>CAVRHR010000009.1:0-241940 GCA_963721005.1 uncultured Alphaproteobacteria bacterium | reverse complement strand
TCCGTGCCCGGAACGATCCCGGGTCTGCAGCGCACCACCAAGAGGTGCTGCGCTGCGCCCGGGAAAAGTCCAGGGGCCGGCGCGACGCCCAAGTCGGATGGGGCCGCCCCGCCTACGCCGGCCGCTTGTTCTGCCGGTTGTTCACCAGATCCTCCACCACGGCCGGGTCGGCGAGCGTGGAGGTGTCGCCCAGATTGCCGGACTCGTCCTCAGCGATCTTGCGCAGGATGCGGCGCATGATCTTGCCGGAGCGGGTCTTGGGCAGACCGGGCGAGAACTGGATCAGGTCGGGCGAGGCGATCGGGCCGATCTCCTTGCGCACCCAGTCGGTGAGCTCCTTGCGCAAGGCCTCGCTCGGCTGCTCGCCCGTCATCAGGGTCACATAGGCGTAGATGCCCTGGCCCTTGATGCCGTGCGGATAGCCCACCACGGCGGCCTCGGAGACTTTCGGATGCGCCACCAGGGCGCTCTCGATCTCGGCGGTGCCAAGGCGATGGCCGGCCACATTGATGACGTCGTCGACCCGGCCGGTGATCCAGTAATAGCCGTCGGCATCGCGCCTCGCGCCGTCGCCGGTGAAGTACTTGCCCGGATAGGTCTTGAAATAGGTCTCGATGAAACGCTGGTGATCGCCGAACACGGTGCGCATCTGGCCCGGCCAGGAATCCGCGATGCAGAGATTGCCGGCCGCCTCGCCGTCGAGCACTTGGCCCTCGGCGTTCACGATCTGCGGCACGACGCCGAAGAACGGCCGCGTCGCCGAGCCGGGCTTGAGCGGCGTGGCGCCGGGCAGCGGCGTGATGAGAATGCCGCCGGTCTCGGTCTGCCACCAGGTATCCACGATCGGGCAGCGGCCGTCGCCGACCACGCGGTGATACCATTCCCAGGCTTCCGGATTGATCGGCTCGCCGACCGAGCCGAGCAGCCGCAGCGAGGCCCGCGAGGTCTTGCCGACCGGGGCGTCGCCGGCCTGCATCAAGGCGCGGATCGCGGTCGGCGCGGTGTAGAAGATGTTGACCTTGTGCTTGTCGACGACCTCCCAGAACCGCGACACCGAGGGATAGTTCGGCACCCCTTCGAACATCAGGGTGGTGGCCCCGTTGGCGAGCGGGCCGTACACGATGTAGCTGTGGCCCGTCACCCAGCCGACGTCGGCGGTGCACCAGTAGATGTCGCCGTCCTGATAGTCGAACACGTATTGATGCGTCATCGCCACGTAGACCAGATAGCCGCCGGTGGTGTGCAGCACCCCCTTCGGCTTGCCGGTCGAGCCCGACGTGTAGAGGATGAACAACGGATCCTCGGCGTTCATCTCCGCGCACGGGCATTCGGACGTCACCACCGCGGCGGCCTCGTGGTACCAGACGTCCCGGATCGGTTCCATCTCGACGGTGCCTGCCGTGTGGCGCACCACGATCACATGATCGACGCCACCGACCTTGGCGATGGCCGCGTCGGTGTTGGCCTTGAGATACACCTTGCGGCCGCCGCGCAGGCCCTCGTCGGCGGTGATCACCACCTTCGATTGGCAGTCCTCGATGCGGCCGGCGAGCGAATCCGGCGAGAAGCCGCCGAACACCACCGAATGGATCGCCCCGATGCGGGCGCAGGCCAGCATCGCATAGACCGCCTCCGGGATCATCGGCATGTAGATGGTGACGCGGTCGCCCTTCTCGACATTGCGGTTGCGCAGGATGTTGGCGAAGCGGCAGACTTCGTCATGCAGCTCCCGATAGGTGATGTATTTCTGGTTCTTGGGGTCGTCGCCTTCCCAGATGATGGCGACCTGATCGCCGCGCTTGGCGAGGTGCCGGTCGATGCAGTTGTAGGCCACGTTGGTGACCCCGTCCTCGAACCATTTGATCGATACGTCACCGGGCCCGAAGCTCGTGTTCTTGACCTTGCTGAACGGCCGCATCCAATGGATACGCTTGGCTGCCTCGCTCCAGAACCCGTCCGGGTCCTTGATCGAGCGGGCGTACATGTCGCGATATTTGGCTTCGTCCACCAAAGCGCGTTTCTTCCACTCCGCCGGAACCTCATAGATTTTCTCCGACATGTTTTCCTCCGAGTTCCCGCGTTCCGGGTGTCGTGGCGAGCGATCGGGCCGCCCGCAATCATTATGAGCGGCATTATGCGTCGGTCCTTTGACCAGCGTCAAAGCCGTTGCGCCGGATGCGGCTACGGTTTCCAACGCGGCATATTCACCCTAGACTTCCGCCGCCCCGAAGGAGGGCTTTGCCATGTCCCGCTTGATCCGGTTCGCCCTGTCGGTGCTGGCCGTCGCATGCGCGAGCCCGGTATTTACCGAGGCGGCCTGGGCCCAGACCTTTCCGAGCCGCCCGATCAGGCTGCTGGTGTCGTATCCGCCGGGCGGCGCCGCCGATGTGGTGGCGCGTGCCGTGGGGGCGCCGCTGTCGACGCGCCTCGGCCAGCCCGTGGTGGTGGAGAACCGGCCGGGCTCGAACGGCAACCTGGCGGGCGAATTGGCGGCCGGTGCGGCAGCAGATGGCCACACCCTGCTGCTGGGGCCGAGCGCGCTGTTCGGCATCAACCCGCATCTCTATGCCAAGATGGCGATCGATCCGCTCAAGGATCTGCTGCCGGTCGCGAGCCTGGTGTCGAACGCGCTCTTGCTGGCGGCCAATCCCAAGCTCGGGCCGCGCGACTTGCGCGATTTCGTCGCCTTCGCGGGCCGCGCCAAGCCGCCGCTGTTCTACGCCTCGATCGGCAACGGCAGCGAGCATCACCTCGCCATGGAGATGCTCAAGCAGGCCGCCCATATCGATCTCACCCATGTGCCCTACAAGGGCGGTGGCCCGGCCGCGCTCGGAGTGATGTCCGGCGACGTCGCGGTGATGTTCGGCGGCGGCTCGGTCACCTCGCTGATTCAATCGGGCGAGCTGCGCGGGCTCGCCATCAGCGGCCGGCGCCGCTCGCCGGCGCTGCCCGATCTGCCCTCCATCTCGGAGCTCTATCCAGACTACGAGGTCACGCTATGGCAGGGACTGTTCGCGCCGGTCGGCACGCGCCCGGAGGTCGTGGCGCGCCTGCGCCAGGAGGTGAACGCGGTGCTGGCGGAGCCCCAGGTGATGGACAAGCTCGCCGCCGCCGGCTCCGGCGACGCCTACATCACCACCCAGGCCGACTTCGCGGCCCGCATCCGCGCCGACTACGACAAGTACGGCAAGGTGATCAAGGACATCGGCCTGAAGGTGGAGTGAGCGGGGCCACGCTTGGCCGCGGCCCCTTTCCCGGGCGCAGCGCATCACCTCTTGGTGGTGCGCTGCAGACCCGGGATCGTTCCATACTCGGAGCTTGGAACGATCCCGGATCAGCGGAGCATCGCTCCGCGCTGCACCGCGTCCGGGAAAAGCATGAAGACCCGGCTTTGATCCGATCCGACGTGATATCCTGGTGGCTTCAGGAGAACACTTCCATGGACAAGCTGTTCTTCGTTTACATCCTGGCGAATTGTCCGCGCGGCGTGCTGTATGTCGGCGTCACCGGAGACTTGGTTGGGCGGATTACCGTCCACAAGGCCAAGCTGGCGCCGGGCTTCACCAAGACCTATGGGGTTTCTCTCCTGGTCTATTACGAGGAATACACTTCCATCATCGAGGCGCGGGCCCGCGAGCGAGCGATCAAGCGCTGGCGCCGCGAATGGAAGATGGCGTTGGTGGAGAAAACCAATCCGGATTGGCGCGATCTCACTGATGATTTAGCGCCGTAGCCACGCTGAGAGCGGCCCGAAGCCTCGGCACTTTTCCCGGGCGCAGCGCAGCACCTCTTGGTGGTGCGCTGCAGACCCGGGATCGTTCCACACTCGGAGCCCGGAACGATCCCGGATCAGCGGAGCATCGCTCCGCGCTGCACCGCGTCCGGGAAAAGTACGAAGGCCGCGATAGACTTGCTCTACCGCCGTCCCGGCTCGAATTCCTGGTTGGGGAACACCGAGGCGTCCGGGGTCTTGATGACCACGAAACTCTGGTCGGCGGTGCTGTGGCAGGCGTTGCAGCCGGCGGTGATGCGGTCGAATGACGCGGCGAACTCGCGAATGTCGCCGGCCTTGATGGCGAGGTCGATGCTGGCGAACGGCTGCTTCAAGGCGGCGTCGATCAGCTCGGAGACCGGCAGCGCCTTCCAGCGCGGAATCGTCTTGGCGATGGTTCCGAAGCCCTGCTGCAGCTCCTTGAGCACATAGCCGGCCAGCACCCAGTTCTCCGCCTTGCCGGCGAGCGCCAGCTTGGCGTGGCGCGGTTGGATCAGCATGCTCATCAGGTCGCCCATGTTCGGCGCGAACGGCGCCGGCGCCGCATCCGCCGGATTGGCGTTGTCCTGCGCGGCGGTGCGGGCCGGCAGGCTCGCCATGCCGGCGAAGGCCGCGAGCGCGGCGAGCAACGTGAACTGTACGGCGCGAGTGCGCATGCGAGCTCCTCCCGGTTGGTTCCGTCCCGGACGCCATCTCCGGCGGCGTCACACGCCCATGAGGCCGATGACCGCGCCCATCAGCACGAGCACGATCAGCCAATGGCCGCCGTCGATCCAGATCAGCCGCAGGTCGCGCAGCACGAAGGTGGTGCCCACCACCAGCGGGGTCATCCCGAAAACGCCGAGCGTCCCTGACTCTCAGATGCAGGCCCGGTGAGATTTCTATTCTAGCTTTTCTTCCCGCTCATTTGGCAGACGATTTTCCACTCCGCCGCCGTCACCGGCTGCACCGACAGGCGCGAGTACTTCACCAGTGCCATCTCCTTGAGGCGCGGCTCCGCCTTGATGGCGGCGAGCGTCACCGGCTTCGGCAGCGGCTCGAGCGCCTTGACGTCGACGGCCAGGAACTTGCCCTCCTGGTCGGTCGGGTCCGGATAGGATTCCCGGATCACCTCGACGATGCCGACCACCTGCTTCTCCTCGCCGGTGTGATAGAAGAAGGCGCGATCGCCCTTCTTCATCTCCTTCATGTGGCGCCGCGCGGTGAAGTTGCGCACCCCGGTCCAGGGCTCGCCCTTGGCGCCGCGCTCAAGCTGGTGATCCCAAGAGAACGTGTCGGGCTCGGTTTTCAGGAGCCAATAGTCCATCGGTTTCATCCTTCTCTTCGAAACGGACGCGTCAGCAAATTCTCGATCGCCTCGTCCACCCGCAGCGTGCCGTCCACGATGGCGGCAACCGCGGTCGCGATCGGCATCTCGATGCCGGCCTCGACCGCCATCTCGACCAGCGCCGCCGCCGTGAACGCGCCTTCCGCGAGGCCCGCGGTTGCGCTCGCCTGGGCGGGCGTGCGGCCCTGCCCGAGCGCGATGCCGAGCGAGAAATTGCGCGACTGCGTGCTGGAGCAGGTCAGGATGAGATCACCGAGACCCGAGAGGCCCGTCAAGGTCTCCGGCCGTGCCCCGAGTGCGCGGCCAAAGCGGAACAGCTCCGCGAAGCCGCGGGTGGTGAGGGCGGCGGCTGCGCTGGCGCCGAGCCCGCGGCCGGCCACGATCCCGGCCGCGATGGCGAGCACGTTCTTGGCGGCGCCGCCGATCTCCACGCCGCGCACATCGGTCGAATGGTAGGGCCGGAAGGTGGCCGAGCCGAGCGCCTGCGCGAGCGCGGCCGCGAGACTTTCATCGCGCGCCGCCAGGGTCACGGCGGCCGGCAGCCCGCGCGCCACCTCCTGCGCGAAGCTCGGGCCCGACAGGATCGCGGGCCGCGCTGCCGGCGCGCACTGCGCGATCACCTCGGTCATGAATTTGTGGGTGCCGCGCTCGATGCCCTTGGCGCAGGCGATCACCGCGGTGCCGGGCGCGAGCGACGGCGCGGTCCGGCTGGCGGCTTCCCGCAGCTGTTGGCTCGGCATGGCCAGCAGGATCGCATCCTGCTGCGACAAGATTTCCGCGCTTGCCGTCGCCACCGCGACCGGGTCGTCGATCCGGCTGCCCGGCAGCCGCGGGCTCGCCCGCGCGGCGCCGATTGCTTGTGCGCTCGCCTGATCGCGACTCAACAGCGTCACCCGGCGTCCGGCGCGCGCCAGCGCATTGGCGAGCGCGGTGCCCCAAGCGCCTGTTCCCACGATCGCGATACGCTCGAACCCCATCGGCAGCCGATCCCGTCAGCCCGGTCCGGCCGCGCTCGGCGCCGGAGCCTGCTCGGTCGCGCCGGATTGCGCGCCATTCGCGGCCGGCACCTCGATCTCGGAAGCGGGGCCGCGCACCTCGTCGAGCGGCCAGCGCGGCCGCGGTGCGACATCAAGGGTGTCGCGCAGGCCGAGCGCGAGCCGCTCGGCGCCCGCCCAGGCGATCATGGCGCCGTTGTCGGTGCACAGCTCGGCCGGCGGCACCACCAGCGTGGTGCCGACCTCGAAGGCGACCTGCTGCAGCACCTTGCGGATGGCCTCGTTGGCGGCGACGCCGCCGGCCGCCACCAGGGTGGTCGGGGTGCCGAAGCGCGAGCGAAACATCTTCAGCCCGCACAGCAGCCGGTCCGCCACCACGTCCACCACCGCCTGCTGGAACGAAGCGCATAGGTCGCACACGTCCTGCGCGCTCACCGGCGCGATCTTCTCGGCCTCGAGCCGCAGCGCGGTCTTCAATCCAGACAGGGAGAAATCGGCGTTGAGCTTGCCCAGCATCGGTCGCGGCAGCGCGAAGCGGGTAGGATCGCCGGCGAGCGCTTCCTTCTCCACCTGCGGGCCGCCCGGATAAGGCAGCCCGAGCAGCTTGGCGGTCTTGTCGAAGGCTTCCCCGATGGCGTCGTCCACGGTGGTGCCCAGCCGCACATAGTCGCCGACCCCGCGCACCGCCACGATCTGGGTGTGGCCGCCGGAGGCGAGAAACAGGCAATACGGAAACAGCGTGCCGTTGGTGAGCCGGGCGGTCAGGGCGTGGGCTTCCAAATGATTGACCGCGATCAGCGGCCGCTCCAGCACCAGCGCCATCGCCTTGGCGGTGGTGAGCCCCACGATCAAGCCGCCAATCAGGCCGGGCCCGGCTGCGGCCGCGATGCCGTCGAGCTGCGCGAAGCTGCGCTTGGCCTCGCCCATCGCCCGGGCGATGATCAGGTCGAGCGCCTCCACATGGGCGCGGGCCGCGATCTCCGGCACCACCCCACCGAAGGCGGCATGCTCGGCGATCTGCGACAGCACGATATTGGACAGAATCTTGCCGGGCCCGGTCTCAGGCCGCTCCACCACCGCGGCGGCGGTCTCGTCGCAGGTCGTCTCGATGCCGAGCACCACCATCGGGCGATCCTTCCAAACGCTTGTCATCGCCGGGCATAGCCCGCGAGGAGGGGCGTGAACACCCTTGTGTCCCGGCGATCTCGATAGTTAAGGCACTGCGCCCACCTTATCGAGATGGCCGGAACAAGTCCGGCCATGACAAGAGTTTATCCGATAGAATAAGTCAGAACGACCGATTATCTTGTGAGGTCACATGGTGCAATCCTCGGCCCAATCCACCGCCGCCCTGCTGCGGCTCGGCACCCGCGGCAGCCCGCTGGCGCTCGCCCAGGCCGGGATGGTGCGGGCGCGGCTCGCCGTCGCCCATGGGGTGGATGAGGCGCGCATTCCGCTCACGGTCATCCGCACCACCGGCGACAAGATCCAGGATCGCACGCTGGCGCAGGCGGGCGGCAAGGGCCTGTTCACCAAGGAGATCGAGGAGGCGCTGATCGAGTGCACCATCGATCTTGCGGTGCATTCCGCCAAGGACATGCCGACCGTGCTGCCGGAGGGATTGACCATCACGGCGGTGCTGCCGCGCGAGGATCCCCGCGATGTCTTCATCAGCCGTGTCGCCAAGACGCTGCAGGAATTGCGCGCCGGCGCCGTGGTGGGGACCGCGTCGCTGCGGCGGCAGGCGATCGTGAAGCGGCTGCGGCCGGATCTGACGGTAGTGCCGATCCGCGGCAACGTGGATACCCGCCTGCGCAAGCTCGACGAAGGTGTGGTGGATGCGACCCTCCTGGCGCTCGCCGGCCTCAAGCGTCTGGGCTTGACCCACGCGCTCAGCAGCATCTTCTCGGTCGACGAGTTTCTGCCCGCCGCCGGGCAGGGCATCGTGGCGATCGAGACGCGCGCAGACGACACCGCGACCCGCACTTTGCTCGAAGCCATCAATCACCCGGAGACCGCGATCGCGCTCGCGGCCGAGCGGGCTTTCCTGGCGGTGCTCGACGGCTCCTGCCGCACCCCGATCGCGGGCCATGCGGTGATCGAAGGTGGGCGGCTGCGCTTGCGCGGCCTGATCGCCAAGCCCGACGGCAGCGAATCGTTCGAATGCGCGCGCGAAGGCCTGCCCGCCGACGCGGTGGCGCTCGGCCACGATGCCGGCGCCGAGCTCAAGCGCCGCGGCGGCGCCGATTTTCTGACCGAGACGTGAACCATGCGGCTGCTGGTCACCAGGCCGCAGCCCGATGCGGAACGCACCGCAGCCGCGCTGCGTGCGGCCGGGCACCAGGTCGAGTGCGCGGCGTTGTTGCGCATCGAGCCCGTGCCGGCCGCGCAGCTCGGCCCGGGCCCGTGGTCGGCGCTGGTGCTCACCAGCGCCAATGCGTTGCGCGCCCTGGAGCAGCATCCGCGCCGTGCCGCGCTGCTTGCGCTTCCGGTGTTCGCGGTCGGCCGCCGCACCGCCGCCGCGGCCCGCGCGGCTGGCTTTGCGACGGTGACCGCGGCCGGCAGCAATGTGCAGGAGCTGGCGCAGCATCTGCGCGCAACGCCTGCTGGCCGTGACCCCCTGCTTTATCTCGCCGGCGAGGATCGCAGTGGCGATCTCGGCGCTGATCTGGCGGCCGACGGCCGGATGGTTTCCACCGTGGGTGTCTACCGCGCCGTCAAGCTGGAGAAATTTTCGCCAGCGCTGGCGGCTGCGTTCGCTGCCGGCACGCTGGACGGCGTGCTGCACTTCTCGCGCCGCAGCGCGCAGGCCTATCTGGATTGCGCCCGCCACGCCGCGATGCTCGATCAGGCGCTGGCCATCACGCACTTCTGCGTATCGCAACAAGTCGCGGAACCGTTGCTGGCGGCCGGCGCCGAGCGTGTCCGCATCGCCGCGCGCCCCGAGGAGGTCGCATTGATTGAGCTGATTGGTGCGGAAGGCTAACCAAGTCGTGATGCGCGGGCTTGTCCCGCGCATCTCGCTCAGGTTGGTACGTCGTCGCCACCTTGATCGAGATGGCCGGGACGAGCCAGGACGAGCCCGGCCATGACAATGGTGGTACGGGTCAAGCCGTCAGCCCGTTCGAATTCTTTCGATTGCCGCCGCGCTCGCGCCTTCCTATTTGCTAAAATGGCGTCCGACCCAACGAATCGTGCGAGGAAACCCCATGGCCGACGATACGCCGCCTCCCCCGGGAGCCCCTGGGCAGCCCGAACGGCGGCGCCCCGCGCCGACCATCGATCTCAAGACCACCGAGTTTTCCAGCGAGCCGATTGCGGGCGGTCCCGAGCCGGCGGCCTCGGCACCCCCTTCGCCCGAGCCGGAAGCGGCCGCGGCAATGCCGCCCAAAGCGGATGGGCGGCGGGCCTCCGCCCTGGCGGCGGCCGCGAGCTGGCCGCTCATCGGCGCCGTCCTGGCGGTCGTCCTGCTGACCTTCGGGATCGCCTGGGTGGCGATGTCCGGAAGCGGCGGCGAGGTGGAAGCGACGCAGGCCCGGATTGCGCAACTGGAGCGCCAGGTCGCCGACTTGACCGGCCGGGTGCCGGCGCAGGCGGCAAATTCCGCCGCTGGCGATCTCACGAGCCGGCTGCAAAAGCTGGAAGCCGCGGTCGCGAAGCTGCCGGCGTCCGCCGCCCCGGCGATTGACCCGGCGCTGGGCAGCCGTGTCGCCGCTCTCGAAGCACAGCTCAAATCGCTCGGCGAGACGCTGACTGCGCTACGCCAGCGCAGTGACAGCGCGGCGGCCGCCAATGCGGCGGCGCTGGGTGACATCAACCAGCGGCTGGCGCAACAGGACCCGCCCGGGGCGCCGACCGGCGAGGCCTCCAGCCAGGCCGCGGCCGCCACCGCCAATGCGGCTGCGGTCGCGACTTTGACGGAGCGCCTGGATGCACTCGAAGGCGGCGCCAAGAGCACGCAGACTGCGCTCGCCGACGAGATCGCCAAGCGCACCGCCGAGAGCCAGGACGATCGCGCGGTGCGCGCCGCCGTCACCGCGGCTGTGCTCACGGCGGCAGTCGAGCGCGGACGACCGTTTACCGGCGAGCTCAAGGCGGCGCAGTCCCAGGCTGCCGATCCGGCTGCGCTTGCGCCGCTCGAAAGTTTCGCCGCGACCGGCGTGCCGAACCAGAACGCGCTGGTGCGCGAGCTCACCACCTTGGAGCCTGCGCTGCTGCGGGCGGCGGGCGCCGGCGCCGCCGAGGGGGGCTTTCTGGAGAAGCTGCAGGCCAACGCGGAGCGGATGGTGCGCATCCGGCCGATCGAGGAGGTTCCGGGCGACGATCCCGCCGCGGTGATCGCGCGCATCCAGGTCAAGGCGGTGCACGGCGATCTGCCGGGCGCGCTCGCCGAGTTCGGCAATCTGCCGGCCAACGTACGTGCGCCCGCGCAGCCGTGGATCGCCAGGGCGCAGGCACGTGCCGCCGCGCTCGCCGCCAGCCGCGGCTTCGCGGCTGACGCCTTGGCGGCGCTGGCGCGGCCGTCCCCTTGAGCCGGCCCTTCGCATGATCCGTCTCGTCGTCTTTCTCTTCGTCATCGGGCTCTTGGCGGTCGGGGCCGTCTGGCTCGCCGACCGGCCCGGCGAGGTTGCGATCACCTGGCAGGGCTACCGGGTCGAGACCTCGGTGGCGATCCTGGCGATCACGGTCGGCGCGGTGGCGGCGCTCGCGGTCGTGGCCTGGTCGATCCTGCGCGCGCTGGCGCGCTCGCCGGTGGCGCTGCGGGAGCGCATGCGCGTACGCCGCGCCCGCCGCGGCTATCTGGCACTGTCGCAGGGCCTCATCGCGGTCGGGTCAGGCGACGCGCGGGCGGCGCGTAAATTCGCCGAAGAGGCCTTGCGGATCGCGCCCGGCGAGCCGCTCACGCTTCTGCTCAGTGCCCAATCGGCGCAGCTCGCCGGCGACCGGGCGACCGCCGAGGGCACCTTCAAGACCATGGCGCTGCGCGACGACACCCGGCTGTTCGGCCTGCACGGCTTGTACATCGAGGCGCAGCGGCGCAACGATCCGGCGGGTGCGCGGCTCATCGCCGAGGAAGCGGCGCGCGATGCTGCGGCTCCCGCCTGGGCCGGCCAGGCGGTGCTCGACTTCCGCTGCGCCGAAGGCGACTGGACCGGCGCGCTCGACCGGCTGGAGCGCAACCAGAAAGGCGGGCTCATCGACAAGGCCGCCTATGGGCGCCAACGCGCCGTGCTGCTCACCGCGCGGGCGCTGGCGGCCGAGCCGGCCGATCGCGCCGAGGCGCGCACGCTCGCGCTCTCCGCCGTCCGGCTCGCCCCCACATTGGTGCCGGCCGCCGCGCTCGCCGGCCGGCTGCTCGGCGAGGCCGGCGAATTGCGCCAGGCCTTCCGGATCATCGAGGCGGCCTGGATCGCCAATCCGCATCCCGATCTCGCCGACACCTACGCGCATCTGCGGCCGGGCGATTCCGCCCGCGACCGGCTTACCCGGGTGCAGGCGCTGGCGCAAAAGTCTCCCGGCCACCCGGAGGCCGCCCTGGCGGTCGCCCAGGCCGCGCTCGACGCCCGCGAGTTTGCCACCGTCCGCGCGGCGCTGGCGCCGCTCGCCGCGGCCCCGACGCAACGCGCCGCCGTGCTGTTGGCAAAGCTGGAGGAGCTGGAGCACGGCGACGAAGGCCGCGCCCGCGAATGGATGATGCGGGCCGTGCGGGCGCGCCGCGACCCGGCCTGGACCGCCGACGGGCTGGTGTCGGACCGCTGGATGCCGGTCTCGCCGGTCACCGGCCGGCTCGACGCTTTCATCTGGATGGAGCCGCTGCCGCAGCTCGGCGGTGGCGCGCCCGGCGATGTGATCGAGGCCGGCGAGGAGCCAGCCGCGCTTGCGGCCCCGATTGCCCCGGCGGGGCAACCCACACCCGCCGCCCCGCTCGCGCCCGAAATCACGGTGGCCCGCCCGGCGGCTCAACCGCTGTCGCCCTCCGCCTCCACGGCGCCGGAGCTGCCGCACTCCGACGTTTCGGCCGCACCGGCCGCCGGCGCCCGCATCGTCGTCACCCGGGTCGCACCCGCGGCGAATTTCGAAAAGGTGATCCCGCTCCTCCACGCCCCCGACGACCCGGGCCCCGACGGCGAGGCCCAAACCGAGCCCTTGCCCGACCCGCCCCCACCCCAGCCCAACGGGTGGGACCGGCTGTGGGCACTGTTCAGGTGAGGGCCATCGTGTGACGGCGGACGACCCGGTAACCACCGATTTTTCAATATGAAATCGGCGCTTGCGATTGCTGGATACCCGGCATTCGCGGGGCACGACAGGCCGGCGATTGCGGCTGCCGGCATGACCTCTCCGGCGCCACCCCTCCCCCCGTTCTTGCCAAGCCGCGCCGCAGCCGATATCAGAAGCCGCGAAATCCGCCGCAATAGCTCAGCTGGTAGAGCACGTCATTCGTAATGACGGGGTCGGGGGTTCGAAATCCCTCTTGCGGCACCAGCAATAAATCCAGATAAATCAAAATCTTTTGGGCATTTCGACAGATTGCCGCCGGGCGAGTTTTTGGCAATTTGCACGATTTCTCGCACGTTGAGGATACGCGCTGATCTCTAACATGCGCTTGTGGTCGCCGGCTTGCCTCGCAATGACGAGGTCGGCAGCTCGATCGTCCCCGGCTCCATCACCCCGTTTTCGCCGAAAGCGGCTTTGCGGGACCAAGCGGGTTGGCGCCGCTTTGTACGATCGAAGGATTGCGGTTTGGCTAAATTCCTCCGGGCGTCACTCGCGTTCGCGAAGCACAAAGTGAGCAACCCACTCGAACGTAATCCAATCGCTGGCTTTGGAATAGTTGGCGAAAGCGCCCCAATCGCTGCGGAGGGCGGCCGATCCAATAAGCCTCGACATACCAGTCGGACCCGTGGAAAAACCCGTGGCCTAAATATCCGCCGACGGCGCAATTGCGCAACGTGAGCGAGCCGAGCGCCAGGGCTGATGTCAGCCCGCGGCAATGCCGGCGGTCGTCATAGCGAACGGCATGAAGGTAAGGGGGTGCCGATTATTATGGGAACCCCGGGGTGTGGTGTTAGGTTGGGGCCGGGTCAGGGCTCGCGCGCCAGCAACCATCTCGCGATCGATTATTGTGTGATGACGATCACGTAAAGTCATGCGGAACATCGAACGTGCAAATGCTACGAATGTTTTGCGACTATCCAATCGCTCCCGCGATCGGCTGATAGAGCCGGTGCGGCAATGTCGCCACCGTGCAAGGATTGCAAAATCCCGACGGGCCGACATCACAATATCAACGCGATTCACCGACAGATTTCCATCCAATAGGGAGGGAAGGCTATGCGCCGGGTACGAGGACCAATTGGCTTACTCGGTCTGCTCGCTTTTGGAATGGCGGCAACGGTGACCGCCGCAGAGGCGCAGAATCAGCAACCCTGCAGGCAGATTAGGCTTGCCTGTGAAAGTGCCGGCTTCGCGCAAGGCGCCGCTCGGGACGGTATTGGCTTGCAGGTCCACTGCATCATTCCCATCATGCAGGCAAGTGCCCAACCGCCGTCGGCGCGCAGGCCATTGCCGAAAGTCAGTCCACAGCTGGTGGCGGAGTGCCAAGCAGGCAATCCGGGTTTTGGACAGGCAAGACGGCCTCAATTGGAGGCGCGGGCTCAGCCGTCAAGCCCACCGTCGGCGGATTCGGCGTTTCCGAATGGTTATCCGCCGCTCGGGGGGCCTGGGGCTATTGCTCCTCAGGAAGACGGACGTCATCTGGCGACAATCGGGCCCAAGCAGCAGGGCGTGATTTCCGCCCTTCCGGTCGAGGATCAGCCGGAGACAGGCCCGGTCAAGGCGTTACCACCGCAGTTTCGTCGAACGATAGTCGATTACACCGCCAAGGAGCCGGCCGGCACGATCATCATCGATACACCCCACACGTACCTCTATCTCATGCTCGGCAACGGAAAAGCGATGCGCTACGGCATCGGTGTCGGCCGCGAGGGCTTCACTTGGACAGGAACCGAGCGCATTTCGCGGATGGCGGAATGGCCCGATTGGAATCCTCCTTCGGAAATGATCGAGCGACAGCCCTATCTGCCGCGCTTCATGGCGGGCGGCGAAAGCAACCCGCTTGGCGCACGTGCGCTCTATCTCGGCCAGACGCTTTACCGCATCCACGGCACAAACCAGCCCTCGACCATCGGGACGTTCGTGTCATCTGGATGCATCCGACTCACCAATGAGGACATCACCGACCTTTACGGCCGGGTCCAGGTCGGAACCCGCGTCGTGGTGCTGCCAGGGGCGCCACCAAAGTCTGCCCAGACAAACTCAACAGCGCCGACCGGGGAGGCGATACCGCTTCTTCCGCCTCCAGTCCGGGCGCAGTGACGGACGAGCTTGACGCAGTGACTGCCGAAGCCGCCGATCAATTGCGATCGGCTGTAACGACGGGAGTGGGCGCTGGTTGCGCGCGCCGCGATAGTGGCCGCGGAAGCGAAAACACTGACCGCAGGTGAGCCGACGGGCAGAAATTTCGAACGATCGATACGGGCGATATCGTGCGGCTGCGGGCCCCCACTTGCGTGGGACTTAGCGTTAACTATTTCTTCATCTTTGGCATGACGTGCGCTCCATCGAGGTTATGATGTTTTGGGGAGGTTGGCCGGCCGTGCAAGTACATTTCGGCCATTTTCGAGATGATGCCTCCGCGACGAGGGGGGGCACTTTGCACGCTCTTACAGCCTTTGGATCGTCATTTCCCCTTGCATCCTTGCCCCTTGGGCAGCGACTTCTGCGCCTGAAATGGCGCAGCGTGACCTTGCGCCACACCAGCGGTTTTTTCTTCGGAAGCGACAGCGCGATTCGGCAAAGAGCTGCAGCGTCCGGCTGTTGCCGAGCTCGCGTTTTGACGAGGCACGACTATTGAACCTTCTCGCACGCTTGCATCGCAGGAACGAAGGTCAGACGAATGCTACAGATTTCTGAGCGTATGAGTGAGCCGACCCTCAACTCGATGACCTTTCTCAACGAGGTTGTGGGCCGCTATCCAAAGGCCATCTCCTTCGCCCCCGGACGACCTTCGCCGGAGCTGTTCGGCGTGGAGAAGAGCTTGGACCTGTTGCGCAAGCATGCACCAGCGATTCTCGGCCGACCGGATATCTGCTCCGAAGAGGCGCTCAATGAAATCGCCCAGTACGGACGGACCAACGGCATCGTACATCATCACGTCGCGCGCCAGCTCCTGCAAGACGAAGGGCTGGATCTTGACCCGAACCAGTTGGTCATAACCAACGGGTGCCAGGAGGCGATGCTGCTCCTCTTGCTGACACTGTTCACGCCTCCGCGAGACGTGCTGTTGGCAACCGAGCCGGTCTATCTGGGCATCACGGCAGCCGCTCGGCTGCTGGGCATCGAGGTGGTCCCGATCGGGCTCCGGTCGGAAGGGCCGGATCTCGAAGAGCTCGCCGTCGTGATGCAGCATCTGCGCCAGCAGGGCAAGGTCCCGCGCGCCCTCTACACCATTCCGGATTTCGACAATCCCAGCGGTTACACCACCTCGCTGGCGACCCGACAGCGCCTCTGCGTCTTGGCGCGTCGCAATGACCTGTTGCTGTTCGAGGACACGCCCTACCGCATGCTGCGCTTCGAAAGCGAGCCACTTCCGCTTCTCAAGGCTATCGATCCGAAGCAGGTTGTGCTGCTCGGATCCTACTCGAAGACGATCTTTCCCGGCCTGCGCCTCGGCTTTCTCGGCGGCGATGTCGAGGTATCCTTGGCCGGCAAGGCCGTGCCCCTGTCACAGGTCGTGTCTAAAGCCAAGAGCCTGACGACCATAAATACTTCACCGTTGATGCAGGCCACACTCGCCTCCGTGCTCATCGAGAATGATCACAGTCTGAGATCACATGCTGTGATGCTCTCGGCGCATTACCGCGAAAAGCGCGATGCGCTCCTCGTGGCAATGGAGCGCCACTTTTCGGAGGACCCGCATGCGCCGCCGGGAGTGCGTTGGAACAGACCGGAAGGCGGGTTCTTCGTGACGGTCCACCTGCCGTTCGAGTTCACCATGTCGCTGGTCGAGGAGTGCGCCGCCACGGCAGGTGTGATCATCGCTCCTATGTCGCTCTTCGCGTTCTCGACGGCGCGCTACCGCGCGATCCGCCTTTCTTTCAGTGCGGTTCCGTTGGAGGATATCGACGAAGGCGTCGCCCGGCTGGCGTCCTTCGTCCGGGAGCACCAGGCAATATCAGGGCACGCAGCGGCGCCTCCCAACATAGCCGCCCTCCATCCCACTGATGCCAACGTCCGCGCGCTCCGCAGTGGATGCGTCGATGTGAAAGGCGATTGGCAAATCAGCGGTCTCCGCGCTGCAGCGCGCCACCACTGGTAGTTTGTCGCCTTGAGCTCGGGATCGTTTTGGGTCTCGGGATGGCGGAGGGCTTTATGAAGCAGCGCGAGCTCATCACGTCTCTCAACGGCCCGTCGGTGCCGCGAGGATTTTTCACCCACTCGGTTTCTGCAAACGGGGCTGCTGCAAATGCCCCGGAGCTGCCCAGGTAGAGGCCGGAGCCGGCATGGCCGATTACCGCATACTGACGGCTGGCGATACCGCGATCGTCGTCGAATTCGGCGAAAGTATCGATCGCGGGCTCAATGCGATCGTGCTGGCGCTGGCCCGCCGGCTCGATGAATCGCACCTCCCGGGGCTGATCGAGACAATCCCGACCTTCCGGTCGCTGACGGTATTCTACGAACCTGTGGTACTATCGCGAGGGGCCCTCGAGGTCCACGTCGCCGGGATCGTGCATGAGCTCGCGACTGTGCCGGGAGGCGGCCGGCGGTGGCGCCTGCCGGTCTGCTACGACCCCGAGATGGCGCCGGATCTCAATGACGTGGCCACCCGCACCGGTCTGACGCCCGCCCAGGTGGTCGAGCGGCATTCCGGCGTTACTTATCACGTGTATATGCTGGGGTTCCTGCCGGGCCTCGCCTACATGGGTGATGTGCCGCCGGAGCTCGTCCTGCCGCGCCTGGTCTCGCCGCGCCAAAAGATCCCGGCCGGTATGCTGGGGATCGCCATGGCGATGTCGCTGATCATGCCCCGGGAAACACCGTCCGGATTGAACCTGATCGGCCGATCGCCAGTTGCGATGTGGCGGGGTTCCGACAAATTTGGCGCCGGAGAGAACACCCTTCTGGCGCCCGGCGACAATGTCATCTATCAGCCAATTTCGCTTCGCGAATACGAGGTGCTGGCCGCGAAGGCGGCCATCGGCGAGCTCGATCTCGAGCCGGAGGAACGCGCCGCGGAACGGACCGGGGAGGCCGGATGAGGCCTACTCTCCACGTTCTAAAGCCCGGATTGATGACGACGGTCCAGGATCTCGGACGCGCGGGCTTTCAGAATTTGGGGATCGGGACGATGTCGGCCCCCTACTATTCGACCACAACCTCATTACCTCATTAGTGGTGTCGTCGACGCCCTCCTGGATAACCTGGCCGACCATTGATGGGTGAGGCGACACGAAATTGCAAACCGGAGACGGATGTCCATGAATAAGCCGCATCTCGAATTCACACGCGTCGACATGACGGCCGGCTGGGCGACCCCGCCCGGATATCCGGCCGGCATCCAACAGAAAATCTTGGCGAGCGATCTCGACGAGAGCGGCAAGACCGGAAGCCGGTCCCGGCTCCTGCGTTTCGCGCCCGGCGTCTACACGACCGCACCGTTTGTGCATGATCACTGGGAAGAGGTCTATCTCGTCTCGGGCGACCTGATCGTCGGCAACGATGCATATGGTGGGGGCGGCGAATCGTTTGAGGCTCCGACCTATGCGTGCCGGCCGCCCGGGGTTCGTCACGGACCGTTCAAATCGGCGGGCGGCTGCATGTTGTTCGAGATCCACTATTACGACGAGAGCAAATCCTAGCCCTCTTCCGTCCTTTGCAGCTTTCCGGGTCTGTGAATGAATCTCTCGACCCGCATGGATCCAGCCCGAAGTGCGAACATTGATCGGCGCGGCCGCTGGGTCTCTCCGTGCCACGAGGCGACATTGAACCTGCATCCATCGCGCCGCCGCAAACAAGCGACCCGGTTGCCGGCATCGGCCTCACCGGAGCCGCTCGCGGGCTCCGGCGTTGGCTTGGAGGTCACTCACGAAGCGACATCGAGCTCGTGGGTGAAGCGAAGCTCAGTAACCGGAACGGGTCGGCTAAACAGGTAGCCTTGCGCGTGCGAGCAACCGGCTGCCAGCAACATCGTCAACTGGAGCTCTGTTTCGACGCCCTCGGCCACCGTCGTCATATTGAGGTTTCGGCCGAGATTGATAATCGAGCAAACGATTGCGGCGCAGTCTGGTCGTTCGCTCATCTCGGATACGAATGACTGATCAATCTTGACTTTGCTGAAAGCGAACATTGAAAGGTAGGTAAGAGACGAGTATCCGGTCCCGAAGTCGTCCAGAACGATATTGACACCAAGCGCCTTGAGGCTCGTCAGAGTTCTGATATTGTTTTCGCTGCCTTCCAGCAAAACGGACTCCGTAATTTCAAGCTCCAGCCGGTGCGGCGCCAGCCCGGAATCCCTCAGCGCCCCAAGCACGACATCTATCAGGTCGCCTTTGCCAAACTGGATCGGAGAAAGATTGACCGCCAGGGTAATGCCGGGCGGCCAAGCGACAGCATCGCTGCAAGCCGTCCGAAGCACCCATTCGCCGATGGACGAGATGAGTCCAACGTCCTCCGCAATTGGAATGAATTCGCTCAGGGGCACGATTTCTCCAGAGGGACGCTTCCACCGGAGCAGCGCCTCCATGCCCGAACATGCCCGCGTCGCGATACTGACCACCGGCTGGTAATGCAACTCGAATTCATTCCGTCGTAAGGCGTGTCGAAGGTCGCTCTCGATTGCGCGACGTTGTCGGGCCTTCGATTCCATGCTGGTCTCAAAAAAACAAAAATCATTGCGGGCCGCCAGTTTTGATTGGTAGAGAGCAAGGTCCGCTCTTGCCAACAGGCCCTCGCTGGTAGTTCCGTGTTCGGGCGCGACCGCGATTCCGATGCTTGTGCCGATGATCACCTCTTGACCATCAAGATTGTAGGGTCGCGATAGGGTGTTGATGACTTCAGATGCCAGCGCAACGGCGCTCGTCCTTTGATCCATTGTGGACACGTGCAAGATTGCAAATTCATCGCCGCCGAGCCTCGCTACGGTATCCATCGGCTGTGTGCAAGAGCGAAGCCGCTGCGCGACCGTTCGGAGCAGCTCGTCTCCGGATCCGTGACCAAGCGTATCGTTGATCGTCTTGAATTGGTCGAGATCAAGCATGAGGACAGTAAAACGATCCTCGGGACTGCCGGCTCGCGTGGCGGCTTGCTCGAGCCGCTCCAAAAACAAAAGCCGGTTCGGGAGCTCGGTCAAAGCGTCTTGCCGGGCTTGCAGCTGCAATTGCTCACTCGTTCGCTCGAGTTCGCATTCGATCGCGGCTGCTCAGCGCCATGACGATAAGGACCAAGAGCGTTATGATCACCGCAGCCAAACGGTAGGCACTTTCTTTGGCAGTCACGCCTTCGAACGTCTCCTTTTCGCCGAGTCCAACCGTCACGATAAGAGGAAGCTGATCCACAACTCTATAGAATATCAAGCGCCTGATGCCGTCATTTCTCGTGCTAGCTGAAAAATACCATCCCGAGGGCTCCGTTCCAGCCCGCTCGAGCAATGTGCTGTTGCCCAGACTGGCTCCAAGGTACTTGGTCTCGACACCCTTCGCGCTTCCCACCGCGCGGACGATCCCATCAGTTCCGACCACTCTGATGGCTCCATCGCGGCCGATATTGATGGAATCGTAGAAGTGGGTGAAATGGCTCGGATCCAACGAAACGAGAATGACGCCACCGAAACCTCCATCCGGAAGCTCGATGCGGCGCGACAGCTGAATGGAAGGCATTCCGGTAGCGCGGCCAATCAGCGGTTTGCTGATGAAGAGGTTGTCATCGGCCGCGTCGATGTGTACGCGAAAATGCTCTCGATCGCTGACATCCACTCCCGTCGATTGCGGGCCGGCCGTACTCTGCTGGATGAGCCCATGGGAGTCGAGTATGGCGATTTGAATCGTCGGCCCTTCGAGGGCGTGCTCCTCATTTGACCAACGCACCAGATCGAAGGTCGCGGGGTTCCTCGCGTAGGCGTTCCGCACGATCTGCAGCGTGTGGTCGACATCTTTGAGCGTTCTGACCAGATGTTCCTCGAAGGCGCGCGAGAGATTCCCCGCATTTTGGATCGCATCGCTTTGAACGGTCGCCAGCTCCGCCTTCAAGTGAAAGTCGAGACCCAGCCAGACAAGCGCGATCATCGCGAACCCAAGAAAGGTCGAGCCCTGGTTGAGAGCGCGAACCCAGGATTTTCGATCTGTGGCGATGTTCACGCGGTACCCTGGGTGGCGAGCCTTGGAGGCGGCCGAAATGGCTTGCTGCCTTCCGGCTAGGTCTAATCCCGCGGTATTAGGGAAGCCAAAATATCGTCAAGTCCTTCTCTCTAAACGCCAGTATGATTAACTTAATGTTGAAATGAATGAGTTGCCGAAAGGTTTCCGGGCTTCCGCTCTCGTTTACATTTGCTGTTCGACGGCCGGGTGTCGGCACCGCCTCGGAACCGAGTCGGCTTTGGCAGATCAGGCAGCCTTAGTGTCGCGTCCGATCGCCCTGCCCAACCATTGCTAACGAGCCTTCCCTGATAGAGTTGGCTTCTGCCAGTGTAGCGGAATCCGGTATCCGATCGCGGTCGCCGTCACCACCTCCCTCGTCGGTGGATTGCTATTGCGAGAACTCCTTGAACGTCGATATCCAGCAGACACTGGGCGGGCGGAGCCGCCTAACATCTCTGATTGCTTCGCGATGCGACCGGGCGGCGGGAGGTATGCATGGGTATAGCTTATTGGGTGGGCGTCTATCACTCGATCTCCAAGCCCGATGCCTTGGCGGCTTATGCGAAATTAGCGGCGACCGCGATCGAGGCCGGCGGCGGGCGCTTCCTTGCTCGCGGCAACGCGGTAAAGTGCTATGAGGCGGGGCTTACCCAGAGGGTGGTCATAATCGAGTTCGACGACGTTGCGCAGGCCATCGCGACCCACGACGGTGAAGCGTACCAAGCTGCCTTGAAGATCTTCGATAACGCCGCAATTCGCGATGTTCGTATCATCGAGGGATTGACCTGACATTCCAGGCGTCTGGGCTCGGGGTAACGGCGCGGCCCGGATTATTCGGCCGGATACATGGCGGCGTCAGTCTCGGTCCGACTATCGCGTGTTTGACCCTTTGCCAGAGAGCGCCATCGGCAAGCGGCCGGGTGCCCGACCCTCGGTCAGCGATCTAGTCTCGCTGGCGACAGGCGGCCGCGTTGCGACGCGGTAGTGCAACCTAAGACCGGGAGCGAATGCATCGAGAGATAATAAATGGTAAACGGTAGGATGTGAACTACAAGCCGCGTGGCCAAGGCCTGATGGACGCAAGTTAAGCGAATAAAGATGTTGCACGCCTATCCTCTGGGAAGGACACGGCTCCTTGCGCAGGATGTGCCCTCCGGAAATCCGCACGATCTGCACGCCGCGAGAGCGTGTTCCGGCCGGCCGAGACCAGGGTCACAGATGAGCCCCCAAAAGACCGAGCACAATCGAGGACGATTTTGTGTACGCTACGTCCGAACAAGTCGGCGGAACGCCTGAAGTGCTTGAGTCCAAAATCGCACGGAGTCGTCCTTGGTCGTCAATCGCCTCGCACTTCGTAATGACGGGGTCGGGGGTTCGAATCCCGACCGGATGCGATCTACCTGCCGGCATGTTGCGCCACCCCGGTCGGCGGCCGGGCCGAGACCGGTCGGGTTGCCGTCCATGCGGTAAAATCCCATGATCCAGCAAGGAGGCGTGGCAATGCGGTGGCGTGCAATGCTTATGGGTCTGCTGCTGATGCCGGCGGCGCCGGCTTTGGCCGGCACGCAGGTCAATGCGTGCGGCAGGTACACCGTTTGGGTGCCGGACACGTGGAAGGTCACGGCCAAGAACGAAAGGTTGACCGCCGATAGCCGCGACGACGAGCTCCACGTGATCGTCGCGCCCATCAAGGACAAATTGGCTGACCTTATCGATGCCGACGTGGTGGATTTCATCGACGACGAGCTCGACGACGTCAAAATCACCTCCGATCGGCGGGAGAAATCTGGAGGCATCGATGCCCGTGTCATGGAGGGAACCGGCATGGATGACGGCAATATCCTCTTCAGGGCAGTCGCGCTCGATCCCGGCGAGAACGAAGGGCTGATCGAAGTGCTGATCTACGGCGCTCCCGGCGAGATGAAACGGCCTGCCAACAAGGCCATCGTCGATCGGATCGTGCGCAGCTTCAAGCCGCCGCCGACCGTTGCCGACGCGACGGTCAATGCCTGCGGAAGGTATGCCGTCTGGCTGCCGGACAGGTGGAAAATCAACATCGAGAACGAAAGGCTGACCGCCCAAAGTCGCGACAACAAGCTCTATCTGATCGTCGCGCCGCTCGAGGATGAAATCGGCGAACCTGCTCGATGACGACGTGGCGGATTTCATCGCCGACGAGCTCGAAGGCATGAAGATCACATCCGATTTGCGGGAGAAGTCGGGAGGTATCGAGGCCCGTGTCATGGAGGGAACCGGCACGGATGACGGCGATATGTCCTTTCGGGCGATTGCGCTCAAACCGAACGAGAATGCCGGAGTGATCGAAATGCTGATCTACGGGTCTCCCGCCGAGATGAAGCGGCTTGCAAGCAGGGCCATCGTCGATCGCATCATACGTAGCCTGAAGCCGATCTGACCTTTCGGTTCGTTGGGTTAAGTCGCTCAACATTGCTCGCGTCACGGAGCACGGAGTTGCGTAGTGGGTGCGTTTGACGTTCTGGTCGGACTGACTGCGGGTCTCGCAGGGTTTCTCCTGTTTCTCGTCGAGCCGATGATGGGCAAGTACATTTTGCCCTGGTTCGGCGGCAGTGCGTCGACCTGGAGCGTTTGTCTGCTGTTCTTCCAGAGTGCGCTGCTGGTCGGGTATTTTTATGCGCTCGCGATCAGCGAACGGCTGTCGTTGCGCGTCCAAACGATCTTGCAGCTCGTCCTGCTCGCGGCGGCGATCGTGTTCCTGCCGATCCAACCCGCCGATTACTGGAAGCCGGTCGATGCCAGTGACCCGGTCGGGCGGATTCTCGCAACCCTCGCCTTGTCGGTCGGCCTCCCGTACGCGGTCCTGGCGACCACGTCGCCGCTGCTGCAGCGTTGGGTCAGCCTGATTGATCCAAGTCGACGGGTTACCCGCTATTTCGCCATCTCGAACTTCGGCTCCTTCCTCGGGCTCCTCAGCTTCCCTTTCGTGGTCGAGCCGATGCTCACCAGCCCGCAGCAGGCGATCTACTGGTCATACGGATTCGGTGCCTATGCGCTCTGCTTCGCGGCCTGCGCCATATTCGTGGCGGTGCGTCGACCTCGCGCGGTGTCGCCCGAAGCCGACACCCCGGTCCCGGCGGACGGAACGGCCGCCGTGGCTGCCGGCGCCCCGTCCGCCGAGGGCCGCAGGTTCCTGCGCTCGGACGTCATCGCCTGGATCGGGTGGGCGACCGGCGGGACTTCTTGCTGCTGGCGTCGACCAATCTGGTGACCGAATGGATCACCGTTGTGCCTTTGCTGTGGGTGCTTCCGCTGGCGCTCTATCTGTTGTCGTTCGTGCTCGTTTTCGCCTCCGCCGGCTATTACCGGCGCGAAATTTACTTGCCGCTGTTCATCGTTCTTGCAAGCGGCAGCTTGTTCATCGGCCGGCAGGAGTCGACGGTGGCGATGCTGGCGCAAATCGTGCTGCTTTCCGCCAGCATGTTTGCCGGGTGCATGATCTGTCACGGCGAGATCGTGGCGACGACACCGACAGCCCGTCGGCTCACCGGTTTCTATCTGGCCATCTCTTTCGGCGGCTTCTTGGGCGGTGCGCTGGTCGCGTTCGTGGCGCCGGCGATTTTCCCGGACGTGTGGGAATATCAGATCAGCATTCTTGCCGTCGCCGGTGCCGCCATATTCATGGAGATCAAGAAGCAAGGCATCCTCGCGCGCCATATCCCCAAGCCGGTATTCCAGGGCTTGGCGTTGGCCTTCGCGGTTCTTTTGGGCGGGTATGTCATTCGCGAAGTCGGGCGTTCCGGCTCGGTCGTCTGGCAGGCGCGCAATTTCTACGGCGTGGTGAAAGTCGTCGACAATCACGATCCCGCCCTCACCGAGCGTGTGATATCCATGTTCCAGTCGGGCGTGGATCAAGGGAATGCGTGGGTCGCGCCTGAGCTGCAAAACCGTCCGGCTTGCGATTTCGGCGAGACCTCGGGGGTGGGGCTGGCGCTCAGATATGTCAAGGCCCGCCGCGATGGCGGGCCCAATACGCCGATCCGCGTGGGCATCATCGGCCTCGGCGTCGGCATGACGCTCGGCTATGCCAAGCTCGGCGAGACGGTTCGCTTCTACGAGCTCAATCCGGCCGTGGCGGACGCGGCAAGCCAAGTATTTCCGTTCATAAGGAATACCAAGGCGACCGTCGACATCGTCTTGGGCGACGGTAGGCTCTCGTTGGAACGCGAAACAAAGATCGCGACTTTCCAGAAATTCGATATTCTGGTGCTGGATGCCTTCCGCGGGTCGTCGCCGCCGATGCATTTGATGACCAAGGAAGCCTACGAAATCTACCTTTCGGCGCTCAAGCCGGATGGAATCCTGGCGGTCGATCTCGACCTCTGGAATTTCGAGCTTTCGCCGCTCCACCGCGGCTTCTCGCAAACGTTCAATTTGCCGGTCGGCTGGTTCTCCACGCCCGATATGGTCGACGGCTGCGATGACGGCATAAGCTGGACGCTTTACACGCGGGACGAAGGATTCTGGAAGATCAAGCGCGTGGCGAGGAATCGCTCCGATTGGCCCGACCGCTCCGATCGAACCATCGTCTGGACGGACAAGAACACCAATCTCCTGAGCGTCATGTGCTGGACGCAAACCTGCGGGGCGCCGTGAAGCGGCCGGGCACGACGGGTGTGGCGCAGGTCTTCTGCGGCGACGCCAACATGGCCTCGGTGCTTTGGGCAGGAATGGCGGCCAATGCCGCCGCCGATTTTTTTGCGATTTGAGTCTCGGTCACGTTCGCGGCCGCGCCGCACGCATCATCTCGCTCGGCACCTGGTCGTAGAGCTCGAGCTACGCCTGCCGCAGCTCTGGCGTGAAAGCGTGCGCGAAATGTTGTGCCGCCCATCAGCGCTTCGCCGAACGCGGCGAAATGCGACGGCAGCACCCCGATTTGCGCATGCTGGCGACCCGTATGGGCGATGATGGATTGGAGGACTTTGTGGTTGTCGAGGCCGCCGACCGTTGCCGCAAGCGCGTCCATCAGCTTGGCCCGTTGCCGTTCCAGGTCGTCGGGAAACAGGCGTCGCGCATCGGGCGCTAGCGCGAGGAAACGCCGGTAGAATTCCTCGGCGAGCTTGCGACGGGCTGGCCACAGCGCATCGAAAGAGCCTCGCACGAGGTCGACTTGCGCAGGCGTCATGGGGGCCATGAGCATCCCGGAATTCGCGGCAGCGCGGACAGCCATATCAAGGTTCGACGCCGGTCGATATTCTGGCGTGCCCGGCCATTGGCTGGTGGGGCATCAGCGCGAGCCGCCGAGGGCGTGATGGGATTAGCCGACTACGAGATTGGGCCCGCCACGCGCGACGACATCGGCGAAATTCTCGATCTCCAGGACCGCAACCTGCGCAGTAAGGGTGGTGCGCTCTCGGTTGCATTCTCCGCCGCGTGGTTCGAGACCGCCATCGACGACATGCCGGTCATCGTGGCGCGCCGCGCCGGGCGTGTCGTCGGCTACGTCGTCTCGACCCCGCTCGCCACGCAAGCCCACGATCCCATCATACAAGCGATGCTGCGCGCCTATCCGGTCTCGCCCGGCACCTACATCTACGGGCCGATCTGCGTGGCGCAGGGCGAGCGCGGCCGCGGTCTCGCCGGCGCCATGGTCGCGGCGCTTCGGCAGCGGTTGCCGGCGCGGGAGGGCTTCACCTTCATCCGGGGCGACAACACGGTGTCGCTCGAGGTCCACAGCAGGCTCGGCATGCGGCAGGTTGCCGAGTTCACCCACGGCCGCGCCGCGTATGTGGTGGTGGCGTATGTCGGCTGAGCCGCCATTCCCGGCCCTCGGCGCGCGCACCTCCTTGCTCCAACGGCGAACGACAAAACAAGTCGCTCGGCGGGGCACTGGCATCCGGGGTGCGGTTAAATTAACGTACCGGCCAACGGAGGTCGGCTGTGCGGTTTCGTTTCGTCGCTCTGGCGTGCTGGTGGCTCCTCGCAGGGTTCGCGAGCCATCCGGCGTGGACCCAGGACGATTTTTACAAGGGCAAGCAACTCCGTCTCGTGGTCTCGACCGACGCGGGCGGCGCCTACGACACCTACGCGCGCCTGGCGTCACAGATATTGAAGGAATACATCCCGGGAAATCCGACCATCATCGTGCAGAACATGCCGGGAGCCGGCGGGCTGAAGGCGGCAAATTACATCGCGACCACCGCGCCACGCGATGGCACGGTCATCGCGGCGACGCATGCCGGCATCCTGACCGCAGGGCTCGCCTCTCCGGCGGCTGCGGCCTTCGATGCCGCCCGTCTGTCATGGATCGGCAGCATCACGACCGATCCCTTCGTCGGCTATGTCTGGCACACGACGCCGATCAAGACGCTCGCCGACATGCGCACCACCGAGGTCGTCATGGGCGGGGTCAGCGTCGGCACGGCAAGTACCGATTATGGGATCCTGGCCCGCGACCTGTTCGGGCTGAAGCTCAAGATCGTCAACGGTTACAAATCCTCGAACGACGTGAAGCTCGCGATGGAGCGCGGCGAGGTGGAGGGCGCCTTCGCCAACGGTTGGAGCAGCCTGCGCAACGCCGAACCGGAATGGATCCGCGATGGCAAGATCCGGATCATCGTGCAGCATGGCTTCAAGCCGCTGCCGGAGCTTCCCGATGTTCCGCTGTTCACCAGCCTTGCCCAGACCGACGCCGATCGCGAGGCACTGGTTTTCATGCTGGCACGGCAGGAGGCGGCGAAGCCCTATTTCGGGCCGCCGGACCTCCCGGCCGAGCGGCTCGCCATCCTGCGCCGCGCCTTCGATGCGACCATGCACGACCCCCGATTCCTCGCGCTTGCCGCCAAGGCGAGCGTGACGGTCGAAGGACCGATGACCGGCGAGGAATTGGCGGCACTCGTCGTCAAAGTGTCGAAGACATCGCCCGATGTCGTCGCGCGCATCAACAGCATGCTGGTCGAGAAGAAATAGCTGCATGCCCGATCGTCAGCCGCTCACCGCGCTGCTTGCGTCCTTCGTGGCCGGCACACCGTCCGAGGCGATTCCCAGGCTCGTGGTCGAATCCGCCAAGACCGTGATCTTGGACACGATTGGGGTATCCCTTGCGGCCTCGGCGCGCTCGATTGGTAAGATCATCGTGCAGCATGTGGCCGAGAATGCCGGCGCTCCCGCGACCGCGACGGTTCTCGGCGCCGGAATCAAGGCCTCGGCACCGATGGCTGCGCTTGCCAACGGCACGCTCGCCAACGCGCTCGATTTCGACGATGGCTCGCACCTTTCGACGCATGTTCTCCCGGCCGCGCTCGCGGTCGCGGAGCATCGCGGCCTGTCAGGCAAGCGGGTGCTCGATGCTTTCATCCTCGCGTACGAGGCGGGCGCGCGGTTGACGCAAGCTGTCGATTTCAGGCGCCGCCAGCAAGGCGGGCCGACCCACCGGGGCTGGTGGCACGTGGGGCTGGTGGGCCCGATCGCGGCGGCGACGGCCTCGTGCCGGCTGCTGGGCCTCGATCCACACCACACCGCGACCGCCATTGGTATCGCGAGCTGCAGCTCGGGCGGCTTTCGCCGCAACATGGGAACGATGGCGAAGGCGTTGCATTCGGGTAATGCGGCCCGGGCCGGCATCGAGGCAGCGATGCTGGCGCAGCGTGGCTTCACGGCCGACCCGGCCGTAATCGAGGCCCCGCTGGGATTTCTGGAAGCGGTCGTGCTGCCGGACGATCGCGATCTCGCGGCTATTACCGAGCGTTTGGGCCGGCCGTACGTGCTCGAAGGAGCTCTGCGCATCAAGCGCTACCCGGCGTGCAGCCCCAGCCATCCGCTGGTCGACGCGGCGCTGCGGCTCGTAAACCAGCACCGCATAAATGCCGATGCAATCGAGTCGATCGAGGCCGACCTTCACACCTTCTCGCTGCTTCGACTCGAGCCATGCGACGAGGAGAGCGCCGGTTTCAGCGGCGCGTTCCTGATCGCATCGACGTTGCTCCACGGCGCCCTCACGCTCGACCAGCTCACCGACGAGGTGGTGCGCGACCCGCGCGTCACGACGCTGATCAAGCGCATCCGTCACGTCCCGGCGGCAGAATCGGAAACCATGACCGTCGTCATGAGCGACGGCCACCGTATGACGACCGACGTGCGCCCGGCGAGCCGTCTGTCGGAGCGAGCCGCCATCCTCGAGAAGTTCGACCGATGTGCCACGCCGGTGGTCGGGCGAACGGCGGCTGAAATTCTGAAGGAGCACGTTGACAGGCTGGACCAGCTTCCCGATCTCGACCGTCTGATGGCAGCCGCGAGCCGGGCGGCCGTTCATGCCGCAGCTTAGGGCATGATCCCGAAAAATTGCAGACTCTTCGGATAAGATCATGCGCAACGTCAAGAAAGTTAGAGAACCGCGATGACATCCGACCGCCTGACCATTGCGCTCACCGGCGACAGCATGGTGACTCGTTCGCTCTCCGTGTTCAAAGAGGAGCCGTACCTGCGGATGCGCGACATCCTGCGGTCGGCGGACGTGGTGTTCACCAATTTCGAGGCCAATGCACATTCCTATCTCGACGATCCACAAGCACAGCGCGATGGCGGCGGGACCTATGTCACTACCGAGCCGAGACTGCTCGCCGATCTCAAGTGGCTGGGCGTCAACCTGGTTTCGTGCGGATCGAGCCACGCCGACGATTACGGGCCGAAAGGCATCCTCGACACGCTGCGCTACCTCGACGAGGCCGGCATCGCGCATGCGGGCTCCGGCCGCCACCTCGCGGAGGCGCGCGCGCCGGCCTATGTCGAGACCGGGCAGGGGCGCGTCGCGCTCGTCGCCGCTACCTCGCAATACAAGCCCGGCAGCAAGGCGGGCGATCAGCGCTACGACACGCTCGGCTATCCGGGCGTGAATGGATTGCGCCACAAAGTCGTCTATGGTCTCGACAAGCCGATGCTCGACGAGCTGCGCAAGATCGGCGCGGCGATCGGGTGGGACGCAGCCGAGGACCGCCGGCGCTTCCAGGGCGACCCGGGGCCGAAGCGCTCCGAAGATACCTACAACTTCCTCGGCCGCACCTTCAAGGTCGGCACTCCCGGAGAAACCAGCTTCGTCAATGAAAACGATCTCGAGGAGAACCTGCGGCAGGTGCGCAATGCGCGCGCGTTCGCCGACAAGGTGATCGTCAGCCTGCATTGCCATGACTTGGGCGGGCCAACGCTGTTGACCGCGAAGCGGCGCAGCGAGATCGCGGACCTCGCCGACTACGCCATCGATTTCGGCCGCCGCGCGATCGAGGCCGGCGCCGACATCTTCGTCTGTCATGGACCGCAGGTGCCGCTCGCGGTCGAGCTGTACCGTGGCAGGCCGATGCTGCACGGCGTCGGGACTTTCATATTTCAGATCGAGACCATGAAATATCTGCCCACCGAGGCCTACCAGCGTTACGGTCTGGGCGACCGCGCGACGCCGGCCGACTTCATCGCGGCGCGTTACCAGGACGGCACGCGGGGTCATACGGCCGACCCGGTCCAGTGGGAGCAGATGTTCGCGACCTGCGAGTTTTCCGGCGACAGTCTCGCGGGACTGCGGCTTTATCCGATCGACCTCGGTCACCAGCGCCCGCGCACCGGCCGCGGCCGGCCGATGCTGGCGGATCAGGTCATGGCGGACCGTATCCTGGCAGGTGTCGCGCGGCGGTCGACAAAATACGGAACCCGGATCGAGCGTCAGGACGGAATTGGCATCGTACAAGTCTAGTCCGGAGGGCTTGGAACCCTCCAATCAGCGGCAGCGCCCTCGCGCTGCCGCTGCAGTTCAGGCCGCGACCTCCAGCTCTCTCTCGCGCTTCAACGCCTCCGCCGGATCGGCTCCGACGACAAATGCCGGATTGCTGATGCACAGGGTCTCGATCTCGCTCTGCGTGATGCCGAACGCTGTCATGTACCCGCTGAGCCGCCGCATCGCTTCCACGGAGTTCGGGAACACCGTGTCGCCGGCGTCGCTGGACAGCGTGAAGTGCGTACGCTGTTCGAGCAGACCTCCGACGCGGAGCTGTTGCGGGAGATGATCGGGGTTGCGGCCCAGCGTCTGATGGAACTGATGCGGCTCCGTGCGGGCGGTTGCCCTCTCCTAGAGAGTGGCCGACCGAAGGGAGGAGGCTCCAGGAAAATTGTGATATATGCTGCGCGCAACATCCGACTCGAACTGATTGAGGCGAAAGCCAATACCCATGAAAGACCACGACTACAAATTCCTGATCGCCCAATGCGATATGCCGTCCGAGCGGCGCTCGCAGCTTAAATCCTACCGCGCGAAACGGCGCCAGTGGCTGACTTGGCTCGATGCCGACGAGCACCACGCCATCTGGACAAACCTGTCCTCGATGGTCTGGACCGATGTATCCTACAGGACTTTGCGCCAACTCGTCATCCGCCAGGAGGACAAGAACGAGGCGAGCTGTCTCCAAAACACGCTGATCGCCGAGCAGGTTATTCAGGGCTATGTGGCAAGACAGGTGCTCGGCATCAGGCGGCTGCTGGACAAAACATCCGGCGTTATCTCCTTGCGGCGCCTCATCATCGACATGCGCAGCAATTGGCAGCTGTTCACGCGCGAGAACTGCGTCTGCCACGACGGACTCCCCTATGACTCTCGACGCCGTCATGGTGAAGGAGATGGCGGCGCGTGCAGGCCAAGGCGCATTTTGGGCATCGACCACGGGGGCGGAAGCGTGGGCGACGTCGCGCATGGCGCACGAGCAGTTCGACCGCCTCGCCGGGATCAATCCAGGTAACCGCGCGCGCGAAGACCGTCTGCCGACGGCTCTGCTTGCCACGATCGAGAACTGGCTTGACGGCAGCGGCGCTGAAGAACTCGCCGACTGGGGCCATGCTTATCTTGCGCACGCGGGCGGACCGGACAGGCGGAGGCAGATCGAGGAGGGCCTCGTCACCGCAGACAAGATCAGTGAGGCGATCAGAACCCTCGTGCGCTCGACGGAAGCCATCTCGGCTTACGCGCTGTTCGCGGGCGGCCGCCTGAACGGTCTCGCGCCGGTCGCGCAGTTCGATCAGTTCGAACATCTGGGTCAGCCGGCGGAGCAGCCGGGCCACAAGGGCGACGCTGCCGCGTTCTGGGACGCACTCAGCCGCGAGCGCGATGCCTATGCCGCAGGCGTGGAAGAAGAATTGATCGTCCGCGCAAGAGTGGCTGCGGCCTAATCCTGTGAAATATCCCGTCACCCGTTTCAAGAGCCCCGCGGTCGCGCTCAAGGAGATTGAGCCGATGGTACGCGACCCCCGGCATCTTCAGACCGGGAAGCCGCTTGGGAAATTCGGCGACATGCGCCCGCGTGAGATGCTGGCGAACTGGCTTTTGTGCGCAACCCTCGAGATGATCGAGAGCCGCAAGCTTGTGTTCTACAGTGACCCGGTTGGCGGCGACGGCATCATTCGCGACGAAGCCACCGGGCAGACTTGGCAAACCGAGCACGTCTATGTCTCGCAGCATAACACAGGGGCAAACGCTAAGACGCTCATCCTGGATGCGATCAATCGCAAGCAAGCCAACGGGGTGGCCTATTGTCGCGGAAAGAATCTGGTCGTGCTTCTCGACACGCCTGCAGCGGGAGCTTGGTTTCCGAATGAAGTAGCGAAAACCTTGCCGAATCCGCTGCTGTTCGACGCCGTATGGGTGGTCGGTTTCTCCAGGGTTGAGGACGGTGCTTACGTCTACAATCTCACCTTACTCGATGTGGCGGACGGAAATGCACCGGCCTTCCTGCTTTGGATTGCTCCGGACTTCGATACCTGGCATGGAGATCAACTTCAGTAGGGTCGGGCGCCAATCGGTTCTGAAATGGCTCGCGATCGGCGGTCCCAAACGTTCCAATCCGGCACCATCGACGCGCATCACGTACTGCGGCGATTCTGAGGTCTGTACAGTGCTCTACGCGGCGGCGAACGGCCTGATGGTCCGCTGCAAGAAGTGTCGACTCTGCGTGCTTGGGGATTAGCGTCGAATCCCTCTTGCGGCTCCAGCAAAATCAACAACCCTGCAGGTTGCGCGCGCGAGAGCCGCCTGGGGCGGCCCGGGTGGTTGTGCCGCCCGCTGCCGTTCAGGCGGCGGCTTCCAGCTCTCTCCCGCGCTTCAACGCCTCCGCCGGATCAGCGCCGACGATAAATGCCGGATTGCTGATGCACAGGGTCTCGATCTCGTTCTGCGTGATGCCGAATGCCATCATGTACCCGCTGAGCTGCCGCATCGCTTCCACGGAGTTCGGGAACACCGTGTCGCCGGCGTCGCTGGACAGCGTGAAATGTTCGACCCCCACAGTCCTGATCGCCGCATACATCTTGCCGGGATCGACGCCGAGCATGGGGGACAGCTCGTCATAGGTGAAGTTGAAATGAATGCCGGCCTTGGAGAGCTGTTTCATCTGCTCGACCGTGATGTCGACGAAGGGACTGAACGGATGGTCGATGAAGGCCCGCTTGAAGCTGAGCTTGTCGACCAGCTCGGCCAGGGCGAAGATCTCCTGGTGGGTCGAGTGGCCGAATGAGAGCGCGCGGTCGTTGTCGGCGACGATCCGGATCGCTTCGTCGTATTCGGGTTTCAACCGTCCCTTCTCGTCGAGCGCATGGTGGCCGTATTTCAGGGCCTGCTCCCACGGCAGCGGATCGGAATGCGCCTTGGAATCCGCCGTCGGATCCCAACGCCTGACCTTGCCGCCGACGACGAAGTAGGTATTGGCGTGATTGGCCAAAGCCAGCCAGAACGCGGACACGCCGGCCTTGACCTGGCTCGTCACCTTCTCCCGGCTCGGCGGCTTGCCGTCACGGCAGAGCGCATAGCCGCCCCAGGTCTTGATGGGGGCAATCCCGGTTTCGTCCGACCACCGGTCGAGATCCTCGAGCAGTTGCCGAACGTCGTCCATAGGTCCGGCGGACCGCTTGTCCTCCCTGCCGATCGACTTGTAAAGAATCCCATACATGCCACTTTCCGACGCCAGCTTGGCGACCGCCAGCGCATCCTGCTGACCATGCTCGGCATGACAGTGGATGTCGATCATGCCGCGGACCGCCTCGACGTGCGGGGGCTTCTGAATGTACGGCTTGTAGCTCCGCCGGGCCGGATAGGACGCGACCGCGCGCTCGCGGGTGGGGGTGGCATTGTTGTTCTCGAAACGCCCCGGCGGGACGATTGCGTCCTTCATGGCCTCTTGCTCCCTGCAGCTAGGATCCTGCGGAATTCGTGCACGATGAAGCCGCTACCGTAACCCACGCGGCGGCAAAAATGAAATCGAGAATTCTGCCGTGGCGTAGCCGGTTATGGCCGACATGACCACCCGGGCGCTCGCAACCCTGTCGCCGGCTGCGCGCCTTGACGGCATCCGGCCTCATTGCGGATGCTTGTGCCCGGCGCCGACGCCTGGGGCGAAACGGCGGCCTGGAGAGCGGAGCATGCCATCGCTGCACGTCGACGGAGCGAACCTGCACTATGAAACGTATGGCGCGGGAAGGCCGTTCCTGTTCATCGCCCGGACCGCGGGACATGGCGAAGCCTGGAAGCTCCACCAGGTGGCCGAATTCTCCCGGGATCATCGGGTAATCATCTACGACCAGCGCGGCACCGGAAAATCGACCGCCGGCGGATCGGACTTCACCATCCGGCGGCTCACGGCTGATGCCGCCGCGCTGCTCCAGCACCTCGATGCCCGTGACGCGGTCGTGCTCGGCCATTCGAATGGCGGCCGGGTGGCCCAGATGCTCGCGCTTGATCACCCTGCGCTGGTGAGCAAGCTCATTTTGGCGTCCTCGGGCGGGGCGCACGGTGCCAAGGGCATCCCGGTCGAAATGTGCGTGGAGATGGTGACGAAGGGCTATCAGCGTTATGTGCGCGAGCACTCGGTCGACGTCGGCTTCACCAAGAAATTCGTGCAGGCCAATCCCCAGATTGTCGATCGCATCCTCGAGGTAATGCTGGCCAATCCGCCGCCGCTTGCGGTCTTTCTCGGGCACGTGGTGGGCCGGTGTGAATTTGATGCGACGCCGCGTCTGAAGGATATCCGGATTCCGACTCTGGTCATTATCGGGGACGATGAGGATCATGGCGCGATGCATGGCACGACACACAAGCAATTCGCCGAGCGGCTCGCCGCGGCAATTCACGGCGCCAGGCTCGCCGTCATCCCGCGCCAGGGCCACTACTATCTTTACGCCGACCCGGTCACGACGCACCGCGTGATCCGCGAGTTTCTGATGGAAGCCGGCTAACGCCGATCATCCTCAAGTGTCATCCCCGCCCCGGATCGGGTCGGGGCAGGCTCCGGCGGGCTTTTGTTTGATTCCATGCGACTACCCGCTGCAGCTCCGGCCGGCGGACTTGCGTCGTCCTCGAGCGAGACCGGTATACGCAGGGCCGTTATTTTCCTAAGCTTAGGTTCGCTGGTGCCGCACGCGCCGTCGCTGTGGGAGACCGGGCCCATGAAGATCGACCGAGTTCGAGATACTGCCGGCCGACATGCCGCAGGCGGATCCGAAATGGCGGTTCGCAATCCACGCCAACCGGGTTTCGCACGGCTGGCTGGTTGGGATCACGGCCGACGACGGCACGCTCGGCTACGGCTATGCCTCCGCCACCAAGCACATGGGGGCGAGCCGCGAGGGCCTCAAAGGCGTGCTCGATGATTTCACCAAGCCGCTGCTCGGGCGCGACCCATTCGACAGCGAAGCCATCATGGTCGATCTCGATCATCGGCTGCGCGGCATGAACCAGGCCAAGGCGGCGATCGACTGTGCGCTCCATGAGATTGCGGCGCGGGCGCTCGGCGTGCCGCTCTGCACGCTGTTCGGCGGCAAGCTGCGGGGCGAATTTCCGGTGCTGCGCGTGCTCTCGCTCAAGCCGCCCGTCGAGATGGCCGCCAAGGCGCGCGAGTTGATCGATGCCGGCTATCGCGACATCAAGATCAAGGTCGACGGGCGGGTTGAGCTCGACGCGGCGCGCGTGCGCGCGATCCGCGAGGCGGTGGGCCCCGAGATCAGGCTCACGATCGACGCCAACCAGGCTTACAAGCCCAAGGCCGCGGTCCGGCTCGCCCACAAGGTCGCCGACCTCGGCGTGGAGATTTTTGAGCAGCCCTGCGGCGCCGACGATCATGCCGGGCTCAAATTCGTGACCGATCATTCCCCGATTGCGGTCGAGGCCGACGAGAGCGCCGGCTCGGTCCGCGATGTCTTCAGGCTGGTGTCCGGCCGCATCGTCGATCTGGTGAGCCTCAAGGTCCCGAAGCTCGGCGGCTTGCGCAATACGCTCGCAGCCGCGCGCATTTGCGAGGCTGCCGACATTCCGTGCCGGCTGGGCGCCCATGTGGGCCCCAGGCTGCTGACCGCGCAGGCCATGCATCTCGCCGCCAGCCTGCCCAACCTCAGCTTCGCCTGCGAGTTCGGCGAGTTCGTGCGGCTGCAGAACGACATCACCGAAGGTGTCGAGAACCAGAACGGCGTGATCCGGCTGCCGGCCGGCATCGGCTCCGGCGCCAGCCTGCGCGCGGACGCGCAGAGCCAGATCGCCCAAGCCGCCCGCGTCGGGCTTGCGGGCTGACCCATGGCTTCGTACCCGACCGCGTCTCCCGGCCTGCGACTTGCCGCAGCCGCGGTGGCTGTCGCGGCGGCACTCGGCGCCGCTTCCGCGCGGGCGCTGACCGTGGATGAAATCCTCAACTACCAGGGCGCCGATCGGCAGCAGGTGCTCGAGGAGGGGGCGCGCCGGGAGGGAACGCTCCTCATCTATTCCGGCATGATCGTGAACCAGCTGCTGCGGCCGCTCACCGAGGCCTTCGAGCGGAAATATCCCTTCATCAAGACCCGATACTGGCGCGGCGACAGCAATCAGGTCCTGGTCAAGGTGATTTCGGAGATGCAGGCGAATGCGCTGGAGGCCGACCTGGTCGAGGGCAGCGGCCTCGGCGCCTTTACGGTCGCCGGATCGAGAATCGTGCTGCCGTTCTACTCGCCGATGTTCCAAGCGCTGCCTGGCGAGGACATCGCCCCCGATCGCACCTGGGCCGCCACCCGGTTTCGCTATATCGGGCTCGGCTACAACACCAATTTCATCGCGCCGGCTGCAGCGCCGCGCAGCTATGATGACCTGCTCGATCCGCGATGGAAGGGCAAGATGGCCTGGCATGCCGGCTCGGACGCGAGCGGCGCGCTCGTCACCATCAGCACCTTGCTGGCGACCCGGGGCGAGCAGCCGACGCGGGCCTACCTCGCCAGGCTGGCGCAGCAGGACATCGCGCCGCTCGCCGCCAGCAACCGCCAGGTCGTCGATCAGGTCATCCTGGGCGAGTACTGGATCGGGCTTGGCATCTCGGCGCACCATCCGGTCATCAGCGCCGGCCGCGGCGCCCCCTCGGCCACCGTGCTGCTCGACCCAATTCCAAGCCTGAGCGACAGCATCCAGGTGCTCAAGGGGACGAGGCATCCCCATGCCGCCATGCTGTTCGTCGATTTCATTCTATCGACGCAGGCGCAACGGATGATGCAGGCCGCCGAATATTTTCCTTCCAACCCGAGCGTCGATCTTTCGCCGAGCCTGAAGATGCTGGTGCCGCGCAACGCCGGGATCCCGGAGCTGTTGCTGACCTCGGAGCGGCTCGAGCAGCTCACGCCGCGGTCGGTAGAGCTTTACAAGCAATACTTACGCTGAGAGCAGATCGAACATTGCTCCCTGGTCCCGCACAATCGACCAACGCGTGATGGCCAGCACATCGTCGGTTCGTGGTGCCGCCTAGGGTCCGGTCATCGAAGAGCGATACCCGCTCTTCCGCAAAACCGAAAGAGAGCAGTGTGATGAACATCACTATCAAGACGTTATCCGCCCTGACCATCGCGGCCGCGGCCCTTGCGGTTACCGCGCTCCCGAGCAGCGCGCTCCCCTACTTTCCGTCCGGCGCCATCAAGGGCATCGGCCAGCCGGTCAAACAGGCGGCGCCGCCGGCCTGGCAGAAGGTCGGCAACCTGCATGGGCCGTTCAAATGCCTGGTGTGCGACCAGCTTCCTCCCAAGCGGCCGCCGGTCAACCCGAACGGCGGCGACCATGACCATGACCATGACCATGACCACGACCATGGCTGGAACCACTGGCACAACTGGCGCGGCGGCCCGGAGATCGTAGTCGAGGGTATTCCGGAGACCACCGTGGTCGCGGCACCGGCCCAGAGTGTCCCGGCCCGCGTGTCTGCGCCCGCCGCTCCGGCCCGTAGCTCCGCGCCGGTCTCGCCGCAGCTGGCCGCGGAACCCTGCAACTGCCTGACCAAGCAGAGCCTGCCGGACGGCAGCGTGCTGTTCCAGGACATCTGCACCAAGGAGAGTGCGATCGCCGCCCCGCAACAGGCTGTTGGAGCCCGCTAAGTGTCCGGGTCCCTGCAACCGATGCAACTACTGTCCCCCAAGACGAGGCCGCCTGCGTCGGGCGGCCTCGCATTTTTGGCGCGCCATCGCCGGTGGCTCCCGGACGCCGCCGTTCTGGCGGTCGCGATCTTCCTTCCTGGCGGCTTGGCTTGGAGCGACTCCGCCTCGCCGCTGCGGCAGATCGATCGCGACGCGCTTTGCGTCACCAATGGCGCGGTCTCGATGTTGCCGGGCGGCCGGCTGGCGGTCGCGACGCCGAGCTCGCGGGCGGTCCTTGCCGCGACGGCCGGAGGCGCCGCCGATCAGGCCGCGGAAATCCGCTTCCGCTATCTGGGGCCGAGCCAGACCAGCAAGCCCCTGGCGTCGGGCGAATTGCGGCGCCAGATCGGCCTCAAGCTGCGGGCGCAGGACACCTGCAATCTCATCTATGCGATGTGGCACATCGAGCCGGACGCCGCGGTCGCGGTGTCCGTCAAGCACAATGCCGGCATGAACACCCATGCGCAGTGCGGGGCCGGCGGCTATGTGAATTTCAAGGCGCAAGACCGCGTCGAGCTGCCGCCGATACGGCCGGGCGAAACCCACGCGCTGCGCGCTGCGCTGCACGGCCATGATTTGACGGTGACGGCCGATGGCAAGCTGGCGTGGCAAGGCGCGCTGGCCAGCGAATTGCCGCCGCTCGACGGCCCGCCCGGATTCCGCACCGACAACGCCCGCTTCGAGCTCGAATATTACACCGACAGTGTCGCGCAATCGCTTCCGCCGGCGGTTCGTCCCCCATCCGGCCCGGGCCGCTGCGCGCTGTCCGAGGGCGATTGATCCAAACCGTGATGCCCAACACATCGCCGGCGCATGGCGCCGGCTTAGTCTCCTGATCATCGAACCGCGACCAGTATCAGGAGACCAACATGTTTTTCGCCATCAACAAGCGGACCGCCCTCGCGCTGGCGATCGCGACCGCCGCCGCCATCAACCTCGCTTCCGCCAGCCCGGCCGCGGCCCGCGGCGGGGGCCGGCAGGCCTACACCGAAGGGCTGTGGAAAGAGCCGGCGCGGCCGACCGTGACGGTCGAGCCGCGGGCGTCGGGCCGCAACCCCATCAGAACCGAGCCGGTCCGCGACGGCGCCGGCAAGCCGCTGGTCCTGTCGCCGGTGGCCCGCTAGCCGCCGGCCTTGGCCGCGGGCGCAGCGGCCGATATTGGCGCCGGTTGGGCGGATAAGGTACAGCTATCCGGCGTCCGCAATGTCACCGCCGGCGGCCCAAGTGAAAGCCGCGCGGCACGATGCCAAGAGGCGAAATCGGGTTGCCGGCCGGTCAAATCATGCGACGAACCCTGACAGTCATCCTGGCGTCGGACGTGGCAGGCTACAGCCGGCTGGTGGCCGAGGACGAAGAGGATACGGTCCTCCGGTTCCAGCAGGCCGCGGGCGTGTTCGCCGACCTTGTGCGCCAGCACCATGGCCGCGTCTTCAACACCGCCGGCGACGCCATCCTGGCCAAGTTCGACAGCGCGGTCGACGCCACGCGCTGTGCTCTGGCGATCCAGAGCGCCAACAACACGGTCAATGCGGGCGTGCCGCAGGAACGCAAGCTCATGTTCCGGATCGGCATTGCGATCGGCGACGTCATGGTGGCGGAAACCGGCGACCTGCTGGGCGACGGCGTCAACATCGCGGCGCGCCTGGAAGGCATCGCCGAGCCCGGCGGCGTATGCGTGTCGGAGGAAGTCCGCACCCATGTGCACAACAAGATGGACATCGGGGCGGTCGATCTCGGCGAGCAGCAGCTCAAGAACATTCCACGCCCGGTGCGCGCCTTCAGGCTCTCGGCCGACCCGCAAGATGCGCCGCCGGCAAAGCCGGTGCGCCGGCTGGCCTGGGCCGGGTCCGCGGCGGCGGTTCTGGTGCTCGCGCTCGCGTTTGTGGTGTTGAGGGCGCCGCCCCCGCCGGTCTCCTCGCAGTCTTCGCCTGCGGCGGAGCTGCCGTCTTCGCAACCCGCCATGGCGCAGCCCGCCGCGTTGCAGCGCACCGCCGCGCAGTCCCCGAGCCTGGCGGGCGTGGACCAGGCATTCGATGCCGGCGGCGTCCCGCTGGTCACCGACCGGGTGCGCGCCAGCCTTGCCAACTATGCGCAGGAGCCGGATTTCAAGGCGATCGCGATCTCACGCATCGGATGGGGCGTGGCAAGCGGCGCCGCCGATCTCGCCGGCGCCGAGCGCGACGCGCTCGATCGCTGCAAGAAGCGCGACCCGAAGGGCGATTGCCGGCTCTATGCCGCCGGCGCCGAGGTGGTGTGGCGCCGCGCGCCGCTGCCCGGCCCGGCCGATCTGCATGACGAGCCGCTCGATCTGCCTTTGGTGCCGGCCGAGCTCGCTGCCCTCATGGGCGGCCGTGCGCTGCCGGCCCTGGAGGCTTTCCTCAACGAGAAGAACCACAAGGCGCTGGCCATCACCGAGGCCGGCTACTCCGCCATGGGGGATCGTCCGAGCCAGAAGGAAGCGGTCCGGCTCGCGGTCGAGCGCTGCTCGGACTTCGCCCGGGCGGCGTGCCTGCTGGTGTCGGTCGACGGCTCTTTGACGGTCAGGATTCCGCACACCCGCCCGACCGCGCGCCCCTACACCCTGGCGGGCGAGACCGAGATGTCGGATGCCGACAAGCAACGCATCGGGCAGATCTACAGCGGCAAGGACTGGCGTGCGCTGGTCAAGGGCGGGGCGAGCCATTGGTATGCGGTCAAGGACACCGAGTCCGAATCCGCCGCCGTCGATGCAGCCCTGGCGGCCTGCCGCCAGGTCGAGCCAGACTGTAAGCTGCGGGCCATCGGCAACTTTCGCGTGGACGACAAGCCATGAACACGAAATCAGAAGCCGCATCCAGCCGACAACGTGCTGTCAGGGTTGCCGGCCGAATTGCTGGGCAGCCTGTTCGGCAAGGGCCGCTCGCTGTCGCTTGCCGCCGATCAGAACTCTGTTTTTGCCGGGCGATCCGCCCGACGGCTGCTACCGGGTGGACGAGGGCCTGCTCAAGGTCGCGGTGGTGACGCCGGCGGGCGGCGAGCGCATTCTCGCCATTCTGGGCGCCGGCGCCATGATCGGCGAGCTGTCCATGATCGACGGCTCGCCGCGCTCAGCCCTGGTCACGGCGTTGCGGCCGGCGCGGCTGACCTTCATCAGTCGCGCGGCGTTCGAGGCCTTCGCGCGCGACAATCCCGAGGTCTACCGGCACGGCATGATGCTGCTGGCGCGCCGCCTGCGCGAGACCAACGATGCGCTGGCAGCCACCACCTTCATGTCGCTGCGCGGACGGGTGGCGCGCGCGCTTCTGAGCCTGGTCGAGGCCTTCGGCAACCCGGTAGGCGGCGGCCGCATCGTGGTGCGCCAGAAGGTCACCCAGAGCGAGCTCGCCGGCATGGCCGGCATCGCCCGGGAAAACGTCAGCCGCATCCTGACCGACTGGACCCGCCGCTCGATCGTCAGCCGTCATGCCGGCTATCATTGCATCGAGAACAAGGCCGCCCTCGAGCGCGAGGCCGAGAGCTGATCGCATGCGGCTCACCGTGGTCGGATCGGGGGATGCGTTCGGCTCCGGCGGCCGGTTCAACACCTGTTTCCAGGTGGAATCGGCGAACGCCACGCTGCTGATCGACTGCGGCGCCTCCTCGCTGGTCGCCTTCAAGGCGCGTGGCCTCGATCCCGACCGGCTCGACGGCGTTATCCTGTCGCATCTGCATGGCGATCACTTCGGCGGCTTGCCGTTCCTGCTGATGGACGCCCAGCACCTGAGCCGGCGCCAACGGCCGTTCGTGGTCGCCGGCCCGCCCGGCACGCGCGCAAGGATTGCGGCGGCGCTCGACGTGCTGTTTCCGGGCGCGGCGGCGACCAAGTGGCGCTTTGCCTTGGAGACGGTGGAGATCGAGCCAGGCCGGCCGCTGGACATCCTGGGCCATCGGGTGGTGACCGCCGAGGTCCAGCACCCGGCCGGCGCGCCCTCGACCGCCGTGCGCCTTTCCGACGGCGGCACCACGCTCGCCTATTCGGGCGACACCGAATGGACCGACGCGCTCCTGCCCATCGCCGACGGTGCCGGGCTCCTGATTATCGAATGCTCGGGCTATGCGGGCCGCATACCCTATCATCTGACCTGGGAGATCCTCAAACCCCGGCTGCCTGAGTTGCGCGCCCAGCGCATCATGATTACCCACATGAACCCGACCGCGCTCGCCCATCTCGATGAGATGAGGGCGGCGGGCGTGCTGATCGCGGCCGACGGCGATGTGGTCGAGCTCTGATAGGAGGCAAGGGCGCGGTCCGCCTCACCAGTACCGGCCGGTGCCGCCGACCACCACGGTGACGACGCCGATGAGCAGATTGATCCCGACGATGACCCGGATCTGATTGAGGCTTGGCGCCGCTTCCGGCAGCGCGCCGCGGTCGAGCGCGGCGCGAAAGCGCCGCCAGGGCGCGAAAACGACATGCAGGTACAGCGCCATCATCACGATGCCGGTCGCCGCCATGAGGTTGACATAGAGGGGCGCGCCCGAAGGCTGGCCGAAGACGAGGAAGATCATCGCCACGCCGCTTCCCAACAGCGCCACGATGCTCACCCCGACCCACGGCAGGAAGCGGTCGAATACGCGCCGCCACAGCGGCAGCCGTGCCGCGGCATCGAGCGCGGCGGCCGAGGGGCGCAGCATCGTATAGGCGAACGCCAAGCCGCCGACCCAGAACACGGCGGCGAGCAGATGGATAGCCAGCAGGATGATCAACAGCATCGGGTCCCCCTGTCATAACCAAGCATCGTCATTCGGCTTGCATGCTTGGCGTCTTGTTCTACCATTGCGGCCGGCATATCTATACGCGGCAACTCTTGGAGCCGCCAAATGAGCAGGGTCAAACTCGTCAGCGCCGGCTTTGCCGCGATCTTGCTGGCGTCGTCGGGCCAACACGCCGTGGCGCAGGGGCTGCTGCAAATCGAGCCGCACCCCTTGGACAGCTTGCAGTCGCCCTATCCGCTGGGGCCACTGCAAAAATTCGGCGACTTCCGGCCCGGATGGGTGTCCGGGATGACCTCATCGCCGCAGGCGTCGGTGCCGCCGCAAGCCTCCGTGCCGCCGCAAGCATCAGTCGCCCCGACCGCGCAACCCCCGGCCCGGCGGCGGCAGACCGCGTTCCGGGCAGCGTCGCCACATGAGCGGCTGCGCGAAACGGTGGGTTCCGGATCGATCCTGGCGCTCGCGCCCAGAACCGGCGAGCGCCGGCCGTCGCGGCCGTTCTGCTTCCCCTCCTCGACCCTCCATATCCAGCAAAATCCGGCCTGCTATGGCCGGGCGGCCGCCGTCAGGGGGCGCTTCGAGGAACTGCTGGCAGAATAGCCGACGCCGGTCGGCTGCACTGCGGTTTCATGAGATCTGTTGCTTTGCCGCGATTTGTGGGAACTATCTGCCTCTCAGTGACTTCACCTGAGTCGGGCAGGGGGCTCTCACAATGACATTCGGGATTTCGGTGGCCGGCAGATCAATCTGCCTCTTGGTGTTTACGGCGCTGGCGTTGCTGGCCGGCAGCGGCAGCGGCCAAGCCGCGAGCGGGCGCGAGATCGATCGCGAGGTCAACATCACGCTCGATCGGCTCTATCGCCATGTGCCGGGCGGCAGCGAGCTGGCCGCCAGGGCGGCTGCGGTGCTGGTGTTTCCGACCGTCATCAAGGCTGGCATCGGGGTCGGCGGGGAATACGGCGAAGGCGCGCTGCGCATCGGCGGCGTCACCCAGGGCTATTACGACACCCTTGCGGCCTCGTTCGGCTTCCAGTTCGGCGCCGAGGCGCGCTCCATCATCATCATGTTTATGACGCCCGGCGCGCTCGAGAATTTCCGGCGCGCCCACGGCTGGAAGGTCGGGGTCGACGGCTCGGTCGCCATCATCACGATCGCGGCCGGCGCCGCCATCAACACCGAGAACATCACCAGCCCGGTGGTCGGCATCATCCTCGACACCAAGGGTCTGATGTATAATCTGACCCTCGAGGGCTCCAAGATCACCCGCATCAACCGGTGACGCGCGCGCGCGTCTCGGCTTCTTGCTGACTAGGCCTAGTCGCTTTTCCCGGACGCGGTGCAGCGCGGAGCGATGCTCCGCTGATCCGGGATCGTTCCAACCTCGGAGCCTGGAACGATCCCGGGTTAGTAGCGCATCACCAGAGGTGCTGCGCTACGCCCGGGAAAAGCATGAAGGTTTCGACCCGAATCAGCAGCGCCCCATCGTCTCAATACCCGCCCACGCCCGAAAAGATGCCCTCGTCGATCGGCACGAAAACTTCCTCCAGTGACGCCAGCCGGTCGGTCAAGCCCTGCGCATGGGTGTAGCGCATGGCGGTCGTCAAATTCTTGGCGTTGGCGGCGCCGAGCCCATAGGCCCAGGGGTCGGGGCCCAGGATGGTTGATTGCTCCTCGCCGGCGCTGGTGCTCCAGGCCTGCGGCAGGACGCGCGGGTTGCGCAGCCGCGCATAGGCCATCTGCTTCGCCTGATTGAACGCGTAGGCCAGATTGGCCGGCACCCAAGGGTGACGCTCGACGATCGATTGCCGGATCATGATCACATGCATGATCGGGAAAATCCCGGTCTGCCGGAAATAGTCGATCTCCCTCGCCTTGAAATCCGGGAACAGCCGCCCCACCCGTTTGTCGCCCTTGAGGAAGGGAGCCGGAAAGCTCGGCGCCAGCATGGCGTCGATCTCGCCCGCCGCCAGCATATCGTCGAGGGATTTTTCGGGCGGCAGCACCTCGATCATGAGCCCGGGCGCCGGCGTGAAGGGGATTTCGTCGAGCCGCGGTATCACCCAGGTGACGTCGCGATGCGGCAAGCCGTGGAATTCCTCCAGCAGGCCGCGCAGCCAGACGCAGGCGGCCGGCTGAAAGCCGCCGTAGCAGCCGATCCGGCGGCCGCGCAGATCGCCCGCCTGCGTTATGCCCTTGCCGGTGTTGACGAACACGAAGCCGTGGCGGAAACGCCGGTGCGGATAGATCGGCAGCGCGATATAGGGATGCCCGCGCTCGCGCGCCATGAAATAGGCGCAAGCGTTGAACTCGCCCAGATCGCACTCGGCGTTGCGCGCCAGCCGCCAATGACGATCGCGCGACGCCGAGTTGGTCAGCACAGTGAGCGCGATGCCGTCGGGCTCGACCAAGCCATCCGCCAATGGCCGGGTGATCTCGTAATCGCCGCAGGTCAGGGTCAACGGAAGCTTGGTCGCCACATCGGGTCCTTTCGCAATTTGCGGGCATGATGCCGACAACAACTTCGCGGCGGCCGCCGCCCTTCCCCACAAGGGGGAGGGGAGCTGCACCCTCGCACCTTAGCTCGCCGGGAGGAACCGCTCGGTGCAGTATCGGGTCAGGTCCGGCTCCTGGTCGATCAGATGCAGATCCACGAAGGAGCGTTGGATGGTGGCGAGCGCGCGCGGCTCGAACCGGCCGGTGCCCGAGAACATCGGCATCACCAGATCATATTGCTGCTCCTCGACCGCGATCGAGAAATTGGTCCGCTCGCGCGACGCCTGCACGGTGGCGTCCCGGTTCGCCCGCATGAAAGCGATGGTATCGAACCAGCCCTTGAGAAAACGCCGGATCGCGTCGGGGCGCTGCTGCACCATCGGCTCCGAGGCGAAGATGGCGTGGATCATGAAATCCTTGACGATGTCGGAGGCGGCAAGCAACAGCCGCCCGCGCTTCCCCTCGGCGAGCGCAAGCCCGAGCGCCGACGAGCTCACCACCGCATCGATCTGCCCGGTCACCAGAGCGGCGACCTGGTTCGGCAATTCCGCCCCCACCGTCACGTAGGTCAGGCTGTCGGCATCCCAGCCCTTTTGGCGGGCGAGCTCGCGCATCAGCCATTGGGTGAGCGAGTTTACGGTCGAGATGCCTATCCGCTTGCCCTTGAGGTCATCGGCGGTGCGCGCCGGCGAATCGTAGGGCACCACCACGCCGAGCAGAAGCGGTGGCCCTGCCATGCTGGCCACCGCGATCTCGGGCACGCCCTTCACCAGGAAGATCAAGTCGGGTCCGGATCCGAGCCCGATATCGAGGCTGCCGGCCGTCATGGCCTGGTGCAGCTTGGCGCTGCCGTTGAGGGTCACCTCCTCGATGTCGATGCCGTATTTGGCAAAGAAGCCGTGCGCGACCCCGATCCGCAAGGGCAGGAACGAAAACGACTGAACCGATGGATTGCCCACGCGAATCTTGTCGGCCGCGGGCATGGTTTGGGCGGCGAGGCGCGTCGGCCAGGCCAGCGCCACACTGCCGGCAAGCTTGATGAGATCGCGGCGCTTCATTCCATCACCCCGGAGGCAGCCACGCGATGATATCGCAACCCGCCGTCGCGGCGCTCGTCAAATCTGTTGTTTCGGCGATCGTGCTCGGGCGCCGCCGCAGCTTCAATCGCGGTCTGGTGCCCCGAGCGGAAACAGCGGACGATAGGGCCGTGCCTCATCGACCGCGCGGGCGAACGACGGCCGCTGCAGGAGTCGGCGCCGGTAGGCGCGGACGTTGCCGAACGTCGCGCCGATCCGGTGCGTCCAGTCGGCATAGAACAGCGCCGGCGCGGCGGCGCAGTCCGCCAGGCTGAAAGCCTCGCCTGCCGCCCATTCGCGTCCGGCCATCTTGTGATCGAGCCACCCATAGGCGGTGTCCAGCATGGTGCGGGCCTCGGCGACCCCCAGCCGGTCGCGATCGGCTTCGGCCCGCATACTGTCGTGCACGATCCTGCCCTGCGGCGTCATGATGTAGTTGTCGAAGAAGCGGTCCATCATGCGGACCCCGAGCGCGGCGCCGGCGTCCTGCGGGATGAGCCGCACCGGGCCCGGATGGCTCAAGCCGAGATGCTCGATGATGATGCTGGCTTCCAGCACGGTGCGGCCATCGTCCACCAGCACCGGAAAGCGCTTGAGCGGCCACAGCAACGCCAGCTCGGCCGCGGCTTGCGGGTCGCCCAGCATGCGCAGCTCGAATGGGATCGCGTTCTCGTAGAGCGCGATCAGTACCTTCTGGCAATACGAGGAGAACGGATGCGCATAGAGCTCGAGGGTCATGACCGGTTCCTGGCCAGGCGGGGATGTTCGTCGAATTGTCACGTTGGAACTCTATCTGGTGACCGGGACTTCCCGTTCGATCGCGGTCGCGCATTTCGGGCACAGATAGGAGATGTCGTCCGCCACGTGCCGGTCCGCCTCGTCGGTGAAAGGCGAGATCATGCTGATGATCATCTGGGCGTCGCAGCGCGGGCAGGCCGGGGCGGTGGGGGCGGAAGCCGCAGATGAGGGATCCATAAGTAACCTTGAAGGTTGGCGGAACCGATGGGCCGCCGTGCGGGTTGGGCGCCCTGGGTTTCCTCGCATCGTTCGTCGGCCGCACGCGTTCTGAATATGCTGGGATTGCGCTCGAAGGAAGGCATATCGGGGACGCTGTCCTGATCGGCGAGGTCAGGCGGTTTGACCGCCCGTTTGCCTGGATCTATGGCCGTCCGCCATCTCAGCAAACACCGGCTCCTTCGCAAGCTGCGGCGCCGCGCTGACATCGGGCGGCAACGAGCCGGGCGGCACCAGGGAGTGATCCGGCGAAGCAGCCAGATCGGCGAGCGCGATCTTGCGGGCCAGGACCGTGATCAGCTCGAGCTGCGTGCGCAGCTTCAGATGCAGATTGAGGATCACGATGAGGCTGATGCCGACCCAGGTGTAGAGAATGAGATCGACCCCGCGTCCGATCCCCACGAACTCCGCCAGCCAGGTGCTGTGCGACGGCACCCAGACGAAATACATTCCGGCGAGCGCCACCATCGACGACAACACCGCCACCACCGGCGACCTGCGGTATTCGATCCAGGCGTACAGAAACACCGTGCCGAGCAGCAGCGAGAAGAAGATCTGGGCGATCATCGGTACAATTCTTGCGCAAACAGGTCGAGCAAGATGGTGACGGAATCGCCGATGCGCTGCCCCTTGGCCAGCGAATAGGCGGTGTACTCGATGGTGACCGGAACCTCGACATAGCGCAGGCCGCTCTGGGCGATCTCGACGAGAATTTCCGACGCATGGGCCATGCGGTTCTGCCGCAACCGGATGGCGGCGGCGCCTCTGCGGGTGAGGGCGCGCAAGCCGTTGTGGGAATCGGTGAGCCGCAGGCCGGTGGAAAAACGGGTGAAGACGGTTGCGGCGTAAAGCACCCAGCGGCGGAGCGTGGGGAGATTGTGTGTCTGTCCGAGAAAACGGCTGCCGAGCGCGAAGTGGGCGCGCTCGCGTCGCAGCGCCTCTACCAGAACCGGAATGTCGGCGACGCGGTGCTGGCCGTCGGCATCGAACGTGACAAGGATGTCGGCGGCTCGCGACAAGGCGTAATCGATCCCGGTCTGCAGGGCGGCTCCCTGTCCGAGGTTGACCGGATGGACCACCACGTCGGCGCCGGCCGCGGCCGCGATGTGGCGCGTTTCGTCGCGGGAGCCGTCGTCCACCACCACCACCCGGTGGCCGGCGCGGCGAAGCTCCGCTGCCACGTGCCCGATCGTGGTCGCCTCGTTGTAGGCGGCGCAGATCACCCAGAGGGTCGGGCTTGAGCCAAGTTCCATGGTCGTATCGCTTTCCTCGCAGCACGCCGCCGCGCAGGCCGATAACCAACTCGGAGGCCGCCGAAAGGGTTCCTCAGCTCGTGACCAGAAACAGACCGCACAAAATAAAGACGATCCCGGCGATCAGCCGTAGCGAGATCGTGTCCCCGAACAGAAGGCCTCCAAGCAATGGGGTCAACGCGAATGCCAAGGCTACAAAAGGGTATGCACGTGACAATGGTATGAAACTCAGAATCCAAACCCAAAGAATTGCAAATCCGCCATAGAGAATGAGCGCGCAGATGAAATAGGGGTTGAAAGCCAGTCCCAGCAGACGCTCCCAGAGGCTGCCGGCCGCCTCCGAGCGCAGCGCCGCCATCTTGAACAACACCTGGCCGCCCGACATCCCGACCGCATAGGCGGCCAGCACGGCGATTTGCCACAGGGTCAGCCGGTCGTTGCTCATGCGGCCGGCTTGCGCAGCACGATGCGCATCGCATCAAGCAGATTGACCGGAATGCCGACCCGGCTGGCGGCGGTGATGGGCGCGCTGCCAAGGCCCAGCATCCGCCGGACCTGAAACAGAATGAGCGACAGCGGCACTACCTTGCCGGGGTGGTCGCAGCGCACCACCGTCAGGCCGAGCGCAGCCGCGGTGCGGCGCATGCTTTCGGGCGTGAGGAACCACAGATGCTGCGGGGGTGTCATCAGCCGCCACCTGGCCCCGGCCAGCCGCGCCAGCCGGGAGGCGAAATCGCCGGTCGTGATCATGATGATGCCGCCGGGCTTGAGATAGCGGTCGCACAGCGCGAGGGTTTCCTGCGGCTGCGGCAGATGCTCGATCACATCGAACAGGGTGATGACGTCGATCTTCCCGATCCGGGCCATGTTGGCCTCGTCGGCGACGCCCGACAGGACTTTGAGGCCGGCGCTGCGGCAGGAGGCGGCCGCATCCTCGGCAAGCTCGATGCCACAGACCTCGAAATAGCGCTCCGCTTCCTTCAGGAAGAAACCGTAGGCACAGCCGAGGTCGAACAACCGTCCGGCCTCGCAATAGGTGCGAATGAGAGCGACGCTGTGGGCGAACTCCCGGCGCAGCACCGGCTCGGCGGCGCGATAATCGGAATATCCGTCGCTGTGCTGGCCGGAAAAATAGCCGCCCGTATAGTAGGTCTCGGGATCGAAGCCCGCGCTCTCGGCGCGTCCAAGGCCGCAATTGCGGCATTGCCAGATGTCGCAGCCGTTCTTGCGATACAGCAGGCGTTGCGGCGTCGTCTCCCGGCAGGCCGGGCACGCATGCGCGATCATCGCGGCGCCGGAAAAAACTTTGTCTCGTTCATGGGGCGGCGAGATAACAGCAATACCGCGATGGGCGCAATCGGCGTGGCGCCGCGGTCAGGTAGCCGACAGAGACTCCGCCGGCGCCCGTGAAAAATATGGCGCGATCGAAGCCCCCGCAACCTCGCCTCAGGCGGCCGCCGGCTTGAACGCCATGGCGACACCGTTCATGCAGTAGCGCAGGCCCGTCGGCCGCGGCCCGTCATTGAACACGTGGCCCAGATGGCCCCCGCACCGGCTGCAGTGGACCTCGGTCCGCTTCATGGCCAGGAAGGTGTCGTCCGACGTGCCGACCGCCGCCTCGAGCGGCTGCCAGAAGCTCGGCCAGCCGGTCCCGCTGTCGAACTTGGTCTTCGAGGAATACAAGGCCTGATCGCAGCCCGCGCAAGCGAACGTTCCGGCGCGCTTCTCGTGATCGAGCGGACTGCTGAAGGGGCGCTCGGTGCTTTGCTGGCGCAGCACGCCGAATTGTGCCGGGGTCAGCAAGGCTCGCCACTCCGCATCGGTATGCGTGACCTCGAAGGTTTCGGCGGCCTGGGAGACCGACCCCAGCCCGAAAAAGCGGTTGGCCAGGAGCGCCGCGAGCGCGCTCGCGCCGGCCCAGAATACGTATCGCCGCGTCAGCATGGCGGTTTCCTCCAAAAGCGTTCCAAGGATACTACAGGTAATACGCCGCCGGAGGCCAACAGGTTACGGCGATCACCCGGATGTGACCGGGCGGACCCGGCGCGCAGCCGGGATCCGCCTCAGGACCAAGCGTTACTTCGGGGCAAATTCCTGGTTCGGGAAGTTGGACGCCTCCGGCACCTTGATGACGATGAACGGGTGGTCGGCGGTGGTGTGGCACAAGTTGCAGCCGGCCGTGATCTTGGCATAGGACTCGCCGAATTGGCGCGGGTCGCCGGCCTTGATGGCGAAATCCATGACCGGGAAGATCTGCTTCATGGCGGCGTCGAACAGATCGGCGACCGGCATTCCCTTGAAGCGCGGCACCTCCTTGCCGATTATGATGAAGCCCGCCTTGAGCTCGTTGAACTCATAGCCGGCCAGCGCCCAGTTCTCCGCCTTCCCGGCCAGGCCGAGCTTGGCATGGCGTGGCTGTATCAGCATGTTCATGAGCGCGCTCATCTGCGGATTGAACTGCTGCGGCGGCAGGTCGGCGCGATTGGGCTCCTCTTGTTGCGCGCGGCCGACGCCCGGCAGCGTGGCGATGGCCGCGCCGGCGAGCGCGGCTAGCATCATGGTGGCAATGAGACGACTGCGCATCGGTATTCTCCTTGGGTGTTTTGAGCCGTTGCCGCGGGCGGTCGTACGCGCCGCCCTGGCGGGAGTGACGAGATCGATCCGGAATGGAGTCATGCGAGAACCATCACAAGCCGAACACGTACAGCATTGAGGCGGTCGAGGTGTTCTTGAGCTCCGGTGCGTTGGGCAGCACCGCATTAGGCTGCTTGGAGCCGACCAGGACCGCGACATACTGCTTGCCGTTGACCGAATAGGTCACCGGCGGAGCATTGATGCCCGTTCCGGTGTTGAAATTCCAGACCTCCTGCAGGGTGCGGGCGTCGTGGGCCGTGAACGAGCCGTCCGGCTCGCCGATGAAGACCAGGTTGCCGCCGGTCGCGAGCGCGCCGCTGAGGTTGGGGTATTCGAGCCGCAACCGGGCCTTGATCTCGCCGGTCGCGGGGTCGACCGCCTTGAGGCTGCCGTAGAGGCGGGTCGGGTTCTTGTTGCCGCCGCCGGCGAACCGCTGGCGCGGCTGCACCGGCCCGCCCTGGTCCGCCATGTCCTTCTGCTCCTCTGTGAACAGTGTGTTGCAGCCTTCATAGGAGGGCAGATAGAGCAGGTTGAGCTCCGGATTGTAGGCGGACGGCTCCCAATTCTTGCCGCCATATTGCGCCGGGCAGAGCTTGCCGCCCTGCGGCATGGCGCGCGAGGCGTGGCTGCCGGGCGCGTATTCCTGCACGTCCTTGGCCGGATCGTAGTTGAGCGGGCGGCCGGTCTTGGGATCGAGCCCCGGCGTCCAGTTGAGCTCGTCGACATATTGCTTGCCGGCCACGAACGAGCCGTTCGCACGGTCGAGCGCATAGAAGAAGCCGTTGCGGGCGGCGTGCACCACCAGCTTGCGATCCTCGCCGTTGATCTTGGCGTTGATGATGGGATGCTCGGAGATCTCGTCGAAATCGTACGGGTCGTTGGGGGTGTATTGGAAGCCCCATTTGATCTCGCCGTTGGCCGGATTGAGCGCCAGCACGCTCGCCGCCCATTTGTTGTCGCCCGGGCGGTATTGCGCATCGTAGTCCGGCCCGGCATTGCCGGTGCCCTGGTAGAGCGTGTCGGTATCGGGGTCGTAGGTGCCGGTCTCCCACAGCGACCCGCCGCCGTGCTGCCAGTGGTTCTTGCCGTCCTTCCAGGTCTCGTTGCCGGGCTCGCCGGCGCCCGGGATCGTATAGGTGCGCCAGAGCTGCTTGCCGGTGTTGAGATCGGTGCCGTCGATGAAACCGCGGATGCCGAGCTCGCCGCCGGCGGGGCCGACGATCGCCACGTCGCGCACGATCAGGGGCGCCATGGTCAGGGTCTCGCCGATGGCCGGATCCGCGATCTTGCGCTCCCACACCTTCTCGCCGGTCGCCTTGTTGAGCGCGAACATGCGGCCGTCGAGCGAGATCGAGATCACCTTGTCCTTCCACAGCGCGACGCCGCGGTTGTTGACGCCGCAACAGGCCACGTCGCCGGCCCAGGCCTTGTCGGTGGCGGGATCGAATTTCCAGCGGAAGGTGCCCTTGCGGCCGTTGGAGACGTCGATCGCATAGACCGTGCCCCAGCCGTCCGGAACGTACATCACGCCGTCCTCGACGATCGGGGTGGCCTCCAGGTCGCCGAACTTGTAGCGGGTGCCGCCGCCCTCGAACCCGCCGAGCGCCACCGTGAACGCGAGCTTCAGGTTTTTGACCGTGTCGGTATTGATCTCCTTGAGCGCCGAGAAGCGGTGGCCCTGATAGTTGCCGTGGTGGAGCAGCCAGTTCTGCGGCTCCTTGGCGGCACCGAGCGCGCGCTCGAAGGTCATGTCGGCGGCGCCGGCCGGCGTCAGGGCACTCGCCAGCAACAATGCGCCGAGCATCGGGCGCATCAGCTTGCCGGTCGCTTCGGTCATGGCGGCGGTCGCGGACAAGGATTTCATGGCCATTCCTCGTTTGCAGCCGGGACGTACGGTCCGGCGCGTTGATCCGATATCCCCCGGGGAGCTTCGCAGGGCTGCACAGGATAGCAAACGCCGCGCCCTCCGGTAAGCCGAGCGTTTCCCCCGCGCCCCGGTGCCCAGGATGACAAGGCTTGCCGGTGAAGCCAAGCTCCTCGGTGCCAGGGTCGCGGCGACGGGGTAGACTGCACGGCGTTCGCATCTCCCGCCGGCCGCTCGATTTGAAGGGAGCACAAGATGATGGACGATCAGGCGCTATCGAATGTCTGGGCCCCACGGCTGCTCGCCGCCTTGCGGGTGATTTCCGCGCTGCTTTTTCTGGAGCACGGGCTGGTCAAGGTTTTCGGCTTTCCGCCGGGCGCCGCGCCGGGCCAGCAGGCGTTGCTGTCCTTCTTCGGCATTGCGGGACTGATCGAGACGGCCGGCGGTATCCTCTTGTTGATCGGGCTGTTCACCCGGCCGGTCGCCTTTCTGCTGGCCGGCGAGATGGCGGTCGGCTACTTCACGGTCCACGCCCCGCAGAGCTTCTACCCCGCCGTCAACGGTGGCGACGCCGCGATCCTGTTCTGCTTTGTCTTCCTGTATCTGTGCGTGGCCGGTCCGGGCGCCTGGAGCGTCGACCAGATGCGCCGATCCGCACGGGGATAAAGGCCGATCGACCATCGGCGTCATCGCGTCGAGAGCGGCGTTCCCCGGGTGACATCATCCCAGCGCGCCAAGGCGCGCTCGACCACCGTGGCGACGTCCTCGCCCAGCAGGTATCCGTCCCGCACCAGATTGCCGGCACGGTCGCTCACCAGCGCCTGATAGCGCACCCGGTCGCCATAGCGCTCCTCGATCGAGAACCGCGGATCGGCAGCCGCCTCGCGTGCCGCCCGCGTCACCGGAAACGGGATGTAGGAGCCGGTGAGCGGAAGCAGCTCGGTCGGCTGGCCGATCTTGGGGCTGCGGAAATTCCAGCCCGTGTAGGTGGCGAGCGGCACCGCCACGTCGGGCAGCTGGATGCCGGCGAGCTCGTTGCCGTCGCCGTCCACCTGCGGCACCAGCATCGGCAGCGGATGGGAGGCCGGCGGTCCGTCCAGATCGGCGCGGTAGCCGCCTGGGATCGCGCGTGGCGACCGCACGCCCGGGATGGCCGGAAAGTCGATGTCGTCTCGCGTCACCAAAGTGTGGTCCGCCAGGAGCGGGTGACGGCTCGGCGGCGGCGTGATGCCCGAGCGCACCCAGCGCTCCATCGCGACCAGGAGCGCGCGGTGGCCCCACGCATAGTCGTTCGGGTTCGGCTGCTGCTGTCCCTCGCCTTGCGAGGCGAGATATCCGCCCGGGACATGTTGCGTGCCGGCAAACAGATAGATGCGGACATTTTCCGGCAGCATGGCGTCTTGCCGGCCGTCCAGCGTCGTATGGGTGAGGGCCGCGGCGCGGCCGCCGCCCCAGTATTCGCCGGACGAGTTGGTGTAGAAGATTTTCGGTCGCGCCGCTTCGGGCAGCTTGGTCAGCAGCCCATCGGTCTTGACGGTCACCGCATCGCGTTGCGCAAGATCGAGGAACGGGAACAGCGACGCCTCGAAGAATCCAAGGCCGTTGGGCCTGGCGAAGCGCGCGTTGAAGTCATTGCCCCGCGCCGAGCCGGCGATATGGGCAATGATGCCGTCGAACGCGGGCCGGCCCTCCTGGTCGGCATTGAAGCCCCGGTAGAGAAACTCCCGCAGGAACCGCCCGTCCTGCGACGGGCCGAACGCCAGGGTGTAACGCACCGGCGGCAGCGCGAGGGTCTGATGCTTCAACGCTGCCGCGAGCTCGCGCAAAGCCGCGAACCCCAGGCCGGCGACCGGGGGGTTCTGCGCCTGGTAGCTCAGCTGGTAGATGTGGCCGGGCGCAAACCCGTTCTCGAGGAAAACTGCGGACGTGTCGGGCACCACCGTGCCGTCGCGCAGGCGGCCGAACCGCCATTGGGTGCGCGGGATCTCGCGTGCGGGCGCCAGGTAACCGTCCCGCACCGTCAACGTGCTCTCCGCGCTGTCCGGATCGAGCGGCGGATAGCGGGTGTTGTCGGCATAGCGCCCCATGTCGTCGAGCGGATAGGTCGGGTCTGCGCTGTTGGGCACGAACGTGGTGCTGACCCGCCCGGTGATGGGGCGCCCCTGATCGGTCGCAACCGGTGCATCCAACCCCATCAGGCCGCCGCGCCGGGGGATATCGAACTGCCAGCCGACCCACACCAGCGTGAAGCCGCGCCGCATCAGGAAGCCGTCGCCGAAATCGCCCTCCGACGCGGGGTCGGCCACCGCTGGCGCCCGATTGAAGTCGCGCAGGATGTTCTTTCTGCCGCGGTTGAGCACGTCGAGCAGGGCGACGCCGTTGCGGCGCGCCGCGTCCTTGGGCTCGAGGATGTAGAGGTCGGCGGAAAAAGCCACGCGCCCATCGGCGGCGCGCGGCGCCTTTTCGATGTCGATGATCGCCTGGTTGCCCGGCTGCGCGGGATCGACCGCGAAATGGACCGTGCCGATCAGCTTCTCGTAGGATCCGGCATCCCCGAACGGCTTGCCGCTGAGCACATCGGTGCGCGACGCGATGTCGATCCGGGTCACCTCCGCCCACGCGCCCGCGCGCGGGCATGCGAGGATGCCGAGCAATATCGACAGCAGCGCGCAGTGCCGAGCTTTCATCGCGACCTCCGCCATGCGATCGAAGAATTGCAACCGGTGCCGTCGGTGGCGTCCCATCATCCTTCGGTCACCGACACGGCGTTTTGCATCGCCGCGAGTTCCGACGGCCTGCCGGATTCCGCCGCCGCTGGCGCGTGCCCCGAGTGTTGTCCTGAAAGGCCTCGGAGACGCGCGATGCGTCTGGCGACCGGCGGGGGCGTCGCGAACAACCGTCCGACCCACGAATTCGGCAACGGGTCCACGATGAAGAGCGCCGCCGTCGCGGGCTGGTCGTCGGCGGTGATGCTCGCGAAGCGCCGGGCCGCGGCGTCGAGCTTGTCGAGCGCCGTGATAAGATCGGTGGGATTGCCGCACAGCCGGGCGCCTTCGCGGTCGGCCCGATAGGCACTCGCGCGAGACCCGCCCAGCCGCAGCACCAGCGCCGAAACCGGCGCCAGCACCACCAGGAACAGCAACGCGCGGCCGCCCCGGTGCTGTGCCGTGCGGCCGACCACGCCGAGCCACAACGCCAGCGTGGCGACCGCGCCCATTAGGGTCACCCCAAGGGTTGCCTGCACGGTATCGCGGCGCACGATATGGGACATCTCGTGGGCGATGACGGCGCGCTCTTCGGCGGCGGTCAGCCGGCGGCGCAAGCCGATGGTTACGACGATTGCCGCGTCGGCGCCGTCGGTGCCGAGCGCAAAGGCGTTCGGATGGTTCTCCTGAATCTCGAGCATTCGCGGCGCCGCGATACCGGCCTTGGCGGCGAGCTCCGCCACCGCTTCGATGAGGTTCGGGTCGCTGACCGGGCGCGCGCCGCATCGCGCCAGGATGGCCGGCCCGGTGTACCACAACGACCGCAGGAGGATCGCGATCGTCAGCGCCAGAACCGCCGCCGCAAGCGGCACCCCGAACCGGAATCCGATGGCCGCGAAAGCCGCGGTCATCAGTCCGATGACGACGACGGACCGCGGCATCTGCCCAGGGCCGGCGGCCCGGGGCCTCGGCGGCCGGAGAGCTTTCGGCTTTGCGGGGCGTGGCTCCGGGGTTGGGCGGTGGCTCCTGACCTCCCAGAATATCAAGAGAAGCAAGGTCAGAAGGGCAGCCAGCAGGAATGCCGCCACCCGCCCGGTCATGGGCTCCGACCACAAATCCATGCTGGTCTCCGTCGGCTCGCCGCCGACTCTACCATGACGGTCAGCCCCGTGAAGTCGGCGATGGTGCCGGGACGTGGAGGCGATCTGGCCGCCGGAGAGGCCCACGGGTTGCGGCGCCCAAAATTCAGGCGGAACCAAACGCCGCCCCCGACATTGTTTGCAAGACGTTGTTCGAACGTCGAAAAACCTACGGGCCCGGCCCGTAGGTGGGGGTTTACCAGGGAGGGATCGAATGTCGGCGGCTAATCAGTATCGGCGTAACGCCTCCGATTGTTTCGCGATGACGGCTTTCTTCGTTGACCCGCATCAGCGCGCTGCCATTCTGGCCTTGGCGGAAGCTTGGACCCGGTTGGCCGACCAGGCGGAGAAAAATGCCGGGGGTATCCCGGTGGCAACGACGGGGATGCCGCCCCAACCGAGCGAGAGATTGCCCGACTGATTCAGGCGCACCCGCGTCGCCCCGATGAGCTCGCTTGCAGCGCCGCTGTTCCCCTTCATCCGGCTTGGCCCCGATTGCGGATCACCAGGCACGCGCCACCGGCGCGGCGGATTTGCGTGCAGAGATCGTTGGCCGCCTCGCGCGTAGGTGCTCCGATGCTGACCCGGTAGAACGCGCGAATGCCGCGGCTGCGAAGCACGCCCGATAGGATGCTCGGATCGCGCCCGGACAATATCTCGCCGAAGCGCTTCAGGAGTCCCGCATAGGCGGTAAGCACGCGATCGTGCGAGAAACCAGCGCTGAGCTCCACGCCCCACGGGCTCGCCGCCGTCAAATTGATGCGCTGCTGCAATTCCTCCACGAACCGGTTCGGCGTCTGCTCGAGCAGAGCGACGAGGTTGTGGCAACTCGCCGGCGCCGCTGCCAGGGCGGGCTCGCCGGCGGGCCGCTGCGACTTTTCGAGATTCTGGCGGGCGTCGCTCGACCAATCCTCGACCGTTCTTCCGGTGACGGCGAGCACGTATTTTTGCGTCTCCGCCGGCAGGCCGCGGGCGCCGCTCAGGAAATCGCGTACGCGCTGAGGTCCCGCATTGTAGGCGGCGGCCGCGAGGCCGAGATTGCCGAAGCGGCTGCGCAATTCGGCCAGGAACGCGGCCGCTTTGGGCAGCGCCTCCACCGGATCGAACGGATCGAGCAGGCCACGCTCCGCGGCCGTGCCGGGCATGAATTGCGCGATGCCTTGCGCGCGGCCGCTGCCCCGGGTTGCCGGCCCGACCGCGTCAGGCTGGAATCGGCTTTCTTGCCAGATGATCCGGGCGAAGAAGTCGAGCGGCAGGGCGTTCGCGCGGGCGGCCAACTCGATCATCAAGCAGACGGATGCGCCCGTGTCCGGCAAGGCCGAAGCGTCCGGATCCGCAGCCGCGCTCCGCACGCCGGTCAAGATGAGATGCAGGAGGATGCAGGAATATGCCGGAAGCTTCATCGCAAGCGAGCCGATCCTCGTGCGCCCGCAAGCCAACGCATGGCGGACGATCCAGGTTGCAGCTTACGCTGGGCAAGCCGCGGACGCAGTGCGCGGGATGCTGTTCCGGGCGAAAAGATCGCGGCGGACTGCGGCACCCCGCGATCCCTGCACTACCCGGTTACTACCTGATTTCGCGACCAATAAAATCTCTGGTTAAAGCTTGCTCGTGCAGAATGGCGCGGGGCGGGATCGTGTTTGATCCATGGAGGCGCGGCATGTTGGTCATGTACAGGGGCTTCGAACTCGTTCCGGTCAAGACCGGCGAGCTATGGCAGGCGCAAATTTCCGCGGGTGGCAGGCGTGTGGCGGTCACGCCGGCGCATCACGGCGAAGAGCCGGCCATGAGCGAGGCGAGAAGGATCGTGGATGGTATTCGCAATCCCCGGATGGCGTGGAATCGGGAACCGACCCCGAATTCTCCCGCTCACTAAGCCCGTCGCGCCCGCCGACGTCCGGGAGCTTTCGCGCCCCACGGCTCCAACCGCACCGGGGCGCCGCCGTCCTGCTCGAGATCGTCCGGGATCGCGAGCGCGAGCCGTTGGGTCCTCAGATAGGCCTCGAATTGCTCGGCCGGCAGCGGCTTGGCGTAGAGGAAGCCTTGCGCCTCCTCGCACTTCTCGTTGATGAGGAAGTCAGCCTGCTGGCTGGTCTCGACGCCTTCCGCGATCACCCCGAGCTCCAGATTGTGTGCCATGGCGATGAGCGAGCGCACGATGGCCGCATCCTGCGCGTCGCGGGTGATCTTGCCGACGAAGCTGCGATCGATCTTGATGCGCGACAACGGCAGCCGTGTAAGATAGCTCAACGACGCATAGCCGGTACCGAAATCGTCGAAGGCGAGCTTCACGCCGGCGTCGTGCAGCCGCTGCAGCACCGCCGAATCCTCGCGATTGAGCGCGATGTTCTCGGTGATCTCGAGCTCAAGCGTATCGGCCGGCAGGCCGAAGTCGCGCAGCGCCTCCATGACGTCCTGCGACAGCGCCTCGTCATAGGCCTGCGAGGGAAACAGATTGACGCCCACGCGCACCAACGGCAGCCCCATGGCGCGCCAGGCGGCGGCATGCTGGCACGCGGTGCGGATGATCCAGCGCCCGACTCCGGATGCGATCGCGCTTTCCGCCAACGTATCGATGAAAGCGCCGGGCGCCAGCAGGCCGCGCTGCGGATGCCGCCAGCGCAGCAATGCTTCGGCGCCGACCACGGCCTTGTCGGAGAGCCGGATCTGCGGCTGAAAATGGATCTCGAATTCGTCGTTGGCGAAGGCGTGTCGCAGCTCCAGGCCGAGGCTGCGCCTTGCCTGCGCCTGCGCGCGCAGCACCGGCATGAAGAAGCGCAAGTTGCGGCCGCCGTCGGCCTTGGCTTGATAGAGCGCCAGATCCGCATTGGCGATCAGCTCCTCGACGTCGGCGCCGTCCTGGGGCGCGATGGCGACGCCGGCGCTGGCGCCGAGATGCACCAGCTGGTCGTTGATGATGAAAGGTTCGTTGAGCCGCTTGAGCATCAGCTCGACGAGCTCGCTGACGATGCGAGGATCGCCGCAATTGGGTAGCACCACCACGAATTCGTCGCCGCCCAGCCGGCTCGCCAAGCCCACCACGGCCCGCTCTTCCGCGACCCCCATCAATCGCTGCCCGACCTCGATGAGCAGCTGGTCGCCGGTCGAATGTCCGAGCGTATCGTTGACGTCCTTGAACTCGTCGAGATCGAACAGCACAATGGAGGTCGGCGCCCTGCCGCCGTGTTGCGCCAGCAGCCGCCCCAATTCCTTTTGCAGCAGGGCGCGATTGGGCAGGCCGGTCAATTGGTCGTAATGCGCGAGCCGTCGCAGCTGCTCCTCGGCCGCCTTGCGGTCGGTAATATCCTCATAGGCGAACGCGACGCTTCGCACCGTGCCGTCGGCATTGCGCATCGGAGCGGCCGCGAGCCGCACGTCGAGCAGCGCGTCATCCTTGCGTCGGCGCTTGACGTGCAGATCCCTGACGGTCTCGCCCCCATAGGCGCGTCGAAACAGCTCTTGCGCTTCCGCCATGCCCTCTGGCGGCACCAGCAGCCGCTGCCGGCCGAGCGCCTCCTCGGTGCTGTAGCCGAACATCTGCTCGGCGCCGCGGCTCCAGAGCACGACCGATTGATCGAGGTCGCAACAGACGATCGCCACATGCGAGGTATCGATGACGGTGGCGAGCGTGTCCTTGGCCTGCCGCATCTCGCCCCTGGCGTTGCGTACCTTCTGGCGGCGGACCTCCAGCGCCTTGGCCATGTGGTTGAAGGTCTCCGCCAGCGCCCCGACCTCGTCGCGGGTGCGCACCGTGGTTCGGTGGCTCAGATCGCCGCCCGCCAGCACCGCGGCGTCCATCCCGAGCCGCCGCAGCGGCCGCACGATCCGCCCCGACAATAGCCATGCGATCGCGAACGCGAGCGCCAGCGTCCCGCCGATCATCAAGGCACCCCATTTGAGCCGGTTCGCCAAGGCCGCGTAGGCGATATCGGTCGGTACCCCGACCGTTACCAGCCACGGGACCCGGCGGGCCATCGCAAAGCCGTTCACGCGCTCCAGATTGTCGCGGCGCCTCCAGCGCGAGATGTCGCTGCCTTCCTTGGCGGCGATCCGCGCCGCCAGCGATCCCCAGTCGGCCGTGCGACCGATCCAGTCGTTGGCATTCGCCGCAATGACCACGCCCTTGGTGTTGATGATGCTGATGGCGGTGTTGGGCGGCAGGCCGTGCAGCCGCAAGGTGTCCTGGAAGTGATCGAGCACCGGGCCAACCGTCAGCACGGCGCGAATCTGCCCGCTCTCGTCCTTGACGGGGCGCGCGACGTTGACGATCCAGCGTCCGCTGCGGACCCGGATGGGATCGCCGATCGCCGGCGCGTGGTCGGCCATGGCCTCGCGGAAATAGGCGCGGTCGCGCGCATTGGGGGGCGGATAGGTCGTGCGGGCGGAGGTTCCGATATTGTTGCCGTCGGCATCGAACAGGAAGATGTGTGAATCAAAATCGGAGAGATCGGCCTTGACCTTCAGCAGCAATGCATCGTTGGCTTCGCGGTCGGCCGGATCGAACGATACCGCCTTGACCAGCACCGACAGCAAATTCTGGAGCGCGCTGATGTGGTCATCGACCTCGGAGGCGAGAACCCGCGCCTCGTGGGCGGCTCGGTCGGCGGCTGCGGCCCGGTCGCTTTGCCATTGGCTCCAGAGCGCGGCCGTCATCACAGCCGCCAGTGGAATCACGGCCGCCAGCGCCAGCCCCAGGAGGCGTGATCTTATGCTGCAAAACAATGTCGGTCGCCCATCAGGTCGAGCTGATGCCCTTCGCGATCCGGTCTAGGCGAGGAAAATTTCGGATGCGTTCAGGGGGTGCAGGAGCGCCGAAGAATCACTGCTTAGATTTAATCCATACTTAACGACAGCTGCCCCCGGTTGCAGAGATCGGCTGCCCCCGTCGCACGATTGCTGAAAGCCCGGATCCGCACTGCGGTACGGCATGCCGCAAGCCGCCCGCCTTCATCCCTGGAAAACCTAAAAGCGGCGGCCGCCCTATCCGGCCTCCGCACCGGAGGGAGAGAACAGATAGCCGGCGCCCCGCACCGTGCGAATGACCGACGGATGGGCCGGATCCGGCTCGATCTTGCGGCGCAGTCGGGTAATTCGCACATCGATCGCGCGGTCGAAGGCTTCGCGGTCGCGCGCATTGGCCAGATCGAGCAGCTGCTCGCGGGATAGGACCCGTTTCGGATTTTCGGCGAAGACCTTGAGCAGGGCGAATTCGGAGCTGGCCAACGGGAATTCGTTGTCGTGGTCGTCGCGAAGCAGCTGGGCCTGCAGGTCGAGCCACTTGGTGCCGAACCGGACGAGCGCCGGCCGGCGCGGGGCCGCCGTGTCGCCGGCGGGCGTCGGAACGCTGCGCCGCAGCACCGATCGGATACGCGCCAGCAGCTCGCGCAGCTCGCACGGCTTGGCCAGGTAATCGTCGGCCCCGAGCTCGAGGCCGACGATACGATCGATGGCGCCGGCGGTCGCGGTCAGCATGATGATCGGCACGGCGATCTGCTGCTTGAGCATGCGGATGATCGAAAGCCCGTCCTCCTCCGGCATGTTGAGGTCGAGCACCACGAGATCTGGCTTCTGCTTGGCGATGGTCCGGCGCAGACTGCTGCCGCCGTCGCAGGTCGTCACCTCGAAACCGTGGATACGCAGATAGTCGCCGACCATCTCGCGCGCCGGCGCCTCGTCGTCGACCACCACGATGTGCTGACGCTCGCTCATGACTTCCCGGCAGGGCCGGCTCCCGCCGCCGGCAGGCGGATCGTGAAGGTGGTGCCGCGGCCGGGGCCGGGGCTCTGCGCGCCAACGTGGCCGCCGTGCAGCTCGACGATGCGCTTGACGATGGAAAGCCCGAGCCCGGTCGAGCTCTCGCCCCCGGTCGGCCGCGCCGACAGCCGTTGAAAGCGGCCGAACAAGCGCGAAACATCCTCCGCGGACAGTCCCGCTCCCTCGTCCGCGACCCGAATGACGACCTGCTCGTCCGCGTAACTCATGGTCAGCTCGATGTGCCCGCTGATCGGGCTATACTTGATGGCGTTGCTGATGAGGTTGTCGACCGCCTCGCGCAGCCGGTCGGGATCGCAGCTCCACACCAGGTGTGCCGGCGCGATCAGCTGCAGGCTCTGTTTCTTCTTCTCGGCCAGCGCCCGGTTGGCATTCACGGTCTCGCTCAGCATCGTCACCAGGTCGACCGGCTCGCGCCGGATGGCGATATTGTGCGCGTCCATCATCGCGTCGGTGATCAGATCGTTCACCATCTCGGTCAATTGGGTGGCGGACGCGCGGATATGGCCGAGCTGGTCCTTGATCTTGTCGATCTGCACCGGGTCGACCGTGGCGAGCTCGTTCATCATCTCGGCGCGCCCGAGGATGACGCCGAGCGGATTGCGCAGGTCGTGCGCCACGGTGCCGAGAATCTCGTTCTTGAACTCGTTCGAGCGTCGCTGCTGCGTCCACTGGGACGCCAGCCGCTGGTTGGCGGCGGTGAGCTCGTGGGTGCGTTCGCGCACGCGCTCCTCCAGCCGGATGTTCGCCTCATGCAGCTGGTCGTAGAGAATGACGTTGTCGAAGGCGACCGAAAGCCGGCTGCAGAACACCTCGACCAGGGAGCGGTCGGTGGCGGACATCGGCCTGGCGGTCTCCAGCACGACGACGACCTCGCGCTTGCTGGAGGTGTGGATGTAGAGCACCGAGAGCTTGGGCAGGAACTGATGCGTGCGGCGCTTGAAGGCGCCGAGCACCGCCTCCTCCAGCATGGTGTCGAGCGCGCCCGAGGACATTGCGCCGGCGAAGCGGCGGTAGCAGCCCGAGCCGGCGAGCACGGAGAACCTCTCCTGGCTCCCGCCGGCGTCGCGCAACACCAGGATGCCGCCGCACTCGACGTTGAGCAGCGAGGCGATCTGCGTCAGCACGCCTTCCGCCAGGCGCTGCATCGACTTGAAGTCGTAGAGCGTGGAGGCGCCCTCGATGATCATCTCCAGCCCGCGCCGGGTCTCGACCATGCGCTGGATCTGCTGATAGCTGCGCAGCGCCGCGGTGAGCGAGGTGAACAGCTTGTCGGCGGTCAGCTCGGTCTTCGCCTTGTAGTCGTTGATGTCGTAGTCGACGATGACCTGCCGCTCGGGCGCCTGGCCGGGCTGCCCGGTGCGCAAGATGATGCGAACGGACTCGTTCTTGAGCTGGGTGCGGATGTAGTCGACCAGCTTGAGGCCGGCATCGTCGGTCTCCATCACCACGTCGAGCAGGATGACGGCGATGTCCGGAACCGAGCGCATCAGCTCGCGGCCCTCCTGCGCCGAGAAGGCCGACAGGATCTCGATGCTCTGGCCGTGCAGGCTGTAGTCGTAGAGAGCGAAGCGGGTACCCTCGTGCACCGCCGCATCGTCGTCGATGACGGCGACCTTCCAGGCCGGCACCGGCTCGGCCTCGGCGGGGGCGCCGGCGTCGTCGATCACCCGCATGATATCCGGCTCGTCGGTCATTCCAGCTCCGCCAGGGTCAATGTGGTATCGACGAATTCATCCTTGGGCGCGGTCAGCGGCAGCCTGATCCGGAACACGGTGCCGTGACCCGGCTGCGATTCGAGCCGCAGCGATCCGCCCAACCGCCGCGTCACCAGGTTGTAGACGATGTGCAGCCCGAGCCCGGTGCCGCCGCGGTTGCGGCGGGTGGTGAAGAACGGCTCGAAGGCGCGGCGTTGCACCTCCTCGCTCATCCCGACGCCGTCGTCGGCGAACTCGATCTCGATCTGGTCGGTTCCGAGCTTGCGGGCGGTCAGCCGCAGCGTGCCGGCCCGCTTGTCCGGAAACGCGTGGGCGAGCGCGTTGAGCACCAGATTGGTCAGCACCTGGCCGTAGGGCCCGGGATAGCTCTTGAGCGAGATCTCCTCCGGCACGTCGACCGACAGCCAGACCAGCGAATGCTTGAGCGCGGGCCGCAGGCTCACCATCATCTGCTCGGTCGCCTCGCGCAGATTGAACACCCGCCGTTCGGCGTCGCTGCGGTCGACGGCGACCTGCTTGAACGACTGGATCAGGTCGGCGGCGCGATTGAGATTGGTGACGAGCTGCTTGGCGGCCTCATGGCTGCCGGCGATGAATTCCTCCAGCTTGGAGCGACGGACCGCACCGTCGCGGATTTCGTCGGAGAACTGCGCGCAGCGGCGCGCGAAGCTCGACGCCACCGTGAGGCTGATGCCGACCGGGTTGTTGACCTCGTGGGCGACGCCGGCGACCAGGCCGCCGAGCGCGGCGAACTTCTCCGCCTCGATCAGGCTGCGCTGGGCCTCCTGGAGATCGCGCAGCGCGTCCTCGGCGTTCTCCTTGGAGGCCTTGAGGTCGATCTCGGTCTGCCGCTTGGCGATGGCATTGCCGCGGAACACCTCGACCGCCCGGGCCATCTCGCCGATCTCGTCGCGGGCATCGAGATCCTCGGCGGTCCGCCCGTAGTGTCCCGACACGATCGCATCCATGGTGCTCATGAGGCTGCGCAACGGCCCGACGATGCTGCGGGCGATGGCCAGACCGATCAGGATCGAGATCGATACCGAGAGCGCGACCGCGACCGCGATGCCGGCATAGAGGTCGCCGAGCGTGTTCTCGAACCGGTCATAGGCCATGCGCTCCCGCTCGCGCATGCTGTTGGACAGGCGCTCGATCACATTGGCCATCGCGGCCTGGTTGCCGTCGACGGCGTCGCCCAGGAGCTGGGAGCGGACCACGAGATTTTGCGCCAATTGCGCGACGCCGGTCCGCCACGCCGCAGCTCGCGCCTTGATGGCGCGCAACGCCCCGCGCTGCAGATCGTTGTCGGCGAGATCCAGCATGACCGGTATGGTGCTCTCGATCCGCTCCAGGTTCCGCATCACCTCGGTGGAGGCTTCGGCGTCGTGCTGAAGATAGAACACGTCGGTCAGCACCAGCGTGGTCGAGAACGATTCGCGCGACTTCGAGAGCGCCGGCCACACCAGGGCGTTGCGGTCGGTGGTCGCGCCCTCCACGATCGCGTAGAGCCCGGACATCTCCCGCGCCGGCGCCAGCACCTGGTTCTCGTAGGTGTCCATGATGGCGTTTTGCACGTTGCGCAACTCGTCGAAGCCGGCGACAAAGCGTTCTGTGGCCTGCACCACCTCGGCCGCCGAGGCCGATAGCAGCGGGTCCACGAAGGCGCGGTTCTGCAAGGTGCCGAGCAACGATTTGCGCAGCTCCGTGATCTCCCGCAGCAGCTCGCCGTCGGGCTGGGTGAAATACCGGTGAATGAGGCTTTGCAGCCGCCCGGCCTGGCCCTCCAGCAGCGCCAGCTGGCGATCGGACTCACGGCTCTCGCGCAGATCGCTGCGCGCCGCGGCGATGACCTGCGCGCCGTTCCAGATGATGATCGTAAAGACGACCGCGATCGCGATATTGAGGGTCGCGATCGACAGAATGCGCCACCGGATCGGCAACATACGCAGCCGATGCAGCCACCCGGAGGCGGGCGCGGGCTCTGCGGTTGCGGCGTTCGACGGCGGGGGCGGTTGCAGGGACGGCTCCATGGCTCATTGCACGGCCTGGATCCGCTCGATCAACGGCCCGAACCTGGGTTCGGCGCGCATCTCGTCGCGCAGCGAGCGGGTCGCATCCTCGAACGGCTTGCGATCGATATGGTCGATGATGGTGGCGCCGGCCTCCGCGGCCTGTTTCCGGGATTGATCTTCCCAGCTTTGCCACTGGGCCCGCATATATTGGCTCGAATTCGCGCGCCGCGGCGCGAAAGGTCGCACGGTCGGCATCCGACAATTCCTGCCACGCGCGGCGCGAGATGACCAGGATCTCCGGTCCCATCGTGTGCTCCGTCATCGTGTAGTATTGCGCGACCTTGTAGTGGCCGGTGGTCACGTAGGAAGGCCAGTTGTTCTCCGCTCCGTCGACCAGCCGTGCCGACAAGGCGGTCAGCACCTGTCCGTAGGGAAGCACGATCGGCTCCGCGCCGAGCGCCCTCATCATCCGGATCACCAGGTCGGATTGCTGCACCCGGATGCGCAGGCCTTTGAGATCGGACAAGCCGCGCACCGGCGGCGAATGGGTGTAGATCGAGCGCGCGCCGGAATCATAGAAGGTGAGGCCGATGAAGCCGTTCGGCTCGATCGCCGCCAGGATGTCGTCGCCGATCGGGCCGTCGATCACCTTGTAGAGATGGTCGATCGAGCGGAACAGGAAGGGCTGCGCCAGGATGTTGAGCACGGGAGCGACGTCGCCGATTGCCGCCACATTGATGCGGTTGAGGTCGATGGCCCCGACACGGGTTTGCTCGATGGTCTGGCTTTCCTCGCCCAGCTGGCGGGAATGGAACACCCGAATGCGATGTCGTCCGCCGGTGCGCTCCGCCACCAGCTTGTCCATGAACAGCAGCGCCTGGACGGTGGGATAACTCTCCTCCTGGATGTCGGCGGCGCGAAACTCGCGGGCCGCGAGCCGGTCAGGCGACGCCACCAACACCAGCGTCGCCAAAACGGCGCCGGTCCCCACCGTCAAATATCGGAGTAGAGCCCCCATGTTGCCCACACGATTCCCGGGAGGCGCCTCCCCGGGGCGCCGGCCGGTACCACCATCATAGGATTGTCTGGCCGCTGCCGCCATCGGCCAGTTGGCGGCCGAAATGCCGCAGGCGAGACCGGAGTTGGCGAGTTTTAGGATCAAATTCCCAAAAATTGGGAAAATCCGGCCGTTTTTACCCTGGCCCCGCCAATTGTTTCTTCGCAAGGTTACCGACGAAACAATTCGATGTCGGCACGAAACCATTTTCCCATTTGGTGCAATCGTAGCGAAACGGCTGCTTGGTACCAACAGGACATGACGCGCGAAAAGCGCGCACAGGGAGACGGGGTTTCGCCATGCAGTACAGTGACGCCATCGCGGCGGTCGCCAGCCAACGCCGGGCGGCCGGCAAGGAGTCCTCCGACCAGGCGCTGGTCGGCCTGATCGCTCAGGGCGACAAGCATGCCATGCAGGTCCTGTTCGGACGCCACAATGTGCGGGTGTTCCGGTTCTTGATGCGGTTCGTGGACGGCGAAGCGACCGCCGAGGATCTGGTCAGCGAGGTCTTCATCGAGGTCTGGCGCAATGCCGGCCAGTTCGGGGCCCGCAGCCAGGTTTCCACTTGGCTCTTGGCGATCGCCCGCCACAAGGCGCTGTCGGCGCTGCGTCGGCGCTCGACTGATGAATTGGACGACGACGTCATCGAGTTCATCGAGGACCCGACCGACAATCCGGAAGTCACGCTGCAGAAGACCGAGCGCGCCGAGATTCTGCGCGATTGCCTCAAGCAATTGTCGCCCGCGCATCGCGAGATCATCGATCTGGTCTATTACCACGAGCGGACCATCGAGGACGTGGCGGAGATCATCGGGGTGCCGGCGAATACGGTGAAGACCCGCATGTTCTATGCGCGCAAGCGGATCGGCGAGCTGCTGGCCGCCCGCGGTCTCGACCGCGCCTGGGTCTGATTCCCGCCAAAGCGAGTATGCGGCGGGGGCAGGCGAGCGCTTGAGCTCGCCCGCACCCGCGCGCGCGGTCTGCGGCCCAGATTGGCCGCTCGCATGGATTGCATTACCGGTGCTGATTGGCGACCATGGCGGCGGCGCCAACGATGGCGGACCGAATGCGCACCTGGCAGACGAGATCCTGGACCGAGCGACCCTGGGGCAGACGACCGAGCCTGGATCGAACCGGAACCAAGCCGGTTGGCGCCAGGCCTATGGTGCTCGTGCTGGTGCTGGTGGCCGCGCTCGTCATCCATGGTCTTCAGCGCCCCGCCGGCCGAATGGCGACCGCAATCCATGGCGACATCGTCGGCAAGGCCTGGGTGATCGACGGCGACACCATCGACATGTCCGGCTTCCGCATTCGTCTGCAGGGCATCGACGCCCCCGAAAGCAACCAGACCTGTACCGATGTCGGCAACCGCGCGTGGCCGTGCGGGCGCGCCGCCACGCGCGAGCTGGTCGACCACCTCGCCGGCCGGCAGCTCAAATGCGAATTGTCGGGCCTCGACCGTTACCGGCGCGTGCTCGCGGTGTGCGCGTTGCCGGACGGTTCCGACGTGAATGCCTGGCTGGTGCGAGAAGGCTGGGCGCTGGCCTACGGATATGACAGTCCCTACTATCCGGACGAGGCGCAGGCGCAAGCCGCCAAGCGCGGGATTTGGGCCGGGAGCTTTATGCCGCCTTGGGAATGGCGGCATCGCCACGTCAACTGATCGGCGGCATCCTTGGAGCATGATCCCGAAAAGTTGGACGACTTTCCGGATAAGATCATGCGCAACGTCAAAAAATTAGAGCGCTTCCGCTTCAACTTGATCGGATCGCGCTCTACGTCGCCAGCAGTCCCTGCCGGCGCGCGAGCAGCCAATAGATCACGATCATCGGCGTCATCATCAGCAGCATCACCACGGCGAGCGCGGAGGCCTGGCCGAGCCCGCCGCCGAGCCACAGACTCCACACCACCACCGGAAAGGTCAGGTTGTCGGCGGTCGACAGGATGACCGCCAGGGTGAGCTCGCGAAAGATCAGCAGCGCGATCCACAACCAGGCATAAAGCAAGGTTGGGGCGAGCAGCGGCAGCGATATGCGGGCAAACGCACCGAAGGCGGTGGCGCCGCTCATCAGCGCCGATTCCTCGAGCTCGGGATGGATTTGGATGAGGCCGCTGTTGGTCATGCGGGTGGCGTAGCTCAAGCGCGCGATCGTGAACACGATCAGCAAGAGCCAGATGGTGCCGTAGATCGGCAGCGCCCGCTGGATCACGAACAGCGTCAGCAGGAGCGCGCCGACCCCGAACACGATCGAGGGGACGGCGTGCGGCAGAAAGGCGATGAAATCGAAGGCGGCGCGGCCGGGAAACCGCGAGCGCAGCACGATCCAGGAGAACGCGAGCGCGAGCCCGAGAGTGAGGGACGGGGCCAGCACCGCCAGGACGGACGTGTTCCACAGCCCGGTGAGCACCAGCCCCCAGGGCAACGAGAAATAATGCGCCAGCGAGACGGTTGCCAGCGCGCGCGCCGACGGCGGCTGGAAGAACGGCAGCAGCGAGCTCCAGGCCAGCAGCGCGATCGGCAGCAGCTTGCCGAGCACGAAGTAGATACCGACGAAGCCCCAGGCGGCGAAGCGGCGGCGGCCGAGCCGGACGATCTTGGGCCGATAGGCGCGTCCGGTGACCACGGCGAAGCGGCGCGAGCGCCGCGCCATGGCGCCGTACCACCAGCTCATCAGCGCGGCAATCGCCATGGCGACCGTGCTCAGCGCCGCCCCCAATCCGTAGCGGGGCAACGAATCCTGCGGGTTGAGCAGCAAATAAAGATAGGTGGTGAAGGTGAAGATGCGATTGCCCCAGCCGATGATGGCCGGCACGTCGAAAGCCGCGAACGCCGTCATGAAGATGTAGATGGCGGCCGCCAGGATCCCGGGCCAGGCGAGCCGCACGGTGATCCGGCGCATGACCGTCAAGGGACCCGCGCCGTGCATGCGGGCCGCTTCCTCCAGGGTCGGGTCCATGGCGCGGAATACCGCCGCCGTCATGATGAAGGCGAGCGGCGCCAGGTTCAGTCCCTGCACCCAGCCCATGCCGGCAATGGTGCTGATGCTGAGCGGCGGCTCGGCGAGATGGAAGCTGCTCATCAACAGCTGATTGACGACGCCGATGCGGGGATGCAGCAGAAACAGCCAGCCCATCGCGGCCGCAAAGCCCGGGATGAGCAGGCCGACCGCCATCAGGGTGAACAGCAGCGTCTTGGCCGGGAAATCGGTGCGCTCGGCGAGCCAGGCGGCCGGAATCCCGAAGCCCAGCGCGACCGCGAGAGAGATGAAGGAGAACTCGAAAGTGTCGACGAGAACCGTGAAGGTGCGCGGGTCGGAGAAAACCTCGACGAAATTCTGCGCCGTGTAGCTCAGGTCCGGATCGCCCGGGCTGCCATTGGTCCAGCTCAGCCACAGTACCACCGCCAGATGACATAGGATGACTGCGCTCGCGCCGACCACCACGATGAGCATGAGGAGCGGCATGGCATCGCCGAAACGGCTCGGCGGTGGGTTGGCGGGGGCGGGCACGACATCCCCGATTGTCATGGCCGGGCTTGCCCCGGCCATCCCGACAAGGAAAGCACCGCCGTGCCAAACCGATCGAGATGGCCGGGACAAGCCCGGCCATGACAAAGCGAGAGTGATTGCTTGAAACTCATTCCTTAGTGGTGAGAAATCTTGATCAGCTCGCTCCGGCTGGCATCGATTTCCGGATGCTCGCTCCACCACTGCACGGTGACTTCCTTGAACTTGACGCCCTGCTTCTGATAATCGGCGACCATGCCGCCCATCTTCGAGCCCGGCATGAAATGCAGGTCGATCTTCCAGGTGTCGTAGGCGAGCGACTGTCCCTCCGGCGTCAGCAGGAAGATGGTGAACAGCTCGGCGGCGTTGGGGTGCTGGGCATTCTTGGGGACCGCGAAATAGTAGTAGCGCTGCTGCGCGGCATCGAGCGGCATCATTTGCGCGACCGGCGCGCCCTTGTCCTGCCAGAGCAGCGCGTCCTGTCCGGTGCAGTCCATCACCAGCGCCAGATATTCCCCGGTCGCCACCCGCTCGGTCTCGCCGCAGCGCATCACGCCGGCGATCTGCCGGGCCAGCGTCCGCACATAGGCGAGGGTCTTCTGCTTGCCCCAGACGTCCTCGGCCAGCAGCACGTCGAGGCCGGCCGCGTAGGGAGTCGAAGCGATCTTCCCCTTCCACGCGGGGGTCAGAAAATCGTCCAGCACCTTCGGCTTCACCGTGGCGAGCTGCGAATTGTAGGTGACCCCCGAGAGGCCGGTCGCGATCCGGATGATGCGGCCGTCGAGCTCGATCATCTCGGGGCTGATCCGCCCGGGAAGATATTTCCGCCAATCGACCGGCTCGAAAAAATTCACTTTCGCGACCGGAGCGATCTGCGGGGCGGCACCAAGCAGGATATCAGCATGGGCTCTCTGTCCGGCAGAGAACTCGGTCGCCGCTTGATTGACCACCCGCGCCATGTCGGGTCCGGGCAGGAAGTTGATGCGGATGCTGGTGCCGAAGGCTTTGTTCATGGCGGCCTGGAAACGCGCCGCCCCTTGGCTGCCGCCGAGCGAGGACTGGCTCCAGCTGAGCGTGACGGTGCCTTCCCGGCTCGCTGCCGCCGCGAGGTCCTTCAAGGCCGGATTTATCTCCTGGGCGGCGGCCGCGGCGCAACCGCCGAGCATGAGCGCGACCGTGAGGGCAGCGCCGGGGAGGAGCCGAAGATTTGAACCCACAAGAACCTCCCGCTGCCGCGCCGTCATGCGCCCAGGTGCAGTGTAATCCAGGTGCAGTGTAATCCAGGTGGGCTCAGGCCGCATAGATAAGGAGCCGGCCGCTACCGATGCGCTTTTCCGTCGCGCCCGAGCTTGACCCCGTAGTCGCGTTCCGCCGCCGCTGCCGAGACGTATCCGGCCGCGACATCGCGCTCGATCATCTGCAGCTGCCGCCCCGGGGGCGGCCCGTAACCGCCGCCGCCGCCGGTCTCCACGCAGACCACATCGCCCGCCGCGAGCGGGAATGCGTTCTCCTTGTCGATGCTCGCCGGCTGCTCCGCCCCAGCGCGGCGGATGGTGAAGCGGCCGGGCTGCGCGGCGCTGCCGCCCTGCACGCCCCAGGGCGGGCAGAGCGTGCGATCGAGATTGGTTCCGAGGTTACAGGGCGCCAGCATCCGGTAGGTCTTGCGGAATCCGAGCCCGCCCCGAAATGTGCCGGCGCCGGCGGAGTCCTGACGCAGCGCAAATTCCTCGATGCGGATCGGCAGCATGGCTTCCTGCAGCTCCAGCGGGATGATCCTGGTGTCGCCATGCGCCATGGTGCGAAACGGTCCGGAGCCGTCATGGGTGGCGCAGGCGCCCCAGCCGCCATGGCCGCTGTCATGGCTGTCGAAGAACGATCCGTTCGGCCGCCTTCCGTAGAACCGCACGCCCGAATGGGTGCCGAAATGGCCGCCCGGCACGCGCGCCGGCAGCGCATGCTCCAGCGCCTTGATGATGGCGTCGATCACGGTGGGAAATGGGGTCGGATACATGAACATCGGCGCACTCGGGTCGGCGCTGAGCAGCTTGCCGGGCGGCAGGATCAGCTTGATCGGGCGGAAGGTGCCCTCATTGGCCATCTCGGCGGCGCCCAGCAGATACTTGAAGGCGACCCGTGCCGTGGTCTGGCCGCCGCCGAAGTAACCGGAATTGATCGGCCCCTTGGCCTGCGCGGCGAGCTCGGAATAATCGACCGTCAGCTCGCCGCCCTCGACGATCACCTTGACCTTGATCGGAACCGGGGTGTCGCCGAAGCGGTCGTTGTCCAGATAGGTCTCGGTCACGTAGACGCCGTCCGGCATCGCCGCGATGAAGGCGCGCGCCGCCGCCTCTGATTGGTCGAGAATGAGCTCGACCGCGCGGGCGAAGGTAGCGACCCCGTATTTGTCGGCGAGCTCGGCGGTGAGATCGCGCCCCAACAGGCAACCGGCGAGCTGCGCCGCGATGTCTCCCATGAGCTCGAGCGGCATGCGGGTATTGTTCTCGATGATCCGGTAGACCTCCTCGATCGGCTCGCCCCGCGACCACAGCTTGATCGAGCGCAGCTGCAGCCCCTCCATGAAGATATCGGTCGAGCCGGTCTGGATGCCGCCGATCTCGATCCAATGCACGTTGATGGCGAAGAAGCCGATCAGACTTTCGCGGTTCGGCCCCGCGTAGATCGGCGTGTACATCACGGTGTTGTTGAGGTGCTGGCCCTGCACGGCGGCGTGATTGCACACCACCACGTCGCCGTGATGCAGCCGCTCGGCCCCGTAGATCGAAAGCCCATCGCGCACCGCCATGCCGACCGAATCGGCCACGAATGGCGGCATGCCGCCGGTGCATTGCGCCGCCAACTGCCCTTGCGTCCCGGTGAGCCCGACCGCGAAATCGTTGTATTCGTAGATGTAGGGACTGAATGCCGTGCGCTTGATATTGGCGTCGATCTGGTTGGTGATCGAGACCAGGCGGTGGCGGATCACTTCCAGCGTGATCGGGTCGACGGTGGCTGTCGGCGCGGCTTGCAGTATTGCGGCGTCTTGCATCGGCTCAACCCCGCCCACAATGAATGCGGATTTCGCCCAGCGCCCCGATCTCGAAACTGTCGCCCGGCCAGACCAGAGTGGTGGAGCCGTATTCCTCTATCAAGGCCGGGCCGCTTTGCTTGAAGCCGGGGGCGAGCGCGGTGCGGTCGAATATCTGGGCGTCCACCGTGCCGCCCGTGGCGCCGAAATAGACCGGGCGGCGTCGCGGCGGCTGCAGGCCGGTCGCGGCGCGCGGCAGACGCTCGAGCTTGGGCCGTTGCAGGCGGGTGAAACCCGACAGATGCAGCGCCTGCAGCTCGGCCGCGGCTTTCGAATCCGCATGGCCGTAGCGGCGCTTGTAGTCCCGATCGAAAGCCTGACGGATGCCGGCCGGGTCCGCGAGACCGGAAATCGGCACCTTGATGTTGTGGCGCTGGCCGGCGTAGCGCATTTCCGCATGGCGCTCGAACAGCACCTCGCGGGCGTCGAAATCGCGCTCGAGCGCGGCGCGCGCCTGCGCCTCCATCTCGGCGAAGACGCCGCTCAGGCTCGCGACCGTGCCTTGGTCGAGCACCCCTACGAACGTCTTCGACAGGTCGAGCCGCGCGTCGGCGAGCAGCATGCCGACCGCCGAGAAATTGCCGGGCTCGGGCGGCACCACCACGGTGGGGATCGACAGCTCGCGCGCCAGCGCGCTGGCATGCAGGGGACCGCCGCCGCCGTAGCAGAACAGCACGAATTCGCGCGGATCGAGCCCGTGCTCGATCGAGATTTGCTTGATGGCGCCCGCCATGATCACGGTGGCGAGCGAGAGGATCCCGTCCGCCATGCGCACCGTGCCGTCGCGCCCCCCGTAGCCGAGCGGCCCGGCGATCTGCTCGATCGCGCTGCGCCCAGCCGCGATGTCGAGCCTGAGCTCGCCGCCCAGGAAACGATCCGGGTTGAGACGTCCGAGCAGCAGATTGGCGTCCGTCACGGTCGGCGCGGTGCCGCCGTTGCCGTAGCAGGCCGGGCCCGGCGTGGAGCCGGCGCTGTTCGGGCCGACATGCAGGCGGTTCTGCGGATCGAGCCAGGCGATCGAGCCGCCGCCGGAGCCGACCTCGACGATGTCGATGACGGACGACTTGATCGGGAAGCCCTGCACGTAGCCGCCCGCGTAATAGACCGAGTCGACCGAGAAGCGGCCGTTCTCGACCAAAGCACACTTGGCCGTGGTGCCCCCCATGTCGAAGGCGATGACATTGGGAAAGCCGAGGGCTTCCGCATAGGCGCCGGCCCCGATGCAGCCGCCGATCGGTCCGGATTCCACCAGCGCCACCGGCTGCGCGCAGCTGCGCTCTACCGAGAGCAAGCCGCCATTCGAGCCCATCATGAACAGCGAGCCGGCAAAGCCCTTGGCCTGCAGGTCGGTCTCCAGCCGGCGGATGTAGCGGGTGACCTGCGGCCCCACATAGGCATTGGCGGCGACCGTCGAGGTGCGCTCGTATTCGTACCATTCTCGCGTCAGCTCGGTGGAGCAGGTCACGTAGGCGTCCGGCAGGAGGGCGCGCAGCGCCTGTGCGGCCTCTTCCTCATGCGCCGGATTGGCATAGGAGTTCATGAAAAAGACCGCGACTGCCTCGATGCGCAGCCTTTTGAGCTCGCCGGCGAGCCCCTCGAGCGCCGCGCGATCGAGCGGCGTCACGATCTCGCCCTTGGCGCCGATCCGCTCCTTGACCTCGAAGCGCAGCTCGCGCGGGATCAACGGCTCGTCGCGGCGGTAATGCAGGTCGAACGGATCGGGCCGGTTGCCGCGCGCGATCTCCAGGATGTCGCGAAAACCCGCGGTGGTGACCAGCGCTGCGCGGGCGCCCTTGCGCTGGATCAGCGCATTGATCACCAGGGTGGTGCCGTGATTGACGAAGTTGGCGGCGCCGGGATCGAGCTTCGCCTTGGCGAAGCAATCCAGCACGCCCTCGACCAGATTCCCATAGGTGGTGGGGCTCTTGGTATAGACCACCGCGCCGCTGTCGTGATCGTAGGCGACCAGATCGGTGAAGGTGCCGCCGATGTCGACGGCCACGGCTTGCGGCATCTCGATTCCCTTCCGGTCCGCTCAATCGGTGCTCTTGTAGGCGTCCCGCCAGCTTTCGCCGGCGCGAAACTCCTCGTCGCTGCCGTCGTAGCGCCACACCCCGCGGGTCGGCTTGTCATAGGCCGGCACGAACCGGTCGCGATAGCGCATGCCGCAATAATGCGCCGGCTTCACCTTGTCCCAATGAATAAAGCCTTGCTCGGTGATGCAATCGGCGTCGATGCTCACCGCCTCGACCTTGCCGCACACCATGAGGCGGTTGAGCCATTGCTGGGTCCAGGCCACCTTGCACTCGAAATGGCTGCGGCATTCCACCACCCGGGGCGGCCGCAGGGCCCGCGCCGGCAGCGTTGCGAGGCCGGCCTTGTCAAGCTCGTTCACGCCGCCGCGAAACGGCAGCCCGCAGACCAGCACCTTGTCCAGCATGGCCTGCTCGAATGGCACAACATTGACCACGAACTCGCCGGTGGCCAGCACGTTGTCGTAGGTGTCCTTGCCGGTCCCGCAGGTGAACGCGATGTAGACCGGATCGTGGCAGACGCGGGTGCAGGTCCCGAACGCCGCGGCATTCACCCGACCTTCCCGGTCCACCGTGGTGATCAGCACCAGGCAGGAGCTGGGCGCGAAGATATTGTCCCAGAATTCCGGGCTGACATCGATCTTGCGGTTGGCCGGCGCGGCTGCGGTCATCTGGAGGCTCGTGGGCTCGTCAGGATGCGGTTTCGGCAAACCGACTAGAACGCACGGCCGATGACATGGTCAAGCGAGATGGTGCCGCCGCCATGCATCAGAAAGAACAAGGCGCCGGCGGTCCACATCAGGGTGTATTCGAGCCCCTGCGTGTTCCAGAAATAGCCGCCCAGCCGCCAGCGCTCGACATTCGACACCAGCAGGAACAGAAACACCGGCACGGCGGCCGCCCGGGTGAACAGGCCTAGCGCCAGCATGGGCCCGGCGACGAGCTGCGTTGCCGCGATCAGCGGCGCCCACAGCCTGCCCGGCCGATAGCCCCAGCGATCGAGCGCTGCCGCCATCATGGCGAGGTCCCGGATCGGCCCGCCGGTCGCCGGAAAGAACCCGAATCCCATCCGCAACCCGTGCGGCACCAGCGCGAGGCCAACGACCGCGCGCAACAACGCCTCCGCCCACGGCGCCAGCGCCTGGTAGAGCGGGCCGAGCGCGGGGAAGATGAGGGGGGTGAAGTCGGTCATGGGGCCCGGGATCTGGTAGGATGGGTTGAGCGTTTGCGATACCCATCAACACAGCCGATGGGTATCGCAAGAGCTCAACCCATCCTACAGACTAAATCCTTATCTCGCCCAGGTTCACGCTGGCGCCGAGCTGCGCGTCCACCGTCTTGCTGCGGCCGTTCGCCGATATCTCGACGGTGTATTTGCCGGAGCCGTCGTCGAGCTTGTCGAACTTGAAGTCCCCGTATTCGTCGCTCACGATTTCGGCGACCAAGCCCCCGTCCTTGAGGAGCCGCACGCTCGCTCCTTGGACGCAGTCAACGACCCCGTTCTGCTCGGTCGAGATGCTGCCGCCGATAAAGCATTTCGAATAGCGCCACAGGTTGCGATAGTACACCCGCGGCTTGCTGCCGAGCTCGGGCCGCATCACCTCGAGATCTTGCTCCTGCACCATGCGGGCCATGTCGGCGTCCTCGATCGAGATCGCCCGCATGGCGCCGGTCGGGCAGGATTGGTGGCCGCGGGTTTGCTGCCAGCCGTCGTCGATCAGGTGGGCGTCGAACGGCCAAGCCTGCGCCACGTCCTGCTCCGCGTTCCACCAGATATGCCCATACGGGCAGGCATCGACCAGATCCTTGCGCCCCTTGGCCTTGTCGGGATCGATCAGCACGATGCCGTCCGGCCGCTTGCTGATGGCGCCGCCCGCCCTGGCGATACAGGGCGCGTCGTCGCAGTGGTTGCACATGGTCGGAACGTAGGCGATGTCGATCATCGGGATCTGGCCGCGCTCCTTCTGCAGGATGTTGATCCATTTGTGGCCGTGCCGCGGCATCGGCTTGCTGTAGCCCGGCCATTCATTGCCGACATATTCGTCCATGGTGGCGAGCGTGCACAGATTGCAGTTGGTGCATTCGGCCACGTCGATGATCATGTTCCATTTTTTCATGGCGCGTACTTTCGTTTGGATCAGAATTTTCTGCCATTCTCTGTCGTCCCGGCCCAAAGCGCGTTGAAGACGCGCGTAAACGCGCTTATGGCGCCGGGACCCATACTCCGCAGCCCATCGAGAGGACACGGCGTATGGGTCCCTGCCTTCGCAGGGACGACATCGCGGCGAGTCGTCATTTCGCCGGCACCAGCGGGGCCGCGGCGGCCTTGCGCCTCGGCTTGGGTTCCGGCTTGGGTTCCGGTTTCGCCTCCGAGAAGGCGGCCGAGAGATGCTCGGTGCGGCCGTCCCATAGCACGATCTCGACCAACGCATTGGCGCCGGCCAGAGCATGGGTGGATTTGGTCTGCGACCGCTCCGGGGTGAGCAAATTGAGGCAGCCGCCGCGATCGACCGACTTGCCCGGCGCGCCCATGGGCTCGTAGATCGCCGAGGAACTCGTAGCCGTGGCAGACCCCGCGCGGCAGCCGCTGGGTCGGCAGCGCCGCGCAGATCACCGCGCCGCGGTCGTTGTGCACCTTGACCAGCGCATGCTTCTTGATGCCGCGCTCGGCCGCATCCTGCGCGTTCATGCGCATGATCCAGTAGTAGTAGCCGTCGACCGCGACCCGGTGATCATCGATATTGAGCAGGAACGAATCCTTGCCGTCGCCCTGGGTGTGGAACGAGTATTTCGAGTGCGGGGTGAGCATCTGCAGCGGATAGCGCTCGAACCGCTCGCCCGAATGCTGCCCCTCCCATGACGGCTCGTATTTGACGATCGGTGGGCGCTCCGGATCGTTGAAGCGCAACAGGCTGCTGCATTCGAACTCGAGCTTGCCGGACTGGGTCTGCAATCCGCGCAGATATTCCTCGGTATAGTCCGACGGTAGCGGCTGCGCCTCCGGCACGTCCTTCTTGCGGTTCTCCCAGAACCAGCGGAACGAGACCGGGGCGCGCAGCTTCTCCTTTTCGGCCGGCACCACGTAATAGCCGCGCTTGAGGAACTTGCGCCAGGAGATCACCTTGGGCAGGTCGGAGGCGAGATAGACCCGCTTGACCCAGTCGAGCTCGTTGCAACCTTCGGAGAAATAGTTGGCGAGGCCGAGCGGCTTGCACAGCTCGTTGAAGATCCAGAAATCCGACTTCGATTCGCCCTGCGGCGCGATCGCGGGCGCCTGGAATAAAATGACCCGGTGGTTGAGCTGCTGCTGGCCGTGATGCCCGTAGCCGCCGAGTCCGGCCCATTCGCTGATGTCGGTGCGCTCGAAATTGGTGCAGGCCGGCAGCAGCACGTCGGCGAACTTGGCCTCGCCCTCGAACCAGATCGATTGGTTGACCACGAACTCCAGGTTCGCCGACTGATACATCTTCACCCAGCGATTGGTGTTGTTCATGGTGGAGAGGATCGAGCCGCCGTACTTGTAGAGCATGTGCACCGGCGAGTGACCGGGCGCCGGGTAGGAGAACTTGGCGAACTGGTGCTCGATCGACTTGCCGATCCACGGATAGCCCTCGGCCTTGCCGTTCATCACGGCTTCCGGCATCCAGATGCGCGGGATGCGCTGGAAGCTCGAGTTCATGGTCGGCAGCTGCGGCATGCGCTGATAGAGCTCGACCGGCATCGAGGTGTTTTCCAGATCGCCCGACATGCCGCCGTCGGCGTAGCCCGGAAAATAGAAATTGAAGTCGAGCGGGCAGCCCCATTGCAGGTTGCCCATGTTGCAGCCCGGCTTGCCGAGCCCCTGCATGGCGGAGAGGCACACCATCACCCGCGCCCATTGGATGCCGGTCTGGTTGCGGCAGGCGCCGCCATGGCCGTTGCCCCAGCCGCCGGGCGCGAGATAGACGCGCTTCTTGCCCCATTCGCGCGCCAGTGCCCGCACGTCCTTGGCCGGAACACCGGTTTCCTTTTCCTGCCATTCGGGCGTCTTGGGTATGCCGTCCTCGGCGCCCTCCAGATAGGCCTGCCACTTGTCGAAGCCGACCGTGTGGGTCTTCACATAGTCTTTGTGATAGAGGCCTTCCTTGATCCACACATAGGCAATCGCCATCGCCATCGCGACCGAGGTGGTCGGGCGCGGGGCCAGCCATTTGCCGGGCAGGAATTGCGCTGACGCATTGTAGTAGGGATCGACGTGCACGATCTTGATGCCGAGCTTGGCGTTCTTGAGCCACTGCCGGCGCACGGTGCCTTCCTGGGCCCCGTAGGAGCCCGAGGTCGATTCCGGATCCGCCGCCCAGAACACGATCAGGTCGCAGTTCTGCAGGCAGTCCTCGACCGTGCCGTAGGTTTCCGACTGCCCGACCCGCAGCGTGTAGCCCCAGTGATGCACCGCGCCCCAGTACCAGCCCTCCCAGGAATCCGGATTGTGGTGCACGCGCGTCATGCCGACCGCATTGGCGAAGCGGAACAGCGCCGACAGGTAGTAGCCGATATTGCCCCAGGTATGATGCGAGCCGTGCGAGAACGTGATGGCACCCGGCCCATGCTCGCGCTTCTGGCGCTTGATCTCGGTGGTGACGAGACTGATCGCCTCCTCCCAGGAGATGCGCACATAGCCGGATTTGCCGCGGTTTTGCGGATTGCGCGCGCCGTTGGGATCGAAGTCGACGCGCTTCATCGGATAGAGCAGGCGGTCGGGCGAATAGACGATGGATTTCGCGTTCTGCCCGTGCGGCGCCAGCGTGGTCCTCGACGGCGGCGTGAATTGCATGCCGCGCGCCGCGATGGTCCAGGCCTTCGGATCCTCGTCGTCGAAGTCGATCGGCGTCATGCGCAGAATCTTGCCTTCCTTGACGTAGACGAACACCGGCCCGCCATTGGTCATGTTGCAATACCGCATGGTGCCGTCTTCCAGCCGCGTACCGAACTTCGTGCCGGCGGTCTGGCTCATCATCAGGGTCTGGGCGAACCAGTTGGTCAGGTCCTCGGGCCCATCGACCGAGAGGATGAAATCCTTCTGCGCATTGATCTGGTTGAGCCAGTTGACCGGCGGCGTCAGCAGCTTGGCGCCCCAGGCCGCGTTCTTGAACATCAGCTTGATGTCGGGGTTGGGATGCAGCCCGGCCCCGGAGGTGATCTTGCCGCCCTTGAGCGCGAACCAGCGCCCGGTTTCCTCGTCCCGCGCCATCACCTGCGCCACCAGATCGCGCTCTTTGAGCCGGGCCCGGAACGCGGGATGGCGGAACGCCTGGAGCTTGAGGAGCTGCGCCAAGCCGAACAGGATGAGCGAAAGCTTGATGGTGGAGAAGGTCATGTGGTGCTCCCGAAGGCGTGCCGCTATCTCGATTTTACGATCTTGACGCGGGCCGGGCTCGGCTGGCCCAGCCCCGATCCGTTGTTCATGGTGCGCTCGATCTCCCGCGCGCCGGCGATCGTCAAAGGCGCCAGCCGCCGCACCAGCGCGTCGTCCGTATGCGCCGCCGGCAGCGCAACGCTCAGGCTGCCCAGCACGGCGCGATCCTTGTCGAAGATGGGTGCGGCGACGCCGATGCGGCCCGGATCGATCTCGCCGCGGCTGATGCTCACGGCGGCCCGCCGGATGGCGGCGAGGCCACGGCGGAATTCCTCGAAGCTCTCGCCCAGGCCGGCGTCCGCGATCTCGCCGGCATGGTGCACGAACAGTGCCTTGAGGGTGCGGGGCCGCAGATGCGCCAGGATGATTTTCGAGGTGGCACCACGATAGAGCGGCAGCAATCGACCGCGTTCGTAGCTCACCGGTTCCTGCGGGCCGCGGGTCATGATCTGGTGGACGCACATGACCCGGTCGTGAAACAGCCGGCAGAGCAGGACCGTGGATCCTTCCGCTGCCTCGTCGGCAAGCTCCAGCATCACGCCGCGGGCGCCATTGAGCATGGGGTCGCCGGCCTGGATCAGGCGGTCCATCTGGATGATGGCGGGCCCCAAAGTGTATCCGGCCCCCGCCACCGGGCTGATCAGCCCGGTCTTGGTCAGCTTCTTGAAATACCGGTAGGTCGTGGTGGTGGAGACGCCGAGCCGCTCGGCTGCCGCATCGACGGTCCAGCGGGTCTGCTCGGCCGAAAACAGTCCGAGCACGCCGAGCAGCCGGTCACCGCTGCCGTGACCTTTGTTCTCTGACGCGGGGTGCCGATCCGGCATGCCAATTCCTGCGGCTTTCGTCGCTTGCAACTCGTGGGGGTCCGACAATTCGGCATAAAAGCCACAATGTGGTAAAAATGTCCAGATCGGGCGCTGCGATATTCCGTCCTACCGCCGCAACACCACCAGGGCGTCGAGCGCCATGCCGCCCTGGCCGCGCGGCAGCGCCACGAATGGGTTGATGTCGACCGACTCGATTGTGTCCTTCATGTCCGCCGCCAAATGGCCTAGCCCGACCAGGGCGGCCACCACCGTGTCGCGGTCGAGCGGGCCGGCACCGCGATAGCCGTCCATCAGCGCGCCTGCGCGGGTGCGGGCCAACACGTCGCGGGCCTTTTCGGGGCTGACCGGCGGCACGCAGAACGCCACGTCCCGCACCAGCTCGAGCAGCACCCCGCCGCTGCCCGCCATCACCACCAGGCCCATCTCCGGATCGCGATGGAGCCCGAGCACCAGCTCGAGCCCGCCGCGAATCTGCCGGCACACCAGCATGCCGGCGAGCGGCTGCTGGCGCAGCCGGTCCGCCATCAACTCGTAAGCGGCCGCCACCCCGGCGCGGTTCATGAGGTTGAGCGCGACCGCGCCGGCGTCCGATTTATGCGTGAGCGTGGCCGCCACCGCCTTGAGCACCACCGGATAGCCGATGCGATCGGCGGCGCTCAGCGCTTCCGCCAACGACGTCACCAGGGCTTCAGTCGGCGCAGGGATTCCGTAGGCCGCCACCAGCTTCTTGGATTCCACCTCGTCGAGAGCGCTCACATCGGCGGTGGCGCGTCCCGCGATGCCTACCGCCTGCTCGATCGCCTTGGCTTGTGCGACCGAAGGCGTTCGGCCCGTGGTGTCGGCGGTGCCGGCCAGCTGCTCGCATTCGCGCGCGCGGGCGACCGCCGCGATGGCGCGCAGCGCCTTGTTGGCCTCCTGCAGGAACGACACATGCGGTGCGCGCGCCCGCAAGGCGCGGCTGTGCTCGGTCTGCCCGTGCGACACCGGGGTGACGAAAGCGATCGGCTTGTTGGCGCCGGCCGCCGCCGCGCCCGCCGCCGCTGCGGCGCCAGCCGCCACATAGGCCTCGACCATCGCGATATAATTCTCGGCGCGGGCGGAGCCGGCCTCGCGCGGCAGCGCTTCCTGCAGCAGCAGCAGGTCGAGACCCGGATCGGCCTGCATGGCCTCGATCGAGGCGAGGTAGTTCTCGGCGCTGGTGAGCACCCCGAAGCCGCCGTCGATCGGATTGCTCACCAATGATCCGACCCCGAGCACGGAATTGAGCCGGTCGGTGGTTGGCGGCGCCAGCGCCGGCAGCACCAGGGCGTTTTTCTCGGCCGCATCCAGGATGAGCCCCCGGAACGCGCCCGAGAGCGTGATGGCGCCCAGGCGCCGCCCGGCCGGCGCGCCCGTATGCGCGATGAGCTCTGTTACCTCGACCGCATCGTCGAGCGTCTCGGCCCGGATCACGCCGAGCTCGCCGGCGAGCGCATCGAACACCGCGACGCTGCCGGCGAGCGATCCGGTATGCGCCATCGCGGCACTGCGCCCGGCCTCCGATTGGCCGAGCTTGACCGCCACGATCTCCTTGCCGGCCGCGCGCGCCAACCGGCAGGCGGCCGCGAACCTCGCAGGGTCCGCCATCGCCTCCACATAGACGATGATGACCTTGAGCTCGGGCTCGCCGGCAAAGAACGCCACGTAGTCCGGTACCGACAGGCCGGCTTCGTTGCCGCTGGTGATCAGGTACTCGGCCCAGATGCCGCGCTCCTCCAGCGCCGCGTTGATGAAGATCATCATGCCGCCGCTCTGGCCGACCAGCGCGACCGGGCCGGGGCGTACCGCCAGCGGCCGGTCTTCGGTGAGCGTCACCAGCCGGCTCTTGGCGCAGACATTGCCCATGCAGTTGGGGCCCGATACGCCGAGACCGGTTTCCGCGATCACCGCCTTGAGCTCGCGGCCGAGCACCGCAGCGTCACTGTCGAAGGCTTCGCCGAACCCGGCCGAGAACACCGTGGCGCTGCGCGCGCCCGCCGCCGCGCCGCTGCGCAACGTCTCCGCGACTCCGGCCGCCGGCACCAGCACCACCAGATGGTCGGGCGGCTCCGGCAGCGACTTGAAATCCGCATAGCAGGGCTTCTCCCAGATCTGGTCCCGGCGCGGATTGATGAGATGGATCGGGCCCGGAAACTGGTAGCGGTTGAGATTGCGCCATACCCGCGCCGCCCAGCTGCCGGGGCGGTCGCTGGCGCCGACCAGCACCACATTGCGCGGCGCCGTGAGCGCCGCCACCTTGCGTTTCGAGGCTTCGAGATCCAAGCCGTCCTCCTGCCATCGCCATGCCGCGGCACTTATCGCATCAACGCCGTCGCGCACAAGGTCGCGAAATTCGTCACGCGAAGAGCCTTCCCGCTGCGCAAAAACATAGTGTAGATTCCGAGGCGAGCTGCCAGCGGGACGTGCCGACATCACCGCCAGGCGAGTAGGGCAGCTGGTTTGCCGTCGGCGGGCACGGGTTCCTCAACGGTCATTCGTCACATCTCGGCGCAAACTGGCTGCGGTTGCCGCGCGCCCTTCGGCCGTGATCACAGGGAGAAGACAATGCGTTATGTTGGCTCAAGTGTCGTGGCGTTCTCGTTTGCGCTGCTGATGAACCTTACCGGCGCCGGCGCTCAGGATGTGACCAAATATCCCGACTTGCGAGGGCAGTGGACCGCGATCGGCGGCTCGGTGAAATTTGTCCCGGACAGGCCGCGGGCGCTCGGACAGCAAGCGCCGCTCACGCCGGAATATCAAGCAATCTTCGAGGCAAACCTCAAGGACATGGCGGAAGGCGGCCAAGGCACCGACCCGACCACGTGGTGCCTGTCGCCCGGGATGCCGCGTGTGACCAACGGATATGGCGAGATGGAATTCGTCGTCACGCCGGAAACCACCCACATTTTGGTCTTCCACGTTCTCGACAGCCGCCGCATCTTCACCGACGGCCGCCAGTTTCCGACCGACGTGGAGCCGTCCTTCCTGGGGATTTCCATCGGCCATTGGACCGATTCGCGCGGGGACGGCCGCTACGATGTGCTCGATGTGGAGACGCGTAACCTGAAAGGTCCCCGCTCCTTCGACGCCAGCGGACTACCCTTGCACGCGGACAACCAGACCGTCGTGAAGGAGCACTATACGTTCGACCGCTTCGTTCCGGACATCATCAGCAACGAGGTCACGGTCTTCGACCACGCCCTGACGCATCCCTGGACGGTGATCAAGCATTATCGCCGCAGCCCCAATCCGCACCCGTGGTGGGTCGAGGACAATTGCATGGAGAACAACAATCACATCAGGATCGAGGGGGAGGCCTACTTTCTCAGCGCCGATGGCAGGATCATGCCTGCCAAGAAGGGCCAGCGGCCGCCTGATTTGCGCTATTTCAATCAGCCGCAGAAATAGGGTGTTTATCTGATAGATGAGCAGCGATTGTCCTGTGCCGAACGCTTCGGCACGGGAGCGACAGCTGAGCGAATCGTCACGGCATGAAAACGTGGGAACCCGAGGAGAGATCGGAAATGATGATTATCGACGCAGGTCTGCACATCTGGCGCGCGCCGACGGCCGAACGGCCGTGGATGCCCGGCCGCACGGCGCATCTGCCGGAGCCGATCGGCTATGAGGATCTGCGCCAGCGGATGCAGGAAGCCGGCGTCCAGCGCGCCATCCTGATCCCGCCCTCCTGGGAAGGCGACAGCTCGGAATTCTCGCTCGAGGCCGCCGCGAAATATCCGGACCGGTTCGCCGTGATGGGACGCATCCCCATCGACAAGCCGGAAGGCCGCCAGATGATCGAGACCTGGAAGGATCAGCCCGGAATGCTCGGCGTGCGCCTGACGTTCCATCACGCCTGGGACCAGGACTGGATCAAGAACGGGGTGGCGGATTGGTTCTGGCCGGCAGCGGAGCGGCTGGGTATCCCGGTCATGATGAATGCTCCGACGGTGCTGCCGGAGGTCGGCCAGGTGGCGGCGCGTCATCCACGGCTGCGCATCATCATCGACCACATGGGCCGGTTGCGCGGCATGAAGGACGGCACGCTGCGGCTCGACAAGACCATCGCGCTCGCCAAATACCCGAACGTGCACGTCAAGCTGACCCTGATCTCGGAATGCTCGTCGGCCGAATATCCCTATAAGAACATCCAGCCCGAGGTGCGCCGGCTGATCGACGCGTTCTCGCCGCGCCGGTCGTTCTGGGGCACCGATCTGTCGGTGATGCTGAGCCGCTCCACCTGTACCTACCGGCAGGCAGTGACGCTGTTCACCGAGGAGATGGGATATTCGAAAGATGACCAGGAATGGATCCTGGGGCGGGGGCTGGCGGAATGCTTGCCCTGGCCGATCAAATAATCCTCAGCACCGGATAAGCTACAGCGGGTTTCCTTTGCATGGAATCAAAGCTTGTCGTCCCCGCGGAGGCGGGACCCAGTGCCCCCGCAGCATCGCCGGGGTTACTCGATCCCCGCCTTCGCGGGGATGACACCTTCATTGGAATCCGCTCCAGGCAGGATCGGATGCCGCGCTGCCATCAGGGCGTCTTCGACACCAGATAGGCGGCGATCGAGATCATGTCGTCGTCGGTCAGTTTCTCGACCACGCCTTTCATCAGCGGCACCATTGCGCCATTGCGGGTGCCGATCTTGATGTCGTTGAGCTGGCGGTAGATGTACATCGGCGAGCGCCCGATGATCGGCGGAACGTCGCCCAGGCCCTTGAGGTCGGGGCCGTGGCAGATCGCGCATGGCAGCGTCTTGCCGCCGGCCCCGGTGCTGACGATGGCCTCGCCCTTCTTGATGCTGCCGGGCGGCACATGCGCAACAAAGCCCACGCGCGGGTCGCGGCTCTCGGCGCTCTCGTCGTCCTGCGGCAGCTCGATGATCCGGTTGCCGATCGGCTCGGTGCCGCCGTGCTCCACCGGAAACCGCATGGCGCCATTGCCCAGATAGGACTTCGGCACGGTGTCGGTCTCGACCACCTTGTACCAGACCGGTTGCTTGAGGGCGGCGAAATATTCGGCCGCCGCCTTGAAGTCCTCTTCGTTGAGGCCCTTGGCGATCGGCAGCATGGCCACGGCGCGCGCGCCCTTGCGGGCACCGCTCTTGAACTCGGTCATCTGGCGCATGATGTAGCCGGCCGGAAGCCCGGCGATGAGCGCGGATTCCGGATGCCCGCCGCCGCTGGTGAGATGACACAGCGCGCAGGCCCGCGCGTTGTCGGCCTGGCGGCCGCGAGCCACCACCTCCGGCATCGGCGGATGGTCCTGCGGATACCAGTCCGGCGGGTTGAAGCCGTCGTCGATCTGGGCCTGGGTGTAGGCCTTGGTGCTGCCCGCCAGATGTTTTTGCACTTTCTCGTCGACCGGCTTCGGCGGCGGATTAACCGGATAGGCCCATTCCGGCAAAGTCTGCGCCTGTGCCGGCAGTATCAGCAATCCGAAAACCGCAATGGAAACCAATATCCTCATGGCACATTTCCTCCCCGGCATCGTTACAGGATTCAGAATTGGTCGGTCGAGCGACCAAACGAGATTACACGTCCATTCAAGCAGCGCCAAGCGCGGGTCTGAAGGACGCGGCAGGGTTTAAGACGCCTGCTGCTTTTGGAGCACCTGCGCGATAGGATTGCCTCCAAGACGCGTCGCCAATGACCGTGACGGATCATGACCAGCACCAGCATCGAGCCCAGGGCCGGCGCCCGCCGATCCACTGACGAAGGTGGCGGAAGAAAGCCATCCAGCACCGCACGCACGCTTTATCTCATCCGACGCGTGCAGTTCGCGTCCTATCTGCGGCTCGAGCAGGCGGTGAACGGCCTTCGTCTCACCACCGCGCAATATATGGTCTTGAGCATGCTCGGACATCGCGAGCCGCTCTCCTCGGCGCAGCTCTCGCGCCGGTTTTCGGTCACGCCGCAGACCATGTTCAAGCTGATCGCGACGCTGAAGCGCAAGGGCTTGGTGTCGCGCAGGAGCATGAACGGCGACCGCCGCAGCCTCCACGTCAGCCTGACGCCGGCGGGCCGCCGGGTTCTCGCCGTCTGCGAGCAGGCGGTTGGTGCGCTCGAGGCGAATTTGTTCAGGAATTTCAGCGGCGGGCAGCTGGCGCAATTTCGCCGGCACTTGATGAAGTTCATCACCGACAATCAGTAGTCCAAAAGTGTGTCGGCGAATGGCCCGCATTCACGTTCATGCTTGGCGCTGCTCGGAAGGAGGGCCGCAGCAAGCCGCCATGCGCACATCGGACGCCGGCGGGGGCGCTGCTCACGGCGTCGCTTTATCAGCCACGCTGATGAACATCAGCCAGGCTGATGAACTCTTGATCAGCCGGGCTGATATTGGCTAGGCTTGATGACCGACAACGGCGACCGGCTGCACGGGCCAGCCGGCACGAGAAGGGGACAACATGGCAAATCGAAAGCCGTCCAGGCGAGCGCGCCCGACGACCATCGGCGATTGGAGGAACGTGCTGCTCGAGATCGAGGATGGGATCGCCTGGGTGACGTTGAACCGCCCGGAAAAGCGCAATGCCATGAGCCCGGCGCTCAACGACGAGATGGTGGCTGTGCTCGACGCGGTCGAGCTTGCGGACGATGCCGGCGTTCTCGTGCTCACCGGTGCGGGCGATTCCTTCTCCGCCGGGATGGACCTCAAGGAGTATTTCCGCGATGTCGACAAGCTGCCCTATGCGCAGCAGATGCGCGCCCGCCGCTCGGCCTGGCAGTGGCAATGGCGCATGCTCATGAACTATTCGAAGCCTACCATCGCCATGGTCAACGGCTGGTGCTTCGGCGGCGCCTTCACGCCGCTGGTCGCCTGCGACCTCGCGATCGCGGCCGAGGATGCGCAATTCGGCCTCTCGGAGATCAATTGGGGCATCATTCCGGGCGGCAACGTCACCCGCGCGGCGGTCGCGACCCTCAATCTTCGCGACGCCATGTATTACATAATGACCGGCCGCACTTTTGACGGCCGCAAGGCCGCCGAGATGGGCCTGGTCAACCAGGCCTGTCCGCGTGCGCAGCTGCGCGCGCGCACCACCGCGCTGGCCAAGGAGTTGCTCGGCAAGAACCCGACCGTGCTGCGGGCCGCCAAGGCGGCGGTGCGCCACGTGCAGTTCATGTCCTGGGAAAAGTCGGACGAATACCTGATGGCGAAGAGCGCCCAGGCCCGCTTCCTCGACACCGAGAACGGCCGCCACAAGGGGCTCAAGCAATTCCTGGATGACAAGAGCTTCCGGCCTGGACTCGGCGGATACAAGCGCGATGGTTGACCCGGCGCCTGGTCCCGGAGGGTCGGCGCGATCGGCGATCGAGCGCATGCTGCGGCCGCGTTCGATCGCCATCGTCGGAGCTTCGCCGTCGCCCGGCTCGCTCGGGGCGGGCCTGCTCGCCAATCTGGAGCGCTTCGGGTTCCGCGGGGATATCCATCTGGTGAATGCCGGCCGCGCGGAGATCAGCGGGCGGCCGTGCGTGAATTCCACGTCGGCTTTGCCGGCCGGCGTGGATTGCGCTGCGCTCGCCATTCCGCGCGCCGGCGTTCTCGATGCCGTCGCCGGCTGCGCCAAGCGCGGCGTCGGGGGAGTCATCATCTACGCGGCGGGATTTGCCGAAGCCGGTCCCGACGGCGGCGCGCTGCAGGCGCAGCTCGCGTGCATTGCTCACGATCACGGCATGGCGATCGCGGGGCCGAACTGCCTCGGGCACATCAACTATGTGGACGGCATTCCGCTGACTTTCAGCGCCTGCGCGCCGGAGCCGCCGGCCGGACGCCGAAGCATCGGTATCGTGTCGCAAAGCGGCGCCATGGCGACCGTGCTGCGCGCCGCGCTGCATGCGCGCGATATCGCGATCTCGTTCTCGATCTCCACCGGCAACGAGGCGCTCAACGGGGTCGAGGATTTCCTCGGGCATCTGATCGACGACGAATCCACCCATGTGCTCCTGATGATGGTTGAGCAGTTCCGTCATCCGCAACGCTTCCTCGCGCTGGCGCGTCGCGCCCGTAGCGCCGGCAAGCGGATCGTTCTGCTGCATCCGGGTCGCAGCGCCGCGGCGCGTGTCTCGGCCGAGACCCATACCGGCGCCATGTGCGGCGACCACGAGGTCATGCGCACCTTGGTGGCACATGCGGGCGTCGCGGTGGTCGAGTCGCTGGAGGAGCTGATCGATCTCGGCGAGCTCATGATCCGCTGGCGGTCGCTGCCGCACGGCGGCGCGGCGGTGATTTCGGACTCGGGCGCCTTCAAGGCGCTGGTCCTCGATTTCTGCGAGCGCTCCGACCTTGAATTGCCGGATCCGTCGGCCGCTACCAAATTCGCGCTGGCCGCGCTCGCGCCCGGCCTCATCCTGCCGACCAATCCGCTCGACGTCACCGCCCAGTCGCTGGTCGATCCGGATCTCTATCGGAAGGCGATAGTGCCGCTCCTCGACGATGAGCGCTATGGCAGCCTGGTGCTCGCCGTGGTGCTGAGCAGCCCCACCCACAGCCAGCGCAAGATGGCGCCGATCATCGCGGCGCTGGAAGAATCCGGGCCGCGCAAGCCCGTGGTGTTCGCCATGCTGGGCGAGGATTGCGAGGTTCTGCCTGGGATCATCGCCAAGCTGCGCGGCCTGGGCGTACCGTTCTTCCGCTCGCCCGAGCGGGCGTTGCGCGCGCTGGCGCGGCTCGCCGGGCTGCAGGCGCCACCCCCCGGATCATCCGCTCGCCCCGCGATCGAGCGCGCCGCCAAGCGGCTACCGGCTGGCGTGATCCCGGAATACATCGCCAAGGGATTGTTGGCCGAGGCCGGTATTCCGGTTCCGCGCGCAGAGCTCGTGAGCGACCTGCCGGGCGCCTGGCGGGCGGCCGCGCGCATCGGCTATCCGGTTGTGCTGAAAGCCCAGAGCTCGGCGCTCGCCCACAAGAGCGGTGTCGGCGGTGTCGTTCTCGCCCTCGCCGACGACGCGGCCCTCGCGCGAGGCTGGGACCAGCTCCATGCCGCGATCGCCGCGGCGCGCTCGGAGCTGCAACTCGATGGCGTCCTCGTCGAGGGGATGGCGCGCCCCGGCGTCGAGCTCATCGTAGGGGTGCGCGGCGATCCCGATTGGGGCCCGGTTCTGGTCGTCGGCCTGGGCGGCGTGTGGGCCGAGGTGTTGCGCGACGTGCGGGTATTACCGGCGGACCTGGACCCTGCCGCGATCGTGGTCGAGCTGCACAAGCTCAAGGCCGCTTTGCTGCTGACAGGGTTTCGCGGTACCCCCGCGCTCGATCTCGGCGCGGTGGCGGAAATTGCCTCGCGGCTCGGCCGGCTCGCCGCCGCGCATCCGGAGATCGCCGAGATCGATGTCAATCCGCTTGTCGTTTATCCGGAGCACGAAGGAGCCATGGCGGTCGACGCGCTGATCGTGGCGCGCTGATCGTGCAAATCTGCAAGTCGTCGATCAAACGCGTGGGAGGAAGGCGATGCAGGACAAGATTTTCGACGTCGGGGCGTTCATCGACAATCAGCGCATCAGCGCCGTGCAATTGCTGGTCATGTTGTTGTGTGCGGCGATCATGACGGTCGACGGCTATGACGTGTTCGTCATGGGCTTCTTGCTGCAGCCGGTCGCCCAGAGCTTCGGGGTGCCGCCGGCCGCGATCACGTCGGTGTTCGTGGTGCAAAGCGTCGGCCTTGCGCTGGGCACCTGGGTGGTGAGCCCGCTCGCCGACCGCTACGGGCGCCGCCGCCTGTTGCTCGCCTCCACGGTCCTGTTCGGTGCCCTCACATTGGCGACCACGCAGGCGAGATCGGTGAACGAGCTCGTAGCGTTGCGCTTCGCAGCCGGCCTGTTCTACGGCAGCCTCATTCCCAACGCTATCGCGATCACGGTTGAATACGCGCCCGAGCGGCTACGCGCCACCATGGTGAACTGGATGTTCATCGGCTACACGGCAGGCGCCGCCTCGGGCGGCGCGGTCGCCGCCTTTCTGGTCGGCAAATATGGCTGGCAGAGCGCGTTCTGGGTCGGCGGCCTGGTTCCATTGGGTTTCGCCGTCATTCTCTATTTCGCCCTGCCGGAATTGATCCGCTTCTGCGTGCTCCGGAACGAGCGCGATCCGCGCATTCCCGGCCTGCTGCGGCGCATCGATCCGGCGCTTGCGCTCACCGGCTCCGAGCGCTTCGTGCTCGACGAGCCGGCCGCCAACGGCACCCCGGTGGCTGGGCTGTTCCGCGACGGACGCGCCACGATCACGGTGCTGATATGGCTTGCCTATTTCATGAACATTCTGGTGATCACGGTGCTGGGCGCGTTCCTGCCCACGTTCCTGCGGAATTTCGGCGCTCTGTCGTTGGAGCGCGCGGCCGGGATCACGTCGTTCTATTCCATCAGCGGCATTGCCGCGATGTTGATCTATGGGCGTTTGATCGACCTCTACGGCGCCCCCAGGGTGATCACGCTCACCGGCATCGCGGCCGCGGCCGCGGTGGCGTCGCTTGGGCTGATCGATCTGCAATCGCCGTGGCTTTACGTCGTCACCTTCTTCGTCGGTGCCGGCGTGATCGCCGGGCAGGGCGGGCTGCACGCGCTCAGCTCCATGACCTATCCAACGCGCATGCGCGCGACCGGTGTTGGCTGGGCGGTGGGCGCTGGCCGGGTCGGCGGAATGGTCGGCCCGTTGCTGGGCGGAGCGGCGCTGGCCGGACGCTGGGAGGCCTTCCCGACGTTCCTTGCGGCGGGCATGCCGATGCTCTTGGTCGCGATCGCGACCTTCCTGATCGGCCTCATCCCGGCTCCCGCCGATCTCCGGCATCCGGAGGTCCGACCGGCCTCACCGCAAGGCACACGCCGGCTGCGTGCGTGGTTTTCTTCCAGTCGCGCGGACTTGACGAGCTCCGGCCGGAGGTCCTAACTTCATGTCTGTCCTGTGCAAAGAAGCGGGGACCGCCTCACAAAAAATTACTTGCTGTCGCGTAAGCTCTGCGTAGCCGGGCTTCAACTGGCAGTCATTCGCAAACTTGGGAGGAAGCGGCATGTCGCTCTCGCTGATGGTCAACGGCATCGCCTACACGGCGGATGTGGAGCCCGAGACCCCGTTGCTGTGGGTGCTGCGCGATTCGCTCAAGCTCACCGGCACCAAGTTCGGCTGCGGCATCGCCCAGTGCGGCGCCTGCACGGTCCTGATCGACGGCCAGGCGATGCGCTCCTGCAGCGTCCCGGCGTCGGCGGTGGCCGGCAAGACCGTCACCACCATCGAGGGGCTGTCGGCCGAGGGTACCCATCCGGTCCAGCTGGCGTGGATCGAGCTCGACGTGCCCCAGTGCGGCTACTGTCAGTCGGGACAGATCATGGCGGCGGTGGCGCTGCTCAAGGACAAGCCCAAGCCGACCGACGCAGAGATCAACCGCGAGATGAGCAATATCTGTCGCTGCGGCACCTATCCGCGCATCCGGGCCGCCATTCATCGCGCGGCCGAGCTGCAGGCCTGAGCGGGGAGGAGCCGACATGACCGCGAATGTTGCGACGACCCCGAAGGGCGAACAAGTCGAGATCAGCCGCCGCGATTTCCTGGCCTCCACGGCCGCGGTCGGCGGCGCCATGGTGCTGGGCTTCCATCTGCCCGCGACCAGCGCGCAAGCCGCCGCGATCCAGGGCCAGCCCTGGTACCACGACGCCACGGTGCCCGAGATCAACGCGTGGCTGACCATCGCGCCCGACGACACGGTGACGATCCGGGTCGCGCAGACCGAGCAGGGCACCGGCGTCTTCACCTCCTGCCCGATGATGGTGGCGGACGAGCTGCAGTGCGACTGGAGCAAGGTGAAGGCCGAATATGCCTCGCCTCAACGCAATGCGGTCGAGATGGCTCCGGAATGGACCATGCACGTGCCGGGCAACAGTGATCCGACCATCCGCGACGGCGGCGGCGAAGCGGCCTCGCCGAAGAACTTCCCCGGCGTGTACCGCCGGATGGACACCAACTCGAACGGATCGGTGCGCGAAAGCCGCTACTATCTGCAGATGGCCGGCGCGGAAGCGCGCGAGCGCTTGCTGCTCGCCGCGGCGCAAATGTGGCAGGTGCCGGCCGCGGAGCTGACCGCGAAGGACAGCGTGATCACCCACGCGGCGAGCGGCCGGCGCGCCACCTATGGGGCGCTCGCCGCCAAAGCGGCGCAGCTCAAGCTGCCGGACCCTTCCAAGATCAAGATCAAGGGCCCGGATCAGTTCTGGCTGATCGGCACCGAGCAGAAGAACCGGGATGTGCCGCTCAAGGTCACCGGCAAGGCGGTCTACGGCATCGATGTCGACCTGCCTGGCATGCTCTATGCGGCCGTCAAGGCGTGCCCGGTGTTCGGCGGCAAGCTCAAGAGCTACGACTTCAACGCCATCAAGGATCGTCGCGGCATCCACTCGGCGGTGGTGATCGAAGGCAAGGGCCCCAGGACCGACCGGGATCTCGGAACCAGCGGCCGCGAGTATCGCTACGCCGCCGTGGCGGTGGTCGCCGACACCTGGTGGCGGGCCAAGACCGCGCTCGACCTCATGCCGATCGAATGGGATTTCGGACCCGATGCCAGGCGCACCAGCGAGGATCTGTTCCGGGCCGACCTCGAGACCTTGCAGCAGCCCGGCACCATCGTGCTGGAGGAGGGCGGCAGCTACGCGGATGCCAAGGCGAAGGCCGCCAAGGTGGTGGCGGCCACCTATACGACGCCGTTTCTCGCCCACGCCCGCATGGAGCCCGGCAACGCCACCGCGATGGTGACGCCCGACCGGGTCGACGTGTGGACCGGCGATCAATCGCCCCAGTTCGGGCTGTTGCGGGCGGCCGATGAAGCCGGCGTTACGCCCGACAAGGTGTTCGTCCACACCACCTTCCTGGGTGGCGGGTACGGGGGTGGCGGCGGCTCCGAACAGATTCGCCAGGCCGTGGCCATCGCCAAAACGCTGAGCGGCCGGCCGGTCAAGATGCTCTGGACCCGCGAGGAGGACATGCGGCTCGGCGAGAAATATCGCCCGATGGGCATCGCCCAGTTCGAGGCGGCGCTCGATGCCGAGGGCTGGCCGCTGGCCATCAGCCTGCACAACATCGCCGATCAGTATGACCGCAACCCGATCAGGGCCGGCACCTACAAAAACCGGGTGTACGAAGGCACGGTGCGCGGCCTGGACGAGCTTCCGTATTTCGTTCCCACCTACTTCTTCGACGTCCACGCCAAGAACAGCCACGTCCCGATCGGCTTCCGGCGTTCGAGCGGCAGCGCCGCCAATGTCTTCTATCTGGAGAGCTTCATCGACGAGCTGGCGCATGCGGCCGGCCGGGACCCGTACCAGTATCGGCGCGAGCTGATCGCGCGGAACAAGGACTTCACCAACCGCGAGGACTGGCTCAAGGCACTCGATCTGGTGGCGCAGATGTCGGACTGGGGCAAGCCGCTGCCGCCGGGCTGGGCGCGGGGCATCGGCATCGACGACCACCGGCACACCGGCAAGGCCGCCGTCGCAATCTGCGCCCACGTGGTCACGGTGTCGATAACGCGGGGCGGGCTGTTGCGGCTCGAGCGCGTCGACGTGGTGTTCGACGAGGGCTTCTCGTTCGTCAACCCGCTGGCGGTGCGCAAGCAGATCGAAGGCCAGATCGCCTGGGCGCTGAGCGACGCGATGTGGCAGGAGATCACCATCCGGGATGGCCGCACCGTCGAGGGCAATTTCGACGTCTATCAGGTGGCCCGGATGGCGGATTATCCGCCGGAGGTCAACATCCGGTTCCTAAAGACCGACAACAAATGGATCCTCGGCGTCGGCGACGAGGCGATCTCGCAGATCGCGCCCGCCATGGCGCAGGCGATCTTCAAGATCACCGGCAAGCGCATCCGCTCGCTCCCGTTCGGTAAGCAGAACCTGAGCTGGGCGTAAGACCAGAGCATGATCCCGAAAAGTTGCAGACTTTTCGGATAAGATTATGCGCAAAAGATTGGAGCGCTATCCGATTCAATCTGATCGGATAGCGCTCTATGGTGCAAGCTTCTGCGGCGGCGACAGCACCGGCAGCATTCGCACCAGGACCGTGTCGCGACTGACGAAATGATGCCACAGCGCGGCGACCGCGTGTCCGGCGATGAGCGCAAACAGCCCGTAGGTCAGCCAAAGATGGATGTCCTCGGCCTGATGGTAGACGGGGCTGTTCACCTTCACGCCGAGATCGACCGTGAATAATCCGAAATTGAAGACCCGGCCGTGCCATACGAAGGCGACGATGCCGACGATCGGGGTCACGAGCATCAAACCATAGATCAAAAGATGCGCCGGATGCGATGCCCGGCGGGAAAGCTCGCTCACCTCGGCCGGCAATTCAGGCGGCGCATGGGTCCGGCGCCACCATATCCGGGCGAGCAACAGGGCGAGAATCGTGAGCCCGACCAGCGCGTGGATGTTGATCCAGAACAGCTTGGTCTCCTTCGCCCAGCCGTCGAGCAGGAGCCCATGAATTCCCGCATACAGGATCAGCGCCGCCATGATCCAGTGTAGGGTGATGGCGACGGAACTATAGGAGCTCGCCGACGGCCGTGCGGCCGGCGCTGTGCCGAAAGTCGAGCTCATTTGCGTCATCGTTCGATGATCCTTCTCGATTGAAAGGGAGTGATCAGAATGATGGTAGATGCCGGTCGCCGAAATTCCAACAGGCATGCACCTTAAAGTTTGTTAACATCGCAGATGCCGGGCGCCGCTCGGCCAGAGATTGGATTCCTCCAGCCTCATGGTGAGGAGGGCGGGCAGCGCCCGCCCGTCCTGAGGCTCTCGAAGGACGAACCATGGTCACCTGCGCGAGGCTGACTGGCTGCATCCTTCGAGACGGCCGGCGAGAGCCGGCCTCCTCAGGAAGAGGGAGTTGGTGCTTAATCGGTGGAAATACTTCCTCGGTTGCGCACCGCTGCCCGCTCAGAAATCCGGCTTGTCCGCACGCGGAACGTCGGAGTCCTTGTTGTTGTAATACTCGTGGATGTTCTCGGCGCAGACGGTTTCCGGCCATTCGTCGGAGCCGCGCCCATACGTTATGGTGGCGCTCCAGGGCGTGGTGAAGACCTCCGGATCATCGACCGTAAAAAGAAGCTGCAGGTGCTTGCCCCGGTAGCTGCGGTCGATGCCCACGCCGGCGCGCCGGTTCTCCTTGGCGTCCCGGTCGAGCCCTTCCTTCGCGTCCTCGTAGTCGATCAGCCGATAGCGCTCGACCACGTGCAGCTTCCCGCTGTAGGGCGTGCCGTACAGGTCGATCATCGGGAACGGCCGGTCGGTCCGGGTGCCCACGGTGTCGATCACCAGCGTGTCGCCTTCGTAGTGGCCGACCGAATCCCCGTACCATGACGGTTTCACCTGCGCGGGGTGCGGCTGGTTCATGCGTATGTGGCGGACCTCGTGATCCTGGTCGTGGATGATCGTCAGCCGGTCGCCTTCCTGGAAAATCACGATGCCGAAATTCTTGTAGATGAACGGCACCGGCTCCGGCCAGCATTGATTGGCGGGGCTCGGATAGGTCACGCCCCGCAACGACAGCTCGCCGAAGCTTTTGACGATCGCCGCGGTCTCGGGCTTGAGGATCGGGTTGGTGTAGTCGCCGACCAGTTGGTCGTAGTTGCTCACCCCGTTGCTGCGCGACCGGTTGGTCACCGGGCGGGGCCCCGATGCCAGCGGCTCGAAGCCCGGGAGCGAAGGATGCCACCATATGCCGGAGAAATTCGGGATCGGGGCGGCACCGTGCGTGTCGGCCGCCGGCGGTACCGTTTGTCCCATGGCGGATGTCGCAACCGCCGCCGCCAATGTCGCCAAGAATAGGAGCTTCCGCTGTCGCATGTTCATGCCTCCCAGGAAAACACCACGAGGGTTCAAGCATAGCACATCGGGGCGTCGCGGTACCGGGTCGCCTTGCGCCGTTGCGCTCCTCGCCCCGCGTGCCATCAGGGCGTAAACACCCTAGTGGCAAGCGGGGCGAGGGAGTGAAACGCCCTACCTCCCTTTTTTCTGCCCCCAGCAAAGCGCGCTCCGCTCCGCAGCGCCGCGCTTGCTTGGCTTCGCCTCGATCCGACCGGGTGGCCGGTCTCACTGTTTGAGATAGCCCGCCTCCCGATAGTACCGCTCGGCGCCGGCATGCAGCGGCACCGGCGGCAGTTGGGTCACCAACCGCGAGTCATAGGTGAACGGCACGTGCGTCCACCGGAACAGATCGCGATGCTGGTCGAGCGATTTCGCGACCGTGTAGGCGAAATCGGCCGGGAGGTCGGCTTTCGCATAGACCGCGCGCGACGACGTACCGACGCTCGGGACCGGCGCGTCCACGCCGCGGAACAGCGCGGTCGGGATATTGACGAGCTCTCCGCCCACGTCTTTTGCCATGCTCTCGCGCAGATCCTGCGGCATCGGCAGGAACCGCATGTCGTATTTCGCGGTGATCAGGTAATACGGCCGCATCTCCGGGGCGCCACCCAGATAGAGGTTGTTCATGATGACGACGTCGAAGGCATCGGGGTCTTCCGGCAGCGTGCCGACGAAGCGCACGTAGGAGCCGCCCCAGGATTCCAGCTCCTTCCTGGTGATGCCGTAATATTTCAGGATCGGCATGTTGCCGGAGCTCTCGGTGGTGATGATGCGCACCGGCAGATGCTTTTCCCTGATCTGGCGCAAGTCGGTGATGCCGGTCGAAGCCTTCACCATCATCACCGCGTAGTTGGCGACGTCGACGCGGGCGATCAGCCGAAGCTCCTTGTGACCCCCGTCCCGGGCATAGTCGTGCGAGCCTTCGTACATCCATTGCACGCTCGATCCCGAGGTGATGCCGAATTCAATCGGATGCTTGGGGGGCGGCGGCGAGCCTTCCGGATCGGTCTGCGGCGGCTCCATGGTGCCGGCCACGTAGCGCGGATTATTGCCGCGCGAGCAGGTGTAGCAGATTTGCAGGTCGTAGCCCTGCGGCTTCAGTGCTTCCTTCAGCACGTCGGCGATCGCGCCCCATGGGCACAGCTTGCAGGCCGCGGCCACGACGGGCTTCTTGGCCGCGAGGCCGAGGTCCTGCGCGGCTGACGGACCGTTGCCGGCGAATGCAAACGACAGGAGAAGCAGGAAGCCGAGTGCAAGTCCGAACGGGTTACGGTTTCGAACGCTCATCTGAATGCTCCTTGTTGCATAGCCCCGCGACCCGCCGGCCGGCATCGCGCCGCGACCGCCGGCTGAACGCGTCCGGCGTTTGCCGTTCGGATCAGGATATGACGCCGGCCGCGCCAAGGGAACCACGGCTCGCTTCGTACCCCGGCCCGCCGCGCGCTCCTTCAATGCCGGGCCTACCCGTGATAAAAGGTTGTGCTGTGGATTGAAGTCGCAAAGCCCATCCGCGGATTCGGCCGGTCCGCCGCGCTCGAGGTGGGACGCACCCGCAACGACAATCGTCCGTAGCGACAATGAAGGGAGGAAACCGATGATGGATCCGATCAGACGCAAGGTGCTCGCCAGCGGCGTGGCCGCGACCGCGATGGCGGCAGCCCCGCAGGTGTTCGCCCAGCAGGCGGGACAGACCGGAGGCGGCAAGTTCTACGAACGCGGCCCGGTGCGTATCCGCTATGACGAAGCCGGCTCCGGCTTTCCGTTGCTGATCATTCCGGGCGGCGGGCTGAACTCGGTGATGGCGGGCCTCGCCACCCACCCCTTCAACCCGATCGAGGAATTCAAGGGTGAGTACCGTTGCATCTTCGCAGACCTGCGCAACGCCAATCCGGGCCAGTCCAGCGGCCCGCTCGAGATCGACCGGCCGTGGGATTCCTTCACCGACGACCATCTGGGTCTCATGGATCACCTGGGGATCGACAAGTTCATGGTGCTGGGCTTCTGCATCGGCGGCCCGTTCATCTGGAACCTGCTGAAGCGGGCGCCGGGCCGTATCGTCGCCGCCGTGCCGGCGCAGCCGGTCGGGTTCCGGCCCGAGATGCCCACGCTGCTCTATGACGGCAGCTTGGCCGGCTGGGGTCCGGATTTGGTCAAGCGCCGGCCCGATCTCGACATGGTGAAGGTCGAGAAGTTCCTGTTCAACTTGTACCGCGCCAACCCCGATTTCGTTTTCACCGTGAGCCGCGATTTCGTGCGCAATTGCCAGACGCCGGTTCTGGTCATGCCGGACGATATCCCGCCGCATCCCTACGCGGTCGCCATGGAGTGCGCGATGCTGGCACCGAAGGCGGAGGTGAGCATCTTCCCGTGGAAAGAGCCGAAGGAGCGGATTCCGTTGGCGGTGCGCCAGATACATTCGTTCCTCAAGGCGCACCGAACCGCGTTGGCTTAGAGCGTTTGCAGGAAAAGCGGCATCCGGTTTTCCGCCCGAAAATGCGACAACGCAAAGGTGCCAGCCGACGGCGCTCAAGCAAATGGGCGGCAGATATCGAATTTGCCGCCTCGGGGACGGGTTAGGTTCAAAGGAATTCTTCGCTGCGCTTGGCGCGCACCGCATATCGTGCCGGCCGCTCGGCCATCGGCGCGCCGTTTGCTCGGGTTTGGCCCTTTTGCGACAGTCCAGGAGGACACAATGCTTTGCCGAAGCGCAATCGTGGTGGCGGCAGTGCTTCTGATGGCGGTGGGCCATGCCCGAGCGCTCGAAGAGGCAAACGCGAAGTATCCCGACTGGAAAGGCCAATGGACCAGGGCCCCGTCGGGCGTGGTCGGCCAGCCGCAGCCGCCATTCGATCCGAGCAAGCCATGGGGGCTGGGCCAGAACCCTCCGCTGACACCCGAATACCAGGCGATCTACGAGGCCAACCTCAAGGACCAAGCGGCGGGCGGAGCGGGCACCAATGGGGCCTCCTGCCGCTCGCATGGCATGCCGATGATGATGAATGTTCTGGCACCCATGGAGATCGTCATCCTGCCGGAGGTCACCTACATTCTCACCAGCGACGTCCATGCCTATGTGCGGCGCGTCTTCACCGACGGCCGCGAGTGGCCGCAGAATGTCGATCCGGCCTTCCAGGGCGGTCTTTCGTTGGGCAAATGGACCGATGCGGACCGGGATGGCCGCTATCAAGCGCTCGAGATCGAGACCCGCGGCTTCAAAGGTCCGCGGGTCTACGACGACAGCGGCATTCCGCTCCATGCCGACAATGAGAGCGTCATCAAGGAGCGACTCTACCTCGACAAGGCCGACCGGAATCTGCTCCACAACGACATCACCGTATTCGATCACGCCCTGACGCATCCCTGGGCCGTGGCCAAGACCTACCGCAGAAACGCCAATCCGCGGCCGACTTGGGTGGAGTTGGAATGCGAGGAGGGACAGGCCCATGTGCAGATCGGCAAGGAGGGCTATTTCCTCAGCGCGGAAGGGCTCCTGATGCCCGCCAAGAAGGATCAGGCGCCGCCCGACCTGAGGTACTTCAATCAATCGCGCAAGTGAGGCGATGGAAGCTTTGGCCTCGGCTTCCGGATCGGCAGGGCGCTGCGCCTTGAACGCTTTGCACGTCGGGTGTCCGGGCGACGCCGTGGCCGGAATGGCGACGCGCATCGAAGAGCGCCGCCGCGCCGGCACCACCCGGAAATCGGACCCAAATTTACTCGCCGCCAGGATCTCCGCCTGCCTGAGTTATTCCGTGCCCGGCGCAGAAGATTGGTCACGCGGTGAGACCCGGCGCTATCAGCGCGGGCAGCTTGAAGTTGGTCGGCAGGTCGATGCCGCTCAGTAATTGCGGCCGCCGCCCCCGCTGGGTTCCTGTTGTCGGGCTGGCGCTACCTGGGGCTGCTGCGATTGCTGATGCTTTTGATGGGCAATGTTGTGGCCCATGTAACAACCGGCGATCGCACCCGTCACGGTGTGATGGAGATAATGACCGGTGACCCCTCCTGCCAAAGCGCCCGTTAGGCATCCCTTGGCTTCGGCCGAGGTTACCGCTGCGGTTACCGCTGCGAACACGAGCCCGACTATCACAATCGCTTTCATTGGCAATCGTCCTTTCTCCCCTCGTGCGTCCAGGTTACGCCCAAACGCTGCACGCATTATACCGGTCGACGGACGGTCAGCGCGTTGTAGATCAATAGCACCACCACGGAGCCGACGACTGCGACAATCATGCTGTAGACATTCAGACCCGTAACACCCGATACCCCGAACAGATCAAACAGGAACCCACCGACGACAGCACCAGCGATCCCGAGGGCGATGTTTAGCCAGAAACCTTGTCCTCGCCGGTCCACAATCTTGCTTCCGATGAAGCCCGCGATCAGACCCAGTATGATCCAGCTGAATATGCCCATGAACATCCTCTCCTCGTGCAATCGGCCTTGCCTCCGCGCGAACGATCCCGAAACATACCGATCAGAGCGCGTGGCCAATTGATCTAAATCAAATTTCGAAGATTACCTGACCACCCGACGAAGCCAGGCCTCTCGCTGAGGAGCAAAAGAAAACCCAGAGTGCCCACCCGACAAAAGGCCGGCTGTCCGAGCACAAAAGACGCGCGCTGACGCGCGCCGCCTCACAGCGCGAACACGTAGAGCATCGAGCACGCATTGGCGAGCTGCAGCTCTGCCGGCCGCGCCCCGAGCCAGTGCGGGCCGGCCGCCACCGCGATGTATTGCTTGCCGTTGACCGCGTAGCTGATCGGCGGCGCCATCACGCCGCAGCCGGTATCGAAGCGCCAAACCTCCTTGAGGGTACGGGCGTCGTAGGCCACCAGCGCCCCTTCCCAGAGACCGGTGAACACCAGATTGCCGGCGGTCGCCAGCACGCCGGACCAGTTCGGCAGGTCGGTGCGGACCACCGCCTTGATCTCGCCGGTCACCGGATCGAGCGCCTTGACGGCGCCGGTGGTCTGCTTGAGGCGCTTATTGCCGCCGCCGTCGAACCGGTCGCGCGGCTTCACCGGGCCGCCCTGGTCGACGAAGTCCTTCTGCACCGTCAGATTGATCTCGCTGCAGCCTTCCGATGACGGAATGTAGATGAGCTTCAATTCCGGATTATAGGCCGCCGGCTCCCAGTTCTTGCCGCCTGCGGTCGCCGGACAGCGCGTGCCCGCCGGTTTCGCGCGCGATCCGTGGGTGCCCTCGACATAAGGCTGCACGTCCTTGGTCGGATCGTAGTCGACCGGCCGCCCGGTCTTGGGGTCGAGGCCACGGGTCCAGGTCAGCTCGTCGACATATTGCTTGCCGGCGACGAAGGCACCGTTGGTGCGGTCGAACGCGTAGTAGAAGCCATTGCGCGCGCCGTGCACCACCAGCTTGCGGCTCTCGCCGTTGACGGTGGCGTCGATGATCTGGTGCTCCGATATCTCGTCGTAGTCGTAGGGATCGTTGGGCGTGTACTGGAAGCCCCATTTGATCTTGCCGGTGCCGGGATCGAGCGCCAGCACGCTCGCCGCCCACTTGTTGTCGCCCGGACGGTATTCGGGATCGTAGTCGGGGCCGGCATTGCCGATGCCCTGGTAGATGGTGTCGGTGTCGTTGTCGTAGGTCGCCGTCACCCAGACCGAGCCGCCGCCGTGCATCCAGTGGTCCTGGCCGTCCTTCCAGGTCTCGTTGCCGGGCTCGCCCTTGCCCGGGATCGTGTAGGTGCGCCAGGCCGGCTTGCCGGTGTTGAGGTCGGTCGCGTCGATCCAGCCGCGGATGCCGTATTCGCCGCCGGCCGAGCCGATGATGCCGAGATCGCGGACCACCAGCGGGGCGAGCGTCACGCTCTCGCCGATCGCCGGATCCGCGACCTTGCGCTCCCAGATCTTCTCGCCGGTGGCGCGGTTGAGCGCGAACAGGCGTCCGTCGAGCGCCGCCGAGATGATCTTGTCCTTCCACAGCGCGACGCCGCGGTTGTTGACGCCGCAGCAGGCGACGTCGCCGGCCCAGACGCGGTCGACCTCGGGGTTGAATTTCCAGCGGATCACGCCCTTCTTGCCGCTGGTGACGTCGATCGCATAGACCGAGCCCCAGCCGTCGGTGATGTACATGACGCCGTCGTCGACCAGCGGCGTCGCTTCCAGGTTGCCGTTGGCGTGCTTGATGCCGGCTTCCATGCCGCCGAGCCCGACCGTGAAGGCGAGCTTGAGATTCGCGACCGTGGCGGTGTCGATCTCCTTGAGCTGCGAGAAGCGATGGCCCTGATAGTTCTTATGGTGGAGCAGCCAGTTCTGCGGCTCCTTGTCCGCATTGAGCGCACGCTCGAACGTCATGTCGGCGGCCCTGAGCGGTGCCGGCGCGGCAGTGGACAGCAGGGCGGCGGCGACGAGGCCGAGCAGTGTTCCGGTTTTCATGGCGACTCCTCCAATTTCTTCTGAACCCGTGGGCGATCTGGCGGACTGCGGAGTGTCGGATCGCGTGCCCTTGCGCTCACCCGGCGAGGCCAGGATAGGACACCGGCCGCGCGAAGGGAACGCCCCCGAGGGACGGCAAGGGGCGGCCAGCTATTGTGCCCTGGGAAGCTTGCACTTTGATTTATGTCAAAACGCTCCAGTGCAAAACAATCCAAGGTGCGGCGATTGCATTCAATGGGAGCGCACAACGATGAATAGAAGCACGATTGCTTTGATATCGGGCCTAATGCTTTTCCCCGTCTTTTCATTCACCGCGCAGGCACAGAGCGCCGTCACCGAGCAGGAGGCGCAATCCATTGCAAGGGACGCCTACATCTACTTCTACCCGCTAGTGACCATGGACGTGACCCGCAAGCAGCTTACGAATGTCGAGCCCGGCAAAGGGATCGGCGCGCCTATGAACATGTTGTTCAACGTTCCGACCTTTCCCGCTGCCGACATGAAACAGGTCGTGCGACCCAATTTCGACACCCTTTATTCCTTTGGGTACGTCGACCTCACCAAGGAGCCAATGGTCGTCTCGGTCCCTGACACGGGTGGGCGTTATTACCTACTGCCCATGCTCGACATGTGGTCGGACGTATTTGCGTCGCCGGGTTGGCGCACGACGGGAACGCAAGCGGGCCATTTCCTGATCACGCCGCTGGGCTGGAGCGGAACCATACCGGCAGGATTTACGCGAATCGAAGCGCCGACCCCCTACGTCTGGATTATTGGCCGCACCAAGACTGACGGTCCATCGGATTACGATGCGGTTCACAAAATTCAGGCTGGTTACAAAATCACACCGCTCTCGGAGTGGGGCAAAACGCTCAAGCCGGTCGAGGTGAAGATCGATCCGAGGATTGACATGAAGACGCCTCCAAAAATTCAGGTCGATACCATGAAGGGCGGAGACTACTTCGTCTATGCGGCTGAACTTCTCAAGCTGCAGCCGCCCCACCTCACTGACCAGCCGATTATTGCCCAAATGAAGCGGATCGGCATCGAGCCGGGTAAGAGCTTGGACATGAGCAAGCTCGATCCAGTGGTGAGGAAGGCGCTGGAGGATTCCCCGGCGGCTGGGCAACAACTCATGGCATGGAAAGTGCCGACGATTGCCCGAGTTGCAAATGGCTGGTCGATGAATACCGACACGATGGGCGTGTACGGCAACTATTACCTCAAGCGTGCCATTGTCGCACAGGTTGGCCTCGGCGCGAACCTACCGGAAGATGCGATCTACCCGCTCAACCTTGCCGACGAAACCGGCAAGCCGCTCGACGGCGCAAGCAAATACATGATCCACTTCGACAAGGGCGCTACCCCGCCGGCAAATGCCTTTTGGTCGGTCACGCTTTACGACAGTGACGGCTTTCAAGTAGCAAACGGCCTCAACCGCTTCGCGGTGAGTAGTTGGATGCCGTTCAAATACAACCTGGATGGCTCTCTTGACCTCTACTTCCAGAACGAGAGCCCGGGAGCCGACCGAGAGGTCAACTGGCTGCCCGCCCCGAAGGGGCCTTTCAACTTGACGATGCGGCTCTACGCCCCGAAATCGGACGCCCTCACCGGCAAGTGGAACCCGCCGCCGGTCATGCACGCGGCATCGCTCCCGAGCCTGGGCGGTCAATAGGTCGCATCGCCTATCGCGTCGGCAGGGCGACGGCAACTCGCCGCCGTCGCCCATTTCTGTCATGTCTGCAAATTGGCCCAACCCGGAAGTGCCGGTCGATGGCAAAGGAGTCCGGCAATCGGGGCAGAGGGATATTGCTCGTCCTGGGGATTACCGAGTTTGGCCCGGAACGGATTTCCCGGTCGAGAAGTCCAGGAGCGAGACGGTCTCGCTTCGTCGCCTGCGGGCGATCAAGCGCGCATTCCTATTGCAGGCCGAAATGGTGGATCATCGTCCGGCTGCAACGGCACCACAGCATAGTGATCGAACTGCATGGTGAACGTGGCGCGCCCTTCGCTCATGGAGCGCAGGTTGTTGATGTAGCCGAACATGTTGGCGATCGGCACCATGGCGTTGATCACGTTGGCGTTGTCCCGCACGTCCTGGCCCTGGATATGGCCGCGTCGCGAATTGAGGTCGCCGATCACCGAACCGGAATATTCCTCCGGCGTGACGACCTGGACCTTCATGATCGGCTCGAGCAGGATTGGGGCGCCGTCGCGCAGCGCCTCCTTCAAGGCGGCGCGCGAGGCGATCTCGAAGGCCAGCGCCGAGGAGTCGGCGTCGTGATGGGCGCCGTCGACCAGCGTCACCTTGAGGTCGACTACAGGGAAGCCTGCCAGGACGCCGGAGCCCAGAACCGATTCCAAGCCCTTCTCGATACCCGGAACGTATTCCTCGGGGACGTTGCCTCCGACCACCTTGTTCTCGAACTTGAATCCGCTGCCGGGCGGGAGCGGCTCGCACACAATCTTGACGCGCGCGAATTGGCCGGAGCCGCCGGTCTGTTTCTTGTAAGTGTAGTCTTTGGCGACCTGCCGGGTGATCTTCTCCCGGTACGCGACCTGCGGCGCGCCGAAATAGACTTCCACCTTGTAGGTGTGCTTGAGGATGTCGACCTTGATGTCGAGATGGCGTTCGTCTGTTCCCCGGAGGATAGTCTGCCCGGTTTCCTGGTTGATCGAGACGCGGAACGAGGGGTCCGCGGCCGCGAGCTCGGCGAGCGCGATGCCGAGCTTCTCCTGGTTGGCCTTCGATTTCGGCTCGATCGCGATCTCGATCGGCGACGGTTGCGCGCCCGGGATGTTAAATCCACTTGTCATCCGTTTAGGATAGCAGCACTCGGAGGTGTCGTGCAGCCATGGGAGGTCCGCCCCCAAGGGGCGGCCAAGATGTCGCCCGGAAGGTCAATTCAGGTTCGTGCCAGCTTGTCCGCCTAGCCATCCGGGCACGGCGTGGCTTTCCATCGCCCCGGAAATCGCTACGATCACACGGTTCAAGGCAAATCGGGAGAATATCGATGCGTTGCCAGCAGTTCATCGGCGTGTTCGGGCTCGCGCTTGGGATCGGTCTTGCGGGCGTCATGCCGGACGCCCGGTCGCAGATCATCGACATGGGCAAATACCCGAACATCGCCGGGGGATGGGGCAGGAGCGAGGTCTACCAGTGGGCGCGCGGGGAGAAGCCGCCGCTGACGCCGGAATATCAGGCCGTGCTGGAGGCCAGTCTCGCGGATCGGGCCAAGGGCGGCCACGGCACCGATACCATGTACCGCTGCTTCCCGCCCGGGATGCCGCGGACGATGCTCATGTACTCGCCCATGGAGATCGTCATCACGCCGGGCACCACCTATATGCTGATCGATCACATTCACGACGATCGCCGCATCTTCACCGACGGGCGCGCCTGGCCCGAGGGCGAGGTCGAGCTGAGCTACAACGGCTATTCGATCGGCAAGTGGATCGACGAGGACGGCGACGGCAAGTACGACGTGCTCGAGGTCGAGACCCGCTACCTCAAGGGTCCGCGCACGCTGGATGGCCTGCTGCCGACCCACGCCGACAACGAGAGCGTTATCAAGGAGCGCATCTATCTCGACAAGGCCAAGCCGGAAATCCTGCATGACGAGATCACCCTGATCGACAACGCCTATACGCGCCCCTGGACCATCACCAAGAACTATCCGCGCTACAAGAATCCCGGCCCGACCGGGTGGCCCGAGGAGGTTTGTGCCGAGGCCCAGGTCTGGGTCAGCCTCGGCAAGGAAGATTATTTTCTGAGCTCGGACGGCTACCTGATGCCGACCAAGAAAAGCCAGGCGCCCCCGGATCTGCGCTACTTCAAGCCGGCCGAAAAGTAGTTGCCGAGGCGGATCGCGTTTCGGGTTGACACGAATCGCCGAAACGTTCTATTCGCGAAATTGAAACTCACGAAGTGTGCCCCGGGCGGGAAACCGCGCCGGGGTTTTTTCGTGCCCGAGGAGGCTTGGCTCTGGGCGATCGCGAACAGAGATCCGGCTGCGGGGATTTCCGCGGGACGCCGGCCGCTTGTATTTTTTCCTGTAATTAACAAGCGAAACAAGGCGATCCGCAGCAATGTAGGGTGGGTGAAATTGCCCGGCACCGCAATCATGATTGCCCCAGCGCGGCGCAATTTCGCCCACGCGGTCGCGTTGCGAGGCGGCGTGGGCAACGCGCCTGTGCGCTCCCGCCAAACATCCGACGCCGTGGCCGCGATGCCCACCCTACGATTCCTGGAAGCGCCGGACTAGTTGAACAGCTCCTTCGTGATGGCGATCCAGCGGTCCTGGTTGCGGGTGACCGTGTCGGGCGAGAGCATGTTGGCTTTGAAGCCGCCGGCTTCCGGCTTCAGCTCCGGGGTCTTGGCCGCGACCGCCGGCATCGCCGGAAGGTATTCTGCCTCGGCCAATGTGCGCTGGCCGTCCTGCGAGGTCAGAAAATCGATCAGGAGCTTGCCGGCATTGGGATGCGGCGCATGGCGGGTGAGCCCGATCGAATGCATCAGCCCCGAGATCGGCTCGAGCCGGAGCCAGGCGACCGGCGCGCCCTTTTGGGCGCTCAGCACCGCGTGATGATTGAACGCATTGAGCGAGATCGCGTATTCGCCCAGGATCACCTGATCGAGGATTGTCCGGTTGGTGGCGTCGAGATTGACGATGCCTTGCCGGCTCAGCGCGCGCAGGAAACCCATGCCGCTGCGCTCACCCATGGTGGCCAGCACCGAGCCAACATAAACGGCGGCGCCCGAGGAGGGTGCCGTGCTCCACGCGATCCTGCCCTTCCAACGCGGATCGAGCAAATCGTCCGCGGTACGCGGACGCTGCGCCGCCGGGACCAGGTCGGTATTGATCGCCGGGGTGAGGAAATAGACCACCAGCGCGTTCCAGTAGCCGTTCGGGTCCTTGAGCTCGGCCGGATACTTGTCCGCCTCGGAGGGAACGAAAGGCTCGACCAGGCCGGCCTGCACCAGCGGCGGCGTCGCATCGATGCCGTCGAACACGTCGCTCTGCACCTTGCCGGCGCGGGCCTCGCTCATGACCTTGATGGCGGTCGGCCCGCTGTCGGCGCGCGCGTAGTGCACCTCGATCCCGGGGTACTTCTTGTTGAAGGCCTCGATCAGCGGGCGCACCGCCTGGTTGACGATGAGCGCGGTGTACCAGACGACCTCGCCCTCGCGGCGGGCGGCTTGATAGAGCGTGGGGTCGGCCGCATAGCCGGGATCGGCGGCGCCGATCACGGCGCCCGCCGCGCATGCCAGAACGGCGGTCCTGGTGCGGTTCATGGCGGATACCAGCTCGGCTTGCGCTTCTCGCGAAAGCTCGCGATCCCCTCCTGCGCCTCCGGGGTCTTGGAGTCGTGCGGCGCTTGCGTGGCCAGCGCCTCCGCCAGGACCGGCGATGCATATTGGGCGGCCGCGGTCTTGAGCGTGCGGATGGCGCCTGGCGCTCCGTGCAGGAACGCGTCGGCGATGCCTGCCCAAGTCGCCTCGAGCGCGTCGGCGGCGCAGACCTGATGCACCAAGCCCAGGCGCAATGCCTCCGCGGCCCCGAACCGCTCGCCCGACAGCCCATAGCGGCGAAACTGGCGATGGCCGATCGCCCGCACCAGGAACGGGGCGACGCCGAGCGGTGGCATTCCGACCCGGACCTCGGGGATCGAGAAGAACGCGTCATCGGTGGCGACGACGGCATCGCAACAGGCCGCAAAGGCGGCCCCGCCTCCGACCGCCCCGCCGTGCACCAGGGCGAGCGTCGGCTTGGGCAATGCGTCGAGTGCTGCCAGCACGTCGCGCAGCGAGGCATGCGCGGCCGCGGGTGCGGGCGCTGCGGCGGCCCGCCCCGCCAGGTCGGCGCCGGTGCAGAAGTGACGTCCGCTGCCGCGCAGGACCACGATGCGCGTCTCTTCGCCGGCGGAGAGACGCGCGAACGCCTGGCCGAGCTCGTCGAGCATGACCTGATCGAAGGCATTGCCGCGCTCGGGCCGGTTCAACATGACGGTGGCGATGCGGCGCGCCGATATCTCGACCGCGATGGTTTGATACGTCACTTCCGGCACCTCTGGGGCTCGATCACGGGCGGTCGATGATGAATGGCCCGCCGCCGCGGCCCGGCATCGCCATTTCCTCGGGCCATGCCCCGGTCATGCGGCAGACGGGAAAAGAGCAGATTTGACAGGCACTGGGTAGCGAATTCATTTCGCCGCGCATCGCGGCCGCGGCGCTGGTCGCGCGTCCCCGCCGCAGCCCGTTACCTCGAGGCTTGACGCCCGAACCCCGCCATGCACAAATATTCAAAACAGAAAAGCTGTCGCGGGCAGGGGTAGCGTCATGTGGTGTCGCGGGCTTGTCGCCGGCATTCTGCTTGCCGGCACGTTGGGGGCGTGCGCGGTCGTCGATCCGGTCGATCCGCGCTACGACACGGTCAATCGCAGCCTTGCGAAGGCGCGCAACGAATCCATTCTTCTGAACATCATCCGCTCCAGCCACGACTGGCCGATGAGCTTCACCACCGTTCCGCAAGTCAACCCGAGCATGCAGAACGTGACGACGATGGGACTGCCGTCGTTCCTGCTCGGACCCAATCCAAAGGGCACCGTCACGCCGGCGAGCCCGGCCCGCGACGTTCTTTTCGGCAACACCAACAATCTCACCAATGCGACCACCGTCAGCTCCAATTTCAGCGTCTCCTCGCTGGAGAACGGCTCGTTCTACTCCGGCTTGCTCAGCCCGGTCAGCCTGCACGACCTGAACTATTTCATCCGGCAGGGATATTCGCGCGAGCTTTTGTTCTGGCTGTTCGCCGATGCCATCGAGGTCGAGTTCAATCATCATGTGGTTGGCTATCAGTTCGATCCGCCCTACGATTACGGCTGCCCGAAGGAGGATCCCAAGCAAAGGTGCTTCCGGGAGTTCATGGAGATTGCCGTCATCACCGGCCTCACCGTCGAAGCCACCACCGTGACGCCGGGCTCCGGCGGTAAGGGCGGTGGTGGCGCCAAAGGCGGCGGCAAGGGCGGCGATACCGGCAGCAGCGACAGCGGGGGTGGCGCGAAGGGCAAGACCGAATTCTCGCGGTTCTGCTTTGATCCGGTGCTCGCCGATCGCGGCATGAAGGCCATGAACCCGGCGCGGCTGCGATTGGTCGATGCCAATTACCTCGACCGCGGCTATAGGCGCTCGCCGGTCTGCGGATCCGATTGGCATCCGGGAAGAGAGGAAGCCGAGCAAGCCGACACGCTGCAATTCCAGGTCGGTCCGCTCACTTTCAAGATCGTGACCCGGTCGACCTACAGCATCTATCAATTCCTCGGAAAGCTCCTGAAGCAGTCGAGGGAGCTGCGCGAGCCGGGGGCCAGGATCGATGCGGACGAGGGGGCTGATGGGCGGGCACAAACGCTCCCGAACCTGCCGCGGCCGGATGAAGCGGTGCCGGTCCTCTCGACGGTGCGCGAGGATCCGAACCTGTTGCGGATTGTCACCCAACCGAGCGACGAATGCTTCGTGGCGACCCATTTCATCGACGGCGTCTACTGCGTCCCGGAGGAGGGCTCGGCCAACACCAAGCGCATCTTCGCCTTGCTGTCGCAGTTGATCGCGCTCAAGACCTCGGCCGCCGATCTCGCCATCACACCGGCGGTGCGCGTGGTGCAATAGGCGGGTTGGGTCGGGACAACCGCCGGGCTGCGCGCAGACCTTGCGACCATGCCCGCCATTCGGATATCCCGGTAGCCACGGCGGTCCGCGCTGCCAAAGCTGTGCCTGCTGAACCGTGCCGCCCGGAGCCGTGCTCATGAAATCGTTGCCCGACCGCCTGCCGCTGGTGATCGGCGTTACCGGGCACCGCGATCTGCGCGGCCAGGACGTGAGCCGGCTGGAGGCGGAGGTCGCCGGCATCATCGCGCGCCTGCGCCGCGACTATCTCGAGGATGACGTCGAGACCCCGATCATCGTCATGTCCGCACTCGCGGAAGGCGCCGACCGTCTGGTGGCGCGGGTGGCGCTGGCGCAAGGCGCGCGGCTGATCGCGCCCCTGCCGATGCCGCGCGAGGAATATGGCCGGGACTTCGAGCCCGGGCTCGAGCCGGGCAACGCGGCGGAATTCGATGAATTGCTGGCGCAGGCCATCGCCGCCCCGATCATTCCCTTCGGCCATGGAAATTCGCTCGAAGCGGTGCGCAGCAATCCCAAGCAGCGCGGCGAGCAATATCGCGCGGTCGGCCTGTTCATCATCCAGCACTGCAACGTGCTGATCGCGATCTGGGACGGCGACGAAAGCAACATGGCGGCCGGCGGCACCGCCGAGGTCGTCAAGTTCGCCCGGCAAGGCATTCCGCTCGAGGTCAGCCGCTCGGCGCGCGCCAGCCTCGACGGCTCCGAGATCGGGCCGGTGATCCATGTCGTGGCGCCGCGCCGGAAGGAAGGCTCGCCGGCCGGTGAGGTTGCGGTCGCAAGATGGGGCCGTGCCGTGGTGCGCCACCATCGGGGCGGGCCGCTCACCCGCGCCTGCGGCCATGTCGGCCGATTTGCCGGGCGCCTGTTCGGAATCGAGCGTGCCGACATCCGGGCCGCGCTGCCGGACGCGGAACGGCGCGAGCTCGACGCCTGGGAGACGTTCGCGGTGCTGATCGCGCTCACGCGGCAATTCAACCGCGAAGCCGCATTGCTCGCCACCGCCGGACGTGGCGCGGCGCAGATGGCGCAGAGCTTCGCCTATCTGTTCGACGACCCCGAGGCGAAGGCGTCCGGGCAGGCCGATCCCGGGCAGATGGCGCTCGCGCTCGCACCGCGCTGGTCAAGGCTGTATTCCATCGCCGACACCTTGGCTAACGAATGCCAAGTGCAGTTCAAGCGGGACTGGCGGTTGTTGCTCGGGTTGACATTCGCGGCCTTTGCTTGCTTCGCGTTGTTCTCCCATGTGGGCGCCGAGCGGGACGTTCTGCTCATCGCCTACAGCGTGGCCTATGTGGGGATCTTCCTGATCTTCCTGCGGGCGCGCTGGGGCCGGCACCAGGAGCGTTTTCTCGACTACCGGGCGCTCGCCGAGGCGCTGCGGGTCGCGGTCTACTGGCGGCTCGTCGGCATCGGACTGCGGCCTTCCGACGTCAAGGCGGATGCCTCGGGCGACGGGTCCAATGTCGACGCCCACACCGTGGGAGTGCTCGCCAATGCCTATCCGATCAAGCAACCGAGCGAGCTCGCCTGGGTCAAAATCTGCCTGCGCACGCTCGAGCTGCTCGATCGCGCCGAAGGCATCGCGAACGAGCGCGGGCTCGATCCATCTTGTCACGGCATCGTCCGCCGTTGCTGGGTGTTCGGGCAATACATGTTCTTTCGCCGCCGTGGATTCCAGCACAATCGGCTGGCCGAGGCGCTCGAGACCTGGGCGAGCGTCTTGCTGGTGATGACCGTGTTCCTGCTGGTGCCGCTGCTGGTCGCGACCTTCATGGAAGGCGGCAAGCCGGTGCTGCTCGGCTACGATCTGCGCACCGTCATCCTGTTGCTCAGCGGGTTGCTGCCCGGCTTTGCGGCGGCAATGACCGCATTTTCGGAGCGCCTTGCCCTCAAGGCGCAAGCCCGGCAATATGACCGCATGCGCGTCTTGTTCGAACGGGCCTACGAGCTTCTGCCCGAGCGGATCGATTCCACCACCGCGACGCTGGTGCGGGCGGTCTATCGCGAGCTTGGAATCGAGGCCATGCGGGAGAACGCCGAATGGGTGGCGGTCTATCGCCAACGGCCGATCGAGCCGGTGTCATGACGCCGATCCGGACCGGCGTGCGGGTTGCGATCCTTGCGGCAGCGGCGATGTGTCAGCTGTCGGCGGCTGCGGCCCAGCCGGCGGCGCCGGGCTTCTACGCCGGCAAGCAGATCAATCTCATCTGCGGGGCGGCGGTGGGCGGCGGCTATGACGCCCTGGCGCGGCTGTTCGCGCGCCATCTCGGCCGGTTCATCCCGGGCAATCCGACCATCATCGTGCAGAACATGCCGGCGGCCGGCAGCCTCGCGGCCGCCAATCTCATCGCCAATACGGCGCCCAAGGACGGCCTCACCATCTCGCTGATCCAGCGCGGCATGCTGCTCACGCGCCTCATCAATCCGACCTCCGTGCGCTTCGATCTCGACAAGCTGAACTGGATCGGCAACCTGTCCAGCGAGGTCGGGGTGGCGTTCGCCTGGTACACCTCCAAGCACAAGACCGCCAAGGACCTGTTCGAGCGGGAGCTGATCGTGGGCGGCCACACCGGCGTCGATCCCGAGCTGACGCCGCGACTCTACAACGCGGTGCTGGGAACCAAATTCAAGATCGTGACCGGCTACAACGGCACCGCCGACATCGGTCTTGCGATCGAGCGGGGCGAGGTCGAGGGGATCGGGGACTGGTCGTGGTCGAGCCTCAAGAAGCAGAAGCCGGAGTGGATTCGCGACCACAAGATCACGCTGCTCCTGCAAAGCGGGCTGCAGAACGATCCCGAGCTGCCGGGCGTGCCCAATGCGCTGGAGTTCGCCAAGACCGAATCCGACCGCCGGGTGATCGAGCTCTTCCTCACCCAGAAGACGGTGGCGCGACCGATCATCGCGCCGCCCGGTGTTCCGGCGGAGCGTGTCGCGATCTTGCGCACCGCATTGGCGGCGCTCGCCAAGGATCAGGAATTCCTGGCCGATGCCGAACGGTCCGGCATGGAAGCTTCGCCGACCCCCGGCGAGGCGGTCGACAAGGTCGTGGCCCTGATCGCTTCCACCCCGCCCGAGGTCGCGGAGCGCTATTCCAAGGCGTTTGCGGGGGCGAGCGCGCCGCCCTGAGCGCACCTCCATACTGCCGCTGATGACTCGCTGGGCGGTTGTGTCCCGGATGCGGTGCAGCGCGAAGCTCTTGCGGAGCGGTGCTCCGCTGATCCGGGACCGTTCCAAATGACGGAGTCCGTAACGGTCCCGGTTCTGCAGCGCACCACCAAGGGGTGCTGCGCTGCGCCCGGGACAAGGTGCAACACTTGGTATTTTACGCCCCGGTCGGATTGTCGACGGCGTGGCGAATGACCTGCCTGATCCGGCCGTCCGACAGGAACAGATCGTGGTTGACCACGCCCCAGCCCTCCTGCGAGGCGTCGATCACGTGCAGACCCAGCTGCTCGAGCTGAGCCTTCTGAGCCGCGCCCACGCGGGTCATGCCGCCCGCCATCCAGCGCGACAGCGCCAGCGCGCGGTCGTTGGTCGCCGTCAGGACGGTGATCTTGCGGGCAATCGGGCCGATGTGCTCGACCGAGGAAGCAAACACATCCATGTCGATGTCCGGCGACGCGAACACCACTGCGCCCAGCCGGTCGGCAGCCTGGTCGCCCTGATGCGCATAGAGCTGTCGCAACGCCTCCATGGCGAGCATGGTGCCGATGCTGTGCGCCACGATGTGGAGGCGGCCGACCGTCGGGCTCGCCATCAATCCGTCGAGCACCTTCTCCAGGGCATCGCGCGACCACATGGCGCTGTCGCGGTCGTAGCCGTAGTCGAGCAGCTTCGCCCGCGACGGCCAGCAGAACGCCAGCGTGTCGCCGCGGAACCTGATGCCGTCCGACAGGCGCGCGGCATCGAGCACCGCGGTCTCGAATGTCTGGTTGAAGCCATGGACGTAGATCAGCACGTCGCGGGCGCCGCTCGCGGCTCCGGGCAGGTCGCCGATCTGCGGTACCGGCTCGATCGCATCGAGGCGCCAATCCGCGAGCCCGACCGCGGCGAGCGAGAAGCGGCTCTGGTCCGGCGGCGTGAGCTTGGCGTGCGCGATGCTCAGCCGGGATGCCCGTTCCGGCCCGAACCAGGGGCTCGCATGCGCGCCGTCGACCGGCTTCCTGTTGGTCGCCACCAGCAGGGTCGGCTTCGCCGACAGCTCGGACGCATCGAAGCGGGCGCCGGTCGATGCCAAGCTGGCGCAGCCGCCGAGCGTGAGCACCGAGGCGGTCGCGGCCAGCGCGCGCAACACCGCGCGGCGCGAAGCGGCGCCGTCGGAAGCCGTGGTGTTGCGTGCAGCCATATCGCGAACGGTCACGCAGTTCCCCGAGCCATCGCAACAATCGCCCCACCGGCCCCCGGCTTGACTGCAGGCCGATCGCGGCGACAACAGGGCGAACCGTCGATTGGGCGAGAGTTCCGGCGGTGGGCGGTATCAAGATAACGTCTGAACATCCGGCGGCGTGGATGCGGCCGCTGTGCGGCGAGGCAAATCGTGTCACTTGGTCGACGACTTGGGTGCGCCGGCGGTGCGGCGGCCCATCGGGCAATTCCCCGCCGCGATTTCGTCGACATCGATCCAGGTGTCGCCGAGACCACTCGGCTTGGATTGACAATCGCGCCCCGATGCGGATTGGAGTTGCGCGTGGAGCGGCCGGGGCACTGGTGCCGATTTGATCGGAGCGAGCGCGACCGCCTCCGGCGCGCTCGGGCGGCCTGCGCAGTCCGCAAGCATCTGGGTGCACAGGGCGGCCACGATCATGCGCCCCAACATTCGCGTGCGCGGGCATCGGTACGCCGGTTTCCGCGCGCATCCTTGGCGGAGAGTCTCGATCAACAACATTACTCCATGAGCACGAGAGCAAGTAGGCTCCCTCCGTGGAATTAGCGCGAATCAAATTAAAGTTTCGTTTTGTTGCAGATATTGCCGCAAGATTTCCAAGACGGCCGCTCCGGTATCATGTGGCCTTGTTTGGTAGCATGTTCCGGCATTCGATATCATCGGGCGGTGCGCCGCGACAAACTGGCGACATAGTTTTCGATCATGGTCCGCCGATGATGAAACGCAGCCCAAGGCTCGCGCGCAAACCGAGGCTCGATTGGATCAAGGAGGTCCTTGCCGATCTCGCGGATGACGGCGAAGCTCCCGCATTGCCCTCCGGCATCGTGCGGCGACCCGCAACCGACTCGGCGGACTGTCAATCATCGAACGATCCACCCCAAGCGCCGGAAGGCGACGAACGGTTGTTTTGTCCGTCGTGGCAGCAGGTGCGACCGGTGGCGGCGCCGGAACCTGATTCCGGAATCCAGACGTCGGGTTGACGCAAGCCGTTCTGGTCCAGGGCGCTTGCCGACGGCAGGCTGCTCGCGAATTGGACGCGAATCGCCACCGGTCCTTCGCCGCGGCGCATGACGGGCCCGGCGGGTCGGCGCCGCCGTCGGCGCGACTTTGCCGGGCGTGGCTCTGCCGCCACACATGCGCGAAATTGTCGTTTACTCGCCTCTCGATGCCGCCGGGGCGTTCCCGTCGCAGCCGCGATGCCCTACAGTTTCTCAATCGATGAGAGAGACTCAAGGCGGCGGGCAAATCGCCGTCGGGTCGGGGCGGGGGCCCTTCTCAGAGAATCGCAAGCGGCTGCGCCGTGCGTTCCGCGCGACGAAGACGCCTGCAGAGCTTGCTGCTGCGCCGATGCGGCTCGCGTCGGCGGATAGAGCCGTGCGTGCCGCGGCGTCGGGAATGCGCCTGGGAGGGTTCTGATGCCTGCCAAGTCAATGCCTGCAAAGTCACCGTCCAAGCCCAAGCGGTCGGCGCCGTTCCTGCGGCTCGCCTATTCGGCTCCAACGCCCGGCGAATCGATCGGGGCGGAAATCCTTCGCTTCACGTTGCCCGCCACCAAGGCGCTGCCGTTCGTCAAGGTCAAAGCCGACGATCAGCCGTTGTGGCGTCCGGAAAGCTTCTGGAGCGTCGAGCCGACCGGAAAGCGGGAAGACGATCTCCGCCTGGGCCGCAAATACGCGCGCCTGGCGATCGCCGCCATGAAGGCCGATCACGAGAGCGACCTGATCGCCCTCGTGATCCAGGATATCATCAAGGACACCGTGGAGCGCAGCCGGAACAATGGCCGGGGCAGGAGCAGCCCGGCGGCGCTGGGCTTTCTCGCGGAGATAAGCGAGCTCATGGCGGCCGCACCGTAGCCGTCATTGGCCGTCATTTTTTTCGCGATGGCGGCAGCCCGAGCTGCTTGCGGGTCGCGGGGCTGAGCCGCCACCTCTCCCCGCCCGCCGCTACGCGCTCGTTGATGTAGCCTTCCGCCCCGTCCAGCCGCTCGGCGAATGACGCCGGCTTGTCATCAATGGACGACCAGTAGTCGTTGAAGAACCCGCGCACGAGGCTGCGGCGGCGATCGAGCTCCGCTTGATCCGGCGCGGTCTCGGATTCGTCGGGGCGATGGTCGGATTCGACCCCGGCCTCTGGCCCGGGCGCGATACCGGCCGGCGCATCGGGTGCGGCGCTGATCTGGATTTCGGGCGGGCTCTCGATCTCGACCGGAGGCTCGGGGCGAATGTCGGGTGCCGCGGTGCGGCGGCCGATCTCGCTTCGCGCTTCCGGTTGCGGCCCGGTCTTCTGCTGCCCGGCCGGCGACCTTACAAGCGCGACCGCGCTTTTGATCCAACCCAACAATTTCACGCGGACCCCCGTCGGCAAGTCGGAGCGAGCCGACACTATAGATGACGGGCGATGGTTTGGGCAGCAGACTGCCATGGAATTGAGGCGAGCCCCGGTCGCGGGCTCGCTCGGGGCTCGCTCAGCTGCGCAGCGCCGGCAACGTCACCGTGAAACAGCTGCCGCGCTCCGGGCGGTAGGCGGCTTCGCCGCCGTGCCGGCGCGCGATCTGTCGCACCAGCGCGAGGCCGAGGCCGGTGTCCTTGGGACCGCTACGTCCGGGAATGCGGTAGAACGCCGAGAACAACCGTTCGCGCGCGTCCGCGGCGATCACCTCGCCGCGGTCGGATACGCTCAGCTCGGCCTGATCGCCGCGTCCCTCGACCACAACCTCGACCGGTGGCTTGCCGTGCAGCTTTGCGTTCTCGACCAGATTGCGGATCATGCGCCGCAGCAGCGTCGGGTCTCCCCGCACCATGACGGATTGCCCCCGCACGCCGCAATCCTCGTAACGCGCGCACTCCTCGGCCGCGAGCGCCGCCAGATCGATGTCCTCGCGCACATCGAGCCCCTCGGTGGCATCGAGCCGGCTGACCAGCAGGATTTCGTCGACCAGTCGGTCGAGCTCGGCGATATTGCGTGTCAGCTCGGCCTTTCGGCCCGGATCCGCGTCCACCAACTCAAGACCGAGCCGGATACGCGTGAGCGGCGTGCGCAACTCGTGGGATGCGTTGGCGAGCAGCAGCTTGTGGGCGTCGACCAGGCTTTCGATGCGGGCGGCGGCCTGATTGAAGCTTTGTGCCAGTTGCGCCACCTCGTCGCGGCCTTCGACCTTCACCCGGGCGCGCAGATCGCCGGCGCCGAGCGATTCGACCCCGCGCTGCAGGCGCTCGAGCCGACCGGTGAGCCGGCGTACCATCGGGCGCGCGCCGAGCGCGACCGCAAGCGCGATCAATCCGAGAAATGCGGCCATGTGTGCCGCGCTCGGACGCTGCGCGAACGGCACGCGCGCCACCAGCCAGCGTCCGTCAGGCAGCCTGACCGATACCGCCGGCCCCGCCGCAGTTCGCAGCCAGTCGCCGGCCCGGTTGCGGTTGGGCGGTGGCAGCGGGCGGCCGGCGGCGGCCAGCGGATCGTTGCTCTGGCCGAACAGCGCCAGATCGCCGCCCAGCCGCCGCGCCAGCCGCTCGATCGCCCGCTGTTGAACCTCGCTCGGCGCATTCGCCGGCGGTACCAGCTCGACGATGACCTCGCCCGCGACCTCGAACGGCTGCTCGAAGGGCAGGACGCCGGCGCTGAAGTGCCAGACCATACCGGCCGTAATCACGACCAGGAACAGGCTGGCCACGATCGTGAGATAGACTTGCAGATAAAGGCGTCGCATCGGCTCGCTCTCGTACGCTGGTCTGTTCGCTCAGCGCTGTTTGCTCATTTTTGTTTGCTTATGCCTGTTTGCTTACTCTTGGGCCTTGGCGAACACATAACCGGCGCCACGGACCGTGATGATACGTCTTGGCTTCTTGGGATCGTCCTCGATCGCCGCCCGGATGCGCGAGATATGCACGTCGATCGAGCGGTCGAACGCCTCGATCGCCTCGCCCTTCACCAGGTCCATCAGGGCATCGCGCGACATGACCCGGCCCGCATGCTCGGCTAGCGCCAGCACCAGGGCGAATTGATACCCGGTGAGTGCCGCCGTCGCGCCGTCGAGACGCACCTCGCGGGCCCCACGGTCAATCTCCAGCCGGCCGTGGCGCAACACATCGGGTTTGTGCCCGACGCGACCACGGCGCAGGATCGCGCGCAAGCGCGCCAACAGCTCGCGCGGCTCGAACGGCTTGGGCAGATAGTCGTCGGCCCCCATCTCGAGCCCCACCACCCGGTCCATGGGGTCGCCGCGCGCCGTCAGCATCAGGATCGGTCCGTCCGAGCGGGCGCGCAGCTGCCGGCAGATATCCAGGCCGTCGGCGTCCGGCAGCATCAGATCGAGGATGACGGCGTCGACCGGCTCGCGGCCGTGCAACGCCACGCCGCGCGCTCCGTTCTCGGCGTGAATGACATGGAAGCCCGCCTTGCCGAGGTACTCCGCGACCATGCCGGCGAGGCGGGAATCGTCTTCGATCAGGAGGATGCGTTCACCCACGAATATGGATCACGTCTATCGACCACCCATGCTCGTCGCTCATTTTCGTCAGCGAATGCGTCAACCGTGATGCCAGCGTGCCCAGGGGCCGCCGTCGAAAGCCGACACCCAGTCGGCGATCTTCCGGCGCTGATCCGGATTGAGCACCTCGGAGGCGTCGGCCACCGCCTGGGCGATGCGCTTGCTTGCGGTCTCCGCGAGCGCGATCTGATCGGCCCGCAACCGCTCGATTGCACTACGATCGACGGTGGGGGCGGTCAAGAGCGTGATCGCTTGGCTGCGCGCGGCTTGCGCCTTTTCGTGCAGTGGCCGTAGGTCGTTGACCGCCGCCTTGGCGATGCCGGCGATCTTGGCCTGCTGATCCGGGCTGGCGTCGAGCTCGATCGCCATATGCTTGGTCGCGCGGTCGATCCGATCGTCGATCTGCGCCGGGGTGAGGGGCCCGCCCATCGGGCCCATCCCGTCCATGAAGCCGCCGTGATGCCAGACGAATCCCTGTCCGAAGGCTGTGCTCAGCATTTTCCCGGTGAGACCCGCCACCAGCGCGGCGGCGAGGAGCACGAGCACGAACACGCCACGGCGACCGCGGCAGGTCCGCGTCGGAGGCGGGTTCGGGCTCGAAGGGTTGCTTTGATCGGTCATCTGGACACTCCTATTTGGGTCACAGGCGAATTGGGCCTGCGCGGGCCAAGCTAGGGGCCGGTGTTTTCCGTGGCGTGTCGGCAATGTAAAGTTTTGTAAAGCGCGACGGTCCGCGTCAGCGCCCCATCATATGGGCGTCGAAGAAGGCAATCGAGTCCCGCACCGCCTGGAGCTGCACCGCATCGGGTACGTAGACGCCTGAGGGGGTGCGCTGTACATAGACGAAGCCGTGCACGTCGTGCTCGTAGGTCGTCCATTGGGCCGGCTTGCCGGCCTCGACCAGCAGATCGTAGCAAACCCGAAAAATGCCCTGCAGCTCGTCGCTGTTGCGGCCTTGCACGAAGATCGGCGTCGTGATGGTGCCGATCCGCGCCGCCGCCACATCCTCGGTGATCCGGCTCCGCACCTTCTCGACCTCCCGCATCAACAAATTCTCGACGTCGAGGAGGCCGGTAGACGGGTTGATGCGCGCGCTGGCATCGGGCCGCAGCCGCAGGAATTCGTGCGCCGCCGGCTCGCTGGCGATCATGGCCCGCACGCCGTGATATTCAGACGCGATCTTGAAGGCCATCTCGCCGCCGTGGCTCATCCCCATATAGCCGATCTTGTCGGGGGCGATCCCCGGCAGGGTCTCGGCGAATTCGACGATGGCGATGATGTCTTCGTACTCCAACGGCCCCCGGTTCAGCAGCAGCCCATGCTGGCGCCGGTCCGCGATCAGCCGCCCGATCCGGTCGTAGGCATAGTCCACCTCGGCCCGGTAACGCGTCCAGGCGACCGCATAGCCGGCGGCGAGAAATTGCTCCTGGGTCCAGCTCCGATTCTGCGTGGCCTCGCGCACCGCCGCCATGCCGCCGCCGCCATTGCCGGCCGCGAACAGGATGAGCGGAAACGGTCCGTCGCCGGGCGGCGTTCTCAGCCCGATCGGCGCATAGAGGCCGTCGGCCATCTCCACATACATGAGCCGTACCGGGATGTCGGAATCCCGCACCGGCTCGGTGATCGCCACCTGCAAGGGATCGATGGCGGGCTGCATGGGGGGCTCCTTCAAAGGCGCGGCTCGGCCTATTTGCGCGCCCGGCCGGCCCGTTGTCCATGGCGCGCGCTCGCGCCGCCGCCGGCCGTCCCGGAATGCCCCGACACCGCAACCTTGATCGTGGCCGTCGAAACTGCCACATCCAGTCCATCATGAATGTTTCGCTTCGCCCCCCCGAGAGCGCCCAGGTTGGGTTGCCGGCTCTGACCGAGGTCGACCGGCGCCGCACTTTTGCGATCATCTCCCATCCCGATGCCGGCAAGACCACCCTGACCGAGAAGCTGCTGCTGTTCGGCGGCGCCATCCAGCTCGCCGGCCAGGTCAAGGCCAAGCGCGACCGGCGGGCGACCCGGTCGGACTGGATGGCGATCGAGCGCGAACGCGGCATCTCGGTGGTCACCTCGGTGATGACCTTCGAATACGACGGCCGCGTGTTCAACCTGCTCGACACGCCGGGCCACGAGGACTTCTCGGAGGACACCTATCGCACCCTCACGGCGGTCGATTCGGCCGTGATGGTGATCGACGCCGCCAAGGGCATCGAGGCGCGCACCCGCAAGCTGTTCGAGGTCTGCCGGCTGCGCGACATCCCGATCATCACCTTCATCAACAAGATGGATCAGGAGAGCCGCGATCCGTTCGATCTGATCGACGAGATTGAGAAGACGCTGGCGCTGGACGCCGCGCCGAGCAATTGGCCGGTCGGCCGCGGGCGCGATTTCGTCGGCACCATCGACGTGGCGACCGGGGGCGTGCGCCTGCTCAAGGGCGACGCCGCCACCGCCGGCCAGCTCCGCGAGATGACCATCGCCGAGATGGCGGCCACCAATCCCAAGCTGGACGCCGCCGCCGCGCAGGCGGAGTACGATCTGGTGCGCGGCGCGGTGCGCCGTTTCGACTTGACCTCCTTCCGCGAGGGACATTTGACCCCGGTGTTCTTCGGCAGCGCGCTCAAGAATTTCGGCGTGCGCGATCTCCTTGATGCGCTCGCCGGCATGGCGCCTTCGCCGCGTTCGCAGGTGGCCGACAAGCGGGTGGTGACGGCCGAGGAGCCCGCCATGTCGGCCTTCGTGTTCAAGGTGCAGGCCAACATGGACCCCAACCATCGCGACCGCATCGCGTTCGTGCGGGTGTGCTCCGGCAAGCTCAACCGCGGTATGAAGGTCACCCATGTGCGCACCGGCAAGGTCATGAGCCTGCGCACCCCGCAGTTCTTCTTCGCCCAGGATCGCGCGCTGGCGGAGGAGGCCTATGCGGGCGACGTGGTCGGCATCCCCAATCACGGCAGCCTGCGGATCGGCGACACCCTGACCGAAGGCGAGAACCTCAACTTCATCGGGGTGCCGAGCTTCGCGCCGGAGATTCTGCGCCGGGTCCGGTTGCCCGACGCCATGAAGGCCAAGAAGCTCAAGCAGGCGCTGCAGGAGCTGGGCGAGGAGGGGGTCGTGCAGGTGTTTCGCCCGAGTGACGGCTCGCCGGCGCTGGTCGGCGTGGTCGGCCCCCTGCAGCTCGACGTGCTGCGGGAACGGCTCGCCGGCGAGTACGGCGTCGAGATGGAATGGAGCGTGGCCGAGTTCACGCTGGCGCGCTGGATCGCGGCGGAGGACCGCAAGATCCTCGATCGGTTCGTGTCGACCTATCGGGCCTCCATCGCGGAGGACCTCGACGGCGATGTGGTGTTCCTGGCGCGCAACGCCTTCAATCTCGACTATACGGCTCAGCAGAGCCCCGGCATCACGTTTCGCAACGTGAAGGACATCCGGGAGCGGCAAAAGAACGCATAAGCGGCACTTTTCGCGTTGGTCAGGGCTTCCGGACGAAGAATTGGTACATGCCGATGAAGGCGTGGGGATTCTCCGTCTCGAAGACGTTCCACAGATCGAGATCGGTCAGTGCGCCGCGGTCGGGGAAGCGCCGGCGGAATTGCGCCAGCGCGCTTCCCTCGATATCGAAGCCGAGAAACGCCAGGCGGCTTTCGGCCAGGAAGTCGCTGATCTGCGGCAGGGTGAAGCGGTGTTCCTGGCAATGGAACAAGAGATCGCGGCACTCGCTGGTGCTGAAGAAATCCCGGTGCTGCGATGCGAGGTTCGCGGCCGTTTCGCTCCCCGTCATCATCATGTCCTGCCGGAATCGCCGGATGTCGTCGGCGCTGCTGCCATAGCGGCGTTCGGCGATGAAAGCCCGTGCGGCGGCGACGTGGCTGCGCGCCAGCTCGCTGTAGAGGCCGACGCGCATGATTCCGCCCGATCGCAAGATCGAGATCAGCATGCGCCAGCCGGCGAGCGGGTCGGCGAGGTGGTGCAGCACGCCGCCGGCCTCGATGAGGTCGAAGCTCCGGCCGATCGCGCCCAATTGCATGATGTCGGCTTGCGCATAGCGTAAATTCTTCAGGCCGATCGCACGCGTCTTGCGCTGCGCATAGCAAAGGCTGGTCAGGCTGAGATCGACCGCGAGCGTATCGACGCCGATGAGCCTCTGGGTGGTCTCGATCGAATGCTGGCCGGTCCCGCAGCCGGCGATCAGGACCTCCACGCCCTCGGGCTTGCCGAGATCCGGCAGGTGCGCCAACGGCAGCTGGCGGTGCAGATACACATCGAAACTCGTAGGCCTGAGCATGCAGGCCGTCCTGACCCAGCGTGGATAGGGATTCTCCTCGTATTGTTGCTGCACCAGGAGCGATACGTCATCCATGATCGGCGTGAGCCGCGGCATCGACGCGCGGGCATTCCGGTCCTCCAGGGGCTCCCGCACTTGCTGCGTCAAGAGCCCGTCCAGATCCTTCGGCCATGACCTATTCAAGATCGCTTCCGCCGCTGGCAGCGAGCTCAGCGGCACGTAGCAGGCGAGCGCCGCGAGCCAGAGCGGTGGGATATCGCCGCCCCTTGCCATGCCGGCTATCAGCGCCGCCTGCAGTCGCGAGGCTTGATCGTGTTCTCCCTCGGCCAAGGCGAACACGTACTCGTTGATGAAGCATTGCTGGGCGAGTGCGCAGCCGACCTTCAGAACGGCATCGTCGCGTGACGCCGGACCGGAGGTTGCGGTCGCCGCCTCGAGCAGGCTGACGCGGGCAGCCGTGAGAAACCGCTCCAGCTCGATATCGCAGGCCGGCGTCGATTCGAGCAGACCGATCAACAGCTGGTCGCCGGCGAGCGTCCTCCAATCGGACGGCCCAAGCAGTTCCGGCGCGGATGGACGGCTCGGCCAGGCCGCGTTGGCGCGCTTGACGCCGCCGGCGATCGTTCGGTCCTGCTTGAGCACGCGGGCGACGAAGCCCGCAAGGTCGCTCGGCCGGCCCCACGGCTCCGTCAGGGCGCGCAAGAGATTGCTGCGAGGCGCTCCGGGGTTGGAAAACATCTCGGTCTTGGGGAGATGGCTGACGCACCGCACGAACAGCGACTTGGCGTTGTTGTCCTCTTTGGTGCGGAGCGAACGCTGCGCCACCTCCAATGCGGGCTCGATCTCGTCGAGGTCGAGCAGCAAGCAGCCGAGATTCCACAGCGCGTCGGTGAGGTCCGGCTTGAGTGCGATGGCCCGGCGGTAGCAGGCTTCCGCATCGGCGTGCCTGCCGTGATCCTTGAGCAGCAGGCCGAGATTGTTGTGAGCCACCGCGAAGTCCGGATCGAGCTCGAGTGCCCGCCGATAGCAGGCCTCGGCCTCATTCAAGCGGCCCTGATCCTTGAGCGCGTTGCCGAGGTTGGCGTGCCCTTCCGGATAGCCAGGGTCGAGCCTCAGCGCCTGGCGGCAAGCGGCCTCCGCCTCCGCGGATCGGCCCTGCATCAGCAGCGCATTTCCGAGATTGCTGTAGGCGGCGGCATAGTCGGGATTGAGCGCGAGCGCGCGCCGGCAGCTGGTCTCGGCCTCGGCCGATTTGGCCTGCTCCCGCAGCGCGACGCCGAGATTGTCGTTCGTCTCGGTGTAGCTCGGCTCGAGCGCCAGCACCCGCCGGTAGCAGGCCTCGGCCGCCTCGTGCTCGCCCCGGCCTTGCAGGACATTGCCGAGATTGTTGTGAGCCGCCGCATAGTCGGGCTTGAGCGCCAGCGCCCGGCGGTAGGATGCCTCGGCTTCTTCCGTCCGGCCGAGGTCCATGAGCGCGTTGCCGAGATTGCTGTGAAGCTCGGGAACGCAGTCGTTCAATGCCACCGCCATGGAGATGAGCTCGACGGCGGCGCTGTACTGGCCGGTCTGGCGTGCCAGCACGCCCAGCAGATGCAGCGCGTTCACGTCGCGCGGCTCGGCCGCCAGGATCTTTCGATAGCATGCTTCGGCTTGCGGCAGCCGTCCGGCCTGATGGTGGGCAAGACCGCTCGCCTGAAGCTGCGCCAGCTCGGCGGCGCTCACGGCCGCGGCCGTGAACGGCGCCCCCGGTCGGATACCGCTCTGTTTCGCCGCGGCCCGGCGTTGCTTGCGATTCATGAATGCGAGTCTCGCCTAAAATCGCCGTTCGACCGAGAGGTGGCGGGACGATTTGGCAGCGAGCTATGCACCAATCCGCTACGCCCACCCCAGCCGCGCAAGTATCGCCCGCCCCATGATCCAATCCTTGTCCTCTTCCGACAGGAAATCGAGCTCCTCGGTGAAATGCGTCACCCGCTGACGGTAAGTGGCTTTGGCAAATGAATTGGTGACGTCGGTTCCCCAATAGCAGCGGCGCGGCCCATAGGCATCGAACAGACGGCGGATGTGCGGGGTCATGTCGCGGAACGGATAGGGCTCGGTCGAGAACAGCGGCGCCGACGACAGCTTCACGGACACGTTCGGATATTTCGCCAGTGCCGCGGCCTCGCCGATCGTCGCCGGCACCATGTTGCTCTTCAGGGCTTCCGATGAGATGCCCATGTGGTCGATAATGAGAGCGAGCTGCGGATGACGCTGCGCGATCGGGCCGAACAGCGGCAGCTGGCCGGTGGTGAGAAACATGATCGGGACGCCGGCCTGCTCGGCCGCCGGCCACAGCCAGTCCGCGGTTCCATCCGTGAGCCATTTGGCCTGCGGACCGGCGATATTCAGCCGAATGCCGAGCACGGCGGGCTGCGCCCGCCACCCGGGCAGGCGGCGCGCTTCGCCCGGGTCGTCGATGGCGATGTGGCCCATGGTGGCGAAGCGGCCGGGATGTCGTCGCGCCGCCTCCTGCCCATAGTCGACCCGTTCCCCCTCCAGGTTCGGCGGAACGATCACCACGCGGTCGACGCCGGCTGCGTCGATCATCGGCACCACCCGCTCGATGGTCATCGGTTCCGGAATTTGCGGCCGGAATCCCGGAACCCAGGGCCGATCCGGCGTGCTCGCCTTCCACATGTGAATCTGCGAATCCACGATCGCGCGCCGCGGCCGTTGCGCGCTCTGCGCCGCCGCCGGCTGCGCGACCTGTGTCGTCCGCGCCAGGCCGGCACCGAGCGTGCTGTTGAGGAAATTTCGGCGGGTCAACATCGGCGGGTTCCTCCTGCGTGTCGTCGAGACACGGCTACGCCCTCATGGCGTCGCGCCCCGGGCGCCAGTGCCCGGTGCCGCCAGGAATTCCGGCATGGCACCCAGCCAGTGCTCGGGCTTGACCTGCTTGGCAGCCGCTACCTTGGCGATCTCGTAAATCTCATTGACGATGACCGGATTGTCCATTTGGCGGTAGCGCCCGGCGTCACTCTCCGAGACCTTGAGGTCGAGCTCCTCGCGTAGCCAGCCCGACTCCAGCTTCACGTCGTAGCGCATGAACCGGAACATCTTGCCGCCGTGCGGCACCTCCGCGCAGAGCGAGCCGACCTCGGAGTTGATCTTCCACTCGGTCAGGCACTCCCCCATCCATTGCATTTGAGCCAGCGTCAAATTTTCGGCATCGGTCATCAGCGACATAAGGGCGTAGTAGGCGAGCTTGGCGAAGCGCCCGAGACCTTCTTCCGCATAGGAAAAGGTCGGCCGGTAGGTGCCGGTGCCGATCGAGGTCACGCTCAGCCGGTCAGGGCCGGTCGGCCAGCAGATTCCGAACGGCTTGAATGTAGCCATCTGGAACAGTGCCAGCGCCGGATTGTTGAAAGGCGTCACCCCGCCGTCGATGAACAGTCCCTGCTGGTCCTTGCTGATCCTGATCGCCTCGGGATCGAAAAAATGCGGCGCCGCGGTGCTGGCTCGCACCAGGGTAGCCAGGCTGTAGCTCTCGTTGCCGTCATGGGCCGCGCCGTCCAGCCAGTAGGGCGCGCGCGAATTGTTGGCGACGATCCAGGGGCTGCAGGTATCCATGCGTTTGGTGACCACGCACAGCCCGGTGATGAGATCGGGGCTGGAAAGCTTGCGGTCCTGCACGATCTTCAGAATCTCGGCGCGCAGCCCGTCGGCATTGAACTTGGCCTGGAACAGCGGAATGCCCCATCGGGTCGGCTGAAACGCGCGTGGCGCCAGCCGGAGATAGAACTCCTTGACTTGCTCGGTGCGGTAGCCGAGCGCTAGCGCACCCGCGATCAGCGCGCCGGTCGAGGTGCCGCCGACCAGGTCGAACCAGTCACCCAGCCGCGCCTGCGTGCCCAGGCGTTCCGAGATGATGGCCTCGATGCGCTCCAGAAACGCGACCGAGATCGCACCCCGCACCCCGCCGCCGTCGAGCGAAAGAATGCGTTTCGGACCCGGGCCGAACAGATGCCAGTCACGGGCACAGTCGAAGGTGGGCCTTTCTGTCACCGGTATCTCCCCCAATTCTCGGACTGCATGCGGATGGCCGGCTGATGGATTTAGCACTCGGGCACCCGGAACCCTAAGTCATTTTCCGTTGCGCGATGCCACCCGCCACGATCCATAATTGGCAAAATCGCCGAATTGGCAACAGCTGAGCGGGCGCGCCGATGATAGGCTGGCCGCCACACGGGTCGGGGGAAAGTGCATGGCCGCGAGCGAATCTGACGGGCGGGAGGAGCCCACGGCCGCCGCCAAGGCGGCCCGGCTGCGCCGGCGCTTTCCCACCATCGAGGATCTGCGCCGGCGCGCCCGCCGGCGGGTGCCGCGCTTCGCCTTCGACTTCGTCGACGGCGGCGCCAACGACGAGACTTGCGTGGCGCGCAACATCGCGGCCTTCCGCTCGGTCGAGCTGCTGCCGCGTTACTGCATCGACACCAAGGGGGCTTCCAGCGAGGTCGAGCTGTTCGGCACCCGCTATGCGGCGCCGATCGGGATGGCTCCGATGGGGTCGCCCGGACTGATGTGGCCGGGAGCCGAGGAGTATCTGGCGCAGGCGGCCCAGCGCGCGCGTATTCCCTTTGTGCTGGCGACACCTGCCAATGCCGCCATCGAGGCCATCGCCGCGATCGCGCCGGACGTGTTCTGGTTCCAGCTCTACCGCTTCCCGCACAACGATCATGCCATCACCTTCGACCTCGTCCGCCGCGCCGACGCCGCCGGCGCCCGCGTGCTGGTGCCGACCGTCGACAGCGCCGGCAAATCGAAACGGCCGCGCGACATCCGCAACGGCGTCGCGGTACCGTTCCCGATCACGTTCAAGACCGTGTGGCAGGTCGCAACCTCGCCGGCCTGGGCGCGCTCGCTCATCAAGCACGGCATGCCGCGCACGGAAAATCTGGTGCCCTATGCGGGCCCCGATCCGACCCAGGTGTCGACCGCGCGCACCATGCAGCTGCGCAGCGGCGGCAGCCACAGCTGGGACGAGCTCGCGCGGCTGCGCGAGCGCTGGAAGCGCGCCTTCGTGGTCAAGGGTATCCTGCATCCCCAGGACGCCGAGCGCGCCGTGGCGCTGGGCGCCGACGGCATCATCGTCTCCAATCACGGCGGCCGTCATTTCGACGGCGCTCCGGCCTCGATCGACATGCTGCCCGCCATCGTGGCAGCGGTGGGGTCGCGTACCACCGTGATGATCGACAGCGGCATTCGCAGCGGCCTCGACGTGGTGCGCGCGCTCGCGCTCGGCGCCAAGTCGACCTTCGCGGGCCGGCCCTTCGTCTACGGCCTGGCGGCGCTCGGTCCGGTCGGCGCCACCCATGTGGTCGACCTGTTCTTCGACGAGATCCGAACCGAATTCACCCATACGGGCGTTCGCTCGGTCGCCGAGGCCGCCACCATCGCGGCGCGCCATCCGGGCGCCTGGCGGCTCGCCGGCTAGGCCAACCGTTCCTTTTTCGCCGACCAGCCTCTAAGATCGCGCGCCGCATGGGCCACCGAGCCCGATCGATTGACCGGATGCAACCCATGTCCTCGTCCCTGCTGCTGACCCGACGCTTCGCGCCGCTGTTCTGGTGCCAGTTCTTCTCGGCATTCAGCGACAACTTCCTCAAGAACGCGCTGGTCTTCCTGATCCTGTTCAAGCTCGTCGATTCTGGTGCCGGAGCGCTGATAACGCTGACGGCCGCGGTCTTCATCTCGCCTTACTTCTTCCTGTCCGGGCTCGGCGGTGAATTGGCTGACCGTTACGACAAGGCGTGGGTGGCGCAGCGTCTCAAGTTCGCGGAAATCGGCATTTCGATCATCGCGGTCGCGGGCTTTGCGCTGCACTCGCTGATCATCCTGTTCTTTGCCCTGTTCCTGTTCGGAGTGATCGGATCGCTGTTTGGTCCGATCAAATACGGCATTCTTCCCGATCATCTGGCCCGCTCCGAGCTTCCTGCCGGCAATGCTCTGGTGGAGGGTGCCACCTTCATCGCGATCCTGCTCGGCACCATCGTCGGCGGGCTCGCCGCCAAGGATGGCGGCGACCCCACGCAGTTCGCCTTGCTGATGATCGTGTTCTCGCTGCTGTGCTGGGGCGCCAGCCTGTTCATCCCGCCGACCGGCGAAGCTGCGCCCAATCTGGCGGTGCGTTGGAACATCGCCGCCTCCACCTGGGACCTGGTGAAGCACCTTCGCGACGACCTGCGGATCTGGTGGGGCGCCTTCGTGACCTGCTGGTTCTGGGTGGTGGGTGCCTTGGCGCTTTCGCTACTCCCGCCACTGGTGAAGAACGAACTGGGCGGCACCGAGGAGGTGGTCACGGCATGCCTGACCATCTTCTCGATTTCGATCGCGGTCGGCTCTGGACTGGCAGCTTGGCTCGCCGCCGGCCGAATCGTCTTGCTGCCCACCCTGATAGGGGCGTTTCTGCTCGGCCTATTCGCCATCGATCTCGGCTGGGCCACCTGGGGCGGCACGGCTGCCGCGCAACCGGTCGGCATCGCTGCGACGTTCAGCTCGTTCCGCGGCATCAGGCTCGCGATTGATCTGGCCGGAATGGCGATCGCAGGAGGCTTATACATCGTACCGACCTTCGCGGCGGTGCAGGCTTGGGCGGGCGCCGACCGCCGTGCGCGGGTGATCGCCGGAGTCAATGTGCTCAATGCCGCCTTCATGGCGGGCAGCGCTCTGCTGGTCTTTGCGTTGCAAGCTTTCGGCATGACGACGCCAGCCTTGTTCCTGCTGCTGGGTGCCAGCAGCCTATTCGTCACGGTCTGGATCGGCCGCACCATGCCGGCAAGCGCGCTCAGCGATGCCCTGTCGATCATCTATCGGGCGCTGTTCCGGATCGAGGTGAAGGGGCTGGAGAATCTGCACAAAGCCGGCCACAACGTCATCATCGCGCTCAATCATGTGAGCTTCCTCGACGCCGGCCTCGCCATGTCGCTGCGCAGCCGCAAGCCGGTGTTCGCCATCGACATCGGCATCTCCAAGCTGTGGTGGGTCAAGCCGTTCATGCGGCTGACCCGCGCGATCCCGCTCGACCCGATGAAGCCGATGGCGACCCGCACCCTGATCAATGCGGTCAAGGCGGGCGAGGCGCTGATCATCTTTCCGGAGGGCCGCATCACCGTCACCGGCAGCCTGATGAAAGTCTATGACGGCGCTGCGCTCATTGCCGACAAGACCGATGCCGAGGTGGTTCCGGTGCGTATCGAAGGGCTGGAGCTGACGCCGTTCAGCCGGCTGTCACGCAGTCAGGTACGACGGCGCTGGTTCCCCAAGGTGAAGGTCACGGTGCTCGAGCCGGTCAGGCTCGCGGTCGATCCCGCCCTCAAGGGCCGCGCCCGCCGCCAGGCGGCCGGCGCCGCGCTCTACGGCATCATGTCGGACCTGGTGTTCCGCACCACCTCCACGGATCGCACCGTGTTTCAGGCGCTGCTGCAGGCCGCCGAGGATCACGGCCGCGGCCGCGTCGCGGTCGAGGACCCGGTGAGCGGGGCGCTCACCTACCGCAAGCTGCTGATGGGCGCCGCCATCCTGGGCGACAAGCTGATGCACTATGCGCCCGAGGGCGGTGCCGTCGGCCTGATGCTGCCGAACGCCAACGGGGCGGTGGTGACCTTCTTCGGGCTGATGTCGGCGGGTCGGGTGCCGGCGATGATCAACTTCACGGCCGGCGCCACCAACATCCTGGCCGCCTGCAAGGCGGCCCAGATCGCCACCATCCTGACCTCGCGGGTGTTCGTGGAGAAGGGCCGGCTCGACAACATGGTGGCGGCGGTGGCCAAGGAAGTGGCGATCGTCTACCTGGAGGACATCCGCCCCACCATCACGCTCCTCGACAAGATTCGCGGTATGATGCGCGCCGGCGCTCCGTTGGTGCCGCGCAAGGCCGACGACTGGGCCGCCATCCTGTTCACCTCGGGCTCGGAGGGCACGCCCAAGGGCGTGGTCCTGTCCCACCGCAACATGCTGGCGAACGCCGCCCAGGCGCGCGCCCGCATCGATTTCGGGCGCGAGGACAAGGTCTTCAACGTGCTGCCGGTGTTCCATTCCTTCGGCCTCACGGTCGGGATGGTGCTGCCGCTGGTCTCGGGCGTGCGGCTCTATCTCTATCCCTCGCCGCTGCATTACCGCACGGTGCCGGAGCTGATCTACGGCGTGAATGCCACCATCATGTTCGGCACCGATACGTTCCTGGCCGGCTATGCCCGCTCGGCGCATCCGTATGATTTCCGATCGCTGCGCTACATCCTGGCGGGCGCCGAGCCGGTCAAGGAATCGACCCGCCGGGTCTATCTGGAGAAGTTCGGCTTGCGCATCCTGGAGGGCTACGGGGTCACCGAGACGGCGCCGGCGCTCGCCTTGAACACGCCGATGTTCAACAAGTTCGGCGCCGTCGGCCGCATCCTGCCCGGCATGGAGGCGCGCCTCGACAAGGTCGAAGGCGTCGAGGAGGGCGGCCGCCTGGTGGTGCGCGGGCCCAACGTGATGCTCGGCTACCTCAAGGCCGACCGGCCCGGCGTGCTCGAGCCGCCGCCCGACGGCTGGCACGACACCGGCGACATCGTCACCATCGATGCCCAGGGCTTCGTCACCATCAAGGGCCGCGCCAAGCGGTTCGCCAAGGTCGGTGGCGAGATGATCTCGCTCGCCGCCGTCGAGGCGCTGGCCGGCGAGCTGTGGCCCCAGCATCCCAGCGCCGTGCTGGCGGCGCCGGATGCCCGCAAGGGCGAACGGCTCATCCTGGCGACCCAGAAGAAGGATGCGACGCGCGCCGAGTTCATGACCTTCGCCAAGCAACAACATGCCGCCGACTTGATGATCCCTTCGGAGGTGATGATCTTCGACAGCCTGCCGATGCTCGGCTCCGGCAAGGTCGATCTGGTCAGCCTGGCGAAGCTGGTGGCCGAGCGCACCGCCGCCAAGCCCGAGGTGGCGCGCGTGCAGGTGTGAGGGGGCTCCCTCTTCCCTCCCCCTGCAAGGGGGAGGGTGGCGCCGAAGGCGCCGGGAGGGGGTCCCGCGTTCCCACAGAATTCGGCGTTTGTTTGTTGGCGCGGGACCCCCACCCGACCCGCTTCGCGGGTCACCCTCCCCCTTTCAGGGGGAGGGGATTCTGCAACTGCGCCGCCATCCAGTCGGCGCTGTCGGGGCGCCAGCGGTAGGCGCGGTTGTTGGCGACATGGTTGCCGTCCTCGATGATGCGCAGCGTGACCGGGCCTTTGACCTCGCGCGCCAGGCGTTCCGCATCCGCGCATGACACGATGCGATCCTGCCGGCCGTTCATGATGTAGATCGGGCAGCCGATCCGTCCGGCGACGCCTTCGAGCGTGAGCGTGGCGGCATGGCGGCGCGCCTGGTCCATATCGGCGCAATGGCTGCGCACCCGGAACGCCTCGCGGGTGAGCGCCGGCAGGCCCTCCCAGGCGGCGGCCCAGTCGAACGGTCCGCCGAGCGCCATGCAGGCGCGCGCCCGCGGCTCGAAGGCGGCGGCGCGCGGTGCGTAATAGCCGCCGAGGCTCACGCCCCACAAGCCGATGCGCCCGGCATCGAGATCGCGGCGGGTCTCGACGAAATCCATACCGCCTTGACCGCGACCTCGTAGTCGCCGCGGATCGCGAAGTCGTATTCGGCCTCGCCCTGGCCCGGCCCGTCGAAACTCAGAGTTGCCAGGCCGCGCGCCAGGAACGGCTGCTCGTAGCAATCGGCCTCCTCCTTGGCGGAATCGAGCCCCATCGCCATGACCACGACGGCAGGGCGCGCGACGCCCGGCGGCTTGCGCAGGATGCCGGCGAGCCAGCCGCCCTGATACGGCATCTCCAGGCGCTCTCCCGGTGGCACGCAAATGTGGCAGCGCCAGCGTGCGGCACGCCACCGCCTTCATGTGGGCGGCGCGCATTTGCGGGATATCGTGAACGAATAGGAACTTACCGAAATGATAATAGACCCCGGCGCGCTGCAGGTGCTCGCCGGCGCTCAGCCCTTGGCCGCGCGCCAGCGCCTCGCGGCCGAGCCCCTCGTGCAGCGCGGCGCGCCGCGACCAGGCGGCGCACCAGTCGTCCCAGGCTGAAACCGAAGCCGTGACCTCCTCGAAGTCGGTGAGGGTCACGCCGTTGGCGACGAAGCGCGGCGCCCAATGGGCGATCGCCGAGGTCACGCGTGCATCCTGCGGCATGGGCCGGGGTCTCCTTTGAGTGTGTGTAGCAGAACCAAGTCGCCACGATTTCTGTCGTCCCGGCCAAGGCCGCCATAAGCGCGAAAACGCGCGTCTTCGACGCGCTATGGCGGCCGCAGAGCCGGGACCCATACGCCGCAGTCGATCGAGAGGGCACGGCGTATGGGTCCCTGCGTTCGCAGGGACGACGCGCGGAGGGCGCTCGCACACCCCGAACCCCGATGGTTTCCAATTGCTTTGCAAGTTCGTGAATCCCGGTAAAGGTTACCTCGATGTTGAGCAAGTGAGAGTCACTCTCCATAAACAATAACGCTTCAGGGCCTCTTCAGCATAGATCGAGAAGACGGTGGCGCTACACCAATTCAATACCTCGACCAATTCTATATTGGCCGACACGAACAGGGGCAGCCGTTCGCCGATTTGAGGAAATTGCAATCGTGCGTTCCAGTACTTTGGTCATGATCGGGTTCGCGGTTCTGTTCGGCCTGCTCGCCGTGTTCGTGGCGCAGTCGTGGCTGACCAGCGCGGCCGACGCGCGCATGAAGAGCCTGGAGGCGCAGAAGCGGCCGCAGACCACGCAGACCATCGTGGTGGCGGGCAAGCCGCTGCGTTTCGGCAACGAGCTCAACGCCTCGCTGTTGCGCGAGATTCCCTGGTCCGAGGAATCGCTCCCGGCCGGCGCATTCTCCAGGATCAGTGACGTGCTGTCGCCGCGGCAAGCGCGTGGTGCTGGCGGCGATCGAGGTCAACGAGCCGATCCTTTCGGTCAAGATCACCGGCCCCGGACAGCGCGCCACGCTCTCCGCGGTCCTGCACGAGGGCATGAAGGCGGTCACCATCCGGGTCAGCGACGTCGAAGGCGTGGCCGGCTTCGTCCAGCCCGGCGACCGCGTCGATATCGCGCTCACGCGGCTCGACGGCAAGGGCGGCGCCACCACCGACGTGGTGCTGCAGAACGCCACCGTGCTCGCCATCGATCAGCTCGCCGATGAGCGCGCCGCCAACGTGGCGGTGGCCAAGTCGGTGACGCTCGAGGTCGACACGGTCGCGGCCCAGAAGCTCGATCTGGCGGCATCGCTCGGCAACCTGTCGCTGTTGCTGCGCAAGGCCGGCGAAACCACCTCGCCGAAGTCGCTGCGCGTGTCGATCAAGGATCTGTTCGACGACGTCGTCGCCGAGTGGGGACTGCGCATTCGACGACGGTCATCTCGGTCAGAGCGCGGCACCGCCAAGGAAGACTACAGCGTGCCGATCGAAAGCAAGGAACGGCGCGCAGCCGCCGATGAACCGGGGCAAACGCTGCACTGAACGACAGGTTCGCTAGATTCGGGGAAGGCTCGGGGAAGTTCATCAGGGCGGGGGAGGTTGCTGTGAGTTACACGAGCAAGAGATGGCGCCGCAGCCGTGGCGGCGAGACGTTTCGGGCAGGAGCGGGGACGCGGGGCGGGGGGCCGATAGAAACGGCAAAAAGCAATTTCGGCTGCTCGCCTCGCTCGCGCTGTTCGGGTTGTGCGGGCCTTGCTGCTCGCGCCCGGATCGCTCGGCACCGCGCAGGCGCAACGGCTGCTGCAGCTCACCGGCGCCAAGCACTCGGTCTCGGTCACGGTCGCGTTCGGCAAGACCGAGGACGTGCGCATCGATGCTCCCTTCACCGACATCACCATCGGGGATTCCGACGTCGCCGACATCTCGCCGCTGACCGATCGCACGCTCTCCATCCTCGGCAAGAAGATCGGCACCACGCGGGTCACGCTCTACGGCGACGGCAAGACGCAGGTCGGCATCTTCGACATCGAGGTCACCTACGACGTCACCCGCCTGGCGGCCGAGATCGGCCACTTCAGCGACGGCAGCATCAAGGTGTCCTCGGTCAACGGCCGCATCATGCTCTCGGGCACCGCGCAGCGACGCCGCAGACGCTCGACCGGGCGATGGTCATCGCCCGCCAGTTCGCGCCCGATCCGATCAATACGGTATCGGTGCTGCAGGCCCAGCAGGTGATGCTCGAGGTGCGCTTCGTCGAGGCTTCGCGGCAAGCCAGCCGCGCGCTCGGGGTGCAGTGGAACAGCTTCGGGCAGAACACTCTCGCCAATATCGGCAACCGGCTGCCGGCCGACCAGCTGCTGCTGGCGAATTCCGCCGCCGGCAAGCTGACCTCGCCGATCGCGGCCGCCGGCGTGCTGGGCCAGACCGCCTCGCCCTATGGGTTCCTGCTCGGCGCGCTCAACCGCGGCGGCCTTTCGGTCGACGTCGCGCTCAACGCGCTCGAGGAGAAGGGCCTCGCGCGCAGCCTGGCGGAGCCCAACCTGGTGGCGCTGTCCGGCGACACCGCGAGCTTCCTGGCCGGCGGCGAGTTCCCGATCCCGGTTCCGGGCTCGCTCGGCACCGTGACGCATCGACTACAAGCGCTACGGCGTCGGCCTCGCCTTCACCCCGACGGTGCTGAGGGCCGGCCTGATCAACCTCAAGATCGAGCCCGAGGTCAGCCAGCTCGACACCAGCACATCCGATCCAGGTCGCCGGCACCGGGCTCTCGGTGCCGCCGCTGATCGTGCGCCGCGCCAGCACCACGGTCGAGCTGCGCGACGGCCAGAGCTTCGTGATCGGCGGCCTGTTGCAGAACGACAGCACCACCGCGCAGCAGCAATTGCCCTGGCTCGGCGACGTGCCGGTGCTCGGCACGCTGTTCCGCAGCGCCGACTATCAGAAGAACGAGACCGATCTCGCCATCATCGTCACGCCGCATCTGGTGCGCCCGATCGCTCCCGGCACGCCGGTCAAGACGCCGCTCGACAACACGCTGCCGGCGAACGACATCGACTTCTTCCTGATGGGCAAGTCGGAGATCACACCGGCCGACGCCCGCATGGCGGTCGGCCAGACCGCAGGCCTATGTCGGTCATATCCTCGACCTCCCGAAGGAATCCTTCAAAAGGAGTGGCCAATGTGGTCGCCGTCAAGAATTGAGCCAGTGCTGCTCCGGACCTTCGGCGTGGCACTGCTGCTCAACCTGGTGCTGCTCTCGAGCCTGGCGCCTGATGCTTGCCGGCTGCTCGGACATCTACTTCGATCGCCGCGAGACCATTGCGCTCGGCGGCCGAGGACGCCGCGCCACCAACCGGGTGGCGCAGATGATCGATCCTTGGCCGCGCGACGTCGGCCGGCGCCAGATCGCGTTCAACGGCAGAAGATGCAAACCGCGGTCGAGCGCTACCGCACCGGCCGGGTGATCCCGCCGGTCAACGTCACCACCAGCTCGGCGGCCTATCAGGCGGCCGAGCAGGCGGCGGCCACCACCATGAACCAGTCACGCCGCCGCCGTTCTCGGCACCCGCCGCCCCGGTCAAATGACGCGCCGGCGTCGGGAAACCGGACGCAAGAGCAGGAAAATCGAGTTGATGTGATGAAGATCAGGTCGAACCAGCAGCGAGGCGGGCCAGACCCAGGTGGTGGTCGTGACCGCCGATCCGGCATTCGCGGAGCTGGCGCGCTCGACCTTCGGGGCGAGCGAGCAGATCGCGCTGCGGCTGATCGCCGGCACGCTCGCCGCGGTCGAGGCCGAGATCGATGCGCAGACCGCCACCGTCGCGGTGATCGATCTCGATGCGGCCTCGGCCGAGGACATGCAGGCGCTCGAGCGGCTGATGGCGCGCGAGGGCGCGGCGTTGCCGGTGGTCGCGGTCACCCGCAGCGTCGATGCCAACCTGGCGCGCACGCTGTTGCAGATGCGGGTCGCCGATTTCCTGGTCAAGCCGGTGTCGCCGGTCGAGCTGGTGCGCACCTGCGCGCGCGTCGCCAACGCGCCGGCCGCGACCGCGGCGACCGAGGCGCAGATCTACACCTTCCTGCCGACCGCCGGCGGCGGCGGCGTCACCACGCTCGCGATCCAGAGCGCGCTCATCCTGCTCAACAGCGGTGCGCGCGGCAAGATCCTCGACCTGCCTGGTCGATCTCGATTTCCAGCACGGCGCCTGCGCCGACTATCTGGACATCGAGCCGCGGCTCAACCTCGCCGAGATCGAGCCGCGTCCGGATCGTCTCGACCGCCAGCTGCTCGAGGTCATGCTGTCGCACCACGCGCTCCGGGCCTGGCGGTGATCGCCGCGCCGCATCACCTGGCCGAGATGCGCTCGTTCGATCCCGACGTGGTGACGCGGCTGCTCGATCTGGTCTCGACCAATTTCGATTATGTGGTGTTCGACATGCCGCGCACCTGGTTCTCGTGGACCGACAGCGTGCTGCTCGGCTCCAACCAATCTGTTCGTCGTCTGCGAGGCGACGGTGCCGGGCCTGCGCCATGCCAAGCGCCTGGTCGAGGCCGTGCATGAGCGGCTGGGCGACGGTCCCAAGCCCCAGGTCGTCGTCAACCGGTTCGAGCAGCGGCTGTTCTCCTCCGGGCCTGCGCAAGGCCGATATCCAGCAGGTGCTGGGCGAATCGTTCGCCGCCTGCATCCCGAACCAGTACGGCCTGGTGCGCGAGGCGATCGATCGCGGCGTTCCGATCGACGAGGTCAAGCCCGGCAACAAGATCACGGCGCAGCTGCGCAAGCTGGTGCTGCCGCAGGCCGCCGGCAAGGCGTCCGGGCGCGCCGAGACTGCGGCTGCAGGCAAGGCCAAGCTTTCGTGGGCGCGCTAGTGACTTCGCAGAGAGATTTTGACTCCTTCAGCCTCATGGTGAGGGCGCGGACAACGCCCGCGCGTCTCGAACCATGGACACGCGCGCGGCGTTACCGTGGCTGCGTCCTTCGAGACGGCCGGCAAGAGCCGGCCTCCTCAGGACGAGGCAGTCGGTGCTCAACAATTCAAAACCAGTGTGCCGAGATACTGGCGGCCGACGCGAACCGTGGCGCCGCGCCATTGAGGACAGCGGAATGATCGGTCGTTTCACGGTTCGCCGCTCCAATGCTGCCGAGCCCGGATGGTCGTCCGGAGCAGCCCGCGTCTGCGTCCGCGCCGGCGCCCGAGAGCGCGTCCCATACGATCTTTCCCGGAGCCCGCCCCGGAGCCGGTGGCGCCAGCCGCCCAACTCGCTGCTCAGCGACAAGCTGCTCGACGCCAAGGTGCGGCTGCACCGCCGGCTGATCGAGGAGATCAACCTGCAGGCGCTGGAGAAGCTGCCCGAGGAGGAGATCCGCGGCCACGTCATGCAGCTGGTGACCCAGTACATCCTGGTCGAGCGGCTGCCGCTCAACACCCAGGAGCTCAACGCCTTCGTCTCCGAGATCCTCGACGAGATGACCGGGCTCGGGCCGCTCGAGCCGCTGCTCAAGGACCCGACCGTCAACGACATCCTGATCAACGGCCACGAATGCGTCTATGTGGAGCGCCACGGCGTGCTGGAGCCGTGCGGCGTGCGCTTCAAGGACGAGCAGCACCTGTTGCGCATCATCAACAAGATCGTCGTCGGCGGTCGGCCGGCGCGTCGATGAATCGCATCCGATGTGCGACGCGCGCCTGCTCGACGGCTCGCGCGTCAACGTGGCGGTGCGCCCGATCGGCGTCGACGGACCGCTGGTCTCGATCCGCAAGTTCTCCAAGAAGCCGTTCAACCTCAACAAGCTGGTCGAGGTCGGCGCGCTGCGGCCGCAGATGGCCGAGGTGCTGGGCGCCGCCGTCAAGGCGCGCGTCTCCGCCATCATCTCGGGCGGCACCGGCTCCGGCAAGACCACCATGCTCAACGCGCTCTCGGCCTTCATCTCCGAGAAGGAGCGCCTGCTCACCATCGAGGACGCGGCCGAGCTGCAGCTGCAGCAGCCCCATGTGGGGCGGATGGAGACGCGTCCGCCCAATCTCGAAGGCAAGGGCGAGATCCGCCAGCGCGAGCTGGTCAAGAACGCGCTGCGCATGCGGCCCGACCGCATCATCCTGGGCGAGTGCCGCGGCGAGGAAGCCTTCGACATGCTCCAGGCCATGAACACCGGCCACGAAGGCTCGATGGCGACCGTCCACGCCAACACGCCGCGCGACGCCTTGACCCGCCTCGAGCAGATGATCGGCATGGCCGGCCTGCCCATGACGGTGGCCTCGATCCGCGGCCAGATCGCCGCCGCCATCCGGCTGATCGTGCAGCTGCAGCGCATGTCCGACGGCAAGCGCAAGGTGACCAGCGTCGCCGAGGTGACCGGGCTCGAGGGCGACATCATCCAGATGCAGGAAATCTTCAAATATGTGCGCACCGGCACCGCGCCCGACGGCACCGTGCTCGGCCACTACCAGGCGACCGGCGTGCGCCCGCGCTTTCTCGCCGAGCTGCTCACCATGGGGATCAAGATTCCGGGCAGCTATTTCGATCCCTCGCAACCGCTCTGAGCCGCGATGTCGTTCGACTTCGACCCGATCTATCTGATCTATGTCCTGGTGGCGGCCTCGGCCGGCCTGTTCGCCGAGGGCTTCTATCTGCTGTGCTTCACCGGCGCGTCCTACCGCAACAACGTCAATCGCCGCCTCAAGCTGCTCAAGGACCAGCCCGACCGCGAGAACATCCTGATCCAGCTGCGGCGCGAGCGCGGCCTGACCAGCTCGGGCGGCTACAGCCTGACATCGGTCAACTTCAACCAGCTGGTGCTGCAGTCGGGCCTGACCGTGGGCATCGGCCGGCTGGTGACGTTCGTGGCGATCGGCGCCGTGGTCGCGTTCGCGGCCGCCGTGGTGGTGCGCGGCAGCGTGGTGCAGGCGCTCCTGATCGCGCTGTTCTGCGGCCTGGTGCTGCCGTATCCTGGTGCTGCGCTTCCTGCGCAAGCGCCGGCAGAAGGCGTTCGGGGCGCAGTTCCCCGATGCGCTCGACATGATCGTGCGCAGCCTGCGCGCCGGCCATCCGGTTCCGGTCGCCATCTCCATGGTGGCGCGCGAGATGCGCGATCCGATCGGCAGCGAGTTCGGCATCGTCGCCGACGAGATCACCTACGGGGCGGATCTGGAATCCGGCCTGCGCAACCTCTATTTCCGCGTCGGCCAGGACGACCTGCCGCTGTTCGTGACCGCGGTCGCGATCCAGGGCACCACCGGCGGCAATCTCGGCGAGATTCTGCAGAACCTGTCGACCGTCATTCGCGAGCGCTTCAAGATGCGCCGCAAGATCCGCGCGCTCGCCGCCGAGGCGCGCGCCTCGGCCTTGATCCTGTCCTCGCTGCCGATCGCGATCTTCGCCGATGATCCAGATCGTGACGCCGGAGTTCTATGCCAGCGTCTGGGACGAGGACATCACCAAGAAGGCGCTGGCGATCGCCGGCTTCTGGATGGGGGTCGGCAACTTCATCATGTACCGGCTGGTGAATTTCAGGATCTGAGCCATGGATTCCATCTCCGACGTTTTCGACGGCGTGTTCGCCGACGGCTCGGCCCTGATGCTGGCCGTGCTGGTGTTCCTGGCGACCGCCATCCTGGCGTTCGGCGTGATGGCGGCGGTGCGGGTGCGCGGCGCCGTCAAGCGGCGCACCGCCGGCATCGCGGCGCTCGTCCGGCGACGGCTCGGTGCCAGGACCAGGGCACTCGCTGCGGCAGTCGAGCCTCAAGGCGGCCCAGCGGGTGCTCGACTACACCACCAAGCACTACGGCAGCGCCGACAAGGGCGACTGCCAAGGTGCTGCGCCAGCGCCTGGTGCGGGCCGGCATCTTCGATCCGCGCGCGGTCGGCTATTTCTTCGTCGGCCGCGTGATGCTGGCGGTCGTGCTGGCGATCTGCGGCGTTCTTGTTCGCGCCGATGTTCGTCACGTCTCGGTCCCTCGGTGTTCTGGCTGGCGGTGCTGGTGGCGGGCGTGCTCGGCTATGTGGGGCCGAGCTTCTATATCGACCAGCGCATCAAGTCGCGCGCGCGACGAGCATCGCTCGGGCTTCCCGGATTTCATGGACCTCCTGGTGGTGTGCGCGGATTCCGGGCTCAGCATGGAGGCCTCGCTGGAGCGGGTCGGCGGCGAGCTCGCCGACACCTATCCGTCGCTCGGCGCCAATATCCACATGACCAATCTCGAGATCCGCAACGGCCGCAGCATGACCGACGCGCTCGAGCATTTCGGCGACCGGCTCGGCCTCGAGGAGGCGCGCTCGTTCGCGACCCTGATCCAGCAATCCGCCGAGCTCGGCTCCAGCATCACCGACGCGCTGCGGGTCTACAGCGACGACATGCGCCACAAGCGCCTCTCGCGCGCCGAGGAGAAGGCCTACAGCCTGCCCGCCAAGCTCTCGGTCCCGATGATGGTGTGCATCTTCCCGGTGCTGTTCGTGGTGATCCTGCTGCCGGTGATCGTGCGGCTGTACACGCATCATTATTGAGCTTGCTCGCGCTGCCTGCTTTTCGGAGTCGCGCCCACAGATGCTTGTCGTCCCGGCCCATAGCGCGTGGAAGACGCGCGTAAACGCGCTTATGGAGCCGGGACCCCTACGCCGCAGCCGATTGAGAGGGCACGGCCAGTATGGGTCCCTGCCTTCGCAGGGACGACCGCGGAGGTACGGCCCGGCGGTATCCTGGCACCCACTCTCTTGAATTCGCTTCGCCTTTCCCGCCCACCTCGCCGGGTTCCCGGGGCGAGGAAATCTTAACCATCGTGGCCTAGCTTGGCGCGCAGGGGTTGCGGTCCAAGGCGGTCTCGGATGTGGCGCGTGCCGTCGTTGCGGCGGGCGCCAACCGTGCATGCCGCCGCCCGGAGCGGGTTGTGATGCGTTGCGTTTACGGGTCGAGTTGTCATCGCGCTGGCGTGCCTCGTCTTGCTCAGCGGCTGCGAGACATCGACCAAGCTCGGCGATTTCTTCCACAAGAGCCGACGATCCGGCGACCTCGTCGCTCGCCTCGACCGACGCCGGCCGCCGATCCCGACGCCACCGGCTCGATCGGCGGCGAGCCAGATCGCCGCCGCCGATGCCGGGCTCCTCGGCAGCGATCCGAGCGACGATCTGGCGCTCGGCAAGAAGCAGTACCGGGCCGGCAATTTCGGGCTCGCCGAGCGCTATTTCCGCCGCGCGGTCGAGACCCATCCGCGCGACGCCGAGGCCTGGGTCGGGCTCGCGGCCGCCTACGACCGGCTGCGCCGCTTCGACCTCGCCGACCGCGCCTACGAGCAGGCCGTCGCCATCATCGGGCCGACCGCCGAGGTGCTCAACAACCGCGGCTATTCCTACATGCTGCGCGGCGACTACGCCGCACGCCCGCACCACCCTCCTGGCCGCCGCCGCCAAGGACCCGAGAAACCCCTACGTCAAGAACAACCTCGAGCTGTTGGACAAGAGCTTCCGCAGCGGCAAGGCCGTGCAGTAGCGGACAGGGGCAGTAAGGGACGCAGGGCCTCTCACTCCCTCCCCCCTTGCGGGGGAGGGTCGGGCGTGGGGGGTCGTGCAATGGGGCACCGATATGCCGCCTCTCACGACCCCCACCCCCGACCCCTCCCCACAAGGGGGAGGGGAGGAGTGCGAGGCACCCTCGCGCCCCAGCCTCTCTATGCGAACCCCTTGTCGGCTGGTCTTGGGCACCCAGATTGGGTATGCAGCAACCTAAAGCTTCATCCTGGCACCCCGCAATGTTCGATGCCTTCCGCAAATTCCTCTCCGACTGCACGGCCGGCGACAAGCATCCGAGCCGGTTCGAGGAGAACGACTATCGGCTGGCGGCCTCGGCGCTGCTGGTGCATGCGGCCGCCATCGACGGCGAGGTCTCCGACGGTCGGGCGCGACAAGCTGCATGCGGTCATCAAGCGGCGGCTTCGAGCTCGACGAGGCGGCGACCGACGAGCTTGTCGCCGAGGCCACCGTGGCCGAGCACGAGGCGGTCGATCTCTATCACTTCACCAGCCTCATCAACCGCTCGCTCGACGAGGCCGGCCGGCCGCCGCGTGGTCGAGATGATGTGGGAGATCGTCTTCGCCGACGGCCACGTCACCGAGTTCGAGGACAATCTGCTCTGGCGCGCCGCCGACCTGCTCGGCATCTCCTCGCGCGAGCGCATCGCGCTGCGCCAGCAGGTGGCGGGGCGGCTGCGGGCGGCGCAGCCCCCGAAGGCGCATAGATGGCGGAGCTGCGTCCCGTCACCTTGATCACCGGGGCCTCGGCCGGCATCGGGGCGGCGCTCGCCCATGTGTTCGCGGCCAACGGCCACGAGGTGGTGCTGGTGGCGCGGCGCGAGCAGCTCCTGACCAAGCTCGCCGACGAGATCGCGGCGACCGGGGCGACCCGGCCGATCGTGCTGCGCGCCGACGTGGCGCGCATCGATGCCGTCGCGCCGGATCGGCGAGGCGCTTGCCGGCTTGCGGGCTCGAGCCCGAGATCGTGGTCAACAATGCGGGCTTCGGCCTGGTCGGCCAGGCAGCCGCCCTCGACCGCGGCGAGCAGCTCGCCATGATCGACCTCAATGTGCGGGCGCTCACCGATCTTTCGCTCGCCTTCGTCGGACGCGCTCGAGCGCCGCCAGGGCGGCATCCTCAACGTGGCTTCGGTCGCCGCCTTCCTGCCCGGGCCCGGCATGGCGGTCTATTACGCCAGCAAGGCCTATGTGCTCTCCTTCTCCGAGGCGCTGCATCAGGAGCTCGCACCCAAGGGGGTGCGGGTGACGGCGCTCTGCCCCGGGCCCGGTGCCGACCGAGTTCCAGGCCCGCGCCGGCGTCAAGACCAACCGACACTATCCCCGCACGCTTGACACGCTCGGCAGAGCGGGTGGCGGCCGAGGGCTATCTGGCGCTCAAGGAAGGCCGCCGCGTGGTGGTGCCGGGCTTCCCCAACCAGATGATCGCGGCCTTGGCGCCGCTCATGCCGCGCGCCTGGCTGCTGCGGCGGATTGCGGCGCGGAACCGGGATCGGGTGTGAGGGCGGGCGGGCGCGGGAATGAGCGGGTAGGGGGCGGTTGGCGGGTCCCGACAGATGCTGCATGCCAATCATGCGCGTGTGCCGTTTGATTGAGCATGATTTCGCAACCAACCACTCGTATCATCGCGGCATGACCAGCCCTTGCCTGATCGTGCTGCACCAGGAGAGCTCGACGCCCGGGCGGATGGGGCATGCGCTCGAGCGAGCGCGGGGTTGGGCTCGATGTGCGGCGGCCGCGTTATGGCGATCCGCTGCCGGAGACGCTCGACGAGCACTGCGGCGCCATCATCTTCGGCGGCCCGATGAGCGCCAACGACGCCGACGATTTCGTGCGTCGCGAGATCGACTGGATCGCGGTGCCGCTCCAGGAGCAGAAGCCGTTCCTCGGCATTTGCCTCGGCGGCCAGATGCTGGCGCGCCAGCTCGGCGGCAAGGTCTGCCCGCATCCGCACGGCCATGCCGAGATCGGCTACTACCCGATCCGCCCGACCGCGCTCGCCCGCAGCATCTGCGATCCGTGGCCCGACCATGTCTACCAGTGGCACCGCGAGGGCTTCGACCTGCCCGATGGCGCCGAGCTGATCGCCGAGGGCGACACCTTTCCGGTGCAGGCGTTCCGCTATGGCGATGCCGCCTATGCGCTGCAGTTTCATCCCGACGTCACCCACGCACATCATCTGCCGTTGGACCACCCGCGGCCACGAGCGCATGTCGCTGCCGGGCGCCAAGCCGCGCGCACGCCCACTTCGCCGACCGCGCCGTGCACGACCCGGCCGGCCGCGCCTGGCTCGCGGCGTTCTTGGATCACTGGCTGCCGGAGATCCGGGCGGCCTGAGGCGGAGTGCTTGTCCCGGGCGCTGCGCAACACTTCTTCAGTGTTGCGCTGCAGACCCGGGACCGTTCCACATTCGGAGCTTGGAACGATCCCGGATCGGCGGTGCAACACTTGGTGTTGCACCTGGTCCGGGAAAAGCATCGAGGCCGCGGCCCTGCTTGGCACGGGTGATTCGTGCCGGTGCTTGTTTTCATTCAGGAATCCGAAATCATTCGGCCAAAATGAAAAATGCCCGCGCGGCGCGGTATTCGCGAAACGCATGGCATTCGGGCCGGAAAAACGCCCGGCGTATTGAAAATACAATCGCGAAACAATGAACGGTGTTTGTTTGTCCGGCCGGAGCCATGCGGCAGGCGCGGGACCGTAGGGTGGGTTGAACCCTTGCGAAACCCACCGACTCACCTCGCCGTTGAAACCGCCGGTGGGTTACGGCGCCATCGCCTCCGCATTCCACAGCAACGCCGTGCGGCGCCTAACCCACCCTACAGACCAGGCGACAGACCAAGCCACAGACGTAGGCGCAGCTTCGGAGTTTCAATTTCGCGAATAATCTGATTTGCCCCTACGCGTCAAATCAACTCGCCTTGCGAAATTTCCGCTCCACGTGATATTCTAGTCAGCATGACCAAAATCCCAAAACCAAATCGCCCGCGATCCCCCAAGCCGGCAAAGCCCCCGCGCCCGCGCCCGCGCCGGGCCGCCCGCTGGGCGCTGCAGGATGCCAAGGCGCGGTTCAGCGAGCTGGTGCGTTGCGTGCGCACGCAAGGGCCGCAGCACGTGACCGTGCACGGGCGCGATGAGGTCGTGGTGGTGGCGGCGGCCGAGTTCCGGCGGCTGCAGGGCGACCTCACCGGCGCGGCGCTGGTTGCCGCCATGGCGGCCTCGCCGTTTCGGGAGACCGAGCTCGCGCCCAAGCGCTCCCGCTTGCCGGTGCGCGCCGTGCGCCTGTGACGGGCTGGCTCATCGATACCAATGTGCTCTCCGAGCTGCGGCGACTGCGGCCGGCGCGCAGCGTCGTGGGTTTCGTGGCGGCGCAGCCGCTGGAGAGCCTGCACATCAGCACCGTCACCTTGGCGGAAATCCGGTTCGGCATCGAGCTGGTCGCGGATGCCGTGCGCCGCGCCGCGCTGAACGATTGGCTCGCCCACAAAGTGCGGCCGATGTTTGCCCAGCGGATCCTGCCGGTCACCGAGGACATCATGTTCAGGTGGCGAATCCTGGTCGAGCAAGGCCGCAAGGCCGGCCACACATTCTCCCAACCGGACCTCATCATCGCGGCGACCGCTCTTGAGCATGGGCTAACGGTCGTTTCCAGGGACACGAGCGACTATGAGAAAGCAGGGGTAGCGGTGCGTAATCCGCGGTCCGGTTGATCACCCACCTTCGGCGATAACGCGAGGGACGTTCGCATGAGGCTTGCCAGCTCACCGCCAGGGACGCACGTCCGTTTAAAGAACAGCGCATTGCAATTGGTAACCTATATGGTACTATATGCCTGAACTTGCGCTGCGGTCTTATGTCGACGAGCTCGGTCGCGCCCCTTTTGAGGATTGGGTACGCGATCTCGATGCGCAGGCTCTGGCCAAGGTGACGATCGCTCTGTCCCGGCTGCAACGCGGGAACGTGTCGAACGTGCAAGGCCTAGGCGAAGGCGTGCTCGAATTGAAGCTGGATTGGGGGCCGGGGTACCGCGTGTATTTCGGGCAGGACGGCAAGACGATCGTGATTCTGTTGTGTGGCGGAACGAAGAAGCGGCAAAGCCGGGACATTGCCGCCGCCAAAATCCGCTGGGCGGACTACAAGGCGCGCAAGCGCGCGCGACCGCGATGAGCGAATGCCGAAGATGAGAGCATCATGCCCCTGAGCCGCAGCTTCAAGAGCTTCGTGAAATCCCGGATCGAGAAAGATCCGAAGTTCCGTCAGGCCTTGTTCCAGGAGGCGGTGCAGACCCTGATCGAGGGCGATGTCGCGACCGCGAAATCGGTCTTGCGGGATTACATCAACGCGACCATCGGATTTCCGGCGCTGGCCAAGGCGACCAAGATGCCGCCGAAAAGCCTGATGCGGATGTTCGGTCCCAAGGGCAATCCGACCGCGGTCAATCTGTTCGTCGTGATCGTCGCGCTGCAGAACAAGACCGGCGTCCATCTCGAGGTACGCGCCGTGGCGGACGCGGCCTGATCCGGTTCAGGAGTCCCTGCCACTGTCAGGGACGCACCGCGTTTCACTCCCTCGCCCCGCTTGCGGGGAGAGGGTGGGGTGAGGGGGGCGCCGCCGCGAGTCTGAGCCTGCCGAAACGCCCCCTCACCGCGCCGAACTCTTGTTTCCCGCCCTACCGTGTCGCCCTCTCCATAGCCCGTCGAAGACGGGGGTAAACGCCCTAATGGCACGCGGGGCGAGGAGCGCCGGGCGCCCCTTCACGCCTGCTCCAGCGCGTCCACGATCTCGCTCAGCTCCTCCGCCAGCTGCCCCGGCCGATACTGCCTGAACGCCTTGGCGAGCTCGCGATAATGCCAAAGCGTATCCTGCCTCGAGGCCTTGAAGCGGCCCCACACCGCGGCGCCGACCGTGGGCTCACGCAGGTCGCGCAGGATCGAGCGGGCGTTGTGAACCTTGTCGGCGAGCGACACCAGGAGCGTGGCCACATCCCCCGAGGCCAGGTGCGCCACATAGCGCTCCTTGCGCAGGCGCCAGTCCTCCTTGGGCTCCCCGGCCGAGGTATCGGCGACGCTGTCCGAGCAGGCCCGCACGATCTCCGCGACGCGCGCGCCGAAGCGGTTGCGAATGTCGGCGAGCCGCGGCTCCCCGCCCTGATCCTCGACCGCGTCATGCAGCAGCGCCGCGATCGCAACGTCCTCAGCTCCGCCATATTCGAGCACGGTGGCGGCCACCACCATGAGATGCGCGATATACGGAATGGCGGTGCCCTTGCGCGCCTGGCCGCCGTGGACGTGCGTGGCGTAGAGCAGGGCGCGGTCGAAGCGGTCGGTGAGGGGGGTGGGGTTGGGCATGGCACGGTCTCCGATGATCCGATGACGGAGGCCCGGTGCATGGGCTTGGCAAGGAAGATTCGGCCCTCAACATAGATTATTTGGCATTAATGTTGCCGAACCTATCTTGTTTTTGCCATCGGCCCGCTCGCGCCCATGAGAGCCAAATATCACTCTTGTTCGAAGCCCTGGCTGCTGAACTTAAGGGTTCGGCTGTTCTCCGTGACTGTTCGGACGATCTGATCGGAGGCGCCGTTCGGGAGGGACGCTTCGATCTCGAGAGTGACAGTGACCTCCGCGTCTACCTGCCCTGCCAAATGTGCGATCACCTCGTCGGCGATGCGGCTCGCGTCGCGGCCGACGCGCGCGGGATCGAGCCGCACGGTGCCGTGAAACCGTCGGGGCCGTGCGGCAGCATCGGGCGCTGTGCCGGGGGGCCGCGGCTTTGTCGGGTCGGGGACGCCGGCGGCCCCGCCAGCATCGGTCTCGCCGCCCGGCGTGCGGCCAGGTGGCGTACCGGGTGTCTCGGCATCCATCTGCCGCCGTGCCAAGCCAGGCTTCACCAATAAGCCGGCGTTCTCCGCTGAAAGCGACACCGTTTGTCCACTTCGCAGTCCCCGGTAGCGCGTACTGTCCTCGTCGTAACTCTCGGCGTACGCGAACGTGTCTGACTGCCAGGTCAAGAGTGCTACGCCTTCACGGATTGCATGCACCAGCACATCGGGCCCAGCAAGGCGCGGCAGGTAGAGATAGCGCGCGAAGTCCTCAACGAGTTGCTTCACCGCGACGTGCTCGCCACGCCACAGCGGCACGTCATCCAGGTACTTGCGCAGGATCGTTGAGCCGAGCGAGGTCACCAGCAACTCGTCGCTCCGGAGCTTCTTGCTTGCCCGCACCGCAAGCGCATCGCCGCCCGAGAGCCGGATGGCCTGCCACGTGATTGGTGCCCGGGGATTGACCTGCTCCGGAACCAACAGCCACTGGTATGTCTCGGGCAGCCGCGCGCCCACAGCGCCATTCGCGGCCTGCATCTGCGTCTCGGCCTGTCGCACCTGATTCGGATCGAGATTAAGCGCCACCCTTTCCGCCAGAATCGACTTCCACGCCAGGAACTTCCGCACCGCCTCGTCCAGGTCCTGCAGGCGTGCCTTGTCGGCTGCCAGGAAGACCAGCGTGTTGCGGTAAAGGCGGGGAGTGTTCCCACGCGACTCGAGAATTGTCCGCGCCGCCGTCTCGGCCGCGCCGCCGGGCTCCCTGCTGTATGATTGCTCCGCGGGCAAGACGACCAGCCGAGCGTCGAGATCGTCGGACACGTCGGCACCGGAGCGCGGCAGCGGGTGGATGCGGGCGAAGTCCCCCGTCTTTTGTAGATCGGCGCGCAGTCGCTCGTCCAAATCTTGCGCCACCTTGTCGGGATCGCGCTTGAGCTGTTCGGCGCGGTCTTCCGCGAGCTTCGTGACCGTCGGCTGTGTGGCGTACCAGAAGCGGGGACCATCTTGATAGAGGTAGGTCGCCGCCGCAGCGAGGCGCCGCAGGGCATCGCCGAACACGGCCGGTGACTCGCCTGGCATCACGCAACCGAGCTTCACTCGGCGATCCTCGAGCCCGCGGTGCGCCGCAGCCGCCGTGGGCGCCGAACCGAGGTAGATGGTGCGCGCCACCCGCCGCGTCGCGTGCAGCTTGCCCAGATTCGGTTGCTCGGAGTCGATCTTGAGCGGCAGCGAATTCGGCCCGTCCACGTCCTTTTCGATGATGGGAGCCCAGTTGTCGGAGAGGTAGCGCGTCAGCTCGGACTGCACACGTGCGTCGTCGATGGGAATCGTTGACGGCAGGATCAGCGGGTTACGATCGCCCTTCTCCCACAGACTGTGGATGACCGCCGCCATCAGGCGCAGCACGCCGCGCGTGCGCTGGAACTTCACCAACGTAGACCAGTCCGTATAGAGACGGTCGAAAATCTCGGGATGAATCGGGTACGCCGCCTGAATGCGCTTCTCATAATCGCCGCCCTTGCACTCGGGCGGAAACTCGGCGTCTTGGGAGCGATAAAGGTCGGCGAACGCGCGCGCGGTCACGTCGCGGTTCTTGAACTGCTCGCCATCGAGCGGCTCGAACAGACGCCGCCGCACGATCTCGAATCCCTCCTCGGCCGTTGCCGGCCGCCATGACGATTCCACTCGCCCAACCACGTTGCGCAACCGGTCCAGTGCCTCGCGCCCGCGGATGCCGCCCACTTCCACGTCGTCCGCTTGCGTGTGCGGTGAGCCGGAAGTGTCCGAAGCGGGCAGCGAGATCACTAGCATGCAGTTGCCCGCGAGCTTGGCCGACTCGGTGAGCGCCTGGGCGAAGGTGAACTGGGTCTCGAAGCCACCGGCCGGCAAATCGCTTTGATCGTGGAGCTGGCGCGCGTACGCAACCCACTCATCGATGAGGATCAGGCACGGCCCGTATTCCTTGAATAGTTCGCGCAGCACGTCGCCCGGGTTCGTAGCGTTCTCATCGTCCGCCTTGACGCGGGCGAAGGCCTTCTTGCCGCCGAGCTGGTACGCCAGCTCTCCCCACAGCGTGCGCACCACCGTGCCGTCCGGCTTGGTGACGGGATTACCGGGCGATATCTTGTTCCCCACCAGCACCACGCACTTTGCCTTCGGCAGGCTCTTCACGCCCGCGTCGGCAAGTACCGCATCCACGCCCGCCAGCTCGCTCGCGTATCGCCCCGAGAACAGGTGGTAGAGCGCCAGCATGGAGTGGGTCTTGCCGCCGCCGAAGTTGGTCTGGAGTTGCACCACCGGGTCGCCGCCCTTTCCGGAGATGCGCTGCACGCCGCCGACGAGTAGGCGCTTCAGACTCTCGGTGAGGAATGTACGGCGAAAGAACTCCGGGGGTTTTTTGTATTCCTCCGAGCCTTCGCCCAAGTGCACCTGCCAGAGATCGGCGGCGAACTCCGCCTGCTGGTAGCGGCCGCTCGCCACGTCGGCGTGCGGCGTCACCACCTCGCGCCAGGGCTTGAGCGTGCCGGTCGCCGCCGCCTCGATCAGCGAGCCGCCAGCCTTGCGTTTCTCGCCGCGCACCTGCTCGTCGTATGTGAGCCGGCGCAACTCCAGCTTCATCTTGCTCACTTCGTCCGCCTGCGGCGCAGAAATGGCGGTGAGCAGCCGCGCCATCGAGTCGAGCGCCCGGTCGGCGTCGTCGCTTGAGAATGGCTCCTGGTGCGCCCATTTGTTGCGACAGTCGCGCAGCTCCTGTACCAACGAGCGTTCGGCCCGGCCGAGGGTTTTACCGAACACCTCATTCCACGTCTCCCACATGAGTTTAAGGAGCGCCGCCACGTCCCAGTCGGCGAGCTGTTTCTTGGCAACGGTTCGGTCGTCGGCCAGGTGGCGGCGCGCCATATCGGCGGCCTGTGCCTGGTGCAGGCTCTTGAACTCGCGCTCGACAAAGGGCGCAAGCCCCGCGCGGAGCAGCTCCATCGCCTTGCCGACACGTTCTTGGTTGGTGATTGCCATCGCTTATTCCTCGGTCTCGCCAAACAGCGTGCCTTGCTCGGTTCTCAACTTGCCGCCCTCGCGGGCGAGGCGGGCGATCTCGGGCCAGCTCTGCACGAGGCCATTGTAGGCGAGCGCCTCGGCCGCGCGCTTCTTGCGTTCGCAAAGGGTGTAGAGGCGGTAGGCCAGCTCGCGAGCGACTTCGGCCTTGGCGCCGAGCTTTGCCAACAGCTCCGCCGCAGCGCCTTCGCCGCCGCTCGCCAGCGCACGGATCAGGTGGTGGACGATCTCCCAGGCGGTGAGGCGCGGGTCTGTTGGCGGGGTCCCAGTCGGCGGGAAGCTCCTCGGGCTTCAGGAGCCGCACCTTGCCGCGCTTCGACTCGAGGATGCCGGCCTCGACCATGCCGGCAACGCTGGTGTTCTTGGACTTGGAAAGCTGCTCGGCCACGCCGTACTCGCCCTCGGCAAAACCTGACTGCTCGAACCAGGTCAGCGCCCAGCGGCTGTCGGCGTCGAAGTCACCCTCCTGCTCGGCCAGCGCCTCGTCGAGGGTCTGGTTGATGAGCGCCAGCGCCTCGCGCACCGAGAGCGCCTTGCCCTCGGCGTCGAGCACCTTGGAATAGCGGGTGTAGACCGCCATGCCGGGGCCGATGGCCGCCTGCGCGAGGTCCACCGGGGCGATGTTGCCCGCCTGCAGGTGGGCGAGCGCCTCTGGCAGCTCGGCCTTGAGCGCAGTGACGAACTCGCGGCGCGTGGCGGTCGGCGCATCAGCCGCGCGCGGGCGGCAGACGAGAACGATGCTGGAGGCGAGGGCGTTGGTATCCATTGCGATTTGGCGTGTTCTCATCTCAGTGCGCATCGGCCAGGTGCCGCTGACGGCGAAGCCCGCGCGGATCACCGCGTCAAGGAATGTTTCCCACCCAGTGCTGGCGGTGCCGGTCGTCGCTCTCGCTTTCCGATTGTTTGAAGGCGTAGTAGATGGTGACGGGGAAGGCCGGATGCGCCTGCTCGGCGAGCCGGTGCATCGCCTTCGTCATTCCGTCGAGAAAGAAGGCTTCCGCCTTCTCCTTGCTGCCGTGGCGGTAGGGCGTGGCCACCAGTTCCTCGGCCTTCGGCACAGCGAGCGTGGCGAAGAGGTCGGGAAAGACGGGTCGTAGCGAGCGGCGCAGCCAGACATAGAAGAAGTCCGAGAGGTCGGCATAGCCGATGTTGTCGTAATAGGGCGGGTCGGTGGAGACGAACTTGGCCAGAGAGCTGGACTGCGTCGCTGCATCCTCTTGATTGCTCGCCCCGACCACTGTTGACGACATCCAGTTGAGCGGGTCATATGAGTAGAACACTGCTGCCTCGGCACTTCCCGTTGCTGTCGCCAGGAAGTTAGGCTCCGCGTAATCCCAAAGCATGGGCAGCGCTTGCCGGCCAAAACAGTGCTGTGCCTTTTCTCCAACTGCGTTCCAACGCACGAGGCTGTTGCCCGTCATCGCCATGCGATCGATCGCGAACGCCAGATACAGCCCCACCGCTTCCGCATACGCCGTAGCGCCGGTGCCACCCTCGCGCAGCGGCTTTTTGTCGTCGGGTAGGCCAGCCGCGGCAGCATCGCGCTGGATAGCCTCGCGCGCTTCGGTCACCATGTCTGAAAAGGTCGTCAGCGCTACAAGCTGGCGGGGTGTGAAGAGGTCACCCCACGACGTAAGTCCATAGGGCGTGCAGTTTCCACCAGTCATTCGGCTTGCGATCTCCCCCTCAGGTCGCCACGTTGGTTTCGCCTCTTGGGCCACCGCCTCATGCTCGGGCGTCGGCGCAAGATAGACCCGTCCGCGCTCCCCCTCCGCCACGATCGCCATCAGCCGCGCGCCCATGCGCCCAGCCTTGCCCTCGGCCTTGATGTATTCGCCAGAGACTGGCGTGCCGGACATCAGACAGGCAAAGTTCGCTCGCGCCAATTTGGTGCCGTTCTTCGCCGCCTCCGCATCCTTCGGCTTCCCCACCTTCACCGTGAACCGGTAGCCGCCATTCTCGATCACCGGCTCGACATACGCCTCCTTGCCCGCCTTGGTCGAAAGCATGAAAGTCGAGGCGAGCGGCACATCCACCTGCGCGAAGGCCGGGTTGGGGCTCTTCACCGTGCGCGCCCAGAGCCAGGCGATCACGGTGAGCGACTTGCCGGCGTACTTCTTCAGGTCCGGCCGCTCCTTCGCCATCTTGGCCGTGATCTCGATCTTCGGATAAAGATGGCCGATGCGCTTTTCGCCTCGTCGCGCATCCACTGGCCGTAGTAGCGCACGTCCTCGGCCAGCCCCTGCGCCCCTCCATGCCAGCGCCAGACTTTCTGCGCGCTCGGGATTCACCGGCGGCTGCCAGCGAACTTCGGCGGAATCTCGATCATCGCCTTAGTGATCAGCACTGCCACAGGATTGAGGTCGCTGGCGTAACTCTCCAGTCCGAGCCGCTGCGCTTCCAGCGGCAGCGCGCCGCCGCCGGCGAAGGGATCGTGGAAGGCGGGCAGCTTCTTGCGGTCGAACAGCTCCTTAGCGCGCGGATGGTCGGCATTCTCGGCGCAGGCGCGCCGCCAGCTCTGCCAGATCTCATCGCGCGCCGCCTGCAGCACCGTCTCGTTGGTGGTGTTCTCCCACAGCACCAGGTCCTCGATGATGAGAAAGAGCCGCTGCCGCTCCAGTTCGGCCAGCATGTCGTCGAGGGACGGTGCCGGGCCCGGTTCCGGAACCGGTAGCCCCGAGCCTTTGGCTTTTTCGGCGAGAGCCCGGGCCTCCTCCCACAGCTTCAGACGGGCCTTGAGGGCGGCCTCCGCTCTCCGCCGCAGCTTCGGGTCCGACCGGAGCACATCCACGTAGGTCGAGGGATCGTCTACCATCTGCGCAAAAATTACCGCCCGCGCTGCCGCCAACGGCCGCCGCGCCCACCACAGGTGCAGCGTGCTCGGGTGCCCCTGGCGGATCGACTTCTCCCGCGCACAAGCCTTATTGATTGGCCTGCACCCGGTTTTGTAGACAAGCAGTTAAGCTAATCCGGCCCGCATCTCGAACTCCATGGGGCTTAGATAGCCGATTGTCGAGTGCCGACGTTTAGCATTGTAGAAGCGCTCGATGTAATCGAACACGTCGGCCTTGGCTTCATCCCTCGTCCGATAGGTCTTGCGTGCGGTCCGCTCGGTTTTGAGGGACGAGAAGAAGCTCTCCATCGCAGCGTTGTCCCAGACATTCCCCGACCGGCTCATCGAGCAGACGACGCCGTGGTCAGCCATGAGGCGCTGGAACTGCTCGCTGGTGTACTGACTGCCGCGATCCGAGTGATGCAGCAGCGCATCCGGCTTACCACGCCGCCAGATTGCCATCAGCAGTGCGTTGGTGACCAGTTCGGCCGTCATCCCCGCGCTCATCGACCAGCCCACCACACGTCGAGAGAAGAGATCGATGACCGCCGCCACATAGAGCCACCCTTCCGCCGTCCAGATATACGTAAAGTCAGCAATCCATTTGCGGTTGGGAGCGGAGGCTTCGAAGGTTTGCTCGAGGAGGTTCGGAGCGACGGCGGCGACCTGCCGCTCACCCAGATCGGGCGGCAGTCGACGCCGTCGCGGGCGCGACTTGAGGGCCTGCAACCGCATCAAACGCTCAATCCGGTGCAGCCCGCACGACACTCCGTCTGCAAGAAGGTCTTTCCAAACCCGCCTGGCTCCATAGGTCCGATCGCTGGCAAGGAAGCTGGCGCGGACCTTTGCGCCGAGCTCTTCATCACTACGACTACGTTGGCTGCGTGGTCGTGTCAGCCAGGCATAGAAGCCGCCTCGCGAGACACCGAGCGCCCCGCACAACCAGTCCGCCGGCCAGATCCCCCGGTGCTTCGCAATGAAACCGAATTTCATGTCGATTCCTTCGCGAAGTAGGCCGCGGCTTTTTTTAGGATGTCTCGCTCTGCCTTCAGCTTGTTCACCTCGCGCTTGAGCTGCGCGATCTCCAGCTGCTCGGGCTTCATCTGACCCTGCCCAGGAAATGCTTGTTGCGGATCATCCGCAAGCGCCTTCACCCAACCGCGCAACTGCGACTGATGCACACTGAGATCGTGCGAGGCCTGCGCATACGAGACGCCCCGCTCCTTAATCAGCCGCACAGCCTCAAGCTTGAACTCGCGTGTAAACTTCCGCCTCTCCATGACCCACCTCCGGTTCCATTAAAACACCTAACTCGGCGTCTTCGGAACCGGGTGCAGGCCAGTCTGGTGTGTTCGTATCCGTGTAAACCAGTCAGGCAGCAGTCGATTTCTAGCCTCAATGGACATCTAAGCCTCCAATTTGATCCGTCTTGCTAAATCACTGTGGCGGTTCTGCGCGTCTAAGCAATTCGGTAAAATCATAATTGACGCTGGTTACGCCGAAGTCCGGCTCGCGCTGGAATGGGCGACGCGCGTAGTGAACACGGTGCGCGCTGTCGTCGAGAAACTCGACAATGGCAAGAATAAAATCGTCCGGCTTGTTGAGTGAATACAAGATTTCGTTCCGGGTGACGGTGATGGTGTCCGCTCCCGTCACACGGCCTTTCACTTCGAGAATGCGCAGCCGCCCGGTATGCGGCACGCGGCTCTCGATGTCGTAGCCGAGCTTCTCGAACTCGCGGTCGGTCGGCTCAAACCCGAGACCGCGTTCGATCTCCATGATGACGGCGCGGGCCCGGGCGGCGCTCGCCTGGGTGTCTGCGGGCGCGGCCGGCGCAGGCTGCGCCCGCCCGCTCATGGCCGCCAGCAGGCCCATCGGGACGACCAACAGGCCGCCGAGGACGATGGGGGGTAGCGGCGAGATCTGGGCTTCGAGCTTCAGTTCTTCGAGCCGCTTTTGCAACCGCGCCTGCAGGTTATCGGCGCGCTTTCGGGCTTCGCCGGAGTTGAGTTTGGCGTTAGCTTTTCCGGCCTGCTCTTGGAGTTTGAGCTGCTCAGCGCGATGATCCCAATATGCGATCTCCTTCGTCAGCCGCTCCTTCACCGCCGCCTCAGTCTTGGCAATGAGCGCGAGTTTTCTGTTTCGCACGTCCTTGAGGTGCTCCGGCACGACGTGCGCCACCGCATAGCCCTGCGCCCGCTGCTCCAGTTTATGGGCAATCCACGCGCACTCAGGCCGATCAAGGATGGCTTCCACACCCGGTTCGCCCTTGGCCAGCGGTCGGTAGTCGAGATAGGGCGCGTAGTTCACATGACGCATATTGCCGTCCGCGGCGAGCTCGACATACAGCATGCGCTTGGAGACGATGCGACGATCACCCGTGCGGGTAGTTCCAGCGTCCTGAATGGCGTGCTCAAGATAGAACAGTACGCGTGGACTAGGACCCGGATCACATTCATCGATCAGCACGGCGCCCCTGCGCAAGAGATCGCGATGGCGCTCAAGCGTAAGGTCGATCGCCGCATCGAGCAGCGGGTGGCCCGGAGAGACAAAGGCGGCCAATGGCTGACCCTGCGGTGCAATGAGCGATTTTTCGAACGCAATGCGCTCGTAGCGTGGCAGAACGGGCTCCCTGATGCCGATTACACGATCGCGGTTGCGCACGGGTGCGGGGACGTGTGTCACCTCATAGCGGCGGGGCTCGCGTTGCTTGGCATTCCCGCCGAGTCGCTGAAAGGCTTCGAGGAAAAAGGACTCGATATAGTGCGGCTGCAGCCGGCGCGCTTCGGCGCGCTCCATGTCTTCGCGAATACGATGGACCCTGCTCGCGTCCATGGCGTCGTGGGCAAGTGCGTGTTCTTCGAGCAGGTCTTGGAGCTGACCGCGGTCGAGCGCGTGTTCCAGCACCGTCGTAAGGCGGGCGCGCACCTCAGGCTGATCGCCGTAGCGGATCGCTTCGATCAGCAGGTCGCGCAACGAGCGGCCCTCGAACTGAAGCTTGCCGAGCACGTCGAATACCTGGCCGCCGAGAGACTGACGTGCCTGCTCCAATTTCTCCAGCAGCTTGCGATAGACGTCACCCTCGCGTGTTTCTTCGGCGACAAGATTCCACAGGTGACAGACCTCGGTCTGGCCGATGCGATGGATGCGGCCAAAACGCTGCTCGATGCGGTTCGGATTCCACGGCAGGTCGTAGTTTACCATCAGGTGTGCGCGCTGGAGGTTGATACCCTCACCGGCAGCGTCCGTGGCAAGAAGCACCTGAACCTCCGGATCGTGCCTGAATGATTCCTGCACTTTGAGGCGCTCTTCACGGCCAACGCCGCCGTGGATCATGACGACGGCCTCCTTGCGGCCGAGCAGCGTAGTGATGCGGTTCTCAAGGTAGTTCAACGTATCGCGGTGCTCGGTGAAGATGACGAGTTTCTGTTGTGGCGACGGCGTTGGCTTGGGAACGGTCCGCGAACCTGAAACAAAAGGTGCTGCCTCTTCGGCAAACTGGTTGGCGATTGCGGCGGGGGTGAATATCTCGCCCAATAGGCTGGCCAACTCGCGCCATTTGGTATCCGTGCCGCTACGCCGGACGCCGAGGGTGAGCGACTCCAGGCCTTTCAGTGTCTCGATCTCGGCCTTCAACTCAGCAATGGAGCGGGCGGCGGTCGCTTGATCGAGGATTTCCTCTTCGGCGGCCTCGACCTCGCCGTCCGGCGCGTCCTCGAGATCCTCTATATCCTCAGCGTCCAGCGCTAGAACGGCGGGTGCAAATGCGGGTGCTGCTTGGCCACCACGCTGGAGCACTTCCATCTCACGTAGCCGGCTTTCAAGCCGCTCGCGCCGGCGGCGCAGGGACTGGTAGATCGTTCGGGTGAGGAGGCCAGCCGGCGCTGAAGGATGGTGAGGGCGAAGCCGACGGTGCCTGCGCGCTTGTCGTTTTCAAGCGCCTCAGCGCGATTGAACTCCTCCCGCACATAGTCGGTGACCGACTTGTAGAGACGGGCCTCGGCCTCCGATAGCTTGTAGGGCACAGTGTAAGCGATGCGCTCGGGAAACAGCGGCGTGCCGTCGAATTTAAGCAGGCTTTCCTTCACCATCCGGCGCATCAGGTCCGAAACGTCTGCCACGTGCGCCCCGTCACGGAAGCGGCCCTCGAAACGGTCGCCGTCGAGCAGCGCCATGAAGAGCTGGAAGTCCGCTTCCTTGCCGTTGTGTGGTGTCGCCGTCATCAATAGAAAATGCCGCGTAAGGGTCGAGAGAAGTTGGCCTAGTCGGTAACGTTTGGTGTACTTGATTTCGCCGCTGAAGACTGTGGCGGACATTTTATGTGCTTCGTCGCAAATAATGAGATCCCAGCGGCACTCGGGTGCTTGCAGTTTTTGCTGCACATCCTCGTTACGAGATAGCTTGTCGAGACGGGCGATGACCAGATTGGTTTCCAGAAACCAGTTGCCGGTCCGTGCGGCTTCGAGCTTGTCATTGGTCAAAATCTCGAACGGCAGATGGAATCGACGATAGAGTTCGTCCTGCCACTGTTCGGCGAGGCTCCCAGGGCAGACTACAAGGCAGCGCTGGAGATCGCCGCGTGCGATTAGTTCCTTCATCAGCAACCCGGCCATGATCGTCTTGCCTGCGCCGGGGTCATCGGCAAGTAAGAAACGCAACGGCTGCCGCGGCAGCATAGCCTCATAGACAGCAGTAATCTGGTGCGGCAGCGGATCGACGATGGACGTGTGGACCGCCAGCACCGGATCAAATAGATGCGCGAGGCGAATACGCTGCGCCTCAGAGACCAACCGGAAGAGCCCTCCGTCCCCGTCGAAACTCCAGGGTCGGCCTTCCTGCACGACCTCTATGCGCGGCTCGTCGTGGCGGTACAGAAGCTCATTCGCGACCTTTCCTTCGGGGGTCTTGTAAGTCAGCTCCAGCGCCTCGGAGCCGTGCCATTGCACGCTCACGACAGTCACGAGTCCGGTCGGCAACACCCCTTTGACTGAGGTGTTGGGCTTAAGATCGTCGAGGCGGCTCATGCGCGACCTCACTTTGAGGCAATGCCGCCCGTGGCTGCCTTTTGTTACCCAACCCCCATCGTTCGCCAGGGTCTTCTATGCTGCGGTGTAGGTAGTCTTCTCCGCAACCTTCAGTGATCAATCCTCCTGGTAGCGCAATACAGGCCGAAACAGAAGAGCGCTCTGAAGCCAAAAGCAAACCAAGCCGCGCTCGAGGAAATCGAACCGAGGCGGTCAAGTAGTTGCCCGACCGCCGTTGCTGGCGGCCAAGGACCGTCTTCCCAGTGAACGGTCTCCAGCTCGCACACCCCTGTTTCCTAAGGGGTTGGCGATTCTCGCGTGAAGAACTTTGGAGTTAAGTTATTGATTGTGCTTGCTAATGTGGATTTCCAGGGGACGGGCAGTGGTGATCCAATTTGGTAGTAATCGCAGCGTCAGTCTGAGGCCTGCCGCGCTAAGATAGGCCCCTCACCCCCCCTCCTGCCCCGCATTCATCGTCCTGAAATAATGCTCCGCGTGCTGATAGTAATTCTCCGCTCCCACCGTATTCCCGGCGAGCGCCTCGGCGCGGGCGAGCTCCATGTAGCGTTCGTAGTTGCGTTGCGCGTTTTGCGAGCCGCCGCCGTTGTTGTTGCGCGGGGCCGAGTTCTGGGTCCAGCGCTGCTTGGGGCGGTTGTTGTTGAACGAGCCGGGCGGGCGCGGCTGGCGGGCGGCGTGGTTGGGTCTTCTCGGGCCATTTTGCATGGCTCACTCCTTGGGTAATGGGGCCATGAATTCTCCGTGGGATACGAAGGTTCGGGCCTTGGAGGCTTGGTGAGGCGGCTGCGCCCGCAATCGGTTGGCGGGGCAGGGCCTCGCGCGCGGACGAGCCGGGCGCTGCGGGCGTATGCGTTTGGTGACGCCCAAGTTTTCGTTTCGTGGCACCGGTGGTTACCGGGTCGTCCGTGGCAGCTTGTCATCGGGCCGGCTTGAGGCCGGGCCCGTCGGCGGACGATGACGGCGCAGAGTCATCAGTGGTACTGCCCCAATTCCATCCCGGCGCGAACTGCGCTTGGCGCGAACCGCGCTGGGCAGCGAATTGCGAGACGCACAGGATAGCGCGGGAGCGGTTTTTGCAAAAGAATCCGGTTTTGCAAAAACAAACTGCTGTTGAGAACGCGTGGCTTGCAAAAGCGGCTGCTCCAGCCTTGTTCGAATGCCGTGTTCTGGACGGCAACGCATGACGTGGGCGCGGAGTTCGATCCTCTCCGGCTCGCCCCCGGCCGGCTCCCCGGCGGGAGCTGGATCGGGGTGTTGGCTTGATCGGGGGCAGGGTGCTTCCCTTACAAGGAAACGCTCTACACCCTCGTGATTAACGGGTGGTGGAGCCGGGGAGGATCGAACTCCCGACCTCCTCATTGCGAACGAGGCGCTCTCCCAGCTGAGCTACGGCCCCGAAACCGGTTCGGGTCGGCCTCGAGCCGCCGGAACGGGGCGGTTTCTCGGCCCGCAGCCGGTTGGCGCCGGCTGCGCTCGCACGGGTCATGTGCGGGCGTGCAGATGCGGCCATTTAGGGAGGCGGGGTGGGGGGTGTCAAGGGAAGCCCGGGTGGGGGATTTTCTCCCCTCCCCCTTGTGGGGAGGGGTCGGGGGTGGGGGTCGTGAGATGTGGCACCTAGGTGCGTTACGGCACGACCCCCCACCCCGACCCTCCCCCGCAAGGGGGGAGGGGGGTGAAGCGCTGTGCGTCCCTGACGGGGCCCCCGCCCCGGCGTGAAGGCTTGCCGGGTTCGGGTGGGGCGGGTACACGTTTGCGGCCCTGCCACTAAGGCTCCCGAATCAGCATGCGCGCCATTCTCGACGTCATCCTCATCGTGCTCGACCTCTACATCTACATCGTGATCGCGGCGGCGGTGCTGTCGTGGCTGGTGGCGTTCAATGTGGTCAATCCGCGCAACCAGTTCGTGGCGATGGTGGGGGAGTTCCTCTACCGCATCACCGACCCGGTGCTGCGCCCGATCCGCAACATGCTGCCCGCCATGGGGGGCATCGACATCTCGCCGATCGTGCTGTTTTTGATCATCATCCTGATCCAGCGGGTGATCGCGTATTACATCTATCCCAACGTGTTCTGACGCCCCGCATATATTGCCTGTCGTCCCGGCCGAAGAGCCGGGACCCATACGCCGCAGCTTACCGATAGGGCACGGCGTATGGGTCCCTGCTTTCGCAGGGACGACCGCGGGGGAGGCAGTGCCCGTTCCGCCCTGATGTTATGCGGCCCCCCCGCGCAAAACCGGATTCCACTCCACCCGGAAATGCTCTATGCCGCAGCGCAGCGGGGCGGCGGACACGAGGGCCATGGGCGCACGGATCATCGACGGCAAGGCGATCGCGGCTGCGCTGCGGGCGCAGGTGGCGGCGCAGGTGCAAAGCCTGTCGGCCGCGCACGGGCTGGTGCCGGGGCTGGCGGTGGTGCTGGTGGGCGGCGAGCCGGCCAGCGAAACCTATGTGCGCACAAAGACCAAGGCGATCGTCGAGGTGGGCATGCGCACCTTCGATCACCGGCTGCCGGCGAGCGTCAGCCAGGCCGAGCTGATCGCGCTGGTGCGCAGCCTCAATGCGGATGCGACGGTGCACGGCATCCTGGTGCAGCTGCCGCTGCCGAAGCATGTGGATGCGCTCACCGTGGTGGCGGCGCTCGATCCCGACAAGGATGTGGACGGCTTCTCGCCGGTCAATATCGGGCGGCTGGCGACCGGGATTCCGGGCTTTGCGCCGTGCACGCCGCTCGGCTGCATCCGGCTGGCCAAGAGCGTGCATGCATCGCTCCAAGGCCTCGAGGCGGTGGTGATCGGCCGCTCCAATGTGGTGGGGAAGCCTTTGGCGCAGCTGCTGCTCGGGCAGAATGCGACGGTGACCATCGCGCACAGCAAGACGCGCGATCTGCCGGCCGTGTGCGCGCGCGCGGATCTGTTGTTCGCCGCCACCGGGGCGCCGCAAATCGTGCGCCGGCACTGGGTCAAGCCGGGCGCCACAGTGATCGATGTGGGCATCAACCGGGTCGCGGGCGTGGGCGGCGATTCGCGGCTGGTCGGCGACGTGGCATTCGCCGAGGTGGCGGAGGTGGCGGGGGCGATCACGCCGGTGCCGGGCGGCGTGGGGCCGATGACGATCGCGTGTTTGTTGGCGAATACGCTGTGGGCGGCGTGCCTGAATGCGGGCGTGCCAGTGCCGGGGGAGTAGCGGGCTGCTCGGCCTCGACGCCTCAATTGCTCCAGGCGAAGGCCACCTTGTCGAGCACGCGGGTGCCGAAGCGCTCGGAGGAGCGGGCGACCGCCTTGCCGCCGAGCGAGCGGTAGAACTCGAGCGCCGGCGCGTTGTCGGAGAGCGCCCACACCACCATGCTCTGCAGGCCGCTTTGGGTGAGGTCGCGGCGCACCGAGGCGAACAGCTTGTGGCCGAAGCCCAGGCCCTGGAATTCCGGGCCGCAGATAGAGCTCGTAGATCTCGCCGTCGTAGTAGAGGCTGCGGGCGCGGTTGCGGCCGTAATTGGCATAGCCCGCGACGGTGTCGCCGAAACCCTAAGATGGAGATGCGGCTGCCTTTGCGGATGGCGCTGTCCCACCAGTGGGCGCCGCGGCGGTTGATGAGCTTGTCGAGCTCCGGACCCGGGATGATGCCTTGGTAGGCGGCCCGCCAGGCTTCGTCATGGGTGGAGGCGATGGCTTTGGCGTCCGATGCCTTGGCGCGCCGGACCTCGATCAGGGTCGTGCTCATGTCCGAATTGAAGCAAGCGCCCCGGCGGCCTTCAAGCCCTATGTTTAATTATCGGTTAACAGCGCGGCGCGCGCCGCGCGAGGGAGCCGCAACTCGCGGCGCGTAAAAATCGGGAAAATGCGAGGAATGGCCGCAGGCTGCGCGGCATGTTGCAGCAAGGACACGCTCGCAAGAGATTTTGTGTGGATGCGGCGGTTGCTGGGCCGCTGGCCGAGCGGACGGGCGGGTAGTGGGGTGGGTGGCGAATTGGCGACGGGCCAGTCACACAGTGTCATGGCCGGGCATAGCCCGTGAAGACGGGCGTAAACGCCCTGATGTCACGGCCATCCACGCCTTGCTTCGTGGCGGGAAAGACGTGGATGCCCGGCACAAGGACGGGCATGACGATGGGGGATGGGCGTGGGCCCGCCACCACACCCGCGCGGAGGGTTCGCCTCACGCCGTGGCTTCGACGCGGCGGACTTCTTTTTTGCGCTCGTTGGGGTCGAGGAGCTTCTTGCGCAAGCGGATCGATTTCGGCGTCACCTCGACCAGCTCGTCGTCCTGGATATAGGCCATCGCCTTCTCCAGGTCATGCGGATCGGCGGGGTGAGGCGCACGGCCTCGTCCTTGGAGTGGGTGCGGATGTTGGTGAGCTTCTTGCCCTTGAGCACGTTGACCTCGAGGTCGCTGCCGCGGGTGTGCTCGCCCACGATCATGCCGCGATAGACCTTCCAGCCGGGCTCGATCATCATGGGGCCGCGATCTTCCAGGTTCCACATCGCATAGGCCACGGCCTCGCCGATGTCGGTGGAGATCAGCACGCCGTTGCGGCGGCCCACCATCTCGCCCTTGAACGGCGCATAGCCGTGGAACAGCTTGTTGAGCACGGCGGTGCCGCGGGTGTCGGTCATCAGCTCGCCCTGGTAGCCGATGAGCCCGCGGGTCGGGGCATGGAACACCAGGCGCAGTCGCCCGCCGCCGGAGGGGCGCATCTCCACCATCTCGGCTTTGCGCTCGGCGAGCTTCTGCACCACGACGCCGGAAAAGTCCTCGTCGACGTCGATCACCACCTCCTCGATCGGCTCCAGGATGTCGCCGGTCTTGGGGTCGCGCTGGAACAGCACCTTGGGGCGCGAGACCGCGAGCTCGAAGCCTTCGCGCCGCATGGTCTCGATCAAAATGCCGAGCTGCAATTCGCCGCGGCCCGCCACCTCGACGGCGTCGCGTGTCGTCGGATTCGGAGACCTTGAGCGCCACATTGCCTTCGGCCTCGCGGAACAGCCGGTCGCGGATCATGCGGCCGGTGACCTTGCTGCCCTCGGTGCCGGCGAGCGGGGAATCGTTGACCCGGAACGTCATGGCGAGCGTCGGCGGATCCATCGGCTGGGCCGGCAGCGGCTTCTCCACCTCGGGGTCGCAGATGGTGTGCGAGACGGTGGCCTCGGGCAGGCCCGCGACCGCCACGATGTCGCCCGCGAATGCCTCCTCGACCGGCTGCCCGCTCCAGGCCGCGGAACGCCAGCACCTTGGTGACCCGGCCGGTCCTCGATCAGCTTGCCCTCGCGGTCCAGCACCTTGACGCTCTGGTTGGGCTTGATGGAGCCAGAGGTGATGCGGCCGGTGACGATGCGGCCGAGATACGGATTGGCCTCCAGGATGGTGCACAGGAGCCGCAAGCGGGCCGGCCTCGACGGTCGGGGCGGCGCCACATGGCGCAGCACCAGGTCGAACAGCGGCGCCATGGAGACTTTCGGGCCCTCGGCGGTCTCGGCCATCCAGCCTTCCTTGGCGGAGCCGTAGAGCACCGGGAAATCGAGCTGCTCCTCGGTCGCATCGAGCGCCGCGAACAGGTCGAATACCTCGTTCGCCACCTGCGAGGGCCGGGCGTCCGAGCGGTCGACCTTGTTGATGGCGACGATCGGGCGCAACCCGACCTTGAGCGCCTTCGACACCACGAACTTGGTCTGCGGCAGCGGCCCTTCGGCCGCATCCACCAGCACGATGGCGCCCTCCACCATATTGAGGATGCGCTCGACCTCGCCGCCGAAATCGGCGTGGCCGGGGGTGTCCACGATATTGATGCGGCTGTCGTGCCAGGGCAGCGAGGTGACCTTGGACAGGATCGTGATCCCGCGCTCGCGCTCGAGATCGTTGGAATCCATGGCGCGCTCGGCCACCCGCTGGTTGTCCCGGAAGGCGCCGGATTGCTGCAGCAGCCGGTCCACCAGCGTGGTCTTGCCGTGGTCGACATGGGCGATGATGGCAATGTTGCGAAGTTTCATGATCGAGAGGTCAAAACCAGCGTTGAAAATGGGGCAAAAACCAAGCGCGGGCCCCTGGGGCCCGCTGTCGCCCCGTATATAGCGCGGGATTGTGAAGACGCAATGCAATATGGCGTCAGGCGGGCACGGCGCCCGCGCTCCCTCCCCCCTTGCGGGGGAGGGTCGGGGTGGGGGGGGGCGGGAGGTTTGGCGCCGCGGTGCGTGGCGGCGCGACCCCCGCCCCCGACCCCTCCCCACAAGGGGAGGGGAGCGAGAGTCCGTGCGTCCCTCACGCGTGCTTTGCCTCATCAAATCTCCGCAAATCCACTTACCGCTTGCCTTGCGGTCGCGCTGAGGCGAGCATGGGGTGGGATGGCGAGAGAGCGAGGGCTGAGGTGCGGTCTACGATTGCGGTTCGGAACCAGCGTCGGATTCTGTGTGTGTTTCCGCGCTACACCCCGTCATTCGGCACCTTCAACCATGCCTACCGGCTGATGCGCGGGGTGCGGGCGTTCATGCCGCCGCAGGGGCTGCTCTGATCGCGGCCTATATGCCGCAGTCCTGGGAAGTGCGCTTCATCGACGAGAACATCCGGCCGGCGACCGCGGCCGAATTCGGCTGGGCGGATGCTGTGATGGTCTCGGCCATGCACATCCAGGCCCCGCAGGTGCGCGACATCCATGCCCGCGCCAAGGCGGCCGGCAAGGTCACGGTGCTGGGCGGGCCGTCGGCATCGGCGGCGCCGGAGATGTATCCGGAGATCGACTACCTGCATCTGGGCGAGCTCGGCGACGGCTACCGATGCGCTGGTCGCGCGGCTCGATGCGAGCGTCGCGCCGCCGCCGCAATCAGGTCATCTTCAAGACCGAAGAGCGGCTGCCGCTGTCGGAGTTCCCGATCCCGGCCTATGACCTGATCCCGCTCAAGAGCTACCTGATGTGCACCGTGCAGTTCTCCAGCGGCTGTCCGTACCGCTGCGAGTTCTGCGACATTCCGGGGCTCTACGGCCGCCAGCCGCGGCTGAAGACCCCGCAGCAGATCACGGCCGAGCTCGACGCCATGCGGGCGCAAAGCGGGCATCCCACCACGGTCTATTTCGTCGACGACAATTTCATCGGCAACAAGAAGGCGACCCGCGAGATGCTGCCGCATCTGGTCGCATGGCAGAAGCAGAACTCCTATCCGATGCTGTTCGCCTGCGAGGCGACGCTCAACATCGCCAAGCAGACCGAGGTGCTCGAGCTGATGCGCGAGGCGCAGTTCGTCGGCCTGTTCGTCGGCATCGAGACCCCGGAGGCGGATGCGCTCAAGGCCATGCGCAAGGAGCAGAACGTCTCGCTGCCGATGCTGGACTCGATCAAGACGCTCAACGATTACGGCCTGGAGGTGACCTCGGGCATCATTCTCGGGCTCGACACCGATTCCGACGATACCGAGAGCCGGCTCATCGATTTCATCGAGCTCTCCAAAATCCCGATGCTGACCATCAACCTGCTGCAGGCGCTGCCGAAGACGCCGCTGTGGGATCGCCTGGCGCGCGACCAGCGCCTCGTCGAGGACCAGACGCGCGAGAGCAACGTGAGTGTTCCTGCGGCCCTATGACGAGGTGGTGGCGATGTGGCGGCGCGCCATCGCCTATGCGAACGAGCCGGAGCAATTGTTCGAGCGGTTCTGGCACCAGGTCGACCGCACCTACGTGAACCGCAAGCTCGCGCCGGCGCGCGGCAAGCTCACCTTCGCCAACCTCAGCGGCGCCGCGGTGCTGGCGGTGCGCGTCCTCTGGTACCTGGTGATCCGCTCCGATTACCGCCGCCCATTCCTGCGCGCCGCCCGCCACGCCTTCCGGCGCGGGCAATACGACGCCGTATTCGGCATCGCCTTCATCGGCTACCACCTGATCGAGTTCACCCGCGAGGCGCTCCGCGGCGAGCAGAACGCGTCGTTCTACTCGCAGGCCCGGAAGGATCTGGAGCCGGCGGGCGAGGCGGAGGAATTGGCGCCGATCCGGAAGTCGGCGTAGGGGCGGGGCGCTCTTCGTATTCTCCGCTCATTCCCGCGAATGCGGGAATCCAGTTTTTCGCAAAATGGCTTGTGCCAGCGGACGCACCGCCATTTTTTGCAAGCGGACTGGGTCCCCGCCTTCGCGGGGACGCGCGGGCTGAGATGCATCAATGACGCATGGAAACCTCGCGACCCGCAACCCATATGGATGTTAATGTATGGCTCGCGTCACGGCTTTGCGAGCGGATAACGAGGCAGAGGTGACCATCATGGGACAGAAGCTGACCGCCGAGGCGCGCAAGTCGGCGCTCGCCAGGCTCTCGGGCTGGAGCGAGGTCAAGGACCGCGACGCCATCACCAAGAAATTCACCTTCCGGGACTTCAACGAGGCGTTCGGCTTCATGACCCGCGCCGCGCTGGTGGCCGAGAAGCTCGATCACCATCCGGAATGGTTCAACGTCTACAAGAAGGTCGAGGTCACGCTGGCTACCCACGACGCCGGCGGCGTGACCGAGCTGGACATCGAGCTGGCCGAGGCGATGGACCGGCTGGCGTCGTGAAGGAGAGTGAATGGTGAGTAGTGAGTAGTGAGTAGGAAAATTTTGGATCTGCACTCACCACTCACTATTCACCACTCACTACTCTCTGCCCTCATGGCCACATCCCGCTCGCGTCCGTCGCCCGAACTCGCGCGCATGTTCGCGCGGGCGTCGGAGCTGTTGCGGCAGGGGCAACTGGCCGAGGCCGAGAAGCTCGGCGGGCGCGTCCGCAAGCTCGCGCCCGACAGCTACCGGGTGGTGCATCTCCTGGGCGTCATCAAGCTGCAGCGTGGCGATGCGGCGGCGGCGCTGGGGCTGCTCGAGGCGGCGCTCGCGCTTGAGCCAGGCGCGCCCGATGTCTTGGCCAATCGCGCCAATGCGCTCGCCATGCTGGGCCGGCTCGATGAAGCGTTGGCGCAATATGACACGCTGCTGGCGGCGGATCCGGCGCACGCCGAGCTGCATTTCAACCGCGGGCTCGCGCTCGCGAGCCTCGGCCGCCACGCCGATGCGATCGCGGCCTATCAGCAGGCGCTGACGATCCGGCCGGGCTACCGCGGCGCGCATCTCAACCGCGGCGTCGCGCTGCAGGCGCTCAACCGACACGCCGAGGCGATCGCGGGCTTCGAGGCGATGCTGGGGCGTGATCCGGCCGACGCCGATGCGGCGCACAACGCTGCGCTCTCGCGCCTGACGCTTCGCGACTACACGGCCGGCTTCAAGCAATACGAGGCGCGCTTTGCGCGCAGCGGCATGCCGGCGCACCGCCGCGATCTCGGCAAGCCGCTGTGGGGCGGCGAATATTCCGCTGCCGCACAAGACCATGCTGCTGCATGCCGAGCAGGGGCTCGGCGACACCATCCAGTTCGCCCGCTATGCGCCGCTCCTCGCCCGCATGGGCGCCCGGGTGGTGCTCGAGGTGCCGCCCGAATTGGCCACTTTGCTCGGGCGCGTCGACGGCGTCGCGCAGGTGGTGGGGCGCGGCTCGGCGCTGCCGGCCTTCGACCTGCATTGCCCCATGGGCAGCCTGCCACTCGGCTCGGTACTCGAGGTCGACAGCATTCCGGCGGCGCCGTACCTGGCGGCGAGCGAGGAGCGGATCGCGCAGTGGCGCGCGCGCCTGCCCGCGCTCACGCCGCGCGTCGCGTTTGCCTGGGCGGGCGCCGCCGGTCATCCCAACGATCGCAACCGTTCGCTCGAGCTGGCGCAGCTCGGGCCGATTTTCGACCTCGCGGGCGTGTCCTTCATCAGCCTGCAGCACGCGCCGTCCGCGGCCGATGCCGCAGTGCTCGCCGGCATGACGCGCGTGACTGCGCTCGGGGCGGAGCTGCGCGACTTCGACGATACGGCCGCAGTGCTGGCGCTCTGCGATCTGGTGATCGCGGTCGACACCTCGCTTGCGCATCTCGCTGGCGCGCTGGGGCGGCCCATATGGATCCTGCTGCCGTTCCGGCCCGACTGGCGCTGGATGCTGGATCGCTCCGACAGCCCCTGGTATCCGAGCGCGCGGCTTTACCGCCAGAGCGCCGCCGGCGATTGGGAGGGCGTGGTGGCGCGGGTGCGGGCGGATTTGGCGGGGATGCCGGGAACGTGAGCGCTTGTCCCGGGCGCAGCGCAGCACTTCTTCTTCAGTGGTGCGCTGCAGACCCGGGACCGTTCCGGGCGCGGCGTTTGGAACGGTCCCGGGTCAAGCCCGGGACAAGCAAGCATCATCGCATCAGCGCCTCACGGCCGCAGAATCACCTTGCCCATGGCCTTGCGGCCGGCGATGGCCTTGAGCGCCTGGGCGGTCTCGGCGAGCGGGTAGACGGCGTGGATGTGACAGGAGAGCTTGCCTTCCGCGCCCCACCGGGCGAGCTGATCGAGGCCGGAGCGGTAGGCTTGCGGGTAGCGCCGCACGAAGGCGCCCCAGTTGACGCCCAGGATGTCGCAGCCCTTGAGGAGCGTGAGGTTGAGCGGGAGCTTGGGAATCTCGCCGGCCGCAAATCCGATCACCAGAAAGCGGCCCTCCCAGGCGATCGCCCGCAGCGCCGCCTCGCTCATGGGGCCGCCGACCGGATCGTAGATGACGTCGATGCCGTGCTCGCCGCCCAGCCGCTTGAGGCCTTGGGTCAAATCCTCGGTGGCGTAGTTCACGCCCTCGTGCGCGCCGTGCTGGCGCGCGAAGGCGAGCTTGTCCTCGCTCGACGCGCAGGCGATGACGCGCGCCCCCATCTGGCGGCCGAGCTCGACCGCCGCGAGCCCGACGCCGCCCGAGGCGCCGAGCACCGCCAGCGTCTCGCCGGCCTTGAGCGCGGCGCGGTCGCGCAGTGCGTGATAGGTGGTGCCGTAGGTGATGTTGAGGCCGGCGGCGCGCTCGAGATCGAGATCGGCGGTGAGGCGGGCGAGCTTGTCCACCGGCACGGCGGCATACTGCCGCGCCGCCCCGTAGCTGATGTAGCCCATGACCCGGTCGCCGGGCGCAAAGCCGGTGACGCCTTCGCCCACGCTTTCGATCAGGCCGGCGAACTCGCCGCCGGGCGAGAACGGCAGCTCCGGCCTGGTCTGATATTTTCCGGCGATGATGAGCGTGTCGTAGAAATTGAGCCCGACCGCCTTGATGGCGACCACCGCCTCGCCGGCGGCCGCGACCGGCATCGGCAGGTCGGCGAGCACCAGATCGTCGGGCCCGCCGAGGCGGGTGCAGAGAATGGCTTTCACTGGGATGGACCGCGAGTTTGTTGGAACTGCTGTTTTTGTAGCATGCGTGCGCGGCGCGCGCACAGCGCTCCTCGCCCCGCGCACATTAGGGCGTTTACGCCCGTCTTCGACGGGCTATGGAGAGGGCGACACGGCACCTAAGAAATCCGGAACTCGGCCCGGTGAGGGGGCGTTTCGGCAGGCTCAGACTCGCGGCTGCGCCCCCTCATCCCCGCTTCTCCATAGCCCGTCGAAGACGGGCGTAAACGCCCTGATGGCGCGCGGGGAGAAGGAGTGAAAGGCCGTGCGTCCCTAACTCGGATTGGAATCTTCAACGTGTGCACACCCCCCAGTCCCCATGACGGCGGAAATATGTACAATGGCGCGGTATCCGCCGTATCCGAATCACGGCCCGGGGCGCCGCCTTCACATTGCCGAATTCGTAGGGATTCCATGGCCTTTGGTGGCCTGCGGGCGATGGCCGAAGCGGTCGCGGCGGGGGAAGGGACAATGCTCATGATTCATTCGCTCGATCTTCGTGGAGGCGCGCTGCGGTGTTTTGCTGCAGCCCTGGTGAGTTCCGCCCTCGCGGCGGCGGCACACGCGCAAGCACCGGCTCCGGCGGCCGCGCCGGCCAAGCCCGCGGTCGTCGCGCCCAAACCGGCCACGGCCGCACCGGCGACAGCCGCCCCCAAACCGGCCACGACCGCAACCGCTGCCGCCACTCCGGGCGATGCCCAACCCATGCTGCTCGGCCAATACGGCGACTGGGGCGCCTATGCGGCGACGCCGGGCGGCCGCAAGGTCTGCTTCTCGATCGCCAAGCCGAAAGCCTCGCAGACCAATCCGGCCGGCCGCAAGCGCGACCAGGCCTATGTGTTCGTCTCCACCCGTCCGGCCGAGAATGTGCGCAACGAGGTCTCGGTGATCATCGGCTATCCGTTCAAGCCCAGCACCGACGCCACCGCCGAGATCGGCGCCGACAAGTTCGCCATGTACACCTTGAACGACGGCGCCTGGATCAAGAACGTCGCCGAGGAAGCCCGCATGATCGATTCCATGCGCAAGGGCAGCGACCTGACCGTCAAGGGCGTCTCCGGCCACGGCACCGAATCGACCGACCAGTATTCGCTTAAAGGCCTGAGCCAGGCGCTCGACCGCGCCGGCCAGGAATGCAAGTAGGCCGGCGCACGCGGGCGCCAACGCCATGATCCGGGTCGGCATCGGCGGCTGGGTATTCAAGCCCTGGCGCGGCACGTTCTATCCGGACAAGCTGCCGCAGGCGCGCGAGCTCGAGCATGCCAGCCGCGCCGTCACCACCATCGAGATCAACGGCACCTTCTACGGCAGCCAAAAGCCTGCGACCTTCCGGCGCTGGGCGGCCGAGACGCCGGAGGATTTCGTGTTCTCGCTCAAGGGGCCGCGCTTTACCACCCATCGCGGCGTGCTGGCGGAGGCAGGACCTTCGGTCGAGCGCTTCTTCGGCAGCGGCGTGCTGGAGCTCGCGCACAAGCTCGGCCCGGTGCTGTGGCAATTGCCGCCCACCAAGGCGTTCGAGCCCGCCGACTTCGCGGCGTTCCTGGCGCTGCTGCCGCAAAGCCTTGAGGGGCGCGCGATCCGGCACGTGGTCGAGGCGAAGCATAAGAGCTTCTGCGTGCCGGAATTCGTGGCGCTGATGCGCGAGTTTTCGGTCGCCATCGCGCTCATCGATTCGGAATCGCATCCGCTGATCGCCGATGTGACCGGCGACTTCGTCTATGCGCGGCTGCAGCGCACCTCCGAAGAGATCGCGACCGGTTATGACAAGGGCGACCTCGCGGCTTGGGCGAGACGCGCGCGTGCCTTCGAGGCGGGCGGTGCGCCGGCGGAATTATCGACGCTCGCGGCCGCCGCGGATCAGAAGCGCAAGCGCGACGTGTTCATCTACATGATCTCCGGCGCCAAAGTGCGGGCGCCGGCCGCCGCGCAGGCGCTGCTGGCGGAGCTGAAGTAGTAGCGGTGCTTGGCATGCGCCGGAGCCACCGCGCTCTCTGCCGTACCTCCCCCTGAAAGGGGGAGGTCGAGCCGCAAAGCGGCTCGGGTGGGGGTCCCGCCACGAGCACCGAATCCGCCGGGAGGCGGGACCCCCACCCGGCGCCTTCGGCGCCACCCTCCCCCTTTCAGGGGGAGGGATTCACAAGCTACTTCCCGGCCTTGTCCAGGATGGCGACGCCGTAGGGGTCGATGCCGACACCCGTGATGGTCGCGGCCTGCGCCTTCTTCTGCAGGTCGATCACGAAGGCGGTGCCGGTCATGTCGCTGGCGGATTTCTTGATCGTGTTGCCGCCGCCGGCCACTACCGCGTAATGCCCGTCGGCGGTGACCGCGATGCCCTTCGGCCGTGCCGGCTCCTTGTCGGCGCGTGCGAGCGGGATACGCGCGACCTCGGCGCCCGGCTTCTTGGCGAGCGCCATCTCGACGTCGACGATCGACACGTTGTTCGAGCGGAAATTGGCCACCACGATCTGCTTGCCGTCCGGCGTCCAGGCGACCGCGAACGGCCGCGCCATGCCCTTGGGGTCATCGGTGCCGACCTGCACGCGGGCGGCTTCGGCGCCCGGCTTGCCCTCGCGGGCGAGATCGACATCGATGATCGAGATGGTGTTGCCTTCGTTGTCGTCCTCCAGATTGGTCTCGCGGGCGGTGATCGCGATCAATTTGCCGTTCGGGCTCGCCGCGATGCCGAACGGACCGGTTTGCACCGGAATGCGCGGCGCGACCTCGACCACCGGCTCGCCCTTCAGGGCCCGGCCGAGATCCATCACCGACACGTCCTCGGTGCCGGCGTTGCCGGAGAACAAATACTGCTTGCCGTCGCTGCCCTTGCCGACCGCTAGCGATTCCGGATCAGGCCAGCAGCCGAATTGCTTGGACGGCGAGAGATACACGTTGGTGGGTGGGGGGCCGCTCTTGAACGGCACCTCGACGTCCGGGCAATCAGGCCGGAGCTGCTTGATGCCCGGTCCCTTCATGGCCATCTGGATCTGGCCGACGAGAGCGCCGGTCTTGGGATCGAGGATGCTGATACGGTTCGAGCCGTCCTCCGTCAGCCAGCCCTCGGAAGCGCTGGTGAGCAGGAGATTGGGGTTGTTGAGCGGCAGCACGCCGACGCCGCCGAACCAGCCGCCATCGATGACTTTCTCGACCGCCGCATCCGAATTGTCGGACGACTTCTGCAGCATCTTCTTCACGTCCATGATCGAGACGCTGGCGCGGCCGCCGTGCTGCAGGAACTCGGAGTTGGAGACCTGCCCGTGATGGTTCATCACAAAGGCGGTCTTGCCGTCCAGGCTGAGCACGATATTGGCCGGATCGCCCAGGATCACGCCGTCGAGCCGGCGCGGGCCGACCAGGTTGCGGCTGATGATCGCCTTGTCGGTATTGTTGTTCGCCGCCTTGAGGGCGGCGCCGAGATCAATCGCATAGATGCGCGGATCGCGGCGTCCGGTGACGAACGCGTAGGGACCGGCCGCGAGGGCCGCGTCGGCCGTAAAGGCGAACAGGCATAAGGTGAGCAACGAGGCACGTAAACGCATCGAGTATCCTCCCGGCAGCCAAGGTTGGAGATGTTTTTGCGACGTTCCCCGGAGACCCCGGAGAATGCCCGAGAACATGCCTTTTTGCCGCTTTGCTGGCAAGACAGGGCGGGTGCAAGAACTGGATCGAGCCCCCATCTGTGCTAGAAGGGCGGCTTGCGGCCCCGACTGAATGAAAATGAGCTTGATGACGACGCTTGTACCTGCTTCCGCCGCGGCCTCCGCTGTCCCGATCGCGCCCGCGGACGGGATCGAGAAGACGCCGCTCGAGCGCTATGTGCCGCCGGCGCGGCCGTCGCTGGTCGGCTTGTCGCGCGCCGAGCTGCGCGCGGCGCTTGCCGGTATCGCGGTGCCGGAGCCCAAGCGCAAGATGCGGGCGCAGCAGATCTGGAGCTGGCTCTATGTGCGCGGGGCGACCGGCTTCGACCAGATGACCACGCTGTCGAAGGAGCTGCGCGCCGTCCTCGACGAGCATTTCACCTTGGCGCGGCCCGAGGTGGTGGCGGAGCAGATCTCGGCCGACGGCACCCGCAAATGGCTGCTGCGGCTGCCGGGCGAGCGCCCCGGCGAAGCGCCGCACGAGGTCGAGTGCGTCTACATCCCGGACACCGATCGCGGCACGCTGTGCCTGTCGAGCCAGGTCGGCTGCACGCTTACCTGCGCGTTCTGTCACACCGGCACCCAGCGCCTGGTGCGCAACCTCACGGCCGGCGAGATCGTAGGCCAGATCATGGTGGCGCGCGACCGGCTCGGCGATTGGACCGCGGCGCAGGCGGGGACCGCCCAGCCGGGCACCGGCCAGGCTGGCGCGGGACGCCGCCGCATCACCAATATCGTCATGATGGGCATGGGCGAGCCGCTCTACAATTTCGAGGCGGTGCGCGATGCGCTGCTGGTGGCATCCGATCCCGAGGGCCTCGGGGTCTCCAAGCGCCGGATCACGCTCTCGACCTCCGGGGTGGTGCCCAATATCGGGCGCGCCGGATCCGAAATCGGCACCATGCTGGCGATCTCGTTGCATGCCGTCACCGACGCGCTGCGCGATCAGCTGGTGCCGCTCAACCGCAAATTTCCGATCCGGGTGCTGATGGAAGCCTGCCGCAACTATCCGGGCCTCTCCAACTCCAAGCGCATCACGTTCGAATATGTGATGCTCAAAGGGGTCAACGACCAGATCGCCGACGCCCATGCGCTGGTGAAGCTGGTGCGCAACATTCCGGCCAAGATCAACCTGATCCCGTTCAATCCGTGGCCCGGCACCGCCTACGAATGCTCGGACTGGGAGCAGATCGAGAAATTCTCCGAGGTGATCTTCCAGGCCGGCTATGCCTCGCCGGTGCGCACGCCGCGCGGGCGCGACATCCTGGCGGCCTGCGGACAATTGAAGAGCGCGAGCGAGAAGCTGTCGGCGCGCGAGCGGCTGGCGCTGCGCGCCATGGCGATGACCGATGATTGAGACCCGGGGGCGGCGGCCGCAAGCGCGTCGCCGTGCTATAACGACCGGATGAGGGGAACCGCGATGCCGCAGCAACCGGAGCAATTCCAGGAATTTCACGCCTTCAGCCCTCAGGGTCGCGCGCGTGGCACCACCCGGGCCGCATCCTTCGAGACGGCCGGCCGGAGCCGGCCCCTCAGGATGAGGAGGGAGTGCGCGCAGGCGCTCCGGCTGCTGGCGGTCCTGGCCATGGGGGCGATGCTGGCGGCTTGCGGCCGTTGCGGCGATTTCCTGGGGTCGAGCCAGAGCCAGATCGGTGCCTGCCATAGCGATCGGCCTCAGCCGTAAGCCGCCAGACCGCAGGCCAGGACCCGTACATGAACCGCACCGGGCTTCTGATCGCGCTGGCGCTCGCCGCGGCGGTCGGCCTCTTGTTCGGAGTCTATCCCGGGCTCGATCTCAAGCTGGCGCGGCCGTTCTTCGATCCGGCGGTGGGCGGTTTCCCGGCGAGCGTCGATCCGCTGGCGGGCATGCTGCGCGATCTCAGCCGGCTGATCGTGACCCTACTGGTGGCGCCCGCCGTCATCGCCATCCTGGGCAAGCTCGTCCTGCCGCGCCGGCCGATGCTGATCCCGGGCCGGGCCGCGGTACTGATGGTCGTCACCCTGGGGCTCGCGCCCGGCCTGCTCACCAACACCCTGTTGAAAAGCCACTGGGGCCGCCCGCGCCCCATCGACGTGGTCGAGTTCGGCGGCGACCAGCATTTCGTGCCCTGGTGGGACCCGCGCGGCGATTGCCCGTACCAATTGCTCGTTCGTGGCGGGCGAGCCTTCCGGCGCGTTCTGGACGCTCGCGCCGGCCGCCCTGGTACCGCCGGCCTGGCGCGCGCTCGCCTATGCGGGCGCGCTCGCGTTCGGGGCCGGTATCGGACTGTTGCGGATGGCCGGCGGCGGGCATTTCTTCACCGACGTCGCGTTCTCCGGCCTGTTCACCTTCCTGATCATCTGGCTGGTGCACTGGCTCCTGTTCCGCTGCCGCCCGGAACCAGCTGACCGGGCGGTCGAGCGGGCGCTCGAATGGCTGGTGCTGCCGCTGCACGGTCCGCTACGGCTGCCGCCGCGCCGGCCGGCGCCGCCGCCGGCCCCGGCCGCAAAAGCGACTTCGGCCGCGAAGGCGGCCCCGGAGGGTGGATGAGCAATTCGTTTCCCTTGCATCGGGTGCTTGGGATTGAATGGCGGGATCGCGGCGCGGCAAAACCAAGAAGGATGGCACGATGGCGGAAGACGAGACACTGCAGCGCGTGCTGCAGCTCAAGATCCGGGTGCTGGGCGACGCCGGACAGTTCCTGGCGCTGATGCAGAGCGCGACGCCGTTCTACCAGGCGCTCGGCGGCAAGCGCTTTCGCTTCCTGCGCAATGTCGATGACCCCGACGCAGCTCCTGGTCGAGATCGAGTACGAGGCCCATGCCGGGCTCGAGCTCAACCGCCAGAAGGTGGCGAGCGACCCGATGGTGCGCACCTTCCTGCAGGGCTGGCGCACCATGCTGGCCGGCAGCGCCGAAGTCGACGTGTTTGAGGACGTAACCAGCAAATAGGGGCGGCCGGGCGGCCGGAGCTTTAGATGGCGACAGGCGACGACAAGAAGCGCGACGTGAAGAAGGTGGTGCTCGCCTATTCGGGCGGGCTCGACACCTCGATCATCTTGAAGTGGCTGCAGCAGACCTATGGCTGCGAGGTGGTCACCTTCACGGCCGATCTCGGCCAGGGCGAGGAGCTCGAGCCGGCGCGCAAGAAGGCGGTCCTGCTCGGCATCAAGCCGGAGAACATCTTCATCGAGGACCTGCGCGAGGAGTTCGTGCGCGACTATGTGTTCCCGATGTTCCGCGCCAACGCGCTCTACGAGGGCCAGTATCTGCTCGGCACCTCGATCGCGCGCCCGCTGATCGCCAAGAAGCAGATCGAGATCGCCGAGCGGGTGGGCGCCGACGCGGTGGCCCATGGGGCGACCGGCAAGGGCAACGACCAGGTGCGCTTCGAGCTCGCCTATTACGCCCTCAAGCCCGACGTGAAGGTGATCGCGCCCTGGCGCGAATGGAATCTGGTGTCGCGCACCAAGCTGATCGAGTTCGCCGAGCAGCACCAGATTCCGATCGCCAGGGACAAGCGCGGCGACGCGCCGTTCTCGGTCGACGCCAACCTGCTGCACGCCTCTTCCGAGGGCAAGGTGCTGGAGGACCCGGCGCAGGAGGTGCCGGACTACGTCTATTCGCGCACGCTTGATCCGGAGGAAGCGCCCGACCAGCCGAGCTATCTCACCATCGGGTTCGAGCGCGGCGACGCGGTCGCGATCGACGGCGCGGCGCTTTCGCCCGCGAGCCTGTTGGCGCGGCTCAACGAACTCGGGCGGCAGAACGGCATCGGCCGGCTCGATCTGGTGGAGAACCGCTTCGTCGGCATGAAGTCGCGCGGCATGTACGAGACGCCGGGCGGCACCATCCTGCATGCCGCCCACCGCGGCATCGAGCAGATCACGCTCGACCGCGGCGCCATGCATCTCAAGGACGAGCTGATGCCGAAATATGCCGAGCTGGTCTACAACGGCTTCTGGTTCGCGCCCGAGCGCGAGATGCTGCAGGCCGCGATCGACAAGTCGCAGGCCTATGTGACCGGCACGGTGCGGCTCAAGCTCTACAAGGGCAATGTCGCGGTGGTGGGTCGCGAGAGCAAATATTCGCTCTACGACCAGGATCTGGTGACGTTCGAGGAAGGCGCGGTCGCCTACGACCACCGCGACGCGCAAGGCTTCATCCGCCTCAACGCACTGCGGTTGCGCACGCTCGGCCAGCGCAAGCGGAAATTGGGGTTGTAGCCCGGCCCCGACCGCGGCCAGCCGCCCGTGCCGGCTCGTGCTATGCTGCGGGCCGCACGGCATGGTCCTTGAGACTTGCTGGGTGGGTCACATGAAGCGGCGCGAATTCATCACGCTTCTCGGCGGTGCGGCGGCCGGGCTGTCGCCGGCATGGCGTCCGGTGGCCTACGCGCAAACCGCGGCGCCGCAGGGCAAGGGCGCCAAAGGCGGTCCGACGGTCGCGGAGGACATGGCGCGCTGGATAGTGGGGCTTCGCTATGAAGAACTGCCGCCCGAAGTGATCGCGCGCGCGAAGCGGGTGCTGCTGGACACGTTTGGTTGCGCGCTCGGCGCCATCGCGGCCGAGCCGGTGCGGATCGCGCAGCAGGTGGTCGCGATGCAGGGCGGCAATCCGCAGGCGACGGTGCTGGGCCTCGGCCGCAAGGTCTCGTGCGATCAGGCCGCCTTCCTGAACGGCATGGCGATTCGCTATTTCGATTACAACGACTATATCGCGCTCGGCCGGCCCAATCATGCGAGCATCAATGTGGCGGCGGCGCTCGCGGTGGCCGAGATGCAAGGCGCAAGCGGGCGTGACCTGCTGCTCGGCCTCGTCGCCGGCTACGAGGTCGAGGTCCGGCTGCGGGACGCGATCGCCGCCAAGCGGGTGGAAGGCTGGGACGATACCTCGATCGAAGCGCAATATGCCTGCGCGGCGACGGCAGGCAAGCTCCTGGGGCTCGACGAGGTGAAGCTCGCCAATGCGCTCGCCATCGCGGGCAGCAATGCCGCCACCCTGGCGGAGGTTCGCCGCGGCGCCGAGCTGACGCCCGCCAAGGGATCGGCGGAGCCGATGGCGGTGCGCAACGGCGTATTCGCCGCGCTGCTCGCCCGCGCCGGCCTCGCCTATCCGCTGACCATCCTGGAGGGCCAATACGGATTTGCGAAGATGCTCGCGGCCTCGTTCGACGAGACGCTCCTGCGTCGGCGCTCGGGCGATTTCCAGATCCTCAAGAGCTGCATCAAGCTGTGGCCTTGCGTGGGCACCGCCCAGGCACCGATCGCCGCCGCCTTGGAAATCCAGAAGCGGCAACCCGGCTCAGGCGAGATAGCGAGCATCACGGTCGGCTTGAGCGATTTCGCCTACAAACAGCAAGCCGCCTATCCGGAAGAGATCAGGACCCGCGAGCACGCAGATCACAGCATTCCCTACCTGGTGGCGAGGGCGCTCATCGACGGCGACGTCAAGGTGACGGATTTCGAGGAGGCGCGTTTCAAGGACCCGCGCGCGCTGGCGCTCAAGCGAAAGCTGTCGATCCGCTCCGACGCCGCGCTCTCCGACGAGAATATCGGCGCCAATGTGGAGGTAACGCTGCAGAACGGCACCGTGCTCAAGGCGAGCATGCCAATTCCTCCCGGCAACATGCTCAATCCGGCCGGCGATGCGGATTTGACGCGGAAATTCCTCGCGCTTTCGGAGGGCGTGCTCGGCAAAGCGCGGGCCCAGAAAGCGATCGAGGTCATTCTCGCGGTCGACACGATGCCGGGTCTCGGCAATCTGCTGGGCGCGCTTTCGCCGGCGTAGCCCGGTTGGAGCCCGGAACGGAGCAAAGTCAGATCGCGCCGGCCTCGCGATGGATCGCGTGCCGTGCGAGCGACCGGGCCGCGGTCTTGGGATGGGGCGAAGGTTTTTCCAGCCCGCGGGTTCGGGCCGCGGCCAGCTTGAAGCCCTTGTGCTCGGGCGTCTTGGTCGCCTCCGCCTGCAACGGGTCGTTGCGCAGGCGATGCGCATTGATGCAAGGAGCGTCCGCTTCGCTCGGAGGGGCGGCGTCGATCGCGGCCGGATCGATGGCCGGCGCGCCGTCTCCGGCCTCGGCTGGTTCGGTCAGCCGGTCATGGCGCAGTGCCGCCGCCAGCTCGTGCCAGGCCCCGCGCGGCAGGATGTGGGCCGGATCGATACCGGGGAACGGACGCTGCAGACCAAGCTGAGCCCCGTTGGTGTCGAGCCATTTCCAAAGCGCGGCCGATTTGCGGTCCGGGTCGATGATGTCGACGGCGCAGCCGTGCCCATAGCCGCCGGTCGCGGCGCTGCCGCCGTGCAGCGAATTGTCGGTGCGGGCCTTGTACCCGGCCGCGAGGCCTTGGCGATAATCGTCCCGGAATCCGCTCAGGATGGTCCAGCGGATGCCGGCCGTGTCGAGCGCGAGGCCCGCCCGGTACAGCAGCTCCCGGAAATCCGGGTCCATGCCGCGGATAACGTAGTCGCCCCGCGACATGCCGAGACGCTCCGCCGCCGTTACGTCCTTCCAGGTGAAGTCTCCGCTCCCGTCCCGCTTGATGGGCGAGCGCTCGTAAGCGTTCCAGAGAAGCTGGTTCACCGCGTCGAAGGTGGGCTCGGGCGTGGGTGCCGGGCTCGCGATCACGTGGGAGGCGGTGTCTGCGATTACGCTGCCGGCGCTCGGGGGCGGCAGCCAGTCATCGGATCGCGGGTCGCCGGGCGATTCGATTGCCGATGGTCCGGGCGGCGGTTCCTCCCGGGCCGTGCCCGGGGCGGGTGGGTCGACCGCGGAAGTGCGCGCGGCGGGCGGTATTCGGAGACCGGCTGGCTCCGGGTCGATGGCGGATGACGTCAGCCAGAATAGCGCAGCCGCCATCCCGACCGAAGCTCCGAGCGTCCCCGCCTTCGGGGCAAGCGGGAAGCGGCGAACGAACCCTGGGGATGGCGCGGTCACTGTCGCAGTCACATTTCACCCGAACCCGCGTGAGCCGAACGGCATGCTGCAATAAACCCAGGGATGCGTCAAAATCGAGACGGAAGCCCGGGCGGCGTTGAAGCTGGTCACGGCGCCGCCCCAACCGTCATGCCCGCGCGTGTCGCGGGCACCCACGTCTTTGCAGCCTTGCGACGCCGAAGGCGTGGGTGGCCGGGACGATAGGGCGTTTACGCCCGTCTTCCGGCGCCTTAGCCGGCGCGCGGGCTATGCCCGGCCATGACGATGTTGATAGGCCGCAGGCAGCCGCCGCGCCAACTCCTCCGCGATCAATTGCTCGGTAACGTGAACACGTAGACCGCGTTGCTCCCGCGCACCGCTTTGACGCTGGGCGCCATGTCGATCAGGTTGCGGGTGCCGGACTGGCCTTCGCCGGTGAAGATGGCGACATATTGCTTGCCGTTGACCGCGTAGGTGATGGTCGAGGTCATCACCATGCCGCCGACGATCGATTCCCACAGCACCTTGCCGGTATCGGGATCGAAGGCGCGGAACCGGCGATTGAGATCGCCCCAGAACAACAGATCGCCCGCGGTGGTGAGCGCCGAGCCGTTGCCGGGCGCGGCCTGCGAGAAGATGCGTTTCATCTCGCCGGTCGACATATCGATTTTCATCATGCCCATGAACTTGTCCTCGGCGACGCCGGCCCGGCGAACGCCGAAACGCGGGCCGTAGCCCAGCGGCTTGGTGCTGTCCGCCGTCATGTCGAGACAGGCGTCCTGGAACGGCACGTAGAGCGAGTTGTTCTTCGGATCGTAGCTGGTTGCCCAATAGGAGCGGGTGTTCTGGAAGCAGCCGACCGCGCGGTCGCCGTCCTTCTTGAACATGATGGTGTCGTTGATCTGGGTGCGGCCGGTCTCGACGTCGATCGCCTTCATGTTGAGGTTGGGCACGTCATAGGGGAACGGCGCCGCCCAGAGGAACTGCCCGGTCTGCTGGTCGAGCGCAAAGATGTCGCCGGCTTCGGCAACATCGATCACGATGTCGCGCTCTTCGCCTTTGGGAATTTTTGGATTGATCCATTTGACGAACCTCGGATCGGGGCTGACCCTGGTGTGGATCAGGGTTCGCTCGTGGATATGGTCGGAATCCCAATCATCGCCGGGCAGGTGCTGGTAGTACCAGATGAGCTTGCCGGTATCGATGTCGAGCGCGAGCGTGCTGTTGCTGTAGAGCTCGGAAGGCGAAAAGTTGGGCACCGCGGCGGCGTTGCCGTCGTGCCGCTTGAGCCGCGTGTAGGGGATCGGGTTGGAGATCGCCCAGTAGAGCACGCGGCGTTTTGGGTCGTAGGAGCCGGGCAGGCCCCAGGACGAGGCGACGCGTTTCTCGGTATCGATGCCGCCCCAGGTGTCGCCGCCCGGCTCGCCTGAGCCGGCGGTGTTGTAGAACTTCCACAGCTCCTTGCCGGTGCGGGCATCGTGCGCGGCGATGAAGCAGCCGGTGCGGGTGACGCAGGTGCGGTTGCTGATGACCTTGCCGTCGGCGACGATCAGGCCGCCGGAATGCTCGGTCTTGGTCTCGAGCTCGAACGCCTTGGTCTCCCAACGCAGCTTGCCGGTGCGCGCGTCGACCGCGACGATATAGCCGTCGGGTGCGGTGAAATAGACCATGTCCTCGAAGATCGCCGGCACCTTGGAGCGCGACAGGTTGGCGGGGCGGATCTTGGTCGCCATGTCCTTGGGGTAATCGCGCTTGTACTCCCAGATTTCGTCGCCGGTGGTGGCGTCGATGGCGAGCAGGTTGGCGCCCGGCTCGATCATGTACATCACGCCGTCGTGGACCAGCGGGGTCGATTCCTGCGTGCCTGGCGGCAAGCCGCGGGCGAATGCCATCTGCAGCTTGGCGACGTTGCTCTTGTTGATCTGGTCGAGCGGGCTGTAGCGCTGCTCGTCATAGGTACGGCTGATCTGCAACCAGTCCGCCGCCGGCGGATTGACCAGCATCTCCTGCGTCACCGGCTTGTAGTCGGCGGCGCGCGCGGCGGTGCCCGCCAGACCCGCGATCAGGGCCGCGGCGGCCACCGCGGCATTGCGCTTGAAAACGCCCATCAGATCCTCCTTGAATTTTCGCGCCCGAATGTCTTCCGACAACCTGCCGGGCGCAAGGGAAAATTGAGAGCTTCGAAAAGCGACGCCGCCCGCTCAGGCCTTGCGTTCCACCATGGTGCTCTTGATTGCAGCGATCGCCTTGGCGGGATTGAGGTGCTTGGGGCAGGCGTTGGCGCAATTCATGATGGTGTGGCAGCGGTAGAGCCGGAACGGGTCCTCGAGATTGTCCAGCCGCTCGCCGGTCGCCTCGTCGCGGCTATCGACGATCCAGCGTTGCGCCTGCAGCAGCGCGGCGGGGCCGAGAAAGCGCTCGCTGTTCCACCAATAGCTCGGGCACGAGGTCGAGCAGCAGGCGCACAGCACGCATTCATAGAGGCCGTCGAGCTTGCCGCGGTCGTCGTGGCTCTGCCGCCATTCCTTCTCGGGCGTCGGCGAGGTGGTGTGCAGCCAGGGCTCGATCGAGGCGTATTGGGCGTAGAAATTGGTGAGGTCGGGGACCAGGTCCTTCACCACCGGCTGGTGCGGCAGCGGATAGATTTTCACCGTGCCCTTGATGTCGCCCATGTCCTTGATGCAGGCGAGCGCGTTGCGGCCGTCGACGTTCATGGCGCAGGAGCCGCACACGCCCTCGCGGCAGGAGCGGCGGAAGGTCAGGGTCGGGTCGATGTTGTTCTTGATCCAGATGAGGCCGTCCAGCACCATCGGGCCGCAATCGCCGGTGTCGATGTAATAGGTGTCGAGCCGTGGATTCTTGCCGTCGTCCGGATTCCAGCGGTAGATGTGGAACTCGCGCACGTCCTTGGCGCCGGTCGGATACGCCCAGGTCTTGCCTTCGGTGACCTTGGAGTTCTTGGGAAGATTGAGCTGGACCATGGGGGCGTTCCGGTTGGTTTGTCATGGCCGGGCTTGTCCCGGCCATCGCGCTTAAGATTGGCGTGCGTTCTTCGCCGAGATGGCCGGGTCAAGCCCGGCCATGACAACAAGGGAACCATGCAAGGCCACTAACATGCCCTAATAAACCCGCGCCTTCGGCTCGATGTAGCTGATGTCGTTGGTGAGCGTGTAGGTGTGTACCGGCCGGTAGTCGAGCTTGACCTTGCCGGCGCCGTCGAGCCAGGCCAGCGTGTGCTTCATCCAGTTCTTGTCGTCGCGCTCCGGGAAGTCCTCGCGGGCGTGGGCGCCGCGGCTTTCGGTGCGGTTGAGCGCGGAATTGAGCGTCACCACCGACTGCGCGATCAGATTGTCGAACTCCAGCGTCTCGATCAGGTCGGAGTTCCAGATCAGCGAGCGGTCCGACACCTTGATGTCGGCGACCTCGGCGTGGGTTTCGTGGATCAGCTTGACGCCCTCGGCCAGCACCTCGCCGGTGCGGAACACGGCGCAATTGTTCTGCATCACCTTCTGCATCTTGAGCCGCAGCTGCGCGGTCGGGGTCGAGCCCGAAGCGTTGCGGAACTTGTCGAGCCGCGACAGCGCAAGATCGGCCGAATCCTTCGGCAGCTCGGCGTGGCTCTGGCCCGGCTCGATGATCTCGGCGCAACGCTTGCGCCGCCGCGCGGCCGAACACCACCAGATCGATCAGCGAGTTCGAGCCCAGCCGATTGGCGCCGTGCACCGAGACGCAGGCGGCTTCGCCGAGCGCCATCAGGCCCGGCACCACGAAATCGTTGTTGCCGTCCTTCTTGATCACCGCCTCGCCGTGATAGTTGGTGGCGATGCCGCCCATGTTGTAGTGCACGGTCGGAACGATCGGGATCGGCTCGCGGGTGACGTCGACGCCGGCGAAGATGCGCGCCGATTCCGAGATGCCGGGCAGCCGCTCGTGCAGGATCGCCGGATCGAGATGATCGAGATGCAGGAAGATGTGGTCCTTGAGCTTGCCGACGCCGCGGCCTTCGCGGATCTCGATGGTCATGGCGCGCGAGACCACGTCGCGCGAGGCCAGGTCCTTGGCGGAGGGCGCGTAGCGCTCCATGAAGCGCTCGCCCTCGCTGTTGACCAGATAGGCGCCCTCGCCGCGCGCGCCTTCGGTGATCAGGCAGCCGGCTCCGTAGATGCCGGTCGGATGGAACTGGACGAACTCCATGTCCTCGAGCGGCAGGCCGGCGCGCAGCACCATGGCGTTGCCGTCGCCGGTGCAGGTATGCGCCGAGGTGCAGGAGAAATAGGCTGCGCCCGTAGCCGCCGGTGGCCAGGATGGTCATGTGGGCGCGGAAGCGGTGGATCGAGCCGTCGTCGAGGCAGATCGCGACGACGCCGCGGCAGCGGCCGTCCTCGTCCATGATCAGGTCGATGGCGAAATATTCGATGAAGAACTCGGCCGAATGGCGCAGCGCCTGGCCGTACATGGTGTGCAGCATGGCGTGGCCGGTGCGGTCGGCGGCCGCGCAGGTGCGTTGCGCGGTGCCCTTGCCGTAATGGGTGGTCATGCCGCCGAACGGGCGCTGATAGATCTTGCCTTCCTCGGTGCGCGAGAACGGCACGCCCCAGTGCTCGAGCTCGTAGACCGCGGCCGGGGCGTTGCGGCACATGTATTCGATGGTGTCCTGGTCGCCGAGCCAGTCCGAGCCCTTGACGGTGTCGTACATGTGCCAGCGCCAGTCGTCCTCGCCCATATTGCCGAGCGAGGCCGAGATGCCGCCCTGCGCCGCCACCGTGTGGGAGCGGGTCGGGAACACCTTGGTGATGCAGGCGGTCTTGAGCCCGGCCTCGCTGCAGCCGACCACGGCGCGCAGGCCGGAGCCGCCGGCCCCCACCACCAGCACGTCGAAGCTGTGATCCTCGATCGGATAGGCGCGGCCGTTGACCGCCGGGCCGCCTGCCGCCGTTCGAGGATGCCGATGCATTGGCCATGCTTAAACTCCGAATACCCCGAACGAGAGCTTGAGAACGCCGTAGGCCGATGCCAGCGCCACGGCGAGCGAGAAGAACGTGTTGACCATGAGCAGGATGAGCCGCATGCGGCTCGTCATGGACGTAGTCCTCGATGACCACCTGCATGCCGATGCGCATATGGATGGTGATCGGAGGCGATGAACAGCAGCATGATGATGGCGACCAGCGGCGAGCCCAGGATCTGGGCAGCCGCCGCGTGGTTGCGGCCGAGCAGCGACACCAAGATCAGCACGAACGCGATGGTGAGCGGCACATTGGCGACCGCGGTCAGCCGCTGGCGCCAGAAATGCTCGGTGCCGGACTTGGCGGCGCCGAGCCCGCGCACGCGGCGCGAGCGGCGTGCTCATCTTGCCGGCGGCCATCAGTGCGATCCTCCCATGACCAGATAGCCGAACACCCACAGGAGCAGGGTCAGGCTGACCGAGCCGACCACGGTGGCGAGCGAAAGCCATTCGCGCTCGCTTTCGGAAAAGCCGTGCCCGGTGTCCCAGATCAGGTGCCGGATGCCGCCCAGCATGTGATGCATCAGCGCCCAGGTATAGCCGAACAGGATGAGGCGGCCGAAGAACGAGCTCATGAAGGCGGCAACGTTGGAATACGGATTGGGGCCGGACGCCGCCGCGATCAGCCACCAGGCCACCAGCAGGGTGCCGAAATAGAGCCCGACGCCGGTGATCCGGTGGAGCGATCGACATCGCCATCGGCAGCGGCCAGCGGTAGATCAACAGATGCGGCGACAGCGGCCGCTCGACGGGGGCCTTGGTTTCGGCCATCTTGGTTCTCCAGCTTCGCCGGCTCGAGCGCGCGAGCGCGCTGGCCTCGGCGCCGCGCGGACCGTTCCTAAACAATGTCCAGCGCTGGCCGCAATGCACGGGGCCAGCATCCGCGGCGACCGCCGCCGATACCCACAGCTTCGTAATATGCGAATATGCGGCGCCGCCGGCCTCGCGCACAATCGGTATTTGGCGTAACCTGCTTTCGTCGAAATACGAAGGCAGCCGGCATGCGTTTCGATCTCCCCGATCTCAGCCTGTTCCGCCATGTGGTCGAGGCCGGCAGCATCACGGCCGGCGCCGCGCGCGCCAATCTGGCGCTCGCCGCCGCCTGCACCCGCATCCGCAACATGGAGGAGGCGCTGGGCGCGGCGCTGCTGGTGCGCGGGCGGCAGGGAGTCACCCCCACGCCGGCCGGCCGCACGCTGCTGCAGCATGCGCGCGCGATCCTGCGCCAAGCCGAGCGCCTGCGCGAGGACCTGGGCGCCTATGCGGGCGGGCAGGCCGGCCAGATCCGGGTCCTCTCCAACACCAATGCGCTCACCGAATTCCTGCCCGAGGCGCTTGAGCTCGTTCCTGGCCGCGCATCCGCAGGTCAGCGTCGACCTCGAGGAGCGGCTGAGCGACGAGATCGTCGGCCTGATCGCTGAGGGCGTGGCCGATCTCGGCATCGTGGCCGCGACCGTCGACGCGAGCGCGCTCGAGACCTTTCCGTTCCGCAAGGACCGCTTCGTGCTGGTGGTGGCGCGCGACCATCCGCTCGCCAAGCGCGCCAAGATCGCGTTCGCGCAGGTGCTGCAGCACGATTTCGTCGGTCTCGACCGGGCGAGCGCGCTGCAGCGCTTCCTGGCCGACAAGGCGGCGCGCGCGGGCCGCTCGCTGCGGCTGCGGGTGCAGCTGCGCAGCTTCGATTCGGTGTGCCGGCTGGTCGAGTGCCATGTGGGCATCGGCATCGTGCCGGAAACCACCGCCCGCCGGGTGGCCCGCACCATGGCGATCAAGCGGGTGGCGTTGACCGACCCCTGGGCCGAGCGCGAACTCACCATCTGCATCCGCAGCCTGGCGGCGCTGCCGGCCTATGCGCAGGAGCTGGTGCAGCATCTGCGCTCGGACGGGTAAGGGAGGAGCCCCGGCTCGACACCTTGACCAAGGCGCTGTAACGTCATATCTGTAGTTACAAGAGGGCGACCTTGCGTTGGGTATGGGATTCGGACAAGGCTGCATCCAATCGCAGCAAGCATGGTCTCTCATTCGAGACGGCGGCCCTGATATTCGACGATCCGCTTCATGCATCCAAGCTCGATCCGCACCCGGACGGCAACCGTTGGCGTACGATCGGACGTGTCGGATCAGTGCTGTTGCTTGTGATCCACACTTGGCCCGAGGACGATCGCGAAACGGACGAGGAGTTGGGTCGCATCATCAGTGCGCGGAAGGCCACCGCCAGCGAGAGGAAAGTGTATGAAGAAGGGAGCTTCTAAACCAACGAAGGCGGAGCAACTGGCGGAGCTGGCGGCCCTCGCTGCGCTACCCGACGAGGCGATCGACACGTCGGACGCTCCGGAAATGCTCGACTGGTCGGACGCCAAACGCGGCCTCTTCTACCGGTCCCTCAAGCAGCAATTGACGCTGCGCGTCGATGCCGACGTGATCGCTTGGTTCAAAGCGCACGCCACGTCCAAGGAAGGCTATCAGACGCGGATCAATCGAGCGCTGCGGGAGTATGTGCAAGGGGAGGCGCGAAAACGCAGGCACCTCAAGCGGGCCTGAGACCCGTCACTCAAGATGCACCGGTCGCGCTTTCTCGGCGGGTCGGGCACGCGGCCGTGAGGCCGTGCTTGACAAGTGCCGGATTTGACTCCCGAATACCAACGGTTGCAGATCAATAAAAATATCGGGAGGACAAAATGCGCATTTCCGTTGGATATCGCTTCACAATTGCCGTCGCGGCCGCATCGCTCATCGCATGCGGCCCGGCTCTCGCCTGGAAGGTGACCACGTCCAACCACAACAACATTCAGCATGCCGCGGTCGAGGCGAATCCGTCGCTCTACGTACGCGATGTGGTGCCTCCCGAGATCGCGGCGCAGACCCAGCCCCATGTCAAGACCACGCGCGACTATGTCGAGAAGAACATCCGGCCCTGGCTCGCCGATCCCATCCTGATCGACGCCATCATGAGCCAGAACAAAAAGCATGCCCACATCACCATCGCGGAGATCGATCGGCTGGACGCCGGCTTCATCGAGCGGACCGACAAGCAATTGATCGATTCCACCATGAACAATCCGCTCGCGACCTATCTCAAGCAGAAGAAAGCGGCCGCCGACGGCCTGATCTTCGAGATTTTCGTGGTCGATAACAAAGGCCTCAATGTCGCCCAGACCGATCCGACGCTGGACTACATGCAAGGCGACGAGGCGAAGTTTCAGAAGGCGTTTCTGGTCGGCCCTGACGCGGTCTTCATCGACGAGGCGGCGCCCGACAATGGCGTGAACGTCGCCCAGGCCGACATGACGATCAAGCATCCCAAGACCGGCAAGCCGATCGGGGCGATCATCATCGGGGTGGCGGTGGACAAGCTGAAGTAGCCGCGCCGCCGCCTCACCTCGGCAGCAGCGCCCAATAATCGAGATCGAGCAGCACGGCCGGGTGGTCGCCCTCGGCGGTCTTGAGCGGGAAGTCGGCGCCCGGGTGGTCCTTGGTGGCGACCAGGCGCAGCCGCAGCGCGCCCACGTCGTCGCGGCCGGGCAGGTCGGCCTTGGCCAGAACCTCCGACCAGGCGAACACGGTCATGCCGGCGAACAGCGGCGACACGTGGCGGCCGCCGTTGATGGCGGCGATCTGGAAGGCGTTGGTCGAGGCCGTTGAAGGAGAGCGCGCGGGCGAGCGAGATCACGTGGCCGCCGTAGATCAGGCGGCGGCCGAAGCGGTCCTGCGCGGCGGCGAATTGATTGAAATGGATGCGGGCGGTGTTCTGATAGAGCCGCGTCGCGATCTGGTGCTCGGCCTCCTCGACGGTCACGCCGTCGACATGGTCGATCTTCTCGCCGACCGCATAGTCGCCGAACCGGAACGGGCTGCCGGAAAGCGCGAAGTCATAGGCCGCGGTATCGATGCGCGGACAGGCGTCGCCCAGCGTGCTCGGCAACAGCGCCTCCGGCAGCCGCGGCACGTGATCGCCGGGCGCGGGCGCCCCTTCGTCGCGCTTGCGGATCATCACCCAGCGCACATATTCCAGCACCTTGCCGCCGTCCTGCTGGCAGCCGGTCGAGCGCACGAACACGATGCCGGTCTTGCGGCTCGAGTTCTCCTTGAGCCCGATGACCTCGGAGGCCGCATTGAGGGTATCGCCCGGATAGACCGGGGCGAGGAAACGGCAGCCCGCATAGCCGAGATTGGCGACCGCATTGAGGGAGATGTCCGGCACGGTCTTGCCGAACACGATATGGAAGACCAGGAGATCGTCGACCGGGCGCGCGGATAGCCGATTTTTTGCGCAAAGGCGTCGGAAGACTGCACCGCGAAGCGCGGCCCGAACAGGCCATTGTAGAGCGCCACGTCGCCGGCCGTGACGGTGCGCGGGGTCGCATGGGTGATGAGCTGCCCGATGCGGAAGTCCTCGAAGAAATTGCCGGTGCTGGTCTTGGTCATGGTCTTGGTCCTGGGCGGGCTCACAGGGCGGTGGCGGCGCGGTGGCCGGCTGCGCACGGAAAATACCGGCCTGCGGGGTTTTTGGCGGTATTTGCGCGCGTCCGCATGGTTGATTATGTCCTCTATCGGGCTTTGTCCATTGCGGCCGGTGGGCCGCATCCGCGGCCGCCTGGTCGACGTAGCTTGGTGGTCCATGCCGGTCGGCGTGACCGGAACGTGAGGCCGCCGCGCCGGTTGATTTTGTTATATTCGCAAAACGTGCAAGAGCTGGGCCATGAGCATCGAAGCGACCACGATCAAGGACCCGGGCGGGATCGGGACGGCTGCGGCCCGCTCGGGCGGGACCATCCATCCGGTCTGGGTGCGCGTGACCCATTGGGTCAATGCGCTCGCCATGCTGATGATGATCGGCTCCGGCTGGCAGATCTACGACGCCTCGCCGCTCTTTCCGTTCACTTTTCCGTCCGCTATCACGCTCGGCGAGTGGCTGGCGGGCGCGCTGCTCTGGCATTTCGCCGCCATGTGGCTCCTGGTGGTGAACGGCCTCGTCTATGTGGGGCTGGGGCTGTGGACCGGCCGCTTCCGGCGCAAGCTGCTGCCGCTGCGGCCCGGCGAGGTGATCACGGATGCGCGCGCAGCCCTTGCGGGCCAGCTCTCCCATGCCGATCTCTCGGTCTACAACGCGGTGCAGAAGCTCCTATATCTGGGGGTGATCCTGTGCGCGATCGTGATCGTGCTGTCCGGCATCTCGATCTGGAAGCCGATCCAGCTGCGCGAGCTGAGCCTCCTGTTCGGCGGCTACGACGCGGCCCGTTACGTGCACTTCTTCGCCATGGCGGCGATCGTGGGCTTCATCGCGATCCACGTGGTCATGGCGTTCCTGGTGCCCAAGAGCCTGCGCGCCATGATCATCGGCCGTTGAGGAGGAATCCAGATGCTTGGAATCCGCAAATCCAAAACCCGCAAGACGCATCCCGGGCGTCGATCCGCAGCTGCTGATCCGCGACGCCGCCAAGCTGCTGCCCGATCCGACCCGGCGCCTGTTCCTGCGCGGCGGCGCGAGCCTGGGGGCGCTCGCGTTCCTCGCCGGCTGCGACATCGTGGATGAATCGAGCGCCGAGAAGGCGCTGCAGAAGGTCTCCTATTTCAACGACCGGGTGCAGGGCTGGCTGTTCAATCCCAACCGTCTCGCCCCGACCTATCCGGACAGCATGGTGACGCGGCCGTTTCCGTTCAACGCCTATTATCCGGAGGAGGATGCGCCCGAGGTCGACAAGGACGACTATGCGTTCGAGGTCGGCGGCATGGTCGACGAGACCAAGACCTGGACGCTCGACGAGCTCTACGCGCTGCCGCAGGAGACCCAGATCACCCGCCACATCTGCGTCGAGGGCTGGAGCGCGATCGGCAAATGGACCGGCACGCCGCTGCGCGAGTTCCTGCGCCGGGTCGGGGCCGACACGCGGGCGAAATATGTCTGGTTCCGCTGCGCCGAGGGCTATTCCACCTCGATCGACATGGCGACCGCGCTGCATCCGCAGACCCAGATGACTTTCAGCTTCGACGGCGAAATCCTGCCGCGCAAGTACGGTTTCCCCATGAAGGTGCGCATCCCCACCAAGCTCGGCTTCAAGAATCCCAAGCACGTGATGGAGATGGCGGTCACCGACAAGTATCTCGGCGGCTACTGGGAGGACATGGGCTACAACTGGTTCAGTGGGAGCTGACAAAACTCGCCGCGCATGTGGCGTCCCTCGCCCCGCGCGCGGGGAGAGGGCGAAATACGCAGGATGAAAATCAGAACTCGGCCCGGTGAGGGGGCGTTTCGACGAGCTCAGAACTCGCTGAGACGCCCCCTCATCCCGACCTTCTCCCCGCATGCGGGGAGAAGGAGACCGCAGTGCCTGCGGCACCTCGGAGTCATGACATTGCTCCTGCGGCGGCACGCGCGTGATCAGCCGCGCGCCGCGCTGGAAGGTCACGTAGTCCCACAGCCAGGTGAACGCCACCACGAAACGGTCCCTGATCTCGATCAGGAAGAAGATGTGGATGACGCTCCAGAACAGCCAGCCGAGGAAGCCGCGCAGCTCCAGGCGGCCGAGCTTCACCACCGCGGCGCGCCGTCCGATGGTGGCGAGATCGCCCTGGTGGCGATAGCGGAACGGCGCCGGCGCCGGCGTGCCGGCGATGCGTGCCGCGATCAGCCGTCCCACATAGCGGCCCATCTGCTTGGCGGCGGGCGCGATGCCCGGAATGCCGCGGCCCGCCGCATCGGTCACGGCGGCGGTGTCGCCGATCGCGAACACCTGGGCGAGGCCGCGCACCGAGAGATCAGGCTCGACCTGCACGCGCCCGGCGCGGTCATGCGCGGCGTTAAGCCAGCGCGCCGCCGGCGAGGCGACCACGCCGGCCGCCCAGATGATGGTGGCGGCATCGATGCGGCCGCCCTCGAGATCGACTCCGCGCGGGTCGCAGCCGATCACGCGCGTCGAGGTCATCACCTCGACGCCCTTCCGGGCGAGCGTGCGTTGCACGTATTCTGAAAGATTGGGAGGCAGCGCCGGCATCACCCGCGGCCCGGCCTCGATCAGCACGATACGCGAGGCCTTGGGATCGATGCGGCGGAAATCCATTGCCAGTGTCTGGCGCGCCACCTCGGTGATGGCGCCCGCCATCTCGACGCCGGTGGCGCCGGCCCCGACGATCACGAAGGTCAACAGGCGCGCCCGCTCGCTGGCGTCGGTGGCGATCTCGGCGCGCTCGAAGGCGATCAGCAGCCGGCGGCGGATGCGGGTAGCGTCCTCGATGCGCTTCAAGCCCGGCGCCGCTTCGGCCCATTCGTCGTGGCCGAAATAGGAATGGGTGGCGCCGGTCGCCAGCACCAGGAAATCATAAGGCACGTCGACCTGGTCGGTGTGCACCAGCCGCTCACCGGTATCGACGCCGCGGACCTGCGCCATCAGCACCGTCGCATTACGCTGCCGGCGCAGGATGCGCCGGATCGGCCAGGCTACGTCGGCCGGCGACAGCGCCGCGGTCGCCACCTGATAGAGCAGCGGCTGGAAGCAGTGGTGGTTATGCTGGTCGATGACGGTCACGTCGGCGGCCGCCGCCCGCAGCGCCTTGGCGGCCTCGAGCCCGCCGAAGCCGGCGCCTACGATCACCACCCTGGGACGTTCCTGCGGCATGCTGCCTCCTCGGCGGCGGGACGCCATCCAGACATTTCGCCGCCCCTCATGTGCCGCCCCTCATGTAATGTGGCCGCCCGATGCCGATGCCGCCAGCCCCTCGCATGCTCACCTTCCATCCGGTCACGCCCGAGCGATTGCCGGGACTGGCTCGTTTCATGGAGAGCCACGGAAAGTTTCGCTATTGCGCCTGTATGCGCTGGCGGATGCCAAGCTCGCAGTTCAGCGACTCGACCAAAGAGGGGCGTGCGGATGCGCTCGAGCGCCTGGTGCAGGAAGGAATGCCGATCGGCGTTCTGGCCTATCTCGACCAGGAACCGGTCGGTTGGTGCTCGATCGCCCCGCGCAATTCCTATGTGGGGCTGGAACGCTATCGCGCATTGCCGCGGATCGATGATCGGCCGGTGTGGTCCGTGGCCTGCTTTTTCGTCAGCTCGCGGATCCGCCACACCGGGACGACGCTCGGCCTCTTGAAAGCGGCGGTCGACTATGCGGCCTCGCAAAACGCCGAGATCATCGAAGGCTACCCGGTCGAGCCCGATGCGCGTCTCTACACCTATATGGGATCGCCTTCGACCTTCCGGGCCGCGGGCTTCAAGGACGTGACCCCGCGCGGCCAAGCGCGACTGGTGATGCGGTATTTCGTCGAGCCGAATTGACGGAAAACCGAAGCGTCGCGCCATCTTGCCAAGAGCGCGACCTTGCCAAGACCGGCGCCGCCCTTTAGCAATCCGCCTCGTACTTCATCCGTCATGCCCGGCCCTGTGCCGGGCATCCACGTCTTGCGGCGATTGCGGCGCGCAAGGCGTGGGTGGCCGGGAAAAAAGGGTGTTCACGCCCGTCTTCGCGGGCTATGCCCGGCCATGACTCCCAAGTGCGAGGCAACGCGTCATGGCTACCTACAAGCTCCTGCTGCTTCCCGGCGACGGTATCGGCCCCGAGGTGATGGCCGAGGTGAAGAAGCTGATCGCCTGGATGAACGCGCACCGGATGGGCACGTTCGAGACCGACGAAGGGCTGGTCGGCGGCTCCTGCTACGACGCCCATGGGGTGGCGGTGACCGACGACACCATGGCCAAGGCGCATGCCGCCGATGCGGTGATCTTCGGGGCGGTGGGCGGGCCGAAGTGGGACAGCGTGCCTTATGACGTGCGCCCGGAAGCCGGCCTGCTGCGGCTGCGCAAGGACCTGGCGCTGTTCGCCAACTTGCGGCCAGCCGTCTGCTATCCAGCGCTCGCCGCCTCCTCGAGCCTCAAGGTGGAGGTGGTCGAAGGCCTCGACATCATGATCGTGCGCGAGCTCACGGGCGGGGTCTATTTCGGCGAGCCCAAGACCATCACCGACCTCGGCAACGGCCAGAAGCGCGCGGTCGACACTCAGGTCTACGACACCTATGAGATCGAGCGCATCGGCCGCGTCGCCTTCGAGCTGGCGCGCAAGCGCCGCAACAAGGTGACCTCGATGGAGAAGCGCAACGTCATGAAGACCGGCGTGCTCTGGCACGAGGTGATGAGCGCGCTGCATCAGCGCGAGTTCGCCGACGTCAAGCTCGAGCATCAGCTGGCCGATGCCGGCGGCATGCAGCTGGTGCGCTGGCCCAAGCAGTTCGACGTGATCGTGACCGACAACCTGTTCGGCGACATGCTTTCCGACGTCGCCTCGATGCTGACCGGCTCGCTCGGCATGCTGCCCTCGGCGTCGCTCGGCGAGACCGATCCCAAGACCGGCAAGCGCAAGGCCATGTACGAGCCGGTGCACGGCTCGGCCCCCGACATCGCCGGCAAGGCGCAAGCCAACCCGATCGCCATGATCACCTCGTTCGGGATGGCGCTGCGCTACTCGTTCGGGCTCGGGCGGCACGCCGACCTGATCGACCAGGCGATCGCCGCGACCCTCGCCAAAGGGCTGCGCACCGCCGACATCAAGTCGGAGGGCGCCCGGATCGTGAGCACGTCCGAGATGGGGGCGGCGATCATCGCCGAGATCGAGAAGCTGGCGGGCTGACGCGGCCGCCGGACCGCTGCGGCTCGATTACCAGGGATAGAAATTGTGGCGGGTCGGGTCCCATGGGCCGATCAGCGGCCCGCGAATATTGCCGGACGTATAATCGAACGACGAGGTCGGCGAGTAGCCGGGCGGGAACGCGTAATCCGTGAACTTGCGCTGGCCGGGCAGCACCTCGGTGCCGGCATCCAGGAACGAGCGCTTCTGTACCGTTACCCGCGCGGGCGCGTCACGATCGGCCGATTTCTTCTTGACCGTGGTCTGGTTGCCTGTGGTCTGGTTGCCTGGGGTCTGGGCTCCGGCCGGGGAAGCGGTCGCGACTGCCACCACCAATAGGGCGGCCAGCGAAGCCAAGCCCAACATCCTCAAGCGCATGACATCCTCGCAATGGTGACGGCTCGATGCACCATAGCCGGGGTAACCCGGTGACCACAAGGCACGGCCGGCTTTTGTTTCGCGGCCGGCCCCCGGCGGCCGTTGCATGTTACCGCCGGTCCGGGCCAGGAGGGGACGGCCGGATCGCCCCGACCCGTTCTCGCCGATCCGGGAGCCGCCCGTTCAGCTCTCGATCAGCTCCCGAATTTTGCGCGCCAGGGCATCCATGGCGAACGGCTTGGCCACCATCAGGGTGCCCTTCTCGCGATCCGGGTCGGTGATGGCCGCATTCTCGGCGAAGCCGGTAATGAACAGCACTTTCAGCTGCGGTCTGAGCAAGCGCGCTGCGTTCGCGACCTGCCGCCCGTTCATTCCCCCCGGCAGCCCGACGTCGGTGACCAAAAGATCGATCCTCCGGGCGGACTGCAGCACCCGCAACCCGGATGGGCCGTCGGGCGCCTCGATCGTCGAATAACCGGCGTCCTCCAGAACCTCTGCGATCAACATGCGGATGGTGGGCTCGTCGTCGATGATCAGCACGACCTCTCCGGCGCCGGCATCCGCGGGTGCGGTGGCGGGCGCCGCTTCGTCGTCGAGCGCCACCGCGTCATCGTGCCGAGGAAAGTAGAGCCGGACGGTGGTGCCCCGGCCGACCGCCGAATCGATGCGGGCCTCGCCGCCGGACTGACGGACGAAACCGTAGATCATCGACAGCCCGAGGCCGGTGCCCTGGCCGATCGGCTTGGTAGTGAAGAACGGATCGAACGCGCGCGCGGCGACGTCCGGCGGCATCCCGGTGCCGGTATCGGTGACGTCGAGCGAGACGTACTGGCCGGGCGGCAAATGCCGTTTCCTGGCGGCCGGCTCGTCCAGCCATTCGTTGGCGCTCGCAATCTTCAGCCTGCCGCCGTCCGGCATGGCGTCGCGCGCGTTGAGCGAAAGATTGAGCAACGCATTCTCGAGCTGGTTGGGGTCGACCAGGATCGTCCAGATGTCCTCGGCGCCCGCCACCTCCATCTCGACGGCGGGCCCCACGGTGCGGCGGATGAATTCCTCCATGCCGGCGATGAGACGATTGACGTTGGTGGGCTTGGGATCGAGGGTCTGCTGGCGCGCAAATGCCAGCAGACGATGTGTCAAGGTGGCGGCCCGCTTCGCGGCGCCCCGCGCCGCCGCGATGTATCGATCGACCGTGTCCATCCGGCCTTGGGCGATGCGGGCCTGCAGCATCTCCAGGCTGCCGCTGATGCCGGTCAATAGATTGTTGAAATCGTGCGCGAGGCCGCCGGTGAGCTGGCCGACCGCCTCCATCTTCTGCGATTGGCGCAGGGCCTCCTCGGTCTTGGCGTGCTCGCGCATCGCGATCGCGACCCGCTCCGCCAGGGTGGCGTTGGCGGCCTCGAGCGCCGTGCGCGCCCGCAGCCGCTCGACCGCGTCCCAGGTCACGTCCGCTACCTCGCGCACGAGGCTGGCCTGATCGCCTTGCCAGACGCGCGGCTCCGCGTGATGGACGTAGAGGCTGGTGCGCCAACGGCCGTCGCGGATTACCGGTGCGCTCATACCGGAGCGGGTATCGATGCGCGCGAAGAAGTCGGCCGCCACGACCCGGTCGATGCGGACGTCGGCAAATATCAGCATCTCGCCGGCGCGCAGGCGCGCAAGCGCATCGGCGCCGAGACCGGCGGCTTGGAACGCCCCTTCCAGCAAGGGGAGACGCCCGGCCGTCCAGCCGACCCCATGCGTCGCCTGATCGTCGTCCGCGAATTCCAGGAAGCCGGTGCGGTCCGCCTTGAGGAAGCGACCGACCGCCGCTGCGGCCGCCCGCATGACAGCGGTCTCGTCGGTCGCCTGGCGCTGCTGCCAGATCAGGTCCTGCAGCAGCGCGCGGCGCTGTTCGTTGGTCTTGCGCGTGGTGATGTCGAAGCTCACGCCGGGAAATCGCAGCGGCCGGCCATCCGGAGCCAGGGTGCAGCGGCCCTGCGCCGCCACCCATCGCTCGCTGCCGTCCGGTCGAATGAGCCGGTACTCCTCGTTGAAATCCTCGCCGGTTCGAAGCGCGGCGGCGATCCGCGCCTGCACGCGACCGGCATCGTCGGGATGCATGGCGGCGAAGAATGCGGCCACCGGCGCACCAACCTTGGCTTGGGCCGGGTCCACGCCGTAGAGGCGCGCGAAGCGCTCGTCGGCCACCACCCGGTCGTGCTCCACGTCCCAGTCCCAGGTGCCGATGCCCTTGCCGGCGGACAGCGCCAGCTGCAGACGCTCCTCGCTTTCCGCCAAACGCCGGGCTCCAACCACCTGGTCGGTGGTTTCGGCGCAGACCACCAGCACGCCGCCGACCCCGCCGGGCGTAGCCGCGTCGTCGATGGGCCCATAGCTGTAGGTCCAGTAGACGTCCTCGAGCGTGCCGTTGCGGGTGATCGGCACCAGCTGGTTCTCATGCCAGGTCGCGCCGCGGCCGGCCATGACCTGCTCGATCTGGGGGCCGATGATCGCCCAAATCTCGGCCCAAACCTCGCGCGCCGGCCGGCCGAGCGAGCCCGGGTGGCGCTCCGGTCCGATCGATTGGCGGTAGGCGTCGTTGTAGAGGCAGGAGCCCTCCGGACCCCAGAAAATGTACATCGGGTGGCCGGTATTGAGCATCAGCCGCACCGCGGTGCGCAAGCTCTGCGGCCAGGCGGCGGGCGGGCCGACGGGGGTTTGCCGCCAGTCATGGGCGCGCATGCGGGCGCCCATCTCGCCGCCCCCTTCCAGGAAATCGACCTCGTCGTCGCGCCTGCCGCCACGCATACCCGAACTCTTGCCATCGCCCGCCGGCGTCGACGGCCGGGGGAAGCACGGAATAACACGTCCGGGCGCACCAGGACGGTCAAAATTGCCCCCTGTTCTCGGCAACTTCGGGATATTACGTAGGCTTCTCGCAAGCCCGTTATGGCGGCCCGGCCACCGGACGGGTGGCGGCCGGCCCCGAATGGGTCGGCGTCGACCCCATCCCGGGCATGCTTTTTTTGGAAAAATACTCTAGAAGCGCCGGCTTACGCCCGGCGCCGCTGTTTCGGCGGACGGGCGCGGGATTTGCGCAGGAGAGGTAACGATGGGCTACAAGGTCGCGGTCGTGGGCGCCACCGGAAACGTGGGCCGCGAGATGCTCGCCATCCTGGCGGAGCGGACTTTCCCCGCCGACGAGGTGGTGGCGCTGGCGTCGCGCCGCAGCCTCGGAACCGAGGTGTCGTTCGGCGACAAGATCCTCAAGATCAAGACGCTCGAGCATTGCGACTTCTCCGACGTCGACATCTGCCTGATGTCGGCGGGCTCGCCGGTCGCCAAGGAGTGGGCGCCCAAGATCGCGGCCGCCGGCGCGGTGGTGATCGACAACTCGTCGTTCTGGCGCTACGACGCCGACGTTCCGCTGATCGTGCCGGAGGTCAACGCCGACGCGCTGTCCGGCTTCCGCAAGCGCGGCATCATCGCCAATCCCAACTGCTCGACCGCGCAGCTCGTGGTGGCGCTCAAGCCGTTGCACGACAAGGCCCGGATCAAGCGCGTGGTGGTCTCGACCTATCAATCGGTCTCGGGCGCCGGCAAGGAGGCGATGGACGAGCTGTTCTCGCAAACCAAGGCGGTGTTCACCTTGGGCGACATGGAGGCCAAGAAGTTCTCGACCCGGATCGCCTTCAACCTGATCCCGCAGATCGACGTCTTCATGGAGGACGGCTTCACCCGGGAAGAGTGGAAGATGATGGCGGAGACCAAGAAGATTCTCGACCCCAAGATCAAGCTGGTCGCCACCTGCGTGCGGGTGCCGGTGTTCATCGGGCACTCGGAGGCGGTCAATATCGAATTCGAGGAGCCGCTGTCAGGCCGACGAGGCGCGCGAGATCCTGCGTGTCGCCCCCGGGGTGCTGGTGATCGACAAGCACGAGCCCGGCGGCTACATCACGCCCTACGAGTGCGCCGGCGAGGACGCCACCTATGTGAGCCGCATCCGCGAGGACGCCACCGTCGAGAACGGCCTGGTGCTCTGGGTGGTGTCCGACAATCTGCGCAAGGGCGCCGCCCTCAACGCCGTGCAGATCGCCGAATGCCTGATCAACCGCAAGCTGATCCAGGCCAAGAAGAAGGCCGCGTAGTCCGGCGGCTCCGGCGCACTGGCATGCTTGCGCGTTCGCCGCTACGGTGGCGGCGCCGGGCCAATCGGGGACCTTCATCATGACCATCCGTCCGCGCCGCAGCGTGCTCTACATGCCGGGCTCCAATGCCCGCGCCATCGAGAAGGCGCGTAGCCTGCCGGCCGACGCCATCATCCTGGATCTCGAGGATTCGGTCGCGCCGCAGGGCAAGACCGCGGCGCGCCAGCAGGTGGCGGATGCGGTCAAGGCCGGCGGCTTCGGGCCGCGCGAGGTGGTGGTGCGCATCAACGGGCTCGATACCGAATGGTGGCTCGACGATCTCAACACCATCACCCACGCCAAGCCCGACGCGATCCTGCTGCCCAAGATATCGAGTCCCGGACCAATTCGACGACGTGATCGAGCGGATGATCGCGGTCGGGGCCGGCCACCAGGTGCGGGTATGGGCCATGATGGAGACGCCGCTCGCCATGCTGCACGCGGACCGCATCGCGGCTGCCGCGCTCGATCCCGAGGTCCGACTCAGCGCTTTCGTGATGGGCACCAACGACCTCGCCAAGGAGACGCGGGCCAAGCTCCTGCCGGGCCGCGCCGGCATGCTGTCGTGGCTGATGACCTGCGTGGCGGCGGCGCGCGCCTATGGGGTCGAGATCATCGACGGCGTCTACAACGATCTCGGCAATGCGGAAGGCTTCGCGCAGGAATGCGCGCAGGCGCGCGAGCTCGGCTTCGACGGCAAGACGCTAATCCACCCCAACCAGATCGGCCCCTGCAACGCCGCGTTCTCGCCCGATGCCGCCGAGGTGGCGCAGGCACGGGCCATCATCGCGGCGTTCGATCTGCCGGAGAATGCCGGCAAGGGCGTGGTGGCGCTGGAAGGCCGCATGGTGGAGCTGCTGCACGCCGACATGGCGCGCCGCACGGTCGCGATCGCCGAGGCGATCGCCGGACGGGCCGGGTGACGTGATCGCAGAGGTATCGTCGGATCGCGTCTGCGAGCAGCGTCAGCCGGTGGTGTGGTTCGAGGTGGAGGACTTCCTCCGCTATTTCGATCATTTCCGCAATCCGACCGGCCTGCAGCGCGTTCCGTTCGAGATCTATGTCGAGGCCGCGCGACTTTATGGCGACATCGGACGGGTAAGGTTCTGCCGGCTCAGCGTGTACGCCAAGCAATTCGAGGCGATCGGCTTCGATGCGGTCAGCGCCGCCTATCTCGACCCGCCTGGCGCCCGCGCACCGTGGAAATCGATCTGGGAACCGGCCCGGTTCGGCAGCGAGCTATCCGGCCTCATCGCGATCGTCCGCCATCCGGGTTTTTTCCTCTCGTTGTTGTGGGCGGCGGTGCGCGATCTCGTCGCCCTGCGGCTCCGGCGCAGCTCGTTCGAGCGGCAGGTGCAGCGTGGCGACATCGTGGTCTCGCTCGGCGCCGGTTGGGCGGTTCCCCACTACATCAAGCATATCGCGGAGGCGAAGCGGCGCCACGGGATCAGGTTCTCGATGCTGATCTACGATCTCATCCCGATCGAGAACGAAGCGTTCGTCGAGCAAAGGCATGTCGTTCAATTCCGCAACTGGCTGCGGGAGGCCATGCCGGTCGCGGACGTGGTGCTCACCATATCGCGGCATTCGCGCGATGCCCTGGTCGCCCTGGCCGCGGCCGCCGGGCGGCCGATGCCTCCGGTCGAGGTCGTGGAGCTGGGCTCGGGCTTGAGCGATCGGCCGGCTGCCGAGAGCCGAGACATGCCGGGCATTCCCCAGCCCTACGTGCTGTTCGTCTCCACGATCGAGATTCGCAAGAACCACAGGCTGCTGGTGCGGGTATGGCGGCGCCTCATGGAGCGGCACGGCGCGAGCGCGGTGCCGGTGCTGGTGTTCGCCGGGCAGATCGGTTGGCTGGTCGACGACCTGTTGGCGGAGCTCGCGGCGAGCGGCTATCTGGGCGGCAAGATCGTGCACCTGCCCGGCCTGTCGGACGCGGAGCTGCGCCAAGCCTATCGCGATTGCCTGTTCACCGTGTTTCCGAGCTTGTGCGAAGGTTGGGGCTTGCCGGTCGCCGAAAGCCTGGCGCAGGGCAAGTTCTGCGTCGCCTCGAACCGAACCTCCATCCCCGAGGTGGGGGGGAACCTGATCGATTACCTCGATCCGACCGACGACGATGACGCGCTCGCGAAGATCGAGCGCGTACTGCTCGATCCGGTCTATCTGGCGGAGCGGGAAGCGCAGCTGCGGGCCGAATACCGGCCGCGCAGCTGGAGCGATTGCGTTCGCGGGCTGATCGGCAAGCTCGATCAAGGGTCGCCGGCCGTGTAGCGGAGAGGTGTGGCCCGACAGTCGTGACGCGCGATCGACGCTAGCTGCGGATCACCAGCGACTCGACCTCATCGCGATTCTGCGTCGCGACGAATTCCACCGCGAACCCGCCGGGAAGGAAGCGTGCGACGCGGCCCACCACCTTGCCGACCGCGAGCACGGTTCCGATCTGCGGCACGACGTCGGCGGAAACCGCGGCGCCGCTGACCGAGAGGTCGATCACGAAGCAGGCCAGCACCGAGCCGTCCGCAAGCGTGAGGAGCGTGAGCGGGCGGCGCGGGATGAAGCGCGCATGCGCGCGATTGTCGGGGACCTCGAGATGCTTGTTTCGCTCGATCCAATCGATCCTGACAGCGAGCATCCGGCGCTCTTCATCGCCGGCCGCGACGCTCATCACGAAGCCGCGCGCGAACACGCGAATGACCGGGCCCTTGATTCGCCCGAGCTGCTCGATGTCGGCGACCACCGGCACCCCTACCTTGCCGACGACCGGGGCCGCGAGCGCCACGCCGCGGGTCGATATGTCGACGGCCCGGCAGGCGAACTGCCGCGGCTCGCCGCGCGCGTTTACGCTGCCGGCGAGCGAATAGCGTCCGGCAAGGCTGGCATGGACCCGCCTCTGGTCACGCCGCTCGAGTGCCGTGTCGTCCAGGCACTCGAGGACGAGAACATTGTCCATCCCGAAGTCCGGCATGATCAATCATTCCGCCAGGAAATTACGCGACCCAGGCAGTTCTACGGAGGCGGCGTAAACAATTTATTCACGCATTGGTTCAATGTGGAAATAAGCAACAATCAATCATCCGAATCGTCGCTCTCGATCAATGACGATCCAATCCGATCGCCAGCCAGGAGCGGGTGGGAAAATCCGAGCAACTTTCGCCGGTCCGGCACGAAAACGGTGAGGACCGAAGCCGCATCTCCAAACCAGGGCATGTCCTGGTTTGGCCGGTCACTCGCCGACATCAGATGAAAGCCCGCCGCGTATTCGCGGCGGGCTCCGAGGCGATCGGGCGGCAACCGGATGGGAGTCGCCGCGATCACCGCTGGCGACCAGCTGATCAGCCCGGCAACAGCACGGTGTCGACCACCTGGATGACGCCGTTCGACTGAAATACGTTGTCGATCGTGACCTTGGCGACATCACCCTTCGCGTCGACGATCATGAGGTCGTTGCCTTTGGCCTCGACGGTGAGATCCGCGCCTTCCACGGTCTTGATCATGGCCTTGCCGCCGGCCTTCTTCGCCGCCTCCATCAGGTCCTTGGCGGTCATGCGGCCCGCCACCACGTGGTAGGTCAGCACCTTGGTGAGCGTCTCCTTGTTCTCGGGCTTCAGAAGATTGTCGACGGTGCCCTTTGGCAGCTTTGCGAATGCTTCGTTGGTCGGGGCGAAGACCGTGAACGGCCCGGCGCCAGAAAGCGTGTCGACCAGGCCGGCAGCCTTGACGGCGGCTACCAGGGTGGTGTGATCCTTCGAGTTGACGGCGTTCTGGATGATGTTCTTGGACGCATACATCGGCGCGCCCCCCACCGTTACGGGCTTCTCATCCTTCATTTGCGCGAAGGTCGGCGCAGACGCGATCGTCGCCAGCGTGAGCCCTGCGGCTATCGCGGTCAGAATCTTTCTTTGTGGGGATTTCATGTTTTTTCCTTGCAGTGTTGCCGGGGTGCCGCCGCTTGCGGAACCATGTCTTAGCTACGCAGGCGAGGCGCCGCGGATGCGCCGGGGGCGGTCACAGAATCGTGTGTGCCGGCCGGAGGAAAAAACGAACCAAAGCGGTCGGGGCGATCTATTGATCCATGGCGGCTTCAAGGATCAGGCATTTGATGCAGCATTGCTGGCGCTGGCCGATCCATGCGGCGATCGGATTCTCGGTGGCGGGATGCAGCCCCGCCACGCCGCTCAACCTGTTGGCGCGGCAAGATGGGCTCGAAGTCCGCGTGTCCCTCCCATACGGCGATGGCCCGCGGCGGACGCTCGATGTCTACCGCCCGCGCGACGCGAGATCGGCACCGGTTGTGGTCTTTTTCTACGGCGGAAGCTGGCAGGAAGGCAGCAAGGGAACCTATCCATTTGTGGCCGCCTCTTTGGCGCAAAAGGGATATGTGACGGTCGTTCCCGACTATCGGGTATACCCGGAGGTGCGGTTTCCAGTGTTTCTCCAAGATGGCGCGCGGGTCGTTCGTTGGGTCGCGCAGAACGCAGGAAAGCTCGGTGGTGACCCTGCCAGGATAGTCCTGATGGGTCATTCGGCGGGCGCCTACATGGCCGCCATGCTGGCGCTAGATGCACAATGGCTCAACGAGGTCGGTCTGGACCCGCGGCGTGACATTGCCGGGCTGATCGGCATTTCCGGCCCTTATGATTTTCTCCCGATACGCGATCCGGTCCTGCAAATCATATTCGGGGGCGCCGACCGGGCGGTCACTCAACCGATCACATTTGTGCGTGGCGGCGAGGTGCCGGCGCTCCTTCTCACGGGAAGCACGGACACCACCGTCGATCCCGGCAATACCACACGGCTGGCAGACCGGTTGCGTGCCGCCGGAAGCGGCGTTCGGGAGATCGTCTATCCGGGGGTCAAGCACCTCACCATCATCGGGGCGTTTGCTCCGGTGCTGCGATTTCTGGCACCGACGCTCGCCGACGTCGATGGATTCCTCGCGCATCTACCGGCGGATAGGTCAGCGGCTGTCCCGTGATGGCCGAAGGCGGGGGCGGCGCGGGCAGAATCCGCAGGAATACGGGGCGCCGTCCGTCACGCCCACGGCCGCGCCGCCTTGGCGCTCGCCTCGAAGCTGTCGATCTTGTCCTGCTTGACCATGGTCAAGGCGATGTCGTCGAGCCCGTTGAGCATGCAATGCTTGCGATGCGGGTCGATGTCGAACCGGATCACGCCGCCGTCGGGCCCGCGGATCTCCTGCTTCTCCAGGTCGATGGAGAGCGTCGCGTTGGCGCCGCGCTCGGCGTCGTCGAACAGCTTCTCCAGGTCCTGCGGGCTGACCTTGACGGGCAGCACGCCGTTCTTGAAGCAATTGTTGTAGAAGATGTCGCCGAACGAGGTCGAGATCACGCAGCGGATGCCGAAATCCATGAGCGCCCAGGGGGCATGCTCGCGCGAGGAGCCGCAGCCGAAATTGTCGCCAGCGACCAGCACCTTGGCGTGACGATAGGCCGGCTTATTGAGCACGAAATCCGGATTCTCGCTGCCGTCGTCGCGGTAGCGCTTCTCGGAGAACAGGCCGGTGCCGAGCCCGGTGCGCTTGATGGTCTTGAGGAACTGCTTGGGAATGATCATGTCGGTATCGACATTGATCACCTTGAGCGGGGCGGCGACGCCTTCCAATACCGTGAACTTGTCCATGAGCGGTATCAATCCTGTATCAGCGACCGTCACCCGCGGGCTTGACCCGCGGGTCCATCCATTTCGCAAGAAGATGGATTGCCGGGTCAAGCCCGGCAATGACTCCGAGGGAGTTGGTCCGACCGGAATTCCTCGCCAGCCTTTATCCTGAAAGGCCGCCTCGCGAAAGGCCCGTCTCAAGCAACGCTGGCCTCGATGGCGTGCATATCGTCGTCGGACAGCCCGAAATGGTGGCCGATCTCGTGCACCAGCACATGGGCGATGATGGCCCCCAGGGTCTCGTCGTGCTCGCTCCAGTAGTCGAGGATCGGGCGGCGATAGAGCCAGATCATATTGGGCATCTGCACCGGCGTGCTGTCCTGGCGGAACGGCAGGCCGACGCCCTGGAACAGGCCGAGCAGGTCGAACTCGCTTTCGGCGCCCATCTGGTCGAGCACCTCATCGGTCGGGAAATCCTCGACCCGGATGACCAGGTCTTCGCACAGGGCGCTGAACTTGGTCGGCAGCCGGCGAAACGCCTCGATGGCGATGACCTCGATCTCGTCCAGCGAAGGTGCCTTGACGTCGCGCCAGTCGAGCGGATCGGAAAATGCGGGATCAGTCATGACTGGGTTGTACCTGAACGTGCGCTGCGGACAACAGGGCGGCACGGCGGGTTGACCTGCCGGTCCCGATGCGCGAGCCTGCCGGAACGGGATCACGGGACGGTGCGGCATGCGGGCGATGAAGCAGGCGGCGGCGGGCGCGATGGTGCTGGCGTTCTTGGCTCTCGGGCTGGGTCCCGCCACGGCCCAGGACACCGAGAGTGCAGCCCCGAAGCGGGCGCCCGCGCGGATCCGGGTGCATCCGCTGGCCGACTATCCGGGGCCCAGCGCGGTGCGCCAATGCGTTTCCTGGCTGGCAACCGAATACCGACCGAGCGGCACCGTGATCGTGCCCAGGATGCGCTGCTGGTGGGAGCGCGGGTGAACGCAAAGAACTCCAACCTCGTCCTGAGGAGCGCGCCTTTCGCGCGCGTCTCAAAGGACGGCCGCGAGTCTCTGCCGTGCATCCATCCTTCGAGACGCCGCGCTGCGCACGGCTCCTCAGGATGAGGTCGGTCTCCACTCCCGCACGTCCACGAAGTGTCCGGCGATTGCCGCCGCGGCGGCCATTACGGGCGACACTAGATGGGTGCGGCCCTTGTAGCCCTGGCGGCCCTCGAAATTGCGGTTCGAGGTCGAGGCGCAGCGCTCGCCCGGCATCAGCTTGTCGGGATTCATGGCGAGGCACATGGAGCAGCCGGGCTCGCGCCATTCGAAGCCGGCCGCCACGAACGATCTTGTGCAGCCCCTCGGCCTCGGCCTGCTCTTTGACCAGGCCCGACCCCGGCACGATCATGGCGTTGACGTTGCGGTTGACGTGCTTGCCGGCGACCGCGCGCGCCACCGCCCGCAAATCCTCGATGCGCCCATTGGTGCAGGAGCCGATGAACACGCGATCGAGCTTGAGGTCGGTGATCTTCTCGCCGCCCTTGAGGCCCATGTATTGGAACGAGGTCGGCGGCCGCGCGTGCGCTTGCTCTCGTCGGCGATCTCGCCCAGCACCGGGACGCGGCCGGTGACCGAGATCACCTGCTCCGGGCTGGTGCCCCAGGTGACCAGCGGCGGCAGGTTGCCGGCATCGAGCCTGATCTCGCGGTCGAAATGGGCGCCGTCATCGGAGCGCAATGTCTCCCAATAGCGCATGGCCTGGTCCCAGGCCTGGCCCTTGGGAGCCTTGGGGCGGCCCTCGAGATACGCGTAGGTCTTCGCGTCGGGCGCGATGAAGCCGGCCTTGGCGCCGCCCTCGATCGACATGTTGCAGATGGTCATGCGGCCTTCGAGCGACAGCTCGCCGATCGCGGCGCCGGCATATTCGAGCGCATAGCCGGTGCCGCCGGCGGTGCCGATCTCGCCGATGATGGCCAGGATGATGTCCTTGGCGGTGACGCCATGCGGCAGCTTGCCGTCCACCACCGCGCGCATGTTCTTCGACTTGGTCTGGATCAGGGTCTGGGTCGCCAGCACATGCTCGACCTCGGAGGTGCCGATCCCGTAGGCCAGCGCCCCGAAGGCGCCGTGGGTGGCGGTGTGGCTGTCGCCGCACACGATGGTGGTGCCCGGCAAGGTGAAGCCCTGCTCCGGCCCGATGATGTGGACGATGCCCTGGCGCTTGTCGAACTCGTTGAAATATTCGAGCCCGAAATCCTTGGCGTTCTGGGCCAGCGTGGCGATCTGCTCGGCGCTCTCGGGATCCGGATTGGGCACGCTGCGGTCGGTGGTCGGCACGTTGTGGTCCACCACCGCCAGTGTCTTCTCCGGCGCCCGCACCTTGCGGCCGGACAGGCGCAGACCCTCGAACGCCTGCGGGCTCGTCACCTCGTGCACCAGATGGCGGTCCACGTAGAGGAGGCAGGTGCCGTCGGGCTGCTCGTCGACCAGATGGTCGTCCCAGAGCTTGTCGTAGAGGGTGCGGGGCTTGGCCATGCGCGGGTTCCTGGGAGCGATGCTTTGAGTCTATTGCTTGGCTTCATCTAGGTAATGGGGCGGGAATTGCGAACAAATAGCACAGCGTTTCACTCCCTCGCCACCGCATGTCGGGCTTGCCCGACATGCGCACTATTGGCGGCGAAATCGGATAGACCCGATTGCGCGTGGGGAGAGGGTGGGGTGAGGGGGCTACGATGGTTCCGTATCGCTCTGCCCGAGACCCCTCATCCCACCTTCTCCCCAGCGGGGAGAAGGAGTGAAAAGCCCTGCCTCCCTGAAGGCAAACACCGAAGATTGGTCGGATGTCACGCGAGCGAAACCAGGGCCACTCAAGGAGCGAACCGTCGCCAGCCCTACTTCGTGGCGGCCTCGGCCGCGCCGGCGGCCGTGCGGGCATCCGTCTTCTTCTCGACGATACGGGCCGATTTGCCGCGCAGGCCGCGCAGGTAATAGAGCTTGGCGCGCCGGACCTTGCCGCGCCGCACCACCTTGATGGAATCCACCAGCGGCGAATACAGCGGAAACACGCGCTCGACGCCCTCGCCATAGGAAATCTTGCGCACGGTGAAATTCTCGTTGATGCCCGAGCCGGAGCGCCCGATGCAGACGCCCTCATAGGCCTGGATGCGGGTGCGCTCGCCCTCCACCACCTTGACGTTGACCAGCACGGTGTCGCCGGGCTCGAACGGCGGAATGGTCTTGCCGAGCTTGGTCATCTGCTCTTGCTCGAGCTGCTGGATCAGGTTCATGGGACACTCCATTCGGCTGCGCCGGAAATGCGGGGCGCAAGTCCGTATCGATTTCGGCCGGTGCGGTTACGGGTCGGGCAAGCTCATACGATAAAGAACGCCCTTTGTCACCCTTTTGGGCCATCACCTTTGGGCCCTTTCGGGGGCGTTTTGGCCCTTGAGTTACCGGGACGTGCCGCATAGGCGGCCCACAGGTCCGGCCGGCGCTCGCGGGTGAGGCGCTCGGCCTCGCCCTGGCGCCAGGCCGCCACCTTGGCGTGGTCGCCGCCGGTCAGCACCTCGGGGATTGCGCGGCCCTCCCAGACGGCAGGGCGGGTAAATTGCGGGTATTCGAGCAGCCCTTCCGTGAAGCTCTCCTCGGCCCCGGAGGCCTCCTTGCCCATGACGCCCGGCAGCAGCCGGATGCAGGCGTCGAGCAGCGCATAGGCCGCGATCTCGCCGCCCGAGAGCACATAGTCGCCGATCGAGACCTCCTGCAGCCCGCGGCCCTCGATCAGGCGCTCGTCCACGCCCTCGAAGCGGCCGCACAGGACGATTGCGCCGGGCCCGCGGGCCAGCGCCTCGACCCGCGCCTTGGTGAGCGGCAGGCCGCGCGGGCTCATCAGCAGGCGAGGGCGCGGCGTCTCCCGCCGGGGCGGCCGCGTCGAGTGCGCGCGCCAGCACGTCGGGCCGCATCACCATGCCGGGCCCGCCGCCCGCCGGGGTGTCGTCGACCGAGCGGTGCCGGTCGGTAGCGTGCGCCCGGATATCGATGGTGTCGATGCCCCACAGCCCGGCCGCCAGCGCCTTGCCGGCCAGGCTCTGCCCCAGCGGCCCCGGGAACATGTCCGGGAAAATGGTGAGCACGCTCGCGCGCCACATGATGGCGGTCCTGGTTTGATTGTAGGATGGGGTGAGCACATTAGGGCGTTTGCGCCCGTCTTCAACGGACTATGCGAAACCCATCGGCGGCGATGATGGGTTTCGTAAGAACTCAACCCATCCTACGAAAATCATGGTCACGGTGTTTACTTGAACAGATCTTGCGGCGGATCGATGACGATGCGGCCGCCCGCGATGTCGACCACCGGCACGGTCTCGGCGGTGAACGGCATCAGCACGGTGCCGCTCGCGCCGGCGGCGCGCAGCTCCAAGAGATCGCCGGCGCCGAAATCATGAATCCCCACCACGGTGGCGAGCGCGGTGCCGTCGCGGTCCTCCGCCCGCAGCCCGATCAGGTCGGCGTGATAGAACTCCTCGGGGGCCGGCGCCGGCAGCCGCTCGCGCGGAACGTAGAGGTCCACATTGGTGAGCCGCTGCGCCGCGTCGCGGTCGCGCACGCCCGAGAGCCGCGCCACCAGATGATCCTTGGCGGGCCGCAGCGCCTCGATCTCGAAGCGCAGCGTGCCGTCCTGGCTCTCCAGCGGCCCGTAGTCCGCGACCGCGGCGGGGTCGGCGGTGAACGACCAGAGCTTCACCTCGCCCTTGACCCCGTGCGCGGCGCCGATCCGGGCGACGCAGATGCGCTCGACCACGGCGCGCTCCCTAGCCCGGGAAGCGGAAGGCGTGCGTGCCGGCGCGCGTCATCACGCCGGCGCGGCGGCGGCCGCCGCCTTGGCCTTGGCGGCTTCCTTGGCGGCTTCCTGCTCCTTGACCTTGGTCTCGGCCATGCACCTTGCGCTCCTTGCGCGGGATCGCGCGCTCCGGATTGCTGCGCTTGGGCCGCGTCATCACGCCGGCCTGGTCGAGAAAGCGCAGCACCCGGTCGGTCGGCAGCGCGCCCTTGGCCATCCAGGCCTTGACCTTGTCGAGATCGAGCTTGAGCCGCTCGGTCTTCTCCTTCGGCAGCAGCGGATTGAAATAGCCGATGCGCTCGATGAAGCGGCCGTCGCGCGGCGAGCGGCTGTCGGCGATCACGATATGATAGAACGGCCGCTTCTTGGTGCCGGCACGGGCCAGCCTGATTTTCAGAGACATCGGGGTTCCTCTTCGGTTGAATTCAGCATTTGATTGTTGGTGAGTTGTTGATCTGGGCGGCTCGACTGACTCCGCTCATTCCGCGAAAGCGGGAATCCAGCTCTTTTTCGCGAGCGGACTGGGTCCCCGCCTTCGCGGGGACGAGCGGGAAATTTCTTGGCGGATGCCTTGGCGCACATTCGGCTCATCTTCTTCTTCCCCGGTCCCGGGAAGCCGCCGAGGCCGGGCAGCTTGGGGGCGCCGAGGCCGGGCAGGTTGCCGGGGAAGCGCGGCGGCAGGCCCGGCATGGTCGGGGGCAATCCGGATGCGCCGGGTGGCGCTCCCGGCAGGCCGCCTGGCGGCAAGCCGCCGGGCATCTTCTCGGCCAGCTTCGCCATCTGCTCGGGGCTCGGCATGCCGCGAGCCCAGCCCCAGCATGTTGGCGAGGCCGGCCATCGGGCCGCGCTTGCCGCCGCCCATCGCCTTCATGACGTCCGCCATGGTGCGATGCATCTTGAGCATGCGGTTGATGTCCTCGACCTTGGTGCCGGAGCCGGCCGCGATGCGCTTCTTGCGGCTGGCCTTGAGGACGTCGGGATGCCGGCGCTCCTGCGGCGGTCATGGAATCGATCGCCGCCACCTGGCGCTTGAGCACGCGCTCGTCGAGATTGGCGGAGGCGAGCTGGTTCTTCATCTTGGCGACGCCCGGCAGCATGCCCATCAGGCCGCTCATGCCGCCCATCTGCTGCATCTGCATGAGCTGATCGCGCAGATCGTTGAGATCGAACGCGCCCTTGCGCATGCGCTCGGCGGCGCGCGCGGCCTTCTCGGCATCGATGGTGGCGGCCGCCTTCTCGACCAGGGACACGATGTCGCCCATGCCGAGGATGCGGTCGGCGATGCGGGCCGGATGGAAATCCTCCAGCGCATCGAGCTTCTCGCCGGTGCCCATGAGCTTGATCGGCTTGCCGGTGACGGCCCGCATGGAGAGCGCGGCGCCGCCGCGGCCGTCGCCGTCGATGCGGGTGAGCACGATGCCGGTGAGGCCCACGCGCTCGTTGAACGAGCGCGCCAGATTGACCGCGTCCTGGCCGGTCAGGCTGTCGGCGACCAGCAGCACCTCGTGCGGATTGGCGGCGCGCTTGACCTGCGGCGGCCTCCTCCATCATCGCCGTCGTCGAGCGTGGTGCGGCCGGCGGTGTCGAGCAGCACCACGTCGTAGCTGCCGAGCCGGCCGGCCTGCAGCGCGCGCTGCGCGATCTGCGCCGGCCCCTGGCCGGCCACGATCGGCAGGGTCTCGATCCCGACCTGGCGGCCGAGCACCGCCAGCTGCTCCATGGCGGCCGGGCGGCGCACGTCGAGCGACGCCATCAGCACCTTCTGCTTGCCCTGCTCGGTGAGCCGCTTGGCGAGCTTGGCGGTGGTGGTGGTCTTGCCCGAGCCCTGCAGCCCCACCATCATGATGGCGACCGGGGCGGCGGCGTTGAGATCGATCGGCTCGGCGCTGCGCCCCCAAGCGTCGCGATCAGCTGGTCGTGCACGATCTTGACCACCAGCTGGCCCGGCGTGACCGACTTGACCACCTCGACCCCGACCGCATGGCGGCGCACCTGGTCGCAGAAGTCGCGCACCACGTCGAGCGCGACGTCGGCCTCCAACAGCGCGCGGCGCACCTCGCGCAGCGCCGCGTCGACGTCGGCTTCGCTGAGCGCGCCGCGCCGCGTCAGGCGATCCAGGATGCCGCCGAGCTTTTCGGAGAGTGAGTCGAACATGGCGGTCTCGAACGTTGCCTTCCAACAAGCAGTTTCGGCGCCCGAGGGCGCATCGCGCTGTCGGGCGGGGGCCTCCGGACCTCTGGGGCCGGTCGGCGGATCGATAATGTAGGCTCTAGGTGAGCGCCGGCAACCTAGGGAGGAGGGGGGCTTGAGTCAAGGATATCCGCCCCTCAGCTGTCGTCCCGGCCGAAGAGCCGGGACCCAAACGCCGTGTCCTATCGATAAGCTGCGGCGTATGGGTCCCTGCTTCCACAGGGACGACTCGTGGAGAAAGCCTTGGCACGCCGCAAGATGTGCGGTGGCGAGGTTGCGGTCGGCGGCGATTTTGCACTAGTTATGAACGGTCCGGTAACCAGACATTGGTGCTCGGGCTCTCAGGGAGGCTGCGAATGGATGCCGGCGCGTCCGCCGTGAAGGATCAAGCCAAGGCCGAGCTGCACGGCGCCGCCATCCTGGCCGCCATCAAGGCTAGCGGCGTGGAGTTCATCCTGTCGGTTCCCGACATCGTGACCAGTGCCGGACTGCTGCGGCCGATCGCGCGCGATCCCGATCTGCGGCTGGTGCGGGTCTGCAAGGAGGACGAATGCATCGGCATCGCCTCCGGCCTGCATTATTGCGACAAGCGCGCCCTGATCCTTGATCCAGTACACCGGCTTTCTCGACTCCATCAACGCCATCCGGGCGGTCGCGGTCGAGTACCAGCAGCCGATCTGCATGATGATCGGCCTGCTCGGCCACGAGCCCGAACGGGCTCCCGCCCAATCGGGCCGCTACGGGGTGCGCATCATCGAGCCGATCCTGGACGCCATGGGCATCGCGCACGATCTCATCAGCCAGGATGCCGACGTCGCCAAGATCAAGCCCGCCATCGACAAGGCCTATGCGCAATCGCTCGCCGGTCGCGCTCCTGATCGGCCGCCGGCCGCTGCCGCCGGGATAACGCCGATGATGAAACGCGACGACTGCTTCCGCATTCTCGCCCGCCATGTAACGGACGAGATCGTGATCGCCTCCTACAGCTCGGCCGCGGAGTGGAGCGAGCTCAATCCGCGCGTGCTCAATTATTTCTCGGTGGGCGCCATGGGGCTTGCCTCCTCGCATGGCCTGGGGCTGGCGCTGGGGCGGCCCGACAAGCGCGTCCTGGTGCTCGACGGCGACGGCAGCCTCTTGATGAATCTCGGCAGCCTGGTGTCGATCGGGGCGGCGGCGCCGAAGAACCTGGTTCATTTCGTCTGCCACAACGGCACCTACGAGGCCAATGGCAGCCATCCGATCCCGAACCCGAACGTGGATTTCTCCGGCATGGCGAAAGCGGCCGGCTACGCGCAATGCCACGATTTCTCCGAGCTTGCGTCCTTCGAGCAGCAGATCGGGCATGTGCTCGGGCAGGCCGGTCCGGTGTTCGCGACGCTGAAGGTGGAGCGCAGCAAGCCGCTGACCTACGATTATCCGGCGCTCTATGCGGCCGACAAGCGCAAGGCGCTCAAGACGGCGCTGGCGGTTGGAACATGATCGGCGCGACACGATGCGCTGCAGGGCCTGGTTCCCGCTTTCGCTGCCGTGAGCAAACAACGGCCCTCATCCTGAGGAGCGCGCTCCTGAGCGCTTGGCGAAGGATGCGTGCGTCTCGAAGGATGGCGGCGACTCTGTGTCGTGCGTCGATCCTTCGAGACGCGTCGCTGCGCGACGCTCCTCAGGATGAGGTCAGAGGCGCGTCATGATGAAGCGGGACGAATGCTTCCGGGCGCTGGCGCGGCGGCTCACCGACGAGATCGTGATCGCGGTCTATTCCTCCGCCTTCGATTGGCTCGAGCTGGCGCCGCGTCCGCTCAACTACTTCTCGTTCGGCGCCATGGGGATCGCGTCCTCGCATGGGCTGGGGCTGGCGCTCGGGCGTCCCGACAAGCGGGTGCTGGTGCTCGACGGCGACGGCAGCCTGTTGATGAATCTCGGCACGCTGGTGACCATCGGGGCGGTGGCGCCGAGGAACCTGGTGCATTTCGTGTGCCGCAACGGCACCTATGAGGCCAACGGCAGCCACCCGATCCCTTATGCGGGGGTGGATTTCAACGGCCTGGCGCGCGCCGCCAATTACCGGGCGCTGCATGAATTCTCGGAGCTTTCCGATTTCGAGGCCAAGGTTCCGGAGTTGCTGAAGCAGGAAGGCCCGGTGTTCGCGACCTTGCATCTGAAGAAGGGTGCGCTCTCGCCGCAGTTCGACTACCGGCGACTGGACGATCCGGCCCGGCGCGTGGCGTTTCGGGCGGCTTTGCTTGGTTCGTGACTTGTAGGATGGGTTGAGCTCTTGCGAAACCCATCAATGCCGCCGATGGGTTTCGCAAAGCCCGCGAAGAGCACCAGGGCGTTTACGCCCGTCTTCGCGGGCTATGCCGTGAACGCCCTTATGAGCGCTCAACCCATCCTACAGACTCCAAATCACGCCACCGCGGGGCGGGCCGGCTCCGGCAGCGCCAGGCGGTAGCCGATGCCGAGCTCGGTCATCAGGATGCGGGGCTGGGTCGGGTCGGCCTCGATCTTCTGGCGCAGCTTGCGCACGAAGATGCGCAGATAATGGGTGTCGTGGATGTGCGGCGAGCCCCAGATCTCCTTGAGCAGGAACTGGTGGGTCACCACGTTGCCGGCGTGCTGGGCCAGGATCTGCAGCAGCCGGTATTCCTTCGGGGTCAGGATCACGCGCTCGCCGTTGATGGTGACGAAGCGGGCGGCGAGATCGATCGAGAGCGGCCCGGCCCGCACCACCGGCTCGCCCGAGGTGGCCCGCACCTGGCGGCGCATGGCGGCGTGGGCGCGCGCCAGGAGCTCCGCCATGCCGAACGGCTTGACCACGTAATCGTCGGCGCCGCTCTCCAGGAGCCGCACCTTCTCGGCCTCGTTGGAGCGCACCGACAGCACGATCAGCGGCACGTTCGACCAGGCGCGCAGGCGCTCGAGCACATCGGCGCCGTCCATGTCGGGCAGGCCCAAGATCCAGAATCACCAGATCGGGCGGCGTGAGCGTCACCGCCCGCATGGCATCGGTGCCGGTTTCCGCCTCCTGCACCACGAATCCGTCCAGCTCCAGTCCGGCACGCAGGAAGCGGCGAATTTGGATTTCATCGTCGATGACGAGGACGACGGGCGCTGGTTCAGTCATCGGGATCGGTCTCCTGTTGCGGCGCGTTGGGTGCCACCGGAAGCTTGATGGCGATCATGGTTCCGAGATTGACGCCTGGGCTGTCGGCCTCGATGCGGCCGCCGTTGGCGCTGACGAAGGCTTTGGCGATCCACAGGCCGAGCCCCGAGCCGGAGTGGTCGAGGCATGGCGGGCGCCGCGGAAGAACCGGTCGCCCAGATGGGCGCTCTCGTCCTCGGTCAGGCCGACCCCGGTGTCGCGCACCGAGAGCACCAGGCCGTGACCGTTGCGCTTGGCCGACACCGTGATGGTGGAGCCGGCGGGAGAATATTTGGCCGCATTGTCGACGAGCTGGGCGAAGGCCTGCTCGATCAGCACCGGATCCACATAAATGAACGGCAGGTTCGAGTCCACGTCGAGCGAGACCGTGTGCCCCAACAGCCGCCGGCGCCGCCGTTCCAGCGCCGAGTTGACGATGTCGGTCGGCTCGATCCACTCCATCCGGGGCTTGATCTGCTCGCGGCTGATGCGGGTTGCGTCCAGGAGGTTCTGAATATCGTTGTTGAGGCGCTCGGCCTCGTCGCGCACCACGCTGGCGAGCGAGTTGAGCCGCTCGTCGTTGGCGACCGCGGGCGACTGGCTCAGCACCGTGGCGGCGCCCAGGATGGAGGCGAGCGGGGTGCGCAGCTCGTGGCTGACCGAGCCGATCAGGGCCTCGCGCAGGAGCTCGGTCTCCGAGCGCATCTTGGCCTGGTCGAGCGCGTGGGCGACGTCGAGGCGCTCGAGAGTGTCGGAGGCATCCGCCAGCATGTCGTTGACCCGCTGGTGCACGTCGGCCGCCTCGTCGGCCGGCACCCGACCGAGGTCGATGGCGATCACGCCGAAATCCGGGGTCTTCTGCGAGACCCGGCGCACGTGCCAGACATTGCCGGTATCGTCGGTCACGTTGGCCTCGACCGAATGGCCGCGCTGGACGTCCGCGATGGCGACGCGGACCTGGCCAGGTACCGCGGCATCGCCGGAAGACTTGGCGTCGGCGTCCGGGGAGCCGGCGCCGAACAGCACCACCTTGCGCTGGGCATGGGTGGTGAGGTGATCCTCGATCGCCCGGTAGATCTCGGCCGCGGACGGCGCGGCGGCCAGGCGCCGGGAAAAGGCGTAGAGATCGCCCATCTCCTTTTCGCGCTTGCGGGCGAGCTCAGTCTGCCGCTTCATCGAATTCGCCACGTGGCTCGCCACCAAAGCGACGATCAGGAACAGAGCGAGATCGAGGTACTCCGACCGCTGATTGTTCGGGGAATAAAACAAATATCCGGAGCCGAGTACGCCGACGATCGCCGCCGCGATGGCGGGCAGCAGGCCGAAACGCCAGCCGGACACCAGCACCGCCAGCAGGTAGATGACGGATCCACGGCGGATGCCGGCATACTCCACCAGCAAATTGACGACGAGCGACGTGGCTGCCACCAGCAGCAAGGCGAGAAAGACCCCACGCACCTCACGCTTGATGGTCTCGATGCGCATGCTCGTCCGTATGACCCTCGCCCGGCACCCGGCCCGCAGGGTGTCGTGGCACTAAATGGGAAAGGCGCGGGCCGGCAGCAACTTTCCGCGAACAGAATATACGGCCGATTCCCCCGGGTCATCCCTCCGTGGCGGTCCGTGCCGGGAAAGTGACAAGCCCGTTAATGGGGACCGGCCGGCGATTCTGCCCCGATTCGGGGGCGATTGCATGCCTGAAGGCCACGGCCGCGCGTCCATGGGCGGCCCTTTCGGGGCGGGTTCTCCGGTTTCAGCCATCCGGGCCAAAAACCGGATTCCGCTTTGGCGGTCGCCCCCGCAGGGACGACCCAATCCCAATCCTGCAGTCTAATGACCGATTGCCGCCTGGAGTATCTTGGCGACCTCGCCGGAGGGGTGATTGTCCGAGCTGCCGGCCTTCCCCGAAGCTGCGTCGAGCGGCGACACCTTGCGATCGTCCACGATAGCCACTTCCGCGCCGTGATCGATCAGGTACTGGGTCACGCGGGGCCAGCCCCATTGCACCGCGCCGAATATCGCGCTCTGCCCATTTCGCTCCGGCAACGTACCGCCGCGCCCCATGCGCGCGGTCAGGTCCGTGACGGAGATCCGGGCATTCACGCCGGCACCGGCGCCGGCCGCCCACAGCAATTCGAGCGTCGCGATCGAGCGATCCTGCGCATCCTTGGCGGTGGGATCGAAGCGCGGGCTGGCGGCTCGCATGCCCCACCCCGCGGCGGCGATCAGCGGCGTCACGCCCATCACATTGGGCACGTCGACACGCCCTTTGTACTCCAGCAACAGCCGCACGGCCTCAACGTCCTGCGACGCGGCGGCGCGCAACATGGGGGTGGCGCCGGTGGTTATGATCTCGTCGGCGAAGCGGCCGGCGTTCCCGCCGCGCCCGGGCCGATGCATGTTCAACTGCGTATTGGGGTTGACGCCGGCGGCGAGAAACAGTCGTGCGAGCTCAAGCGGGGTGGTCTTCGTCGTCACGATGGGCGGCCCGGTGCGTTCTTCGTAAGCGTCCGGACTGTAGGCATTCATGTCGATCGCCGTGTACAGCGCGGTGCGGCCCCACCAATCCCACACATGCGGATTGGCGCCGCGCTCGAACAGGAGCTTTGCGGTGTCGAATGCGAAATTGTCGATGGCCACGATCAGCGGCGTGACACCGTCGGGGTTCGGCCGGTTCACATCCGCACCGGCGTCCAGCAGCGCTTGCACGCAATCCGTACATCCCGAGCGCGCCGCATAGAGCAGCGGGGTCAGGCCGCCGGTCGGGCGATACTGATTGCGCGGCTCGCCGGTCATCTGGCTCGGCCAGTCGGTGGCCAGCGCCCGGGCATCGACGTCCGCCTTATGGGCGATGAGAAACCGCGTCATCTCGATTGAGCGCGCGTCCACCGCCCACATCAGCGCCGTCTGGCCGCGCCATTTTTCTCGTGCATTGACGTTGGCGCCGTGGCGCACCAGCAGGTCAGCAACCTCCACGGAACCCGCGCGCGCGGCCAGCATCAAGGCCGTCTGGCCCTCTTGGTTCGGCACCTCTGCGTTGCTGCCTGCATCGAGCAGCATTCCGGCCAGGCGAGCATTGCCGACCTTTGCCGCCTCCGCCAAAGGGCTCGAGCCGTAGCTGTTGACGACATCGGGCTTCGCGCCGCGCTCGATCAGCGCCCGGACAAGATCCGCGTCGATCTTGTAGACGGCCCAGTGCAGCGGCGTCGTGCCGTCGCCCTGGGCTGCGTTCACATCGGCGCCCGCGGCAATCATCTTGAGCGCGGTGTCGCGATGACCGGCCTGGATCAGGCCGGCGAGGCTCGCATCCTCGGCGGCGGCCGTGGTGGCCGCTGCGAGGCAAAAAGCGACTGCGAAAATGGCACGTTTCATGACGCTACCTATCAGAGCAGGTTCGGTGCGAGAGAATTGTGGTGCGCCCAAAAGCCCTTATGGGCATCGTAGGCGAATTTGTACGGGTCGCGGAAGGTCCGGGACAGGCCCTTCATGAGTTCCTCATCGAGCATGTCTTGTGCGCTCATGCCCTTCCTGACGAGATCAAGCATGCGATCGAAGAGCTGGCGCGTCGTGTCGAACTCAGCCTGCAGCTCGGCGCGGCCCACCACCGGACCGTAGCTCGGCACGATCCGCGTCTTCTCGTCGGCGAGCTTCAAGAGCTTGTCCTGCGAATCGACGCGCCCGCCCAGCCAGCCGCCACCGAACCAGTCAAGCACGGGATCCTTCAGCGGCGAGATGGCATCGCCCACGGCCAGCACGTTCGCGTCCCGGAAGAACACATAGATGTCGCCGTCGGTGTGGGCCTCGAGCAGGTGGCCGTATTGGATCCTCTTGTCGCCGGCGAGAGTTCTGGTCGCCGGTAAAGAAGGTCACGGTCGGGCGAGCCTCTGCGGGCAACGCCTTCTCGTAACGGTCCTCGTCCTGCCGGTAATAATCCGTCGTCAGATGCACCCGGGTCTTTTCGTGAGCGACGATTGTCGCCTCCGCCCGTCCGAAGGCTAGGTTTCCACCCACCTGCTCTTTGTGCCAGTGCGTGTTGAACACAGTTGTGGCACGGCCTCCACCCGGCAGCCCGCGCAGGTCCGCCAGCACCTTATCGGTGAAGGCGGCAGCACCGCTGTCTACCAGCACCTGACCGGTGCTTGCCGTCCGCACCAGGACATTACCCCCGGCGCCGGTGAGCATCACGAAACCGTCGCTCACCGGGACGACAGCGGGGCTTTCTTGGGAGAAAGCGGAGCGCGCAAAAGGCGGCAGGGTCAGACCCACGACGCCGCCCAACGCACCTTTCAGTATTGCCCTGCGATTCATGGCCGAGTGTCCTTAGTGTTAGGCAACGGCGATCTCGCCGGTGCTGTCCCCGAAGCTCTTCATCTCCAGGCCTGCCTTGTTCAGCAGCGTGAGGTGCAGGTTGGAAATCGACGTGTGTTCGGGCAGCTCGACCTGCCGTCCCCCCTTGAGCGCGCCGGCGCCGCCGCCGACCAGGATAGTCGGCAACGGATAATTACCGTGCAGGTTGCTGTTGGACATGTTGGAGCCGTAGAGCAACATGGAGTTGTCCAGGAGCGTGCCTTCGCCTTCGGGTGTGGCGGCGAGTTTCGCGACGAACTCCGAGAACCGCTCCACGTGATAGCGCTGAATCTTGACCAGCTTTTCAAGCCGATCGACATAATCGGCATGATGTGACAGCGGATGGAAGGAATCCGGCACGCCGATGTGATTGTAGGTCCGGTTCGTGCCTTCGCCGATCATGATGTAGGAGGCCACGCGCGTGAGATCGGCCTGATAGGCAACCGCGATCAGGTCGAACAACAACCGCACTTCCTTGTCGATCGCAATATCCTGCTCGGCCACAGGTATCTCGGGCGCCTTCACGCCCGAGAGGTCACGGTCCTGTGCAAGCTTCACGCGCCGTTCGATCTCTCGCACCGTGTCCAGGTAGTTGTCGAGCAACACCTTATCGCCCGCGCCCAGCTCCAGTTGCAGCGCCCGGGTACGCTCGGTGATGAAATCAAGGATGCTCCGTTTCTGCCTGACGATGGCCACGCGCTCTTGCGCCGTAGCGCCTTCACCGAACAGCTGCGCGAAGACCTTGCGCGGGTTGGACTCCATCGGCAAAGGCGAGTGCGCATCCCGGTACGACAAGGTGGAGCTGTAGAGGCAGCCGAATCCAGCCTCGCAAGCGACCGCCTGGGTTTCATTCTCCGAGCAGACCTCCAACGACGGCAGCGCCGTCTCCTGGCCGATGCGCCCGGCAATGATCTGGTCGATCGTCGCAGACATGCTGGGACCGGGCGCTTTGAGATCGGGCTTGACGCCGCTGAGCCAGGTCGCCGGGTTGTATTTGTGAACGGAGGCGACGCTGGCCCTGTTCTCGAGATTGGCGATCGAAGTCACGGCGTGCTTGTGCTTCTCGAGCGGCTCGAGAATTGGGCTGAGCTTGAAATCCGCCCCGGCACCGCTCGGGGTCCAGTGATCCATCTCCTTCCCGTGCTTCGTGTTCCACATGACCGCGCCGTGCGGAATATAGAAGAAGCCCACGCGCAACTTCGGCGCGGCGGCGGTCTTGGCGAGCGCGGTGCCGGCCGGGATCATGGCATCGAGCAACGGCAGTCCAACGGACACACCCGCGCCCTTGAGCACGGTCCTGCGGGAAAGATGCTTTCTGGTTAGATACATTGTGTTCACTCCTCCAGTGCCTGCATGCGGAATGCATCACTCGATACGATCCCCGCCACGAGCGAGGAGAATCGGTAGTCGTTCTTGGCGGCGCCGCGCACGATCGCGCGGACCTGCGGCATGTCTTGAGGGTCGATCTCGCGGCCGAGCGCGTACATCATGAGCCTCGTTGTCACCGCCTGGACGAACTGGCCGGGGCGGCTCAACAGGACGCGGCGCAGGTCTGTCGGACTTTCGATTTCCTTGCCGTCCGGCATTGTCACCTTGGAATTGATGGGCGCATTGGCCTGCCAATCGGCATCGCGCCACTGCCCCGTGACGGTGAAGTGCTCCAGCGGGATTCCGTGGGGCTCGATCACGCCGTGGCACATGTTGCAGGTCGGATTGGCGCGATGCAGCTCGAGCATCGCACGCATGGTCTTGGGCGCCTGGCCCGGCGGCGTGCTCAGATCCGTCACCACATTCGGCGGCGGCGGCGCCGGCGGCGTGCCACGGAGCTTGTCGAGAACCCAGGCACCGCGCACCACGATCGAAGTGCGGTTGCCATAGGACGTGTGCAACAGCACGGCGCCCTTGCCGAGCAGGCCATAGCGATTCTCGTCCTCGAGATGGACGCGGCGGAACTGCGCGCCGTGCACCGTGGTGATGCCGTAGTGTTTCGCCAGCCTTTCATTGAGGAACGTATAGTCGGCCGTCAGCAGCTGTTCCACGTTCTTGTCTTCGAGCAGGATGCTCCGCAGGAACAGGTCGATTTCGGTCGAGACGTCCTGGCGCAGCTCGGCGTTGAATTCGGGGAAGAGCTGCTTATCCCACTCGAATTTGTCGACCTCGAGGAGGTCGAGCCAGCGGGACGCGAAATCCGTCACCAGCGTCTCGGCCTGCGGAGCGGCCAGCATACGCCGCACCTGGGCGTCCAGTACGCCGGGACGTCGCAGCTCGCCCTTGTTCGCAAGCTTGAGCAGCTCATCGTCGGGGGCCCGCCTCCACAAGAAGAAAGACAGGCGCGAGGCCAGCTCCAGATCGTTCAGCTCATAGAATTTCGCCTGTTTCTGCGGCACGGCGATTCCGCGATAGAGAAAATCCGGGCTCGCCAGAACCGCAGTCACCATCTGCTCGATCCCGGCATTGAATCCGTCGGACCCTTCATGGCCGGCGTCGTAGAAGGCCATCAGCCCGTCGATATCTTGTTTGGTGACGGGCCGGCGGAAGGCACGCCCGGCGAGATCTCGCGTGATGCGCTCGGCGCAGGCGCGTTCTTGCTCGGGGGTTTCGGGCTTGCAGAGTAACAGCTTCTCCCGGCTGGGTGTGCGGGTGGGGCCCGTGGCCGCGTACGGCCCCGCGAGCTTTATCGACCCCATCAGGCGCGGCAGACGCAGATAACCCTTGATAAGAAACCCAGGATATTGGGAGCCGTTCGCAATCAGATCGTCGGTTGCCACACGGGAGCGCTCGATGAACGTCACGACAACTTCGTGCACACCGGCCGTCACCTGCACCGGGATGTTGGCGAAGCGCTCCATGAGCTTCTCTCCCGCCGGTGCGCCGCCGCCGCGATCAACGAACTCGCGATCCTTTTCACCGCCGACCTTCTGGCGGAAGACTTCCTTGCGATCGACCAGCATGACCACCGCTGTCTCGTTCTCGGACCCGCGCGGGTAAAGCCCGAAATCGAGGTCGGTGATGGTGAAGCGGTACTCCCCGTCCGCCGGGAACGTGTACTCGAACCTCGTGCCGCCCCGCGTACCGAGCGGCATGCCGTCCACATAGACGTCCTGGTTGTAGGAAGGGGGAGGGAAAGAGGCTTTGACGAGATCCGCCGCCGGCTTGCCGACTGCCATGCGCGCGACGACCCGCGCGGCATTGATGTACTGCTCCAGGAAGGCGGGTGACACGGTCAACGCCGCCGCGATGTTGCTGAAGCCTTCGACCGCGATATCGGCCGGCAGGTACTGCGCGGGATCGATCTCCACAGCCAGAAGATCCTGCACAGCTTTGGCATACTCGGTACGGTTCAAGCGCTCGACGGCAACGCGGCCCGCAAGGTGCGCCTGGCCGGCTTGGTCGAGCGTGCCCTCGAGCCAGGTAATCAGCGCGTCGACTTGCTGCTGCGAGGGCTGGGGCGCGCCGGGCGGCGGCATCTGGCGCCCGCGCAACTTGCGCACCGCCTTCTCGAAGATCTCGGGGTGTTCGGGCACCGACTCGGCGCTGAGCTGGTTCAAAAAGAGGTTGCCGGCCTTAACGAACTCGTTGTGGCAACCGAAGCAGTAGGTCTGAATGGTGGACCACTGCGATTTGGGACGCTGCGCGGCCTGGTTCGCGGGTTGGGAGAAGGCATCGGAGCCGGCCGAAACGATACCGACGGCAAAAGAAATGCCGATAAGCCATCTAACAAGTTTCATATCAGCTCCCACCTGGCGGGTTTAATACCGGGCCGCGGATTTATAGCTGATTGTGACACTGGGAAACAGGGGTCGAACCGGGATACTTTATTTTTGATCTGGCCGCGTTGCAAGGAGGTGGCTGCCGACGCTCGTCGTTGCGGAGAACATGGCGTTACGGCTCAACTTCCTGCGCGGCCGCGCTCTTGTGCCCTGCACAAAAGCTTTGAAGCCGATGCTCGACGCCGCATATCGTCGGGCCGCCGTGATCGTGACGACGAAATCAGGCCGGTCATCCGGCGGCCTTGCCTCTCCCAGTGCTGCGCAAGATGCCGCTTGCCTTGCGGAGGGCGCGATCGCGAAGTTCGAGAACGCGATAGCAACAGAATTCTGCAAAACGGACCGCAAAACGACGACCTGGAACCAAGGCACCATCCACGCCGTGCTCGATCGCCATGGCCTGGTCCGCCGCAGGGAGAAGAGGCGCGCTCGCGCAACCGGAATGCTTCCCCCGTCATCCCTCCGGGTGGGTCCGTGCCGCGAAAGTGACAATCCCGTTAATGGCACCGGCCGGATATCTGCCCCGATTCGGGGCGATTGCATGCCTGAGGGCCACGGCCGCGTGTCCATGGGCGGTTTTTCGGGCGGTTTTTTCCGGTTTCGGCCATCCGGGCCAAAAACCGGATTCCACTTTGGCGCAATATGCTCTAAATACGCCCGCCGGCGCGGCTACCGGAGAGGTGGCAGAGTGGTCGATCGCACCGCACTCGAAATGCGGCATACGGGCAACCGTATCGGGGGTTCAAATCCCTCCCTCTCCGCCAACGGCCTGTCCGACACCGTCCGATACCGTCCGAGATAGAACTGATAAAGGCCCATTTCATAGGCACATCCAGAACAATTGCGTCTGGACACGTCCGCCGTCGTCTGCTATCAACGCCCTTACGTGAGTGGGTAGAAACGTAGGTGGATACGGCGGGAAATGGACAATGCGGCTGAACCGTTTGACGGCTGTGCGAGTCCAGCAGCTGCGCAAGCCGGGCTTTTATCCGGACGGCGGCGGCTTGTACTTGCAGGTCACGCAGGGCGCCGGTGGCGTGGTGAATAGAAGCTGGCTGTTCCGCTACGGCATCCCGGACGCCAGCAAGCCCCGCAAGCGCTACGAGCGTTGGATGGGTCTCGGACCGATCGGCACCGTGAGCCTTGTAGAGGCTCGCGCCGCGGCGCTGGAGGCGCGCCAGCTGCGTCGGAGCGGGATTGACCCGATCGAGCATCGCAAGGCTGCACGCGCTGCACAGACCCTCGCCGACGCTAAGGCGATGACCTTCGACCAATGCCGCGATGCCTTTATCTCGGCCAACAGTTCGGGCTGGAAGAACGAGAAGCATCGCGACCAGTGGACCAACACGCTCGCGACCTACGTGACGCCGGTGTTTGGCAAGTTGCCGGTCGCGGCTGTGGACACGGCGCTGGTAATGAGGGTGATTGAGCCGCTCTGGGCGACGAAGCCGGAAACGGCATCCAGGGTGCGCCAGCGCATCGAGAGGGTGCTGTCGTGGGCGAAAGTTCGCGACTTCCGGGAGGGTGACAATCCGGCACGTTGGAAGGGGCATCTCGATCAGATGTTGCCGAAACTGTCAGATGTCAGGGTCGTTCGCCATCACCCCTCGCTGCCCTATGCTCAGGTTGGCGCATACGTGCGGGCACTTCGGGAACGTCATGGCGTCAGCCCGCGCGCATTGGAGTTTACCATCCTGACTGGGTTGCGCACCGACGCGGTGATCCAAGCGCGTTGGAGCGAGATCGATCTGGTCGAGCGCGTATGGACGGTTCCACCCGAGCGCCTCAAGCGAAAAAAGTCAAATTGGAAGCCCCATCGCGTGTGGCTCTCGGACCCTGCTCTCGAGGTCCTCGCCAAGATGGGCAACGGAGAGAGCGAGGGCGAATTTGTTTTCCCCGGCGATAAGCCGAGAAGGCCCCTTTCTAATTGGGCGATGCTGGAGTTGGTGAAGGAGATGGAGGGGTGGGTCGACGAAAAGGGTGAAAAGATCACGCCGCACGGTTTCAGGGCGACTCTCCGCACCTGGGCGGCTGAGCGCACCGGTTTCCAAGCCGATCTCGTGAGAGCGGCGCTTGGCCAAACTGTCGGTGACAAAGTCGATGAGGCTTATCAACGTGGCGAATTGTTTGAAAAGCGGCAACACCTAATGGAACTCCTGGGCCGACTATTGCGGGTCGGTCTCGATCTCCGGCAACGTAGTGGTCCCGATGCGAAAGGTAGCGTCCGCGCTGGAGGCGCTGAGCACCAGGAGGTAAACATGACCCCCAAGGAAGTAGGGGTGGAGTTGGCCCGGATATTCTCGGGGCCGCAGCCACCGCCCGGAAAAGACCGTTGGCACCACCTCCAATATATCCCGGTCCGTCGGCCCGACGGCACCATCGAGTTTGTTCGAGACCCGCTCGATGCCGAATTGACGCAGATCTTTGCCGAGATCGTGGAAGAACTGTTCGGTCCGGAGCCAGCGGAAGGCGTTGAAATACCTTACGATGCTCAAAGTTTGGTGGCGTCCTAATTTGAATTGGCGACGGCTGATTTGGCCGGGTCGTGACCGACTTTCGCGGCGAAAGCCTCCATTGCATCTGATAGAGGCGGAAGTAGGTAAAACTCTCCAAATCGCCTTTTGAAAATCGGCCATATCCTTGTCAGTAAGCCCTTCCGTCGCACGGCCCCGGTAAGCCAAATCCAATCCATAGCCCATCCCGCTGGGGCATCCCTAAATTCACGATGCCGGAAGGCGCAAGCTCCTACAATCGCGCCGTGCCCAAACGTATCGGTGTCGTCATCGAAAAGGTAACCATGCGCTTCGCAGTCTCCGGACTCCCATTGGACTGTGTCATACCCAAACTCTCGTCTAAATATCCGCGCGCGTTGATACATTTCATTTTGCTGCCATTCGGGCGACAACCAATCCACATGGGCCGGATTCCCGGCCGATTCAACCAGCCGACCAAACCGTTGCGTTGGTCTCGGTCGAAGAACGCGCATAACCTCGTTATGGCGCTTGCGATGTTGTGCTCGGTCCTCAGGAAGCTCAGCAACATAGCTCATCCCGCAGATTGGGCATCGCGTTGTTACCATCTATGCACTCGTCCGCTCCACCAATTCCCCAAGCGACCATAGCCGATTGGTCACCCGTGCCGCCACCTCGGGGTTGGGATCTGCGCTGTCGATGACGATGTAGTGGTCGAAGGGGGGCATCTCACGCCACCGCCCTGTACCGCTCGAACCGCAGCCCGAGCCGGTCCCGATCTGGGCGATCCTTGACGCGGGCCGGAAGATGGATGGTCACCCCCCTCAGTCCCTTCAATGCTTCCAGCATCGGGCCGTCGTTCTGCCCGAGCAGCCGCTCCGAACATAGCAGCCGGTAACCCGGCGCGAGTTGGAGCTTCTGTCCGGGAGAGGATGCCGACAGCGCCCTGGAATTGGTCATTTGCGAATCAGTGACCGAATCAGCGCGCATGGATCGAAGCCAATGGCCGTGGCGACGTCCAGAAACTCCAGTACATCAAGGCGCCGGTCCCCACCCTCGTATTTCGCCACGTAAGAGGGTGGCTTGCCCAGCCGTTCCGCCACCACCGTCTGCGTAAGCGCTGCTGCCTTTCGCCGCGCTACAAGCAGCTGGCGCAGCTTTCGGTGGCGTTCGGTGTGTATGGTCTTGGACAATTCGGAAGCCCACCCTGGTGGCTCCCAATCAGAATTGCTCTGGTGGATTCTCCCAAAATGGGAGAAACTCGCCTCACTGGCGGGCTTTCATGCGCCGCTTGGGGCGAGGTCGTTCGCGCTGACCGCAGCCCCACCCACGCCCGTCCATAGGGGGCACGATTGAAACGAAGTGCGGTAATCGCCGTGGGCGCGGCCCTTTGCTGTGGATGCGCGCAGCAAAGCCAGGTTGCCCCACCAGCCGGTACACCAACGCTGGTCGACCCAGCGGCCGTGATGACGGAAATGCTTGTGCAGGCGCGAAGGGAAGACCAGGACAAACGGTATCAGCTACAACAGACTGATGCCTACGATCGTCGGCAATGTATCTCCGAGGGCCACGTTGAGTTCTCGGCGGACTATGGTCAATGCCGCTCCCGCCTGTCGCTGCAAAGACAAGGAATAACCGGCGTTGCTCCAACCCCAGCAGGGGGCGGTTGTCGATCCATCGAAGTTGGCGACGGCGTTTGGGACACGCGGTGCGAATAATGCGCCTCGGGGGAAAAGTGCTTTGGCGATCATAACTTGCCCCGGCTGTGGTCGCGGCGACCTCCGCATCCCAGATGGCCGGCGTGGGACGGTCACCTGCCCGGGCTGCGGGGCAAAATGGTTCTATCCGGAGACCGTCGAAATAAGTGACGTCGACTTTCGATGTTCAAAAAGTGGCGCGCGATTTACGGTGACCTCGTCCAGAAGGTCGCCACTCCACCCGTTTGTGGTCCAAGAGATCACGAAAGCGTCCATTCCCCGAAAACACTCGCGATCGCCAGAGCCAAAACCTTCGCAGCAACCGGCCGGAAAAGCGGTCGTGCCATCTTCTTGGATTGCCACCTCAAAAGTCAGCGGATGGTTGGCGAGGGCAGTAGGACGCAATATCGCCATTCCATCGCCTTTGCCAAAGGCAGTAGTGCCCGACGAGGCAAAGCCGGTCGCCGCCCACGACATCAAGGAACATAATTGGGCAGGCTTTTCTTGTCCGTATTGCATGGCATCCAGTTTCGTCCAGTGTGGCGCGGGCGGCCATCTGGCGTGCGACGGCACGGTAGAGCTAAGGAATGGTCGCAGGTTCCACAAATGCTTCTGTGGCGGGGCCGGGTTCATCACATGGACAATTGAAGCGATCGACGGCAATCGGCGTGTTGAGCCCAAGCTCGGCGCCGAACAACCGCCTGTCTCTAAGAATGACGGGCTACGAGGCGGCCGCCCCGCAATTGCCCTGCCTTCGCCGAGGAAGGGCGGTCCCCCCGCAAAGAGATAATAGGGCACCAGGCAGGCACTGAAACACCAGGAGGTGAACGTGACACCCGAGGAGGCAGGAGCAGAGTTGGCCCGGTTATTCTCGGGTCCGCAGCCGCGGCCCGGAAAAGATCGCTGGCACCACCTCCAGTACATCCCGGTCCGTCGTCCCGATGGCGTCATCGAGTTTGTTCGGGACCCGCTCGACGCCCAACTGCAACAGATCTTTGCCGAGGTCATGGAAGAACTGTTTGGCCCGGAGCCTGTGGAGGAGGATTGACGGTATGCCCGGAGGCCTCTTTTTGCGCATTGCGATAATCATTTCGCAAGCTCTAAGTAACCGTACCTTGGGCGTGCGCTTATTGGTTTCGACGGTTCCGGATGACCAAATTCAAATTCCTTGTCGCACGTACTGCATTTCCAGATCTCGCGGCGATGGGCGCCGCCGCGAAATCGAAACTGGAGGATCGCTTTTTGCCTTTTCTCGAAGCAATTGGGACATATGCGATGCGGAGGCTCGTCGTTGGCTGCCTCCGGCCTCAAAGCATAAGCAAGCGAGTTTCCACCGAAGTCGACCAGCGCGTATCGCTTCTTCTCGACTTCCCAATGTTCAAAGCCGGCCACTTTCTTTTCGAGTTCCCACACACGTTCAATCAATACCGCTTGCTCCGATTGTGCGGATAATATTTTTTCTTGCAGTTCTATGACCGCAGCATTGCGACGGGTGGCGTCATCGATGTCCTTCAATCCCTTTGCGATATCGAAAGCGGTCTTAATCGCGCTCAGTCCGGCAAACGCTTCACCCACCATTTTGGGTCTCCTCCGGTATTGGCGCGCTCACAAACTTCGCCAGCGAGTGGGGTGGCTCCAGAACACGAGCCGCTGGCGCTGCAAGTCGCCGACATTGACATCCTCCGCCTCGCCCCGTCCGGCGGACCGACGGAAGGGAGGTTTTCGGAATCTGAGGCGGAATGGGATAGGTTTGGATCGTGGCTATGGCATAGCACATCTCAACCCGCAGGTGTGACCCAGGATGCGGGACCAAAGGGAGAGGCCACTTTCGGCGTTTGCTGGCAGGCACACATCAAGAGCGATCTGGCGGGACCAAGCGATGGCCGATGAACACCTCAATGCCGACGCCGCGTTCGGCTTCCTCAGGGATGTCTACACCCGCTTGGGCTCTGACGCGGCGGTGCAGGCCGCACAGGACATGATCGCGGCCGGGGCTGCCTGGATTGCGCAGGAGCATGGACTGGACGAGGCGCGCCGGGTCCTGCAAGCGGTCGAAGCCGGTCAACGGGAAGGATCGTAGTCGAGCACTATAGGTCGGGATGTCCCCTGGGCGGTTGGCCGCGCACCCGGCCCCAGTTGAGGGCCTTTACCCTGTTGGTACCCATCGCTGGCGGCACTCAAGGGGGTATGCGATAGCGGGCTGGGTCGGGCTGGACCAGGCGCGGAGCTTACCGGGCGTCACACCCCGGTAACGTAACTGTCGGAGTTTCAAGTAGCCCGCCAGAAGACGAGTGTAAGGACGGTATCCAGCATGGCGTCGACCTATCGGATGGAGCGGGCTCGCGGCACCAAGGAATCCGCCCAGCAGCTTGCGCTGCTTAGGGCCAGGTGGCCGTTCGCGTTTCCGCTCGAGCAGCAAGACGTCCGCCCGCTGGCGCCCGGTGCGGCCCGCGAGATCGCATCGGCAATGGACTGGTCGCTGCCGTACACCCTCGGGGTGCTCAAAAGTTGGAAAATGGCGCCGGTCTACTGCCAAGCCGTGCTTTGCTATGACCACCGCATCGCCCTCGACGGCGGGCCGGCCGAAGTGGTCGACACCAAGGCCAAAGAGTTGGCGGCCAAGCGGCTCGCAGAGCTAACAGCACGCAAGGCCGCGAAGCATGTAACAAAGACCGCGGCGAGTGACGTGGTGAAGCCGAAGCTCGCGCCCACGCCGCCCGCCGAAACGCCAGATCAGTTGCGTGCCAGGGTGCGCGCCTCGCTCCTGCGCCGAAGCGCGTAGCCAAGCATTTGTGGCGCGGAAAAATCCGCCAGATTGATCGTGCCTCAGGTGTCACGCACGCAACGGTCCAGCACATAATGATCTGTGGGACTAACCGACCGAGGTCTGCTTTCGGAGGATAACCGGAAAACATATCCTCGGTCTGAGAATTTCTCATTTTGACCCTGATCGGACTTCGAGGGGCCATAGTTGCTGCAATGCAACGAGCCTTCACCCCCGAGATTGGTAGGCAGGCATGTGTTAAGATTGGGCAGACCCCAGTAAGGGAGATGCCGACATGATCAGGCGCGCATTCCTCGGTAGCGCATTGAGTGCCGTAGTTTTCGGTCCCAGCGCAGCACAATCCTTGACAGCCACAACGCAGAATGCGGTCGCCCTGTCACCGCCTGAGCCGCTGGTGTGGCCGATTGCAACGAAGCTTCAGCCGGGCATTCGCTCGTTCGTCGGCCACGTCGATACCGTGCTAGACGTGATCGGCCGTATCGGAACGCCACCTAGCTTGGTGATCTTCACTGAGGGCAATCACCTGATGGTGTTGTCGAGCGAAGATATCGTCGGCGCATTTCCATCCTGGGCCCAGACCCAGCCGCGATATGCCGACCTCGACCTCACCAACATCATTCTGGTCACCCTGCCGCAGCCCATCCTCGTTCAGATGATACGCTCCGGAGGAGTTGCTCTTGGCAATCTCACGCTCGACGTCAGCCGCAGGTCCACTTTCTACCCTGATATCTTCATGGGGTATCCGGAGCCGCTGCGACAGTTGCGTCAGATGGGCGTGATCGAGCCGCAGGCGCGCTTCTTCTCGAAGAACCGAGGCGTCGCGCTGCTTGTCCGCAAAGGCAATCCGCGCGGGATTCATGGCCTTGCCGACGTTGTGCGCACCGGCACGCGCATAGCGCTGGGGGACGCAGGCGACGTTCGCGCTATGTGCCTTGCGGCTGCCGACAAGCTGCTCGGCACGCCCGGCGCCAACGCCCTGCTCGCCGCAGAGGTACCGAGCTTTCCCGGCCGCCTCGCCATCATGCATCGCGATCTTCCCGAGATGGTCGCCCGTAGCTACGCGGACGTAGCCTTCACCTGGTATCATCTGGTTTCCTATTGGGCACGGATATTCCCAGACCAGTTCGAGCTTGTGGCCGTTCCCGGCGCGGAGCCTTTCTTTACACAAATTGCCTTGGCTCGTGTCGCTAATCCGCTGCGGGCCCCTGCGATGAGAGCCTTTGACGAATTCTTCTTCAGCCGTGCGAGGGACGTGTACCCCCGATATGATTTCGCGCGCATGAATGACGATGAGTTTGCAGCACCTCTGGCGCTGGATTGATTTTTTGGCAGGCTGGGGCCAGGTCTGCTTCTGGCCGATTTTGTTGCAAAAGTCGGCTGCTGCGGATGGGCGGTCGGCCATCTCATTAGGCGCGGCCGGCTTTTATCCGCCGGCCCTGACGCCCTCTACGCAACTCCAACGTTACGCAAAGCACAAAGCCTGAGTGGGTGGTGGACGAGCGACCAACGATGCAAGCCGTCGCAGATTCTGTGCGATGGCGGCCAGAACAAACTCATCCTGAGCACCTCGCGGGCCACGCAGTCGGAGCCGGCCGAGCTTCAGGATGCGCTTCAAGTGTGCGAACCGCATCTCGATCTTCTTGCGCTCATGCCGCGACTGCTCAAAGCGTTCGGTGCCAACGAACGACCGGGCGACGTCTCGGGCATGCTCATGGATATCGCGCGGGATCTTGCGTGAAGGTTCCTTTGGGCAGCACTGTGGTTTGAGCGGGCAAATGTCGCAGTCGAGTTTGCTGGCGCGATACAGAAGCGTCCTGCCCTCATGCACGGTGCCGCTCGTCCCAAGCCGCTTTCCGCCCGGGCAGTGGTAGACGTCGCCGGTCGGATCATATCGAAAGTCGCTGCGCGAGAACGTGCCATCATCCCGCTTCGATTTATCGAACACAGGGATATGTGGCGCGATGCCTTTCTCCTCGACCAGCCAGTTCAGCATCGGAGCCGCCCCGTAAGCGGTATCCCCGACAAGCCGCTCCGGCTTGAGACCGAAGCGCTCTTCTGTCCGCTCGATCATGGTCTTTGCTGCGCCGACCTCAGCCTGGCGAATGGCGCGGGACGCCTCGACGTCAACGATGACACCGAACTTCACGTCGATCAGATAGTTGTCGGAGTAAGCAAAGAATGCCGGCCCCTTGTGAGCTCCGGTCCATTGCGCCGCCGGATCGGACGGCGAGACGAACTTCGGAACAACGTCGCTGGCAGCACCCCACGCCGTATCGTCGAGGGTCGCCAGATACTCCTTCACAGCGCGGCTGGACCTCTGCCGGATCGCGATCCCTGCGCCAATCCTGACCCGCGATCGAGCGTTGCTTATTGGCATCGGCCTGAATCAGGCTCGCATCAACGGCAAAGCCTTCACCACCAACCAGACCGGCGGCAATGCATGTCTCGACGACCCGCTCGAACACACGACGGAAAACGTCTCCCTCGCGGAAGCGCTCGTTGCGGGCGCGCGAAAATGCCGAATGATCCGGTACCGCGTCCTCGATGCCGAGCCTGCAGAACCAGCGATAGGCAAGGTTCACCTGCACTTCACGGCAGACCAGCCGCTCCGAACGGATCGCAAAGACATACCCCACGACCAGCATCCGGATCATCAGTTCCGGATCGATCGACGGGCGACCCATGGACGAATAATGAGGTGCCAGTTCGCTGCGGAGCCAGGACAGATCGAGAGCAGTGTCGATCTTCCGCACCAGATGATCTTCGGGAACCGCGTCGCCAAGATGAAACTCGTAGAACAGTTGACCCTGGTCACTCTTCAGACGGCCCATCATGGATCGACCTCGCCGAGAATCGCGTCAACACAACGAAATCATGCTTCGCGGCCCGTCTCAACTCGACTTTTGCAACAAAATCGGCCCAGACCGGCGGTTCGCTGCGATGCCGCGAGATGTCCGAAACCGATGGCGAAGCAAACTCGATGTGCTCGTGATGAGTATTTCGGATCGTGACCCTGAGCGGTCAATGAGCCAAAGCCTGAAGGATTAATCGCGCTTCGTCGGCAATCTCACGAACGATGTCGGCGGCCGACTGCAGCTTCGACACGAGGCCAACGCTCTGTCCGGCCCATAGTGGCATGGCATCAATGTCACCTTCGGTGTCGGGGCTGGCCACGCAGCATTGATAACGAACAATCGCGCCGCCCGATTGCGTCTTGCCAATCACCTCACCCTCTCCCGGACGTTTGCCGGTCGGCGGGCACCCTGCCGCCTCCCAGGCTTCGACTGTTTGGCTTTTCAGGGTGCGATGGGGAGCATTCGGCCAGCGATCATCGAACAGATTTTCCAGGAACACCGTGTCGTTCTCGTTCGCCCGCAAAAGTCGCTCGCGATATCGAGGGTGGATGGTGGCTTCGTGGCTTGCGAGGAAGCGAGTTCCAATCCAGGCGCCGCCGGCGCCGAGCGCCAAAGCCGCAGCAAGGCCGCGTCCATCCGCTATCCCGCCAGCGGCAACCACAGGCGCCGGCGCGACAGCATCCACCACCGCAGGCACGAGCGGCATCGTCGCCACCGTCCCCCGAACATGGCCGCCCGCTTCCCAGCCCTGGGCAACCACAATATCAACGCCACAGTTCAGGGCGCGCTTGGCGTCAGCGGCCGAACCAACGGTGTGCAACACGATGGCTCCGCCTGCCTTTGCACGCGGTACGAGCGCGGAGGGATCACGCCAAAAGAACGAGATGACCGGAACACCCTCGTCCAGGCAGGCCGCCAAGCGCTCTTCCTGAGGGAACTCCAGATTGAGGTTTACGCCGAATGGCCGTGCTGTCAGAGCCCGTGTTTCCCGAATCTGCCGCCGCACCGTGTCGATGTCAGCACGCCATGGTACGAGCATGCCAAGTCCCCCTGCGTTGCTTACAGCGGACGCCAAGGTCGGCCCAGCCGCACCGCCGATTGGGGCCTGAATGATCGGCAACTCAATTCCCAGCCGCTCGCAAAGGGCCGTCTTCATCCCGTGCACTCCCAGCCGAGGCGTCTTCAGAGAGGTCGACGCCATTATTCGACGGCCTACTTGGGAGGGTTCTGCTCCTTCCATGGGTCTTTGACGTTCGGGATCGTGTCAAACTCGATATTGGCGAGCTTGCCGTCCCTCATCTCGGTCTTGCGCATATAGATGTTCTGGACGACGTCCCGAGTTCGCGGGATCGATCGAGATCGGGCCGCGCGGGCTGTTCGCGGTCTTCCAATTGGTCAGGAATTTTATTGCCTCGTCGCCGGTGAACTTGCCCTTGGTCTCCTTGATCAGATCGAAGATCGCCGACATTCCGTCCCAGCCGTCGGCGGAAAGGTAGTCCGGGATGGCCTTGCCGGCATATTCCTTGTTCCAGGCCGCCAGAAAGGCCTTGTTGGCCGGCCGCTCGGCCGCGCTCGAATAGGTGCCCGTCGTGACCAGGCCGAGCGCGGCATCGCCCATATTCGGCAATTCCTCGTCGGGAACGAGGTCCTGCGTCGACACGATATTGACACCCGCCTGACGCAGGCCGAGGTCCCTGACCGTTTTGAGCATTGTGGTTGATTGTTCCTGAGACGGCGGCCAGATGAACGCGACATCCGGTTTGACATCCTTGATGCGCTGCACGAACGGAGCGAAGTCCGGATTGGCGGTCGGGAAGCGGACCGCGCCCAGAACCTTTAGGCCCGCCTCCGTCCAGCCCTTGGTGAAGGCCGCTTCAGCGTCATGGCCGGGAATGAAGTCGCTGACCGCCGTGTACGCGGTCTTCCAACCCTGCTTAGCGGCCCATTGGCCGAGCGGATAGGCCGTCTGCCACTGCGTAAACGAAACACGCACTACATAGGGTGATATGCGCGTAATGGCGGCGCCAGCCGCGTTGGTGATGATAAGCGGGACCTTGGCCTCCTGGGTCAGCGGCGCGATGGCCGCGGCGATCGGTGACCCCGCCACGCCCACCAGCAACTGGACATGATCGCGCGTGATCAATTCCTGCGCGACGCGCTTGCCGGCTTCGGGCGCGGCGGCGTCATCACGCTTAATAATCTCGATCTTGACGCCCGGCGGCAATTCGTTTTCGTGCTCCTTGACGTAGAGATCGATGCCCTTCTGCATCTGGTCGCCCCCATGCGCAAGAAATCCCGAATAGCTGTTGATCACGCCGATTTTGATGGTCTGCGCAGATGCCGTGACCGTGCTGCTGGCAACCGCAAGCGCGGCGAGTGCTGCGCCCGTCAACGTGGTGCGGATAACAGAACTGGGTTCCAATGAAGACATGGGCCCGCCTCCCAAGATGTGGCTTCCAAGTTCGCGATGTTCATCAGAATACTGAACTTAGACATAAGGGAATAATCGTATAATCTGATGCCGTCATAAGCATTTTGGGGGTATATCAATGCCGTGGGATGAGCGCATCGGGCGGCGGCTCAAGTTGCGAGACCTCTACGTCCTGAAGACAGTGGCGCAGTTCGGTAGCATGGGCAAGGCTGCCACCCAATTGGCAGTATCCCAGCCGGCTATTTCGCAAGCGATCACCGATCTCGAGCGTGTGCTTGGTGTGCGCCTACTTGATCGCAGCCGTCACGGCGTCGAGCCGACGCGATACGGGAGCGCGTTTCTCAAATGGAGCGCGGTGATTTTCGATAATTTGAAGCAAGGCGTTGAAGAGATCGACTATTTGACCGATCCGACCGCCGGAGAAGTTCGTGTCGGAACCACAGAGATAATGATTGCCGGGCTGGTCCCACACATTATTACCCGGCTTTCGCGCCAATATCCGCGACTTACGTTCACGGTGATGCAAGCCGCCACGCGGGCAATGCTGCACCGTGATCTTCGCGAGCGCAGCGTGGATTTCATTTTCGGTCGAATCGTCATGCCGAATACGGAGGGGGATCTTGACGTTGAATTTCTGTTTAACGATCCGCTTGTTGCGGTTGTTGGCGCAAGCAGCAAATGGCTCCGGCGCCGCAAAATCGATGCCGCCGAACTCATTAAGGAGCCATGGTGTCTTCCGCCTTTCGATTGGTATGCGGAAGCCGCCGGGTCAGCAATCCCCGAGGCTTTTCGCGCCAGAGGCTTAGCTGTGCCCCGCCACACTGTGAAATCGAATTCCGGCAACTTGTTCTTCTCCCTAGTGGCCGCTGGACCGTACATTTCAGCGTTGCCAGCTTCGATCTTACGCTTGAACGGCAAGCGCCTGGGCATAAGAGGTCTGCCGTTTGAATTTCCCATCAGGCCTGATCCGGTTTGTATTGCGACATTGAAGGGACGCTCCATCAATCCGGCGTCACACCTTTTCATCGAGTGCGCCCGCGAACTTTCTAAGCCATTCCTGAAGGGCGCCACCGCCAGGTAGTCCCCATCGGAGATGAACAGACACGACGCCAAGCAGCAACCAATATGAGTCCGGTTTTGGCGTGCGCCGTGCAAAGGCGGCGCTTTCCAGTGGGTGCGAGCCCCACCCGGCGAAACGCTCCAGCCGGAAGCAACCGGAGCAGCTATGGAGGTAACGAAGTGGCTGAAGCCTTCGGTTAGCGGGTCACGATATACGGTGACATGCGCGAGTGTGCAGGCCGTAACGCGAGTGAACGCTGAGCAAGCCTCGAAAAGGACAATGCACGGGCCGACCTGACGGCCATATCAGGGAAGGCTGATACGACTGGGGCGGAATGAGCCAAGCAAGACCTCCAGTCGCTGTGCCGGGGTAGTGGCGACAGCATGCACACAAGGAAAGCGCACGCAACACGGGAAGCCCCATAGCGTGGTCGGAGAGACGACCAACCGGAGCCCGGCGAGGGACAGGCCGGGCGCCCTGGGGTGGCGGAGGGGTTCGTAGTACCGCGGAAGCTGGGTAATGCCAGTGGAGGGAAGGGACCTCAGTTCAAGACAGGCGCAACAAGTGGGGAAGGACCTGGGAGATTGGGCAACCTATAAACTCCACAACGGGTTCGGGAACTGCGAATGGCGTCGCACGTCAAACAAAGGCGTGAAGTCTTGTCCGAGAGCCGGATGCGGGAAATCTGCCTGTCCGGTTCGATGAGCGGGATGTGGAAACTAAGTTTACGGCTGAGCCATTAAGGCACCGCCAGACGAAAGAGGCGGCAAACAGATATGTTCAGCCTACCGCCACCGCGCCACATCTCGACTTTACCCCAAGCGGCGGTTCACGGGAGCGCAGCGGATGTCTGCAATGGAGGGCAAACCGGACGGTCGGCGAGCGACGCCCTAACCGCCGCTCTTGACCCAACTCGGACCTGAGTGTGCATCGCGTCAATCGAGCCGCCTGCCATCCGGCGTTATGTCAATATTCCTGCCTGATCCAGCCCCAGCGAAAGCAGTGCGCTAACCGCATCTCGAAAAGCGTGTCCATAAGAGCTTGAAAATGCTAGCGTCAGTCGGATGCGGTTCTAGGCGCTCCTGCCGGCTGATTATACCGAGTGCGTTTCTGTGAACTCGTCAATAATGCGCCAGCCGACGGAGGAACATCAAATCCTCCTGGCGACTTTGCCGCCGTCGCCGCTTCAGCGTCAATTGGCGCGCATTATCGTAGTGGCTCTTCTTGTCGCATTCGTTATCACGGCCCCGTTCACAAACGTACCGCTGCCGCGGGTTGACGCGTATATTCCGTCCGTAGCGACGGCGCTCCTGATCAACGATCTCCTTACCTCTGCCCTCTTGTTTGCTCAATTTTCAATTGTGTGCCAGCGGGCACTCTTGGTGCTTGCCGGCGGCTATCTTTTTTCAGGGCTGATGGTCATTCCGTTTGCACTTACCTTTCCGGGATTGTTTGCGCCAACTGGCCTCCTCGGCGGTGGTCTGCAGAGTCCCCTATGGTTCTATGTTATTTGGCACATCGGCCTACTATTGTGCGTGATTATCTATGCCGTACTCAAGGATAGCACATCAATCGTGTCATTGGCTCCGCGCGAACTTACATAGGATTGAGCGTGATGATCGTGATTGCGGTAGCATTCGTTGTGACCTGGATCATTACGTCGCAGCAGGAACTATTACCAAAGCTCTTTCTTGACAGCACTCGTCTAAGCCCATTCGCGCCACTTGCTGCCGGATCAATTTTGTTGTTGGCCATTGTGGCTCTTGGGGTGCTTTGGAGGCGCGCGAACTCGGTGCTCGATTTATGGCTCATGGTCGCTATTTGTGCGTGGCTGCCAGAGATTACGCTCTCCGCCATTCTTATTAGTGCTCGCTACAGCCTCGGCTGGTATATGGGGCGCGTTTACTCACTTGTCACGGCCACTATCGTACTAGTGGTGTTGCTCTTGGAGACCACAACGCTCTATGCGCATCTCGGCAGGTCAGTCATGCGGCTTCGTCGCGAACGCGAGGGACGAGATATTGCCATGGACCAGATGGCAGCTTCAATCGCTCATGAGGTCAATCGACCTTTGGGCGCAATCGCCTTAAATAGCCAAGCTGCTTTGCTATTTCTTGCAAGAGTGTCGCCAAACGTCGATCCAAATATTGACAAGGTGCGGGGCGCTCTCGAAGCTATCATTAGTGGCAGTGATCGTGGGAGTGCGGTGATTGCAGGTCTCCGCGCGATGTTCAAGAAAGGCGCTCACAAAAGAACGTTGTTTGACGTAAATGACCTCGTTCGAGAGGTAC
>CAVRHR010000008.1:0-190839 GCA_963721005.1 uncultured Alphaproteobacteria bacterium | reverse complement strand
GTGGGCCCGGGAGGACTCGAACCTCCAACCAGACCGTTATGAGCGGCCGGCTCTAACCATTGAGCTACGGGCCCGTGCCTCGGCGGCTCGAGCCGCCATGGCCTCGCCGATGCCCGCCCTCCATACAACGTCGCGCCAGCGCCGACAATCGAGGAGCGAGACAGCCGGCGGCGCCGCAGCACCTGCTCCGGACTCGCCGTACGTGCGGGGCGGCGCGAACGCGCGCGAACCGCGGTGGTGCCGCGGCGCCGGCGCGCCTGTCCGGCATCATGTGCCTTTGGGACCACGGCCCGACTCAGTTATGCATGGCGGGAGCAAATCAGGATCAGTGCAGCGCCGCCCTCGGCCTCAATTCCGTGACCGGCCGCGTAGACGCCGATGCTGCCTCGAGCTGAGCGTGGAACGGTGAACGGCATGCTCCCTGACTTCCGATTTGCTCTTGGCGCACTCATGGCGATCGCGCTCATCGCCGTGGCGGGCTTGGGCCTGGTGACCTCGGTCCGGCTGGCGCGCGAGGCGCGCATCGGTCCGCTCGATGATTCGCGCAGCCTGGCTTATGCCGGACACGCCGAATGGAATCAGTTCTACGATCCCGACGGCGCGCGGCGTTTCGAGGGTCTGGCCGGCAAGGCCGAGGCTCCGGTCGCCGAGACGCCGCGCGCGACCCCGGCGGACGCACCGGCGAGCGCGCCAGCGGGGCCCACGGAGCGCACCGCCAGCATTCCGAGCGATCGGCGCGAGCCGACTGATCGCCACGACCCGGAAATCGACCCGGTCATTGCCCCGATCATCGCAGACAAGGAGCCGGAGACCGATCCGCCCAGAACCGATCCCCCGCTCGAGACGGCGCCAGCGGTGATCTCCGCGCTGCCCGCGGAGCCGGCGAGCGCGCCGGCGCCGGGCACGCCCGTCCCCAGCGCATCAGCGCCAGATCCGTCGGCGCCCAGTACGTCAGCACCGAGCGCGTCGGCGCCGGACGAGCCGCCGGCGGAGCGCGTCGCCAGCGCGCCCGCCACGTCGTCGGAGCAGGCACGCGCGGAAGAGACCCGAGCACCGGCAGCCGCATCGATCCAGCCGCAGGCCGGCGGCGGTGCCGATCCGGCGCTGCCCACGCCGCGGGCACGGCCGAAATTTCACTTCCGCAGGAAGGTCGTCCGCGTGCACATCCACCACGCCCCGATCCGCCAGCAGAGCGCGCAGAACCCGGCCATCCCGGCGTCGAACGCGTTCTGGCCGGGCTACGACAATCAATTCGCCGGCACGGCGGCCAGGAAGAACAGCGCGCTCGCGAGCCGCCCGCAATAAGGCGGGCGCCACGCGGCCGTTCCTACATGCGCAGCAGGCGCTTGGCGTTGCCGCTGAGAAATCTTGATCTTGTCCTCGTCGCATAGCGGCACCGACTGCATCCATTCGGTCGCCGGCGCATTGGCCACGAACGGCCAGTCGACCGCGAACATGATGCGATCGACGCCCATCTCCTGCACGCAGCACATCAGCGCCGGGTCGGAGAAGTTGCCGCTGGTGGTGATGTGGAAATTGCCGCAGAACACGTCGCGGAAGCTGATCGATTTCTGCCCGGGCCGCTTCAGCGCCGCATCGATGCGCCAGACCTGGAACGGCAGCATCTCGCCCAGGTGCCCGATGATGATCTTGAGGCCCGGATAGGTCTCGAAGATTCCGCTCAGCACCATGCGGATCGCCTGCGTGGCGGTCTCCACCGTGAAGCCCCAGGCGGCGCGGATCACCAGCGGATAGTCCTTCACATAGTCCTTGTAGTAGACGTCCATCACCGCCTGGTGCGGGATCGAGGGATGCAGATAGATCGGCACGTCGAGCCGGTGCGCCCGCTCGAAGATCGGCCAGAACTGCTTGTGGTCGACGAACATGTCGTTGGCGAGCCCGTGGATCATGGCGCCCTTGAAGCCGAGCTTGACGGTGCGCTCGAGCTCGTCGGCGGCGCCGGCTGGATCGCAGGTCGGCAACGCCGCAAACGCCGCGAAGCGGTCCGGCCGCGCCGCCACCACCGCGGCCAGCCGGTCGTTCACCCGCTGCGTCAACGCGATGGCGCCGTCGCCGGTCAGCCGCTGCGCCGACGGCGCCCCGTGGGAGAGCACCTGGATGTCGATCCCGGCCTCGTCCATCTCCTTGATGCGCCGCTCGCCGAACTCGAACATGCGGTCCACGACCGCCGGATTGGGCTCGATCTTGCCGAAATGCTTGACCAGCTCGTGGTCGTAGTAATGCTCCTCGATCGCGATGACCGGACAATTGGGCTTCTGCAGCATGGTGTTATATCCCCCGGATTTTATGCCGATGCTTCCTACCAACGCCCGCCCGGCCTGTCACGGGCACGGTTGTGATGGGTCATCAATTTGCCCGATGCCGTTGACGAGCCGCAAATGCGAGATTCCGTCGGCGCTCGGGCGGCGACGCGGTAACTACTTACAACATAACCAGCGCATAAAGGCGAGCCACGCGACCGACGCAATCCAGCATTGCCGAGGTAGGCTTAGGGTTCCGGCTAAGTCTTGGAGTAAGTCTTTTGCCGGGGCGATGCGAGAGAGGCGCGAGCCATGGCGCATCCAGTCGGCAAAGAGCTGCTTGAGCGAGCCAATTCGGCGCTCCTGTTGGGCCTCGTCTGCGGCGGACTCGCGCTCTGCGCGTTCGGAGCGATCGCCTACGATCTCAGCCGCTGGTTCGAATAGGACGCGCGGGCGCGCCTATTCAGGCTGGATCCCGGCGGCCTTGATGATCGCTCCGTAGCGCTCGATGCCATCTTCGATCAGCGCCTTGAAGTCCTCCGGCGTGCCGGCGATGACCGCCATCCCGTTGTCGTTGAGCTTGGGCAGGATGTCGGGCGCATTGAGCGCCTTGCCGGTCTCGGCATTGAGCCGCGCGGTGATCGGCGCCGGCAGCCCGGCCGGCCCGAACATGCCGAACCAGGATGACGGCTTGCGGAATGCCGGCAGCACCTCCGACATCGAGGGGATTTGCGGGCGGAGCGCAAAACGGCGCGGCTCCAGCACCGCCAAAATCTTCACGCCGCTCTGCTCGGCAATGCCGAGCACGTTGGAGATCGACAGGAAGGCCATCGGAATGTGGCCAGCAACCACGTCCTGCAGCGCCGGCGCGACGCCCCGATAGGGCACGTGGTTGATCTTCACGCCCGCGGTCTGGTTGAACAGCTCACCCATCAGGTGGAACACCGAGCCGACGCCAGAGGAGCCATAGGACAGCTCGCCCGGATGCGCCTTGGCATAGGCGATGAGCTCGGGCACCGAATTGACCGGCAGCGTGCCGCTGACCACCAGGCAGGTGACCGGCTCAACCGCCGCCACGATCGGGGTGAAATCCCGGATCGGATCGTAGCTGAGATTCTTCATCAGATGCACAGCGGTGACATGGGTGCTGGCCGTGGTCATCAGCAGCATGTTGCCGTCGGGCGGCGCGCGCGCCACCAGGCTGGAGCCGATCATGCCATTGGCGCCGGTCCGGTTCTCGGTCACCACGTTCTGCCCGAGCGCCTCGCCGAGCTTGATGCCCACCAGCCGCGCCACCAGATCGAGCGCCGGCCCGGGCGGAAACGGCACCACCATGGTGATCGGCCGCGACGGCCAGGTCTGCGCCGCGGCGGGCACAGCCAAGGCGAGCACGGCCAGGAGGCAGAAGGCGAGTGGCCGTAAGTGACGGATCGGCCTGTGACTCTCCGGTGTCATCGTCCGCGAAGGCGGACGACCCAGTAACCACGGGATTTCAATTTCGGCACCGCTGGAAACCACAAATCGCACCGGGGTTACTGGGTGCTCCGCATTCACGGAGCATGACAGGCCAGGGATCGTCGCCATGGAAAAAACTCCGCTACAGCCGATCGATCTTCGGCATCACCTCGGCGCGGAACAATTCGAGCGAGCGCAGCGCCTCGTCCAGCGTCATGCCGCCGAAGAACAGATAGGACAGCAGGTAGTTGATGCCGAGCTCGCCGGCCTGCTGCTCGACCGCGGCCCACACGGTGGCGGGGCTGCCGGCGATCGCCATGCCGTCGCGCTCCCACTCCTCGAAGGTGGTGCCGCGATGGATGTTGGAACGCGGATCGGGCACGCCTGCGCTCTGGGTATTGCGCAGATGGTTGAGGCTCGCGGCGTGGTGCGCAATGGCACTTTTGGCGATGCGGCGCGCCTGCGCGTCGGTCTCCGCCACCACGATATGGCGCAACAGGCCGATCGCGGTGCCACCCTTGAATTCGGGCTTGGGCACGGCCGGACCGGCGCCCTTGGCGAGCGCCTCCCGGTAGGCCGCGATATTGTCCTTGGCGAGCGAGGTGGGCCCATTGGCGGCGAAATGCATCCCGCGCTCGCCCGACCAGGCGGCGCCGATCTGGTTGGAGGAGCCGTACCAGAACGGCGGATGCGGCTGCTGCAATGGCCGCAGCGCCATCGGCACGTTGGTGTAGGTGAAATGCGGCCCCGCATGGTTCAATGTGTCGCCGGTCAGCCCGACGCTGATGCAGGCGAAGGCGTCCATGAAGATCTCGCGCGACTGGTCATGGGCGACCTTGTGGAAGTTGAGCTCGAACGGCGAGACCCCGCGCCCCACCCCCACCTCGAGCCGGCCGTGGCTCAGGTGATCGAGCATGCAGATTTCCTCGATCAGGCGCAGCGGCGAGTAGAGCGGCAGCAGATAGACCAGCGTGCCCAGCCGCATGCGCGAGGTCGCCCGCGCGACCGCGCCCAGATAGACCCCCGGCACCGGCACCATGTTGAGCGGCGTCGCATGATGCTCCGCCACATGCAGGCAATAGACGCCGGCCGCCTCGGCCGCGACCGCGAACCTCAACCGCTCGTCGAATTGGGTGGCGAGCGGCCGGTCCGAGCGCTCGACGTGGTCGAAGAGTCCGACTTTCATGTTTGCTTGTCAGTCCGGTTGGGGGAGCCTTCGAGAATGCCGGCTTCAATGTTGCATTGCTGCCGTTCGTTTTAGAGCATGATCGAAAGAATTGCGAACCAACGTCAGGGACGCAGTGCCTTTCACTCCTTCTCCCATCCAAAGTCGGATTTATCCGACTTTGGGCATAAATGGTGGCGAAGTTGGATATATCCGACTTCGCCACCAACAGTGCGCAAGTCGGGCAAGCCCGACTTGCGATGGCGAGGGAGTGCAACGCAGTGCCCACAAGCCCTTTGGCGCGAAAGACACGCCTCGCAAACATCTCATGGCTTGGCAGGCGCCGACGCCGTCCAGGCCTTAAAATCCTCCTCCGACACCGTCGGCAGCTTCTTGAGAAACGCCACCATGCTCCAGATTTCCTCGTCCGGCACCTCGATCTTGCCGAAGCTCGGCATGCCGGTCATCTTGATGCCGTTCTTGATGACCCAGAACAGCTCCTGCGGCAGCAGGTCGCCGACCACGTCCTTGAGATCGGGTGGGCCCGGATTGAGGCCTTCGGAGAACTTGGCCCATTGCACCCCCGGCCCGCCGTGACAGTTGGTGCAGCCGCGTTCGGCGTAGCTCTTGGCACCGGCCCGCACCAACGCGGGATCGTTGAGCGACACCGACGGCTTGACGGTCGCATGGCGCGCAATCGAGGCGGCACGGACATTTTCGAGCGCGGAATTGACGATGTCGGGATCATCCTCGCTCGCCGCCACATTGAAAAAGCCGCCGAAGAAGAAGGCGGCGGCAAACACCGCGCCGAGGATCGCCAGCAGGCCGACGATGCCGAGGAGATTCAGGGATTTCATGAGGGACTCTCCGGTGTGAGTTCCGGGAGCCGAATGGTAGCGCCAAAAATGCGCGGCTACAATTCACGCTGCCGCGATACCACCGCTGCTCCGCAGGTCGACGGCTGAACCCATAAGCCGTCGCCATGCATTTATTGAACGCTCCCGCTCAATTATCCAAGAAGCTCCGCAGCTTCCTCGACCGGCTCGGATGCTTCAGCTTGCGCAGCGCCTTGGCCTCGATCTGGCGGATGCGCTCGCGGGTCACCGAGAACTGCTGGCCGACCTCCTCCAGCGTATGGTCGGTGTTCATGCCGATGCCGAAGCGCATGCGCAGCACGCGTTCCTCGCGTGGGGTAAGGGAGGCCAGCACCCGCGTGGTGGTCTCGCGCAGGTTCGACTGGATGGCGGCGTCGATCGGCAGGATGGCGTTCTTGTCCTCGATGAAATCGCCGAGGTGTGAGTCCTCCTCGTCGCCGATCGGGGTCTCGAGCGAGAGCGGCTCCTTGGCGATCTTGAGCACCTTGCGCACCTTCTCGAGCGGCATGCCGAGCTTCTCGGCGAGCTCCTCGGGCGTCGGCTCGCGGCCGATCTCGTTGAGCATCTGGCGGCTCGTGCGCACGATCTTGTTGATGGTCTCGATCATGTGCACCGGGATGCGGATGGTGCGGGCCTGGTCGGCGATCGAGCGGGTGATGGCCTGGCGGATCCACCAGGTCGCGTAGGTCGAGAACTTGTAGCCGCGCCGGTACTCGAACTTGTCGACCGCCTTCATCAGCCCGATATTGCCTTCCTGGATCAGGTCGAGGAACTGCAGCCCGCGGTTGGTGTATTTCTTGGCGATCGAGATGACCAGCCGGAGGTTCGCCTCCACCATCTCCTTCTTGGCCTGGCGCGCCTCGCGCTCGCCCTTCTGCACCATCTGCACGATCTTGCGGAACTCGCCGATCTCGAGACCAGTCTCGCCCGCCAGCGCATGGATGTTGCCGCGCATCTCCTTGATCTTGTCCTTGTCCTTGGCGACCAGGTTCTTCCAGCCCTTGGCCGAGAGCTTGGACACCCGGTTGAGCCAGCGCGGATCGAGCTCGGAGCCCTGGTAGTTCTTGAGGAAGTCCTCGCGGGTGACGCCATGGCTCTCGGACAGCCGCATCAGGCGGCCCTCGTAGCCGACCAGCCGCTTGTTGATGTCGTAGAGCTGCTCGACCAGCGAATCGATGCGCGCCTGGTTGAGCCGCAGCGACTTCACCTCGGCGATGATCTCTTCCTTCAGCTTCTTGTACTTGCGCTCCTGCGCCGGCGACAGCGTGCTGCTCTTGAGCCGGAACTGGATGTCCTGCTCCTGCAGGCGGCGCAGCCGCTTGTAGCTGTCGGCGACGTTGTCGAAGGTCTCCAGCACCTTGGGCTTGAGCTCGGCCTCGATGGCGGCGAGCGAAAGCGAGCCCTCCATGTCGTCTTCGTCGAAATCGGGCTCGGCCGCCGGCTTCTCCTCGCCGTCGCCATCCTCGTCGGCCGGCGCCTTGAACGGGGTCGCGCCGGCGGGGGCGGTGGCGGGAGCGGCGGTCTGCGGCGGCAGCCCGCCGGCCGCGGGAGCGCCGGCCGCCACGACCGGCTGGCCGTCGGGACCGATCACCACCGGGGTCGCCATGCCCTTGGCGTCGGGGCCCGCATAGGTGGCCTCCAGATCGATGATGTCGCGCAGGAAGACCTTGCCCTCGTTGAGCTCGTCGCGCCAGATGATGATGGCCTGGAAGGTCAGAGGGCTTTCGCACAGGCCCGCGATCATGGCCTCGCGCCCGGCCTCGATGCGCTTGGCGATGGCGATCTCGCCCTCGCGTGACAAGAGCTCGACCGAGCCCATCTCGCGCAGATACATGCGCACCGGGTCGTCGGTGCGCTCGGTCGGCTCCTTGGTCTCGGCCTTGGCCGGTACCTGGCGGGCGACCTCGACCAGCTCGCCCTCGGCCTCCGGCTCCTCCTCGGCCTCCTCCTTGGGCTCTTCCTCGGTCTCGGTCTCCTCGGTCTCGACCACGTTGATGCCCATCTCGCTGAACAGAGCGAGAACGTCCTCGATCTGCTCGGAATTGACCTCCTCGGAGGGCAGCACCGAATTGATCTGGTCGTGGGTGACGTAGCCGCGCTTCTTGGCGTTGCGGATCAGCTTCTTGACCGCGGCGTCCGACAGGTCGAGCAAAGGCAACGGCGTGTCGGGAGTCTCGGAAGCCTCCTTCTCCGGCGCCTCTTCCTTCTTTTCCTTGTCTTTTTGGACCGCCTTGGTCTTGCTCGCCATTCACCATCTCCTGGACGCAGGTCTCGGGGACGCTGGTCGCTGTGAGCCCGGTCTTCGGGGACCTATTTTCCGGGTCACCAAGTTCCGGGGACCCGAAGGCCGCCGGAAACACGCGCCCGTTTCGCCGAAGACCGCCCGTATCAAATAAAAAGGCCCCCTACCCTATGTGGGGAGAATCAAGGTCCTTTCCGGGATCGGGGCACCGATCCGATAGAGCGGGCGGGCGGCCAAAAAGGCCGTACCCGCCCCTGCTTTCTTAGCCGCGAATCGCTTGCGCGAGTGTCGCGTACGCTGCCTTAAACCCCTCTTAACCGTATTCCCGGCCGCCATCCCAGACTTAGCTCAAGGTTTCCGCGATCTCCAGGCCGCTTGGCCCCGGATTCTTGCCTGGTGCTTAAAAAGACGGACCCGCCCGGCCCGACGAAGCCCCGAAGCCCTCGACCAGGGCCTCGGTTCCGTCGATGACCGAAAGACGAGCCTTTACGTCCTGCAACCAGGAATAATTCGCCTCGGTCGCATCGCGACCCAAGGCCTGCTCGGCATCCTTGAGCTCCTTAATTAAGGAGTGCCACTGCCGATGCAAGGCGATGAGCTGCTTCCAGGTCATCAACACATCCGCCGACCCCGCGTCCGGCCGCGCCCCCCACACCGATGCGGTGGTGATGGCCTTTTCGATGCGTCCGACAGGCTCGGCGAGGCCCCGCCGGGCGAGCTCGGTTGCCATGCTCTCGCGGTCAGAAGCGCCCCCATGGGCAAAAATGTCGATCAACGCGACCTTGACCCGCTCGGCCTCGGCAAAGCGGAACTCGACCTCGGCGATGTCCTCCAGATGATCGTGCAGCAGCCATGGATGATTGAGCGCGGTCTGCAGGATCAGCGCCTCGCGGCGCGAGATGGCGGCGCGGTCGCCGCGGTGGATGGGGCTCGCGGCGAGCTGCGGGCTGCTCACCAGATAGGGCCCGCTGCCCGAGGCGATGCCGGTCGGCCGCGGGCGCGGCCCCCCGCCTCTCCCGCCGCCCGCCTGCCGGCCCATCGCACCGCCGAACGATCCGCCCGCGCCGCTGAGGAGGCGCGGGCCGCGGCCTTGCGGAAAGCGACCGCCGCGCGCGGCGGCGCGCCGGCCCGCCGGCTCGTCGGTGTCGAACAGGCTGCGCAGGCGGGTCTCGAACTCCCGGCGGTAATAGCGCCGCACCGATTCATCGCCGATCCCGGTCATGACCGCGTTCAGCTTCGCCTCGAGCGCGGCGCGCCGCTCGGGGGTGTCGAAGCCGCCGGCCTCGGTCTCGCGCATCCACAGCATGTGGGCGAGCGGGCGGGCGCCCGCGAGCACGTCATCGATCGCGGCGCGGCCGCCCGAACGCACCAGGTCGTCCGGATCGTTGCCGTCCGGGAGCGTGGCGAAGCGCAGGCTCTTGCCGGGCCGCAACAGCGGCAGCGCCACATCGACCGCCCGATAGGCGGCGCCCCGCCCGGCCCGGTCGCCGTCGAAGCAGAGCGTGGGCTCGTCCGCCATCTTCCACAGAAGCCCGAGCTGATCGGCCGTGAGCGCGGTGCCGAGCGGCGCCACCGTCGCCTCGAAGCCCGCCCCCACCATGGCGATCACGTCCACATAGCCTTCGACCGCGATCACCGGCGCGCCCTTGTGGGCGGCGGCGCGGGCGGTCGCGATGTTGTAGAGCGTGCCGCCCTTGTGGAAGAGCGGCGTCTCCGGCGAATTGAGATATTTGGCCTGCGCCTCCTTATCGAGCGCGCGTCCCCCGAAGGCGATCACCCGGCCGCGCAGATCGCCGATCGGAAATATCACCCGGTCGCGAAACCGGTCGTAGGGCACCGGGATGTCGTCGCCGGAAACCAGGAGCCCCGCCTCCACCATGTCCTCGACCGGGATGCCGAGACCGCCCAGATGCTCCTTGAGGGCAAAACGCTCGAAGGCCGCATAGCCCAGGCGGAACCTGACCTGGGTGGCGGGATCGACGCCACGATCCGCCAGATAGCCGCGTGCCTTAGCGCCGGAGCGCCCCGAAAGCGTCGTCTCGAAGAACTTGGCGGCCAGCTCGAGCACGTCGTGCAGCGTCTTGCGGTGCTGCTCGCGCGCGTCCTCCTCGCGCGACACCTGCGGTAGCGGCATGCCGGCCTGCTGGGCCAGCCGCTCGACGGCTTCCGGAAACCCCAGCCCTTCGGTCTCCATCACGAAATCGAAAATGCTGCCGTTCTTGCCCGACGAGAAGTCGAACCAGGCCATCTTCTGGTCATTGACGAAGAACGAGGGCGTCTTTTCCTGGTTGAAGGGCGAGAGCCCCCTCAACTCGCGTCCCGATTTCTTGAGCTTCACGCGCCGCCCCACCACCTCCGAGACCGGTAGGCGGGCTTTCAGCTCATCGAGGAACTCGGGCGAAAAGCGCATGGTGATTCGCGAGGTTAGTCCTTAACCCCAGGGAATATAGGGCGGCGGGGCGCGGGCGGCGCGCGGCTGCCACTTGTCCTAGTTATCCACAGGGACGCGGCAGTGACGCCGGCTTGTCCCGGATGCGGTGCAGCGCGAAGCCCTTGCGGAGCGGTGCTCCGCTGGTCCGGGACCGTTCCAAACGCAAGTGTTCGGAACGGTCCCGGGTCTGCAGCGCATCACCAAGAGGTGCTGCGCTGCGCCCGGGACAAGTGCTCCGCGGCTCAGCTCGTGCTCAGCATGCCCTTCACCAGCGCGCTCGCCTTGCCGAAATCCATCTTGCCGGCATAGCGCTCCTTGAGCGCCGCAATCACCTTACCCATGTCCTTCATGCCGGCCGCGCCGGTTTGCGCGATCACCTCGGCGATCGCCGCCTTGGTGTCGGCCTCGGACAGCTGCTGAGGCAGGAAGCTCTTGATGATCTCGATCTCGGCGCGCTCCTGGTCGGCGAGCTCCGCCCGGCCGCCCTTGTCGTAAAGCTCGACCGATTCCTGGCGCTGCTTGATCAGCTTCTGCATGAGGCCCAGGATATCGCCGTCGGGAAGCGGGCCCTTGCCGCCGCCGCGCGCCTCGATGTCGGCGTTCTTGATCGCCGAATTGACCATCCGCAGGGTCGAGAGCCGCAGCTTGTCCTGCGATTTCATCGCCGTCTTGACGGCATCGTTGATCTGGTCGCGCAGCACGGTGGACCTCGCGGCGGTTGGGGTGACGCTACTCGGCCCTGCCCGGGATGGTTCTTTGACGACGGTAACGTCCGGGACTATGTACTCGGCGCATGAATGACAAACAAGACGCCGCCGGCTGGCCGGAACCCGCCCCGACCGCGCTCCTGGTGCTGGCCGACGGCACCGTGCTCGAAGGCGTCGGCCTGGGGGCGGCCGGCCAGGCGGTTGGCGAGGTCTGCTTCAACACCGCAATGAGCGGCTATGAGGAGATCCTCACCGATCCCTCCTATGCGGGACAGATCATCACCTTCACGTTCCCCCATATCGGCAATGTGGGCACCAACGAGGAGGACATCGAGACCGTCAACATGGCGGCGACGCCGGGGGCCCGTGGCGTGGTGCTGCACACCGCCATCACCGGGCCGTCGAGCTACCGCGCCACCCGCCACCTCGACCAGTGGCTCAAGGCGCGCGGCGTGATCGGCCTCTGCGGCCTCGACACCCGCGCCCTGACCGGCCTGATCCGGGAAAAGGGCATGCCGAATGCGGTGATCGTCCACGCGCCAGACGGCACCTTCGATCTCGCGGCACTGAAGAAGCAGGCGCGCGATTGGCCGGGCCTGATCGGCATGGACCTGGTCCCGATGGTGACCAGCGGCCAGCGCTTCAGCTGGTACGAGACGCCGTGGCGCTGGGGCGCCGGCTACGGGCGGCAGGAGAACCCCGAGTTCCACGTGGTTGCCATCGACTACGGCATCAAGCGCAACATCCTGCGCCTGCTGGCCGGCTCCGGCTGCCGGGTCACCGTGGTGCCGGCCCAGACCTCCGCCGAAGACATCATCGCGCTCGATCCCGACGGCGTCTTTCTCTCCAACGGCCCGGGTGATCCGGCCGCCACCGGCAGCTATGCGGTGCCGGTGATCCGCGGCGTCATCGATTCGGGCGTGCCGACCTTCGGCATCTGCCTCGGCCACCAGATGCTCGGCCTCGCGGTCGGCGCCAAGACCATGAAGATGCACCAGGGCCATCATGGCGCCAACCATCCGGTGAAGGATCTTACCACCGGCAAGGTCGAGATCACCTCGATGAACCACGGGTTCGCGGTCGACGGCGCCACCCTGCCGGCGGACGCAGTCGAGACCCATGTGTCGCTGTTCGACGGCTCCAATTGCGGCATCGCGCTCAAGGACCGGCCGGTGTTCTCGGTGCAATACCACCCCGAAGCCTCGCCCGGCCCGCGCGACAGCCACTATCTGTTCGGCCGCTTCGTCGAGCTGATGCGTGAGCGCCGGCGGGGGTGAGGCGCCCGGCGACCGTTGGTGGATTGCAAGCCTGTCTGTATCGCGCCAAAGTCCGCAGACGGGGCCGACGACTCAACCCACCGAGGCTGGCGTGAACAAGATTCTCATCATGGGACTGCCGACGGCAGGCAAGACTACCTTGGCCCGGGCGCTGGCGCCGCGGCTCAATGCGGTGCATTTCAACGCCGACGAGGTGCGCGCCAACCTCAACCGCGAGCTCGGCTTCTCGGAGGCCGACCGGATCGAGCAGGCGCGCCGGATGGGCTGGCTGTGCGACCAGGTGGTCAAGGCCGGCTGCTTTGCGATCGCGGATTTCATCTGCCCGACGCCGGCCGCCCGCGCGGCATTCGCGGCCGGCGGCGAGCCGTTCGTGATCTGGGTCGACCGCATCAAGAACGGGCCCTATGCCGACACCAACCGGATGTTCGTTCCGCCCGAGCACATCGACCTGCGGGTCACCGGCGAGGGATCGCCGGAATACTGGACCGAGGAGGTGATGCGGCTGCTGCGGCCGATCTTCGATCCCAAGAAGCCGACCGCGCTCTTCCTCGGCCGCTATCAGCCCTTCCACGAGGGACACAAGGCCCTCATCGTCGAGGGCATCCGGCGGGTCGGGCAGGCCTGCATCGCGGTGCGCAACACCCAAGGGATCGACGACAAGAATCCCTTCGACTTCGAATATGTCCGCGCCCGCATCGAGCACGGCTTGCGCGAGTACCAGGGCCGCTTCGTGGTCGTCCAGGTTCCCAACATCAGCAACATCTTCTATGGCCGCGACGTCGGCTACGCCATCGAGCGCATCGATCTGGATTCCGCGATCGAGGAAGTCTCGGCCACCGAGGCGCGCCGGAAGCTCTCGCAAAGCGCCGGCTGAGCGGCGCGGGAACCCGGGCTGTAGGATGGGTTGAGCTCTTGCGAAACCCATCAAGCGCCGCCGATGGGTTTCGCAAGAGCTCAACCCATCCTACAAATCCGCGCCACCGATCTGGCGCCGGCGCGTCTCGCCCTATAGGTTGCCGGGCTTTGGTGCCGAGGTGATTTGGATGGGAGCGATGTCCGACTGGCGGTCCTTCTGGGACAGCGCCCATTCGATCTACGTCGATGCCCGCCACAAGGACGTGCATTACCGCGAGATCGCCGAACAGATCGCCGGTTTCGTGCCCGGCCCGGCGGCACGCGTACTCGACTACGGCTGCGGCGAGGCGATCCACGCCGACCGGGTGGCGGGAGTGGCCGCCCAGGTGCTGTTGTGCGATTCCGCGCCGAGCGTTCGCGCCGCCATCACGGCACGGTTTGCCGCCGATCCCCGCATCCGGGCGCTGGCGCCCGAGGAGGTGGAAGCGCTGCCGGAGCGCAGCATCGATCTCATCGTCTCGAACTCGATGACGCAATATCTGACGCCGCCCGAGCTCGATCGCGTGCTCGTCCTGTGGCATCGCCTGCTGGCACCGGGCGGTTCCCTCATTGTGGCGGACGTGATCCCGCCCGATGCGGGCGCCCTCACCGATGTGGCGGCGCTGTTGCGCTATGCGGCCGCCAACGGCTTTTTCCTCGCCGCCCTGTGGGGCCTCGCCCGCACCGCGGTGTCGCCCTACAGCCGCTTGCGCAGCCGGCTCGGGGTGACGCGCTACACCCAGTCCGCCTTCCTGCAGAAGCTCGAGGCCGCCGGCTTCGCCGCCGAGCGCATGGCCCGCAACCTGGAGCACAATCCGGCGCGCATGACCTTTCGGGCCCGCCCGCTCTGAATTTGTGGCAGCCGGACGCATTCGCCGCCGGCCATGGGCCAATTGTGGCGGCGCCTTCATTCTTTCGGGGCTAACCCGATCTCAACCCTTCGCGGCTACAAACCACCTCGGCCCGGTGGCGGAGTGGCGACGCGGAAGCCATGCATGGCTTTCTTAACCCTGGTTCGATTCCAGGCCGGGCCTCCATGCTCTTGTTTCGCCTTTGATTTTCCAAGTCTCGCGGGCTTTTTCTCGCGCCTGACTGTAAGGTGTAGTGTTCAAACCTTCACGCATGCCATCTGGGCCCGCTTGTGCGGGACCGTTTGTCGAGCCGGCGGGCGGGAGCTAGCCGATCAAGCCATGTCGCACCCATTCAATGCCAAAGTGAGCCGACAGCGCGGCTGGTTCTGCCGGGTGTCCGGAGGACGTTTGCGGGGCCGATTGTCGATCCCTTCGTGGATCAAGATTTTCCTTTTGTTGCTGACTCCGGTCATGACGCTCTCGCCTCGGGCAACGATCGCCGATGAGTCGGTGACGGCGAAGGAATTCTTGGCTCTGTGCGATCGCCTCGACCCTGCCTGCCGCAGCGAATTCGTGGCCGGGTTGCAGGCGGTGTATGTGGGCGGGCTGTCGTGTCCACCGCGAATCGACGTCAACTCGCCGATCACGCCTTGGCTCGACTACATGCACCGTCGCATCGCTGAATCTCCGAGCCTCGCCGACGGCGAAAAAAACAGCCTCCAGCTGGAGGCATTCATGCATCTTTGGCCTTGTCCGAGAAAATGACGATGCGGGCGTCTCAGGCTCGATCCGCCCCGGGCGGCAGGCACCCGCGCAGGCGTCCGTCGCATCAGCTCATCGACGGCTCGGAATGCTTGACCGGATGCTCGAGCTCGCGAAGGACAAAGTAGACGGCCGACTGAAGCGCGATCCAATCGCTGGCCTCGGCATAGATGGCAAAGCGTCCCAATCGCTCGGTCGGACGACCGACCCACTGCGCCTCGACATACCATCCGGACCCGTCCTCGAACGGACGCGGAGTCAAATTGGGGATATCTCTGGAATGAACTTTCGCCATCAGTAAAATGAACCGACCGGACCCGGCCAAATTAGGGCCGTGCGTGGGAATCGTCATGCGGGCGAAGCCGCGGCGTCGCGTTTGTATCATCCACCGGTAGCGCGGTAACGGTTGCCACCAATTTGCGCCGGGCCTGTGGACCCCCGGCTCATCTTCACCGGGTTGGTGGTAGCCCATGCAGTCGCGACGCGTAAGGCATGAGCGCCGTTTTTGTGACTTGGCGGACTATCTTGGGCGACCATTTATTCGGGAAGCCGAACCTTGCGTAGAGCATCTGCAAGCGGCATGAGCACCTCGGGTGCGGCCCCATAAAGCAAAAAGTCCCGAATCGTGAAGGAAGATTGGCAAGCCAACACTTTCTCAGCTGCTGCCCTGGCTTCGTCCATCCGTCCCAGCTCTATAAGAGCTCCCGCGCGTATTGCCCACGGAATGCTAAAGCTCGGGTTTGCATCGATTGCGTCCCGAGCCGCATCGGCCGCCTCCTCGTATCGCTGGACGTGAAAGTACGCGATGGACAAAGCCAAATTCGACCGAAAATTGAAGGAATCTAATGGACTGATTTGGAGCGCCCGCTGGGCCCGCTCGATTGCGAGGCCAGCTTTGCCCATGTAGGCGAGTGTGACGGCACTGCAACTCAGAGCGAATACATTCGAGCCGCTGAACTCCAACGCGCGATCGAACAGCTTGAGTGCCATCTCGGTATCGTGCTCGTCCAGCGCGATGACGAAGGCCGCAGCCGCGAGTGCCATCGCATCGTCATTGCCATGCGCGATCGCCGCATGAGCATGTCGAATTGCAGCAATGCGATCCTCCTCACGTTTTTCCCCTCGAGCGAAACGCGCGTGCAAACACCAACCCAGAAGCGCGTGCGCACTGCTATAATCGGGATCAATTCTCAGGGCGTCCTCAAGCAACGGAATCGCCGTCGCTGCTTCCTTCGGCATCCTGGTGAAGACGAACGGCAGGGCACGCAAGAGGAGGTCATAGGCATCGAGGCCATTGGGACGCTGACGCTTAACGCGATCAATCTCAGCTTTCCTGAGGTTCGGCTCTATGGCTCCGATCACACGAATGGTGATCTCATCCTGCAGCGCGAAGACGTCTTCGAGCAATCGGTCGTATTGCTCGGCCCAAAGATGAGCCTCCGTCTCGGCATCAACAAGCTGTGTGGTAATGCGAATCCGATTTCCAGACTTGCGCACGCCGCCTTCGAGCACATAGCGCACCCGCAACTTGTTCGCCACCTCCTTCACGGTGGTGGGCCTATTCTTGTAGATGAAACTCGAATTACGCGAGATGACCAAAAGCCATTTGATGCGTGAAAGCCCTGTGATGAGCTCCTCCACCATACCGTCGGCGAAATACTCCTGCTCGGGATCGCCGCTCATGTTGGTGAATGGAAGTACCGCGATCGATGGCCTGACCGAAGGGGCCGGAAGGGGTGTCGACGCTTCTGCGGCGTTATTTGTTGCTTGTTGTCCTTCGCATACGGCCCCTACAAAGCGAACGCCTTTGCGCTGAATGGTACGGATCAGCCGCTGCTCCTGGCCGTTGTCGCAGATTGCGGCTCTCGCCGCATTGATGCGGCTTGCCAACGTGGCTTCCGAAACAACGCGGCCGTTCCAAACGGCCGCAAGCAAATCGTCCTTTGTCACCACGTGGTCGCGGTTTTGGATCAGGTAAGCCAGCAGGTCGAAGACTTGAGGTTCGATGGACCGCAATTCACCGTCGCAACGCAACTCTCGGCGATTTGGATCGATTGTAATATTATTGAATGAAAACAGCAGCTTACGCCTCCAAATTGTCAATCACGGTGCTCTGACAGGCCGCTCGCGGCGCTGTCAATGATATCAAAATCAAAGAGGCCTGAACACAAATCATGGCTTCCTGAATAAGTCCTCAAAGCGCCGGTCCCAAAAACGTGGCATTCTTCACTCCGCGAAATTGCCGCTGGCTGGCCCGAAGGCGCCCGGTCGCCGACGCGATCTAGAGGGTCGAGACTTCGAGAAGCTGAGCAAGAAGATCAACGCAGGCATAAAGGCGGAATGGACCCGTATCGCCGATGAACATTCCACATGGACCGAGCGAAACAACGCAGCGAAGATGATGCAGGGGAGTTTCATATGACTATGTCCGTGAATGCTGGCGCGCGTCTCGACCGGCTATCGATTTCGTCGTTCCACAAGCGCATCTTCTGGCTAATCGGTGCCGGCATGTTCTTCGACGGATACGATCTCTACGTGGGGACCAACGTTCTCGGTGCCGTCGTGCAGAGCAAGTTCGCCACGCTTCCGCAAGTACCGCAGTTCATTTCGCTGACCTTCCTCGGAATGACCATCGGCTCGCTGGTCGCCGGCTTTCTCGGCGATCGCTTTGGGCGACGCTTCACGTATCAGTTCAACCTGATGATCTTCGGTCTGGCGTCGCTATCGGCCGCCTTCGCACCAGATATGGCGACGCTCAACGGCATCCGTTTCGTTATGGGGATCGGCCTAGGCGCAGAGATCGTCGTCGGCTATTCGACGTTGACGGAATTCGTGCCGCCGAAGTCGCGCGGCAGGTGGCTTGCCTTCATGGCGTTCATGGTCGTCTCAGGATTGCCGGCCACGACCTTGCTCGGTTTCATCATCATTCCCAACTTCGGCTGGCGTCCAATGTTCGTCATCGCCGGTGTGGGTGCGCTCGTCGTCTGGTATCTACGCAAATCACTGCCGGAATCCCCGCGCTGGCTGGAGGCCCAGGGCCGCATGCAGGAAGCCGAGGCTCTGATGCAGCTGATTGAAATGGAAGCCGCGACCGCCGGTCCGCTCCCGCTTCCTGCTCCAGAAACAGCGATACCGTCGTTCAGCCTTGCCTCGCTACTGAGCCGAAACCTCTTGCCCAGTATGGTGGTCGGTTCCGTGGCGTTGATCATGATCAACACGCTGATCTTCGGCTTCTTGCAATGGCTGCCGACCTTCTTCGTGCAGCAGGGCATGAGCATCACCAAGTCGTTCGGATATACTGTGGTGATCACCACCGGCTCGCCGATTGGTGCCGCCATCGGCGCTCTCTGCGCCGACTATTTCGGTCGCAAACCGACACTCGTCGGTGCGGGCATCCTCACTATCGTGTTCGGAAGCATCTATCCCTTCGCGCACGAACCGGCCGCGCTGCTGACGGTCGGCTTCTTTTTGATCGTGGCAATTTACGTGCAGGCCGCGACGCTATTCGGCGTCTATACGCCCGAATTGTTCCCGACCGAAGTTCGGCTGCGTGCCAACGGTATCTGCAATACCATTGGCCGCGCCGCGACGATCGTCTCGCCGTTCATCGTGCTGTCGCTGTTTAGCGGCTACGGCATCGTCGGCGTGCTCGCGCTGATGATCAGCCTCGTGATGGTCTCGATCATCGTTGTCGCGACCTGGGGAATCGAGCCGGCCAAGCGTGGGCTAGAGGATCTGGAAACCGCTAAGGGCCAGATCGGCGACGCGCCTCTTCCAGCAAATGCATGATAGACGTTGCAGTCAAGGGTATATGGCCTTCGGCCCATCACCGCCCTCGCCGATCCCAGGCTCGCCGGAGGACTACGGCCTGGCGGTCGCGATCGAGAAATGGAGCAACGTCATCCGCTCGGCCCACATCAAGCTCGAGTAACTCGATTGGGGGGTTACCTTGCCTTGGGCGGCAGCCGCGTCGACGTCGGCACGAAAATCGTCGTGCTTCCCAATGTCGTGCTTCCCAATAGTGACCACGTTGCCGCGGTCGGCGCCCCCTCGATGCCGGGCTTCGTTGCACCGCGGTCGAAGGTTCTGCGCGTGTCCAATGCCGACTGACACCCCGGGGCAGCGAGCGCCAAATCGCCTCCGCACGATCTCCGCCGCGGTGATTTCTGTCGCCCTGCGCCGCTCGCTTCAGCGCAGCGTCTTGGCGACCTCGGCGTCGATCGGATAGGGCTCGTTCCACCAATCGGGCGCCGCAGTGCCGCCATGGCGGGCAAGTGAGCGCACCCACAGGCGCGAGCTCGATCTGCTCGGACCCGGGATGAAGATGATGCCGCGCCGGATCGCCTCCACATAACGGATCTCGTCGAGCGAGGAGCCGCCCGCGAAATTGACCTCGGGGCCGAAGGTGCGCACCGCCCAGAACCGGTGGCAGTTGCGCGAACTCGAACGAGGCCTGGTTGGTGATCTCGATACCGATGTTCGCGAGCCCGACCGCGGCCACGATCTCGCGGATCTGCCTGTCGCCGTCGGCCTTCTCGCCGTAATCGCCGATGGCTTCGCGCACCACCCGGTTCTCCAGGAACACCTGCTCGCAGCCCGACCCCAATAGCGCCTTCATGTCCGCGATGATGGTGTCGACGTTGAGCCGGCCGCCGCCGGCGCGCGCGCGGTCGCCCTCCTGGTGCTTCTGGCCGACCTCGCCCCAGAGCTTGAAGCCGAGCTCATGCGCCAACGCCGTGTATTTGATCTGGTCGGCATCCGCCTGACGCTGGCGCGCCGGATCGTCGAGGCGCACCGCCTTGGTGTCGATCTGGCAGTGGGTAAAGCCCATGGCGCGCGCTTTGCGCAGCAGCTGCTCGGCCTTGCCCTGATAATAGGCGATGGCGAAGATCGGATCGTCCAGGCCGACATTGAGCTTGAAGTCGCGGTAGAGCCTCACCCGCTCCTCGACCACTCGGTTCGGCATCATCAAGAGCGCCGGCACGAATTTGACGCTGTCGGCATAGTCGCCCCAGATCTCCAGCATGTGGCGCAGCCAGGACACCGACTGACCCTCGTCCCCGATGGTGGTCATGCCCTGCCGGCGCGGCTTGCCGCCACGGGGAGCGAGCTCGAGAAAATCGAAGAAGCGTGCGTCGTCTTTCATCGGATCGAGGTCCCTTGCTGCCATCGTTGTTCTGGTGCGGGTTCAAAGGACCGGCGGTGGCCCGCGACCTTCGGCATGCCGGCGGGATTTGTGGCCCCGAAGTCCCCTTCGGTATCAGAATTGCCGACGCTGCATACGGGCGCCCGGGAGCTCCAGAGGTCGACGGCATCCCGTCGCCGGGAAGTCTTCCGGCCGGACCACGCTCCGTTGCTCTTCCTCCAAAGGCTGATCCTGATGGCGAGCGGCCGGGATGCTAGCCAAATCGCCCCCATGGTCAAAGGCTTTGCATGGCTGGGCTGCGAACGAGCCCGCGCCGGCCCAATTTGCGCTACCGGACGCCCCGCGCCGCCATCGCCCCCTTCCCTCCCAGGCGATTCTGCGTTAATGACCGCGCGCCGCGGCGGGCTTGCGCCCGGGTCCGCGTCGGGCTCGAGGACGCGCGACCGCGCGCCCTTTTTTTGTGCCCGCAGCATAGTCAGATGACATGGCGGCCCGGATCATCCGGCCACCATGCGGCCGACACTGCGGCCGACCTGAAAGCAGACGCCTGGATGCCCAAACGGACCGACATTTCCTCGATCCTGATCATCGGCGCCGGCCCGATCGTGATCGGCCAGGCGTGCGAGTTCGACTATTCGGGCACGCAGGCCTGCAAGGCGCTCAAGGCGGAGGGTTACCGGATCGTGCTGGTCAACTCGAATCCGGCCACGATCATGACCGACCCCGACCTCGCCCATGCCACCTATATCGAGCCGATCACGCCCGAGATCGTCGCCAAGATCATCGAGAAGGAGCGCCCGGACGCGCTCCTGCCCACCATGGGGGGGCAGACCGCGCTCAACTGCGCGCTGTCGCTGCGCAAGATGGGGGTGCTCGACAAGTTCAACGTCCAGATGATCGGCGCCACCGCCGACGCCATCGACATGGCGGAGGACCGCGAGCTGTTCCGCGAGGCGATGGCGCGCATCGGCCTCGAGACGCCGCGCTCGCACCACATCAAGACGCTGTCGGCGGCGCTCGCGGCGCTCGAGGATATCGGGCTGCCAGCCATCATCCGGCCGTCCTTCACGCTCGGCGGCACCGGCGGCGGCATCGCCTACAACAAGGCCGAGTTCATCGAGATCGTGGAGCGCGGCATCGACGCCTCGCCCACCAACGAGGTGCTGGTCGAGGAAGCGGTGCTCGGCTGGAAGGAATACGAGATGGAGGTCGTTCGCGACCGGAACGACAACTGCATCATCATCTGCTCGATCGAGAACCTGGACCCGATGGGGGTGCATACCGGCGATTCCATCACGGTGGCGCCGGCACTGACACTCACCGACAAGGAATACCAGATCATGCGCGACGCCTCGATCGCGGTGCTGCGCGAGATCGGGGTGGAGACCGGCGGCTCGAACGTGCAGTTCGCGGTCAATCCGGTCGACGGCCGCCTCGTCATCATCGAGATGAATCCGCGGGTCTCGCGCTCGTCTGCGCTCGCCTCCAAGGCGACCGGCTTTCCGATCGCCAAGGTCGCCGCCAAGCTCGCGGTCGGCTACACGCTCGACGAGATCGCCAACGACATCACCGGCGGCGCGACGCCGGCCTCGTTCGAGCCCACCATCGATTACGTGGTCACCAAGATTCCGCGCTTCGCCTTCGAGAAATTCCCCGGCGCCGAGCATACGCTCACCACCTCGATGAAGTCGGTGGGCGAGGTGATGGCGATCGGCCGCACCTTCCAGGAAAGCCTGCAGAAGGCGCTACGCTCGCTCGAATCCGGCCTCACCGGCCTCGACGAGATCGCCATCGAAGGGCTCGGCCAGGGCGACGACAAGACCGCGGTACGCGCCGCGCTCGGCGTGCCGACGCCCGACCGGCTGCTCAAGGTGGCGCAGGCCATGCGGCTCGGGTTCTCGGACGAGGAGATCCACGCCTCCTGCTACTTCGACCGCTGGTTCCTGGGCGAGATCCGCGGCATCGTGGAGACCGAGGCGCAGATCAAGGCGAAGGGCCTGCCCGCCACCGCCGGCGCGCTGCGCCGGCTCAAGGCGATGGGTTTCTCCGACCGCCGGCTCGGCCAGCTCACCGGCCTGCCCGAGGACGAGGTCACGCGGCGCCGCCACGCGCTCGCGGTGCGCCCCGCGTTCAAACGCATCGACACCTGCGCGGCCGAGTTCGCCTCGCCGACCGCCTACATGTACTCCACCTATGCGCCCCCGTTCGCCGGCAGCGTGGCTTGCGAGGCGGCGCCCTCCGACAAGACCAAGGTGGTGATCCTCGGCGGCGGCCCCAACCGCATCGGGCAAGGCATCGAGTTCGACTATTGCTGCTGCCATGCCGCCTTCGCGCTGAGCGAAGCGGGCTTCGAGACCATTATGGTGAACTGCAATCCCGAGACGGTCTCGACCGACTACGACACCTCCGACCGGCTCTATTTCGAGCCGCTCACCGCCGAGGACGTGCTCGAGATCATCGCGGCCGAACGCCGCAACGGCACGCTGCACGGCGTGATCGTGCAGTTCGGCGGCCAGACGCCGCTCAAGCTCGCCGGGCCGCTCGAAGCCGCACAGGTGCCGATCCTCGGCACCTCCCCCGATGCCATCGATCTCGCCGAGGACCGCGACCGCTTCAAGCAATTGCTCGATCAATTGGGGCTGCGCCAGCCCAAGAACGGCATCGCCGCAAGTCCGGCGCAGGCGCGTGCCATCGCCGAGTCGATCGGCTATCCGATCGTGATCCGCCCCTCCTATGTGCTGGGTGGCCGCGCCATGGAGATCGTCCATGACGCGCCCCAGCTCGAGCGCTATCTCACGCGCCTGGCCGGCGACCTCGACCGCCCCTCCGAGCTGGTCGTGTCCGACAAGCGGCCGTTGCTCATCGACCGCTATCTGTCGGACGCCATCGAGGTCGATGTCGATTGCCTGGCCGACGGCACCGATACGGTCATCGCCGGCATCATGGAGCACATCGAGGAGGCCGGCATTCATTCCGGCGATTCCGCCTGCGCGCTGCCGCCGCACTCGCTCAAGCCCGAAGTCATCGCCGAGATCGGCCGGCAGACCCGCGAGCTTGCCCTGGCGTTGCAGGTCGGCGGCCTGATGAACGTGCAATACGCCGTCAAGGACGGCGACATCTACGTGCTCGAGGTCAACCCGCGCGCCTCGCGCACGGTGCCGTTCGTCGCCAAGGTGGTGGGCATGCCGGTGGCCAAGATCGCGGCCCGCATCATGGCGGGCGAGCGGCTGGCGAGCTTCTCCCTCCAGCCGCCGCACTTCGATCACGTGGGGGTCAAGGAGGCCGTCTTCCCGTTCGCCCGCTTCCCGGGCGTCGACACCGTGCTGGGACCGGAGATGAAGTCGACCGGCGAGGTCATGGGCATCGACCGCACGTTCGAGATCGCTTTCGCCAAGAGCCAGCTCGGCGGCGGCTCCCGGCTGCCGCGCAAGGGCACCGTATTCGTGTCGGTGCGCGACGCCGACAAGGATGCCCGCATCGTGGGAGCGTTGAAGACCCTGACCGGGCTCGGCTTTAGGGCCATCGCCACGTCCGGGACCCTGCGGTTCCTGGTCGAGATGGGCGTGGCCGCCGAGCGCATCCTGAAGGCCTCCGAAGGCCGCCCCAATATCGTAGATGCCATCCGCAACAGCGAGGTCCAGCTGGTCTTCAACACCACCGAGGGGGCGCAGGCGCTGGCCGACAGCCGGTCGCTGCGCCGGGCTGCCCTCTTGCATAAAGTGCCGTATTACACCACTCTTTCAGGGGCCGTCGCTGCGGCGCAGGGAATCAAAGCCTATCTCGGGGACGATCTCGAGGTCCGTACGCTGCAGAGTTATTTCGACGCCCGCACCGACTTTCGCAGCCCGAAAAGCGGTTGAAACCCAAGGCATTGGGCGAAACCGAATGTATCGCGGAAGGTTGCAAACGGCTCCCGGCGGCCATATTTTTTTGGCCACTGCAGCGCCGTCTGGATCTCGGACCAGGGTGAAGTCGAAGTCCGGGAACCGGGCCGGACGGCGGGAGTTGGAACGGGTTCACGGTCGCAGGTGTAGCCAACCTCCGCCCGCGACCAAGTTTTGCTTCCGGTGCTCCGCCTCCCACGGCCCCGAACGGGCCGTGGGAGGCGAAACATCATGTTGCCGGGCGGCAGGTGCCACGTGGCGCTCGATGGCCGGCGTTCGATTGTTCGTTTTGCGGTTCCGACATCCTGATCGGCTACCCGGTGACCAAGCTCGGACCGGGTGATCAGATGTTGCAACCCCGGGGCGGATTCAGATTCGGAGGATCGAAGGACCGATGGACAAGCTCCCCATGACGGCTGAGGGCTATGCGACGCTCGAGAACGAGCTCAAGCATCGCCAACAGGTGGAGCGGCCGCGCATCATCCAGCAGATCACCGATGCGCGAACGCACGGCGATCTGTCGGAGAATGCCGAGTATCACGCCGCCAAAGAATTGCAATCGCTCAACGAGGGCCACATCGCGGACCTCGAGGACAAGCTCGCGCGCGCCGAGGTCATCGACGTATCGAAATTGTCCGGCGAGACGATCAAGTTCGGCGCCACGGTCACGTTGGTGGACGAGGACACCGCAAAGAAGATGGTGTGGCAGATCGTGGGCGAGCCCGAGGCCGACGCCAAGAAGGGCAAGATATCCATCACCTCGCCGGTGGCGCGCGCCCTGATCGGCAAGACCAAGGGCGCCAATGTCGAGGTGGTCACGCCCGGCGGCGCCAAGGCCTATGAGGTCAAGAAAGTGGAGTGGCGATAGAGCCTTTTTCTTCTGTTTCCCTCCCCCTGCAAGGGGGAGGGTGGCGCCCAAGGCGCCGGGTGGGGGTCCCGTCTTCAATCATATTCTGAGTTTGTCGCGGGACCCCCACCCGACCCGCTTCGCGGGTCGACCTCCCCCTTTCAGGGGGAGGTAAGCATCAGCTTTCGAGCTCGAGCGGCACCATCGCGGCATCCTTGGAGTTGCGCAGCGTGAGCGAGGTCTTGACGTTGCGCACATGGGGCGCGGCGGTCAATTCCGCCACGAAGGCCTGGAAGGTCTTGAGATCGGGGGCCACGCATTTGAGGACGAAATCGATCTCCCCCGAAAGCATCCAGCATTCGCGCACCAGGGGCTGGTCACGCACGAAATCCTCGAACGCCTTCAGGTCGGCTTCCGCCTGGCTGCTGAGATGCACCATGGCGAAAACCGTCACTTCGTAGCCCAGAAGCTTCTCGTCGAGCAGCGCCCGATAGCCCTTGATGTAGCCTGCCTCCTTGAGGGCGCGGACCCGGCGCAGGCAAGGCGGCGCCGAGATCCCCACCCGGCTGGCCAGCTCCACATTGGTGATGCGGCCGTCAGCCTGCAATTCCTTGAGGATTTGACGGTCGATCGAGTCGAGTTGAGCTTCCACCAAGGGCCTCCCGGGGACGGATCGCGGCGCCGATTTCTTACTCCCATCGCGGGCCGCACGAAACAATGTTGCGTAAAGCCTCTAGGCGGCCGTGCCAAGGACAGATTGCCGCGCATCCGTGGCCCTTCAGCTGTGGGCTTCCGGTCTGCGTATCTTGCATAGCTCGCCGGAGACCTTAAATTAAGGGAGCCGAGCGGCCGCTGCGGTATTGGGGGCCGGCCGCGCCGAGCGGCGCCACCACACCCCTGGGATCGTGCAGATGGGCAACAGTACCCGTGCCAAGGTCGTCATCATCGGCTCGGGCCCGGCCGGCTACACGGCCGCCATCTACGGGGCGCGGGCGATGCTGGAGCCGATCCTCATCCAAGGCATCCAGCCCGGCGGCCAGCTCACCATCACCACCGATGTCGAGAACTATCCGGGCTTCGCCGACGTCATCCAGGGGCCCTGGCTGATGGAGCAGATGCAGAAGCAGGCCGAGCATGTGGGCACCCGGATCGTCACCGATCACGTCAACAAGGTCGCGCTCGACCGGCGGCCATTCCGGCTCGAATGCGATTCCGGCGATGTCTACCTGGCCGACGCGCTCATCATCGCGACCGGCGCGCAGGCACGCTGGCTGGAGCTGCCCTCCGAGCAGAGGTTCAGGGGCTATGGGGTATCCGCCTGCGCGACCTGCGACGGATTTTTCTATCGCGGCAAGGACGTGCTGGTGGTGGGCGGCGGCAATACCGCGGTCGAGGAGGCGCTGTTTCTGACCAACTTCGCCGCCAAGGTCACGGTGGCGCACCGGCGCGACAGCTTCCGCGCCGAGAAGATTCTGCAGGATCGCCTGGCCAGGAATCCCAAGATATCGGTGCTGTGGAATACCGAGCTCGATACCGTCTCCGGCTCCGAGAACCCGCTCAAGGTGACGGGGGTGCGGCTGCGGGACACCCGCACCGGCGGCATGAGCGAGCGCCCCGTGGACGGCGTGTTCATCGCCATCGGCCATACCCCGGCGTCCGAGCTGTTCGCCGGCCAGGTCGAGATGAAGCCATCGGGCTACATCAAGACGGCTCCCTATTCGACCGCGACCTCGGTGCCGGGCGTGTTCGCGGCCGGCGACGTCACCGACGACATCTACCGCCAGGCGGTGACGGCGGCCGGCCAGGGCTGCATGGCGGCGCTCGAGGCCGAGCGCTTCCTGGCGGCCCAGCCCGGGCACCGGGTGGAAGCGGAACACAGAACGGAACACAGAACGGCGGCCGAGGTCGGCTGAGGCTCTCGCCTCTCCGGGCCGAGCGGCCGGGAAAGAATGCGAGCCGGAAACCCTAGTCGCGCACGGAACCAACATGGATTGGGACAAGCTCAAGGTCTTCCACGCCGCTGCCCAGGCCGGCAGCTTCACCCATGCGGGCGAGCAGCTCGGCCTGTCGCAGTCGGCGGTGTCGCGGCAGGTCTCGGCGCTCGAGCAGGAGCTGGGCGTCTCGCTGTTCCACCGCCATGCCCGCGGGCTCATCCTCACCGAGCAGGGCGAGCTTTTGCAAAGCACCGCCCATGACGTGTTCATGAAGCTCGAGGCGGCACGCACCAAGCTGACCGACAGCCGCGAGAAGCCCAACGGCGAGCTCAAGGTGACCACCACGGTGGGCATCGGGGTGCACTGGCTCACGCCGCGGCTGGGCGAGTTCCTCGATCTCTATCCCGATATCCGGGTGACGCTCATCACCACCGACGGCGAGCTCGATCTCGCCATGCGCGAAGCCGACGTCGCCATCCGGCTGCGTCTGCCGACGCAGCCGGATCTGATCCAGCGCAAGCTGTTCTCGCTGCATTTCCATGCCTGCGCGTCGCCGGAATACCTCAAGCGCTTCGGCACGCCGCGTTCGGTCGAGGAGCTCGATCAGCATCGCACCATCATCCTGGGCGGCACCATCCAGCCCTGGCTGCAGCAGAGCGGCAACTGGCTGCTCACGACCGGCCGTCCCGAGCGCGACCCGCGCCTGCCTTGGCTCACCATCAACAACGTGTTGGGCGTGCTGCTGGCCTGCCAGCGGGGCCTCGGCATCGCCATGCTGCCGGACTATCTGGTCGAGGAGAACGGTGGCCTCGTGCATCTGTTCGGGGACAACAACGAGGTCGCCTACGACGCCTACTTCGTCTACCCCGAAGAGCTCAAATCGGTCGCGCGCGTGCAGGTGTTTCGCGACTTCCTGGTCGCGAAGGCGCAGCGCTGGCATTTCTGAGCAACGCTGGCCATCCCTGATCCCGCCATGCCGCGCTTGTCGCCGGCACCCACGGCTTGCGGCGCTGCCAAAGTCGCGGATGGCGGGATATCAGGGCGCTTACGCCCTCCTTCGCGGCTATGCCCGGACGCCGCGGCATGCTCGTGCGGGCGTTGCATGGCTGGCATGCGGGCCTCCAAGTTGCACAAAGCCGGCGCCTCGGCATACTCAGAGTAGTTGTCGGCAAGCGGTTGCTTTTCTCCCAGAAGGCAGTCGTGGTGCCGGCAACTGTTCCCCTCTGGAAGGTGATTGCTGGCCCCGCGCCGGCAAAACTAAAACCGGACCCGCACAGGTCCGGTTTTCTTTTTTCGGCAGGCATTTCGGCAACACGCGATCCGGGCGTGTGGCGTGGCCCCTATTGCTGGTCGCGCCCGGCGATCTCCGCCTGCCACGGCGCTACCTTGCGCTCGATCGCGCCGACCAGGAAATTGAGCGACACCGCCAGCAGCATGATGATGATGATAGGCACGAAGGTAGTCGCGGTATCGAAATTGTTGGCCGAAATCTGGATGATGGCACCGAGACCGGAGATCGAGGTGAAGAATTCCGCGATCACCATCGCAACCACGGCGCGGCCGACCGCGAGCCGCACCCCGGCCATGATGTAGGGCAAGGTCGCCGGCAGGATGATGCGGCGCAGGATGACGTGATCGGGCGCCACGAACGACTTGCCGACCTCGATCAGGGTCTTGGGCACCGCCGCCACGCCGAGCCAGGTATTGATGCAGATCGGGAACACCGACATCAGGAAGATGATTGCGACCTTGACCGCGAAGCCGAGCCCCAGCCACAGCACCAGGAGCGGAACCAGCGCCACCAGCGGCATCGCAAAGCCGGCGGTGACATAAATTCCGATCGCCGCTTCCAGCACCCGGAAGCGGCCGATGAGGAGCCCGAGCGGCACCCCGACCACGACGGCGAGCGCGTAGCCGGCTGCGAACGGGCGCAGGCTGTCGAGGAGCGCTGCCGCGAGCTTGCCGGAGCCGACGAGCTTCCAGAACGCCGCCACGATGGCACTCGGATAGGTGCCGAACAGCGGATCGATGAAGGGGCCGCACAGTTGCCAGACCAGCAGCACGAGGACGACCGAGCCGGTGGTGATGAGCCAGCTCGGGACCGGGCCGCGCGGCGCGTCCGCCACGCTTTCCTGCTCCACCGGGCTGGCGGGCGGTACCGGTCGTGGATCCAGTGCGTCGACCATCCGTCGGTTTCCTGTCTGCGCCGATTCTCAATGCCGCGTATCGCCGGAGCGATGCAAGGCCTGCCACACGCGGTAACGGGTCGCGGCGAATTCGGGCAGGCCGCGCACCACGCCCAGATCGGGGCGCGGCCGCGGCAACGGCACCGTCATGATCTCCTGCACTCGGCCGTCCTTCAAGACCACGATCCGGTCGGCGATCAGCACCGCTTCGTCGAGATCATGGGTGACGAACAGGATGGTCTTGCCGGTGCGGGCGTGGATGTCGAGGAGCTCGGCCTGCATGGTCTCGCGCGTCTGCGCGTCGAGCGCGCCGAACGGCTCGTCCATGAGCAGCACCTTCGGGTCGATGGCGAGCGCGCGCGCGATCCCCACCCGCTGCTTCATGCCGCCGGAGAGCTGGTGCGGGCGGCGGTTGAGCGAATTGCTCAAGCCCACCAGATCGAGATAGCGCGCGGCGGTCGCGCGCAACCGCGCCCCGCGCATGCCCTTCATCTCGAGGCCGAACATCACGTTCTGCATGGCGGTGAGCCATGGCAGCAGCTCGGCGAACTGGAACACCATGCCGCGGTCGTGCCCGCAGCCCTTGACCTCGCGGCCGTCCACCGTGACCTTGCCGCCGGACGCGGTCTCCAGGCCCATGGCGATGCGCAACGCCGTGGTCTTGCCGCAACCGCTCGGGCCGATCAGCGCGACCATCTCGCCGTCGCGAACCGCGAAGCTGACGCGATCGAGCGCCTTGACGGTGTGCACCTTGCCTTCGATGCGCAGCATGAACTGCTTCGACACGTTGACCAGGTCGACCTCACCCATGGGGCGCTCCTGCAGCCCGCGCCGGGCGGGTTGCGACCGTGAGTGCCGGAAGCTGGATTCCCGCCTCGCTCATTTGCCGATGCGTTCCAGGGCCTGCAGCCGCAGCTCCGTATCGATCGCCTTTCCCGTGTCGGTCTTCGGGATTTGGCCAAGCTCGACCAGCTTGTCGCGCATCCATTCGAGGCTCGCGGTGGGAAGCGGAAAATCCGCCGCGAGCACGCCCGGCTTGACGGCTTCGTCGAACACATAGGCCGGGCGCGGGTCGTCGGGCGCGGCGTCGGTCGCCTCCTGGGTCAGCTTGATCGTCTCGGCGCGATGCGCCACCGCGTAGCGGAACGCCTTGATCTGCGCGCTCAGGAACCGCACCGCCGCCTCGCGCCGCAGCCCGAGCGCCTGGCTGTTCATCAGTGTGCAGAAGCGCACCCATTGCGGCAGCACCTGGCGCGCCTCGACCAGCAGGTTGAGGCCCTTGGAGGAAGGCATCGGGGTATATTCGTTGGCCACCACGGCGGCATCGACGATGCCGCCGAGCAGCGCGTTGTAGCGATCGCGATCGCCCCCGATCGCGGCGAACTTGATGTCCTGATCCGGCACCTTGGCGGCCGCGAGCGAAGCGCGGGCCACGATATCGGGCGGCGTCCCGGGTGCGGATGCCGCGATGGTCTTGCCCTTGAGGTCTTCCATCCGGGTGATGCCGGAGCGCGCCAGCACCACATAAGGAACCGCCAGCCAGGAGCAGCCCACGAATTTCACATCGGCGCCGCGCGCCGTCGCGACGACACCGCCGGTCGCCGAATCGAAGCTGTCCACCTGGCCGGAGATCAGCGCCCGCATGCCGACCTGATCGTCCTTGACGTCGGTGACCTCGATCTTGAGGCCCTCCTGCTCGGCAAATCCGCGGCGGGCCGCCATCAGGAAGAAGCCGGCATCCGCCTTCGGGGCGATCATCGCCTGGCGCCAGACTTTGAGGTCTTGCGTCTTGGGCGCCTGCGCGAAGGCGCATGGCGTCGCCACCGCGATCATCAGCGCGCCCGCGAGTATCCCGGCAAACCCCCACCGCGGGGCGTCGACCTTCCGGCCCATATCGCGCTCCATTTTTTCCTCGCGGCCACTTCCGCGCATCGGGTCCTATTTGCCGACGCGCTGCATCGCTTCCGCCCGGATTCCGGTATCGACCATGGTGGCGAGATCGCCGGCCTTGGGGATCTGGCCGAGCTCGAGCAACTGCGCCTGCATCCAGGCGAGCTTCTCCATCGGGATCGGCAGGTCGGGCGCGACCGCGCCGGTCTTGACCGCATCGTCGAACACGAAGGCCGGGCGCGGATCGTCGGCCTTGATGTCGCTCGCTTCCCGGCTGAGCTTGAGCGTCTCCTCGCGGTGCGCCAGCGCGAAGCGCAAGGCCTTGGACTGAGCGGTGAGATAGCGGACCGCGTCCTCGCGTCGCGCCGCCAACACCTTGCCGGTCGAGAACATGCAGACCCGCAGGAAATTCGGGCCGGCGTCGCTCCCCGACAGCAGCAACTTGAAATTCTTCGATGTCGGGAGCGGGAGATACTCGTTCGAAACCACCGCGGCGTCGACCACCCCGCCGACCAGCGCGGTGTAGCGGTCGCGATCGCCACCGACCGCCGCCAGGCGCACATCGGACGCGGACAGGTTGGAGCGCGCCAGCGCGACGCGGGCAAACATGTCGGGAAACGAGCCGGGCGAGGATACCGCGATGGCTTTGCCCTTGAGCTCCTGGATGCTGCCGATGCCGGACCTGACCATCAGGCCGTGCGGCACCAGCGGCCAATGGCAGCCGATGATCTTGACGTCGGCGCCGCGAACATCCGCCGCGATAGTGCCTTGCACCCCGCCTTCATAGCTCTCGAGCTCGCCGGCCAGGAGCGCCTTGAGCCCGATCTGGTCGTCCTTCACCTCGAGCAGCTCAAGCTTGAGACCTTCGCGCTCGGCAAATCCGCCCCGCGCCGCCATCAGCAGGAAACCGGCATCGGATTTCGGTGCAATGATTCCGTGCCGCCAGGGCTTGGTCCCTTGCGCCGCCGCCGGCGCGGCAGCCACAGCCAGCAGCAGGCTCACCGCAATGGCGCCTGTGGCCACGCAGCCTGCAAGTCGCGCCGCGATTGCCGAGGTCATAGGGGGTCCCCCCAAGCGATCTTCTGCCGTTCTTATGTCGCAGAGCTGTTCTTTATCAGGGTTCCGATCGGAAATCACCGGTGCAAAGCGTGCGCGAGCTCCCGGAATCGCCTTGAGGAACCACACAATTCCGCCCCTGCGACATCATTGCGCCCGATCGCCCGTGCCCCTAACAATGGCGCCCGGTTACCTCAAGGAGCCCCCGTCACGTGAATGTCCAGAACCAGCAGGGCGCCGATGGCGCCGGCCGGACCACGCCGCCATCGCGCAGTCCGCAGATTATCGTCAACGGCGGCACGGCCTGCCTCAACCTCACCCTTGCGGTCTGCAATTACGAGCACGTCCGCGAGGTGACCAGCGGGACGATCGGCATCGACGGCGTCGTCCTGACCCCGCTGGTGTTTCCCTCGATCGAGGAGATCACCTTCCGGTTCACCCGCAACCTGGAATGGGACGTCTCGGAGCTGTCGTTCGGGAAGTACACCTCGCTGACCTCGCAGGGTAATGCCCCGATGATCGCGATCCCGGTGTTTCCCTCGCGAGTCCATCGCCATTCGGCGATCTATGTGCGCGGCGATCGCGGCATCCGCGCCCCCAAGGACCTGGAGGGCCGCACCATCGGGATTCCCGAATGGGCGCAGACCGCCGGCATCTATGTGCGCGGCTTCCTGGCCGAGCACTATGGGGTCGACCTCACCGCCATCAATTGGCTGCAGGCGGGCGTCGACGAGGCCGGCCGCAACGAGAAGGTCGAGCTCAAGCTGCCTTCCGGCATCCGCTATCAGGCGCGGCCCGATACCAGCCTGTCCGCCATGCTGGAGAGCGGCGAGATCGATGCCGCGATCACGGCGCGCGCGCCGCTCGCCTTTGCGCGCTCCGGCGGGCGGATCGTGCGGCTGTTTCCCGAATACCGCGCCGAGGAGGAGCGGCTGTTTCGCAAGACCGGCGTGTTTCCGATCATGCACCTGATCACGGTACGCCGGGCCGTGCTCGAGCAGTATCCCTGGGTCGCCATGAATTTGTTCAAGGCGTTCGAGGAATCCAAACGCCGCTGCTTCGAGCGGCTGCGCGACTTCACTCTGGCGCGCGTGCCGCTGCCATGGGCGGCCGCGATCGCCGACGAGATCTACGAGACTTACGGACCCGATCCCTATCCGTACGGGGTCGAGGCCAGCCGTCCGACCATCGAGGCGTTCTGCCGCTATGCCCATCAGCAGGGCGTGACGCACCGGCTGATGACGGCCGAGGATCTGTTCCCGCCCGAGGTGCGTGCCACCGCGAAGGTGTAGGGCCGCCGAGGCAACCTCAATGCCCGCCGCTGCGGCGGCGCAGGTTGAGGTGGATGTTCTTCTCGCGGGTGAAGCCGAGCAATTCCTCGATGCATTCCTCGCGCCCGATGCCGGATTGCTTGTAGCCGCCGAACGGCGCGCCGAGGAAATGCTTGGAGACGTCGTTGATCCAGACATAGCCGGCCTCGACCGCCCCCGCCGTGCGATGCGCGGTCACGAGATCGTTGGTCCAGATCGAGCAGGTGAGCCCGTACTCGACCTGGTTGACCCGCGCCAGCATGTCGGCCTCGTCGCTCCATTTGAATACCGAGAGCACCGGCCCGAAAATCTCTTCCCGGCCGATGCGCATGTCCATGGTCACGTCGGCGAAGATGGTGGGCTCGATGAACAGGCCGCGGGCGAGCTTGGGATCGCTCGGACGGCCGCCGCCGCACACCAGCCGCGCGCCCTCCTGCTTGCCGGCCTCGATGAAGCCCATGATGCGGTCATGCTGCACCTGGCTGATGATCGCCCCCATGGTGGTGGCGGGGTCGGTCGGGACGCCGGGCCGGTAGCGCTTGATCGATCTCTGCGCGCGCACCAAGACGGCCTCGTAGATATCGGCGTGCACGAAGGCGCGGCTGGTCGAGCCGCAGCTCTGTCCGCACCAGGTGAAATTCATGCCGTCGACCACCGCCGCCGCGACGCCCTCGAGATCGGCGTCCGGATAGGCGATGAGCGCGTTCTTGCCGCCGAGCTCGAGCAGGACCGGCTTGAGGGTATCGGCTGCCGCCTTCATGACGGCGCGCCCGGTCGGCACGCTGCCGATGAGCGCAACCGAAGCGACGTCGGGATGGCTGGCAAGCACCTGCCCGACCTCCTTGCCGCCCGGCACCACGTTCCACACCCCGGGCGGCAGGATGCCGTCGATCAGCTCCGCCAGCCGCAGCGCCGACAGCGGCGCCTGCTCGGGCGGCTTGAGCACGACCGTGTTGCCGGCGGCGAGCGGCGCCCCCGACTTGCCGGCCGCGAACATGAACGGATGGTTGAACGGGATGATGCGGCCGACCACGCCATAGGGCTCGCGCACCGAGAAGTTCACCACGTCAGGGCCCATCGGGATCGAGGCGCCCTTCATCTCGGTGACGAGGCCTGCATAGAAATCGAGCTGGGCCGCGCCCATCTGGGCGTCGCGCACCATCTCGCTGTAGGGATTGCCGCAATCGGCGGCATCGATCATCGCCAGCTCCTCGCCGTTCTGGCGCAGCACCTGGGCGATGGCGCGCAGCATTTTCGCGCGCTCGAACGGCGCCACCCGGCGCCAATCGCGAAACGCCGATTTGGCGGCCGCGATGGCGGCTTCCGCATCGGCCGCATTGCCTTCCGTCACCTGGCCCAGCGACTCGCCGGTACCCGGGCTCGTCACCTCGACATAGCGCCCCTTGGGCTTCTGCCAGGCGCCGGCATAATAGGGATCGCGATGCGACGGCAGCGTGAGGGCCGGCGCCTTGATCGGTGTCGCAACGGACATGCTTGACCTCTTCTGGATTTTATTTTGCACGTGAAACGGGTTCGAGCTTGGGGCCGGAGAAGGCTTACGACGGCTTGATCCTGTCGAGGCCGCCGAGCCGGCCGATCAGCGCATTGGCGCCGATCGAGATCACGAACAGCACGATCAACAGGGAGTACATCTGCGGCATGTTGAACAGGCTGTAGGCCTGGATCACCAGAAAGCCGATGCCGCGGTTCGACAGCTTGGTCTCCGCCAGGAGCGTGCCGATCAGGGCGACGCCGAGCCCGATGCGCAGCCCGTTGATGACCGGGTAGCGCATGGCCGGCAGGTAGATCTTGGTCACCATCTGCCAGGTATTGGCGCGAAAGCTGTTGCCCACCCGGATCAGCACCGGGTCGATCTCGCGCATGCCGGCCGCAACATTGAGCGCGATCGGAAAAAAGCAGGAGACCGCCCCCATCGCGATTTTCGAGCCGGCGCCTACCCCGAACCACATGATCATGACCGGGAAGAAGATGATCTTCGGTGTGGGTCCCAGATAGTAGAGATAGGCCTCGTAGGCCCGCGCCATCAGCTTGCTGGCCCCGAGCGCGATGCCGACCGCGAGCCCGCTCAGGCCCCCGATCAGAAGCGCGATGCCGATCTCGTAGCCGGTGGTGGCGAGGTGGAAGTAGAAGGTCGGATCGCTCAAGGTCACATAAAGCGCCCGCGCGATCGCCAGGAGCGAGGGCACCACGTCGCGATAGAGCAGCCCCGAGGCGGCGACCAGCTCCCATGACGCCAGCACCGCGACGATGATGCCGATGCGCAGCGCCGTGACCGGACGCAGGAATCCACGGTGCTCCCCGCCCACCGTCGCGGTCAAGTGCCCGGCCTCAGCCATCGCTCCAGCCTTTCCATCAGGACGAAGACGCAAATGCTGACCAGCACCACGAAGCAGATCGCCGCGTAGGTGCCGGCGAGATCGTAACGCTCCGACAGCTCGTTGATAAGCTGCCCCAGCCCGCCGAAATTGATCAGGAACTCGACCCCCACGATATTGATCAGGGCGAAGATCAGGCCGAGCCGTATGCCCACGAAGATGGTGGGCAGCGCAGAAGGAAACAGGATCTTCCAGAACTGCTGCGCGGGCGTGAGATTGAAGCTGCGGCCGACATTGATGAGCACGCGCCTGGTGCCGGACAGGCCCTCGAGCGTCTTGAGCACGGTCGGAGCGAGCCCGGCGGTGAAGCCCATCATCACGATGGTGGTGGCGCTCCGGCCGAAGATCACCAGATAGAGCGGATAGATCAGCACCAGCGGCGCCGCCGCGATCGCGGCCACCCAGGTCTCGGTCGCCAGCCGCAGCAGCTTGAACCGGTGCAGCAGCACGCCGCCGGCGATGCCGAACACCGCGACCAGGATGCTGGCCGACAACGCCTCGGAGATCGTCAGCATGAAGCGCGACAGCACGTTCTCCTCGAGCACGATGCGCGGGAAGGCGAGGAAGATCTCGGACGGCATCGGCACGATGAAGCGATTGATCAGGCCGAGCCGGATCAACACCTCGACCAGGGCGATCACGACCGCCAGCGATCCGATGCCCAGCGCAGGCGGCAGCAGTCTCGACCTGGCCAGCGCCGCGGCGCTCATGGCTGATCGTTCCGCGCCAGCTTGAGCCGCTCGTCGTCATGCATGCCGCGGCTCGCCTCCTCGCGCAGATCGCCCCAGATCTGCGCCACATAGCGCCCGAAGGCTTCGCTCGAGACGATCTCGGAGGTGCGCGGGCGCGGCAGGTCGATCTCCACCGCCCGCTTCAGCTTGCCGGGCCGGTAGGTCATGACCAGGACACGGTCGGACAGCTGCACCGCCTCGGTGATGTTGTGGGTGATGAGCAAGGTGGTCTGCGCGAGCTCCTGCTGGATCTGCAGCACCTTGTCGCCGAGCAGCAGCCGCGTCTGCTCGTCGAGCGCCGCGAACGGCTCGTCCATGAGCATGATCTTCGGGCTCGCCGCGAGCGTGCGCGCCATCGAGACCCGCTGCCGCATGCCGCCCGAGAGCTCGGCCGGATAGCGCCGCTCGAAGCCGGCGAGCCCGACCAGCGCGACGAAATGCCGGGCCCGCTCGTAACGCTCCGCCTTGGGCAATCCGGCAAGCTCCAGCGGGAACGCCACGTTGTCGATCACGGTCCGCCACGGAAAAGTGGATTCCTCCTGGAAGATCATTCCGATCGCCGCGTGCGGCCCCGACAGGCGCTCGCCTGCGACAGTGATGCTGCCCTCGTAACCGTCGATCAGGCCGCCGATCACGTTGAACAAGGTCGACTTGCCGCAGCCGGAGGGCCCGATCACCGAGACGAACTCGCCGGGCGCCACCGTGAAGGAGACGTGATCGACCGCGGTGAGGATGCCGTCTGGCGTCTCGAACCGCTTGACGATGTCTTCGACCACCAGAATGGCCTTGGGGGCCGCCTCCGGCGCGCTCGCACGTCTCGATGGCGTGGAGATCACGGCCATGATGCTACTTGCTCCCCCGCCCGGCGATGTCGCGGTCTTGGTTCTCGCGCTCGGGTCGATGCTCCGGGCGCCGGCCTGCAACCACCGGGTCGCGGCACCCTATAGCATATCAAGCCCGCTCGAGACACGAACCGCGGTCGCGCGAAAATGTCGCTGAGCGGTGAAAACGGCCCGAGGTCGCGCCTCAGCCCTCCTCCATGACCGGACGGTCGGCCCGCCGGCACCAGTTCTCCCAGGCCCGGTTGATGCTGTAGGGACCGGTGCGGGCCATGATCTTGTCGACCTCGCCGGGGGTCAGGAACTTGATGTCGCCCATCCCCATGGCCTGCATCTGCAGCTTGGCGTTGAGCTCCAGATAGACCGAGATGAACACCGCCTGCCGGACCGTGGGCCCCAGTATGGTGGCCCCGTGGCCGCGCATCAGCACGGTGCGGCCCGCCCCCATGGCGCGCGCGAGATCGCGGCCCATCTCCACGCTGTCGACCAGGAGCGCGGTGTCGCCGAACTGGTCGTGGGAATCCCAGATCGGCACCTCATGGCCGATATTGGCGCACATGTGCAGGAGCGGCTTGAGCTTGGCGCCGGTCACCCCGAACGGAATGACGCTCGGGCTGTGATTGTGCACGACCGCGTGCACGTCCGGCCGCGCCTCGTAGATGCCGCCGTGAATGAAGCGCTCGAGATAGGGCGCGCGCCCGCCCGCATTGACGGCCTCGCCCTCGAGCGTGAACTCCATGATGTCGCCGGCCTCGATGCAGTCCGGCGCGCGCGCCCGCGACAGGAGAAAGCGCCGGGGATTGTCCGGATGGCGCGCGCTGACATGCCCGAACGAATCCACCACGCCTTCGCGCGCCAGGATCCGGTTGGCCGTCACGATCTCTTCCAGCAAATACTCGAGCTTGGTCATGGGGGTTTCCTTTTTTGGATTGTTGGGGCGCAACTTCTCGATCGTCCCGGCCGGACCAGACCCGACCAGGACGCTCCGGGCGCGGAATTCACAAGATGAAGCTCACCGAGCCGAGGCCGCCGAGCTCATGGGCGTCGATCAGCACGCGGCGCTCCTTGATGCGGAAGCTGTCGCCCGCGCGGCGCAGCAGGTAGTGGTAGGCGCCGACATATTCGCGCACGCGCTCGTAGCGGCGGAAGCGGTAGCAGACGAAGTTCGCCGCCACGCTGATCAGGTCGCCCTCGACGCCGAGAATGCGGACATTGCCGATCATGCGGCGGGTGCGGGACTTCGGATATTCGGCGTGGCAGTTGGGATCCTGCACCCGGATGATGCGCTGGCGGATGCGCTCGCGGTCGTCGGCGATCAGGAACAGCGCGCGGCGGTGATCGCTTTCGGGCTGGTCGTTGGAGGGCACGTAGTAGCAGGCGTCGTCGGTCAGCAGCTCCTGCCAGGCGTCGAGCCGCCATTCGTCGAGCAGCGCCGCCTCGTGATAGAGGAAATCCTCCACCTGCGCGCGGGTGACCGGATTGCCTGCCGTAACCGGCGCGGTCATGCCGGCGCTCCCATCAGCTCGTTCCAGCGGCGCCAGAAGATGCGCAGATGATGCTCGTCGCTGTTGAGCTGCTCGCCTTCCTTGCCCATGCCGCGCGACATTTCCGACCAGCGGTCCTCGCTCCAGTTGGCCAGCCCCTGCTGCACCAGCTCGAGCGCCTCGACGTCGTCGGGGGTCGCAAAGCCGCCCGGGCCGTAGAACGTCAGGAACGCGTCGAGCCGGCGGGCGCGCGCGTTCTCGCTCTCCTCGACCGGGCCGAGCGCCCAGGCGGTGACGTGCATCTTGCCCACCCCCTCCGGATAGAAGGTGCGCACCGTGACGGAGGAGCCGTCGTTGATCACCAGGTTCGGAAAGATCACCAGATTGCGGTTGGTGTCGGCCACCCGCGTGGCGCGCTCCGGCCCCAGCCGGCGCACCAGCTCGCTGCGGATGTCGTCGATCTCGGCCTTGGCGGCCTCGCCGTAGAGCGGAATCCATTTGGCGACCGGCCGGCCGCGGAAATTGATGTTGTCGGTGGTGAAATGGCCGTTGCCGAGCTCGACCGCGAGGCCTTTGGTTGGCAGCACGAGGCCCGCCTGCTTGGGCGGCGGCTCGATCTTGACACCCGAATTGGCCATGAAGTTGAGCCAGGTCGAATGGGTCGAGGGCAGGTGATAGTCGTCGACGCTGTTCTCCACCATCAGCTTCCAGTTGGCGGCGACATCGTATTCCTGCACCCCCGCGATGATCTGCATCTGCCCGGACGGCGACTGGTCGATGACGAGATCGATGTAGTCCTTGGCGTCCGCCAGATAGTCATGCAGCGGCATCGCCTGCGGATCGAGGCACATGAACCAGAAACCGCGATAGTCCTCGAAGCGGGCCGGCCGGCGCAACCCATGCGCCGACCTGTCGAAGCCTTCCGCATAGGCATCGTCGCCGGGCACCCGCAGCAGCGCCCCGTCATTGCCGTAGGTCCAGCCGTGATAGATGCACATGAAGCGGCGCGCATTGCCCTCGCGCTGGGTGCACACGATGGCGCCGCGGTGCCGGCAGGTGTTGAAGAGGCAGTGGAACGCGCCGGCCTGGTCGCGGCAGAAGATCACCGGGCGGCCGGCGACCTTGCGAGAGCGGAAGTCGCCGGGCTGCGCCAGCTCGGAGGCATGCCCCACGTAGATCCAGCAGCGCGCGAAGATGCTCGCCATCTCCTGGCGCAGGATGTCTTCCGAGACCAGGACCTCGCGGTCCAACAGGAAGGTCTTTCGCGCGCGATCGTCGATGATGTAGGAGCGGACGGACATTTCTGGAAACTCCCGGGCGCGCACGCGCCGGCCCCCTTGCACTTTTCCGGCAGGTCGCTAAAGCACAGCCATCGCTCCCGCGCAATCAGCAAGCTCACCGACCATCATGGCAGAAAATCCAGTTCCGGTCTGCGCCGCCGCCGACGTCCCGGTCAACGGCGTCATCAGCCGCGAGGTCGGCGACGAGCTGGTGGCAATCTACAATATCGAGGGCACGTTCTACGCCACCGAGGCCCGCTGCACCCATGGGCTCGCCGATCTGGCCGACGGCACGCTGGAAGGCGATACGATCGAGTGCAGCTTCCATTTCGGCGCGTTCCACGTGCCGAGCGGCAAGGCGGTGCAGGCGCCCTGCTTCATCAACCTCAAGACCTACAAGACGCAGGTGAAGGACGGCCAGGTGCTGGTCGACCTCGGCACCCCGGCCGACACGGCGGCCACGTGATTCCCTCCCCCTGCAAGGGGGAGGGTGGCGCCGAAGGCGCCGGGTGGGGGTCCCGCTTTCCGGCGGGCTCGGTGCTTGTAGCGGGACCCCCACCCGACCCGCTTCGCGGGTCGACCTCCCCCTTTCAGGGGGAGGTTCAAGTGCGCCTCAGATGAACTTGCGCATGTGCTCCACGAACGCGTCCGGCGCCTGGCCCGGGATGTCGTGCTGGGAATCGACGGTGTTCTGCGGGATATGCGGATATTCCTTGGTGAAGCGGGCGACGGTCTCGGGCGGGAAGCGGTCCGAGCGCAGCCCCCGGATCAGCAGGGTCGGGGTCTTGACCATGCCGAGCTCAGCCCACATCTCGCGCAGCGGGAATTTCGGCGGCTTCTCGGCGACGCCGATCGGCTTCTTGTTGCCGTTGTCGGGATCGCGCTTGAGCATGAAGCCGTTCTCCACCTTGATCAGCGCGTGCAGCATGCGGTCGCGGTCGTGCGCCACCCGCGGCGGATTGTTGAGCTTGGCGAACTGCGCCATCCCGGCTTCGATCGTCGGGAACACCAGCGGCGGATTGCCCACGGTCGGGCCCGCGACCGCGTCCTCGTCGCGGTTCATCTGGCTGTCGACCAGCACCAGCTTGGAGAGCTCGTTGGCGTAGTTGACCGCGAACGCAATGACGGTCGGGCCGGCGCCCGAATGGCCCGCGATGATCGGCTTCTCGGTCCATTTCATCTCGCCGATCACGGCCCGGAGGTCGTCGGTCAGGGCATCGCGTGTGTAGTTCTTGCTCGGGCTCCAGGTCGACTCGCCCCAGCCGCGCCGCTCCGGGGTCACCACCTCACGGTCGGCCGCGAGCTGGGTGGCGACGTTGATCCAGTCGTAGGAATCGTAATAGTTCGACCCGTGCAGGATCACCAGCGGGGTTTTGCCGGGCGAGCCGAATACCCGATAGAACAGCGATACGTCGCCCGAATTCACTCTTGCGATGCGTTGCGCGACAGCCATGGTTTCCTCCCGTTTTCGAATTTCTATATAGCTTAATGCAGGCGCGGCGACTTCAGGAATCGGCGCCGGTCGGCGGACGCGACCCGCAGGTGCATCTCCTGCCCGTCGCGATAGATCGTCATCGGCACCTCGACGCCGGCATCCCCGAGCGACCAGATGCGGCGGAACAGCCCGGCCCGATCGTTGACCTCCTTGCCGCCGACCGCGAGCACCACATCGCCGGTGCGCAGGTTGGAGCGCTTGGCGGGCCCCCGGCTGGAGAGCCCGACCACCACCACCCGGTTGTCGACCTCGTGGGCATAAAGGCCGAGCCAGGGCCGTGGCGGGTGGTTGCGCTGGCCGAGCGTCAGCAGGTCGTCGAAGATCGGCTTCAAGAGATCGATCGGCACGATCATGTTGAGATGCTCGGTCTCGCCGCTCTCGCGCGGCTGGTCGAGATGCAGCGAGCCGATCCCGATGAGGTCGCCCTTGGGACCGATGACCGCGGTGCCGCCCCAGTTGGGATGGGCGGGCGCGGTGAAGATCGCCTCGTCGAGCACGTATTCCCAGTAGCCCGCGAACTCCTGGCGGGCCGCGATGTGGGCGGCCACCGAATGATCGCGGCCGCCGGCACCGCCCACCACGACCGGCTCGCCGATCGCCGCCCCGGCGGATTGGCCGAACGCCAGCCCCGGAAGATCGAGCCTGGCGAGCGCCTGCACCAGGCCGAAGCCGGTCTCCTGGTCGAAACCGAGCGCATGCCCGGGAACCGCGCGGCCATCGCTCAAGGTGAGCCAGATGGTCTCGGCCTCGGTGATGAGGTAGCCGATGGTGAGGACCAGGCCGTCCTTGCGGATCAGGACGCCGTTGCCGGCCCGCTCGGTGCCGAGCGTCTCGGCGCTGAACGCATCGCCCGGGATGATCGAGCGCACCCCAACCACCGCCGCCAGCGCCTGGTCGAGGTCGTAGGCATAGTCCTGCGGCTTGGGCCGAACGGCGGCCGGCACCTTCCAATCGCGCGCGGACGGCATTCCCGTCTCCATTGCCTCGCAGCCGCCGGAAGCAGCTGCCTGGGCGGAATATAGTCCGAATTATCGCGGCGCAAATGGGCGCCCCGGGCGATAACCGCCAAGCCCCGATCCGGGACGAGCCTAACAGCTCGCGGCGGTGATTTCACCACGATCCTGCCGGAAGACCCGGGGGTGGCCAGTCGCTTGCGGGGAGCTCGCACGCTGCCGGCCGGCGCACCCTCACTCTGGCCCATTGGTGCCGGATCGGGCGCTTGCTACCGTGCCATCGGAAACGCCCTGGACCTGCCCGCCACGGCGGGATGCATGCGCGACGGAGCCGAGGATGGGTAAATTCAATCTTTCGGTCGGCCGGCTGAGCTTGTCGCTGGCGCTGCTGCTGGGGCTGGCTTGGCCGGCCGCCGCCGCCGGCGAGGACGAGGATTTTTATCGCGGCAAGACCATCTCGCTCATCATCCCGATCGGGCCGGGCGGCGCCTACGACACCTATTCGCGCCTGGTCGCCCGTTATCTCGGGAAATATCTGCCGGGCAATCCCACCATCGTTCCGCGCAACATGCCGGGTGCCGGCGGCACCATCGCGTCGAACCACGCCTACAATCTGGCGCCGCAGGACGGCACCACGCTCATCATGATCACCTCGTCATTCGCCATGGAGCAGCTGTTCGAGAATCCGCAGATCAAATACGACGCCCGCAAGTTTCAGGCCATCGGTCGCCTGCTCGACACCACCTCGGTGATCTTCTTCTGGCACACCTCGCCGATCAAGAACGTGGACGACCTGCGCAAGCGGCCGAGCACGGTCGGGATATCGGGCGTCTATGAGATCCCGGCGGCGCGGATGCGCGCCATGAACCGGTTTCTCGGCATGCAGATGAAGCTCATTCCCGGCTATCCGTCGGCGCGCGATTATGTGCTGGCGGTCGAGCGCGAGGAGACCGACGGCGGCACCAGCACCTATATCGGCCTCTCGCAACTGTACGCCGCCTATCTGCGCGAGAAGAAGCTGAACATCGTGGTCCAGTTCGCCTTGACCCGGGATGCCGACATGCCGGACATCCCGACCGTGATGGAGCTCACCGACGATCCCGAGGTGCGGCAGATTTTCAGCTACCTGGTCAGCAACGACGCCATCGGCCGCTCGCTCTTCACCACCCCGAACGTGCCGCCCGCGCGGCTCGCCTTGCTGCGGGCTGCGTTCCAGAAAACGCTCGCCGATCCAGAATTCCGCGCCGAGGCCGAGCGCCTCAATCTGCCGCTGACCCCCAAGACCGGCGAGGAGATGCAGAAGGTGGTGGCCGACATGTTCGCGGTCTCGCCGGCGACGCTCGCCAAGATCAAGGAAGTGATGAAGCCGTGAGCGCGTGCCAGGCAAATCTCATCCGCGCTCGCCGGTGCGCTCCCGATAGGCCACTATCGGGGGGCACGGCCGGGTGCTGGAGATCGCGTGAGAGCGGGGAGCTTTTTATTCGCAGTTGAATTTTGGGCGGAAGCGTATTCCAATGGCGGGGACTCGAGGGCGTTCCGCGCGGGGCGAGAAACTCGGAATCCATTCGCAGGGGGATAGGCGCAGATGAAAAACGCAGTTCTGATCGGCTTGGCTTGGTTCGTTGCTATCGCGGTCGTCACCGGCGGTGCCGCCCAGATGGGGCACCATGTGAATGCCTGGATTGTGGGCTTCCTGGTGATCAATGCCGCAAGCTCGCTCCTGCTCGGAGCCGCGGTTCTCAATCGATAGGGTCTCCACCCAAGGGGGCAAAGATGATCACGATGGCATTCCGGCCCGCTTTGATCGGCATCGCCGCGTTGGCGGGACTGCTCGCATTGTCTGCCATGGGACAGGCACGGGATTATCTCAAGGGGGAGCGTCCGCAACAGCGCGGCTACTCGGAGGCCGTGATCACCGAAGGCGGCAGAACGATCTGGCTCGCCGGTCAGACCGCAACGGTAGACGATGCGGGCAAATCGCTGGCCGGCGATTTCGAGGGTCAGGCCCGGCAGGTCTTCAAGAACCTCGACCGCACGCTCAAGAAGGCCGGCGGCAAGCTCGGCGATCTGGTGCAGATGACGGTATTCATCACCGACGTCCGCAACGGCGACCGCCTCACCCAAATCCGCCGGGAGGTGTTCGGCGACAATTTCCCGGGCAGCGCTCTCATCACGATCACTGCGCTGGCCGCTCCCGAGGCCAAGATCGAGATACAAGGCTACGCGGTGGTCGGGGACAAGTAGGTTTCCGGCAGCAAGGATGGCGGTGTTGGCGGCCGCAGCTCAATGAGTTATCTTCCCGTGACGGGCCCTGGCCGCAAGCCGGCGGGCGAGAGGCCTATGCGGCCGATGCCGATGCCATCGACGACGCCGGTGCCAATCCGCAAGCCATGCCTATGCCAGACCATGCGTCGGTCGGCGTCACCGAGTTAAACATTCTGCAATATACGGCTGCGGCGAATCTCTTGGCGCCGGTCATAGAACGCGCATCGAGCGATGCGATCCTGCCGAACGCGTGTTAGTCAAGTGGTTGCGATAGCGGCGAAGCGGCATCCGTGAGTTCTACCAGCTAAGCCCGACCGGCCCACGATCCTCTATTTTCTTCTCAGCGAATTCTTTGGAAGAACGGTCTCTTGAAAGGTTTGTTCCGGGATTGGCACTCCGTGTGGCCGAGCCGCGAGCGCGCGCGCTATCTCGGTCACATCGATCCCAAACAGCAGATCGCCAGGAACAATCGGATTTGCTCGTTTGGGGGCATTGTGTACGTATGTTTGCAATCCATCGCCGCTGGGTGGCTGATAGGTTGTCACACAGCGCTCACTTACCAATTGGCGGTAAGAACGAGCAGTTCTTAGATTTACCTCGCCCAATAAATCGGAAAATTCACTTGGCTTGCGCGGACGCTTGTCCGATATTTTTACAAGCTTCGCTAGGTCCGCCATAGACAGAATGCAAGGCCACGGCACGACAAACCCTGCTCCATCCGTCACTTTCCTTGCGGAAGTCTGAAATTCACGCTCAACCGGCCCTTCGCCCGCACGGGATACCTGAAAGTTTCGAATCTGAACAATCCAGGGAACTCCTCCAAGGAACGCGCCGACGTTGAACATGTGCTTGATTTTTAGCTTCAACAGCAAGGGGCCAAGGTCTCTTGTGGCATGTTCGCGAATCTGGATTAGCGTCTGGTCTACAGTACGGGTTTCTCCTCTGAGGAACTGACGTATCCAATCGGATACTTGGACTCCCCCAACGCTGCCAGCACCGGAATAAGTTAGGAGCGCGGCGCCATCAGGGCAGCGAAACGAAAGTTGTTTGATCGAGAAATCGTCGACGAGTTGGCCCGTTTTCGGATCGGTGATCCGTAAGTCTGAGCTTTGCCAAATGCCATGTTGATTTACCAATGTAACAGTGAACGTCATGAGAGGCCGCAATTGTCCTCTGCCATCTTGCTCTCGGCCAGCCGCTCTGGACGCAAGTGCTCGCCGCCGGTCATGAGATGCCTTCCAAAGAAAGAGCCCCGCCGAAGCTGGCCCATGGCGGGGCGAAGGGTTATCCTGACACACCTTATCGCGCTGCATAGATCAATCGGAACAACTTTTCCAAGAGGGCTACTCGGCCCGGAAGGGGGCCTCGGCGTCATCGAGAAGCGCCTCACCAGCGCCAGCGTTCTTGGCTTCACCTTTATGGAAGATGACAAAATGATTGAGCCTGCCCTTTTGCCGGCAGGTGAACAGATGATTTAGCGGCGGCGATTCCGGTAGGGTGAGCACGGCGTGATCGATGCGCCCTGATCGCCGTTATCTATGTGTGTCATGTTGCCGGGCGATGGTCTCGCGGCGATGGCGCCGTTGCCAGTTTATTTCCTGCGCGCCGTCACTGCGATACTGACTACGGCACAGCTCTATCTCGGCGGTCCAGTGATCCAGAGCCAGACGGGCGAACGTCTACCGATCGGGTAAAGTCTAAGATAGATCCCAATGCTGTTTGTTCGATACCGTCGGCCTTCGCGGTGGGCCGGAACAACGAAAACAGGCTAACCGCGCGCTAACTCGCCGTGGGATGGGACGCTGCGGCGTGGTGGCGATTCTGCCGGAAGCGGCTCGGGAAGTTGCCTCCGGTCCGGTTGATGGTCTACCGTGCGGCGCTCGGATGGCGATCAGTGTGCGGACGCCAATCCGGTCGCCGTGCTTCCCTGGTGCATCCCCGACAAGAAATGGGGAACACCGCGAGAATGGCGATCGCAAAAATATCAACATATTCAACATGTTATGTGGTACAGCTGGGGGGATTCGAACCACCGACCTCCTGATCCACAGTCAGGCGCTCTAACCAACTGAGCTACAGCTGCACGGGCTTTCGGAACGCGCTCGGCGAGCGGCCGGAACCTAGGGGGAAAGCTCCTGCTTTGGCAAGAGCGCACCGTCCAGGAATTGGTTGCTCGGCCGGGAGGCCGCGTTCATCATGAGCGGGCCGGCGGGCCCCCCCGGGCAGGATCGTCCGCCCCGCACGACAAAGCCCGGGCAAGCGAGCCCGGGCTCTGGTCAACAGAGTACGCGTCAAGCGGCGTCCGCGGCGCAAACGGCCGCGGATCCACGATCTGGATCAGCCGACCTTCTTGAACGCCTTGGTGACGCTTTCCTTGACCGGCTCGACCGTCTCGGTCGTCACCTTCTGGGCGAGCGCCGCGAGCTCCTTGCTCTGGGCGGTCAAGGTCTCGAACTGCTTGCGGGTATGGGCGGTCGAGAGCTCGACGAAATCCGAGAACGACTTCGCGCCCATCAGCTCGGTGGCGAAATCGAACGCCGCATTGGTGTTGATCCGCGCCGCCTCGATCACCTTGGAGCCGTATTCGGAGGCGCCCTTGCTGGCGGTGGCGTAGGTGCCTTCCATCAGGCCGGTGGCCTCTTCGGCGGCGGTCTTCATCTTCTCGTAGTGCTCCTTCGCCTGCGAAACGCCCTTCTCGGCGAACTCGCGGAAGGCGGCGGGCACTTCCATTTTCGGCATCTCGAAGTTGGGCATTCCGAATTTCGGGAACTCGAACGCCGACCCGCTGAACCCGCTCGTCGGCTTGCTCGATGAAATCGTCTTGGTTGTGGTGACGTCTTCCATGGCCTTCATCCCTTGCGGTGGGGGCGGCGAAACGGCATCTCCCGGATCCGCCACCCGAAGCCGATCCGTGCCAGATTTTGACAATGGCCTTAAGGGCGCGCTTCCGACCCAGAAGCGCCGCGGCCGCTTGATGGAGACAATATGGCATAATTGTTAGTGCGGCGCAACATGAATTATTGCGATGCACAATTCCGTCACAGTTCCCTCCGGCCCGCGACCGCGCGGCCGGGGCCTGCCCTAAGTGCCTGACCTAACTACGGAATCTAGCGCAATCAAAGTCTAGTTCTGGGATTTCAACGGATCCGTGGCCATCTTACCGGCGCTCTGCCCGAGCTCCTTGGCCTGCTCGGCCAGCACCTGCATCTGGCTCTTGATGTAGGCAGCCTGCAGCTCCAGCACCTCCTGGACGTCCTTGGCGCGCACCAGCTTCTGGGCGAGATCGAACGAGCTCGTCATATTGTGCTGGGCGAATTCCATGGCCTTGCCGCTCACATCCTTGGCCCCCTTGCGCGCGGTCTCGGCTTGCCCTTCGAGCACGCTGACGGTGCGGTGCGCCGCGGTGATGAAGCCTTCGATGGCCTGCTTGGCCTGCTCGACGCTCTTCTCGGCAAGCGCCCGCATCTCGGGCGGAATTTGAAACTGCTCGGCTCGGTTTGGTGCCATGGTTCTCTCCTGCTATCGCTCGATTCGTGCCCGATTGTTCCAGCCGCCGGCGCCGACAGACCCAATTTGTGACCGGCAGGCTATCACCGCCACACCGGGTCTGTAACCGCCGTGGCGGCCCGCGATCGATGAATCTGCGGATTCGAGCCCTGCTCCGAGGCCGAAGTTTTCCAGTGTTTTCCGAGCCGAACCGCGGGGGCGCCGTGGACGCCGGCTGCCGCGTCGGATTAATGGGAATCCAGATCAAGCGCCCGGCTTGGGGCATGACGATTGCGGTCCTGATGAGCGAGCCTGCAGGCAACCTGGTTTGGCTGAGCCATCCGCGCCTCGCCTCCACGGCGATGAGCGCATTGCCGGCATGGCTATGGTCGATCGATGCGACCCGGCTGTTGTGGGCCAATCCCACCGGCGCCGCGATCTTCGACGCGCCGACATCGGCGGCCATCCGGGCCGGCAGCTTTGGATCGCGCGGGCCTGCCGCCGTACAGGTCGCGCGGCTGGCCGCAACCTTGCGGCCGGACGGGGCCACGCGGTTCGAGCGGCTGGGCGGGCTGGGCGCAGGCGCCGAAGGCGCCCTCACCTGCGCCTGCTCGTGCATCACGCTTCCTGACCGCACGCGCGCCATACTGGTGGCCGCGACCGAGCGCGCCGGCGACGATTTGCCGCTCGGCGAGCGCGTGCGTCGCCTGCTGGCACAGTGCAGCGCGCCGATCGCCGCCTTCTCGTCCGAGGGCAATCTCATTCACGCCTCCCCGGCGGCGCAAACGCGGCTCGGCGGCGCTACATCGCTCGCGGCACTCGGCGCCGTGCTCGATGCCGATGCGCGCCAGAGCGGCGCCGCGACCGGCGCGGTCCCCGCCGGGGCGCTCACGATCGAGCGCGTCGACGCCGAAGCGGCCACGATCCTGCTCGCCATCTTCAGCGCCCCACCGCCAGCCGTCCCCGCCCCGCCCGCCGCGGCGATTGCGGACATTGTGCCCGCAGCGCCGGCGAGCGGGCGGCGCGCACCCCTGCGGTTCGTCTGGCAGATGGATGCCGAGCACCGGTTTACGGCCTCGGACGAATTCGTGGCCTTGATGGGGCCCGCGACCGCTGCGGTGCTCGGCCGGCCGTGGCCGGAGCTGGCGGCCGCGCTAACGATCGATCCGCAGGGCCAGATCGCGCTCGCATTGGCGACCCGCGACACCTGGAGCGGGCTCTGCATCGCCTGGCCGGTGAGCGGTGGGGCGCCCGGCGCTGACGCGCTGGGCGCTGACGCGCGAGGCGATGACGCGCGCCGTCTGATGGTGGAGCTTTCCGGGCTCCCGGTATTCGACCGCGAGCGCAGCTTTCGCGGCTACCGGGGCTTCGGAGTTTGCCGAGACGCCGCCCGCCCGGCCGCAACCGTCGGCGCGGCGATGCCGGTGGTCGAGAACGTGGTGGCGCTGCGGCCGTCGAGCCAGCCGGTCGTGCCGGCCTTGAGCCCGCTCGAGCGCAGCGCCTTTCACGAGCTCACGCGCAAGCTGCACGAGCGCTTGACTGCCGCGGCCGCCGGGCCGCCCGCGCCGGAGGACGATGGCCTGCGCCCGCTGGCCGAAGCGCCTCGAGAGCAGCCCGCAGAAAGACCGTCAGAGCAACCGCTGGATCGATCGGCCCCGCTCCTCGACACCGCCGCGCCCGGCCCGCGCCCGCCCGGCGAGAGCAAGGCCGCCGACGAGCTTTCCGCCGCCAAGCGCCAGGCCGAGAAGGCAGCCGCCGCCAGGTCCGACTTCATGGCCAAGATCAGCCACGAGATCAGGACCCCGCTCAGCACCATCATCGGCTTTGCCGAGGTGATGGCGCAGGAGAAATTCGGGCCGGTGGGCAACGAGCGCTACCGGCAATATTTGCTCGACATCCTCGGCTCCGGCCAGCATCTGCTGGCGCTGGTCAACGACCTGCTCGATCTGTCCAAGATCGAGGCCGGCAGGCTCGATCTCGACTTTGCGCAGGTCGCGCTCAATCCGCTCACGCAGCAATGCGTCGCGCTCTTGGCGCCGCAGGCCAACCGCGAGCGCATCATCATTCGGACCTCGCTGTCGCCCAAGCTGCCGCCGGTGCAGGCCGACGCGCGCGCGCTGCGGCAGATCGTGCTCAACCTGATCGACAGCTCGGTCAAGCTCACCGGCGCCGGCGGGCAGGTGATCGTATCGACGACGCTCACCGACCTCGGGGAGGTGGTGTTGCGGGTGCGCGACAGCGGCATCGGCCTGAGCGAGCGGGAGATCGCCCTTGCGCTCGAGCCGTTCCGGCCGGCCGCCGCCACCGTGCGCACCGGCACGACGCGCAATGGCGCTGCCGGGACCGGCTTGGCCGGCACCGGCATGGCCGGCGGCAGTGTCGGCCTGCCGCTCGCCAAGGCGCTGGCCGAAGCCAACCGGGCGACTTTCAGCATCAAGAGCGCCCCTCATGCCGGCACGCTGATCGAGGTGGCCTTCCCGCCGAGCCCCGTGGTGGCGGAAGAGCGACGCTAATGGTCAAAAGCCTGAGACCGCGCTCCGTCCAGCCCCGGCATCAGGCGTACTGGACGACCGACAGCAAATTCCCGTCGGGGTCTCGAAACCATAGCACCTTGGTGCCATCCGGCGCAGTCCACACGCCCCGTTGGTCGTGCTGAAAACCCGCAATACGTTCCACGTAGAGCCCACGTCGACCGAGCTCATCGGCGACCTCACCGAGATTGTCGACCGCGAAACCCAGCACCGTATGCTCAGAAGGTCTGGTTGACGGTACCGGTGAGACCCGTAACTCTCCATTACCGACCTTATAGAGAAGCGCACCGAAGGACTCGCCCTGGAAAGGCAGGTCCAGAACCCCGCTGTAGAAAGCCTTGGCGCGAGCCTTGTCGGCCGTCCAAACAAGCGTCTGCAAGCGCGCCGAGCCAAGCATGGGGGGTCCAAGATTTCGATCTATTGGGGGACGTGCGAGCTTAGCGAAACGGAGGTCGCCTTTCCACCCTCCTGCCGCCTTCGCAACGTCTGCTTCCGGGCGGTCCATGCTGGCGTCCCGCGAGCCGGAAGGACGTCCCCGGGGTGGGCGCCAGGCGCCAAATTCGATCCATCGGGGGAAAGCTCGGCGTGCTCCTTCGAGCGCATGGCTACTTTGCATTGTCGCATTGCCGGGTGGAAAACCGGATTCCACTTGTGCTGAAAAATGCTCTAGTCTGCCCCGATCGACCCCTTCGCCGCCGCTCGCAGCGTCCGCGATATGATCGAAAGTGCGGCCATGATGCGGTCTCTCCGCTGCCTGCTGGTGCTCGCCACCCTGATCCCGGCCCAGATTTCCCGGGCGCACGCCGATGACGACGTCGACCTGCTGCTGGTGCTCGCGGTCGACGTCTCGCGCAGCATCGATCAGGCCAAGTTCATGCTGCAGCGGGACGGCTACGCGGCCGCGGTCTCCAACCGCGGCGTGCTCGAGGCGATCCGGTCCGGCCCGCATCAGAAGATCGGCCTCAATTTCGTGGAATGGTCGGGCTTCGGGGCGCAGAAGCTGGTGATCGACTGGGCGGTCATCGACGGCGCCGAATTCGGCGCGCCGCTTCGGCGATCAGATCGTCGAGGCGCCGCGCTCCTTCGCCGACCGCACCTCGATCAGCGGCGGCATCGAGTTCGCCACAGCCCAGCTCGCACGCTCGCCGCTGCGCGCGCCGCGCCTGATCATCGACGTGTCCGGCGACGGTACCAACAATGCGGGCCGGGACCTCGGGGCGGCCCGCGACGAGACGGTCGCCAAGGGGATCATCATCAACGGCTTGGTGATCCTGAGCGACAGCCAGGTCTTGTTCAATGCCGAGCACACCAATCCGCCGGGCGGCCTCGAGAAATATTACCGGGACAACGTCATCGGCGGTCCCGGCGCTTTCGTGATGGTGGCGGAGGACTTCAATGCTTTCGGCAAGGCCATCGTCAAGAAGATGATCGCCGAGATCGCAGCCGCCCCCTATCCCCAGCGGCGTACCGCATGGGCCGACTGACCGTCATGTGAGTGAATTTTGCGCAAGACTTGAGCAATCTGCCTGCCTTTTCCGGGCTGGGCTGGACTAACTTGCACCATATCTGAGCGTTCTCGAGAACCGCCTCACCGATAGGCAAGGGACGCTCGCCGGACCCGTCGAATTATGCCATGGTGGCGCGCGCCGGGGTTGAACAGGGGGAGAAGGACTGGTGAACAAGGTCTATCCGGACGCGAAGGCGGCGCTCGCGGGGCTATTGAAGGACGGCATGATGATCATGGCCGGGGGCTTCGGGCTCTGCGGCATTCCGGAGGTGCTGATCCTCGCGATCCGCGATTCCGGCGTCAAGAACCTGACCGTCGTCTCCAACAATGCGGGCGTCGACGGGCTCGGGCTGGGCGTGCTGCTCGATACCAAGCAGATCAAGAAGATGATCTCGTCCTATGTGGGAGAGAACAAGACCTTCGCCCAGCAATTTCTCGGCGGGGAGCTCGAGATCGAGTTCAATCCGCAGGGGACGCTCGCGGAGCGCATCCGCGCCGGCGGCGCCGGCATCCCGGCTTTCTACACCAAGACCGGCGTCGGCACGGTGATCGCGGACGGCAAGGACGAACGCGAGTTCGACGGCGAGAAATACGTGATGGAGCGCGGCCTGGTCGCCGATCTGTCGATCGTGCACGCCTGGAAGGGCGATACCGAAGGCAATCTGATCTATCGCAAGACCGCCCGCAATTTCAATCCGATGATGGCGAGCGCCGGCAAGGTCACGGTCGCCGAGGTCGAGCATCTGGTCGAGCCCGGCAAGTTCGATCCCGACCACATCATCACGCCCGGCATTTTCGTGCAGCGCATCGTACACGTGCCCAATGCGCAGAAGCGCATCGAGCAGCGCACCGTACGCAAGCGCGCCTGAGGAGGAGCAGCATGGCCTGGACCCGCGACCAGATGGCCGAACGCGCGGCGCAAGAGCTGCGTGACGGCTATTACGTCAATCTCGGCATCGGCATCCCGACGCTGGTTTCCAACTACATTCCGCCCGGCATGAGCGTGCAGCTGCAAAGCGAGAACGGCATGCTGGGAACCGGCCCGTTCCCGTTCGAGGGGGAGGAGGATCCCGACCTCATCAATGCCGGCAAGCAGACCGTCACCGAGCTGCCGACCACCAGCTACTTCTCCAGCGCCGATTCGTTCGGGATGATCCGCGGCGGCCATATCGATCTCGCCATCCTGGGCGCCATGCAGGTGGCGGAAAACGGCGATCTGGCCAATTGGATGATTCCGGGCAAGATGGTGAAGGGCATGGGCGGTGCCATGGACCTGGTGGCGGGGGTCAAGCGGGTGGTGGTGGTGATGGAGCACTCGGCCAAGAACGAGCCGAAGCTGCTGCACCGCTGCAACCTTCCCCTCACCGGCACCCATGTGGTGGATATGGTGATCACCGATCTCGGGGTTTTCGGCATCGACCGCCATGGCGGCGGCATGACGCTCATGGAGGTCGCACCGGGCGTGACGCTCGATGAGATCGCCGGCAAAACCGAGGCGAGCTACCGGATCGCCGCCAAGCCGAGCTGACGGCACGCGGACCGGGATCAGCAGAACCCTCGGGTTTTGCTGTGATTTGCGGCGCCGCGGGAAGCCAGAAGGGGGCCCTGGGGGGCAGGGAATTGGGCATGGGGCGAGGTTCATCCCGCGCGATCCACAGCGGCGCGCGAGCGGCCACGAAAGCGACACAGACGGGCGCCACAAGGTCGCATCTCTTTCACACCATTGCGCTCCGCCGGCGCGCCGCCGGACAATCGGAAAGACGCCCGTCTTGATCGCGGCCATCGGCATCAAACGCCTTGGACTTGCCGCCGCGACCCTGGCCGGGGCAGCGTTCGCAGCGCTCGTCATCCTGTCGCTGCTGATCCCCGCCGATACGGTGCGCGACGCGATCAAGGCGGAGATCCGCAACGTCACCGGCCTCGACCCGGTCCTGCGCGGGGACGTGGCGGTATCGCTGTTCCCGTCCGGCAGCGTGGTGTTCGACGGGGTCACGCTCGGGGACAACCGCACCGGCGAGCCGGCGATGACGGTCGAGCAGCTGGTGGTGCGCTTGCGCTTTTTCCCGCTGCTCATCGGCCGCATCGAGATTGCCGACGTGTCGCTGGTGCGTCCCACCATCACGATCGCCTTCACGCCCGATGGCCGCTCCAACTGGACCAGCCATGTGGAGATGCTGGCGCGGGCGCTGCAACCCAGTCCCAATCGCGTGGTGTCGTTCTCCGAGATCCGGATCGGCGACGGCAAGGTGATCCTGCGCGACCAGGCGCGCCAGATCACCGAGACGCTCTCCGGGGTCGAGTTCGCGCTGGCCTGGCCGTCGATCTCGAAGACCTTCGCGGCGACCGGCCGTTTCGTCTGGCATGACGAGATAATCGAAGGCGCCTTCAGCCTCAGCGACTTCGTGGCGGCGCTGGTGGGCGAGCGCTCCGGGCTCAAGATCCGCTTCAGCGGCACGCCCTTCAAGTTCGCGTTCGACGGCTATATCAGCCACCGTCCCTCGCTGCGGATGGAGGGTACGCTCGCCGCCGACACCTCGTCGTTGCGCGACACGCTGCGCTGGGCGGCGCGGCGCACGCCGCCCGGGGGCGGCTTCGGGCGGTTCTCCCTCAAAGCGCAGACCAACGTGGTCGGCGGCAATGTGGCGCTGTCCGGCGTCAACGTGGAGCTTGACGGCAATGTCGGCGAAGGCGCGCTGACCTTCACCGTCGACGGGCGGCAGACCGTGCAGGGCACGCTGGCGGCCGAAGGCCTGGATTTGACACCCTATGTCTCGGCCATCCGGCTGCTCACCTCGGGCGACCGCAGCTGGGAGCGGGTGCCGATCACGCTCGACGGCCTCAATGATGCCGACGTCGATCTGCGGGTGTCGGCCGCCCGCGTGACGCTGGCCACCGCCAAGCTCGGCCGGACCGCGGTCGCCGCCAACCTGCATGGCGGCCATTTCACCGTCACGGTCGGCGAATCGGAGGCGTTCGGCGGCGTGGTGAAGGGCTCGTTCGGGCTCGCCAAATCGCCCGGCGGCGCCGACGTCAAGGCCCAGCTGCAATTCACCGACGTCGAGCTCGATCAGTGCCTGGGCGAGCTGTTCGGGATTCGCCGGATCGAGGGCAAAGGCAATCTCGGCTTCGCGGTCGATAGCCGGGGCGAGAGCGTGTACGGACTGACCCAGGCGCTCAACGGCAGCGCCAGCCTGATCAGCCGCAAAGGCGCGATCGCCGGACTTAATGTCGAGCAATTGCTCAAGCGGCTCGCCAAGAGCCCGCTCTCGCGCGGTAATGAGTTGAGTAGCGGCAAGACGCCCTACGCGCTCCTCGCCGCAAACCTGAAGATCGAGCAGGGCACCATCAATGTAGAGGACGTGCGCATCGAGGGGCCTTCGTTGCGGCTCGGCCTCGCCGGCTCGGCCTCGATCCCGGCACGCGATCTCGACCTGACCGGGACCGCGAGCCTGCTGGCGGCCCCAACCGGCGGCGCCGCCGCCGCCGAACCGGCACCGGCGTTCGAGCTGCCGTTCATGGTGCGCGGCCCGTGGGACGATCCGCTGCTGCTGCCGGATGTCCAGGTCCTGATGAAGCGCTCGGGGGCGGCCACCCCCTTGATGGAGACGATCCGCAATCACGCCACTGCGGCGCCGCCGCCGGACAGCGACGAATGCAAGGACCGCATGCGCCTCGCCACCGTGGATCGCTGCGCGCCCCAGCCGGGCCGCTGAACCTGGGACAACCACGGCTGTACGTGGGCGGCGCGGACCCGATCGACTATCATCCCGATTGGAGCGAATCAGCAGCTGGTTGAAGGGCGGCGAGGCCCCGATGCTTCACGGTTTCCTGCGGACATTGGTCAAGGTCGTGGTGGCCTCGCTGATCGTCGGCACAATCTTGGCCCATTTCGGCATCACGACCGAGCAGGTGATCCGGGAATTCGGTCTCTCCCAGGACCGGATCATGGATCTGGCCCGCCAGGGGGTTACCTGGGCGCTCCCCAATCTGCTCCTCGGCTCGGTGGTGATCGTGCCGGTGTGGTTCCTGATCTATCTGTTCCGCCCGCCGCGAAGCGAAAGAGAGTGAGCAGTGAGTGGTGAGTAGTGAGTGGGGAAGAGCAGTGGATAAGCCACCTCCTATTCACTACTCACTACTCACCACTCCCGCTCTCCCCCACTTCCCCGCCACCGACGCCGCCACCACCGCCAGCGCCACCACCGCGATCATTATGGTGCAAACCGCGTTGATCTCCGGTTTCACGCCCAGGCGCACCTCCGAATAGATGCGGATCGGCAGCGTGGTGGCGCCTGGGCCGGTGGTGAAGCTGGCGATCACCAGATCGTCCAGCGACAAGGTGAAGGCCAGCATCCAGCCAGACGCGATCGCGGGCGCGATCAACGGCAGCGTCACGGTGAGAAAGGTCTTGAGCGGCGGGCAGCCGAGATCCATCGCGGCTTCCTCCAGGCTGGTGTCGAAGTCCAGCAGCCGCGCCTGCACCACCACGGTGACGAAGCACATGGTGAGCGTGGTATGGGCGATGGCGATGGTCCAGAAGCCGCGGTCGAGATCGAGCGCCACGAACAACAGCAGGAGCGAAAGCCCGGTGATCACCTCCGGCATGACCAGCGGCGCGTAGACCATCCCGCTGAACAGCATGCGGGTGCGGAAACGGCCGCCCCGCACCAGCGCGATGGCGGCGAGCGTCCCCAGCACGGTCGCGGCGCTCGCCGACAGCGCGCCGATCCGCAGGCTGATCCAGGCCGAATCGCGCATGCCCTCGTCGGTCAGCAGCGCCGCATACCAGCGCGTCGACCAGCCGCCCCAGATGCCGACCAGCCGCGAGGCATTGAAGGAATAGATCACCAGCACCACGATCGGCAGGTAGAGGAAACCAAGCCCGAGCGCGACCGAGACCACGTTGAACCAGGAGGCCTTGCGCATGATCAATCGCCGCCCCCGAGCGCGCCGCCCTCGAGCTGGCGCATCTGGCGGTGCTGATAGATCACGATCGGCACCACCAGGAGGCCGAGCAGCACGACCGCGACCGCCGAGGCGGCCGGCCAGTCGCGGTTGCTGAAGAACTCGACCCACAAGGTCTGCCCGATCATCATGGAATCGGAGCCGCCCAGGAGATCGGGAATGACGAACTCGCCCACGATCGGAATGAAGCAGAGCAGCGATCCGGCGATCACGCCCGGCAGCGACAGCGGCACCGTCACCAGCCAGAACGCCTTCCAGCGCGGGCAACCGAGGTCGGCGGCGGCCTCCAGCAGGGCCTCGGGCAATTTCTCGATGGTGGCGTAGATCGGCAGCACCATGAACGGCAGATAGGAATAGACGATCCCGATATAGATCGCGGTATCGCTCGCAAGCCAGGACGGCGGCTCGTCCACAATGCGCAGCCCCACCAGCAGCTGATTGAGGAGGCCGTCGCGCTGGAGAATGTTGATCCAGGCGTAGATGCGGATCAGAAACGAGGTCCAGAACGGCAGCACGACCAACATGAACAGGATCGCCTGCCAGCGACGCGGCGCCCGCGCCATCCCGTAGGCGAGCGGGAACCCGATCAGCAGCAGCATCGCGCTCGAGCATGCCGCGATCGAGACGCTCCTGACGTAGGAGATGAGGTAGATCGGGTCGGACGCGAGCAGGACGTAGTTGTCGAGCGCCAGCCCGTCGAGAAACTCCCGCACCCCCGCGAGCCCGCCCGCCAGATCGAGAACCGGCGTATAGGGCGGCTGGGCGATGGCGGTCTGCGAGAGGCTGATCTTGAGCACGATCAGGAACGGCACCAGGAACAGCCCGGCGAGCCAGGCGTAGGGAATGAGGATCACCAGCCGCCGGCTCCAGGCATTGGGAGCGCGGGGAGAGGACGGCAGCGGCCGCGAGGGCGCCGGCGAAGCGGATGGGGTCGTCATCGCGCCAGCACCACGCCGGCGTCGGGCGCCCAGGACAGCCACACCCGTTCGTCCCAGCCGAACGGACGCTCGATCAGGCGGGTCATGTTGGCGGCGGCGGCCTTCATGACAAAACCGTTGTCGAGCCGCACCTTGTAGACCGACACGTCGCCCAGGTAGCCGATGCTCGCGACCTGCCCGGCGACGCAATTGGCGGCCGCATCGGCGGGCGGCGCGTGGGAGATGCGCAGCTTCTCGGGCCGCAGCGCCACCCACACGGTCGCTCCCGGTCCGGCCCCGATCGTCGCCGCGACCTGCAGCTTGCCCGTGGTCGGGCTCATGATGGTCGCGCCGCCCGAACCGGCCGCCAGCACGCGCCCTTCGATCAGGTTCACATCGCCGATGAAATCGGCCACCCAGCGCGAGTTCGGCTGCTCATAGATTTCCGGCGGGGTTGCGACCTGCACCAGCCGCCCCTGATCCATCACGCCGATGCGGTCGGCGACCGTCATCGCCTCCTCCTGGTCGTGCGTCACGATCAGGAAGGTCAGGCCGAGCTTCTGGCGCAGATGCATCAGCTCGAACTGGGTCTCGCCGCGCAGCTTCTTGTCGAGCGCGGCGAGCGGCTCGTCGAGCAGGAGCACGCGCGGCCGCTTGACCAGGGCGCGCGCCAGCGCCACCCGCTGGCGCTGCCCGCCGGAGAGCTGATGAGGCTTGCGCCGCTCGTAACCTTCGAGCTTGACCAACGCCAGCATGTCGGCGACGCGCGCCGCGATCTCCGGCTTGGGCAATGCGTCCTGCTTGAGCCCGAACGCCACATTGCGTTCCACATCGAGATGGGGAAACAGCGCATAGCTCTGGAACATCATGTTGACGGCGCGCCGGTGCGGCGGCACCGAAGCCAGATCCTGGCCGTCGAGCAGCACGCGGCCCTCGTCCGGCATCTCCAGCCCGGCGAGCAGCCGCAACAGCGTGGTCTTGCCACAGCCGGATGGTCCGAGGAGCGCGAAGAACTCGCCCTGGAAGATGTCGAGCGACAGCGCCGCGACCGCGATGACGCCGGAAAAGCGCTTGCCGACCGCCTCGAACCGCACCAGCGGCGGCGCCGCCGGGTCACTTTCGCTGTCGGCACGCAGGCTCGTCATGCGGGCCACGCTAAAGCGTTTCCGGTCGCGCCGGAAATGGAAAACGGGACACACTTTTGGTCGACCATCAGGGCTGGCTCAAGGTGCGGCTGACCGCGTCGCGCCAGCCGGCCCATTTGCGCGCCCGCACGGCTTCGTCCATCTGCGGCACGAAGCGACGCGCGCAGCGCCAGCGGGCCGCGAAGCCGGCGAGGTCCGGGCAGAGCCCGGCCGCCGATCCGGCCAGATAGGCGGCCCCCAGAGCAGTGGTCTCGGTGGCGGGGGGGCGCTCGACCGGCACCGCCAGGATGTCGGCAAGGAATTGCATCGTGGGATCGCTCGCCGCCATGCCGCCGTCGACCCGCAGGACCGTGTCGGGGCTGACGCGCTCGGCGCTAACGCGCTTGGCGCTTGCGCGCTCGGAGCCCGTGTCCGGCCAGTCGGCCCGCATCGCCTCCAGCAGATCCCGGGTCTGGTAGCCCACCGCCTCGAGCGCAGCACGCGCGAGCTCGGCCTTGCCCGAATTGCGGGTCAATCCGAATATCGCACCGCGCGCCTGCGCATCCCAATACGGCGCCCCCAGCCCCACGAAGGCCGGCACCAGATAGACCTGCTCGTCCGGGTCGGCTTGCGCGGCGAGCGCGTTCACGTCCTCGGCGCGCTCGATCGCTTGCAGCGCGTCGCGCAGCCATTGCACGGCGGCCCCGGCGATGAATATGGCGCCTTCGAGCGCATAGGTGCGCTTGCCGCCGAGCTGATACGCGATGGTGGTGAGCAGGCGATGCTTGGACGCGATCGGTGCGGCGCCGGTGTTGAGGAGCGCGAAGCAGCCGGTCCCATAGGTGGACTTGATCATGCCGGGCGCAAAGCAGCCCTGCCCCACCGTAGCGGCCTGCTGGTCGCCGGCGACGCCGAGAATGCGGATCGGCCCGCCGAGCAGCTCCGGCAGCGTCGTGCCGAAGTCGTGCGCGCAATCATACACCCGCGGCAACAGCGCGCGCGGCACCCCGAACAGCTCGCACAGGCTCGGTTCCCATTCGCCGCTGCGGATGTCGAATAGGAGCGTGCGCGCCGCATTGGTGGCGTCGCTCGCATGGGTCGCGCCGCCGGTCAGCCGCCAGATGAGGAAGCTGTCGACCGTGCCGAAAGCGAGCCGGCCCGCCTGCGCAGCCGCTCGCGCGCCCTCGACGTGATCGAGGAGCCAACCGATTTTGGTCGCCGAGAAATACGGATCGAGCACCAGGCCGGTGCGGGCCGCGACCTGCGGCTCGTGCCCGGCCTGCCGCAATTGCGCGCAGACGTCGGCGGTGCGCCGGTCCTGCCATACCACGGCATTGTGGATCGGCTTTCCGGTGACGCGGTCCCATACGATGGTGGTCTCGCGCTGATTGGTGATGCCGATGCCGGCGACCTCGCCGGCGCGAGCGCCCGCCTGCGCGAGCACGGCGCGCGCGGTCGCGACCGTCGCCGACCAGATCTCCTCGGGATCGTGCTCCACCCAGCCGGGCGCCGGATAGACTTGCGGCAATTCCTGCTGCACGGTGGCGACCGGCGTCAGCGCGGCATCGAACAGGATCGCCCGGGTCGAGGTGGTTCCCTGGTCGATCGCGAGAAGATAGTCGGCCACGATGCCCCGCCCCTGCCGGCGCAGGAGCCGTGCAGTTGTCCAGCTCACGACTATCACATTCGGGAGTGAGCCGTCGACCTTCGGGGCAGCGCGGCTGCGTGCTGGTCGCGACGCTGCGCCATTGGCCGCGGATGGGCCAGGACCGAGGCCAGGCGCTCTTGCAGCGCCCGTCCGGAAACCGGCTTCAGCAGAAATTCGTGCACGCCCAGCCGCATAGCTTCGATCACCCGCGATTGCCCACCGTGGCCGGTGAGCATGATGATCGGCACGTTCGGAACGGCACACTGATCGAGCGCGCGCAGCCGGTGCACGAACTCAGGCCCGTCCATCCCGACCATCTGCCAATCGAGGATCACCACATCGGGATCGAGAGCGCCCGCGGCGAGCAGTCCGCCCGCCCCGTCGGCGGCGTCGTGCACATCGGTCACCCCCGCCGCCAGCAGCAGCGTGCGAATGCCCTTGCGCACATGGAATTCGTCATCGACGATCAGGATTCTCGCCGACCTGATCGACGCCGCGATATTCTTGGCGCTCGATGGCATGTCGCATCCGGCCGACGGAGCCCGGGCGATAGAACCCGGTTAGTCCGACGCGAATGATCCAATCGTTTGCGGATTGCATCGCCGTAAAGCCGGTCGCTAAAATTTGAAGCATCGCGGAAACTCAGCCGGCGCTGCCGATCGCGTCGACCATGAATTTCGCCAGGCGCTCCTGCTCCGCGGGCGAAACCCGCAGGCCGAGCTTGCTACGCCGCCAGAGCACGTCGTCCGCGGTGCGGGCCCACTCGTGCTCCATGAGATAGCGCACCTCGGCGCCAGTCAGGTCGGCGCCGAGCGCGGGCCCGAGATCGCTCATCTGCTTGGCCGGTCCCAGGATGCGGCTCACGCGCGTCCCATAGGCGTGCACCAGGCGCCGGACCTGGGCTTCGCCCAGGAACGGCCACGACCGGCGCGCTTCCGCGACCAGGTGGGCCACGCCCTCGACCGGGAAATCGCCCCCGGGCAGCCGCGACGTTTTGGTCCAGGCCGGCCGCGCACCCAGCACCGGAGCGAGACGCTCGAGCGCCGCCTCGGCCAGCCGGCGATAGGTCGTGATCTTGCCGCCATAGACGGTGAGCAGCGGTGCCTGCGCGCCCTCCTGGTCGAGCACCAACACGTAGTCGCGCATGGCGTCCTGCGGCTTGCCGGCGCCGGTGTCGTGCAGCGAGCGCACGCCCGCGAAACTCCAGACCACGTCCGCCGGCACGATGACGGCGCGCAGATGATCGTTCACCACCGCGCAGAGATAGTTGATCTCCTCCGGGCTCGGCTTGACGGCGGCAGGATCGCCGGAGAAGCCGCCGTCGGTGGTGCCGATGAGGGTGAAATCGCGCTCGTAAGGCAGCACGAACACCACTCGGCCTTCGGCGGTCTGGAAGATGTAGCCGCGATCGTGTCCGAACAGGCGGCGCACCACGATGTGGCTGCCCTTGTCGAGCCGCAGATCGGCGGGCGCCGGTTGCTGCAGCACGGCTTGCGTGAACTGGCCGAGCCACGGCCCGGTGGCATTGATCAGGACGCGGGCGCTCGCCACCTCGCGCCGGCCACGCGCCTCGAGCACGATCTTCCACTCCTCCCCGCGATCAGCGCGCAGGCAGCGCGTGCGGGTGCGGATCAGGGCGCCGCGCGCCGCCGCGTCGAGCGCGTTGAGCACCACCAGCCGGGAATTGTCGGCCACGCAGTCGGAATACTCGAAGCCCTGGCGATACCGCGCCTTGAGCGTCCCGCCGTGCGGATCGGCGGCGAGATCGAGGCTGCGGGTTCCCGGCAAGGTCTTGCGGCCGCCCAGATGGTCGTAGACGAACAGGCCCAGGCGCAGCTGCCACGCCGGGCGCAAACCGGGCTCCACCGGCAGCACGAACCGCATCGGCTGGATCAGATGCGGCGCCATCCGCAGCATGATTTCGCGCTCGGTCAGCGCCTCGCGCACCAGCCGGAACCAGCCATGCTCGAGATACCGCAGCCCGCCATGGATCAGCTTGGTGGAGGCCGACGAGGTGCCCGACGCGAGATCGTTCTGCTCCACCAGGAGAACGCGCAATCCCCGGCCGGCCGCATCGCGCGCGATGCCGGCGCCGTTGATGCCTCCGCCCACGATGGCGAGATCGAAATCCGGCATTTCGCGTCCCCGGGCCGTGCCTCGTTCTTATCTTTGCGGGCGCGCCCGGCACAGCTCTGCCCGATTCGCGCCCGCGCCGGCCATACATAGCCAATAGGCGGGCGAGCGTCTTGCGTCCGCCGGCGCATCGGACGATGAATACGAGCTCGCGAGGAGGCGCAAATGGACTTTGGCGGACGGCATGTAATCATCACGGGCGGAACCGGCGCGCTGGGGCTGGCCGTCACCCAGGCCCTGGTGGCGGCGGGCGCGCTCTGCCGGGTGCCCTACCTGCATGCCGCCGAGGCCGAGCGCTTTCCGCTCCGCGATCACCGCCGGGTCGAGCTCATGGCCGGGATCGACCTCACCGACGAGAGCGCGGTGGCGCGGCTTTATGACGGGGTGCCGAATCTCTGGGCCTCGATCCATCTCGCCGGCGGCTTCGCCATGTCGGCGGTGGCCAAGACCACCAAACCCGATCTGATGAAGCAAATCGACCTCAATCTGGTGACCGCGTTCCTGTGCTGCCGGGCCGCGGTCAACGCCATCACGCGCACCGGCGCGGGCGGCCGGATCGTCAATGTGGCGGCACGCCCGGCGCTCGAATGGCGCGCCGGCGCCGGCATGGCGGCCTATACGGCCAGCAAGGCGGCCGTTGCGGCGCTGACGGTCGCGCTGGCCGAGGAGGTGGCCCGGGACGGCATTCTGGTCAATGCGGTCGCGCCCTCGATCATGGATACGCCCGCCAACCGCGCCGCCATGCCGCAAGCCGACTACGCGGCCTGGCCGAAGGTCGAGGAGGTCGCGGCCACCATCCTGTTCCTGGCCTCGCCCGACAACAAGGTCAGCCGCGGCGGCGTGGTGCCGGTCTACGGGCGCTCGTGAAGTAACGAAATGCGCAGACGGGCCGCGCCTCACCCCGCCGCCGCCACCACGTCGCGGGCCGAGCCCTTCACCAGCCGCTTCACCGCGCCGGCGGCAATCACGGTGCGCTGGCGCGCATAGGCCTCGTGATTCTTCTCGATGTCGTCGAGCTCGTAGAGATAGTTGACCATCAGGCCGTAGGATTGCTCCATGGCCTTGTCGGACATGTCGGCCAGCCAATTGAGCCGCTCAAGCCGCGCCCCGTTCCCGAGATGGAAACGGGCGACCTGATCGACCGGCGTGCCGTTGCGGCCGCGCGCGCGCAGGAAATACCACGCCGCCGCCCGCAGCAACGGCTCCTCGACCTCGTCGCAGATCTTGGGCGTCTGCCACCAGCCCGGCGTATCCAGAGGGGCGAGCGCCGCGCGATCTTCCGGCGAGAGCACCTTCGAGCCCTCGGCGGCAAGCTCGCGCTTGAGCCACGCGGCGAAATTGGGCGCCGGCGACAAGGTCACGAAACGCGACAGCCGGGCGTTCTCGCGCGCGATCTCCTCCGCCACCTGCTTGATCAGGAAGTGGCCGAACGAGACGCCAGTGAGCCCGCGCTGGCAATTCGAGATCGAGTAGAATACCGCGGTCGCCGCCTTGTCGGGCTCGATCACGTCGCGCTCGACCGCCAGGATCGGGGCGATCGCGGCCGGAATTTCCCGCGTCAGCGCCACCTCGACGAAGATCAGCGGCTCGTCGACCAGGGCCGGATGAAAGAACGCGTAGCAGCGGCGGTCGGGCGCATCGATGCGCCGGCGCAGATCGTCCCAGCCGCCGATGCGGTGCACGGCTTCGTAGCGGATGATCTTCTCAAGCACGATTGCCGGCGTCGACCAGTCGATGCGGCGCAGCACCAGGAAGCCGCGGTTGAACCAGGACGAGAACAGGTGGACGAAGGCGGCATCGACGGCGGCGAGGTCGTCGCGCCGGCCCATGGCGTCGAGCAGCTGCTCGCGCATGCGCACCAGGGCGCCGGTGCCGCCGGGCGCCAGATTGAGGCGGCGGAACAATTCCTGCCGGCGCGGCTCGGACGCCAGATGCACCTCGAAGGCGATCTCCTCCGCCGGGTTTTGTTGCCAGGCCGCAGCCGCAGCGCTCAGGCGCGCATGGTCGGGGCCGAAATTCTGCCCCAGGGCCTCGAAGAAGGCGATGCGGGGGCCGGTCGTGAGCTCCGCGTAGCGGGTCAGGATCTCGCGGGCCAGCGCCACCCCTGAGGCTTCACCGCGCTCGGAGAGGAGCTCGCCGCACAGCTCCACCAGGTCGGCGGAGCGCCGTTCCGCGAGCTCGCGGCGGTCGCGCGTGCGATCGAGCAGCGCGCGGCCGCGTTCGGAGATCGATTGCAGCAACTCGCCGAAGAAGGAGGTGTTCACGGGGCCGGATTCCTCGCCAGGAGTTGGCAATACATAAGGATTTGGCGAAGATTTCGGCAATGGAGCGCAAGGCCGCGCTGGACAAGATCGAGCCGGCGCGCCACAGAAACGGTCGCTTCAGCCGTTTTGCTTGGGCCGGCACCTGCCGGGCCGTCCTCACAAAGGAGCTGTTACATGCCGGGTCCGCTCGCCGGTCTGCGCGTGCTCGAACTCGCCCGCATTCTCGCCGGGCCGTGGGCCGGGCAAATCCTGGCCGATCTCGGCGCCGACGTCGTCAAGGTAGAGCGCCGGGGCACGGGCGACGACACCCGGGCCTGGGGCCCGCCGTTCGTGGCGGCCGCCGGCGGCGGAAACCTCGAAGCGGCCTATTTCCATTGCACCAACCGCGGCAAGCGCTCGATCGAGCTCGACTTCGAATCCGAGGATGGGCGGCGCATCGTGCGCAAGCTGGCGGCGCGCTCCGACATCTTGATCGAGAACTTCAAGGTCGGCGGGCTCGCCAAGTTCGGGCTCGACTATGCGAGCCTCTCGGGCATCAATCCGCGCCTGATCTATTGCTCGGTGACCGGCTTCGGCCAGACCGGCCCCTATGCGGAGCGCGCCGGCTATGACCTCATGGCACAGGGGATGGGCGGGTTCATGTCGCTCACCGGCGCGCCGGACGGCGAACCGACCCGGGCGGGCGTCCCCATCGCCGACATCTTCACCGGGGTCTATTCGGCGGTCGGCATCCTGGCGGCGCTGGCCGAGCGCGAGAAGACCGGCCGCGGCCGCCATGTCGATACCGCGCTGGTCGACGCGCAGGTGGGCGTGCTCGGCAACCAAGGGCTCAACTTCCTGGTTTCCGGCATGGTGCCGGAGCGGATCGGCAATGCGCATCCCAACATCGTGCCCTACCAGGTATTCCCAGTCGCCGACGGCCACGTCATCATCGCCTCGGGCAACGATGCGCAATTCGGCAAGCTGTGCGCCGTCCTGGGCGAGCCCGGCCTGGCGCAGAACCCGATGTACAAGACCAACGCCGACCGGGTTTCGAACCGCGCCCGGCTGGTGGCGCATATATCGGGTTTGACCGCGCGACTGACGCGCGCCGAGGTTCTCACCAAGCTCGAGGCCGTGAAGGTCCCGGCCGGGCCGATCAACGATCTGACCGATGTGTTCGCCGATCCGCAGGTCATCCATCGCGGCATGCGGCTGGATCTGCCGTGCGCGGCTGCCGCCGGTGGCACCATTCCGGGCTTGCGCACGCCGATCACCATCGATGGCCGCGGCATGGCGGCCGAGCGGCCGGCACCGCGCCTGGGCGAGCATTCGCAGGAAATCCTGCGCGAGATCGGGGAGGCCTAGTCCGCGATCCCGAGCCGATAGGTCCTAAAGTCCCAGCCCGTGACGCAATTCCGATTTGGCCTCGGCGAACTCCCGCAGAAAGGCCGGGTCCTGCATGAGCGCCGCCGCGAGCGCGGTGGCGGCGAAGCGACCGGCCTCGACGTCGCTCGGAAAGTGAACCCCGAGGATGACGCGATCGTCGCCGAATTCCCGGCCGCGGGCATACAGCGCCACGGCCTTCTCCGGCACCATGGCGGCGAGCACGATCCCGGTCAGAAATCCGTTGGTCGAGCTGCCGCTCGGGTAGGAGCTTCCGCCTGGCCGTTCGCCGACCGGATTGACGTCGGTGCTGACCTCGAACGGACGCGGCCGGTTCCAGGCGTCTTTTCCCGCCGAGAACGCCACCGCCGCATCGCCGCGGATCTTGGCGAACAAGGCCGCCACCTTGGGAAGTGCCTCCGCGTTGAATTTCGGGCCCAGAACGTCAGCGAACCCGAAGGTACCGGCGGTGGCATCGGTGAGCGCGCGGTCCGCTTGTGCCGGGGTGCGGACCTTCTGCACCGCCAGCACATCCGAGAGATCGCGTTTCTGCTGCGCGGAGTTGGGTGCGGGAGCCGGCGCCACAAGCTTGGTGAGATCGAGCCGGTCGGGGGTGACGAACGTCGCCTCGGCGGCCGCCACGGGACCGGCTAGCGCCAGCAGCAGAGCCAAGGCGGTCCAGATCGAGTTGCGCATGGTGGTGGTTCCTTCGTTTGCCAATGTCCGGATCAATCGCTCCTGGACAAGATCGCAGCATCCCGGTCGGGAGTCAAAAGGTGCAACTTGGATTTTGGACGCAGCTGCAGCCGCCGCTCTTCATTTGGAATGATTGAAAACAGGGGTCATCCGATCACGGATTTGAATTGGAATAATGCCATACAAAACCGTGATCCCGCCGCAACTTTACAATGATCCGCGCTCCCCTCATTCGTTGGTCATCAGATACCGACAGCCAACAAGGAGAGAGTGCGATGTGGACAATGAAACATCTGGTGGCGACAGCCATGATGGTTGCAACGGCGCCGATGATGGCGGCGACGGCGGCTGAGTATCTCATCGGCGGCCCGGCGCACAAGAACGACATGGAGATCGTCGCCAATTATCTGGTCGGCATCGAGATGGCGCCGATGTTGCCGAACATGGTGCACGGCACCGATGTCATCCACATCGAGGCCGATGTGCACGCGACGTCAGACAATGCCCATGGATATTCCGATGGCGCCTGGATCGGCTATCTCACCATCGCCTACACGATCGAGAAGCAGGGTTCGGGCTGGAAGGCGTCGGGCACGCTCAAGCCGATGGTTGCGAAGGACGGGCCGCACTACGCCGACAACGTCAGAATGAACGGTCCCGGCAGCTATAAGGTGACCTATCGCTTCAGATCCCCGGAGACAAACGGCTTTTTCCGTCACACCGACAAGGAGACCGGCGTGCCGCCGTGGTGGCGGCCGTTCTCGGAGACATTCACCTTCATCTATCCGCAAAAATAGCCGCTCAGCCGGAACTCCCCAGCAGCGCGCATGATGCCGATTCAGCGCTCTCGCGCGAAGGCGACTCTAAACCGCCGGTGACGTCGCGCACGCCGGTGAAATACAGATAGCGGCAATTCTTGGCGTAGAGGAACTTGCCCTCGCCCTGGCGCATGCTCACATCGATGGTCGAGCCGATGTAGAGCCCCCGGTTGAGCAGGTAGGCGGCCACGACGATCCCGGCCAGTCCCAGGATAAGCCACCCGAGCGATGAACTTTTCATATGGAATTCCTAGGGCCGTTCAGGCGAGTCCGCCAATGCCGCGGGATCGGCGTTCAAGCGCGGGCGGACATCGGACCCGGCGCCGCCCTGGATGAATATCATGCAGTCCGCGCTGAACGGGACGCTCTCGTTTTCCGGACATGCGGGGGCATTGGCCCCCGCGGCTTCGGCCGGTGCCGGCACCTGGATGGTGACGCGATGCGCGTGCTCGATCCAGATCACCCCGCCCACGGCCGCGGCGAGGATTGCGAGGTTGAGCTTGGAGACAACCATCTCGGCTCCGAATTCGCTAGTGCGTCCACCACGGCATCAGGGAATAGACGATGTAGGGGATCGCCAGGATCGGCAACAGCCAGATCAAGGCCATCGGCAGTTTCCGGGTGATGTGCTCCGGCAGCAGCATCGCGATGATACCCACCGCGGCCGCGATGAGAATGGTGGTCGCCGTCCAGCCGTACCAGAGCATGTTCGGCCCCTCGCCGGGCCGCGGCCCCTCATACCCCCACACCAGGCGATTGGTCGCCGGATGGAAAGTGAACAGGGGCCAGTTGAAGAACTGGGTAACACAGTAGACCACCGGGCCGAAGGTGGAGAATGTCAGCGCAAAAGTCTTGAACCTGGCCGACGCGGCCAAGCTCGCCGGAGCAGCCCGCGCGGTCGTCGCCGTGGTTGCTGCTGCGGTTGCGGTGGTGGTGTTCGCGTTCGTGTTCATGATCCAAACCCCCGGGCGTTGTTGAGGACATGGCCGACGATGAAGAGGAACCAGCACATGACGGCGAGCACCAGGGTCACCATCTTGCGCGCGGAATCATATTCCGGCTTCTGGGCGTTCTTCCACAGGTACCAGTAGCCCGGCAGCAGCACCAGGCCGAGAGTGGCGACATGCTCCTTGAAATCGAAGAAGCCCTGGGTCTTGTAGTAGCCGGACTGCTCGAGCGGAATGCGCACGAAGATGCGATATTTGGTGTAGATGAACGAGCCCACGATGAAGGTGAGCACCCACAGCACGCAGACCGCCGTGGCATAGCCCGGGGCCGGCACCGCACGAAAGCGCGTCACGATCCCCCCGGCCGCACGGCGGACCGGCAGCGCCACCGCCATCGCCTGATGGGTCAGCGCCCCCAGGAGCGCGACAGCGAACAAAAGATGCACCAGCAACCAAATTGTCCAGAATGTTCCGACGGAAATCATCTCCATGGACTTCCTCCCTGTCTGCGGCCGTTGCAACCGCCGGCCAGCGCCACGTCCCCGCGCGTCCTTGCGGCTGCAATGTTTTGCTTAGCCGCATCGCTGTATCCCGTCGAGCTTAGCCCCGAAGCACCCGGCTGACAACGTGCGCTCGACGGGTATTGCATACCCGATTGACGCATGAGCCAAATCAGAGCGGTTTCCTCGAAATCGGGACTGACGACCAGGCGCGGCGGCGCTACCGGGTCTTGCCGCCCATCACTGCGTCCGGGAACCAGGTCGCGATCTCTGGAAAGAAGCACATCAGCACCACCGCGAACAGCATCAGGGCGACGAACGGCATCACGCCCCAGATCACGTCGCGCAGCGGGATATCGGGCGCGATGTTCTTGATGACGAACAGGTTCAGCCCGACCGGCGGATGGATCAATCCCATCTCCATCACGATGGTCATCACCACCCCGAACCAGATCAGGTCGAAGCCGCCGGCCCGCAGCGGCGGCAGCACGATCGGCGCCGTCATCACGATGATCGATACCGGCGGCAGGAAGAAGCCGAGCACCGCCACGAACACCAGCACGGCGGCGAGCAGCACCCAGCGCGACAGGTGCAGCTCCACGATCGACTGCGCGGCCGACTGGCTGATGTGCAGGTAGCTCATCACGTAGGAATAGAGCAGCGACATGCCGATGATGAACATGAGCATGGTCGATTCGCGCAAGGTCGCCATCAGGATCGGGGTGAGATCGCGCGGCGTCCACACGCTGTAGATGCCGGCGATCAGCACCAGCGCCAGGAGCGCGCCCAGCCCGGCCGTCTCGGAGGGCGTCGCGAAGCCGCCATAGAGCGCGACCATCACGCCGGTGAGCAGGACCACGAACGGCAGCACGCGCGGCAACAGCGCGAACTTGTCCCACATGGAGAGCATATCCGGGCGCAGCAGCTCCGAGGTCGCGCCGGTCTGGGCCAGAAGCCGGCGGGCACGCCGGTATTCCAGGCGAAACCGCCACATCGCATAGCCGGCGAACAAGGTGACCAGCAGCGCGGCCGGGCCGATGGCGGCGAGAAACAGCCGGCCGAGCGACTGCTCGGCGGCGACCGCATAAAGAATCATGGTGATCGAGGGCGGCAGCAGGATGCCGAGCGTGCCGCCGGCCGCGATGATGCCGGCCGCGAAGCTGCCGGAATAGCCGCGCATGCGCATTTCCGGGATGCCGGCCGAGCCGATCGCCGAGCAGGTGGCGGGCGAGGAGCCGGCCATGGCGGCGAACAGCGCGCAGGCGAAGACGTTGGCGATGCCGAGGCCGCCCGGGATGCGGTGCAGCCAGGCGTGCAAGGCGCCATACAGATCCTTGCCCGCCGGCGAGCGGCCGATGGCGGCGCCCTTGAGGATGAACAGCGGGATCGACAACAGCGTGATCGAGGCCATCTCCTCGTAGACGTTCTGCGTGATGGTATCGACCGAGGACGACGGCATGAACGCGATCATGAACACGGTCGCGACCGCGCCGAGCGCGAACGCGATCGGCATGCCGGAGAACATCACCAGCAAGGTGGCGGCGCCGTAAAGCAGGCCGATCGACAGGGTCGTCATGGCGCGGCCCGCCGCCCGCGAAACGGCACGGCGACCTGCAGCAGAAGCTGCAGGGAGAGCAGCGTCATGCCCACCGCCATGAGCGAATAGGGAATCCACAAGGGCGGCCCCCAGGTCGAGCCCGAATGGTAGTTCTCCATCCAAGCCTCATCGAGCAGGGTCCAGGATTTCCAGGCGAAATAGCCACAGAACACCAGGCTGGCGACATCGACCAGCCATTGCCGGACCGCATTCACGCGCGGCGGCAGCAAGCCCACGACGGCTTCGATCGCGACATGACCGCGTCGCGCCTGGATGGCGGCCGCCGACATGAAGACCGAGCCGACGATCAGGAACACCGAGAGCTCGTCCTGCCAATCGGTGGAGAAATGTAGGAAGTAGCGCGAGGCGACGCTGTAGGTGAGGACGCAGGCGGCGGCGACCAGCGCCACCGAGGAGACGATCTCGATCAGCCTATTGACGCGAGCGAGCAGCCGGCCCAGCGGCCCGGCGGCGTCCGCGATGGGCGCCGCCAGGGTCTCGGTCTCGACGGCGTCGAGGCCGTGCACCATCGCGGTTCCTCGGCGCCGTCAGGCTAGGTCAGGAGACGTGGACCGCCTCGGCCAGCTTGAGCAGATCGGCCGACAGCGGCGTGCGGTCGGCGTAATCCTTCCAGGCGGTGGCCCGCGCAATGGCGCGCCATTTCTCGACGATGGCCTCGTCGAGATCGGCGACCTTGGCGCCCTTCTTGGCATAGACCTCGGCGACCTTGCGGTCGTCGGCGATCGCCTCGTTGGTGCCGAACTGCTCGAGCTCGGCGCCGAGCGCGAGCACCGCCTCCTGCTGGGCCTTCGGCAGCTTGTCGAAGATATCCTTCGACATGATGAGCGGCTCCAGCATGTACCAGTAGGATTTGCCGCGGCCGGTGGTGAGGCTCTTGGCGACCTCCTCCAGCCGAAACGAGATCAGGCTGGTCGAGGATGTCAGCGCGCCGTCGCAGGCGCCGGTCTGCATGGCTTGGTAGAGCTCGTTGGAAGGCGTCGAGAGCGTGGTGGCGCCGGCCTTTTGCAGCACCATGTCCATCTCGCGGCTGCCACCGCGGATCTTGAGACCCTTGGCATCCTCCGGATTGATGATCGGATTGCCGCGGGTCACCATGCCGCCGGCCTGCCAGACCCAGGACAGGATGATGACGCCCTTGCTGGCCAGGAACTCGCCGAATTTCTGGCCGACCGGCGAGGTCTTCCAGGCGGCCCCTTGCGCGTAGGAGCTCACCAGCCCGGGCATCAGCCCGATATTGAGCTCAGGGAACTCGCCGCCCGCGTAGGAGATCGGATAGAAGCTCAGGTCGAGCGCGCCTTTGCGTACCGCCGAGAACTGGGGAATGGTCTTCATCAGCGACGAGTTGGGATAAACCTGGGCCCCGATCGCGCCGTTGGTGCGCTTCTCGAGCTCGGCTGCGAACTTGAGACAAATGCGATCGCGGAAATCGCCTTCGTCGATGGTGCCGCCGGGAAACTGGTGGGAGATCTTCAGCATCGGGGCCGGGGCGGCCGAGCCCAGGCGCGCCGCCGCCATGACGGCGGGCGCGGCAACTGCACCGAGCAGGATATGACGTCGACTGATGGCCATTTCGCCCTCCCTTCGGGCCGCCCATTTGGAGTCCGGGGCGGCCGCAGTTATTTTCGTCCGGATAGTACCTTATTGCGGCTGTTCCGCACCTGCGTCAATGAGTAGCGACAGTTGAGCTGCTCCTGCCCCATCGAGGACCGCAACCAACCCGTCCTGATCGCGCGGCTCAAGAAAATTGCCGGGCTAAGCCCTTGAGGTCGAGCCGCAATTATCGCAAAGCTGACCCGCTCTTTCGCCAACCACCTCCGCGGATACCGTGCCCACAGCCAAACCGACCATGCTCGTCGTCGAGGACGATCCCTTCCTGCGCGTCGTCGGCATCGTGCTCGACCCGGCGACCGCGCCCGAGCGCCATGCCGCCTATGCGGATTTCTTCGCCCATGACGAGCCGGATTTCGACGGCTACGTGGCGCGGGTGCGTGCCCGCATCGGCGGGCTGTTCCCGAGCCGGGTACGCCTGGTCGAGACGCCGCAGGACATGCGCGCCAACCTGCCCGGGGCGCGCGGGCTGATCGTCGAATCGTTGCAGGTGGGACCAGACGATCTCGCCGCCGGAGCCGATCTCGTCGCGGTGCAGAAATACGGCGCCATGCCCCGCAACATCGACACCGCGGCCTGCGCCACGCGCGGCATCAAGGTGCTGACCTTCCGGCGGCGCGCCAACATCGCCTGCGCCGAGGTGACGATCACGCTGATGCTCACGCTGGCCAAAAAGATGCATCGGCTGGCCGGACGCATCAGCCCCGAGCTGCTCGCAGCCGAAGGCTACGTCTACAAGCCGTTCGATCGCCGCCACACCCCCAACTCGAATTGGCCGCGCATCACCGGGATTCGCATGCTGCACGACTCGACCCTGGGCATCATCGGGGTCGGCGAGATCGGGCGCGAGATCGTGCTGCGCGCCGCCGCATTCGGGATGCGCATCCTCTATCACCAGCGCACCCGGCTGCCGGAGGCCGAGGAGCGGCAGCTGCAGCTGACCTATGTGCCGCTCGAGCGGCTGCTCGGCGAAAGCGATTGGATCGTGCCGCAGGTGCCGGGCAGCCCATCGACTCGCCATCTCATCGACCGGGCGCGGTTCGCCCAGATGAAGCCGGGCGCCTGCCTGGTCAACATATCGCGCGCCGATCTGGTGGACCGGGCCGCACTGATCGAGGCCCTGCGATCGGGACGGCTCGGCGGCTTCGCGCTCGATCCGCTCTATGAGGCACCAGGCCGCAGCGACGACGAGCTCTTGGGGTTTCGCAACGTGGTACTGTCGCCCCACATCGCGGCGCAGCCGCGGTTCAATGCGCTCAACGACATCTCCGATATGCTGGCGGGCCTGGCCCAGGATATCGGAAGTTGATGATCGCAGATTGTGATCGCAAGATGAGGATCGCACCATGAGGATCGCCCCTTGAAGCGGTTGGCCCTTGCGCTGGCGATATGCTGGCTGACGGCCGCCACCGCATCGGCGCAACCGGCCGCGGGCGAGGCCGGATGGCCGACGCGGCCGATCCGCCTGATCGTGCCGTTTCCGCCGGCCAGCACCGCCGACGTGGTGGCACGCGTTCTCGGGCAGAAGCTCGGTGCGCGGCTGGGCCAGCAATTCGTGGTCGACAACCGGGTCGGCGCCAGCGGCAATATCGGAGTCGACCTGATCGCCAAGGCGGCCCCCGACGGCTACACGATCGGCATCGTGACCTCGAGCACCCAGGCGGTTTCGGTCACGTTGAGCTCGAGCCTGCCCTACGATCCGATCCGGGATTTCACCTCGATCGCGATGATTGCGAGCTCGCCCTATGTGCTGGTGGTCTATCCGGGGCTGCCGGTGAAGAGCGTCGCCGAGCTGGTCGCGCTCGCCAAGCGCAAGCCGGGCGCGCTCAACTACGGCTCGGCCGGCCCGGCGAGCCTCGCCCACCTCGCCGGCGCCCTGTTCGCCAACATGACCGACCTGCAGATCACCCACGTTCCCTACAAGAGCACCGCCCAGTCCGTGATCGACATGATGGGCGGGCGTCTCGACATGCAATTTGCCACCATCCCGCCGAGCATCCAGACCATCCGGGCCGGGCAATTGCGCGCGCTCGCGGTCACCGGCAAGAAGCGGGTCGAGGCGCTGCCCGATACGCCGACCATGGCGGAGGCCGGCGTGGCGGGCTACGACGCGACGCTCTGGTTCGCCCTGGTGGCGCCGGCCAAGTTTCCAGCCGGCCTGGCGGCCCGCCTGAACCATGAGATCGCCTCGGTCCTCGAAGCGGCGGACATGAAGGAGCTGCTGGTGCAGCAGGGCCTGCTCGCGGAGGCGGGCCCGCCCGAACTCCTGAGCGCGCAGGTCCGCAGCGATATCTCGAAATGGCGGGAGGTCATCGTCAAAGCCGGGATCACCGCGGAATGAGCGCGGGAGCGCCGGGCGCGGCGGGGCTCGGCGCCGGCGGGACCGACCACCCGCGGCTCTCCCTGAGCCGGCTATCGCCCGAGGGGCAAATTGGTGTAAAAGGTCCCCTGCAGGGCTTTCAGGGTACGCGGCGCCCGACCGCGGACAACCTGACAGGGAGGATGGTCCGGATGAGATTCCTACTGCGAAAATCATGCTTGAGCGTGTGCGTGGCACTGGCGGTCGCCGGCGCGATGTCGGTCCCGGTCTGGGCCGGCGGCTCGTCTTTCGGGGACGACGACGACGCCGAGGACGAGGGCCCGGCCTATTTCGGTTTCGTGCGCGACACCAGCGGCAACTCGGTGTCCGACGCCAAGGTGACGGTGGGCATCAAGAACCGCGGCGGCGTCGTCACCCGCAGCGACGCGCTCGGCACCTACCGGGTTCCCGGTTTCGGCAAGGACGTCGACACCAACGATGTCGAGGTGAGCTGCGAGAAGGCCGGCTTCAAGCAGCTCAAGACCTTCCGGCGCACGCCCGCGAATGCCGCCAACGTCCCGATCATCGAGACCGAGTGCACGCTACAGCGCGGTTAGGGCATTTTCGGGAAAGGTCCCGCTCCGGGCGCGATCCGGGGCGGACTGATTTCCCGTTCGAGAATGCGACACGATAAAAAAGAAGAACAAGGAGCCGCCGGCATGCGGGCTCGAACCGTTTGGCTGTTTGTTGCGGCCGGCGCCGCCCTGGTTCTGGGGAGCACGGCTCCGACCGACCTGCGCGCGCAAGCTCCGGCGCCGGCCCTGACCGGGCAGGTCAGCGGAGGCGAATCGGGCGCCATGGAGGGCGTGCTGGTCAGCGCCCAGATGAGCCAGTCTCCGATCACCATCACGGTCGTCAGCGACCAGAACGGCCGCTTCAGCTTCCCGGCCGCGAAGCTCGGTCCCGGGCATTATGCGCTGCGCATCCGGGCGACCGGCTACGAGCTCGACGGCGCGCCCGCCGCGGAGATCGCGCAGGGCAAGATCGCGAATGTCGACCTCAAGCTGCGCAAGACCGCGGATCTGGCCGCCCAGCTCACCAATACCGAATGGTTCATGAGCTTTCCGGGTACCGGCGAGCAGAAGCGGGCGCTCATCGAATGCATGAGCTGCCACACGCTGGAGCGGATCGCCCGCTCCAAATTCAGCGCCGACGAGTTCATGCCGGTGCTCAAGCGCATGAGCAATTACGCCAACAACACCATCCAGGCGCGCCCGCAGCGGCGCGTGATGGAGGTCGAGTTTCCGGAGGATCGCGCCCGCAAGGTGGCCGAGTATCTGGCGAGCGTCAACCTGAACGGGCGCGAGACCTGGCCCTACAAGCTGCAGACGCTGCCGCGTCCGAGCGGCGCCGCGACCCGCGCGATCATCACCGAATACGGCCTGCCGCGCCAAACCATCGCACCCCATGACGTGCACACCGACGCCGACGGCTTCGTCTGGTATTCGAATTTCGTCGAGAACGAGCTGGGCCGGCTCGATCCCAGGACCGGCGCCCACACCGAGTTCGCTTATCCGGTGCTCAAGCCCGGTTTTCCGACCGGGGCGCTGGCGCTCGAGCCCGACCAGGACGGCAATTGGTGGCTGGCCATGATGTTCCAGGCCGGGCTCGCCAAGTTCGACGTGAAGACGCAGAAATTCCAGCTGTTCCCGGTGCAGCCCGAGCTCAACATCGACACCACCCAGGAATTGCTGCTGGCGCCGCTCAACTGGCGGGCGGACGGCAAGGTGTGGACCAACGACGTGCGCAAGCAGGCGGTGCTGCGCCTGGATGTGGCGACCGGCAAATACGAGTTCATCGATCCATTCCGGTTCACCCCGAAGGGGCGGCAGCATTCGCCCTACGGCATGGTCTCGGACGCCGCCAACAATCTTTATTTCATGGATTTCGGCGACGAGAACGTCGGCCGCATCGATGCCAAGACCGCCCAAGCCACCATCTATCCAACCCCGACGCCGCGCTCGCGACCGCGCCGTACCATGATGGACCCGCAAGGCCGCGTGTGGTTCGCCGAGTTCGCGGCCGACAAGGTCGGGATGTTCGATCCCAAGGAGGAGAAGTTCAAGGAATGGGACGTGCCGACGCCGCACACCTATCCGTACGACGTGTTCCTCGACCGGACCGGCCTGTTGTGGAGCGGCTCGATGTCGAGCGACCGGATTCTCCGGCTCGATCCGCAGAGCGGAAAATCGATCGAATATCTGCTGCCGCGCCCCACCAATATCCGGCGCATCTTCGTCGACGACAGCACCAGCCCGGTCACGCTATGGGCCGGCAACAATCACGGCGCCGAGATCATCAAACTCGAGACTCTCGATTAGACTATTGGTCGCACACAACGTAGGACATTGTCATCGCCGGGCTCGTCCCGGCGATCTCGATAATGAGAGCACAGTGCCATCCTGATCGAGATGGCCGGAACAAGTCCGGCCATGACACTCATGGTCCGGTCAACATAAACGAAAAACAGCATGCGAATTCTCGTCATCGACCAGGCGCCGCGCACCGCCAAGTCGCAGCCGCCTTACGACGTTGCGGCCATCGAGAAGATGCTCAACGGCTATGCGTCGCCCGGCACCAAGGTCGAGATCGGCTTTCCGGACGACTTCGCCGGCTCCAACGTGTTCCTGACCATCGGGGCGCAGAGCAAGCTCAATGGCCTGCACCACATGATGGAGACGCCGGCGATCGTGCGGAAGATCTTCTGGGCCGCGCAGAACGGCTACGACGCGGTGATCTCCTCGAACACGTTCGAGCCGGGCGTCGATGGCGGGCGGCTCGCGGTCGACATCCCGGTGGTCGGACTGATGCGCACCGCCATGCACGCCGCCGCCACCCTCGCCGATCGGATCGGCATCACGGTGCCGCTGGCCCCGCATGTGCCCTATACGTGGCGATTGCTGCGCACCCACGGCCTCGATCACTTCGTGAGCGACATCCGGCCGATCGGCGTCTACGGCGCCGATGTGGCGCAGCGCCGGGACGAGATTTTCGGCATCACGGTCGAGACCATCCGCGGATTGGTGGCGCAGACCCGCGCCGAGATCATCGTGCCGCTGGGCGGCGCGCTCATTCCCTACGTGGTCGATCCCAAGGATCTGGCAGCCGCCACCGGCGTGCAGGTTCTCAACACCAAGGCGATCGGCATCCGGTTCGCGGAGATGTGCGTGTCCTGCGGGATGACCCAGAGCGCGCTGACCTATCCGCGCGCGAAACTGAGCTATGAGGATTTCCTGAAATGACGTCCAGCAACCATCCGGAGGAAACAATGCCCAACAAGCAGAAATTGGCGGCCGCGTGCCTGGCGGTGTCGCTCCTGGCTTTGACGCCGGCCGCCGCACAAGAGCAGCGCGCCGCGGCAGCGCCGGCGCTCGGCTTCCATGTGGTGGACAATTTCCTGAAGCTTCCCGATCACATGAACATGGCGGAGGTGGTGGGCACGGCGCTCGAACTCGAAAGGTCATGTGTTCGTTCTCAACCGCGGGCATCAGCCGATCCTGGAATTCAATGCCGACGGCTCGTTCATGCGCACCATCGGCGAAGGCATCCCGACCGAAGGGCCGCACGTTGTGCGGGTCGATCCGCAGGACAATCTCTGGTACATCGACGCCGGCACCAATCTGGTGATCAAGTTCGATCAGCAGATGCATATCCAGATGGTGCTGGGCCGCCGGCCGGAGCCCTGGACCTACATGACCCACGTGATCGAGCGGGCAATTCCTCAGCCGCAGAACTTCTATCAGCCCACCGACGTCACCTGGGGCCCCGACGGCAGCATCTACGTCGCCGACGGCTACGGCAATTCGCGGGTCGCCAAGTTCAGCAAGGAGGGCATTCTCCTCAAGCAATGGGGCCAGCGCGGCACCGCGACCGGCGAGTTCAACACGCCCCATAGCATCGCCATCGACCGCAACAACACGCTTTACGTCGCCGACCGTGCCAATGGCCGCATCCAGACCTTCGACACCGACGGCAACTTCAAGCAGGAATGGCGCGTCGGCGGCCCGCCCTGGTCGCTCTGCATGACGCCGGGCCCGCGCCAGGTGATGTATGTCGGCAGCGTCGGCAAGGTCGTCAAGGTCGATCTCGATGGTAAGGTGCTGGGGTCGATGGGCAAGTTCGGCCGCGTGCCCGGCACCTTCGACTGGGTGCACGGCATCGCCTGCCCGGACGAGCACACCGTCTACGCAGCGCAGGAGCTGAGCTGGCGGCTGGACAAGATCAACGTGGAGTGAGGCGGCCTTTTACCTCCCCCTGAAAGGGGGAGGTCGGATCGCGAAGCGATCCGGGTGGGGGTCCCGCCACAAGCTCCGAATTTGTTGGAAGGCGGGACCCCCTCCCCGCGCCGGAGGTGCGACCCTCCCCCTTTCAGGGGGAGGGAAGAAGGCGCCCCCTCACTCCGCCTTGATGTCGGCCTCGCGGATCACGCGCGCGTAGTCGTCGAACTGCGCACGCAGATGCGCGGCAAAATCCGCTCCGCAGGCTCCGACCGGATACATCTCCTGGAGCTTCAGCTTGTCCTTGACGGCCGGCGTCGCCAGCGCTGCGCCGAGCCAGCCGGAGAGTTGCGCGATCGTCTCGGCGGGCGTCTTGGCGGGCGCCACCAGACCGAACCAGACCTCCGATTCATAATTCGGGTAGCCGGATTCGGCGACGGTCGGCACATCGGGCGCCGCCGCGATCCGCTGGCGCGAGGCGGTGGCGAGCGCCCGCAACCTGCCCGACGCCAGATGCGCCTCGACCTCGGAATAATTGGCGATCACTGCCGTCACATGGGCGCCCAGGAGCGCCGTCACCGCCGGCGCGCCGCCCGGATAGGGCACATGAATCATGTTCATGTCGGCGACGCGCTTGAGCATCTCGAAAGCGATGTGCTGGGTGGTGGCGGGAGCGACGCTCGCCATGGTCAGCTCGCCCGGTTTGGCATGCGCCGCGCTCACCAGATCGGCGAAGCTGCGATAGGGCGAATCGCTGTTCACCGCGATGACGAGGGGCGAGCTCACCAGATGGCAGACGGGCGCGAAGCTCGTGAGCGGTTCGTAGTTGAGCTTCTTCAGGCTCGGATTGATGACGAAGGAGTTCGCCACGATCAGCAGCGTGTTGCCGTCCGGGGCGGCGCGCGAGACCGCCTCGGTCGCCACGATGGTGCCGGCGCCGGGACGGTTCTCGATCACCACATTCACCCCGCGGCTGCGGCCGATCTGGTCCCCCAGCAGGCGCGCCACGTCGTCGGCGCTGCCGCCGGCCGGAAACGGGACCACGATCCTGATGGTGCGCGCCGTTTGCGACAGCGCGCCTTGACTGGACAAGGCCAACAACGCCATGCCGGCAGCGGCCAGGATCGCGATGTGCTTGGTGATGAGCCTCATGGGGCGCTCCAATTGGTGGACATCCACACGATCCGAGCACAATCGGGAGGCCCCCACAACCGGCGCGATTGACACCGTCATATCATTCACCCGTGAGACCTGTATTCGGTTTCATTGTATGATAGGTGTTGCGCGCCCGGTCTCGCCGTGGCGGCGTGCCCACGCATCGAGATTTGGAGGAATGCCGGGATGACCGTCTGTCGCGCCCTCGCTATCGCCGCCACTTTGTTGGGCTTGGCGGCATCGCAAAATGCCCAGGCCAAGATTCTCGCCCAATGGGTCCAGATGGGACCCGACGGCACTGCGAGCGTGCGGGCGATCACCGAGGATGCCTGCCCGTCGGTCACCTTCGACGGCCGGGCCGTGCCCATGGGCGTGCGCGCCGAGCCGGGCCGCAGCTTCGGCAACGTCAAGGCGGCGGCGTTTCCGGTGCGCTCTTGCGAGGCCGCGGTGCCGGCGGACGCGGTAGCCGCCATGCTCGACGGCAAGGCGCTGCCGCTGCCGCGGCCCAACCCGCAGCGCATCTTGATGTTCGGCGATTCCGGGTGCCGCCTCGCCGCCGGCAATCCGACCCAGGACTGCAACGACATCAATTCCTGGCCGTTTCCCAAGCTCGCCGCGGTAGCGGCAGCGGCGCGCCCGGATCTGGTGATCCATGTCGGCGACTATCACTACCGGGAGGACGCCTGCCCGGCCAACCATGCGGGCTGCGCCGGCAGTCCGTTCGGGTACGGCTGGGATGCCTGGAACGCCGATTTCTTCGTCCCGGCAGCGCCGCTGCTCACCGCCGCCCCGTGGGTGATGGTGCGCGGCAATCACGAGGATTGCGTGCGCGCCGGCGAAGGCTGGTTCCGGTTTCTCGACCGCCTGCCGATGGAGCCGTCCTGCCGCGACTTCACCGGCACGTTCGTGGCGCGCCTGGGCGATTTCGGCGTGGTGGTGGTGGATGGCGCCAATGCCGAGGACCCCAAGGGCGATCCGACCGACATGGCGGCGACGCTCCGCCGGCAATTTATCGAGATCATCGCCAAGGTGCCGGCCGAAGCGTGGCTCACCACCCATCGGCCGCTCGACGCGATGCTGGGCACCGAGAAGGGCACGCCGCGCAATTTCGTGGGGAACAAGGTGCTCGAGCTCGCGCTCGGTACCGACATGCCGGCCGGCGTGCGGATGTACGTCTCGGGCCACATCCACTTCTTCCAGGCGGTCGATTTCGGCGGCATGCGTCCGCCCCAGCTGGTGGTCGGCACCGGCGGCGACAATCTCCAGGCCTTGCCGCCGTTGAGCGTGATCGGCGCCGACATCAACGGCATGAAGGTGGTCGAACTCGGCGACCTATTCGGGCTTCGGCTACATGGTGTGGGACCGCGCCGGCACCGCCTGGACCGGTACGCTGTTCGACGTGAACGGCCGGCCGATCAACCATTGCCGCTTGGTCAACCGCTCGCTAAGCTGCCGGTCCTGATTATTGCTGCTGCTCGCCGTCCGCGCGGGCCGGCCACAACCACCGCGCCAGCACCAGCGCCGCGCCGGCGCCGAGCAACTGCGCCAGCACGAAACCCGGCACGCCGGCAGGCGCGATCCCGGCGAAAGTGTCGGACAGCGAGCGCGCCAGCGTGACCGCCGGATTGGCGAACGAGGTCGAGGCCGTGAACCAGTAAGCCGCCGTGATGTAGAGGCCGACCGCATACGGCACCGCCGCCGGCGTGCGTGCGGCACAGCCGAAAATCGTCAGCAGCAGGCCGAAGGTCGCAACCGCTTCCGCGAACCATTGAGCCGGGCCGGTGCGCACCGTGGCGGAGAACTGCCAGATCGGCAGCTCGAACATCAGGTGAGCCGCCCACACGCCCGCAACGGCCCCGAGCACTTGCGCGCCGATATAGAGCGCCAGCGTCGGCCAGCGCAGCTTGCCGCGCACCGCGCAGGCGAGGCTCACGGCCGGATTGAAATGCGCGCCGGATAGTGGACCGAAGACCAGGATCAGCACCGCCAGCATGGCGCGGGTCGCGAGCGTGTTGCACAACAGCGCCAGCGCTGCGTTCCCGCCGGCGAGCCGCTGCGCCATGATGCCGGAGCCGACCACGGCGGCGAGCAGGAACGCGGTTCCCAGCCACTCCGCAAGGATGCGCCGTGCCAGCGAGGGCATCATTTCGGCTCTGCGAGCTTCGAGGTCGCGGCTTCCATGCGGCCGATCTGGGCCAGCCGGCTTTGCAGGCTGAGCCGGTCGAGGCTGCCGATCGGCAGTGCCGCGAGCACCGCAATACGTTGGTTGAGCATCCGATAGGTGTCGTTGAACGCATAGCCGATCTCGGCCGCCGAGCCGGTCGCGGCGGCTGGATCGGGAACGCCCCAATGCGCCGTCATGGGCCGGCCGGGCCACAGCGGGCAGTTCTCGCCCGCCGCGTTGTCGCAAACCGTGAAGACGAAATCGAGCGCCGGCGCCCCGGGCTCGACGAATTCCAGCCATGACTTGGAGCGAAAGCCCGCAAGGTCGTAGCCGAGTCCCCGCAGGAGCGCGACCGCATGCGGGTTCAGCCGGCCCTTGGGCTCGCTGCCGGCGCTGAAGGCGCGGAACCTGCCCGCCCCCAGCTTGTTGAGGATGGCTTCGGCAATGATCGAGCGTGCCGAGTTCCCGGTACAAAGAAACAGGACGTTGAAGATACGCTCCGCCATTGCACGCGCCTCACGCTAAGCAGCAGTCAGAGCCTTCGGGGCGCAATGACCTCACGCCGGTACCTTCCGCTTGGGCGCAGACGCCGGCCGGCAGGCCGCCGGCCCGCAGGACTGCGTGCCCTGGCAGCAATTCTCGGTCAGATAGCCGAGCAGCGCGTTCATGGTCTCGAAGCGCGCCGCGTAGATCATGGAGCGGCCGGCGCGCCGAACCGTCACCAGGCCGGCCGACCGCAGCCGATCGAAGTGAAACGAGAGCGTGTTGGGCGCGAGATCAAGCGTCGCCGCCACCTGTCCGGCCGGCAGGCCGCCGGGACCGGCTTGCACCAGCAGCCGAAACACGTCGAGGCGGCTGTCCTGGGCGAGCGCCGCCAAGGCCGCCACGGCATTTGTCTTTTCCATATTTCAACGAATATCGAAATAATGATCCGTCGTCAAGTCGAGGGCCGGCTCGTACCCGCCGCTAGTGTCCGCGTTGCCTGAGCCAGCTTTTCGCGTGCTCGGTGTCGTATAGATGGAACGGCCGACCAGTTATCGCCGCCAGCGTGCGAAGCGCGTGCTGCTGCACCTCAAACGGCGTTTCGTCGTCATGAATTCGTTTCGCCAGCCCTCTGATCGCTCGCGGCTTCTGACGCATCAGAAAATTTGCAACGCTGTTTTTTTCCCCCGCGTGCTTCACCGACAGCTTGTCCGGCTCGGCAAATGAAGCTGCGAACCCTCCCTGAGCATACAAATGCCGCAGCACCCATTGGCATCCTTCCATGAGCCATTCGATGAAGTAAGCCAATTGGGTTTTGATCCACTCCACGGCTCGCGACGCGAATGCGTACCACTGCGGCAATTCCGCGGAGATTTCCTCCCACAGCGCGACCTTCAGGTGGGCACTGAGCTGCTGCAACGCCGAGTGATGCGCGCTGACGATGCCGAACGTCTCTTCCTCTTTTGCGAGGTCTGGTGGCCGCAATTGATCGGAGGTCAGCTCGATCCGGGCTATCGTATCGGTGCGCGGCTGCGATCTCGATATGGCGGATCCGATACTGGCGGCCGCCGCCACGCGCCGGCTCGGCAGCGGCCGCAGCTGCCATTTGTCGGTCACGTATCTGAGCAGGCTGGTGTGATCGAACTGCGTATCCACCAACGCCCTCTCGACCCACGGGGAGATCAGAAGCGCGGGAACCCGAACCCCCAGTTGGTCGAACGAATACTCCTCGCAGTGGTCGTCGGGGGGCACCGCCGCGGGCGGCGTCACATGATCATAAAACCCGCCATGCTCATCGTAGAACAGCACGAGCAGGGTTGAGCGCCAGAGCTCCTCGTTCGCGCGCAGGACATTGAATACATCCGCAATCAACTTTTCGGCCTTCATGACGTCATGCGGCGGATGATCATCGTTCTCGTTTATTCCCATGAAATCCGGCTCGATGAAGCAAAAGCTCGGAAATTCCTTTGCGGCGCCGCGAGCGTCCGCGAAAAATTCGCGAATATAAAAATAGCGCGCCGCGTTATGGGGCTTTCGCTGTTGGGCCAGCACCCAGCTCTGCGGGATGTCGTGAAAGTACACCTTCCAATTAATTCCCTTCTCGGTGAGGCGGTCGAAGATCGTATCTTGATCTTGCTGGAAGTAGCCGGGGAGATCGGCCTTGTGCGTGCCGTCGTCGGGCATGTTCACCCGGCCCATGGAGGTGCCGGTGAGAGCGAAAAAACAATTCGGCCAAGTCGGGCCGGGAAGCGATGCGAACCAATGATCGCAGATCGTGAAGTCCTGGGCGAGCACGTGCAGGGCGGGGAGAAAGCCCCTGGGGTAATAGCCCATTATGAAGCCGCGCGTTTCGTCATCCTTGTCCGGATAGCATTTCGCAAAATCCAATACGAAGCCGCTGTTGCCTCGTTCCAGCTGGGTTGCGACATGCTCAACTTCGTGGTGAGGGTCCAGGAGCATCTGTCGTTCGATCGTAGGCCGCTGTTGAAACAGCTTGCCTTTGTCATCCGCGTTTGACCGCGGATTTTGCGGATCAATCCCCTCGAGCTGCGGGTACACCTCTTTCATGCAGCCGAGCATTTGATCGAACGAATGGTTTTCCAGGGCCAGCACGACGACGTGCTCGATGTGATCGCCCGCCGAGCCATTCGCTGCCTCCATGATCCGCCCCCGTGATCGACGCCCGCGACCTTCGTGAAGAGCGTGAAGCAGTCCTGCAGCCTTGCCCCGAAGGTCGGCTCAAGCGCCCGAGCTCTCCTGCCGCGAGCCCGCGACAACATATTTCAATATTATCACAAAAGGCCCTATGGCGTGCCGCCTGGAGCCGTCTCGGCGCGCCGCGGAACCAAGAGCTTCGCATCGAGAATCTGGACGACCTCGTCGCGCTGGTTGCGGGTTTCGCTGTGCATGCGCACCGTGCCGCGGTCCGGGCGCGAGCGCGACGGCGTCACCTCCTTGATCTCGCTCACCACGTGCAGGACATCGCCCGGCCGCGTGGGCCGCGGCCAGCTCATCTCGCCCCCCATCCCGACCAAGCCGCCGGCGACCGGCATGCCCGACCCGACCAGCAACCGCATGGTGACGGCCGCGGTGTGCCAGCCGCTCGCCACCAAGCCGCCGAACAGGGTGTGCCTGGCGGCTTCCTCGTCGAGATGGAACGGCTGCGGATCGAATTGGCGCGCGAAGGCCTTGATCTGCGCCGTGTCGATCAGATGGGTCGCGCTGGCGAAACGCTGGCCGACATGAAAGTCGTCGAGATAGAGCGGCTCGCCGCTCGCGCGCGCATCGGGTTCCGCCATGGGCCACCTCCGGGGTCGGGCGCGATCGTCCAGCGCGATCGCCAGGCTCCCGCGGCGTGCACCGGAGCCGGCACAGCGTCAACCCGGATCACGCAGCCGTGCGCGTCTAGTTACTTGCATCATAGTAGTAACTGGCCTAGCTTGCGTCAATGCAGCGCAAGAGCTTCGGCAATATGGCCTGCCCGATCGCCCGCAGCCTCGAGCGGGTCGGCGAGTGGTGGAGCATCTTGATCCTGCGCGACGCGCTGCACGGCTTCACGCGCTTCGACCAGTTCCAGAAGAGCCTGGGCATCGCCCCCACCATGCTCACGCGCCGTCTCAACGCGCTGGTCGAGGCGCAACTGCTGGAACGTCGGCGCTACAGCGAGCATCCGCCGCGGGACGAATATGTGCTCACCGCCCGCGGTCGCGATTTCCGGCCCGTTATCGTCGCGCTCTTGGCCTGGGGCAACCGGCACTTCGCGCCCGAGGGCGCGAGCGTGCTGCTGGTCGATGCCCGCACCGGCGTGGCAGCCGACCCGATCCTGGTCGATCGCATGACCGGGCGGCCGCTCGAGGAGCCCGACTATGTGTACGCGGCAGGTCCTGCGGCCGGCGCACGTACGCGCGCCAAGCTCAAATCAATCGCCGAGCCCGGCCGCCGGTCCGGCCGCAAGCGGAGCGCCCGATGAGCCTCGCCGCCCTCGCCTCACCCCCGCCGCGCGATCCGTCATCCCCGTTCGCCGCTCCGCCGGCCGCGCTCGACCCGCGCACCCGCATCCAGCTCGACGGGCCGATCGTGTCGACCTTGCTGCGCATGGCCTGGCCCAATGTGCTGGTCATGCTGGCGCAGGCCGCGACCGGGCTGATCGAGACCTGGTTCGTCTCGCGGCTCGGCACCGACGCGCTCGCCGGCATGGCGCTGGCTTTCCCGGCCGTGATGCTGATGCAGATGATCACCGCCGGCGCCATGGGGGGCGGCATCTCGTCCGCGATCGCGCGGGCGCTGGGCGCCGGCCGGCGCGAGGAAGCCGACGCCCTGGTGCTGCATGCATTGGTCATCAACATCGCGCTCGGCGCGCGTCTTCTCGATCATCATGCTGGCCTGGGGCCGGCCGATCTACCGCGCGCTCGGCGGCGCGCGGCGGCGAGCTCGAGGCCGCGCTGGCCTATTCGAACGTGGTGTTTGCCGGCAACATCCTGTTGTGGACCCTGAATGGGCTCGCGAATGTGATCCGCGGCACCGGCAACATGCTGGTGCCGGCACTCGGTGATTTGCGGCGGGGTGGCCGTTCTGGTTCCGCTCTCGCCCTGCCTGATCTTCGGCATCGGCCCGTTCCCGGCGCTCGGCATCGCCGGCGGCGGCGCCGCGCTGGTGCTGTTCTATGGGGCCGGCACCGCGGTGCTGGCCTGGTACATCGGCTGTCGGGACGCAACCTCGTGCGCTTTCGACCGGCGCGTCTGCGCTGGCCGCTGTTCCGCGCCATCCTGGGCGTCGGCGCCTTCGCGTCGCTCACCTCGGTGCAGACCAACGTGATCATCGCGCTCGCCACCGCGCTGGTCGCGAGCGCCGCCGGACCGCAAGGCGGTGGCCGGCTATGGCACCGGCGCGCGGCTCGAATATCTGCTGGTACCGCTGGTGTTCGGGCTCGGCGCGCCGCTGGTCGCGATGGTGGGCACCAACATGGGCGCCGGCCAGAGCGCGCGCGCGCTGCGCATCGCCTTGGGTGGGTGGCGCCATCGCATTCGCGCTCACCGGGACCATCGGCGTGCGCGGCGGCGCTTTGGCCGGCGGCCTGGCCCGCGCTGTTCAGCAGCGATCCGCGCGTGATCGCGGCCGGCAGCGGCTACCTGCGCATGGTCGGGCCGGCCTACGGCTTCTTCGGTCTCGGCCTGGCGCTCTATTTCGCGTCGCAGGGCGCCGGCCGGCTGCTCTGGCCGCTGCTCGCCGGGTTCCTGCGCATGCTGGTGGCGCTCGGCGGCGGCTGGCTGGCGCTACGCCTCACCGGATCGCTGACCTGGCTGTTCGCCGCCATCGCGCTCGGATTGGTGCTGCAGGGCGTGACGGTGGTGATCGCCATTCTGGCAGGAGCCTGGGGCACCAGCCGTGCGGCACCCTGCCGGAACGGCGGCAAGCCGACAATCGAGCCAACACGAACCGACGGAGCTTGATATGCGGATCCTCGTCGTCGGCGCCGGCGCGATCGGCGGCTATTTCGGCGGCCGGCTGATCGAGGCCGGCCGCGACGTCACCTTCCTGGTGCGCTCGAGGCGCGCCGCCGAGCTGGCGCGCACCGGACTGACGATCAAGAGCGCGGCCGGCAACCTGAGGGTGCCGGCGCCGGCGACCATCCTGGCCGACGAGCTCGCCGGGGCATTCGATCTCATCCTCCTGAGCTGCAAAGCCTACGATCTCGACAGCGCCGTCGCGTCGTTCGCGCCGGCGGTGGGATCCGCAACCGCGATCCTGCCGCTCCTCAACGGCATGCGCCATCTCGATGTCCTGGCGGCGAGCTTCGGGCGCACGGCCGTGCTCGGCGGACAATGCTACATCGCGGCTACGCTCGACGAAACCGGCGCCATCGTTCACCTGAACAACGATCACGAGCTCTCATTCGGGGAGCAGGACGGCGGCGGCTCGGCCCGCGTCGAAGCCATCGCCGCCGAGATGGCCGGCGTCCGGTTCAAAGCCCGCGCCAGCGAGCAGATATTGCAGGAGATGTGGGAGAAATGGGTGTTCCTCGCCACCCTCGCCGGCGGCACCTGCCTGATGCGCGCCGCGATCGGCGACATCGTGGCGGCGCCGGGCGGGCGGGACTTCATGCTCGGCCTGCTCGCGGAATGCCGCGGCGCTGCACAGACCAATCTGCATGCGCCGCGCGACGCCGTCATGGAGCCTTATCGCGCCGCGCTGACTGCCGAGAGCTCATCACTGACCGCCTCGATGCTGCGCGACATCGAGCGGCGGGCCCCGATCGAAGCGGATCATATCGTGGGCGATTTGATCCGACGTGCTGGCGGGAATGGCGCGCAGGCCGGCGACATGCCGTTGCTGCGCTTGGCCTATGCCCATTTGAAGGCTTACGAGGCGCGACAGCGACGGGAGGCTTAGCCCACCGGAGGGTCGGCGACCGGTGCATGCAACTCCGTCCGTCTCGCTCGTTATTGCGATGCACGAAGAAAAAATTTCGTCGGCGTTTTTCCACCCTTGCCGCTGGCATTTCTGAAATGTGAATGAGACTCCTGGTTATCCGCCACAACCATCTCGTCCGAATTGAGAACCTTCAAGACCAGATAAATATGATCGGCACCGTGATCGGGCTGAGCTCCGCAGGTAGACCCGACGTCTCCTTCCTTTTGCCCTCCAACCGGGATGACCTGCCAACCTCTCTTCGACTTCAATAGGTTTCCCAAGTCAAAGGCCAGAAAGGTATCCTTGACCGCTATCCCGGCGTCCTGCAACAGGACCGAGAGCGTGATCGCACATCCGTCCGACGGAAAAACCTCGCCATCGAAGTCCAGCAATCTCCTGGCTGCCGTATGCTGTGCCGCGAGCAGCTGATTGGCATCCGACCCAAGATTCAGCAGCGCTGGAATGAATTGAGCATCCCCGCTCGCGCTGCCTGTACCGCCGCCTCCGCCCGCAGATGACCCCGTCTTAGGGGCGACCGCTCCGGGGATCGCCAAGTCGGCGCTGGGTATTGTCGGTGGCGGCGTCTGCCCGTCGTCCAGCACCGCTGCGGCAGCCGGATCGACCAGAGCAGCCGTGGCATCAAGCGCGGCCTTCAGATCAGCCGAAAGCGTTGCCGTCGGCGCCGCGGGGAATTGCTGAAGATACAGCTCTTTTGCGCTCGGCGTGCGGTTGCTCTCCGCCTCGAATGCGTCGAATGCCCGGCGTGCCATGACGGCGAATACCGGGGTCTGCATGTCCGAATTGGTGATGTCGGTCGGCAGAAACGTAAGGCCGAACACGCTGTCGGTGCAATGCGTGTTCCAGTCGGCCTGCGTAAAGCGAAACGGACCAATCTCGGCTCCGACCGTACCGTCGGTAATTCCGGAGCGAAGTTGCGCCACTCCCAACAGGTAGTGCGGATTGACACCGCAGACGAGCCCCTGCCGGACGCAGTCTTTGGCGAAGGCTGCCTTGTCGATGGTCATCGGTCATCTCCTTCACCGGACAGTCGAGCCGGGGCAGACCATTTCGGGTTTCCTCCCCGGCGCGACGCGTGCCGTGCCTTCACCCTTCCTTCAACTTGACGAGGCTCACGGCCCCGGCCGCGTCGGAGGAGGCGGCAAGGCTTTGGTTCGCTCCTTTTGGATCGCGAACAGGATTTGGTCATTGCCGAGGGGGGTGACTACGCCCGCCTCGTTCTTGTACATCGCACGCGCAAGATTGAGCATGTCGCCGTCGTTGCTCAATTGAACGACGGATGCCCCGATCAACGGGCGCTCGGAGAATCGGCACCACACCTTCACGTAATTGTCGACCATCGCTTGTGCAGCGCCCTGGCCCGCATATTTGTGGGCCAGTTGGTCGATCGTGAAACTGCCGGTTTGGGCAAACCCGTAGACACCGGACAGAAGATGGTACCATGACGCGACGCCGAATTCGGGCGCGGAATAGATCGAGGTCACGTTTCCCTTTCCGTCATCCGCGGTGACGCCGACAAATCCGGGCCTCGATTTCTGCCAACGGGAGATGTTCAGGGCGCCGGGATTGTTGGTGCGGATCGATCGCGGAACGCCGGCTTTCTCCGGGTCCGAGCTGAAGAATCCGCCCGGGACCAGCGCCGTGAAGAAGGCGTTGAATTTTTGATTGAATGCGCCGGCACCGCTTCCGCTGCTGGCCCCACCTCCGGCGCTGCCGGCGCCGGCACCACCTCCGCTGCTTCCGGAGACACCCGCCGGATGGGCAGCCGCTCCGGAGACTAGTTGGTTGGGGTCGGCTATTTTCGGTGGCGCTGTCTGCTCGTCGTCCAGCACCGCCGCGGCGGCCGGATCGACCAGCGCAGCCGTGGCGTCGAGCGCGGCTTTTAGATCAGCCGAGAGCGTCGCTGTCGACGCGGCGGGGAATTGCTGAAGATACAGCTCCCTCGCGCTCGGCGTGCGGTTGCTCCCCGCCTCGAATGCGTCGAACGCCCGGCGCGCCATGACGGCGAATACCGGGGTCTGCATATCGGGATCATTGACGTCGGTCGGCAGGAACTCGAGATCGAACACGCTGTCGGTGCAATGCACGTTCCAGTCGGCCTGCGTGAAGCGAAACGGGCCGATCTCGGCTCCGACCGTACCGTCGGAAATTCCGGAACGAAGTTGCGCCACTCCCAACAAGTAGTGCGGATTGGCGCCGCAAACGAGCCCTTGGCGGACACAGTCTTTGGCGAAAGCGGCTTTATCGATGCTCATGGATCAAATTCCCGGCCATTATGAGATTCTCCGACGGAGTCTTCATGGCGGACAGGAGGGCGTGCTGTTCATCAGCTTGGTCGCAAACACCCCAATTCTCTTGTCTGTGATCATTTGTGTCGCCGGCAGCGGGCCGACCGGCGGCGGGATCGACACCAGGTAGTTGCTGAAGTGCAGGCGAGTTTGGGAGCCGATCGGCCCGAGCTTGCCGTCTTGAGGGACGCATAGGGCCGCCTGCATGGCCATTATGTCCTTGACCGACAGGCTTCGCTCGAAGTCGGTCATCCGGTCGGGCCCTACGGTCGGCGGGTTCACCGGCGGCCGGGGGAGAGGCGCCTCGACGTTGCCGATGATCGCCTGCCGCACCTGGGCGCGCGTCACCGGTTGCGGGGTTACAACCGTGATCCCGAACGAGGTGTTGCCGTTGCCCGTGGTCGGATCCGGAACGGCTTTCGCTCCCGCCACGTGCTCGGCTATCCTGGCCTCGATCGTCGGCGGCAGGCACAGCGAGAGATAATCCTGGATCGCATGGTAGGCGGAAGAGGGCGTATTGATGAGCAGGCGACGCGACGCCGCCCCCTCCCGGTAGGCCAGTTGCATCTCCTTGACGAAGCCCTGCGCGACCGACGGCGGCATCTGATAAAGATAGGTCCCTGCGACCAGGTCGGTGGAGACGACGCCGAGGCCGAAGGCCTGCGCGACGATCGCTATGCTCTTGGCCGACGCACCGGTCACCCCGAGTACCGCGGCGGTCGTTGCGCCGGCCGCGGCCAGTCCCGACTTGAGCTGATCCTTGTCGCGATTCAGGAAGAAAATGGCGTTGAAGTACGCCCTGCACTCGTCATCGACGTAATTGAACCCGGCCTGCGTCACCTCGTACCAGGGCGCTGGCGCGCCGAGCTGAATGCTGGCGTCCCTCGCCAAGGCCTCGAGAATTCGCATCTGGTTGCTGGTCGAGACCTCGACCGCAGCCGGACTGATGATCGGGTCGATGCCACGTCTTTGCTCCCAATCCGAGCATCCGCCCAGGCAAAGCGCCAGGCACAGCAGCGCGGTGAAGCGTCCCTTGATCGCGTCGGCGGCACCGACCGCGGCAGGACGGCTGGGGCCAAGCTGCCTTGATGCAATCGCGCTATCGATTGCGTCCCATCTGAAGCACCCCATGCCGACCCCCTGCTCGGTAGTGCCGCAGCCTTTCGCGACGAGCCCCCGCTCGGCGCCAGGCAGCGGTGTTGCCACCGGACTCACGACTCGGATCTCCGCCGTGGCAACACGACGGACTCGCTCAACAATCGACTCCGGATGAAGTTGAGCAACGCTTGCTCATCCTCGAACGCGCTCGAGCTTCCGCCGTCACCGTCGTTCACCCGGCCGCGCCACGAGGGACGTTCTCCACCTTCGCGCCAAAGGTGAATGAAGAAGCTCATCTGGCGTTCGTCGACGCACATGCCGTCCCCCCCGGAACTTGGCTTGGCCTTGAACGTTCATTCGAATGATGGGTGATCGCTGCCGCGCGATCGGCACGACAGGCTGAGCGCCGGCGGACCGGGACGGCACCACCGGAATGCCGGCAGCCGACGGCATCGTCACCGCACCGTCACAGGCCGCAAGCGGCCCACCCGGCGGTGGCCTGCGGGCTCGTGGCGTCGAAAAACACAGAGACTGGTAGGAAGTCGATCGCGGGCTCGATGTCGCGGGCGTCGCAAGGGCGAATCCCGGGACGCGTCGCCGAATATCCCGGCGCCCGGGACCGCGGCTGCCGTGCCCTGTCGCGGCAAGCGAATCCGTTTCAATTGTCGGCAGAGATGCCGCAGGGCGCCGCCGGCCTACAGGGGCCGCTCCGTCCGAATGCCGTCGATCAAGCCACGCGTATTCTTCGAAGGCGCTATGCCCAATTCATTCTTCAAGAGCTCGGCGAGCCGCTCGTATTGCCGTATGGCGGCAGCCCTCTGTCCGGACGCATGATAAAGCTCGATCACGCGTTGCTGAACCAGCTCCTGCAGCGGCTCGATCCGCAGCGCCGAATGGCCCGCCGCCAAAGCATTCTCTACGTCGCCGATCGCGGCATAGTGCTCCATCAGCCGACGGTAACCGCGCAGGCAGAGGAGGCGCAAGCGCTCCCGCTCGGTCAATACCCAACCGTCGTACCATCCGAGCAACAGATCGCCGCGATAATGAGCAAGCGCGGCAGCCAGGCTTTCCAGGGATACCGGCTGGAGCGCGCCCGGCCCGGCGGCGAGCGCAGGAGCAATCCCGGTCTCGAAGGCGACGACGTCGTACCAGATGGGAGCCGAGAGCGAGATGCGCGGCTCGCCGCGCCCGGACAGCTCGAGCCAGTCGTGTCCCTCGACGTGAAGTCCCTTCCGCAGCCGGGATAGCGCGGTTCCCAGACATGACCGGGCGCGCGTCGGCTCGTGCGACGACCAGAAATGCTCGATCATGACCTCGCGCGGATGATCGAGCTCGCGATAGAGCACGAGATAAGCCAGGAAGGAGATGCTCTGACGCGACAACGCGAGCTCGCGCCCGCGGGAGAACACGCGCGTCCGACCCAAGAACTCTACCGACACCTGCATCACACGCCCCTGGATGCGCGCAGGACTGAGCACCAATTCGGCCGCCCCCGAAGGTAACGGGATGCAGCCTACAATTGATACGAAAAAGCGTACGCGTATAGCTAGACAAAGGCAATCGACTTCGCGCCGACTGAATGTCGCACGCCACGTCGCCGGCTCCAGTCAGGTCGGCGCCGGTGCGGCGCTCACGGTGATCGTCTCGGGGTCGGAGGCGATCCCATTGGCGGCGACCATGAGCCCAGAGGGGGCGCCAAGAGTTACCGCGGAAACGACTTAAGTACCCGGCAGGACGCCAAATCTTTGCAGCGGTTCATCAGGCCTTTCGACCTGGAGTGTCCGGCCAGGATGTCCGGCTAATCTGACGCCGAAAGCGGGAAACTGGTTGAGCCGGAGATCCCGTCTCGCCGATCATAGTGGCTCGTAGCCTTCCCGCCGGGCGGCTGGTTTAGCTCGATCGCTGTGACCCACCGCTGCAGGTTTCCGGCCCGCCGGCCAGTCAACCATCGTACGTCAGAAACCTCATGCCCTCAAAACGGAACACATTTTTATCGTCACAGAGATCATTGGTCGCGGCCACTACCGGAACGATGGTGATCATCACTTCCTTTGTCGTGGCCGCCAGTTGCCGCAGTGCATTCGTCACCGTGATCCGCTTGAGAGCGGGCGTCAGAGGATTCGGCGCACGAAAGTCGTAAGAGTTGCGATTGTGCTCGTTCAGATCGCAATGCCCGGGATCACCCAGGCATCCGCCGTGACCGAAGATGTGAAACGAACCGGCGTAGCCATTCTCGGGCGTGCGCGGCGTCTTCTCATTGGCCTTGGGATTGTTGAAGAAAATGCGCCCCTCGTACGATGCTTCGCCGTGGAAAATTCCCCGAATTTCCAGGTCCGCGCGCACAAACCGGTGCTCAGGCCCGGCGAAATCGACACGCACAGGCTTCGAGGTGTAGGTCTTGGCGGGGCTGGTTGGGCGCCGCGGCGCGCCGACCGATACCGGGCCTTTTGGTGCGCGTTTCGGCTGCCTGCCGCCCGACCGGCGCGAACTTGACGCTTTTGCCATTAGCCACCTCCAACCGGCAAGACGGTCTCCGCAGCCGCATAGTCGTAACCGAGGTCATTCACGTTAAGCACGTCACGAACTCGAAAATTGAACGGCGACAACACCACATCGGGCAAGTCCGAAGAAATATTGCCATTGCCGTTCTTGACCTGCCAGAGCCACCATATGCGATCGATCATCGCATGATGTGACCAAAAGATGGGATCGTAGGCAGCCGTCCCAACAACGCCCATATCGCCCGATACCCAGCCGTGGATGCCGTCATGCAGGTCCTCCATGCCGGCAGTGAAGTCCGACCAATCCGTCAGCGACAACACGTCATTGACCTTGGCGTCCGAAGGTAAGTCCGTCGCGAGACCCGGGTGCCGAACCGTATTGTGCGCCTGGACCCCCTGCACACCGGTGATGCGAAAGCTCGCGAGCGGGTTGCGCTGGCCATTGGCGTTCGCGGCCGCAAAAATTTTCGGAATCGGATCCTGTCGTGGTGGCCCCAAGGTCCAATCCCACCATGGCAAGCTAACATCGGGAACTCGGCTACGCGCGGCCATCTCGAAGTTGTACAGATAGGCACGGTGCCACGGCAGGAACAATTCCATGCGTTGCGCCGAGCGCGCATTCTGCTGATGATGCCAGCAATACCAACTCGGCGCCCCATGCAGGCCGGCAAGGAATGCATATCCCCGATTGTCGGAGATGGTCATCATTTGCCCATAGGCATCTCGAAGGCCCGTCGCCTGCGCGTCGCTCAGGTTGTGGACACCTAGCCGGCTCCGAATGCCGTTTGCCATCAATTGCTCCCGTGCCAAATCGAGATCGATAATTGACGCGCAACGCCGCTTGCCCTGCGACGCCATTAGATACTAAATTCGGATTTGCGACAAGAGGTTGCATTCAAATGACCCCGTTGGCGAGTGAAGCAGCTCGCGTCTTCACGCGATCGAGCCACACCGGCCGACGCTCCACAGGAAAGCTTTCGAACACGCCCTCGCAAAATCGCCGCCGCCTCAGTGACCGCCGCTGGGTCAGATTGACCGAACGCGTCGGCTTCGGTGCAAGTCAGATGACCAAGGTGGCGATGGCGACTGCCAGCGCGACCAGGAGCACAATTGCGAGCTCGCGCCCGCGGGAGAACACGCGCGTCCGACCCAAGAACTCTACCGACACCTGCACACGCCCCCAGATGCGCGCAGGACCAAACAATCAACTTCGGCGGTTCCCCCTGCACCGTAGGTATTGGAATGCAGCCTAGAATTGATATGCAAAACGATACAACGCATGGCTAGCGAAGACAATTGCATTTGTCAGCTCTGGCCAGGCTTTCGAGTCGGTGGGCAGCGATCATTACATGAAGTCATTTTTTTACTTGAGTTCGTTTTGCGCGGGCGCAGCTCGCGGTTTACCACAACCCAATTAGGCAACCTTATTGGGCCCTAGGGCGCATCGCTTCGGCTGAAAAAAGCGCGCATCGCGCGCCGGCGCCGCCAGATCGGCCGGATTTTGTATCGATCCAGCCTACCGAGTTGCTTAAGGAGCTCAATGTCTGGGACTATCTCCTTTTGATCCGAAGGGATGGTGTCGCCGTCGATGTTCGCCATGAGTGCGGTATCGCCGGCCTGAGGGTGCTGGACGGCCGGCGGCATGGTCGCCGCGATCTGCGCATTCAGGAGCCTGATTTTGGCGTCTTGAATTCGTGCAAGCTCAAGCTGCGCCTCGGCAATGATCCTCGCCTGACTGAGATGGAAATCACCGCAATGCGGACCAGCAAGGATCCGCGCCAGCATCTCGACCTCGGCCCCCATAGCAGGTTCCTTGAGAATGCTGACGCTAAGGCCGTGGCGAAAGGCATTACGGCTGCTTTTTGCTTTGCCGGCAACTGTCCGTGGGCCACCACTCCGGCGGCCCTTGATCCGGGTCATGACTCGCCTGCAACCGGATCGGGGCCGGAACCAGGGGGATCGCGTTCGTGCTGGCATCGACGATCGCCAACAGGTCCTTGGGTGCCTTCCAGGAGCCTGCGGTGCGATGGTGCATATAATCCTGCGTCAATGCCATGCGGCTGACTCGGGCCCGCTCCATTTGCCGGTCGATGATCTCGAGCTCAGGGGAGCGCAGCGCGTTCGCCCGAGCCGCGATGGCATCGATGGTGAGCTTGTGGTCCCGCAAAAAATTCACCACCCACTCGCGGCCCGCATCGGTGAAAAACGCACCGGCGCGCTCCTGAGCTTCCAGACGGCGTTCGACCGGGTCCCCGGTCAGGAGCGCCTCCAAAAGCGTGCGGGTGGCCTCCTTCCAGGTCATATTGACCAGATTGGCCTTCCGCTTCCCGGCGCCGACGATTTCCCAAGTGAGATCCACCACATCTTTCATCAAGATCCTCTCCATAAAATTCTGCGGAGCCATCGCCTCCTCGAAGACCTTGAAGAGATTCTGGTATTCACGGTTGGATTCGTTGAGCAGCAGAGGTGGTTTGAAGAGCTGTGCCAACCCCGGAGGGTAAATAGACTTCTTGGCTTCAGTTGCTTCAGTTACTTCCGTTACTTCAGTGCTCATGGGGCACCTTTCAGTTTTGGGTGGGGACGCGGGCACTAGCCCTTACGTGTGGCCCAACCGGGTTGCAGGGAACTGATATTGGATCCAGCTTTTTTCGCGGCTGCGGCCTGCAGATCCATCAACCGCTTGAGGCTGCGATCGATGGTCCGGTCCAAAACCTCGAGCAGGCGATGCTCTTCGATATAGCGCTCGGGAGTGAGCAGATCGCCCAACTTGGCCAATGCTTGCTCTTCTGTCGCAGAGCAAGAAAGTTTCCACATTTCTTGGACAAACTCACGACCGAAGGCTTTTTCGCAAGCGGAATTAGCATTTTGGACGGCGTCGAGATACTCGATCCGACCTTGACGTGAATTCATTTGTGCAAGTCTTGCCTTTGTCTGGTTATCTATCCCATTCACCAAGAGTTTCTCGGCAAACTTCTTCATGAAATTCGACGCGGTTTCCGGATCCGCCGGCCTACCTCTCCTGCTCTTTGCATTTTCCTCAGCGCAGGTAGCAAACGTCTTTTTGATTATTTCGAAAATATCAACTGTCTCAATGTTTCTATTGATATTTTCTTCTGCACCAGAACTTTTGTCGTCAATCGTGCTCTGTGAAAAGAATTGGGTTATCTGTTTGTCGACATCGCCCCCTTGGTGGATGTCTATGCCAGGAACTTCATTCGCCTGGAGCTTCTGCACGAAATGCATGACAGCTCCCACCAGGCTCGCGATTACCTGCTGATGCTGTGCTACAGCTATCCTGTGGCCACCATACGGGTCTCCGGGATATTGGTAAAAGGATCCCCATTTCATTCGGGCCTCGAATGCGCGCTGAAATATCCCGAGATGACTTTTGCGCCAGATGGCCTCTGCTATGGTTTCAACTGCATCCTCTGCGGCCCGCCCATGGGGCTCATATTCCGCGTACAGCTCGTCGCGTAGAGCATCGAACTCTTCTTGGTCTTCTCCCGGCAGGACCGGGCTCTCGGCAAACCCAAAGGCGCTCTTGGGGTCGCGGTCGTCGGCCGTCTCGCGCCGATCTGATTTTTCCACCACCCCACTCTCCGCATGTACAGCGCCAGGAAGACGCCGGCAATTCGGCGGCCTGGGTAAGTCGCTATGGTAATTTTGGGCACGAACAGTGGCAGAGGCGCGTTACAAAGCCATTACTTTAGGTGGTACGTATCTGCAGTTTTTTGGAGACGAGGCCCGTTGCGGGAAAAAAAATGCCCGGAGGCAAAGTTGTTGCGAATTGGGGTTGGATCCTCCTCGCTCACTCGTGCGCGCGCGCAGGATCCTGGCAAACGGTCAGTCGACGGCGGTCCGATCCGGTGGCTCGGTCTGCTGCGCAGCAACGATCCGCGCATCGCTCGGCAGATGCTGACCTTGGATCCATATGAGCCGGTCAGCAACCAGCCAGCGACGCACCGCGACATGTCAATTTGCGTCGCTGATCCAGACATGGAGCTACTCGGCGACCACATCAGAGATGTGCTCGGCGAGCGGGGCGACTGGGTGGAGAATGTGGAGCTGATTCAGGCATCCGACTATGCGTCGGTTCCCGAAATGGCGCGCAAGCGGCTCGGTATGTCTCCGGGCCAGCAGAACCTCCTGATCCGGGTTAGCCGAATTGCACGCGCTTGTTCGCCTTCGCGGTCCACGCCGAACACGGGTCGCTCAACGAGATCACCTTCGGGGGCTTGCGGTCAGCGGTGGGGTCGTCATCGTCCAGCGCTCCCAGAAACTCGGCGACCGCGCGTGTCTGGCGCTCCGGCGCCGACCAGTCCACTTCCTCGGGCGTGATCCCGTGATATCGGCTGGCATCGGCTTCTATGACGCTGGCATCGACCGCAAAGCCCTCACCCTGCACCAGTCCCGCTTCCATGCACGCCCGCACGACAGCCTCGAATACCTGGCGAAAGGCATCGCTGGCGCGGAAGCGGCCATGACGATTGACCGAGAATGTCGAATGATCGGGAACCTTGTCGTCGAGATCGAGGTGACAGAACCATCGATAGGCAAGATGGAGCTCGACCTCCTCGCACAAGCGGCGCTCAGACCGGATGCCGTAGCAGTAGCTGACGATCAGCATCCGGATCATGAGTTCAGGGTCGATCGAAGGCCGGCCGATCTCGCTGTAGAAGGGCTCCAGCTTCTCGCGAACGTCGGCCAATATCCGCGTCACTGTCGGATTGATGCGGCGCAGGAGATGGCGTGCCGGAATACGACCTTCGAGGTTGAACAGATAGAACAGCTGGCTCTGATCGACCTTCTGCCGACCCATCATAACCCGCCTCCGTCGCTGAAAACCTCAAGCAGACGGAATCACGATTCGCCGATGATCGCGAGCGACTTTTTCAACACTATCGGTCAAAACCCGAAAGTCTCAAAGTGAGCATATGTTTTCCGCTCCACCCCAATAAACGGACTCTGTCGAAGTCGGCCGGCACTTCCGGGTCGGGCCATAATCGGCCTCCCGCGCTGCAAAAAGACTGGAAGAAATTGCGCCGTATTACCGATCACGTTGAAGCGCCCGGAACGTTCCTTGATCAGGGCAGGTCCATTCCCTTGCGCTTGAGCACGTCCTGCGCCTGCGCGGAGCCCAGGAAGCTCACCAGCGCACGGGCGGTTGCCGGCTCTTTCGCCTTGGCTGAAACGCCGGCGGAATAGGGAATCTGCTTTTTGCAACTCGCCTGGCAATTCGGCGAACTGATCAACACCGGAGACCGGCCGTAGCTCGGCAACCTGCTGCACCCCAATCTCCGCTTCGCCGGTCGCTATTGCTGCGCCGACCGGCCGCCCCTGTACGACCACGGCCTTGCCCTTGACAGGGTCTGTGATGCCGAGCCTTTGGAGCACCGTCAGGAAATGCTGTCCGCTGGCGCCCTGGCTGTAGCCGACAGTCTTGGCCACGAGCAGCGCGGCCTTGAGCTGCTCAGGCGTGCTGACGTCTAGCTTCGGCGCGCCGGCTTTCACGGCGATTCCCACCTTCGAAATCATCAGCAAGGTTTTGCCGTCGCCGACCACATCGCCGCTCTTGGCAAGATCATCGACCTGTTACGGTGCCGGTGATGACGAGATCCGCGGCACCCTGTTTGACGTCGGCCGCAATCTCAGGCCCACCCTTGAAGTTGATCTTCACCTTGTTCCCGGTGGCGCCTTCAAACATTGGCATCAGCGTTCCTAGAACATCCGGCAGCGGGCCCGCGCCGGCGACGACGGTGATTTCCGCAGCATTCGTCGAGGCAACAGCGAGCGCACTCAAGTAACCCGCCACGGCGACGGCGGCGAATTTCGACCATGCGTTCATGACAACCTCCCTCGATCATGGCTTGTGAAACGTGCACAATACATCCTTATTCTCGCCCCGGTTCAACCCCCACCCGACCGAATCAGCAAGGCTCGTGCCTTCCGCTTTACCCCTGATCGCGACCGATGCGCGGACATCCCGGATCGGCCGCAGTGGGCCAGTTTCGTCCTTTTGCACTGTAGAAAAAGCGGCAAATGGCGCCAAGCCTTGACCGGATTGAGACGGCGCATGCGTTTGTCGGTCGCCGGGTGGATGCCTGTTCAGGGCGCGTCACGAGCATCTCATCATAACAGCGTTACCACGCGACGCGCGCACCCACCTTGCCACCGACGCCGAATAGGCCGTCACCACCCTGAAGGTCGGCCTGGAAGAAAGAGTTCACGCCATTGCCGTGATGAACCACCGCGCGAAAGGGCACCGCCGATCGCTCAAAGCGGGGTATGTGGGCCCACTTGCGGAGCGACGGCGTGCCCATGGTTGGTCAACTCATGGACTTACGCTTAGCTCATGGACTCACGCCTAGCGCCTTGAGTTCAGCGTAGGCGGCGGGCCCTTCGACGAACTCGCGCGGGCAATCGGCTACTGCGAGTTGAAATAGGCGGGCAGACTCCTCCTTCACGCCTTGCTGAAGCGCAAGCTCACCGATGTAGAAATTAGCCTCGCAGACCTGACTCTTTTTGATATCAGCATCGGCATCATCCGCGGCGGCGAACACTGCCACCGGCGTCGTCTGGCCGAGGAACAGGCGGATCACCGGAGCGGGCCATTTGATCATGTTGATATGCGCGATCGCTTGCGGGAGGCGACTTGCCCCTTTGCCGCGCTTGTTGAAAATGTCAAGCCAAAGAGCGTAATAGGCGTATTCGGGGTCGAGCTTGCTCGCTTGGCTGAGATCGGCTAGCGCCAGCTGAAGAAAGCCTTTGTAGAAATTCGCGATTCCGCGGTGGAAGTAGGCATCGTCATCTTTGGGATCGCGCTTGATGGCCGCGTTATAGTAGCCGATAATTTGGTTGAGATCGCTCTTGGCTTGATCCTTGGTGCCGTGGTCGTGGGCATCATCGAGGTCTTTGGAATCGAGTTGGATCGTCTCGATTGCGCAAACGGCACGGTCGCGGTCGCGGTCACCCTCAGAATAGTAAGCGATGCCACGGGTGTGCACGGCAACGGGGCGCTTTTGTGTGATTTCGAAGCCTCCCTCAATGGCGCGGGTGCAGCTGGCATTACTGCCGTCGGGACCGCTGGTTTTGGAGCAGTCCCGATCGTACTGATTGGCAGCAAGCACGGCACCCGCGTTCAGCAGGACAGCTGTAATTACCGCTGTGGAAAACCGCTTCGTTCTCATTTTTTTGGCCGGAGTGCTAGAACCCAGTCGTTCCGCACAGAATCGGCAAGCCATCCGGCCGCTCATCTCTGTCGAGCTGACAAAAGCGCGTCAGGTGTGACGCTCTGGACAATGCCGTCGTAAAGCGCCATGGCATCCACCACGCGCCCTTGGTAACAGACTATCCGCGCCTCCAACATGGAGAGCATGGCATCGCTCAATTTGTCCACCGAAACGGCATTTGTGTTTTCGCGCTCCTCGATCAACATGAGGATCTGCAGGTCACGCGCCGCACATCCCCGTGTAAACGAGCCGGCTGTCGAGCCGTTGATCATCGTGCACAGACATACCGAAACGAGGCCCCATCTGACAGAGTGGCTATACAAGTTCTTGCGCATGGCTTATCTCCTGAACAATTTCCTACAGGGTGCCATCAAAGACAAAGTGGTGTGGACGAACTCGCACCGGGGCGCCTACCCCTCCCCCGCACTTAGGGGGAGGGAAAGGGGTCGCATTCTCCAGCAGAACCGGTATCAACCAACTTTGCCGAAGAATGTTTCGACGCCAAGGCCAGTTCTACGCTTGCCCGCGATCGCGTGGCTTAGCGGTTGCGGTTTTTCTTGCCGGATTGAGAAAGGTCGTCCTGCGATCCAAAATAACCGTAGCTAGTGCCGGCATTGCCCATGTGCTTCTGGCTCTGGCCGAGATATTCGTTCCATTCTCTCGTGCTCTGGGCCGTGCTTGGGTTAGTCTCAATGTCGTTCGCCAAGGCGGCGGAAGCGGCGCCGAGGATGAGCGCTGTCGCGAGAGCAATCTTCGTGTTGGTGAACATTGTCGTATCTCCTGATTTGGTTGTCGATGCACTGCTTGTGCATCGACACTTCATAGACCGGCCTATCCTGATCGAATGTGAGCTGCCTCACAGTGAGGCGAAAAATGTTGCACCCAAATGTATTCAGGCTCGGATTCGCCGGCGCTATGTGCTGCGCGACATGACCGTCACGCGACCGAATCAGGTGTGGGGATGGACCCATCCAGATGGAGCGCGGTTTCGTCTATCTGGCCGTCATACCCGATTGGTTCAGTCGTCGTGTGCTGCCGTGACGGCTGCCGATTACAATGGAGGCGGCATTCTGCGTCGAATCCCGGAGGATGCTCCGGATCGTCACGACAAGCCCGACATCCTCAATATGACAAGCTGCATGAGAATGCGTTTAGCACGTTGAGTAGGGCGGCCGAGCGAGGCGATGATCGACACTGGCCCTCGGCCCCGACCGCGCTTTCGATCGTGGACTTCGGGGCGGCGGGCGAGCTATTCAAGTTGATGGTTGGCATCGATCTAACTCATGTGCCCTATCGAAGAGAGGCGCCGGCGCTCACCGATCTTCTCGGCGGACAGGTGCAAATCCTATTTGGCACCTTGCCCACATCCATTGAGTACATCAGAACCGGTAAACTGCGCGCCCTGGCGGTGACCACTGCGACGCGCTCGCACGCGCTGCCGGACGTCCCGACCGTGAGCGATTTTTTTGCCAGGCTACGAGGCGAGTTCTTGGCGGGGCGGGACGCTATGCCGCGCCGGCGCGGCGCGCCGCGACGCGGAGGCCGCCCCGCAGCGGAAGTCTGCGCTGCAATCGAAATAACATCAATGAGGCTAAGCGTTGCGCAGAATGTCCGGTTGAAGCGGCGTCTTCGCGATTACCGAAAAAATGCCTGAACTCAGTGATTTTCGACCATCGCCTCGAGCATCTCGCGCTTCAGAAGGGTGATCCAGCGCTCGGAAACATCCACGATCCCCTGGCGCTGCCAATTGCGCAGGCACCGGTTAACGTTCTCGCGGGTTGCATTGATCATGCCGGCGAGTTCGGTCTGCGACAGCGAGAGCTTGGGTTTCGCCCCAGCGCGGGCGGTCGTGCCGGCGCGATCCAACAGAACCTTTGCCAATCTGGACGACAGCTCAAAAAACGCGATGTCCGCCATCCGCTGATCTGATTTTCGCAATCGGGCGCACATCAGCTCGAGCAGCTTGAGGCACAGGTCGGGACGCTTCTTCAGGAAGGCCACCACGTCGCGCCGCTCGAGCACGAGGAGCTCGCATTTGGTGAGCGCGCTTGCGTCGGCCGAGCGCTCCTTGCCGTCCAGGAGGGCGACCTCGCCGAGGAGCTCGCCGGCGCCGAGATCGGCTAGGATGACGCCTTTTCCTTTCGGGCCGGGGAGCGACACCCGCACGGTGCCGTTGAGGATGACCATCATGCTCTGGCCGGGCGCTCCGACGTGAAAGATCGGCTCACCAGTGTCGAAGCTCTGCCGGCGCACCCGCGCCGCCAGCTCATGGCGCGCCGCATCATCGAGCGCGCCGAACAGTAGGCTTTTTCCGAAAATGCGGGCGTTGTCCTGCGATGCAATGTCCTTGGCCACGGAGCGCGCGCCTCCTTAAAGCTTATCGCAGTCCCGTTATGCTGAACGCCTTGACCGGCCGGTTGAAGCCTTTGAGCTCGAGCTCGCCGACCGGCTCACTTGCCGCAACGTCTTCGACGGCCGCCAGCACCTTGCTGTCGACGAGGATTTGTCCGTCAACCGCTTCGCCGCACAGACGCGCGGCCAAGTTGACGACCATACCGACGGCGGCATAGTCGAACCGGCGCTCGAAGCCGATCCGCCCAAGCGTCGCGTAGCCGTGCGCCATGCCGATGGCGAAACCCAGATTGTGATCGCGCTTGCGCCAGCCGGCAGCGCAAGCCGCGATGCAAGCCCGCATCTCGACGCCCATGCGCACGGCGCGCCCGCAGGGGTCGTCGCACGGCAGCGGATCGTTGAACCAAACCATCAGGCCGTCGCCGGTGAATCGCTCGACGGTTCCCTCGAACTTGTCCACCAGCACGCCGAGATTGGTCTGGTATTCGCGCAGCACCGCCATGACGTCCTCCGGCGCCGCCGTCTCGGAAAACGCCGTGAAGCCGCGCAGATCGCACACCACCACCGTGATCTCGCGCCGATGGCTCTCCAGGACCTGATCATTGCCGGATGAAACGATCAGCTCCGCGATCTGCGGCGCCAGGAACCGCTTGAGCCGCCCGACCCGCTCCAGCTCCCGCACCTGATCGGCGACGCGCTGCTCCAAGTCGCGGTTCCAGACGGTGAGGTCAGCGGCTTGCGCCGAAACGCGGTCGTGCAGCTCCTTCAGGCGCAGGACCGATTTGACGCGAGCAACCAGGGCCAATTGATCGACCGGCTTGGTCAGGTACTCGTCGGCGCCGGCCTCGAGGCCGGCGACGACATCCCGGCTGTCGGCTTTTGCGGTCACCAGAATGACCGCCATGAACGGCAATGTCGGGTCCGCCTTCAACCGGCGGCAAACCTCGATGCCGTCGAGCTTCGGCATCATTACGTCGAGCAGAACCAGGTCCGGACGATGCATCTTGACCGCGGCCAAAGCCTCCTCGCCGTCGCCTGCCTCCAGCAAATCGTAGCCGTGCACGGTCAGCCGCGTCTTGAGAATATCGCGATTGGTCTCGTTGTCGTCGACAATCAAGATGCGCGCCGGATTGTGCATGACGGACGACCGGGATCTCGCTGAATGCGAGCTTGCTAGACGTAAGTCTTGATTTTCGCCAGCAGCTCACGCGGGCTGAACGGCTTGGCCACGTAGTCATCGCAACCGGCACGGCGCGCCTTCTCCTCGTCGCCGCTCAGTGCGTAGGACGTGACGACGATGATCGGAATCGATTTGAGGGCGGGATTGGCCTTGATGCGCCGCGTCGCCTCGTAGCCATCGACGATCGGTAGCTGGATGTCCATCAGGATCAGGTCCGGCCGGTTGGCCTCCGCGGCCGTGATCGCGTCGGCACCATTTTCTGCTTCGATCATGTCGAAGCCGCCGCTGGTCAAGAGGTCGCGGAGGATTTGCCGATTGTCCTCCTGGTCCTCGACCACAAGGATGCATTTTCTCATACTCGCTCCAATTCCGGTTGGACCTTTACGGGCAGGCTGACCGAGAAGGTCGCGCCCGATCCCGGGCTCGATTTCGACCCAGATGCGCCCGCCATGCATCTCGACGATCCGCTTGGCAATCGACAGCCCGAGCCCGGTGCCGCCCTTGGTCTTGGTCGCCGAGTTGTCGGCCTGGTGAAACTCCTCGAATATCCTGAGCTGATCGGCGGGCGAAATTCCGGGTCCGGTATCGCGCACCGCGATGTTGAACGAGCCGTTGGTCGCCGAGGCCGCAATCGCGACCTCGCCCTTTTCGGTGAACTTGATCGCGTTTCCGACCAAGTTGAGCAAGACCTGCGCGATGCGCCGTTCGTCGCCACGCCCGGCCGGCAGCTTGCCCGGAATATCGAGCTTCAAAGCCAGCTTCTTCTCGGTGGCGAGCGATTCGACCGAGGTGACTACGCCGTGAACGACGTCCTCGAGCGAGTAGCTCGCGACCGTGAGCGTGAGCTGCCCGGCCTCGATCTTCGAAAGGTCGAGGACGTTATTGATCAATCCCAGCAGGTGCCGGCCATTGCTCTGGACGCGATCGAGAACGCCACGCATCTTGGCGGGGACCTCGCCGTAGATCTGGTCGAGCATCAGCTCGGTATAGCCCACTATGGCGTTGAGCGGGGTTCGCAATTCGTGGCTCATATTGGCCAGGAACTGCGACTTGTGCTGGCTCGCCACCTCGAGCTGCCGGCTCTTCTCCTCGATCTCAGTGAATAGCCGGGCGTTTTGAATGGCCAGCACCGACTGCGCCGCAAAGGTCTGCAAGAGATCCACGGTAGCTTTCGGAAATTCGCCAGGCTGGCAGCGTCGAACCACCAAGGCGCCAAAAATGCGATCGGGGCGCAGCAGCGGGACCACCAGTAGCGCCCGGAACCCGGCTGCCAGGATGATGTCCACGAGTGGCGACGGCGGCTCCGCACTCAAATTTGCAATCTGGATAGGCTCACGACGTTCGGCCGCCTCGCCGATGGTGGTATCGCCGAGGTCCGGTTGCCGACGGGCGATGGCCTCGATCAGCTCGTCGCTCATCCCATGGGTGGCGCGCAGCTTGAATTGGTGCTCGACGTCCTCGTAGACATAGATCGCGCCGGCCTCGGTAGCGGAGAGCTGCACCGCCTTGGCGACGATGGTGGATAGGACGGCCGGCAGATCGAGTGTCGAGTTGACCGCCTTGCTGACCTCACCCAAGGCGCGGAGCTCCTCGATCGACTGGGCCAGCTCCCGGGTCCTCAGCGCCACCTTGCGCTCGAGATCCGCATAGGATTCCTGCAAGCGGCTTCCCATCTCGTTGAACTGATCGGCGAGCGCTTCGAGCTCGTCGCCGGTCTTGATCGAGATGCGTTGGCCAAAGTCGCCGCTGCCCATGCGCGCGGCACCGGTGCGCAGCGCCTGGATCGGTCCGACCATCCGCCGCGCGAGCAGGAGGCCGGCGAGAAATGCCAGGCCGAGCGCGCCCAGAAGCAGCACGCCCGAGCGCTCGATGGAGGCATAGAGCGGCGCGTAGGCCTCGGCGGCCGGCAGCTCCACGAGCATCAGCCAGCCCAGCGGCACCACCGGCGCATAGGCGGTTAGCACCTGGCGGCCCTGGATGTCCTGCGCGACCTGGACCTGATCGGCCGGCGCATCGGCGGCGGCGCGGCGCGCGGCCTGCACCTGCGCCAATTGGGACATGTCGGTGTTGCGCAGCACCAAGCTGATATCCGGATGCGCGATGAGGCGGCCCTGTCCGTCGACCAGATAGGCGTCGCCGTGCTCCCCGACCTTGATCTGCGAGACCACGTCCCAGATCAGTTTGAGATTGACCTCCGCCACGCTGACGCCGCTCTCGCGCCGCGTGCCGGCCAGCGCCAGCGTCATGTAGGGCTCGGATTCGCGGCGAAAATATACGGGTCCATAATAGACCTTGTGCGCCACGGCGTCGGTGAACTTCGGCTCCGCGGACATGTCGAGGTGGCTGCCGATGACGTCCATGGCGAGCCGCGACACCCTCAATTGCTCCAAGCCGGCCGCGTCGAGAAAAGCCAGCTCGGTGATGGCCGGCACCTGGCGTAAGAGCCGCAAGGCGTCGAACCGGCGTTGCTCGATCGCGCCTTCCGACCACGGCAATTGCGTGGTCCAGCCGACCTGACTTTCAATCTCCTTGATGAATTGCCCGATCTTTGCGGCTGCCCCCTCGGCTTGCTCCTTCTGAATGCGAATGAGCGAGGTCTTGTGCTCCTGATAGGAAAACCAGATCTCGAACAGCCCATTGGCGAGCAACGCGACGCAGACGACGCCGACGAACAACGCGACGTATTTTTGGAACAGACGGCCGCGCATCGGGTGCCGCTCGGCGGGCTTGGTCGAGGTCCGGTCGGCGCTCGGGCTCATTCGACGACCTCGTCGGCGCAAACCCATAGTGTGGGCAAAGGCGAGCTGTTCTGTCCATGCGCATGGGCGATACTGCGCGCGCGCCGTGCCGACGTGGCCCCATTACGACAAACGATTTTGCCCACCCTAAGTCGTTTCATTCGATCACCTCGTCTGCGCGGCAGAGCAGCGTGAGCGGCACAGTGAGGCCAACGCGACCCGGACGGTACGCGGCGCCGCCTCCATGAGCAACTCCAGCCATTTGCCGCCGAGCGACCGGTAGTGGCCTGTCATTCCCGTGGCATTGCCCTCGGGACCAAAGATGTTTTTCATCAGGCCGATAGCCAGCGGGTCGCCCACAGGGGTGAAGATATTCGGAATGGCCCGGATCCGCTGCAGGGGGGCCTGGGCTGCCGGCCCGGAGACAACAATAATAAGATCAGGAGCGAGGCGGACCAACTCGTCGGAATGCGCACATAATCGATTGGTGTCGCGGCCAAAATAGCGAAACCACACATTGCAGCCGTCAATCCAGCCCAGCTTCGCAAGCCCCTGCCGCACGGCGCCCTGTCGGGCCTGAATGAAACGACCGGCTTCGTCGCCCACGGCCGAATACCCGATGCGCCGCACCCAACCGTCCTGCTGCCCACGCGCGGCCAGCGGCCAAGGAAACGATCGCGCGACCGCCGCGCCGCCGATGAAGGAAATGAGCCGCCGCATAGTGACTTCCAACCTTCTATCCTCGCAGTCGACGAACGTGACCGGGATACCGACGTGCCAAAGACTATCATATTAGATGATGCTCCGTAGTGGAGCAGTTCCGGCCCGGCGTGCAGCTCACTGGGCCACCTGGGTGGTGCGGACGAGTACGGTGGCCGGCCCGGTCATGCCGTGCGCCATCGCCTACTGCACCTCGACGGGCAACTGACTATTGATCTCCCTGTTCGGCTGAATTGATCAGGGCCACGCTGCCGAGATTCAGGCCGGTGGCGATGTAAAGCGTCGTGAGGGCCAACTTGCGGATGTTGGTGCGGATATCATGGCGTGTGCTCTAGGTTTGCGATGGCTCAGCCGGTGCTACTTCGGCCTCGTGTTCAGGTCCGGCATCATGACCTGGAACCTGGATATTGCCTGTGATCGCCGTCACAGCAAAATCAGTAGGCGGTTCAATAGCTTTTTGGCCCGGTTGCTGCAACTCGCACCCTAAGCTTCATTCCCTCATTCGTCGGGAGCGTATTGTAGCGCGAGTACTCGCGGCGCCGAATATCAACCAGGCCGTGGCTGTTGGGTCCAAACTCGGCCCTGCTAGGACCGTTGCCGCATGACCGCTCCACCCAGACTGCGGACACTCGGCAACGTGGCTGGTATCCGCATTTGTGCCGATATTTCTATTCCACAACCTCCCCTCGGTGATTTTTGCAATGCTATCTGTCGGGAGCTGCCATCGCCCACCCTTATTTGATCACCTCGTCGGCGCGGCCGAGTAGCGCGATTTGGACTGTGAGGCCGAACGCCTTGGCCGTCGCGCTCCCTTTTTTGACCTGAACACCATCGCTTGTGATCAGGAGCGCACCGTTACCCAGATGCTCAAGGTCGTGAGCTTCGAAGTCACGTTTGGAGCTCGCATGCGGCACGTGCAGCTGCAGCCCAAGGATGCCGGGGGCCGCCTCTGGGTTCTCCACAGGCTCCCCGCCAACGGGATCGGCCGTGTTAATGAGGGCGGCAATCACTTTGCCGCCGGCCGTGCCTTTGAACTTAGGTTTGGCTCTGGAGGGCTGCGCGACATAGATATTGCCCCGCAACGTTCCCTCGCCGGTCCACAATCCAATTCATGCCCTTTCGCCTGTCGAGGCGATTGCTGCCAGCGCGTCAGGCGCCAATATCACAATCCCGCCGTGCTCGAGCAAAACCAAATTCTGCCGTTGCCAGAGGCGCAGTTGCTTATTCGTGCTCTCTCTCGACATGCCGATGATTTCGCCAAGCTGACTCTGGGTCAACGCAATCCTGCGGCCACGGGATGCGTGCTTGGAATTATTTGCCAATTTGAGGAGGGTCTTGGCAAGTCGGGCCGGCAGATCGAGGAACATGATGTCCTCAAGCTGCTCACTCGTGTGCCGAAGGCGTCCACACAGCACCTCGATAAGCTTGAGCGCGATTTCAGGTCGTTCCTGAATCAATGGCAGAATATCTCGTCGTTCGATCATCATCAGCTCGCAGTCGGTAATGGCCGTTGCATCTGCCGACCGCTTACGACCATCGAGCAGCGCGATCTCGCCGAATATCGCCCCCTCGGTAATCAAATTAAAGACAGCGCCTCTGTCACCAGGAGATGCCGCACTTATCTTTACGGTTCCCGAACAAACAGCAAAAAGGCTGGTTCCGGGATCACCTCTTGCGAAGATCACAGCGCCGCGTTTAACAGCTTGTCGGATGACATACGAACCTAGTGTGTCAAGCAACTCCGGCGTGAGCCCGCCGAAAATCGGGTGGTTTCGAAGGATCGCACGCTTGTCCAAAGCTCCGCGAACGGGTTGCTGTCTTAGCAGCATGGCACATCACTCCCGATTGCGACCATGGTGCCGGCCGCGTTTCACATTCAAGAAGCTAACAAGGAATCATGACCGGAGGCGTCCTCTAATGTGACCACTCACATCGAGCCTGTTGTCACGCAAGTTCGAGTGGACGCCATGTGATCTCCGTCACACTGAAAAGACGGACGGGTAGCCGACCGAGAATAGCCCCCCCCGGCAACGGTGCCAAGCGCGGTAAACGTCGGAAGGGCGATCGTCGAGATCACCAGACTGAGCTGCTTGCCGAAAATCTCCCTACGAAGGCCACTCCCGCGAGGATGCATAGTAGCGAGAAATATGGACATCGGCTTTTGCCATAATGGAACAGAATTACACTGACAGAATAATTCGCCTGCAACTTCAGAACGATAGAATTGCCGGTCGCAATGGCGGCGTTGGCGGCGAGGTCGTCGCCGAAGCGCCGCGGGCCGCAGCCGCCCCGCGCCAAGTGTACCAGGTCAGGATCGTCTCCTGCCCGGCAAAAGTCGCCACCTCGGCCAGCGCCCTGCGGCCCAACCGACGACGCCGAGCAAGACTTGCTCAGGATCCGAGAGCTTCAGCCATTTTCAAGTGCGTTCAAGATGCGGTTTGCGGCGGCCAAATATTCGTTCTGCTTCAGCAGTTCTTGGTCCACCGTCGAACTAAGCCAGTATTCGCGCCCAATCCATCAAGCCCGCCTATCCTCGGCAGTTTAGTTTCTTGACAATACAGCCACATCCAATTTACAACCCTTGCTCGCAACGTGATATTGTTCGAGAGATGCTTGGACGCGGAGCAACGCCAGATGGCTGTTATCACGCGACGGCAATTGACGGCGGGGCTTGGCGGCGTCGTGACCGCATTGCCGCTCGCGGTGCGAGCGCAGCGGCCGGCCATGCCAGTCATCGGGTTTCTCAATAGCACGTCGGTGGCCGATTTCCCCGACGATCGCCTGCCGGCATTTCGCCGGGGCCTGAACGAAGCCGGCTTCACGGAGGGCCGCAACGTTGCAATCGAATTCCGCTTCGCGAATGATCAGCGTGGTCGTCTACCGGCACTGGCGGCGGATCTGGTTTCCCAAGGTGTGGCCGTGATCGTTGCAAATGGCGCCTCGCTTGAGGCGGCCATGGCCGCGACCCCAACAATTCCGATTGTATACGTCGGCGGGATAGATCCGGTCGCACAAGGGTTAGTCTCCAGTCTCGCCCGGCCGAATCGCAACGTCACCGGCGCTAGTTCTTACAGACCTGAACTTATCTCAAGGCGCCTGCAAGACTTGCTGGAATTGTTGGGTGAGCTCGTTGTTCCGAAACCGAAACCTACCGTCATCGCAGTTTTGCTAGCCTCGAACGGTCCGGCATTTGAGGCTCAATGGCAGAAGGTGAGTGAGGCGGCTCGCACTCTTGGTGGACACATTGAGCTCGTGAAGGCCGCAAGTAGAGAGGAATTAGATGCCGCCTTCGCAACGATCATCCAGAAGGCTGCTGGCGCAGTTATTGTCGGAAGCAGCGCACTATTCGTCAGCCAACGCCGGAAGTTGGTGACATTTGCGGCCGCCCGTGCGCTGCCCGCGAGCTACGATGGGCGTGATTTCGTCGAGTTGGGCGGTCTGATGAGCTATGGCTCTAGCGTGGCCGATGCTTATAAACTTGGTGGCGACACCGTCGGTCGCATTCTCAAAGGGGCAAAACCGAATGACCTACCGCTCGTGCTTCCGATCAAGTACCCGTTGGTGATCAATCTGGCCACCGCCAAGGCGCTTCGCATCAAGGTGCCGAGCTCGATGGTGTCAAGGGCTGACGAGGTGATCGAATAACGATTGCTGACTGCATGAATAGGGTTCCCGGTCGATTTTAATTGCACCGTTCTAAGACTGGCCGGCTGGATTTTTCCAGACGGTTTTGCTCAGCGCAGGGCAGTGCCCGCGACGACGTCGGCCATGGCGGCATCCCATTGCATCCTCATCATCAGCTTCCCGAGGGGCTGTTCTGGTTCCGCCGCAATAAGCTCGAGCAGGCGCAAGTACTGATCCCGCATCAAACGCATTTCGCCACGATCATAAACGTTTGCATCAAAGCTGAATCGGCAGCTTTCGGGCTTTTGCTCATCAATATGGACCGTCAATCCGCGCGGCATGCCTCCAACACGCCAAGTCTCATCGCCGATAACAATATTACCGAAATGTCTGTCGGAATGATCTCTCGACATTGTGAAATAGCACTGCACGTCCGGGGGATGCATGCCCGCCGCCCGCAATTGCTCATGAATTATGCCGAACGGCAATTCACCGCGTCGCGTGGCTTCAAACACATCGTCACGAACGGTCTCCAACCATTGCAGAAATGATCTATTCGCATCATAGAAGAATACGAGGTAAACCGGGTTCAGCAAACGTCCCACGATCATCTGCATTTCAATGCTATTGCGATTGGCGAATCCCGCTGCGACCACAATGGTAGACTTTAGCGTCAAACCGGCGATTAACGCGACAAACGCAGCCAATCGAGCCGTGAAATGGGTTGCTCCAATTCGTCGGGCGATCCCGTCCAATCGTTTTGCGATACCCTCCTCAATCTTCCAGCTGAGGACGCCGTCGCTCGGATCCACGGGCACGCGACGTTCCAAGCTGCTCGGCGGTGGCGGAGTTGCTGGCGGTACGTTTTTGAGGAGATTCATCCACCAGCTCATCAGCTCGTTGAAATAGGAGCCGCCGGGCTGAATCACCTGGCGTTGCCAGACGGCGTAGTCGGCATATTGCAAGGCTGCCTGATTCGGCAGAGGCAATTCCCTCCCGCATAACATCGCCTCATATGACACGGTGAGTTCCAAATCGAGTATCTGCGTGCCTAAACCATCCATGATCAAAGGGTGCGATACGTGTAATAACCGATAATCATCTCGAGCGACTCTCATCAACACGTACCGCCTGATCGGAAGGCTTTCCAAGTCGATCCGCCGGGAAGACTCCTCGTAGAAGATCGAATCCGCTCGGGCTTCTGGATCATCCGCATTGATAAGATCAACAAAGGTGAAATTAGGGGGTGATGTGTCATGGATGACCTGCGCCGGACGACCGTCGACGACCCCAAAAGTCGTTCGCAGGATTTCATGCCGGCATGTCAGGTAGCTCAAGCATTTGCTCAGCGCGTCAATATCGAGTGGCCCTCGGAGACGGCGACTGCGCACGCGCGTCAAGCTCGCTCGATTCTCCGGGTCAAGACAATAATCCCAGATGGTCTCTTGTGTGAGAGACATCGGCATTGACGCGGCCCGAGGGACGCGAACGATTTGAGGAATTTTGCGGGCAGCCGTCTGCCGACTGACGTCGATAAATTTGGCAAGTGCCGAGATTGTTGGATGATCGGCGATGTCGCCGAGGCTCAGCTCGACCCGCAGTGACGTGTATACGTGGGCCGTAACAGTCGCGCCTAGCAGGGAGTCGCCGCCGCAGTTGAAGAAATCGTCGTCTCGACCTATACTGGGAATATCGAGGACCTCTGCCCAGATTTCGGCAAGCCACCTCTCGGTTTCTGTACGCGGCTCGTCACCCTCGGTGCTGTCGCGAGCAGGCAAGGCATACTGCCGAAGCGCAGCTCTGTCGATCTTGTTGGCTCTGTTGTATGGCATTTTATCCAAAAAAACGATTCGTGACGGCACCATGTACATGGGCAGATTTGCCCTCAGGGCGTGTCTCAGCTGTGGTGGCGTCCACGACGCTTTGAGCGCTTTCACGATGAATGCAACCATCAGCGGTTCGCAATCCTCGCGCATGACAGCAGCAACGGCGACCTGATCGATACCAGGAAGTCGCTCGAGCGCCAATTCAACTTCGCGCAATTCGATGCGGTTACCACGGATCTTGATGCGATTGTCGCTCCGGCCGCAGAATTCGAGCAAACCTTTGGCGTTAATCCGCCCGAGGTCTCCGGTCCGCACAAGGCGAGTCCCGTTACCATCGAGGTCCGCAGAAAAGCGTTCCGCGCTGAGCCCCGGGTCGCGCCAATAGCCGTTGGCCAAATAACGGCTCTTGACAACAATTTGACCGACCTCCCCGCAGGCGACCGGTTGGCCATCGTCGGCCAAGAGCAACACTTCCGTGTCTCTCGAGAAATTCCCGACCGGAAGCACGCCCTCAGGTACCTCGTCGTCTTGCGTCCAGCGCGACCACGCGATATTCGTGGTTTCATTCGATGAAAGCGTGTGAACCAATATGCTGGGGCGCGGAAAATGTCGCCGGAATGCTTGAAAATCATTACCGGTTACTGGCTCTCCCTGAAGGACAACGGCGCGTATATTTAAAAACATCAGCCTATCATCAATTGTCTTGATCAGTGTACGAAATAGCGAGGCAGACGAAACATAGACAGTGAGCCCACGACCAATGATCCACTCAGCCAGTCCGGCGGCACCCTTTGTCTGGATCGAAAACGGGCATACCATCGCACCGCGCAGCAAGACAGACCAGAGTTGGCTTCCTGATCCGGCACCGGTCGAAAGCATCGCAAGTAGCGGAACCCGATCCTGGTTGGTGTACTGCACGGCGTCGTTATACGCGGCGGCAGACCTTTGTAATTGCCGATGACTTCGCATCACGCCCTTGGCATCCCCCGTCGTGCCGGAGGTGTAACTAATAAACGCCGTTTGCTGGGGCGGGATTGCTAGCAATGGATTTTGAACCGGCCCGGTCGCGACTTCCCATTCAAAGTTCAAGACAATGCAACGTGGCGGCCCACATTCGGCGACCAGGTCCCGGTTCTGCGAATCCGTCACCATGGCCGCAGGTTCCGAGTGCTCTATGAGCGTTTTGAGCCGGAAAACCGGGTCACCCGGATCAAGCGCGACCACGATCGCGCCGGCCTTCAACGTAGCCAATACAGCGGCGAGCGCCGGCGCATCATGCGACATCAGGATTGCGACGCGATCACCGGGCGCAACTCCGCACCCGATCAGCCGGTGGGCCAGGCGATTTGCCGTTTCGTTCAATGCCCGATAACTCGGTTCCCACAGCTTGGAGCCAATGGCGATACGCGTCGGTAAAGTCGCCGCCACTCGCTCAAACGCGGCCACCAGCGATTCATCGAAATTAGACGCCACTGTCACTAAATCACCTCGGCATACCAAGTCGGCCCCCGACGGCCAGAAAGCAGCCGCGCAGCGGAATTCGAATTCACCCCACGACCTCATCTCAGAACCAGTCCTTCCAGTAAGCATGCCGTTGATTTCCGTGCAAAACAATAGACATGTGCAGTCGGTGAGTTGGGGGCCGGCTACCGGCATTTGGATGATAATGCTCACGGAGGGCCGGCTTCGGGCGACGCTTTGACAAGCATGGGATTAGTGACGTAGACGCTGGCCAAAATGGCGGTGACTGTCTATCTTGCTTGCGGGCCGACGCGAGCCGGTTTCTCATGGGTTCTCACTTTGCAGCTCATCGGATACGGATCGACGAACGTGCCACATGCAGCACATCCTAGGTCGCTCGCTTCTTTCTCCGACCTGCCTCACCTGCTGGAATATCAGGCCAAGCGCATTCCCGACGCGCCCGCGATTCTCGGCCCCGGGCGCGCACCACTGACCTACCGTCGGCTTCATCAGCACGCTGACAAAATCGGTCGCGTGCTGCGTGCCATGGGGGTCGGTCGACATGACCGCGTTGCTGTCGTGCTGCCGAATGGTCCCGAGATGGCGGTTGCCGTTTTATCCGTTGCCGCCAGCGCGATATGCGTCCCGATAAATCCGGGCTATCGGGTCGACGAGCTGAACAGATATTTTGCCGATTTGCGACCTCGCGCTTTGATCGTAGAGGTCGGGATCAATTCGTCTGCGCGCCACGTGGCCAATTCCCGGCACATCAGGGTGATCGAGCTCTCCATCGCTGCGGATTCAGAGGCCGGTGTTTTCACACTCTCAGGCCAGGGACAGGCAGCGCTCCTTGATCAAGTCGACCCGACCGACGTAGCACTGCTGCTCCTCACCTCCGGCACCACGTCTCGGCCGAAGATCGTGCCGCTCACACACGCCAATCTTTGTGCGTCGGCCTGCGATACCGTTGCGGCGCTGGCACTGAAGGAAGCAGATTGCGGAATCAATATGCTGCCGCTGTTCCACGGGCACGGTCTCAACAACAACGTGCTGGCCTCACTGGCAGCTGGTGCCAGCGTCGTTTGCGCTCCGCGCTTCGACATCAAGTTCTTTGAATGGTTATCCGTCTTTCACGCAACTTGGTTCTCCGCGGTGCCTGCCATGCACCAAGCAATTCTCGCCGAGGCTCGGCATGATCGGGGGCAAGTGCCGCCTCGGCTGCGGTTCATCCGCTCGGCATCGGCTGCGCTGCCGCCCCGCGTCTTCGCCGAGCTGGAGCGGACTTTCGAAGCTCCCGTGATCGAGTCCTACGGGATGACGGAAACAGCTTCTTCGTTCATCGCATGCAATCCGCTCCCGCCGCGCCAGCGCAAACCCGGCTCTGTCGGCCTCCCGGTCGGGTTGGACCTCGCCGTCATCGACGAAGGACGGACTTTCTTGCCGGTCGGCCAGCACGGGGAGATCGTGGTGCGAGGTGCCAGCATCATGTCGGGTTATGACGGAGACCCACTGGCGACGGCGGTCGCATTCGTGGGCGACTGGTTCAAGACTGGCGATCTCGGTTTCTTCGATGATGACGGCTATCTGTTTATCGCCGGTCGCGTCCGGGAGATGATAAACCGGGGTGGCGAGAAGATCGCACCCCGGGAAATAGACGAGGTGCTGCTGCAGCATCCCGCCGTGGCAGAGGCTGCGGCTTTCGCCGTGCGTCACGCAACGCTGGGGGAGGATGTCGCTGCGGCCGTCGTGCTGCGGCCGCAGGCAGTGGCGGAGCCCAAGGACATTCACCAGTTCGCAATCGGACGCATTGCGGATTTCAAAGTACCGCGCCAAGTCCTGATCGTCAGCGAAATCCCGAAAGGCCCGACCGGCAAAGTGCAGCGCATCGGCTTGGCGGCCAGACTGGGCATGGCCCACAGCGCCGCTCGGGCGAGAGAATTCGTCGCCCCACGTACGCCGCTCGAAACCGCGCTGGCCAATTACTGGGCCGAGCTCCTCCAGGTCGAGCGGATCGGCATTGACGATGACTTCTTCGAAATCGGGCGGCGACTCGCTGTCGGCGGCTCGTGTCCTCACCCATGTATTCGAAATTGCCCAGGTCGAGCTCGCCGTTGCACAGTTCTTCGAGGCGCCAACCATTGCCGAGGTAGCGCGTCGTCTTGAACAGTCGATGCACGGTGGCCGGACGCCACAGCCTCCAGCCATTACCCGCCTTTCCCGAGATCATGGACCAATGCCAGCTTCCTGCGCGCAGCAGCGGCTATGGATGCTGCAGGAGGAGCTGCCCGGCCTGCCCTTTTTCAACGTTCTGTATGCGCTTCGTGTGACCTCGCCGTGCAACGCGGATGTCCTGGAACGGAGCATCAATGAAGTCATTCAACGGCATGAAATTCTGCGTACAACCCTTGCGGACACGGACGGACGATACGTCCAGATCATCGCACCGCAGTTCATCCTGCCCCTCCCATTCGAGGATCTCAGCACACTGCCGCAGTCCGAGAAGGAGGCGCTCGGACTGCGACGCATTCAAGACGAGCTGGTACATGACTTCGATCTCGCAAAGGGTCCGATGATACGGGCCCGCCTGATGCAGCTGGAGCAGCGGGAATACCTCCTGCTCATCTCCATGCACCAGGCCATCTGCGATGGCTGGTCACTCGGTGCGCTGGTCGAGGAAATCGCCACTTTATATGACGCATTCTCTACCGGAAGCAAATCGCCGCTGGCGCCGCTTTCGTGCCAATACGCCGATTATGCGCACTGGCAGCGGCACTGGAAATCAAATCCGGAGATGGTTGCGCAGCTCGCATACTGGCGGGAGCAGCTTCGCCCGCCGTTGCCCACCATCGAGCTCGCCAAATCCGCTGATCGAAGCGCCATGACTGATCTGCGCACAGCGAGGCGAAGGTGGCGGTTGCCGGCAAACCTCGCGGAGGCCAGCAGGCGCTTCGGCCACGAAGAAGGCGGCACGCTGTTCATGGTGCTCCTGGCAGCCCTGAAGACACTGCTGCATCGGTATCTGGGCGAGGACGATCTTCGCGTAGCCACTAATGTTGCCAACCGCAACCGTCCGGGAACGGAATATCTCATCGGTCCGCTGGTCAACACGGTCGTTCTCCGCACCCATCTTGGCGGCGATCCCACTCCGCGCGAGGTGCTGCGTCGGGTCCGTGCGACCACCCTTCGGGCATTCGAACATCAGGATCTGCCGTTCGAAGAACTCGCTGTAAGTCTGGAAGACGAATACAAATTCCCGCCCGAGTCCCTGGCCCGGATCATGGTCCTGCACCAAAACGCCACGTTGCGTCCTCGGGCGGGGTCTGAAGGCTCCTTTACCTTTGAGGAAGCTGATCCAACGATGATCTTACCCCTGGTTGCAACAACCACATTTGATGTTATACTAGCATTCGTTGAAGTCGGCATGGGGCTTGCGGGGACCTGTATCTACAAGCCCGATTTCTTCAGCGTCGAGGCCATCGATCGCCTGCTTTCGGATTTCGAAAGGACGGTCGAACAGATGGTGACAGAGCCGGAGCGGCCGGTTTCGGCAATGCGTGTATCCGGAATGGGAAACGATCGAGCCTGAAATTAAGTCTGCTGAGCCAAATCAAGGAGGTCCGTGCCATGGTAGCGCTGCGCCCGACTTACCCAGGCAGTCTTTTGAACGCCGTAAAAAAAGGGCCGCAAGCGGCAGGTAGGGCGCCGCTTCTGAGAGAACTTTCAGCGGCGGTCTTGAACCTGTTGCAAAATGACCAACAGGTCCGAGACTTGATAAAGCAAAAGACCAAAATGGATCCTGATTTTGCAAACATAAACGACGTATTGGACGATCCGCAGGTTCAAGACATGATTATCGGAAAGACGTGGCCAAAATATTATGAGTTGGTGAAGAAGAGCAGCCCTTAACCCTTAATAGCCACCAGCGCGTTTTGATGAGCTGCGGTCGTGCATTGTCAGGGCTGTGGGCATATTGGTGGCTGTCCTCATAGGTTCGACCGAGCATCATAGGAGGGCGCTATGCGTTTTCTTTTGCTCCTGATCTTGGTCCTGTGCTCGATTGGATCCAAAACCTTCGCTGCCGGTGGACCGGTCGCGCACACCCCGAATGGTGATGTGGAGGGCGTAGACCAAGGAGCGGTCGAGTTGTTCAAGGGTCTGCCGTATGCGAAACCTCCCCTTGTCGACTTGCGCTGGAAGCCGCCACAAGATCCCATCAATTGGAGCGGCGATGGTTCTAAATTTTCCTCGCCGTGCCCTCAGTCGCCGGACATGAATGGCAATTTCATTGGGAGCGAAGACTGTCTTTATTTGAACGTTTTCAGACCAAAAGGCGCCCAAGACCTGCCCGTCATGATGTTTATTCATGGGGGTCATAATGAGATAGAACTCGGCAAGTCCTCTGACGCTGGGCGGAAAAACCCCTTGGGATGGCTCAGATTTAGCCCTGAACGCCAACGTCGTCGTAGTGACGATCAACTATCGACTGGGCGCCCTGGGCTTTATCGCTCACCCCAAACTGTCGAAGGAAAGCGGCTATGATGGATCTGGAAACTACGGGTATATGGACCAGATCCAGGCATTGAAATGGGTGAGTCACAACATTGCCGCCTTCGGTGGAAATCCAAACAATATTACAGTTTTTGGTCAATCAAACGGCGGCGGCGGAGTCTTGATTTTGATGACATCGCCTTTGAGCCAAGGGCTCTTTCATAAGGCGATCACCCATAGCGGCGTATTCGACAGCCAGCCCCTCCGGCCCGTGGGTGAGCAGCAAGTGGGTGAGCAGACTGGGATTTCCCTTTCGAAGCAGATTGGTTGTGATGGTGACCCAGATGAATTGAAATGCATGCGCGAAGCGCCCCTAACGAAAATCTTGCTGGCCGATCCCGGCAAGTTTGACCCCGTTATCGATGGACATGTCCTGACCAATTCTCCAATTAAACTCATTCAGAATGGAAAATACCAGCATATGCCTGTTCTAATGGGGAATACGGTGGAGGAGGTGTCCTTTCTTAAGTATGGCGACTCGAAGGACCTACATACGGAACAGGAGTACATCGACAAGGTCAAACGCACCTACAAGCCGCCGAAGTACCCGGCTAACTTCGCCGATGGCATACTGAAACATTACCGGATCAAGGACCATGTTGATCTTGTCCCGTACTGGGCGGATGAGAAAGGCGTCCTACGGCCGCGCGTTACATCACAGCCCTCACCCCGCCGAACTTATAACGCAATCCTGGCCGATGGTCGGTTTATATGCCCCGCCCGAACGATCCTACGGGCGCTGAGTGCTCATCAATCGGAATTTGTCGGAAGATTCCTTTACACCCACACTATTGAGGGACCGCCGAACCTGCAGGGTATTTCGGGACTGGCGCTCAGCTTTTTCGGTGCTTCGCATGCCTTTGAACTCGATCGTCATGTTCGGCAGCTTCGACGCCTATGAGCTGGCGCCAACCCGGGACGAGTCGATTCTCCAGCAGAAGCTTCGAAAGACCTGGGCGGATTTTGCGAGATCGGGTAGGCCTGGGCGCTTCTGGAGCCGCTATGATGCAAGCCGGGACTATTACGTGATGTTCAATACGCCGATGTCCCGCGGCAGCCGGCTGCGCAAGGAGCAGTGTGACTTTTGGGATAAATCGTCGATAACGCCGTAAAAGACCTTCTGGAGGCGGAGGACGAAAAAGCCGGCGTCAGCGCCCCTGGATTTCTGGCGCCGGTTGTCCCTTGAATTGCTCCAGAGCGAACGCAGCATCGTTCGGCATCGCGGCGGGGCAAACGTGCGCGTTCACTGTCACACACATCCGGCCTCTTAAGGCGCACATCGAACAACGAAGTTTCGGCTACTGGCCGGTCAAGTCCGGCTTGATATCCGCGAGCTTCACGACTTTGGCCCACTTTTCGGTTTCCGCGGCGATAAATCGCGCGCATTCGGCAGGGGTCATCGGCATCGGGAGGCTGGCAAGGTTCGCAACGCGCGCCCGTATCTGCCCGTCGGCAAGTGCGCCGGTGATTTCCGTGTTGAGCCGCTCGACGATATCGGGGGGCGTGTTTCTCGGTGCCCCCACACCGTACCACTGGCTGGCCTCATAGCCGGGCACGAAATCGCCCACGGTCGGGACGTCAGGTAGCGCAGCCAATCGTTTGGCGCTGGTGACGCCGAGCGCGCGAATTCGGCCGGCCCGGATCGAGTCGATTGATGCGGCCGCGACGCCGAACATCACCTGTACGCGTCCGCCCATGAGATCGATCAGCGCCGGCGCCTCCCCGCGATACGGCACATGGACCATGTTGATGCCAGTCATGCTCTTGAACAGCTCGCCAGCCATGTGGTTGGGAGCCCCGGCGCCGCCGGACGCAAAATTGATCCTGCCGGGATTGGTCTTGGCATATGCGATGAACGCGGGGACGGTCGTGGCTGGTAACGACGGATCGACCTCCATCACGAGGGGATTGAGACTGATACCGGCCACCGGCACGATGTCGCGGACGAAATTGAAGCTCAGCTTTTGATAAAGTGTTGCATTGATCACGTTGGCCGCATTGGTCAGGAGAAGCGTATAGCCGTCGGCGGGCGCGCGAACGACTGTCTCGGTCGCGACGTTGGTGGCCGCGCCCGTCCGGTTCTCGACGATGAATTGCTGGCCCAGACGCTCCGACAGCCATTGACCGATCACGCGTGCGACGATGTCGGTTGGGCCACCAGCCGCAAACCCGACGATAATGCGAACTGGCCGGGTCGGATAGTTCTCGGCCCTCACGACGCGCACCACGGCTGGAACTGCCACGGCCACCGCCAGATGGAGAAACCGGCGGCGTGGAAGATCGTTGATATTCATTTGCTTCCAGCTCTCGCTCGGCTGCCCGGTTAAATCGATCGCCGAAAAACAGCCGAGCCCATATAGGGGCTATCCTAGTGAAGAAAGCGTCGGAGAACAGCACGAATCGGGAATGAGGGAGGTATTCCAGGGGTCTGGTAGGCTCGCCACCAGTGAAGTGCCACAACTCGCGGCCGCAACAGCAACAGCGGCCGCACGGCGTCATGACTGGCATGCTCGTCCGCGCGCTGCGCAACATGCATCGATCCTACTTGCGCGGTACAACCATAATGTAACACTATCCTGCGTGAAAGCGCTGCGGAAGGAACGATCTTGCCTTGCATGCGGTCGCGGTGATCAAGTTCGCGGGAGATGAACGATGGCATTGAGACGGATTACGCACGCCTTAATCGCGTTCGTGTTTACGATCTTGCCGCCAACCATCCCGTCGGCTCAGACGGTGGCGGAGTTTTATCGGGGCAGATCAGTCGACCTCTATATTTCAGGCGGTGTGGGCGGTGGGTACGACCTTTATGCGCGCACAGTCGCACGGCATATCGGCAAGCACATCCCCGGCAATCCGACGATCCTGCCGAAGAACATGGAAGGGGGCGGCGGCATGCGGCTCGCCAACTGGCTTTACAATGTCGACGCGAGGGACGGCACCGTGATAGGACCGGTGACCCGAGCCATGGCATTCGAGCCACTGCTCGGAAACACGAGTGCACAGTACGTCGCGACGAAGTTCAACTACATCGGCAGCGCCAATGACGAAGTCAGCGTCTGCGTCGCCTGGCACACATCCGGCGTCAAAACACTCGGGGATGCGCAGAAGATGCAACTCATCGTCGGTGCGAGCGGCGTTGCCGACGACACCTACCAGTATCCGCGCTGCTCAACCACATGTTTGGGACCCGGTTCCAGATGATCCTCGGCTACCGGGGCGGCAACGACATAAACCTTGCGATGGAGCGCGGCGAGGTGCAGGGGCGCTGCAACATTCCCTGGTCAACGGTCAAGGCCACCCGCCGGTTCTGGATAGATGAGAACAAAGTCAACGTGTTGATTCAGTACTCGGTCGGCAAGCACCCCGATCTGCCCAAGGTGGCGCTATTAATGGACCTCGCCGAGACCGAAGACCAGCGAACAATCCTAAGACTGATCTTCGGCCGGCAGGTAATGGGCCGCCCCTTCACCGCGCCGCCCGATGTCTCCAAGGATCGCGTCGATGTGCTGCGCAAGGCTTTCATGGAAACGATGGATGACAAGGAATTCCTGACGGACGCAGACAAGGCCAAGCTCGAGATCACCCCGGTCTCAGGCGAGAAGATCGAGCGCCTCGTGCTGGAAGTCTATCGTAACACGACGCCCGAACTGGCCGCGAAGGCCGGGGCTGCAATCAAATAGGCAGCGACCGGAGTAGGTCATAGTGTGCGAAGGCAGCACCGTGCTACCATGTCATGCTGGCCTCTGCCGCGTACCGCTTGGAATAGATCGCCTGACAGCATGTGAACTCAATCTTTCAAGCAAATCATGACGAAGCTCGCCGAAAATCTGATGCTTTCGGAGAATTTCTCGTTTGTCCCAATGACGTTGGGGAGGTGGGATTTATGCCTCCCACCAAGAGATGAAATATGAATATAACATAGAACGGAATATTCGTAAATTCGAACTTTTATTCGTCAAGGGCGGCGCCAATGCAGGGCGCCAACGTTGCTCCCCGATCTGCGTCAACTTTGTCCCGGGTAGTTGCGTCACTACTGATCGAGCACCCCCCGATTCTCGTGGAGCCTGCATTCGCAGTTCCTGCCTTTACGCCCTCGCGTTGAGTGGCCATAGAATTTCGATCGGCCTGCCGCCGGAGGCCGCGAGGCCGGTAGGAATACTTTTTACGACTTTGGCAGCTAGCTCACCTTCGGTCGGTTCAACTCGGTTTACTGGCAAACGACACCGGAAGCCGTGCTCGCTGCTGCCGCGGACTCGGACCCCGACGCGCGAAGGGGCCAAGTGTGCGAGGCCAACTTTTGCGGCGGAAAATTGGCTTTGCAGCAAGGCTCCACGGAACAAGCGGGCCGGTTGCTCCGGCTCGCCACGACCGACTGTCCCCGCGATTTCGTGGAAAGGGGGTGCGGGCGCCTCCGAGCTCAAGGCGCTCTACGAGACTCTATAGCCAAGGATACGTCCGCGCATATCCACCTTTCCTCCGATCGGCTTCGCGCGACCTGGCTAACAGTGTCCCAGAGACACGCGTCGATCTGACCGAGTTGGACGGCGACTTGACCGTCGTTGCTGGAGAGTAACACCGTCACCCTCGGGACGTTCGGATAAAGGCCAACGTTCGCGTCCTTCCAGTTCATGCCAGTCATGCGCGACATGACAGGGGTGGGAGAACCCTCTACGCATTTCTTAGCTAATCGTGCCGGGGACGCTCAGGGCGGCCGTCAAAACTTCGCTCCGGACATCATTGGAACGACAATGCCGCGCGGTGCGGGGCAATTGAGCATAGCTGCTTGTCAATCCTTCCGCTCCCAGATTACGAGGGGTCATCGGCAATTCAAGCCGCGCCAGAACCTTCTGCTCATCCTGCCGCCAGACACGATTGCGTCCGAGGTTATTTCTTAGGAAAGCCGCGGCCAGAGGTGTCGACGTGACGTTCGATTAGATCGCGAGGCACCGAACAATCTGGACGGCGGGATTTTTGGGGGGCGCTCGGTGTCTTGAGGCACCTTCCTTGTCTGGCTGACATGACCGCGCAGTCGGCGCTGCCAGAGCGATGAGAAGCTAGGCGCGACGATTTACGCCAGTTTTATCGCCAGCGGCCGGGGCTTGGCTTATCGCCAAATGGACGTGTCGATTTCATCGGATTGCGCGTTTGATGGCTAGCCGCTGCAAAAGTGCCACCATACGGCGCCTGAGATCATTTAAGGTTGCAGGCAAGGCCCCCGAGGAAATTTCTTGATGTCTGTGAAGCAGCTCACCTTCGCCCGGTGGTGGTCGGTCTAGCAAGGTACCGATGTGCAAGAGCGCATCGTCACTCTAACCAGGAGACAGGACCATGTTCACCAACACCAAGATTACGCTGGCGGCAGCCCTCATTCTCAGCTCTGGCGCTGCCGCTCTGGCAGGCGATCAGGGGGAAGAAAGGGGCGGGTACATACTACCCGGCAGCATGGATGGAGTTAATCCGGTCTATCATCCCGATATTTTTGGCAATGGCAGCAATGCGTTTGGCTCGGTCACCAAACCGACGGTGCAGCAAGACCGTTCGCCGTCGCGCAAGCCGGCCTACAGCCGTTGAGCCACTCGGTCGAACGGCGGCGAAGAACCGGCCTAAGCGCCTCATCGCTTTCAATCTGATGGACCGGTTCGCCTGGTAAATGCGACCCCTTTCCTCCTTCTCACGTCGGGAAAGGGGTCCGCCGTCGTTACAATGCATGCGCCTGACGGTAAGACTCAACTTTTACCTTGCGGCTCGGAGGCTGGAGCGCCTCACGCAATGGGCCGAACGAAGCGGAGGACCGCGCCAGAGCCTCGTGGCGTACCCACGCACAATGCAAAGCCTTCTTTCAGGCGACCCCGAGTTGTGCCAGTTCGCACCGCTCAGATACGCATGCAGCATGATCCAGCTGGCGAGAATTGTCTGCCTCACGCCACATTCGAATCATGCGTTGACTCCGCTCGTCAAGAGACAATAGTCATTGTTGGATCCACTGATAATACCATCGAACGATTTTATGCAATCACTCATTGCGGTAAATTGCGCCCACTTAGTTTGGTCAATTTCACCGAATTGTCCTACGATCATCGAGTTCCTTTCTGCGGCCCCGTCATTAAGCGAAGTCGCTCGTCGGCTATCAGAATGTTTTTTCGGCACTGTGAGGCAACTCACCTTCACCTGATGCATCCCAGCCTAGAAAGGTGCCGCTGCGCAAATGGCGCATCTTAACCAACGAGGAGACACGACAATGTTCACGAACGCGAGGATTGCTTTCGCGGCGGCTCTCATCCTGGGCGCGGGCTCCGCTGCTCTGGCGAACGATATTGATGTAAACGCAAGCGGGGCCCAGGCCGCCCGCGAAATGCACGGGAATCCGCTGCCTTGGTGGTGGAATTCTTCGATTGAGGGCCGCGGTGGTTTCGGCAATGCTGGCAATGCCTATGGTTACGTCGCAACGCCAACGCGGCAGGAAGGCCAATCCAGCAAGAAAGGTCGCAACCAATAGGTCCTCGGGTCGAATGCAAGCGTAGAAACGCGAGCTTAGGAATAGCCCGGGCGCGAGAAGTGTTTTCGGACAGGTAGATTCCGGTTCGCTGGGGAATGCGATCCTTTCCCTCCCCCATGTTGGGGGAGGGGTAAGTGGCTCCCGAGGGTCATCGGAACGCAATCTCGTTCGTCATGGTTAGCGCCAGAAGCTGAGGCGCCGCCCGAATTGTGGGCCAGCCGTCGTATTCATCTGTTGAAACACACCAAGGTGACAAGACGCATTCATCGGTGATGGCTGCTGGTGCGTGCGATCGCGAGCTGAGTGAGGGAGGCAATCGATCCAAGTAATTGAATTTACTTAAAACGGGGGGCCATGGGGAGCTATGCAAAACGGTACCCAGGGGCGGGCTGGCCCGAGTGAGGGAAATTCGCTGGTGGGACACCGATAGCTTCCCACGCGATCCTTATGCCTTCTGCCGCAGTGCCCCACCCAAAATCACGACACGCCATCGCTCTGGCGCCTGCCGGTTTCCTGACCTGCTCCAGTATGGTACCTATCGTGGGCGGTGGCTCAATTCCATCCTGTCGTTCCCTCCAACGCGTTTTGGGGGTCACAAAATGAACTCCCATGGCTTCCAAGACCATGAGGCAACGCTGTTCGAGACGCGGGTCAACGACTGGTGCCCCTCCCCTTCGCCCACGCCAACAAAGCTCAAGGCAATCGACGGCACGTTTAAGACGGACAAAAGGCAATCTGAGAGGCGCTGTTCGAAGGCAGCACTCGACGCAGATCAGCGCAATGTTTCGAAATCGTAGCTCATCACGACCGGAGACCTTTCGCCGGCATCGTATTTTTGGTTGGCGAGGTGCTCGATCTTGAGGCGGTTCTGCTCAAAGCACACCATCGGATCTCCCTGACAACGACTGTGTCGTTTCAGACGATCAAGACCTTCGCCGGTCACCCAGCAGATAATGCGCCTAGGGCCATCCATCATAGCAAACTGGATGCCACCCGCGAAGGTGTGTGCAGGCTCCCTGACTGGCGTCAGTGTGCGCATCGCATGTTCCCTAACCGCAGCGATATTGTGCTGAATATGCATGGCGTGTTCTCCAACTTTGATGCCGCCACCTCATTAGACCGACCCTGCAGCAGATGAAGGTGAGCTACTTCACAGTACTGCAAGACAATTAAACGACAGACCCGTCGCTTCGACATCCAACTGAGCGCCGATCTTGAACGGCTGATCGAGGTCGCGGTTGCTGATCGTCGCCGCGTTGATCGCCGTTGCATGATGGCGGCATGATCGCCGTTGCATGATGGCGGTCGATGGCAGCGGCGAGGTCTTGCTGGGGGCGGTCGTGAGCTCCGGCAGGAGTTCGGCGGCGGCCTATTGACGGCTATCGAAGTCAAGGCTGCTGATCATCGCCGCAGTGATCGCCGTTGACATGATGGCGGCCGGCTGTTGTGAAGCGGTGAAAATCATCTGACGGTGGTTGAGCTACAATCCGCCCCAGTCTGTAGAAGCAGTATGCCAAGGCGCTCGGCGAGCAATACCAGCTCGGCAACCGAGTGAACCTCGCACTTCTCCATGACCTGCTGTCGATGCGCCTTGATGGTTCGCTCGGCAGTTCCCAAATCATGGGCAATCTGCTTATTGAGTTTGCGGCGAACCACAAGCTCAAAGACCTCCGTCTCGCGAGGGGTGAGCCTGGAAACCAGCGAACGCATGGCTGAGATCCGACCGTCATGGTCGCGCATTTCCTTGTGACGACTGAGTGCGCGCTCGATCGCGGCCAGCAGCTCGTTCTTGGGAGCCGGCTTGCTCAGAAAATCCTCCGCCGCGGCCTTGATGGCCCTCACGCCCGTCGGCACATCGCCATAGCCGGTCAAGAAAATAATGGGCAGCCTGCACCCGAGCTCCCGCAGTCGATCCTGGAGCGTGGGCCGCTCAGGCCCGACATTTTCACGTCAAGCAATATGCAGCCGGGCCCGTTATCGGGGAGCCTTTCAAGCAACTCCGAGGCCGAATCATAGAGCGCGACCCGATAGCCGCTGGCGCCAAGCAGTCGGGCAATTGCTGTGCGGAAGGTACAGCATCCGCCAGATAACAATGGCGTTGTCTGCGCGTTTTTCTGACGCCTTCTACCAACGCAGTATGCGCCACCCTTCGCTTTTAGGCATTTTCTGGTACGACGGCACCATTTCCCCAATACATTGTGATCTAAGGCACTTGCCGAAATGCCAATGGCGCAAGGATCGCGATTTTCCCTATCAAACGCTCAGGTTAACACGGGCGCTGGGTCAATCGGGCTTCGGTTGGTCGTGTTTCGGGGGTTTAATGAAGTGTTCCCGATGGCAGTCGTCCTTCCGGCAGCTTGTCCAGAGCCGCGATAACGGCTTGCCGGCCATATTGCGCAATCAACGGCTCCAACTCCTGGCAGAGTTGCGCTCTCAATCGAGCGGCATTGGCCGCGCCATGATCAAAAGCTGCCGAATAGAGATTCAAGAGATATTTAAGTCGAGTGGTCAGGTCCATGTGCAAGTTCCGCCACACGCAGGAGATCAGAGGCTTCGTCTTTTCAACTGAAACAGCGACCGCTTCAGTCGAAATGATGATCCGGAGCGTGTCGTCCGAACGTATCCTTCACGGCCATGTCTCAAGCAGTGGAATGCCGAACACGCGGCGGGGCGCATCACGCGCGCGCTGCGGGCGAACGGCATTCCGTATCAGGGCATCAATGTCCTGATGCTGTGGTCGGAGGCCGTGGCGAAAGGCTTTGCCGCCCCAATCTGGATGATCGCGCAGACGATGATCTGGAAGCATCCCGAGTGGTGCACATGGGACTGGACGGCTACTACGGCGTCGAGGTCCCGAACATCTGGCTTTTGGTCAAGGCAATTCAGGAATTGAAGGCGCAGAACGAAGCGCAGGCGGAGGAGATCAGCACCCTGCGCGGCGAGGTCGACAATTTGTGTGCCGGGATGCCCGGACGGCAGTGGCGTCAAGCTGACTGCTGAAAGGGTACCGCCGTACGGCCCCCTTCGATCAATGTCTGCACCCACTCGGCGCAAGGCCCCGCGAAGTACCTGCCAGAGTTGCAAAAATGCAACCCTGGGAAATTTCCTTCTCGCTGTGGTTGACTTGGATGAAAGCCCGCGGGATCATGCTTCGGCCGGATCAAAGGGGCGTGACATGGCGCGGGGGCTAGCTGCCCAGTCGTTGCTGGTCGCTTTGGCGATGGCGGCAACGGAAGTCTTGTCTCTTGCATTTGCGCCCAAGGCGCGCGCTCAGGCCGTCTTCGACATCCAAGACCGCCTTGCGACCTATACGCTTCCCCTGAGCCTTGGCATCCGGGAAGCCCTTGAACCCAAGTTCCAGCAGTTTCGGCGCCTGCCTCGACAATCCGACACTCATCGCCCGGCTTGTGCGCCAGAAGTTGATTCCCTCTCATCGCTCCCAGACGACCTTAGAAAGCTCGATGACAAAGGCATTCACGATTATTTCCAGAAACCCGAAAACAAGCAGGCTGCGGCCGAGATCGTCGCCAATTACTTCAGGACGCATCCGGACGCCGTGGCGCAATTGCGACGGCTTGGTCATCCAACCGGGAAAAAGGAGCTGAACCCGGAATTCCTTTCCTTGCCAGTGCTGCCGCCGTCCTTTTGCGGACCATCGACAATCACGAAACTCAGCTTTCCTTTTACCCCGACCTACGAAACCAATGTGCTCAAGTCGCCGGCTAACAACAGCCCGGGAACGTCGGCCGGCTTCGGGGGTACCATTCAGTTTGTAACTCCCGCGCCGTCGGCGCCGAAGGTCCCAAGCTTCGACGTCATAGGCGTAAGCGCGCAGTCGCAATCGGTGCGTTATGGTGACTTCGCGACCAAGAATTTCGATGCCGCCACGGTGCAGGGCGTTTACGAGCACTTCTTGAGCGCGCGCGGGCTCGACCCGGTCTCACAGCAGTATATTCCCGTTGAGCCCGGAATTCTGCCGGCGAAGGTCGTTCCTCTCAATCTCATTACCTTCGACACCGTCGCGTTCGGCTTTCAGAACCAGACGACATTCGTGCCGACCTACCACCGCGAGACGGTCGACCTGTTCACGCCTCAGGTCACTTTCGCGCACCAAAACCAGGACCTGTTCCCGACACGCGCGCCTTGCGGCACCGCCAATCACGATCCGCGGCAGCTCGGCTTTTGTTACTACGCCGACATGTCAGTCACACTCGGCCAGACCATTTCAGACACGCCAGCCCAGGACAATACGAACATCGCCGTTTCCGTCACGCCCGGCTGGCGCATACCGGACAGCGATTGGAAGTTGACACTTCCCGTCACCGCGACGGGGCGCGCCTATGAGAATGTCGCCGGCGGGCGCGACGATGCCTTGTTGCAGGTCGGTCCCAGTCTCGGCTACGCCCCTCCGTCTTTCTACGACCGCCTCGGAGCCGGATATACCGTTAGCTTTTCGGTCAGCGCCACCTACAATCAGAATTTTTCAACGGTCGCCAAGGCGGCATGGCACGGCTACATCATCCTGCCGACCCTTACGCTCGCATTTCAGCCACCCTCGGCCAAATAGCTCTTATTGGGGGAGCCACTTTCATGAGAAACTTAAGGAAGTTGGAGCTGCGGTCGCAGAACTATCGCATTGGCATCACGTTGCGTTCCATACTCTGCCTCGGCCGCGGCACGCAAAAGCGGTCGAAGGAGCAGCGCCAGTCCATTCTTCCGTGCTGATCCCGCGATCTTTCGCCTCTGACCTAGATGAAGTGAGGTTGCGATGAATAGGCTCACAATCGCTCTTGTTCGATCTCCGCGCCGCAATCTCAAACGCTTTATGAGCATCGTTGCGGTGCCAGCTACGATAATCGTCACTGCGGCGGTCAGCCCGGCGGCGGCTCAGAAAAAGATTCTCGCGGATGACTGGTCGCGAGGTCAACTTTTTGAATTAATGGGGCAGTATATCGAGGGCAAGACGCCCGCGTCGGATTTTCAACAGTTCGCGTTCCGAGGAAATTTCAGCTTTCCCCACGACGCCGTGTGGCGGAACCCTGTCCTCGAACAGGACCCGCGCATGGACCAGATTTTCGGTGTCGCCCTCTCCCACCACAATACCGACAACTGTCATTGTAAGATCGACTGGGGCTTGCTCGCTGAGCAAAAGGTGGCCTTCGCCTATCTCAAGGCCACGCAAGGAATCGACTATTACGACCCCAAATTCGACGACTATCTGCAAGGAATTCGCGCGCTTCACGCCGACAATAGAATTCAGGTCGGCGCCTTTCACTTCCTGTCGGCGAGCGGCTCTGCTGAAAGCCAGGCGGATAATTTCCGAGATGTTGTCGGAACCAAGCTTGGGGCCAATGATCTCACGCCCTCGCTTGATGTCGAATGGGACGTTCGAACCGCTAACGGTAAGGTCATTCTCGGGCCCGACGGTAAGCCGAAAGACTTTTGGGTCGGCACCGATGGAAAGACCATTCTTTCCCGGGTGCTGCAATGGCTGAAGATCGTCGAAACACGTACCCATAAGATTCCGATCATCTACACAAATCAAGTTTGGTGGAGCGACCGGATCGGAAATGCCGGCACGATTCAACAGTCCCTGGCGCACTATCCCGTTTGGATTTCCGATCTGTCCTCGAAGGGTTTGGCGGTCGAGCAACCGTATGTGTACAAGGGGGCCTGGAACCTCTGGCAGTTCAGTTTTACAGCCGCAGCTCTAAAGGGAGGACTTCCACCGGGCGGCACCGTCGATGCGGACGTTTTCGACGGCTCTCCGGACGCGTTTGCAAAAGCCCTGAAACAGTGAGCGGCTGCCATGAGGCCCGGGGTATTCGGCCGCTGGATATTCCTCACGATGCTAGGGGCATCGAGTCCGACGGTTGCGCAGGAGTTGGCGGATAGAGGACCTGCCGTTTATACGGGTGCGGCGCCGGGTGTCATGCTCATCCGTGCCGTCGGCATCAAAACCGATCAAAGCATGACCAGCGAGGTCGGTTCTGGATTCGTTATCAGCTCCGATGGCTATGTCCTCACCGCCAGCCACGTTGTTCCCGAAGGCGTGCAATATAAAACTCTCATCCTCGGAGGCATGCTCGGTCCTGCTACGGCGAACGGGAAAACTTATGAGTTGACACTCGTAAAGCGGAGCGACTCCTACGACGCCGCTCTGCTCCGGATTTCAAACGCCCCCCGCGCACTTGCCTGTTCTTCCCCTGCGGAAGACTTCGGCGACACCGGGGGAAATGCTTTTCGTCCTTGGCTATCCCCTGGGACTTCCCAATGTTCATTTTCTCGACGGCGAGTGAGCGACGTAGGATCCGACGCCATCACGACGAACGCGCTTGTCGATCGGGGCAATAGTGGAGGTCCGGTTCTCGACGCTCGCGGTTGTGTCATCGGCCTCGTCTACGGCGGAATTACAAGCCGCGAGGACCAGCCGGTCAACGGTGTTAAATTTGCAGTGCCGATGAGGTCGCTGGGCGCTCTCCTCCCGCCCGACCTCAAAGCTTCGACAACTGACCCGCAGCCGGGAACAGATGCGGATACCATTCACGTCTCAGATACGTTGTCGCGACTCCAGGAGGATCACGGTTTGACTGACACAGTTCGTTCTTATCACGATGTCATCCCAGCGCGATCCGGGTTTCTCATTGAAGAGGTCGAGGCTGTCGGTCACAACAGTCTTAATCCACCAACTTTTCAATTCCCCACCCCTATAATCGCGCCAGATAAAGCCTCGATTAGCTTCGATTACAGCCTGTTGAGTGGGCCCATTTACGATCAAAGGCGCGGCTGGATCGATATGACCATCCATACTCGACAGCAGCGAGCTGGAACGAGCCCAGACCAAACCCCTTCGTCATCCGCATGTGCCTGGTAGGGGCAACCGCCAGTCACGGACGCGGGTCCCCTCGCAGGGACAGGATCGCCTCCATCGAGGAAAGACGGATAAGGGCAGTCGAGTTCTTTGGGAACCAGCAATTGCCCTTCCAGGTTATTGGCAACGCGCCAGGTGTTGGCCAAATTCGCGCCGGGCCTTTGGGGCCAGGACCTTGTGGAACCATGCAGAGCCGAATTGGCGCCAAGCATCTGAGTTTGCGGCAGTATGCGGCACAAGGAACGAATATGAAACGCTGTGATGGTGCCCAGGGGCGGATTTGAACCACCGACACCTGCATTTTCAGTGCAGTGCTCTACCAACTGAGCTACCTGGGCGCCGAGCCGACGGGGCGGGCCCCGCGGAGTCCGGCGGTTATAGGGGCACGATGGCCGGCTGTCCAGAATGGCGGTCGGTCGCCGCGGCTCGCCCGTCCGCCGGCCGGTCCGCGCCGGCATTCAGGCCTCATCGTCGCGCGCGGGGGCGCCCTCGCCGTCCTCGTCCTCCTCCGGCTTGCCGGGCACCGCATAGACGCCCGACAGCCAGCGGTTGAGGTCGACGTCGGCGCAGCGCCGGCTGCAGAACGCCCGGAATTGCGCCGCCGCCGGCTTGCCGCAGATCGGGCAGCGCTTGGCGCGGGGCGCCTCGGCGGCTTTGGGGGGTTCGTTGGTCATGCCCACAATCTCTAACCTGTCATGCTCTGCGAAGGCGGAGCATCCGGTAATCGCAGACACCAGTTTATCTCGAATCCCCGGTGGTTACTGGGTCGTCCGCCTTCGCGGACGATGACAGCCGAGGGTCAGGTGCCGCCTGCATTACAGCGCGTTGAGCCAGCCGAAGCGGATCGGGTAGCCCTCGCCGGACAGGAGCGTGGTGGTCTCGTAGAGCGGCAACCCCACCACATTGGTGTAGGAGCCCACGATCTTGACCACGAAGCTGCCGGCGATGCCCTGCACCGCGTAGCCCCCGGCCTTGCCCCGCCACTCGCCCGAGGCGAGATAGGCCTCGATGTCCTCGTCCGAGAGCCGCTTGAAGCGCACCCTGGTCTCGACCAGGCGATGGCGAAAGGCCTCGTTCGGGGTCACCAGGCAGACCGCGCTGTGGACCCGGTGATTGCGTCCCGACAGCAGCCGCAGGCACTGCGCCGCCTGATCGAGCAGCTCGGCTTTCGGCAGGATGCGCCGGCCCACCGCCACCACGGTATCGGCCGATAGGATGTAGGCGCCCTTGAGCTCTTCATCCATGCGCACCATCTCGAGCGCCGCGTCGGCCTTGGCGCGCGCCAGCCGGTTGGCACAGGCGCGCGGCAGCTCGCCGCGCAGCGGAGTCTCGTCGAGATCCGCCGGGCGTAAGGCCTCGGGCTCGATGCCGGCCTGGTTGATGAGCGCGAGCCGTCGCGGCGAGCCGGAGGCGAGAACGAGCTTGGGGCGACCGATCATCTTTATGTGCTCTGCCTGTGCTGCAACTTGGCGAAACGCTGCGCGGACCGCGCTGGTCGAAACCGGCGGATTACTTGAACCGGTAGGTAATGCGGCCTTTGCTCAGATCGTAGGGCGTCATCTCGACCAGGACCTTGTCGCCGGCCAGCACGCGGATGCGGTTCTTGCGCCCAAATCGGCGCAAAACCTAGCGGAAGGTGTCCGCGTTCACAACCGCTCAGTGCGTGCTCCACGAGGGAAACGCGCCGCGAGACGGCAAAACGCGGCTCATTCCTTGCCCGCGGGCGGCGGCACGAAGCGCGACCTGATGCGCTCCATCAGCTGATCGCGCACCGCCCGGTAGGCGTCGAGCCGCTGCGCCCGGTTGCCCTCGACGTCGGCCGGGTCGGCGGTCGGCCAATACTCCACCTCGGCGGCGAGCCGGTGGGTGAGCGCGAGCGCCTGGTGATGGGCTTCCGGCGAAAGGGTGACGATCAGGTCGAAATTGAGCCCCTCAAGATCCTCGAGCTCCTCGAAGGTCGCCGGCCGGTGCCCCGCGATATCGATGCCGATCTCCTCCATGGCGGCGACCGCGAACGGGTCGAGCTCGGCGGTGCGCACGCCGGCTGAGGCCACGTAGAGCGGGGCGCCGCGCAACTGCCGCAACAGCGCGGCCGCCATCGGGGAGCGCACCGAATTGAGCCCGCAGGCGAACAGCACCGCCTGCGGGCTCGCCATCTGTGGCCGCGATGGCGACGGTGCCTGCGCCATGCCGCCTCAGCCTTTCCAGTGCAGCACGCAGATCAAGGTGAACAACCGGCGCGCCGTGTCGAAGTCGACCTTCACCTTGCGCTTGAGCCGCTCCATCAACAGCTCCGAGCCTTCGTCATGGAGCGAGCGGCGGCCCATATCGAGCGCCTCTATGCGCTCCGGGGTGGCGGCGCGGATCGCCTGGTAGTAGCTGTCGCAGACCATGAAGTAGTCCTTCACGATGCGCCGCAGCGGCGACAGCGACATCAGATGCAGCATGGCGGGCGTGCCGTCGGCGCGCTTGATGTCGAGCATGAGGCGGTTGCCGGTGATGCTCAGATGCAGCGCGAACGGACCGCCCTCCTGGCCGACGGGCGCGAAGGTATTCTCCTCCAGGAGGTCATAGATCGCGACCGCGCGCTCGTGCTCGATATCGGGCCCGGAGCGGCCGATCGACTTCTCGTCCAGAGTCACCGCCACCAGGCTCTGCGGCTTAGGCGGCTTGCTGCCGGGCGGCTTGCCGCCAGTCGGCTTATCGCCAGCCGGTTTAGGGCCGGACGATTTGGCGCCATGCGGCTTGCCGCCGGCGGCATGATCGGAGCGCGTCATCGCGGATTGAAGCGCATCGCCACCGAACGGGCGTGGGCGTCGAGGCCCTCGGCCTCGCCCAGCACGATCGCGGCCGGACCGAGCGCGCGCAGCTGATCGGGCCCGCATTTGAGGATGGAGGTGCGCTTCATGAAATCGAGCACGCCGAGACCCGATGAGAAGCGCGCCGAGCGCGCTGTCGGCAGCACGTGATTGGAGCCCCCCACATAGTCGCCGATCGCTTCGGGCGTGTGGGGGCCGAGGAAGATCGCGCCCGCATTGCGGATGCGGCCCGCCAAGCGCTCCGGATCGGCGGTGGCGATCTCCAGATGCTCGGGCGCCACGGCGTCGACCAGCGGCACCGCGTCGTCGAGCTTGCCGACCAATATGATGGCGCCGAAATCGCGCCAGGAGGCGGCGGCCACCGCGCCGCGCGGCAGCGTCTCGAGCTGCGCGGCGAGCGCTTCCTCGACCCGCGCGGCGAGCGCCGCGTCATCGGCGATCAGGATCGATTGGGCGCTCGCATCATGCTCGGCCTGCGCCAGGAGATCGGCCGCGATCCAGTCGGGCTGGGCGGTCGCGTCGGCGAGGATCAGGACCTCGGACGGGCCGGCGATCATGTCGATGCCGACCCGTCCGAACACCAGGCGCTTGGCCGCCGCCACATAGGCGTTGCCGGGGCCCACGATCTTGGCCACCGGCTGGATGGTGGCGGTGCCGTAGGCGAGCGCCGCCACCGCCTGGGCGCCGCCGACCCGGTAGACCTCATGGATGCCGGCGAGCCTCGCGGCCGCGAGCACCAGCGGATTGAGTTTTCCCTCCGGCGCCGGCACCACCATCACCATACGCGGTACGCCCGCCACCTGGGCCGGCACCGCGTTCATCAGCACCGATGACGGATAGGCCGCGGTGCCGCCCGGCACATAGAGCCCGACCGCCTCGATGGCGGTCCAGCGATGGCCGAGCTCGACCCCGAGCGCGTCGGTGAAGCGGTCGTCCTGCGGCAGCTGGCGGCGGTGATAGGCTTCGATGCGGTCGCGGGCGAAGGAAAGCGCGTCGAGCGTCCGGCCGCCGCAGGCCCCATAGGCGGTCTCGATCTCGCCGGCCGTGACCTTGAGGCCGGCGGCATCGAGCTCGACGCGATCATGCTTGCGGGTGAGCTCGATCAGCGCCGCATCGCCGCGTGCCGCCACATCCGCCAGGATGGCGCGCACCACCGCCTCTACATCGCTCGCCGCCTCGCGCTTGGTGTCGAGAAAGGCGCGGAAGCGCGCCGCAAAGTCAGGAGCGCGCGCGTCGAGGCGGATCGGCATGGCTCTGGCTCACATCTTCAATCGATCGCGCGGCCGCGCGATCGACCACGTGAGGGACGCAGACACCTCTCAATTCCTTCTCCCCGCGTGCGGGGAGAAGGTCGGGATGAGGGGGCTCCACCGCGAGTTTGAGCTTGCGGAAACGCCCCCTCACCGAGCCGAGATTGGGTTTTCCTTATTGCCGTGCCGCCCTCTCCCCGCAAGCGGGGCGAGGAAGGCCGTGCCGAGCGTCATCTTTCTGAAGTCAAACTGGCGGCGCCCGCCGCAGCCGTCAACCCCGGGCGTCGAGCCTGTCGGCCACATGGGCCGGGCGCGTGTCCACCGCCCAGGTCGGCCCCAGGTCGGCGAGCTCGGCCTCCAGGCATTCGACCTCCAGCCGCACCACGCCGCCGCCGGAGAACAGGAGCTTCACCACCCCGGCCGGGTTATCGGTCGGCTCGAACTCCACCGCCAGCAGATTGAGCACCGCATCCTTGCCGGCCGGATTGACCTGCCGGCATTTGCAGGCCGAGACGCGCTCGAACCGCAACGCCGCACGGCAACGGCGAAACTCGGGCTTGGCGCCCTCGGCCGAGAGCCAGTCGAACCGGTCGAGCCCGACCACCAGCCGCCTCTCCTGCGGCCGCCACAGCACGTCCGCGACCCTCACGGTGGCATCCTGCAGATGGGTGGAGATGATCGCCAGGTCCTCTTCGTCGAGGGCCACGAATTTCAGCGACTGCATGGGTACGCTCCCTGCCGTCTTGTTTCGGTTGTGTAGAAGGTAGTTAGGAAACGGCCTTCGATTGCGCAAGCGGGAGGGTGCCCTCATTCCGGGGTGTCATGCCCCCTAGAACGACACGCAGGCGCCCTGCACCAGGATGCCCACCGATTGCTGCCGGAACCGGGATTTATAGGCCGCCGCGATCTGCTCGAGCCGCTCCCCGTCGTCGGGCTTGCCGGGCAGCACGATCTCCACCAGTTTGCTCGGCTCGTGCACCAGGGTCTTGCGGACGGGATCGCGCCATCCGCCCTTGGTCTCGAGCACGGTCAAGCCATCCGGAAACCGCGGGCTGATCTCGCGGTCGAGGAAGCGCCCCCACTCCTTCTCGCTCACCCCCAGCCGGCCGCCGATGTTGCGCCCGAACAACAGCTGCGCGACCTGTCGCGACGCGAGCCCGGCGCGGCATTCGGGCGCCTGCGCGGCGGCAGCGCCGGAGCAGAGAACGAGGATGATCGCGGCGCCCGACCACGTCAGGGACGCGGGGCCTCTCGCTCCTTCTCCCCGCGCGCGGGGAGAAGGTCGGGATGAGGGGGCTTTGCCGAGAGTTCTGAGCTCGTGGAAACGCCCCCTCACCATGCCGAATTCTGGTTTTCATCTGTGCCGTGTCGCCCTCTCCCCGCACGCGGGGCGAGGAACGCCGCACCCCGCGCCAACCCGCCGCTCACCCGGCGATGCGCTCGATGGCGGCGCCGCAGGCGGAGAGCTTGTCCTCCAGCCGCTCGAAGCCGCGGTCCAGGTGGTAGACCCGGTTGACCATGGTCTCGCCTTCGGCTGCAAGCGCGGCGATGACCAGCGAGACCGAGGCGCGCAGATCGGTCGCCATCACCGGCGCGCCGGTGAGCTTGCGCACCCCCTCGATGGTGGCGCGTTCGCCGTCGAGTTCGAATATGGGCGCCGAGCCGCGCCAGCTCCTGCACATGCATGAAGCGGTTCTCGAAAATGGTCTCGGTGATGTGCGAGGTGCCCTTGGCGCAGGTCATGAGCGCCATCAGCTGGGCCTGCAGGTCGGTCGGGAAGCCCGGAAACGGCGCCGTCTCCACCTGCACCGGCGCGATGCCGGCACCGTTGCGCGCCACCCTGATGCCGGTATTGGTCGAGGAGATCTCGGCGCCCGCCTGCACCAGCACGTCGAGCCCGGCCTGCAGCAAATCCGCGCGCGCGTTCTCCAACAGCACGTCGCCGCCCGCCATGGCGACCGCCATCGCATAGGTGCCGGTCTCGATGCGGTCGGGCAGCACCTTGTGGCGCGCGCCGCCGAGCCGCGCGACGCCTTCGACCACGATGCGCGCGCTGCCGGCGCCGCTGATCCGGGCGCCCATCAGGTTGAGGCAGTCGGCCACGTCCTTGACCTCGGGCTCGCGCGCCGCATTCTCGATCACGGTGGTGCCGCGGGCGAGCGAAGCCGCCATGAGGGCGGTGTGGGTGCCCCCGACCGTCACCTTGGGAAAGCTGATCTCGCCGCCCCGCAAGCCGTTCGGGGCGCGGGCCACCACATAGCCCCCGTCGATCTCGATTTGCACGCCCAGCCGCTCGAGCGCCATGATCAAGAGATCGACTGGCCGCGTGCCGATGGCGCAGCCGCCCGGCATGGACACCCGCGCTTGCCCCATGCGGGCCACCAGCGGCGCGATCACCCAGAAGCTCGCGCGCATCTTGGAGACCAGGTCGTAGGGCGCGGTGGTATCGACGATGCGGGCGGCGGAGATGTGCAGGGACTGCCCGTCATAGGGCGTCTCGCCCGGCCGCTTGCCGCCCACCATCACGTCGACGCCGTGATTGCCGAGGATGCGCTGCAGCTGGCCGACGTCGGCCAGCCGCGGCACGTTGTCGAGAATGAGGGTCTCCTCGGTGAGCAGGCTCGCGATCATCAACGGCAAGGTCGCGTTCTTGGCGCCGGAGATCGGGATGGTGCCGTGCAACCGGCGGCCGCCCTTGACGCGAATGCGATCCATGCCCCTCTCCTGCCCCTGCGCCGAATGGCGCCGACGTCCGAACGCGCTTGGTGCCCAATTGCGCTTGGTGCCCAATTGCGCTTGGCGCCGATGCCGTCCCGGCGCCTGCCCCGGACGCCCGCCCGCTCTAGCGGTTTCGTTTGTCGTCGGCAATTCCGGCGGAATCGTGGGGCGCGGCCGGGCTCTCCCCGGCGCGGTGCACAGCGTCCCGCCCTTTGGCCTGGGCCTTGCGGCGCTTGAGATTTTCCCGCAAGGCCGCCGCCAGACGCCGCTCCTGCCGGGCCTTCTGGGCGGCCTTCTCGCTCCCGCCTATCTTGCTGCTATCGTTCATGAAACCAGAATACGGCCGTGACCCGCTGGAGGGAAGCGCGCGTTGGCCTGTGGGCCCGGCTGTGCTTGCGCCCCTTCCGGCCTTGTGGCAATGATCGACCCGCCTTTGCGCGTTCCTGGTCGCACCTTGCGGGTCGCCGGCGCGCTGCCGTAGCTCAGTGGTAGAGCACTTCATTGGTAATGAAGAGGTCCTCAGTTCAATCCTGAGCGGCAGCACCAGCAAATGGCCCATGCAACGCGGATCAGCACGCTCTTGCCGTCATGCGGCGGCGGAGCTTGGCGAAAAGCGCTTCCCGCCGCTTGTGTCATTGTTGATTTCAAGGCCCGCCATGCGACTATGACAAGGCCGCCGCGATCGGCGTCGGTGCCGTTTCAGCGGAATCCAGATTTAGGCGGCGGCCAGGCGGCAGTTTGCTTTCAATTCATTTCAGGGGGCTTGATGGCAGCCATTCTCATCGTCGAGGACGAGACGCAGGTTCGCGTCCTCGCGGAATTATATCTGCGCGATCAGGGGCACGCGACCTTATCGGCCGCCAACATCGAGGAGGCGATGGCGCTGCTCGAGTTGCCGCAGGAGATCGACCTCCTGTTCACCGATATCGGATTGCAAGGCGACGTGCAGGGCGGCCTCAACCTGGCGCAGCGGGCGATCGAGCGGCGTCCCGCCCTGCGGGTGCTATATACCACCGGCCTCGCCGTCACCGACGGAATGAAGGCTTTGCTGGTCGAGCATTCCGCCTTCCTGCCGAAGCCCTATACGATCGATCAGCTGCAGACCATTCTCTCGGTCAATTTCGGCATCAAGCCACACCCCCTCTAGCGACACCCGCGAGGCGATTGTGGCGGATGTCCGCTGCACGACTCATGCTTGAATTTTACCGTTAGGGTTATTTCAATTCAGCGCCGGGACGACGGCCGGCGCGCGCATTGCTTGCGGAACCTATCAGTGCGTCCGCTATTGTGTCATTTGACGTACTGGAGGGGTTTCGATGGCCGTCGTTCTCGTGGTCGACGACGAGGAGCAGGTTCGCGTGCTGGCGGAATCCATCCTGCGCGACTGCGGGCATCAAACGCTCTCGGCCGCGAACGTCGATCAGGCCTTGGCGCTGGTGCGGGCCGATCCGTCGATCGAGCTGGTCTTCACCGACATCAACCTCGCGGACGATGCGGAAGCCGGGCTGGTACATCCGGGCCTCGAGCTCGCGCAGCAGGCGCGCCGGCTCCGCCCCCAGCTGCGTGTGCTCTACACCACGGACACGGGCGTCACCGACGGCATGAAGGCACTGTTCGTCGAAGACAGCGGCTTTCTGGCGAAACCCTACGACATCGGCCAGCTCTCGACTGCGGTCGCCGGCATGGCGGCCGGAAAGTAGCTCGAGCGGCGCCGTTCTCTTAAGGCCACCGAAGGCAAGCCACGCGCCTACGGACGCGCCCCGCCGGCGCTGGTGGGCGCCGTGTCGCTCCGGCCGATGGCTGCGGGCCTTGCTCTGGGGAGCGGGACCGCGCCTGCGAAGACGGCGCGCCCGGGCCCGTTTGCGGCGGCGTTGGGGGTTGCGGTGATGGTGAGGCCAACCTGGATTTGCCCCCTGCTCTCTCCGGCCAGGACGACACTGGAGGGCAGCAGCCCAAGAACCAAAGCCAATCGCCACATTTTCTGAAGCTCCTCGCGCGCCATCGGTGTCCGATTCCGCGACGGGGGTGTGCAGGGATGGGACGGTTCAGCTTTCCGTTCCCGTTGCCGTCGCGGCTCGGCGTAAGCGCAGCAAGAATGCGGCCAGCCGCCGCCTCGCAGCGATGCGTCGGGTGGGCGCAGAGCCGACGGGATCCGGGCCTCAACCAGCGCCCTGCCCGGAACGCCGGGAATGGAGGCCGAAAAGCAGGAGGCTCAATCGGCGTCGCGTCGCTTCCCGGCCTTGTCCTTCTTCGTGCTGTCCTTGGGCAGCGGCTTGCCGGCCGGCAACGTATGTACCGTCGCGCTCGCGCCGGCGCTTTGCCGCAGGGCGGTACGCAGGTCGGTCGGGCGGCCGTGCTTGCGCAACAGGTCGCGGAACGCCTCGTCGGCCAGCTCCTGGAAATCCATCATGCGGTCGCGGGCGAGCAGGTCGAGCGCCGCCCAGGTCTCCGCGTCAAACTGCACCCGCTTGCCCGGCATTGCGCTTGACCGTCCGTTGGTGATGGTCGTGGAGGAACTGCGCCAGCTGCTCGCGCAGGCTTTCATCCCGCTCGGTCTTGTGCCCGCACACCACCGCCTGCTCGAACAGGCTGTGCTGAATCTCCTGCGGCAGCGCGCTCCACAGATCGAGGGCGGCGAGCCCCAGGGCGGCAGCGAAGCGTTCGATGCTCTCGTCTTCGTTCATTCCGCCATCAAAAGCGGGTTTGCCCCCCGCGGTCAACTCGGTCGCGGCTTTCGCGGCTTGGCGCAAAACCGTCGCGGCCCAATGAATAACATCATCGCCGCTGGAGACCGGCACCGGCTGCCGATCCGGAAATTGCCGTTGCTGACCGCGGTGAAGCAATACCATGGCGCGCTGCGCCGCCTTCACGGCGGACCGTTTCGTCCTGCAGCTCAACACCCTGGCGCCGCCCACCGAGACCACCCACTGACTCTCGGATTCGCTCGATGCAGTAACAGCTCCGCGGCATGCCTTTCTCCCCTTTCCCAGCCCGGAGAACTTCAGAACTTGGAGCAGGTTCCGCGACCTTGCGCCATGTTGAACGGCGCGTTAGCGCGATTTGCGAAACTCGGTTTCCGGGCCGAGGGACTTGCGTCGGAATCCGCGCGTTCTTGTGGCGCCGTCGCGTCCGCTCGGCCTGCCCGGCAGTTTGTTGGAGTACTCGGAGTTGTTGCGGGGCTTGACACACGAAGTCGGGTCTACCCGACTTGGTGCTCTCTGTTGCACGTGCCGAGCTCGGGCAAGCCCGGGCTCGGATGCAATTCCATCTTCTTGCGAAAATGGATGGACCCGCGGGTCAAGCCCGCGGGTGACGGATGGAGGTCAGCCGCGGGCACGGTGGGCGACATCCGGACTCGAGCCGGTTTCGAGGCAAAACCCGGCGTCGGAGGGGATATCCACATCAACGCACAGCGATCTGCATGCGCGGCCACTCGCCCGAGGAACCGTTGTCCGGGTCCGGAATTTCAGCTGCAGTCCCATCCCGCAAGGAGCAGCATCATGCGCCAAGCCGATCGTCTCCCCAACCGCTTCCCCGAGGGCACCCGATTTGTCATCGAGGGCCGCCCCGGTCGTGTTTCGCGCTATCTCGAATTTCCCGACGGCCGGCACGTCGATTTGCCCGTCCGTCGCCTCGCGTCGGAACCGCGCGCCAAGGTGCGCCGGCGCCGCGCACGCGGCCGCTACAGTCGAGCCTCCTAAGAAAACGGTCGAACCGGCGTGCGCTTTGCCAAGCACCCAAATCAGATTATTCGAGAAATTGAAACCGCCGAGCCGCGCCGTGCGGTCAGCGGCCGTGCACAATGACTCTCCGTGCCCAGTCGCGCGGGCGATCCTTATTTTGGCCGAACGAACTCGATTTTCATGAGCAAAAACAAGCATGACACGAATCACCCGCGCCTAGCGGCCAACGGCTTCGATGCTTTTTCCGGACCAGGTGCAACACGGGGTGTTGCACCGACGATCCGGGATCGTTCCACCGCCGTGCCCCGGAACGGTCCCGGGTCTGCAGCGCATCACTAAAGAAGTGCTGCGCTGCGCCCGGGACAAGCGCGCCCGTCAAAACGCGGCGCGCCTCGGCCGGCTCCGGATCGCGACATCTCCGTACAATTTGAGAATGACGCCTTTTGAGAATGACGCCTTGGCCGTTTCGGCTTGGCATGTCGTTCATGGACCGTTCTAATGCTCCGGGCGAATCAATCGGGGGCAACAATGACCGCAAGGCTCCATTTTAAAACGGATTTTTCCTCTGCGGCCGGCAACGCCTCGCCCCGAAACCTCCCCGCATGACCGCCGCCAGCGCCGCCACGCTCGACACCGCCTATCTGGAGCGGCTCAACCCCGAGCAGCGCCGCGCGGTCGAATATGGCGATCCGGAATTCCTGGCAGCCGGCCCGCTCCTGATCATCGCGGGCGCCGGTTCGGGCAAGACCAATACCCTGGCGCACCGGGTCGCGCACCTGTTCGTCAAAGGCATCGATCCGCGCCGCATGCTGCTGCTGACGTTCTCGCGCCGGGCCGCCGCCGAGATGATCCGCCGGGTGGAGCGCATCACGGCCGTGGTGCTGCGCGAGAAAGCGCCACCGGTGGCGGAAGCCCTGGCCTGGGCCGGCACGTTTCATGCGATCGGCGCCCGGCTGCTGCGCGAATACGCCCAGCACATCGGCCTCGATCGCGCCTTCACCATCCACGATCGCGAGGATTCCGCCGACCTCATGAATCTGGTTCGCCATGATCTCGGCTTCTCCAGGACCAGCCGCCGCTTCCCGGCCAAGGGCACCTGCCTCGCCATCTATTCGCGCGCCATCAATGCGCAGGCCGCGCTCGACGAGGTGCTCGGCGCCTGCTTCCCCTGGTGCGCCATGTGGGAGGCGGAGCTGCGGGCGCTGTTCGCCGCCTATGTGGCGGCCAAGCAGCAGCAATCCGTGCTCGATTACGACGACCTGCTGCTCTACTGGTCGCACATGATGGCGGAGCCGGCGATCGCGGCCGACGTCGGCAGCCGTTTCGATCATGTGCTGGTCGACGAATATCAGGACACCAACGCGCTGCAGGCGGCCATCCTGCTGGCCCTCAAGCCGAACGGAGACGGGCTGACCGTGGTCGGCGACGACGCCCAATCCATCTACTCGTTCCGCGCCGCCAGCGTGCGCAACATCCTGGATTTCCCCGGCCATTTCACCCCACCCGCCCGGATCATCACGCTCGAGCGCAACTACCGCTCCACCCAGCCGATCCTCGCGGCCGCCAATGCGGTGATCGAGCTCGCGCAGGAGCGCTTCACCAAGAACCTGTGGTCCGACCGCGCCGGCGGCGAGCGGCCGCATCTCGTCAGCGTGGCGGACGAAGCCGCGCAGGCCCGCTATGTGGTGGAGAAGGTGCTGGAGAGCCGCGAAGCGGGGCTCGCCTTGAAGGCGCAGGCGGTGCTGTTCCGCGCCTCCCATCACAGCGGCCCGCTCGAGATCGAGCTCACGCGGCGCAACATCCCGTTCCTGAAGTTCGGCGGGCTCAAATTCCTGGAGGCCGCGCACATCAAGGACGTGCTGGCGTTTCTGCGCTGGGCGCAGAACCCGCGCGACCGGGTGGCCGGGTTCCGTGTGATCCAGCTGATGCCCGGCGCCGGCCCGGCGACCGCGGCCCGCCTCCTGGATGCCATGGCGGACAGCGATCCGCTCGCCGCGATGGAGAAATTCAAGCCGCCGGCAGCGGCCGCCGAGCCCTGGCCGGATTTCGTGGAGGCGGTGCGGCTCCTGCGCAGCCGGGCCGCGGGTTGGCCGGCGGAGCTCGATCTGATGCTGCGCTGGTACGACCCGCATCTCGAGCGCATCCACGACGACGCCGTGGTGCGCCAAGCCGACCTCGCACAGTTCGTGCAGATCGCCTCGGGCTATCCGAGCCGCGAGCGGTTCCTGACCGATCTCGCGCTCGATCCGCCGGATGCCACCAGCGACCAGGCCGGCGTTCCCTTCCTGGACGAGGATTATCTCATCCTCTCCACCATTCATTCCGCCAAGGGGCAGGAATGGAGGTCGGTAGTCGTCCTCAACGTGGTGGACGGCTGCCTGCCTTCGGATCTCGGGACCGGCAGCACGGCCGAGATCGAGGAGGAGCGGCGGCTCCTCTATGTCGCCATGACCCGCGCCCGGGACCAGCTGCATCTGATGGTGCCGCAGCGCTTCTTCACCCATCAGCAGAGGAAGAACGGCGACCGCCACGTCTATGCGGCGCGCACGCGCTTTATTCCGTCGGCACTCTTGCGGCATTTCGGCTGCGGCACCTGGTCGGGAGCCCGTCCGGGCCCGGACGGCGGCGCCGCACCCTTGCGCCAGACTGTCGATATCGGGGCCAAGCTGCGTCGCCAGTGGGGCTGACGGCCACGCAAAACCGCATCGCGATCAACCGCATAGAGAGTGTCTTTGGTGCCCTTGGTTCAGGCCGGATGTTGGGCTCGGGACCGGCGGCGACGCCACAAATGACCGGCCTGTGGCCCTGACATCGCTAGCAATTCAGGGCCGTTTGCCCCATATACTGCAGTCATGAGCGGATTCGAGCCAACCGACTATTCAGTGGTGGTCAAGAACCGGGGAAATCCTCCGGACCCATGGCGATGGGAAATTTATCGCGCCGGGCGATCGAGCGCCATAAAGCAGTCCACGGTCTATTTTCACACCATGGCCATGGCGAGCCGGGCGGGAAAAGAGGCCCTCAAGGGTCTGTTGGAAAAGCTGTACGCCTGACGGCCGGCGCTACCGGCAGGCATCGCCGCGATCCCTACGATCATACCTTGATGCTCCCGGCTAGTACCAAATGATTATTGCCCGGTAATTGGGCATCGCTCATGTGGGGGATGCCCTGGCACGGTTGGGGATCCGTCAATATCTAGCGCTACATCGTCGAAGCACCTCGGTCGTCAAAGGCCGGGCCGGCAGCGCCGGTCCGCGATGCCAGGAGGAGAATCCAATGACCCGCGCCCTCGTCTTGGGCTCGATGCTGCTGGCGGCACAGCTGCTCTCCGGCTGCGACAGCAGGCCGGTCGCCGGCCAGGCTCCCCCGCCCCCGGCCGTCACGGTCGCGCGTCCGCTGCAGAAGACCATCACCGAGTGGGATGAATATACCGGGCGGTTTACGGCGCTGGAAACGGTGGAGGTCCGCGCCAGGGTTTCGGAATTCATCGATTCGATCCATTTCAACGAGGGCCAGATCGTCAAGCAGGGGGACCTCCTGTTCGTCATCGACCCGCGGCCCTACCGGATCGCCGTCGAGCAGGCCAAGGCCGATGTGGAGCGCGCCAAGGCGAAGCTCGAAATCGCCTCGCTCGACGTGCAACGCGGGACGCCGCTGGCGCGGACCCAGGCTTTGACCGAACGGGAGCTCGACACCAGGAAATCAACCGAGCGCGATGCCGCCGGACAGGTCGCCTCGGCCGAGGCCGCGGTGAAGCAGGCCGAGCTCAATCTCGAATGGACCGAGGTCAAGGCGCCGATCGGCGGGCGCATCTCCGACAGGCGGGTCGATGCCGGCAACCTCATCACCGGCGGCCCGACCGGCGCGACGCTCCTCACCGTCATCGTCTCGATCGACCCCATCCACTTCGTGTTCGACGGCAGCGAGGCGGACTTCCTGCGCTATGTGCGCCTGGCCGCCGCCGGCGGACGGCCCTCCTCGCGCGACGTACAGAACCCGGTCTCGGTGCGGCTCGCAGACGAGACCGAATACAAGCATCAGGGCCGCATGGACTTCGTCGACAACGCGCTCAATCCCAAGACCGGCACCATCCGGGGCCGCGCCGTGTTCGACAACAAGGATGGGTTCCTGACCCCCGGCTTCTTCGGGCGGCTGCGCCTGTTCGGCGGCCAGCACGAGGCTCTTCTCGTGCCCGACGCCGCCATCGCATCCGACCAGGCCAGCAGGATCGTCTTCACCGTCGCCGATGACGGCACTGTCGGCACCAAGCTGATCGAGCCAGGCCCCATGGTGGACGGCCTGCGGGTCGTTCGCTCCGGCCTCGCCGCCACCGATCGGATCGTCATCGACGGGCTGCAACGCGCGCGGCCCGGCCAGAAGGTCACGGCGCAGGACGGCAAGATCGAGGCCGCACCCGCGCCGCCGGCAACTCCCGCAACGCCCTAGTCACCGATCCGCCACGAGTGCACCCATCGGAGGGGGCGTCCGGCATGCGATTTTCCCACTTCTTCGTCGACCGGCCGATTTTCGCCGGCGTCGTGTCGATCATCATCACCTTGATCGGCTTCATCTCGTTCCGGGCACTCCCGGTGACCGAGTTCCCGGATATCGCGCCGCCGACCGTGACGGTAACGGCCAGCTATGCGGGCGCCTCCGCCGAGGTGATCGCCGATACGGTGGCGGCGCCGATCGAGCAGGAGATCAACGGCGTCGACAACATGCTTTATGTGATCTCGCAGTCGACCGGCGATGGCGCGATCTCGATCAGCGTGGTGTTCAAGCCCGGAACCAATGTCGACCAGGCGCAGGTGCTGGTGCAGAACCGCGTCTCGGTCGCCCTGCCGCGCCTGCCGGACGAGGTGCAGCGCGTCGGCGTGACGGTGCGCAAGAAGTCTCCCGACCTGATGCTGGTGATCCACCTGATCTCGCCGGACGGCAGCCTGACCCAGCAATACATCTCCAACTACGCCACCATCAACATCAAGGACGTCATCACCCGTATCGACGGCGTCGGCGACACCATCGTGTTCGGGGCGCGCGACTATTCGATGCGGGTCTGGCTCGATCCGGCCCTGGTGCAGGCGCGCGGCCTCACTGCCGACGACGTCGTCGCCGCGTTGCGCGCCGCCAACGTCCAGGTGGCGGCGGGCTCGATCAATCAGCCGCCCGCCACCTCGCCCGGCGCCTTCCAGCTCGCGGTGCAGACGCTCGGCCGGCTGTCGAGCCCCGAGCAGTTCCAGGAGATCGTGGTCTCGACCGACACGGACGGTCGCGTCACCCGCTTGCGCGACATCGGTCGGGTCGAGCTCGGCTCGCAGGACTACACCACCAACGCCTATCTGGACAACCAGGTAGCGACCGCGATCGCGATCTTCCAGCGTCCGGGCTCGAACGCGCTCGCCACCGCCGCCAGCGTGCTCGCCACGATGGCGGATCTGGCCAAGAGCTTTCCGGCCGGCATGAGCTACCGTGTCGCCTACAACACCACCGAGTTCATCCAGCAGTCGGTCGACGAGGTGATCAAGACGCTGTTCGAAGCGGTCGTGCTGGTGGTGCTGGTGATCCTGTTGTTCCTGCAGACCTGGCGCGCCGCCATCATCCCGATCGTCGCCATCCCGGTGTCGCTGATCGGGACCTTCTTCGTGATGACCGCCTTCGGCTTCTCGCTGAACAATCTGACGCTGTTCGGCCTGGTGCTGGCGATCGGCATCGTGGTGGACGACGCCATCGTGGTGGTGGAGAACGTCGAGCGCGAATTGCGTCTGGGCCTGAGCCCGCGCGAAGCCGCCCACAAGACCATGGACGAGGTCGGCGGCGCCCTGATCGCGATCGCGCTGGTGCTGTGCGCGGTGTTCATCCCGAGCGCCTTCATCGCCGGCATCTCGGGGGCGTTCTACCGGCAGTTCGCCCTCACCATCACGGCCTCGACCATCATCTCGGCGACCGTATCGTTGACGCTGTCGCCGGCGCTGGCGGCGCTGCTGCTCAAACCGCATGGCGGGGAGCAGCCGGCGGGCATCTGGCGCACGCTCAGCCGTCCGTTCGACATTTTCTTTGCCGGCTTCAACAAGCTGTTCGAGCGGCTGTCGTCAGGCTACGCCGGTCTGACCAGGCGGCTCTTGCGCGTGTCGGCCCTGATGCTTGCGGTCTACGCCTGCCTCATCGCCCTCACCTATTTCCAGTTCTCCCGCACGCCCTCGGGCTTCATCCCTTCGCTCGACCGCGCCTATTTCATCGCCGCGATCTCGCTGCCGCCGGGCGCCACGCTCGCACGCACCGACCAGGTGGTGCGCAAGGCCGCCGACCTCCTGCTCAAGCGGCCCGGCGTCGGCCATGCGGTCGCGTTCGCGGGATTTGATGGCGCCACCTTCACCAATGCTCCCAATGCGGGCGTGATCTTCGTCACCTTGAAGCCGTTCGACGAGCGGGTGAAGGACGGGCTCGCGACCGCGACCATCCTCAACGATCTGCGCGGCCAGATGCAGACGCTGCGCGAGGCGTTCGTGCTGGTGATCCCGCCGCCGTCGGTGCCGGGGATCGGGACCGGCGGCGGCTTCAAGCTCTATGTCCAGGATCGCGCCGGCCGCGGCCCGCGCGCGCTGGAGCAGGCGGTCGGCGCCATTGTCGGTCCCGCCAACCGCACCCCCGGACTGGTCCAGGTCTTCACCTTGTTCAACACCCAGACCCCGCAGGTCTTTGCCGACATCGACCGCACCAAGGCCGAGATGCTGGGGGTGCCGATCACCCGCTTCTTCGACACGCTGTCGACCTTTATGGGCTCGACCTTCGTCAACGAGTTCAACATCCTGGGCCGCACCTACCGGGTCACCGCACAGGCCGACAATCCGTTCCGGCTGTCGGTGCGCGACGTGCAGAACCTGCGCACCCGCTCCACTTCGGGCGACATGGTCCCGCTCGGATCGGTCGCCACCTTCCGGGACATCACCGGCCCCTACCGGGTGCCGCGCTACAACCTGTTCCCGGCCGCCGAGGTGCAGGGCGCCACCCTGCCGGGTTTCTCCACCGGCCAGGCGATCGCCGCCATGGAGGGCCTCATCGCCACCAACCTGCCCTCCGGCTTCGGCTTCGAATGGACCGAGATCGCGCTGCAGGAGAAGATCGCCGGCAATACCGCCGTGGTGGCGTTCAGCCTGGCGGTCGTGTTCGTGTTCCTGCTGCTCGCGGCGCAATACGAAAGCGTGCTGCTGCCGCTCGCCGTGATCCTGATCGTGCCCATGTGCCTGCTCGCCGCCGTCAGCGGCGTGCTCATGCGCGGCATGGACAACAACATCCTCACCCAGATTGGCTTCGTGGTGCTGATCGGGCTCGCTGCCAAGAACGCGATCCTCATCGTCGAGTTCGCCCGGCAGGCCGAGGAGCAAGGCGCCGACCGGTGGGAGGCCGCGGTGAGCGCCGCCCGCACGCGCCTGCGTCCGATCCTGATGACCTCGCTCGCCTTCGTGCTGGGCGTCGTTCCGCTGGTGCTCGCCACCGGCGCCGGCGCCGAGATGCGCCAGGCACTCGGCACCGCGGTGTTCTTCGGCATGCTGGGTGTGACACTGTTCGGCTTGATGTTCACCCCGATCTTCTATGTGCTGGTGCGCTGGATCGGGACGCGCGTCCGCGGCGCTCCTCTTCCCTCCCCCTGAAAGGGACGCTTGCAGGGGGAGGTAAAGCAAGACAACCCTTGGAGGGACGTCCATCATGCCACCTAGCGCCCTGCGCCGGCTGCTCGTTCTCGCATGCCTGCTGGCAGGGGCGAACACCCCCGCCGCCGCCGAGGATTTCTACAAAGGCAAGATCATCACGCTCCTGGTCGGCTCGGCCGAGGGCGGCGGCTATGATCAATATGCCCGGCTGCTGGCCCGTCACTTGGGAAAGCACATCGCGGGCGAGCCCGGCATCGTGGTCAAGAACCAGCCCGCCGCCGGCGGAATGGCCATGGCCAATGCCATGTATGCGACGGTGCCGCGCGACGGTCTCACCATCGGCATGATGTCGCGGGACATTCCGCTGCAGCCGCTGTTTGGGAACACCGTCGCCAAGTTCAAGCCCGAGAGCTTCACCTGGCTCGGCACCTCGTCGCGCTATGACGACGATGCGTTCTGCCTGGTCATCCGCGCCGACACCGGGGTCGCCAGCATCGCCGACCTGCAGACGCGCGCGCGTCCGGCGATCTTCGGCGGCCAGGCCGCCGGCGGCTCGGAGACCGACATCGTGCTGATCACCCGCGACGTGTTCCGGCTCAATCTCCAGTTCATTCGCGGCTATCGGGCCAGCACCGACACGCTGCTGGCGCTGCGGCGCGGCGAGATCGAAGGGCGCGCCATCACCACCTCGACGCTGCAGAAGAGCATGGGGGATTGGTTGGAGTCGGGGATGCTGCGCTACCTCCTGCAGTTCGGCCATACGACCCGCTGGCGGGGCCTGCCGGACGTGCCGACCGCGCGCGAGCTCGCCCAGACGCCGGAGGACAAGGCGGTGCTCGAGCTCGCCGAGTTCCCGTTCCTGATGTCTCGCCCGTTCATCGCCCCGCCCGCAATTCCTGCAGCGCAGGCCGCGATCCTCACCCAGGCCTTCATGCAGGCGCACCAGGACCCGGAGTACCTGCGGGAGGCGAAGGAGATGCAGCTCGACGTGAGCCCGGTCGCAGGCGCCGAGCTGCAAACCCAGATGGCCCGCATCGCCCAGAGCCCGGCCGCCGTGATCGCCCGCTACAAGGCAGCGGTGAGCGCGAACTAAAAGTTACCGCGTCAGGGAGGCACTCCGTTTCACTCCTTCGCCCCGGGGTTGCTGGCTTATTGCGGCGGCGTTCAATTCGACGCATCCGGCATATCGTGCTGCCAGCGACTGATCACGCCGGCAATCGCGGCGCCGAGGATGGGTGCCAGCCAGAATAGCCAGAGCTGGCCTATATAGGCTCCGCCGGCAAACAGCGCCGGGCCGGTGCTTCGCGCCGGATTGACCGAGGCATTGGTGACCGGGATCAAGAAGAGATGAATAAGCGTCAGGCAAAGCCCGATGGGTATGCCGGCGAAACCGACCGCCGCGCCCTTCGAGGTGGTACCAATAATGACATACAAGAAGAAAAAGGTCGCAATGACCTCGATCAGGAAGCACGATGCCAGACCGTATTTGCCGGGGCTGAGATCGCCGTATCCGTTGGACGCAAACCCGCCGGGAACCCAGTCAGGTTTACCCGAAGCGATCGCATAGAGTACCGCAGCCGCCGCGATGGCACCGATCACCTGCGCGAGTATGTAGGGAAGGACGTCGCTGGCCTTGAAGCGACCTCCGGCCCAGAGCCCGACGGTGACTGCGCAATTGAAATGCCCGCCGGATACGTGGCCGACTGCATAGGCCATAGTCAGCACCGTCAGTCCGAACGCAAAGCTGACGCCAAGAAATCCGATGCCTAGCGTTGGAAAGCCCGCGGCGAGCACCGCACTGCCACAACCGGCGAATGTCAGCCAGAATGTGCCGAAGAACTCGGCCCCGAGACGTCGCGGCATATACATGTTTTCCTCCGTTGGGGCTCCTTGGCTTACTCCCTTCGCCGTCGAGCACGGTCGCCCCGCGCACCATCAGGTGTTGCACCGTCAGTGCAGGCTCAACGGCTTTGTAGACAACGCGAGCGCGGTCCGAACCACGGCCTCCCGGCCATGCTCGGCGATGAGGGCGGCTACCTCTTTTCGGAATGGTTGGATCGCTTGCTCGTATTCAGAATCGGATAGGCGGTCCATGCGGCGGAATTCAGCCTGATATCGTCTGAAGATGCCAGCGACCTGGCTGCTGAGATCGTCCATCGGCGATTTTCCCTCTCAGGCTCGGGCGCACATATTATCAGGCACTGTGGCATTTCCGCAACCAACGCGAGCGGCAAATCGGCTATTCAATTGCCGTCTCTCCTGAGACGTTTCCTCCCTAGACTTGGGCTCCGCTGACGCGGGGCTCTTTTTTGGTCGAACAGCGCACATTGGCAACACACGCGGTTGCTGATCGGTTGATCTACATCAATGTCGGAGACGGCTCTTGCCGACATAAGGTCCCGGCATTCGCAAGCCGCATGCCGTGGTGCATCAATCAAACCCGACAGAGCTGGGGCCAACCACTTGGCTTAAATGAAGATCCAACAAATTTTTCAATCTCGTGCAGACAAATCGGTCCGATCGACATAGACCTGCCAAAGCCAGGTGAAAATGAAGAGGTGTTCAGTCAAAAAACGAGCATTTTCTTCAAGATGACTCGCATTTGTCGCATGGTGGATAAACTTCGAAACACGATCATCTATCTCGCGATCAGCACGAAGATGATCAATGGCTCCCCGGCGAATGCGATCAGCACCGTTCCGATCATGCAGTGGCAACGCCAACGAGAGCTGCGGCTCAAGACTGGGTGTACAATCGGGTTCGATCGGCATTCTGCCGCAAAGCCCGCACCATTCCTTCGTGAATTACGAAAAACCCGATCTGCCGGCCCATTGAAGCCCGTGCTTACATGAGCCGAATTGCGACAAGCGGGGCTGCCAAACGGCTTCGCATCCCGGTTACCCCAAAGCCCCGATGGGCCAACCTCGGCTGGACTTTTTTTGACAGCTGACTAAGCCCGCTTCCGCTGAGCTGGCGGATTGTCGTGCGGATCACCCTGGCGCATCACGCGCGCTTTCTCGATCGGACTGCCTTTATCGCGGTGCGCTTTTTTCGATGACCGATCGATATGTAACGGAGTGCCGTCCGCCGCGACGAAGTCGGCCAAGCTCGCAGCTGAGGGCCTATCGGCGAAACGGACGGTATTCGTTCCCTGGGGGCGTCGCGCTTCCGAGACTGAGCGCTGGTGATCGAGGACGCTGGAGCGGCCGATAGGGCGGGCAGCGGACCGTTTGAAAGTCAATCGAAACATCACCGTGGCGAACGCAAGCGCGCCAGCGAGAACCGCAAGCATGCCTTCGGGCTCGCCCGCGCCCGCAAGCTGCGAGCTTGCCACCCTGGCCACCGGCCGAACCAATGGCGTGTCATCAAGCGCGTTCGTCGCACGTTCCTCGACATGGCTCATGGCTGCGCTGTTGCTCATAGATGCGGGTTCGCTCACCTTTGTGCCGGCAGAAGGACCAAGCGAGGGCATGATAACGTTCGCATCCGCATCACTCTTCCCGGCCGTGATTTCGAGCGGGTAAGGCTCCGGTAGCGGTGCCTCCGGCAGGCGATTCAGCGGTCGGCGGCGAAACCGGCCGCGGAGGCGGAAGCCGCATCGGCGACTCGGCTTGACGTGCGTCTGCCCGCACCTTGGCGCCAACAGGCCCCAGATACCAACATTGACGGTGGACCATGCGATCCACGCGGAAATACCAGTGGCTGCCCTGCGACGGCGCGGAGCTCGGCTTGGTAATGCAATCGTCGGTCGCGTGTTGCGCAAAGCTCGTTCGGACCGTCAACAAAACAGCTGCAGACAGAAAGACGAGGGTCGCCGGCACGACGACAGTCATTCGTTTTGGCATTTGCTCCTCCCTCAGTGTCCATCGATACGCCCATCCGCCAACCGTGATATTCTACTAAAGTATTTGACGCTCAATTCCGGCCCCAATGGGTCGCAAAAATGTCAATCCACCGAACACCTGTCGGGCGGTAGTCGAGTGCGTTGGCCCTCTACTCAGGCCAATGGTAGGAAGGATTTGCGATGCGCACAGGCCACATCGCGAGCGCGGCGTCTGAAAAACAACTTGGAAGCAATGTCGCGGTCCGATCTAACAATATGATGTGCTAGTCGTACAGCTTTCCGAGATCGACACCCTCTCCGCCAAAATCCGCCGAGTAAACACTAAAGCTCACAGACTGAATCATCTGTTCGATAGATTGGGCTGTGGCGCTATCATCCTCGATCGGTAATACTCGCATCCTCCGAGCTCAGCGCCGAGTCACGCATCCGCTCCGTGCAGGTATCTCAAATGGCCTGGTCTCGCGAGGCGTCTTTGATAGATCTGAGTGCGAGTCGTGCGAAGTCCTATAATCCCGAAGAGATCGATGCAGTGCTGCCAGGATATGATCTCATCGGAGCTCAGCGCGTAGCGGCTACTAGCCTCGTCCAGAGACAATAGACCACCGCACACTGCCGCGACGACTTCCGCCTTGCGCCGGATCACCCAGCGCTTGGTATCGGGCAGTGGAAGGTCGGCGAGGGTCAGGCGACGTCCGCCGAGTCCAATGACATGCGAGACCACCGGCCGCGCGGCGTTGTCCGGCACTGCATGCTCTATCGACACCCGCTTGGTCGCCACCAGTTCATACCCCCGGCTTTGATAGCGCGATGGACGTTAAGTGATTCGCGTCGAATTCTGTGGTACGAACCTACGCAGCGAACATTAATTTCAGTGCTATCCAGCGATGAACCCGGCTGTATCGAAGCACCGGCGGCTGCGCCAAGTCCGACGACTGCGAGCATCGCTCATGCCACTGTATGGTGCGTTCTCATGGCGCGGCGCGCTGATCAGCCTATTATACGGCAAAGGTGCTTTTTAGGGACCGGCCTCGGCGTCGGTATATTGGCGCAGTTCTGTCGAAACTGAAGGAGCATGATACCACGGACGCGATCGATGACGGTCAGGCCGTCAGTCAGCCGCTGCGCCTTGACGCGGCTGCTTGTGGCACTTCCACGACCCTCCGTGCCGCCGCTGTTGGTCCGCCCACTCGGCAAGGCCGGAGGGGCAAGGAATTCAGCGAAATAGCGTCTTGTGACGACCCGTATTGGTGTACTCACGCCCGCGGCGCGCAGCGCACGTAGATCCCGGTGCCGAAGCGGGCGGCGACGTCCTCATCGACATAGCGCAGCACCATTACTCGGCCGTCGAGGGAGACGATCTCGCGATCCTCGGTGCCGCCGGCGTCCCCGTGCGGGCCGATATAGTTCTTCCCTCCCCCACCCCCTTTTAGCCAGAACTCCTGCATTTGAGTTTGGTCGGGGGGGTACATCATCACGCCGCCGGTCGGCCCCTGTGCGATGACGAACGGATGGGCGCACTGGCTTTTGGCGGCAGCTTCGGTACGGGCGCGGTCCTCCGGCCGGCGAAACGATGCGTACCCCCAGCGCCCAATGACTTGGGAGGGGCGCACACTGGCGGGGACTTCCGGGGTAGCCTGGGGTTCGACCGGCACTGTCTCCGGTGCGGGGCCGGAATTGCCGAAGCTGGGAAAACCACCGAAGCCGCCACAGCCGGCGAGCGCCAAACCCAAAAACATGGCCGCTGCAGGTGCCGACCAGAGACTGAACCTACTCATGGCGTGCCCTCCCTCCAAATCCTTCCGCGCGGCTTGGCGGCCGACATCCAATGCCGGGTCGCAGGGATCGCGCGCTGCCCTGCGCACATTCGCCAATCCGTATTGTATCAGTTGATCGCCGTCGACGCGATAACTTCAGGATGTCTCGATTTGAATGCTCAGATGGCTCATCTCGCGGACTGGAATTCCGTCGTGCGCCAGCATTCCCGGGCCGCTCGAGCGCCTTTATCGGCCGCAGAAGGAGCCCTCGACGGCACGAACCCCCGATCGCGAGGTCCAGGTTCCAAGGACTTCCGGCGATCGCCTCCACCATCACCATCGTCTACGACAGGCGTTTCTCCCCTGCCATAAATCCCGAAGATGCTTGAAACAACCGCTTCCGCGGTATTTCGCGGAGACAGCAGAAGCACGCCGGTTGGCAGCAATGTTGCTCTTATGCAGAGGCGATACACATCTCTGCGTAAAGTGTGCCAACGTGAAACAATTCTCATCAATACCGGTACTTTCAGGTCTGAATCTGTCTCCTGATTTGGTGCAGTCGGCTCGATGACCGCGTTGCGCATTCTCGCCGTCATCTACGTCGTCCAGGCCGGCATCGGGATTGCTACAGGCGTTGCTTACGCAATATGGTTGCTGTATTGGTAAATGTGTTGAGCGGTTGCTGGGACAAGTGTTCCCTATAGCCCATGTAGCACGCCGATGTGGAGCGGGCCCAGGCGACAACCAGCTCTCGGTGTTCGGCTATGCCCATGTCATCGGCGCCGGTTTCCTCTTCGGAAAACCTGCCGTTCGCCATGAACCCTTCAAAGACGATGGCGGCCAGGTGCTGAATGCCAGGACAGATTTCACCCGGAAACGGGGTTGAGCCTGCGCTCGGGCGGCGGATCATACCCGTCGGGTACCGCGGCTTTTGCCGATGTGGGCGTATTTAATAGTCTCTGCGTAATAGCAGGTCTTTTTGAAAACGCCCGGGGGCGTAGTTCAAGTGGGTTGGCGGCCGGCGGTTTGGCGCTTTCCGTCTAGGAGATGCTCCGTCCCGCCAATTCGTGCTCGGTCTCCCGCCGCACCGCGTCGCTTGCCGGATTCTTCGTTTTAAGCCAGTACGGTGATCGTCCCGAGAGATAGCGCGAATCTTTACGCTTTGACACGATACCTTCGAGACCAAGCGAGCATACCTGCCCAAATACGGTCGTACCGTCGAGTTTGTCACCATCGATCCAGTCGTCGAGCGCCAGCCCGGGCAAAGCATCAGCAAGTAGGCGGGTGAGATCGAATTTCCGCTGCTCGAGGGGATCTCGGCGTCGATCGTCACCGGCCAACTCGATTAGATCGAACACGCAGAGAAAGGCCCGGTCGGCTTGCTGGTGACGTCGAAGCAGATCGAATGATGATACACCGCTGTCGTTGCAGGTAACCGCCTCCCCATCGATCGTGCAGGACGGTAGCTTCGCCATCGCCCCTACGATCCGCGGGAAGCGTTGGGTCAAATCGCCGCCCTGCCGGTCGTAGAGCGTCACGCCTTTACTATTCTTGCGGGCAATGATGCGGAAACCGTCGTGCTTGATTTCGTGAAGCCATAACGGTCCTGATGGCGGGCGAGGGGCCATCATGGGCAGGCACGGCGGGATGAAGCCCGCCGGCAATGTAAGATCGCGGCGGCGGGTAGTCTCGAGGCCAGGGATCGAACACGGACCGGGCATGATGCAGAGAGAATAGCCCGGAGAGAGACCGTTATGGTCGCATCAGCTTACCATCGGACGCCCAAATACCGCCGGAGTTTCTTCCAGAAATGAACACAATCAGCCGCTCGGATGCGAAGCTTAATAGTCTGTTTGATCGTCCAAAGATCAACAAACAAACAAGAACTTGTGTTTTAGTAGGATAAGTCAGCAGGAAGGCGTCATGAACATTCAAACACCGAATCCATCAGCCCATGCTCCGGTCAAGGTAGACCCGATACGTCTGGCGAGCGCTACTATTCAGGCGGTCGACCGAATTGGCGCAGCTACGTCGGAGGAGATAGAAAAGACCGCCGATGAGATCATGCGAGGCGCGACGGAAATCGCCGAAAAGCTTCGCGCGCTGGCGACTGCCATCCGCGAGCACAGCAGAATTGCGAATGAGCATGTTTCCGGCTTTTGCAGCAAGGCGACTTCAGTGCTTGAAGGTGTTCGTGATCTGCAGCTGAGATTGGAGGTCGACGGAAGCGACGCTGAAGAAGACGACACTTCGGAGGACGAGTCGCCGTTGCCTTCTTTGGTCAGGAAGGGGCCTGCCGAATTCTAAGGCTCGAAGCTATATCGCCTTTCAGGAATCCCCTTTGCACCAGGCGGCTTTCCTTCAAGGCGCCCGCTATCGCGCTGAGCCGCCACCGCACCGGGACCATCGTCATTCCAAGGACCGGGGGGTTGGCTGCGGCGTTCGTCCTGGTCATTCCCAGACTGTTCGGGCGTTCTGGCCGGACATTATCGCCGCCATGCGAAAAACAAGCGCAACACGCGCTGTGTGACCGGACTTCGCCGCTTCGAGCAATGTTTCTGCGGCCGCGTTCCACAATTCCTGACGCTGCACGGTCTCAGGCAGGGCCAGGATATATGCGCCGACCTCGCCCAAAGTCGATAGCCGCCGATCACCGTGCTCGACTTCAATCGGGCGGTCCAGAGGCAGATCCCAGCTACCGGGCTTGTTACTCAACGCCACCATGACTGCCCCCTTGTTACGCCACCCCACCGAACAAAGTTAACAAAGGGTGTGTGGCGAAAATACGAGGGGCTCTACCCGTGTGCTGTCGGTACAATGGTGGTGGTTGATGACGGCACCTCGTCCCGCCACGGCGCCAGCTCGCGAGTCGTCTGGTACCGCTTTCGCAGACCTGGTTCCGCACAGAATCATCGAAGAATCATCGGATTACTCGAGGTCAGTCACACTTCGGCCCACCTTTATGCGCCCTCTCGAGGATCGGGCAGGCGGACAGGGGGAACAATGCCGACCATCGCTCTCGTCGACGATGACCACAATATCTTGACCTCTGTCTCGATCGCGTTCGAGGCCGAAGGCTATCGGATCATGACTTACACGGACGGCGTATCGGCGCTTGATGGTTTCAAGGCCAACCCGCCGGACCTGGCCATCTTCGACGTCAAGATGCCGCGCATGGACGGGATGGAGACGCTGCGCCGACTGCGCGAGAAATCCGACATACCGGTGATTTTCCTCTCCTCGAAGGAGGACGAAATCGACGAATTGTTCGGGCTCAAGATGGGCGCCGAGGATTTCATTCGCAAGCCATTCTCGCAACGTATTCTCATCGAGCGCGTAAAGGCCGTGCTACGTCGGCATATGCGAAAGGACACTCCCCCCAAGGAAGTCCAAGCCAGGCCAATTGAGCGGGGTGACCTTCGCATGGACCCTGAGCGTCACAGTTGCACCTGGAAAAACGAACCCATCATTTTGACGGTCACTGAATTCCGGATCTTGCAGGCGTTGGTCAGCCGTCCGGGCGTTGTCAGGAGCCGGAACGCCCTGATGGACGTGGCCTACGACGACCAAGTCTACGTTGACGACCGCACCATCGACAGCCACATCAAGCGCCTCCGCAAGAGGTTTAAATCTACCGATGGCGAATTTGACATGATTGAAACCCTGTACGGGGTTGGTTATCGCTTCAAAGAGCTTTGATCCACTTCGTCGGTGACCGGGCGATGGGGTTGCCACGATGGACGAGCTACCGACGCCCGTGGTTCCGCTGCTCGAGATCCGGGACCTTCGAGGGTTCTATATTTCAGAGTTCCCGGTGGGTCGATAGCTTCTCGTCATCATTCCGCCTGAGCGACGGGGAGTTTCAAATTCCCTACACGTCCTCGAACGCGAGCGCCGCGGTCATCACGCTGAGCAGCAATGTCAGCGCAGAATAGAAGAACCATTTTAGAGTTTTGGAGTATTCAATTTCGTCGTCATCAGCGATTTGCAAGGCCCGCCAGAGGGCAATGAGCTGAAGTCCAAGCGCAAGCGCCAATAAGGCTGTTGCAATGATCGAAGACTTGGTCCACTTGCCCGGGGCTTCAAAAGTCCAGAACCGAAGAAAGAGAAGCGAGAACCCTAGAAGCACGGTAATCGCCGTGATAATCCCCTGCCGATAACCTTGGGGAAGAGGGATCCGCTGGCGCTCAGATTTTGACATTGGATTTTATACCCCGGCCGACTTCGGCCCCGCTCCGGCACGTCGACCCTTTCGGTATCAGGCTTAGCTCCGGCGACCAAATGCGCTAGAGTGACGGAGTTTATCTGATTCGGGACCGGCGATGCGAACCTCGATCGCAATGGTCGCAGCTTTTTCGTTGGGTGGTTGCGCTACTCAATCGGCAAGCTTCGGCTTAGCCGATATGGCGGCGCAAATTCGTGCCGCGCTCGTGACTGGAAACTGCGCCGGGCAGACCAAGTGCCAAAGCCGAAATTCGGCGGCAATGCAGCCAAATCCGGCCGCACAAACGGCGGACGCGCACCCGAAGGAGCGGTTCGCTAGCATCCATCCGGTCGGTGTCGAGGTGCTTGATCGGCGCGCGCGGGAGATTACCGCGGAAAGAGTTCCCATCCTCGATACCGAAACGAGCTGCCGCTCGGATGAGCACCTCGCGATTGATCCGAATGTAGGTCGCTGCATTTCGGTGGAGGGTAATGCTCACGATCAGCTGGTTCAGAAATGGACCGAGTTTCCCAGCGCTGATCGGTCACAGTGCGCACGGTACACGACCGCGGGCGGTGGCGGCACGTATACCGACTTGCTCACTTGTCTGGAAATGCAGCTATCTGTCAGAAACTTGCATGTAAAGGAAAGGTCAGCAGTAAATCAATAAAGCGAAACAAGTTTCGGCAGGCCCCGACCGCAATGAAGCGGTGCAATTGATCATAGTCGCCTTCGTCCCAAAAGAAGGCTCAGGCTACCTCACGGAGGCCGGGGGTGGCCGGGAAGTTGCTGCGTTGCAATGATTCACCGTCCTGGCCCACAGTCACCGTGCGCAGGAGCCGCCGGCACGGACGCTATGGCAGACGAGCGACCGTGACACATCTCGATTTTGCGCATACCAACAGAACCGGCCCGATGCGGAAACGCACCCCGGCGTCCCGTTCCAGGGAAGAGCCGTCATTGATCGCCCCCGCCCTCGTCAGCTCGACCGACGTGTCAGCGCTCGCGGGAAAGCCGATGTATGACCTTATTTTTGTGGCAGAGCCACAGCCGAACGGCGGCCCTAGCGCGTCCGCGCCTCTATGGGCTGCGCTAGTCGCTCGAATCAATGGCCTATTGCCTCCGGCAAAACAGCAGCGGTTCATCACCCGCTACTGTACCAAAGCAACACCCAGCCGTTAAAAATAATCTACAATCCTGAATTGCAGCTGTTGCCGCCGCTCGCACGCTGAGCCCCGGGCGCGGAAACGTATCTCTTAGTCCGGTGGAAACCCGATCGGGACTCCTCCCGCTTTCGATCAGGGTGATTTGCTCCAGAGCAACAAGGACAGCAAGGGGCTAAGGCGCGCCCATCATTTGATCTAGGTCAAATCGGCCGGCGACATCCGTGCAACAGAATGCAACAGAAACTGAGCGCGGCCGAGGAGATGCGTCAATGTCAAAGGGAGCCGTCAGCCATGGAGCTCGGATCGATCGGTTTTTCGCCGGCCCTGGCGCCAGAGGCGACCAGTGGAGGAATCTGGTGGAGCTGGCCGAGTCCTGGGCCGCTGGATCGTCCAGCCGCCCCAAGGTCGAGGCGGCGCTTGGCGAGTTGACAGCGACCGAGGAATTCCACGCTTATCCCGGCTGCGAGCTGATGGCCGCTCTGCGCGAACGCGCTGCCGAAGGCGATGCGCGGGCGACTGCCTCTCTTGCCCGTCGCTTGACCCGCGCCATCCTGACCCGATCCTTTCGCCAAAACCCCGCGGATTGGGATGCACATGAGGATGATGGGGGAACGGCGGCAGACGTGCTGCCGCCTGCGCTCGGACGTTCGGATGTGCATCGGCCCTATTTTGAGATTGCGATCGTCACCGGAGCCCCTGCGGCGCGATGGCCCGCGCTTGCTGCGGAATGGCGCCGGCTTCGCCGGCCGCTGGACGCGTTCATCTACGAGCCGGTCTTCGTGGGCAGCTTCGAGGACGCTTTCTGCGCGGCCGTGTTGAATCCCGATCTTGCGGCCGTCGTGATCCATGAAGGTTTCACGTTCCGCTCGCGGCACGACGCCCCGACCCTGCGGGCGTTGACCGAAACCATGGGCCAGGCCGAAGCCGCGCAAGCATCGGCCTTGCACCTCGCCGAGATCCTCGAACGCTTGCGGCCGGAGCTCGATCTTTACCTGGTGAGCAACGGGCAGGTCGAGGACATCGCCGGGAACCTCAAGGCAAACGTCTTCCGCCGCGTCTTCTATGCCGTCGAGGAGCTGCTCGAGCTGCATCTCGCAATCCTCGAAGGCGTGCAAGATCGGTACGACACCCCGTTCTTCAACAATCTGAAGAAATATGCGCAGCGGCCGATCGGTACTTTTCACGCACTGCCGATTGCGCGCGGCAAATCGATCTTCAAGTCGGACTGGATTCGCGACATGGGCGAATTCTATGGACCGACGCTTTTCCTCGCCGAGAGCAGCGCGACGACCGGCGGTCTTGATAGCCTCTTGGAGCCCACCGGCAACATCAAGAAGGCGCAGGAAATGGCGGCGCGTGCCTTCGGCGCCGATCACGCCTTCTTCGTCACCAACGGAACCTCCACCTCGAACAAGATGGCGATCCAGGCGCTGCTTGCACCCGGCGACATCGCGATCGTGGATCGGAACTGCCACAAATCGCACCATTACGGCATGGTGCTCGCCGGAGCTCATCCGCTGTACGTCGAAGCATTTCCGATGACGGAATACTCGATGTATGGCGCGGTGCCGCTTCGGACGATCAAGCAGGCGCTGTTGGATCTTAAGGCCGATGACCGGCTCGACCGCGTGAAGATGGTGGATCTGACGAACTGCACATTCGATGGTCACATCTACAACACACGGCGAGTAATGGAAGAATGTCTAGCGATCAAGCCGGACCTCATCTTTCTGTGGGATGAGGCGTGGTTTGGCTTCGCGCGATTCTCCCCCTTCTTGCGCCCGCGCACAGCGATGGGGGCAGCGAACGATATCGAGGCTTGGATGCGCGATCCTCGTGCGATCGCGGACTTTGAAAAGCAACAGGCGGAGCTCGGCAACGACCCATCTGACGATGTGCTGCTGGATACACGACTGATCCCCGACCCGCACCGGATGAAGCTGCGGATCTATCAGACGAACTCCACGCACAAGTCCATGTCGGCCCTGCGGCAGGGATCGATGCTGCTGGTGAAGGATATCGAATTCCACACTGTGGAGGCCCAGTTCCGGGAAGCGGTCTTCACGCACGCGTCCACCAGCCCCAACCAGCAGCTGATCGCCAGCCTGGATGTAGCGCGTCGGCAGATGGAATTGGAAGGATATGGCCTCGTGCACAACGCGATCGAGGTCGCGCTGGCAATCCGGCTGGCGGTCGGCGCACACCCATTGATCTCCAAGTACTTTCATATTCTCGGGGCCGACAAGATGGTGCCGGCATCGTATCGCGAGAGCGGATTCGTAGACTATCTCGACCCCAAGTCGAACTGGTCCGTGGCGCTGCGCAGTATCAAGCAAGATGAATTTTGCCTTGACCCGACGCGCATGACACTCGTCTGTGGAACAGCCGGATTTGACGGCACACAATTCAAGGGAATACTGGCAAACGACTACAACATTCAGCTCAATAAGACGTCGCGCAACTCCGTCCTGCTACAGTCAAACATAAACAACACGCGCAGCGACGTCGCCCAGCTGATCCGCGTCCTGGTGCAGATCAGCAGCGAGATCGATCAGCGACTGGCACAGGGAGGTGCCGGGGTCCGGCAGGCCTTCGAGGCTCGAGTGAAGAGCCTGATGACTGATGTGCCGGACCTGCCCAACTTCTCCCATTTCCACAGCACCTTCCGCAAGGATGCGGGAAAGAGAACGAACGAGGGCGATATCCGGGCCGGATTTTACGCCGCTTATAATGCCGAAGGCTGCGAATACATCCGGCTAACGGATCCGGAGATCGACCGGAGGCTGAAGGTGGGGCCTGATCTCGTCTCCGCCAATTTCATCATCCCGTATCCGCCGGGCTTCCCGATCATGGTGCCGGGCCAAGTGATAACGCAGGGGGCGATCGACTTCATGCGCAAGCTCGATGTGAAAGAGATCCATGGTTACAACGCTGCTGCAGGCCTGAAGCTGGTGCGCAACGAGGCGGTGACAGAGCCCGCGAACTTGCCGCCGAGATCGCCCCGTGAACGCATTCGCGGCGAAAGACGTCCTGTCGGGCAAGGGACAGGGCGACGGGTCGCGTGAATCAATAGGTGCCGCTATGATCGAATGGTTCGTTCAGACGCTCCGAACCTATCCGGAAATCGCCATCTTCCTGTCCTTGGCCTTTGGATACTACTTCGGGTCCTTTACCTACAAAGGTCTCGGGCTCGGGGCGGTGACCGCCACCCTGATCGCCGCCGTAATCATCGGCCAGCTCGGCATCACAATTACGGGCCCGCTGAAGCCGACCTTCTTCCTGATGTTCCTGTTCGCCATCGGCTACGGTGTCGGACCGCAGTTCGTTCGCGGCATCGCGCAGGATGGAATGCCGCAGGCGCTGTTCGCGGCTGTGACCTGCCTGTTCTGCCTGATCGCCGCCTATGCCGGCGCCAAGCTGGCCGGATATGACGTCGGTTCCGCCACGGGGCTCTACGCGGGTTCGCAGACGATCTCGGCATCCATGGGCCTTGCGACCGACGCGATCAACCGCCTCGGCCTGTCGCCGGAAGAAACCAAGAAGCTCCTGGATGCAATGCCGGTCGCATATGCGGTCACCTATATCTTCGGCACGATCGGTTCCGCGCTCGTGCTGGCCTTGCTCGGCCCGGCCTTGCTGGGGATCGATCTCGAGGTCGCGTGCAAACGCTACGAGGAAGTGCACGGAGGCAAGAAACAGGCGGGTGGACCCGGTACCGCGTGGCACCAGTTCTCCCTGCGGGCGTTCCAGGTACGGGAAGGAGGCCAGACCGTAGGCAAGACGGTGCAGGAAGCCGAGGCGCTCCTGCCCGATCAGCGCGTATTCGTCCAGCGCATTCGGCGCGGCGACCAGATCATCGACGCTACGGCCGACACCGTCATCCGGGCGGGCGATACTGTGGCGGTGGCCGGTCGGCGCGAGGTGCTGGTGAACCTGATCGGAACCGCGGCCGCAGAGGTCGACGACCGCGAGCTCTTGGCAGTTCCGGTGGAAGGCGTAGATGTCTACGTCACCAGCAAGGAGGCTGACGGAAAGACGCTGGCTGAATTGGCACGAGGCCCGGCAGCGCGCGGCGTGTTCCTGCGCAAGATCACCAGGGGGGCAACGGCGACTGATATCCCGATTCTACCGAGCACCGTGTTGCAGCGGGGCGACATCGTGACCCTGGTCGGACGCACCCCGGACATCGCCGCCGCGACCAAGATGCTGGGCGTTCCGGACCGCGCGACCGACGTGGCCGATGTGGCGTTCATTGGCGCCGCGATCGCGATCGGCGCGCTCGTGGGCGCGGTGGTCTATAAGATCGGCAGCGTGCCGCTCACGCTCTCGACCTCCGGCGGCGCGTTGATCTCCGGCCTTTTCTTCGGGTGGCTGCGCTCGGTGCAACCGACCTTTGGCCGAATCCCGTCACCGACCGTATGGTTCATGAATTCGGTCGGCTTGAACGTCTTCATCGCGGTCGTCGGTATCTCTTCGGGGCCGGGCTTTGTCTCCGGGCTGCAGCAGCTCGGCTTCGGCCTGTTCCTGTGGGGCATGGCGGTCACGACCGTGCCGCTGATCCTGGCCATGTATATGGGAAAATATCTGTTCCGCTTCGACGACGCGATCCTGCTGGGATGCTGTTCGGGTGCGCGCACCACGACAGCCTCGCTGGGCATGATCAACGATCGGGCCAAGAGCCAGATTCCCGGTCTTGGCTACACGGTTACGTATGCGGTCGGGAACACGCTGCTGACGATCTGGGGAATGGTGCTCGTCATATTGCTGACCTGAATCCAAAGGCGATAGCGCACAGTGAATGTTAATGCGATTTGATAGCTGAGTTGAAAGGAGCAAGCCATGACCGACATCCTGACGCTGCGCAAGTTCGAGGCTCTGAGCCCGTTCGAGATCAAGGACGAGCTGATCAATCTGGCCAAGAAGACATCGCGGACCACGCAATCTGCGTTCCTCAACGCCGGCCGCGGCAACCCCAACTGGATTGCAACGAAACCGCGCGAAGGCTTCTTCCTGCTCGGCCAGTTCGCCATCACCGAAAGCAAGCGGGTGATGGAGCACCCCGCCGGGATCGGCGGCATGCCGCAGGCAAGCGGCATCGCGCACCGCTTTGATGTGTGGATCGAGAAGCAGAAGGATGCTCCGGGAGCCGCATTCCTTTCCGAAATGGAAAGATTCGCGACCAAAACCTTCGGGTTCGACCGGGACGCGTTCATCCACGAACTGGTCGATTCCATCATCGGCGACAACTATCCGGTGCCCGACCGCATGTTGGTCCACAACGAGCGGATCGTGCACGAATATCTGATGTGGGCGATGTGCGGTAATCCGCGTCCTGCCGGCAAATTCGACCTCTATGCGGTCGAAGGCGGCACGGCCGCAATGTGCTACATCTTCAAATCGCTTAAGGCCAATCGGCTGCTGCATCCGGGCGATACGATCGCGCTCGGCACGCCCATTTTCACCCCGTATCTCGAGATGACGCATCTTGAGGACTACGATCTCAAGATGGTGGAGATCAAGGCGCCGCAGGAAAATCGCTTTCAATACACGGACGAAGAGATCAAGAAGCTCGAAGATCCGAAGATCAAGGCGTTCTTCGTCGTCAATCCAGGCAATCCCACCGGGATGGGCATGAGCAAGGAAACGATCGCCAAGATCACCAGCCTGGTGAAGAACAAGCGGCCGGACTTGATGCTGTTGACCGACGACGTCTATGGAACCTTCGTGGATGATTTCCGCTCGCTCCTCGGCGAGCTTCCCCAGAACACGATCGGCGTCTATTCCTACTCCAAATATTTCGGCTGCACCGGTTGGCGGCTCGGCGTCATCGCCGTGCATGAGGACAATGTCTTCGACAAGATGATTGCGAAGCTCCCGGACGCCGACATCAAGGCGCTGGACAAGCGGTACGGCGCGCTCACGCTCGACCCGCGCAAGCTAAAGTTCATCGACCGCATCGTGGCCGACAGCCGCGACGTGGCGCTCAACCATACGGCCGGCCTCTCGCTGCCGCAGCAGGTCATGATGAGCCTGTTCTCGCTCTGCGAGCTGATGGATGCAAAGAAGGAATATCAGAAGGCATGCCAGGAGATCGTCCATCGCCGCGTCTGGGCCATGATCGAAGGCATGGGACTGCACCTCTCCCCCAACCCCAGCTACGATGCCTACTACGGTCTGGTCGATTTCGAGTTCTGGGCGCGCAAGAACATCGGCGACCAGGCGGTCGAATACCTGAAGAAGACGGTTCATCCGCTCGACCTCGCCTTCCGGCTGGCCGAGGCGCACGGCATCGTGCTGCTGAACGGCGGCGGATTTGCGGCTCCGGACTGGTCGCTGCGCGTTTCGCTGGCGAACCTGCCCGACGAGGCCTACGAGGACATCGGACGCGGCGTGCGGGCCGTCGCCCGCGGCTACCGGGATGCGTTCGAAGCCTCGCAAGCGGCTGCACCGCGTAAATAGGAGGTGCCGTCAATCGCGGCAGAAGGCGGAGGCGGTTAACCTCGTTGTCGGACTGGTTGGCAGATGGATTGGGCACATCACGTCGCCGAGCGGGCGCCCGAGGTCTTCATCTTCGCGGCGGTAGCCATCGGGGTGTTGCTCGGGCGCGTTCGTGTCCATGGGTTCGCGCTGGGCGCTCCGGCCTGCACATTGATCGTTGCTGTCGTGCTGGGCCAGTTCGGGGCGATCGTCGTCCCGCCGGTGCTCAAGTCGATCTTGTTCGGCTTGTTCGTGTTCACCATCGGCTATCGCTCGGGACCGAACTTCTTTGCCTCGCTGAGCCTGCAGACCCTCTCGCAGGTTGCGCTGGCGCTTGTCATGGGGACCTGCGGGCTCATCGCCATTCTCGTTTTCGCCCACGTGCTTCATCTCGGCCCGGGCGCGGCCGCCGGCCTTGGCGCTGGCAGCCTGACGCAGACCTCCATGATGGGTACCGCGTTGGGCGCCCTGGAACAGCTCGGGCTGCCGGCCGATGTCCTGAAACAGCAACAGGCAAACATCGCAGCCGGCTACGCGGTCACTTACATCCTGGGCTACATACTGGTCTTGATTTTCGTGCCGTTTGTCGCGCCGCGGCTGATGGGCATCAACCTCAAAGAAGAGGCGGCCAAGCTCGAGGTGGCACTGTCGGGCGGCGCTGCGGCAAAGCCGAACAATCTTCTCTACAGAAAATTCCAGGTGCGCGCTTACCAGGTGTCGCGGGCCGAAGGCCGAACGGTGAACGAAATCGAGATCCAGGTCGGTCGCCGGGCCGTGATCGAGCGCATTCTCCGCAATGGCCAGGATGTGGAGCCCCTCGCCGACACCACACTGCGGGCAGGTGACGAGATCCTGCTGGCCGGACCCTCGTCGGTTATTATTGCGGCCGCATTGATGATCGGACCGGAGATCGAAGGCGAGCACGTCATGCGGTCCATAGCGGGTGACGTGCTTGAGGTCTTCGTAACCGCCCGCAGCCTGCACGGCCGCACATTGGCAGAAATCGTCGACCGGATCGGCGACACGGCGCACGGTGTGTTTCTGCGCGCGTTGACGCGCCAGGGCCAGGATGTGCCGGTGACGCCAGGAACGCGAATCTATGTCGGCGACGTGGTGACGCTTGTCGCACTCAATCAGGATCTGAATCGACTCGTTCCAAGGATCGGGCAGCCGATACGTCTGGCCGACCGGACGGACATTGCATTTTTCGCCGGCGGCCTCGCCGCCGGACTGCTGGCCGGATTGCTCAGTCTCACGGTCGGTTCGGTGGTGCTCACTCTGGGCGGGGGCGGCGGCGCGCTGATAGCTGGGCTTGTGTGCGGGTGGTTGCGATCGCGCCGACCGACCTTCGGAGCATTTCCGCCCGCGGCCCAGCAATCCCTGATGGATCTCGGGCTTGGCGGATTTATCGCCGCCATCGGTCTCGCGAGCGGACCGGCCGCATTGGCTGCGATCGAGGCACACGGGCTGATGCTGCTGGGCGTCGGCGCAGTCGTCACCCTGACGCCGATGGTGATTGGAACTCTGTTTGCCCATCGCGTCCTGGGCATGAACCCGGTCATCGTCTGCGGCGCACTCGCGGGCGCAATGACCGTCGATGCCGCCGTCGCCAGCGCATGCGAGGTTGCGGACAGCCAAACCCCAGTTCTCGGCGTGGCGGTGCCGTATGCCATCGCCAACGTCGTGTTGACTGTGCTGGGACCGATTATTGTCGGTCTAACTTTTGCCGGGTGACGGCGGCTGCCTCAATCACGCGCGCAAGCGTCATCGCGGGATTAGAAGGGATAGTAGCGGAACGACGACATGACGACGTTGTCGTTTGTCGAAACGGCACCGCCGTTGCCCGGAATCGTGTCGAAGGCTTTTCGCACGATGTATTCATACTCCAAACCCCACGTAACCCGGCCGTACCTCCCTTTGTAGAGGTTCTGCCAGAAGCCTACGGTCGCCGAGGCGATCTCCTGGTTGATTGCCGCACAGTTGCTCGCGCCACCGGTAAATGATGCGCCGGTGGCGACCTCGCATCCGGTATTGAGCACGAAGGGGTTGCCAAACCCCGTGACGCCGGCCGCGGATGCGAAGACGTTGGGGTTGGCACGCTCAAACCCGGCGTAGCCGTAGACATCAAACCCTTCCCAGGGGTGACCGACGGCTCCCACCGTCGCGTGAAGGGCCGTAATAGGTGACAGCGTCCCATCCGATGCAACGACGACGTCCGCCAGCTGGTCGTTGCCATATCGCCCGATGCCCTTTCCGTAAAGGACCGAGCCCTGAAGATCCAGATACTTGTCAATGACGGGCAGCAATACCGAGCCGCCGATGCCCCAGCCAACGGCCACGTGGGAGCTCGCGGTGCCGACATTAGGCGCGGTAAATGGGCATGTGCCGTCGGCATTGACCACCGTGCAGGTGAAGACATTGTCGGTGAAGAAACGGAGAAGCCCGACCGCTTCGTAATGTCCCCAGCCCGGATCGAACGCCAACTTTCCGATGATGTCGGGCGCCGTCTCCGTGTTGAAGTTGTTGGGGAATGCGCCGCTTCCAAGGTAAGTGTTGCCCGGGTTCGCCCAGTTCACGATCAGGCCATTCAGCGTGCCGTTGTTTCCGATCGCACCGGCGCCGGTGAAGACCTGCTCGGCGGGAGCCTCGAACGACAGGCCGGCTGAGAACATCGGTCCAAAATCCTTGACCATTCGCAGCTGCCAGTTCCGCAGGTAGTTGTAGCCGCCAAAGAAGTTTCCCTCGATCGTCAGCGGAAGATATTCCTTGCGCGGCGTTATGCCTTGCGAATTCTGCACGATCAGGCTCCAGGCCTGGCCGGCCAGGAAATGCGCGCCCCAGTCGGTGTTGTCATAGGTGAAGTAGGCGTGGCGCAATCGCGGCGCCCAGCTGTTGGTCTGACTGTAGTTCGAGGTGATGCCGGCTCCGAGGAAGTCCACCTCGAAGTAGCCGGCAAGCTTTTGCACGGAGTTCGAGGGAACCCTCGGCAAGCAGCGAAAGCCGGCTTGCGCGAGCGCTGCCGCGGAACTCGGGTTCATTGTACTGTGGCGAAAATGGATAGGGGATCGAGGTTAGGGGCGTTCCCATGTCGGAAACGGTGTTGCGTTGACGGTAAACCGACTCCGCCGCCAGGTAGCCGCCCCAAGTCAGCTTGATGGGCGGCGCTGGGGGGGCCTTCACGGCCGGCATCGGCGCAGGCGCCGCCGCATAGGTGCCTTCGGCTGCCGGAGGCTGGGCAGCTGGCGGCGAGCTCTTTTTTGCCGCGGTGACCTGCTTTTGCAGGGTTTGCAGCTGATGTTGCAACGCATCGATCTGACGCTGCAGCTGTTCGATCTGAGCCTCCTGCGCCCAAGCGCGGGCAGGCACGAGCGCGGTGCCGGCGAATGCGCCCAACATCAAGATTTGCCATTTGCTTTTTGTGGTCATGACACATCCCCAGCGATGCGGGCGCTCGGTAGATGAGGCCCCCCCAAACCGGCTAGTGCCCTGACGGCAAATCAACAACGATCACGGCAATTGACCTTACGTCGCCAAGGCAGTGGCCGCGCGAACAGCTTGATTGCGCATTCGACACTAATTCAAATCCGGAGCGCACGCTTTCCAAATAGCGGTTGTCCACAACGGAAAGTCTCCACCTGTTGCAACATTGCGACAAAAACGTAAGTGACACTGCCGCACCGTACCGAGAGAAGGCCTGCGCGCAGCGCGGAGAGACCGCCGGCGCGGATGTTCGTCAACTCCAAATTCATCAACGGATACAGGCCGCTGAACATATCTTGCCGAATGTTGATTTGGATCAAGAATTGTCCCCCCCCGCGGGTAGTATTTCCATACTTGCGGTCACCACCTTGTCACCAACGGCAAGACTTTGTAAGCACGATGCATCAAGCTGGGGACGGGAGGCGATTCGTCGCAGCGGATTCGAGGATGGAGTCCGGGCGTGGAAAACCAAACATGCGTCTGCTGATCAGCGGGTTGGCGTTACTTTGCGGCCTGTCGTTGCCGGCGGCTGCCCAACAGCAAGGCAACTCGACGCCGATTGCGGTCGGCACGGTGACGGCGGAACGCAGGCCGATCACGCAAAGCCGGGAATTTGTCGGGCGCGTGGAGGCCATCGATCGCGTCGAGGTGAGAGCCCGGGTCACCGGATACCTCGAGCAGGTTCTGTTCAAGGAGGGCGATCTGATCCAGGAGGGCGCGCCCCTCTATCGGATCGAGAAGGGCCTTTTCCAGGCCGCCGTCGAGCAGGCGCAGGGCGCGCTGGAACGCAGCAAGGCGTCCAGGACCCTCACCGAGATCCAACTGCAGCGGGCCGAGGACCTGCTCGCCAAGAATGCTGGCACCCCCGCGGCGCGGGATCAGGCGCTTGCAGCCGACGGTCAGGCGAAGGGCGCAATGATGCAGGACGAGGCGAATCTGTCCACCGCCAACATCAATCTCGGCTACACAGAGATCGCCTCGCCGATTGCCGGAAAGGTCGGCAGGACGAATGTGACAAGGGGCAATGTCATTGGCCCGGACAGCGGGCCGCTGACGGTGATCGTCAGCCAGGATCCGATGTATGTCACATTCCCCGTAAGCCAGCGGGAATTCCTGGCACTGCGGCAGACCGGCCGGCAGGTCGACGTCAACGACGTCAAGGTCAGGATTCGTTTTTCCGACAACTCGACTTATGAGCAGGTCGGCAAGGTCAATTTCGTCGATGTGACCGTCGATCGCTCAACCGACACCGTGCTGGTGCGCGCGAGCTTTCCCAATCCCTCGGGCGGTCTGGTCGACGGCCAGCTCGTGCGGGTGACGGTCGAAGGCGATACGCCGCAGGAGAAGGTGCTGGTTCCGCAAGCGGCCCTCATCGCCGACCAGGAAGGCGTCTATGTGTTTGTGGTCCAGGATGGCAAGGCCGCGGTGAAGCGGGTCAAGGCCACCGGTGAGAGCGGAACCGACGCGATCGTCGAGCAAGGGCTGTCCGGTGGCGAGCAGGTCATCGTTCAGGGCCTGCAGGCCGTACGCCCCGGCGTTCCGGTTCAGGCCGCACCGATGTCGCAGGCGCTCACCCGGGGCTGAAGCCGATGCTCTCCGCAATCTTTGTCGATCGGCCGCGGCTTGCCATCGTCATCGCGTTGGTCACCACGATCGCCGGTCTGGTGGCGCTCTACTCGATCCCGCTCGCTCAGTACCCCGACATCGTTCCCCCACAGGTCTCGGTCACGACGTTCTTTCCCGGCGCCAATGCTTCCGTGGTGGACGCCACCATCGCGCAGCCGATCGAGGCGCAGGTCGTCGGCGTCGACAAGATGATCTACATGAAGAGCGTGAGCGGCGATGACGGCAGCTACACGCTCACGGCGTCCTTCGAGCTCGGCACCGATCCCGACATCAACACCGTCAACGTCAACAACCGTGTCCAGATCGCACTCTCGAGCCTGCCTTCCGACGTGCAGCGCCAGGGGGTGACGGTCAAGAAGAAGTCGTCGGCGCTGCTCGGCGTGATCGCGTTCTATTCTCCGCAGCACACGCACGATCCGCTCTTTCTCTCCAACTTTGTCACCATCAACCTGCTCGATCAGATCAAGAGCACACCCGGCGTGGGCGACGCCGCCCTGTGGGGCCCGCAGGACTACGCGATGCGGGCCTGGGTCCGGACCGACCTGCTCACCGGGCTCAACCTGACCACCGGCGACATCATCAGTGCGATCCAGGCCCAGAACATCCAGGCCGCGGTGGGACGCATCGGAGCGCGCCCGATCTCGAACGATCAGCAGCTGCAGCTCAACATCCAGACCAAGGGCCGCCTGACCTCGGTCGCGGAATTCGAGAACATCATCATCCGCACCAATCCGGACGGGTCCGTGCTGCGGCTCAGCGATGTGGCGCGGCTGGAGCTCGGCGCCGCCAATCTCGACCGCGCGACCCGGTTCAACGGCGGGCCCGCGGCGGTCGTCGCGATCTATCAGTCGCCGGGCGCCAATGCGATCGCGACCCTGAAGGCCGTGCGCGACCGGATTGCCAGCATGGAGAAACGCTTTCCCGACGATCTGGCCTGGAAGGTCACCTATGATCCGACGGTCTTTGTCACCGATACGATCCGCGAGGTCGTTAAAACCCTGGTCGAGGCCTTCATCCTCGTGGCGATCGTGGTGTTTCTCTTCCTCGGCAGCCTGCGCGCCACCCTGATCCCGGTTCTGGCGGTGCCGGTCAGCCTGATCGGCACCTTCGTGGCGCTGCTGGCGGTCGGCTATTCGGCCAACACCGTGTCGCTTTTGGCGGTGGTGCTGGCGATCGGCATCGTGGTCGATGACGCGATCGTGGTCGTGGAGAACGTCGAGCGCGTGATGGAGGAACATCCCGAGCTTTCGCCCGGCGAGGCGACCAAGCGGGCGATGTCCGAGATCACGGCGCCGATCATCGCCATCACGCTGGTGCTGCTCTCGGTGTTCGTGCCGGTCGCCTTCATACCCGGCATTTCCGGCGAGCTTTTCCGGCAATTCGCCGTCACGGTCGCGGTTTCGATGTTCATCTCGGCCATCAATGCGCTCACCCTGTCGCCCGCGCTGTGCGGCGTGCTGCTGCGGCCCCATCATGGGCCGAGGCGCGGCGTCATGGGCTACGTCATGCGTTCGATTGATCAGGTGAGAAACCGCTATGGTGATGCGGTCGGCCACGTCGTCCGTTTTTCCCTGATCGGTTTGGTGGCGGTCGGCGTTGCCGCGTTCGGGGTCGTCGCATTGGCCAGGGTCACGCCAACCGGCTTCCTGCCGGAGGATGACCAGGGCGCCATGTTCGTGGTGGTGCAATTGCCAGGCGGCTCGTCGGTCGCGCGGTCCACCGATGTCGTCGGCGAAACCGAAGCCATCCTCAGGCAGGAACCGGCGGTCGCCGACGTCACTTCTGTGGTCGGGCTGAATTTCATCGACAACTATTCGCAATCGAACAGCGCTTTCCTTGTGGTTACGTTCAAGCCGTTCGAGGAGCGTAGAGACGCCTCGCTCGGTCTGCGCCAGATCGTCGACCGCCTCAACACGAAGTTCCGGCAGATCAGCAGCGGCTCGGTTGTTCCGCTGACCCCACCGCCGATTCTCGGTCTCGGCACCGGCGGTGGCTTTACCTATGTGCTCCAAGATCTGCAGGGCGGCGACCCCAAGACGCTGGCGCAGGTGCTGCGTGGGCTTGTGGTCGCGGCCAATCAGGACCCGCAGCTGACGCGGGTGTTCAGCACCTTCTCGGCGACCAATCCATCGGTCTATCTCGACATCAATCGAGACAAGGTGGAGATTCTCGGTGTCAAGCTCAACGATGTCTTTCAGGCGCTGCAGGCCTCGCTCGGCGGCTACTTCGTCAACAACGTCAACCTGTTCGGCCGCACTTGGCAGGTGCAGGTGCAGGCCGATGCCGCTGACCGGGCGCGAGTTCGACGACATCTACCGCATCAATGTGCGCGATTCAGGCGGCAAAATGATTCCGTTGCGAAGCCTGGTGGAGGTTCGTGTCGTCGTGGGTCCGCCGGCGCTCATACGTTTCAACAATCTGCGCGCCGTGACGGTGCAAGGCAATCCGGCGCCCGGCATATCCTCGGGCCAGGCGCTCAAGGCAATGGAAGACGTCGCGGCGCGCACGCTTCCGGCCGGCTATGCGGGCGAATGGACCGATACCGCGTTTCAGGAGAAGCGGGCGGAGGGCAAGACCGCGATGATCCTCGGCTTCTCGGTTCTGTTCGCCTATCTGTTCCTGGTCGCCCTGTACGAGAGCTGGACCATTCCGGTCCCGGTTCTGCTGTCGGTAAGCGTCGGCGTGCTGGGATCATTCCTGGCGATCCTGCTCGGCCATCTTACGCTCGATCTCTACGCACAGATCGGCATGGTGGTGCTGATTGGCCTTGCCGCCAAGAACGGCATCCTGATCGTGGAATTCGCGAAGGAGAAGCGGGAGCATGGCGTTCCGCTCTTCGAAGCTGCGACTGAAGGAGCCCGGCAACGCTTCCGTCCGGTCATGATGACCTCCTTCGCTTTCATTCTTGGCCTGTTGCCGCTCGTGGTGGCGACCGGCGCCTCGCAACTGGCGCGCCGCGGAATCGGCACGCCGGTATTTGGTGGCATGATCCTGGCGTCCTTCGTCGGAATATTCGTCATTCCGCCGCTCTACGTCTGGTTCCAGGCGGTACGCGAAAGGCTGCGGCCGGGCGCGGGGCCTATTCCGGGGTCACCGCAAGCATCCCCTACGCCGTCCCCGCAGGGAACGCGCCCGCAGCAGCCAATTGCCGCGGAGTGATCGACCGGTCGGCAGTCGCAGGCATGAGCCTGACGCAATTCCAAGTGCAAGCGAGGTTCTCCACGACGAGTCCCGAGAATCGTCCGAGCGCTTGGCGAAAATCAGAAATTCGTCCTCTGGCTCAAGGCTGAAATGGAGAACGCGGGCCTCCCGACAAAAGAAGGGGTGGTTCTCGACGCAACCGGGTGGGTCTTCGAGGTCGCCTCCGATGAGGGCTTCGTAAGGTGCTTGGTCTCCAATCTTGATGGTGACGGGGTGCGCCCCTACTGGTAACGGAAATGGGAGGCAACCACACTTTTGGCGTTGCCTCCCATTGTTGCAGTTGAATCCACGGGTTGCCCAAAATCCATATTTATGAGCTTCTTTGGATTCAGCATGTCTATCGTCTATCGCGGTTCGCAGCGTTGAGGGAGCGACGTGGGCATACCTCATCGTGGTGGTGATATTCGAGTGAACTAGGGTGCAGACTCATTAAATCCACCATACCAGGGCCGCAGCGAGGCACACAGAGGCGAGATAGTTGCGCGCCAGCCTATCGTAGCGTGTTGCGACGCGCCTGAAGTCCTTCAACCTGTTGAAAGCGGCCTCGATGCGCCAGCGCAGTGTGTAGAGGCGCTTGCTGAAGCTGAACGGTTGCTTCCTGTTGGAGCGATTTGGAATGACCGACTTGGTTCCATGCTCATCAAGTTCCTCGCGCAACTCGGCACTGTCATACGCCTTGTCGCCAAGCATGCGTTTGGGTCGCTGCACTCTACGGAACAAGCGCTCAGCCACCGGACAATCGTGCGCTTCTCCTCCGGTCAGCAGGATGGCGATTAGCCGCCCCTTAGCATCTGCGAGTGCATGGATCTTCGTGTTGCGCCCTCCGCGCGAACGGCCCACAGCCTGCTTTTTCTCCCCCCTTTTCCGCCGGCTGCCGAGCGGTGCGCTTTCACATGTGTGGAGTCGATCATCTGCGTATCTGTGGATCGCCCATTCCCAGCAAGCTCGCGGAATAGCTTTTCCCAGATGCCGCGTCGAGCCCAGCGAACAAACCGGTTATAGATCGTGGTCGGGGGACCATATTCGGGCGGGCAATCGCACCAGCGGCACCCGCTCTTCAACACATGCACGATGCCACTGATAACGCGCCGATCGTCTGCACGCTCGACGCCTCGCACATCCGTCGGCAGATAAGGCTCAATCCGCTCCCATTGCTCATCGCTCAGCCAAAACAGGTTCTTCCGCATGGTCCCGATCCCCCAAAACGAATCAGGTACATATGGAATCAGGATTGCTTTGCCACTGCAGCAAAATTAATGAGTTCTGACCCTAGAAGCATCCGGCGGTGCGATACGGAAACATCGTAACCCCCTCACCCCACCCTCTCCCCTTCGGGGCTAGGGAGTGGAACGCCGTGGCCCCCTGACGAGGCTACAACAACTGCTACGCGCTGCTGGTCGCGACCCGCACCGGCATGGCGGCGCCGCCGCGATAGAGCACCAGGGTCGAGACGATCCCGCACAGGCCCGCGGCCATCAGCCAGAAGCCCGGCGAAGCCTTGTCGCCGGTCGTGTTGATCAGCCAGGTCGACACCAGCGGCGTGGCGGTGCCGAACAGCGCCGCCGCCAGGCTGAAGGCCAGCGAGAAGCAGGTCGCACGCACGTGCTTGGGCACCAGCTCGGAGAGTGCCGCCACCATGGCCCCGTTGTAGACGCCGAAGTAAAACGAGAACAGAAGCTCCACCATGAGCATCTTGCCGAAGGTCGGCGAGGCGACCAGCCAGTACAACGCCGGATAGGCGGTGACGAACGCCAGCACCGCGATCGTCAGCAGCACGCTCTTGCGGCCGATCCGGTCGGAAATCGCGCCGCCGATCGGCAGCCAGACGAAATTGGTGCAGGCAACGCACAGGGTGACCAGCAGGCTCTCTGCCTCGGTGAGCTTGAGCACGCTCTTGCCGAAGGTGGGCGTATAGACGGTGATGAGATAGAACGTCACCGTGGTGAGCACGACCAGCAGCATGCCGAGCAGCACGATCGGCCAGTTTGCCGCCATCGAGGCGAAAATCTCCGCCGTGGTGGGATGCTTCTTCTGCGACAGGAACTCCGGCGTCTCCTGCAGCGAGCGGCGCAGAACGAAGATGAACGGAACGATCAGGCAGCCGATGAAGAACGGGATGCGCCAGCCACCGTCGGCGATCTGCTGCGACGTCAGGCTGGCGTTCATGGCAAAGCCGATGATGGCCGCGACGAAGATCGCGACTTGCTGGCTCGCCGACTGGAACGCCGTGTAGAATCCTTTGTTGCCGGGGGTGGCGATCTCGAACAGATAGATCGACACGCCGCCGAGCTCCACGCCGGCAGAGAAGCCCTGTAGCAGCCGGCCGATAAGCACGATGATCGGCGCCGCGATGCCGATGGTGCCGTAGGTCGGGGTGACCGCGATGAAGACCGTGCCCAACGCCATGATGGCGAGCGTCACGATCAACCCCTTGCGGCGGCCGATCCGGTCGATATAGGCGCCGAGCACGATTGCTCCGACCGGCCGCATCAGGGCGCCGAGCCAGAACGTCGTAAACGTGAGCAGCAGACCGTTGACTTCGTTCTCGGTCGGGAAGAACGCCTTGGCGATGTAGGTGGCGTAGAACCCGAACAAGAAGAAATCGAACATCTCGAGGAAATTGCCGCCGGTCGAGCGCACGATGGCGCCCACCCGTGACGTGATCTCGGGGGGGGCCGGCATGGATTGCGACAGAGATTGCGACATGGCTGGACCTCCCTGACCGTCCGGCTCTTCGGCCCGGATCTGCGACTTGCTCATCTGCCCGCGGGCCGTCGAGGGTATCCCGCATCGCCCGCGTGCGACCGCCTGTCCCCCACTCTGGCATGCCGGCGCGTACAATTATATAGCGTACCGAGCGGGTCCCTTCCGGATCATGCCCAGCCGGCGTTTGTCCGAAAATGCACAGCGATTGTGCTAGGCTGGCGCTCGCGAGAACCGGCCGGATGGCCATCGAGGACCGACACATGATTGGGCGGCGGGAATTCATCGGCCTGGTCGGCGGCGGCCTGATCGGCGGCACGGCGGCCGGCTGGCCGACGGGCGCGCGTGCCCAGCAGCCCGCCAAGGTCTGGCGCATCGGGATCGTAGTCGAGGGCATGCGGTCTCCCGCCTATGACGGGTTCCTGCAAGGCATGGACGAGCTCGGCTACGTGGCGGGCAAGAATTACATCATCGATTGGCGGTTTGCCGATGGACGCTTCCTGCGCATCCTGGACCTCGTCAGCGATTTCGCCAAGCTCAATACCGATGTCATCTTCCTGGGCAGTCCCGCGATGGTCTATCCGGTGCGGCAGGCGACCCGCACCATACCGATCGTGATGGGCTACTCGCTCGATCCGGTCGGCAACGGCTTCGTGTCGAACCTCGCGCATCCCGGCGGCAACATCACCGGGTTGGCGAGCACCGGCGAGGATTCCTCCGCCAGGCAATTGGCGCTGCTGGCCGCGGTAGTGCCCAAGCTGGCGCGGGTCGGGCTGTTGCAGAATCCGGAGAGCTCGGACGCATCGGCCGTCCTGACGAGCATGCAGGCTGCAGGCCGCCTGGCCGGGCTCGAGGTCGTCCCGGTGGACGCGCGCGTGCCGGCGGACATCGACGCTGCCTTCGAGCTCCTGGCCAAGGAACGCGTTGGGGCCGTCAAGGTGCCGTCGGACCGGTTTTTCCTCACCCGGCCGCAACAGCTCGCCGACCTGGCGCTCAAATATCGTTTGCCGTCGATCTTTGCCGACCGCACCTATGTGGAGGCCGGCGGGCTGATGAGCCTGGGCGAGGACCTGCGGGACTTCTACCGCAGCGCCGCTTCGTTCGTGGACAAGATATTCAAGGGCGCGCGGCCCGGCGATATCCCGATCGAGCAGCTTTCGCTGTTCGATCTGGTGATCAACCGCAAGACCGCCAAAGAGCTGGGCGTGGAGCTGCCCCCCCGGGCCGATCTCGCCGCCTATGAGGTGATCAACTAGTTGACGAAGGTTTCAGCAGGCTTCCGATTTGCGCAAAAGCCGCTGACGTAAGGGACGTGATGCGTTTCACTCCTTCTCCCATCCAAAGTCGGATTTATCCGACTTTGGACATGAATGGTGGCGAAGTCGGATATATCCGACTTCGCTCGGGGAGAAGGTGGGATGAGGGGGCTCCGGCGTCGCGGTACGGAATCATCGTAGCCCCCTCACCCTCTCCCCTGCGGGGCGAGGGAGTTAAACCCCGTGTCCACCCAAACGAAGCAGATGGAACGGTGTTCAAATCAAGCAACACCGCCGTCCTCACAATCCCGCGTACCACTGGTAGCCGCGGTCCTCCCAAAAACCGCCCTTGCCGCGGCCGACGCGATCGAGCCGGTCGACCGCCTCGATGCGGTTCACGTATTTGGCGTTCTTGTAGCCGATCTGGCGCTCGACCCGCAGCCGCAGTGGTGCGCCATGGCCGACCGGCAGAGCCTGGCCGTTCATCCCATAGGCCAGGATGGTCTGCGGATGGAAGGCATCGAACAGGTCGAGGCTTTCGTAGTAGAGGCCGCTGCGGTCGGGCGTTCGCTCCAGCTCGTCGAGGCAGTGAAACACGATGTAGCGCGCCTCGGGCTTGAGCTCCGCGGCCGCCAGCAGCTGGCTGAGCGGAACGCCGGTCCATTGGCCGATCGCGCTCCAGCCCTCGTCGCAGCTGTGCAGCGTGATCTGGGTGCGCGACGGCAGCGCCTCGATCTCGGTCAGCGACAGCGACAGCGGGCGCCGCACCAGGCCGTCGACGGTCAGCCGGAAGCTCGAAAATTGCGTCACCATCATCTGAAAATAACCGAAGGCATTCGGCATGGAAGTGCCGTTGAGCGGAAAATCCGGCGAGACGTCCGCCTCGGTGAACTCCCGCGCCAGCGGTTGTCCGGCCAGCAGCAGGCGCTGCGCGCGCAGCGAAACCAGCTGGCCGAAATCCAGCGCGGCGCGTATGGACGGCGGCTCCAGCGCGCCGTCGCAGCCCGACAGCAGCAAGCTCGCCCCCGCCGCCGAGCCGGCGCGCAGCAGCCTGCGGCGTGAGATCGCCCGGCTCATGACCCCGCCTGCGGCCGGATCGTGTAACGGCCGGTAATCATGGAGCGCATCCGGTTGAGCACTCCCGCCAGCAGCACCTCGACCACGTGGACGAGCACGAACAGCACCAGCAGATTGGCCACGATAAAATGAATCGTGCGCGCCGACTGGCGCCCGCCGAACAGATCGAAGAGGCCCGGGATGGCGGCGGTGACCGCCGGCGACATGGTGAGGCCGCTGAGCACCATGACCGGCAACAGCAGGAACACCACGGTGAGATAGGCGAGCTTCTGCAGCACATTGTAGCGCCGGTCGGCGGCGCCGCGCGGCGCCCGCAACCGGATATGGTCCCGGATGTCGGCCAGGATGTGCCGCGAGTGCAGCTGGTCAGCGGCCGGCGCCAGATCGCGGCGGAAATGGCCGCTGACGAGACCGAACAACAAGTAGACCGTACCATTGGCGACGAGCAGCCAGGCCATCAGGAAATGCCAGTCGCGCGCCAGTGCCAGGCTGGGCTCGCCCGGCACGGTCAGCCAGGACGGAAAAGCACGGCGCACCGCGCCGCCCTGCGAATCGTAGGACACCCCGAGCACGCCGGTGGTGACGAAACTCAAATCGCCGATGCGGGTCACGCCGACCGCCTCCCTGGTTGCGGGATCGATCGAGGAGCTTACGGAGAGCACCGAGGGAACGCCGCGGTAGCCGTAGTTCCCCCAATATAGCGCCGGGTGATAGTTGAAGAGCTGCAGCCCGCTCATCAAGAGGAGCGTGACGCACAGAAGGTTGATCCAGTGGGTCAGGCGCACCACGACCGCATGCCGGTAGATGACCTCGCGCTGCGGAATGTCTGGCGCTGGCGCGACGGGGATCGGCTCGCTCACAGCCATCTGCTCTCTCGTAGGGTGGGCAACGGGCCCGCCGCAGCGTCGAACACGCGTCACGGCGTACCGGCACGTTGCCCACGCGCCTCGCGGTGCCAACGCGTGGGCAAAATTGCGCGGCGCCGCGCAATCATTATCGCAGTGCCAGGCAATTTTGCCCACCCTACCGATGCGGCACGTCAGTCGGCCGCCAGGGGGAGCTCTTGCCCGGCCGCCGCGCGGGCGGCGGGGCTCCCGGGTTGCGGCGGAACTTGTCGAGATGCTGCTCCTGGCCCACATAGGTCTGCGCCGCCTGCGAGCGGAACAGTTCGTGGGTCTCGACCTCGTCGTCGGTGACCGGCGTGAGCGCGAGGTCCATATATTGAAAGCGTTGCGGATCGTGCTTGACGCGCAGGTAGATGCGCCGCAGGCCGAGATAGAGCTTGGCCCAGCGCACCTGCTTCATCAGGGATTCCCACCAGTGGCGCGGGTAGAACAGCAAGGCCGGCTCGAGCGGCAGCCCGGAGCGGCGATCGCGGCGGAATTTCATCCGCAGGTATCCGCCTTCCAGCGGATGGATGTTCTCGATGTCGATGCAGCCCTTGAACCAGGTGATGAGGAACAGGGCATTGGCGACGTTGGCGCGGGTGGCGGCGGCGCGGCGCAGCACCGTCTCGATATGCGGCAGCGTGTAATAGTTCTGCCAGGCCGATTTGTAGATCTGCTCCCATTGCGCCTTCGACATGCGCGGGTGGCCGGTGGTGACGTGATTGAGATCGTACTTGTTCATGTCGGGATCGACCACAATCCCGGCAGTATGCAGCTTCTTGTGATCTTCCGAGCCCGGCAACGGCGTCAGATAGAAGAACTCAAGGAGATCGATCGGCAGCTCGCGCTTGATGACCTCGATGTCGTGCAGGATCGACTCGGGCGTATCGTTGGGGAAGCCGAGAATGTAGCCCGCATAGGTCAGCACTCCGACCTTCTTCCAGGCCAGCAGCATCTTGCGGTATTCGGTGATCTTGTTCTGCCGCTTCTTGGCTCCGGCGAGGCTCTCGGGGTTGATATTCTCGAGCCCGATGAACACCCGCTTCACGCCGCCGCGCGCGCATTTCTCGATGAAATTCTGCAGCCGGTGGCAGAGCGTGTCGACCTGAATGATGATGCTGAACTTGAGGCCTTCCTGCTCGCGCAGCTGGATCAGGCGATCGAGGATCGCCTCCCAATCCTTGTTGCGGGCGAAATTGTCGTCGGTGATGAAGAAGCGGTTGAGGCCCTGCTCCAGGTTGGCACGCACCAGCAACTCGATGTCGGCGGGCGAGCGCCGGCGCGACTTGCGGCCCTGCACGTTGATGATGGTGCAGAACGAGCACTGGTAGGGGCAGCCACGTCCGGCATCGAAGCTGGTGACCGCGCCCGCCGTGCGCTTGACCCGCTCGCGCGGCAAGAGCGGGATCGGCGCGCCCTCGATGCCCGGCAGATCGTCCATGTAGTTGTAGTGCGGCCTGAGCCGGCCCGCGAAGGCATCGCGCAGCACGTCGTCGAAGCGGCCCTCGGCCTCGCCGGCGAACAGCGACACCCCCAAGGCCTCGGCGCGGGCGAGATCGGGATCGACGCCGTCCAGCATCGCCACCGTGCCGGAGACATGGAAGCCGCCGATGCCGACCGCGATGCCGCGCGCGCGCAGCGGGCGGGCGAGATCGAGCGCGCGGGGGAACTGATTGGACTGCACGCCGACCAGCATGACCATGCCGGCGCCGGCGTCCTCGATCATCCGGGCCAGGCGATCGGGACGGATGCGGGTATTGGTCTCGTCGAAGGCGTGGATGTCGATCGCGACATCGTCGCCGAGCACACGGCGCGCGGCACAGTCCTGCGCCAGCCCGTAGAGCGCCGCCAGCGAGTTCGACGGAATGGCGGACCGGAACCATTGGATGACGTAGCCGTCGTCGTCGTAATGCGACGGCTTGACCAGCAATAGCGCGAAACGCCGCGGTTTTCCGGGCATGGGGTCTGGTCTCAACGACGTGTTGCAACCGAATGATTACTCGATCGCTCCACCCCTGTCGACCGCAACCGGCCGCGTGCCCGACCTCAATTGCGCCGTGCACGCCTTATTTGGCGGGCTCGAACGCATCCACATAGGCGGTGATGTTGGGTCCGCCGCCGCGCGCGGTCGAGCCGCCGGGCAGATAGATACGGTTGCCGACGGTCGCCGCGATCAGGGAGTGCCGCGGCAGCGGCATGGGCTCGAATCGGGTCCAGCTGCTGGCGGCAGGATCGAAGGCCTCGACCTCGTCGAACAAGCCGATCGGGCTCGCGTCGTTGCCTTCGCCGCCGAACACATAAAGCCGGCCGTCCAGCACCGCGGCATTGCCGCCCGACCGGCCGGTCGGCATCGGGGCCTTCTCGGTCCAGCTGCCCTTGGCCGGATCGAACTCCTCCATGGTGACGATATCGTATTTCGGCCGGTCGCGGCCGCCGACCACATAGAAGCGACCGTCGATCGCCCCCACATAGGCGTGGTCGCGCGCGACCTTCATGGGCGGCAGCGTGCTCCAGCGATCGGTCTGCGTATCATAGACCGAGAAATCGGTGATCGGCTCATAGGGCGGCGGCGCGCCTTTCGGCACCGGCGCACCGGCGGGCCGCCGATGCTCGCCGCCGGCCGCGTAGATGAGGTTGCCGATCGCGCCCACCACCATGGCGCCGCGCGGCGAAGGCAGCGGCGCGCGCTTGTCCCAATGGTTGGTGGCCGGATCGAATACCCAGGTCGAAGCGATCGGGTCGCGCATGGGAAACGGCTCATGGAATCCGCCGACCACGTAGATCTTGCCGCCCACCAGCACGGCGCCGTGGTGATGGACCGGATCGGGCAGCGGCGTGCCTTCGCTCCACTCGTTTTTGGTAGTGTCGTAGATCTGCACCCGGTCGATCGGCCCGTCGGTGCCGAGCGTAAAGCCACCCATGACATAGACGCGATTGCCGATGACGACGCTCGCCGCCTCGTTCTGCGGATGCAACATCGGGGCGAGCTTGGTCCAAGTGCCCTTGGCGAGCACCGGCTTCGGCGCCGGCTGCGCTTGCGCCGCGGCCAGCAGCGCAGCCACCGCCAGCACCAGCACCGGAACGGTCCAGAGATGTGTGAGCGAATACGCGGCGCCCTGCAGACGCGATCGGAATTCCCGGACCATCAAACCCTCCCCTGAAGTCGAGCAGCCAACTTAGCGCAATAGCACAGCGTTGCCGAATCCCTCCCCCTGCAAGGGGGAGGGTGGCGCCGAAGGCGCCGGGTGGGGGTCCCGCCTCCAGACAGATGCGGAGTTTGTTGCGGGACTCCCCACCCGACCCGCTTCGCGGGTCGCCCTCCCCCTTGCAGGGGGAGGTAAACCAAGAATGCCGCGCCTTGACGGTGAAGCCATGGGCTGGGATATCAGCCGCAACGATAAACCGGCGTCCGTTGTGGCGCGGCTGCAACGTGACGTCAGGCACGGATGGGTGAATTCGGCATCGGCCAACCGGTCCCGCGCGAAGAGGACCCGTATCTAGTGCGCGGCGCCGGGCGTTACGTCGACGACGTGGCGCCGCCCGGAGTAGCCCGCGCCTATCTGCTGCGCTCGCCGCATTCCCACGCCCGCATCCGCACGATCGACACCACGCGCGCCAAAACGCTGCCCGGCGTTCTGCTGGTCCTGGCCGGAACCGACCCCGACGTCCTGGCGCTCGGATTGCAGCAGCCGTGGCATCCGCGCCAGCGGCGCGACGGCTCGGCGGCTTTCATCTCGCCGCAACCGCTGCTCGCACGCGAGCGTGTGCGCTATATCGGCGACCCGGTGGCCTTGATCGTGGCCGAGACCATCGCGCAGGCCAAGGACGCCGCCGAAGCGATCGATATCGACTACGAAGCATTGCCGGCAGTGACCGCGATCGGGGACGCGGTTTTGCCGGGTGCGCCGTTCGTGTGGGACGCCTGCCGCGACAACCAGGCCTTTGTGCACGAGCTCGGCAACAAGGCGGCGGTGGAGCGGGCATTCGCGGCGGCAGCGCATGTGGTGCGGCATCGCCTGGTCATCAGCCGCCTCACCACCAACTCCATGGAGCCGCGCGGCTGTCTCGCGGAGCATGATGCGCGCGAGGACCGCTTCACGCTGCGCTGTACCGTGCAGGTGCCGCACATGATGCGGCGGACCATTGCGGAGGAAAACTTCAGGATTCCGGAGACCCGGTTCCGCATCATCGCCGACAATGTAGGCGGCGGCTTCGGCATGAAGGGCGCGCTCTATCCGGAATATCCGCTGACTGCGCTCGCCTCTCGGCTGCTGGGGCGGCCGGTGAAATGGATGGCCGAGCGCAGCGAGGCGATCCTGGCCGACGAGCATTGCCGCGACAATGTCAGCGAGGCCGAGCTCGCGCTCGACCCGGAGGGCCGCTTTCTGGCCTTGCGGGTGTGCACGCTCGCCAATATCGGCGCCTATCACAGCTCCGACCGCAACGCCGGACCGCCCACCAACAATTTGGGCGTGCTCGCCGGCACCTATGTGATCCCCGCCATCCATGTCGAGGTGACGGGCGTGCTCACCCACACCATGATGACCGGCCACTACCGCGGCGCCGGCCGGCCGGAGGCGGCCTATGTGTTGGAGACCATGGTGGATCTCGCGGCCCGCAAGTTGGCGATCGACCCGGCCGAGCTGCGCCGGCGCAACACGATCCCGGCCGATGCCATGCCGTTCCAGACCGCGCTCGCTTACACTTACGACTGCGGCGATTTCGGCAAGAACCTGCAGGATTGCCTCGCCAAATCCGACCATGCGGGTTTCGAGGCCCGGCGCGCCCAATCCGAGAGCCGCGGCAAGCTGCGCGGCATCGGGGTTTCGAGCACGGTCGCGTCGACCAATTTCGGGCTGATCGAGCACGCCGAGCTGCGCTTCGATCCCACCGGCACCTTGACCCTGGCTACCGGCACGCACGACCACGGCCAGGGCCACGGCACCTCGTTCCGGCAGATCATCGCGGACAAATTGGGGATCGGGCCGGAGCAGGTTCGCTTCAAGCATGGCGACACCGATCAGGTCGCGATCGGCACCGGCACCTTCGGATCGCGCAGCATGGTGGCGGGCGGCACCGCGCTCCTCCTCGCCGCCGACAAGATCATCGCCAAAGGCAAAAAGCTCGCGGCTCACCTCATGGAGGCCGACGAGCACGATGTGGCGTTCGACCACGGCCGCTTCACCGTGGTGGGCACCGACAAGACCATCGACCTCGACACGGTGGCGCAGGATTCATTCGCGCCCAAAAAGCTGCCCGCCGGGATGGAGCCGGGCCTGTTCGAGACCGGAACCTTCGACGGCGGCGCCCGCACCTTTCCCAACGGCTGCCACGTCTGCGAGGTGGAGATCGACGCAGCGACCGGCGCGCTCGAGATCGTGGGCTACACCGCGGTCGAGGACGTGGGCCGCATGATCAATCCGCTGTTGGTCGCAGGCCAGGTGCACGGCGGCATCGCCCAAGGTGTCGGCCAGGCGCTGATGGAGAGCATCGTCTATGACGCCTCCGGCCAGCTCATCACCGGCTCGTTCCAGGACTACTGCATGCCGCGCGCCGACAATTTCTGCGCCTTCGCGCTGGCCGAGAACGAGGTGCCGACCAAGACCAATCCGCTCGGCGTCAAAGGCGCCGGCGAATCTGGCACCGTCGGTGCGCTGGCGGCAGTCATGAGCGCGGTCAACGACGCGCTCCACCGCATCGGGGCGCCAGCCGTGCAGATGCCCGCGACGTCGGAGACGATGTGGCGGGCGATCGAGGCGGCGAGACGGAAGGGGCCAGTCGACATTTTGTAGCCGCCGCTTGACGCCAGCACGCAAATCAGAGTATTTGCGAAATTGAAACTGATGAGTTGCGCCCGGCCGGGAAACCGCGCCGGGTTTTTCGTTGTTCGGTGTGGCGCGGTCCGGATGGCCTGCCGACCGTAGGGGCGCCACTTGTGGGCGCCCGCTTGAGTCAGAGGGCGGCCACAAGGGCCGCCCCTACGGCATCCGCGCCATTGGTCCGGCATTGATGCCCGTTGTTGCTGGCGGTCGATCGACGCGGACCACGTTATCGCTGCACGCGGAAATCTCCGGCCATTGTAAATCTATTGTTTTTGCAACGGCCCTTTCTGATTTTGCAGGAGAATTTCGGGCGGCGCGAGGGATAGAGCACATTGGCGAACAGCAAATCGCGTCCGCTCCTCCCAACGCTGAGATCGACGAGCGTGCGTGGCGCCGGCTGCCACCAGCAGGGCATTTTGGCGGAACAATCTCGAATTCTTCAATGAAAACAACGATCGCCCGAATCGCCCCCACAATGCGGGACGCGGCACTCCCGTATTGCGCGGAGTCATCGGGCGGCGCTTCGCGCCGACTCGTCGGCTCCATCCGGGCTACGGCTGCGCCACCTTCCGGGCATTGCCCTCCAGGCAACCGATCAGCATCTCGGTCGACATGATGTCGCCGAAAGTCAGATAGAACGCGATCAGCGAGGCGTTGTGATCCTCGTCGGTGGCAGCGGCGTTGGCGTCGGTCACCATGATGGTCTTGAAGTTGAGCATCATGGCGTCGCGCGCGGTCGACTCGCAGCACACGTTGGTGACCGTGCCGGTCACCAGGACGGTGTCGAGGCCGCGCTCGTGCAGGGCAGCCGCCAGGTTCGAGGAGCCTTGGATGAAGGCGCTGAAGCGGTTCTTCTCCACGATCGGGTCCTGCGACCGCACGTCGAGGCCGCGCCAGAGCGCATGCCCGACAGTGTCGGCGGTGAGGGCTTCGATGCGCTTGGCGACGCGTGCCGGGCTCGTCATCTCGAAATAGGTCGACCAGTCGCGCAGCGCCTCCGGCGTGAAGGTGGTCTTGATCCAGAACACCATGCCGCCGGCCGCGCGCACCGCCTGCGCCAGCCGATTGATGTTGGGCACGATCTCCTCCGCCATCGGGCAGAGCGAATGGGCGACGCCGGGCAGCATGAAGGCGTTCTGCATGTCGACCACGACCAGGGCGCACCTCGCCGGCTCGAGGTCGTCATAGACATGCTCGCGGCCGCGGCGCTCGATGACGCGGCCGATGACGGATTTGGGAATGGCG
>CAVRHR010000007.1:0-1253959 GCA_963721005.1 uncultured Alphaproteobacteria bacterium | reverse complement strand
GAATGATGACGTGCTTACCTCCCCCTGCAAGGGGGAGGTCGGCTCGCGGAGCGAGCCGGGTGGGGGTCCCGTCTCCTGCGGGACCCCTCCCCGGATTGCCTTCGGCAATCCGACCCTCCCCTTGCAGGGGAGGGTAAGAAAAACGCGCCACCGCCCAGGCGCAGCCGACCGTGTCGGCGATGGCGGCGCGGGCCGCGAAGCCCTGTCGGCCGAGACGCTGCACGATGTCGCCGCAGAAGGCGGCCTCGCCGCCGAACAGATGCGCGCAACCCGTGATGTCGAGCATCAGCCCGTCCGGCGGATCGAGCCCGATGAGTGGCGTGTAGCGGTCGCACCAGTCCGCGATGGCGGCGAGCAGGCCCTGGTCGGCATCCGGATCGGCGTCCGCGACGGCGAGGGCCGGATACATCGCCTTGGCATCGGCCAGCGCCATGCCGACGCGCAGGCCGAGCCGCGCGGCCGCATCGTTCACAGCCGCCAGCCGCAAGGCATTCTTGACCTGAAGGGCAACGACCAAAGGCGCCGGCTCAGGCGGTGCGGCGGAACGGCGCGCGATCCGGTCGGTCGAAAGCCGCCTCAGCCACACCGAGAGATAGCGCCTGCGGGACGAAGGTGCGCTCATCATGGTTCCAACCCGTGATCCAGCGGCCGCAGCGGCCGCGCCGGTTCCGCTGCAAGGCGAGATCGAAGCTGGTGCCGCCGAGCCCGCCGAAGCGGTCGGGCCGGCTCAGGGCCGCCGCCACCTGCCAGCGGGTCATGGCGCCTGAACCCAGCGGGCAGGGCCGGTGCCGCAACAACAGGCCGAGCCCGCCGCCGGTTTGCGCGGCGAGCAACAGGCGGCGCGTCGCGGTGAGATCGGCGGCTGCGCCTGCCTCCGGCAGCTCGGCCAGGACTGCCGCCAGAGCCGGACATTTGAGCGCCTCCTCGAAGGCCCACAGCGCATCGCGCGGATGCGCCACGCGCAGGATCAGGAGCCGATCCATGGCAAGGCCGAGACCCTCGAGGCCGAGCCCATAGGGAGTGCCGGCTGCGAGCGCCGCATAGTCGGTCTGGATGCAGAGCACATCGCGGCTCTGGCGGCCATCGGCCGCCGCCAGGGCCGCGATGGCGAGCCCGAACCCGAAGGCGGCGCCCAGCTGCAGCTCGCTTACGGGCGCAAGCTCATGCAAGGCCCCGAACGCAAGACCCCCCTGGAGCGCGTCATCGAGGGCCGGCACGCCCAACCGGAGCGAGCCCTCATCGGCGCCCAGGGGGGATAAACTGAGGGGTGACCTGGGGGAAAACGCAGCACTGCCTGGACCCATCGCGGCGGCCACACGCTCCCACCCCGGCTTGCCGGGTAGGGAAACGGAGGGGGCCGGGCCGGTAAGGGCTGAAGGCATTTGCAACCTGAGATGTTCATGTTTTGTTCCTATTGATTCCTCAGCCCAGCCCGGGAGTCAAGGAAACTCTCCGGCGCCCTGCCTGACGCCGTTTACTCAGGGCCCGCTCGCGGCGCATACATGCCTCCCGGCCCGCGCGCGCCGCCAAAAACACTGGAAGACACTGGAAACCGACTATCCATGGAACCCGACAAGGACGGCTTCCGCTTCATCGGCAGGCCCGTGCGCCGCGCCGAGGACGAGCGGCTCGTCACCGGCAAGGGCCGCTTCAGCGACGATTTCAAGCTCGACCATCAGGCCTATGCCGCCATGGTGCGCTCGCCGCATCCGCATGCGCGCATCCGCGGCATCGATACGGCGCGTGCCCGCGCCATGCCGGGCGTGCTCGGCGTCTTCACCGGCGCCGACTGCCTGGCCGACCATCTCGGGCCCATTCCGCACGATCCGCTGCCCAAGACCAAATACGACATGAAGCTCTGCGCGCCTGGCGGCGGCACCGTCTTCATCGGCCCGCATCTGCTGCTGCCGGCCGACAAGGCGCGCCATGTGGGCGAGGCGGTCGCCATGGTGGTGGCCGAGACCCTGGCGCAGGCGCTCGACGGCGCCGAGGCGGTCGAGGTCGACTACGAGGTGCTGCCGCACGTGCTGCATGCGCAGGACGCCATGGCGCCCGGCGCCCCGAAAGTGTGGGACGAGGTCGCCGGACAATATTCCGGTCGAGACCTGGTTCGGGGATCGCGCGGCGACCGACCGGGCCTTCGCGGCCGCCGATCACGTGGTCAAGATGGATTTCCATATCGGCCGGGTGACCGGGGTGCCGCTCGAGCCGCGCGCCGCGGTCGCGCACTACGATGCCGCGACCGACCGCTACACGCTCTATGCCGGCAGCGGCGGCGCGGTGCGCCAGAAGCGCGAGCTGGCGACCGTGCTCGGCATCGCGCCCGAGCGGCTGCGGGTTCTCTCCCATGACGTCGGCGGCAATTTCGGCACCCGCAACCGCGTGTTCGTCGAGTTCGGCCTGGTGCTGTGGGCGGCGCACAAGCTCGAGCGTCCGGTCAAATATACCGCCACGCGCTCGGAAGCCTTTCTCAGCGACTACCAGGGCCGCGATCTCGTCAGCAAGGTCGAGCTGGCGCTGCGCCGGGACGGCCGCTTCCTCGCCATGCGGGCCACCAATATCAGCAATGTGGGGGCGCGCGCGGTGTCGTTCTCGCCGCTCAGCAAAGGCTCCGGCCTGATCCCGGGCTCCTACGACATTCCGGCCGTCACGCTGCGGGCGATGGCGGTCTACACCAACACGATGCCGACCCAGGCCTATCGCAGCTCCGGCCGGCCGGAAGTGACCTATGCGATCGAGCGGCTGATCGACCGCGCCGCGCATCGAGCTCGGCTTCGACCGCATCAAGCTGCGGCGCCGCAACCTGATCAAGCCGGCCGCCATGCCGTACCGCAACGGCGTCGGCATGCTCTACGACAGCGGCCGCTACGAGGAGAACATGGACTGGGCGATGGAGATCGCCGATTGGAAGGGCTTCGAGCAGCGCCGGCGCGAGGCCAAGAAGCGCGGCAAGCTGCTCGGCCGCGGCCTCGCCAATTACGTGGAATCCTCGATCGGGGCGCCCAACGAGCAGACGCGCTTCACGGTGCTGCCGGAAGGGCGCGTCGATGTGGTGATCGGCACGCAGCCGAGCGGCCAGGGCCACGAGACCAGCTTCGCCCAGGTGGTCTCCGACCTGCTCCATGTGCCGGTCGAGACCGTCAAGATCATCTACGGCGACACCGACGTGGTGAAGGTCGGCGGCGGCACCCATTCGGGCCGCTCCATGCGCCATGCCGCCACGGTGTTCTCCATGGCGGCCGCCGAGCTGATCGCCAAGGCCAAGCGCATCGCCGCCATCGCGCTCGACACGCCGCCGGCCGCAGGTGGAATTCGACGACGGCCGTTTCTCCGCGCGCGACACCAACCGCACTTTCGATTTCTTCGAGCTGGCGCGCGAGGTCGCCCAGCTCGATCTGCGGGACGATCTCAAAGACGGGCTCGCGGTCGTCACCGACAACGAGATGCACGATCCGGTGTTTCCCAACGGCTGCGCCATCTGCGAGGTCGAGGTCGATCCGGCGACCGGCGAGGTGAAGATCCTGCGCTACGCCTCGGTGGACGATGTCGGCCGCTGCATCAATCCGCTGATCGTGGACGGCCAGACCCACGGCGCCATCGCGCAGGGCGTCGGCCAGGCGATGTGGGAGCAGGTCTATGTGGAGCCCGACAGCGGCCAGCCGCTCACCGGCTCGCTCATGGATTACGGCATGCCGCGCGCCGACACGCTGCCCTCGTTCCGCACCGAGATCGCCGAGGTGCTCTCGCCGACCAATCCGCTCGGCATCAAGGCCGGCGGCGAGGGCGGCACCACCGCGGCGCCGGCCGTGATGATCAGCGCGCATCCTGGATGCGCTGCGTGATCTCGGCGTGCGCGATCTCCAGATGCCGGCGACGCCGTTCGCGATCTGGCAGGCGATCCAGGCCGCCAAGGCCGCAAGCCCGCAGGGGAGCTAGCATGATCAGGATTACCGCAGGTCTCTGGGTCGCCGCAATTCTCGTTGCTGCGGCGAGCTCATTCGCCGCGGCGCAGGAGGCTGTTTCGGTCAAGCCCGAGCCGGGGCTGTGGAAGGTGCTGCTCAAATCCACCCAGGACGGCAAGCCACTGCCGGACAAGACCGAAAGCATCTGCTATTCGGCCGCGCAATTCGATGATCTGGTGGCGACCTTCGCGACGCCGTTCCCGGATCACGATTGCACCCGAAACCACACGATCGCGGGCATGACCCTGACACTGACGGCCGCGTGCAAAGAGGATGCGCCGCAAGGCGGCACGCTATCGGTCAAGCAGGAAGGCAGCTATGTGTTCGAGGACGCCCGGCGTTTCACCGGCGCTCTGGTGACGACCTTTGCGCCGCCGAACCAGCCGAGCACGGTGTTCTCGACCACCAAGACCGCCGAGCGCGTCGGTTCGTGCCCCAACTAGGGGATCGATTTCATAATGCCGATCAGCGCTTGCCGCCGGCCCTACAAGTCGTAGTTTCTCTGAACTAACCACGAGGTTCGACCATGCTCGATGTTGCGCCCGCGACCCGACGCCCCGGTGCTGCCGATGGGCCGCCGCTCGATTTCCAGCAGCATCTGGCGGCGCTCGAGGCGCAGGGGCTGGTTACCCGCATCGATCGCCCGATCAACAAGGACACCGAGCTGCATCCGCTGGTGCGCTGGCAGTTTCAGGGCGGGCTCGCCGAGGATCAGCGCCGCGCGTTCCTGTTCACCAATGTGGTGGATTCCGCCGGCCGCCGCTACGACATGCCGGTCGCGGTCGGAGCGCTCGGCGCCTCGCCGCGCATCTACTCGGTCGGCATGGGGCGGCCGGTCGACGAGATCGAGACCGCCTGGACCAACGCCATCGCGCATCCGATCGCGCCGGTGCGCGTGACTGCGCCGGCCTGCCAGGAGGTGGTGATCACCGGCGCCGATCTGCGCACCCCCCACATGGGGCTGGCCGCGCTGCCGGTGCCGATCTCGACGCCGGGCTTCGATGCCGCGCCTTATCTCACCGCGACGCTGTGCGTCACCCGCGATCCGGAGACCGGCATCCGCAACATGGGCACCTACCGGGCGGGCCTCAAAGCCACCGACCGGCTGGGCGTGCGCATGGCGGCGCGGCTCGGCGGCGCCGGCGGCTATGCGCATTGGCGCAAATACAGCAAGCGCAAGGAGCCGATGCCGTGCTGCATCGTGATCGGCTGCGCCCCCGTGGTGATGTTCACCGGTCCCATGAAGCTCGCGCTCGATCTCGACGAGATGGCGGTGGCGGGCGGGCTCGCGGGTGCGCCGATCCGGATCGCCAAGGCGGTCACCGTCGATCTCGACGTGCCGGCCGACGCCGAGATCGTGATCGAGGGATTGATCGATCCGGATCTGCTCGAGCCCGAAGGCCCGTTCGGCGAAAGCCACGGCCATGTGGCGCTCGAGGATTTCAACATGTCCATGCAGGTGACCGCCATCACCCGCAAGCGCGCCCCGGTGTTCGTCTCGATCGTGAGCCAGGTCACGCCGAGCGAATCGAGCGTGCTCAAGAAAGTGGCCTACGAGCCGTTATTCCTCGCCCATCTGCGCGACCAGCTGGCGATCCGGGGCATTCGCCGGGTGGTGATGCACGAGCCGCTCACCAATCTGCGCAAGGTGATCTTTCTGCAGTTCGCCCATGGCGCGGTGCGCAGCGAAATCTGGCGCGGCCTGCACGGCGCCGCTATGCTGTTGGCCGACTGCGGCAAGATCTGCATCGCGGTGAGCCAGGACATCGATCCCGAGAACGCCGACGCGATCTTCTGGTCGCTCGCCTACCGGTCGAACCCGGGCGAGGACCTGCATGTGGCGCCCTACCGGGCGAGCGGCCATGGGCCCAAATCCGGCCGCGGCACCGAGGATTCCACGCTGCTGATCGACGCCACCCTCAAGCACCCGGCGCCGCCCCTGGCGCTGCCGGCGCGCGAGTTCATGGAGCGGGCGCGCGCGATCTGGGACGAGCTGCATCTGCCCACGCTGTCGCCGCGGCCGCCCTGGCACGGCTATTCGCTCGGCGACTGGTCCGACGCCTGGGACGTGTTCGCGCGCCGCGCCGTGGCGGGCGAATGGGAAAAGAGCGGCCTGGAGACTTTCGCGCGCCGCCGCGGCGGCGTGACGCCGGAGACGCCGGTGCGCGAGGTGGAGGGCAAGTAGGCGGGTGCGGACAATTGCCTGAGGTGGTATATTGGGAACATGAAGAGAGATCAGACAAAACAGGAATTGTCCCCGGAGGATCGCGAGGCGCTTGAACACAGCGCAGAGGACGTACGTCTCAATCGATTTGCAACCGACGAAGACGTCAAACGCACTTTTGGCCGTTTTCAGCGAAATGCGGGCAGGCCATGACAAAGGAAGAGTTCAACGCGCTGTTGGAATCCGTACGCTCCTGGCCCGAGGAAGATCAGGAGGAGTTCATCAAAGCCGCAAGGGAAATCGAGGCCCGGCGCGCAGGCTCGTATCGCGCTGCCCCGGATGAGCTGCAAACAATCGAGGAGTTTGACCGCAGCGGGTAGCGATCGACAGGGACGTCGAAGCCGCGTTCAAGACATTTCGCGACGCATGAAGGTCTGTGAACTCATGAAGAGATATCTGCGATTTGCTATTCCGTCGCTGACTGGGATGGCGGCGGCCGTTCTCCTCGGCCTCCCCGCCCACGCCGCCGACAAGGTCAAGGTCAGCTATCCGACCATGACCTCGTCCTACATCTTCTTCTTCAGCGCCATCTCGAAGGGCTATTACAAGGACGAGGGGCTCGATCTCGACGTGGTCGAGGCGGCCGGCGGGGTGGCGACGCCGGCGCTGGTGTCGGGCGACGTGCAGTTCAGCACCTCCGGCTCCTCGGCCATCAGCGCGATCATGAAGGGCGCCAGGCTCAAGGTGCTGGCGGTGGGCGAGGATCGGCCGAGCTGGCAGATCTGGACCACCAAGCCCGAGATCAAGACCTTCCAGGACCTCAAGGGCCTGCAGGTCGGCGTGCTCAGCCGCGGCGATACCGGCGAGGTGGCGATCCGCTATGTGCTCAAGAAGCTCGGCCTGCCGGCCGACTTCGTCTCCTATACCCCCATGGGCTCGTCGCTCGGCACCCGTATGGCGGTGGTGCGGGCGGGCTCGCTGCCGGCAGCGGTGCTGCAGCCGGCCGAGGTCGAGACCCTGCGGGCCGCCGGCGGCCTCGCCAACGCCCACATGATCATGGATCTGGCACAGGAGGTGCGCTCCACCTTCAACGGCCTCGCGACCTCCGACGACATGATCAAGAACCATGCCGACACGGTCCTGCGTTTCGTGCGCGCCACCCGCAAGGGCATGCTCTTTGCGCGCGACAACCGCGACGGCGCCATCGACGTGTTCGTGAAGGTGATGAAGGCGCAGCCCGACGCCGCAGCGCTCGGCTACGACGAACTGCGCAAGGTGATGGCCGAGGACGGCACCATCGCGCCCGACGCGCAGAGGAACGAGCTGGCGCTGCGGGCCGACATGCTCAGCATGCAGGCGAGCCAGGTCCCACCAACCGCCGCGGTGTTCGACTTCAGCCTGCTGGAGAAGGTGAATGCGGAGCTGAAGGCGTCGGGCTGGAAGCCGGGGCCTTAAGAGGATTTGGATCGCGGGAGAAGATCTTCTGTGTCGTCCCGGCCCATAGCGCGTCGCGGACGCGCGTAAACGCGCTTACGGAGCCGGGACCCATATGCCGCAGTCCATCGATAGGTCACCGAGTATGGGTCCCTGCTTTCGCAGGGCGACGGGAAGTTCATTCAAGTCACACCACCACCGTCAACCGCTTGGCCGCCCGGGTGACGCCGGTGTAGAGCCAGCGCTCGCGGCTGTCCGGGAACGCGAACGACTCGTCGAACAGCACCACGTCGTCCCATTGCGAGCCCTGCGACTTGTGGACGGTGAGCACATAGCCGAAGTCGAACTCGTCGTAGCGCTTGCGCTGCTCCCATTCGAGCTGCTCGACCGTGCCGGTGAAGCATTCCGGCCGCACCGACACCTTGATGGTGCGAGCGTTGAGATCCTCGTCGGGCCGCAGCCGCATGCCGATGATCGCCCGGCGGGTCTTGGGCTTCTCCTTGATCACCCACAGGCCGCCGTTGAACAGGCCCTTGCGCCGGTTGTTGCGCAGGCACACCAGCTTGTCGCCCAGCATCGGCAGCGGCTCGGTGAAGCCGCGGCGCTCGCGCATGCGTGCATTGTAGGCCCGGCGCGTGGCGTTGCGCCCGACCAGGACCTGATCGGCATCGAGCACGCGTTGCGGGTCGAGCGCGTCGCGCCGCACCACCTGCGAGGCGCCGTACTCGCCGGGCACCAGCCGCTGGCCCGAGCGGATCTCCATGGAGAGCCGCACGATCGGATCGTTGATCGCCTGCCGATGCACCTCGGTCAGCATGACGTCGGGCTGCGCATCGGTGAAGAAGCCGCCGCCCTGGATCGGCGGCAGCTGGGCCGGGTCGCCCAGCACCAGGAGCGGCACCCGAAACGACATCAGGTCGCGCCCGAGCTCGGCGTCCACCATGGAGCATTCGTCGATCACGATCAGCTTGGCCTCGGAGGCCGGCGCGTCGTCCCATAGCTCGAAGGTCGGGGTCTCGGACTCGCGCTCGAGCGGCCGGTAGATCAGGCTGTGGATGGTGGAGGCGCCCTCGCAGCCCTTGCGGCGCATCACCAGCGCGGCCTTGCCGGTGAAGGCCGCGAACTGGACCTTGCCGTCGACGTCCTCGGCCAGATGCTTGGCGAGCGTGGTCTTGCCGGTGCCGGCATAGCCGAACAGGCGGAACAAGGGCGGCGTGCTTCCCCGCCCGGGCTTCGCCTTGAGCCAAGCCGCGACCGCGGCGAGCGCGGCATCCTGCTGGGGCGAGAACGCGGGCATCGCGGCGGCCGCTATGCCGCCGCCGAAGCGTCGACCGGAAAATGATCGGCGAGCCAATCCTGCACGATGCGGCGCACCCTCGTGTTGTTTTCGGCGAACATGAAATGGTCGGTATCGGCGAACAGATGCAGCTCGCTCGGCTGGCCGGCATGGCGGAACAGCCCGATCGATTGCTCGACCGGCGTGACCGAGTCGGACGCGCTGTGCAAGAGCAGGAGCGGGCGCGGCGCGATCCTGGCGACCACATCCTCGGCGCGGAAGTCGTACATGCTCTGGGCGGTCTCGGCCGGAAACATCTGGATCGATCCCGGCACCACATGGGTGCGCATATGGTCCGGGATCGGCACGATGTCGTAGCGCGGCACCATCAGGGATCTGCCGGTGCGCGCGCGGTGGCGCTTGCCTTCCGCCAGCATGGCGGTGAACCTGGCGAAGGCTTCCGGGGTCGGATGCTGGCCGCGGAATTTCCGCTCGCCATGGCCCCAACCCGAGGCCGAGACCACCGCGGCGATGCGCGGATCGACCCCGCCGGCATAGACCGCGACCGCGGCCCCGAAGCTCGAGCCCAGGACCGCGATGCGTTTGGGGTCTACCTGGTGGTGCTTTGCCAGCATGCTCAAGGCCTGGCTCGCGGCCGCCACCTGATCGAGGCAGATGAGCTGGCCCTTCTCGCCTTCGCTCTCGCCGCAACCCGGCATGTCGAAGCGCAGCGTCACATAGCCGAGCGCGTTCAGGAGCGCGTAGGGCTTGAGCACATTGCCGGCATTCATGTTGCTGCCGAAGCCGTGCAGCACCATGAAAGCAGGCCGCCGCTCGGTCGCGCCGACGCCGTCCGGCACCTGCACCATGCCGGCGAGCGTGAGGCCGTCAGATTTGAAGGTGACGCGTTGCTCGGCCATCGGTCGGCTGCTGCTCATCGGTGCGTGGGGTCGAAAGCTGGTTGCTCGGCATGTGCCAGATATCGATTGGTCGGGAAGAAATTCTCGTACCTCATTTCTCGCCTCGCCGGCCGCGCGTGCCTGGCATGCGCTACCCTGTCAGGCGGCCGGCGTCCCGAATGCCGCCAGCTGCTGCTTGAGCATGTGCCAAATATCGTTGCGGTAGGCAATGAAGGCGGGGCTGCGCTTGAGCGCCTCGTCGTCGGTCCAGCGCGGGCGCGGCAGATCGATCTTGAGATCGGCGATCACGCGTCCGGGCTGGGTTCCCATCATCACCACGCGGTCCGACAGGAACACGGCTTCATCGACGCTGTGGGTGACGAACAGCACCGTCTTGCGCTCCGATGCGTTTCCGGTCCTGGCCGCGGCGGCGCCGGAACGGTCCAGATCCCACAGTTTCATCAGCTCGATCTGCATCATCTCGCGGATCTGCGGATCGAGCGCCCCGAACGGCTCGTCCATGAACAGATAGGACGGATCGATGGCGAGCGCGCGGGCCAGGCCCACACGCTGCTTCATGCCGCCGGAGAGCTGGTGCGGATAGTAGCCGGCGAATTTCTCCAGGCCCACCTGCGCGAGCCTGCGGGCGGAAATCTCGCGCCGCCGCGCCGCCCCCACCCCCAGCACCTCGAGCGGCATCTCCACATTGCTGCGGGCGGTGCGCCAGGGCAGCAGGTTGAATTCCTGGAACACCATGGCGCGATCGGCCGAGGGGCCGCTCACGCGCTTGCCGTCGATTGCGACCTCGCCGCTTGTGGGATGGATGAGCCCGTTGGCGATGCGCAACAGCGTGGTCTTGCCGCAACCGCTCGGCCCCAGCAGCGACACGAAAGTGCCGCTCTCGATCGCAAGTGAGACGTTGCGCAGCGCCCAATAGGCGCCGGCACCGTCGCGGCCGGCATAGCGGTGGGAGACCTCGCGGATTTCAATCATGGTTTCGATCTTGTCCCGGATGCGGTGCAGCGCGCAGCACTTAAGGGCGTTACGCCCGTCTTCGCGGGCTTTGCGGAGCGGTGCTCCGCTGGTCCGGGACCGTTCCAACCGCGGAGTCTGGAACGGTCCCGGGTCTGCAGCGCACCACCGAAGAGGTGCTGCGCTGCGCCCGGGACAAGTGATGCAAGCGTCAAGGCCATCGTGCTACCCGGATTGCCGCGCATCGAATTGCCAGGGCGCAAACCAGCGCTCGAACGCTCGCAGCGCCGCCGTGAGCGTGACGCCGGCCGCCGCCAGGATGCCGACGCCGACGAAAACCTGGGCGGTGTCGTACATGCCGCCGGCCTGGAAGATCAGATAGCCGAGCCCGCGGTTGGAGGCATAGATTTCCGCCACCACCACCATCACCAGGGCGCGGCCGATGGAAAGCCGCATGCCGGCCAGGATGACCGGAAGCGCGGCCGGCAGCACGATCTTGGTCAGCACCTGGCGCTCGCTCGCCGTGAACGAGCGGGCGGTCTCGATCAGCCGGGGATCCACCTGGGCGACCCCGGTCTCGGTATTGATGATCATGATGATCACCGATCCGATGAACACCAGCGCCACCTTCGAGGTGAAGCCGATGCCGAGCCAGATGATCAGGAGCGGCAGGAAGGCGACCTGCGGGGAGGCATAGAGCGCGGCCACGAACGGCTCCGCGGTGGCGTTGATCAGCTCCGAGCGGCCCATCAGGATGCCGATCGGCACGCCGATCAGGACCGCGAGCCCGAAGCCCGCGGCGGTGACTCCGGCGGTCGCCGCCACATGGGGCCAGATGCTGCCATCGCCGATCATCTCGGCGAATTTCCGGACGATCAGGCTGGGGCTCGAAGCGAACAGCGGATCCACCATGCCGGACCGCGAGGCGGTCTCCCAGACGATCAGGAACGTCGCCAGCGCGCCCAGGCGCAACGCGTAGATCAGCGCGGTGCGGCCGAACAGGCGCGCGCCGGATGAGCGCTCGGATTTCTCCGCGTCCTCGGCCGGCAATGAAACGGGCGATGCGGTCATGGTTCCCGCGCCGTCAGGCCGCGGCCGCTTGCGCAAACGTCATCATGCCGATGCCGGTCGCCCACGGCTTGACCGCCTCGTACACCACGGTCTTGCCCTTGCGGCAGGCCGGCTTGCGGTTGACGTCCCGGATCAGCTTCTGCGAAGCGTACAGGCTCATGTGCCCCATCCGTTCGGCTCGATTGGATGCCGCTATGTAGACGGCAGCGACCGCCGCCCGCAAGCCGTCGCAGCGGACACATTGTGTCGCGGACCCGCTCTTGTGCCCGGCCTCTACGTCTCTATAACAGACGCCGCATCTAAGACGTGGGTGGCCGGGACATAAGGGCGTTTACGCCCGACTTCGCGGGCTATGCCCGGCCATGACGATTAACAAGGCCATAGCCTACAAGAGCAAATCAACCACATGCGCCTGGCAAGCTTCAAGGTGAACGGCCGCCCGAGCTACGGAGCGGTCACCGACGGCGGGATCATCGATCTGGCCCGCCGGCTACCGAAATACCCGACCCTGCTGGATGTGTTCCGCGCCAAGGCGATCGGCGAGGCCCGCGCCGCCGCGACCGGGCCGGGCGACCACCGGCTGGCCGATGTGGAGCTGCTGCCGCCGATTCTGGGCCCCGAGAAGATCATCTGCGTGGGCATCAACTATCCGGAGCGCGCCACCGAGTACAAGGACCGGGCCGCCGTGCAGCCAAAATACCCGAACCTGTTCGTGCGGTTCCCGGGCTCGCTGGTGGGGCACGAGGCGCCGATCGTGCGGCCCAATGTGTCTGAAAAGTTCGATTACGAAGGCGAGATCGTCCTGGTGATCGGCAGCGAGGGCCGCCACGTGCCGGTCGAGCGCGCGCTCGGCATGATCGGCGGCCTGACGCTCGGCAACGAAGGCAGCGTGCGCGACTGGCTGCGCCACGGCACCCTCAACGTGACCCAGGGCAAGAACTTCGACTGCTCCGGCAGTCTCGGCCCCTGGATCGTGCCGGCCGACGATCTCGACCCCGCCAAGCCGCTTCATCTGATGACCCGGGTCAACGGCGAATTGCGCCAGGACGACACCACCGACCGGCTGACCTGGGGCTTCGCCTGGCTCATCAGCTACATCAGCACGTTCACGACCTTGCGGCCGGGCGACCTGATCTGGACCGGTACCCCAACCGGCGCCGGCGGCCACCAGACCCCGCCCAACTGGCTCAAGCCCGGCGACGTGGTCGAGGTCGAGGTGCCCGAGATCGGCGTGCTGCGGAACAAGGTGGTGGATGAGGGTTGAGGCGGGGCGGTGCACAGAACGCCCGTCCGTCCCAAGGCCGCGAAGCGGCCGCTGAGCCGGGCCCCATACGCCTCGGCCGATCGATAGGGCACGGCGTATGGGTCCCTGCCTTCGGAGGGACGACGCGCCGGGCGGTCAGCCATTCCCGGCCCGCTATTTCCTTGCCGGCGTCAGCATGGTAACCCAACCGCCACCATTCGAAGGACCGGGGAAAAACCGCCTATGGCCAATCTGCAACTGACGTTTGCGTCCGCTTTGTATGACCGCATGCAGCCGCTGTTTTCCGGCGAGGTCAAGCCCGACGGCATCGATCTCAATTTCATCCGCATCGAGCAGCCGCGGCCGATCTTCGATCGCATGTCGGGCGGCCAGGAGTTCGACGTCGCCGAGTATTCGAGCTCCGAATACGTGCAGCGCTACGCCAACAAGCAGTGCCCGTTCGTGGCCATCCCGGTGTTCCCGTCGCGCTGCTTCCGCCACGCCTTCATCGGCATCAACCGCAAGAAGGGCATCGCCAAGCCCAAGGATCTGGAGGGCAAGCGCATCGGTGTCGCCCTTTACACGATGACGGCCGCGATCTTCATCCGCGGGCTGTTGCAGCACGAATACGGCGTCGATTTCTCCAAATGCACCTGGGTGCAGGGCGCCATCAATACCGCGGGCGCCCACGGCGCACCGGTGGTGCTGCCGCTGCTCAAGCCGATCAAGCTCGAGCAGGGCCCCCACAACAAGTCGCTCGACGATCTGATCCAGGAGGGCGCGGTCGACGCCACCATGGGCACCAGCATGCCGGAATCGTTCCGCACCAACCCGGATATCGGGCGGCTGTTTCCCAATTTCGTGGAGCTGGAGAAGGACTACTACAAGCGCACCAAGATTTATCCGATCATGCACCTGGTCGCGATCAAGAAGTCGGTCTACGAGAAATATCCCTTCGTGGCGACCAGCCTGTTCAATGCGTTCCAGCGCGCCAAGGAGATCGCGCTCGAGCGCATGTATAACCAGCGGGCGCTGCGCTACATGCTGCCGTGGCTGCCCCGCGACATCGACGAGATCTACGAATATTTCGGGGGCGATCCGTGGCCCTACGGGGTCGAGCCGAATCGGCCGACGCTGGAAGCGCTGGTCACCTATCTGCAGGATCAGCACCTGACCGACTGGAAGCCCAAGCTGGAGGAGCTGTTCGCGCCGATCTACGGCCAGGAATGACGGCCGTTCCATCCGTTTCGCGATGCCTCTCCCCGCCTCTCTCTCGTCCGGACTGAACGCACATGAGCACCATTGATACGCTGATCCAGGATCTCGTGATCGCCAACCGCATCCTCGCCAAGGAGGATGTCGTCGATGCCTACGGGCATGTCAGTGTCCGCCATCCCGACAATCCCAAACGCTTCTTCATCTCGCGCTCGCTTGCCCCCGAGCTGATCGAGCGCGACGACATCGTCGAGCTCGACCTCGAAGGCCAGCCGGTGCGTGACGAGAAGCGCGCGCTCTATCTCGAGCGGTTCATCCATGCCGGCATCTTCCAGATGCGGCCGGACGTGATGGCGGTGGTGCATGCGCATGCCGAGGACATCCTGCCGTTCGGCATCGCCAAGACCACCAAGCTGCGCCCGGTGATCCATTCCGGCAGCTTCATCGGGTCGAGCGTTCCGGTCTGGGACATCGCCGACGAGTTCGGCGATACCAACGTGCTGGTCACCAACATGGCGCAGGCCCGCGACCTCGGCAAATGCCTGGGCAAGAACAACGTCGCCCTGATGCGCGGCCATGGCTTCGCCTCGGCGGGTCGCTCGCTGATCGAGGTGGTACGCATGTCGGTCTACCTGCCGCGCAACGCCCGTGCCCTGATGCGGGCGAAGCAGCTCGGCGGCAAGATCAAGTATCTGTCGCAGGGCGAGATCGACGCCCGCAACCGCGGCTACAGCGCCTATTCACCGGAGACCTGGCGGGCCTGGGAATATTGGGCCACCAAGGCGGGCTGCAGCCACATGATCAGCAAGCCCGACGACGGACATGCGCACGACAAGAAGAAGTGAAGCAGCGGGTCCTTCGAGACGGCCGGCTGTCGCCGGCCCCTCAGGATGAGGCTTCGAAACGGTTGGCTGAGGCAGGCGCCGCGGGATCAGGTCGGAATGAAGCTCAAGAGGAATAGAGCATGAAACTCGCAAGCTATATGACCGACGGCAAGTCGGCCTTCGGGGTGGTGAGCGGCGACGGCGTCATCACCCTCAACGATCGGCTGCGGGCCCGCCATCTGTCGCTGCGCGACGCGCTGGCGGGCGGGGCGCTGGAGGAAATCCGCAGCACCGCGCAATCGGCGCGGCCCGACCGCAAGCTTTCCGAGGTCCGGTTCCTGCCCGTCATCCCGAACCCCGAGAAAATCCTGTGCGTGGGCATCAACTACAAGTCCCATGCCGCCGAGCACGGCCAGGAAGCCCCCAAGCTGCCCAACATCTTCACCCGCTTCGTCAATACCCTGGTGCCGCATGAGGGCGAGATGATCCGCCCGAAGGTGTCGACCAGCTTCGATTTCGAGGGCGAGCTCGCGGTCATCATCGGGCGGCCCGGCCGGCATATCAGCCAGGAGAAGGCGCTCGATTACGTCGCCGGCTATACCTGCTTCTGCGACGCCACCGTGCGCGATTTCACCAAATACTCGCTGGTCGCCAGCAAGAACTTCGCCGGCAGCGGCCCGCTCGGCCCCTGGATCGTGACCGCCGACGAGATTCCAGATCCGACCGCGCTCACTCTGGTGACCCGGCTCAACGGGGAGGAGATGCAGCGCTCGGGCACCGACATGCTGATCCATTCGATCCCGGCCATCATCGCGTTCTGCTCGGTGTTCACCCCGCTCGCGCCCGGCGACGTCATCGCCACCGGCACCCCGGACGGCATCGGCGCCAAGCGCACCCCTCCGGTCTGGATGAAGGCCGGCGACGTGCTGGAGGTGGAGATTTCCAGCATCGGTACGCTGCGCACCCGGATCGTGGACGAGAAGTAGGGGCGCCCTCGTGGGCGCCCGCAACGATTAAGGGCGGCCACAAGGGCCGCCCCTACGAAGGCAATCGGGCGAGCAGCACCGAAATGCCTACTGCACCAGCTGCACTACCTTGCCGTCCTGGTCCTTGCCCTGCGCCCGGTACTGGCCGATGTTCTTGAGCAGTGCCGCGTCGGTCACGCTGTAGAGCACGGCGTCGCTGGTGCCGGTGTTGATGTGGCGCCGCCACAGGAAGTTCGGCACCACCATGATGTCGTTGGGCTCCCAGTCGAAGGTTTGGCCGCCGATCTCCGACTTGCCCTTGCCGTCCATCACCACGATGAAGGTGCTTGAGGTCTCGCGCTTGGGCAGCGTGGCCTCGCCCGGCCGCAGCAGCTGCGCCTGGTAGTTCAGGGTCGGGAACACCGGCCGCCCGGTGACCGGATTGACGAACTCCATCTGGATGCCTTCGTGCGGGTCGCCCGCCTCCTTGCGCAGTCCCTCCAAGGCCTCGCGGATGCGGGCGCCGCGGAAATGGATCATCGGGGTCGGATCGCGTCCGAAGCCGAGCTGATGCGACACGAAGGTCGGCACCATGCCGCCGCTGCCGTAGAGCCGGTTGGAGTAGCCGTTGCCGTGAACGGCTTCCTGGCTTTTGGCATTGCTGCCGGAGCCGGGCTGGAAATCCTGGTCCACCCAGGCGCAGTCCAAAAACTCCATCAGCGGCCAGTCCAGCATGTCGATCCAGATCACCGGCACGCTGCCGTCGTTGCCGTGATCGTGCCAGGTACCGTTGGGGGTGATGATGATGTCGCCGCGCGCCGCGTCGCAGCGCTCGCCTTCCACATTGGTGTAGCCGCCCTTGTCGGACAGGATGGTGCGGCTGGCGTTGGGGCTGTGGACGTGGGCGGGCGCTATATCGCCCGGATTGTAGATCGAGATGGCGCAACGGATGGTGTTGGTGACCTGCAGCCGGCCGTTTAGGCCCGGATTGGTGAGCAGGATGCTTTGCCGGTCCGCGAACTCGATCGGCGAGACGTCGGCCTTGCTGGCAATGCCGGCGATCCGGTCCAGATAGGCGCTGTATTCCTTCCAGCGCCAGCGATGCGCCGCGGTCTTGAGCTGGTTGGCGGCCACCCGGCCGCTCGCCATCTGGCCGGCGCCGCTGACGCCGCCGCTGTCGGTGAACCAGGGGCGCTGGGCCGGCGAGTTCATCTGGGTGCGCACCCAGACGAAGGATTTCGCGGCATCGGTGTTGAGTTGCTCCATCATCTCGCGCGCCTTGCTGGAAAGCGCCGGACGAACCGATTCCGTGGCCTCTTTTTGTGGATGGGTCGCAACCGCCATGGTGTCCTCCTGTCGACAGGGCTTCGGCCCCGCTCGATCTTGAACGCCGGGCCCTGATGGGAAATCGGGCCTATCGGCCTTGCCTATGAGGTATATCGCTCCCGCGGGCTTTGCAATGACGGCCCGGCAGGGCACCCGCGCGCCAGGCGCTGGGCCTTTCTTGTCCCGGCCTCGAGCCAGGACGGTTCCAATCTCCGTGGTTGGAGCGGTCCCGGTCAAGCCCGGGACAGGAAATCCCGGATGGCGCCGCTGAAGGCCGCCGGTTGCTCCACGTTGGAGATGTGGCCGGCCCCCTCGAGCTCCACCAGGGCCGCGCCGCGGACCGCCTCCTTGATCTGCCGGATGCCGGCGAGCGTCGCATCCTTGGTGCCCACGATCAGCAGGGTGCGCCGGTCGATCCCGGCGAGGCCCGGCCGCAGATCGTAGTCCGACAGCGCCTGGGCGCAGCCGCTGAAGCCGGCGATCGGGGTGCTGCGGATCATCTGGCGCACCTTGTCGAGCACCGGCGGCTTGGCGGCGACGAAATCGGGCGGGAACCAGCGCCCGATGGTGGGCTCGACCAGGGCCCCCATGCCGTCCCGGGCGGCGATCTCGATGCGTTCCTGCCACTGCTGTGCCGAGGCCGGCGTGGAGGCGGGCCCGCAATCGCAGGCGATGATGCGGTCGAAGCGCTGCGGATGGCGCTGCGCCAGGTAGAGGGCGGTCATGCCGCCCATGGACAGGCCGGCGAAATGCGCCCGCTTGATCGAGAGCGCGTCGAGCAGCGCCACCACGTCGGCCGCCAGCAGGTCGAAGCTGTAGGACCCCTCGGTCGCCTGCGTGCCGCCATGGCCGCGCTGGTCGTAGCGCAGGATGCGGTACGACGGCTTGAGCTCCGCCACCTGGTCGTCCCACATGGACAGGTTGGTCATCAATGAATTGGACAACACCAGCCAGGGCGCGCTCTCCGGGCCGTCGATCTGGGTATTGAAGCTGATGCCGTTGGCTGTAATCCGCATCGCCGAACCTTTCTTCATCTCGAATGATTTTCAGTGCATGCCCTTGAAAAAATCCTGCAGCAGCGCGAGCAGCGCGGCCGGCGCCGTGGTCGGCATGAAATGGCCGGCGGTCTCGATCAGCTCGAAACGGGCGCCGGGAATCTTCTTCGCCAATTCTTCCGTGCCGGCCGGTGGCCGCACCGTGTCGTGGCGGCCGGCCACCACCATGGTGGGGCATTTGATCTGCGGCAGCAGGTGCAGCATGTTGGTACGCGCCAGCATGCGGTGCCCGAGCCCGAAGCCGACCGGATCGTTGGCCAGATACCGGCCGCGGTAGCTCTCGTAGGTGGCGCGGTCGGAAAGCTCGGGCGGGTAGGACTTGTCCAGCGTGATCGACATGACGCCGCGCATGCCGTCCCGCTCGGCCAGGTCGGCGCGCTCGTTGAGCACGCCGGCGCGGCTGGGGTCGACGCCGGGCGCCGGGTTGCAGAGCACGTTCGAGCGCACCTCGCCCGGGATGACGCTCCATGAAGCGCAGCACCTGGGTGCTGGCGGCCGCCACCGCCACCAGGTGATAGGGCGGCGGCAGGTCGAGCGCCGCGAGCATGGCTTCCAGATCGCCGACCGCGTCGTCGTTGCTGAACTGCGCCCGCACCTTCTCGGTCAGGCCCTGGCCGCGCTGATCGTAGCGCAGCACCCGGAAGCTCTCGGCGAGACCGGGCGCGACGCCGTCCCAGCTGTCGAGCGTTCCGCCCAGTTCATGCAGCAGCACCACCACCGGGCCGCGCGCCCCGGCCAGCTTGTAGTGAATGCTGACCCCGTTCGCTTCCTTCCAAGGCAAGGTTTCGTCCTCCTGGTCTGACCCGCTCGCTTAGCCAATCCCCCGCTCTTACGCCAGCGGCAAGATGGCGGGCCCGCTGCCGCCGGCTTTCGATCATTGCCGCGGTGGTGGTGACCTTTCCGTATCCGGCATGCTAGAGCTACCGCCCCCAAAGCGAGCCGTCAGGGAGCCGCCCCCGCAAATGACCTGGTCCGAAACCTTTCTCGCCGCCTTGAAGGACAACGACGTCCGCCTCATCAGCTACGTCCCCGACAACGTGCTCACCCCGCTGATCAAGGGCGCTACGGCCGATAACTACTTTCTCACGGTCAACGCCACCCGCGAGGACGAGGCGCTCGGCACGGTGACGGGCGCCTGGATGGGCGGCATGCGCGGCATCGTGATGATGCAGACCTCCGGCTTCGCCTTGATCGCCAACGCGCTCGCCTCCCTGGTCGTTCCCTATCAGATACCGGCCATCATGGTGGTATCGGAGCGCGGCACCATCGGGGAGTTCAACATCGGGCAGGTGCTGGTCGCCCGCACCATGCGGCCGGTGCTCGATGCGCTCGCGGTCCAGCACCACACGCTCACCGATGAAGCCACCCTGCGGTTCGTGGTCGACCGCTCCATCAAGCAGGCCATGCTGACGCAAAGCCCGGTGGTCTTCATCCTCTCGCCGCTCCTGACCGGCGGCAATCCGGCCGGCCCGAAATAGCCCCCCCGAATAAATCCCTGAGACGCAAGGAGCCAACATGGCCACATCCGGCACCCCAAAGGTGCTCAACCGCGCCGACCTGACCCGGCGGCTGGTGGGCAAGCTGCGCGACCAGGCGGTCGTGGCCGGCATCGGCAACGCCAATTTCGATCTGTTCGCGGCCGGCCACCGGGCGCAGAATTTTTACATGCTGGGCAGCATGGGGCTGGCCTGCCCGATCGCGCTCGGGGTCGCGCTGGCGCAGCCGCAGCGCGGCGTGATCGCGCTCGAAGGCGACGGCTCGCTCTTGATGTCGCTCGGCTGTCTCGCCACCATCGCCACGGTGGCACCGCGCAACCTGACCATCATCGTCTGGGACAATGGCATCTACCAGATCACCGGCAAGCAGCCGACCGCGACCAGCCACTCGACCGACATCGTGGCGGTGGCGATCGGCGCCGGCATCCGCAACAGCTCGTGGGTGCGCGACGAGGCCCATTTCGAGGAGCTGCTGGGCCGCGGCTTCGGCGAGGGCGGGCCGGTGCTGCTGGCCGCCAAGATCGACGACAAGCCGGGCGAGATCCAGCCGCCGCGCGACCCCGCGCTGGTGCGCAACCGGTTCATGAAGGGCCTGGGCAACGAGACGGCCGGGGTGTTGGACGGGTAGAGAGCGGTCTCCAACTTGTTGTTGTGAGTCCCGAGTGTAACCGGACTGACCCTCGGGATATCGAGCATGCGCGCTCGCGGTCCCTGCCTGGGACGATTGACCGCGCCCGCCAATAGCTTCCCTAAAATCCCGCCGCCTGCTATCAACTACATCGGTTCAGATTTTCTCTGAAGACCGTAAGGCGGCCAAGATCGCCATTAGCCAGATGAGGGGGCACATGGCTGCGATGCGGGCTCGCTTGTGTCTGATTGGGGCAATGTCGGCCGGCGTATGGTTGGCCGTGCTGCTTCATTTTCCGGCATTTGCACAAGCGCCTCCACTAGCGGGAGTGGTCGCGCCGGGGTTCCCCATCGTCACCGGGTTTTCCGGCTCGCGCTTGAGTGCGCCGCTGCCGCCGGGCATCGATCCCGTCGATAAGACCGCCATCGATCTTGACGGCCCCTCCCTTCGGGTCATCGACACCGGCAACATGGGCGGCCCGCCGCTGGCGCAAGCCGTACCCGTCCCCAAGCCGCTAACGATTACAGCGGACCAGATCGGCCAGGTTTTCGCGATCACGCTGGACGACGCGGTTCCGCCGAATATCTACGCCGCCGCGACGTCGGTCTACGGTCTGCCGATCGTGGTGCCGGGCCCCGATGGCTTGCCTGCCCGCGCGCGCAAGGGCGCGGCGAATGCGCAGTTCATGCCCGGCCTGTTCGGTCCGACCGCCGCGCGTGGAGGGCCCGGCTCGATCTGGCGCATCGACGGCCGCACCGGTGCTGTGAGCCTGTTCGCCAATGTGATGTTTGACGGTGTGGCAAATTCCGGACCGGCCCTCGGTGGAATGGCGTTCGATCGGGCCTCTCGGCAGATTTTCGTCGCCGACCGCGACACTGGCATGATCCACCGGCTCGATCTCGACGGCCGCGAGATCGGCCGCTTCGATCACGGCGCCCAGGCGCTGCCGGCGATCGGCCTTCCGCCGTTGCCGTTCGACCCGAGGAAGCGCCTCGATATCGCAACCCCGGCGTTCGACAGCGAGAGCGCGCCGACCTGGAGCTATGCGCCGCCGACCCGGCGCGTGTTCGGCCTCGCCGTCAATCGCGGGCGCCTCTACTACGCGGTCGCTGCCAGCAATCGCATCTGGTCGGTGAAGGTCGGCGCGGACGGTACCTTCGGCGCGGATGCCCGCGTGGAATATGTCGTGCCGAGTGGACCGGTGCCCGGCACTGAAATCTCGAAAATCCTCTTCGATGACGCAGGCGACATGCTGCTCGCCGAACGCGGAGGGCCGACCGGCGCGTACGATTTTGGCGCTCTCACCGCGCAGAATTCCGGGCGGGTGCTCCGGCTGCGGGCGCAGCCATCCGGCACCGACGGCACGCCGTATTTCTGGGCTCCAGTTGGGGACTATGCCATCGGATTCCCGCCGATCTTCCAGAACGGCGATGGCGGTATCGCCATCGGCTACGGCTACCAGCCGTCTGGCCTGGCGACCGCCAGCGCGTGCGGCGGCACGCTGTGGACCACTGGCTCGCAGCTTCGCGTCTCGCCGGATCTACCGATCGCCCAGCGGCTGGCGCCCGGCGGGCCGTTCCCGATCGACGGACTTCAGGGCAACGCGGTATCGCTGCTGCGGCCCCAAAACACGCCGCCGTTCAGCTCCTACTTCATCGACTTCGACGACCGCACCGATATTACGGGCACGCCCGGCCATATGGGCGACGTCATCGTCTGGCGCGCATGTCAACCCGCGCCCGCTCCGGTGATCGCGGAATATGCACCCTTGCTGCTGGATATCGCGTTCCAGGACTTGAGCTGCCGGGCGGATGAAATCCTTCGCGATGGCCGATGTGACAAGCCGCAATGCGAACCCTCCCTCCGAGGTGATGCGTGCTGCCCGCAGAACACTAACTGGAACGCGCGCACCCGCAGCTGCGAGCCGCACCAACCCGGCCGACCCGATCTGCAAGTGGTCAAGAAGGTAAAGGACAAGAACTGCGGCCAAGCAAACCAGGGGGCATGCTCGTTCGAGATCATCGTCACCAATGTCGGCGATGCGCCTTACGCGGGCCCGATCTTCGTCGGCGATATCATGATCCCCGGTAGCGCCAGCGTCACTGGCGTTTCCATACCGGCCGGGTTTACATGTGGCCCGATTCCAGTGCCCAACGGGGGCGCCGCATTGGGATGCATTGGAAATGCAACGCTTAACCCGGGGGAGGCACCCCTTGTTTTCACGTTCAGCGGGAACGCGCCGACCTCCCGCGCGGGATGGCTGAATTGCGCCGCGGTCTTCGGCAAGCTGCCAAGCCTGACAAATCCAGGCAGTGTTTCCAACGGCGGTGGCCCGGTCCAGGCAGGCCCCGCCAATGTGCCGAACGGTGCGTTGCAGGGACTTAATCAAGGACCGAACGGCAGCGGTTCGGCTCAGCTTGCCAACCCGAGAGGCGTTTCGAACGGCGCATTGCAACAGTTGAGCGACACCTTTCAAAGGCTGAATGCCGGCGACCCATCCGCGGAAACAAACCTCGGCAACAACGTGTCATGCATCAGCAGCAAGGACAATTCGAAGCTTCAGTGCGATAGCGGTATGATTCCGACACCGCGCGGGGGATGCTGCACGCCCGAATCGATCGCCTTGGGCACGTGCGGCAAGACCACGACGACGTCCTGTCCGCTCAACCCGAACGGCACGTGCTGCACGTCTGAGGACATCAATGCCGGCAGATGCGGCGGCCCGCCGACGCGGACCTCCTGTCCATCCGAAACATTCCCATTCCACGGTACCTGCTGCACGCGCAAGGAAATGAACGACGGCACATGCGGGGGCATTCTGGTCAACTGCCCACCGGGGAGCCCGTTCTGCGGTCCGACGCGGACAAGCGATTGCCCCAACAACGCTCAGCGGATCGACGGCAAGTGCCCCGTCACCGGGGACTGTGGGGCGGGACAATTCCGCGGCGACGACGGTAAGTGTCAAAAGGTGTCGAGCGGTGGTACCACCACCGGTGGCTGCGGGGAAGGGCAGGTCCGCGGCATCAACGGAAAGTGTCAAAATCAGAAGACCGGTACCGGTGATCATTCCTGCGGACGGCCGGGGTTCTCCTGGGATGGCCGCAGGTGCGTCCAGAGCAACAACAATACGACCCAGACAAAAACGAAAAACACCAATAGTTTCACCTCCAATACCTCCAATACCTCCAATGTCGCCAACAACAAGAACGTGAACAGCAACGTTCTCCAGAATTCGGGCCAATTGAACCGAGTCAACGCGGGCGGAATCAACAATTCTTCCATGCAGCACGGCCTGCCTGGGTTTCAACGCAAGAAGTTCTAGGGTCATGGACGGAAGCGAGCGAGCAACGGAGCGTCCGATGCGATCTCTTGCCATGTGCACGGCGGTCACGATCGCCGCTCTTGTCGCCACCGCGCGAACGGACGCTCTGGCAAGCTGGTGCGGGAAGAGTCCATCCGGCAGCACCAATTGCGGGTTTGCGACCCTCGCGCTGTGCGCTGCCAAGATCAGCACCACCGGCGGCGCTTGCATCCAGAACGGAACCGGCGGTGCCGCGACGGCCGAACCCGAGCCAGAGCGCGGGGGGCGCGAGCGTCCGGAACGAGCAAAGAAGGAGGCGGTCCCGAAGCGTCAGGATCCGGTCCGCACGAGCGGTCCTGCCGCACCCGCGGTTGCACCGGTGGCTACCCCCGCGCCCATTCCGGCGACGGCTGCCGCTCCAGTCCAGCGGGCGCAACAGCCGCACGATTTTGCCGGCGCGCGCCAGCTCATCCTCGGCGGCCAGTATGATGCCGGCATCGCAGCGATGCGGGCGCTGAAATTCGATGATCATCCCGACATTGCGACATTTCTCGGCCTGGCCTATCGCAAGCTCGGGCGCCTCGACGAAGCGCGCGCTTGGTACGAACGCGCGCTCGCAGTCGATCCGAACCACCGCTTGGCGCTGTCGTTTTATGGAATGATGCGCGCGGAAACAGGTGACATGGACCAGGCTCGCGCCGACCTGGAAAAGCTCAAGGTGATCTGCGGCGGAACTGAGTGCAATGAATACGAGGCGCTCGCGGGCGTCATTTCAGCGCAGCCGCGCTAGAGTGCCTTGGACCTCACCTGAACAAATCTTTGTACACGTCGTTCCAGTGCTCGTAGCCCTTGGCGGTGATCGCCGGCGTGATCACGTTGCCGGTGAAGCCACCGGTTTCCGGGATCAGGCCCGGGATGAGCGGTGGCACGTCGGGTCGCGCCGGCAGGTAATCGGCCTTCTGGAAAATCTGCTGGCCCTCCTTCGAGGTCATGAACTCGACGAACAGCATGCCGGCATTGGGATGCGGGCTGCCGCTGGTCATGCCAACGAGGCCGGGCGAGACGGTGACGGGATTGAGCCGCACCCAATCCACCGGCGCACCTTTGCGGGCGCTGATGGCGGCATGGTGGTTGAGAATCTGCAGGCTCAGCGAATATTCCCCGGCAATGACCTGATCGAGCACCGCGCGGGCGCTGGCGTTGACGCTTTTGATGTTCTGCCGGCTGAGCTTGCGCAGGTAATCCATGCCGCGCGCCTCGCCCATGCTGAGCAGCACATTGCCGATGAAGCCGGGAGCGCCGGTCAGGTCGTTGGGTTTCCAGACCATCTTGTCCTTCCAGTACGGCGCCAGCAGATCCTCGTAGCTGTGGGGGCGCTGCGCCACCGGTACCAGATCGGTATTGAGCGCCGGCGTGATGACGAAGAGGTGCGAGGAGACCCAATAATGATCGGGATCGCGGTAGCGCGCCGGCAGCTCCTCGCCGTTGAGGGTGGTGAACTGCCGCGCGGCGCCGGCCGCGATCAAGACCTCGAGCCCGGTGTTGAGGCCGAACAGATCCGACATCACGCGGCCGGCCTTTTGCTCGTTGAGCATCTTGAGAATGTTGACCTGGCTGTCGGCGCGCGCATAGCTGACCTTGATGCCGTATTTCGCTTCGAAAGCGCCGGCGAGCGGGCGCACGATCTGGTCCACGATCAGATCGGTGTAATAGACCACCTCGCCCTCCTGCCTGGCCTTGGCGATCAATTCGCTGCTGATCTCGGCGGCGTGAGTGCTTGCGTTCGCCAATGCCGCGATGACGAGGATAGTGCTGAAACGGGCGATCGAAGCTTTGCTCATCGATACCTCAGCTGTCATGCCCTGCTAGAGTTGGACAGTATCCACCAAAACAGCCTTCGAAGCACGACCCTGCGGCGCGCGCTGGTCGTTCGTCCCCGCGAAGGCGGGGACGAACGGAAGGGGGGTTCTCACTCCCGCAGCACCACCAGGGCATCGAGCGCGAGCGCGCCGCCGCCGGCCGGCAGCGCCACCAAAGGGTTGACGTCGATGCTCTCGAGCCGGTCGCCGAGATCGTGCGCCAGGCGGCCGAGCGCCAGCATGGCGGCCAGAACGCTTTCGATGTCGGCCGGCGGAGCGCCGCGATAGCCTTGCAACAGTGTGCCGGCGCCGGTGCGCGCCAGCATCGCTTGCGCCTGCCAGCGCGACAGCGGCACCGCCCCGAAGGCGACATCGCGGCTCAATTCCAGCAGCACGCCGCCGCTGCCAAACATCAGCACCGGCCCGATCTCGGGATCGCGCTGCACGCCAAGCACCAGCTCGATGCCGCCGGTTACCTGCTGGGCCAGCAGCACCGCTTCGAGCCGCGCGCCCGAACGCGCCCGGGCCAGGTTCTCGGCAATGCGCGCATAGGCGGCGCGCAGCTCATGCTCGTCCTTGATGCCGACGATCACGCCGCCGATGTCGGATTTGTGCTGCACGTCTGCCGCCACCAGCTTGAGCACCAGCGGATAGCCGACCTCCCGGGCGCCGTGCAGCGCCTCGTCCAATCCCCGCGCCACCAATTCACGCGGGGTGCCGATTCCATAGGCGCGAATGAGCGCCTTGGCGTCGGCTTCGTTTAGCAGCGAGCGGCCATCGCCGGTAGCATGGCGACGCGCCAGCGCCGTCGCGATGGCGGCCTGCTCCGCCGGCGACGCAGTCGCTATCGGCGGTTCGTTCCGCCGCCCGTACAAGGCCCCGTAACGGCCGGCGGCAGCCACCGCCTTGAGGGCCTTGTCGACCTCCTGCAGCACCGGCAGATGGTTCAGCTCGGCCCGAAAGCCGCGGGTGTGATCGGTGAAGCCGTAGGAGATCATCGAGACCACCGCGATCGGCTTGCCGCCGCGCGCCGCCAGCGCATCGACCTGGCGCAGGTTCTCGGTCTTGGCATTGGTGCCCGGCGCCGCCGGCAGCTCCTCCTGCACCAGCAGCGCGTCGATGTTCGGGTCGGAGCGCAGAATGTCGATGATGCGGAAATAGCTCTGCGCGCTGCTCAACGCCGTGAAGCCGCCGTCGAGCGGATTGCCGAGCGAGGTGCCGACGCCCAGCACCTCGCCGAGCTGCGCGGTGGTCTGCGGCGCCAGCGCCGGGAAAGTGAGGCCGTTGCGGGTGGCGGATTCGAGCATCAGGCCCTTGAGGCCGCCCGAGAACGTCAGCGCGCCGAGCCGCGACCCGCGCGGCGGCGCCGCATGGGCGAAGTAATCCATGGTCTCGATCATCTCGTCGAGCGTGTTCACCCGCACCACGCCCAGCGTCTCGGCGACCGCATCGAAGCAGACGAGCGAGCCCGCGAGCGAGCCGGTATGGGCGAGCGCCGCTTTGCGGCTCTCTTCCGAGCCGCCGATTTTTACCGCCACGATCGGCTTGCCGGCATCGCGCGCGTATTCGCAGGCGCTCTTGAACTCGTCGGCCTGCCGGATCGCTTCGATGAAGCAGCCGATCACCTTGATGTCGGGATCGTCCACCAGATAGCGAATGTAGTCGGCGGTGCAGAGCCCGAGCTCGTTGCCCGAGGTGAGCGCGTAGCTGACCGCGATGGCGCGGCTCGCGAGCGCCCGGTAGAGCGCCATGATGATGCCGCCGCTCTGCCCCACGATGGCGGCCGGTCCGCGCGTGACGTTGCGGATGCGGTCGTCCGGAATGGTCAGGAGCCGATGCGGAGCCGCCAGGTTGCCGTTGCAATTGGGTCCCGAGACGGCGATGCCGGCGTCCTCGATGGCGCGGCGCAGCGTCTGCGCCAGCGCGCGGCCCTGCGGATCGCCGCCTTCGCCGAAACCGCTGGAGAACACCGTGGCGCTGCGGGCGCCCGCTTTGCCCGCCTCCGTGATGGTCTCCGCGGCGGCTGCGCCCGGCACCAGCACCACCACGTGATCGGGCGGCTCCGGCAGCTCGCGCAGCGAGGGAAAGCAGGCCTCGCCGCCCCATACGGTCGCGTTGCGCGGATTGACCGGATAGACCTTGCCGGCAAATCCGGAACGCTGCAGCGCACGCCATACCCCGCCCGACCAGCTGCCGGCGCGGTCGCTCGCCCCCACGATGGCGATGTTGGCGGGGCAAAGGAGGGCACCGACGCCGGCGACCCGTTGCTCTCTGGTGAGGCCTGACATTCTTCACCCGCTGCGCTCTTGTCCCGGGCGCAGCGCAGCACTTCTTCAGTGGTGCGCTGCAGACCCGGGACCGTTCCAGACGCTGGAATTTCGAACGGTCCCGGACCAGCGGTGCACCGCTCCGCAAACAAGAGCTGCGCGCTGCACCGCATCCGGGACAATCCCCGCCGGCCAGCCGATATCGCAATCGTGGCAGGAGGCCAAGAGGCACCACCCCACCCGGATTGCGCTTGGCGCCATCCGGGCTACAGTCGCCCCATGAAAAACATCAATCCCGATCCGTTCACCACCCGCCCCGAGATCGACGGTACTTTCGGGGTGGTCGCCTCCACCCATTGGATCGCCACCGCGGTCGGCATGGGTACGCTGGAGCGCGGCGGCAACGCCTTTGATGCTGCCGTCGCGACCGCCTTCACGCTGCAGGTGACCGAGCCGCATCTCAACGGTCCGGGCGGCGACGTCACGGTGATCGTGCACGACACCAGCAGGCACAAGGTCGAGGTGATCTGCGGCCAGGGCGTGGCGCCGGCCGGCGCCAGCATGGCGCATTATAGGGGGCTCGGCCTCGATCTGGTGCCCGGCACCGGCCTCCTCGCCGCCTGCGTGCCCGGCACTTTCGAGACCTGGATGCTGCTGTTGCGCGATTACGGCACCATGTCGCTTGCCGACGTGCTCGCTCCCGCGCTCGGCTACGCGATCGAAGGCCATCCGCTGGTCGAGCGCGCCAGCGCCACCATCGCCAGCGTCGAAGAATTGTTCCGCCAGCATTGGCCAACCTCGGCCGCGGTCTATCTGCCGGGCGGCCGGGTGCCGGAGCCCGGCACCCTCTTCACCAACCGGGGCCACGCCGAAACCTACCGGCGGATCGTGCGCGAGGCGGAGAGTGCGGGCGGCAGCCGCGAGCGTCAGATCGATGCGGCGCGCCGCGCCTGGTCGCGAGGTTTCGTGGCGGATGCCATCGACCGCTTCTGCCGCACGCAAGATGTGATGGACACCAGCGGCACGCCCCATCGCGGCGTCTTGACCGGCGCCGACATGGCGGCCTGGCAGCCGCCGGTCGAGGCGCCGCTCACCTACGATTATGGGCGCTACACGGTCTGCAAGGCCGGTCCCTGGAACCAGGGCCCGGTGATGCTGCAGCAATTGGCGCTGCTCAAGGGCTTCGACCTTACCGATGCCGATCCGACCAGCGCGGATTTTATCCACACGCTGGTCGAATGCAGCAAGCTCGCCTATGCGGACCGCGAGACTTTCTACGGCGATCCGAAATTCGTCGACGTGCCGATGGATATCCTGCTTTCGGACGACTACAACGCCGCGCGCCGCAAGCTCATCGGCGCGCGGGCCTCGCTCGAATTGCGTCCCGGTACTGTCGCCGGCTTCGGCAAGTCGCTCGGCATGCGGGCGCATGGCAGCGTGACCGGCGGTGCCGGCGCCGGCGAGCCGACCGTGGGCCGCGCGTCTCGAACCCAAGAGCCCTGGACCCACGACGAGAAATCAGGCCTGCCGGCCGGCGCCGCGATCACCAATTCCGGCGTGGTGCGCGGCGACACGGTGCATTTCGACATCGTGGACCGGGCCGGCAACATGGTGTCGGCGACGCCCTCGGGCGGCTGGCTGCAATCCTCGCCGGTGATCCCCGAGCTCGGCTTTTGCCTCGGCACCCGGGCCCAGATGTTCTGGCTCGAGGACGGCCATCCGGCCGCGCTTGCGCCTGGCAAGCGCCCGCGCACCACGCTCACCCCCACCATGGCGCTGCGCGACGGCGAGCCTTACCTGGCCTGGGGCACGCCCGGCGGCGACCAGCAGGACCAGTGGACCACGCAGCTCCTGCTGCGCCACGCCCACGCCGGCATGAACCTGCAGCAGGCGATCGACGCGCCGGCCTGGCATTCCGAGCATTTCCCTTCCTCGTTCTGGCCGCGCGAGGCGCGCCCCGGCGTGCTGGTGGTGGAAGGCCGCATGCCGAAGGAGACGGTGAAGGAGCTGGAGCGCCGCGGCCACATCGTCGAGGTCGACGCCGACTGGACCGAGGGTCGCCTCACCGCGGCATCACGCGACGGCCGCCGCCGCCGCGCCGCCGCCAATCCGCGCGGGATGCAGGGCTATGCGGCGGGGAGGTGAGGGCGGCGGCAAACGTCAAATCGCTTGAATTGTTTCGTTCTTGACGCTTGGCGGGGCGTATCTCATCTTCGAGCCAATGCCTTACGACGCATTCATCAGCTACTCGACCCTTGATAAAGCGACGGCCGACGCCACCTGCGCGGCCCTCGAGGCTTCAGGGATTCGTTGCTGGATTGCGCCTCGCGACATTGTACCGGGTGTGGAGTGGGGCGAGGCCATCGTCCTCGCCATCGATCATTGCCGCGCCTTGATTTTGATCTTTTCGGCGAACGCCAACGAGTTGCCGCAGATTTGCAGAGAGGTCGAACGTGCCGTGAGCAAGGGGATACCCGTCATCCCGTTTCGAATCCAGGACATCAGGCCGACTCATTCGCTCGAATATTTCATCGGAACGGTCCACTGGCTCGACGCGTTGACGCCGCCCCTGGAAGCCCATCTGCGACGGCTGGCGGAGTCCGTGAAGACCCTTCTTCAAATCGACCCCACGCCCCCGCGGCTCGGCACCGGATCGGGCGGCGCTTCGTTGCCTGCGGCGCCATCGGGCTCCGCGAATTGTCGCATCCCGGCCATGATGGCGATCGCTTGCCTCGTCGCTGCCGTGGCGGGCGTCGAGATCTGGCGGTTGGGCGTCACGCAAGCGCCGCCATCGGCGCCGGTCTCATCTCCACAACCGCCCGTGCCGTCTGCCGCTCAAACTAAAGTTGTTGTAGATCCGCTTCTGGTCGGGACCTTCGTGCGCGACAGCACGAATGACGACTACGATTGGCAATACGTCTATTCGATTTCCGCCGACGGAGCCTATCAGTCGGTCACCACTCAGGAGGAGTATGGCCGCTACCAGGCCGCCAATGGCCGGTACCGGACGGTCGGCGGCAAGACCGGGCGCGTGCGCACCGGCACCTACCGCGCAGCCGGCACTGCCGCGATCGAGGTGACGAGCGCCACCGGAACCGCAACATTTAGGCCAACGCAGCCGTCCGCTCCGGTCAATCAAGCGAATCCGATCATGCTCGGAACTTGGCGCGCCACCATCGTCCTGGGCGGCGTGACATGGACGCTGACGATCGAGAACAATCCTGACGGCACCTACCGCTATCAGGGGCGGACCGAAGACGCCGGCAACTGCGCGATCGCCGACCAGCAATGGCGCAAGACCTCGGCCATGACCGGTCAATCCAATGTCGGCACCTACCGTGCCGTCGATGCCCGCAGCGTCGAGATCACGGGTGCGGATGGCCCGGCCCTGTGGCATCGGCAGTAGAAGGCGACGACGCGAAACGATCGTCCTCACTCCCCCTTCCATGGAATCACCTTGCGCTCGATCTCCTGAAACAGCGCCGAGGTGATCAGCCCCAGTATCCCGACCGTCACGATGCCGACGAACATGATGTCGACCTGCAAGAGCTCCCACGAATTCCAGATCAAATAGCCGATGCCGGCCTTGGTGGCGACGAACTCGGCCGCTACCAGCACGATGAACGAGACCGCGAGCGCGATGCGCAGGCCGGCGAAGATCATCGGCAGCGCGCCGAAGAACACGACGCGGGTGAACAGCACGGTCTGGCTGGCGCCGTAGTTCCTGGCCACGTCCCAGTAGATCTTGTCGATATTGGCGGCTCCCACATAAGTGTTCACGATCACCGGAAAGAACACCGCGATCGCCACCAGGGCGATCTTGGAGGCATCCCCGAAGCCGAAAGCGAGCAGGAGGAGCGGCATCAGCGCTACCTTGGGGATCGGGAACAACGCCGCGATCAGCGGATCGAAAAACAGGCGCACCGGGCGGAACATGGCCATCAGCAACCCGATCGCGACCGCCGGGACGGCGCCGATCACGTAGCCGGCCGCGATCCGCCACAGCGTGACGGCGGTATGCAACGCGAGCTCGCCGCTGGCGACCATCTGGACGAAGCGCACCGCGATGTCGCTCGGCGCCGGAATGAAGCGGCGGTCGCCGAAGCCCGCCATGAGCGCCAGTTGCCAGGCCGCGAGCAGCCCGAGCGGGGAGACGAGGTAGAGCAGCCGCTCGATCGATTTGTCTGACATGGGTTTCACTGTCTTCGGGCCGTGGTGATGACCTGATGAATTTCCGATGTCATCGTCCGCGAAGGCGGACGACCCAGTAATCCGAAAGGCTTCGATAGAAAACCGGCGTTTGCGACTATTAGGTGCCCCGCCTTCGCGGAGCCTGACACGGCGGAACTTGTGGCTACCCTCATTTTTCCATCTCCGCGCGGGCGCGGTTGACCTCGTCCTCCAGCACGCGCCAGATGTCGAGCTTGAGCCGGCCGAATTCCGGCGAGGCCGACAGCGTCATCAGGTTGCGCGGATGCGGGAACGGCACGTCGATGATCTGCTTGATGCGGCCGGGCTGCGCGGTCATCACCACGGTTCTGTCGCCGAGCGACAGCGCTTCCTCGATCGAGTGGGTGACGTAGATCACGGTCTTGCGGGTCTCCTCCCACAGCCGCACCAGCTCGGCCTGCAGGATCACCCGGTTCTGGGCATCGAGCGCGGCGAACGGCTCGTCCATCAACAGCATGGCGGGATCGGTCACGAAGGCGCGGGCAATGGCGCTGCGCTGTCGCATGCCGCCGGAGAGCTGATGCGGATAATGCCGGCGGAATTTGGTGAGACCGACCAGCTTGAGGGCGGCCTCGACGCGGGGAGCCGCCTCGGCGGCCGGGACGCCGCGGGTCATCAGGCCGAAGCCCACATTGGTCTCGACGTTCATCCAGGGAAACAGTCCGCTCTCCTGGAACACCATGGCGTTCTCGACCGCCCAGCCTTGTGCCGCGACCTTGACGGTGCCGCCGCTCTGCCGGTCGAGCCCGGCCAGGATGCGCAGCAAGGTCGACTTGCCGCAGCCGCTCGGACCCACGATGCACACGAACTCGCCGGGCGCCACGTTGAGATCGATGTCGGCGAGCGCCACCACGGCGCCGGCGGCGCGACCATATTCCTTGCGCAGGCCCACAATCTCGATCGCCGCGCCGCGCCGCTGCACGTCCATTACCGGCAACCCGCGAGCTGGCTGGCTGGATTCTGCCAGCACGAAGGGCCCGAGCTTGGCGACCGCGTAATCGCTGTAGGTATTGGTCACCAGCCGCGCGGCCGGGAATTCCTTGAGCGAAAGGCCCTCGTGCACGAAGAAGCTTTGGATATCGAGCATGCTCTCGACATTGATGCGGCCGTCCGGGCTGCGGGCCGCCCAGGGATATTTGTCGATCATCTCGCGCCGCGGCTCGACCCCGGTGCGGATCGCGATGTCGATCACCTCGTTGCGGTTGGGGCCACCATGATAGGCCTGGCAATAGTCGCGCGCGCCCCGCATGGCGGCGAGAAAGAAATTCCTCGCCAGTTCCGGGTTCTTGGCGCTCCAATCGGTGTTGACGAAGCTGACCGCGATAGTCATGGGGCCGGGGGTGATGAACTCGTCCGGATCCGCGAAGGCCACGCCCAGGCCCTGGTCGACCACCTGCGAGGCGAACGGCTGGATCATGAAGGCGGCGTCGACCGCCTTGTTGGCGAAGGCCACGTTCATCTGGGTGAAGGGAATGAACCGGATATCGGCATCCTTGAAAGCGAGCCCGGCCTTGGCGAAAATCTTGCCGATCTCGTAATTGGTGATGGCGCCGCGCGAGTTGCTGGCGAGCGGTCGGCCCTTGAGCTGGGCGATGTCCCGGATCTTGTCCTTGAGGTCGGCGCGCACGATCAGCCGGTGGTTGAGCGGCGTGCTCACCCGGTCGATCGCGATGGTGACCGGCAGGTTCTTCTCGATGGCGTTGAAATAGGCCGCCGAGATGCCGCCCTCGACCACCTGCAGCCGGTTCTGCGCCACCACGGCGAGCGCATCGATGGAGGAATCCAGATCCTCGATCACCACCTTGATGCCGTAGTCCTTGAAGTAGCCCTTCTCGATCGCGATCATGGTGGCGGTCGACGACAGCGCCCGCACCATCCCGATCCGCACCGTCTGCTCCTGCGACCAAGCGCCGCCGCTGCCGCAGATAAAGGCGAGCGGCAGCGATAGGGAGAGGGCAATTCCTTTGCAGCGGTTCATGCGCTACTCTGAGCCAACGCGATCCATTCCCGATACACCCGCTCGCACTGTAGAGAAAATCATGCACCGAACAATCCTCGCCGGGCTGGCGCTATTGTCGCTGGGGTTCGCGGCTGCCCAGGCTCAGACCTATCCGAACCGGCCCGTCACCCTGGTGGTGGCGTTCACGCCGGCGGGCCCGAGCGATGTGCTGGCCCGCGTGGTGGGACGCAAGCTCGAGGAATTGCTCAAGCAGCCGTTCATCATCGTCAACCGCCCGGGCGCCGGCGGCAATATCGGGGCCGAGGCGGTGGCGACCGCAGCGCCCGACGGCTACACGCTGCTGATGGGCAACAACAGCATCCTGGCCACCAATGCGAGCCTCTATAAGAAGCTGCCCTACGACCCGGAGAAGGATTTCAAGCCCATCAGCCTGGTGGGCAACCAGGCCAATATCCTGGTGGTGAACCCCAAGCTTCCGGTCCATTCCATGGCCGAGCTGATCGCGCTCGCCAAGTCGAAGCCCGGTCAGCTGAACTACGCGTCGTCCGGGATCGGCACCGCGGCGCATCTGGCCGGCGCCTTGTTCAACGCGCAGGCCAATGTCGATATCGTGCACGTGGCGTACAAGGGCGCGGCCCCGGCGCTGCAAGACGTGATCGCGGGCCAGGTGCAGATGATGTTTGCGACTGCGGCTTCGGTCGCCGGATTCATCAAGGCCGGCGTGGTGCGGCCGCTGGCGGTGACCACGCTTGAGCGCAGCGCCTTCATGCCCGATCTGCCGACGGTCGCCGAGCAAGGCTTGCCCGGCTTCGAGGCCACCACCTGGCACGGCTTGGTGGCGCCGGCCGCGACTCCTCCGGCCGTGATCGCGGCGCTGCACGACGCGACCGTGCAGGCACTGCACGACCCGGGGCTGGCCAAGACATTGACCGAGTTGGGGGTCGATATCGCCAGCAGCACGCCCGAGGAGTTCGCCAAATACATCACCGCCGAAATCCCCAAATGGACCGCGGTGGTGAAGGCCTCCGGGGCGACCCTCGATTAAAATGGCCGCAACAGATCTTTCGCATGCACCCTTGTGCTTGGCTGCGGATGCGCAGCCGCGTGCGCCCGCCGCGGCGTTGCCGCCCGGCGCCTGCGATTGCCATGCCCATATTTGCGGGCCGGCGTCGGCATTTCCGTACGCCGCGGAGCGCATCTACACGCCGCCGGACGCAACCATCGAATCCTATCGGCATCTGCTGGGGGTGCTGGGGGTCGATCGTGCCGTGCTGATCCAGCCCAGCGTCTACGGCACCGACAACCGCGCCATGCTGGCGGCGTTGCGGGCGGCGGGGCCGGGATTTCGCGGCGTCGCGGTGGTCGAGCCCACCATCGCGGCCGGCGAGGTCGAGGCGCTGCATCAGGCCGGCATTCGCGGCGTGCGGCTCAACCTGGTGGACCGCCGGGAAGGGCGCAACGCGGTGCCGCTCGAGCTGGTGCGCGCGCTCGCGGAGCGCATCGCGCCGTTCGGCTGGCACATCGAGTTCCTGGTCAATCTCGACGAGGCCACGGGCTTCGCCAGCGCGGTCGCGGGTCTGGGCGTGCCGATCGTGCTCGCCCATCTGGGCTATCCGCGCGCCGGCGCGCGCGACTGGACCAGGTCGCCCGCTTTCGCGAACCTGCTGTCGCTGCTCGCCGGCGGCCGCTGCTGGGTCAAGCTGACCGGCCCCTACCGGATTTCCGGCGCGCCCGATCTGCCCTATGACGACGTGGATGCGGCGGCCGCGGCGCTCGCGCGCGCCGCTCCGGGGCGTCTCATCTGGGGCAGCGACTGGCCGCATGTGATGATGAAGAAACCGATGCCCAATGACGGCGCGCTGTGCGACCTCCTGGCGCGCTGGATTCCGGACGCGAAAACCCGTACCCGCATCCTGGTGGAGAACCCGGTGGAGCTCTACGGCTTCGGCGCAGATGAAAGGATCGCAAGGTGAGTTCAGTCAGCAACGGGGCGATGGCCCGCAATGTGCGCCGGGTCGGCCATCTCGATCTCGCCGGCGCCGGCCAGGTGACGGTCGCGGGCCGTTACGCCTATGTGGGCCACATCCCCAACCGCGCCAATCTCGGCACCACGATTCTCGACGTGTCGGATCCCGCCAATCCGCGCACTGTGGCCACCATCACGCTCGCCGACACCACCTCGCACAGCCACAAGGCGCGGGTCGCGGGCGACATCATGATCGTCAATCACGAGCGCAACCCGACCGCGATCGGGCGGCGCGCCGACGAGCTGCCGCGGGTGCGGGCGCAGCTCGCCTCGGCGCTCGGGCGGGAGCCGACTCGCGCCGAGCTGGCGCAGAAGCTGAGCGTGACCGAGGACGCCATCGGCGAGATCGAGGCGGCGGCCAAGCGCGGCTATCACAACGGCGGATTCAAGATCTACGACGTGTCGAAGCCGGCGAATCCCAAGGAGATCGTGCATCACCGCACCGGCGGCATCGGGGTGCACCGCTTCGACATGGACGAGCACCACGCCTACATCTCGACCGAGATGGAGGGGTATGTCGGCAACATCCTGGTGATCTACGACATCCGCGACCCACAGCGCCCTGCCGAGGTCTCGCGCTGGTGGATGCCCGGGCAGCACATCGCGGGCGGCGAGACGCCGAGCTGGCCGGGCCGCCAGCACCGGCTGCACCATGCGCTGCGCTACGGCGACGAGATGTGGGCGAGCTGCTGGCACGGCGGCTTCTCGATCGTGGACGTCTCCGAGCTGGCCAAGCCGAAAACCGTCGGCACCTACAATTATCATCCGCTGTTTCCGGAGCCGACCCATACGGTGCGGCCGGTGCCGATGCGGCTCGACGGGCGTCGCATCGCGCTTTCCATCGACGAGGAGGACCAGGCCCAGAGCGCGAGCGAGGAGGCGGCACGGCGCGGACGGGCGCATGCCTGCATTCTCACCTTCGACGTGACCTCGCCGGCCGCCATCAAGCCGCTGGCGCAATTCCAGGTGAGCGATCTCGACTCGCCGTTCAGCCGCACCCCCGGCGCCCGCTTCGGCGCCCATCAGTTCGCCGAGCGCACCCAGGGCACGCTGGTCTATGCCACCTGGTTCAGCGGCGGCTTGCGCATCATCGACGTGGCCGACCCGCTCTCGCCCCGGGAAGTGGGCTGGTTCATTCCCGAGCCCGCCGGCGGCCGCCCGGCGCCCCAGAGCAACGACGTGACGCTCGACGACCGCGGCCTGATCTACCTGGTCGACCGCAATGTAGGCTTCGACATCCTGGAGCAGACGGCGGGGTAGCTCGGGTTTTCTACTTTTCCCGGACGCGGTGCAGCGCGAAGCGGTGCACCGCAGAGCCGGGATCGTTACAGTCTCGGAGTGTCGAACGACCCCGGATCAGCGGCGCATCACTCCACTTCGTTTCGTGCTGCACCGCGTCCGGGGAAAGTACACAATCTTTGTTTTACTTCTTCTTCGCCACCACGCCGCTGGCGGCGAAGATTGCCTGCGACTCGGGGGTTTCCAGATAGGTGAGGAACGCCCGCGCCGGCGCCGGGCTGGGCGCGGCCGCGACCAGGGCGGAGGAGTACATGGTGTAGTTCTGCACCTCCTCCGGGATCGGCCCGACCAGCTTCACGCCGCCCTGGTCCTGGTTGTGCAGCACGTCGGTGTAGCCGCCGAATCCGAATTCCCTGCCGTGGCCGGTCTTGACCCGGGTGGCGACCGCTTCGCCGTCGTCGACCTGGACGATCTTGGACTGCACCTGATCATAGATGCCGATCTTCTTGAGCAGGGATTCGATATAGACGCCGCTCGACGCGCGATTGTAGACGATCGCATCCGCCTCCAGGACCGAACGCTTGAAGGCGGCCAAGGTCGAGACGTCGGGCGAGGGCGCATCGGGGCGGGCCAGGACCGCCGATCCGACGCCGCCGATCTCCTTCTGGGTGTCGGCGACGATCTTGCCGGAGAGCTCCTTCAAGGTCGGATTGGGAGCCAGGATCACGTCGGCGGCCGCGCCGTTCTCGCCCAGGATCTTGCGCAGCTCCGGCGCGGTGGCATAGCGGATCTGGACCTGGGTGCCGGAGTGCTCCTTGAACTTGGCGGCGACGGTGACCAGGCCGCGCTGCATGGCGCCGGCGCTCAGCACCTTGAGCTCGTCCGCCATGCAGGCTCCGTTCACCAGCAGCACGACCGCTGCCACGCCGAGTAGCCGCTTTTTCATGATGTCCTCCCCGCCGGCGTTGAAGGCCGGTTGAGGACAGTTTAGCCGCCTGCCCCCGGAGGCGCCACATGGATGCCCATGGCTCCGAGGATCTGGGGCCAGAAGGCGATGGCAAGGCCGGCCAGGATCACCACCAGAGCGCCGAGCAGGGTCTTGGGGCCGGGGCGGCTGGGCGGATATTCGTCGCCGTGACGATCGGCATTGGTCATAGAAGTATCTCGCAGAATGAACGCCGTCCCCGCAGCCCTCTTAGCATCGCGAAAACGATGCATGATCTGCGATTTTCGACACCCTCCCATACGCGCGGAACGTGTCGGGTCGCGCGCCTGGGGCGTGATCGAACTGACGTCGAAGCCGTGCCGGATCAACGTCCAGCGCCCTCACATCAGCCAGGCTGCGTCCGGATTTTCCGGCAGGACGATCTCGGCCTCGATCTGGATGCTGACATCGTCATGGAGGTCCACGATCTGGCTCGGCGCATCGTAGCCGACCTTCCAGACCGTGAGGTCATAGGTGCCCTTGGGCATTGCGACCTCCGCGCGACCCGATGGATCGGTGGCGGCCCGGTAGGCGCCGAGCCGCACCTGGGCGTCCTCGATCGGGGCCTTGGTGTCCTTCTCCAGCACCTCGACCGTCAGCCGGTGCTCGGGCGGCCGCACGATCGCAACGCTGAATTTCGATGATGCGCCATCGTGCGGGGTCTCGACGTCGGCGGCGGCAAAATTCACCGCGCACCAGAACATCCCTTCCTGGTCCGGCGCCGTCACCTCCACCTCGGTCCAATAGAGCGCGCTGGTCCCCGGCCAGGGCGAGTCCCCGAGGCTTCCTTGCGCGACCACGGCGCCGGCCTGGTTGCTGATCGCGATCTGCTTGCCCTTGAGGTCGCAAGCGGCCGCGGACTTGGCCCCGACCTTGACGCTGAACTTCTCGCCCATCACCACCGGCGAGGGCACCGCCCATACCGCCAGACTGGTGGCATGGGGCACGGCCGTGACGTGGACCGGCAGCGTGCATTCCTCATGCCGGACGCCCGCACCCTCCTGCGGCAAGAACCGGACGACCCAGACATGCTCGCCCACCTGCTGGGGAGCCTTGAGAGCAATCGCTCGCGGCGCGACTTCCCCGGGGGAACGTTCCTGGTCGGAGGCGGGCTCGAAGGTCGTCAACTGACCATCGGGGCCGGTGACCGCGAGCGGCATGGTGCCAAGGTCGCAGCCCGCCGGGCACGAGACGTTGACCTGCAACACGAAGTCGCTGCCGACCGCGAGCTCTGCAGGGGCCGGCTCGCTCAGCTCGAGATTGGCGGAATGGGTCTTCATATCCTTGGTCATGACGTCGATTCGCCGGTCGCTGTGGTCATGCGGCTCCCTTGGCGGCGTTGCGGCCGGCGACGCGGCCGAATACCAGGCAGCGGGCGAGCCCATGCTGGGCAAATCCGCCTTGCGACTCGCCCGAGCAGTAAAGCCCCGGGATGACCTGACCGCGAATATCGATCACCTCGCCGTTGGTGTTCGATCGCAGGCCGGTGAGGGTGTCGTGCAGGATGGGGGTCGACCAGGCGGCGTAGAACGGCGGCTTCTCGATCTTGTACATCGGGGTTGGTTTCTTGAAATCGGTGTCGGTGCCCGACGCGACGAACGAATTGTAGCGGTTGACGGTCGCCTCCAGGACGGCGCCCGACATGGGCTGCTTCTGATGCTGATTCCTGATCTTGGGCGCCAGCTCGGCGATCGTATCGGCGGTGGCGAAGTAGCCGTCCGGATCCACATGCGGGGGCTTGGGGTCCCATTTCTCCCGCGCTACCGCGTCGGCGTCGAAGATCGCCCAGATCGGGCCGCCGCCGTTGAGCTTGGCGCTGCTGCCGTCGTACGCCATGGCGGCCGCGAAGAAGCGATACGAGCCGTCGACCTCGTTCCAGAACCGCTGGCCGTTCTGCTTCACGAAGATCATGTTCTGCCAGTCGCTGACCGTGAGGCCGGTCGCTTTGGCGAGCGGGAACAGCTTGCTCTCAGGCTGGAACACCAGCGAGCTGTAGCCCCAACGGCAGCCGATGTGGCGCGTCTTGGTGATGGCGGCGCCGGACTCGCTGGTCTGGTTGGCGGTCGCCCACAGCGAGGCGCCGATCTCCATGGCGGCGAGCTCGCCCTTGGCGCCCTGGAACACATAGGGCAGGCAGGCCTGCTGGTATTCCTCGGTCAGGCGCGGATCGAAGGTGCGGCGGAAATTGACGTTGCCGGTGTGGCCGCCGGTCGCGATGATGACGCCCTTCCGGGCCTCGATGTTGAGGGTGCCGCCCGGATGCGCGACCGCGATCCCGAGCACTTTTCCGGAATTGGCATGCTCGCGCACGATGCTCTTCATCTCGTGGCGCAGCAATATCTGCACGCCCTTCCGGCGCGCGCTCTGCTCCAGCCGCCGCACCAGGCCGGAGCCGTTGCGGTCGCCGCCCGGCGCGTAGATCTCGTCCTGCTTCTGCCATTCGACGGTGACGAAGGTTCGCGGCACCGTGGAAGCGGCTTCCGGACCGATCGGCTTCTCGATGAACTCGACGCCGTTCTCGATCAGGAAGTTGAAGGTCGGCAGGTTCTCGTCGGCAAACACCCGCACCAGATCGCGGTCGCTGTAGCGCGCGACCGCGGCGTCGTGCCGGATCCAGTCCTTGAAAATCTGGTCCGCGGTGTCCTTGATGCCGGCCTTCTGCTGCAAGGCGTGGCCGCCGCCCAGATGGACGCGTCCGCCGCTCAGCATGCCGCGGCCGCCGATGTCGAAATTCTCGTCCACGCTGATGACGGAGGCGCCGCTGTCGCGCGCCGTGATGGCGGCGGCGAGACCGGAGACGCCGGCCCCGATGATGACCACGTCGGCCGACAGGTCCCATTTTACGGCTTGAGCCGTGGCCTCCTTGGCGCCCGCCCCGACCAGCGCCGCGGCCCCGACGCCGGCCGCGCCCTTCGACAGGAAGGCGCGCCGGCTGACCGATTCCTTGCCCTTGTGGCCGCCGCGATCGTCTGCGTTCTTGCCCATCTGCTGCTCCTCCCGAAGCCTCGGTTCTGTCGGGGCGATCCTTGACTTTGCGGGCCGCGAGGTCAAGACAGCATGCGCAAATCGCCGGAAGCGCGCGATCCGGGCCTTCAGTTCACGAGGCGTGTCATGCTCCACCGATCATCTGCGGTTCTAGCCTGCGCGCTCGCCGCGAGCTTTGCGCCGACGGCGCCCGGCGCGGCGGCGCTCGCCCAGCCGAGCTTCAAGTGCGATCCGGTCGATCCGGTGTCGGATGCGGGCTGGTCGGTGGTGCCCTCGCTCGAGACGGTCGGCAAGGTGGACGGCGCTCCGTACCAGTCCGGCGCGCCGGGAGGGTGGTTCATCGATCGCACCACGACGCTGCTGCCGTTCTGCAACTATTATAACGAGATCGGAATTTACAGCATGCGCTCCTACACGCTGTCGCGGCAGGTCACCAAGGAGCAGGTTCAGATCTGCAAGGCCGCTCCGGGCGGCGCCAGCGCGGCGGTCGCGCCTTATGCGGGGCCGTGTCCACCGCAATAGCGCGCACACGATTTTTTTGTCGTCCCTACCCGCAAGGACCGCCTCAGGGGTCGCATCGACGCTCCGACTCGAACGTCCTCGACGTACCCTCCTCAAGCCGGCCACATTCGTGTAGGCTCCACCCAAGTGCGCAATAAGCGCAGGCTCACCAAAGGGAGGATTTCATGCAGAGACACCAGAAACTGGCGCTCGCGTCGCTCGCCGTGATGTCGACCGCCGCCGCCACGCCGGCTTTGGCGCAGTCGCCGCACATCATCGCGCCGCCCGATCAGGTCATCGCGGTCAAGGCCGGACACCTGTTCGATTCCAAGCTGGGCGAGATGCTGAGCAACCAGGTGGTGCTGATCAAGGGCGACAAGGTCACCGATGTCGGCGCCAACCTCGCGATCCCGGCGGGCGCCAAGGTGATCGATCTGAGCGCCGTGACGGTGATGCCCGGCATGATCGACACCCACGTGCATGTGAACACCGGCGGCGCCTCGGCGGCGCAACGCACCCTGACCGCGCTCGCCAACGCACAGACCGACCTTTATGCCGGCTTCACCACCGTGATGGATATGGATTCGCGCGGCGGCTACAACACCGTCGACCTGCGCGACTCGATAAAGTCCGGCTACGTAATGGGACCGCGCATGCAGGTGGTCGGCCAATCGCTCAATCAGCGCGCCACCAACTATTATCCGGACACGCAGATCCGTTTCCAGGAAGGCTTCACCGAGGACAAGAACGTCAACTCCCCGCAACTGGCGCGCGCCGCGGTGCGTGAGGCCAAGCTGCACGGGGTGGACTTCATCAAGATCTACACCACCCAGGATTTCGTCGGGCAGATGCACATGTGGAAGCCCGATGCGACGCTGGTGAACAGCCCCTCGCTGGCCCCCGACGAGGTCGCGGCGATCACCGAGGAGGCGCATCGCCTCGGGCTCAAGGTGGCGTGCCACACCTACGGGGGCGAGGGCATGTTCAGCTGCCTCAATGCCGGGGTCGACGCGCCCAATCATCTGCTCGAGCTCGACGAGGCCGGCATCAAGATCCTGCTGGCCAAGAAGGAGACTTTCGTTCCCACCATCGACGACCTGATCGCGCTGGAGAAGCCCGACCTGAAGGAGACCAACGGCAAGAACTCGCGGCTCAAGCTGATGGAGCAGGCATTCCGGCGGGCGCTCGCCGCCGGCGTCACCATGGCGTTCGGCAGCGGCTCGACCTCGCCATCGATCCCGCACGGCAAGCAGGGCAACCAGTTCGCCTATTTCGTGAAATGGGGCATGAGCCCGGCGCAGGCTTTGCAGATGGCCTATCTGCCGGCCGCCCGCATGCTCAACTACGGCTGGGAGAACGAGATCGGCAGCCTCGAGAAGGGCAAGTTCGCCGACCTGATCGCGGTCAGCGGCAATCCGCTGGTCGACCCCAACGAGATGGAGCGGGTCAAGTTCGTGATGAAGGGCGGCCTGATCGCCAAGAACGACCTCGGCATCGCCACGCCTTGATGGCGTTGCGGGAAGCGTGCCCTCGCGCCATGCGCGGGGGCATGTGCATATGCTGCCGAGCCGAGTGAGGTGCGCACAACGCTTCACTCCCTCGCCCCGAAGGGGAGAGGGGGTTACGATGTTTCCATATCGCACCGCCCGAGCCCCTCATCCCACCTTCTCCCCGCGCGAAGTCGGATATATCCGACTTCGCCACCATTGATGTCCAAAGTCGGATAAATCCGACTTTGGATGGGAGAAGGAGTGAAATTCAGTGCGTCCCTGACGAGCATTCCTCAGCTTGTTTGTGACTGCTCCACGTTCCCGCTCCGCGTCGGCACCCCGAATTCCCGCCGGCACACCTCCGCGAGCGTAGCGACGCCTTGGCGGATCTCCTCCGCGGACGGGCTGGCGAAGCACAGGCGCAGGCGGCACCTGGCGTAGGCCTTGTCGGTCGACCATTCGGGGCCCGGATTGATGGCGACGCCGGCCGCGAGCGCGGCCGAAGCGAGCTTGAGCGTATCGACCGCATCAGGCAGCTTGATCCACAGGAAGATGCCGCCCGGCGGATCGTCGAATTCCGCGGTGGTGCCGAATTGCTCGGCGAGCGATTCCATCAGAGTCTCGAGCTTGGCGCGCAGGCCGCGCCGCAGCCGCGGCACATGCGCGGTGAAATGCGCCGCGCAATATTCCGCGAGCACCATCTGCTCGAGCGCGCCCGAACCGGCGTCGGTCTTGAGCGATAGGATGCGGGCGATCATCGCCTCTTCGGCCACGATGTAGCCGACCCGCAGCGCCGGGGCGATCGATTTGGAGAACGAGCCGACATGGATGACGCCGCCATGCCGGCTCATGGCGTGAAGCGCCGGCGGGCGGCTGCCGTCCCAGATCAGATCGGCGTAGCAATCGTCCTCGAAGATCGGCACCCCGTGGGCTTGCGCCAGCCGCAACAGCTGGGCCCGGCGTTCCTCGCCCATGATGGTGCTGGTCGGATTCTGCACGGTCGGGATGGTGTAGATGTATTTGGGCCGGACGTTGCGGCTCTCGAGCTGGTCGAGGGTGGCCGCGACGGCGTCGACCCGCATGCCCTCGCGGTCGAGCGGGATGCCGACCGCGGTCACGCCCAGCCGCGCGAGCCGGGTGAGGGCGCCCTGGTAGGTCTCCTGCTCGATCAGCACCGTGTCGCCCGGCGCCAGCAGCACGCCGTTGACCAGGTCGAGAGCCTGCAGCGAGCCGGAGGTGATCAGGATCTGGTCGGCGTTGCAGGAGATGCCGGCGTCGCGCTCGAGCTTGCCCACCAGGAACTCGCGCAACGGCCGGTAGCCGAGCGGACCGCTTGCCAGACCATAGGTGGCGAGCGTCGTGCCCTCGCGCCGCAGCACCGCGGTGGCGGCCGCAACCAACCCCTCGAGCGGCAGCTGCTCGGCATCGTTGTTGCCGCCGATGAAGCTGTATTTGGCAAGGCCGGTCCATTTGGCGGCCGGCGGCGGCAAGCCGGGCCGCAGCAGCGGCGCGAAATCGAAAGTTTCCAGCGTCATGCAGAGGCCTCCGGGCGGCCGAGCCGGCCGCAACGCGCCGATGAAAGAAGGCGCCACCCGGCGAGGGGCGGCGCCTTGGTCCGGGAGCGCTTGCGGTGTCTTAGCGCGCCGCCGCCGTGGTCGCGCCGAGGTCGTTGCGGATCACCTTGCCGCCCTTCATCACGAACTTGACCCGCTGCAACTCGCTGATGTCCGCCAGCGGGTCGCCTGAGACCGCGACCAGATCGGCGAACTTGCCCTTCTCGACCGATCCGACCCGGTCCTGCCAGCCGAGCGCCTCGGCATTGACCAGCGTTCCGGACTGGATCGCCCGGGTCGGGCTGATGGCGCCGCGCCGCACCAGGGCCTCGAACTCGAGCGCCTGGGTGCCGTGCGGGAAGGTGCCGCCATCGACGCCGCTGCCGGCCATCAGCTTGATCCCCGGGGTGGCGGCCGCCATCGCCACTGCCTTGGTGAACACGGCGCTGATCTTGTACTTGCCGCCGGTGCTCTTGGCGTCGTTGTCGTCCAGATAGGGCTCGGTGTAGCGCACCACGGTCGGATCGTAGAACAGCCCCTTCTGCACCATCATGTTGACCTGCGCCTGGTCGAGGCCGAAGCCGTGCTCGATCGTGTCGCAGCCCGCGATGATGGAGTTCTTCTGCCCGTCGCCGCCATAGACGTGGCAGCCGGCCTTGTGGCCGAGCCGATGGGTCTCGTCGATCATCGCCTGCAGCACCGGCATCGGATAGGTCAGCTCGTATTGGTCCTCGCCGCTCGCGGTGAAGGAGTATGCGCCGGCCGGAAACAGCTTGATCCAGTCGGTGCCGTGCTGGATGTGCTCGCGCACGGCCTCGCGGCCTTCCTCGACCGAGTGCACCACCGAGCTGGTCAGCGGGTTGGCGGCGGCCGAGGCCAGCGTCGCGCCGCCCCAGATGATGCCGCGCCCCGAGACCTGATAGCGCGGGCCTTCGAGGCGGCCCTCGTTGATGGCATTGCGGATGTCGACGTCGCCGTAGCCGTTGCCATGGGTGCTCATGTCGCGGGCGGTGGTGAAGCCGGCGCGCAGATCCGCCTGCAGGTTATGGATGGCGATGAGGGTCGAAGCCTCCCGCGACATGCCGGGTTTGGGGAAATTGAACATGTGGGTATGGGCGTCGACCAGTCCCGGCAGGACCGTCGCCGGGCCGAGATCGATCACCGGCGCGCCGGCGGGAATCTTGACCTGCGCCTCCGGTCCGACCTCGGTGATGCGCTCGCCCTGGATCAGGATCACCTGCCGGGTCGCGACCTGGCCGGTCTTGGTGTCAAGCAATCGGCTGGCGCGGACCGCCAGCACCTGCGGGGCAGCCGGACATTGGAACACGCCGCCGTCGGGCCCGTAGCAGGGTTGCGGCCCCGCCCCGCGCCAGGGCGTGCCCGGCCCGCCGGCGCCCTGCGCGTAGAGCGTCGTCGCCAGAAGCATGCTGCCGAACAGTCCCAGCGTCGCCGTCTTCAACGCCGTCTTGCATCGCATCGCGGATTTGCTTCGCATCGCGTTTTCCTCCCGACAGGACTCTCGAGGTCGCGCCCGTTCCGGTTTGGCCATCCGGGCTATGCCCAACTATACATCGGGCTTCGCACCGCGCGGCTGGAATTTTGCTCCGGTTTTCAGTCCCTCATTCCGGTCCCCCGACCGGCTTGTCCGGGCGTGATCGGCGTTGGACCACCCCCTGGCGCGCGCTCGCGGCCTGAAGTACATTCCAGCCGTCAATTGCGTGACGCGATCTTGGCCGTCACATCAACGTCTGCCCAAGATTTTCAGTCCGCACAGCAGCAAACCGATCGCGTGCGTGCGACGCCCGGCTTGGCGCGTTGCGAGCAATGTCCAATCACGGCGCCGGCACGATCGTGGGCGCAATCAAGCAGGTGTCAGATGGCTGACAGGAGATTTCGGACGAACGATCCGCGGCAAGCCGCCGAGGCGGCGTTCAAGGCGGCCACCACCAAACCGGCGGAGCCGCTGCCCAAGGCGCCGCCGGCGTTGCCGGGCGTCAAGGAGCTGGTCTCGCTGCGCATCGATCGGGAGGTGCTGGATCATTTCCAGGAAGCCGGGCCGGGTTGGCAGGATCGGATCAACGAAGCATTGCGCCAGCTGATCGGAAAGTAGGCGCGCGGCCCGGCCAATGCGGCCGGCGGGGGCAGGGGGTGGGGCTGGTGGAGTTCGTGATCTCGCCGCCGGACATCGTCCGGTCGCGCAATCAGCTTTGGCTGCTGAAAACCTGGATGCGCTTGCGGGGCTCGAGCCGGTTCCCGGCCTTGGACGGCTTCCTCGGGGAGGAGCTCGTCGGCCTTTCCGACAATCTGCTGCTCACCGACGCGGTGAGCGGCGCCGGAGCAACCCGGTATCTGATCCGCTTCGGCGGCCTGCGGGTCACGGAATATTTCGGGGCGAGCTGTCCCGCCGGCGGACAAGGCCGATTCCTTGACGAAGTCCTGCCGACCGCCTATCGCGACGCCGCGCTCTCGACCTTTGACCAGACGGTGGCGGCGCAGGAGCCGGTCTACACCGTCGCAGACCTGCGGGATCGCGCCGGGCGCATCGTCCATCTCGAGCGCTTGCTACTGCCGCTGAGCCGGGACGGCGCGGTGGTCGACGGCATCCTGGCCTCGATCGAAGCCATCAGTCCCGAAGGCGGCGTGGACAACCGCGACCTGGCGACGTCGCCCTCGGCCCCGCCCGCTTTTGCGTTCTGCACCATCATTGACACCCACGAACCCACCGTCGGCGCCGGCGCGTGATCGGGGGCCGACAAGCGACGCTCACCGGCCGTGGGCGGCCTGTGAGCGTGCCGTTCGCCGCTCAGAGCACTTGCGAGAATATCCAATACAGGCTGCCCGAGATCGCCATGGCGGCCGGCAGGGTCAGCACCCAGGCCATGACGATGTTACGGATCGTCGAGAGCTGCAACCCCGATCCGTTCGACATCATGGTGCCGGCGATGCCCGACGACAGCACATGGGTGGTCGACACCGGTAGCCCGAAGCCGTCGGCGGCCGCGATGGTGGCGGCGGCGGTGATCTCGGCGCAGGCGCCTTGCGCATAGGTGAGATGGGTCTTGCCGATCTTCTCGCCGACCGTGACCACGATGCGCTTCCAGCCCACCATGGTGCCAAGCCCGAGCGCGATCGCGACGGCGATCTTGACCCAGTTGGGAATGAAGCGCGTCGCGTTGTCGAGCGAGCCCTTGTAGGTATTGAGCTTGGCGACATCGTCCTTGCTCAGATCGCTCTCTTTATCCTTCATCAGGAAGCGGATGGCTTCCGACGCGAGATACATGTCGTTGCGCGTATTGCTGACCACCTCGCTCGGCATCCTGGCGATCGAGCCGTATTGAGTAACCTGCTCGGCGATGTCCTTCACCAGGACCGCCAACGATGGATAGGTGCCCTCGTTGATCTTGTGCTGCGCCACGTAGCTGGTGACCGCCGGCCGCGGATTGCCCAGCACGTTGTAGCCGGCGGCCTTGGCCGAGATGACGTCGCCGGCCGCCTTCGAGCTGGTCTGGAACTGCTCCATCTGGCTCAGCGGCATGGCGCGGTTGAGCGCATAGGCGGTCGGCACCGTGCCGATCAGGATCAGCATGATCAGGCCCATGCCCTTCTGGCCGTCATTGGAGCCGTGGAAGAAGCTCACCAGGGTGCAGGTGAGGATGAGGATGCCGCGGATCCACCAGGGCGGCGGCTGATCGCCCACCGGCTCGGCATAAAGCGCCGGATTGGTCACCACGACCTTCAGGACCAGGAGCAGGATGGCGGCCAGCGCGAACCCGAACAGCGGCGACGCCAGGAGCGCATAGCCGATCTCGGTCGCCTTCGACCAATCCACCCCGGAGGTGCCGTCGCGGCCGTGCAGCAGCGCATTGGTGATGCCGACCCCGATAATCGACCCGATGAGGGTGTGCGAGCTCGAGGCCGGCAGGCCGAAATACCAGGTTCCGACGTTCCAGATGATCGCCGCGATCAACAGGGCGAACACCATGGCGAAACCGGCGTTGCTGCCGACCTGCAGGATCAGCTCGACCGGCAGCAGCGACACGATGCCGAAGGCGACCGCGCCGGAGGAAAGGAGCACACCGATCAGATTGAAGACGCCCGACCAAACCACCGCGATATTGGCGGGCAGCGAGCGGGTATAGATCACGGTCGCGACCGCGTTGGCGGTGTCGTGGAAGCCGTTGACGAACTCGAAGCCGAGCGCGATCAAAAGCGCGACGAACAGCAATATGAACGGCGCGTAGCTGTTTACCTTGGCGCCGCTCGCATCGAGGTCGACATAGATGCTGTAGGCCACAAACAGGAGGCCGGCGGCCAGGACGCCCATGAGGATGACGGCTGTCAGCGGATGTTGCCCGCGGTCGAGGTCGGGACCCTTCCGGGTTGCGGGCTCGATTAGGCCCGGTAGTGCGAGATCGCTCATTCGGTTCTCCCCTCAGCAATGTCGGTAAATGTGCGCATTCTGCGTGACAGTTTTGTGAAGCCCGCCCGGGCCGCCCGAATGGGCGGCGCTAGCCCGGTCATTCCGGCCGATTGTAGTCATGGAGGACGCGGCCATAGGGCAGCGTCAGGTCGGCGACGAAATGGTGCGCTGCCGTGGTTTTTCTGACCGGGAAATCCGCCACCGGCGCGTTCACGTGCGGCACCAGATGCAGGCGGCCGGGACCCATCCAGGATCCCTTCACCGCAATGTCGGTCAGGTTGTAGGCGACCAGCTGGCAGATCTCGAGATGCCCGTCCACGCCGGGAATGAGCTTGAGATTGACCTGCGTCTTGGCGAGCATCGCGGTGGTGCGCGCGCCGTTGCCGGCCATGCTTTCGTGCTTGTAGCCCATCGTGCCCATGGCGACGAGCTGACCCCCGTAGGCGAGCGTGCCGGTCAGGGTATCTTTGACGATCTCGAGCTTGGGGTGGGCGTACTTTTTCGGGAAGCCCCAGATCTCGCGCCCCGCCGCGATCGGCGGATCATCGTCCAGGTACATCTGCGCGACGAAATTGAGCTCCTGGCCGCCCAGGCGGCACGGGATCACCATGCCGGACTCGGTGTAGCTGCCGAAGCCGGAGCTGTCCGGCATCTTGATCCACTCATAGTGGATCAGCGGTTGCTCGATCGGCTCCAGCGGCTCCGGCAGTTGCGTCCGGATGACCTCGGGGTCGGTCTCGTAGGTGATGACCATGTATTCGCGGTCGACGAAACGATACGGACCGGCCGGATAGCTCGGACCGGCGGCGGGCATCGAGGGGAGCTTGATGACGTCTTCCTGGCGCATCGGGGACTCGGCGTTACGGCAGCGCGGTTCGCGGCTCTTTTCGCAATGATGCTGCGCTGCGTCCTGGTGGCGGCCGGCGGATGTGAACGAAGAACGCTGACCGCCGTGTGACAGCGGCAAAAAATTTCCGACACCGCGGCGGATCGCCATGCTGCTCTCCCGGCTGTCACCGTTGTGTCACCTAGTTTGTCGAGAGTTGTTGCTTGATCCCTCTTTCCAGCGGCAGTCCGTCCATGGATGATATCTCGTCGACCGCCCGACTCGATCGATCTACCGTCGATGCCGACGTACGGCCGTCGCGGACTTGGCGTCCCGAGCGCTGCGATCGCGTGGCCTTGGTGCTGCAGGGCGGCGGTGCGCTCGGCGCCTATCAGGCCGGCGTCTATCAGGCCATGCACGAGGCCGGCTTGGAGCCGGATTGGGTGTCGGGCGTGTCGATCGGGGCCATCAACGCCGCGATCATCGCAGGCAATCCGCCCAATCGCCGCCTGCGCCAGCTGCGGGCGTTCTGGGAGCAGATCACGGACCGCAAGATCTGGCCGTTCACGCCGGACGGCGACGTCTTCCGCAAGGCGCGCAACGCCACCAGCTGCTGGCTCACCATGATGAACGGGCAGCCCGGGTTCTTCGCGCCGCGCTTTCCCAACCCGTGGCTGAGCCTCACCGGCGCCCGGAGCGCTACCAGCTACTACGACAGCGCACCGTTGCAGGAGACGCTCACCGAGCTGGTCGACTTCTCGCTGCTCAACGATCGCGCCATCCGCTTCTCGGTCGGCGCCGTCAACGTGCTGACCGGGAACTTCATCTATTTCGACAATGCCGACGAGCAGATCGAGCCGGCGCACGTGCTGGCGAGCGGCGCGCTGCCGCCGGCGCTGCCGATGATCAAGATCGGAACCGATCACTATTGGGACGGCGGCATCGTGTCGAACACGCCGCTGCAGCACCTGCTCGATCAGGACGACAGCCTCAACACGCTGGTGTTCCAGGTCGACTTGTTCAGCGCCCACGGCGTGCTGCCCCGCGACATTCACGACGTGCTCGCCCGCCACAAGGACATCATGTATTCCTCGCGCACGCGCCACAACACCGATGTGTTCCGCCGCATCCACGTCTGGAAGACGCGCCTGTATCAGGCGCTGGCCAAGGTCCCGCAGGAGCAGCTGTCGGACGACGAGCGCCGGCTCAAGGAAGAGCTGTCCCACTTGCCCGAGATCAGCATTCTCCACAACCAGCAGAAGGCCTATGAGGGGCACGCCAAGGATTACGAATTCTCCGGCACCTCGATGCGCGAGCATTGGCAGAGCGGCTATGAGGATACGAGGCGCACCCTCAAGCACAAGAAGTGGCTGGCGATGCCGCCGCCCGGCTCGGGCATTTTCGTGCACGACGTCCATCGCGAGGTGGATTGAGCGAGCCGCATGTCTGGTCGTTCGTGAGCGAGCGGCCGCCGATCAGGGGCCGGAGCCGGGCGTTGCGTCTGCTGACCTGGACCCGCAACACCGGGAATAGCGACTGCGGTCCGATTGACCATGCCGTCGCCACGCGACAGAAATCGAAATCCAACCCAACACGGGTGCAGCCATGACCGACGACACCAAAGCGCGCCACGATCGCATGCATGACGAGATGCTCGACAGCTTCGACGAGGAGCTGGAACTCGAGATCGACGACGACCGCCTCGCCAAGCTGCTCGCCGAGATGTCCGAGCATCCGGAGCGGGCGACCATCGACCGGCGCGTCTATTTCAAGGAGCTGTTCCGCCTGCAGGGCGAGCTGGTCAAGCTGCAGGACTGGGTGCTGGCACAGAAGCTCAAGGTCGTGGTGATCTTCGAGGGCCGCGACTCGGCCGGCAAGGGCGGCGTCATCAAGCGGATCACGCAGCGCCTCAATCCGCGCATCTGCGGGGTCGCCGCGCTGCCGGCCCCCAACGAGCGCGAGCGCACGCAATGGTATTTCCAGCGCTACGCCGCCCACCTGCCGGCCGGCGGCGAGATCGTGCTGTTCGACCGCAGCTGGTACAACCGCGCCGGCGTAGAGCGGGTGATGGGCTTCTGCACGCCCGAGCAGTGCGAGGAATTCCTCCACTCGGTGCCGGAGTTCGAGCGGATGCTGGTGCGCTCCGGGATCATCCTGATCAAGTACTGGTTCTCCATCACCGACGAGGAGCAGCAATTCCGCTTCATGATGCGCATCCACGATCCGCTCAAGCAATGGAAGCTGAGCCCGATGGACGTCGAGTTGCGCAGCCGCTGGGAGCTCTACACCAAGGCCAAGGAGGCGATGCTGGCGCGAACCCATATTCCGGAGGCGCCGTGGTGGATCGTCGAGGCGGTCGAGAAGAAGCGCGCCCGGCTGAACTGCATCGCCCATCTGCTCGGCCAGATCCCCTACCAGGAGGTCCGGCACGAGCAGATCGTCCTGCCGCCGCGGGTCCACAACCCGGAATATCACCGCGGCCCGATTCCGAAGGAAATGCACGTTCCGGCGGTTTATTAGCCGGGACGCGGCACCGTCGGGGCGGAGCGCGATGCGGACCTTTATCCGCAACCCCTTGTTCGTCTATCCTGCACGGCCGGTGCTCGATCGCTGCGCCGCAAGGGGAGGATTCACGATGCGTCTGACACCAGCCTCGCTGGGCCGGGCCGCGGGTGCGCTGACGCTGGTTTTGTGCGCCGGGCCAGCGATTGCGCAAGACCTCGTCCACAAAACCTACCTGTCGGCGGCGCTCGCCCACGAGGCGTTGGTAGCGGCGGTCGAGACCTGCGCCCGGCAGGGCCAGCAGGTCAGCGGCGTGGTGCTCGATCCGGCCGGCCTGCAGCAGGCCTTCCTGCGCGGCGACGGTGCCGGCATCCACACGGTGGATACCGCCGACTACAAGGCCAATACCACGCTCTCCTTCCGCATGGACGGCATCGACCTGGTGGAACGCGCCAAGACCCGTCCGCCACCCGGCCCGATCGTGCGGCTGCCGCGGCTCCTGCTCGCGCAGGGCGGCGTGCTGATTCTGGTCGGCGACGAGATCGTCGGCGCCATCGGCATCAGCGGCGCGCGTGGCAACAACATGGACACGGCTTGCGCACGCGCCGGCGTCGACAAGATCAAAGACCGGTTGAGGTAGCGGGAGGGATCGCCATGACATCGACACGCACGGCTCTTTGCAGATTCACGGCTATGCTCGCGCTGGCCGCATTCGCGCAACCCGCGGCCCGGGCCGAAGGGCTGGTGAGCGCGAAACGCCTGTCGGCCTCGCTCGCCGCCGAGCTGGTGCTGGCCGCCGTCACCGCCTGCGGGCAGAAGAATTATCACGTAGGCGCGGTCGTGCTCGACCACAGCGGCGTGCAGCAGGCGGCGCTGCGCGGCGACGGCGCTGCCGGGCAGAACGTGCTCAATGCGTTCGACAAGGCGTATACGGCCGCGAGCTTCGGCACCGACACCGCCGAGCTGGTCGAGCGATCGAAGACCGGTCCGGTGTCGAGCGCGTTCGCCAAGGTGCCCCACCTGCTGCTCAATGCCGGCGGCGTGGCGATCAAGGTCGGCGACGAGGTGATCGGGGCGATCGGCGTGAGCGGTGCGCCGGGCGGCGAGAACGACGTGGTGTGCGCCAAGGCCGCGCTGGAGAAGATCAAGGACCGGATGAAGTGAGTTGTCTGCTCCCGTAAGGGGCCCGACGATGCCGGCCCGCACTATTGCGGGATGCCGTTTTCCAGGAACAGGGCGCGGCCGTCCGGTGACGCCAGATATGCCATGAACGCCTTGGCGCCCTCGGCATTGGGGGCGGCCGCGATCACGGCGGCGCTGTAGTTGGCATAGTTCTGAATTTCCGCCGGCAGCGGCCCGACCAGCCGCAAGCCGCGGTTGCGGTAGAGCAGGATATCGGTGATGCCGCCGAAGCCGAATTCCTTGGTCCTGCCCTCCATCAGATGATGCATCACGGCGGTGCCGTCCCACAGGCGGATCAGCTTGCCCTGGATCTCGTCGAAGACGCCGAGCTTCTTGAGCATGCCGTCGATATAGGTGCCGCTCGAAGCCGTGTTGTAGACCACGGCCTCGGCCGCGATGAGCGAGCCTTTCAGCGCCTGAATGCTGGAGATGTCGGGTAGCGGAGCGCCGTCGCGCACCACCACCCCGACTCCGACCCGTCCGAGATGCATCTGGCCGTCCGCCAGCACCTTCCCGGCCCGGGTCAGGTCCGCGACGACCGGGGGCGAAGACACCACGATGTCGGCCGCCTCGCCGCCGGCGACTCGCTTACCGAGGTCGACCGGAGGCTCGTAGGTGAACCTGGCCTCGATCCCGGTGCGGTCGCGGAACACCTTGGCGGCGGCATTGAGCCCGGGCTGCATGCCGCCGGCGGCCAGGATCTTGAGCTCGGCGGCATTGCCAGCTGTGGCGAGGACGAGACAGGTCGCCAGGGTCCCGAGAAACGCCTTCATGATCGCGACCTCGTTCTGAAAGGGTGCCTTGCTGGAGCTGCCGCCATTGTATCACCGGCGTCGCGGTCCGGACCACGGTTTGGGGATGGTAAGCCTAAGGGGCGATTGGCGCGAGATCGAGCCGCGTCGCCAAACCGAGCGGTTTCCCTCCCGCCGGTCTTTCGTTATAGTTCGCCACGGCTTGCCGGAGCGACGGGTTGCTCGCGGAGGCGGCCCAACAATCTCGGACTGACAGGAGAAGACATGCCTTTCGCGGACAAGCACTTGGCGGACAAAGCCCTGGTTTCCCTGACATTGACGATTTGCCTGGCGTCGAGCGCGTTTGCGGCGACCATCACCGGCAACGTGACCGGACCGGACGGCAAGCCCTTCATGGGGGCGTTCGTGGTCGCCGAGAACACAAAGAGCAAGATGACTGTCAATGTCCTGTCCGATCAGGAGGGCCGCTATCACATCGGCAACCTGCCGGCCGCCACCTATACGGTGAAGATCACCGCCATCGGCTACGGCGGCGATCCCCGACCCGACGTGGCGCTGACCGGCGACCAAAAGGCCGCGTTCGACTTCGCGCTGAAGAAGACGCTGGTGCGCTGGGGGGATCTGAACACCTATCAGGGCCGGCAGCTGCTGCCCAAGACCAAGGATCATGACCTGAGCTATCAGGACCCGTTCTTCACCACCTGCTTCCAGTCCTGCCACTCGTTTCAGACCCGCATGACGCCGACCGCCTTCGACGAGGAGGGCTGGCGCGCGCGCGTCAAATACATGCGCGACACCATCATGGCGGGTGAAGGCCCGCGCCTGAGCGACGAGAAGGTCGAGGATTTCGTTTCCTATCTCACCACCGCGTTCGGCCCCAACTCGCCCAAGCCGAAATCGCCCGAGGAGATGCCGCAGTACAAATCCCTGGTGCGTCCGTTCAGCCCCGCCGCCATGAACATCGCCTATGTGGAATTCGACTTCGCGGGCGCCAACGGGCTCGGGCCATGGAGCGCGGTCGAGGACAAGGACGGGATGATGTGGATCCCGTATTACGGCCGCGGCAACGAGGTGGTGCGGCTGAACCCCAAGACCGCCGAGATGACCCGCTTCCCGCTGCCGTACTCGAAAACGGCCGGCATTCATTCGGTCATTCCGGCCGCTGACGGCACCGTATGGTTCACCGAGGCGACGCTCGGACGGATCGGGCAGCTCGATCCCGCCACCAAGCAGTTCACCGAGTTTCAGAACACACCGCTGCCGGACGGCAAGCGTACCGGCTCGCACACCATCCGGGTCGACGAGCAGGGACTGGTGTGGGTGAGCGGTGGCCCGGCGATCTCCTTGTTCGATCCCAAGACCGAGCAGTTCCGGCATTTCGACCTGGGCGGGACCTACGGCAACGTGGTGGGCCAGAATGGCGACCAGTGGTTCACCTCGTTCCGCGATGATGGCCCGATCGGCCGGGTCACGCGCGATGGCGTGCTGTCCAAGTTCTACCCGCCCACCAAGGGCAAGCCGCAACGGCTGCAGGTGGATTCCGACGGCATCGTCTGGTTCAGCGAGCGCCGCGGCGGCAAGATCGGCCGCCTCGATCCCAAGACCGGGGAATTCAAGGAATTCCCCTTGCCCGGGCCGGAGCCCAGCCCCTACGCGGTCGGCATCGATCGCGACCACATGATCTGGTACTCCTCGCACGAGCAGGACACGCTCAACCGCATGGATCCCAAGACCGGTGCAGTCACCGAATATCCGTATCCGCATTCGGAGATCGCGATGCGGGAGTTCTTCCTCGATTCGAAGGGACGCATGTGGTACGCGAGCTCGGTCAACAACAAGGTCGGGTATTTCTACTTCAACAATGAAACAGGCGAGGCCGCCGGCAAATAGCCGAAACGACCTCGCCCGTCCGTTCAAGCCCAAGAGCGGTTTCACCTAAGATCGAAGGAGAAACCGCTCTAACATTTTTGCGTTTGTCGCATTTTCGGACGGAAGACCGGATTTTACCCTCGCCTTCGCGAGGGCATGCTTATCCTGAAAATGCTCAAACCGGCGTCCGGCGGATCACTGCGTCCGCTGGACGTCGGGCAGCAGCGGCGGCTGCGTGCCCATCACCTTGGTGAGCCCGCGCCAGGCGCAGATTTCGTCGCTCCATTCCGGGGGTTTGGGCGCCGAGCCGCCGACCCCGATGGCGCCGATGAACTGGTTGCCGTTGATGACGATCGGCAGGCCGCCGGAATTGGCGAAATTGCCGAACGAATATTGCCGCAGCTCCGAGGAGCGGCCCTGCAGCACCGCGTTCATGGTTGCCTTGCTGGGTTGGCGCGTGTTGAGGACGGTGCGCGCTTTCATCATCGCGGTATCGATATTGACCTTGTTCTGGCCGTCCATGCGATACAGATAGACCGGCTCGCCGAACTGGTCGATGATCGCGATGCTGACCCTGACGCCCTGCTTGACGGCTTCCTCGACGCAGGCTTTGCCGACCGCCTCGGCGGTCGCGATATTGATCTCGTTCTGCTCCAGAATGGCCTTGGTGGCGTCGCCACGAATGACGAAGTTGTCGCCGTCGGCGGCTCGGCTCGGGCCCGCGAGGGCCATGGCGGCGGTCGCCGCCAGCAGTCCAACATAGAGTTTCATTGCAGGTTTCCTCCAAACGCGATGCTGGTTTAAGCACCCGGGCCCAATTTGCCTTATTGCACGGGCCGGGACAACCGGCCGCCGGTGCGCGATTTACCTCCGGTCGCTTGCGGCTTGCGCGGCGGACCGAAACGAGCGGCTTCCCACTTCCGCGTGCGCTGCCAATCGGTGTAGCCTCACATGAGAGCCGTAGGGCCCTTTGGCCGGAGGCTCGCGCACCTGAGAAGCCGCAGGCCTGGCCGCCCGTTAAGCCACAGAAAAAGCGGCGCTCGCACAAGGGAGGATGGCGATGCTTTACCCAAGGACGATCGGCGCCTTCGTGTTGAAAACGGCGTCGCTGGCTGCGGCCCTGACGATGCTGGGCCTTGGGGCGGCGGCTGCGGCGGAGGACGGCAAATACCCGGACTGGAGGGGGCAGTGGAATCGGGAGCGCGTGACGGGAATCGCCGGTCAGCCTTCCTTCGATCCGCACAAGTCTTGGGGCAAGGGCCAGGAGGCGCCGCTGACGCCGGAATATCAGGCGGTGCTGGAGGCCAACCTGAAGTCCCAACGGGAGGGCGGCTTCTTCGATTGGCTCGGAGCGTCTTGCCGCGGTTTCGGCATGCCGCTCATCATGTATCCGTTCCAGCCGATCGAGTTCATCGTCACGCCGGACACCACCTATGTGCTGATCGACTGGGTGGAGCACACCCGGCGCATCTACACCGACGGTCGCGACTGGCCCAAGGAGATCGAGCCGACCCTGGTCGGCTATTCCATCGGCAAATGGCTCGACACCAACGGCGACGGACGCCTCGATACGCTCGAGGTCGAGACCCGCGGCTTCAAGGGACCCCGGCACTACGATGCCTCCGGCTTGCCGCTGCACCACGACAACCAGTCTGTCTTCAAGGAGCGCATCTCGCTCGACAAGACCAACAAGAATATTATGCACAACGAGATCACCGTCTACGATCATGCGTTGACCCGGCCCTGGACCGTGACCCGCGGCTATGTCCGCAATCCCGAACCGCGGCCCGATTGGCCCGAGTTCATCTGCGCCGAGGGAAATGGCCACGTGGCGGTCGGCAAGGAGAACTATTTCCTGAGCGCCGATGGCCTGCTGATGCCCTCGCGCAAAGGCCAGGAGCCGCCGGATGCGCGTTATTTCAAGTGAAGAGCGGGGAATCGACGCGGTCCTCATCCTGAGGAGCGTCGCGAAGCGACGCGTCTCGAAGGATGGATGGAGGGCTTGAGCGCGCGGCCATGGTTCGAGACGTGCGGGCCAAGTGGCCCGCCCTCCTCACCATGAGGGTATCCAAGGGGCCATAGTGATGCGTGGTTCCGGAGTTTGGTCCTGAACGCGTAGGGGCGCCCTTGTGGGCGCCCGAGCGGCCACAAGGGCCGCCCCTACGAACGCCCGCGTCGCCTTAGTCGCACGCAAAATCGTTCGCCGCCGCGGGGTGGCATTGGGCCGGCCAGCCGCGCGTATTCCAATAGTCCACCATGCCGAGATCGCGCGCGAGCTGCTTGAAACGCGCGGTCTTGCGCACCGCCGCATAGGTCGGATGCCAGAACCAGGTGGCGGAGATCGGCTGGAAATAGCCGCCCCTGACCTCGTCCTCGTAGAATTCCAGCACGCGCTCCGGTGCCCCCACATGCATGTAAGCGAAGCTCAGATTGCCGAGGCGCGGCAGCTCCGCCGGCGCGGCGGCTTTGGCGGGCGCGGAATCCAGCATCTTCGCGGCCGCTTCCGTCATGCCGGGCGGATAGGCGGCAGCCGGCATCTCGCGGATCGCGGCGGCGGCCTCGCCATAGCGTCCGGCCGACGCCTGCACCAGCGCGAGCTCGAGGGTGCGCCCGGGCCGGAACGGCTGCAGCATGGCGACCGCCTTTTGGGTATCGCCATCGAGCCAATAGATCTCGGCGGTATCGGCCGTGTAGTTGATGATGGACTGCTCGACGGCCTGCAGGTGGTCCCGCATCGCCAGCGATTCCTTGATGCGACCCATCGCGGCCAGGAACTGGCTCAAGCCGTGCAGTCCGTCGGCCTGGTTCGGGTTCAGCGCCAGCGCCTGCCGGAAGGCGTCCTCGGCGGCCACCATCTTTCGCTGCACCATGTTGGCGTAGCCGAGCGCCACGAAGCCGTCGGCGTTCTTCGGATCGAGCTGCGTGGCGCGCCGCGCGAGCGCATCGCTGCGCGGTATCGTGCGCTCGACGATCGCGCGCTCCTCCTGCGGCAGGCCGCCGCGCAAGGAGGGAGCAAACAGCGGGGTCAGCGCGAAATCATAGGCCAGGAGCGCGGCGGCCGGCGCGAAATCGGGATCGCGCATCACCACCCGCTCCAGGAACACGGCGGCGTCCGCCAACGCCTTGGCGCCGCGCTCGCGCGCCGCCACCTTGGCACGCAGGAAGTCCAGATAGGCGTCGAGATCGCGGGTGCGGCTGCGCACCAGCGGCTCGCCGGCCGGCACCGGCATCTTCAGCGCCGCCGCGATCTTGCCGGCGATATCCTCCTCGAGGTCGAAGACGCTGGCGCGCTCGGCGTCGTAGTCCTTCGACCACAGCGCAACGCCGTCGCGCGCCTGCACCAGCCGGACATTCATGCGCAGTCGTCCGTCCGCCATACGGGCCGAACCTTGCACCAGATAGCCGGCGTTGAGCGTCTGCCCGATGAGCTTGAGATCGCGGCTCGCGGGCGGAAGCCGGAACGAGGAGGAGCGGGCCACCACATCGAGGCCGTGCACCGAGGCGAGCGCCGCCGCGATCTCGTCCGTCATTCCGCTGGCGAAGAAATCCTGGGTCGGGTCGCCGGAATTGTTCTCGAGCGGAAGCACCGCGATCGTGGGCGGCGGCGCGGGAGGCGCGCCCGGTGTTTGCGCCGCCGCGGATGCAAGCGCGATGCAGAGCCCGATTGCCGCCGTGCCCAGGCGCCGTCCCGTCAGGCCTGACAGAAATCCGTTCATGCGCTTGCTCCCCATGGTGCTGGAAATTATAGCACCATTTGGAGCGGGTGTGCGGCGGAGATTCCGCGCGCCGCCAAGCCCACGTCGCCCGGCGCGGTTCCGGCGAGGCGGAATGGATTCCGGCGCTTGCTTCAATCGCCCGGCTATTGCTTGCTCCACAGCGTGCCGTTCGACCATTGGATGCGTTGGTCGGGCAGGATGACGCCGAGCATGTTCCACGGCGCGCCCACGCTGAGGGTGGTATTGCTCGACATGAGGCCCTGGCCGACGTCGCCTTTGTCGCTCTTCATGTCCAATTTGGTGCCCGACTGCGCGATCGTGAAGCTCTGGCCCGACCATTGGCAGGAGCTCGGCTCCGGCTGGCATCGATAGGTGCCGTTCAGGTTGGGAGCGGCGCCCTGGGCCGGCGCCCGACCCGGCAAGGCGAGCCCCAATAGCGCCACAGCACCAAGCACCGGGAGCGCCGTCCGCGCGAACGTGTTCTGCATTGTTTCCTCCGTTTGAAATTTGCGGCTTTGGGATTTGCGTTGCGGAGCGGAGCGGACGGAGCGGGTTGTAGAGAGGGACCGATACCGAAACCCGACTTGTCTTGCGCCGCGCTGCAAATGCGCACGGGTGCCCCTGCGATCACTTGTGCCAGAAGGTTCTCGATGCGCAATTCACATGCGTTCACGTCACCGTGACCAATGCCGGGCATTGGCGGTGCGACGATTGATCGAAGTTTGTCACGCGAGACGTTCGCTTAGCGAAAAGTTCCGGGCGCCCGCCTCGGACTTTTTTCATCGCGGCGACCCGACCGCAGGAGCCTGGCGGCTTCTTTGGCGGCTCGCATGGCTTCGGTCTTGCGCGCGCAAATCATGATTTGCTCCCCATGAACCGTCACGACCCATTGTTGGTCATCGTTCTGTGCCACCGCATAGGCCTCCGCCATCATGCTCTCCTGTCCCGCGTTGGTCACGCGCCAGGCGCAGAAGGTTCGGGGCGACCGAGGGGCTGGCTTTATGAAAAGTGAAAATGTGCGAGGAAGGATCCGTTAGGCCTTGGCAGTGACCGTTCTTCGGTTCCTCGCCCGGTCGCCGGCCTGCCGGCGCGGCGTCGCAGCGTGAACGAGATGCGATCCGCAGCGCGCCGCGAAGCCTCCTGGACCGGCTTGGCGGCAAGTTGCCGTCATATTATAAGACGGGCGGTCCATACAATGCTGCCAACATACGGGAGGACTACTCATGTTCAAGGTTGCATCTCGGCTGGCCGGGCTTTCGCTCGCGTCCGCGCTCGCCTGTGGGGCTGCCGGCACGGCAAATGCCCAGCTGCTCGTTCACAAGGATCTGTCGCTGGCGATGGCCACCACCATGGCGATGACGGCGATCGAGACCTGCAAAGGCCAGGGTTATAACGTGTCCGTGCATGTGCTCGGCCGCGACGGCGAGGTGATCCTCGGGCTGCGCAACGAGCTCGCGGGCGCGGCCACCATGGAGAATTCCATGAAGAAGGCCTTCACCGCCCGCACCTTCCGCCGGTCGTCCGGGGATTTTGCCAAGGGCGTCCAGGGTAATGCGACCGCCGGCGCCCTGTTTCTGACCAACATCGTGGCGGCCCAGGGCGCGCTGCCGATCAAGGTCGGTGAGGACGTAATCGGTGCCATCGGGGTTTCCGGCGCACCGGGCGGCGACAAGGATGAAGCCTGCGCCAAGGCCGGCATCGACAAGGTTTCGGCGGAGCTGAAGTAGTTGAAGCTATCACATCCATTCTCGCCCACCGCCACAATGGCGGAATTCATCAGGGAGGACTTCTTATGATTCGAACTGCACGCCTGCTCGCCGGAATGTCGCTGGTATTCGCCTGCGGGATTGCCGGCACGGCAAATGCCCAACTCGCCGTCCACAAGGACCTGACGCTCCCCATCGCGATCACGATGGCGCAAACCGCCGCCCAAATGTGCACCGCGCAGGGCTACAAGGTGTCCGTGCATGTCGTCGGCCGCAATGCCGAGGTGCTGGTCGCCATGCGGGGCGACGACGCCAACCCGCATACGATGGAAAACTCCTTGCGCAAGGCCATCACGTCCCGGCTGCAGCGTCGCCCGTCCGGCGAATTCGCGACCGCCGTCAAGGACAACCCCACGTCCGGCGCGCTCCGTCTCGGAAACCAGATCCCGGCGCAGGGCGCGCTGCCGATCAAGGTCGGTGACGACGTTATCGGCGGCATCGGGGTTTCCGGCTCGCCTGGTGGCGACAAGGACGAGGCCTGCGCCAAGGCCGGCATCGACAAGGTGGCCGATCAGCTGAAATAAGCCGATCTCGGCCGAAATCGCGGCGCAGCATTCCGATGCTGCGCCGCCGCTCGTTCCAAAGCCGCGTGAGCCGCCATGCGGCCCGCGGAAATAGCCCGCCGCGCGCGTCTCCCGGGCGCCTCGCATTCTGTCGCGTGGCACTCTTTCGCCGGCTGGCGCGTTCGGTATATCCTTTGCGGTAACTGCTCTTCGGGATTGCCGGAATCTCCGATCATTGCAATGGGCAGCGGCGCTGGCGCCACCGGCAGGCACGTTGACAGGACCAATGACTTTTCGGTCTCGCGTACTCGCCCTTAAGGGCGCTCGCGGCGGCTTCGCCGGATGAGCTCCCTGGACCGCTGTTGCAGGGAGGACAGGAATGCTTTTCAGAAGCTCGATCGGTGCGATCGCCCTCATCGCGGTGGCGTTGGCGACCAGCGAAGGCGCGCGCGCGTTCGATGATGCGCAATATCCGAACTTCAAGGGCCAGTGGCTGCGGGCGCGCCCGCCCGCCGGGGTCACCGGTCAGGGACCGTTCGATCCCGACAAGTCCTGGGGACGCGACCAACAGGCCCCGCTGACGCCGGAATACCAGGCCGTTTTCGAAGCGAGCCTCGCCGACCAGGCCGCCGGTGGCCAGGGCCAGTGGCAAGGCGCCAAGTGTCTCGCGGTCGGCATGCCCGGGATGATGACCCTGTTCCGCCCGATGGAGATCGTGGTGAAGCCCGACGTCACCTACATCCTGATCGATCACATCCGCGACTCGCGGCGGCGCGTCTACACCGATGGACGCGAATGGCCAACGGACGCGCAGCCGAGCTTTGACGGCTATTCGATCGGCAAGTGGATCGATTCCGAAGGCAAGGGCCGCTTCGACACGCTCGAGATCGAGACCCGCAACTTCAAGGGCCCGCGCGCATTCGAGCCCAGCGGCCTGCCGCTCCACGCCGACAACCAAACCGTGGTTAAGGAGCGCATCTATCTCGACAAGTCCGATCCCGACCTGATGCACAACGACCTTACCGTCTTCGATCATGCGCTGACGCATCCCTGGACGGTGGCGAAGAAATACCGACGCGAGAAAGCCGAGTTCCCGATCTGGCCCGAGGACATGTGCGTGGAGGGCAGCGGATTGGTCTTTATCGGCGACGACATGTATTTCCAGAGCGGCGAGGGCATGCTGATGCCCGCCAAGAAGGGGCAGAAGGCGCCGGATCTCCGCTACTTCAATCAACCGAAGAAATAACGGCCAAACGCCGGCCGGCGCCGCGCTGCGAGCCGCCGGAACAGTACCGAAGGAGGAAGCTCATGCTTGATCGGATCTCGATCGGCGCGACCGTGCTGGCGGCGGCGCTGGTGCTGACTTTCGGCCCGGCGCTGGCCTTCGATGAATCGAAATATCCCGACCTCAGGGGCCAGTGGATCAGGGCCCGCGTCCCCGGTGTGGTCGGCCAGCCGGCCTATGATCCGATGCACAATCAAGGGCGCCCGCAGCAGCCGCCGCTCAAGCCCGAGTTCATGGCGCAATGGGAGGCCAGCCTGAAGGATCAGGCGGAGGGCGGGCAGGGCGGCGATCCCACCTATGGCTGCCTGGCGCCCGGCATGCCGCGGATCATGGTTCCGTATGGCGACATGGAGATCGTGATCACGCCGGAGACCACCCATATCCTGGTCGAGCATATCCACGACTCGCGGCGCATCTTCACCGACGGGCGCGACTGGCCGAGGGACTACATCGATCCGACCTTCCAGGGCTATTCGATCGGCAAGTGGTCGGATACCGACGGCGACGGCCGCTACGACACGCTCGAGGTGGAGACCCGCTACTTCAAGGGTCCGCGCGCCTTCGACGCCACCGGCATTCCGCTCCACCCCGACAATCAGAGCGTCTTCAAGGAGCGCATCAGCTGGAACAAAAATGATCCCGACAAGCTGACCAACGAGATGACCACCTACGACAACGCCCTCACCCACCCCTGGACGGTTCACAAGACCTACGTGCGCCAGAAGGTAGATCGCCCGGAATGGTTCGAGGAGGTCTGCACCGAGGGCAATGGTCACGTCGGGATCGCCGGGGAGGCCTACTTTCTGAGCGGCGACGGCATGCTGATGCCGGCCAAGAAGGGCCAGGCGCCGCCCGACCTGCGCTATTTCAAGCAGCCGCAGAAGTGATTGGTCGCCCGTTCGACTGATTGGAAATCACGCGAGCGCCGCAGAATTCCTTCCTCGCCCCGGAGGGGCGAGGAAGCTGACCCGCGGAAGCTTGGACGACGAGAGACCCCGCCTCAAAGATATCGCGAGCTTGCGAGCCTCTGCTTACTTGTAGATCGCCAGCAGCTCGTCGTTCTCCTTGCACAACATGTCGATGATGCAGCTGCCATTGGTGCTGTTCTTGAGGTCGGCTTAACGGGCGATGACGGCATCGAGCTTCGCTCTGCGGGCGGCGTCACCGCATCGGTTGTCGACACGACTTCGAACCCCGGTTCGAGAACCGAGCCGGGGGTATCGCTGCTTGGTTAATCACCACACAGTCGGCGCAATCGAAAATCAAATGATTTTTGATCGCGATATTTGATGATTGCCGAACCGTCACCGATGCGGGTTCACTTTCCGGAGCGGCGCAGGCTCTTGACCGCGAGCGCCGGGGTGCCGGATTTCTCGGCGATCAGCCGGTCCTGCTCCTCGATCACGGCACGCGCCGGCTCATCGCCGTCGAGACCGCCCAGGATGTCGCTCGGCACCCTGCGGTTGGAGCGCTGCGAGCCGTCCTCGTAGAATACGTCGAACAGGGCGAATTCGACACGCGTCGCCGGTTTCCGTGCCATTCTCGGCCTCCTGCTTGCCTGGATAGCGGACGCATCGGCCGACCCCCTTGGGCCGGCCCCGGTCGCGGTTGCATTTCGGAAGAGCAAAAGGCCCGGCGCGTTGCGGCCGGGCCCGATCCGTTCAGCTTGAACGGCAGTTTGGTCTGCGCTCAGACGTTCTGGAGATTCGAGGCCGCCAGCTTGCCGCGCTCGCTGACGACGTCATAGGTGAGCTTCTGGCCTTCGTTGAGATTGCTCATGCCGGCGCGCTCGACTGCGGAAATGTGGACGAACACGTCCTGCCCGCCGTCCTGCGGCTGAATGAAGCCGAAGCCTTTTTGTGAATTGAAGAACTTTACTGTACCTGTAGCCATGTCTGGCCTCCATTGGAAAACGCCGGTCGGCGTCTGAGAGCTGGCGCGACATCGCGCAGCCCGGCGTCCGAATTCGACGTTGTCTCTAGGAACAGCCCAAACCGGGCAAATAGCAAAGACAGGCAAAATCTCGAACAAGCGCCTATATAGGCTCAAAAGGCACGATAGCAACCGTTTCATGTGAGGATTTCATGGTATTTCGACCCAATTACAACAGAGACCGCAGCGAGCGAGACCGGGCGGCGCGTGCCCGCGCCGAGGAAAAACAGCGAAAAAAAGATGAGAAAACAGCCCAACGGAAGGCCGAGCGCGAGGCCGCCGAGGGTCCGCCCGCCGTCGAGGCTCCGGTGGACGATCAGCCTTCGTAGTGCCGCGGCGCGGACCGCGTCGCCAGGTGCGCCGGAACCCGATACCTCGCCGGCTTGCGCCGGCGGAGCGCGCTTTTTCCAAGGCTGGCGCTCTTGGATCCCCGTCTTCGGTCGCCCACGATGGCGCCCGGAGGCTGCGCGCCGGTCGGCTGGTCGACCTTGGACCCCTATTTGCCGGCCGACAGGCGAACTCTCGAACGACATTGCCCGCTGATGCGGAAACAGCCTCTGCCGGGCGGAGCGGTCGGCGGCCGATGACAGAAGCCCGGCACGCACGCTTTGCGTCTGCGCTGCCGTGGGCGAAGCTCGCCGCCGGGACTTGAACGCCAGCAAGCCGTAGACCCCCATGGCGGCACCCGCGCAGGTGCCAAGCACCATCATCACTTCCATTCCTCGTGAGGGAGACGGGGCCTGCGACATGATCGACGCGATCGCACCCGTCCCGATCGAGTCGGCGATCCTGACCGGAACCTCCGCGGGCGGCGCCATTGCCGGCTCCACGGGCGGGTCGAGGGAACTGGGCGGCGAGAAGCTCACGGTCGGCACGCTGCGCGGCCGCAGGATGTTTTCCTGACGCAGGATGTCCTCCTGCGGACCGCTCGGGACCGTGCGTGTGTCGGCGGCCTCGGCGGTGCGCCCCTTGGCAAACGCCGTCAACGGGTCCCGTGCCGGCTTGGCGCGGTTTGCCACGCGATGCCGATTGAGCGCGCGATGGATGACGGGCTTTGGGCCGGGCGCGGCAGTTCCCACAGGCTCCTGCGTCGCCGACACCGCTTTGGTGGCCGCCGCTGACGCGCCGCTCGCAGCGCCTCCAACGATTGCCACGCCCATACCGAAAATGAGCATTCAATTCATGGTCCACCCCTTGGGGGCTAACCGAATGGCCGACTGTGGCCTCAGAATGACGACTTCGGGGCAATTCCTGGCAGATCGCCCGGATGGAACTCTGTCACCGTCATCCACACGCCAGCGTCAATTTGGGCGGGCGCCGATTGGCCCGAGCGTCCGGCTCAGCGGCAGCCGCCGAGCCGGCTGTCCTTGCTCTCCAGCACGAACGGCCCGAGCTTCTCGACCGCATAAGCCGCATAAGACGTGTCGGCGAGCCGCTCGGCCGGCAATTGCGCGCTGCTGAACTTATTCTGCTTGTACCACGCCTGCATGTCGAGCATGCTTTCGACATTGATGCGGCCGTTGGGATCGCGCGCCGGCCAGGGATATTTGTAGAGCAGCTCCTCGCGGGTCTCGGTGCCGGTGCGGATCAGGCGCGCGATCATCTCGGCCCGGTTCGGTCCGCCGTGATAGGCTTGGCAATAGTCGCGCACGCCGTGCAGATAGGCGGTGAAATAGTTGCGCAGCAGGTCGCGATTGGGCTTGGCCCAATCGGTGTTGATCATGGCGACCGCGATCGTCAGCGGCCACGGCTTGACCAGGTCGTCGGGCTCTCTGAAGCTCACCCCGAAGCCCTTGTCGAGGAATTGCGAGGTGAACGGCGGTATCACGATCGCGGCGTCGATTGCCTTGTTGGTGAAGGCGATGGCCATCTGGTTGAACGGCAGCACCTTGATGTCGACGTCCGCGATGGTGAGCCCGTCGGTCTCCAGCATCTTGCCGACCTCGTAGGTCGAGACCGAGCCCTGGCCGTTGCTGGCGATGACCTTACCCTTGAGATCGCGCAGCCGCGTCACCTGCCCCTTGAGATCGGGGCGCAGCATCAGATGATGACCGAGCGGGCTCGAGACCCGGTCCATCACCATGGTAACCGGGAAATTCTTCTCCAAAGCGTTGAAATAGCCTGCCGAGATGCCGCCCTCGACCAGCTGCAGCTGGTTCTGGGCCAAGAGCGCGATCACATTGGCGGAAGTGTCGAGATCCTCGGTCTCCACCTTGATGCCGAACGCCTTGAAGTAGCCCTTCTCGATCGCCGTCAAGGTCGCGACCGAGGAGATCGATTTCACCATCCCGACCTTGACGGTGACGTCCTGCGCCCACGTGGCGGTCGAGGCGGCCAAGCCGGCCGAGATGGCGAGGGATACAAGCAGGGTTCGCTCGATGGCCATGATCGGAAAGTCTCCCGGCTCGTCTTTAGGGGGATTTGATGAAATAGCGGCCTTCGGGATCGCGTTCGATCGATGCCGTGGCGCGCAACCCTTCGAGTGCGCGCACGATCTCGCGTCCGTCGCGGCTGCCGACCGCGCACATGAGCTGCTCGAACGATTTGGGGCCATGCGCCAGCGCCGCCTCGAGCGAGGCGAAGCGCGCGCCGGCAAAGCGCGGCGGGGCCGGCACGCGGGTCTCCAGCCGCCCGCCGCCGCCGAACGGCCAGGTCAGGTCGAACCCGGCCTTGGCGCCGACCTTCCGGCCGGTGAGCGAGGGATCGAGCGGCAGCGCGCGCATGCCGCTCATCACCACCAGGTCGCGGTCGGCTTGAAACCGGGTCGCCAGCGCCCAGTCCATCTGCTGATCGGAAAACACGTCGATGTCGGGATCGACCACGAACACGTTCTTGACGTTGGGCAGCGCCCCGAAGCACGCCGCGATGGCGTTGCGGGCCTCGCCGGCGACGCGCTGGCGCAACGCCACCCGCAGATTGAACATGCCGCCGCTCGAGGTGGTGGCATAGACGGCGACCGGCTCGCGCACCGCCGATTCGAGCGCCCGCCAGATCATCACCTCGGTGCGCACGCCGTTGAGCGGCGCGGTGTCGGTCGAGCCGAGCGAAGTGCCCCCGATGGTGGAGGTCTGGAACAGCGCGTCGCGCCGCCGCGTGATCGCGGTGAGGTGGAACACCGGGTTGCGCTTCACATGGCCGTAATAGCCGAGAAACTCGCCATAGGGCCCTTCCGATTCCACATGGCCGCGGGCATCGAGATAGCCCTCCAGCACCCACTCGGCATCGGCCGGCACCAGGATGTCGTTGGTGACGCATTTCACCACCGGCAGCGGCGCTGCGCGCAGGCACGCGAGGAGGGTCAGCTCGTCGACCGGCAGCCGCATCACGGCGGCTACGTGATCGACCGGATGCGACCCGACCACGAAACTGATCGGCAGCGGCTTGCCGGCGACCGCGCTCGCCTCATAGATGGCGCGCAGATCGCTCGGCGAATTGAGATCGACGCCGGCCTCGCGGCGGCCGCGCAGCATCAGGCGGCGGATTCCCACATTGGTCCAGCCGGTCGCCGGGTCGGCTGCAAAATCGACCGACGACGAGATATAGGGCGCGCCGTCGTCGCCATGCTGCAGGTGGACCGGAAGCGCGGTGAGGTCGGCCGCCTCGCCGGTGAGCACGATCTCCTGGGCCGGCGCCTGCGCCCGCGCGATCTCGACCACCTCCGGCTTGGCGGCAAGCCGGCGCCTGATCTCGCCGGTCAATTCGCTTGGCCCGACCCCGAAGGCGTGCGCGATCCGGGCGCGGCTGCCGGTGACATTGCCCACCAGCTGCTGGCGCTCCGGCCCGACCGCGCCGAACAAGACCGCCTTCGGATTGTCCTCGAGCGCGGCGGCCACGTCGGCGAGATCGGTCGGCGCATCGCGGGTCTCGAGCTCGGCTTTCGGCAGGCTCTCGATGAAGCCGCGCAACCGGAAACGCTCGCAATCCACCGCGCTCGCCGGCGCCCCGGTCTCGGTCTTCTCGATGATGCCCATGCCGATCCTCCGGGACGCACTATAGCGAAAGCGCACGGCGCGGCGAAGCCGGGCACCCAGGCCACTCAACTGTCCGCCGGACGGTCCCCTGTCGGCCCGTGCAGCGCCGCGCGGCGTTGCTGCAGGAAATCGCGGACCGCCGGATCGGCCTCGAGCCCGATCGCTCGCTCATAGGCCTGGTCGGCGGCCACGCGCGCGCCGGTGCGCCCCAACAGTCCGGCGCGCGCCGCCCAATAGGGCTGGTATTCGGCGAGCCGCGGGTCGTCCGCGAGCGCGTCCAGGGCCGCGAGCCCGGCGGCGGGTCCGCGCGCCTCGGCGATCGCGATGGCCCGGTTGATCGTCACCACCGGGGAATCGATGACCTGCGCGAGCGCCTCGTAGAGGCGCTCGATCGCGGCCCAGTCGGTGCGCCCGGTGAGGCGGCGCACCACATGGGCGGATTGCACCGCCGCCTCCAGCTGATAGCGGCCGATCGCGCCCATGCGGCTCGCCCGGAACAGCAGCGCCTCCGCCTCCTCGATCATGGCGCTGTTCCAAGCTTGCGGATCCTGATCGGCGAGCGGCACATATTCGCCGCGCGCATTGCGCCGCGCCCCGCGCCTGGCCTCGGCATGCAGCATCAGCGAGAGGAGGCCGAGCGCCTCCGGCTCCTCCGGCAGCAGCGAGGTCACCAGCCGGCCGAGCCAGATTCCTTCTTCGGCGAGGCTGCGGCGGCGGAGCTCGGTGCCGGCGGGGTCCGACCAGCCTTCCGAGAAGGCTGCGTAAATGGCGCCCAGCACGGCGGCCAGCCGCTCGCGCAGATCGGTCCGCCCGGGCAGGCGGAACGGGATGCCGGCCTGCCTGATCTTGCTCTTGGCGCGCACCAGCCGTTGCCCCATGGTGGCGGGCGACACCAGAAAGGCCGAAGCTATGGTGCCGGCGTCGAAGCCCAGGATGGTCTGCAGGATCATCGGGGCGCGGATGCCCGGATCGATCGCCGGATGGGCGCAGGCGAACATCATCAGCAGGCGCTGGTCGGGAATTTGCGTCTCGCTCGCCACTGCCGCCTCCAGCTCCTCGCCGATCAATTGCAGATGGGGGGTGGCTTCCTCATGGCTGCGCCGTCGCCGCGCCGCATCGATGGTCTTGCGGTGTGCAACCGTCATGAGCCACGCCTCCGGGCTCGCCGGGATGCCGCTCAAGGGCCAATCCACCAAGGCGGCCGCGAACGCCTCCGACAAGGCATCCTCGGCCCCCGCCACATCGCGGGTGCGCGCCGCCAGAAAGGCGACCAGCTTGCCGTAGCTGCGGCGGGCCACCGCTTCGGCAGCCGCACGGGCGGGCTGGTCGTCTTCCGGCGTCATGACGCTCAGGCGATCCGAACGCTACATGGCCCAGAGCGGGCGCACCTCGATCACGCCATGGCTGGCGCCCGGGCAGCGCGCCGCCCACGACAGCGCGGCATCGAGATCGGGCACGTCGATCATGTAGTAACCGCCCAGTTGCTCCTTGGTCTCCGCATAGGGGCCGTCCAGCACCTCGGTCTTGCCGTTGGCCACCCGAACGGTGGTGCCCGATGAGGTGGGCCGCAGCCGCGAGCTGTCCACATGGACGCCCGCCTTCTTCATGGCCTCCGTATAGGCCCCATAGGCGGCCATCATCTGGCCGACCTGCTCCTGGCTGGCGGACAGCACCCCGGCCTCGTTGCCATAGATCAGCAGCATGTACTTCATCGCGATGTCCTTCCCTCGAAACGGCCGAGCCGTATGCTCTGCCTGTGCGATGACGGTCGGGCCGGCCCGATTTCGACAGCGGGTCCGGAAAATCCGCATCGGGCGGCGGGCCGGCCCTGTATTCCAGGAAATTGCGGCATGTGCACGTCACAGTGCACGCCTCCCGGACCCAAGGGGCCTCTGACTCGCCGATGTGACGCGCGTCACCCGAATGCCGCTTCTGCCGGGCGCCGTCCGGCCGGCAATGAACCGGACGGCGGTGTCGCCCGACAGCTGAGAGAAGGGAAAGTCAACCGCTCTCGCCACAGGAGGCTCGGATGAGCTTCGCGACCCGCTTGCTACCGTTCATTGCGCTGCTCGCGGCCCCGTTCGGCGCCGCGGCGCAAGCCCCGGACTATGAGGTTGGCGCCAGCCTGGTCTGTGACACCCAGGCACAGGTCGAGCGCTTCGTTGCCCTGTTCGACGGAGATGCGCCAGCCGCCGTCCGAGTGCTCAATGCCGAGGAGAAGAATCCAGCCGCCTGCGCAATCGTCAGCGTCGCCTTCATGCGCGGCGCCCAGCTCGGAACCGTGCGGCACGGCGACAAGGCGTTCGAGGTCGTCCGCATCCTGGTGGTCGGCGTCGAGACCGAGAACGGCATCCGCCCGGTCAGCCCGGCCGCCTACTTCTCGCTGTTCGGTGTCACCGAATACGACGTGTGATTTGAAGGCGATCCGCTTGGGCTGCTTCCCAGCGGTGCGCGGTGTGGATATGGTTCCGCGGCACGTATCGGGGGCGCAGCCGCTTGGTCTATCGACCCGACATCCAGGGACTGCGGGGCGTCTCGGTCCTCGCGGTTCTGATCTTTCATCTGGCGGTCGGGCTACCCGGCGGTTTCGTCGGGGTGGATGTATTTTTCGTGATTTCCGGCTTCCTGATGACCGGCCTCATCGCGGAGGAATTCATCGGCGCCGGCACCTTCTCGTTCGCGGCGTTCTACAGCCGTCGCATCAGGCGCATCTTTCCGGCGCTGCTGGTCATGATCCTGGTCACCACCGGGCTCGGATATTTCCTGTTGTTCCCCGGCGACTACAAGGAATTCGCGCAGAGCGGGCTCTACGCGGCGCTCTCGCTCGGCAACGTCTTCTTCTATCTCTCCACCGGCTATTTCGACATCCCGGCTGAATCAAAGGGGCTGTTGCACACCTGGTCGCTGGGCGTGGAGGAGCAATTCTATCTGATCTGGCCGCCGGTCATGATCGCGCTCTTGTGGCTGGCCAAGCACCGGCGGGTTTCTGCGGCCTGGTGGCTTCTCGGCATCGTGGCCGCCGGGTTCCTGGTCAGCGTCTACGGCGTTCTCACCAACCCGAAGGCGGCGTTCTATCTGCTGCCGGCGCGGCTTTGGGAGCTTGCGGCCGGCGGCTTTCTGGTGCTCGCGCCGCGGCTGTCCCGGCCATGGCTCAACGAAACGCTCCCGGCGGCCGGGCTGGGGCTGATTCTGTGGTCGGTCCTGTTTCTTTCCCCCGAGCAGCTATTCCCGGGCTGGAACGCCTTGCCGGCCGTGGTCGGGGCCGCGCTCCTCATCAATCCGGCGAGCGCATCCTCGTTTGCCGCCCGTCTGCTGTCGTTCCAGCCGCTGCAATTCGTCGGCCGGATTTCCTACTCGCTCTATCTATGGCATTGGCCGTTCATCGTGTTCTGGCGCCAGTACCGCAGCGGCGCCGCGCTGACGCTCACGGACGCGGCAATCGTCGCCGCCGCTTCGGGGCTGGTCGCGTTTGCGTCATGGCGATGGGTCGAGCAGCCGTTTCGCAAACCTTTCCCGGTCAAGGCAACATTGCCGCTCGGCTTAGGCTCGGCCGCTGCGGTCGCAGTCGTGGCATTCGTTGTCGTCGAGCAGAACGGGTTCCCGGCACGCGTCGCGCCGCGCATGGAGGCCTTGAGCAGCCTCGAGACCATGTGGGACTGGAACTGCCCCCAAAGAGGACCCTTCGACATAGACTGCGCGGTAGGCGCTGATTGGCGAACCGCCGCCGGCCGGGGCGTCGTCTGGGGCGACAGCCACGCGGAGCACCTCCTGCCGTTGCTGGACCTCGCCGGACGAAAGGCCGGGCGAGCGATCGCGCTCTTCGGCGACTGCCCGCCGATCTTTCACAGCGGCGGGTTGCGGCGCTACATCCCGGCAAGCCCCGAATATGATGCGTCGTGCTCGCTGCGGGCCCACTTCCTCGACGTGCTCAAGTCGTCCCCCGATATCGAGTTCATCATCCTGGCGGCGCGCTGGTCGGCCTATCTTCCCGACACCTACCGGAAACCGGGCGACATGCGGTCGCCGGCGCGCGGTCTGGAATTGCTCAGAGAGGGGCTCGAGGAATTTGTGGCCGAGATCGCGCCGCTCGGCCGGCGGCTGGTTCTGATGGGGGAAATGCCGCAGATGTTGCTCGATCCGATTCCCTGCGTCATTCTGCAGGACATTCACTTGTGGCGCGATCGGAGCGAGCTCGCCCAGTGCCAAGCGATGACGGCGTCAATTCCGCGGACCAATTTCTTGAGCAGGCTGTCGGCGACCAACGAGGTTCTAAGCTCCATCGTGGCGAGCCATCCCGATGTGCTCGCGTTTTTCCCGACCGACAAAATGTGCCGACCCGACTGCATCACCTTCATCGGAGGCGAGTTCCTGTTCCGCGATAGCAGTCATCTTCGACGCAACATTTCCCCCGATGGCGTCGAGAAGCTCGTGACTTTCCTGGATCTGCCCGATCTGTTGCGCGGGCTCGGGGGGCGTGCGCAGGAGTCCAAGCCTTAGCGTTTTGCCGCCTGCTACCTTTCCTCGATGCCGCGGCGGCGATAGGCTGTGCCGGCAAATAATCACGATGCGTAACCTTCTGGAATTATGCTGGAGGAAACCATGCTGACACGACGCCATGCGTTGATCGGCGCAATGAGTGCGGGAGCCCTGATGCCGACCAGACCGAGCCTTGCCAAGGCGGCGCAGCCCGCGACGCCGGTGAATTTCGACGTCCCGCCCGACGCCTGCGACTGCCACACCCACATCCACGGCGATCCCGATCGATTTCCGTTCTTCGCCGGGCGGGTCTATACGCCGGAGACTGCGCTGCCCGAGGAGATGGCGTCGCTCCATCGCGCCCTGCATATCAGGCGCGTGGTGATCGTGACGCCGAGCGTCTACGGCACCGACAATGCCGCCACCCTCTACGGCATGAAGGCGCGCGGCAGCGATGCGCGCGGCGTGGCGGTGATCGACGACAAGACCACCAACGCCGACCTCGACGCCATGGGCAAGGCCGGCATCCGCGGCATCCGCCTCAATCTCGCGACCGGCGGCGGCAACGATCCCGGTCTCGCCCGCGAGCGCTTCCAGGCGGCGCTGCCCCGCATGGCGAGCCGCAATTGGCACATCCAAATCTACACCAACCTCGCCGTGATCGCCGGCATCAAGGACCTGGTGCTGGCCGCGCCGGTGCCGACCGTGTTCGACCATTTCGGCGGCGCCCAGGCGGCGCTCGGGCTGTCGCAGCCGGGCTTCGCCGATCTCGTCGATCTGGTCCGCTCCGGCAAGGCCTATGTGAAGATTTCTGGCGCCTATCGGGCCTCGACGAAGGCGCCCGACTACCCGGACGTGGCGCCGCTCGCCCGCGCGCTGATCGCCGCCAATGCGGAGCGGATCGTCTGGGGCACCGATTGGCCGCATCCCAACTCGGTCACCGGGCCGGGCCGCAAGGTGACCGACATCTCGCCGCTGTGGCAGATCGACGACGGGGCGGTCTTGAACCAGCTGCCGGTCTGGGCACCCGATGCAGCCACCCGCAAGACCATCCTGGTCGACAATCCGGCGCGCCTTTACGGATTCTAGTTGCGGGCTCGGGCGACCGGCCCCGGGCGCGCGCTCTTCGCGATATCAGGCGACATGATCATCGACTGGCATACCCACGTTCATTCTCCCCGCGAGCAGGCGCTGCCGTTCTGGAAGGGCAATTGCCCCGCCACCGTCGAGAACGTGCTGCGGCTGCACGACGAGGTCGGCCTCGACTTCAGCGTGATCTCGAACTCCGGCCATTACCTCAAGAGCTTCACCCGCGACGAGGCATTGCCGGTGATCCGCGGGGCGAACGAGTACATGGCCTCGCTGCGCGACCGGCACAAAGACAAGCTGGTGGCGATCGCGACCGCGATCCCGGGCGGCGGCGACGGTCATCTGAGGGAGCTCGAGCGCGCCGTCAAAGAGGACGACCTGCGCGGCGTGTTGATCTCCTCGAGCCACCGCGGCGCCTATCCGGACGATGCCGACGCGCGGCCGTTCTTCGCGCTCGCGACCGCGCTCGACATCCCGGTCTTCATGCATCCGCCCTCGGTCGGCTTCGGCGAGGAACGGATGCGGGAGTTCCGCCTGGCCTCGAGCGTCGGTCGCCCGTTCGATGCTTGCCTGGCGCTGGCGCGCCTGATCGTGAACGGCGTGTTCGAGGAGTTTCCGACCCTCAAGTTCGTCGCCAGCCATCTGGGCGGCGGGATCTGTGAGATCATCGGACGCATGGACTATGCCTACGAGCTGCGCGACGACCCCTACATCCTGGGTCCCTATGGGCCGCCGTTGTACATCGCCCGCAAGCCCAGCGATTATCTGCGCGGCATCTATCTCGACACCGTGTGCTACCACGCGCCTGCGGTCGAATGCGCGATCAGGACCGTGGGCGCCGACCGTTTGATCTTCGGCACCGATTCGCCGATGCTGGTCGCCCTCAAGCAGCGCGGCCTCGACCTGGTGCGCAATCTCGATCTCGGCGCGGCCGACAAGGACCGGATTTTGAGCGGCAACGCCAAGATGCTGCTCAAGCTGTAGCGGGCGGAACAATGGAGCTGCGGCGATGATCGGCGGGCGGGTGTGGCGGGTTCTGGTGGGTGCCTGCGCCCTGATGCTGGCGGCGCACGGCTCCGCCACGGCGGATGCGACCGCCGATTTCTACCGCGGCAAGACCGTCAGCCTTTATGTCGGCTTCCCGCCCGGCGGCGGCTATGATCTCTATGCCCGCGTGTTCGCGCCCTATTTCACCCGCCATATCCCGGGTAATCCGCCGATCGTGATCAAGAGCATGCTGGGCGGCAGCGGCATGAAGGCTGCCGGCTACATGTCGTCGGTGACCCCGCAGGACGGCACCTCGCTCGGCGTGTTCATCGACGCGCTCACGCTCGGCAAGGTGCTCGGCGGCCCGGGCGAGTTCGATCCGGTCAAGCTGGTATGGATCGGGCGCATCGTGTCGACCGCGACCGTATCGGTGGTGTGGCACACCGCGCCGGTGCAGACCATCGAGGAGGCCAAGCACCGCGAGCTGTTGATGGCCGGCACGGTGGCATCGAACACCTCGAGCTTCATCCCGACCGCGCTCAACGATCTGATCGGGACCAGGATCAAGGTGATCCTGGGATTCCGCGGCTCGCCCGACCAGGCACTGGCGATGATGCGCGGCGAGGCCGAATCGATCGGCGGCATGGCATGGGAGGCGATCCAGACCAATCACCAGGACTGGATCACCGACAAGAAGATCCGCGTCCTGTACGCGCAAGGGGCGCACCGGATCGCTGAGCTGCCGGACAGCCCGGCTCTCCTCGATCTCGCGGTCGACGAGCGCTCGCGCCAGATACTGGGTCTCCTGGGCAGCGGCCCCGATATCGGACGCACGGTGGTGGCCGAGCCCGGCATCCCGCCCGAGCGCGCCGACGCCTTGCGCCGCGCCTTCATGGCGACCATGCAGGATCCCGAATTCCTGGCCGATATCGCCAAGCGCCACCTCACCATCGAGCCCATGAGTGGCGAGGAGGTGCAGCAGATGGTGCGGTCGGTCGCGGCGACGCCGAAGGAATTGGTGGATCAGGCGAAGCGCTATCTCGGGCAGTGACCGGCACGCGCCGCGGCGACACCCCGATCTACCTTCGGTAGCGACCAAAATGCTCCCACTCCGGCGGGAGCGGGTCGCCGAATATTCTCTCGATCATCATCCTTCCGACTTCCGGCACGAAATGAAGGATGTCGGTCCATAAGCCAGGGTTGCTCGAGACCCGGGCCTCATCGGTGAAATCCCAAACCGGAGCGAGTTGGCTGATATCGTCAATAGCCCTCGAAAGATCGGAGGGATCATACTCGGACGCAACGTGCTGGCTGAGTGGACTGATCGCAACTATCAGCTCGATGTCGTTCTCGCGACAGAGGGCCACGAACCTCTTCCAGAGCTCGAGATACTGCAGGTAAAGCGGCCTGTCGGTGACCCTTTCGGCAATCGGCGCTTCGGCCTTGGAAGGCGTGGCCGGCGTCATTGATTGCGCGTTTGCGCCAGGACTAGCGCTCGCTATGACCCTCCTCAAGAGGTCGCCGGATCGGGGCCCGACGATTGACGGTGCGACCGGTCGGCCATTTCCGAGCGCTTCCCGGAGGGTGCTGCGCCAGCCTTCGAATTGGATCGCCATCAGGTTTTGCCACCAGAAGCGAATCGGGTTCTCCCCCGATAGCGCCGGCGGGGTGGCATAGGCCAGGCTCTGGTTGGTGAAGGGCCTTGCGCCGAACGAATCCGGATCAAGAAGGATGAAGACCGCCTTGATCCGTTGGCCCTTGGCCGCTTTCTGGTGCAGCACATAGTCCAGGGCCGTCAAATGGTCCGTCAGCATCCCGGCGTTCACGCGGAAATTGGCGAATGTCACTCCGCCGACGTGATGTGACAGCTCGTCGGGGCTGATGGCTCGCGACCGCGACGATCCGAAGAGCAGCCCGTCAAATCGGTCCGGCTGCGATTGAAACTCGACCAACGTCGCATAGCGATCATTGTAGTTGAGCGATGGCGGCAGAAGCTTGGTGCCGAAGACCCCCGTCGGATCGATCATGAGATTTGTGCCGACGACCGCGAGAAACAAGCTCAGGGCCGAGACCAAAAGCGTGACCGCATAGGCCCGTGGTTGCATGTGTCCGCTCATCAGAACTGATAATAAAGGAACTCGGACACTCGGCCGATGTTCAAGAAGACGACGACGAACATGATCATTGCGATACCGGCTGAAACCGGCGAGGGCCGCCAGGCGAGAAACCCGACCGGTCGCCGCCAGTCGGATTGGGCGTCGCCCTCCCGGTATCCGGTGATCTCCATCGTGTCGGGCACGGCCAGAATTATGACGAGCGCCACCGCGGTCCAGAGCGTGCCGACCACCGACCACGTGGCGCCCAGCCACGCGCGGACCAGCTCGTCCGAGACGTAGCCATGGCGGATCATCCAGTCGTCCATCTGAAAATGGCGGTCCGCGACCGGGGCGTCGCCGAATCCCGCCATGGCGGTGAGAAGATGCCAGGAGCCGTGAATATCGGTCGAGCGGAAGAACACTGCGCCGGCGGCAAATGTGCCGAACGTCAACACCCATCCCATCAGGCGGCCGGCGGGTCCCGGCCGGCCGGGGCCGCGAAATTCCCGCCATCCGACATTGATCAGCAGCAGCACGCCATGAAATGCGCCCCAGGCGATGAAGGTCCAGTTGGCACCGTGCCAAAGTCCGCCCAGCATCATCGTGATCATCAGATTCATCGATTTCCGCAGCGGGCCGGGGCGCCCGAAGCCGAGCGGGATGTAGAGGAAATCGCGCAGGAAGCGCGACAGGGTAATGTGCCAGCGGCGCCATAAGTCGAACAGGCTGGTCGCGCGCAGCGGCGCCGCGAAATTGATCGGCAGCCGGTAGTTGAACAGGAGGCCGAGGCCGATCGCCATGTCCGAATAGCCGGAAAAATCGAAATAGATTTGGGCGGCAAAAGCCACGCATCCGGCCCAGGCCGCGAAGGCCGTCACCGGATCGCCGCGCGCCGCGGCATCGAACACTCCGCCGACATGCGGTGCCAGGGAATCCGCGAGCACCACCTTCTTTACCAGCCCGAAAATGAAGATCGTGAGCCCAAGCGCTACATTGTCCCAATCGACGCGATAGCGTTCCGGATCGCCGAGCTGGCGGCCGAGACTGCTCCAGCGCACGATCGGTCCGGCAATGAGATGGGGAAAGAACGCGACAAACAATGCGTAGCGCCGCAAATCGAGCGGGATGCGTCGTCGGTAGACATCGACCAGAAACGCGATCTGCACGAATGTCGTGAACGAAAGCGCCAGCGGCACATTCGGAGGCCGCGGTGCGTGACCGTCGACGATGGAGACCAGAAAATCCGCATACTTGAAGTAGCAAAGAATGAGCAAATTGGCGACGATTCCGGCAATCAGCAGCCGCCGATTCGTCTGCTTGTCGGCGGCGACCATCTTCTTGGCCAGCAGATAGTTGGCGCAGATCGATAGGATCGGCAACACGACGAACGGAGGATTCCACCACCCGTAGAAGACGAGCGAGGAGATTGTCGTACCCACAATCGCGGCGTCGGGGCTTCGGCGGGCGAGCCAATAGTGAACAAAGAGCGCAGCGGGCAGGAACACGAAAATGAATTCAGGAGTGTTAAAAAGCATGGCGGTCATCCCGGTCGGCGGCAATGTGCATCCGATCGCCGTCGGCCCCACGAAGGGAGATGGCCGGGTTGCGGCGCTCGACGCCCCTTGCGACCAAGATCCTGCCGCGCACGCGCGTCGGCGCCCGTCCGCCGCGCTGCCGAGATGCGATGAATTCCCCCCGCACCATTTGGTCCCGCAGGTTAACGACCACAGCTAGCTCAGTGCCGGGTGGCTTATTACCATATGGCTTCATGCCTTGTCGCGAGAGGGCCCGGGTTGGCCGGGCTACCGCGCGGACAACGGTCCTCCCTGCACCAATCGGGCGGTTCGATCCAGGCACCATCAAGGAGGGGCCCCGGTCACGGATCGATCAGGCGCGGCATGCCGGCGCCGGGCGCCGTCGCGTCGGCAGTGCCGCGAGGCACCAGCGACCGCCGCACCAGGGGAAACCGTGCTACTTCATTCCCAGAAATTTCAGGAAATTCCCGGCGTCGAACATCGGATTGGCGTTCGGCGCCTGCGGGCTCCCATCGATTGCAGGAGCTGCTTCGGGCGGCCCTTGGGATATGTCGACGTTCGCGATTGCAGCCTGGGGCGCCGGGTCGGCAGCTGGCACCCGGTGATTGCGATCGGTTGCGAGCGCCGCCTCGGATGGCTCACGGCATGCTTCGACGTTCGCAACGTCTGGTCCGCTATCCGGCTCGATTGCCGGGCCGACTTGAGCGGCCGCCCTGGGGGCTTCCGGCAGCATGCGCCGATTGATGGCAAACCTCGCCGCGCCGCCGGGTGATTTGAGGCAATTTTGGGCGGCAACATTCCGCCGCTCGATCAACGCCATGAACTGAATTTTGCGAACCTGCCGTTCCTCGGCGGTTTCCAGCCGGCCCGCGGACAGCAGCCGATCCATCTCCATGTGGATGGCATCGCACTCTTCTTTCCAGCTTATGAGAACTTGCGACATGGCACTCCTCGCAACATCCGGCTTGCAACCTGCGACCGCGCCGGCCCCTCCGCAGGGCTGCACGAATTCTTCACGAGATCATCGTACGGCGGCCGGGAGCACGCAATAGGTATCGGGATCATTCCCGGGAGTGGCGCACAGGATCATGCGCCTTTTCACCGGCCCGGCACGTGGTGTAGTCTTCCGCTGGATCATTTTGGCAAGCAGGCCCGTCTTCTGCCGGGGTCGAGACCGGGAGTTTGCGATGAGGGCTCGTGCCACTTCGCGGCGAGTAGCAGGAGGAAGTCATGATGGATCCGGTCAGACGCAATATTCTGGCGACCGGCGCCGCCGCGACCGCGGTGGCCGCAGCGCAGCGCGTGTTTGCTCAGGCCGGGCCGGGAGGAGCCGCCATGTCCTTCTACGAGAAAGGTCCCGTCCGAATCCGCTATGAGGAGGCAGGCTCCGGCTTCCCGTTGCTGATCATTCCGGGCGGCGGGTTGAACTCGACGCTCTCCGGCCTCCGCCGCGGCGATCCCTTCGACCCGATCGAGGAGTACAAGGCGGAGTACCGCTGTATCGCGGCGGACCTGCGCAACGCCACCGGGGGCGAGTCGACCGGCCCGCTCGAGATCGAGCGGCCGTGGGATTCATACACCGACGACCATCTCGGCCTGATGGATCACCTGAAGATCGACAAGTTCATGGTGATGGGCTTCTGCATCGGCGGCCCCCTGGTCTGGAACCTGTTGCGGCGGGCACCCGATCGCGTCGTCGCGGCCGTGCTGGCGCAGCCCAGCGGCTCGCGTCCGGAGATGCGCGACCTGTTCTACGAAGGCAACATGATGACCTGGGGTCCGGCGCTGGTCGCCCGCCGGCCCGAGATCACGATGGAGACGGTCGACAAATTCCTGACCCGGATGTACCGCACCAATCCCGACTTCGTTTTTACCGTGACGCGCGATTTCGTGCGCAACTGCCAGACGCCCGTGCTGATCCTGCCGGACGATATCCCGGCGCATCCCTATGCGGTCGCCATGGAGGCCGCGATGCTGGCCCCGAAGGCCGAGGTGAGCATGTTCCCGTGGAAGCAGCCCAAGGAGCGGATTCCGCTGGCGGTGCGCCAGATTCATTCGTTCATGCGGGCGCATCGGCCGGCTTCTGCCTAGGGCGCTGGCGCTAACACTTGCTCCGTCTGCGGGGGATGCGGCTGCCGAGCCTCACTCCAGCTTGGCGCCGGTCTCTCGCACGATGCGTTGCCACTTGACCGCGTCGGCCTTGACCCGCGCGGTGAACTCGCCTGCCGTCATGATCAGCGGATCGACGAAATTCAATTCCAGCCGCCGTTGCGATTCGGCGTCGTGGTGCACGCTGCGGGTATAGGAATTGAGCTGCTCGACGATCTCGGCCGGGGTGCCGCGCGGCGCGAACAGCGAGAACCAGGTCTCGGTCTCGAAGCCCGGAAATCCCAGCTCCGCGAAGGTCGGCGTGTCCGGCATGTAGGGCTCGCGCTTGGGCGTGGCGGCGGCCAGCACCCGCAAGGCGCCCGAGCGCACGAAGCCCAGGTGCGGCCCCATCGAGATGAAGGTGACGTGCACGTCGCCTGCCACCACCGCGGTGGCGGCCGGCGAGGTGCCTTTGAACGGAACCATCACCAGCTTGAGGCCGGCGCGCCGGATGAATTCCAGGCCCGCCAGGTCCGGGGTCGTGCCGGCGCCCGCGCCCGCATAATTCACGGTGTCCGGATTGGCCTTGGCGTAGGCGATGAATTCCCCCAACGTCGTCGCCGGCATCTTGCCATTGATCACCAGGAACAGCGGCACGGTCCCGATCGGCCCGATCGGCACCAGGTCGTTGAGCGGCTCGAACGGCAGGTGGGTGAACAGGAACGGATTGATGGTGATGTTGCCGGTATTGGCGAAACCGAGCGTGTAGCCGTCGGCGGCGGCGCGCGCCACCGCCTCCATGGCGATGTTGCCGCTCGCGCCCGGACGGTTGTCGATCACCACCGGCTGGCCGGTGCGGGCGGTGATGTGGGCGCCCAGGATGCGCGCCGCGATGTCGGTGATGCCGCCCGGCGAGGTCGACACGATTACCCGGATGGGCTTGCCCGGATAGGTCTGCGCGCCAGCCGGCGCCGTGCAGAGCGCGGCTGATCCGGCGATCAGGATCCGGCGAAGAAATCGCTTCATTCGCATCCCCCGAATATCTCTCAATGGTCCGGCATCGGCGGACGGCTGCGCAGATAGTCGGGCGCTGGCGGCACTCCCCAGACTATGGCGCCGTCCTCCCGTTTCCAGACTTTCGGCCGCTGCGGGCGGTCCTCGTGCCAGGGCCGCGGATCGAAATAGCCCAGCTCCTCGCTCTTCATCTGGTCGAGCTCGGCATAAAACTCGACGATATGGTCGTCCGGATCGCGGTGGTAGATCGCCAGATTGTGCCCGATGCCGTGCCGCAGCGGCCCCCACAGGATCGGCCGCTTGTGCCGGCCCAGCGTCTCGCAGGCGAGCCCCAGATGCGCCCAGTCCTCGAGCTCGAAGGCGATGTGGTGCATGAAATTCTTGTCGCCGGTACGGAAGTTCACCGTGTGATGATCGGGGCCGCAGCGCAGGAACGAGAAGAAATTCTCCATCCAGTCGGAGACCCGGAAGCCGAGATTCTCCACGTAGAAGTCGGTGATCGCCTTGGCGTCCGGCACCACGTGGGCGAGGTGCCCCAGCTTCATCGGCGATACGCCCGGCGTTTCGCTCGCCGGCGCGGCCCGGCAGCGCGCGAACAGCTCGATCTGCGTGCCCTTGGGGTCCTCGAACACCATCGCTTCGGCGATGGCGGGCGAGATATCGTGGCGCAGCTCGCAGCCGATTCTCTTGGTTCGCAGCTGTGCCGCGACCTGCGCGAGATCGTCGTTCGGGGCGAGCTGGAACGCGAGCCTGCTGCAGCGTGCGCTTGCCCCGGCCTCGAGCACCAGCACCTCCTCGCCGAGCCGCGTCGCCAGGATGGCGCGATCCGCCTCGCGCGCCGCGAGCGAAAACCCGATCACCTGCATGTAGTAATCGATCTGGCGCGCGAGGTCGGGCGTCTCGTAGGTGGCGTGGCCGATGCGTCGAACCGCGATCATGCGGGCTCTCCGCCGCGCGGCGTCCCCGCCCCGCGGGCGCGGGTGAGCTCGGCGCGATAGTCCGCGAAGGCCGATGCCAGGGAGAAGCGCGGCTCCCAGCCCAGATGCTGCTTGACGCGGGAGATGTCGAGCGGCGCCGGCGCGGCGGACGGCGTCGTGCCTTTCTCGATCTCGTATCGCAGCGCCGGAAACAGCGCCCGCACCGCCGCCAGCACCTCCTCGAACGGGCTCACATGGCCGTTGCCGATGTTGAAGACCGTCTCCGCCGGCAACGGCATGGTGGCGGCGAGGTCCACGGCGCGCCCGACGTCCCGGCCGTAGACATATTCGTGGGCGAGCGTCTCGGACGATGGAATGCGCGCCTGGCGCCCCTCGAACGCGGCCTCGATCAGGTTGTGCATCTTCTGCCCGCCGCTCGACCCGGACCAGTAATGGCCGAGCCCGAACACATTGGCGGGCCGCAGCATGATCAGCTCGAAACCGTGCGCCGCCGCATAGGCCTCCAGGATCAGCTCCTTGGCGCTCTTGAAATTGCCGTAGGCGCGGGCGCCGCCGCGGGGAAAATCCTCCCCGATCCCGCGCGCCGCGTCGGCCACGGTTTCGCGCCGGCGATCATAGACCGCGAGCGAGCTGAGATGCACCAGCCGGCGAATGCCGGCGAGCCGCATGGTCTCGGCCACGTTGCGGGTGCCGCCCAGGTTGACGTCGAAGGCGAGGCCGAGCGACTGCTGCACGCGCGGCCCGATGAGGCCGGCGGTGTGCACCAGGGTGTCGACCCGGTGCGCCTTGGCGAGCTCGACCAAGGCCGGCAGGTCGCGCACATCGTGGCGCGCGAGCTCATAGCTGCCGGGCCCGAGCTTCATGCGCAGGAAATCCGCCCGCGGCTCCGGGTCGACGAACACCACGGCCTCGCCGCGCGCCAGCGCATAACGGGCGAACTCCGTCCCGATCAGGCCCGCGCCCGTCACCAGCGTGGTCAATGCTCCGCCCCCGGCTCCATGCAAATCAGTAGCGCATGATGCCACGCATCGCCCGGCCACGGAAATGGCTTCCGGGAACCCCGAAAAATGCTATTTATCGAACGGATAGTTGCCAGGTTGTGGGCACCGCGTTTCACTCGCGCTCCCTTTTGGGGGAGAGGAGGTGCCCTCGCGCCACGATAGGAGAGGTCGAAATGCCCGAATGCTTCGTCGCCAAGGCATCCGAGCTCAAGGATGGCGACCGGCGGATCGTGGTCGACGGCAAGAAGGAGATCGGCGTGTTCTGCCACGGCGGGGCATACTACGCCTACAGCAACTATTGCGTTCATGCCGGCGGCCCAGCCTGCGAGGGGCTGCTGATCAACCAGGTGGTGGACGTCATCGCACCTGACAAGACCTACCAGGGCCAGACGTTCTCCGATGAGCTGCACTTCGCCTGTCCCTGGCACGGCTACGAATACGACCTGAAGACCGGCGAATGCGTCGGCGATCGTCGCCTGAAATTGCGCAAGTTCGAGGTGGTCCGGCGCGGCGACGACATTTTCGTCGTCACCTGATCTGCCCCTCGCCGCAAGGAGAAGCCGCATGGATACCATCCGCAGCGAGATCCGCACGCCGGCCTTCGACCGGTACTCGACCACGGCCTCGCTCGCGCATGCGACCGAGCAGGCGCATGCCCGCAACTACCAGGACTTCTTGATCGTGGACGTGGATTCTCACCACTACGAGAACGAATCCTACAAGGAGGTCTTCCAGTACATCGACAGCCCGGTGATCCGACGCGAGGCGCTGGTCCATATCGAGCGCGGCGGCCGTGCCTCGATGATGAATTCCCAGGTCGGCTATCAGGACGGCGGCGGCCGCATCACCCGCGCCGGGCTGCGCAAGCTCGAGAAGACGCCGCCCGACACCCACCGCGACGTCCACATGACCAAATGCTGGATGGACGCCATGGGGGTCGATTATGCGTGCCTGTTCCCGACCCCGATGCTGTTTCTCGGCCTGCATCCGCAGCCCGAGATGGAGATGGCGCTGTGCCAGGCCTATAACCGCTGGCTCTGCGAGCGCATCCTGGGGGTCGAGCCGCGGCTCATCTCGATGCTATACCTGCCGTTCAACGATCCGGACGGCGCCTACCGGACCGTCCAGGAATTCGGCGACCGCAAGGGCGTGGTCGGCTTCATGGTGACGTCGCCGCGCTACAAGCCGGTGCACGACAACGCCTATATGAAGACCTACGCGCTGCTCGAGGAGATGGGCAAGCCGATCTCGTTCCACGCCGCCTACAGCTGGGACGACCGGGCGCTCGCCACCACCAACCGCTTCATCTCGGTCCATTCGCTCGGCTTCATGTGGTTCAACATGGTGCACATGACCAACTGGGTGATCAACGGCCTGCCGGAGCGCTTTCCCCAGCTCAAGGTCATGTGGATCGAAAGCGGCCTCACCTGGGCCTATGCGCTGATGCAGCGGCTCGATCATTCCTACATGATGCGCACCTCCGACTGCCCCTCGCTCAAGCGCCGCCCGAGCGAGTACATGCAGGAGATGTTCTACTCCTCGCAGCCCATGGAGGTGCCGCAGGACCTCTCGATCCTGGAAGCCACCTTCAAGATGATCAAGGCGGAGACCCAGCTGGTGTGGTCGTCCGACTATCCGCACTGGGACTTCGATCTGCCGAGCACGATCTACGATCTGCCGTTCCTGAAGGAGCCGGCCAAGCGCAACATCCTGGGCGGCAATGCGGCGCGGCTGTTCAATCTCGATCCCAAGCCGGTGAAGAGCATCCCGTGAGGCGAGCACACCCGTTGTTGTCGTCCCGGCCAAGGCCGCGTAGCGGCTTTCACGCTATTTGGTGGGACGGGCACAGAGTTTCACTCCCTCGCCCCGCGCGAAGTCGGGCTTGCCCGACTTCGCCACGAAACATGGCCGAAGTCGGATATATCCGACTTCGGCTGGAGAGGGTGGGGAGAGGGAGTTACGATAATTCCGTATCGTACCGCCCGAGCCCCCTCATCCCACCTTCTCCCCCTCGGGGAGAAGGAGTGAAACGCTGTGCGTCTCTGACGAAATGCAACAGCGATCGCGCTTGCTTGCTCACGATCTTGGCGGTGCTCACCGCCCTCTTCGCCACCCCGGCCGCGGCCGATCAGGTGGCGGACTTCTATCGCGGCAAGAGCCTCAGCATGATCATCGCCACCTCGCCGGGCGGCGATTACGATATCCGGGCCAGGCTGGTGGCGCGGCACATGGGCCGCCACATCCCGGGCGAGCCCGCCATCATTCCGCGCAACATGCCGGGCGCGGTCGGGCTGCAGGCCGCCAACTATCTGGCGGTGCAGGCGCCGCGCGACGGCACGGTGCTGCATGCCATCATGCAGGCCATGTCGGCCTACCAGGCCATGGGCGGCCCCAATGTGGAATACGATACCCGCAAGATGGCGTGGATCGGCAACACCACAAACAGCCCCAATGTGGTGAACTCCTGGTACTCGACCGGCATCAAGACCATCCAGGACGTGATGCAGCGCGAATTGGTGGTGGGGGCGCCCGGCACCAATACGGCGTCGGTCTACTATCCCCGCATCATGAACGCACTCGCTGGAACCAAATTCAAGATCGTGCCCGGCTATCCGGGCGGCAACGACGTCAATCTCGCCATGGAGCGCGGTGAGGTCGGGGGCCGCGGCTCGAATTCCTGGGCGTCTTGGAAGGCCACCCACCAGGATTGGATCACCCAGAAGAAGATCTACATCCTGGTGCAGATTGCGCTCAAGCGCAGCCCCGAGCTCGCCGACGTGCCTTTGATGACCGAGCTCGCCCGCAACGAGGACGACCGCAAGGTGCTGGCCTTCGTTTCGGCCGACACCGAGATCAACCGCGCGGTCGTGACCACGCCCGACACGCCGCCCGAAAGGGTCGAGACGCTGCGGCGGGCGTTCGACGCCACCATGAGGGACCCGCTGTTCCTGGCGGAGGCCCAGAAGGCCGGCATGGACATCAACCCTTCGACCGGCGAGGAGGCTCAGCGGGTCGCCGATTTCATCGCCAACACGCCGGGCGCGGTAGTGACCCGCGCCAAGGCGTTGTTGGAGAATTGATCCCGGCATGGCCATTCCCCGCTCCGCCTATCCGGCTCCGTTCAACACCACGCGGGCGAGCCATGTCGTCCTGACGGTCCGGGACCTGGGCGCCAGCCGCGCCTTCTATTGCGATGCGCTCGGCTTTGCGATCAGCGATGACGACGGCGAAGCGCTCTATCTGCGCGGCATCGAGGAGGCCTGCCATCACAGCCTGGTGCTCAAGCGCAACGACTTGGCGCCGGTCTGCGAGCGGGTCGGGATGCGGGTCTATACCGAGGACGATCTCGACCGCGCCAAGGCCTATTTCGAGCGCGCCGGCTTGCCGGCCGCCTTTGTCGAGGCGCCGTATCAGGGCCGCACCCTGCATACGCGCGATGCGGTCGGAACCCCGCTCGAATTCTGCGCCAGCATGGCGGTCGAGCCCCGTCTGGTGGTGCAGTTCCCCAGGCACCAGGGCGCCTGCCCGCAGCGCATCGATCATTTCCAGGTTCTGGTCCCCGACGTGCAGGCCGCCTGCGATTTCTATTGCGGTCTCGGATTCCGGCTGTCGGAATTCATCGCGCCCGACGGCACCGATGATCTGCTGTTCGTGTTCCTGCAGCGCAAAGGCAATCCCCACGACATCGTGTTCGGCAACGGTGCCGGGCCGCGGCTGCATCACGCGGCTTTCAGCGTGCCGGACGCGCACCACATTATCCATGCCTGCGACATGGCGGGCAGCTTCGGCTTCGGCGCCAATCTCGAATATGGCCCCGGCCGGCACGGGCCCGGGCATGCCTTGTTCGCCTATTTCCGCGATCCCGACGGGCACCGCCTGGAGCTGTTCAATACCCACTATCAGATGATGGATATCGAGAACGAGCCGGTGCGCTGGAACCTGTCGGCCATGCGGCGGCGCTCCTGGGGCCTGCCGCCGCGCCGCAAATGGTACCTGGAGGCATCGCGGTTCCGCGACATCGAGCCGCGCGCGCCCGCGCATCCGGGCGACCCGATGACGCTGGAGCGGTTCCTGGCGGAAGAGGGATGAGGCTTGGTGGTAGGATGGGTAGAGCGAAGCGAAACCCATCAATGCAGCATGCGGATCAAGAGGATATTGGAGGAGACAATGCCTGGGAGAAAATCAGAGAAGAGCGATGGGTTTCGCTTCGCTCTACCCATCCTACGGGCCCTGGTTCTGAGCTGCTCTGTGCTCGCCGCTCCGTTCGCGCGCGCCCAGGAGCGCGGCCCGCTGGTGCTCGCCAAATCGAGCTACTTTTTCGTCGGCGGCAAGATCGATCCTGCGGTCGAAGGCAGCCCGATGGTCGGGCAGATGTATGTCGAGTACATGATCCCGCAGCGGCTCTTGCATCCGTTTCCGGTGGTGATGGTGCACGGCGGCAATCAGACCGGCACCAATTTCACCGGCACGCCCGACGGCCGGGAGGGCTGGGCGCAGTATTTTGTGCGCCGCGGCTACGCGGTTTATGTGGTGGATCAGGTGGCGCGCGGACGCTCGCCCTATTGGAGCCAGGTCTACGGGCCGTTGCCGCCGTCGCGCCTCGCCTTCGTGCAGCAGCGCTTCGTCGCGCCCGAGATCGCCCCGATGTGGCCGCAGGCGCGTCTGCACAATCAGTTCCCCGGCGACGGCAGTCCGGGAGACCCGAATTTCGACCAGTTCTACGCCTCGCAATTTCCCTCGATCGCGAGCTTTCCGCGCCAGCAAGAGCTCAACCGCGACGCCATGGCGGCGCTTCTCGACAAGATCGGGCCCGCCATCCTGCTCACCCACTCGCAATCCGGCGCCTTCGGCTGGCCGGTCGCCGACGCACGGCCCACCCTGGTCAAGGCGATCCTGGCGGTCGAGCCGAGCGGGCCGCCGGTGCACGACATCGAGAATCTCGGGCCTCCGGACTGGTTCAAGGACGCCGAGCGCACCAAGATCTCGGGCCTTGGCGATGTCCCGATCGCCTACGATCCGCCGCTCGGCCCCGATGAGGCGCTCATCTTCGCGCGCGCCGGCCCGTCCCGGCGGCCCGATCTGGTGCGCTGCTGGCGCCAGCAGGAGCCGGCCCGCCGGCTCGTCAATTTGGCCAAGACCCCGGTGCTCATAGTCACCAGCGAGGCGTCCTATCACGCCCCCTACGACGATTGCACGGCCGCCTATCTGGCCCAGGCGGGCGTGCCGGTCCGCCACCTCCACCTCGCCGATCTCGACATCCGCGGCAACGGCCACATGATGATGATCGAGAAGAACAACCAGGCCATCGCGGCCGTCATGGCGGACTGGCTGGAGGCGGACATGCCGGTCGCTCCGGCGGGGCGCTGAGCGCCAGGCCCATTCGCGCCGTTTGCCGGTCGCGGCTCTGATGCTTTTCCCGGACGCAGTGCGGCGCGCAGCGGCGCACTGCTTGATCCGGGATCGTTCCACACGCCGGAGCTCGAAACGATCCCGGGTCTGCGGTGCAGCACCAGAGAGGGTGCTGCACCGAGCCCGGGAAAAGTCCAATGGCTGTGCCGAAGAAACGAAAAGCTACCGCTTGGCCGGCTGACCGATCGGCTTCGCCTCCCCGGCGTCCTGGATCGCCTTGGAGGGGTCGACCAGGCCGGAGCCGACGTCGTCGTCGCGCTCCTTGGTGCCCGGGTGCTTGGCGCTGGTGGTGAGAATCTTGCGGATGTCCTCGGGGCCGAGATTGGGATTGCGCTCGAGCAGCAGCGCGACGATCCCCGAGACCTCGGCGGAGGACACCGAGGTGCCGGTGGTCAGCTGATAGGTGCCATCGGGCGCCGGCACCAGGATGTCGACGCCGGGCGCCGCCACCGCGATGTAGCGGCCGCGATTGGCGCCGGTGAAAATCTTGTCGTTGGAATCGGTCGCCGTCACCGCGATCACGTTGGGATCGGCGCCGGGAAACAGCGGCGGCGATTTCGGCCCGGCATTGCCGGCCGCGGCGATCAGCACGATGCCCTTGTCGTGGGCGCTCTTCAGCGCCCGCTCCATCGAGGGATCGCGCGGGCCCGCGAAGCTCATGTTGATGATGCGCACGCCCTTGCTGGCCGCCCAATCCAGGCCTTTCAGGATGTTGTAGGTGGTGCTGTCGGCGCTCGCCGCCCCGCTCGAGAAGGCATGGATCGCATAGAGGCGGGCCGCCGGCGCGATGCCCATCAGCCGTTGATGGGCCCCGATCGCGCCCGCCATCCCGGTGCCGTGCGGATGCGGCTTCTCGGCCGCGCCGCCGACCGCGTCATACTGATCGGCGAACACGCCGTCGAGATCGGGATGGTGCACGTCGATCTGCGAATTGATGACCGCGATCGGGATGTTGGTGCCCTTGATCCGCCGGTGGATGTCGATGACGCCGAGCTTGCCCAGCGCATACTGGGCGGAGTTGCCTTCCTGGGTGCGGCCGGCGAGGTCGGGATCCTGCGCCAGCTCCTGCGCGACCTTGTCCTGCATCAACCGATAGATGAAATTCGCCTGCGCCAGCGCGACGATCTGGTAGCGCGCCATCGTCCGAATCACCTGGGCGACGGTCCGGCCGCTGTCGATGTGCATGCGCAAGAGATTCTTGTGCGTCTGCGTCAGGCACTGCGATGCCAGGATCGTGAGCTGCATGTCGCGCGCGACCGCGTCGATCGCCGATTGCGGGGTGTCGCAATCGACCATCAGCACGACCTCGTCCTTGACGAAGCGGACCTCGCCGGGCGGCGGGACCGCGAACAGGCGCCCGGTACCGACCGGCTGCGACTGCGGACCGGGCAGCGAGGGTGGGGGCGGCGGCGGCGGGTAGGGCAGGACGTTTACGGGCGGCGGCAGCGAGACCAGAGTAAGGCCGCCGGTGAGATTGTCGATGATCTGCGGCAGCGGCGGAGTTGGAGGCGGCAGGTTCGGGTTGCCGGCGGGAGGCAGCACGACATTGGGGATGGTGCTGACTGGCGCCCACGGGAAATACGGGAAGCTCGGGTCGGGCAGGATGGTCCACACGGCAGGATCGAATCCCGGCGGCAGGCTGGCGGCGAGCTGCGCGCTGGTCATGCCGGTGCCGCCGGCGCTCGACGACTGGCCGGAGGTCTGGGTGTTCCAATAGGATTGGGTGATCGCTCCGGCTCCGGGCTGCAGCGGGACCGGCGTACCGCCGTCGTCGACGATGCTGGGAATTTGCAGGTCGGCGAACTGGAAGGTCGGATTGTTCCGCCCCACCAGCCCGCCGGCGGTGCCGCCACTGACCGCGCCGGCCGAATAGCTGGTCTTGATCACGCCGTCGTTGACCGCCACCAGCCCGGCCACGATGCTGCCGGAGCCGCCGCTCGCTGCCCCGGTCGCATAAGAATCCAAGATCGAGCCGACCGGGCTGCCGAATTTGTCGGTCGACACCAGCGCCCCATTGACCCCTACCAGCCCGCCGCCGACCGTATTGGTGCCGCCGGTGACCGCACCGGTTGCGAACACTTGGCTGAGCGAGCCGATATTGAACGCGCCGAAACCGCCCAGCACGGTGTTGCCGTCATCCGTCGCCGCGCCGGTGGCGTAAGCCTGGAAGACGGTGCCGATGTTGCCGGCCACGAAGCCGCCCGCGTAACTGTCCGAGCCGACATGCACGGCGCCGGAGGCATACGCGAAGGTAATCAATCCGCCGTTGGTGCCGGTGAATCCGCCCACGATGCTGTTCGCACTACCGGTGACGTTCCCGGTCGCATAGGTGAATTGGCCGGGGTTCGTCCCCTGGATCGTGCCATCGTTGTTGCCGGCGAATCCGCCCACCATAAAGGCGCCGAATGTATCGCCGCTGCCACTGATATTGCCCCGGGCATACGAGTTGCTGATCGTGCCGCCGTTCTGCCCAACAAAGCCGCCGACCGCGGCATTGTCGCCTCCCCGGGCGGACTCGGTCAGACCGGTCCCGGTCACCGTGCCGGTCGCGTAGGAGCTCGAGATAATGCCGCCGCTGTCGCCGCCGCGGTCATTGTTTCCGGCGAAACCGCCAAGCTTCACCAAGCCGGAGCCGCTGACCGCACCGGTGGCGTAGGATTGGGTTATCGACGAATCCGCGGAGTTGAACCCCACGAAGCCCCCGGCGGCACCGTTGTCGCCGGCACTGGCCGTCCCGGTGGCGAACGACGATGCGATTGTGCCCGGCCCCGACGGATTGCAATCGCAATTGAGGCCGTTCTGGCCGACCAGCCCACCGACAAAGCTGAATGCGCCGCCGGCGACGTTGCCGGTTGCCGACGACCCGGTGATCGTGCCGAGATTGCTGGCTACGAGGCCGCCCGCGAAGTTGAGCTGATCCCCGCTGGTCGCACTACCCACCGTGACCGTGACGTTGGCGCTCGATCCCGTGATCGTGCCGGTATTCTGCCCGACCAGACCGCCGGCGCCGATGCCCGTGTTGGTTCCGCCATTGATGGTGCCGCTCAGGACCGCGACATTACTGATCGTCCCGTCGTTCTCGCCCGCCAGCGCACCGATGAACTGGATGTTGGCGCCGGCAGTGATGGTGACGTTCGCGAGGTTGAGGTTGCGAACCACGCCCTGCGTGCCGATAAACGCGAACAGACCATATGAATTGCTGCCGTTGGGGGCACCCACCGTCAGATTGCTGATCGTGTAGTTGACCCCAAGCCCGCCGTTGCCGTCGAATAGGCCGTTGAAGGTTGTATCCGCCATCCCGCCGAAGCCGGTTGCGTCGAAGCTCTTCCCCAGCGCGAAATTGCCGCCGATGTTGCCGAATCCGTTGGCGCTTCTGCCCATGGTGGTCAGGTCGCCGGCGCTGTTGACCAGCATGTAGGCGGTGAGGTGGCTCGGATTGCTGACGAGCACGTCCCCGCTGTAGTCGGTTGGATTCTGATATTTGGTGCCGCAGTTGCCGCAATCGATAGGGGCGCGCGGATTGTAATAAATCGAAACCATCCCGGTGCTGTTGGTGAAATCCACCTGCCCGCCGAAGAACCTGACGGTGCCGCTTCCGCTGCCCGAGTTGTCGGCGCGCATGATCAGATTGCCGGCGCCGGTATTCAAAATCGTCACTTCCTCGTTCACATTCACGTTGCGAAAGGCGGAAAGGGTGAGCGTGTTGTTGCCCGACCAGCTGATGTTCGCCTCGACGTTGATATCCCCTGGTCCAACGCTCGTGTTGCCCGGACCGCTGGTCGTACCGTCGGCGTTCGTCTGCACCGTCACATTGGTGCTCGCCAGATTGCCCGAGATCGTCCCCGCGGCGATGGAGTTGATCGTGAGGTCGGTGGGATCAAGCAGCCAGTTCCCGGTCTTGCCCGCTGGCGCCGATGTGTTCACCCGGCCGCCGGTGAAATCGAGGCTGTGCCCCGACGTCTCCACGAACCCGCCGTTGCCGCCGGCGGCCCCGCCGCGCGCCAGGATAGTGCCCGCGAAGGTGGTCTGCTGATCCGACCACAGCACCACCTTGCCGCCGTTGCCCTGGCCGGTCGCCGAGGCGTTGATCACCGTGGCTCCGTCCACGCTCACCGTGGTGGCGGTCGGGATTACGAAGGATTCGAGCTTCGCCAGCTCCAGCGTGGCCGCGGTCGGATGGCCGCCGCCGATCAGCACCTTGCCGCCGCCGGCCTTGCCGGAGGCGTTGATGGTGGCGCCGGTGAGCACGATATTCTCGCCACTCGCCACCACGGTGCCGCCGGTGGTGCCCGCCCTCTTGCCGGCCGCCGAGATCTTGCCGGAGAGCGCCACGGTCTGGACCGGCGCGCCTGTTCCCTTGCTGGCGCCGGTCGCGGCGCTGAGCACGATCAAGCCATTCTTGGTGCCGACCGAGTTGGCCTCGATCACGCCGGTATTGTTGATGACCGAATTGACCACCACCCGGGCGGCCGCGGCCGTGAGCTCGATGCGGCCGCCATTGGCCTTGAGCTTGCCGGAATTGCCGACCAGCGACTTGAGGGTCTCGCCGGTCGCCACATCCGTCACCGCCGCCGCGATCTGATCGTTGACCGCGAGCGTGATCAGCCGGTCACCGTAGAAATCGAGCGTGAAGGCGTTGCCGGACGCCAGCCCGACGGTGCCGAGCTTGGCCGTGATGGTGCCGGCGTTGCGCACGCCAGGCGCCACCAAGGCGGCGAAGCCGCCGGAGGTCGCGGTGATGCGGCCGAGATTGACGATGGAGGCGCTGGAGGTGCCCGGAATGTTGAAGTTGTACTTGCCGGTGAGTGCGCCCGCCATGAAGTCGGCGTCGCGGATGTCGCTGGTGGTGGCCAGGAATCCGGCGGTGGTGATGGACGAATTGGCGCCGAACAGGATGCCGTCGCCGTTGATGATGAAGACGCGGCCGTTCGCCGTCAGGGTGCCGTCGAGGAAGGAGGGACCCCGCCCGCCGATCACGCGGTTGACCGCGATCGAGGAGCTACCCTGCAGCTGGTTGAAGGTCGTGGTCTCGCCCTTGCCGATATCGAACGTAACCCAATTGATGACCGTGTTCTGGCTCGACTGGGTGATGGTCACCGAGCTGGTGCCTTGGCCCGAGATCGTGGAGCTGCCCGCCGCCACGGTGCCGCCGAGCGGGTTGGCGCCGGCCGGGACTGCCGCCAGCACCGCGACCGTGACCAGGCCGGCCCGGGTCAAGCGCGTCGTCAGGCCCGCCGTGCTGGCCAGGAGCGATCGATGGACGCGATGGGGCTGGTGGAAGCCGATGGGCATACCGGTGGGCATGGGGGCTCGCCGCTAATTGCTCTTGGCGGACAGGACGAAGAAGAACCGCCAGTCGTTCCGTGGCCCCTCCACGGCTTTGTCTGCGGACAGGTCCGCGGTAAGAATGTTCAGCCAGCCGATGCGGAGTTCCACCCCCTGCCGACGCGGCCCTCATATTGCGAGGTGTCCCGACATCTGGGGCTAAATTATGGAGCGAGCCGCGATCGGCGAAACCATAGAGCTGCGCCTGGGAGATTTGCTTCGGCATCATGGCCATCGCCGGAATGTCGTAACGAAGCTCGCCCAGGGCCTCGAGGCACTCGTCCGCCACCAGGGCGGAGGGGTCATAGGCGCGGCCGAACACCCGCCCTCCGTACGCGCACATTTCCGGGTTGAGGAGCGGCGTGCCGGCCAATTGGCCATAGGCGGCCAGCAGGAACGAGAAGCTCGCCGGCAATTGCTGGACCCGGGTGAAGGTGGTCTCCAGCTTGGAGAAATCGACCCGGCCGTTGTGGCGGCTCGCCAGATCGGCGCCGTTCTCGGTGCTGCCGGCGCCGTTGAAGCCCTTGCTCAGCACGGTATTGACCTGGTTGATGCCGTTGAACGGATCGGCCCAGTCGCCATTGACCTTGAAGCGGCCGCCGCGCAGCCGGTCGTTCGAGCTGGGGGCGAAGTCGGGGACCGCCGGCGTGAACGCGTCGTTGTTGGACGCGAAGGCCAGCAATGTGGTCGACAGGTTGCGCTCGCGGGTGCGGATCCAGGGAAACGTCAGTCCGGTCTCGAACACCACGCTCTTGGTCCGGTAATTCGGCGCGATCGCCTGGAAGTCCGGCGCCAGCTCCGGCCGTCCCCAGCCGTCGCTGGCATCGACGAAGAACAGCAAACCCTTCGGCATTGAGCACCTGGCTGTACTGCCCGAAGATGTATTTGAGCTCTTCGGGCTTGAACGGTCCCGCGTAGGAGAACGTGAAGGCGTCGTGCATGCGCAGCAGATTGTTGACGGTCACGCTGGCCAGGAACTCGAGCGGGCCTTGCCCGGGCGGCCCGCGATTGTCGATGCGGGCGGCCCAGTCGAACGGGCTGGTGGTGACCTCCACGATCAGGGTGGCGGCGCCCTGGTTGGCGGCGGACGGCTTGAGGCTGTTCTTGAACTTCAGGCCCGGCAGGTCGCCGGCCAGAAGCAGATAGCGCTCGATGGTGTGGATATTGGCCGGACGCTGCGCCGTGATCCTGGACGTGTAGTAGGTGAAGAAGTCCCGGAACTTGTCGAGGGCGGCCGGCCATTCGACCTTGTCGACATAGCCCTCGATCACCTGGATGCGGATCGTCGCGCCGCCCGGATTGAGCTGCTGCGGCGGCACGATCGCGCGCGAGATCACGAAGCCGTCGTTGCCGTATTTGGTGGTGATCTTCTGCGCCAGATCGTAGACCGCCTGGAGCGTGACCTCATGGCCGATCATGTCCGCATAGAGCGGGGCGATCTGCTCTTGCGTATAGACCGTCATGCCCACGATCTGGACGCCGTGCACCAGCACATTGATGTGGTCGGCGCCTTTGGGCGCAACGGTGCTGGGCAGCGAGATCGCCTGGCCGCCTGGCTCCGCCAGCGGGGCGGGCGGCTCGGTGAATCGCTCGCGCTCCCGGCCCGGCTGCGCGCTGGGCGGGATCACGGGCTGCGCCACGGCGGCGGTCGCAAAAATGACCAGCGCCAGTGCCGCAATCACACGGCAGAGGCCCGCAGGCATGCCACCTCACCCCCCGACAAGTTACGGACTTACCTAAATTTTTTAGAGGAGCCCCAGGCTTGACGCAATTGCTTTCAAGCCCTCCGGAGGGCGCCGAACAGGCATTTCTTAAGGCTGTTTCTCTGCGGCCACAGGGGCGCCGCCATGCCATCGCCCTGGCGGTGTTTCCGCACCGCCAGCCAAGGGCTTAGGGGTCAAACCACGATCTCGGATCGGGGGCTGCGGGCGCCCGCGCGGGCCCGGCCGGGCCGGCCGGTCGAGCCCGGTTCGGGGCGTTAATCGGTCATTATGGTTAATGCCCGCTCATTTGGTCTTGTCATAGGCGATCCCGAAACCGAGCAGCGGCAGCGACATCTCGATCGGCTTCTTGTTCGCGTCCTGGACCGTGAGCTTGAGGTCGGTGCCGGTCCGCATGGCGGCCAGGAGCTTGTCGTTCGCCGTCAGGGTGACGAGGCAGCCGGCGTTGTTGCAGGTCTGGATCGGCTGGCGTTCGGGGGCACCGTTGTCGACCTTGATCAGGACCGGCTCGGTGAGATTGAGGCCGAGCGGCAACAGGATCGACATCGACCCCCGCCTTGGCCTCGGGCGCGAAGCGAACCGCCACGCTCGCCACCAGCTGCCTGGTATCGCGCTGGAAAATCTGCTGAATGGCGCGGCACTCGAGCGACTTGCCGTCCCCGGTACATTCGACCCGCCAGGCCGCAGGTGTTTCGGTCGGAGCTTGGGCCGACAGCGCGCCAGCCTGCATGAGGGTGATTACGCCCGCTGTCGCGACGCAAGTGGTGATGCGATGTGCACGCCCCATCGGAACTGACTTGCGGCTGGACGGTGCCGCGAATATCTCCCCTCCCCCACAAGGGGGGAGGGAGTCGACCGTGGCTTCGCCACGCATCAATCGAACGTCTGAAGCGGGCTGGCCCCGCATCCGTTGGATTAGGCAAAATCGGCGAAGGTACATTGTTCGTTTCATCCTGTGCGTCATAAAGATGATGGATACCACAAAATCAGGCATTGCGGGCATGAACCGAAGGGGCCGGGCGTAAGCATGGATTTCGACTACATCATCGTCGGCGCCGGCTCGGCCGGCTGCGTGCTGGCCAACCGGCTGAGCGAGGACACCCACGCGCGCGTGCTGCTGCTGGAGGCCGGCGGCCCGGACCGCAATCCGCTCATCCACATTCCGCTCGGCATGGGCAAGATGCACGATCACCGCATGCACGATTGGGGTTACGTCACCGAGCCCGAGCCGGGGCTTGCCGGCCGGCGCATCGAGGCCATGCGCGGTAAGGTGCTGGGCGGCTCGTCCGCAATCAACGTGATGGCCTATACGCGCGGCAATCGCGCCGATTATGACGGCTGGGCGCAGAATGGCGCGCGCGGCTGGTCCTATGCGGACGTGCTGCCGTATTTCAAGCGCGGCGAAAGCTGGCAGGGCGGCGAAAATCCCTGGCGCGGCGGTAGCGGCCCGCTCGGCACCCAGTTCGCCAAGACGCCCGACCCGCTGTTCGACGCCTGGATGGAGGCCGGCGCCGCGGCCGGCTTTCCGCGCAATCCCGACTACAACGGCCCGCACCAGGACGGCTTTGGTCGCAGCCAATACACCATCCGGGACGGCCGGCGCTCGTCGTCGGCGCGGGCCTATCTGCGGCCGGCGCGGCGGCGGCCCAACCTGCAGGTGGAGACTGGCGCGCATGCGACCCGGGTGCTGATCGAGGGGACGCGCGCGGTCGGGGTCGAGCTGGTGCAGGGAAGCGGCGATCTCATGCGGATGCGGGCGAGCCGCGAGGTGATCCTGTGCGCCGGCACGTTCAACTCGCCGCAGCTCCTGATGCTGTCGGGCATCGGACCGGCGGCGCATCTGCGCGAATTCGGGATCGCTCCCGTGGTCGACCTGCCGGTCGGCAGGAATTTGCAGGATCATCTCGGTAGCTATCTGAGCTATGCGCGGCGGCAGCCCGGCGCGTTCCATCGCGAGATGCGCTTTGACCGCATGGCGGTGAGCATGATCCGCGCCTACCTGTTCGGCAGCGGCCCCGGCACGGTGGTGCCGGGCGGCCTGCATGCCTTCATCAAGACCCGGCCTGAGCTCGCGGCGCCCGATATCGAGTTCATGTTCCGCGGCACCGCCCCGCATCCGCGGCTGTGGTTCCCGCTGGTGGCACCGGCGTTTGCCGACGGCTTCGGCATCCGGCCGACCTTGCTGCATCCCGACAGTCGCGGCGAGATTTTGCTGCGCTCGTCCGATCCGCGCGATCCGCCGCGCATCTGCTACAACTTCTTTTCCGCACCCGACGATCTGCCGCGGCTTCGGACAGGCTTCCGGATCGCCCGCGATCTCGCCCATCGGGCGGCGCTCGATCCGTACCGGGGGCCTGAGACCAATCCGGGCGGACACGTGCGCACCGACGCCGAGATCGATGCCTGGCTGCGCCAGACCGTCATCACCGCGCATCACCCGGCCGGCACCTGCCCGATGGGGACGCGGCCCGGCACGGTGCTCGACCCGCAGCTGCGGGTGCACGGGATCGCCGGGCTGCGCGTGGTCGACGCCTCGGCGATGCCCGAGCTGGTCTCCGCGCACATCAATGCCTGCGTGCTGATGATGGCCGAGAAAGCCGCCGACCTGATCCGCGGCCGCGAGCCGCTCGCCGCGGTTGCGGAGGCGTGAAGGGTTTGGCGTTCTAGATTCGCAGGAGTACGGGCTTACAGCCCGAACGCGGGCGCCAATTCGAACGCGCTGCCGCGGCTCGGGACGTGGTTTGCCCATGCGACCGACAGGAGCGAGAGGGTCAAGAGGAGGCTGGTTCCAACCGTGAAAACCATGCTGCTCAGGTCATAAGCGAAGATGTCGGCGAATTCGATCATGGCTTCCTCCCTGGGTCCGATTGTGATTGGTCGCCTGACGCCGAAAAAGGTTCACGGCCATGGAGGTATCCGGTGACCAATCGACGGCTCACGGGCCGACGGCCGGCGGAAGCGTGCCGGCCTACCGCCCGAACGCGTTGACGGCGCGTTCGCGCACTGCGGGCGGCACTTCGAGGGTCTGCGCGACCAGTTGCGCCACGCCGGCACCCGGCAGCGGATCAAGCTCCACATTGATCTTGCGGATGTCGGCGATGAATTCCGGATCCCGGACCATGGCGTCGAAAGCCTCGCGCAGCGCCTTCACGCGCTCGGCCGCGATCCCGGGCGGTCCGATCAGGGATCGCCCGATGGCGCTGCCGCTCGCATAGAGGGCCAGCACCTGCTTGTCCTGCGCGGTGGTGCCGATCTCGCCCAGGCTCGGCGCATCCGGCAATTCGGGGACGCGCTCCGGCGTGGTCTGGAGGATGATCCTGATCTTCCTCTCCTTGAGCCAGTCCTGCTTGCCGACCTTGACGGCCGCCCAGGACGACGACGAGCCGTCGACCTCGCCGCGCTCCATCGCCAGCATCGCCTCGGTGGATGCCGGATAGCCGCTGATCAGCTTGAATTTGGTGCCGAGGAAGGCATTGAGCAGCTTGGGGATGGTCTCGGCGATCGAGCCCGGCCCGGTGCCGGCCAAGAGGGCCGGCGTGCTCTTGGCGTCCTCGAGCGATTGCACCTTCGCGCTCTGCCACATCATGAAGATGTTGTTGCTGGTGGCGACCCGGCCCACATAGGTGAATTTCGCCGCATCGTATTGGGCGGCCGGGTTGGCCAGCGCCTGCTCGAGCGCGGTCGATTCGACCACGACGCCGAGCGCGGTGCCGTCGCGCGGCGCGACCTCATAGAGGTAGTTCGCGGCCTTGAGGCTGCCGGCGCCCGGCATGTTCTGCACCACCACGCCGGGGCGGCCGGCGAGATGTTGTCCGAGGTGGCGCGAGATGAGACGGCCATAGAGGTCGTAGCTGCCACCGGCGGTGTAGCCCACATAGATGGTGATGGTCTTGCCGGCGAAGACGGGCTCGCTCGGCTGGGCGGAAAGCGGTGTGGCGGTCAGGGCCAGCAGCACCGTCGCGAGAAGATTTCGAACAGCGGTTTGGGTCACCTGGGTTTCTCCAGTTGCATCCCGTAGCCCGCATGTGGCGCAAGCGCAATGCGGGCACGCCGCACCCGCATTACGCTTGCGCTCTATGCGGGCTACGACTTCTGGGCCGCCGCCGCGCTCGCGAGCAGCAGAAGGGCGCAACCGGCGGTGGGTATCGGGTCTGCGGCGTCAAACCATCTCGGCATTGCTGACGCTCCCTGGCTCGCGCTCCTCGAAAGGCCGCCGTGGCCGCGGCGGCTGGTCGCAGCCAGCCGGCGCGAGTGTTAGCCAAACTGCCGCCGATGCCCTTCCCACGCTCCGGCGCGCGGAATAATATCACATCAACGACCGAGTCAGCCGGCCCCCCAGGGCTCAGGCCGCCGGCGTGACCATGGAGAGGGAGAAACGCAATGGCACGTAAGGATCCGCGTCCAGAAGTAAGCCGTCGAAAATTCCTGGCCGGCGCAGCGGTGGCTGGCGCCGCCGCCACGGTCGCCGGACCCGAAGCCGCAAGCGCCGCGACGCCGCCGGTCGCCGCCGCCAAGATTCCATCCGTGCTGCGCCCGAGCGCGCACCAGATCGCGCTCGAGAACGAGGCCCCCAAGGATGCGTCGCCGCTCGGCGGCCGCGCCGGCTCCGACTTCATGGTTGACGTGATCCGCTCGACCGGCATCGAATACATCTATGCCAACCCGGCCTCCAGCTACCGCGGCATCCACGAATCGCTGATCAACTACGGCGGCAACACCAAGCCGGAATTCATCGAGTGCATGCACGAGGAATCCTCGATCGCGATGGCGCACGGCTACTTCAAGGCCACCGGCAAGCTGGCGGCCGTTCTGGTGCACGGCACCGTCGGCCTGATGCACGGCACCATGGCGATCTACAATGCCTGGTGCGACCGTGCTCCGGTCATGGTCATGGGCGGCAACGATCTCGACGCCTCCAAGCGTCCGCCCGGCGTGCCCACCACCCATTCGGCGCAGGACATCAACGCGATCGTTCGCGACTTCACCAAGTGGGACGACACCCCGGTCTCGCTGCAGCATTTCGCTCAGTCGTTCGTGCGCGCCGCCAAGTTCGCGATGACGCCTCCATATGAGCCGGTCATGCTCACGCTCGATGCCGAGGTGCAGGAATCGCCGATCAAGGAGCACGAGCGCAATACGCTCTACATTCCGAAATACATGGCGGCCGCCCCGCCCCAGGCCGAGGTCGCAGCGCTGCGCGAAGCCGCCAAGATGCTGGCCAATGCCGAGAACCCGGTGATCGTGGTCGACCGGGTGGCGCGCACCCCCGCCGGGGTCAAGTACCTGATCGAGCTGGCCGAGCTCCTGCAGGCGCCGGTTATCAACATGAACGGCCGCATGAACTTCCCGAACACCCATCACCTCAATCAGGCCGGCCCGCAACTGATCCCGCAGGCCGACGTCATCATCGGCATGGAGGTCACGGACTTCTGGAACGTGGTCAACGGCTTCGTCGACAACGCCGACAATGACGGCCTGGGCGTGCAGTCCAGCAAGATCAAGCCCGGCACCAAGCTGATCACGATCAGCTCGGTCGAGCTCAACCAGAAGTCCAACTATCAGGACTTCCAGCGCTTCCAGGCGGTCGATCTCGCCATGGTGGGCGACGCCGAGGCCTCGCTGCCTTCGCTGATCGAGGCGGTCAAGTCGGCGATCGGCAACGACAAGAAAGCGGCCTACGACAAGCGCGGCGAAGGCTTCAAGAAGGCGCATGCCGCGGCGCACGAGCGCGCCATGGCGGCGGCGGCCGTCGCCTGGGACTCGAGCCCGATCTCGACGGCGCGTCTCACCGCCGAGATTTGGGCGGCGGTGAAGGACCAGGATTGGTCGCTGGTGGCTTCGACTGGCAATGTCAGCGGTTGGCCGCAGCGCATGTTCAAGTTCGACAAGCACTACCAGTGGCTGGGCAGTTCGGGCGGCTCGGGCCTCGGCTACGGGGCTCCGGCATCCGCCGGCGCCGCCCACGGCAACAAGGCGCTTGGCCGCTTCTCGGTCTCGATCCAGGGCGACGGCGACATGATGTACGCGCCGGGCGTGCTGTGGACCTGCGCGCATCACAGCATCCCGCTGATGTACGTGATGCACAACAACCGCGGCTACCACCAGGAAGTCATGCACGTCCAGCGTATCGCCAACCGGCGCAACCGGGTTGCCAACAACGGCAAGGATTTCGGTCCGATCGGGACCAAGATCCAGAACCCGGATATCGACTACGCGGGGCTCGCCAAGTCCATGGGGGTGCAGGGTATCGGGCCCATCAACGACCCGAAGGAGCTCGGCCCGGCGCTCAAGCGGGCGGTGCAGATCGTCAAGGCCGGCGAGCCGGTCATCGTCGATTCGGTCACGCAGCCGCGCTGAAGGGAAAATGAAGATGATCAAGAGTGGTTTTCGCGTAGCTGCGGGGCTGGCGGCGCTCGCCGCCGGCCTCGTCATCGGCCAGGCGGCACTTGCCGCGGACGCCGCCCGCGGCAAGATTCTGTTCACGCAGAAATACGGCTGCTACCAGTGCCATGGCACGGAAGGGCAGGGGTCGGCGGTCACCGGTCCCAAGTTGGCGCCCGATCCGCTGCCCTACGATGCGCTGTCGGCGTTCATCCGCACCTCCTCACGCAACATGCCGCCGTTCCGTGAGGCGATTCTGCCGAATGCAGACCTCGAGGATATCTACGCATATCTCAAGTCGATTCCCCCGGCCAAGGATTGGAAGTCGATTCCGCTCCTTGCCAACGACTGAACATTCGTCCGACGCGCTTGTCTCTTTCGCACCCGCGGGCTCTGCCCGCGGGTGCGTCGTTTTTGCTTGCAGACGCGACGTCCTCGGATTGGCCACGGTGTGGGCCTGCGCTATGGTGGCACGGGCGCCGATGTGGCTCGACCGCACCCCGCCCCAAGAATGATCAGAATCATCCGAGAGATGATCGTCTGGCGCAGGGAGGGTAACTTGGGAATTTTTCGCAAGACCGCGCTTTGTATGCATCTGGCGGGCCTCCTCGCCGTGGGGCCGGCGCTCGTGCCGGCTCATGGGCAGTCCGCCCCGGCGGCGCATCCCTGGCTCGATCCGGCCCTGCTGGCCGCCGCCAAGGCGGAGGGCACCCTCATCGTCTACTCGTCCACCAACGAGCAGGAGGGGCTGCCGCTCTTCAAGATCTTCGAGGAGGCGACCGGGATCAAGGTCGAGTACATCCGCAACGCCGATTCGCCGCTGATGTCGCGCGTGGCCATCGAATTCCGCGCCAATCAGAAGGCCTGGGACCTGTTCCACACCACCACGGTCAATAAGCTGCCGCCGCAGATGCTGGCGCAATTCGAGGTCCCTGAGATCAAGAGCATCGCAGCCGAGGCGCGCGACCCGGGCAAGCGCTGGTACGGCGTCTATGCCAACTACAATTCGCCCGCCTACAACACCCAGAAGGTGAAGGCAGCCGACTTGCCGCAGACCTATGAGGAATTCGCCCGCCACAAGGAATGGGCCGGCAGGATCGCCATCGACGCCACCGACAATGTCTGGCTCAAGGCCATGTTCGACTTCTACGGCGAGCAGAAGGCGACGCAGGTGGTCAAGGATATCGTGACCACCCTGCAGCCGGTGCTCACCGACGGCCATCTCGCCATGGCGCGCTCGGTCGGCGCCGGCGAATATGCGCTGGCGCTCAATCAGTTCGTCAATCTGTCGGAGAACGTGAAGATCGCCGGCGGCCCGATCGAGGTATTCGCGCTCGATCCGGTCGCGCTGTTCTTCGGCGAGGTCGGCATCAGCGCGCTGGCCCCGCATCCCAACGCCGCCAGGCTCGCCGCCAATTTCATGCTGAGCCAGGAATGCCAGCAGTTCCTGGCCAGGTTCGGCCGTATCCCCACCCGGGCGGACGTCGCCTCTAATCCGCCCGGCATCGTTGAGCTGATGCAGAAGAAGAAGGTCGTCACCGAGCTGCTGACGCCGGAGGACGAGCGTAAATGGCAGCGCACCTTCGATTCGCTGTTCAAGCCGCGGTAGGTGATCATGCAAATATGCGTGTCGTCCCGGCCAAGGCCGCGAAGCGGCCGCTGCGCCGGGACCCATACGCCCCGGCGGATCGAGGGGGCACGGCGTATGGGTCCCTGCCTTCGCAGGGACGACCCCGTGAATCCCTTGGTCCGGATGGCGAACAAGTGTCCGGAGCTGAGAATTTGACTGTCGCCAACGATCATCTGAACGGGCGCTTGCGCCTCGCCGCCGGCAATCGGCTCGCCGGCTATCTCACGCTGTCGAATGTCGTGCTGGTGGGCTGCGTGCTGGTGGCGCTCTGGTTCGTGCTCGTGCCGGTGTCGGCGCTGTTCTACAACGCCTTTACGGAGGATACAGGGTTCGGCCCGGGCGCCTTCTCGCTGGAGAATTTCGTCGAGGCCTATTCGAGCTGGCAAATCCTGGCGCTGTTTCGCAATTCGCTGGTCTTTGCGATCGGCACCGCGCTTACCACCTTTGCGCTGGGCGGGCTGGTCGCCTGGGCGGTCGAGCGCACCGATGCGCCCGGCGCCGCGCTGTTCCATAGCCTGGCGCTGCTGTCCTTCGCGATCCCGGGCCTGCTGATGGCGATGGCCTGGATCTTCGTGCTCAGCCCGAACATCGGCTGGGCCAATACGCTGATGAAGAACGCCTTCGGCCTGGCGCAGGCGCCGCTCAGCATCTACACCATGGCCGGCATGATCTGGGCGCTATCGAGCCACTATTTCCCGCTCGCCTATCTGTCGCTCGGCCCGGCGTTGCGCGTGCTCGACGTGCGCATGGAGGAGGCAGGCCTGGTGTCGGGCGGGCGCACTTGGCAGGTCCTGACCAAGATCACGCTACCGCTGCTGCGGCCCGCGATCCTGTCCGGGATGCTGATCCTGTTCGTGCTTGGCATGTCGTCCTATGAGGTGCCGCGCCTGATCGGGCGGCCGGCCCGCATCGACGTCTTCACCACCGACATCCAGTCCGCCATCATCCAGACTCCGCCGGAGTTCGGCGTGGCGAGCGCGCTCGCGCTCACCCTGCTGATGGTCTGCATCGTCGCGGTGTTCTTCTATCGGCGCGCCACCCGTCATGCCGAAGCCTTCGCCACCATCACCGGCAAGGGCTACATGCCGACCCGGATCAAGCTCGGGGTCTGGCGCTGGCCGGTCGCGATCGGCATCGCCCTGATGTTCACGCTGGCGCTCGGCCTGCCGCTGCTCACCCTGGTGTGGCAGTCGTTCTTCCGCAATCTGGCGCTGCCGTTCATGGGCTCGGACGCGCCGTTCACGCTCGACAACTACAAATTCGTGCTGAGCTATCCGATCTTCCTGGCGGCCGTGAAGACCAGCGTCCTGCTGGCCGCCATGGCGGCCACCATCGTCAGCGGCCTGACCCTGGTGATGGCCTGGGTGGCGCTGCGCACCGTGCCCCGCTTCGGCTGGATTCTCGATGCGATCGCGTTCGTCCCGATCGCGATTCCGGGCGTGATCGTGGGGGCCGGCATCCTGGTCGCCTATCTGGAGCTGCCGATTCCGGTCTACAACACGATCTGGATCCTGCTGATCGCCTATGTGACCTTGTACATGCCCTACGGCATGCGGTTCGCGTCGAGCGGGATATCGCAGATCCATCGCGAGCTGGAGGAGGTCGCCGAGGTGGCGGGCGCGCGGCTCGGCCAAGTGTTCTGGCGCATCTTGTTGCCGCTGCTGGGACCGGTCCTGATGGCGGGCTGGATCTACGTCTTCGTGCTCTCGGTGCGCGAGCTCGGTGCCTCCATCTTCCTGGTCGGTCCGGGAACCCATGTGCTGGGGACCATCACGCTCACCATGTGGGAAGAGGGCGGCAGCTACGGCGCAGTCTCGGCGCTCGGCGTCATCCAGGTCATACCTCTCATCATCATCGTGGCCGGCCTGCGCTGGCTGGAGCTGCACGTGCAACGCCGCGGGGCGGCGGCGGCCGCGAAGGCGAATGGCGAGTAGCCCGGATGGAGCGTAGCGTAATCCGGGACAGCCGCTCCCGCATTGCGCTACGCTCCATGCAAGCTACAAACTGTTTGCCCCATTCAGGAATCCCGAATGCTGTCCATCGAGAACCTGCAGAAAGTCTTCCATGCCTCCGGCAATGCCGAGGTCCGCGCCGTCGACGGCATCAATCTGAGCGTCGAACCTGGACGGCTCTTGACGCTGCTCGGTCCCTCCGGTTGCGGCAAGACCACCACGCTGCGCTGTCTCGCCGGCTTGGAGCGGCCGGATTCCGGCCGCATCGTGATCGGCGATACCACCGTGTTCGATTCCGCCAAGGGCATTTTCGTGCCGGCGAGCGATCGCGGGATCGGCATGGTGTTCCAGTCCTACGCGATCTGGCCGCACATGTCGGTGTTCGAGAACGTGGCGTTTCCGCTGCGGGTCGCGCGCAACCGCAAATACTCGTCTGCCGAGATCAAGGACAAGGTGCGCCAGGCGCTTGAGATGGTGCGCCTCGGCGGCTTCGAGCAGCGCTCCTCCACCCAGCTGTCGGGCGGCCAGCAGCAGCGCCTCGCGCTGGCGCGCGGGCTCGTGCATGAGCCGAAGGTCCTCCTGCTCGACGAGCCGCTGTCCAATCTCGACGCCAAGCTGCGCGAGCAGATGCGCTTCGAGCTCAAGCATCTGCAGCGGACGCTGCGCATCACCACGGTCTACGTCACCCACGACCAGTCGGAGGCGCTGGCGCTCTCCGACGAGATCGCGGTGTTCAATGCCGGCCGCATCGTGCAGCGCGGCAGCCCGCAGGACATCTACGGCCAACCGGCCAGCCGCTTTGTCGCCGATTTCATCGGCTCGGCCAATTTCCTCTCCGGGGCGGTGACGCAGGCGGCCGAGCCCGACGGCATGGTGCTGGTCGCGACCGCGCACGGCATCCTGCGCTGCCCGTTTGCCGAGGCGGTGCGCGCCGGCCAGAAAGTGGTGATCACCGCCCGTCCGGAGGACCTCATGCTCTATCCCGCCGCCCCCGGGGACGGGCTCAACGTGCTCGCCGGCACGGTCTCTGGACGGGTTTTTCTCGGCGACGTCATCGACTATATCGTGGACGTCGGCGATGGCGAGCTGCGCATCCGGGCACGGCCGGAGCACGAGTTCCGGGTCAGGGAAACCGTGCATATCGGCATTGCGCCGCAGAAATGCGTCGGCCTGCCGGCGTGATGTATGATGGTGAGTGGGGAATAGCGAATTGTGATTGATCCGCTAGGCACGAATCCCTACTCGCTATTCGCTACTCGTTATTCGCCTCTTCCAGAAAGGACCACCCCATGACCAATGCCAAAGTAACCGGATTGCGCGGCGTCGAGCTGGGGGTGCGCGATCTGCATCAGTCCGCCGCGTTCTACAGCCATGTCTGGGGGCTGGAGCCGGTCGGCCAGAGCGGCGACACGATCCGGCTGCGCGGCAACGGCGCCGAGCATCATGTGGTGACGCTGCGCGAGCGGCCGACGCCCGGCCTGCTCGGGGTGCATTTCGCCGCCACCGACCGCGACGCCGTGGTGGCGCTCCATGCCAAGGCCAAGGCGTTCGGCGCCGGTGTTCTGGGCGAGCCGGCCGATCTGCCGCACGAGGCCGGCGGCGGCTTCGGCTTCTCCTTCAAGAGCCTCGAAGGCCACATACTCAACGTCTCCTCCGACGTGGCGCGCCACCAGAACGTGATCAACGACCGCTCCAAGCCGGTCAAGCTGTCCCATGTGGTGCTCAATTCCGCGCGCATCGGCGACGAGGTCGGGTTTTTTCTGGATTTGCTCGGCTTCAAGCTCAGCGACTCCACCCACATGATGGAGTTCGTACGTTGCTCGGCCGATCACCATTCGATCGCGCTGGCGCGCGCGCAGGGCCCCTCGCTCAACCACATGGCCTATGAGATGGAGAATATCGATGGCCTGATGCGGGGTGCCGGCCGCATGCGCGAGCACGGCTTCAATATCGAATGGGGGGTCGGCCGCCACGGGCCGGGCGACAACGTGTTCAGCTATTTCGTCGAGCCCAACGGCTTCGTGACCGAATACACCACCGAGGTCCAGCAGGTCGACGAGGTCGACTTCGAGCCGCACGACATGGAATATTGGAACAAGTTCCCGATGCGGCCTTGCCGCTGGGGCATGGCCACGCAGCCCTCCAACCGGGTGCGCGCCGCCATGGGAGGCGACGTCAGCGTCGCCGATCCTGCCGCCGGCAAGCGCTGCGAGGAGATTATGGCGAAGACCTTGGGGCGGTGAGGGCGCGCGCGTAGCACGGATGAAGCTCTTACGTAATCCGGGAAACCCCGCTCCCGCATTGCGCGGAGTTTATCATCGGGCGGCGCGTTGCGCCGACCCGTTGGCTCCTCGAATTCGTGGCTTGAGCGGCTGCGGCGCCAGCGTTCCCGCGACGAGGCGCGTTCCGCCTTCCTGGCCGAGATCGAGGCCGGGACCGCGAGCTTCGATCTCGTGCGCCATCCGCTGCTTTCCTATCAGCGCGACGGCATGCTGCATCTCGCCTTCGGGGAGCGCGCGCTGCTCGCCGACGAGATGGGACTCGGCAAGACCGTCCAGGCGATCGCGGCCTGCGAGCTCCTGGCCCGCCGCCGGGGTATCGCGCGGGTGCTGGTGGTGTGCCCGGCTTCGCTCAAGGAGATCCCCTGAATCCCATGGAAAGAGTTGCATTCATCACCACCGAGGGCGGGGACGACCTGATTGTCTCTTTTGCGATCGCCGATCCCGCGGATTTCACCGAGGTCGAGACCCTGATGCTGCTGTGGACACCGAAATACGACCATCTCCTGCCGCCGGAGGAACGCGGCGTCAGCGTGTCGTTCGAACGGCATGCGCGCGACGAAGACGAGCTGGCGCTAGAGGTCCGGGATTCCGCGAACGAGCAGACCGTATGGCTCGTTACCGCTCGGCGAACTTACGAGCTCGATGTGCGGAAGGTCGAATCGGACGAATTGTCCGACATGCGCAAGGTCTTGGGCGAGATGAGCAGCCGGGGTGGCCTACGATACGTGTGCCCCTGATTACAATGACAGCAAGATCTGCGTACCTCAGGCTTGCGGTGCCGTCACCCGGGTCGCCGCGACCTCCGCCCGATTGACCAGCACGATGTGCTGCTCGCTCGCCGGCCGCATATCCGCCGCGACATCGAGCCCGAGCCGCCGCAGCGCATAGAGCGCCCGGCGCACCCGCAGAACGGCGGCGCAGGCGGCTAGTCTCGGGCGCGAGAGCCTGTAACAAGGCACTTTCGCCCGATGGAAATCCGGAGTTCGCCACCGTGCTGAAGGTGATGCGCGCGCTCGGCCTCAGGCTCAAGGTTGTCGTGTAGCGCCAGCCCGCGGCTGCCGCGCCGCGCGCTTCGGAGGGGCGACGCTCCCGGCTCCTTCTGCTATTTGATCGCCTCCACCACGTCGGGCAATTCGAGCGGTCAGCGCTTCGCCTCCCAGGCTTCGACCAGCGTGACGAGCAGGTCGAGGCGGTCGCCATCGGGTGTCTTGCGCTTCGCGTGCATCAGACCCTCGATCTTTCTGAGGGTGCGCCGAGAATTGCGATGGGTCCTGACCGGCTCGTTCTCCGTCTGAGCTTCATTCCGACTTGGCTTCGTCCGGCAAGAGATCCTCGATCTGCACGTCGAGGCACCGTGCGAGCTTGGCATAAAGCGTCACGTCGCCCTTCGCCTTGCCGCGCTCGAGGTCGGACAGGAAGTTTTGCGAGACACCGATGTCCGAAGCGAGTTGCGATTGCGTCTTGCCGCGCTTCTTGCGCCAGAAGGCGAGCGGCACCGCAGCGGCGACCAGAGCGGCGGCTTCATCGGCGCTGAGCAGCTCTTCACGACCTGCCGTAAGCGCCGCATCCACTTTGCGTGCCGCAAGCTCGTCGACCAAGTCCTCGTAGTCGCTGCGCGGCAGCACGACCAGCTCTTCGCCGGACGGTGAGGTGATGATCTGCGGCTTACCCATGATGTTCCTCAGTCGTAGATGCTGCCCCGCGGACCGATATCCAACACGATGACCTCCGTCGCCGTTTCCCGGAACAGCACGCGAAAATCGCCGACCCGCAGTCTCACACTGTCCTTGCCGACCATCTTCGTCGCCATGTTGGCCAATGCGGCGGGGTCGGCGGCGTAATCCTCGACTTTGGCCATGATCCGCGGCGCGACATTGCGATGCTTGCGTAGGGCACGAACGGCAGCGCGCGTATAGGAAATCGTCTTCACGGTCAGAGTATCGCATACGACGATATATAATCAACATGTGATATCGCGTATCCCGATCCCTGGGGACACACTCCGCTTGTGGTGCGGAGCCACATGGCCTCGCAACCCTCCAACCGGGTGCGCGCCGCCGATCCGGCCGCCGGCCAGTGCTGCGAGGAGATCGTGGCCAAGACTACGGGGCGCATTTCATGCCCAGGGGCGCGCCCCAACCTGATCGGGGCGGCCACAAGGGCCGCCCCTACGCAGGTCATGTCCCGCAATGCAAAACCGCCGCCCGGGAAATCCCGAGAGGCGGTTGTGTCGGAAGCCTCAAACCCCGCCTCAGGCGGCGAGGTTGCCGTGCTTGATCAGATTCGTCTTCTGGGCGTCGTTGCGCGGCTTGAGCTTGAATAGGCGCGCCGCCGTGCCGCCGAGAATGTTGTGCTTGCCCTTCTCGGAGAGGAACGGCAGGTCGTAGATGGTCGACGGCAGGTCGAAGTCCCAGTGCGGATAATCCGATGAATAGAGCAGCTGGGTTTCCGCATTGATCATCCGGAACGTGCATTCGAGCGCGTCGCGATCCTGGATCTCCATCGGCTGTGAGGAGTAGTACATGTCGCGCATGTAATCGCTCGGCTTCTTCTTGAGCACCGGGGCTTCCGAGGGCCGCATCATGTATTCGTGGTCGAGCCGCTGCATCAGGAACGGCACCCAGGCGAGGCCGGATTCGATCCAGATCACCGGCAGCTTCGGGAAGCGCTCGCACATGCCGTTGATGACCCAGTTCGTGCAGTGCAGGATGTTGTAGAAGGCGAAGCCGAGCGCGTGCACCGACAGGAAGCGGTTGCAGGCCCCGAACACCGGCTCGCTCCAGTTCGGGCCGGAATGGAAGGACAGCACCAGGCCGCGCTCCTCAATGGCCCGGTAGGCCCTCATGTAGGCGTTGTCGTTGACCTGCAGGTTGCGCACGGTCGTCACCATGAAGCCGCCCACACCCGGGCGGTCCCCGAAGGTCTCGACTTGGCGTAACGTCGCGTCCGGATCGGAGAACGGCAGGCACAACATCGAATAGAAGCGGCCCTTGGATTCCGGCAGCACTTTTTCGGTGAGCCAGCGATTGTAGGCCCAGCACAGATCGACCTCCATCTCCTTCTGCGGATGCAGGCCGATATTGAGCATGCCGGTCGGGAACAGGCAGGAATAGTCGACGCTCATGGCGTCCATCCAGCGCTCGCCCAGCTGCACGTCGCGCAGCTTGCCGGGCTCGGTCTTCTCCGATGCGCGCAGCGGATAGCGGGTGACGCGGCCGCCCATGTCCTGGGTGAAGCCGGCATGGCTCGGCACGATGGTGCCGCGCGAGGTGCGGGCGCGGCCCCCCATGGTGACCTGGCGGAGAACCTCGTTCTCCATGTAGGGCAGGATTTCCGGGAAGTTCTCGTTCTCGTAATGGTGGGCGTCCACGTCGACGATCAGGATGTCGTCGAGCTTGCGCTGCACCGCCTGCTTGCGGGCATGCGCCAGCAGCCGGGTGGTGTTGAGCTCGTCGACCGTTACGCGGCGGCCGCGTTCTGCGAGCAGGTCCATGGGTCGTCTCCTATCAATTTTCTGTGCGGGGAAGCCCCGCGTTAGAGTTTTTTGCTTCAGCGGCCGGTCCAGCTCTGCCACATGCCGAGCTCGAACACCGCCAGATTGGCGGCGCGCAACAGCCCGCTCGCGGTGACCATGACTTCCGTCGGGGTGACGGTGGTGCGCTGTGCCAGCGCCGCCATCGGATTGCCGGCCTCGACCTGCGCCGCATAGGCCTTGCAGGCCGCCGCCATCAGGGCCTGCAGGGCCGGCGGGCTCAGCAAATCGAGGCGACCGTCAGCGAGGCCGCGCTCGATGTCGGCGGCAAGGCGGGTGGCATCCGCCGAGGCGGTCGGGTCGGCCTTGGCTGGTTTCGCGGCCGGGCGGGTCAGCGGCTTGGCGCGCGGCGCCGCCTTATGCGCGGTCTTGCTCGTCTTGCCCGCGGGCTTGCCTGCGATCTTGGCGGCCGCGGTCCTAGGCGACGACATAAACTCCGTCCTCCTTCTCGACCACCTTGTATTGCCGCAGCTTGAGGCGGCGGTCGGACACGCATTCGCCGCTCTTCATGTCGTATTCGTAGCCGTGCCAGGGACAGACGAAATGCATCTCGGTTTCCGAGAAGTACATCCCGCGCGAGGTCTTGTCCGGCATGATCCGCTCTTCCACCTTGGCGATGGTCAGGCCCTCGCAGGCCGGACCACCCTGGTGCAGGCAGAAATTGCTGTAAGCGTAGAATTGGCCCTCGTGCCGGAACACGCCGATCTCGTTGTCGCCGACGAAAATAATGCGGCGGTCCCCGTCCTGGAACTCGGAAAGCTTACCGACGAACTGCTCGGCCATACCTCGAAAACCTCCCTGCAAGGGCCGGCGGGCCCGGCATCGTTCGGCCGTGCGGGGCGGAAACCGGCTCGGCCGCAATATGCTCTCTCCGCCCCGCAAGTGCAATCAGCGCCCCAGGATGGGCCCGAGAGTTCCCGCGTCATGGCCGGGCATAGCCCGCGCGCCGGCTAAGGCGCCGGAAGACGGGCGTAAACGTCCTAATGTCCCGGCCACCCACGTCTTGCTTAAGGAAGGCGTGGGTGCCCGGCACAAGGCCGGGCATGACTCCGAACATGTGCTGCACTCCGAATATGTCGCTGCAGGTGCGTGGTGCGCCGCCTGCCCTCACGCCATCTTGCTGGTCATGCTGCCGATGCGCTCGATCCAGATTTTCACCACGTCGCCGCCTTTGAGAAACTCGTTGCGGCCGGCGCCGACGCCGGCCGGGGTGCCGGTCAGGATCAGGTCGCCCGGATGCAGGGTGAGCCGCGACGACAGATCAGCGATCTGCTCGGCCAGGTTGAAGATCATCTGGCCGGTGTTGGAATCCTGCTTGAGCACGTCGTTGACCCACAGCTTGAGGCCGAGATTCTGCGGGTCCGGGATGTCGCTCGCCGGCACGATCCAGGGTCCGAGGGGGCAGGAGCCGTCGAAGCTCTTGTGCGCCACCCAGTCGGCCTTGAACGGGGAGATGTCGGCCACGTGCGGCCGGCGGCCGCGGTCGCGGGCCGAGAGATCGTTGGCGCAGGTGTAGCCCGCCACATAAGAAAGCGCGCTCTTCTGCGGCACGTTCTTGGCTTTGCGGCCGATCACCGCCGCCAACTCGATCTCCCAGTCCATCTTCTTGGAATAGTCGGAAATCTTGACCGTGGCGCCCGGATGGGAGAGCGAGCGGGAGGCCTTGATGAAATGCCAGGACTGCAGCCCGAGCGTATGCGGATCCGGCTCCGGCGGCCGCCCATTGACCCTGTTCATCTCCGCCACGTGATCCGAATAGTTGGCGCCGGCGCAGTAGATGGCGGAGGGCCACAGCACCGGGGCGAGCAGCTTGGTGCCCTTGAGCGGACGGCCCTGCACCCGGCTCTTGGCCGCCTTGGCGGCCGCGGCCTTGAGTGTGCCCTCGGCGGCCTTCCAATCCTCCAGGATGCCGATGACGCTCGCATAGGCCGCCTTGCCGGTAAGCTTGGCGGCATCGAATACCTTATCGTCAACCACCACTCCCGCCCGCGGTCCGTCGGTGGATTGATAGGTCGCGAGCTTGTAGCCCGCCGCTTTGGTGCCCGCCATGCTTGCTCCTTTGGGTCGCGGTGATTGCCGCGGAAGCTATCGCCAAATCCCGTGGTCTTGTCGAGAGGCCCTTCATGTCCAGGCCTTGCGTTTGTGGCGGCGCGCGACCCGAGGCATAGTGCGCCGTCCACTCACTTCTCACGGAAAGCCCCATGATCAAGCCCCGCCGCATCGGCCACGCGACCTTCGAGACCCCGGACCTGGAAAGGGCCATCGCGTATTACACCGACATGATGGGCCTGGTGCTGGCGGGGCGCGAGCAGGACCGGGCCTATCTCGCCAGCAAGATCGGCCTCCTCACGATTGCGTTGCAGCAGGCGGGCGCCGAGCGCTGCACCAGGCTCGCCTTCGAGGTGGCCCCTAGCGAGGATTTTGCCGACCTCGGCCGCAAGCTCGCGGCCGACGGGGTGCGCAGCGAGTTGCGCAACGACGAGGTCCCGGGCATCGGCCAGGTGCTGTCGTTTGCGGATTGCAAGGGCACCACCATCGAGCTGTTCAAGCAATGGAGCTATCTGGGCAAGCACGAGCAGGTGTCCGGCATCGGGCCGCTCAAGCTCGGCCATGTCGCCTTCGTGGTGCAGGACGTCGGCGCCACCGTGGCGTTCTACCAAAAGGTGCTGGGCTTCAAGGTGTCGGACTGGATCGGCGATTTCTTCGTGTTCATGCGCTGCAACCCGGACCACCACACCGTGAACTTCATCAAGGGCCAGAACATCAAGCTGCATCACATGGCGTTCGAGCTCAAGGATTTCATCCACATCCAGAATTCCTGCGACCTGTTCGGGCAGCGGAGCGTCCCGATCATCTGGGGCCCGCTGCGCCAGGGCCCGGGCCATAACATCGCGACCTACCACCGCAATCACGACGACCAGGTGATCGAGCTCTACACCGAGCTCGACCAGATGAAGGACGACGAGCTCGGCTATTTCGAGCCGCGCCCCTGGCACCGCGACCAGCCGCAGCGCCCGAAAGTCTGGAAGCCCGGCAAGACCAACACTTGGGGCACGCCGCCGACGCCGGATTTTCACCGGGACCGGTTGTGAGGAGGGGCAAGAGTGGTGGTGGTGGAGGATGCTAAGGCCGCCAAGGCCGGCGCCGCCCGTCACGGATATGCACGAGCCACGCCTCTCCGGCCTCGATGCTCCAATAGATTAAGTATGGGTACCGACCTGCGGGAAGCACGCGTGTCCCTTGCGGTCCTGCTGTTCTCCCGCCTTCCGGATACGCACCGATGAGCTCGATCGTCTTCCGGATCGCGCGCTTTACGTTTTCGGCCCCGCGATGATTCCGTTCGTCGATATATTCAAGGATCGATCGAAGGTCGCTACGCGCACGAGGCGTATAGCGAACTTTCATAAGCCGTGCCGCCTCCACAGCGCTTCGATTTCCTCATCGGGCACGAATTCGCCGCGTCGGGCTTGCTCCAGTCCTTCGCGAATCGCTGCATGCGTCTCTTCATCGAGCGCCGCAACGGGCGTTTCCTCCGCCATCGAGAGCATCGCGACAGCAACGGCATCCTGATCCTCGGCGGGCAGTTCGCGAATCCTTGCAATCGCGTTTTCAAGCAGCTTCGTCATACCAGCCATTTTGAGATTCCTTGATGCGTCCAACATGAAGCATAACACGGTTTCGCTACGGCCGCACTGCCGGCGCCTCCAGCTCGAGGCCGCTCGCGCGCCACATCAGGTAGAGCTCGAGATCGACGTTCTCTTGTGACCCGAACCCATAGGGCTCGGCCCGCATGCCGGACATGCAGTTGCGCAGCCGCCGCTGCAATGAGCCCAGGCTCTGCCATTCCAGCCGGTAGACCGGATAGCCGTTGGGATGGCCCTGCGGCACCGGGGCGCCGGCGAGCTTCTGGCCCCAGTTGTCGTCGTGGCATTGGGCGCAGGACATGTTGATCTGGCCCTGTCGGCGGTTGAACAGCGCGCGGCCGGCGGCGATGAAGGGTTGCGTCTTGGCGTCGTCCGTGATGTCGACCGGCATGCCGCGCGATTGCAAGGCGATATAGGCGGTGAGGCTCAGGAGCTCCTTGCTCTCGAACGGCAGTGCCGCCGCCTTCTGATCGTCGGCGCGGCTTTGATTGATGCGCTGCTCGAGATCGATCGGGCGGCCGAGCGCCGCGCTCAAGGCCGGGTAGCGCGCCGCCACCCCCTTCATGCTGGTGCGGGCATCGCCATGGCAATCGGCGCAGGATTTGTTGCTGGCGCCGTCGCGGCGGCTCCACAGCGACTCGCCGTCGAGCACCCACAGCATGCCCGGATTGGCGGTGTCGTCGTCCTGCATGGCGCGGGTCTGTGCCCCCATGAACGCGGAATCGGAGCGGCGCTCGGAGGGCGGGATTTCGGCGGTGAAGGCGGGACGCGCTGCCGCGAGCATGGTGACGGCGGCCGAAACAAGTAAAAGAGTCGTCCCGGCCGAGGCAGCGAAGCTGCCGCCGAGCCGGGACCTATACGCCGCAGCCGATCGAGAGGGCACTGTGTATGGGTCCCCGCTTTCGCAGGGACGACAACCGGAGAGGTGCCTGGGCAACAAGCTTCTCACGTCGTCATTCGACCGTGATGGGCGCGGACTCGGTGGCCGCGAAGCCGTCGTCGCCGGTCCACTCGAACGCGATCGTTCCGGTCGCGGTCGCGACCGTGAAGAATGTCAGGAACGGATTGGCGGCGATCGCCGGGGAGAAATCGGCGCGGAAAATCTCCTCTCCGTTATAGGTGCAGCGGAACTTGGTGATGATGTCGCGCGGAATGAGCGCGCCGTTGAGCCCGACCCGGAAGCCGGTCTCCATCGGATGAGCGATCAGGGTCTTGATCTCGATGATCTCGCCGCGCCGCGCCTTGGCAGGCACGTTGATGAGGGTGCGTGCCGTCATTGCAGGTCCTCCACGCAGGCCGCGATGGTGACGATGACGTCGGCGTCCTCCGACCAGAACGAGCCGTCGCTGAGCTCCGCCACCGCCACGATCTTCTGGGCGTCGGCCAGCTTGATGCGGGTCGAGAGCGTGGCTTTGCCGGCGCGCGGCCCCAGATGCGCGCCGATGATGTTGGGCTGCGGGTTCTTCTCGTTGAAGACGTGAATGGCCTTGACGTAGTCGGTCGCCGTCATCGGGCTCTCGACCGAGACGGTGAGCGGCACCGTGTTGCCGTTCTCCACCAGCGGCGGCACGTCGATCATGACCTTGCCTTTGCGCAGCGGCGCCTCGCCGACGACCTTCTTGATCGCAGCCTGCATGGCGGCCGGGGTGGCGCGGCTGGATTTGGTGGCCAGCACGAATGCGAGCGCAACGCCGCCGGCTACAAAGCGGCGCCGCGTCGAACGTGCTCGGTGGTCGATCGATTCCATCTGCTTCACGTCCTAATCGCGCAGCGTCACCAAATAAGCTACCACATCCTCGATCTGCTCGGCAGTGAGGATGGGCTTGCCCTGGAACGACGGCGCCACCCGCTCGAGACCATCCACCCGGTAATAGGGCGGCATGATGGTATCGGGCTTGATCAGCGACGCATCGACGATGCGCAGCCGCAACTGGCCTTCGGTCGAGCGCGCCCCGGCGCCTTTGAGGTCCGGGGCCAAAGTGCCCTGGAACCGCTCCTGCGGAAAAGGTCCGCTATGGCACAACAGGCAAAGTCCGACCTGACGGTTGACCACGATGGCGCGGCCGCGCTCCGGATTGCCGACCATGCCGGTCAATGAAGCCGGGATCGCGTCGCCGACGATCATATAGGGTCGCAGCGTCGCTTCGGCGAGACCCGGGTCCGCGGTTCCGGCGGTCGCGACCATGCCGGTTACCATCGCAAGCGCCACCGCGCCCGCGCGGCCGCGGAAGCGCTCAGCCGAAAATCTCGCCGGTGATGGTCTTGAACCAGCCATCCGCGAATTTCGCTTCTTGTTCCCGGGTCGATTTCGGGGCGTCCACCGGACTGGTGCCGGCCGAGCCCTGGATCTCGACCAATTGTCCGTTGACCGGGTGATAGACTGCCGCGACGGTGATGCCGTATTCGGGCGCCACGATGGTGTAGCAGGTGTTGATCAGGCGCGGCTCGTCGGGTTTCCGACCGCTCATGAGGCGCACCATGGCGGCGGCGCAGACCTTGGCCTGGGCGTTGGCCGCAAAGCCGGCCTTCGGCATCGCGCCCGCCACGCAAGCATCGCCGATGACATGGATGTCGGGGTGCAACGTTGAATTCGAAGCTCAAGGGATCGACCGGGCACCAGCCGGTGCGGTCCGCGACGCCGGCGAGCTCGGCGATGCGGCCGGCCTTCTGCGGCGGCACGATGTTGGCGACCGCGGCCTTGTGCTTGCCGAAATCGGTCTCGACCGTCATCGAGGCGGGATCGACCGCCGTGACCTTGCCGCCGGCCGAGAGCGACACCCATTCGATGATGTCGGGATAAAGCTCCTTCCAGGCGTTCTGGAACAGGCGCTGCTTGGAGAACGCATCCTTGGCATCGAGGATGATCAGCTTCGACCTGGGCTTGTGGGCCTTGAGATAAAAGGCGATCAGGCTCGCCCGCTCATAGGGGCCGGGCGGGCAGCGATACGGATTGGCGGGCGGCGCGATGACCACCAACCCGCCGTCCGGCATGGCTTCCAGCTGGCGGCGCAACAGCGCGGTCTGCTCGCCGGCCTTCCAGGCATGCGGCATGCGGTCCACCGCCGCTTCCGTGTAGCCCGGCACGCTGTCGAAACGCAGGTCGATGCCGGGCGCCAGCACCAGTCGGTCGTAAGGCAGGCGAGTGCCGCCGCCGAGCGTCACCATGCGGGCCTGCGGATCGACCGCGGTAGCCTGATCGAACGCCACCACGACCTTGTCGTCGGTGATCTTGGTGTAGCCGAATTGCTGGGCCTCGAGATCGCGCAGCCCGGCGATCACCTCGTTGCTGAATGGGCAGGCGGTGAAAGTCTGGTTCGCCTCCACCAGGGTGACGGCAAGGCGCGGATCGAGCCGCTTGAGGGTGCGGGCGCAGGTTGCGCCTGCAAAACCGCCCCCCACCACCACCACGCGGGGGCCGGCATTCTGCGACAGTGCGGGCATCGGCAGCATCGCGGCCGCGGCTCCCGCGGCCTTGAGGACATCGCGCCGGCTGTGGGACCGGATCATTGTTGCTCCCCTAATCCTTTTGCGCCCCATACCAATCCGCGATCGCCTTGATCTCGTCGTCGGTGAAGCCCTTGGCGATGCGGTCCATCACGGTGGCCGGTCGCGCCCCCGAGCGGAATGCCTGCATGGCGGCGACGATCTCGGCCGGATTGGCGCCGATCAACCGGTGCACCGGCGTATCGACCGCACGCGACACCGGATGGCAGCCCGAGCACGAGGAAGCGCCGGGCGGCGCGTCCGCCGCTAGCGCTGCCCCGCCGAGCAGCCACGTGAGGGCCAGAAAAACTGCGGCGTATTTCGAGATCATGCCGGCGCCTCGCGCAAATCCGCAACCGGAATACATGGGAACGGAGCGGCGGTCGCCCGCCGCCCCGGCTCATCGGTCGGTCACGCCGACCGCAGATCGGCGCTCTTGAGCGGCACCGAGCGGATGCGCTTGCCGGTCGCCGCCGCGATCGCATTGAGGACCGCGGGCGCCGCCACCGCGATGGTGGGCTCGCCGACGCCGCCCCAGACCGGTCCGCCCGAAGGCATCACGATCACGTCGACCTGCGGCATCTCGGCGATCCGCATCACGTTGTAGCTGTCGAAGTTCTTCTGCTCGACGGCGCCGTCCTTGACGGTGATCTCGCCGTAGAGCATCGCCGACAAGCCGTACACGAAGGAGCCGGCGACCTGCCGCTCGATCTGCGCCGGATTGACCGCATAGGCCGGATCGGTCGCCGCCACGATACGATGCACCTTCACCCGGCCCTGATCGGTGATCGACACCTCGGCAATCGCCGCCACATAGCTCGCATAGGCATGGTTCTGCGCCATGCCGCGGAAGATGCCGGGCGCCGCCGGCTTGTCGTAGCCGATCTTCTCCGCGCAGGCATTGAGCACCGCGAGGTTCTTGGGCTTGAGGAACTTGCGCCGGAACTCGAGCGGATCCTGGCCGACCGATTTGGCCAGCTCGTCGATGAAGCACTCGACGTAGATGGTGTTGTGATTGACGTTCACGCCACGCCAGAAGCCCGCCGTCAGGTGGGTGTTGCGCATGGCGTGGTCGATCAGGACGTTCGGGATGTTGTAGCCGAACTGGCCTTCCGGGCCGGCCGCATTGAGCCCCTGAAACACCACCGGGTCCATGCCGTTCTGCAGGTTCTGCGGCGCCAGCGACGCCGAGATCGACTGGCCGGCGATGCGCATGTGCAGCCCGACCAGATTGTTGCCGGCATCGAAGGCGGCAGTCATCTTGCATTGCGTGATCGGATGGAACGCGCAATGCGTCATGTCCTCCTCGCGCGTCCAGATCAGCTTGACCGGCACACCCGGCATCTCCTTGGCGATCAGCACCGCCTGCTTCACATAGTCGGTGCGGCCGCGCCGGCCGAAGCCGCCGCCCAGGATGACCTTGTAGAAGTCGCACTTCTCGGCCGGCAACCCGGACGCCTCGATGATGGTCGCCAGTGCCGCCTCGCCGTTCTGGGACGGACCCCAGACCTCGCAACGCTCGGCGGTGTAGCGCGCCGTCGCGTTCATCGGCTCCATGGTGGCGTGGTTCTGGAACGGGTAGCTGTAGACCGCCTCGACCTTGCGGGCAGCGCCCGTGATGGCGGCCGGCGCGTCGCCGGTCTTGTTGCCCACATAGGCTTGGTCGGCATCGAGGCCGCTCTTCACGAACTCCGCGATGGTGGCGCTCGACGCCTTGGCGTTCTCGCCCGGATCCCAGACGATCGGCAACGCCTCGATGGCGGTCTTGGCGTGCCAGAACGTGTCGGCGATGACGGCGACGCCGGAGTCGGCGACCTGCACCACTTTCTTGACGCCGGGCATGCCGGTCACCTTGGCGGCGTCGAAGCTCTTGATCTTGCCGCCGTTGACCGGGGAATCCTTGATGGTGGCGACCAGCATGCCGGGCATCTTGATGTCGATGCCGTAGACCTGCTTGCCGGTGAGCTTGTCCAGCGTATCGAGCCGCTTGACGCCCTTGCCGACGATCTTCCAGTCCTTGGGGTCCTTGAGCTTGATGTCCTTGGGCGCGGTGAGCTTTGCAGCCGCTTCCGCCACCTTGCCGAAGGTGGTGGTGCGCCCCGACGCCTTGTGGGTGATCACGCTGTTGGCGGCGCTGCATTCCGATGCCGGCACCTTCCACTCGGTTGCGGCGGCCTGGATCAGCATCTCGCGGGCGGCGGCGCCGCCCTGGCGGACATATTCATGCGAGCCGCGAATGCCGCGGCTGCCGCCGGTGGCGAAATCGCCCCACACGCGCTTGCGCGCCAGATTCTGCCCCGGGGTGGGAAACTCGGTGGTGACCTTCGACCAGTCGCATTCGAGCTCCTCCGCCACCAGCTGGGCGAGGCCGGTGAGGGTGCCTTGCCCCATCTCGGAGCGAGCCACCCGGATGACCACGGTGTCGTCGGGGCGGATCACCACCCAGGCATTGACCTCGGGTGAGCCGTCGGCGGCGCGCACCACCTGCGGGCCGAAGGGCAGCGAAAAGCCGAGCGCGAGCCCGCCACCGGCGGCAGCGGCACCGACCACAAAGGAACGACGATTGATTCGCGGCATATGATTCATGGCTGCCTCCCGATCACGCGTTGGCAGCGGCGTGGATCGCCGCGCGGATTTGTTGATAGGTGCCGCAGCGGCAGATATTGGTGATGGCTGCGTCGATGTCGGCGTCGGTGGGCTTGGGCTTCTGCTTGAGCAGGGCGGTGACCGCCATGATCATGCCGCTCTGGCAGTAGCCGCATTGCGGCACGTCGCCGTCGAGCCAGGCCTGCTGCACGGCGGAGAGCTTGCCGCCGGCCGCGATGCCTTCGATGGTGGTGATCTGCTTGCCGGCGACCGCGCTTGCCGGGATCGAGCAGGAGCGCATCGCGACCCCGTCGACGTGAACCGTGCAGGCACCGCATTGGGCGATGCCGCAGCCGTATTTGGTGCCGGTCATGCCGATGGTGTCGCGCAACACCCACAGCAAGGGCGTCGAGTCTTCCACATCGGCATTGTGGGATTGGCCATTGATGGATAGCGAGATCATTCTCAATCCTCCCATTCCGTCGTGATCGACGAGGCGATTAAAATGTCGGGCGCGGGCGGGGCAGGAATGCTGCTGGGACATGAAGCCGCGCCGCCGACACCATAGCGCGTCTGCCGGGGGAATGTGAAATCGCAAGTGCGCGACCCGGGAGCGCGGCCCCGAAAGTCTAGAATAACCGTTGTGAATCAGTATTTTGGCCCAATCTTCACGGCCGGCTGGCTGGCTTGCCCGGGCCGGCGTGACGTGGCTCCCGCGCAATTGCGGTATTGACGGGACACCGCCGCCCGGCGAGACCCGCGCGGCGGCGTGCTAATGTGATGCGCACGGGCGGCCGCCGCCAGGCGAGAAGGCAGCTTTGAAAAGCTGCCGCGACAAACGATTGGGGAAACACCATGGTGGGCCGTACCTGGATCATCGCGATCGCGATCGTGGCTCTGCTCGGTTGCGGTCCGGTCCCCATCACCCGCGCCTATGCGATCGATGCCGCCGTGATCGCGGCCGCCAAGCGGGAAGGCGAGGTGGTCTGGACCTCGACCCAGATCATCAACCAGTTGGTGCGTCCGGTCGCAGCCGCCTTCGAGAAGAAATATCCGGGCATCAAGGTGCGCTACACCCGCGCCAATGCCAACGAGGTCGCGGTCAAGATTCTCAACGAAAGCCGCGCCGGCCGGCCGCAGTCGGACGTGTTCGACGGCACCTCGTCGGTGGTGCCGTTGAAGCAGGAAGGCTTCGTGCTGCAGTGGCAGCCGGAGGCCGCCAAGGACTATCCCGACCTCTACAAGGATCCCGACGGCTATTGGATCGCCAGCAACCTGTACATCAACACACCGGGCTACAACACCGCGCTGGTCCCGAAGGGGACACAGCCGCAAACCTATCAGGATCTGCTCGACCCGAGATGGCAGGGCAAGATCGCCTGGAACGCCCTGCCGTCGACCTCGGGCGGGGTCGGCTTCATCGGCACCGTGCTGGCCGAGATGGGGGAGCAGGACGGCATGAGCTACTTGCGCGCCTTCGCCAAGCAGAAGGTCGCCAATGTGGCGGCCGCCGCCCGCCAGGTGCTCGATCAGGTCATCGCCGGCGAATACCCGATCGCGCTGCAGATTTTCAACCACCACGCCGTGATCAGCGCCAAGAAGGGCGCGCCGGTCGATTGGATCAAGATGGAGCCCGCCACCGGCACGCTCTCGGTTATCGGCATCCAGAAGAACGCGCCGCATCCCAACGCCGCCAAGCTGCTGGTGGATTTCATCATCTCCCGGGAAGGCCAGCAGGTCTATCGCGACGCCGACTACCTCACCGCCGATCCGGCGGTTCCTGCGCTCGATCCCTCGCTCAAGCCGGAGGACGGCCATTTCCGCGTGCGCTTTTTCGCGCCCGAGACGATCGAGAGCAACCTGCCGAGATGGAAGCAGATTTTCGATGACCTTTTCGGCTGAGCCCGCACCCCGCGCGTCGTCGGCGCGTCAAGCCACCTGGATCGCCGGCCTCTTGATCGTGGTGCTGGCGGCCCTGGTGGTGCCGCCGCTCGTGTTCCTGCTGCAAGGCAGCCTGACCATCGCGGGCGCGCCCGGCGAAGCCGCCCGCTGGGGCCTGGAGAATTTCCAGAACGTGCTGGGCGGCCGGCGTTTCCTCGCCACCACCCTCAACACGCTGTCGTTCGCGGCCGGCAGCGCCGCCATCGCGCTCCTGGTCGGCTGGATCATGGCCTGGATCGTCGAGCGCACCAATGCGCCGCTCAAGGGGCTCGCCTATGTGACCGCGATCATCTCGCTCGGCACGCCCTACATTCTCTATGTTTCGGCCTGGCTCCTGGTGTTCGGCAAGGCCGGGCCGGTCAATCAGCTCTACCGGAGCTTGAGCGGCTCGACCGACGTGCTGATCAACATCTATTCCATGCCCGGCATGGTGCTGGTCGAGGGCTTCTTGTGGTCGCCGCTGGCGTTCCTGCTGGTGGGCGCTACGCTGCGCAACGCCAACCCGGAGCTCGAGGAGGCGGCGCGCGTCAGCGGGGCCGGCGTATGGGCCACCATCCGGCGCGTCACCATGCGGCTGTCGTTGCCCGCCATCATGGCGCTCGCCATGCTGGTCTTCATCCGCGCCATCGAGGCGTTCGAGGTGCCGGCGCTGGTCGGCCTGCCGGGCCGCATCTCGGTCCTGACCACCGACATCTACACCAACATGATGGCGCGGGCGCCGCCCGATCTCGGCGGCTCGAGCGCGCTCTCGGTGCTGATGCTGGTCCTGGTGCTGGGGCTGCTCTATGCCTACGGCAAGCTGTCGCGCCATGCCGAGCGCTTCGCCACCATCACCGGCAAGGGTTTCCGGCCGCGGCCGTTCGATCTCGGCCGCCTGCGCTACGTGGCGGCCGCCATCCTGGTGGTCGATTTCGTGCTGCTGTTGGTGGTGCCGATGGCGATGCTGGGCTGGATCTCGCTGCTGCCGTTCTTCGCCCCGGTGAGCGCCGCTTCCCTCAAGCTCATCAGCCTCAACAATTATCGCACCGTGCTCGCATCCGACCATATCGAGCTCATGACCAACACCATGCTGGTCGCGGTCGGCACCGCCACTTTCGCGGTCGCGCTCACCTTCTTCGCCGCATGGCTGGCGGTGCGGCGCGCGCCGGGCGGCTGGCTGGTGGAACGGATGGCCACCATCCCGCTGGTGTTTCCCGGCCTGGTGCTGGGCGTCGCCGTCATGCAGGTGTTCCTGCGGCTGCCGATCCCGCTCTACGGCACTATCGGGATCCTGATTTGGGCCTTCGTCATCAACTATCTGCCTTACGGTATGCGCTACAGCTCGTCCGGCATGCTGCAAATCCATCGCGAGCTCGAGGAGGCGGCAGCGGTGTGCGGCGCGTCCGCGCTCACCCGGCTGCGCCGGATCGTGGCGCCGCTGCTCGCGCCCGCCCTGGTGGCGGGCTGGCTGTTCATCTTCCTGATGGCCACGCGCGTGCTGTCATTGGCGATTTTGCTCGCCGGCCCACGCTCGCAGACCATGGCGGTCGCCATGTTCGATCTCTGGGGCAACGGCCAGGGCACCGAGCTTGCGGCGCTCGGGCTGATGTGGTCGATGCTGATGGCGATGATCGCGGTCGTATTCTACGTCCTGGCGCGCCGTTCGGCCGGCGGCGCCATGGGGCGTGCCTAGTGGGGCTTGCATAGTGGGTCGGGAGGTTGCGCGTGAGCCTGGTGGTCGAGGCGTCGCCCTTGCTGCTGCATTCGCTCGGCAAGGTCGATGCGCTGCTCAATCCGCGCAACGTGGTGATCCTGGGCGCCAGCGACACGCCGGGCAACTGGTCGCAGCGGGTGTGGCGCAACGTCAACCGCTACAAGTTTCCGGGCCCGGTCTATCCGCTCAATCCGCGCCGCGACCAGATCTGGGACACGCGCTGCTATCGCTCCTACGCCGAGCTGCCGGAGCCCCCCGACCACGTGGTGGTGGTCATCCCGGCGGCTTTCGTGCCCGATGCGCTGATCGAGGCGAGCCGGGCCGGCGCACGCAGCGCCACCGTGCTCACCGCCGGCTTCGGCGAATCCCTCGATCCAGGTGCCCGCGCGCTGTCGGCCCGGCTCAAGGCGGCGATCGCGCAGACCGGGCTCGCGGTCTCCGGCCCCAATTGTTTCGGCAATCTGCACGCCCGCGCCGGCCTCATGACCATGCCGGACGATCGCCTGCAGCGGCTGGTCAACGGGCCGGTCGCGATCATCGGCCAGTCCGGCGGTCTCGCCATGGCGATCAAGCGCTCGCTCGAGGGGCGCGGCATCGATGCCGGCTCGGTGGTCACCTCCGGCAACCAGGCCGGCCTCTCCGGCGCCGACTACATCGGCTACTACGCCATGAACGACGACATCCGGGTGATCGTCGCCTACCTGGAAGCGGTGCAGAACCCCGAGGCCTTCATGGCGGCCTGCCGCATGGCGCGCTCGGCCGGCAAGCCCATTGTGCTGATGAAGCTCGGCGCTTCGGCGGAAGGCCGCGCCGCCGCGCTCGCCCATACCGGGGCGCTTGCCGGCACCATGGAAGCCTTCGATGCGGTCGCAGGCGCCGCCGGCGTGCTGCGGGTGCGCACCGTGGACGATGTGGTGGAGACCGTCGAATACATCCTGCATGCGCCCCCGCTCGCTTCCCTCCCCCGCATGCGCCCCCACCCTAACCCTCCCCCGCTTGCCGGGGAGGGAATGGGAGAGGGCCCCGGGAACTCCAGGCTCGGCGCCATCACGTTCTCGGGCGCGCTGCGTGGTCTCTTGCTCGATGCCGCCGCCGCCCATGGGCTCGCCTTTGCGCCGCTCGCCGAGACCACCGCGGCGCGGCTCGCCGCCGTGCTCGGCGTCGGCACCATCGTGGGCAACCCGCTCGAATTCAGGGTTCACCGGGCTCACCAACCGGGAAAGCTATGTGCAATGCGTCGAGGCCATGCTGGACGATCCCGGCATCGATGTGGTGCTGTTGCAGGCCGAGCTGCCGCGCGCGCCGGGCATGGACCGTGCCGAGGCCAATATGCGGGCGGTCGAAGCCATCGCTGTGCGCGCCCGCAAGCCGATCGTGCAATTCAGCATGGGGTCGCATGGGCTCTCCGACTACGGCCGTGCCTTTCGCCTGATTCTGCCTCACGTTCCCTGCCTGCAAGAGGTCGACAAGACCTTGCGCACCGTGCGGGCGCTCAGCGACTACAGCCGCCGCGCCACCCAGCCGCCGCCGGTGGCGCCCGCAGCGGTATCGCCGCGGGGCTTGGCGGTGCTGGAGAAGATCATGGCGCGCGCCGCCAAGCAGAAGTCCGGCAAGGCGCTGAACGAGGTCCAGTCCAAGCAGCTGCTGAAGGCCTACGGGATCGCCGGCCCCCGGGAGGCGGTGGCCCGCAGCGCCGCCGCGGCGGCCGCGATCGCCAAGCGCATCGGCTATCCGGTGGTGGCCAAGGGCGTGAGCGCGGCACTGCCGCACAAGTCCGAGGCCGGCGCCGTGATGGTGGGCCTGGATTCCGCCAAGGCGGTGCGCGCCGCTTATGAGCAGATCGTCGAGGCGGTCGCCCGGCACAGCGGCAGCGCGGCCGAGGGCGTGCTCATCGCCGAGCAGGTCGCCGACGGCATCGAGCTGGTGCTCGGCGCCAATCTCGATCCGGAGGTCGGGCCGGTGATCCTGTTCGGCACCGGCGGGGTCGAGCTCGAGCTCTATCGCGACGTGGCGCTGGCGCCGCCGCCGCTCGACCAGCGCCGCGCCCTTGCCCTGATCGAGGCGACCCGCGCCGGCAAGCTGGTGGCCGGCTATCGGGGCCGCCCGGCGCTCGACGTCAAGGCCGCCGTGCAGGCCCTGATCGGGCTGTCGCGCCTGATGGTCGATGCCGCCGGCCGCATCCAATCGGTCGACGTCAATCCGTTCCTGCTGCGGCGGCGCGGCGGCGTCGCCCTTGACGGGCTGGTCGTGCTTGCCGACCATGGTGGGTGAGGGGCCTCATGTTGCGCGTCGAGCGTCTGAGCAAGATTTTCGAGAACGTGACGGATCAGATCGTCGGCGGGATTCGCGACGCCGGTTTCGAGCTGGAGACCGGGACGTTCTTCACCTTGCTCGGCCCCTCCGGTTGCGGCAAGACCACCACGTTGCGCTGCATCGCCGGGCTGGAGACGCCCGATGACGGCGTCATCGCGGTCGACGATCGGCGCCTGTTCGACGCCAAGGCGCGCATCAATGTCCCGGTCGAGCAGCGCGCCATCGGCATGGTGTTTCAGTCCTACGCGATCTGGCCGCACATGACGGTGGCCGAGAACGTGGCGTTTCCACTGACGGTCGCCAAGCATCGCGGCAAGCGCGCCGATATCGCGCAGGCGGTGCGCCGGGCGCTGGCGGTGGTCGACCTCGACGGCTTCCAGGAGCGTTCCGCCACCCGGTTGTCGGGCGGCCAGCAGCAGCGCGTCGCGCTCGCCCGTGCCATCGTGCATGAGCCTGGCCTGCTGCTCCTCGACGAGCCCTTGTCCAATCTCGACGCCCAATTGCGCGACGACATGCGCGGCGAGCTCAAGCGCCTGCAGAGCAAGATCGGCATCACCACGGTCTATGTGACCCACGACCAGTCCGAGGCGCTGGCGCTGTCGGACCGCATCGCCGTGATCGAGCGCGGCCGCATCATCCAGATCGGCTCGCCGCAGGACATTTACTTCCGGCCCGCCAATCCGTTCGTGGCCCGTTTCGTCGGCGCCACCAACCTGCTGCCCGGCCGCCTCATCGGCATGTCCGATGGCCGCGGCCAGGTCGAGGTGCTTGGCGGACGCCAAATCCAATGCGTGGTGCCGCAGCAGATCGACGACCCGGCCGCCGTATCGGTCTCGATCCGGCCGGAAAGCATCCGGCTGGCGCCGCAGGCGCCCGCCGCAGGCGCGGCCGACAATTGTCTCGCCGGGCGGATCGGCGGCGTGACCTTTCTGGGGGCGAGCCGCCGGATCGATGTCGTGTGCGATGGCGTCACCCTGCAGGTCGCCGCGTCCTCGGACCAGCCTTTGCCCGCCGAAGGCGATGTTTGGCTCTCGTTTGCCCCCGAGCGGGCGGTCGCCTTGCCGGGGAGGGAGAGTTAGAGCTATTCATCCGGCCACCCACCACCCGTTTCATCCGCTGTCGACGACGGCTTTCCATCAAACCCGAGCGAGGAGACAAAAAATGACAACCAAGAAATACGAGACCATCAAGGTCGAGAAGGAGGACGGCATCACCTTCGTGATCTTCAACCGTCCCGACAAGCGCAATGCCATGAGCCCGCAGCTGCATCTGGACATGGACGATGCGCTCGACGATCTGGCGACCGACGACGAGACCCAGGTGCTGGTCATCACCGGCGCCGGCGAGGCGTTCTGCGCCGGCCAGGACATCAAGCTCTATTTCCGCGGCACCGAGACCGACCCCAAGATGCGGCATAAGGCACGCCGCGCTTCCAACCAATGGCGCTGGCAGAAGCTCTCCACCTTCCCGATGCCCACGATCGCCATGGTCAACGGCTTCTGCTTCGGCGGCGGCTTCACCCAGGTATGCGCCTGCGATTTCGCCATCGCGGCCGACGACGCGGTGTTCGGCCTGTCCGAGGTGAACTGGGGCATCCTGCCGGGCGGCATCGTGTCCTGGAACGTGACCCAGACCTTGAACTACCGCAACTCGCTCTACTACGCGATGACCGGCGACACCTTCGACGGCAAGAAGGCCAAGGAGATCGGCTTCGTCAACTTCTCCTACCCCAAGGCCAAGCTCAAGGAAGAGACTGTCAAGCTCGCCAAAAAGCTGATGGAGAAGAGCCCGGCGGTGCTACGCTACACCAAGGAAGGCATCCGTGCGGTGCGCTTCATGAACGAGCCGCAGGCGGCCGACTATCTCAACGCCAAGAGCGACGCGCTCAAGCTCAACGACAAGGAGAACAGCCGGCAGGAAGGCATGAAGCAATTCCTGGACGAGAAGACCTACCGCCCGGGCCTGGGCAACTTCAAGCGCAAGAAGGCAGCGGCAAAGTAACTGACATGCGCGCTCCACTTCCTCTCCCCAAAAGGGAGAGGAAGTGATCGGCAAAGCATCCCCATGGTGCGCAAATCGTGCCCGCGGAAAAACGTTGGACCTGTGTGATGCTTCGGATGACGACAAGGTGCATCTGCAGCCTGTTTGCCGGCGCGCTCTTGGCCGCGTGCGCTGCGGTGCAGAACGGCCATGCGCAGGAGGCAGATTTTTCGCGCAAGACCATCACGATCTACATCGGCAATACCGCGGGTGGCACCTACGATCTGATGGGCCGGTTGGTGGCTCGTCACCTTGGCCATTTTCTGCCGGGCAATCCGACCGTGGTGCCCGAAAACATGCCGGGTGCCGGAACGCTTCGCGCAGCGAACCACATATTCAACGTCGCGCCAAAGGACGGAACAGCGCTCGGCATCGTGAGCGAGACCATCGCGGTCGAGCAGGCGCTGCACAATCCCGCCGTCCAATTCGATGCCAGAAGGCTCACCTGGATCGGCCGCGTGGCTGCGAGCAACGCGGTCTACATCATTTGGCACGATTCCAAGGTGCACTCGATCGAGGATGCCAGGCGCTTCGAGGCGACGACCGCCGGCACCGGGACCGGCAATCTCGGCGAGACGGTGCCGACGCTGCTCAATGCGGTCATCGGCACGAAGTTCAAGATCATCAAGGGTTACCCGGCCGCCAACGAGGCGATGCTCGCCATGGAACGCGGCGAGGTCGAGGGTGCGGTCGTCAATTGGACGACCGTGAAAACCGCCAAGGCGCAATGGCTGCGGGATGGGAAGGTCAAAGTCATCCTGCAGGTTCTGACCGAGCGCGGGCCGGACCTTCCGGATGTGCCGGCGCTAGGCGAGCTCGGCGATAATCTCGAAGCCAAGCAACTGCTGGGGCTTTACGCCGGTACCGGGGCGATCGGGCGTTCGTTCTTCGGTCCGCCCGGAATGCCGCCAGCCGTCATGAAGGCGCTGCGTGACGGCTTTGCCGCCATGAGCAAGGATCCAAGCTTCGTCGCCGATGCGAACCAGATCAACGCGGAGCTGGAGGTCGGCTCTGGCGAGGAGGTCCAAAAGGCCGTGGAGCGGACCCTGAACGTGCCGGAACCGGTTCTGCAGCGCGCCCGGGAAATTTTTGCGCGCTGAGGTGTAGGGCACAGAGGGCGAGGCGCAACGCGAGAACGTACAGTCATTCCGTAGTCATGCCCGGCCTTGTGCCGGGCACCCACGTCTTTCGCGCCACAAGCAAGGCGTGGGTGGCCGGGACATAAGGGGTGTTTACGCCCGTCGTCGCGGGCTATGCCCGGCCGTGACGCACCGGGCGTTTCCATGCAAACGAAACCGACCTTCGCTCGCGCAACGGCGCCGTCACGACAACAGCGCCTTCATGCGCTCCTGGTTCAGATGCTTGACCAGCTGGTCGACCAGGCCGGCCAGCGGCATCGGCATCTTGGCGTCCTGCGCCAGCTCCAGCGCCACGTCCATGTCCTTCTCGGCCCATTTGCCGGTGCTCTTGCCCCAACGCGACAGCGACCAGTTGGCGCCTGAGCCGTGGCCGAGCGCCTCGATCAGCTTGCCGACGTCGACGCCGAGCTTCTTGGCCAGCGTCAGGCATTCGAAATTTGCCACCATGCAGGACCACAGCAGCATGTTGTTGATGCTCTTGGTGACCTGTCCGGCGCCGACATCGCCGACATGGAGCACCTGCTTGCTGAAGGCTTCGATTGCCGGCCGCGCCTTGGCGACCGAGGCGTCGTCGCCGCCCACATAGGCCACCACCTGCCCGTTATCCATGGCCTCCTGGCCGAGCACCAGCGGCACGTCGACGATGCCGATGCCCTTGGGGGCGGCGAGCTTCGCCAACTCGCGGCAGGTGTCCGGCGAGCATGACGAGGCGATGGCGATCACCGCGCCGCGCCCGAGCGCATCGAGCAGGCCCGAGCGCTCGATCACTTCATGGATCTGCTCGTCGTTCGCCACCATGACGAACATCACCTCGGCATTCTTGCCCGCCTCGGCGACCGAGCCGCAGATGCGCACACCGTGGCTTGCGGCTTTCTTCGCCGTCTCGGCGCTGATGTCGTAGCCCGACACCTCGAAGCCCTTCAGCGCCATGTGCCGGCCGATCTGCAACCCCATGGCGCCGAGCCCGATCACGCCGGTGCGTTTTACCCTGTCCTGTGCCATTTCAACCTCGTTTGATTTTCATTCATGTTCGGGCAGGCACAGCGTTTCACTCCTCGCCCCGCAGGTTCTCAGAAACGGGTTTCCCGGCGATGGGAGTTCGTTCCCGGAGGTGGACAAGGCGTTGATTTTGCTTGCCTTGATGCGGACGGAGAGAGACGGTTGGTCCTGACATAACCCACGCGATGCTACCTATTTGGACGTGAGGTAGCAAGGAAGGGACCGACCCGAAGCCCCGCACGAAGCTTACGCGGACGTCGGAGGCGCGTCACGCAACTGTAACTGTGGGGTTTCGATTGGTGTCGCGACGCCCGCGTCGGGAAGGCAGATAGTGGCAAATGCAGCCCGCTGTCGGGCACGTACGGGCTGTCACTCCGAATTTCGGTTGCTCAATAGATCGCATGGCCAATGAAGATTGGTCGCTGGAGATCAGGAGGAAACGATGCGTTCACTCTTACTCGGCGCTCCTGCTTCGATCATCGTCGCGACCACGACGACCTTCGAGACAAATGACGCAAATGCCCGCGAGAAGGATTCGAGATAGTCGCCTGCTTGACACTTGGACCTTGACCTCTTCGAGCTTGGTCTCGAGCGTCGCGCTGACTTGCTGTTTCAAATCGAAATCTGCCGGCCCGAAATCGGCCCGAGAGCGATCGAAAACGCCAGTACGCCGGCCAGCGGTAGTGGACAGCCCACTCTCGCCAATCTAAAATGTAGGACAAATCAAAGCCGGCATCCAACGTGACCTCAAGCCCAATCACCGAACAAATGGTCAATGCCGCGCAGCAGGCTTGGTGCGACGGCTTGGTGCAGATTGGCGCAGTAGATGCCGAAGGCGGTGATGCCCGGGCTGCTGCCAGCGCTCTGGTGGACGCGCTTTATGACTATGCAGAGGGCACGGTTTTCTTCAAGCCGACATTGGCTTTTGGCAAGAACACGTTTCGCGATACCAGGCGCGGTGCGATTTCTTACTTCGTCGGCGGCGATCCGGACTTCCCGGAAGATACGGGCTTCGCACTGAAGCGCTGGGTCAGAGTCTGGTATGACAATAACGCCGCAGAGAACGGAGTTCAGATCCACGGCGACATCGCCATCACCATGGGCAACGTCTATCTGCAGAACGCGGCTGGTGACGAGGTCTTGGTGGACAAGACTTTTGTCTTCCGCCTCTGCCGGGATGGCAGGCTGCGTCTTTGCGTGCACAAATCGGCTTTACCCTACTCCCCGGACCGCTGAAGCGGCCACGCCTTACGAAGCGCAGAACCGCTCCATGCTCACCTCGCTTATTCCCTCCCGCGGCGATGTGTTTGGAGGCATCTCGGCGGGCATCGTCGCACTGCCGCTATGCCTTGCCTTCGGCGCCATCTCCGGCCTCGGCCCGGAAGCGGGCCTCTATGGGGCCATCGCGGCAGGCATCCTGGCCGCGTTATTCGGTGGCACTCCGGTAATGGTGACTGGCCCGACCAACCCGATGACACTCGTCGCAGCCACTGTCGTCGCAGCGAACATGCTGCCAACAGGAAAAGTAAACCTCGCGATCGTCGCAACCGCTTTCCTGCTCGCCGGCGCCTTGCAAGTGTTGTTCGGCGTGCTGCGCCTCGGCGGCTTTGTCCGCTATGTTCCCTATCCCGTAATCTGCGGCTTTATGAGCGGGATCGGTATTATTGTCATTGTCCAGCAGCTCTATCCTATAGTTGGCGTCGAGGCGCCTTCCTCCGATCCCGCAAAAATTTTCGGCAACCTGCCGTCGCTACCCGGCAGCGTCGTGTGGCCCGTGGCTCTGTTGGGCGCGTCCACGCTCGCGATCATTCAAGTCCTGCCGCGGTTTACGCGGAAAGTGCCGGCCACTCTGGTAGCACTTATCGTGGTGACGGTGGTCTCGGTTGCGCTCGGCGTGGATGCGCCACGGATCGGCGCCATTCCTGCTGGCTTGCCGGCCTTGGTCATGCCGGAGCTGACGTTCGATCGGGCCACGATCGTCGCGTCGGTGGCGATTCAGCTCGCCCTGCTTGGCGCAATCGACACACTGCTCAGTGCCCTGCTCGCGGATAGCCTCACTAGGACCCATCACGACAGCAATCGAGAATTGATCGGCCAGGGGATTGGCAACATGGGTGCGGCCTTGGTCGGAGGGCTTCCGGGCGCCGGCGCCAGCATCAGGACTATCGTGAACATTGAAGCCGGTGGGAGGACACGGCTTTCCGGCGCCATTCATGGCCTGTTCTTGCTGGCCGTACTGCTCGGGCTGTCCCAGTTTGTGCAGTACATTCCGAACGCCGTATTGTCGGGCATACTTGTCAGCGCGGGCCTGGGCTGCATCGACTTTCGGGGCTTTTCGCATATCGGAAAAATACCACGTTCCGACGCAGCCGTGCTGCTTGTGGTACTGGGGCTTACGGTGTTCTGGGGGCTGATCGTCGCTGTTGCCGTCGGCCTAATCATGGCTACCTTCATCTTCATGAAGAAGGTCGCTGACATTTCTGAACAGCAGACCGCAATTTCGCAGTTGGCCGACGAGCCCTGGGCGGACGAGATCGACATTCCGGCCGAATATCGTGACCGCCTGCTCATCAAGCATGTCGAGGGCCCACTCTTTTTCGGTTTCGCTCGTGTCTTCCTCGCCATCGCCGCGCGTGCGGTCGGTGGCCGCCTGCTCATTCTTCGCATGGACCGGGTGTCCCTGATGGATCAATCCGGGGCCTACGCGCTGCAGGATGCGCTGGTTGATCTCGTGGGGGCAGGGATGCGGATTCTCGTGGTCGGACTGCCGCTTGGCCAGCGCGACATCCTCGAGGGGATACGTGTTATCCCCGATCTCGTTTCCAGCGAGGACCTGTTCGCAGATTTCGCTGAACTCAAAGCCGCGCTGCCGAAGGTGCTGGCGGATATCCGAGCAACGGAACGGCCTGTCGGGTCAAAAAAATAAAGCGGTCGAAAGCAGAGGTGCGTCCGTCTCTGGCGGGGCTCAAAACGATCCAAATGCACTACCAGGCAGGATGATTGCGACCAGCGCAAGGACGGGGCCGACGATCCCTACCCTGACGATGTCGAGATGGCTCTCCCGGTGGTCCGAGCCGCAGATTGCGAGCAAAGTGACAACCGCGCCGTTGTGCGGGAGGATATCGAGCGTTCCCGAGTTGATCGCGGCGTCACGGTGCATCAGCGCGGGCGAGCACCAGCGGCACGTCGACGATGCCGATGCCTTTGGGGGCGGCGAGCTTCGCCAGCTCGCGGCAAGTCTCCGGCGAGCAGGATGAGGCAATGGCGATCACCGCGCCGCGTCAGCAGGAGTGAAACGCCGTACGCCCCTGACATCCTACCGGACGACATTGGTCTCAGCTCGCCTTCGTCTTATTGCGCCGTGCCGCGGTCGCGGCTTCGTCGATCGTCAAATCCCGGCCATCCTGCACCATCGCGACCCCGTAGTCCCGCTCGGCCGCCTCTGCCGAGATGTTGCCCTCGCGCAGGTCGTCGAGCACCCGCAGCGGCTCGCGCGCGAGCGGATCGCCGTGGCCGCCGCCGCCCGGCGTATCCAGCCGGAAGATGTCGCCCTGGCGCAGCGGGTAGTCCGCATAGCGGGTGGGCAGCCGCTTGGCCTCGGGGGTGCCGGGATTGATCCAGATATCGCCCGGGCGGCCGGTGTGGCCGCCGGCGCAACCATTGGGCGGGATCACATGCTTCATGGAGCGGATGGAGAAGCGGGCATCCTCGAGATTGAGATATTCGCGCCTGATCCCCAGGCCGCCGCGAAAGTGGCCCGCCCCGCCGGAATCCCGGATCAGCTCGAAGCGCAGGAGCCGGGTCGGGAACTCGCTTTCGATGATCTCGACCGGGGCGATCATGGCGTTGCTCTGGTTGACCGTGATGCCGGACGCGCCGTCGCGGCTGGCGCGGGCGCCGGCGCCGCCGGCGATGATCTCGTATTGCACATAGCCCTTGCCCGCCGAGGTGTCGCGCGCCCCCAGGATGATGGAGCGGCTGCCGCTGCCGTCGGCCCGCACCTTGTCGGGCACGATGTGGCTGAGCGCGTCATAGACCGCATCGACCAGCGCGTGCACAGTTGGATTGTAGGTGTTGACCGGCGCCGGAAACCGCGGATTGAGCACGCTGCCCTCGCGCGCCGTGATGGTGAATGCCTTGAGCAGCCCCTGGCACACATACATGGCGGGATCGATGAGCGAGATCAGGCAATACCCGCAGGCGGCCTGCACCAAGGGGGGCCGTACATTGGCGGGGCCGCGAGTCTGGTCGGCGCAGCCGCTGAAATCGAAGTGGAGCCGGTCGCCGGTCTTCTCGACCACCACATGGACGCGCACCGGGGTGTTGAGATCGATGCCGTCGTCATCGACGAACCGCTCGGCCTCGAACCGTCCGTCCTTCCATTCCGCGAAGCTCTGCCGCAGACGCGCTTCCGACAGCTCGAACAGGCGCTCCCAGCAGGCGAGGATTTTGTCCCGGCCGTATTTGCCGATGAGCTCGCCGAGCCGCTTCTCGCCCAGCCGATCGGCGCCGAGCTGGCCGCGAATATCGCCCAGCACCAGCTCCGGGGTGCGGCTGTTGGCCGCGATGATGCGCTCGATATCGGGGCAGACCGCGAAGGCACGCTGATAGCGCACGGCCGGAAGCTGCAGGCCCTCGTTGAAAATCTCCCGCGCCTGGCCCGAGCAGCTGCCGGGCACCGGCCCGCCGATATCGCTCTTGTGGGCGATGCTGCCGCAGAAGCCGATGAGGGCGCCGGCGGAGAACACCGGGCTCAGCACCGCCATGTCGGGCGCATGCGGGCTGCCGCCCTCGTAGGGGTGATTGATCAGGAAGGCGTCGCCCTCCGCGATCTCGCTGCCGAACGCCTTGATCACCGCGCCGCAGCAGGCTGGAAACGCCCCGATATGCAGCGGCAGCACCACATGCTGCGCCACCACCTCGCCGGCCGCATTCATGAGCGCGCAGGAGGCATCCTGCGATTCCCGCACGATGGTGGAATAGCCGGTGCGGAACAACGAATTCTGCATCTCCTGCACGATGCCCGAAAGGCTCGCTTTGACCACCTCGAGATCGACCGCATCGAATTGTGGGCGCAATGGGTCGTGCATCGGCTCAGAACTCCTGCGTAACGGGCAATTTACCCGCGCCTTCACGGCACCTCATAGCACCACATATCCCCCGGAGGGAATTGCGGAACTTGAATGCTGGCCGCCATGCCGTCGGCGCGGCCGATCCAAATGCTGTATTGTCCCGCCACGCCGGCCTTTCCCGCAGCCCAGCAGGAATGCAAAATGAATCCACGACTTGCTCGTATGAACACGGCAGCGGTTGTTCCGTTTCTGCTGGCGCTCCTGACACTCTCGACCGAGGCGAGAGCGTTCCGATTGCTGTGGGCGCAGGAAGCGTCGATTGCCGACATCGAGGCCGCTATCAGGTCCAAGGAGCTCAGCTGCCGGCAGCTCGTTCAGTCGTACCTCGACCGGATCGAGGCGTACGACAAGAAGGGCCCCGCGCTCAACGCGATCATCCTGGTCAATCCCAAGGCGCTGGCCGGTGCCGACGACCTCGACGCGCGCTTTGCGCGGTCGGGCGCCGTTGGGCCGCTCCACTGCGTGCCGATGATCGTCAAGGACAACTACGACACCGCGGACATGCCGACGACAGCCGGCTCCCTCAGTCTCAAGGGCTCGATCCCGCCTCGTGACGCTTTCATGGTCCGCAAGCTGCGCGAAGCCGGAGCGATCATTCTCGCCAAGTCCAACCTGGCGGAATTCGCCAGGAGCCCTTACGAGACGGTGAACTCGCTGCTGCCGGGTCACACCCGCAACCCCTATGCGCTCGATCGCGTCCCCGCCGGCTCGAGCGGCGGCACCGCGGCGGCGGTGGCGGCAAGCTTCGGGGCGGCCGGGTTGGGCACCGACACCGGAAATTCCATCCGTGGGCCTGCCTCCCACACCAGCCTCGTCGGCATCCGTCCGACCCTGGGATTGACCAGCCGTGACGGCATCGTGCCGCTGTTCCTGAGCCGGGATACCGGCGGTCCCTTGGCGCGGACGGTCGCCGACGCCGCGGCCGTGCTCGACGCGGTCGCGGACACTGATCCGGCTGATGCAGCGACGGCATCGGCGCAAGGCCGGCGGCCCGCAAGCTATCTGAGCGCGCTCGACAAGGACGGACTGAGGGGCGCCCGCATCGGCGTGCTGCGGCAGTTCCTTGCGGGAGGCGACCCGGACCCCGAGATCGTGGCGCTGTTCGAGCAGGCGCTCGCCGACATGAAGCGACAAGGAGCGGACATCGTCGAGGGCATCGGGGTTCCCGATATTCCGACGTCCCGGCTCGGCTGCGATCGCTTCAAGTACGACATCAACGCCTATCTGGCGCATCTCGGACCGCAGGCGCCGGTGAAGAGCCTGGCCGAGATCATCGCTTCGCGAAAATTCTATCCGCCGCTGGAGAAAGCCTTCCTCGACTCGGAGTCCCAGCCGCCGCCCGATCAGAACCCGAAATGCCGAGCCGGCGACGAGAACGCGCGCCGGCTCGGCGAGGGCGTGCTCGAGGCCATGGACGACGCGCGGCTCGACGCACTGGTGTATCCCACCTGGAACAACCCGCCCCGGCTGATCGGAGATCTCAACTCCCCGGATGGAAACAACAGCAACCGCATCGCGCCCCATGTCGGCTTCCCGGCCCTGACGGTTCCGATGGGCTTTGCGCGCGGCACGCTGCCGGCCGGCCTTCAGATTCTGGGCCGTCCGTGGAGCGAGGCGACGCTCATCAGGATTGCCTACGGCTACGAGCAGGCGACGCAACACCGGCATCCGCCGCCGAGCACGCCGCTGCTGCCGTGAGTTGGCGCGCTTCGTGATGTCCACCTCCGCCCTAAAAAGCCGTTGACACGACCCTGCAAATCAGCGGATTAACGAAATTGAAACTCACGAAGTATGCGCCGATCTCGGGCGTCCCGAGATCGGCTTTTTCATGCCGGCGCAAGCCGGGTGAAACCGGCTTGCCCTGCGGGAGAGCGCGCTGGGCTTTTGCCTGATCGCTGTGATGGGACGGCCGCTTGTATTTTTTCCTGTAATTAACAAGCGGAACAAGCGATCCGGTGCGACATCGGCACCCCCTCGAACTCGATCCTGCCTGGATCCCACCATTGACGAATCGCCTCGTGGGTTACGAAGAGAGCTCCTGCGTCACGATCAGGTTCTTCCATTCGTCCACCCGCGCGCTCTGGCCGGCGTGGATGACGGTGGTGCAATCGAACTGATCGAGGATGGCCGGGCCTCGCAGCGTCAGGCCGACGTCGAGGCGCTCGCGCTGGTAGACCGGGCATGCCACATCGTGGCCGTCGAACCGCACCTGCCTCGTCTCCCGCAGCGCGTCGGCGAGCCTCGCGCCGGTCGGCTTGAAGCGCGGCAGCTCGACCGGCGGAACGAGGCCGAGGCCGCGTACCCGATAGGACACGACCTCGACCGCCTGCTCGGGCGCCATGTGGCCGAACATGGCGCGGTGCTGCTGGTCGAATTGGCGGCGCAACCCGTCGAGCCCGGCGTTCTGCAATGCCGCCGCGTCGCAAGGCAGGGCGATCTCGTAGCCTTGGCCGGCGTAGCGCATGTCGAGGGCGCGCTCGATCCTGATGCGATCCGGCGCAAAGCCGTCGTCGCGCAGCTCGGCGGCGGCGAGCGCCTCCAGCCGGGCGAACATGTGGTTCACCGCCTCGGCGGAAAGCTCGCTCATGGGCTGCATCTTCGATTGCACATAGTCGTGCTTGACGTCCGACATGACGAGCCCGATGGCCGAATAGACCCCGGGATAGAGCGGCACGATCAGCCCGGCCATCCCCAGGTCGCGGGCGATGCGGGCCGCATGTATCGGCCCGGCGCCGCCGAACGGCAGCAGCATGAAATCGCGCAAGTCGTGCCCGCGCATGGTCGAGATCGCCTTGATGGCCTCCGCCATTTTGACCTCGATGACCCGCACGATGCCTTCGGCGGCCGCGAGCGGGTCCATGCGCAGAGGTTCAGCGACCTCGCTGGTGACGGCCGCTCGGGCGCGGGCGAGGTCGAGGCGCATCTGGCCACCGAGGAAATTATCCGCGCTCAGATGCCCCAGGACCAGATTGCAGTCCGTGATGGTCGGCAGCTCGCCGCCGCGCCCATAGCAGGCCGGTCCCGGCATGGCGCCGGCGCTGTGCGGCCCGACCTGCAGCGTGCCGAAGCGGTCGACCCGGGCGATGGTGCCGCCGCCCGCGCTGACCGTGTTGATGTCCATCATGGGGAGCGCGAGGTCGCGGCCTTCGATCTTGCCGCGGCTGGCGATGAACGGCTCGCCGTCGCGGATCAGCGCGACGTCGCAGGAGGTGCCGCCCATGTCGAAGGTGATGAGGTTCTGCAAGCCGGTCATGCGGCACGCATAGGCGCCCGCCGTCACGCCGCCGGCGGGTCCGGAGAGCACCGTGGTGACCGCCTTGCGGGCCGCGGCCGCAAACGTCGCCATGCCGCCGTTCGACTGCATGATGTATTTCTGCCTGGTGCCGATGCCGGCCTCGCTCAAGCGGCGATCGAGCTGGGCGATGTAGCGCGCCAGGATCGGTTGCAGGTAGGCGTTGATCACCGTGGTGGAGAGCCGGTGAAATTCGCGGATCAGAGGCACGATCTCGCTGGAGAGCGAGATGCTGCAACCGGGCAGCTCCTCGCGCACGATCTCGGCCACCCGCTCCTCGTGCTGCGGATGGAGGAACGAGAACAACAGGCACACGGCGAGCGATTCGATCCCGTGGCCGGCGAGCGCGCGCAAAGTTTCCCGCAGCGCCGCCTCGTCGAGCGCGCGCAGCACCTCTCCCCGATGATCGACGCGCTCCTTCACCTCGCCGGTGAGGCTCTGCGGCACCAGCATGGCGGGCTTGTCGTACATCACGTCGAAGATGGCGGCCCCGTAGGGGCGGGCCTGCTCGCCCACCGGATAGATGCCGCGAAAGCCCTCCGTCACCAGGAGGCCGGTCTTGACGCCCTTGCCTTCCAGGAGCGCATTGGTGCCGACGGTGGTGCCGTGACAGAAGAACCCGATGTCGGCGGCCGCGACCTCCTTGGCGAGCAGGAGCTCGATGCCGGCGAGAATAGCCCGGGATGGATCATCGGGCGTCGAGGGCACCTTGCTGATGGAGACCGCGCCGGTCTCCTCGTTGAGATAGACGAAATCCGAGAAGGTCCCGCCGGTATCGACCGTCACGCGGTAGCGGGCCATCGGTCAGGCTCAAGCCGAAGGCGTGGCGGCGGGCGTGCCGAGCGCGCGCGGCGCCGGCTGCCATTCCTTCCCGGGCGCGGCGCTGGTCGGAAAGATCAACGACTTGATGACCACCGGGACCGCGCCGGAGGTCGGCAACATGGTGCCGATGTCGATGTAATCGAACTCTTTGAGCTCAAGGCCGTCGACCGACACGATGGCGTTGGCGATGTGCATCTCCTCGCGCAGATGGATGCCGAGCAGCCCGCCCACGTCGCCGTCGCCCACCAGCACCAGCGGATGGCCTTTGGCCAGGATATCGGCGAGGCCTTGCGTCACGCCGCGGCAGAAATCCTCGAGCCGCCGGAAGGTGGCGGAGCCGCGCCAGGGCACGAATACCGCGACCGGGGTATCGCCCTCGCCCAGATCGAGCCGCTTGAGCACGCCCTTGACGGAGGCCGCCACGGCGGCGGAATCGATCGTCTCGCCGTCGAGCGCCAGCGCCGGCGCGATCACCGGCACGTTGCGCAGCGGCAGCGCCTCCATGGGCGACACGTAGATGGTGCTGCCGCTCACCTGCGTGGTGTACTGGGAAGCGCCGATGACGGTGGCGCGGATGCCTTCGGTCGAGGGCTCGAGCCGCATGCCGGAGGTTTCGAGCCGGGTGCGGATTTCCTGTGCCAAAAGCGCGCCGAGATCGCCGAACATCTCGGCTTCGCGGCCGTAGATGTATTCCGAGACGCCGCCCGAGAAGGTGACCTGATCGACCGGCGCGCGCGCCGCCAGCGGATCGAGGCGCAGCAGGCCGAGCCCGGCGGCGGTGGGCGAGGCGCCCGCCATGGCGTCCATCAGACGATCGGCCATGCGGGCCGCCAGCGCCCGCGCGGCTTCGGGAGCGAGCGGCTCGCCGAGCTCGAGCTTGATGCCGAGCTCGCTCGCAAAGCGGCGGCCGGCCTCCTCGATCCGGGCGATATGCCCGTTGGCGTCCAGGCAAACAAGGCGCGCCCCCACATCGATGGCGGTCAGGTCCACCACCCGGCCTTCGCTGCAAATGGAGATTTTCGAGGTGCCGCCGCCGACATCGACGTTCATGACCGTGGTGCGGTCGCGGATCGAGCGCGCCACCGCGCCCGATCCGTAGGCCGCCATCACGGTCTCCAGGTTGTCGCCGGCCGAGACCGCGACCATCTTGCCGGCCTGGCGGGCGAACAGCTCGCCGATCTTGCGGGCATTGCGCCGGCGCACCGCGACCCCGGTCAAAATGAGGGCGCCGGTGTCGATCTCGTCCGGATCGACCTTGGCATCCTTGTACTGGCGCTCGATGAAGGCGCCCAGCGCATCGGCGTCGATGGTCTCCTCGGCCGAATAGGGGGTGAGCAGAATATCGGACTCGTAGAAGGTCTCGCGCGTGGTGACCACGTAGCGGCTGTCCAGCCGTTCCAGCACGATGCGCGAGAACACCAGATGCGAGGTCGACGAGCCGATATCGACCCCCACGCTCAGCACCACGATCTCGTCTTCATCGACCAGGGAACGCCCCGTGCTCGAGAAAAAAATCCGCCCCCCGGCGCTCTCGTCGTTCATGCGTTCAACGCTCCTGCCTCGAACCAAATTCCCAACTATCATGGCGTCCCGCCGACATGGACCTCAGTTTGTCGTGGCCGGACTTGTTCCGGCCATCTCGATGAGGATTGCACAGTGCCTTCCAATCGAGATCGCCGGGACAAGCCCGGCGATGACATTCACCCTTTGTCGGGAACCGCTCTATCTCAGCACTGCGCTCGCAATTGAATGCCCGCAGAATCTGGATCATCCGCAGGAGCCTGCGCCCTCGGCGGATGATCCGCTTTTTGATTGATCAGGCGCCCACGAACTTCGGCACCGTGGCGCCCTTCTTGTAGAAATCGTTCTCCATCCGGTTCTCGACGCCCTCGGCCTTGAGCTTGGCCGCGTATTCCTCGCGCAGGTATGGATCCTCCATCCAGTACGGGATCGCGGAGCCGCCTTCCGGGATGTCCATGGCGGTGTAGTCGGTGTGCTTCTCTCCGGGCGGTCCGGGCTCGCGGCCCGGATTGTGCGGGCCGAACCATGCGGTGAGCCGGAACGGCTCCTTGGAGGCGCCGAAATGCTGGTGATACCAGCGGGCGCCGCCGGGCGCCGCCGATACCATGCCGAACGGCTCGTAGTCGACCCGCTTGACCTTGTCGGCGTGGCCGTCCTTCCAGGGATTGACCCCGTAACGCTCGGGCCACGTATAGGTGTAGCCCTTGCCGGTGAGGCAGATCAGCACCGCCGCCGAGGTATGGGCATGGGCCTTGGAGTAACGGCCGTTCTCGTGCTGGCCGATCCACAGATAGAAGGTGTTGCCGGTCATGAACGGCTCGACCCGACGCCAGCCTGGCGAGCGGCGGTTGTCGAGCGGCAGGTCGCAATGGATCACGTCGGGCACGAAATTGGTGCGCCGCATGGCGAGGCCACGCACCGGATCGGGCTCGATGTCGTCCTTGTATTTGTAGAAGTCGTCGGAGCCGCTGAACCGGTCCTTGAACTGGTAGGGCGTGTTGAACACGAAGTCGGTATTGTTGACCAGGTTCATCAGGTTCGGTGCGGTGGTGCCGCCGATCAGGATGGCCGGCGAGGAGCTGGCGTTGACGATGCGGTGCATCGCATTCACGGGGATCGAAAATAAGGAACCGCGCTGCCACTCGAACACGTGCTTCTTGCTGTCGCCCTCGAGCCAGACCTCGGTGGTGCCGCGGCCCTCGGCCACCATGTAGACTTCCTCGTAGAGATGCTTTTCCGGGTTGAGCGCGCCGGCGCCCGGCACCTCGACCACGTAGGTGCCCCACTTGCCCTCGGTGCCGTGCAGCTGGATGTAGCTGCCGCGGCCGCCCAGCCGCTTCCAGGGCGCCATCGGGATCGTGGTGGCGTTCTTGAGCCCGATATCGCGATAGATCGGGATGCCTTCCGATTCCATGAACAGGTCGTAGGGCGTCTTCGGCCGGCCGAACTTGCCGAATCCCGCTCTGTTCTCGCCACTGGGCTCGTGCCAGTGCTTGCTGTCGCTTGCATCATGCATAGGGCGTACTTCCTTGGCTCGTGTGCGGCTTCTTGCGAAGGGGATGGGCCAGTTATAGGCCGGCATGGCCGATAAGCCAATATCTCGAAACATCGCACCCAATGCCGCTGATTTCCCCGGGGAATCCGCGTTCGCGCAGGCACCGGGAGGCGAAATCGTAACAAATTGGTAACCGTCATCGTTTCCAATTCGTCAACCGAATTTGGGGACCCGTCATGGACCAGAACGAGGACAAAATGCCTTCCGCGATACCGCCCGCGGGCAATCCCGCCGAAGCCGCCGCGACGGGGCCGGCCGGCCCGGTGGTGGCAGAGCCGGGAGCCGAAGCGAAGATCGAGCTCACCAGCATCGATTCCCCGCCGATGGCTCCGGATATGTCCGACATGATGGCCGCAGTCTCGGGGCGCGATGCGCCGAAAGGCGAGCCCCTCGAGCGTCTCGCGGCGGAAAGAATCGAGGAGATCAAACCCGAGCGCCCGAGCGCGTCGGCGCCGAGTCCGCGCGACCTCATCCCGTTTGCGGCGCCGGCGCAGGAACGCGCGTCCCGCAGGTTCGGCACGTTCGCGCTGCTCGCCGCCTCGGTGGTGCTGGCGGCCGCCTTCGGTGCCACGGCGGGCGTGCTCGCCACGACCGGGCTGACAAGGCTTGCCGGCGAGCCGGCGCCGGCCGCGCCGATGCCGGCTATCGCGGCGCCGCCCGCCGCGCCGCCCGCGCTGCAGACCGCGTTGACTCAGCTGCGCTCCGAGATCGCCGCCCTCAAGACGAGCGTGGAGGCGACCAACCGGAGCGCCGGCGCCCAGTACAGCAAGCTGGTGGAGCGCTTCGACCGGCTCGAGCGCGCGCAGTCCGCGGGCGGCAAATCGGACGCGGCGCTGCCCAAGGAGGCCGCCAAGGAAACCGTCAAGGATACGTCCCGGGAAACCACCGGCTCGGTGACCGTGCCGAGCGCCGCCGCGGCGGCACCGCCGGTGGCGCCGGTCCCCGCGCCGGCGGCCGCAATCGTGCCCGGCTGGGCAGTGCGCGACGTCTATCGCGGCGTCGCCATGCTGCAGAGCCGCTTCGGCGGCATGGTCGAGGTCGAGCCCGGCGACGTGCTGCCGGGGCTCGGCCGCATCGAGGCGATTCGCCGTCAGGACGGACGCTGGGTGGTGGTGACCTCGAAGGGGACGATCACGTCGATGCGCTGAGAACGGGCCCTTCACCTCGTTTCTGCAGACCAAGAGGGGGCTCGCCGTGATCGCGGCGAACGCCTCCCGCCGTGCTCGGCATTTCGCCGCCGGGCTGCCAAACGGTTCCGCGATTCTGCTATCATGCTCCATGACCACCTGCAGAAGGAGTGGTGACATGGCGATTCATGCCCGTCGTCTGGGCGCGGTGTTGGCAGCCTTCGCGTCCCTCATGTTGTCGCCGTACCTGCGCCCCGCCCCGGCGCAAACGCCCGCGCCCGCCAAGCCGGAGATGGCAGAGAATTGTCCGGGCCTGGTGGCTGCGGACGAGCCGCGGGTCATCCCGGCCGCGCTGCGGCTCGCCGCGCTCAATTCTGACCAGGTGCGCATCAGCTACAGCGGACATTCGACCTTCCTGATCGAGAGCCCGCAGCAGGTGCGGATCGCGACCGACTACAATGATTATGTCCGCCCGCCGGGGGTGCCCGACATCGCCACCATGAATCACGCGCACGATACCCACTACTCCGACCATCCGGATCCGGCGATCAAGTACGTGCTGCGCGGCTGGGGCAAGAGCGAGAGCGAGCCGGCGCGCCACGACATCCAGGTCAGGGACGTGCGGGTGCGCAACGTGCCGACCAACATCCGCAACTGGAACGGCGGCACCGAGCGCAACGGCAACTCGATCTTCGTGTTCGAGATCGCCAATATGTGCATCGCCCATCTCGGGCATCTCCACCACACTCTCAATCAGCAGCAACTCAACGAGATCGGGCGCATCGACGCCGTGATGGCGGCGGTTGACGGCAACCTGACGCTCGACCTCGACGGGATGGTCGAGGTGCTGCATTCGCTCAAGGCGCCGCTCATCATCCCGATGCACTATTTCTCGAGCTTTACGCTGCGGCGCTTCCTCGACCGCATGCGGCAGGACTTCGAGGTGGAATCGAGCCCGATCCCCCAGGTGGTGATCTCCAAGACCACGCTGCCGATGAAGCCGAAGGTGCTGGTGCTGCCCGGCTATTAGAGCATTTTCAGGAAAAGTGGATTCTGGTTTTCCGTCCGAAAATGCGTCAACGCATAGATCATTCATGCTGAGCCCCGAGCAGAACGACCTGATCACCCGCACCGGCCTTGGCACGCCGGCCGGCCAACTGATGCGCTGCTACTGGCAGCCGGCGGCGCTCGCCGACGAGCTCGCCGGCAACCGGCCGGTCAAGCCGGTGCGGCTCCTGGGCGAGGACTTGGTCCTCTTCCGCGACCGGCAGGGCCGCCATGGATTGCTGGCGCGCGCCTGTCCGCATCGCGGCACCGATCTCGCGTTCGGGCGGCTGGAGGACGGCGGCCTGCGCTGCGCGTTCCACGGCTGGCTGTTCGACGTCCACGGCCGCTGCCTCGAGACCCCGGCTGAGCCCGACGGCAGCGTGCTGTGCCAAAACATCCGCCAGACCGCCTATCCGGTGGTCGAGCGGAGCGGCATCCTGTTCGCCTATCTGGGGCCGGGCGAGCCGCCCGCGTTCCCGCATTTCGATTGCTTCACCGCGCCCTCGAGCCACACCTTCGCATTCAAGGGCCTGATCGACTGCAACTGGCTGCAGTCGCTCGAGGTTGGCATCGATCCGGCCCATACCTCGTTCCTGCATCGCTTCTTCCATGACGAGGATACCTCAAAGGGCTACGGCAAGCTGTTCCGCGACCGCTCGATCGATTCCGACATGCCGATGACGCGGATCATGCGCGAGTTCCCGCGCCCGCGTATCGAGGTCGAGCCGACCGATTACGGGCTGCGGGTGGCGAGCCTGCGCCGCATCAGCGACGCCCACACCCACGTGCGGATCACCAACCTGGTGTTCCCGCACGCCTTCGTCATTCCGATGAGCAGCGAGATGACGATCACGCAGTGGCATGTGCCGATCGACGATACCCGGCACTACTGGTATGCGATCTTCACCAGCTTCGGGGCGCCGGTCGACAAGGACGAGATGCGCCGCCAGCGGCTCATGCTTTATGAGCTGCCCGACTACGTGCCGCGCAAGAACAAGAGCAACCAGTACGGCTTCGATCCGCACGAGCAGGCGCAGGCGACCTTTACCGGCATGGGGGCCGACATCAACGTGCACGACCAATGGGCCTGCGAGTCCATGGGCGTTATCCAGGACCGCACCCGGGAGCATCTCGGCCAATCCGACAAGGCGATCAGCGCCTATCGGCGCCTGTTGCGTGACGCCATCGCGACCGCCACCTCGGGCGGCCGGCCGCCGATGCTGCTCGACGAGACTGCCGCCGCGCAAATGACCGGCCCCGCCGCGATCGACGGCATTGGTCCGAGCGAGGACTGGCAGAGCTATTGGCAGGCGACCGATGCGAAGCGACGAAGGGCGTCGAGCTGGACGAGCGGGGGCCCGCAGGAAAAGACCCCGGTCGAGTAGCCCAATAGCTAGCGGTCGACGCGGGTCAGGGCGATCGTTTTGCCGCTCGACACGATCTTCATTGCGAGGGCTGAGCCGGCATCCACATTTTCAAATCGAACGCGCAGATTGACCGCCGTCGCGAGAAACTCTCCGTCGGAGTCGGGTTTGAGCGGGACGGGCGCCTGCCGGCCAAATTGAAGAAGCAGGCCCTCGCTGTCTCGTGTGATCTCCAACGCCACGCCGTCCTGATTGCCGTAAGAACCGCAACAATCCATGTCCGCAGGCATCATCGCCGCTGCACTGATTGCGTCGGGATCCGGCCATCCGTATTCGCGGCCGACGGCCTTGATGATCTCCCCGCGCAGCCGCCAGCCTTGAATCGAATTGTTCATCATCACTGCGCCCCGCCCATGGGCCGGAAACAATCTTATCTCGGCCAGATAGCCTTCGTTGGCTCCCTGATGGCCGAACCGGAATTTGTCGTCCTTACCGGCACAGAACCAACCAAGCCCGACGAAATCCTGGCCGATGGCCTGATCCGGCAATTGCGGCCGCAGCATTGCCGCCACGGTCTCCTGCTTCAGCCCCAGTGGCGACCAATCGCCGCGCAGCGTCCGCATGAGTTCCGTGCCGAGCCGGGCAAGATCGCCTGCCGTCGTCCATAGTCCCGCGGCCGCCATCTCGGGATAGACATGCCAGCCGCCGCGGGTCTGAACCCCGTTCCACGGGTGGGCGGTCGCCGCCCGGGCCGCCAGCGCGGCGGGCAAAGGCAGCTCGAATGTACTGTCAGCCATGCCGAGCGGATCGAGAACGAGCTCGCGCATCAGATCGGCGAACGGCAGGTTCATGACATCGGCCACCGCCTGTTGGGCGATCGTGGTGCCACCTCCTGAGTAGCGGAATTGAGTGCCCGGCAGCAGGTCGACCACCACCGGCTCGGTATTGGCCGGGGGCTCGCCGTCCAGGATCTGCGGAACTGTCGGCCGCACGCCTTGGGCTGGATAGCCGGGAAATCCGTGCACGGTCGTTCCAGCCGTGTGGCTCAACAGCTGGCGGAGCGTGATGCGCGGCGCCCATCCGTCGTTCGCCGGAACCCGCCACGATGTGAGGTAACGATCGATATCCACATCGAGGTCGAGCCTGCCGGCTTCGACCAATCGCATGACGGCGAGCGCGAATACCGGTTTGCTGATGGAGCCGACCTGGAAAAGCGTGGTCGGGGCGACCGCTTCATTCGCGTCGGCCGCCGGCTTGCCGAATCCGGGCGACCAGGCGACCTCGAAATCGTCGATGACGGCCACGCTGACGCCTGGCGTGGCAAGCTGGCCCATCCGTTCTGCGAGCGTTCGTGGCGGCTTGTCGCGGCCTGGAAACGGGGTCTCCGGCCGCAAATCCCGCAATACACGGAAAATTCGCTTCTCGGTGTTCGGCGACAGGGTTGCCTCCGTGCCTCGCCCAAGTGCCCGTTGGAATCGATCGGGCAATCACGCATGGGTCGCCGCGAGAGCTTGCCCTACACGTCCACGCTGGCGGAGAGCGCATTGTTCTGGATGAAGACCCGGCGCGGCTCGACCAGGTCGCCCATCAGCTCCGCGAAGGTGTTGTCGGCTTCCTCGCCTTCCTTGACCTTCACCTGCAGCAGCGAGCGCGCATTGGTGTCGAGCGTGGTTTCCCACAGCTGGCCCGGATTCATCTCGCCCAGACCTTTGTAGCGCTGCAGCGAAAGTCCCTTGCGGCCGGTCGCCGTCACGGCCTCGAACAAGCCGACCGGGCCGTGCACCAGCACCTCCTCGTCCTTGCGCCGCAACACTCCGTGCTTGGCATAGACCGCCTGCAGCGACACCGCGTGCTCGTCGAGCTTGCGGGCCTCGGCGGAGCCCAGCAGCGCCTGATCGATGATCGCGACCTCCTTGACGCCGCGCACGGTGCGCTCGAACCGGAAGCCGTCGTCGAAGTTGCCCTGCCAGCCGCGCTCGGTTTCCTCCGCGAGAGCATTTAGCCGCAACGCGATGTATTTGGCGGCCTCATCGGCGGTCTGCGGATCGCCGAACACCGAGGCGTTGAGCACGCCGGCGATCGCCGCCTGCTCGACCACCAGCCGGCTGTAGCGGGTATGCAGGCCGAGCAGCACGTTGCGCACGATGCGCGCCTCGTGCACCAGCGCCCGCAGATCGTCGCCGGCCCGCACCTCGCCGCTCGAGAGCCGCAGCACCGCGTCCTCCAGGCCGGTCATGATCAGATAGTTCTCGAGCGCGACCTCGTCCTTGAGATACTGCTCGGATTTTCCGCGCGCCACTTTGTAGAGCGGCGGCTGCGCGATGTAGAGGTGGCCGCGCTCGATCACCGGCGCCATCTGCCGGTAAAAGAAGGTCAGCAGCAGGGTGCGGATATGGGAGCCATCGACATCGGCGTCCGTCATGATGATGATCTTGTGGTAGCGCAGCTTCTCGACGTCGAACTCCTCGCGGATGCCGGCGCCGAGCGCGGTGATGAGGGTGCCGATCTCCTGGCTGGACAGCATCTTGTCGACGCGTGCGCGTTCGACATTGAGAATCTTGCCGCGCATGGGCAGCACGGCCTGGAACTCGCGGTTGCGGCCCTGCTTGGCGGAGCCGCCGGCGGAATCGCCCTCGACGATGAACAGCTCCGACTTGGCGGGGTCGCGTTCCTGGCAGTCGGCGAGCTTGCCGGGCAGCGAGGCGACGTCGAGCGGACCTTTGCGGCGGGTGAGATCGCGCGCCTTGCGGGCGGCCTCGCGGGCGGCCGCCGCCTCCACCACCTTGCCGACGATGTTCTTGGCCTCGGTCGGATGCTCCTCGAACCAGGATTGCAGCGCCTCGTTGAGGACGCTTTCGACCACTTGGCGAACCTCCGAGGAGACCAGCTTGTCCTTGGTCTGGGACGAGAATTTGGGATCCGGCACCTTGCAGGACAGGACCGCGGTCAGCCCCTCGCGGCAGTCCTCGCCGGTGAGCGGCACCTTTTCCTTGCGGGCGCTGCCGCCCTTCTCGGCATAGCCGGTGACCTGGCGGGTCAGGGCGCCGCGGAAACCGGCCAGATGGGTGCCGCCGTCGCGCTGCGGGATGGTGTTGGTGAAGCAGAGCACGGTCTCGTGATAGCCGTCGTTCCACCACAGCGCCGCCTCGACCCCGATGCCGTCGCGCTCGACCCGCACCATGATGGGGGCGGGAACGAGCGGCGACTTGTTGCGGTCGAGGTAGCGCACGAACGCCTCCACCCCGCCTTCGTAGCGCAGCTCCTCGCGCTTCTCGACCGCGTGGCGCATGTCGGAGAGCACGATGCTCACCCCCGAATTGAGGAAGGCGAGCTCGCGCAGCCGATGCTCCAGGGTGGCGAAATCGAATTCCACCATGGTGAAGGTCTTGCTCGACGGCAGGAACGTCACCTCGGTGCCGTGCCGGTCAGGTGCCGCGCCGGTGCGCGCCAGCGGGGCGACCGGCTCGCCGTCGCGGAACTCCATGAAGTGCTCGGCGCCATCGCGCCAGATGGTGAGCTTGAGCCAGGCCGAGAGCGCGTTGACCACCGACACGCCGACGCCATGCAGCCCGCCCGAGACCTTGTAGGGATTGTCGACGCCGCCGAACTTGCCGCCGGCATGCAGCTGGGTCATCACCACCTCGGCGGCCGAGACGCCCTCCTCGTGCAGCTGGGTGGGGATGCCGCGACCGTCGTCGCGCACCGTGCAGGAGCCGTCCGGATTGAGGGTGACCAGGACTTCCTTGGCGTAGCCGGCGAGCGCCTCGTCGATGGCATTGTCGACCACCTCGTAGACCATGTGGTGCAGGCCCGAGCCGTCGTCGGTGTCGCCGATATACATGCCGGGCCGCTTGCGCACGGCGTCGAGACCTTTGAGCACCTGGATGGATTCAGCGCCGTATTCGGACGGCGTTTGGCGGGCCGCTTCAGCCATTGCGGAGGACTTTCAAGGGTGCGCGAGAGAGGTGGATTCGACCATGTTGATGTGGCACGAAATGGGGGGGCCGTACAGGCCTAAATGACCCCCCTTAATATGTTGATTTGCCAGCGGTTTTAAAGGCCGACCGCGGCAGAAAATTGACGCAGCTGAGGCCTCCCGAAAGGGCGGGATTCGAGTGCTGCCGACGCGCTAGATTGGGCCCTCCTGGGCGATGATTCGTACGCCCGCCGGAAACGCAACGGAGGTGCCGCGATGCCGCTCGACTTTTGCCACCCGGAAGCCCCGCACAAGAAGCTCCGGATCCCCGAATGGTACGTCTCGAGCCTGATGCTCGATCGCGCCCTCGATGCCATCGTGCGGCGGGTCAAGAAGCTCGACCGCGACCATGACATCCCGTATCTCGCCGGCTACAGCCAGGACGGCAAGACCATCTATATCGACCGGCATATGCCCAAGACGATGAAATTCCGCGGCCGCGAGATCGACACCGACCGCTTTCTCATCCTGCACGAGGAGGTCGAGAAGACCCTGATCGATCAGCTCGACCTGCACTATCTGCATGCCCACCAGATCGCCACCCGGGCCGAGGAGGCGGCGGTGCGCGCCGCCGGCATCCTCTGGCGCGACTACGACCGCTTCATGCAGAAGAACGTCAAGAAGATCGGCGACGAGCGGCTCAAGAACGTGCCCGCCGATCTCGACCTCAAGCCCTATCGGGACGAGCACGACTTCGACCTGATGCAGCGGATGGCGGATTGCGTCGCCAAGGGCAAGGTGCCCAAGGGAATCGATGCCGCCAAGATCACGCGCGCGCTCGATCGCTACCGGCCCGAGCTGCGCGAGCGGCTGCAGGACATGCTGCGCAAGAGGCGGTAGCGGATTCGGCCGCGCTCAAGCGCGGGCGCCCTTGCGCGCCACGCGGCCCGGTGCCACCTCGAAAACCTGCGCGCGCGGCTCGATCTCCGCGAACGCCGCCGGATCGGCGCCGGTCATCCAGACCTGGGCGCCGAGCTGTTCCAGCTCACCATAGAGCGCGGTACGGCGTTCCGGATCGAGGTGGGCCACCACCTCGTCGAGCAGCAGGACCGGGGCAAAGCCGGACATGTCGGCGAGCAGGCTCGCATGCGCCAGCACCAGGCCGATGAGCAGCGCCTTCTGCTCGCCGGTCGACGCGTCGGCGGCCGGGATGCGCTTGCGCGCATGGGTGACGGCGAGATCGGTGAGATGGGGCCCGTCGAGGGTGCGGCCGGCGGCGGCGTCGCGCCCGCGGTTGTCCTTGAGCACAGCGCGATAACGGTCCTCCACCTCTATGGCCGGCTGCCGGCGGATCAGCTCCTCGATCCAGCCCTTGAGCGCGATCTCGCTCGCCGGAAACACCGAGGCCGGATCGTCGCGCGCCGCCAGCGCCTGCTGCAGCCGCGCCACCGTCTCGGCCCGCTGCGCCGCCACCGCGACCGCGATCTCGGCGGTCTCGTGCTCGATCGCATCGAGCCAGTGCGGGTCCGGGCGCGGCTCCTCCAGGAGCCGGTTGCGCGAGCGCAGCGCCCGCTCGAGAGCCGAAACCCGGCCTGAATGCTCAGGGTCCACCGCCAGCGCCAAGCGGTCGAGAAACCGGCGCCGCTCGGAGGCGGGTCCGGCGAACATCCCGTCCATGGCCGGCACCAGCCAGATCACCCGCAGATGATCCGACAAGGCGGCGACCGACACCGCGGGCTCGCGGTCGATCCGGCATTTGCGCGAGACCGGCGTGTCCGGCGCGGGTGCCTCGATCCCGGTGCCGAGCGTGGCGAGCCCGAGCGCGCCGTCGACCTCGGCTGCCACCGCCCAGGAGCCGTTGCCTTCCTGGAACGCGACCTCCTCGAGGGTGGCGCGGCGCAAGCCACGTCCGGGCGCCAGGAACGAGATCGCCTCGATCAGATTGGTCTTGCCGGCGCCGTTGGGCCCGACCAGCACAATCGGCCCGGCGGAAAGCTCGATCTGGGCCGCGCGATAGCTGCGGAAATTGGTCAGGGTCAGGCGGCGGATGCGGGCGGCGCTCATGCGCGTCCTGTAGCCCGGATGGCGCGCCGGCGAAATGCGCAAGGGCAGCCGCCGGCGGACTAGACTTTGATCCAATTCAATCGAATTGGATCAAAGTCCAGATTCATTCGATTGAGCATGATCTTTTCCGAAAACCGGTATCCACTTTTCGGGATCATGCTCTAAACCCGCATCGGCATCAGCACGTAGAGCGCCCCTTGGCGTCGCGGTCCTGGATCAGGGTCGGCGAGCCCGGATCGGCCAGCTTCAGCACCGCCGATTCGCCCTCGATCTGGGCCGCGATATCGAGCAGATAGCGCGAGTTGAAGCCGATATCGAGCGGCTCCGAACCGTACTCGACCTCGACCTCCTCGGCGGCGCTGCCGGAATCCGGGTTGGTGACCGAGAGCATCAGCTTGCCGTTGGTGAGCGACAGCTTGACGGCGCGGCCGCGCTCGCTCGACACCGTGGAGACCCGGTCGACGGCCTGCTCGAACTCTTTCTTGTCGACCACCAGCTCCTTGTCGTTGCCGACCGGAATGACCCGGCCGTAGTCCGGGAAGGTACCGTCGATCAGCTTGGAGGTCAGCACCACGTTGGCCAAGCGTGAACCGGATCTTGCCCTGCGAAAGCTCGACCAGCACCTCGGCGCTGCCGTCCTCGATCAGGCGCAGCACCTCGCCGACGGTCTTGCGCGGCACGATGATGCCCGGCATGCCGGCGGCGCCCTCCGGCAGCGGCAGATCGAGCTGGGCGAGCCGGTGGCCGTCGGTCGCCACCGCCCGCAAGCGTCGGCGCCTGCGCGGTGCCGGCGGTGTGGAGATAGATGCCGTTGAGATAGTAGCGCGTCTCCTCGGTCGAGATCGCGAACTGGGTCTTGTCGATCAGGCGCTTGAGGTCGGCCGCCGCCAGCTTGAAGCTGTGGCTCATCTCGCCGGCCGCCAGATCCGGGAAGTCGCTCTCCGGCAAAGTCTGCAAGGTGAAGCGCGAGCGGCCGGCGCGGATCGCCAGCACCGCTCGGTCGCCGGAAGCTTCCAGCACGATCTGCGCGCCTTCGGGCAGCTTGCGCACGATATCGTAGAACATGTGCGCCGGCACCGTGGTCGAGCCGCCGGGACCGACCTCTGCGGCGATCGTCTCGATCACCTCGAGGTCGAGATCGGTGGCCTTGAAGGCGAAGCGCGCGCCATCCGCCCGGATCAGCACATTGGCCAGAATTGGGATCGTATTGCGCCGCTCCACCACGCGATGGACGTGGCCCAGCGACTTCAGCAGCTCTGAGCGTTCGACCGTGACCTTCATCTCGACCCTGCTCCGCCGCCTGAATTCGCTGGCCTCAGGGGGCCACGAAAGTGGCGCGTGCCAGCGGATTTCGCAAGGGCGATGGTTGCCGGGGGCAGGGGTTTTCCAGCCGATTCGGCAGCCCCAACCGCGCCCCGCGCGACCCCGGCGGAAGCCGGCGGGCCGGCGTCGGCCGACTGTCCTAGTCCTGCAATTGCCGCTTGAGCAGCTCGATCTCCTCGGCCAGCGACACGTCGTTGCTCACCAGGTTCTCGATCTTGCGCACGGCATGCAGGACCGTGGTGTGGTCGCGGCCGCCGAAGCGGCGCCCGATCTCCGGCAGCGAGCGCAGCGTCAGCGTCTTGGCCAGATACATCGCGACCTGCCGCGGCCGCACCACATTGGCGGTACGCCGCGACGACAACAGGTCGGCGCGGCTCACATTGTATTGGCGCGCCACCACCCGCTGGATCTCCTCGATCTTGACCCGGCGGGGCTCCTGCGGCCGGATCAGGTCGCGCACCTCGCGCTCGGCCATCTCGAGCGTGACCGGCTGGCCGGTGAGCTTGCTGTGGGCGAGCAGGCGGTTGAGCGCACCTTCGAGATCGCGGCCGTTGTGCGTGACCGCCTTGGCGATGAACGCGAGCACCGCGCGCCGGCACGTCGAAGCCGGGATGATGCAGTCGTGCCGCCGCCACCCGGGATTTGAGGATTTCCAGGCGCAGCTCCTCGCCCAGCACCCCCATCTCGACCACCAGCCCGCCGGCCAGCCGCGAGCGCATGCGCTCGTCGAGGCTTTCGAGATCGGATGGCGGCCGGTCCGAGGCGATCACCACCTGCCGGCCGGCATCGATGAGCGCATTGAGGGTGTGGCAGAACTCGGCCTGGGTGGACTTGCCCTGCAGAAACTGCAGGTCGTCGATCACCAGCACGTCGATCGCCCGCAGCGCCTCCTTGAAAGCGATCGCGGTCTGCGCCCGCAGCGCCGCCACGAAGCCGTACATGAACTTCTCGGCGGTGAGGTACAGCACCTTGCGCTCCGGCGCCGACATTGCCGGCCCACGCCACCGCCTGCAGCAGATGGGTCTTGCCCAGCCCCACGCCGGCATGGATGTAGAGCGGATTGAACATGACGGCATCGCCACGCCGTCCGCGCGCGACCTGGAGCGCCGCCGCATGGGCGAGCGTGTTGGAGCGGCCGACCACGAAGGCATCGAAGGTCAGGCGCGGATCGAGCGGCGAGCCGCCGAGCCCCTCATGCACGGCCGAGATCGGCGGCAGCAGGCCGCGCGGCTCGTGGCCGTTCATCTTGGCCTCGCGCGGCGGAGGCCGGCGGCTCTGCCAGCTGGATCTTCGGCGGCAGCTGCCGGATCGCCGCCGAACGCACGGTCAGCTCGATCCGCGTGGTGGTGGGCTGCTCGGACTGCCAACAGCCCAGCAGCCTCTCGGCATAATGGGACTGAATCCAGCTCTTGAGAAACCGGGTGGGGACCGAGAGCTTGATGGTCTCGGTCTCGACCGCGTCGAGCTCCATGCGCGCGAACCAACTCATGTAGATGTCCTCGCCGACCTCGATGCGAAGACGATCCTTCACACGCAGCCATCTCTCCTGATCCATACTGGTCATTTGCATCTCTTGATGGTCGACCCGGTCGACAATGGCGGTGAACGGAACGCGGTTGGACTCGGACGCTTGCAGATACCTTGCGGACCGCACGCAACAACCGAACGTTGATGGAAAGAAAAGCGCGGATGGCGAGCGATGGCGCGGCGGAGCAAGAAAGTGCCGGTCGGTGCCGGCGACCGCCGCGCGGCGTCAGTAGCCGGGAGGGGCCGGCCGTCCCGCCACCATGCGGGGGTCGGCCGCATGGCGGCCGCGGTGAAAGGGCCGGACCTGATTGGGACCAACCGGGTGGCCCCAGGCCTGACGCGCTGTCATGAAAGTCATGATGTTGGCCCCCCGTTCATCGCCGCCGCCCGGCGATGTCATGTCTTTTTGATCGAACCAAGTCTTCTGATCGAACCAAGTCTTCAGCGATCAAAGTCTTCCGCGATCCAAGTCTTCAGCCATCGCTGCGTGAGGCCGCGTACAATCTGCACGGTACTACGCAGCTGTTTCTCACGCTCGCCGAGCCGGGCTCGGAGTGGAATTGCCTAGTATCGTGGGGCTAAGCTTGGAGAACAACTAGACACAGCTCAGGCGTTCCCATCTTCGATGAGTTCGAATACTGGCCGTGTCGAGATGAACCGCCGGTGGCCCCGCGATGAAGTTAAGGTTATCACGCCGGATCGGGCCTGCAATGTCGGCGATGATGTAGGCGTTCCGTGTTTCCGCCTGGAAAACGCCGCGGAACAACCCGTGCGCCCCGAAATGCCCTTACTTAAGTCTATGAGGCGCTGCGCTTATTTTTGGTTTCAATGAAGCCCCGGGAAGGCATTTGGAAATGTTGATTTTACCGTCGAGCCGCGCAGGACCAGGGCGGCTCCAATGTGACGGATTCAAAGCCCTCACCGGCCCTTTCCCTGTAAATCATTCTGTAAGCAGCTGTATTTTTGCGCGGAAAGATGACGTAACCCCCGCCGCAGATCGGTACCGGGGTGAGTAATGTGACTTTCACGCCATACAGAAAGTACCCTGGCGGTACGATAGAATCATTTAGTGACGATTTTACAACAATGGCGGCCCGTGTTCCGCGTTTTCAAAGCAAATCGTGTGCTCGCCGGGCCACGACAAGAGTGCTGGTCTTGCCGGCCAGCGCGCTTCAATGTGGCCGGCAAACAAAAGCCCGGCGCGCGGGCCGGGCATCGACGCAGACGATTACGCAAATCACTCGGATTCTACTTGCCGAGCTCCGCGACCCGCTGGGTCAGCCGCGACACTTTCCGGCTCGCGGCATTCTTATGGACGATACCTTGCTGGGCGGCCCGCATGATGACGGGCTCCGCCTCGCCCAGGGCGGTCAGCGCCAGGGCGCGGTCGCCGGTCGCGATCGCATCCTCGACCTTGCCCACATAGTTTCGCATCCGCGAGCGGCGCGCTTTGTTGATTACCGAGCGGCGCGCCATCTGGCGCGCGGCCTTCTTGGCTGAAGCGGTATTGGCCATGCGGGTTCTCGTCCTGCGGCAGGCGGCTGTCGCGGCCTGCATCTGAAGTTTCGTCGTTGCGCCGCAACTGGCGCCGATTTGCCGATTTCGCAAAAAGCAGCGGCGGCGAGACGCTCGCCGCCAGTCGGCGCCGCTTATAGTGGCGGGCGCGGATCGCGTCAATGTCCGGACCGGCTGGTCAGTCCGGGTTCGGCCGTTCCCCGCTGTTTCCCGCCCGGCCGCCACTGGCCGGCTGTTTCCGGCCCGGCCGTCAGCCGGTGGGCGGCTCCGGGCTCAGCCGTTCACATTGAACGCCGCAAGCGCCGCCATGTTGACCAGCTGGGCGTCGTTGGCCGACAGCGGCACGATCTGGACCGGCCGATCGAGCCCGACCAGGATCGGGCCGATCACGGTGGCCCCGCCCAATTCGGTGAGCAGCTTGGTCGAGATCGAGGCGGAGTGAAACGCCGGCATGATCAGGACGTTGGCCGAGCCGGAAAGCCGGCAAAACGGATAGGCCTCGCGCAAATCCATGTTGAGCGCGACATCGGCCGCCATGTCGCCGTCGTATTCGAAATCCACGTGCCGCTGGTCGAGGATGCGCACCGCGCCCTGCACATGGGCGGAGCGTTCGCTCTCCGGATGCCCGAAGGTCGAGAACGCCAGCAGGGCGAGCCGGGGATCATAGCCGAGCCGGCGCGCCACGCCGGCGGCCTCGACCGCGATGTCGGCGAGAATCTCGGCATTGGGCATCTCGTTGACGGCGGTGTCGGCGACCAGCACGGTGCGGCCGCGCGCGAGCACGAGCGAGACCCCCATGACGCGGTGGCCGGGCTTGGGATCGATGCAGCGGCAGACGTCCTCGAGCGCCACCGAGAAATTGCGGGTGACCCCGGTCACCATGGCGTCGGCGTCGCCGAGCGCCACCATGCAGGCGGCGAAATGATTGCGGTCCTGATTGACCAGGCGATGCACGTCGCGCAGCAGGAAGCCTTTGCGCTGCAGCCGCTCATAGAGATAGGCCGCATAGGCGCTATTGCGGTGGGAAAGGGCCGCATTGATTATCTCGATGCCGCCGCCGAGCTCGACCCCGAGACCGCGGGCGGTCTCGCGTACCCGATCCTCGCGGCCGACCAGAAGCGCGCTGCCCAATCCCTGATGCACGAAGCTCGCGGCGGCGCGGATCACCTGCTCCTCCTCGCCTTCCGCGAACACCACGCGCTGCGGCCGCCGGCGCAGGCGCTGGTAGACGCGCTGCAGGATGCCGGCCACCGGGTCGCGCCGCGACGCCAGCTGCGCCCGATACGCATCCATGTCGGGGATCGGCTTGCGGGCGACGCCGGTCTCCATGGCGGCCTTGGCGACCGCCGGCGGTATGGTGGCGATCAGGCGCGGATCGAACGGCACCGGAATGATGTATTCAGAGCCGTATTTCGGCCGTGCCCCATAGGCGACCGCGACCTCGTCCGGCACGTCCTCGCGGGCGAGGGCCGCGAGCGCGTTCGCGGCGGCGATCTTCATCTCCATATTGATGGCGGTCGCCCGCACGTCGAGGGCGCCGCGGAAGATGTACGGGAAGCCGAGCACGTTGTTGATCTGGTTTGGATAATCGGAGCGGCCGGTCGCCATGATGGCGTCCTGGCGCACCTCGGCCACCTCCTCGGGGGTGATTTCCGGATCGGGATTGGCCATCGCGAAAATGATCGGCTTGTCCGCCATGGACCGGATCATCTCCTTGGTCACCGCGCCTTTGACCGACAGCCCGAAAAACGCATCGGCGCCGGACAGCGCTTCGGCCAGCGTGCGTGCCGAGGTCTTGGCCGCGTGGGCCGATTTCCACTGGTTCATGCCATCGGTGCGGCCCTGATAGATGACCCCCTTGGTGTCGCACAGGATGACATTGTCGGGCGTGAAGCCGATGGCCTTGAGCAACTCCAGGCAGGCGATGCCGGCGGCGCCGGCGCCGTTGCACACCAGCTTGGTGGTCTTGATGTCGCGCCCGGTTAGATGCAGCGCGTTGATCAGTCCGGCCGCCGCGATGATGGCGGTGCCGTGCTGGTCGTCATGGAAAACCGGGATATCCAAGAGCTCGCGCAGGCGCTGCTCGATCACGAAGCATTCGGGGGCCCGGATGTCCTCCAGATTGATGCCGCCCCAGCTCTTGCCGAGAAACTTGATGGAGTTGATGAATTCGTCCGGATCCTCGGTCGAGACCTCGAGATCGATGGCGTCGATATCGGCGAAGCGCTTGAACAGCACCACTTTGCCTTCCATCACCGGCTTGGAGGCGAGCGCCCCGCGATTGCCCAGTCCCAGGATGGCGGTGCCATTAGTGATGACGGCGACGAAATTGCCTTTGGTGGTGTAGTCGTAGGCACGGCTTTCGTCCTCCGCGATGGCGAGCACCGGGACGGCGACGCCGGGCGAGTAGGCGAGCGAAAGGTCGCGCTGGGTCGCCATCGGCTTGGTGGCGATGACCTCGAGCTTGCCGGGCCGGCCCTGGCTGTGAAACAGCAGCGCTTCTTGATCGGTAAAGGTCGGCCGCTTGCCGCGGCTGTCGTTTTTTGTAGTCATATCAACTCCTTGGCCGTCCAGACAGGGCCAACTGGGGGGCGGGACTGAAGCCTAGCGGATCGAACGCCGAGCAGGCGAGGAACGCCGGGCACCGATAATCGAGCGGCCCGTGTGGCCTTGCGGTCGTGATCGGCTGGTTCATGGGGCGGAATCCGGCATCGTAATTGAAGCATCGGCCCGAGACGTGTAAGCGTGGGGCCGGGACGAGCTTTCAGCCTAGCACGGCGTGGACATGATCCGTTTTTTGTTTCGCTTCGTCGGCCTGCTTGGGCTGGCCCTGGGTTTCGTTTTCCTGGTCTACGATGGCACCAAGTCGATCGCCAATCGGGCGCTCGAGATGACCACCGTGGAGCGATTTTGGAACGAGGTCTATCCGAAGAGCCCGCAAGACGTCTTGCGTCCCTTGACGGCGCCCATCGCCAATTGGCTGTGGGATCCGGTGACCGTTACGGTTCTGGGGGCTCCGATCTGGCTCATCCTGGCGGTCCTGGCCTCACTACTGATGATTCTCGGACGCAAGAAGAAGCCGCTCATCGGCTACGCCCGCGACCGGTCCTGATTGCGCTTTCGTGAGCGAGGCGTCCTCGCAGCGGCTGAGGCCCCTCTGCCGCGCCCTGCCGCCTGACCATATATAACAGCTGCCGCCGCAGGAGATCACGCCATGTTCACGCTCAAGCGAAAGTCTGAAATGCCCTCCGCCGCGCAGGCGCTGCCCGGCCGCCCGACCCCGATCCCGACCGCTGCCACACATTTCATCAACGGCAACGCGCTCAAGGGCCCCTACCCGGAGGGCCTCGAGACGGCGATGTTCGGGCTGGGCTGCTTTTGGGGCGCCGAGCGCAAGTTCTGGGAGCTGGGCGAGGGCATTCACGTGACTGCCGTCGGCTATGCGGGCGGCCACACCCCGAACCCGACCTATCAGGAGGTCTGCTCCGGCCAGACCGGGCACAACGAGGTCGTGCTTGTGGTTTTCGATCCCAAGCGAATCCCGTATGAGCGGCTGCTCAAGATCTTCTGGGAAAGCCACGATCCCACCCAGGGCATGCGCCAGGGCAACGATGTCGGCACCCAATACCGCTCCGGCATCTATGTCTTCACGCCCGAGCAACGCCGCTCCGCCGAGGCCTCGAAAGCCATGTACGAAAAGGCGCTGGCGGCCAAGCGCTTCGAGCCGATCACCACCGAGATCCGCGAGGCGCCGCCGTTCTACTTCGCCGAGGATTACCACCAGCAATACCTGGCCAAGAATCCAGCGGGCTATTGCGGTCTGGGCGGCACCGGCGTGAGCTGCCCGATCGGAACCGGTGTGGCGGCGGCGTCCTGATGGGTTTGGCGCCAGCCAGTCGCATCGACCCGGGCGGGGCGGTTAGGGATTCTTAACCATATGGGGCGCTAATCCGTTAACCCTTTTGATGCGGGTTCGGATGTGCCGAATGCGGCTTGAGCGCTGTCAGGTTGAATGGAGATCCGTGGCTGCCGGGTGGCGCGTGCTCGCCGGTCTTGCGCTGTCAATGTCGATCGCCCTTATGGCGGCGGGCTGCGCCGGGCCGCTGATGCAGTCGACACGGGCGGGGCCCGGACCCCAGATCGCCGCCGTCCCGCCGCCGCGGCCCGACCTGGACAGCTTGATGTACGCGGGCGGCCCTCCGGCACCCGCCATGGTCGCCACGCCTATCGTCGCCGTGGCGCCGGCGTCCGCTCCCGCCGCCGAGGTCTATCAGCTCGATTCCGGCGACCGGCTCCGGATCGTCGTGTTCGGCCAGGACGGGCTCAGCAATTCCTACGTGGTGGATGCCGCCGGCAATATCACCATGCCGCTGATCGGTGCCGTTTCGGCGCGCGGCACCAGCACCTCCGAGCTTGCCCGGGTGGTCGGAGCGCGATTGCGGAACGGCTTCATTCGCGAGCCCCATGTGGCGATCGAGATCGAGAGCTACCGGCCGTTCTTCATCCTCGGCGAGGTGACCTATCCGGGACAATATCCATATGTCCCCAACATGACGGTCGAGACCGCGGTCGCGATCGCCGGCGGCTTCACGCCGCGGGCCTATCGCTGGGAAGTGAAGGTCGCCCGCAACCAGGGCGGCCAAGCCTACCGCATCTCGGTGCCGCTCGCCTACACATTGCGGCCCGGCGACACGATCACGATCGACGAGCGCTGGTTCTAACGATCCGGCGGCGGTGCACGGCTTGCTGGCGGGCTTCGCCCGACCCACCCGCGCGATGCTCCGCCAGTCCGTCACCTCTTCACATGCTGCTTCAGAAACTCCAACGACCGCTGCCAAGCGAGCTTGCAGGCTGCCTCATTGTAGCTGCCACGTTCGTCGCAACAGAAGCCGTGCCCGGCGTCCGGATAGACGAAGATCTCGCATTCGGGATGCTTCTTCCTGATCGTCTCCACATCGCTCATGGGGATGCTGGCATCCTTCTCGCCGAAATGCATCTGGGTCGCGCATTTCGGCTTCTTGTCGGCGATCTTGATGATGTGCCCGCCATAGAAGCAGACCGCCGCCGAGAGGCCGCTACCGTCGGCTGCCGATAGGAACGAGATCGTTCCGCCCAAGCAGAAGCCGAGGATCGCGACCGGCCCTTCCTTCTTGAGCTCGTCGATGGCAGCCTGGGTGTCGCGCAGCATGGCGCCGAAATCCGGATTGGCGACGAACTTGCGGGCATTGGCGATCTCGTCGGGCGTGTAGCCGCATTCGAAGCCAGGCTCCATCCGATCGAACAGCGCGGGCGCGACCGCCGCATAGCCTTCGCCCGCCAGCCGATCGCAAACCGCGCGGATGTGCTGGTTCACGCCGAAAATTTCCTGAATGACCACGATCCCGCCTTTGGCGGAGCCTTGGGGATCGGCCCGATAGGCGCCCAACTGGTGCTTGTCGGCGGCGGCGAGTGTGAAGTGCTTACCCAAGGTGACCTCCTGTGAACGTCGCGGCTGGACAGACGGCCCGGCCTTCGATCGCGGCAATCTCAGACGACGGCGCTGGAAAATCAACACCTGCGGCCGACGCATCCGCCGCTCGCTCGGGCGTCGACGTCTGCCGATGCTGTTGCAGCGCGCGCTGCGCCAGGATGGTACCAGCCGAGGCCGAGGACCAAGCCTCAGTAGATGATCCAGGGACGGGGCAGGCTGGAATTGTTCTTCCAGCCGGTCAAATGACCCCGGCGGAACTGGAGCGTGATCGCGGCGTCGACCGGGAACCGTCCCGGCACCCCGGCCCACCCGCTGGCAACATAGATTTCCGAGCCGCGCGGCCCCGAATAATAGGTGAGGGGTATGCCGAGCGCGGCGCTGGCCTGCTGGGGTGTCATGCCGAAGGCCAGCGGCCACGCATTGGAGTCGTAAGGCCCGCAATAGGCTGCCCAGCACAGACCGATGGCCGCGGCGATGCTTTTGACGGTTGGTCTCATCCTGTTATCCTCGGTCCAATCCGCGGCGTATGCAAGTGGCTGCGTTGCGCCAGCTTAGCCTTCCGTCAGGCTTGGATCAGGCGTCGCGCGAGCGGGCGGACCACATAATGTCGCAGCCGACCGGCAGGCCAGACCTGTCGGTCATAAATGCAAGAGATGAGATGGCAAATCCAGGCTTCGGCGGATTGATTTGGTGGCCGCGGCATGTCGCGATGATCGGCACGCAATGTGCGCGTTGCGGTGGCGGGACTGACGTCTTCGCCAGGGCCTGCCCGCATTGCGGCGCGCCGGGCGGGCGCCTGGCCGGCGCGATGGTTGCCGGCGCGCTGATCCTCCTGCTTGCCGCCGTCGTGGCTGCGGCGATCATGGTGGTGCGCTGGCATCAGCTGGCGGCCGCAACCGAGACCGGAGCTCCTGCCGACGAGCAGATCGCGGCGGGCACCGGCGCCGATCTCAGCTGGCTCGAGAATGCCATGAGCGGATGCGACGACGCGGCCAAGGCGGATCCAGAGACCCTCCATTTCCTGGTCACGCCGCTCGTCCCGGCCACAGGGGGTATCGAGCCTTGGCGCGCGAAATCGATCAGCGACGCGGGCAATGGCATCGTGTTGCGCTCCAACGATACCTTCGACGGGCTCAGGAGCGGGGCTTTGCAGATATATCCCGCGGATTACGCTTTCAGCATATTCGATCCGTCCGACGGGGAGCTCCACCGCTGGCAGCCGTCGGTCGGCGTGACGAAATTCTCGACCGCCGAGGCCGGCCCGATCGCGACCTTCAAGGTGCAGTTCCGGACCGCCCGCAGCGGCGCCGGCGCCGACTGGGGCAGCGGCTTCAACCGGCTGAGGGGCTCGTGCTATTGGGTGAACGCCGTCCTGGGGAAATGATCGCCCGCGGCCGAGGGTCCGCCCGCGGGCTTCGTCGGCTCGAAACGGGCGAAAAGTCGCGTCGCTCCGGCATGTGCGCCGCCGCGGATTGCCGCTAAATTGATAAAACTTGAACGGTCCGCTTTATCCAATTGCAGCGTTCGAGCGCTACCACCAAAATACCGAAGGTGTGGGAGCCAGTGTCGTGTCCACCAAGCAACTTGAAAAGCTGATCGAACGCCTCAGCCTGCTGGTCGTGGACGAAAACCCGTACACGCGCAAGCTGACTCGCATGATGCTGATGAACATCGGGGCGAAATCGATCTTCGAGGCCGCCGACGGGCTGTCCGCGCTCGACGTCATCCGCAACGTCAATCCCGACATCATGCTGATGGACTGGGACATCCCGGTACTGAGCGGTCCGCAAATCATGCACATCGTGCGCTCGCCCGGCGTATTCGCAAAGCCGTTCCTGCCGATCATCATGCTCACGCCGCACGCGTCGCGCACACGCGTCGCCGAGGCGATTCGGCTCGGCGTTCACGAGGTCCTGACCAAGCCGACCTCGCCCAAGATGCTGCAGGACCGCTTGCTGTCGATCCTGGTCAATCCGCGCCCGATGGTGCAGGTCGGCAAATACCTGGTTCCCGAGCCGCGCCGGGCCGCGTCAGTAAGCGGCGACGCCATTAAAGTCGCCTGAGGGCGGCTCGCGCGGTCCGGCCCGGCGATCCAGCCGGCAAGCCGCCTCCGCCGACGCGGGGCCGCACTCCCGCGCCTCTATTTCTCGGCGACGTGCAGCAGATCGAACTCGGCGGTCTCGTATTGCCGTCCCTGCTCGTCGGTGATGCGCACGTCCATCATTCCCTGCTCGATCAGCTCGAGCGCCTTCTTGAGTGCCGCGACCGGCGCGTCGCGGCGCAACGAGATCGCGCCGATCAAATTGGTCGCCGTGATGATGTAGGCCATGCCGTCTCCCGTCGCGCCTCGCGGCGCATGCGGCATCGGTATTACACCGCCACCGGAGTGGCGGCAAACGGGTCGGAAGCGGTGCGGGCCGACCGCGCCGCACCAGGAATCCGGACTGCCGGAACCTGCCTCGGGCTCAGGCGTTCACCGCTCGAATCTCACAGCAGGAGCCAGCCATGCCCCGCGGCGACAAGTCGAGCTACACCGGCAAGCAGAAACGTCAGGCCGAGCACATCGAGGAAGGCTATGAGAAACGCGGGGTGCTGGAGCGCGAGGCCGTGCGGCGCGCCTGGGCGACGGTGAACAAGGAAACCCACGGCGGCAAGAAGAGCGGCTCCGGCCGGGGCGAGGCGGAAGATCATTCGCCCGCCCGCAAAGGCGGACGCCTGGGCGGGCGCGCCTCGGCGAGCCGGCCGGCCGCCGCCCGCTCGCGCTCGGCCAAGAAGGCGGCCGCGACCCGCAAGCGGCGGACGTCGCGCTGACGCGGCTTCCGCGCCTGGAAACGAACCTGGCGGGCGGCATCTTCCGATGCCCTATACGATCTGTCCCTTCTCGGCGGTTACCGTGTAGCGGACCGTCGCGGGAATCTTCATCCAAACCGGGCCGTTGACGAAGGCGTGGACGTTGATCTGCATGATGGAAAGAAGCCGCCCTTGTACCGTCAAGCCGCCGACGCGCGCGCCGGCACTGAACATGACCTGGGCGACGCTACAGGCCGCCACGTGGGCCTCGTCGTTGACGGTGCGCAGCGCGACGTTGGTCTCCGTGCCGTTGCCGCGGAGCGCCACGTATCGCTCCACTTGTTGCAGGGTGTCGCAAATCACTCCATGGCCGATCTCGATTTTCTCCGGTGGCTGCACCGGAGGTTTCTCTTGGGCCTGCGCCGGGAGGCAGGAAAGCATGGCGATGATCGAAGCCTGCAACGAGAATCGCATCTGTCGTCTCCGTTTCGAGCCAGCCGTCTCGGCCACAAGAAAACGGAGGTGGGCAACTTAAGTTTCAAATAATGCAAGGGCGGCCACGAGAATGTGAAGCGGCCGGCTGCGAGCCACGACCGCTCAAGCGGACGGTTCGTCGGAAACGAGCTTACGCGGCTCCTGCAGGTCACGCACGAAATTCCGGTATCCGCGCTCCTTGTCCGCTGCCGGATTGGTTTCATCAGGAAACCGCCGCAGGCCGTCGATCCGGGCGCGCGAGCTGCGGCTTTACCTGCGACGCGCGGGGCTCGTCCCCCGCACGCAGATGAATGCCGGCGCTGGCGATCTCCCACATGCAGGCGACGGTCGCAATCCAAACAAGAATTGGCATGACACGATCCTTCTTGCCGAAATGCCCCGCGATGAAACGTGCCGCTGATGAAATTCGTTCCAAGTGCAGTCGAGGCCCGTCAGTGGTTCCCGTTGTTGGAACCATTGCTCATAGCCGGAGTTGTCGAGGCTGATAGATCCGCGAGGATCGATGGCAAATACCGATGGCAATGGAGGTTTATCATGCCGATCATTCTTTGGTTGCTGGGCGTTCCGCTGGTCGTGGTCATCGCGCTGATGTTCACGCACGTCATCTGATCCCCGAAGAAAGTAGCGTCACAAAAGCATCCGGTTGCTTGCGCAACCCCTCTGCCCCGCCGAAAGGCGGGGCTTTGTTTTGGCTCGAACGCGGACGTTCCAAGGCAGCAGGGGGCTGTGAGTCGGTCAGCGGACGCAGTCATCGTTCGGGCGCTTGCTTGCGCGGCGGTGCAAGGCGGAAGCGCGTTTTTACGCCAGAAGGGAACAGGCTTGCTGCAAAGCCGTTGTCAGGAGCACACACGTAAAGTCAAAAAAGAGGACCAGAAAATGGCTATCACCCCGTCGGCATCTCTCGACAAGCGGGAAACCGTGAGTCTGATCGGCAGCGACAAGGTGGAAGGCACCCCGGTCTATCGCTCGGACGGCGAGAAGGCCGGCAGAGTTGAGCGGGTCATGATCGACAAGATCAGCGGCAAGGTCGCCTATGCGGTCATGAGCTTCGGCGGCTTCATGGGCATCGGCGAGGACTATTACCCGTTGCCATGGTCGGTGCTGACCTACAATCCGCGTCTCGACGGCTACGAGGTCAATATCTCGGAGCAGCAGCTCAAAGGCGCGCCGCGCTACGGCAAGCATGAGAGCTGGGACTGGGCGGACCGCTCACGCGGCCAGAAGGTCTACGACTACTATGGGGTCACTCCTTATTGGAGCTGACCCGCACCATTGATAATCCCGGCGCCGTCGGCACTCGACGACGCCGGGCGCCTGCCGTCAAATCGGCATCGAGGATGCCACCGTGCTCACCCAGTTGAATCCTCCGCTCCCGCTCGAAACCTCCAAAGGGCCGGGCTGGGCGCATTTCGTCATCGACTATGGCCCGGAATCCGCACTGCTGTGGGTCGTCTTCATGGATGCGGATGGCGCCTGCTGGACCGTGCCCAATTTCGAGGTGCGGATGTCGTTCAATTGGACGCTCGGGCGACGAAAGCCCGGCGACGTCATTCCGGCGTCGCCGGCTTCTCCTGCACCGCCCGACGCTCCGATGCGCTTTCCGCGCCCGGCCTGAAAGTTGCCACGCCTCGCCGGGATCAGTCGATCGCGCCGACCGGCCGGCTGCGGCCGATCCATTCCTTCGCCAAGCCGGCCGCGAGCACCCCGACGGCGGCGAGCGGTATCAGCCGGCGCCAGCCGATCGCGCTGCCGATCTTTATGCCGACGCCGAGATAACGTGGGTCGAGCCAGGGTGCTTGGCTGCGCGCCGCCAACGCAAGCTGCGCTGCGGCGGCGGTTTGACGCTTGGATGACAAGCAGCAAACGACCGCGACGATGGTGATGAGCAGGAACAACCCGCCGAGCGCGAGCGCGGCCACCAAGGGGCCGTAACGCTCCGCCAATGCCACATAGCCCGCAACGATCAAGAACGCCACAGTGAGGATGGCGCCCAGCATGGCGATCAGCCCCCAGGCGAGGACGCCGGCGCCGAGACCGGTCTTGGACTTGAACGTCAGCTCGACATGTCGAAGCCAGCCACTCATCATTTGCGCGCTCGCACTGCAGTGTTTTTCAGGGAAAGCCCGCCCTGGCGAGGGACGAATTCACCGGGATGCCAGGCGGAACTGCCTGCGCGTCTATCGCCGCCGCGCCGCGCCCAGCAGAAATCCTGCGCCGAGCGCGAACCCCAAGGTGACGTAGGGTCGCTTCTCGATCGACTCGTCGAATGCGTCGACCATGGTTTCGCCGATGGCTCGCGCCGCATCGACGGCCTCCAGGCCCTTGTCCTGCGCCTCGGTAATCACGCCTCCGGCATTGGTCTTCGCCTTGCGCCAGGCGGCGCCGCCGCGCGCTGCCACGATGGCGGCGAGTTGCTGCGTCAGCTTGGCCACGTCATCGCGCAACGCCCGCAAATCATCCTGGATATCGCCCGCGGACGCAGAGGCTGCCTTGCCGGCGTCGCGGGCCGCGCCCTTGGCTTCGCTGACCGTGTCGTGCGCCATGTGGGACATGTTCGACATGAGGTGTTTCCTGTCTGCGCCGAAGGAGGGAAATTGCGTCTGCACCCCAACGGCGCGCGCAGCGAAAGGTTCCGGGTCATCCGGGCAGCTTGCCGTCGTTCGACGGGAGCACGTGACTCAAGGTCACCAGCGCGACGATCAGCAGCGGGACCGCCAGGAACGCGCCCATCGGCCCCCACAGCCAGCTCCAGAATGCGATGGCGAGAAAGACCGCGAGCGGATCGAGGGTGAGGCGGCGCCCCAGCACGGTCGGGGTGATGAGATGGCCTTCGAGCGTCGTCAGCACGATCAAGGATGCGGGCGCGATCAGTGCCTGTCCGAACGAGGAAAAGGTCACAAGGCCGACCGCGAACAGGATGATCGCCATGCAGGCCGGTCCCACATAGGGGAGGTAGTTGAGCAGCATGGCGAGCATTCCGAGCGTCAGCGGGCTCGGCAGGCCCATCAGCCAGGCCCCGGCCGCCACGACGACGCCAAGCGCGGCATTGATGACCGTGACGATGCCCACATAGGATGCCAGATTGTGCTCGATGTCGTTGGCGATGCGGATGAACCGCAGCTTGCCGTCGCGGCTGTCGAAGAACGTCGCCAGATAACGCCGGAATTTCATTTGCCCGGCCATGAAGAAAATCAAGGTAGCGAAGAACAAAACGCTCTCGGCCAGCGCCGGGGTGACGGCCGCCGCCACCGGCGTCACCATGCTGATGTTCGAGGGTTCGACCGCGACGGTCGGCGCCGCCGGCCGCAGGGCGGATTGGAGCTCGTGGAACGCCGCCAACGGGCGGTCGAGCACATAGAGCCGCTGTTTGATGCCGGCACCGATCTCCGGCGCCTTGCCCATCCATTCGGTGAGGGGCGCGGCCAGCATAGTCAGCACGAGCGCCGCGGCTGCTATCATGAAGGCGACCAGGAGGCTGGCGGTCACCCATGGCGAAACGTGCCGGCTCGCGTGCTTGATAACCGGAGCGAACGTCGTCCCGATCAGGACGGCGGCGAGCACCGGCAACAGGACCGGCCGGCAGAAATACAGACAGGTCACCAGCACCAGGACGAAGATGCCGACCGTCGCCATCTGGGCGGCAAAGTCCCACAACTCGGCGACGCTGCTCAACGGCTGCGGGTCGTTGATGATCAGAGCGTCCCGTTTCTCGCGCTGGGCACGAAGTAGCTCCACGATGCCCTCCAAAAACGGCGGCGCTGGGCGCGACGCCGGGCGATGCTCAACGCGGCATCAGGGTGATGGGTTCCGCAGATCCGGCGCAGCCGCACGCAAAGCATCATGACTTTGCCGCACCCACCGTATCGGCCATGACGGCGCCGCGCCCGCCCAGCGGCTTTTCAGGCCCAACGGTCGAGTCGCGCGACGTCTGGTGCTCGATCTCGGAATTGAGCTCGGCGCCGACCAGGACCACGATGCTCGAGAGCCACATCCACATCATCAGGCCGACCACGGCGCCCAGCGCTCCGTAAGTCGCGTTATAGTTGGCGAAATTGCCGAGATACCAGGAGAACAGCGACGAGACTGCGAGCCAGGCCGTCGCCGCCACGAGGCTGCCGACGCTGATCCACCGCCATTTTGCCGGCCGTCGGCTCGGACCATAGCGATAGAGCACCGCGGGGCCGACGAGGATGAGCAGGTACATCACGGGCCATCGCAGATAACCGATGACCGGCTCGTCGACGCTGGCGAGGCCGAGCGCGGCCAGCACCAGCGGGAATATCACGACGGCGCTGACCGCCAGCAGCACTGCCCCGATCGCGCAGACGGTGAAGAACAGCGAGATGAGATTGAGCCGCACGATGCCGCGGCTCTCCTGCTCGTCATAGATGATGTTGAGCGCGTCGAAGACCGCCTTCATGCCGGCATTGGCGCTCCATAACGCGGTGCCGAGACCGAGCAGCAGGCCGAAGGTCAGCTTGCCGTCGCTCTTGGCGCTGATGCGGCTGATCTCGTCACGCAACATGTCCAGCACTTCGGCCGGGACGACGCCGGCGGCCAGCGACAGATGCTTACCGATGGTGCCGGCGTCGGCGAACAGCGCATAGAAGGACACGCCGGCGGCGATGGCCGGGAACAGCGCCACCAGCGAATAGAAAACGACGCCGGCGGCGAGCGCGAGGAGGCGATCCTCCTGAGTCTCCAGGTAGGTCCGCAGCACGATATCCTTCCAGCCGCGCCAGGGAATTTGCGATGGCGAACGCGCGCGGCGGCCTCGGCCGCGCTCGGTGGCGCGAATTTCCTGCAGCCCGAGCGGTTCCTGCGCCGGGCTGGCGCGCGCCAGCACCCGCACCGGCTCTCGCTGACCCTCGTGGCGCTGGAAGACCAAGATCACGCCGGCGGTCACCACCACGGAGGCGGCGAGCCAGGAAATGAGATTGTCGAGCCTGGGATTCATGCCTCGTGCCGCGTTGCCAAATCGTCGCTCGGGGTTCTGCGCGTCCCGATGAGCGGCAGAATCCAGCCCGTCGGCCATGCCGGGAACAAGCGGGGCCGCCCCCCTCGAAAGCGGGGCGGCCCCACGTTTGGGCGGTAAGCTTCCCTGGACCCGGCTGGTCTATCCGGATGGGACGGGATGCTGCGCCGCTGGGCGCCGGGCCGAAGCCTGACCATCGAGCTTACGGCTTGCGGACGCCCGGTAGCTAACGCGGTTCCCTCCAACTGGTTCCCCCTGCCCCGGAAGATCGATGAATTGTGGCGCGACGACCGCCGGCGTGGGGCCGTGCCGCCCATGGCTCCGGGGCGCAACGGAACCAACCTCGCGGTCGACACGTTTTTCCGCAGGGGCACCTGATCGCTCGAGGCAACCCATGAATCATCTGCGCTACGTCGTGGTGCGGCGCGAAGGCGAATGGAAAATCGTGCAGGGCGGACGGCGCTATGCGGACGCGTACCCCAGCAAACGACAGGCCCTGCGCGCCGCCATCGCGTTCGCCGAAAGGGAAGGTCAGCCGGGACGTCGCGTCGAGGTGCTGGTTGGTCACGAAGACGGACATTTCTTGACCGAATGGATTTTCGGGCAGGCGACCGATCCCGACGCGGTGGCGCGACCGGTGCTGACCCCCAATCGGCGATAGGCTTGGCGCGCGGCCGGGCGCCTAGGCCGCTGGCGTCAGATCAAGGGCCGGTGCACCAGCTCCTGCTCGAAATATTGAGCCATGCCTTCCAGAACCTGCGGGTTCGTCAGCGTCAGCGAGCCGTTCCTCAGCGTGAACATTCCCATGCGCCGCAATCGTGCCAATGTCTTGTTGGTATGGACGAGCGAGAGGCCGAGCGCATCGGCTATGTGCTGTTGATTCAAGGGAAAGGCAAACGTGCCGTCGGCGACCAGCGCCAACGCGTCGGCGCGTTTGTAAAGATGGAGGATCAGCGCCGCGATCCGCTCCACCGCGCTGCGGCGGCCGGCGCTCAGAAGATTTTCGTCGACTTGGCTCTCTTCGCGCGCCCCCAGCCAAGTGACGTCGAACGCGAGCTCCGGCATCTGCCCGAACAGGTTCCAGATCTTGTACCGCGGCAGCAGGCACAGCTCGACATCCGTCAAAGCCTCGATCCCGTGCTGCGCGGCATCGAACATCGCGGCCTGTAGCCCGAGCAGGTCGCCTGGCAACAAAAAGTTCAAGATCTGCCGGCGACCGTCGGGCAAATCCTTGAAGCGGAACGCCCAGCCCGCATACAGCGTATGGAGCTCGGCGTTGCCATCGCGTGCCCTCACGATCCGGCTTCCGGCCGGCATGGATAGATGGTCGCGCTTGATATCGTTGATGACGGCGAGCTCGTTCTCGCTCACCGGCTTGAACAGGCCGCATGCGCGCAAGGCACATTCGAAGCAGCTCACGCGCATGCGAAGTTGTCGTCTACTTGCCGCGGACGGCGTCCTTGAGGCCGCCGACGGCGTTCTGCACCTTGCCCTTGACTTGCTCGGCCTTGCCCTCGCTTTCCGTCTTCGCGTCGCCGAGAACTTTGCCGGTCCACTCCTTTACCTTGCCCTTGGCCTGCGCGGCGGAGCCTTCGATGCGATCCTTGTCGACCATGTGTACCTCCTGAAAACGTTCGGTTCGTGAGTAGGGAACCAGCCAAAGGCCGTTCGAGTTCCATAAGGAGCTGGAATGATACGAATGGAACCCGGCTCATGTTTGCAGCGTTATGCGTGCTGGCTGACAAGCCGGCTTTCAAATCCAAAGGGAACACACCATGAAGAAGAATCTGATCGCAATATCCGCCGGCCTGCTGATGGCCGGCACGGCTGCCTATGCGCAACCGGTGTCGTCCGGGCGTACCGAGATCATGTCCAGCGTGCCGGGCAACAGCGCCACGGTCGCCGATTGGTACAAGCAGAACGTCTACGATCCCTCCGACAACAAGATCGGCGAGATCATGGACGTGCTGGTCTCTCCGGACGGGCGTGCCACCGCCCTGATCGTCGGCGTCGGCGGCTTTCTGGGTGCTGGAGAGAAGGACGTGGCGGTGCCGTTCGCGGCCGTCAAGCACACCATGAAGGACAAGAAGATCTACCTCACCATGGACGCCACGAAGGACGCGCTCAAGGCCGCCCCCGGGTTCAAGTATGACCGGGAGAAGACCACCTGGGTGCCGGACGGCGCCGCCAAGTAACCCTGCGACGTAACCCTGCGACGTAACCCTGCGACGCGGTTCCGACGCCCGGTTGGCGGGGCGTCGGAACCGTTTGCTCCCTTCGAGGCAGCGGACGGGATTCCGGCGAGCCAGCCCTCCGCGATCTCGCTATTTCATCGCCACACTGATCTTCCGGTTCTCCCCCAAATTCGGCTTGCTGCCCGTAAGCCTCGCCTTGGCGAATTCGAAGGCCGCGACGATCGAGCTCGACGGCCCGTCCCATAGCTCCGCCGTGTACGGCTCGAACTCGTAGCACCCGCAGGGTCGGATCCTGCGGACCTCCCGGCCACCACAGCCGGTCGGTGCTCTTCCAGATCGCTGCGGCCCGGACGGTATCGCTCGCTATCTCGGCTCGGCCGGTAATCGAGAGATAAGCTTTGTCGGCGGCGTCGATGAAGACGAGCCCGATGTCGGGCGCGGCTGCGACCTCCTCATCCTTGCCGCTGCGGACGTCGGTCAGGAACCAGATGATCCCGGCCGCCCGGTCCGGCCGGGCCTCGAGCGGGCGTGCCCGCAGCCCGCCGGGGAAGCGCGTCGTAAGCATGGTCACTCCCACCTTCTCGATGATGTCCCACACCCGATCGATCTGCGGTGCATCCATAATGCCGGAATCCGGTTGAGCTCCCCGGTCGCCAACTTGCGATGAAGGCCCGAGGTTCCAGCAAATCCGGTCCGCTCGCGCGCAGGGAACCCGCGCCCGCGCCCCGCGTTTGTAGCTGTCTTTGAATCTTGTCGTCCGCAAACGCTGGAGCGCTCCATGGGCATGGTTCAAAACTCGCTTGCCGGGGCCGGCCGGTCTGCCGGCCGCGTGGCTGCTTTGCTCGGAGACGTGACGACCGCGACGGCGGTTGGCTTGCTCGGTTCGCTGGCGCTTTTCCCGCTGGTCGCCGTGCAGGGCAGCGTCACTCGCCGTCGGGTGCCATGCCTGCCGCCGGTACAGCCGCCTTATGATGGCTTGGTGCCGGGCCGCGGCGCCACCATCCGCATCGTCGCGGTCGGCGAATCGACCGTGGCCGGAGTCGGGCTGGCGCACAGCGACGAGACCGTCGCCGCCACCACGGCGCGAGCCTTGGCGCGCCGAACCGGTCGGCCGGTGGCGTGGCACGGCCATGGTCTCTCCGGCGCGACTGTCAGCGCGGCGGCCGCGGAACTGCTGCCGAAAGTCGCGGTCGAGCCGGCCGATCTCCTGGTCATTGCGTTCGGCGTCAACGATACGCTCGCCTATCGTTCGCCGGCCGCATTCGCGGCCGACCTCGCCGCGCTGGTGATGGCCGTGCGCACGCGCATCGGTGAAGCGGCGGTCGTCATTGCGGGTGTGGCCCCGCTGGCATGCTTCCCGGCGCTGCCCTGGCCGTTGCGCACAATTCTCAATTGGCGCTCGGTGGCGCTGCAGGAAGCGGCCGAGGGATTGGCCGGGCGGCTGCCGCGGGTGGTCGTGGAGCGATTCTCCGAGCCGCTGGGGCCGCACCTGTTCGCCAGCGACGGCTTTCATCCCAACATGGAGGCGCACGCGCTTTGGGGCGAGGAGATTGCATCGCTGGCGCTGCCGTTGCTGGTCGGCCAAAAGCCGCGACGGGAAGCGAATTCCGGCCGTCGGCGCCGCCGGCCGGCCGAGCCCGCGCGGCAAACCGGAAAACCCTACAAATCGTCGATCGCACCATGGTGCCCTCGAACCAAAGCCCCGCTGGAGTGTTGTCAGATGGAACCGCTCAACCCCGTACAGTGAGGATTGGTCATGAATGGAGATCGCATGGAGGGCGCCGCCAGAAACATGGGCGGCAAGGTCGAGGAAGGCTTCGGGCGCGCCACCGGAGACGTCAAGAGCCAGGTCGAAGGGACGGTGAAGCAGGCGGTGGGCGCCGCCCAGGATCTCTACGGGCAAGCGCGCGAGACCGCCGGCGATGCCGCCGCCGCGGTTCGGAAGCAAGCTGGAAGCCTCGAGCAGACCATCCGGGAGAACGTCGAGACCAGGCCATATACGGCCGTTGCCGTCGCCCTCGCGGTCGGTTGGTTCGTGGGCCGGCTCGGGCGGTCCTATTGACCCGGATCGGGTTCTGATCGCTTCGCCGCACCCACCGACACGATAGCGGATGCGGACCGCTCGCACGGAAAGCATCGCCTGAAATTCCGGAGCATGATTCGATCTTCTCGATCGAGTCATGCTCCGATCATTTGGGATCTGGTGCAATGCGCTGGTCCCTCTCGTCGACCTTGGAGATTCGAAACCGATTTCCCGCCTCGCCGCAATTTGCGGAACCAGTTTGTACATTGCGCGTTGATGGATGCCTCGACGCCACATGGATTGGAGATTGAACATGTCGCTTGGAACAATTCTGCTCATCATTCTCGTCATCGCGTTGCTCGGCGGCTTCAGCGGCATAGGTGGCGGCCCGTTCTACGGCACCGGCTACTACGGCGGCGGCGGCCTCGGTCTCGTGCTCGTTATCGTTCTGATCCTGGTTTTGCTCGGCCGGATATGAGCCGCCGAAAGTCCTGACCCGATCGCGCGCCGCAAGGCCCGTTCCGCGGCCCTGCTCAGCAAGCGAATGGCGGCGACGGCCGTGTCTCGGGTCCGGTTCCGAGGCGCATCGTCGTCGCCGCTCGACCAGCGTCCGGCGATGCACGTTCGCCGCGGCATCGCCGATCACCGCAAATTCCTCCCCTGGTAAACGGTGGTGCGCCCGATGCCTCCTCGTCCGAGCAAGCTCCGGCTTCTGCAGGTCCTCGGTCCCGGCCTGATCACCGGCGCGTCCGACGACGATCCGAGCGGCATTGCGACCTATTCGCAGGCCGGCGCCCAGCTGGGCTATTCCGTCACCTGGACGATGCTGTTCAGCTATCCCCTGATGGTCGTGATTCAGGAGATCAGCGCCCGCATCGGGCGCACGACCGGCAGAGGCATCGCGGGAAACATACGCCGCCACTATCCGAACTGGCTCCTGCAAGCGATCGTAGTGCTGCTGTTCGCCGCCAACATTCTCAACATCGGTGCCGACCTGGGAGCGATGGGGGACGCGGCGGCGCTGCTGGTCGAAGGGCCGCGGCTCGCCTATGTCGTGGCGTTCGGAGCCTTTTGCGGGCTGCTGCAGATATTCATGCAATACAGCCGGTATGTCAGCGTGCTCAAATGGTTGACGCTGGCGCTGTTCGCCTATTTCGGCACCGTAATGGTGGTGAAGATTCCGTGGGGCGAAGCGCTGCGCGGGTTTCTCATTCCTACGCTGTCGTCGGAGCCGGCGTTCTGGACGACGGTCGTCGCCATCATGGGCACGACCATCAGCCCCTATCTGTTCTTCTGGCAGGCCTCGCAGGAGGCCGAGGACACCAAGGAGGAGCCGCTGCGCAAGCCGCTGGTGCAGGTGCCGCAGCAGGGCCCCGATGCCTTCGAGCGCATCCGGCTGGATACCTATGTCGGAATGGCGCTCTCGAACGCGGTGGCGCTCGCCATCATGGTCACCACCGCGGCCACGCTGCACGGGGCCGGCATCTCCGAAATCGATTCGTCGAGCCAAGCCGCCGAGGCGCTGCGTCCGGTCGCCGGGCCGTTCGCATTCGCGCTCTTCGCCGTGGGCATCATCGGCACCGGTCTGCTGGCCGTGCCGGTGCTCGCCGGATCGGCCGCCTACGCGCTTGGCGAAGCGCGCAAATGGCCGATCGGTCTTGCCCGCAAGCCGAAGGAGGCCAAGGGTTTTTACATGGCCATCGCCGCCGCGACGCTCATCGGCATCCTGATCAATTTCTCGCCGATCAATCCGATCAAGGCGCTGTATTGGAGCGCGGTGATCAACGGCGTGGTGGCGGTGCCGGTGATGGCCATCATGATGCTGATGGCGGCCAATGCCCGGGTCATGGGCAAGTTCACCATCTCGCCGGCAATGCGGGTGATCGGATGGGGCGCGACCTTGGTGATGGGGCTCGCGGTGATCGGGATGGCGGTTTCGGCTTGGGTCTGAATCGAGCGGCGGCAGCGCCCCATCCGAGCGCGCCGCGGCCGCCCGATCGGATCATTCGGCCGGCTGCAGAAACTTCTTCATCGCCTCGATCACCTGGGGGGGCTGGCTCATCATCTCGTTGAACCCCTTGGTGACCTCCTGCGAGGAGATGAAGTTGATGTCGATCTGCGCCTTCTTCGCCTCGGCCAGCAAGTCCGGGTCGGCCATGGTCTTGGCGAGCGCGTCCCGCAGGATCGCGACGCGATCCGCGGGGGTCCCGGGCCGTACCGCAAACGGGCGCCCGATCAACAGCGGTATGCCACGGATCGCCATAAGCGACTTGCCGACCGGATCAGTGGTCAGGTCTTCGTCGATCGGGAGATCGTTGAACCCGGGCACCGGCGCCCGTGCGCGCACCAGCGCGCGTACCGCGCCCCGGTCGACCGCGAGCTTGATGGTCGTGCCGAGCGCCGCATAGGCGTCGACCTCCTTGCGCTCGATCGCGAGCAGGATATCGCTGTTGGCAGCGTACCCTTTCAGCAGCTTCAGATTGGCGCCGGCGAATTCCTTGAGCAGGAGCGGCATGTCATAGGCGTTCGAGCCCGGCCCGGTCGTCCCGGCGATCAGCTCGCGGCCGGAATCCTTGAACTCCTTGAAAGTCTTGTAGGGAAGATCGGCGCGGATCGAGAACAGCGATCCATCGGAGCCCGAGGATCCGAGCCATTCGAATTTCCGGATGTCGAAACGCACTTGCGGCAGCCCGGCGAGTTCGGCCATCGCGACGCCGGGATTAGCCGCCAGGATGCTCAGCCCGTCCGGCTCCGCAACGTTGTAGATGTAGCCGGTCGCGCCCAAGTGCGCGCCACCCGGCATCTGGCGAAAGATCACGGTCGGATTGCCGGGAATGTAGCGTCCGAGGTGCTGGGAAACGATCTGGGCCGCCAACGCGAGGCTGCCGGTCTTGGCGCCGATCACGATCGAGACGGTCTTGCCCTTGTAATAGTCGGACTGCGCATGCGCAGGCGACAGCGCCGAGGCGACGATCAGGCAAGCGGCCCCGGCGCTCGATGTCCATATCCGTCCCATGGTTCCTCCGCTGGCTTCTTGTTAAATCCGTGACCTGCAAGCTATGCTAACGCATCTCTTGGAAAAGTGAAATCTGGCTTGCATCGAAAATGCACGTGCTTGAAGCAGGGCGCTTCGGCGCTCCAGAGCGGATTCAGGCCCGCGACGCGTCCAGCGACAATTTCGCCACCGGATACTCCTCGCTCAACTTTCTGACCACCTATCCGGTGAGCCGGCTGAAGATCGCCCAGCAACCGGTGTTCCGGGTCGATTCCGATGCGCGCAATGCCACCGTGGTGCGGGCCGCATCCGGCTCGCCCACGATCTCGGCATTGAATGCACGCCGAGGGCATCGAGACGCAGGCGCAGGCCAAGTTCCTCATGGCGTCCGGCTGCGAGCGCGGACAGGGTTATTCCTTCAGCCGGCCGGTCGACGCGAGCCGGGCCACGGTTCTGCTGCAGCAGGGGCGCGCCAAATCTGCGCGAGACAGGTTGCGAATGGTGGAAGTCTCGGCGGCCTGAAGCCAGCGGCCGGAATCCGGGCGGGCCATGCCGGGCGTCAGTCCGAGAAATTCCTGTTAAATCAATATATTACTCTATAATGCCGTCGCATTTTATGACAATTGTGCGGCGGGTGGCGACCAAATGGAAGCCAACGCAATCTAAGTATTAGTCTTGAGCCTTTAGCAAGTTGGTAAGTGCTTATGTCTGAATATTCGCTCGGATATTCAACGAAAGCTGGCGATGGGTTTTACCATTACCGATCCGGTTTTTATTCTGGGAGCCGGCGGTTCCCGATTCGACCACCTCAGGTTCGGCTCCGGGCAAGGGCTCGATGCCCAGGATTGGTTCGGCTCCGAGGATCGGTTCGGCTCGACGGCCTCGGGGACGGGCACCAGCTCATCCGGCCTAGCCGCATCCGTCGCCAGCCCGGAGACCGTGACCTATGCGGGCAGCGGACTGGTCTTCGTCAACACCTATGGCAGCGGCGTCACCACGACCTTTCGCAACGAAATCGTTGCGGCGGAAAATTATTTCCAGAGTCATTTCACCAATGCGTGCACGATCAACTGCAGCTTCGACCTGCAATCGCTCAACCATGCCTATAGCGGCGAGAACAGCTTCAGCCCGATAACCGTATCGTATTCGTCGTTCGTCACCGCCCTACGCAACCACGCAACCACGTCCGATGATCTGGCCGCGGTTGCGTCGCTCGCGAACCTGTCCGACCCGAGCCACGGCGCGGAAGTCATGGTGCCGATCGGCGAGGCTAAAATCCTGGGACTTGCGGGGGCCGGCTCGAGCATCGACGACGCGGTCGTGCTGAACAGCTACTATTGGACCGCGCAAGCTCTGCAGAAAAGCCCCAACGATGCCGTTGCGGTGCTTGAGCACGAGATCTCCGAGGGCGCCATGGGGCGCATCGGGAGCCTTGGGTTCGATGGGCCGTGGGCCCCGATGGACTTGTTCCGCTTCACCGCCTCGAGCCAGCGCGATTTCACCGGCGGCCAGGACGGAGTGGCAACCTACTTTTCTCCCGACGGCACCAACGTTGCCACCGGTTTGCAGAACCACAACTCGATCAACAGCTCAGGAACCGACGACGGGTTCGATCTCTCCGATTGGGATCAGGTGGGATCGGATGCCAACGCCCACGACCCGTTCGGCCCGGGTGGGCCCGGCGCCGGCGATCCGGGCGTACTGTCGGCGACCGACCTGAGAATCATGGACGTTCTCGGCTGGACTCCGACCAGCACCGCGCCGCCGACAGTCAGCTCGGTCGTGGAGACTCCCCCGAGCGGAAGCGTGACGACCGCGAGGATCGCCACCATGACGCTCAACATGAGCAAGGTGGTGGTGGTCGCGGGCGGCATCCCGACCCTCTACCTCGATGACGGCGGCACCGCCACATATACCGGCGGCTCCGGCACCAGTGCATTGACCTTCAGCTACGCCGTGGCGGCGGGCCAAGTCATCCCCAACCTCATGGTGATCGCGGTCAATCTCGGCTCGGCCACCATAAAGGACACGTCGGGCAACGCCGCCAATCTGTCCGGAGCGCTCGCCAGCGAGGTGACCACCAACGACACCGCCAATACGGTCCCTTGGAGCTCGCAAATCACGGTGCGCGACGGGCAAGGCAATCTTGCCTCCCAGACTATCGACATGGACAATGGCCGCGTCTGGACCAATGTGTACGACACCTCGGGCACGGCGAGCTGGGCCTGGTTCACCGATGACCATGATGCCAATGGCAAGCTGGTGGATCAGTATGGGACCAACCATGACGGCACCCACTGGTTGACCCTCTACGACACCGCCAATGCGTACACCTGGTCGAGCGTCACCTGGACCTTTGACGCCAATTGGGTGGCGACATCGCTCGGCGGAGCGCTCGATAACGGCTCGCATACAAACGCTCCCATCGGTGCCGGCGCTGCATTGGACGTCGCCACCTGGTTCGAGAATCCCTACGCCCCGAATTGGAACGCAGGGCTGCTTATGAGCGGCAGCACCGGCACTGGCGGCACCAGCAGCGCCGCCGCGACCGCTTCGCCGACCCCGCAGGCGAGCTTGAGCTTCGTCGGCATCGGAAACTTTAGGGCGGGCGGCTTGGCCGATGTGGCATGGCAGTCCGGCAATGGTGCGGCGCTGTGGATCAGCAATGGTACTGCGTTGACGCAAGCCGCCATCCCCGATGCGGAGATGGGATCGAATTGGACCCCGGTCGGCATCGGCGATTTCAACGGCGACGGCAACTCCGATCTGCTGTGGAGCAATACCAGCGGGGAGGCGGCGGTTTGGGAAATGAACGGCACTGATTTGTTGGCGAACGGAACGCCAGCCGGTCAGATGGGCAGCGGATGGAATGTCGCTGGCGTGGGCGATTTCAACGGCGACGGCAAATCCGATATCCTGTGGGTAAACGGGGGTTCGGCGGCGGTCTGGACGATGCCCGGCACCACGCTGTCGAATTCCGCCGTCTCGAACAATAGCATGAGTGCCGCATGGCACGTGGCTGCGATCGGCGACTTCGACAACGACGGCAGCAGCGACGTGCTCTGGGAGAGCACGACGGGAGCTACGGATATCTGGGAGATGAACGGCGCGAACGTGTCGGGCTTCGACCAGAACGTGGGCGTGATGCCTGCGGGCTGGAGGGTTGCCGGGGTCGGACACTTCAATGGTGCGGCGGACGCCTCGTCGGATATCGTATTGGTGGACGCGGCCAACGACGTGCAGATCTGGCAGATGAAAAATGGCGGCCTGGCCGACATCATCAATCCTGCTGAAACGAGCACGACCGATTGGCATCTGGAGGCCGTCGGCAATTTCGCCGCCGGCGATGCCAATAGCGAGCTGCTTTGGATCAACGACAGCGGTGCGGCACAGATTTGGAAAGTGAATGGTACGCAGGTCACCGAGATAGGCATGGGTGTTCCGGCCGGCGATATTCTCCACCTGGGCACGGCGGCGCAACCGCAAGGCGCGGGCGGTGCGCAAAACCTCGCCGACCCGTTCTCGGGCCGGCAGGGCCAAATGTTGGATGGTCACTCGGCTCCGCTAGGCACTGGCGCGACTTTGCCGCGCCAGTCGTGATCGGCCTGCGATTGGATGTATCTCCGTTCCTGGCTGTTACCCGGGACCACACCTTGGTTTCCGCGATATCGATAGTCGGCTTCTGCAGGCCAATTCCCGGCCATCATGACGAAGATCGCCCTTGGCGGAAGCTGCCTCGACGACATTTTGCGCCGATCCCGCCCGGCCCAATGAGCGCGAGCGGCGATGCCGGAAATGGCGAGGTGAGCAATCACCCATCATCGCTGAATGTCTTGCTTCGATCCGCCGCCTAAGCGACACGCCAACGCTCCGGTCGATCGGCGATTGAGAAAGTGGCGCGCCAGTAAGAATAAAACTGCGAACAGTTATGTTATTGAGATCGCACTGTAAATGGCTGCGTCATGGGTTATCGTTTGCATCTTGGTGAGCGCCCGCTCGGTAAGAGGAGTCGAAGTTTCCGTTCTCGCACGGCACTCCAGCGCGTGGCTCGCCGAGAACGCATGTGCACATGCTCCCGATACCCTGCGAGGAGCAGAACATTAATGCTGTTTGTATTTTATATAATTACATCAAGGCGGTGGCTGCATTCCGAGGGGTGATCCCGCGGGCAGGCTTTCCGCAATTCGAGTGCAGGTCACTGTCGAAGCCAAGGGCGCTCTGCCGTCCTGTGACCGTCACGGCCATGTGTTAAGTGTTGTGGGCGTCTCTGATCGAGTTGCCTCATGTCGACTTACGGCCTGGATAAGCTATTTTCACCCCGCTCAGTCGCGCTGATTGGCGCCAGCCTGCGGCCAACATCGCCAGGCCGGGCAGTCTTGCGCAACCTTCGCAGCGCTGGCTTCAAGGGCCCGATCCATCTCATCAATCCTCACTACGATGAGATCGAAGGTATCCGCGCCGTCCGGACCATGGACGCGGTGCCGGATGCCCCTGACCTGGTCGTCATCGCGGCGCCACCGCAGGCGGTGCCTGCCATCGTTGCGGCGGCCGCCGAAAAGCGGGCAGCCGCCGGCATCATCCTCACGGCCGGTCTTGGCCACGGGCCGGGATCGCTGGCTGAGCGCTGCGAGGCGGCGGCGCGCGCCAAGGGCCTGCGGCTCGTCGGCCCTAACTGCCTCGGGGTCCTGGTGCCGGGCGGCTGGCTCAATGCGAGCTTCGCTGCCAGCATGCCTAACGTGGGCGACCTCGCCCTCATCTCGCAATCGGGCGCGATCGCCGCCGGCCTGGTGGAATGGTCGGCGACGCGGTCGATCGGTTTCTCGGCGGTTGTTTCCTTGGGAGACGGCATCGACGTCGACTTCGGCGACCTGCTTGACTTCTTCGCGCTCGATCGCGCCACCCGCGCGATCCTGCTCTACGTGGAATCCATCAAGGATGCTCGCAAGTTCATGTCGGCGGCGCGGGCTGCGGCGCGCGCCAAGCCGGTGGTGGTGGTCAAGTCGGGTCGCCATCACCAGGGCGCAAAGGCGGCCATGACCCACACCGGCGCGCTCGCCGGCGCCGATGCCGTCTATGATGCGGCGTTCCGGCGCGCCGGCCTGCTGCGCGTCATCGGTCTCGATGAGCTTTTCGCGGCGGCGCAAACGCTGGGACAGGTGAAGGCGTTACCCGGCAAGCGCCTCGCAATCCTCACCAACGGCGGCGGCATCGGCGTGCTGGCGGTCGACCGGCTAGCGGATCTCGGCGGCGTGCTGGCCGAGATCTCGCCTGCCATCATGCAGCGGCTCGACGCCGCGTTGCCGTCGATCTGGTCGCACGCCAACCCGGTCGACATCGCGGGCGATGCCGACGACGCTCGCTATGCGGCCGCCTTCGCGGCGTTGCTCGACGATCCCGGCAACGACGCCGTGCTTGTGATGAATGTGCCGACCGCGCTTGCTTCCGCCAGAGACGCCGCCCAGGCGATCGTCGGCGCGGCGCGCGAGCATCGCAACCGGATAATCGCGCCCAAACCGGCGTTTGCGGTCTGGGTCGGCGGCAGCCTCGCCGCCGCCGATATTTTCGAGCACGCCGGCATTCCTGACTATGCGACCGAAGCGGACGCGGTCGGGGGATTCATGCATCTGGTGCGCTACCGGGAGGCGCAGGACGCCTTGATGGCGACGCCGCCCAGCATGCCGGCGGATTTCGCGCCGGACCGGGACGCCGCCCGCGCCGTGATCGAGGGCGCGCTCGCCGCCGGTGCTACATGGCTCGACCCGATTGCGGCCACGCGCCTTTTGGCCGCGTACGCGATTCCGGTCGCCCCCGCTCTCTTGGCGCGCGACCCCGACGAGGCCGCGGCGGTAGCCGCCCCCTTGCTGCAGAACGGATCAACCGTGGTGGCCAAGATCCTGTCTCCTGACATCGTGCACAAGTCCGAGGTGGGCGGCGTGCGCTTGAACTTGACCTCCGCGGCCGCGGTGCGCGAGGCGGCCGCCCAGATCCTCGCGCGGGCGCGCGAGCTGATGCCGCAAGCCCGCATCACAGGCGTCACCATCCATCCCATGATCCTGCGGCCTAAGGCGCGCGAACTCATCGCCGGAATTGCCGACGATCCGACCTTCGGGCCGGTCATCGTGTTCGGCCGCGGCGGTACCGCGGTCGAGGTCATCAACGACAGGGCGCTGGCTTTGCCGCCGCTCGACCTCAAGCTGGCCCGCGACCTGATGGCGCGCACCCGCGTCTCCCGCATCCTCAAGGCCTATCACGACGTGGCGGCGGCGGATGAGACCGCCATCGCGCTGATGCTGGTCAAGCTGGCGCAGCTGGCGGCCGACTTCCCGCAGGTGCGCGAGGTCGATCTCAATCCGCTGCTCGCCAACGAAAGCGGCCTCATCGCGGTCGATACGCGGGTGGCCGTGGCGCCGCTCGACACCACGCGCCGGGGGCCGTCAGGCCATCCGGGTTTCGCCATCCGGCCCTATCCCAAGCAATGGGAACGGCATGTCGCACTGGCAGACGGCACCGCGATCTTCATGCGTCCGGTGCGTCCGGAAGACGAGCCTTTGTTTGGTCCGTTCTTTGCCGCCGTCACGCCGCAGGACTTGCGGATGCGGTTCTTCGCGCCAGTCAAGGAGTTCAGCCACGCCTTCGTGGCGCGCCTCACCCAGATCGATTACGCGCGTGCCATGGCGTTCGCGGCGATCGAGGAATTGTCCGGCGCGTTGCTTGGCGTCGTGCGACTGCACGCCAATGTCAACTACGATAACGGCGAATTCGCCATCCTGGTGCGCTCCGATCTCAAGGGGCACGGGCTCGGCTGGCTGCTGATGCAATTGATCATCGAATATGCCCGCAGCGAAGGCATCGGCACTATCGAGGGCCAGGTCCTACGCGAGAACACCTCGATGCTCGCGATGTGCCGCCATCTCGAGTTCGAGATCATGGTCGATCCGAATGATGCTGCCATCTGCATCGCAAAGCTGAAGCCAATCCGCCAGCTGCCTACTCACAAATAGTTCGTAGCGAGTCCGGCACCAAACAAACGCAGTTCGCGGTTACTTGACAAAGCTGAGATATGACGCGAGCGCTTCAATCTGGTTCGCTGACAATTTTCTCGCGATATCCGGCATCGGAGGCCCGGAGGCGGTGTGATATCCTTGGCCCCACTGCTCGAGCGTCCGTTTCAGGTAGGAGGAGGCAAGCCCACCCAGGCGCGGGATCTGGCCGACCCCTTCCGCGTTCGGGCCATGGCAGACCACGCAGGCCACGATATTGTCGTCCGGCATGCCTTGCTGATATATCGTCCTGCCGGCGACCACGAGCTCCGCGTCGCCGTCGTTGGCGGCGCGCGGCGGCAAGGTCGAAAAGTAGCTTGCCAGATCGCGCGCGCTCTGGGCGCTGAGGTTCTCGGTGGCGCCCCACATGTACTGCTTCGAGAGCGGATTGTCGCGGCCGTGGCTGCGAAAGCCGGCGAGCTGATTCTCGAGATATTGCGATCGCTGCCCGGCGAGCCGCGGCGCTGGCGTATAGCCTTGCGCTGAAGTGCCGTGGCACCAGGTGCAATTGCGCACCGCGGGGCTTTCCGCGTGGCCCGCGATCACGGAAACCACAAGGCCGCCGATTGCGAGGAGCGCCAGTCTCGGCCGGGTGCCCATCATGATTCAGATCACCTATTTCAGATAGCTGACATAAGCAGCGACCGCTTCGACTTGGTTCTTGGTCAGGCTATGTGCGACCGGGCTCATGATGCCCGAGGTATCCGGCTTGGCCGGATCCTGGCCCCGTTCCGTGCCCCAATTGGTCAATTCCTTGATGAGGTAAGGGTAGAGCTGGCCGGCCAGCCGCGGAATTTCGCCGCTGCCCGTCGCCTCCGGACCGTGGCACGCCGCGCAGGCCGCCACATTGGCGTCCGGCACCCCATCCTCGAAGATGCGCTTGCCCTGCCCCAGCAACTGCCGGGGCGCACCTCCAACCGGCGCCGGATTGAGATCGTGAAAGCTCGCCGCCAGGGCCTGGACCATGGACGGGCTCAAGGCATGTGCCACGTTGAACATGATATTGTTGGTGCGCCGATGCTCGATGAAGGCACGCAACTGGTTCTTCAGATACTCGGTCTGCTGTCCGGCGAGCCGCGGTATCGGATAGTAGCCGCGGTAGCCCTGCGCCGAAGCGCCATGGCAGTCCTTGCAATAGCTGAGCTTGGCCTGAACGCCGGCGTGCGAAGCGTCCTGCGCCCGGGCGCCGCCCCCGAGCGCGACCAGCAGGACTGCCATCGCAGCCAGGCAGCACAGGCCCCGCCACCTTGCCGCCGCGCCGATCCGGTGGGCTGTGAAAGCGCCCATGGCGTCACTCCAACGAGTTGACATAGGCTGCAACCGCCTTGATTTGCATCTCGGTCAGGCTGCGCGCGATCGGCGCCATGATGTCCGACGTGGTCTCGGCGCGCTCCTTGCTCCAATTGGTCAGCTGGAGCGACACATAGGCCGCGAGCTGACCCGCCAAGCGTGGAAACTGCCCGTCGCCCCTGGCTTCCTTGCCGTGACAGGAAGCGCACGCAAACACATTGGCGCTCGGAACGCCATCTTCGTAAATCTGCTTGCCAATGGCCACCAGTTCCTTCGGCGCACCGCCGAGGGGTTTGGGGTTGAGGTCGTGAAAACTTGTTGCCAGGGCCGTTATCATCGCCGGGCTCAGCACATGGCCGACGCTGAACATGATGTTACTTGTCCGCTTGCGGTCGGTGAAGCCTTTCAACTGGTTCTCGATATAGGCGATCTGCTGCCCGGCGAGGCGCGGTATCGGATAATATCCGAGATACCCTTGCGCCGACACGCCGTGGCAGACCTCGCAGTATTGCAGCTTGGCCTGGACCTCATGTTGCGAGACCGTCGCGGCGTCGTTTGCGCGTGTCGCCCCGCTGAAGACGACCGCCGCGAGGGCGGCGAGCACCGGCAAAGCCGGTCGCAGGCCCCTGCTTTTTATGAGCGGTCTCCCGCGCCCACGGCGGCCCGCATGGTCTTGGGGACCGAAGGCTTGGTCCGACATATTCAGAACCCCCAAACGACCTACTGACCGTCCCACATATGGAAATTCAGCCCGACCTTGGCGATCTGAACGCCCTGCTTGAAGTCCACGGGCCCCGAGACCGCGTTGACGGCATCGGACATCAGCACGCTGTGATGGCCGAATTGATAGTAATCGTATTCCAGCACGACCGACCAATGATGGTAGAACGCCCAGTCGACGCCGCCGCCCACCACCCAGCCCAGGCGCTGATCCAGGCCCTCGAAGCCGAACGGTATGCCGGCGAAGGCGCCGGTCACGTCGTATTTGTCGCCCGCGAAGGCGGCACCGCCCTTGACGAAGAACAGCCAGCGGTCGGCCGCGTAGCCCAGACGTGCGGTTGCGCTGCCGATGAAATCGGTCCGCGCGGCCACCAGCGCGGTATCGCCGCTCACCGGGAGCACGACATTGGTGCTGTCCTTCATGGTGGAGCCGGAGGCCGCGCCCTCGAAGCCCACGACCCAGCTTGGTGCGAACTGATAGTCGCAGCCGAACTGCCCGCCGACCACGACACCGGTCGGATGAACGCCGACCGTCGTGACGCCGGCTGTCACCGGGCCCGCGGAAAGCTGATCCTGCACCAGCTGTACCGGATCGGTGATGTCCTTGGAGCCGCGGCCACCGCCGACATGGGCCCCCAGATAGCAGCCTGTCCAGCTGAAGATGGGCGGCGGCATCGGCGCCTTGGTCGGGATCCGCATGTCGGCCGCGCCGGAGGGCCCCGGCAGGCACAAGCACAGCGTCGCAGCACCGGCGAGCAACAGCTTCTTCATGGCGCGAGTCTCCGTGTGCATCCGCGGCCTACATGGCGAGCCAAAGATGCAGGAACAACGTGTTGTTGTCGCCGGCGCCGACCGTGGTGCCGTCGAACTTGGTGTAGAGCGTGTACTGGAGCCCGATACGGGCGTTGGCCCACGGCCAGCCCGGCGCCTTGCTGGCGCCGAACGGGATGTAGGCAATCTCGGCAATAAAGCCGTTGCTATCCGGGCTGAAGGTGCTGGCGAGTCCCTGGTACAGGATCGGATCGGAGGTGCCCCAGGTGCTGAAATACTGTCCGGTCAGCACGATTCGATTGTCGGCCCCGTAGGCGAGCGACGCCTGCAGATGCAACGAATTGAGCTCGTTGGCCGGATTGGCCGAGCCGCCGAGGCCGAAGGTCGAGGTGAGCTGCTGGTATTCGTGGATATAGCTGCCGCGCGCCGTGAACCAGTAGTTGCCGCCCTGATACTGATACTGCGCATCGAACCCCACGTCGGTGAACTTGTCGGTCTGCGCGAAGGTGGTCGCATCACCAGTGCCTGGATTGATCCAGTTGCGGATGTTGGTCTGCATGCCGAACGTGCCGACCATCAGGTAATGATCGCCCCAATGCGGCTCGAGGGCGGCACGCCAATAGGGCGCCACGCCGTCGATCAGGCCGGGCGCGTCATAGGGATCGACGCCGAGCGTGTTCTGCGCCCCGAAATCGAGCGTGCGGTAGAATGTGGCCTCCAGATACAACAGGTCGTTGATGTAGGCGTAGACGCCGGCGCCGCCGACATGGGCCGCGAATGCGCCCTCGATGACAGTGCTGGCGGACGGCGATCCCGCGATGGTCGACGCGGCGTAAGGAAAGGCCCAGGCCGGCGTGGTGTTCCACAGGTCCTGGACGGTCGGGTTGTTGTTGGCGGTGATGCCGAAGATCGCGTCGAAGCCCCCGATCGTGATCGTCTTGACGAAACGGAAATCGGTGTTGTCCCAGCCCCAGGTGTGGCCGAACGCATCCCCGAACCCTCCGACCGGAGGCCCGCCGTAGGTGACCTGCACGAAGGCGCCGACGTCCTCGGTGATGGCACCGCCCCAGAATCCGCTGAACGGCGCCATCGCGACGTTGTCGTTGGGCTTGAACGGATCGGTCGGCGGCGGCAGCGGTGCCTGGGTGTGGGTGTAGCCGATGATCGCCATGGTGGAGAGCGGCGGAACATAGTCCTTGTCGTCGCTCGCAGGCGCGCCGGGCGCCTTCAGGTACATGCCCATCTTGGCGGCTTGGGCGCGCGCATTGTCCGCAAACGCCGGGAACGGCGTGGTCCGAAACATGCCGCCACCGACCGTATAGCCGAGCAGCTTGAAGCGGCGGCCGTACGGGGTGAGCGCGGGGAAATCGGTGTGGCAGGTCCCGCAAGGTTGTCCGGTCTGACGGGCGAAGCTCGGCAAGGCCGCCGCGGGCGGAGCGAAGCCAATGGTCAGGAACGCAGCCAGGACGAGCGCCCCCACAGCGGCGACGATCCTGAAATTCCCCGGCGCGTCCGCGAGACGAGGGCAATCATTTCTCATGGAAAACACTCAGTCACTCCGTTGAAAAACACCAAATGATACGCCGGGCGCGTGCCTTTGTCAGGATCATGCTAAGTCGCGCAAAGTCCAAAAGTGAACAGCAGGCGCGATTTCACAGACGTGTTGCGCATTGGCAACAAGCCGGCGCCGGGCGGCGCTCAGCTCACGCTTGATGAAGGCCCCTCTCGCCAAAATCCCGCCACCAGGACCGCGAGCACGATGAAACCAATGCCGAGCGGAGCCCCGTAGGAAGTGATCTCCCTGAACTGCACTTCCGGAATCTCGAGGCCCATCCCGGCGTAGAAGAACGCCACGCCCGCAAACAGAAACAGCGAAACTAAAGCGTATTTGACCATGCGCATATTCGCCTCCTACCTCGTAACAAGAAAATCATAGCCGAAGCCGGCGTTGGACTTATTGATCCAGGTCAATCGGGAGCGGTGAAAAGTGAGTGTGAGTGGCAGAAGGCCCGCCATCGCCAAGGCTATCGAGTGGTTCGAGATCGAGCCGCTTTCGCCGATTGTCATTGTTTTCGACGGAATGACCGCTTGGCTCATCGGGACAACCTTGAGGGGGGATGAGCCCGGAATGACGGACTCGATCGACGTAAATTGAGGATCACGTTTGCCTTAACGAACGCTCGCGCAACTTGACACAGATCAAAATACCCAGCGCGGTCTGCGTCGTGGCTAGGTAGCAACCAAAGGAGGTCGCGGTCGGCGCCCCGGGATTTACGTCAGGACGCGCGGGCGCGCGCCTCGTCCTCCTCGGACTGGATCACGAAGCCGGAATTGGGCTCGATCCAAACCAGGTGATCGTGCACGGCTTTGACGCCGGCGACGTTCTCGGATGCCACAAGGAGGGCTTCGCGCTGCCGCTCGTCCGTGATCGTGCCCCACAGCTCGACCACGCCGTTGCGGACCGTCACGTTGGCCATGGGGGCCCAGGACTGCCGGTTGATTTCGGCCAGAATCCGCTCGCGAATGGCGATGTCGTCGCCCGCTGGCGCAGCCTTGTTGCCGGCGGCGAGGCTCACCAGCCCATGCATAATGTTCGCGCGGGTGACGATACCGACGAGCTTACCCCCGTCCACGACCGGTAGTCGCTTGATTCGGTGACGTTCCATCAAGTCGACCGCCTCGTCGAGCGGCGTGTCCTGCGTCACGGTGACCGGCTCGCGCGTCATCACCTCCTCGACCCTGCGGCCGCTTGCATGAACATATTCGTCGGCGAGGCGCCCCGGGCCAATCAGGAATTCCAGCCAGCGGTTGCGGTGGCGCTGGGTGCCGATCTCGCCGCGCCGCAGGAAATCGCCCTCCGTCACCATCCCGACCAGCTTGCCCTTGTGGCCGACCACGGGCAAACCGCTGATCCGGTTTTGCAGCATCAGGCGTACCGCCTGCATGATCGGAGCATCGGCCTCGATCGATATGACCCGCGGTGTCATGACGTTGCGCGCTAGCATGGTGAATCTCACTCTTGCTTGATGCTCGGGCCTGACCGGGGCTTAGGAATTGAGTCGGCGGAGAGCGCCGCGATCGCGCAATACGACACGCCGCGACGACGGGAGCTCGATTGCCGAAGCGTTCTCCAGATTCCTGAACGTGCGCGACACGGTCTCGATAGTCAGTCCGAGGTAATCGGCAATGTCTTGCCGCGACATCGACAGCTCAACCGCATTGCCGGCGCCGGCCCGCTCCGCCATTTCCAACAAGAAGGCCGCGACCCGCGCCTGCGCACTCTTGATCAACAGTAGGACATGACCCTGCATCCGGCGCAGCTCACGGCCGGTCAGCGTCCACAGCTCGCGGGCGACCTCGTGATCCCGCGCCGCCAATGTGACCAGCGCCTTGCGCCTGATCACCAGCACGTCGCACCGGGTGATCGCCTCGGCGGAAAGCGTGTGGCCATCGCCCATTTCCAGCCCGAATATGTCGCCCGGCAGGTAGAAGCCGCCGATCTGTCGACGCCCGTCGGCCAGAAGCATGTAGGTCCGCACCACCCCCTTGACGACCTTGTATAGAAAGTCGGCCGGCTCGCCCTCAAAATAGATCTCGGAATCCCGCGCAAACGACAAGGGAGCCCCCATGAGATCGATAGCCCCGCCCCGATCATGGTCCTCGGAGCGCATTTGAACTGGGCGCTCGCCGAAAGCGCGGCTGCGAATTGCATCCTGGACCTGCATGACCATTTCCTCCCTGAATCCGATGGAGATTGTGGTAACGAACGGGTCTACGGGAGAGAATTCAGATAAAGCCCATAAGGGATATTCCTGAGGCCGTGCGGAGTTTGAAATGCGAGCCTTTTTCGCGGATTTGGCCGCCAAGACAACCCAGGATGGGGCCTGGAGCGCCTTCGCGCGCGGGCTCAATTCACGGCAAACCAGCCTCCGCTACGCGGTTGCCGTGGTGGCCGTGGCCGCTTCCCTCGCAGTTCGGACTCTGATCGGGCCGATCGGCTCCGGCGATCCCTCCTATCTGCTTTTTGTGCCCGCGGTGTTGGTTGCGGCTGACGCCGGCGGCCTGGGGCCTGGCCTCGTGGCAACGGTTCTGAGCTTGTTGGCGGCAATGTTCGTCGTTGCCGATATTGGCCAGCTCTCGACACCGGGAATCGTCAATGGCATCGCCTTTGGCGCGATCGGATTCGGCATCGCCTGGGGTGGCGAGCTGTTGCAGCGCAGCCGAGTGCGCGCCTCTTCCAGTACGCAAGACGCCCTGGCACGTGGCGCGCACCTTCAGTCGATCCTCGATACGGTTCCGGACGCGATGATCGTCATCGACGAGCGGGGTGCGGTCCAATCGTTCAGCGCCGCCGCCGAGCGCCTCTTCGGCTATCGCACCGTTGAGGTCATCGGGCACAACATCAAGATGCTGATGCCATCGCCCTATGGGGAGAGTCACGATGGCTACCTCGAGCGTTACCTGCGGACCGGTGAAAAACACATCATCGGCATCGGCCGCGTTGTGGTTGGCGAGCGCAAGGGTGGCTCCACGTTCCCGATGGAGCTTTCGGTCGGCGAGATGCGGTCGAGCAATCAGCGCTACTTCACTGGGTTCATCCGCGACCTCACCGAGCGTCAGAAAACCGAAGCCCGGCTGCAGGAGCTGCAATCCGAGCTTGTCCATATTTCGCGGCTGACCGCGATGGGCGAGATGGCCTCGACGCTCGCCCACGAGCTCAACCAGCCGCTATCGGCGATCACCAACTACTTGAAGGGGTCGACGCGGCTGCTCGCGGACAAGGCGGATGAGGGCTCTGCGCTCGTTCGCGACGCCCTGGACAAGGCGGCTAGCCAGGCGCTGCGCGCCGGCGAGATCATCCGGCGCCTGCGCGATTTTGTGGCGCGAGGCGAAAGCGAGCGCCGGGTCGAAGGCGTACAGAAGCTGGTCGAGGAGGCAAGCGCCCTTGCCCTCGTCGGCACCAAGGACCGCGGCATCCGGATTCGGCTCGCCTTCGATCCCGCGATCGATCTGGTGCTGGCCGACCGGGTGCAGATTCAGCAGGTCCTGCTCAACCTGATTCGCAACGCCATCGAGGCGATGGAGGAATCGCCCGTCCGCGAGCTGACGGTCGCGGCGGCGCCGGTCGGGGACGACATGGTGGAGATCAGCGTTGCTGACACCGGTCCCGGAGTTCCGGCGGAGGTGAGCGCACAGCTGTTTCAACCCTTCTTCACGACCAAGGCGCACGGCATGGGCGTGGGCTTGTCGATCTCGCGCACGATCGTCGAGGCCCATGGTGGGCAAATCAGCGTCGCGTCCAGCCCTGGCGTCGGCACCATATTTCGTTTTACCGTGCGCGCGGTGACGAAAGAGGATATCGGCAATGCCACCTGACCGTACGGTCGTGCACGTCATCGACGACGACGAGGCCGCCCGTCATTCGCTCGAGTTTCTGCTGCGCGCCAACACGCTCGAGGTTGCGACCTACGAATCCGCCGGCGCCTTCCTGAATGTCGCTCCCGGGCTCAAATCCGGCTGCGTCATCACCGATGTCCGCATGCCCGGCATGAGCGGCATGGATCTGCTGCGCCGGCTCAAGGAGCTAAAAGTGGGATTGCCGGTGATCGTCATAACAGGTCACGGCGACGTGCCGCTCGCGGTCGAGGCGATGAAATTTGGAGCCGCCGACTTTCTCGAAAAGCCCTTTGACGACGCCGTTCTGCTGGGAGCCGTGCATTCCGCGCTGAGCCGCCAGGACAACGATAGCCGGCAACAGGCAGAGCGGGCGGGCATCGACGAGCGCTTGGAGGCGCTGTCGAATCGCGAGCGCGATGTGCTCAACGGGCTCGTGGGCGGGCATGCCAACAAGCGGATCGCCTTTGACCTGGGCATCAGCCCGCGGACGGTCGAGATATATCGGGCCAATCTAATGACCAAGATGCAGGCGTCGAGCCTGTCTGAGCTCGTCCGCATGGCGCTGATCGCCGGCATTCTGGCTACGACCGATGGACCGTCCCGTCGCGAAGATTAGATCGCTTGGCGGCATCTGGATCGTCCGCGGCCGCATGCGAGTACGACCGGCGATCGCACCGATAAGACGCAGCGCCTCCCCGACACGGCAAGGCTTGCGCTTGCCGCGATCTGGAGGGGACGGGCGGTATGATCTCAGGGACGAGGAGCGGGCAGTCGTCCGCACTGTTAGGTGACATCCCTTAGGGGGATTATCTGAATTTTCCGCGGACACCGCTGCGCCTATCCCATGCGAAGGCTCAGATTCTGGAGGTGTCCGATGTCCGTACCGCACGAACTCAAACGCATTCGCCTCGATCTGGCCCGCTCGAAGGAGTTTCCGTCCGGGTCGCCGCGGCACGGTTATGAATTCGTCGCTCCGCTCGACCACCGCGGTCATATCGATCCGGACCTCTGGCACGAGTACCGCGACCACTGCCGTGTGCGCCGGTTCTGGGCCGGCAGCGACGACGAGACCGGACGTCTCATTCACAAGCCGGGTGGCGCCGAGCATGCGGGCTGGGCATTCCACTACGGCCTGGCAGCGAATGAGGACGATGATGAAGCCGGCTATCGATTCGGGACGCACGTGTTCGCCCCCGGCGAATACGTGTCCATCCGCGACCATGACAACGACGAGATCCACACGTTTCGGGTCGCGGCCGTGGAGTCGGCCGCATGATGCGCGGCGCACCAGCGGCGCGCTTCGATTGATCCGTCGCAGACGTGGTGCGCTCCGCCCTGAGGATTGATCTGCATCAATGCTGCCTGCGGCGGCATGCACGATAGTTCGACTGAAACTGAAGGAGAGGCCAATGACGACAGATACGATTCTCACCATGATCGTAATCACGATCCCCTTTGTGGCATTCGCCGCGGCCCTCTACTGGGCGGAGCGCCAAACGCGCGCGCTTCCTTAGAACCAAGCCGACAACCTTGCGAAGCTATTTGACCAGTAACTCGAGCCCGGTGAAGGGAAAACACTTGTCCTCAACTTTCGACCTCAGAGCCCTCGGCGCTGGCCTGACACTGACCTTCGCTCTGGTTCCGCAGCCCGGGTGGACGGCGGACGCCGACAACGGCTCGCGCCTCGCCCATCGGTGGTGCGAGGCCTGCCATATCGTGACCCCGACGCAGCGCCGCGCCGGGAGCGACATGGCGCCGCCGTTCACCACCATCGCGAAGCGACCCGGCAACAGCGCTTCGCGGATCGCGCTTTTTCTGCTCGATCCGCATCCGAAGATGCCGGATATGTCGCTCAGCCGTACCGAGGCGGCCGACCTTGCGGCCTATATCGCCGCGTTGGCGCGTTAAGAGGATTCCGTGGGCGACTGGCATCCTATAGCGAGCGCGCCGTTCGGGGCGGATCTCGAACTCAGCGTGATCGAGCGAAGCGAGGTGCACGCCCTGATATTTCCCTGCCGCCTGACCGCCCGCGGCTGGATCAACCCAACCACGAGATCGGTGGTTTCGGTCATGCCCACCCACTGGCGCCTGTGGGGCACCAACGGCACCGGACCGCACCAGAATAACGGAGGCAACACATGCACACCAACCGGTTGATAATGGCCGTGGCCGCCGCCGCGCTCGCCAGCCAGGCCGTCCAGGCTCAGGAGGCTGGCGATCGCCAGAAGGGCCGTGCACTTGCGCGCCAAGTCTGTGCGGAATGCCACGCCGTCGGGAATCGGACCCTGCGCTCGCCGAACTCGCAATCACCGAGCTTCGTCGCTGTCGCGGCAACGCCTGGAATGACCGCGACCGCGCTTTATGTCTTTCTCCACACGTCGCATCGCAATATGCCGAACCTCATTCTCAATGACGACCAGACCTCGAGCATCATCGCCTACATCCTCAGCCTCAAGAAATGAATGCTGACGCGTGTCGGCCATTTTCCGCTGTCAATGTCAGGAGGAATAGCTGCGGCGAGCCCACTGGGCGAATTGAAATGCGCGTCCTGCCATGGCTTCGATGGGATCGGGCAGGACGATGGCATCCCGAATCTCGCCGGCCAGCACCGCACCCATCTCGAGCGCCACCTGCTCACGTTTCAGCGCCCGCTGCGATCCTCGACTGCTGTGTGGGCCCGGCCCAGGTATGACGATCTGTGCTGTCAGCCCCGCGGTCTCGAGCGGTATCGTTTGATCTTGATCAATGCGTCCAAGTGGCTGGCGCAGGTTAAATCAATTGTCTGAAACATATTTGGTCCGATTTCTTGGCCCGAGCGAGGAGAATGAACATGAACGTTGCCGCCACCAAACCGAAGCCCGCGCCGGCAAGCACCGCCGCGCCCGTCAAGGCGCGCGAGCTGATGGAAGAGCTCAATGCTGACGCCGGCAAGTTGAATATCTGGGTACGCACGGAGCTCAACGCCCCGGCGCAGCGGGCGTGGTTTGCCGATACAGGCGGCGGATCCGGCGTCGGGCAGCTGGCGAAAGGCCGCGTCGCGGCCAATCAGATCAAGACGCTGCCGTGCCAATGGCGCTGGAAGGACTACGCCCCGTTTCTGGAGCGCATCGAATTGATCGCCAAGCGCGCCGACGTCTCGCCCATCGAGTTTGCGGATCGCCAGAGCATTCTGTTGACGAATCCTGGTCTTGGCGGCCGCCTGCAGGTTACCACCACGATGCGGACCGCGATCTCGATCTATACGCCCGGCGACGTCGCCCCCGCGCACATCCACAGTGCCAATGCCAGCCGGACCATTCTGTCGGAACGGGGCGGCTATACCAATGTCGAGGGTGAACGCTGCGAGGCCGTCCGCGGCGATTTGATCATTACCCCGAACGGGACCTGGCACGACCACGGCAACGATTCGACATCACCCGTGATCTGGATCGACATGCTGGACTGGCCGCTGATGGAGGTTCTGGACTGCGCCTGGGTCGACATGGATTTCCGCGGCGAAGGCTCCAAGAGCAACGCCAAGATCCAGAAGTCGGAGCATTCCAACGGCTATTCTGGGCGCCTCTACGGACATGGCGGCCTTAAGCCGACCTTTGTGTCCCATCAGCGCGGCTGGGGCCAGAATCCCGACGCCATGATCCACTACCGGGGCGCCGACGTGCGAGAAGCGCTCGACGGCCTGCGCAACGAGGAGGGCGACCCGTACGAGGGCATCCACATGCAGTTCGTCAATCCGGTCAACGGCGCGCCGGTCGGTATGGTGATGGACTATGCGGCGCAGCTGCTGCGGCCGGGCGAGCTGACCCTGCCCAAGCGCGAGACCTGCGCCACCTTCATGGTGGTCATGGACGGCCAGGGCTACACCGAGGTCGCCGGCCAGCGCTTCGAGTGGGAACGCAACGACATCGTGGTGATGCCGAACTTCCTGTGGCGGCGCCATGTCAACACCGGCAAGAAGGACGCCGTGCTCTACACCACGTCCGACGCCTCGCTGATGCGCAACATCGGCCAGTACCGTGCCCAGGGCAGGGCGCAGGACGGCGGCGTGGTCCAACTCGTCGCTTAGCGCGTTTGTGGCCCGCTCGATAGATCCGGCGGGGGCGACGACGACGGGCGCCGCCTTCGGGCGGTGTCCGTTCGAGCTTTGATTCAGGTCAATGACCCGAGCGACGATTCTTGATCAGCATCTATCGTTTCGTGACAACCCATCGGATGGACCGACATGACCTTGCGGGCGCAACAGAACGAATTCGTCACCAAAACCGGCCCCGGAACCCCGATGGGCGAGATGTTCCGCCGCTACTGGACTCCCGTCCTGCTGGCCGAGGAACTGCCCACGAACGACTGCCCGCCGGCGCGCGTCAAGATCCTCTCCGAGAGGTTGGTGGCGTTTCGCGACAGCCTCGGGCGTTATGGGCTGATCGACGAGTTCTGCGCCCACCGCGGCGTGTCGCTGTGGTTCGGTCGCAACGAGGAATGCGGCCTGCGCTGTCCCTATCACGGCTGGAAGTTCGACTTCACTGGGCAATGCATCGAGGTTCCCTCCGAGCCCGAGGAAAGCGGCTTTGCCAGGAAGATCAAGCTCAAGTCGTATCCGCTGGTCGAGCGCGGCGGCTTGCTGTGGACCTATATGGGCCCCGTGCAGCACAAGCCGCCGCTGCCGGAATGGGAGTTTGCCATGGTGCCGCCCGCGCAGCGTTTCGTGTCGAAGCGCCTGCAGGAGAGCAACTGGCTGCAGGCGATGGAAGGCGGCATCGATTTCGAGCCACGTTTCCTTCCTGCATCGCGGCAACATCAACTCGGATCCCCTGTTCAAAGGCGCCAAGGGCAATCAATACAATCTCAGCGACGCGCGGCCGGTGTTCGAGGTGGTGGAGAGCCCGGGAGGGCTCTATATCGGGGCGCGCCGCAATGCCGAGGCGGGCAACTATTATTGGCGTATCACCCAATGGGTCATGCCCTCGTTCACAATGATCCCGCCGCGCGGCGGTCATTCGGTGCACGGCCACTTCTGGATCCCGATCGATGACGAGAATTGCTGGGCCTGGAGCTACGATTTTCATCCGACCCGGGCGCTCACCGACGCCGAGCGCACAGCCATGCAGCAAGGCAAGGGCATCCATGTCCTCAACACGCCCGGTACCTATCGTCCAGTCGCCAACCGCGACAACGATTATCTGATCGACCGGGCCGCGCAGCGGCGCGGCGACACCTATAGCGGCGTCGAAGGCATTGCCATGCAGGACGCTTCGCTGCAGGAAAGCATGGGGCCCATCGTCGATCGGACCAAGGAGAACCTGGTTTCCACCGACAACGGCATCATAATGGCGCGCCACCGGCTGATCCAGGCCGCCAAGGCCCTGGCCGAGCGGGGCGTGAGCCCGCCCGGCGTCGACCTCGCGCACCAGCGCGTGCGTTCGGCCGCGCTGATCTTGCCGCCAGACCAAGTGTTCAAGGACGCGGCGCGCGAGGCCCTCACGGTGCGACCCGGAACGGCCCCGACGACCGTTTGATCTCAAGGGGTTCCAAGCTGAGCACTTCGGCCTGGGCGTCGTAGGAGTCCAATTCCGCGTTCGCTCGTTGCCTCACGTCCGCGGGCAACCTCGTCGAACGCTTCTTTAACAAGCTCAAAAGTGATCATCTCGGCCAGCGCTTATATTAGTGGACGGCAACGTTCGATCTCATCGGGACGCGATGGAAACGGCCTTGGAGGCCGGCTTGTTCCTGAAGGGGCGCAACCCGCAGAGCGAGATCGTCGTCCGCGACACGACGAGCGGCGCGCAGACCGTCATCGAGTGGAAGAACGGGAAGGCGATCAGCGCGAAACTGGCTTCTCCGGCTGATCCGACTCCCCGGCCGAATTGATTCGGCGGCGTAGGGCTGCCTCCGCAAGAAATCGCCGAGCAATTCATCTCTTTGGTCGATCAGAGCGGCAAACTGACTCTTCCGGATCTGGTTTTTCCTCCTGGCTCCTCGGCCAGGGCGACAAGATCAGCCGATCCATCTGTCACATTGGTACAATCAGGCGACGTGTCCATCGAACTCCCCGACCTCAGGGACCTCTTTTTTTCGCTGTCTGGGCGTCAATTTGGGCCTATCAGGCTCACCTGGGACGCCCCTTGGCCCGAGCTTTTCCCGCGCTATCTCGTCCTCAGTCTTAAGCTCTTCTTCGCTGATTTTCGGCGACATTGTTCTTCCTCTCGACAAATCGACACGCGGCCGGGACCGATTCACCCCATCGGGTAACATAAGGGCGCGCGCGCGTGGCTCAACCGCAACTTCGACTCGCACGTCGGCGCCTGTGCCGGAGATCACGGCAGAGCGCCCATGTGGCCCGAGAACCTCCCTCTCGGGCAGCTAGTTAAGGGCTTCTTCGGGGAGGCGGGCTCGTCGCAAAAGTAGACCGCGTTCGGCGGCTGTACATCGTACGTCGTTGACGTCACGCTCGATGAAGTCGCCAATGACCTCGATGGAGACCCCGATCCGGAGACCGTGCTCCAGGTCATCGAGCTCCAAGGTGGACCAGGGTCTCGTCGCAGCCACGTCAGCTCGCTTTCTTCCGCGGTGGGCGTTGGCCGGCGCCCGAAGATGCGGCGTCGCGACGGCGTCGATATAGCCTGCTTCTGTATAAAAGACCGAGAAATTTTTCATTACGGCCTACCCGCCGATTTTAGACAAAGTATCTGTAGCATTCCGTGAACCACGTACCCTGCGGCGTAGGGCGGCCTTTTTGAGAAACTGACGGGCCGCTTCATTTCTCCGCTCGATCAGAGCGGCAAACTGAATCTTCCGGATCTGGTTTTCCTCCTGGCTCCTCGGCCAGGGTGACATGATCAGCCGTTCCATCTGGCTGGCGTCGACCTGGCTACGGTGAACTATCGTGGCGCCGGGCCCGCGCTCATCGATCTGCTTGGCGGACAGGTGCAGGTTATGTTCGAGGATATTACCGCGTCGATCGAGTACGTGAGGGCAGGCAAGCTGCGTGCTCTGGCTGTCACTGCGGCCACGCGATCGGCGGCGTTGCCGGACGTCCCGTCCATAGGCGAATCCATCCCCGGCTACGAAGCGAGCGGGTTTTTCGGTCTCGCTGCGCCAAAACACACACCCACGGAAATTGTCGACCGGCTCAATCGGGAGATCAACGTGGCCTCTCAGACGACCACACTCTCAAAGCGCGGCTCGCCGACCTGGGGGCGGTTCCCATGGCGATGACATCCGCCCCAATTCGGCAAGCTCGTCGCCGATGAAATGGAGAAGTGGTCGCGGGGTGGCCAACATCAAGCTCGATTGAGCGGCAGGCATTTGTCGTGCCGGTAACCGATGTCCGCTTCGGGTCCAGGCCGTGTGAAAACGTTTTTCCTCCCCCGAAATTGCGCGCAACGAGGAGCGATCGACGTTTACACGACCATCTGAGCATATTTTTGCTGTATCGAGTCTGGAGTTCAACCCTGGCGGCACCTCGGGCCACGCTGAGCGACCTGAACGGTCACACGGCGCGCAGAACAGCACACGCTCCTCACGCCCGGATCGCCGCGAGGAGCGGTTTGATGCCGACGATGTTCATCACGCGCGTGAGGTTGTAGGCGAGCACGTGCAGCGCCATCTCGGTCGCCACCTTCGGCAGCGTCTTCATCAGAAAGTGCGTCGCTCCCATCCGCATCTTCAGCGTGCCGAACGGATGCTCGACCGTCTCGCGGCGAGTACGCATCGCATTCGGATTTTTGTCCAGGCGTGCCTGCACGGTATCGACAACGTGCTCGTGCTCCCACCGCTTGATGCGGCGCTGCGGGCCCTTCGTGCACTGAGCCTTCAGCACGCAGGTGTGGCACGCGTTGGTCCAGTAGTGGCGCAGGACCAATCCATCTTCCTCGTTCGTGAAGTGGTGGACGAGCTTCTCACTGGCAGGACAGATGTAAACGTCCTCCTCAGCCACATAGCGGAAATCCGGCTTTCCGAAGCGCCCTTCCGACTTCGCGCCCGATGTCTGAGGTTTTGGCAACGTGACCGTGACGCTGGCCTCCTCGCATGCGAGAATCTCCTCGCCTTTGAAGTAGCCGCGGTCGGCGAAGGCTTCGAGGCTTTCTGCCTCCAACGCCGCCTTCGCTTGGTTGGCCATGTTCGCGAGCTGCGACTTATCGGTGCCGACGTTGGTGACCTCGTGCGCAACAATCAGATGGTTCGTCGTATCGACGGCAGTTTGCACGTTGTAGCCGACCATGCCGGAGCCGCGCCCGCTGGTCGCCATCGAGCGGGAATCAGGGTCAGTGAACGATATCTGCTGATCGGGCGCGGCCAGCATCTGCTTCTCGATAGCCTTCAGGCGCTTCACCTCTTCTTCCAGCTTGGCGAGCTTCTCCTTGAGCCGCTTGGTCCTGGCGGCAAGCTCCTCCGACGGCGCCTCGCCGGTGGCTGTCTGGCGATCGGCGGCGTCGAGCTGGCTCAAATAGCGCGCAACGCTCTCCTCGATCTGCGCCAGGCGGCGGTCCATCTTCCCCTTCGTGAAGTTGTTGTCGCGCGAGTTCACCGCCTTGAACTTGCTGCCGTCGATCGCGACGCTCGCTTTCGCGAGCAGCCCCATTTTGCGGCAAAAGGCGACGAATTGCACACAGACCTTCTTGATCGCGAGACCGTTGTCCTTGCGGAAATCGGCGATGGTCTTGTGATCCGGAACGAGGCGTCCCGTCAGCCACATCACTTCCAGATTGCGGCCAGCCTCACGCTCCAGCCGCCGGCTCGATTGGACCCGGTTGAGATAGCCGTAGATGTACAGCTTGAGCATCGGCGAAGGATGATACCCGGGCCGGCCGGTCGCTGCCGGATCGACGCCATCGAACCCGAGGTCGCGGAGTTCTAGAGCATTGACGAACACATCGACCGCGCGAACGGGATTGCTCTCGTTAACCCAATCATCGAGGCATTCCGGCAACAAGGTCGTCTGCTGGCGATCCGCCCCTTGAACGAAACCCTTCATCACTTCCCCCGGCGATTCAGCCAGGGAATCATAGCATCGGTGCGGGTTTTTACACGGCCTGGGTCAAAAGCGTCGGTTCGGTCCTCGTCCGCCGAGCGTCCGGTTTTCCCTCGATTGCCGACATCGTGCTGCATCGCCGCGAACGGCCGCTTTGGGCCGATTTTGTTGCAAAAGTCGTTTTGCACTGGTGATGAAAACTTCTGCGGGCTGCAGGTGCGGCTTTCGTGTAGAGATGCGGGGGACCTCATCGCCTGACGCTAAACTCACAGGCGCCTTCGACAATGCGATTGAGGTTATACGAATCATTGATCGCATCCCGTTTCGTGTTTTCGCGAAAAATTCGTGGCCCTGCAACTTTCGACTTTTGCAACAAAATCGGCCATAAGCCGACTCATGCACCACAGCAAGCTACGTACTGCCGAGTCCGATGCAAGATATGGTTCCGTCAAAGGGCCGGACGGAAAACAATAAACGGAGCCGCCGCCCGCTTTTTGAGCCGCATCGTCTTATTCTTCCGCGGGAGCGACTTTCATCAAAGTCAGGTTGCAGTCGCCGTCGCCGCACCCTGGCGGATCTTCGGCCGCAATCCAGAATGTGGAATGGTGAGAGCCGGAATTAGCAGCAAAAACCACGAAGTTGTGGTTGGTGCAGTCTTTGGCGGCCGTGGCGTCATTGAAGCTGGAGAGCGTATAAGCCAGGCAACCGTTTTCGCTCACGTCGCTAAAGTAGTACCCGAAATGCTGAGTTGGTTTGAACGTGACTTTTTTTCCAATAGGGTCGGGTGTCCCACTGCCCGGCGGAACCCCGCCCCCACGGAATAGAATGTGCCTGGTCCCTACAACGCTCCCGGTCGAATTTGTCTCAAACCAGCCAATTTCATTGATTTCGCCCGAAACTGTCGTGAACTGGAGTTCCAAGATTGCTTTCAAGGTACGAACAGAGGGACTTCGGTGGAAATAGACTTTGGGGTCGAGTGCGCCGCCGACGTCGTTGACTGAATCATAGGACATTCCCCAAAATGGCAATGGCCCAGGCGCAGACGAGTGGCTGCCTATCCCCACGCAGTCGCCGGTTCCTGTCAGACAATACCCTGCACCCTGCGTTTTTACTGTCTTGATTACCGCTATAACTTCCAAAACTCCTGGTCGGAGCGTCCCAAAATGGCGCACCATTGTTGTTGAGGTTTCCCGCCGTCCAGTTTTGAAATCCAGCACCAGGGCTGCCTATGACAGTTTGGGCATTAGTCGTTGCACATGCCGTCCCGGTCCATACCGCTGCCGCGATGAGCAAACTCGGGCCGCGCCTACTTCGAACGGAAGTTCGCCGCTTATCGACGCTGTCGGCGTGCCAGCAGTGACTGGCGAAGCTTTCGTGTTTCCTTGTTTCCATGGAAAAGCTCCGTAGCCTCACCCAGGCGCCCACATCCATAGCAGGATACCATCTATCTACTAAACCCTGAGTATTCTCCCATGCTCAAGGTGAAAGTCAACATCATGTCATCCCACTGACCGATGCCGGAGAGGATGATGCCGGGGAGGATGTAGTCGAACGTTGCCTGCCTCCGCGCTTCGCATTATCGAGAAATGAATCTCTGGAGGCGTGCGCCGGAAGGCGCCGGCGGTACTCACTGAAGAGCCGGCGATGGGGGTCAAAACCGGCAATCATCAGACCGAACATATGTTTTCCGGTCTGCCCCGTAACCGGATTCTCTTCAGATCGACCGGCACTTCCAGGTAGGGGCCACAAGCGGTCATGGACCGCAGCAAGACATCGCCGTTTTCGATGACATCATCCACGATGATGCACAGAGTGGCTGGCACGGTCAAACCGAGCACCTTATCAAGCGCATGGCACTTTCGGCATGGTGTAGTCCAGAAGAAAATGAGTGGGCATAAAAAGCAACGCTGGCAGTCCGACGATTAATCCGGTCACCCAAACACCGGGGGAAACCCAAGTCTGCGGGACATTATCACTCGGCCCCCATACGTAATTGATATTGACAGGCGTCAACCCTGGATCTGGTTGCGGCGGCGGCATAAAAAAGAAGCAGATCAAGACCAGCACCCATGCCAATCCAGTCCAGATGGGGAAACCGCGCCAGTCATATCCAAGTTTCCAGATTAGAAATGCCAACAGAAATGGCAGCCAGCCATGGAACAGCGATAGTCCGCGTAGGAAAAGCGAACGATCGGCCTGAAACATGTAATCTGTCACGCCGGTGAGCGATACACCAACGAGATGGGTGAGAAAATCGACGACCCAGAGCATTTGAGGCACCAAAATCCCGATAGCGCACATGGAGAGGAGCAAAGGACTTTCGGCCCAAATGCCCACCAGAGTAAGGATCAATGCCATGTCGCAAAAATACAGAAAGTTGGTTAGCCCGTAGTAATACCAATAAACAGGAATCAGGATCGCCATGAAAGTGGAATAAGCGAGTTTGAGCCAAAGTGACACATGCTTTAATTTCGGCATGGTCCCTTCCCGGTCAATGAAGTCGCAATAAGATTACAGGACGAGACCGGAACAAGCCATGGGAATCGTTCTTCCAGCAGACAGCGGACGAGTTGCATCCATGACGGAATGTCGCAGAGGAGCCAATGAGCCGACGTCCGCGTGCGCCGCCAGAGATCGGTGACATGGTGCCGGAACACGTTCAGTGCTCGCCCGTTGGTCGGCACGGCGTGGCAGTTGAAGTAGCTGCGTACGACCCGCCCAGCCACTTCCCTTGCTCCGGGAGTGCTTACCTCGGCTCACCGCCCAATCGCAGCTATAGTGAGTTTGAGTTCAGCGTCTCGTTGTCCAAGCCAGCCACACCGCCACCAGGGCGAGAGCTACGGACAAAGCTCGGCGCGTGATGTCCCGGCGCCGTCCATCCACGAGCCACGGTTTCAACTGAGCCGCCATCATAACAATGCTCGCGTGCATCATTGTGGCTATGCCAACATAGAGGCTTCCCAGCACGATCATCTGTATCGGTATTGGCAAAGCCTCGGGCTCGACCTCCACGAACCGAGGCACCACGGATACGAAGAAGATGATCGATTTGGGGTTGAAGACGTTTGACAGAAAACCCCGCAGGAACAGTGGACCTACGGTAGCGCGGAAATCGGCGCGGCCGGGCGAGGTTTCTGCTTGGGTTTGCCAGCCTTCCCATGCGAGGAATAGGAGATAGGCGACGCCGATCCAGCGAAGCACCTCGTAGATGAAGGAAAACTGCTGGATCAGCACTCCCACGCCGAGCGCCGCAAGGACGGCGTGCACGGAGAGACCGAACGCGACTCCAGCAGTTGCGACGAAGCCGGGAAAGCGCCCGCGCGCAAGGGATAACGTCGCGAGGTATGCCATGTTTGGACCGGGCGTCAGTTCCAGCAGGAGAGCTGCCACGACAAACTTCGACACGTCCATTCGCGCCTCCCAGTGACAACAATAACGGGGGTGCGAGCACTCAAGGTCGCAACCGACCTCAGCCGCAACGGCGTTCCACGCTAATGCGTCCTTATCAGACGACCGTACCAAAGACGTGCCCGATTCCGGCAGTGAGCGCCATAGCCAGCGCGCCCCAGAAAGTCACCCGGGTCGTGGCCCGCAGAACGTTTGCACCGCCTGCTCTTGCTCCGATCGCACCCAAAAGCCCGAGAAAACCCAAAGACGCAGCAGACACGACGGGGACAAGCGTGCTGGCGGGCGATGCGATGACCATGAGCAGGGGCATGGCCGCACCTACAGAAAACATTACTGCGGATGTCAGCGCGGCTTGTACGGGTCGAGCGATGGCGATCTCCGAAATCCCAAGTTCATCGCGCGCGTGGGCGGCCAAGGCATCTTTCGCCATCAACTGCTGAGCAACCTGCCGCGCAAGCGGCCGATCGACGCCGCGCTTGACGTAGATTTCGGCAAGCTCTTCGAGCTCGAATTCAACGTTCTCGCTCAACTCCCCTTTCTCGCGCGCGAGATCAGCCTGTTCGGTGTCCGACTGAGAGCTGACGGATACATACTCGCCGGCGGCCATCGACATGGCGCCAGCCACCAGGCCTGCAACACCCGCGATCAAGACATCGTTCTGCGTCACTGCAGCCGCGGCAACGCCAACGATCAGGCTCGCGGTCGAGATGATGCCATCGTTGGCCCCCAGCACCGCCGCTCTCAACCACCCGATGCGGTCGATAAGGTGGCTTTCCGGATGTTGGCGAAGACGACTCATGTTTTCTCTTCATTCGCGTGCATTCTGCTGATTGCACCGCCCGTCTCAGGAGTAGCCCAGCACGCTTGACTCGCGTGTCTGTGGCCCGGAGAAACGAAGCAGAGCGCAATAAATAGCTCGGCTAGATACCGCCGACACTTGCCGACACTTATTGTCGACGTTCCATCATTTCCCGGTGCCGCATCATCTGACCCATCATCATTTGCATCATTCCTATACGCTGCTCCATCATTCCCATCCGACTTGGTGCGTCGCTAGGTGCCGCTCAGTCGAAGGACTCCCCATCATCCCCCCGCCCGGCATCATCCCTATGCCCGCGCCGCCCACCTTCATCATCCCCCCTGCGACTTCCCGCATCGTCGATATGTGTTCGAGCATCCGCTTCTGACGCTCGGTAGGATCGGTCGTGGAACGTATCTTGGCCATCTGTCCCTGCATCTCTTGCATTGCGGCCTGCATGCTCCTACCCCTCATTTGAGGGCTCGCCATACCTTGTGCCGAAGGCGTCGCGGGCCGATCGGCAGGCGTTTGCGCAGTGGCGACAGACAGGGAACTAACGACCAAAGGGCAGAAAGCAGTTTTAGCCCGGTTTTCATGAGATCCTCCATATCTATGGTTTACATGTACATGCTACTTTGAGAAACACGTTTGATTAATATCAAAGCGTCTTACGGCATGCACGTTTGACTGGCGCTACGGGCCATTCCGATCGGTCGGGCTGGCGAAACGGCGGTTTTGACCTCAGGCCGCGAAGAACTTCTCCCATACGGAAGCCGCTACGCGTAGGCCCACAGCGAGCCGAAGGCGCGCCTGCGCCTTCGATCTCGCGTCGTAATTGACCATGAGGGCCGCGTACGACATCGCCGTTCTTTGGATTTTTAGTTGGAAAGCGCCGCCAGGGACAATTATTCGGCTGGTGTGATCACCATCGCCAACCACGGCGCCCTGGTCCCAACGCATTCAGAAAATCCTGCTGGCGACTATCAAGTGATGCGTAAAATGTCTCGTAAGCGGGCCGAACGAGCTTCAGCGCTTCCATCATCGCAACCACTCGTTTTTCCATGATCGACAATTGGACAATGCTGGTTACTACCGGTTCTTTCTGACATGCCGCCGCGATCGTCTGCCGCGCTTTGGCCGAGGCCGCAATCAGTTCGTTCAAAGGGGGCGTTTGTTCAGCTGTCGGCTTGACGAAACGCTCGACCCATCGCAAGCGCCATTCATAGAGGCCGACGGAAAGGGGCGCACACAACCGCATATACCCAATGGGGCCTGTTGTCCCGAAACCTCTCATGGCGCCCGGGATCAGGACTGTATTGGTTGCAGATGTGTCCAGTTTTGGATTCGTTTGTTGGGCGAGCGACGGTACCGTCCCCATCAAAGCTGTTAGCAATAGCACCGCCGTCAGAGGCAGTCTAAATCTGTCCATTAGGCTTCTCCAAGCTAAGTACTTAAGTTCATCTCGCACACTGTAGGGCAGCGTTGTCGATTTGGGTCAAGCAAGTCTCTTCGCGTTAGCCCCTATGATGATCGATCGTTAGGGCACTATTGCTGAGTAGAGGGATACCAGCCGAGCGCCGTAGGTGGAACGTTCTAGAAAGATTTACAAGGGGTTCACCGCCCTGGCAGCATCGATAGCAAAACCGTGTCGCGCCGCCAAAAGTGGTGATAGAGCGCCGCTGCGGCGTGCAGGCCTGCAAGCCAGATCAGCACATTGCCGAGCCAGCCGTGGATATTGGCTAGCGCAAGGCCGAGCTGCGGCGACTGCATCAGCCGGGGCTGAATATCTCCAACGCCAAGCACCGTTAGCGGGTGACCTTCGAGCCACGCGCCGAGAATGGCCGTGATCGGCACCAGGACAAGCATCGCATAGATCGCCCATTGCCCAAGCTTTGCGCCAAGCTCCATCCAGGCCGGCATTTCCGGACCCTTGGGCGGGGGAGAGATCGCCCGCCAACACACACGCACCAGTGTCAGCACAAACAAGCTCATACCGAGGAGCTCATGCAACTCGCGGTCGAAATCATTGGCCGGTGAATAGACGCCATTGCGGTATGTCGCCGTCACGTCGGCTTTGCCCCCGTGTGTGGACGGCTCCGAGTTGGCAAGGACTTTTTCACGTTTGCAGAATTGGTCGGAGCGCCCGTGTGTTCGGCCTTTCAGCGCGGTTCACATGACCGCTGGCCATAATGCCCTCCGCGGATCAGGTCCCGATCGAAAGCCCGCATTCGACAATGCTCGGGGGCATCTGGGTTGTCCTGATCGCCGGATCGACCGGCTCTGCATTATGCGCTGTTCGTCCTCCCAACCTTCACATCACGCCGGTTGTCCGGCGCGATCTCGTTTACGCCGCAAGCGCGACAGGTTCCTTATATCGCTCGCCCTTGGCCATGACCGCCCATGCCATCCGGGCGATTTTATTGGCGAGCGCGATGGCGGCGACCTTGGTGGGGCGCCTCGCCAGCAATGCTGTGAGCCAGGGCCGACGCTTGGTCCCATGGATCTTGGCGTACCGGATGACGGCGAGCGCGCCGGCAACGAATAGGCCGCGCAGATAGCGGTCACCTTGCTTGCTGATGGCCGGTCCTTACCTCCGCTCGAGTGTTGCTTCGGCACGATGCCGATCCAGGCCGAGACATTACGTCCTGATCGGAACGCCTGCGGGTCGGCTACAGTTGCGACCAGGGCGGTGGCCAGTGCCGGACCAATGCCCGGTATGTCGTCGAGCCGCCGGCTTGCCTCGTTGGATCGGTGCCAGGCCATGATCAGACGATCGAACTGCAGAATCTGAGCCTTTAGCATCCTCAATGGGGCGCCGTGAGCCGCGACACACGCTCGGGCAACGTCGGGCAGCCGTTTGTCGCTTGCGTCGGCGACGACGCCGAGCAGTTGCTCAACACCGCTGCGTCCAACCGGCGCGACGATCCCAAACTCAGCAAGATGAGCGCGGATGGCATTGATCACCGAAGTCTGCTGCCGTATGAACAAGTGCCGGGTACGGTGCAGCGTCAAGCAACTCTGTTGCTCGCGTGTCTTGGTTGCTACAAACCGCATGTTTGGTCTGGTAACCGCTTCGCAAATCGCCTCAGCGTCAATCGCATCGTTCTTATGACGCTTCACATAGGGCTTCACGTAGGCCGGCGGCATCAGACGAACGGTATGTCCAAGCGCCTGCAGTTCGCGCGACCAATGATGCGATGAGGCGCAGGATTCGATACCAACCAGGCACGGCGGCAGCTTGTGGAAAAAGGCCAGGACGTGGCTCCGCCTCAACTGGCGGCGAAATGACCACCTGGTCGCCAGCATCAACGCATGTACTTGAAATACCGACTTGGCAATGTGGAGACCGATTGTCGTCACCGCTTGCATGACTAGCTCCTGCGAATCATGGGGGCCTTAACGGCGCCCACATTTATGGCACTCGCGTGCCGGTGGAGGAGCCGTCCACAGCATCATAAGCGGACACGCCAATGGCTCGCTTGAATGTCGCAAATGGGCCATAACCACTCTCGCGATGCAGCAAAACAGTTTTATCCGATCACCCCGTCGGCGCACAACGATGACCGTTCCGCGGGATGTCAGGCTTTTCCTGCTTGCAGGCGTGCAGCAGGTCGCCGACTCTCGGCGGCTACGTCCTATTCCAGCACATCGCGCTCCTGCTTGAGCGCTCGGCGCGCAAAATAATGAAAGGTCGCGGCGACTGCGCGCGGCTTCAGCCGATAATCGTGCGCCTCACGCGCGATGGCGGGATCTATCGGTTTGATCGCCCCGATCGATTGCGCGAGCACCTGCATACGCGCGGCGCGCTCGATGAACACCGCGAGCACCGCGGCCTCCTCGATCGTCGCGGTCGCGACCAGCTGGCCGTGATGAGCCAGCAGGATGGCGCGCTTGTCGCCAAGCGCCTCATGGATGATCCGCCCTTCCTCGTCGCCGATTGGCGGCCCTGGCCATTCTGCGAGATAGGCGCAGTCGTCGTAGAACATTGCGGTGTCCATGTGGGCGGCGACCAGCGGTTGGCCGACCACGGACAGGGCCGAACAATAGGGCGGATGGGTATGCACGATCGCCTTCACATTCGGCCGATGTCGGTAAATCCACAGATGGAAACGGTTCGAGGGATTTACCATGCCGTCGCCCTCGAGCAGCTGTAGGTCGTCGTCGACCAGCACGATAGTGCCGGCACGCGCCTCGTCAAAACCGAGGCCAAAGCTCAGCATCCAGTAGGTGCCGGGACGATCCCCGCGCGCAGTGATCTGGCCGGCGATCGCCGACTCGTGGCCCTCGGCGGCGAGAATCCGGCAAGTGAGCGCCATCTTCTGGCGGAGCGACCAGGGCGGCAGAGCTAGATGGCGCTCCATCTGCTCGGTGGTGCGTGCGTGGTACTCGGCCTTGTCACGAATATTGGCGTCGCTCATTTCGCCTCCTGTCATTCGGCCTTCACGCCGGCTTGACGCGCCAACGCGGTCCATTTCGGGATCTCGGCTGCCACATAGACAGCCAACTCGGCCGAGCTGCTGCCCACTACATCGGCGCCCGCCTCGCGCAGTCGGTCGCGGACGTCCGACAATGCGAGCGCCGCAACGACGGCGTCGTGCAGCTGCGCCAGAATCTGAGCCGGCGTCCTGGCGGGCGCGAATAGAGCGTACGAGTTGTCGGCGACCAGCTGGGGAAAACCCGCCTCGGCGGTGGTCGGAATCTCAGGCATCTGGGCGCTGCGCCGCGGGCTCGTAATCGCGAGCGCGCGGAGCGTCCCGGCGCGGACATGGGGCTGCAACGTCAGCATGGTCTCGAAAGCGAGCGGGACCTCGCCGGCGAGTAGTGCGGTCACGGTCGGGCCGCCACCGCGATAGGGTACATGCTGCAGCGGCAAGCCGGTCAGCTGCTTGAACAGTTCGCCTGTCATGTGGAACACGGTGCCGACGCCCGCCGAGCCGAAGTTGGCGAACTCCTGCGGGCGGGCTTTGGCGACCTCGACGAAGCTACGCACCGTATCGGCGGGCACCCGCGGATTCACCGCCATCAGGATCGCCGTAGAAGCGACCATCGAGACCGGTGCGAAATCCTTTGCGGTATCGTAGGGCAGCTTTGCATAGATGCTTGGATTGATGACGTGGCTGGTCGGCACCAGCAGCAGCGTGTGGCCGTCTGGCATAGCCTTGGCGGCGAGCTCCGTGCCGAGAACGCCCCCGGCTCCACCGCGATTGTCGATCACGACCGGCTGGCCTAGGCTCGCACGCAACTTGTCGCCGAGCACGCGGCCGACGATGTCGGTGCCGCCTCCCGGCGGGTACGGCACCACGAGCCGGATCGGCCGAGTCGGAAAGGACTGCGCCGCGCTCGCGGCCGCGGGCCACACCGCCGCGCCACCGAGAAAGGCGATGAACTCACGGCGCCTCAAGGTGAACATGGTGATTTCCTCCTGCTGCCTCACCAGCAACACGCGCCGACTGAAACGGCCCCATACAGCCGGTCCGCCACACGCCCAACCCTAACACGTAGCCAGTGGCAGGTCTTGGGGGGAACCTTCCGCGTGGGGCCAAGAGCGGCGGGTCGTCCGTGTTTGTCGACCCTCAAGACGCTTGCGATCCGTATCTGGCGGCCGCCCACGAACATGCCGGGCGCATGCGCTGCTTGAGCAGGCATGGCGTCCAACGTCCATCAAGCGTTGGACGCCTGCGCAAATGACGCTCCTCCAGCCAGTAGGCAGCGGAAAACGGGATCACGGCTGGCCTGCCAAAGGTCGTTTGGAGGGCCTCGCCCATCTCAGCGGGGGGCTTTTTCAACGCTATCGGTCAATCTCGGCCCTTCGGCAATGCTTTTTGACAGGTCCGCTTTTCCCCCGAAAGCTGCCGTGTTGTTCAGCGCCGCGAATGGCAGAGAAGGGCCAGGAGCGGAACATTACCTAGGGCGCGCCCTGTATATTGAACACGTGAACCTTGGTTTTCCAGGTTCCGTCGTTCTGCATCTCGAAGACCCTCAGAGTGTGACCGGAAATGAGCGTTTTCTCTCCTGTTGGCCGGACTAACTGAACACCTGCTTTGCTCAACTGATAAGCGAGTTTACCATCAGCCCGGATTTCAATGATTTCAAACGTGTGATCTCTCGCGCCGGCCGAAATGCGCGATTCCCAAAACCGCTTGATTGCTTCGGGCCCCACGATCGGCGGAGCGCCATGGAAAATCAGGATGGCGTCCTCGGTATACAAGGCCGGAAAGGCGGCAGTGTCAGGAGTATTGAATGCTGCGAGAAATCTTGCGTTGATCGATTCCATGGCGGGACGGATCCTATTTCACAACGAGCTCGGATTCGTGTTGATTGGGCTCGGGGAGCGTCAGCAAGCCCACCGCGCCTTCATGCGCGCGCTCGAGATCAACCCCGGTGACGCTGATACGATCAGCAACATAGGAACTTTTCATCTCACGGAGGGCCAGATCAACGAGGCCGTGACGGCGTATCAGCGTGCGCTGGAGATCGACCCTTCCCACATGAACGCACGCATGAATCTCGAGACCGCGATCTCGAAGGCGGTGCCCGCGTGGCACTTCGCGATGATGAATGATGTGCCGCGAAACACCGTGTATGACGAGGCGATTCGGCGTGTCGCGCCGGGGCAGTCGGTCCTGGATATCGGAACTGGTGCCGGCCTTCTCGCGATGATGGCGGCACGCGCCGGGGCGAGATGGGTGGCGAGCTGCGAGCAGACGCCCTGGATCGCCGCCAAGGCAAAAGAGGTGGTCGCGGCTAATGGTCTGGGCGACCGAATCAAGCTCATCGCCAAGCACTCGACCGACCTGCAGATTGGCCAGGATCTGAGCGAGCGGGCGGACGTGCTCGTGACGGAGGTGTTCGGCACCTCGGCCATCAACGAGCTCGTGATCCCGACAGTCGCGCATGCGCACGCGCAGCTCTTGCAGCCGGGGGCGACGGTGGTGCCGAACGCCGCGAGCGCCCGCGCCTATCTGGCCGGCGGCCCGGCGCTGGAGGGCTTCTTCTTCGTCGACCGGGCGGTCGGTTTCACCCTGACCCCGTTCAACAGCTTCGCCCAGATGAAGGTGGACTTGAACGTCAAGCATGTCCCACACGACGTCCTGTCGGACGATTTCGAGCTTCTACGAATCGACCTGACGCGGCCCCCCGCTCCAGCAGGGAGGCGGGTGATCGATGTCGTGGCGACCAGGGCGGGCCGATGCTTCGGGCTCGTGCAATGGATTCGCCTCGATCTCCTCGATGGCCTGGTCTACGAGAACCGTCCAAACCGGAGCCCCACGATCGACAGCTGGGCTCACATGCTCTTCGGCTTTTCGGCGCCGATCGAGCTCGAGGCCGGTGACCGCGTCCGGCTGCTGGCGCAGCACGATCGCAACACGTTGTTGATCGGAGCTCTACCGGATTCGGTCTAGCTACTTTCCGGCGCAAAATTGAGGGACCTGAGCGTTGGCCCTCCCACGGTCAGGAACGGTAAAGCTCAGAACGAGCGTATGTTTGCCGGTCTGCCCAGCTCACCGCAAGGACACGACTACGCGCACCGTCATCACGACAGGGAAAGGCGACGGCAGGCGTGAGCGTCGAGGCCGCACGCAGGCCGTACAGCGCTCTGGGAGCGCAGGGCTACAAGGGGAACACCGGGCAAGCCCGGTCACCGCACCAGCGGCCACGCGCCGCGATCTGGCGGGGCACCGGCTGAAGCCCGACCTGATCGGGCCGTGTTGCAAGTAGCCCAAAATGTAGCCCAAACCGCTGGAACGCCGCCCGTGATCAACCCTGATTTCGGCAGTAAGTCCCTACATTCACGTGGTAATATGGCAACAGCCGTGAACGTCAAGCAACTACTGCAACAGAATCGGCCAGGAAGCGACATTCAGCGACGCCATTGGAATGTCCGCTGATGGGGGCTAAGCCGACGCGAGGGCGGCATTCTGCGATGTCGCAGTTTGACCTTTGACCCATAGCCGACGTTGGCAGCAAAGTAGCCGATACAACCCGGGCCCCATTCCATCAGTCTGAATTCTTTGCTTTCCTCTTCAGCTGAACAGGCTGGCTGACGTTGCCTTGAGCCTTTGGGGGAACCCCTTGCCCGCTAGGCGATAGCCTTGGATCATGCCCCCCGACCATCGGCGGGTCGGGTTCTTTCGGGGGCTGCACAAATGTCAGAGCGTGAAGGACGCAAGTTCTTTTTTTTGCTTCAGGCGATCCTAGCGGCGTTGTTCCTCATCGTTGGCGTCGCCCTTGCCATCGAAGCTGCGTCCGGTGGGTACGGCATAGGGCTCGTCATTGTTACTGTGATGGCCAATGGGCCCGGCTTAGTGTTCTTTATTTTGGCGGCGCTGTCCGCTGCGACAGCGATGCATTTGCGGCCGTGAAGCCCGTGACCCGGGACGCCCCAACCGGCTGTTCACGGCATCGCAGCAAGAGGTCGGCAATGGAGGGTAAACGGGACAGTCGGCGAACAAGGCCGGCACCGCCCCACCTGACCCGGAGCGGTCCTGTCGGCTTCGACCCGATGCCTGGGGACCGTGTCTCAATCGAGCCAGTCATTGACCCGCGCTGCAATATCGGGAGGAAGCGTCAAGCCAAGTTTTGCCAACGATGAGCGGCGAACGCTAAGCGTGAATTGCGTTGCGCCTGCAACGGGCAGCGTGGCCGGATCGGCTCCCTGAAGAATTTCGCCGACGTATTTTGCCGCCCCATAGTACCCTTCGAGGTGACCGGGCCCTAATGACATGAGACCGCCAGCCGTGACGTATTCGACATCCGTATAGATGGCCGGCAGCTTGCGCCTCTCCGCCTCGGTCGCGAAGGCAAAACGGCGGGAATTGATGAAGCTGTCGACACCATTGACAAAAGCCTTCGCGCCGAAAGCCACGGCTCGATCAAAGGCCGGCTTGACATCCTCCGGATTGCGGATGTCGAGTGCCATCACCTCGATGCCTAGGCCGCGAGCGTCCGAACGGACTCGCTCGACTTGAGCGGCGTTATTGGCATTGTTTCCATTCATCACCATCGCGATCTTGCCGAGGCTCGGAATCATGCTCTTGAGTATCTGCAATCGCTCACCGATCAATTGCGGTGCATACATCGTGGTGCCAGTCACATTCGTGCCTGGACGATCAAGACTTTTAACGAGCCCGAGTCCGACCGGATCGTTGACGGCAAGCATCACGATTGGAGTGCTAGTTGTCACAGCGGCAGCCGCAATAGCGGCCGGTGCATTGGCCGCGAGGATGATTTTCACCTTGCGGTCCACAAATTCGGCCATCACGCGATGATAATCCGAGTCAAGAACGCCTTCGCGATATTCAATTCGTATGCTCTTGCCTTCGACGTACCCGAGATCGGTCAGCCCCTTCTTGAATGCGCCAAGCCGCTCGGGATCAGCGTTGCTGGCCGCCGCGTAGCCTAGGGTCGGCGTCGATTGAGCGAGTGCACTGTCTGCAATGGGAGAAAACGCAAAGAGCACCAGACAGGCGGCCTCTCGCGTTCCTATTCGGCAATGCTCGATGATGGCCACGATCTTGCTCCAGAAAGCATCGCAATAACTGCGAATGTTCGAAGCGTTTAGCATGACCAAGCTAGCCAGTCCCGCCGCGCGAGGTCAGCTCCTGGCCCGACTCGGACCTTCGGTAAGGTCCGCGATCCGGTCGCTATCGGGTGAAAAGCGGACACGCGCCTAAAGTCGCGCGGCGCGACCGCCGCAAGCGCCTACCTCACAGAACCGGCCGTTTGGCAACATTTCGGCCCTTGTCGCCGCGGGATTCCTGGGAATGCGACCGCGACCCTGCTAGAAAGAGGCGGGTTCGACCCTGATCAGCCACGAGACGACGATGGACGATGGAGCGATGAAGGCGGCGAAGGCGGCAGCGGAGGAAAACCTGACTCCGCGGGAAGCGGAACTGCTGGCGGAAGTGCTGGCGGCGCACCCGACGCTCACGGCCGATGAGGCCCTTCGGCAACTGAGAGCGGGCGGCATGTAGCCGGTCACTTTCGGGCGCGCTCGTTGGGCTGGATCGCCGCCGTCTCATCGTTCAAGCTGGGCATGCCCTTTCCTTACTGCCGCCAGTAGCTCGTCACGCACGCCCCGGCACCGGATCCAGTCCTGGTGCGAAACGTATTCCGGCGGGTGACCCGGCCCAGCGCTGCGGTCGAGAACGGAATTGACCGTCCAATATTCCGAGCCCAGATCGAGCTGGCGGGCGAGCTGGTGCTCCTTGTCCTTGAAGTCTCGACTATCACGCTTCCGTGCCGGCGTCCGCTCCAGCTCGGCAGAGAGCGCCAGTACCTCGGCGCTGAAGGATGGCCGTCGCTGTTTAGCTGCGCGGGCCTCCGCATCAATCTGACATTACTAAAATGTAATATTGAGCGGAAAAGCGGCCGTAGGTTGCTGCGGAGACAACTGAAACCTATATCGCGCTCTCAAAACCGCCGCCGTCAGGATTGCAGCCGGCCCCGCGGTCCGAGCCTCCAAGACCCGACCCAATGCGAGGGGTCGAGTACGCGCCCTAATTTGATTAGGGCCGCAACGGCGTCGAAGGATTGGCGCGACCCTCCGTAGGATGGCGCAACGGTGCAAGGTACTGTGGGTAACACCCCCCCCGGGGGGACCGCGCGACGGCGATGTTTCGACGTATTTCGGATTTCTATTTCCGCGGTTGCCATGGCCGGCCCCACGCTGACGTTGGCGCGAAAACGCGCGTATCATCGCCGCGACGCAACGGGAACCGCCTGATGACCGACATGTTGGCCGTCGCAGCCAAGCCCGCGAAGAAGCCGGATGCGGGCCGTCGCTGGTGTCCGTTCCAAAAATGTACAGAACTATCGCGGTCCTTGTATTCTTTTCAAGCACGTCTTTCTAGTGGCGGCCGCGGCTGGCGAAAATGCCGGATCTCCTTTGCTACGCCGGTCTTAACGAGGACCAGCCCGTCAGCCAAAACTTCTCCGCGCCGTAAAGGATCACGTCGTAAGCGTTGAGGTCGGCGAGGGGTCGGGCTGGTCTCCAAAATTGAAGTCTTCGACATAGATGACCCGCGAGGACCCTGTTGGTCCGGGACCCGGGTGATCTTTTTCATGGGCAGGCACCGTGTTGGCAGCTGGTTCGGCAGCCAGTTCGTGGTTCGACATAGATGTCCCGCCCGCATGGGGATGCGCGGCCGGTTTGAGAACGGCCCGAAGCCCGGCGGGTCGTCTATGGGACGTCTCGCAGGAGCATTTTGGCCAGCCGCGGCCGCTACTGGAACGACGCGCTTGAAAAGAATACAAGGACCGCGATATCCTTTGCACCAGCAAGAATCATCTACTGATTGGTTCACCGACAGGTGATCCCCTACAGTGGCTGTCGGTCGTTATGATGTCCGCTTTCGAGGAAGAGCGGACACATCATTTGCTCTTTTCGAGTATTTCGGGTTTTGACCCGAAGGCGAATGCGCCCACGCCATTTCACAGGACCATCAAATCCTTTCCGACGATGATGTTGCCCTTGAAATACCTCGCCGCCGCCGCCCGCCACGTATCGTCCGTGATGCCGTCGGTGGCCGGGACTAGATGCGACAGTACGAGGGTCTTGACCCCCGCCTCCCGTGCGATACGGCCGACATCCTCGGCCGGCGTGTGGTCGGCCTTCATGTGCGCCATCACATCTTCAAACTTGACCGGCCGGCCTTTGGCGATCTCGTCGCGGGTATAGCTCTCCAACGCCGGCACATACATCGCCTCGTGCACCAGGACATCGGCGCCCTTGGCCATTTTCGCCACCGCTTCGAACGGCGCGGTATCGCCGGAGAATGCTATCGAGCGGTCCTTGAAATCGAAACGGTAGCCCAGCGCTGGTTTCACCGGCGGATGCTCGACGATGATAGCGGAGACCCTGACGTTGTCATCCTGCATCACCGCTCCAGCCGCCGGCACCTCCTTCACCTCGACCGCAACCAGTGGCTTCATCTTGAAATCCTCAGCCCAGAAATCGACTGTCGTCTTGTAGGCGCGTATGAAATCCTCGGTCATCTGTTTGAGCGGCGGCGGCCCGAAGGCGCGCACGTCGAGATGCATGCCATTGACCCAGCCGACCACTAGCAGCGGGCCGTACTCGATATTGTGGTCGGCGTGATGATGGGTGATGAAGATCGAACGCAGTGCAGAGAATGGGATGCCGGTGAGGGCGTACTGGTCAGTGACGCCGAGGCCACAATCGAGCACATAGGCGGCGCCATTGCTCAGCATCACGTGCGAAGTCATTCTCCGGGCGCGTCGTGGGCCCAGGCCACCCACGCCGCCGCCGGTGCCTAGCAGCACCAGCTTGGTCCCGTTGGCGTCCTTTAGCGCGGCCTGGGCCTCCTGCGCTGCCGTCTTGGTCGCCGCCGTCTGCGCGACAAGGGGCCCCGCTACCCCGGTCAAGGCTGGCGCAGCCGCCAGGCCGGCTAGAAGGCTGCGGCGCGAAAGCCCGAAAGTACTGGATGTGCTTGTCATCGTTCCTCTCCCTTGATGCGGACATGATCCAGCCGAGGCAGGAGAGTTCGACGGGTCACTCCAGATTGCCATCGCATCGGCGTGTCTTTCGTTCAGCGGACTGAAAAAAGACTAGACGCGCCGACACTTGATTTGTCCAATGCATATATGGTCTCATTATTGATCCATATTCCGGATCATCGAGATGAACCTTCGCCACTTGCAGACCTTTGTCGCCGTTGCCGATGCCGGGGGACTGCGCCGGGCGGCCGGCCGGGTCAACCTAAGCCAGCCCGCCATTTCCCGACAGCTCCATGCGCTCGAGGCGGCACTGGGTGTGCGGCTGTTCGATCTGATCCGGCGCCGCGTTCAATTGACGTCCGCAGGCGAGGACCTACTCCAGCGGAGCCGACGCCTCCTGATCGACGCCGAGGCGATCGGCGAGCGCGCGCGCGCCCTCAAGTCCGGTCAGACCGGGGTGCTCCGGGTAGGCGCGATGCCGCAATTTATCGAGAGCATGATGGTGCCCTTCCTCAAGCAGTATCGGAGGCGCCATCCGGGCGTCGAGATCCGACTCACCGAGGACGGCGGACTTCGACTGCCGATGCGGCTGGAGCGGGGGGACGTGCACCTCGCCACCATCCCGGAACCCGATGAGCGCTTCGAGAGCCGCCTGCTCTTTCCGATCTACGTGCTGGCAGTAATGACGCCTAGCCATCGATTGAGGCGCCGTGCGCTACTCGATATCGTGGACGTTGCCGGCGACCCGCTCTTGCTACTTACTCGAGCCTTTGCCGCACGGGAATGGTTCTACTCGGCCTGCCAAGCGGCGCGTGTCAGACCGAACATTACTTTCGAAAGTGCCGCTCCGCAGACGCTCATTTCGCTGGCAGCAGCGGGCGACGGCATCGCGGTGGTACCGCAGGGCGTATTGATTTCCCACGCAAGGGTTCATGCCGTCCCGCTCGTCCATCGCGGGGTGCCGATCGGCAGGTGGCACACGATTGCCTGGAATCCGCAGAGGTTTCTGGCTCCCTATGCACACCATTTTGTCGAAGAGCTTGTGATATACGCTCGAGCCAATTATCCCAACCGCGATCTTACGCGACGCGCGCCCCCCATGCCGCGACCCAAGGGGTCGAAATAATGTCGCCTTTGGGTCCTGGCCGTGTGAAACGGAAGATGATGTCCGTTTATGGCCCAGGCCGTGTGAAAAGGCTCTGTCTGGATTGATTCGCGGTCTATGATTCCTTGCGATTTTCGGGGGATCGGATGAAGCGCTTTGTCGAGGGTACGGATCGCCAGCAGAGTACGCTTTTTCCCGCGGTGCTGGATGACTATGTGGGCGAGGACAATCCGGTTCGGGCGATCGATGCCTTCGTCGATGGGCTGGATCTGCTCAAGCTCGGCTTCGACGGCGTTGCCCCCCTCGCAACGGGGCGGCCGGCGTATCATCCGGGACCGCTGCTGAAGATTTACATTTACGGATATTTCAATCGCGTCCAGTCGAGCCGACGGCTTGAGCGGGAGTGCCAGCGCAATGTCGAGTTGGTATGGTTGACCGGCCACCTGATGCCGGACTTCAAAACCATTGCGGATTTCCGCAAGGACTACGGTGAGCCGATCGGCAAAGTCTGCCGCGCGTTCGTTCTGCTATGCCGACGCCTCGACCTCCTTGGTGACGCGAGCGTGGCCATCGACGGCAGCAAGTTCAAGGCGGTGAACAACCGCGGCAAGAACTTCACCGAAGCCAAAATGAAGCGGCGTCTGGAACAGATCGACGAGAGCATCGCCCGCTATCTGTCGCAGCTCGATACGGCCGATCGCCAGGGACCGACGGTGCCGGAGGCCAAGACCACGCGGCTCAAGGAGAAGATCGCGAAGCTGCGCGAGGAGATAGAGCGCCTCAACACGCTGAACGCCAGGATGATCGCGAGCCAGGACAAGCAAATCTCGCTAACGGACCCCGATGCGCGCTCGATGGCGACCAGCGGCAAAGGCAGCGGGATGGTCGGCTACAATGTGCAAAGCGCCGTGGATACGACGCATCATCTCATCGTTGCCCACGAGGTGACCAACGTCGGGACGGATCGCAGCCAGCTCTCGAATATTGCCGAGCAGGCACGGACAGAGATGGGCGCCGAGACCCTCGATGTCGTAGCTGATCGTGGGTATTACGCCGGCAAGGACATCCTGGCCTGCGAGACCGCCGGCATCACGGTCACACTACCGAAGCCGATAAATTCGACCGCCAAGGCGGCAGGCCGTTTCGGCAAGCAGGACTTCGTCTACGTTGCGGAGGACGATGTCTATCGCTGTCCGGCCGGCGAGCGGCTGACCTATCGGTTCACGACCGAGGAAGCTGGCAAGATGCTCCGCCGCTACTGGACAACAGCTTGTGAGACGTGCGCCCTGAAGGCTCAGTGCACGCCCGGCAAGGAGCGACGGATATCGCGGTGGGAGCACGAGGCCGTTCTTGAGACTGTGCAGGACCGGCTCGACCGCAACCCGGACAAGATGCGTGTGCGCCGCCAGACCGTGGAGCATCCGTTCGGGACCATCAAGGCGTGGATGGGTGCCACGCACTTCCAGATGAGAACGTTGGCCAAAGTGGCGAGCGAAATGGCGCTGCACGTGTTGGCCTACAATATGAAGCGGATCATTCAGATTCTGGGCGTTGACGGATTGATGGTCGCCATGCGCGCCTGAGGCGCGCCTTGGCGTGCCTAAATCAGCCCGTGCAGATGACCTAGGACGTCACCAGGGCTCGCGGGGCTCGATTCCAGAAATTCCGCCGCGCCGATCCGTCAAATCTCGCCCGCATCAGCGGGCACGCAAGCAGGCTGCCAACAATCCGCGTTTTTACACGGCCTGGGCCAATTGCGGTCATCGGCTTCTCTTCGGTGCAAAGAGAACGAGATAGATTTTAGGTTACCAGCGGTGCGTACCGAGGCGCTGAAAGGTGGTGTGATCGACCACCGCTCTCAGTGAATTGCCTTTATTGCTCCCAGCGAGTACGCTGCCAAGAATGACACTGTCCAGAAAAGCGCACGCTGTTGTCTTCGATATGGACGGGCTGATCTTCGACACTGAGCCGCTCTATCGAGACGTGATCATTGCCGCCGCCTCCGATGGTGGTCTTGAGATTACCCACAAATTTCACCACACCACGATTGGACTTTCGGCCGAAGCGTTTCGCGCGGCGCTCAGCGATCGCTTCGGGAGTGGGTTCGATTTCGATGGCTTTTGGGCTGCAGCGTCACGACGATTTTACGAAATGGCCGCATCGCAACTCCGGCTAAAGGCGGGGGTTGTTGAACTGCTCGACACGCTGGACGCGGTCCGATTGCCCCGGGCTATCGCAACTTCGTCGTCCCACGAAGATGTGCAACATCATCTCGCGGCCCATGGCCTACTCGATCGATTCGACGCAATCGTCGCGCGGGGCGACTATGCGCGCGGAAAGCCAAATCCCGACCCGTTTTTCAGGGCGGCCGAACGGTTGGGTGTGGAACCCACACGATGCATGGCGTTAGAGGATTCCTACAACGGCGTTCGCGCTGCGAACAACGCGGGTATGATGACCATCATGGTGCCCGACCTTCTTGCACCGACCGCCGAAATGGAAATGCTGTGTGTATGCATCGCCAAAGACCTTCATGAAGTCTGCAATTTGTTCAGAGCGTGAACGCTTCTGTGCGCGTCTAGCTCGGAATATCGTTCGCTAGAGCGTTTCCCGATTAGATTGACCATACCCTGAGTTGGCGAGGTATGCAGCGCATTCGGATCGGGAAATCTTGGTCAGAGAAGATGCGATGGCCGCGCACAGACTATCGAAGGTGTAGGCCGCTTGCTTGAGGGAATATGCGGCAATCTTCCGGAGCATGGACTTGAGCTTGGCAAACAGTTGCTCGATCGGATTCAGGTCCGGGCTGTATGCCGGAAGGTAGAACGCAATTGCACCGCGGGCTTCGATTGCCTGTTCGACGCCATCGACAATGTGAACGCTTGCATTGTCCATGAATACAATATCGCCTCTCTTCAGAGTTGGAGCGAGGAATTGTTCGACGTAGGCCTTGAACGTCTCGCCATTCATGGCGCCTTCGAGCACAAAGGGAGCGGTAACGCGGTCGTGACGCAATGCTGCGATGAACGTAACGGTATTCCAGCTTCCGTGCAGCACTTTTTGGACGAGCCGTTCACCCTGCGGCGCCCGCCCATAAAGACGGGTGATCGTCGTCGACACGCTGGTTTCATCGATGAATACCAGCCGTCTCGGATCAAGCTCTGTTTGTCGCCGCTGCAATGCCCTACGGGCGGCGGCCACGTCTGGGCGATCTTGCTCGGCTGCCCGCAGACTTTTTTTTAAAGGGCAGCTTCAAATGATGCAGAAACCGGGAGATCGACGACTTTCCGACCCTGATCTTCTTCTTTGCCAGTCGGCCCTCGAGTTCGGCCAGCGTGATGTCCGGCTGCTCCGCTACCAATTGCCTCACCAAATCCTCGTGCGCCGCCAGCGCGAAATCCTTGTAGCCTTCGATCGTGAACAGTGGCCGGACTGACGGTAGAGCCCTGCAGCACCGGTACGGCGATTTGGAGGGGGCGCTGGCTCGAGCCCGCGCTCGCCCGCGGGGTTTAGCTGCGCCAGAAGGTCGTCCTGGCAGTGTTCTCTTTCCGGAGAGGTTCGGAAGTGTAGCCGCCAGGCCACAACCTACAAAAAAATACAAGGATCGAGATAGTTTTGTACCATTTTTGGGAACGGCCTCGGTTTTTGGTACGAGGTGAAGCGTCGGCGCCCGTGAAATAGCCGGGGGATGACCGCGAGGTGCCCGTGCCAGTCGATGACGACCTTCCCAAGGTGGCTCATGTCCACCACTGCGCTTACCCGTCATCACGCAACACCGCGCGCCCCTGATAAGTCTGCGCGTACCTGGAGGGCAAGCGTGAGCGAGGCGAGCCTCGGAATGTCGCAAAATTGTTCTCCAGGCTCGCGAAGCAGCCGAACGTGCCTACCTGTGGATCATCTCCATTGCGCGCTGGTCAGGCTGTCCCCCAGCGCTCGATCATCCCAACTCGGCCGGGCCTGGCCGCCGATGATGCCGCACTTGGTGCAGACCAATCTCCTGTTCAGGTCGAGGAGCACGGTTTCGTCGGGCCAGCGATCGGCATCGATGATCGCGCTGTGGTAGCAGTGGGAGCCGTTGCCGCAATAGACCAGCAACCGTCGGACCCCATGCGAGCGGATATGGCCCAGCGTGACCGGTGGCCCCCGGTAGCGCTGGGGTCGTCGTCGCGGCGGGTCATCGTGGGGGTCGCGGCGGCGCATCGGCAGCCGCTCAATGGATTGAGTCGTTGCCTTCAGCTTGCCACGCCCAAAGAGCCAGCGCATCCTCTAAGACCGCCATCGTCATCCACATTTCCGCAAGCGCGGCTGCTTTTGCTCTGTGCTCCTCAACGGTGGTCCTTTTCGCGATCTCAAGGGCGGCCACCGCCCGTGCTCGACTGTTACTTCTCATGGTGTTCCTCCGGCTAGGGCGGCGGCATGATCCCACAAACCAGGACGCTTGGCTGGTCAATCTAGGACCTCAGGGCCGGCTGATGGCGCAGCGGCGAGGCTGATCAGGGGCCGGCCGGCTCATATGACGAGGCCGCCAACTGAGGCGGCCTACGTGCTTCGCCGGTCAGACTGAAATCTTTGCAATACGGCGTCCTGAATCCGATCGGGATCGCGCTCGCCGGTGCTGGCAACCTCGATCACCGCGATAGCGACAATCTCGACGAGGGGGTCGCTCCGGTCGGCAAGCTTTAGCGATTCGCGTACCTTCTCGAAGGCGGCCGTCATGGCCTCAATAGCCTCCGGGTCAAAGACGCCATCACTAAGATACGGCGTGAGCGGCACGGTACGCCCCAGCGCTACACTGAAGCCACTATATCAGCAGATTTCAAATCCGGCCACTGTCTGTTCCAAAACCGGCCAGTAGGGGTCAAACCCGGCCAGCACCGTATCCTATGACAAGACTGCCAACTGAGGCGGCCTATCCCTTTTGCTCAGGATGGAATTGCACCTTTTGTGCCTCCATCTCCTTTATTCTGGCGGCGATTCCATCAAGTGTAAGCCGATCGAGAATGCCCAAGGCCAGTCTTCGGCAGTGCTCGATCTTCGCGTCGACTTCATCGCATTTGTCGCACATGGGACAGCACCTACCGCCATTGACCGACTCCGTTTGGAGTAGGGTTAATGCGACGGAAAATGAGCGGTTCCGGGAACTTAGGACACTCAGCTATGCAAAATCGGATACGGGCTGGTCACCCTAATCGGGCTGGCATTTTTAGGCGCCAAGCCCCCTCAGTTGGCCTATCGTTTGGGCTCAAGCCGGATGACGACGCGATCTCTGTCCCAGACCTCGATGGCCTTGTCATCGAGCAGCGCTTCCGCAGCTTTAATGGCCGCGCGATCGTCTGCAAACACGACGACCGGAGGCGGCCCCGCAATATGGCCGTCCGAGTTTATGTAATAGAACCGATATGCCGGCATAATCCCACCCCGCCCACATTTTAGGCGAGGCAGTCTGACGGCTGCCTGACAAAACGTAAGAATCCGGAGCGTCAGCCGGCACCCACCCCACTTCGCGGCAAGGGGCTTGCCAAGATCGGGATCGTCTACGCCACCGATGAACAGGCCGCCATCGCCAAGGCCATCGAGGAGTTCAAGATCGAGCCGCAGTTCCAGGGGCCGGCCCCTATTGTCGAGCCTACGAGGATTCCGATCCAGATAGACACCAGCATGGAAGCGTCCCTGTCGTCCCGCCGGCGCGCGATCATCCGGTAGCCATCGGTAACTGCGGCCCCTCGGGAGGCTTGGAGACGAGGGTCGGATACACGGTGCGATGGCGTCCGGCCACTTGGACGGCCCGCTGGAAATGGCAAGACGCACGTCGGCCGGCAAAGGGTCTCCATGTCTTGTCACACCCGCGGGTTGAGATGTGCTACTTTTTAACCCAGTCCCCAGGCTGGGAGGCGATCTTGCGTCGGCGAGAGTTTATCACCCTTCTCGGAGGCGCGATGGCGTCTTGGCCGATGGTGGCCCGAGCGCAGGCGCCCGACGGGATGAGGCGGATCGGCGTTCTAATGCCGGATACCGAAGGCGATCCGGGGGCACGGGCCGGCATCAGGGCATTTGAGCAAGAACTTCAAAAGTCAGGTTGGGCGGAGCGCCGCAATGTGCGCATCGATTATCGCTGGACTGGCGGCAAAGTTGATCTCGCGCGGGCGGCTGCTTCGGAACTACTGAGTTTGACGCCAGACGTGATCGTAACCGATGGCGGGCAGGGGTTGGGGGAGTTGCGGCGCGCAGCCCTCACGGTCCCCGTCGTGTTCATGGAGGTCAACGAACCGGTCTTTTACGGTTTTGCCGAAAACCTGGCGCATCCCGGTAGGAACATGACCGGCTTCACGGGTTTGGAACCGAGTGTAGGAGCGAAGTGGCTGGAGTTGCTGAAAGAGATCGCGCCGCAGGTCACACGCATTGCAGTAATTTTCAACTCGCGAACGACTCCTGATGCCGTACTGTTCTCCCGTTCGGCGGAGGCAGTTGCTCAACAGTTTGCGGTTGAGGTGGTCAGAGCCCCGGTTCAGGAGCCCTCGGATATCGAATTAGTCATGACGATGTTAGCCCGTGAGCCAGGAGGCGGACTTATCCTGCCGATAGACACCTTCACGGATTTTCATCGCGAACTGATCTTCGAGATTGCTGCTCGCCACCGCCTGCCCGCAATATATGGAGTTCGGAATATCGCCGCCGGCGGCGGCCTCATGTCGTATGGCATCGACTTTCCCGCTCAGTTCCGACAGGCGGCGGGCTACGTTGATCGCATACTGCGCGGCACGCAGGTGAGGGACCTGCCGGTCGAACGCGCAAATAAGTTCGAGTTGGCCATCAATCTCAAGACTGCCAAAATGCTTGGCCTTAGCGTACCTCCGTCTCTACTCGCCCTTGCCGACGAGGTAATCGAATGAGCGGCAATGGGGGAACGTCGACAAGAACCGTAACCCGCGTTGATTTGTGTGACGCGGTCCACCGGAAGGTCGGTTTATCGCGGTCGGAGTCGGCAAAATTAGTAGAGGTTGTGTTCAAGGAAATCACCGATCGTCTTGAGCGTGGCGAGACGGTGAAGCTGTCCTCGTTTGGCTCTTTCGTGGTGCGGGGCAAGGGAGCGCGGATGGGCCGAAATCCGAAGACTGGAGAAGAAGTGCCGATCAGGCCGCGCAGGGTGATGGTGTTCAAGCCGTCTGCGATTCTCAGGCGGCGCCTCGCTCGTACCGACGAGGTAGTCGAATGATAAGGCGGCGGGAGTTCATCTCAGTTCTCTGGGCCTCGGCAGCAGCTTGGCCGCTCGCGGCACGCGCACAGACCGAACGGGTGCGGCGTGTCGCAATGCTGATTGGTGGGGGAGCAAACGACCCTCGATCGCAGCGCTACGCGGCCGTCTTCAAGGAGGAACTTGCGAAACTTGGCTGGATCGAAGGCCGCAATCTGCGCACCGACCTCCGATTCGCCGCGAACTCCGACCAAAGCCAGGCCGCTGCGGCGGAGTTGGTGAGACTGGGGCCAGATGTGATCCACGTCAGCACCGGAACGCCGACGAGGGCGGTACGGCGACAAACGCGGACTATTCCGATTGTCTTCACCGGCCCCAGCAATGCTGTTGCCGACGTAAATGTCGCACGTCCAGAAGGCAATATTACCGGGTTCCCATTCATCTATCCTTCGATAGCGGGAAAATGGGTGGAGTTGCTCAAAGAATCCGCTCCTCGCGTTACCAGGGTTGCGCTCATTTACAGTCCAGACCCTGCCGAGCCGGAGGCTGCCGGCTCGAGCTATATCGGCTATATCAAGGAGGCTGCAGCGGCATTGGGCATTGAAGCGACTGTAACAGCATTTCAGAGCGCCACGGAGCTTGAGCGCGCAATAGAGCCGGCTCCGGAAATCTGCACAGGACGATAGGTGGAGTTTCTGCCTGACAAGGGGCACGCTGTGCCCACGAATCAGGAGAGACCATGAGCAGACGACCTCGCCGGAACCACACACCGGCATTCAAGGCGAAGGTGGCGCTCGCCGCCGTCAAGGGCGAGATGACGTTGGCGCAGCTGGCTGAGCATTTCGACGTCCATCCGAACCAGATCACGCAGTGGAAGAGCCAACTTCAGGAAGGGGCGGCCGATGTTTTCGGTGCCGGCGGCGGCAATGGAGCAGTGCAGCCTGCCGTCGATGTGAAGTCGCTGCACGCAAAGATCGGCGAGCTGACGCTCGAAAATGATTTTTTAGAAGGAGCGCTCACCAAAGCCGGGCTGCTGAGCGCAAAGCGATGATCGACCGTGCACACGATCTGCCGATCACCCAGCAAGCGAAAGCTCTGAACATCAGCCGTGGCAGCGTCTACTACTTGCCGCGGCCGGTGCCGGAAGCCGACCTCGCGATCATGCGGCGGCTCGACCGGCTACACCTGGAGTTCCCTTTCGCCGGCTCGCGGATGCTGAAAGGCCTGCTGGCCGCCGAGGGGAGCAAGATCGGCCGCCGTCACGTGAAGACGCTGATGCGGCGGATGGGGATAGAAGCGCTCTATCGCCGTCCGCGCACGACCAAGCCCGAGCCGGGGCACAAGATCTACCCGTACCTGCTGCGGGGCGTCCAGGTCACGCGGCCGAACCAGGTGTGGGCGATGGACATCACCTACATCCCGATGGAGCGCGGCTTCGTCTATCTGGCCGTCGTGCTCGATTGGTTCAGCCGTCGCGTGCTGTCGTGGAGCGTGTCGATTACGATGGAGGCGGCATTCTGCGTCGAGACGCTGGAGAATGCACTCTCTCGCCACGGCAAGCCGGAGATCTTCAACACGGATCAAGGCAGCCAGTTCACCGGTGCGGCATTCACCGGCGTGCTGATCAAAAACGGGATTGCCGTCAGCATGGACGGCAAGGGCGCCTGGCGCGACAACGTCTTCGTCGAGCGGCTATGGCGCAGCGTCAAATACGAGGAGGTGTATCTCAGAGCCTACGACACCGCGTCCGAGGCCCGCGCGTCGATCGGGCGCTACCTCGACTTCTACAATCGGCGCCGGCCGCATTCGAGCCTTGACGGCACGACCCCCGATCACGCCTACTCCACCCCGCTGCCCTTCCGCGCGGCAGCCTAACCTCGGCAGACGCTCCACTTATCGACGCGGAAAAACTGTTCAGACAACCGGGGCCACCTCAAATCGCCATTTTCGCGGCGGGACCCAACAGCGGCAATATAAGCATGGAAGGGGAGTTCACTTTTCGTGAAGGGGCGATCTTTTCATGTCATTGGGTGATCCCTCGGCGGACACGACCAACCCTATAACGTGCTGGTCATCGCCGGCGGCGGGACCCAGCTGAGTGAACCTCGGGGACACACTTGTAATTCCAAATGTGGGTCCGCGTAACACCGCATAACGTCATCGCCCCCGCTCGACCACGGGGCTTTGAAGCCCTGATAGTCCGGCCACCTATTGGCTACCCGCCATCTCCTCAATAAGAGCGCCGATAGACCGCCTGACACGTTCGCTCCTGATCTTGTTCAGTGCGACCAGAGTCCGGTAGGACCACGGCGACATCTCCGGAATCGGCTCACCATCCACCTCGGGCTGGCTCCCGAACATCGTGGCCGGCGTAACTCCGAGAATCTTGCACATCTGCCTGAGCCGGCCTGGCGCGACAGCGTTCGTTGCCTTCTCGTATTTTTGTATTTGTTGAAAGGTTGCGCCCACGGAATTTCCGAGTTCCGTCTGGCTTAGTCCACGCGCGATGCGGAACCGCCGAAGATTGTGGGCGACGGCTTCATCGTTGCGCTGCGGGCCATCCATGCGCGCACCGCTCACCATAGCCTTAGATTTCTTTGCTCTGCCCATTACGTGGTCATCTCCTGCTTCTGTCGGCAACTCAATGCAATGCGCCTTGGCTGTCAAGAAACAAGTGCCTATTTGCCTCGAGGTGCTCGCTCGCGCCGACCAGGTGATCGAATGAGGGGCCGCGATTCATAGCGCTTCTCGGAAGGCCTCCGCAGCTTGGCCGATCGCGGCGAGGCGCGGTGGTCGGCGCTGCCGGTGATCGGGTTCCTCAACGCGGCACCGCCGGAAGGCTACGCACTCGCATTGTCTGCATTTCGCCGAGGCCTGGGCGAAACACTTGACATTTATCAATATTTGACCGTGCCGGGAGGTGGTAATTTGTCGATGGATTGCGAAGCCCCATACCGAGCGAGTGAGATTGTGCGCCCAATCTTGGCTGCGGTAACCGCGGTCACCCTGGCAACCCCTTCCCAGGCCGTAGAGAAGATTGTCCATCTCCGACTTGGCAAGGGTCTCGATAAAGTTGAAGCGAATTGCGGTGGCTGCCATAGCCTGGACTATGTGCCGATGGACTCCCCTTTCTTGGACGCAACAGCATGGGAGGCCGAAGTCACGAAGATGATTAGCGTGTACGGCGCTCCGATTGGGAAGGCCGACGCCAAGATTATTTCCGATTACCTTACAACAAACTATGGAAGAAAACCGTCGTCACCTTCGCGGCCACCGACGTCGAAAACACAGAAGCCCCAAGGTGACGGCCTTATTCCTCCACTACTGACCGAGCCGCGCTAGTGGTCCGCTCCTCCCGCGGCCATGCGCTTTTTCAGGGTGTCCGACGGCTTGAACACCATGACCCGCTGTGCCGGTATTGCTACTTCAACGCCGGTCTTCGGATTGCGTCCCGTGCGCGCTCTCTTGCTGCGGACGATGAATGATCCGAACGACGCGAGCTTCACGGTCTCACCGCTCACCAGGCAGTCGGTGATCTCCTTCAACACGAGTTCCACGAGCCGAGCCGCGTCCTGGCGCGAGAGACCGACCTTCCGGTAGACAGCTTCGATCAGGTCCGCGCGTGCTACGGCGGTCCCGCGCTTTGGGTAGGTTAGCCGCTCGGGCGGCTCACTGGACTGTGACATTGGGATTCGCGTATCGGGAGTTACGGAATATCCGGCTGGGATTGCGCGGATCATTCCGGTTTGATGTTCGCGGTGCGGATCACCTTGGCCCACTTCTCGGTGTCTGCCGAGATGAATTTTCCGAAGTCGGCGGACGAGCTTGCGAACACGCTGTAGCCAAGGTCGGCGATTCGGGCCTCCAATTTTGGGTCCGCGAGGCCAGCGTTAATTTCCTTGTTGAGCCTGTCAACGATCTCAGTCGGTGTGTTCTTTGGCGCACCAACCCCCTGCCAAGCGGTCGCCTCGTAGCCCGGCACAAATTCGCCAATTGTCGGGATGTCGGGCAGCAACTCCGAACGCGTGGTGGAGGTCACCGCGAGTGCGCGAAGCTTGCCCGCCTTGATATGCTCTATTGATGTCGCCAGAGAGTTGAACATCACCTGAACCTGACCAGAGAGCAGATCGGGCAGCGCAAGCGCGGCGCCACGATAAGGCACGTGCACCATGCTAATGCCTGTCATATTCTTGAACAACTCGCCGTAGATATGTTGCGAACTGCCGGCACCAGCCGACGCCATGCTTATCTTTCCGGGATTGGCCTTGGCGTAGGCGATAAATTCAGGAACGGTTTTGGCCGGAAATACCGGGCTCACTTCCATCACGCCGAGGCCGGTGGCGATACTAGCCACCGCCGCGATATCGTGGATAAGATCGAAATTAGGATTGTCGTAAAGCGTTGCATTGATCGCGTTTGCATTAGTGATCTGTACGAGCGTATAGCCATCAGGAGCCGCCTTCGCGGCCACCTCTGCGGCCAGATTGCTACCGGCCCCTGGCCGATTTTCGATAATAAATGGTCGGCCGAGACGTTCTGATAGCAATTGGCCGATGAGCCGCGCAAAAATGTCAGTTACGCCCCCGGCGACAAAGCCCACAATTAAACGCACTGGCCGTGACGGATAGGATTGCGCCCATGCGATCCGCGACACAGCCGGCAGTGCGGCGGCGCCCGCTGCCAGATGCAGAAATCGACGGCGAGGAAGTTTCATGATCGCCCCCAAATGCGCGCGAACTTGCGCGAGAGCGATGCTATACTACTTTACCGCGCACGCGAAGGGGCCAACGGGTCGCCGATGGCCAACGCTACGCGCGGTCGGCGGCCAGCACCCTGCTTCATGATGGCAGACCCAACAGCATCCGGAGAGCGAGCGGACGCCCTGCGTTCGCATGTTGCCGAGCGTTATCAGAATCGAGGGGCGCAGGCGATCGAGGTGTCAGTGGCCCTCTCTCGAAGACCGAGATCCCGGCATCATCGCAATAGACCGCCTCGCCGTTGATGACTGCGGAATCGGCCCCCAGTGCCACCGGATCAGGCTGCTATGCCCCAGTCGATCACGCTTGCGACCCATACGACTGCTGTCGGATCAAACCGCACCCGGTAGGCCTTCCAGCCCATTTCTCGGAGGGCGAGCGAGATCTCGACTGGTTGGGCGGAGGGCACGGCCGAGAAACCCGTTGGGCTACGGCCTCGGTGGGTCTCGATCAGCACAGGGCATTTGCGAACTGGCATCGCACGCACTCTTTACAATAACAACCGCGCGTCCCTAATACCGTAGCGTAGCGCGAAGAGCAAGTAGATATGATTGAAATCAAACAACAACAACATTCGGAGATTGTTGCAGCGCGGCATGGAGAGCTTGCTATGGACTGGGAAGGCATGGAGCGAGGCGAGCCTCGGAATGTCGCAAAAAATGTTCTCCAGGCTCGCGGATCAGCCGAACATCGCCGGCCTCCGGATCATCGGCAACAGGTACTCTGCTGGCTTTGACGGGCCGCCAGGCCTTGCGCCTGGAAGGCCTGGGGATGCTCAAGATCGCTGAGCGGTTTGGGGGCAATCCTTCGACTGTCCAGCAGATTTCCGCCGGGCTTTAAAGCTTACTTCCCCAGATCGGCGGCCTCATCCGAATCATTTTCCAATCGAGATAGCTTCGGTCGCCGTTCCACTCGTGCACAACCGCATGGCAGTCGATGCACTCAAAACGGCCAGTTTGCCGAGTGGGGTACTGTTCGTGCGTGGCGCGATAGGGCGCACCGCACTTGGGGCAAATAAACCACTCATCACCTTGGGTACCATTGCTCATGGGTTGTTCTCCTGATCGGGGCCGCTATTGGCCCTGCGATTTGGAGTAGGCTGGCCGATCCGTTTGCCGCAACGCACCCGATGGCGACGAATGATTGATATTTGTCAAAATTGATCGTGCCGGGAGGTCTACTTTGTCTACGGACGGCGAAGCTTCAATCTCCCTCAAGGCCTCCAAGCTTCCCGTCTGGAAGCCTCGCTGAGCGACGGCACTCTCCCGACGGGGCTTCCTTTACGAGCCTCGAGGGGCCGGTCCCGACCATTTTCCCCACAAGAGACTTGTGATGGCCGGGACCGCACCTCCCATTTACGAGAGGCCCCCACATTTTAGGTCATACGTAGCCGCTGTCCGGAGCGATCCGCTTTTAACTTTAACGCGCGCACCGGCGATGGCGTATCGGGTGAACACCTTGCGCTCAAAGGCCGCACCAGCTGAGCCTTGGCGGCCATCTTTCCAGTGTGAGATATTGCGCCTGCGCGGCTGCCACACAGCTGCGCCATCTCTGGGTTACCCCAAAAGCCCCGCCATGGGCCAACCTCGGCGGGGCTTCTTCATGTCGGCCACATCTAAGCCGTCTTCTGTCCCGCGCGCCGCCGGGCGCTTCGGCATCGCCATCATGAACGGTATCGCCTCCACAATCGCCATCTCGCGATACTTTGCGGCAACAGCCGTCAGCCGCGCCCGTTCGCCCTCATCGGGGGTGCGCTTGGCGCGCTCGGAGAAGTACAGCGCGGTAGTGAGATGGTCGGGTGCGTCCATTATGGCTCCTCCCGGAACCGCAGCATGTGGCGCTTAACACCCCGCCGCCAACCACGACCGATCCGGGTCGGCAGCGGCAGTTCCTTGGGCAATGGATGGAATGTAAGGGTGCGAGGGCTGATCAGGGGCACCTCGCAATTTCCCTGCGGATACCATCCGCACCGCCTAATGCTGCGGCTGTAGCGTTATCCCATATTGTTTCGCAGCCATTGCCCTCCTGTCAGAGCCCGGCGGCCTATGGTTTTACCCTGCGGGTTTTCCGGTCGGGGTCAGACGAAGCTTAAGCTTCATTTTGACCTCCTTTCAATTGCCCTGGATTGGGCACCCCCTAAATGGTGGCCAGATTTCAAATAGCGAGTGGCCGGGTTGTGCAACTCAGATAAACGTGTCGGCTCCTTGCAAAGGAGGCTCACCATGAAGGCCTACTATCAGCACCGGAAGGGCATGTACCTGCGGCAACTATTTGCTATTTTTCGTGGAACGTTGAAGGCAACACCCCGTGAAATTGCCAATATCATTCACAGACTAGGGACGGTAAGGCGCACTCTCGGCGAGCGCTAAAGCAAGAGGCCGCCAACTGAGGCGGCCTACGCGCTTCGCCGATCTGATTGAAGCTTCAGCAATACGGCATTGTGAATCCGAGGTGGGTCGCGCTCGCCGGTGCTGGCAACCTCGATCACCGCGACAGCGACAATCTCGACGAGGGGGTCGCTCCGGTCGGCAAGCTTTAGAGATTCGCGTACCTTCTCGAAGGCGGCCGTCATGGCCTCAATCGCCTCCGGGTCAAAGACGCCATCACTAAGATACGGCGTGAGCGGAACGGTACGCCCCAGCGCTACACTGAAGCCACTATATCAGCAGATTTCAAATCCGGCCACTGGCTGTTCCAAATCCGGCCAGTGGGGGTCAAACCCGGCCAGCACCCATCCAGTTGAAGGGAACAGATCGGGAAACCGGAACAAACCGCAAGGCGGTGCGCCGGCCGCCAGGTCGGGACCGTGTACGCGCCGGACGAGAAGACCGCCATCGAGGAGGCGATCAAGGAGTTCGATCCTCCCGCAGCACCGGGGCCGGCTGGTCGCTCAAGCCGCTACCGGCCAGGGAATTCGAGGCCTATCTGCGGACCGGCGCCTCGCGCTTGGCACCATCGACGCCTCGAAGCTAAAGTCGGCGATCAGCGCCATAGGTTGAGTTGATCAAGGCGGTCTAGACTGCGACCTTGTGAAGAAAGTCAAAGCGATCGCAGGGTTGTACAGCACGGCGGCAGTGCTTGCCGTCGAGGCTGCGACCACCAGCATCCCGATGGTTTTCATCATTGGCGGCAACTCGGTCAAAAATCGCTTGGTCGCGAGCTTCAATCATCAGGGCGGTAACGTGACCGGCGTGCGCAGCATGATCTGGCGTTTGCTGCAGCGCGACAGTCGGGTTGTGGCCCCAAAGCCGACGTGTCGGCGACATTCTACGAGGTCGCATTTTGACCCCAAGCCGACATCGGCGGCCGACTTTTGCTGTGTTGCACAACACACCCCGTGATTGAGGATGTGGTAGGCTGCGTTGCCTTGGAGGGCTGCCCATGCGACGGCGCGAGTTTATCGTGGGTCTAACGGGCAGCGTGGCGGCGTTGCCGGTAAGGGCGCAAGCGCAGCAGCGTAGGCTGCCGCTGGTCGGTTTTCTAGACGGCGCGGGCCAGGACGAACCCACGAGCCTCCCGGCTGCATTCCGCAAGGGCTTGAGTGACCAGGGCTTCGTCGAGGGACGAAACATCGAAATCTTATATCGCTATGCGGAGACACAGTATGATCGTTTGCCCAGGCTCGCTGCCGATCTGGTCAATCGCCGGGTGGACGTGATCGTCGCTGTTAGCGGCGGCGAGCCGGCGCGGGCCGCCAAGGCGGCGACACCAACAATTCCCATCGTCTTTGCGAATGGTGGCGACCCCGTGCGCAACGGTCTCGTCGCTAGCCTCGATCATCCTGGCGGCAACATCACCGGCGCATCCTTCCTAACGGAAGAGCTGATCACAAAGCGTCTTGAGCTGCTGCACGAATTGGTACCGGCCGCAAGTTTGATCGGGTATCTCGACAATCCGACTGCCGCGGCCACCATGGTGCGCAAGGAAGCTTTGGAAAAAGCGGGGCGTATTCTCGGCGTGCGGGTGCTATTTGCCAATGCGACCACCCCGGAGGAAATCGAGCCCGCTATCGCCATGCTGACCGAGCAGAAGATCGGCGCGCTTGACGCTGGCAACGACCTCCTGTTTGCCGTTTATGGTTCGAAAATAATCCCGCCGCTAGCGGCCCGCTACAGGATGCCTGCGATTTATCACGTCCGCAGCTCGGTCGAAGCCGGTGGCCTTTTTTCCTATGGAACAGATCCAGCCGACGCATGGCGCATCGCTGGCACCTATGCGGGGCGCATTCTCAAAGGTGAGAAGCCGGCTGACCTGCCAGTGCAGCAATCCACCAAGGTTGAGCTGATCATCAATCTCAAGACCGCAGGGGCGCTCGGCATCACCTTCCCGCTCACAATGCTCGGCCGCGCCGACGAGGTCATCGAATAACCGTGCCGTTTGTTGCGGTGCAAGAGTCTCTTGCTGGCCCGACTCGGAAGTGCCAGTCGACGGCAAAAGAGTCCGGTTTTGGGGGCAGAGCGGAAAACTTCTGCTCGGTCAGAGGATTACGGGTTTTGACCCAGAAGAGACATTGCGACCGGGGCACAGGCCGGATTCTCCCTTCGGGCCATGATATTCTCCGGTGCCGCATTTGCCGTCACCCATCCCGCTGAAATGAGAACAGTGGTGGTAAAGCCCATGAGCAGCATGATCCCCCGTCGAGCGTTCCTTAGACAAGCGGGCGTGGCCAGCACGGCCATAGCGACTGGATTCGCTGCAAACACACCCACGTCAGCGCAAACTCAGACCGTCGCGGCCGATCCGGCTGTGCGGCCCGCCGATTTGGTCCTTAAGAACGCAAAGATCATTACGATTGATCGCAACTTCAGCATCGTGCAAGCGGTCGCGATCGCAGGCGACCGGATTCTCGCGGTCGGTTCGGACGCCTCGATGGCAGCTTACACCGCGCAGAATACCGAGGTGCTCGACCTCGAGGGCAGGAGCGTCATGCCCGGAATGATTGATGGTCACGCGCACATGGATCGCGAGGGTCTCAAAGGCATCTATCCGGCGCTGGGGCCGGTACGCTCGATCCGCGATATCCAGAACCGTATCGCTGAACTCGCGAGCGCGAAGCCACGGGGCGAGTGGATTGTGACCATGCCGATCGGCGATCCCCCGTACTATTTTGATGTGCCGGACATCCTGGCCGAGAAACGATGGCCAACCCGACAAGAACTCGACGCCGCCGCGCCCGAAAATCCGGTATTCATCCGCTCCATCTGGGGTTTCTGGCGTCACAGCCTGCCACTCGTGTCGATCGCCAACTCCGAGGCGCTCCGGCGCGCCGGGATCACGCGGGACACGGTCTCGCCGGTGGAATCGCTGACGATCGAGAAGGACGGCGCCGGGAATCCGACGGGCGTGTTCATCGAAAACGAGATGCAGCCGTTGGCCGAGCTGATCTGGTTTCGGCAATCGTTCGGATTTACTCGCGCGGATCGAGCTAGGGCATTGCGGGTCTCGATGCAGGCTTATCACGCCTGCGGTACCACCAGCGTATTCGAGGAGCACGGCGTCGCCAATGAGGTGATTCGCGCCTACAAGGACGCGTACCGCGATGGCAGGCTGACGATGCGGTCAGCGTTGGTGTTCAGCCCTAATTGGAAGGTCATGGCTGGTGCGCCGCTCGGCCCGTTCATCGAGGCCTGGGCAGGCTGGCTCGGTGAGCCTGCCTTCGGTGACGATTGGCTTAAACTGGCAGGCGTCTACATCAATATCGGCAACCGCCGCTCCGACGATCTGCGCGCCGGCGCGTCGCCCTATACTGGTTGGGCGGGTTTCAACTACGACACCGGATTGCCACGCGAGCGCGTCAAGGAACTGTTGTTGCACCTGGCCGCAAACGATATTCGGGCGATCTGTAACGCCAATATTTCGCCAGGGCTGATCGACTTACTGTCCGAGGTCGACCGCGAGGTGCCCCTGAAAGGGCGCCGATGGATCATCGGCCACGTTAGCCTGTTGTCTCCGAAGGACATCGAAAGAATCGTGCACATGGGGCTACTGGTGACGACGCACACCAATGAGTTCATCTACAAGGAGGGCCGCGCCACCCAGGGAAGGCTGCCACCAGACCGACAGGGCGAGAACACGCCATTGCGCGATCTGCTCGATGCCGGTGTCAACGTGGGCCTGGTGACCGACAATGTGCCAATCTCGATGTTCTGGCCAGTTTGGCAATCGATTGCCCGCCGGGATCGCACCAATGAACCTGTATCACCCGAGCAGGCGCTAACGCGCGTTCAAGCATTGCGTTGCGCGACACACAACAACGCGTTCTTGACGTTCGACGAGGACCGAAAGGGCTCGCTGGAGCCGGGTAAGCTTGCGGACTTGACGGTCCTCAGCGCAAATCCGCTTACTGTGGAGGAAATCGGCATTCGCGACATCAGATCGCTAATGACGATGGTTGGTGGCCGGATCGTGTATGAGACCCCCACTGGTTCGGTTGATGTCAAGCGAAGGGGATAGCGGATGCGGACTCGCTATTGGGACTCGATAATCCCCAGTGCTCTCGACTTCCGCATGCTGATGGCCTGCCCGCTCGTGCCAGTCCGTGTCCGCTTATGGCGTGCGCCGTGCAAAGGCGGCGCTTTCCAGTGGGTGCAAGTCCCACCCGGCAACCGCTCCAGCCGGAAGCAACCGGAGCAGCTATGGAGGTAACGAAGTGGCTGAAGCCTTCGGATAGCGGGTCACGATATACGGTGACCGCGCGAGTGTGCAGGCCGTAACGCGAGTGAACGCTGAGCAAGCCTCGAAAAGGACAATGCACGGGCCGACCTGACGGCCATATCAGGGAAGGCTGATACGACTGGGGCGGAATGAGCGAAGCAAGACCTCCAGTCGCTGTGCCGGGGTAGTGGCGACAGCATGTACACAAGGAAAGCGCACGCAACACGGGAAGCCCCATTAGCGTGGTCGGAGGGACGACCAACCGGACGCCCGTGAGGGACAGGCCGGGCGCCCTGGGGTGGCGGAGGGGTTCGTAGTACCGCGGAAGCTGGGTAATGCCAGTGGAGGGAAGGGACCTCAGTTCAAGACAGACGCAATACGTGGCGAGGGACCTGGGAGATTGGGCAACCTATAAACTCCGCAACGGGTTCAAGAACTGCAGATGGCGTCGCACGCCAAGCAAAGGCGTGAAGTCTTGTCCGAGAGCCGGATGCGGGAAATCTGCCTGTCCGGTTCGATGAGCGGGATGTGGAAACGGAGTTACGGCTGAGCCATTAAGGCACCGCCAGACGAAAGAGGCGGCAAACAGATATGCTCAGCCTACCGCCACCGCGCCACATCTCGACTCTACCCGACCCGGAAGTGCCGGCCGACTTCGACAGAGTCCGGTTATTGGGCTAGAGCGGAAAACATATGCTCACTTTGAGACTTTCGGGTTTTGACCCGAACCGAACCCACCACCAACGGGTCGTTCACCTGACTCGTGTCGAACCTACACTTGGAACGGTAGGCGGGCGCGAAAAGGGGGACGAGCGACGGCCTTTGAGGCCTATTTTGCTGAACCGTCTTAACGGTAACGGTCGGCTTTGGTGGTATGCTGTCCAGCGAAAGCGGCTCTGCCCAGGCGTTGGGTACTGAGGGACAAAGACCTGTGTCTATCGATATGGAGGCAAGCAAGCGGGCGGACCGTTTGGCCGATCTGCTTGAATTGTCCTTCGAGTACGCACGTTCGGCGCTTAAAAACGGTCTCAAGATGGAGGCCGAGCTTGGGGTGAATCCCTACAAATTCGGTTTGGTCGGAAGCACCGATGCGCACACTGGCCTCGCCTATCATGACAGGTCTCTCTGACCGAGATAGAGCGCGGGGTCCATCTGGGGCATGTCCATCTGGGGCATATTGCCCGATGATGATGAGGCGACCGCAGCGCGTCTCGCAGATGCGGGAGCCTGCTAGCAAATATCAGGGCATGTAAACAGTAGCGCGTCGCGCAAGCGCCTCCGCTCTAAGGTTCGAACTACGCCACGAGCCGACCCTTGGTTGCTCAAACCAATCGCTCCGTGGAAGGCAGCGTCCCGATCCAGCGGTTGAATACGGCCCGCTTCGACACACCGTAGCGTTTGCTGCGCACCTGGACCTGGTCCAGAAACCAGTCGGGCGCGTTGCCTTCGTCATCACGCTGCACCGTGATCGATTTCAGTTCGCCGAGATCCGGCCCTTGGATCGTGATGTGGTCCCAGGCATCGCGTTCCATCCTTCCGGATGTCTTACCAAAAATGGATCCGATCAGCGAGGCGTCGACAACCTTGATGGCCGATCCCAGCGCGCCCGTGAGAGTGAAGGTGATCGTGGCGTCCGTGCCGGCATTGAATCGGTCGCCTGTGTGGACCACGAGCCCGTAGTTCGCATTCGGTGGCGTGAACGGGTTGTCTGCCCGAGTTCGCGAGACGGATGAGCGGGGCAAATTCATCCTCCTCGCTCAGAGCGCGCAGTTTGGCGACGGTCGAAGCGTCGAAGGTGGCCGGCGACGACCCGCCGATGATGCCGTCGACGCCGATGCGGATGTACTCGCGCATCTTGTCTGGGTCGCGCACGGTCCAGACATAGATGAACTTGATGCGGCCGGCGGAGGCGCGCGTCTCACAGGCCTGTTCCATCGAAGGGCGAACATGGGGACTCAAGGTCGGCGCTGAGAATTCGGCTGCAACACCGTTGCCATAGCACTGGTTGGCCACGCCAGCCTGCGTGAAGAAGTCCGAAACCGCGACGGGATCGTTCTCCTCGTCGACCATGACGCCTTCGCGTGGCCCCAGTCCGTCCTTGATCCTGTCGAAGATGGCTTTATGGTCAAGGCTGCTGACCGAGATGATGATGTGCAGTTCGGTATCGAACGTCAGGCGCTTGCGGATCTCTGCGAGCAGCCTGGCGCCGAGTTCGGGGGTCGAGACCTTGGGCTTGCAGTCGAAGACGACCAAGGCCAATTCGGGGCGCTGAAGCGCGACTTGGTGGAGCTGGTCCAGGAACTCACCGAGCGCGGGCGCATCTTCATCGCCGCCTTCGTCGGTGTCGAGCGAGCCGGTCTCGCTGATGCAAATCTGATCTTGGTGATCCTCGTACACGTTCACATCAGGCTCGACGGCATTGGCGCCCGCATCAAGCGCCGCAACGATGTCGGAGATCTTGTTCGGGTTGTGCCCAACGACGTAGAAAGGCCGCGGCCCGGTGGAGCAATCGAACTCTTCGGTTGCGCTGCCGTCCAGCACACGGAGCACCTTCGAACCGGTCTTGCCGGCGTCGTCGAGGACGCGAAAATCGTGCGTGAGCGAGTATCTCGAGTGCTTGATGGTGTAGAAGGCCTGGCCCCATTCCACCCGACCGCACTTGATGTAGTCGCTTTCGAACCGCGGGAATCCGTCGTCCGAGAACTGCCTGCCGGCATATCGGACCTGGTCCCCGTCATAGTGCAGCTCGAGTTCAATTCCCACCCGGTATGTCGTAGCTGCACTCGAAATCCTGGACCGTGTGTTTTGCCCCTTCGAAACCTCCGAAGATGGCTCCTCCGATGGCGCCGACCACTGCCCCGACGGGTCCTGCGACGGCGCCCCCCGCCACGGCACCGGCGGCCGCCCCGCCGACGGCCCCCGCGGCCCCTCCGGCGACTTCTCCGGCCGTGACTGGAGGCAGCCCGCCGACGTGGATGCGCGCTCCGCTCACCCGGGTCATGAAGTTCTCGTAGCTTCCGAACTCGTTGCGGCCGCCGACCTGGAGGATGAACACGTTGCGCAGCCCCGGCGCGATGAGTTCCTGGCCGGCGTATGAACCGGATGTGGTCCATTCGGGGCGCTGAGCGGAAAACAGACCGACATAGCCATCCCCCACTTTGCCGAACGTCCACAGCCCTTCGTCGACATTGCAGTTCGCCCCGCGCTGGATCACTGAGCCCTGGTCAAAGGCTGCCCGCGGAAACCATGCGTGCGTTCGGTGACCGAAGAGCAAAGCCTGCAGTTCCTTGGGCTTGTAGGCAATGATCGCGGCATTCTTCATCTGCACCACCCGCGGGGCGGTGGCGCTGCCGGTCCACCAATTGGGACCATCGTGGCTCCCGCTGAGTCCCAACTTGTCATCCGCGGCCGGATAAGTGGTCCACACCGTCGCCTCCAGGCTGAGAGTGGCCTGACAGGCCTGAACCTGGAAGCTGATCTGCCCGGCGTGCATCTTCTGGACGCTGGAGAGCATCGCGTTGGCCGAGCGAAAGGTGTACAGGTTGGCGCGCGTCAGCGTCGGTCCTTCGGTCATCACCGAGGCGGCATCCGCCACCCTTTCCAGATCTTGCGAGGGAACAGGCGCTCCGGAGATGTCGCGAACAACGATCTCGGCGTCCTTCAGCGGATTTAATGAGGGGGTGTTGGACAGGATCGAGGCGACCGTGACGATCTTCGGAAGCACGTCGGAGAAGGGGCTGGTCTTCATCAGGTGGTAGCGACGCGCATGCTCCAGCGTTGCCACGACAACCTGTTTGACGAAGTAGGCGCCCCGGCTCCACCAGAAGAGCACATCCTCATCGCTCTCGAAGCCAATGTTGTAACGGGCGGCATCATCGAGATTGAGCGACACGCGCGACCGATCGATCATCCCCGCGGGCCGGTCCTGCCCAATGGCGATAAGCACATCCGGCACGCGATAGCGCCGCGAGGTGACCAGCGAGCCGGCGGCGGTGGAACCGCGATCGACGATCAAGCCATCACGCGTGCCGAAGAGGACCTCGATCAGGTCGCCCACTGCCTGCTCGTAGCCGCAGTTCTTGTGCTCGAAATAGGCGCGCCCCGCCGTGACGCCGAAGCTGCCATCCACACTAAAGCGAGCCAGATCAAAAATCATCAGATCCAGCACCATGCACGCCAGCGTTTGAACCTCGTCGTCCAAGCAAAAGTCGGCCAGGTTGAAGAGCGCGGTGAAATCCTCGTCGTAGTATCCGGGAGAATTCCACTCGCTGAAGCCGAAACGCAGTCGGTCGTGCAGCCAGCGCAGAAGACGGGGTCTGGCACGATCCATGCGCTGTCTGCCGAGGAGATCCGTGGGCCTGGTCTTGCCTTGATCCCTGACGCGGAAATGGTTCCCGACCTTGAAGATGGTCTCCGGCATGAGTTGCCCGGCCAGGTATTCCGCAGTCGCGAAGAGGATCTGGTGATTCTCCGACCAGAAGGTCATTTCGTACTTGTACTTGTCGTCGTCAGAGTTGGCTGCGCCGGCCCCGGGGTTGCCTTGACGACTCTTCTGGGTGTCTCGATTGGCGCGCCATCTGCGCAGGCCTTTGGCGGCGTCGTCGTCCGCATCGGCATAGAAGGGCTCGTCCAGCCAGTACTTAAACGCCAGCAGGTTGCGCCGAATGTCGCCTTCAGCCTGCGCCGAAAAATTCACGTCCCGCTCGAAATGCCCCGCGCTGCGCCACGAGGAGCGCGAAGTGCGCAGGTGAGGTGGCATCTCGCCATAGAGATAGACCAGGCGCAGCAGGTAATTGGCATGGAAGTCGGCCGTATCCTGGAGCATGTAAAGCTCTTCAAGGGATTCGGCGAAGGTGGCGACTGGCACCGGCGTGTTCACGTCCGGGCCGACCCAGTACCGCGCCTTGGCGATCTCGAAGGCTTGCTGACCCGCAAGGTCCTTCCTGGAAGGTGTCACCCAGCCGAAGACCTCGGCCTGTCGCTCGGGCTGGCTGGCAACCACCTGCAAGCGCGCCAGCCGATAGAAGATCGGTTCATCGGAACTTTTCGATATGACCGGGTACCGGGTCACGTCCTCGCAAGAAGGCATGGACGGCTTCTGGTACTGTAGCCGCGCACAAAAGGAATCCCCCGCCCCGGAGGGGGTGCCCACGTCCCACCCAGGATGTTTTCCGTACAGCCCGCGCAGGATCTTCTCGTGATAGCAGCGCCTGCGAGCCTCCAGTTCTCCCTGCAATCCGCTTGATCCAGGCTGCAGGGGCATTTACGGATTTTCCGAATCGCCCGGGTTCACAGGCACCCAGGTATCGCTGGCCCACTTGGGCAGGGTGTCGTCGGTGCGCACCTTGACCAGCGTGGTGGGAACGCGCAGCTCCCATTCCAGCGGCGGATCGCCGTAGGGCACGACCGTATCCGGGCCGCCCTGGACGCCCATGACTTCTTCGAAGTACGGAACATACAGTCCGGTGGTCACCGCGCTGGAGAGCAGGTCGGCTTCGGTCGGGACAATGCCCTTGTTCATGAAATCGGCGACCGCCTGCTCGTAGCCGGGGCGGACCGGCACGGTCACGCGGGCAGCGCCAGCGCCCAGGAACGCCGTGAAGTCCGGATCCTGATCGTCGAGTTGGACCCGGTCGTTCCAGTATCTCTTGCGGGCCCAGAAATAGGGGTAATAGAGATAAAGCATCTGGTCCCACTCGAACGCCTGCTGGAAGAAGCGGATATAGCGCCCCATCGGTCCGACATTGGGCAGATAGAGCTGCGGCGTGTAATCCTGTGGAAAAACTCCGCCATCGGGCAGCACGTACTCGATGGCGTTGAAGGCATCGAAATGCTGGTTGGAGAGGATCGAGATGCAGTTCTTCTCCAGTTCGGCGCGGATTAGAGCCTGCTTTTCGTCGGCGCTCTTGCCCGCTAACTTGATCGTTAGCGCGGCCTTGAGGGCATTGAAGCGGTCTTCGTACTCCGCCAGCCGGTCGCGCGATGCCTGGAGGATGATGTCGTGGGTCCTTGCCTGCCACTGCGCCATGGCCTGGGCGGTGCGCACGCAGACGATCTCGATCGCCACGGTGTAGATCGCTGGACCTCCCGAGACGGAAACCGTGAGCGGGATTTCACTAACCTCGCCACGCAGAGGGAGCGTCATCGGGGTTTTGCTGATGTCGATCCCTTGGGCGTAGTTCTGACCGATGTCGATATCGAGCGACATACCGAGGTCCTGCCAGACAACTCCTTCGCAAGAAATGTTGGCGCTTTGGGCCTGGTAGCCGTCCGGTATGGGCACGTTGTCCTTGTAAACCTCCGACACCGATCTGGCCTCGGCGGGCTGATTGCCGAACGGATCCTTGGACACATTGCCATAGGTCTTGGCGATCACGATCTGCGGTTCGGGCGGCGGCTGGATACCGCTGGCACCGTAGCCGGTGGCCCAGTACTGGTAGTAGTCGGCGTTTTTCGGATCCTCCGACAACACGCGCGCCTGGCGCGAAAAGAGCGTGGGCTTTTGCAGGGCGGCAAGCTCAGGCTGCCACTTCTGCATCTCGTACACGAGAAATGCGGCCGGTTCGGGCACGACGACATCGTAGAGGACGCGTTTGCCATAAGTGAACACTTTGGCCTGGACGATCTTGTCCAGCCATTGGTAGATCACGATCTGGTCAGTTGCTCGGGCAACGTTGTTGAATTCGTGCTCGACGCGTTCGGAAAACTCGGTCGTTGCTCGCTGAAATACCTGGGTTTCCATGGATTGGGTCAGCTTGCTCACCGCGCGGCGGGTCACATCCTGCCCATAGCTGGAAACCTGCGAGGTCGACTGCTCAAGAGAGCCGCTCGAATCCACCAGGGGGCCATATGCGTTGGAAATGCCCATCCCCGCAACACTGCCGGCCAGATCCTGAATGGTGCTCTGCGACTGACGCTGCAATCCGAAACGATCGGTCGTCTGGAGATCGCGCTCGGTCTCGCTGGAGGAGAAAGTTGTAGTCAGGGTCGAATTTTCGGTGGTCGTCTTTCGACCTGTGTGGCGTTTGAACGTTTCGCCCCGTGCGACGTTCTCGACAAAGGCGATCTCGCCCGGCTCGTAGCGCAGCGCGTGCTCGCGAACGACCAGCAAGTCGGCGATCCCGGCAGGTTTCACCTGCGCGTTGGGCGTGGAAGGTGGAAACGGAAAGGGCGAGGGCGAGCCGGAGGCCCATTCAGGGGGAGCAGGCGGCTCGTGAAACGGATCGGGTTGTGGAAGGGGGATGGGGAGTGGGAAGAACTTGTCGGTGGCTGATGTCCGGCCCAACAAGTTCATGGTGGATGTCAATTCCGCATTCAGGCGATCCATCAGAACGGAGGGCGTGGTGGAGGCGAGGTCCACGTCGAGGTTGTTGACCACTTGCCGAGCCGTCGGAGAAAGCGCCTGGAGCGTGGCAAAGTCGATGCCGTGAATGCCGGCAGAGCCACCTTCGGAGGCAGAGGTGACAGCCGGCTTGAGGGCCCTTGACGAGAAAGCCGGCCCCGCATCGGACATCGAGCCCGCTCTGGTCGTCGTCGCCCGCACGGCTGAAGGCGGCGAGACAATCGGCGCGGTTTCGGTCGCTATAGTGCTCATTTCCTGCAGGGTCTGATGAAGCTGGGCCGCGCGGCTGACGAGCTGCTCCTGGACAGTGGCGTTTCCGCTTGGATGCGGTGTCGGATCCTGCGTGGCCGTCGCGGCAGGGGGGCTGGACCCGGCCGGCACTGGGAACAGATCGGCAGGAAGGACGACAAGGCGGTTCAGGGCCTCGCGGATGGCGCCTTTCTGGTTCAGGGATGGATCACCCTTGCTCACGCGATCGATCAGATCGATCGCCCTGCAGATCTGCAGCAATTGCGCGGGTCGCGTGTTGGGGGGTGGCAGCGTCAGCTGAAGCGCGACGAGGCTGTCCTGGACATTCTTCTTGTCATTCAAGAACCTCTTGTCCAAGGCAATGCTTTTGGTATCGATCGGAAAGGCCTTTTCGATCAAGGTGATCAGATCGTCGATGGTTAGCTTGTCAGGCGTTGCGATGGCTTCACTGACTGCCCGGTACTGTTCAAAGTAGTCTAGTGACGATGCGTCGCTCACAAAGAGGTCCGATCGCGCAAAATCTTCGGCGACTTGCCGCATCGCCACCAATGGCGACTGACTCGTACTTGCTTCCCGCATGCTTGTCAGGAACGCGGACTGATGGTCGATGGAAATTGTCGCACTAGGATCGACGTCTTGCGGAGGACGCAGGACCATCAGGCGAAATAGATCGAACATGAAGTTCTCCCTGAGTTTTCCGCTGATCGGGAATCCCCCGATGAAGGGCTATCTTGGCCGTCACGAAGGCATGCTAGCTACCAAACCGGGCATTCAGCAACGGTAACACTCCATGGTGAAGGCTGGAGCGTTCCCGACTGGTTGACGATCGCTGAATCGTGCCCCAATGCGTGGTGTCGGAGTTTAATCTCGCGGCTAAGCTGACTGAAGACTTAAGGAATGAAGCCCGAGTGCGATCTAGCTTCGTTCGGGATTCTATAAACGCAATTGCCTTTTCCTGTTTTCGAAAATCGAGCAGATCAAGCTGCCGAAAATATAACTTTATTTGTGCCATAACGTATAGCTCGTTTGATCGGACGGGATTCTTCGCCCCGAGGACTCGGCCGCTCCTGAGGACCCCAGAATCACATGACTGCCGCAGTCCTTCGTTTATTCCCGCGTACCGAACTATTTTTTTTCGTGCGAGCCGAAAACGTTACAATTAGACCTCACCATAGTACCCCCGACAGCAAATCCGTCGGACGTAGTCGTTGCGGAATAGCCCTTTGAATTTGGCTTCCTCCGAATCGAGAGCCAGTCTCTCACGTAATTGATGGTCCGAAATCCAGGAGGCAGGTCATCGGACATCGGGCGAGCGAAGGATGCTTCGCTGAGTGCGGGCCGGAATCTCACGTTGCAGCTGGCCGTCCAGGGAATTGAGCGCGGGCTGGAACGTCTCAAGTAGAGACATGTCCGCAAAGAAAGACTATCGGTGGCAAATCTACCACATCAAGTGCACGCCCGCGAAGTTCATCGGTACGGCCACGACTCCCGACGAGGAGACGGCCTTGAAGACGGAGCGGGATAGACCCTAAGACACGGAATTGAATCGTGGCGATGAGGCAGGGGTGAGCGCACAGAGAAACGCGCGGGTCAGTTCGGTCGAGTACCCGCCTGGAGCGGATAAGACAGGTCACCGCTGACCGCCTTACCGTTCTTCCATTCGATGACTATCTGAGTGCCGCCCTTCAAGTCGCGGACTACGATCTCGCTCTGCGGGTGGCGCTCCTTCAGGAATATTCCCGCCTCCAGCGCGGTCTCCATCGCGTCTCGGTACGACAGAGACTTGCCGTCCACAAAGATCTGGAAATCAGCGCCGGGGTTTTTGCGGTCCAACGGGCACCCACGCAGACTCTCACCCAATTTTCCCGGACATTCGCCCGCCGTTGGCACAGAGCGGACCGGCTCAGGGAGGAGACCACCCTGGTGCAGCTCCACTCCGACCGTGCCAAACTGGACGCCGAGCGCCAACGGGCCGAAGCCGCAAACGGGCCGATCGTCTATATGGCCGCCATGATGGGCATGCCGGTCGAGTTGGCGATCCGGTGGCTCATCCTGCTGATGGTTCTGTGTTGTGATCCGACCGCCATAGCGCTGACGGTGGCGGCGGCGCGGCGTTGATAGCTGGTTGGGTCGGTGGCTTGAAGATTAAGCGTGAGGCGATAACAGTAGAATGATCGTCCGCCATACGCTCCAGGTAAGCCCGCTCAAAATTAGCACGACGGCGACTGTACCGATCCCGGTCAAGCAAAGGGCAAGGACGGGCCAGGCGTTGATGCGCAGGTTAGCTGGCGGCAGCGGATCTCTAGGTTTCCAGGGCCAGAGAATATAGTATGCGCTGTTTTCGGCACAGACGTGACACAGATACCCAACCCTGAGTCCGCCATCAAATCTTGAGACGCCGCCTTGCGACGTGTCCCCACAGATAGCGCATGTGAACTTATTAGACCGATTTAAGATCGGAACGACGGAGCCCATGACTGCCTCCCAGCAAAATACCGCAGGTGACAAGCATCAGCGCTGCTCTTGTTGCACAGCGCGCGTGAAGTGGCCCTTTTGATGGCGTACAGTTGCACATGCAGTTCGTGTCGTGGAGGTAAAATATTCGACGTTTCAAATATGCTTAATCCGTGGTCAGGTAACCCCTTCACGGTTGCCATGTCAGATAGAAAAGTGGCGTGCCTTATCGTGAGAGCCGCACTGTGCAAGCCGAACACGGATGCTTCTCGCTGGCAGATGCCGCGACGGGCGTTGCCTGCGCAATAAAGGGCGCTGCGCCGCCCCGGCGTCTTCGGTCACATCTCCTTGAAGCGATAGCCAACCCCATAGAGGGTTTCGATCATGTCGAACTCGTCGTCGATGGACTTGAACTTCTTGCGCAACCGCTTGATGTGGCTGTCGATGGTGCGATCATCGACATAGACGTGATCGTCGTAGGCCGCGTCCATCAGCGCGTTGCGGCTCTTGACCACTCCTGGTCGGCTCACCAATGACTGTAAGAGCGAGTATTCAGTAACGGTTAGGTCGACGAATTTGTTCTTCCAACTGCAGTTATGGCGCTCGGGGTCCATCCGGAGGTGACCGCGCTCGATTCCACCGCCTTTGGTGTCGTTTGGCGCGGCATCGTCTTTGCCGGCCCGCCGGCGGAGGATGGCCCTTACCCGCTCCATCAGATTCCGTTGAGAAAAGGGCTTCCTAACAAAATCATCCGCGCCCATTTTGAGCCCGAACAGCTCGTCGATTTCACCTTCCTTCGAGGTAAGAAAAATCACCGGTAGGTCCGACTTCTCACGTACCCGGCGCAGCAATTCGATACCGTCCATGCGCGGCATCTTGATATCGAAAATGGCAAGATCAGGCGTACTGGTCTTGAAGCCCTCCAGCGCGGACGCGCCGTCAGCGTAAGCCACGACGTGATAGCCTTCAGTCTCGAACGCCGTTGAGACCGAAGCCAAGACATTGCGGTCGTCATCGACCAGAGCGATCGTGTGCATGATCCCACCCCGTCACTGAATACCTATGTCGATAATTCAGGAGGCGAGGTCGGCAGAAGTGTGACGGATTCTCGATTATACCAAGGCACCAACAACAACCCCGCCCGAAGCCGAGATAACTCCCCCGTGCGAATGGTATTGCAAAGCGCGTCTAAGAGGTCGCGGAATACCGCATCGAACCGATTTCAGCCAGACGATACGAGGTCTGGGTGCCGGCAGCACAGTAAGGGGATAAGGATTATGCCGCTCTTTCAGTGCCGCAAATGCGGTTGCGCCGAGGACACGGCGCGTTGTCCACTATTGGTCAGCCCGCCTTCGGGAAACTGAACCATTATGTTCCGCCTGTGATCCTACAGTCGCCAGGTGGCATGCTGAGTTCCCGCGTGAAGCGTTCGATCTGCGCCATCAGCGCGAAATGGAGCGCTGGCTGGAACTGTCGTGGGTATAGCCTCCTGACAATGTGCCAAAGGTCTATAGCGAAACGACTTGATCCATGACATACTTCGATGGCTCAATCCTGCGGCAACGAGGTTAGGTTTCCGTGATTAACAAACCGGAGTTGGCGATATCGGCGATCGTTTTCCTCGCTCTGGCTGCGACGGCGTTCGCAAAGGATGGTGGGACTCCTACGCTTAACATCGAATATGCCCGTCACGCATCTGCACAGGCGGTGGCGGCCGAGGTTAGCGTCGCTGCTGACGTCTTCATGGCATGTATGGACGACGAGAAAGAAGCTCGTGATGAGCTTCAGAAGAACTGGGCAACCTACCCGGCGCCCGACAGAGCTCAGTGTATTCAACCAAAGGAATATATACCGGGTTATGTCGAATGGCTCGTATGCCTTGAAATGACAAGGGACGTGAAGGTGATGCGGAAAGGGCACCCGGCTGTCACGAGTTCTGACATTCATGAGTGCCCGGTAGTACGATTTCTGGAAGATGGAACGATTTTCAGCGTGAAAAATTGCTAGCCAATATTTCAATTCTCCGCCATAAGCCGTGCCATGCAATTATAGTAGCAATTATTGTGGTCCCGCACCCGTGTGGTCCTTGAAAATGTCCGCATCCCGGACATAGCCGCGGAGCGTGTCGACCGATCAATGTCGGGACTTCTTGCTCTCATATAAATCCTTGTGCGGCCTTCGTGAGGAAGCCGAGGCGGAAAGTGGCGGTCTACGCGACCCAACCGTGGGTGTTGGTCCACCCCTTGGGGGCTTTGAGCAACCAGATGACGCAAGCGATCAGAATAGCCATCAGCCCCAAATGGATCATCACCGCCCGCCGGTCACGCTCGGCGATATCCGTGCGCCCGGGGTCCGACAATTGCTGGTCTACTGCACCACCGGGCTTTGCCACCCCAGCGCGACGGTTGACGCCGTGATGAGTGTGGCTTTTGGCCCGCTCATCACTATGCAACTCTCGTGTTTCTTGCTTGCCGGTAGCGCAAATTCCTGCGGGAACCGCAGCGCAGATCGCCGAGGCGCAGAAGCTCGCGCACGAGTGGAAGCCGAAATCAAACTGATCGCTGCACGGCCGGATCAGCGTGCACGCAAGCAGGCTGCCAACAATCCGCGTTTTTACACGGCCTGGGCCAGGAGGAGGCTCTTGCACTGCAACATAGGCCCAAAGGAGAGACCGCCTCACGGCGGTCTCTCCGAATCCAATCCAGTTATTTTGATCAGGGTTCGATATCAGCAACATCCGCGATGCCGAGGCATGATGATGCCGAGCGCCGAGCGCCTTACGCCCTTCGACGAATCCCAGTCTCACCCAGCTGATTGTTTAACGAACCTCTCGCGTCAATAGCGTCGGCGACTGCCCCTCCGTCGCACGCAGTTGCGATGCCGACTCAGGCTTTCGGCGGGGCAAGGAATTGCTGCTGACCGGGCGGGAGGTCGGTGACGAGCGTTCCGCCATGATCGTCGCTCGACATTGCGAATTGCGAGGCCATGTATTGGCCAAGGAGGGTGACATTGGCGATGTGGGTGCCATCGCTCACGTTGAGCGCGCCGCCGGTATTGTCGCCGTTTGCCGAAAAGCCGAGCGTTGTGTGGGCGCCAAAGCTGATATCGGAAAGGTCGATGAGGTCAGGATTTGCAAACCCGGAGACCTGACCAGTAAAATGGGCGGACGCGTCGAGTTTGAGTATACTGCCGAGAGCAAAGCTGATGCTCGCGGACGAGTCCCCGAACAGCTCAAGCTCTTGATTGCCGCTGATGCCGAAATTGCCGCCGCTCGGTCCGGGGTTCCCTGTGCCCACGGTGTTGATCCGCAAGCCGAGATCGACACCTGCGCCGGACAGATCGGCGTTTGTTCCAGCAACGCCTTGGATCGAAGTAGGCGCAGACAATTGAATGCCGCTGATCACTAGATCCGTCGTCATTTGCGCTGCAGCAACGTCGGACTCGAAGATCAACGCGGTCGCGCTGGAGTGCACCGTATCGAAGCTTGCCGTGGCGCCATCGTTGAGCAGCAGAATCGGCGCTGCGCCGACGCTCACAGGTTCGCTCATATCGAGGGTAATTCTAACATTATGCCCGGTGGTTACTTCACCGCTGCCTGGCAAAGCCGCGACGCGAATCACAGCGGCTACCGTGCTTACAGTGATCTGATGATCGTCGCTGCCGCCCCTTCCGTCGCTGGTAGCCACGTCAATGCTGTCGGTCCCGGAGCCATTGTCGAGGTAGCTCAGCGTCGACAGATCGGCGTTCACCTGATCGAGTGTACCCTTGATCGAGAGTGTCTTCGTGCCGGATCCCTTAATCGTGCCGCCACCGCCAGAGCCGCTCGTGCTGGCCAAGAGTACACCCGCCACGTCAGTGAGCGTGACCGTAAGCGTCTCGTTGGGGTTGTCCGCGTCTGAAACGAATACGCCGTGGATCGCGGTTGTTACGCCTGATTGCACGGTCTGGCCGTCCGGTATGGTCGTTACCGGCGGCGCGTTGACGAAGACGTCGATACCATGAGCGTCAGCGCCGCCGCGGCTGTCGGTGGTGGTCACGTCGATGCTGTCGGTCCCGAAGCCGTTGTCGAGATAGGTGAGCGTGGACAAATCGGCGTTCACCTGGGCGAGCGTGCCCGCGATGGTGAGCTCGGTCGTCCCCGCACCGGTGATCGTGCCGCCGCCCGGAACGGTCTGGTTGGCCGACAGCGCGCCCGCCCCTCCGATGTCTTGCAGCGTGAGCGTGATCGTTTCGCCGGCGCTGACGGCATCCGCATCGGTCACCGTGACGCCGGAGATCGCCATCACCACGTTCTGCTGAGCGCGCAGCACGTTCTGTTGACCGCGCCGCGGACCAGGGATCGTCGTTACTGGCGGCGCGTTGACGGTGACGACGATATTTCGCTCATCAACACCGCCCCTGCCGTCGCTCGCGGACACGTCGATGCTGTTGGTCCCGAAGCCGTTGTCGAGGTAGCTCAGCGTCGCCAGATCGCCGTTCACGTTGTTGATCTGACCGCTGATGGTGAGTTGTCCCGTGCCTGAACCGGTGATGTGGTTGCTGCCGATGGAGCTCCTGCTGTGGGCGAACAGCACCCCGTTTGTGGCGGTAAGTGAGATCGTAAAGGTCTCGTTGGCGCTATCCGCGTCCTCAATAAATACCCCTGGGACACCCCTTGAGACGATCGTTTGGACCCCCGATTGCACCGTCAACGCGTCGAGCGCCGTTATCACCGGCGGCGCGTTGACGTCGATGATTATTAAATGGTCGTCAGCGCCGCCGCGGCCGTCGGTGGTGGTCACGTCGATGCTGTCAGTCCCGAATCCGGGGCTGAGGTACGCAAGCGTCGTGAGGTTGTCGTTCACCTGGGCCAGGGTGCCCGCGATGCTGAGTTCGGGTGGTTCCCGCGCCGGTGATCGTGCCGCCACCGGCTCGGGCGATGTCGGTCGCGGATAGCGTCCCCAAGCCGCCGATGTCCTGGATCGTGATCGTAACGATTTCGTCGGCGCTGACGGCGTCCGCATCAATCACCGTGATGCCGGAGATCCCCCTCAGCGAGTTCTGTTGGGCTGCCTGCCTACCGGGGACCGTCGTCACTGGCGGTGCGTTGACGGCGACCACGATATTTCGATGATCGACACCGCCCCTGCCGTCGCTCGCGGACACGTCGATGCTGTTGGTCCCGAAGCCGTTGTCGAGGTAGCTCAGCGTCGCCAGATCGCCGTTCACGTTGTTGATCTGACCGCTGATGGTGAGTTGTCCCGTGCCTGAACCGGTGATGTGGTTGCTGCCGATGGAGCTCCTGCTGTGGGCGAACAGCACCCCGTTTGTGGCGGTAAGTGAGATCGTAAAGGTCTCGTTGGCGCTATCCGCGTCCTCAATAAATACCCCTGGGACACCCCTTGAGACGATCGTTTGGACCCCCGATTGCACCGTCAACGCGTCGAGCGCCGTTATCACCGGCGGCGCGTTGACGTCGATGATTATTAAATGGTCGTCAGCGCCGCCGCGGCCGTCGGTGGTGGTCACGTCGATGCTGTCAGTCCCGAATCCGGGGCTGAGGTACGCAAGCGTCGTGAGGTTGTCGTTCACCTGGGCCAGGGTGCCCGCGATGCTGAGTTCGGGTGGTTCCCGCGCCGGTGATCGTGCCGCCACCGGCTCGGGCGATGTCGGTCGCGGATAGCGTCCCCAAGCCGCCGATGTCCTGGATCGTGATCGTAACGATTTCGTCGGCGCTGACGGCGTCCGCATCAATCACCGTGATGCCGGAGATCCCCCTCAGCGAGTTCTGTTGGGCTGCCTGCCTACCGGGGACCGTCGTCACTGGCGGTGCGTTGACGGTGACGACAACATTATTGTGATTGTTTATGCCGCCCCTGCCGTCGCTCGCGGACACGTCGATGCTGTTGGTCCCGAAGCCGTTGTCGAGGTAGCTCAGCGTCGACAGATCGGCGTTCACCTGGCCGAGCGTGCCCTTGATTGAGAGCGTTTTCGTTCCGGACCCCTTGATCGTGCCGCCACCGCCCGCGCTGCCCTTGTTGGCCGAGAGCGTGCCTGCAGTGTCGGCGAGCGTGACCGTAATCGTCTCGTTGGCGCTCACAGCGTCTGCATCGGCAACGCTGACGCTCAAGATCGGGGTCCGCACTCCCTGCAGGACCGACTGGGCGCCCGGCACCGTCGCCACCGGCCCCGCATTGATGTCGACGGCGATATGGTGATCGTCACTGCCGCCGCGGCCGTCGCTGGTGGCGACATCGATGCTGTCAGTCCCGAATCCGAGGCTGAAGTAAGCAAGTGTCGTGAGGTCGGCGTTCACCTGGGTCAGCGTGCCGATGATCGTGAGGCTGTTTGTTCCTGACCCATCGACCGAGCCTCCGCCGTGCACAGCACTCTGGCTCGCGAACAAGATGCCACTCGAATCGGTGAGCGTGACCGTAATCGTTTCATTTTCCTCGGCGGGGTTGTTGAGGGTCTGATTGGCGACTGTAATCAAGGAATTGAACGGATCTGACGGATTTGGGGAAAGCAGCATTTGGCTAAACTGCTGGACCGTCAGGACCCCGGTGCCGGTTATCACCGTCACCGGCGGCGTATTGACGGTCACGAAGATTGACGGCGCGTCGTAGCGGCCGCCCCGATTGTCGAAGGTTGATACGGAGATAAGATCGACGCCGAGGGCGAGCGGAAAATTGTCCTCGCGGTAGGTCAGTGTCGATAGGTCGGCATTTACCTGGGCGAGCGTGCCGAAAATCGTGAGCGAGTGCGTGTTTGAACCGGTAATCAAGCCCCCGCCCGCGCCGGACGGAATGTTTGCGCTTGCCGACAAGGAACCAAAAACCGAGCCAAGCACCACCTCGATGTGCTCACCGGCGTCGACCGCGTCGGCGTCTGCGACACTGATCCCGGAGATTCGCCCCGCGATCTGAACCAGCTGCGGGCCAGGGACGGTCAACACCGGTGGCGCATTGACGTTCACGGCGATGTGGTGATCGTCGCTGCCGCCCCTGCCGTCGTTGGCGAAGACATCGATGCTGTCGTTCCCAAAGTCGCTGGCGAGATATGTCAGCGTCGTCAGATCGGCGTTTACCTGGGCGAGGTTGCCCACGATCGTCAACGTCTTCGTGCCGGATCCGGTGATGGTGCCGCCGCCGAGACGGACGAGCTTGTTCGCCGTAAGCGCACCCAGGTTATCGGTGAGCGTGACCGTAATCGTCTCCCCCGCGCTCGCGGCGTCTGCATCGCTGACCCTGATGCCGGAGATTGCGGTTGCAGCGCTCTGCTGAACGAATTGGGAACCCGGGATCGCGGTCACCGGCGAGGCGTTGCCGGGGACAATGGTCGCAATGCCGATCGAATGCGAGTCCACCCCGCCCCGTCCGTCATCGCTCGTGACGGTGATCTTCTCGGTGCCGAAGCTGGCGCGGAGATAGGTCAGCGTCGACAGATCCGCATTCACAGTGCCAAGCAGACCCGTGATGATCAGATGCTTCGAGCCGGATCCGCTCACCCCGACACCGGTCGCCGTTAGCAGGCCACTTGTGTCGGTGAGATCGACGGTAATTATCTCGTGGCCGCTGATGGCGTCCGCATCGGCGACGCTGATGCCGGGAATCTTCGTCGCCACATTCTGCTGGATGGTCTGCGCACCCGGCACGGTGGTTACCGGCGGCGCGTTGATCGTGACGGGGATGTCGCGGTCATCGCTGTCGTGGCCGTCGCTGGCGAAGACGTCAAGGTTGTCGCGGCCGGCCGTGTTGCCCTGGAATCTCAAGGTCTGGATGTCGGCGTTGACCTGATCGAGCGTGCCCACGATGATGACCTGCGTGGTGCCCGAGCCGGTGATCGTCCCGCCGCCCGTGGCCCCGGTTTTCGCCGACAACAGCCCCAGCCCGGATGTGTCGGTGATCCTGGCCGTGATTGTTTCGCCGGCGATCACCGCGTCCGCATCGGCGAAGCTGATTCCGGAAATCGCAATCGTGGCGCCGTGCTGGACAAGTTGCGGACCCGGCACCGTCACTACCGGCGCCGCGTTGACGAGGACGTCGATCTGATGGTCGTCGCTGCCGCCCCGGCCATCGCTGGTGGCCACATCGATGCGATCGGCTCCGAAGATGTTGGTGGCATATTCGAGCGTCGACAGGTCGGCGTTCACCTGATCGAGCGTGCCCGAGATCGTGAGCTGTGTCGTGTCGGACCCGATGACGGTGCCGCCGCCGCCTGGGATTAGGGTGTCTTGGCTGCGTGCCGTAAACAAGCCGTTGGTATCGGAGAGCACCACCGTGATGGTCTCGCCTCCGCTCAGCGCATCCGCATCCGCAACGCTGACCGCGAGCTCGGCCACACTCCCTTGCAGAAACCGCAGCAGACCCGGACCCGGCACGGTAGTCACCGGGGGGGCATTGAGGGCCGTGACCGTGACGCCGATCGACTGCGAGTTGAACCCACCCCGGCCGTCTCCGGTAACGATGTCGATGCTGTCACTGCCCGTGGTGCCGGCGAGGTAGGTCAGCGTCGAAAGCTCCAAATTCACCAAGGTGAGCGACCCGAAGATCGTGAGGTGGTTGGTGTCGAGCCCGGTCTCCAGGCCGCCCAGCACCGACAAGCTTCCGATTGTGTCGGTGAGGGTGACCGTGAAGAATTCGTTGGCGCTGAACGCGTCCGTATCGGCAATGCTGATACTGGGAAAAACAACGGGCGTTGTCTCATTCGCAAAGATCGTCAGTGTGCCTGGGACGCTCGTAGTCGGCGTTGCGTTGATGCTCACGGCGATCTGGTGGTCGTCACTGCCACCCCGGCTATCGCTGGTAGCAACATCGATGCTGTCGGCGCTGACGCCGTTGGCGGCGTAATCGAGCGTCGACAGGTCGGCATTCACCTGGGCGAGCGTACCCGAGATGGTGAGCTTGGTCGTCCCTGAGCCAGTGATCGTTCCGCCGCCGCCGCCGCCAACCCCCGCATTCGCCGACAGCAGCCCAGTCGTGTCGGAGAGCGCTACTACAATCGTCTCCCCGGCGCTGTCCGCATCGGCATCGGCCACGCTGATGGGAATTGCACCTTGACCTCCCTGCTGAAAGAGCTGCGGACCGGCCACCGTGGTCACCGGCGGAGCGTTGCTGCCAGTGACGGTGATGCCGATCGTGGGCGAGTTGGAACCACCCCGGCCGTCGCTGGTGACAACCTCGATGCTATCGGCACCGAAGCCGTTGGCGACGTAGGCAAGCGTCGATAGGTCGGCATTGACCTGGGCAAGTGTGCCTTCGATCGTGAGCCCGGTCGTCCCCGACCCGGTGATCGTACCGCCGCCTCCGGCCCCGTTGTCCACCGACAAAAGCCCAGTCGTATCGGAGAGCGATACCGTGATGGTCTCGCTGGCGCTCACGGCGTCGGCGTCGGCAACGCTGACGCTGGGAATAAGCGTCAAGTTTGACCCGCCGTTAAGATCGATGATCTGCGCTCCAGGGACCGTCGTCACCGGCGGCGCGTTAATGCTCACGGCGATCTGCTGATCGTTGCTGCCACCTCGACCATCGCTGGTAGCAACGTCGATGCTGTCGGTTCCGACGCCGTTGGCGATGTAGTCGAGCGACGACAGGTCGGCATTCACCTGGGCGAGCGTGCCCGAGATGGTGAGCGTGGTCGTCCCCGAGCCGGTGATCGTCCCTCCGCCGCCGCCGGCCCCCGCATCTGCCGACAAGAGCCCAGACGTGTCGCTGAGCGCTACCGTGATGGTCTCGCCGGCACTGCCCGCATCAGCATCCGCCACGCTGACGGGGATCGGCCCTCGATCCCCTTGCTGAAAGAACTGCGGGCCGGCCACCGTCGTCACCGGCGGCGCGTTGCCGGTCGTGACGGTGACGCCGATCTTGTGCACGTCGGAGCCGCCTCGACCGTCATCGGTTGCGACCGTGATGGTGTCGTTGCCCACGCTGCCGTCGGAATCGGTCAGCGTCGCCAGGTAGGCGTTTATCTGGGCGAGCGTGCCCGAGATCGTGAGCGTTGTCGTGCCCCCGCCCGTGATCGTGCCGCCGCCGGTCGCGCCCGGGTTCACCGTAAGCGCGCCCGTCCCATCGGTGAGCTTGACCGTGATTGTTTCCGCCGCGCTCACGGCGTCCGCATCGGCCACGCCGACGCCGGTAATCTTCGTCTCGACACTCTGCACGACCGTCTGAGCGCCCGGCACAGTCGTAATCGGCGGCGCGTCACCGGCCACGATGACGGTGACGTCGATCGTGCGCGTGTCGGAAGCGCCGCGCCCATCGTCGGTAACCACCGTGATCGGGTCGCCGCCGACACTGCCGTTCGTGTCCGTGAGCGTCGCCAGGTAGGCGTTCACTTGGCCGAGCGTGCCCGAGATCGTGAGCGCCGCCGTGTTTTCACCCGTGATCGTGCCGCCGTCGGTCGCGCCTGAGTTCACCGCAAGCGCGCCCGCCTCGTCGGTGAGCTTGACTGTGATCGTCTCGGCCGCGCTTACCGCGTCCGCATCGGCCACGCTGACGCCGGAAATCTTCGACACCACGTTTGGCGAAATTGTCTGAGGGCCCGGCACCGTCGTTGCCGGGGGGGCGTTGAAGGCCGTGACCGTGACGCCGATCGAGTGCGAGTCGGACCCACCGCGGCCGTCTTTGGTAACGATGTCGATGCTGTCGCTGCCCGGGGTGCCAGCACGGTAGGTCAGCGTCGAGAGCTCCAAATTCACCAGGTCGAGAGATCCGAAGATCGTAAGGTGGTTGGTGTCGAGCCCGGTCTCCAAGCCGCCAAGCACCGACAATCGCCCGATCGTATCGGTGAGGGTGACCGTGAAGAATTCGTTCGCGCTGAACGCGTCCGCATCGGCAATGCTGACGCCGAAAATCGGCGTTGTCTCATTCGCAAAGATCGCCTGTGCGCCCGGGACGCTCGTGATTGGCGGTTGGTCGACGCCAGTGACGATGATGTCGCTGCCGGCGTGGCCATCGCCCGCGAGGCTGAACTGGTCCAAGCCGGCGCCGCTGAAATTGTAGTTAAGGGTCGCGCCACTGCTCAACGTCACAGTGAGGGCTGTGCCGTCGAAGCTGACACCGGTGGCAACCGTGTTGACGAGATCAATCACGTCCCCAAGGGCAAAACCGTTGATGGCGCCGGTGAAACCCGCAGGCGCATCGAGCTTGAGCGTAGCGTTTGCGCCGTCGAAGATGACCGCTCCGCTTGCCGCGGAACCGAGCTCGAGCTGCGCTTCGGCGCCGATCACGAATTGGCCTGAACCCGTGATTGCGCCGAGGAGGGCAAGCGTCCCGCTGTCGGCCTCGACCATGCCGGTGTTATTGAGAGCGACCCTGATCGTGGTGGTGCCGGCGCCGGCCGATTTCCTGAGCGTCCCGTCGTTGACGAAAAGGTCGGCGCCTATGTTATTGGTGACTATGGATAAGTCGTTCTGGGCGTCGAACACGGCACCCGCCGCATTGTCGATGGTGGCGCCGCCCGCCGTCACGCCGAGAGCGTTGTCGCCAAGATCGATGAATTCGCTCTTCCAAGCAAAAACACCTTCATTCTCGAGCACGCGTCCACCGTCGAGGCCAAGCCCCGAAGCAAATCCAGGACCCCCAAGCGATCCTCCCGACTTCAGATCGGTCGTACCCGGTCCAGCCTCGACGATGCTTGAGTTGCTCAGACCGAACACGGCCGGGCCCGCCACGGTAACGGTGCCGGTGCCTGACAGCTGGCCGCCCGATTGCTGCAGCGATGCCAATGTGGCGTTGCCACCGAGCGCGAGACTGCCGCTGCTGAGGTTGAGCTGCCCGGCGATGGTCAAGTCCGGCGTGACCGAAACGTTCGCCCCCGAAACCTGCAATGTGCCCGGCGCGCTCACCGTGCCGGTGATCGCGTAGCTACCTCCGTCGAAGCGCAGGGTGGTACCGCTTGCCGCCGTCAGGCTGCCGCTCGAGCTCCCGCCGCCCTGAAGCGCGAGCGTGCCGCTGTCGACCTCAACCGTGCCGGTATTGTTGAATGTAAGTCCGATGATCGTGGTGGTGCCGATGCCCGCCGACTTCTTGAATATCCCGTCATTGATGAAGAGATTGGTGCCGAGGTTGTTGGCGTTGATCGCGCCGTCGGTCTGGTCGTCAAATGTCGCGCCGAGCACGTTATCGATAGTGGCGCCGCCCACAGACACGCCGAGGAAATTGGCGGCGAGGCTGATTTGGCCGCTTTGCCAGGCGAACACGCCTTCGTTCTCGAGCACCCGTCCGCCATCGAGCCCAAGGAGCGGCGATACCCCGTTGCCACCCAGCGAGCCGCCGGACCTAAGGTCGGTGATCCCGGATCCAGCCTCCACGATAATGGAATTGCTCAGACCCAGCACCGCCTGACCCGCTACCGTCACGGTGCCGGTCCCCGACAGCAGACCGACCGATTGCGTCAGCGACCCGACAGCGCTGTCCCCATCGAGCTCGAGCGTGCCGCCCGCGAGCGTCAGCGTGCCGCCGATCATGGATGTGCCGGCGACCGTAAGGCTGCCGGCTGAGACCGCGAGGCTGTGGACGGAGCTGAGGCTGATGCTAGCGACGCTGTCGTTGGCACCGTGGCTGTGCGTGATCGTCGCCGCACCGAGGGTCGCCACCACGACGGCGTCGCCGGAGCCCGGCAGGCCGGGGTCCGAGGACCAATCGGCGGAAGTATCCCAATCGCCACCGCCCGATGCGGTCCATGTCACGGTAACCATTGGCACCTCCGCTCGATCGAACGACTGGGGCCGCAGATCAGCTTTGGCGTCATACAATCGTATGATGGCGCCGAGTTCGCCTGATTCGCGCTGGCGCTCTCAGCCCGCCCCACCAAAAATGCCCAACGCTTCGCCATTAAGGCTGATTTACCTCTATCTGGCCGGTGTGATCGCTACGTTCGATGAAACGTGATAAAATCGTGAAATCGTCGGGACGTATGGGCGTCCGGGTAACCTGGTTGAGGGGATGGTGGCACTGAGACTCGGCCTGTTCGGGGGCTTCTGCCTCTCAACCGTCGCGACCGAGCCGGTTCCGGTCGCTACCAAGAAAGCCAGAGCGCTCCTTGCGTTCCTCGCGCTGCATCCCGGCGAGCCGCAAGCACGGGCGCGGCTTGCCGGCCTGCTGTGGGGAGACAGCGGCGAGCCGCAAGCGCGCGAAAGCCTGCGCCAGACACTCAGCATGCTGCGCCGCGCGCTCGACACGCCCGATGCGCGCGTCCTCGTCACGGCCGTCGACACTGTAGCGCTCGGTGGCGCGTCGATCGCTGTGGATGTCGCCGAATTCCACCAACTCGTTACTGCTGGGAGCCATGAGGACCTCGAGCGGGCAGCAGCGCTCTATCGCGGTGACCTGCTCGACGGATTTTCCGTCCACGCGCCGGAATTCGAGGACTGGCTCGCCGTCGAGCGCCAGCGGCGGCGCGAACAGATGCTCAATGTGTTGATGAAGCTGCTCAAGCGTCACCGTGCGACCGATGCTCTGGAACAGGGCATCTCGGTTGGCACCCGGCTGGTCGCGCTCGATCCGCTCAACGAGGTTGCTCACCGAACCCTCATGGACCTGTTTCACCGCCAAGGTCGTTCCGTTTCCGCGCTGCGCCAGTACCGCATCTGCGCTGACGCACTGATGCAAGAAATGGGCATTGAGCCCGAAATAGGGACCACAGCTCTCTGGCGTGAAATCAGCGGCGAGCGGCGCGCTTTGCCCAACGCGCCTGCCTCTACGCCAAGGCCGTCAGCGGGGAATGCGGCTGGCATCATCGCGGATGCGGCACAAGGGTTACGATCGCCGCCCTCATTGCCCGACAAGCCGGTCGCGCCTAGCGTGCCGTCGCAGCCTTGGCCATCCAATGCCGAGCGGCGGCAATCGACAGTACTCAGTTGCGAGGAGTCCGGTGCCGAGGTGATTGCCGCGATGGAACGGCCAGAACCCGGATTGGGCCTGCCCGACCGCCCGTCGATCGCCGTACTGCCGTTCGTGAACATGAGCGGCGATGCAGAGCAGGAATATTTTGCCGATGGGATGGTTGAAGACATCATCACGGGCCTCTCGCGCGTCAAATGGCTTTTCGTCATCGCGCGCAATTCGAGCTTCGCATACAAGGGCCGCGCGGTCGACGTGAAGCAGGTCGGCCGCGAGCTGGGTGTGCGCTATGTGCTCGAAGGCAGCGTGCGCAAGGTGGCGAGCCGCGTCCGTATCTCCGGTCAGCTCGTCGAGGCGGAGAATGGGCGGCATCTCTGGGCCGAGCGGTACGATCGCGACCTCACCGACGTGTTCGCGCTGCAGGACGAAATCACCATCAGCGTGGTGGCTGCTATCGAGCCCAACCTGCGCCAGGCCGAGATCGAACGCATCAGACGCAAGCGGCCTGATAATCTCGACGCCTACGATCTCTTGCTACGCGCGCTGCCGAGCGTCTACACCTGCATGCCGGAGGGCGCCGCCAAGGCTTTGCCGCCCCTTGAGCAAGCGCTCGCCATCGAGCCGACCTACGCGCTGGCGCGCGGTTTTGCCGCGTGGGCGCACGAGATCATCTACGTACGCGGCGGCATGCACCAGGTGAATTATGACGGCGCGCTCCGCCACGCCCATGCGGCGCTGGAGTACGGTCGCGGCGACGCGATGGCGCTCGCCCTTGGCGGCTTTGCCATCGGCATGGTGGAGCATGACCGCAAGGTGGCGGTCGAGGCGTTCGAGGCGGCGTTGGCCCTGAGCGCATCCTGTGCCTTCGTGTATTCATTCGGATGCGCGCCAGTGGCATTCGGCGGCGACGCGGAGCGTGCGATCGATTGGGGCGAGCGCGCGATCCGCCTCAGCCCGCTCGATGCGATGAACTACATCCCCCAGGGCATCATTGGGTTCGGGAATTTCCTGCTCGGCCGACACGAGGAGGCGGTGGTTGCAGGTCGGCGGGCGGTCCAATTGAACCCGGGCTTCAGCCTTCTGCACGGGTGGCTCGCGGCGCCGCTCGCGAAGCTCGGACGGATCGAGGAGGCAAAGGCTGCGAGCGCGCGCCTCTTGGCGCTCCACCCCGGCTTCAGCAGCAGCCGCTGGTGTGAAGCGGTCGGCGTTGCGCCTCACATCACGGGAACCGTTATCGACGCCATGCGACAGGCAGGCCTGCCGTAATAACCGAGGCCGAAATAGCGGCAACGCGCTCATCATGCAAGAGCACGGGCGGGGATGTAGCAATGATTGCTCCTCGTTTGCCGCACAAAATCAAATCTGTCTCGACTACTGCGATGCACCCTTCGCGTCCGAATCGGGTCAAACCCGGTAATCCTCAGACCGAGCAAATGTTTTCCGCTCTGCCCCCAAACCGGACTCTTTTGCCGTCGGCTGGCACTTCCGGGTCGGGCCACAAGCTGACTTTCCGTGCCCTGCACAATCTTGGGCTGGGTTCTGCCGTCCAGTCCTCACCGGCTCTCATCCGCACGCATGATCGCGATCGCTTCGTTTTCGGTCAGTCTTGTCTGCAAGAGCTGATCGACAGACCAACCCTTTTTCCTGATAAAATACGTCACCAGCAACCGATAGCGTGGGTAGAAGCCATATTTGACCCGCATCGCGTCGTCGACATGTCGATCGCCAAGCGCGTCCCGCAACTGTTCGAACGTCTCCTGGCCCTCTATGCCAACATAGTCCGCCAATCCTTCCCATACCCATTGAGGAACCCGCAGGCGGCCGAGACCGACATGTTCCCAGGCAATGATATGAGTGAGTTCGTGCGCGCACAGACTGGCCAATGTGCGGGGCGGAGTGCCGACATATCCCCAATGGACCACACGGCCGCGGTCAAAGTCGGCGCCACTTATGAAGACATGACCGCCAAAACCCCATGAATACCAGGCAAAGCCCCAGGCGTCGGGGTTAGGAATGAAAAACAAGCGCTTCCGCCAGTCTTCGTTGGTAACATAGAGCCGGTACTGCTGCCCTTCGGCTTTGAGGGGCGACCGATCCAACAGTCTTTCGCAGTCACGCAGAAACCGCTCACCGCCATCGGGAGGAATGGGACGGTCCGAGGCAACAACGATCTTCCCCGAGCCGAGCGAGAACGCAAAAAATGGCCCCGGCCAGGTAATCAGCGCGGGCAGCGACAGCGCAGCGGTGCCCAGCGCCACGCCCACCAAAAGCAATGTTCGTTTGATCCACCGCACCAAATGGGCTCCATCACAACCGAACTATTCGTTACAGGCAACAGTCTACCAGACGAAAATCCAACGGCGACCGCTTCGGGTCAAGAGCGGCGGTAGCGGCCTTGGTTGCCCAATGGTCGGGTTCTCCCCCGTGAGCGGACTCACCATTGGCTCTGCCGAATGTCGCAGATGGGCCCAGCGGACATTCAGAGATCAACGCGGATGCCGTCACTGGTGCGCGGGAAGACCGCCCCCAACTCGGAAGTTGATTTCGCAAATGAGCCCTTCGGTACGCCAGTCAAAGCGAGCCTTGCCGTCCAGCTGCCTGATCATCTGTGGGATGATCCTGCTGCCAAAGCCTCGGCGTGTGGGTGACTGCACGGCCGGACCACCGGTCTCGGTCCAGCGAAGGTTAAGCTGCCCATCCGCCGCGTGCATCCATTCGAGGTCGACCCTGCCGTCGGCCGAAGACAGCGCCCCGTACTTGGCCGCATTCGTCGCCAACTCGTGCAACGTCACGGCGATAGACTGAGCGGCGTTGGGCGCAAGCAAGACCTGCGGACCATTAATTCGCACACGCCGTTCGCCCCTTTCCGAAAAAGGCGCGAGTTCCTGTGTGGCGATCGCGGACAACTCGGCACCGATCCAGCGGCTCGCGACGAACAGCGAATGGACACTGGCGAGCGCCTGGATGCGCCCTTCGATCACCTGTTTCAGGCCTTTGGGCGTATCGGACTGGGAGAGCATGACGGTGGCCTGGACGCTAGCCAGGAGGTTCTTGCTGCGGTGCTCAGCTTCCCGGGCCAAGGTGGCGATCTGCTCCTGAGCCAACTTCTGCTCGGTAATGTCCCGCGCGATCTTCGATGCCCCGACGATGACTTCGTCGGCATTCTTGACGGGGGAAACGGTCAGCGAAACAGTGACGAGGCCGCCGTACTTGCGTTGCCTTACAGTCTCGAAGTGGTCGATACGCTCGCCTCGCCTGATGCGGGTCAGGATCGTCCGCTCTTCATGCTGCCGGTCTTGCGGAATGAGGATCGTGATGGGCTGGCCGATCGCCTCTTCGGCAGTGTAGCCGAAAACTCGCTCCGCGCCGCGGTTCCAACTCGTGATGATGCCGTCGAGGTTCTTGCTGACGATCGCGTCGTCGCTGGATTCGACGATGGCCGCCAACCACCGCAGCCGCTGTTCGCTTTCGCGCAGTGCTGCTTCGATCCGCTTCCGCTCGGTGACGTCGCGATTGACCTCGAGCACGGTCTCACCGCCGAACACCTGCATCCGGCTGTCGACGACCACCTCGCGGCCGTCCTGGCAGACGTGGCGCAGTTCGCCCGACCAGTGACCTTCGTTTCGAAGCCGCGTCCGCAGCTCGATCAATTCGATCGGGAATTTGGTCTGCAGCAGTGCATGGCTGCTGTGCCCGATAGCCTCGTCGGCTGCAAACCCGTAGAGCCGCTCGGCTCCGGCATTCCAGACCTCGATCGGCCCGTCGAGACGCCACACGAGCATCGGCTCGTAGGACAATTCAAGCAGATCGGCCAAACGGTCCGCCCGCTTGTTTGCCTCGATATCGACAGACACAGGTCTTATCCCTCAGTACTCAACGCCTGGGCAGAACCGTTGCCGCCGGACAGCATACCACCAAAGCCGACCGCTGTTACCGTTAAGACCGATCACCAAATAGGCCTCAAAGGCGGTCGCTCGCTTCTTTGTGCCCGCCTACCGTTCCAAGTGTAGCTTCGAGACGAATCAGGTGAACGACCCGTTCATCGTGGCGGCCGGTTCGGGTCCAAGAGCAGACAAGGCTTGCCTCTTTGGTAGGGCCTTTGGTTCGTGTTCAGGGGGCTGCCTGTCTAGGGCATCGATTTCGTGAAGTCGCGCACGAATGCGATGAAAAGCTCCACGAGCGGGCTCAATGTTCGATTCTTCACGGTGGCAATGACGACGGGCCAAGGCTGGGCCGGCAAATCGACGGGCAGCACTTTCAGCCCGTACCATTCAGCAGTCGATTTCGACACCGCCCTCACGAACCGGCCTTTGGCCATCAAATGGCTGCGGAGGGGAGCATAGTTGCTCTACATGCTGACCTTCGGCATCGGAAAACCGCGCGCTCGAAATGCCTCAGCCATGCAAATGTAATTCCAGCTGTCGGATCTCGGCAGTATCCACGATTTGTCGATCAGGTCGCCGAATTCAACCTTACGCCGCTTCGCCAGTCGATGATGCTCTTGAGCCGCAACGACTAATGGGTCGCTGAACAAGAATGCAGTGTCCAAGCCCTCGGGCACGCGCTGCTCGGGAAGCGGCAGAAGGGTGAGATACAGGTGGTATATTCGATCGCGCAAACCTGCAAAGGTTTGGGGATTGGCCACCACGTCGACCCGCATTACCACGCGCGGATACTTTTCCATGAACTGTTCAGTGATCCTTGGAACCAATGTGGCGTAAGCGGTGTTGTCAGGCCGCCACGCTCTCGGCCGGAGGCACGTAGGCGAACGGCAGCAACTCGTCGATGCGGCTCATGGGGTGGCGGGAGACGATTTTGGCCAGCACATCGCGCAGATAGGCTTGCGGATCGACGGCGTTCATCTTGCAAGTTTCGATGAGCGAGGCAATGACCGCCCAGTGCTCGCCGCCGCCGTCGGAGCCGGCGAAGAGATGGTTTTTTCGCCCGAGTGCAATCGGGCGGATGGCGCGCTCGACCACATTGGAGTTCGATCTCGATGCGGCCGTCGTCGAGGAATTGAACCAGACCGCCCCAGCGCGAGAAGGCGTAACGGATGGCGCCGGCGATGGTCGACTTGCCCGAGACGGCGGCAAGCCGGGCTTCGAGCCAGAGATGCAAGTCGTCGACGAGAGGTTTTGTGCGCCGCTGCCGCGCTTGGCGGCGTTCATCGACGGAACGACCACGAATGTCGGCTTCGATGGCATAGAACGCGGCGATGCGGACAAGGGCCTCGGTGGCAATCGGCGCCGGCGTCTTCACCTGGATATCGTAGAATTGCCGCCGCACATGGCTCCAGCAGAAAGCCAGCGCGACGTCGCCGCATTCGGCAAGGTCCTCGTAGGCGCCATAGCCGTCGACCTGCAGGATGCCGCTGAAGCCTGCGAGATGCTCGGCCGGCCGCGCATGTTTGCGGTCTGGGGCATAGACATAGGCAACACCTGGCGGAGCGCGGCCGGCCCAGGGCCGCTCGTCGCGCGCATAGGCCCACAACTGGCCCTTCTTGACGCGCCCGCGTCCGGGATCGAGTACCGGTGCCGTCGTCTCGTCGGCGAACAGCTTGGTCGACTGCTTCAGTTGCTCCAGGAGCCGCGCGTGCACCGGGCGCAGCGCGAAAGCGGCACGGCCCACCCAATCGGCCAAGGTGGAACGGTCGAGCGTGACGCCTTGGCGCGCATAGATTTGCGCCTGGCGATAGAGCGGCGTGTGGTCGGCATATTTGGCGACCAGTACATGCGCGACCAATGCCTCGGTGGGAATGCCGCTCTCGATCAGCCGCTCCGGCGCCGGCGCTTGCACCACTTCGCCGGCGCAGGCTTGGCAGGCATATTTGGGGCGGCGCGTCACGATTACCTTAAACTGCGCCGGGATGATGTCGAGCCGTTCCGAGGCGTCCTCGCCGATCCGGTGCTTGAGGCCGCCGCAGCATGCACAGGTCTTGTCGGCCACATCGATGACGATCTCTTCACGCGGCAGATGCGGCGGCAGTGCGCCCCGATTGATCCGCCGCCTACGCGGCATGGCTTGCTTCTGGGCGGTGGTGTCGTTCTCCGCCGCGGCGTCTGCCGCCGCGAGCGTCTGCTCTACATCTTCCAGGGCCAGCGCCAGTTGCTCGGGATCGAGCCGCTCGGCGCGGCGGCCGAAACGGTGCCGCTGCAGATCCTTGATGATGGCCACCAACCGCTCGAGCTCCTCGGCGTGGCGTTCCCGCTCGGCCAGGAGCAGAGTGCGCAGTGCATCGGGATCGGTCGGAAGGGAATCACCAGGGCTCATCGCAACGCGAGAAAAGCACATCACTACGCCCGTGTCGCACCACGCGTCGCACCTGAGTCATCGTGTCGCGTCGCCTAAAGCGTCGCCTGCGGCGCAGGTACACGCACCGCACGTACCCGCGTCCAGTCCAGACCGTCGAGCAGCGCCGAGAGCTGCGAGGACGTCAATCGCATGACGCCGTCGCTGATCCGCGGCCAACGAAACGAGCTCTTCTCCAGCCGCTTGGCGACGAGCACCAGCCCGGTGCCGTCCCACAGCAACAGCTTCACACGGTCGCCACGCTTGGCCCGGAATACATAGATCACCCCGCTGTAGGGGTCGCTACCCAGGCTCTCGCGCGCCAATGCGGCAAGACCGTCCATGCCCTTGCGAAAGTCCACCGGCCGCGTCGCCATCAGGACGCGCACTGCGCCTGACGGGATGATCATGACAGACCCTTCACCGCGCGCAGCACATCCGCCAACCACCCCGCATCCACCCCGCATTCGGCTCGAACCACCACCCCAGCCGTCTCGATCGTGATCGACGGAGCTGACGGCCTCGCGGCAATCGCCTTCTGCGCCGTCATCATGACCGGCACGAACATGGCCGCCCCATCGGCCGGCAGCGCCAACTGGCCGTTTCGCGCCGTCTTGCGCCAGGCAAAGAGATGCTGGGGGCTCATCTCATGCCGGCGCGCCACCTCCGACACGACCGCGCCCGGCGCAAAAGACTCCGCCACAATGCGGCCCTTCTCCTCGCCGCTCCACCGCCGCCGCCGGCCAACGCCATTGCGAATCTCGACGCGCCCTCGAGGGCCCGAAGCGTCAACTATATGGTCGACCATATATGCGAACCCATCCCGTCATGAGGGCTCGAAATCTTAAAAACTATGCTGCCATCGGCAAGATGCGGGCAAAACACCGCTTACAATGTGGCGGCGACCGAGCTGGGACAAGCAATTTTCAGCTCGCCGCTAGCTGGGTCAGCCAAAAACTCAATTTCCCGGATACCTTGCTTGAGTTCATCGAATGCGGCCAACCCGCGTTTGAGCAGGGCGCGGCCATAAACCGTAGGCTCTACCCCCTTCGGGCTTCGATCGAGAAGCCAATTGTGCAGTGCAACTTGATTTCGGGACAAGTCAACGTCCGTCAACGTGTCACGAAACCCGGAGGGTAACCATGCAAAGCTATCTAAGCTATGTGTCCTACCTCAGAGTTAGCACCGATAAGCAGGGAACCTTTGGCCATGGTCTAGACGCTCAACGCAAGGCGGTCTCAGACTTGGTTAGAGACAATCAACTATTGGCAGAGTTTGTAGAGATTGAAACGGGCAAGAGGAACGATAGGCCAAAGCTTGCAGAGGCTTTAGCCGAGTGTAAGAAACATAAGGCAACGTTGGTCATAGCCAAGCTAGACCGGCTAGCTCGCAACGTGCATTTCATCTCCGGCCTATTGGAAAGTAAGATAGCGTTTGTTTGTTGCGATATGCCTGATGCAAACAAACTAACAATCCATATCCTCGCAGCCATCGCAGAACACGAACGCGAGATGATTGCTAAGCGAACTAAGGAAGGCTTAGCCGCAGCCAAGGCAAAGGGAATAATCCTAGGCAATCGGGAACAAGCCAAAGCTAATCGGAACGCTGCAAGCGAACGTGCAAAGGTTCTAGCTCCTACGCTCCTACTGTTTGAAGGCATGTCTGCTACGCAATGCGCGCTAGCCTTGAACAGTCAGAACATAGCTACTCCTACAGGCAAACCTTGGTCCGCAAAGACTGTGATTAGGGTACGCCAACGTCTTACGGTCAACCAATAATAAAACAAACAATCAATCAAGATCGATTCGACAATCAATAACCAAACAAACAAAGGCCCCGATGAGGGGCCTATTTGTTTTCCTATCATAGCTCCCTATCATCGAACGGTCGGGTTAGGGGGTACCCTGTACAGGGTGTACCGTACAGTACCATTAGGTATCATCCGTACGGATGTATTCCTAATGTACATATGGATACATATGAAGAATACTAAAGGTACCATATGGCTAAAGGTACCTAATGGTTATCCATACGGATGTATAGACAATGGCTTCTAACGGTTCCATATGGTTCTATACTACGTACCAAATACATATTGTACGTTGGGTTACATTGTGTATCCATTAGGCCCAGAAGGTACCTTTTGGATAGACAGATAAATAATATAAATACATAAGTATCCATATGGCTTATGGCTTACGGTCCATTTGGAACCTTCTGGCCTTAAGTTACCTAATCTATCCTTTTGATAAGGTATTCATTAGTAACCCAAAGGAAGAAGGTCTCCGCTCGGCACCGGGCCGTACACCCTGTACGGGGGAGGGGGAGGCCCGGTCGGGGAGGCCGAAACCCGATGCTCTTAGCTTGCCTTCCTCTCCTTTTCTATCTCGTCGTCCATCTCCGCTGCAGTCTTCCCCTTGAGGTAATGTCTATCTAGCTTTTCTTGAATGACCCTGCGCATTTCTTCTTTCGAAGTCATAGTGCGTGCGGTCGATATCCTTTTTCAGGCTATGCCCTATCATAAACTTAGATTGGTCCGGGTCTAAGCCCACTTCATATTCAAATCTAACACGTGCTATGCGCCGCAAGCTACGGAAGGTGAGGCGGTCTCGTTTGTCTCTTCCCTTATTCAATCCAAGCTTATCAACTCTGCGCTCGAATGCCGTTGCAAATGAATTCTGCCTAGTGGCGGCTGATCTGCCCCACCTATTTTTATGGTCGGAAGGTGGAAAGATTAGATTGTTGTTTTGTGTCTTTGAGCCTAGTCCATCGGCTATCAATTTGTGTCTGAGTAGAGCTAGACGCAATTGAACCGGAAGGCTCATGACGATTGTTCTAGGGCCGGTCTTATCCTTTCGGATATGAATTCGCCGTTCCTCTATGTCAACGTCCCTCCATCTGAGAAGGAACATACTTTCCTGGCGCATGCCGGTCTTGGCCTGCACCCGGTTTTGTAGACAAGCAGTTAAGCTAATCCGGCCCGCATCTCGAACTCCATGGGGCTTAGATAGCCGATTGTCGAGTGCCGACGTTTAGCATTGTAGAAGCGCTCGATGTAATCGAACACGTCGGCCTTGGCTTCATCCCTCGTCCGATAGGTCTTGCGTGCGGTCCGCTCGGTTTTGAGGGACGAGAAGAAGCTCTCCATCGCAGCGTTGTCCCAGACATTCCCCGACCGGCTCATCGAGCAGACGACGCCGTGGTCAGCCATGAGGCGCTGGAACTGCTCGCTGGTGTACTGACTGCCGCGATCCGAGTGATGCAGCAGCGCATCCGGCTTACCACGCCGCCAGATTGCCATCAGCAGTGCGTTGGTGACCAGTTCGGCCGTCATCCCCGCGCTCATCGACCAGCCCACCACACGTCGAGAGAAGAGATCGATGACCGCCGCCACATAGAGCCACCCTTCCGCCGTCCAGATATACGTAAAGTCAGCAATCCATTTGCGGTTGGGAGCGGAGGCTTCGAAGGTTTGCTCGAGGAGGTTCGGAGCGACGGCGGCGACCTGCCGCTCACCCAGATCGGGCGGCAGTCGACGCCGTCGCGGGCGCGACTTGAGGGCCTGCAACCGCATCAAACGCTCAATCCGGTGCAGCCCGCACGACACTCCGTCTGCAAGAAGGTCTTTCCAAACCCGCCTGGCTCCATAGGTCCGATCGCTGGCAAGGAAGCTGGCGCGGACCTTTGCGCCGAGCTCTTCATCACTACGACTACGTTGGCTGCGTGGTCGTGTCAGCCAGGCATAGAAGCCGCCTCGCGAGACACCGAGCGCCCCGCACAACCAGTCCGCCGGCCAGATCCCCCGGTGCTTCGCAATGAAACCGAATTTCATGTCAATTCCTTCGCGAAGTAGGCCGCGGCTTTTTTTAGGATGTCTCGCTCTGCCTTCAGCTTGTTCACCTCGCGCTTGAGCTGCGCGATCTCCAGCTGCTCGGGCTTCATCTGACCCTGCCCAGGAAATGCTTGTTGCGGATCATCCGCAAGCGCCTTCACCCAACCGCGCAACTGCGACTGATGCACACTGAGATCGTGCGAGGCCTGCGCATACGAGACGCCCCGCTCCTTAATCAGCCGCACAGCCTCAAGCTTGAACTCGCGTGTAAACTTCCGCCTCTCCATGACCCACCTCCGGTTCCATTAAAACACCTAACTCGGCGTCTTCGGAACCGGGTGCAGGCCAGAGTGCAAGCGTACTCCTCGGGATCATAGTAGAACTTAATATCCTTGAAGGGATTGGGGATATCAGGCAATCCCTCGAAACGTTCTAGGCGAGCCTTATTGAACATAGCTTTGAATAAGGCTACCTCCCGCTCTAGCGTTGTTTCCTCAACCTCTGACGCCCTCATCGTGGCAACATACTTGTGAGCAAAGCTGATCAGTATGTTCTCATCAGCCAAGGATATCTTTGCAATAGGATCGCTCTTTAACCCATCAAGGCGACACAGATCAGCCTTGGTTAGTCTGCTCTTAGGATTGCGCTTAGGTGTCGGATGGTTTCTGTACCATTCGATAACGTCTGAAACATCGTAGGGTCTGCGTTGTTCTGGATTAGGGAGAAGTCCCTTGTTGGTCTCTCTGGCATGTGTTTGATTTATCCAGCGGATTAGAATGTCTGCTCCCTCTTTGGTGTTCTTTTCAGTCCGCGTGTATCCTTGCTTTTGATAGTAGATAGCTTGTAGGCTGCCGCTTGCGGTCTCTCGGACAAAGCAAGCGCCTTTCGTTTCACGCCTAACGGCTTTCAGAAACGACATAGCTACCGCTCCCCTCTGAATTGTTTGATTGTTGTTTGGTCGCCGGCGACCATGCGGCGCGACCGAGCCGGTTGCTAAACCGTTGCTCGCCGCATGTCAACGGCGGGGCGTTTGGGGAGCTAAGTGCTTGATTTTGTGTGGCGCGCCACGGTCGACGAAGATGGGCAATACTCGTTCGCCATAGCACTATGACGGAGTGTCCGGATTCGCGAAGAGGCGTGCGAGCCTAGCCGCGGCCTTTCGGGAGCACTACGCCGAAGGCTCAGTCTGGGGGCAACTCGTTTCGTCGCACCGGCGCCGGCGCAATCCTATCTTCGCGATTGCGCGATGCCCCGCGTTCGCGGTGCAGGACAATCCAGAGAATCTTTCTGTTGGTATTGTTCATTGCCGATTTGACACACCGGCGGCTCCGGGCATCATGGCCGGATGTCTGAACGACAGCTCGAGTTTTTCTCGGACATCGGCGTCGGGGTCGAGCAGGACCTTTCACGAGGCATGGGCCATGCCCCAGTATCAGCCGAGATCGACGATGAGAGGCTGATCGCCGCAATTCCGGAGTCGAGTCTTGCTGACAGTTGCAGTCTCGCTGCGGAGGCTGGGCGTCGGCGACTCGCCGCGGCCGTTCCGGCGCTCGTAACACTATGCCGTCGCTTCGCCGGATTCGGTACTCGGCGCATGGTCTGCGAACAGGCTGCCGCGATCGAGGGTCTTGCCATGATCGGCGGCCGGGACGCGGCACTTGCCGTGTCGGAGATGATCGAGCGAGCGGTGGTGCAGGGGCCGACATTGCAGATCGCAGTGAGCGCGGCTGCACGTCTCGGCTCGACTCTATCGCCGGATGCCTTGCGACAGCTAATGCGACACGCCGAGCCAGGCATCCGAGCCGATGCCTGCCGCTGTGCCCGTCCGTTGCCGGAGTTGATCTTGATTTTGATAGATCTCCTCGACGACCTCGACCGGAGGGTGGCAACATCTGCGGCATCCGCCCTCGGTCGAATGGGGAGGATCGAGGCTCGTCCGATCCTCAAAAGCCTGTTGCGCGATGATCCATCGGAGGACGCGATCGATGCAGTATCGTCGATTGCCGATGAAGAATGCGCGGTATTGCTCGGGCGGATTGCTCGATCGAGATCGGTCCTGGCCGACGCAGCGCTTATCAGTCTGGAGAATACCGACCACGTCCGTGCGGTCGCCATTGCGGCTGCGATCCGGCGGTCGCGGCTGTCACGGCAGAGCTCGGGCTCCGGGTTGTTTCCAGCAGGAGCGTAACGGTTCGACAACCTCTGGACCATCGCTTCGACAGATGGTCTGAGCACACTTCAATTGCACGAGTTCTAACGTGCGATGCACGCGCTTGGCAACGACGCGACGGCGTGCCGACAGTCGGTTCATGACCAGATTGCCGGCACTGACGTCGTGATGATTGATCCCGCCGTCGATCGCAGACTATCGAAGGTTCTCGCGTGCATGTCGGTGAGGGCACGGGAGCCGAGGCAGTCGACCGGGTTAGGGCAGGATAAAAGCCGCAGCCTGCGGCGAGAGCTGTTGTCTGCGGACGGTCGAAAGATCAGTGACTTGTCACGAGGTGCCCTTTGAACCGCAGCCTGCATTTTCAAAGAACGCGAAAAAAGACAAAGCTCGGCGCACATCGCATGCAAACACGCCAAGCATGGCTCAAAAGGATCGCCGTCGCGCCGCCAGCCTTCCAGGGCACACGCCGGCATGACCGCTTGGCGAGGGCCATGCCGAACCGCCGCGGACCCGTCAAGGCTCGCGCTGCGCGCGCCCAGCTCCGCCGGCTAACGGCCTGGACGGGCCTGCGGCGGCCCGGCTTTTTTGCTTCCAAGCGTTCATGGCTTCCCGCGAGCGATAATCGCTCCCGTTGCGATTCAGGTGGAGGCCACAGCGTAGCCCCGCGCGCACTTCGGCCATTCTTTTGGCCCAGGTCCCATGTCAGACTGAGGTCATGGCTCGTCCTCGCAAATCCCGACGGCAGAATCTCACGGCCGCCGAGGCACCGTCCGACGATCTGTACGACTACGCGCGCCCGCCGGCCCGGCGCCCTGGCCGGCCGGCGCCGGAGGATCCGACGACCTGGACCGTGAAGGATGATTGGCCCGAGCACGTGCCGGTGACCGAGGCCGAGATCGAGGTCTTCGAGGCTTGGTTCGGTGACCTGTTCGACGAGTTGTTCTCGACCCGCCACTGACCCGGGAGATTCCCATGATGGCTCCGGTTCGTGCTGCCCTCTACCTGCGGGTCTCGACCGGCAGGCAAGCGGAGAATGACCTCTCCATCCCGGACCAGCGCCGCCAGGCGACGGGCTATTGCACGTCGCGCGGCTGGGAGGTCGTCGCCGACTATGTCGAGCCCGGTGTGTCGGCGACCGACGACCGGCGGCCCGAGTTCCAGCGTATGGTCGAAGCGGCCACCACCAAGCCGCCGGCGTTCGACATGATCGTGGTCCACAGCTTCAGCCGCTTCTTCCGCGACCAGTTCCAGCTTGAGTTCTACGTCCGGCGCCTCGCCAAGAACGGCGTGCGGCTGGTCTCGATCACCCAGGAGCTCGGCGACGACCCCATGAGCAATATGATCCGGCAAATCATGGCGCTGTTCGACGAGTACCAGTCCAAGGAGAACGCCAAGCACACGCTGCGGGCCATGAAGGAGAACGCCCGTCAGGGCTTCTGGAACGGCTCCCTGCCTCCGATCGGCTATCGAATTGTGGAGGCCGCCGAGCAGCACGGCCACCGTACCAAGAAGACCTTGGAGATCGATCCCTTCCGGGCCGAGACCGTGCGGCTAATCTTCCGCCTGGCGCGCGAGGGCGATGGCGCCACCGGCCCCATGGGCATGAAGTCGATCACCAAGCACCTCAACGCAGCCGGCATTCGTACCCGTGATGGCGGGCGCTGGGGTATCGGGGCTGTCCACAAGGTGGTGACACGCACGACCTATATCGGTCGCCACCGCTTCAACACCAAGTTCTGGAAGACCCGCGAGCGCAAGCCGGATACCGAAGTCGTCGAGATGACGGTCCCGCCGATAATCGACGCGGCCGAGTTCGAGGCCGTTCAAGCGCTGCTCAAGTCTCGCAGCCCGGCACTGACGGCGCCGCGTATTACCAGCGGCCCAACTCTTCTCACGGGCATCTGTTTCTGCGCCGCCTGCGGCATGGCCATGACGCTTCGCACCGGCAAGAGCGGCCGCTATCGTTACTACACCTGCTCGACCAAGGCCCGCCAGGGCGAGACCGGCTGCAGGGGCCGCACGGTCCCGATGGACAAACTGGATACACTTGTCGCCGACCACATCGAGCGGCGCCTTCTGCAGCCGAGCCGCCTCGAGGAAATCCTAGCATCCGTGCTCGATCGCCGGGAGGAGCGCGCCGAGCGCCGGGTCACGCACATTGCCGAATTGCGCAAGCGTGCGGCCGAAGTCGACGCCAAGCTCAAGCGGCTTTACGATGCCATCGAGAACGGCGTCGCTGATCTTGCCGACCCGATGCTAAAGGACCGCGTTGCCGAGCTAAAGGTCACCCGGGATCAGGCCCACGCCGACGCAGAGCGCGCCGAGGGTGCGCTTAAACGGGTTGGGCCGAGCATCACACCGCAGGCGCTCAAGACGTTTGCCAGGCAGGCCCGCAAGCGCATGCGGACCGCGGCCGGCGGCTATCGTCGCGATTACCTGCGCGCCCTCGCCCAACGCGTCGAAGTCGACGCGCAAGAACTTCGCATCATGGGGTCGAAAAGCGAACTGCTGCGTACCCTCGTCGCCGCTTCAGGCGCAAAAACGGCGGGTTTTGGCGTGCCCAGTTCTGTACCGAAGTGGCGCGCCCGAGAGGGATTCGAACCTCTGACCTTTGCCTTCGGAGGGCAACGCTCTATCCAGCTGAGCTACGGGCGCGTGCGCCCTAGATAACGGAACCCCGCCGCAGCCGCAACCGCGCCGCCATATCCCGTCCCCGTGCCGTCGGGGAGGCGCGGGCAGGGGGCGCTATCGCTCCGCCCCGGCGGCGTCCTATAAAGGCGCCCATGACCCAGAACACCCCACGACCTGCCGCAAAAACTGCCGATTCCGAGGGTGCCGGGCCCCGCCCGGCGCCGCCCGGCGCCGCCGGCTACGACTGGCAGGACCCGCTCGGGCTCGAAAGCGAGCTGACCGAGGACGAGCGCATGGTGCAGGCGACCGCGCGCGGCTATGCGCAGGATCGGCTGTTTCCGCGCGTGCTCACCGCCTTCCGGGAGGAGCGTTTCGACCGCGAGATCATGACCGAGATGGGGGCGCTCGGGCTGCTCGGCCCGACGCTCCCGGAAGCCTATGGGGGCGCCGGGCTCGGGCATGTGGCCTATGGGCTGATCGCCCGCGAGATCGAGCGGGTGGATTCCGGTTACCGCTCGGTGCTCTCGGTGCAGTCCTCGCTGGTGATGTGGCCGATCTATGCCTATGGCAGCGAGGCGCAGCGGCGCCAATACTTGCCACGGCTCGCGAGCGGCGAGATCGTCGGTTGCTTCGGCCTGACCGAGCCCGACCACGGCTCCGATCCGGGCTCCATGGCGACGCGGGCCGAGCGGGTCGCCGGCGGCTATCGGCTTACCGGCACCAAGACCTGGATCTCCAACGCCCCGATTGCAGACATCGCGCTGATCTGGGCCAAGCTCGACGGCGTGATCCGCGGCTTCATCGTCGAGCGCGGCGCGGCTGGATTTTCCACCAATCCGATCGAGGGCAAGCTCAGCCTGCGCACCTCGCTCACCGGCGAGGTGGTGCTCGCGGGCGTCGTGGTGCCGGAGGAGAATCTGCTCCCGAACGCCGAGGGGCTGGCGGGGCCGTTCGGCTGTCTCAACAATGCGCGCTACGGCATCGTCTGGGGCGCCATGGGGGCGGCCGAGTTCTGCTGGCACCGCGCCCGCCAATATGCGCTGGACCGCAAGCAGTTCGGTCGGCCGCTCGCCGCCAACCAGCTGGTCCAGAAGAAGCTCGCCGACATGCAGACCGAGATCGCGCTCGGCTTGGCCGGCGCGCTGCGGCTCGGCCGGCTGATGGAGGCCGGCCGGGCGGCGCCCCCGGCGATCTCGCTCATGAAGCGCAACAATTGCGGCAAGGCGTTGGAGATCGCGCGGCTTGCCCGCGACATACACGGCGGCAACGGCATTTCCGACGAGTTCCACGTGATGCGGGTGCTGGCCAACCTGGAAACCGTGAACACCTACGAGGGCACGCACGACATCCATGCCCTGATCCTGGGCCGTGCCATCACCGGAATTCAGGCGTTCTGCTGAGGCGGCGGGCCGCAAACGATCTCCTTGTCCCGGGCTCAAGGCCGGGACAAGGGGGCCTCGCTTTGCGGATGCGCCGAACGGCGTTATGACTGCCCGTCATGAGAGTCGACGGCAAGCCCACCCGCAGCATCTGGGTCGAGCCCGACGGTTGGTCGGTCGGCATCGTTGATCAGACGCAGCTGCCGCACCGCTTCGCGGTGGCGCGCCTCACCTCGCTCGACGAGGCCACGCACGCCATCCGGGCCATGCAGGTGCGCGGTGCGCCGCTGATCGGGGCGGCGGCTGCCTACGGGATTTGTCTGGCGCTGCGGGCGGATGCCTCCGACTTGGGCCTTGAGCACGCCGCCGGCACGCTCCTGCGCACGCGCCCGACCGCCATCAACCTCAAATGGGCGCTCGACGAGATGACGGCGGCGGTACGCAACCAGCCCCGCGCCGCGCGCGTCGAAGCCGCCTACCGCCGCGCCGCGGAAATCTGCGAGGAGGATGTCGCCATCAACCAGGCAATCGGCCGTCACGGCCGTGCGCTGATCGCGGCGATCGCCGCCAAGAAGCCCGGCGCGCCCGTCAACCTGCTCACCCATTGCAATGCCGGCTGGCTCGCCACCGTCGATGTGGGAACTGCGCTCGCCCCCATTTATCTGGCGCATGACGACGGGCTGACGCTCCATGTCTGGGTCGACGAGACACGGCCGCGCAACCAGGGCGCTTCGCTCACCGCCTGGGAGCTCGGCCAGCACGGCGTGCCCCACACCGTGATCCCGGACAATATGGGCGGCCATCTGATGCAGCACGCCATGGTCGACATGGCGATCGTGGGCACCGACCGGGTGGCCGCCAACGGCGACGTCTGCAACAAGATCGGCACCTATCTCAAGGCGCTCGCCGCCCATGACAACGGCGTGCCGTTCTATGTGGCGCTACCCTCGCCCACCATCGACTTCGGGGTCGCCGACGGGGTCGCGGAAATCCCCATCGAGGAGCGCGACGGCGCGGAGGTCGCTTCGATCACCGGCCGCACCGCCGACGGCCGGATCGAGACCGTGCGGGTGGTGCCGGAAGGCTCAGCCGTCAGGAACTACGGCTTTGACGTGACCCCGGCGCGGCTGGTCACCGGGCTCATCACCGAGCGCGGCGTGATCGCGGCGGAGCGGGCGGCGCTGGCGCGCGCCTTCCCGGAGCGCGCCGCGCCCGCCAGGGCCAACGGCGCGTGAGCGGCGCCCCATGAATTCTACCGCACCCTCGCGTCTGCCGCCCGATGGCCGCCAGTCGGCGACCGCGCTCGCGGTGGCGCGCGGCACCACGAGGCTCCTGCATGCGCTCGGCTTCTGCGTGGTGAGCGAGCTGTCGCTGCCGTCGGGGCGGCGCGCCGATCTGGCGGCGCTCGGCGGGACCGGCGAGATCTGGATCGTCGAGATCAAATCGTCGGTCGCGGATTTTCGCGCCGATCAGAAATGGATGGACTACCGGCTGCACTGCGACCGGCTGTTCTTCGCCACCACGCTTGCGGTCCCGTGCGAGATCTTCCCGGCCGATGCCGGCCTCATCGTGGCCGATGCGTTCGGGGCGGCCGTCACCTGCGAGGCCCCCGAGCACCGGCTGCATGCCGCCACCCGCAAGGCCATGCTGCTGGCGTTCGCCCGCACCGCGGCGCTGCGGTTGTCGGCACTGGCCGATCCGGAGGGGCCTTATCTGGGCGAGTAGTGAATAGTGAATAGTGAATAGTGAATAGTGAAGTACGGCACGGATATCTACCCTTCGCCACTCACTACTCACTATTCCCTACTCACTCTCTCCATCACCTCGGCAACGTCGTCGTGCCCATCAGATACTTGTCCACCGCGTGCGCGGTCTGGCGGCCTTCGCGGATCGCCCAAACCACCAGGGACTGGCCGCGGCGCATGTCGCCGGCGCTGAACACTTTCGGGTTGGAGCTCTGATAGCTCACCGTATCGGCCTTGACGTTGCCGCGCGGATCGAGCGCCAGCCCGAGCTCCGCGATCAGGCCTTCGTGCACCGGATGCACGAAGCCCATGGCGAGCAGGACCAGATCGGCATCGAGATCGAACTCGGTGCCGGCGACCGCCTTCATGCGCTCGTCCACATGCACGCAATGCAGCTTCTTCACCTGGCCGCCGGCGCCGGAGAATTTCTGCGTCATCACCGCGAAGTGGCGCTTGGCGCCCTCCTCGTGGCTCGACGAGGTGCGCAGCTTGAGCGGCCAATCCGGCCAGGTCATCGGCTTGTTCTCGCGCTCGGGCGGCTGCGGCATGATCTCGAAATTGGTGACCGAGAGCGCGCCTTGGCGGATCGAGGTGCCGATGCAGTCGGAGCCGGTATCGCCGCCGCCGATCACCACCACATGCTTGCCGCCGGCCAAGATCGGAGCGACGTCGCCTTGCGGCTCGCTCGAGACGCGCCGGTTCTGCTGCGGCAGGAACTCCATGGCGAAGTGGACGCCCTCGAGCTCGCGCCCCGGGATCGGCAGCTCGCGGCCCTTCTCGGCGCCGCCCGCCAGTACCACCGCGTCATGGCCGGCGAGCAACTGCTCGGCCGCGACATTCACCCCGATATGGGCACCGTAGTGGAACACGACGCCTTCCGCCGTCATCTGGGTGACCCGGCGGTCGACCAGGTGCTTCTCCATCTTGAAGTCGGGAATGCCGTAGCGCAGCAGGCCGCCGGCCTTGGCATGCTTCTCGAACACGTGCACGTCGTGGCCGGCGCGCGCCAGCTGCTGGGCGCAGGCGAGCCCGGCCGGCCCCGAGCCCACCACCGCGACGCGCTTGCCGGTCTTGACCGCGGGTGGCTCCGGCTTCACCCAGTCCTGCTCGAAGGCGCGGTCCACGATGGCGCATTCGATCGTCTTGATGGTCACCGGATTGTCGTCGAGATTGAGCGTGCACGAGGCCTCGCACGGCGCCGGGCACACGCGTCCGGTGAATTCCGGGAAATTGTTGGTGGAGTGCAGATTCTGCGCCGCCTCCTGCCAGTCGCCGCGATAGACCAGGTCGTTCCAATCGGGGATCTGGTTGTTCACCGGGCAGCCGGTATGGCAGTAGGGCACGCCGCAATCCATGCAGCGCGCCGCCTGGGTGCGGTTCTCCGCCTCCGGCAACGGCAGCACGAACTCGCGCCAATGCTTGATGCGCTCCTCGACCGGCTCGTAATGCCGGTCGTTGCGCTCAAACTCGAGGAAGCCCGTGATCTTGCCCATTCCTACTCCGCCGCCTGCATGGTGCGCGCCTTCTCCATTTCGGCGAGGGCGCGGCGGTACTCGATCGGCATCACCTTGCGGAACATCGGGCAATACTTGCTCCAATCCGCCAGGATGGCGGCGGCCCGTACCGAGCCGGCCAGGCGCGCGTGCCGCGTGATCAACAGATGCAGCCGCTGCGCGTCGAACTGGGTCATGTCGGCCAGCACCTCGACGCGCCCGTGCGATTCCAGATCGTTAATGTGGTGATACTCGCGCTCGTTGATCTCCTCTTCCTGCGGCACGGGCTCGAGCTCGACCATGGCGAGATTGCAACGTGACTTGAACGTGCCGTCCTCGTCTAGCACATAGGCGATGCCGCCCGACATGCCGGCCGCGAAATTGCGCCCGGTGCGGCCCAGCACCACCACGATGCCGCCGGTCATGTATTCGCAGCAATGGTCGCCGGCGCCCTCGACCACCGCGATGGCGCCCGAGTTGCGCACCGCGAAGCGCTCGCCGGCGATGCCGCGCAGATAGCATTCACCCTCGATCGCGCCGTACAGCACGGTGTTGCCGACGATGATCGATTCCTCCGGCACGATGCCGGAATCGATCGCCGGCCGCACCACGATGCGGCCGCCGGAGAGGCCCTTGCCGACATAGTCGTTGGCCTCGCCTTCGAGCTCGAAGCTCACCCCGCGCGCGAGCCAGGCCCCGAAGCTCTGTCCGGCGGTGCCGGTGAACTTCACCTGGATGGTTTCCGCCGGCAGCCCCTCGTGACCGTAGCGCTTGGCGATCTCGCCCGACAGCATGGCGCCGGCGGTGCGGTCGGTATTCCGGATGGCGGTCGCGATGCGCACCGGCGTGCCGCCATCGAGCGCCGAGCGCGCATCCGCGATCAGGCGGCGGTCGAGGATATCGTGGATCTTGTGGTCCTGCGCCTCGCTGCGGTGGATGGCGACGCCGGCGCCGGCCTGGGGCTTGAAGAACAGCTTGGAGAAGTCGAGGCCTTTGGCCTTCCAGTGCTCGATCACCTGGCGGCGGTCGAGCATCTGCATCTGCCCGATCATCTCGTCGAAGCTGCGGAACCCCATGGCCGCCATCAGCTCGCGCACCTCCTCGGCCACGAAGAAGAAGAAGTTGATGACGTGCTCGGGCTGGCCCTGGAAGCGCTTGCGCAGCACCGGGTCCTGGGTCGCGACCCCGACCGGGCAGGTGTTGAGATGGCACTTGCGCATCATGATGCAGCCGGCCGCGATCAGGGGCGCGGTCGAGAAGCCGAACTCGTCCGCTCCGAGCAACGCCCCGATCACCACGTCGCGCCCGGTGCGGATGCCGCCGTCCACCTGCACGGTAATGCGCCCGCGCAGCCGGTTGGCGACCAGGGTCTGGTGCGTCTCGGCGAGCCCGATCTCCCAGGGCGAGCCGGCATGCTTGATCGAGGTCAGCGGCGAGGCGCCGGTGCCGCCTTCGAACCCCGAGATGGTCACGTGATCGGCGCGCGCCTTGGAGACGCCGGCCGCGACCGTGCCGACCCCGACCTCGGAGACCAGCTTCACCGACACCATCCCGTCGGGGTTGACGTTCTTCAAATCGAAGATCAGCTGCGCCAGATCCTCGATCGAGTAGATGTCGTGGTGCGGCGGCGGCGAGATCAGGCCGACGCCGGCGGTGGAATGACGCACCCTGGCGATCACCTCGTCGACCTTGTGGCCGGGCAATTGGCCGCCTTCGCCCGGCTTGGCGCCCTGCGCCATCTTGATCTGCATCATGTCGGAGTTGACCAGATACTCGGTCGTCACCCCGAAGCGGCCCGACGCCACTTGCTTGATCGCCGAGCGCATGGAATCGCCGTTCGGTAGCGGCTTGAAGCGGTCGGTCTCCTCGCCGCCTTCGCCGGTGTTGGAGCGGCCGCCGATCCGGTTCATGGCGATCGCCAACGTGGTATGGGCCTCGCGCGAGATCGAGCCGAACGACATCGCCCCGGTGGCGAACCGGCGCACGATCGCCTTGGCGGGCTCGACCTCCTCGATCGGCACCGGCTTGCGGCCGTCGTCCTCCGCGCCCCTGATCTTGAACAGGCCCCGTATGGTCAGCAGATTCTCCGCCTGCTCGTCGATGATCCTGGCGAAGGCGCGGAACTTCTCGAAGGAATTGCCGCGCACCGCGTGCTGCAGTGCCGCCACGCTCGCCGCCGTCCAGGCATGATCCTCGCCGCGCTGGCGGAACTGATAGTCGCCGCCGACGTCGAGCGCATTGCGATAGATCGGCGAGCTACCGAAGGCGTCGCGGTGGCGCCGCACCGTCTCCTCGGCGATCTGGGCGAGCCCCACGCCCTCGATGCGGGTGGCGGTGCCGGTGAAATATTCGGCGACGAAATCGGACTTCAGGCCGACCGCGTCGAAAATCTGCGCTCCGCAATAGGACTGGTAGGTCGAGATGCCCATCTTGGACATCACCTTGAGGATGCCCTTGTCGATCGACTTGATGTAGCGCTTGACGACCTCTTTCTCCTCCAGCTTCTGCGGCAGCTGGTCGTTCATGGCGATCAGGGTCTCGAACGCCAGATAGGGATTGATCGCCTCGGCGCCGTAGCCGGCGAGGCAGCAGAAATGATGCACCTCACGCGGTTCGCCGGTCTCGACCACCAGGCCGACCGAGGTGCGCAACCCCTGGCGGATCAGGTGGTGATGCGCCGCCGCGCAGGCCAAGAGCGAGGGGATCGGGATATTGTCGGCGCCGGCCCGCCGGTCCGACAGCACGATGATGTTGATGCCTTCGCGCACCGCGGCCTCGGCGCGCGCGCACAGCGCGTCGAGCGCGTCCTTCAGGCCGGGCGCGCCGGCCTCGACCGGCCAGGTGGTGTCGAGGGTGCGCGACTTGAAATGGCTGTCGCCGACCTCGGAGATGGCGCGGATCTTCTCCAAATCCGCGTTGGTGAGGATCGGCTGGCGCACCTCCAGGCGCTTGTTGGTCGAGCCTTCCTCGAGCGTGAACAGGTTCGGCCGCGGCCCGATGATCGACACCAGGCTCATCACCAGCTCCTCGCGGATCGGATCGATCGGCGGGTTGGTCACTTGGGCGAAGTTCTGCTTGAAATAGGTGAACAACAGCTTCGACTTGCTCGACAGTGCCGAGATCGGCGAATCGTTGCCCATCGATCCGATCGCCTCCTCGCCCAGCGTGGCCATCGGGGTCAGCAGGATCCGCAGATCCTCCTGGGTGTAGCCGAACGCCTGCTGGCGATCGAGCAGCGCCAGGTTCGAGAGCGCCGCCGAGTGCGCCACCGCGGGCAGGTCCTCGAGCACGATCTGGTTGCGATCGAGCCATTGCTTGTAGGGATGGCGCCGGGACAGCGTCGCCTTGAGCTCCTCGTCGGGAATGAGCCGGCCCTCGTCGAGATCGACCAGCAGCATCTTGCCCGGCTGCAGCCGCCACTTGGTGACGATGTCCTTCTCTGCGATCGGCAGCACGCCCATCTCGGAGGCCATGATGATGCGCTCGTCGCGGGTGACGAAATAGCGCGCCGGGCGCAGGCCGTTGCGATCGAGCGTGGCGCCGATCTGCCGGCCGTTGGTGAAGGCGATCGCGGCCGGGCCGTCCCACGGCTCCATCAGGGCGGCATTGTACTCGTAGAAGGCGCGCCGCTCCTCGTCCATCAGCGGATTGCCCGCCCAGGCTTCCGGAATCAGCATCATCATGGCGTGGGCGAGCCCGTAGCCGCCCTGCACCAGGAACTCGAGCGCATTGTCGAAGCAGGCGGTGTCGGACTGGCCCTCGTAGGAGATCGGCCACAGCTTGCTGATCTCCTCGCCGAACAGCGGCGAGGATACCGAGCCCTGGCGCGCCGCCATCCAGTTGATGTTGCCGCGCAACGTGTTGATCTCGCCGTTGTGGGCCACCATCCGGTAGGGATGCGCGAGCGACCAGGTCGGGAACGTGTTGGTGGAGAAGCGCTGGTGCACCAGCGCGAGAGCGCTGGCGAGCTCCGGGTCGCTCAGATCCGGATAATAGGTGCCGAGCTGATCGGCCAGGAACATGCCCTTGTAGATGATGGTGCGGCAGGAGATCGAGACCGGATAATAGCCGGCCAGGCGTCGCTCGCGCCGCTGATAGATCGCGTGCGAGATCGACTTGCGCAGCAGATAGAGCCGCCGTTCGAACTCGGTCTCGTCCTTGATCTTCTTGCCGCGGCCGATGAAGACCTGCTGGTGGACGGGCTCGGTCGGCTTGACCGAGGCGCCGAGCGTCGAGTTGTCGACCGGCACGTCGCGCCAGCCCAGGAGCGTCATGCCCTCGCGCTTGACCACCTCGGCGTAGATGTCGCGGATCACCTGCCGCCAGTCGGGATCGCGCGGCATGAACAGGGCGCCGACCGCGTATTCGCCCGGCGCGGGCAGCCGGAAGCCGAGCTTGTCGGCGGCCGTGGAAAAGAACACATGCGGGATCTGCAGCAGGATGCCGGCGCCGTCGCCGGCGCGCGGATCGGCGCCGACCGCGCCGCGATGCTCGAGATTGCACAGGATCGAGAGCGCGTCCTTGACGATCTTGTGGGATTTGCGGCCCTTGATGTCGGCGATGAAGCCAACCCCGCAGGAGCCCTTGCCCAGCGCCGGATCGTAGAGGCCCTGCGCCGCCGGCAGCCCGTCGGCCGACGTGGAATCGATCGGATCCCGGCTCTGCCGTACGTCCGACCCGGGTCCCGCTCCGCCTTTCTCGACCACGCCCATCTCCAACCTCGCGTCCTGCACCGGCGTCATGGGCCGGGCCTTGCGGCGCACCTTGCGCGTTCCGCGGCGCCGATCCGCGCCGCAGGCCAGAGGCGCGCTCTGGTCTCTGGTCATTGGCGGCCTTCTCGCCCCCCGCCGTTCGGCGCGGGCGCGTGGCCGCTCATCCAACAGGCGGCTCGGCGATGCCCGACCCCATCGCGCATTCCCCGCCCGCAAAGTCAGATTGCCGACTAGCCGGTCGCCGACAAATCGCCTTAAGCCCAGTCGCACAAAGTCCGAGCGCGGCACACCCGGCACCGCCCATTGTCGCAGCCGCAGGCGCCACTGGGTCAGTAACACTGTCCTAACGTAACCTGCCAAATTTTAGCCACGGAGACAAGCTTTCGCCTATCGCTAAATTCGCTTTCCGAATTTTTTCGCTGCCGCCCTCGCGGATGCCGGCCGACGGGCGCGCCCGATCCCGAATCCTCGATCGTAAAGCGCCGGTGGCACGGGGGGAATTTCCGGGCCGGTATCGCCGTGCCGCCGCCAAGGCGAAAGCTATGCTTCCGTTGCTTCATGCTCCAGCATGCTCCAGCGTTCGTATGCATGCGGCGTGCCGTTTGATCCACGCCGGGCGCGCTTTTGCGGTGCCCGCTTTTATGGCGGCGGAATGTCGGCGGCTGCCCGATTTTGGTCGCGAGCGGCCCATAGCCTGCTGCAGTCAAGCAGAGGAGGGGTGTCTTGAAAAAACAACTCGCCATCTGGGCCGGGCTCGCGCTGCTCGGCTTTGGATCGGTCGCAACCGCCGGGGCGCAGACCATCTATGCGGGTCCCGGATATGCGGGTCCCGGCCTGGCCGATCCGGCGCTGCGTCCCTACGAGATCATGTCCATCGTGCGCTCGACCGGGCTCGCGCCGCTGACCCGCCCGATGCGGCGTGGCCCGTACTATGTCCTGGTGGCGGTCGATCGGGTCGGCCGGCAGATGCGCGTGGTCGTCGATGCCCAGCTCGGCGACATCGTGAACCTGCGCCCGGCGCTCGCGGCCGAATCCTACGGTCCGGAGCTGGGGCGTCCGGTCGGACCACCCGCAATGGCGGCGGCTCCGCCCGACGTCGCCGGGGCAAATTCGGCGTATGGGCCGCGTCCGGGCGGCGAACTCTATGGCACGCACCCGAGCGCAGCGCCGCGTCCGGGCACCGAAAGTGGACTGGCGCCGCCGCGCCCCATTCCCAATGCCCGGGCCGCGACCGCGCCCGCCGCCAATGCACCGGCGCCCAACGTGACTGCGCCGAGCGAGCCGGCTCCGTCGACGCGGGTCGCGGTCGCCGAGCCGGCATTGCCGCCGGCTCCGCCGTTGCCGCGTCCACGGCCCAAGCTGGCCCTGAACGAAGCGCCCACCACCACGCCGGTCGATGCCTCGGCGGGACCCGCAAAGCCAGCCGCCCCGGCGGCGACATCGTCACCGCCGCTCGGCGCAGCCGACGAGGCGGCGAAATCGATCGAGTGATCCGCGCATGAACAGCGCTCCGGAACATTCCGGAACGCTGCCTCCGGTCGAGCCGGCCGAGCCGCGGTGAAGGAAAGTCGCCTTAAGCCGCCTTGGCTTCCACCAGATTGATCTTGCCGTTGCCGATCGGGATCTGACGCGGCTTGCTGGCCTCCGGGACCTCACGGGTCAGATCGACGTGCAGCAACCCGTTTTCCAGGCGGGCGCCCTTGACCTCGACGTGATCGGCGAGCTGGAACACACGCTCGAAGGCGCGTGCCGCGATGCCCTGATAGAGCACATCGCCGTTCTTCTCCTCGGTCTTGGGCTGCTTGTCGCCCCGGATGGTCAGCGTGTTCTCCTTGGCCACGATGGTCAGCTCGGGCTCCGAAAAGCCTGCGACCGCCACGCTGATGCGGTAGGCGTTGTCGCCGGTCCGCTCGATGTTGTAGGGCGGGTAGGTAGGTGCCTGGCCGTCGAAGCCGGCGACCTGGTCGAGCAACGAAAACACCCGGTCGAAGCCGACGGTCGAGCGATAGAAGGGAGCAAGATTGAAAGTTCGCATGGCATATCCTCCGCTTTGAGCGAGATGCAATTTGATCCGCCGAATGGCCGGACCGGTAGTCCCGTGCAGCCCGGAAGGGGCCTGCACGACCAAGATGTGGGAAGCGGGCCCGGCGTTTGCAAGGGCGCCTTTCCGGGGCCTAACTCCTTCGTGGCGCGCGATTTTTCGGCCCGCCCCGCGCCCCCGGGAAACCGCCGCGCCGCGCCGACGCTCGCTGCTGCGCGCCCGATCGCAATTGTGCGAACAGCACATTGAGCAACGTCCCGGTGCTGATATAACGCCAACGACTCAAGCCTCGCCGACGCGCACGCCCGAGCTTTCCTTCAGGTCATGACTCTCGTCTCGATCCCAGCCAATCCGGCGCCCGAGGACGTGGTGACCGGAACCTTGAAGACTCCCGACGGCGTCTCGCTGCGCTTTGCGCGCTGGGCGCCGCCGCCGGGACGCAAGGGCACCGTGTGCCTGTTCCAGGGCCGGGCCGAGTTCATCGAGAAGTATTTCGAGACCGTGCGCGACCTGCGCGCCCGCGGCTTCGCGGTGGCCACGCTCGATTGGCGCGGGCAGGGCTTGTCGGATCGCGCGCTGCGCAACTCGCGCAAGGGCTATGTCAAGGATTTCTCCCGCTACGACGTCGATCTCGATACCTTCATCCGCGAGGTGGTGCTGCCCGATTGCCCGCCGCCGTTCTTCGCGCTTGCGCACTCGATGGGGGCCTCGATCCTGCTGCGTGCCGCCTATCAGGGCCACCGCTGGTTCGACCGCACCGTGCTCTTGGCCCCCATGATTGCGCTGCCCGGCATGCGCCGGTCGTCGTTGACCCGGGTCGGCGTCAAGGCGCTGCGGCTGATCGGGCTCGGCGGCGCCTATGTGCCGGGCGGCGATGCGTCGGTGATGATGCAGCGCCCCTTCATCGGCAACCTGCTCACCTCGGATCCGGTCCGCTACGCCCGCAACATGGCGGTGGTCGAAGCCGAGCCCGCACTGGCGATCGGCTGGCCCACGGTGGGATGGACCGATTCCGCTTTCAAGGCGATGCGCCAGCTCCAGGAGCCGAGCTTTCCGGCGCGCATCCGCCAGCCCATTCTGGTCATCGCCGCCGGCCACGATCAGATCGTCTCGACGCCGGCAATCGACGAATTCGCCATCCGGTTGCGGGCCGGCGCGCATCTCATCGTGCCGGGCAGCCGCCATGAGCTGCTAATGGAGCAGGACCGCTTCCGCATGCAAGTGCTGGCCGCATTCGACGCCTTCGTGCCCGGAACCCCGATCTTCGCGTGATCCCGCCCGGGTCGCCGGCGGCGCCGTCAGGCCCGCCGGCGGGCGGCGACCCGCAGCTTCGGCTTTGCCGCCGCCGGCGAATCCGCATTGCCGAGGCGGAAGAATGCGACCGCTTCGTCCATGACTGCCGCCCGCTGCTCGAGCGTCTTGGCGGTCGCGGCGTTCTCCTCGACCAGGGCGGAGTTCTGCTGCGTCACCTTGTCCATCTGGTTCAGCGCCTTGTTGACCTGCTCGATCCCGGTGGCCTGCTCGGTGCTCGCCGACGCGATGTCGGCCACCAGCACGGCCACCTCCTTGATCGACTCGACGATCTCGACCAGCGCGGCGCCGGCTTGGCGGACCAGATCGACGCCCTCCTTCACCTGTCCGTTGCTGTTGTTGATCAGGTCCTTGATGTCCTTGGCGGCCTGCGCGGAGCGTTGTGCCAGGGTGCGAACCTCGGAGGCGACCACCGCGAAGCCGCGGCCGGCATCGCCGGCGCGCGCCGCCTCGACCGCGGCGTTGAGCGCCAGCAGGTTGGTCTGCCGGGCGATCTCGTCGATCACCCCGATGATGTCGGAGATCTCGGTCGCGGATGCCTCGATCTGCGCCATGGCATCGACCGTCCTGGCGACCACGGCGCGGCCGCGATCGGCCACGTCGCGCGCCTTGCCGGCGGATGTGTTGGCGTGGCGTGCGTGCTCCGCGTTCTTCTGGACGGTCGCGGAGATCTCCTCCATCGAGGCCGAGGTCTCCTCCAGGCTCGCGGCCTGCTCCTCGGTGCGCTGCGAAAGCTCCGTTGTGCTGGTTGAAATTTCCTCCGAGGCGTTGGCGATGTCGCGGGTCGATGTCACGATGGAATCGATGGTCTCGCGCAGCCGTCCGACCGTGGTATTGAAGTCGTCCTTGATCCGCCGGTAGACCTCCGTGAATTCGTCGCCCATGCTTATCGTCAGGTCGCCTTCGGCGAGCCGCGCAAGCCCCTCCGCCAGCGCATCGAGGGAACGGACCTGCTCTGCGGCGGCCGCGGCCTTCTCGGCTTCCGCTTCACGTCGCCTGGCATCGGATGCCGCACGCTCCGCCTCGGCTTGTGAGCGCAGCTCCTTGGCTTCGGCATCCATGCGCGATCTATCGATGGCGGCTTGCTTGAAGCTGTCGAACGCGCGCGCGAAGTCGCCGATCTCGTCCGTGCGGTGAGCGCCCTCGAACTGGGCTTTCATGTTGCCGGCCGCGAGCTCCATCATCACCAGCCGCATGCGGTTGACCAGCATGATGACGGTTCGATAGACGAAAAACGTTCCCAGGGCGCCGGTGAGGATCGCCATGACGGCGATGCCGACGAGCAGGTTGAAGTTCAGGCTCTTGACGCTCGCCGCCAATCCCTGCGCCTGCTTCTCCAACGCCGTGTAGTCCTTCTCCAGGTCGACCAGCCGGGCGTTGAGATCGGAGCGGGACTTGCGGTTGGTGTCGTTGTCGCCGAACATCCGGGCGGCGGCGGTGCTGTCCTCCCGGGCCAGGCGCACCAGCTCGGTGCGGAACGAGATGAACTGCTCGAGATTGGCCGCGAGCAACTCGACCTTGGCGCGCTCCGCGTCGATCACGACCAGCCGCCAGGCGGCCATGATATTCTTGAGCTCCGCCAGACGCTCGAGGATTCCACGGCCGTACGGCTCGGCCGTCTTCCAATCGGGCGACATGTAGACGCCGCGCGAATCCATCACGACCGCGTAGACCATGCCGTTGAGGTGCGCGATATGCATCGCACCCTTGCTGGCGGCCTCGACCGCCTGCCCCACACGGTCGCCCTGCCGCATCGAGAAGATGGTCAAGCCGAAGCAGGCGATCGGCATCAGGCTCAGAAAAGCGATGACCCCGAACACTCGCTGCTTGAGCGAGCTCTCGCGCACGATCCGGATAATGCCGCCGCTTCGAGAGAATATCTTATTCTGCATCGGGGGCGTGCTCCACCAGGTGACAGCCGGTAAGACTACCTGCTCGGCTCGCAACGTGCCGAAATCAAGATTCGTAACAACAATCAACCAGACACCTTACAATTCCATTATCTATCGGATGGATCTCGGACGGTCGCGGAACCCCGGGCATCGTGCCGCGGTCCGGGTCTCTCCGGCCGGCCCGCGCGATTTGTTCAAGCCCCAAGCCCCGCCTCGAGGGAGCCATGCAGGCCGCTTTCGATGTGGAGACAGGGTGTGCGCGGCCGAGAGTTGACGATGCCGGGGCGGTGAAAAACGACGTGGCGCCCACGGCCGGGCAAGCTTACTCCGCGGCCTCCAAGGGGCGTCGAGGGGAGCGCGTTGTCCAGGCAACAATACCTGAGAGACGCAGCTATCCGGCCAGCAATGCCAGCGCGGCGGCGTGCACGCGCCGGTCGCCGGCCGCTACGATCCGGCCGCCGGCATGGGGCGGGCCGTTCTCCCAAGTGGTGATCACGCCGCCGGCGCCGGCGATGATCGGCACCAGCGCCAGCACGTCATGGGGCTTGAGCCCGGTCTCGATCACCAGGTCGACATGGCCGGCGGCCAGCATGCAATAGGCGTAGCAGTCGCCACCGTAGCGCGACAGCAACACGGTTTCCTCGACGCGCTCGAAGGCGGCGCGGTCGGCGCCGTCCATTAGCCGCGGGCTGGTGGTGAACAAGATGGCTTCCGCCAAGCCCTCGCAGGGGCGGACCCGCAAATCGCGCTTGCCGGCCGGACCCCGGTAGTGGGCGGCGCCGCCGTCGCCGCTGAACCGCTCGCGGGTGAACGGCTGATCCATCAAGCCGAAGACCGGCGCGCCGAGCCGGGTCAGCGCGATCAGGGTGCCCCAGGCCGGCATGCCGGCGATGAACGACTTGGTGCCGTCGATCGGGTCGAGAAACCAGACATATTCGGCGTCGGCGCGCTCGGCTCCGTATTCCTCGCCGACGATGCCGTGGTCCGGGAACTGGCGCCGGATCAGGGCACGCATCACGGTTTCGGCGGCGTGGTCGGCCGCCGTCACCGGATCGAACGCACCGGGTCCACCTTTGTCGCGCACGTTCAGCGCGGTGCGGAAGAACGGCAGGATGGTCTCGCCCGCGACGCCGGCTAGCTGGTCGACGAAGGCGGCGAAATCGATGGCCGTCATGGCGCTCCTTGCCCCATCCCGGACCCGCCGGCCGCTGCAGTGGGGGCTTGCCGGGCCGCGTGGTCTCGAACGTAAGCCATTGAGAGAAGCTCTGAAAATGGAAGGTTCGGGAGATCGGAGGCGGCCCCGGATTGCGGCAGGCCAGCCATGCAGAAAATGTATAAAGAATAGGTCAAGCCGACTTGCTTTTTGTGCGCTGCGGTGGCATGTTGTTGCGGTGCGGTAGCGCCTCGCGTTACCGCTGCCCTCCTTGGGCGTTTCCTCCCTAGACTTGGGCCGCTTGCAACCGCGAGCGGCCCCTTTTTTTGCGCGGTGAGCGGCACTTCGGGGCGCTTTCGGCGCGGCGCCCGCGGGCACCCAAAACCGCAGTTATTCGGCGGCTGCCCGGTAAGGCCGCAGCTCCTGCACCGGAATGGCCGCCACCTCGTCGGCCAGGCTTTCGAGATCGGCGGCGACGCTCTGGAACGACGCGGAGCGCTCGTAGCGACGCTCATCCATATAGAGTGCGCGATTGAGCTCGAGCTGGATGGCGTGCAGCCCGACTGCCGGATTGCCGTAGTGCTCGGTAATAAAGCCACCCGCATACGGCTTGTTGCGGCTGACCACGTAGCCGCGGCCGCGCAGCAGCGCCTCGATGGTTTCCGCGACCACCGGGACGCAGCTGGTACCGTAGCGATCCCCCAGCACGATATCGGCGCGCGGTCGTTCGTCCTTGGCGCCCGCCGTCGAAGGCATGGAATGGCAGTCGATCAGCACGGCGGTGCCGAACTCCCGGTGCTGGCGCGTGAACAGGCGCCGCAACGCCCGATGATAGGGCTTGTAGAGCCCCTCGATGCGCCGGATGGCATCCTCCACCGGTATCCGCTGGCCGTAAATCTCCTGGGATTCGCCCACCACCCGGGCGACGGTGCCCAGCCCGCCTGCCACCCGCATGGAGCGGGTATTGGCGAATGAGGGCAGCCGTCCATCGAACATGCGCGGGTCGAGCTCATAGGGCTCGCGGTTCACGTCCACATAGCAGCGCGGGAAATGCGCCCGCATCATCGGATAGCCGAGCTCGACTACGCCGGAGATCAACTGGTCCACGAAGGAATCCTCGGACCGGCGCAGGGTGGCGATGTCCAGCCGCGTGGCGGTGAGGAAGGCGTGCGGATAGACGCTGCCGCTGTGGGGCGAGTTGAAGACCGCCGGTCCGCGCCATTCGACCGGCTCGAGAATCTCGAACGGAAGGTCGAACTCGTCTTTCGCTTCGCGCATGAAAATCCGTTCGCCTGCACCTGCATATGGCGGGGGCGACCTCGTCCGGGCGTCGCCATTTTCACCACCACTATCCCGGGAAACGCGCTATTGTCCATGGCCGAGCGGGCTCGGACTCCAAGTTCGTCGCGCGGGGTTCACTCGATATTTACCCGGCATACGCCTAATGCAAGGTCTGGGGACGTGGGTGGGGCGGCCATTCCGGCTCGCCGTTGGGAACGAGCCGAGACATGGCGAAGATTCTTCTTGCGGAAGACGATACCGACATGCGCCGCTTCCTGGTCAAGGCGCTGCAGAACGCCGGCTTCGACGTGATTTCCTACGACAATGGCATGTCCGCTTATCAACGGTTGCGCGAGGAGCCGTTCGAGCTTCTGCTGACCGACATCGTGATGCCCGAGATGGACGGCATCGAGCTGGCGCGGCGCGCCTCCGAGATCGACCCCGACATCAAGATCATGTTCATCACCGGGTTCGCGGCCGTGGCCCTCAACTCGGATTCGGCGGCCCCCAAGAACGCCAAGGTCCTCTCCAAGCCGGTGCATCTGCGCGAGCTGGTCAACGAGGTGAACAAGCTGCTGGCTGCCTGAGCGCAGCTGGCTGCCTGAGAGCGCAGGCTGCCCGACAGCGGCTGGCCTGACCTCGGCCGACCCCCGGCGCTTGCCTCGTCAGGGGCGAGCCGATATGACGGTTCCGCCCACAGGCGCTCGAACGCGGCCGCCGCGCCAAAGCCCCGGGGGTGCGAAGGCGGGCGGCGGGTTGCAGTCCGCTTCGGGTTGGTTGTCGTTCCTTATCGGGCGGTTAGCTCAGCGGTAGAGCAACGCGTCGACATCGCGTAGGTCGCAGGTTCAATCCCTGCACCGCCCACCATTCCGGTCCGTTTTCTCCTCGGGTTGGCGGCCACGGATAGGCCTCGGCCGGCGAGCCTGCGCCAAGTGATTCGTCGTGCCATTGTTTTTATTCACGAAAACCGAGTTCGTTCGGCCAAAATGAAGGCCGGCGGCCCGGGGCCAGCCATTCACAAGGCTGGCATCCGGACCAAAAAACGCCCGGTCCATTGAAAATACAATCCCTCTGGAAATGAATTGGGGTTTTGAACTGCGCGCAAGCCATGCGGCAGCCACAGATCGTAGGGTGGGTCAGGCGCCGCTCGATGTTGCTTCATCGCGCTGAATTGATGGCGCCGTAACCCAACGGCTGTGCATTTGAAAACCCGAGCCCGTGAGTTTTGCGAGGACGCTCGGCCCACGCTACGGCCGGGGCGCGATTCCGCAGTTTCAATTTCGTGAATCCACTGATTTGGGTGCTCCGGTCAAGCGTCATATGCAGGAGCGCAAGCATCGAGATCCGGACGTGATCTCCATCCGGCCGCTTTGATCCTCGCGCGGCGCGGGTTTTCCCCAGATGCGCCGGGAGCCCACGCGCACCGACGCCGGGCGGATTTCGCGCGTTCCCACGAGCGGCTCCGCGCACTATTCGGACGACTTTCGCGGCTCTGGTCACAACCGATAGTTAAAGGTCGTTAATCAGGTGACCGTCGAGATCGGCGGCCCGCCCTTGCTTCCGCGGAAATGCGAACGGCAACCAAATGTTCATCATCGCCCGGACCGCTAACGGGTTGTCAATTCTCCTGATGCATCTTGTGCCTGGGCATCGAAGTCATCGGTTCGCGAGACCTCCGGTCGCGGACCACGGTCTTCAGACAAGCAGTCTGCGTGTCGGTGCGTATTACTACGCGGCCGATCTTGTTGATGGACAATGAACGTGAACAGCGAACCTGTATCTCAGACTGCCTCGAAGAGCTCCGCGGGCCAGGAAGATTGGCGCGCCAGCTCGAACCAATCCCCGACCTCCGGCCGGGTAGAATTCATCAGCTTCTCGATCGGCGACGAGCAATACGGCGTCGACATCATGGCGGTGCGCGAGATCAAGGGTTGGACCGAGATAACGCATCTGCCCAAGCAGCCCGAATATGTCCGCGGCGTGCTCAACCTGCGCGGCGTCATGGTTCCGATCATCGATCTGCGCTGCCGCTTCGGCCAGGGCAAAACCGAGGCGACCGCGCTGCACATCGTGATCGTGGTGCAGGTGGAGGCGCGGTTGATCGGCCTGTTGGCCGACCGCGTGCTCGACATCCTTTCCTTCGAGGCCAGCCAGGTTCAGCCGGTGCCGCAGATCGCCCGCTCCTCGCGGATCGATTTCCTGTCCGGGCTGGTCACCATCGAAGGCACCATGATTGCGCTGGTCGACCTGCCCAACCTGTTGTCCGAGCAATTCGCCGCGGCCGACGCCGCCCACCCCGAAGTCGAGGCCCGCAGCCGCCAGCTGATGTCGAAGATGCCGGCCGCTCGCGGCCCTATCGGCAAACCCGCCACCCAGGATTCTCGCCAGTCGAGCCCGGCGCCGAGGTCCCAAGGAGAAAAGTCATGCCGCGGTTCAGCAACTTGAGCATCGGAACCAAGCTCGTCGTCACCTCCCTTCTGGGCATCGCTCTGATGGCCGGGATGATTGCGACCATGCTGCTCGGGAACGCCGATGTCCGCAGTGCCATCGGCGACGTCACCAAGCAGTCGGCGATCTCGCAGGCTGCCGGCGAGGCCAGGGCCTCGATCCGCGGGCTGCAGATCGGCCTGCGTGACATGCGCCTGTCCCTCTCGCTCGACGCCTCGCAAAAGGCGATGGACTACTTTCACGAGCGCCAAAAGGCCGCCAACGGCTTCATCGACTTCCTGCTCAAGTCCATGCAGACGCAGGACAGCCGCGACCGGATAACGAGCGTCAAGGAGCTCACCGACAAATACGTGGCTGAGATCGAGAAGATCGCCAAGATGAACGCGGAGATCTTCACGCTGCAGGGCGAGCGGATGGGCGCCACCACCACCGAGGCGCGCGACATCTCCGAGCGCATCGGCGATCTCGACAGCGAGGCCAGCCGGCTCATGCGCGAGAGCGCAGCCCCGTTGGCGACCGAGATCGAGAATCTGATCGCGGCCGCCATCCAGACCTCGGACGAGCGGCAGGCCCAGGTCGTGCAATCGATGAACCAGACCCTGGCCACCAGCGAGCAGGTCGCGCTCGGGGTCGGGATCGCGGCGGTGCTGACCTTGATCGGATCGGCCGCTTATGGGGCGCTCGCGATCGCGCGGCCGATGCGCAAGATGGCCCAGGTCCTCACCACGCTGACCAAGGATCACTCCGTCGAGGTGCCCTACACCACGCGCGGCGACGAGGTGGGGGCCAATGCCCGCGCGGCCCAGACCTTCAAGGAGGGGCTCATCCGCATGGGGCAGATGGAGGCCGAGCAGAAGGCGGCGGAGAAGATTTCCGCCGAGGAGCGCCGGGTCGCCATGCAGAAGCTCACCGACGACTTCGAGGCCGCGATCGGCGGCATCGTCAAGGCGGCCGGCGAAGGGGATTTCTCCAAGCGCGTCGCGCTCGAAGGCAAGGTAGGCTTCATCCTCAACCTCGGCGGCGCCATGAACGTGCTGTGCGAGAACGTGGCCACCACCATGGAGGATCTCGCCGGGATGTTCGGCGCGCTCGCGGAGGGCGATTTCAGCCGGCGCATCACCGCCCAATACCAGGGCATCTTCGGCGTGCTGAAGAACGACGCCAACGCCATGGCGGACCGCATCGCCGCGACCATCTCGGAGATCAAGGCGGTCGGGCGCGAGGTCGCCAGCGCGGCGGCGGAGATTTCCGCCAGCACCACCGATCTGTCGCAGCGCACCGAGGAGCAGGCCGCGAGCCTCGAGCAGACCTCCGCCTCCATGGAGGAGATGTCGGCGACCGTGAAGAAGAACGCCGACAACGCCAAGCAGGCCAACCAGCTGACCAACGGCTCGCGTGACGTCGCCGACAAGGGCGGCCAGGTGGTGGCCAAGGCGGTCGTCGCCATGGCCCGGATCGAGGATTCCTCGCGCAAGATTTCCGACATCATCGGGGTGATCGACGAGATCGCCCGCCAGACCAACCTGCTGGCGCTCAACGCCGCGGTCGAGGCGGCGCGTGCCGGCGACGCCGGCCGCGGCTTCGCGGTGGTGGCCTCCGAGGTGCGCAGCCTGGCGCAGCGCTCGTCCCAGGCCGCCAAGGATATCAAGGTGCTGATCACCAACAGCTCGAGCCAAGTGCAAGAAGGCGTCGGTCTGGTCAACCAAGCCGGCACCTCGCTCAGCGAGATTCTATCCTCGATCAAGCAGGTGGCCGACATCGTGTCGGAGATCGCCTCGGCCAGCCACGAGCAATCGACCGGCATCGACCAGATCAACAAGGCGCTCAACCAGATGGACGAGGTGACGCAGCAGAACTCAGCCCTGGTCGAGGAGAATGCCGCCGCCGCCAGGACGCTGGAGAACCAGTCGGAGGCGATGAACGACAAGGTCGCCTTCTTCAAGCTCGACGATCAGATCGAGGCCCATATGGCAAGGGCGCCGGCGCCGGCGGCGCGGGCGGCGGCCAAGCCGGCCGCCCGGCGCGAGCCCGCACCTGCGCCCGCGCGCAAGCCGGCGGTCGTGGCCGCCGCCGTCAGCGGCCGGCGCGGCGGTCCGGTCGGTCGCATGCAGGCGGCGGTCGCCACCGCCATGGCGGAAGACGCCGACTGGAAGGAATTCTAGGATGGCGTCGGTCCGCAGGGCTGCGACTGCCCTGCCCAGTCCCGCTCTCGACACGGCCGATACACAACGCGAGTTCGCGTTCTCCAAGGGCGACTTCGAGTTCCTGGCCGCGCTGGCCTACCAGCACGCCGGCATCTCGCTATCCGCCAGCAAGCGCAACCTGGTCTACGGCCGCCTGTCGCGCCGGCTACGGGCGCTCGGGCTGGGGTCGTTCGCGGATTACCGCGAATACATCGACGGCGACAAGACGGAGATAGAGCGCTTCATCAACTCGATCTCGACCAACCACACGAAGTTCTTCCGCGAGGCGCACCATTTCACGCACTTCCGCTCGAGCGCGGCGGAGATCTTCGCGCGGCAGGACCAGAAAAGAACGGTGCGCCGGCTGCGGGTGTGGTCCGCCGGCTGCTCCACCGGTGAGGAGCCCTACACCATCGCGCTGGTGCTGCGGCGCGAGATCGCCGATATGGCCCGCCATGACGTGAAGATTCTCGCCACTGACATCGACACCGACGTGCTGGCGAAGGCGAGCCGTGGCGAATACCCGGCCGAGGCGCTCGACAATATTCCGGATACGTTCTGTCGCTCCTTCAAGCCGACCGGGGCGCAGGACGCCTCCACCGTCAAGGTCGCGCCCGACGTGCGCTCGCTCATCACGTTCCGGTCGCTCAACCTGATGGAGCAATGGCCGCTCAAGGGACCGTTCGACGCGATCTTCTGCCGCAACGTGATGATCTATTTCGATGCCCCCACCAAGACCAAGCTCATCGAGCGCTTCATCCGGCTGATCAAGCCGGGCGGCTGGCTCTACATCGGACACTCGGAGTCGCTCCTCGGTTCGCATCCCGGACTGCATCTGATGGGCCGCACCATCTATCGGAGAGATGCGTGACGGTCGAGAGCGCCACGTTGCGAAGCACGACTGTCGCGGGCACGTCGATTGGGACCGGCGGCGACGTCACCGAGCGCGGATTCTACGACCCGGTGACGGCGAACTGGACCATCAAGGTGCCGATGGGGAAATTCTACATCACCACCCGGGCCGACGAGGTCATCGTGACGATCCTGGGCTCCTGCGTCTCGGCCTGCATCCGCGACGTGCAGACCGGAATTGGCGGCATGAACCACTTCATGCTGGCGAGCGACACCGCCGGGCAATGGGGCAACGACCAGAAATCGACCCGCTACGGGAATTTCGCCATGGAGAAGCTCATCAACGAGCTGATCAAGGCGGGATGCCCGCGTGAGCGTATGGAGATCAAAGTCTTCGGCGGCGGCAACGTGACGGATACCCGCAACCAGATCGGAACGCAGAACGCCGAGTTCGTGCTGCGCTACCTGCAGGACGAGGGGCTTACCTGCGCGGCCCGCGATCTGGGCGGGCCCTATCCGCGCCGCATCCAGTATTTTCCTGCGACCGGGCGCGTGGTGCGCAAGCTCCTGACCGGCGGCGATCGCGATGTGATCGTTCGCGAGGAGTCCGAATACGCCAAGAAGCTCATCACCACCAAGTCCATCGCCGGCGAAGTTCAGATCTTCGGCATGAAAAGCAAGGCTCCCGCGGGTGATGTCCAACTCTTCGGCGTGAAAGGGAAGCAGCCATGACGGTGCGCGTGTTGGTCGTCGACGATTCGGCGCTCATGCGCCAGCTGCTCACGGCGCTGTTGTCGGAGGACCCCGAGATCGATGTGGTGGATTCCGCCCCGGATGCGTTGGTGGCGCGCGAGATGATCAAGGCGCTCAATCCCGACGTCGTCACGCTCGACGTCGAGATGCCGCGCATGGACGGCCTGACGTTCCTGCGCAAGATCATGACGCTGCGCCCGATGCCGGTGGTGATGATCTCGACCTTGACGCAGGCCGGCGCCGAGGTGACGCTGGAGGCGCTCGAGGCCGGCGCGGTCGATTTCGTCGCCAAGCCGACCAGCTCGGTCGGGCTGGCCATGGCGGCGCTGGCGGACGAGCTGCGGGCCAAGGTCAAGGCGGCGGCCGGCACGCGCGTGCGCGCACGGCCGGACAAGCCCACCGCCCGCTTGCCGCAACGTCGATCGCTCAACCGGCAAACCGGCAAGATCCTGCTGGTTGGCGCCTCCACCGGCGGCGTCGAGGCATTGAAGACGCTGCTGATGGACATGCCGGCGGATTGTCCCCCCACGCTGATCACGCAGCACATGCCGGAGCGGTTCACCGCCGCCTTCGCGGGCCGGCTCAACCGCGAATGTCCGATGACGGTGTGCGAGGCGGCGGACAAGCAACGCATTCAACCCGGTTGCGTCTACATCGCTCCGGGATCTCATCATCTCGAGCTCAGCCGCGATGGCCTCGCCTATGTGTGCAAGCTGCACGAGGGGCCGCCGGTCTCCGGGCACCGCCCGTCGGTGGACGTCCTGTTCCGCTCCGGTGCGCGGGTCGCCGGCGCCAAGGCCATCGGGGTGATCCTGACCGGCATGGGCAAGGACGGGGCGGAGGGGCTGCTCGAGATGCGCAAGGCCGGCGCCAGCACGCTCGGCCAGGACGAGGCGAGCGCGCTCATCTACGGCATGCCGCGTGTCGCTTTCGAGCGCGGCGCGGTCGAGCGCCAGTTTCCGTTGACCGAGATGGCCGGGGCCATCGTGGATAGATGCGGCGACAAGGTTGCGGTCGGAGCGCGGCAATGAGGCAATTCGGACAGCGCGCCCGCGCGGGCGGCCACGCGAGAACGACAGATGCGCACCACTGAGGATATGCTGGGTATGGAACCGACCATTACGTTGCCGGCCGTGGTGGACCTGGCCGCTGCCAATACGCTGCTCGCGACGCTGCGGGAACGGCTGGCGGCGGGGCGCGCCTGCCGTCTCGACGCCTCGCAGGTGGAGACGCTGATGCTGCCCGGCATCCAGGTGCTCCTGGCCGCGACCAGATCGAGCGAAAAGGTGGAGGTGGTTGATCCATCGGCATCGTTCTGCGGCGCCTTCCAGGACGCCGGACTCACCTGGATTCGCGCCGCCGCGCCGCCGGCGCAAGATCAGCCTCCGGACCAGGTTCGGAATGCCGATGCGCAGCCCGAACCGACCGCGGCGGCTCCCGAGCCGGCGCCGAGCGGTCCCGACATCGAGGCGCCGGCGGACGGACCGCCCGCGCCCAAGCGCATCCTCACCATCGACGATTCCAGGACCATGCGCGACATGCTCCGGATGACGTTGGTCGATGCCGGCTATGTGGTGCTGCAGGCGGTCGATGGTCTGGACGGCCTCGACGTGCTGAAAAGAGAGCGTGTCGACGTGGTGATCACCGACATCAACATGCCCAAGATGGACGGTTACGGCGTGATCCGTCACCTGCGCGCGGATTCCGGTTACGACGACACGCCGATCCTGGTGCTTTCGACCGAGAACGATCAGAAGACCAAGGATATCGGACGCGATGCCGGAGCGACCGGATGGCTGGTCAAGCCCTTCGACCCGGATCAATTGGTGGAAATCGTCAAGCAGGTCTCGCCGTAAGCGGCGCGCGCCAATCGAGGATTTGGGGTCATGGCGAACTGGGATGATTTGAAGCAGACGTTCTTCGAGGAAACCAAGGAGGGTCTCGAAGCAATCGACGCCGGCCTCACGGATATCCGTGACGGCTCCGAAACCGACGATACCGTGAATGCGGTGTTTCGCGCGATTCACTCGGCCAAGGGCGGCGCCGGAGTGTTCGGCTTCGAGGATCTGGTCAGGTTCGCGCATGTGTTCGAGACGGCGCTCGACGCGGTCCGGCACGGCGCCTTGTCGCCCAGTCCAGATGTCCTCGACGTGTTGTTCACGGCGAGCGACGTGCTGTCCGACCTGGTCGCGATGGCGCGCTCCGGCGAGGCCGCGCCGGCCGGGTACGGCGACGAATGCCGGCGGGCGCTGGAAGGCCTGCTCGGGCAGGAGGGAGAGGGCAGCGACGGCGGGGAGCCGGCCGAGGATTTCGACATCCCGTTCGTCCCGGTGCGAATCGATGATTTCGACACCCCGGCCGAGGCTGCCGGCGAGCGCTGCTTCGAGATCAGCTTCCGGCCCGCTCCCGCATTTCCGGCGGACCAGGACCCGCTCTTTCTGCTGCAGCAGCTGCGTTCGCTCGGCACGCTGGAGTTCGCCGCCCAGACCGACGCATTGCCCTCGCTCGCCGATCTGTCGCTGGACCTCGGCTATATCGGCTGGAGCGGGACATTGCGCACCGCATGGGGGCGCGATGACATCGAGCGGGTGTTCGCCTTCGTGGCCGACAAGTGCGAATTGCAGATCACCGAGCTGAGCGCGCCGCCCGGGGGTGACGATCTCGCCGCTGCCGGCGAGCCGGCTGTTCCGGATCTCGCGCAGGGTGCCGAAGCGTTCGCCCCGTTGGATGCGCCGACCGCCGAGCTCGCGAGCGCGATGGCGCCGGTACCCGAGCTCGCGCCCGAGCTGGCTCCGGCTCTCGTGCCCGATCCGGCGCCGATGGCGGCTCAGGCTCAGCCCCCGCGGGTCGCGCTCGTCCCGGCCGCGCCGGCGCCCAAGGAGGCCCGTGCCCCGGTCGCGTCGTCCGCCGCCACCACCATCCGGGTGGAGCTCGAGAAGATCGACCGCGTCGTCAACATGGTCGGCGAGATCGTCATCGCCCAGGCCATGCTGGGGCAGGTCGTTCAGGATCTGCCGCCCGAGATCATGAGCCGGGTGGCGCAGCGGATCGAGGACGTCTTCCATCATACCCGCGAGCTCAAGAACAGCGTGATGTCGATGCGCGCGCAGCCGGTGAAGACCGTGTTCCAGCGCATGACCCGCCTGGTCCGCGAGCTCGCCACCAAGACCGGCAAGAAGGTCCAGCTCGAGATGCAGGGCGAGAGCACGGAAGTCGACAAGACCGTGATCGAGCGGCTGAGCGACCCGATCACCCACATCATCCGCAACTCGATCGATCACGGGATCGAGTCGCCCGCGGCGCGTCTCGCCGCCGGCAAGAAGGAAGGCGGCACGATCCGGCTCGCGGCCGAGCAGCGCGGCGGCCGCATCGTCATCGAGATCACCGACGACGGGGCGGGAATCAATTCCGAGCGCGTCTTGAAGAAGGCGCGCGAGCGGGGCCTGGTCGCCGCCGATGCGGCACTGAGCAACGACGAGATCAACAACCTGATCTTCCTACCGGGCTTCTCGACCGTCGAGGTCGTTTCCGACCTTTCCGGCCGCGGCGTCGGCATGGACGTGGTGCGACGAAACATCCAGGAGCTGGGCGGCCGCATTACGCTCAAATCCGATCCCGGGCGCGGCATGTCCATCGAGCTCGCCTTGCCGCTCACGCTTGCCGTCATGGACGGAATGATCGTACGGGTCGCGCAAGAGACCTACGTGATGCCGATCTCGGCCATCGTGGAATGCATTCGTCCGGCCTCGACCGACATCCGGCCGCTGGTCGGCACCTGCGGCGCGCTGCAGATTCGCGGCAGCATCGTCCCGCTGGTCTATCTGGGCGATGTATTCGACGTGCCGGGCTTCGTGCAGGAGCCGGCTGAATGCACCGTCATCGTGATCGAGGGCAGCGACCGGGCCCGGCTCGGGCTGGTGGTGGACGAGCTGCTCGGTCACCAGCAGGTCGTGATCAAGTCCATCGAGGAGAACTACGGCAGCGTTCCTGGAATTGCCGCCGCCACCATTCTGGGCAATGGGCGCGTCGCGTTCATCGTCGATATCGAAAAACTGCCGGAGCTGCTCGACAACGACACTCAGTCGTCGTCGGCCGCCCGTTCCGGCACGAGAACAGCCGCCTAATTCGACCCATAGCTCGGGAATGCCACTCTTGCCGGGTGGATGAAGTCAAGGAATACGAACATGCCTCTCGCCGCCGGTCTCAAGGTTCTCGTCGTCGATGATCAATCCAGCATGCGTGCGGTGACCCGCATGGCGCTGGAGAAGATCGGGGTACGCCTGATCCACGAGGCGGAGAACGGCCAGACCGCGCTTCAAAAGGCGGTCGCACAGCCGCTCGATCTAATCATCTCGGATTTCAACATGCCGGAGATGGATGGGCTCGGATTGCTCCGTGCAGTGCGCGGACATCCGGCGGTTCGCAAGCTCCCTTTCATCCTGATCACCGGCCGCGGCGATCGCGAGCTCGTGGTTACCGCCGCCCAGGCCGGGGTCAACAACTACCTGGTCAAGCCCTTCACCGAAGCGACGCTCCGGGAGAAGATGGAGCAGGTGATGGGAAAGCTGTCTTAAGTCCGGGCGACGTTTCGGCGTGCCTACGTGTGACGAGGAAAATGTATCGTGTTACCTGATCCCAAGGGCGATGCCGGCCAGGGCGACGGCGGCGCGTCCTCCGACTTGCCGCTGCCCATGGTTCTGGCCGCGCTCGCGAGCATCCTCCGGGATTCGACCGGCCGCTTCGAGGAGACCAGCGACCGGATCACCCAGCTGGTGGTGGCGCGCGAGAGCGGGAGCGGCGTCGACATCATCGTCGCGCTGCAGGAATTCGACCGGCTGCGCCAGGATTTCGAAGCCATCGAGCGCATCCTGGCGGGTTGCGCGCAAGTGATCGAGCGCGCCGCGGGCAGCGAGCCGGGCCATCCGCTTCGCGACGTGATCGATGAGATACCGGTGGTCGATTTCAAGAATCGGCTCGCCCGCCGCCTGGCCTGGGTGGCGCAGGAGGCCGACAGCGCCGATATGACTTTCGTCGAGGAAGCGATCTTCTAGAGCGGCGCAATTCGAGCAGGTGTAACCGCTCGATGAATGCGGGCTCCCAACATCGCCCAGGACGACCGGATGGAACCGGCGGCCTGCATTTTAGTCACGGGCCCTTAAGCCTTTTTGGCTAATCCTGCTGCCGGGAAAATCCGTGCAAACCCGAGTTGTTGGACGGCAATGCGAAAATTGGGTCTCAGTCGTCTTCTCCGGCTCGTCGCGACGGTCCCCCTGCTGACGATGGTGGCGTTCGGCGCCGTGCTCGTCCTCAAGACTCTGAGCACTTATCGGGAGGTCGAGGGGATGGCGGCGCTCCAGCAGCTCGTCGTCGCGGCCAGCCAGCTCACCGTCAAGGCCCTGAATGCGGAATCGCCCCCGACTCAGGCTTTTGTGGTGTCCGGATCCGAGGCCCATCGCGCTGAGATGATCGCATCGCGGCAAGTTTCGGACGCCGCCATCCGGTCATTCAAAGCCGCGGCTGCAGCAGCTGGCCTGTCCGATTCCAAGGCCATCGGAATCATCAGCGAGATCGAGCAGCGCCTGGCTGACCTGACCGAGTACCGCCAAAAGGCGGACGCTCGCACCCTCGAGCGTCGGGCTTCGGGCGCGCTGCTGCAACCGATAACCGCCGGCCTTGCCGATCTGTTCCAACGCATCGCCGCCCTGGTCAATGAGGATCAGCTCAGCGAGCTTCTGCTAGGGCTGCATGCCATCATGCAGATGAACGACGGACAGAAGATTGAAGCGGGGCGGTCGGATGTGGCGCTGCGGGAGGGCGCTCTCGATGGCGGACTGTACCAGATTCTGCTCACTGGCCTGGCAAAGCAGTCGATATTCGCCAAGCAGTTCAACGATTTTGGCCCCGTCCGCGCGCGCGCTCAATTGGCCGCTTTCGATGCCGGGCCGGACGGTCGCGCCATCGGGTCGCTGCGCTCCGACATTTTGGCCGTCGCCAATGGTGGCAAGGTAGGCGAGGTCGAGGCGAAGCGCTGGCGTGACGCCATGGCGGCGCGCGATGTCGTCTGGTCCGCGGCAGTTGGAACCACCGTGGAGGCGTTGACTGAAGCCACGGAACAGCTTCGCTGGAGTGCTCGCTGGCACCTCATCCTCTATGTTGGCGCCTGCGCGTTGGCCCTCATCATGGTCATGGGCATGAACCATGTGGTGCTGGGCACGGTGCGCGGGTTGCTGGGCGAGTTGACGCAAGTCATGCAGGAACTCGCCAACGGGCGGCTTACGGTCGGTGTGCCGGGCCGGGACCGCACCGACGAGATCGGCTCCATGGCGAAGACCGTGGAGATATTCAAGCAAAACGCCCTGGCGATGCGCCGGATGGAGGAGGAGCGGGAGGAGCAGAAGGACCGCGCCGCGGCCGAGAAGCAGGCCGCCCTCCATCAGCTCGCCGATGCCTTCGAGGTCGAGGTTCTGGGCGTGGTACGTACGGTGGCGACCGCAGCCGCGCAGCTTCAGCAAAATGCCAACCTGATGAATACGGCGGCGAGCGAGACCGACCGGCAATCGAGGTTGGTGGCCGCCGCCGCCGAGCAGGCGATCGACAACGTGCGCAGCGTCGCTACCGCGGCGGAGGATCTGTCGTCCTCGGTCGACGAGATCGGCCAGCAGGCGAGCGCGGCGACCAAGGTGACCGCGAGCGCGGTGTCGCAAGCGGGCGCCACCACCGAGATGATGCAAGGTTTGGCGACGGCGGTCGCGCGCATCGGCCAGGTCATCGAGCTGATCAGCGCCATCGCGTCGCAGACCAACCTGCTGGCGCTCAACGCCACCATCGAAGCCGCCCGTGCCGGCGAAGCCGGCCGGGGCTTCGCAGTGGTGGCGACCGAGGTGAAGAGTTTGGCGGCGCAGACCGCCAAGGCGACCCAAGAGATCACCGCCCAGATCAATGCGGTTCAGGGCGGGACCGACGAGGTCGTCGCCGCCATCCAGACGATCAGCGGCACGGTGCGCGAGATCAATGCGATATCTGCCGCGATCGCCTCCGCGGTCGAGGAGCAGAACACCACGACGGCGCAGATCGCGCGCAACGCCGATCAGGCCGCAGGGGGGTCGCGCGATGTCTCCCTGAACATCGGCAGCGTGAGCCAGGCCGCAGCCGATACCGGAGCGGCCTCGAAGGACATCTTGCAGGCCGCAGTGGAGCTGACCCGGCAGGGCGAGGCACTGCGGGTCGGCGCCGACGCGTTCATCGCGCGCGTGCGGGCGGCTTGAGGCGGCTACATCATTACCCGCCCACCGGCAACGTCAAGGGTGGCGCCGGTGATCCACGAGGCGGCATCCGACAGCAAGAATAGTGTTGCCGCGGTCACGTCGTCGACTGTCCCCAGTCGTTTCAGCGGAAAACTTTGCGCGATGGCTTGGCGAGTCTCCACGGGCTGCGCCGCAAGTCGATCGGTGACGATCGCCGACGGCGCGACTGCATTGACCCGAACGCCTTGACCTGCGACCTCGAGCGCGGCCTGTCGGGTCAACGAGAGCAGGCCGGCCTTGGCGGCGGCATAAGGCGCGGAGGCGCCGCTGAGCTGACGGCCCGCAGATGAGGCCACTGTAACGACCGCGCCCCGGCCGCGCTCGCACATCGATGGCAGGAAAGTCTTGAGCGTGAGGAATGCGGATGTGAGGTTGGTGTCGAGGGTTCGGCGCCAGGAGACGGCATCTTCCTGCAGAAGGGACCTCGGCGCGCCATCGCCGCCCGCACAAGCCACCACCAGGTCGACCGCGCCAAATCTCGCTTCAGCGGTCAGCCGCAACGCCCTGACGGCCTCCTCGTCGGTCACGTCGGCCGGGGCGGTCTCGGCTTGGCCGCCGTTCGATCTGATTTCCTCGACGAGCCGTGCAAGCGCTGCGTCATCACGTCCGCTCACCATCACCTTCGCCCCTTGTGCCGCCAGTGCCCTGGCAATTCCCGCGCCGATGCCGCGCGATCCGCCGGTCACCAGCGAAACGCGGCCGGAGAGGCCAGCCTCAAACATAACGCGCGGATGCCATGCAGATCACCGTGACCGCCAAAAGAGCAGCCGCAATTCGCTGGTTGACCGTGACCGATCCAGGTGCCCGCGAGCTGGCGGCATTTGCATGGGCCAACCTCATGCGCGCCGCCGCGGTCCCTTGGATACCGGCCGCGATGATGGCGCAGAAGGCCCCCAAGGCGAGCATTTGCTCCTGCGGCTGAAAGGAATGGGCATGCGTGAGACCCCAGAGGATGGCGCCCGTGAGCACTGCGACAGCGGCCGCGCCCAGCTGCGGGCGAGCGAGCTGCTCTGCCCCTGCGCCGCCGATGTGCGCGAGAGCAAATGTCGATCCTGCCCAGAAGATTCCGGAAAGGACGTGCATCGCGACCGTAAACATCAATATGGTTTGCATGGCGATCTCCGCCTCCAATGATGATTGGATATACAATATGTATAGTCAATATAGGAAAGTCAACCTTGATGAGTCCACGTCGCTACCGCAGCCCGGCTAGAGCGGCGTCCAGCGGGCAGACGCGCGAGCGAATCGTGGCCGCGGCGGCCGCGCTCCTGCGCACTCCGGAAGGGATCCGCGGCTTTTCGCTGGAGGCGGTCGGCAAGGCCGCCAAGGTGACGCGGCTGACGGTCTACAATCAATTCGGCTCGCGTCGCGCCCTGCTCGAGGCGGTATTCGACGATCGGGCGGAGCGCGGCGGTCTGCACCGGCTTTCCGAGGCCATGGTGGCCGCCGATCCAGCTATCGGATTGCTGAAGCTGATCGAAATCTTCTGCGAGTTCTGGAGCTTCGATCGCGATGCGCTGGGGCGTCTTCACGGTGGCGGAATAAATGACGCGGAGCTCGAGGAAAGTATCCGCGCGCGCAACGAGCGCCGCCGTCGCGCCCTATCGGTGCTGGTCAATCGCCTGGCGGAACGCAAAGCGGTCCGCACCGACGCGCGCCGCGACCTCGTCGACACGTTGTTCGCGCTGACGAGCTTTCATTTTTTCGCCGAGCTGTCGGCCGGCAACCGATCGCCCGATGCGTCCGGCGTGTTGGTGCAGTCGATGGCGGCTGATGCGGTTCGGCGCGCATCCACAAGGGCGACTTGATCGCTTTCATGTCCGCCGCCGCGGAACATGCGCAGTCTCTCGCCGATGGATGACTGCTCACCGCGCGCGGAACAATTCGTTGAAGGTTGTCTGCATCTTCTTCTGCTGCTCGGCCGAGGAGATGGTGACGATGACCTTCTTCTTCTGCAGCGCATCGATGATGCCCGGCGGATTGGTCTCGACGTCGGTTCGGGTCGGCAGGCGGCCGCGCTTGGTCAGGAACTGCTGGGCCTCGCGGCTCAGCACGAAATTGGCGGCGAGCTGCGCCGCCTTGGGGTGGGGCGCCTGGCTCGCGACGCCGATCGAGCCGAACGCCAGCCCGACCGGATCGAGCGGCCAGAAATCGGTCGGTGCCCCCGACAGCAGCACGTTGGTGGTCAATCCCACGTAGTTGTTGAGCGCCACCCAATATTCGCCGGCGCCGACCGAGCGCGCCACCACCAGATGGCCGTCGACCACCACCGGCTTCAAGGTCGCGATCAGATCCCGGACGAGCTTGCGGCCGCGCTCCTCGCCGTAATAGCTGAATATTCCGGTCAGCCATTCCGAGTCGGTGGCGTCGATCGCCACCCGGCCGGCCCATTCCTTGTGGTCGAGGAATTCCTCATAGGTCTTCGGCAGGTCCGCCTTCTTGACGAAATTGGTGTTGTAAGAGGGCGCATTGTAGTTGCCGTAGACGCCGTACCAGCGCCGGTTGGCAGCGCGCGCCTGCGGGATCAGGTTCTTGGCCTCCGGCGGGTCGAATTGCAGCAGCACATCGTCGGGCAGGCGGTAGACCGGCGTGGTCGCGACCACGTCCCAGCTGCGCTGGCGCGCCCGATACTCGATTGCGATGCGCGCCAGGATATTGGCGTCGGACGCGCGCACATAGCTCACCTTGACCCCGCTGGCGTCCTGGAAGAGCTGCCAGAACGGCAGCGCCTCCTCCTCGTTCATCGAGCCGTAGACGATAAGCTCGCCCTCCGCCTTCGCGGGCGCGAGCAGGTCCGGCGCGATCCAGGACGGCTGCGACTGCGCGGCGGCATGCGAGACAAAATTCGGCGCGGCCGCCAGCAGGAGGCCGCATAGGATCGCGCCGGTCACCGGCTTGAGATGGCGGAGCAAGGCATCCTCCCGTGGTTGGTCTCGTTCGCGGGCCAGATGGAGATTAGTAGATACGAACCAAGCTGGCGAGGCTCACCCAGCCGGCCGTGCGCTCGATTTTGGCCAGCGCTTGCGGCTGTGCTTGAGGCCGAGCCCCGCCATCAGGGCGGCCATCCGGATCGGCGCCCCGATGCCCTCTACCACCGGCACCCCCAGCTCCTTGCTCAACCAGTCGGGCTTGAGGTGGACCGGGCATTGGGTGATGCCGTGCACCAATATGACGTCGGCGCCGTCCTGGTCGATCAGCGAGCGCGCCGCCGCCATGAAATTCTTGATCATCACGTCCTTGTTGGCCCCGATATCCTTGAGCTTGAAGCCGGAAGCGCGGCGGCCGGCGATCCACGGCTCCATGCCGTAGTACCGGGTCTGGGTGATCTGCCGCGGGATGACCAACTCGTGATAGCAGATGATCCCGAAACGCTCCCCAAGCTGCGCCGCGATATGGAACATGGCTTCGCAGGGCCCGATGATCGGAATGTCGACCAGCGAACGGCCGCCGTCGACCCCGAGGTCGAGGGTGCCGAGCGGCACGGCGGCGTCATAGCCTTCGCGCTCGGCCTGCAGATAGCCGGCGTGATAATACGGCGCCACCAGCTGGATCTCCGCCGGCCCGAGCCCGCCGAACGGCGCCGGCGGCACCGAGACGATGCCGACCTCCACCTCGGCCGAGGAAAAGCTCTTGGCGGTCTGCTCGCGCAGCGCCCGCTCCTCGCTCGGATAATCGCCGATGATGAATGCAACTCTTATCATTTTATGGTTCCCCTCGCCGTAGTTGCTGCCGTCAGACCCTAGGCCGTCGCGGCCGAGCGAGGCAAGCGCCGCGGCCCGGCACGACTTTCGGCCGCGCCCGAGTTTCGCTACAACGAATGTATCGCTGCGCAAGAACAAGAACAGCGGTACCGGGAGGAAGCCAAATGATCATCCGGGAATTCGACCTGCAGCCCTGCACGATGCGCAAGGAGGATCCGGCCTGGCGCTTTGCGCTGGCGGCGAGCCCGGTGACCGAAGGCCACGTGGTCCGCATCGCCACCGAGGATGGGGTCGAGGGCTTCGGCTATGCCTCCGCCACCCCCCATATGGGCTCGACCGCCGGGACCCTTGCGGCCGAGCTCGAGCTGTTCCGCCCGCTCTTGATCGGGCGGGACGCGCGTGGGCTCGAAGCCGTGCTGGGCGCGCTCGACCGCGCCATCCGCGGCGCCCCCCAGTCCAAGGCGGCGGTCGATTGCGCGCTGCACGATCTCAATTCGCGCGCTCTCGGCGTGCCGCTGCATGTGCTGTTCGGCGGCGCCGTACGGCAGCAGGTTCCGATCCTGCGCATTCTGGCGATCAAGACCCCGCCCGAGATGGCGGCCCAGGCGCAGAAGCTGGTCGATCGCGGCTATCGCTATCTCAAGATCAAGGTGCACGGCCATGTCGAGGAGGACGTGGCCCGGGTGGCTGCCATCCGGGCCCGGGTCGGTCCCGATGTTCACCTGACCATCGACGCCAACCAGTCCTACACCCCCAAGGACGCCATCACGGCGCTCAACCGCATGGCCGAGCATCGCATCGATCTGGTCGAGCAGCCGGTGGCGGCGGACGATCTCGAAGGCCTTGCGCTCGTCACCCGCGCGGTGCCGGTCACCGTAGAGGCGGACGAGGCGGCAGGCTCGCTGCGCCAGGTATTCGAGCTGGTCTCCCGGCGCGCAGTCGATGCCGTCAGCCTCAAGATTCCCAAGCTCGGGGGGCTGCGCAACACGCTGGCCGCCGCGCGTATTTGCGAGGCGGCGCAGATCAAGCACCGGCTGGGCGCCGCCGTCGGCAGCCGCCTGTTGTCGGCACAGGCGCTGCATCTCGCCTGCGCGCTGCCGGGCGTCGACTATGCCTGCGAGCTCGGCGAGTTCGATCGCCTGCTCGACGATCCGTTCACCGGCCTGGAGGTCGCAGACGGCGTGCTCGCGCTGCCCGCCGGCGCCGGCTCGGGGGTAAACCGGATCGCGGCTCCCCACGCCAAGGAGGCCCGGATCGCCTGAGGCCCGCCGCCACCAGAAACTCAAGGGAGGACAAGAACAGTGCCTAAACATGCATCTTCGGGACAATATGCGATCGTCGGCCTCGGCGTCGTGGCGGGTCCGCAGCAGGACCATTCCGAGCGAATGGTGGCGGCGGAAGCGGCGCGCCTCGCCATCAAGGACGCCGGGCTGGCGCCGAAGGATATCGACGGCGCCATCGATCTGCGCCGGACCGGCGGCGGCGGCGACCGCGCCACCTATGTGGACGCCTATTCGCGCCTGCTCGGCCTCAACAATTGCTTCTACTTCGTAGTCGGGCGCGGCGGCGCGCTGGCCGGGCTCGGCATCGCGACCGCGCTGTCGTTTCTCGACCGCGGCATCGCCAACTACATCTGCATCATGGGGGCGGTGACGGACTGGTCGCAGGCGCAGGAATCGCGCAAGGCCGGCCATCGCGGCATGGCCCATGGGGAGAAGGCCGGCTATTGGGGCAAGGCGCTCGGCGATCTGCGCGCGGTCAGCCATCATAGCTGGATGGCGGCCCGCCACATGGCGGTCTACGGCACCACCAGCCGTCAGCTCGGCGCCATCTCGGTGGCGCAGCGCGCCTGGGCCTGCCGCAATCCCGAGGCCAAGATGTATGGCCGTCCCATGACCATCGAGGATCACCAGAATTCGCCCTTGCTGGCCGAGCCCTATCGGCTGCTCGACATCAGCCTGGTGTCCGACGGCGGCGTCGCCTTCATCCTCACCACCGCGGAGCGCGCCAAGAACCGGCCCAAGCCGCCGGTCTATGTGCTGGGCCAGGGCTTCGGCGAGGTGTCGTCGGAGCTGTGGTGGGAGAAGAAGAATTTCACCCACATGGCGGTGCCGCGCGCCAAGCAGCAGGCCTTCGGGCAGGCGAACCTGGCGCTCGCCGACGTCGACTGCGTGCAGTTCTACGACTGCTTCACCGCCGAGGTGCTGTTCCAGCTCGAGGACTACGGCTTCTGCAAGAAGGGCGAAGGCGGCGCCTTCGTGGCATCGGGCGCCATCGGGCCCGGCGGCAGCATCCCGGTCAACACCAGCGGCGGCCTGCTCTCCTGCTATCATCTGGGCGATCTCACCGGCATGGCGGAAGCCATCCGCCAGATCCGCGGCGAGGCCGGCGAGCGGCAGATCGCGGATTGCGACGTCGTCATGACCACCGGGCACGGCGGAGAGCTGATCTCTCCCGGCATGTGCTCAATTCACACCTGCACATTGCTGGGGAGGCATTCATGAAGCGCGAGCCCGAGGTCATCGTCAGCAACGAGCCCTGGAAGAAGCCGCTGCCCAACATCGACAAGGACAACGCGGCCTTCTACGAGGGGCTCAAGCGCCACCAGTTCCTGGTCTGGCGCTGCAAGAAATGCGGCGCTTCGTACTGGCCCAAGGCCTATTGCCAGAACCACGACAACGAGCCGTTCGCCGCCAACATGGATTGGGCGCCGGCGAGCGGCCGCGGCAAGATCTTCGCCTTCAACCGCCATCACCTGGCGTTCCATCCGGCCTTCAAGGACGAGATCCCGTACGTCTATGCGTTGATCGAGCTCGACGAGGGGCCGTTGGTCTCCTCGACCCTGGTCGGAAACCGCATGCCGGGAGAGGTCTACGACGTCGGCCAGACCGTCGAGGTGGTCTATGAGGATCATCCGGCGGAGGGATTTTCGCTGCCGCGCTTTCGCATCGTGGAATGACGATGCCGGCCGCCACATGAAAGCGCGAGGCCGCCGGTGCACGACACCATGACGCCGGACGCGATGCCGGTGCGCCCGGTGCGGGCGTTGTTGCGGCCGCGCGCGATCGCGCTGGTCGGGGTGTCGCCCAAGGGCGGCGCCGGCGCCCGCATCCTGGAATCCAATGCGCGTTTCGCCCGCGCGATCCCGACCTGGCCGGTCAATCCCAACTACCGCGAGATCGCCGGCCAACGCTGCTACGGCTCGCTCGAGGAGCTGCCGCGGGTTCCTGACTGCGTCGTGGTCTCGGTGCCGGCGCAGGCGGTTCTCGATGTGGTCGCCGACGCCGCCGCCGCCGGCATCCGCGGCGCCTTCGTGATTTCCGAGGGCTTTGCGGACGCGGCCACCGACGCCGGCCGCGCCCTGCAGGAGCGGTTGCTCGGGCTGGCTCGCTCAGCCGACATGGCGCTCGCCGGCCCCAATTGCATGGGCATCGCCAGCCTGCATTACGGCTTCGCCGCCACCATGGCGGACGTTCCGGCGCAGGCGGTGAGCGGCGGCATCTCGCTGGTGTCGCAAAGCGGCGGCCTGCTCAACGCCTTCGCCGAGCTTACCAGCAACCGCGGCATCGGGGTCAACTATCTGGTCTCCAGCGGCAACGAGGCCGGGCTGGAGATGGCCGACTACATCGCCGAGCTGGCCGACGATCCGGCCACCCAAGTCATCGCCTGCATCATGGAGGGCGCCAAGGACGGGCGCCGCTTTCGCGCCGCGGTCGAAGCCGCCGCCCGCAAGAAGCCGATGGTCGTGCTCAAGCTCGGGCGCAGCGAATTCGGGCAGCGGGCGACGCTCGCCCATACCGGCACGCTGGCCGGCCGGCACGAGGCCTTCGCGGCGCTGTTCCGGCAGAACGGCGTGGCGCTGGTCGAGAGCATCGACGCGCTGGTGGAGACCACCGCGCTGCTTGATCGCGCGCCGCTGCCGCAAGGCGATCGCGTGGTGATGATGACGGTTTCGGGTGGCGCCACCTCGCTGATCGGCGATCTCGGGGAGGCGGCCGGCATCAACTTTCCGGCGATTCCGCCGGCCACCAATGCAAGGGTGCAGGAGATTCTCGGGGTCGAGCGCGCGTTCGGCAATCCGCTGGACACCGTCGGGCTGCCGCGGCTGCGCCGCGACGGCAACATCACGGCGGTGCTGCAGGCGTTGCTGGACGACGACGGCATCGACCTCATCGCGCTGGTGCTCGGCATGCGGGCGGACGGGTGGGACTCGCACCAGGATCTGGTGGACCGGCTGGCGGCGGCGGCGCGCTCGGCGCGCAAGCCCGTGCTGCTGGTCTCGTTCATATCCAACAGCCTGACCCGGCACTGGCGCGGCTATGCCGGCGCCGACGGGCTGCCGTTGGTTGAGGATCTGGAGCGCGGCCTCGCAGCCATCCGCCACCTCATCGACTACGCCGCCTTCCGCCGCCGCGGCGCGCCTTCGGCCGGCGTCCAAACCATGCGCTTCGAGCCGGCTGGGATTTTGCCGGGGCGGATGCTCACGGAAGCGCAGAGCAAGCAGATCCTGGCCCGCGCCGGCCTGCCGGTGACGCGCGAGCTGCTCGCCCGCACGCCCGCGGAAGCGGCGCGGCTCGCTGCCGAAATCGGCGGCGCCGTAGCGCTGAAGATCCAATCGGCCGATATCCCGCACAAGTCCGACATCGGCGGGGTGCATCTGGGCGCTGTCACGCCCGCGGAGGTCGAGACCGCGGCGGCGCAGGTGCTGGCGAACGCTCGGCGCAATTGCCCGCAAGCGACCATCGACGGCATTTTGGTGCAGGAGATGGTGACCGACGGCATCGAGTTCATCCTCGGCATGACCTACGACGCCCAGTTCGGCCCGCTGATTGTGTGCGGCGCCGGCGGCGTGACGGTCGAGGTGTTCAAGGATGCGGCGGTGCTGCTGCCGCCGTTACGGCGCGAGGACGTGAGTGCGGCGCTCGCGCGCCTGAAAGTCTCCAAGCTCCTCGCCGGATTTCGCGGCGCGCCGCCGCGGGATGTCGAGGCGCTGATCGACTTCTGCCTGCGCTTCGCCGAGTTCGCGGCGGCGAGCGCCGGCACCTTCGCGGCGATCGATCTCAACCCGGTCTTCGTCTGCGAGCGCGGCCGCGGCGTGCGCATCGCGGATGCCCTGATGGAGACCATGCCCCTCGCTGGAGAAAGCCCATGATCGAGAGAGCGCGTGCCAGTAGCAGGCTAGTCCTGCCGCTCTTCGGGTTGGCCGCCCTGGTCTTCGCCGACGCCGCATCGGCGCAGAGTCAGCAGGACATCCTTCTGCACAAGGGCCCCGACCGCGAGCAGAGGCTGATCGAGGGCGCCAGGAAGGAAGGCCAGGTGGTGATCTATGCGGCGCTGATCCAGAATCAGGCGATGCGGCCGATCGCGGACGGCTTCGGCAAGAAGTATCCGTTCGTCAAGCTCACCACCTGGCGCGCCGATTCCGAGGACATCGTGCAGAAGGCTTCAGCCGAGGTGCGTGCCAATAACGTGGTCGCCGACGTGATCGAGGGGACCGGCACCGGCGAGGAGGCGATCGCGGCCAATATCGTGCAGCCTTATTACGCGCCCGCCATGGCGGGCTTTCCGGCGCAGTACCGCAACGACACCGGGCTGTGGGCGCCGACGCGGCTGAGCTACTATGGCATCGCCTACAACACCAAGATGCTGCCGCCCGACCAGGTGCCCAAGAGCTACGCGGACCTGCTCGATCCGCGCCTCAAGGGCAGGATGGCGTGGCGCATCGGCAGCTCGACCGGCACTCCGCTGTTCCTCACCAATCTTCGCCTGGCCTGGGGCGAGGCCAAGGCAATGGACTACTTCGACAAGCTCAAGGATCAGAAGATCGTCAATTTTGGCGCCGGCAGCGCCCGCACTTTGGTGGATCGCGTCATCGCCGGCGAGTATGCCGTGGCGTTGAACATTTTCGCCCACCACCCGCTGATCAGCAAAGGCAAGGGCGCGCCGGTCAATTCGCAGCTCATGGATCCGGTGGCGTCCACGGCCGCGACCATGAGCGTCGTCAAGGGGCTGCATCATCCCCACGCGGCGATGTTGCTGACCGATTACATCCTGTCCCCGGAAGGGCAGGGGATATTGGCGCGCGCCGAATATTTCCCGGTCGATCCGCAGGTTGCGCCGCTCCCCACTTTGGCGGCGGTGGTGCCCAGGACTGCCGGCCTGCGGGAGAACTTCGTCGGCCCCGACCAACTGATGAAGTATAACGACAGCTCGGAGGAGATCTATCAGAAGCTGTTCCGCTGACGCCGCGCATCGGGTTGACGCCGCGGGCTACGATTTCCTGAAATTGCTCTAATACCGGGGATGCAGCATGGAGGCCGGCCTGCGCCGAGCCGCAACGGCCCAAAAGGCGGGCGGCTCCCCGGCGCCGGAGAGGCGGACGCGCTTCCGGCTCTCGCCGCTGGTGGCGCTGCTCGCCGCCATCCTCCTGATCCTGATCCTGCCGCCGACCGTCTTCCTGGTCGATACCAGCCTCCACATCACCCGGCCGGACGGCTCGCTCGGCCCATTCACGCTGCAATATTACCGGGGGCTGTTCACCAGCCCTTATTTTGCGGCCAGCCTGTGGCGCACGCTCGTCTATGCCAGCGGCTCCGCCGTGGTGGCGATCGTGCTCGGCGTCATGCAGGCCTTGATCGTGGAGCGTACCAATACCCCCGGGCGCGGCTATGCGTTCGTGGCCGCGATCCTCTCGCTCGGCATTCCGCACGTGCTGTATGTCGTGGCGTGGCTGCTGCTGCTCGGCCGCGCCGGGCCGGTGAACGAGCTCATCGGCTTCCTGCGCGCCGCCGCCGGCGAGGGGCCGGCGCTCGACGTCTATTCGATGTGGGGAATGATCCTGATCGAGGGCGTCGGCTTCGCGCCGCTGACCTTCCTGCTGATGTCGGCGGTCCTGCGCTCGACCGACGCCTCGTTCGAGGAGGCCGCGATGATGAGCGGCGCCGGGCCGCTGCGCACGTTCGGCGCCATCACGCTGCGCCTTGGCCTGCCCGGCATCCTGGCGCTGCTGCTGCTGGTCGTCATCAGGTCGTTCGAGTCGTTCGAGGTTCCGGCCCTGGTCGGGCTGGCCGGCAACGTCTCCGTGCTCACCACCGACATCTATCTGAGCGCGAAGAGCTCCGCCACGCCGAGCTACGGGCAATCCGCGGCCTATTCGGTCTGCCTGTTGCTGATCGTGGTGCTGCTGCTCGTCTGGCATCATCGGCTGTCGCGCCATGCACGGCGATTCCAGACCATCACCGGCAAGGGCTACCGGCCGCGCATTATCGATCTCGGCCGCGGCCGCCTCGCGGCGGCTGTGCTGCTCGCGGTGACGTTCGGCCTGGTGACGGCGCTCCCGGTCGCGATGCTGGTGTTCACGTCGCTGCAGCCGTTCTACGAAGGCTTGACGCCGGAATCGTTCGGACGCCTGACGCTCGACAACTACGCCACCATCCTGGCGCCGGGATCGTTTCGCGATTCCATCGCCAACACGCTGCTGCTCGGCGCCGCCACCGCGACCGCGGTGGTGCCGTTCACGGCGCTGTGCGCCTGGCTCGCGGTGCGGCGGCGGCCGGGCGCCTGGCTGCTCGATCAGATCGCCACCGCGCCGCTGATCTTTCCCGCGATCGTCATGAGCGTGGCGTTCCTGCAGGTCTTCGTCAATCTGCCGCTCCCGCTCTACGGCACGCTCGCCTCGGTCATCATCGCCTCGACCGCCCGCTACCTGCCTTACGGCATGCGCTACGCCTATGCGGGCGTGCTGCAGATCCACGAGGATCTCGAGGACGCCGCCAAGACCTCGGGCGCCGGAGCGGGGCGCATCTTCATCCGCGTGGTCCTGCCGCTGATCGCGGCGGCGCTGGTGAGCTGCTGGCTGTTCGTGTTCCTGCTGGCGGTGCAGAGCGTCGCCTTGCCGCTCATGCTGGTCGGTCCCGGGACCGAGATCGTGGCGGTGACCTTGTTCGACCTGTGGCAGAACGGGCAGGTGACCGAGCTCGCCGCCATGGGGGTCTCGTGGGTCGCCTTGATGCTGGTGGTGAGCGCCGGGTTCCATTTTACCGCCCGGCGCTATCAGCTCGGAATGTGACCGCTGCCGTCATCAAGCCGGCATTATGATGCATCCTGAATGAAGGCGCGGATGTCGCGTAGGATGGTCGGTCTTCGGATACCGCAAGACCGGGTGATCACCCGATGTGATCCTCGGGTGTTTACCGGAGGCGGAGACCGGGAAAGACTGTAGGCCGCGCTACAGCAAAAATTAATTTTCAACGGAAAGTCAGACGCAAAGAGATTTGTTTGATCCGTTTTGAAACATTCGGATGAGGATTCTCATCGTGCAGTAGTACGTCGGTACCAAAATCAACGATGTGGCCGACTAGAATCACCAAACAAACAAGTATGCTCTTGCCGATAAACAGCCGCAATGATCGCGAGCGGATGTCCACCACAATTTTGACCCAACCCCGAGTCAGCTTCCAGCCGGGTCCTCCATGGAGGAGTTGGGTGGATGCGGGTGTCGGCGCTTTGGGGGCGCAATCGCTTTCTCCATTGTACGTCAGGCTTCGAGATCGTTCGGTCGTCCGCTCCGGGACGGATCGACTGCCGCAGCGCGCGTCCGGTCACGGCTCGGTAGGACGAGCCGACGACGGGCGCGCCAATCGGCAGCGCGCCGCCGCAGGTGTCGAGCCGAGCCGGCCGGTTTGGCTGCATTCTGTGGCGCTGAATTCAGGGGAGTCTGAATAAGACGGAGGAGAACGCGAAGAGACTGAACAAGCCGAAAAGGCGAAGCAGAAGAAACAACGACGGGGCGGAAGGGGACTCAGCTCAAGCGGAGACCCTAAGGGCGTAAAATTAACGGGAGCGTTGTCAGGGAGTATCGTGGTATGAGTACCCCATCAGGAAAGCCGTTCGATCCGCTGGATCTTTCACCTTATGCGCCGAAACGAGCGCGCGAGCGCTCGGAGCGGGAGCCGGGTGAGGACCAGGACCAGGGTGAGAAGAGCGGCGACGAGGCGGCCGCCATTCCGGCTTACGTGCCGCGGGCCGCGCTGCGGGGAGATGGCGCCGACGAACGTCCGCTTGCTCCCGCCGCCAGCGCGCCGGTGCAGCCGGCATTGCGGTCGGAGGCGGTGCGGCCGGAGGCGGTGAAGCCCGCCGAAAAAACCGCCGAGAAGCCGGCTTCCGGTCAGGGCGCTGCCGATGTCGATCTGGCGCGGCTCGAATCCAGCCTGCAATGGCTACAGCACGAGAGCTCGGTCGGCCGGCTTCCGCGCGCGGTTCAGCTGCCGCCGGTGTCGGGATTGCGTCCGGTCGCTCCGGAGAGCGCGCGTGCGCGCAGCGAGCAGTTCATCAACGGGGTTCGGGTGCCCCCATCGCTGGCGCCCGAACGCCTGCGACCACCGCCGCCGATGCGCCAGCGCCGCGACAATCTGCGCGGTCCGTTGCGCGTGCTGATGGCGAGCGTGATCGCGGCGCCGATCGCATATTATTTCTCGGTCGGCAACATCATGCCTAATCCGGCTTCCACGGCCGAGCCGGCGCAGGAATCCGCCCTGGCATCGTTGGCTTCGCGCCTGGTCGCGTCGAGCGAATTTCCGGTCCCCAAGGACCAACTGCGGCCCGGCGAGGCGGAAACCTACAACACGGTGGTCTCCAGCCGGAACAAGCTGATCGTCCCGCCGGCTCCCGGCCCGACGCTCGCCGGTGCCGAGACGAAGGCCGCCCCGCCGCCGACCCCGGCGCCCGATCAGGTCGTCGCCGTGCCCCCGCCGGTGCGCGTGCTCGATGCCGAAATCGGTCAAGCTCCTCATGCAGCAAGGCGAGCAGTTCGTGGCCTCCGGCGATCTGGTGACGGCGCGGCTGGTGTACCGGCGGGCGGCCGAATCTGGCAACGCCGCCGCCGCCCTCGCGTTGGGCGCCACCTTCGATCCGGTGGTGCTGGCCAAGATCGGGGTGAAGGGCATGGGGGCGGACATCGAGAAGGCACGCAGCTGGTACGAGAAGGCGAAGGAGTTCGGCTCCCCCGACGCGCCGCGCCGGCTCGAGATGCTGGCGAACCGGTAGGCCCCGTTACTTCTGCGCCGACGGCTCGATCAGCTCGGCGGCCTGCGCCACGATCGGTTTCGGGGTCGCAAAGGCGTTGGCGAGCAGCGCGTCGATCTCGTGCGCGCTCAAGGGCTCGATCTCCAGCTGGAGCTTCTCGGCCTCGGCCAGGAACTCCGGGTCCCGCACGGTCTCGTCGAAGCCCCGGCGCAGCACCTCCAGCCGCTCGGCCGGCACGCCTGGCGGTGCCGCCACCGGGCGGCCGATCTCCTGGCGCATCAGGATCAGCTCGAGCACCTGATGCTTCACCGGATCGCTCACCAGCTCGAGCGCGGACGGCACGTCGGGCAGCTCGGGCAGCTTGGTCAAGCCCATCTGCACGATCACGTTGAGCTTATGGTCCTTGATCCAGTGCGGCCGTGCCGCCTTCATGGTCGACCACGACAGGCCGCAAACGCCCTCGGTCTCGCCGCTTTCGAGCGCCAAGGTCATGCCGGAGCCGGGATCGTAGCCCGACACGATCTTGAAGCGGGTGCCGAGGAGCGCATTGAGCACCTTCGGCATGATCGCCGAATTGGAGGTGGCCGCCGCCGCCGCCACGATCACCTCGCGCTCGCGCGCCTGGGCGATGGTCCTGATCGGGCTGGTGATCCAGGTGGCGCAGACGTTCTCCAGCTTGCCGATGCTGCCGAGCCAGTTGAGCTTCTGGGCGTCGTAACGCGCGCCCGGATTGCCGAACAGCGGGTCCATCGGGATATTGTTGGGAAACGCCCCGATGGTCGCCCCATCCCGGTCGGCCGTTGTGTAGAGCATGTTGGCGGCTGCGAGCCCCGAGGCCGCCGGCATGTTCTTGTTCACGATGGTGGGGGCGCCCGGGATGTGACGGACCAGGTAGCGGGCAAAGCTGCGGAAATAGGCGTCATAGCCGCCGCCCGCCCCGGCCCCGACCAGGAAGGTGATCTGGCGTCCCTTGTAGAATGCGTCGGGGGTCTGCGCCCAGGCGCTTGCGGTCGGCGACAATGTGACCGGCAGCAGAGCGGCACACAGCAACGCCGTGGCCGCGCCGCGCGGCCTTGCAGGTCTTGCGATGGTGCGGAGGCTCGCGGAGCTTCGCATCGCATTACCTCGTTTGCAGCTACCGCTTGCCGTATTTGCGTTGCATCTGCGCGAAGAACCCCGCCTGCTCGAGCCCGTCGAGGATGCCGGTATCGACGTAATCGTCCGGCCTGCTGCTACCGCCGGGGAACTGTGCCAGAACGTTCTCCGCCCCCGCCCGCGATGGCATGAGATCGGGGGGCGACTGCTGCTTGAAATCATTGTAGCTGATGTCGATGATGCGGGGATCGGCGATCTTGAGCTCCCGGGCCAGGATCTCCTTGGCGCGCCTCTCGTCGCTGAGCGCGAGGTAGTTGCCTTCGATGGTGGCCCGGAGAAATCGCGTCAACGCATCGCGGCGGCTCGAAGGCTGATCGCGCCGCACCGTGATGCCGCTGAACAGCCACGCGATCTGCTCGGGCACCAGATCGACCATCGGGTTGACGCCCTGCTCGCGCGCCAGGCTGGTGAAGGGCTCGTTGAGCGTGGTGGCGTTGATCTCGCCCGCCTTCACGGCCGCAAGCCGCCGCGGGCCGCCGCCGAGCTCTTTGAGCGTGACGTCGCCGCGGGCGAGCCCCAGGCGCGCCAACGCCAAGGTGACGGTCGAATCGCTCTCGGAGCCGAACGTGCTGACCCCGACCACGCCGCCCTTGAGATCGGCCGCGGTCTTGACGCCTGGTGCGGAGAAGAACGTGAAGCGTATGACGTTGCTGAGCGAGCCGATCAGCCGCAAATCGCCGCCGGCGCGGTTGAGCGTTATCACCGAGGACAGTCCAACGTGCATAATGTCGAGGCGGCCGGCTTGCACCTCCTCGGCGCCGCGGCTGCCGCCGTTCATGTTGCTGATCTCGACCCGGAGCCCCTCCTGCGCATAGAAGCCGGCTGCTTGCGCGGTCCACCATGCCAGCACGGTGTTGACCGGATCGGCGATCCCGGCCCGGATCTCGATTGGCTCGGCGGCGCCGGCGGATGCCTGCCATCCCGCCAATGCCAGCGCGAGCGCCAGCGCGCGTGACCAGGATCGTCGGCCCACCCGGTTGATGTGCATCGTGCTTCTCCTGACCGGAGCAGCGTCCGGCTGTCAAAAATGTTTCAAAAATCCCGGAACAGGCGGCCGTAACCTTCGATCTTGTCGTTCACGCCGCAACGCCGCAGCGCATCCCAGACGATCGCCTGCTGCGCCGACATGACGTTGACGCCGAATTCGCGCTCGAGCGGCTCGATGGCGCCTGCCGTCGGCCAATGCGGCGACGGCAGCAGGATGGTGTCGGCGTCCGGATGCTCGCGCATCAGCTTGCGCCCCAGCTCCACCGCCGCATGCTGCGGGATGCGGCCGATCTGGTTGAAGGGGCTGCCCCAGCCGGTGGCGCCCAGCACCTCGCAGCCGAAATGGAGCGCGTAGCTGGCGATGCGATCGGTGTCGGAATGGGCGTAGGGCTGCGCCACCACAACTTTCTTGCAGCCCAGCGCCTTGGCGGCCCGCGCCTGCGCCGATGCGCTGGTGGAGACCTTGACCTTGAGCTCGGCCTCGAGATCCTGGATCATCTGCTGCGCATTGGCGGTGCCGCGCGACAGGTTGATCGGCACGCCGCCCAACATAATAATGTCGACCCCGGCGGCCGCCATCTCGCGCGCCGCCTTCATGCTGGTGTCATAGGACTGGTCGACCTCGGCCTTGCTGCGCACCACGATGGCGAGCGTGGTGATCACCAGGGTCACCCCGGTGGGCACCATCCGGTAGAATTCATAGGGAAAAACCTCGGTGGTGAGCGGCGGCGAGGTATAGCCGATGCGGGCCCGGTGGCCGTAGGGGTTTTCGCTGATCGCGGCGGCAGAAGATGATGTCATGCGCGAGGAACCTTGCGGCGGGAGTCGGTTGGTGGGTAGCCAAAGCAACACGGGAAGGCTAGAGCATCGGCGAGAAAAGTCGAATCCCGCGGCATGGGGTCGTCGCTTCGGAGGCGACGGATATCCTGCCGCGGCGCAACATGGAATTTTCGCACGAAAGGCCCGGGTCAAACTGTCGCGCGCTTTCACCAACGACAAATGTGTGATTTCTTGCGTATTAATTTAGTGTAATGGAAAGAGCATCGGGGCCCCGAACGAAAATGGCGCGTCGACGCCAGGGGGGCCCACGCCGCCGGGAGGATACTTCAATGACGGTTGCAGCTTCGACGTCCGAGCGGTCCGTTGCTTCGAGCAACTCTCGCTGGTGGCAATTGATCTTCGGCATCATCTGCATGGTGATGATCGCCAACTTGCAATATGGCTGGAATCTCTTCGTCGATCCCATGGACGCGAAATACCATTGGGGCCGGCCCGCGATCCAAACCGCATTCTCGATCTTCGTCCTGACCGAGACCTGGCTGGTTCCGGTCGAAGGCTGGTTTGTGGATCGCTACGGTCCGCGGATCGTGGTCGTGGTCGGCGGGATTCTGGTGGCGGTCGCCTGGACCATGAACTCGATGGCGACGTCGCTGTGGATGCTCTATCTGGCTGCCGTGGTTTCCGGCATTGGTGCCGGCGCCGTCTACGGCACCTGCGTCGGCAACGCCCTCAAGTGGTTTTCCGATCGCCGTGGGCTCGCGGCGGGTCTCACGGCGGCGGGCTTCGGAGCGGGTGCTGCGATTACTGTCGCGCCGATTCGCGCCATCATCGACGGACCGGGTTATGAGACGGCTTTCCTGTGGTTTGGGCTCGGTCAGGGGTTGGTCATTCTTCTCGTCTCGCAATTCCTGAAGGCGCCTCAGCCGGGTGAGGTCGCTGCCCCCAGCACGGTTCAGCGGGTACAACAAGGCAGCCGCCAGTATGCCCCGCAGGAGTTGCTGCGCAGTCCGCTGTTCTGGGTCCTCTACGTGATGTTCGTGCTGGTCGCGGCGCCAGGTATCGCGCTGGCGGCCAGTTTCGCCTCGATCGCGAAGGATTTTGGCGTGGCCGGATCCCAGATCGTCATAATGGGCATTACATGGACGGTGCTGACATTGGCGCTGCAGGTCGACAACGTTCTCAACGGGCTGGCGCGCCCATTTTTCGGGTGGGTTTCTGACCAGATCGGCCGCGAAGTAACGATGTGCTTCGTGTTCTTCGCCGGCGGGGCCAGCATGCTGGGTCTCGGATTCTTCGGCAGCAATCCGGTTCTGTTCGTGGTTTTCGCCGCCTGCGTGTTCTTCACCTGGGGCGAAATCTACAGCCTGTTCCCGGCGAGCTGCACCGATGCGTTCGGCTCGAAATACGCAGCCACCAACGCCGGCATGCTCTATACCGCCAAAGGGACCGGCTCGTTGCTGGTCCCGATCGCAAGCCTGATCGCGATCAACACCGGGAGTTGGCATGCCGTGTTCGTCACGGCAGCGATCATGGATGTGGTTGCCGCCGTCATGGCAGTCGCGGTGCTCAAGCCCATGCTCAAGGCCCATATCGCGCGCGCCTGATCGGCCCACATGAAGGGTAGCCGGCGGAACGCTTCGCCGGCCCCGACAGCAAGACAAGCATTGCGCATGGCCCCGCGACTGGAATAATGTATGCCAGCTCTGAGTTCGGGTGGTCATGATTTCGAGTAACGATATTTCGGCGGGCAGCGAAGTCGCGCGCGCGCGGGCCGACGATGCGGCCAATTCGCTCGCCCTGCCGCCGCGGCGCGTCGGGGTCGATCCGATCACGCCGCCGGCCAGCTTCAAGAACAAAGCCTATGCGGCCCTCAAGGATGTGATCGTGTCCATGGACGTGTATCGCAGCCGTTCCGATATCCGGCTCGACGAGCGGCGGTTGGCGCTCGAGTTCGGCATCAGCCGCACGCCGGTGCGTGAGGCCATGGCGCAGCTCGAGCGCGACGGCTTCGTGCGCTCGGTGCCGCGGCGCGGCGTCTATGTGGTGCGCAAGACCAGGCGCGAGGTCATCGAGATGATCACCGCCTGGGCGGCGCTCGAGAGCATGGCGGCGCGACTCATAACGCAGGGCGCCGGCGACGAGGAGATCGCCGGCCTGCGGCGCATGTTCGCGACCTTCGAGGGCGGCGAGGTCGCCGCCAAGCTCGACGAGTATTCCGAGGTCAATATCGAGTTTCACCAGGCCATCATCCGCATGAGCCGCAACCGCGTGCTCATCGACCTGGCGGAGAACCTGTTCACCCATATGCGGATGATCCGCCGCAAGACCATCGGCGAGCAGGACCGGGCCGATCGCTCGATCCGCGACCACATGCACATCATCGAGGCGCTGGAGGCGCGCGACACCGCGCGCGCCGAGGCCCTGGTGCGTGCCCACGCGCTCGGCTTGGCCGACCACGTCGCGAAATACGCCGATTACCTGGACTGAGCACGAGACAAGAAGAATTTCAGGGAGGCCCCCATGGCTGACGCAGCAGTGAAAGAGAAGCACAATTCCACCAACGCGGCCGAGACGGAGCGGGAGCTCACCGATGGCTTTCACCTCGTCATCGACGCGCTCAAGCTCAACGGCATCAACACGATCTACGGCGTGCCCGGCATCCCGATCACGGATTTCGGCCGCATGGCGCAGGCCGAGGGCATCCGGGTCATCTCGTTCCGGCACGAGCAGAACGCCGGCAACGCCGCCGCCATCGCCGGCTTCCTGACCAAGCAGCCCGGCGTCTGCCTCACGGTGTCGGCGCCCGGCTTTCTCAACGGCCTCACCGCGCTCGCCAATGCCACCACCAACTGCTTTCCGATGATCCTGATCAGCGGCTCGTCCGAGCGCGAGATCGTGGACCTGCAGCAGGGCGACTACGAGGAGATGGACCAGCTCGCCATCGCCAAGCCGCTCTGCAAGGCGGCGTTCCGGGTGCTGCACGCCGCCGACATCGGCATCGGGGTGGCGCGCGCGATCCGCGCCGCCGTTTCCGGCCGTCCGGGCGGGGTCTATCTCGATCTGCCGGCCAAGCTGTTCGGCCAGGTCATGGATGCGGAGGCCGGCGCCAAGTCGCTGGTCAAGGTGATCGATCCGGCGCCGGCCCAGATTCCGGCGCCCGCCGCCGTCAAGCGTGCGCTCGATGTGCTCAAGGCCGCCAAGCGTCCCCTGATCATTCTCGGCAAGGGCGCCGCCTACGCGCAGGCCGATGCGGCGATCCGCGCCCTGGTCGAGAAGACCGGAATTCCTTTCCTGCCCATGAGCATGGCCAAGGGTCTCCTGCCCGACACTCATCCGCAATGCGCGGGCGCGGCGCGCTCGACGGTGCTCAAGGACGCCGACGTCGTCATGATGATCGGCGCCCGCCTCAACTGGCTCTTGTCGCACGGCAAGGGCAAGACCTGGGGCGAGCCCGGATCGAAGAAATTCATCCAGATCGACATCGAGCCCAAGGAAATGGATTCAAACGTCGAGATCGTCGCCCCCTTGGTCGGCGACATCGGCTCCTGCGTGGCGGCGCTGCTCGAGGGCATCGGCGGCAAGTGGCCGGCGGCGCCGGCGGATTGGGTCGGCACCGTCACCGCCAAGCGCGAGGAGAACATCGCCAAGATGGCGCCGAAGCTGATGAAGAACACGGCGCCGATGGACTACCACGGCGCGCTCGGCGCGCTGCGCGCCGTCATCAAGGCGCGGCCGGACGCCATCCTGGTCAACGAAGGCGCCAACACCCTCGATCTGGCGCGCGGCATCATCGACATGTATCAGCCGCGCAAGCGCCTGGACGTCGGCACCTGGGGCGTGATGGGCATCGGCATGGGCTACGCGGTCGCCGCCGCGATCGAGACCGGCAAGCCGGTGCTCGCGGTCGAGGGCGACAGCGCCTTCGGCTTCTCGGGCATGGAGGTGGAGACGATCTGCCGGTACCAGCTGCCGGTCTGCGTCGTGGTCTTCAACAACAACGGCATCTATCGCGGCACCGACGTCAATCCGACCGGCGGACCGGACGTGGCGACCACGGTGTTCGTGAAGGACGCGCGCTACGACAAGATCGCGGAGGCGTTCGGCGGCGTCGGCGTCCATGTGACGACCCCCGACGAGCTCAAGCGCGCCGTCGACGCGGCCATGGATTCCGGCAAGCCGACCCTGATCAACGCGGCGATCGATCCGGCCGCCGGCAGCGAGAGCGGCCGCATCGGCAACCTCAACCCGCAAAGCAAGTTGCGCAAGAAATAGCGGCGGGCGATGCCGGAGCGGCTTCCGTCTCCGGCAAATTCCGCCAGCACCAGGAATCAAACGACCTACCAGTGAAGGGAACCACCATGGCGAAGAAGGCCAAACGCAAGCCGGCCAAGACGGCCGCCAAGAAATCAAGCAAGAAATCGAGCAAGAAATCGAGCAAGAAATCGAGCAAGAAATCGAGCAAGAAATCAGCCAAGAAGGCCGTCAGCAAATCCGTCAAGACGGTCGCCAAGACCGGGGCGAAGTCCAAGGCGAAGGCGGCGGCGCCGCGCGCGGGCGGCCAGCCCGCTGCGTCCGGCTTGCCGAAGCCCTCGACCAAGCCGTTCGGACAGGCCGGCCGCGCGCTCGACGGCGTGCGCATTCTCGACTTCACCCATGTGCAGTCGGGACCCACCTGCACCCAGCTGCTGGCCTATATGGGGGCCGACTGCATCAAGGTGGAGCGGCCGGGCGTCGGCGACATCACGCGCGGGCAGTTGCGCGACGTCAAAGGCGCCGACAGCCTCTACTTCACCATGCTCAACGGCAACAAGCGCTCGATCACCATCGATTCCAAGCACCCCAAGGGCAAGGAGATCCTCGACCGCCTGATCAAGTATTGCGACGTGCTGGTGGAGAACTTCGCCCCCGGCGCGCTCGACCGCATGGGGCTCACCTGGGAGCACATCCACAAGCTCAACCCGCGCATGATCGTGGCCTCGGTAAAGGGCTTCGGCCCGGGCCCCTACGAGGACTGCAAGGTCTACGAGAACGTGGCGCAATGCGCCGGCGGCGCCGCCTCCACCACCGGCTTCCGCGAGGGGCCGCCGCTGGTCACCGGCGCGCAGATCGGCGACAGCGGCACCGGGCTGCATCTCGCGTTCGGGATCGTGAGCGCGCTCTACCAGCGCATGCGCACTGGCCGCGGCCAGCGCGTGCTGTGCGCCATGCAGGACGGCGTGCTCAACCTCACCCGCGTCAAGCTTCGCGACCAGCAGCGGCTGGCACACGGCCCGCTCACCGAGTTCAGCCAGTACGGCGAAGGCGTCGCGTTCGGCAAGTCGGTGCCGCGCGCCGGCAACGATTCCGGCGGCGGCCAGCCCGGCTGGATCCTCAAGTGCAAGGGCTGGGAGACCGACCCCGACGCCTACATCTATTTCATCACCCAGGCGCCAGTCTGGGCCGCGATCTGCGATCTGATCGGCAAGCCCGAGTGGAAGACCGAGCCCGACTATGCGACGCCGCCGGCGCGGCTGCCGCGGCTCAAGCACATCTTCGCCACCATCGAGGCCTGGACCATGACCATGAGCAAGTTCGAGGTCATGAAGGTGTGCAACGAGCACGACATTCCGGTCGGCCCGATCCTGTCGCTCAAGGAGATTTCCGAGGAGCAGTCGCTGCGCGACACCGGCACCGTGGTCGAGGTCGACCACCCGGGGCGCGGCAAGTATCTGACGGTCGGCAACCCGGTGAAGATGTCGGACTCGATCACCGAGGTGAAGCGCTCGCCGCTGCTCGGCGAGCACACCGAGGAGATCCTGGGCAAGGTGCTGGGCTATTCGGCCGCCGAGATCGCCGCGATCAAGACCTCGGGCGCGGTCACGCCGCCGGAGAAGCCCGGCAAGGCCGAGGCGGCGTAGCTTTTGCTCCCCTCCCCCTTGTGGGGAGGGGTCGGGGGTGGGGGTCAATGTAGCCGGACGTGTGTCGCGCAACAACTTCGACCCCCCACCCTAGCCCTCCCCCACAAGGGGGGAGGGGACACCACCGAGTGCTTGGAGAGGAAATTCCGATGCGTATCGTGGTTCATGGCCAGCAGGCTTTCGGAAAGGCCGTGCTGGAGGCTCTCCTCAAGCGCGGCGAGAACGTGGTCGCCGTCTATGTGGCACCCGAGAAGCCCGGCCAGAAGGCCGACCCGCTGAAGGAAGCGGCGCTCGCCGCCAAGCTTCCGGTGTTTCAGCCCGACTCCTATAAGCAGCCCGAGGTCTGGGCGGCGTTCAAAGCGCTCGCTCCGGATCTGCAGGTCATGGCCTTCGTCACGCTGTTCGTGCCGGAGGAGTTTCTCAACATCCCGACCCACGGCTCGATCCAGTATCATCCGTCGCTGCTGCCGGCCTATCGCGGCGCCAGCGCGATCAACTGGCCGATCATCAAGGGCGAGACCGAGACCGGATTGTCGATCTTCTGGCCCGACAACGGCCTCGATACCGGCGACGTGCTGATCCAGAAGCGCACCCCGATCGGCCGTACCGACACGCTCGGCACCGTCTATTTCGATCGCCTGTTCCCGATGGGAGTCGACGCCATGCTGGAGGCGGTCGATCTGGTGAAGGCCGGCAAGGCGCCACGCGTGAAGCAGGACGAGGCGAAGGCGACCTACGAAGGCCGGTGTGGGCCCGACAATGCCAGGATCGACTGGGGCAAGCCGTGGGAGCAGATCGACCGGATCATTCGCGGCTGCAATCCGGCGCCCGGCGCCTGGACCACGCTCGACGGCAAGCAGCTGAAAATCTTCGACGCCAAGCCGCTGCCGGCCAAGGATCCCAAGGGGATCGCCGGCAAGCTCGGCGAGATCGTCGCGGTCGAGGCGGACGGCCTCACCGTGGTTTGCGCCGACGGGCGTTTCAAGGTCACCCGGGTGCAGCCCGCCGACGGCAAGAAGCTCGAAGCCGGCGAATGGGCGAAATCCGCCAATCTCGCCGTCAAGGCGAGATTCACCTGACCGGCTCCGACCAGCTCGTTCCGCCCTTTCATCTCTCCTTTATTTGATGGACCAGCCCCAATGCCCGCCTCGCAGCACGTCAGCCCGAAGTCCGACATCGAAATCTCGCAGTCGGCGACCAAGCGCCCGATCCTCGACATCGCGCGCGAGAAGCTCGGCATCGCGCCCGAGCACCTCGAGCCCTATGGCCACTACAAGGCCAAGATCTCGATGGACTACATCAAGTCGCTCAAGGACCGCCCCAACGGCAAGCTGATCCTGGTGTCGGCGATCACGCCCACGCCCGCCGGCGAAGGCAAGACCACCACCACGGTGGGTCTCACCGACGCGCTCAATTTCATCGGCAAGAAGGCGATGCTCTGCCTGCGCGAGCCCTCGCTCGGCCCATCGTTCGGCATGAAGGGCGGCGCGGCCGGCGGCGGCTATGCCCAGGTGGTGCCGATGGAGGACATCAACCTGCATTTCACCGGCGACTTCCACGCCATCACCTCGGCCAACAATCTCCTGGCCGCGATGCTCGACAACCACATCTATTGGGGCAATGCGCTCGGCATCGACCAGCGGCGCGTGGCCTGGCGGCGCGTGCTCGACATGAACGATCGCGCGTTGCGCCAGATCGTGTCGTCGCTCGGCGGCGTCGCCAACGGCTTTCCGCGCGAGGACGGCTTCGACATCACGGTGGCCTCGGAGGTGATGGCGATCTTCTGCCTCGCCGGCGACTTGCAAGACCTCAAGAAGCGGCTGTCCAACATCATCGTGGGCTATACCCGCGACCGCAAGCCGGTGCGCGCCGGCGACCTCAAGGCGCACGGCGCCATGACGGCGCTGCTCAAGGAGGCGCTCGCCCCCAACCTGGTGCAGACGCTGGAGGGCACGCCGGCTTTCGTGCATGGCGGCCCGTTCGCCAACATCGCGCACGGCTGCAACTCGGTGCTGGCGACCTCGACCGCGCTCAAGCTCTGCGACTATGTGGTGACCGAAGCCGGCTTCGGCGCCGATCTCGGCGGCGAGAAGTTCCTCGACATCAAGTGCCGCAAGGCCGGGCTCGAGCCCGCCTGTGCGGTACTGGTCGCCACCATCCGGGCGCTCAAGATGCACGGCGGCGTCAAGAAGGAGGATCTCAAGACCGAGAACCTCAAGGCCCTGGAGGCCGGCATGGCCAACCTCGCCCGCCATGTGGAGAACATGCAGAAGTTCGGCATCGTGCCGGTGATCTCGATCAACCGTTTCAGCGCCGACACCGACGCCGAGATCGCGCTGGTCAAGGCGCAATGCGCCAAGCTCGGCGTCGAGGCCCTGATGGCCGACCATTGGGCCGAGGGCGGCAAGGGCGCGGCCGACGTGGCGCGCGCGGTGGTCAAGGTGGCGGAGAGCGGCAAGAGCAAGCTCAAGCTGCTCTATCCGGACGAGATGCCGCTCCTTGAGAAGATCCGCACCATCGCCCGGGAAATCTACCGGGCCAAGGATATCTCCGCCGACAAGTCGGTGCGCGACCAGTTGGCCGCGTTCGAGGCCATGGGCTACGGCAAGAGCCCGGTCTGCATCGCCAAGACCCAGTACAGCTTCTCCACCAATCCGGACGCCAAGGGGGCGCCGGTCGATCACGTCATCAACGTGCGCGAGGTGCGGCTGTCCGCCGGCGCCGAGTTCGTGGTGGCGGTCTGCGGCGACATCATGACCATGCCGGGCCTGCCCAAGGTCCCGGCCGCCGACAGCATCGACGTCGGGCCGGACGGCAAGATCGTCGGGTTGTTCTAGCGATCGGAAACGCGCTGAAGGGCAGGTCGCCAGAACGGAAGCCATGTTCGCAACCACCATCACCGGAAGCCTGCCCAAGCCCGCTTGGCTCGCCGAGCCCAATAAATTGTGGGCGCCTTGGCGGCTCGCGGGCGCGGAGCTCGAGGCGGGCAAGCGCGATGCCACCATCCTGGTGCTCAAGCTGCAGGAAGATTGCGGCATCGACATCGTCAGCGACGGCGAGCAATCGCGCCAGCATTTCGTGCACGGTTTTCTCGAAAGCGTCGCCGGCGTCGATTTCGACCGCAAGGTCGAGATGGGCATCCGTGCCGACCGCTACAAGGCGATGGTGCCGACCGTCACCGGCGCGCTGCGGCTCGAAGGGCGGGTGCATGCGCGCGAGGCGCGCCTGGCGCGCGCCCACACCCGGCGCAAGCTCAAGTTCACCCTGCCCGGACCCATGACCATCGCGGATACCATCGCGGACGCTTATTACGGCGATCGGGTCGAGATGGCGATGGCGTTCGCCTCCCTGTTGAACGAGGAGGCGCGCGCGCTCGAGGCCGACGGCGCCGATGTCATCCAGTTCGACGAGCCTGCCTTCAACGTCTATCCGCGGGAGGTCGCGGACTGGGGCATCGCGGCGCTCGAGCGCGCGTGCGAAGGGCTACGCTGCACTACCGCGGTCCACATCTGCTATGGCTACGGCATCAAGGCCAACATCGACTGGAAGGCGACGCTCGGCGGCGAGTGGCGGCAATACGAGGCGATATTCCCGGCGTTGCGGGAGAGCCGCATCGACCAGGTGTCGCTCGAATGCCGCAGCTCGCGCGTGCCGATGCGCCTGCTCGCACTGCTGGAGGGAAAGGACGTGCTGGTCGGGGTCATCGACGTGGCCACCGACGCGGTCGAGACCCCCGAGGAGGTCGCGGCCGTCATTGCCGAGGCGTTGCAATACGTGCCCAAAGAGAAAATCTTCGCCTGCACCAATTGCGGCATGGCGCCGATGCGCTGGGACATCGCGTTCGCCAAGCTCGCGGCGCTCGGCCGCGGCGCCGAGCTGGCGCGAGAGAGATTCGGCTAGCGCCGCGCGGAGATTTGATTCCCTGAGCCTCATGGTGAGGAGCGCGGGCAAAGCCCACGCATCTCGAACCATAGCCGCGCGCGCGCCGCCGGGGCTGCATCCTTCGAGACGATCGCGCAACGGCGCGATCTCCTCAGGATGAGGGAGTCGGTGCGGTCTCTGGAAGATGCCTGCTCGCGCCGCATCCCCGCTCAGCGTGAGCAGGAGGCCCGGATGAAGGAGAATTGCCATGGCACTCGAATTGCGCCCCAATTGCGAATGCTGCGACCGCGACCTGCCGCCGTCGTCGACGCTGGCGTGGATCTGCTCCTACGAGTGCACTTTCTGCGCCGATTGCGTCAAGGGCGTGCTTCTCAACGTCTGTCCGAACTGCGGCGGCGGATTCACCCCGCGTCCGATCCGGCCGGCGACCGAATGGCGTCCCGGTCTCTCGACCGCGAAGCGTCCGCCTTCAAGCAAGCGCGTGCATCTTTCCTACAGCCGCGACGAGATCGCGGCCCACGTGAGTCGCATCAAGCACATTCCGCCGGAGGACCGGTGAACGCCACGCTCACCGCTTGTCGTGCCGCCAGCTCGCCCCGATCGCCTCGATGGCGGCGCGGGCGATGCGCTCGTCGGTCTCCCAGTCGCCGCCCGCGACCCCGATGCCACCGATGCATTCGCCCTCGATGAAGACCGGAAAGCCGCCCTCCATGGCGGTCCAGCGCTCCACCCCGGCGGCAAGCGCGAGCCCGAGCGCGTGGGCGACGTCGAGCGGCTGGCCCTGTGCGCCGTTGGGCGAGGTCGGCCGTTTGTTGGAGGCGGCGCAGACCGCTTTGGTGGTGGCGGAATGGACGGTGTGAAAGCGGCCGCCATCCATGCGCTCGAGCAGGATGAGATGGCCGCCCGCGTCGGTGATGGCGACCGAGATCGCGATGCCGGCGTCGCGGGCCGCGCCGATCGCCGTCGTCATCATCTGCTTGGCGCCCTCGTGGGTCAGGCGCTTGGTATTGGCGACATACATGGCTCGGACCGCTCCGCAACCGGGGTGAAAACACTGCCCACCAGCGATAATGCGCTTGGCGGGCGCTTTCAATGCCGGGTCGCCACAAGGGGGTTGCGTTCCGGGGCGCGGTGCCGCATTTGTAGCCCATGGCCGCGTCCGGAACCCTAACCCCCTCAGATGGTGGCACAATTGGCGAGCCGGCTGCGGGTCGCCGCCGCCCGGGGCGAACCCCCAAGGGCCGGCAGGTCGATCCGCGCGCGCTCGATGAGGTGCGTGCGCTGCTCGGCGCGCGGTCGCGGCAGCGCGATCTCCTGATCGAGCACCTGCATTTGATCCAGGACCAGTACGGCCATCTGTCGGCCGCGCATCTCGCCGCGCTGGCGCAGGAGATGAAGCTGGCGCTGACCGAGGTCTACGAGGTCGCGACCTTCTACTCCCATTTCGACGTGGTGAAGGAGGGGCAGACGCCGCCCCCGGCCGTGACGGTGCGGGTGTGCGATTCGCTCTCCTGCGCGATGGCGGGCGCCGAGCATTTGCTGCGCGAGCTGCCCACCCGGTTCGGGCCGCAGGTGCGGGTGGTGCGGGCGCCCTGCATGGGGGCCTGCGACCGCGCGCCGGTGTGCGCGGTCGGCCACGTGCAGGTGATGCGGGCGAGCGCGGGAGGCGTCGCCGAAGCGGTGAAGCAGCGCGTTCATCCCCATTCCTATCCGGCGGGCACGCTGTTCGACGCCTATCGGCGTGAGCGCGGCTACGCGCAATTGCGGAGCTGCCTCGACGGCAAGCAGACCCGCGAGGCGGTCATCGCGGCAGTCAGCGATGCCGGGCTGCGCGGCCTCGGCGGCGCCGGCTTCCCGACCGGACGCAAATGGTCGCTGGTGCGCGGCGAAAAAGCGCCGCGCATGATGGCGGTCAATGCCGACGAGGGCGAGCCCGGTACCTTCAAGGACCGGCACTATCTCGAGCGCGACCCGCATCGTTTCATCGAGGGCATGCTGATCGCCGCCTGGGTGGTGGAGGCGGCCGAGATCTACATCTATATCCGCGACGAATATCCCGAAATCCGGCTGATGCTGAGCGAGGAGATCGCCAAGGTCGAGGCCGCAGGCCTCAGCCCTCACGCCAGGCTGCATCTGCGGCGCGGCGCCGGTGCCTATATCTGCGGCGAAGAGTTGGCCATGATCGAGTTCGATCGAGGGCAAGCGCGGCCTGCCGCGGCATCGCCCGCCCTATGTGGCGCAGGTCGGCCTGTTCGGCCGCCCGACGCTCGAGCAGAATGTCGAGACCCTGTTCTGGGTGCGCGACATTCTCGATAAGGGCGCCGCCTGGTTCACCTCCCATGGCCGGCACGAGCGCAAGGGCTTGCGCAGCTTCTCGGTCTCCGGCCGGGTCAAGGACCCGGGGGTGAAGCTCGCGCCGGCCGGCATCACGGTGCGCGAATTGATCGACGAATTCTGCGGCGGCATGGCGCCGGGGCACGACTTCAAGGCCTACCTGCCGGGTGGCGCCTCCGGCGGCATCCTGCCGGCCAGCATGGCGGACCTGCCGCTCGATTTCGGCACGCTCGAGTCCTACGGCTGCTTCGTCGGGTCGCACGCGGTTGTCATCCTGTCCGGGCATGACGACATCAAGGCGGTGGCGCTCAACCTGATGCGCTTCTTCGAGGACGAGAGCTGCGGCCAGTGCACGCCCTGCCGGGTCGGGACCGAGAAGGCCGCCAAGCTGATGGCGAGCGGACCCTGGGACCCCGGCCTGCTCGAGGAGCTGTCCGCCGCCATGCGGGATGCCTCGATCTGCGGCCTCGGCCAGGCAGCACCGAATCCGCTGCTATGCGTGCTGAAGTATTTCCCCGAGGAGCTCACCAAGCCGCTCGGGACCTGGTGACGATGGCGCGATGATTGCATCGCTACGCTTGAGGTGAGCCGATGAGCGACAGCAACGGTCAACAACCGCTCGGCTACGGCCAGGACCGCAAAGGCGCGGCCGGCGGCGAGAACAAGAACCAGGGCCGCGTGAACGTGGCGACGCCGGCGCCGCCGGTGAGCGCCGGTGCCGGCAAGCCCGTGGCCTTCACGCTCGATGGCCAGGAGGTCGAGGCGCAACCTGGCGAGACCATCTTCCGGGCCGCGCGGCGCTACGGCATCAAGCTCCCGCACCTTTGCTACACTCCGATGCCGGGATATCGCCCGGACGGCAATTGCCGTGTCTGCATGGTTGAGATCGAAGGCGAGCGTGTGCTCGCGGCGAGCTGCATCCGGATGCCGGCGGCCGGCATGAAGGTGAAGACGCAGTCCGACCGCGCCCAGGCGGCGCGCCGCATGGTGACCGAGCTGCTGCTCGCCGATCAGCCGCCGCGCGACGTCGCCCACGATCCGGATTCCGAGCTCTGGCAGATCGTCGCCCGGCAGAAGCTGGAAGCCGGCCGCTTCCCGCGCCGCGCCGCGCCGGTGCCCGACCGCAGCCATCCCGCCATGGCGGTGAACCTCGACGCCTGCATCCAATGCAATCTGTGCGTCCGCGCTTGCCGCGAGGTGCAGGTCAACGACGTGATCGGCATGGCGGGCCGCGGCCATGCCGAGAAGATCGTGTTCGACTTCGACGATCCCATGGGGGCCTCGACCTGCGTGGCGTGCGGCGAATGCGTGCAGGCCTGCCCGACCGGCGCCCTGATGCCGGCCACTTTGGTCGATGCCGCCAATGTGCGCACCGGCTTTGCGGATCGCGCCGTGGACAGCGTGTGCCCCTATTGCGGGGTCGGCTGCCAGCTCACCTACCACATCAAGGACGACAAGCTTCTGCACGTGACCGGCCGCGACGGTCCGGCCAACCAGAACCGGCTGTGCGTCAAGGGCCGCTTCGGCTTCGACTACGTGCACAATGCGGAGCGGTTGGTGCAGCCGATGATCCGCCGCGACGGCGTGCCGAAGGTGCCGCACGAGCAGATCAACCCCGCCAATCCCTGGAGCCATTTCCGCGAGGCGACCTGGGAGGAGGCGCTCGACCGCGCCGCCTCGGGCCTGAAGAAAATCCGCGATCGCGACGGCCCCAAGGGGCTCGCCGGCTTCGGTTCGGCCAAGGGCTCGAACGAGGAGGCCTACCTGTTCCAGAAGCTGGTGCGCACCGGCTTCGGCACCAACAATGTTGATCATTGCACGCGGCTCTGCCATGCCTCCTCGGTCGCGGCCCTGATGGAGGGCGTCGGCTCGGGGGCGGTATCGGCCACCTTCAACGAGTGCAAGAACTCCGACGTGATCGTGGTGATCGGCGCCAACCCGACCGAGAATCACCCGGTCGCCGCCACTTTCTTCAAGCAGGCGAAAAAGCGCGGCGCCGAGCTCATCGTGATGGATCCGCGCGGCCAGGCGCTCAAGCGCCACGCCACCCAGATGCTGCAGTTCAAGAACGGCACCGACGTGGCGATGCTCAACGGCATCCTCAATACCATCGTGGCCGAGAAGCTGTACGACGAGCAGTACATCCAGACCTATGTGGAAGGCTTCAAGGCGTTCGCCGAAAGCATCAAGGACTATACCCCCGAGGAGATGGGCCCGATCTGCGGCGTCGAGGCCGACGTGCTGCGCACCGTGGCGCGCAAGTTCGCGCGTGCCAAATCGGCGATCATCTTCTGGGGCATGGGCATCTCGCAGCACACCCACGGCACCGACAATGCGCGCTGCCTGATCGCGCTCTCGCTGATCACCGGCCAGATCGGCCGGCCCGGCACCGGCCTGCATCCGCTGCGCGGCCAGAACAACGTGCAGGGCGCCTCCGATGCCGGCCTGATCCCGATGTTCCTGCCCGACTACAAGTCGGTCGAGGACCCGCAGATCCGCGCCCGCTTCGAGGACGCCTGGGGCAGCAAGATCGATCCCAAGAAGGGCCTCACCGTGGTCGAGATCATGGATGCGGTCCATGCCGACGTGATCAAGGGCATGTACATCATGGGCGAGAACCCCGCGATGTCGGACCCGGACCTCAATCACGCGCGCCAGGCGCTCGCCCATCTCGAGCATCTGGTGGTGCAGGACCTGTTCCTCACCGAGACCGCCGCCTATGCGGACGTGGTGCTGCCGGCCTCGGCCTGGCCCGAGAAGGACGGCACCGTGACCAACACCAATCGCCAGGTGCAGATGGGCCGGCAGGCGCTGCCGCTGCCGGGCGAGGCCAAGTGGGATTGGTGGATCATCCAGGAGATCGGCCGCCGCATCGGGTTGCCGTGGAAGTACCAGCATCCGAGCGAGATCTACACCGAGATGGCCGCGCTGATGCCTTCGCTCGACAACATCTCGTGGGAGCGGATTGCGCGCGAGAGCTCGGTCACCTATCCGGCCGACGCGCCCGATCAGCCCGGACACGACGTGGTGTTCGACAAGGGCTTTCCGCGGCCGGGCGGCTTCGGCAAGCTGGTGGCCGCCAAGCTCACCCCGCCGGACGAGACCCCGAACGAGGAATATCCGTTCATCCTCACCACCGGGCGCCAGCTCGAGCATTGGCACACCGGCGCCATGACGCGGCGGGCAGTGACGCTCGACGCGCTCGAGCCCGGCCCGGTCGCCGCGGTGTCGCGCGGCACCCTAGTGCGGCTGGGGATCGAGCCCGGCGACATGATGCGGGTCTCCACCCGCCGCGGCGTGATCGAACTGGCAGCGCGACAGGACGACGCCATTCCGGACGGCGTGGTTTTCATCCCGTTCGCCTATGCGGAGGCGGCCGCCAACCTGCTGACCAATCCGGCGCTCGATCCGTTCGGCAAGATCCCGGAGTTCAAGTTCTGCGCCGCCAAGGTGGAGGGGCTGGCGGCGGCGGCGCCGGTGGCGGCGGAATAAGATGAGCATCGTGCCGACCAACGGGCCGTTTGCGGTGCGCCACGACTGGACGCGGGAAGAGGTGCGGGCGCTGTTCGGGCTGCCGTTTCCGGAGCTGATGTTCCAGGCCCAGAGCGCGCACCGCGCGCATTTCGATCCGCGCGCGGTGCAGATTTCCACGCTGCTCTCGATCAAGACCGGCGGTTGCCCGGAGGACTGCGCCTATTGCCCGCAGAGCGCCAGCTACGAGACCGGCGTCGAAGCCGGCAAGCTCATGAGCCGCGACGCGGTGCTGGCCGAGGCGCAGGCCGCCAAGGCCGCCGGCGCCAGCCGCTTCTGCATGGGGGCGGCCTGGCGCTCGCCCAAGGACCGCGATCTCGACCAGGTCTGCGCCATGGTGGAGGGCGTCAAGGCGCTCGGGCTCGAGACCTGCGCGACGCTTGGCATGCTTACGCCGCCGCAGGCGCAACGCCTCAAGACCGCCGGCCTCGACTACTACAATCATAATCTCGATACCTCGCCGGAATATTACGACCAGATCATCACCACCCGCACCTATCGGGATCGCCTCGACACCCTTACCCATGTGCGCGACGCCGGCATCCGGGTCTGCTGCGGCGGCATCGTCGGCATGGGCGAGAGCGCGGAGGACCGCATCGGCATGATCGCGACCTTGGCGAGCCTGCCAGTGCATCCCGAAAGCGTGCCGATCAACATGCTGGTGCGGGTCGAGGGCACGCCGCTCGCCGCTGGCGAGGCGCTCGACCCGATCGAGTTCGTGCGCACCATCGCGGCCGCCCGCATCGCCATGCCCAAATCGGTGGTGCGCCTCTCGGCCGGCCGCGAGGAGATGAGCGAGGCCACCCAGGCGCTGTGCTTCCTCGCCGGCGCCAACTCGATCTTCTACGGCCCCCGGCTCCTGACCACCCCCAACCCGGCGCCCGACCGCGACCTCGGGTTGATGAGCCGTCTCGGCCTCGTGCCGATGACTTGAAGCCGGCGGTGCGCTCGTCTCAGCCCGCCGGCGCCTCGTCTTTCATGATCATGTCCACGCAGGCGCGGCACATATTGGCGTCGCGCGATCCGGCGGCCTCCGGCGCGTGATCGCTGGCGCAGAAGGAGCACGTCTGGTCGGTCGTGCGTGCCAGATGAAAGAGTTGCGGCAAGCACTCGACCAGCATCCGTTCGGCGAGCACGATGCAGCGCAGGCATATGAAGACGTTGGCTCCGCCTATGCCGGCCTTGAAGGGCGTCTCAGGCTCGATCTGCCGCATCTCTCCGCAGAACGAGCATTCCGTCAGACGCGCGCCGCCTTCCTTGCGCTTCGCTGGTTGGTAGGGTCCGCAGCGCGCCGGTTGGTCGGCGCTCTCGGCCGCGAGGAGGCGGACGCGTATGTCGTCGCCCACCTTGATGTCGGCACCTTCGACCCAGGCGACGTCGACGTCGCCGGCCGGATCGGACGAATCGATTCCGCCGACCCTGAAATCCAATCCTGCGATCGGCCCCGCCGTGCTGGCCGCCGCGGCGGACGCGCCTTGCTCTCTCCCGACCCAGCTCAACATGAGCGAAAGCACGCCGCTTTCGCGCAGGCCGCTCAGCGCCAGCTTCTTTCCGTTCTTCGATACCTCGAAACACAGCATTCTGGGCACTCTCGATGCATGTCCACGGCGCCCACTACGGCTCGCGCAGCTGGAATTTCCCGCCTTGATAATCGATCACCTTGCCGACGAAGATCGACGGGTCGGGCGCGCTCATGATGATCCGCAAGCCGTCGATCGTCTGGATCACGTCCGGCGGCACCTGCCGTTGCGCGAAGGCGCCCAACGACAGGCCGGGTCCCACTTTGTGCCAGTCGGTATCTTCGGGTCCTTTCCATTGTTCCTCCTCGGCCCAGGAGATCGACGCGACGGCATCGTCTTTCCCGGTCGCGGCACGGCCCGCCGCGAGAAATTTCCGGATATAGGACATCGCGCTCTCGCTCAACCGCGTGGTGCCGGGTGGCGGAGCCGTCTTGCGGAAGTGATCGTCGGCATCGGGTGCTTGTGCGGGGGCGCGCTCCCATGATCTTCTGGCGTCGGCCTGCCAGAGATCCGGAAAGCTCTTGTATATGGGGGCATTTGCGAAGTTGATTTCGGCGGTTATGTCGGTGACCTCCAGCACGAGCGCTTTGGCCGCTGCCAATTCCAGCGGGTCGGCGAGACCATGGGTGGCCGCGGAAAAATGCCGAGCCGCTTCGTTCAGCCAGGGGTGCAGGCGAAGCGCCGTGGTCCGCGACATCAGTCCAGGATTAGCGATTGTCGAATCGAATGTGCCGACCAGATCGCTCGTTGCCGATGTGGTCAAATCCTTCGCGCGCAAATCCGGATAGGCGAGGTAGATCGGCTCGATGGCGCGCGCCCGCAGATCGCCGACCAGGCCAAGTGCCGCCGGCAGCACTTGGGAGCCCTGCAGGATGTCGCGATGCTTTTGCACGAAGTCGTTCAATCGCCGGCAGGCGAGTTGCAGATGCTTGACCATGTAGACGGCGGTGTCGCGGGTCAGTTGCGCGCGCCACACCGCCGGATGCTGTCGCGCGCCGGGTCGCGGCTGCGGCGCTGCGCACGGATCGACGGCCGAGGATGCGCCCGGCCGGTTGGGCTCGCTCTCGCGGCCGGCGGCGCGCAAGTTGTCCGCAACGGCCGGAGCGACCAACAGAGCCAGGATCGCCAGCCGCAATGCTGCTCGGCCCGAGATGCGACGCACGTAATCCTCCGCCTGGACGCATGCTGCAATCCAAGGCTGACGAGGAGGCGTTAAAATCCGGTTGCTGGAAACCGCAAAACCGGGCGTATCCGGATCGGAAATCGTCCTACAAGACGTAGCGCGTCAGCGTCAGGCCGAGAAAAATGCCGATGATCGAGAGCGCCACCGAGCCCAGAATGTAGAGCGCGGCGTTGACCAGGTCGCCGCGCTCGTAGAGCAGCGCGACATCGAGCGAGAAGCTCGAGAACGTCGTATAGCCACCCAGGATGCCGGTAGTCAGGAACAGCCGCCAGTGCTGGCTGCCGCCGCCCTTGAACGCGAAGATGGCGGCCAGCACCCCCATCACGATCGAGCCCGTGATGTTCACCGTCATGGTGGCGATCGGGAAGCCCATGCCCGGGAACAAGCGCGCCCCCAGGAAATTCATGCCGTGCCGGAGCATCGCGCCCAAACCTCCGCCCAAAAAGACGATCAGATAGCCCATGGCGCCGCTCGCTTCGTATTTGGCCGTACTTTCGCAGCAGACGAGTAGCCGTTCTGCCGGAAAATTCCAACGGCCGCATCGCACCCATGCGGCGCTTTCCTCTTGAATGGCTGCCATGCAGCGTCCAGGATGGCGGCCTCGCCGCACCGGAGTCACCGCGAATTCATGGCCGAACGCCGCCGGGTCAGCTCGTTTGAATGGTCGACGGCCGTCATCGGGATAATTTCGTTCAGCGCCGGCCTCGTGGTCTACCTGCGCGACGGAGCGGCCCGCTTCACCGCCATCCTCAGCAACGATCTGAGCCTGTTCGCCAGCATGCTGCCCAAGATGGCGGCCGGCTGCCTGGTGAGCGCCTTCGTGACCCGCCTGTTGCCCCGGGAGGTGGTGGCGCGGTTGGTCGGCACCGAATCCGGAATGCTGGGCCTCCTGATCGCGACCCTGATGGGGTCGGCGCTGCCGGGCGGGCCGCTCACCATCTATCCGGTCGCCGGCGCGTTCCTGGTTCTGGGCGCCGACGCCGGCACCGCGATCGCCTTCATCACCGCTTGGAATCTGCTCGGCTACAATCGCGCGCTGATCTGGGAAATGCCGTTTTTCGGATCCGATTTCGTGTTCTGGCGCATCGTCGTGGCGTTGCCGCTACCGTTCCTGGCGGGCGCACTGGCGCGCGGGGTGCTGTGTCTGCTCGCGGCCCGGCGCGGGAGCGGCGCAGGCGGGAACGGCGCATGAGCCTCACGTTCCTCATCATCAACCTGCTGCTCTGGGTCCTGGTCGCCGCCCTCGCCCTCACGGCGGCAGTGCGCAGCAAGGCGCTGTTCCGCGAGGGCGCGACCGAAGGGGCGCGCGATTTCGTCATGCTGCTGCCGCGGATCATGATCGGGGTGGTGGGCTCGGGCTATGTCGCTGCGATCATGCCGCAGGATCTGATCACCACCTGGATCGGCCCGAACTCCGGCATTTCCGGCATCACCATCGCGACGCTGGCGGGCGCCATCACGCCGGGCGGCGCGGTGGTCGGCTTCTCGGTCGGTGCCGCGGCGCTCAAGGGCGGCGGCGGTGCCCCGCAGGTCATCGCCTATTCGACCGCCTGGTCGCTCTATGCGCTCACCCGCCTGATCAACTGGGAGGTTGCCATGATGCCGCCGCGCGTGGTCTGGCTGCGCGCCGCGGTCTCGATCCCGCTGCCGTTCCTGGCCGGCATCGGCGCGATGCTGATCGGGCATCCGTGAAGGCTACCAAAAACAAACGGGCCGCGCTCTTGGAGCGCGGCCCGTACTTGGCAGAGACGCGAATTAGCGGACCTGGATCTTCACCAGCTTGGACGGCGGCCGATAGGCCGGCACCCACACGGTCGGGCGCGCCGCCGCGGTGTCGACCTTGAGATCGCGCACCTCGTAGTTGGTCGGCGTCATGTACTCGGTCGACTGCCCGGTGTTCATGTCGATGCGGTACAGCCGGTCGCTGCTGAAGTCATGCGTCCACACGATCTGGTTCTTGTCGTCGGCGCTGGCCGAATACGGCTCGGCGTAAGGCGCCGTGTAGGGCTTGCCGCCGTTGATCAGCGGGTACTCCCGCATGGTCTTCTTGTCCGGATCGAACATCATGACCTGGCCGGCGTAGAACTCGGCGGCCCAGAGGCGATCCTGGCCGTCGATCTGCCCGCGCCGCGGACCCGACATGGGGGTCGGCGTCTTGTACTCGGCGTATTCGATGGTGCGGGGATCGAAGATGCCGATCTTGCCCTCGGTCCAGATATAGAGGTCGGTCCGGCCCTTGGAATCGGTGTCGGTGTCGTAGATCCCCATGTTCTTCGGCACCACGTAGCTGGTCGGCTTCAGCTCTTCGTTGTTGGTGTTGATCTTGGTCAGCTGGGCGCCGTTGCGCTGCAGGTACCAGACGTTGCCCTCCGGATCCAAGCCGAACATGGCGCGGCCGCCGGCCCATTGCTGGAACTTGCCGTATTTCGGATCGTATTTGACGATGCCGTTGTCCATGCCGACGATGACGCTGCCTTGACGATCGAATTGCAGCTCGTGCGCGCCGCCGCCGGGCTGGCCCGGGCGGCCGTCATCGACCATCTCGGTGCGGCCTGCTCCGGGCGGCACCGGGAACGGCAGCTCGGCGCCTTCGCCGGTCTTGAGGTCGATGCGGCCCAGGACATAGGAGAAGTGATCGGTGTAATAGGCGTATTTGTCGTTGTTGATGACGTCGTGCGGCCACACGAACCGCCGGTCGCCGCGCAACATGTAGAGCTCGCGCGCGCCGCCGCGGGGCAGCGCATACTCGGTCACCACTATGCCGGTGGAGGCCGCATCGGTCGGCCGCGGACGCTGCTTGAACGGAATAATGTCGGAGGAGCCAGGTCCGCGGATCGATACCAGGTAATCGGCCAACGGCTCGACGAACTGCTTCTGGCTAAACGCATAGGTCCCGGGCGTGTCGCGCTCGACGGCGCGGCCCGCCATCTTCTTGACGATCGCGACCCAGCCTTCCTTGGTGCGCGGGGCCTGCAGGGCCCATTGCAGCGTGTGGCAATTGCTGCATTGGGAGAACAGAACCTTCTGCTGATCGGTGCCGGGCAGACCGGCAATGATCTCGGAGGCGGTCGCGTCCTCATAGGCGAGCGGTTTCGCCTTGAGGGTGAAGTCGGCCTTGGCGGGCTTGCCCGCCGCGACTGCGACCGGTTGGGCGGCGTGCTCGAAATCCGGCAGCTCGATCCCGACCGAATAGGAGCCGGGCGTCAGGTCCGACCAGCTCGGGAACGAGTACTCGCCCTTGGTGTCGGTATAGACCGCGACCGTGATGCTGCTGTTGTCGCGATGGGCCTTGATCGGAATGCCGGCCAATGCCTCGCCGGTGGAAGACACGACCTTGCCGGCGAGAAGCGACGCATCGTCCGCGGCGAGCGTCGCGCTCGGCGGCACCAAGGCGTAGGCGGCGGCCAAGGCAACGGCCGTGATTGCCGTTCCGGCGTAGAGACTGACTTTCATCGTGGTGACCTTTCTCCGATGTGAGGGGAAGCGGGCCGAGCGTGTGATTACCGGATTGGAAGCAACAATGATACGCTCGCCACCCGGAGCCTTCAAGCAGCGCAACTGCCGGCCCGCCGGAAATGCTGCGCTGCGGTCTCGCCCGGAATTGCGTTCCGCGGCATGGGGTTGATCGACGGCTCGGCGACTGCCGCGCGCTTCCGGTGCTCCGGTATTTCGCTTGAAACCGGCGCCGTCCGCCTCAATGCATCGCGGCGCTGGCGCGCGGCATGATGGCGCCGCGGTGGCGGATGACTTGGCCGGCGAGGCGATGCGCCGCCGCGGCCGCGTTGATGGGCGTCTCGCCGGCGAGCCGCGCCGCCAGATAGCCGGCGTTGAAGCCGTCGCCGGCCGCCATGGTGTCGACCGGCACCACCAGCTCCGGCACCGGCACGTGCTCGCGGCCGCCTTGCGCCGCCACAAGCGCGCTGTTGGGGCCGTTCTTCACCACGATCTCGGCAATGCCGAAGGCCTGCAGCCGCTCGACCGTGGCCTCAGGGCTCGGATCGCCCCACAGCACCGCCTCGTCGTCATAGGCCGGCAACGCGATGTCGACCCGCTTGAGCGCCTCCATGAACACGGTACGGGTGCGTGACAGATCGCCCTTCCAGTTGCGCGGCCGGAAGTTGGCGTCGAACGCGATCTTGGCGCCGTTCTGCCGCGCCACCTCGATGAGCGCGAGGAAGCGGCCGAGCCCGGTGTTGGAATAGAGCGAGAGCGTGATGCCGGAGAAATAGACGAGCTTGGCCGAAATCACGCTCGCCGCCACCCGGTTCCATTCCGGCAGCTCGAACAGATCGCCCGCCGGCGCCTCGTCGCGCCAGAAGTTGAAGTGTTGCTTGCCGGCCGGATCGACCTCGACCATGTAGAGACCTGGCAGCCGGCCGTTCACCCGCAGGATCGGATCGCAGGCGACGCCCTCGGCGGCGAGCAGCGCCAGGATGGCGTCCGAATAGGGATCATGGCCGAGCGCGGTCGCGAAGGCGACATCGGCGCCGGCCCGCGCCATGTAGACCGCGGTGTTGAAGGTGTCGCCTCCGCAGGCGCTGGCGAAACGGCCGTCGCCGCCGCGCAGGAGCTCGATCATGACCTCGCCGACACAGACGGCGCGGGGTTTCGGATCGCTCATGGTTTCTCCAGCGCCTGGTTTCTCCGGCGCCGCACCGATCGGCGCAGTCCGATCAACCCGCGGATTGATACCCCACCGGCCCCGGCGCGGCCAGTGGGCGCCATCGAGGCGCCGGGTCGGCTCGAGGGTGCTGCCAAGCCGCGGGGCGCGCGCGGGCCGGCCATTGCGGCTTGGCGTTCCCGCCGCGGGTTCCTATGTTAGCGGCGCAATGGAGCGATCGATGTCAGACAAGATTCCCGTCACCGTGCTCACCGGCTATCTCGGTGCCGGCAAGACCACCCTGCTCAACCGTATCCTGTCCGAGCCGCACGGGCAGAAATACGCCGTGATCGTCAACGAGTTCGGCGAGATCGGCATCGACAACGACCTGGTGGTCGGCGCCGACGAGGAAGTGTTCGAGATGAACAACGGCTGCATCTGCTGCACGGTGCGCGGCGACCTGGTGCGCATCATCGACGGATTGATGCGCCGCAAGGGCAAGTTCGACGCCATCATCGTGGAGACCACCGGGCTCGCGGATCCGGCCCCGGTCGCGCAGACCTTCTTCGTCGACGAGAGCGTCGGCCGCAAGACCAAGCTGGACGCCGTGGTGACGGTGGCGGATGCCAAATGGCTCAAGGACCGGCTCAGGGACGCTCCCGAAGCCAAGAACCAGATCGCCTTCGCGGACGTGATCATCCTCAACAAGACCGACCTGGTCTCGGCGGCCGAGCTCGACGAGGTCGAGGGACGCATCCGCGCGATCAATCCCTATGCCAAGCTGCACAAGACTGAGCGCTGCGCGGTTCCGCTGCCGGAGGTGCTGGGGCGAAACGCCTTCGATCTCGATCGCATCCTGGAGATCGAGCCGGAGTTTCTGGAGACCGGTCACGATCATGCGCACGATCACGACCATGATCACGACCATGATCATGGCCACGACGGGCACGCGCATGATCACCATCGTCAAGGGGCCGGCCTCAAGCACTATCACGACGAGGAGATGCAGTCGCTTTCGCTCAAGCTCGAGCAGCCGCTCGATCCGGACAAGTTCTTTCCCTGGGTGCAGACGCTGGTGCAGGAGGAGGGGCAGAACATCCTGCGCTGCAAGGGCATTCTCTCCTTCAAGAACGACCCCAAGCGCTTCGTGTTCCAAGGCGTGCACATGATCCTCGACGGCGACCATCAGCGCGAATGGAAAGTCGACGAGACACGCTCGAGCCGCATCGTGTTCATCGGGCGCAAGCTGTCCGAGCCGGGCATCCGCGCTGGCTTCGAGAGCTGCCTGGCGTGACCGCTTGATCCTCCCGCTCCCGGACGGGTGCATCGCGCCCGCGCAGATGCATCGCCCAAGACCAATCGCCCAATGACGCACAGCAGTCCCGACACCCCTTCCGTGGTCGAGCGCACACGGCACTACCCGGCCGATGCCGCCGTCGTGGCAGCGCATTTTCTCGGCGATTGCGCGGTCTTCGTGCTCGGCGAGGAGGCGCTTCTGTTGGTACGCGACGGCGAGCCGCGCCGCCTCACGATCCATGGCGGTGCGATTCTCAGTTCCGCCGCCGACGGCGCGCGCGTCCTGACCGGCGGCGACGACGGCAAGGCGGTGGCGACCGACGCGGCCGGCGTGAGCGCCGCCGTGGCGGCCGACGCCCGGCATCGTTGGATCGATCATGTTGCGGTCGGGCCGGCCGGGGCCGTGGCCTGGTCGGCCGGCAAGGAGGCTTTCGTGCGCTCCGCCAAGGGCACCGAGCATACGCTGGCGGTGCCCACGACGGTCGGAGGCTTGGCATTCTCGCCCAAGGGTTTTCGCTTGGCGATCGCCCATTACAACGGCGCCACGCTCTGGTTTCCCAATGCGGCAAAGGCGGATCCCGAGCCGCTGGTGTGGAAGGGCTCGCATCTCGCCGCCAGCTTCAGTCCCGACGGCCGCTTCCTGATCACCGCCATGCAGGAGTCGACCCTGCATGGCTGGGTCCTGGCGGATCGCAAGGACATGCGCATGCAGGGTTATGCCGCCCGGGTGCGCAGCCTCGATTGGACCGCCGACGGCAAGTGGCTGGCGAGCTCGGGCGCGAACCAGCTGATCCTGTGGCCGTTCGGGTCCAAGACCGGCCCCATGGGCAAGACCCCGCAGATTCTCGCGCCGGGCGAGACGCAGGTCGAGATCGTGGCCTGCCACCCGAAGGAAGATGTGATCGCGGTCGGCTATGCGGACGGTCTCGTCCTGATCGTCCGACGCCCGGATGGAGCGGAGATTCTGGCGCGCAAACCGGCCGCCGCGCCGGTGACGGCGCTGGCCTGGAGCGCGGACGGCCGGCGGCTCGCGTTCGGAACCGAGGACGGGGACGCCGGCATCATCGATATCGCCTGATCGCCGGGCGACGTCCGGTTGCGGGCGTGCGAAAGATCGCGCACATGCGGTTTGCCCGCGCATACCCGGATGGGTATGGACGCACCGCTGCGGCGTGAACGATCGCGGTACAGTACTCCCATGATACCGTTGCACACATCGAATGTGGCATTGCGACGGCTATGATTGATTGAATGTTGGATGTTGTGAGGATTGCCGCCAAAGTTTGACAGGGCGCGGTGCCACGCCACCGTCGGCAAAAAGTTTCTCGCATTTTGAAAATTTGCTTTGGAAAAGTTCCGTCAATTGCTAGCGTGCGTAGGCATGCAAATGCGGGGTTCTGGGGCGGGCCGGGACGGGGCGCTACAAACATGGTCCGTATTCTCCTAGCCGACGACCACGCGGTCGTGCGGCGCGGCCTGCGCGCGCTTCTTGAGGCGCGGCAGGATTTCGAAGTGTGTGCGGAAGCGAGCAACGGTCGCGAGGCGGTGGAGCTTGCGCTCCATCACAAGCCGGACGTCGCCGTGCTCGACATCTCGTTGCCCATCGTGAATGGGATCGAGGCCACGCGGCAAATCCGCAAGGAAGCGCCCGGGACCGAGGTCATGATCTTCACGCTGCACGATCGCGAGAGCGAGATCCGCGACGTGCTGCATGCCGGCGCCCGCGGTTACGTCCTCAAATCGGAGGCTGACGAGCAGATCGTGCGCGCGGTCGAGTCGCTGTCGCGTCACCATGCCTATTTCTCGGATCACGTCTCGGAGACGTTGCTCGACAATTTCGTCGAGCAGTCCGGACCCGGCGGTAACGGGGTCTCGCTGACGGCGCGCGAACGCGAGGTGGTTCAGCTCATCGCCGAGGGCAACAGCAACAAGAAGATCGCGCACCTGCTCAGCATCAGCGTCAAGACGGTGGAGACCCACCGCTCGGCCTCGATGCGCAAGCTCGACATCCACTCCACCGCCGAGCTGGTCCGCTACGCGGTGCGGCAGCGGCTGATTTTGCCGTAGGCATCCGCCGATTCCGTAGGATGGGTTGAGCTCGTCAGGGCGTTTACGCCCGTCTTCGCGGGCTATGCGAAACCCATCATCGCCGCCGATGGGTTTCGCAAGAGCTCAACCCATCCTACGACCCTCTCAAATCACGTATTGCCGCAGCGGCGGATAGCCGTTGAAGCCGACCGAGGAATAGGTCGCCGTATAGGCGCCGGTCGCCTCGATCAGCACCTTGTCGCCGATGGCGAGCGAGACGGGCAGCGGGTAGGGGGTCTTCTCATACAGCACGTCGACGGAATCGCAGGTCGGGCCGGCGATGATGCAGGGCGCCATCTCGTCGCGATCCTTCCGGGTGCGGATCGGATAGCGGATGGATTCCGCGATGGTCTCGGCCAGGCCGTGGAACTTGCCGATGTCGAGATAGACCCAGCGCAGGTCGTCCTCGGGCGAGCGCCTGGCCACCAGCACCACCTCGGCCTCGATGATGCCGGCGCTCCCCACCAGCCCGCGTCCGGGCTCGACGATGGTCTCCGGGAGATCGTTGCCGAAATGGCGCCGCAGCGAGCGGAAGATCGCCCGGCCGTAGGATTCCAGCCGCGGCGTCTTGCGGATGTATCTGGCCGGAAAGCCGCCGCCCAGATTGATCATCGACAAGGCGATGCCGCGCTCGGCGCAGGTCCGGAACACCGCCGCCGTCGAGGCGAGCGCCCGGTCCCAGGCCTCCACGTTGTGCTGCTGGGAGCCGACATGGAAGGAGATGCCATGGGGGATGAGGCCGCGCCGGTGCGCCAGCTCCAGGATGTCGGCGGCGTATTCGGGCTCGCAGCCGAATTTGCGCGACAGCGGCCATTCCGCGCCCGATCCGTCGCAGTGGATGCGGCAGATGACGCGGGCGCCCGGCGCCGCGCGGGCGATCTTCTCGACCTCGGCTTCGCAGTCGGCGGCGTACAGCGTCACCCCGAGCGCGAAAGCGGTGGCGATCTCGCTCTCCTTCTTGATGGTATTGCCGTAGGAGATGCGCTCCGGCGCGGCACCCGCGGCCAGCACCGCATGGGTCTCGTTCACCGAGGCGACATCGAAGCAGGCGCCGAGCTCGACCAGGAGCTTGAGGATATCGGGCGCCGGATTGGCCTTCACGGCGTAGAACACCTTGCTGTCGGGCAGCGACTTGGCGAAGGACTGATAGTTCTCGCGCACGATGTCGAGATCGACCACCAGGCATGGTCCTTCGTCCTTGCGGTGCTTCAGGAATTCACGGATGCGTGCGGTCATCTCGACCCTGCTCCCTATCCGGCATGGCGGCGCACCGCCTGGTGAACCTCCTGCAACGCGCGCGGCCACCGCGAAATGCGGTGCCGCGTAGCGTTGCGATGGCTGCCTTGGTCCGGATTGGGGAGATCCCGTTCCGCACGCCCGGCAAGAAGGACAAGCCTTTTCAGTCATCCGGCACTGGCGCCGGTTGGTTCTAAAAAAGCCCGTTCCGTCGTTGCTTTAAGCCGCGTCCCCCGTTGAGAGCGGGGTGCGCCGGTTTCGCCTCCGGCTGCCGATCGCATGAGCAAGGACGTGAGATCTCGTCCTTAGGCGGCTGTCCGGCCTCTTGTCCGGATGCCCACCGATCGACACACGGCCACAGGCACGTGCGAAATTGGGCACATTCGAAATAATGGATTTGGCGCCAGCGTGCAAGACTTTTGGCCCGCGGTCGGCCCAGACCGATCGCCGGCGGCGCGCCATCTGGTGTTTTTTTACGTAGCCGGTGTGCGGCGCCGGATTTCGCGCCGCGCGCTTCAGCGCTTGCTCACGAACGGCTCGACCTCTTTGGCGTGGCGCACGAACGCGAACATCACGGCGATGCCCAGCACGAAGAATATGGCCTGGAAGATGTGGACGCCGTCGATTCCGAACTCGAACATATTGGCGACCGCCCAGCCGCCCGCAAAGGCTGCGCCGAACACCTCGGCACTGATCAGGATCGCGGCGCTCACCACCGTGAGCACGTTGAGCCAGATGATCCGCCGGCCACCGGATTGGGGTGTCGTCTCGGGCATAGGGTTCCTCGTTGCGGCCGCAATGTCCCTGAACTGGAGCGCCGGATCAAGCCTGAAATACGCCGCAGCGCCGGCTCCGCGACCGCCCCGGGGCGGCGAGCTCAGGCGGCGTCGCGGCCGGCCGAGGCGGCGAGCAGGCCGGCCTCGACCAGGGCCGCCTTGATGCGGTCGATCTCGGCGCCGCCGAGCTTGACCAGCGGCGGGCGCACCACCGCGCGCGGCAGCCGGCCGAGCAGGACCAGCGCTTCCTTCATCCGGTTGTGCATGTCGGCCCACGGCTCGGCATAGAACACGCGGGCCAACGGATAGATGCGGTCGTTGAGCCGCCGCGCCGCCGCCAGGTCGCCGGCTCGCACGGCGGCAAACAGCTGCGCCTGCAAATCCGCGATTACGCTGCCGCTACCGGACAGGAGGCCGTGGCAGCCCAGCACCAGCGAGCTCAGCAGCCAGGCGCTGTGGGTGGTGAGCACCTGCACCGGCCGTGGCAGGCTCTGCAGCAGCCTGATGTGCATCTCGTGCTGCGGCACGTTGCCGGCCCAATCCTTGATGGCGGCGATGGTCGGGATCTCCTGCGCCAGCCGCCGCAGCGTCTCGACCGGATAGCCCTGGCCGGTCGCCAGCGGATACTGGAACACGATGATGGGAAGATCGCTGGCGTCGGCGATGCGCTTGAAATGCGCCAGCGCCATCTCGGCGGTCTGGCCCATGGCGAATGGCGCCGGCGGGAACACCAGCAGCGCGGAGGCGCCCGCCTGCGCGGCCATGCGGGCGATGCGTGCCGCCTCCAGGCTGCCGTCGGCCCAAATCCCGTTCACCAGCGGCAAGCGGTCGCCGATCGTGTCCAAGGCGATGTCGAGTACGCGGAGCTGCTCCTCGAAGCTGCAGGAGGCGACCTCGGTCGAGTGAGCGTTGACCGTGACGGCGGCGAGGCTCTCGCTCGCCGCCACCGCGCGCAGATGCGCCCGGAAGCCCGCCTCGTCGATCGCGAGCTCGTCGTCGAACGGCAGCAGGACGGCGGGAATGACGCCTTGGGGAACGAAACGGTCGTGACGGGGCATCGTGAGCTCCTTCCGCCTCGCGCTACTTGTTGGTCAACCTGACGCCGGCTTGGCGTCCGAGGCCCTCGAAATCCGCATCGGTCTTCAGGCCGGCCGAATGGATGCCGTGGGCGGCGAGCTCCTCGTCGCGGTCCTCGGTGTCGCCGGTGACCCCGACGGCGCCGATGACCTCGCCCTCGGGGCTGCGGATCTGCAAGCCGCCGCCCTCGGGAAATATCTGCTGGTCGGTGGCGCTCATGAGGTAGCGCATGAAGATCGGCCGTTCCTCCGCCCGGATGTGCACCAGCTTGGAGGAGCGGCCGAGGGCCAAAGCCGCGTAAGCCTTGCCGAACGCCATCTCGAAGCGGATCATCGAGCTGCCGTCCTCCTTCTGGAACGCCTTCACCTTGCAGCCGGGCTCGACCACGATCACGCTGATCGGCCGGCAGTCGATCTCGGCGGCGCGCCGCAGCACGGCATCGATGATGCGGTTGGCCAGATCGAGGCTGATGGTGCTCATGCAGTCCTCCAGGGCGGGGCGCGGACCCGCGCCGGCGCAGCGGTATGCGTCAGCGATGCGGTCCGAGGGCCGCCGCCGTACTGGCAGGATTTTTGCGGGTGAGGCAAGGGTGAGGTGGGGCAAGGCGAGGCAAGGGTGAGGTGAGGCAAGGGTGAGGCAAGTGTGAATGAGGCAAGGCGGCCAATGGTCAAGCCGCCCGGCGTGACATACTTAAGGGCGCGACCAGAAGGGTTTTGCCGCATGAACGAGTCCAAATCGTCCGCCATCCCGGCGCGAGCCGCAGCCGACAATCCGTTGTTCCAGGAATGGACCGGTCCGTTCGGTGCCCCGGCCTTTGGGCGCATCGAGCCTGAGCATTTCGCTCCGGCCTTCGATCGCGCCTTCGCGGTCCATGATGCCGAGGTCGCCGCGATCGCGGCCGATCCGGCCGCCCCGAGCTTCGACAACACGATCGCGGCGCTCGAGCTGGCCGGCCGGCTCCTGGGGCGGGTGACCGACGTGTTCCGTGCCCTCACCAGCACCGACAGCAACCCGGAGCTGCTCGCGATCGAGCGCGACATCGCGCCCCGCCGCGCCCGCCATTGGGACGGCATCCTGCACAACGCCGCCCTGTTCGGCCGCATCGACGCGCTCCATGGCGCCCGCGACCGGCTCGCCCTGACTGCCGAGCAGTTGCGCGTGCTGGAGCGCTACCACCTGGATTTCAAGCGCGCCGGCGCGGCGCTCACACCCCCCGCCAAGGCACGGCTCGCGGCCATCAACGAGCGGCTGGCTACGCTCGGGACCGCGTTCAGCCAGAACGTGCTGGCGGACGAGCAGGCCTATACGCTGGTGCTCGAGAGCGAGGCGGATCGGGCGGGCCTGCCGGATTACGTGCGCGATGCCGCGCGCGCCGCCGCGCAGGAGCGCGGGCTCGCGCATGGGCATGTGATCACGCTGTCGCGCTCGAGCGTCGAGCCGTTCCTGCAATTCTCGGCGCGGCGCGATCTGCGCGAGAAGGCGTTCCGGGCCTGGATCGCGCGCGGCGAGGGCGGCGGCAAAACCGACAACAAGGCCGTCATCGCCGAGATGGTGGCGCTGCGCGCCGAGCGCGCCGGCCTCCTGGGCTACCAGACCTTCGCCCAATACCGGCTCGACGACGCCATGGCCAAGACCCCGGCGGCGGTGCGCGGCCTGCTCGAGCGGGTGTGGGCGCCGGCGCGGGCGCGCGCGCTTCGCGAGCGCGATGCGCTGGCGAAGCTGGCGCAATCGCAGGGCGGCAATTTCGAGCTCGCGGCCTGGGATTGGCGCTACTACGCCGAGAAGCTGCGCAAGCTCGAATGCGACGTGGACGAGGCCTCGATCAAGCCCTACCTGCGGCTCGATCAGATGATTGCGGCGGCGTTCTACACTGCCGGCAAGCTGTTCGGCCTCAGCTTCGAGCGCCGCACCGACGTGCCGGTCTGGCATCCCGACGTGCAGGTGTGGGAGGTGCGGGGCGCCGACGGCAGCCATCGCGGCCTGTTCTTCGGCGACTATTTCGCACGCTCGTCCAAGCGCAGCGGCGCCTGGATGACGACGCTGCGCGACCAGGAGAAGCTCGCCGGCGACATCCGGCCGCTGGTCGTCAACGTGATGAACTTCTCCAAGGGCGGCGACGGCGAGCCCACGCTCCTCAGCTTCGACGATGCCCGCACCCTGTTCCATGAATTGGGCCATGGCCTGCATGCGCTGCTCTCGAACGTCACCTATCCGAGCATCTCGGGCACCAGCGTGCAGACAGACTTCGTCGAGCTGCCTTCGCAGCTCTACGAGCATTGGCTCGAGCAGCCGGAAATCCTGCGAAAATTCGCGCTGCACTACCGCACCGGCGCCGCCATGCCGGACGACCTGCTGGCCCGGCTGCTGGCCGCCCGCACCTTCAACCAGGGCTTTGCGACGGTCGAATATGTCGCCTCCGCGCTGGTCGATCTCGAGCTGCACCTGTTGGCCGACCCGCGCGGCTTCGACGTCACCGCGTTCGAGCAGACCGCGCTTGCGCGCATCGGCATGCCGGCCGAGATGGTCATGCGCCACCGCCCGACACATTTCACGCATGTGTTCTCCGGCGGTGGCTATGCGTCGGCCTATTACAGCTACATGTGGTCGGAAGTGCTCGACGCCGACGCGTTCGCGGCCTTCGAGGAGGCGCACGATATTTTCGATCCCGCCACCGCCATGCGGCTGCGCGAGCATGTCTACGCCGCAGGCGGCTCGCGCGAGCCTGCCGCGCTCTACGAGAGCTTCCGCGGCCGGCTCCCCACCCCCGACGCCCTCCTGCGCCGGCGCGGCCTGCTCGATGAGACGGCAGCGCATGCGTGATATTTGTTTGTTTGTGGTTTGGAGGATGGGTTGAGCTCATAAGGGCGTTTACGCCCGTCTTTGCGGGCTATGCGAAACCCGTCAACGACGGCCGATTGGTTTCGCAAGCGCTCAACCCGTCCTACAAGAAAGCTCCGCGAGGACACCCCCTGATGGACCTTCATACCGCCGGCCACCGGCGCGGCGTCTCCGCCGCACCACACGCGGCTGCGGCCGAGGCCGGCCGCCAAATTCTGGCCGAGGGCGGCAACGCCATCGAGGCCATGGTCGCCATGTCGGCCGTGATCGCGGTGGTCTATCCGCATATGAACCAGCTCGGCGGCGACGGCTTCTGGCTGGTGCGCGAGCCGTCGGGGCGTGTGCGTGCCCTGATGGCGGCCGGCGTCGCCGGCAGCCGGGCGCGGCCGGAGCTCTATGGCGAGGCCGGTCTCGATGCGATCCCGCCGCGCGGGCCGCTCGCCGCCCTCACGGTGCCGGGCGCGGTCGCGGGGTGGATTCTGGCCCTGGAGGCCGCCCACGCGCTGGGCGGCAAGCTGCCGCTCGCCGAGATGCTGGCCCCCGCGATCCGCCATGCCGGCGAAGGCTTTGCGATCTCGCGCGGCCAAGCCGCCTGTGCCGCCCTGCCTGACCTGCGGGGCGCGCCGGGATTTGCCGCGACCTTCCTCACCGACGGCAAGCCGCCGGCGCCAGGCAGCAAATTGCAGCAGCCGGCGCTCGCCGCGACCATCGACCAGCTCGCCCGCACCGGCCTGGAGGATTTCTATCGCGGCGACGTGGGCCGGGAGATCGCCCGCGATCTCGAGCGCATCGGCAGCCCGGTGACGCGGAGCGATCTCGAGGCCTGCCGGGCGACCGTCGCCGAGCCCCTGTCGGTCGAACTGCAGGCCGGCACGGCTTTCAACACGCCGCCGCCGACCCAAGGTCTCGCCTCGCTGATGATCCTCGCCTTGTTCGACCGTCTCGGTGTGCGGCAACCCGAGAGCTTCGATCACATCCATGGCCTGGTGGAGGCGACCAAGCGGGCGCTGCGCCTGCGCGATCGCTATCTGACCGATCCGCAACGGCTGGCGCATCCGCCGCACCGCTACCTCGAGCCGGCCTTTCTGGATGCCCAGGCGCAGGAGATCGACCGCCGCCGCGCCTCCCGCTGGGCGCCGGGCGGAGGCGGCGGCGATACGGTCTGGATGGGCGCCGCCGATGCCAGCGGGCTGGTGGTCTCCTACATCCAATCGCTCTACTGGGAATTCGGATCCGGCTGCGTGCTGCCCCACACCGGCGTGCTGATGCAGAACCGCGGCGTGAGCTTCTCGCTCAGGCGCGGCGCGCTCAACCGGCTCGAGCCCGGCCGGCTGCCGGTGCACACCCTCAACCCGGCCCTGGCGGTGCTGCGCGACGGGCGGATCATGGCCTACGGCACCATGGGGGGTGATGCCCAGCCGCAAATCCAGGCGGCGCTGTTCACCCGTCATATCGGCTACCGGGTGCCGCTCGCCGAGGCGCTGGATCGGCCGCGCTGCGTGCTCGGGCAGAACTGGGGCTCGCCCCACGCCAGCCTCCTGGTCGAATTGCGGTTCGATGAAGGCGTGGTCGCGGCGCTGCGCGCCGCCGGGCACGACGTCGATGTGCTGGGCGAACCCTATGCGGACTCCATGGGGCACGCCGGCGCGGTGCTGCTGCACCCGAATGGTACGCTTGAAGGTGCCCACGACCCGCGCGCCGACGGCGGCGCCGCCGGGCTGTAAATTCGACCTAAACGGCCGCCGAGCCTCGATTTCGGGCCTCCATTCCGCCGCACTCCATGCTATGTTGCGGTTGGCGACTCCCTGGCGCCTCTGTGGCGCATTACGTCCGGCCTCTCAAATGACCAAGCACCTGGTTGCAATGATTTTTGCCCTGGCGGGCCTGCTTGCCGCGGGCGCATCGGCGTGGGCCCACCCCCATGTCTGGGTCACCATGCAGGGCGATCTGGTCTACGCGCCCGACGGGTCGGTGACCGGCGTCCGTTATAACTGGACGTTCGATGACATGTTCTCGGCGTTCGCGGTCCAGGGCCTCGACCCCAAGAAGCCGGGCGTGTTCACCAAGGAGGACCTGGGGCCGCTCGCCAAGGAGAACGTCGAATCGCTCAAGGAATTCGGCTACTTCACCTTCGGCAAGGCCAACGGCAAGAAGCTCGAGATGAAGGAGCCGATCGACTATTTCCTCGACTACAACACCAAAGACACGGTGCTGACCCTCCATTTCACCCTGCCGTTCAAGGCGCCGGTCAAGTCGAAGGAGCTCAACCTCGAGATTTACGATCCGGAATATTTCGTGGACTTCTCGTTCAAGGATGTGAAGGAGCCGATCGCGCTGGTGGGGGCGCCGGCCGCCTGCAAGCTGTCGGTCGCGCGGCCGCAGGAGCTGTCGGTTCCACCCGGCCAGCAGCTGGGCGAGGCGTTCTTCAACCAGCTTAGCGCCAGCGAGAACTGGGGCGCGCAGTTCGCCAACAAGATCTCGGTGAAATGCCCGTGAAGATCGTGGCCGGCGGGCGCACGAGCGACATCGCAAAATTCGGACTGCTGGTGCTGGCGATCCTGCTGCTCGCGGCGGTGGTCGACGACGCCATGGCCCAAGGCTCGCCGTTCGGCGGCCCACGCCCCGGCACCGCGCCGGTCCCGGTCGGCGGCGTGGTGGGCTGGCTGTTCGCCAAGCAGGCCGAGTTCTATCGGCAGTTCTCCGGCCTGATCCGCGCCTCCAAGGCCGACGGCACCGCCGCCTGGAGCCTGATGGGCCTGTCGTTTCTGTACGGCATCTTCCACGCCGCCGGCCCTGGCCACGGCAAGGCGGTGATCTCCTCCTACCTGGTGGCCAATGAAGAGACCTGGGTGCGCGGCGTCGTGCTGTCGTTCCTCTCCGCCATCATGCAGGCGATCGTGGCGGTCACCGTCGTCGGCATCGCGGCCGTGCTGCTGCACGCCACCGCCTCGACCATGAACAGCGCGGTGAACTGGATCGAGACCGTGAGCTACGCGCTCATAATCGTGGTGGGGGCGCGCCTGTTGTGGGTGAAGGGAGGTGCCTTCATCGCCGCGCTGCGCGATGTGGGGCGCCCGACCGCCGCGGTCGGGGCCGCGGTGACGCCGGCGCCGGTGATGCATGATCACGCGCACCATGACCATGACCATGACCATGATCACGCCCACCACGATCACGCGCACGATGCGCATTGCGATCATCACGATCATGCCCATGCGGCAGCACCCGCCCATGATGCGCACGACGAGCATGACCACCACGGCCATGACCACGCGCACCATGACCACGATCACGACGATGCCTCGGCCTGGGGGCATGCCCATGCGCCCGAGCCGCAGGAGCTCGCCGGACCCGGCGGCTGGCGGCGCGGGCTGACCGCCATCGTGGCAGTCGGGTTGCGCCCGTGCTCGGGCGCCATCCTGGTGCTGGTGTTCGCGCTCGCCCAAGGGCTGTTCTGGATCGGAGTGGCGTCGACCTTCGTGATGGGGCTCGGCACCTTTATCACTGTTGCCGTGATCGCCACCATCGCGGTCGGTGCCCGGGCGTGGGCGCAGAAGATCGCCGCCGGGCGTTCCAGCTACGGAACCTTGGCGATGCGCGGCATTGAGGCCGGCGCGGCCGTGGTCATCATGGGATTTGGCGCGCTGCTGCTCGGCGGCTATATCGTGAACGAACGCATGGTCGGCTTCTAGGCGGGGCCTGCGGACCCCGCGTCGCCGTTGGCGTTCTCCCCCGCGGGCGTGGAGCTTCGGCCATGGCAAATCAGCTGACGACCGGCTGCTGCGTGGTGGGCGGCGGCCCGGCCGGAATGATGCTCGGCTATCTTTTGGCGCGTGCCGGCGTCGAGGTCGTGGTGCTGGAGAAGCACGCCGATTTTCTGCGCGACTTTCGCGGCGACACCATCCATCCCTCGACCCTCGAGCTGATGCACGAGCTCGGTATCCTGGTCGATTTCCTGCGGCTGCCGCATCAGGAGGTGCGCGAGCTCAAGGCCAGGTTCGGCAACCTCGAGCTCACCTTCGCCGATTTCACCCATCTGCCGACCCGGTGCAAATTCATCGCTCTGATGCCGCAATGGGATTTCTTGAACTTCCTGCGCGAGCGCGGCCGCCGCTATCCGGGCTTCCGCGTCCTGATGCAGGCCGCCGCGACCGATCTCATCGAGGAGGCGGGTGCCGTCGTCGGGGTGCGGGCGGTTGCGCCGGACGGCCCGCTCGAGGTGCGGGCCAGCCTCGTGGTCGGCTGTGACGGCCGCCATTCGGTGGTGCGCGAGAAGGCCGGGCTCTCGGTCGAGAGCCTCGGCGCCCCGATGGATGTGCTGTGGTTCCGGGTGCGCCGCAAGCCCGACGATCCGCCCGATACCTTGGGGGTATTCGAGGCCGGCCACATCTTCGTGATGATCAACCGCGGCGACTACTGGCAGTGCGGCTACGTGATCCCGAAGGGTTCCGTCGAGGCGGTGCGGCGCGCCGGCCTGCCGGAGTTTTGCGCGCAGCTGGCCCGCACCATGCCGCTGTTCGCCGACCGGGCCGGCGAGATCACCGATTGGGACCAGATCAAGCTCCTCACCGTCGCGGTCGACCGCCTCGCGAAGTGGTGCCGGGCCGGCCTCCTCTGCATCGGCGACGCCGCCCACGCGATGTCGCCGGTCGGCGGCGTCGGCATCAATCTTGCGGTGCAGGACGCCGTTGCGACCGCCAACATCCTGGCGCAGCCGCTGCGCGAAGCCGCCGCCGCGCCCGGCCGCGTGCTCGGCGAAGATCTGCTGCGGCGGGTGCAGGAGCGGCGCGCGTTTCCCACCCGGGTGATCCAGGGCGCGCAAGTATTCATCCAGCGGCGGGTGATCACCGGCGTGCTCGGCAATCGCGAGCAGATCGAGCCGCCGCTCCTCCTGAAGCTGTTCCGGATGCTGCCGATCCTGCGCCGTCTCCCGGCCCGCATCGTCGGCATCGGGGTCCGCCCCGAGCACATCCGCACGCCGGAGCAACGCGCCGCCGCCAAGCCGGCGGGTGCGGCCTAATCGATTCGGGTACCGAAATCCTCCTCGGCAAGCGCGATCGGCGCACCGTGCGGCGTGCGCTGCGCGGCATGCCGCCAGGCGTCGCGATAGCGCTCGAGCGCATCGCCGCCCGCCACCTTCTCGGCCACCAGGCGCTCGAGCGCATTGAGCCAGTGCCGGTAATAGGTGTCGCCGGCATCCGGATCGCCGCCCGCCTGTGCCGCCTTGATCTCCTGCGACAGCGTCGCGGCCCATTCGTTCCAGGTGAACAGGCCACGTTGGTGCAGCGCCAGCGCCACCGCGAAGGCTTGCGCCTCCCAGGGCTCCCGGAACACCGGCCCGGCGGCGTCGCGCGGCAGGCCCGGCAGGGCGTTCGGCAGATCGCGCGCCATCTCAGATCGGCTCCAGATAGGGCTCAAACGCCTCGATCGAGACCTTCAGATCGGGATCGCATCGCTCGCCCCACAATTCGCGGCCTTCGAACCGCACCGTGTAGAGCCATTGCGGATTTTCGCCGGCTCCGATCGCGACCGTGTCCGGAAAGACGTGGCAGCCGCGCACGCATTCGATGGTGCCGATCCGGCCGCGCGCATAGCGCGGCAGGCGGGTATGGGTCACCGGATTGAGGTTGCGGGTGCGTACCCGCTCGCCGGCCTTGAAGCGTGCCGGCGCGCCCGGTGCGCGGGCGTAGGATCCCCGCGTCAGCGCCGCCGCTACCTCGGCGGCCGCGAGCTTGCGCGGCAGCGGCTTGCCGGGCCGCAGCGCGTGGCCGGCCGCCAGCTCGTCGGCGTCGACCAAGGCGCGCTCAAGCAGGAGGTCCTCCAGCCGCAGCAACCACTTCGCGTAGTAGGAGCGCGTGAGATAGACATCCGGCGGCATCACCTCGATGGCGGCCCGCGACATGTCGATGTTCCACAGGCGGGCAAAGCTCATGGCGCGGTTGAGCGCCAGCACCCGCCCCTCCCAGTCGGCGTGAAACACCGGCTCGTTCGCCTCGGGTGCGACCGGGCCGAAACCGTGCATCCCGCCCATGTCGTGAATGCCGTTCATGGTGCGGCTCCCGCGGCCGGTTTCGCCAGCCCGGTCCCGATCATGCTGTCGCGGGTGACGAGGCTCGCCAGCTGCTGCTCGTTCCAGCCATCGGTGCCGGCAGGGCGCAGCGGCAGCACCATGAAGCGCGTCTCGGCGGTCGAATCCCACACCCGGATCTCGGTGCCGGCCGGCAGGCGCACGCCGAAATCCGCCAACACGCCGCGCGGATCGATCACCGCGCGCGAACGATAGGGGGCCGACTTGTACCAGGTCGGCGGCAGGCCCAGCACCTCCCACGGATAGCAGGAGCAGAGCGTGCACACGATCATGTTGTGTCGTTGCGGCGTGTTCTCGACTGCCACCAGGTGATCGCCCACGCGGCTGGCGAAGCCGAGCGGGCCCACTGCCGCGGTGGCATCTGCGAGCAGCGCACGCTTGAAAGCCGGATCCGCCCAGGCCTTGGCGACCGCGCGGGCGCCGTTGTGCGGGCCGATCCGGGTCTCATAGGCCTCGACGATGCGATCGAGCGCGGCCGCATCCACATAGCCCTTCTCGGTCAGGATCGATTCCAGCGCCCGCACCCGCAGCTGCATCTCGGACAGCTCCGAGCCGTGAGCGTGCGCCGCGCTTGGCTCGCCATGGCGATGGTCGTGGTCCTGCGACATGGAATCCTCTCCGGCCTGGATCGGCCCTGTGCGCGAAAAGCGCGCCCCGACACTAACCCTCCGGAGTTCGCCAAGTCGAGTGCCGGCCCCGGCGGCGACTTATGGACCTGGCGCCGCCGCTCGGGCTAGGGTGGATGACCGCGACTGCGATCCGCCAACGCGATGCGTGACTCATGGCCGAGCTGCTTCCCGCCATCTTCTTCGGGCACGGCAATCCCATGAATGCCCTGCTGTCCAACAGCTATACGGCGGGCTGGCAGCGCATCGGGCGGGAGGTCGGCAGGCCGCGCGCGGTACTGTCGATCTCCGCGCACTGGTTCGTCCCGGAGGTCGGCGTCACCATCAACACGGCGCCGAGGACGATCCACGATTTCGGCGGCTTTCCGCGCCAGCTGTTCCAGGTGGAATATCCCGCCCCCGGCGATCCGGTGCTGGCGCGCCGCGTGCAACAGCTACTGGCGCCATTGCCGGTCAAGCTCGACGAATCCTGGGGACTGGACCACGGGACCTGGTCGGTGCTCAAGCACGTCTATCCGGATGCCGATGTCCCGGTGGTCCAGCTCAGCATCAACGAGACGCGCCCGGCCGCCTTCCATTTCGAGATCGGCCAGCGGCTGGCGCCGCTGCGCCAGGAAGGCGTGCTGATCCTCGGCAGCGGCAACCTGGTGCACAATCTGCACACCTATGCGTGGGGACGGCACATGCCCGACCCGTATGATTGGGCGACCCGGTTCGAGCAGACCGCGCGCGAGATCATGCTGGCGGGCGAATACCGGCCGCTCATCGACTACGAGACGCTCGGGCGCGACGCCATGCTGTCGATTCCCACGCCCGATCACTATCTGCCGCTGCTGTATGTGCTGGCGACAAAGCAGCAGGGCGAAGCCATCAGCTTTCCGGTCGAGGGCATCGACGGCGGCTCGATCTCGATGCTGAGCGTGCGGGTCGGATAGTTTGCCTCACGCGGCCGCCGCCGCCGTGCGCGCCAGATAGACGGTCTGGGTGAAGGGCCGGTCCCGCAGCGGGTTGTGGAACGTCACCGGCTCGGCGCGCGCCTCGACAAAGCAGTCGGCGAGCCGCGCCGTGAACGCGTCGTCGGGCAGCGTATTGGACCACAGGCCGAACACGCCGCCGGGGCGGAGCTTGGCGGCGAGCCGGCGCAGGCCCGCGGGCTGATAGAAGCCGGCATGGTGCGGATCGAGCAGGCCATCGGGCGAATGGTCGATGTCGACCAGCACAGCGTCGAAGCGACGGCCGGGCGCGTCCGGATCGAAGCCCGCCTCGGCGGCGGCCAGCGCGAAGAAGTCGCCGTGGACGAGGCGGCAACGCGCGTCGGCGGTGATCGCGTTGCCGAGCGGCACCAATCCGCGGCGGTGCCAATCGATGACCGGCGCCAGCGCCTCGACCACCACCAGCGCGCCGACTTGGGCATTCTCCAGCACCGCGGCCGCCGTGTAGCCGAGCCCGAGGCCGCCCACCGCGACATCGAGATTGCGGCCGCCGAGCGCGGCTCGGCCATCGAGCGCTTCTAGTCCCAGCCTGGCGAGCGCGATCTCGGAGGCTGTGAACAGGCTCGACATCAGAAAATCCTCGCCGAGCTTGATCTCGAACACATCGACGCCGAGCCGCAGCTCGCGCCGGCGGCGCAGGCTCAGCGCCCCGATCGGCGTCTCGCGGTAATCCAGCTCCTCGAACAGCGCACTCATCGGGTCTTCCTTCCGCCCGGCCGGCGCCCGTGCTCGGCCCGGGTCGCGAACCAGATCACGTGCCGCGCCCCGCCGCGTGCACCGTTCGCGCGCCCCGCGGTTTCATCCACCGCGAAGCCGCCCTGCCGCAGCCGCCGGGTGAAATCGGCATCCGGGCCGGAGGACCACACCGCCAGCACCCCGCCGGGGCGCAGCGCCGCATGGGCGGCGCCCAATCCTGCAATATCATAGAGCCCGTCATTGGCGGCCCTGCTCAGGCCGGCCGGGCCGTTGTCCACATCGAGCAGGATCGCATCGAAAGCCGACGACGCGTGCCGGATCAGCTCGGCCACGTCGGCTTCGCACAGCTGCACCCGCGGATCGCTCAGGCTGTCGCCGAACAGCTCCGCCATCGGACCGCGCGCCCAGGCCACGACGGCAGGCACCAGCTCGGCCACGGTGACCTGCGCCTTTGCGCCCAGCGCCGCGAGCGCGGCACGAAGCGTGAAGCCCATGCCGAGCCCGCCGATCAGCAGCCGCGGCTGCGGGCGCGCGCGAATGCGCTCGCACGCCCGGCTGGCGAGTGCCGCCTCGGAGCCGCCGACCCGGCTGTTCATCAGCTCGTTGTGCCCGAGCCTGATCGAGAGCTCGGCGCCGCGCCGCATGAGACGCAGCTCGCCGCCGCCCGGCACCTGTGCGGTATCGATGAGGGACCAGGGAATCATGGCGTGCCCCGCCCGCCGGCGCGTCGCCGGCGCACGGCTCCGCGCCCGCCGGAGCCTGCGCACCTGTCCCGGATTGCCCGGCACGGGTCGCCCGCCATGAAACCGAGCCCGGTCTGGCGGTTAGCAACCGTTTGGATTGTCATCGGCGACACTACCATGGCGCTGCCCGTTCCAGCCAATTGCGTCCAAATAGGTGCGCAAGCCGCCAACCGCGCAACTCATCAACGGTCCGGCTCGCGCCGCATGTAGAATTTCCGCTCGTCCTCATGCGTGACGCGGAATCCGAGCCGCTCGTAGAGCCGCCGCGCCGGGTTGGTCTTGACCACGTCGAGCGTCATTGCCTGGCGGGAGCGCGCGGCCTCGCCGATCAGGTGATGCATCACCTGCGTCCCGATGCCCTGCCGCCGGAACGGCGCGTCCACGAAAAGCTGTCCGAGAAACAACGCGTCGCCCCGGATGTCGCTGTATAGCCAGCCGATATCGGCGCCGTCGCGAACGATGATTTCGGACCTGGGCCGGTTCCCACTGCCGCTGGAAACTGGCCCGGTGGGCGACGCTGTCCAGTCCCAATTCGCTTATGGTTTGCCCCATGGCGGCGAAATACAGCTCCGCGCAATAGTCGAAGTCCTGCGCTTGTGCTGAGCGAAAGGTTATCGGCATGGCGTGCTGCTCGAGCATTCTAGGGAATTGACATATTCGGCTTTGCGCGAGCCGATGGAAGCTCGTGTTGGGACCGCAATCGGCGCGATTTTAAGGCCGCGCCGGCATCCGCAGCCGTTACGGCCCCTCCTGCAGCGGCCGTTCCGCCATCAGCACCACCGCGAGCAGCGCGATCGTGATGCAGGCCGCGTCGGCGTAGAACACAAAGGCGTAGGCCCGCGCGGCGCCGGCCGCGCCATGCTGCCAGCCCGGCGTCGACAGGCCCGGATCGACCGCGGTGGCGCCGGCCACGATCGCCCCGAACGCCGCCACCAGGATGGTGCCCAGGAGGCTGCGCAAGAAGTTCATCGATCCGAGCGAGATGCCGAGCTGATGGCGCTCGACCGTATTCTGCACCGCGACCTGGGTGAGCGAGGGTAGCGGCCCGAAGCCGGTGCCGATCAGGATCAGCAGCAGCTCGAACTCCCACAGGTCGAGGTTCTGCGCCCGCCATCCCAGCGTCAGCAACGCCGCGATCGTCACCACCAGTCCGGCCATGGGCAGCGCCTTGTAGCGGACGACGCGGGCCAGCACCTGTCCGGAGAGGCCGGCGCTGATGTTGAGCGCCATCATGATCACCATCAGGCTCAGGCCCGCATCGGTGGGGGTGAGTCCCATGACGTTCTGCAGGTAGCTCGGCAGGAAGATGTTGAGCCCGACGATCGAGCCCCAGCCGAACGCGCTCGCCACGAAGGCACAGCGCACCACCGGCTCGCGCAGCACCGCGATCGGGATCAGCGGCTCCGGCGCCGTGGTGAGCCGGAGCACGAACAGGCCGGCCACGATCAAGGCGAAGCCAAACAGTGCCAGGATCGGGAGCGAGCCCCAGGGAAACCTGACCCCCGCCAGGTTGAGGCCGAGCATGAACGGGACGCTCGCCGCCACCACCAGCACCAACCCGATCACGTCGAGGCGGTGCGGGCGCTCGTGCCGCGGCAGGCCGCGCAGCAGCGTCGAGGTCACCGCCAGGGCGGCGAGCCCGAGCGGGATGTTGAGCCAGAAGATCGCCGACCAATGCAGGTGGTCGGCGAGAGCGCCGCCCAGCGCCGGGCCGCAGGCGCCGGCCGTGGTGTAGGTGATGGCGAAATAGCCGTAGTAGCGCCCGCGCTCGCGCGGCGTCGCGACGTCGCCCAGCACCACCATCCCCATGGAGGCGAGCCCGCCGCCGCCGATGCCCTGCAGCGCGCGTCCCAGGATCAGCATCAGCATGGAGGGCGCGAGCGCGCAGGCAAGCGAGCCGGCGAGGTGCACCACGATGGCGATTTTCAGCGCCAAGGCGCGCCCGTGGATGTCGGCGATCTTGCCGTAGAGCGGGATGATGGCGGTCGATGCCAAGAGGTAGGCGGTGATCAGCCAGGGCAGGTCATGGGAACCGCCGAGATCGCGTCCGATCGTCGGCAAGGCGCTCGCCAGGATGGTCTGATCGAGCGAGCCCATGAAGATCGGCAGCAGCATGCCGAGCACGATGAGCAGCGTCTCCCGATGGGAGAGCCGCCTGGCCTTGGTCGCGTCGGCGATGGCGTCCATGGGCTGGCGGGCGGGCTCGATCGAATGGGGGCAGGGCGGGTGCCAGCCTTGTAGATCAGGCGTTGCGGCCGGGCCAGCCGCGGCCCGCGGATGCCGGCCCTGCCGGCCACGCATGCTGCAATGCGCCAAAGATCGTGCCGGCCGGCGCGGCGGAAACTTCGTTGTCGCGCCGTCGCCTCTGGCGCAACGAACGGAACGGATGGGGCCCACCGATCGTCCAGCATTGCTGATGTGGCGGGCCGCCTATATCTCTTGGGCAAGGGAGCGGCCGCGTTCGAGTCGACTGCCGGCAGGCCCGCTCCCGCACAGGTCCGCGATGACGCTCAAGCAGGTCCGCCTCGACGACAAGTTCGACCTCACCCAAGCCCGGGTCTTCGTCACCGGCTACCAGGCGCTGGTGCGGCTTTGCCTGATGCAGAAGGAGCGCGATCGGCGGGCCGGCCTCAACACCGCCGGCTATGTCACCGGGTACCGCGGCTCGCCGCTGGGCGGGCTCGACCAGCAGTTCCAACGCGCGCATGCGCAGCTGCGCGCCGCCGACGTCCTGTTCCAGGCCGGCATCAACGAGGAGCTGGCCGCCACCGCGCTGTGGGGCACGCAGCAGGCCGAGCTGCGCCGTGAGGGCAAGTACGACGGCGTGTTCGGTATCTGGTACGGCAAGGGTCCGGGCGTCGACCGCACCGGCGACGTATTCCGCCACGCCAATTTCGCCGGCTCATCGCGCCACGGCGGTGTGCTCGCGCTGATGGGCGACGACCACACCGCCGAATCCTCCACCACCGCGCACCAGTCCGAATATCACTTCATCGACGTGATGATCCCGATCCTCAATCCGGCCGGCGTGCAGGAGATCATCGACTACGGCCTCTATGGCTGGGCGATGTCGCGCTTCACCGGCGCCTGGGTGGCGCTCAAATGCATGCACGAGACGGTCGAATCGACCGCCGTGGTGGATGGCGCGCTCGAGCGGGTCGGCATCGTCATCCCGGACGGTTTCGAGATGCCCGAGGGCGGGCTCAACATCCGGCTGCGCGACAGCATCCTGGGCATGGAGGCGCGGCTGCACGACTACAAGCGCGACGCCATGCTGGCTTTCGTGCAGGCCAACCGGCTCAACAAATACATCGCCTCGGGCGGCCGCAATCCGAAGATCGGCGTCATCACCACCGGCAAGTCCTATCTCGACGTGCGCCAGGCGCTCGACGAGCTCGGGATCGACGAGGTCAGGTGCAACGCGCTGGGCTTGCGGCTCTACAAGATCGCCTGCCCGTGGCCGATCAGCCGGCGCGACCTCAAGGAATTCGCCGACGGTCTCGATCTCATCATCGTGGTGGAGGAGAAGCGCTCGCTGATCGAGGTGCAGGTGCGCGAGGAGCTCTACGGCACCGCCAACCAGCCGGCCTGCATCGGCAAGAAGGACGAGCGCGGCGACTGGCTGTTTCCGGTCAAGGGCGCGCTCGATCCCAACGAGGTGGCGATCTGCATCGGCGAGCGCCTGCTCAATTACGTCACCGACGAGAACCTGAAAGGCCGCGTCGCCCGTCTCAAGGAGGCGCAGGAGGTGCTGGCGCAGACCGAGGACATCGCCCAGCGCATTCCCTATTTCTGCTCGGGCTGCCCGCACAATTCCTCGACCGTGGTGCCGGAAGGCATGCGCGCCTATGCGGGCATCGGCTGCCATTACATGGTGCAGTGGATGGACCGCTCGACGCAGGGCTTCACCCAAATGGGCGGGGAGGGCGCCAACTGGATCGGCGAGGCGCCGTTCTCCAAGCGCCCGCACGTGTTCCAGAACCTCGGCGACGGCACCTACAATCATTCCGGCTACATGGCGATCCGCGCCGCCATCGCGGCCGGCGTCAGCATGACTTACAAGATACTGTTCAACGACGCGGTGGCGATGACGGGCGGGCAGGCCAATGACGGCGGCCTCACGGTGCCGCAGGTGGCGCGCCAGGTCGCGGCCGAGGGCGCCGCCCGGGTGGTGGTGGTGACCGACGAGCCGAAGAAATATTCAAGCGACGAGCGCTGGCCCGCGGGCCTCACCATCCGTCACCGCGACGACCTGATGCAGGTGCAGGAGGATCTCGCCAAGATTTCCGGCGTCACGGTGCTGGTCTACGATCAGACCTGCGCGGCCGAGAAGCGCCGGCGCCGCAAACGCCACACTTTTCCCGATCCGGACCGGCGCGTCATCATCAACGAGCTGGTCTGCGAGGGCTGCGGGGACTGCGGGGTGCAATCCAATTGCGTGTCGGTGCAGCCGCTGGAGACCGAATGGGGGCGCAAGCGCACCATCGACCAGTCGAGCTGCAACAAGGATTTCTCCTGCGTCAAAGGCTTCTGTCCCTCCTTCGTGACGGTCCACGGCGGCAAGCCCAAGCGCGCGGCGGCGATCGCCGCCGGTGCGCCGCCTGTGGTCGCAGAGCCGAAGCTGCCGGCGATCGACCAAAACTACGGCATCATCGTCACCGGCATCGGCGGCACCGGCATCGTCACCATCGGGGCGATCCTGGGCATGGCGGCGCATCTGGAGGGCAAGGCGGTCGGGGTCCTGGACATGGCGGGCCTCGCCCAGAAGGGCGGCGCGGTGGCGAGCCACATCCGCATCGCGCAGAAGCCGGAGGACATTCACGCCATCCGCATCGCGGCGCGCAGCGCCGATCTGGTGCTCGGCGGCGACATGGTGGTGGCAGGCACCAAGAAGGTGCTGGCGGCGGTCGAGCCCGGCGTCACCACCATGGTGGTGAACCGGGCCGAGGTGCTGCCCGGCGAGTTCACCCGCAATGCCGATTTCTCGCTGCCGACCGAGCGGCTCCGGCGCGCCATCTTGGCGGCGACCGGCGGTTCGGCCGTGACCGGCGGGCCTCGATCGCATTTCGTCGATGCCTCGCGGATCGCGGCCGCGGTCGCGGGCCAGACCATCGCGGCCAATATGGTGATGCTGGGCTATGCCTATCAGCTCGGCACGCTGCCGCTGTCGGCGGAGGCGATCGAGACCGCCATTGCGCTCAACGGCGAGGCCGCCGCCATGAACACCGCGGCGTTCCGCTGGGGGCGCTGCGCCGCCGCCGATCCGGCCGCGGTCGACAAGCTCGCGGCGCCGGCGGCCGGCACGCTCACCGACGCGCGCAAGCTCTCGGAATCCTTCGACCAGATGGTGGCGCGCCGGGTCGAATATCTGACCGCCTACCAGAACGCAGCCTACGCGGCGCGCTATCGCGAGCGGGTGGCGCAGGCGCAGACCGCGGAGGCGGAGAAGGCGCCCGGCAAATGCGGGCTCGCCGAAGCGGTCGCCCGCAATCTGTTCAAGCTGATGGCATACAAGGACGAGTACGAGGTGGCGCGACTCTATGGCAACGGCGAGTTCCTGCGCCAGGTGGGCGAGGAATTCGACGGCGAGCGCCTGCGCTTCGCGTTCCATCTCGCCCCGCCGCTCCTGGCACGGCGCGACCCGCGCACCGGCGTGCCGCGCAAGATCACCTTCGGGCCCTGGCTGTTGCCGGCCTTCCGGCTGCTCATGCGGTTGAAATTTCTGCGCGGCACCGCCTTTGACCCGTTCGGCCACAGTGCCGAGCGCCGCATTGAGCGCAAGCTCATCGCCGACTACGAGGCGACGCTGGCGGAGCTCATGGCGAAGCTCGATCCCGACAACCACCATCTGGCCGTCGCCATCGCGGCCATCCCGGAAAAAATCCGCGGCTTTGGCCACGTCAAGCAGCGCCATCTCGCCGCCGCCAAGGCCGACGAGGCCACGCTGCTGGATCAGCTGCGTTCCGGAGCGCCGCACCACCTCAAGGCGGCGGAGTAGCCGTCGCAATCGCATTGATGCATTTGGCGCGACTGTGAGGTTGTCACCACGCGCTCAGCGCGGCAGTGGGTCTCCTTCTCCCCGCGCGCCATCAGGGCGTTTACGCCCGTCTTCGACGAGCTATGGAGAAGGTCGGGATGAGGGGGCGCTTCCGCGAGTTTGAGCTTGTGGAAACGCCCCCTCACCGGGCTGAGTTCGGGTTTGCCCGCTTGCCGTATGGCCCTCTCCCCGCACGCGGGGCGAGGAGCGCCGCGAGTCGCCGCGCCGGGCGAACGTTCAAAACGCCGGCGTCTGGAACGTTCCCCGGCGCGAGGCCGGAACAAGAGGGCGACGGCCGGGTCGCCTGCCGCCAGCCGATCGCGTATGGTCATCCCCATGAACGAAGCCTCCCCCATCGTCCCCGCCCCAGCGCAGGTCGCCCCCTCGTCCGCCGCCCACAAGATCGGTGTGCTCCTGGTCAATCTCGGCACGCCGGAGGGCTACGATCCGGGCTCGGTGCGCCGCTATCTGCGCGAGTTCCTGTCCGATCCGCGGGTGATCGAGAACCAGGGCATCGTCTGGAAGCTTGTGCTCAACGGCATCATCCTGCCGGTGCGCCCGCGGCGCAAAGCCCACGACTACAAAAAAATCTGGAACACCGAGAAGAACGAATCGCCGCTCAAGACCATCACCCGCTCGCAGGCCGAAAAGCTCAGCTCGACCCTGCAGCCGATCGGCCCGCATGTGATCGTCGATTGGGCGATGCGTTACGGCCTGCCCGCGATCGCGGCACGGCTGGAAGCCCTGACGGCGCAGGGCTGCGAGCGCATATTGGTGATCCCGCTCTATCCGCAATATTGCGCCGCCACCACCGGCACGGTCGGCGACGAGGTGTTCCGCGCGCTCACCCGGATGCGGGCGCAGCCGGCGATCCGGATCGCGGCGCCCTACTACGACGACCCGGTCTATATCGAGGCGCTCGCCTCCTCGACCAGCGTGGCGCTCAAGCAGCTCGATTTCGAGCCCGAGGTGATCCTGGCGTCGTTCCACGGCATCCCGCAGTCCTTCGTGGACGGCGGCGATCCGTATTATCGCCAATGCGTCGAGACCATGCGGCTGTTGCGCGCCCACATCGGGCTCGACGAGTCCAAGTTGGTGCTCACCTTCCAGTCGCGCTTCGGGCTCGCCAAATGGCTCGAGCCCGCCACCATCACCACGGTCGAGGAGCTCGCCCGCAAGGGCATCAAGCGCATGGCGGTGATCATGCCCGGCTTCTCGGCCGATTGCCTGGAGACCCTGGAGGAGATCGCGGGCGAGAACGCGGAGGTCTTCCGGCGCAACGGCGGCGAGAAATTTGCCGCCGTGCCCTGCCTCAACGACAGCGGCCCCGGCATGCTGGTGATCTGGCAGCTGGCGCTGCGGGAGCTCAAGGGCTGGATTTGACGAAGCGGCAAACCGTGAGCCGTCGTGCTTCGCGAAGGCTGAGCGTCCAGTAATCGCAAACGTCCATTTTAGATATCGGCGTTTACTGGATCGTCCGCTTTCGCGGACGATGACAACGGGAGCGAGTCCCGCTCACGCCACTCCGGCGCGCAACAAATCGTGGAAATGCACGACCCCGACCGGCTTGCCGGCCTCGACCACGATCAGCTGGGTTCGCTTGAGCGTATTGAGCAGCTCGAGCGCTTCGCTGACCAGCTGATCGGGCCGCACCGTGTCCGGGTCGCGGGTCATGACGGTCTCGACCGGCAGATCGAGCAGGTCGCCGCTCATGTGGCGCCGCAGATCGCCGTCGGTGATGATGCCCTTGAGATAGCCGTCGGGGTCGACGATGCCGACGCAGCCGAAGGTCTTGGTGGTCATTTCCGAGATCGCGTCCGACATGCGGGTGCCGAGCGGCGCCAGCGGGATCTCGGCTCCGGTATGCATGATGTCGCGCACGAACTTGAGCATGGCGCCGAGCCGGCCGCCCGGATGGAACACGCGAAAATCGAGCGCCGTGAAGCCGCGGCTCTCCAGGAGCGCGATCGCCAGCGCGTCGCCGAGCGCGTGCTGCATCAAGGTCGAGGTGGTGGGCGCCAGATTGTGCGGGCAGGCCTCGCGCACCTGCGGCAGCGCCAGCACCACATCGGCCGCCTTCCCGAGCGTCGAGTCCGCAACCGCGGTGATCGCGATCAGCCCGATGCGGAAGCGGCGCGAATAGTCGGTCAGGTCCTTGAGCTCGGCCGTCTCGCCCGACCAGGACAGCGCCATGATCAGATCGTCGGGCGCGATCATGCCGAGATCGCCGTGGCTGGCCTCGCCCGGATGCACGAAGTAGGCGGGTGTGCCGGTCGACGCCAGGGTGGCGGCGATCCTGCGGCCCACATGACCGGACTTGCCCATGCCGGTAACGATCACCCGGCCGCGTGCCTGACGCATCAGCTCGACGGCGGCAATGAAGGCCTCGCCCAGCCCATCGCCGATCGCGGCCGCGAGCGCGTTGATGCCGGCGGCTTCGGTCTCCAGCGTGCGCAGCGCCGAGGCGATCAAATCATCGGACGGTGCGGCTTTTGAGGCTTTCGGTTTCGGCATCTCGACCTCGCCACTTTGAACTCGGCCACTTAATACAGCGATTTGGATACAGCGATTTGGCGATGGCGCGCCGGAGACGGCCCTGATCCCCAGGCGGTTGCGATAGCACGGAACGCAGCCGTGCGCGATTGGCAACGTCCCGTTAACCATATCCGTTTTATCTCCATTAACCAGGTTTTTGGCGAGCGCTGCCGGGCCTTCCGGCGGGCCGGCGGCGCGCCTGTCCGCATTCGATCGACGCGTCGATCAAAAACACGAGTTTCGCGGGCGCGTCCGGCAAGCACCACGCCCGATGCGCCGCTCGGACGAGGGGTCTCGAGGTGCCGCGCCGCCGCCTAACTCCTCCTCTGGTCGGATGCTGCGCCGGTATGCTGATGGGGGCGCTGCTGCTGGCCGGGCCGAAGGCTTCGGCCCAGCTCGCCGACCCCGCCGATTTTCCGTTGCTCGCACCCTCGCTCGACGGCAATCCGCGCACCCCGCCGGTGTTCCGCAAGGCGCGGCCGCTCATCCCCGATCCCACCACGCCGGGCGGGCCGCCGCAGAGCTTCGGCTACCAGCCCGGGGTCGGAGCCGGAACCACTGGCTTTAATTCTAGCAATGCGCGGTCGAAGATCCGTGGCAGCAGCGGGCTGCCGAGCACGGCGGCGCCGGGATCGGACGCCAATGCGCAGGGCGCCCCCGAGGCCAAGCCGCAGACCGCCCCGCCGGCGCAGACGCAGCTCTTGCCGCCGCCATCCGGGCGCGCGATCGGGGATGCCCGCCTGCAGCAAAATCAGAACCGGACCCGGCACGGCGCGCCGGGCGCCGACGCCGTCGCCGGCCCCGGCAGTGCGGTGCTCGCGCCTGCGCCTGCAGCGGCACTGCCGGCGCTCGATCCGACACTCGCGGTACCGCGCACGCTCATCCGCCGTCCGGTGGTGGACGAGAAGCCGTTCGATCCAGTCGGCATCGCGGCCGGCTCGTTCCGGCTGCGCCCGGCGATCGAGATCTCCGGCGGCTACGATACCAATCCGGCCAGAACCACGACCGGCGGCGGCGCCTCGAACTTCGGCATCGTGGCGCCGGAGCTGCAGGCCGCCTCGAACTGGTCGCGCCACGAGCTAACCGCCAACCTGCGCGGCAGCTATACCTCCTACGGGGCGGCCCCGAGCCTCGACCGCCCGGCCTTCGACGGCAAGATCGACGGCCGCATCGACGTCACCAGCCTCTCCCGCATCGATCTCGAAAGCCGTGTCCTGGTCGCGACCGACAATCCGGGCAGCCCGAACATCCAGGCCGGGCTCGCCCGGCTGCCGGTCTCCACCGACGTCGGCGGCAGCGTCGGTGTGGGCCAGCGCTTCAACCGGTTCGATGTCGCCATCAAGGGTGGGATCGACCGCACCACCTATCAGAACTCGGTATTCACCGACGGCACCATCGCCAGCAACGACGACCGCAATTTCGATCAATACAGCGCGCAATTGCGCGTCGGCTACGAATTGACGCCGGCGGTGAGGCCGTTCGTCGAGCTGGATGCCGATCGCCGCCACCATGATCTCCCGTTCGACCTCTCCGGGTTCGATCGCGACTCGCACGGGAGCGCCGTCAAGGTCGGCAGCACTTTCGAGCTCTCGCGCATCCTGACCGGCCAGCTGGCATTCGGCTATCTGCAGCGCACCTACACGGATCCGGCGCTGCCCGATATCAGGGGGCCCTCGCTCGACGGCTCGCTCACCTGGCTCGCCACCGCCCTCACCATGTTCAAGCTGACCGCGGTGACCACCGTCAGCGAATCGACGCTGGCCGGAGTGTCCGGCGTGTTCACCCACGAGCTCGGGGCCGAGGTCGATCACGCGTTCCGCACCTGGCTCGACGCGACGCTGAAATTCACCTTCGATCGCGACGCCTATGTGGGCGAGCAGCGGCTCGACAACCGCTACGCAGGCTCGTTCGCGCTCACCTACAAATTGAACCGCGAGATGCAGCTCAAGGGCGAGCTGCGCCGGGAATGGCTGACCTCGAGCGTGCCCGGCAACAACTACCAGGCCTATGTGGCGCTCTTGGGCGTGCGGCTGCAGCGCTGAACCGCGTGGGCGACCGCGGCCGCGTGTCGAATTTCATTCACGGCGGCGCAATCTCGACCGAACGCACACCCGCGTAGCGGGCCACGCATTGATTTGTCCATGCGCCGGGGTCGGCGCTGACCGGATCGGCGAACCACGGGATGTTGGCGATTGATGCCGCCGGCAGAATGAGGGTCCGATCGAGAATGGGCGCGCCCGGAACCTTACCGTCGCCCAGCTGGGCGAAGCGTTCTTGCGCCAGCCGACGCAGCGGGCCGACATACGGAAGGATACGGACGGCCTGGAGGAAATGCGGCGTCGCGAGCATGAGAAGCAAGGCTGCGGCCGCGAGCTTGGTCCTGTCCAAGCGCGGCCAATGCGCTGCGATCATGCCCCAAAGGCGCTCCCCATGGGACGCGCCCGCCGCGATCGCGGTCAAGCTCAATCCGCCGACCAGCACGAAATGCAAATGGTTCAAGCCCCGCTGCTCCAGCAGCCTGCCGGTCGCTACATGCCCGATCCACAGCGATCCGTAGATCGCGAGCATCGCGGTTCCGAGCGGCAGCCAGACGAGCGCCCGGCGAGTCGCGGGCGGCATGTCGCGCCGATCTCGATCGTGCGCCGGTACCACGAGCACGAGAAAAACGAGCCAGGCCACAAGCGCCGGATTTGTCAGCCGGCGAACCAGAAACTGGGCGACATGCGCGACCGCCATCGGCAGCCCGGTCAAGGTACGCAACGCGAGGCCCTGGTCGGTCCCCATCGTATGCAAGCGAGCCGCATTTCCCGGCGCCAGCACCACGATTGCGATCCCGATCGCAATGGCGCCGAGGATCAACGCATGGGCAAGCGGTTGACGCGGCGCTTTCGGCAGCAAGCAACGGTGCAGATACGAGCCGAGCACGATCGTGACCAGCACCGGACCGCTGATCTCCGTCGCAGTCGCTATCGGCATTCCGACAGCGCCAAGAAAAAAGACCGCAAGCGGGCTCAGCGGTGCCGAGCGGTCGGCCTGAACATGGAGCCAAATCAGCATCCACAGGGCGACGAGGGCCGGGATTGAATAAAACCCGATTGTGCCGACCCAATAGAACAGGTCCTCGGGCTGCGGACTTCCGGCAACCAGTACCGCTGCCAGCATGAGGCCCAGGAGGATCCGGATGGGCCGCGAAAACGCGGGAAACAGCGCATTGCCGGTCCACAGCGCCAATATGATGGTGGCGCCGAGGGTGGCTGCGCAGAAGGCACGGTAGATCAGGAGCAAGTCACCGCCCAGGGTGTATTGAATCGAGAAGGGCACGATCTCGACGGCGAAGCTGAACAGGCGGCCCTGAAATGTCTGGTAAAGGACGCGGACCATTTCAATCAGGCCGAGGTCGCGCCAGCCCGCCGCGAAACAGAAGTCGTCATCGTGGGGAAACGTGCAAAAAAGCAGGATGACGAACGGGCCGACGATCAGAATGGGCAGCAGAGCTGCGCGGCGGGCGAACCGATCGTCGATCCCCCCGCGCTCGCATACCGACGGTTTTTCGGGCAACATCGGCGATCGGGCTCGGCCTGCTCGGATTGGCCGGCGCAGACGGCCCCGAGTGATTGAAGCGCCCGGGGCTTGGCGCAGCCCTGACACTCGAGTCAGTAAGCATAATTAGCGTGGCGGCGGCAATAGCCGGCAGCGCGCCGACTCACATCGGACATAGGCGGATACAACTACCAGGCCCAGGTGGCGCTGGGTGCGGTTGCGGCGGGGAGCCGCGCCCGCATCAGATCGCGCGATCGCCGTCCAGCAGCCGGGTGAGCTCCGCGCGCACTGCCGGCGCCATGTCGGGGCGCGCCAGCGCATAGGCCACGTTGGCCGACAGGAAACCGACCTTGGAGCCGCAATCGAAGCTCCTGCCCTCGAATTGCAGGCCGTAGAACGGCTGCCTCGAGGCGAGCTCGATCATCGCGTCGGTGAGCTGAATCTCGCCGCCGGTGCCGCGCGTCTGCGCCGCCAGGATGCCGAAGACCTCGGGCTGCAGCACGTAGCGGCCGGTGATGGTGAGGTTCGAGGGCGCCTCGGCGCGCGCCGGCTTCTCCACCATCCGGGTGATCGAGAACAGCTTGTCGTTGCGCTCGCCGACGCCGACCACGCCATACATGTGGATGCGCTCGGCCGGGGTCTCCTCGACCGCGATCAGGTTGACGGGCCCCTCGATCGCGCGCGCCGCGTCGATCATCTGGGCGAGGCAGCCGCGCGGATGCTGCACCAGCACGTCCGGCAACAACAGCGCAAACGGCTCGTTGCCGACCAGCTCGCGCGCGCACCACACCGCGTGTCCCAGTCCCAGCGGCTCCTGCTGGCGGGTGAAGCTGGTGGTGCCGGGTGCCGGCAGGTCCTGCGCCAGCGCGGCGAGCTCGGTGCGCCGCTGACGATCGCGCAGCGTCATCTCCAGCTCGAACTGGCGGTCGAAATGGTCCTCGATGACCGCCTTGTTGCGACCGGTGACGAAGATGAAATGCTCGATGCCGGCCTCGCGCGCCTCGTCCACCACGTACTGGATCAGCGGCCGGTCGACGACCGGGAGCATCTCCTTGGGCATGGCCTTGGTGGCGGGCAGGAAGCGGGTGCCGAGCCCGGCGACCGGGAATATGGCTTTGCGGATCGGTTTCATGTCGGGGTGCTGGCGGGCTCGCGGGCGGGAGGAGAAGAAGAGGGGAGGATTTCGCCTTTAAAATCCATTAACGGTATCGCGACCATATATAATCCCAATCGGAAAAAGCGAGGCACAATCGGTCGCGCCGGTTGCCCGGGTCAAGATCATCATGATGAGATCGTTCGGGAACTTATCTTTGCTCGGCGTCGCGGCGGCGATCACCTTGGCTTTGGCCGGGCCGGCGCAGGCCGGCGACGGCAGCTGGTTCCCGTTCAGGATTCCGGGCCTGACCACCGGCTCGGTGGCGCCGGCGGCGCCGCTGCCGCCGGCCCCCGCGACGCCGGGCGGCCCGCCGGAATGGAGCGGGGAATCCGGCGCCTCCGGGCATCCGCTGATGACCGCAGAGGCCATCCGGGCGGCCGCCGCCAATTTTCCCGCCTGCGTCGAGGCCCTGTGGCCCGAGGCGGCGCGGCGCGGGGTCGGGCGCGGCGTATTCGAGGCCCAGACCGCGGGTCTCACACCCGACCTGCGGATCATGGACCTGCTCGACGCCCAGCCGGAATTCACCAAGGCGATCTGGGACTATCTGGATCTCTTGGTGAGCGAGGATCGCATCCGCAACGGCCGCGCCATGCTGGCGACCCACCGGGCGGTGTTCGACGCGGTCGAGAAGGCCTATGGGGTCGACCGCCACATCATCACCGCCATCTGGGGCGTCGAATCCAATTACGGCACCCAAGGCGGGACGCGCCCGGTCATCCGCTCGACCGCGACGCTCGCCTGTGTCGGCCGTCGGCAGGACTATTTCCGCGAGGAATTCCTGTCGGCCCTGGAGATCCTCAGCCACAGCGACGTCACGGCGGCACATCTGCAAGGGTCGTGGGCCGGCGCCTTCGGGCCGACCCAGTTCATGCCCACGAGCTTCAAGAAATACGCGGTCGATTTCGACGGCGACGGCCGCCGCGACGTGGTCGATTCGATTCCGGACCTGATCGCCTCCACCGCCAACAATCTCAAGAAGGACGGCTGGATGACCGGCCAGACCTGGGGCTACGAGGTGGTGGTGCCGGAGCGCTTCAATTTCATGCTGGCCGATCGCGCCAAGGTCATGACCATGCAGGAATGGAGCCGCGCCGGCATCCGCCGTCCCGGCGGCAAGGCGTTCCCGCGCGCCGACGATCGCGCCTATCTGCTGGTGCCGGCGGGCGCGCAGGGGCCGGGCTTCCTGATGCTGCAGAACTTCCGCGTGATCATGAAATACAACCCGTCCGAGGCCTATGCGCTGGCGATCGGGTACCTGGCGGACCGGCTGCGCGGCGGTGAGCCGCTGGTGCAGGCATGGCCGCGCTACGAGCGCGTGCTCACGCGCGACGAACGGCTCGAGCTGCAGCAGCAATTGGCCAGTCACGGCTTCGACGTCGGCACGCCGGACGGCCAGCTCGGCGGCCGCACCCGCGCCGCCTTGCGCCAGTTCCAGGCCCAAATCGGCGTCGTGGCCGATGGTTTTGCCTCGGCGGCGGTCCTGGAACGGCTGCGCGGCCCCTAGGGCGGCCGATCCGGGGCCGTTTTGGCGCCTGCCGGGTCACCTTGCGGCCATCTTCAAGTTGACATTTTTGTCGTACTATTGCGGGGTGGCGGTGTGGGCGTGCGGCGCTATTGTGCCGGCCCCATCCCGCGGGATCATGGCTCGGCGATATCGTTTGTGCGGCGATACCGTCTTAAGCAGCGATGCGATCCCGGCGCATATCCCGGAAAGGGGTCGACAGCCGAATCATGGGCGCGCAGGACAAATCGGGGCGCAGACGCATCGGCACCTATGTGCTCGGTGCGGCCGGGATGGTCGTGGCCGCCGGCTTGGCGATCGCCCTGGTCTCGCCCGCGCAGGCGCAATTCTGGTCTCCGTTCGGCGCGCCGCGCCGGCCGCCGGCGCCGATCCAGCAGCAACCGCAGCAGCAGCAACAGTACAATCCGTTCGGCGGCTTTTTCGCCCCGCCAGAGCAGCGTCCGCCCGCGCCGCCGGACAATTCCCATGCGCCCTCGCCACAGAGCCACAAGGGCGAGGTGCCGCCCACCACATCCATCGTGGTCATGGGCGACGCGATGGCGGATTGGCTGGGCTATGGACTGGAGGACGCCTACTCGGAGCGCCCGGAGATCGGCATCACCCGCAAGCACCGCACCACCTCGGGCCTCATCCGCTACGATACCCGCCGTGACGTGGACTGGGCGCAGACCGCGCGCGAGATCATCGCGGCCGAGAAGCCGAAATTCATCGTGATGATGATCGGGATCAACGATCACCAGTCGATCCGCGAGCGGGCCACGCCCACGCCCCCGAAGGCTGCCGCACCCGGCAAGCCCGGAGCCGCGCCATCCCCGACCGGCGAGGCGGCACCGGCGCCCACCGAGGACGTGGCGAATGCCGAATTGGATAGCCCGGATCAGGTTCCGCTTGCCCCCGAGGGCGGCAAGGCCGGTCCCACCGGTCCGTTCGAGTTCCATACCGACCAGTGGGAGGCCGCCTATATCAAGCGCATCGATGCCACCATTGCGGCATTGAAAAGCGCCGGCGTGCCGGTGCTCTGGGTCGGGTTGCCGGCACAGCGCGGCCCCAAGGCGACCTCGGACGCCTCCTATCTCAACGAGCTCTATCGCGGCCGGGCCGAGAAGGCCGGCATCGTCTATGTCGATATCTGGGACGGCTTCGTGGACGAGCAGGGCCGCTACTCCGCGCAGGGACCGGATTTCGAGGGCCAGACCCGGCGCCTGCGCAGCGCCGACGGCATCTATTTCACCAAGGCCGGCGCCCGCAAGCTCGCCCACTACGTGGAGCGCGAGATCGACCGCAGCATGGCCACGCGCGCCGTTCCGGTGGCGCTGCCCTCGAGCATCGAGCCGGTCTCCCCCGGCGCCAAGGCGGGGGGGCCGTCGTCACGCCCGCTGGTCGGCCCGGTCATTCCGCTGACGGTCTCGGCGACCGGCGGTGCCGGAGAGGAGCTCCTGGGCGGTGCGCGCCCGGCCGCCAAGCCGCTTGCTTCCGATCCGCTGGCGGTTCGCGTGCTCACCAAGGGCGAGCCGATCGCAGCGCCGACCGGGCGGGCCGACGATTTCAACTGGCCGCGCGGGAGCGCCGCCACCGTCACCACCGAGCCCATCTCGCCGTCCCCGGTGGCGTCCGGTTCGCCCGCCGCCTCCGGCGGGACGCAGCCGCGCACCGCCAAGCCGGCGGCCGGTACCGCCGCGGCCTATCAACGGCTCGAGGTGGATGGGCAGCCCGACGAAACCAAACCGCGGGCCCCGCGTAAGCCGGCACCGGCACCGGCAGCGCCGCCGCGGCCGGCACCGTTCGCCAATATTCCGAACATCTTCCGCTGATCGTTCGCGATCGTCGATGCTCTCGCGGCGCCGACCACCGCTATGCGAGACGTGATCGCGCGCTATTTCGCGCGCTCACTTGGGGGCGCGCTTGGCCAAGATCCGCTGCAGGGTGCGCCGGTGCATGTTGAGCCGGCGGGCGGTCTCCGAGACGTTGCGGCCGCATAATTCGTAGATGCGCTGGATGTGCTCCCAGCGCACGCGGTCGGCCGACATCGGATGCTCGGGCGGCTCGGCGGCGGCGCCATCGTGGGCCAGCAGGGCCGCCACCACGTCATCGGCGTCCACCGGCTTGGCCAGATAGTCGACCGCGCCCATCTTCACCGCGTTCACCGCGGTGGCGATATTGCCGTAGCCGGTGAGAATGATGGCGCGGGCATCGGGCCGCCGGCGCTTGAGCGCCGAGATCACCTCGAGGCCGTTGCCGTCGGCGAGCCGCATGTCGACCACCGCAAAGGCCGGGAGACCCGTCTCCAGCCGCTCCAATCCTTCGGCGATGGTTTCCGCGGTGGTGACGGTGAAGCCCCGGCTCTCCATGGCGCGCGCGAGCCGTTGCAGGAACGATTTATCGTCCTCGACGATCAGCAGCGTTCGGTCGCCCGGGGTTCCCGGAGCGCGACTTTCAGCCATGGCTACGGTTTCCTCCAGCATTTTGTCTCACTCCCGACCGTTGCGAATTCCCAAAAACCAGCTCCGCTACGGTCAATTGGCCCACCCACCTTGAGCACATATATTCCGTCCAACGCAACTCACAACGTCCGTTAACATAAACTCTTGGCGATCCGGAGGAGGCGGAATCCCCTGGTTCCGGATGCCCGGTCCAACCAGGCCCTGACAACTTCCTGACGGTCGGGGCCCTGTCACAACGCTGAGGCCACGTTCTCCTCGAAATCGGCGCGTTCCCAGCGTACCCGCACCGACGCGCCCTGTGCCGGGGCTGCCCGATTGACGAAGACCAGCTTGCCGCCCGAGCGTTCCAGCAGGGTCTTGGCGATGAACAGGCCGAGGCCGAGCCCGCCCGCCTCGACGTCGACGCTGTGGCGCAGATGCCGCCGGCCGGTGACGTAAGGCTCGCCGATCCGGTCCATGATCTCGGGCGCGAATCCCGGCCCGTCGTCGATGATCGTCAGGGCGATCTCCTCCGCGCCCCACTCGGCCGTGACCTCGACCCGCTCGCGGGCGAAATCGACGGCATTCTCCAGAAGATTGCCCAGCCCATAGAGGATGACCGGATTGCGCCGGCCGATCGGCTCGGGCGCATCACGGGGCAGGAGCACCACCTTGATGGCTACCCCGAAGTTGCGGTGCGGCGCCACGATCTCCTCGATCAGGGCCGACAACGGCGTGCGGCCGAACGGCTCGTCGCTCGCGGACAGCTGGGTGAGCTTGCCGAGGATGCCGCGGCAGCGTTGCGCCTGCTCGCGCAACAGCTTCACGTCCTCGGCATGGGGGGAGCCGGGCGCCATCTCGCGCTCGATCTCGGTGGCGATCACCGTGATGGTGGACAAGGGCGTGCCGAGCTCGTGGGCGGCCGCCGCGGCGAGCCCGTCGAGCTGGGAGAGGTGCTGCTCGCGCGCCAGCACCAGCTCGGTGGCGGCGAGAGCGTCGGCGAGCTGGCGGGCTTCCTCGGTGAGCTGCCACGCATAGGCACCGATGAAGCCGATCGCCAGCAACAGCGAGAGCCAGACCCCCATCGTGTAGATCGACGGCAATTCGAGCGGCTGGTCGGCATCCCACGGCAACGGATAGTGGACGAAGATCAGCACGGTCGCGCAGGCCACCGCGAAGCCGCCCAGCATCAGGGTCAGCCGCGGCGGCAGCGCGGTCGCCGACAGCAGCACCGGTCCGAGAAACAGGAACGCGAACGGGTTCTCGAGCCCGCCGGTGAGGAACAGCAGGATCGCCAATTCCGCGATGTCGAAGGCGAGCAGCCAGGCGGCGCGGTCGGGCTCGACCCGCTGGCTCATGCGAAAGCGCAGGCGCAGCGCCACATTGAGCCAGGCGGTGAGCGCGATCACGGCGAGGCAAGCCCAGATCGGCAGGTCGAAATCCAGCCCCAGATAGACCACCAGCACGGCCGTGGTCTGGCCGATCACCGCGAGCCAGCGCAGCCGCACCAGCGTGTTGAGGCGCACGTTGCGCCCCGGATGAAAAGCCTGGATGCGATCCTGCTCGGTCATCGTCCCAATCTAGTGGATCGCGGCGCGCGCTCAACCTCGCGCCCGGTTCGATCGCGCGGCCCTGGAGGGCTTGCGCCGGGCGCCGGGCTGGCTCACATCTGGCGAACCTCTCCGTCAGCGAGCCCCAACGTGTCCGGCGAACCCGCCATCGCGGTCGATCAATTGGTGAAGGTCTACGGCGCCACCCGTGCGGTGGACGGCATCTCGTTTGCGCTCGAGCCGGGCTCGATGACCGGGCTGCTCGGCGGCAACGGCGCCGGCAAGACCACCACCATCGCCATGATCCTGGGGCTGGTGATGCCCAGCTCCGGCAGCGCCAAGGTGCTGGGCGCCGAGATGCCGGCCCAGCGCTACCGGGTGCTGCACCGGATGAACTTCGAAAGTCCCTATGTCGACATGCCGCACCGGCTCACGGTGCGGCAGAACCTCAAGGTGTTCGGCAAGCTCTATGCGGTCGCGGATCTGGGCGCACGCATCGCCGAGCTCGCCGAGCAGCTGGAGCTGCGCGATTTCCTGGACCGGCCGACCGGCAAGCTCTCGGCCGGCCAGAAGACCCGGGTCGCGCTCGCCAAAGCGCTGATCAACCGGCCCGACGTGCTGCTGCTCGACGAGCCGACCGCGTCGCTCGATCCGGATACGGCCGACTGGGTGCGCGCGCGGCTCGAGGGTTTTCGCGCCCGGCATGGTGCCACGGTGCTGCTCGCCTCCCACAACATGGCCGAGGTGGAGCGGCTGTGCGAGCGCGTCATCATGATGAAGGGCGGGCGCATCGAGGATGACGACACGCCGGCGCGCCTGCTGACCCGTTACGGCCGTCGAGACGCTCGAGGAGGTGTTTCTCGACGTGGCGCGCGGCCGCGGCGAGGCGCGCGAGGCGGCGCAATGAGCGCGGCGGCGGCCCGCACGATCGCGTTTGCGCCCCATCGGGTGGCCGCGATGGTGCTGCGCTATCTGTATCTGCTGCGCTCGTCGTGGCCGCGCGTGCTCGAGCTGATCTACTGGCCCATGATGCAATTGTTCGTGTGGGGATTCCTGCAGCTCTACATCTCGCAGAACGCCGGCTTCTTCGCCCGCGCCGGCGGCATGTTCATCGGCGCGGTGCTGTTGTGGGACATCCTGTTCCGCGGCCAGCTCGGATTCTCGGTGTCGTTTCTCGAGGAGATGTGGGCGCGCAACCTCGGCAACCTGATGATCAGCCCGCTGCGGCCGATCGAGCTCGTCGCCGCCCTGATGATCATGAGCATCGTGCGGCTGGCGATCGGCATGGGGCCGGTCTCGCTGCTCGCGATCGTTTTGTTCGGGTTCAACATCTACGGGATGGGGTTCGGGCTCGCCGCCTTCTTCGCCAACCTCATTCTCACCAGCTGGTCGGTCGGCATCGTGGTGTCCGGGGTGCTGTTGCGCAACGGCATGGGGGCCGAGAGCCTGGCATGGACCCTGATGTTCGTGCTGATGCCGCTGACCTGCGTCTACTACCCGGTGGCGACGCTGCCGCATTGGCTGCAGATGGTGTCCTGGGCCTTGCCGCCGACCTACGTGTTCGAGGGCATGCGGGCGCTGGTGATGGAGCACGTGTTTCGCGCCGATCTCATGGCGCAGGCGCTGGGGCTCAACGCCCTCTATTTCACCGCCGCAGTGGTGGCGTTCCTGCAGTTGCTGAAAAGCGCCCGCCGGCAGGGCTCGTTGCTGCAGTCCGGGGAATAATCATCCTGTTTACCGAAGGCGGAAGAATACCCATCTCTTAAGCGGGTGGCAGAACAATCGTCATAAGGTTGATAAGGTTGACGCAGTGACCGAAAAACGACACCCTGCTGCAGTGCAGCAAGAACCGTCAGGGACGGGGGCGATGGCGATTGGAGAATTCGGCGGCGCTCCGGCCGCAGCGGTGGGTCATGGCCCGATGCTGGCCGGGCCGTATTACTGGCTCTACGAGATGAGCCAGGCGTCGCTCAACCCGTCTCGGGCCTGGGCGGACGCCACCCGGCTGTTCTTCAAGAATCCGGCCAATCCCATGGCCCACACCCAATTCGGTAAGACCATGGCGGCGGCTTGCGAGATGTTCGAGCGCTCGACCCGCCGCTACGGCAAGCCAGAATGGCGGATCGACTCCACGCTGGTGGGCGGCGAACGCATCCCGGTCCACATCTCCACGGTCTGGGAACGGCCGTTCTGCCGGCTGCTGCATTTCGAGCGCGCCTTCGAGCGGCGGCCGCGCCGACCACAGCCGCGCCTTTTGATCGTGGCGCCGTTGTCGGGCCACTATGCCACCCTGCTGCGCGGGACCGTCGAGGGCCTGCTGCCCTACCACGACATCTACGTCACCGATTGGGCCGACGCCCGCATGGTGCCGCTGGCGGCCGGCCGCTTCGACCTCGACGACTATATCGATTACGTGATCTCGATGCTGCACATGCTGGGCGGCGACGTGCATGTGCTGGCGGTGTGCCAGCCCTCGGTGCCGGTGATGGCCGCCGTCGCCCGCATGGAGGCGACCGACGACCCCTATGTGCCGCATTCCATGGTGCTGATGGGCGGCCCGATCGACACCCGCGTCAATCCGACCGCGGTGAACGAGCTCGCCGAGCGGCGCGGTATCGACTGGTTTCGCCAGCACGTCATCACCAAGGTGCCGTTTCCCAATCCGGGACTGATGCGCGACGTCTATCCGGGCTTCCTGCAGCTCAACGGCTTCGTCAGCATGAATCTGGAGCGCCACATCGAGGCGCATCGCAACCTGTTCACGCATCTGGTCAAGGGCGACGGCGATTCCGCGCAGAAGCATCGCGAGTTCTACGACGAGTATCTGGCGGTGATGGATCTGAGCGCCGAATATTATCTGCAGACGGTCGATACGGTGTTCGTGCGCCATGCGCTGCCGAACGGCACCATGACGCATCGCGGCGCGCCGGTCGATCCGGCCCGCATCCGCCGGGTGGCGCTGCTCACGGTCGAGGGCGAGAACGACGACATTTCCGGGCTCGGGCAGACCGAGGCCGCGCATGCGCTCTGCGTCAACATCCCGGCCGACAAGAAGTCGCATTGGATGCAGCCGGGCGTCGGTCATTACGGCGTGTTCAACGGATCGCGCTACCGTGCCGAGATCGCGCCGCGGATCGCCGACTTCGTGCTGTCGAACAATGGCGAGGATGGCCGCGGCGGCACGCGGGCGGCCACCAATGCCAATCGCGCGGCATCCAAGCGCCAGGGTTCGGCACCGGCGCCTGCGGACACGACGATTGCGCCCATCCCTGCCGCGACGGCGGCGGCGGTCAACGAATAGGGCGCCCCGCCAGCCGGGTTCCAGATGGTTGCGGCACGTCCAAAATGACGGTGAGGGGCCGGCAAGGCCCGTCCCGCCTGGGTTTCTGCATGATTCGCCATCGCGGGGTTCGATGCGATGCCCGCAAGCTATTGTACTATATTGGCTTTTTCGCCTGGAGCGGAATCCACTCCGGGGTGACTTCGGGGCGCCGCCGGGCGGGTCGCGCCAAGAACTTATGAACCCGGATTCACCTCCCGCGAGGCCCTAGCTGTTGTGGCGCCGCGACGCCGCAGCCCCGTGTCCTGGGGGAAGGGGTTTATTTGCGATCAGCCATCCCGCGCCCGCATACGGTTATGGCAGTATTTCCGCCGGGAATGCTTGTGGGTGGATGTACGGCCATGTCCTTGCGCGCGCTGCTCTATCGGCGTCCGACCGAACCGTCGGCGCTGGAAATCATTTTCGATAAATCGGTCTTCCTGGTGCGCTTGCGGCGGCACCGCCAGGCGCGCCGCTATACGCTGCGCATTGATGCCGCGTTGCACGAGGTCGTGCTCACCATGCCGCCGCGCGGCAGCGTGCGCGAAGCGCGCGACTTTGCGCAACAGCACGGCGGCTGGATCGCGGCGCGGCTCAAGCGCCTGCCGGAGGCGGCGCCGTTCGTGCACGGCGTCGAGGTTCCGCTGCGCGGCATTCCGCACCGCATCGTGCATCGCCGCAACGTGCGCGGCACGGTGTGGATCGAGACCGACGACCGCGGCCAGCGCCTGCTCTGCGTCGCCGGCGAGCCGCCGCATCTCGATCGCCGCATCGGCGACTTCCTCAAGCGCGAAGCGCGCGCCGATCTGGAGACGGTCAGCCACCGCTATGCGGCCAAGCTCGGGATCGCGATCAAGCGCGTCTCGATCCGGGATCAATCCAGCCGCTGGGGATCCTGCTCGAACACCGGCGTCCTGTCGTTCTCCTGGCGGCTCATCCTGGCCCCCTCCCACGTGCTCGATTATCTGGCGGCGCACGAGGTCGCGCATCTCAAGGAGCTCAACCACTCGCCGCGATTCTGGAAGCTGGTCGGGCGGCTCGATACCGATTTCGAGCGCGCCAAGGCCTGGCTCGATGCCCACGGCACCGACTTGCACCGCTACGGCCTCGCCCCCAGGCTGCGGCCCGCCAAGCGGGCCGACGGCTTGCTCGCCAAGTGATGCAAGCGAGCGCAGGCGGCTGAGCGAAATCGCCCTTCAGGAGCTTGGCGGCGGGCCGCGGTCGGCTTTCGGCCACCGCCAAGCCACGACCACGGGCGCAGCAAGATCGCGGTAGTCGATCACGACATTCGCGCTGGCCTGCGGCTCGTTCTCGCGCAGATATATCCGCTGCCCCTCGACATAGCGTCGATTGGAAGGGGCAGCCGGGTCGGGCGATCCGCCCCAGCCGGGGCCGCGCGCGGCGCCACGCGGGATCGTCACCTCGAACGGCGCATGGAGAAATATCGAGAAATCCCAGATATCGCGCAGCTCCGGGCGATGCAGGAACAGCCCGTCCAGGACGAGGACGGACCCGGCCGCAGCCGCTTGCGTTCGTACCGGAAGCCGGGAATCCGTCACATGATCGAACATTGCCGCCGCATACACACCTGTGCCCCCCGGGCCGAGCGGATCGAGCAGGTGTGTGCGCAGCGCCGCATAGTCATACGAGTTCCAGGTAGAATCCCTCCGGAGAGGCCCTGCCGCGCCGGTACCTGCGCTCGCGCGGATTATGGAAGCCATCGACCGACGAGCGGATAACCGGTCGGCCGATCCGCTCGATGGCGGTCCCCAATTTGTCCGCGAAGGTGGTCTTGCCGACCCCATCGACGCCATCCACCGCAACGCGGAAGATTTGTCCCCGATGGCGACCGCCAACGAACGTGGCGATCCGCTGCAGGATTTGATCCAGGTAGTCAGGTTGATGCGCAAGCAAGTCGATCATCGGATTTATCCGCTACGTCCGGGGCTGCATCCGATCCCGCCAGGACTACGGTTGGGGAACACGGTGCAGTGGAGCCACCAATCATACGTCGTACAATACAAATTTTGGAACTCGAGCCGGCTTGAGACGCTCTTGCTCGTTGGCTAGCATCATCGCTCCTTCAGGGGAGGCTCAGCTTCGGAGGAGGAAGTCCCTGTCCATTGCCCGAAACAGCACGGCGGCCGGCAACGGCGAAATGGCTCCGATCGGGCTTGGATTTCGCGGCATCAAGGGCGGCGGCGTGGTGGTCGGCGTCGTCGTCGAAGCGGGCGAGCCTCGGGTCGTCGTGTCAACGTTTCTCCCGACGGCCGCCGAAGGTGATCGCCTCGCCCTCGAGCCCTATCGGGTTGCATACGAGATGAGGCGCGGCCCGGACGGCCAAGCTTCGACCGAAGCCGCGGCTGCCGTCGCCGAGGCGCACAAACGCCAGGGCGCGCTGGCGGCGCAGGGTCTGGGCGATATCGTCCGCAGGCTGCGGGACGCTGGGTGCGAGCCGGTCATCGCGGCGCTGCTCGTCAATCGCGCCGGCTGGATCACCGATGCTCTGGCGTACAGTCTGTCCTGGCCAGAGCATGTGCCGGTCGCTGAAGGACTGGCCGTGCGGGACGCCCTTCGGTTTGCGTGCGGCCGATGCGGCGTCGAAGTCGCCGAGATGGACGAGAAGTCGCTGCACGAGGCTGCGTCAAAGCAGCTCCACTTGTCGCCAACTGACATCGACATCCGCATGAAATCGCTCGGCGCGACAGTCGACAGGCCCTGGCGAAGAGAGCAGAAGCTGGCATGCCTGTCGGCCTGGATCACGCTCGCCGCGCTGCCGTGACGCGCGCGGATATGTAGCGAAATGCCACTGGAGCGGGCCGCGAAGAAGCCGACCTTGACGGCCGATGAGCAGAAGAGACTTGACGCACTGCCCGCATTGATCGCCGACACGCCGCGTGGCCTACGAAAAAGTTTGAAGGAGCTGAACCTCGAGCCCGCCTGAAGCCGAATTTTCCCTGCCTAACCTCTGCTTCTCTGAAGCACTGCGCCCAAGCCTGCAATCAGGCCGCGGCTCGCTTGGTCGTGCGGCGGGCTGGCGCTTTCTTGGGCGATGGAATGAGAACGTCGGCCGGCACCCGGAACCGGGCACGCAATCTCTGCACCATCGCCATGCTCAGTCCCTTCTTGCCTCGCAGGACCTCGCTGACGCGGCTGGGCGTGCCCAGGATTGGCACCATGTCGGCACGCGTGAGACCGTGCTGATCCATAAGGTGTCGGATCAGATCCGCCGTGCTCGGTGGCCGGCGAGGCCATTTGCGCTCCTCGTAGGCGGCAACTAGGCGCGCCTGCGCCTCCAGGCGCGCCATATCGGCTGGATCATTCGAGTCCCAGAGGCGATCAACGAGCGCGTGGGCACGAGCGAGCTCCGCATCGCTATCGATCAAGATCAAGGTCGCATCCATCACACCGTCTCCGCATCTATTTTATCGTATTCGGCATGCGTCCCAAAAAACCGAATGGCCAGGGCTCCCGCTTGGTACTGCACGCGAGCAACCAATCGATAGTCGTTGCCCTTGATATCGAACACCACCCGGCCGGCTTTCAGAATGCTGGCTTTCGGGTACGCTGCCTTCACATCCTCCGGATTGCGCCAGCTGGCGCGGGTCACAATGTCGAGCCAGGCTTCATATTGCGATCGTAGGGCTTTGCCCCCCTTATGGTCGGCATGATCGGCTAGATAGTTTTCGACCACATCGGTGCCGATGACGATCATTGATGTAGCATGGCACGGAGTTCCAAAAATTGGAAAACCATGTTTGGGCTGGAAAGCAGGCAATGCGGACCAGATGTCCGGGCGCGGTGGCGGGCAGGATCGGCCAAACGGCGGCCGCAGGTGCTCCCGGCGTGCTCTGGCGCAAAGTGGCGCGCCACGGTCGACGAAGATGGGCAATACTCGTTCGCCATAGCACTATGACGGAGTGTCCGGATTCGCGAAGAGGCGTGCGAGCCTAGCCGCGGCCTTTCGGGAGCACTACGCCGAAGGCTCAGTCTGGGGGCAACTCGTTTCGTCGCACCGGCGCCGGCGCAATCCTATCTTCGCGATTGCGCGATGCCCCGCGTTCGCGGTGCAGGACAATCCAGAAAATCTTTCTGTTGGTATTGTTCATTGCCGATTTGACACACCGGCGGCTCCGGGCATCATGGCCGGATGTCTGAACGACAGCTCGAGTTTTTCTCGGACATCGGCGTCGGGGTCGAGCAGGACCTTTCACGAGGCATGGGCCATGCCCCAGTATCAGCCGAGATCGACGATGAGAGGCTGATCGCCGCAATTCCGAAGTAAGTCTTGCTGACAGTTGCAGTCTCGCTGCGGAGGCTGGGCGTCGGCAACTCGCCGCGGCCGTTCCGGCGCTCGTAACACTATGCCGTCGCTTCGCCGGATTCGGTACTCGGCGCATGGTCTGCGAACAGGCTGCCGCGATCGAGGGTCTTGCCATGATCGGCGGCCGGGACGCGGCACTTGCCGTGTCGGAGATGATCGAGCGAGCGGTGGTGCAGGGGCCGACATTGCAGATCGCAGTGAGCGCGGCTGCACGTCTCGGCTCAACTCTATCGCCGGATGCCTTGCGACAGCTAATGCGACACGCCGAGCCAGGCATCCGAGCCGATGCCTGCCGCTGTGCCCGTCCGTTGCCGGAGTTGATCTTGATTTTGATAGATCTCCTCGACGACCTCGACCGGAGGGTGGCAACATCTGCGGCATCCGCCCTCGGTCGAATGGGGAGGATCGAGGCTCGTCCGATCCTCAAAAGCCTGTTGCGCGATGATCCATCGGAGGACGCGATCGATGCAGTATCGTCGATTGCCGATGAAGAATGCGCGGTATTGCTCGGGCGGATTGCTCGATCGAGATCGGTCCTGGCCGACGCAGCGCTTATCAGTCTGGAGAATACCGACCACGTCCGTGCGGTCGCCATTGCGGCTGCGATCCGGCGGTCGCGGCTGTCACGGCAGAGCTCGGGCTCCGGGTTGTTTCCAGCAGGAGCGTAACGGTTCGACAACCTCTGGACCATCGCTTCGACAGATGGTCTGAGCACACTTCAATTGCACGAGTTCTAACGTGCGATGCACGCGCTTGGCAACGACGCGACGGCGTGCCGACAGTCGGTTCATGACCAGATTGCCGGCACTGACGTCGTGATGATTGATCCCGCCGTCGATCGCAGACTATCGAAGGTTCTCGCGTGCATGTCGGTGAGGGCACGGGAGCCGAGGCAGTCGACCGGGTTAGGGCAGGATAAAAGCCGCAGCCTGCGGCGAGAGCTGTTGTCTGCGGACGGTCGAAAGATCAGTGACTTGTCACGAGGTGCCCTTTGAACCGCAGCCTGCATTTTCAAAGAACGCGAAAAAAGACAAAGCTCGGCGCACATCGCATGCAAACACGCCAAGCATGGCTCAAAAGGATCGCCGTCGCGCCGCCAGCCTTCCAGGGCACACGCCGGCATGACCGCTTGGCGAGGGCCATGCCGAACCGCCGCGGACCCGTCAAGGCTCGCGCTGCGCGCGCCCAGCTCCGCCGGCTAACGGCCTGGACGGGCCTGCGGCGGCCCGGCTTTTTTGCTTCCAAGCGTTCATGGCTTCCCGCGAGCGATAATCGCTCCCGTTGCGATTCAGGTGGAGGCCACAGCGTAGCCCCGCGCGCACTTCGGCCATTCTTTTGGCCCAGGTCCCATGTCAGACTGAGGTCATGGCTCGTCCTCGCAAATCCCGACGGCAGAATCTCACGGCCGCCGAGGCACCGTCCGACGATCTGTACGACTACGCGCGCCCGCCGGCCCGGCGCCCTGGCCGGCCGGCGCCGGAGGATCCGACGACCTGGACCGTGAAGGATGATTGGCCCGAGCACGTGCCGGTGACCGAGGCCGAGATCGAGGTCTTCGAGGCTTGGTTCGGTGACCTGTTCGACGAGTTGTTCTCGACCCGCCACTGACCCGGGAGATTCCCATGATGGCTCCGGTTCGTGCTGCCCTCTACCTGCGGGTCTCGACCGGCAGGCAAGCGGAGAATGACCTCTCCATCCCGGACCAGCGCCGCCAGGCGACGGGCTATTGCACGTCGCGCGGCTGGGAGGTCGTCGCCGACTATGTCGAGCCCGGTGTGTCGGCGACCGACGACCGGCGGCCCGAGTTCCAGCGTATGGTCGAAGCGGCCACCACCAAGCCGCCGGCGTTCGACATGATCGTGGTCCACAGCTTCAGCCGCTTCTTCCGCGACCAGTTCCAGCTTGAGTTCTACGTCCGGCGCCTCGCCAAGAACGGCGTGCGGCTGGTCTCGATCACCCAGGAGCTCGGCGACGACCCCATGAGCAATATGATCCGGCAAATCATGGCGCTGTTCGACGAGTACCAGTCCAAGGAGAACGCCAAGCACACGCTGCGGGCCATGAAGGAGAACGCCCGTCAGGGCTTCTGGAACGGCTCCCTGCCTCCGATCGGCTATCGAATTGTGGAGGCCGCCGAGCAGCACGGCCACCGTACCAAGAAGACCTTGGAGATCGATCCCTTCCGGGCCGAGACCGTGCGGCTAATCTTCCGCCTGGCGCGCGAGGGCGATGGCGCCACCGGCCCCATGGGCATGAAGTCGATCACCAAGCACCTCAACGCAGCCGGCATTCGTACCCGTGATGGCGGGCGCTGGGGTATCGGGGCTGTCCACAAGGTGGTGACACGCACGACCTATATCGGTCGCCACCGCTTCAACACCAAGTTCTGGAAGACCCGCGAGCGCAAGCCGGATACCGAAGTCGTCGAGATGACGGTCCCGCCGATAATCGACGCGGCCGAGTTCGAGGCCGTTCAAGCGCTGCTCAAGTCTCGCAGCCCGGCACTGACGGCGCCGCGTATTACCAGCGGCCCAACTCTTCTCACGGGCATCTGTTTCTGCGCCGCCTGCGGCATGGCCATGACGCTTCGCACCGGCAAGAGCGGCCGCTATCGTTACTACACCTGCTCGACCAAGGCCCGCCAGGGCGAGACCGGCTGCAGGGGCCGCACGGTCCCGATGGACAAACTGGATACACTTGTCGCCGACCACATCGAGCGGCGCCTTCTGCAGCCGAGCCGCCTCGAGGAAATCCTAGCATCCGTGCTCGATCGCCGGGAGGAGCGCGCCGAGCGCCGGGTCACGCACATTGCCGAATTGCGCAAGCGTGCGGCCGAAGTCGACGCCAAGCTCAAGCGGCTTTACGATGCCATCGAGAACGGCGTCGCTGATCTTGCCGACCCGATGCTAAAGGACCGCGTTGCCGAGCTAAAGGTCACCCGGGATCAGGCCCACGCCGACGCAGAGCGCGCCGAGGGTGCGCTTAAACGGGTTGGGCCGAGCATCACACCGCAGGCGCTCAAGACGTTTGCCAGGCAGGCCCGCAAGCGCATGCGGACCGCGGCCGGCGGCTATCGTCGCGATTACCTGCGCGCCCTCGCCCAACGCGTCGAAGTCGACGCGCAAGAACTTCGCATCATGGGGTCGAAAAGCGAACTGCTGCGTACCCTCGTCGCCGCTTCAGGCGCAAAAACGGCGGGTTTTGGCGTGCCCAGTTCTGTACCGAAGTGGCGCGCCCGATGGGATTCGATCCCGGTCGCCGCCTACCGCCGTCCGAACAGCCGCTCGATGAACCAGTTGTCGACGCCGTTGCCGCGGTCGGCGCGCCCCGGAGCGCCAGCCGATACGCCGACCGGCGCCGGCGGCACTGGGTTGCCGCCCTGCGGATAACCGCCGGGCGACAGCATGGCGGAGAGCGAGAAGCCGCCGGTGTCGACCTCGGGCAGGCCGGCGACCGGCACGCCTTGATGGGCGGGTTTCATGAAGCGCGACCAGATCTCCACCGGCAGGCCGCCGCCGGTGGCCTTGCGGGTCGGCGAGGAATTGTCGTTGCCGAGCCAGACGCCCGTCACCAAGTGGTCGGTGTAGCCGATGAACCAGGCGTCGCGGAAATCCTGGCTGGTGCCGGTCTTGCCGGCGGCCGGCCAGCCGGCGAGCTGGGCGCTGTGGGCGGTGCCGGTGGTGAGCGTCTCGTGCATCATGGCGTTCATCATGCCGACGTAGCGTGCCTCGAAGAAGTCGGGCTGCGGCTCAGGCCGCCTTCGGCTTGTTTACAGTCTTGATAAGATCGAGAATCTCGCCGAGATCGCGCTTCGCGATCTGAACATCACGCTGCAGGTTTAGCTTCGCGCGCCGGCGCAATCTTGCGTAGCTTGGCGCCGAGTTCGTCCTCGGCCATTTCAAGATCATACTGCGTCTGGATGCCCATCCAGAACGCGGCGGAGGTGCCGAAAAATCTGCCGAGCCGCAAGGCTGTGTCGGCAGTCATTGGGGTTTACTCATTGGCCAGCCGCTCAATTCGCGTGCGCGGCACGCCGACTGCCCGAGCCACCGCGTAAGGCGAGAGGCTCAGGGGGCGCAGGAATTCCTCACGCAGGACCTCGCCGGGATGAACGGGGGGAGGTTTCTTGGCCATGGTAGCGCCTAAACTATTGCTTCGCCGTGACGCTACGAAGGACTATCAGGTTCGAACCGAAAACGCGCTGCCGGAGCCGCTGTTCTCCCGAACCACTGCGCCGAGTCCTTCTATCTGGCTGCAGCTCGCTTGGCCGAGCGGCGGCCCGGCATCTTCGGCAGCGGAAGGAGCAATTCGGCCGGCACGCGAAAACGCGCGCGGAGACGCCGCGCAACTTGAGGCGGCTTTTGATGCGTTCATGCCACTGCATGGCCAGCGACTCTTCCTGAACAAAAGTCATATGTGTATTCTGATTTTTCACTTTTACTCATAGGGTATTCGACTATGCGTGAAGCGTCGAAACCAATCCCAAGGAGCCACATGATGATCCGTCGCCGCGCCGACGCCGCCGTTGTTCTCTTCCGCTCTATCGCGTTATGCAAGACCTCGCCTGCCGCCGTACAGGCGATCGCGCTTGCGTTCGGCGCCACGCTGATGTTTGCCGCCGGGGCGGTGGCGCAGCAGCCCGCGCCGCCGGCGTCGTCACCCTATAACTCGCCGGCGGGTGTGTGGCCACCCTATGGCTCGCCGGGTGTGACGCTCGGGCAGGCCAAGAAGTTGGCTGAGGCGGCCGAGGCAGAGGCCCGCAAAAACGGGTGGAAGATGGCGATTGCCGTCGTGTCGAACGAGGGCAGCCTGATCTATTTCGGACGCATGGAGGACACTCAGTTCGGCTCGAGCGATATAACGATTCGCAAGGCCAAAACGGCCGCCGAGTTCCGCCGTCCGACCAAGGAGTTCCAGGATGCCGTCACCGCCACGCCGCCCGTGCTTCTGGCCCTGAGCGCCGGCGCGATTGCCATCGAAGGCGGGCTGCCGCTGCTTTCGAACGGCAAGATCATCGGCGCGATCGGCTGCAGCGGCGGCGCCCCCGGTCAGGACGAGCAGGTCTGCAAGGCCGTCGTGGATACGATCAAGTAGACGGACGCGGCGGATCGGTCATACGGAATCAGGTCTCTGCGTGTCGCGGCCGGGCTTGTCCCGGCCGTATTGTTCTTGCACTAGCAGGGAATTGAAAATGACCAAGTTGAAATGCGTGCTGTGTTGGCCCTGTCTCTACTCGCTACTTACAATCATCGCTTTCGGGATCGGTGCCGCCGACGCGACTTTCGGTCAAGAGAAGCCAGCGGAACCGGCCGTCGAGGCTTTGAATAATGCCGTCCTCTCGAAGCTCCCGTTTAACAAACAAGACGACTTTCAAGGTGCCGCGCACGGCTTCATTGCTACGCTACCCGACGCGCTTGTGACCGGACCGAACGGCATCTGGTCTGGAGCCAGAGTTATTCGTTCCTCGAAAAGCGGCACCCGACACGTTCAATCCCAGCCTCTGGCGGCAGGCACAGCTCAACCATCAGCACGGGCTGTTCAAGGTCGTCGAGGGGTTTATCAAGTTCGGGGGCGTCGACCTTTCCAACATGACCATTCTGGAAGGCGATACGGGATTGATCGTGGTCGATACCCTTCTCTCAGTGGAAACGGAGAAGGCTGCTCTGGACCTGTACTATCAGCTGTTGTTCGCCAGCGGCTTCACGACCTCCCGGGCGCAGTCGACGAACAGTTTTGCCACCGGGCTGAGATCGCGCTTCTTCAGTGTGACCAGACCGATTGGCCTGCGCGTCTCGGGTAAGTCGATGGGCAGCGCTTTTAGCGATCCACGATAGGTTGGGAAACAGAGCATGGCGCTTGGAAGCATCGCCACGAATCTCCCCGTGACCAGCATGTTGTGCCGCATATGAACCGAAGACGTGATAACAGACGATCTTGGAACAGCAAGACCTCGCGCACGGAATGCCTCCTCCACAAACTGGCCAAGGGATATGTCCGGCGGCGGCAGTATCCAGGGCTCGTCCACCAATTCGGAAAGTTCGATATTGCGACGGCGAACCCAGGGATTGTGCTGCCCTGTCATCACGACCAGTGGATCGTGGAATAGAATTTCTCCTTTCAGGTCCTTTGCGGGAGTTGGCCCCGCCATACGCAAGATCGCCAAGTCCAAGTTTCGCTCGCGCAACTCTGAAAGCAACCAGGTTATCGAGCCGCTCACGATCACATGAAATGTCATTCGTGGATATTGATGCGATAACTGCCCGATGACCGTTGCAACGATCGCGGTCATGGGTTCAGTCGTTCCGATTCTCAACTCCCCGCTTGTCGGATCGGCTAGATATTCAATTTCTTTGAGGCCTTGACTCAACTCATCGAAGATAGCCGCGCTGCGCTTCAGCAGAATGCAGGCATACGCCGTTGGCTCCACGCCGCGCGAAGTGCGATCCAACAGCGGCACGCCAAGGGTATGTTCCATTTCGGTGATCGACTTCGAAACCGCGGACTGGGACACCCCAAGATAGGCCGCCGCTTTGACCATGCTGCCAGACTGGACGACGGTTTCGAGAGTATGCAACTCGCGCAGCTTGAGACGGCTTTTGATGCGTTCATGCCACTGCATGGCCACGACCCTCCCTGAGCAAAAGTCATATGCGTATTCTGAATTTTCACTTTTATTCATAGCATATTTGACTATGCGTGAAGAGAGTGTTGTCGAGGAAAGGGCTCGGAAAATACCATCAAACGAGGAGAGCTTCACATGCGTCGACGATCAGCGGGGCATCCGAGGCGGCTGCGGGGTTACACAGCATGTCCCATCAACCGGCCAATGATCGCTGTCGCAGCCATCGCGAGGGCTCACGCGTTGCAAAAAGAGTGACTAGCGAAATTGCTCGCAGCCTGCATAGCTCCTGTACTGAGCTTCCTCAGAAAAACGCGGCGATGTCAGATTGTATTCTTTGGTGGGGCTCGGTCGCTGTAGACATTCGACCAGCGTATCCGATATCGGCAAGCGGGAGCACGGAATAGAAAATGACCAAGTTGAAATGCGTGCTGTGTTGGCTCTGTCTCTACTCGCTACTTACAATCATCGCTTTCGGCGTCGGTGCCGCCGACACGGCTTTCGGTCAAGAGAAGCCGGCGGAACCGGCCGTCAAAGCTTTGAATCATGCGGTCTTCTCGAAGCTCCCGTTTAACGATCAAGACGACTTTCAAGATGCCGCGCGCGGTTTCATTGCTACGCTGCCCGACGCGCTTGTGACCGGACCGGACGGGCATGTGGTCTGGAGCCAGAAAGACTATGCGTTCCTCGAAAAAGCAGCACCCGACACGGTCAATCCCAGCCTCTGGCGACAGGCGCAGCTCAACCATCAGCACGGGCTGTTCAAGGTCGTCGAGGGGATTTATCAGGTTCGAGGCCTCGATCTTTCCAACATGACCATTCTGGAAGGCGATACGGGATTGATCGTGGTCGACACCCTTGTCTCAGTGGAAACGGCGAAGGCCGCGTTGGACCTGTACTATCAGCATCGTCCACGAAGACCAGTCGTCGCCGTTATCTACACCCATCCACACGCCGACCACTTCGGCGGCATCAAGGGTGTAACAACCGAAGCCGACGTTGCTTCGGGGAAGGTCGCTGTTCTCGCACCAGAGGGCTTTTTGGAACACGCGGTCAGCGAGGGCGTGATTGCCGGGAATGCACAGCGCCGTCGTTCGCTCTACCAGTTTGGTCCTTTGCTCCCCAAGGGAGACCGCGGCCAGGTGGACGGCGGCCTCGGCAAGACGGTCTCGCTAGGCACTCTGTCGTTGATTCCACCAACCGACATCATCCGCAAATCTGGCGAAAAGCGTGTCATTGACGGCGTCGAGATCATCTTCGAGATGGCACCAGATACCGAAGCGCCAGCTGAACTCTACATGTACTATCCGCGATTTAAGGTTCTGAACATGGCGGAGATCGCTACCCACAATTTCCACAATTTGCTGCCGTTGCGCGGCACCGAAGTGAGGGATGCGCTCGCTTGGTCAAAACACCTCGGCGAAGCCGCGGACACATTTGGTGACAAAGCGGGGGCAATGATCGCTCAACACCATTGGCCGGTATTCGGCAGAGACCGTGTTCGGAACTTTTTGATCAGTCAGCGTGATTTGTACAAGTACGAGCACGATCAGACCGTTCGGCTCATGAATCAGGGCTTTACAGCGCCCGAGATAGCCGAGCAATTGAAGCTACCCGCAGGCCTCGCCAATGAGTGGGAGAACCGCGACTATTACGGCACCGTGCGTCACAATGCGAAAGCGATTTACCAGAAATATCTTGGATGGTACGATGAAAATCCGGCAAACCTCGACCCCCTTCCGCCCGTTGAAGCGGCTAAAAAGTACGTAGCTTATATGGGCGGAGCGGATGCCGTCATCAGGCACGCACGCGAGGACTTCAAGAACGGCGAGTATCGTTTCGTGGCGGAGGTCGCGAGCAAGCTTGTGTTCGCAGACGCGTCCAACCGCGAGGCACGTAATCTCGCCGCCGACGCGTACGAACAACTCGGCTATTTGGCGGAATCCGCCACATGGCGCAATGCATATCTTTACGGCGCGTTTGAATTGCGCCACGGCACCGCTAAGGCTGGCCGTGGCCCAGCGTTGAATCCAGAAACCGTCAAGTCCATTCCCACTGAAATGTTGTTCGATCTCTTGGGGGTACAGCTTAACGGGCCGAATGCCGATGGCAGGCATGTTGTGATCAATTGGAATTTCACCGATTCCAAAACGTCTTTTGTACTGACCCTTCAGCACTCGGCATTGACCTATATGGCAAACAAGCAAGATGCTGCCGCCGACGCCTCGCTAATGTTGACCCGCGATGCCCTGGATGGGATCATGTTACGCCGCGTTACATTTCTTGGCGCGGTTCAATCCGGCCAAATCAAGGTGGCCGGACAGGCCGAAAAAGTAGACGAATTGTTCTCGCTCTTCGACACGTTCAACCCGAACTTTGAGATCGTCGAGCCAAAAAAGCCGTCAAGGTGACGGTGGCCGTTTGGCTTGCATGTGACTGCCGTGGGCGAAGCCGAACGGCAAATCCGGGGTCAAGCGCAGTCACCGAGCTCCGCGTCAGGTGCAAAAATGGCAGGTTTTGGCGATGCTCGGTCTGTTCCGAAGTGGTGCGCCCGAGCGGATTCGAACCAGCCCGCGCCCTAGTGTCGGCCGAACAATCGGTCGAGCAACCAACCGTCGAGGCTGGTGCTGCGATCCGCCTGTCTCGGCGTGCCGGCCGAGACGCCGACCGGCGCCGGCGGCACTGGGTTGCCGCCCTGCAGATAACCGCCGGGCGACAGCATGGCGGAGAGCGAGAAGCCGCCGGTGTCGACCTCGGGCAGGCCGGCGACCGGCACGCCTTGATGGGCGGGCTTCATGAAGCGCGACCAGATCTCCACCGGCAGGCCGCCGCCGGTGGCCTTGCGGGTCGGCGAGGAATTGTCGTTGCCGAGCCAGACGCCCGTCACCAGGTGGTCGGTGTAGCCGATGAACCAGGCGTCGCGGAAATCCTGGCTGGTGCCGGTCTTGCCGGCGGCCGGCCAGCCGGTGAGCTGGGCGCTGTGGGCGGTGCCGCTGGTGAGGGTCTCGTGCATCATGGCGTTCATCATGCCGACGTAACGTGCCTCGATGATGTGCCCGAAGTTCGGCGCCGTGCGGGTGTAGAGCGTCTTGCCGGCCGCCGTGCGCACCCGCTCCACCACATGGGTCGCGATCGCGCTGCCGCCGTTGGCGAACGGCGCGTAGGCGGCGACCAGCTCGATCAGCGAGACCTCCGAGGTGCCGAGCGCCAGCGACGGATTGGGCTCGAGCTTGGAGGCGATGCCCAGCCGATAGGCGGTCTTGGCGACTGAAGCCGGCCCGAACTCGAGCGTCAGGCGCACCGACACGGTGTTGAGCGACTGCGACAGCGCCTGGGTCAGCGTCACCGGTCCGAGATATTGGTGACCGTAGTTCTCCGGCTTCCAGCCCTTGAGCGCGATCGGCCTGTCCTCGCGCACGGTATCGGGTGTGAGCCCGTGCTCGAGCGCGGTCAGGTATACGAACGGCTTGAAGGCGGAGCCCGGCTGCCGCTTGGCCGCCACCGCGCGGTTGAACTGGCTTTCGGCGTAGTTGCGCCCGCCCACCATGGCACGCACCGCGCCGGTGGGCGTCATCGCCACCAGGGCGCCCTGCTCGACGTCGAACCTCTGGCCTTTCTGCGCAAGCCCCTCGACCAGCGCCTTCTCGGCTGCCGCCTGCAAGGCCGGATCGATCGTGGTCTCGACCTTGATATCCTCGTCCACATGGCCGACCAGGTCGTCGAGCACGTCCATGATCCAGTCCGCTACATAGCCGACGGTGCCGGCGCCGGTCGGCTTCACCGCATGGGCGGGCTGCGCCATGGCGGACTTGGCCATGGTCTCGGTGATGAACTCGGCCTCCGCCATGGCGGCCAGCACGATCTGGGCGCGCCGCTCGGCGCCGTCCGGATTGCGGCTCGGCGCCAGCCGGGTCGGCGATTTGACCAGGCCCGCCAGCATGGCGGCCTCGGCGAGCTTCACCTCGCGCGCCGGCTTGCCGAAATAGCGCTGTGCCGCCGCCTCGACCCCGTAGGCGCCGGAGCCGAAATAGACCCGGTTGAGATAGAGCTCGAGAATCTCGTTCTTGCTGAACTTGCGCTCGATCCAGAGCGCCAGCACCAGCTCCTGCATCTTGCGCCAGAGCGTGCGCTGCTGGTTCAGGAACAGGTTCTTGGCGAGCTGCTGCGTGATGGTCGAGCCGCCTTGCGCCACGCCCCGGTGCAGCACGTCGGCGATCACGGCACGGGTGAGCCCGATCGGGTCGACGCCGTAATGATGGAAGAAGCGGCGGTCCTCGATGGCGATGAAGGCGCGTGGCAGATAGGGCGGCAGGTCCTTGAGCGCCACCGCGGCACCCCCCATCTCGCCGCGGACCGCCAACGGCTTGCCGTCGGTGCCGACGATCTCGATCGAGGGCGGGCGCTTGGGGATGGCGAGCGATTGGATCGGCGGCAGCGTCGAGGCCACGAAGGCGATGGCCCCGCCCGCCATTATCAGCCCCCACAGGCACAGCACCGCGCCCCAATAGACCAGGCGGCGCGGGAATGAGCGGGCCGGCGCCTCGCGGCCGGCCGCAGGCTTGCGGGCGGCCGATTTGCCGGCGGACTTGCGGCCGGATTTGGCTGCGTTCTTGGGGCGAGCCGGTCGGGCCTGCTGGTCGTCGGATTCGGCCACGTGATTCCCCCTCGTATTTGGGGTCGCAGCCTAGATAGCGGGGTTTAAGGGGCGGTTACCGTTGTGCCGGGGGCTGGCTCACTCCCAAGAATTGACTGCAATCTCAGAGCTGTCATGCCCGCGAAGGCGGGCACCCAGTATTCGCAAGCGCCTGTTAGGTACCGAGGTGTTGGTGGTTACGGGGTCGACCGCCTGCGCGGACGATGACGACCGAAAGGGCGTCAGCCCGCCGCGCTGGCGCGCGGGGTCTTGCCGTGCTCCTGATCCGCCGGCACCAGCAGCTGGATCAAGGCGCGCTTGATCGCGGTCTGCCGGGTGGCCGAGGTGATCTTGGCCCCGAACAGATCGGTGATGTAGAACACGTCGACCACGCGCTCGCCGAACGTCGCCACATGGGCGGAGCCGATGTTGAGGCTGAGCTTGGAGAGCGTCGAGGTCAGCTCGAACAACAGACCCGGCCGGTCGAGCCCGGTCACCTCGACCATGGTGTAGCGGTCCGACCAGGCATTGTTGATCATCACCTCGGGCTCGAGCGCGAACGCCTTGTAGCGTCCCTTGCTGATCAGCCGCTTGGCCACCAGCTCGGGCAGCCGGATGGCGCCGCGCAGCACCTGCTCGATAGTGTCGGCGACGCGCGCGGCGCGCCGCTCCTCGTCCTCGTCGCGCTCGAACTCGCGCGACACCGCGATGGTGTCGAGCGCCTGCCCGTCGGTGGTGGTGAAAATCTGCGCATCCACGATATTGGCGCCCGCCATGGCGCAGGCGCCGGCGATGATCGACAACAGCCAGGGATGGTCGGGCGCGAGCACCGTGAGCTCGATCACGCCGCGCGCGGAATCAAAGCCGATGGCGGTCGAGAGCGATTTGCCGGCCGCCTGGGCGGCCCGCAGGAAGCGGGCATGGGCGAGCTTCTGAGGCAGGTCGACCTTGAGCCAATAGGCCGGATAGTGCCGTGCCACATAGGCGTCGCGCTGCTCCGCCGGCCAGTCCTCGAGCTCGGCCTTGAATTCGGCCTTCGCCACCGCCACCCGCTGGGCGCGGTTGACCTCGGAGAATCCTCCGGTCAGCACCGGCTCGGTCTCGTAATAGAGCGTGCGCAGTAGCTGCGCCTTCCAGCCGTTCCACACGCCCGGGCCCACGCCCTTGATGTCGGCGGTGGTCAGGATGGTGAGCAGCTTCATGCGCTCGACCGACTGCGCCACCCCGGCGAAATTCTGGATGGTCATGCGGTCGGAGAGATCGCGCGACTGCGCCACCGACGACATTACCAGGTGCTGCTCCACCAGCCAGGCGACGGTCTCGGTCTCCGCCGCCGAGCAGCCCAGCCGCGGGCAGAACCGCCGCGCGATGCGCGCTCCGGCGATCGAGTGGTCCTCGACCCGCCCCTTGGCGATGTCGTGCAGGAACACCGCGATGTAGAGCAGCGTGCGGTGCTGCGGCTGGATCGAGCGCATCAGCTCGCTCGCGAACGCGGTGTCCGGGCTGGTGCCGGCGTCGATCTCGGACAGGATGCCGATGCAGCGCAACAGGTGCTCGTCCACCGTATAGTGGTGGTACATGTTGAACTGCATCATCGCCACCACGCGGCCGAAGGCGCGCACGAAATGGCCGAGCACGCCGGTCTCGTTCATGCGGCGCAGCACGGTCTCGGGCGCCCGCTTGGCGGTCAGGATCTCTAGGAAGAGGCGGTTGGCCTCCTCGTTCTCGCGCAGCTCGTTGTCGATCAGCTTCAAGGAACGGGTGGCGAGCCGCAACGCGTCCGGATGGAACGCCAGATTGTGCTTCTGCGCCAGCTGGAAGATGCGGATCAGGTTGACCGGATCGCGCCCGAACGCCTCGGCGTCGGCGACGTTGATGCGGTTGTAGTCGACGATGAAGTCGTCGGACTCGCTCAGGTGCCGGCGCCGCCGCGGCCGCAGCTTCGCCATCACCCGCCCGAGCGCCGGCATCGCCTTGGCCTGGCTGTCCTCGAGCTCCGCGCACAGGATGGCGGTCAGGTCGCCGACGTCCTTGGCGACCAGGAAATAGTGCTTCATGAAGCGCTCGACGTCGCGCTGGCCCGGATGCTCGGTGTAGCCCAGCCGCACCGCGATCTCGCGCTGGATGTCGAACGACAGCCGCTCCTCGGCCCGTCCGGTGACGAAGTGCATGTGGCAGCGCACCGCCCACAGGAAATCGCCGCAGCGGCGGAAGCGGGTATATTCGCGCCGGTCGTAGACGCCGTGCTCGATCAGCTCCTCGCGCTCCTTCACCCGGTAGACGTATTTGGCGATCCAATAGAGCGTATGCAGGTCGCGCAAGCCGCCCTTGCCGTCCTTGACGTTGGGCTCGACCAGATAGCGCGATTGCCCGGCACGGCGGTGGCGCTCCTCGCGCTCGGCGAGCTTGGCCGCCACGAACTCCTTGGCGCTGCCGGCCACCACCTCCTTGTCGAAGCGCATCATCAGGTCGTCGAAGAGCTTGCGGTCGCCCAAGAGAAAGCGCGCCTCCAGGACGCTGGTGCGGATGGTCATGTCCGCCTTGGACTGGCGGATGCATTCGTCGATCGAGCGGGTGGCATGCCCGACCTTGAGCCCCATGTCCCACAGGCAATACAGGATCGCCTCGGCGATGGATTCGCTCCAGGCGGTCTGCTTGTAGGGCAGCAGGAACAACAGATCGATGTCGGAGCCGGGCGCCAGGATGCCGCGGCCGTAGCCGCCGGTGGCGACGATGGCAATGCGTTCCGCGGTCGAGGGATTCTGCACCGGATAAAGGTGCTTCTCGGCGAGATCGAACAGGATGCGGATGATCTCATCCTGCATGTGGCACAGCCGCTCGGCGCAGCGCCGGCCGTGCCGGTCCGCCAGCAGCAGCTGCTCGGCCTTGGCCCGGCCCTGCGTCAGCGCGGCTTTCAGGTGCTGGGCGACGGCGTTGCGCATCTCCCGGTCGCGGCCCGCATGAGCGGCGGCGAGCTTCTCGAGCTCGGCCGCGATCGCCGGGGCGTCGAGCAGATCGCTCGATTCCGGCAGGCCCTGTTCGGCGGGTGAAAGCATGGCGCGATGGGATAGAGCATTTTCAGGAAAAGTGGAAACCGGTTTTCCGACCGGAAATGCGACAACGCAAATAAGCATTTCTCTCAAAAAAGCATTCCTGGGAGCGGCCAAGTGTTGAATTCGGCCGGTGAGGCGGGGCCGCAAGCGGTTGAAGCCTGAGGTTTGCTCGAGAAATAAAATTCTTCCGCGCGCCAAATTTCGCGATTTCTTTTCCGTTGACCACCGCTATCGTACGGGTTTATGGAATAAATGTAGCGCCAGCTGGGAGCAAGCGGCTTGCGGCGCTCAACCGGTGCAGCCGGCGGCCGCGCTCGATTTGCGGGCGCACGCGGGCCTGATGCATGGAGCTGATCAATGACCCAGATCTCGCGGCGTTCGCTGTTCGCCTCCGCTTTGCTGGTCGCGCTCCTTCCGGGCGCCAGCGTGCGGGCCGCCGACAAGCCCAAGGAGATCCGCATCGATTGGGCCACCTACAATCCGGTCTCGATCCTGCTCAAGAACAAGGGCCTGCTCGAGAAGGAGTTCGCCAAGGACGGCATCGCCATCGTCTGGGTGCAGACCGTGAGCTCGGCCAACGCGCTGCAGTTCCTCAACGCCGGCTCGATCGAGTTCGGCTCGACCGCCGGCTCCGCCGCCCTGATCGCGCGGGTCAACGGCAACCCGATCAAGTCGGTCTACGTCTATTCCCGGCCCGAATGGACGGCGCTGGTCACCACCCGGGACAGCAAGATCAACCGGATCGAGGATCTCAAGGGCAAGAAGGTCGCGATGGTGCGCGGCACCGACCCGCACATCTTCCTGGTACGCGCGCTGCTGTCGGCCGGCATGACCGACAAGGACATCACCCCGGTGCTGGTGCAGCAGCATGCCGACGGCGGCACCGCGCTCCTGCGCGGTGACGTCGATGCCTGGGCCGGCCTCGACCCGATGATGGCGCAGAAGGAGATCGAGGACGGCGCCCGGCTGTTTTACCGCAACGCCGCCGCCAACACCTGGGGCATCCTCAATGCCCGCGAGGAATTCATCAAGGACCAGCCCGACATCGTGCGCCGCGTGCTCGCGGTCTACGAGGAGGCGCGCAAATATTCGCTCGGCCATTATGACGAGCTCAAGCGCGATTTCATCGCGGTTACCAAGCTGCCCGAGAACGTGGTCGACAAGCAGCTCAAGGAGCGCACCGAACTGACCCACAGCAAGATCGGCCCGGCGCAGCGCGACTCCATCCTCGAAGCCGGCCTCGCGCTTCAGAAGGCCGGCGTGATCGGCCCCGCCGTGGACGTCAAGAAGGCGGTCGACGACCTGATCGACGATCGTTACGTCACCGCCGCCAACTGACGTATCGGCACGCCACGCCATTGCAATCCGCCCGCCGCTTGGGTCTGCTGTCGCCATGACGGCGACCGCGGATCAAGGTATGGCGGCGCGGGGATCGCCCCCGCAATCGCTCAGTCGCGGGCGCCGGCTGGCGCGCCTGGCGCGGCCCGGCCTCGGCCTGGTGCTGCCGGTCGGGCTGGCGCTGTTCTGGGAGATCGCGGTGCATCTGGGGCTCTCCAACGGGCGCCTGGTGCCGCCGCCCTCGGTGATCTTCAATACGTTCGCGGACCTCGCCCGCACCGGCGAATTGCAGGCGCACGCCGCTGCCACGCTCTGGCGGGTCGGCTGGGGCTTCGTGCTGGGTGTCGCGGGCGGCACCATCGTGGGCGCCATCGCGGGCTACTCGGCGCTGGTCTACCGGCTGGTCGACCCGACCCTGCAGGGCCTGCGGGCGGTGCCCTCGATCGCCTGGGTGCCGCTGTTCATTCTTTGGTTCGGCATTTTCGAGGCCTCCAAGATCATCCTGATCGCGGTCGGCGTGTTCTTTCCGGTCTATCTCGGCGTCATGGGGGCGGTGCTGTCGGTCGACCGCAAGATCGTCGAGGTCGGCCGCGCCTTCCGGCTGTCCGGCTTCGCCATGATCCGCCGCATCCTGCTGCCGGCGGTGCTACCGGCCTATGTGCTGTCGTTGCGTGCCGGGCTCGGGCTCGGCTGGATGTTCGTGCTGGCGGCGGAATTCTTAGGGGCCTCGAGCGGGCTCGGCTTTCTGCTGATCGACGGCCAGCAACTCGGCAAGCCGGCCCAGATCGTCGCCGCCATCGTGGCGTTCGCGATCCTGGGCAAGCTGTCGGACTGGCTGATCGTGCTCCTGAGCGCGCCGTTCCTGCGCTGGGAGGACGTGGTGGTGCGGCAGTAGGCGCGTTTAGTTGTTTGTCACCGCCGGGCTTGTCCCGGCGGTCTCGATAAGGAAGGCTTGTGCCATTCTCATCGAGATGGCCGGAACAAGTCCGGCCATGACAACCTTGCAAGCTGATGGGCAGACAACTTCATGCTGGTGCTCGATCGTGTCGGCAAGACCTATCCGAACGGGGTGCGTGCGCTCGATGGCGTATCGCTCGCTGTCCCGCATGGCGAGATTTTGGTGGTGGTGGGCGGCTCGGGCTGCGGCAAGTCGACCTTGCTGCGCGCCATCGCGGGCCTCGACGCCCCGACCCAGGGAACCGTTGCGCTCGACGGCGCCGCCATCACGGCCCCGCACGAGGCGATCGGCGTCATCTTCCAGGAGCCGCGCCTGCTGCCCTGGCTCGACGTCGCCGACAATGTCGGCTTCGGCTTGGAGCATCGCCCGAAGCCGGAGCGGCGGGCGCGGGTCGCGACCGCGCTTGCGCGCGTCGGCCTCACCGAGAAGGCCCGCATGTGGCCGCGCGAGCTCTCCGGCGGACAGGCCCAGCGCGTCGCCATCGCGCGCGCCCTGGTGCCGCGGCCGCAGGTGCTGCTGCTCGACGAGCCGTTCTCGGCGCTCGACGCCTTCACCCGCGCCGATCTGCAGGATCACCTGCTGGACCTGTGGGCGGATTCCAAGCCGACTTTGGTGATGGTCACCCATGACGTCGAGGAGGCGGTGGTGCTGGCCGACCGCATCATGGTGATGCGCGCCCAGCCGGGCCGGCTGTTCGAGGAAATCGGAAGCGACCTGCCGCGCCCGCGCGACCGCCAGTCGGCGGCGTTCGATTTCGTCAAGCGCCGCGTGCTCGCGTCGCTCGACCGCTCGCTCGAACGCGCCGCCATAACCGACGATCGCCAGACCAAGGCGAATGCGGGCGCTGAGCTGTGGTGGTAGTGAGGTTCTAAACGGACAGCGACGCATGTTCTGCGTCGTCCCTGCTTTCGCAGGGACGACAGCGCGGGATGCGTTTGATAGGTTCTCCGCCAATCAGCTGCCGAGATGAAAGGACCCAAGATGGACGCCACTGCGTTACGTGCCATGCAGGCGCCGCTCAAGGAGCGCTACAAGGGCGATCCGCAATCCGCCGTCATCACCTTGAAGGCGCGCGGCAGGCTGGATGATACCGCCATCGCCTGCAAGGTGGAGACCGGCCGCGCCATCGCGGCCGCCGGCCTGCATCCGGCGACCGGCGGCTCGGGGCTCGAGCTGTGCTCGGGCGATATGCTGCTGGAAGCGCTAGTCGCCTGCGCGGGCGTGACCTTGAAGGCCGTTGCAACCGCGATCGATATTCCGCTCAAGTCCGGCATCGTGTCGGCGGAGGGCGATCTCGACTTCCGCGGCACGCTCGGGGTCGCCAAGGACGCGCCGGTCGGCTTCCGCCAAATCCGCCTGCGCTTCGAGGTCGACACCGACGCGCCGCAGGACAAGCTCGATCAGCTGCTCAAGCTCACCGAGCGCTATTGCGTGGTCTACCAGACCCTCAAGAGCGGTCCGCCCATCGAGGTCGGGTTGCAGCGGGTGTAGGGCAGGGACTCGATGCTTTTCCCGGACGCGGTGCAGCGCGGAGCGGTGCACCGCAGAGCCGGGATCGTTCCAGGCTCCGAGTTCGAAACGGTCCCGGGTCAGCAGCGCACCATTCCGCGCTTCGCGCTCCATGCTGCGCCGCGCCCGGGACAAGCCGAATTGATCGGCGGGCAGGACGCCCGCTCAGAACTCCATCAGATCCTTGGCGATGAGCACCTGGCCGGCGAATTGCTTTTTGACCTGCTCGGCAAAGCGCTGGTAATCGTCCTTTGGATCGGAGCTGGCGGGAAGGTGGGTCAGCACCACCGTCTTGACCCCGGCCCGGGCCGCCATCTTGCCGACCTCCTCGGTGGTGAGGTGCTCGTCGGTCATGTGCCGGACCGCGCCCGCCTGCTGCGCGGGCGTCATCGCCTGCCAGCGGCCGTTCTTGATCTGCTGCTCCTTGTACTCGTCGATGGAGCTGGTCACTTCCGAGACCAGGAGATCGGCGCCCTTGGCGAGCCCCGCGACCGCGTCGCTCGGGCCGGTGTCGCCGGTGAACACCATCGAGCGGTCGGGGGTGTCGAAGCGATACGCATAGGACTTGTAATTGCCGTAGCCCGGGCTTCCGGGCTGGAAGTTGAAGTGGCTGTTCTCGACCGCCGTGACTTTGATGTTGGCATCCTGAAAGATCTTGCCGGCGCCGGTATCATGGCCGCTGAAAACCTTGCCGGAGGGCACGATCTTGGTGCCGTCGCTGATCCTGATCTCCGAGTTGACGTTGATGAATTCCAGCAGCCCCTGCACGCTCGCCAGCGTGCCGGGCGGCCCATAGATGTCGACCGGGCTGGTGCGGTTGGCGTCATAAATGACGCTCATCAGCGCTCCGAGCCCGCTAGTGTGGTCGCTGTGCGGATGAGTGATGAAGATATCGTCGATATTGCGGAAATTGGTTCCGAGCCTGGTCAGGCGGCGCGTCACCCCGTCGCCGGCATCGATGACGTATTGGGCGCCGTTGACGATCAAGAGGTTCGACGACTGTGCGCGCCCGACCGAAGGGGTCGGCCCGGCGCGGGTGCCGAGCGTGATCAGCCTGGTGCCGGATTTTGCAGCCGGCGGCGTTCCGCCGGATTGCCCGTAGCTCGCGTCGGCGAGCGCGATGATCCCGATGGTGACGAGGCCCGCGGTCAGCGATGCGGATAATCGTTGCATGGTTCCCTCCGGTCGAGCGGGACAAGGGTGTCGCCGCCACGATGCTACGTCATAACGTCAAAGGTGTCCCGGCCACAGCGGCGAGCGACTATTGCCCGAACTTGTCGGCCTTCGCCTTGAGGGCATAGAGCGCTTCGAGCGCGTCGCGCGGCGACATCTCGTCGGGCTGCAGCGCCGCCAGCCCCGCAAGCACCGCGGCGAGCGCCGGGTCCGGTGCCGTGGCGGCCGACGGCCGTGGTGCAGCTGCAAACAGCGGCAGGTCCTCGAAGCCGCGCGGGGCGGAGCGGTCGACCGCCTCGAGCTTGGCCAGCACCAGCTTGGCGCGCTCGATCACGGCGGCGGGCAGGCCGGCGAGCTTCGCCACCTGGATGCCGTAGCTGCGGTCGGCGGCACCCGGCACCACCTCGTGCAGGAATACCACCTCGCCCTCCCATTCCTTCACCCGCACCGTGGCGTTGAACAGCCGCGGCAATTTGGCGGCGAGCGCGGTCAGCTCATGGAAATGGGTGGCGAACAAAGCGCGGCAGCGGTTGCCTTCGTGCAGGTGCTCGATGGTGGCCCAGGCGATCGAGAGGCCGTCGAACGTGGCGGTGCCGCGGCCGATCTCGTCCAGAATCACCAGCGAGCGCTCGCCCGCCTGGTTGAGGATCGCGGCCGTCTCCACCATCTCGACCATGAAGGTCGAGCGCCCGCGCGCCAGATCGTCGGCCGCGCCCACGCGCGAGAACAGCCGGTCGACGGCGCCGATCTTGGCGCGGCGTGCCGGCACGAAGCTGCCCATCTGCGCCAGGATCGCGATCAGGGCGTTCTGGCGCAGGAAGGTCGACTTGCCGCCCATGTTGGGTCCGGTGAGCAGCCAGATGCGGCCGGTGGCGCCGACACTCGGCGGCGAAAGATCGCAATCATTGGCGACGAACGGCCCGCCGTCAGCCAGCAGCGCCTGCTCCACCACCGGATGGCGGCCGCCCTCGATGATGAAATCGAGCGAGCCATCGGTCTCCGGCCGCACATAGGCGCGCTCGGCCGCGAGCGCGGCGAGGCCGGAAGCCACGTCGAGGCTCGCCAGCGCCACGGCGGCATGGGTGACCGCGCCTTGTGCCGCCGTCACCAGGGTTGAGAGGTGGTCGAAGCTCTTGAGCTCGATGGCGAGCGCGCGCTCGGCCGCGTTGGCGATCTTGACCTCGAGCTCGCCCAGCTCGGTGGTGGTGAAGCGCACCTGGCCGGCCAGCGTCTGGCGATGGATGAAGATCGCGTTCAAGGGCGGGCGCAGGAACTTGTCGCCGTTCTGCGCGGTCGCCTCCACGAAATAGCCGAGCACGTTGTTGTGGCGGATCTTGAGCGAGCGCACGCCGCTCTCCTCGGCATAGCGTGCCTGCAGGGCGGCGATCACCCGGCGCGATTCATCGCGCAGCGCGCGCGCCTCGTCGAGCGCCGCCGCATAACCCTCGCGCAGGAAGCCGCCGTCGCGTTTGATGAGCGGCAGCTCGTCGGCGAGCGCGCGGCTGAGCTCCTGCGCGATCGCCGGATCGGGCTCCCCCAATGCAGTGGCGGCTTGCGCGATCTCGGCCGGCAGCTCGGGCATTTGCGCCAGCCCGCCGGCGAGGCCGGCGGCCGCCGCAATGCCGTCCCGGATGGCGGCGAGGTCGCGCGGGCCACCGCGGCCGACCACCAGGCGGGCCAGCGCGCGGGCGAGATCGGGCGCCGCCTTGAGCCGCTCGCGGGTCTCGCAGCGCGCCGCCGCATCGCCCAAGAAGAAGCCGACCGCGTCGTGCCGGCGTCCGATTGCGACCGGATCGGTGAGCGGGGCGGCCAACCGCTGCGCCAGCAGGCGCGCCCCCGGCGGCGTCACGGTGCGGTCGATGGCGGCGAGCAGCGATCCGCGCCGCTCGCCCGAGAGCGCCCGCACCAGCTCGAGATTGACCCGGGTCGCCTGGTCGATGGCGAGCGTCGCGCCCTCGCGCTCGCGCACCGGCGGCGACAGCGGCGGGCGCCGGCCGAGCTGGGTGCGCTCCACATAGGAGATGCAGGCGGCCGCCGCGGTCAGCTCGAGCCGGCTCAACGCCCCGAACGCCTGCGTGGTCGAGACCGCGAAGTAGCTGGCGAGCCGGCGCTCGGCGGTGGCGCCGTCGAACACGTCGCGCGGCAGCGGCGTCACTGCCGGCAGCGCCCGCAGATAAGGCGCGAGCTCGGCATCGCCGTAGAGCGCATCCGACACGATGATCTCGCCCGGCTCGAGCCGTGCGATCTCGGCATTGAGGCCGAGCCGATCGCATTCGGCGATGCGGAACTCGCCGGTCGAGATGTCGATCCAGGAGGTCGCGAACCGGCCCGCCTCCTCGCCGGAGGCCCGCGCGCGCACGATCGCCATCAGATAGTTGTTCTCGCGCGCCTCGAGCAGCGTGTCCTCGGTGAGCGTGCCAGGCGTGACCAGCCGCACCACGTCGCGCCGCACCACGCTCTTGTTGCCGCGCTTCTTGGCCTCGGCCGGATCCTCGGTCTGCTCGCAGACCGCGACCCGGTGGCCGCGCGCGATCAGCCGGTGCAGATATTCCTCCGACCGCTCGATCGGCACCCCGCACATCGGGATGTCGCGGCCCAGGTGCTTGCCGCGCTTGGTGAGCACGATGCCGAGCGCGCGCGAGGCGATCTCCGCATCCTCGAAGAACAGCTCGTAGAAATCCCCCATCCGGTAGAACAAGAGGCAGCCCGGATGCGCCGCCTTGATCTCGGTATACTGCTCCATCATCGGGGTGATGCGCCCGAGGTCGTCGGGCGTGGCCCCGCCGGCCGGTTCGGCTGGAGCGCTGAGGTCGGAAGGGGGCGTGGCTCGGGCGATGTCCATGGCCGGCACGCTAGCAGATGCGGCGCGCGGATTCATGCGGCGCGGGCGATTGGCCCACAGCGATGTGGAGCGCTGACATTCCCCGCGCTTAGGCGTGCTCCTTCAGGGCGTTTTACGCCCGTCTGCGGCGGGCGGTGGAGAAGGTCGGGATGAGGGGCCTCGCCGCGCCCGTGGAAGCGCCCCTTCAGCGGACCCCCGCCCGCTGCCCGCTCCCCGCCAGCGGAACGAGGAATGCCTTGGCGATTGCCCCGCGCCGTCGAAGGGGCGTACAAATCAGCGCGCGGAGAAAAATGAAGCCGGCGATTGGTGCCGGCCGCCGGGTTGCATTATTGTTGTTTGTAATTTCTCATTGTTATTTGAAATGTCGGAGCGATGACGAAGCGGGCCTCCCCTCCGAGCTTCACGATTTACAGGCAAGAGCTGCAACCGTTCCTTACGAATTGGTAAACCTTTCATGAGGTATGACACGGCAGCCGCCGCCTTCCTGCGGAAGAGGGAATTGATCATGGACCTCTCAACCCCGGTGCTCGTCGTCGACGACTTCGCGCACTATGACGACGATCATCTCGAATCTCGTGCAGGCGATCGGCTACACCGACATCGACCAGGTCAATGACGGCACTTCCGCGCTGGAGAAGCTTCGCGGGAAGAAATACGGCTTGGTTCTTTCCGACTGGGACATGCGCCCCATGAACGGGACGGAATTCATTCGGCAAATGCGCCAGGACCCGATGAATTCCGGCACGCTCGTCATCATGATCACGGCCAAGGGCGATGCCGACGTCTCTTGGCTGTCGGGCGCCGACGGATATCTCAGCAAGCCTTTCAAGGCGCATGATCTGAAGGAGAAGATCGCAGAGGTCGTGGCTCTGCGGGCCGACGAAATCCCCCTGGTGGGATGAACGCCACGCTGTCCGCCCAAATCAGTGGATTCTGGAAATTAAAACTGACGCGGTACGTCTCGGGATCGATTTTGTTTTGTGGCCTGGAAAGCCCGCAGCTGGTTTTCTTGCGCCGTGGACCGGCGCCGGACTTGAGCCCGCGATCACCGAGTTGGACCTGAAGCCGCCATAGGTGGTCGGTGTTGGTGGCTGCCCCCACTGATGTCAGTGTTAGGAAACTAACGCAGGACATGTGGGCATAGCGCCCGCCTTCTGCAATTCTGACAGTGGGGAGCTAGCGCCAGCTGCTGTTGCCTGGCCGGCTTCTACCGTGATCTCGGCCTCATACGTCCTGGTCTGCGACGGTTGTACTCTGACGATATATTGCATGGTGTCGAGGCCGGTAAAGCCTCCAAAAGGAATATAGATGACGAAGACGCCACTAGTCCTCTTTCCGATGCAGTGCTGAATCTTGTCTGACCACACATATTGCATACGAACCATGCCTGGCCGTATGCAAGCGGTCCCACCCATCGGAGGAATGCTCAATTCGATTTCAGGGGGCGGCTCCTTGCTTTCGCAGGTACCGTCAGTGTGGGTGTACCCGTGCAGCCTCAGCTCTTTGGAGGCCGTGGCGGTCTTCTTCAACTTGTAGAAGTCTGCCGCAGCCGCCGCCGCAGCGAGACTGAAGAACGTCAAAGCGAGTGCGAATGTACGCATGGTTTGCGTCCTGCCGAGCCACTGACAAGAGGGATTCACGTTCAAGGATAACAGATTGCCGGTATGAACGGCGAAGATACTTACTTGCCTCGGCCCTCCGTCAGCTGCGCCTTTACTCGCTGCACCACGCCCGTCCCGCATCCGACCATCTTTCCGTACGGACGATCCCTACGCCCTGACTTGGCAGCTCGGCGTTGAGCCCCACTTGAGTCTGACCCGAAGGCGACATTGCACCGCGAGGTTCGCTCATTGGACGTTACGAAACGTTGGCTGGGATAACTGCGGCTTGATGTTGGCAATTTGATCACTTTTGCCCACTTCGCAATCGCATGGGCGATGAATTGGCCGAATTCACCCGAGGTTGGCGGGTTAGCCTCAACACCGAGCGCACAAGCCGCCGCGCCTTGAAATTCGGATCGGCGATGCCGGCCACGATTGCCGCGGCCAGCTGGCTTGGTCTGTGGTACAACGAAGCAGCGCTCAAAATTCCTTGAACCGCCGCAACGGCCTGAGTGCCGGGCGCCATCGGACGCACGTATGGGCCGCGACAACGACAAGGGAGGTAACCGATGATCGATTCGAGCCGACGCACCGTTCTTTCAATCGCTGCTGCCGCAGCCGCGGCAACTACCGCGCCGCAGGTGTTCGCGCAAGCGCCGCAGGCAGCAGTGCCGCAGGGCTTGCCGGCGGGTCTCAAGGTCGGATTCTACGAGAAGGGCAATGTCCGCATCCGCTACGCCGAGATCGGCTCAGGCTTCCCGCTGCTGGCGACGCCCGGCGGCGGCTTGAACTCGCGCATGAGCAACTGGCCGACCGCGGTGATCAACACCATGGAGGAATTCAAGAACGATTTTCGCGTGATCACCATGGACCAGCGCAACGCCACCAACGGCGAGTCCACCGGCCCGATCCCGGTCGACAATCCGTGGGACGCCTTCGCCGACGACCAGCTCGGCGTGATGGACCATCTCGGCATCCGCCAGTTCTTTTTCTTCGGCAATTGCATCGGCGGCCCGTTCGCGCTGAAGCTGATGGAGCGCGCCCCGCAGCGCGTCATCGCGGCGATCCTGAGCCAGCCGGTCGGACACCGCCCGGATAAGGCGGATTATATGTACGAGTCCGGCAGGGACGTCTGGGCCAAGGAGTTCCTCGAGCGCCGGCCTGACGTGTCGATGGCGACTATCGAGCAGTATCTGCACAACCTTTACCGCGTGCGGCCCGACTTCGTGTACAGCGTGTCGCGCGACTTCGCGAAATCCTGCCAGACGCCGATGCTGGTGCTGCCCGACGACATCGTCGCGCATCCGCTTCAAGTCTCCATCGACATCGCCTCGCTGGCGCCAAATGCCGAGATCACGGTGTTTCCCTGGAAAGAGCCGGCGGACCTGAAGGCCCGCACCATCAACCGCGCACGCGCTTTCCTGAAGCAACATCAGACGGCGTAGCGAAGGCGAAGTCAGCGGGATCGTTGCCGCTGTGCACTCGACGGCGGCGCCGAGCGATAACGGACCTTGCGCAAACGGCTGTTTTCGGGCGGCAATTGGCGGGCCACCCTGGCCATGCATTTTTGATTGGTCGTGAGCTGTCCCTTGGTGCGCGTGCCAGTCGGGCTAGCGCGCCGGCAGCGGCTCGAACAGTTTCGCCGTCCAGATGGCGCGCGCCTGGTCGCTCGCCATGAACCGGACGAACGCCGCGCCCGCGTCCGGGGCAGCCGCCTTGGCGACCACGGCGCCCTCATACGAGGTGTAGAGTTGCAGCGGCTGTGGCACCGGTCCGGCCAGGACAACGCCGACCTCGTAGGGAACGGCCACGAGGTTGAACAGGCCAATGTCGGCCTCGCCCTTGGCAATCAATTCATTGCCGGGACCGATGTCGGCCTCCTGCCATTTCGGCTTGACGGCATCGAGAACGCCAGCGCCCTCCAGAATGCGCAAGATGGCCGGCCCGGCGCCATTGGCCTGGGCGATCTCGCCCACGATCACCTTGTTGGCGGCGAGCATCGCGCGCCGGAAGCCCTCGACCGTGGATACGTCCGGCACGACCGCGCCTTTGCGCACAATGACCCCGATGCCGCCACGAGCAAGCCCCATGCGGCTTCCGGCTTGCAACAAGCCGGCCTGCTCCGCCTCCGCCATCGCCGGTACCGCCTGCACGACCACGTCGAGTTGCTCGCCCGCGAAAATCTTCTGGCGAACCAAAGCGGGCCGGATGGAGGAGACGACGATCTGCACCCCACCTTGCTTATTGTACTCGGCGGCGAGCGCCCGCACGCCCGGCGCCGCGCCGCCGGGCGCGAGCACCTGAACCTCCGCCGCTGCCGCGAGCGCCGCCGGCAGGCTCACCAGCAAGGCAACGAGCGTGACCCGAAGGGAGATGCGCATCGTGGCGCTCCGTAGCTGAGACGGGTGGCGTTCACTTCACCAGCTTCACGCCGGTGATCCTTTCGAGGTTCTTGTAATCCATCGCCTCGCGCTGCGCCTTCGGCAGGTTGAGCGAGTCGAGGATCTGCAAGGTCAGCCGCGGATACATCGTGCCGCCCTCCGGATCAAACGGGCAATCGGAGGCGAAAATCACCTTGTCCTGCGGATAGAACTCGAGCCCGCATTTGGTCGCCGGCACGCCGCCGAAGACGGCGGTGTCGGCGTAGAAATCCTGCTTGAAATAATCGAGTGGGCGTTTCTTCAGGCTCTTGCGCAATGAGACGTAGTCCTCATCCGAGGTGCGAGAGCCGAGCACGTCCCAGCCCGGCCCCAAGCGGCCTTCCAGCATCGGGATGATGCCGCCGAAGTGGTGGACGATGAGCTTCAGGTTCGGATGGTTGTCGATGATCCTCGACATCACCAAGCGCGCCATGGCGCAGCCGGTCTCGTACGACCAGCCCAGGGTCCACCAGATTTCGTAAAGCGACTTCTTCTCGGCCAACGGATAGTCGGGCGTTTCGGCGCCGCGCGCCGGATGAATCCAGACCGGCTTGCCGAGCTCGTTCATCTTCTTCCAGAATGGCGCGTATTCGGGCAGGTCGATCGGCTTGCCGGCCACGTTGGAGTAGATCTGCACGCCGAGCGCGCCCAGCTCCTTGATGGCCCGCTCCGCCTCGCGCGCGCCCGCATCGGGAGAGGCGAGCGAAACCTGCGCCACGAAGCCGGGGAAATGATCGCGGTGCTTGTCGCAAATCTCGACGAAGCCGTCATTGATCATTCGCGCCAACTCGTCGACCTCGCCCAGCTTGGTAAGAGCTTCGAGTGGCGGCTGCGGGTAGGAAAGGATTTGCGCATAGTCGGGATGCCCGTCCACGATCTTCATGCGATGATCGAGATCATAGAGCGCCGGCAGCGACCGCACCCGTTTGCCCATGTCCTTGTGATCGCCGGCCCTCTCCAGCATCCGGTCGAAGAACTTCTTGGGAAAGAAATGCGTGTACGCGTCGATGCGCATGGGCGGTCCTCCGGTTATTTGCTTGTCGGCTTGCTTCAGAGCGCCGATTGGCAGGATTAAGCAGAATTGGGCGTGGTCGCGGGCGACGGAAAGTTGTTAGCGCTTCGGCCGCGGGCTGTCCATCGCGGCGTCGCGCCGTGTTGCGTCAGCGTGCGGCGAGCCGCGCCACGAGGTCCTGCGGGATCGGCTTGGCCTTGAGGCCGCCCGGCTTGGCCGGATCGCGCACCGTCCATACCCGGGTCTCGAAGCCCTCGACCGCGAGCGCGCCGGAAAGGCTCAGGCGGTGGGTGAGGTCGAAGCTCGAGCGGCGCACGTCCGCGATGCTGGTCTCGATCGCCACGTCGTCGCCGAACCGGGTCGGCAGCAGGAAGCGCGCCCGGCTCTCCACCATCGGATAGCCGGCGAACCCGTGGGCCTCCTGCAGCTGATGCTTGCTCATGCCCAGCGTCCGCTCGATCAGCAAGGTGGTCGAGTGATCGAACATGGCGAAATAGCGCGGATAGAACACGATGCCGGCCGGGTCGCAATCGCCCCATTCGATGCGCACCGTGCGCGTATTGCTCGGCATTTCAGCTCCCCATCCCGGCCCGCCATTTGACCGTAGCGGGCACGCCCCGTAAATAACTATCGCGAGCGAAGCTACAGATATTCGAGGGGACCATGTCGCGCTTTCTATCGCTCGCCGAGGCGGTGGCCGAGACCATCCGGGACGGCGACAGCGTGGCCATGGAGGGGTTCACCCACCTCATCCCCCATGCGGCCGGTCACGAGATCATTCGCCAGCGCAAGCGTCGGCTCACCCTCATCCGCATGACGCCGGACCTGATCTACGACCAGCTCATCGGCATGGGCTGCGTCGCCAAGCTGGTGTTTTCCTGGGGCGGCAACCCCGGCGTCGGCTCGCTGTTCCGCCTGCGCGACGCGGTCGAGAACGGCTGGCCCAACCCGATCGAGATCGAGGAGCATTCCCACGCCGCCATGGCCAATGCCTACGAGGCGGGCGCCGCCGGCCTGCCATGCGCGATCTTCCGCGGCTACATCGGGGTCGACCTGCCCAAGGTCAATCCCAGGATCAAGCGTATCACCTGCCCGTTCACCGGCGAGGAGCTCGCGGCGGTGCCGGCCCATCGCCCCGACGTCGCCGTCATCCACGCGCTGCGCGCCGACCGCGCCGGCAACGTGCTGCTCGAGGGCATCGTGGGGGTGCAGAAGGAGGCGGTGCTGGCGTCGAAGCGCTCGATCGTGACGGTCGAGGAGATCGTCGAGGATTTCGGGCCCCGCAACCTCAATGCCGTGATCCTGCCGAGCTGGACGGTGAGCGCCATTGCGGTGGTGCCGGGCGGGGCCTATCCGTCCTATGCGCAAGGCTACTATGCGCGCGACAATGCCTTCTACATCGACTGGGAGCCGATCGCGCGCGACCGCGCCGGCTTTCTCCACTGGATGAAGCAGAACGTGCTCGACCGCGGTCCCGAGGTCTTCGCCCAGTACGCCCGCCGGCGCCGGCCCGCCGCCGTTTAGAACCCGCGCAGGAAACACGGATGCCGGAAGCCTACCGGGCGAGCGAGATGATGACCATCGCGGCGGCGCGTGCGTTGCGCAATTCCGATGTTTGCTTCGTCGGTATCGGGCTGCCGTCGGCCGCCGCCAACCTGGCCCGCTTGACCCACACGCCCGATCTCACGCTCATCTACGAGTCCGGTCCGCTCGGTGCCAGGCCCGCGGTGCTGCCGCTCTCGATCGGCGACGGGGAGTTGTGCGAGACCGCGCTCACTACCGTCCCGGTGGCGGAGATGTTCCGCTATTGGCTGCAGGGCGGCCGCATGACGGTCGGTTTCCTGGGTGGCGCCCAGATCGACCGCTTCGCCAATATCAACACCACCGTAATCGGCCCCTATGACAAGCCGCGCACCCGGCTGCCGGGAGGCGGCGGGGCGCCCGAGATCGGCACCTGCTGCGGCGAGATTTTCATCATCATGAGCCAGTCGAAACGAAACTTCGTCGACCGGCTCGACTTCATCACCTCGCTGGGGCATGGCGAGGGCGGCGAGCATCGGGCGCGGCTCGGCTTGCGCACCAAGGGCCCGACCAGGCTCGTCACCGATCTCTGTATCTTCGAACCCGATCCGGTGAGCCGCGAGATGACCGTCACTGCCATCCATCCGGGCGTCACCCGGGCACAGATCGCCGATAACACCGGTTGGCCGGTGCGCTACGCCCGGCAGGTCGCCGAAACCCAGCCCCCCACCGCCCGCGAGCTCGAGGCCTTGCGCGAGCTGCATGCCCGCACCGCGCACGCCCATGGCCAGGCCCTCGACCCAAGCCCTCTCCCGCTTGCCGGGGAGGCAAAGGAGGGGGGAAGGATCACGCCATGAGCGGCCAGCGCGATGTGTTCCTGTGCGATGCGGTGCGCACCCCGATCGGGCGCTACGGGGGAGCGCTCGCCCGCATCCGCGCCGACGATCTGGCCGCGATCCCGCTGCGGGCCCTGATGGGGCGCAACCCCAAGGTCGATTGGGGAGCCCTCGACGAGGTGGTGCTGGGTTGCGCCAACCAGGCCGGCGAGGACAACCGCAACGTCGCCCGCATGGCGCTGCTGCTGGCCGGATTGCCGGAGCGGGTGCCGGGCGTCACCGTCAATCGTCTCTGCGGCTCCGGCCTCAACGCGGTCGGCGACGCGGCGCGCGCGATCCGCTCAGGCGAGATCGAGCTGGCGATCGCGGGCGGGGTCGAATCCATGACCCGGGCCCCGTTCGTGACCGGCAAGGCGGCCGAGCCGTTCCAGCGCGCGGCCGAGCTGCAGGACACCACGCTCGGCTGGCGCTTCATCAATCCGCTGATGAAGGCGCAATACGGCGTCGATGCCATGCCGGAAACCGCCGAGAACGTGGCGCAGGATTACCAGGTCTCGCGCGCCGATCAGGACGCTTTTGCGTTGCGCTCGCAGCAGCGCGCCCGCGCGGCGGCAGCCGCGGGCTACTTCGCGGCCGAGATCGTGCCGGTCGAGATCAAGGGCAAGGGCGGGACCGTCACGGTCGATACCGACGAGCACCCGCGTCCCGACACCACGCTCGAGGGGCTCGCCCGGCTCAAGCCGATCGTGCGCGATCCCGGGACGGTGACGGCCGGCAATGCGTCGGGCATCAACGACGGCGCCGCCGCCATGATTCTCGCTTCCGACGCCGCCATCACACGCCATGGCCTCACGCCGCGTGCGCGTGTGCTCGGGATGGCGTCGGCCGGAGTGCCGCCGCGGGTCATGGGCATCGGCCCGGTGCCGGCCACCCGCAAGCTGATGGCGCTCTTGTCGCTCGAGATCGGCGACTTCGACCTGATCGAGCTCAATGAAGCGTTTGCGTCGCAAGGGCTCGCCTGCCTGCGGCAGCTCGGCGTCGCCGACGATGCCGAGCACGTCAATCCCTACGGCGGCGCCATCGCGCTCGGCCATCCGCTCGGCATGTCGGGCGCCCGGCTCGCCCTGACCGCGGCGCACGGGCTGACGCAGCGCGACGGCAAGCTCGCGCTCGCCACCATGTGCGTGGGCGTGGGGCAGGGGGTCTCGCTCGCGCTCGCCCGCGTCAATTGATCAACGAGGTTCGTTACGCCATGGACGCCAACTGGGTCTGCTTCCACCCCAATCCGTCGAAGCCGCGCTTCAAGCCGCCCGCGGGCGCGGTCGACGCCCACTGTCATGTGTTCGGCCCGGAGAGCAAATTTCCCTACGCGCCGGAGCGCAAATATACGCCGTGCGACGCGCCCAAGGAAAAGCTGTTCGCGCTGCGCGACTTTCTCGGCCTCGACAAGAACGTGATCGTGCAGGCCTCTTGCCACAGCAAGGACAACCGGGCGCTGATCGATGCGCTCCAATCCTCCGACAACAAAGCCAAGGGGGTCGCCTTCGTGGGCGAGGAGGTCACCGACGCCGAGCTCTGGAGCATGGACCGCGCCGGCGTCAAGGGCGTGCGCTTCAACTTCGTCAAGCGGCTGGTCGATTCCACCCCGCGCGACGTGCTGGAGCGGATCGCCGCCCGGGTAGCGCCGCTCGGCTGGCACATCGTGATCTATTTCGAGATGCCGGACCTGCCCGAGTTCGAGGATTTCTTCACCTCGCTTCCCGCCACGGTGGTGGTCGATCACATGGGTACGCCGGACGTGAAGAAGGGCGTCGATCATCCGGAGAACCAGCGCTTCCTGCGGTTGATGGAGAAGCACCGCAATTTCTGGGTCAAGGCTACCTGCCCGGAGCGCATGTCGCTCGCCGGCCCTCCCTATGACGACGTGGTGCCGTTCGGGCGCGCCCTGGTGGAGCGCTTCTCCGACCGCGTCATCTGGGGCACCGACTGGCCGCACCCCAACATGAAGAAAGTGGCTCCTGACGACGGGCAGCTGGTGGACTACATTCCCAGGATCGCGCCGACCGCGGCCCTGCAGCAGGCGCTCCTGGTCGACAATCCGATGCGGCTTTATTGGACATGACAATGCTGACCGGTCAGCTCGCATTGACGATCGCTGCCGTCTTCGCGGGCGCAGCCGCCTACGTCGGCGCCTGCGAGCAGCCCGCCCGCCTCGGTCTCGACGATCGGGCGCTGCTGATCGAATGGAAGCCGTCCTATAAGCGCGGCGCCGCCATGCAGGCGCCGCTGGCGCTGATCGGAACCGCGTTAGGCGCGATCGCCTGGTGGCAGACCGGCGATTGGCGCTGGCTTCTCGGCGCCGTGACGCTCTTTGCCAATTGGCCCTACACGCTGCTCATCATCCTGCCGACCAACAACGCGCTGATGGCAATGGACCCGGCCGAAGCCGGCCCGCGCAGCCGGGCGCTGATCGAGAAATGGGGATGGTTGCATGCCGGGCGCACCGCGCTCGGTGTGCTTACAACGATTCTATTTCTGTGGGCTTCGTTGCGAACATGAGCTTGCCGCCGGCGGCCGCTGCATTGCAAAGGTTCGTCGCGTTATATATGTCAGGTCCGCGCCCGTCCGCAGTGACGTATTCGGCACGGCGGGTCGGCCCCGTCCCGGCGGCCGCGTGAGGGAGATGAGCCGATGGCCCGCGAGCCACACGATTACGACGACATTCCGGGGACCTTCGTGTTCGACGCGGAGAAGTCGCGCCAGGGTTACGGCATCAACATGTTCTGCATGTCACTGATGAAGGACGCGAACCGCCGGGAGTTCAAGGCGAACGAGGCGGCTTACCTGAAGAAGTTCCCGCTGACGCCGCAGCAGACGCAAGCCATCCTCGATCGCGACTACAACCGCATGCTGGAGCTGGGCGGCAACATCTATTTCACCGCCAAGCTGGGCGCGACCGACGGCCACTCGTTCCGCCATCTCGCGGCCGTCATGACCGGGTCCACCCAGGAGGATTACGCCGCCATGATGCTCGCCGGCGGCCGCTCGGTCGAAGGCAACCGCAGCAAGTCGGGCAAGGCGAAACCCGTCAAGGCGGCCAAAGCGGCGGCCAAAGCGAAAGCGAAATCGAAGCCGGGCAGCAAAGCGAGGTCGAAACGTGGCTAGGATCATCGCCGGAGTGGCGTCGTCGCATGTGCCGGCGATCGGCGCCGCCATCGACAACAAGCAGACCGAGGAGCCGTACTGGCAGCGGGTGTTCGCCGGCTTCGAGAAATCCAAGCAATGGATGGCGAACGCCAAGCCCGACGTCGCCATCGTGGTCTACAACGACCACGCCTCCGCCTTCTCGGTCGAGATCGTGCCAACCTTCGCGCTCGGCTGCGCGGCCGAGTTCCCGCCCGCCGACGAGGGCTGGGGCCCGCGGCCGGTGCCGGTGGTGCAGGGCCATCCCGAGCTCGCCGCCCACATCGCCCAGTCGGTCATTCTCGACGAGTTCGATCTCACCATCGTCAACAAGATGGAGGTCGATCACGGGCTCACCGTGCCGATGAACCTGTTGTTCGGCTCGCCCAAGGAGTGGCCGTGCCCGGTCATTCCGCTCGCCGTCAACGTGGTGCTCTACCCGCCGCCGACCGCGCATCGCTGCTACATGCTCGGCAAGGCGATCCGCAAGGCGGTGGAATCCTACCCGGAGGACCTTCGGGTCGTCATCTTCGGCACCGGCGGCATGTCGCACCAGATCAGCGGCCCGCGCGCCGGCCTGATCAACAGCAAGTTCGACAAGGCGTTCCTCGACAACCTCACCCGGGATCCCAAGAAGCTCACCCGCATCCAGCATCTCGAGTTCATGCGCGAGGCCGGCGCAGAGGGCATCGAGATGGTGATGTGGCTGATCATGCGCGGCGCGCTCGACGACGACATCGAGGAGATCTACCGCTTCTACACCGTGCCGGCCTCCAACACCGCGGTCGGCCACATCATCCTGGAGAACAAGCGGCGCGCCGCCAAGGGCAAGAAACCGGCAGTCCGAAAGCGGCCGGCAGCCGCCAAGAGATTGGCTACCGGCAAGACCAAGCGCGCAGCGGCGCGCGCCAATCACCGTAACGTGCGTAGGGGAAAACGATGAAGATCTGCGTTGCCGGCCAGGGCGCCTTTGGCCAAAAGCATCTCGACGCGCTCAAGCGCATCCCGGGCGTGGAGGTGACCTCGCTGGTCGGCGGCAATCAGGACGCAACCGCGCAGGTCGCCAAGAAATACGGCGTCCCCCACCACACCGGCGATCTCGCCGAGGGCATCAAGCGGGCCGATGCGGTGATCCTCACCACCCCGACCAAGATGCACTTCCGGCAGGGCGAGCAGGTGATGCGGGCCGGCAAGCACGTGCTGGTCGAGATCCCGGTCACCGACAGCGTCGAGGACGCCGAGAACCTGGTGAAGATCGCCAAGGAGACCGGCGTCATCGCCATGGGGGGCCACGTCCGCCGCTTTAATCCCAGCCACCAATGGGTGCACAAGCGGATCCAGAAGGGCGAGCTCAAGATCCAGCAGATGGATGTGCAGACCTACTTCTTCCGCCGCAAGAATATCAACGCCGCCGGCAACGCGCGCAGCTGGACCGACCACCTGCTCTGGCACCACGCCGCCCACACCATCGACCTGTTCCAGTACCAGGCCGGCGAGACCATCTCGGATTGCTACGCGGTGCAGGGCCCGATCCATCCGCAGCTCAACATCGCCATGGACATGGGCATCGTCGCCAAGGTGCCGTCCGGCGCCATGCTCACGCTGTCGCTGTCGTTCAACAATGACGGCCCGCTCGGCTCGTTCTTCCGCTACATATGCGACAACGGCACCTACAAGGCGTTCTACGACGATCTCAGCGACGGCAAGGACAACAAGATCGACGTCTCCAAGGTCGACGTCTCGATGGACGGCATCGAGCTCGAGGACCGCGAGTTCATCGCCGCCATCAGCGAGAAGCGCGCCCCCAATGCCAGCCTGGAGCAGGTGCTGCCGTGCATGCGGGTGCTGGGCAAGCTCGAGCAGATCATCGACCCGGGGCGCAAGGCGCACGCGTAGGGCAACATTCTCGCCCGCTCGTCCCCGCGAAAGTCGAGACAGGCGCGTACCGTCGTCCCGGCGGAAGAGCCGGGACCCATACGCCGCAGCTGATCGAGGGGACACGGCGTATGGGTCCCTGCTTTCGCAGGGACGACCGCGTGGAGAGGTCTAGCGCGGCGCCACAAGGTTGCCGCCGACCTGATGCGGGATCGGCACGAACACCGCGTCGCCATTCTGGTCGATGCGCTCGGAATAGAGCCCCTGCAAGTAAACCCCCTCGACGATGTCGAATTTCTGCCCGCTTCGCCGCAGGAAAACCCGCGTGGTCTTCCACGGTGCGGTCAAGATCTTCGGGGCGGTGATCTCGAGATCGTCGAGCATGATGTCGGGGGTCTGCAGATGAATGCGCTCGGTGATGTGCATGTCGCCGTTGTTGGGCACGCCCTCGGCCTCGCTGATGGCGAGATAGACTTGCGGCAGCACCCCGACGGTATCCACCACCAGCGTGTCGCCTTCCCAATGGCCGATCGAGTGGCCGTGGAAGGTGGGGTCGGGATCCTCGGGGTGGGAGCGGCCGTCGGTGTAGATGCGTCGCAGCCGGTTGCCGTCCGAACTCGCCCAGGATCGTGACCCGGCCGGGCGTGAACGCGAACTCGATCGCATTGTGGGTGACCAGCATTCCGGACGGCATGCCTTCGGGCAGGCAGTTCACGAACAGCGGGGTGGGCCGGCCGGCCCGCTCCTCGGTGAACTGGTGCGCGACCGTGGCGGCCGCCTTGGCGTTCCAGGGCGGCGGATTGGTTTTCGCCTGGGCGTCCTGGTCGGAGATTTTAGGAATCCAGATGTCGCCCCAGTCCGGCAGCTTGGCGAGATCGGCCCAGTCGCTCGGGCTCGGCCGCGTGCCGGGCTTGCTGTCGCCGTCGGCCGCCCGGGCCGGCAGGGCGGCAGCGGCCAAGCCCAGCAGCAAAGTCGCCGCAAAGCAGAGTTTCATCACGCCTGCACTCCCACGAGGGCAGGATATAGTCTGAACCCGGAACGCGTCAAAAGGCGGCTCACAGGGTGACATGTTCACAGGGTGACACAATGCAAGATCCCGGCCAGGAGGTTGCGCCGGCCTTGGGTTCGCAAGAGGCGAAATTTGCACCTCCGGTTTGCCCCGTCCGCGCTTTGCACGCGCCCCGTTCCGCGCTACCGATGACAAAAATCAGAGCACCAGGGAGAGCCCCATGACTGCGAGCATGCAACGAAGGAGGCCGCCGTTCCGCGCCGACGAGGTCGGCAGCCTGCTGCGCTCCGTCCCGATCAAGAACGCGCGCGCCAGGCGCGAGCAGGGCGCGATCACGTCTGATCAGCTGCGCGAGGTCGAGGACAGCGAGATCGCAAAGATCATCAAGAAGCAGGAGGAGGTCGGCCTCAAGCTCGCGACCGACGGCGAATACCGCCGCTCCTGGTGGCATCTCGATTTCTTCTGGGGACTGACCGGCTGCGAGAAGCTCATGCTGGATCACGGCATCAAGTTCCACGGCGTCGAGACCAAACCCGAGTCCGTGCATGTCGTCGGCAAGCTCGACTTCCCGGCCGACCATCCGATGCTGGATCATTTCCGGTACTTGCAAGCCCATACCCGGGTGACGCCGAAAATGTGCATTCCGGCGCCGCCGGTGCTGCACTTCCGCATCCCCAAGGACGGCATCCCCAAGCGGATCTATCCGGACATGGACGGCTTCTTCGACGATCTCGGGCAGACCTACAAGAAGGCGGTAAAGGCGTTCTATGATGCCGGCTGCCGTTATCTGCAGTTCGACGATACGGTCTGGGCCTATCTGTGCTCGCCCGACGAGATGAAGGCAGCGCGCGAGCGCATGCCGTGGGTGGACGACCTGCCGAAGATCTATCAAGGCGTCATCAATGCGGCGCTCGCCGGCAAGCCCGCCGACATGACCGTCACCACCCATGTGTGCCGCGGCAATTTCCGCTCCACCTGGGTGTCGGAGGGCGGCTACGAGCCGGTCGCCGAACGGCTCCTGGGCGGCTTGGACTACGACGGCTACTTCCTCGAATACGACACCGACCGCGCCGGCGGTTTCGAGCCGCTGCGGTTCCTGCCCAAAGGCGACAAGGCGGTGGTGCTCGGCCTCGTCACCTCCAAGAGCGGCACGCTGGAGAGCAAGGATGCCATTAAGCGTCGCCTCGAGGAGGCCACCCGTTACGTCGACCTCGCGCAGTGCTGCCTGTCGCCGCAATGCGGCTTCGCTTCCACCGAGGAAGGCAATATCCTGGCTGAGGAGCAGCAATGGGCGAAGCTGCGCATGATCGTGGAGCTGGCCCAAGAGGTGTGGGGGTAGTATCCACACAGGGCTTACGTCGTCCCGGCCAAAGAGCCGGGACCCATACCGTCAGGGCGTTTACGCCCGTCCTCGACGTGCTATGGCAGCCGATCGAGAGGGCACGGCGCATGGGTCCCTGCTTTCGCAGGGACGACCTCAGGGGTGAATCGATTGTCCGCCCCCCATAACGTTTGAACCAGGGCAACCCCCATGCAACGTAGAAAACCTCCGTTTCGCGCCGATCACGTGGGCAGCTTGCTGCGGCCTGCCGCGCTCAAGGAGGCGCGCGCCAGGCGCGAGCGCGGCGAGATCGGCGCCGACGAGCTCACCGCCATCGAGGATCGCGAGATCGCGGCGGTGATCGGCAAGCAGGAGGCGGTCGGGCTCGAGTCCGTCACCGACGGCGAGTTCCGCCGGGCTTCCTGGCAGACCGATTTCCTGGTCGGGCTCGACGGCGTCGAGTCCTACTACGGCGAGCGCAAGATGCTGTTCAAGGGGCCGCAGCCGCGGCCCATCCTGCTGCGGCTCAAGCACAGGCTCGGCGCCTTTCATGGCCACCCGATGATCGAGCATTTCAAGTTCGTGGCCGCGCACGCCAAGGTCATGCCCAAGGTGACCATTCCGTCGCCCTCGACCCTGCATTTCCGCTACGGCCGCGACGCGGTGCCGGAATCGATCTATCCGGCGATGGAGGATTTCTACCGCGACCTCGGCGAGAGCTACCGCAAGGTGGTGCGCGCCTTCGCGGATGCCGGTTGCCGCTACCTGCAGCTCGACGAGGTCAACCTGGCCTATCTGTGCGATCCGGCGTTGCGGGCGCAGGTGGCGGCGCGTGGCGACGATCCGGACAAGCTGCCGATGATCTATGCCGAGATGATCAACGCGGCGATCAGCGACATTCCCTCCGACATGACCATCACCATGCATCTTTGCCGCGGCAATTTCCGCTCCAGCTTCGTGGCCAGCGGCGGCTACGACCCGGTCGCCGAAATCCTGTTCAACACCATCAAGGTGCACGGCTATTTCATGGAGTACGACAGCGAGCGTGCCGGCGGCTTCAAGCCACTGCGGCTGGTTCCCGGCAACAAGGCGGTGGTGCTCGGGCTGGTCACCTCCAAGAGCGGCATGCTCGAATCCAAGGACACCATCAAGCGGCGCATCGAGCAGGCGAGCGAGTTCGTCGGTCTGGAGCAGCTCTGCCTGTCGCCGCAATGCGGCTTTGCCTCGACCGAGGAGGGCAACGTGCTGGGCGAGGACGAGCAGTGGGCCAAGCTCGGCATGATCGTCGAGGTGGCGCAGGAGGTTTGGGGGAAATAGATGGCCGTTGGAATCGTCGCCGGCAAGGTCGCCATCGTCACCGGTGCGGGCCGCGGCATCGGCCGCGCCGTCGCGCTGCTGCTGGCGCAGGAGGGCGCGCGGGTCGCGGTCTGCGACGTCGGGGCGAGCCTGCAGGGCGCCGGCACCGACGCGCAGCCGGCGCAGGCCGTGGTCGATGAAATCCGCAAGGCCGGCGGCGAGGCGATCGCCTCGACGCTCTCGATCGCCGAGCCGCAGAACGGGGATGCGATCGTGCGCGCCGCGCTCGCGGCCTTCGGGCGCGTCGACATCCTGGTCAACAATGCCGGCATCCTGCGCGACGTCATCTTCCACAAGATGAGCTGGTCGGACTGGTCGGACGTGATCGCGGTGCATCTGCACGGCGCGTTCAACATGAGCCGCGCCTGCGCGGCGCATTTTCGCGAGCAGAGCGCAGGCGCTTTCGTGCACATGACCTCGACCTCGGGCCTGATCGGCAATTTCGGCCAGGCCAACTACATGGCGGCGAAGCTCGGCATCATGGGGCTGTCGCGCGGCATCGCGCTCGACATGCAGCGCTTCAAGGTGCGCTCCAATTGCATCGCGCCATTCGCCTGGACCCGCATGATCGATTCGATCCCGGCAACGAGCGAAGAGGACAAGCAGCGGGTCGAGCGCTTCCAGCAGATGACGCCGGAGAAGATCGCGCCGCTGGTGGTCTATCTCGCCTGCGAACGGGCCGAGGGCATCTCGGGACAGGTGTTCGCCGTGCGCAACAACGAAATTTTCCTGTTCAACCAGCCGCGCCCGATCCGCTCGCTCCACCGCTCCGACGGCTGGACCCCGGAGATCCTCGATCAGCAGCTCAAGGGCGCCTTCGGCCCCTCGCTGACGCCGCTCGATCGGTCAGGCGATGTGTTCTCGTGGGACCCGGTGTGAGGCAACGATCCTCATCCTGAGGAGCGTCGCGTAGCGTAGCGATGCGTCTCGAAGGATGGCGGAAGATCCGTGCCGTGCGTCCATCCTTCGAGACGCATCGCTGCGCGCGGCTCCTCAGGATGAGGTAGGAGAGACGCCATGCCCATCAACTACGACAAGCTCCTCGCCCTGAAAATTCCCGAAGTCACGCAGGCCTATACGGAGCGGGACGCCATTCTGTACGCCCTCGGGGTCGGGCTCGGCCGCGACCCGATGGACGCGCAGGAGCTGCCGTTCGTCTACGAAAAGAATCTCAAGCTGCTGCCGACCTTCGCGGCGGTGCTGGGCTGGCCGGGGTTCTGGGTGCGCGATCTCGATACCAGCATCGATTGGGTCAAGGTGGTGGCCGGCGAGCAGGGGCTGGTGCTGCATCGCCCGCTCGCGCCGCGCGGCACCGTGATCGGCCGCACGAGCGTCATAGAGATCATCGACAAGGGCGCCGGCAAGGGCGCGCATGTGTACTCGCAGCGCGAACTGATCGATCAGGCGAGCGGCGAGAGGATCGCCACCGTGACGCAAACCACGGTGTGCCGCGGCGACGGCGGCTTCGGCGGGCCGGCACGCACGGCGCCGGCTCCGCATCCGCTCCCGGAGCGGGCGCCCGATCTCGTCTGCGACCGGGGAACGCGGCCGGAGGCGGCGCTGATCTATCGGCTGAGCGGCGACCCCAATCCGCTGCATGCCGATCCCGCGGTCGCGCAAGCGGCGGGCTTTCCGCGTCCGATCCTGCATGGTCTAGCGAGCTTCGGCATCGCCTGCCACGGCATATTGAGAACGCTGTGCGGGCATGATCCGAGCCGGCTCAAAGCCATCAGCGGCCGGTTTTCGGCGCCGGTCTTTCCGGGGGAGACCATCCGCACCGAGATGTGGCGCGACGGCGCGCTCGTCAGCTTCCGGGCCCGCGTGGTTGAACGCGACGTGATTGCGCTCAACAATGGCCGCTGCGAGCTCACGGTGTAATGGTAGAGCCGGGAAGGCGGACGCCATGACGGACAACGGCCCTGACGGCGCCAGCGGCAACCTCGCGCAAATCCGCGCCGCCGTGCGGGCGCTGTGCGCGAAGTTTCCAGCAGAATATTGGCGGCAGCTAGATCGCGAGCGCGCCTATCCGGCCGAGTTCGTCAAGGCGCTGACGGAGGCCGGTTATCTGGCCGCCTTGATCCCGGAGGACTATGGCGGCAGCGGTCTCACGCTGGTCGAGGCCGCCGCCATCCTGGAGGAAATCCACGCCTGCGGCGGCAACGGGGCCGCCTGCCATGCCCAGATGTACACCATGGGCACGCTCCTGCGCCACGGCAGCGACGCCCAAAAGTCGCGCTGGCTGCCCTTGATCGCCAGCGGTGAGCTGCGGCTGCAAGCTTTCGGGGTGACCGAGCCGACCTCGGGCTCCGACATGCTGAGCCTCGCCACCACGGCCAGGCGCGAAGGCGATCACTACATCATCAACGGCCAGAAGGTGTGGACCTCGCGCGCCGAGCATTCCGACCTCATGCTGCTGATCGCCCGCACCACGCCGCGCGAGGCGGCGCGCTCGCGCACCCACGGCCTTTCGGTGTTCCTGATCGACATGCGGCTAGCGCAGGGCACCAGCATGCAGATCAATCCGATCCGCACCATGATGAACCATGCCACCACCGAGATTTTCTTCGAAGACCTGCGGGTGCCGGCCGGGAACCTGATCGGCGAGGAGGGCGAAGGCTTCCGCTACATTCTCTCCGGCATGAACGCCGAGCGCATTTTGATCGCGGCGGAGTGCATCGGCGACGCCAAGTGGTTCATCGAGCGGGCGGTCGCCTATGCCAAGGAGCGCCGGGTATTCGGCCGGCCGATCGGGCAGAACCAGGGCGTGCAGTTTCCGATCGCGCGCGCCTATGCGCAGATGCGCTCGGCCGAGCTGATGGTAGCGACGGCGGCCGCGCTGTACCAGGCCTCCCGGGACTGCGGCGCGGAGGCCAATATGGCGAAGCTCTTGGCCGCCGAGGCCTCCTGGGCGGCGGCCGAGACCTGCGTGCAGACCCATGGCGGCTTCGGTTTCGCCGAGGAATTCGACATCGAGCGCAAGTTCCGCGAGACCCGCCTCTATCAGGTGGCCCCGATCTCGACCAACCTGATCCTGTCCTATCTGGCGGAGCACGTGCTGGACCTGCCGCGCTCGTATTGAGGCGCGGCCGCGATCTTAGACTTGTAGCCCGCATGGAGCCAACGGGTCGGCGCGAAGCGCCGCCCGATGATAAACTCCGCGCAATGCGGGACCGCCGTTTCCGGGTTACGCTGCTTCATCCGGGCTGCGGGAGTGAAATCACGCCCAAAGCCCCGAATGCAGCGCGGTGATGGTCGGCGGCCGCTGGCGAGAAGCAGCAGAACACGATGCGCTCGAATGCCTGCGGCGCGGCGGCGACCTCCGCGCGCACGGTCGCGACCGCGATCCGCGCCGCGCGCTCGGGCGGGAATCCGTAGACGCCGGTCGAGATCGCCGGAAATGCGAGCGAGCGCAGAGCTTGACCCGCGGCGAGCCCCAGCGAGGTGCGGTAGCAGGAGGCGAGCAGCGCGTCCTCGCCGCGGTCGCCGCCGGCCCAGACCGGGCCGACCGCGTGAATGATGTGCTTGGCGGCGAGCGCGTAGCCGCTTGTCATCTTGGCCGAGCCGGTCGGGCAGCCGCCGAGGCCGCGGCATTCGGTCAGCAACTGACGCCCGGCGGCGCGGTGGATGGCACCGTCGACGCCGCCGCCGCCAAGCAGCGACCCGTTCGCCGCGTTCACGATGGCATCGAGCGCGAGCGTGGTGATGTCGGCGACGCAGATTTCGAGCCACGTTGCTCCGACCTCGGCGCTCAGCAATGGAATCGGAACCGCCATGCGCCCAAATCTAGCACGCCCACTCGGCCTTCGCCTCCGCCGCCAGGTCGACCGTGCTGCGCACCCCGAGATCGTCGAAATGCTTGCTCAGAAAATCCCGTCCGGCGCGCTGGCCGCCGTCGCGCAAGAGCTCGAAGAAGGCGAAATCGGAATCGAGCTTGGTATCGGCGGTGAGCTCCTTGAAGGCGCTCTCGAGCGCGATGCGGTGCACGTTGATGCGCCGGTATTCGCCGGCGCCCTGGCCGCGTGCCAGCTTGCCCTGGTCGATCAGCCGGGTCACGAAATCGATCGCCCGGTACTCGGCGATCAGCGAGGAGTTGAAGGTGATCTCGTTGATCCGATTGAGGATCTCCGCCTGGGTGCGCGGAGTCATCCTGCGCTCGACCGGATTGATCGCGACGATCACCACGTCGTCCGTGTCGGTGGTGCGGAAGAACGGGAAGATCGCCGGGTTGCCCATGTAGCCGCCGTCCCAATACGGGATGCCGTCGATCTCGACCGCCTGGAACACCATCGGCAGGCAGGCCGACGCCATGATCACCTCGGCGGTGACTTTGTCGCGCGGAAAGATCCGCAGGCGGCCGGTAAAGACATTGGTGGCGGAGATGAACAGCTTGAGGCCGCCGGACGCGCGCAGCGCATCGAAGTCGACGAAGCGCTCGATGATGCCCTTGAGCGGATTGATGTTGAGCGGATTGAAATCGTAGGGCGTCAGCAGGCTGGTGAAGGCGTCGAACCAAGCCTGCACGGGCGAGCCCTCATAGGGCACGAACGAGAGCAGCTTGTTCGCCACCGTGCGCTGGAGGTCGGTCAGGTCGCCGTTGTTGCTCACCGCCCGCCACACCTCGGCCAGGCGCTTGCGCGCCTCCTGCGGACCGCCGCGGGCAAGCCCATCGGCCAGCATCACCGCATTGATGGCGCCTGCCGACGCGCCCGAGATGCCTTCGATCTCGATACGCGGGTCGGCCAGCAGGCTGTCCAGCACGCCCCAGGTGAAGGCGCCATGCGCGCCGCCGCCCTGCAGCGCGAGATTGATCTTCTTGGATGGCGTCATGAACCGGGTCTATTCCGCCGTCCAGCCGCCGTCGATCGAGATGTTGGCGCCCGTTATCTGGGCAGCCGCGTCGGAGCAGAGAAATACCGCGAGCCCCGCCACCTGCTCGACGGTGACGAATTGCTTGGTGGGCTGCGCCGCCAGCAGCACGTCGTGCTTGACCTGCTCTTCCGTCAGGTGGCGCGCCTTCATGGTCTCGGGAATCTGCTTCTCGACCAGCGGGGTCCAGACATAGCCGGGACTGATGCAGTTGGCGGTGGTGCCGAAGGTGGCCATCTCGAGCGCCACCGTCTTGGTGAGGCCGGCGAGCCCATGCTTGGCGGTGACGTAGGCGGACTTGAACGGGGAGGCGACCAGCGAGTGGGCCGATGCCGTGTTGATGATGCGGCCCCATTTGCGCGCCTTCATTCCCGGCACCGCGGTGCGGATGGTGTGGAACGCCGCCGTCAGGTTGATGGCGATGATCATGTCCCACTTGTCGATCGGGAACTCCTCGATCGGAGACACGAACTGGATGCCAGCATTGTTCACCAGCACGTCGACGCTGCCCAACGTCTGTTCCGCGGTCTTGACCATGGCGGCGATCTCGGCCGGCTTGCTCATGTCGGCACCCGAGTAGATCGATTTGACCCCGAAGTCCTTCTCGATGCCCACCCGCTCGGTTTCGACCGCGCTCGCGTCGCCGAAGCCGTTGATCATCACGTTGGCGCCCTCCCGGGCGAGCGCGCGCGCGATGGCGAGGCCGATCCCTGAGGTCGAGCCGGTGACGACGGCGGATTTACCTTTGAGCATGATGGTCTCCTGGTGATGGACTTGCGCGAAGGAACTCGCGGCGATTGGGCGTCTGCGTGGCGAGCCGTCAGGCCGGGCAGGGGGACGGACCTGTCACAACTTGGGCGGGCCGTTGCTGCGGTGCAACAATACATATCAGGCAAAGCATCACAATTTTGCGACTGTGACGGCAGTCGAAGAACGCCCGTCATGCCACCTCGGCCGGGCGCTCGGCCGCGCCGTCGAGGGTGCTGCGCTCCCCAATATCGTCGAAATGGCGATCGAGAAAGCGGCGCGTCGCGCGCTCGCCGAGCTTGTGCAGCCGCTCGAAGAAATCAAAATCATTGTTGAGCCTGCTGTGGGGCTCGAGGGACTGGCCCAAGTCGGGCATCTCGATGCGATGCAGCCGGATGCGGCGGCAGTCGTTGCCGCGGGTGCCCCGCGCCAACCGTCCTTGGTCGATCAGCTGGTTGAGGAGGCCGATGGTGCGCAGCTCGGCCGACTGCGCGGCGCAAAAGGCGATCTCGTTGGCGCGCTGCGTGATCTCGCGGGCGTTGACCGGCACCTTGGCGCGCTCGCGCGGATTGATCTGCACGATCAGCAGATCTTCGCTAGCGGTGGCCCGGATGAACGGCAGCAAGGCCGGATTGTTGCTGTAGCCGCCGTCCCAATAGGCGTCGCCTTCGATCTCCACCGCGCGGAACAGGAGCGGCAGGCAGGCCGACGCCATCACCACCTCGGCGGTGACCTCGGAGCGGCCGAACACGCGCGGCTCGCCGGTGCGCACATTGGTGGCCGAGATGAAGAGGTGCCGGTCGCGGTCGGCGCGGATCAGGTCGAAATCGACGAAACGCTCGATCAGCTCCTTGAGCGGATTGATGTTGAGCGGGTTGAGATCATAGGGCGACCAGAGCTGCGAAAAGGCGCCGAGCCAGGGCGGAACCGCTGCGCTCGGGCGCGGCATGAACGAGAACAAGCGCTCCACAACGCCGCGCTGGAGATCCGGCAGGTTGCCGCCGAAGCTCGCCGCCCGCCAGAACTCGGCCAGCCGCTTGCGGGCCTCCGGCGGCCCGCCCCGCGCGAGCCCGTCCGCCAGCACTACGGCGTTCAGCGCGCCAGCGGAGGTGCCGGAAATGCCCTCGATCGCCAGCCGCTCATCGGCGAGCAGCTGGTCGAGCACCCCCCAGGTGAAGGCCCCATGCGCACCCCCGCCCTGCAAGGCGAGATTGATGCGCTTGCGACGACGGGCGCGCCGCCCCGGCCATCCTGCGGGAAGCGCCCGCGCTGGCCACAGGGTCGATACCGCCTTGTTCAAGAGCAGGGGAAACATCACATCAATGGCTTGCTGGGAATGGGCTCATCCGGGTGGGTGCCCGGCATAGGGTGGCGAGGAAATTGCTGCGTTGCAATAGAAAAATGTTGCAGTGCATCAATGTATTGTGATCCTTGCCTGCGTTGCAAATCGGGTAAAACTCAATAATGGCCAAAGCCAGAAAATCACGCAGCAGAGCAGCGGCACCGAAGGTCTTTCCGGGCCCCCACCACGACCATGGCCGCTGCAGCAGCGAGGCCATGGCGATAGCCGAGGCGCAGTGCCTGGTGCAGGGCCGCCGCCTGACTCCGATCCGCCGGCAAGTGCTGGGCGTACTGCTCGGTAGCCATCAGCCACTCGGCGCCTATGAGATCATGGAGCGGCTCGCCCCCAAAGGGCCGCGGCCGGCGCCGATCACGGTCTATCGAGCGCTGGACTTCCTGCGCGAGAACGCCCTCATCCATCGGATCGAGAGCCGCAATGCCTTCGTGGCCTGTGTCCATAATCATCCGAGCGCCGAGCCGGTCGTGTTCCTGATCTGCGAACGTTGTGGCGCCGTGGGCGAGGCCGCCTCGATAGAGGTCGCAGCCACCCTGACCTCGGCGGCTCGCGCCGCCGGCTTTACGCCGAAATCGCCGGTGATCGAAATCGGCGGCATCTGCGCCCATTGCCGTTAAGGCTGGGCCGGCGGCCACGTTGACGCAGCGCGGCCAGTCTGGCACTGCGTCCCATATCTGCAGGAAGGAAGCCGATCATGAGCCAAGCCGCGCCCCGGGACAGGCGCAAGTCCGTAGCGGTCGATGTCGGCGGCGTGACCGTCGGCGGCGATGCCCCGATTGTCGTGCAATCGATGACCAATACGGACACCGCCGATATTGCCAGCACCACCGCCCAGGTGGCGGCGCTGGCGCGTGCCGGCTCGGAGATCGTGCGCATCACGGTCGACCGCGACGAGGCCGCCGCCGCGGTGCCGCACATCAAGGAACGCCTCGACCGGATGGGCGTCCGCGTGCCGATCATCGGCGACTTCCATTATATCGGGCACAAGCTTTTGGCCGATCATCCGGCCTGCGCGCAGGCGCTCGACAAGTACCGCATCAATCCCGGCAATGTCGGCTTCAAGAACAAGAAGGACAAGCAATTCGGCGACATCATCGAGACCGCGATCCGCCACGGCAAGCCGGTGCGGATCGGGGTCAACTGGGGCTCGCTCGACCAGGAGCTGCTCACCCATCTGATGGATCAGAACTCGCTTTCGCCCGCTCCGCTCGGGGCCCGCGAGGTGATGCGTGAGGCCATGGTGGTGTCGGCACTGAGCTCGGCCGAGCGCGCCGAGGAGATGGGGCTACCGCGCAACCGCATCATCCTGTCCGCCAAGGTATCGGCGGTGCAGGATCTCATCGCGGTCTATGCCGAGCTCGCGGGGCGCTCCGATTATGCACTGCATCTCGGCCTCACCGAAGCCGGGATGGGCTCCAAGGGCATCGTGGCATCGTCCGCCGCCATGGGGGTGCTGCTGCAGCAGGGCATCGGCGACACCATCCGCGTCTCGCTCACCCCGGAGCCCGGCGGCGACCGCACCGTCGAGGTGAAGGTCGGCCAGGAGCTGTTGCAGACCATGGGGTTCCGCACCTTCGTGCCGCTGGTGGCGGCCTGCCCGGGCTGCGGCCGCACCACCTCCACCACGTTCCAGGAGCTGGCGCGCGACATCCAGTCGTTCATTCGCGACTCGATGCCCGAATGGAAGACCCGTTACGCCGGGGTCGAGGCCCTCAACGTCGCGGTGATGGGCTGCATCGTCAACGGACCGGGCGAGAGCAAGCATGCCGATATCGGCATCTCGCTCCCGGGCACCGGCGAGCAGCCGGCGGCGCCGGTCTTCGTCGACGGCAAGAAGGTGGCGACGCTGCGCGGCGCGACCGTCGCGGCCGACTTCAAGAAGATGGTGATCGACTACATCGAGCAGCGCTACGGCCATGGTTCGGCCGGGCAGACGGCGGCCGAATAATCCGCGGGTGTGCCGCCTTAGATGGCGCTGGCTGCGATGTTCACCGTCAGCGCCAGCAGCGTGACGTTGAAGAAGAATGAAATGACGCCGTGGGCTGAGACCGTGTGCCGGATTGGCCGGCAGGTGATGGCGACGTCGGATACCTGCGACGTCATCCCGATCACGAACGAGAAATAGACGAAATCCCAATAGTCCGGCTCGCGCAGATCGCCCGGGAATATCAGGCCGCCGCCCTTGCCGCCATTCTCGTCGTAGAATTCGTGCGCATAGTGCAGTGCGAACATGCTGTGGGTGAAGGTCCACGACAGGAAGATGGTCACGATGGCGAGCATGAGGTGGACCGGCTCGCGGTTGCCGGCTTCGGACATTCCGAGCAGCGCCACGATGGCGCCGAGGCTGGCGAGCGCCGCGATGGCGGTCAGGGCCAGGACGGTGATCTGGCCCTCGTCCTGCAGCTTCGCGTGCAGCCGGATGTGCCGCACCTCCGCCACCGACATCATGTGAAGCAAGAGCCCGAGATAGAGCGTAAGCCCGAGATCCCAGCCCACCAGCAGGCGGGTCGCGATCCGCCAGTCCGATGGGCAAAGCGCGACCACCACGACACCGATCAGCGCCGAGATGAATAGCCGCGGCCGTGCCCGCACGACGCGGATCGGCATCGGCAGGCGGCGGTGAGATTGCGGTTGCTCGGTCATGCTCGCTCTTTTGCTTGCGTTCAGCGGGCCTGCTTGACGAAGGTTTCCTGGAACAGCTTCGTCCACTTGTCGCCCTCGTCGAGGAACTTGGGAAGGTCGACGAAGATCAAGTCCCTCGGCAGCGCCTTGATGCGCGGGTCGGTCACGACCGCCTCCCGGTCCGCCAAGATTTTCTGGGCATCGGTCAGGTAGAAATCCAGCAACAGCAGCGCCGCGTTGGGATGCGGCGCGCGCCGGAATACGCCCGCCCCGGTCGGCATCGCCACCACGGGCGGCAGGTAGAGGAGGTCGACCGGCGCGCCCTCGACGTTCTTCATCTGCTCCACCCGGTAGCTGTAGGCGGTGAGCGCCAGCGGCACCTCGCCGGAGCCGACGAAGCTCGCCAGCAGCGTATGGCCCTTGCGGACCGATATGCCGTTGGTCGCGACGATGTCGTGGAACAGCCGCAATCCCTTCTGCTCGCCCATGAAGCCGACCACCGACAGGAACCAGTTGGCGTCGTCGGCCTCGATGCCGAGCTTGCCCTTCCACTTCGGATCGCGCAGATCCTCGTAGCTTTTCGGCGCGGCCGCCGGCTTGATGATGTCGGTATTGAAGGCGCCCACGAATACGCTCAGGCGCGTGGCGATCCAGCCGCCGTGCGGCATCCGGGCCTGCGGAATCAGCGCGGCTGCGGCCGGCGTTGCGACCGGCTGGAGCAATTGCTCGCGCACCATGGCTTCCATGTCGGGCCCGGCGGTCTCGGCCACGTCGACGTCGAAGCGACCGCCGGCCCGCTCGGTCAGGGCGCGGTTGCGGATATCCTCGGAGCTGCCGCGCCATTGCTGCACCTTGATGCCGTACTTGGCCTGGAAGGCGCCGAGGATCGCGGACTGGTCGGCGAGCGTGGCCGACGAATAGAGGGTCACGGTACCTTCCCGCTTGGCGCCCGCGATGAGGCGTTGGGTGCGGTCCGCTCCGGAATAGCGCGCCAGCTCCTCGAGCGTCTGGGCCCGCCCCGGCGCGCTGCCGAGGACGAGCATCGCGGTCAGGAGCGCGGCTGCGTGCCGCGCGCCAGAGCGGCCTGTGGTCGACACGCGCGAAAGCCAATGCGGGATCATGCGATCCTCCCGGGTTGCCCCCGATCACGCCACCTTCGGCGGCAAGCTCGCGAGCTCGGCCTGATAGGCATCGTCCATTCGGGGCGTCAGGCCATGGCGGGCGAGCGCGTCCGCGAACATATGGCGCACCAATGGTTTCTCGTCCGCGTAGTCGATCTGGTTGCCGCCCATGCGCTTGCTGATCCACGACATGGGAACGCCTTGGCTGTTGCGCGGCGAAGCGTATTTGAAGGCCAGATAGCGCGCCGGCGTCGGCCCCGAATTGAAGTGCTGATGATACCAGGCGTTGGGCGGCACGATCAGGGTGCCGTATTTCCAGTCGTAGCGTCTCGCCTCCTCGCCCTGCGGCCACATCAGCGAATAGCCCTCGCCGCTGAGCACGATGACGTGGGCGCCGGGCCCGTGGTGGTGGGCCTTCTTGTAGGTGCCGACCGGGAATTGCGAGATGTGGCTGGCGATCGAGCCCTTGGCCATGTTGAAGCGGATATGGCCGCCGCCCGCCCCGCGCTCCTTGGCGGTGATCAGCGGCAGGTTGATGGCATCGGCCACGAAATTGGTCTGCAGCAGGAACCCGACCTGCTCGCCCTTGGCGCTGAAATAGTCGGGCTCGCCGGAGAAGCGGTTCTTGAAATCGTAGGCGGTATTGAAGATGAAATCGAGATTGTCATAAAGATTGATGACCGAGGGGCAGTTGGTCACCGCCACGAAGCGCACCACCTCCTGGCCGGAGCCGTTGAAATGCTGATACCAGCAATTGAGCGGAACCGCGAAGATCGAGCCCGCCTTCCATTCGAAGGTGACCCGCGCCCCGGCATTGTTCCAGATCGTGGTCGAGCCGCGGCCGCTCAGGATCAGGATCATCTCCTCGAACAAATGGCGGGACGGCTCGAGCTTCTTGCCGGGTGCGATCTCGCAGACGTAGCAGTCGTTGGAGGTGCGCGAGGCTTCGTGGTTGATGTAGACGCCCTTGCCGCCGCGCCGCGGCCATGGCTTGAGCTCGACCGCGCGCAGATCGGGAACATACTGGGCGCCGATGATGTCGAGCCCCTCGGCACGCACGAAGCGCAAATAGGGCGTGTCCTTCTCGGTCTTGAATTTTTCCGCCATTTCCGGCGAAACCGTGAGGTCCTTGGCCACGAATCCCTCCTTGCTGCGCGTTCGTCGCTTGATCTTCGTAGGCTCGGATGATCTTAACGGTCTTGATTTAGCAGTGACGGGCGCCCTGCGGCAATGCCGTCCCTGTTGTCAGGCAAGCGGCTACCCGCCTGGGCTGACCGATCGGATTGTGCATGACGGCTGCGACGCAACGCTCCGCCGGCCCGCGCGGCGGATGGTCCCGTCTGGCCCGGGCGGTGCTGGTGGCGGTCCTGATCGTGCTCGCGCTGCCCTATGTTCTGGTGCCGGTGTATCGCGTCGTGACGCCGGTCTCGACCTTGATGCTGGCGCGCTGGCTGACCGGGCGCAATGTGGTGCGCAGCTATCTGCCGATCGATCGGCTGGCGCCGGCCTTGCCGTTGGCCGTGCTGGTCGCCGAGGACGACCGGTTTTGCAGCCATCATGGAATCGATTGGCACGAGATCCACGTCGCGATCCAGCAGGCCGACGACATCAGCGAGGCCCGCGGCGGCTCGACCATCACCCAGCAGATCGCGAAGAACCTGTTCCTGTGGCCGGGACGCAGCTTCGTGCGCAAGGCCCTGGAGCTCCCGCTCGCCTTGTGGATCGACCTGTTGCTGCCCAAGCGCCGCATCATGGAGATCTATCTCAACATCGTGCAATGGGGTCCCAATGGCGAGTTCGGCGCCGAAGCCGGGGCGCGGGCGGCGTTCGGCAAGTCGGCGGCGAGCCTCGACCCGCGCGAGGCGGCGTTGCTGGCCGCGATCCTGCCCAATCCGGTGCGCCGCAGCGCGCGTCGGCCGGGACCGGGCGTGCGCCGGCTCGCCGGCATCTATGAGGCACGGGCCCGCAACGCGTCTGCCCAGGCGGGCTGTATCGGGGCGACCCCTAGCGCGCGGCGGGGCGATCCTCTATAAGCCCGGCTTCCCGAATTTCAGGCGCGTGCCCGACGGCGCTCCAGGAGAATCGATTATGGCTGTCCCGAAACGAAAAACCTCTCCCTCCCGGCGTGGGATGCGCCGCTCCGCCGATGCGCTCAAGCGGCCTTCCTATGTCGAGGACAAGGATTCAGGCGAGCTGCGCCGTCCGCACCACATCGATCTCAAGACCGGCATGTATCGCGGCCGGCAGGTGCTCAAGCCCCGAACCGAGGCCTGAGCGGCCGCGGCCCGATCGCTTCGGCAGCATCACAGGGAGCGGCAAAAGGCGCCACCCATGCGGGCCGCCGGGGCGGATGCGGCCGTGTAGATCGTGCTCACGACCCTCGGGTCGGCGCGCCGTCGCCGCCGCGTCTGCGGCGCCCGCTGGGCGGTGGCGATGAGCTGAGCCAGAAAGGCCGCCGACGGGCGCGATGCGGCGGAACCGGCCGCTGTTCCCTGGGCGGGCCCGACCAGAACCAGGGCGCGGCCGGGTTGCGGTTCCGCGGACGTCACGACCGGCCGGGCGTTTTGTGCCAAGCGAGGACGTGCCGGAAGTGCTGGTTCGGACGGGGTGATGCTTGCGATCGCCGGCATTTGACGCCTCCCGGATCAAATCCTGTATCAAAGCGGGACATCGAGGCCCCGACTGTCGACAGCACCGCAAGGCATGTGCCGGAGCCGGAGGGCGAGCCTTTGGGTGGCGGCGCGCGAGCGCGCGCGGCCTTGGGGGTTACCGAATGGTTTAAGATTTTCGCCTAGCGTGCTCGCGGTCTAGCCGTCCGGCTATGGGGGGGCGGCGCGGCTTGCGGCGAATAAGGGGGCGAGGTGATCAGCCGGGACCGGGCCAATGTTGTCGACGGCTTGCAGCCCGCCGATGCGGGCGCGGCGGCGCTTTGCGATCCCGCAAATCCGGCCCCCATGCGGCTCGATCCCGATGCGATCTTCGCCGCCATCGGTGAAGTTCCCTATCGATGGCAGATCGACTCCGACGCGTTGGCGTGGGGTCCCAATGTGTGCGAAGTGCTGGCGCCGCTCGAGCCTGCCGCGCTCGCGAGCGGAAAGTCCTATGCGGGCTTGATCGACCCGCAGGGCGGTCCTGCGCGCTCCGACGCGGTGCTGCGCGGCGGCCTGCGCGACGAGGGCGCCGGCGTTCCCTACCTCTTGCAATATGCGCTGCGGGCATCCGCGGCGGCGCTGATCTGGGTCGAGGATACCGGACGGTGGTTCGCCGGGCCGGACGGCAAGCCCGCGCTCGCCCATGGGGCGGTGCGCGTCATCAACGAGCGCCGCGAGCGCGAGCAGAAGCTGACCCAGCTGTCGCGTTTCGACACCCTGACCGGCGAGCTCAACCGTGACCGCCTGACCGAGGTGCTTGAGACCACCATCGAGGAAGCCCTGAAGCTGCGCTCCTCCTGCGGATTCCTGCTGGCCGCGATCGATGAGCTCGGCCGCATCAACGAGGCCTACGGGTTCGACGTCGCCGACGAGGTCATTGCCGCGGTCGCCAAGCGCATGCACTCGCAATTGCGCGGCAAGGATCATCTCGGGCGCGTGTCCGGCAACAAGTTCGGCATCGTGCTGAACAATTGCACGCCGGACGATTTGCTGATCGCCGCCGACCGCCTGGTCGCCGGCATCCGCAACGAGGTGATGCAGACCTCCGCCGGCCCGGTCGCCGCTACGGTGACGATCGGCGGATTGACCGTGCCCCGCCATGCCCGCACCGTGAGCGAGGTGCTGACCCGCGCCCAGGATGCGCTCTACGGCGCCAGAGCCAGGCGCCGCGGCTCGTTCCAGGCCTATCAGCCCAATCTCAAGCGCATCACCGAGCGCCAGGAGAACATGCGGGCGACCGATGAAATCCTCTCCGCCCTCAACCAGCGCCGGATTTTCATCCTGTTCGAGCCGATCGTCGATGTCGGCTCGCGCCGGCCGGCCTTCTACGAATGCCTGATGCGGATCAAGCGGCCGGATGGCAGCCTGCTGGCCGTCAACGAGTTCATTCCGTGGGCCGAACGGCTGGGCCTCGTACGCCTGCTCGACCACCGGGTGCTCGATCTGGTGGCGGCGGAGATGATCGCCTCGCCGACGCTCAAGGCGAGCGTCAATGTCTCGGCCGCCTCGACCAGCGATCCGGATTGGTGGGCGGGGCTCGGCGCCATGCTGCGCGCCCATCCGGGCGTGGCGGAGCGGCTCACGGTCGAGATCACCGAGACGGCGGCGATCCAGGACATCGACGAGACCCGCGGCTTTGTTGCCCGCGTCAAGGATTTGGGTTGCCGCATCGCCATCGACGATTTCGGCGCCGGCTACACCTCGTTCCGCAACCTGCGCAAGCTCGGCGTCGACCTGGTCAAGATCGACGGTGCCTTTGTGCGCAATCTCATGCAGTCGGAGGACGACCGCGCCTTCGTGCATACGCTGATCGATCTGGGTCGGCGGCTCGGTCTCCAGACGGTCGCCGAATGGGTGCAGGACGAGGCATCGGCAGCGATGCTGGCCGAATGGGGCTGCGACTATCTGCAGGGGGTGCTGGTCGGGCTGGCCTCGGCGCAACGGCCGTGGGAGGCCGCCCAGCAGGCACAAGGCGCCTGAGCGGGCGCGCTATTCCTTGCCGGGCTCTTTGCCGGCGGGTTCCTGGCTGCCCAGCCGCTCGAGCCGCTTCTGCATCTCTTCCATCTGCCGCTTGAGATCGTCGATCTCGCTGCTGTCGGCGGGCCGCGGCGCGCCCGGGCTGCCCGCATTGCCCGCGGCGCCCTTGTCGGCTTCAGCCGCCTGGCCTTCCCGCCGCCCGAACGGCGGGGCGAACATGGCGAAGGTCCGCTGGAACATCTCCATGTTCCGCCGCACCTGATCCTCGAGCGGGCCGAAACCGCCGACCCCGAACGCCTGCGCCACCTGGGTGCGCATCTTCTCCTGCTCGCGCACCAGCGTGTCGAGGGACACCTCCAGATAGCGCGGCACCATCATCTGCATGCTGTCGCCGTAGAAGCGGATGAGCTGGCGCAGGAAAGCGATGGGCAACAGGCTCTGCCCCTCCTTGTTCTCCTGCTCGAAAATGATCTGCGCCAGCACCGAGCGGGTGATGTCCTCCCCGGTCTTGGCGTCGTAGACGACGAAATTGCTTCCCGCCTTGACCATGGTGGCGAGGTCCTCGAGCGTCACATAGGTGCTCGTACCGGTGTTGTAGAGCCGTCGGTTGGCGTATTTCTTGATTGTGACCGGTTCTTCGGACTGTGCCATGTTGACCGCGTCAAATAGGAGCATAGGTAAAACCAGCATACCCTTTTTTTTCTTGCCCAGGCCACCGTTTTGTGGCCCACGGAGCGTCCGGGCGGGCACAAGGTTAAGGGGCGGGATTTTGACCGTCCCTCGATGCGGAACAGACCGGCGAAGGCGGCGATTGACAGTCATAAGCCCGCTACCGAGGATGGGATATGGGTGCCGGGACTTAACGGCGCGCCGCAAGGCGGCGCGGGCGTCATGCCGGTCGAGGCCGCCACTGACCTGACGCTATTCGACCCCGACGCCATTCGACCCAACGCTATTCAACGGGATACAAAGGAGCCAAGATATGAACGACGATATCGTCATCGTCAGCGCGGCGCGCACGCCGGTTGGAGCCTTCAACGGGGTGTTCGGGACCGTGCCGGCGCATGAGCTCGGCAAGGTCGCCATCAAGGCCGCCCTGGAGCGGGCCGGCCTCGAGGGGGCGCAGGTTTCCGAGGTCATCTTGGGGCAGATACTGTCGGCCGGGCAGGGCCAGAATCCGGCCCGCCAGGCCTCGATCGCGGCCGGCATCCCGGTCGAGAGCCCGGCCTGGGGGGTCAACCAGCTCTGCGGCTCCGGGCTGCGCACGGTTGCGCTCGGCTATCAGGCCATCCTCAATGGGGATTCGGAGATCGTGGTGGCGGGCGGCCAGGAGTCCATGAGCATGGCGCCCCACTGCGCGTATCTGCGCAACGGCGTGAAGATGGGCAACTTCGAGATGGTCGACACCATGATCAAGGACGGCCTGTGGGATGCCTTCAACGGCTATCACATGGGCAATACGGCGGAGAACGTCGCGCAGAAATACCAGATCACCCGCCAGCAGCAGGATGAGTTCGCGGTCGGCTCACAGAACAAGGCCGAAGCTGCCCAGAAAGCCGGCAAGTTCAAGGACGAGATCGCCCCGGTGACGGTCAAGTCGCGCAAGGGCGACGTGGTCGTCGATGCGGACGAGTACCCGCGCCACGGCACCACCCTCGACACGGTCGGCAAGCTGCGGGCCGCCTTCATCAAGGACGGCACGGTGACGGCCGGCAACGCCTCCGGCATCAACGATGGAGCCGCCGCGGTGGTGCTGATGAAGGCGAGCGAGGCGGCCAAGCGCGGCAAGACGCCGCTCGCCCGCATCGTCTCCTGGGCCCATGCCGGGGTCGATCCGGCCATCATGGGCACCGGCCCGATCCCGGCCTCGCGCGCGGCGTTGCGCAAGGCCGGCTGGAAGATCGAGGACCTCGATCTGATCGAGGCCAACGAGGCGTTCGCCGCCCAGGCCTGCGCGGTCAACAAGGACCTCGGCTGGGACACCGGCCGGGTCAACGTCAATGGCGGAGCGATCGCGCTCGGCCATCCGATCGGAGCTTCGGGCGCGCGCGTGCTGGTGACGCTCTTGCACGAGATGCAGAGGCGCAGCGCCAAGAAGGGTCTCGCCACGCTCTGCATCGGCGGCGGCATGGGCATCGCGATGTGCGTCGAGCGATAGCACGACAAAGAAAAGTAAGGGGGCATACTATGGCGCGCGTTGCGGTAGTGACGGGAGGAACCCGTGGCATCGGCGAGGCCGTCTGCAAGGCGTTGCAGGCGGCCGGCTACAAGGTCGCGGCCAATTACGGCGGCAACGACGAGGCGGCGCAGGCATTCAAGGCCGCGACCGGGATTCCGGTCTACAAATGGGACGTCTCCTCCTACGAGGCCTGCGCGGCCGGCATCAAGCAGGTCGAGACCGACCTGGGGCCGGTCGAGATCCTGGTCAACAATGCCGGCATCGCGCGCGACAGCATGTTCCACCGCATGAAGCCTGAGCAGTGGAGCGCGGTCATCAACACCAATCTCAACTCGTTGTTCAACATGTGCCGCCCGGTGATCGAGGGAATGCGGGCGCGCAAGTTCGGCCGCATCATCACCATCTCGTCGATCAACGGCCAGAAGGGGCAGATGGGGCAGACCAACTATTCGGCCTCCAAGGCCGGCGAGATCGGCTTCACCAAGGCGCTGGCGCAGGAAAGCGCCAAGAGCGGCATCACCGTCAACGCGATTTGCCCCGGCTATATCGCGACCGAGATGGTCAAGGCGGTGCCTCAGGAGGTGATGGACAAGAGCATCCTGCCGCAGATCCCGATCGGCCGCCTTGGCGAGCCCGAGGAGGTGGCGCGCTGCGTCCTGTTCCTCGCCTGCGACGATGCCGGCCTGATCACCGGCTCGACCATCACGGCCAACGGCGGCCAGGTGATGATCTAGCGATGGTCTAGCCCGGCCGCCATCCCGCGGGGGCGAGCTCGAACCGGTCGAACGCGAAGCCCGGCGCCACCGTGCAGCCGGCGAGCGTCCAGTCACCGAGGCTCTCGGCCGCCTGCCAGGCTTCGGCCGGAACGATGGCTTGCGGGCGCTCGCCTGCGGCGAGATCGGAGCCGAGCGTCACCCGCGCGACATCAACGTCGTCGCTCGCCGCGATCTCCAACAATAATGGGGCGCCGGCGTAGAAATGCCAGACCTCGACGGCGTCGATGCGATGCCAGTGCGAGCGCTCGCCGCGCGCGAGCAGGAAGTAGATCGCGGTCGAGGCTGCGCGTCCGCCCACGCCACGAGGGTCGCGGAAGGTCTCGCGGAAATGGCCGCCCTCCGGATGCGGCGCGAGCTCGAGCAGGCGCACGATCTCCGCCGCCGTGAGGGACGGCGGGATCAAGACCTGTTCTTCCGCTCGCGAATCTCGGCGAACACCTGCCAGGCCGGAGCGCCGGAAAGCCCGAGCGACCTCGCCACCTCGGGCACGTCGGCGCGCAGGAACGGGTTGGCGGCTTTCTCTTCGCCGATGGTCGACGGGATGGTCGGCTTTTGCGCGGCGGTGAGCCGAGCAACCCCCTGCTCGCGCGCCAGCAATGCCGCATTGGCGGGCTCGATCGTCTTGGCGAAGCGGATATTGGCCAGGGTGTATTCGTGGCCGCAATAAATCTGCGTGTCGTCGGCCAGGCCGCGCAGCTTCAACAACGATTGCCACATCATCTCGGGCGTGCCCTCGATCACCCGGCCGCAGCCGATCGAGAACAGCGTGTCGCCGACGAACACCATCTTCTCGGACGCCAGCACGTAGCTGATATGACCGGCGGTGTGACCGGGCGTCTCGATGACGCGCGCCTCGATGCCTCCGACCCGCACACGATCGCCCTCGCGCACGGTCTCGTCGACCTCGGGAATGCCGTCGGCCTCCGCATCCGGGGCCACCACGCGGCAGCGGTAGCGCTGCTTGAGCTCCTCGATGCCGCCGGTGTGATCGTGGTGATGGTGCGTCACCAGGATGTCGGTGAGGCGCCAGCCGGTGGCCCGCAGCGCGGTTTCCACCGCGGCCGCTTCCGGCGCATCGATGGCCGCCGTCGCGCCGCTTGCGGGATCGTGGAGGAGGACGCCGAAATTGTCCTTGAGGCAGAGGAAGAGCTGGGTCTGGGCGGTCATGGGGCGAGCTTTTGCGTTGCTGGCGTGGCGGTTGGAACGGATCATGGGTCATAAGGCGCGCCAGGCACAAGGGGAGAGCCGGTTCTGCAGGGCGATCGATGGCGTCAACAAAGCTGCGGTGCCAAGCGCTAGCCAATCCGGGATCGCCTACGTGACCCGCTTGGATTTGTGTTATTTTCACGTCATGTCGCTCGACGTCGTCGACCTTCGCAATTTCTACGCCCAGCGCCTCGGCGACGTGGCGCGGCGTTTCATCGGCCGCGGCATCCGGGCGCGCTTTGCCGACACCCGCGGGCTGCGGGTCGTGGGCATCGGCTATCCGACGCCCTATCTCGGGTTGTTCCGCGAGGAGGCGGAACGGTGCCTGGCCTTCATGCCGGCCCCGCAGGGCGTGATCAGGTGGCCTTCCTTGCGGCCCGGCCTGGTGGCGCTCACCAACGAGTTTTCCTTGCCGCTCGCTGATGCAGCGGTCGACCGGGTGCTCTTGGTACACGCGCTCGAGATGTCGCAGGAGGCCGATGCCTTGCTGCGCGAGGTCTGGCGGGTATTGGCCTCAGGCGGCCGGCTGCTCGCGGTGGTGCCCAACCGGCGCGGTCTGTGGGCCCGCATGGACACGACGCCCTTCGGCCACGGCCGCCCCTATTCGCGCTCGCAGATCGTCCAGCTGCTGCGCGAGACCTGGTTCACCCCCACCGGCTGGAGCGAGGCCCTCTATGTGCCGCCGATCGCGCGCGGCTGGTTCCTGCGCTCTGCGGCGGCCTGGGAGCGCGCCGGCTCGACCATCTCGGCGCCGTTTGCCGGCGTCCACATCGTGGAGGCGTCCAAGCAGGTCTACCGCGCCATTCCGGCCCGGCGCGAACGCCAGCGGCTGATACCGGCGCTGGAGCCGGCGCTCGCGCCCTCGCCCGGCGGCTGAAATTCAAAGCATTCAATCCGAGCAAATGTGAGCCCCGGGCTCACTCGTTGCCGCGCGTGTCGTCGCTCTCAGCCCCGCCGCTCGTCGCCGCGCCGGAAATCTCGTGGCGCGGACCGCGGTGCCGGCGCCGGCGCCGGTGCAACGGAAATCGGTCGCCCTGATTTTCGTGACCGTTCTGCCCGTAGCCCTGCGAGTTCTGGCCGGGCTGCGGCTGCGGTTGCTGCCCGCCGGTGATGAAGGACGGGAGCCGGTCGACGTCGGCCTCGATGGCAGGCGTCGGCTGCTGCTGCTGCGGCCGCGGCGCATAGGGTTGCGGCTCGCGCTGCTCGCGGGGCTGATAGGACTGCTGCTCGCGTGGCTCGCGCTGCTCGCGCGGCTGATAGGACTGTTGCTCACGCGGCTGATAGGGCTGCGGCTCGCGCGGCAGATAGGGTTGCGGCTCGCCCGGGCCGAACGGCACCTCGCCGGGGCCCGGCATGCCCTGCGGGCTGTCGTCGCCGTCGTCGAAACCGTCGTCGCGCATGTCGCGGTTCTCGTCGCCGCGGTAGAATTGCGGATTGCTCTGGCGGAATTGCTCCTGCGCGGCGGCGATCAGGCGGAAATAATGCTCGGCGTGCTGGAAGTAGTTCTCCGCCGCCACCGGATCGCCGGAGGTCTGGGCGTCGCGCGCCAGCTGCAGATATTTTTCGGCAATATGAGACGGATTGCCGCGAATCTTGACATCGGGGCCATTCGACTCGAACACCCGGGTCATCGGATTTTGGCTCTTACGATTGCGTCCACGCATCCGCTTGTTCTGACCGTTTCTCATGACTCGCCTGCTGCCACCCTTCGTTGCGACGGCTCACGGCCGCCTTGCTTCCTCTTCGCTTCCGCTCCGGTTCATCACGTTTCTCGTCACGTTTCTTGGCCGATTTTCTTCGTTCCATTTTTGCGTCTCGTCGCGTGTCGCATCATCGCGTGCTGCCCTGCCGCGCCATCGACGCCTTCGGCTGCCGCGCCGTCCGCAGCAGCACGAAGCCTGCCGTGCGGCGCCTTCATCATGCGGCGTCTTTCGCCATTCGCCGCGCCGTCAGGTTCCGTTATCGCGAAGCCGCCACCCCAGGACCGCGGTCCACACCGCGGCGTCGCCCACCTCTGGTGAGGCGCCCCTCTGGTGAGGCACAAAGCCGCGTCTACGAGCAATCGCGCTATGTGCCGTAGCGATCATGTGCCGTAGCGATCATGTGCCGTACCGATGAAGCATCTCGTTCCCGATGAGGCGAACCTTCCGCCGGAACATCCAGCCTGATTTGTTCCCCTCGCGCGCCTGTGGCTCTCCGGAGCTTCGCTGCGGGCCTCGATGCTGGCGCGTTTCAACCGTTTCGGGTCGATACCATAGGCGGAACCTAGTCGGTCTCGGGCGACAATCCAAGTGCTTTTTTGCACGTCCCGAGGGCTGGAAAATCATGGCGAAAGCTCGGCCGTGAGCGCGCGGGCGATGCCCAGGAGATCGTGCCGCGGCTCGCCGATGGCGACGAGCCCCGCGGCGGAAAGGATATCCTCGACTTCCGCCAGCTGACCGATCCCGAGCTCCAGCACGAGGATACCGGCGGGCTTCAACAACTTCCGCGCCATGGCGGCGACCGCCCGGTAACCGTCGAGCCCGTCGGCCCCGCCGTCGAGCGCGAGCGCGGGATCAAACATGCGCACCTCGGGGGCCAGCGTGGCGATGTCGCCGCGCGCCACATAGGGCGGATTCGACACCACCAGATCGAACGCTCCGGCGAGCGCCGCACCATAGTCGCAGACCGCGAACGAGGCGCGTCCGGAGAGGCCGAGCGCGATCGCATTGCGATGGGCGGCGTGCGCCGCCTCCAGGCTCACGTCGGTACCGACCCCGTGCCCCATCGGCAGCTCGGACAACAGCGCGAGCAGGAGCGCGCCGGAGCCGGTGCCGAGATCGACGATCCGCAGCGCCGTGCCGCGCCCATGATGCGACCGGTCGATCGCCTCGAGCGCGGCTTCCACCACGGTCTCGGTCTCGGGCCGCGGCACCAAGGTGGCGGAATTGAGCCTGAAGCTCAGCCCCCAGAATTCCCTGCTGCCGATGATGCGCGCCACCGGCTCGCGCGTCAGGCGCCGTGCCGCCAGAGCGGCCACCGCGTCGCTCTCGGCCGCGCTGAGAACGCGGGCGGCCTGCGCGGCCAGTGCCGCATGGTCGAGGCCGAGCGCATGTCCCACCAGCAGGCGGGCGTCGAGCTCGGGCGTGGCGAGGCCGTGGCGGCGGAACGATTGCGCCAGCGCCCGGCGGGTGGCCGCGACCGAGGGGCGTGGATCGAGCGCGGCTGCCGCGGTCATTGCAGCGAGCCTTCCTCGGCCAGCAAGGCGGCCTGGTGCTCGGTGATGAGCGCGTCGATGATCTCGCCCAGCGCCTCCCCCTCCATGATTTGCGGCAGCTTGTAGAGCGTGAGGTTGATGCGGTGGTCGCTGACGCGGCCTTGCGGAAAGTTGTAGGTGCGGATGCGCTCGGAGCGGTCGCCGGAGCCGATCTGGCCGCGCCGGTCGGCGGCGCGCGCGGCGTCGTATTTCTGGCGCTCGAAGTCGTAGAGCCGGCTGCGCAACACCGCCATCGCCTTGGCGCGGTTGCGATGCTGCGAGCGGTCCTCCTGCATGAACACCACGATGCCGCTCGGGAGATGGGTCAGCCGGATCGCCGACTCGGTCTTGTTGACGTGCTGGCCGCCGGCGCCGCCGGCCCGCATGGTGTCGACTTTCAAATCCGCCTCGTTGATCGCGACGTCGATGTCCTCCGCCTCCGGCAGGACCGCGACCGTCGCCGCCGAGGTATGGATGCGGCCGGAGGCCTCGGTGTCGGGAACGCGCTGCACGCGATGCACCCCCGACTCGAATTTGAGCTTGGAGAAGGCGCCGCGGCCGCGCACCTCGGCGATGATCTCCTTGTAGCCGCCGACCGCGCCTTCGCTCGCCGAGATGATCTCGACCTTCCAGCCCTGCTTGGCGGCATAGCGCTCGTACATGCGGAACAGGTCGCCGGCGAACAGCGAGGCCTCGTCGCCGCCGGTGCCGGCGCGGATCTCGAGAATGACGTTGCGCTCGTCCATCGCGTCCTTGGGCAGCAGGGCGAGGCGAATCACCTGCTCGAGGGCGATGCGGCGCTGCTCGAGCGCGGGCTTCTCGCCGGCCGCGAGCGCGCGCATCTCGGCATCGGTCGTCGAATTGTCGAGCAGCGCCTCGAGGCCGGCGAGCTCGTCGGTCACCTCGCGATAGGCCTTGATGGCCTGGATCACCGGCCCGAGCTCGGAGAACTCGCGCGACAGCTTCACATAGGTGGCGGGCGTGAGCTGGCTCGCGAGCTCGCTTTCGACCATCTGGTGGCGCGCCAGGAGCGCGTCGAGTTTCTGTTCAGGAAGCATCGATCATCCAGCACTCTTCCGGGCAGCGGCTGGCGCCACGGCGCCAAATCATAGCGCCAGGCCCTGCACGGCCGCGAATTCCTTGAGCTGATCGCGCACCGACACGCTGCCGGCCGGGCCTTCGAGCAGCGGCTCGACCAATGCGGCGACCTTGGCGATGTCGAGATCGAGCAGCATGGCCTTGACCGGACCGACCGCGGAGGGCGAGAGCGAGAACGCGCGGTAGCCGATCGCCACCAGGGCGAGCGCTCCGATCGGGCGCGACGCCAATTCGCCGCAGACCGCGACCGGCTTGCTGTACTCGATGCCCTTGACGGCGATCTCGCGCAGCGCGCGTAGCACCGGCACCGAGATCGGGTCGAAGCGGTCGGCGACGCGGGCATTGCCGCGATCGGCCGCATAGAAGAACTGCACCAGATCGTTCGAGCCGATGGAGAGGAAATCCGCCCGCGTCAGCAGCTCGTCGAGCTGGTAGAGCAGCGAGGGCACCTCGACCATGCTGCCGATGTCGACCCGCTCCGGCAATTTGTGGCCGTGGCGGCGCAGATGCGTGAGCTCGCGCTCGACCAGTGCCTTGGCCTCGTCGAACTCCGCGACCGCCGCGATCATCGGGAACATGATCTTGAGCCCGCGGCCGGCCGCCGCCCGCAGCAAGGCGCGGATCTGGCTGCGCAACAGCGCCGGCCGGTCGAGCCCGAGCCGGATCGCGCGCCAGCCGAGCGCCGGATTCTCCTCCACCACGTTGCGCATATAGGGCAGCACCTTGTCGCCGCCGATGTCGAGCGTGCGGAAGGTCACCGGCCGCTCGCCGGCGGCATCGAGCACCGCGCGGTAGAGCGAGAACTGCTCGGCGGCGCGCGGGAAGCTCGCCGCCACCATGAATTGCAGCTCGGTGCGGAACAGGCCGACGCCGGCGGCGCCGGTCTCCTCGATATGCGGCAGGTCGACCGCGAGGCCGGCATTGATCATCAGCGTGATGGTCTCGCCGCATTTGGTCACGCACGGCTTGTCGCGCAGCGCCTGGTACTGCAATTGCCGGCGCGCCCGCAGCCGCACCCGCTCCACATAGGCGGCCTCCATGTCCGGGGTCGGCCGGATATGCACGTCCCCGGTGGTGCCGTCGACGATGATGGCGTCGCCCGGATCGGCGATGCCGGTCGCATTGGCGATCTCGCCGACCGCCGCGATGCCGAGCGCGCGGGCGACGATCGCCACATGCGAGTTGGGTCCGCCCTCCTCGAGGATGAGGCCCCGCAGGCGCCGGCGGTCGTATTCGAGCAGCGCGGCCGGCCCCATCGAGCGCGCCACCAGGACGGCGTTCTCCGGCAGCCGGTCGCGGGCCGGCGCATAGTCCTGCCCGAGCAGCTGGTGCATCAGCCGGTTGGCGAGATCGTCGAGGTCGTGTAGCCGGTCGCGCAGGTAGGGGTCGGAGATGCGCAGCATGCGGGCCCGGGTATCGGACTGGACGCGCTCGACCGCGGCCTCGGCGGTGAGGCCGGTGCGCACCGCCTCCTCCAGGCGGTGCAGCCAGCCACGGTCGTCGGCGAACATGCGGTAGGCTTCCAGCACCTCGCGGTGCTCGCCGCCGTCCGGCAGCTCGCCGCGCTCGAGCAGGACGTCGAGGTCCGATCGCATGGTCTCGACCGCGGCGCGCAAACGCTTCAATTCCTTCGGCAAATCGTCGGCGATGAAATTGGTGATCACCACCCGCGGCTCGTGCAGCACCGCATGCCCGAGCGCGATCCCTTCGGTCAGTGCCGAGCCGGTCAGATGCAGGGGCCGTCGCGCGGCGGGCTCGGGGGCGCCCGGGCGGGCGAGCGCGGAGAGCTCGCCCGAGGCGATCATCTCGGCCAGCACCATGGCGGTGGTCTGCAGCGCCTCTTCCTCTTCCTCCGAATAGGTGCGCCGCGCGCGGTTCTGCACCACCAGCACGCCCAGCGTGTTGCCGGCGCGCAGCACCGGGACGCCGAGGAACGAGTGGTAGATTTCCTCGCCGGTTTCCGGGCGGAACGAGAACGCCGGGTGGTTCTGGGCCTCCGACAGGTTGATCGGGTTGGCTTCGCTCGCGACCAGGCCGACCAGGCCCTCGTCCTGGCGCAGCACGGTCTGGTGGACGGCCTCGCGGTTGAGGCCTTCGCTGGCATAGAGCTCGAGGGTCGAATCCACGCGCAGCACGTAGACGGAGCACACCTCCGCCACCATGTTGGCGGCGATCAGGACGACGATCTTGTCGAGGCGTTCCTGCGCGCTGACCGGCTCCGCCATGACCTCGCGAAGCCGGCGCAACAATACGCGCGGACCACCGAGCGCGCCACGCATGACGTGATCTCTCGGGACTAGCATCCGGCCGGAGCCGGCTGGCCCCGGCAGCTCAGGAAATAGTGTCCACGGTACCCCGCTGCCCGCGGCGTCTACAACCTCATAGGCCGTATAGCCAATCGCCGCCAAGCGGGGCAAGCCGCAAGGTTGAGCCGGCTACCAGCCATAGCTGGCCGAGATCCGCCCGCAGGCGGCCCGGAACGCATCGGAATCGGCGATTGCCGCATAGAGGCTGCGGATGCTGGCCTGTGGGGCAAGCCCCAGGCTGGCGGCGGCGGGTGCGGGCTGCGGCCCGATGAGCTCTGCCCAAATGCGCGCTAGGTCGGCTGCCGCCGCCGGCCGGTCGAGCTCGGCTGCGGTCAGGCCATGGGTCAAAAGCTCCAGCAGGAGGCCGCGGTCGAGCACCGGCAGGCGGGTCATGGCGGCATTGCCAAGCCGCACCGCCAGCCCATGATCGGGGTGCTCCGCGTCGCCCAGGGCGGGCTTGGCGTTGCGGAACTGCAAAGCATCATCGAAGGTCGCCAGCGCGCCGATGAAGCAGCCCTCGAGCTCGCCCGCTTCGGCGGCGAGGTAATAGCGGTTGAGGCTGTCGAACCAGACATAGCCATAGCCGTGCCGGGCGAGGAACGGCTCCCACTGCTCCCACGCCGGCGCGAGCGTATAGGGCGCCAGCGCCTCCACCACGATGACCTTGGGTCGGAAGCGCTCCCAATCGCCGCCGAGCAGCACCGCGGGCTCGGCGCCCTCGACGTCGACTTTCAGAAAATCGAACGCGGCCGGCGCCTGGCCCTCCTCGCACAGCGTCCGCAGCGTGGTGAGCGGCACCGTGATCGGCTGCGCGCTCTTGCCGAATTGCGTGAGCGCCGCCTGCGCATGGTTCTCGAACATGGTGGAGAGGCCGTGGAACTCGTTCACCAGGTAGAATGTGGCGGCTGGCTCGCTGCTGGAGCCCACCAGCGCCTCGACATGGCTGTCGCGCGGCCGCACGCCCCGCGACAGGCTCGCGAGCCACGGATTGGGCTCGACCGTGATGCCGCGCCAGCCCTTGAGATAGAACGCGAACGAGACATTGTCGTAGACCGGATGCCCGGACCCGATATCGATATAGAAGCCTTCCGCGCGCTCGCCGAAGCAACGCATCAGGTAGAGGTCCTCGAAGCGCTGGGCGTAGGAAATGGTCGGCGGCATCGGCGGCGATCAATTTTGTTGTTGGGCACAGCGGTGCCGATTCCCTCCCCCTGCAAGGGGGAGGGTGGCGCCGAAGGCGCCGGGTGGGGGTCCCGCCCCACGGCAATTTCGGTGCTTGTGGCGGGACCCCCACCCGGATCGCTGCGCGATCCGACCTCCCCCTTTCAGGGGGAGGTAAGACGGAGAGCGCGGTGATTTCGTCATGTCGGGTCCCGCACATTCGCCCGCTATTTGTCCAGGTCGTACAGGCTGTGCAGAGTGCGCACCGCCAGCTCGGTGTAGTTGGCGTCGATCAGGAGCGAGAACTTGATCTCCGAGGTGGTGATGGCGCGGATGTTGATGCGGTGCTCGGCCAGGGCCTTGAAGGCCTTGGCGGCGACGCCGGCGTGGCTGCGCATGCCGACCCCGATCACCGACACCTTGGCGACGTCGGTGGCCCCGTCCAGGCGCTCGAAGCCGATCCTGGCCTTGGCGCCGTTGAGTACGCTGGTGGCGCGCTCGTAGTCGGCGGCCGGCACCGTGAAGGTGAGGTCGGTGGTGGCGCCGTCGGCCGAGACGTTCTGCACGATCATGTCGACATTGATGCTGGCGTCGGCCAGCGGCACGAAGATCGAGGCCGCGACGCCGGGCTTGTCGGCGATGCGGCGGATGGAGATCTGGGCCTCGTCCTTGGAGAAGGCGATGCCGGTGACGACCTGCTGCTCCACGATTTCCTCCTCGCCGCAAATCAAGGTTCCGGGCGGTGCCGCGTGTGGGTCGATATTTTCGGGCTCATCGAAGCTGGAGCGCACGAAGATGCGCACATTGTGCAACATGCCGAGCTCGACCGAGCGGACCTGCAGCACCTTGGCGCCGAGCGAGGCGAGCTCCAGCATCTCCTCGTAGGCGATCTTGTCGAGCCGGCGGGCTTTCGAGACCACCCGCGGGTCGGTGGTATAGACCCCGTCCACGTCGGTATAGATGTCGCAGCGCTCCGCCCCGATGGCGGCCGCGACCGCGACCGCCGAGGTGTCGGAGCCGCCGCGCCCGAGCGTGGTGATGCGGCCGGTCTCGGCATGCACCCCCTGGAAGCCGGCGATCACCGCGACCTCGCCGCGCTCCTTGAAGCGCCGGATCAGCTCCTCGCCGTTGACCTCGAGAATGCGCGCCGAGCCGTGCACCTCGGAGGTGCGGATCGGCAGCTGCCAGCCCTGCCAGGAGCGGGCATTGATGCCCATGGCCTCGAGCGTGATGGCGAGCAGCCCGGCGCTGACCTGCTCGCCGGAAGCCACCACCACGTCGTATTCGCGCGCATCATGCAGCGAAGCGGCCGCGCGGCACCAGTCCACCAGCCGGTTGGTGGTGCCGGCCATGGCGGAGACCACCACCGCCACCTCGTGGCCGGCCGCCACCTCGCGCTTGACGTGGCGCGCCACATTGCGGATGCGGTCGATGTCGGCGACCGAGGTTCCGCCGAATTTCATCACGAGGCGGGCCATGGCGAGGTCGGGTGTCCCTTTGGGCCTGCTGGAAACCATTGCGGGCCGGGGCGCGCGCTGGCAAGAAAAGGCGCGTATAGATAGCGGCGAGATTTCGCTCCTGCAATGATGGTCTTTGGAATGAGGGCGGGGCTGCAAAACTACGGGTGGCTGCTGGTCGTCTCCGGGACGTTCAGCGTTTACGTGTGGGGGCCGTTATGGCCCCATTCCGTAGCGCGGTTTCCGCTTTGGCCGTGGTTGCCGTTGTTTTCGATCACGCTGATTTTCACAGCTCTCTATTTGAGAAAACGCTCGAATGCCGGCTGGATACTCTTCGGCACCACAGTGGTGGCGATGTATTTTTATCTCGGAAATATGGTCGACGCTTTGATTTACGAAAAATTGGACCCCCTGTCGGTTTTTGTGATCCCTTTCTTGAATGTGCTGATCCATCTACCGGTCATCGCGACATTCGCGGCGCTGGAGGCGGCCATTGCGATGCTCGGCCGTTTGAACCAGCCTGCGACTATTGGACATTAGGCAACCATGATTGCAGAAACCGGCCATGCTTCGACCGTCGATCCGCGCGAGGTCGCGCGCTTCGGCGCCCTGGCGGCGCAGTGGTGGGACCCGGCCGGCAAGATGGGCATGCTGCACAAGTTCAACCCGGTGCGGCTCGGCTACATCAAGGAGGCGGCCTGCCGGCAGTTCGGGCGCGACCCCAAGCGGCTCGACAGCCTCAGCGGTCTGCGCATCCTCGATATCGGTTGCGGGGCCGGCATCCTGAGCGAGCCGCTGGCGCGGCTCGGGGCGCAGGTCACGGGCGCCGATCCGGCGGTTCCCAATATCGAGGCCGCCAAGGTGCATGCCGCCGCCCAGAGGCTCCGCCTCGACTATCGCGCCACCACCGCGGAGGCGCTGGCGGATGCCGGCGAGCGCTTCGACCTGGTGCTCGCCATGGAGGTGGTGGAGCATGTGGCGGACCTCGGCCTGTTCGTGCAGCGCTGCGCCGAGATGGTGAAGCCCGGCGGGCTGCTGATCGGGGCCACCATCAACCGCACGCTCAAAAGCTTCGCCCTCGCCATCGTGGGCGCCGAATATGTGCTGCGCTGGCTGCCGCGCGGCACCCACCGCTGGGACAAGTTCGTGACCCCCAACGAGTTCGAGGCCGCGCTCGAGCGCCACGGCCTGCGGGTGACCGCGCAGACCGGCGTGATCTATGATCTGCTCGCCGACCGCTGGCAGCTTTCCCGCGACCTGGACGTGAACTACATGCTGGCGGCGGAGAAGCCGGGGGCGACTGAGAAGCCGGGGGCGGCTGAGAAGCCCGCTTAGCCGATGCTCGATTCCTGGGCATGGGCGCTGTTCACGGTCATCGCGGCTTTCAGCCAGACGGTGCGCAATGCCGCGCAGCGCCAGCTCACCGCGACGCTCGGTACCGTGGGGGCTACCCATGTGCGCTTCCTGTTCGGCTTTCCGTTCGCGCTGATCTTCCTGGCCGGCGTGCTCCTCGTCGGCGGCGACAGCCTGCCGCGCCCGGGCCTTTCCTATTGGGCCTGGGTGGCCGACGGCGCGCTCGCCCAGATCGCCGCCACCGCGCTGATGCTCGCCGCCATGAACCAGCGCTCATTCGTGGTCACCATCGCGTATATCAAGACGGAGCCGGTGCAGGTGGCGCTGTTCGGCCTCATCCTGCTCGGCGATGCGGTGACGCCCTCGCTGGCGCTCGCCATCCTGGTCGCAACCGCCGGCGTGGTGGTGATGTCGCTCAAGCCCGGTGCGTCTGCCGGCGGTATGCGCCCGACGCTGTCCGGGCTCGCCGCCGGCGCCATGTTCGGCCTCTCGGCGGTCGGCTTCCGGGGCGCCATCTTGAGCCTCGCCCTGCCGAGCTACCTGATGGCCGCCACCTTCACGCTGGTGATCGGGCTCCTGCTGCAATCGGCGCTGCTCACCGCCTATCTGTGGCTGCGCGATCCGAAAGTGCTGACCGAGATCATGCGCGCCTGGCGGCCCTCGCTGTTCGCCGGCTTCATGGGGGCGCTGGCGTCGCAATTCTGGTTTCTGGCGTTTGCGCTCGCGACCGCCGCCAGCGTGCGCACGTTGGCGCTGGTCGAGGTGCTGTTCGCGCAAGCGATCTCGCGCTTCGCATTCAAGCAGCAGACCACGCCGCGGGAGATGGCCGGCATCGTGCTGATCGTGATCGGCTGCACCTTGTTGATCTGGGCCTCGTGATTTGGTCACGCACGGCCCGGGCGCCCACGAGGGGCGCCCCTACGGATGCGGCGTCGGTGCTGTAGGGGCGGCCCTTGTGGCCGCCCGATTCGCGCCTGTGTTGATTCCATTCATGAATCCGAAATTGCTCTGCCAAAATGAGACCTTCGGCTCCCGGCAAGCCAACCCGACCTTCCCAACATTCCAAATTTGCATGGCGTCGCCGCCGATCGAGCCCCCGCAGCAGCGGTTGCCCATTGAAAATACAATCTCGTAACAATGAGCCGCGGTCACGCGGGCGGCGGGAGCCATGCGACCGGCGAATAGGTGGAGCGTGTCAAAGGCGTGATTGAGCTCGGTTGCTCATTGAAAGAACAATCAAACAACAAAATAACCGGAGTTATAGATGGGATGCGCGCAATTTCGCGCCGTCACGGACGCGCTTGCGGACTTGCCTGGCAGCGGGGCACAATCCGTCAGTTTCAATTTCCAGAATCCACTGATTTGGGGGGCTGCGTCAAGCTATTGCTGATCGCCGCGACACGCTCACCGAAGTAGCCGTCCTGATCGTCCATCGCTCAAAGTCCGCTTTCGTCCCTATCCGCCCGGCCGCTTTGCAACGACGCGCGTGAACGTGAGGGTCTGCCCACCGTCCAGGCGCAGCATCTCGGCCTCTCGCGCCGCCCAGTCGACGGCCCCGGCTTGCGCGCAGCACTCGTTCCACTCCGCCCATAGCTGCCACGCATCTGCTAAGTTGTCGGCGAGCTCTACCTCGACACGCCCGGTCTTGGACCAGTGCCGACGCCACCACTCGGGGCTATGGAAGCTGCAGAAGTCCCATTTCCAATAAGGGCGGAGCGACTTAGGTGGCCCTTCCGGCAATTCCCGGGCAAGACCCGGCACCGCGATGCAAAGGCGCCCGCCCGGGCGAATGAACTTCGAGATGTACCCCACATAGAGGTCGTCGGTCCCAAAGTAGTGGTAGGCGTCAAAGCTCAAGATGACGTCGAAATATCCTTCGGCGAAGGGCAAGGCGTGAGCCTCGGCGTGAATGGGCAAAACTCGATCCGTCAGCCCGGCCGCCGCGATCCGCCGCCAGTTTTCGGTCGGCTTGATCCACAAGTCGGCGGCCCAGACGGTCACGTCAAACTCTTTGGCGAGAAAGATCGAGCTCGCCGCCTTCCCGCAGCCCAGGTCGAGGATACGCATGCCCGGATGCAACGGGACCACCTGGCTTGCCCACTCGGCCAGCCAGAGGACGTTAGGCCCCATCATCGTGTCGAACAACCATTCGGCATCATAGGTCGAGGCGCGCGGAAACGCTGGTTTAACCAATCGCGAGCGCAGTTCATTTGAGATGTTCACAGCAATTCTCCAGGTTGCGCGGGTGCGCGCTACCTGGAGCCGGCGTGTGCGGAAGATTACCGGGTAAGGAGCCGTGACCCGCGAAGGCGGTTTGACATCATGACAGTCATTGCGCGCCTCCTTTCGTTCGGGCCAAGTTGAGTTGATACGCTACCACGCGCCGGGTGCATGTCAACCAGCGGTCGGGCATTGTTTCGCCGCGCTCGCGGCGTCCACGCATTGTCGAGAGGCTCGTGCTTCGGCTGTCTACAAACAAACATGTCAATGGACTATGGGTTGGACCTGCGAAGGCGATCCAGACCCGGTGTTGTGTCGGGTGGAGGAGGCGCTCGGTTTCATCAAGGCATATGGTCGGTCTCGGTACGATCGCCTGATGCGCGGTCTCGAGCGCGTATGGGTTCGGCTACTGTATACGAAGCAAGCGCCTCTCCCCCGGCGTAATCCGGCACTTCGGCGCGGATGTTGGGTTACGCGCCGCTCGAGGTCTTCGGCTGGATCGGGCTCGAGCGCAGGCGCTAACCCAACCTACGGACTTGCCGTCGCATTTTCGGCCCAGCGCCCCGCTTGCGCCGCAACGCCGGCCCCCCGATATTACGGGCGAATTGGAGAGCCCATCCATGACCCAGCCGCAGCCCAAATCCCGCGGAATCCTCTCGGCGGTCGGCCAGATCGTCATGATCGTGGCTATCGTGGGGGTGACCCGCACGGTGGCGGCGGAGGCGTTCTACGTGCCGTCGGGCTCGATGCAGCCGACCTTGCTGATCGGCGACGAATTGGTGGTCACCAAATTCTCGTATGGCTATAGCCGCTATTCGATGCCGTTCGGGATCGGGCCGGCGCGGGCGGAGCGGCTGTTCGGGCGGATGCCGGCGCGCGGCGACGTGGTGGTGTTCCGGCTGCCGAGCGATCCGAGCCAGACCTACGTCAAGCGCGTGGTCGGGTTGCCGGGCGACCGGCTGCAGATGCGCGACGGCCGGCTGTGGATCAACGACATAATCCTGCCGGTGCGCCGAGAAGGGCTCGGCCCGGTGGAGATGGAGGACGGCGGGTCTGAGCTGGCGGCGCGCGAGATCGAGACGCTGCCGGGCGGCCGCGAGCATCCGATCTTCAAGTTCGACGGCGTCGGCGGGCTCGACAATACCGAGGTGTTCGAGGTGACGCCCGGGCATGTGTTCATGATGGGCGACAACCGTGACGATTCCGCCGACAGCCGGCTCGCCCCGGAGGCGGGTGGGGTCGGCCTGGTGCCGGTGGAGAATTCTGGTGGGCCGCGTCGACGTGGTGATCGGCTCCTGGGATCTCGGGGTGGCGCACAATCCGATCTGGACCTGGCCGGCGGGCCTGCGGCTGTCGCGGTTCTTTTCGCTGGTGAATTGAGGTCTAAGGCAACCGCTGGCGGCCGGAACGGTCCCGGGTCAGCAGCGCATCATCATAAGCGCGTTCACGCGCGTCTTCTACGCGCTATGGAGATGCTGCGCTGCGCCCGGGACAAGCGTGTCCGGGACAAGCGTTTCCAAATCGGATGCTCATGCGATAGCCTGCCGAGCTACCGGGAGGCATTCATGGGCAAGCGGTTCCAATCCTTCATCATGTGCGGCCTGATCGTGCTCGCGGCGCCGTCCGTTGCGGTGGCGCAAAGCTGTGCGGCCGGTCCCGCCACCGTGCAGATCCTGGGATCCGGCGGACCGGCGATCAGCCGCGAGCGAGCCTCGGCGAGCTATCTGCTGTGGGTCGACGGGCACGCCCGGATGCTGATCGACATGGGGGGCGGAACCTACCAGCGTTTCGGCCAATCGCAGGCCCGCCTCGCCGACCTGGCGCTGGTCGCCATCAGCCATCTGCATCCCGACCATGTCTCCGATCTGCCGGCGCTGTTGTGGGTGAGCCAGAATTCGCGCACCGAGCCGCTGCCCATCGTGGGCCCGTCCGGCAACGGCGTCCCGTCTGGTCCGGCCGGCAACGACGTGGCACCGGACTTCGCGACATTCCTCACGCGGCTGTTCGACGAGAAGACCGGCGCGTTTCCGGCGATGGGCGGCACCTTGGGCGGGCGCGGCAACGGCGTGCGGCTCAACGTCAATGTGGTTGATGTCAAGAAGACCGAGCCCACGGCCGTGTTCGACGGGCAGGGCCTGCGGGTGACCGCGCTCGGCATACCGCATGCCGACATGCCGACGCTCGCCTACCGGGTCGAGACCCGGGACGGATCGATCGTGTTCAGCTCGGATCAGAATGGCACCAATGCCGGGTTCGTCGACTTTGCCCGGAACGCCAACCTCTTGATCATGCATATGGCGATCGCCGCCGGAAGCACGAGCCCGCTGCATGCGGCGCCGGCGGTGGTTGGGCGCCTGGCCCAGGAGGCCCATGTGGGCAGGCTGATCGTCAGCCATATCGGTCAATATGACCTCGATGCCGCCGTCGCCGATCTGCGAAAATCCTATACCGGGGCGCTGACGGTCGGGTCCGATCTGCAGTGCACGCCGGTCATGCGCTGATCGTTAGACCGGATTCCGGTCGGCGTTGACGCAGGTCTCTCCGTCGTCATGCCCGGCCTTGTGCCGGGCACCCACGTCTTTCGCACCACAAAGCAAGGCGTGGGTGGCCGGGACATAAGGGCGTTTACGCCCGTCTTCGACGGGCTATGCCCGGCCATGACGTGCTGGGTGATTTAATGCAAACGAAACATGCTCTATGCCGCCGGCGCTGAAATTCAGCGCGCTCGTTTCCATGCCAGCCGGATGAAGACGCCGAACGGCTGGTTCAGGTCATATTCGAGCTCATCCGCCGTGAGCGACTTGATGCGTCCGGTCTCGTTCCGGCCCGCGGGCCCGGCCGGAAAATCCGCGCGCAGCTCGATGAGCCTGGCATAGCCGTTGTCCGTGAGCGTGTAGCGGCCGAAGGAGGCTCTCATTCCTTCGGCGATCGCCTTGGCGTCGTCGGCCGATTTTGTGCGGTCGAAATCGGGGAGATCGGGGCGCGCCAGGACGAGGGCGAAATGGCCGACGGCATCGAGCACAATCATGCCCTTCGGGCTCGCCTCCATGAGCGGAATCCTCTGGCCGTCCTGCAGTACGCGCTCATAGGCGACCAGCGACCAGGCCCCCATCATGCGCTCTTTCAGCGCCTCGCATGCCTGAACATATTCGCTCGCGATCGGCCCCGTGGGATATTGGGTGATACAGGCCGAGGCTTGCTGGCTCTCCGCCGCACCGGGCAGCAACCCCGATGCCAACGCGGTTGCCACGGCAAGACCCAGCAGGCGGCGCCCGTTCCTGGGTTGTCCGTGCGGGCGAGGCCGGGCGCAAGCGCGTCGTGCGGTGCGTGGTGCAAAGACCGAGGTTATTTTCATGACGGCTCCTCCGAATTTGAAGCTTCGATCTTGATGCGTGGCGTCACGTCCGGCGTGAGTTGCGGCCAAAGCTCACGAACAGAAATCCCATCGCGACGATCGTCACGATATTGAGCAGTCCGGAGAGGTTGGCATCGGCCAGGTACAGGGTGAGCAATTTCGATTGGCTCGCATCGTACATGTCGACCGCTCGCGCGATCATTGCGCCGAGCGTTCCGGCAATCGTGAAAGCTCCGGCGCCTCTGACGATCTTCCGCCGCAGCGGCGAGATCGGCGCTGCCGTCCTGGCGATGGCCTGGATGGCCTGGCGCTCCTCGAGGCTGGTGATCCGCTCGTTGGTGGGCGCCAGGGTCGCGAGAACCGGTCGCAACCGATGCAACATCACGTGGCGCGAAATGACGAAGGCCGGGTAGATCGAAAACGTCATGGCGAGCATGGCGATGACGCCGTCCAGCCCCGGAGCGAAGTGGCCGGAGCCACGTGCCCAAACCGCCACGGCCGTTCCCGACAAGGCCGACAGGGCAAACCAGGATAGCCCGGCGGTCCAAAGCACGGCTCGGGTCGACGACCGCAGGATCGTGAGAATTGCAGCCTTCTGTCCCTCGTTCGCCAGAAAGTGGTCCGCGGAGCCGAACAGCCAGGCGGTCGGCCGCCGGTAGACGTAGCCGCCCGCAACGGGCTTGAACACGACGAATTTTCCAACGTCGGTCATCGGTCTCTCCTGCGTGGCATGCAAATCGCGCTGCCGCTTTCGGGTCGGATGTGACCATTCACACCCGCCCATCGGTCGCATCGCGATGCCAAGAGTTCGCAGGTTTCGCCGTGTCTGCCGGCGTTTACAGCCGGTTCACCGCCCATTTACAGGCCCGTATCATCGGGGCCGGACCGGTCGGTCGGAGGACGCAACTTTCCTGCCGGACCGAGCTTGCGGCCGCATCGGGCCGGCCGGGAAGTCACTGCCACATTTCCACGCCGGGTTCCGGATTGAACGGCGTCGGCTGAAATTTTCGCAGCTGGACCATGCGGCCGATGACCATCGCGCGAAATGCCTCGTGGGTCTGCTCGTTGTAGGCGACCGCGACCCCGACATGGGTGGCGTCGGGGAGCAGGAGGTTGCCGTTGTGGCCGGGCGAGGTTTCCCAGCGCTGGATGGTCTCGGCCCAGGTCTTGGTGCCTTCCGCCAGGTTCTCGCCGGCGGCGCCGACCGGCACCGCGGCGACCCGCGTCGCAAAGGCGCCGGCCACGTTGTGATCCATCACGCCGCTCTTGGCCATCGCGCGGGCCTGCCGCTCCGCGACCGCCGTCAGCTGGGCATCGGTCTTGACCGCCTGAAGCCCATGCGCCCGCCGGTACTGCGAGATCAAGGCGGCGGCGTCCTCGGCCCGCGCCAGCGTGGGCGTGGCCAGCAACGCGAATATCAGAAAGATGAATCTCATGGGCGGTCTCCGAACGGATTATAGACCGTTTTTGCGACGGAAACCGCCGAGCGAGGCGCGTATCGCCATACCGCGTGCTACGCGGCCGCGCTCTCGCGGCCCTGGTAGCCGTAGCGCAGCAGATCGACCGGCCAGATCACCAGGGTTCCATTCTCCTCGAAGCGCTCCGCCTGGCATTTTGCATTCACCAGCCGCTCGATCTCCGGCAGGACATTGAGCAGCGCCTTTTTCTCGTTGCTCTTGATGCGGTGAAAATCGACCAGCTCGCGCAGCGCGATGTCGGCGATGCCGCAGCGCAGGCGGCGCCCCTCGCGGTCGCATTGGAAGCTCAGGCCATTCGACCGTGCGGTGAGACTGTCGAAGACGATCTTGAGAGACATGCCGCAATTCCCGATGTCGGAATATGCTGATCGAGTTGCGGTTAACGAATGGTTAACGGGCGCCGGGTGCGGTGCCGACGGCAGGCAAGTGGCATGACGACGGCTCGTCCTTCGAGAGCCTCAGGACGCGCGGGCGTTGCTGCTCGTCATAAGCGGGCTACTGACTCCCTCATCCGGTCAGCAGTCGCGGAGGCGATCCATGCTTCAGGCTCGCGCAAGTCCTCTGCCTGCAACATCAGCGTTGGGGTTGCTTCACCTGCGGCTTGAAATATCGCAAATCCGGCGATGCCTGGTCCTTCTTGATCGGCATCAACAGGCCGTCGGCGCTGAGCGCGTAGGCCTCCCGGCCGACGGCGACGATCATGTTGCTTTCAGCGCAGCTGCCGATGATCCAGTTCGGACGCGGATTGGGGCTGTGCAGATATTTCTTGTCGACGGTCCAGGGCCGCGTCAATGCATGGTCGATCACGGTGATCTCGTCGTGAAGGATATTTGGATTGCCGCGATCGCGGTATATCCGTTCCTTGAAAATGGACTGGTTGTCGGGATGCAGAGGCAGGCCGGTGGCATCGAAGACGCGCGGTCCGGTGAAGCCGCGGGTCTCGACCTCGAGGACGTTGTAGATGCCGTTGCCGCCCTCGTCGATCCACCTGCCGATCGAATAACCCGTAAAGGTCGGCTGGATGTCCTTGGGCCAGTCGCGTCCATCGGTGAAAATACGCCGAAAGTAAACGTAATCGGTGGTCAAGATATAGGTCGTGTCCGGCGTTACGACGAACTCCAGCGGCAGGAACGCGGTCATCATCAGCGGCATGCCGTTGGGCAGGCAACGGGCGGCGCGGTCGAAATTGTTGCCCTGGCCGCCCACAGCCTGATCGGCCAGGCTGTCGTCCAGCACCTTCTGATACTCCGGCGTGAGCGGGGCTTCCTGTCCGGGTCCCCACGGCTTGGTTTGATCGAACGAAGGCTGGCCACCGGATGTGCGCAGACCGGAGGGCGAGATCACGGACGTCTCGGGGACAAACCGTTCCCACGCCCCCTTCCACTCCGGATACCCGGCATTTTCAGCCGCCGGGGCGCCGCCGGCCAGGATCGAAGCCGCAATGATCGTAACGGCTCCGATCGATTTTAGACCAAGCATGGGGCGCCCTCCGCGTGGGTCCGTCGGCAAACCGACAGCCACGCAATTTGCTCTGCGTCTTCCTGTGCAATGGGAGCGTATCGCGGTCCAACCAGCATGGAAACCCCGTTCACGCGACTGCGGCATCACCGCCGGGAGCGACAACCGAATGTGCGTCGCATTGATGGACGATGCACTGGAATTCGTCGTCCATTCGCATGGCGTGGAAGCGAGCCGAGGAGCGGTTGGGAGGCACGGTTGCCGGGGCGGCGATCGGCGGCCTTCCTTGTTTCCATATGCCACATAAAGTGGTGTAGATTCACTTCACACGCCGGGCCTTCACCGCGTGTTGCGCGACGACCTTGGGGTAAATCCATGAAACTTCCCCGTCGCACATTCTTGCATCTGGCCGCGGGCGCTGTCGCGCTGCCGACAGTCTCGCGCTTCGCTTGGGCGCAAGCCTATCCGATGCGGCCGGTGCGCTTGATCATCGGCATTGTCCCTGGTAGTGGGCCCGACATCGTTGGGCGCCTGCTTGGGCAATGGCTGTCCGATCGGCTCGGCCGGCCATTCGTAATCGAGAACCGGTCCGGTGCCGGTACCAATATTGGCACCGAAGCCGTCGTGCGCTCTCCAGCCGATGGCTACACGCTGCTTTTGGCCACTGCTGCGAACACGGTCAACGCTACGCTCTACGAGAAGCTCAATTTCAATTTCATCAGCGACATCGCGCCGGTTGCCAGCGTCAGCCGCGAGACTTTCGCCTTGGAGGTCAATCCATTATTTCCGGCGAAGTCGATTCCCGAATTCATCGCCTATGCCAAGGCCAATCCAGGTAAGCTCAGCATGGCCTCGCCTGGTAGCGGAACCGGGCCCCATATGGCGGGGGAGCTGTTCAAGATGATGGCCGGCGTTGACTTGGTGCACGTGCCCTATCGCGGTTCGGCTCCCGCTCTGACCGATCTCATGGGAGGACAGGTCCACATGACGTTTGGCCCTCTGACCTCGTCGATCCAATATGTCAGGGCCGGCACGCTACGTGCGCTCGCGGTATCAAGCGCGACGCGTTCGGATGCGCTGCCGGATATTCCAACTGTGGGCGAGTTCGTGCCGGGCTACGAAGCGACCGGCTGGTACGGCGTCGGCGCGCCAAAGAACACGCCCGCCGAAATCGTCGACAAGCTCAACAAAGAAATCAATACCGGCCTCGCCGACCCCAAGATGAAGGCGCGGCTTGCCGACCTTGGCGGCACGGCGCTTGCGGGCTCGCCTGCCGACTTCGGCAAGTTCATCGCCGCGGAAACCGAGAAGTGGGCCAAGGTGGTCAAGTTCGCGGGGATCAAGCCAGAGTGAAACCCAATCGTACCACAGCCGACATTCCACAAAATCCCGATATGCGAACGCTGATCGGCGATGCGCCGTCTTCTAGACCCCGCCCGGCATCACATAGCAAAGCACGTTGGTATCGCTGCCGATGAAAACGATACCGTGACCCGTGGGGTTGCCGCTGTCCCATTTCATTCTGTCGTTCGGGACCGAGATTCGGGAGCCGGTCGGGAAATCGCCGTGGCCGTCGGTAATGACCGCGATGTAGTGGTCGCCTTCGACCTCGAAGGCGTCGGCCTGGAACGCGTCGGCTTCACCGCAGCAGCTCGCGGTCGGGTTGGTCGGCTGCATGAGGCTTTGGAACCAGGCCCGGACATTGGCTGGCTTGGCGCTCCATTGCCCGTTGTCGCGCGCCTGGGCCGATACCAGAACAAGAAATCCGGACATCCATGCAGCCACCCTTACGGCGTGAACGCGGGTCATGGATTGATCATCCCTGGTCAAGAGTTGAACACCTTGTTCATGCTTGCGGATGTTAGGGAGGCGCCGTGCGGAGTAAATCAGCCTGACGTACCGGCCGATCGGCGGCGGCAAGGTTCGTGCACCGGAGAAATGGATTATCGATTAAGGGCTTGGTCCGACGCAGCAGCGGCGAGACGGTGGGGACCTTGGTCCTAGGACCTGATGGTTTGCGCCGCCTTGGTCAGCTCCCGGCCACCTGATCGCGGCAGACAAGGAACGGCGACCGATGGTCGCCCCGATGGTCGCCATCGACACATGCGCCGCGACGGTCCGACGCGGTATTATTGCAGCAATCTGGCAAACCAATTCATGAACGCGGTGAACTCGCTAGGATGGGCCACGAAATACACGATGGCCGCGATCGGAGCCAGAACGAGAAGCCAATCCCGCATGGGCGCACCCTGCAAGGTCGTCGTCCCTCAGCATATTGTAGCTGATTCGGGCCCCATGAGCCCCGGCTCAAATCATTGAACCGAGAGGTACCCTGGAACCGCTCCGGCAACGGCGTGGCCCGGAGCTCCGTCGACGGCATGGCCGCCTGTGGCCGGCCCGAGCTTCAGCTCCGTCGCTGCCACTTCGTCTCGAAATTGATTGAGCCGGTTAAGATCGAGATATGCCGAGGCGGGGGTCCGCACGCGCTGAAGGTGTCCGCGACCAATTTCTCGAGTGCGCGTGCGCCCTGCCGTGTAAACGAAACCGATCTCGTGTTGCAGTGATGTAAACGGTCTGTATCTCGGCGAACTCTCCAGGGTCGCGGCACGACTGAGATTTGGATGCGAATGGTCGCACCGAACTACGAGGAGAATGGAAATGTCCCGCAAGTCGATCTTTGTTCTGGCCGTAGCTGCGGTTCTGAGCAGCTCGGCCGTGGTTCCCGGCTCGGCCGGCACAGCCTCGGCATATCCGGGTCGCCTGGGCAACTCGACAAAGTTCAGCTCGGCCGCCTTGACGGCGCGCTCCCAGTCCGCGTTCCGGCCTGGCAGCTCCGTGATGATCAACCCGCAACCCTTGCCGCCGCGCTATCAGTCCACATTCCGGCCCGGCGGCTGGGTGATGCTCAACCCGCAACCCCTGCCGCCGCGCGTGGGTGGTGCCGGCATGTTCCGCTGATGCTGCAAGCCCATGCGGCTTCGCGCCGACACGCCGATCCCTGCCGTTCAGCAGGGTCGGTGTGTGTGCATGTTGCTTCAGTCCTTCCGCGGTTCGTTCGGCGACGAGTTGCTCCCTGGCGGCCTGGCAGTGCCGGGCGGCATCAGTCTCAAGACGACTCCAACGGCACATCGGCGGAATTGAAACCGAGTTCCTCATTCTTGTGGCGGCCCGCGCTGTGACGTTTCTGAGGTCTGGTTTGGGTCGGAACGACGCGGGCGAGGCGCGCACGCACTGCCGGATCGGCGGGCGCATCCTCGACCAAAGCTCCGTACCGGCGCCCCTCACCAATCTCGACCAGGCCCGACCCAGGATCGCCCGCTTGCCGCGGCCGCGAGCGCCATTCTGCGATTGGACACGATCGCCCGCACCGAGCGGCTTATTTCCTCCAGCGCCACAACCTCTCCAATACGCTTCGATGCCTTGCGCATCTCTCTTGCAGTCAACATCTGATCCAAGATGCCGCTCGAATCCGCGAGGCTGACAAGAAGCGTGTCGCGCGGGTCGGGGAGGGCGTCATCGAAAATAACCGACATGAGACGCGCCTTTGCCTCCCGCTCTGCGCGCCCGGAGCTCTGGGGATAGGCACGTCGCGAAAACACCCAGAGGAATCGCTGATCCTCTGCACGCAGGATGCCGGCCTCGACAAGGCGTGCGAGCACTCTCCCGGAATGATCGCCATTGTGAAGACCCAGCCGCTCGACCCACCAGGCACTCGAGCGCTTTCTGGGTTCGGCGGCGATCTGCTGCATTGCCGGGTCGAGAAGCTTGTCGCCCACCGGATTTGAATCGACGATGAACAGCGAGGTCAGATCGGTATCGATCCGGCCCAGAAGGGCAAGCTCCATGAGCACGCCGCCCGCGATCGCAATGTTGGCAACGCCGGCGCATGCGGGCCGGATCGCGCCAGTGTCATCTTGAAGCATGAGAACCACGATCTCGTCGGCAAGTGTCAGGTGGTTCAAAATGACCTCCTCACGCGCCGAGCTTGGTGCGCGCTTCGGTTTCATTCGATGCGATGGGGATGAGGGTTTTCAAGCCGGCAATCTGGAAGACCTCGCTGATCGCGGGTTGAAGCCCGAATATTGCAAGGCCCCCGTTCGCCGCCTTTGCATGCTTTGCGGTTACCACGATAGCCCTGAGACCCGCGGAAGAAATATAAGTTACCTCCCGCATGTCGAAGATGATCCGCGGATTTACTCCAATGACGGCGGAGCCGGCGACCGCTTGCAAATCCGGGCCGGCCAGGGCGTCGATTTTCCCGACGATCCGATACAACGTTACGCCGTCCGCTACCTCGTTCCTAATTTCCAATTTGGATTTCTCCAGGAGCCGATCGCGACAGGTGCCGCGTGTCCGACAAAAAGGATACCACATCGGCATCCCACCAGCGCAAAAATCTCATCGGGCTAGCAGCGGTGGAGGCGGCGCCACCGTCCCGGGCTGCACCCTTCGCTCCTGGAAAAAACACGCGTGAAGTGGCTTTGATCGACAATGGCGGACATCGTCAATGCGGGGTCAGCTCAGGCTCGCCGCGATTTTGGCAATTCCGGCTTCGGCACATTCCTCGTCGTGAGCTGATCCGGGAGAGCCGGACACACCGATCGCGCCGACGATCTCGTCACCTGCCTTGATTGGCACGCCGCCGCCGACCATCAGCACGTTTTCCAGAAACACCAGATGCGGATCCGGCTCGCCGCTGCGGGCGTCCACCGCTTTCGACAGCACCGACGTCCGGTTATGGGCGCTGACTCCCGTGAAGGCCTTGCGCCTTGCGCCATCGAGAAGATGTGCGCCGCCGCCGTCGTCCCGCAGCAGCACCAGAAGCTGTCCCCCACGGTCGGCCACCGCGACGCCGACGTGGTAGCCACGCGAACGCGCGGCTTCGAGCGCGGCTGTTGCCGCCTCGAGAGCGAGATCGAAACTGAGATTGCGTTGGGTCAGAAGACCGGGCATCGGCGCCTCATTTTCCATCGAGAAAAGCACGAACCGTAGTCACCGTTTGCGCCGGTTGCTCTTCCATGATCCAGTGTCCGGAGCCGGTGATGATGCTGCCTTGGACGTTGGTACCCACCTCGCGCAGGATCGCGGCCTGCTGTTCGCCGAACGATTTATCGGCGCCGAGGGCCAGGATCGGCATGGTCAGCTTCTTCTCTGCAAAAATCCTGTTGTCCTTGGCATCCTGGCCGAACGCCGCGAACTGCTCGAAGGCGTAATGCATGTTGCCCGGCCGCGCATAGAGCTTTGCATAGTGGTTGCGCGTCGCCTCGTCGATTTTCTTCGGGTCTGCCGACAGCTCATTGTAAAAGCGGTCGAGATAAATGCGCTCGCGGCCTTTCACCAGCCGGTCGACGTCGGGCCCACGGAAATTGAAATGCCACAACAACGGGCTTTTCAGGATTTCGTCCCACGGCCCGATGCCGGGCAGCGGCGCATCGATGACGACCCACTTGGCGATGCGGTCGGGATACTGCGCAGCGAGCGCATAGCCGACCATATTGCCGATGTCGTGCGTCACCAGATCAGCCTTCTGGACGTCGAGCTTGTCCATCACCATGGCGATGTCGCCGCCTTGTGTTTTCTTGTCGTAGCCGCCGGCCGGCTGGGACGAGAGACCCATCCCGCGCAGGTCGGGAACAATGACGGTATGGTCTTTGTAAAGCGCCTTGGCGAGCGGCGCCCACATGTCGCCGGTGTCGGCGAAGCCGTGCAGGAGCACGACCGCCGGTCCCCGGCCGCCGACGCGGACGTGCAGCGTGGCGCCGTTCACTGTAATGCTTTGGACTTTGAAATCCGCCGGAAACGGCTCGATGGCGGCAAAAACCGGCGCCGCGCCGAGCATCGCCGTGATCGCCAAAATGGAAGCCAGCAGCGCATAAATAGATCCAACCGCCGATTTGCCAGTCATCGATATCCTGAAAGCGCGCATGCAGGGCCTCCTCGAATTATGTACCGATAGGTATGATTCTCTACGCAATGGACAAGCCAAGTCAAGCTAATTATCTACCGGACGGTCTGAAATGAGGAGCGTCCCGATGCCGATCGGACGGCCGCGCGAATTCGACACCGAAAAGGCTCTGGAATTGGCGACCTCGCTGTTCTGGCGGAAGGGCTACGAAGGAACGTCGCTCTCCGACCTGACCGAGACGCTGGGCATCACGCGGCCGAGCCTCTACGCCGCATTCGGCAATAAGGAGGCATTGTTCAGGCTGGTGCTCGAGCGCTACGAAGCCAAAGCAGGTGCCTACCGGACCAAGGCGCTCAAAGCGCCGACAGCCTATGAAGTCGCGCGACAGCTCCTGGAAGGAGCCGCGGAGCTTCACGGCGATAAAGGTAATCCGGTCGGTTGCCTCGGGGTGCATGGTGCGCTGGCGTGCGGCGACGAAGCCGACAGGATCCGCCGGGAATTAAGCTCGCATCGTATCGCGGGCGAGGCAGTCATCCGCCGGCGTCTCAAGCGCGCGAAAGCCCAGGGTGACCTGCCGCCGGATGCGAGTCCTTCGGATCTTGCGCGCTATCTCTCGGTGGTGCTTTACGGCATGGCGGTCCAGTCCGTCGGCGGCGTGAGCCGTGGCGAGTTACGCCGTGTCGCCGAGATCGCGCTCAGGCAATGGCCCAAAAAAGCCTGATGTCGTCTTCGGGCCCAACCCGAGATACTCGAGCGAGCAAAACTCGTCTGCGATGCATTGAAGGCGGACGCCATAACGGCCGACGGCCGCCGTAGAGGGCGAGCTGTCGGTCAACCAAATCTCGGCCGGTGCTTCAGCTCCAAGTCAGGTCGTGGTCGCGGAACGGCAGATCCCGATAGCGCTTCCCGGTGATCTGGAAGACGGCATCGGCGATGCCGGACTGCACCGAGGTGACGCGGTCGTGACCCATGCCGCGCAGCCAGTGCCCGGTCTTGAAGAACGCGATGTTGATCTCCGGCGGATTCTCATTGATGCGCGACAGCAGGAATTTGTCGAAGTTGTTCTCCGCAATGCGGCCGTCGACCACATTGCACGCCTGCAGCATGGTGTCGTTGTAGAACCAGGTGACTTGGCCCTCGATCTGCTTCCTGACCGACAGCGGATTGACCAGCCCGAAGCCTTCCTCATGGGCGATGTCGACGCGTTGCAGGCGCAACTCGCCTTGCCGGCTGATCGAGACGGTATGGACGGTTGCGCTGATGGTGGCGTGGCCCCCGCCCTCGGCGCCGCGTTCCTCGAGCGCGATGGCCCGCGCCATGCCGGGCGGCAGCGGCTTGCCCCAGCCCGACATCTCGGCCGCCATATCCAGCGCCTTGATCATGTCGGCCTTGTAGGGAAGGCGGGTGCGCGAGATCAGCTCGCGGCGATAAAGGTAGGGGTCCCGGCCCGCCGCGTGCGCGAGCTCATCCATGAAGCTCTCGCGGTAAAAATCGTGCGCCGGCTCGCCGACGCCGCGCCGCGTACCGACCGGAATGTGGAATGCCGCGCTATGTGTCGAGAAACGGTAATTCGGCGCGAAGTAGCGCGGCGCCTTGTCGAACGCGGCGATCGCGCCGGGGGCTTTCTCGTCCATGGCGGTCCGCACCTCGAAGGCGATCGGCCAGCCGTCGGCATCGAGGGCCGCGCGCAGGCGCGCGACCCCCATGGAGCGATAGGTGGTGCCGACGAAGTCTTCTTCGCGGGTCCACAGCAGGTGGATCGGCGTGCCGCGGTTCTGGTTGGCGATGTAGATCGCCTGCTCGGCTTGCGGACCGTTGCCGTTGCGGCCGTAGCCGCCGCCGAGGTGGCAGAGATGGAGGTAGACGTTTGCTTCCGGAATGCCGGTGATCCGGGACGCCGAATAGCGGGTCTCTTGCGGGCTCTGATCACCGATCCAGATATCGACCCGGTTGTCGGTGACCAGCACGGTGGCGTTGCCGGGCTCCATCCGGGCACGCGGGAGATAGGGCGTGGAGTAGGTCGCTTCGAACAGCCTGCCGCCACGCGCGAAGACGCTGTCGCAGTCCCCTAAGTTGGCATGCATGCGGCCGGGCTGGTCCAGGGAGGCGATCAGAGCCGCGCGCATGCTGGCCGTATTGAGCGCAGCGTGCGCGGGCGGCACATCCCACTCGATCGGCATCTTGTCGATCGCTGTCTTGGCCTGGTACCAGGTCTCGGCGATGACCGCGATGCCGCCGCTGAAAACGCGATCGCGGATCAGAGACGGATCGGGGATCGGGATCTCGACCGCTTTGATGACGCCGGGCTGGTGGCGGACCCGCTCGAAGTCGTAGCTCTTCACCGTGCCGCCATAGACCGGGCAGGCCTTGACGGCCGCCCATTTCATGCCGGGCACGCGGACATCGATGCCGTAGACGGTCTTGCCGGTGACCTTCAGCGGGACATCGAGATTCCTCCGCTCGGTGCCCATCAGCGTCCATTCCGAGGGCGGCTTGATGCGGATCCGTTCCGGATCGGGATGCGGCGTCTGCGCCGCAAGCGGAGCCATGGCGCCATAGGTGGCGGCGCGCCCGGTCGGGCGGTGGGTGATCACGCTGTTGGCGGAGCTCAGCTCCTCGACCGGTACGCCCCAGGATTTGGCCGCCGCCAGCAACAGGCGCTCGCGCGCCTCCGCGCCGGCCAGCTGAAGATAATAGCGGCCGTCCTTGACGGACGCCGCGGCGTTGGTGCGCATGCGCCGATAAAGGCTGTTCGGGATGCCTTCGGTGCCGGTGTGGCCGCGCTGCCCGAACTCGGGCTCGCCACCGCCATTGGGGTCGGTGGCGCCCTTGCCCATGACCTCGAGCGTCCATGCCGGCGCATCCTCGCGGCCGTCGCGATTGACGGAAGCGTATTGCGGCGAGACCTTGCTCCAGTCGCATTGCAGCTCCTCGGCGACCATCATGGCGTTGGAGGTCCACACCCCCTGGCCGAGCTCGGTCTGGGCGATGCGTATGGTCACGTGGTCGTCGGGCGCGACCACCACCCAGGCGTTGATCTCCTTGACGTCAGGCTCCTTGGCCCACGCGGCGCCTTCCGGATTGATGATCTGGCCGGCGGCACGCTGCGGCATCCAGAAGCCGACCACCAGCGCACCGGTCGCGGCGGCGGCGGTGGACAGAACATCGCGGCGAGACAGGCCCGGGTTGCCGGCGTTTACGCGCAGATCGTCGTTGCTCATCACAGAGCCCTCCTGGCGCCCGACGCCCGGGAGGCGGCCAGCCGGATCGCCTGGCGGATGCGGTGGTAGGTGCTGCAGCGGCAGGCGTTGGTGACCTCGGCGTCGATCTCCGCATCGGTCGGATCGGGGTGCCGGCCGAGCAGCGCCACGACGCTCATGATCATGCCCGACTGGCAATAGCCGCATTGCGGCACGTCGAGCTCGATCCAGGCGAGCTGCACCGGATGGGTGCCGTCGGCCGACAGGCCTTCGATGGTCGTCACCGTCTTGCCGGCCACGGCCGAGACCGGGACGCTGCAGGAGCGAACCGGCCGGCCATCGATGTGCAGCGTGCAGGCCCCGCATTGCGCGATGCCGCAGCTGAACTTGGTGCCGGTGAGCCCGAGCTGGTCGCGGATCACCCAGAGGAGCGGCGTCTCCGGCGCGACCTCGAGCGAGTGCCTCACTCCATTCACCGTAAGGTCTATCGCCATGCTGCTCTCCGCTCATCGACCAACTATCAATCGACCCGACCCGCGGGCCGGGCGCAGAAGAAGTCTCAGCCCCTCAGAAGTCGAGCTTAGCTGCCTCGGGCGCCAGGACAACCCATGACGTGCCCGACCCCTGCGTGTTCTCGGCACATGCGGCTTCAGGCCATTCCCCCAGCACCGGGCGATAGGTCACCAGTCCCGACCAGGGCGTGGTGAATGTCACCGGATCATCGACCGTGATCTCGACCTGCAATCCAGGCTTCCTCGCGTCCCGGTCGATGTCGCCCATCCCGTAAGGGTTCCGGAAGGGACTCCCGCCGGGGAAATAATCGTGAATGTGCTTTTGCTGGAGGCCCAGCGCCAGCGCCCCGTCGATCAACCTATACCGCTCGATCACGTGCATGGCCGCGCTGAAGGGCGTACCGAATCGATCGATCATCGAGAGCGGCCCGAGCTTCTGGGCGATGGTGTCGACGACCAGTGCGTCGCCTTCGTAATAGCCGACCAACTCGCCCTGCCAGGTCGGCGCCGGGTGCGCCGAATGCGGCACGTTCAGGCGCACACGGCGGACCTGATGATCGCTCAGATAGAGCAGCAGCACCTCGTCCTTCCGCTGGATCATCCGCATGCCGAATTGGATGTTCAACGTGAACGGAGTCGGCTCCGGCCAGCATTGGTTATGGGGATTGGCGATCGCATCGCCGCCGAGCTCTCTTTCCGCGTTCCGCCTGACGACTGCGGCGGCCTCCGGCCGCAAGATCGGATTGGTGTAATCGCCAACCGCATTGAACATCAGCGTTCCGGCCGGGGTCCGAAGCCTGGTGACGACCGGATGCGGTCCAGCCGCTGGCGGCTCGAACAGCAGGAAATTGTGGCCCCATGCACCCGACAGATCGGGAATTGAACGTGCGCCTTGATTGCTGCCGGCGCCGGCCGGTCCGGCCGCCGGCGCGAGAGGTTGTGCGAAAGCAAGCCCCGCTGCCGCTGCCGTCAATGTGGCAAGCAAAAGAAAATCTCGCCACCGCAGCTTCATGACGCGTCCGAGCCTCAGAAGTCCGGCTTGTCGGCAGTCGGCACATGTGCGTCCCGGTCGGAAAAGAAGTGCCCATCATACTCGTGCTGCACATTCTCGGCGCAGATGCGTTCCTCCCATGGATTGGCGTCGCGGCCGTAGGTAATGGTCCCCGACCAGGGCATGGTGAAGACGCCTTCATCCTCCACCGTGAACTCGAGCAGCAAGCCCTTGCCCTTGTAGTTGGGATCGATGGTGGCGCCGACCGGCGGCCATTCTTGCCGCAGTCGATCGAGCCCGGCTTTGGTGGCCTCATAGTCGATGAGATGGTAGCGCTCGACCACATGCAAGGCCGGCGAATACGGCGTGCCGAAACGGTCGATCGTGCGGTACGGCCCGACCTTTATTCCCACGGTGTCGACGACCAGCGTGTCGCCTTCGTAGTGGCCGACGGAATCCCCATGCACGGTCGGGATCACGTTTGCGGGATGCGGCTGGTTGAGCCGCACCTGGCGGAAGTCGTCGTCGTGCTGGTAGACGAGCGTGACCTTGTCGGGTTGCTGCAGCAGCCGAAGGTAGAAGTTCCAGAAGATATAGGGCACCGGATTCTGCAGGCACTGGCTGTCCGGGTCCGGAAATGCCCGGCCCGACAACGAGATCTCGCCGAGCTTCTTGAGCATCGCCGCCGTCTCGGGCTTCAAGATCGGATTGCTGTAATCGCCGACCAGCTGATCGGGATTGCTGGCGCCGGTGCGCAGCCGCGATTTGTTCCGCACCGGGCCCGGCCCCGACAGCGGCAGGCCAAAGCCGATCCCGGGATGCGCCCAGGCGCCGGAGAAATCCGGGATCGATGCGTTGGTGGTGGTCGACGTCGCTGCCGCGGGCGCCGCGGTTTGGCCTAAGGCCGGTGCCGCAACCGCGGCCATCAGTATCGCCAGCACGGGCAAGTCCTTGCGCACGTTCATGCCAACCTCCCGTTCGTCGTTTGGTCACACCATGCTGTCGCAGATGGCCGACCGCCGCGGACCCCTTGGGTCCGATGCGATGTCGATCAGCGTAGCGGAATCGAAGCCGATTGAGTAGCGGCCACAAGGGGTCGCGACATGGTCGCTGGTGGGGATGAGCACCGGCAATGCCTGGCCGCGCCGCCTGTGGAGCATCGACCAGCCGCATCGCTGGAATGGCGGCAACGGCGGCGGCGTCGGCTACACGCTGCCGGCTTCGCTCGGCGCGGCTCTCGCCAACCAGCCGCATGGGCGGCTCACGGTCGCCATGGGCGGCGACGGCGATTTCATGTTCGCGCCCGGCACGTTTGTGGACCGCCGCGCATCACCGCATCCTGATGCTCAATGTCGTGCTCAACGTGCGCTCGCGGCGGTCAAGAGCGGCCAGCCGGCGGCGGTCGATGTCGTGAGCGAGCGGCGCTGAAAGCCTTCCTGCACTGGCGTGCCCGAATGCGCGCTTGCCGCCGCCACCGGACGAGCTGCCGGGGCACCGACTCAGTGCGGCGACAAGTCAATGCCGTTGCAGACCAGATCGTAGCTGTAACCGTCCAGGGCCCGATCGTAGTAGTAAACATTCGTGCAGCCAGACCGAGGTCGGGAAGCCGCGCCCTTGTAGGTCACCGACGGGGCCAAAGCATAACTTCCGTTGGCGCGCGCGTTATCCGGATACGAGCGCGGGTGGTGGACCGGTTTGGCTCCCGCCGCGCTTGGCACCGCATAACCTGCCGGATCGGTCCAAGCGCCCGCCAGAGCCGCGCAGGCAGTACCGAGGCTGAAAGCCGCAGCCAGAAAAAACTTTGTCTTGATCAACATTGTCACGCCTCCATATTGAGCTGTAGCTACGCCCCAATATCGAGTTGGACCCGTACCGAATAACATCCCTACCAGGGGATCGTTCCGACCGACTTAAGTATAGCCGGGGCAGAAGGTGCAGGGGTGTCAGATCACACCCACGTCGGCATACTGGCTCGATGCCGGAGCATCCTGATAAGGCGCTAGTACCTCGGCACAGTGGTTTTGACCGGTCCAGTACTGACTCCCTCATCCTGAAGGAGGCCGGCTCTTGCCGGCCGTCTCGAAGGATACGGCCCGCCAGCGCCGCGCGCGTAACCATGGTTCGTCCTTCGAGTGCCTCAGGAGGCGCGAGCGTTGCCCGCGCTCCTCATCAAGATGCCGAAAGAGTCAGAATGTCTGTGCAGAAACACTAATTCCGGTCGTCCGGCAGCACCGGCAGGGGATGGAACTCGATGCCTTCCTCGTGCAGCTTCTTGGCATCGTCGGGCGAGGCCTCGCCGTAGATCGAGCGGTGGTCGATCTCGCCGTAATGCATCTTGCGGGCTTCCTCGGGAAATTTCGGCCCGACATAATCGGAATTCTGGGTCAGGTGCTGGCGCAGCTCCTTGAGCTTCTTGCGCAGCTCGTGCTCCTGCGGCGACACCATGGCGACCGGGGTCTTGTCGCTTGCAGGCTCGCTCGACGGCGGCGGCGCGGCGTCGCGCTTGCGCGCGCCGGCGAGCCGCGGGCTCATGATCTCCTTCTCGACCTCGGCGGTGCCGCAGTGCGGGCAGGTGACGAGCCCGCGCTTGGCCTGCTTGTCATAGGCCGCGGAATTCTGGAACCAGCTTTCGAAGGAATGGCCCTTGGCGCAGCCAAGCGCGTAGCGGATCATCGCCGCTCTCCGGCCGCCACGAAGGCGAGCGGCTCCGCCTTCGGCTCGGTCAGCTCGAACCGGCGCCCGTGCTGCAGCGAGGGAATCCGTCCGCGCGCGGCCGCAACCGCCCCCGGATCGATCTCTGCCAGCACCACGCCGGGCTCGACGCCGCCGTCGGCCAGGATGCGGCCCCAGGGATCGACCACCAGCGAATGGCCGTAGGTCTCGCGGCCGCTCTCGTGCACCCCGCCCTGGGCGGCCGCGAACACGAAGCTGCCGTTCTCGATGGCGCGCGCCCGCACCAGAATGTGCCAATGGGCTTCGCCGGTCTGGCGGGTGAACGCCGACGGGATCGCCAGCATGGAGCTGCCGCTTTCGGCCAGCGCCCGGTAGAGCGCCGGGAAGCGCAGGTCGTAGCAGACGGTGAGGCCGAGCCGTCCCCAGGGCAGATCGGCCGCCACCGCGGCCTCGCCGGGGCGGAAATTGCGCGACTCGCGATAGCTTTCCCCGCTCGCCAGATCGACGTCGAACATGTGGATCTTGTCGTAGCGGCCGATGATCTCGCCGGTGCGGTCGATCAGGAAAGAGCGGTTGGCGGCGCGCTCGCCCGGGAGCTTGATGGCGAGGGAGCCGACATGGACATGGATGGCGAGCTTGCGGGCGAGCTCGCGAAAGGCCGTGAGGCTCGGGTCGGCTTCCTCCGGCAGGATGGCGGCAAACAGACGCTCGCGCTTGAGCGCTATGATGTTGGTCATCTCGGGCGTCTGCACGTATTCGGCGCCGCCCGCCTTGGCCTCGCCGATGAGCTTGGCCGCGGTATCGAGATTGACAGCCGGATCGAGACCCGAGCGCATCTGCACCAAGCCGACCGTGAAGGTGGACGCGGCCGGAGCGCTCATGCGGCGGGGCTTTCCGGGGCGGGCGCTTCGGGCGCGGTTTCGCGCAACAGCGGATCGAGCTCGCCGGCGCGCTCGAGCGCGTAGAGCTCGTCGTAGCCGCCCACATGGGTCCGGCCGATGAAAATCTGCGGCACCGTCATGCGTCCGTTGGCGCGCGCGACCATCCGGTTTCGTCCTTCATGATCGCCGGTCACGTCGATCTCGGAGAAGGCCACGCCCTTGCGGCTCAAGAGCGCCTTGGCCGAAGTGCAATAGCCGCAATAGCGGGTGGTGTAGATGTCGATTTGGGCCATCGTATTCACTTGAATCTCAGCGCACCGTTTATATGGGAATGCGCGCCGGCGCTACAACCCGCGCGAATACCAGCACGTCGACGGCGGCGGCGCCTGCCCGCATGAGCGTCCGGGTGCAGGCCTCGAGCGTGGCGCTGGTGGTGAGCACGTCGTCGACCAGCACCAGCCGGCGGCCCGCCACCTCGATCCGGGCATCCGGACGCACCGCGAAGGCGCCCTGCACGTTGCGGGCGCGCTCGGTGCGGGCGAGCCCGACCTGCTGGGGGGTGGCTTTGACCCGCCGCAGCGCCCCATGGGAGACCGGGGTTTCGCTCGCCTTGCCGACCACCTCGGCGAGCAGCGCGGACTGGTTGAACCGCCGCGCCCATTGCCGCCGCCAGTGCAGCGGCACCGGCACCAGCAGATCGGCCTCCCGGGTGAGATCGCGGCCCGCATGCGCCATCCAGCGGCCCATGATGGGGGCGAGATCGAGCCGGTCGGCATATTTCAAGGCATGCACCAGGGTGCGGGCGGTCTCGTCGAACCGTACCGCGGCGCGTGCGCGGGCATAGGCCGGCGGGTCGGCGATCGCCTCCATGGAGAGGACACCGGGGCCCGGATCGAACGGAAACGGGATGCCGAGCCGCTCGCAATAGGGCGGCGCGATAAAGGAAAGCTTCGACCAGCAGGCCGCGCACAGTCCCTCGCCGGCGACCGGCTCGCGGCAGGCGGCGCAGAGCTGCGGCAGCGCCACCCCGAGCGCCAGCCCGAAAATCGAGCGCGCGGCCCCGGTCAGGCGGGCCAACCGCCGGGGGCGCGCCGGCGCGGCCGTGACGTCGCTGCACATGGGGTAAAAGTTACCGCCCCGGTGCGCCGGTCGTAAAGGCCGGGCGGCCGTGGTTTCGGGATGCGGGCGGGGCGTGACACAATGGGGCCATGGCTTCTCACCCGGAGATCATCGATCGTGCCTTGCTGCGCGCCCGCGGGCGGCGCGCTCTGGCGCTCGGTCCCTCGACATTCCTCATAGACCGCGTGGCAGAAGATCTGGCGGACCGGCTGGCGACCGTGCTGCGCAGCTTCCCCTGCGGGCTCGATCTCGGCACCCCGACCGGCGCGGTGCGGCGTGCGCTCGCCGCCAGCCACAAGATCGGCGGCATCATTGCCGCCAATGCGCTGGCGGCAACCGCTGGCGACGGGGCCGGACTTGCGATCGTGGCCGACGAGGAGGCCTTGCCGCTGCGCGCTGCCGCGCTCGATCTGGTGGTGTCGGGGCTCTCGCTCCATTTCGTCAACGATCTCCCCGGCACGCTGGTGCAGGTGCGCCGCGCGCTCAAGCCGGACGGCCTGCTCGTGGCGGCGCTCTTGGGCGGCGATACGCTGAGCGAGCTGCGGCAGGCCTTCGCGGCGGCCGAAGCCGAGATGGAGGACGGCATCTCGCCGCGGGTGCTGCCGTTCGCCGATCTGCGCGATCTCGGCGCGCTCATGCAGCGGGCCGGCTTCGCGTTGCCGGTCACCGACGTCGACCGTCTCACGGTGCGCTATGCCGGGCCGCTCGAGCTCTTGCACGACCTGCGCCGCATGGGCGCCGCCAATCCGCTGGTCGATCGCAGCCGCCGGCCGCTGCGGCGCGCGACGCTCGCCCGCATGCTGGAGATTTACCGCGAGCGTTTTGCCGATCCGGACGGGCGCGTCCGCGCCACCTTCGAGATCGTCTATCTGTCGGGCTGGGCCCCGCATGAGAGCCAGCAGCAGCCGCTCGCCCCGGGCTCGGCCCGCACGCGGCTCGCCGATGCGCTCGGCACGCAGGAGCGCTCGGCGGGGGAGAAGGCGGGGCGCTGACAACCGGGGCGGCGGCTATCGATGCCGCTGCCGCCAGCGAAAACGATATTGCTGAAAGCGGAACCTTGGAGCGTTCCATGGGCTTATCCTTCCACAGGAGAGATCAGCCATGGACCGCAATGCGAGTTCCACCGAGACCCAGGCGCAGCACCTGATCGAGACGATCGAGCAGGTGGGCGAGGATTGCTGGAGGATCGACGTGTGGGCAGGCGCCCTCGCGCGATTTGCCGCGCCGGTTCCAGTCTATGAGCCGGGCGATTGGAGCGCTTCGCTGGTTGCGAGCCGGGCCGGCATGCGGGCGGAGTGAAAAGCAGAATTTCCAAGTCCGCGGCTCGCGCGCAAGCTTAAGGAAAATCGCCCCTCATGTGATGACCGTCACGGCGGCCGCGGCGGACGCGCGGCATGTTGCTCCCATCATTCATGCGCCGGAGCGTCCGGCAACCCGATGGGAGAAAGCCATGACTGCGCGATGCATATCCAAGGCGTTCACATGCGGTGCCCTTGCCCTCCTACTGGCGGCGGCCGTGCTGCCGGCCCGCGCGCAAGAGGTTCAGGTCGGCACCGTGATGATCTGCGACACCCAGAAGGAAGCAGAAAGGGTCGGGGCATTGCTCCACGGCGACGCGCAGACCGCGATCAGCGCCGTCAACGCCGAAGAGAACAATCCCTCGGCGTGCGCGCTCGCCGATGTCGCTTATCTGGCCGGCCCGCAGGTCGGCATTGCCAGGACCAGGAGCGATGCGTTCCAGATCCTGCCGGTCATCGTGCTCGGATTGAGCACCCCTTCAGGCTTGCGCCCGATTGCGCCGGCGCCGTTCTACGCGCTGGTCAAGGTTACCGAGTATGCGGTGTAGCCGGCGCCGGCGGGCGCCGTCAGCGCAACCACAGCGGCCGCTTCGCACCGTCCCGGCGGGACACAGCTTGCGGCACGATCGCCGCGTCCGGAAGGCCATCGGCGCAGAACTCGTTGCAGACGAACCGGTTGCCGACGCGCCAGGCGACCAGGCCGGCGGCATTGGCGACGAGGGGCGCCCCACAATAGGCGCAGTGTCGATCGATTTGACGAGACCGTGGCGGCATGGCGTCCTCCAGATGAGAGTAGGCACAACGCCGGCATTCGGACGAAGTTCCTGCGCCCGGATTCAGAGCAAGCCCATCAGATGGGACACCAGCGGCTCGTCGGCGGGCGGCATCGGATAGTCCCGCAGCCGGTTGGGCCGCACCCAGGCGAGCTGCTGGCTTTCCTGCGGCGCCACGATTCCCTCCCAGCGGCGGCACACGTAAAGCGGCATCAGCAGATGAAAGTCCGCATAGCCGTGGCTCGCGAAGGTGAGCGGGGCGAGGCAGTCCTCCTTGACGGCGATGCCGAGCTCTTCCTCGAGCTCGCGGATCAGGCTCTGCTCGGGCCGCTCGCCCGGCTCGACTTTGCCGCCCGGAAACTCCCACAGCCCGGCCATCGGCTTGCCGGCCGGCCGCTGCGCCAGCAGCACGCGGCCGTCGGCATCGATGAGCGCGCAGGCCGCGACCAGGACGACTTTGAGGCTCACGGGCGGTGCCAGCGTTGATCGCGACGGGGTAGCGCCCGGTGCGCGGCGGGGTCTTGATCGCCCGCGCGCCGGTCGCAGAGCATCAAGGCGCCGGCGAGGCCAGCGGCTTGTCCTTCTCGACCACGAAAGTGGCGACCAGCTTCACGCCGCCGGGGCCGGCCTTGACGCTGTGCGGCACGGTCGCCGGAATCAAATAGGTGTCGCCTTGCTTGAACATCGCCGGCGCTTGGCTCCCGATCGTGAGCTCCATGGAGCCATCGATCACGTAGCCGGTCTCGACGCCCGGATGGGTGTGTCGGGCAGCCAGACCATTCGGCACGACCTCGATCATCACCAAGAGCGTCGCCATGGTGTTGCCGGGGAATTCCGCCTTTTGCACGACCGCGCGCTTGATCGGGTCGGGTTGCTGCGCGTAGCTCGCCGACGGCCCGCCCGCGCATGTGGCGGCGATCGCGGCACAAATGATCAGCTTCTTGAACATCAGGCTCTCCCTTCGGTAATTGATCGATCACTGAGCGTGGAAGCATTCTGCAATGACCGCTGGTTTGCAAGCCCGACCATCGGGGGGCTTCTCGGTCTTTTGGCCTCAGCTCCGATAGTCGCCGTTGATGGCGACATACTCCTTGGTGAGGTCGCAGGTGAGCACGCGGTCGCGGCCGCGGCCGAGCCCGAGCGCCACCTTGAGCGTGATCTCGGGCTTCTTCATCACGGCGGAAACCTCGGCCTCGTCATAGGCCGGATCGCGCTCGCCGCGGTGCGCCACCCTGATCCCGCCGAACCAGATCGACAGGCGGTCGCGGTCGGCCGGCTCGCCGGCCTTGCCCACCGCCATGACGACGCGGCCCCAATTGGCGTCCTCGCCCGCAAACGCGGTCTTCACCAGCGGGGAGTTGGCGATCGAAAGCGCGATCCGCCTCGCCGATTGCTTGGACACGGCGCCTTCCACCACCACCTCGACCAGCTTGCGGGCGCCTTCGCCGTCGCGGGCGACCTGCTCGGAGAGATCAGCCAGCACCCGAAAGAAGGCGGCCCGGAAGGCCTTGAGCCGCGCGTCGCTGGCCTTGGCGATGCGCGGCGCGCCGTCGAAGGCGGCAGCGCCGGTGGCAAACGCTATCAGGGTGTCGGAGGTCGAGGTGTCGCCGTCGATGGTCACCGCATTGAAGGTGTCGGTCACGCCATCCCGGAGCAGCGCCTGCAGCACCGGCGCCGCAATCGGCGCGTCGGTGAAAATGAAAGCCAGCATGGTGGCCATGTCGGGCGCGATCATGCCGGCGCCTTTGGCGAAGCCGTTGATGGTGACGGTGGCCTTGCCCAGCCGCGCGGTCGCGGTCGCGAGCTTGGGAAAGGTGTCGGTGGTCATGATCGCCTTGGCGGCGTCGAGCCAGCCGGCCTCCGGGGCCGCCGCGGCGGCAGCCGCGGCCATTTGCTCCAGCACGCCGGAGAATTTGCGGGCATCGAGCGGCTCGCCGATGACGCCGGTCGAGGCCAGGAAGACCTCGCCGGGCTTGCAGTGCGCCGCCTTGGCGGCGATGTCGGCGGTGAGCTTGGTGGCGGCGCGCCCGTTCCGGCCGGTGAACGCGTTGGCATTGCCGGAATTGACCACGAGCGCGCGGGCGCGGCCGGGCTTGAGCCTCGCACGGCACCATTCGACCGGCGCCGAGGGGCATTTGGAGCGCGTGAACACGCCCGCCACGGTGGTGCCGGGCTCGAGCAGCGCCAGCATCACGTCGGTGCGGCCCGCATAGCGAATGCCGGCGGCCGCGGTGGTGAGCCGCACGCCGGCGATGGCCGGCATCTGCGGCACGCTGGTGGGCGCCAGGGGGGAGACGGCGGTCGCCATGGAGATGGACCGGAGCAGAAGGTGGAAGCAGTGCGATTGGGAGCGTTTCGGTAAGCTCAGGCTCGCGGGACCGCCCCCTCATCCCGACCTTCTCAGCCGAAGTCGGATCTATCCGACTTCGGCCACTTCTATAGTGCCGAACTCGGGTAAACCCAAGTTCGGTCGCACGCGGGGAGCAGGAGCGCGCCTACGATCGGGAGAGGTACGAAGAAAGCATCAGAGTAACGACGCTATTTCGGCGCCGGGGCAGGGGCCGTCGGAACCGGGGCGCCGGGCGCCATCATCGAGGGCGGTGCTCCCGCCGGATGGTCGAGGCGCTCGATCTTGGCGGTCTGGCGCAGCTTGCCGACATATTCGGACTGGGCGCGCCGCACCAGGTAGGCGTCGATCTGCTCCTTGATGGCGTCCAGCTCCGGGACCGGCCGCATCCGCTTGTCCTCGACCTTGATGATGTGCCAGCCGAACTGGGTCTTGACCGGGTTCGACAGCTGGCCCGGATACATCTTGAAGGCCACCTCGGAGAATTCCGGGACCATCTGGTCCTTGGTGAAATAGCCGAGATCGCCGCCGTCGGCGGCACCCGGATCCTTGGACTTCTCCTTGGCGAGCGCGGCGAAATCGGCGCCGCCCTTGATCTGCTCGACGATCGCCTTGGCCTCGTCCTCGGACTCCACGAGAATGTGGCGGGCGTGCACCTCTTCCTCGGCCCCCATGGGCTTGACCGCCTCTTCATAGAGCTTGTGCTCGGCCTCGTCGGTCACCGCGCCCTTGGCTTGCTCGCGCAGCTGCGCTCCCATCAGCATCTTGTTGCGGATGAACGCCAGATGATGCTGGAAATCCGGGTCTTCGGTCAGCTTCTTGGCGTCGGCGGCCTGGGAAACCAGAATGATATCGGTCACATAGGCGATCAGCTGCTCGCGCTGGGTCTCGGGCGGGGCGTTCTGCAGGTTCTGGCCGATATCCTGCTCCGCCATGGCGAGATCGCTCTCCCTTATGTCGACTCCGTTGACGCGCGCGACGGTGGGATCGTTCGGCGACGCAGCCGCGGTCGGGGTCGACTCCTGCTTCTGGGAGGAAGCCTCCTTCGAGCAGCCGGCAACCATCGGCACGGCCAACAGCGCCACCGAGAGCATGGCGAAAGTCGTCCAGCCAGGACGGCGTGCCCCGAGCGCGGGGGCGGGCGAAAGATGCGGGGCGGTCATTAAGCTGGTCCTTGAGCGCGAGGAGACTAAAGTCCAGGCGCGGTGAGGCGACCGCCGGCGGCGGAAGCGGGCGGAGAGTTGCGCAATCGGCTCTCCTTGGCAATGGCCGAATAGGGGGCGATTTTGACGAAAACGTGAGCAGGAATCGCCAATTGACAAGGGGGTGACCCCCTCTTATGTCTCGCTCAATGCGGCCAATCCGGCCGCAATTCGCCGTTTGCATGAATCCTCTGGTATAAATCGCCTCGCTCAATCGGCTTGCGTGAATGAAGCCCGAAAAATGCCGCTTCCCCGGCCCGCCGCGGTATTGCAATGGACGCGCGCAAGTCTTGCGGCGATCTGATCGGTTCAATGGCTCAAGGCGGCAGCTCCCGATCCTCACCGGTCGTTTGACGCAGCCGCACCTGAAAGGACGCAGCGCATGATCGGCGCGCTTGCCCGTAAGCTCTTCGGCTCCGCCAACGAACGGCGCATCAAGGGCTATCTCCCCCGGGTGGAGAAGATCAACGCGCTCGAGCCGGAGCTGGCCAAGCTCACCGACGACGAGCTGCGCGCCCGCACCGTGGACTTGAAGCGCCAGGTCGCCGAGGGCGCCTCGCTCGACGACGTGCTGGTGCCGGCCTTCGCCACCGTGCGCGAGGCCGCCAAGCGCACGCTCGGCCAGCGCCATTTCGACGTGCAGATGATCGGCGGCATGGTGCTGCACGAGGGCAACATCGCCGAGATGAAGACCGGCGAGGGCAAGACCCTGGTGGCGACGCTGCCGGTCTATCTCAACGCGCTGTCGAGCCGCGGCGTGCACGTGGTCACGGTCAACGATTATCTCGCCAAGCGCGACTCCGAATGGATGGGGCAGATCTACACCTTCCTCGGCCTCAAGGTCGGGGTGATCGTGCATGGGCTGGACGACGAGCAGCGCAAGCAGGCCTACGACTGCGACGTCACCTACGGCACCAACAACGAGCTCGGCTTCGACTATCTGCGCGACAACATGAAGTATCGCATGGAGGACATGGTCCAGCGCGGCCATATCTTCGCGATCGTCGACGAGGTCGAATTCGATATTGATCGACGAATCCCGCACCCCGCTCATCATCTCCGGGCCGCTCGACGACCGCTCCGAGTTCTACAACACCATCGACACCTACATTCCGGCGCTCGAGAAGGGCGACTACGACGTCGACGAGAAGCAGCGGTCCGTCAGCCTTACCGAGGCCGGCATGGAGAAGCTCGAGCAGACGCTCAAGGGCGCGGGCCTGCTCAAGACCGAGTCGCTCTACGACGTCGAGAACGTCTCGGTGGTCCACCACGTCAACCAGGCGCTGCGCGCCCACAAGCTGTTCCATCGCGACAAGGACTACATCGTGCGCAACGGCGAGGTCGTCATCATCGACGAGTTCACCGGCCGCATGATGCCTGGCCGGCGCTATTCCGAAGGCCTGCACCAGGCGCTCGAGGCCAAGGAGCACCAGCCGATCCAGCCGGAGAACCAGACGCTCGCCTCGATCACCTTCCAGAACTATTTCCGCATGTACGAGAAGCTCGCCGGCATGACCGGCACGGCGGCGACCGAGGCCGACGAGTTCATCGACATCTACAATCTCGAGGTGCTGGAGATCCCGACCAACCTGCCGGTGACCCGCGTCGACGACGACGACGAGGTCTACCGCACCGGGGCCGAGAAATACCGCTCGGTGGTAGCCCTGATCGACGACTGCAAGGGGCGCGGCCAGCCGGTGCTGGTAGGCACCACCTCGATCGAGAAATCGGAGCAATTGGCCGAGATGCTGCGCCAGCAGGGCTGGGAGCAGCACGACTTCACCGATCCCAACGCCTTCTCGGCGCTCTACAGCGGCGACGAAGGCGCCTCCGGGGCCAAGGTGTTCGCCATCCTCAACGCCCGCTACCACGAGCAGGAGGCCTACATCATAGCGCAGGCCGGCGTGCCGGGGGCGATTACCATCGCCACCAACATGGCGGGCCGCGGCACCGACATCCAGCTCGGCGGCAATCCCGAGATGCGGGTCAAGCACGAGCTCGCCGACGTGGCGGATGGGTCCGAGCGCGAGGCCCGCATCGCCGACATCCGCCAGCAGGTGGCGCGGCTCAAGGAGAAGGCGATCCAGGCCGGCGGCATGTTCGTGCTCGGCACCGAGCGGCACGAGAGCCGGCGCATCGACAACCAGCTGCGCGGCCGCTCCGGCCGCCAGGGCGATCCCGGCCATTCCAAGTTCTTCCTGTCGCTGGAAGACGACCTGATGCGCATCTTCGGCTCCGACAAGCTCGACTCGATGCTGCAGCGGCTCGGCCTCAAGGAGAATGAGGCGATCGTCCATTCCTGGATCAACAAGGCGCTGGAGAAGGCGCAGCAGAAGGTCGAGGCGCGCAACTTCGACATCCGCAAGAACCTGCTCAAGTTCGACAACGTGATGAACGACCAGCGCAAGGTCATCTTCGAGCAGCGGGTCGACTGGATGAAGGACGAAACCGGCGCCGAGATCGTCACCGACATGCGCCATTCGGCGGTCGAGGACCTGGTCGCCAAGCACGTGCCGGAGAACGCCTATCCGGAGCAGTGGGACACCAAGGGATTGAAGGAGGCGCTCTCGCGCATCCTCAATCTCGACCTGCCGGTCGACGAATGGGCGAAGGAGGAGGGCATCGCCGAGGAGGAGCTGACCAGCCGGGTGGTGCGGCGGGCCGACGAGCACATGGCCGCCAAGGTCGCCCAATGGGGCCCCGACGTGATGCGCTATGTGGAGAAATCGATCCTGCTGCAGACGCTGGATCATCTGTGGCGCGAGCATCTGCTCACGCTCGAGCACCTGCGCCAGGTGATCGGGCTGCGCGGCTACGGGCAGCGCGATCCGCTCAACGAGTACAAGGCCGAGTCGTTCAACCTGTTCGAGGCGATGGGCACCGGCTTGCGCGAGGCGGTCACCGCCCAGCTGATGCGGGTCGAGATCAGGACGGCGCCGCCGCCGGACGCGCCGGCGACCTTGCCCTATATGGAGGCGCACAAGATCGACCCGGCGACCGGCGAGGACGAGATGGCGCTGGCGCGTGCCGGCGCCGAGACGCTGGCGGAGCACGGCATCACCACGGTGCCGGCGGCCGAGCGCGACGCCAAGAATCCGGCGAGCTGGGGCAAGGTCGGGCGCAACGAAGCCTGCCCGTGCGGCTCGGGCAAGAAATTCAAGCACTGCCACGGCCGCTTCGGGTAAGCGGAGCGCGATCGTTCCTGATCGTCAACGCCACCCACCGGAAGTGTTGCACTTCGTTTGTGAACTCAGCGGACCCATACTCCGTGTCCTCCCGGCTCTGCGGCCGGGACGACGCTGAGCGTCGGGCAACGGAAAACAAAACTCGCAGATACGGAAATCCTGCCGCGCCGCGCGTTCAGCGCATCGCGCCCCAGCGGCTGTCGAAGCCGCCGGCCGGAACTGGAGGCGAGGCGCCGCGCAGCAGGGTGGTGGTGTTGTTGGCGGTCTCGACCGGCTGCGGCGGCGCGTCGGCAGGCAGTTGCGGCGCTGCCGGCTTGATGGCGCCCGCGTTGGTGGACTTGGCATCCGGCTGCGCCGCAGTCGCGGTGGCAGTCGCAGGCTTGGGCCGGATCGCACCGGGCGCCGCCGAGGCGGTCTGGGTCGGCTTGGCGGCCACTGGCTTGGCCTTGGGGGTCGGCACCGCTTCGGTGCTGGCGGCATCCTGGCCGTGCAGCAGCTTCGAGAGCCGATCGAGCACGCCCGGCTGGGAATCGGCGCTCTTGGCGCCGTCGCCGCCGGAGGAGAACAGGCCGCCGAACAGACTGCCCGAGCCGGCCGAGGCCACCTGGGATCGCGGCGCCGGCGCCGGCCGCGAGTCGCTCGACGCCAGGCTCATGGTGCTGCCGGTCGGGGGCTCGGCCGCGGGCTCGCCCGGCGGCCTGATATTGGCCGGGATCGAGCCGGGCAGGTTCTTCGAACTCGATGCGGCTATCGGTGCCGCCATGGGAGATCACCGCCGCCATGAAGACCGGGTTCATGCCGCCGTCGGTGCCGGTGCGGATCGGGACGGTCGAGGTGCCGCGGCTGATCAGCTGCGCCACCTGGGCCTCTTCCTTCTCCTGCTTCTCGCGCACCGGGGTCGCGATCTCCTGCGGCACCTCGAAGGTCGGGCACTTGGCGATCGGGGTGAACTTGAGCGAGCTCGCCGGGCCGCGGGGAGCGGCGGCATCGAACACGTAATGCTTGTCGCACACGTCGACCTTGGGCTCGAGGTGGGTCACCTCGAAATGGTCGTTGCCTTCCTTGATCATCTTCCAGAAGGACATGTGCGGGGAATCGCGGTGCTTGGCCATGTTGAGCGGCGTCATGTGGAACGGATAGGCCTGGATTTGGAACGCCTTCTGGCCGCCGAAGAACGATTCGCGCGCGAGCGCGTAAATCTCGGCGATCTGCTCGTCGGTCATGGCGTAGCAGCCGGCCGAGGAGCAATCGCCGTGGATCATAAGGAACTCGCCGGTGCGCCCGTTGGCGCGGTCGTACGAGTTGGGAAAGCCGGTATTGATGGCGAGATAATAGTTGGAGTTCGGGTTCATCTGGCCGGGGGTGATCGTATAGAAGCCCTCCGGCGCCTGCCGGTCGCCCAGCTTGATCTTGGGACCGAGCTCGCCCGACCAGCGGCAGATCGGATAGGTCTTCAACAGCTCGAAGCGGCCGGTGTTGTCCTGCTTCCAGACCTCGAGCTCCGATTCCTCCTTGAACAGCCGCACCAGGATGGGCAACTCCTTGCTCATGTTCTTCTGCTCGATCTCGGCGAGCATCTTGTCGGACAAGGGTGCGAGTGCACGGCCGGAGGGGAGCACGCCGCCATCGGTGTCGCAACCCGCGAGCGTAACCGCGGCGGCCAGTGCCGCGGACGCCAGAAGCGTGCGGAGCAGGGGGCGAGAATTCAACGCGAGGCTCCCCGACTGAAAGGCTGTCCCCGAGCCTTTATTGACCAATGGTTATCCTTAAGGCGGCTCAACCGCAAGGCGCCGCGAAGCGTGCCCGCCCACAGATCATGCCGAAGGTGAACGAAAAGTAAACATTTGGGGAAAACGACGCCCCGGATGCCGAATGTGTCCCCAGCCCCGACCGCGCTCACCGCCCGTTTCCCCTCGCCCCATCCCCAATTCTGGGAAGGCTAGGACAAGACTTGGGAAATATCAGGGCAAGGGGTGCGGAAATACTGCTTTGGGGTGTGGAAGCCGGGCGCACCCTCCGCCCAACCTCCCCCTGCAAGGGGGAGGTCGACCCGCGTAGCGGGTCGGGTGGGGGTCCCGCAACAAACTCCGAATTTGCCGGAACGCGGGACCCCCACCCGGCGCCTGGCGGCGCCACCCTCCCCCTTGCAGGGGGAGGGATTCACCCCAGCGTCCGGCCGATGGCGAGGAACTTGTCCCAGCGCTGGCGGCGGACGGCGTCGCGGTCGAGCTCCGAAAGCTCGCCGAGCGCGTCCTGGATGGCGCTGTCGGCGGACGCGATGGCGGCCGCGGGGTCGCGGTGGGCGCCGCCGATCGGCTCGGTCACGATCTGGTCGATGACCCCGAAACGGACCATGTCCTGGGCGGTGATCTTCATGCCGGTGGCGGCTTCCTGGGCCTTGGCGGTGTCGCGCCACAGGATGGAGGCGGCGCCCTCGGGCGAGATCACGCTGTAGATCGCGTGCTCCAGCATCAGCACCCGGTTGCTGGTGGCGAGCGCGATGGCGCCGCCGGAGCCGCCTTCGCCCACGATCACGGCCACGTTCGGCACGCCCAGCGCCAGGCAGGCCTCGGTCGAGCGGGCGATGGCCTCGGCCTGGCCGCGCTCCTCGGCCCCGATGCCCGGATAGGCGCCCGGCGTGTCGACCAGGGAGATGACCGGAATACCGAAGCGGTCCGCCATCTGCATCAGCCGCTCGGCCTTGCGATAGCCTTCCGGGCGCGCCATGCCGAAATTGTGCTTGAGCCGGTCCTCGGTGCCGGAGCCCTTCTCATGCCCGATGACGCAGACGCTCTCGCCGTGGAAGCGCCCGAAGCCGCCCACGATCGCCTCGTCATCCCCGAACTTGCGGTCGCCGGCGAGCGGCACGAAATCGGTGATGAGCGCCGCCACATAGTCGAGGCAATGGGGCCGGTCGGGGTGGCGGGCAACTTGCGTCTTCTGCCACGGAGTGAGGTTCGAATAGAGGTCCCGCAAGGTCTGTACCGCCTTGATCTCCAGGCGGGTGACCTCCTCCCCGATGGCGGCAGCGCTGTCGCCGGCATCGAGCGCGCGCAATTCCTCCAGCTTGGCCTCGATCTCGGCCACCGGTTTTTCAAAGTCGAGATAGCTGCGCATCGAGCGAAAAATATCGTTCCATCAGGGGTGAGGCGGCAGGCATACGCGGCCATGCCGCTACTTTGAGGAGCTCAGACGTCGGGCCGCTTATAGACCGGATTGGGGCCGCCTTTTTGCGATTTGAGATAGGATTCGACGTCGCCCAGCGGATCCATGGCGCGGCGCAGCCGCTGCCCAACCAGCTGATCGAGCTGGATCGCCTGCGCGATCGACAGGTCGCGGCCCATCTGCACCGTGATCTTGTGGTGCTCGAGCGGTGCCAGATGGCGCGAGGCGATCTCGCGGGCGATGCCGAGCGTATATGTCTCCAGCTCCGCCGCCGGCACCGCCTGGCTGATGATGCCGAGCGCGTCGGCCTCGGCGCCGCTGATATTGCGCCCCACCAGCGCGATATGGGCGAGCTTCTTCACCGGCAGCCCGCCATGCAGCAGGGTCGAGGTGACCAGCTGGCCGAAGCTGCCGCGCAGAATTTCCGGCATGCCGAGCTGGGCGTCGTCGGCCGCGTAGACCAGGTCATGGCAGTTCATGATGCCGAGCGCGCCGCCCAGGCAATAGCCGTGCACCTGCGCGATCATGATGCGCGGGAACACCCGCACCGCCTCGGCGATCTGGATGGTCAGGTTGGGCCGGTCCCAGTCGAGCAGCGGGCCGTTGGAGACCTCGCGCAGGAAGTTGAGGTCGAGACCCGAGGAATAGACCGAGCCCGCGCCCTTGGTGATGACCACCTTGAGGTCCCGGTCGGCCCGAATGATGTCGAGGGATTCCAGGAAGGCGAGGCAGAGCGGCCGGTTCCAGCAATTGCGCTTGTCCGGGCGGTTCAAGACGATGCGGGCGACGCCCGCGCCCTCGAGCCGCTCCAGAATGAGCTCCGGCCATTCCTCGAGCTTCGCCCAGGAAGCAGAGACTGGATTATCAGAGACTGCCACCGCGTCGGCCATGCGATCCCTCCGCACCGTTCATTTCGGCCCATTGGTATCGGCCGTGCATGGGGCCGACAAGAGCCGGCCCCGGCAGGCGGGGTGCGGTCGTCAGTCCGGCGCCTGCGCCAGCGGATGGAGGTCGCGCACCAGGCTCTTGAGCCGTTCCTCCAGGACATGGGTATAGATCTGGGTGGTGGAGATGTCGGCGTGCCCCAACAGCGTCTGCACCACCCGCAGGTCGGCGCCGTTGTGCAGCAGATGGCTCGCAAAGGCGTGGCGCAGCACATGCGGGCTCACCTGCTCGGCGCGCAGCCCGGCGGCGGCCGCGAGCGCCTTGAGATCGCGGGCGAAGTGCTGGCGGCTGAGATGGCCGCTCTCGCCGAAAGAGGGGAACAACCATTTGGGCGGCTTCGCCGCGGGCGGCTTTGCCGCGGGCTGGCCGGCGGCCTGCGGGCTCGCCTTGGCGAGCAGCGCCAGATAGTCGCGCATGGTCTGCTTGGCGGCTTCGTTGAGCGGCACCATGCGCTCCTTGCCGCCCTTGCCGCGCACGATCAGCATGCGGGCCTGGCGCTCGGCCGCCGATAGCGGGAGCGTGACCAGCTCGGACACCCGCAGCCCGGTCGCGTACAGCACCTCGATCAGGCAGTTGAGGCGCGCCGCCCGCAGCCGCTCCGGTGCGGTGAGCTCGGGCCCGAGGCTCGCCGCGCGGGCGGCCGCCAGCAGGCGGTCCACCTCGGCGATGTTCAGGACCTTGGGGACCGTGCGGCCGCGCTTGGGTCCGGCCATGATGGCGGCCGGGTCGTCGCGGCGGTGGCCTTCGGCGAACAGGAACCGGTACAGCTGCCGGATCGCCGACAGGCGCCGCGCCACCGAAGTCGCCGCAAAGCCGCGCTTGTCGAGCGCCCCCAGATAGCCGCGCACGTCATCGGTGCCGGCGCTCGCGACCGGGCGGCCCTTGGCGACCAGATAGGCCGAGAAGTCGGCGAGATCGCGCCCATAGGCCGCAAGCGTGTTCTCGCCCGCGCCCCGCTCGGCCGCCAGCATGTCGAGGAAGAGCGCGATCAGGCTTTGATCGGAATTCGGTTTCTGGCGGCCCATCTATGCCCGGCCCGATCGCCCGGCCCGGTAGCGGGCGGCCGGGGCGCGTTTCAGTGTTGCTTGGAGAACCTGTCCGGCGGCACCGAGACGGTGATCTCGCGCGGCTTTGGATCGTAGTAATGGGCCAGCGCATACATGGCCCCGTAGCCCGCGCCGGCCAGCACGCAGAGGAACAACAGGAAGCGAAGCAGGGAGGGCATCGTGTCAACCGTTTCGGCGCACCATTGTCTTGAAAGAATGGAAAAACTACGACCACGTTCCACCCGCCATGACAAGCGTTCGATCGGCCGGATGGTTTCGCCCCGTCGGGTTGTGATACCAGTGCGGCGGCGATCGAGCCACGACAGCTCAGAGGAGCCCATGGGACCGATGTCGGCCCAGGCCAGCCAGGAGGTCACCGGCGTGCCGATTTCCGAGACCGCGATCGTGGCGGCGCTCGGCGCGCGCTCGCTGGTGCTCGTGGGCATGATGGGGGCTGGCAAATCGTCGATCGGGCGGCGGCTGGCGGCACGGCTCGGCATCCCGTTCGTCGACGCCGACATCGCGATCGAGGAAGCCGCCGGGATGACCATCCCGGACATCTTCGCGACCTACGGCGAAGCCTATTTCCGGGCCGGCGAGACCCGCGTGATCGCCCGCCTGCTGGACGGCGGGCCGCAGGTGCTCGCCACCGGCGGCGGCGCCTTCATGAACCCCGACACCCGCGCCGCCATCGCGGCCCATGGGATCTCGGTCTGGCTCAAGGCGGAATCCGAGGTGCTGATGCGCCGGATCAAGCGCCGGCAGGACCGCCCGCTGATGAAGACCGACGACCCGGGCGAGACGCTGCGCACCCTGATGGCGGAGCGTTATCCGGTCTATGAGCAGGCCGCCGTCACGATCCAATCGCGCGAGGTGCCGCACGACAAGATCGTCGACGAGATCGTGAGCGCGCTGGCGGCGGTCCTGCCGCCGGAAGCCCCGGGCGGGGAGCGGGTGCCATGACGGCGCCGCTGCGCGCCCCGGAGCCGCTGGTGGTCGAGGTCGCGCTCGGCGCGCGCAGCTACGACATCGTGATCGGCCGCGGCTCGCTCGCCTCGCTCGGCACCCGCATGAAGGCGCTGCGGCCGGGCGCCAATGCGGCGATCGTCACCGACGCCACGGTGGCGGGCCATCATCTGGCGGCGGCGCAGGCGGCGCTGGGGCTCGCCGGTATTGAAGCCACGGTGGTGACCGTGCCGCCGGGCGAGAGCTCCAAGAGCTTCGCTGTCTTCGAGCAGGTCTGCGAGGCGCTGATCGCGGCGCGCATCGAGCGCGGCGATCTCGTGGTCGCGCTCGGCGGCGGCGTGGTGGGCGATCTCGCCGGCTTCGCGGCCGCCACCGTGCGGCGCGGCCTCGATTATGTGCAAGTGCCCACCACCTTGCTGGCGCAGGTCGATTCCTCGGTCGGCGGCAAGACCGCGATCGATTCCCGGCACGGCAAGAACCTGGTCGGCGCCTTCCACCAGCCGATCCTGGTGGTCGCCGACACCGGCCTCCTCGATACGTTGTCGGCGCGCGAGTTCGCCGCCGGCTATGCGGAGGTCGCCAAATACGGGCTGTTGGGCGATGTGGATTTCTTCGCCTCCCTGGAGCGCGGCTGGCGCGAGGTGTTCGCGGGCGGCCCGGCGCGCGAAGCCGCGATCGCCACCAGCTGCCGCGCCAAGGCCGCGATCGTGGCGCGCGACGAGCGCGAGACCGGCGACCGCGCGCTGCTCAATCTCGGCCACACCTTCGGGCACGCGTTCGAGGCGGCGGCCGGGTTCTCCGGCGGCCTCCTGCATGGCGAGGCGATCTCGCTCGGCATGGTGCTGGCCTTCGACTTCTCCGCCCGGCGCGGGCTGCTGCCGCAGGCCGAGGCCGAAAGGGTGACGCGTCACCTTGCGGCGGTCGGGTTGCCGACCCACGTATCCTCGATCTCCGGCCTGCCGCCGGGCATCGATCAATTGATGAACCTGATCGCCCAGGACAAGAAGGTGCAGCGCGGCCGGCTGACCTTCATTCTGGCGCGCGGGATCGGCCAGGCCTTCGTGGCGCCCGACGTCGATGCCGCGCAGGTGCGCGCCTTCCTGGTCGAGAAGCTTGCCGAGCGATGAGCATCTATGACTGGCTCACGATCGCGGTCGTTCTGCTCTGCCTGTTGTTCTCGGCTGCCTTCGCGGGCAGCGAGACCGCGCTGACCGCCTCCTCGCGCGCCACCATGCTGCAGCTCGCCAAGCAGGGCGACCGGCGCGCCGCCATCGTCAACCGGCTCCTGGATGCGCGCGAGCGGCTGATCAGCGCGCTGCTCATCGGCAACAACTCGGTCAATATCGTCGCCTCCTCGCTCGCGACCGCGGTGCTGATCTCCTGGTTCGGGGACCGCGGCGTGCTCTATTCCAGCGTGGTCATGACCGTGGTGATCGTGGTGTTCGGCGAGGTGCTGCCCAAGACCGTGGCGTTCAATGCGCCCGATCGTTTCGCGCTCGCGGTGGCGCGCCCGATCGCCTGGACGGTGCGCATCCTCACGCCCGCGCTGGCGGCGATCGAGGCGCTGGTCAATTGGCTGCTGCGCCGTTTCGGCATGCAGGTCGGCGAGGGACCCTCGATCATCTCGCCGCACGAGGAGCTGCGCGGCGCGGTCGATCTGCTGCACCGCGAGGGCGGGGTCGAGAAGCACGATCGCGACATGTTCAGCGGTCTCCTCGACCTGCGCGATCTCGCGGTGTCGGACGTGATGATCCACCGCACCGAGATGATCACGATCAATGCCGACGATCCGCCCGAGGAGATCGTCAAGGCCGCGCTCGATGCGGCGGTCACCCGGATACCGTTGTGGCGCGGCAAGCCCGACAACATCGTGGGCATCATGCATGCCAAGGATCTGCTGCGCGCCATCCATGTGGCTGAAGGCGATCTCGCCAAGGTCGATATCGCCGCGGTGATGCGGCCGCCCTGGTTCGTGCCCGACATCCGCCCGCTGTCCGAGCAGCTCAAGGCGTTTCGCCGGCGCCAGACCCAGCTTGCCCTGGTAGTCGACGAATACGGCGAGGTCGAAGGCCTGGTGACGCTCGAGGACATCCTGGAGGAGATCGTCGGCGATATCACCGACGAGCACGACGTCGCGGTGCCGGGAGTGCGCCGGCAGCCCGACGGCTCGGTCAATGTCGATGGCGGTGTCCCGATCCGGGACTTGAACCGCGCCATGGACTGGAACCTGCCGGATGACGAGGCCACCACGGTGGCCGGTCTGGTCATCCACGAGGCGCGGCTGATCCCGGAGCCTGGCCAGACCTTCACGTTCCACGGCTTCCGGTTCCGGGTGCTGCGCCGGCACCGCAACCGCATCACGGTGCTCCGCATCACCCCGTTGGGGCGCAAGCCGGCGGCTGCGGCGGCACGTTAGTCGTCTGCCGCACCGGCTTCGCCCGGTGCCGCCGCCCGGATGGCGAGCGCGTGCACGCCGGCCGCGAGCTCGCTCGCGAGCGTGGCGTTGACCATGCGATGGCGCTCGATCCGGCTCTTTCCTTGGAACGCCTGCGACACGATATAGACGCTGTAGTGGGTCTCGCCGCCCGGCCGCGCGCCCGCATGCCCGGCGTGCCGATGGGATTCGTCGATCACATCGAGCCGTTCGGGCGCGAAAGCCCCGGTCAGCTTCTCGGCAATGATGTCCCGGGTCGTCATGCGGCCCGCTTAGCGCATTTCGCGCGCGGGTGAAACACGGCGTTCATCGGAAAATGTTAAAACGCCGCAGGACCAGAGTGCTATATGATCAATGGATGGGAGTCATGCCGGAACGGCGACGCTGCCGCCCCGCCGAAATCGATCGATCCGATTTGTCAAGGCTTGCAGGCGCAAGCGCCGCCTCGGCATAATGGCTCCAGCATGAAACCCGACTCGCCGCTTTTCGACAGCATCAGGGTGAAGCCCGACAAGGATCGCCGCCCGCGCAGCGATCTGCCGTGCTGCGAATGGCCGAGCTGCGAGGCGGCGGCGACCCACCGCGCCCCCAAGGGGCGGCCGCGCGAGACCGAGCATTGGCGGTTCTGCCTGGGCCATGTGCGCCAGTACAACCACTCGTACAATTTCTTCGCCGGCATGAGCGACGAGGCGATCGCCAAATATCAGAAAGATGCGATCACCGGTCATCGCCCGACCTGGAAGATGGGCATGAACGGCGGCCGGCCGGCCGGGCGCTCCCATTCGGCCCGCCTGCATCCGGATCTCGATGGCTCCGACGATCCGTTCGGGGTGTTTCGCGACATCGGCGCCAGCCCCGCCCACGAGGCCGACAGCGAGCGGCTGCGGCGGCGCGAGACCCGGGTCATCCGCAATGCCGAGCGCAAGGCGCTCGAGGTGCTGGGGCTCGAGGCGGACGCCAATACGCAGGATATCAAGCTGCGATTCAAGGTATTGGTGAAACGGCATCATCCCGATGCCAATGGCGGCGATCGCTCCACCGAGGACCGCCTCCGGGCCATCATCGAAGCCTACAACTACTTGAAATCAGTGGGCTTTCGCTGATCTCACAGGTGGGTTCTCAGAGCCGGCCCGGTTCTGCTAAATTCGCGCGGATTCCCGGGCCGCATTACTCGAACCGATTCGGGTCTCGCGTGTTTCGAGACCACGGAGGAACAATGAGCGTCGCTACCCAAGCTACTTCGTCGAACGTCGTCGGCCTGCCCGACATGAAGGTCTCGATCCGCCAGCTGTTCGGCTTCGACAGCGAGATGGAGGTGCCGGCCTATTCGGAGCCCGACGAGCACGTGCCGGAGGTCGATCAGGACTATCGCTTCGACAAACCCACCACGCTCGCCATCCTGGCGGGCTTCGCCCACAATCGGCGCGTCATGGTCACCGGCTATCACGGCACCGGCAAGTCGACCCATATCGAGCAGGTGGCGGCTCGGCTCAATTGGCCCTGCGTGCGCGTCAATCTCGACAGCCATATCAGCCGTATCGACCTGATCGGCAAGGACGCGATCGTGATCCGCGACGGCCTGCAGGTGACCGAGTTTCGCGACGGCATTTTGCCCTGGGCGCTGCAGCACAACGTCGCGCTCTGCTTCGACGAGTACGACGCCGGGCGGCCCGACGTGATGTTCGTGATCCAGCGGGTGCTGGAGGTCTCCGGCAAGCTGACGCTGCTCGACCAGAACAAGGTGATCAAGCCGCATCCGTCGTTCCGGCTGTTCGCCACCGCCAACACGGTCGGGCTGGGCGATACCTCGGGTCTCTATCACGGCACCCAGCAGATCAATCAGGGCCAGATGGACCGCTGGTCGATCGTCACCAGCCTGAACTACCTGCCGCACGACAACGAGGTCGAGATCGTGCTGGCCAAGGCCAGGCACTACCGCAACGACCAGGGCCGCGACATCGTCAACAAGATGGTGCGGGTGGCGGATCTGACCCGCAACGCCTTCATGAACGGCGACATCTCGACCGTGATGAGCCCGCGCACCGTGATCATCTGGGCGGAGAACGCCGATATCTTCAAGGATGTGGGCTTCGCCTTCCGGGTCACCTTCCTCAACAAATGCGACGAGCTCGAGCGGCCGATCGTGGCCGAGTTCTATCAGCGCTGCTTCGGGATCGAGCTGCCGGAATCATCGGTGAACGTGGCGCTGAGCTGAAGGCGCCCGCCTTTCCCCGGCAGGCGGGGAAAGAAAGCAGGACGATGTCCGCGAACAACAAGTCCAAGCCATCCTCCAAGGACAGCCCGACCGATCCGTTCAAGCGGGCGGTGGTCGGCTGCCTGCGGGCGATCGCGCGCCAGCCCGAGCTCGAGGTCGGCTTCGCGGCCGAGCGGCCCGGCATGGTCGGCGGCAAGGCGCGCCTGCCGGAGCCGCCGCGCAAGCTCTCCGCCGCCGACGTCGCCATCGTGCGCGGCCATGCCGACTCGATCGCGCTCAAGCTCGCCTGTCACGATCCCAGGGTGCACCGCAAGCTGGTGCCCGGCGGCCAGCAGGCGCGCGCGGTATTCGAGGCGGTGGAGCAGGCGCGCGTCGAGGCGATCGGGGCGCGGCGCATGACCGGCGTCGCCAACAATCTCGCCGCCATGCTCGACGACCGCTTTCATCGCGGCAAGCTCGACGAGGTGTCCGACCGGGCCGACGCGCCGATCGAGGAGGCGCTGGCCCTGCTCGTGCGCGAGCGTCTGACCGGCATGCCGCCGCCGGCGGCGGCCGCCAGGCTGGTCGATCTCTGGCGCCCGCTGATCGAGAACCGGGCCGGGCGCGAGCTCGACCGGCTGGAGCGGCTGATCGAGAACCAGGCGCGGTTCGGCGACGTGGTGCACGATCTGCTGGATTCCCTCGACATGGGCGAGGACCGCAGCTCGGAGGCCGACGAGGACGAGGCCGACCAGGGCGACGAGGAACGCCAGAAGGAGCTTTCCGGCAAGGAAGGCGAGGGCGCCGAATCGGAGGACGCGAAGGCCGAGGTCGACGAGGCCGAGGTCTCCGGCGAGGAGATGTCCGACACCTCGGCGGAGGCCGCCGAGGCCATGTCGGCGGAAATGTCCGACGACGCCGAGATGGGGGATTCGGAGGCGCCGGCCGAGCCGCGGCGTCCCCGCCGGCATGGCCAGAACGAGCCGCGCGGTCCCGACTATCGGCCGTTCACGCCCAAGTTCGACGAGGTGGTGGCGGCCGAGGACCTGTGCGAGGCCGAGGAGCTCGACCGGCTGCGCGGCTATCTCGACAAGCAGCTCTCGCATCTGCAGGGCGTGGTGGCGCGGCTGGCCAACCGGCTGCAGCGCCGCTTGATGGCGCAGCAGAACCGGGCCTGGGAGTTCGACCTGGAGGAGGGCGTGCTCGACCCGGCGCGGCTGTCGCGGGTGGTGCTCGATCCGTTGCATCCGCTCTCGTTCAAGCACGAGAAGGAGACCAACTTCCGCGACACGGTGGTGACGTTGCTGCTCGACAATTCCGGCTCGATGCGCGGCCGCCCGATCACGGTGGCGGCGACCTGCGCCGATATCCTGGCGCGCACGCTGGAGCGCTGCGGCGTGAAGGTCGAGATTCTCGGCTTCACCACCCGCGCCTGGAAAGGTGGGCAATCGCGCGAGGCCTGGCTCGCGGCCGGCAAGCCGCCCAACCCGGGCCGCCTCAACGACGTGCGTCACATCATCTACAAGTCGGCCGACATGCCGTGGCGCCGCGCGCGCCGCAATCTCGGCCTGATGATGCGCGAGGGCCTGCTGAAGGAGAACATCGACGGCGAAGCGCTCGATTGGGCGCACAAGCGGCTGCTCGGGCGCAGCGAGCAGCGCAAGATCCTGATGATGATCTCCGACGGTGCGCCGGTCGACGACTCGACGCTATCGGTCAATCCCGGCAACTATCTGGAGCGCCATCTGCGTTGGGTGATCGGGGAGATCGAGCAGCGCTCCCCGGTCGAGCTGATCGCCATCGGCATCGGCCACGACGTGACGCGCTACTATCGGCGCGCGGTGACCATCGTGGACGCCGAGGAGCTGGGCGGGGCGATGACCGAGAAGCTGGCCGAGCTGTTCGATCAGAAGGCCGGCGGGGATGAGCGCCAAGCGCCGCGACGGGGCGACGCCTGGTCGCGGGCGTCCGCGCGGTTTCTCGATCCGCCGGAAGAGCGGAGGCCGCGCGCCGGCGGCAGATGACGGCGGATGCCGCGCGTTCAGAGCTTCTTCTTGATCTGCCGCTTGAGGTCGAGCGCCCGCTCGGACAGCTCGGTGTCCTTGGCCTTGATCAGATAGGCATCCAGCCCGCCGCGATGGTCGACGCTGCGCAGCGCATGGGCCGACACCCGCAGCCGCACCGAGCGGCCGAGCGCTTCGGACATCATGGTGACGTTGAGCAGGTTCGGCAAAAAGCGCCGCTTGGTCTTGATGTTGGAATGGCTTACCTTGTGCCCGACCTGCGCACCCTTGCCACTCAGCTCGCATCGCCACGACATCGGCGAAGACCTCTCGTTCACGGGGCTACGCACGACGCGCGCCCAAGGAATTGATCTTGTCCCGATCGCTATCGTCTCGATCGCTCTCGCCTTCCAAGCCGGCGGACCCATGTGGGAGACCGCGGACCTATAGTGATGAGGCGCCAATGCGTCAAGCCGCACCTGCCGGCAGGTGCGGACGAGCGCGCGACCCGGGGCCTGGCCGACGGCCGGCCCGGGCAAAACCCCGACGGCCGCGGATTTTGCCTTGATCGAGCCAAGATGACACGGCAAGAACATCACCCCAGGGAGGGCCGGCACTCCGCTTCGACGGGGAGAGCCGGCACTACTGCGTGGCATGGCCTTGGCTCGGGTCACCAGAGCTGCCGCCAGAAAGTTTTACGTGCCCGTTATTCCGATGCCCAGAAGGCCACGCCGGAAGGACCTCGCTTCGTGACTTCACGCCCACGCGTTCTCTCGGCCAGGCTGGCGGGCGCCGTCGTGCTGATTGCCATGCTGACGGCTGCCGGCAGCGGGTGCGTTCAGGCCCAGGGCAAGCTCGACGCCGCCTATGTGGTCACGCTCGGTGGGGTTCCGGTCGGCAAGGGCTCCTGGAACATCGACGTGCAGGACGACCAGTTCACCGCGACCGCGACCGGCGCGACCTCCGGCCTGTTGCGGGTGTTCGCCAGCGGCCAGGGCAACAGCGCGGCCCATGGCAGCATTTCCGGCGGGCAGCCGGTCGCCTCGACCTACGCCTCCACCATCGTGGCCGACAACCGCGCCGATCAGGTGCGGATCCTGTTCAGCGGCGGTACCGTGAAGGACTACCTCGCCGATCCGCCGACGATGCCGAACCCGGACCGCGTGCCGCTCACCGATGCCAACCGCAAGGGCGTGCTCGATCCGATGACCGCATCGCTGATCCGGGTCGCGGGCAACGGCGACACGTTCGTGCCGGAAGCTTGCCAGCGGACGCTGCCGGTGTTCGACGGCCGCATGCGCTACGATCTGCAACTCGTGTTCAAGCATCTGGACAAGGTGAGGTCGGAGCGCGGCTATCAAGGCACGGTGGTGGTGTGCGCGGTGTATTTCTCTCCGATCGCCGGGCATGTTCCCGAGCGCTCCACCATCAAATACCTGGTCGCGCAGCGCGACATGGAGTTGTGGCTGGCGCCGATCGCGGGCACACGGCTGATGGTGCCCTACCGGGCCTCGGTGCCGACGCCGATCGGCTTGGGGGTCATGCAGGCGAACCAATTCGTCTCGATTCCACGGCCGCCGCTCCCGACCGCTTCCAATCTCAAGATGCAATGACCCGGCAAACCGGGCCTTATGCCTCCGTTAACGGATGAATGCCGAAATGGGCGCGCGCCCGTCAGCCTTGTTACCCGATATGGTGGCCCCGAGCGCGGGAGCCGCGACATATCGCCGTGAACGAATTCCGACACTGGCCGAGTCACTGATTCGGCCGCGATTCGTTCCAGACTCGTTCTACCGCGCAATCCAAGCTCCCTCACCCGTCGCATTGTGGTACAGAAGGGGCGGATAAGGGTCTTTCGCAAGGCCTACTCCGCCCTCCGGATACAAGATGCCCATCTCATTCTCTTCGCCGGTTGCCCGCGATTCCCGCGCCCGCGGTGCAGGCGTCACCGCCGTTCTCGGGCCGACCAATACCGGCAAGACCCACCTCGCCATCGAGCGCATGCTGGCCCATTCCTCCGGAATCATCGGGCTGCCGCTGCGGCTGTTGGCGCGCGAGGTCTACAACAAGATTGTGGAGCGGGCGGGCGCCGACGCGGTCGCCCTGGTGACCGGCGAGGAGAAGATCAAGCCGCCCAATCCGCGCTTCTGGGTCGCGACCGTGGAGGCGATGCCGCGCGATCTCGACGTCGCCTTCGTGGCGATCGACGAGGTGCAGCTGGGCGCCGATCTGGAGCGCGGCCACGTCTTCACCGACCGCATGCTCAATCGGCGCGGGCGCGAGGAGACCCTGGTGCTGGGTGCCCAGACGGTGCGGCCGATGATCGAGCGGTTGCTGCCCGGCGCCCATGTGCTCACCCGGCCGCGGCTGTCGCGCCTGGAGTTTTCCGGCGAGAAGAAGATCACCCGGCTGCCGCGGCGCTCCGCCGTGGTCGCGTTCTCGGCCGAGGAGGTCTACGCGATCGCCGAATTGATCCGCCGCCAGCGCGGCGGCGCCGCGGTGGTGATGGGGGCGCTCAGCCCGCGCACCCGCAATGCGCAGGTCGCGCTCTATCAGTCCGGCGACGTCGAGTACCTGGTGGCCACCGATGCCATCGGTATGGGGCTCAATCTCGATGTCGATCACGTCGCCTTCGCGTCCGACCGCAAGTTCGACGGCTATCAGTTCCGCAGGCTCAATCCGGCCGAGCTCGCCCAGATCGCCGGCCGCGCCGGCCGCGCCACCCGCGACGGCACCTTCGGCACCACCGGCCGCTGCCCGCCGTTCGAGACCGAGCTCGCCCAGGCGCTCGAGAGCCATTCCTTCGAGCCGGTCAAGGTCATGCAATGGCGCAACACCGCGCTCGATTTCGCCTCGCTCGGCGCCCTGCAGGCGACGCTGGCGGTGACGCCGGAGGAAGCCGGCCTGAGCCGCGCGCCGATCGGCGAGGATATCCTGGTGCTCGAGCATGCCGCGCGCGATGACGACGTGCGCGGCTTTGCGACCACGCGCGAGACCATCGAGCGGTTGTGGGAGGTTTGCCAGATCCCCGACTATCGCAAGAGCGCGCCCGCCACCCATGCCGAGCTGGTGGTCACGCTGTACGGCTTCCTGATGCGGGACGGCAAGCTGCCGACCGACTGGTTCGCCGGCCAGGTGGCGCAGGCCGACCACACCGATGGCGACATCGACACGCTCTCCAACCGCATCGCCCATATCCGGACCTGGACCTTCGCGGCCAACCGTCCGGACTGGCTGGCGGATCCGGAGCATTGGCAGGAGGTGGCGCGCGCGGTCGAGGACCGGCTCTCCGATGCGCTGCACGAGCGGTTGACCGAGCGGTTCGTGGATCGCCGTACCAGCGTGCTGATGCGGCGCCTGCGTGAGAATTCGGCGCTCGAGACCGACATCAGCAAGACCGGTGAGGTGGTGGTCGAAGGCCATGTGATCGGCCGGCTCGACGGCTTCATGTTCACGCCGGCGGCCTCGGCGGCCGGCTCGGAAGCCAAGGCGCTGGCCGGCGCCGCCCAGAAGGCGCTGGCGGGCGAGATCGACGCGCGCGCCGCGAAGCTCGCGCAGGCGAGCGACGAGCAGATCGTGCTCGCCGCCGATGGCGCGATCCGCTGGCTCGGCCAGGCGGTGGGCAAGCTCGTCGCCGGCGAGGAGGTGCTCAAGCCGCGTTTGCGCCTGATCGCCGACGAGCAGCTGAGCGGCGCACCGCGCGAGATCGCGCAGAACCGTCTCGATCTCTGGCTCAAGGCGCATGTGGAGAAGCTGCTCGGACCATTGTTGCAGCTCGCCGCCAGCGAGGAGGTGACCGGCATCGCCCGCGGGGTCGCGTTCCAGCTGGTCGAGGCGCTGGGCGTGCTCGACCGCCGCCGGGTGTCGGAGGACGTCAAAGGGCTCGATCAGCCGGCGCGCGCCACCTTGCGCAAGTTCGGGGTGCGCTTCGGCGCCTACAACATCTATATCCCGCCGCTGCTCAAGCCGGCGCCGCGCGTGCTCGCACTCCAGCTGTGGGGGCTCAAGCAGGGCGAGCGCGCCGCCGCCGGGCTCGAATCGATCGAGCGCCTGGCGGCCAGCGGACGCACCTCGATCGCGGCCGACAAGGAGATCGATCACGCGCTCTATGGGGTCGCCGGCTACCGGGTGTGCGGCGAGCGGGCGGTGCGGGTCGACATGCTGGAGCGGTTGGCCGACATCATCCGGCCGGCGCTCGGGTGGCGCGAGGGCGCCCCCGGTGTCAAGCCGGCGGCGGCCTTCGACGGCTCGGGTTGCTTCACCGTGGTGGTCGGGATGACCTCGCTGGTGGGCTGCGCCGGCGAGGACTTCGCCGCCATCCTTCGATCGCTCGGCTATCGGATGGAGAAGCGACCCAAGCCGGTGGCTCCGGCCGCACCCGCTGCCGAGGCATCGGCGGGCGAATCGTCCGAATCAGTGATGGTCCCGGCCGCGAGCGAGGCCGCGCCGGGGGCCGCCACGGAGGCTGCCGAAGCCACAGAGGCTGCTACCGAAGCGGCGGTCGATTTCGGCGAGTGAGCCGACAAGCGAGCCGACGGCCGAAGCTGTCGCCAGCTCCGAACCCGCGGATTCGATTCCGCCCGCCGCCGAGCCGATGGAAGCGCCGGCGTCCGGCCCGGTGGCCGATGTGGCGTTCCCGGTGCCGGATATCGCTGCTGCGCCGGCCGAGGCTGCGGCTAGTCTTGAGGCCGAAGCATCAACCGCAGCCGCAGAGACGGGGTCGGAGGCTGCGCCAGCACCAGCGGAGGCGCCCGCGGCTGCCCCGAACGAGCCGTCGGCAGCGGCTGCTTCCGCCCCCGAAACCCCGCCCGATGCACCGGCCGACGAAGCGCAACTCGTGGAGGTTTGGCGTTTGGGCCGGCCAGAAGGTCCGCGACGCCACCGCCGGCCGCCGCGCGCGCGCACGCCCGCACATGTTCGCGGCGAAAGCCCGGACCGTACCGGCCAGCAGCCCGTGGCTGCCGCCGAGGCAGGAGCGGCGGCTCAAGCCGGCGAGACGCTGCCCGCCACCGGAGAGGTCGCGGATGCGGCGCAGCCGCGGCAAGACCGCCGGCCGCGCCGCAATCGGCACGGGCGTTCCGATCAGGATCGCCCCGATCAGGCGCGCGAGCATCGCCCACCGGACGCTCGCCCCGACCAAAATCGGCCCGATCGTAATCGTCCCGATCGGGGCGAGCGTCCGGTGCGCCACGGACGCCCGGAGCGGGCAGGACGCGGCGAAGATCGGCCCGATCGTGATCCGGAGCTGCGGGCCAAATATCTCAAGGGCCGCGGTGAGGGCCGGGACCGCCGCGACAAGGCGCCGGATCCGAACTCGCCCTTTGCCAAGCTCGCGGCGCTCAAGGAGCAGCTCGAGGCCGACGCCAAGGAGCGGCGCTAGAATTTTTGCGTTGTCGCATTTTCGGACGGAAAACCGGTTTCCACTTTTCCTGAAAATGCTTTGTCACGAGGCCCGTTCATTTGGATCGGCAGCGGATCGACAAGTGGCTTTGGCATGCCCGGGTGGTGCGCACGCGCGCCGCCGCGGCCGCGCTGGCGGCGTCCGGCCATGTACGGGTCAACGGCCAGCGCATCGACGCGGCCAGCCGCGCGGTGCATGTGGGCGACGTGGTGACGGTGGCGCTCGACCGGACCGTGCGGGTGCTCAAGGTCGCGGGATTTGCCGAGCGCCGCGGCGCGGCCGAAAGCGCGCGCGCCCTGGTGGAGGATTTGACGCCGGCGCCCGAGCCCAAGCCGGCTGCCGTTGCGGCGGGCCTGCGCTCAGCCGGCGCCGGCCGACCGACCAAGCGCGAGCGGCGGGCGATTGCTCATTTCAAGGGCGAGGAGGAATTTTGACCCGGCACTTCGCATCTGTCGCGCTTGGAGCTGAAAACCGGACACCCGCCTTGGCGGGCCTTTCCTGAAGATGCTCCAGGGCCCGCCTCCCTTGCCTGGCGAAAGGCCTTGCGCTACTCAGCGGCCCGCATCCGGAGAGCGTGGTCATGACTTACGTCGTCGTCGAAAGTTGCATCAAGTGCAAGTACATGGACTGTGTGGAAGTGTGCCCGGTCGACTGCTTCTACGAGGGCGCCAACATGCTCGTCATTCATCCCGACGAGTGCATCGATTGCGGGGTCTGCGAGCCGGAATGTCCGGTCGAGGCGATCAAGCCCGACACCGAGCCCGGCCTCGAAAAGCTCCTGAGCCTCAACGCGGAATTCGCCAAAACCTGGCCCAATATCACCGCCAAGAAGGATGCCCCGGCCGACGCCAAGGCTTGGGAGGACGTGCCCGACAAGCTCGAGCAGCATTTTTCGCCTGATCCGGGTACCGGCGACTAGTTCCGGCAGGTTGCGCCGCGGGTATGCGGTTTCGAATGGCGCAACAGCCTGTGTAAACCTGGTGACCGTCCCGGTCCCGGTTATTAACCAGGCACTGTAATTTGATGGCATCCGCATGCCAGAAATCCGCTTTTGCTTTGCCGTAAAGCTTTGATTTTTGCGAGAAATGTGCTACATATGCAGAAAATGAGCACCAACCCCCAGATATGACCGCTCCCCCGTCGGGAGCATAATTTTTTTGGGGGTTTCCGAGGAACCGCAGACAGGGGCGTGAGATCCACGCGCGTACTACCGTGGCAGGAAAAACGCGTCATAGGACGAAAAAGAGTTCCGCCGGGGCGACCGGGCGGAGCAAGAAGGCCGGCCCTCGCCGGAGGATATCGCACCCTCCGCGCAGCAATGCGCCGCGCGGAACCCCCGTGGCCAAATCGTTCGGTCGAGGCAAGCCGGACGGTGAAGGAGCAGTTCCAGGTATGACAAACAAGAAGACGACCCAACGTCAAGGCTTCAAGACCAGCGAGTTCATCGTGTATCCGGCCCATGGGGTCGGCCAGATCGTGGCCATCGAGGAGCAGGAGGTGGCGGGCGCCAAGCTCGAGCTGTTCGTCATCAACTTCGTCAAGGACAAGATGACGCTCCGGGTGCCGACCGCGAAGATCGTTTCAGTCGGCATGCGCAAGCTCGCCGAGCCCCCGATCGTCAAGCGCGCGCTCGAGACCCTCAAGGGTCGGGCTCGCGTCAAGCGCACCATGTGGTCGCGCCGGGCGCAGGAATACGAGGCCAAGATCAACTCCGGCGACATCGTGGCGATCGCCGAGGTCGTGCGCGACCTCTATCGCTCGGATTCGCAGCCCGAGCAGTCCTACAGCGAGCGCCAGCTGTACGAGGCCGCGCTCGATCGCCTGTCGCGCGAGATCGCGGCGGTGCAGCGCATCACCGAGACCGAGGCCGTCAAGGAGATCGAGGCGGCGCTCGCCAAGGGTCCGCGTCGTGGCCCGGCCAAGCCCGAGGACGAGGCGGTGGTCGAGGACGAGGCGGCCTGAGCCTGCCGCTTACCGCGGCATATCCATACCATTTTACCTCGTGAAAGGCCCGGCCTATCGGCCGGGCCTTTTGCGTATGGGCGCATGCCGCTTGGACCTGCCCAGGCCCCCGAAGTGCCCCAACATCATTATGGTTAGGTCATAATTAAACTCCGTTTGCGATGAATGTTCCTTAACGAGCGGTTTAATCGTCGGGGAATTGGGAATGGGGTGGCTGTCGCAACGGGCGAGCAGGCGGGTATTGGCGTGTCTGGCGGTTGTCGGCGCCGCCGGTTTGGCGGGTCTACTGGCAGGCATTGGCGCCGAGCCGGTCCAGACCTCGGAGATTTCGGCGGCTCAAATCGTGGCCATGCGGTTCCCGCGTGATTCGCGCCAGGCCGATGCCAACCCGGGCGCGCCGGCGGCTTCGGGCGGGGGATATGTTCTGGCGAGCGTCGAGCCGGGCCCCGAGACCTCCAGCCTGTTGTTCAGCCCGTTCCCGACCTATGGGTCTCCGCCGGCCTCGGCGGCCGCTCCGTCGCCTGCCATGATCTCATCGGTCCCGCGTTCGTCGGCTCCGGCTCCGGCGGCGGCCCGTCCGGCGCTGCCGCCGCAATTGGCCACCGCCAGCCCCGACCTTCCCGCGATGGCGCTTGCTTATGCGGCGCCCGACCTGGACCAGCCGGCCGAGCCTGTCGGGCGGCCTGAGCTCCCCGCCCCGACGGCGGCCAAGCGGGCCGTTCAAGCGCCCCGTCCGGCGAGCCAAGCCGCAGCGAGCGCGAGCAATGCGTTGCTCAACAGCGCTCAGATCGCCAGCATCAGGGAGCGCCTCAAGCTCTCGTCCTATCAAAGCCAGCTGTGGCCGCCGGTCGAATCCGCCTTGCGCGACATCGCCTATCAGGGCCACCCGGATGGACGCAAGCTCGCATCCAACGCGCCCGCCAATGTACGCGGCGCCCAGATCGACCCCAACAGCGCGCCGGTGCAGCGATTGAAGTCGGCCGCCTTCCCGCTGATCATGAGTTCTCAGCGAGGAGCAGAAGCAGGAGGTCCGCACCATGGTGCGACTCATGGGGCTAGAGAACCTGGCGTCCCAGTTCTGACGGTTTCCGCGCGCCGCCTCCACGACTTCCAGATGTGGTGATCGGCCGCCAGCGGCCGAGCTCCTGGACTTCTGATCCAATTCAATTGAATTGGATCAGAAGTTTAGATTTTTTCGATTGAGCATGATCCTTTCCGAAAGCCGGCATCCACCCTCGCCTTCGCGAGGGCATGCTTTTCGGGATCATGCTCCTATTGCTTGGGGATGGGTCCGAGCGCTTGCGCAATCGTGACGATCTGGGCGCGCTGCTGATCAATGGCGGCGGCGAACTCGGCCGGGCCGCCCGGATTGGCGACCTGGGCGGTGCCGGCCAGCCGCTCCGCGATGGCGGGATCGCCGGCGACCGCCACCACATCGGCAGCGATCCGCTGGCGCACCTCGTTGGTGATGCCGCGCGGTCCCAAGAGTCCGACCAGGCCCTCCACCTCCAGCGCCGGAAAGCCGCTTTCGCGGGCGGTCGGGATGCCGGGCAGCAGTGCGGTGCGCTCATGACCGTTGACAGCCAGCACCTTCAAGCGGCCCGCCTGCACCAGCGGCTGCAGGATGGCGTAGGACGACATCATCACCTGCAGGCGGCCCTCGGACAGGTCGGTGGCGGCCTGCACGATGTCGCGGTACGGCACCTTGGCGATGCTCAGGCCCGCGGTCTTCACGAAATAATCGAAGGTGAACTCGGTGATGCCGGACACCACCGCGGCATTGAGCTTGCCGGCCTCGGCGCGGGCATATTTCACGAACTCGCCCAGCGAGCCGATGTTGAACGATGTCGGTACCGCGATGGCCAGGATGGTGTTGGACACGCGCGCGATCGGCACCAGGTCCTCGGGCACATAGGGCAGCTTGGAATATTGCAGCGGATGCACCGTGAACGAGCCGGCCGGCGTGAACAGCAGGGTGTGGTCGTCGGCGGCGTTGACGAAGGCCTGGATCGCCACCAGCCCGTCGGCGCCCGGGCGGTTCTCCACCACCACCGGCTTGCCCCAGCGCGCCGGCAGCCGGTCGGCCACCAGGCGTGCCCCGATATCCACGCCGGAACCGGGGCCGAGCGTGACGATGAACCGCACCGGCCGCTGCGGCCAGGCCTGCGCCTGCGCCAGCGATAGTGCGGGGGGCAGCCCCAGAGCCGCAACGAGCCCGGCGATCAGCGCCGCCACGCGGAGTTTCATGTGCATCGCATCCTCACCATTGCTGCATTGCTGCGCCGTCGGGCGCACGCTTTCATCGCCGCCCGCTACTGCGCCTCGGCCTTGGCGGCCTCGGGGCGCACTTCCTCATAGCCGTTCTCGGAAACGTCGAAATTGTTGCCGTCCGGATCGATCGCCCGGAATTCCGCATAGTGGCGGTCGCCCGGTCGCCGTTGCGGCGGCCGATAGCCGAGCTCCTCGCAACGCTCGACCACCGCCTCGTTGTCGTCCACCACGAAGCCGAAATGATTGAATCCGGACGGCTTGCCGTCCATCTTGTTGGTGTGGATCGACAGGTTCATGTAGCCGTCGGTGAGCGAGATGCCGCCGTTCTTGGCCCGGTGCACGATCTTCAATCCCATCACCTCGACATAGAATTTCGCCAGCCGCTCGACGTCGGTGCTGTGGAATACGATATGACGAATCTTGGCCATGATTCCTCCTGGGGCGGGCGCGCCGGAACCGCCCTGGCGTGCCGCGATCGGCGGCGCTATCGTTGGTGGCGGATGCTCGCAGCAAACAGGTTTCCGAACAAGTCCCGGAACAGGCCCCGGAGAAGACCTATGAGGATGACGGCGGCCCTCGTCCCGGCGCTCCTGGCGCTGGCGGTGCCGGTCGTGCGCGCGCCGGCGCAAACCGCCGACGAGTTCTACAAGGGCAGGCAGATCCGCTTCATCGTCGGCACCGCGGCCGGGCAGGACTATGATTCCTGGGCGCGCCTCATCAGCCGCCACTTGCCCCGTTATATCCCCGGCAATCCCACCTTCATCGTCGAGAACATGCCGGGCGCCGGCCATATCCTGGCGACCAACTTTCTGTTCAACCTGGCGCCGCGCGACGGCAGCGCGATCGGCATGGTGTCGCGCAACATGACCGAAGCCGCGGTGATGAAATTGCCCAACGTGCGGTTCGATCCCGCCAAGTTCAATTGGATCGGCAGCCCCGAGCTCAACCACCGCGTCCTGTTCGTCAATGTGGCGTCCGGCTTCAGCAAGGTGCCGGACCTGTTCGAGCGCGAGCTGATCATCGGAACGCCCGGCGGCGCCCAGGGCGTCAGCGCGGCCCCGGTCCTGCTCAGAAATCTGCTGCACATGCGGCTCAAGATCATCCAGGGCTACCATTCCCCGGGCGACGTGATCCTGGCGATGGCGCGCCACGAGGTCGAGGGCGTGGTGCAGACGCTCGGGGCGCCCGACGGGGCGCGCCGGCAATGGATCGAATCCGGCCAGATGCGGGTCATGTTCAACATGGAGCACGAGCGGGTCGCGGGGCTCGACGCGCCGACCATCTTCGAGTTCATCAAGAGCGAGGAGGAGCGGCAGGTGCTGGGCTTCTTCTCCTCCAGCACGGAGCTCGGCCGGCCCCTGATGGCGCCGCCCGGCGCGCCGGCCGACCGGGTGGCGCGGCTGCGCGCCGCCTTCGATGCGGTGGTGAAGGACCCGGCCTTTCTGCAGGAGGCGGCTGCCATGGGGTTCGAGGTCGCGCCGCAGAGCGGCGAGGAGATCGCGGCCCGGGTGGCGGCCGTCACCGCCACGCCCAAGTCCATCGTGGACCAGGCGCAACGCGCCTCCACCGGGGAGTAGGGTGGAAGCGCTTTCGCTGTCTGCAGAGGGGTTAAGTATGATTAAGTATGATATTGTATTATTCGGCTCGATTAGGTAGAAACGAAAGCATCATGGAGCGCATGACCATTACATTGACTGACGAGCAGGCCGAGCGCGTCAAGTCCGCCGTGGAAAATGGCGAGTATGCCTCGCAAAGCGAGGTCATCCGCGAGGCGTTGCGCGATTGGGAGATGAACCAGTCGTTCCGCAAACGAGCGCTTGCCGATCTCAAAGTCGAGATCGGCAAGGGCATGGCCGATGTGAAATCCGGCCGCGTCAAGAAATTCGATGCCGATTCCATCATCAGGCAGGGGAAACGGCAATTAGCCGCCCGGAACTCCCGATCGAAATAACCGAGCTGGCCGCGGCCGACCTGGCCGAAATCTGGGCGTTCATCGCCGAAGATTCGCCGCAGGCGGCTGATACTTTCGTCCAGCAGATTATCGATAAATTCGAGCCGTTGCGTCAGTTCCCCGAGCTGGGAGCGATGCGCGAGCAGCTTGCTCACGGCCTGCGTGCGCTGCCCTACCGCGATTATGTGATCTATTACTTGGCCGAGCCCGGTGTTGCACGGCGCGCGCGATGCGCGGGCAATATTCGGCGGCTGATCGGGTGCGCGCTTTTCCGCTGCTCCCGACATCGGACGTGACCCGACGACGGCGTCGCCGGGCCCCGCAGCCGCTACTCCACCACCAGCTTCACCAGATCGCCGGGGTTCAAGCGGTCGCCCGGCTCCAGGCCGTTGAGGATGCGGAAGCGCTCCAGCTTGCGGTCGGCTACCGCCATCCGGCTTGCCAGCTGCTCGACGGTGTCGCCGTTGCCGACAGTGACGAGCCGCAGCCGCAGCGGCCGCGCCGCCTTGCTCTCGGCGATGCTCATGCGCCGGAAGCTCGCGACCGAATCGCGGAACGCCCGGTCGATCTCCGGGGTCATGTGCTTGGTGGCGAAGATGAAGCGGTAGACGTCGCTGCCGAACCGCACCGCGAACAGCCGGAACGCCCACTGGTCGCCCTTGGCGCTGGCGGTGGCGGCCTGGAAGCCGCTGATGGTGGTGCTCTCGATGCTCTTGGCGTCGACGTTCTCGATCCAGCCGGAGTTGAGATAATCGGTGAGCGTCTGCTCGGTCGGCACCCGCACCACGTCGAGCCGCAGCGCCTGGCCGCCGCCTTCCCTGACCCCCAGGATGGCCTGCGCGGTGTTGTCGAGCGTGAAGCCCTCGGGCGCCACGAAGGTGAAGCCGAGCCGCGGATGCAGGAAGTGGCGGCCGCGCACCAGGCCCTCGCTCGGATCGTCGCCGTAGACCATGCCGTCGACGGCGGCGAGATAGGTTTGCCGCTCGCGATCGCCGGAGCCGGGCGCCCCGAGCTCGCGGGCGCTGGCCTGCGCGTTCTTGACTCGCTCCGGGGTGGCGGGATGCGAGGACAGGAAATCGGGGGCGCGCGGATCGATATTGGTCGGGCCCGATTGCCGCATCTCGGAATCCCGCCCGAGCGAGGTGAGGAAGCGCGATGCGCCGTAGGGATCGAACCCGGCCCGCGCCGCGATGCCGACCCCGATGCCGTCGGCCTCGAATTCCTGGGCGCGCGAGAAGCTCGCCAGCGCGATCTTGGATTTCGCCAGCGCCAGCGCGCCGACCTCCGGATCGCTCAGCACGCCGGCCATGCGGCTCACCAGTGCGACCTGACGCACCCGGTCCTCGCGCATCTCGGCATGATGGGCGATCACGTGGGCCATCTCGTGCGACATCACCGAGGCGAGCTCGGAGCTGTCGTTGGCGAGCGCCACCAGCCCGCGGGTGACGTAGAGCTGGCCGGAGGGCAGCGCGAACGCGTTGACCACCGGCGAGTTCAGCAGGGTGACGCGATAGTGCAGGTCCGGCCGTTCCGACGCCGCCACCAGCTTCTCGACGGTCTGGCTGACCATGGCCTCGATGCGGGGATCCTCGTAGGCGCCGTTATAGGCGGCGAGAATCCGCTCATGCTCGCGCTGGGCCGCGGGATCGAGTGTGGGTGAAGTCGCGGCGGCGGGTTTTTGCGCATCCGCCAGCGTGGCCTGCCGGTCCATCATCCCGGAGCTGGCGCAGCCGGCGAGCGCGATCGCGGCCGCCAGCACGGCGATCCGGGTCAGCGCGCGCCGGCCGCGGGCGTTCGCCGGCTCGGCGCAGCAGCGTGCGGAGTGTGCGAGTTGGTCCACGCGCGTCACTTGCCTCTTTCGGGCTCGCCCTGGGCGATCTCGATCTGCTCGGGGCGGGTCGCCTCGATGCGTGGACCCGAGCGCTCCTCGATGTAGCCGCGGACCCGAAGCCGCAGGTTGGCCAGCCGGTCGGGTTGCAGCCCGGCGGCCGTAAAGCTGCGCTCCTGGCGTTTCAGGATCGTGACGGTGAGCGCCTGTGACCAGCGCCGCCCGAAATTCATGTAGATCGTGCCCCCGCTTTCGCGGACCGAGGCGACCTTGCCTTCGACCACCGCGAACCGCCCCTCTTGCCCCAGCAGCCCGGCGCCATCTTCCGCGTTCAGGATGGCATAATCCGGTTCGCCCCACAGGCCAAGTCTTTGGATACGGGCCACACGCTCTCGTGACAGAAGCTCGGCACTGCAGGCCGGATCGTCGAGGCCGGTCCCGACCCGGGCCAAGCCCCGTTCGATCAAGGCATGTGCGACCGAGGGCTCGGCATCTTCCGCGGGTGATGCCAGCGACACGAACGCCAGGATGCGGCCGTAGCGGTCGCTCGCCGGCTGGCGCTGGCGCAGCTCCACGGTTTGGCCGAGCAGCAGCGATTCGAGCGCCGGTTTGGCGGCCGGTGGCACCTCGATGCCGGCGAGCCTGACCTCGCGGCCATCGTCGAGCGTGAGGCTGCGGCCATCCGGAATGGCGACGACGCGGCCGGAGCCGGCGACCTCGAGGCGGCAGGAAGGCGGCCTCGCGGCCACCGGCCGCGCCGGCGCGGCGACCGACGGCGCGGCCGCCAGCAGGCTTAGTCCCAGAACCACAATGCCGACCCAACCGCCCATGCGGATAACGAAAGGCCCGAATAGGGCGGTACTACGGCGGTGCCGACCCGCGTGGGCGGGACGCCGTCGGTTAAGCTCAAGCCGATTTTGCGAAGCCGTAAAGAGTCTCGGGGTTCTGCACCAGGATGCGGTTGCGGGTGGCCTCATCGGGTGCCCATTGCGCCATCAGATCGAACACCAGGGCGTCGTCGGGCTTGCTGGTCTCGTTGGGATGCGGCCAGTTGCTGCCCCATACCATCCGCTCCGGCGCCGCCTTCACATAGGCCTGCGCCACCTTGGTGATGTCCGCATAGCCGGGCGGTCCATCCTTGGTGTTGTCATAGGTCACCGACAGCTTGACCCAGGTGCGGCCTTTGTCGACCAGCCGGCGCACCACGCCATAGACCGGATGGGCGAGGCCGACCGGCTGCGGCACGTGCCCCATGTGATCGAACACGATCGCCGAGGGCAGACGGTTCCATAAATCCTCGGCCGCCACGATCTTCTCGGCCTCGGTGTTGATCTGCACGTGCCAGCCGAGCGCCGCCACACGTTTGGACAGGGGCTCGATCATGTCGATGGTGGTGGAGGCGGTGGCGGGGTCGCCGAGCGCGAATCGGATGCCGCGGATGCCCCCATCGGCCAGCTGCTTCAGCTCGGCATCGGTGACGTCGGGATGAACCACCGCGACGCCGCGCGCATTGGGCCCGAGCCGCGCGATCGCATCCAGCGTCACGCGGTTGTCCACCACATAGGCGGCCGGCGTCACCACCACATTGCGGCTGAGCCCGAGGCGGCGTTGCAGCAACCGGTATTCCTCCACGCGCGCACTCGGCAGTATCCGGGCGCCCGGCTGCGGCGGCGGAAAGCGCGCCGCGTCGTAGATGTGGTGATGGCAGTCGCAGGCGCCCGCTGGCGCCTTGAGCTTGGCCGGCTCGCTGCCTGAGGAGTTCGGCACCGGCTCGGCAAGGCTCGGCCGTGGGCCAAGTCCGGAAGCGGTGGCCAAGGCGGCCATCGAGGCGTGCTTGATGAATGTGCGGCGTGCGATCATCTCGTCCTGCCTCGTGTCCCTAAGTCCAGAGCGCGGCAATCTCGCCCCAAGCCTCAAGCCACCTTGCCGAAGCCGTAGAGCGTCTGCGGATTCTGCACCAGGATGCGGTTGCGGGTCGCCTCATCGGGGGCCCATTGCGCCATCAGGTCGAACAGCATGGCATCGTCGGGCTTGTTGGGCTCGCTCGGATGCGGCCAGTTGCTGCCCCAGACCAGGCGCTCGGGGGCGGCTTTGACGAAGGACTGCGCCAGCCTGCCGACGTCGGCGTAGCCGGGCGGGCCGTCCTTGCTGCTGTCATAGGTCACCGACAGCTTGACCCAGGTGCGGCCCTTGTCGAGGAGCCGGCGGATGATCGCGACCGCCGGATGATCGAGCCCGGCCGGTTGCGGAATGTGCCCCATGTGGTCGAAGACGATCGGCGAGGCCAGCCGGTTCAGCAAATCGGCCGCCGCCACGATCTGCTCGGCGCTGGTGTTGAATTGCACATGCCAGCCGAGCGCGTTCACCCGTTTCGACAGTGCCTCGATCACCTCCGGGCTGGCGGTGCTGGCCGCGCCCGGCCGGCCGCTGGTGAGCGAGAAGCGGATGCCGCGAATGCCGCCCGCATCCAGGCTCTTGAGCTCGGCGTCGGTGATCTCCGGATAGATGATGGCGACGCCGCGCGCATGGGGCGCGAGTTGCTTGATGGCGTCGAGCGTCGCGCCGTTGTCGGCGACCGTCGCCGGATAGGGCGCCGGGGTCACCACCACGTTGCGGCTGGTGCCGATCCGGCGCTGCAGCAGCCGGTAATCCTCCAGCCGCGCATTGGGCACCTGGTTCGCCTCCGGCCGCGACGGCGGAAAGCGGACCGGATCGTAGAGGTGGTGATGACAGTCGCAGGCGCCGGGAGGCGCCTTGAGCTTGGCGGGCTCGCTACCCGATGAATTGGGGGCCGATTGGGCGTGGCCCGCTGACAGGCCGGATGCGGTTGCGGCCAAGGCCGATGCTCCCTGAATGAAAGTGCGACGCGCGATCATGTGATCCTCCCGGTTCGTATGCAATCCGCTGGCCCGAGCTTTGCGGCCCAGCCTCAAGCCGGCTTCCCGAAGCCGTAGAAGGCTTCCGGATTCTGCACCAGGATGCGGTTGCGGGTCGCCTCGTCCGGAATCCATTGCGTCAGCAGATCGAACAGAATCGCGTCGTCCGGATGCTTGTCGCCCTGGGAGGGATGCGGCCAGTCGCTCGCCCAGACCAGCCGCTCCGGCGCCGCCTTCACATAGGCCTGCGCCACCGGGGTGACGTCGGCGTAGGTCGGCTCCCCGATCTTGCTGTCGATATAGGGGGCCGAGAGCTTGACCCAGGTGCGCCCCTTGTCGATCAGCCGGCGGACCGTGGCGAACACCGGATCGTTGATGCCGGCAGGCTGCCCCGGATGGGCGAAATGATCGAACATGACCGGCACGGGCAGACGCATCAGCAAATCCTCGATCGCGATGATCTGCTTGGCGGTGGTGCTGATCTGCACATGCCAGCCGAGCTCGCTCACCCGCTTGGACAGCGGCTCCAGCATGGCGACCGTGGTGGGGCTCGACGGATTGAGCATGAAACGCATGCCGCGCACCCCGAGCGCGGAAAGCCGCTTGAGCTCCGCATCGGTGACGTTGGTGTCGACCACCGCGATGGCGCGCGCGGTGGCGCCCAACGTGGCGAGGGCGTCGAGCGTGCAGCTGTTGTCGGTGCCGTAGGTCGACGGCGTCACGATCACGTTGCGGGTGGTGCCGATGCGCTTCTGGAACAGCCGATAGTCCTCGGCATGGGCGTCGCCCGGCCGCAGCGCCGCATCCGGTGCTACCGGAAAGCGGCTGTTGTAGATGTGCATGTGGCAGTCGCAGGTATTGGGCGGCGCCTTGAGCTTGGGCGGCGCGGTGCCGGCCGAGTAGGGCACTTGTTGCGCGCCGGCGGCGCGCGGAAAAATGCCGGCGGCGGCCGCCACCGCGGCCGACGCGGCGCCGCCGAGCAAGGTGCGACGTGCGATCATGGGGTCCTCCCGGTGTGGCGCCGTCTGCCGCAGCGCGCGCCCTCAGTATAATCGGAAAGCCAGGCCGGTGTATCGGTCAAGCGGATAACGGCGCGGCTGCGCCCGCGGCACGATTTTTTTGCTGAAATTTCCTGCGGCTAACGCGGCCCCATTCCACGGTGCCCGGCAGTGTTTTTTTACCTCACCCATTTCCACGTACAATCGCGGGTCGCGAAAGTGGGTGCGGCGTTCATGGTAAATCGCGCTCTTTGCCCTGGTGCGGCTCGTTCCGGTGGACAGATGCCACCGCGCGTTGTAGACGATCCGCATGCCCAAGAAGTCCCCCAACTCCACCGACAAGCATGTGGGCAGCCGCGTCCGCATGCGCCGGATGATGCTGGACATGAGCCAGACCGAGCTCGGCAACGACATCGGCCTGACGTTCCAGCAAGTGCAGAAATACGAGAAAGGCACCAACCGGATCGGCGCCGGCCGGCTGCATGAAATCTCACGCATCCTGCAGGTCCCGATCTCGTTCTTTTTCGAGGGCTCGCCACGCGAGCCGGGTGCACGCGCGGGCGCGAACGGCGATGCCGACGGGCCGCCGCTGCCGACCTATGTGACCGATTTTCTGGCCACCTCGGACGGTCTCGCGCTGACCAAGGCTTTCATGCAGATCAAGGACGCCAATCTCAGGCGCCGGATCGTGAGCCTGGTCCAGGAGATCACCGGCGGCGCGGAGCGCTGAAGTCGGGCGGAGCAACGCTGGTACAGAGAGCGCCGGGCGCGACACGCGCCGGGCGATTGATGCGTGCGGCCTATTGCAGGCTCGGCACCAGCTTCTTGACCGTCTCCAGCATCTCGGGCGGCGTCTCGTAGAGGTGCTTGACCAACTGCTCCAAATCTTCCGGCGACCGATAGGTCATGTCGAGCTTGAGCCGCTCGGCCTCGGCGATCAGCTCCGGATCGTGCACGGTCTCGGCGAAGGCCTTGCGCATCACCGTCACGCGCTCCTTCGGGGTGCCGGGCGGCAGCGCATAAGGGCGCCCGAGCTCGACGCTCGAAAAAACGAAACGCATGAGCTGGCGCTGCTCGTCGGTCCGGGCGAGATCGAAGATCGAGGGCACGCTCGCGAGCTCCGGTATGGCGGCTTCCTCGGCCCGCAGGATGAAGCGCAGCTTGCCCTCGCGTAAGAGCTGCTCGTAGATGCGGAATTGCCCATAGGTGGCGCAGACGCCCTGGACCTCGCCGCGCTCCATGGCCAGCACCGCGTCGGTGGTTCCCTTGTAGCCCTCAATGACGCGGAATTTGGTGCCCAGCACGTGATTGAACACGGTCGGCAGGATGCTGAGCGACGAGCCGGCGCCGGAGCCGGCGACGATCAGCTCCTGGGTGAGGAGATCGGCCGGGGTCTTCACCGGTGAGGTGCCCCACGCCACGCATACCCGGCTCGGCAGCGAGGTGGCGCCGAGCCAATTGAACTGGCGCGGATCGGCGGTGACATTGGGCTGCCCCATGCGGGCCTGGCTCGGCACATTGCGCGAGAACGAGCCGAACATGGTGCCGTCGCGCGGCGCCTGGCTGAACAGGAAATTGGCGGCCGTGATGCTGGCCGCCTGCGGCATGTTCTGGGCGACGATGGTGGGCTCGCCCGGGATGTGTCGCGTCAGGTATTTTGCCAGGAAGCGGGCCGCCAGGTCGTAATCGTTGCCGACCGGGTGGCCGATGATCATGCGGATCTGCTTGCCGGAATAGAAGTCGGGCCCGGTCTGCGCCGAGGTGGGCAATGGCGCCGACGCCAGGCACAGGGCGGCCCACCAGGCGGCTCTCGCCGGCAGGGCTGCCATTGCACGAATGGGCGATCGCGCTTGCATGGACGCCTTTATCGCCGCAGACCGGATGCGGCCGCAAGATGGCCGCGGGTCGCAGGGCTCTGGTCGGATCGCGACGAGATGAGATGGGCTGCGAGCAGGAAAGCAATAATCCATGAATGAGCAAACCGTAACCCGCATCGTGGTCCGGCGCCGCGATGTGGCGATCGAGGTGCTGGTGCAGGGCAGTGGGCAGCGCATCGTGCTGCTGCCTTCGCTCGGGCGCGGCGCCGGCGATTTCGAGCCGATCGCGCGGCGGCTGGCGGGCGCCGGATTCCGGGTGCTGCGGCCGCAGCCGCGCGGCATCGGGGCAAGCCGCGGCCCGATGACCGGCATTGATCTGCACGACTATGCGGCAGACGTGGCGGCCCTGATCGCGCAGGACGGCGGCGGGCCCGCCTTCGTGGTGGGTCACGCTTTCGGCAACCGGGTCGCCCGCATGCTGGCGACCGACCGCCCCGAGCTGGTGCGCGCCGTGGCGCTAGTCGCCGCCAATGTGGGCCATGCGCCCAGCCCGCCCAAGGTGAGGACTGCCATCCGGGCGAGCGCCGACCCTTCGCTTCCCGATGACGAGCGGCTCGCGGCGCTGCAATTCGCCTTCTTCGCGCCCGGCAACGATGCGTGCGCATGGCTCGAAGGCTGGCATCCCGACGTGCTGGCGGCGCAGCGCATCGCCGGCGACCGCACCTCGCGCGAAGCGGACTACGCCGCCGGAGCGGCCCCGATACTCTATCTGCAGCCGGATCACGACCCGCTCGCTCACGGGGAGGACGCGGCCGAGTTCAAGCAGGCGCTGGGCGACCGGGTCACCATCGTGGTGGTTCGCAATTGCAGCCATGCGGCGGTCGCCGAAGCGCCGGATGCCATCAGCGATGCCCTGATCGATTACGCTTCCACCCTGTGGCCGAAAAGCTGAGCACCATGGATCGCCATTTTGGGTTCGCCGAATATCCGGACCTCAGCCTTCACTACAGCGTTTCCGGCCGCGGTCCGCGCAGCCTGGTGCTCATCCATGAGCTCGCCGGCACGCTGGAGAGCTTCGATCAGGTGGTGCCGGCGCTCGAGGCGGACTTCCGCATCCTGCGCGCCGATCAGCGCGGCGCCGGGCTTTCCGAGAAGGTGCGGGCGTCGTTTGGCCTGGACGACCTGGTGGCCGACACGCATCGAGTTCGTACAGACCGCCAGGCTCGCGCCGCCCTATTACGTGGCCGGCATTGCGTCGGGAGCGGCGATCGCGGCCGCCCTGGCGCTGCGCCATCCGCAAGAGGTCGCGGCGCTGGCGCTGTGCGCGCCGAGCCTCGGCACCGATCCGGCCCGCCGGCATTATCTCCTGGAGCGCTCGCAGACCGCCAAGCGGGAAGGCATGCGCTCGATCGTCGATATGGTGTTCGAGCGCACCTATCCGCAGCACGACCGCGGCGATCCGCAAGCCTATGCCGAGCACCGCGGCCGTTTCCTCGCCATCGATCCGGTGTGCTACGCGCACGCCAATGCGATGCTGGCCGAGGTCGCGCTGGAGCCGCTGCTGCAACAAATAGAATGCCGCTGCCTGCTCATCGCCGGCCGCCACGACCAGATGCGCCCGCCGGAGCAGGTCGAGCGCTACGCCGGCCTGTTTGCCCGCGCCGAGGTCGCCGTCGTCGACAGCGGCCACATCATGGTGGTGCAGGCGCCCGATGCGGTGGCGGCGACGATGCGCCGATTTTTCCTCGCGTCATGACGGCGGCAAGCCGCTGATGGAATGATTGAATTGCTGCACGCGCAAAGGTTTTGGTAGCGAAGTTACTGGCCAAAATTGCGAAAGTTTGTTTGTTGCCTTGATTTTGTCCGAAATCCGTGGCACACACCGCGCCTCATTCGTCGAGGAACCCATGTTTTCGCTACGCACACATATCGCACTGTCAGCCGCCGTCCGGTCGAGCAATCGCCCGAGCGACCGGCTGTATGCGTGCCGTTGCGGTTCCATGCAACAGACGAAACAGCCCGAACCCGGGCGCGCCTCGAGACCAGCTTAACCCGCGGAGACCATTGGCCTCCGCAACCGGCGGAGGAACCAGATGGTCCGCAAGATCACCAGCAAGCCGACCAATCAATGCGTGACCGCAGGGTCATTGCGCCTGTCGCTGCCCGCCGGCAGGCGGCTCGCGCCGTGCTCCCGGCTGTCCGCCGCGAGGCCGGCATGAATTGCGATCCGCAAGGATCGAACGAAGCGAACGTCCAGGATGGCGCCCTTGTGCATAAGGCGCCCCTTCGGCCCGTAGGTCGCTCGTGCGCGAGCGCTCTGGTTTCGGCGAAGGATTTGACAATGCCGGCATAGGCCAGTGGTAGACCGCCGCCCTCGTAAGCCGGATGCCGGGTGTTCGATTCACCCTGCCGGCACCAACTCTCGTTTCGAAGCTTTGCGCGCGTGGCGGAACCGGAAGACGCACCGCACTCAGAATGCGGCGGGTAACACCGTGGGGGTTCAAGTCCCTCCGTGCGCACCAAATTGCTGATCAACTTCACGCTCCCGTCGCCAAGCGGCCCAAGGCACCTGTCTTACACGCAGGCATTCCTCCGTTCGAATCGGAGCGGGAGTACCAACATGCCGCCGGCGCGAGGCCGGAGGTTACGCATCGTCAACGTTTCATCATCAACGGTAGAGAGTCCGAATGGCGAGGGCCTCGGTCGATAACCGAGTGGCAGAAGGTTCGATTCCTTCCTCTACCACCAACCAACGAGGTTCATCATGAACGACCCGCTCAAAACGCGGGGTCTCCCGGACCCCGAGCGTACATAGCCTGGATCGGCCGGGCACGGGACTTTTAACCCCGCCGCAGGAGGTTCGAGCCCTCCGGGGTTCACGGGCACCTAGCTCAATTGGCAGAGCGGTTGATTCTTAGTCAGCGAGATCCCGGATCGTGGCCGGGGGTGCCCTCCAGTTTCACCTCCGCATGGCGAAATCGGCGGACGCGCCGCCTCGAACGGGCGACGCTTGCGCGTGCCGGTTCGAGTCCGGCCGTGGACACCAATTGCGGGTTCGAGTCCCGTACGGGGCGCCACTTCGGCACAAAACTGGACACTGCAAAACCTGTCGTTTTTGCGCTCGACGCGGCGACGATCGTACGCAGCAGCGCGCTTTTCGACCCCATGATGCGAACCTCTTTCATGTCGACCTCGACGCGCTACGCGAGCGCGCGGAGGTGGTCGCGACGGTAGCCGCCGCCCTCGGCCCGATCATCAAGGCAGCACTTTGGGTTCAGACTCGTTGCAGCGCCTGTGCGGACCCTTGGCAACTGGATAGCACAATACGTTCGTCAAATCGACCGGAGTCAGGCCGCCATAGCTGCCACGGATGTGCTGATCGTTTGCAGGTCGAACACAGGTGACAAGCGGATGGGTTTCTCGGTTCGGCGTCGTCAATGCCCGGTATCGTGGATAGCGGACAACCAAGCGGACATGGCAATATGGACGCAAATGACCCGGAGCCGTCATTGGGCGATCGGCAACCAGGTACCGGGAACTATGGAATGTCTGGCAGCAACTATGTCGTCGATTAGTCCGCCTTGAGCCCCGCAAACTTCACCACCTTGGCCCATTTTTCCGTTTCGTTGGCGATGAGTTTGCCGAATTCGGAGGGAGACCCGGTAAGCGTCGTGCCCCCCAGGTCGGCAAGCCGTGCCTCCATTTTGGGATCGGTGAGAGCCGCGTCGATCTCCTTATTGAGCTTCTCGATGATGTTGTTCGGTGTGTTCTTCGGTGCACCGACACCATACCAAACACTGGCCTCGTACCCGGGCACGAAATCACCAACTGTTGGAATATCTGGGAGTGCCTCCGAGCGTGTTGCGGTGCTGACCGCCAACGCACGGAGTTTGCCGGCCTTGATATATTCGATCGACGCGGCCATGGAGCCGAAAAATACCTGCACCTGTCCACCAAGAAGATCGGTCACCGCAGGGCCCGTGCCACGATACGGCACGTGAACCATCTCAACGCCTGTCATCACCTTGAACAACTCGCCAGCCACATGGGAGACGTTCCCGTTGCCTGCCGACGCCATATTGATTCTACCCGGATTGGCTTTGGCATAGGCGATAAATTCGGGCACAGTTCTGGCCGATAAGGACGGGTTCACTTGCATCACGAGAGGCTGACGGATAAGGCCCGCGACCGGCGCAATGTCGCGGGTGAATTTGAAATTTAGATTGTCGTAAAAGGTCGCGTTAATCGCCGGTGAAGTGTCGACCACGAGAAGGGTATATCCGTCCGGTGGCGCACGCACGACGACCTCCGTGCCGAGATTGGTGCTTGCGCCGGATCGATTCTCAATGACAAATTGTCGGCCAAGCCGCTCTGACAGCCATTGCCCCATCAGCCGCGCGAGAATGTCGGTCCCTCCGGCTGGTGGAAACGGAACGATGACCCGCACCGCCTGCGTCGGATAGACCTGCGCCAGCGCTAGCCGCGATATCGCCGGGAGTGCGGCAGCGCCCGCTGCAATTTGAAGAAATTCCCGTCGGAGAAGCTTCATCTGGTCCGCCAAAGTGTGCTCGCCACGAGACCGTTTGCCACCCACCGACCCGTTGCCGTTCCGGTTCGGGACGGACATGCGGGCTGCCGATTGCGGTCGCCGAGCGCTGGTAAACGTACGCTTCCCAGGCGTCACTAGCCATAATATGCTTTATCCAAAACTCATATCAGTGGAGATATGACGATGGAGTTGAGGCACCTACGATATTTCATTGCCGTAGCTGAAGAAGAACACATAACGCGGGCCGCGGAACGGCTGGGTATGCAGCAGCCGCCGCTAAGTCAGAGGATCAAAGCGATCGAAAGGGAACTCAACGTCCAATTGGTTCGCCGAAAACCGCGAGGCGTGGAACTAACTGAGGCAGGGCGTGTGTTCTTTGACAACGCGAAGGCGATTCTTGAGCATCTCGACCGAATGTTTGAGACGACGCGGCGCACTGCGCGGGGCGAGCAAGGGCGAATCTGCGTAGGCCTTTCGGCGATGAGTCCTTTCCATCCGTTCGTACCGCGCGTCATCCGCGCCTTTCACGATGCGTTTCCTCTGGTGTTTTTGCGATTGGAGGAGTGGCTAAGCCGCGAACTTGTCGAGCATCTACAGGCTGAGCGCGTTGATGCTGCCTTTATTCGAATGTCCATCGCCGAACCTGAGGGCCTCGTTATTACTCAACTGCTGGAAGAACCGATGGTGGTCGCACTGCCCGGCGACCATCCGCTGGCTCGGAGCAAGGGTAGCACCGAAACGGGGCTCTCCTTGAAGCATCTCGCTCGCGAGACATTTCTTCTCTATGGCTCTCCTGAAACCGGAATGGGTGACGCTACGATAATGGCCTGTCGCACTGCTGGCTTCAATCCGCGTCTTGGCCAGGGGGCCTCTCGCTTCACGTCGACGCTGAGCCTCGTTGCTACCGGACTCGGCATTTCCCTCGTGCCAGCATCGGTGCAACGGATGCATGTAGATGGTGTGGAATATCGTCGGCTTAAGGGGTACCCGATTCCGAAGGCGTCTCTAAACATCGTAACGCGAAAGGGTGACCACTCGCCAGCAGTTGGGCAATTTTTGAATCTGGTGAAAAGATCAGCGAAGGACTTTTCCGCTCGGCGCTGAGGAACTGTGTAGATGCCTTAACGTGCCCTGACCAATGACCGCTTATGGCCCATCACGTCGCCCTCGGATCGATTGGTACAGCCGGTACCGAAGGGAAAGCGGACATCTTGCGATGTCGGCAAGGCGCCCGGCCACGAGGCGTAGGGTAAGATCGCAGGTCGGCGCAGATTTGCCGATTGGAGCGCGTGGCGGGTGCGGCATCATAGGGGCACGGCGAAGCAGTAGTGCCCATCTTCATCGACCGTGGCGCGCCAATTCAGTACAAGCTGGCATCGCCAAGTCCCTCCGGCGTTTCTCAGCTTCGCCCGCGTTTCCCGAAGGCGATGCCGCCTGCATTGCTGTGTCCGCGGACGCTGACGGTTAGGGGAGTCGATCTCATCGAGGTTCCGGCCGAAACGCTTGCAGTTGTCGCCTGCCTAAACCCGCCGCTCGGGCCCTCGCCGAACCCCTCCGCGGTCAAAAACGAGTCCGGATCGAACGGCCTTCCTTTGGGACTCGCCAAGCAGATGCGAAACCACAAGGCAAACAGGGCGGTTGAGAGGATGCCGAGCCCGATGTTGGTGTTGCCGGTTTTGAAGTCGTAGATCAAAAGCGTCGCCGCTTGCAGCGCAGCAAGCAACGCGAGGAAGACAATATATGGCACGACCAACCACTTGCTGAGATCTGCATCGTTTCGGCGACGCCACGTGATGTTCGTGCGTGCCACGACAAACACCATCATCACCACGAAGCTCGCCAGTGCCAGACCTTCACGCGAAGGTCCCGGCTTTGAGTGGACGAATCCATCAAAACCCATTGTCGCTGCGACGCATAGTGCCACGGCGATCAGTTCGGCGATCGAAATCGCAACTGAGTAGAGAAAGAACCCAAGGCGTCCGATGGGCGATGAAAGCATGTGTGCCTTCCCCAAGATCGTGCGCATGTTAGGTTGCGTAGATTAACGTTCTGTTTCTCTGCTCCGAGTGGATTCCGCCCGTAGGGCAGGGTGGCGCAGTATAATCCGCCATCTCTATGGCGCGGGAGCTGCCGGGACACCTGAGCCATGACACGAATTTGCGGCCGACGGCACGATGGTCGGGTGGGACATCGTGCCCGCTCTGCCCTGATTGTTGCAAAAGGGCGGGCCAGGACCGCGCCGCGGTGGAGCAATACAGCGCGTCGCCGTCACTCGTCGCGCGCCAATTCAACAGGGTGTAGCTCAGTCTGGTAGAGCCCTCGGCCCGGAACCGAGAGGTCGCAGGATCGAAGCCTGCCGCCCTGACCAATCGCCGCGCTCACGGCTTGAGAGCCGGGCGCATCCCATCGCAAACCAGGAGACGGTGTCATGTGCACGCATCCGGCGTTGGTGCTCAACGCCGACTTCCAGCCGCTGAGCTACTTCCCGCTGTCGCTGCTGCGCTGGGACCGCGCCATCAAGGCGGTGGTCGAGGCGACGCATGCCGTGGTCGAGGAATACGACACGGTCGTGCGCAGCCCGTCGACCGCCATGCGGCTGCCGTCGGTGCTGGCGCTGCGCAAGTACCATCCGGTACCCCGGCATGTGGCGTTCACGCGCTTCAACGTGTTCCTGCGCGACCGCTTCCGCTGCCAGTATTGCGGCGAGCGGCATGCCAGCGCCGATCTCACCTTCGATCACGTGATCCCGAAGTGCCGCGGCGGCCCGACCTCCTGGGACAACGTGGTCGCGGCCTGCTCGCCGTGCAACGAGCGCAAGGATAGCGCGACCGCGATGAGGCCGCTGCGCGTGCCGCGGGCGCCGACGCCGCATGAGCTCCTCGCGGCCAAGCGGGCGTTCCCGCCGAACTACCTGCACGAGACCTGGCGCGACTATCTCTATTGGGACGCCGCGCTCGAGCCATGACGGCCCCGTGGAGCAACCAATGCCCCACGGGGCGACCATCGCGTAGCTCAACCGGACAGAGCATCGTCCTCCGAAGGCGAAGGCTGCGGGTTCGAATCCCGCCGTGATGACCAATTGCGAGACGGATGGCGAACCGGCCGGGTGGCCCGGATCCGTCGGAAGCGGATTGGATGCGCCAAGCATTGCGGATCAAGACCGCGGCCTTCCGCCACGGAGAAGTAACCGGACGGGAGTCCGGCGCTCGTTCGAAGGGAGATGGGTGGTTCAAGCCACTGGGGATCATGACCTCACTTCTCCGCCAATTCACCTGGCTACCAATTCGGGCAGGCTGGGCACTGGTGAGCCCAACGCTCTGTAAAAGCGCCGATTGATCTGAGGTGGTTCGAATCCATCCCTGCCCACCAGCTTGCGGCCGTAGCTCAATGGCAGAGCAGCTCGTTGCCGACGAGCCGACGCGGGGTTCGATTCCCCCCGGCCGCTCCAGCATTTTTGCGATGCCGGAGCCGCTGAAAGAATTTCCGTCTCCGCTCATTCCCGCGGACGCGGGAAAGAGCGGGAGGGTCCGAATTCTGACAACTCCTGAAGACACCCAGTTCGCACAAGTAGCTCAGTGGTAGAGCGGCGCGTTGAAGGCGCGCGCGCGGGTGGTTCGATTCCTTCCTTGTGCACCAATTCGGGGCCATAGCTCAGAAGGGAGAGCGCCTGCCCTGCAAGCAGGATGTCGTCGGTTCGATTCCGTCTGGCTCCACCAAATCTCGCGACAAACATTTGAGAATATTCCCGTCGAGCCATCTCGGTGAGGGCGGCCGGCTGTTAACCGGCGAAGGCAGGTTCGAATCCTGTGGCGGGAGCCAATCGCGCCTTCTAGCTAGCGATCAGGAATCCGCCCTCTCAAGGCGGCAGCACGGGTTCAAATCCCGTCGGAGGCGCCAAGAATCTTCCCGTAGCTCAAACGGATGAGCGCCCGGCTACGGACCGGGAGGCATGCAGGTTCGAATCCTGTCGGGAAGGCCAATTTGCAGGATGCGGGTCAGACGGAAGAGCGCCGCGCCTCAGCCCGCCTTGATGTTCGCTGCGCGGATAACCTTGCTCCATTTCTCGGTTTCCGTAGTGAGGAATTGTCCGAATTCGATGGGCGTCATCGGCATCGGAACCGCACCGACGTCGGCCAGCTGCGCCGTCATCTTGGGATCGGCGAGAGCCGCGTTGATCTCCTTGCTGAGCCTGGCGGTGATCTCGGTGCGTGTGTTCCTGGGCGCGCCGATCCCATACCAACCGCTCGCCTCGTAGCCAGGTACAAATTCGGCCACGGTCGGCATCTCCGGCAGCGCCGCCTGACGCGTCGCGGTAGTGACCGCAAGGGCGCGCAGTTGGCCTGCTCGGATAGCGCCGATCGACTGGGATATCGGACTGAACACGACCTGCACCTGTCCGCCCAGCAGATCGGGCAGGAAACTGCTGCGATAAGGCACGTGTACCATGTCGACGCCAGCCATCTCCTTGAACAGCTCGCCACACATGTGGCTCAGACTGCCAACGCCGGCCGACGCCATGTTGATCTTGCCGGGATTGGCCTTGGCATAGGCGATGAGCTCGGAAACCGTGTTGGCCGGCAATGACGGATTGAGCACCAAGACATATGGGGCGCGGGCGAAACCCGCCACCGGCGCGATGTCGCGGATGAAATTGAAGCTGAGGTTGTCGTAGAGCGCTCCATTGGTGGTGGCCGAAGGACTGATCGAGAGAAGCGTGTAGCCGTCCGGCGCCGCGTTCACGACCGCTTCGGTGCCGATATTGCCGCCGGCACCCGGCCGGTTGTCGATGATGAATTGCTGCCCGAGCCGCTCCGACAGCGCCTGCCCGGCAAGGCGCGCGACGATGTCGGATGCATTGCTGGCGGGAAAGCCGACGACGATGCGTACCGGCCGCGTCGGGTAGCTCTGCGCCCGCGCGATCCGCGAGACGACCGGGAGCGCGGCGGCACCCGCTGCCAGATGCAGGAATGAGCGACGTGGAAGTGTCATGCTGTGCCCTCGGTGGGCCGCGGAGGATATCCGAATTCCAAGGGCTTGAAAGGGGCCGCGATCTCGGAGGGCTTTCAACGGCCGCGCGTCGAGACGCAAAATCAAGACGGCACGTTCGGTGGCGCGGGTGGAAGCCGGGCCGGCCGCGCAGCCATGACGGCGGCGATGGAACGCGCCAGCGCGACGTCGGAACGCGGATGCACATGATCCCCGGCAGGGGCGAATGCTACCACCGAATCGCCGTGTGCGCTCGCCACTGCCTGCACCTCGGCACGCGCCCGGCGGTCAATCGGCAGGATCCAGATCACCCGATGCGCCCGCGAGCGAATGCGCTCGAGATTGGTGCGAAGATTTGGATTGGCTGGATCGTTGCTGCCGGCCGAGACCACATTGACATCCGCCACCGAGTTCGACGCGGGCAATTACGGCTTTCGATTGAATGCCGATTTTTGCATTTACCCTGCACGCCTCCATGTGTTGCCCGGCACCGACCGCGATGCTGTCGCCTACGACCGCGCAGGAAGGCTTGGCGCTTGCAGCTGTCAAGAGCCCCAGAAGCACGAAAGCGACCCCGCCTGATCGCGACCATATAGCTGCCATTGATTCAATCCGAGTTTGAGGAGAGACCACAACAACACGCCGGGCCTCCGATCGTTCCAGGGCGCCGTGACAAAGGCGATATGGTCAGCAGGCAGAGCGCCGCGACTGGGACGCGGAGGCCGCAGGATCGTGACCTGCCGCCCTGACCAACGACCCCTTTTGCTCAATGGCAGGGCGCTGCGCCCTGAACGCAGAGACGGCGGCTCGATTCCGCCAAGGGAAGCCAAACCGGTACCAGGTGTGCCAATCCGGTGCAGTGGCGAAACGGGAACGCGGCGGTCTGCAAAGCCGTCATGAGCCGGCTCGACACCGGCCTGCACCTCCATGCTCTCGTGGCGCGAATGGACAGGCCGCCGCCTTCTAAGCGGATGCACGCGGGTTCGAATCCCGCCGAGAGCCCGGTTGCACGACGGTGGATGGAGCGCCCGAGCTCGGTCGCGATCGACAATTACGGAGAGTTGGCCGAGCGGCAAGGCATCGCGGTGCTAACGCGACGAGACCTTCAGGTCGGGCAGGTTCGACTCCTGCACTCTCCGCCATAGCAGCATATGGTCTGCGGAATGGGGCAGAGGAGTTTCGCTGTGGGCGCAGCGGCACGCGGCATCGGCCAGACCGGGAAAAATCAAAGCCCGGAGACGGGTGGTATCGGGGGCGGGCTGGAGGTCCGGAACGGTAGGTCGTAAAATGTAAACGGGGGATCACCGCATTGATCGTGCCATTGGCTATGCCAAGCCCCTAGTCGCTGGGCTGGACGCCGCGGGGCATGTCCTCGGGGATAGTATTTGTCGGATTGTTGCCGCCGATAGCGAAACAATCAGGCACAGGAGCGGGGCGGCCGCATGTTCGAACAAGCCCTTGATAAGCTGGGGTTGGCCACTCCGTTCATCTATGCGGCTGGCACCTATTGCTTCTTCCATTATCTGGACACTCAAGCATCGGCCCAGGCGAAGGCGGCGATCTCGGGGTGGTTCAAGCCGCTGGAATACGACAGGGCGGCCGTTGCGGCAGCGGTGGTCGAGATTTTTGACCGGTTGTTTACACGGCCACTTCTGGGTTGGCGTGCCGCACTGCGTTCTGCACTGTTTACCATCGTCATCACCGCGATATTTGCATATGAGATTTTGTCAATTCAATATGTCGACCCGCCTCCATTGGAGTCCATCGCGGGCTTGTTGCTGACAAATATCGTTTCCGACTACATCTCGCTGTTTATCGTGCGTAAGCTGCTTGTAGTTGGCGGAAAGAGGCCGATGGTGGCCATTGTGGTCGGGCCATTGGCCGGCATGTTTGTGGTTCTTCTGTTTGCGCTTGTTCGAGAGATCGGGCTATTTGCGTTCTGGGCAACTCCTGACGTCCTTCCCGGCGTCGCCGACACGCTCATCGTGTGGAGCGTTATTTTCTTCTTGCCCACATTGGCTATTCACCTTTGGCTGCCGCTGTTTGGATTTGGGCTCCTCTGCGTGGCCGGCCTGAAGTATCTGCTGCAGGCGATCGGTGGTGTACGGTGGTTCTTGAAGCGGGGGGAGGATCACCCTTTGGACGCCGTAGGTTACGTTCTGGGAACTATCGTGTTCGTCGGAGCCGGGGTGCTGCAGCTCGTCCGGTAGCCCCTGGCATTGCGGGCCGACCGGAGCCTTGCTCGCTCGGGTCGGGATGCAAGGCTCCATGACCAAAGACGCGAAGACCGCCGAGAGGACAAAAAAGAGGCCCCGAACAAATCGGGGCCCAATTTCTTTCAGCCACGTTCGTAGCGTCTTCGCTTACTTGAGGGCGGTCTGGACGCTTCCAAAGGTCGTCTTCAGGTTCGCGCCGAGGCCCTGGACCACGGCGATGATCGCGACCGAAATGCCGGCGGCGATGAGGCCGTACTCGATCGCGGTCGCACCCAACTCATCCTTGGCAAAACGCACTAGCTTGGACATTTAGCTCTCCGAGGTTAGTCCCCGTATATATACGTACATGCCCGCCTTAGTCTTTCGCTACCTAAATGATTTAGATTTTAACTAATCGCAAATTATCGGAGAGCCTTGGAAATATGTCGCCATTCTCGGCCGGAGCGTTCTTCTTCGTCGTGCGGATTCTGAATAGACATAAATTTACGGCCGTCGGCGGGCGCACCCTCCGCCAATCCGCGGGTCTGGCATAGACGGATGTGCATCGGTCCTCCAAACCGACCAGGCGAGATCGTTACTCGCGGCCCGCTCCAATTCGCCCCGTTAGTTTATCGGCTAGAATCTCGGTCCTTCAAACCGAAGAAACGGGCTCGACACCCGTACGGGGTACCAAATCGCCGGGATGCGGGAGCGGCCCAACCGACCCGCCTTTGAAGCGGAGGTCGGCGCGCGAGCGCCGCGCACGTTCAAATCGTGCTCCCGGTGCCATTCTTTTCCGATCTCATGGCGGCAGTTCGTTGGCGAACAGCGGTTGCTCATAACGACCGCCAGCCCGGATCGTCACCGGGGGCCGCTACCAATCTGGCCAGCTCAGCTCAGTGGGAGAGCGCGGCGCGGTGGACGCCGTATGAGATGGTTCGATTCCATCAGTTGGTACCAATACCGGTGTAGCTCAGCGGCAGAGCGGCGGTCTCCAAAGCCGCGTCGGCGCAGGTTCGATCCCTGCCACCGGTGCCAGATCCCGGACGTTCGCCGCCGCTGGCCTTAACCGGGCGCGGCAATTGTGCCTAATACCAATCCAGACAGGAGCCTGCCATGCGTCGCCCCGACCCTTACGAAACCCGTGCCCGCGAGCTCGCGGCCGCGGCCGGACTCGATCCGGATGCCCGGGTCGAACGGCCGGGCCAGCGCTCCATGCCGGCGTGGTGCACCTTCCGCGACGCGGCCCGCGCCGAGCACATGGCGCGCGAGACCGCGGCTGCGGCGGTCGAGATCGCCACCATCGCGCCGCAAGCGGAGCGGTTCCAGAACAGCCCGCTCACGATCTTCGGCGCGCACGAGGCCGCGACCGTCGCCCAGATGCGCAATTGCATGGCGGTCGGCAACGTGGTGGCGGGCGTGATCTGCGCCGACGGGCATCTCGGCTATGCCCAGCCGGTCGGCGGGGTCATCGCCTACGAGAAGCAGATCAGCATCTCCGGCGTCGGCTTCGATATCGGCTGCGGCAACATGGCGGTGCGGCGGGACACGCCGTTTGCGGCGATCGAGGACAAGGTCGGCGTCCTCATCAAGGATGTGGCGCGGGTGATCTCGTTCGGGGTCGGGCGCAGCAACGAGGAGCGGGTCGAGCATCAGCTGTTCGACGACGGCGAGGCGTGGAAGGAATCCGACATGGAGGCGTACCGGGCGAAGGCGGTCGCGCAGCTCGGCACGGTCGGATCAGGCAACCACTATGTCGACCTGATGCGTGATGAGGCGGGTCTCGTTTGGATCGGCGTGCATTTCGGCAGCCGCGGCCTCGGCCACACCAGCGCCACCCGCTATCTCAAGGCGGCAGGCGGCAAGGACGGCATGAACGTGCCACCGGCGGTGATCGACGAGGACAGCGAGCTCGGCCGCCGCTACGTCGCGGCCATGCAGCTCGCCGGGCGTTATTCCTATGCGGGCCGCGAGTGGGTGATCGAGCGGGTGCGGCAGATCATCGGCGGCATGGTCACCGACATGGTGCACAACCATCACAACTACGCCTGGCGCGAAACCCACGCCGGTCGCGATCTCTGGGTGGTGCGCAAGGGCGCGACCCCGGCGTTCCCGGGCCAGCGCGGATTCGTCGGCGGCTCGATGGGCGATGATGCCGTGATCATCGAGGGCGTGGACAGTCCGGCCGCGAAGGCATCGCTGTACTCGACCGTGCACGGTGCCGGCCGCCTGTTCGGCCGCAAGGAAGCCAAGCGCCGGTTTTCGAAGGCCGAGATGGACGCCTGGCTGCAGCAGCGCGGCGTGACCCTGGTCGGCGCCGACCTGGACGAAAGCCCGATGGCGTACCGCCGCCTGCCGGAGGTGCTGGCGCAGCACGCCGGCACCATCCGGGTGCTGCATACGTTGCGGCCGTTCGCGGTGGCGATGGCGGGCGCGGGCGAGTTCGATCCGTTCAAGGATTGAGTTTCCTGCCGCACTGTTTTCGACTGCGCGGGCGGCAAACTCCATCTTCGCCCTGAGGGGTCGGCTCGACGGCCGTCTCGAAGGACGTGGCCCCGGCGGTGCTGCACGCGGGACCATGGTTCGAGACGCGCGGGCATTGCCCGCGCTCCTCACCATGAGGGATAAAGATTCCTAGATGCTGGCGCTCTGGGTCGCGCCGATGCCGCTGACCAGCTGCTGCTCGAGCTGGCTCTGGTAGAGCGCGAAGGCATGCGCCAGGTCGGCGCTGCTGAACAGTCCGGCGGCTGTTGTGCCGGCCGGGCCGCTCGAGGCGCTGTCGCTGCCCTTGATGAGCGACATCAGGGCATCGCGCGCCGAATTGCCGGTGCCGGCGGAGGAGCCCACGGTCGGATCGTAGCTTTGCAGCAGCGCTGAGACGGCGTCCTGCGCGGTGTTGCCGGCTGCGCCGGTGCCGGTGCCGGCTGCGCCGGCCACTGGCGGAACCGCATTGCTCTGGGAGATCGGGTCGAGCAGCGCCAGGAGGGCGTCCTGCGCGGTATTGCCCGAGGCCGACGGCGGCTGCAGGGCGTCGATGAATTGCTGCTGGCTCACGCTGCCGGTGCCGTTGGGGTCGAGCTTGGCATAGAGCGCGTCGGCGCCGGCCGTGCTGCCGCCGGCGGCGGTGACCGATTGCTCGAGCTCGCTCTGGGTGATGATGCCGTCGCCGTTGAGTGTCGCTCTGCGCGAACATGTTCTGGGCGATCTGGGTCGGCGAATTTCCGGCCCCGCCGCCGTCGGCGTTGAACAGCGAGGTGAGGGCGTCGGCGGCGCTGCCGCCCGCGCTGCCGCCCGCACTGCCGCCGTCCGTTGCGCTTGCTGCCTGCTCCCCGCCGCCATGGTGATGATGATGGTGGTGCGGCATCGGCCTGGGACAGGCTCTGGGAGAATTGCTGCTCGCTCACGCTGCCGGTGCCGTTGGGATCGAGCTTGGCATAGAGCGCGTCGGCGGCTTCCTTGGTGCCGCCGGCCTTGGTGACCGCCTGCTCGAGCTCGCTCTGCGAGATCGAGCCGTCGCCGTTGGCGTCGATCTGCGAGAACAGGCTCTGCGCCAGCTGGCCGCCCGGTTGCGGCGCCCGATGCGCCGGGCCAGCCTTGCGCCTGGTAGCCGATCATCTGCGCCTGCATCTGGTCGCTGAAGCCGGAGCCGGGCAGCACCTGGGCAAGCTGCTGCTCGCCGAAGCCGCCGGAATTGCTGGGATCGAGCACCGAATAGAGCGCGTCCGCCGCGGTGGTGTTGCCGCCGCCCTTGGTGACCGCCTGCTCGAGCTCGGTCTTGGAGACCGAGCCGTCGCCGCTGAGGTCGATCTGGCTGAACAGGTTCTGCGCAAATTGCTTGATCGCGGACGGCATGAAGCCGCGCGCCAACGCCGCTGATGCCACTCATCGGACATCTCCGAAACCCGGCGTCTCGCAGCCAGCATCCGGCGCCATGCGCCAGCCCGACCGGATTCGCAGTCGCACCCGCGCGCTATCGAGCAAGCGGTGTGCCACAACGTGCGGCCGAAATTTTGCAAGGAAATTCAACGGCGCGGTGCGCCGCGCCCGCCCGCATGGGGGCGCCGTGGCGATTTCTGCCGGCCGGCGAAATTGTTCGGCGGCAAGAATTGCCGGCCGCAGGCGGAAGGCGTCGCGGGTCGATCAAATCCGGCGGACAAAAAAAGACCCGGACCAATCTGGTCCGGGTCGCTGATGCTCGGCGATGGTCAGGCGATCAAGCGGCGATCAGTAATCGCCCATGCCGCCCATGCCGCCCATTCCACCCATGCCGCCGCCGCCCGGCATGCCCGGGCTGTCCTTCTTCGGCAGCTCGGCCACCATGGCCTCGGTGGTGATGAGGAGGCCGGCCACGGAGGCGGCGCCCTGCAGCGCGGCGCGCACCACCTTGGTCGGGTCGATGATGCCCTTTGACATCATGTTCACGTACTCGCCCGTCTGGGCGTCGAAGCCGTAGTTGTACTGGTCCTTCTCCAGGATCTTGCCGACGATGACCGAGCCGTCCTCGCCCGCATTGAGGGCGATCTGGCGGGCCGGAGCGGACAGCGCCTTGCGCACGATCTCGACGCCGGTCTTCTGGTCGTCGTTGTGGGTGCGCACCTTCTTGAGGACCTCGCTGGCGCGCAGCAGCGCCACGCCGCCGCCCGGCAGGATGCCTTCCTCGACCGCGGCGCGGGTCGCATGCATGGCGTCGTCGACGCGATCCTTGCGCTCCTTGACCTCGATCTCGCTCGCGCCGCCGACCCGGATCACCGCGACGCCGCCGGCGAGCTTGGCCAAGCGCTCCTGCAGCTTCTCGCGGTCGTAGTCCGAGGTGGTCTCCTCGATCTGCGCCTTGATCTGGCTGATGCGGCCCTCGATGTCGGCCTTCTTGCCGGCGCCGTTGACGATGGTGGTGTTCTCCTTCTCGATCATCAGCTTCTTGGCGCGCCCCAGCATGGCGAGGGTGACGTTCTCGAGCTTGATGCCGAGGTCCTCGCTGATCGCCTGGCCGCCGGTCAGGATGGCGATATCCTGCAGCATGGCCTTGCGGCGATCGCCGAACCCAGGCGCCTTGACGGCCGCGACCTTGAGGCCGCCGCGCAGCTTGTTGACCACCAGCGTCGCAAGCGCCTCGCCTTCGACTTCCTCGGCGATGATGACCAGGGGCTTCGAGCTCTGCACCACCGCTTCCAGCAGCGGGAGCAGCTCCTGCAGGCCGGAGAGCTTCTTCTCGTAGATGAGAATGTAGGGGTCTTCCATCTCGACCCGCATCTTCTCGGCATTGGTGACGAAATAGGGCGAGATGTAGCCGCGGTCGAACTGCATGCCTTCGACCACCTCGAGCTCGGTCTCCAGGGACTTCGCCTCCTCGACCGTGATCACGCCCTCGTTGCCGACCTTCTTCATGGCGTCGGCCAGGAAGCGGCCGATCTCGGCATCGCCGTTGGCGGAAATCGTTCCGACCTGGGCGATCTCCTCGTTGGAGGTGACCTTCTTGGAGTTCTTCTGCAGGTCGGCGACGACGGCCTCGACCGCGAGATCGACGCCGCGCTTCAAGTCCATCGGGTTCATACCGGCGGCGACCGCCTTGGCGCCTTCGCGCACGATGGCGTGGGCCAGCACGGTCGCGGTGGTGGTGCCGTCACCGGCCAGATCGGAGGTCTTGGAGGCGACCTCGCGCACCATCTGGGCGCCCATGTTCTCGAACTTGTCGTCGAGCTCGATCTCCTTGGCGACGGTGACGCCGTCCTTGGTGATGCGCGGCGCGCCGAACGACTTGTCCAGCACGACATTGCGGCCCTTCGGGCCGAGCGTCACCCGCACTGCGTGGGCGAGCGTGTCGATGCCGCGCAACATGCGGTCGCGGGCATCGACGGCGAATTTGACTTCCTTGGCGGACATGTTTGGTAGCTCCTGCGAGTGTGTTTATTGAAAGAGTGCGTATTGAGAGTGTGTCTGTTGCGCGTGATGACGGCGGGCGTCAGGCGGCCTTCTTGCGGGCCACGGTGCCTTCCATGACACCCATGATGTCGCTTTCCTTCATGATCAGGACCTCGACGTCGTCGATCTTGACCTCGCTGCCGGACCATTTGCCGAACAGCACCCGATCACCGACCGCGAGGTCGATGGGAATGAGCTTGCCGGCCTCGTCGCGGCCGCCCGGACCGATCGCGAGGATCTCGCCCTCGGAGGGCTTCTCCTTGACGGTATCCGGAATGATGATGCCGCCGGCGGTCTTGGCCTCGGCGTCGATGCGCTTGACCACGACGCGGTCGTGGAGCGGACGGAACTTCATGCGGTTCTCCCTGCGGTATGGACAATGATTTGATGATTCAAATCGAGAAATAAAACATAAGAACAGGATACCGGAAAACCAGTCCCCGGAGGCTCAAATATTTTCATAATCGGGCATTTTCCCTTGTTATACTGTGGACTGGCCGCCCCGAACGTAGTAATAAATGCTTGTCGCCGGCATGATCGGGATTGGCGGAGGCGTGATGTTCAGGATTCTGGAGCTCGACAGCCAGCGCTCGGCCACGCCGACGCAGGTTGGTGAGGCCTTCGCCACCTGGGACGACGCCCTGGCGGCCATCAAGCGCCACCTCAAGCGTTTCAAGGTGTCGGGACGCAATCCGGAAGGCAGCTATTGGTGGACCCGGGATACCGAGGGGCTGCGGAAGTGCTGGATAACCGAGAACAAGGAAGGCGCCGGCGAGGCGGTGGAGGCTGCCGCCGGCAATGGCGGGCCGCGCGGAGCTGGGCCCGATCGCTCGAAGTAGCTCTCGACCGGCGGCCGGTTCCTCGACCCACCGCGGTGCCGACTGCGGATTTCCTCTCGGGCCCAATTCCAGCGTAACCCGATCCTTTCGCTGCGCGACGCCGCCAGCTATGGCCAAAGGGCCCGGATGGCGGGCCGGGCCAGGTTGCGCACGGTTCATAAACCAATGTCGGCCTACGGTATCCGACAGCTCGGCACCGCGGGTCGGACGGCGTTCTCGCAACCGTGGGCGGCGGCAGCGGCCGCGAGGAGAACCGGCGATGCGAAAGACCATACCCCAGACCATGTTCCTGGCACGGATCAGTCGCGCCTCTCGCTGCTGCAGGATTGGGTGCTCCAGAACGAGGTGACCGAGATCGAGATGAACGAGCGGCAGTTCTGGAATTTCGTCTCGGTGCAGCCGGTCGCGGAAAAGCCCTGGACCACGTTCATGGGCCGCATGCTGCATGTCAGCGACATGCCGGTCGAATCCCAGAAATGCCTCGGCATCTTCGACAAGCGAACCCCGGGTACGATCTAAAGCATTGTTTGAGCGAGGCCGTGCGCAAGCAACAAGCTCGGCGCGCTCCCTCCCCCTGAAAGGGGGAGGGTTGGGGCGGGGGGTCCCGCGCGGGTCGTGCATGCGGTAGGACCCCCTCCCGATAGCCTTTGCTTCGCAAGCGAAGCAAAGGCCATCTACCTCCCCCTTTCAGGGGGAGGTAAAACGCCCGCCTCAATCCAGGTCGCGCCGTTCCTGCTCGCGGTTGTTGGTGCCGAAGGTCGTGCCGGTCCCGAGGGTGACTTCGCGCGTCACCGCTGTATATACGGGCGCAAAAAACGGCACTGCGGCAGCACTGCTTGGAGAACGGTTTCGAGATGCTGAAGACGCAAGACCATCCGCTCCATGCTGGCGCCACCGTCTGCAGCTGCGGGCTTGATTTCGGCACCTCGAACTCCACCGTGGCGCTGGTGCGCGCCGCCAAGCCCGAGCTGGTCGCGGTCGAAGACGACAAGCCGACCATCCCGAGCGCGATGTTCTTCAGCTCCGCCCGCAAGGATGTGGCGTTCGGGCGCCACGCCATCGCCAGATATACCGAGGGGGAGCACGGCCGCTTCATGCGGGCCATCAAGAGCATCCTGGGGCAGGGCCTGTTCCATGAGAAAACCCCCATCCAGGGCAAGCGAGTGCCGCTTTCCCGGGTGCTGACGCTCTTTCTCGCGCATCTCAAACAGGCGGCCGAGACGGGTGCCGGCGAGGAAATCCACCACGCCGTCCTCGGCCGGCCGGTGCAGTTCATCGAGAACGATCCGGCGGCCGATCGCCAGGCGCAGGACGATCTGGAATCCGCGGCGCGCGCGGTCGGATTCCGCAACATCGCGTTTCAGTACGAGCCGATCGCGGCGGCGCTCGATTATGAGCTGAGCACGCCAAAGGAGGAGCTGGTTTTCGTGGTCGATATCGGCGGCGGTACGGCGGATTTCTCCATCGTGCGGGTCTCGCCGGAGAAGTCCCGCAACGCCGACCGGCTCGCCGATATCCTGGCCAATCGCGGCGTGCGGGTCGGCGGTACCGACTTCGATCGGCTGCTGAGCCTCACCTATGTGATGCCGTTGCTGGGCCTTGGTTCCGGCAGCGGCAAGGCCGCGCTTCCCAACTGGATCTTTCACGACCTTTCGACCTGGTCGCGGATTGGGTTCCTCTATTCGCAGAAGGTGAAATCCGTCCTGCGCCTGGTCCGGCACGACGCGGCGCGCACCGATCTCATCGACCGTCTCATCCGGGTCATCGACCATCAGGAGGGGCATCGGATCATCGACAAGGTGGAGCAGGCGAAAATAGCCTTGAGCGAGGTGGCCGCCACCGACATTGACCTTAACGCCATCGAGCCGGGTCTGCGATGCGCCCATCGAGCGCGGCGGCCTCGAAGCCGCGATCATGCCGGGCCTCGAGCGGATCGCCGAGGCGATCGCCGCCACCACGGCGGATGCGGGCTTGGAGCGAACCGCGATCCAGGCGGTATTCCTGACCGGCGGCAGCTCGGCCATTCCGATCGTGCGGAGGAGGATCGCGCAATACTTCCCTAATGCCGAGATCAAGGACGGCGACATGTTCGGCAGCGTCGGCAAGGGCCTGGGATTGGATGCGTACCGGAAATTCCGGTAGCGGCATTTTGAGACGCTGATGGAACACGAGCCGCCGAGATGCTAGAGCTTTGCGTTATCGCATTTTCGGACGGAAAACCGGATTCCACTTTTCCTGAAAATGCTCTAGGAGTATCGCAGGCCGGCCCCGTAGCTCAGCTGGATAGAGCATTGGTTTCCTAAACCAAGGGTCGCATGTTCGAGTCATGCCGGGGTCGCCAATTCCCTATCTGCAGCGATTTTTCTCCTGCCGGGGCGGGCCTTGCGATAAGCTTGCCGCGACCGATAACCGGCGCGTCGATAAAATAATGCTGTCGCAGGCATCGCGGATCGTGTCGGGGGCGAAGCACAAGAGGGAGAGTCGCATGTTATCGAAAATCAAATTTCTGGGCGCGCTCGCGGCGGCGGCGGTGCTGTCGTCGTCGGCGCAGGCGCAACTGGCCGCTGAAAAGAACCTGACCCTGGCGATGGCGCAGGCGATCGCCAATGGCGCCATGGAGAAATGCAAGTCGATGGGTTTCAAGGTCTCGGTCGCGGTGGTCGATCGGGCCGGCTTGCAGATGGTGATGCTGCGCGGCGACGGCGCCGGGCTGCACACGCCCGAAGGCGCCGACCGCAAGGCCTATACGGCCCGCACCTTCCGGGCGCCGTCGGCCGCGTTCCTCAAGCGGATGATGGACGACCAGGCGGCGCACGCCTCGGAGGAATATACCCGCGTGCTGGCGTTGCCCGGCGGGTTGCCGATCAAGGTCGGCGACGACGTGGTTGGGGCGGTCGGGGTATCCGGGTCGCCCGGCAAGGACGACGATTGCTCCCAGGCCGGTATCGACAAGGTGGCCGACCAGCTTAAGTAAGCGGCGAGCCGCCACGCGGCCGCAACCGGTCCAGGCGGCGCAGGCTGGGCGCCGTCCACCTCCGCTCGGTGCTCGTGCCCGGCAGCGACATCGCGGCCGGTGTATTTTTTCGTCGAATTGTGCCTTTGTCCTCCGCGGGGCCGCCCAAGCCAGCCGCTAAAGGAGACACATGCCGCGTTTTGATGAATGCAAACTGACCCGCCGTTCCCTGATGGGGCTGGCGGCCGCCTTTTCGGTCGGCGGCGCGATGGCGACGCGGCCGGCCGCGGCGCAGAACGTCGCCGATTTCTATCGAGGCAAGCAGATCACCTTCATGGTCGGCTCGAGCCCAGGCGGCGGTTATGACGCCATCATGCGCCTGGTGGCGCGCCACATCGTCAATCACATCCCGGGCAATCCCGGCGCCATCGTGCAGAATACGCCGGGCGGCGGCAGCCTCACCATGACCAACCGGATCGTCCGGGTGGCGCCGCAGGACGGCACCGTCATGGGGCTGGTGCAGCGCGGCGTGCTGCTCGCCCAGTTGACCAAGCAGCCCAATGTGCAGTTCGACGTCACCAAGCTCAACTGGATCGGCAGCGTCTCGCCGGAGATCTCCCTGGTGGTGGCGTGGAGCCACGGCGCCGGTCAAGACCCCGCAGGATCTCCTGACCAAGCAATTGATCGTCGGCGGCACCGGCGCGACCTCGGACCTGGAGGCGTCGGCGCGGCTGCTCAATGCCACCATCGGGGCCAAGTTCAAGATCGTCAGCGGCTATCCGGGGCAGGGCGACGTTTCGCTCGCCATGGAGCGCGGCGAGATCCAGGGCACCGCGGACTGGTCGTGGTCCGAGATCAAGGCGCGCCATGCGGACTATCTGGAGGGCAAGAAGATCACCCTGCTGCTGCAGAATGCGCTGCACAAATCGCCCGACCTGCCGGACGTGCCGCTCGCCATCGACTTCATCAAGGACGACACCGACCGCAAGGTCGCGCAGCTTTATTTCGGCTTGAAGGAGGTGGCGCGGCCGATCCTGGCCGGCGCCGGGCGTGCCGGCGGACCGGCTCGCGGCGCTGCGCGCGGCCTTCGACATGCTCAAGGACGACGCCGGACTTCAAGGCCGACGCGCGAGAAGGTCGGCATCGAGGTCGACCCGACCCCGGCGCGCAAGATCGAGGACTACGTCAAGCTGACCACCTCAGCCTCGCCCGAGGTGGTGCGCCGCCTCACCGAGATCCTCAATCCGAGCAAGTAGGGTTGCGCCGCATTTTTGGCTCGTGGGTTCGCGCTTTTCCCGGGCGCAGCGCAGCACTTCTTAGTGGTGCGCTGCAGACCCGGGATCGTTCCAATCTCTGGCGTTCGGAACGGTCCCGGACCAGCGGCGCACCGCTCCGCAAGAGCTGCGCGCTGCACCGCATCCGGGACACAATCCGGCCTGTCAGGAATCAAGTCTCAATCGAGCAAATACCTCACTCCGCCTTGATGCCGCCTTCCTTGACCACGCGCTCCCACTTCTTCATCTCGCTCGCCATGAAGGCGCCGAACTCGGCCGAGCTCATCTGCACGATCTCGGCGCCTTCGGTGGCGAACTGCTTCTTGGTCTGCTCGGAATTCTGCACCGCCGCGATCTCGTTGTGCAGCTTCTCCACGATCGCGGGCGGCGTGCCGGCGGGCGCCACGACGCCCCACCAATTGTCGGCCTCGTAGCCGGGCAGCCCGGCCTCCGCGATGGTCGGCACGTCGGGCAGCACGGGGCTGCGATGCGCGCCGCCGGTGCCGAGCGCCCGCAGCTGGCCGTTGAGCACGAAGCCCGAGGTCTGCACCAGCGAGCTAGAACATGATCTTGGTGTGGCCGCCGACCACGTCGGTCATCGCCGGGCCGCCGCCCTTGTAGGGCACGTGCACGATGTTGACGCCGGCCGTGAGCTTGAACAGCTCGCCGCCGAGATGCTGGAAGCTGCCGATGCCGGCGGACGCATAGTTGAGCTCGCCCGGCTTCTGCTTGGCGAGCGCGATCAGCTCGCTGACCGAATGCACCGGCAGGCTCCGGATGGACCACCAGCACGTTGGGGCCGCTGGCCAGGATCGAGACCGGCACGAAGGACTTGATCGGATCGTAGTGGCAGCTTGTAGAGCCAGGGACTGACCGCGTGCGCGATCGAGATGATCAGCAGCGTGTAGCCGTCGGGCGGCGCGTTCGCCGCCGCCTCGGTGCCGATGACGCCGCCGGCGCCGCCGCGGTTGTCGACCACCACCTGCTTGCCGAGCCGGTCGCTCAGCTGCAGCGCGATCATGCGCCCGACCACGTCGTTGCTGCCGCCGGGCGGGAACGGAATGATGAGCCGCACCGGCTTGCTCGGATAGTCCTGCGCGGCCGCCGAGCGCGGTGAGCGCGAGCAGCAGGCCGGCGATCTTGACCAGCAGCTGAACAGGCCTTGGGCATGGACACGGACATTGAGCCATTCCTCCACGGATTGGGATTCACGCGACGGTCAGCGCGATCGTCGTCGTGGTCTCCAGGTCGTCGCCGAACCACGCCTTGATGGCGGCTTCGCGGGCCCCAAGATACTCGGTCCGGCCGTCCTTTTGCACCATCGGAATATCGTGCCCGGGCACCACCACGTTGCCGGGCCGGCGGCGCCAGAAGCTCCAGATTTTCGCGATCGAGGCCGCGCTCACGGCGGCGTCGTAGCTGGCATCGGCATGGCCGGACACCAGCTCGGCGCGGTTCTTGGCGGCGTCGCCGGTGAAGATCACCTCGCGGTCGCGGCCGCTGAGCACGATACATGAGGTGGCCGGGCGTGTGGCCGGGCGCGATATGGGCGGTGACGCCGGGCAGCACCTCCTCGCCGTCGGCGGCCTTGTGCACGGTCGGCCAGGTCTGCAGCTCCCGCACATAGAGCTCCGGCACCGCCGTCTCGCCCCAGGGCTCCTGCACCGCCCAGGCCAGCTCCTGCGCCCCGACCACGATGCGGGCGTGCGCGAGACCAGCGTCCAGTTGACGCAGTGATCGTGATGCGCGTGGGTCACCAGGAGATCGGTCACGTCGGCCGGCTTGAGGCCGTGATGGCGCGAGCCGCTCGATCAGGAGCTTGCGGACCCCGAACCCGCCGGTGTCGACCAGCGCGACCCGGCCGTGGCCGCGGATCAGCACGATCGTGCTCCAGCCGAGCCCGCCGTGGCACACGGTCTTGCCCGGATAGCCCTGCACCAGGATGTCGATCTCGTAGCCGTCGATCTGCATGGTCTGCCCGTGGGCTGGGAGGTGGAGGTGTGCGCCTGTCATTGGCTTGGCGTCGGTGCCGGGTCAAGGGTATGCTACGCATCGGGAAACATCGGGGAACTGTAGGATGGGTTGAGCTCATTAGGGCGTTTACGCCCGTCTTCAACGGGCTATGCGAAACCCATCATCGCCGCCGATGGGTATCGCAAGCGCTCAACCCATCCTACGAACTGCGATTTGTTGGACGCACACGGGCAAACGCACATCCATGAACCACCAGACCGATTTCAAGTCGATCCGCGACGAGGTGAGCGCGGCCGAATGGCAGGCGCGCCTCGACCTCGCGGCCTGCTACCGGCTGGTCGACAAATACGACATGCAGGATCTGATCTACAACCACATCACGGCGCGCATCCCGGGAACGCCGGACCATCTGCTCATCAACCTCTACGGTCTCCTCTACAAGGAGATCACCGCGTCGAGCCTGGTGAAGATCGATCTCGACGGCAACATCCTGCACAAGCCCGACACCGACTACGGCATCAACGTGTCCGGCTACGTGATCCACGGCGCGATCCACCGGGCGCGGCCGGAGGTGGCCTGCGTGCTGCACACCCATACCCGCGCCGGCATGGCGGTGTCGGCGATGAAATGCGGCCTGCTGCCGCTGTCGCAGACCGCGATCCGGTTCAGCGGCCATATCGGCTATCACGACTACGAGGGGCCGGCGGTCGATCTCGACGAGCGCGCGCGGCTGGTCGCGGATCTGGGGCCGCACGACGCCATGATCATGCGCAACCACGGCCTGCTGACCTGCGGGGCCACCATCCAGCAGGCTTTCAACACCATGTACCAGCTCGAGCTGTCGTGCCGCTCGCAGGTCGACGCCATGGCGGCGCGCACCGAGCTGTGCATGCCGGGCGAGAACGTGCTCGCGCACACCGCGCATCTCTATCAGCCCGGCACCCGCCGCCCCTACGGGGTGCTGGAATGGCCCGCGATGCTGCGGCTGCTCGAGGCCGAGGGCAAGACCTCGGGCTATCCGCCCTATTGGCAGTTGAGCGCGCGACCGCTTATTCGAGCCGCCGGTGCGCCACGGCCCTGCAACATCCGCCTCGAACGGAGGCACGAGCATGCCCCCCGCCGATCTCCCCGAGCTCGTCAACCCGGTCAAGGCGCGCATGCAGGCCGGCGGCGTGTCGCTCGGCATGATCGTGCGGCTGGCGCGCTCCGGCGACGTGGTGCGCATCGCCAAATCGACCGGGCATGACTTCGTGTTCATCGACGCGCCAGCATTCGCTGTTCTCGCTCGAGACCATCGGGCACCTGGCGCAGGTCGGGCTCGGCTGCGGCACCGCGGTGCTGGTGCGCGCGCGCAGCTGCGATGATCCCGACATCTCGCTGATGCTCGACAACGGCGTCACCGGGATCATCTTTCCCGACGTCAATACGGCCGCGCAGGCCAGGCGCGCCGTCGATGCCTGCAAGTTCGCGCCGCATCGGCAAGCGCTCGGTCGCGCGGCGGCTATCCCAATTTCGACTACCGGCCGCTGCCGCTGGCGCACAGCGTGCGCGCCCTCAACGACGTCGACCCTGGTGGTCTGCATGATCGAGACCCGCGAGGGCCTGCGCCAATGTCGAGGAGATCGCGGCGGTCGCGGGCGTCGACGTGGTGCATGTGGGCTGCAACGATCTGCTGGCCGCCATGGGCAAGCCCGGCGCGTTCGGCGATCCGGAGGTGGTGGCGGCGGTGGAGCGGGTGATCGCGGCCGCGGCCGCAGCACGACAAGTTCGCCGGGCTCGGCGGCGAGCGCGACCTCGAGCGCCAGGTCGGCTTCATCAAGAAGGGCGTCCGCTTCGTCACCACGCAGACCGACATCGGCTTCCTGATGGCGGAGGCCGCGCGGCGCACCGAGCAGATTCGCAAGGCGATGGGGTAGGGTGCGGTTGTTCTGATCGGATGAACAGGACCCATGCACGGCGCGCTCCTTCTCCCCGCAAGCGGGGCGAGGGAGTGCGCTGCGGCTTTGCGGCAACGACTTAATTCGCAAGGGAGCGGCCTTAGTGACCAAATTGGTTGTGATGGAGGGCGATGGCATCGGGCCGGAGATCAGCGCGGTGACGGTCGCGGTGCTGCGCGAGGCCGACCGCAGGTTTGGGCTGGGCTTGCAGTTCTCGACCGCCTCGATCGGGCTCGCGGCGCTGCGCCAGCAGGGCACCACCTTTCCGGCGGCCGCCCTCGAGGCGGCGCAGGCCGCCGACGGCGTCATCCTGGGCCCGGTGTCGCACAACGACTATCCGCCGGTCGCCGAGGGCGGGCTCAATCCGTCGGGCGAGCTGCGCAAGCGGCTCGATCTGTTCGCCAATATCCGCCCGGCGCGCACCCGCGGCGGCTTTCCGCCGCGCTGCGGCACGCCGGTCGATCTGGTGATCGTGCGCGAGAACACCGAAGGCTTCTACGCCGACCGCTCGATGTTCCTGGGCCCGGGCGAGTTCATGCCGACCCCGGATCTCGCGCTCGCGGTGCGCAAGATCACGCGGGCGCGGCTGCACCCGGATCGCCGAGGTGGCGTTCGGGCTCGCCATGCGGCGGCGCAAGAAATTGACCGCGGTGCACAAGGCCAATGTGCTGCGGGTGTCGGACGGGCTGTTCCTCGAATGCGTGCGGGCGGTCGCGGCGCGCTTTCCGGCGGTGGCCTACGAGGAGCGCATCATCGACGCCATGGCGGCGCTCCTGGTGCGCGACGCCGGCGTCTTCGACGTGGTGGTCACCACCAACATGTTCGGCGACATCCTGTCCGACCAGGCTTGCGAGATCGCCGGCAGCCTCGGGCTCGGCGCCTCGCTCAACGCCGGCAGCCGCGCACGCGGTCGCGCAGGCGCAGCACGGCTCGGCGCCCGACATCGCCGGACAGGACCGCGCCAACCCGGCCTCGCTGATCGGCTCGGCCGCGATGCTGCTGGCATGGCTCGGCGAGCGCCGCGGCGACGAACGCTTCGCCCGGGCCGGCCGACGCCATCGAGGATGCGCTCGAGCAGGCGATCTCGCGACCCGGCCGGCCGCACCCGCGATCTCGGCGGTCCGCTCGGCACCAAGGCGTTCGGGGATCGGATCGCGGCGACGCTGCGGGCGCGCGCGAGCTAGCTAGAACCCGTCGGACACGCAGCACACGACCGGGCGGCCGTCGCTGAAATTGGTCTTCTGGCCGGTCCAGGCGCCGCCCGGCGCGCCGCTGCGCAACGGATCGATCGACAGCTTGATCTGGTCGCCGGTCTTGAGGCTCTGGCTCGACCAGCCGTTGCGGACCAGGATGCTGGGGCTCGCGCCTTCCAGGTTCCAGATCATGATGGTGCCGTCGGGGCGCTGACACCTCCAGAACGATGAAGGTGTGCGGGCTGATGAACTTGAACTGCTGCACCGTCCCCTGCAGCTCGCAGCGGGTGGTCGATATCGAAGACCGCGAAAGGAATGATGCGCGCGCGCGGAATTGCCCGTCGCCAAGCCGCCGGCCGCCAGCACGGCGCCGGCCACCAGCACTGCCGCCAGTCGCGGGCTCACGCGTTCCTCCCGCCTCGCACGGTTTTCGTGCGGTCGCCCGCGATGGCGACCGCATTACGATCGCTTATGATTATTTCCTGTTTCGACTTAGCAAGACAGTGCTATCTTTCGACGCCGTGTTAGCAATTTTGATACGTGAGGCCGCATGCACTGGACCGACCGCATCGGTCGCCGCCTCAACCCGCACGACCTCCACGTCTTCATGGCGGTGGTCGAGCAGGGCAACATGGCGCGTGCCGCCGACAGCCTGGCGATCTCGCGCCCGGTGGTGTCGCGCACGATCGCCGGCCTCGAGCACGCGCTCGGGGTACGGCTGCTGGACCGCAGCCCGCAGGGCGTCGAGCCGACGCTCTACGGCCGCGCGCTGCTCAAGCGCAGCGTCGCGGTGTTCGACGAGCTCAAGCAGAGCGTGCGGGACATCGAGAGCCTGGGCGATCCCAATTCCGGCGAGGTGCGCATCGGCTGCACCGAGCCGATGGCGGCGGGGTTCGTCTCGGCGGTCATCGACCGGCTGTCCCGGCAATATCCTTCGCTGGTGTTCCAGCTGGAGCTGTGCACCACGCCGGCGCAACAGTTTCATGTGCTGCGCGAGCGCAAATGCGACCTGGTCGTCGCCCGGATGTGGACGCAGACGAGCGAGCCTGACCTCGATGTCGAGGTCCTGTTCGACGACCAGGTCTTCGTCGTGGCGGGGCAGCGCAACAAGTGGCTCGGCCGCCGCAAGCTCGCGCTCGCCGAGCTCGTCGACGAGCACTGGCTGCTGGCGCCGGTCGACAGCGATCCCGGCTCGCCGGTATTCGAGATCTTCCACGCGCTCGGATTGGAGGTGCCGCGCGCCGCGCGTGGTGAGCTACTCCCTGAACGTGCGCACCAGCCTGCTGGCCACCGGGCGCTTTCTCGCCATCATCCCGGCCTCGGTGCTGCGGTTCGGCTCCACTCCCAGCGCGCTCAAGGTGTTGCCCTGCGCGCTGCCGCCCTCGGTCGCAGCCGGTCGCCGTCACCACCCTCAAGAACCGGATGCTCAGCCCGACCGCGAAGCTGTTCATCGACAGCGCGCGCGAGGTGGCCGGCACCGTTGGCCAAGGCCAAGCCGCGCGAGCCGGTCAAGCGGCGCGCCAAAGGTTAGCGACGAGTTGCGCCGCTTGCCGATCCAGCCGCGGTACCGTCCTTGACGGTCGGAAGCAGACATGATCGAGATTGGGCGATGGACGGTCCGCCTGCGATCGCGGCGGGTGCGTCACGATCCGGGCGCCGGCTCCTGCGAAAGGCGCTGACGTTGCCGGCCACGTCCCTAAGGGCGTCGATGCTGTTCAGGACTCGCAAATCTCCGCGTTCGTACGGCAGGCTCGGGCGTGCGCTCCTGGTTCTGCTCGCTGTCCTCGCGCTGTCGCGGGCCGGCGGCGCATGGCGAACTGCTGCGCGTCGGCAAGGCGGTCCCGGAGGCGTTCTCGTTCGTGCCGCTCGACGTCGGCATGCGCTACGGCTTCTTCAAGAAATACGGAATCGAGATCGAGAACTTCGGCCTACGGGGGCGGCGGCAAGCTGCAGCAGGCGCTCACCGCCGATTCGGTCGATATCGGGCTCGGCTCCGGCCCGGAAATGTCGGGCATCGTGAAGGGGGTGCCGATCAAGGCGGTCGCCGCCATGGCGGGCCCGCCGCTCCTCATCGCCCTGATGGTGCGGCCGGACGGCGCGATCAAGACGGTCGACGACCTCAAGGGGCGACGGATAGGCGTAACGACCGCCAATTCCTTGACCGCATGGCTGGTCGAGCGAGCTGTCGCTGCAGAAGGGATGGGGACGCGACGGGATCTCGGCGACGCCGCTCGGCGCCATACCGGGATTGCTGGCGGCGCTCATGATGATGCAGGTCGACGGCTTCGTGGCCGACATCTCGACCTTGCTGCGCGCCGAGGAGGCCGGCGAGGGCAAGATCCTGCTCTCCTTCGGCGATCTGGTGAAGGATTTCCACATCCACGTGATCTTCGCGACCAACAAGCTGATCGCCACCCGGCCGGGCGCGATCCGCGGCATTCCTCGCCGGCTGGTTCGAGACCATCGCGTTCATGCGGGCCAACAAGGGCAAGACGGTCGAGACCGCCATGTCGGTCCTCGACCTCAACCGCGGCATCGCCGAGCGCAGCTATGACATGCTGATACCGATGTTCTCCGACGACGGGCGGTTCGATCCCAAGGCGCTCGCGGTGCTCAGCCGCTCCTATGTGGATCTCAAGTTCCTTCCGGTCCAGCCGGACATGAGCAAGCTCTACACCGAGGAGTTCCTGCCGAAGCGGTAGCGGCCGCGGCCGCAGGCTTGCCGGCGGCTCGCGGGGGCCGGACGGGCGGTCTGGTGCCCGGGCGGGCGTACCAAAAATGCTAACATGGTGTCGAAAAGTAGCACTACCTGGCTACGTCGAGATCGGCCATAATGCGTGCTGGGATTGCAGATCGGTGGGCAACGAAAATCCCGCTTCGAATTGGAGGATACGCATGAAACGTCAATCTGTTCGCATTGTCGCGGCGGCTGCGTTCGTGGCGGCGAGCGGCGCGGCGCTGGCGCACCACTCCTTCGCGATGTTCGATCAGGATCATCCGATGGAATTGCAGGGCACGGTGACGGAGTTCAAGTTCACCAGCCCGCATACCTTCATCCTGCTGGAGGTGAAGGGCATCGGACGGCGCTCCACCACCTGGAACCTGGAAGGCGCGAGCCCGAGCGCTCTGGTGCGCGAAGGCTGGGCCAGCAAGACCCTCAAGGCGGGCGACCAGCTGAAGATGACCATCGATCCGCTGCGCAGCGGCGCGCCCGGCGGCTCCTGGTCGGAGAAGAAGACCAACTTCTCCAGCGGTCAGCCGATCGTTACGCACTAGGCTCCAAGCTTCTCCGTCCCGTGCTCTCGCCCTCCCGCCATCGGTGGGAGGGCGGTGGCCTATGGTCGATCGCGGCGATCGGGGTCCGGGCGGGATTGTGCAGCCGGCTGCGGCGCAGCCGGCTGCCGAAGCTCTTATTCCGAGATTGGCCGCATATCCAGGAACACGCTGTGGCTCCTTCAGAACCGCAAACCAACCCGCGTGCCCCCATGCCTGCGCCGCGCGGCCGCTTCGGCCGGCTGCGCGCCGGATCGGATGGAAGGTCTGGAGCGGTATCGGGCTGGCGATCCTCATCGTTGCCGGCAGCAGCACCTATCTGGCCGGCCAGGCCGCCATGCGGGCGCGCCTGATGCGCGCCGATCCGGATGCCGTCGTGCAAAATGCCGAGCTCACGCGCTTTGCGCTCGCCTATGCGCAGCCGGCCTATGACGAGCATTGCGCCGCCTGTCACGGCGATCATCTGCAGGGCAATCGACGCGACGGCGTGCCCGATCTCACCCACCCGGCCTGGCTCTACGGCGAGGGCCGCGTCGCCCAGATCGAGCGCACCATCCTGTACGGCATCCGTGCCGGCAATTCGCGCGGCTGGAACCTCGCCGACATGCCGGCCTTCGCCAAGGCCGAGCCTTACAAGCGCTACAAGATCCCCTCGCTCGAGCCGGGCGAGATCCGCGACGTGATCGAGTTCATTCTGGTGACCGGCGGCAAGCCGGGCGACCGCCCCGCCGCCGAGCGCGGCGCCAAGATCTTCGCCGCCAAGGGCCAATGCTTCGATTGCCATTCCGCGGACGCGCAGGGCGATTCCGCGATCGGGGCCCCCAACCTGATCGACGATGTCTGGCTCTACGGCAACGGCTCGCGCGAGGACATCTACGACAGCATCGCACGCGGACGCGGCGGCATCTGCCCGGCCTGGGTGCAGGAGCTGAGCCCGGTCACGATTCGCGCGCTCGCGGTGCTGGTCTATGCGGCCTCCCACAAGGAGCCACCGCAAACCGCTATCGGGGCGCTCGGCGCTGCTGCCGAAACCGGAGGGTGAAGGTGATGAACAAGCATGAAACCGCGCGCCCGGAGGCCGCTCCGGCGGAGGCGGCGCGTCCGATCGGGGGCGGGTTCTGGGATTTCAGGCGCGTCAACCAGGCGCGCTCGATCACCTTCTTCAGCATCGGTGCCGCCGTCGGGCTTGGGATCGCGGGCTTCGGATTGCTCACCGCCAAGGGCACTTCCACCCACGTGGTGCCGCCGGAGAACGTGGCGCTGGTCAACCAGCGTCCGATCCTGCGCACCGATTTCATCGCCCAGACCGAAGCCGAGCTCGGCAAGGCGTTCGGCGAGGCCACGGTGGCGGAGCGCCTCAAGGTGCTGGACGAGATGATCCGCGAGGAGCTGTTCGTGCAGCGCGGCCTCGAGCTCGATTTCCCCGGCACCGATCCCGATACCCGCACCGCCCTGGTGGCCGCGGTCGAGCAGCAGGTGGTGGCCGACGTCACCACCCACCAGCCGGCCGACCCGGAGCTGCAGAAATACTTCGAGGAGAACCGCGGAAACTACGCCACCGAGGGCACCATGACGCTGCACAATCTCGTGCTCCCGAAGGCCAAATCCAGCGGGCCCGACGCGCTGGCCGCGGTCAAGAAGGCGGCCGACGCGCTGCGCGCCCACGCCCCGCTCGAGGAGGTCGAGAAGACCTACGGGCTGCAGGAGCTGGTGCCCGACCATGCGAGCGACGAGCAATTCTACTTCGCGCAGAAAATCCATCTCGGCGAAGCCCTCTACGAGCGTGCGCTTACGCTCAATGATGGCGACGTATCGGAGCCCTTGGCGACCGATGACGGCGTCCACGTCGTCCTGATGGTCAAGCAGGTGAAGCCGCTGCCGCTGACCTTCGAGCGGGTGCGCAGCCAGGTGCTCAACGACTACATCAGCGCCGCCAAGAAGCGGCTGGAGGATGCGGACCTGCAATATCTGCGCGATAAGGGCGACATCCTGATCGCCGACGATTACGCCGAAGCTTACGAGAAGAACCAGGCCGACAAGGCCGCCGAGGCGGCCAAGCCGGCCGGATCGGGCAAGCCATGAGACGCTTGGCACGCCTTCTTCGCGCGCTGCTGGTCCCGATTTTGGCGGTGGGACCCGGCTTCTCGTTCCCGGCTTTCGCGCATACCCGCAGCGAGACCCATTCGGCCTGGCAGATCCAGGGCGGCACGGTGCATCTGCAATTCACCGTGCCGGATCTCGAAGCCAAGCGGATCACGCCCGATGGCGACATGCCCTCGGTCGAGCAGCTCGGCAGCTATGTCGCCGAGCATGTCGGCGCATCATCGGGCGACCAGGCCTGCAAGACCACCGAAGGCCCGCGCCCGGTCGCCTCGTCGCCCGGCTACCGGCGCTACGAGTTCACGTTCGAATGTCCGAACGCCGACGAGATCAAGGTGCGGTCCTCCGCCTTTTTCGAGCTGGTCGAAAGCCACACCAATTTCGCCCAGATCCAGACCGACCAGGGCGCCTTCGTGGAGCAGCTGATCACCAAGGACCAGCAGACCCTCGACATCGGCGCGAGCGCCGCGAGCCCGCTGCAGAACGCCGGCTTCCTCGAGTTCATGCAGATGGGCATCATGCACATCTTCACCGGTGTCGATCACATGTCCTTCATGCTCGGCCTGGTGCTGATCTCGCGCCGGGTGCGCGATCTATTGTTCGTGGTCACCGGCTTCACGCTCGGCCACAGCCTGACGCTCGGGCTGGCGGTGACCGGCATCCTGCGCCCGGAGGCGCAATATATCGACGCCCTGGTGGCGCTCACCATCGCGCTGATCGGCGCCGAGAACCTCGGCGACAGCACCCACAAGCCGCTGTTCGTGGCGCTGGCCATGGGCGGCATCATGTTCGTCATGGCGATCGCGCAATATTTCGGCGCGCCGGTCACCATGCCGGTGCTGCTCTTGATCGGCGGCGGGATTTTCTCCGCCAATTATCTCATGCTGACCGGCCATCTGCGCGACGCCGCCCGCGTCCGCCTGGTGATGACGCTGGTGTTCGGCCTCATTCACGGCTTCGGCTTTGCCTCCAATCTCCTGGAGATGAAGCTGCCCAGCGGCCGCCTGACCGAGCTGCTGCTCGGCTTCAATCTGGGGGTCGAGGTCGGGCAGGTGACGGTGGTGATGAGCGCGATCCTGGTGGCTTATCTGTTCGTCAAGATGCGGCTGGGCGTTCCGCGGCCGATCCTGACCGACGTCGCGGCGGCGTTCCTGGTCGGCGAAGGCCTGTACTGGTTCCTGGGCCGCACGGTCGGCCTCGGGTAGCCATCCTCTTCTCGCTCTTGCGTTTGACTCCGAATTGCCTCGTCGCGGCAACGGGGCGTTTACCAAGCAAACTCGATGGATTGGAACGCCGGCGGCCTGACGGCGTTCAGTAGTGGCGCTTTCTCGACGATTGTTTTTCGACGCCGCGAAGGCGAGCATTGTGGCTGCGCGTGTGCCCGGGGCGAACGCCCCGGGCACAAACGCCCTGCGGAAGCATGGTCAACAATAAATTAATGCCTGTAGTCCCGTACCCGGGCACCCCGCAACCTCAAGTCAACGTCTTCCCCTTAGAACGGACAGCGGAAAAGCAGACATCGGTCGGATCCCGTACCGGCAAGGAGGACGTCATGACTGTCGCCGCATTGCGACGTTTTACCGGAGATCGCAAAGGTAACGTCGCCATCATTTTCGCACTCACGCTGATGCCGATCGCGCTGTTGACAGGGATGGGGATCGACTACACCTCGGCGGCTTCGAAGAAGGCCATGCTCGATGCGGCGGCCGACGCCGCCGCGCTTGCCGCGGTCACGCCGACCCTGATGGCGCAGCCTTCCGCGTCGTCGACCACGGCTGCGCAGCACATGTTCAACTCCCAGGTGACCAACATTCCGGGCCTCAGCGCCGCTCCGACCCCGACCGTCGTTTCGGTCGACAACGGCCTCAAGCGCACCGTCACCGTGTCCTACACCGCCTCCTCGACGAATTCGTTCGCCGGCGTGCTCGGCCAATCGGCATGGGCGCTCAACGGCAGCTCGCAGGCGACCGCGTCGGTCGCCCCGAACATCGATTTCTACCTGCTGCTCGACAACTCGCCCTCGATGGCGATCGCCGCCACCTCGGCGGGCATCGCCACCATGGTGGCCAACACGTCGGCCCAGGGCGGCTGCGCCTTTGCCTGTCACCAGACCAACGTGGCCGCCGACAACCTGGGGAACGCCGGCGGTGTGGACAATTACACCCTCGCCAAGAGCAAGGGCGTGGTGACGCGGATCCAGAACCTGAACGCGGCGACGCAGGCGCTGATGGATACCGCCACCACCACCATGGCGAACTACAACAGCACCTACCGGATGGCGATCTACACGTTCAATACGGGCGGAACCAACACCATCACGGCGCTCACCGGGAGCCTGTCGACCGCCAAGTCGCTGGCCGCCAGCATCGACGTGCTGACGGTGTACAAGAACAACTGGCTGACCTCGAGCAACAACAACAGCGATGAGGACACCGACTTCGAGACCGCCATGACGAACATCAGCACCACCATGCCGGCGCCCGGCACCGGCATGGCCGGCAGCACGCCGCAGGAGGTGCTGTTCCTGGTTTCCGATGGCGTGGACGACAGCAAGGTCGGCGGCTCGCGGCATCAGGCCCTGTTCGACACCTCGTATTGCACGACCGTCAAGAATCGTGGCATCCGCATCGCCGTGCTGTACACGACCTATCTGCCGCTGCCGACCAACAACTGGTACAACACCTATATTTCGGCATTTCAGCCGCAAATCGCCGGAAACATGAAGGGCTGCGCCTCGCCCGGATTGTTCTTCCAGGTGAGCACCGACCAGGACATTACGGCTGCAATGAACGGCCTGTTCCAGCAGGCGGTGGCGACCGCGCGCCTGACCCAATAAGGCAGGCGCCGTCGCGCGCCGCGCAAATCAGGTCAGGCTGAGCGATGCCGCTCAGCCTGCCGGCGTCGGTCCGCGGCACTCTGGATGGCGGTTTCTGCCGGAGAGCGAATTTATTCCGGCATCCTTGCAGCGTCGTATCGGGAAATTGAATTCCAGCTCCAGGCTCGGATGTCTCCTTGCGTCGCCAGCCGGCGCGCGTTTCGGGGAGATCACCCCGGGCGCATGAGCTGCCGGTTACGGTGGCGCCCGGGGGCGGTATCGGCAAGCTCCGTCGATCCATTAGCCACAAATCACCTCGACGCCTCGAGGACGGTTGTCGGCGCCCGTTCGGCCGACGTTGGTTCACACAGGCAACATTGTGCCCGCGGCACAGATGGCCGGCGGATTCCGGGCGACACGCCCGCCGTCTCGAGCGGACCTCGACCGGCGGGCGTCGAGCGCAAGGGCGCCTGGTAGGGCGTTGACGCGCGGCCGAGCTTCCCGGCGCTGCCACCTGCTGCGTCCGCATACCGCTGCGGCTGCGCTCGCATTTACCCCGCATTCACCGTAACCTCGCAGCGCGTGGAACAATACCTGCCGGGCCGACTTGGTAGCTTCCCCATGGTTGGCAAAGCGTCAATTTTCATCCGATTGCCCGTCCGTGGCGCGCAACACTTGCGCAACGCTTGTTTGCTACACCGGAGCACCGATCGGAACGAATTGGAGCTCCTCGGTGATGCAGGCGATCCTCAAAAATAGTCTGGCCCGGCTCCGCAAGCGGTTGGCGGCGCCTGCCGGCTTCGCGCGTCGCCAGGACGGCGCGGCGGCGCTGGAGTTCGCAATCGTGGCGGCGCCCTTTATTGCGATAATCCTGGCCACCATACAGACCGCATTGGCGTTCTTCGCCGGACAGGTGCTGGAATTGGCGGTGATGGATTCGAGCCGCCAGATCCTGACCGGATCGGCGCAGAACGCGAACATGACCCAGGCCGGATTCGCCAATGCGGTCTGCGCCAAGGTGCAGACCCTGTTCAGCTGCGGCAACCTCATGATCGACGTGCAGACCGTGAACTCGTTCGGGGCTGCCAATACGGCGTTGCCGGCCTTGACGTTCAATGGACAAGGCGCCGTGACCAATGCCTGGTCGTGGCAGCCCGGCAACCCCGGCGACGTCGTGGTCGTGCGGGTGATGTATCAGTGGCCGGTCTTCCTCGGGCCGCTCGGGCTCAGCCTGTCGAACGAAGCGAACGGCAACCTGCTGCTGATGGCCACCGCCACGTTCAAGAACGAACCCTATCAGACCGGTCCATGATCCGAGAACGAGCCACGCCCATGACCTTCACCTCAACCTGCTCCAATCTGCTTTCGCGCCTGCGCGGCTTCTCGCGCGCCCAGGGCGGCATGGCCGCGGTCGAGTTCGCGGTGATCCTGCCCTTTATGCTGACCGCCTATCTGGGCGGCGTCGAGATCGGCGACGGCGTGGCCATCGATCGCAAGGTGGCCATCACCACGCGCGCGGTCGCCGACCTCGCCTCGCGCTATGCCAAGATCACCGACGCCGACATGGCCAACATTCTCGGCGCCTCATCCACCATCATCGCGCCCTACGCGCCCGGCCCGCTCGCCGTCACCATCTCGGGGGTGACCGTCGACAACAGGGGCAACGCCACCATCGACTGGAGCAATACGCTCAACGGCACGGCGAGGACCAAGGGCAGCCCGGTGACCCTTCCGGGCACGCTCAACTCCGCCGGCGCCTACTACGTCTGGGGCGAGGTCAAATACGCCTACGCGCCGACGCTCGGCTATGTGATGACCGGAACGTGGAACCTCTCGAATCAAATATTCATGAGCCCGCGCGAATCCGCCTCGATCGTCCGCAGCGCCACCTGATCTTCATCGATTTCACGCTCGCGCGGCACGGCCTCGATCTGTCGGCATTTTGCCGTGCAGACGGCACGCCCGACTTGCTGTTCTGCCCGGCGAGGGACGCTTGGCCCGGGCCCGGGGCGATAGCGCAGGCGAGAAGGGCCTCAGGATGAGGTTGATGATTGTCGTCGGGCTTTTTTACGTGTCGTCTGGCGCAGAGACTGTTCCGAGATAAAAGGTGCGCGGCTCGCGTCACTGCTCATAATGCAGCCGCGGATGATCCCGGTAGTACGCCCACAGATGCTGGGCGAGCCACACCGCCTGTGCGCACAGGGACAAAATGGTGGCATGAAGATAAAGGTCGGCGCCGCTCGCCGCCACGAAGGCGAGGCTGCCGACCCACAGAATGGCGAAGCTCAGCAGGTTGGCGACCAGAATGATGACCAACGCGTGAGCGTCGCGGTCCACGATGCGGCGACGCACATCGAGCTGAACCAGCAGGTATTCGCTGCACCCATAGGCGCAGACGACGGCTGCAAAGAAACCCACGATCAACGAGCCAACCACCGAGTCGCTCCACGGGTCGAGCTGTTGTAGCTTTCGCGGCAGCTTTCGCGCCAAAGATGTCGCGATCGCGGCCCGATTGCTGCAATCCGTAGCAATCATACCGTACCGGGATGCCGTCAGCCAGCAACCACAAGGCGCGGAGCAAAATCCGGCGCCGATTGTTGCAAGTTTGTCACGTCGCCGGGTCCGGCTGCGGCCTGAAGAAGTCGGCCCAGGCGCGGTCGAGCTTGCGCAGCGCCGCCTCGGGCGGCAGGACCGCCAGCTGCTCCCCGTCCCGTGCCAGGAGACCCAGCCGGTCGAGCCTGGCGAGCGCATCGCCGACCTTGAAACCGACCGCGACCCCGAAGGTTTGGGCGAGCCAGCCCTTCGACGGCAGCCTCGAGCCCGGCCTGCCCGGGCGGGCCGGCGGCAGTCGCCAGGAAGTAGTAGGCCAGGAACGCCTCCTTGCATTCCTGGTCCTCGGCCGTCCCGATCATGGCGTCGAAAATCCCCGCATTGTTGTTGACGTTGCGGAAGTAGACGTTCTCGGTCAGCTCCTTCTGGTACTTGAGCGATTGCCGCTGGTAGCGCAGCCATTGCCGCATGATGAAGCCGCCGAGCGCGGCCAGGCCGCTGAGCGCCGCGAGCGCGCCGGCGGTCTCGTCCTCCGCGGCGCTCGCCGACAGCCCGAAATAGAAGCCGATGACCAGAAACAGTACCGTGAGGCTCGAGACCAGCTTCAAGAGAACCGGCACGCCGCCCACCAGCGCCGGACCGCTGAGCAGAAGCTTGTCGGCCAAGCTCAGCACCACGCGGACATCGGGAAACAGCGCGTTGAGATCGATGCCGGCGATATTGCGGAAGTATTTAATGAGCACCGAGCCCGGGCGGAGCTTGGCGCGCGCCAGCCGTATCGCGCTCCCGCCGCGAGACGATTTCGGTCTCCGGTTTCATCGCCACGAGCAGCACGACGTCGTCGTAGACCAGAACCTGCGTGGTGCGCTTGCGCAGGCCCCAGCCAGCCGGCGGTCTCGAGCGTTTCCATGTGGTGGCCGCGCCGGAAGAACCGCACCTCGCGGTAGTCGTCGAGCGGTGCCTCGATCTCGACCCGCATCGGCGGATCGCCCGCTGATGCGCTTCCGCGATCTCGGCGTGCGACATCTCGACGAAGTTGGCGTCGGCCAGCACCGCGGTGAAGCGATGCCCGCAGCTCCGCATAGGCGCGCTCGTGCGCCGCCTGGTCGAAGCCGGCATGCGGCTCGATCTCGGGATTGAAGTAGTAGTAGTCGTCGCGCAGCCGTTCGAGCTCGGCGAAATATTCATAGTGGTAGATGGCGGCGAGCCGGCGGCAGACCTGGCGGAACCGGTCGCGCTCTGCCGCGTCGGCGAGGCGGCCGTGGTCGATGAGCGCCGCGAGAATGTCGGTCTTGCGGACCGCGATGAAATGATCCCGACCGTCGGGACGACCCGGATCGCCGGGCCGGCTCCGATCGCCAGCCGCGTCAGCGGGCCGGCGATCGGTCGTGCTCGAGCTCATCGGACGCTACGCCATCGCAGGCTACGGGGCCTCTTGGTAGAACGCCTTCGCGTCGGTGCTGAAGGCGTGCCGCGAGCCCGCATCGAGATAGAGCATGTGGCCGCCGCGATAGAGCCGCAGCTGCGTGCGCATGGGGTCGCCCATCTGCGGAAGATGGTCGAGCACGTAGCGGCTGGCCGCGTAGGGCGTGACCATGTCGCTGTAGCCGTGCGCGACCAGCAGGCGGAACGACGGCGTCAGCGAGAGCAGCGTGCGCAGATCGTCGACCACGTTGGCGCCGGCGCGCCCGGAACCGCCCTCCCAGTCCCATTTGCCCGAGATGTCGGACGCCAGCAGGATATAGGTCATCTCGGTCTTGAAGCCGAGCTCGTCGCGCGCATAGGCCGCGTAGGCGCCCCCATAGGCGCGCACCACGCCGTCGAGCAGGGGGTCGGGGCCACGGGCCGCCACCTGATCCGGATAGGGGTCGTCGACCGTGAAGGTCGCGTCATAATGGCTGACGATCTTGTTGGCGCCCGGACCGAGATTCTTGACATAGCTGTCGCGGATGAAGCCTTGCGTCTTCTCCACCACGTCTTCCGGCAGCCCGGTCAGCGCCGCCACGCGCGCATAGAAGGCATGGGCGGCCTCGCCGCTGCGGCGGCGCGCCCGCGAGCGTGGAGAGATAGTCGGTGAGCGCGAAACGCTCGGCTTCCGCCAGCTTCTCCTTGCTGAAGCTGCCCTTGCGCTCGAGCTCGGCCGCCGCCAGCGAAGGCAGCTGCAAGGCCGCCCCCAAGGCCAGACGGGTGCCGCCGAACGTCAAGGCGCCGTCGAGCAGCGGGGAGAGCATCACGATGCCGGAGATGACGATGCCCTGCTGCTCCTGCAGGGCGCGCGCCACCTTGGCGGCGCGGAAGCCGCCATAGCTCTCGCCCAGGATATATTTGGCCGAGGCGGCACGGGCATTGTTGGCGACATAGAGGGCGATCGCCTTCGCCATCGAGTCGGCGTCGCGCCGCACGCCCCAGAAGGCGCTGCCGCCGTCGGCCTTGGCGGGCCGGCTCCAGCCCGAGCCCACCGGATCGATCAGCACCAGGTCCGTGAAGGCGAGCCAGGTGTCGGGATTGTCCTGCAGCCGGGTCACCGCGCCGTCGTGGCCCGCCGAGGCGAACTCGGCGATGCGCGGCCCGACCAGGCCGAGATTGAGGAACGCCGAAGCCGCGCCCGGGCCGCCGTTGAACACGAAGGTCAGCGGTCGGTTCGGCTCGGCACCCTTGGCCACGAAGGCGGTGTAATAGATCGCAGCCGAGCGCTCGCCCGATTGATCGAACAGCGACAGGGTGCCGGCCGTCGCGGTGTAATCGAGCTTGCGGCCGGCGACCTCGATCGAATGCTGGGTGACCGAATCGCCCGGCAAGAGCCGCAGCACGCCCGGGCCGGACGGCGCCTGGCGCTGCTCGGCCGCCCGCTGCTCGGGAGGTCGCTGCTGCTCGGTTTGCGGATGATCGGCCGGCAACTGGCCGCCGCCACGTTGGCGCTCCTGGGCGGTGGCCAGCAGGGTCGCGCCGGCGAGCGTGGCGCCGGCCAGGAGCAGCGCCAGCAGGGTACGGCCGGTGCCGGGCCGCGATATCTCAGCGTTGGCATTTCGTGATCCTTTTCCGATGCGCCCCCGACTTCAGGCTCATCCTAAACGAATATTCGCCGGCGCGCAGGTAATGGCTTCAATGCGGCTTAATGAAGATATTGTTCCAAAGCTCGGTCCATTTCGGCCCATTGTCCAGCATCTGCACCGGGTCCATGAACGAGATCTCCATGTCCGCCGGCAACGGCCTCACCTTCAGATTGGTCGGCACGATGTCGCGCTTGGCCAGGACCTCCTGACCGTCCCGCAGCATGAACTCGTAGAACAGGACCGCGGCGTTGGGATGGGTGGCGCAGCGGGTCACCGATACGCCGGTGGCGAGCGCGATCAGCGGCGGCAGGTAGAGCGCCCGCACCGGCGCCCCGGCGCGGTCCAGCTGCTCGGGCTTGTAGCTGTAGACCGTCATGGCGAGCGGCACCTCGCCGGCCGCCACCATGTTGGCGATCAGGGTGTGACCGCTCCGGGTCGAGACCCCGTTGGTGCGCACGATGTCGCGGAACAGCGCCGTGCCCTTCTCCTCGCCGAGCTTGCTCAGGAGCGCCGCGAACCAATCCACATCCTCCGCCTCGATGGCGAGCCGACCCTTCCATCTCGGATTCTTCAGGTCCTCGTAGCTCTTGGGCACATCCGCGGGCTTGACCAGGTCGGTGTTGTAGGCGGCCGAGATGATGTTCACGCTGACCCCGACCCAGGCCCCGTGCGGCCGCAGCGCCTGCGGCATCAGCTCGCTGGTGGTCGGAGATTTCACCGGCGCCAGCAGCTGCTCGCGGTAGAGCGGCTCGAGCGCCGGGGTGCCGGAGGAGATGACGTCGGCGGGGCAGCGGCCGGCGCGGCTTTCCGCGACCGCGCGCTGGATGATGTTCTGGTTGCTGGCGCGCCAGACCTGGATGGCGATCCCATATTTCTTGGTGAAGGCGTCGGTGACCGGCGTGGTGTCCTCGGCGACGCGCGAGGTGTAAAGATTGAGCGTGCCTTCCTTCTTGGCATCCGCGGCGATCCGTTGCAGGCGATCGGGGGACTGGTCGGCGGCGATGTCGGCGAGCGTGCGGGTCTGCGCCGTCGCGGCGGTCGCGCCGGACGCCAGAAGCGCGAGCCCAGCCAACGCCCCCGCGACCGCCTGCCGAGCCCCGCGCGCCGTTTCGCGCCTTGCTGTCCCGTCCGCCACCGAGGCCACTCCCGGCATCACGCGTTTCCGGCCGGCCCGCGCCCGGGTGCCGCTCGGCCGAAAGCCTATTTAACCCCGGGGACGGCGGCAAGAACGTCCATGGCCCCGGCCCGCGACCGTTGTTCCGCCTCCTCGGTGGACAACCAAGACGATATCGGGGAATGTCGGGCCCCAACGCGGTTCGCCCCCCAAAAGAAACGTTCCTCAAGGGTCCAAGGATGCCATTTTCCAAAGCTTCGCAGGCGCTCCAACGGTTCACGGTTCTCGATCTGACACGGGTCCGCTCCGGCCCCACGGCGGTGCGCCAGCTCGCCGATTGGGGTGCCAATGTGATCAAGATCGAAACCCCGGCGCATATGGAGTCCGGCGATCCGGCCGGCGGCCCGCGCAATGGTCCGGATTTCCAGAACCTGCACCGCAACAAGCGCAGCATGACCCTCAATCTCAAGGAGAAGGCGGGGGTGGCGGTGCTGCGCCGCATGGTGGAGAGCGCCGATGTGGTGGTGGAGAATTTCCGCCCGGACGTAAAGGAGCGTCTGGGCATCGATTATGCGTCGCTGCGCAAGATCAACCCGCGCATCGTCTATGCCAGCATCTCGGGCTTCGGCCAGGACGGCCCCTATCGGGAGCGGCCGGGCTTCGACCAGATCGCGCAGGGCATGGGCGGGCTGATGTCGATCACCGGCCTGCCCGGGCAGGGCCCGGTGCGGGTCGGCATCCCGATCGCCGATCTCACCGCCGGCTTGTTCTGCGCGCTCGGCATCATGGTGGCGCTGCTCGAGCGCGAGCAGTCCGGCGAAGGCCAATGGGTGCAGACCTCGCTGTTGCAGGCGCAGATATTCATGCTCGATTTCCAGGCCGCGCGCTGGCTGATCAAGCATGAGGTTCCGGGCCAGGCCGGCAATAATCACCCCACCAGCATCCCGACCGGCGTGTTCACGACCGCCGACGGCTATATCAACGTCGCTTGCGCGGGCCAGAAAATCTGGGAGCGCTTCTGCCAGGCGGTCGATGCGCAGCGGCTGGCCGACAGCCCCGACTACAAGACCGCCGCGGCGCGCCTGAAGAATCGGGACGCGCTCAATGCCGAGATCGACAAGATCATGTCGCACCGCACCAGCGCCGATTGGGTCGATGCCCTCAACGAGGCCGGCGTTCCCTGCGGCCCGATCTATGCCATCGACCAGGTGTTTTCCGATCCGCAGGTCGAGCATCTGGGCATTGCGCAGAGCGTGGCCAAACCCGACGGCGAGGCCTTGACTGTGGTCGGCCAGCCGGTGGAGCTGTCGCGCACGCCCAGCCGGATCGTGGTGGCGCCGCCGGAGATCGGCCAGCACACCGACGAGGTGCTCAAGGAATTCGGCTATGCGGACGCCGAGATCGCGGCCTTGCGGCAAGCCAACGCGGTCTGATCGGGCGGCCGGGCGGACGGCAAGCCACACACCCTAAACGACATTTGCGACAGAAGGACCTTCGCATGACGACTTCCGACAAGATGCTCTCGCGCCGGGACGGCCAGGTGGGTTACCTGATCTTCAACAATCCGGAGCGCCACAATGCGGTGTCGCTGGAGATGTGGGCGGCGACCAGCGAGATCCTCGATGCGTTCGCCAAGGACCCCGAGGTGCGGGTGGTGGTGATCACCGGAGCCGGCGGCAAGGCCTTCGTGTCGGGCGCCGACGTCTCCAAGTTTGAGAGCGAGCGCGCCTCGCTCGACGCCACCAAGATCTACAACACCACGGTGGAGCGGGCCAATTCCGGCATCTACGATTTTCCCAAGCCGACCATCGCCATGATCCGCGGCTATTGCATCGGTGGCGGCGTCGGGCTAGCGGCCTGCTGCGACCTGCGCATCGCGTCCGACAATTCGCGCTTTGCGGTGCCGGCCGCCAAGCTCGGGCTCGGCTATGGGTTCAATGGCCTGAAACGGTTGATCGACATCGTCGGGCCGGCCTTCGCCAAGGAGATCTTCTTCACGGCGCGGCAATTCGACGCGGAGGAGGCGCGCATGATGGGGTTCGTCAACCGCATCGTGCCCGAGACGGAGCTCGAGAATTACGTAAAATCCTATGCGGAGACCATCGCCGGCAATGCGCCGCTGACCGTGAAGGCCGCCAAGTTCGTCGCCAACGAGGTCATGCGCGAGGAGAGCAAACGCAACCTGGCGCGCTGCACCGAGATGGTGGAGCAGTGCTTCGCCAGCCAGGATTACACCGAAGGCCGCCGCGCCTTCATGGAGAAGCGCAAGCCGGCTTTCACCGGGAGCTGAGGCAAGGCCGGGTTGCCAACCGGACTGCAAGGTCCGGGGGCGAAGAACGGATTCTGGGAGGATCGAGTCTTGGCGTCAGTCGAATTGCGGGGCCTGACCAAACGCTATGGATCGCATGCGGCGGTCGATGACGTGTCGCTGACGATCGAGCACGGCCGCCTGGTGTGCCTGCTGGGCCCTTCCGGCTGCGGCAAGACCACGACCCTTCGCCTCATCGCCGGATTCGTCGAGCCGTCCGCCGGCGAGATCCGCGTGGGCGAGCGCATCGTGTCCTCGCCGGCGCGCACGCTGCCGCCCGAGCAGCGCAACATGTCGATGATCTTCCAGAGCTACGCGCTCTGGCCGCATATGACGGTGGGCGAGAACGTCGCCTATGGGCTCAAGCTGCGTAAGAACAGCCGCGATACCATCGCCCGCAAGCTCAAGGCCATTCTCACCACCACCCATCTGGATCAGCTGGCGGACCGTTACCCGGGCGAGCTGTCGGGCGGCCAGCAGCAGCGCGTGGCGCTGGCGCGCGCTCTGGTAGTCGAGCCCGAAACACTTCTGCTCGACGAGCCGCTGTCCAATCTCGACGCCAATCTGCGCGAGGAGATGCGCTTCGAGGTGCGCCGGCTGCACGACGAGTACCGTTACACCACGGTCTATGTCACCCACGACCAATCCGAAGCGATGACCACCGCCGATATCATCGCGGTGATGAACGGCGGCAAGGTCGAGCAGGCGGGCTCGCCCGAGGAAATCTACGAGCGGCCGCGTTCCGAGTTCGTGGCCCGCTTCATCGGCGGCAGCAATGTGATCAAAGGCAAGGTCGCGGACGACGGCCGGGTGGATGACAGCCGGCGCCATGCTGCGCTGCAGCGGGCGAAAAGTCGCTACCGGCAGCGACGTCGCGGTCTCGATCCGGCCGCACCTCATCCGGCTTTGGGTCAGCCAGCCCGAGCGGATGGACAACATCGTTCCGGCGACGGTGGTGCGGCAGGTCTTTCTCGGCTCGAGCCGCGATTATATGGTGGCGGCAGCCGACGGCACGCAGCTTGCGCGTGGTCGCCGCGGCAGCCGAGAACGTTCCGCCCGGAGCCCCGGTCTGGCTCTACATGCCGCCCGACGGCTGCCGGCTCCTGGCCGGATGAGCGGCTCCGGGTCGCGGACCAGGACGGGCGCGGGCGACGCTAGAGACGACAAAAGAGAAGAAACGAAACGGCACGGGAATTCGAACGGGAGAAAACCAAAATGAAAAAGCCGGAGTTTTCCAGGCGCGACATCCTGATCGGCTCGAGCGCGCTCGCGGCCGGCGCATTGGCGAGCCCGTGGGGCGCGACCGCGGTACTGGCCGCCGCTCCGCCCGCCAGCACGGTTACGCCCGCCTTGATCGAGGCGGCCAAGAAGGAAGGCAAGGTGGTCTGGTACACCTCGCTCGATCTGCCGGCGGCCGAGAAGGTCGCTCGCGCATTCGAGGCGAAATATTCCGGCATCGCGGTGCGGGTCGAGCGCACCGGCGCCGAGCGGGTGTTCCAGCGCATCGGCCAGGAATATGCCAGCCGCATCCATGCGGTCGACGTGGTGCAATCCTCGGATGCCTCGCACTTCATCGTGTGGAAGCGCGACGGCATTCTCGAGGCCTACGTGCCCGAGGACGTCGCCAAATTCTATCCGGAGGAGCACAAGGATCCGGACGGCATGTTCGCCAGCTTCCGGGTCTGGCTCAGCGTCATGGGCTACAACACCGAGCTGGTGAAAGCGGCCGACGCCCCCAAGAGCTTCGCCGACCTGCTCGATCCGAAATGGAAGGGCAAGATCGTCAAGGCCCATCCGGGCTACAGCGGCACCATCATGACCTCGACCTTCCAGATGGCGCGCGACATCGGCTGGGATTATTTCGAGAAGCTCGCCAAGCAGAACGTCATGCAGGTGCAGTCGTCCGCCGATCCGCCCAAGAAGCTCGAGCTCGGCGAGCGCTCCGGTGATGGCCGACGGCAACGAATACAACATGTTCCAGCTCAAGGAGGGCGGCAAGCCGGTCGAGATCGTCTATCCGACCGAGGGCTCGCCGCTCATCGTCGGGCCCAACGGCCTGCTCAAGGGCGGCCCCAATCCGAACGCCGGCCGCCTGTTCCAGAGCTATTGCTTCTCGGTCGAGGGCCAGCAATCCCTGATCGACGTCGGCGGCCTGCGCTCCATGCATCCGCAGACCAAGGAGAAGCCGGGCCGCAAGCCGTTCGCCGAGATCAAGAAGATGAAGGACGACCCGGCCGGCGTCGAGAGGTCGGCCGAGGAGATCAAGACGCGCTACACCAAGCTGTTCGGGGTTTAATGGACCGGCTACCGATCAGCGTAGGGTGGGTAAAATTGCCGGGCACTGCGATCATGTTTCCGCGGCGCTGCGCAATTTTGCCCACGCGGATGTACCACGAGGCCCGGACGCGTGGGCAACGCGCCGCAACGCCGCGTCAAAGGGACCAAGGTCACAGCGCAGGCGCGTTACCCACCCTACAAGGCTAGACCGTCGAGAGGAGAGCGAAGGCCATGCGCAAGATGACATTCTCCAGGCGCGACGTGCTCAGGTCGTCCGCAGCGCTCGCCGCCACGACCTTTGCGGCGCCGCTCAAGGCGGCGGCGCCGGAGCCCTCGGCCATCACGCCGGCGCTGATCGACGCGGCCAGGAAGGAGGGCAAGCTCGCCTTCTATACGGCGATGGACCTGCCGGTCGCCGAGAAGCTGGCGAAGACCTTCGAGGCGAAATTTCCCGGGATTGCGGTGCGAGTCGAACGCTCGGGCGCCGAGCGCGTATTCCAGCGCATCGGCCAGGAGCAGGACAGCGGCATCCGGGCGGTCGACGTGGTCAACAGCGCGGATGCGTCCCACTTCATCGTCTGGAAGCGCAACGGCTGGCTGGCGCCCTATCTGCCCGAGGACATCGCCAAATATTTCCCGGCCGAGCATTTTGATCCGGACGGCCTCTATGCCACCACCCGGATCTGGCTCTCCTCAATGGGCTACAATACCGATCTGGTGAAACCCGCCGACGCGCCGAAAAGCTTTGCCGACCTGCTCGATCCCAAATGGACCGGCAAGATCGTCAAGGCCCATCCGGCCTATAGCGGCACCATCATGACGGCGACCTTCCAGATGGTGCGCGATATCGGCTGGGGCTATTTCGAGAAGCTGGCCAAGCAGAAGATCATGCAGGTGCAGTCCTCGACCGATCCGCCCAAGAAGCTGGCGCTGGGCGAGCGCGCCATCATGGCCGACGGCAACGACTACAACCTGGTCCAGCTCAAGGAAAGCGGGCAGCCGGTGGAGGTGATCTATCCGAGCGAGGGAACCCCGCTGGTCACGGGTCCGAGCGGCGTGTTCAAGTCCGCCCCCAACCCCAATGCGGGGCGGCTGTTCCAGAACTGGCTGCACTCGCTCGATGGCCAGCAGGCGCTGGTCGATTTTACCGGCCAGCACTCGGCCCATGCCCAGATCAAGGAGAAGCCGGGTCGCAAGCGGCTGTCCGAGATCAAGCTGATGAAGGACGATCCGGAAGGCGTGGAGAAATCGAGCGAGGACATAAAGGCCCGCTATTCAAAGATATTTGGCGTCTGAGAGTGCACCTGACGTGTCGACGCGCAGAGACATGCTGAAGACCTTGGCGGCGGCGGCGGTCGGGGGATTCGCCCGCCCGGCCAGGGCGGCGGCGCCCGAAGCGACCCCGGTGACGCCCGCGCTGATCGAAGCGGCCAGGAAAGAAGGCAAGGTGGTCTGGTATGCGGCCATGGACCTGCCGGTTTCCGAGCGGGTCGCACGCGGCTTCGAGGCAAAATATCCGGGGATCGCGGTGCGGATCGAGCGCACCGGCTCGGAGCGGCAGTTTCAGCGCCTCGCCCAGGAATATGCCGCCAACATCTTCGCGGTGGATGTGATCAATGCCTCGGATGCCTCGCATTTCATCGCCTGGAAACGCAACGGCTGGCTCGCCCCCTATGTGCCGGAGGAGGTCGCCCGCTATTTCGAGCCGCAGCACCGCGATCCCGACGGTTGCTTTGCGACGTCGCGGGTCTACGTGGTCTCGCTCGGCTACAATACCGATCTGGTCAAGCCGCAGGACGCGCCCCAGGGCTTCCTGGATCTCCTCCACCCGAGATGGCTGAACAAGATAGTCAAGGCCCATCCTGCCTACAGCGGGACGATCATGACCTCCACCTTCGAGGTCGCCCGCGAGCTCGGCTGGGACTACTTCGAGAAGTTGGCCAAGCAAAAGGTCCTGCAGGTCCAATCCTCGGTCGATCCGCCCAACAAGCTTGCGCTCGGCGAGCGCCACGTCATGGCGGACGGCAACGACTTCAATCTCATTCAATTCAAGGAGGCCGGCAAGCCGGTCGAGGTGGTCTATCCGCTCGAAGGGTCGCCGCTCATCGTGTGCCCCAACGGCATCCTCAAGGGCGCGCCCAACCCCAACGCGGCGCGCCTGCTGCAAAGCTACATTTTTTCGCGCGAAGGCCAACAGCTGCTGTGCGACTTTGCGGCCCAGCATTCCGCCCATCCTCAGGTCACGGAAAAGCCGGGGCGGCGGCCGTTGGCCCAGATCAAGGTCATGACCGACGATCCGGTGGCCGTCGAGGCACAGGCCGAGGAGATCAAGACCCGCTATGCTAAAATCTTCGGCGTGTGATAGCAGTACCGCGATGAGCCCTTACCACCTGTTTCGTTCCCAGCATCGGCCTATTCCGTGACCCTCGCGTTGCCCGCAATCCCCGCACGGCGGCCGGCCAGGCTCGACCTGTCCTGGCCGATCCTCATCCTGTTCGCGGCGCTGCTGTGCGTCATGATCCTGCTGCCGATGTCGTGGCTGGTCTATTACAGCTTCGTCGACCGCAGCGGCGCCTTCACGCTGTCCAATTTCATCGAGCTCGCCACCAATCCGATCTTTCTCGATCCGCTGATCACCACCGTCATCATCGCGACCTCCTCGAGCCTCATCTGCTGCCTGGTGGCGGCGCCGATCGGCTGGCTGGTGGCGCGCACCGACATGCCGTTGCGGCGCACGGTGCGGATGCTGGTGACGGCGTCGTTCGTGACGCCGCCGTTCCTGGGCGCGATCGCCTGGGAGCTGTTGGCGGCGCCCAACAGCGGGCTGCTCAACAAGGCCTGGCGGGCCCTGACCGGCGCGCCGCCGGACGAGCACCTGCTCAACATCTACACCCTGACCGGGCTCATCTTCGTGATCTCCTGCTACACGTTCCCCTACGTGTTCGTGCTGATCGCCAATACGCTCGACCGGATTCCGGGTGAGCTCGAGGATGCCTCCGCGATCCTCGGCGGCGGCACCTGGGTGACCGCGCGGCGCATCACCATCCCGCTCGCCATGCCGGCGCTGCTCGCCGGCGCGCTGGTCGCCTTCCTGCAGGCCATGACCCTGTTCGGCTCGCCCGCGATCCTGGCATTGCCGGCCGGCTTCCACACCATGACGACCAAGATCTGGAGCCTGTTCCAATATCCGCCCAAGCTCGAGCTGGCGGCCGCGGCCTCGCTGCCGCTGCTTGGTGCTCACCGTCATGCTGCTGCGCGCCGAGCATGCCATTCTGGGCCGCCGCGGCTATTCGGTGCTGGCCGGCAAGCAGGGCGATCCGCGCCTGGTCGAGCTCGGGCGCGGCCGTTGGCTGGCGCTCGGCCTGGTGTTCGCGGTGCTGCTCTGCCCGGTGTTCCTGCCCTACGGCGCCCTGTTCAATGCGGCGTTCTCGCGGGTGGCATCGCAATTCATCTCGTTCAGCAATTTCACCTTCCACAACGTCGAGTTCGTGTTCTTCGAATTGTCGGCGACCAAGCTCGCGGTCAAGAACACGTTCCTGCTCGGCACGCTGTCGGCCACCATCGGCACCGCCATGGCGCTGGTGATCGGTTATCTCACCGCCCGCAAGGCCGTCACCGGCCACCGCGTGCTCGGCTTCCTCGCCACCGCGCCGGTCGCGATCCCGGGCATCGTGCTCGGGGTCGGGCTGTTCCTGAGCTACACCAGGCCGCCGTTCGTGCTCTACGGCACCATCTGGATCCTGCTGATCGCCTTCGTGACCATCTCGCTGCCGGCGGCCTATCAGCAGCTGCAGTCGGCGTTCCGCTCGGTGCATGCCGACCTCGAAGACGCCGGCCGCATCCTGGGCGCCAACCGGCTGCGGACCCTGTGGGACATCACCGCGCCGCTGCTGCGCACCAGCGTGATCGCGACCTGGTGCTTCATCTTCGTCGGCGTCATTCGCGAGCTGTCTGCCGCCATCATCCTGTTCACCTCGGAGACCAAGGTCATCTCGGTCCTGATCTTCGATCTCAACGAAAGCGGCGACCTCGGCGCCATTGCGGTGCTGGGTCTCATCATGCTCATCATCACCTTTGCGGTCGTCACCGCCGTCAACCAGATTCCCGGTTTCGGCGGCGTGCGGCTGCGCAACGCCTGAGCCCCCATGGACACTGAGCTTCCCCGCGTCGCCGTCGCCGAGCACCTGGCGAGCAAGATCGCCGCGCTCGATGCCGGCGCGGCTGCCCGCATCCGTGCGCCGCAAATGCGAGGACCTGCTGATCGACGTGATCGGCCTGTGCGTGACGGCGCGGCGCGAGCCCTACGTCAAGAGCGCGATCGCGGGCTGGGACGACGAGGGCAGCTGCACCGCCATCGGGCATGCGCAGCCGATGAGCGCGGCCGGTGCCGCCTTCGTCAACGGCACCGCCGCCCATGGCGAGGACTTCGACGACACCTTCGAGGGCGGTCCGGTGCATGCCGGCGCCGTGATCGTGCCGGCGGTGCTGGCGGCCTGCGAGCGTTACCGCCTGCACGGGCAGGCGGCGCTCCTCGGCATCGCGGTCGGGGTCGAAACGGTTTGCCGGCTCGGGCTGGTGGCCCCCAAGACCGTGCACAAGGCCGGCTTCCATCCGACCGCGATCTTCGGCGCCATGGCGGCGGCCGCCGGCGTCGCGGCGGCGCTGCGGCTGCAGCCGCGCCAGACCGTCGACGCGCTCGGTATCGTCGGCTCCATGGCGAGCGGCATCATCGAATATCTGGCCGAAGGCGCCTGGACCAAGCGGTTGCATCCGGGCTGGGCCGCGCAGTCGGGCATGCGGGCGGCGCTGCTCGGGCGCGAAGGATTTCGTCGGGCCCGCGCACGGTGTTCGAGGGCGTGCACGGGCTGTTTCACGGCTTCGCCCACACCACCAAGGGCGACTACGACGCCCTGATCGGCGATTTCGGCGAGCGCTGGGTGACCGAGACGCTGGCCTTCAAGCCCTATCCGTGCGGCACCATGACCCATCCCTATATCGATTGCGCGCGGCGGCTGGCGGCGCGCGGCATCAAGCCGGATGCGATCAAGGAGATGGTGTGCGAGGTGGCGGAGGGGACGGTGCACCGGCTGTGGGAGCCGCTCGCCGCCAAGCAGCATCCCGGCAACGGCTATGGCGCCAAGTTCTCCAGCCCCTATTGCATCGCGGCCGGCTTCGTGCGCGGCAATGTCGGGCTCGACGCCTTCTCGGACGCGGCGGTGCGCGAGTCCGCCGTGGTGGCGCTGGCCGCCAAGGTGAGCTACCGGATCGATCCGGACAATCCGTATCCGAACGAGTTCACCGGCCACATCCGGGTGGTGCTCAACGACGGCAGCGTGATCGAGGAGCGCCAGCCGCATCTGCGCGGCGGCGCCCACGAGCCGCTCACCCGCGCCGACCTCGAGGAGAAGTTCGCCCTCAACGCGCTGCATGGCGGCTGGGACAAGGCCCGCACCGCCGCAGCGCTGAAACTCGCCGGCGCGCTGTTCAACGGGACGGTCGATCTCGGTCCGCTACGTGGTTGAGATTGGCCACCTTTCGACCTCATCCTGAGGAGCATCGCGCGGCGATGCGTCTCGAAGGATGGCCGCAAGTCAGTACCATGCATCCATCCTTCGAGACGGCCGGCAAGAGCCGGCCTCCTCAGGATGAGGTCGCGGTTTGTTGGAGACGACGATGGGAGATGCCATGAAAGAACTGCAGGGACGCGTTGCCATCGTCACCGGCTCGGGCCGCAATATCGGGCGCGCGATCGCGCTGGCGCTCGCCGACGGCGGCGCCGCCGTGGTGGTCAATGCCCGCAGCAACCGGGCCGAAGCCGACGCGGTGGTGCGCGAGATCGAGGGCAGCGGCGGCAACGCGCTCGCCCACATTGCGGATGTCACCGACGGGGCGGCGGTCGCCGCCATGGCGGCGGCGGCGCTGGCGCGCTTCGGCCGCATCGACATTTTGGTCAACAATGCCGCCATGCGCGACGAGAAGGCGATCGATGCGATGAGCATCGCGGATTGGCGCGCCGTCATGGCGGTCATCCTGGAGGGCGCGTTTCATTGCGTGCAGGCCTGCCTGCCGGCGCTCAAGCAGAGCGGCGCCGGCGCCATCGTCAATATCGGGGGGCTGAGCGCCCATACCGGCTCCAAGCACCGCGCCCATGTGATCGCCGCCAAGGCCGGGCTGATCGGGCTGACCCATGCGCTGGCGCATGATCTCGCGGCCGACAAGGTGACGGTGAACTGCGTCTCGCCCGGCCTTATCGAGCGGCCGCGCGACCCCGGCCTGCCCGAGCCCCAGCACCATCAGGTCAACCGCACCCTGTTCGGGGGCAACGGCACGCCCGGCGACGTCGCAGCGGTGGTGCGGTTCCTGTGCGGGCCGGGCGGCCGCTTCGTCAACGGGCAGACCATCCACGCCAATGGCGGGGCGTTCCTGACCTGACGGCGGCCCATGCGCGAGCGCCGGCACGACAGGGATGAATCCCCACGCATTTAGTGCTAACTCCGGCCGCGGCCAGCAAACGAGGTTCCAGATGTATACCGATCTCTCGCTCTATATCGGCGGCAATTGGCGCAACGGCGACGGCCGTCAAGGCGAGGACGTCGTCAATCCGGCGACCGAGAAGCCGCTGGCGCGGCTCCCGCATGCGAGCGCGAGCGATCTCGATGAGGCGCTGGAGGCCGCGCGGAAGGGCCTGGCGGTCTGGCGCGCGACCTCGGCCTATGACCGCGCCAAGCTGCTGCGCAAGGCCGCCGACCTGGTGCGCGAGCGTGCCGAGGCGATCGCCCGCATCATGACCCAGGAGCAGGGCAAGGTGCTCGGCGAGGCGCGGGTCGAGGTGCTGGTCACCGCCGACATCATCGAATGGTTTGCCGAGGAGGGCCGCCGCGCCTATGGCCGCATCATCCCGGGCCGCGCCAAGGGCACCCGCCAGCTGGTGCTGCAGGAGCCGGTCGGCGTGGTGGCGGCGTTCACGCCCTGGAATTTTCCGACCCTGACGCCGGCGCGCAAGATCGGCGCCGCGCTCGCCGCCGGCTGCTCGATCATCATCAAGCCTTCCGAGGAGACGCCTGGCAGCTGCGTCGAGCTGGTGCGCTGCTTCGTCGATGCCGGCTTGCCGGCCGGCGTGGTCAATCTGGTGTTCGGGGTGCCGGCGCAGGTTTCCGAGCACCTGATCGCCTCCGACCTGGTGCGCAAGATTTCGTTCACCGGCTCGGTGCCGGTCGGCAAGCACCTGGCCGGCCTCGCCGCCAAGGGGATGAAACGGGCCACCATGGAGCTCGGCGGCCATTCGCCGGTGGTGGTGTTCGCCGACGCCGATCCGGAGAAGACCGCCGATACCATCGCGGCGTTCAAGTACCGCAATGCCGGGCAGGTCTGCATCTCGCCGACGCGCTTCTACGTGCAGGAGCCGGTCTATGACCGCTTCCTCAAGCGCTTCACCGAGTTCGCCAATGCCATCAAGCTCGGCGACGGGCTGGAGCAGGGCGTCACCATGGGGCCGCTCGCCAATGCGCGCCGGCTCGACGCCATGGAGGCGATCGTCAACGACAGCAAGAGTCGCGGCGGCAAGGTCGTCACCGGCGGCAAGCGGCGCGCCAACCAGGGCTATTTCTTCGAGCCGACCGTGATCACCGGCCTGCCGGACGACTGCAAGCTGATGACCCAGGAGCCGTTCGGCCCGATCGCCCCGGTGGTCACCTTCAAGACCTTCGACGAGGTGGTGGCGCGCGCCAATTCGCTCCCGTTCGGTCTCGCCGCCTATGCGTTCACCGGTTCGGCGCAGACCGCGACCGCGATCGGCGACGCGCTCGAAGCCGGCATGGTCGGGGTCAACAGCGTGGCGATCTCCACGCCCGAGACGCCGTTCGGCGGCATCAAGGATTCCGGCTACGGCCACGAAGGCGGCATCGAGGGCATGGAAGCGTACATGGTGCGGAAGTTTGTTTCGCAAGCGTAGAGCGGCCAGGTTTCCGCAGCGATCCGCCTACGTGTGTCGACCGGACGCTCGCTGACCTTTGTGATCCAGCGCCTGCCAACTCTTGCTTGCGCTAATCCGGCTGATAATGTTCCGAGTATGCTTTGGAACACCTTTATCGCGCGGATGGTCAGTCCATTTTTTCTATTGACCGCGCTGGTATGGAGCGTCGCCGCTACTACTGCGCCAACCCAGGTCGCAGACCTGTGTCTCGTCCCGGTCGAGAACGGGACGCCCACAGGTGCCGATCTCGGCGTCACATGGCGAATGGTCTTCCAGGTAACCATGCTTCCTGGCAACCCGCTCCCTCTCATTTTCCCGAGCAATCGTCGCGGCGCTTGGACGATCGATGGTAACCGCGCCTTCGTGCCCTTTGATGGACCATCCCCACTTGGTTGGTCGGTCGAAGGGGCCGCGGTCAGCCACGGAAAGGAGCAATTCAATCTGACACCGGGTATCGCCCATGATGCCAAGTTCCGTGTTCTCAGTTCTATCTACATACCGAGACATGACCGGACCTTTCTTGCAACGACAAAGGGCTTGATGGTTGTAAACGGTGGAAAGATCGAACCCGTGCCCGGCGCCGGAGAAAACGTGGTGGGAGCGGTCACGAGTCTTTTCGACCTGCCAAACGCGCGTGCCATGATGCTCGGCAAAGAAGGCGGTCGCATTCTATTGCGACGCGATGACGGTGCAATATTTCCTGCATACACTTACAAATATCATTCCTTCGGTGATTGGATTCGGAGTATCGATGAGTTGAGCGCTCCCGACCGCGCCGTTATTCGCGCGGCGCAGGATACGGCAGTTATCGAATTTTCCGGTAGCGGCGCTACTTTGCGGATTGCCGGCGTCTACGCTCTTCAGGCGTTCGCGGGAAACCGCGGCATCGATGGTTCCGAAGAAATCGTCAGTGCCGCGACGGGGTCCTACCTTGTCTACGGGCGTACGCTACAGGGAAGATCCCCAGATTCCGTCGGATCATCTGTCCTGACTCCTTTGGGTGGCAACGATGCAGTATTCAATCGGCTTGAGCGCCTGGAGGGTCATTCATTTGTCCCTGTTCCGGGCGGCGATTTTTTAATGAGTAAACCGCGCTCTTTCAAAGAATTGCGTTCTCGCGGTTTGGTGCTGATGGAGACCAGTCTCAAACTCGGCACGTTCGGAAATGCAGGTCTGGTGGTCTATGACGGCGAAAGCGTTAAAGCGATACCAGCATCCAGTGCCGATGATATCGGGAGATACGTGCGCGTATTGGATGCGCCGACGATCGAGAAGGTGCTTTTGACGAGCCAGCGGGGCGTCTTCGAGCTGACCAAGGAGCTCACGGTGAAAAAGATTCCGCTGCCGTTCGATGTGCAATCAAATCCTGTAACGGATGTCGCTGAATTGCCCGCATCAGGTCTCGTGATCCTCACGACACAGAAGGGCGTATTCGGTTTGGATGCGGGCGGGCACATCCAGGCGATTCGGGGCGGAAGTCAATATGAGGGCTCCCCTCTCAGAAATGCGTATGGTGTGATTCCGATACGCAATGAGATGTTGTTGGCGGGACGTGAGAAGCTCTTCTTGGTGGTTGATCAGGGCTTGGCGGGCGATGGCGTGTGCGACCGTGTCTCTCCTTAGGGAGGAGTGGGACGTTAGTCGCACCCGAAAAATGTCGGTTCCGAGTTGCCGTGTTGATCGCGGCACAAAAGCAAATGGCCGGGCTGTGCCCGGCCATTGCCATTTTTCATTCGCGTGATCGCATCAATCCTGCGGCTCGACCTTGACGATCGCGGCGCCGTGATTGTTGCCGACCCAGAGCACCGGCCGCGGGCCGGTCTCCTGCACGAATACGCGCCGGATGTTGGTGGTGTGCGGCAGCAGATATTCCGTGACCTGCGCCGCTCTTGGTGTCGAGCCGCGAGACCTGGTCGCTCATCATGGAGCCGGTCCACACCTCGGCGCCGCCCTTGGTGGGCGCCACGTCATAGGGTGCGCTCCAGGGTGTCGGTAGCTTGTATTCCTTGATCTTCTGCGTCGCCGGATCGAACATGCCGATGGCGTTGCCGGCATATTCGGCGAACCAGACGTGGCCCTGATCGTCCAGTCGGCCGCGGCGCGGGCGCGAACGCGGCGTCGGGGTCGCCCAGATCTGGGCCACGTTGGTCTTGGCGTCGAGGGTGCCGATCCGGGTGTCGCCGAACGAGAACATATAGACGTTGTTGTACTTGTCGGTCGGCAGGCCATAGCCGCTGATCTTCTTGCCGTCCGGAGTGGTGGCCTCGCCCTTGTTCTCCCATTGCCCGGTCTTGAGATCGAGCCGGTAGAGATTGTGGGTCTCGGTGTCGGTCATCCACACCTTGTTGTCGGCGTACATATGCGTCGGCGTGACCATGTTGGTCTGGGTGGTGATGTTGGCCCATTCCGCCGGCAGCGGGAAGGTTTTGACCTCCTTGGTCTTGCGGTCGAGCTTGGAGGCGCCGGCCTGGTACGACATGCCGACCCAGATATTGCCGTCGGGATCGAACTCCATGTCGAGCGCGCCCTTGGGCTGGTCGTCGCGCAACAGCGGCAGTGCGTAATCCGTCACCTTGCCGGTCTTGGGATCGAGCTCGCCCACGAACTGGTGGCCGAAGTCCGAGTACCAGGCGTGACCGTCCGCATCGACGATCACGTCGTGCGGCATCGCTTCCTTGCGCGGCAGATCGTATTCGGTGATGATCACGTGGGTGGCGCGGCCCTTCGGGACGCGGCAGCCGCTTCACGGCGAAGCCCTCGTGGTCCGAGCTGCTCAGATTGACGCTGGTCAGATAGTCGGCGGCGGCGTCCATCATGGCGGCGGGCACGCGCGGGCGCTCGCTGCGGGCGCCGCCGGACTTGATCAGCTGCGGGTGGGTCGGGACGCTCTCGGGCGCGTAGCGGCCCATGCGGGTGAAAATGGCCTTGAACTCGTCCTGGTCGTGCGTCGAGGTGAAGATGCGTTGCAGGGTGTGGCAGCCGACGCAGTCGGGCAGGAACGATTTGATCCTGTCGTCGCCGGGCGCGCTCAGCAGCCATTCCGTGTTGGAGAGCTGGCCCAGTCACGTTCTTGGCCTTCTCCAGCTTGACGTCGGCGGTCGCGGCGGCGCCGGCCCCGATATCGACGGCCTTGGGGCCGCTCAGATTGTAGCCGGCGGCCCGGATGGTGATGTTGTAGTGGCCGGGCTCGAGCCGGTCGGCCGGGAAGCTGAACTGCCCCTTGTCGTTGCTCACCACCGTGGTGGTGATGGTGGAGCCTTCCTTCTTGGCGCTGACCAGCACGCCTTCCATCGCGCCTTCCTCGGCCGACGAGACCTGACCGCTGAGGGCGGCTGCGGTCTGTGCCTGGGCCGGCGCCAAGGTCAGGCAGGCCAGCGCACTCACGAGACTCGTCGACGCAAGCAGAGCGTTGAATCGCATGGTCTTCTCTCCCTGGTGGATTTGTTTCAATTCCCGAAATGAATTGCGCGGATATTTGCATATTTCGGCGCTGGGCGACAGGGCCTGCAGCCGAAAAAGCAATGGCCGGGACAAGCCCGGCCATTTCAAATCGCAGCAACCATTTTATCCGCCGTAGGGGCGGCCCTCGTGGCCGCCCTGGGCGCCCACCAAGGGCGTTTACGCCCGTCTTCGACGGGCTATGGGCGCCCCTGCGAGGAGACCGTCAGTCCAGCGGCTCGACCTTGACGATCGAGGCGCCGTGGTTGCTGCCGACCCAGAGCACCGTCCGCGGGCCGTCGTCCTGCACGAACACGCGCCGGATGTTGGTCGGTGCGCGGCAGCAGATACTCGGTGACCTGCCCGGTCTTGGTGTCGAGCCGCGCCACCTGATCGTTCAGCATCGATCCGGTCCAGACCTCGCGAGGCGTCCTTGTTGGGCACCACGTCATAGGGAAGGCTGAACTTGGTCGGCAGCGGATATTCCTTGATGGCCGCCGTCTGCGGATCGAACAGCCCGATGGCGTTGCCGCCGAACTCGGCGAACCACAGCCGGTTCTGCTCGTCGACCCGGCCGCGCCGCGGCCGGGAATTCTTGATCGGGGTCTGGTAGATGGTGGCGATGCCGGTCTTGGCGTCGCGGATGCCGATGCTCGTGCCGCCGAACTCGAGCTGATACACGTTGTTGTACTTGTCGGTCGGCATCCCATAGGCCGAGATCTGCTTGCCGGCCGGGTTCTTGGACGGCCCCAGATTCTCGTATTGCCCGGTCTTCACGTCGATCCGGTACATGTGGTGCTCTTCTTGATTGTTGGTCCACACCTTGCCGTCGACGTCGGAGTGCTGCGGCGAGACCATCGAGGCCTGCGCGGTGGTCGAATCCCATTCCTTCGGGAACGGATAGGTCTGCACCTCGTGGGTCTTGCGGTCGATCCGCGCGACGCCGGCCTGGTACATCAGGGCGAGCCAGACGTTCTTCTGGCCGGGCTCGAGCTCGATCTCGAGGCTGCCCTTCGGCTCCTCGGGCTTGAGCACCGGGATCGGGATGTCGGTCGCCTTGCCGGTCTTGGGATCGAGCACGCCGGCGAACATGTTGCTGAAGTCCGAGTACCAGACCTGCCGTCCTGATCGACGATCACGTCGTGGGGCTGCGCCTCTTTGCGCGGCAGATCGTATTCGGTGATGATGACCTTGGTGGACGCGCCCTTGGGCCGCGGCAGCGTCTTGAGGTCGAACGCCCAGTGGTCGGTCGTGCTCAGGTTGACGCTGGCGAGCCAGGCCGACTGGGCATCGAACTGCTGCGCCGGTATCGGCGCGCGGTCGGCGCGCGGCCCCGGCAGCAGCGGCTGCGGATGCGTCGGCGTGCTGCCCGGCGAGTAGCCGCCCATGCGCTTGAACAGCCGCTTGAACTCCTCGGCGATCGTGGGTCGAGGCGAAGACGCGCTGCAGCGTGTGGCAGCTCACGCAGGCGCCCATGTTGGTCTTGAGATTGTCGGGGCCGGGCGCGCTCAACAGCCATTCGGCGTTGGAGAGCTGGTTGACCAGGTTCTTGGTCTTGACGAGCTTGATGTCGGCCTTGGCGCCGCCGGCCGCGATATCGACCGCCTTGGGACCGTCGAGGTCGTAGCCGATCGCCCGGGTGGCGATGGCGTAATGGCCGGCGGTCGAGCCGGTCGGCCGGGAAGCTGTATTCGCCCTTGTCGTCGGTGACCACCGTGACCGTGATGGTCGAGCCGTCCTTCTTGGCGCTGACCAGCACGCCCTCCATCGGGCCTTCCTCGGCCGAGGTCACGGTTCCGGTCAAAGCCGCGGCGGCCTGCGCCAGTGCGCTGGTGGACAGTCCGGCATGGACCAGCATGCCGAACAGGCTGGCGCTCGCCAAAAGCGAAAGTTGCTTCAGTCGCATAATTTCTCTCCCAAGCTGTGCGGTTTTCATGGTCTGGTACGGGACATGATTTGCTGAGCTGTTTGCTGTGCCCAGCCGGCCCGCCGCGCGCATCGTCCAGAGGCCCTGAATCTGATTTTGGACTGCGTCAAACGTGCCAATTCGCCAGCCTCAGTATCGGCGGGAAACGCCCTTCCGGCAAGCGAAATCGGTGCCTTCGCGGCCACCCCTTCTACCAAACCTTAACGATCGCGGCCTGCCAGCGATCGCCTGCGACCAAAGGCCCCGGTCAGCCGTCGGCGCGGCACGCCGCCCACACCTTTTCCGGCGTCGCCGGCATGGCGAGCCGGTCGGCGCCGCCGCCCGGCACCGCGTCGGCGATCGCGTTCATGACGGCGGCGATCGCCGCCGTGGTGGCGGCTTCGCCCGCGCCCTTGACGCCGAGCGGATTGGTGGTGGCCGGCACCACATGGAGCGCGTCGCGCACGGGCGGCATGTCCTGCGCGCGCGGCATGGCGTAATCCATGAACGAGCCGGTGACGAGCTGGCCGCCGTCGGGGTCGTAGACCGCGGTCTCCATCATGGCTTGGCCGAGCCCCTGCGCCAGCGCGCCATGCAGCTGCCCTTCCACGATCATGTGGTCGAGCACGTTGCCGCAATCGTCGACCGCCGCATAGGCGACCACCGTGACCTCTCCGGTCTCCGGATCGATCTCGACCTCGGCGATATGGCAGCCGTTGGGATAGGTGGTCGGGGTATCGGTCTTGGCTCGGGTGTCGAGGCTCTCGGGGATTTCGCCGCGCGCCTTCATCTCTGGCGGCGCGCCCCGCGAGCTCGAACAGCGCGATGCGCCGGTCGGTGCCCACCACCCGGAATGCGCCGGCCTCGTAGGCGATGTCGCCCTCCGCGGCCTCGAGCACGCTCGCCGCGATGGTCTTGCCCTTGGCCAGCATGGCGTCGAGCGTCGCCACCACGGCGCTGCCGGCGGTCATCGCCGAGCGCGACGCGACCGAGGCGAAGCCCGGGATCTCGAGCGCCGAGTCGCCGTGCTGGTGATGGATCTTCTCGACCGGAATGCCGAGCCTCTCGGCCGCCAGCCGCGGAAACACCGTGGCATGACCCTGGCCGGTCGACTGCACGTTGAGGGCCAGCACAATGCGCTGGCCGCCGGCCGCATCGGCCGTGAAGCAGACCGCCGCGCCTTCGATCGGGGCGCCGCCGGCATGCTCGAGCATGCAGGACACGCCGAGCCCGCGATACTTGCCGCGCTTGCCGGCCTCGCGCCGTCGCCGCTTGAAGCCGTCGACGTCGGCGAGCGCCAGCGCCTTGTCCAGCACGGTCTCGAACTCGCCGCTGTCGAAGGTGGTGCCGATGGCGGTGCGGTAGGGCATCGCCGAAGCCTTGATGAAATTGCGACGGCGCAGCTTGATCGGCGTCGATGCCGGTTGCCCGCGCGGCTTCCTCGACCACGCGTTCGATCGCATAGTTGGCCTCCGGGCGGCCGGCCCCGCGATAGGGCGCGGTCGGGGTGGTGTTGGTGAACACGCAGCGCACGCTCACGTCCAGATGCTTGATGTCGTACATGCCGGGGAAGCAGCGGGTGAAATTCTGCGTCTGGATGTTGGCGCCGACCGAGCCGATATAGGCCCCCATGCTGGCGAGGTGGCGGATGCGCAGCGCCAGGAAGCGGCCCTTGGCGTCCAGCGCGAGCTCGGCTTCCGTGAAGGTGTCGCGGCCCTGGTTGTCGCTGAGGAACGCCTCCGAGCGGCTCGACATCCAGTGCACCGGCCGTCCGGTGACGCGCGCCGCCACCATCACGGCGAGATATTCCGGATAGGCGCCGGTCTTGAGGCCGAAGGCGCCGCCCACATCCTCGGTGATCACCCGCAGCCGCTGCTTCGGCCAATTCATGATCGCCAGGATGTTGTCGCGCAGCGTACCGGCGCTCTGCGAGCAGGTGCGCAGCGTGGTGAGATCGGCGGCGGCATCGTAGATCGCGGTCGCGCCGCGGGGCTCCATGGTGGCGACGATCAAACGTTGGTTGGCGACCTTGATGCGCGCCACATGGACGGCGGATGCGATGATGCGCTCGACCTCGCGGGCGTTGGCATCGGGTTCGGCGGCGAGCCCGGGCCAGTCCACCGCCACGTTGTCGGGTGCCTCCGGCCACAATTGCGGCGCGCCCGGCTGCACCGCGGCGACGAGATCGATCGCCGGTTTGAGCTCCTCGTAGCTCACGGCCACCAACTCGGCCGCATCCTGCGCCGCCGTCAGCGTCTCGGCGACCACTAGCACGACCGCCTCGCCCACATGCATGGCGCGCTCGCCCGCGAGCGCCGGCCGGTGCGGGATGACGAGCTTCTTGCCGCCGCGGCCGGCGAGCGGCGGATGACGGCCCACATTGCCGACGCCGGCCGCCTGCATGTCGGCCGCGGTCAGTACCGCGAGCACGCCCGGCGCGTTTCGCGCGCGCTCCAGCTCGATCGCGCCGATGCGCGCAAACGCATGCGGGGAGCGCACGAACCAGCCGAAGGCCTGGTTCGGCTCGTGCCGGTCGGCGACGAAATGGCCGGCACCGCGCACCAGCGCGTCGTCCTCGACGCGCGGATGCTGGTGCGGGCGGCCGGCGGTCTTTGAATCCATGTCGGGTTTCCGCGCTCGGTCGATCCGGCAAGAGCCTCGCCCGATCCCGGCGGATAGGGTTTGCCGCAGAAACTGCGACTAAATCAAGTGGCTGGCCCGGGTTCCGTCGGATCCCGGATTTCCGCAGATCATTCAGCTGCGACCGGCGAAGCCTCGACGAATTGGGAGAGCCACTTGTTGCGGCGCTTGATGGCCTGGCGATAAAACTGCTCGAACTCGGTGGGCGGGAAGGTGTGGGTCGAGGGGCGCGCCACCAGGGCCTGCGCCCACGCCTCGAGCCGCGGGAAATTCTCGATATGGCCGAGCTTGCGCACCCGGTCGAGGAAAAAGTAGCGCTGCAGGAACGGCGCATAGGCGGCATCGACCAGCGAATAGCCGGCGCCGTTGAAGAACGGGCCGCTGCCCTGCTTCTCGAGCGCCCGCTCGAGCCGCTCGAACGGCACCGGGATGCGGGCGGTCGCCGCGTCGTAGTCGGCCTTGGTGTCCGCATAGGCGCCTGCGGTCACCATCGCCACGAAGGTCGGCACATAGTCGGTCCAGGCCCGATTCACGGCGCGCGCGATCGGATCCTCCGGATGCAGCCGCGGCGCCGCGGTCTCGTCCAGGAACTCCGCGATGGCGTTGGATTCAAACAACGAGATGCGGTCGTCGAGGCGCAGCACCGGCACCTTCTTGTGCGGCGAGATGGCGAGGAACCAGTCGGGGCGATTGTCGGGATCGATGTGGCGAAGCTCGAACTCGATCTTCTTCTCGCGCAAAACGATTGCGGCGCGCTGCACCCAAGGACAGGTCTTGAAGCTGACCAACAGATATTTCGCCATGACGGCCTCCGATGAAAGCTTTGGACGGATAGAAGGACACTTCCCGCCGCCGTTCAAGCGGGCCTCGCGCCGGCGCTGGCGCCAGAGCCCTCGCTGCACTAATGTGCGCCCCCGCCCATGAGCCGCGCGGGCTTCGCCCCGCGTCAAGCTCCCAGCCCAATACCGCCCGTTTCGCCCCGCGCCCGGACGAGCCCGCGCGCTTCGAGCAGGACCGCCATGGACCAAATCGCCACCGCCGCCAGAGTTCCGGCCACCGCCATTTCTGGTTTCATCCGCGATGCGCTCGGCAAGATGGATTTGCCGGCTGCCGACGCCGCCAAGGTGGCGGAGCTGATGACCGAGGCGGATCTGACCGGCGCCGACGCCCATGGGGTGTTCCGGCTGCCGCAATATGTGCGCCGGCTGCGCGCCGGCGGGGTCAATCCGCGGCCCGCCATCACGGTGCGCCAGACCGCGCCGGCGACCGCGCTGGTCGACGGCGACAACGGCATGGGCCATCTGGTGATGGCGCAGGCGGCTGCGACCGCGGTCGAGCTCGCGCGCGCCTGCGGGGTCGCCTGGGTGGGGGCGCGACGCTCCAACCATGCGGGCGCAGCCGGGGTCTATGCGGCGCTGCCGCTCGCCCACGACATGGTCGGCATCTATTCGGTGGTGGCGAGCGCCAATCACATGGCGGCATGGGGCGGCGCCGAGACGCTGCTCGGCACCAATCCGCTCGCGGTCGCGATACCGGCCGGCGAGGAAGCCTCGGTGGTGCTCGATATCGCCACCACGGTCGCTTCCTACGGGACGGTCAAGAACTACCGGCTGCAGGGCAAGCAGATGCCGGAAGGCTGGATGGTGAGCAACCGGGACGGCGGACCGATCACCGATCCGGAGCGCAGCGCCGAAGGCCTGTTGCTGCCGATCGGCGGCTACAAGGGCAGCGGGCTCGCGCTGGTGCTCGGCCTGCTCGCCGGCACCCTCAACGGCGCCTCGTTCGGCCGCGACGTGGTGGACTTCAACGCCGACGAGAAGAGCGCCGGCGACACCGGCCACTTCATCATCGCCCTCGACATCGCCCGCTTCCTGCCGCTCGCGAGCTTTAAGGCCGAGGTCGACCGGCATCTGCGCGACCTGCGCGGCTCCGCCAGGCTGCCGGGCTTCGACGCCATCCGGTTGCCCGGCGAGGAGCGCCGCCGCCGCCGCGCCGATCGGGCGAAGGACGGCGTGCCGATGGCGGGCGAGCTGATCGTGCAGCTCGACCGGCTGGCGGCGGAGATGGGGCTCACGCCGCTGCGGGGACGGTGAGGGGGCTGGATATTGTTGATTGGGCGAGTCAGCCGGACGCTGACCATCTCTTGGCAGTCAGTTGCTCGAGAGCGGCGTAGTAGGGGCGGTTCCGCTCCGCGCCGGATTCGGCCACCGGTTGGCCAAGCAGGTCAGTTATGTGGTGGATGAGCACCGAACTTACGGCGTGAATGGAATCATGCCGGTCGAGGCCCTCGGACATCAACCGTTGCACCGTACGCTCTACCGGAGTTTCATCGCCCAGCGCGATCTGGTTCTCCACAATAGCATGGATAACCGCGTGCATCTTTGCGTTCGGCAGGCGAGTACGCGCGCGCCGGTGGAAGTTCTCCACCAGCTGGATGCGCTCCTGCTCATCCAGCGACCGCCATTCCTCGGGGTCGGGTGGCTTGAGGGGATCATAGTTTTTCATTTGCGCCGCCCAGGAGCCATGGACTTCGTCGAACCAAGCATCCAACTCGGCTTTGAGACCCGGCTGATCCTTATATCCCGGCAGCCATCGACAAACTCTCGCAGGGTTCGCCGGGCCGTGATCCGCAGCGCCTGACACTCTCATGCGGCCAAAATGGGCGCAAGCGGTTTGAATTTGAGACCATGCTGGGCGCCGTCGCGCTTCCGAATTCCGACGAAGCCGGCATGGCAGCTCATCCACGGTTTCATTGGAACGCCGGCGCCGCAGCCGTTACCCTGCCGCGCGAATCTCCTTCAAGGCGCGCGACGACATGACCCAGACGGCCTGGTTGACGAATCTGCGGCCCCCCGGGCGGCAGCGTGCGCTCGCCGGAGCGCTGAGCGCGCATGTGCTGCACGACGGCTATACCGACCTCCTCTACGTGCTGTTGCCAGTTTGGCAGGCCGAATTCGCGCTGTCGCTGGCACAGGTCGGGTTCCTCAAGACCGCGTATTCAGCCGTGATGGCGAGCCTGCAGGTGCCGGCCGGTTTCCTGGCGGAGCGGCTGGGCGAGCGCGCCTTGCTGGCGCTCGGTACCGCATTGGCGGGGCTGGGCTATCTGCTGGCGGGCTGGAGCGGCGGCTTTTTCGGCCTGGTGGCCTGCCTCGCGGTCGGCGGGGTCGGGTCGAGCGTCCAGCATCCGCTGAGCTCGTCGATCATCGCGCGCAACTTCGAGGGTGCGGGATTGCGCACCGCGCTCAGCACCTACAACTTTTCCGGCGACATCGGGAAAATGCTGTTTCCGGCCGCCACCGCGTGGCTGGTCAGTACCTGGAGCTGGCGGCCGGCGACGACCGTCATCGGGGCCGTCGGGTGCATCGTGGCGATCGTGCTCCTCATGTTGCTGCCGGCCGGTGTCCACGACCGTGACAGGATTGCGGCGAGCGACCCGAACATTCCTCCCGCGAAATACTTGCCGCCGGAGGTCGGTCGTCGCGGGTTCCTGGCGCTCGCCTCGATCGGCATCATCGACAGCGCCACCCGCATGGGCTTTCTCATCCTGCTGCCGTTCCTGCTGACCCAGAAGGGCGCGTCGCTGCCGGACATCGGAACGGCGCTCACGCTGGTGTTCGCCGGCGGCGCCGCCGGCAAATTCGTGTGCGGGGTGATCGCGGCGCGCCTCGGTATCATCCGCACTGTCGTGCTCACCGAATGCGCGACCGCGCTCGGGATCATCGCGCTCCTGCCGTTGCGGATCGATGCCGCGATGCTGCTGTTGCCCGCAATCGGCGTAGCCCTGAACGGGACGTCGTCGGTGCTGTACGGGACGGTCGCCGAGCTCGTGCCGGCCGAGCGACGGGCGCGCGCCTTCGGCATCTTCTACACCTGCACCATCGGGGCGGGCGCGATCTCGCCGTCGCTCTACGGGCTGATGAGCGATCTCGCCGGCGTGCCGTTCACGCTGGTGGTCGTGGCCTTGGTCGTGCTCGCGGTCTTGCCGCTCACGCTGGCGCTGCGGCCAGCCTTGCGCGCGCTGGCGTAAGCCGTTTCCTCAAAACAGCCGCGGCTGCTCCCCGAGATAGAACTTGCGCATCTCGGGCCGGTAGCGGTCCATGACCGCCTTGTTCAGCTCGAGCGGCGGCTTGGCGTCGGCCGGCAGCACGGCGAAATAGGGCGTCTGCTTGAGCTGCGCATCGAACTCGAGCCGCGCTCGCTGCAGGATGTCGGGGCGGGTCATGAGGTCGAGGACCGAGGCGGCCAGCACCTTGGCGCCGGCCGTCATGCCCTTGTGGGCGATGGTGCTGGTCGGCGTGATGGCGGCATGCCATTCGTGAATGGTGATGCCCGGCACGATCGAGGGAAATGCCAGCAGGCCGGCCGGCACGGTCCAGGACACGTCGCCGTTGTCGTTGGAGGCATAGCCCTGCGGCCGCCCGCCAAGCGGGGTGACGGCGGTCTTGAGCCCCACCTCCGGCCGGCCGGCGGATTTCTGGAACTCGCGGGCGAAGCGCTGCTCGTCCTCGCTCCAGCGCGGCATGCCGACCTTGTCGATGTTGCCTTGCACCGCCTCGGCGATCGCCTTCATGCCGAGCTGCGGCCAGCCGGCCGCGATGATCTGGAATTCCTGGGTGGTGCCGGTCATCAGCGCCGCGCCCTTGGCGACATTGACCAGCTTCTCGAAGGTCTGCACGGCGTCCGGCATGTTGGCGTCGCGCACCCACCACCAGGTCTGGGCCAGATCCGGGATCACGTTCGGCTGGATGCCGCCATTGGTGACGACGCGGTGCAGCCGATAGGTCGGATGCAGCTGCTGGCGCAGATAGGCGACCCCCACATCCATCAGCTGGTTGGCGTCGAGCGCGTCCTTGGCGTCCCACGGGTCGACCGCGGCATGCGCGGTCTTGCCGTGGAAGGTGAAGTTGGCGCTGATCGAGGCGTAGTTGGCGAGGCCATAGCCGGTCGCCATCTGGTCGCCGATGTGCAGATAGATGATCGCATCGACATCCTTGAAATAGCCGGCGCGCACGATGTAGGGCCGGCTGATCAGCTGCTCCTCGGCGGGGCCGAGCGAGACGATCACGCTGCCCGGGATGCCGTAGCGCATCATCGTCTCTTTCACCGCGAAGGCGGCGGCGCTGGCAAGGCCGCCATGGGTGTTGTGCCCTTCCATGTGGCCGGGCGCGCCCGGCACCAGCGGCTTGCGGGCGAGCTCCATCGGGGTCTGCGAGCCTTCCGGCAGCGCATCGATCTCGCTGACGATGGCGATGGCCGGATGGCCGCTGCCCCATCGCGCCCACAGATTGGTCGGCATCCCGGCGGCGCCGAGCTGGACGGTGAAGCCGCCGGATTCGAGCACGTCCTTGATGAGCCGGGTGCTCTCGAATTCCTGCATGCCGAGCTCGGCGAAGTAGTAGATCGAGTCGCCGATTTTCGCCATCGGCACCGCATTACGCTCGACCACGCCGAAGGCGAACTCCTTCTGCTCGTCGCTCGCCGCCTGGCAGGCGAGCGGCACGAGCAGACCCAGCAACGAGTATAGCGCGAGCTTACCGGTCGAGCGCATGGCACGCCTCCCATGGTGATGGCCGGCCTGAAAGCTAGCATGCCACGCACGGTTTTGCCCCCGATTTCGGCGTCCTGCCCGGTGCCCGGATGCTCATAGATGCCGCGTCTCCGCCGGCGGCGAATACCAATTGTTGTTGCGTCCATCCATGAAGCGAACCGGCGCGCCGGCGAGCTCGCTGTCGTCCGCGTTGTCGAGACACGCAACGTTGATCGAATAGAAATCGCCGCCCAGGACGTCGAGGTGGCCGCGGCTGAACGAACGGATGCCGCAATGCCTGCAGAACAGATTGTGGCCGATCTTGCCGCCGAACTGGTAGTCCGACAATGCGTCCTCGCCGGCGACCATCCGAAACGCCGCGGGCTTGATGAGAACGCCCCAATACCTCGTCTTGGCGCAGATCGAGCAGTTGCACTTGCTGGTACCGGCGCTCAGGTCGATATCGGCCTCGTAGCGGATCGTGCCGCAATGGCAGCTGCCCCGATAGGTCTTGAGACTCATGTTGCTTGCTCCTGAAGTGATGGTTGATCGCGATTGGGCTTTCCGAGGCCTTTATGGCCGACTTCGATCCACGCCTGCCGCCCTGAGCAGCACCGACAATTGCCGGCGCGCGTGGAGCATGCGCGTCTTCACGGTGCCCTCGGGGATGCCGACGATCTCGGCGACCTCGCCGATCGCCATTCCCTGATAGTAGACGAGATCGACGATCTCCCGGTGATCGGGCGAAATCCGCGCCAGGCAATCCCGCAGGATATCGCCTTGCTGCTGCTTGCAGACCGCGACCTCCGGATCGTCCCGAGGGTCCTCGATCGCGGCCGCCGTGGCGTCGTCGAGTTGCGTCTGGCGCCGGCGCCGCAGCGAGGATAGCGCCTTGAGGCGCGCGATCGCCAACAGCCAGGTCGCAGCCGCCGACCGCGCCTCGAACTTGGCTGCGTGACGCCAAACGTCGAGAAATACCTCGCTGACCAGATCCTCCGCCAGTTGCGGGTCGGAAACGAAGCGCAGCGCGAACCGGTAGATGCGCAAGTGATGGCGCGCGAACAGCGCCCGCATGGCCAGCTTGTCGCCGGCGGCGATCCGCTCGATCAGTACCTCGTCCGATGCAACCGGCGCCGGCGCCGGAGTGACGTCCAGGGCGGTTTGGGGGGCTTCGATCCGGAGGGGGTGGATGGTCACGGGTGGCTCCTTTGGACGCGCCGCAAACCGGCGCCGCCCAAGTTATGCGCCACCCTGCTGACAGCTTGTGTCAGCAGCCTATTCGGAGAAGTTCATCTCACGACGCCAAGCCTTGACGAGCTCGGTGCGGCGCCGGGGATAGCGTTGCCCGGTCGCCGCGAGGGCGGTAATCCGGTCGGTGCGGAAATGCCGGAAGGCTCCGCGTAGCTCGCACCAGGCCGCAACCGTCTGCCGGCGCTCATAGAACGCCATGGCGATCGGCCAGATCGCGCGCTCGGTCGGCGCGCCGGTCTCCGCCACATAGGCGATTTGCAGCTTCTGCTCGCGACGGATGGCCTCGCGCACCAGCCTGACGTCCACCGCGGTGCCGGCGCCTTCGACCGTCGCCACCCACAGGCCCGTGTTGGCCATCGCGTCGCGCAAATCCTTGGGCGAGGCGGCCGCGATCTTGGCGAGCGCGTTCGAGGCAGCCTGCGTCAGCGCGGCATCGCGCTGGCGGGCGACCCATCGGATACCCAGCACCAGGGCCTCCAGCTCGTCCTCGCTGAACATCAACGGCGGCAGGAAGAAGCCCGGCCGCAACAGGTATCCGAGCCCGGCTTCGCCATCGATCGGCGCCCCGAGCCCGACCAGAACCTGGACGTCGCGATAGATCGTGCGCAGCGATACCGAGAGCTCGTCCGCCAAGCTCGCCGCCGTCACCGGCCGGCGATGACGGCGCAGCGCGTCCATGAGCGCGAAGAGGCGTTCCGTGCGATTCATGTTCCTGGATTCAGGTTGGCGGCATCATGTCACCATGTTCACGTCACTGTCTGCCACGTTCCCTGGTCCGGAGAAACGCCCCTCGCTCGACCTAATCGCATGCCATGGGGCGGCGGGGCGGCTCGACCGCGCGATAATATTGCGGCGCCTCGCGGCGGTCGAACATGCCGTAGTCGCGAATGACGCGGACCTGCCGGTGCCGCAGCTTACCAGCGGGCGCCGCTTGGGCCGGCCGCCAGCTCGTCGCGGCGTCGACGTCCCGCCAGAGCCCCAGAAGCAACAGCTTGCCCGGATTGTAGATGCTCTCGAACGTTTCGGAGTTGACGAGACCGTCGCGGCGAGGGTCGAGACCGAGGCGAGCCGGCAGCATGTCGGGGCTCCCGGCGGCATCGCTTTCCGCCTCCGGCGTAACCTCCGTGATGGTCGCGACTTTCGCGGTTCCGCTCTCGGTGCCATCCAGCCGATGCGCCGCGATGGTCAAGCCGACGGGCGGATCGGTATCGTGGATGATCTCGCCCACCCGCAGGTGGTAGTCCTCGAATATCTCGATCCGTCCCTTCTGCTGCACCCCATAATGCTCGCCCTGGGCACGCCAGCGGACCACGGACTTCTCGTCGCGCCAGGTCGACAGCGACAGCAGGCGGCCGGGCGTCCGTTTGCTTTCGAACCGCTCGTTGTCGATGAATCCGTCGATCGCCTCGAGCTTGGGCTTGAGATATTTCGCCAGCTCCAGATAGTCGTTCCATCGTTCCTGCTTGGGTTGGACCACGAAGATGACGGCGAACATGGTGTACTCCTCTTGTGACTCGCCCCTCGGGGGATCGGTCGGTGCCGTGCGCACGGGAAATGGGGTTGCGGCGCGCGATTGTCCGTCCCGGTCACTTCGGCGAATTCCGAACTGTCGGCGGATGACATCTCTCCGGCCCGATCTTATCTTTCGGGCATGCTCGGCGCTTCATCCATGTCCGAAGTCGCGGCTCTGGTCGGCAATCCGGCGCGCGCCAACGTGCTGATGGCGTTGCTCGACGGCCGTGCGCTCACGGCGAGCGAGCTCGCCTATGCGGCCGGGGTCTCGCCGCAGACGACCAGCGGCCACCTCGCCAAGCTGACGCAGGCGCGGCTCTTGGCGCTCACCAAGCAAGGGCGGCATTGCTACTACCGGCTGGCCTCCCCGCAGGTCGGCCGGATGCTCGAGGGCATCATGTCGGTCGCCGCCGACGGGCCGTCGCGGTATCGGCCGCGCTGGCGGGGCGACGAGGAGCTGCGGACGGCGCGCACCTGCTACGATCATCTGGCGGGCCGGCTCGGCGTCGCCTTGGCGGACGCCCTCATGGCCCGCGATCACCTGGTGCTGACCGAGGACGGCGGCATGGTGACGCCCGCCGGCGAGGAGTTCCTGCTCGGTTTCGGGCTGGACATGCGTCGCATCGCTCGGGGCCATCGGGCGTTCTGCCGCCCCTGCCTGGATTGGAGCGAGCGGCGGCCGCATCTCGCGGGCGCGGTCGGCGCGGCGCTGGCGGCGCGCTGCTTCGACCTCGGCTGGGTCGCCCGGGTGCGCGACACGCGCGCGCTGAAAATCTCGCCGCAGGGCCGGTGCGGCCTCGCCGAAACCTTCGCAATCGCATTGCCGGTCGCGGCTTGAGCTTGGTCGCGGCTCGACGCCACCTCGTGAGCGACCAGGACGGAATCGCGTTCGCGCCGCACGCTTCGGATTCGACCGTAGCGATCAAGGTGGATTCATTCCCTTCGCGCCGTCACATTACCGGCTGGCATCGCGAAACGAAGGAGGTTCTGATGAATTCCGCGGCAAGCACGCTCACCCAAGGCTCCGCGCCCGTCGCCGGCCGTCTTGCCTTGGCGGTGACATGGGAAGCCAAGGAGGGAGAAGCCGAGGTCGTTGCGGAAGTCCTGCGCCGCATGGCAGACGCGGTGAAAGCCGAGCCTGGCACGCTGCTGTTCTGGCCGCACCGGTCGCCCGAAAACGAGCGCGTGTTCTTTCTCTACGAGCTGTACACCGATGAAAGCGCGTTCCAGGCCCATCAACAAACCGACCACTTCAAGAGCCTGGTGCTCGGTCAAGCGGTACCCAGGCTGGCGCGGCGGGAACGCGTCCAGCTCTTGCCGCTCCAGCCGGACCCGAAGGCTCCGGCCGGGTAGCAAGCAAGATCGCGGTTGCGGTCGCGTATTCAGTGCTCGAACGTTTCCGGCGAGATCATGATCCACAGCAGAGCCGCGGCACAAAGCGCCAGGAAACCGCAGCTCATGTAGACGTAGCGCCAATATCGCTCGGACTGATGCCCCTTGGTGATGGTGCCGGTGCGGCCGCGGGCGCGTCCCGTTTGCAGGGTGCGCATGAGGTCGACACCGACCAGCATGGCGACCAGAGGGACGCCCAGCGCGGCGAGCAGGGACCCATGCATCGGCAAATCCCGGTGGGTGATTGCTATTCGGTTACTTGCTCGGCACGGGCGAGGAAATTCGCCGGGATGGCGAGGCCCAGCGCCTTGGCGGCCCTGATATTGACCACCAGCTCGGTGCCGGTCGCCTGCTCGACCGGCAGATCCGCCGGCCGCGCGCCTTTGAGAATCTTGTCGACCGACACCGCGGCACGGCGGAACAGATCCGGCAGGCTCACCCCGTAGGAGACCAGCCCGCCGGCATCCACATAGTCGCGGAACGTGTAGATGGCGGGGAGCCGATGCGCGGCCGCAAGCGCAATCACGCGTTTCTGGTTCGCCTGCATGATGGTGTCGCTGCCGACCACGACCGCGTCGAGATGCTGATTTGCGGCAGCCTCGAACGAGCGCTCGATGTCGGCGAGCGTCCTGGTGTCCAGCACCTGGCTCGCGATCCCGAGCGCGCGGGCGCCGGCCTCGATCTCGTTCCACTCTGCCACCCGCGACGGATTGGACAGGTTCATGAGCGCCGCGATGCGGGCGACCTTGGGCAGCAGGTCCCGGAGGGCTTCGAGCCGCCTCCGCTCGGCGCCTTCCAGGATGGCGCCGAAGCCCGTCAGGTTGCTGGTGCCGCGCACGATTGTCGCCGGCTCGCCGACCGCCGCCATTACCACCGGAATGCTCGCGGTCGCGACCTTGGCGGCGAGCGCCGCGGGCGTTCCGCGCGTCACGATCACATCGACCTCGAGGCGCGCAAGCTCGCCGGCGAGTGCCGGGAAGCTCTCGTTGCGGCCATCCGCCGAGCGATATTCGAAGCTCAGGTTCTGGCCTTCCACGTAGCCGAGCCCCTGCAGGGCCTGCTGCAGCACCTTGAAATTGCCGTTCACCTGCCGGGCCGAGGTGTCCAGCACGCCGATCCGGTAGTGCCGAGCGGGTTGCGTTCGTGCCGTCAGCGGCCAGGTCGCCACACTTGCGAGCCCCGCGATGAAGTCTCGACGTTTCATTCGAACCATTGCGGTCTCGTCGGCCGTCTCAAAGACCCGCCAGCGCACGCTGATAATAGGATAGGTCGAGATACTTCTCCGGCGCCGGCGGGATTCCGCCCCAGGTGCCGAGCATTTCGGCGCGCAGCTTCAGGACGTTGCGAAAGCCTTCCATGTCGAACTTGCCGTCCGTGGCGAAACCTTTCTGGTCGAGGACGAGCTGCAGCGATCGCGCCGCGATGTCCGGCGGCAGCTTGAGGCGCTCGGACAGGATCCCCACCATCGCGGTCTTGTTCGCCGGATTGAGCGCAAAGCGAATGCCCTCGATGTTCGCCTGGATGTAGCGCACCAGCGTGTCTTCGTTGGCCTTGGCCCATGAGCGCAGCACCCATCCGGCATCCGATTGATAGGGGCCGACTATGTCGATCGCGGTGCCCAGGTCCTTGAGCCCGGCGTCCTGTGCCTGGAGCGTGAATGGTGGAGGCAATATGGCGGCCGCATAAGTCTTGTCTTTGCTCAGGGCCTGAAAGCGCTGCGGGCTGCCGCCGACCGCCTTGACCGTGAAGTCGCCGCGCTTGAGACCCTTCACGTCGAGCATCTTGTACATCAGGATCGCAAAGGCGGTAACCGGCGAGTTGACCGCCATGGTCTTGCCGCGCAGGTCATCATAGGAGCGGATGTCCGGCTGAACGATGAGGCTGTTGAATCCATTGTTGCCGCCGATGAAGACGAACAGGTCGACCTTGTCGGTCTCGGCCTGCGCCACCGCGTTGTCGACGCCCCCATGGGCAATCTGGTAGCGACCCTGCGCCAGACCGTCTCTGGTCTCGTCGGAATTGGGCGTGCCGATCAGATCGACCGCGAGGCCGCGCTTGCTGTAGTAGCCTTGCGACAAGGCCGCGTACTGCGCCAGGTTGGCCAAGGTCGGAAAGACGATGACCTTGAGTGGCGTCTGCGCTGACGCCGCGACGCCCGTCGCCATGAGGGCCGCGCAGGCGATGGTGCCGAAAATGGACTTGCGTGTTGATTTCCTCATCGAGCGATCCTCCCTTGACGCTGCAAGATATCACTTATTCTCCATCGCTGCCCGCACCCGAGCGACCGTGTCGGCCGGCGTCCTGGACACCTGCTCGACCAGCGCGGCGACCTGCTCGCCGGTCAGCGCGTCGACCTCGATCTTGGATTTGTCGGCGTCGGCCAGGAACGCCGGGTCCTTCATGGTGGCGTCGAAGGCGCGGCGCAGCGCCTCGACCCGCTCCGGCGGCACGTTCGGGGGCAGGAAGAACGGCCGGCCGAACTCGAGCCGCGCCAGTGCGAGCTCGAGCGCCTGGCGGTCGGACGGCGTCTTGGCGAGGTCCATGACCAGCGGCACGTCGGGCAGCTCGGGATTCTTCTTCAGGCCCCATTGCACGATGATGCGGATCTTCTTCTCGGTCAGCCAATTCGAGTTGAGCGCCTTCACGGTCGACCAGTTGGTGGCGCCGTTGCCCTGCACCTCGCCGCTCTCCATCGCCAGATGAATCTTGGGCGTGCTCTCGTAGCCGGTCACGACCTTGAACTTGGTACCGAACAGATGATTGAGCAGGATCGGGAAATCATACTGGGTCGAGCCGGGCGCCTGGGCCCCCACGATCAGCTCGGTGGTGTAGAGGTCGGCGAGCTTCTGCACCGGCGCGGTGTGCCACACATAGGTGATCTGGGTCTCGCGGTTGGTGCTGCCGAGCCAATTGAGCTTGTTGGCATCGAAGCGGGCGCCGGCCGGCTCCAGCAGCGGCGTGGTCGGCATGCCGTTGAACGAGGCCCCGATCACGGTGCCGTCGAACGGCCCGTTGTTGTAGAGCGCATTGGTCATGGCGAGGCTGCCGGCGCCGGGCTGGTTCTGCACGATCACGGTCGGGTTGCCCGGGATATGCGACGGCAGGGTGCGGGCGAGCACGCGGGCGTTGAGATCGTAGCCCGAGCCGACCCCGACCCCGACGATGATGCGGATGGTCTTGCCCTTGTAGAAGTCGGCGACGTTCTGCTGGGCGGCGGCCGGCGCGGCTGCTGCGAGCAGCGTCGACAGAGCCAGTGCGGCTCGGCTCATTCGGCCCGTCACTGTTTGGCGTGTCATTGCTTGCCTCCCTTCATGTCGGCGATCGCGGCGAGCGCCTCGTTGGAAAGCGGAAGATCGACCGGCTCGTTGCGCTCGGCCGACAAATCGGCAGCCGTGTAGGTCTCCATCACCATGCGGGCGCTTTCAGGCGTCACCATGACGGGCCGGTCGAGCAGGCAGGACTCCAGGAAATGGATGGTCTCCGGCCCCATCTGGCCGGCGAACACATGGTCGACCTGCTCGCCCGGCATGGTGGAGAGCGGAAACCGCGTCCCATCCTGCACCGTGTTGAGCCAGACGTCGCGGTGGGTGTCGTCCAGCACCAAGGCGCCGTCGGTGCCGGTGATCTCGACCCAGGTGGCGCAATAATTGGGATAGCTCGGCGGCAGGTTCCAGCCGCCGCCCACCACCACGACGAGGCCGGTGTCCATGGTCACGGTGGTCCACATGCAATCATAGGAGCCGTTGAGCGGCTGCATGTAGCCGTAGGCGCCCTGCGAATAGACCCGCACCGGCTTGGCGGGCTCCAAGCAGCCAGAACACGAAATCGAGATCGTGGGTCGATTCCATCGCGGCCGGCGAGAGCTTGACCCGGCCGGCGATCTTCTTGCCGAGATTGCGCGAGAGATGGCGGCTCACCATCACGGACACCGGCTTGCCGATGGTGCCGTCGACGATCTTCTTCTTCGCGAAGGCGAACTTGGTGTTGAAGCGCTGCGAGTAGCCGATGGTGAACTTGAGCCCGCCGCGCCGTGCCAGCGCGATCAGCTCGTCGGCCTCCCACAGCTCCATGGCGATCGGCTTCTCCAGGAGCACATGCTTGCCGGCCTTGAGGCAGTCGCGCGCGATCGGGAAGTGGGTGGGCTCCGGCGTGGTGCAGATATAGACTACCGAGATCGCCGGGTTCTTGACGATGTCCTGATAATCGAGCGTGGCATGGGCGGCGCGGGTGAGCGCCTGCACCTCCTTGAGCCGGTCGGGCCGAATCTCGCAGACATGCAGCTTGTCCACCAGCGCGGAGCGCGACAGCGTCTCCGAGCGAATGCCGCCGCACCAACCGGTACCGATGACCGCGACCTCGACTTGCTTCACTGGCGAATTCCCCCTGCCCAAAGTTTGTTGTTTGTAGGATGGGTTGAGCGCATTAGGGCGTTTACGCCCGTCTATGCGAAACCCATCAGCGGCGCTCGATGGGTTTCGCAAGAGCTCAACCCATCCTACACTAAAAAGGGCCGGCCCGTTCCGGCCGGCCCCTTTAATCACTGCATCCGTACCGCGCCTTACGAGAACGCCGCCTTCACCTTGTCGGGCGAGAACGGCACGCGGCGCAGCCGCACCCCGGTCGCGTCGAAGATGGCGTTGGCGATGGCGGCCGCGATCGGCCGGCTCGACGGCTCGCCGGCGCCGGAGGGCGGGATGTTCGGGTGGTTGAGCAGCACCACGTCGATCTTCTCCGGCGTCTCGGTGATGTCGAGGATCGGATAGGTGGCCCAGTCCACGCTGGTCACGTTCTTGCGGTCGAAGGCGACCTGCTCCCAGAGCGTGCGGCTGGTGCCCTGGATGACGTTGCCCTCGATGGTCTGGGCGAGCGTATGCGGGTTGATGATCTGCCCGCAGTCATGGGCGACCGTGAACTTGCGGGCCCAGATCTTGCCGGTGGTGCGGTCGACGTCGACCTCGGCGATCACCGCCACGCGGGTGCCGTTGCGCTGCGAATAGGCGATGCCGCGCCCGCTCACGGTGCTGCCGGTCTGGTCGCGCCGCGGCGAGGGCCGCGACTGCCAGCCGGCCTTCTCGGCCGCCGCCTTGATGAGCGCGGTGTCGCGCGCATCCTTGATGTAGCGCAGGCGGAACTCGACCGGATCGACCGCGAGCGCGGAGGCCACCTCGTCGATGAAGGATTCGCTCGCGAAATGGATCTGCGGGCCGACCGGGTCGCGCAGATGCGAGGTGCGCAGCGGCGAGGCGCGGTCGAGCAGCGGCGCGATGGTCTCCCAGGAGACCCGCTTGTTGTCGAACACGTAGGACTCGGCCGGCACCCCGAAGCCGTCGCCCGACTTCAGCGGCACGCCCAGAAAGTGCCCGGCCAGCACGTTCCACGGCTTGCTCTCGTTGGTGTCGACGTCGACGCGGGAGAACCCTTTGCTGGAGTATTCGTAGGCGATGACCTTGCCGGAGGCATCGATCGCCGCCCGCGCCCGATGGATCGAGGCCGGGCCCTTCGGGTCCCAGCCGGTACCGTCGGCGCGGGAATACTGCACCCGCACCGGCTTGCCGACCGCGCGCGCCAGCACGGCGGCGTCCATGCAGGAATCGCCGGCATCGTTGCGGCCGTAGCTGCCGGCGCCCGCCATGGAACGGGCTTCGACCTTCTCGGGTGGCATGTTGAGGATCGCGGCCACGCCGTCGCGGCAGAAGTGCGGCTTGGGCGAGCCGGTCCACACCGTGGCTTGATCGCCCTTGATCTCCACGACGCCGCAGCCCGGCCCCATGCTGGAATGCGACTGGAACGGCCATTCGTACTCGGCCTCGATCACCCGCGCGGCGGTCTTGAAGGCTTCGTCCACATTGCCGTTCTGCTTCTCCACCTCGCGCTTGCGCACCGGCGCCTTGCGGATGTGGTCGTAGATCGAGCCGGCATTGTCGAGGAACGGCGGCTTGCGGCTGCGTCCATTCGACCTTGAGCATCTGCGCCGCCTTGATGGCGTTCCACTCGGTGTCGGCCACGATGCCGAGGAAGTCCTTCTCGTGCACGATCTTGACGCCCGGGATGTCCTTGACCGAGCTCTCGTCGACGCGCATCGGGCTGGCGCCCGCGACCGGCGGCCGGATCATGCGGCCGTGCACCATGCCGGGCACCTTGACGTCGGTGACGAAGTCCTCCTGGCAATAGACTTTGGGCGCGATGTCCTCGCGCTTGAGCGGCTGGCCGACGATCTTGTACTCGCTCGGCTTCTTGGGCTGCGCCTTGCCGGGCGCGTAGAGGGTGTTGCCGTCTCCTTGTTCCAGTCGAGCGTGACGTTGAAGTAACGCCCGCCGATCAGCTCCGCATAGCTGGTCTTGCTGGTGCCGTCGCTGATCACCCCGTCGCTGACGGTGAGCTTGTCGGCCGGCACGCCGAGCTTGGCGGCCGCCATCTCGACCAGCACGCGCCGCGCTTCCGCGGCCGCCATGCGCATCTGCTTGCCGCCCAGCTGGATGCCGGTCGAGCCCGAGGCGCCGCCCTGGTTCACGCTGGTGGCGGTGTTGCCCATGATCACGGTGACGCGCTTGAACGGAACGTCGAGCTCCTCGGCCACGATCTGGCCGATGCCGGTGTAGAGGCCTTGCGCCGAATCGGTCTTGCCGAAGAAGGCGGAGACCGAGCCGTCCGCATTGACCGCGATGTAGGAGGAGAGCTGGTCCGGGGTGACGGGCGGACGGGCACCTTGCGCCCGCGCTTGATCGATGCCGAGCACTGTGTCGAGCCCGATCGGCATGCCGACCGACACCACGAAGGCGCCGCCGGCCTGCAGGAGGGTGCGGCGGGAGAACGTCGAAGCTTTTTCGATCTTGGTCATGTTCGCCTCCCTCAGCCCATCATCTCGGACGCGCGCTTGACCGCGCGCATGATGCCCATATGGGTGCCGCAGCGGCACTTGAGGCCGGTCAGCGCCTCCTTGATCTGGGCATCGCTCGGCTTCTTGTTGCGGTTGAGCAGCGCGGCCGCCGTCATCAGCCAGCCGTTGATGCAGTAGCCGCATTGCGGCACCTCTTCCTCCACATAGGCCTTCTGGATCGGGTGCGGCTTCTCGGGCGTGCCGAGCCCGGCCAGGGTCACCACCTTGCGGGCGCCGACCGCGGACAGCGGGGTCACGCAGGAGCGAACCGCCTCGCCGTCGATATGCACCGTGCAGGCGCCGCATTGGGCGAGCCCGCAGCCGAAGTGCGGATTGTTGAGGCCGAGATCGTTGCGCAAGGCATAGAGCAGCGGCATGTCCGGATCGGCGTCGATCGTATGGGAACTGCCGTTAACGTCGAGGGTCATACGTGCCATGGGTGCATTTCTCCCTGGTATGGCGCAGTCGAGAGGCGGATCGCGCCAGCGCGCAAGCTCCGCCGGACACGGGGGTAAGAGGCCGTGACTGGAACTGGCCGGGAGGGTAGTCCAAGCCCGGGGGCTTGGAAACACCCCTGCGGCGATAGGAGCGCGTGGCCCGCGCGGCCCCGGCTCAGCTCTTTTTCACCGCCGGAACCGGGCAGCCGGCGATCTTCACTTTGACCGCGTTCAAGGTTGTGCGGCTGGTGAAGTAGAGGGTTTTGAAGTCGTCGCCCCCGAACGCCATGTTGGTGGTCTGGGGCTGGCCGTGGACGATGCGGCCGAGCTTCTTGCCGCTCGGGTCCATGATGTAGATGCCGCCCGAGCCGCCGCAGAACACGTTGCCGGCGGTGTCCACCTTCATGCCATCGGGGCCGCCGGGCTCGCTGCCGCGCAGATCGGCGAACACCCGCTCGGTCTGCCGCGCCAGCATGCCGCTCGGCAGCAGATTGTAGGCGAGGATTTGGCCGCGCCGCGAATCGTTGATGTAAAGGATGCTCTCGTCCGGGGAGAACGCGATCCCGTTGGGGATGAACAGCGTGTCGATGAGCAGGCTGATGGTGCCGAGGTCGGGGGTGACCCGAAAGACGCCGTTGAAGCTCAGATCGGTCTGGTCGGGCGCATAGGCCAGGTTCCACGGATCCGTGAAGTAGACGCAGCCATCCGACTTGACCACCACATCGTTGGGCTTGTTGAGGCGGCGGCCCTGGAAGCTGTGGGCGATCACCGTCATGCTGCCGTCGTGCTCCTGGCGCGTGACGCGCCGGGTGAGACCTTCGCAGGCGACCAGGCGGCCTTGCAGGTCGCGGGTCAGCCCGTTGGCGCCGTTGGTCTCCTCCTTGGCCACCGACAGGCCCTGCCCGGGGGTGTATTTCATGCGCTTGCTGTCGCCGATCGAGCTGAACAGCAGATAACCGCCGTCCTTCCACCAGACCGGCCCTTCGGCATTGGCGCCGCCGCCGAGCCCGGTCGCCAATTGCTCGATCGGCTCGGAGGTCGAGATGATCTTTTCGAGCTCCGGAGCGAATTGCTCGATGCGCTTGGCGGCCTGCGCGTTCGCGCCGCGCATGCCGGCCGTGAGCGCGAGGCCGCCGGCGCCGGCCATTCCCAGCAGATCCCGACGCGATACGGCTGATCGATCATGCATTGGTGAGCCCTCCCTGGCCACGACGGCGCGTTTAAGCGTTGCGCCTGTCGTGGGCGGACCCTACCACATCATCGGTTCGTGAGCACTTGGGCGGGCGCCGCCGGCTCCTCGGCCGCGAGCGCGCGTACCGCACCGAGCAAACCCCGCACGCCGGCTTCCGAAATGTTTCGGGTGATGAAGACCAGGCGGCCGGTGTGGTCCTGGTCCGGCCAGGAGGCGAGCTCGAGCGGCGGGTGCGCGAGGTGCTGCACGATCTGCACCAGCACCGGACCGCTGCAGCCTTCGACGTTGAGAAAGCCCTTCACCCGCAGCAGGTCGCTGCCGCGCAGCGCAATCAGGGTCTCCATGGTGCGCTCGAACGGCCGCCATTCGATCGGTCCGGCTTCGGTCAGCACGAAGCTCAGGATACCGTCGCTGTGGCCGCTCTCGCCGACGAAACCGGCATGCGGCCGCGGCCCGTCCGGGCCGGCCTCGATCAGGCGGCGCGGATCAAGCGCGCCGCCGATGGCGGTGTCGATCGGGGCGTAGCCGTTGAGCTCGCGAAGGCGCGCGGTCAGCCGCGCGATCGTTTCCTCGGTTGCGAGATCGGTCTTGGAGACCACCAGCCGGTCGGCCAGGATCACCTGCTTGCGGGCTTCCGCCGACCAATCGAGCGTGGCGAGGCCGCAGCCGGCATCGACCACCGCGGCCACCACCTCGACGAAGAACTCCCCGCCGAGCGCCCGGTCGGTTGCGAAGGTCTGCAGGATGGGCCCGGGATCGGCGAGCCCGCTGGTCTCGATCAGGACCCGGCCGAACGGCGGCAGCGTGCCCTGCTCGCGCTCCGACACCAGCCGGCGCAACGCGATCTGGAGATCGGAGCGGGTGGTGCAGCACAGGCAGCCGTTGCCCAGCAGCGTCACCTCGTCGGTGCTCGCGCGGATGAGCGCGTCGTCGATGCCGACCGCGCCGAACTCGTTGACCACCACCGCGGTGCTGTGTCCCTCCGGGCTTTCCAGAAACCGCCGCACCAGGGTGGTCTTGCCGGCGCCCAGGAAGCCGGTGACGATGGTCACCGGAATGCGCGCCCCGCGCGCATGCTTGAGCTTGCGCCCGAACGGCCCGGCGGCCCGGGAGGGGAACAGCTCGAGCATCAAACGCTCATTCGGTTGACTGTCAGCCGTAGGGGCGGCCCTTGTGGCCGCCCGATTGGCTGCGGGCGCCCACGAGGGGCGCCCCTACGGAACGGCCATTTTGGCCGTGCCTCAAAAATCCATCTCCAGGATGTACAGGCCGCCGGAGAAGCGATCGACCGTGTAGACGATCTCGCGCTCGTCCACGAACACGTCGTTCATCTGGATGCTCTTGCAGGCCGACATCGCCGGCGCCGGCGCGATGAAGGTGGCGACCTCCTTGGGCTGGAACGCGTTGGAGATGTCGTAGGCGCGCAAGCCGCCGTTGAAGAAGGTGCCGATCACGATCTGGTCGGAGTGCCAGGCGGTCGGCCGCGGCGTGTTCTCATGGATGTTGTGCGCCCCGAAGCGGCCGCCGCGGTTGGCATAGCCTTCCGGGCTCGGCAGCGGGCAAGTCGAGATCGGCATCAGATGCTTCTCGTCGCGCGCGTCCAGTACCCAGATCAGCTTGGGCCAGTCGGCCGCGTTGTCGATGGTGGATTCGTCGGTCACGATCAGCAGGTTGCGATCGAACAGCGGCAGCACCGTGTGGGTGAAGCCGGTATAGGGCGGGGAATTGTCCCATTGGCTGATCGGCTTGGGCTTCGACTTGTCGGAGATGTCCATGATGAACATGCCGGCATCGACGTAGCCGAGATAGCAGCGGTCCGGACGGTTCGGATAGACGTTGGTGTTGTGGGCGCGGTTGCCGCGGTCCAGGAGCGGCTTGGGATGACGCTCGGGCGGCGGCGCGCAGTCGCCGACGCGCGTGCCGGGCAGCCACCAGCGGCCGACCTCGACCGGCTTGCTGATATTGCGCACGTCGAAGATGCGGTAGAACTGGTCGTCGTTGGGATGGGTCGGGGTGAAGTCGGGCGCGCCGGCGGAGAGATGGATGTACTCGCCGTCGCAGAACCAGAGCTGATGCACCCCGCGCGAATTGGGCCCGGAGCAATCGAAGAAGGCGATCGACTTGGGCTTCTCCGGCACCGAGATGTCGAACAGCTCGAAACCGGCGGGCTTGCAGCCCGACCTTCTGGGTCTGGTAGGCGACCGCCATCACGTTGTCGGTGACCTCGAGCGAGTTCGAGCGCATGTGGGGTTGCGGCAGGTCGGTCTGCACCACCACCTTCGGCTTGCGCGGATCGGAGACGTCGACGCCGGTGAAATTCTTCGGCGCGCTCTCGTGCGCGAGCCAGAGGATGCGGCGGCCGTCCGGCGCGATCTGGATCGACATGCCTTCGCCCATGCCGCCGAAGCCCTGCAACTCGTGCTGGGCCAGCAGCTTGAAATTCCAGGCGACCGGCTCATAGCTGCCTTTGGCCAGCGGGCTCGTATCGGTAACTGACATGTCTTGCTCCTTGTAAGCGTGCGCCTGCCCTTAGCGTGTTTTGGCCAAGGATGAAATGGGTGCTGGGCGGGAGTCTTGTGGCTGCCGCCAAAATCCGGGTGCCTCGCGCAGCCTTCCGCGTCGTCCCGGCCGTAGAGCCGGGACCCATACGCCGTGTCCTCTCGAGGGACTGCGGCGTATGGGTCCCTGCCTTCGCAGGGACGACCTCGCGAGGCGGTCGCCCCGCTTAAGCGCTGGCCTTGGCCCAAAGATCCGGCCGTAACGCTCTCTTCCAATCCGGAATGGCAGAGATGAGCTTTTGCCGCAGCAGGATGTCGGCCTGCCCCCGCAGATAAGGCTCGAGGTCCGCGGGCGAGCCCGGATTGACCTCGACCAGCGCCAGCGCCTTGGCGAGCGTGTCGCGCGGCACCGTGTAGCCTTTCGACGTGTAATAGGCATGGACCGCGTCCGCCACCTTGCCGGGACTGTCCTTGAAATCGTGCGCGACGTCCCGCCAGGCCTTGAGATAAGCCACCACGGTGTCGGGATTCCTGGCGACGAAATCGGGCGTCGCGGCCATCAGCACCGGCATGCGGTCCACGTTCCAGAAATCCATGATCGGTGCGGCGATGCCGTCGGCTTCGGCAATCGAATTGTAGGGCTCGACATTCACCATGGCGTCGACGGTCTTGGCCGCGAGCGCCGCCACCATATTGTTGACGTCCATACGGACTTCCTGGAAGTCGCCTTTCTTCAGGCCGTGCGAGGGCACCACCGAGTCGGTGAACACGTTGGCCATGGAGGAACCGGTCTGGCTCGCGATCTTCAGGCCTTTGAGCTGTTCCACCTTGGTGAGGCCGAGCTCCTTGCGCGCCATGATGCGCACCGTCCTGCCGACCTCCTCGATCCGCATCAGGCCGACCAGATCGCCCTTATCGATCCCGATGATGAAGGATTGGCCCGCATAGGTGCCGAGATCGACCTGGCGCGCCACCATCTGCTGCATGGTCAGGTTGCCCGAGGCGACGGCGAATTCCTGGAACTTGACGCCGCGCTTCTCGAGCGCGCCGGACTGCAGCAGATAATAGGTGGGCATGCCCCAGATGTTGGTCTGGTAGCCCTGGCGGACCTGTTCGAGCGCGCGTGCCGGGCGCGGGCGCAGGCCGGTGGCTAGCACCCCGCCCGCGGTCGCGACCAGGCATTGCCTGCGGGTCATTGCGGCTTCGCGGATCGTCATCGCGGCCCCTCCCTCATACGGTTGGTTGGTTTGCGCCGATCATATCCGATCCGCCGGCGCGGGTCTCGTGCCCGAGCTGCCGCAGCAGCTCCTTCTGGAGCTCGAGAAATTCCACGCTCAACGGATCGCGCGGCCGCGGCAGCGCGATCTCGACCTGAGCCTTCACCAGGCCCGGATGCGGCGTCATGACGATGACGCGATCCGCCAGGTAGACGGCCTCCGCCACATTGTGGGTCACGTAGACCACGGTCTTGCGGGTCGTCCGCCAGACCTCCGCCAGCAGGCGCTGCATTTCGTCGCGGGTGAGCGCATCGAGCGCGGCGAACGGCTCGTCCATCAGCAGCACCGAAGGATCGTAGGCGAGCGCCCGCGCGATCGCGACCCGCTGCTGCATGCCGCCGGAGAGGTGATGCGGATAGGCGTGCGCGAACTTCTCCAGCTTGACCAGCTTGAGCTGGGCGAGCGCGATTTGCTCGCGTTCGGCCTTGGCCATGCCCTTCATCTCCAGCCCGAACGCGACGTTGCCGAGCGCGGTGCGCCAGGGAAACAGCTGGGCGAAATCCTGGAACACGATGCCGCGGTCCATGCCGTGACCGGCGATCGGCCTGCCGCCGATGCTGATTTCGCCGCCGGTCGGCGCGAGGAAGCCGGCGATGATGTTGAGGAGCGTCGTCTTGCCGCAGCCGGATGGGCCGAGCAGGCAGAGGAATTCGGAGGCCGCGATGTCGAAGCTCACCCCGCCCAGGCCCGCCACGCTGCCGCCCGGCGTGTCATAGACGAGCGACACGTTGCGAACCTCGATATGCGGCATGGCGGCGTCCCGGCGGGGGTTCGAAGTTTGTTATTTGTAGGATGGGTTGAGCTCTTGCGAAACCCATCGAACGCCGCGATGGTATCGAGCGCCGCTGATGGGTATCGCAAGAGGGCTCAACCCATCCTACACGCCACATCAACTTCAGAGAATTCAGCTGCGCAGGAAATCCGCGACGGCCGGATCGGCCGTGAGCCGCGCCAAATCCTCCGCTTCCGGCAGCTGCGGCTTGTCGCGCCGCGCATTGACCATGCACAAAAAGCCGAGCGGCTCGCCTCTGGTGGCGCGGAACTGATGCCAGGTGAGCGGCGGCACGGTGACGAGATCTCGCGTCTCCAGCGATCGCACCTCGGTCCCGACCAGGCAATGGCCGCTGCCGCGCAGGATCAGCACCGCATGCATGTGCTGGTGCCGCTCCAGGGTCGAGAAGCCGCCGGCCGCGACCTCGAAATAGCGCAATTCGCCGTGCAACTCGGGATCCGAGAACAGCACCTGCCGGGTGATCGATTTGAACAGCGCCCGCCCGTCTTCCTTGTAGGGCAGCTCATCGACGCCGTCCCAGCGGTAGCTGTCGTGGGCGCGGCGATGGAGGGGGGGCTCGCGGCGCTCGCCTGCAAGCGGTTTGTGCTCAACCGGCTTACGCTCATGCATGGCGATAGCTCTTGACCTCGCTCACGAAGGCCGCGGTCGCCGCGACCAGCTCGGCGCCGGCCTCGAGCAGCGCGCCGCCAATCAGCAACATGATGTCGACGCCGTAGAAATCAAGCATTTCCGGGACGCGCTCGCGGGTCATGCCGCCGGCCGGAACCGGCACGGCCGGCGGCAAGCCATGCCAGCCCGCCAAGGCGGTCGCGGCCAGGCGCCGGCAGGTTTCCGGCGAATAGCCGAAACGCCCGCCGTGGTTGGGAAAGATGACCGCATCGGCTCCCAGCATCCGGAACAGCTTTCCGAACAGGAGCGGCGGCGCGATCGCGGCCCCCGCCATGGTGGGATGCGCCACGAACGCCACCTCGGGATGCTCGCGCACCAGCCGATGGAAATTGGCGAGCCCGGCGATCATCGGCGCCACCATGACGGTATCGATGCCGGCGTCGCGCGCCGCCGCGATCTGCGCCCGCATGGCATCGAGATCGCCCGACAGGCTCGGCACATAGCGGGTGGGGCTGCCGCGCAGCACCGCCGCAACCGCCTCGACCCGGGCCGCGAACGGCGAATAGGCTTGGTCGGCGAGGCCGTGATCGTCCTTGATGTAGTCGATGCCGCCCTGCGCAAAGCGCCCCGCCAGCGCGGCGAGTTGGTCGGCGGAGAGGCCCTGCGGCTTGAGGGCCGAGCAGGTCAGGGCGCGCGCCGGCGCCCCGACCCGGCGCCGCAGCGCCTGCAGGCCATGGCGAGGCCCGCCGAATCCCGCGACCATCTCGCCCGGCAGCGCGACGTCGTGGAGCGCTATGTCGGGGTGCAGCGAGCTGTTGCCGAAAAGCATGTTGATGAGCTGGCCGGGATCGTGTCCGACGGTCTCGCCGGCGAGCGCGATGCGGACCTCGAACAGGCCTTGGGACAGCTCCGCGATGCCGGACACCCGGCCGACGATTCGGGCACGCACGAACTCGTCGGTGATGGCCGCGACCGGCATCTCCACGCTCTGCTCGATCGCGATGGCGCGGGCGCGAGCCTCTACCGAAGGCGCATCGCAACGCACGTGATAGGTCGCTTCCACGACCGAATGAGCCAGGACCGAATGAGCCAAGACCGAATTTGCAATGACGGGATGCACGAAACCAGCCCCTGACCGGCTCAGCCGTCGATCAAGCCGGGGATCAACAAATCAAGAACCGATCAATAGTCGATCAGCGCCCCGGATAGCCCAGCGCACGGTGATCGAAGGGTCCGAAAAATCCGCCCCGCCGCCACCAGCGGCCGACCTGGTCGGCGATCACGGTGCCGGCGAAGAGCACCCCCACCACGCACAGCCAGACCACGAAGATGGCGAGCAGCGCCAGCAGGATCGCCACGGTGAGAACCACGAAGGCGGGCGCCAGCACGATGATGCCGGCCATTTCGAGCCTCGGATCGAAGCTCCGACGGGCACGGCGCTCATCGATGGAGTTCATCGATGCCGCCAGCATCGACCGCCAGACCGCGACCGGCGAGGCGATCTCGGGCTCGGCAAAGCGCTTAGGGCGGCGCGGGGGTTGCGGCTGGACCATTTCCAAATTCCCGTTCGCTCTGATGACGCGTGAGACCGCACGAATAACGCGAAGAACCACAAGTCCCGTCTAGCATGCTGGGTTCGAAAAGGAACGATATTCCTAACGGAATCGTGAAGCCTTGATCCGAGTGGATATTACCCGATTCGGGCCATTTGCGGGCGCCTATCCGGTTGCGCGGCGCACCATTCCCCAGCGGAGCACGGTGGCGCGCTCGAGCGGGCCGAACACCAGCCGCTCGAACCCGAAGCCGATCGCCCCGATTACCGCCAGGGAGGCGAGCATGACGTCGGCATTGAGGAATTCCTTGGCGTCGTAGATCGCCCAGCCCAGGCCCCAGTCCGAGGAGGTGATCATCTCGGCCCCCACCACCGCGATCCAGGACCGCTGGAAGGCTTGCCGAAGCCCGGTGATGATGAACGGCGCCGCCCCCGGCAACATGACCTTCCAGAACAGCGCCGCCTCGTTTGCCCCCATGGCGCCGGCGGCGCGGAGCCAGAGCCGGTTGACCGAGCGCACCCCCGACCAGGCGTTGAGCACCATGGGAAACAGGGCCGCATAGCACACCACCAGCACCGCCACGGTGTCGCCGAGCCCGAACCAGAGGATGAAGACCGGCACCCAGGCTAGCGAGGGGATCGGCATCAGGGCGCTCACCAGCGGCAGGAAGAAGCGCTCCACCCGCGGCCGGCGGCCCATCAGGATGCCGAGCGGCAGGCCCACTGCCACCGCCAGCGCAAAACCGGCGAGCATCCGGGACAGGGTGGCGGCGGCGTGGCGCAGCATGCTGCCGTCGGCCAGCATGTCGAGGAGCGTGCCGGCCACCTTCGGGAGCACCGGCAGCAAGGCTTTGGGGAAGACGCCGCTGCGCGCCGTGGCTTCATAGGCGGCGGCGGCCAGCATTAGGCCCAGCGTCCCGCGGACGATCGTGCGTAGGCGCTCCTCGCTCATGCCGCCATCATGCCCCAACGCACAACGGTCAATCGCTCGAGCCGCCGAAACACCAGATTTTCCAACCCCAGCCCGATGACGCCGATGACCGCGATCCCGGCCAGCATCACGTCGGTATTGAGGAACTCGCGTGCCCCGAAGATGAGCCAGCCCAGGCCCCAGGGCACCGCGGCCAACAGCTCGACCACCACCAGGATGCGCCAGGCTTGCGCCAGGCCGAGCCGCAGGCCGGACAGAATGTAGGGGAGCGCGCCCGGCAGGATCACCTGGCGGAACAGCCTCCGCTCGTCGGCCCCCATCGCCTGCGCCGAGCGCACCCAGATTTCCTTGACGGCCTTCACCCCGGTCCAGGTGTTGATGATGATCGGGAAGGTGGAGACGAAGGCGACCAGCAGCACCGCCGAGCCATTGCCGAGCCCGAACCACAGCAGGAACAAGGGCGCATAGGCGACGCCGGGAATAGGCGCCGCGATGCTCACCAGCGGCAGCAGCACGTCCTCGGCCAGGCGCGAGCGGCCCATGGCGATGCCCAACGCGACCCCCACGGCCGCGGCCAAACCGAAGCCCGCCACGAGGCGCAGCAGGGTCTCGGCGGCATGGCGCGGCAGTATCCCGGCAAGCGTCAGCCGCAGGAGGGCGGCCGCCACGTCCTCGAGCGCGGGAAACAGGCGCGGGGGGAAAATGCCGAGATGCGCGGCGATCTCCCACAGGGCGCCCACCACCAGGAACGGGAACGCGGCTTGCGCAATGGCCTGCCAGCGAGCCGATGTGCCGGGCGACTTTGTGCCAGGCGCTTTCGCGCCGGGGCCCTGGCTCGATCGAGCGTCGGAGACGGTCTCCTGCATCGCGTGCCGCATCCCGGTTGGCCTATTCGCCGTGCAGTCACGAAACCTATAGGGTCGCCGGGTTCGATCCGGCAAGCCGGCGCGGCAGGCAGAGCGGCGCTGTTGAAGCGCCGGCGATCCTGTCATAAAGCCCGGCAGAGTGGTCCCGAAGTCCCTGGAGGAGTGCCCCTATGGCGAAGAACGAGCAGAAGATCGGCTGGATCGGCATGGGCCGCATGGGCTTCCCCATGGCGGAGCGGCTGCTCAAGGCCGGCTACGACCTCTCCATCTGGAACCGCACCCGCGCCAAGGCCGAGCCGCTTGCCGCCAAGGGCGGCAAGGTGGTCGACCGGCTCGCGGATCTGGCCGGCCTCGACGTGGTGTTCTCGATCGTGTCGACCGGCAAGGACCTCGAGGAGGTCTATTTCGGCAAGGACGGCGTGGCGAGCGGCGGCAAGGGCCGCATGCCCAAGATCCTGGTCGACTGCTCCACCATCGCGGTCGAGGAATCGGCCGCCATCCGCGAGCGGCTGCGCGCGCTCGGCAGCGACTTCGTGGCCTCGCCGGTGAGCGGCAACGCCAAGGTGATCAAGGCCGGCAAGCTCTCGGCGGTGGTCTCCGGCCCCGAGCGAGCCGCCCGCGCCGTGATGCCGATGGTCGAGGTGTTCGCCCCGCAGGGCGTCTCCTATGTGGGCGACGGCGAGCTCGCGCGCGTGTGCAAGATCGCGCACAATGTGATGCTCGGTGTGGTGATCGAGAACCTGATCGAGATCACGCTCTTGGCCAACAAGATGGGGGTGCCGCGCCATGCCTTCCTGTCGTTCATGAACAACAGCGTGATGGGCTCGATGTTCACGCGCTACAAATCGCCCGCGCTGGTCAATCTCGACTGGACCACGACGTTCACGCCCGAGCTCCTGCGCAAGGATCTCGATCTCGGCCTGTCGCTGGGGCGCGACTACGACGTCGCCATGCCGGTGACCGCCGCCGCCCGCGAGATGCTGCAGAGCCATTTCGGCGCCGCCACCCTCAAGGCGAAGCCGGACGAATACCTGCAGAAGGATTTCGCCGCTTTGATGGAGACCATGGGGCTCGCCTCCGGCATGAAGCTCGAGAGCGAGAACCAGAACGTGCCGACCGGGCTGGAGGGGTAGGCGCACGGACGGTGGGTGCAGGTCGGGGTCATGATGCTTTTCCCGGACGCAGTGCGGCGCGAAGCGATGCACTGCAGAGCCGGGATCGTTACGCATGCAAGTGGTTGGAACGGTCCCGGGTCGGCAGCGCAGCACTGAAGAGGTGCTGCGCCGCGCCCGGGACAAGAGCTCGCAAGGGAGGCAAGAGGTGCTGAGCGCTGAAAAAAACCGGCTGCTCACCCAGGTGGGGCCGGGCACGCCGATGGGCGATTACCTGCGGCGCTACTGGATGCCGATCGCCGGCGTCACCGAGCTCGAGCAGACCGCCATCAAGCCGATGCGGCTGTTCGGCGAGGATCTGGTCCTCTACCGGGACCGCAGCGGCAGCTTCGGGCTGATCGACCGGCAGTGCCCGCACCGGCGCGCCGACCTGGCGCTCGGCTTCGTCGAGGAGACCGGCATCCGCTGCCACTATCACGGCTGGCTGATGGACGCCGACGGGCGCTGCATCGAGCAGCCCTATGACGACATCGCCAACCCGTCGCGGCGCGGCCGCGAGCGCTGCCGCACCCGCGCCTACCCGGTCAAGCAGGCTGGCGGCATGTTGTGGGCCTATCTGGGGCCGCAGCCGGCCCCCGAGCTGCCGGTGTGGGAGCCGCTGACCTGGGGCAACGGCTTTGCCGAGATCGTGATCTCGGAGGTCCCCTGCAACTGGTTTCAGTGCCAGGAGAACTCCTGCGATCCGGTGCATTTCGAATGGATGCACGAGAACTGGAGCACCCGCCTCAAGGGCGGGGCCGGCCCGCAGGCGCCCCGGCACCTCAAGCTCAAGTTCGAGGAGTTCGAGCACGGCTTTCTCTACAAGCGGGTGCGCGAGGGCGCCGACGAGACCGACACCAACTGGACCATCGGGCGCGTGGCGCTGTGGCCGAACGGCTTCTATCTCAGCGACCACTTCGAATGGCGGGTGCCGATCGACGATTGCAACACGCTCAGCGTCTGCTGGTTCTACACGCGGGTGCCGCGCGAGCGCGAGCCTTACGTCCAGGGCCCGATCCCGACCTGGCATGGGCCGATCAAGGACGCGCAAGGGCGCTGGATCTCGAGCCACGTCATCAACCAGGACATCATCGCCTGGGTCGGGCAGGGCGTGATCGCGGATCGCTCGAAGGAGAATCTGGGCGCCAGCGACGTCGGCATCACGATGATCCGCAAGCGCTTCTTCGACGAGCTGTCGGCGGTGGCGCAAGGGCTTCGAGCCCAAGGGCATCATCCGCAGCTCGAACGTCGCGCAATGCGTCGAGCTGCCCAACATGGAGCGCCAGCGCTGCGTCGAGGGGGTCTGGCTCGAGGATTTCGAGACCATACCGATCCTCAAGGCGCGCCTGCAGGGCTTCCGCTGGCAGTACGGCCAGCCGCCCGAGGTGCGCCGCGCCTTCGAGGAAGCCATCAGGCATAGCCAGCTGGGCCGGCGGCTGACGCGGGCGAGCCAAAGAATCCGGTGCTCCGCCCGCCCGAGCTGATGGCCGCCGCGCGCCGAAGGCGTATAGTCGCGAATCGCGTGTGCTGGAGTGATAGGCCTTCCGTTTGCGAGCGTCTGGTGCGCAAGCCTTCGTTCTGATGGAGAGCATCCATGCGGCTTCGATGTCGACGCGGTTCGGTCGCGGCTCGCGCCTTGCGCGACGGTCTCTGCGCCACGCTCCTGGTCCTCGCCTCTGCGGGCGCGGCCGTCGCCCAGTCGGCGGCGCTCGACCGGGCTGCTCTCGGGCGTGGTGCATGTGAAGACCTTCATCAATCCGGACGGCCGCACCGCCAAGAGCATGGGGCGCGAGCGCGAGGGCTCCGCCATCGTGATCGACAGCAACGGATCTGATCCTGACCATCGGCTATCTCATGGTCGAGGCGCATTCGGCCGAGGTGGTGACCAATGACGGCCAGGATGTGCCGGCCGACATCGTCGGCTACGATTTCCAGACCGGTCTCGGCCTATTGCAGGCGATCAGCGCCGCTCAAGGTGCAGCCGCTCGCCTTCGGCAAATCCGCCGAGATCAAGGAGCGCGACGCGGTGGTGGTGGCGGGCTTCGGCGGTCCCGACAATGCCTCGCCGGCGGTGGTGGTCAGCAAGCGCGAGTTCGCCGGCAATTGGGAATATCTGCTCGACGAGGCGATCTTTACGGCGCCGCCGCATCAGGCCTGGAGCGGAGCCGCGCTGCTCAATCACGAGGGCAAGCTGGTCGGAGTCGGCTCGCTCATCGTCGGCGACGCGACCGGCAAGAGCGACCGCATGCCCGGCAACGTATTTGTGCCGACCGACCTGCTGCCGCCGATCCTCGCCGATCTCATCGTGAGCGGGCGCACCGCCGGCCCCGGGCGGCCGTGGCTCGGGAATGACGACCGACGAGGCGCATGGCCACCTGATGGTCAGCGCCGTCACGCCCGAGGGACCCGCCGAGCGGGCCGGGCTCAAGCGCGGCGACATGATCCTCGGCGTCGGCGGCGAGCCGGTCAACCATCTGCCGGATTTCTATCGCAAGCTCTATGCGCAGGGCGACGCCGGCACCGTCATCCCGCTCGACGTGCTCAAGGACAGCGAGAAGCGGCGCATCGAGGTCAAATCGATCAACCGGCTGGATTTTCTGCGGCTGAAATCCTCGTTTTGAGGATTGCGGCTCAGCTGTGCTTGAACGCCTTCGGCTTGCGGGGGGCCGTGAACACGGCCCGGCAGGGCGGGCTCAGCCGAATCCGGTTCTTGACCATGCAAGCGGTGATGCGATCGACGTCAGGTATGAACTCGCTGCACAACCGCATGGCGTCAGGCTGACAGGCCTGCCGCTGCTCCGGCGTCCCCTGCGCTGCGGCTGGCGCAAAGCCGGCGGCGAAAGCGAGGCCGAAAGCCGCAGTGATCCCTGCGAGCAAGACAGACGCGAGTGGATTGTGCCCGGCGATGTTCATCTTTCAACCTGCTCCTTTCGGTCCATAGGACCTCACGATTGGAACTTTCGATCAGGGTCGGCTTCTTCAGATTTCGACGAAGATGACGGCGAAGTCGGGGCGGTTGCGACTTTATCCGCCGGCGGCGCGAGCGGGCGGCTGCTGCTCAGTGATGCGAGCTGTGCCGGGCGACCCGCCTGACCCGCGGCGGATGGATCGCGGCGGCGCAAGTCGCGCTGACTTGCGCACGCTTTCGGTTCATGCAGGCGGTGATCTTGGCGACGTCGGGCACGAACTCGTTACACAGCCGCATGACGTCGGGCGTGCAGGCCTGCTGCACCTCCGGCGAAACCGGCGCCGGCGCTGGAGCCGATGCCGCCGCGCCGAGCAGGCCGAAAATGGCGGCGCCGACAGCGAGCGAAAGCAATGCGAGTTTTCTTGGCGCGGCGGTTTTCATCGGTTGACCTGTTCCTTTCGGTGCCTCGAATAATCGGCGTGGACGCTCATTTCGGCATTTCGACTTGAGGGGTCCGGACTTTGGCGGTTTTGTGTCGCAAAGCCGGCCGGCGGCGGTTTCCCCCGGATTAGGACGAAAATCGTCAATACCGGTTCGCGATCGGCAGCTCCTCGGCCGGGAACAGGGTGATCACCCGGCAGCCCTTGTCGGTCACCACCACCTCCTCCTCGATGCGCGCCGCCGAATAACCGTCGGTGGCGGGGCAATAGGTCTCGAGCGCGAACACCATGCCCTCCTTGATCTCGGTCGGATGGCTGAGCGAGACCACGCGGCTGATGATCGGCCGCTCGTGCAGCGCCAGGCCCGAGCCCGTGGCCGAATTGCAGGCCGAAGGCCGACATCTCGTCCGGGAAGCCGAACTCCTGCGCCTCCGGCCACACGTTGCAGACCTTGTCGGTGCTCACCCCGGGCTTGATCAGGTCGATGGCGCGGTCGAGCCATTCGCGCGCCTTCTTGTAGGCGTCGTGCTGCACCGGGGTGGCGCGGCCGACATTGAAGGTGCGGTAGTAGCAGGTGCGGTAGCCCATGAACGACTGCAGGATGTCGAAGAACGCCTGGTCGCCCGGCCGCAGCATGCGGTCGGTGAAATTGTGCGGGTGCGGATTGCAGCGTTCGCCCGAGATGGCGTTGATCGCCTCGACGTCGTCGGAGCCGTGCCGGTAGAGGAACTCGTTCACCATGGCGACGATGTCGTTCTCGCGCACGCCGGGCTTGAGCTCCTCGTGGATGAGGTGATAGGCGCCGTCCACCATGGCGGCGGAGCGGTTGAGCAGCGCGATCTCGTCGATGTTCTTGATCTCGCGCGCCTCCAGCATGACCTGCTGGCCGTCGGCGATCTTGAGGCCGGCCTTCTCCAGCTCGAACATCATCGGCGGCTCGATGATGTCGACCCCGATCGGCATCTTGTCGCAGCCGGCCTCGCGGATCAGCGCGGCGATCTCCTCGGCGTGGCGCTTCATCAGCCCGAACGCCGGCGCGACGGTGCCGCGCAGGCCGATCAGGCCGGCCTTGCAGTTTTCCGGCTTGAGCCAGGGCACGAAGAGCTTGTGGTGCACGGCGGCCGAGCCGAAGTCCCACAGGATCGGCTCGCCGTCGCGGGTGAGCAGCGCCCAGCGGCAGAGCTTGTCGCGCTCCCATTCGCCGATCTTGGTCGAGGTGATGTAGCGGATATTGTTGACGTCGAAGACCAGGAGCGCCCCGAGGTCGGATTTCTCCAGCGCCTGCCGACCCGGCTCAACCGGTAGCGGTGCAGGCGGCGGTAATCGACCCGCTCCTCGAAGTCGACCCCCATGGGGCCCAGCGCCGGCAGCGCGCGGCCCCAATTGTAGCGCGGGTTGACGTCGTCGGCGCTGATCTTGCGGACGGTATCGTCCATGCGGGCCTCCTTGAGCAACGGCTTGATTGCAGGCGCCGCTGCCGGGGGCGGCGGGCGTGAATGAAATATAGGTGAGCCCCGGATGCAAGTCCCGTCATCATTGCGGGCCGTGTTCGCCCACACCGTGGAATGTGGGCCGGCCGGCGGCCACAATCGCCCCAATGTTGCGGCGTCGCGTCGCCATCCCCATAATGGGGGGCTTTAGGTGGGGAGGCAGCGCGATGACGATCGTTCCGGGGCCACTGGCGCCGGCGGTACCCGCCGACGGGGTGCCGCCGCAGATACAATTTCGCCGCCGATTTGCTGGAACGCAATCTGCGGGCCGGCCGCGCCCACAAGCCCGCCTATGTGGATCCGCGCGGCAGCTGGAGCTTCGGCCAGCTGGCCGACCGGGCGGCGCGCTTCGGCCAGGCGCTGCGCGCGCTCGGGGTCCGCCGCGAGGAGCGCATCCTCCTGTGCCTGCATCGACACCATCGATTGGCCGACCGCGTTTCTCGGCGCGGTCAAGGCCGGCGTCGTTCCGATTCCGGTCAACACGCTGATGACCGAGGACGACTATCGCTTCATGCTGGCGGACAGCCGGGCCCGGGCGCTGGTGGTGTCGGAGGCGCTCTACCCGAAGTTCGAAGGCCTCATCAAATCCCATCCCGACCTCGCAGCTCGTCGTCGTCTCCGGCGAGCATGCCCATCGGCCACCGCGGCTTCGAGGACCTGATCGCGCAGGCCAGCCCCGAGGCCTACACGGCGCCGACCACGGCAGGACGACATCTGCTTCTGGCTCTACACCTCGGGCTCGACCGGCAGGCCCAAGGGCGCGGTGCACGTGCATGCCGACCTCAAGCTCACCAACGATCTCTACGGCGCGCCACATCCTCGGCCTCACCGAGGAGGACGTCTGCTATTCGGTCGCCAAGCTGTTCTTCGCCTTCGGGCTCGGCAATGCGCTCACCTTTCCGCTCTCGCGCCGGCGCCACCACCATCCTGCTGCCGGACCGGCCGACCCCCGAGGCTGTCGGCGGCGCTGCTGCGGCGGCATCCGGTGACGGTGCTCTATGGCGTGCCGACCTTCTATGCGGGGTTCCTCGCCAGCCCGTCGGCGCCGCGCCGCGACGAGCTCGCGCTGCGGCTCTGCATCTCGGCCGGCGAGGCGCTGCCGGCCCAGATCGGCCGGCGTTGGCGCGAGCGCTACGGGGTCGATATCCTGGATGGGCTCGGCTCGACCGAGATGCTCCACACCTTCCTGTCGAACCGGCCCGGCGAGGTGAAATACGGCACCACCGGCAAGCCGGTCCCGGGCTACGACATCAGGCTCGTGGGCGACGCCGGCGAGGTGGTGAAGCGGGGCGAGATCGGCGAGTTGCAGGTGCGCGGGCCGACCAGCGCCATCATGTATTGGAACAACCGCGAGCTGTCGCGCGCGACCTTCCTGGGGGAATGGACCCGCTCCGGCGACAAATATCGCCAGGACGAGGACGGCTTCTACGTCTATTGCGGCCGCCGCGACGACATGCTGAAGGTCGGCGGCATGTACGTATCGCCGTTCGAGGTCGAAGGCGCGCTGTGCACGCATCCCGGCCGTGCTGGAGGCCGCCGTGGTGGCTTGGCCGGACGCGGAGGGGCTCATCAAGCCGAAGGCATTCGTGGTGCTGCAATCCCCCGACCAGGCCTGCGACGCGCTCGCCCGCACCCTGCAGGAGCACTGCAAATCGCGGCTCGCGCCCTACAAATATCCGCGGGTGATCGAGTTCCGTGCCGACTTGCCGAAGACCGCGACCGGCAAGATCCAACGCTTCAAGCTGCGGGCCGAGAGCGTTCCGACGTGAGCTCGCCGACATGAGAAAGAGCATACTTCGGGCGGACCGGGCTCGAAATCTCCGAGATCGCGCTCGGCGGCGGCGTCACCGGCGGGATTCTCATCAATGCCAGCGAGGCGACCCGCTGGGCGGCGCTGCAGCGCGCGGTCGCGGGCGGCATCAATTGGATCGACACCGCGCCGCTCTACGGCAACGGCACCTCGGAGGAGACCATCGGGCGCCATCTCTCGGTGCTGTCGCCGCGGCCCCATCGTCTCCACCAAGGTGCGGCTCGAGCGCGCCGACTTGTCCGACATCCCGGGCGCCATCGAGCGCAGCCTGGAGCAGAGCCTGAAGCGGCTGCAGATCGAGCGGGTGGCGCTGCTTGCAGCTGCACAATCAGATCGGGACCGCGGTCGGCGACCGTCCGCCTTTGTCGACCCGCCAGGTGCTGGGCGCGGTCGCCGACACGTTCGACCGGCTCAAGGAGCAGGGGCTGATCCAGGCCAGCGGGATCAGCGCGGTCGGCAGCACCGAGGCCTGCCTCGAGGTGATCGAAAGCGGCCGCTTCGACGCCGCCCAGATCTACTACAACGCCATCAATCCGAGCGCCGCCTGGTCGCGCACCGCGCGCGGATTGGAAGGGCCAGGAGTTCTGCGGCATCATCGCAGGCCTGCTGGCGCCTCAACATGGGCATGCTGGCGATCCGGGTCATGGCCGGCGGCCCGCTGGCGAGCCCGCGGCGGCCCGAGCGGCTCGCCATGATGACCGCCGACACCGATCTCGACAACGAGGTGCGCTGCGCGGCGGCGGTGCGGGCGGCGCTGGGTGCGAGCCACGGCACGCCGGCGCAGATGGCGTTGCGCTTCGCGCTTGGGAACCGCGATCTGTCGACCCGGGTGGTCGGCGTCACCGATCTCGCCCAGCTGGACGAGGCGCTGGCGGCGGTCGAGCGCGGACCTCTTGCCGCCCGAGGCCATCGCCAAGCTCGACCGGCTGTGGGCGACCGATTTCTACATAAACGGATAGAGCCGCTCGGCCCTGTGGCCGAGCCCGGGCGTCACTCCGCCGCCGCCCGCGCCGGGCTGCCGTGCACCGTCACCAGATAATCCATGGCGGCCTGCACGCCGCCCTTGCGGTGCGGAATTCCCGAGAGCGACAGCGCCATCTCGGTGGCGGCGAGCGCCCCCAGGATGGTGGCATCATTGGTGTCGGCGAGATGGCCGATGCGGAACATCTTGCCGGCGTAGCGGCCGAAGCTCATGCCGTAGGAGATGTTGAAATGCTCAAGCGCCAGGCTGCGGAAGGCGTCGGCATCGTGGCCCTCCGGCACCATCACGGCGGTGACGGTCGGCGAATAGAATTTCGGATCGCGGCACATGATCTCGAGGCCCCAGGCGCGCACCGCGCGCCGCGTCGCCTCGGCCAGCCGGTCATGGCGGGCGAACACGCTCTCGAGCCCTTCCTCGTGCAGCATGTCGATCGCAACCACCAGGCCCTGCAACATGTTGGTGGCCGGGGTGTAGGGAAAGAAGCCGATCTTGTTCATGTTGAGCATCTCTTCCCAAGACCAGAAGGACTTGGGGCTCTTCGAGCCCTTCGAGGCCGCGATCGCCTTGTCGCTGATGGCGTTGAACGACATGCCGGGCGGCAGCATCAGGCCCTTCTGGGCGCCGCCCACGCTGACGTCGACGCCCCATTCGTCATGGCGATAGTCGGTGGAGGCGAGCGAGGAGATGGTGTCGACCATGAGCAGCGCCGGGTGGCCGGCGGCGTCGATCGCCTTGCGGATGGGCGCGATCGGGGACAGGCAACCGGTCGCGGTCTCGTTGTGCAACACGCAGACCGCCTTGATCTCGTGCGCCTTGTCCTTGCGCAGATGCTCCTCGATCGCCGCCGGGTCGGCGCCGGTGCGCCAGTCGGTGGTGATGAACTCCGGCTTGAGGCCGAGCTTGACCGCCATGTTCTTCCACAGGGTGGCGAACTGGCCGGTCTCCACCATCAGCACCCGGTCCCCGGGCGAGAGGGCGTTGACCAGGGCCGCCTCCCAGGCGCCGGTGCCGGTGGCGGTGTAGATGATGACCGGGTTGGTGGTCTTGAAGATGGTCTTGATGCCCTCGAGCGCGCGCTTGGCCAGGGAGGAGAACTCCGGGCCCCGGTGGTCGATGATCGGCGTATCCATCGCGCGCAGGATGCGGTCCGGAATCTGGGTCGGCCCCGGGATCTGCAAGAAGTGGCGGCCGGCCATGCGCGAGGCGTTCTTGGTCATCAGCGTTTCCTTGAAGGCAGTTGGATTCTAAGACATTGGAATGGCGGAAATGGCGGCGGCCGCGCCAGCGTCGACTTGCGCACGCGGGGCCGGCCCGCAACTTGCCGCCATGAAGGACGAATGCGAGAGTCAGTCAAGCCTCTTGTCGGCGGGCCCAATCACATGGGCTTGTGGCGGCGGCGGACCCTCGAGGCGCTCGATCTCGCCCCGCCGCAGGCCGGGGGGCGGGATTTTTTGATGGATCGGGATTAACCATGGCGGCGACCGTACGGCCCGGGCTCGAACGGCGGCTCAAGGCGGAGCTCGCCTCGGAAGTGCGCTTCGACCGCTTCACCCGCGGCCGCTACGCGACCGACGCCTCGCACTACCAGATGATGCCGGTGGGCGTCGTTTTGCCGCGCACCATGGCGGAGGCCGAGCGCGCCATTGCGCTGGCTCGGGAGGAGGGCGTCACGGTGCTGCCGCGCGGCGGCGGCACCTCGCAATCCGGGCAGACGGTCAACGAATCGCTGGTCGTCGATTGCTCGAAATATCTCGACCGCCTTGTGGAGGTCGATGTCGCCAACGCCCGCTGCCGGGTCGAGCCCGGCATCGTGCTCGACGAGCTCAACCGGCGGCTCAAGCCCCACGGGCTGTGGTTTCCGGTCGATATCTCGACCGCCTCGCGCGCCACCATCGGGGGCATGGTGGGCAACAATTCCTGCGGCGCCCGCTCGCTGCGTTACGGCAATACCCGCGAGAACGTGCAATCGATCGATGCGGTGCTGGCCGACGGCAGCCGGGCGCATTTCGGGCCGATCGCGCGCGATCTCTCGAGCATTCCGCCCGCCTCGCCGTTTCGGCCCCTGGCGGCCGATCTGCTCGCGCTGGCGGCCGCGCAGGCCGATGAGATCGAGGCCCGGTTCCCCAAGGTCCAGCGGCGGGTCGGCGGCTATAATCTCGACGCCCTGGTGCCAGGCCGCAACGATCTCAATCTGGCGCATATCCTGGTCGGATCCGAAGGCACGCTCGCCTTCTCGACGGAGATCGAGCTCAAGCTCGCGCCTTTGATCGGCGCGCGCGCCGTCGGTGCCTGCCACTTCGGCAGCTTCCACCAGGCGATGGACATGGCCCAGCATATCGTCAAGCTCGGTCCGATCGCGGTCGAGCTGGTCGACCGCACCATGCTGGGCCTGGCGCGCGAGATCGACATGTTCCAGCCGACCGTCAACGCGGTGGTGCGCCAGGATCCGGAGGCCATCCTGTTCGTCGAGTTCGCCGAAAGCGAGCCGGGCGAGAACGCGCGGCGCCTCAAGCGGCTCGGCGAGCTGATGAGCGATTTCGGATTCTCCTGGCAGAACGCCGGCGCCAGATGGGGCGGCGTGGTGGAGGTGCTCGATCCCAAGCTGCAGGCCGCCGTGACCGAGATGCGCACCGCCGGCCTCAACATCATGATGTCCATGAAGGAGGCCGGCAAGCCGATCTCGTTCGTGGAGGATTGTGCCGTGCCGCTCGAGCATCTCGCCGACTACACCGCGCAGCTGACCGCGATCTTCGAGAAGAACGGTACCCGCGGCACCTGGTATGCGCATGCCTCGGTCGGCTGCCTGCATGTGCGCCCGGTGCTCAACCTGCGGCTCGACCAGGACGTCGCCGCCATGCGGGCGATCGCCGAGGAGGCGTTCGCGCTGGTGCGCGCCTACAAGGGCTCCCATTCGGGTGAGCATGGCGACGGCATCGTGCGCTCGGAATTCCACCCCGCGATGTTCGGGCAGCGCCTGGCCGGCGCCTTCGAGGCGGTGAAGGACCGCTTCGATCCGCACGGCCTGTTCAACCCCGGCAAGATCGTGCGGGCGCCGAAATTCGACGACCGCGAGCTGCTCCGCTACGGGCCGCATTACCATGCGGACGAGATCGCGACCAAGCTCGACTGGTCGGCCTATCCGGGCGCGGGCGGCGGATTCCAGGGTGCGGTCGAGATGTGCAACAACAACGGCGCCTGCCGCTCGACCGGCAGCGGGGTCATGTGCCCGAGCTACCGGGTCACCCGCGAGGAGCGCGACGTGACCCGCGGGCGCGCCAATACGCTGCGGCTTGCCATCACCGGCCAGCTCGGCGCGGACGCGTTCGCGTCCGACGCGATGGCTGAGACCATGAAGCTGTGCGTGTCCTGCAAGGCCTGCCGGCGCGAATGCCCGACCGGCGTCGACATGGCGCGCATGAAGATCGAGGTGCAGGCCGCGCGCGCCGCCCGCAACGGGCTGTCGTTGCACGACCGGCTGGTCGGATACCTGCCGCGCTATGCGCCGATCGCCGCGAGATTGGCGATGCTGCTCAACCTGCGCAACGACATGACCGGGCTGGCCAAGCTGTCGGAGACGTTCGCCGGATTTGCGGCGCGGCGAAAGCTGCCGCGCTGGCGCAGCGATCCGTTCCGCGAACCGGGCCGGCGCGACGGCGCGGCTACAAACGGGGAGGCGGCGCGCGAGGTGGTGTTGTTCGCCGATACCTTCAACCGCTATTTCGAGCCGGAGAACATAGAGGCCGCCATCCGGGTCCTGTCTGCTGCCGGCTACCGGGTGCATCTGCCGCAGCCGCCGGGGGGCCGCCGCCCGCTTTGCTGCGGGCGCACCTTTCTGTCGGTCGGTCTGGTCGACGAGGCGCGCCGGGAGGCTGAGCGCACGGTGGCGGCGCTCGCCCCCTATGTGGGGCGCGGCATCGACGTGGTCGGGCTCGAGCCAAGTTGCCTGTTCGGCTTTCGCGACGAAATTCCGGCACTCCTGGCGAGCGAGCCGGCGCGGACGCTCGCCGCTCACACGTTCACATTCGAGGAGTTCGTGGCGCGCGCGGCGCAGCGAGACGCGTTCCATCCGCCACTGGCGCCGATCGGGGGGCGCGCGCTCTTGCACGGCCATTGCCATCAGAAATCCTTCGGCACCATGGCGGCGGTCGAGGCCAGCCTGCGGCTGGTGCCGGGGCTCGCGGTCGAGACGGTCGAATCGAGCTGCTGCGGCATGGCGGGTGCCTTCGGCTATGGGGCCGACACCATCGACGTCTCGCTCGCCATGGCCGAATTGTCGCTGTTGCCGGCGATGCGGGCAGCCGCCGCCGACACGCTCCTGGTCGCTTCCGGAACCTCATGCCGGCATCAGATCGCCGACGGCAGCGGCCGCGCGCCGCTGCATGTGGCACGCGTGCTGGCGATGAGCGTCGAGGCGGGCGAGGGGGTGGTGAGGAGCGAATAGCGAATTTGTCGCCGCTTACTACTCACTACTTACTACTCACTACTGACTACTCACTCATTCGCTATTCGCCACTCGCAGCTCCAGCCGGTCATAGCCGTTGAACCGGTAGAGCAGGATCGAGACGATCCAGCTGACGGCGAAAATGCCGATGATGAGATAGCCGAGCGCGCCGAAATTGTCGTTGAGCTTCGCCACCGCGTCCCACAAGCCGCCTTGCAGACCGAGCTTGTCGGCCACCAGGCCGAGCGCTTCCACGCCGCCGACGATCACGGCGACGATCACCGACACGAAGGTGATGGTCAGGTTGTAGTAGAGCTTGCGGATCGGCTTCGCGAACGCCCAGCCATAGGCGCCCACCATCAGGATGCTGTCGGTGGTGTCGAGGAGCGTCATGCCGGCGGTGAACAGGGCCGGGAACACCAGGATCGACCACATCGACAATCCATTGGATGCCTCGGCGGCGGAGATGCCCAGGAGGCCGACCTCGGTCGCGGTGTCGAAGCCGAGCCCGAACAGGAAGCCGAGCGGATACATGTGCCAGCTCGCCCCGATCAGGCGGAACAGCGAGCGGCAGGCGCGCGCGAACAACCCGCCGCCCGCCATCATCAGGTTGAGCTCCTCGTCGCCGATCGCATTGCCGTTCTTGGCGCGCCGGAACACGCGGTAGACGTTGACCAGGATTACCATGTTGATGGTGGCGATGAGCATGAGGAACGCGGCCGAGATGGAGGTGCCGATCACGCCGCCGATGCTCGCAAAGCCTTCCAGCCGCTCCCGGAAGGCTGCCGCCGTCACGGCGACGCCGATCGAGCCGAGCACCACCACGGTCGAATGGCCGAGCGAGAAATAGAGCCCAGCCGCGATCGGGCGCTTGCCCTCCTGCATCAGCTTGCGGGTCACATTGTCGATGGCGGCGATGTGATCGGCGTCGACCGCGTGCCGCAGCCCGAAGCCATAGGCCAGGAAGGCGGTGCCGAGCAGGACCGGATAGTCGTGGAAGGCGCTCAGCGCCCAGCCCCAGGCCGCCACATTGACGGCGATCAGCAGCCCATAGATGCCGATGATCCGGGCGCGAAGCTCTGCGGCGCCGTCATTGAGGAAGTTCGGGAGCAGCTTCGGCATCAGGTTGGCGGGCCTCGGGATTGCTGTGGACGTTCGGCTGGCTCCGGCCGGGAGCCGAACATCATGCCGCAGTAAGATCAATTATAGGAATCATCCTACCCATCGCAAGAGGCGCAGGCAACCGCCGCGCCGCGCCGGAACGGCGCCGGAACCGGATGCGGCCGGCGGGCCGGCTCAGGCGGAGCGGTGCGAGCGCGTTCCTGGATGCCGATGCGGATGCGCGTGCGGCGCGGGCTCCGGCGCATCGGGCTTCGCCAGGGCCTCGGTCGGCACCAGCACCACCCGGCCGTGGCGAACCCCGCGCTCGGCGATCACGTGCTCGGCGAACTTGCGGACCTTCTCGGTCTTGCCGCGCAGGATCGTCACTTCCATGCAGCTGTCGTGGTCGAGGTGGGCGTGCATCGAGGCCAACGACAATTCATGGTGGTCGTGGAAGGTGTCGGCGAGCCGCTTGGACAGCTGGCGCGCCGCGTGATCGTAGACGTAGACCAGCGCCGCCACGCAATCGCGCTGCCGGTCGAGGCTCTCGGCCGCATCCCTTATACCCGCCCGGGCGAGATCGCGGATGGCCTCCGAACGATTCTGGTAGCCGCGAGCCGCGATGATCCGGTCGAGCTCGCTCATCAGCTCGTCGTCGATCGTGATGGTCACGCGCTGCATGGAGGTTTCACCGGTCAAGTTGGCATCGGGGAAGCCCGGTGTAGTCTTTTTCGGGCCGGCGGCCAATGTTTGCGGTTTGCGATGCCGCCAAAACGCAAGCCCGCCCGGACCGGCATGGTCCGAGCGGGCCGCGTGAGATCGACGCGGGGTGGATGGGGGCGCACGCGCCGATCACAAACCTGGAAAGAAGTTGCTGGCGGGCAAATCCTCTAATGAGAAGACAACTGATGTCGAACTGGCGTCTCGGCGTTGACGATTTTTGTGTTCACGATCCCGGACGGCCGCAGTGGTCGTACCTATCTTGGTCGCGACCGGCATCCGGCAGGTTCAAAGCCGGCCGATAATCTTGCGGCTTACGGCAAGAAATCTTAAGTATTTAAGATATCTGCGGAATTTGCCGCCGGTGAAGGACTTGGCGCGCCTCCACGCTGGATTTTTTCGGGTGCCGTCGGGCGGCCGGCGCGGCGCGGCCAGGCGGGCTCAGGATACCGGCCGCGGAGCCGCGCGTGGGTGCGGGCTTGATCATTTGCGCTTCCGGCTGCAACAGAAGGGCGGGGACTGTGCACCGGGCAACATCAAGATCGCGATCGGCTGCAAATGCGTACCCAGACCGCCCACAAATCCTTGCCCGCCATCCGGTTGCGCAAGGCGCAACCCGCCGATCTCGACGCGCTCGATGCGCTCGAGCATCGGGTATTCACCACCGACCACCTTTCCCGCCGCAGCCTGCGACACTTTCTGGGCTCGCCTACCGCCGAGGTGATGGTGGCCGAGCAGGACGGCGATCTCGCCGGGACCGCGATCGTGCTGTTCCGCCCGCGCTCCTCGGTGGCGCGGCTCTATTCCATCGCGGTCGCCCCGCATATGGGCGGGCGCGGCGTCGGGCCGATGCTGCTGGCGGCCGCGGAAGCCGCCGCGGTGGAGCGGGGCTGCGGCAGCATCCGCCTGGAGGTGCACCAGACCAACGCGGCCGCGATCTCGCGCTATCGCAAGAGCGGCTACCGGGAGTTCGGCCGCCATGCCGGCTACTACGAGGACGGCGGCGATGCGCTGCGCTTCGAGAAGCCGCTCGCGCCGGCGCCGGCCGCGCTCGCGGCGCCGCCGCCCTATTTCCATCAGAGCACGGAGTTCACCTGCGGGCCGGCCTGTATCATGATGGCGCTCGCCTGGGCGGATCGATCCTTCAAGCCGGCCCCGGCATTCGAGTTCCAGCTCTGGCGCGACGCCACCACCATCTTCCTGGCCTCGGGCCTGGGCGGTTGCGAGGTCTACGGCCTGGCGGTGACGCTCAAGCGGCGCGGCCTGGAGCCGGAGATCTACGCCAGCCGGGCCGGGCCGTACTTCCTCGAGACCGTCAACTCCGCCGACAAGCGGCGCGTCATGGCGGTGACCCAGGCCGAGTTCCGGCGCGAGGCCCGTGCCCTCGATATCCCCACCCACCTGACGCCGGCGAGCGAATTGGTCCTGGTGCACGCTTTCGACCAGGAGAAAGTGGCCATCGTGCTCATTTCGGGATATCAAATGGCGGGCAGGGGATTGCCTCACTGGGTGTTTGCCTTCGGCCGGGATGGGCGGCACATTCTCCTGCACGATCCGGCAGCCAACAGAGACGAGCATGGAAAGGCGATTGCGCCTGAGACCTACGCGGTGCCCTGGGCCGCGTTCGAGCGCATGACCCGTTTGGGTCGCGACCGTCTCAGTGCGGCGATCGTCATCCGGAAAGGACCTTCCCGATGACCGGCTGGGTCATTCTGGTCGACCAGCCCAAGGACCTCCCCAACGCCGAGACCCCGCACAAGGTGATCACGACGAGCGAATATCTCGCGCGTCCTCGCTTGTTCGATGTCGGCCGGCCCAAGCTGGTCAATCTGGCGCGCTCCTATGCCTACCAGTCGAAGGGCTACTATGCTTCGCTCTTGGCCGAGGCGCGTGGGCACCGCGTGGTGCCCACGGTCGAGACGATGTTGGAGCTGCGCGAGGCCAAGCTCTACGAGCACGCGCTGCCGGAGCTCGAGGACGAGCTCAACCGCTGCGCCCGCCGGGCCGATCTCCAGCTCGAAGGCGAATTGAAGCTGTTGATCTGCTTCGGCATCGCCCGCGACCCGCGCTTCGAATCGTTTGGGCGGCTGCTGTTCGACTGGTTTCGCTGCCCGGCCCTGGAGGTGATCGTCGCGCCCGGCGAATGGCTCTCGATCGAGCGCATCCGGCCGCGCAACATCACCCGGCTCGCCAATGGCGAGGGCATCTTCCTGCGCGAGGCGCTGCACCAGCATACCAAGCGCGAATGGCGCGACCCCAAGGCGCGCACCATCGCCAAATACGATCTCGCGGTGCTGTTCGATCCGAACGAGAAGATGCCGCCCACATCGGCCGCCTCGATCAAGCACCTGGCGCGCATCGCCGAGAAGCTGTCGGTCGATATCGAGCCGATCACCCGCCGCCAGCTCGCCGAGCTTGCCGAATACGACGGGCTGTTCATCCGCGAGACCACCTCGATCGACAATCACACCTACCGGTTCGCCCGCCGCGCCTGGCAGGAAGGCATGCCGGTCATCGACGACCCGATCTCGATGATCCGCTGCACCAACAAGGTGTTCCTGATGGAGCTTCTGGGCTCCAACCAGGTGCCGACGCCGCCGACCATCATGCTGGCCGACGCCGGCGATCTGCCCAAGGCGATGGACGAGCTCGGCCTGCCGCTGGTGGTGAAGATTCCCGACGGCTCGTTCTCGCGCGGCGTGCACAAGGTGCATACGCTGGAGGAGTTCAAGCGCATCGCCGACGAGCTGTTCGAGGAGACCGACCTTCTGCTGGCGCAGAAATTCATGCCGACCGAGTTCGACTGGCGGGTCGGCGTGCTGGCCGGCGAGCCTTTGTTCGTTTGCCAATACCGCATGGCGCGCGGCCATTGGCAGATCGTCAAGCACGGCGCCGACGGATCCTCGCGCGAGGGCGGCTTCCGCACCTTCGATATCGATCAGGCCCCGAGCGAGCTCATCGACATCGCGGCGCGCGCCGCCCGCCCGATCGGCGAGGGCTTCTACGGTGTCGACGTCAAGCAGACCGACCAGGGTTTCGTGGTGATGGAAGTCAACGACAACCCCAATCTCGAGCATGGCATCGAGGACCAGGTCGGCAAGGACGAGATCTGGATCAAGCTGTTGCGCTGGTTCATCGAGCGGTTCGAGCAGTAGGAGCAGGGCCACATGCGTTGCGCAACCATAGTCTCCTTCGTTGTTCGGCACGCCGCTGCCGAATCCCTCCCCCTGCAAGGGGGAGGGTGGCGCCGAAGGCGCCGGGTGGGGGTCCCGCCTCCCAGCGGACTCGGTGTTTGTGGCGGGACCCCCACCCGGATCGCTTCGCGATCCGACCTCCCCCTTGCAGGGGGAGGTTTGGCTCGTGCCATTTGCAGCGCCTTGGCCGCGATCGGATGGGCCGCTCTCGCAACCTTGCCGGCCGCCGCCCAGGCCCTCGACAAGGTCTCCTTCGGTACCAATTGGGTGGCGGAGGCCGAGCATGGCGGCTTCTACCAGGCGCTGGCCGACGGCACCTACAAGCGCTACGGGCTCGACGTCACTATCGTGCCGGGCGGGCCGAACGTGAACAACCGGATCCTGTTGCCGGTCGGGCGCATCGACTTCTTCATGAGCGCCAACACGCTGCAATCGTTCGACGCGGTGGAGCAGAACGTGCCGACCTTGGCGGTCGCCGCCATGTTCCAGAAAGACCCGCAGGTGCTGATCGCGCATCCGGGTGTCGCCAAGTTCGAGGACCTCAAGGGGCTGACCCTGTTCGTCTCCAAGGAGGGCATCGCCAGCTATTACCAGTGGCTCAAGGCCGACTACGGCTTCAGCGAAGCGCGGGTGAAGCCCTACACCTTCAATCCGCAGCCGTTTCTCGCCGACAAGAATAGCGCCATGCAGGGCTATGTGACCTCGGAGCCCTATGCGGTCGAGACCGAAGGCCACATCAAGCCGCAGGTTTTCCTGCTCGCCGACCGGGGTTTCGATGCCTACTCGACCCTGATCGAGACCCGCCGCGACCTGGTCGAGCAGAAACCCGATCTGGTGCAGCGCTTCGTCGATGCCTCGATCATCGGCTGGTACAACTACATCTACGGCGACAACAAGCCGGGCAACGACCTCATCAAGGAGGGCAATCCCGAGATGACCGACGCCTTGCTCGCCTACTCGGTCGCCAAGATGAAGGAATACGGCATCGTCGATTCCGGCGACACCGGCACGCTCGGCATCGGCGCCATGACGGACGCCCGCATGAAGAGCTTCTTCGACAAGATGGTGCGCGCCGGCGTGGTCAAGGGCTCGATCGATCTGCGCCGCGCCTACACGCTGCAATTCGTGAACAAGCGGGTGGGGATCGATCTGCGGCCGAAGAACTGAGGGTCGGCAGCTTGTAGCCTGGATGGCGCGCAGCGAAATCCAGGATCATCGCTCCCGCATTGCGCTGCGCTCCGTGCGGGCTACAATCAGCTTGGCGGCGATCAAAGCGGGGGCGGCAATGCGCGCACGTTTGCTGGCTGCGGCGGTTCTCGTGTGTCTGGCGAATGTTTCGGGCGCAAACGCCGCGTCGCTGAACATCGTGGCGTTGGGCGCCAGCAATACCGCCGGCATGGGCAAGGGCAATCACCCGGGCGGCGTTCCGCGCAGCCAGGCTTTTCCGGCGCAGCTCGAGGCCATGCTGCGGGCGAAAGGCATCGACGCCCATGTGCGCAATGCCGGCGTTGCGGGCGACACCACCGGTGGGATGCTGCACCGGCTGGATTCGGCGGTGCCGAACGGAACCCGGATCGTCATCCTGCAGGTCGGCGGCAATGATGCGCGTCAGGGCGGCGACGCGTCCGCCGGCACGGCGCAGATCACCAGCAAGCTCGAGGCGCGCGGCATCAAGGTGATCCTGCTGGACCGCCTGGGCGCCTATGCGCCTGCGAGCACGCGCGATCCCGACGGCCAGCACTATAATGCGCAGGGCCACACCGCCATCGCGGCCGGCCTGCTGCCGCAGGTGATCGCGGCCGCAGGGAAATAGGCATTGGGCTGTTTCGGATCGTTACCGCCCCGGCCGCGGGCGCAGGCCATCGAGCAGACGATGTAGATTGGTAAGGCTCATGGCGCCCGCCAGGACCCAGCCGATCGCCTGAGCGTATTGGGCCGGCACATACATGGCTGCGAAGCCGTCGACATAGTTGCGCCAGGCCCACAGCACGCCGATCCCGACCGCTACGCCGTAGGCGAGGCTGGCGGCGCCGAACACCATGAAGACCGCGCCCAGCCGCGGCTCCGGCCGCGCACCGCCACACAGCACCGAGCCCAGGTAGGCCAATGCGCGCGCCCGCAGGTTGGGTATCTCCAGCAGGTCCATCACGATATAATATCCATCCAGCTCCAAGAGCGGGTTCAAGTTAACGAGCGCCAGTACATAGCCGGTGAGGCTGACGCTCCAGAGCGCGTCCTTCGGGTCGCCGGGTGCGAGAAAGTGCGCCGCGAGCGCGGCCATGCCGCTGAGAATGAGATTGGAATAAGGGCCGGCGGCGCTCACCAGGATTCTCGGCAGTCTGGCCGCCGCCCAGATATCGCTGGTGTCCACGAAGGCGACCGGCGCGAAGAAGTACCAGCCGATGCCCGCCCGGTTCACCCGCCGGCCGAAATGCTTGCAGGTCGCGGCATGCGCCGCCTCGTGCACCAGAACGTGGAGCGCCAGGCCCGCGAGCCATACCGGCAGCGACCGCGGCATGGCGCCGGTGGTCCAGATCGGGCTCCCAGTGGACGGCCACGCGAAGACGATCGCGCCCGCGCCGGCGATGCTGAGCAGCACCGCTTGCGCCAGCGGGCGATAAAGCCCGCGCAGGTAGCGATAAAGCGCCGCCGCCTTGCGATCGATGTCGGACAGCCAGCAGTATCCGGTGCAAAGCGAGACCGACAGGCGCGGCTTGTCGCCTCCCGTGCGTGCTGGCGGGCCGTCACCCTCGGCCATATCCCGGAACCAGACGAACCCGCCCTCATACAGCCGGGCGAGCGCGTGCAACGCCTCGCCGGGCGCGGGTCGCGCAAATCGGGCCACATAGAGCTTGCACAGATCCTCGATCGTGTGCCCGCCGTCCATCAGCTGCCACAGGAACAATCCTTCCTCGGACATTTTCATGTACCGGTCGCCCGCCTCGTCCCGCAGGATGTAGACCGGCGCCTGTGCGGCCAGCTGCTGGCGCTCCAGGATGCAGCGCTCGACCCGCCGCGGACGTTGTTGTTGCAATGCCAGCATGTCCATGGCGGCATTGCTCTCAAAAATGATCGGTGCTGCAGCACCAGCGCGACCAAGGCGCCGGATCCAGAGCCATGGCGCGGTCGATGAGAGATTGCAGCGCGCTATGCGCATCCCCCGGCGCATGGGCGTCCAAGGACACTATCCGGTTTTCATCGCCTCGCGGTCCGAGGAGGAGCGGGAGCAATGGAACCCCGGCGCTGCGCGCCAGCCACTGCGCCCCCCGGGGAAGCGCGAGCGAGCCGCGTCCGATCCTGCAGGTGAGGGCTTGCTTGGCATCCTTCGGCAGCTGCCCATCGGCGAAGATCAGCACCAGGCCGCCCCGCTGCAAGATTTCCAAGGCGCGTCGGAGCGCGCCCAGCTCGCCCAGCCGGGCGAGATCGAGATCGGCGAACGGAAACCCGCGATCGCCGAGCCTGGCCAGCCGTTCCGGCGACAGCATTACATTTGGATTTCTCTGCGAATTCTGGATTACCGCGAACGGCCCGATCGTGCCTTTGCGGCTGGCCATGGCGAGCCACAGCGGCAGGATCGAGGTCGCGAGCCCGTAATGCAGCGTGACCAGCACGCCACCGCCCGCCTCTTCCGGCGCAAACGCCGGTTCGTCGACCTCTGTCCGCGCGACGATCTCTTGCAAGAGGCCGGTGCTGCCGGAGGCCAGCAGCTGGTCGTGAAACGCCGCGTCGCCGGAATAGAGGAAGCTGCGGCGGGCCTGCGCCCGCGCCGGTTCCGGCTCCATCCCCAAATATTGCTGCAGCCGGCCCTCGGCCCGGCTGATCGACGCGGCGGCGTCATCCGCCGCAGCACATCCGGCCAAGGCGGTCGCGCGCGCCAGAAGATAGGATGTCCAAGCCGAAATTTGCAGCATCGCCCGTCTCCCCGATCAGCCACCATCTCGCCGCGAGCGGCGATAAGGACCAAGGAGCTTGCCATCGCTTTTTATTGCGGGAGCGTGGCAGCTCCTTGGCCGCGCGTGCTCGAGCTCACTGCTTGCCGGAATGGGCGTGGGAAATGCGCGCCTGCAAGGTCTCGGCTATCTCCCGCTCCGACGAGCCGGGCATGCCGAGCACATTCTTGAGCTGATCCGGCGACAGGATGCGGGAAAGGAAATCCGGATCCTTGGCGGCGCGATCGATGAGGTTGACCAGGTCTTTCATGTTCGTTCTCCGTTTTAGGGTTTCGGCACCCTTGGGTGTCGCCTTACGATTTTTTGTCGACGCATTCTCCCGAGGCGTTCAGGGATTTCTGCTTCGTGGGCGGGATTTCGAACAACTTGTGACCGCCATCACATACTTGCGCCCGAAGCATCCGGCAGGCGGGCCTCCGCCAGGCCGGGGATTGCCGCGACCGGATGGCATAGAACTGCGGTATGGTCCGCTGAATGTCGGAACCCGGCGCTGCTCGTTCGGGCGGTTCCGGGCTGGCCGGTGCCGGGCTTGGCGAATGCAGATTTGGCGAATGCAGATAATGAAAGTGCCGCGGTGAGCGATCCGCTTCAGCGATGACCAATCCCGAACCAGTGTCGTCCGGCCAAGTCCCTTTGGTTGCGCTGCGCGGCGTGCGCAAGACATTTGGCAACGGCGTGGTGGCGCTCGACGGCCTCGATCTCTCGGTGCGTCCGGGCGAGTTCCTTACCCTGCTCGGCCCCTCCGGCTGCGGCAAGTCGACGGCGCTGCGTATCGTGGCGGGCTTGAGCGCACCCGACAGCGGCGCGGTGGAGTGGTCGCAGGCCGCCGGCGAGCGCCAGATCGGCTTCGTGTTCCAGGAGCCGACCCTGATGCCGTGGACCACGGTCGCGGCCAATGTGCGGCTGCCATTGCGGCTGCTCGGGCAAGACGCCGACGCGCCGGGACGCATCGACACCGCGCTCGAGCGGGTCGGCCTCGCCGGCTTCGCGCAGGCCTATCCGCGCGAGCTCTCCGGCGGCATGAAGATGCGGGCCTCGATCGCGCGCGCGCTCGTCACCGAGCCCAAGCTACTGTTGATGGACGAGCCGTTCGCGGCGCTCGACGAGATCACGCGGTTCCGGCTCAACCGCGATCTGCTGGGGCTGTGGCAGAGCCTGGGCAAGACCGTGGTGTTCGTCACCCATTCGGTATTCGAGTCGGTCTATCTGTCGAGCCGGATCATCGTCATGACCCCGCGCCCCGGTCGGGTGTTCCGCGAGCTCGTCATCGCGGCGCCCTATCCGCGCGACGAGCGCTTCCGCACCTCGGCCGAATATGCCGGCTGGTGCCGGATGGCATCCGACGCGCTCGCGGACGCCATGGCGGGCGAACCCGCATGAGAGCGTCCGGAAAACCCGCGTCAGCCGAGCGGCCGGAGCCGCAACGCCTCGACCAGGCGGCGCGCCTCCTGCTGCCAATCGGCTTGCTTGCGCTCGGCATCCTTGCCTGGGACCTGGTGGTGCGCCTCAACGCCATCCCGCCCTATGTGCTGCCCGGCCCCGGGCGGGTGTTCACGACAATGTGGTCCGATCGGGCGCTGCTCCTCGATTCGCTCCTGGTCACGCTCACCATCACGCTCGAGGGCTTCGCGCTTGCGCTCCTGGGCGGCGTCGGGCTGGCGGTGCTGTTCAACCAGTCGCGCCTGATCGAGTACTCGCTCTATCCCTATGCGGTGATCCTGCAGGTGACTCCGATCGTGGCGATCGCGCCGCTGCTGCTCATCTACCTGTCGCAGCCGCTGGCGGTGCTGGCCTGCGCCTGGATCGTCGCCTTCTTTCCGGTGCTGGCCAACACCACGCTGGGCTTGAGCTCGGTCGATCGCAATCTCGCCGACCTGTTCGCCCTCTATGGCGCCTCGCGCTGGCAGGTGCTGTGGCGGCTTAAATTGCCGGCCGCGATGCCGTTCATCCTTGGCGGCATGAAGATCGCGGGCGGACTGTCGCTGATCGGCGCGGTGGTGGCCGAGATCGCCGCCGGCTCGGCCGGGGCCGGCTCCGGCCTGGCCTACCGGATCGCCGAATCCGGCTACCGGCTCAATATCCCGCGCATGTTCGCGGCGCTTCTGGTCCTTTCGGCTGCCGGCGTCGTCATCTTCTTCGCCTTGTCGCTCATCTCCCATCTGGTGCTGCGCCGCTGGCACGAAAGCGCTATCGCACCGGACCGCTGAAGGGTGCAGGAGCCGCGGCCAAGCCCCCTGCAGGCGGGGGAGGGTTGGGGTGGGCCGGTTAAAGTGGGGGCCCTATCCGGCGCCGTCCCGGTTGACTATTTTCGCCAGCAACTGCTCATACGGCGTCCGCGGCGATCCCGTTTCGCCGGTCCGAGGATCATGAACGATGAACAAAGCGATCGATGCGACGCAAGTCCGCCCCGGGCATCAATGACGATATCGGCGAGGAGCTGCGGCTGCGGCTCTACCGCACCCAGTTCGAGCTGCGTGAGGCCGAGCAGCGCGCCTTCGACCTGTTCCTGCAGAACCTGGTCAAGGGCACCAGCCACCTCTCGCTCGGCCAGGAGGCGGTGGCGGCCGGCTTCGCGGTCGCCATGAAGCCCGGCGACCTCTCGTTCTGCACCTATCGGGGGCATGCCCATACGCTTGCGCGCGGCGTCCCGGTCGAGCAGGTGCTGGGCGAGCTGATGCAGCGCGACAACGGTCTCATGCGCGGCAAGGGCGGCTCCATGCATTTGACCTCGGTCCCGCATGGCGTGATGGGCTCCTATGCGATCATCGGGGCGCACCTGCCGATCGCTTGCGGTGCCGCCTGGCGGGCGCAGTACAAGGGCGACAAGGACGTCTCGGTCTGCTTCTTCGGCGACGGCACCACCAATATCGGGGCCTTCCACGAGGCGCTGAATTTCGCCGCGGTCTGGAAGCTGCCGGTGATCTTCGTGTGCGAGAACAATCTCTATATGGAGTACACGCCGATCGGCGATGTCACCGCGGTGCCAGCATCCGGCGGCCGATCGCGCCGTCCGCCTACGGGCTCGAGCGCATCGTGATCGACGGCAACGACGCCGACGCGGTGTATCGCACCGCCTCGAGCGCCTTCGAGAAGGCGCGCGCCGGCCTCGGCCCCTCGCTGATCGAATGCATGACCTACCGGCACAGCGGCCATTCGCGTGCCGATCCGGCCAAATACCGGCCCGAGGGCGAGCTGGAGAGATGGAAGGAGCGCGACCCGATCAAGATCTATCGCGAGCGGTTGGCGCAATTCGGCATCGCCGAGAGCGTGATCGGCGCGATCGAGACCGATGTGAAACGCCGCGTCGACGAGGCGACCGAGAAGTGCAAGGCGGCGCCGCCGCCCTCGCTCGATATCCTGACCACCGACGTCTATGCCGACGGGGGCTTCGCATGGCGGAACTGACCTATCGCGACGCGGTCGCGCGCGGCATCGCGCAGGAGATGGCGCGCGATCCCGACGTGGTGTTCCTCGGCGAGGACGTCGCCAAGGCCGGCGGCGTGTTCAAGGCGACAGTCGGCCTGCTGGAGCAGTTCGGGCCGCTGCGGGTGCGCGACACGCCGATCTCCGAGCAGGCCATCATGGGAGCCGCCATGGGGGCGGCGATGACCGGATTGAAGCCGATCGCCGAGATCATGTTCTCGGATTTCTTCGCGGTCTGCTTCGACTACATCGCCAACGAGTTTCCCAAGAGCCGCTACATGACCAACGGCCAGGTCAAATGCCCGCTGGTGGTGCGCACCGGCAATGGCGCGGGCTCGCGCTTCGGCGCCCAGCACAGCCAGAGCGTCGAGAACTGGTGCATGATGATTCCCGGCCTCAAGGTGGTGGCGCCCTCCAATCCGCGCGACGTCATCGGCTTGCTGGCGGCGGCCGTGCGCGATCCCGATCCGGTGATCTTCTTCGAGCACAAATCGCTCTATCCGACCAAAGGCGAGGTGCCGGACGGCGAGATCGTCGATACGCTCGGCACCGCCAAGATCGTGCGGGCGGGCCGCGACGCCAGCATCCTGGCGCTCGCCCTGATGGTGCCGCGCGCGCTGGCGGCGGCCGACAAGCTCAAGGCGGAGCACGGCATCGATTGCGAGGTCGTGGACGTGCGCTCGCTGGTGCCGCTCGACACGCAGACCATCCTGGGCTCGGTCGGGCGCACCCATCGGCTGTTCACGGTCGAGGAGAATCCGCGGCTGTGCGGCTGGGGCGCCGAGATCGTCTCGATCGTCGCCGACGAGGCCTTCTACGATCTCGACGGACCGCCGGTGCGGATCACCACGCCGCACATCCCGCTGCCGGCCGCCGACATTCTCGAGGATCTCGCGCTGCCGAGCGTCGAGCGCATCGTCGAGCGTGTCCGCCGCTCGCTCGGTTCATAGTTGCTTAGTTAAGAAGGGTTCGCGATGTACGACAATCTCACCGCCAATGTTCCGACCGATCTGTGGATCGGCGGAAAATGGCGGCCGGCTTCCGATCAAGGCCGCTTCGACGTCATCGATCCGGCGACCGAGCGCAAGATCGCCTCGGTGGCGAGCGCGACCGTCGCCGACGCCACAGGCCGCGGTCGATGCCGCTGGCGCTGCGTTCGAAGGCTGGGCCGGCAAGAAGCCGCGCGAGCGCGCCGAGATTCTGCGCAAGTCCTACGAGCTGATCATGCGCGACGCCGAGCGGCTCGCCAAGCTGATCACGCTCGAGAACGGCAAGGCGCTGTCGGATTCCCGCGGCGAGGTGGCCTATGCGGCCGAGTTCTTCCGCTGGTACGCCGAGGAAGCGGTGCGCAATATCGGCGAGGTGTCGCGCGCGCCTTCCTCCGGCGCCCGCATCTTCGTGCACCACAAGCCGGCCGGCATCGCGGTCCTGGTGACGCCGTGGAATTTTCCGGCCGCGATGGCGACGCGCAAGATCGGGCCGGCGCTGGCGGCCGGCTGCACCGTGGTGCTCAAGCCCGCCTCCGACACGCCGCTCACCATGCTGGCCCTGATGCCGATCCTGGAGGAGGCCGGGGTGCCGCCCGGCGTCGTCAACGTCATTCCGTCGCGCCAATCCGGCAAGGTGGTGGGCGCCATGCTGGCCGATCCGCGGGTGCGGGTGGTCTCCTTCACCGGCTCGACCGAGGTCGGGCGCTCGCTCCTGCATGCCGCCGCCGATCACGTGATCAAGCCCGCCATGGAGCTCGGCGGCAATGCGCCGTTCATCGTGTTCGAGGATGCTGACGTGGACGCCGCAATCGAGGGCGCCATGATTGCGAAAATGCGCAACATGGGCGAAGCCTGCACCTCGGCCAACCGTTTCTATGTGCATGAGAACGTGCACCGCGAATTCGCCGACAAGCTCGCCGCCAAAATGGGCGCACTCAAGATGGGCAACGGTCTCGACGACGGCGTGGCGGTCGGGCCGCTGGTCAACGCGGAGGCGAGGCAGAAGGTCACCGAGCTGGTCGCCGATGCGGTGGGCAAGGGCGCGAAGGTCCTGACCGGCGGCAAGGCGCCGCAGGGGCCGGGCTATTTCTATCCGGCGACCGTGCTCGACGGGGTGCAGGACGGCTCGCTCATGCTGCGCGAGGAGATTTTCGGCCCGGTGGCGGCGATCCAGACCTTCAAGTCGGAAGCCGAGGTCATCCGGCGCGCCAACGATACCGAGTATGGGCTCATCGCTTATCTCTACACGCGCGACATCGGCCGCGGCATGCGGGTATCCGAGCAGCTCGATTTCGGCATGATCGGGCTCAACCGGGGCCTGGTGTCCGATCCGGCGGCGCCGTTCGGCGGCATGAAGCAGAGCGGCATCGGCCGCGAGGGCGCCCACGAGGGACTGATGGAGTTCCTCGAGACCCAATATGTTTCGTTGAGCTGGTGAATCTGATGGACGTCCTGATGCCGCAGCTCGGCGAGACCGTCTCCGAGGGCAAGATCACCAAGTGGTTCAAGTCCGCCGGCGATCCGGTCAAGCCGGGCGACAATCTGTTCGAGATCGAGACCGATAAGGTCTCGATGGAGGTGCCCTCCACCACCACCGGCGTGCTGGCTGAAATCCGCGTCGCCACCGGCGCGGTGGCCCCGGTCGGCGCCGTGGTGGCGGTGATCTCGGCAGCCGGCGGCGCCGCCGTGAGCCAGCCGTCCATGGCGGCGTCGATCCCGCCGGCGCCGGTCGCTCCGGTGCGCGCCGCCGCACCGGCCACCGCCGCACCGGCCACCGCCGCGCCCGCTGCGCCGCCGCCCGCTCCAGCCGGCCCGATCAAGCTCGATCCGTTCTTCGAGGTGCGCACCCCTGAACGCAACCACGGCCCCGCGAAGCTCGTCGTCGGCACCGTGGTCACCCCGCTGGCACGGCGACTCGCCGGCGAAGGCGGGATCGACCTCTCGGGCGTCACCGGTTCGGGCCCCCATGGCCGCATCGTGGCCCGCGACGTCGAATCCGCGGTTGCGCGGAACGCGCCGCGGGGCGTAGCCGCGCCGATGTCCGCAACCGGTCCGACCGCCGAGCAGATCATGGCGCTCTACCGCGACACCGAATTCGAGGAAGTCCCGCTCGACGGGATGCGCCGCACCATCGCGATCCGGCTGGTTCAGGCCAAGCAGACCATTCCGCACTTCTATCTCACCGCCGATCTCGACATCGGCCGTCTCCTGGCGCTGCGCGAGGAGGCGAACGCCGCGGCTCCGAAGGACCGCGACGGCAATCCCGCATTCCGGCTTTCGCTCAACGATCTCATCATCAAGGCCTGGGCGGCAGCGCTGCAGCGCATTCCCGCCGCCAATGCGGTATGGGCCGAGGACCGCATCCTGCGCTTTCGGCATTCCGACATCGGGGTCGCGGTCGCGCTCGACGGCGGGCTCATCACCCCGGTGATCCGGCAGGCCGACACCAAGACGCTGCGCGCCATTTCGGCGGAGATGCGCGAGCTCGGCGAACGCGCGCGGTCGCGTCACCTCAAGCCGCACGAATATCAGGGCGGCGCGTCGGCGATCTCCAATCTCGGCATGTACGGAGTGCGCGAGTTCGCCGCCATCATCAATCCGCCGCAGGCCACCATCCTGGCGGTCGGCGCCTCCCGCCGGCAGGCGGTCGAGCAGCCGGACGGCGGGGTCGCCTTCGCGAGCGTCATGACGGTGACGCTCTCCTGCGATCACCGCGTGGTCGACGGCGCGCTGGGGGCGCAGCTGCTCGCCGCCTTCCGGGGCTTTGTCGAACAGCCGGTGACGGCGCTGGTCTGATTTAGGAAAACGCTCATGGCCGACCAGAAACCCGACGTCCTGCTGCTGGGGCCGCCGAGACCGGTATTCGTCAACGGCCTCTCGGCCGCATTCGCGGTGCATCGGCTGCCCGAGAGCAATCCGGGCGCGGCCGTGGCGGCGCTGGCCCCGCGGCTGCGCGCCATCGCGGTGAGCTCGGTGACCGACCGGGTCGATGCCGACCTGATGGTGCGGCTGCCGCGGCTGGAGATCGTCTCGACCTTCGGGGTCGGCTACGACCATATCGATGCGGCCTGGGCCGGCGCCCATGGCATCGTGGTCACCAATACGCCCGACGTGCTGACCGAGGAGGTCGCCGACACGGCGATCGGCCTTTTGCTGTGCACGGCCCGCGAGCTCGGCGAGGCCGAGCGTTACCTGCGCGCCGGCAAGTGGCTGCAGAAGGGCTATCCGCTCAGCAAGGCGACGCTGCGCAACCGCACCGTGGGCCTGGTCGGGATGGGGCGCATCGGCAAGGCGATCGCGCGCCGGCTCGACGGCATGAGCGTGCCGGTGGTCTATCACACGCGTCGACCGGCGGCCGACATCGCCTACCGCCACTACCCGAGCCTCATCGAGATGGCGCGCGCGGTCGACGTGCTGCTGGTGATCGTGCCCGGCGGAGCGGAAACCAGGAACCTGATCGGCGCCGAGGTGCTGGCGGCGCTGGGGCCGGACGGCATCCTCATCAACATGGCGCGCGGCTCGGTGGTGGACGAACCGGCCCTGATCAAGGCGCTGCAGGAAAAGACCATTCTGACCGCCGGCCTCGATGTCTTCGCGAACGAGCCGCAGGTGCCGGCGGAGCTGCTCGCCATGGATCATGTGGTGCTGTTTCCACATCTCGGCTCGGCCTCGATCTACACCCGCACCCAGATGGACCAGCTCGTGGTCGACAATCTGTTGGCTTGGGCGGCCGGCAAGCCGCCGCTCACCCCGGTGCCGGTCGCGCGCGGCCGGTGATCAGTCGCCTGCTCCCGGCATCCGCCTCCTGACACCGCCGCTCCCGCGTGTTAGTGATAGGGTGCCGGGGGAACGGAATTCAGCATGCGACATGCGACGCTCTTCACCCTCATCGCGGTTGTGCTCGGCGGCGAGCATGCGCAGGCCCAGCCCGCGCCGGCGGTGCTCGACGCCGCCAAGGAATTGGTCGGCGGCTGGGAATTGTCCAACGCCGACCACGACCGCCGATGCACCGTCACCTTCAGCACCGACACCGCGCCGGGCGGGTTCTTCAAGCTGGCGCTCGATCCCGGCTGCGCCACCGTGTTTCCGATGTTCAAGGATGTGGCGATCTGGAGCATCGTGCCCAATGGCCCGCTACGCCTGCTCGACGCCAAGGGCAACGCCACCTTGGAGATGTCCGAGGTGGAGAGCGGAATTTTCGAGGGCGAGCGGCGCGGCGAGGGTCTCTACTTCATGCAGCCGCAGGGCGCCGCCACCATACCGGTGCGCACCCCCGAGCAGATGTTCGGCGACTGGAACTTCCTGCGCGAGATCGACAGGCCGCTGTGCGCGCTGACGCTGTCGCGCATCCCCGGTGCCGGCGCGGATTTCAAGCTGACCGTGAAGCCGGGCTGCGACCCCGCGATCGTGAACTTCGCGCTCTCGACCTGGCGGCTCGAGGGCGACCAGCTGGTGTTCACCGGCCGCGGCGGCTCCTGGCGGTTCGTGGAGAGCGACACCAACATCTGGGAACGCATCCCGCCCAGCACCAATCCGTTGCTGATGCTCAAGCCTTGAAGCGCGTTTTCCGGCGCCTGGTATCCGGCGCCGGCCGATCGGAGTTTTTGATTGATCGGTCGACGGGGTCATCTCGCCTCAATACAACCCGCACCTTTCATCTATTGTTGTATCCACTTATCACGCCGCCGAATGGTGGAAGGACGCGGCTCGACGGGCGCGAATGCTTCCGCCGCCACCCGTTCCCCCTCCCGTCTCCCGTCATCCAACGGCCGTCACAGCGGCCGTCGCGGCTCTTTCCAAGCTGTGGGTCGGGCTGGTAGCATGACCGCTCAGGTTGCTGCGCTGGAATTCGAGCAAATTCGAAACCGGAATAACAGGGAGGGAGCGATGAAGAAATTGTTGGTAGCCGCCGCCGCTTTGGCGTTCGGGGGAGCCGCCGGGGTTGCGGTCGTGCAGGCCGCCGATGCGCCGCCCAATTGGGCCTACGGCTTCACCACCCCGCCGCCGGCCACGCCGCCCGCGCCGGCCGCGCCGGCCCCCGCCGCCGCCCCCGACACCACCACCATGCATACTCTGCCGGGCTCCAAGCTTTCGTTCACCCGCCCGCAGATCGGCAATCGGTACGGCCCGGCCGACTGGTTCCCGGAAGATCATCCGGCGATGCCCGATATCGTGGCGCACGGCAAAGAATCCGCCCAGCCGCAGGTCTATGCCTGCAGCCTGTGTCACCTGCCCAACGGCAACGGCCGGCCTGAGAACGCCAACGTCACCGGTCTGTCCTATGAATACATCGTGCAGCAGCTGACCGATTTCCGTAACGGCGCACGCAAGACCTCCGATCCCAGAAAGGCCAACACCGGCTTGATGGCCAGCTTCACCAAGTCGATGACCGATGAGGACATCAAGGCCGCCGCCACCTACTTCGCCTCGATCCCGGCCAAGCCCTGGATCAAGGTCGTGGAGAGCGACAGCGTGCCGAAGACCAGGCCCAACGGCGGCATCTTCATTACGCTCGCGGGTGCCGACGCCGGCACCGAGCCGCTCGGCGACCGCATCATCGAGACCCCGGTGAACGCGGACGACACCGAGATTCGCCGCAATCCGCGCTCGGGCTTCATCGCCTATGTGCCGCCCGGCAGCCTGAAGAAGGGCGAGGCCCTGGTCACGGGCGGCGTCACCGCCAGCGGCGCCAAGGTCACCGCCTGCACGGCGTGCCATGGTGCCGATCTGCGCGGGCTCGGCCCGGTGCCGCGGCTCGCCGGCCGCTCGCCGAGCTACATCGCCCGGCAGCTCTATGACATGCAGCATGCCAACCGTGCCGGCGCCTGGACCCCCTTGATGGTTCCGGTGGTCGCCAATCTCGGCTCGGAGGATCTGCTGGCGGCGGCGGCCTACGTGGCGTCGCTGCAGCCGTAACGGCCCTTCTTGGACGAGCAGCGGCAGGATGGCGGATATCGCCGCCCTGCCGCCGGCCAGGTCTCGTAATTTGCGGGCGAGACGGCGCCGGCGACCTCGTGGGCGAATCCGTGTCGTTCAATTCATCCTTATCAAATTGCTTGCCCCATCGCGGAGAAACGCCATGCATTTTCGGCTTTGCGCGAGCGCAGCGATCGCGGCGCTGCTGTGCCTGACCCTGACGGCCGGCGCGCAGGACACCAAGAAATTTGCGGCCTTCGAGGGCATGTGGGACCGCGGCAGCCCGCTCGGCTCCTGGGATCCGACCAAGCCGCCGGGCCGCGGCCAGCAGGCGCCGCTGACCCCGGAGTACCAGGCGGTCTACGAGGCCAACATGGCCAAGGACAAGGCCGGCGAGGTGTTCGATCCCAAGTTCACCTGCGGGCCGGTCGGCATGCCGCGGGTCATGAACATGAACCAGCCGATGGAGTTCATCATCAAGCCGGGCGTCATCTACATGCTGATGGAATTGCAGAGCCCGATCCGGCGCATCTACACCGACGGGCGCCCCTGGCCTAAGGATCCCGACCCCGGCTATGTGGGCTACTCGATCGGCAAGTGGCTCGATGCCGACAACGACGGCATCTTCGACACCCTGGAGGTCGAGACCCGCGCCATGAAGGGCCTGCGCCTGATGGACAACAGCGGCATACCGCTCGCGCTCGACGGCGAGACCGTCGTGAAGGAGAAGATCTATCTCGACAAGGCCAATCCCGACATCATGCATAACGAGATCACCACCATCGATCATGCCTTCACGCATCCCTGGACGGTGTCGCGCTTCTACAAGCGGGTGCACGACGGGCGGCCGCAGGAATACAACTGCGCCGAGGACAATCGCTGGGTGGTGATCGGCGGCCGCACCTATGTGGCGGATACCGAGGGTTACCTGATGCCGATCCAGAAGGACGAGCCGCCGCCCGATCCGAAATTGTTCCAGAAATATTTCGGCCCGAAGAAGTGATCATGCGGGGCGAAGGGCTCAGGTAATTCCACCAGACCCCGCTTTCGCCGATTCCCGTGGACTGATAGCGTTCGCGTCCAATAGCCGGTCAACAAAAGAATCTGCTCGACGGGGAGACATCCATGAAGACAACTGTATTCGCAGCTTTATTGCTCGCATCGACGCTGTCCGTAGGCACCGCGGCCGCGCAACCGGCCCCCTTCAACGAGATCGGCGTGACCATGGGCCATTGGCACCTCATCTCGAAGGATGTGGAGGCGAACAAGAAAATCTTCCTCGCCATGAGCGGCAAGCTGTTCATGCCGGGCGGCAACCTGCTGATGATGTTCCCCGGCATCTATATCAACTTGAACCTCGGGACCGAGAAGGGCGACGGTGGCAGCCAGGGCTCGGTGGTGAACCATGTCGGCTTCATCGTGAACAACGTCCAGGAGCGGACCGCCCAGTGGAAGCTCCTGGGCGTGCCGGTGCTGCCGGGCACCAACAACCGGCCGGACCAGGCCTTCGTCGAGACGCCGGACGGCGTGCGCATCGAGATTCTTGAGGACAAGACGCAACCGATGCCGATCCGCGGCGAGCATGTCCACTTCTGGCTGACCGAAGCCGAGATTCCCAAGTCCCAGGCCTGGTACGCGAGGACCTTCGGCGGCAAGGCCGGCACCCGCAACGGCGCGGCGGTGGTCGATATTCCGGGGGGCCAGTTCCGGTTCGCCAAGGCCGACGCGGCACAAGTTCCGACTCGGGGGCGCGTGCTCGATCACTTCGGGGTCGACGTGAAGGACCTGCGGGCCGCAATCGCAAGGCTCGAAGGCCTGGGCATCAAGATCGACGAGCCCTACCGCAAGGGCCCGACCGGCAACGCCGTCAGCTATATCACCGACCCCTGGGGCGCTCGCATCGAGCTGGTCGAGCGGGCGCCGTTGCTTTAGGCGTCGTTGGATCGCCCGATGGATGGTTGTGCACCTGGCCGATCTATGGATCGGTCACGAATTGGGGTCGGGAAAACCGGGGCCGGAGCACTGGCCATATTTGGCAAGGTCGCGTATGCTGCCGGCCGCGCCGACGTGATTGCGTCGCAGGGTCATTTTCGAAGGAGAGACCGATGGGGTCGATTTCGAAGGAGGAACCGATGGGTTCGAAGCGAACTAGCCGCAGGGAGCTCCTGAAGAGCGGAGGCGCGTTGGCGGGTGGCGCGTTGGCGGGTGGGTTGACACTGGGAGTGCCAGTCCACGCACAAACGCACGACCATGCATCGGGCCCGGCCTCGGGCAGCGAAAACGCTTATCCGATGACCCCGGGCAACAAGGAGACGATCGCCTACGGCGAGCGCTCTCATTTCGTGACCTCGGTACGCATACCGCACCCGATGGGCAGCAAGGCTTCACCCGACGAGTTCGGGAAGCTGTTTCACGTGGCCTCGCCGTTGCAGGATTCTGTTGGCAACGTCACGCCATCGGCGCTCCACTATATAGCGACGACCCGCCAGTCCTTCATTCCGGATATCGATCCCAAAGAGCATACTTTGATGATCCACGGCCTGGTGGATCGGCCGCTGACCTTCACCATGGATGACTTGAAGCGCTTCCCGTCAGTCAGCCAGTTGCACTTCCTCGAGTGCGCGGGAAACCGGCACACTGCGCGCCATAAGACCGTGCAGGAATCGCACGGGATGACCAGTTGCTCCGAATGGACCGGCGTGCTGCTTTCGACGCTGCTCAAGGAGTGCGGCCTGAAAGGCAGCGCGACATGGTTCGTCGCTGAAGGCGCCGAGGAAGTGAAGGGCGCCTCGAGCATGCCCATCGCCAAGGCGATGGACGACTGCATCATCGCCTACGGACAGAACGGCGAGCCCCTGCGGCCGCAGCAAGGGTTTCCGTTGCGGATAGTCGTGCCCGGCTTCGAAGGCATCTTCAATACGAAGTTTCTGCGGCGCATCAAGGTCGTCGACCGGTATCTCATGAATTACAGCGACTTCGGGCATCTCAAGGAAGATCGGGACGACGCTGCCCTCGGCTTCCAGATCGGACCGAAGTCGGTCATCACCTTCCCGTCCGGCACACAGCAGTTGCCCGGCAAGGGATCCTACGAGATCTCCGGGCTGGCTTGGTCCGGCGGCGGCGCCATCAAGACCGTGGAGGTTTCCACCGACGGCGGGAAGAAGTGGAACCCCGCCGAGCTCAAGATGACCCCACAACGCATGGCGCACGTCCGGTTCGCTTATCAGTGGAATTGGGATGGGAACGAGACCGAGCTGCTTTCGCGCTGCACCGACGAGATCGGGCAGCAGCAGCCGACGCTGGAGCAGATCGCCAAGTTCTGGAACAAGCCTGTTGGGAACGTGCCTGGGCTGAACAACAGCGTCATGCCGTGGAAGATCGCCAAGGACGGGAAGGTGACCAATGGGCTCGCTTAAGCTTGCCGCGATTCTGCTGCTCCTGGGGAGCCCCGTCCTGGTCAGCTCCGCGGTGGCGCAGTCGGCGCCCACCTATGGCTTGGGGCGCACTCCGTCCGCAGAAGAAATCCGCGCCAGGGATATCAACATCAGTTCCACGGGGGAGGAACTCCCTCCCGGCCGTGGCACCCCCAAGGAAGGCGCAAAGGTCTTTATGCTCCAGGGCTGTGTCGTCTGCCACGGCGAGGAGGGCGTAGGTGGCCTCGGGCCCGCCTTGAAATCAAAGACAAGCCAGGATCTTCCCATCTGGAAACGGGAGCGCATCCTGCCGCTGCGCGCGCCGTTTGCGACGACCGTGTGGGATTACATCCACCGCGGCATGCCTCTCGGGAGAGAGGGGACACTTACCCCCGATGAGGTCTACGCGTTGACGGCTTACCTGCTCTACGTGAACAAGGTGATCCCGGAGGACACAGTACTCGACGAAAAGAGTCTGCCAAAGGTCAAGATGCCGATTGGCGATGATTACGCCCGGCTGCCCGACTGGAAGCCCGGGACGCGAAGGCTTGAGCGTTACCCCTACTGACTAAAGCAGCGTCTGTTTCCGTGGAAACAGACGCTGCGGCCTCGACGGGTGCTTTCTCCGCAGGGTCAGCACGTCACCGCCATGGTGCATGGTCCGCGTGACCGCGTTCTCGACCACCCTCAGCGCGCCAATCGCGATGACATTCCCGTCGGAGTGTAGCGTTGGCCGCAGACCGCCCTTCAGCGCGGAAGCGGAGCTATGTACGCGTATGGCTCGCGCCAGCCCTCCTCAAGGCGGTCGTGAAATTGTTTCATTGACCGTCGGGCCTCGACAGTCGCGCCAAACCTGAAGCAACATGCGTTCATCGCCTCAAGCGGAGCCTTGCGGTCATGGTTGTCAGTCTCACGGTGAACGGCACGGTGCACAGCGTGACGGCCGATTTGGACACGCCACTGCTCTACGTGCTGCGCAACGATCTTGGGCTCAACGCCGCCAAATTCGGCTGCGGGCTTGGTCAGTGCGGCGCCTGCACGGTCCTCATCGACGGCGCTGCGTCACGCTCCTGCGTCATGCCGATCGGTGCGCTTACGCAGTCCAAGATCATCACGCTCGAAGGTCTCGGGACGCTTGAGCAACCCCACACGCTGCAGTCTGCTTTCATGGCGGAGCAGGCGGCGCAGTGCGGCTACTGCATCGCCGGCATGATCATGATGGGCAAAGCGATTCTCGACCGCAACCCGCGCCCGAGCGAGGCCGACGTGCGACTCGGACTCATCGGCAATCTCTGTCGTTGCGGGACCCATAACCGGATCGTCCGCGCGATTCTCAAAGCGGCGCAGGCGATGGGGCGAAGTTAACGAGGGTGAACCGGGGCGGTCTTGCGTCCCGCGCCCGAGTGCGGCAAGCTTACTTATTGGCGCTTCGCTGGCGTCGCGGACCTCAGACACTCGCGCGGGGACGGTATCATGACGAACAATTGCGTTTCTACGGTTTTCGGCTTGCTCGGCGTTCTCGCCGCGCTGACCTTTCCGGTCACTCCGGGAAATGCCGCTGAAGCCCAGACCGTCCTCGGCGGCAAGTTGGTGGTTTGCGGGGTATGCCACGGTGTGGACGGCTCGCCAAAGCTGGAGGGTGTTCCGATCATCTGGGGTCTGCAGGAAAATTATATCCTGAAGCAACTGCATGAATTCCAACACGGAGATCGCGCCAGCGACACCATGAAGAAGATCGCGGTAAACCTCACCGAGGAAGAGGTGGGGCCCGCAGCGGCTAACTTCGCGGCAAAGCAGTGGCCGGGACCCGCGAACGCCTCCTCCTCCTCGCCGCCTCCCACAATGGCGATATGCGAGGCTTGTCATCAGCAAAAACTGGTTGGTGGCGTAGCGGCGCCGCGGCTCGCAGGCCAAAAGTACGATTACTTGGTCGAGCAGATGCGCCGCTTTGCGGAAGGTCAGCGAAAAAACAGTCCCGAAATGAGCGGCATCATGCAGGCAATTTCGGCGTCCGACCGTGCGGCGATGGCGCGTTACATCTCAGGCCTCTGACGCGGGCGCGGCGTAACCTCACCTGCGTTGCCAAGCGACGCTACACCGCCATGCCCAAGAGTGTGGATCCAGCTCAGCCCGCGCAAGCGGGGCTGAGGTGTTTGCTCTCAGGGACTGACCGTTGCGATGAGAATGGCGGCAAGCGGGAGTCAACACGATCAAGCGCTCCTCCCGCAACATTTGCCAATCGAAGGCTTATCCGAGCCTGCCTTGCCATTTTATCCCATGGACGATTGGCCGCCTGGTCGGTCACGCACCGCCGCGATGGCGGCGGTGAAGAGGCCGCGAGGGCGGCGGCCCCTACCATGATACCTCCACGAATTCGAATTCGTGAATGAAAACAGTGAGTGCGACCGGCTGGCGAACATGAGGAGAATTCTGGACGCCTTCTCGGCCGATGCGAAAGGAAAGAACGGAACTGCGCTTTACGAAGGGAGTGTCGGTGCACTGTCCGCTCGCGAAGTCGCGCTTCGCCACGCCGATCGAACCGGATCTGATGTCCTGGATAAGACCGCGCGAGGCAAATTGCTCATCAATGAGGGAGGGAGGGAGGGAGTGATGGATGCGGTTCGCGATCTCTTGGTAAAATCCTATCAATTGCATGGCCTGGATTGTCTCGCTGCAATTCCGGCTGCCCGCAGGGCTGTAGGTCCTTCCGAGCCAACCTCAGGTGACGGAGCGGCCATCGCCCCGTCGCACTGACTTGGAAGGAACTCTTTTGCGCCGTCGGTCTCAATCCGAGCAGGCCAAGCAATCGATTGGCCTACTTACGAGTTGCTTGAAATACGCGAAGTTCAGCATTGCCTTGCGCTGCTCAAATCAGCCGCAGCCCCTTGAGGCTCGCATGCCCGTCCTTCCCCACGATAATATGGTCGTGCACCGAGATCCCCAGCGGCTGCGCCACGCTCACGATCTCCTTGGTCATCGCAATGTCCGCCTGCGAGGGCGTCGGGTCGCCTGACGGATGATTATGCACCAAGATGACCGCCGTCGCGCTCAGCTCCAGCGCGCGCTTGACCACCTCGCGCGGATAGACCGGGGTGTGGTCGACGGTGCCTTCCTGCTGCACCTCGTCGGCGATCAGCCGGTTGCGCTTGTCGAGGAACAGGACGCGCAATTGTTCCTTGTCGGCGAACGCCATGGCGGTGCGGCAATATTCCAGCACGTTCGACCATGACGACAGCACGGTGCGTTTCTGCACCTGGCCGCGGGCGAGGCGGTGGGCGGCGGCCTCCACCACCTTGAGCTCGGTGACGGCGGCCGCGCCCAGGCCCTTGATCTCGGCGAGTCGCTCGGGCGGGGCGCTCACCACCTCGGCGAACGAGCCGAAGCGGGCGATCAGCTCCTTGGCGAGCGGCTTCACGTCGCCGCGGGGCAGGGCGCGAAACAGCACCAGCTCGAGCAGCTCGTAATCCGCGAGCGCGTCGCTGCCGGCGCCGAGGAAGCGTTCGCGCAGGCGCTCGCGGTGCCCGTGATAGTGCGGCGGCTTTGCGGCCGGCCCGGATGGTTGCTCGTCTGGCTCGCCCGCCATTGGATCGCCCCGTGCGTGCGCCCATCGGCCTGGGGCTCCGACGCGCGCGCGCCTTTCAGGATGACGGCAACCGCGTATTTTGCAAGGCGCCGCCGGTCACTCCCGCTCGCCGGGGGTGACGCGCGGCTGCTCGAGGCCCTTGGGCGACAGGGTGAAGATCTCGACCCCGGTGTCGGTCACCGCCACGGTGTGCTCGAACTGTGCCGAGAGCGAGCGGTCGCGGGTCACCGCGGTCCAGCCGTCGGACAGCACCTTCACGTGCGGGCGGCCGAGATTGATCATGGGCTCGACCGTGAAGAACATGCCGGCCCGTAGCGCGGTGCCTTCGCCCTGCGCGGCCCACATGCACGATGTTGGGCTCGTCGTGAAACAGCCGGCCGAGCCCGTGGCCGCAGAAATCCCGCACCACGCTCATGTGCTGGGCCTCGACGAAGCTCTGGATGGCGTAAGCCGATGTCGCCCGCGGTGGCGCCGGGCCGGATCACCGCGATGCCGCGCATCATGGCCTCGTAGGTGACCTCGATCAGGCGCTCGGCGCGGCGCGGAATGGCGCCGATCGCGTACATGCGGCTCGAATCGCCGTGCCAGCCGTCGAGGATCAGGGTCACGTCCACATTGACGATATCGCCGTCCTTGAGCGGCTTCTCGCCCGGGATGCCGTGACAGACCACGTGATTGACCGAGGTGCAGGTCGACTTGCGATAGCCGCGATACATCAGGGTCGCCGGCACCGCCTGGTGGTCCATGGCGAATTCGAACACCAGCCGGTCGATGTGCTCGGTCGTCACCCCGGGCTTGACCTCGTCGGTCAGCATGTCGAGACATTCGGCGACCAGGCGGCCGGCTTTGCGCATGCCCGCGAAGGCGGCGGGGCCGTGCAGCTTGATCTGGCCGGTCTTGCGTTGCGGCGCCAGGGCCGCGTCCACATAGCTCATGCGTCCACGTTGCTCGCTTCAGAAACAGCAGCGGTTGAAGGAAGAGCTGCTCGTCGCCAGTCCCCGATCTCTCGCCTGCAATGTAAGCAAGAAGGCGGCCGGCGCAAGCACATTGCGCGGGGCGTTTAGTCAATGATCGCAATGGCCTCGGCGACCTCGATGCGCGTCGCGGGTCAGCCGGCAGCGATACGCCAGCGCCTCCACTCCGCCCGCGCGCGCGCCGCTCGAATTGCGCCCCATAGGCGGAGTCGATGTCGCGTGCGATGCCAAAGCGCTCGGCCGAGGCGATCTGCACCAGGAACAGCATGACGGCACGGTCGCCCGCGGCCACCATGTCGGCGAGCTCCACCAGATGCTTGGCGCCGCGCTTGGTCACCGCATCGGGAAATTCGGCCAAGCCGCGCTGCCGCATCAGATGCACGTTCTTGACCTCCACGTAGCAAGGCGGGTGGCCGGGCTCCTCCAGGAGGAAATCCACCCGCGAATTTTTGCCGTATTTCACCTCGCGGCGGACGCTGCCGTAGCCTGTGAGCTGCGGAACGAGGCCGGCGGCGATCGCCTCGGCGGCGAGCGCATTGGGATTGGTGGTGTTGATGCCGACCAGCTCGATGCCGCTGCCGAGATCGACCTCGACCAGCTCCCAGCTGTGGGAAAGCTTGCGCTTGGGGTTGGCGGAGCGCGACAGCCACACCGGCGCCCCGGGGGACGCGAGCCCGATCATCGAGCCCGGATTGGCGCAATGGGCCGTCACGGTCTCGCCCGAAGGCAGAAGGACATCGGCCAGAAACCGCTTGTAGCGGCGGATCAGGGTGGCGGGAACGAGCGGGGCGGCGAATCGCATGCGCCCGTTTAGCCGATTTGCGCCGCTCGCGCCTGCGCGCGCATCGGCCGCGCAGCGATTGTTTGCATGGGCGGCGACCGGCATGCCAACGTGCGGGATTGCGCCGCATCAGGATCAGCGAACCCGCATGGCCGCTCTCGACACCGTCAGCATCGGCATTCTGTTGGGCGCGCTCCTGGTGCTGGCCGGCATCCTGTCGAGCCTGGTGGCCATGCGGTTCGGGGCGCCGCTGCTCTTGGTGTTCCTGATCCTGGGCATGCTGGCGGGCGAGGCGGGGCCGGGCGGGATCAAGTTCGATGACGTGCACACCACCTATCTGGTGGGCTCGATTGCGCTCGCCCTCATCCTGTTCGACGGCGGCCTGCGCACGCGCTTTGCCACCTTCCGCAGCGTGTTCGCCCCCTCGCTGGTGCTCGCCACCATCGGGGTGCTGCTCACCGCGGCGCTCACCGCGCCGGCCGCCCGCTATGTGCTTGGCCTCGGCTGGCTCGAGGCGCTGCTGGTCGGCGCCGTGGTGGCCTCGACCGATGCGGCGGCGGTGTTCTTCCTGGTCCATGCCCGCGGGCTGCGGCTGCGCCCGCGCGTCGGCGCGACGCTGGAAGTGGAATCCGGCAGCAACGATCCGTTCGCGGTTTTTCTCACCATCGTGCTGGTCGAGTTCCTGCTGCTGCGCGACGGGCTCGTGGCAGCACGTGCTGGGCACGCTCGCCGAGGAGGCGATCCTGGGCGGCATCCTCGGCATCTTCGGCGGCCGCACCATCGTGTATGCGCTCAACCGGCTGGGGCTGGCGCAGGGCCTGCATGCGCCGTTCGTGGCCACCAGCGCGCTGGTGATCTTCGGGCTTGCCGCGTTCGTGCATGCATCCGGCTTTCTTGCCGTCTATCTGGCCGGCCTGGTGGTGGGCAACCGGCCGACGCGCGCCCACAACACCGTGGTGGTGTTTCTCGATGCGGTGACCTGGCTCGCCCAGATCGTGATGTTCGTGCTGCTGGGCCTCCTGGCCTGGCCGGACCGGCTGGCCGAGCACGCGCTGCCGGCGCTCGCGGTCGCGCGTGACCCTGATGCTGCTCGCGCGGCCGGTCGCGGTGTTCCTCTGTCTCGCGCCGTTCCGGTTCTCCTGGCGCGAGAAGCTGTTCATCTCCTGGGTCGGATTGCGCGGCGCGGTCGGCATCTTCCTGGCCTCGATTCCCCTGATGGTCGGCTTGCCGCAGGCGCAGCTGTTTTTCGATGTCGGCTTCGTGGTGGTGCTGGTCTCGCTCCTGGTGCAGGGCTGGAGCATCGCCTGGGCGGCGCGGCGGCTGCACATCGCGCTGCCGCGCCACGACCCGTTGCCGCGCCGGGTCGAGCTCGATCTGCCCGGACAGCTGGCGCAGGAGATCGTCGGCTATCCGCTCGGTGCCAACAGCCCCTATCTGCGGCGGCGGCTCATTCCGTCATGGGCGCGCCCGACCCTGGTGGTGCGCGACGAGCGCATCCTGACGCCGGCCGAGGCCGAGCCGGTACGCCAGGGCGACTATCTCTATCTGCTGGCGCCGCCCGAGAAGGCGCAGGCGCTCGATCGCTTCTTCGTCGACATGCCGCCGCCGATCGCGCCCGATCCGCATCTGCTCGGCGATTTCTTCGTCTCCGCCGAGGTGACGCTGGGGGCGCTAGCGGAAATCTACGGCCTCGCGGTCGCGCCGGAGGACGCCGCCACCACGCTGGCGGCTCATCTCGGCCGGGAGCTCGGGCACGTGCCGCGGCCCGGCGACACCGTGCCGCTCGACACCATCGTGCTGGTGGTGCGCGGGGTCGAGCACGAGCACGTCACTGCGGTCGGGCTGCGGTTGCCGGAGGAAGAGGCGCCGCCGACGGCACCGCGTCTGCGGGATCGGCTCAAGCGGCTGGTGCGCCGTCTCGATCCGTTCCACGATCGCTGAGCTACAACACGGTGTCCGCTTCCGCGGCATCAAGCAGCTCCTTGCCGCCGGAAGCCTCGACCTGTCCGGCCTTGAGCAGCACCACCGAGGTGGCGATCCGGCGCAGCTCGGCGGCCTGATGGCTGACATAGACCATGGGCACCCCGACCTCGTCGCGCAGGCGTTCGAGATAGGGCAGGATTTCGCGCTTGCGGGCGACGTCGAGGGAGGCGAGCGGCTCGTCGAGCAGGAGGAGGCGCGGGCGCATCAGCAAGGCGCGGCCGATGGCGATGCGCTGGCGCTCGCCGCCCGAAAGCTTGCCGGGCCGCCGCTCGAGCAGGCCGCCGATGTCGAGCAGGCCGACGATGCGCGCAAGCTGCGCCGCGTCGGGCGGCAGGCCGCACATCCGCCGCCCATAGTCGAGATTGTGCATCGACGCCCAGATGCGGGAAACAGCCGGCCCTCCTGAAACACATAGCCGATGCGGCGGCGATGCGGCGGCAGGTTGATGCGGGCCGCGGAATCGAACAGCACCGTCTCCTCGATCGCGATGCGGCCGCGGTCGGGCGCCAGCAGTCCGGAGATCATGTTGACCAGTGTGGTCTTGCCGGCGCCCGAGGGGCCGAACACGGCGGTGATGCCGCCGCCGGTCTGGTAAAGCGCGCGCGCAGGAAGAAATCGCCCAGCCGTTTCTCGATGTCGAGCGCGAGCATCGCTATTCCCCGTGGAAGCGCATGCCGGCGCGCCGCGACAACCATTCGGCCGCGACCAGCGCGGCGAGCGAGATCGCGATCGCCACCAGCACCAGGCGCCCGGCTGCCGCATCGCCGTTGGGCACCTGGGTGAAGGTGTAGATGGCGGCCGAGATGGTCTGGGTCTCGCCCGGAATGTTGGCCACGAAGGTGATGGTGGCGCCGAACTCGCCCAGCGCCTTGGCGAAGCAGAGCACGACGCCGGCGATGAGGCCCGGCAGCGCCAGCGGCAGCGTCACGGTCAAGAACACCCAGATGCGGTTGGCGCCGAGCGTCGCGGCGGCCTCCTCCAGGCGGGTGTCGATGGCTTCGATCGCGAGCCGGATCGGCCGCACCATGAGCGGAAACCCCATGATGCCGCAGGCCAGCGCCGCCCCGGTCCAGCGGAACGAGAACACGATGCCGAGCTGCTCTGCCAGGAACATGCCGATCGGGCCGCGCCGGCCGAACGAGATCAGCAGCAGATAGCCGGTCACCACCGGCGGCAGCACCAGCGGCAGATGCACCAGGCCATCCAGAGGGTCTTGCCCCAGAACGATTTGCGCGCCAGCAGCCATGCCATGGCGATGCCGAACGGCAGCGCCGCCAGGGTCGCCACGATGGCGATCCGCAGCGACAGCAGGATCGCGATCCATTCATCGGGAGAAAGGTCAAGCAACCGGCACCCGTTGGGCTTGGTCCAGGGATAGGCGAGCCATGGCGCCGGGACTGAATGGCGCCTGGACCGTATCAGCGCAAGCCGTCGACGCGTTCGGTTTTCGTGAAGCGACCGCTCCGGAAGCACCGTTCCGGGCCGGCAGGACGCGCTTACGACGCGCCGCGGGTCGCAACTGCTACAATAAAGCATTCTCGGCAAAAGGGGAGTCGGGTCTTGCGGCCGGAAATGCATCGATGCCAAAGCGAGGATTTAGAGCAAAAGCCCGCCTCGTTGTGGTTGAACGGGCCTTCGGCGAGTCGTTCCTGCGAAAGCAGGAACCCATACGCCGTGCCCCCTCGATCGGCTGGGGCGTATGGGTCCCGGCTCTACGGCCGGGACGACCGGCCCAGCGCATCAGGTTGATCGCTGCTCGCACATGCGCGAAGGTGCGGCGGGGGAATCGCGAATGCTCAACCGCATCAGATCGATCCTGCTGGCGCCGTCGCTCGAATGGCCGGTGATCGCACGGGAGAAGAGCGAAGCATCGACGCTGTTTCTCCGCTATGCCGCGATCCTCGCCTTGATTCCGGCCCTGGCGCGCTTCATCGGTGCATCCCTGGTCGGCTGGTATGCGCCGGTCCTCTCCAGCCTCGCCGGCGCGCTGGTCACCTATCTGGCCGGCCTCGCCATCACGTATGGGCTCGCGCTGATCATCGATGTGCTGGCGCCGCGCTTCGGCGGTCAGAGAGATTTCCCCGCCGCCCTCAAGCTCGCGGTCTATTCCGCCACGCCGGTGTGGATCGCGGGGGTCTTCCTCCTGGTCCCGGGATTGAGCTTTCTGGTCATCCTCGGGCTGCACGGCGCTTATCTGCTCTGGGCCGGGCTGCCGGTTCTGATGCGGGTGCCGGCCGAGAAGGCACTGCCATTTGCCGCCGTGGTGGCGGGTTGCGGGCTCCTGGTCACGGTCGGGCTCGCCTTGATCGAAGCGCCACTCTTCAGCCCGCCGACATGATCCTCACGGCGCGTCCAGCACCTGCCGGCAAGATGGCGGCAGGTCGGCCATCTTGGTGTAGGGGCGCGGCTTCTCGGGCTCGGTCGAGGGCTTGGGATGCAGCACCGCATCGGTGAACCACCAGTCCAGATCCTTGCCGCAGCCGTCGCCGGCGGGCACCGGGTCCTGATGCTTGCAGGTGGGGCTGTCGTCCGGACATTTGATGCGGACATGGAAGTGATAGTCGTGCTCCCAATAGGGCCGCACCTTCTGCAGCCAGGCCCGGTCGGTGCCCGCGCCCTGGCAGAGCGTCTTCTTGATGGCCGCGTTGACGAACACGCGCTCGACCAGCGGATCCTCGGCGGCGACCTTGATGATGGCGAAATGCGCCGGCGTCCACACCTTGGGATCGACGTCCTTGCGGCTGTCCGCCACCACCATGGTGGCCGACATTTCCTCGCGCTCCTGGCGAGTGAGTTCGCGGTCTGGCATCGGGCGCAGCCAGATGTCGGCATCGAGCCCGATCTGATGACTGGCATGGCCGGTGATCATCGGGCCGCCGCGCGGCTGCGACATGTCGCCGACCAGGAGCCCGCGCCAGCCCGCCTTGGCGCCTTTCTGGGACAGCCGCTCGATGAACTGCACCAGGGTCGGATGCCCCCAGTTGCGGTTGCGCGAGAGCCGCATCACCTGCCAGGTGGGACCATTGATCGGCAGCGCCTGCGCGCCCGCGAGGCAGCCCTTGGCATAGAATCCGACCACCTCCGGCTTGAGCTTCGCGGGCGCGGTCTTGCGGCCGAACAATTCCTTGGCCGGATTGTTGGGGTCGTCGGGCTTGGCGAGCGGCGGCAGCGGCTTGGGCTCGAGGGTGCCGAGGTCCTGCGCGCCCGCCCCATGGATGGCCGCGAGCTGACCGGCGAGGAGGGCGCATGCGAGCGGTGCGATCATTCGGGCGGCGCCCATGTACCGCCGCCGCCGCGCTGCAATCCCTGACGTCATGTTGCGCATCCGAATCGAGGTTGGGGCGCCCCCAACCAAGCTTACGCCGGGCCGACGCAGTGTCGAATTAAATTCCGCCCGCGCGGTCAAGGCTTGAGCCGCGCCGCCACCTTGAGGGCGCGCGCCCGATAGGCCTGGGCCAGCCGGACGGCGCGGCCGCCGAACAGATCGTCAGTTGCGCCCGCGCGTCCCAGCAGCCGCCCCTCGGTGGCGACGTGGGGCTCGATCGTGCCGTCGACCAGGACATGCCCGAGCGTCAGCCCACGCTCCGCGAGTGCGCGTGCCACCAACAGGCAACGATGGCAATCGAGCGGCTCGCGCTCGGCGCACATGAGGCACACCCGAAAGCGCCCCGTCGCCGCGACGATCCGATCGAGCCCGGCGCCAAACTGCGGCGTCGCCGCCAACTTCTCGTAGTCGGCGACGCCCTCGCGATAGAGCGCCGGATCGCGCGGCCGGCCGCCCAAGGCATCGCCGAACGGCAGGTACGCGATGTCGGCGCCTTGCAGGCACACGGCGAGTGCGGGACCGGAGAACCACGGAAAGCGCCGCGAGAACGGGACCGAGCGCACGTCGGCGATCGCGGTGATGCCGGCGCCCTGCACCAGCGTCATGAGCCCGTCGGCCGGCAAGTTGGAGTGGCCGATGGTCAGCAGGTCGAATTCAGCCGACGCGGTCATCGAGGTCTTCGCCGCACATTCACCGCACCTTTCGCCGCACCTTTCACCGGCAGTCGCGCCGGCCCTCGCTCTTGTGTAGCATGCGGATCGCGGCAAGCGCTTGGAGGAAGCCATGAGCATAAAGCAAAGCAAGGGTTCGAAGGACGCGGCGCTCTCGCGCCGATCGGTCATGACCAGTGCGGTCTCGGCGGCGGCGAGCGCGGGGCTCGTCTCCGCCGCCGCGGCGCAAACCGGCGGCGGCAAGCCGGGCGTGCGTTTCGTCCAGCCCGACGCGATCTACCAGACCGCCACCTACACCCATGTGGTGGAGGTCGTCGGGCCGGGCCGGCTGATCTACACATCGGGCGAGCAGGGCCGCGACCGCAAGGGCGATCTTCCCGCCGACATCAGGGCGCAGTCGATCCAGCTCTTGGAGAACATCAAGGCGGCGCTGGCGGCGGTCGGGGCCACCTTCGACAACGTGATCAAGGTCAACGTCTACATGCTGGATCTGCGCAAGCACCAGCCGATCTGGTCCGAGGTGAAGCAGCAATACGTCAACAAGAACGCGCCGCCGGCCAGCACCACCGTTCAGGTGTCGGCGCTCACCCGCGAGGGCGCGCTGCTCGAGGTGGAGGTGGTGGCGGCGCTACCGGCGCTGATGGCCCGCCTCAGACATCCACCTTCAGGGCCGCGATGAACGCTTCCTGAGGGATGTCGACCTTGCCGAACTGGCGCATGCGCTTCTTGCCTTCCTTCTGCTTCTCCAAGAGCTTGCGCTTGCGGGTCACGTCGCCGCCGTAGCATTTGGCGGTGACGTCCTTGCGGAAGGCGCGCACGGTCTCGCGCGCGATCACCTTGCCGCCGATCGCGGCCTGGATCGGGATCTGGAACATGTGCGGCGGGATCAGCTCCTTGAGCTTCTCCACCATGCCGCGGCCGCGGTAGTCGGCGCGGGCGCGGTGCACCAGCATCGAGAGCGCGTCGACCGGCTCGGCATTGACCAGGATCTGCAGCTTCACCAGGTCGGCCGCCCGGTAGTCGGAGATGTGGTAGTCGAACGACGCATAGCCCTTCGACACCGACTTGAGCCGGTCGTAGAAATCGAACACCACCTCGTTGAGCGGCAGGTCGTATTTGACCATGGCGCGGTTGCCCACGTAGTTGAGATCGACCTGCGAGCCGCGGCGCTCCTGGCAGAGCTTGAGGATCGAGCCCAGATATTCGTCCGGCGTCAGGATGGTGGCCTGGATCCACGGCTCCTTGATCTCGCGGATGCGCATCGGATCCGGCATGTCGACCGGATTGTGGATCTCCATCTCCTCGCCGCTGTTGAGCAGGATCTTGTAGATGACCGAAGGCGCGGTCGCGATCAGGTCGAGATTGAACTCGCGCGCCAGCCGCTCCTGGATGATCTCCAGATGCAGCAGGCCGAGAAAGCCGCAGCGGAAGCCGAAGCCGAGCGCCGCCGAGGTCTCCATCTCGTAGGTGAAGCTGGCGTCGTTGAGGCGCAGCTTGGCGATGGCCGCGCGCAGGTCCTCGAACTCGGCGGCGTCGACCGGGAACAGGCCGCAGAACACCACCGGCTGGGTCGGCCGGAAGCCCGGCAGCGGCACCGCGGTCGGCTTGCGGTCGTCCGTGATGGTGTCGCCGACCCTGGTGTCGGCCACCTCCTTGATCGAGGCGTTGATGAAGCCGATCTCGCCCGGCCCGAGATCCTCGGTCTCCTTGATCTTCGGCGTGAACACGCCGACACGCTCGACCTCGTAGGCTGCGTTGGTGCGCATCATGCGGATGCGCTGGTGCTTGCGCAGCGTGCCGTCGACCACCCGCACCAGCACCACGACGCCGAGATAAGTGTCGTACCAGCTGTCGACCAGGAGCGCCTTCAGGGGCGCATCGCGGTCGCCCTTGGGGGCCGGCAGGCGGTGGACGATCGCCTCCAGCACCTCCGGCACGTTCTGCCCGGTCTTGGCCGAGATCAGGATGGCGTTCGACGCGTCGATCCCGATCACGTCCTCGATCTGCTGTCTGACCTTGTCGGGCTCGCTCGCCGGCAGGTCGACCTTGTTGAGCACCGGCACGATCTCGTGGCCGTTGTCGATCGCCTGGTAGACATTGGCCAGCGTCTGCGCCTCCACGCCCTGGGAGGCGTCCACCACCAGGAGCGAGCCTTCGCAGGCGGCGAGCGACCGGTTGACCTCGTAGGCGAAGTCCACGTGGCCGGGCGTGTCGATCAGGTTGAGCACATAGTCCTTGCCGTCGCGCGCCCGGTAATTGAGCCGCACGGTCTGCGCCTTGATGGTGATGCCGCGCTCGCGCTCGATGTCCATGGAATCGAGCACCTGCTCGACCATGTCGCGGTCGGCGAGCCCGCCGGTGATCTGGATCAGGCGGTCGGCGAGCGTCGACTTGCCGTGGTCGATATGGGCGACGATCGAGAAATTGCGAATATTGTCTATGGGGGCCGCGGTCATGAGGCGCGGAGTAGCATCCAGGCCCCGGAGCGGCAAGGCGCGCGCGATCACTCCGCCGCGATGGCGCTTGCGGCCAGGAACGGCTCGAGCGAAACCGGCTTGCCGGCAGGCGCCAGCAGCACGTGGCCGGGCGGAACCGGGGTCCAATGGGCGCGCTCGGCATCGAGCGGCTCCGACACCACCACGACATTGCCGCCGGATTCCCGGATAATAGAGCGAATTGGCGCTGTCATTGGCCGAATACCGGAAGGCGTAGAGGTCGCGGCCGTTGGCGAGCGCGGCCGTGAACCGCAGCGGCTCCTTGGTGGCGCCCACGCTCGCCATGTCGGTCAGGGTCGCCAGCACCCGGGCGGTGGCGCCGATCGGGTCCTTGTCGCCCCCGGCTCCCAGGATGGCGAGAAACACCGCTTCCGAATCGGTGGTGCCGACCCGCGAGCCGTAGAAATCGTCCGGGATCAGGGCCTCGGTCATCCGGCGCATCCGGCTCCAGTTGCCGACCACGCCGTTGTGCATGAACAGCCAGCGGCCGCAGGCGAACGGATGGCAGTTCGGCCGGGTGATCGGCGTGCCGGTCGAGGCGCGCACATGGGCGAAATAGAGGTGCGAGTGGATGTGGCGGCACAAATACCGCAGGTTCTCGTCCGACCAGGCCGGCCGCACCTCGCGGTAGAGGCCGGGCTCCGCGTGCGCCCCGTACCAGCCCAGCCCGAAACCGTCCCCATTGGTGCTGGCGGTCGATTCCAGCGCCCGCACGCTCTGCACCACCAGCGAATGTGCCGGCGCGGTCACGTATTGCTCGAGCGGGACGGTATCCCCGCGATAGGCGATCCAGCGGCACATGGGCGGCTCCTGGGCGGCTCCCGAATCCCCACCCCAGCAAGGCTTACCATCGCGCGCGGTTGCGGCAAAGCAATGGCGGCCGCGATCCTGGACCTCCCGGCACCGCGTGCCATAGAGCCGCCGGCTTTGTCAGCGGAACCTGGGCGCCAGCCAAAGAGGCAAGGTCGATGTCGGACGTAAGCGCCGCCGGCGGCCTCGCACGACGCCGGTTCCTCGAGCGCCTGCTCGATTCGCTCCTCGATCCGGCCGCCGGGAGCGCACGGTGCTGGCGCTGCTCGCCGCCTATGCGGCGATCTGGTCGCTCTACGGCGCGATCGCCAAGAGCAGCCAGGACATCCATTTCGACATGGGCGAGATGATCGCCTGGTCGCGCGAGGTGACGCTCGGCACGCCCAAGCATCCGCCGCTGCCGGCCTGGCTGGTGCGGGCCTGGTTCAGCGTGTTCCCGCTCGCAGGACTGGGCCTACTATCTGTTCGCCATGGCTGCTGGCGACGGCGGCGCTGTGGATCGCCTGGAAGGCGTCGGCGCCGTATCTCACCGGCGAGAAGCGGGTCGCCGGCCTCGCGCTGCTGACCCTGGTGCCGTTCTACAATTTTCATGCGCTCAAGTTCAACGCCAACACGGTGATGACGCCGCTGTGGGCGCTGACCACCTGGTGGTTCCTGCGCTCGTTTGAGACGCGCAGCCCGACCTACGCGGTACTGGCCGGACTGGCGGCGGCCGCCGCCATGCTTGGCAAATACTGGTCGATCGTTCTCCTGCTCGGGCTCGGCAATCGCGGCGCTCGCCGATCCGCGGCGCGGCGCCTATCTGCGCTCGTCGGCGCCGTGGCTGACGATCGCGGCCGGCGTGGCCGGGCTCGCGCCCCATCTGGCCTGGCTCTATGCCGACGACTTCAAGGCATTCGACTATGCGATGGAGTCCCATCGCGGCGACCGCCTGGGCTCGGGCTGCTGTCGGGATTGGGCTATGTGGCGGGCGCGGCCGGCTATCTGGCGGCTCCCACGCTGATCGCCGTGATGGCGGCGCGCCCGGCCTGGAGCGCGGTCGCGGACACCGCGTGGCCGCGCCGAGCCCGAGCGGCGCCTGGTGCTGCTGGCGTTCCTGCTTGCCGCTCCTGCTGCCGATCGCTGCCGCGGTCGCGGCCCAGGAGGAGATCGTGTCGCTGTGGTCGATCGGCAGCATGACGCTGTTCCCGGTCGTGCTGTTGTCGTCCGCGCAGGTGACGATCGCGCGGCCCGACCTGCGGCGCATCCTGGGGCTGGCGATCGCGGTGCCCATCGTGCTGGCGGCGCTGTCGCCGGCGATCGCGGTCGTGATCCATCTGCCGCGGCGTGCCCAACTATGCGACGCATTACCGGCTGGTGGCGCAGGCCGTGCAGAAGGCCTGGCGCGAGACCACCGACGGAGCCGCTGCGCCTGATCGGCAGCTACGACAACCTGCTCTACGGCACGCTGTTCTATTTTCCGGAAAAGCCCTCCACGCTGGAGATCTTGAACCCGCGCTGACGCCGTGGACCGACGCGGCGCGGATGCGCGCGAAGGCATCGCGCTGTTCTGTCCGGCTCGAGATGATGCGCGTGCGTCGAGAAGATGAACGCGCGCGCGGCGGGCAGCCCCGCCGGCAAGCGCGTCGAGGTCGAGCTGTCGCGCAGCTATCTCGGCACTTCGGACACGCCGGAGCGCTACGTGATCCTGACGGTGCCGCCGGCACCGAATCCCCTCCCCCTGAAAGGGGGAGGGTAACCCGCGAAGCGGGTCGGGTGGGGGTCACGCCTCGCGGCAGTCTCGGTGTTTGTTGCGGGACCCCCACCCGGATCGCTTCGCGATCCGACCTCCCCCTTTCAGGGGGAGGTAAGCAAGAGGTCGCTCCCGTCTCTCAATACCGGTAGTGATCCGCCTTGAACGGGCCGTCGGCCGGCACCCCGATATAGGTCGACTGCTTCTCGCTCAGCTTGGTGAGCTTGACCCCGATCTTGGCGAGGTGAAGCCGCGCGACCTTCTCGTCGAGATGCTTGGGCAGCGTGTAGACCTTGTTCTGATACTTGCCGGGATTGGTCCACAGCTCGATCTGCGCCAGCATCTGGTTGGTGAAGGACGACGACATCACGAAGCTCGGATGCCCCATGGCGTTGCCGAGATTCACCAGGCGGCCTTCCGACAGCAGGATGAGGCGCTTGCCGTCCGGAAACGAGATCTCGTCCACCTGCGGCTTGATGTTGAGCCATTTGAGGTTGCGCAGCGCGTTCACCTGAATCTCGCTGTCGAAGTGGCCGATATTGGCCACGATGGCGCGGTCCTTCATCTCGCGCATGTGCTCGATGGTGATGACGTCGACATTGCCGGTCGCGGTGACGAAGATGTCGGCGCGCGGCGCGGCGTCCTCCATGGTGGTGACCTCGTAGCCCTCCATCGCCGCCTGCAGGGCGCAGATCGGATCGACCTCGGACGACCAGCACGCGGCAGCCGGCCTGGCGCAGCGAGGCGGCCGAGCCTTTGCCGACATCGCCGAAGCCCGCCACCATGGCGACCTTGCCGGCCATCATCACGTCGGTGCCGCGGCGAATGCCGTCGACCAGCGATTCGCGGCAGCCGTAGAGATTGTCGAATTTCGATTTGGTGACGCTGTCGTTGACGTTGATCGCCGGGAACAGCAGGCGCCCGTCCTTCTCCATCTGGTAGAGCCGGTGCACGCCGGTCGTGGTCTCCTCGGTGACGCCCTTGATGTTCTTGCCGAGCGTCGTCGTACCAGCCGGGCTTGTCCTTCAGCCGCTTCTTGATGGCGGCGAACATCACCTCCTCTTCCTCGTTGCCCGGATGGTTGAGGATCGACGGGTTCTTGCCGGCCTGGATGCCGAGATGGACCAGCATGGTGGCGTCGCCGCCGTCGTCGAGGATCAGGTTCGGGGTGCCGCCGTCCGCCCATTCGAAGATGCGGTGGGTGTAGTCCCAGTACTCCTCCAGGCTCTCGCCCTTGACGGCGAACACCGGCGTGCCGGTGGCCGCGATCGCGGCGGCGGCGTGGTCCTGGGTCGAATAGATGTTGCACGAGGCCCAGCGCACGTCGGCGCCGAGCGCCTCGAGCGTCTCGATCAGCACGGCGGTCTGGATCGTCATGTGCAGCGAGCCGCAGACGCGGGCGCCGCGCAACGGCTGCTGCGGCCCGAACTCCTCGCGCGTCGCCATCAGGCCGGGCATCTCGGTCTCGGCGATGGAGATTTCCTTGCGGCCCCATTCGGCCAGGCTGATGTCCTTGACGACGTAGTCCGTGGCGGCGGCTTTGGCGGTCTTCGATGGGGCTTTCATGGATGGTCCTTGGGGCTGGCGGAAATCCGGGCCCGATGACGGGCCTGCGTGGGGCATGCCTATAGCAGCGTCGGCCAGGCCGCCGCAATGAAGATATAAAGATTTCTTTATGTCTGATTTGAAATTTCAGCGCAAGCCGTGGCTGCCGGGCCGACTTCACTCGCCTTCGGTGAACCGGCCGGCCACCAGCTGGGCCAGGGCTTCGACCACCTCGGCCGCCTCCGGCTCCGGTCGCCTCGACCGTGATGCTGGTGCCGGGACCGGCCGCCAGCATCATCAGCCCCATGATCGAGGTGCCGCCGACGGTCTCGCCGCCGCGCGTGACCCGCACCTCGGCGTCGAACCGCTCGACCGTCTGGACGAATTTGGCGGAGGCGCGGGCGTGCAGGCCCTTCTTGTTGCAGATTTCCAGCACCCGCACGATGGCTCCGGCGGGCGGCTCCCGGATCTGGCGGGACGGTGTCGTCAGCGCGGCCGGGATCGCTCATTTGCCGTTGAGAACGCGGCTGGCGATGGTGACGTATTTGCGTCCGGCTTCCTGGGCCGCGTGGACGGCCTCCTGGAGCGGGCATTCGTCACGGACCTTGGCGAGCTTGACCAGCATCGGCAGATTGATGCCGGCCAGGACCTCGACCTTGGGCGGCTCATCACCGAGATCGCGAGATTGGAGGGGGTGCCGCCGAACATGTCGGTGAGGATGGCGACGCCTTCGCCGCTGTCGACCCGCTTGACCGCCTCGATGATGTCCTTGCGGCACTGCTCGACATCGTCGTCGGGCCCGATCGTGACCGCCTCGATCTGGCGCTGCGGGCCGACCACGTGCTCCAAGGCCGAGCGGAACTCAACGGCAAGCCGCCCGTGGGTAACGAGAACTAGTCCGATCATTGAATTCCTCGCGGGCGCCTCCCGGTGCACCGCACGAATGGGCACCATCTTGACCATCCTTTGCCCCTGCGCAAGGGGCCTTTCCGCTCATTTAGGGATTATGTTGCGTTGCGGTAAGCGGAAGCGTCAAACTTTCATGGAACGCGAGATTACCAGCCGGCAATCCTAGCGTCTTATGGTTACCGATTTCCTCACGGGTGGAGGCGCAGCGCAGCAATCGGGGCCACTGATCAGACTTCTGCGGGCGCGGTCAAGAGGCGCGCCAACACGGCCGGCAGCGGGTCGCGGCCGGGCCCGATGGCCAGCACCGGTAAACTGATACCGGCGACCGACGACCTCCCGCTCGGCCTCGTCCGGCAGCCGTTCGGCGTCGGGGCCGCGAGATCGACCACCAGCCGACCACCGCGACCGGCTCATGGGCGAGCCGGCGGATGCCGAGCCCGCGCACCTCGATCAGCCCGGCCAGCGCCGGCGGCGGGCGCGCCAGCAGCCGCCCGTGGCAGGCCTCAAGCTCGACGCGATCGTCGGCGACCAGGCGGGCGAAAGGCGAGGAGCCCGCATTGCGCCGCCTCGATGAGCCGCAGCGCCAGCCGCGACTTGCCGGCACCGGCCGGCCCGCGAATGAGCAGCGCGCGGGCGCCGGCCAGCACCGCCGAGGCATGCACCGTGGTGCCGGGCACGGTCGCCGGATCGGCGGCCATCACATGGCCGGCAGGCGCACGATGAAGCGGGCGCCCGAGCACCTTGGGCGGGCCGCCGTCGGGGCCGGCGGCAGCGAGGCGGTTCTCGACCCACAAGCGCCCGTCATGGGCCTCGACGATCTGCTTGGAGATGGAGAGGCCGAGCCCCGAATTCTGCCCGAAGCCCTGGTGCGGCCGGTCGGTGTAGAAGCGCTCGAAGATCTTCTCCAGCGCGTCCGGCTGCACGCCCGGCCCGTCGTCGTCGACCACGATCTCGATCTCCTGCTTGAGCCGCCGGCAGGTGACCCGCACGCTGCCGCCGGGCGGCGAGAACGAGCGGGCATTGTCGATCAGGTTGTCGACCACCTGGCCGAGGCGGGAATCGTGGCCCGGCACCACGAACGCGCGCGGGCCGCCCTCGAACTTCAGGCTCACCGTCACGCCGTCGTCGTGGCGCACCTCGTTGGCGATGGTGACCACGGTGGTGAGGAGCTCGCGTGAGATCGACCGCGCCGGTCTCCCGCCGCTGCATTTCGGCGTCGAGCCGGCTCGCATCCGAGATATCGGAGATCAGGCGGTCGAGCCGCTTCACGTCGTGCTCGATCACCGCCAGCAGGCGGCCGCGGCTGGCCTCGGTCTTGGCGAGCGGCAGCGTCTCGACCGCCGAGCGCATCGAGGTGAGCGGGTTCTTGAGCTCGTGGGCGACGTCGGCGGCGAAGCTCTCGATCGCCTCGATGCGGCTGTAGAGCGCGTCCGTCATGTCGCGCAGCGCGCCCGACAGATGCGCCGATCTCGTCGCGGCGCTCGGTGAAGTCCGGAATCTCGACGCGCGAGCCGGTGCGCCGCCGCACCATCTCGGCGCTGCCGGCGAGCCGCCGCACCGGCCCCGCGATGGTGCCGGCGAGCAGGAACGACAGCACCAGCATGACGCTCAAGCGTCACCAGGAACACCTTGAAATTGCCGAGCCGCTCGGCCGCCACCATGTTGTCGATGTCGGCGCCCTGGGTCGAGAGCATCAGCGCGCCGCGCACCGCCAGGAAGCGCTGCACCGGCAACGCGACCGAGACGATCACCTCGCCGCGCTCGTTGATCCGCACCATGCTGGACTTGAAGCCGTTGAGCGCGTGGTCGACCTCCTCGTAGCCCTTGCCGTTCTGCGGTCCGAGCTCGCGATAGAGCGGCAGGTCGCCGCGGTTGAACCAGGTGCGCACCGCCACGAAGGCGCGCTCGAAGAATCCGGGATTTCCGGCGCTCGGCGGCGGCAGGTCGAAGCGCAGGACGTCGTAGAGATTGCGGCTGTCGAGAATGAGCCCGCCGTCGCGGTCATAGATGCGGGCGCGCGTATTGGTGGGCGACACCAGGCGGCGCAGCACCGGCGCGACCCGCTCCGGATTGATCGGAAAATCGAGCCCGGAGAGCGATTCCTCCGAGGGATCGTAGCTCTCGCCGGGCGCCAGCTCCAGCAGCCGCTCGGGATCGATGGTGATGGTGTCGGAATCCACCGTCGCCGAGGCCGCGATGGCGCCGGCGATGATCTCGCCCTGCACCAGCAGGCTCTGCACGCGCGCGTCGATCAGGCCGGCGCGAAACTGGGAGAGGTAGAGAATCCCGATGACCAGCGCGAGCAGCCCGGTGACGTTGAGAAAGATGATGCGCCGCGTGAGGCTCGAGAAGCTCTGCCGGACGGAGAACTGCCAGGCCGCGGCGCAGCGGCAGCACCAGCCGGCGCAGGCCGCGCGGCGCGGGGCTCGCCGCGACCGCGTCAGGCGCATCGGCGTCGACCTTGCGTCTCGACGATACCGATGTTTCGATCAAGCATGTTCATTTGATCGATCCGTTCAGAACGGTCGCCGGGTTGCGCGCCCTCGTCCAGGCCGGCCCCGATCGCGGAACCCTAGCACGAACCGGGCTCCATGGGGTGGGCACGCCAGCGCAATCCGTTGCATTTGCGGGCGCCGCGCACCAGGCCGGCCTGCCGGCGCCGGTCGGTCATGCCCTGCCGCGCCGGCGTCATGCGCCGCGACCGGTCGAGCGGCGTCAGATCTCCTTGAAGCGATAGCCGACGCCATAGAGCGTTTCGATCATGTCGAACTCGTCGTCGGTGGACTTGAACTTCTTGCGCAGCCGCTTGATGTGGCTGTCGATGGTGCGGTCGTCGACATAGACCTGATCGTCATAGGCCGCATCCATCAGGGCGTTGCGGCTCTTGACCACGCCCGGGCGGCTCGCCAGCGCCTGCAGGATCAGGAATTCGGTGACCGTCAAGGTGACGGGCTCGTTCTTCCAGGTGCAGGTGTGACGCTCCGGATCCATGCGCAGCAGGCCGCGCTCGAGCACCTTGGTGTCGGTCTCCTTGGGGACGGCGCCGTCCTTGGGGATGGCGCGGCGCAGCACCGCCTTGACGCGCTCGACCAGAAGCCGCTGCGAGAACGGCTTGCGGATGAAATCGTCGGCGCCCATCTTGAGGCCGAACAATTCGTCGATCTCCTCGTCCTTGGAGGTGAGGAAGATCACCGGCATGTCGGACTTCTGGCGCAGGCGCCGCAGCGTCTCCATCCCGTCCATGCGCGGCATCTTGATGTCGAGGATGGCGAGATCCGGCGGGCTGGTCTTGAAACCGTCGAGCGCCGAGGCGCCGTCCGTATAGGTCATGATCCGATAACCCTCGGCCTCGAGCGCGATCGAGACGGAGGTCAGAATGTTGCGGTCGTCGTCGACGAGAGCGATGGTCGGCATGAAGCCCCTGTTCTCTGACGGGTCACCCAGAGCCTTTGAAAGCCCATAAAGCTAGGCCGAAGTGTGACTATTCCTCGTCAAACCCGTGATTCGTCAAAGGATTTCCCCCCGTATAGCCCTCTCGGGCGCCGCCGTGCCATGGTTATGTTGCCGCGGCCAGGCCGCTGCCGGTTGCCAATTTTCGTCAAACCGGACACGCTGGAACCGCGATACCTGTCTGCAGCCGCATCGAATTGCCAAGAGCAGCGGCCCGACCGCTTCCAAATCCCTGGCCAACCGGAGGCACCCCATGAAACCCACCCCCGATTTCAATCCCAAGACCGCGACCAAGAAGCTCCTGCGCGAGGGCCGCTCGGGCGCGCTGGCGACCCTGATGCCGGGTTCCGGCGATCCCTATTGCTCGCTGGTGAATGTCGCGACCGCGGCCGACGGGGCGCCGCTGCTGCTGATCTCCCGGCTCGCGGTGCACACCAAGAACATCCTCGCCGATCCGCGCGTCTCGCTCATGATCGACGAGCGCAAGGAAGGCGATCCCCTGCAGGGCGGGCGCATCATGCTGATGGGGACGGCGGCCGCGACCGACGATCCCAATGCCCGCCGGCGCTACCTCGACCGCCAGCCGGAGGCGGAGATGTTCGCCGGCTTTGCGGATTTCAGCTTCTACCAGATGACGCTCAAGAGCGTGCACCTGGTCGCCGGCTTCGGCCGCATCGTCGACCTCAAGCCCGCCGACGTGCTGACCGCGACCGACGATGCCGGCGAGCTGGTGGCGGCCGAGCCCGAGGTCCTGGCGCACATGAACCAGGATCATGCCGAGGCCTGCCGGCTCTATGCCACCAAGCTCCTGGGCGCGCCCGACGGCGCCTGGCGCTGCGTCGGCTGCGACCCCGAGGGCCTCGAGCTGCAGCTCGACCGCACGGCGTTGCGGCTGCCGTTCCCGCAGCGCGTGCGGGCCCCGGGCGTGCTGCGGCAGACCCTCAAGCAGCTTGCCGAGCAGGCGCGCGCGGCCTGAGCCCGGGGTTTCGCAGCGGCTGTGCGCTGCTGCACTGCGGTGACGGAATCCGTGAAATGCATTGGTAATCGCACGAGTTAACCGAAGAAATCCTGAAGCGCCATTTTGCCTTGGCAGGCTGTCGCGATGCCCACTATAGGTGCGGGCCACGCGGGCGGGCGCTATAGTGCGTCCGGCCGGGCTGCGAGACGCGGCGCTGCAAGCACGCGGCAGATCGGAAGGGTTCCGGCGGCGGCCGGACGTCGAGGCGGAGGTTGATCGTGCAGGAAACGGGATTGAGGAACCGCGCCCACGGCGCCGACAAATTCGGATTCAAGGACCTGGCTTCGGTCCACTGGAATCTCGATGCGCCGCCGCTCTACGAGCATGCCATCGCGGCCGGCGAGGCCTCGATCGTGCAGGGCGGCCCGATCTGCGCGGAGACCGGCGTCCATACCGGCCGCAGCCCGAAGGACAAGCACACCGTCGTCGACGCGCTCACCGAGGGCTCGGTCTGGTGGGAGGGCAACCGCAAGATCAGCCAGGAGAACTTCCAGCGCCTCTACGAGGATTTCATCGCGCACGCCCGCGGCAAGAAGCTGTTCGCCCAGGATCTCTATGGCGGCGCCGATCCGAAATACCGGATCAATACCCGGGTCTTTACCGAATACGCCTGGCACTCGCTGTTCATCCGGCAATTGCTGATCCGGCCGACCGAGCCGGAGCTGGAAGATTTCATCCCCGAGCTCACCATCGTCGATCTGCCGTCCTTCAAGGCCGATCCCAAGCGCCACGGGGTGCGCTCCGAGACCATCATCGCCATCGACTTCTCGCGCAAGATCATCCTGATCGGCAACTCGTCCTATGCGGGCGAGATCAAGAAATCGGTGTTCACGCACGCTCAACTTCTTCCTGCCGGCGCGCGGCGTCATGCCGATGCATTGCTCCGCCAATGTGGGCCGCGACGGCGACGTGGCGCTGTTCTTCGGCCTGTCCGGCACCGGCAAGACCACGCTGTCGGCCGATCCCAACCGCACCCTGATCGGCGACGACGAGCACGGCTGGAGCCCCGACGGCGTGTTCAATTTCGAGGGCGGCTGCTACGCCAAATGCATCAAGCTCTCCGCCGAGGCCGAGCCGGAAATCTACGCCGCCACCAACCGCTTCGGCGCCGTGCTGGAGAACGTGGTGTTCGATCCGCTGACCCGGGTCTGCAATTTCGACGACGATTCCAAGACCGAGAACACCCGCTCCGCCTATCCGCTCGATTTCATTCCCAATGCCTCGCGCACCGGCCGCGCCGGCCAGCCCAAGAACATCATCATGCTGACCGCCGACGCCTTCGGGGTGATGCCGCCGATCGCCAAGCTGACGCCGGCGCAGGCGATGTACCACTTCCTCTCCGGCTACACCGCCAAGGTGGCGGGCACCGAGAAGGGCCTGGTCGGGGTCGAGCCGGAATTCTCCACCTGCTTCGGGGCGCCGTTCCTGCCGCGGCCGCCGGCCGAGTACGGCAACCTGCTGCGCGACTACATCGCCAACCACAAGGTCGATTGCTGGCTGGTCAACAGCGGCTGGACCGGCGGCATCTACGGGGTCGGGCGGCGCATGCCGATCAAGGCGACGCGCGCGCTGGTGACCGGCGCGCTCGACGGCTCGCTCAAGTCGGCGAGCTACCGCACCGATCCCTATTTCGGCTTCGCGGTGCCGACCTCGGTGCCGGGCGTCGAGCCGCATCTGCTCTATCCGATGAAGACCTGGAAGGATAAGGCGGCGTTCGACAAGACGGCGCGCAATCTGGTGCGCATGTTCCAGGAGAACTTCGTCAAGTTCGAATCCCACGTCGACGCCGACGTGCGGGCCGCGGCCCCCGAGGTGCGGATCGCGGCGGAATAACACGGGCGCCCATCACCAGGGCGTCTACGCCCGTCTTCGACGGGCTTATGGGGCGCCCCTACGCAATTCTCGTTTGTAGGGGCGGCCCTCGTGGCCGCCCTTTTTTGTTGGTCGAAGCCGCCCGATCAGCCCTGGCGCGGGCCGAGCCGATCGAAGCGCGCCTTCTGCTCGTCGGTCAGCGAATTGTAGAACTTCGCGATCGCCGGCTGCACCGTGTCCAGCGCCTTGAGCATGGCGGTCAGCCGCCCCTCCATGGCCGCCACCCGGCCGGGAGGCGTGAGCGATTGATCCTGGCGCGCAATTCTCGTTGAGCACGTGGGCCGCCTGGGCGGACGCGTTGTTGAGCTCATCGAGCGCGGCGCGCTGTGCATCGTTGGGATGCAGCAGCTGCTGGATCTGTGCTGATCGGCAGGCTGGCGATCTGCTTGGCTGAGCCGCCGCAAGCCTGCGCGACGTTGGGCTGCTGGCGGCGCGGCCTTGGGGGCGCCTTCGGCCTCCAGCGCGATGAAACGCTCCTTCTGCTCGTCGCTCAGCGAGCCGTAGAACTTGCTCGAGCGCCGGGCGCACCGTCTGCACCGCCTGCAGCATGGGCTCGATGCGCTGGCGCATCGCAGCCAGCCGGCCGGTCGGCGTGCTCGGCAGATCGGTCGGGCAGCTGGACTGCAGGAGATTCACGGCCTGCGCGGTGGCGTCCTTCAATTGATCCAGCAACGAGCGTTGCTCGGCAGTCGGCTGAACCTGCTGGGCGATCCGCTCGATCGGCCAGTCGGTCAGCCCGGACGCCTGGCCTGAGCAGATTTGCGCCATGCCGCCCGCGGCCACTCCGGTCGCCACGCTGCCGGTCGTGACTGCGCCGCGCGGCAGCGGCCGTCGGCCGGCGCTCGGCACATTGGCATAGGCGGTCGCATCGGGCGCATAGGCGCCGAATATGCCGTCATAGACGTCGTCATAGGCGTAGGGCCAGAACGTGTCGTTGGCGGAAGGCCAGAACGTGTAGTCGACCAGATCCGTATAGGCGTAGGGCCAGAACACCGGGCCGCCCCAGCCGATCACCACGCCGTGGAAGCCGCGCCGGTCCGCGAACCGGTCGCGCCGGTCGTGGTCGTGGAAGCGCGCAAACCCGCCCTGGAAGGTCGCATGGGCCATTGCCCGCTGCGCCGGATCGCGGGCCGACGCATTGGCGAAGATTTGATTGTGCAGGACCGGCTTGCCGTGGCCCGCATAGATCTGCGCGCGCGCCTGCGCTTGTGCCTGCTGCTGCGCCTTGATCTGGGCCTGGTTTTCGCGGCCGCGATTTCCGGTTCCCTGCCCGAGCGCGTTCGGGGTCGCGGTGCCGGGCGGTGTCTTGTTGGGGCCGGCGAGCTTGGAGGCCGCGGTGCCCGGATTGCTCGGCCCGGTAACGGTCTTGTTCGGGCCGGTGATGGTGCGCGCCGCGTTGTTCTGGCTCGGATTGTTCAGGCCGCGGTGCGCCAGGTCGTGCGCCCCCGTGTTGTTGCCGAGATTGTTGGGCCCGACATTGTGGCCGTGGGCCTGAATCTGCTGCTGCTTCACGACCGCGTTCGCCGCATTGTCATGCACGCCGTTTGGCCGCGTGAAATTCGGCCGGACCGTCTGTTGTGTGGCGATATGTGGCGCGGCATGAACGGGCGTTGCCATGTGGGTGGGTGCGGCAATGTGTGCAGGTGCGGCAATGTGCTGCTGCTGCTGGAAGTGCGGCTGTTGCTGGATGTGCACCTGCTGCTGTTGCTGCACCGGCGCGGCGATGCGTGCTGCTGGTGCGGTGAAATGGGGCGTCGCAGCCACGGGCGCCGCGAGGTGCGGGGCGGGTGCCGGTGGAGCGGCGCGCTGCACGGGGGCCGGCGGTGCCACGCGGGCCGCCGGGGCTCCGCCTGCGTGCGGGTCCCTCTTTACCTGCGCCGCAGCATTCGTCATGAACGCCGGCGCCATGAGCACCGGCAAGATCAGCGCCAGCGCCGTACCGGCGCGAAGATTAATTCGTCGCATGGATGCAGCTCCAAAAATGAAATTTCAAGCTCCCTGGATCACCAACGCGCCAAATGGGGTTTGGTTGCTGTCAATACGAATATATCTCGGCTTCCTTGAACTCGAGATGAATGGTCTCATCGTGAACGTATGTTTATCCATCAACCAAATCGCTCCGGCCGTCTTGATCCATCGCAAATCAGGACCGCAACCTGGTTTCCGCCTCCGCTTTTGCGAGGGCGATCTTTTTTGAGGAAAATGCTCTAACACCGCCATCCATTGCGCAACGATGCGGGCCGGTTCGATGCAGGTGCTGGTGGTCGGGGCGGGCGTGGTCGGGCTGGCGGTGGCGCGCGCGGCGGCGCTCGCGGGCGCCGACGTCGTGGTGGCGGAAGCCGGCACCGCGATCGGCACCGGCATCTCCTCGCGCAACAGCGAGGTAATCCATGCCGGCATCTACTATCCGACCGGCTCGGCGCGGGCGCGGCTGTGCGCGCCCAGCCGCCGGCTGCTCTATGATTACTGCGTCTCCCACGGGGTGCCGCACCGCAAATGCGGCAAGCTGATCGTGGCCACCCGCGAGGCCGAGCTTGCCGCGCTCGAAGCGCTCCAAGCCCAGGGCCGCCGCAACGGGGTCGAGGGGCTCGAGCTGATCGACGCTGCGGCGGCGCGGCGGCTGGAGCCGGCGCTGGTCTGCGCGGCGGCGCTGTGCTCGCCCGAGACCGGCATCATCGACAGCCATGCCTTCATGACCGCGCTGCGTGGCGATCTCGAGGATCGCGGCGGCAGCATCGCGTTGAACACACGGATCGAGCGGCTTGCGCCCGGCAAGCCGGGCTGGAAGGCCGGCTTCGGTCACGAGCCGCTCGGTCACGAGCCGGCGGAGTGGGTCCATTTCGACGCCGTGGTCAATGCGGCGGGGCTCGGGGCGCAGCGCCTGAGCGCCGCGACCGAAGGCTATCCGGCCGAGCGGGTGCCGCGCCTGAGGCTCGCCAAGGGCAACTATTTCGGCCTCGCCGGGCGGCCGGCATTCACGCGGCTGATCTATCCGGTCCCGGTTCCGGGTGGCCTCGGGGTGCACGTGACCCTCGACCTCGCCGGGCGCATGCGCTTCGGCCCCGACGTGGAGTGGATTGACACGGAGAGCTACGATGTGGATCCGGGGCGCGCGGCGGCTTTCTACCGGAGCATCCGCGACTATTGGCCGGGGCTGCCGGACGGCGCGCTGCTGCCCGACTATGCCGGGATCAGGCCGAAGCTGACCGGACCGGGGGAGCCGGCGGCCGATTTCATGATTGATGCGCCCAGGGACCACGGGCTCGCCGGCCTCGTCCACCTGTTCGGCATCGAGTCGCCGGGGCTGACCTCGGCGCTGTCGCTGGCGCGGGAAGTGGTGGCCTATCTCTCCAGCTGAGCCTGGCGGTCGTTGCCGTCGCGGCTGGAGGCCGAGCTGTTGATCGCGGCGGGCGAGCTCTGGGGCGCCGGCGCGATCCTGGTCTGGGCCAGCTGGCGCTTCGATTCGGCCGCAACGCCGGGGGCCGATTTGATTGGGGTGAAGTCGGCGGTGTTCTTGTGGCTGCCGCTATAGGCCACAAAGCCATCATCGGTCGCCACCACGTCGCCCTGCCGCAAGGTCGGATCCTCGGCGGCCTTCATGGTGACGAGGCCGAACGCATCCTTGCCGTTGCAGCTGCAGCCCGGCACGACGCCCTTGCGGTACGCAAACGCGTTGGCGAGCTCCGCGTAGCGGCTCCCGTCATGGGCGACCGCATGGTCGATGGTGCTGCCGGAGAAAATCTTGGTGCGGGCGGCGGGGCAGAACGAGTTGCAGATCTCGACCGGGCTGGCGCTGCTGCGCTGGATCGGGAAGAAGTGGCCGTCGCACAGGCGCACGCAATAGGAGACCGCCGGGCCCGTATCCACGCGCGGAGCGGGATCGGCCGGCTTGGCGGCGTAGGGATCGGTCTGCGGGTCCGCATAGGCGCTGGCGCTCGGGGGCGGGGAGGGCCGCCGCGCGCCGTTGAAGAAGAAGTCGAACAGGTTCTCGGCGGCGGCGGGCGCCGGGGCGGCTGCGACCATGAGGCCGGCGAAGGCCGCGACGAGAATGGTGGAGGCCAGATGGCGAGATTTCAGCACGGTGCGCTCCCCTGTCCCATGCGCGAACCCCGGTTCGCATTGACGATACTCAACGCGCCCGGGCCGTTTAGGTTGCTGTCTAAGTCGCAGCTGTCGCCTATTAGTCGCGGCAACCGCCCAAAAGGTTCAGCCGGGGAGCGGCTGGACTGGCGAAAAGTCGGCACAAACACCTAAGATGGGGCTGCCGGCGCACGCACAATGACCTTGAGGGAGGACCCTGTGGCCCACATCCGCTTCATCAATCCCGATGGCCTGGTGCGGCCGCCGACCTATACCCAGGTCGTCGAGGTCGTCGGCCCCGGCCGCACCATCTATATTTCGGGCCAGCTCGGCACCGATCGCGACGGCAAGCTCGCGGCCGGCGATTTTCGGGCACAGGCCGAGCAGGTGTTCAAGAACTTGCAGGCGGCTTTGGCCGCGGTCGGGGCCGGCTTTGCCGACATCGTCAAGCTCACCAGCTATCTCATGCACATCACCGACCTGCCGGCGCTGCGCGACGTGCGCGCCCGCCATCTCAACCCCGAAGCGTTGCCGGCCAGCACCACGCTCGAGGTCGCCAAGTTCGCCCGGAAGGATGCGCTGCTGGAGATCGAGGCGGTCGCGGTCCTGCCTCCGGCGCGTGCGCGCAACGGCAAGCCCGCCGCGCGCGGCAAGCTCAGGGCCGCCCCACGAACAAAAACGTAACGAGCCCGAACACCGGCAGCAGCACCGCGCAGGACCAACCCATGAAGCCGAAGAAGCTCGGCATCCGGATGCCGCGCTCGACCGCCAACGCATAGATCATCAGGTTCGGCGCATTGCCGAGATAGGTGAGCGCCCCCATGTAGGCCGTCCCCATGGTGATCGCCGCCAAGGTGGCGCGCAGCGGCCCCATCAGGGCGCCCGGATCGCCGCCGGCGAGCTCGAAGAACACCAGATAAGTCGGCGCATTGTCGAGGAACGCCGACAGCGTGCCGCTCAGCCAGAAATAAGCGACGTTGTCGGGGCCGCCCTCGGCGGTGGCGGCGGCGAGCAGCCAGGAGAAGGCGCCGGCGGGCCCGGCCTGCAGCATAGCCAGCACCGGTATGATGCAGGCAAAGATGCCGCCGAACAGGATCGCCACCTCGGCGATCGGCTCCCAGGTGAAGCCGTTGGCCTCGCGGTGCTCGTTGGGGGTGAGCACCAGGGACAGGACGGCGAGCAGCATGAGCAGCGCGTCGCGCACCAGGTTCTGCAGCTCGAGCGGCGTGCCGTAGACATCGAAGCGCACGCCAGGCCGCCACAGCGCCGAGCCCAGGATCGCGGCCACGATGCCGACGATCAACAGGAAATTGATGCGGCCGCGTACGCGCAAAGCAACCGGCAACGGCGGCTCGCCGACCGGCGCGACCCGGCGGTCCTGCCGGTAGAGCCAGACGTCCACGCCCAGGAACACGGCCAGCACGAGGCCAGCCGCCGTCGCGGTCGGTACCAGAAGATGCTGCGCCGCCCAGAAGAAATCGACGCCATGCAGGAAGCCCACGAACAGCGGCGGATTGCCGAGCGGCGTGAGCGCGCCGCCGATATTGGCGGCGAGGAAGATGAAGAACACGATCACATGGGCATTGTGCAGCCGCGGCGCATTGGCGCGCATCAGCGGGCGCACCAGGATCATGGTGGCCCCGGTGGTGCCGACCAGGCTCGCCATCAGGGTGCCGAGCCCCAGGATGGCGATATTGGTGAGCGGCGTGCCGCGCAGATTGCCGGTCACCAGGATGCCGCCCGCCACCACGTAAAGGGCGAACAGCAGCACGATGAAGCTCATGTAGTCGGCCAGCATGGTGTGCAGGAAGGCGGCGCGCGCGGTCGGCCAGTCGTAGAGGGCGGCGAGCGGAACCACCGCCAGCGCCGCCCAGGCAAAGGCGAGCTTGCCGTAGTGGCGCTGCCACAGCCGCGGCGCCAAAAGCGGCGCGATCGCGATGGTCAACAGAATGCCGACGAACGGCAGCGCCCAGGGCCAGGGGAGGGCGGCGCCGTCTAGCGGGGCGGCCTGCGCCGAGGCGGGCGCGAAGACGAGCAAAGCGGCGGAGCTGCTGAAAGCCCGGGCTGTTGAAATCGGAATTCGCAGGACGTTCATGGGCGGCTGAGCTTCATTCAATCAATTCGGCAATCCGGGTGCAATTACCCAAATGGCGGCCCGGATCTGAACAACGGTTCATGCTGCGGCCGGAAAATTGGCCGGGACAAGGCGTGCCCATGGCCAGATTCAACGAACCAAACGACGAATCCCAAGCTCCATCCGAATCTTTGTTGATTCGGACGCGGGACAAAAAAATCGGGGAACCAGGCGCGCGCTGCATCGTTGCACAGGCTTCGAAACCTCAAAACGGAGTCCGGGAAATGACGACACTGAGCAAGACCCTTTTCGGCGCGGCACTGGGTGCTGGCTTCTTGGCCTTGTCCGCCATGAGCGCATCGGCGGCGGTCGTCTGCAGCGGCCGCGTCTGCTGGCATTCCCACGACACCTACGAATATCCGGCCGAGAGCCATGTGGTCGTCCACCCGGACGACTGGCGCTGGGGTGCGCGCGAGCACTTCGCCTGGCGCGAGCACGAGGGCCGGGGCTTCTGGGCCGGCAAGCGCTGGAAGGAGTGGTAGGCGGGACTACAGACGGCGCGCGCTTTGCGCGCGCGCCATTCTGTCTACAGTGATGATCTCCGAATCTCCGATAAGGCTGCCACGTCTACGGCAGTCTTATCGGGACGACCGGGACAGGCCCGTGACAAGTGGCCCCTCAATGCGCCTCGTCCCAATTGTCGGCCGCCCGTGCGTCGACCGCCAGCGGCACCGATAGATCGAGCGCCGGCATCGGGGCGTGCTCCATCACCTTCTTGACCACCGGCAAGGTGCGCGCGACCTCGCCCTCGGGCAATTCGAACACCAGCTCGTCGTGCACCTGCAGCAACATCTGGGCGTTGAGCTTCTCCTTTTCCAGCGCCGCATCCATGCGCGCCATGGCGCGCCGGATGATGTCGGCCGCGGTGCCTTGCAGCCGCGCATTGATGGCGGCGCGCTCGTTGAAGGCGCGGATCGAGGCGTTGGAGTTGACGATGTCCGGGTAGTGGCACTTGCGGCCGAACAGGGTCAGCACGTAGCCGTTCTGTTTGCAGAAGGCTTTGGTTTCTTCCATGTAGTCGCGGATGCCGGGGAAGCGTTCGAAGTATTTCTTGATATAGGCGCCGGCCTCCTCGCGGGCGATGCCGAGCTGGTTGGCGAGCCCGAAGGCGGAGATGCCGTAGATGATGCCGAAGTTGATCGCCTTGGCGCGGCGGCGCACCTCGGCCGGCATGTCCTTGACCGGCACGCCGAACATCTCGGACGCCGTCATGGCATGGATGTCGAGGCCTTCGCGGAAGGCCTTCTTCAAAGCCTCGATGTCGGCGATGGCGGCGAGCAGCCGCAGCTCGATCTGCGAATAGTCGGCCGAGGCGAGCTTGTAGCCGGGCGCCGCCACGAAGGCGCGCCGGATCTTGCGGCCCTCCTCGGTGCGCACCGGGATGTTCTGCAGGTTGGGCTCTGAGGAGGAGAGCCGGCCGGTGGTGGTGGCGGCGAGCGCGTAGGAGGTGTGCAGCCGGTGGGTCTGCGGATTGACGTAGCCGGGCAGCGCATCGGTGTAGGTCGAGCGCAGCTTGGCGACCTGCCGCCAGTCGAGGAGCTTCTGCGGCAGGGCGTGGCCCTGCTCGGCCAGTTCCTCGAGCGCGCGGGCGCCGGTCGACCATTGCCCGGTCTTGGTCCTGGTGCCGCCCGGCAGGCCGAGCTTGCCGAACAGGATATCGCCGATCTGTTTGGGGCTGCCGGGATTGACCGGCTCGCCGGCGAGCGCGCGGATTTCCTCCTCGAGCCCCATGGCGCGCTGCGCGAACTCGCCCGAGAGCCGCGAGAGCACCTGACGGTCGATCGAGATGCCGCGCCGCTCCATGCGGGCGAGCACCGGCACCAGCGGCCGCTCCAGCGTCTCGTAGACCGTGCTCATGTGCTCGGCGGTGAGCCGCGGCTTGAGCAGCTGCCACAGCCGCAGCGCCACGTCGGCATCCTCAGCGGCGTATTCGGCCGCCTTCTCGATCGCCACGCAATCGAAGGTGAGCTTGCCTTTGCCGGAGCCGGCGACCTCGTTGAAATCGATGGTCTTGTGGCCGAAATAGCGCTGCGCCAGCGGATCGAGGCCATGATCGGAGCGCCCGGCGTCGAGCACATAGGACATCAGCATGGTGTCGTCCTGCGGCGCCATCTCGATGCCGCGCTGCGCGAACACCAGCCAATCGAATTTCAGGTTCTGCCCGACCTTCAGGACGCCGGCATCCTCCAGCAGCGGCTTGATGGCGGCGAGCGCCACCGCCTCCGGGAGCTGATCGGCCGCGAGATCGCCGGCGAACAGGCCGGCCGAGCCGCATATGGCCGTTCTGCCGGTGCGCCAGCGGCACATAGCAGGCTTCGTCGGGCGCGAGCGCGAGCGAGAAGCCGCACAAGGTTGCCTGCATCGGGTCGAGGCTGGTGGTCTCGGTATCGATGGCGACCATGCCGAGATCGCGGGCGCGCTCGATCCAGGCATTGAGCGCCTCCAGCGTGCGCACGATCGCGTAGCCCGAGCGGTCGACCTTGCGGCGGCGCGCCGCCTCGGCACGCGCTTCGGCGAGCGCCTGCGGGGTGATGTCGCCGGGCGCGGCGGGGGGACGAATCTGGGTCGGCCGCTGCGCGCTGCCTTTCTTCTCGGCAGGTTTCGACGGCGAGACTTGCTCGGCCGGCGGGGCCTCATGGGCGGATGCGCCGCCGGTCTTGAGCTTGTCGTCGGCCGCGATGCCGGCCGCCTCGACGCCGGAGAACTCGGTCACCCGCCGGATCAGGGTCGAGAACTCCATGGCCTTGAGGAAGGCGATCAGGCGTCCATAGTCGGGATCATGCACCGCGAGATTGGCGAGCGGCACGTCGAGCTTGACGCGGTCGTCGAGGGTGACGAGCTGTTTCGACAGCCGCGCTGCGTCTTCGCCAGCAATAACCTTTTGAATCGTCCCTCCTATAGCTCGTGAAATATTTCTCGCGCGAATGAGCACCTGGCAAAAATGACTTCCCGAGCGCGCGAGTTTCTCGACCGCCTCTGCATCGGCCGTCAAATTTCCTTTCTTGTCGGTCGGAAGATCGTTGACACCAAAGCGAGATGCAAGAAGGCGCGCAATCTGCGGTCCCGATCCCAGTTTGACCGGCTCTTGGGCCAGTCCATCCAATTCCGTCTGAAGCTGCGAGAGTGTATCAGCGAGCCGCGCTTCCAGGACTTGGGCCTCGTTCTTGGATTCGAAGATCCATTCGAGAGGTCCCAATTCATTGAGTAGGGTTGACGCCGCCTTCGGGCCGACTCCCGGTACCCCGGGTACGTTATCGGTAGAGTCGCCAATCAGGGCTTGCAGGTCGATCATTTGTTTCGGAGACACGCCGAACTTTTCGATCACCCCGTCAACACCTATTCTGATGTCCTTCATGGTGTCGTACATGGTGACGCCATCGTTGACGAGCTGCATCAGATCCTTGTCGGACGACACGATGGTGGCGCTGGCGCCGGCCTCGCACGCCTCCCGCACATAGGTGGCGATCAGGTCGTCGGCCTCGAAGCCGCCCTGCTCGATCGAGGGCAGGTCGAAGGCCAGCACCGCCTCGCGCACCAGCGGGAACTGCGGAATGAGATCGTCGGGCGGGCTCGGCCGGTGCGCCTTGTAGGCCGGATACATGTCGGTGCGGAAGGTCTTCTCCGACTTGTCGAAGATCACCGCCAGGTGGGTCGGCCGCTCCTCCGGCTTCATGTCGCGCAATAGCTTCCACAGCATGTTGCAGAAGCCGAGCACGGCATTGACCTGCAGCCCGTCCGATTTGCGGCTGAGCGCCGGCAGCGCGTGATAGGCGCGGAAAATGTAGGACGAGCCGTCCACCAGGAAGACGTGATCGCCCGGCTTGGGCTTGCGCGGAACGAGGGCTGTTGGCATGGCCGGAATGTGGGCGCTCCGCGCCCCGATGGCAACGGTCCGCGGCCGACCGCCAACAGCTATTCGGTGGATGCGCAGCGCGTAGGGTGGGCAAAATTGCCGGGCAAAGAGATCATGATTGCTCGGACTTGCGCAATTTTGCCCACGCGGAGGGCGCCAGACCGTTGACGCGTGGGCAACGCGCCGAAATGCCGTGCCGCTGCTCGGGTCACGTCCCTGGCGCGTTACCCACCCTACAGGAGGGCTACTCGGCGGGCTGCAGCACCAGGGCCGTTTTCGCCGCGTTTTTCGGCGCGATCCAGAACCGTTGCGGCCGTTCGAACAGGAAGCGCAGGAAGGTGTGGCGCACCGCCCAGAACAGGCCGAGCGCGCCCATTACCCCGCATGCGGTCACCACCAGGGAGACGGCGCCGATGTCGGCGATCCAGCCGGTCCGGGTGAGCCAGGTGCGCGAGAGCGCCATCGGCAGGAAGAAGGCCAGATAGATGACGATCGAGTTGCGTCCGCAATAGCGCAGCGGCCGGAACAGGTCGCTCTTGGCCATCAGGGCCGAGAGCGTGACCACCGCCATTGCGCCCACGAGCCCGAGGCCGAGCGAGATGAGCGGCAGCTCGGCAAGCCCGTTGAACACCAGCACGCCGTTGAGGAGGCCCCAGACCGTGAGGCCGGCGACCGCGAACTCGGGCTGCGCCTGCGCGGCCGCGGCCAGCGCGAACACATGTCGGGCCAGCAAATAGCCGGTGTAGAAGAACACGAAGCGCGCCGCGAACTCGTCGATGACGGTGAAGCCGGTGGCGATCGGGGCGCTCTCGAGCGCGGCCGCCGCGAGCCATACCAGCGCGGCCGGAATGGCGAGGCTGCGGGCGAGCTTGGTCACCACGAAGAAGATCGGCAGCAGATAGATGAACCAGAGCGTGCCGAACGGCTCCCAGAACGATTCGAGATAAAGCCAGGCGACGCCGGCCATGCCGTGCTGCTGCGCCAGCATGGGGCGCCTTGAAGGCGAATTGCAGCGCGGTCCACAACAGATAGAAGTAGACGAAATGCACGACCTTGCGGTCGAGAAAAGTGCGCCAGTCGCGGTCGATGACCAGCCCCAGGAACAGGCCGGAGATCAGGAAGAAGTCCGGCATGCGGAACGGCCGCGCAAAGGCCACCACGGTGTGCAGCCAGCCTTCCTGGCCGACCGCCTGCTCGACCCCGAGCGTCGAATGCATCATCACCACGAAGACGATGCAGAAGCCCTTGGCATAGTCGACCCAGTCGACCCGCTCGGCTGCCGCAATGCGGTTTCCGCGCCGCGCCTGCGGCGTCACGGCGTCGCCCGCATGCTCGTTCTTCGAATCGCCGGCGTGGGCCATGTGCAGCCGTCCCATTTCGCTTCGCATTCGTCTCATATACGGATCGACGGGTTGCATTTGCCTTTACCCATTCAATTAAAGTGCCAGGTCCGGGATTAGGCGGGTGTTAACCGTGTGCTGCCGAGGGTGCCGGATTTGGTAGGATGGGTTGAGCTCATAAGAAACAGGGGATGTCATGGCGCAAACGGAAAATTGGGTCGACATCGGCAGCGCCGAGGAGCTTGCCCGCACCCCGCTGCGGAGCGGCAAGGCCGGGACCATCCCGATCGCCATCTCGTTCCGGGACGGAACCTTCGGCGCGGTGTCGAACGCCTGCAACCATGTGGGCGGGCCGCTGGGCGACGGCCGGCTCGACGCCGACTACATCACCTGCCCATGGCACGGCTGGAAGTTTCATCACGCGACCGGCGTGGGCGAGCCCGGGTTCGAGCAGGATTGTGTCCCGGCGTTTCCGGTGAAGGTCGAGGGCGGCCGCGTGCTGGTCAATGTGGCGGCGCCGTCGCGGCGCAAGAAGGCGCCGCATGCGCCGCATCCGCTCGCCCGCAAGGTCGAGCGCGCCGCCGGCCCGCTGCGCCTCGCCGGCATCTCGACCACCGTGATGGATGCGGGCAATCCGCGCTTCTCGGGCTCCGACCATCTGCTCGGGCATGCCATCACGGCGGCCGGCGAGCTGGGTGCGGAGACCCGGCTCATCCGCCTCAACGATCTCAAGTTCCGCGCCTGCGAGGGCTACTATTCGAAGGCCGCGCAAGCCTGCACCTGGCCGTGCTCGATCACCCAGATGGATGCGGCAGACGAGCTCGACCGTGTCTACGAGGCGCTGGTGCATTGGGCCGACGCCGTCATCGTGGCGTCGCCGATCCGCTGGGGCACGGCGTCGTCGCTCTATTTCAAGATGGCGGAGCGGATGAACTGCGTGCAGAACCAGATCACCATCCACAACCGCATGCTCATCCGCAACAAGGTGGCGGGCTTCATCATCGTGGGCGGCCAGGACAACGTCCAGATGGTGGCCGGCCAGATGCTCGGCTTCTTCGCCGAGCTCGGCTTCATCTTTCCGCAGTTCCCGTTCGTGGCCCATTCGCGCGGCTGGTCGCACGAGGACATGGAGAACAACGTCGCGATCGTGCGCAGCTCGCAGGAGCTCGCCGAAGGCGCCCAGATGCTGGCCAAGCGCTGCTCGACCTCGCCGGCGCACCTGATCGCGCGCGACGAAGCGCCCGCCCATATCGAGCGCGGCGGCCGCAAGGCTCATCCGGTGTAGGGCATGCATTTACATGTGTCGTCCCTGCGAAAGCAGGGACCAATACGCCGTGCCCTCTCGATCGGCTGCGGCTTATGGGTCCCTGCTTTCGCAGGGACGACCGTGTCGCCAGCCGCACCGCCATCAATTGATCGCCGCCGGGCCGGGCTCGATCTTGGCGCAGCGGAGCAGGCCGGTCAGCTCCTTCACGGCCTGCGTGAGGTACAACACCTCGGTCTCGCGCAGCTCGTCGAGCTTCTGGTGCAGGAGCTCGATCTCCAGCTCGGCCTTGATGTTGATCTGGTGGTCGTGCTCGGCGGCCTGGCGGTCGATGTCCTGCTGGCGGTTCTGGCTCATCATGATGAAGGGCGCCGCATAGGCGGCCTGGAACGACAGCGCGAGGTTGAGCAGGATGAACGGGTAGGGGTCCCACTGCTCCATGAAGGCGGTGACGTTGAGGACGATCCAGACCAGCAGAATGACGGACTGGATGATGATGAACTTCCAGGAGCCCATCGTGGCGGCGACCTATCGGCGATCCGCTGCCCGGCGGTGAGCTCCGCCGCCGCCATCTGCGAGCCGTCCTGGCCGGGTTGGGCTTGGGTCCGCCGCAGGCTCTGCCGCAACGATCGAAGCTTGGTGAGCAGCCTTTCCTCGGACTCGTGCAGCTCATGCCGCAGGGTTGCTAGGCTTTCCATCGGTTGGTCCCTTCCTGTGCGCCTCACCCGGAAGTCGGTGCGGCGGAGCGGAAATTCGTAAATCTGTCATGAACTGATCGTGAAGCAGGCCGTCCGGCTTTGAGGGGCAGTTCGCCGGAAATACGCCGCGAATCGGCGGACGCCACGCGCCAACCAAGGGGCTAACATGAAGCTGATTGTGGTGGAAGCGTCGCCGCGCGCGTTTCTCTATGGCGCCGAGCGCGGCTTACTGCGTGGCTGCGATCAGCCGTGTCTTCAGCGATCGCACCTCTTCGGCGCTCACCGCCGACGCCTTGTTGCCCCAGGCGTTCCGCACATAGGTCGCCACCGCCGCCACCTGGGCGTCGTCGAGCTTCCAGCCATAGGCCGGCATCGAGGAGGGGGTGGGCCTTTGATCCGTCACCGCGGTGCGGGCGCCCTGCAGGATCATTCGCAACACGGTAGTGGGATCGTCCGACTGGGCGTTGGCGTTGCGGGCGAGCGGCGGGAACATGTGCGCCACGCCGCTGCCGTCGGAGCGATGACAGGCCGAGCAACTGTCCAGATAGATCGCCTTGCCGGCGTCCATCACGGACCCGTCGGGCGCGACGACGGGCTGCCGCTCCGCGGCGCCCGGCATGCGCTTGAGATAGGTCGCGATCGCATGCAGGTCATCGTCGCTCATCTTGGCGGTCGAATGGGTGACCACCTCCGACATCAGGGCCGAGGCGCCGCTTTTGGCGTTCCGCCCGGTTTTCAAATATTCCGCGATCTCGTCCGCGCTCCAGGAACCCAATCCGTTGTGGGAATCGTTGCTGATGTTGGGCACGAACCAGCCCTGCAACTGCCCGCCGCGCAGCTGCTCGCCCGACTTGTCGCCGCCGAGCGCGTTCTTGGGGGTGTGGCAGGCGCCGCAATGGCCGGGTCCTTCGACCAGATAGGCGCCGCGATTCCATTCCGCGCTGCGGGCGGGATCGGGCGTGAATGTGCCGGGAGTAAAGAACAGCTGGTTCCAGCCACTCATGAAGACACGGTGGTTGAGCGGCCAGGTCAGCTTGTTGTCGGGCCGCGTGCTGGCGATCGGCTGCAGGGTGTTGAGATAGGCGCGCAGCGCCATCACGTCGTCGCGCGGCATCTTGGTAAAATATGGGTACGGAAACGCCGGGTAGAGCCGGGTGCCGTCCGGGCCGATGCCGTTGTGCAGGGCCTGGTAGAACGCCTCGTCCGACCAGGCGCCGATACCGGTGCCAAGATCGGGCGTGATGTTGGGCGAATAGATGGTTCCGAACGGCGTCTCGATCGCGCGCCCGCCCGCGAACGGCTTGCCCTCGTCCTTGGTGTGGCAGGGCAGGCAGTCGCCCGCGTCGACCAAGGCCTTGCCGCGCTGCACCTGCGAGAATGTTTGCTCCTGTGCGATCGCAATCGAGACTGCGCCGAGCGTGCAGCACAACGCCGTGAGCGCGATGGCGTATCGCGATGTGTGCCGCGCTTTCACGCCTGCACCAGGGGGCCGGGATTTTTCAGATACTGGTTTTTGATGGCGTCGAGCGCCCAGTAGGTCAGCGCCGCCACCGTGCCGGTCGGGTTGTAGCCGGCATTCTGCGGAAAAGCGCTCGCTCCCACCACGAACAGGTTGTGCAGATCCCAGCTCTGCAGATAGCGGTTCACCGCGCTCGATTTGGGATCGCTGCCCATGATGGCGCCGCCGGTATTGTGGGTGGTCTGATAGGGCACGATCGAGTAGTCGCCGACGCGCTTCTTGGCGTTGATCTCGCGCGGCTTCATGGCCTGCGCGATGGTGGCCGCCTGGTCGGTCAGGTAGTCCGACATCTTGTGCTCGTTGTCGGTGAAGTTGAAGGTCATGCGCATGAGCGGGCGGCCATAGGGGTCCCGGTAGGTCGGATCGAGATCGAGATAGTTGCCGCGGTGGCTCATGACCGCGCCGTGGGTCGCGATGGTGCAGGCCTTGAGGTAGTTTTCCGCCACCGCCTTCTTCCACTTGGGGCCCCAGCTCGGCGTGCCCTTGGGGGTAGGGTGGGTCTCGATCGGGCGGCCGTTGGTATTCCATTGCGCAATGTAGCCACCACCGATGAAGCCGAGCCCTGAATGATCGAAATTGTCGCCGTTGAACTCGTCGATCACCATGCCGAGCGAGCCGGCACCAATGAAGGGATTGGTGCGCTTGTCGTCGAAGAACACGTCGACGCTGGAGGTGATCTGATAGGCGTAGTTCTTGCCGATCACGCCCACGCCGGTAGCGGGATCGTAGGGCGTGCCGATCCCGGAGGTGAGCAGCATCTGCACGTTGTTGAGGATGTAGGCGGACAGCACGATCAGCTCGGCCGGCTGCTCGAACTCCTCTCCCTGGGTGTTGATATAGGTGACGCTGGTGGCGCGCTTGGCCGCCTTGTCGAAATTGATGCGGATGACCTCGGACTCCGTGCGGAGCTCGAAATTCGGATTGCGCATCAGCACCGGCAGGACCGTAGTCTGCGCGCTCGCCTTCGAATAGTTGCCGCAGCCGTATTTTTCGCAGAAGCCGCAATAGGTGCAGGGCCCGAGCGTAACCCCGAGCGGATTGGTATAGGGGCGCGACATGTTGGCGGAGGGACCCGGGAACGGCTTGTGGCCGAGCTCGCGGGCGGCGGCCGCGAACAGGGTCGGGGCGTAGGTCATGTCCATCGGCGGGTTGGGATATTCGCGTGAGCGGGAGCCCTCGAACGGATTGCCGCCGTCCTGGATCTTGCCATTGATGTTGCCGGCCTTGCCGCTGATGCCGCATAGATACTCGAACTTGTCGTAGTGCGGCTCGAGCTCCTGGTAGGTGACGCCGTAGTCCTGGATCGTCATGCCGTCGGGCAGCGCGGCGGCGCCATAGCGCTCCATGTTGTGGCTGCGCGCCAAGAAATCGGAGGGCAGGAAACGAAACGTCATGCCGTTCCAGTGGATGCCGGCGCCGCCGACCCCGGTGCCGGGCAGGAACGAGCCGAGCTGGCGCATCGGCAGCGCGTTCTGCTGAACACTGTTGCGGAACGTCACGGTTTGCTGCGCCGGCTCCTGGAACAGCGCACGGCGCCAGTAGTAGCGCAGCTCGTCCTGGGCAAAGGTGACGGCAAAATCGGTCGGCGTGTCGCGCCAGCTGCCGCGCTCGAGCGCCAGCACCTGCAGGCCCGCGCTGGTGAGCTCTTGGCCGACGATCGCGCCGGTCCAGCCGAAGCCGATCAGCAGGACATCGACGGAGGGCAGCTTGCGCGCCATGACACGCTCCTAAACAGACACCTGGAGCGGATGCGCCCTAGGTATGCGGATTCCAATCCGCGCGGCCCTTGAGACCGACCGGAGGCAGCGGAAATTTCTCGCCGTGCTTGCCGACATAGTCGCGGTAATCGTAACGCGCGCCCGGAAAGCCGATCAGCTTCCAGCCCGCCATGTCGCGGTTGCCGGCGTAGATCGGGTCGGAGAAGAAGCCCTCGATGGTATTTTGCAAAAAGACCCCGAAGAAGCTTTCGCCGTTCACGCCCTGCAGGTCCGTCTCGCCTTTCTCCAGGCCGGCCAGAACCTTGTCCTGATCGTCGCCCGAAAGCTCGGCGAACGTCTTGTTGCCGAAAGCCTGGCGGCAATGCGCATCGATCGCCTTGATGGCGGCGCGATACATCTGTGCCGGCGTGAGCCGGCTTTGAAAGCCCTGGGTTGCGGTGCCTTCGCCCCACGGGCCCTGCATGTACCAGGTCTGTGCCTGGCCAAAGCCGCCGGCGAGCTGCCGGTCGATGAAGGTGGTGACGCCGGCCTCCTTGGCGCCGGGTCCGAGCTCGTCGGCTGGGATGAGGCGTGCGACCGCGGCGTCGATAAAGGCGCGTTCTTCGGCGCTGAGGAAAGCCGGCGGCTCAAGGGCGCCCGGAACGGCCGGCGCGGGTGCGGCGGTGAGGTTGGGATCGAACGGCATCCCGCCCGTGATGCTGCGGCTGTCTGCCGGGCCGCCCAGCACCGCCGCCGACCCGACCGCAACACCGGCGGTGAGGAGATTGCGGCGGTTCATGCCGGCGGAATTCATGCGAACTCCAAACCTTGGCTATCAATTCAACAAGTGGTCCCATCACCTAACACCAGCGCGCGGGCTTGGTTCCTGCGTCACGCGGACGTGATGGCGCGGCGTCGGTCGACGCGCTGCGGGTGACTCAGCGCGTCACCAGCACGGCACCGGCCGCCACCAGCACGGCGGCGAGGCCTTTGTGCGTGAGCTCCCGGCGCGAGATGTCCTCGCGTCCCAGCGCCGGAAAGAACAGCGACAACACCACCCCGAAGCCGAACACGAACAGCGTCGTGGTGCTGCCGACAGCTTGCACCAGGCTCAAGGGCGCCAGAACCAGCGCGAACCTGGTGCCGAGGCTGCCGCCGAGATTGATCAGCTCGTTGACGGCATTGATGGACAGGACCGCGACGGGATTGCGCCGCAGCAGCTCGACGAACTGCCGGCGATAGGGTGTGATCGCGAGCAGCGCCGCGCCGAACAGCGCCTCGCCGGCGAACATCCAGAATGTGGTCGGCCAGAACTCGTCGCGCAGCGCGAAGATTTTGAAGATGAGCGAGCTGACCGCGAGCGAAAGCGCGCAGGCGAGCATCAGGGCGGCCAGGTGAAGGTCGGGCTTGCTGCCGGCGCCGGCCGCGCGCGGATCGGGGCGCAGCGACACCAGCACGGTGCCGCCGACGATCAGGGCGCCGCCCGCCATCTGGGCCGGCGACAGGCTCTCGCCCAGCACCAGGTAGCCGAGCACGAAGCCGAACAGCGGGGCGGCCTGGAAGAACGGCGCCACCACCGAGGCCTCTTCCGACTGCAGCGCCCGCAGATAGAGCAGCATCGCCCCCATGTAGAGGACGCCGGAGAATGCCATCAGGGCCGCATTGGCCGAGCCGACCGCGGCCACCGCGGGAGCGAACAACCAGATGAACGGCAGCGTGAGCAACCCGATGAGCGCCGTGAAGATCAGCAGCACCGCGACGTTGCTGTCCTTGAAATAACGCTCGACCAGATACTTGTCCATGTGGGTCGAGGCGGCCCACAGGACCGGGCCGGAGAACGCGAAGATGAGCCAGGACATTTTGCGGGGACCGCGGTGATGATCAATTGCAGGCGACAAGTGAAATGCGATGGACGGCTTGGTACAATCGCGGCGAGAAACTCTCGGTTGTCATCGTCCGCCAACGGGTCCGGCCTCCGGCCGGCCCGATGACAAGCTCCGGCGGACGACCCAGTAATCACCGCAACTTCGATCGTGTCAGGCGCTTGCGATTACTGGGTGCCCGCCTTCGCGGGCATGACAGTCCGGAGATTGTGTCAATCAATATGCAGCTTCTGCTCGCGGATCACCTTCGCCCATTTCTGCGTCTCGGATTTGATGTCGGCCGCGAAGGCATCGGGCGAGCCCGGCATGGGGTTCAGCATTTGCGGGGCCAGGAACCGATCTCGAAATGCCGGATCGGCGAGGACGTGCTGCACGTCGGTGTTGATCTTGCCGACGATGTCGCGCGGCGTGGCGCTCGCCGTGAACATCCCGACCCAGCTCACCGCCTCATAGCCGGGCAGCCCGTTCTCGGCGATGGTCGGCACCTCGGGCGCCTGCGGCAGGCGCTCGCGGCTGCCCACCCCCAGCATGTTGATCCGGCCGGCCCGGGCGGGCTCGAGCGACAGCGTCATGCTGATCGACATCAGCTTGATGTGGCCGCCCAAGAGGTCGGTCAAGGCCGGTGCCGCGCCCCGGTAGTGCACCGGCACCAGCTTGATGCCGCCCAGGTTCTCCAACAGCTCGATATTCATGTGCGGGGCGCTGCCGATGCCGGCGGTGCCGAAGCTGATCTCGGCCGGCGCCTTCTTGGCGAGCCCGATCAGCTCGGCGACGTTGCGTGCCGGCAGCGACGGATGGGTGACCAGGGCCTGGGTATAGCTCGCGAGCCCGCTGATCGGGGCGAAGTCGGTCTCGGCGTCGTAGGGCAGGCTGCCCTTGGCGTAGAGGTACGGATTGCTGACGAAGGTGCCGCTCTCGCTCACCATCAGGGTGTAGCCGTCGGGCGGCGCCTTGGCGACGGCGGCCGCCCCGATATTGTGGCCGGCGCCGCCCTTGTTCTCGATCACCACCGGCTTGCCCCAAATCTCGGAAAGCTGCTGGCCGACGCCGCGGGCGACCAGGTCGGTGAGCCCGCCGGCTGCCGCCGTCACCACAATGGTGACCGGGCGGGCCGGATAGGTTTGCGCCGGGGCGGCGGTGGCGGCGCATAGGCCGCCGAGCCCGAGCAGGACGCCGAGCCATTTCGCCATGCTGTCTCTCCTCTATCGGCGGAGCCTACCGCATGCGCACGGCACCAAGCCACCAGAACGATGGCGGACGGCTCAGGCGGCCCATCGGCCGGCCGGGCGCTGCCGCCGGCTTACTTGGCGGCGCTCGCATCGCGCAGCAATGTGCGCGCGAACCAGCTTCCGCGCTCGGTCAATCGCGCCGAGGCGAGCCGATGGTCGGTGGTCAAGGTCAGCATTCCATCGCGCGCCAGATCGGCGACCGTGACGCCCGATACCGGCTTGCCGTCCGCCGGGCCATGCCAGGCCCCGCCCTTCTTGTGGAGGCCGTTCGCCGCGAGGCAGGCGACCAGCGCGTTGCGCTTGGCGGCCGAAAGAATGGCGGTCAGGGCGCGCGGCTCGCTCGGTGCCGGCGGCAGAATTGGCGCGCTCACCTCGAGGGCGTGGTGAGGAGACGTATCGTGCGCAATGGCGCCCTGAAGAACGGTCATGTCGGTCTTCCTTGATGTCGAAAGAGCGGCGGCGGAGACAGCGCCGATAGCTCGGCAGCGACGATCGGAGACAATGCGGTGCGCAAGAAGGCGGCGGCAAGTTGCAGAAAGGCGCTATCCACGAAAAACGAAGGTCATCCACTGTCGCGGACCGGCCATGAGCCAGAGCGGCAGGAAATCGGAATTCCATCGCAACCTCCCGGACGAGCGCTGACGCGGCTCGGCGGCATGCAGGCCCGCCGGCATCCTGCTAGTCTAAGCAGACGCCAGCCGTGCAACATAATGGCGCGCGCCGAAAAGGGAGGAAAGTGCGATGAAAAAATCGAGATTGATGGTTCTCGCCCTGGCGGCGGCATCCGCGTGGGTGCTGCCGGCGGCGGCCGCGCCCCGGGATGCGGGCCCGGCCTGGGCCACCGCCTGGGCGACCTCGCAGCAGGGGCTGGGCATGGCCAAGATCAGCAATGCCACCATCCGCATGATCGCACGCGTCACGGTGCCGGGCGACAGCGTCCGGATCCGCCTCGACAATACGTTCGGAACCGCGCCGGTTGAATTCGGCAAGGCCACTATCGGGCTGCGGGTGCGCGGTCCCGCGGTCGCGGCCGGCCTGGTCAAGCCGCTGACCTTCGGCGGCAAGGATTCGGTGACGGTCGCGCCCGGCGCGTCGGTGGCGAGCGATCCGGTGGCGCTGCATGTGGAAGCGCAGCAGGACGTCGCGGTCAGCCTGTTCGTCTCCGGCGCCGATGTGCAGCCGAGCCAGCACAACAACGCGCAGGTGACCTCGTATCTCACCGACAACGGCGCCGGCGACAAGTCCGGCTCGGCGACGGCAAGCCGTTCACCGGCAAGACCATCTCGATGCTCTGGCTGAAATCGATCGACGTCAGCACGGCGGGGCGCACCGGCACCATCGTGGCGCTTGGGCGATTCCATCACCGACGGGACCTGCTCCACGCTCGACGCCCATGACCGCTGGGAGGACGCATTGGCGGCGCGCTTCGCGCTCAAGAAAAAAATCACCCATGCGGTGATCAACGAGGGCATCGGCGGCAATACGGCGACCAGCGCCAACCTCACCCCGCCCGCCAACAGCCCGCCCGGCATCGAGCGCCTCGACCGCGACGTGTTCTCCCATGCGGGCGTGAGCCACGTGGTGCTGTTCCTGGGCACCAACGACATCCGCCGCGAGGCGCCCGCCGAGCAGGTAATCGCCGGCATCAAGGACATCGTGACGCGGGTGAAGCAGAAGAGCATCAAGATCATCGGGGTGACGATCATTCCCCGCGACACCACCGTGCCGGGAATCCCCGATACCGGCTGGAGCGACGCCAAGAGCAAGATCCGCAACCAGGTCAACGATTTCATCCGCAAGCAGGCCGGCTTCGACGCGGTGCTCGATTTCGACAAGCTGGTGCGCGACTCGGGCAACCCGGAGGTCATCAACGTGGCCTACGACTGCGGCGACGGGATACATCCCTCGCCATTCGGCTATTTCCTGCTCGGCAAGTCGGTCGATCTCGGCCTGTTCAAGGGGAAATAGCGCAGACGCGGCGCTTCGGCCCGGCAAGGCACACGCATGGAATTCGACCAGGCCTTGCCCATCGACGCGGCGCTGCCGGCGCTGACCGCGGCACTCGCGGCGCGCAATGTCGCGGTGCTGGTGGCGCCGCCCGGCGCCGGCAAGTCCACCCGGGTGCCGCTGGTGCTCGCCGATGAGCCGTGGGCGCGCGGCAAGAAGATCATCGTGCTGGAGCCGCGGCGGCTCGCCGCCCGCGCCGCCGCCACCCGGATGGCCGCGACGCTTGGCGAGCAGGTCGGCGAGACCGTCGGCTATCCGGGTGCGCTTCGGCTCCAAGATCTCGCGTACGACCCGCATCGAGGTGGTCACCGAGGGCGTGTTCACCCGCCGGGTGCTCGATGATCCGGGCCTCGAAGGCGTCGCGGCGCTGCTGTTCGACGAGTTCCACGAGCGCTCGCTCGATGCCGATCTCGGCCTCGCGCTCGCGCGCGACGTGCAGACCGGGCTGCGCGAGGACCTGCGGCTCCTGGTGATGTCGGCGACCCTCGACGGGGCCGCGCGTCGCCAGGCTGCTCGGCGACGCGCCCGTGATCGAAAGCAGCGGCCGCGCCTTTGCGGTCGAGACCCGCTATCTGGGACGCGATGTGCGCGCGCCGATCGAGCGGCAGGTGGTCGATGCCATCGTGCAGGCGATCCGGGCCGAGACCGGATCGGTGCTGGCGTTCCTGCCGGGCGCGGCCGAGATCCGCCGCGCCCAGACTCAGCTGCGCGAGCGCATCGCCGATCCGGCGATCGATATCGTGGCGCTTTACGGCGCGCTCGACGCGCCGGCGCAGGACCGCGCCATCGCGCCGGCGCCGCCGGGCCGGCGCAAGATCGTGCTGGCGACCTCGATCGCCGAAACCTCGCTCACCATCGAGGGCGTGCGGGTGGTGGTCGACAGCGGGCTCGCGCGGGTACCGCGCTACGAGCCGGACGTCGGCCTGACGCGGCTCGAGACCGTGCGGGTCTCGCGCGCCGCCGCCGATCAGCGGCGCGGCCGCGCCGGGCGCACCGCAGCCCGGCGTCTGCTACCGGCTGTGGGACGCGCCGCAAACGGCTTCGCTCGAGCCCGCCAACCGGCCGGAAATCCTCGCCGCCGATCTGTCCGGCTTCATGCTCGACCTCGCCCATTGGGGCGTGCGCGATCCGGCCGCGCTCGATTTTCTCGATCCGCCGCCCGCGGCCGCCGTCGCAGAGGCGAAGGCGCTCTTGATCGAGCTCGGCGCCGTGGATGCGCAAGGGCGCATCACGCCGGTCGGCCAGCAACTGCGGCAGCTGCCGCTGCCGCCGCGGCTCGCCCGCATGGTGGTGGATGCGGGCGCGGCCGGCGAAGCCGAGCTTGCGGCCGACATCGCGGTGGTGCTGACCGAGCGCGGTCTCGGCGGCAACGACGTCGATCTCGCGTACCGGCTCGACGGGTTTCGCCGCGACCGCGCCCAGCGGGCGAGCGAGGCGCGCAGCATGGCCAGACGTTGGGCGCAAATGAGCGGTTCGTCGTCCGCCGCGCCGGGCGTGCCCTTTGCAACGAGCCCCGGCGCCATCCTGGCGCTCGCTTACCCGGATCGCATCGCCAAAAACCGCGGCGGCGAGGCAGGGTTTGTCCTCGCCAATGGCCGCGGCGCCAGGCTCGATGCCGGATCGCCGCTGGCGCGCGAGGCGTTCCTGGCGGTCGCCGAGATCTCCGGCACCGCCGCGCAGGGCCGCATCGTGCTGGCCGCGGCGTTGAGCCTTCCCGAGATCGAGGCCGGCCAGGCGCGGCGCATCGAGACCCGCGAGGAGACGATACTCGACCCCGCGACCGCGAGCCTGCGGGCGCGGCGCTTTCGCCGTCTGGGCGCGCTCACCCTCAACGAGCAGCCCATGACGGTGGTGCCCGGAGAGGAAACGGCACGGCTCCTGGCGCTGGGGATCGCGCGGCTCGGCATCGACCGGCTGCCATGGAGCAAGGGGCTGCGCCAGTGGCGCGACCGCGTGATGTTCCTGCGCGTCGCGCAGGGTCCCGAATGGCCCGATCTGTCCGACGCCGCGCTGGCGGGCGACTTCGATTGGCTCAGCGGCTTGCTTTCCGGCAAGCGCGCGCTCGCCGAGGTGACCGGCGAGGGGCTCGCGGATGCCCTCATGGCCCGGCTGCCCTGGGAGCTGCGCCGGAGGCTGGAGCTCGAAGCGCCGACCCATTTCACTGCTCCGTCGGGCTCTGCGGTACCGATCGATTACGACGCCGAAGCCGGCCCGCGGCTCGCCATCCGGGTGCAGGAACTGTTCGGCCTCGATCGGCATCCGAGCGTCGCCGGTGGCCGCGCCCCGCTCGTCATCGAGCTGTTGTCGCCAGCGCATCGGCCGGTGCAGGTCACCCGCGACTTGCCGGGCTTCTGGCGCGGCAGCTATGCGGCAGTCAAAGCCGAGATGAAGGGCCGCTATCCGCGCCACCCCTGGCCCGACGATCCGCTCGCCGCCCCGGCCACCCGTCGGGCCAAGCCGCGCGGGCAGTAGAGGGGGTCATTGACGGGACGGCTCGAACTTCCCCAATGCGGGCGCTGTCTGATTCTTCTTGGTCGGCATCAGGTAGCCGTCGACGCTGATGAAATAGGTCTCCTTGCCGAGCATGAGGTAGTGGTTCTCGGCGTCGCAATTGGTCTCGACCCAATGCGGCTCCGCCTGGCGATTGTAATCCCGGGTCACCGTCCATGGCCGCGAATAGGCATGATCGATGGTGGTGATCTGGTCGTGCAGCCGGTTGCGATTGGCCGCGTCGAGAAAGATGCGCTCCTTGATGATGGTGCCGTTGTCGGGATGCAGCGGCAGCCCGCTGGCGTCCAGCGTGCGCGGTCCCTTGAGGCCGCGGGTCTCCACCTCGAGCACGCCATAACGGCCGTCGGCGTCGGGTTGCGACCATTTGCCGATCGAATAGCCTTCGAAGCTCGGCGTGATCTTGTCGGGCCAGCCGCGGCCGTCGGTATAGATGCGGCGGTTCTCGCCCAATTGATCGAAGCGGATGTAGGTGACGTCCGGCGTGACCAGGATCTCGAGCGGCTCGTAGGCGATCATCACCCGCGGCATGCCGGACGGCAGGCAGATGACCTGCGGGTTGTAGCCCTGCCCACCAGCCGCGGCGTCCGCCAGATTGGCCTCGAACACGGTCTGATATTCCGGCGTGAGCGGAGCCAGCTGCCTTAAGCCCCCGGGCTTGGTCGGATCCCACTGCGCCGCCCCCGGCCGCTCCCAGGCGCCGCGGATGTCGGCGTATTTCGCCTCTTCGCGCGCCCGCGCGCCGGTCACCGCCATGACCAGACCCGCCGCCGCCAGCGCGATCGCACCGCGCGAGACTGGATTGCGCATGATCTTTCCTTTCACCGGGTGCGCCCGAGCGGCGCGCCGGACCGACCGTAACCTGTCGGACCACGCGCGCATTCTGCAATCGGAACAATGCCGCCGCAAGCTGCCTCGGGCGATCATGGAGTCGCCAAGCACCGGCCAAAGAAGCCGCGCCCAACTGAGCTTGTGGCGTGAGTTTCACATCATCGATCCCGGCAGGGTCTGCTGGCATGTCCGGCAGGCCGTCCGGAAACCCGGGAAGGCTTGGGCAACACTGTGCCGCGCCAGAAGGCACAGCGGTACCGCTACGGCCCCCCTGACCGGCTGGCTAGCCGAATTCGCAACCCAAAATAGAAAATCTTCGGAACAATGGCCCCGACTGTCCGTTAACCCGCATTAACCGTAGCGAGGGCCGGAAAGGCTTGCGTGGGCGGAAGCCCTGCGGGGATGCGCGCGAGCCGCGTAGTCGCACATCCACATCAAGGAGAACATCATGGCCAAGAATCCAACTCGCGAATTTACCGAGCAGGCCACCGAAAGCGCACGGCAGAAAGGTGTCCAGGGGATGGACTGGATGCGCGGGCTCGCGGAGCAGAGCCTGCACCTGAGCAAGGCCGTCTTCGAGGGGTATCTCACGGCCGCCCATAAGACCGCTGCAAACATCGATCGGCAAACCTCCGAGCTGCGGGAGCAATCGATCTCGCTCGCCGCCGAGGCGCTCGCCAACACCTTCGATTTCGCCAACCGCATCGTGCGGGTGAAGAAGCCGCAGGAGGTCGTCGAGCTGCAGAGCGAGTTCCTCAGCCGTCAGGCACAAGCTCTGGCGGACCAGGCCAGGGAGTTGGGGCAGATCATGGTGCAGGGCGCCAATGCGGCGACCCAAAGCTCGGCGGAGCAAATGCGCCGCGCGGCGGAATAAGAGCCGTCGGGCGCCCATCGCCGCATGCCGCCAGGAAGGCCGGAAATCCGGACAATTTTAGTCATTGTCTTGATCTTCTCCTCACCAGGGCGCCCAAAAACGGCGGGCCGTTAGAATGTTGTTGGTCGTCGCTGTGGCCTGATTGCTCCCGCACTTGAGGGGCGGCGTTGGGTCATGCGTGAGATCGTCATTTTTGCCGGATTGCTGCTGGGAGCCGGGGTTGTGGCGGCCCGGGTCGCGGATCGGGCGGTGCACACTACCGCGCCGCCGCCGCCGGTCACCGCGGTCGCGAGCGTGCCGCCGGTCGCGGTCCCGCACGAACTCATACGGCAGCAGCGTCATCGTCCCGCGCGACGCGCGCGGGCACTTCGTGGTGGACGCCCGGGTCGACGGGCGCCGCATGGAGTTCATGCTCGATACCGGCGCCTCGGTGGTCGCGCTGCGGGCGCGCGATGCCGCGGGCCTCGGCATCCATCCGGTCGCGCGCGAGTTCACCGTCGAGGTCAAGACCGCCAACGGCTCGACGCGGGCCGCCCCGGTGCAGCTCGGCATGGTCGAGATCAATGGCCTCAATGTGCGCAATGTGGCGGCGCTGGTGTCGCCGGACGAGGCGCTGAGCGAGAACCTGCTCGGCCTGTCGTTCCTCTCCCGGCTGCGGCGTTTCGAATACAGCAACGGCCGCATGGTGCTGGAGCAGTAGCGCTTTCCCGCGGTGTTATGTCCTCGCTGCCCGCCGCACGCACCGAGAGACATGATGTTCCCCAAGCCCAAGCCCGCGCTCGTCCCCAATACCTATGCGTATGAATCCGAGCCGCTGGTGAAAGCCACCGGCTTTCGCGAATACGATGCGCGCTGGCTCCTGGGCGAGGAGATCAACCTGATGGGCGTGCAGGCGCTCGGGCTCGGTCTCGGCACGCTCCTGCACGAGCTCGGCGCCAGGCCCGAGATCGTGACCGCGCACGACTATCGCTCCTATTCGGCCTCGGTGAAGCTCGCGCTGGTGTCCGGCCTGATGGCGGCGGGCTGCCGGGTGCACGACATCGGGCTCGCCGTCACCCCGATGGCCTATTTCGCGCAGTTCGCGCTCGACGTGCCCTGCGTCGCCATGGTGACGGCCTCGCACAACGACAACGGCTGGACCGGCGTGAAGATGGGCGCCAACCGCCCGCTCACCTTCGGGCCGGACGAGATGACCGCCTTGAAGGACATCGTGCTCAACGCGCCGCTTTCCGTGCGCGCGGCGGCGGCGCGCTACGAATTCGTCGAGAATTTTCCGGCCCGCTACATCGCCGATCTCACCAACCGGCCGAAGCTCAAGCGCCGCCTCAAGGTGGTCTGTGCCTGCGGCAACGGCACCGCGGGCGCGTTCTCGCCGCATGTGCTGGCGGCGATCGGCTGCGAGGTGGTGCCGCTCGACTGCGAGCTCGATCACACCTTTCCGCGCTACAATCCCAATACCGAGGATCTGAAGATGCTGCATGCGCTGGCCGAGGAGGTGCGGCGCACGCAAGGCGGACGTGGGCCTCGCCTTCGACGGCGACGGCGACCGCTGCGGCGTGGTCGACGACACCGGCGAGGAGATCTTCGCCGACAAGGTCGGCGTCATGCTGGCGCGCGATTTCTCGGCGCAGCATCAGGGCGCGATGTTCGTGGCCGACGTGAAATCGACCGGCCTGTTCATGACCGATCCGGTCCTGCAGAAGAACGGCGCCCGCACCGACTACTGGAAGACCGGCCATTCCTACATGAAGCGCCGCACCCACGAGCTCGGCGCGCTCGCCGGCTTCGAGAAATCCGGCCACTTCTTCTTCAACAAGCCGGTCGGCCGCGGCTACGACGACGGCCTCATCTCGGCGCTCGCGATCTGCGACATGCTCGACCGCAACCCGGGGAAGAGCATGTCGGACCTCAAGAACGCGCTGCCCAAGACCTGGGGCTCGCCGACCATGTCGCCGCATTGCGCCGACGAGACCAAATACGGCGTGGTCGATGCAGGTGGTGAAGCATTTCCAGGACGCGAAGGCCGCGCACCAGACAGGTCGCCGGGCAGCCGATCCGCGACCTGGTGACCGTCAACGGCGTGCGCGTGACGGTCGAGGACGGCACCTGGGGCCTGGTGCGGGCCTCCTCCAACAAGCCGGAGCTGGTGGTGGTGGTGGAGAGCCCGGTCTCGGAGGCGCGCATGCGCGACATGTTCAAGGCGCTCGACGCGGTGCTGCGCACGCATCCGGAGGTCGGGGAGTACAATCAGACGATTTGATTGAATTAGATTTGATTGTAGGATGGGTTGAGCTCTTGCGAAACCCATCAAACGCCGCTCGATGGGTATCGCAATTGCTCAACCCATCCTACGATTCCGCCGCGACCCTACGATCCCGCCGTTTCCTCGAACGTGGTGCGGAACGGGTGGGCCGGATAGACGCCGAGGATCTTCATCTCCTTGGAGAAGAAGGCGAGCTCCTCCAGCGCGAGCACCAGGTTGCGGTCCTCGGGATGGCCCTCGACGTCGGCATAGAACTGGGTGGCGAAGAAATTGCCCTCGACCATGTAGCTTTCGAGCTTGGTCATGTTGACGCCGTTGGTGGCGAAGCCGCCGAGCGCCTTGTAGAGCGCGGCCGGCACGTTGCGCACCCGGAACAGGAAGGTGGTGATGACCGGCCCGCTGCCGCTCGCCGCCCATTTGGCCTCGCGCGACAGCACGATGAAGCGGGTGGTGTTGTGGGCTTCGTCCTCGACGTCCTCCGCCAGGATGTCGAGCGCATAGATCTCGGCGGCGAGCCGCGACGCGATGGCGGCGCGGGTCTTGTCGCCGGCCTGCGCGACCTCGCGCGCCGAGCCCGCGGTATCGGCGGCCACCACCGGCCTGATGCCGAGCTGGCGGATGATCTTGCGGCACTGGCCGAGCGCGTGGACGTGGCTCTCGACGGTCTTGATGTCCGCGAGCCGCGCGCCCTTGATGCCGAGCAATTGATGGCGCACCGGCATGAAATGCTCGGCCACGATATGCAGGCCCGAGTCCGGCATCAGATGGTGGATGTCGGCGACCCGGCCGGCGAGCGAGTTCTCGACCGGGATCATGCCGAGGTCGGCCTCGCCGGACCGTGATCGCCGCGAACGCATCCTCGAAGGTGGCGCAGGGCACCGCCTCGCAATCCGGATAGGCCTCCGCGATGGCGAGGTGCGAGTTCGCCCCCGGCTCTCCCTGAAACGCGATCCGCTTGGCTGTGCTCATGATCGGTCCTCTTGGCGGTTCCGGTACGCATACCGGGCGGTGCAAGTCAACGTCGCGCGCCGCAGCGAGCGCGCGGGCGCGCGCGAGGTCGGCCGGCGGTGTCGACGCCGAGCGGCACGCTGTCGACGATGGTGACGTCGATGCGCATGCCGGCTTCGAGCGCGCGCAACTGCTCGAGCTTTTCGCGCTGCTCGAGCGGGGAGGGCGGCAGGCCGACGAAGCGGGCGAGCGCGGCGCGGCGATAGGCGTAGATCCCGATGTGATGATAGAACGGGCCGTCGCCGCCGGGCGCCTGCGCGCGGGTGAAATAGAGCGCCCGCAGCCGGCCGCGGCCGACCGGCGAGCCCACCACCTTGACCACGTTGGGATCGGTGCGCTCGCCGCGCATCGGTGATCTCGGCCGCCAGCGTGGCGATGTCGACGGCGGGATCGGCGAGCGGGAGCAGCGCCGCGGCGATGTCGGCGGGCGCCAGCGTCGGAAGATCGCCCTGCAGGTTCACGATGATTTCCGCCCGGCCGGCCGGATCCACGCTGCGCAAGGCCTCGAAAATCCGGTCGGAGCCGGAGGCATGGTCGGCCCGGGTCATCACCGCTCGGCCGCCGGCCTTCTCCACGCAGGCCGCGATCGCCTCCGAATCGGTCGCGACCGCGACCGGCCCGATGCCGGCCGCCTGCGCCCGCCGCATGCACATGCACGATCATCGGCTCGCCCGCGATATCGGCGAGCGGCTTGCCGGGCAGCCGGGTTGCGGCCATCCGGGCCGGAATGAGGATCAGGATTTCACGGTGGGCCATGAAACATGGGTCCGGTGGAGTTTGAAGTCCCGAGAATCGGGTGCGGAGACCGGGAGGCGGGAGGCCGGAGACCGCCGGGCGCGGTGCGCCAAAAGCGGTCCGCCGGGAAGCCCGCTTGAAAAGTCCGGCTCGCAAAAGTATCGTGGCTTGCGGTTATACGTGTTGCCAGAGGCGAGGCAAACCGGTTATTTGTGCGCCGCCGCTACGGTTGCCGGCAGCGCAGCCTGGCCGATTCCTCGTCTGCGTCATTCCGCTCGGGCTTCCTTGCTCAGCGTCCTTCCTCGCTGGTGTCCGGAGCCCGAATTCGATGGACTCATTTGAAATGAACAAGATTCTCGGCGCGATCCTGGGCACCGCCCTGGTCGTGGTCGCGCTGAATATCGCCTCCGGGTGCGATCTTTGCGCCCGAGATGCCGGCCAAGCCCGGCTATCAACATCGTGGTTCCGAAGGCCGCGACCGGCGCCCAGGAGCAGGCGCCGGCCGAGAAAGAGCCGCCGATCGCGCAATTGCTGGCGAGCGCCGATCCCAAGCGCGGCGAGGACGCCGCCAAGGTCTGCCAGGCCTGCCACACCTTCGAGAAGGGCGGCCCCGCCAAGATCGGGCCCAATCTCTGGGGCGTGGTCGGACGGCAGCGCGCCACCATGTCGGGCTTCGATTATTCCGGCGGCATGAAGAGCATGGGCGGCACCTGGACGGTCGACGATCTCAACCAGTTCCTGGCCAAGCCGCAGGCCTTCGTGACCGGCACCAAGATGACCTTCGGGGGCCTGACCCGGCCGCAAACCCGGGCCGACGTGATCGCCTATCTGAACTCCCTGTCGGACAATCCCGCCCCGCTGCCGAAGGCGGCCGATGCGGGCGGCGGCGCCAAGGCGCAGTAAGGCCCGGGAGCTTCGATGCTGCCTAACGGCCGGGCCAGACTGCCCGGCCGTTTTGCGTCCATGCGGGCCGGCGGCGCGGTCGCATGCCACGCGAATGTGAAGCCATGGCGGCGCCTGCGACGACGTGCAGAGGTGTCTTGCACGGCCGAAATCGGACATAATCAATCCCCAACCGGGCACAGAATGCTTGGCTGATCGTCGCTGTCCCCCGGAGGCTTGCCAGTGCGCCTGAGCCGTCGAACCATCATCCGCAACCGGAATTCTCGCCGCCGCCGCGCCGGCGCTGGCCCGGCTCGGCCTGCCGGCGAGCATGCCGGCGGCGGCGCAAGAGGCGCCAGCAGCGTCCCGCCGCAAGCGGCCCCGCAAGCTACGCCACAATGGCGGCATGGCCTCGCCCTCATCGACGAGCCGCGCTATGCGGAGGGCTTCAAGCATTTCGACTACGTCAATCCGAATGCCCCCAAGGCGGGCGCGGTGCGCATATCGGCGCCCGGCACGTTCGACAATTTCAATCTGGTGGTCGCCGGGCGTGAAGGGCAAGATCGCGGCCGCGGTCGCCTCGCTGACCGAGCACGTTGATGGTCGCAGTCGCTCGACGAGGTAGCGTCCGAATACGGGCTCCTGGCCGAGGCGGTGAGCCTGCCTGCGGATTTCTCCTCGGTGACCTATCGGTTGCGCGCCGAGGCGAAATGGCACGACGGCAAGCCGGTCACGCCCGAGGACGTGATCTTCTCGTTCGATGCCTTCAAGCGGAACAGCCCGATGTACTCGCGCCTATTATCGCCATGTGGTGAAAGCGGAGAAGACCGGCGACGCGCGAGGTGACCTTCACCTTCGATAGCCCCGGCAATCGCGAATTGCCGTTCATCGTCGGCCAGCTCACCGTGCTGCCGAAGCATTGGTGGGAGGGCACCGATGCCTCCGGCAAGAAGCGCGACGTCACCGCGACCACGCTCGAGCCGCCGCTCGGCAGCGGCCCCTACCGGATCAAGAGCTTCGCGGCCGGCCGCAATGTCGTGCTCGAGCGCGTGAAGGACTATTGGGGCCGCGACGTCAACGTCAGGGTCGGAACCGAGAATTTCGACGAGGTGAGATACGAATATTTTCGCGACTACGACCGTCGCGCTGGAAGCCTTCAAGGGCGATCAGGTCGATTGGCGGCATCGAGAACAGCGCCAAGAATTGGGCCACCGCCTATGATTTCCCGGCGGTGCGCGACCACCGGGTCGTGCAGGAACTGTTTCCGATCCGCAACGTCGGCCGCATGCAGGCCTTCGCCTTCAACACGCGCCGCGACAAGTTCAAGGATGCGCAGAGTGCGGCAGGCCTTCGACTTCGCCTACGATTTCGAGGAGATGAACAAGCAGCTGTTCTTCGGCCAGTACCGGCGCATCAACAGCTATTTCGACGGCACCGAGCTCGCGTCCTTCGGATTGCCGCAGGGCCAGGAGCTCGAAATCCTCGAGACCGTGCGCGACGAGGTGCCGCCGGAAGTCTTCACCAAGCCATATACCAATCCGGTCGGCGGCAATCCGGAGGCCGTTCGCAACAATCTGCGCGAGGCCATCCGTCTGCTGAAGGAGGCCGGCTACGAAATTCGCGATCGGCGTCTGCTGAACGTCAAGACCAACGAGCCCTACGCGGTCGAGATACTGATCGACGATCCAGGCGTCGAACGGGTTGCGCTCTTCTACAAGCCCTTGCTGGAGCGGCTCGGCATCACCGTGAGCGTGCGCACCGTGGACGATGCCCAATACGAGAACCGCACCCGCAGCTGGGACTTCGACATCATCGTGCACGTGTGGGCGGAATCGCTGTCGCCGGGCAACGAGCAGCGCGATTTCTGGGGTTCCCAATCGGCCGACGTGGCCGGCTCGACAAACTATGTCGGCATCAAGAATCCGGCGGTCGATGCCCTGATCGAGCGGGTCATCTTCGCCAAGAACCGTGACGAGCTCGTCGCCGCCACCAGGGCGCTCGACCGGGTGCTGTTGTGGAACCATTATGTCGTGCCGCAATACACCAACGATAAGTGGCGCGACCGCGCGCTGGGACCGCTTCAGCCATCCGGATCCGATGCCGAAATACGGCATTACCGAATTCCCGACGATCTGGTGGTGGGATCAGGCCAAGGCCGCCAAGACGGGCTCGCGCCAGTGACGTTCCGGCGCCCGACGAGGCCGAACCCCGACCCGGGCGCTCCCGGGCTCGCCGCCACCCGCCGCGAAGCGCTCGCGCTCGGTGCCGGCGCGGTTGCGATCCTTGCGGTGCCTTCCGCACGCGCCCAGGAGGAAACCGAACGTCACGGCATGTCGGCCTTCGGCGATCTCAAATATCCGGCCGACTTCAAGCATTTCGATTACGTCAATCCGGATGCCCCCAAGGGCGGCATGTTCTCGCACATCCCCACCGATCCGCCAATTCAACCAGAACTATTTCACCTTCAATTCGCTCAATGCCTTCATCTTGAAGGGCGATGGGGCCCAGGGCATCGATCTCACCTTCGCGACCCTCATGGGCCCTGCCACCATCTTCACGCCCACCCACGACGAACCCGACGCGATCTATGGATTGGCCGCGCGCGCGGTGAAAATCTCCGCCGACGGCCTGACCTACCGCTTCCTGCTGCGGCCGCAAGCCCGGTTTCACGACGGCAGCCGACTCACCGCGCAGGACGTCGCCTTCACGCTGGCGCTGCTGAAGGAGAAGGGCCACCCGAACATCCGACAGCAGCTGCGCGATTTCCTCGGCGCCGAGGCGCTGGACGACGCAACCGTGGTGGCCCGGTTCGCGCCCAATCGCGGACGCGACGTGCCGCTGTTCGTGGCGCAGCTTCCGATCTTCTCGCGCGCCTACTACGCGACTAAATCATTCGAGGAGTCGACCCTCGATGTGCCGCTCGGCTCGGGCGCCTACAAGGTCGGTCGCTTCGAGGCCGGCCGCTATATCGAATATCGAGCGGGTCAAGGACTGGTGGGGCGCCGATCTGCCGGTCACGCGCGGTCTGAACAATTTTGACACCCTGCGGTTCGAATTCTACCGCGACCGCGACGTGGCCTTCGAGGGCTTCACCGGCAAGAGCTATCTGTTCCGCGAGGAGTTCACCTCGCGGGTGTGGGCCACGCGCTACACCTTCCCGGCGATCCGCGACGGGCGCGTGAAGCGCGAGGAACTGCCGGACGACACCCCCTCGGGCGCGCAGGGCTGGTTCATCAATACTCGACGCGACACGTTCAGCGATCGGCGCCTGCGGGATGCCCTGATCCTAGCGTTCGATTTCGAATGGACCAACAAGAACATCATGTACGGAGCCTACAAGCGCACCGTCTCGGTGTTCCAGAATTCGGACATGATGGCGGCCGGGCATGCCGAGCGCCGAGGAGCTCGCGCTGCTCGAGCCGTTTCGCGGCCGGGTGCCCGACGAGGTGTTCGGCGAGCCGTTCATGCCGCCGGTCTCGGACGGCTCGGGACAGGACCGCACCATGCTGCGCAAGGCCGCGGTCCTGCTGCAGTCCGCCGGCGTCGTGCTCAAGGACGGCAAGCGCGTGACCCCGAAAGGCGAGCGCGTCACCATCGAATTCCTGGTGGACGAGCCGGAACTTCAGCCGCATCACCTGCCCTTCATCAAGAATCTCGCTACCCTCGGCATCGACGCGACTTTGCGCGTCGTCGATCCGGTGCAGTAGCGCGCCCGCGTCGACGCCTTCGATTTCGACATTACGATGGAGCGATTCCAATTCTCCTCGACCCCGGGCGACGGCATTCGCCCCTTCTTCACCTCGCAGGCGGCGGCCATCCAGGGCTCGCAGAATCTCGCCGGCATCGCCGATCCGGTCGTCGATGCGCTGATCGAGCAGATCATCGCGGCGCCGACGCGGGCAGCCCTCACCACCGCTTGCCGGGCGTTCGACCGCGTCTTTCGCGCCGGCCGCTACTGGATTCCGCAATGGAACTTTCCATGGCACCGCATCGCGTATTGGGACGTGTTCGCCCGACCCGCGACAAAACCGCGCTATGGTCGTGGTGCCCCCGAGACTTGGTGGTATGACCGCGACAAGGCGGCGAAGGTCGAACGGCCCGGATAGGCCCATTTGATTCCCTCTCCCTGAAAACGGGAGGGTGCGCCCGAAGGCGCCGGGGACCCCCACCCGCCTCCCTTTCAGGGGGAGGTTAAGAAAGCCGCAGCGAGAAGCATCGATCCCCTAATGACCGCCTACATCCTTCGACGCGTGCTGCTGATGATCCCGACCCTGATCGGCATCATGCTGATCTCGTTCACGGTGGTGCAATTCGCCCCCGGCGGACCGATCGAGCGCATCATCGCCCAGCTCAGCGGCGCCGATACCGGCGGCGCCTCGCGCATCTCCGGGCCGTCGAGCGACTTCGGGGCGCGCGGGCAGATGCGGAGCGCGGCTGCGGACACGGCCAATTCCAAATACCGCGGCGCTCAAGGGCTTGATCCGGAATTCATCGCCAGCCTCGAGAAGCAGTTCGGTTTCGACAAGCCGGCCTATGAGCGCTTCGGCCTGATGCTGTGGAACTACGGCCGGTTCGATTTCGGCAAGAGCTATTTCCGCGATGCCAGCGTTCTCTCCCTGATCAAGGAGAAGCTGCCGGTCTCGATCTCGCTCGGCCTATGGCTGACGCTTGCTGACCTATCTGATCTCGATTCCGCTCGGCATCCGCAAGGCGGTACGCGACGGCTCGCTGTTCGACGTATGGACGTCGGGCGTCATCATCGTGGGCTACTCAATTCCGGGCTTCCTGTTCGCGATCCTGCTCATCATCCTGTTCGCGGGCGGCTCGTTCTTCGACTGGTTTCCGCTGCGCGGGCTGACCTCGGAAAACTGGGCGCAATTTCCCTGGTGGCAGAAGGTGCTGGACTATTTCTGGCACCTGACCTTGCCGATCATCTCGATGGGGCTGGGCGCTTTCGCCACCATGACGCTGCTGACCAAGAACTCGTTTCTCGACGAGATTCGCAAGCAATACGTGCTCACCGCGCGCGCCAAGGGCTGCAGCGACCGCCAGGTGCTCTACGGGCACATATTCCGCAACGCCATGCTGATCGTGATCGCCGGCTTTCCGGGCGCGTTCATTCGCGCGTTCTTCGCCGGCGCGCTCCTGATCGAGATCGATCTTCAACCTCGATGGGCTGGGCCTGCTCAGCTTCGAGAGCGTGCTCAACCGCGACTATCCGGTGGTGTTCGCGACGCTCTACATGTTCTCGCTGGTCGGGCTTGGTGGTGAACCTGATCTCCGACCTCACCTATACCTGGGTCGATCCGCGGATCGACTTCGAGACCCGGGAGGTCTGAGGTGGACGAGCGCACCGCCCTGCAGGCGCCGGAGCCGGCCCCGCCGCCGCTGCCGGGGATCGCCGCGGTGCCGATCGTCCGCCTGCTGGCGCCCTCGCCGATCAACCGCCGCCGCTGGCAGAACTTCAAGGCCAACCGGCGCGGGTTCTGGTCGCTGTGGATATTCCTGGTGCTCTTCGTCCTGTCGCTGTTCGCCGAATGCATCGCCAACGACAAGCCGTTCCTGATCGAATATGACGGGCACTTCTTCTTCCCCAGCGTGTTCAGCTACACGCAGGCGAATTTCGGGGTCACCGACGAGCTGGCCGAGAGCTCGCCCGACTACCGTGACCCCTATCTGCAGAAGCTCATTGCCGACAAGGGCGGCGCCATCGTATGGCCGCTGATCCGCTATTCCTACGACACCCACAATTACGACCTGCCCACCCCGGCGCCCTCCAAGCCGACCTGGATGCTGACCGAGGACGAATGCCGTTCGGTGGTGGAGCGCAAGGGCCTCACCGGCTGCCGCGATCTCGAATACAACTGGCTCGGTACCGACGACCAGGGCTTCGACGTGGTGGCCCGCATGATCTATGGTTTCCGCGTCTCGGTGCTGTTCGGCCTCATCTTGACCATCGTGTCCTCGGTGGTCGGGGTCGCGGCCGGCGCGGTGCAGGGCTATTTCGGCGGCTGGACCGATCTCCTGTTCCAGCGCTTCATCGAGATATGGACCTCGGTGCCGGAGCTTTATCTGCTGTTGATCATATCATCCGTCCTGGTGCCGGGCTTCTTCGTGCTGCTCGGCATTCTGTTGTTGTTTTCCTGGGTGTCGCTGGTCGGGCTGGTGCGGGCCGAGTTCCTGCGCGGGCGCAATTTCGAGTACATCCAGGCGGCACGCGCGCTCGGCGTCTCCAACCGGGTCATCATGTTCCGCCATCTGTTGCCCAACGCCATGGTGGCCACCATGACGTTTCTTCCCTTCATCCTGTCCTCCTCGGTGATGACGCTTGACCGCGCTCGACTTCCTGGGCTTCGGGCTGCCGCCGGGCTCGGCTTCGCTCGGGGAGCTGCTCAAGCAAGGCAAGGACAATGTCCAGGCGCCCTGGCTCGGCATGACCGCCTTCCTGACGGTGGCGACCATGCTGTCGCTCCTGATCTTCATCGGCGAAGCGGTGCGCGACGCCTTCGATCCGCGCAAGACGTTCCGGTGAGCCCCCATGGACGCGCTGTCGCAACCGCTGCTCGAGGTCAAGGACCTGTCGGTCGCCTTCCGCCAGGGCGCGCGCGAGACGCTGGCGGTCGACCGGGTCTCGTTCGACATCCGCCGCGGCGAGACGCTGGCGCTGGTGGGCGAATCGGGCTCGGGCAAATCGGTGACCGCGCTTTCGGTGATGAAGCTCCTGCCGTACCCGACGGCGCATCATCCTTCCGGCACGATCCGCTTCAAGGGCCGCGACCTCCTGCAATTGCCGGAACGCGAGATCCGGCAGGTGCGCGGCAAGAGCATCACCATCATCTTCCAGGAGCCGATGACCTCGCTCAATCCGCTGCACACCATCGAGCAGCAGATCGGCGAGATCCTGCTGCTGCATGCCGGCCTCGTCGGCGCCCCGGCCCGCAAGCGCATCGTGGAGCTGTTGACCGAGGTCGGGATTCCGGAGCCGCAGACGCGGCTCGCGAGCTATCCGCACCAGCTCTCCGGCGGGCAGCGCCAGCGCGTCATGATCGCCATGGCGCTCGCCAACGAGCCCGACCTGCTGATCGCCGACGAGCCCACCACCGCGCTCGACGTCACCGTGCAGGCGCAAATCCTCAAGCTCCTGAAGGATCTGCAGGCCCGGCTCGGCATGGCCATGCTGTTCATCACCCACGACCTCGGCATCGTGCGCAAGCTCGCCGAGCGGGTTTGCGTGATGAAGGAGGGCAAGATCGTCGAGCACGGCCCGATCGAGCGGGTGTTCAAGGCGCCCGAGCACCCCTATACGCGGGCGCTGATCCAGGCCGAGCCGCGGCCCGATCCGGCGCCGGTGCGGCCCGATGCCCCGGTCGTGCTGGAGACCGATGACCTCAAGGTCTGGTTTCCGATCAAGCGCGGCTTCCTGCGCCGGGTGGTCGGCCATATCAAGGCGGTCGACGGCGTCAGCATCGCGGTGCGCCAGGGCGAGACGCTCGGCATCGTGGGCGAATCCGGCTCCGGCAAGACCACGCTCGGCCTCGCCATCCTGCGGCTGATCTCCTCGCAGGGCCGGATCGTGTTCCTGGGCAAGCCGATCGCGGGCCTGAAATTCCGCGACATGCTGCCGTTCCGCCGCGACATGCAGATCGTGTTCCAGGACCCGTATGGGTCGCTCAGCCCGCGCATGTCGGTATCCGACATCATCGAGGAGGGGCTGCGGGTGCATTCCCCGAAGCTCAGCCGGGAGGAGCGCGATCAGCGGGTGGTCCGCGCGCTCGCCGACGTCGGGCTCGATACCGACAGCCGCTTCCGCTATCCGCACGAATTCTCCGGCGGCCAGCGCCAGCGTATCGCGCTCGCACGCGCGATCGTGCTGGAGCCGACCTTCGTGGTGCTCGACGAGCCCACCAGCGCGCTCGACATGCTGATCCAGTCGCAGATGGTCGATCTCCTGCGGACGCTGCAGAAGCGGCTCGACCTCACCTATCTGTTCATCTCCCACGATCTGCGCGTGGTGGCGGCGCTGGCGAGCCGGCTGGTGGTGATGCGCAACGGCAAGGTGGTCGAGGAAGGGCCGGCGGTCGATCTGTTCGCCCATCCGAAGATCGACTACACGCGCGCCCTGTTCGCCGCCGCCTTCAATCTCGAGACCGCGCCCGAGGGCGTCGTCGCCGAATAGGACCAGCCTTGCCGCAACACCCCCCGCGCACGGACGCGCGCCTCGCCGATCTTCCGGTCGAGGTCTCGCTCTCGGCTCCCGAGCTCCTGGGCAAGGGCTTTCGCACCTATCAACGCTATCGCTACACGCTGCTGGACGACGACCCCGGGCTCGAGCCGCACACCCATGATCTCGTGCGCTTCGGGCGGATCGTGGGGGTGCTGCCGGTCGACCTCGTGCGCGACGAGGTGGTGCTGATCCGCCAATTCCGGCTGCCGGCACAGCTCGCCAATGGCAACGGCGAGATGGTCGAGATCGTGGCCGGCCATGTAGAGACGGACGAAAAACTGGTCGAAGCCGCGCACCGTGAATGCCTGGAGGAGATCGGGGTGGCGCCAAGGGGGCTCACCGAGCTGTTCACCTATTTGCCGACGCCGGGCGCCTCCGACGAGCAGATCACGCTGTTTCTCGGCATCGTCGATGCCGCGCAGGTACCCGAGGCCGCAGGCGCCGCGGCCGAGCGCGAGGCGACCCGGCCGCTGCGGGTCCCGATCGATGCCGCGCTCGCGGCGCTCGGCCGGGACACCATGCACAACGGTCTCCTGGTGCTGGCGCTGCACTGGCTGGCGCTCAACCGGGGGCGGCTCAAGGAGATTGCGGGCGCGGGCGCATAGCGCATAACCGACCGTGCACGCCGGAACCTGCGACCCGATTGCCGCTTGCGCATTCCGGGCAAACGTCCGAAAAATGGGCCGCTGGCCGTCATAGAACGAGGGATTCCGCGATGTCGGGAGCCATCTCAAAGCACCCATCCGCACCGAGGCATGCTTTGCTGGCGGGCGCCATCTTGGTCGGCTTGGCCGCGATCGCGACCGCCGCTTGGGCGGAGCCGAGCGACAAGATTCCCAACCTGACCTCGGCTGATTTCGGCTGGCAGTCGAATGTCTCGGACTGGCAACAGCCGCCGCCGGGTAGCGGCCATGGGCCGATCAAGCCCGATCCCGATCATCCCTATACCAGCAATGCCGAAGCCGCCCGCACCGGCAAGCCGCCGACCAAGCGCATCGGCGACTACCGGGACCCGGTGCTCAAGCCGTGGGCGGCGGCCGAGATGAAGGCGTCGAACGACGAGGCGCTCTCCAGCGTCGAGAAAATTCCGTTCGCGGCGCAAGCCCGTTGCTATCCGGGCAGCGTTCCGGGTCAGTTGCTGTATCCGTTCGAGCCGGTCTATTTCATCCAGCTCCCGAAGATCGTCTACATGATCTGGCAGCGCGACCACATGGTGCGGCGCGTGTTCATGACCGACGCCCATTCCGAGAAGCTCAAGCCCTCCTGGTTCGGCGAATCCATCGGCCGCTACGAAGGCGGCGACACCCTGGTGGTCGACACCATCGGGCTGTCCACCAAGGACAGCTACATCGACAATTTCCACACGGTGCACACCGAGAAGCTGCATGTGGTGGAGCGCTTCCGGCTCGAGGCGGACGGCCAGCATCTGACCGGGATCGCCAAGGTCGAGGATCCCGACGCCTACAACGCGCCGATCACGATGCAGCAGCGCTGGTTCAAAGCCAAGGGCCGCATGATCGAAACCGTGTGCGCGGAGAACAACAACGACTATTTCAGCCAGGGCCTGTTCCCGGTCCCCATCGCCCACAAGCCGGATTTCTAGAAGTCGGGCGCGGTAGGATGGGTAGAGCTCTTGCGAAACCCATCGTTGGACCGTGACGCATTCGCCGCGCTCGCGCGTTGATGGCGTATCGCCCCGATCGGTTTCGCAAGAGCTCTACCCATCCTACCAAAGCAACCCGTCAGTTCGCGCCAAGCCGCCGCACGCTGGTGAGCACGCTGCCGGCCGCCTTGATGCGGGCGAGTGCCTCGCCGATCGGCTCGATTGCGACCGCCATGTGAAACGCATTGGCGTGGATCAGCGTAGCGTGGTCGCGCGCGATGGCGACGTGTCCCTTCCAGAACAACAGATCGCCGCGGCGCAGGTCGGCAAGGCCACGGGCGGGCGGCAGCGCAACGCCGAGCGCGGCCTCCTGCATGTGGCTGTCGCGCGGGCAGGGCACCCCGCCGGCGGCGAGCGCGATCTGGACCAGCGCGGAGCAATCGAGCCCGAGGCTGGTCTTGCCGCCCCATAAATAGGGCACGTGCAGAAGCTGCTCGGCGACCGTCACCATATCGGGCACGACCGTCTCGAGCGGCGCCAAATGCCGCGCCGGCAGGTAGCCGCCGGAATGTGTGATCGCGAACGGCTCCTCGATGCGCGCGATGGCGAGCCGGCATCCGAGCGAAAGCCCTTCGATCGGCGGCAGCTTGATGGCGGGTCCCGGAAACACCAGGGTGCGGGGCACCGCGATCTTGTGGGTGGGCTCCGGCCCGGGCGGAGCCAACGCATTAGCGGGCAACCAGCCCGCATAGCCGTCGGCTTCGAGCCGGCCCCGGCACCAGCCCTCGGGCGTGGTCTCCTCGACCACAACGCGCTCGCCCTTGAGGGCCTCGGTGTCGAGCGCCGCGTCGGGCGAGGGGCTGCGGCGCACCGGCGCCTGCGGGTCGACGACCTCGCGCACGAGGGCGCGGTGCGGTGCGTCAGCCATAACGTGCCGTGAGCAGATGATAGAGCGCGCGTGCGGCCTGGCATTCGCCGCCTTCCGGCCGCCCCGGCTTGGCGGCCGGGTTCCAGGCGAAGATGTCGCAATGCAGCCAGGCCTTGGCGGCGGCAATGAAGCGGCGCAGGAACAGCGCCGCCGTGATCGAGCCCGCAAAGCCGCCGGCCCCGACATTGTTGACGTCGGCGACCTTGGAATCGAGCATCTGGTCGTAGGCGCCCCACAGCGGCAGCCGCCACAGCGGATCGCTCTGCGCATCCGCGCTGCGCGAGAGCGCGGCGGCGAGTGCGTCATCGTCGGTGTAGAACGGCACCACCTCGGGGCCGAGCGCCACGCGCGCGGCGCCGGTCAAGGTCGCCATGTCGAGGATGAGATCGGGCGCTTCCTCGTCGGCCAGCGCCAGCGCGTCGGCCAAGATCAGCCTTCCCTCGGCATCGGTGTTGCCGATCTCCACGCTCAGCCCCCTGCGCGAGCGGTAGATGTCGCGAGGCCGGAAGGCGGACCCGGAAATCGCGTTCTCGACCACCGGCAGCAGGACCCGCAGCCGCAGCTTGGCGCCGCGGTCCATCAGCATATGGGCGAGCGCCAGCACGGTGGCGGCGCCGCCCATGTCCTTCTTCATGTTCAGCATGCCGCTTTCGGGCTTGATGTCGAGCCCGCCGGTATCGAAGCACACCCCTTTGCCGATCAGCGTGACCTTCGGGTGGGCCGGATCTCCCCAGGCCATATCGACGAGGCGCGGCGCCTGGTCGGCGGCGCGCCCCACCGCATGGATGAGCGGAAAGTTCTGCGCCAGGAGCTCGGCCCCGACGATCGCCCGGAAGCTCGCTCCATGCCGCGTCGCCAGGGCGCGGGCGGCGCTTTCGAGCTCCGCCGGGCCCATGTCGTTGGCCGGCGTGTTGATCAGGTCGCGGGCGAGCCAGACTCCTTCGACGATGCGGGTGAGGTCGGCACCGTCGACTCCCGCCGGCAATTCGAGCCGGATGTCCCTGTCCTCGGCCTTGCGATAGCGCGCGAACCGATAGGTCCCGAGCGCAAAGGCGAGCGCCGCCAGGCGCGCATCGTGGGGCGCATTGGCGAACCGATAGATTCCCGACGGCAGCAGGCCCGGCAAGGCGCCCGGCCGCAGCAAATCCTTGGCGAAGGCATCCGCGTCCTCGAGCCCGAACAGGACGCCGGCGAGGCTGCCGTCGGCTCCCGGCAGCAAGAGGTGCTGCCCGGCGCCGGGCGCAAAGCCGGCCGCGTCCGCAAAGGCACGGCTGCGAGGATCGAGACCGTCGCGAATTTGGGTCCAGCCGGCCGCGGTGACGAAGGTCACGGGCGTGACGGGTGTCATCGCGGTCGCGCTGCCGGGACTGACGAAGACGGCGGGAATCGAGGATTGGAGCATCGATTTGAGCTAGCACGGCCGCCCGGCGGGGTGAAGGCGGCGCCGCGCCGGGCCTCCAGCCGCCGGGTTAACCAACTGTTAGGGTTAACGTTTTATTTCTGCTGTGGAAGGGGCGGCTCGGCCCGCACGCAGACCCGTGATGATCCAGCGTTCAAACCTTTTCGACCGCACTCGTCCGCTCATTGCCATCCTGACGGCGGCCGTTCTCGCCGGCGCGCTCTCCGGCTGCGCCAGCGCCCGTTTGCCCGAGACCACCGGATCGCTCGCTCCCGCCGCCGCTCCCGCGGGGGGCGAGGACGAATTGCGGCGGGCCGCCGAGGCTTGGGGCGAGCGCTACCAGGCCAATTCCGGCGATCCGCAGGTCGCCATCCATTATGCGCAAGCGTTGCGCGGGACCGGCCAGCGTGCGCAGGCGGTCGCGGTGCTGGAGCAGGCCTCGCTGCGCAATGCCAAGAACATGGAGGTGCTGGGCGCCTATGGGCGCGCGCTGGCCGATGTCGGCAACTTCCAGCAGGCGCTCGAGGTGCTCGGTCGCGCCCATACGCCCGATCGTCCGGACTGGCGCATCCTGTCGGCGCAGGGCGCGGTTCTCGACCAGATGGGGCGTCACGAGGAGGCGCAACGCTACTACGAGACCGCGCTCAAGATCACTCCGGACGAGCCCTCGGTGCTGTCCAACCTCGGGCTCTCCTACGCCTTGTCCAAGCAGCTGCCGCGCGCGGAGGCGACGCTCAAGCGCGCCGCCGCTGGCCAGCGCGTCGATCCGCGGGTGCGGCAGAACCTCGCGTTGGTGGTCGGGCTGCAGGGGCGCTTCGCCGAGGCCGAGACCATCGCGCGCGCCGACCTGCCGGCCGAGGAAGCCTCCGCCAATGTCGCCTATCTGAAGCAAATGCTGTCGAAGCAGAGCGGCGCGCAGAATCGTGACCAGGCCTACCGGCCGGCAGACGCGAAACGCGGCTAGGTTGGCGGCAACGAATCAATCAAAGACCTCATCCCTGAGGAGCATCGCTCAAGCGATGCGTCTCGAAGGATGGAACGAGTTCGTGCGCGTGTACATCCTTCGCGACGGCCGCGCGAAGCGCGCGGCCTCCTCAGGATGAGGCCTTCGGGATGTTCGGCCTGCCGTCAGTGCAGCGCCATTACCCGGATCGCGGCCGGGCCGAGAATGACGATGAACAGCACCGGCAGGAAGAACACGATCATCGGCACGGTCAGCTTGGGCGGCAATCCGGCGGCCTTCTTCTCGGCTTCCGACATGCGCATGTCGCGGTTTTCCTGGGCCATGACGCGCAGTGTCGTGCCCATCGGGGTGCCGTAGCGTTCCGCCTGCTGCAAGGCCATGCACACCGACTTGACGCCTTCCAGATTGGTGCGCTTGGCGAGGTTCTCGTAGGCTTGGCGGCGGTCCTGCAGATAGGACAGCTCCGCGGTGGTCAGCGTCAGCTCCTCGGCGAGCGGGATCGACTGGGTGCCGACCTCGGCCGAAACACGTTTGAAGCCCGCCTCGATCGACATGCCGGATTCCACGCATATCAGCAGCAGATCGAGCGCGTCCGGGAACGCCCGCTTGATCGACAGCTGGCGATGCTGGATCCGGTTCTTCAGAAACAGGCTCGGCACCTGCATGCCCACATAGGTGGCGCCGAGACAGAGGCCGACCTTGATCATCGGGGGCTGGTCGAGGTCGAGGATGATGAAGATGTAGAATGCGGAGAACACCAGCAGGACGAACGGCATCAGCATGCGGAAGAACAGGTAGGTGACGTAGGGGGCTTGGCCGCGGTAGCCCGCCTGCACCAGCATCGCGCGCGCGGTCTCCTGGCCGACCCATTTGTTCAGGTTGAACTGATCGACGATCGACTGCATGTACTGCTTGGGCGAGCGTCGCAGCGTGATCTTCTCGCCGCGGGAGAATCGCTCGCGCTCGCGCTGGCGCATCTGCTCGCGCTCGAGCGCCACCGCTTTCATCCGCTTGGAGAGCGTGTCGGTCGCCATCAGCGGCATGGCCAGCGTCAGCACGGTCGCGACCGCCGCGACCGCCGAGAACAGCATGGCCAGCAGTCGTGGATTGGAGACCGCGTCGATCAGGATGTCGAGCATGGCGTCACATCAGAAGTCGAAGTTGATCATCTTACGCATCACCATCACCCCCATGAACATCCAGGTCGCCGAGGCGGCCAGCATCATGCGGCCGAGCGACTCGGTCCACAGCAACTCGATGTAGTGGGGGCTGGTGAGGTAGACGAGCATCATGACCGCGGGCGGCAGGCTGCCGATGATCATCGCCGAAGCCTTGGCCTCCATCGACATAGCCTGGATCTTCGCCTTCATCTTCTTGCGGTCGCGCAGAACGCGGGACAGGTTGCCGAGCGCCTCCGACAGGTTGCCGCCGGATTTCTGCTGGATCGAGATGACGATCCCGAAGAAGTTCGCTTCCGCCACCGGGATGCGCTCGTACAGCTTGATGCAGGCCTCGCCGAGCGGCAGGCCGAACGACTGGGTCTCGACGATGGCGCGAAACTCGCTGCAGACCGGTTCGGGCGAATCGTTGGTGATGACCCGGATGCTGTCGAGCAGCGGCAGCCCGGCCTTGATGCCGCGGACGATGACGTCGACGGCGTCGGGAAAGTGCTTGAGGAACTTCGCCTCGCGCCGCTTCTTGAGGAACTTGAGGAGCCAGCGGGGGAACCCGAAAGCGCCCGCGAACCCCAGCGCGGCGGCGCCCAGCAGCCCGGCGTCGAGACCGAGCGCGATCACGAACCCGAGCGCGCCCAGAATCCCGCTGACGACCAGGAACTTCTGCTTGGACCAGCTGAGCCCGGCCTGCCCGATCCGCACCGAGAGCGGCGGCGATTTGGCCTTGGAGCGGCGCTGCTCGATCTCCTTCAGGCTGCCTTCGACCTGCTCCCGGCGCGATTTCTGGTTGCCGGTGCGCTGCGACGCGGCAGGACGAGCCGCGACGCCGGTCCGCACCACCGACGCCTGGCGTTTCTCCGCCTTCCGCTCGCCCGACAATATCGGGTAGACGAATACCCAGGCGACGCCTCCGATCGAGGCCGTCACCAGGAAGAACAGGGCGATCATCTGCATGTTGGCGTCCCTGTCAGTTCCTGACCTGGTCGTTCGCGATCTCGGCGGCATCCAACGCGGCCGAGAGCCTCTGCTCCTCGCCGTAGTAGCGGGCACGGTCCCAGAACCGCGGGCGGCCGATCCCGGTCGAGCGGTGGCGGCCGATGATATTGCCGTTGGCGTCCTCGCCGACCATGTCGTAGAGGAACAAATCCTGGGTGATGATGACGTCGCCTTCCATCCCCAGGACCTCGGTGACGTGGGTGATGCGGCGGGAGCCGTCGCGCAAGCGCGCGCCCTGGACCACGACGTCCACCGAGGCGCAGATCATCTCGCGGATGGTGCGCGATGGCAGGGAAAATCCGCCCATCGTGATCATCGATTCGAGACGCGAGAGCGCCTCGCGCGGATTGTTGGCGTGCAGCGTGCCCATCGATCCGTCGTGGCCGGTGTTCATGGCCTGCAGCAGGTCGAACGCCTCGGGTCCGCGCACCTCGCCGACGATGATGCGCTCGGGCCGCATGCGCAGGCAGTTGCGCACCAGGTCGCGCATGCTGATCTGGCCTTCGCCCTCCAGATTGGGCGGTCGCGTCTCCAGCCGCACCACATGGGTCTGCTGCAGCTGCAGCTCGGCCGCGTCCTCGCAGGTGATGATGCGCTCGTCGTCGTCGATATAGCGGGTGAGGCAGTTGAGGAGCGTAGTCTTGCCGGAGCCGGTGCCGCCCGAGATGAGGGTGTTGACCCGGCAGCGGCCGATCACCTTGAGGATCTCGCCGCCCTCGGGCGTGATCGTGCCGAACTTGATCAGCTGCTCGAGGGTGAGCTTGTCCTTCTTGAATTTGCGGATGGTGAGTGCCGGTCCGTCGATCGCGAGCGGCGGAACGATGACGTTGACGCGTGAGCCGTCGGGCAGGCGCGCGTCGCAGATCGGGGAGGATTCGTCGACCCGCCGGCCGATCTGGCTGACGATGCGCTGGCAGATGTTCAGGAGCTGCTGGTTGTCGCGGAAGCGGATGCCGGTCCGCTGGATCTTGCCCTTCACCTCGATGAAGGTCGTGCCGGATCCGTTCACCATGATGTCGGCGATGTCGTCGCGGGCCAAGAGCGGCTCGAGCGGTCCATAGCCGAGCACGTCGTTGCAGATATCGTCGAGCAGCTCCTCCTGCTCCGAGATCGACATCACGATGTTCTTGATCGCGATGATCTCGTTGATGATGTCGCGAATTTCCTCGCGCGCCGAATCGGCGTCGAGCTTGGCGAGCTGGCCGAGGTCGATGGCTTCGATCAAGGCGCCGAAGATCGTGCCTTTGGTGTCGTAATAGGCGTCGGTATGGCGCGAGTTCGGTCGCGCTCGGAGCGAGCGGCTGCTGCTGCGGCATGCCCGCTCCTTGCCGACTCGCGGTCGGGGCGGTCACGAGCGGCGCGCCCAGGCCGACCGAGGGGATCGGGGAGCGGCCGCCTTCGACCACCGGTGCCGTCTTGGGCGCAGGCGCCGCCGCCGGTTCCTGCGCGGGCTGCAACGGAGGGGCTGCAACGCGCTGCGCGGGTGCGTCCGGCGCCTTGTCGGTGCCGTCGGGGGCAGATGTGCTACGCTTTCCGAACACGCGACTGATCTCCGAGCTCGACGCCCTAACGCTTCAGCAATTTGCCGAGCAGGGGCGACAGCAGGCCCGGGCGGGCCTTCTTCGTGTCCATTCGGCCGGTCAGGTCCTGCGCCAGCTGCTGGAAGATTCCGGCGACCCGATGCGACGACGACAGCTCGGCGATCATCTGACCGTTGTTGGCGGCGGTGCCGAACACCTGCGGGTCGAACGGAATGATCGCGGCCGGCTCGTCCTCGAGCGCCTTGGCGAAATCGGCAGGCTTGATCTCCGGCCGCTTCGCCATCCCGATCTGGTTGAGGCAGTAGCGCGGCCGGCGGTCATTGGGCCGCGCCGCCTTGAGCAGATCGAGCAGGTTCTTGGTGTTGCGCAGATTGGCCAGATCGGGACCCGCGACCACCAGTATGTCGTCGGCGCCGATCAGCGTTTTCTTGGTCCAGCCCGACCATTGGTGGGGAACGTCGAGCACGATGCAAGGCACCGTCGCCCGCAACGAATCGACGATCGGCTCGAAAGCCTCGGCGGAGAAGTCGTAGACCCGGTCGAGCGTGGCGGGCGCCGCCAACAGGCTCAGGTGGTCGGTACATTTCGACAACAGCCGGTCGATGAAGGCGTTGTCCACCCGATCTGGCGAGAACACCGCGTCGGCGACCCCCTGCGGCGGATCCTGGTTGTAGTCCAGCCCGGCGGTTCCGAAGCCGAGGTCGAGATCGACCACCACGGTATCGAGCTTCAGCTCCCGCGCCACCGCGAAGGCGACGTTGTGGGCGACGGTGGACGCACCGACCCCGCCCTTGGCGCCGACGATCGCGATGATGCGCCCGACCGCCTTGGCGTCGGGGGCCGAGAACAGGCCGCACACCGAGCGCACCACATCGATGGTGCCGATCGGCGCGATGAGATAATCGTTGACCCCGCGCCGTACCAGCTCGCGATAGAGCACCACGTCGTTGACGTGGCCGATCACGATCACCCGCGTGCCGGCGTCGCAGACCTCGGCGAGCGAATCGAGGCCGGCCAGAATGGCGTCGCCGCGGCCCTCGTTCTCGATGACGATGACGTTCGGCGTCGGAGATCCGTGATAGGCCTCGATGGCGGCCGCGATGCCGCCCATCTGGATCTTGAGATGCGCCTTGCCGAGCCGGCGATCCTCGCCGGCGCCCTGCACGGCTGCCGCGGTCTCGACGGTCTCGCAAAACGCCTGCACCGACACCCGCGGTGCCGGTGCGATGTGCTCGCTGAGGGCGGGCTCCGGGGCGACGGCCTCCTCGGCCGGAGCTTGGAACGCTTGCGTTATCATTTGGACCCGATGTCTGCGATGTTGCCCTTGTTGGGATTGGGATACTGCGTGGCGGGGGTCTGGCCCGACCGGTATTTCTCGAAGGCCGCGGTCCGGCGTTGGGCGTAGGCGGGCTCCTCGCCGCGCGGCTGCACCAGGTCGGCCGGATTGTCCACCTGGGCGGCCAGGTTGCGCTGGGACGAGCAGCCGAAGTTCCAGTATTCGACGTTCTCGCTGTGCTCGCGATCGAGGGTCGGGCCGATATCGTGCGGCCACATTCCGCACGGCCCGGCGCTCGCGACCATTCTGGGATAGTTGAGCCGCAGGGTCGACATCGTGCGCGGGTCGCGCGGCCGATAGGGGCGGGTCTCGATGTCGCGCGCCGGCACCCCCATGTTGGTCAGCATCGAGCGGACCTCCAGCGATGCATTGGCGGCGGCGACCTCGTTGCTGGCTCCGGTCGGCAGATCGATGACGATTCCGCCGGCCGCGTCGCGGCGCCAGGTATGCGCAAAGGCGACGACGTCGGCGCGCTGATCGAGCGTCAGCTCGCCGCGCTTGCTGCCGATGAACAGCTCGACCGTGTGCACCCCTTCCCGGATGGCGATCGGGTGGCGCTGCCGCAGATCGTAGGGAACCGCCTGCAGCGCCGCTTGATCGGTATTGCAGCCCGCGAGCAGCGCAGCGTAGCCGACGAAGGCCAGCGCCCGGATTGCACCGGCCCGGCCCGGTCTTGCGGCTGAACGATCCGTTGAGCTCATTTCCATCTCTCCCCGGCCGTCAATCGAGAATGAAGCCGTAGTTGCCGCGATAGCTGCCCTTGCCGTCGACGTTGCCCGGAACGCCGTAGATGCGGTTGATGTTGCCCAACAGGATCGTCGTCGGATCGCTGGCATCGGCGAAACCGTCGTCGGGACGCGAGAGATTCTTCAGCGCCACCGCGCGCGCGATATAGGGCGTGACCAGAACCATGAGCTCGGTCTGGTTGTTGATGAAGTCGCGGCTCTTGAACAGGGTGCCGAGGACCGGCAGCTGCATCAGGCCCGGAATGCCGTTGAGCTGCTGGACGGTCTGGTCCTGGATCATGCCGGCCATGGCCAGCGACCCTCCAGAGGGAAGCTCGACCGTGGTGTCGGCGCGCCGCGTCAGGATCGACGGCACGGTGAGCGGCTGCGAGGAGCCCGGGAACTGCAGCGTCAGCGCGTTGTCGGTCGACAGATTGGAGACCTCGGTCATGACCTTGAGGCTGATGCGGCCTTCCGACAGCACCACCGGGGTGATGTTCAGGCTGACGCCGAATTGCTTGAAATCGATGGTGGGCTGGCAGACCGGGGGGTTGGTGGTGGTGCTGCAGCTCAGGCCGCTGGGAACCGGAAACTGTCCGCCGGCCAGGAACGAGGCGCTTTCGCCGGAAATCGCCGTCAGGGTCGGCTCGGCAAGGGTGCGAATGACGCCGGCCCGCTCCATGGCCTGCAGCGTGGCGGTGACGCCGGGGAATATCGCCTTGATGGCGGTGGTGCTCAACGGCGCGCCCACCGCCGAGAACGGGTTGGAGGTGTTGAGATTGAGAATTGAGGTTCCGTACCCGAGGTTGGCATTGAAGTTGACGCCGAGCTGCTTGATGACGTCGCGCCGCACCTCCGCGACCGTCACCTTCACCATGACCTGGTCGCGGCCCTGCACCGTGATGGCATTGACGACCTTGCTGCCCTCCAGGGTGATGGTGGCGGTCCCGACCCCGAGCAGCCGAGCCGCGATGTCGAAGGCCAATTGCGACTCGGCCGAGGTGATGACGTTGCCGGTCAGCACCACGCCGTCGCCGACGCCTTCGACCTGGATATCGGACGCCGGCAACGCCTGCTTGATGGCGCTGCGGATGCCGTTGAGGTCGCGCTTGACCGCGATGTCGAAACCGCCGATCTGGTGGCCGTCGGCGTCGAAGAAGAAGATGTTGGTCTGTCCAACCGACGCCCCGATGATGTAGGCGCGCCGCGCCGAACGGACGACCGCGTTGGCGATCTTGGGATCGGCGATCAGCACATCCTTGATGTCGCGCGGCAGGTCGATCACCACCGACTTGCCGACCCCGAGCGGAATGAAGCGGGCGTTGAGATCGCTGCCCACCACCTCGATGCCGGCATTGGCGGCGACCGGCCGCTGATCGCCGGCCGCGGTGGGGCCGATCGCGGCGATCCCGAACGTGGCGATCGATGCGGCGAGCGCTGTGGTGCGGATCAGCATTGTTCTTGCCATATTGCGGTCCCTCGTCGGCGCTCCCAGTCGGGGCGCCGACATCGTGGTGCTGCGAAAGCGGACCGCATCGCCGCGGCCGGGCAGGATGGGCTTGCGGTCGGAGTCGGCCGTCGGGTTGCGATTCCGGCGCGTGCGACGCGATGCGGCGCGACCCGGGCGCGACGCGCCGGCGACGTCGCGCTGGCGACCAGCGCGATCCGCTGGCCGCTAGCCTGCTCGATCGTCCGAGCGAGGGCGGGCACGATGCTGCGCGCGGGTTTCATACGCTCACTTTCCACATGCACGCTGCGACCGGAATATCGGAAACGTGGAGCAACTACGAAACGATGCCCCGTCGGCTAGGTGGTCGCGCGTACACAATTTCAGCAGGTAATCGTCAAAGCATGGTTAATAAGGTGTATCTAAATCGAGTTAACGAATGGTAGCCGGCTGGATATTCGGCGAGCGGCGCACGCCTGCGCTCACATTCCGACGGCCTGCATCCACGGCGTGTCGGGATAGATCAGGAGCGCGGCGCCGGCGAGCGCGATGCCGTAGGGAATGTCGCCGTCCTGCCGGTGCAGTCGCTGCGCCCAGAACTGGCCGGCGAGCAATCCCGGCAGCGGCACCAGTCGGAACTCGATCAGCAGCAGGGTCAGCGCGCCGCCCAGCAAGGAAGCGTAAACCAGATAGTTGAGCAGATAGCCGAACCCGAGCCACATGGCGGTCGCGGCGGCCAGCTTGGCGTCGCCGCCGCCGATCCAGCCGCGGGTGAAAAAGCCGAACGAGACGACGAGGACGAGCGCCCCGGCACCGGCATGGGAGAGGACCTCGGCGGGAGCCATCCCGCTCATCAGGGCGAGCACGAGGAAGCCGGCCACCAGGGTGATCGAGACCCGGTTCGAGATCGTCATGGTGAGCAGGTCGCTGGAAGCCGCGAATGCCATAATGGTCGGGAACAGTATCAGTCTGACCAGATCGATGACCATGACCAGTCCCATGCGCACGAAACCCGGTCGGCGGCGGCCGGCGGTGGCGGGCAATCTAGCGCCGCGGTCATTGCGGATCGGTTAGCGGCGGCCCGTCTCAGGAATGCCGCTCCCGCCCGCAACGGGCGGGCAGCGGCGATTCCGATGCGGCGGCCGCGATCTGCCCGCCTTACTTGAGGGCGGTCTGCACGCTGCCGAAAGTGGTATTCAAGTTCACGCCCAGACCCTGCACGACCGCGATGATCGCGACAGCGATACCGGCGGCGATCAAGCCATATTCGATCGCCGTGGCACCCGACTCGTTGCGGAGAAAACGTATAAATGTTGACATCAGATAGCTCCCGTTGGCACCCGCTGTTGCGGACGCTGCAGCTACGTGTTTTTACCTAAGCAGGCCTGAACAGAAGGTCTCGCCGAATGCTCAAGTTTGAGACGATTTCACGTCTGCCGCGTGTGATTTGGCGTGTGGCGCCGGGAGGCACCGGGCCAGGGAATTGCCGGCGCCACCGGGAGGGCAGGGGCTCAAACGGAAAAGGCTCCGGCGATGGCCGGAGCCTTCTGATCGGGTTTGGCCAGATGGCTCTTACTTGAGAGCGGTCTGGACGCTGCCGAGGGTCGTCTTCAGGTTGGCGCCGAGGCCCTGCACGACGGCGATGATCGCGACCGAGATGCCGGCGGCGATGAGCCCGTATTCGATGGCGGTCGCGCCCGACTCATCCTTGGCGAAGCGCTTTACGAGATTGGTCATATCGAACTCCATTGGTCCACACGTGGCTGTCTGAGCGTGATCCCGGAGCCGTTTTTGGTCCGGCTGGTCCGGGACTACCGTCGACCCTATCGTGGCACCCCTTGCGCCTCGGTTAATCTCGGCACCGAAATCTGCAGCTTTCACACGAATACCCAAGGTAGTTAACAGCTTGTATATTTGATATATTACGATTAATAAAGTATTGAATCGAGATGGCCTCGCGTAATTACGTTTGAACAGAAAGTATGCACCAATAAATACATCAATACGTAAATATCGACCATAAAATCCGAACGATCGGCGGCAGTGTTCGGCGCGCGGCCGGATCGCGGGCACGGATTCGTCATTCATCCCATCTTAAGCGGGCCACGATATTCGGGGGACTCCACGCGTCGCGCCAGCGTTCAGGTCATCGCCATGTCCGAGGAATTCATCGCCCTCATCCACAGCATCGGGGTGACCATCTTCAAGCTGGTGCCGGTGACGATCGTTCTCGGGGTCGTGTTCGCGGTGCTGTCGTACTTCTGGGCATGCAATCCGGGCCGACCCTGGTGGCGGAAGCGCGAGCTGGTCACCGATATCTGCTACTGGATCATCATCCCGTTGTTCGCACGCTTTCTGCGGATCGGCTTGCTGGTGATGGGGGCGGCGCTCTTGTTCGGCATCACCAGCGCGGAAGGGCTCGTCGAGTTCTACGACAATGGCCATGGTCCGCTGGCGCAATTGCCGCTGGCGGTGCAGGCGATGCTGTTTCTGGTCGGCTCGGATTTCATGAACTACTGGATTCACCGCGCTTTCCACCGCCCGGCGATGTGGAAATACCATGCGGTGCATCATTCCTCGGAAGACCTCGACTGGGTCTCGGCCGCGCGCTTCCATCCGGTCAATATCTTCCTCGGCAGCGTGGCGACCGACGTGGTGCTGCTGCTGGCGGGAATTTCCCCGAACGTGATGATCTTCCTCGGACCGTTCACCATCGCTCATTCGGCCTTCGTGCATGCCAATCTCAACTGGACCCTCGGACCGTTCCGCTACGTGCTGGCCGGCCCGGTCTTCCATCGGTGGCACCACACCGCCGTGGAAGCCGGCGGCGAGAGGAACTATGCGTCGACGTTTCCGGTCCTCGACATGCTGTTCGGCACCTTCTACATGCCGCCGAGCAAGTTGCCGGCCGACTATGGCATCGCGGATCGGAGCTTTCCGCCGAGCTTCGGCGAGCAGATGATCTATCCGTTCCGGCATTGAGGCTTCGGCGTCGGGCAAATCTGAGAGCGCTGCCGCGCGATATTTGCACTTCGTTCACCAATTTGGCGTCAAGTCGGATCGAAACCTGCCCAGTCGCGGCCGAGCAGCAAGGCCGACCGATGCGTAAGGTGCGGGAGCGCAATGATGGCGTGGTTGTTTCGGCCAGGCGGGCCGCAGGTGGGGGCTGTGGGTGCCCCGGCTCTGGCGGCCGGTGTGACGGCTTTGGGCGGCCTGGGCGCGGTCCCGGCCGCCGGCATTCCCATTTTCATTGTTGAAGCACGGCTGCTCTCGCCGCGCGCCTGCCGCGCGCCTGCCGAACCCGGCAACCCGGCAATCGCCAACGCCATCTCGAGCGATCGTGGAAGGTACTGCGTATGAAACCCGCGCGTCTCATCGTGCTCTTCATTGCCATCGCGGCCGGCGGCATCGCCGCCCTGCTGGCCGGCCGTTCCGATCAGGCACCGCCACCGCCGGCGCCGGTAGCGCAGCTCGAGACCGCCGAGGTGCTGGTTGCCAATGCCGAGATCGGCATGGGCCATTCGATCATGCCGCAGGATCTGCGCTGGCAAACCTGGCCGGCGGCGGCGGCCGGGGCGAGCTACATCCGCAAGAGCGAGCGGCCGGACGCGACTGACCAGCTGGCGGGCTCGATTGCACGGGTCGCCTTCGCGGACGGCGAGCCGATCCGGGAGACCAAGCTCATCCGTGCCGGCGGCGCCGGCTACATGGCGGCCATCCTGCCCACCGGCATGCGCGCGGTCTCGACCGACATCTCGCCGGAGCGCGGCGTCGGCGGGTTCGTGCTTCCCAACGATCATGTCGACGTCATCCTGACCCGCCGCGACAAGGACGCGGAGGCGAGCAACGGCGGCATCGAGGTGCAGGTCAGCGAGACCATCCTGACCAACGTGCGGGTGCTTGCGATCGGCAAGACCGTCGAGGAGAAGAGCGGCCAGACCAACGTGGACGGCACCATCGCGACGCTCGAGCTGACCCCGTCGATGGCCGAGCGGCTCGCGCTCGCGCACCAGCTCGGCACGTTGTCGCTGGCCCTGCGCAGCCTGGTCGATTCCGGGACGCAAAAGCAGGCGGCGGCAGGCCCCGACGATTCGATCATCGTGTATCGCGGCTCGGTCCTCGAATCCTTCGCCTGCAGGCCCAATTGCGATCACCGCGCCGGCTCTGGTGCGGGCGCCACGCCCCGGCCGGACGCGGGCGACGCCGGCGCAGCAGCGGCGAAGCCCACGCCCAAGTGAGGATGGAGGCTGCGCCTCGCCGCTCTCCTGCTCAGGGATGGATCGGCAGCGCGGTCGTGGACTTGATCTTCTCCATGGCGAAGCGCGAGGTGACGTTCTTGAGCGGCACCGCCGCGATCATCTTCTTGTAGAACGTGTCATAGCCCGCGATGTCGGTCACCACGACGCGCAGCATGTAGTCGACATCGCCCGCCATCCGATAGAACTCCATCACCTCCGGCATCGAGCCGACCACCTGGGCGAAGCGGTCGAGCCAATCCTGCGAATGATCCCCGGTCTCGATCGAGACGAAGACGGTGACGCCCAGCCCGAGCTTGTCCTGGTCGATGAGCGCGACGCGCTTGAGCAGGACACCGTCCGCCTCCAGGCGCTGGATCCGCTTCCAGCACGGCGTTGACGACAGCCCGACCCGGTTGCCGATCTCGGCGACCGACAGCGATGCGTCGTCCTGCAGCAGCGCAAGTATTTTGCGGTCGGTGGCGTCCATCCGGTCGGGTTCCGCAGCGGGCCACGGCCCGCCAGTGACTTCAAAATGAGAAACTTTATTCTATTTTCAATCTATATTGCGTTCTAACATAGAAAACAATTCTATTTCAAGTCTCAATCTGTGCCTTCGCTGCGGCCCCGAGGAAAGCCTCGACCTCGACCCAGGTGGGCGCCCCGGCGATGCCGCCAAAGCGTGTGCACTTGATGGCGGCAGCTGCCGCCGCAAGGCGCATTGCACCGCCCTCCGGGTGACCCTGCGCGAGCCCCAAGGCGAATGCGCCGTGAAACACGTCGCCGGCGGCCAGCGTATCCACCGGCTGGATCGGGAAAGCGGCCATCGCCCGGCGCTCTCCGGGCTTGCCGGGCACCAACCAAAGCATGCCGTTCTGACCATCGGTCACGGCCAGGAACGAGCTGGTGGCGGCCGCCATCCGGGCGAGGCCGGCGCTGAGATCGGGCGTGCCGGCGGTGGCGCGCAGCCCCTCGGCGGAGAACACCACATGGGAGGCGACCGTGAGCAGGATGTCGGTCGCCCGGGTCGGCTTGTCGGCGTCCAGCACGACCGGGATGCCGCGCGCCCGCGCGGCTTCGCAGATCGGCAGCACGAACTCCGGAAAGCGGTTGTCCGCCAGCACCGCGGCGGCGGTCGCCACCATGGCGGCGGGATCGACCGGCCGGGCGGCGGCCAGCCGGTCGTCGCGGTAGTTGACGATGGCGCGCTCGCCCCGCGCATCGACGCAAATCGCCGACATCGAGGACGCCACGCCCGGCACCCGCGCGCAGCCGGCGGTGGCCACCTGCTCGCCCTCGAGCGCCGCAACGATCCGGTCGCCGATCGGCTCCGCGCCGGCCGGCCCCCCGAGGGGTCCGGCGAAGCGCGCGCGCCCGCCCAGCCGGGCGATCGCGATCGCCGCATTGGCGGCGCAGCCGCCGGAGATGATCACGAGCTCGGAAGCCTGGGTCTTGGCCTGCGGCACCGGGAATTGCGCCACCCGGAATACCGCATCCAGCACCGCGATGCCGGTGCAGAGCACTTCCGGGCCGCCGCGGGGGGAGCTGCTTTCAGACAAATTCAATTTCCCGCTCCACGAAGGCGCGCAGGATGTGGTGGGCGATCGCGTGCGGCAACGGCGCCGTGAGGCCGTCGGGATGCCGCCCGGCGAGCATCGCGGCGACCTCCTCGCGTTCGAACCAGCGCGCGTCGTCGAGCTCGGAACGATCGACGATGATCGCCCGCGAGCGCGCCTGCGCGTAGCAGCCGATCATGAGCGACATCGGGAACGGCCACGGCTGCGCGGCGAAATAGGCGACCTCCCCGCAGACGACGCCGGCCTCCTCGCGGGTTTCGCGCCGCACCGCCTCCTCGATGGTCTCGCCCGGCTCGACGAAGCCGGCGAGGCACGACCACATGCCGGCTTGGAACCGGTACGAGCGGCCGAGCAGGCACGCTTGCCCGGCGATCGCCAGCATGATCACGACCGGATCGGTGCGCGGAAAATGCAGGGTCCGGCAGGACGGGCAGTCCCGCCGCCAGCCGGCCTCGACCGCCCGGGTGGCGGTGCCGCAATTGGCGCAGAAGCGGTGGCGGGCGTGCCAATTGACCAGCGCCTTGCCCTCGGCCAGTGCGCCCAGATGATCGCTCTCGAGGAGGCCGCGCATCGCCACCGAGCGCAGATCGGCGAGCTCGATGTCGGGGCGCGCCTGCATGAGGGCGACGCCCATGGCCGGCAACGCCAGGGCAAAGCGCGCCGCGCCGTCGAGCAGGCCGAGAAACACCGTCTCGGTCGGCGCGCCGAGGCTCTCGGCTTCGGCGGCACCGAACAGGGGATCGGGGCCGCTCGCGGTTCTTTTCAGCGCCACCATGTCGCCGCTGATCAGATAGCAGCGGCTGTCCGGATCGCGCAGGCGCGCCGCGAGCGTGGTGGCGTCGGCGCGCAGCTCGGCGGCCCGCTCGATCCGGCTACCGGCAAAGGAGAGGCGCGGCCTGGGGCCGAGATCGGGGCGAGGCGGCATGCGGGCTCCGGCAGGCGGGTGGATGGCGGTACACGATTCCCACCCTAACGCTCCACGCGTTCGCGCGGGAGGGTCGACAGCCGCGCGTCACGCGAGCGCGATGTTCTCCCGGAGGGCCTCGATCAAGCGCTCGCGCTCGGCGGCCGCATAGGGGCGGGGCGACAGCGCCCCCCAGACCGGCCGCGGCCAGGCCGCGTCATCGCGGCGGCGGGCGACGATATGGACATGGAGCTGCGCCACCACATTGCCGATGGCCGCGATGTTGATCTTGTCGCAGCCGGTGAGCTCCTTGAGCAGCTGCGCGAGGTGCGCCAGCGTGCCCATCAATCGGGTGCGCTCGCCATCGTCGAGATCGAAGAGCTCCACGGCGCCCGGGCGCAGCGGCACCACGATCAGCCAGGGAAAATTGGCGTCGTTCATCAAGAGCACGCGCGCGTGCGGCAGATCGCCGACCGCGACGGTGTCGCGCGCCAGCTGCGGGTCGAGACGAAAGGCCCTGCCGGGTGCCGGTGCTGTGGAATTCATTGGACGATTCCGCCGATCAGTGTGCCGGCAGGCTAGCAGAGTCGCCCCGCGGCGGCTTGCTTTCTGCGCGCTGGCGGCCGATATAAAACCGGGAGGTTGGCGGTGGACGAGCCACTCGCCAACCGGGTCAGGTCCGGAAGGAAGCAGCCCTAACGAGCTCCGGTTCGGGTCGCTCGTCAGCCTCCCACTTTTCTCCGCCCGATTCCGGATACGCGATATCGGGGGCTCGGTATCGCCGATCATGCATCGAGCACTGGATGCGAAGTGCAGCCGCGTGGCCGGCAATCGGATGACGCAACGAGCAATCCAGCAATGAGCAGTGCCGAAGTCCCGAATGGTTCCGTCGCGCCCGCTCCGCAGGCCGCCTACCGGGTGCTGGCGCGCAAATACCGGCCCTCGGATTTCGCCGACCTGATCGGCCAGGACGCCATGGTGCGTACCATCTCGAACGCGTTCGAGGCGGCGCGCATCCCGCAGGCCTGGATCCTGACCGGGGTGCGCGGCGTCGGCAAGACCACGACCGCGCGCATTCTCGCCCGCGCGCTCAATTACGAGCTGCCGGACGGCTCCATCACGGCGCCCACCATCGCCATGCCGACGCTCGGCATCCACTGCCAGGCCATCATGGAAAGCCGGCACCCCGACGTCATCGAGATGGATGCCGCCTCCCACAACGGCGTCGAGGACGTGCGGCAGATCAACGATGCGATCCGCTACGCCCCGATGAGCGCGCGCTACAAGGTCTATATCCTGGACGAGGTGCACATGCTCTCGACCCAGGCCTTCAACGCGCTGCTCAAGACGCTGGAGGAGCCGCCCCCGCACGCCAAGTTCGTGTTTGCCACCACCGAGACCCGCAAGGTGCCGGTGACAGTGCTGTCGCGCTGCCAGCGCTTCGATCTGCGCCGGGTGGATGCCGATGTGCTGGTGCGGCATCTGGCCGGCATCGCCGGCAAGGAGGCGATCACGGTCGAGCCGGAAGCGCTGGCGCTGATCGCGCGCGCCGCCGAGGGCTCGGTGCGGGATTCGCTCTCGCTGCTCGATCAGGCGATCGCGCACGCGGCAGGCACGGTGCGCGGCGAGGATGTGCGCCAGATGCTGGGCCTCGCCGACCGGGCCCGCACCATCGATCTGTTCGAGGCGGTGATGCGCGGCGATCTGGCGCGGGCGCTGGCCGAGCTGCGCGACCAATACGATACCGGCGCCGATCCCGCGGTGGTGCTTGCCGATCTCGCCGAGTTCACCCATTTCGTGACCCGCGTGAAGATCGTGCCGGCGGTCGCCGACGACCTTGCGCTCGCCGAGGCCGAGCGCAAGCGCGGGCGCGGCTTTGCCGAGAAGCTGTCGATCCGGGTGCTGGCGCGCGCCTGGCAGATGCTGCTCAAGGGCATCGCCGAGGTCGAGGCGTCCGGCCGTCCGCTGGCGGCCGCCGAGATGGTGCTGGTGCGTCTGGCATACGCGGCCGACCTGCCCAGCCCCGACGAGGTGATCCGCGCCCTCGACGAGAAGGCGCCGGCGCGCACGGAGCGCACTGCTGGCGCCGCCGGCGTGGCGCCACCGGCCGGTCCGCCACGCCTGGAGGCGACCCAAGGCGGCATGCGCGGGCCTGCGGCTTCGTTCGGCCGGCCGGGCGGTGGTCCGGTGGCGCAGCTTTCCGAAGCCGCCCCCGAGCCGCCCCCGCTCGCGCTCGGGCGGTTCACCGATCTGATCGCGCTCGCTGCGCAGAAGCGCGATCTCGGCGTCAAGGCGGCGCTCGAGCGTGATGTGCGGCTGGTGCGCTGCGAGGACGGAAGGCTCGAGATCGCGCTGTTGCCGAGCGCCACCCGCACGCTGGTCAACGACCTGTCGCGCAAGCTCACGCAATGGACCGGCCGGCGCTGGATGGTGGTGGTGTCGGCGGAGACCGGCGAGGCGACGGTGCATGCCCAGGGCGAGGCCCGTGCGGTGGAGCTCAAGACCGGGGTGCGCGCCGATCCGCTGGTGCAGGCGGTGCTGGCGCGGTGGCCGGACGCCGAGATCGTCGACGTGCGGCAAGCCGGCACGCCCGAAGCTGCGGATGCCCAGGCCGCGATGCCGGAACCCCCGCCTCCCGACGACGCCGCCTATGGGGCCGACTGGCAGGCCGGCGAGATTGACGACGATCCTTGAACGATGCCCTTCCAGGGTGAGACGATATAGGGAGTGGATATGGCGGATTTCCTGGGCCTGATGAAGCAGGCCGCCGAGCTCAAGTCCAAGATGGAGACCATGCAGGCCGAGCTGGAGCAGATCGAGGTCGACGGCACCTCCGGCGGCGGCCTGGTGACGGTCAGGCTGTCCGGCAAGGGCGAGATGAAGAGCGTGAAGATCGACGAACTCGCTGATCAAGCCGCAGGAGAAGGAGATCGTCGAGGACCTCATCGTGGCGGCCCACGCCGATGCGCGCCGCAAGGCCGAGACGCTGGTGCAGGACAAGATGAAGGCCGTCACCGGCGGATTGCCGCTGCCGCCCGGCCTGAAGCTGTTCTAGGCAAGGGTGGTCCTGATCCCCGATGCCCCCTGCCGTCGCCGGACCTGAAATCGAGCGGCTGATCCAGCTGCTGGCGCGCCTGCCGGGTCTCGGGCCCCGCTCGGCGCGGCGCGCGGCGCTGTTCCTCATCAAGAAGCGCGAGCAGATCATGGCGCCGCTCGCCACGGCGCTCGCGACCGCGATCGAGAAGATCGAGGTCTGTAACTTGTGCGGCAATATCGACACCCAGAATCCCTGCACGGTGTGCACCGATCCGCGGCGCGATCCCGGCATCATCGTGGTGGTGACGGACGTGGCCGATCTGTGGGCGCTCGAGCGCGCGCATGCCATCAATGCGCGCTACCACGTGCTCGGCGGCACGCTCTCGCCGCTCGACGGCATCGGCCCGCAGGATCTTTCGATCGATGCGCTGATCACCCGCGTGCACGATGCCGCCGTCACCGAGGTGATCCTCGCCCTCAACGCCACCGTCGACGGCCAGACCACCGCCCACTACATCACCGATCTGCTGCATGGGGGAAACGTCAAGGTCACCAGGCTGGCGCACGGCGTGCCGGTCGGCGGCGAGCTCGATTATCTCGACGAGGGCACGCTGTCGGCGGCGATCCGTCAGCGCACGCCGTTCTGATGTGGATCGTCGGATGCTTCAGGCCGCCGGTTTCTGGGCCAGCGTCCCGAAGTGGCCGCGCCGCTGCAGGTAGGCGAGCAGCAGAAAGCCCGGGACCGCCGCCGACATGCAGATGAGAAAGTACCAGACCCAGCCGGTGGCGTGCGCCAGATAGCCGGTGCCGAGCGAGAACACCGTGCGTCCGGCGGCGGTGAGCGCGGTCAGGAGCGCGTATTGGGTCGCGGTGTGCAGCGGGTTGCCGCATAGCGCCGAGAGATAAGCGACGAAGATCACGGTGCCGATCGCGTCGGTGAAGTACTGGACCGAGATCGTGAAGGTGAGGGTCACCGCATCCATGCCCACCACGGCCTGCCAGGCGAACAGCAGGATCGTCACGCTCTGCAGGATGCCGCCGAGCCAAAGGCTGGGCGCCAGCGGCAGCGCGCGCGCCACGTAGCCGCCGACAAATCCGCCCGCCAGGGTGGCGATGAATCCGACCCCCTTGACGATGCCGGCCAGCTCGTTGCGCGAGAATCCCAGCTCGAGCACGAATGGCGTGGTCAAGGCGAGCGCGAGCGCATCGGCGAGCTTGAACAAGGTCACGAAGGCCAGCACCGCGATGGCGGCATCGCGGCCGAAGAAGTCGAGAAAGGCGCCGACCGCCGCCATGCCCACCCGCGTGACCGCGTTCTCGCGCGCATGCGTGGCGTGCTCGGCCTCGGCCACGACCGATTGCGCGGGCTCGACTGCCAGGAGCGTCGCGGCTATTCCGGTCAGCACCAGGATCGCCATGACGATGAAGCCTCCCGTCCAGGCCGTCTGCTGCGTGAGCCCCAGGCCTTCGAATCCGCTTACCAGGAACAGCGTACCGGCGCCGGAGACGAGCGCACCGACCCGGTAGGCGGCCACATAGGAGGCCATGCCGGCGGCCTGCTCGTCCTCGGGCAGGCTCTCGACCCGGAACGCATCGATCAGGATGTCCTGGGTCGCCGATGCGGTGGCGACCATGAGAGCCGCGAGCGCGACCGGCAGCGGCGAGAGCGCTGGATTGCCGAAGGCCAGCAGCGCGATCGCCGCCATCAGCCACAGCTGCGTGAGCATCAGCCAGCCGCGCCGGCGGCCGAGCAGCCCGGAGAGGATCGGCACGTCGAGCGCGTCGGTCAGCGGCGCCCACAGGAACTTGATCAGGTAGGGAATCCCGATCGCCGCGAACAGCCCGATGGTGCGGATGTCGACGCCGCTTTCGGTCATCCAGGCTTGCAGCGCCATCCCGGTGAGCGAGAACGGCAGGCCGCCGGAGAAGCCGAGCAGCAGCACCACCAGCACGCGCGGCTTGAGATAGACGGCGAGCGCGTCCAGGGCCGAGGGGCGGACGCTCTCGCTGGGCGGCGCCGTGCTCACCCGCGCCGATCCCGCCGCGCCACCAGGTTCCGCATCATCCCCCCGCTTCGAGCCGGCGTGCAACCGGCGCCGCAATGACATTGTCGGCCGGTGCGTCGTTGAACTCGACGTCCGCGATCCGGGTTGCTCTCTTCTCGACCTTTTCGGCCGAAATAAGGATTTGCTGAACGTCCTGGTTAGCCTGGCCGAAATGCTGCTGCAGCTTGAGGACACGCTCGTGCAAACGTTTGACGTCATCCATCAGGTGGCCGACCTCGGACTGAATCCGGTCGGCTGCCTCGCGCATGCGGGCATCCTTCTGGATCTGCTGGATGACGCTGATGGCCAGCATCAACAGCGCGGGCGACACGATCACCACCTGCGCCCGCATCGCCTTCTGCACCAGGTCGTCGAAGTCCTCATGCAGCCCGAGATAGACCGATTCCGAGGGCACGAACATCAAAGCCAGGTCCTGGGTCTCGCCCCGGATCAGGTATTTCTGCGCGATGTCGCCGACGTGCCGGTTGATGTCCTGGCGCACGCGGGCGGCCGCGAGCTTGCGTTCCTCGTCGCTCTTGGCGTCCCGGAACGCGGTCACCGCTTCCAGCGGAAACTTGGCGTCGATCACCAGCGGCCGCTGGTCGGGCAGGAACACCGCGCAATCGGGCCGGCTGTGATTGGAGAGCGTGAACTGGAATTGATAGCAGCCTTTCGGCAAGCCATCCTGCACGATCATCTCCATGCGGCCCTGCCCGAAAGCGCCGCGCTGCTGCTTGTTGGTGAGCACGCTCTGCAGCGAGGTCACCTGCGAGGCCAATTCGGTGATGTTCTTCTGGGCGCCGTCGATCACCACCAGCCGCTCGTTGAGCTTCTGCAGGCTGTCGGCGGTTTGCTGGCGGGTGGTGTGCATGGATTGGTTGAGATTTTGGGTCACCGAATCGAGCCGCTCGTTGACCACGCGGGCGAGATCGGCCTGCCGCCCCGCCAAGAGGTCGCGCATCGCCTCGATCCGGGCGGCGGTGTCGGCCTGCACCCGCGCGAGCTCGGCCACCTGCGCGCGGCCGTCGTCGCGCGGCCGCAAGGTGCGGATCATGACCAGCGCAAGCGCCGCCAGCACCGCGAGCCCGGCCGCGACGATGACCACCGCCCCGGCCAGGTTGAGAAGACTGTCGCTCATTCTCGTCTTGTACAGCGATTCGCCCGCCCTGGGAACGAAGAGCGAACGCAATTGACCGTGCGGACCGAAGGCCCTACATCGCCGCCATGGCGCTGCGCGAGATCATTATTCTGCCCGACAAACGGCTGCGGCTGGTCTCCGAGCCGGCGCAGGCGATCGACCCGGAGCTGCGGCGTCTGGTCGATGACATGTTCGAGACCATGTACGAGGCCCCGGGCATCGGTCTCGCCGCCATCCAGATCGGCGTGCCCACGCGCGTGATCGTCATGGACCTCGCCAAGAAGGATGATCCGAAGGACCCGCGGGTGTTCGTCAATCCGCAGGTGCTCTGGCGCTCGGACGAGAAGACCGTCTATGAGGAAGGCTGCCTCTCGATCCCCGAATTCTACGAGGAGGTCGAGCGCCCCGCCAAGGTGCGGGTGAAATTCCTCGATGCGGCCGGTGCCGAGCAGGAATTGGAGGCGAGCGGGCTGATGGCCACCTGCCTCCAGCACGAGATCGATCATCTCGACGGCGTGTTGTTCATTGACCATATCTCCAAGCTCAAGCGCGACCGTGTCATCAAGAAGTTCGCCAAGGCGGCCAAGCGCTTGGACACCGAATAGGCGCGGCCGGAGCCTGGCGGCGGCATTTTCGTGCCTGGTTTCCAACGCCCACAACCGACCGTATCTCGATGTTCCGTTGGCGTCCGCCGGCTAGGCCGCAGACGTTGCAACGAAACCGACCAGATGGTGGCGATGTTGTGGGGGTCGCAGAGCGGTAAAAGCCCGCCGCAGCAGTGCGGCGGGCCCGGGTTGATGATGCAGCCGGGGGGAGGGGCCGCTTCGATCGACCCAATCGGCTTTTCAGCCGAGCGTCGCGGTACCGACGCTCTCAGCTCGGCAGCAGCACAGTGTCGATCACCTGGATGACGCCGTTCGACTGGAACACGTTCTGGACGGTGACCTTCGAGACATTGCCTTTGGAGTCCCAGATGCTGAGCGTGCTCCCCTTGGCCTCGACCGTGAGCCAGTCGCCTTCGACGGTCTTCAGCTTGGCCTGGCCGCCGGCCTTCTTGGCCGCTTCCATGATATCCTTGGCGCTCATGCGGCCGGGCACTACGTGGTAGGTCAGCACGGCCACCAGCTTGTCCTTGTTCTCGGGCTTGAGCAGATTTTCGACCGTGCCGGGCGGCAGCTTGGCGAACGCTGCGTTGGTGGGCGCGAATACGGTGAACGGGCCGGTTCCCGAGAGCGTGTCGACCAGGCCGGCGGCCTTCACGGCGGCGACCAGGGTGGTGTGATCCTTCGAGTTGACGGCGTTCTGAATGATGTTCTTCGAGGGATACATCGGGGCGCCGCCGACCGTGACGGTCTTCTCGTTCATCATCGCCAGCGAAGGGCTGGCGGCGAGCGCGGCGAGCGCCAGCGCGGCGGCTGCGACGGTGGTGAGAGCAGTGATGCGTGAGAGCTTCATGTCGTCCTCCAGTGCTTGAATTTCGCGCCCCGCTATCGGGGTCACGCAAACAGCTACGGGAGGGGCGCGCCGCGGGATGCAGACGCGGGCGATCTATTTTTCGGTTGATGGTAGATCGCAGCGCGCATGAAATGTAGCCCGTATGAAATGCGGGAGCCGCGTTCCCGGATTGCGCTTCGCTCCATCCGGGCTACGGCAAGCTACAGGCTGGTCAGCTTGCCGCTGGCGATCACCGGGCCGGTGGGCGCTCCGATGGGCGAGCCGCCCGGCGGCTCCATCGACACCGCGAGCGTGGCGTCGGCGTTGATGCGCGTCACCAGCTCGCGCGGCACCTCGAGCCGCACCGGCTGTCCGGGCGCGATCAGACCGAGCGAGTGCGGTTTGTCGCCGGCCGGGATCAGCCAAAGCTCCATGGCGCGCGGATCGGAGGTCAAGAGCGCGGCCGGCACGACCAGAAGATTGGTGCCCCCGGCATTGACGGCGGCGACGAATGTCGGCTGCCCGGTGCTCGCGCCGAGCGTCGCCAGCAGCGGCGCGCGTGGAGCCGGGGAAATCTCGATATAGGTCAGCGCGCCGATGCTCGCCGCCGCCAGCGCGGCCGAGCCGATCGCAAAGCTGCGCCAGAAGATGAGGCTCTGCCACAGGCTTTCGCGCGCGGCCGAGGGATCGGGCATGCGCACCGCGCGGGCGATGCGGCTCCAGGCGCGCTGGGGCGGCGCGACCGGCACGACCGCGTCGGCGAAGCTGCCCAGCCGCTCCTCCCAGAACGCGACCTCCCCGGCGAAGACCTGATCATGCGCCAGGCGCTGCTGCGCCTGGCGGCGCTCGGCCGGGCCGAGCACGCCGAGCACATATTCGGCCGCGACCAGCTTGTCGCCTTCCTCCTGAATGATGGTGCGCTCGTCGGTCATCGGTCCAGGCAATCTCTGAGCTTCAGCAAGCCGCGTCGGATCCAGCTCTTCATGGTGCCGAGCGGAACCTTCATGCGCTCGGCCAGCTCCTCGTAGGTGTTGCCGTCCAGGAACGCCGCCCGGATCGCGACCGCCTGGCGGGATTCGAGCTGCTCCAGGCAAAGCCCCAGCCGGCTCGACTGCTGGGCGGCCTCGACCAGCTCGACCGCAGCGGGGGCCGGATCGCTCACCGTCTCGGCCGCATCGATCGGCTCCAGGCGGCGGCCTCCGGCGGTCGCCCGCAGCCGGTCGATCGAGCGGTTGCGCGCGACCGCCACCAGCCAGGTAATCGGGCTGGCCCGCGCCGGATCGAAGCTCGCCGCCTTGCGCCAGACCGTCAGGTAGACCTCCTGCAGCACGTCTTCCGCCTCGCTTCTGTCATTCAATATACGAACGCAGACGCCAAATAGCTTCGCCGAGGTGTCCTGATAGACGATCTGGAGCGCGGCCCGGTCCCCGCCCGCGACCCGGGCGAGGGCGGCCACGAGCTGGCTGCGACTGGCTTCAACCTCCATGGCGTATCGATCCGATCCGCTCAATCCCGGGATCATCAATTAGCACCGAGTGCGAGCGTCCGTCGATATGCCGTATGGGCGCACGAGCGGGTTCGGCCCCGCGGCCGTGCCGATACGTCCCTTGATGTTACGCCCGGAAGGTGAGCCCGGATGCCGGGTGCCCGGCAATATATTGGTCCGTGGGCCGGACGGTATTCAGAATTTCTCCACCCAAGGCCGCAGCTCGATCTCGGACGACCAGGCGCTGCGCGGCTGGCGAATGACCTGCAGATAGGCCGCCGCGATCGCATCGGGGTCGAGCAGGCTGTCGGGAGCATCGGGGCGCTCCTGCCGGCGCGCGCTCCTGATGCCGCCGTCGATCACCATATGGGCCACGTGAATGCCCTGCGGGGCAAGCTCGCGGGCCATGCTCTGCGCGAGGCCGCGCAGCGCGAACTTGCCCATGGCGAAGGGTGCCGATTGGGCAAAGCCCTTCATGCTGGCGGAGGCGCCGGTGAACAGAATGGCGCCGTGCCGTTTCGGCAGCATGCGGCGCGCCGCCTGCTGCGCGACCAGGAACCCGCCGAAGGCCGACACCGCGATCGAGCGTTCGACCGCGGTCGGATCGAGCTCGATGAACGCCCCGCGCACGCGAAAGCTCGCATTGTAGATGACGACGTCGGGGGCCCCGCCTGCGGCCTCGATGTCGGCGAACAGCTTCTCGACCTGCGCCGGGACGGCGGCATCGCAGGCGAAAGCGCGCGCGCCGGTCTCCCGGGTTAGCGCCTCGAGGTCGCCGGCGGTGCGGGCCGCGAGCGCGACCCGGATGCCGTCGCGCGCCAATGCGCGCGCCAGCGACGCGCTCAAGCCCGCGCCGGCGCCGACGATCAGGGCGCTGGCGGGCTCGCCCTCGCTCATGCCGCGCCCCTGATCTCACCGCCGCCGCCGGGCGGCGGGATCGGGACGCCGTCGCCGGAATATTCGTTGAGCTTGTTGCGCAGCGTGCGGATCGAGATGCCGAGGATGTTGGCGGCGTGGGTGCGGTTGCCCAGGCAGTGCTTGAGCGTCTCCAGGATGAGGTCGCGTTCCACGTCGGCGACCGTGCGGCCGACCAGCGCGCGGGTGACCGCCTCCGCCGCCATGGTGGCGTGCGCCACCGTGGAGAGACCCTTGGCCTGATCGAGTCGCATCCCGTCCGGCGTGAGGATGCCTTCGGCCCCGATCTCCTCGCCGGTGGTGAGCAGCACCGCCCGATGGATGGTGTTCTCCAGCTCGCGCACGTTGCCGGGCCAGCGGTTGAGCACCAGCGTGCGGCGGGCCTCCGCCGACAGCGGCCGCGTCGGCACGCCGTTGGCGTCGGAATATTTCCTGATGAAATGCTGGGCGAGCTCGACCACGTCGGCCGGACGCTCGCGCAGCGTCGGGATTTTCAGGTTCACCACGTTGAGGCGGAACAGGAGGTCCTCGCGGAAGGCGCCTTCACGCACCGCATCGACCAGGTTGCGGTTCGAGGTGGCGATGATGCGGATGTCGACCGGCACCGGCTTGGTGCCGCCGACGCGATCGATCACCCGCTCCTGGATGGCGCGCAGCAGCTTGGCCTGCAGCCGGATGTCCATCTCGGAGATCTCGTCGAGCAGCAGCGTGCCGCCGGTCGCCTCCTCGAACTTGCCGATGCGCCGCGCCACGGCGCCGGTGAAGGCGCCCTTCTCATGGCCGAACAACTCGGATTCGAGCAGGTGCTCCGGGATTGCCGCGCAGTTGACCGGGACGAACGGTGCGCGCGCGCGGTTGGACCTTCCATGTACGTAGCGGGCCAGCACCTCCTTGCCGGTGCCCGACTCGCCGGTGATAAGGACCGAGGCGTCGGACGGCGCGATCTGCTGCGCCAGCTTGACCACATGGGCCATGGTCTCGTCGCGGTAGATCAGCTCGCGCGAATCGTTGGTGACGGCGGCGAGCACGGCCGCGATCAGCTCGGGGTCCGGCGGCAGCGGGATATATTCCTTGGCGCCGGCATGGATCGCCGCGACCGCCGCGCGCGCGTCGTTGCTGGTGCCGCAGGCCACGATCGGCACGTGGATGTGCTCGGCCTCCAGGCGCTGCACCAGATCGCGAATGTCGAGCGCGACATCGGCCATGATCAGGTCGGCACCGCGGCCGGAGCGCAAGACCGCCAGCGCCTGATCAATCGAATCCGCGTGGGTGACGGTCGCGCCCTTCTGCATCGCGAGCTTGGTCGCGGTGGTGAGCTGGCCTTTGAGTGTCCCGACGATCAGGAGGCGCATGGTGGGATCCTTTCTTGGTCACGGTTTCCAGTGAGCCGTGAGTAGTGATTAGTGAGTAGGTGATTAGTGATTAGTGAGAAACTATTTTCCCTGCTCAATACGCACCACGCTCCACTGTTTCCTGTTTCCTGCTTCCTACTTCCTACTTCCTACTCACCACTCACCACTCACCACTCGGCTCACCGCTCCGCCTTGATGATCTCCGTCATGGTGACGCCGAGCTTGTCCTCGACCAGCACCACCTCGCCGCGTGCCACCAGGCGGTCATTGACGTAGATGTCGATGGCCTCGCCGACCTTGCGGTCGAGCTCGAGCACCGCGCCGGGGCCGAGCTTGAGCAGCTCGCCCACGTCCATGCGGGCTTGTCCGAGCACGGCCGACACCTTGACCGGCACGTCGAACACGGCTTCGAGGTCGGCGGCGCCGCGGTTGACGATCTCGGAATCCGAGGCGTCGAATGGGGCGCCGCCGGAAGGCATCGCTCCGCCCTCGAGGTCGGGCAGCGCAAGCTTGGTGTCGTCGTCGCTCATCGATCAGGATCTCCGGGTGCTCGAGGCGTGGTCGCGGCGGCAAGCCGCGCTTTGACATAACGGGCGACGGCTTCGTCGATCGCCGCCTCGGTGGCGCTGCGATCGCGGTTGACGCCGCCATCGGCCCATTCGATGCGGCAATCGCCGATGGCGATGCCGGGCTCGGCGAGCACGATCAGGTGACCGGCGAGGCCGCGGTTTCGCACCATCTCCTCGATCGGCCTGCCCACGCTCTCGTGCTGGGCGTCGTTGACCCGCACCACCACATGGGGAGCGTTCACCAGATGGCGGAAGCAGTCCATGGCCAGCGCGGAAATCTCGACCAGGGGCTCGCGCTCGATCAGCGCGGCGGCGAGCTTCTTGGCGACCGCGACCGCGACGTCGACCGCCTCGGTCTCGAGCCGCGCCTCGACCCCGGACAGGCCGCGCATGACGCCCTCGAGCGTCGCGGCGATGCGTTGGAGCGCCGCCGCCGAGCGTTGCTCGGCCTCGGCCAGAATCTCGGCCTTGGCGGCGGCGTAGCCGCGCCGGTAGCCGGCGCCGTCCGCCTCCAGGAGCGCGGTCTCGTGTGCCGCGAGCGGGATCGACGGCTTGACCGGCGCGGTCGAAGCGAAGTCCTGATCGAACATGAATTTGGCGGAGGAGGCCATCAGGCATTCGCTCCCGCGCTGTTGCTGCCGGTGGGCCTCAATAGATCAGCTCCTCGTCGTTGCGGCCCTTCGAGATCATGATCTCGCCCTTGGCGGCCAGATCCTTGGCCAGGTTGACGAGTTGCGACTGCGCCTCGTCGACCTCCCGCAGCCGCACCGGGCCCAGCGCCTGCATGTCGTCGACCAGCATCTTGGCGGCGCGCGTCGACATATTGGACATGAAGAACTCGCGCACCGGCTCGCCGGCGCCTTTGAGCGCCACTGCCAGCTTGTCCTTGTCGATATGGCGCATCAGGGTCTGGGCCGAGCCGGTGTCGAGCCGGACCAGGTCGTCGAAGGTGAACATCAGCGCCTTGATGCGTTCCGCGCTCTCGCGGTTGTCGTCCTCGAGCGATGTCATGAAGCGCGTCTCGGTCTGGCGGTCGAAATTGTTGAAGATTTCCGCCATCACCTCATGGGCGTCGCGACGCCGCGTCTGCGAGAGGTTGGACATGAATTCGGTGCGCAGCGTCTGCTCGACGCGCTCGATCACCTCTTTCTGGATCGCTTCCATCTTGAGCATGCGGTTGACAACGTCGAGCGCCAGCTCCTCGGGCAGGATGCTGAGCACGCGCGCCGCATGCTCGGGCCGCAGCTTCGACAGCACGACCGCGATGGTCTGGGGGTATTCGTTCTTGAGATAGTTGGCGAGCACGCCTTCCTGCACGTTGGAGAGCTTCTCCCACATGTTGCGGCCGGCGGGCCCGCGGATCTCGTCCATGATGCCGCTGACCCGCTCCGGCGGCAGGTATTGCTTCAGCAGGGTCTCGGTGGCGTCGTAGTTGCCCATCAGGGCGCCGGAAGCCGACATGCGCGAGACGAACTCGAGCAGCAGGCCCTCGACCGACTCGGCCTCGATGGTGCCGAGCGTCGACATCACGATCGAGATTTCGCGCAGCTCGTCGTCGTCGAGCTGGCTCCAGATATTGGCCCCGAATCCCTGGCCGAGCGCCAGCATCAGCACGGCGGCACGCTCCGGCCCGGTCAATTTGCGGCGGGCGGCGTGGTCGCCCTGGCGGCTCGCCAACGCGGCGATCACGCTGGCGATGTCGTTCTGCGGCGTGGGAGGGTGAGGCGCGGCCATGATGTCCGATCAAGCGTTCTCGTGCAGCCAGCTGCGGATGATGGAGATGGCCTCGGCCGGGTTCTTGTCGGCGAGCTCGCCGACCTTCTGCACCGACTGGGCGTGAACCTGGCCTTGGACCTGGGCGACATCGATCATCTTGGCGGTGGCGCTGGGCATGGCCTTGATCTCGGCGCCGGCCGCGATGGCGGCGCGCACGTCCCCGCCGGCCAGCGCGGCGGCCGCGTCGCCGCCGAGCGCGTTCGATTCGGGCGCGATGATGCGGTTGACGAGGGGCCGCACCACCATCAGGAGGACGACGATGCCGAGCAGCACCATGACGAGCTCCTCGGCCCAGTGCATGATGTCGTCCTTGGTGAATTGCAGGAAGGACAGGAAGCCGGTCGGCTCCGGAATGGCGGCGCCATTGACGTCGGCGAAGCGCAGATTCACCACCTCGACCTGGTCGCCGCGCTTCTGGTCGAATCCGATCGACGAGCGCACCAGCGCCGCGATGCGATCGATCTCCTCCTTGTCGCGCGGCTGGTAGACCGGCTCGCCCTTGTCGTCCTTGGTGTAGTTGCCGTCGACCAGCACCGCCACCGAGACGCGGTTCAGCCGGCCGCCTTCGGTCACCTCGGTCTTGGTGGAGCGCGAAATCTCGTAGTTGACGATTTCCTCGGTCTTCTTGCTCTGATCGCGGGCGACCGCCTGGGCATCGTTCTGGGCCCCGCCCGGGATCGCGTTGGCGACCGTCACCTGGCCCTGCTTGTTGTCGGCGGTGGCAGCGGATTCCTCCCGCGTCTGGCTCGATCGCAGCACCCGTCCCTCGGGATCGAACTTCTCCGAGGTCTGGGTCACCTTGTTGAAGTCGAAATCGGCCGTGAGCTGCACCCGGGCATGGCCCGGGCCGACCACTGAGGTCACGATGCCCTCCACCTGGTCGCGCAGCCGCTGCTCGAAGGCGATCTTCCGTTCGTCGGCGTTGCCGCCCGTGTTTTCGGTGCCGCTGGCGCCGTCGGCGAGCAGGCGCCCGGTCTCGTCCACGATCGAGACGCGCTCGGGCTTGAGGCCGCTGACCGCGGAGGCGGTCAGGTGCCGGATGGCGTTGACCTGCTGGGGCTCCAGCCGGCCCCGCACCTTGAGCACGATCGAGGCCGACGCTTCCGGCGTCTCGCGGGAGAACAGCGGGCGCTCGGGCAGCACCAGGTGGACGCGCGCGGCCTGCACCCGGTCGAGCGCCCGGATGGTGCGCGAGAGCTCGCCCTCCAGGGCGCGCAGATGGTTGATGTTCTGCACGAAGCTGGTGGCGCCGAGCGCGTCCGACTTGTCGAAGATCTCGTAACCGATGCCGCCGCCCTTGGGCAGGCCGCCCTCCGCCAGGCTCATGCGCAAGCGCGGCACCCGGTCCTTCGGCGCCAGCACGATCGCCCCCTCGTTGCGCAACTCGTAGACGATGCCCTGGCGCTCCAGCTCCTTAACGATCGCGGTGGAGTCCTCCAGGGTGAGGTCGGTGAACAGCGGGGTCATCTGCGGGGCGGTGACGCGCAGGATGAGGAATCCGAAAAAGCCCGCGAGCGCGACCGTGACGGCGCACATCGCGGCGATCCGGGCCGCCCCGAGCGATTTGAGGAAATCGAGCAATCCCTGCACGGCAATCCAACCTGACAAACTTCCCGACCCGGCAAGATTTGCCTGGTACAAGGTTACTGTCCGGTTAATTTCCGCGCGACCGACCCCCGAAGAGCCGGCCGCGTCGCAAAAATGTAACGGCCCCGCCGACTTGGGCGGGGCAGCAGAGCCGACGGGATCAATGCGGACTTATTGCCGGTATTGCTGGATGCGCGTCGTGCGCAGGCCGGCGAGACCATGCTGGTCGATGGAATATTGCCAGGAGAGGAATTCCTCGACGGTCAGCGTATAGCGGCTGCAGGCCTCCTCGAGCGAAAGCAGCCCGCCGCGCACCGCGGCAACCACCTCGGCCTTGCGCCGAATCACCCAGCGCTTGGTGCCCGGTGCCGGCAGATCGGCAATCGTCAACGGGCTGCCGTCCGGTCCGATCACGTATTTCGCCCTTGGTCGAAGGGGCTCGGTCATTTGGATGAACTCACACGCACTCGACTGACCAACTCGAGGCAAAAATTACACGCGGCGGCTTAAAATTTGCCTAAGCCTATCTTATCAATTGGGAAATTATTGCACTTCGGGGGCGCGATCCGGAGCCGCGAAATCATGCTCGGGTTCGGGCGTGCGAATCGCGAAAAAGCAGCTTTGTCCGCGGCAAATCGGCCGCGCCGGTCACGATGGATCAAACCATGCGGGTGCCGCCCGTGTCCCCTTACCGCCTCATACCCGGATGTCGACGCCCGCGCTGGTGCCGCTCGCCCGGCCGTAGCCGGCGGCGGCGATCTCGACGGCGGGCAGCTCCCGATCCGGGATCAAGGCGCGCGCCGCGGTGGCCTGCGATCCGTTATTGGAGGAATAAGGGTTCTGGCCGCTGAAACCGCCCTGGTCGCGCAGACTGAATTGCAACGCATCGTCCGCGGTCTTGAGCCCGGCCTGCTGCAAGGAGCGTTCGAGCGCGGGGGCGTCTCGCCGCAGAATATCGAGCGTCTCGGGGCGGTCGACCACGAGCCGGGAGGTCACCTTGCCTTCGCGGTCGATGTCGAGCCGCACGTCGATCCGGCCGAGCTCCGGCGGGTCGAGGCGAATGTCGAACCGGTTTTTTCCCGCGAGCGCATGGGACGCGATCTCGACCGCGAGCCCGGCGATCGGAACCGCCGTGGGGGTCGGGCCGGTCACGGCCGCAGCCGTCGGAGCTGCCGCGGTGGTGAGCGCCGCCGGCGCGATCGCGCCGCTCGCGCCGTCGGGCGATTGCGCGGCGCTGTCGGCCGGCGCGCCGCCCGGATGGGCGCCGCCGGTGGGCTCGGCCGTCGCTCCCTCGACGCGCCGCACCGCGGTGTCGAGAGCCTGCCGTACTATGTCCTCGATCCGACCGGAACCGACCGGATCCGGCTTCGCGGCCGCGTTCGGGTCGACATCGGGTGCGCCGGCCGCATTGTCCGGCGGCGAAGCCGTGTCGCCGCTTGGCTGGCTGTCCTGGGTTCGCTGGTGGGCCCGATTGGCGGCCGCCTCGGCCGCCGGATTCCCGCCGGTGTCGCCCGGCTGTGCTCCGTCCGCGGAAGTACGTTGGCCCGTGCCGGTCTGTGGCTGGGTGTCGCTGGGCTGGAGTAAAGGCGTGGCCGGTGCTCCGGCTTCGGCGGCCTTGGCGCCGGGCTTGGCGGTGTCGCCGGTGCGGTCGCCGGCTGAGCTGCCGCCGCCCTTGACGGGGTTGGCACCGGCGCGATCGGCGCGCAGCGCGCCGGCTTTCACGGCGTTGCCCAAGGCGGCGATTTGGGCGGCATCCTGGCCGGGTGCGCCGTCGCTGCCGCTGTTGCCGCTGACGACCGGGGCTGGGGGAATGACCGGCAGACTGACCGACGCCGCGACCGGTTGCGGCGCCACCGGCGCGGAGGCGCCGGCCGTTGGATCGGCAGGCGGGGTCGCTGCCTGGCTGGTGTCGGATACGCGGGAATCGGATGCCGTCGTGTCGCCGGCGTGGATATCGATGCGCGCCGCAGCGGTGCTGGTTGCGGCGGCCACGACCGTATCGACGAGAGGGGCGCTGTTGGTGACGGCCACAACCACGCTCGGGTCGACGGTCAGGTTGGCGTCCTTGGCGGCCTTTTTGGCCAAGGCGCCGAGCCTGGCTTGTGCGGCCTCGTCGCCCGGGGGCTCCGCCGGCGCCGGCAGTGGCGCTCCGCCGGCGGCCTGCGCCTCCGTGGTGGCGCTGTCGGCGGCCGATCTTTGCGTGCTCGCCGCGGTGTCCGACGATGACGACGCAGCAGGGTCATCCGGCTGGCGCGGCGTGGCCTTCGGCCCTGGTGGGGCGGACGGGGTCGGCGCCGGCGATGCCGGCGGCGGCGAGAGATCGCTCGCCCTGTCGTCGAGCAGCGCGGCAAACGGGCTGGACTGATCGGGAGACTGCGGGGATGAGAAATTGTTGCGCGCAGCCTGGCCAAGCTGCGCATGGCGCACCGCTACGGCTTCTGACGTGACGTTCGGCACGAGCCACCTTTGGAGCGGACTGATTTCCGCCAAGCGTCCGGCATGACGGGCTGTGATCGCGACGCTGCTTTCGGCTCCGGCTGCTGCAATCGGCGGGCCATCCGGCGGCGAGTGGGAAACCGTTGTCTTCCAATGGCTTGCGCCGGCGTCACCGCGGTCGGCGCGCGTCCGGGCGGCACAACCCGCCAGTGTGGCGGCAAGAACTGCCGGGCCGCGGCGGTGACCGCCAGAGGAGCCGGATCGCGTCCTGGCCCGTTGCGGGCTTGCTGCGGCATTGGCTCAGTTGCGGCATGCGCGCGTTTGCGGCATTCCCTCCTATAATTGCCTATATTGAGGTGACGGACTGCGAATGGCCTTAAGCCCACCGGGCTGGGCGGAGCCAAGGAGCGCGGCTTGAGGCCGCGACCGCCATGCGAAACAGCCTCGACCTCGAAGGGCGGCCGCAAGATACCCGCGTGGTCGTGGCCATGTCGGGTGGCGTGGATTCCTCGGTTACGGCGGCGCTGCTGAAGGATGAAGGCTACGACGTCGTCGGGGTCACGCTCCAGCTCTACGATCACGGCGCCGCCACCCACCGCAAAGGCGCCTGCTGCGCCGGCCAGGACATCCATGACGCGCGCGCGGTCGCGGAGCGGATCGGCATTCCCCATTACGTGCTCGACTACGAGAGCCGCTTCAAGTCGGCGGTCATCGACCGCTTCGCCGACAGCTACATGGCGGGCGAGACGCCGGTGCCCTGCGTGGAATGCAACCAGTCGATCAAGTTCCGCGATCTCTTGGGCACCGCGCGCGAGCTCGGCGCCAAGGTGCTGGCGACCGGCCACTATGTCGCCTCGCGTCGTCTAACGGACGGCCGCCGCGCGCTCTACCGGGCCCGCGACAGCGAGCGCGACCAGAGCTATTTCCTGTTCGCGACCACGCCCGAGCAGCTCGATCCGCTGCGGTTTCCGCTGGGCGAGCGCAGCAAGGCCGAAACTCGCGAGCTGGCCCGCCGTTTCGATCTCCCGGTCGCGGACAAGCAGGACAGCCAGGACATCTGCTTCGTCCCTTCGGGGCGCTACGCCCAGGTGATCGAGCGGCTGCGGCCCGGCGCCGCCGAGCCCGGCGACATCGTCGACATCGAGGGCGGCGTGCTCGGTCGACACGACGGCATCATCCATTTCACGGTCGGGCAACGGCGCGGGCTGCGCGTCGCTACCGGGCATCCGCTCTACGTGGTCCGGCTCGAAGCGCCGACGCGCCGCGTCGTGGTCGGCCCGCGCGCAGCGCTGCGCATCAGCTCGATGCGGCTGCGCGACGTCAATTGGCTGGGCGACGGCACTTTGGACCAGGCGCTCGGCGCGCAACCATGCCCCGATGCTTCCGTCGCCGGCGGCGAGACGCCCGGCGGGAACGAATGCCGCGAGGTCTTCGTGAAGGTCCGCTCGACCCGTGCGCCGCAGCCGGCTTGGTTGCGGCAGCGGGAGGGCGGCGTCGAGGTGGAGCTGATCGCCGGCGAGGATGGGGTAGCGCCCGGCCAGGCCTGCGTGTTCTATGATGCGCAGGCCGGCCAGGCGCGCGTGCTCGGCGGCGGCATCATCCAGAGCGCGGTGACGGCGGGCGAGACGCCGCCGGCCCGCGTGGCGGTGACGGGGCGCGCGGCGACGCGCGGATGATTTGAGCGGCGGGGCGTGATGGCGGTGGGCGAGATCGACAATAACGCGATCGCGAAGGCCTATGCGGGCTGGGCGCCGGTCTACGATCTGGTGTTCGGCGCGGTCTTCGCTCCCGGCCGCAGGGCCTCGATCGCGGCGGCCGAGCGGGTCGGCGGCTGTATCCTCGATGTCGGGGTCGGCACCGGCATCTCGCTCGCCAAATACTCGCCCCGCAATCGTATCGTCGGCGTGGACTATTGCGAGCCGATGCTGCGCAAGGCGCAGCAGCGCGTCGCCCGGCACGAGCTCGCCAATATCGAGACGCTGGCCGTCATGGATGCGCAGCGGCTGGGCTTCCGGGACGGCTTCTTCGACGCGGTGGTGGCGCAATTCGTCATCACGGCGGTGCCGGATCCGGAGGCCACGCTCGATGAGTTCGTACGCGTCACCAAGCCCGGCGGCGAGATCATCCTGGTCAACCACCTCGGTGCCGAGGCCGGCCTGCAGCGCGAGCTCGAGCATCTGCTGGCGCCGCTCTCGCGCCGGCTCGGCTGGCGGCCGGAATTCAAATGGGCGAGGATCGCGCAATGGGCCGAGCGCCGCGGCGGCGTGCGCGTCCTCGAGCGGCGCGCCCTGGCGCCGCTCGGGCAGTTCTCGTTGATCCGGTTCGGCCGGCTCGCGAAGGCGGCCACGCAGCGCGTAGATGCATAGATGACAGTCGACGGACTGCACGCGTGCGCAGGGGCGCCCCTTTTGGGGCCCGCGCCTTAAGCCCGAAGGCCGGCGGCCGCGAGCAGCCTGGCCATATGGCTGCGCGCGTAAAACATGCGCGTCTTGACCGTGCTTTTCGGCGCGCCGACGATGCGGGCGACCTCGTCGACCGATTTCTCGTGGTAGTAGACCAGATCGATGATCTCGCGATGCTGCGGCGACAGCTGCGTCAGGCACTCCCGGATCAACTTGCTGCGGTCTTTTCGATCCAGCATCGTCTCGGCGTCGTCGGCAGGGTCCGCGATGGTGGCCGCCATGGCGTCGTCCAGGTGGGTTTCCGAGCGGCGCCGCAGCACCGAAAGCGCCTTGTGACGGGCGATGGTCAGGAGCCAGGTGGTCACCTGGCACTTCGCCTCGAAGGTGCCGGCCTGCCGCCAGACGGTCAGAAATACCTCGCTGACGATCTCCTCGGCCACGGACTTGTTTCCGATCAGGCGCAACACGAAGCGGTACACCCGCACATTGTGCCGTTGGAACAGCACCTGCATGGCGAACTTGTCGCCTGCGGCGATCGATTCGAGCAGGTTCTCGTCCAGTTTCTGCCGGGTCGGCGCGGGTGCCGCCGTGCCGGATGCATTTGTCGCCTCGCAAGCGGTGTCCATTCGAGTCTCTCCCTGCGCGGTCCGCTCGGCTTGATCGGCGCCGGCTGATTTCCACTGCGCGTGGCATGGACAATTTCCCAAGCGGCCGACGCGGTAAATCAGCCTGAGGTCCCTCCCGGGTCGCCCCGGCAAACTGGCAAAGCGGGAAAAAAGCAAATCGGTGTAATGGCTTATGTCAGCACGCGCGGGTTTGCCGCGGCGATACTTTGGTCCTGGAGACGAGGGATCGTCGGCCTTGTAGTGGGTGGGAGATCGCGGCCCGGGCGCGCGGATCCGATCGGCAGGGCCATGCCGGATCCGGGCGGTGCATCCATGACCAAGCCCGGTCGCTGCGGCCAATAATCAGCCGGCACGCTTCACCGGCCCGACGGAGTTTAGCGATACTTGCTATCGGGAACCGGCATGATACTTTAGTCCTAGTACCAAAGTACTGGCTGGGGTGAGACCGGCTCCCGATGAAATTTCTCCTGGTGGATGATCACGCGCTGATCAGGGAGGCCGTGCGCGGCGTCCTGAAAGAGCTCGACGACGGCGCGGCGATTTTCGAGGCTTCGCGTTGGAGCGAGGCCGCCCGGCTGCTTGGTGAGCATTCGGACCTGGCGCTGGTGCTCCTCGATCTCGGGCTGCCGGATCGCGATGGTTTTGCGGCGTTGCAAGAGGCGCGCACGCATCATCCCCGGATCCCGGTCGTCATTCTCTCGGCCAGCTGCGCCCGCGACCATGTGGTGAAGGCGCTCGACCTCGGAGCGGTCGGCTTCATCCCGAAGTCGGGCGAGCGCGAGGTGATGCTGAGCGCGCTGCGGCTGGTATTCTCGGGCGGTGTCTATATCCCGCCCGAGATCCTCTCGCGGTCAGAGCCGCTGCCCGCCCTCGCCCCTTCGACGGCTCCCGGTCGCCGCCCGGAAGGGCCGGCCCCGGCGTCGCCGGCCGATCTCGGCTTGACGGCGCGCCAGGTCGACGTGCTGGCGCTGATGATGCGCGGGAAAAGCAACAAGGCGATCTGCCGAATTCTCAATCTGGCCGAGCCGACGGTGAAGAATCACGTGACCGCCATCCTCAAGGCGCTGAAAGCGAGCAACCGCACCGAGGCGGTGATCATGGTCGGCGCGCTGGCCTGGGAGCTGCCGCAGATCGAACGGTAGGCCTCGTCCAGCTGGTCTACACTAGCTCGACGAGGCTGCCGCGCCGCGTTGCCGCAATATCTCGTTCATAGTAGCGCGGAGGATCATCGGCGGCACCGGTTTTTGCAGCAGCTCATAGCCGCTCGCTGCGGCTTCCTGCTTGCGCTCGACCGAGATGTCGCCGGTGACCAGAAGGGCGGGGATCGGCGCATTGAAGGTATGCCGCAAGCGCTCGATCACCGCGATGCCGGTTTCGCCATGGCTGAAGTGGTGATCCGAGATGATGAGATCCGGCGCCTGGTGCAGCTCGAGCAGGCTGGCGAGCGCCGCACCCGAGGATGTCGAGGCGGACACGCGGCAGCCCCAGCCGCGCAGCAGGCCGCCCATGCCGTCCAGCACCAGCCTGTCGTCGTCGATCATGACGACGAACTTGCCGGCGAACGGCTGCAGCGCGGCCTGCAGCGGAAGCGCGGCCTCGGTGATCTCGATTTGCGCGGGCGCCAGCGGCACCGTGATGGCGAACCGCGATCCTCTTCCGGGAGTCGAGGTGAGCTCCAGGGGGTGATGGAGAAGGCGGCACAGGCGGTCGACAATGGCGAGCCCGAGCCCCAGCCCGGGCCGCCCCGCATTGGCATCGTCGACCTGGTAGAACTCGCCGAAGATGTTCTGGCGCTGGTCTTCCGGGATGCCGATGCCGCTGTCCCACACCTCGATCCGCAGCGCCGCGCCGCGGCGGCGGCAACCCACCACGATGCCGCCGCGCTCGGTGTAGCGCACCGCGTTGGACACCAGATTGAGGACGATGCGCTCGAGCAGGAGCCGGTCGCTGCGCACCCAGGCGCCGCTATGCAGGACGCGCAGCCGCAGCGATTTCTCGCGCGCGTCGGCCGCGAACATGTCCTCGATCCGCTGCAGCAGCGGATCGATCGGAATGGCGGCGACTTCGGGAGCGACGGCGCCGGCATCGAGCTTGGAGATGTCGAGCAAAGCGTTGAACAGATCGTTCATCACCGAGACGGCGTTGCCGACCCGCGCGATGATGCGCCGCCGCTCCGCGAGACCGGTGTCGACACCGAGCTGGGCGACCAGGAGGCCGAGCGCGTGCAAAGGCTGGCGCAGATCGTGGCTCGCCGCCGCCAGGAAGCGGGTCTTGGCCAGATTGGCGAGCTCGAGCTGCCGCGTGCGCTCGATCACCTTGCCTTCGAGCGTCGCGTAGGAATCCTGCAGCCGCGCCGCCATGCCGTTGAACTGATCCCCGAGCGCCTCCAGCTCGTCGCCGGTCGTGATCTCGATACGGTGATCGAGCCCGCCCGCGCCGATGCGGGCGGCGCCGGCCTGCAGCGCGCGGATCGGCAGCACCATCTTGCGGGCGAGCACGAGGCTCGACAGGACCGCCAGCACGAGGCCGGCCAGCAGCAGCAATCCGACGGCGCTCAACGACGCGTAGAGCGGGGCGTAAGCTTCCTCGATCGGAAGCTCGACGAATACCAGCCAGCCCAGCGGCGCGATCGCCGCATTGGCGGTGAGCACCCGATGGCCCGACATGTCCGTGGCCACCTTCGCTTCCACCGGCGCGGCGCCGAACGCGCGCGAGCGCGCCTCCTGCACCTGGGCGAGGTGCGACAGATCGGTATTGCTGAGCACCAGATCCATGTCGCGGTGCGCGATCAGGCGGCCGTCGGCATCGACCACATAGGCTTGCCCGCGCTCGCCGACCTTGATCTGGGAGACCATCTCCCCGACCATCTTGAGATTGACCTCGGCGATGCTCACGCCGATATCGCGCCCTACGCCGGCGATCGCCAGCGTCATGTAGGGCTCGGTCTCCTGACGAAAATAGACCGGTCCGTAATAGCTCCGGTGGGTCATGGCGGTCACGAATGCCGGCTCCGCGGAGCGATCGTCGCGGCTGTCGATGCGGCTCGCGGCATAGCGCGATACGAACAGCCGCTCGCGACCGGCAGGATCGAGGCGGGCGAAATCGGTGATGGCCGGGACCAGGCGGAGCAGGCGCAACGCCTCGATTCGCTCCGCCTCGAGGGTCGTGTCCGACAGCGGCAATTGCGTCGTCCAGCCGATCTGGGCCTCGATCTCGGTGACGAATTGGCCGATTTTTTCCGATGCCGAGACGGCTTGCTCGCGTTGGATACGGATGAGCGAGGCCATGTGATCGTTGTACGATGTCCAGACCTCGACCAGGCCGCTCGCCAGCAAGGTGGCGCTGACCGCCAGGACGAACAGCGATACGTATTTGCGGAACAGCCGGCTGCGCAGGGTAGGCGCGGCGCCGCTTTCGGAGCTGGCGGTGCGCGGGCGCACGCCGACATCGGCGGGGGCGGATTGGTTGGAGGACGGGACCATGGGCTATCATCTCCGGCCGACCCGGGCTCCACAAGGGTCGGGTCGCCTCATTCGATCTTGTCGTTGGCGATCGCCAGGAGTGATTGCGGCACGGTGAGACCGAGCGCGCCCGCGGTCTTGAGATTGATGACCAGCTCGAATTTGGTGGGCTGTTGCACCGGCAAGTCGCCGGGCTTCGCGCCCTTGAGGATGCGGTCGATGTAGGACGCGCTGCGTCGCAACACTTCCGCGGCGTCGATGCCGTCGGAAATCAGGCCGCCGCGCTCGACGTAGTGCCGGTATGGATAGATGACCGGCACGCGATGACGCTCCCCCAGAGCGATGATCAGATCGCGATGCGTCAAGGTGAAATTGTCGGGTATCACGATCAGGCCCCCGCTCGGCCGGCCCGCCAGCTTGATCATCAGCGGCTCGATCTCGACCGGTCGGGTTATTTGGGAGCTGATCGGCTCGACCGCCAGCCGCCGGGCGGCGGCCTCGAAGATCTGCCAATAGCCGTCATAGGGGGCGGTCTCGGGACTTCCCATCAGCGCCACCCGGGCGATCCCGGGTACGACCTCATGCAACGTATCCAGCCATTTCCCGGCGATGGGAAAATTGAAGCCGGCAAAACCCGTGATATTGCCGCCGGGATGCGCCAGGCTCTCGACGAAGCCGCCACCCAGCGGATCGCTGACCAGCGCGAAGACGATGGGTATTGCGGTGGTCTCCCGGCGCAGCGCCTCCAGGACCGGCCTCGTGTGGGCCAGGATGATCTCGGGCTGCAGGCCCACCACCTCCTTGGCCAAGCTGCGGATACGCTCGGCACTGCCGTCGGCCCAGCGGTAATCGATCCGCAGGTTGCGGCCGGCCTCCCACCCGAGCTCGCGCAACCCCTGCTCGAACGCCGCCTTGCGCAGCTCCGCTTCCGGATCATCTTCGCTGAGGCTCATGAGCACGGCGAGCTTGCGCATCCGACCGGCGAGCGGGGGCGTCGCCACCTGCGCGCGCACCAGCCCCGCGGCTCCGAGCGTCGCCAGTGCGGCGATGATCTCGCGACGCGAAATCATCGTCTCACCGAGGATATGCCGGTGACGACGAGGCGTGCGATCGTGATGCGAGCGCGGCGAGCGGCTTCATTGCCATCAAGGCCTCCACAGGCCCCCTTGGGCGGGACCGAGCGATCCTAAGGGCAGCTCCGCCGGGACGACAGGGGCGGCGAGGTAGCAATACTTAAGCATCAGGACCAAAGTACTGGTCGCCGCCGGGGATCGGCCGAGACGGGCGGCAAAGAGCCGATCCGACCATCAATCGATGATCTCGTCCGCGATCGCGAGCAAGGACGGTGGAACGGTAAGGCCGAGCTTCGCGGCCGTCTTGCGGTTGATTACCAGCTCGAACTTGCTCGGCTGATAGACCGGCAGCTCGGCCGGGTTTTGGCCCCTGAGGATTTGCCCGGCGTATTTGCCGATCTGGCGATACGCCTCGGGGATGACTTGCGCGTAGCTCATCAGGCCTCCGGCCGCGACATACTCGCGTCCCATGTAAGCGGTCGGCAGGCCATGACTGGCCGCGCGCGCAACCAGCTCCGCCCTTCGGTTGTTGAACAATGCCTCGTTGTCGACGATCAGCGCGCCGGCCCGCTGTTGCGCCGCGGCGGCGAACGCCGACTCGAAATCGCCTTCGCCGCTGACCGAGACGATCACTACATGGATGTCGCTGCGCATGGCCAGCTTGTGGTCGGATTCGGTCCGTTCCTGGCGCTCGGCCGCACTCGATGACGGGCCCAGGGTCCGGCGCAGGATCGCGACAGTGCTGGCGCGGGGCACCAGATCGCGCAGCTGCTCGATGCACTTCTCGATGACGATGTTGGTATAGAGATAGACGCCGGTCGCGTTGCGGCCCGGCCGTTTGAGGCTCTCGACCAGCCCGTCGAATCTCGGATCGGTCCCGGTGATGAACAGAACCGGTATGGTGGCGGTGGCGAGCTTGGCTTCGTGGGCCGAGATGCTGCCGCCGACCGCGGCGATCACCGCCACGCCGCGTTTGACCAGGCCGGCGGCCAGCCCTGCCAGCTTGTCCTCGGCGCCATCGGCCCACTGGTAATCGACCGCGACGTTGCGGCCCTCGACATAACCGGCTTCCTGAAGCCCCTCGCGGAAAGCGGTGAGATGAACCGTGAAGTGGTTCTCCGATCCGCTGTGCAGGAACCCGATGGTCGGGGTCGTCGGCGCCTGTGCCCGGGCGCCCAGCGGCCAAGCCGCGGCCGCCCCCCCGAGCAGAGCGATAAAGTCGCGACGTCGCATGGGATCGCCTCGCTCGGCTCGCATCGCTTCCGATATGGCGGAAGGCCTATGCCAGCCGATTTGCTGTTAGGGTTTTCCTGGCCGACCACAGTGTAGGTCGCGCGGACTGACATGATCAAGCTCAAGCCGTTCGAGCAAGAGCGAGCGGTTAATCAAAATCAGTCAAACGGCGGTGCCGCCGAGGTACTGCAGGTTGCATTTTCTTCTCGCTGCTAAGCCCCGAGGTGTTTGACGCGTCTCCGGGCCGTCAGTCGTCAGTAGCATGCGGGCCCGATCGGATTGCAGGATATTGTCGCGATTGCGCCCGTACGGACATGTTGATTGATGTCCAGGCGTCGCGGCCGCGCGGCGGTGAATGCTGCCGGTCCTCACCGACGTGCCGATGCCGCGAGCCGGCGGGATCGGCTTGCCGACGATTTCCGCCGCGCCGCCGGCACGCGCGCTGCCGGCGCCGCGGCGGTCTCGCGGTCGGCCGGCATATCGCGCAGCCCCAGCAATCCGGAAACGAACAGACGTTCGATCCATTCCAGGCAATCCGCGCGCGTCGAGGTCCGGTCCTCCTGGCGCAATTGCCGCGCTATCTCCAGAGCGGTCCGGCTCCCATCGCTGAGCTCCAGGATGCGCACCGTCCGGGCGTCGACCATCAGCGGATCCTGCTCCCTGCCTTCGCAGTATCCGAAAGCCAGGATATAGCCGGGTCCCGGCACCGGGACGGCCGGGAGGTCGGCGAGGCCGTCGGCGTCCCGATATGGCGTGACGTCATGATCGAATGCGAGGACGCGAAATCCCCGCTCCCGGATCGGGAACAGTCCGGGCAGATCGCGCGCCGTCATCGCCCAACGCCCCATGCGCAAGCGAAACAGCGGGTCGGTGGGCTCCGTGCTCATCGCCTTGTCGGCCTCGCTCTCGGCTTCCGCGATCGCGATCTCGAGCCGCACCGCCGGAGCGAGCGGCCGCAGGCTCGGGTCTCCGGTCTCGATCGCCTGCTCGACGGTGGTCAGCACCTCGCGCGCCCGCGCCAAATCCATCGGAGCGTTCCGATTCCAGCTCGCTCCCGCCACCAGCTCGGTGAATTTGAAGCGGCGGTCGGGGGCGCCGGCGGTCGGCGGTTGCTCCTGGCGCGGCGTTTGGGGCCGCACCGCGGTCTCCAAGATCCGTTCCAGGGCCTGTGGAAATTGCACGCTTTGTTGCAGCGCGCGGGCAAATTCGCGGCCGCGTGACCCGACTTCGGCGGCCGGCGCCGGATTCCGCGCGATGTCGGCGAGGCGTGCGCTCAGCAGATCGATGTCGTCGACGTCCTCGATCGCCACGCAGCCATATCCGTGCACCAGGCCCCCATAGGCCCTGAGCTTGCGGATCACCTCGGTCGATCCGACCAGGCACGCGCCGCACAGCAGCACCTCGCGGGGCATGATCGGGGTATGAAACACGATCGGAAAGTCCTGCTCCAGGCAGCATACCGCCAGGCATCCGCGCAGGAATTCGGGAACCCGCCAGTGCGGCAGAAAGGGAATCTGCAGCACGCGGCCGGCAAGGCCGAGCCGCCGTGCTTGCGCGCAGAAACGGCGTTCCATCTTCGGCTGGCCGTGGGCAAGCGCGACCAGCCCGATGTCGAGCCCGGCCTGCGCGAGGCGGTGCAATGCGTGCAGCAGCGCAAACGACCCCTTGCTGTCCCCGAGCTTGCCGTAGACGCCGAAATAGGGCGTCCCGGGCGCGAGCTCACCCCACAATAGATGGCGGAAATCGGGGTTGGCTTGCACATCCGCCTGCAACGCCGCGAGATCGAGCGTCGGGCCCTGCGGGCAGAACAGGTCTTCGGGCACCGCAAAGCCGCCGCCGTCGGCGATGCGGCCGGGATCGACCCCGCGCTGCCGCGCCCGCTCGGCCACCTTACCGCCTGCGATCACCACTGCTGCCGAGCGCAATACGTGATCGTAGAGTGCCTCGAATTGCGGATGATGCCAGAGGTGCCCGGCATCGCTGCCCGCCATGCGCACCACGTGCGGCACGCCGGCGATCTCCGCGGCGAGATGGCCGGCCACCCCGTAGGGCTCCAGGTAGTGGGACAGGATCACGTCAAACGGGCGCTTGGCATGCACGCCGGCGGCCGTGCCGGCGAGCTTGGTGATGAACGGGCTCGCCATCGGAATGTAGCTTTGCGAGCTGTCGACCGGGTCGGTCCAGTGCACCGTGACGGCGCCCGCGCCATAGACGGCGCCACAGCGGTCCCAATCGTCCTTGCGCATCAGCATGCGAAAGGGCGGACCCGCCTCTTTGGCGTTGGTCACCACATGCACGTCATGGCCGCGTGCCGCCAGGGCGTGCGCACTCCAGAAGGTCCGCATGCTGACGCCGCCCTGGATCGGCGGAAACTTGCCGATCAGGCAAATTCTCAAACCTGCACCTCGAGCAAGCCGAGCCTGGAGAGATCGGCCAAGAGCGCCGCCACGTCCGGAGTCTCGCCCAGCACCTTCGGATCGGTGAAATCCTCGAGCAGGGCCAGCAGGTCGAACACGCCGGGACGCAGCTCCATCACCATCGTGCGGTCGGCCCCCGGCGACATCGCGATGGCGAGGGGTGTCTCGCGCGCGACCGGCACGGGTTTCTCGCCCGTTGCCGCAAATATCGGCTGGATATCGAACGCGCAGCGCAGCAGCAGCACATCGGGGTGGCGGCGAATGCTGCCCGGCGGGGCGTCGCCCGCCGGCACCATCGGGACGCGGCGCTCGTCGCGACGAAACGCGGCACAGGCGAGCTCATAGGCCGCGACATCGGGCAGGTACGGCAGCGGCGGGGGCTGCGTTCGCCAGCGGGCGAGAAGGTATTCATGAAACCGGCGGGCGTTGTCGAAGGAGCTGATGCCGCACGGCGGGCAGGCGCTGTTGAATTCGCGCAGGATCTTCGCCAGGGCGCCGCCGAGCAATTCGAACGTTTGCGGCAGCAGCACCTGGATCTTGGTCATGCGCTTCTCGTAGGAAAAGCGCGCCTCGATCCGGAGCAGCTCGTCGTCGATTCCGGCCAGCGTCGGATCGGCGCTTGCGCAACACGCCTCGCCGAAAATGGCGCCGTCGCTGCCGAGATGGTCGAGCAGGCTAGCCTGCCGGTCCAAGAGCCGATTCGCCATGTTCAATCTCATAACGGGCGTCGAGGCGCGCGCGCACCTGCGCGAGGTCTTGCACGATCTCGTCCACCGCCTCGATCCGATCGTCGCGCTCGAGCACGATAGCGGCCGGGGCGTGGCGCGCCAGCGTATAATCGAGCAGGTCGAGCGTTTCCTCCGGAATCGGGCGGTTGTGGGAGTCGGAGAGAAACTCTCCGCCCTGCCAATTGTCGCGTACGGTCTCGCCTCCCGCGACGTGCAGCTCCCTTACCGTCCCGGGCGGCAGGGCATCGATGTAGGCACGCGGGTCGACCCCGTGATTGTGGCCATTGAGATACAGGTTCTCGACGTCCAGGAGAATTCCGGCGCCGGTCTCGCGGCAGATGAGCGCGAGGAATTCCACGTCCGACAGCTCCCGCTCCGGCCAGTCGAACACGTAGGCGATGTTCTCGAGCAGGAAGGGAACCGGGACGCGCGACTGGATGGTCCTGACCTTGGCGATGATGGCTTCGGCGACCTCCTCGGTTTTCGGCAGCGGCAGAAGCCTGGCGAGGTCGCGCTCCCCCACCCGGGTGAAGGCGAGGTGCTCGCTGTAGTTCGGGGCTTCGAGCCGCTCCACGACCCGCGCGACCTGATCCAGATACGCGAGGTCGAGCGGCTCATCGGTGCCGATCGAAAGCCCGATGCCGTGCGCGGTGAGCGGTATGCGGCCGACCAGATCGTAGATCGCGTCGCGGGTCGCCTCGCCGCCGAACATGCAATGATCCACGGTGATCTCGAGGACGTCGAAGCTCGCCAGGTTGGCGCGCGTCCACGCGTCGATCACGGTGCGATAGCCGATGCCGACTGCCGGGCGCAACGCCCCGGCGCCGCGACCGGACGCGGCGGACAACTGCGCTGGAATGCTGGGCGAGGCCAAGAAAGCACCACAAATCAAGCCCGTCCGCCCGCCATGAAGCCGGCGGACGGACGGTCAAATCAAGAGCTCCTACTTTTTCTTCTTTTTCTTCGCAGTGCCGCAGCCGCAGCCGCAGCCGGCACCGGCGACGTCGAGATTCTTGTAGTATCTGAACGCGAGATGCACGCCTTTGCCCATGCCGGCGTCCTCGAGCGCCTTCGCAACGCCGGCCTTCAGCTTCTTGTGCGCCGCATTGGGAGCCTTCCGCGGCGAAGTTACCGCCGGAAGTCCCTTGAACACGTCACCGCCTTTTCCAGAACGCTCAGAAAGCTGCGCGGCTTGCTCCGCCGTGAGCCCTTTCTTTCCAGCCATACCCCGTCTCCGCTTTGTGGGTCTCTCGTCAAGAGACCGTGCTTCACGTAAACGTTGTACATTATACACAATTCTATTTGGAGCAATAGATGCGATTGGCGCTGGCGGTTTTGCCGCGATTGCACCGTTTCGTATTCGGCGCCGCGTCGGCGACCGACGCCGCATCGGCGACCGACGGAGGCCTGCTCGGCTAGGCCTCGAGCTTGCGCGCCGCGACCAGCTGCGCGCCCTCATAGCCGCGCAGCTCGAGCCGAAAATGCTCGCGTAACGGTACGCCGAGCGGGGGAGCGTTCCTGCCGTCTTTCACCTTGCCGGAATATGCCACGCGACCGTCGAGCAGGACATCGAGCCGGGTGAGGTTCCGGGTCGTCACGTCGAGCGCCGCCGCGCCGGCCGCGGGCGAAGCCAGCGCAAGGCGGTAACGCCGCAGCGGTGCGAGCAGGCGCGCCGCGTTCTCGATCAGGTCGACATTGCGGTTCATCACGTCGTTTTTGGTCATCCAGTGCCGCTTGTCCGGGACCACGCCCAAATCCTCCAGCAAGGTGCCGGACTGGGCCCCGACCCGCACGGTGCGTCGGATCGCGACGTGCAGCGCGGTGCCATTGGGGAGGCTCTGGAGCGGCGAGCCGGCGACCGGGCGGCGGCGGCCTTTCCGCGAGAATAACGTCCGCAGCAGGCTGTGGTCGAACGGATTGGCGCCGCCCGCACCGGTGTTGCCGTCGGTGCCCAGGACGATCCCGATGCGGTGGTCGTGAAAGCCGGCGGTGAAAATGTCGGTGGCGCTGTAGCAGAGCGCGTTGGTCACTAGCACCACCGGCCCGTAGTAGCGCTGGCCGATGAAGTTGCATGCGGCCGGGTCGGTGATCGGATGGACCGCCGAGAAGGCGGCTCCGGTCTCGAGCGCCTGTCCGAGCGAAGGTAGCCAGGGCGAGAGGTCCACGCCCGGGACGGCCCGCGACGGCGCGTTGAGCCGGCAGAGCTGCCGCGTCAGCTCCGTGCTGATGAACTGCGCGCCCTCCGGCGTGATCGGCCGCGGGGTGAGCAGCTGCAGCAGCTGCTCGCCGGCGCTGATCTGCCCGCCGCCATTGTCGCGGACATCGATGATCAGACCGTCCTGCGGCAGCGCCTCGATCAGCCGCAGGAACTCGGAAACGAGGCTCGCCGGATTTTTCACGAACGTGCGAATGCGGATGTAGCCGAGCTCTCCGTATTTGGTCGGCACCGGACGCGCCTCGAATACATCCGGCAGCGCGCTCGCCAGATCGTCGCGGCGCGTCGGCTTCTTGCGCCGCGCCTGCTTGGCTTCGGCGGCGACCACATGCGGTGCGAACAGTATCTTCTTGGCGCTCCTGATCGCGTCGGTCTCCGCATCCAGTCCTAATTCGGTCATATGCGCGGAGGCTGCGAGCGCGGCGTTCGCATCCGGTAATTTCAGCACCAGCCAGTCCGCCCGGTATTCGTGCCCGGCTCCGGCGCTGGTCCGGTAGCCGACGGTGGCCCATTCGCCGTCGGGCGGCAGCGAACGCAACATCGGGCGAACCGTGAGGCGGTTGAGGCCGCGCGCGTGGCGCGCGGCCTCATTGCCGCCGGGATTGTCGGCGGCCAGGAGCTCGACCGCCCGCTCGATGGGAATTCCGTTCCAATGCGTCACCTCGACGCCGGCGCGCAGGCTCGGGTGCTCGAAGCCGGGCACCAGGCCGGAGACGACATATTGCCGCGCGCCGCCGGGCTTCGGATAGCATTCCTCGATCATGAACGGGAGGTACGCCACCGCGCCGGCGTAGGGTGGCGGCAGCTCGAGGCGGGTGTGGAAATCGCGCACCGAGGTGAATATCTCGATCAGCTCGCGGTAGAGCGCGACATCGTTGGTGGTCCGCGACAGCCGGTTGAGCAGGAGCTTGAGCCGCTGCACCGGCTCGACCGCATACATCGCCCGCTTTTGCGGGAGGTGCACATAGAAGCCGTCGAGCAGCACCAGCGCCTGCTCGACCAGGCGGCGGCGGCCGGCCGATTTGAGCTGCCTGGTTCTGGCGGCCCGCGCCAGAAAGAGCGGCAGCGGCACCGAGCGCTTGAGGATCGGCCGGACCGCCGGATGGCCCTTGCTGATGAATTTCGGCGCCTTCGACATCCCTGTCTCCGCTACCATCGCTCCGCCACCATGGCTCCGCCGCAGCCGCGCGGACGCCGCCGCGCAGACGCCGCCGTGGAGGCGAGCTACTTCGACTTTTTCAGGTGCGTGCGAATCAATCTCCTCCAGTCGGCCTCAAGCTCCGCGAGCGGGCGCCGATAGATCGGTTCCCACCGGCCGGGCGCGCCGGGATTGCGGGCCATCGGGACCAGGGGGGTTTGCTGGTAGAGCTTGAAGAAGGCCGGGCATCGGCCCGGCTTGCGGCCGCGATCCGGCTCGCACTTCTCGATCAGAAACTGGACGAACGAGCCGGCCAACGCATAGGTGATGGAAGGATCGTCGCAGTTCTGCTGGCCGATTCTGAAGTTCATGTCGTCCGGGGTGGGAATTCGATCGAGGCTGGCGATGCTGATTCTTCTCCAGATCCGTGTCCTGGTTGAATGGACCTTGGCTGGTGTCGATCAGCTGCGCCACCAGCCGATGCAGATCCATCTTGAAGTTCGGAAAGGCGGCATTGGAGGCCACGCGCTGGTGCAGATAGACCGCCAAGCCTTCCGCCAGCATCCGGTTGGCGTTCGGGAAGAAGACGTGGACGAGCTCATGGGCGACCGCGGCCTCGCCGGCAGCCACCCGGCTGGCGGGAAATTCCATTCGGCCGCGCTGCGCCGACCAGGCCGGCACCAGCGCCCGCGAAAATTTGTATTCCTCGGAGATGAATACGTGAAAGATCTTGTCGGGCTGGTAGGTCGTGGACCGCTGCAAGGACAAGAGCGCGGCATCCTTGGCGATCCAGCCGCTCTCGATGAACCACTTCTTGACTGCGCAAATCTGGGCGTGGAAGGCGCGTTCGAACGCGCGCTGCTGATCCTCGCAGACGCTGGGATAGATGCCGGGATTGCGCGGCTTGCCGCGGGCCGCGCCGTGGAATTCGAACAGCGCGCAGTCGCGATGATCTTCGTCGGCCGGCGTCGGCCTGCAGCTGTTGCGCTTCTTCGGCACGCCATCCATCGCGGCTGTCCCCCGGGCTGCATGCACCGAAACAACCGGCTGTGCCGGCCACCCGCCCGCACTCAACTCAGGCTTGTCACATCGTGCGTACGTCCGCGACGTCGCGCCGGACATCAATTACGGGAATCTGGCAGCGAAGGACGCAGGACCCGCACGCCGCCCGCGTGAGCAAACACCTCGAGCTCGGCAGAAGATCAAATATCCGGACTTTTGGCGATCAATTCCGTGAGCACCACTATGCTGCGACGCAACTTGTCGCTGGGAAGCTTGGCGAAGGCCTTGAGCATCTGCACCGCATAGGGCGAGATCAGCAGATCGGTCACCACCGGCCCGGACACCGGACCGTCGCTGCCGGAGGCTGAGTTGTCGAAGAAGTTGCTGATCGGCACTTTCAGGATCGCGGCGATCTTGGCCAAGCGGCTCGAGCCGACCCGGTTGGCGCCCTTCTCGTACTTCTGAATCTGTTGAAAGGTGACGCCGACCGAATTGCCCAGCTCGGTCTGCGAGATGCCCTTCGCCATGCGGAAAATTCGGATGTTCTGCCCGACCAACTTGTCGACGGGTTCGATTCGTTTCGCCATCTGATCTCGCTATGCCCCGGAACCATCAATAAGTTCTATTGATCATTATCGGGCACCTGCTGGAAGGGGTCAATGTAAAAAGGGAGGCGGAGGGCCTTGACTCCCGATCTTTTCCGCCAGATCCGCTACCGCCGGGGCCGAGAAGGTCATGGCCCCGTTGGCTGAGATATCGACTGTTACCGAGCCCGGCTCGTCCTTCACCAGCATCAGGAAACCGTGCAGGGCCGCCCGGACCTCCGGCGGGAGTGCGATATATTGGCGCATGACTTCCGCCAGCTGGTGCTCGGCGCTCCAGTAATACAGCTCGATCAGGCGGGACGGATGCGGGCATTGCTCGACGATGCGCTTGAGCAGCACGGCCAAGTGTTCCTCGTCAGGCCGGTCCGTCATGGCGCAATCCTTTCATCTGCTTTGTATCCCGATGGGGCGTCCGGGCCGAGATGGACATCGCCTCGGGCGCACTTGGCCAGCTCGAGGTCCGCCATTTTCAGCAGCATGACGAACACCGGCAGATGCAGCTCGGCGCCTTCGGCCATGGCGTAATCGAGCAGCATTTTGAGCGACTCAACCGCCGTCGGATCGGCGACCGGCGGGTGGCATGAATCGCGGGAAGCATGTTCCATCAGTGACATTGACGCCCACCCCTCTCGTTTCGAAACGGAGCCATCGATCCGTCGAAGCGGCCCTTTGCTCGCGCAGGCAGGCCTGCGCCCCCGGAACGTCCGGCCCGGTCCGCCTGATCGGCCGGCACCGGTTTATGTTGATGCCGATCCCGTCCGCCCTTGGTTCCGATGGTCGCGGGCCTGATGCCAAAGGTAAATCAGCCAGAGGTATTGTGGCGGACGCGGCGGGAATATCCGCGCGGTGTAACATTCATGTTAAATTTCAGATGCTTGGGCGGAGGGCTCGGGGGCTTCGCCGCAGTACTTAGGTCCTGGGATCAAAGTAGGTATTATTGCCGATGTCCGATTCCCGACACCCGATCGGGCGCTTCGGCTTCCCATCTAACAGCGCTTCTCAAGCTTGCGGCACTCCCCTTGGGCCGAACGGCTGGGGCAGAGGCTGGGCGCCGGTATCCGACGCCTCCTCGCGCCCGAGCGCGAGGCGCTTGGCGTCACGACCCGAAAATCCCGCTTGGAAAGCCGGCCAGCCTGCCATAAATGTGCGCTCCCGGCTCAGATACGGGCAGCCTGCCGCCCCGACCTCGGGATTGAGGGGGAGGGGGGCGGCCGAAGTGTCTGATCCGTCTCGGCGGCGGAGTAGCTCAGTTGGTTAGAGCAGCGGAATCATAATCCGCGTGTCGGCGGTTCAAATCCGTCCTCCGCTACCACTCATCACCCCAATCCGGGTATCCGGGAACAAACCCGGGCCGGCCAGGGCGGCTAGCCGCCCCCTGATCTCGATCCCGGCCGGCTCATCTATATGGGCGGGCGGGTGGATGATCACCGCATCGACCAGGTCGCGGAGCGCCTTGGGGCTTTCCCGGGCGCTGTCGATGGCGCCGGCGCCGAGCGTGGCGGCCAGGTCGTCGACGGCGGCGAGGTAGCGGGCGAGCGCCGTAGGGTGGAGCGCCACGATGGTTTCGGCCGGCCGGACCAGCTCGGCCTCCAGTCTGGCCTTCTCTTGTGTGAGCCGGGTGACGTGGGGGCCGATGGTCTCGGCCGGGATTTGGCCCTTGATCATGGAGTCGACCGCGCGCTCGATCTCCCGGGTGACCTCGCCCAGCCGCCGCTCGGCCGCCGATCGCCGGCCGCCCTGCGCCGCCGCCAGCCGCTTGCGTTCGGCCCGGTAGGTCAGGAGGAACCGCTCGATCGCGCGCGGGTCGCGCAGGTGCTGCGCCAGGTTGTCGAGCACGCGGGCCTCGATCGGCGCGATCGCGTAGGCGCGGCGGTTGTCGCAGGTGCCGGCCTCCTTCATGCGCGAGCACTGGATGCGGCGATATTTCGAAGCGGCGGCGTCCTTCAAGGCCATGCCGGCGCCGCAGCAGCCGCAGCGCAAGAGGCCCGACAACAGCCGCTTGGGTGCGCGCCGGAAGGCCGACTTGACCGAGCCGCGGGCGAGCCGCGCCTGCTGCGCGGCGTCGAACAGCTCGTCGTCGACGATGCGCAGCTGCGGCACCGCGACCGCCTGCCACTCCGTTTTCGGATTGGGCCGCGACACCCGCCGGCCGGTGTCCGGATCCTTGATCATGCGGACCTTGTTCCAGACCAGGCGGCCAGCGTAGAGCTCGTTGTTGAGGATGCCGGAGCCGCGCTGGATGTTGCCGACGAGCGCGGAGGCGCGCCATTCCGTGCCGCGCGGCGGCTTGACGCGATCGAGATTGAGCCCGGCCACGATCTCGCGCGGGCGCCGGCCGATGACGTATTCCTTGAAGATGCGGCGCACGATCGCAGCCTGCGCCTCGTTGATGGCGCGGCCGCCGCGACGGGGCTTCTTCGATCCCGGCACGATCTCCGGCGCGAGCACGTCGTAGCCGTAGGTCAGCCCGCCGCCAGCGCGGCCTTCGCTCACCCGGCCGGCTTGGCCGCGGCGTACATGCAAGGCGAGATTGTCGAGGAACATCTCGCTCATGAGGCCCTTGAAGCCGGCATTGAGCTTCGTCACCCGCCCGTCGGCGACGGTGTGGATCTGGATGCCGATGAACTCCATGCGGTCGCGCAGCTGCAGCGTGTCGACCTGCTTGCGCGCCAGGCGGTCGATGTCCTCGGCGATGATGATCGCGAACTTGCCGGCCTTGGCGTCGGTCAGCATGCGGTCGTAGCCGGTGCGGCCGTGCACCGACGCGCCGGAAATCTCGCGATCGGCATAGACCTCGACGATCGTCCAACCGGCGCGCTCGGCGTGACGGCGGCAGAGCGCCACTTGGTCGTCGATCGAGCGGGCGTCCTGAAGGTCGGAGGAATAGCGGGCGTAGATCGCGGCGCGGGTCATGGTTGGACTACCGATATCAGATCTTGCCTGGGTGGCATTGCCCGTTTCGCGCCTATGGTCCTCCCGCGCCATGTCGCGCGCAAGGGCATCTACGAGCGCGATGATGGCCGGGTCGAGCGGCTCAGGGGGCGGAGGGATGAGAGAGGGGCGGCCCGTCATGCGCGCATCCACGATCGGGGGCAAGCCATCGCCGCAATGTGCCACAGCGCTCGGCCTGGACAGAATGGCCGAAATGTACGCGGCGCCACGCTGCGATGCGCCGCCCACGTTCTCCGGGCCTCCGCCCGCGAGGTGCGCGTTTTTTCTGTTTTCCGGTGGTTTGTGCGAAGTGACGAGGTGCAGGGCTGGAACGCACCTCGCGCGAAGTGATTGATCCGTTTCCACTCTTCGACCGTTCGACTGCCCCGCACCTCGCGCCTTTTATCCTGCCTTAAGGCGGTCGGACGTCTCCATGCCACTGCTGCCTGCAAACTTGTTGTCGGGCACCTGCCACCCGATCGCACAACAGCCGCGCGCCGACGTGCGGTCGATGCACAGTCGAGCTGCCGTGATTTTGCGATAGCGGTGCACCTCATCGTGCGCCCCGCTGTGCAGTGCTTTCCAATTGCGCCGGCCCCGCGCATGGTCTTCTGGGCGGCAATTTGAGCCCGGCCCAGCCGACCGTCGGGCGCCCTCAGCTCGAGTCCAAAGAACGCGCCATCCCGGATCAGCACCAGGTCCGGAACGCCAAAGATGACGCCCACGCTCTTGAGGATCGCCACCTCGATGGGCGAGCGCCAGCCGCCGTTCGGAACATGAAAGGCGAACAGGTTACGCATCGGCCGGGCGGTCAGATGGTCGACCACGGCACGCTGAATAGCCTGCTCCGGATGCCCGCTCATTTGGCCTCCGGAGAATGGTTGGCGAGCTTGTCGAGGGCGGCGCCGAGCGGAGCGAAAGCGCTGCCGTCCGGGTTCCGAGTAAGGGCATGTCGGATGGTTTCGCTGGCGACCCCCGACTGCAGGGCGATGCTGGCCACGATGGCGGCATCCTTAGCGATGGTGTCGGCATCGGTCCCGGTCTTGCTGGCGTTCAAGAAGATCTCGCCAAGCCTTCCATCATCGAAGCGACCGATGCCGGCGGTGTACCTGATGCCGGCATGGGTGAAGGTGAAGGACTCGATGTGGCCGGCGGTTTGGCAGACGATCTCGCGCGGTCATCGCTCTGCCCAGAACCGGACGCATTCGCGATGGAGCCAAATCGGCTTGCTGCTGGACCTCGGGCCCATGTGTTGAGTCTTCCCGTCGGTGCCGCCGCATTGCAGGCAGGTGCCGGGAGGCTCAAGGACTGGAGCACGGTCTTCCTGAGTTTCGGACAGGGCGTCAGAGGCGTCCGAAGTGGTGTCCGAAGTGGCAGCACCATTTATGTATGTGCAGTCATTGGCTTGGCCTCGTTTCTGACTTTCGGACACTTCGGACAGGGGGATATCAGGGCGTGCCACCTTGAAGGTGGTGTCCGAAGTGTCCGAAGTGATGACTTCGCCCCGATTTTGTTGGGGTTTATCATCGGACACCACTTCGGACAGGGGGACTGTCGAGTGTCCGATGTCGGGATGCCCGTACCTGCCGCGGGCGAGCCTGATTGCCTGCCCGTCCACCGCCATACGCTGCAGCAACTTATCGGTCGCCTCGCGGCTTTGGATGTCAGCCGCGGCCTTGATCTCGCTCACAGAGAGACCGGCGTGCGCGTCCTTGAGCGCATTCAACACGCGGGTGCGTTCCGCCGAGCGGTTGAACTCGGCCGCTTCCCCGAGAATTTGCCACCGGCAGGTTTCTCGGTCGAACTGGATCGCCTTCTCGACACTGTCGACCAGGTCGCGGCCCTCGATGTGAAGGGTCACACCTTGCGCTTTGCGCTTCAGGACCGCGATCGTGTCGACACCACCGATCAGCCCGAGTGTTCCGGAGACGGTGTCGAACACGTCCTCTGCGTCCATCTTGCGATCGTGGTGGGCAACAAAGAACGCAAGGCCGGGAACCTCGTGCGCCAGCTGCAGGAGACCCTGACACGCCTCGTAATCGGCATCGTAGTCAGTCTGGCCGGCCTTCTTCGGAGCGCGAACCCGCTTAAGGGTGTCGATGTTGATCAGCGTCGGCTTTTCGACTGACTTGCACCATTCCCGAAGATCGTCGATGCCGCCTTGGTCGAACCGCCGCCAGTTCCTGGCGATCGTCATTCGGCCGGGCCAGTTCTGCCTTAGTGCGCCGAAATGCCTGGCCATCCGACGCTGAGCTTTCCGGTCCCCATCCTCGAGATTGAGGTACAGGACGTCGCCCTGTAGAGGAGGATGATCTCCTGATGCTAGGACATGCACGCCGTTGGCGATGGCGCCGCCGATCTGGAGCAACAACCAGCTCTTGCCGAGCTTTGGCCGCGACACGATCAAGGTTACGCCCTCGGGGAACAATCCCGGGACGATGAATTTTAGCTCCGGGAATTTCTTGTCGCACAGGTCCGGCGCGCTCATGACGTTGTCACGCCATGATGGTCGCGGCGTTTGTGGCTTGGCGATCGGGCGTGGTGCCGCCAGCGCTTCGGCTACGTAGTCGCGTTCACGATTGAGCATGAGCTAAATCCTTGCGCGGATCGGCGGTGCCGGCATCGAGCTTCGCGATGCGCTCATTCAGTTGCCGTTTTGCAGCCGCATCGAAGGTGCGCAGCCGCTGCAGGTTCGCGGGCTCGCGAAGCGCGGAAATGCCACGCGCACGAACGCAGTACATCACGGCCTCGATTGTCGTTTTTGGAGTTGTTCGGGGTGGCGTCGGTGATGGTGTTGGCGTCGGTCGATTTGCCGCAAGCGCCGAGGCCACCGCGAAAGTCTGGGCGCTGCGCGCCTCGTGAGCCGCGGCCCCACGCCTGCCTGGATCGGCTCTAGCGGCCGCAATAGAGGGTGCGTCGGGAGTTAGCTCGGACATGGACCCACCACGACCGAGGCAACGCGCAACGATTCGCTCGGTCCGATGGGTCAGCTAATAACGCTCGAATCGACTTCAAAAAACGGGCCAACGAAACTTTCTTGGTATGAATTCTTGGTATGAATTCTTGGTATGAATTATCCGGGTCGGCGGCCGCGGCCGGCCCACTTCGGCTTACCCGTCCGCCGCCGAGCCTGATCAAGGCAGCAGTTTTCTTCCTCTGCGAAGCGCCTCCTCGTCACTCCGAACTGCTTTGCCCATCGAATGAGTTCGGGAACTGTCATCGGTGCAATCGGATTGTCCAGGATCATCTTCTCCAATTCCCGCACGCACTTTTCTTCATCTACTCGCTTCATCGGTTTGCGGGAAACCGCTACCGGCCGCAGCGAGGTCACCCCAACCTGCGGCGGAGACTTGATCGCCAAGCGAATACACTCATCCGGGGCCCCGACGGCCTTCAGTGCCGTCGCAAATAGACCGCACGCCGTCACGACCCGCGGCTCGGCGGCTACTGATGCAGGTGTACCTAGTTCACAATCACCCCACTCTTCGGCCGCCTTACGCACGTGCCCGCGCGCTGAACGAACCGGCTTCATAATTAGAGTCCCGTTCTCCCGGTTGCGCGCCTTCAGCCGCCAGCGGAATATAGAGCCCGCGATCGTAAGCTGTGCATAAATCGGCCCGTCGCGATGGATAGCCAACATCGATCCTACCGGACCAAAGTGCCATGAATCACGTTTTGGGAATCGCGCGCCGGTCTTCCGGAGGCGAGTTCGACGATTCTTAACAGCTGCTGGGGTATCAGCTCGCGCCTTGTCATGCTTCGTCAGCCAATCGATCGTTGTTGCGTGGTAGCCCAAACGTTCGGCCACCTCCTTGCGGTGCGGTTCATATTCCGCCCACGGCAATCCGGTGAGGCGCGTAAGCAAGCGTTTGGTGGACTGAGCAATTGGGCCACCATACAAACCCCAGGCGGGGTGGTTCGTGCCCTTCGGAAGCCGCCCATTAGCAATCGCGCACCAAAGAATGAGCCGCATGCGTTGTGGCCCCTCCACCTCCGTATCCGCCGTGTTCAATGACGGGCAAAACCTGGAGCCGTCGCTCAGTTCTACGGCACACTGAAGCACCAGTGTGCCTCCAGGCCCCCGCGCCCATTGCGTGAACCGCAGCGTCTTTCTCCCCTTGGCGGCCTGCCGCATCCCTTTGATATCGATCCGCTCCTTTTTCGCGATTGCAAGAACTGTCTTGTGATTGACGCCGAACTGCTTTGCCGTCGCTAATGCGTTTTGGTTCGTCTTGAGCAGCTCAATTACCTCTGTCCGCTCTGCTTTGGTCAAGAGGTGTCGTAATCCAATGCCTTCTTTTTTGCAGAGGGCGAGGATCGTCGTCTCACCAAAATCAAACTGTCTAGCCACGGCTGCTGCATTCGGATTGGTCTTAAGCGCCGCAATTATCTCTGCGCGGTCCGCGCTTGTCATAGCGTGCTTCGTCATGTTCCTCCCCTCCCTCTGGTCGCCGGTGTCCGAGAAGAATCGGTGGCCGCGCTGACCGATCTTGAGCGCAGACCAGCCGGCCGGAGCAAGCAGCTACCCGAAATGTGATCGGGATAAACCGCGAAAGCCGGCCCTGCGCGATGTCGACCGAATGTATCGTCTCCAGAGTGCTTGCTGCCGCTCGGGGTGCGGACCGGATCGCGCGCGTGTTGGCCCTCGGGAAGGTCGCTCTCCCACGAGAAGAAGATTCTTATCGCACGACGCGCTTCGGTTATTCGCGGCCTCTCAAACAGCACTGGCTGATTTCCAATCCGGCGTGCCGCTTATATTAGACTGTACCCCCGCGGAGAGGGCTTCGGCTTGCGCCGAAGCGAGCTTGACCCCTGCACGGTGGAGACAGGGAAGGAAACGATGAAAATCCCGGAGCCGGGCGATCTCGTCAAGGATTTCGCCGAACGCCATCACATGCGAGCTGGCGATCATCTCGCCCGCGAGATCCTGCCGATCCGTGCCGTGTCGCTTGCAAACATCCTGATCACGGCGGGCTACGGCTCGCTCGGCGAGGGCATGTTCGCCGATCCCGCGCTGGGCGTCCTGTTGAACTTGTTGCACCGCAACTTCGGACTGGCCGACGCAGCCATCCTCGCCTTCGCGACCGAGTGCGGCCAGATGGCCGAGGTCGCGGCGCGCGCTTCCGTCGAGTCCTCGGTCAACATTGCGTACATCGTTCTGGGTGACCCAGCGGATCGGATGCGGGCGTTCTTCGATCATTACTTCGCGACCGTCGACAGGCAGGTCGCGACGTGGGAGCGCGGCATCGGCGCTCTGTCCGGCGCCGAGGCCGATGCGCACCGCGCGGCCGTGGCGCGGAGGAAGGAGTTGAACGCGGCCCTGCGCGCTGCAATCGGGCGCAGCGGCAAGCCGGCGACCGAAACTTGGCCCCGGTCCATCGAAGACCGCTTTAAGGCGCTCGGTGATCCGCTCGCCTACCGGACGATGTATGCGCGGATGAGCAGTGAGGCGCACGGCGATGCCGAGGACACCTTGCGTTATCTCATTGGGACGCTCGGAACCCGGGAGCATCTCGAGGCCATGGCCCTCGAAACCGTATGGACGACGCGCATGTACGTCCACTACGCGGTATTATGGTTCGTCCGGGCCTCGATCATGTACGCCATCCGGTATGACATGGCCGAAGCGGCGGACCGCCTTAAGCCAGAATTCGAAGCCGTCGAGGCGGAGCTTGCCGAAATATCGAAGCACATAGGAGCCGGCCTATGACAGTGACCGACGTGGATCCGATGGCATGGCTGGAGAAATCGCAGCCGGGATTCGATCAGATCGGCGACGAGGAGCGGGACGCTATCAGGGACTTCTCCCTTCTTTGGAGCCTCTACGAAGGGACAATTCTCGATGCGTCAGGCAGCGCCCGCGCCATCGTCGACGACGCCAAATCGCTGATGGAAACCGGGCGGCTGAGTTTGGATGCGATCAAGGCGCCGATCGAACACTTCCTGTCTCGATACTTCGACGGCAAGGAGCTCACGCATGCATACGGAATGCTGTATGTCAGGCGGAACGACCGGCCGGAGCTGGTCGAGCGGGTCGTCCGCAGGCAGTCGCAGGACGAGGCGGAGATTCTCTCTGCCATCCTCATCATCGTGCTGCGGCTTCGCAACAATCTCTTCCACGGCATGAAGTGGGCTTATGGAATCCGGGACCAGTTTAAGAACTTTCAGAATGCGAACCGGGTCCTGATGGCGGTCATGGACATGCACCGGTAAGCTCGGCGGCATGTCAGGAAATGCGGGCGACTTTTTCAACCATCATAGGCGTCGCCCGCGCACGCTTTCCGCCCGAGCCGGGCGCAATCACGGTCGCGCCGGGTGCACGCGGCTGTCGCGGGCGTTCATGCCTCGACGATGGCATACGGAGCGGCCCACCCCCCCATACCGAAATCCCTGCCGTTTTTCATCTCAGGCCGATGTTGATCCGTCACGCTTTTTCGGGCGTGAGATTGTATACGAAATAGTGTTGTTTTTCGTACCATGCCAACGAATATCCTTGCCGAGCTGGGTCAGTCTGAGCAGCAATGGACCTCGTCCGCCGAGCGTCCAGTTTGCCTTCGATGGCCGACCTTTTGCTGCATTGCCGCGAACTAGGGGTTCGGGGCCATCTTCGACCTTGCCCGGTTACCTCTGGTGGCGTTAGAGGGAGCAATAGCTATACCGGGCGAGTGCCGGCCCGGCAGCGCGTGCCTAGAGCGCCAAGCCTCTTTGAAAGACATATGCCGTGTTCAATTGCACCGATCTTCAGTCCACGCCCTCGATTGCTGGGCTATCCAACCCCACGCCTCGGTGATGGATCCAAATTGACCGATTTCGTCAATTGTGCCGTCAGCCCATTCAGCTTCGACATACCAATGAGACACGTCGGGCGCTTTTATCTCTCGCGGCCTGAACATGGGCCTAGAGTTCGTGGGCAGGACAATAGACATGCTAATTCCCCTTATTAGCTGCCCCGACACGAGGCGCTGCATTTTGTTATTAAGATTTCTTCCGCGTCCATCAATCTCACACAATATCCACCGATTTCCGGACGACCCGCCGCAAAGACCGAGACGCGAGCGCTCCCGAGGCCGGCGATGACGCTCGCCAACATGCGCCACTCTATGCCGGCAGCCGTGGAAACCCGGTCCGGCCTTCCCATATCATGGGTATGACCGACCCAACCCCGCCGCCCTATGAGCTAGTGGTTCGGGCCTGTACGATCTATGCGGGCCGATCGCTGGGACATCCGGCAGAGCGGAACCCCTGTCCAATCCTCCATGGAATCATTTGCCAGCGCGCAAGAAGCCCACACGGACGGTCGCCAGGTGATCGAAAAATTAATGCAAGGTTCAAGACTGGATCGATGAGACCACGCTCGGATGGACCGCGGAAGCTAGGCTTTCGGAGCTGACCGGCAGGTCTGGGACGGCGATAGTGGAGGAAAATCGTGGCCGCCGGGGATGCACAGCTACTAGCAAAATATCGTGCTGCCTTGGTCGTGAAACCGAGGCCGCAGCCGGAAAAGCTGTGCAAATTCTGCATAGTGGAAATCCCACTGGGCGCCCTCGTCTGCAAGTTCTGCTCCCGAGAGGTTAACACCGCCGAAGAGGCCAGTCGGCTTACCCGCACTCACATGGAAGAGGTTGTGGCGCAACACGATACGCGAAAGAAGGCCCGATTCTGGAAGTGGATGGTGGTCGGCGCTGTTATCGTCATCATAATTTTCTTCCTGTCGGCATCACGGCCTTAGGTCGGGGCCAGAGCTGGGGTAACAGCGAAATATCGATGAAGCGCATTCCGCATAGATTTTTGTCGCCGCTGGCTTCTTCTGGCCTTCGCTACGATCCTAGCCTCCTGCTGCGGTTATCGCGGTATTGGAACCGAGCGACGCCGGCCGCGTTACCCACGCGACGGGGCGATAATCTCCCGTCCTAGTCTAGTGTTGTCATGGCGTGGTGGGTGTCCCTCACCTCGCAACCTTCGGCCCCGCCTAAGCGGGGCTTTTTTTAGTCGACTGTGAAGGATAGGAAATGACCATCGAGCGGACAGCGCGCCAGGACGCCATCCGCGGTGCAGTTATCGGAGCCCTCTGTTTTCTCGGGGTCGTGCTGGTCTTAGCTTTCGTCGTCTTTTGGTTTTGACGTGAACACGTCGTTCCGTCGTACTCGCGCAGACCATGAAGCCCTCTGTGCGATACCAGAAGCAGATCGAGTATCTCGCCAGCATGATCTCAGCAAAATTCCGAGAAGTCCGGACCCCCTTAGTGCCACCGAGGAATCGATCGGTCATGCCTTTGCCGGGCTTGTCTATTGCTTGGCTGGGTTCCCTGACCCTCTCCCGGTTCATCGTGTGGAAGCCGCGGAGGCCGCCCGGCTAGGTCATCGGCTTCTCACGGAGTGACCCACTGCGCGCCGGTCAGGCTCTCTCCGAGTTCCCTGTCACTCCAATTCGGCCGGGCCTGGCCGCCGATGATGCCGCACTTCGTGCAGACCAGCTTCCGACCGAGGTCGAGGAGCGCAGTGTCGTCGGGCCAGCGATCAGCGTCGATGACCGCGCTGTGGTGGCAGTAGAGCCCGGTGGTGCAATAGACCAGCAATCACCGGACGCCATGCGAGCGGATATCGCGAGCGTCATCAGCGGACCCGGTAGCGTTCGCGTCGTGGTTTTCGCGGCGGGGGTTGATCGCGTCGAGCAGCGCTCGCCTGATGTCGAAAAACCGAAATAAGGGTGGGAGCCCCCGCGGGGATTGGGGGATGGTCAACCTCCCAGTCCCCGCGCGTTCGCAATGATGTCAGGCGGTGTCGCGATCCCAGACCAGTCGAGGACGTGGTCGGGCCGCAGCGGGTCTGAGTACCTTGCCCTTGCCGGCCAGGAGCCATTCGTAGCTCACATTGTATTTTCGCCCGAAGCGAACAAGATTGTAGTGCCGTCCCCTTTGCATGGCGCCTTTTTCTAATCGACGGTACGCCCCCGAGTGAGACCCCGTAAGCCTCCGCGGCTTCCTACTCGGATATGCCAAGCGCCGCCCGCGCCATTCGAAAGCGTCGACCAAAACCGACCCACCATCTTCGCTTCTCGGCTTCGGTCCTGGGCGTCCGTTCGCAGCTGGCCCTCATGACACGCTTCCGATCGAGGCAAGGGCGTCCCAGGCCGCGTCCCCGTCGCGGTGCTTGCCGGGGATGCGAACCCATCGCTGCTGTGCGTGGCGCTCACTGGGCCGATAATCATTGGGATGCACGTAGAACAGCGCCGGAAATTCACAGGTGCAGGCTTTGAGATCGTCGGGTGACACATCGATCATTAGTGCGACCCGAGTCCCGGCCTCGATGTTGCGCTCGATGGTGATTTGGCCCTGCGCGTTCGGATAACCTGCTCATTACGTTTGACCGAGCCACGTACCGATGTTGGCTCAAGGCTTGGGCAGACAGCGAGGAAATGCGAACTGCCCGGGCGCTCAAATCCCCCGACGGACCAGGGCAAGGTGGCGGGCCCGACCATCCGGTCCATCAGGGGGGCGCGGTCAATCGTCGCCGGGAACGCGCCGATCGCATCGCGTCTGCTGTCGCTTGCCGGAGTGCGGATTCCGATGGATCGCGGGCAGCGTTCCGAACGATCACGCGGACCACCCGGTGGACCGGGCTCAAAAGGCCTCCATATTTGCTTCCCGGGGGTCGGCCAAATTGTTATCGTTCACCCCGATCGGGGATGTAATCCAATGGATCTTGTGGCTGGGGTGCAGAAACAGGTGCATGCGCCTGCTGCCGCGGAGGGGCATTCTATCGGCCATGATAAGGCAGACCCGCCTCAGGCAGGCCTTGCGCCAAAATTAAACGATAGGCGCTCTGCCGAAAGCAGCACGAAACGTCAAAACCCAGGCAGCTGTAGCAATTTATCTACGGGGCCATTTGGTTTGAGCGAGGAGGCAGTCGTCCGGCTTGAGGCTGCGCTTCGTGTTCAGAGAGAGAGTTTTGCGGAAAGCGAAGGTCTTGTTCAAACACCGGACGCTTTCAATTCTCAGCCACCACCCCAGCGCGCGCCCGTTCTTAGCCAGCTTGCATCATCTAGCGAGCGCGAGGGGGCCGACAAGCGGCTCCCTCGCGCTACGCCGTTTCCCCCGGTGAAGGGACTTCCGCCTGTGGAAGAAAACGCTCGCGCAGAAAAAGTCCCCCGCGCGGGTGAGACATTCATCAACGACCTTCGGGTGCTGCCCTCGCTCGTGGCCGAGCGTCCGCTGCCTCCACGTTCGATGCAGCGGCACCGCAACAACTTGATTACGCCGCTGCTCATGACCTCGTGCGCAGTCGCGGTGCTGATCGCGTATTTTTCGGTGAGAAGCTTAATCTCGGAGTTGGAGTTGGAGTTTGGGCGAGGGCCGCAACTTGCGTTGCTCGATTCGCGAATTGTTGCGCCACCTACAACGCCGGTGGCCCCGCAGCAGGTCCGACCGAATGAAGCGCAGGACAGCACTGCTGCGGCATCTCCCGACAACGAGATATCGTCACAGGGCGCGATAATTCCCCAGGTGAAGACCTCCCAGATTGCGGCATTGTCCCAGGGCACAACGCCGCCTCAGAGCCCGGCTTCGCAGAGCGCAAAGTCGCTTCAGGGAACGACCTCTTCCCAAAGTGAAGCATCGCCCCAGGGCGAGACGCCGCAGGCTAGCAAAGCCGTCCGCAGGCTCGATCCCGAGGACATCAAGCGCCTCATAAAACAAGGCGAGCAATTTGCTGCGACTGGCGATCTGGTCACGGCCCGGCTCGTATTCCAGCGTGCGGCGGAAGCGGGCGACGCGACCGCGGCCCTGGCGATGGGCGCATCCTATGATCCGATCGTGCTTGCCAAGCTCGGTTTCCGGGGCATCAGCGCGGATGTAGGCAAGGCGCGAAGCTGGTATGAAAAAGCCAAGGAGTTCGGCTCGTCCGAAGCCCCGCGTCGGCTTGAGCTTCTTGCGAGCCGTTGATTGCGACACGCCCCACGCTGATCGCAAGGTGTGGCTGATCATGAACTCCCGCGCGAACCGTCGGCCGTCCTCGATCGCCAAGATTCGATGGCTCAGAGCGACCTCGGCGAACCACGCGCCTCGGCCGCATTGTGGGCGCGCTTCGCGCAGGTGATGAAATAGAGCGCAGCAGTGAGATCACCCGACCGCCGATGCCCCCCCACAGTAGCGGCGGGAGCGCTCCACTAGCCTCGGGACGAGGCATTATGCAGAAAATGAATTCAGTACTAATGTTCAAAATGCTGGCGCGGTTACCCGCGGTGCCTCAGTCGCTAACTCTTGTTGAATACGGACTGATCGCAACAGGCTTGCCCTCCGGCGAAACTTCTCTGCCTCGGATTGAACCGCCGCCAAGTTGAGCGCTACCTCGCCGACGACATCAAACAAAGGCTGCCCAGTAACTTGCAGCATCCCAGAAGCGGCGACGATCAACCCCACCATACCGATTGACCGCCCGAGCGTCATTATCGTGGTTGTGATAGCCACGGTCCCCTCCTATGGGACCAATTTGACATAAAGTCTTTGCATTACCGCTAAGTGAGCTCTATCAATTAAATCCGCTATTTTAGGGAACCGGTAACCGATTTTAATACGACCACGTCGTGCTCATATTATTCGTGGCGCGGCGATGGGGCACCGTTGGCGCATTTGCGCTGATGTCTGAGTGGCGGGCTGCGGTGAAGGCGCCGATGAGACGACGCCGGCCCCGACCGCAGCCACCGTGACTTTCCCTCGCGGCGCCATTGGATCAACTATGCGAACCCGGGTGGGTCATCTATGCGATGGGCGGCACCGAGCGCAGCTTCGTCGTGGGTCATCTGTGCGCAGGAAGTCATCGTTGGACCACAACGCCCGAGAGGCCAACACGGCCAGGGCCCTCGACGAGACCTTATTCCGTCAGCGTAATCCTGTAACATTATTGGGGCGACCGGCGGTCTAAGGGAATGTAGTTGCAGGCGAATTATTCGCCCCGTTCACCATTTTTGGGACGGGCCCTGAAAATTTGGGACGTAGCTGCGTTCCGTGGCGCGGATCTTCATATCAATTCGAAGCTCGTTCGGGGATGATACCGGGCTTTGATCCTATTCGGCTTTGGCCCACGTGGAATCGTGAAATAAAAAGACGTTGTCGTGGCCCAGCATTGGACCACCGCATCATACCTAGCACCACCGTATATTACCCACCGCCGCCACATGATACCGGAACGTTGGCCGTTAAATCATGCAGGTAGATGAAAAGCAAAACACATCTTTAATTTGATCGGGCTACTTTGATGAAATCGCTCTAGCGGAGCGACTTGCTCTAGCTGTGCGGCTCAACCCGTCTCTGAGGCTGGAGGCCTGATGGACAATTTGGCCAATCCTGCGGAGCGCGACGGAACGCTCAAGTCGTCGGTGATTGTGATCATTGAACGTCACCTCCTGGCGCGCACTTGCATCCTCAGCATCCTCAAGAAGGAGCTTGCTGGATTCGAAATCGTCGAAATGGCTACGACGGATGATCTGGACCGTGCATTAGCGAGAGATGTCTGCTTGGTCGTGCTCGATATCGGGGACAAACCCATCCATGATCCATGCGTCGAAAATGATCTGGCGAATCTCACAAGATCGTTTTCGTCGGCACCTGTTGCGCTCTTGTCCTATCGAAACGACGAAGCCACGGTATCTGCGGCGATTTGGCGTGGCGCTCGCGGTTTTTTTCCGACCTCGATCCCGGTGGAGGTAGCGATTGCTGGTCTGCGGCTTGTTCTTGCAGGTGGTGTCTACCGACCACTATCGATTGACGCCGAAACAAATGAAGCTTCGAGCTTTGTGGCAATGTTAAACACATGCGCCGGCTCTCTTGCGCCCGCTTGTAACTACGAGGTTAACGGCACCGTGAGAGACATGACCTCTATCATGGCTGGCCTTACACCCCGAGAGAAACACGTTCTTGCCGCGCTGGAGCTTGGTCTTCCTAACAAGCTAATTGCCTCCAAGCTCAACCTCTCGGAAAATACCGTCAAAATGCACATTCAGCATATCATGCGGAAGTGTTCCGCGCGGAATCGAACCGAGGCGGTCCTTCGCTGCAGTGGACGATTGTCGCACAGTAACGGCGATGCCCGCACGCGCCTCGTTTCGTCCTCGTGACGCTACCTTGCGGGACAATACCTTGCGGGCCTGACCTCTCGCGGCGGCTCAATTTTCACGGAACGCACCGCTGAAACTATCGATAAGGGGGCTGAGGGCGTAAGGAGCAACGGTGCGGCGACCGGTCATGATGAATACTTGAGTTGGCATTCCCGGAATAATCTGAACGCCGTCCAGTTTAGCGACCTGATGATCCTGCACCCGAATCTTCGCGGCGCAATAGGGCTGCCGTCTCCAACGCGAACAATTGCGCTCTTAGCGTCGTCGGGCTGGTTCATTGAGGTCCCTCCTGGCATCGTCGTTATTCCTGTTTCCCGCCACCGGCCGGCAAGGAAGACACGCCGCGCGCCATCGGGGTCCTCGATTACCGCCGAGGCCTCGTCTACCTCGACGATCCGGCCGCCGGCGACACACCACACGAGCGCGAGGACGTCCGCCGTCGTCCAGCCCGCCGCTGCGGCGGCTTTCGCCCAGTCGTCGCCATCGACCTCGATGAAGGCGTTGAAATCGTCGATGAACTGACCCCACCGACTTGGCGTAGTGCCAAACGGCGGGGTCTCTTCGTGTATGCGGTCAGACTGGCGAAAAGCTTCGCCCATTCCAGCGCGATCTGCGACGGATCGGATGGCTCCGCGGTCGAGTGCCGCTGACGCATCCGCTCGACCACCGCACGCCGTTGCGCTTCGAGCTCGCTCTTCTGCATCTCGCCCAAGGTCATCTGTCGGCCGCCTGAGCCGTTCTCGGCCTTGCGCTCCGGCGCAATCGCCGCCTCGTTGACGGTATCAAACATATGGGTTACCCCTCGTCACGGGTATCGGGTCTCTCGGACCAGGAGCCCTGATTGCGGCGCCGGTTAGCGATCATGCTCAAGATAATTTCTTGACGACGCCAAACCCGGCGGCATGCATCATTTCGATGATCTCATCGGTTGACCGAGCGGTGTCACCGACGATCTGAAAGAGACAGCCGGGATGAGCAACATCGAATTCGCGGACGCGCTTCAACCATTCGAATTTCAGCACTTCCGGAACATTCCGCAGTCAGAAGGATTTTCATGCTGTTCCCCTTGGTTCTTCTTCTTGTGTGATAAGTCCGTATACGGCGGTTTCCCGCCAGGTCGATAGGGTCCAGTTCAAGATGCTGCGCCGAGAACCACTGTCATCCGGTTTGCTGTGATGAGATCGTCGCTCTCGGTCAGGGTGGAAATGGCACGATATTCTCCCGGTCGCAACTGCGAACGTCGACCGATGGCGAATGCCATGTCTGTATAGCAACAATACCGATCTGCATCTATCTGCCGGTTCGGGTGTAATACTCTACCATTCGAAGGCATCGAGGGCAGGTGACGGTGATGCCTTCTTCCGTGCTCCATTGCACATGAGGCTTGTTGCCGCCGCATTCTAAAGGCTTAACGGAGGCAGAAGAACCGTGGATGAGTTGAAAGTAATCCCGCCGATTGTTGTCGAAGGACCGAACATAGGGCGATCTGTATGAAACCCAGAGCGCCGTTCATGCGCGATCTCGCGCTGTATCCGAACCAAGCGCCGCGCCTCTGGTAACAGCAGTGTCTCTTTCCCTTCGCATCTCCACCAGATCTAACATCGCACCCCCACCCGATCAGCAGCATGGTGACGAAGATTTGCCACCATGCTGCTGTCGTCTACGTCAGGGCAGCACGTTGGTGAAGCCTCCGCCGACACCGACACCGATGTTGTTGGAGACGCCGCTGGTGATGGCCGCGCCGTTGCCGATCGAGGCCGCGCCGCTCACCGCGTTGCTCTGACCCACAGACGCTCCGAGGCCGGTCGAGATGCCGCCGACCGGGGAGGCCGCCGCGAAACCAGCACCGATGTTGGTGGTGGTCCCGTTGGCGAGCGAACCCGCCGCCGCCGTGCCGAACGAGGCCGCCCCGGTCGTGGTCTGAACGTGACCGAGGTTGAGGCCTCCACCGATGGCAAGCGTCGAGGCGGCGTCAGCCGGCAGAATGCTTCCCACCAGAGCGATGAACGCAACACTCATTAACAGCTTCTTCATTTTGACTCTTCCTTCTTTTCGGTTTCCGCCACGGCGAGTGCCGGGGCGGGTAATGCCGCCGTGTGAGAGGTTTCACCATTCGCCGTCGCCTTCTTCTTCGGTGCCGAATGGTGGACGGTGTGAGCCCAGACACGGCAGCTCTGCTGGGTCACATCGTAGTCGTTGCAAAGACGGTTCTTGCCGGTCGCCCCTTCCACCAGCCAAATGTCGCCGCCGGTGTAGGACTGTTCCTCGGAGGCTTCCGCCTGCGCGTAGCGGGTGGGGAAGACGACTTGGGCGAATTGAGCGAAGTAGGACGCTATCGGCGGCGGGGTGCGATAGCCCGGCGCGGGCGGCGGCAGGTACTTGTCGCAAACCTCCGGCATCGCGCGGTAGATGTCGCCGTTAAGGCAAAGCCGCGCCACCGCGGCCTTCTTCAGGCCCATGCTCCACAGCGTCCGCGCATCGAGCCGCGCCGCGCAGCCGGGATCAGGGATCGTGGTGCCGAAGCTGAATCCGGTCCCGACAAACGCGCCGCCGCCGGAAACCGACCCGAGGCAGGTTTCGAGCCCGGCCGCGGCCAAGCCCGGTGCGAAAACGCTCGGCACGTTCTTGACCGTCTGGTCGGCCGGCACGGTGCTGTTGCTGGTGATAGTCGCCGAAGGGTTGCCCCCGACGCCGACCCCCGTGCCGCCCTGCCCCGAGATCGCCTGCGACCTCGATGTCGATCTGGCAACGCCGACGCCCATCCCCGTCGTCGTCGATGATTGAGCCCATGCAGGTACGCTCGCCGCCATCGCAACGATGACAGCCAACAAAAGCCGCTTCATGTGTGTTTCTCCATGCGCCGGTAGATTGATTCAATTAATTTCGGCGTGTGTGCTAGTCTTTACTCGAAGTTTACCAACTGCGCGAGCTACCAAAAAGGGTGGCTAGACCAAGCCAATAAGGTCCGCATGGGGTCGGTCTTATCCGGACTCTAGGAACCTTCGGAGCAATGTCTGGAACGAAGTCAGTTCCGCGCGATCAGATTCTCTGCTCCTGATGCCCCAATCCCCGCAGTAGTAGAGGCTACAATTTATGTGACCGGATGCGTCCGGCAGGGTGCTGTCCAGATCGACAAAGATCGGAGCGTTGGTGCCGTCGCGACTCGTTGAAATAGGAATCGGGCGATTGGAACTGTCATCGACCACTGTGCAGATTGCCAATTGAAGGGTGGCAACCTTCTCTGACCCACACCAACAATCCGGGCTGAAAACAACCCGTAAAATAAGGTTTGAACTAGGGTTTGCGCGTTGCCCACGCGGCCTCATCCGCGATGTAATCGCGTGGGCAAAATTGCGCGACGCCAAGAACCTCTGACGTCAGTGCCGGGCAATTTTACCCACCCTACGCCGAGAGGCTTCTTATCTGCGCCGCCTCCGGTAGCGCCTGCCGCACCCGCCCGATTTCCTTCCACGGGTCCTGTTTCAGCCGACCGAGCCGCTTCGTCAAATCGAGCACCGTGTACTGGTTGGCCGAGGTGGTGCGGCCGAGCTCCGGCCAGGCGACCGGGACCGAGACCGGGGCACCCGCGCGCGCCCGGGTCGAGTAGGCGGCGACCGAAGTCTGCTCCAGCGAGTTGCGCAGATAGTCGACGAAGATTTTCCCCTTGCGTAGCGACTTGGTGATCTTGGCGAGGTAGCGGTCCGGCGCGTCGGCCAACATCGCCAGCGCAAGCGCCTGCGCAAAATTCTTGGCGCTGTCCCAATCGGTGCCGTCGATCGGCAGCACCACGTGCAGGCCCTTGCCGCCGGAGAGCTTGACGAAGCTTTCAAGCTTCAGCGCCCCGAGCCGTTCGCGCACGTCGCGCGCCGCCGCCCATGGCGGACCAGGCGACGCCCTCGCCCGGATCGAGATCGAATACGATGGGGTCGCAGACTTCGAGGCGATCGATCAAGGCGCCAATCTCAGGCCATGGTGCATAAGAACTGACAAGTTCTACAGTGCGAACGGAAGTCGACAATCGGGGCAGCGGCCGTCGCTGTCCCAATCCAGAGTCCGAGATCTGCATCGGGTCAAGAGCGGTGTTTCGGGCCGCGTCCGCCGACCGTCCGCTTGTCCATTGCGGGCGCTGTCCTGCGCTGCGGCGAACCGCCGCTGCGGGCCAGGAGCGGTCATCAAGTCGGGAGGCGCCCCATTCAATCGCTACAATTCAACCCGAAGGCTGGTTGGATTAGCAGGATAAGGTCGCGCGCGTCACAGCGCTTCGCTACACTTGTCCCGTTACTGAGCGGAAGCCATGATGGCCAACGAATTTCGCACCCTAGAATTCCCACTCGGCCGAGTATTTCGGTGATACGCGCGGTTATTGGTGGAATTTCGACTTTCTTGAGCTGATGGGCAAAAGACTTTCGTTCGATCGCGTGCGAGATGTACTCGATGTGGGGTGTGGGGTCGGCCATTGGGGTCAGCTGCTCGCGAATGTGTTGCCGAGCGGAGCGCGCGTGCAAGGCGTTGATCGCGATCCGCTTTGGGTCGAAAAGGCTGCCGCGCGTGCGACTGCTCATGGGCTTGCGGACCGCTTCAGCTATCGGGTCTCCGTCGCCGAGGAGCTACCGTTCGCCGATGCGAGCTTCGACCTCGTGACCTGCCAAACCGTCTTGATCCACACACCAGATCCCGGCGCTGCTGTAGACGAGATGGTCCGTGTTGCACGCCCAGGCGGGCTCATTCTCGCGGCCGAACCCAACAATATTGCAAGCAGCCTCACCTTTGACTCGCTAAGTTTCCACGATCCGGTGGACGAGATTATGGTTCGCGTGCGGCTCCAACTCATCTGTGAGCGCGGCAAGGTCGCCCTGGGCGAGGGCAACAATTCAATCGGGGACCTCGTCCCTGGCCTCTTCGCCGAACGTAACCTCATCAATGTCAGCGTCTATCTGAACGACAAGGTGCACGTCTTCTTACCGCCCTACGACAGCCCCGAACAGCGCGCCGAGCTCGAAGAGCGCGCGGACCGCAAGCATCGCGACTTTTGGATTTGGAGCCGCGAGGACACGCATCGATATTTCCTCGCGGGCGGTGGTCGAGACGCTGAGTTCGATGTGCTGTGGTCGGTCGCCATTGGCGGCAGGGACAAGTTCGACAAAGCGATCGCTAACCGGGCATACGCCGACTCGGGAGGCGGTATCGGCTATCTCATCGCCGGCAGAAAGCCATAGACGGCACCAGGCAAGCACGGCCGGTCTACCTTCAATAGCGGAAATGGTTGGAGAGTGCCGACACCGCCGCTTCGGGCCAGAAGGGTGCATCGCTGCAACGCAGCAATTTCGCCGAAGGGATCGATGTGCGCGACACAGTTCCACGTCTGTCGGTTGAGTTCAATCTCGTCCGGAACGTGCCGCTTCCGCGATTGCAGGAAGCCGCACGTTGATAATGCTCCTTCGCAGCGCGATTGCGACGGCATGAGATTTGTTGACGGCTCCGAGCTCCCGCGGTGGCCAGCAGCCCTTGCGCCTTGACCATAACTCAACCTATACTCGAAAAGGCACACTGTCGATGAGGCGCGCAGATGGCATGGAGTGCGGGCAGCTTTACTCTGAGTGCGGGTGCGTCCGGAAGATTTTTTACTGGTGGGGAGACGATCATGGGGTTCAGTATGCAGAACCCTTGCAGCTCATCAGCAACATCGGACCTCCGATTTAAGCCAACACTCTTAGGGTTACCGCTTACGGCGCGATACGGAACACTGACGGGTTAAGTGTGACATATTTCTTCGACATGACGAACGATGGTCCCGGTGATTCGAATTTTACGATCATTGGATTCGGAGAAATCGGGACAGCAGCGTGATCGCGGCAATAATTTTGGTTCTGGTGTTTCGAATATTTTGATTTGGGGAGTTGTAAATGAAACTGAAGGTTTACGCCGATCGGTCGGGCAAGATTCTTGCGACTTTCCGTCCCACATCAGGAGGGAAGGATGCTCCTTCTAAGGTTCGGATCGATGTGGAAGGCGGCCATGAGCACGAAATTGATGTTCCCGATGAACTTGTGGCGCCAGAATCAATCCACAAACTCCATTCGGAGTATCGGGTTGACTTCACCGGCCCCGCTCCAAAGCTCATCAAGCCCAATTGAATTACCCGGTCTGGGTTGGTGACCTCCCGCGGGGCCTTGCAGTGGCCTGCGCGAACTAGGTCTTTTCAGTCCCAGAACCAACTTTGGCCCGATGCTGTTTTTTGCACACTCCCAGATACCTCGCACCTGGTCAATAATGCTGCTTGGCCGAAAGCGCCTGGAACTTGCCCAGGAGCCTTTCGGACTCCTTCCAACCCCGGTTCTTCGGCTCCGCATACAACCGGATAAAGAGGGGAACGGTTTCGCCGAATGTCAGCGCGGCTGGGGCCGGTGGCTGCTCGACGACGCCCAATTGAGCGTCGCGAATGACTTTGCGCGCCTGATCGCGCGCCTCGGCCAGGGAAATGGCAGGGTAGGTGCCGATCGTGACCCGCTTTTGGCGACCAATGCAACGAACGACAGCGAACCAGACCTTACGCCCGGTTGGGGAAACCCGCACTCCGAAGCCTTGTAGGACTGTGTCCCATACGTCGAGGCGCTTGGGACCCGGGGCTTTCAGATATTCGATGATCTTCGGTGCGAGTTTTCTCCTCATACTTCGAATGATGAACGAGGAGACGCCGCTCTGTCACGGTTCCCAATGTGGCAGATTGGGGCGGGTGGCTGTCGGTTGAGTCCGCTTTCGGGGGCGACCGGAAAACATTTACCCGGTCTTAGGATTACGGGTTATGACCCCTGAGCCGACCTTCGACGGTGCTACGCCGCAACAACGCCGATGGGACACTCTCACAACGATAACGACCGTGAAACAACTATCTGAATTGCAGATTGTCGCGTGACAGTTGGTCAATCGCTGTGTAGCCCATGAGTTTCATTCCCCGTTCGATCTCCGCCCGCATTAGGCCAAGCGCCCGTTCAACGCCCGCTTGACCAGCCGCCGCCAAGGGAAAGAGATAGAAGCGCCCGACTCCAACGGATTTGGCCCCAAGCGAAAGCGCCTTTAGGACGTGCGTTCCACGCTGGATTCCTCCGTCCATAAGCACGTCGATTTGATCAGCGACGGCGTCTACGATTTCGGACAGTTGGTCAAAGGGTGCTCGCGAACCGTCTAACTGCCGACCACCATGGTTCGACACTACGATGCCGGTACAGCCTATCTCGACCGCGCGCTTCGCATCCGCTACCGACATAATTCCTTTGAGACAAAATTGGCCATCCCATATCCGAACCATTTCAGCCACATCGTCCCAATTCATGGAAGGATCGAGCATCTCGGTAAAATACCGGCCGATCGATACGGCCCCGCCACTCATGTCGACGTGCTGGTCTAGCTGAGGCAGTTTGAAGCTTTCACGGGTGAGGTAATTGATGCCCCACGTTGGCTTGATCGCAAACTGGAGCATTCCACCGAGCGTCAGCCTTAACGGAATGGAAAACCCGGAGCGTAGGTCGCGCTCGCGATTGCCGCCAGTGATACTATCCACGGTCAGCATCATTATATTGACGTTAGCCTCTTTGGCGCGTCGCATCATGGCGCGGTTGAGACCGCGGTCCTTGTGAAAATAAAATTGATAAACCTGTGGCGTATCGTGCGCCTTGCGCAATTCCTCCAAACTGACCGTGCCGAGTGAAGATACGCCAAACATTGTACCGAATTTTGCCGCGGCAGCTGCGACAGCCAGTTCGCCCCGATGGTGGAACAGGCGCTGTAGCGCGGTAGGAGAGCAATAGAAAGGCATTGCAAGTTTTTGGCCCATGACAGTGACTGAAATATCAACAGCCTGAGCCCCGCGCAGAACATTGGGCACGAGATCACAACGCTCAAAGCTTGCCGTATTCCGGCGATAGGACACCTCGTCGTCCGCCGCTCCATCGATGTAATGGAAGATCGGACTTGGCAGCCGTCGCCTAGCCAGTTGTCGAAAATCATGGAAATTATGACAGTCGGGCAATCGCATGTTGTAGCCCCCAATCGATCGTCGTTCCCGCTCACGCCAGCGTCAAGAAGGGGCCTCAACTAAGCCCTTTTTCCGGCACGGGGGGAAGCAGAGCCAACAATGGACGCGGGGTTCGACTTTGTTGCAAGCGCGAGCGCCTGCAAATGGCCCGTTTGCGACCTTCCGGAATGTCCGCGCTAGGTCGGCTATCAGGGGCGAAGCGGACTCGTTTTGCTCCATCAGAGCATAGCCGTTGTTGACCCAGAGCGGTCACGTGCGTGCTCGCCCCGTGTCCCGTCCGGCTGGGAATCCGATCCGAGCGGAAGGTTACGCGACTTCTTCACGCGGAACGGGGACATAACCGCGCAGCCATAGGGCGGAGGCCCCATCTCATCATCTTCTGCAGTCACGCGATCTGGATTGACAGTCTCCGCCCGCTTATTTCTTTGGTTGGTTGAAATGCCTTAAATCCGGTGGTGGTTGGTCCTTCTTGGCGGGCATTAGCTCGCCCACTTCGTTCAGCATGTAGTGCTCGTTGCCGATGTTGACCTGGAGGTTGTTCTCAGCGCAGACGGACTCGACCCAGATCGGCTTGGGTTCGCGGCGCATGGTCTTCGTGACCGTCCATGGTCGGGTGAGCGCGTGGTCGTAAGTCGTAACCTGGTCATACAGCAGGTCCGCGTTCGCCCTGTCCAGGTAGAATTGCTCCTTGACGATCGTCTGGCCATCCTTGTGCAGCGGCAAGCCGCTGCTGTCGAAAGTTCGCGGATTTTTTAAATTGCGGGTCTCGACTTCAAGTTCGGCGTAGCGGCCGTTACCGTCCTCGATCCATTTGCCGATCGAATAACCCATCCAGGACGGTGCCTCGTCTTTCGGATAATCGCGACCATCTGTGTAGATGCGGCGAATCATGCCCAGGTATTCCATATGGATGTACGTGGTGTTGCGTTTGATGACGAATTCCATCGGCAATATGAGATTCATTGCCCTGGGCATGCCTTCCAGGATGCAGGTATAGACCGGATCGTCTCCGAATCCACCTTTGGCCACCTCGGCGAGATTGGCCTCGAAAATCGCCTGATACTCCGGTGTGAGAGGTGCTTGTTGTCCGCGGGCGGGAGGTTTGGTCGGGTCGTATCTTTCGATAGGCCCGATTCTGATCCACTGGCCCTCGAACGCGGGATATTTGCTTTCGTCAAACAGCTGCTGAGCAGCAACTGGCCCCGCGATCACAGCGATGGCCATCGCCCAACCCATCATGCTTCGAAACGGCATCCTCTCCTCCCATTTCTGTCGGGCCCACGGAAATGTCGGCGCTATTTGGGCGCGGCGATCGAAACATCATTGGATAAATTGACCTGAGGCGGAAAGTAGGAGCCGCCCGCCTCACCGCTGTGCAGCGGATTGATCATGCCCTTGAACAAATCGCCGGGCTTAAAGCTATTGGCGGTCACCCCCTGTCGCGCCATAATGCCTGGCGGCGGGCTTTCGAGAGTCCAAGTCGTAACGACTCCGTCTTGACCCTTCACCACCACTATCAGCACGGAGTGTGGGCTGACAAACCTGAACTCCTTCACCGTGCCCGAGATTTCAATCGGATGTTGGGTGTCAAACATCGCAAACGAGTGATGCGCCATCGCGGCACCCGTCGCTGTGGCTAGCGCAAGGCCAACCGACACTAGGGCGACGATGCAGATCGAAGATTTAGTCATAGTGTTTTCCCTTCCGCCCGCTGGCGGTCAACGGCCGATACGACAGGGACACTGTCGTATCGGCCGGTGAGATACAAGGTCTGATATGTTCAGTATGGGCGCGGTGTGCTTACCCAACAAGTCTGTTTTTCGAACTGGCTGCGCACGCCCGGACGTGGTTCAATGTCAGCCATGCAAACAGGTTATGGGCAATTTTGTCCGATCGCGAAGGCATCCGAGATTTTTGCCACTCGCTGGACACCGCTCGTCATGCGCGAACTTATGGCGGGCATGCGCACTTTCAACGACATCCATCGTGGCGTGCCGCTCATATCACGCGCCGTGCTGGTCACTCGCTTGCGGGAACTTGAGGATCACGGGATTATCGAGCGACGGCTCCGCGACGATGGGATCGGCCATGAGTATTTGCTGACGCCGGCGGGCGACGCCTTTCGCTCGGTCGTGAGTGCGCTCGGTCATTGGGGGTTGGTACATGCGCGCGACCGGCTCAAGCCTGACGACCTCGATCCAAGTCTCCTAATGTGGGGCTTCCGCAAGCGCGCCGATTTAGGCGCGCTGCCGGATCATCGCGTTGTCGTACGTTTCGAGTTTTCCGGCGTACCAGCGAGTTGGACCAAGTTTCGCATCATGTGGCTACTTCTGGAGCGCTCGGGCGTCGATATATGTGTCAAGGATCCGGGCTTTCCAATCGATCTGATTTTTCGCGGAAAGATCGCCGACTTCGTGGCGGTCTATCTGGGCCATGCGATTTGGCATGGGGTGGAGGGCAAAACGCTGTCAATCGAAGGCGATCCCCAGCTCGCGAGGCGACTTCCCACTTGGCTTCGACTTCGACAAGGTAGTCGGTCGGGATTTTCCTGTGGTGCGCCCGGCTGCGACGCCAGCGGCAACAACGTCGAGCGCTTTAGCGTGACGCTCGTCACAGTGACACCGGCAGCCACAGGGTTCCGCCGGGGCAATCATACCGGTTAGGACTCGGACTGGTGGAGATGTCCGTTCCTGGCCCGACCCAGACCTCGGACGACGTCCGCTTTCGCGCCGCTTTTCAGGGGCATAGCGGACATCAAACGCGTGATCCAAGCCGCTTGGATTTGCGAGTACACGCCCTAGGGCGAAGCTTTCCTTCCGACGCTTTTTCACCTTCGGCGATTTCAAACGGACGGAGGACGACAATGAATGAGAAAAAGGAAGCGATTTAAACAATGACCGCATCAATAGCGCCACTTCCGTCACTTAAAAACAATAAGAAAAGGAACGATCACGTGACGAAATCAAAGCCCAATAGAAACCTATCACTCGGAAAATTGCGACCGAAGGACAAAACCAAGCCGAAATCGCCAGATGCAATCGGCAGACTCTACATCAAGCGTGAATTGCTTCTAAATCTTTATAAGCAGCTGAACCAGTCCGATACAGACGAAGTCGTCGTAAATCTCGCGGGCTGGTTCAATGAGGATGCCATTGGAAGGTGTCTGACGATCCAGTTATCGGCTCAGCGAGCAGAACCTCAAGATTGTGGCCAGTTCTTTGACTTCCGCTGATACTGAGAATCCTTAGCGGAGAGCCTGGACAGGCCCACAAGCAGTTCTATTTCGTCGACTCGGTGGCGCGACTCGAACTGATCGATTTCGGTCGCATGGAAAAAATGCCAGTCATTGCACCGGCGGCGACGGTTCTGCCGCGCGTCTTTTTGATAATGCCATAAGCCGCAAGCCTGCTTAGCTGAGAACTCACATTTCGAGACGACATTCCCAGTCTATCGGCGACCTCGCGCGCCGTTAGGCCATACGGGCACTCCGACAAAATCTGCACAATTCGATCAGTGAATTCAGTCACGGAAGGCCTCATCAAAATCTAAGCATACTACACGCGACAGGAAAACCATTATAAACTCGCGGTAAGCACAATTGAAGCCAAACCCAACATACGGATTGCCCCATCGTCATCGAATGGTCACAATCGCTGACCCATCCTGTTAACTTGGCGAAAAGGCCATCAAAACACCGAAGTAAAGCGGCGTCCAGGTTGCGCATGCCGCAGTTGCTCAAACATGAAACCATCATATGACGTTCTACACATTCTCAATCGGCGACGTTCACGGGTGTGACGCTGCGCTCGCGCGCCTCTTGGACGCTTGCCAAAACTGGAATGGGAATTGTCAACGTCGCTTTGTCTTCCTTGGGGATTACGTGGACCGTGGCCCCGATAGCGCGGCGGTAATCGCCAGATTGATATCATTGCAGAAGGAGTGCCCGGGCCAAGTTACCTGTCTTCGTGGAAACCATGAGGAAATGCTCCTGCTCGCGTGCCGAGGTTCGCACTCATATGACCGATGGATATCAAACGGTGGGCTGCCAACCTTGAAAAGCTTTGGAGTGAGCCGACCGGAGGATATCCCCAAAGACGTGATTTCCTGGCTACGAGGTCTATCGACCTGTTTGGATGATGGACGCCGCTTCTTCGTCCATGCCGGTGTTGATCTTGAACGCCCGTTGGACAAGCAATTTCCCGACGTGCTGACATGGATACGAGAGCCATTTCTCACCCTCGCAGATTCCATCGATCCCGGGCGTCTCATCGTCCACGGTCACACGCCGACAAACACTCGACGGCCCGACCTTCGCCGCCATCGGCTCAACCTTGATACGGGAGCTGTAATGGGCGGACCGCTTACCGCAGCTGCTTTCTCTGACAACCAGACCGGACCACTGTGCTTTCTCACTGACTCCGGTGGCATTGAAACGGTGTAGCGGGCAGTTCAAACTGGAACAGAATTGTCAGCAAGAGAACATCGGTCAGGTTTTGGTCCTACGATTTGAACCCCAATTGGAGACCAATCGCGCGGCAGTATCCATGAACGCCTCGGAATCCGCCCAGAGTTGCTTCGCATCCTCTTCAGCCATTTCCATCCGTTGGCGAACCCACTCTTGGCAGGCTGACACCGTTTCGCGGACAGACCGAGCCGCCGTTAGCTTAGCGGTAAATTCGGATGCAAGATCGGCCCGATTTTGAACGGTGTTCATCCATCTGAGATTCGCATGATGCAGCTTCGAGAATAGCTCCTCTTGAATATCTGCAAGTGCATCGACTTGCGGCTTCCCCGCTGTGTTCTGCTCCGCCAACATGGGTTCTGGGAGCGCTGGCTTTCCGAGACCTTCGGTCTTCGTTTTCCCACCTGCAACTCCATTGTCTTGCGAAGGATTAGAAGCCGAGTTCCGCACACCGCCGCCCGGGCCCCCGTTCGGGAAGGCCTTTTCGCCGAGCAGGGCATCGAGCCGGCCGGCGATCGTGACCTCGACGCCGCCCGGTCGGCCGGGTCCCGCTGCACCGTCACCGTCTCGACCAGGTCGCGGAGTGCCTGGGCATAGTCGGGGTTGCCGCGGGTGATGCCCTTCGCGATCGCCGCCTGCAGCCGCTCGAGCTACGCCTCATAATGAGCGAGCGCGGCGGGGTCGAGCGCAATCATCTTCGAGGGCTCATTGGCAAGTTTCACCTCGATCGCGCGGCGCTCGGCGCCGAGCGCCGTCACCCGGGGCCAAAGCTCGGCGGCCTCGCCGTGTCCCTTGGCGATGGCGGACAGGACCAACGTCCGAACCGTCAACTAAGCAGCGAAGGTAGCTTTGAGTTGGTCCAGTTTGCTGCCGTCGTATACGCATACCCCAACTGAAGGCAATCGATCTCGCGGTGATTGGGAGCGATGATCTGAATGCCCATCGGGAGATTTTGATCGCCACCAAAGCCGGCTGGTACCGCCAAAGCCGGGCAGCCAGACATGGAAACGAGAAGTACGGCCTTCATCCACTCGTGGTACGTTTCCATTTTGTGGCCGGCGATCTCCTGCGGCCAATGGAGATCAGCATCGAATGGGAATACCTGCGCGGTCGGAACGATGAAATAGTCGTACTGATCGAAGAAGCGGCGCACAGCCTGATACCACTCGGAGCGAACCACAGATGCAGCAGTAATGTCATAAGCGGACTGCTTTAGCCCGAGCTCGATTTCATAGATCGCCTCTGGCTTGAGAAGAGCACGTTTTGCGGGATCGTTGTAAAACCCGAAGATCGCCCCGCCTTGCTGCCAGCCGCGAATGCGGAGAGCGGCACGCCAAACCGCATCGAGCGAATAATCCGGCTGCGCCTCTTCAACGACACAGCCGAGAGTTCTCGAAGACCTTCAACGCGCCCTTACAAGTATCGAGCACGCCCGGCTCGTATGGCGTGTATCCCTTGAAGTCGCCAGCCCACGCGATTCGCTTTCCCTTGAAGGCCTTTTCTAGCGGCACCTGGAATATCCTTCCGCCTCCCTCCATGGCTAACGGCGCGCGGGAGTTGTAGCCGGCTTGCACGGACAGCAACAAATCCAAATCGGCCACGTTGCGCGCCATCGGCCCGGTCACGCTGATGGAAGGGAGCCAGACATCCCGCGCGTCGTTCGGCACGCGGCCGATACTCGTCCGAAAGCCAACCACGTTGTTCCAACCGGCCGGGTTTCGAAGACTGCCGCCATAATCCGAGCCGTCCGCGATGGGCAACATCCGGAGCGCGAGCGAGACGGCGGCTCCGCCACTGCTCCCGCCAGCCGAGCGCGCCTGGTTATAGGCGTTACGCGTTGTCCCGTAGACGGGGTTGTAGGTGTGTGATCCCAGCCCGAATTCGGGTGCGTTAGTCTTGCCGATGATGATCGCCCCCGCTTTACGCAGTCGATCCACCATCAAGCTGTCGGAGGCTGGAATAAAGTCCTTCAGGATCGGCGACCCCTGAGTTTGAACGTATGCCTTTAACGGGCTGGAGATCCTTTACCGCGTGCGGAAAACCATGAAGAGGCCCCATGGATTTGCCACGAGCAAGTTGCGCATCGCGCTCCTGTGCCTGCGCTAGCAGTTTGGCGCGGTCCTCGAGCGCAACAATGGCGTTTACTTTCGGATTGAGCCGGTCGATGTGATCGAGATAGGCGGTCATCACTTCGACGCAGGAGAGCTGCCGCGTGTGAATCGCACTCGACAAAGCGATGGCGTCCATCATTACAACATCTGATCGAAGCACGGCTGCTGCAACAGGCTGCGAAACAGATGTTGTCGCTGCCCCAATCGCAGCCCCAGTTGCAAGTCCGAGAACAGATCGACGGTTTAGATCAGCCTTGTTGAATTCGCCGTTGAATGTTGCCATGTGAGCTCCCCATTTGGCAGGCTATCAATTAAACCCGCAACCCGGCATGACAGTACTACGCGTGACAGTACCCACTTTCCTACGTACGGTAAAGTCGTGTTGCTGATCTAAGCGATGCCGACGGGGCGTGCGACGCGCTGAGAAATGGAATTGACCGCATCATCTCGAGGGCGTCTGAATTGTACCTGCGTGAAACCCAGGACGCTGGATCTGTTGTGGCGTTTTGTGCGGACACTTTGATCTGAAACACGAAATTTCGTCAAACGCGGCACCGGCAGGCTGATGAAGCATCCGTGTGTAGGCCGCGCCTTTAGCCTCCAGAATTAAGCGGCGGTTCACGGACACTCGCGGACGTCTGGCTTCCCGCCCGACCCTGCGGCGGCGCGCTCATGCGATCGGCCGGCGGGTGTGGAAATGTCTCAGGATAGCCACGCAGGCGGCGGCCGCAGCGAGGTGCTTGAGCGTATGCCCGCTCACGAAATGTCCAATCGAATAGATCGCACCGTCAAATTGCTCGAACGCTTTGGCGAGCGCATAGAGTGCCGCCGCAACGATCCAGTAACGCGTGCCGGTGTATTTCGGCGGAAGCAGCAAGAACATCAATGGCAATGCCAGACCAGGAAAAAACTGCACCCAGCCATACAGCCGCAGATCGCCGGTCCAGCGCCACAGCAGCAGGCTTAAAACGCCGACCAGGAGCAGCGGCCACAGGAGAATGGCACCCGCTGTAGCGTCGACGCGCTCCTCGACCGCACTGGCGAGGATTGCCATAAAGACAAGCGCCATCGGCAGCCGGTCCCAAAACAAGGTGCCGTCGCTCGGTGCCCAGTGATAGTAGGACGAGCCAAAGCCGGTCAGAAAGATTCCAAAAAAGATGACGGCGCTCGCGGCATGGACACGACATCGCGCGAGCCCTGCGGCGCCGACCAGGATGAATGGAACATTGGAGATGACGTTCCAGGCGTTCGGAATGCCGAGCAAGACGCGCACGTCGGCGAACTGATGATAGCCCTGGTCCTGCAAGATCGTCGGCAGCGCCGGCAATGCGGCGAGTGACGCCCCCATCAGGCCGAGGAAGATAAGGAGAGGCCCATTTCGCTTTGCCGTGCCGAGCGTCATGGTGAACCAACATTCCGCCGATAATTCTCAATTTGCCGTGGATGGTATCAATATTACGCATCGCGCGGAAGCCGTGCGTATTCGCCTCGATCTTGGTGTCGGCCCTCCGGGCGCAGCAATCGAAACGCGGACGCCCATGCCCGGTACGCCTGACGCCCGCTCGACGAGGTAACAGGTGTCACCGGCCCGCGCGTATCGCAAAGCGTCGCAGGACGTATCTGGGACTATGCGCTTGGTCGGGGCGCACTATCACTGCTGAAGGATGGTCGATATAGTTGAGGACGGAGAGCATGCCGATCTGCGTGCCCATCTGCCGCGCAACCACACAATGGGCGGAAAATGCGAGCCAAGATCGTCAAGGGAATGAAGCGAGCTTTGATCCTGCTGGGCGTTGTCGCGGTGACCTTGCTTTCGATTCGTGTGTACGACACTCAACGCGGCCCGCCTCTTGCTCGCTGGCACACCTATGTGCCGCATGAATTGCGAGCGAAGCAACTCGATGGCGCCGATTGGAGCCAGTATCTCGCGGAGGAAGCCAGGATTTTCGAGTCCCTTCGAACCGAGGTGACTCAGAAGCTCGATCCGGCCGACCGCGTTCCGTTGAACCGTTATTTTGACGGAAGCCCAGTGTATCCAGAACACTTTTCGCAGGACTTCAACCGCTCGTACGTGCTGGAGCCCGAGGGAGTTCCGGTCGGTGCGGTGGTGCTCCTGCATGGATTGACGGACTCACCCTACAGCCAGCGCCATATTGCAAGAGCCTATCGTGACCACGGCTTTGTCGCAATTGTGATCCGGCTACCTGGTCACGGCACCGTTCCGGCCGCCCTGACCGACGTCGAATGGGAAGACTGGTCGGCAGCTACGCGGCTTGCGGTCAGAGAGGCGCGACGGCGCACGGCGCCGTCGTCGCCTCTGCATCTGGTCGGGTTCTCCAACGGCGGCGCGCTCGCGCTCAAATATGCGCTCGACGCCATCGCCGATCCGCAGCAGGCGCGGCCTGACCGCATAGTGTTGATTTCGCCCATGATAGGCATCACGCGCTTTGCGCGATTCGCCGGGCTCGCCGGCTTGCCTTCTGTTTTTCCGGCGTTCGACAAGTCCGCTTGGCTCAGCGTGCTGCCGGAATTCAATCCGTTCAAGTACAATTCCTTTCCGGTAAATGGTGCACGTCAATCGTATCGCCTGACCAGAGCCTTGCAGCAGCAGATCGAACGCTACGGCCGCGCCGGTCAGCTGGCAAGTTTGGCGCCGATCATGACTTTCCAATCCGTCATGGATTACACGGTCAGCACATCCGCTATTGTTTCGGCATTGTATGGTCGCCTTCCGTCGAACGGCAGCGAGCTCGTGCTGTTCGATGTGAACCGTACCGTCAAGTTCGGTCCGCTTCTGCGCCGCTCCGCCGACACGGCGTTGACGCGGCTGCTACCCGCCGGAGCACGACGCTACCGAACGACGATTATCACGAATGCCGACGATGACAGTAACGAAGCCGTAGAGCGGACTACCGAGGCTGACGAGATGACCGAGCGTACCCGCGCAATAGGGTTGACCTATCCGGCGGGCCTCTATTCGCTTTCGCATGTCGCATTGCCGTTCCCGGTGAGTGATGCTCTGTATGGATTGGAGCCCGATCCGACGGAGAGCTTCGGCATCAACCTCGGCGATTTGGCTCCGCGCGGAGAGCGAAACGTGTTGGTGGCCAGTCTAGACGCCTTGCTTCGTGTCTCTTCCAACCCGTTCTTTCCCTACATGATCGGGCGGATCGACGATGAGATCGACGGCCGGACAACCGTCACGACGAAGGCTGCGCCGGCTTCCGCGCCCCCGCTCGACCTCGAGCCCGGCGACGACACACCGTCTTGGACCTTCAGCGACGTGATGGCGTTCATCTTGAATCTCACGCAAGATCAATCCGATCCGCCGCCGTAACATCAAGCCGGGAGCTGGATCTCTGGGACGCGCTTGCGGCCGACGCGGCTTGACCACTTAGGTACGGGCGCTGCCGCGGGCCTTTCCGCCAATCGTCTTGTTATCTGTCCGAGTTTCGGTTGGCTTGGGTGTTTTGCCGACTTGTAAATAGCTGCTCCCCGGAAGTCCTGGCGCGGTCTACCTGCCAGGCAAATGCCATGTAAATCAGAGCGACAAATCCCAGCACCAGGACCGGAAGCCAGTTGGCAAATTCTCGAAGAAGCTCTTCTTCTTTTGGGGATTGCTTAGGCTCCATGGTGCCCCCTCGCGAGCTGGCCGGCGCCCGCGAAAAGCTCTTCTCCAACTTCAATTGAAACCTGCGATCGGTTCGGTCGATCAAGCGCGGGGAGAGGATGCAGTGTCACCGGTTGATATACGCCTTCATTGCGCTGTGTCAGCTCGACGTCGTTCAGCGCGATCAAAATTGAGGAATCCATGTGCGGTTTCCATTGCGTGGTTTCCTTCCGGGCCGCGGCGCGGCTGCACTCCATGCGTCGGGCGGCACGGCGGTCCCCGTGTACGAAATCAGAAATTTACGGTCGCGGTGCACGGTTAGTTGCCACAAGTCCCTCCGGCAAGAATCCCGGGACGCTCGGCTATTGCCGGTCTACGGAGCCTCCGAAACGATGTTAGCCGGCCAAGGTTCGCACCCATATTGGACTCTGGTCCAACACGCTCCCGGCCTCGGCGCCCGGATTGCGCCGATCGCTGCCGCCGTCCGGTTTCGGACGGTTTCGGCCAAAGTCCCAAGCGCAGCACGCCAGCCGCGAGCAGGCTGCCTGAAGAGTTCAGGCGGATAGCACAGTACTCCATGTCGACCTTCTCTGCGGCTCACGCTACGGCAGAACCGGGAGGCAGGCCAAGTTGTGCCGACGCCCGCGCGTTGCCCTCATTCCGCGGCGACGCCGCGTAGCGCCACCCGCGCGGCCGCGCGGGCGACCAGCCCCTCGGATTTCGCGTCCTCGACGAACGTGCGCATGTAAGCGAATCCCGCGTCGCTGCCTTTCGGGATCGCGATCGCCAGATGCTCGAGCCCCCATCGCCCGTCGAGCACGCGCGAGCCGGGCAGGGCATCGGACATTGCGAACAGGTTGGCCTTGTTGGTCGCATACGCGTCGATTTTGTGCTGTGCCAGCATTTCGATCCCGTTCTTCAGCGTCGCGGCCGGCACTACGGTGGCGTTCTTCAATTCGCGCGCAAGCGCGCTGTTCATGGTGCCGCCCTGCGTCACGCCGATCCGCACGCCAGGCCGGTCGACGTCGGCCGGGGTGGTGACCGGCGAACCTGCAGCGGCCAGGAATCCGAGCTCGATCAGCATCAGCGGGGGCGACCACGAAAATTGGTCCGCGCGCGCGGGTGTCGCGTTGGCGATCGTCATGTCGATCTGTCCGGCTTTCAGTGCCTCATAGATTTCTGCGGGGCTGCGGAATTCCACCTGCTGGTACGGGACGCCCAGCCGCATCGCGAGCTCTTTGCCGAGCTCGACTGCGATGCCTATCATCTCGCCCGACACGGGGTCGCGAACCATCGAAAACGGGCTGCCGGGATAAACGCCGACGCGAAGCTTGCCCGAGGGTGCGAGCTCCTGCCGTCCTTCCGGCGTTGGCGTGGCGATATGTTGCTCTTTGAGCATTCTTTGTTGGGCGATGGCGCCGCCTGGAATTACGGCAAGTCCCAACACCACGATCGCGGAGACACCGAAAATGCTGCAACGGTTCATTGTATTCCTCCTCGAAGTTCTGAATACCCGAACGCACAAAGTGCGTGCGCCGATGGATTGAGAAGATGAAAGTCCGTTGACCATCCGACGGCATGTTGCAGCACATTGCAATGATCGGCAATTGGGCGAGCCCCGCCAGCAGCTCGACGTTGAGGCTATACCCTTGCTCTCCACGCGATAGGGGCCGCAATGGCCGGTATTGGCATGGTCCGGCTGTTCGCCGCGGCGCAGCGCTGCGTCTGCGGTTGGGGAGAGCTAAACAGCGGGCGGCCAAGGCCAGCACCGCCGCTTGTGACCGATGCTGTTGAAAAGGGTTCCAAAAAGGAGCCGTAGAATTAGGAATCTGAAGCAATCGAGTTCGAGCAGATGGATTTTTGAATTGATGTTGCTCGTTCGACGCTGGCCTTGAATCAACGTCGCTGAGAGATGTCCATCAAACCCCTTTTTCAACGGTGTCGACCCAGAGCGGCCATTGAGGCGGCGGGCCGGTTGCAAAATGGCTTTCATGCCCCCTGACCGACCGGCGGAGCCGCGACCCCATCGCGGTCCGGTCATCTTCGAGCATAAGAACACGTCCAGTTGGCCCTAGGTCCAACATCGCGAGAGCCGCGTTCGCGTGGTAATGTTGTCGAGTTCAAAGACCGCCGAGAGAGTTGGCTGGAATCGCGCCGGGCCTGTCGGAGCTATGCTATCTGTGCCGCCTCACGAAAGGCCAAGCGGCGACCATCGCGTTCATTCCGATGATACGCGACAGGACCGAGGGAAAAATCCACGTTGCGGTCGGTTAGGTGAGCGGCAAGTTCACTGCCCATGGCTGGTAGAACAGGCTGCATTGATGGCGAGCGCTACGCTGTTGAAAAAGAGAGACGAATGACGAGCATTGACAAAGTCTTCAAGCGCAAAACTAAGGCGAAGGAGTTGGCGATTAAGGAGTGGATCGTCGATGAGCGAAACTAAATTGACGCAAAGCGCAGACATTTCCCCGGGCCATTCCAGCAGAGCGGGGTTTTTGTATCGGCAGTTGCCTTACATTGCCGTACTGGCGCTGGCAATTGCGGGGGTGGCTTACACAAACATTTCGCACCAGCCGCTTGTTGGATTTTGGGAGTTTTTGGCTCTGACGACGGGAGTTGTCTGCGTCGCGACGGAATGGGCAAAGACCGACGAAAGGCAGGCTCGCTTTCGGCTAATGTGGACACAGGCGGCGCACTGGGTGGCCATTTTGGTCACGATGAACATCATGCTATTGTCCGGTGTTCAGCAGCTCCTGCCTTCGCCGGCCACCAGCCTTGTGCTTTTGATGTTGCTGGCACTCGGAACGTTTCTTGCCGGACTTCATCTTCTGTCCGTCCAAATCTGCTTTCTGGGTCTTGCTATGGCTTTTGCCGTCCCTGCGATTGCCTGGTTCAAGCAGTCTGTACTTTTTATAAGCTTGGCCGCTGTATTTTTGATCGGACTGGGCGTGACCTTTTGGCCACGACGTCAGGACCATGTGCGAGCCGCCAGTTTAGGAGAAGGGAGTTGTTAGACTACGATCTTCGCGCTAGACTAGCGGCGGGCACCTCCTGTCGGGAGACGGCGCGACTTTATCGGGTGAGCGCGTCATAGCTCCTCAACGCAAATGCATTGGCTACGAGCCCCCCCGATGCGGATTAAAGTCCAAGAGGCTTGGCCCTGATCCGAGGCTGAAGCGAAACGCGCGGCAGCCGTCGCGATGGCGCACGATCTCAGTTGGCGTTGTCGCACCTCGGGCGCTCAGTATCCGCCGAAGCCCCCGCCCCAACCCCAACCCCCGCCCCAACCCCCGCCCCAGGAGGAATTGCACGCCCAGACGCGTTGCCATCCGAAAGCGGTTGGCACCCAGGTCCAGCACGATGAGTAGCTGGCGGCAGCGATCGCTCCGACGCCGATCGCTCCGACGCCGAAGAACGGCCCTCCGAAGCGGCGACCAGGAAAGAACGCGAACCGACGGCCAGGAAAGTATCCCGGCCACCCGACGAATCCCGGCCGTCCGATGAAACCCGGTCGCCCGATGAAACCCGGTCGCCCGATGAAGGCGGAACTTCGAACAAACCCGCCGCCGAAGCCGCCTCCGCGGAAGCCGCCGAAGCCGCCTCCATGGAAGCCGAAGCCGCCACCGCCGCCAAATCGGGCCTGAGCCGGAGCCGCGATCAACGCGGCACCAATTACGGTCGCTACGGCGAGAGAGGTCAATTTCTTGTAAATCATGGCTGTCCTCCCATTGGACACATCGCCCCATCTGGCACCCGCGTGCGGCTGGGCCGGCGGGAGTGCGTTCCTCGATTGTCCTACATCTCGGACCTCGAATTGAGTTGCCCTAAGGTCCAATTGCTGCCGAGCAATCCGGGGCGGCCGACGGCGCCGCCTGACGATGTCCGACGCGAACACGCACGCGCGCAAAGCGCGAGGATGACCCGTCGGCCGTGCCCTCCCGATCGTATTCCAAGCTTTCGTCGGGAGGTCGAGCGCGAGTTCCTTGACCGAGATCAGATCGGGCTCGCACCAGCGTCCCCGCTTCGGCGGTTTGCGGCGCGACCGCGGCTCACTGCCGGGCCCCCATACCAAGATACAATGTTTGCGAAACAAACCGATCTGGATCCGAAAGCCGCTCTCTACCGTCCCAAAGCCTTCTTGGTGAGCGCGACGACATCCGGCGGCGTCTTGTGGGCGTCGGCGATAAAGCCCTGCAGCTCGTCGGAGGAAATGTAGAAAGGATGCAGTCCGGCACCCTCCGCCTCCTGCACCAGCGTTGGATTCTTGACCGCCTGCTCGAATGCGGTGCGCAGGATTTCAAGCCGATCCCCCGGTACCCCGGGCGGTGCGATGAAGGGTCGCCCCAAGTTGCCGCGCGCGAGGAAAAGATCGAGGGCTTGACGCTCCTTCTCGGTCTTGGCGAGGTCGGTGGCAAATGGAACTCCGTTTAGCCGTGGATCAGGCTTGAGGGCCGCTTGGAACAGCACATGGACGGTGCCGTTCTTGAAGATGTTTTCTCGCGCGATCGTGTCGTAGCTCACGCAAATGCCCTGCACCTCACCGCGTTCGATCGCGAGAATGATGTCGCGCGATCCCGGATAGCCGGATATCACCTTGAACTTCATGCCCAGTAGGTTCTTCAGAAAATTGGGATAGACCTCCGTGTCGGCGCCGGAGCCAGTGGCGCCCACGATCAACTCCTTTTCGTAGAGGTCCTTGACGGTCTGCACCGGGGCGCCCTTGCTCGTCGCGCAGACCGCGGTATCGCGGTCGGGACTGCCGATGAAGTTCAAGCTCAATGGATCGAAACGAACGCCAATACCGCCCAGCAGCGGCTCGAACGGAATGCCGCGATTGATGAGACCGATCACGGTCCCGTCTTTGGGCTGGGTATTGGTGATCTGGTTTGCGAGGAGCAGGCTGCCGGCGCCCGGAACGTTGATCGGAACGACGGTTGGACGGCCCGGGATGTACTCGCCGATGCGTTGGGCGATGAGGCGAGCCCAAAGGTCGTCCGAGCCGCCGACCCCGTACCCGATCATTACGCTCAGTTGCTTGCCCTTGTAGAAATCGCCTCCGGTCTGGGCAGAACCGGGCGCGCAGGCGACCACAAGTCCAAGGAAACCTGCGAAAGGCCTCCACACGGCGCGCGCAATTGCGGAGGGACGGTTTGGCATCATGCTTTTTCCTTCCGGCCGCGAATTCCCTTCAATCCGGGGCAGAGCATTTTCCGAATGAGCGGACACGGGTGCTCTGTCTTCATCGCCTCCATTGGCCTGGAGCCCCTGAATGTTATTGTTGCCGCGCGATTGGCTACGTGTTGCCTCTCCTCTGTTGCGGCCGTGCGCGTTGATGCGACCGGGCTCCCTGCTGTTGTGGGCGAGCGTTCTGCTGCCGCGGCCTGGCGTTGCGTTGAGGCTGGGGCCTGGCGGTGCGTTGCTCAGGTCGTGCAGCAGGACGTCCAGGCCGCGCAACAGCAGGCCGCGCAGCAGCAGGGCGTCCAGGCCGTGCAGCAGGCCGCTCGGGCCGTGCAGCAGGACGGCTAGGCCGCGCAGCCGGACGGCTAGGCCGCGCAGCCGGACGCTCAGGTCGTGCAGCAGGACGCTCAGGTCGCGCACCGGGACGCTCAGGTCGCGCACCGGGACGCTCAGGTCGCGCACCGGGACGCTCAGGTCGCACGCCGGGACGCTCAGGTCGCACGCCGGGGCGCTCGGGTCGCACGCCGGGGCGCTCAGGTCGCACGCCGGGGCGCTCAGGCCGCACGCCGGGGCGCTCAGGTCGCACGCCGGGGCGCTCAGGTCGCACGCCAGGACGCTCAGGTCGCACGCCGGGGCGCTCAGGTCGCACGCCAGGACGCTCAGGTCGCACTCCGGGGCGCTCGGGTCGCACGCCGGGACGCTCAGGTCGCACGCCAGGACGGTCAGGTCGCCAGGCCTCTGGCGGGCGGACCCCGGGCCGGCCCGGACGCGGTCGCCAACCGGAAGGCGGCGCATGCCACACCGGCCGGTAAACCCACACCTGATTCCATCGCCTGTTGTTCCAGCCCCAATTATTGTTCCAGGCCGAGCCGACCAACACGCCGCTGCCGAACAGCAAGGCCTCGGGCAAGCCAGTGGTGAATATGCTCGTGGAATTGTACACCGGCACGTAGATCCGTTCGGGATTGGCGGGGGTGATGTAGATCACCTGCGACCCGCCTTCCTCGCGCTTGGTCACGACCTGTTGAGGCGTAGATTTGAGGTTGCCGACGTTTTCCGCCTTGGCCCGCAGCATCTGGATGGAGACGGAAACATCCTCCGGCTGGAGGGCAAACGCCATCCCCAGGGACTCTGTCCAGTCGAGGTGGTCGGCAAGCATCTTGATCACGTCCGGAAAGCGGACCAGGGCCTTGACCGAGGAGTCCCATCCCTTTGCATCCACCCCGGTGAAATCCTTTCGCTTCACGGCTTCCGGATTTTTAGCGATCCAAAGGTCTGCTTCGTCGATCTGCTGGGGGAATGTAGCCGCCGGCAGGATCAATGCCAGAAGCGTGTCCGGATAGAGCGCGATGGGCCCCAGCAAATATTCGATATCGCTCAGCGAGTAGACCGCAGTCTGAGCCGACTGTCCTGGTTCGCCGGGCAGGGGCGTTCCCACGGCGGGTGCTGGCGGCTGCGGGGTCTGTGCAAGCACCGGATCGATGAGCGTCGTCCACCCGTACAGAGCGGTTACGGCAAGTCGTGACCAATTTCCCGCCCAAAACGGAACGCCGCTCTTCCTATTTGTTCCTAGCGTCGGGGTGCTCCAACTGTCGCTTCAGAGAACGTCAGCCTGGGGAGAGACGTTTTCAGCACTCGAAGCCTGAGCGGCTCGATCTCGAGCAAACGGGGCAGAAGATCCTTCGGGTTTGGTCTCTCGGGCAACCTTGACGCATCAGCTTCTTTTGATGCGCACGAATTGATGACGAGCGCGCCGCGATAGGTCGGGCCAAGGCTTTGAGGACGCCTCGATCGTCGTCCACGACGGCAACGCGAACATTGGACATGAGAGGATATTCGCGCCGCGGCGCGGGGCCGTCGAGTTGGCCTTAGGGGCACATCCCGGTTTTGCCGAGCAGGACCAATCTATGTACACGGCTATCTCGCACAACCACAATATAAGCCGGAAACGCCGGTGATGGAGACCTCTTGACAGCGAGAACCCAGCGGGCACGTCCCGCGACACTGACCTCCTGCTTGCGAGCAGGAGGTCAATGTAGTGCTACGTCTACCCCCTCTGCAGGAGCAAGTCGGCTGCTGTGCCATGGCAGAGGACGTAATGCCGAACTTCTCGAATAACCGACCTATGGAACTATCCTGGTGCTGCAGCCTCTCAACTCGAAATTCCGACGCGGCCTCGCGGTCGTAAGCCAGCCAAAATTGATCCCCCTGCTTGATTGACGATGCTTGTTGCCGTCCAAGAGCTGACAGCGGCAAAGTGAATATTTCCCCTGTTTGATTGTGAAACGAGAAGGTTCCGTTTGCAGGGTCTTCTGCATCAAAAGTCGCTAAAACGCGAACAATGTCAGCCGCGCCGGGGAGGGACATCCCTGGCTCCTGGGTTGGCGCCGAGTTGGTTTGGGATTGCGCCTGGTGAACTGCAAATATCAATGATGCAAGTAGGCATCCAACTCGGCAACAGTCACGAAGGTTCATATTCGGCCCCTGTCAAAGATGTGGCCCGTGGCCCGATGCGGCGGCCACCAGACCGTCTTAGTTGTTCATCCGTCGGTAGCGGGTTTTGAATCATCTCCGCCTTTCGCATGGCGTCAATAGAGTCCTGGACCGTGTCCGGGCACGATGCGGTCTCCTATCTCCTGGCCGTTCCCGCTCCGATCCCGGCTCGGGACGCGTTCTCGGTCCGCGCCCGGTGTCCTCCGGCTTTGCGACTTCCTGGGACACCGGCACCAAATCGCTTCAACGCGACGTTGGCCCAGCGCGCGGCGACTATCGCCTGACCCAGCGCCAACCGCACACACGGCGTCCTCTGCGCCACCAGCAAACCCAGCGGTGGCGGCGACGACGACGATGATGATGAGGCCCCACAATGACTTGGTCCATCGCGTCGAGGGCTTCGGGTGTCGCGACCTGCTCGATCGTCAATGGCACCGCTTGCGTTGCGCTCGGCATGATGGCTGCGCCGATGGCGACTACCGCGGCACCGCGCAGGATGCCTAGGAGTACGCTGCGGCGATCGATTTCTGTCATCGACCTTCTCCTTGGTTGAAGTAAAACGTTGGCGCATCATCGCGCCGACGCCGCGTCAGGGCGTTCATGGGCGGACCGGAGGCCACCTCCTTCGATCGTCCGGCACCGCCCGAGAGTAGGTCAGGCGGCCCTCAGCTCGATCCTGAGCTTTTGCTCCGCTTCGTTCGAAAGAGATGTTTTCAGGACACGCGGGTTGTACGGCTTGATCTCGGCCAGCACCTTGTCCTCGGTGGCGCTCTTAACGAGCACGAAGAGCGCCGACGATCCTTCAGGAATCGTCTTGCTGAGCGCCTTGATAAAGTCATCATTGATGCCGTACTCGGCCAGCGATCCGGACAGGGCCCCGGCGCCTGCGCCTGTCACCGCCCCGATTGCCATCCCGGCGAGCGGATTCAGGAAAAGCAGGCCGACCAGAGCGCCCCACATGGCTCCTCTGCTTCCCCCGGCTGCCGCACCAAGCGCCGTGAGATTGACGGCTTGCTTGATATTGACCTTGCCGTTTGTCTCGCGCTCGACCACGCAGGAGTCTTCCAAGTCGATCAGAAATTCCTTTTGCAGCGAGCGCAGCCTATTCAGCACTTCATCGGCGGTGTGCTTTCCATCGAACCCAAGCACGATCAGATTGCTCATCTTCCCTCTCCTTGCGCTCTCCCATGCCCTGAAATGCGCTGCTCGGCGGGAGTTTTGTGGCCAGGGTAGTGAAAGCATCCGACGCGTTCGATTGGACCATGGTCTAATGGGTGGCAGGGCAAGCGGCCGCCGCTTGCGGATGCTTACGAACCTTTAATGCCCAAGACATGAGGCGTTTAGGTGAAAAAGATTAGAAATCCATCCGCGGAGGAACGACGAATTCGTCTTTCGACAATTGTGAGGACCTTAGGGATGATCGGAAACAGCCTGCATACGCGCATGCTATACTGGACATCCCGAATTTGGGAGCGTACCCGTCGTGCGCTGACGGAACCTTTGTGTGCACCTTATCGGCCCGAGCAGCACTATATGCGTGGCCCAGGCCCGAAGTGGCGAGCGAAACATGCTCCCATGCCCACGAGCTCGTCGTAGTACCCGCTCGTACTCAGGCAGTCCCTCATGCGCCGCAGCGCCGATCGCACCAATGCGATCCGGCCAACCCGAGATTCGGCAAATCTCTGCACCAAGTCGAGGTGGGTGTGCGCGCTAGTGTTTCCGCACAGAGATTTTGACTCTTTCAGCCTCATGGTGAGGAGCCCGGGCAACGCCCGCGCGTCCTGAAGCTCTCGAAGGACGAACCATGGTCACGCGTGCGGCGCTGGCTGGGCTGTATCCTTCGAGACGACCGCAAGAGCCGGCCTCCTCGGGATGAGGGAGTCAGTACTGAACCAGTCAAAACCACAGTGTCGAGGTACTAGGCGACGGCATCCATGCCCACAAGAGGCTGCGCTTCGACCGAACCACCGACATTCGCAAACAACAACGTTTCCAATGAGAATGATTGATGAATTCCGGAGCGCGTAATGTTACTTGAATAATTGGACGGCGCGCAAAGCTTTTGGTGCGTTCTGTATCGGTCGCTGCAATGTATTTTCTGATTGGCGTGGCAGAAATCTCGCGCCACTATCATCCATCGAAATCATCCATCGAACGGCTCCCACACGCATTGTCGAGCGATGACATGCCTATTTAGCTGAGCCCACGCAGGGGCGAAGGCTTCGGGCGGTTGGCCGTCCACGATGGCGACGCATCCGGTCGGATTGGGGAGAGCAAGAGTTTGTAAGCGAATTTGTCGACCCGGGCGACGTTGCAGCATCCTTCTCTTTGGCGGCGTGCACTTCGCCACCGATGAAAACCACGGTAGCCAGCGCGAAGGCCGTCTTACGCAGAAGGAGCGGATCCGCCGGAATTCCGGTCATGTTCAACTCCTTCTATCGAAGGCCTCTTGGCCCAAGCAGAGTGCCGGGAGCTCACGAGCCGCAGCGGCAGCATCGATGGGCCGAAAGGCTCCCGGAAGCCGGGTCCGCGCCTCGGACCGCCAAGCGAACATCACTCGGTAGATTTTGGCAACCAGAGAGCCCGTGCACGGATATTGGCCTTGGTGCATTGCAAGTCATCAAGTTGGCCCTTGGTCCAACATTGCGCGATGAAGAAAATTGCTATCGCTCGGACCGGTCGGGACTCAGCCAGTCTTTCGGCTCGGGTTCGCGGCTCTCCCTGGCGGGGATGACGAAAGGGTGCCCAGTGGCCAAAGATCGGCCGGTAGACAGCTCCACGCGTTCCTCATCCGCCTCGGCTCAGCGGAAGGCAAGTTCCGGCCACTCCGAACGCCGGCAAATCGCGCTCGGGTTGCAGGGAGGCGGTGCGCATGGCGCCTTTACCTGGGGGGTACTCGACCGGTTGCTCGAGGAACCGTCCCTTGAGATCGTGGGAATCAGCGGAACAAGCGCCGGCGCGATGAACGCCGCCATCATGGTTGACGGGTTGCGCCGTGGCGGGCCGGATCAAGCGAGGATTGCCCTGCGGAATTATTGGGAAGAGGTCGGCCGAATTCCGGGGCTTGCCAGTCTCATTGGCTTTCAAACGCCTGGAGCGACTCGGCAGTGGCACTTCGACCATGCCCCACTCTTTCTTTGGCTTGACGTGCTGACCCGAATTTGGTCGCCCTATCAGACCAATCCGCTCAACCTTCATCCTCTGCGCAAGCTGCTGGAAAGGATCGACTTTCAAGGCCTTCGAGATGATTCCGCAGCCGCCCGCGTGTTTATTTGCGCCACCAATGTGCGAACCGGGCGTCGACGCATTTTCGCCAATGCTGAGCTTTCCGTCGACGTCCTTTTGGCGTCAGCCTGCCTGCCAAACATGTTTCAGGCGGTCGAAATCGACGGGGAATCCTACTGGGATGGTGGCTACACCGGCAACCCGGCGCTCAATCCGCTGTACCTTCGCACGAGCGCAACCGATGTCGTCATCATAGGAATCAATCCGCTATTTCGCGATGCCGTCCCCCAAAGCGCCCGAGATATCATCAATCGCATCAACGAGATCAGCTTCAATTCGACCTTCATACTGGAGCTGGCGGCGATTGCGTTCATCGACGATCTCCTGGAATTGAAAGCTTTGGATTCGAGTCGGTATAGACCGCTCCTGCTTCACAAGATCGAGGCTCACGGAGAGCTCAGCACCTTCGGCGCGTCGAGCAAGATGAACAACGATCCTGCGTTCCTGCGCCACCTTCACGACATCGGCCGGACGACGACAGACGCCTGGATCAAAGACAACCTGGCTTCCATCGGCAAGCGGTCCACTCTCGATCTGTCCGCCCTCGTTCCCCTGAGAGAGGAAGTAGTAACCGAACCTGCGGGTAGCCGACAAAGCGCACGCGCGGATGCAAAGGGCTCCGCAATCTCCGGCGCCTGAACAGCGTCTTCGCATGGTTGCCGTGATACGGACAGTGGCCATTTCCGCGACGGTGACCGGTCCGCTGCAGGGAGCGATACGTACCCACCTACCGCTGGCGAAACCACAGCCGACCTGATTGTTTCGGTCCGTGTTGAATGGAAGTTCTCGAGCACTCCGCGCGATGCAGGTCATGCCTGCGACGACATACCGCTGGAACGGGTCTGATCGATGGGTCTTCTTGGAATTCTATTCGGCCTCGCGCTGCTCATTGCGTTCGCCTACCGGGGCTGGAGCGTTCTGCTGCTGGCGCCCGTCGCAGCTTTGGTGGCAGCTGCGTTCTCGGCCGAGCCCCTGCTGGCCAGCTGGACCCAGACGTTCATGAGCAATTCGGCTGCCTTCATCGCGCAATTCTTCCCGCTGTTCCTGCTCGGCGCCCTGTTCGGCAAGCTCATGGACGACAGCGCTTCGGTCACCTCTATTGCTCAGTTTATGACCGATAAGCTGGGTGTGCAGCGCGCTATGCTCGCCGTCGTGCTTGCCGGCGCGATCGTCACCTATGGTGGGGTGAGCCTGTTCGTCGCCTTCTTCGTCCTGGTGCCCATGGCGCAGGCCCTGTTCCGGGCCGCCGACATTCCGCAACGCCTGATGCCCGCGGCCATCGCGCTCGGCACCTCGACCTTCACAATGTCGGCCATGCCCGGGACGCCGGCGATTCAGAACGCGATCCCGATGCCGTTCTTCGGCACCACACCGTTCGCCGCGCCCGGCATTGGCATCATCGCCTCCGCCATCATGCTCGGTTTCGGCCTATGGTGGCTGAAGCGCACCGAAGCGGCGGCCCGCGTGGCGGGCGAAGGCTTCGAAAGCGAGGAGCCGTCGCCGGTCAACGGGGCGACGGAGGACCCGGTCGTGCGCGAGCGTGCTACCACGGCGCACGAGTTCGATCCTGCCGAAATACGCCACAGCGAAGCAGCGCCGAAAGGTCCACCCATCCTGCTGGCGGCACTGCCGCTCATCGTGGTCGTGGGCGTCAATTTGGTCATGTCGTTCCTGGTCCTGCCGCGCCTCGATGTATCGTACCTTGCGGACGAGCGCTGGGGGGCCACCTCGCTGCCGGCAGTTGCCGGCATCTGGTCCGTCATCGTGGCGCTCCTGGCCGCGATCATGACTGTTATCGCCATCAATTTCCGCAGCGTCCCCATCCTGCGTGCCACCATGGGTGCCGGCGCCAACGCCTCGGTGCTGCCGATCTTGAGCGTTGCGAGCCTTGTCGGTTTCGGTGCTGTTGTAGCGGCTCTGCCGGCCTTCGCCATGGTCCGTGGCTGGGTGCTCAGCATTGAGGGCGGACCGTTGGTTTCGCTGGCGGTTGCCACCAATATTCTCGCTGCACTAACCGGCTCGGCATCGGGCGGTCTCACTATCGCGCTCGACGCCCTCGGGCCTGCGTATATGAAGCTCGCTGCCGAAACCGGGCTGGATCCCGCGCTGATGCATCGCGTTGCCGTCATCGGCGCTGGGACCCTCGATAGCCTTCCGCACAACGGCGCTGTTGTGACCCTGCTCTCCATCTGCCGATCGACGCATCGCAAAAGTTACCTGCATATCGTGATGGCCGGCATTATAGGGCCGATTCTTGCCTTGATAGTGGTCATCATTCTGGGGTCGACCTTCGGATCGTTCTGATCTCCTTTGGGATGAGATTGGCGCGGGAGCGCCCCTCGGAGCACGCCGTAACGGCGAATTCGGTCGACGAATTATGGCATCTGTCGGGCCCGAGAGGCTTCACGAAATGGGAAGTGCGGACAATCGTCACGACGCGCTGAAGAAAATCGGCGAGCGGCGCGAACCTTACCCACGTCCTGTCGCCGCATCAATGGCCGCCATCAGGGTGGGGCCCTGCAACGGTTTCAACAGATAGGCGCAGGCGCCGGCGGCGGCGCACAGCTGCCGGGTGGAAAGTTCATCATGCGCCGTAATGATGATGGTCGGGATCTGAATGTCGTTACGCTTGAGATAATATTGGAGCTCGAGACCGGTCATGTCCGGCATTTGCAGATCGACGATCAGGCACGCAGGCGCACCGAATTCCAACGATTGCAGGAATTGCCGTGCCGAACCGTACGTCCTCGCGTCACGAGAAAACGTCCGAAGCAAGCGCCCCAGCGCTCTGAGAACGGCGAGATCGTCGTCCACGATGGCGATGCTAGCGGTCGTCTCCACCATACCTCGGAGTCTTCACGAGAATTTGCAATTCGTCGAGTTGGCCCTTGGGGCAATGCCGCATTCCAAGAGCCTCTCGTCTTGCGGCCAAATGCCAGCCCTTTCAGCCGTGCGCACGAGGTCAGCAACCGTCCGAAGACCCATTTTCTTCATCATGCGACCACGATGAACTTTGATCGTCTTCTCGACCGTCCCCAGCTCGCCTGCGATTTGCTTGTTGAGCCGTCCGGCGACAACGAGCGCCAGCACCTCATGTTCGCGTGGCGTGAGTTTCGCCAGCCTTGCCTTGATCGATTCCAGTTGCGCGCGGGCCTCACCAGTCCTGGCTGCTCGCTCCCGGGCCCGCTCGACCGCCGCCAGCAGCTCACTATTCTTGATTGGCTTTGTGAGAAAATCGACAGCCCCTGCTTTCATGGCCCGTACGCCAGTCGGAATATCGCTCTTGCCGGTGATGAAGATAATGGGGAGCTCAGCATGCTGCGAGGCCAACGCCCGCTGCAATTCAAGTCCGTCAAGTCCAGGCATCGAGACATCAAGGATAGCGCACCCAGGCACCATTGGGTCACGTTGGTGCAGAAACTCTTCGGACGAGGAGAATGTCTGGATGCTAAAACCGTTGGCCCGCAGCAGCCTCGATAGAGCCTTGAGCACGCCGGTATCGTCGTCGACGACGGAGATGGTGAATCCGAACATCGTCATTTTGCAGCCTCCATCAGCCTTCCAGTCGGCAAGGTGAAGCGTGCCCTGGCGCCGCCATGGCCATTGTTGTCGAGGTTGAGCTCGCCTCCGTGGGAATTTACGATTGTCGAGCAAATTGACAGACCGAGTCCGAGACCATGATTTTTAGTGGTAAAAAAGGGCTTCAACACCCGAACCCTGTCTTCAGGCGCGATTCCGGGTCCGCGATCGGCGACGACGATTTCAATTTTGTTCGTCTCGGTCATGCGCGTACTAATGGTGATGGCGCGCAGCGACAGTGGTGTCGCGCCCATCGCATCCATTGCGTTCATCACGAGATTGAGCACCACCTGCTGCAATTGCACGGGATCGCCGTCAGCCGGCGGCAAGCGGTCGGTCAGATTCATGTCGACTTTGATCTTGCGAACGATCAGCTCGGGGCGCAAGAGCTGCAATGTGGCCCCGATGAGGTTGTTGAGGTCGATCGGCTCGAACTTGCTCCGGCCTTTCCCCAATAGCTCACGCAACCGGTGAATGACTTCACCAGCGCGGCTATCCTCCATCTCGATCTCTCCGAGGGCCTCCTTGACCTCGGCCAGATTCGGTGGCGTCTGCGCGAGAAGCAGTAACGCAGCCTGGGCGTTCGACAGGATCGCCGTCAGTGGCTGATTGAGCTCGTGCGCGATCGCGCCCGAGAGCTCACCCAGAATGGAAACGCGCATGAGATGGGCCACCTCCCGCCGCTGAAGCTCCGTTTCGGCCTCCGCGGTCTTGTAGTCGGTGATATCCACCAGGATTCCGCTCAGCCGGACTGCTGTGCCTCGATCATCGAAGTGCGAATAGGCCCTTGCGCGGATCCACTGAATTTGCCCGTCGGCGGGAATGGTCCGGAATTCGCTGACAGTCGGCCGTTCCGCATTCGCGGCCGCTTTCATGGCCTCGAGTGCGGATTGCCGATCTTCCGGATGAATGGCGTTAATGAGGGTGTGGGGTGTCAGCGCAATATGCGGGGCGAGGCCGAACATGGATCGGCAGTGCTCGGTCGCCCAGAAATGCTCCGTCATCGGATCATAGTGCCACAAGCCGATATTCGCAGAGGCCGCTGCGAGCCCCATCCGTTCCTCATTTTCGCGCGTCGTCTGCTCCGCATGCCGCACTTCATCGATCGAAGCTCCGAGCAGGAGCACCGGTATCGCCAGCCCGATCAGAAATATTTGCAGGGCAATGACATTCGCCTCCGGATCGCCCACGATGAACACACTCGAGCTGTTCAGCGTGCGCCAAAGCAAAACCACGGCAACAATGAGTATGCTCGCGCTGGCTCCCTTTTCGCCAAACCGAATGGCAGACCATAGAATGAGTGGTAGTGGAGAATAGAGAACAGTAGGAACAAAGCCGATTGCTACGCTTCCATTGCGAAATTCGAAGGCCACGGCGCAGACGAAGACGAGCACTGCGCACAATATGACGGCTTCGGCCTGTCGGCGAGGTGGCGCTACCGATGAAGACCTCGGGCTTTCGCTGAGCATGTTGATGAACAGCGGGCCGAGTGTGAGGCTGCCGAGCGCGTTGGATAAATACCACTGTCCCCAAAAGACGAGATAGTTCTCGACAGGTTCGCCCCCCAAGATCGGCACGAAGGCGCCGCCGAGAGCGCCGATGGCAGGGCTCACGACGGCGGTAACCAGGATGTAGTATGAGGTGTTTCGGAGCTTGCCGGGCCAAGGCGGATCACCGAGAAGTTTTCGAAGGGCAGCCGCGTTCAGTATCGCCACCGAGCAGTTGGTACCAAAAGCCACCAACATCTGCGGCGCCGGCATCCCGACCTGCCACTCGGCAAGAACATGCGCTGGGAATGCTGCAATAACGTAGAGCCACCAACGTCGCTCGGAGGCGAGCAGCATTGCACAGAACAGAATCACGTTGGGAGGCCAGAACGGCGCGAATATTCTGTCGGAGAGCGTGCCGATCAGGAATGCAGCTTCGGCACCGACGAAATACGCAATCCCGACGAGAATTGGTGTCGGGAGGGTGCGCTTGAATTGAGTCAAAACAAGAGGTATGCGCACCTTGAACGCACGCTGTCGACCAAGTGGGAAGGTGTCGTGCACGCTACAGACTCCCGCCAGCCTTAGCCGGCTCGCCACCTACTCCCCGCTCCTGCTACTGCTTCCCCACCTCCCACGCACCTACTGCCTTACTGCTACACCTATTACTATCCTCTTCGCTGCGCCTCGGGAAGGTCCTTTATTTTTGAGCCCAGAGGTAACGCGGTGGCTACCGACGGACGAAATAACGTCCTTTTCTGGCCGATAATCGCGGCTGCTTTGCATTTTTCGCAAATATACCTAAGGGTTATGAAGATTGTTTGACCGCGGGAACCGAAGTGGCGTCGGACCACTGCCGCGCATTCTCGGCGAGGTCGCGCCAAGGTCTGTGCCAAGCTCGACATCTCCGTCTGCGACTATCTCGTCGTCAGATTTGCCATCCCCGGCCCGTCGTAGGTGTTGTCGGTTCGCCTTTCCTACGGCGAAAGGTAGGATGGGAAAATCGGGTACGGATTTGCGAGTCCCAGGTCGGCGGAAAAGCGGTGCTGGTGCACTCGGCGATCGTGAAGGTCTGTCGCGCCCCAAGCTGAAGACCTTGTTGGATGAATTATTTTCATAAATTGGCCAGCAGCAGCGATCGATTGCTGCCGCCGCACGAAAAGATCGCCTGCGAGCTCCGGCGTTCGGGGTCTCAAACGCCAGAAACCGCGTGCCTGAGGGAACCCGATGTGTCGTGAGCTTGTCGCCGATACTCGCGGGATGCAACAAAGGTTGTTGGAGGCTATAGTCGTACATATCCAGGAGCCTCCTGCAGAGCCCCCTTTGTGACACTGGCAAGGAAACCATCACAAAGCTCTCCCCAACCGGTCGTTCGGAAAGCCCAGTCCAAGAATGCGCCGCCATAGTAGACTGAACTCTCGACGCTTATTGGACCATGTTCCATGGTCCTTGTAGCGCTGACCCACGTCGGCTCGCGTCAAGGCTTTCGCCGATCGCGCCTCGATGTAAAATTGGACGGTGCCGCCGCCGCTACGATCCGGCATCGGCGCGATCCGCGGCTGTTCCTGGTAACGGAGGTGTGGGGATGAATGCAGATCCCGCTATTCGCGCCATGCTCGGCATCTGCACCGGCATCCTCGTGCTCGCAGCGCTGTACTTAGCTCGCTCGGTTCTCGCACCCGTCGCTTTCTCGCTGTTCATCATCGCCATTGCATGGCCCCTCCAGAGGGCACTTCAGGCCAGAATTCCGAAGCTCCTGGCGCTTGCCGTCACCGTCCTCGCGATTCTGGCCACAATTTCCGTCCTTGCGTTCTTGATGGTGTGGGGCTTCGGCCGGATCGGCCAGTGGCTCGTCAACAATGGTCCTCGCTTTCAAATATTGTATGTGCAGGCCACCGACTGGCTCGAGGAGCACGGAGTTTCGGTTGCGAGCCAGATCGTGGAGTTATTCAATGTGAGCTGGCTCATTCGCGCGGTTCAGGAGATCGGCGGACGGATCAACAATCTCGCCTCCTTTGCGGTAATCACCTTCGTGTTCACGGTACTCGGCCTCCTCGAGGTCGATATTACGCGAAGGAATATCGAGCGCCTCAAGGGCAAGGACATTGGGCGCTCTTTATTGCTGGCCGGCACGGATATCGCGGCAAAACTGCAGATGTACGTCCTCGTCCGCAGCATGATAAGCGTCCTCACTGGCAGCGTGGTGTGGGGCTTTGCGCTGCTTGCGGGTCTCGAATTGGCGACAGCATGGGGCGTGATTGCATTCGTGCTGAACTATGTCCCATTCATTGGTCCACTGGTCGCAACGGTTTTTCCGACTCTCTTCGCCCTTGTGCAGTTCGGGTCCTGGGAGCTGGCCGTGATCGTATTCTTGTGTCTCAACCTCATCCAATTCCTGATCGGAAGCTATTTCGAACCTCGCATCGCGGGCGCCGCTCTTTCTGTCTCGCCATTCTTGGTTCTCTTCGCGGTATTCTTCTGGACCTTTCTTTGGGGTATCTCGGGAGCATTCATCGGCGTGCCCATCGTGATCGCGTTTCTCACCATCTGCGAACATCACGAGTCTACCCAATGGGTGGTGACTCTCTTGTCGGGGCGCGATCGCGCGCCGGCACGACCCCGACCATAATCCACGCCGACCGGCATCGCATTGACACAGCTCGCGGATTCGGATGGTTGCGCAGATCCCGGATCTCGAGCCGCGAGTATCCCGCCCCAGCTCCGGCGTGGCGAATTGCAAGCCGCAGGATCGCGCTTCGGCGCCATGCTGGTCTTGGTTTAGTCGTCAGAAGGTGGTTGGCCGGAGATCGTGACCCGCTGTGGCTGCAGCAGTCTGAGCTGCCGATCTGGCCCTATAGCCAACGTGTGTATATAGAAACAGGTGGTGCGGTCGTTCTTCGCTTCCATGACTGGAGAGGGCGCGGAGACAATGCGAAGTCCAGCGCACTCGCCGACCCAGTCGACATGCCGATGGCCGTGCATGAACACCGCTCGGCCGGCTAGAAATTGCAGACGGCGAACAAACCAATTGCCGTTGATCAAGGCCGTTCCAATGCGCTCGGAAAGAGTTTTTGCTGCGCGAGGGTACTCGACCAGATGATGATGGAGGGCGATCACCCAACACGCGCGAGGATACTGCGCGCTGGCAACCTCGATTCCACGGGCTTGCTCCGACGAGATCATTCCAAGCGCATTGGTGAAGGAAAAATGTGTGTCGGCGTTCGAATTCAACAGGATGATGCCTACACCGTCCTCCGGATCGGGCGGCAGTACCATTGGAAAGACACTACTCCACAACTCGGACAATTCCTTTTTCAACCGGGGTCTTCCGGCATCGGCAAACATGGCCAGCTTGGCGAGATGTGGCGCCAATGTCGCCGTGAGACTCTCGCCCAATCGGTCACCAGAGCGAGCCACGACACGAACTCGCCCACCTTGGACAGCGGCCATCGCCGACAGGACCCGCACCTTGCGCAGCCGCTTGTTCGGGCTTGTCGGCAGGTCGAGTTGTGCCGGATTGGCCCGGTCGACAATATTGAGGTCGTGATTGCCAGGTACCATGTACATTAGCCCGGTGAGACCGGGATGGTCGGCTACGGCGTCGAAGAATTCGGCCCACTCGGAAGATCGGCCGGCATCGGTCATGTCGCCAGTAATCAGAATCGCATGAAGCGGGTCGTTCGCATGGAGGGCCTCCAGCTGCGCCAACAGCTGCCTCAACCGCTCGTTGCCTTGCGGACCCGATCTGCCACTCTCGATTCGGAAACCGTAGCGTTCGCCGACGACGTGGATATCCGACAGATGTGCTATGCGCCACGTGCGGCCGTTGTGAGGACGCGTGTCGAACGCGTCGAGGTCGCGAGGTTGGGCCATGGTCGCGTCGGCGATCGCCCAAACCAGCGCGGCCGCCGTGAAATAGGAGCTTACCAGCACGACACTGTTGGCTAGAGCCTCTATTGCCAAGCGCTTGGGGGAGCCCACAATGGCGATACCACTCGAGAAATGTGCACTCGGCCAGACGAACGTCAGCGCTAAGAGCGCGACCCCACAGATCAATACACCGGCTGCGATCGCGCTCGCGGCATGCAGCGTCGAGCGTTGAGTCCTGGTTGCGTCCGGCGAAAGTTGGCGCTCCGCAAAATGGCGCAGAGCTTCACGGCAAATCGTATAGGCGGGCTGAACGGCAAGCGAGTTGAGGGACCAGAAGCTGCGTTCGGCAAGCCGAAATAGCCGGCGGCCACCGAACCAGCCAAGGGCGATCAGCGCCACGAGGAATATGGCAGCCCAGAGTCCTGCAAGCGGCGACATGATTCTGTTGGAGAGCTTGCTGAACCAAATCAAGGCGACGATCGGCGCAATCCCGAGCATCATGCCCGGAACGGCGATCAGAAGCATCCACGCCACTGCCAATTTTGGAATACTGATCTCCGCCAGCAGACTACCCGCGAGCGAAAGCAGCGAGCGACACTTCGAGCTGGAGGCGTCATCCTCGATGTCGCCGCGGCGGGGATCAACGGTCGGCCTCAAGTTCCCCTCCAAGACCCGAAACATCTCGAGATGCGCTTGATGAAGCTCGCCGCCGGGGTCAGGACCCCGGCGTTCAAGCAAGCGGTGCCGATGCCGCCGGCGCCGAAATGGTCGGTGGGAAGGGCGTCGCGCGTCGTTATGATCGCGATCAAGACTATAAGGATGTTCTCGGGGGTGTCGACAACGAATTCGAGCACAACGAAAGCCGCGGTATACGCGAACACGCCGAGGTACGGCAGCACGACCAGCGCCATCACCCGGCCGCAGAATACGGTCGCCGGCGTGCTCCGGGTATTGGACTGAGGTCCAACTGTGCCACGCGAAGAATGAGTACGATGATGAGTGTTGGAGCCGTTGGGCTCGGAAGGAAGATGGACGCGGATCTGCAGTCGGCAGGGGAGTATTGGATTGGAATGCGCTGATGTTGTCTGCCCGGGAGGCATGGCGAACGGATGAAAATGAGCTAGGTCACCCCGTCGAGGATTCTTTGCCGTGGCCGCCGCCATTCCGCGGTGCGAGCCACCCGCAGGCACTCTTATGAGGCTGGGGGTGTTGGTTGACGTGATGACAAAGGGAGGACGCTCATGAGAGACGCAATCCCAATAGCGCTCGTTGCCGCTTTCGCCGTCGCTCCGCTGAACAAAGCCCGGAGCGCTTTATGAGCGACGCCGTCGATGTGTTCCGTAATCCGCCGTGTGATTGGCTTGCACGAACCGCAGGCTTTCTCGCATTTTGGCTGATCCTTTCTCGGTTCGACCCTGTGACGTTTCTGGTAGGGGCGTTGGCGGCCGTCGTCGCAACATGGACAAGCCTGCGCCTGTTGCCGCCGGGACGATGGCGCTTTCGCCCCTTTGCGTTGGGGCAACTTGTGCTCCGGTTCTTGCGTCAATCGATTGGCGCGGGAATTGATGTTGCATGGCGTGCTCTCGATCCTCGATTGCCGCTGCGGCCGGGTTTCGTGGTCTATCAGGCGCATCTTCCGCCGGGCTCGATGCGAAACGCGTTCTGCACAATGATGAGCTTGCTACCGGGCACACTCCCCTGCGGTTCCGGCGAGAGCGGCGGTCTGCTGATTTATTGCCTCGACATCACCAAGCCAGTCGCGCAGCAGCTTGCCAGGGAGGAAGCGCTGTTGGTGCAGGCACTCGGTTGGACGCGCAACATTGGCTAGCTTCCTCTTTGGTGCGGCCGGTTTCGTGCTGGCGACGATGGCGCTGGGCTTGTTTCGCGTTCTCTATGGCCCGGCTGAAGCTGACCGCATGATGGCAGCGCTGTTGGGTGGCACAGGCGGGGTTGCTGTGCTTCTGATGCTGTCCGTGGCGACCGAAACGCCGCCGATCGTGGACGTCGCGCTGATGTTGGCACTGCTTGCCGCCTTTGCCTCGGTGGCATTCGTCAGAAGCGCGAGTGGCTCAGAGACGGAAACCTCGGAGGCACCAGACCGTAGATGAACCTCGCACGCGATATTTTCACCGTTTTCGCGGTTTCGGCCGGTGCCCTCTTCTTCCTGGCCGGTACCGTCGGACTGCTGCGCTTCCCCGATCCACTGACACGCCTGCACGCTTTGACCAAGGTGGACAATCTCGGCCTCGGCCTCGTCGTGCTAGGGCTCTTGCCGCGTGCAGCAGGTTTAGCGGACGGGCTGAAGCTGGTGAGCGTCTGGCTGCTCGTCCAATTGTCAGGGGCCATCGTTACACAACTCATTGCGCGCATGTTGCGACAGGATGGGGAACGCGCATGACCATGGCCCTTGCTTTCGAGATCAGCCTTGCCGCGTTGCTTCTGGCGATCGCCACCTGGATCATCGCCGCGCGCGCGACCTTCGTGGCAGTCGTCGTATTCGTGGTCTACGGATTGCTGCTGGCGCTCGTCTGGGTGAGCCTTTCGGCGGTCGATGTCGCTCTGACCGAGGCTGCGATAGGGAGCGGCGTGACCGGCATGCTGCTGTTGAGCGCGGCCGCGCGTCTGCGCCGGACCGAAGCCGCTGCCAAGGAGCCCGGCCTGCCGATGCGGCTCGCAGGCGGCGTTTTTTGCGCCCTGATTTCGGCAGGCTTGGCAGCCATAATTCTATTCCCGGCGGATGTCGCCCCCACGCTCGCCCCGATGGCAAAGGCAAACCTGGCAGAAAGCGGTCTCGGCAATCCGGTCGCAGGTGTTCTCTTCGTCTATCGTGCGTTCGATACGCTTCTGGAGAAGGTGGTTCTGCTGCTTGCTCTGGTCGGCGTTTGGTCCTTGGCGCCGGATCGCCTGTGGGGTGGAGTACCGGGCCTGCGCCCCTATGCCCGGCAGGACAGCATTCTGGTGTTTCTCGATCAACTTCTGGTGCCGCTGGGGATTGTGATGGGCATCTACATGTTCTGGGTGGGAGCCGATCGTCCGGGTGGTGCCTTTCAGGGCGGTGCGGTCCTGGCCGCTATGTGGCTGCTCGTCATGATGGCGGGCTTGCAGGATGTGCCTGCGGTCAGTCGCCCCTGGCTGCGGCTGGCGATGATCGTCGGGCCGGCGGTCTTTCTCGTCATCGGGCTTGCGGGCTTCGTGCTCGCCGATGCCTTTCTCGCGTATCCGGCCGGCTATGCCAAGCCGTTGATCATCGTCATCGAGGCCACACTGACGCTTTCGATTGGTGTGACGCTGGGCCTCTTGGCGGCAGGTCCGCCGGAACGGTTGCAGCGACAATGAATGCAGCGACATTGGATGCTGCAACGCTATACGGGCTTTGTGGCGCCGGGCTGGTGGGGCTCGGATTGTTTGGGCTTGTCACGAATCCACAGCCGCTGCGCAAGATTTTGGCCTTCAACCTGCTCGGCAGCGGCGTGTTCCTCGTGTTCGGCGTCATTGCCCGAAGGGGTGCCGCAGCAGGGCTCGGCGGCGACCCGGTGCCTCAAGCGCTGGTCATCACCGGCATTGTCGTCGCCTTCTCGGCTACCGCAATGGCCATTGCACTGCTGCTGCGGCTCTTCCAGGAAACAGGCCAGGCTTCGCTTGATTCCGATGATCCTCCGAATGCGGGCGCGGGCGGAGGTCATTCCTGATGCCGAGTGCGGCCTTGACCGACGCGACTACACCAGGCGGTTTCCTGCTCGTGCTGGCGATCACGTTGCCGGTTGCGGGCATTCTGCTGTCGCTGGTGCTTGGCGGGCGTCATGTCGAGCGCATCGTCTTGATTTTCCTTCCGGGGACTTTGGGCGTCGCGGCGGCAATTTGCGCAGTGGTCTGGAGAGGCGGTCATTCGCTGGTCTATATTGTGGGCGGCTGGGAGCCCCCGCTCGGAATTGCGCTGCGCGCCGACGGCATTTCGGCGGCGATGATGGCGACAAGCGCCATCATTATCGGCGCTACCGCCCTCTTTGCCCGCGAGGAATTCAGTCAGCCACCTGGGTTGCCTGAAGCACGCGCACCGCTGGTGTTCTGGATACTTCTTTTGGCGATTTGGAGCGCCCTGAACGCGGTAGTCCTCGGTGACGATCTCTTCAATCTCTATGTCGCACTGGAGCTGCTGACCTTTGCGGCCGTGCCGCTCGTATGCCTGAAAGGTTACCCAGAGACCATCAAGGCAGCACTGCGCTATATGCTTTTCGCGCTGTTCGGCTCGGTGCTCTATCTGCTTGGGACCGCGCTGATCTACGGCGCCTACGGTACGCTCGACATTATCCTTTTGTCAGGCCGGGTGCGTCCGGAGCCTGTAGCCTGGATCGCGGCCTCACTGATGACAATGGGGCTGTTGGCGAAGACGGCGCTCTTCCCGCTACATCTGTGGCTGCCGCCCGCCCACGCCGGTGCCCCGGCCCCCGGCAGCGCCGTGCTTTCGGCACTGGTCGTCAAGGGATCCTTCTTCTTGATCATCCGGCTCTGGTTCGACGTGATGCCCGGCCTCCTGAACGTTGCGGCCGCGCAGCTGCTCGCCACGCTGGGCGCAGGGGCGATTCTGCTCGGGAGCGTGCTTGCGTTGCGGCAGCTGCGCCTGAAGCTGCTGATTGCCTATTCCACGGTTGCGCAGATCGGCTATCTGTTTTTCATATTTCCGCTCGCAGCTGGCCCTGCCGCAAGCGAGCCCTGGAGCAGCATCGCCTGGACCGGCGGATGGCTCCAGCTGTTTTCCCACGCTTTCGCAAAAGCGGCCATGTTCATGGCGGCAGGGCTGATCGCCGAAGCGCTCGGCCATGACCGCATTGCGGAGCTCGGCGGCATCGGCCGTGCTCTTCCGATCACCATATTCACCTTTGGGCTAGCTGGACTGTCCCTGATGGGAGTGCCGCCAAGCGGCGGCTTCGTGGCGAAATGGCTGTTGTTGTCGGCGACCGTCATGGCGGGGCAGTGGTGGTGGAGCGTGGTGATGCTCGTGGGCGGGCTGCTGGCGGGCGGGTACGTCTTCATGGTGCTTGGCAAGGCGCTCGGCAGCACGGCCACACCGTTGAGGTTGTGCGCGCCGGTGTCGCGGCGTCGTGAGGTCGTGGCACTGATGGTCGCGCTCTGTGCGATCCTGCTCGGTCTCGTTCCGCTGCAACCTGCCGAACTGCTGCAGGTCGGGCGCCCCGGAACACTGCAAGTCATCTCGCGATGAAGCGTGGCCGCAAGATGCGATCGATGTCGTTCTTCTCTTTACGGAGACAGGGGCCGTGATGAACGCAACGGTGTTGCTCGCAACCGCGCTGGCGGTACCGCTCGCCATGCTGTTGGCCTGCCTGTCATGGCAATTGAGGGGTCGCATGCCGGCATTGCTGGTGCTTGCACCATTGCCGGCGCTCGCGGCCGCGCTGCTGGCGCCCGAGGGTTCGACTCTGGTTTTGCCGCAATCGCTGCTCGGCTTGACGCTCGTGCTCGATCTGCCCGGGGCAATGCTGCTTGGCGTTGCCGCCCTGCTTTGGACCGCGGCCGGCGCTTACGCCGGCGCCGATCTGCGAGGAAAGCCGAATAGCGGACGCTTCGCCGTGTGGTGGCTGATGACATTAACGGGCAACATCGGGGTCTTCATGGCCGCCGACATGGTGAGCTTCTATTTGTTCTTCACGCTGGTCAGCCTCGCAGCCTACGGCCTCGTCGTGCATGACGACACGGCGCCCGCTCGACGCGCCGCCGCCGTCTACGTCGCCCTGGCCGTGCTCGGCGAGGCTTTCCTGCTGATGGGTTTCGTGCTCTCAGCCGCGGCTGCCCCGGGCGGCAGCTTGCTTATCAGAGATGCAGTCGCAGCGCTGCCGACGTCACAGTGGCGTGACGCCGCGCTGGCCTTCCTGGTCTTGGGCTTTGGGCTGAAAATCGGGCTCGTCCCTCTGCACGTCTGGATGCCGTTGACCTATTCGGCCGCGCCGATTCCGGCAGCAGCGGCGCTCAGCGGAGCAGCCGTCAAAGCTGGCGTTATCGGGCTCATCCGCTTCCTACCCCTCGAAACCGCGCTGCCCGGTTGGGGCGAGGCGCTGGTTGCCGCCGGATTGATCTCGTCATTTTACGGCGTTGCGATCGGACTCACGCAGGCAAATCCGAGGACGGTGCTGGCCTATTCCAGCGTGAGCCAGATGGGACTGCTCGCGGCAGTGCTTGGCATGGGGTTGGCCGCAGGCGACCCGACCGTCCGCATCGCGGCCGCCTTCTACGCGCTGCATCACGTACTGGTCAAGGGCGGGTTGTTCCTCGCCGTGGGGGTGGCCGCACTGACGAGATCGCGCCGCCTGTGGCCCGTGCTGCTGCCCGCTGCGATACTGGCGCTTGGACTTGGCGGGTTACCTTTGACCGGGGGCGCCTTGGCAAAATTGGCCGTCAAGGCGCCGTTGGTGGATGGCGTCGTGGGGGTGCTCGCGATGCTGGCGGCGATCGCAAGCACGCTTCTGATGATTCACTTCCTACGCCGCCTCGTGCCGAGCGCCTCGCAAGAACCGCAGACGGCGGCACCCGCCAGGCTGGTTTTGCCTTGGCTCGCAATCGCCCTCGCTGCCATTGCAACGCCCTGGGCGCTGTATCCGGTGATTACAAACGGGTCTCTGGCTGACGCGCTGGCACCCAAAGCGCTTTTGGAGGCACTCGGGCCGGTCCTCATTGGCGCGCTGATGGCCTCTAAGCTGCAGCGCTGGCGGTGCCTCCTGCCCCGCATACCGAAGGGCGATGTGCTCGCGATGGACGGGATCGCAGCATGCGTGGCCCGCAATTCGGGTGCGGCCACGGAGCGTATCGAGGGGTATTTGCGCCAATGGCCGGTTGTGGGAGTGCTGTTTCTGGCGCTGACGGCAATTCTGGCTGGAACAATGCTCGTAGTTCGTTGACCAAATCTGTCGCAAATCCGGATTTTTCATCCGGGTGATGGAGCCACCGTGCCCGCAGTCGTCTCGCCGCCTGGAGCAGACGAGCCTCTACCGGCGATGACCACGAGCGACAAGAATGCGCCGAGAACGACGGCCACGAACACAGTGGTCAAAAAACCGACCGCCCGATCTGCGGTTCGCGACTTTTGCCGTGAAGGAAGGTCGGTCGGCATGTACCATGTCCCTTTTACTGCAGCTATCGATGTCTTTTGATTGGATGGCTTGTCGCGCTCGGAACCAGCTCTCGAGGCGTCGCGGCATGGAGATGAGCATCGCTTATAGAGATCATATTGGAATTTTATGTCGAGTTGACCTTTGGTCCACCGGTCCGTGCGGGAACCGGCCCCGAAAATCGGGACAGCTGACGGGCTATCAGCATCGATTGCGCGTGCACAATTGACCTGGGTTTCGCGCATCTCCTCGGCCGTAGACGTCGTTGCGAATATGTCGCATTCGTCGGAGTCAACAATAAACCAAAATGTGAGGCCGCTTTTCGCGAATGACCACTATTAGACCATGGTCCAATTGTTCCTGACCGCAGAGTTCTCGAAGCTGTTTCAATCCGGCTTCTGGCCGGTCTCGCGTCTGACTCTCCGGGCGCATTTCTGGAGTGGCGGGGGAAATGCCCGACGTCAACCTCTTCGGGCAGGTCCACGCGACCATGTTCGTCAGGGTCTTCGTCTGAGGGAGAAGCGACATGGCATCGACAGAGCAGAAATCGCCTGTGCAGAAAATGTCGCGGCTGCAACTTACCGCGATGGTGGTCGGCGGGATGGTCGGCGCGGGAATCTTCTCGCTGCCCCGCACCTTCGCCAACGCTACCGGTCCGATGGGCGCAATTATCGCGTGGATCATCGCGGGCACCGGCATGTACATGCTGGCTCGGGTATTCCAGGCGCTTGCCGAACGCAAGCCCAACCTCGATGCCGGCGTTTTCGCCTATGCGAAGGCGGGCTTCGGCGACTATCCCGGATTTCTGTCGGCGTTCGGCTATTGGATCGGCAGCTGCATCGGCAACGTATCCTATTGGGTGCTGATCAAATCGACGCTCGGCGCATTTTTCCCGGTGTTCGGGGAGGGCAACACCATCACGGCGATCATCGTCGCCTCGGCCGGCATCTGGCTGTTTCATTTCATGATTCTGAGGGGCGTCCAGCAAGCCGCGTTCATCAACATGGTCGTCACCGTCGCGAAGATCATCCCGATCCTGGTCTTCATCGTCATCCTGATTTTCGCGTTCAAGATGGATCTCTTTAGCGCGAATCTCTACGGCGGCGATCTGACGGGCAGCGTCTTTGAGCAGGTCCGCTCGACCATGCTGGTCACGGTGTTCGTCTTCCTCGGAATCGAGGGCGCAAGCGTGTATTCGCGCTATGCGAAAGAGCGTTCCGACGTGGGCGCCGCCACGATCGCTGGCTTCATCGGCGTCACCGGGCTCATGGTCCTGGTGACGATGCTTCCCTATGCAGTGCTGGCGCGCGCCGATGTCGCCGCCATGCGGCAACCGTCGATGGCGACGGTGCTTGAGGCCGTGGTCGGGCAGTGGGGCGCGGTGTTCGTCAGCGTCGGGCTTCTCGTCTCCGTGCTCGGGGCCTATCTTGCGTGGTCGTTGATCTGCGCCGAGGTCCTGTTCGCGGCGGCGAAAACCAAGGACATGCCGGCCCTGTTCGCGAGGGAGAACGCCAACAAGGTTCCGGCCAACGCCTTGTGGGCCACCAACATCGTCGTCCAGCTCATCGTGATCACCACCTACTGGTCGCGGGATGCGTTCTCGCTGATGCTGAATCTCACCAGCGCGATGTCGCTCATCCCCTATCTCCTGGTGGCGGCCTACGGAGTCATGCTGTCGAGGCGCGGCGAAACCTATGAAATTCGGCCGGAGGAGCGCAGTCGGGATGTCATCATCGGTGTCGTCGCCACGGTGTACACGATCTTCCTGCTCTACGCCGGCGGGATCAAGTTCATCGTCCTGTCGGCCGTCCTCTACGCGCCGGGGACGCTGCTCTATTTCTGGTGTCGACGCGAGCTGAACATGCCCGTGTTCACCAAGACGTCGGATTGGATCATCATCTCTCTTGCGGTCATCGGCGCTGTCGTGGGGGTCTACTGGCTCGCGACCGGCTACATCACCATCTAGACATCGGAGCTCGCGACATGGCAAACGCAAACGGAGTCAAGTTCGGCGTCCACTCGGAGGTCGGGCAGCTTCGCAAGGTAATGGTCTGCGCGCCCGGCCGCGCCCACCAGCGCCTGACGCCCTCCAACTGCGACGAGCTCCTGTTCGACGACGTCTTGTGGGTCGACAACGCGAAGCGCGATCACTTCGACTTCATTCAGAAGATGCGGGACCGCGGCATTGATGTCGTGGAAATGCATAACCTGCTTGCCGAGACGGTCGCGATACCCGAAGGGAAGAAGTGGATACTCGACAATCAGGTAGTGCCGAACCAGGTAGGGCTCGGCCTGGTCGACGAAATTCGCAGCTATCTCGAGGGCCTGCAGCCGCGCGAGCTCGCGGAAACGCTGATCGGCGGCCTGTCGACTTACGACTTTCCCGAGACTCATGGCGGCGAGATGCTCAAGCTCGTTCGGGAAGCTGCCGGCGTCACCGAGTATCTGCTGGCCCCGCTGCCGAACACGCTCTATACGCGCGATACCACGTGCTGGATCTACGGCGGCGTGACCCTCAACCCGCTGTACTGGCCGGCGCGGCACGAGGAGCCGATCCTCACGACCGCGATCTACAAGTTCCACCCGGATTTCGCAGGCAAGGTCAACGTCTGGTGGGGCGATCCGACCCAGGACCATGGCCTTGCCACGCTGGAAGGCGGCGATGTCATGCCGATCGGCAAAGGCAATGTGCTGATCGGCATGAGCGAGCGCACCTCGCGCCAGGCCATCAGCCAGCTCGCGGCAGTCCTGTTCAAGAAAGGGGCGGCCGAGCGGGTCATCGTGGCCGCGATGCCGCGGCTGCGTGCGGCGATGCACCTCGACACGGTGTTCACCTTCGCCGACCGCGATTGCGTCCTGATCTACCCGGATATCGTAAACACCATCACGGCATTCTCCTACCGGCCCGCCAACACCCCGAGCGGGATCTCGCTGGTGAAGGATGACAAGCCGTTCGTAGACGTGGTGGCGGAGGCGCTCGGTCTCAAGAAGCTGCGCGTGGTCGAGACCGGCGGGAGCGCATATATGCGCGAGCGGACGCAGTGGGACAGCGGCGCCAACCTGGTTTGCGCCGCCCCGGGCGTGGTCTTTGCCTATGACCGCAACACATACACGAACACCTTGTTGCGCAAGGAAGGCATCGAGGTCATCACCATCGTCGGCGCCGAGCTTGGTCGCGGCCGCGGTGGCGGGCATTGCATGACCTGCCCGATCAGCCGCGATGCTGTGGATTACTGATCCAGGCAAGCGGGCTATTGCCGCGCTTCAGCGTAACCGCCCATTGACGCGTGCACAAAGCTGGATGACCACGCCTGGCCAACCGCAGCCCACGGCAAGCGCGCAGAATTGCCGTCATCGCGCTCTTTCGCCCAGGAGGAGAGGACAAAGCACTTGTTCACGTGTGGGTCGTCGGACCTCGATAGCCCCGCGCGCGGGCTTCTGATTCACAGGCAAAGCCGCCATGCGTGTGGGCGAAGTGATTATCTCCCCGCAGATGGAGTGTGCGGGACGTCGTGTTGGCCCAAACGATCCTGTCGTTGGGGCAGCGATCGCGTGCGCCGTGCTCGGTCCTAAAGACAGCAAGATGCTCCTTGGGCGGCGCCGCGCTTTTAGCCGTGGCGCCAGACCAGACCAGGCAAAGAAGTAATGTAGCGGTGAAAAATCGCGTCATGGTTCTGCTCGTTGTGGTGACACGCAGCCGCATGGAGAATGTTCTTCGAACAGGTGCGGCGTTCCACGATATGTTTCTGTCGCATCTGTGGTTTCGGTTAGCATCTGTGGATGGAACAACGCGACCTTCGGCGAGGAGATCGCGATCGTCGAGTTGGCCCTTGGTCCAACATTAAACGATGCGGAGAATCGCTATCGTTCGTGCCAGTCGAACCTTATCGGGACTCCGTTTGGCGATCGCAACGACCGTATGCTGCAGTAGCGAAACAATCGCTTCGGGTCCGAGATCGACAAACGGAACACTGCGCGCGATCCTTGCGCGCCGGATACCGTTGAGAAACATAAGGAGGAATCGCGATGCTCTTCGAAGGGGGTTTCAGCTTCTCGAATTTTCTGACCGACGCTCTCGCGGTATTCGTATTCGTCGTATGGTTCTGGCTGCTCATCACCATTTTTAGCGACTTGTTTCGACGTCATGACGTTTCCGGCTGGGGTAAAGCGCTCTGGATGATAGTCCTGATCTTGACCCCATTCATCGGCGTGTTCGCATACATGATCTCCCAAGAACGAGGCATGACGGAGCGGCGCAGCCAACAAGCTCAGCAGACACGTGATGATCTCCGGGGTTTCGTCGGCTTCAGTGTCGCCGATGAGATTGAGAAGCTCGATAGGCTCAATAAATCAGGATCGATCACCAAGGAGGAATTCGCGCGCATTCGCGCCAGGCTGGTTCAGTAATCGGGGCAAGTCATGAGGCATATCCAAGACGGCCCCGCCGCCCTGTGATAGAGAGGCCGCTTTTGTCCTGACCGTATATTCAAACCGCCATGACCTCTTCATCGGACCAGCAGCTTTCCCGTCGTGCGCTCATCGCGCTGGTCGTAGGTTCGATGATCGGCTCGGGCATCTTTGCTTTGCCCTCCGCGTTCGGACGGGCAACCGGCGGCTTGGGTGCGTTGATCGCCTGGGGCATCTCCGGTGGCGGAATGCTGATGCTGGCCTTGGTCTTCCAGACCTTGTCACGGCGCAAGCCTGACCTCGATGCCGGTATCTACGCCTATGCCAAGGCGGGATTCGGAGACTATCTCGGGTTCGCGTCCGCGGCGGGCTACTGGATCGGCTGCTGTCTTGCCGATGTCGCCTGTCTCGTGTTGATCAAGGCGACGCTCGGTCAGTACTTTCCGGTCTTCGGCGACGGCACGACGCCGGTCGCGATTGTCAGCGCATCCGCCCTGCTCTGGAGCGTCCACGTCCTGGTCCTGCGCGGCGTCAAGGAAGCCGCGGCGCTCAATACCATTGCGACCATCGCCAAGAGCGTGCCGATCGTCCTCTTCATCATAATCGTCATCGCCGCATTCAAATCCGACGTCTTCGCGCTGAACTTTTGGGGTGGCGAAGAAGCGGGTTTTGCGAGCGTGGCAAGCCAAGTCCGGAGCACTATGCTGGTCACCGTGTTCGTGTTCGTCGGAATCGAAGGCGCCAGCGTCTACTCGCGCTATGCAATGAACCGGGACGATGTCGGAATCGCGACCGTGCTGGGTTTCCTCGGGGTCCTCTGCCTGCTCGTTCTCGTCACGATACTTTCCTATGGTATCCTGCCGCGGCAAGAGCTGGCGGCACTGAGCACCCCGTCCATGGCGGGCGTGATGGAGGCCGTCGTCGGGCCGTGGGGCGCGGTCTTCATCAGCGTCGGCCTCCTGATCTCCGTTCTCGGGAATTACCTTTCGTGGTCGCTACTCGCCGCGGAGGTCGTGCACTCGGCGGCGAAATCCCGCACGATGCCATCTTTCCTCGCGCGTGAGAACGAGAACAAGGTTCCCTATGCGGCGTTGTGGCTCACCAATATGGTCATTCAGCTGTTCCTGCTGGTGACCTGGTTCGCGGAGTATGCGTTCACCCTCGCGCTCAAGATGACGAGCTCGATGACATTGATTCCCTATCTGCTCGTTGCGGCCTACGGGTTGAAACTGGCGTGGACGGGGGAGACCTATGGCGCCGACGGACACGGTCGCACCGCCGATTGGGTGCGTGGGGCGATTGCGACGCTTTACGCAGTCAGTATGATCGTTGCGGGCGGCACAAAATTTCTTCTGTTGTCGGCGCTCCTCTATGCGCCCGGAACGATCCTGTTCGTTCTTGCCAGGCGCGAGCAGGAGAAATCCGTCTTTACGCTCGTAGAGTCGCTGGTGTTTATCGGTATCTTCGTTGCGGCGGTCGTCGGCCTCTATGGTTTGGTTTCGGGCGATATTTCGCTCTAGGAACCGGAGACCATCGCCTGGACCAGAATTGGGCCGACTTCCCCGTCGCTTCCTCTCGCGATCCCGGTCACGCGTTGGACCGCGAGTTGAGCCTCGCTAGGGCTGGTTGCCACTTCCGGTCCGCTTGGGTTTGGTCTGACCTTTCGCCTTGGGAGCGACCTGCGACGGCTGCGGAACCAATGGGGGCGTCTCGGTCTTCTCGAGACGGTCCCGACGAATATCGGTCCGAATAGCATCTTCGTCCAATCTCAGAGAGCGGTCGGCGGGATCCCGCTGTGCATTGGCGGGCCCGACGGCCCCGAGCAATGTCGTCGTTACAACCAACACTCCGATCGACCATTTCATGGCGATCTCCCGTTTCCAGGCGGCTTAAAACGCGAAGTCGAGCTTCGGACCTATCTCGAAGTCCGTATAGTGCCGCAGCGGCATGTTCGACGTCCGCTGCTCGTAGAGAGCGTTTGCGGTAAGCGATACGTTCTTGGAGACTTTGTACCTCAATCCCAGAGTGGCGGAATAGATTTGATCTCGCCGGCCGTTGTTGAGGCCATCGGTAAACCAAAACAATTCGACCATCGGCGTGGAGACGACCGACCAGACAGGCGTAAGCTCGACCTCAAATGGGACCAACAGATCGAGCCGATAGCGACGGACCTCGGCGACATCGGCAAAACGGTATGTGAGCAGAACGGTTGGAGTAAAAATCACATTGCCGACGACGACATCGCGCCCAGCCGAAGTGCTCACATCCTCGGCGGTAAACAAGCGATTCCGGTAAACGCCTTCGAATTCGTTTCTGTTTTCAATGCCGACGGTCACTCGCCAATCAGATAGGCTCTTCGTCAGCCGCCCGCCAACGCGTACGGACCCCTCGTCGGCATCCGTCACAGTGGCAAATGCATCGAACAGCGTTCGCGCGTACAGGCGGTAGGAAAGATCAGGCGCCAATCGACCATCCAGCCTCAGCGAAACATCGGGTTCAAAATAGAAATCGCCTCGCCGGTCGCTGGGGGTGAAGAGCGCGTTGTCGGTGTATGTGGGGGAGAGAGAGCCGACGACGCTCCAAGTAGGACCGCTGGCTGCGGGCTGATTTGTCGTGGGAACGACGAGATCGGCGGCAAGCGCCCCGCTCGAGCAAGCAAGCCCCAAAGCCACAACGAGAGCTTCTGAACGTCGCATGGGCCACCTCAGCTTATGGCACCACTAACTCGTTGTCGATCGGCGCTGAATCGCCATTCCGGTAGCCTTGAGGGGCGGTCTCCGGCAGTCAAGTAAAAACTCGGTAGTAGGTCGGTTTACAACTTAGGATTTTGACGACCGTGACATTCCGGCCACGCAACGATCGACGGCAACACTGATCCGGGTCGAGATGTGGTGCGCCGATACCGTGATGTGGCTGCGACTCAACTAAGATAGTGATGATCTGAAGATAGTGGTGATCTGAAGATAGTGGTGATCTGAAGATAGTGATGACCTGTCACTGGAGACGAATGTGCCGCTCTCGCTTCCGCGCTCGACTCGGCGGATCGCGACGTGAGACTCGACCTTTCATGCTGACTGCGTTGCTCCGGGACGGGACTCTCCATCGTACTTTGCACGAAGGCCTCCGACGCGGAGACGAGCAATTAGACCATGGTCCAATAGAAATTGTTCCGGTGTCGGAGATACGAATGGGGGGCTTTCTGAGCGACATTCCGTGTCTCTCGGAGCACCGAGGGAATCGGGTGCGCTCGCTTGGAATGCAAGACCGAGTCGCAAGGAGAGAGACGAGATGAGCAGCTTGGTCGTGCTCGGGTTTGATGGGATTCACACCGCCGATGAGGTGCTGAACAAATTGCGCTCGCTGCAAAAGGAATACCTCATCGATTTGGAAGACGCCTGCGTGGTTGAGCGTGAGAGGAATGGCAAGGTTTACATCAAGCAAGCCGTCAACCTTGCTGCACTCGGGGCTGCGGCTGGTGGAAGCAGGGGCGCGCTTTGGGGCGCATTGGTCGGCCTTCTTTTCTTGAATCCGCTTGCCGGCATGGCGATCGGCGCAATTACCGGAGCGGGGGCTGGAGCCTTGTCGGGGTCGCTGACAGACTACGGCATCCGCGACGATTTCGTGAAGAAGCTCGGTGAGACGATTCCCGAAGGTTCGTCTGCCCTCTTCGTGCTCTTCAAGCGAGTGAACGAGGATAAGGTGTTGCCCGAGCTCGAACCATACAAGCCGCGGGTGCTGAAGACCTCCCTATCCAACGAAGCCGAGCAAAGGTTAAAGGCCGAGCTAAGCAAGGCTGCGTGAGGAAATCCCAGACCCCTTCGAACCGCAACATCGTCAAAGGTTTCGGCGAACGGAATTACACCACCGCTGAAGGCGGGAGACAAAGCGATGTCCGTGATTTCCGGCCACGCGCACGCCAGATGTCTGCTGCAGTGGCCCGCATTGCTGGCATCGATGACCGCGGTGCTGGTCGGGGCGTGTCGGCCGGAAGTCAATGACACCGCGCCGGAAATCCGTCCAGTCCGCGGCATAACCGTGGAGCGACGCGAAGCCGATGTGCGGGTCGCGCTCACCGGCCGGATCGAGGCGGAGGATGAGGCCGTTCTCGGCTTCCGCATCGCCGGCCGCATCCTCCAGAGCGATCGCAAGATCGGGGATCTGGTTCAGCCGGGCGAGATCGTGGCGCGTCTCGAGTCGCAGAACGAGCTCAACGCTTTGCAATCGGCGAAGGCGAATTTGGCAGCCGCCCAGGGCCAGTTGGTGCAAGCTCGCAATCATTTCGACCGGCAGGACACGCTGATGGCGCGGGGCTTTACCACACGCCCGCTGTTCGATCAGGCGAAGCAAGCGTTGCAAACCGCTCTTTCGGCGGTCGATGGCGCTGAAGCGCAGTTGAACGCCGCTCATGACCTGGTCGGGTTCACGGAATTGAAAGCGGACGCGCCGGGCGTGATAACCGCCACAGGGCCTGCAGCCGGTGCAGTGGTCCAGGCCGGGCAAATGATAGTGAAACTCGCCCGCAAGGGTGGTCGTGATGCGGTGTTCGACGTGCCGGCCCAATTGATCAGATCGGCACCGCCGGATCCCCGGATCGTCGTCAGCCTGACGAATGATCCCACCGTGACGGCCAACGGGCGCGTCCGCGAGGTCGCGCCGCAAGCCGACCCCGTGACCCGGACATTCGAGGTCAAGGTCGGCCTGACCGATCCTCCGGAAGCAATGCGGCTCGGCGCTACCGTTACCGGGCAGATGCAGACGGAGGCGGCTTCGACGATCGAGATCCCGGCGACGGCCCTGACGAGTTCCAATCGGCAGCCTGCCGTCTGGATCGTCGATCCGACGAGCTCCACCGTATCGATGCGAAATGTCGACGTGCTGCGCCATGAACCGGAAGTCATCGCCATTGCCGACGGCCTCGATATAGGTGAGATCGTGGTCACGGCGGGTGTACAGGCGCTTCATCCAGGCCAGAAGGTCCGCCTGCTCGGACCCGGGCCATGATGGATTTCAATCTTTCCGAATGGGCGCTCAAGCATCGCTCGCTAGTCGTATATTTCATGATCGTCGCGGTTTTTGCGGGCGTCGCGTCTTATTTCAGGCTCGGCCGCAGCGAAGACCCTTCCTTCATCATCAAGACAATGGTGGTCCAGGCCGCATGGCCGGGGGCAAGCGTTGAAGAGACGGTGAAGCAGATTACCGAACGGCTCGAGCGCAAGCTGGAGGAAACTCCGGGCCTCGACTTCCTGCGCAGCTACACGAGCGCCGGCGTCACGACAATCTTCGTCAATCTCAAGGGCAGCACGCGAGCCAAGGAAGTGCCCGACATCTGGTATCACGTTCGCAAGAGCATCGGCGACATTCGTCACACGCTGCCGGCCGGCGTCGTGGGACCAGGGTTCAACGATGAATTCGGCGACACTTTCGGCATCATCTACGGCTTCACGGCCGACGGTTTCACTCACCGCGAGCTGCGGGATTATGTCGAGGAGGTGCGCGCTAAGCTGCTCGGCGTGCCCGACGTTTCCAAGATCGACGTTCTGGGGATCCAGGAGGAGAAGATCTTCGTCGAATTCTCCATGAAAGAGCTCGCCAACCTGGGGATTGATCGTTCGGCCCTGATCTCCGCGCTGCAATCTCAGAACGTCGTTCGTCCGGCCGGCATCGTTCAAACCGGCAACGAAAGTCTCTCGCTTCGGGTATCCGGCTCGTTCCAGTCCGAACAAGACCTGATGGACATCAACTTCGCCGTGGGTGGACGCATGCTCCGTCTACGCGACATTGCGCAAGTGCGACGCGGGTATTCCGATCCTGCCGAGCCGCTGTTTCGCGTCAATGGCCAGCCCGCTATTGGTCTTGCCTTGGCGATGCGCGAGGGCGGAGACATTCTCGCCTTGGGCAAGAACATTGCGCGGGCGATGGCCAACATCACCGCCGATCTACCGATAGGCATCGAGCAGACGCTCGTGGCCGATCAAGCGGTGACCGTCAAGACTGCCGTCGCCGAATTCATGGGGTCGCTTTGGCAGGCGGTCGCGATAATCCTCGCCGTGAGCTTCATTAGCCTCGGCGTGCGCCCAGGCTTGGTCATCGCGATGTCTATTCCCTTGACGCTCGCCATTGTTTTTTCGGTCATGGAGGCGGCGGCTATCGACATGCAACGCATATCGCTGGGCGCGCTCATCATCGCGCTCGCGTTGCTCGTCGATGATGCGATGACGACTACCGACGCAATGCTCAATCGGCTGGCGCAGGGCGACGACAAGGTACAGGCTGCGACATTCGCCTTTCGCACCTACGCATTTGCCATGCTCGCGGGCACCTTTGTGACGATCGCGGGCTTTGTTCCGGTCGGCTTTGCGGCCAGCTCTGCGGGTGAATACACCTTCTCGCTGTTTGCCGTCGTCGGCATCGCGCTGGTCGTATCCTGGTTTGTAGCGGTAGTCTTTGCGCCGCTGCTGGGCGTCGCAATTCTCAAGCCGCCGAAAACGACGACCGCCGGACCCGGCAGGGTGTTTCGGCTATATCGCGGCTTCCTCACCATGGCCCTGCGGGGAAAGTGGGTGACGATTGCGGTCACGTTGGCGCTGTTTGTCGGCTCCTTTCTCGCGCTTCCGCTTATTCCTCGACAATTCTTTCCGTCATCGGATCGCCCCGAGCTTCTCGTCGATCTCAACCTGCCCCAGAATGCCTCGATCTACGCCAGCGAATCCTTGACCCGCCGGTTTGACGCGGTCCTCAAGGAGGATACGGATGTCGCGCGCTGGAGCACCTATGTGGGTCGCGGCGCCATTCGCTTCTACCTGCCGCTGAATGTCCAGTTGCCGAACGATTTCTTCGCCCAGTCGGTGATCGTCGCCAAAGATGTCGCGGCGCGCGAACGGCTCCAGGTCAAGCTGGAGAAGGTGCTGGCCGATGATTTTCCGGGCGTGGTCGGTCGCGTCTATCCGTTGGAGCTCGGGCCGCCGGTCGGATGGCCGGTGCAATATCGGGTGAGCGGCCCGGATGTCGCCGAGGTACGGGAGATCGCCTTCAAGCTTGCCCGGATCGTCGCGACGAATCCACAAACCGCGAACATCAATTTTGACTGGATCGAGCCGGCGCGCCAAGTGCGCATTCGTGTCGACCAAGACCAGGCACGCTTGCTCGGCCTGAGCTCCCAAACGCTTGCCAGCGTGTTGAACACCGTCATATCGGGTGTCGCGGTCACCCAGGTGCGCGACGATATTTATCTGATTGACGTGGTGACGCGCGCTACGGATGAACAGCGCGTTTCGCTCGCCACGCTGCCCACTCTGCAGGTTCCTATTCCGGGTGGGCGAACGGTTCCGCTGAGTCAATTCGCAACCTTCGAGCATGAGCAGGAATATCCTGTCATCTGGCGACGCGATCGGATTCCGACCCTCACCGTGCAAGCCGACGTCGTGCGGGGGACGCTGCCTGAGACGGTGGTGAACTCGCTTGCGCCGGCCGTCGGCGCCTTGGCCAAGGAGCTCCCGCGATCCTACGGCATTGCCATGGGCGGCACGGTGGAAGAAAGCAGCAAATCGCAGGCCTCCGTGATCGCGGTGGTGCCGGCGATGCTGCTGATCATGCTCACCGTCCTGATGTTCGAGCTGCGAAGCTTTCAGCGGTTGTTTCTGGTTCTCAGCGTCGGGCCGCTCGGTCTGATCGGCGTGGTCGCGGCGCTGCTTTTGTCCGGCATGCCGCTCGGATTCGTGGCTATTCTCGGTATTCTCGCGTTGCTCGGGATGATCACCAAGAATGCCGTGATCCTGATCGGCCAGATCGAGAGCGAAAGGTCTCAGGGGAAAGGCGTCTGGCAAGCCGCTGTCGACGCGAGCAGCTCGCGGTTCCGCCCCATCATGCTGACGGCCGTGTCGACCGTGCTCGGCATGATCCCGATTGCGCCGACGGTTTTTTGGGGGCCGATGGCCTTTGCCATAATGGGTGGATTGCTGGTCGCGACAATTCTCACGCTCGTGTTCCTACCGACGCTCTATGTCACCTGGTTCAGGGGCAAGGAGGAACCTTCCGAGCCTGAATTGTCCGCAAGGGCGTGATGGCGATGAGGCTCTGATGTGCGGCAGCCCCATCCGTAGGCAGAGCCCTTTATGGAAAGTAGGGACAATGGCGGTGTCTCCATATCCCGGTCCTGCGAAACCAACGCACCGCGCGCGGGGCCGCGCGCTCCTGGCATCGGCGATGGCGATGTTCCTCGCGGCGTGTCAGCCCGAGGTCGACAATGCCGCGCCGGCGGCCCGTCCCGTGCGGACCATGACGGTCGAGAAGCGCGCGGCGGGAGCGCCGATTGCGCTGACCGGCCGGATCGAGGCGGAGGACGAGGTCGCGCTTGCGTTCCGCATCTCCGGCCGGATCATCGAGAGCGACGTCAAGCTCGGAGAGCAGGTCAAGCCGGGGCAGGTGGTAGCGCGCCTTGAATCGCAAAACGAGCTGAACGCCTTGCGGTCGGCGCAGGCAAATCTCGCGGCCGCCGAGGGGCAATTGGTGCAGGCCCGCAACCACTTCGAGCGGCAGGAGTTCCTTCTGGCGCGGGATGTCATAGCACGCTCGGTATTCGATGAGGCGACGCAGGCGCTGCAAACCGCTCAATCACAAGTCGATGCAAGTGAAGCACAGCTGAAGACGGCTCGGGATCTGGTGAGCTTCACCGAGCTCAAGTCCGACGCACCCGGTGTCGCGACTGCATTTGGGCCTGGAGCAGGTGAAGTGGTGCAAGCCGGACAGATGATCGTACGACTTGCCCGTCAGGGTGGGCGCGATGCGGTCTTCGACATACCGGCCCAATTGATTCGCTCGGCACCCGCCGACCCGCTGATTGTCGTGAGCTTGACAGATGATCCAACAGTGACGGCGAGTGGGCGAATCCGTGAGGTGGCACAACAAGCCGACCCCGCAACCAGAACATTCGAAGTCAAGACCGGCCTCACCGATCCTCCGGCAGCGATGCGGCTCGGCGCGACAGTGACCGGGCGAGTGCAGATGGAGTCCACTCCGGTCATCGAAATACCGGCGACGGCGCTCACGCAAAGCAATCACATGCCGACCGTGTGGATCGTCGATCCCGCGAGACTTCGATGTCTCCAGGCGCAATATCGAGATCCTGCGTCAAGATCCGGCTGTAGTCGTTGTCTCCAAGGGGCTTGAAGTAGGCGAGATCGTCGTGACCGCGGGCGTCCGGGCCCTTCATCCGGGACAGAAGATTCGCTTGCTCGGATCGGAGCCATGATGCGGCTCAGCGCACTACCTGCCAGCATTGGTCGACCGATTGTAGCGTTGCCACACCCAGACTTCCGCAAGTAGGAGAAGAGAGCCAAACACTGCACTGAATAGGTTCTGATCGATTGTCGAATGGGACCGGCCCGGTGAGGCGCTGGAGACACGCAGGAAATGCGATTGCGGTCGATGAAATATGGCATCTGGGAGGTCCGAGAGGTTTTCATTTGGAAGGGACGACTGTCAGAAAGGAGACATGGATCATGTGCGACAAACCTGAAGGTCCTCGGCCCTGTGACGGTTTAGGGCGCCGCAGTTTTCTCGAGATGACCGGCGCCGCGACCGCGCTCGGGCTTACCGGCGGCGGCTTCTTCACGGATCCGGCACACGCCGACGCGCTGACCAGGGCACAGCGCGACAATATGACACCAGAGCAGATCGTCGAAGCAATGAAGCAGGGAAACGAGCGCTTTCGAATGGGCGTCAGAAAGGACCGCAATTACCTGAACGAGCAGCGGGCGAGCGCAACCGGACAGTATCCCGCAGCGGTGCTGCTCAGTTGTATCGACTCACGCGCGCCGGCCGAGGTGATCATGGATCTCGGCATCGGTGATATCTTCAATTGCCGGGTCGCCGGCAACGTCGAAAACCCGGACATCCTCGGCAGCATGGAGTTCGCCTGCAAGCTGGCGGGTGCCAAGGTCGTGCTCGTGATGGGTCACACCGCATGCGGCGCGATCAAAGGCGCCATCGACAACGCCGAGTTGGGCAATCTCACCGGACTGCTGGCCAAGATCAAACCCGCGGTGCAGGCGACGACCTACCCAGGCGAGCGTTCGGCGACGAATTACGCCTTCGTCGACGCCGTGGCGCGCAAGAACATCGAGCTGACTGTGGCAAGCATCCGGAAGGACAGTCCCGTGCTCGCGGACCTGGAAGCCAAACGGACGATCAAGATAGCCGGCGCGATGTACAACCTGGAAACGGGCGCGGTGGAGTTCTTCGGCTGATGCCCTGATCGCTCGACCTCTCGAATACGAAATCCCGGCCTCAAAGCCGAGGTTTCTCGTTGCGCGAAGGTGCGTGCCGAGTTGTCAGGATTTCCGCATGTGTCTGCGATACCGGTCCGCGGCTCAATTGGCCCGGAGGGCTCCCGGCCAGTTTGCGACCCGAGGGGCGAGGGTTGCCAAGTCCGGGATGTGCCCCTAAGGCCAACTCGACGGCCGGCTCCGCAGCGCCAATAATCTCTCATGTCCAGATTAAGCGCTCGCGTTGCCTGCCTGCCGAGCCGGGGGAACCTCCCCAGGCTCCGGTCTACTCGCTCAACGATATGGAATATTTGTTGGTGCTCGTCGCTTCACAAAATCAGAGTACCATCGGGCTGCGTGCTTGATTGCCACACGTTAACGCACACCGCTTTGCGCGTCAAAGGCGGATGGCGGACACATCACGGATCTTCGCAGGCGGGGGGGGCGCGAGGTTCGTCTCGGTAGATAGAGAGTTGGCGTCGAAATATATGTGCATGGGAGACCAGGAATGTCTCGCAAGACTGGCGTCATAACATTGGTCCTGATATGGTTGGCAGCCGCGCTGAACGTTGGCATCCTGATTGTGAATGTCTCATTGCCGACCGAAGCAGCGGTGGCAGGCCTGCATTATCGGGCCTTATCGCGCGACCCGGATTTCAGACGAGCAGTGCAAGCCGTCGTAGAGGGTTGCAGGGTTAATCTCAATCTGGCTGATATACGTTGCTGATCAACCGGCCGCAAGGCAGGCAGTACCGCGCTGGCCGTGACTTGGGGCGGATTCGCCCCAGTCGTTCTCACCAGGACCAGGCCAACAGCGGACAGAACAACGATGATATTGAACGGCACCGCTGATCCGACATCGATCCGGCAGACACTGTCCGCGCCCCGTACGTTACCAAGCAAGATCGTCGCGCTAGCGGAGACGCACCAAGATCGCGCTCAGGCGCTCGTAGAGCTGCGCCTGGGCGCGAATCGGCCACCAATCGTAGAGCAGAATCTCGAGCGGTCGCCACAATGCTACCCATCCGCCGATCAACAGGCTGTGCCCCAAGATCGCGCCGTAATCGTACCGACCGACCAGGCCGGCGAGGAGTTCGCCGAGGATCATCGCGACGGCGAGAACAACCAGGCCGATGAGCAGGCTCTTGCGCCCGATCCGGAGCAAATGTCGCAGCTGCCGCCTCGTGGTGAGCGCGCGCTGCGCAAAGAACTCCCGCAAAGCCTGCCGCAGCACGCCAACGTCCTCGAGCGTCGCCGGCTGACGGCTCAGATGTACGATCAAGCCGAAAGGCCGATCCGGACTGATCTCCCGGCTCCAATCAACTATGTACTCCTCTGCCTTCGGGTCCAAGTCTCGCTCCCGAAATGGCGCCGGATCCATCGCGTCGAGCATTTGCTTCAATTCGCCGACGCGCACTTCCAAGACCGCGCAGTGCGGCGGGAACGCGTCGCCCAGGGAGTCTTGTTGCGTTGGCATGTCCATTCCGTCGTCAAGTGGCAGACGGCCGCTCGTCTCTAATCAGGGCCTGCGAGGCTGCCGCACGGGGCGGCAGGAAAACGCGTCAGCAGCGTCGCGACCGGCAGGCCGCCAAATGATGATGGCGAAGGCCATCGGGCTGTCCCCTGACAGGGAACGGCGACATTCGAGCCCCCGGCCACAGCATCGTCGTCACCGTGACCAACCCCAATTGCCTTTGGAGGCTTCTCGCCCGTTGCGATACATGCCGCCATGATCGTAGTATTGGGCGTATGCGAATGCGTTGATGCCGTCGATCTTCGGCTCCCGAGAGCGCTCGCGGATTCGGGCGTGCCTTGTCAACTTCGCTGGAGGCACGGCCGCTCCCTCGAGCGCCATTGTCGATGGACGAGGCGACTTTTCCGGCGGTTTAGACGGGCCGCCGGCCGTTTGAGTCGATTTGCCGTTCATGCCCGCTGATGCTGGTCGGTCAATTTCCGTCGCGGCAGGGATGCGACCGATCTCGATCGTCGCCAGCCGAGCTGCAGTCGGTCGGGAGGCGTGCCCTTTACGCGCTTTTACCAAACGGCATTTTGGACTGAGAAAGGAGAAGCCGTCATCCTTGCACGATCCTTGCATGATCGGCATTGGCGTGCTCGTGCTGTCTCGGCCCGCCGCGAGTGAAGCTTGATTGTCGGAGTCTGCTGCTTTCGCGATGGCAGTCCAGTCTCGATCTGTTTTCTCTACTGTCAAAGTCTGCTCGCTTCGCTGCCCACCCGCAAATCGCCCATCCACCAATGAAAGAACGAGGCCCGCGCCGATCAGCATGCCGACACCCGCGGAAATCATGACTGCGCGAACGCGCTGGCGCATGAGGGGGGACGGGCAGAGATAACCGAATTCCGGATGGTAGGCGGCCGCGGCCGTGACTTCGGATTGGAATGGCGCTCCAACCACACAATGTGAAGGCTGAGATCTACGCATACAATATCTCACGGCACCACCAGCAAGTGCCGAATGCAGGTCATGTCGAATGCCGGAGCCACGCAACGAGGTTCAAAAAGCGCATTGCGGCAACGCCGGTCAAAAAGTCATGGCATCACCTTGCGGCCGGACCAAAGTGGGGCCGGCGCCGGCCCGCGATGCTTCCCGGCTAGGGAGAGCTTAATGGCCGGCGACGGCTCGGAAGATTGCGCTCGGCTTTCAGGGTCAGGCCGATGCCGATCCAGCTCACTCCTGCGAAGACGAGATCGATGCCGAGGAAAAGACCCAGTACGTAGAGGCCCGAGACCGGCCAGTGCGCCAGGATCACGAGGCCGAGCAGGAGCGTGATTACGCCGGAGAATGCCACTCCGATCCAGGATGTTCCCTCCCTCATGCTGAAGGCAAGAATGATTCGCATAATGCCGGAAGCGACAAGTGCTGCGCCGAGGATGAGGGTCAAGAGCGCCGCGGCGAGTAGTGGGTTCTCGAATGTGACGAAGCCAGCAACGATGTACAGCACGCCGAGCAGGATCCAGAGAAGGAATTTGCCCCACGATTTCATTTGGAATGCGTTGATGACCTCGGCCACTCCCGCGATTAGCATCATAATGCCGACCACGAAGACGCTTGCGACCGTCGCCGTAGCAACGCTGTAAAGCGCGATTAGCCCGGCGAGAAGATAAACAGTGCCTAGCGCTATGATCCAACCCCACTTGGCGCGTAGCACCCCGAGTCCCGCCGCGATGCCATGATTCCCTCGGGCATCTGATGCACTGGTCATCTCAGTCGCTCCCATGTTGACCCGCTCGGGTGGCTTGGCGTCGAGCGTTGGTAGATTGCAGATCTGTCGGCGATAACGGTTGACCGGCGGCAGGCGGAGATTGAGAAGCGGCAGGCTGGGATGATATTTCGATGACCGCGGCAGCGCTGCCCGCCAAAAAAGTGGCCCCCATGGCTGTTTCCTCATTTCAGGTGGGGTCGGGCCATTTTCTGAGAGGCCATTACGGCCGTCGAGTTGCCCTTTGGTCCAACACGCCGCAGAATAATTGCGATAGTGGGTGGCGCCGAACCGACGATCGCGTGGTAGCGGGCCTTCTGCGGGCGCTAACCACAGTCGATTCAACGCCGCCTCCGAATGCTCCAATCCAGCAGCGTCAGCGGGCTGCCTTTTGACCAATCTCAAACGTGCGGCAAAAATGGGAAGGCCCTGGGAGGCCGAGGCTCAAGGTGGTCGGCTTCCGAGCGAGGCGACACCATCCGGGCAGCGGTCATGCGACCGTCCCCCTGGCGTCTCCATCTGGGTCGTCGACGATTAGGCCAGAGATAGGATCTACCCAGGGAAAATGGCTTCGGACGGCCTTGACGCCCGCAATGTTTTCGGCCGCGACGATTGCGGCTTCGCGCTGATGTCCGGCGAGGACGACACCCCACAGGTCCACGACGCCATCCCGCACAGTGGCAGTGAATTGCGGCGCCCAGGGCTGTTTGGCCAATTCAGCCATGAGCTGGTCACGAATCGTCGTGTCAGACGGACTGACCGACGGTACGCCGCCGGCTGCGCTGGCCAATGCGTGCAGCAGGTTAGCCCGGCTGACAATACCGACTATTTTGCGATCGCGCATGACCGGGAGGCGCTTGATGCGGCGGGTTTCCATGAGGTGCACGACCTCGTCTAGCGGAGTGTCTTCTATGATCGTCATCGGACTTGGCGTCATTATCTCCGCGACCTTTCGGCCGTGGGTGCGGATATATTCGTCCGCCAGGCGCTCCGTTCCAACCAGGAATTCCAGCCAGCGTGACCGTTTGCGCTGGGTGCCGGTCTCGGCGCGACGCAGACAGTCCCCCTCGGTGACGATGCCGACAAGGTCGCCGCGATCGTTGACAACGGGCAATCCGCTGATTCTGTTCTCGAGCATCAGATTTGCCATCTCGGCGATCGAGGCATCGAGACCGATTGATACGACCTTTCGCGTCATCACATCTCCGGCTTTCATGACACTCTCCGCTGTTCGGGGACGAGAGGCATTACCTTGACTGGGCAGTGTCGGTTCGGAACCGAATAAAGCCAAGGGAGAGACATTCTGACGTGCCGAGCCTCCGCCGCGTATTGCCCTAAAGGACAATAGCGCTCCGGCGGATCTCCGCACATGATAGTGCCGTCATAGTGTCGTCGATGGACCTGAGCCTGTTTGCGAAAAGTGGGCTTGTGCGAGCTTTTGCCAAGTTGAATCCCCCTGCATGAGGCGGCGACCGGGAGGCCTGGGGCGACGCCGAAGCTTCCGGCCGAGCGCCTGAGATCAAGGGAGAGAGAGTTCCAATGTCGGATTTTGACCGGAATTATGCGAAGGCTGCGCGTAGCGATGGCGCGGGCCCGGCAGTCACGATCGATTCGGGCCTGCGGGCCTACATGATCCGCGTCTACAACTATATGGCGATGGGCGTCGGGCTGACCGGTATCGTGGCCTGGCTGACCTTCCAGGCCGCGGTCGTGACCGATGCGAGTGGCACGATCGTCGGGCGGACGTCGTTCGGCGGGGCGATCTTCGGCGGACCGGCGGTCATCGTCCTGATGCTGGCGACGCTAGGGTTGGTCATGTTCATCAGCTTCCGCATCCAGCGTTTGCAGCCCGCAACCGCGTTGGCCTTGTTCATGGCCTATGCGGCGCTGCTCGGCCTGATGCTGTCGTCCGTGTTCCTCGCCTATACGGGCGCCTCGGTCGCCCGGGTATTCTTCATTTCGGCGGCATCCTTCGGCGCCCTGAGCCTGTACGGCTATACGACCCAACGCAGCCTGTCGGCCATGGGATCGTTCCTGATCATGGGAATGTTCGGGTTGCTGATCGCGATCGTGGTCAACATCTTCCTCAAGAGCACGGGGCTCGACTTCGTGATCTCCGCGGCCGGCGTGCTGATATTCGCCGGCTTGACTGCATGGGATACCCAGCGGATCAAGGAAATGTACGACCCTATGCAGGACGGGACCGTCGCTGGCCGCAACGCCGTGATGGGCGCGCTGAAGCTCTATCTCAACTTCATCAATCTGTTTCTGTTCTTGCTTCGCTTGCTCGGCAATCGCCGGTAAGAGTTTCAGGCCGCTGATCCTCCGCCAATCTGCTGGTACGGCAGTCCGCCGATAGGCTTAGGGCGGTGCCGACATGCCGGGGTGTAGGGCGTCCTGACTGATCGCCCAAAGGCTTTCGAACAGAGTTTCCTGCAGAGCATGAAATTCCTGACTCTGGATCAATATCCCGTAGAGCTCCCGTTTCGACGAGATGAAAGCGACCGTGTCGTTGTAGATGTAGCTGGTCATGGCCAGCGATACGTTTGCTGGAGCATAGCGAAGGTGCCGGAGCTCCTTGGTTGATGTGGGCCAGATCGCCTCCGTGTCGCGGGTGTGGGAGCGGATCACCTGAAGCGGCAGTCCGATCTTGATGCGGGCCTCGATGTATTGCTGCATGACCAGGTGACCATGCGTTTCCAACAGTTCTTGCATCGAAAGGATGCCGCGCAGTGGACCCGCGCTGCAGTTGAGCGTGTCCCAGAGTACGGTGCGGGCTCCTTCCTCGCCTTCGAAAAATCGAATGCGTGGCTTCGTTCGCGACCGATTGTGAATGCTGTGCAGTTCCGGCAGCACCGCGGTGACCATCATGCGCTGCTGTTCCAACCGCCGCAGGAGCACGGAAGGGTCCTCCGCGATTACGTGCATCTTTCCCTCCCGTTCGACCTGCGACACCAGCCCCATCGAGGCCAACCGGTTCAGCACCTCGTACGCATTGCTGCGACCGATCCCCGCCTTGACCGCGATGGCGGTCACGGGCGCATCGCCCAGCTCCAGCGCGGCAAGATAGAAGTGCGCGCGGCTACCGTCGATGCCGAGTTCGTTCAGTACCTTTTCGATGTCCATTGTCGCCCCGACCGATTTATTTGAGCGATGTAGAATCAACCGCAAGCCGAGCCTATAATAAGCTTAGCCATTTGTCCATTAAATATAACAGAAATAATACAATAATATCAGATTGTTATGTAATAGTTATGGTACATTTGTCATGTTAATTTGACAATTTGTCAGGGCCGCCCGTAGCATGTGTCATCAGGGCAACCGGAGGGGGTTCCTATGACCACGATGGAGCAGATTTCGACCCGCGGCCGCGGCATGACGAGCGACGAAAAGTTCGTCATTTTCGCCTCATCGCTCGGCACGGTTTTCGAGTGGTACGATTTCTACTTATATGCGGTTCTGGCACCGTTTTTCGCTTCGCTGTTCTTTCCCCCAGGGAACGACACGGCGGCGCTCCTCTCAGCCTTCGCCACCTATGCGGCGGGCTTCCTGGTGCGGCCTTTCGGTTCGCTGATCTTCGGCCGCATTGGCGACATTGTCGGCCGAAAATACACTTTCCTGGTCACTATCATGGTCATGGGAACGGCTACCTTCCTGGTCGGCCTGCTCCCGACTTACGCGAACATCGGCTGGCTATCGCCGGTGTTGCTCGTGACGCTGCGATTGATGCAGGGCCTTGCGGTCGGGGGCGAGTATGGCGGCGCCGCCACCTATGTGGGCGAGCATGCGCGCCCGGGCGAACGCGGCTACGCAACAAGCTGGATTCAGAGCACCGCGACGCTCGGATTGGCGCTCGCCCTGGTTATCATCATCCTTTGCCGCGAATTGATGGATGGTAAGGCATTTTCAGAGTGGGGCTGGCGAATCCCGTTCCTCGTGTCGGTTATTCTGCTGCTGTTTTCGGTCTACATCCGGCTCAAGTTGAATGAATCCCCGATATTCGAGAAGATGAAGCAAGAAGGCAGAGGCTCGAAAGCGCCGCTGACCGAGAGCTTCATCCGCTATCCGAACAACAAATACGTGCTGCTGGCGCTGCTGGGCGCTACCGCCGGCATGGGCGTGGTGTGGTACACGGGCCAGTTCTATGCGTTGTTCTTCCTCACCATCACACTGAAGCTCGGCTACTTGCCGGCCTATCTATTGATTCTGACCTCGTTGATCATCGGCACTCCGCTCTACGTTGGGTTCGGCTGGCTGTCTGATCGAATTGGCCGTCTCAAGATCATCTTAGCGGGTTGCCTGATTGCAGCGTTGACCTACTTCCCGCTGTTCGGTGCGCTAACGCACTACGCCAATCCGGATCTCGAAGCGTTCTCCGACCGAAATCCGGCGACCGTTACCGCCGACGGATCGACCTGCGAGCTGCACGTCTTCGTCACGGCCTTCACCGAGTTCTCCAACTGCGACCGCGCCAAGGATCTGGTCACGAAACTCGGCATGTCGTTCAGGACCGAGAACGCCGCAAATTCGAGTGACAAGGTGAGCTTGACGATCGGCTCGACCACTGTCGAGGGCTTTGATGCCGGCAAATGGAACGCGGCATTTCTCGATGCCGGTTACCCCAACCTGCAGCGGGACAAGGACGGCAAGATCGTGCCCAAGCCAGCCGATACAGCGAAGATCAACTGGTTCATGACCGAATTGATTCTGGTCATCATGGTCGCCTACGCCGCCATGGTGTACGGCCCGGTCGCGGCGTTCCTGGTCGAGCTGTTTCCAACCAGAATTCGTTATACGTCGATGTCGTTGCCCTATCACATCGGTGCCGGCGTGTTCGGCGGTATGCTGCCCTTGCTCGCCACCGCTGTCGTGGCCGCGACCGGCAATATCTACAACGGACTGTGGTATCCGATCGTGATCGCCATCATGACCGCGGTGATCGGTGGATTGCTGCTGCGTGACACCAAGGACGTCGACATCAAGGTGGGATCGGGCGTCGAGGCATCTCAGCCTGCCTGATCGCATACTTCCGGTGGCACCGTTTCTTCACGCTCCTCCAATCCGGGAGCATGAAGAAACCGCCGGCGCGATTGGCGCGACTCGTCAGGCTGCCTGCTTCAATCTTCCACTGATGAAGCGAAACTCCTGTGTCTTGCCGCCGAAGCCGTAAGACGCCGCCGGCACTTCGTGGACGAGGATGTAACTCTCCGTGTGCGTCTTCCCGAGCGTCGCGCTCAACGTGGCGAAGACAGCTTCGAGATATTTCGCCAGCTCGGCCTTTGTGTTGGTGCCGTCAACGACCTTGATATCGAGCCAGAAGGTGTTGGCGCCTTGCGCCGCCAAGGACCGGCCCCCGGCAAACCAGTGGCTTGGATCGACGTAGTGGATCGCAACGGCCGTGAGTGTCGGGTCCTTCTGCAGGTGCGATGTCGTCAACTCGGTCACTTGCAGGGCAATGCGCTGCGATAGCGCCGGATCTGGCTTGCCTGTAACGGAAACGTTGATGATCGGCATGACGGGCTCCTTTGATGTGTTGCCCCGGTGGGGCTGGAAGACCATCCTGGCACTACAGTTTGAGCAAGAAAATTGAATTGTTCTTGATCATTGCTTCAACTATACTGAAGTATGCAGTTCGATCCCGACCTCCTGCGCACCTTCTTGGCCTTTGCCGACACCGGGTCATTGGCCCGTGCAGCCTCGGCCGTGGGCAGGTCGCCATCGGCTGTCACAGCGCAGATGCAGCGCCTTGAAGAGGTCATTGGTGAGCCTTTGCTTGCTGCAGCAGGGCGCGGCCGCATACTGACACCGGCAGGCGAGGAATTGGTGGGACACGCGCGCCGCATCCTTGCGGTGCATCGCGATGCTTGGCTCAGCATGAATGGCGCGCGCACGGACGGCCGAACCAGGCTCGGATGCACGCAGGATTTTGCTGATAGCTCGTTGCCGGACCTGCTTCGCGCATTTGCCCACTCTCACCCGCGCGTGCGCGTTGATCTCAGAGTTGGCCGCTCGAATGAGCTCACGCTGGCTTACGACCAAGGCGACATCGACATTCTGCTGGTGATGCGTCTTGGCTCGCCGGCCGACGAGATCAAGATTCTGCGCGAGCCTATGGTGTGGTTGGCGGCCACGGCCGGGCTAGCGACGTCGGATGACGCAATTCCGGTTGCTCTTCTCGACCCGCCTTGTGGTTTCAGAACGGCTGCGGTCGCAGCGCTTGATGCGGCGCGCCGTACCTATCGTATCGCTGCGACGAGCCCGAGCCTTGCCGGACTGAAGGCCGCGGTGCGCAGTGGTCTTGCTGTCACGCCTCGCACGGCTCGCATGATTGAGGCCGGCATCGGCCTCGCGCCCGTACATCTGGAATTGCCCGATCTCCCTGAGGCGGAATTCTCCTTGTGCGTACCATCTGGTGCCGAACGCCAATCGCTGGACTTGGCGACGCTTCTCGCTGAAGGGCTCGCGATCAAGATGGGGTGACGGCATTCCCATCGCTGCGCCGAAGCCCCATTGAGATAACGCTCCGTTAAGCTACCAAATGCGGTCGCTGTTCGCTAACCATCGGCCGGCTTCACACATCGTTTGCCGTGTAATTTTCCGAGTCCTTCAGTCGCGTCGGGCAAAACGGATCAGGAGCGCTTGAACGGGGGATAAGCCGTCGGCCGTGAACAACGGCCATGCCGTTGAAGAAGAATCCGTTTTCTTGGTCTGAGCGGGTTTGAGATTGCAAGGTTTCGGCGGTTTGGGCCACGGAATCTTGCAAATTCACTTTGGGGATTCCGTCGAATCTCGAAGTGTGATTCTGTGGACGCATCGGAGGGCACGATGCGACCAAAACAGCGTCAGACATCGGGGTCGGGCGACCTTTTCCGCGCCCGGCTGGATCAAATCATCAACATGAAGCACGAACTGGTTCAGCTTGCCGGCAGGTTGGACTGGGCATGGATCGACAGCGAGATTGCGCCGCTTTACAGCCCGCAAGGGCGTCCCGGGATCGAGACGCGGTTTGCGATCGGGCTATTGCTGCTCAAGCACATTTACACGCTGTCGGACGAAGGCGTCTGCGATCGCTGGGTCCATGACCCCTATTTCCAATACTTCACCGGCGAGGAGTTCTTCCAGCACGAGTTCCCGCATGAGCGCTCGGACCTCAGCCATTGGCGTAAGCGGCTTGGCGACAAGCTGGAACTGCTGTTGGCCGAGAGCCTGCGGGTAGCGCACGGCAGCGGTGCCCTGCGCAAGCAGGACCTGGCCCGAGTCACGATCGACACCACAGTGCAGCCCAAGAACGCGACGTTCCCGACCGATGCCAAGCTCTTGCATGCGGCCATCAAAGGATTGAACCGCCTGGCCCGCCAATACGGGGTGCGGTTGCGGCAGTCTTACCTGCGGGTCGCCAAGCAGGCTGCGATGATGGCGGGACGATACGCCCACGCCAAGCAGTTCAACCGCCACCGCCGACAGCTGCGCATTTTACGCACGCGGCTTGGCCGCCTCATCCGCGACATCAACCGCAAGATCGCCGGCCAAGCCGACCTCGAGGCCATATTTGAATGGCCGTTGATCAAGGCCAACCAGATCCGCTCCCAACAGCAGCGCCAGCGTGGCTGGAAGCTCTATTCCTTCCATGCTCCCGAGGTCGAATGCATCGGCAAGGGCAAGGCCAGCGCGCCCTATGAGTTTGGCGTCAAGGTCTCGGTCGTGACCACCAACGCCCGCGCCCCAGGTGGTCAGTTCGTGCTGCACGCCAAGGCGCTGTCCGGCAATCCTTACGACGGCCACACGCTCGCACCCATCATCGCGGAGACGCAAAAGCTCACCGGCCGTGCCATTGAGCGCGCATATGTGGACAAGGGATACCGCGGCCACGATACCCCGCAGCCACACCGCGTCTTCATCTCGGGGCAGAAGCGCGGCGTCTTTGGCCGCATCAAACGCGAGCTCAGACGCCGCTCCGCAATCGAGGCCGTGATCGGCCACATGAAAACCGACGGTCACCTCGGGCGTTGCTATCTCAAGGGCCCAGCCGGCGATGCCGCCAACGCCATCCTCACCGCCGTCGGCTACAATCTGCGCCTCGTCCTCGCCTGGCTGAGGGCTTTCTGGTCGCAAATTCTTGGCGCGCAGCTACGCCGATTTCCTCATCCAAATCGCCTTCAGTTGGGCTTCTTAACGGCCGACTAAGCCGAAATGGCATGGCGTCAGACAGAGTCTTCGCTGCCGGAGCGTCTTTGGCTCTGGTTCTAGATTTTTTGGAATGAGCAGGAGGCCGCGCCGGAGTGTCGCGAGCTCCCTTGTCCGCAGGCGCTGGATTAGCCGCCGGCGGGGCCGCTGAACAGCGACGGGCCGCACCGCTCGGCCGGCGGGCTCGGCTTGCGCCGCCGTGGCGAACCGCATCGCGCTTTGCCGCGCACGCGTTACTTCTCGGGCGGCAGTATCTCCTGCACGCAGATCTGGTCGATCAGATGGTCGCGCCGCAGGTCGGCAAGGTGCGCCCGTTTCTCGTCATTGGTCAGGTTCGCGCCGATGCCGTTGACCATCACCATGACGAGGGTGCGGTCATCCATGTCCAGCCAGTAGGAGCGCCGCACCAGCTTGTCGGCGCCGTCGCGCACGAACGGGCTGTCGATATTCTGGCCGAGGTCGGGTTGGTAGAATCGCGGCATGTCTGCTCTCCAGCGGGAGCCCAAATTCTATAGCAGGTTTCGCTCGCATGGAATCAAGCAAGGGCCTGTCACCTCCGCCCGGATCGGGGGTGGGGATGACACCTGAGAATTATCGGCGTTGTGAGGCAGCCCCACTTCATCGGATGCTCTGGACGCCAGCGCCCGACAATTGCCAAGCCGCAACCTGATCTTCAGACCATCGCCCGGGAGCGGCCGAGAACCGGCCTACTCGCTTTTCCCGACCAGCTTCACCGACATGGTCTTGTTCACCAGGCAGTGGGTCCCGTCGGCGGGGTCTTCCGTGCGCCGCGGCCGCTTGAGCCGGCACTCGTTCCGGTCAGCCGGGTTCTTCACCCCATAGAAGGCGTTGATGATGGCCTGCTCCTGCTCGTGATTGAACGCGTGGGTCTGGCCGAGCATCACGTATTGGAAAATCTGCGGCTGCGTCTTGGTCACGAACACAAAGTCGGCCGCCTGCGGCAACGTCCCGGACGCACAGCCTTGGTAGGCCTTCGGCCGCGGAACCTTCACCCCGCCGGTCGATTTTCCCGAGAGTGCGTAGGTGTAGCAGGCTCTGGGTTTCGACATCTGGCAATAGTAGTGGATGGCGATATCGGGCCAGTTGGTCGGGGCGTAACCGGTCTTCAGGCAGCCGGTCAGATAGTTGTAGCCGTCGTTGGTATGCTTGGGCTGCCCCGGCAGCCGGCTGCCGTAGATATCGGCGCTGGTGTTCATGGCCGCCAAGATCGCGGCTCCGGGGAGGTCCAGGTTGGCGGCGGGGGCATTCGGTCGATAATCCGTATAGGGCGAGCCCGGATCGTTGATCGGATTGGCCGTGAGCTTGTCCAGATCGTCCTGCGTCGGGGCCGGTATCCAATCCATGACCGCATTGGCCTTGTCCGAGGTCCCGATCCCGAGCTTGTCGAGCGTCGCGGCGTCCAGCGCGCCGGTCTCCGGAATCCCGGATTGCTTCTGGAACGCCTGCACGGCCGTTCGCGTGGCGCCGCCCGCGACCCCGTCCAACGGACCAGGGTCGAGGCCGAGCGATTTGAGCTTCGACTGGGCCTGCTGGGTGACCGGGTTGTAGCCGGCCGCTTGTGCCGCCTGCGACAGTCCCAGGGCGGCCGTGATCATGAGGCAAGCCAACAGATTCCGTCGCACGGTATTGGTCATGATGCTCTCTCCACATTTGATTGGCGCGTGATCCCGTGAAGCGACGCGGTGGCGATCCTCGGCCATGGCTTCCTCAGCCCCACTCGACCGAGAAGTGCTGCGGGAACGGCGTGCCGCCCCCATCGATCCGCCCGTCGGCGCCGGCGGCGCGGCGCAGGCCCGGCTTGGCCAGCAGCGGCCGCAGGATGGCCGGCATGACGGCGCGGTTGATGTAGGCGCCGAAGCACGTGTGCATCCCGTAGCCCCAGAGCATGTATTCGCCCCACGGCCGGTCTATGCGGAAGGATTCCGGCGCCTCGATCCGCAACGGGTCGAACATGGCGGACAGATTCGATGCCAGCACCATGGTGCCCTTGGCGATCTTGCGCGCCCGCAGGCTGCCGGCCGCAATGGTGGCGTCGCGGGCGGCGCGCCGGTAGATCAGCGGGTTGATCGGGTTGAAGCGGAACGCCTCGAACACATGCGCGGCGAGCAATGCGTCGTCGCCCGCGCGCGCCGCCGCCTGCGCGGACGCGAGCGCCTGCGGTCGCTCGAGCAGCTGGTCGAGCGCCTGCACGCAGGCCTTGGAGATCGTCGGGATCGCGCCGATCATCAGGCCGATCAGATTGTTGCGAATGCCGAGATCGTCCATCCCGGGCCGCCCGGCCTGCTGCAGGACGAGGCACCGGCCCAGCACGTCGTCCTTCGCCGCGCCGCTCGCCTTGCGGGCCGTGATCGCGGCGTCGATCACGGAACGGCAGGCGGCCGCGGCATCGAGCGCCTTGCGGGCGAGCACCGGCTCGCCCGCCAGATCGACGAACAGATACCAGAACATCAACGTCGCCCAGGCGATGAGATCGTCGTTCTGCGCACCGGTGATGCCGAAATAATCGGTCACGATCGCGGTCGGCACCTGCAACGACAGATCCTTCGGCAGGTCGATGCGGTTGGCCTGCCTGGCGACCAGCTGCTCGGCCAGGCGGCGCGCCGCCGGCTCGACCACCATGGCGACGTCGTCGCGCCGCATCGCCAGCCGCATGTTGGAGGTGTCGCGCTCGTAGAGATCGGTGTCCTGCATGCCCAGGAAGAAGTTCTCGCCGCCGGTGATCGCCCGCATTTTGGACTCGTACACGACCTCGAAATCCGCATTGCGGTCGAGAACCTCGACCACATCCTGGTAGCGCGTCACGAACGCGGTGCCGGAATTCGGATAGGCCGCGACCAGCCGCTTCGACAGGACCAGGTTCGGCAGGAATGCGCGCAGCGGCCGCAAGGCGATGCGCTGCATGCGCGGCTCCTGCAGGGCGGCCGCGGCCTTCGCCTTCAGGCCGTCGCCGCTGGCCGCCAGGATCGCCGGCGCGATCTGGAACGGCGCGACCACGCCCTCGAGCCACATCCGCAGGCGCAGCACCACCGAGGTGACGAAACTGGTCAGAAACGACATTTGGCTCCCTTCGAGATCGCCGCGACGCTCATGTGGGATCGACCACTCCCATCCCGATCATGCGCAAGGCCGTCATGCTGGGTACGAAGAAATACTCGCCGCCCCGGGTCTCGACGAATTGCGGAATGCCCTCGACCACGAACGGCGGCCGGCCGGATTTCGGATCGGACGCGATCACGAACTTGGCCTTCGGACCGTCGGCGCCGCCCTCGTGGTTGCCGGTGAGCGGACAGGTGTCGTTGCCGGCATTGGCGTCGAGGCCGTAATTGATCCATTGCTGCTGCACGAACTCGAACTGCCGGAACAGGCTCGCGCAGGCGATCAGCATGATGATGCCGTGCTCGTCGGCGTCGGACACGCTCTTCGACGAATTGCCGTAAGGCAGCCCGCGCCGCAGGATGCGGCGGCGGTTGTTGAGCACCGAGCCCTCGGTGCCGGATGGCGCCAGCCCGTCGCGGGTATTGACCCGCCGCATATGGGAGGTGATCGGGCATTTGAGCCCTTGCGGATCCTCTTTGTAGGTGAAGTCGATGAGCGCCTTGGCGCGCGCCACCGAGGCGGCGAGATTCTTCTCGGCCGGGACATCGGGGTATTGCTCGTTGAACATCCGCCACTCGGCGACGGTCGGCGCCCGTGCGAGCGGAACCCCGTCCGACCAGCGGCCCGCGATCTTCGCGGTGAGGGTTTCCTCGGCGTCCTTCGGATCAGCAATGCCGAAAACGGCGCCGAACGGCACCGCCGTCTCGGCGATGAATTTCCGGAACGCAACCACGTTCTGGTGCAGCTTGCGGTACGCCATGAAGGTGCCGTTGCGGCTGAAATCCAGCGGCATCGCGGCGCCGGCGATCTCTTGCGCCTCGTCCGGATAGCCGAGCAGGAACTCGCCGGTCGCAAGCGGCCGCCAGTTGCCGGCGCCGTCGACCGCGCCGTTGCCGTGCGCGGCATCCTGCTCGAAGTGGCCCGGATACTCGCCTTCGAAGACCGGATCGCCGAGCGCATCGGTGAATCCGAAGTGCTCCTTGGGGCAGGGGACGACCGTCCCGCCCGGGCCGGGCGTCATGATCGCGGTCAGCTCCTGGTAGGGCGCCGGCGACTGTCCCGCGGGATTGTGGCCCGGCAGGATTCGGACCCCGCCGATCGACTGGCACAGCGCCTCGATCTCCCGGGTCTTGGTATCGAGCTCGCGGACCGGGGTGCCGTCGGGGTTCATCTGCGCGTTCAAGGTGATGAGCATGTGCACGGTATTGGGATCGACCGTGCGCGCCGTCGATCCTTTGGTCCACACCTCATCCCATGATTTCGCCCAATCGGGCCTGAAGTCGTCGCCGAGCATCGGCGCGCGTGCCATCATGCCGTCGATGAATTCGTCCGGCATGGCGCGCAGCGTCCGGACCGGAATCCTGAGCGCGACGAGGCCATACCAGGAGAATGCGACATTGACTGCGACCAGCGGCCGTTTCGCCGCGACCACCCCGGGGGGAATCGGCGTGCGCGGCGATGGCCATCGCAGCGCGGTGGTGATGCCGGGCAGCAAGGCATTGACGAATTTCCGCCCTCCGGCCGGGTTGTCGATGTGCAGCGTGATGACGCGGCCTTTGGGAAAGCCGAGCTTTCCATAGGCACTGAGGATATTGCCTTGAATGTCCGCGAGGTCGAGGGCGACGGCCATGGCTGGTCTCAAAGTTCGATGACGCCGGGTGCTTGGGTGGGGGCGCCGATCTCGTTGGGCTTGTTGGTGGCGACGAACTTCGCGAAATCGTCGTAGAGCCTTTGCGCCGAGGCCGCGTCCGTGCCGGCGGCCTGCATCTGGCTGTCGATCGCGAAACGCGTGAACATCCGCCGCAGATGCAGCGCCTTGAGCACGCTCGGGAGATCGGTGTCCGGCGCGCTCGGAAACGGCTTGCCGCCGGCCGCCATGATGGATGCATAGACCGCCAGGATGACGGCTGCGAGCGCCACCACGCCCACCATCACCAGCAGCCCGGGATGGGGCAGCCACGGCAGCCAGGAACGCATGAGCAACCCCAAAATACCCAGCCCCAGGACCAGCAGGCTCGCGATGCCGGCCCACAGGAAAGGCTTTTCCGGCCAGACCGGCAACGTCGGGGTATCGGCGTAATAATCATTGAACGACATCGTGGTCTCGAGCTGGCAGGCGGCGATATAGGCGCAAAAGCTCGCCGCATCCTTCACCCTCGCTTCGAAGCCCTCGCAGAACGCGAAGATGTCGCGCAGCTCCTGACCCATCGTGCTCCACAGCTCGGCCAGATAGGAATCGCGCTCGGCGTCGGCGCCGCTCTTGGCGTCGAAATCCACCACCAAGACCAGGAACGGGCATTTCAGGTGATCCTGCGGCTGGGCGACCACGAGGTCGCCGCCGCGGATCAGTCCCCAGAGCGTGTTGCGCCCCGAGCGTCCGGGATAAGCCACGTCGTCGATGATCACGAAACGGGCGAAATGATTGCGCTTGTTGCGGGCGAATGGGCTCTGTCCGCCGCCGAAGGCGGGCGTCTCCGCAGCCGTCGGGATGAGGCTGAGGCGCTTGCGCAACGCATGCACCGGCGACGTCACCGCGGTCCCGTCCTGCACCGCGGCGGTGCGGATCGGGACCACGGCCGTCAGGAAATAATGACCTCCATCGAATGTCGGCATCGCGGCTTCCTCGGTCGAACGGCCTGCGTATTCACAACAGCGCCTTGGCCGCCTGTTGCTGGCTTCCAACGTAGTCTTCGCGATTGCGGTCGGCGTTATCGGTGTCGACGCTCGCGATCGGGGCATAGCCCTGATAGCCGAGGTCGTTCTGCACCCCGACCAGGGCGGCGACGTACTGCTTGCGGAAATCGGCCGGCGACAACGCGGCCTGCTTTGCGGCCAGCTCGACGAGCGCGCGCCGGACGCGCAACGCCGACTTGATGTCGCGCTGCGCTGCGCCCGGGACCGAATTGTAGTAGTAATCCGTGTCGACCTGGTTCGACCGGATGTAGCCCTTGAACGGGCCGATCGGGATCGAATGCGGATATCTGGTGCTCGAGTACCACAAGAGGTCGAGCCCGCTCGGAATGCCGTCCGAGAAGGCGTCGATATACTGGTCCCAGGTCCCGTTGAAGTTGCTGCAGAACAGCATGTAGTCGTTCTGTAGCGACTGCTTGCCCTGGCCGAGATCGGGCCATTGCTTGCGCTTGATGATGATCCAGCGCGCGAAATGGATGATGGAAAGGCCGAGCAGGCCCCGCAAGGTTCTGGGGATGGCGCGCGACGCCATGAACAGAGCCCGGTTGATCCAGGTCAGGCACGGCCGCATCGGCGTCACGACGTTCATGCCGTAGGCCTTGCCGGCGACGTTCGACATCGCAACCCCCTTTTCCGCTCACCCGGAGCGCGGCAGAAGCAATCGAAGGCTCAGCCTCAAGATCGCGCGCGTGCAGTCCCGAACCGGGTGGGAATGCAGGCTGGGGCGCGACCCGGATATCCCTTGAACTTGATTGTATGCTTTCGCAACTCAACGTAACGTAGCATGGGTGGACCAGCAGATTCAACCTTTTGCTTTGGTCATCGAAGTGGTTCTTGCGGCTCACCGCTCGATCGCATCGGCGGCGTCGGATGTGCACGACCACAGGACCTTGTTTGGGTGCCTGCGGGCACTGTCACTCTATCGGCCTGCTTGCTGATGTGGAATGGGACGGTTGCGCTGCGCAGGTATGCGGGTGTTGCTGCTGGCGTTATCCTCAAGAATGTTGCTGTCGGCACCGAGGCACCAAGCTCAGGGTGTGTTTCGATATCCAACATGACTGACCAAAGGATGGCTCGCCGCCGGAAAAACGCGGCCACCATCGCAATGTCATCTTAATGTCGAAGGCGAAAGTTGGATGAATGGCATGGGCCCCGCGAGCCGGTCCAATAAGGAGGGTCGGCAATGGCGCCGCGGAGGGCATGTGAGGCGCCGGAACAGAGATTGAAGTGTCAGCTAAAACAACGAAGGGGAGGCGACTGGAGCTCTGTCGTGTCTTTGAAAAAAGAATTGGTCACCGAATTTCGCAATGTCGATCTCGATCTTCGCGCCGAGTCCGGTCTTGATGAATTGCTCGGGTATCTCGCACCCTTCGTACTGGTGCTCAACAGGACCACGATGGAGGCGACGCTCGAGCTGAACCAGGAATATGATTCACTCGAGGAGACTGTGATCGGTTTTATCGCGGTTATTCGCTCGCTGCCGCCGCAGGCTATGAACTTTTGGGAGCGCTGCGAGCTCATCGGCATTCAGGCAGGCATGCAGCCCCATCAATCATGTTTCGGTCTGTCGAAAGAGACGATCGCATCGCTCGCGGACATCCAGGCCGAGGTCTTGTTCACCTTGTACGCACCGCATGGCGTGTGATCGCCCTGATCCGGCGGCTGGGAGGGTTGGGATGATTTTGGCTTGCTCCTGGACGTCGCCCAAATAACTGTTCCGAAACGATATTTTGCGAGCGCGCCCGATTCGAATTCGGTACAATTGCGCCGCTGCCGCGCCCAGGGGGCCGAATTGTCAAGGGGCTGATGAAACTTCGCAATCCATTCCGTCGCCTCCCCGCAAGGAGCGGCGCTTGACCGAGACCGTCGCCGACATCGTGCGGGCGCATCGCGCCAATATCCTGTCTCCGGTCGAGACGGTCGAGCGCACCTACGCGCGCATCGCCGCCCACGGCGATCCGGCCGTGTTCATCTCGCTGCGACCGCGAGCCGAGGTCGTGGCCGAAGCCCGGGCGCTGATGGCGGAAGGCCACGCCGAGCGCCCGCTTTACGGCGTCCCGGTCGCCGTCAAGGACAACATCGACGTCAGGGGCCTGCCCACCACCGCGGCCTGTCCGGCCTTCGCGTACCAGCCGGCCGCCGATGCGACCGCGGTGGCGCGGCTCAGGCGCGCCGGCGCCATCATGATCGGCAAGACCAATCTCGATCAGTTCGCGACCGGCCTGGTCGGGACGCGCTCGCCCTACGGCACGCCGCGCAACCTGTTCGATGCGCGCCTCATCCCGGGTGGCTCGAGCAGCGGCTCGGCCCCGGCGGTCGCGGCCGGCCTGGTGCCGCTCGCGCTCGGCACCGATACGGCCGGGTCGGGGCGGGTGCCGGCGGCGCTCTGCAACATCGTCGGGCTCAAGCCCAGCCTGGGCCTCGTCTCCACCGCCGGGCTGGTGCCGGCCTGCCGGACGCTCGATTGCGTATCGGTATTCGGGCTCACCACCGACGACGCCTTCGCGGCGCTCGCGGTGCTGGCCGGCCCCGACGCCGCCGATCCCTATGCGCGGGCGCGTCCGCCGGGACACCTGGGCGCCATGCCGAGCGGGATCCGGCTGGGCGTGCCGCCGCCGGGCCAGCGCGTGTTCTTCGGGGATCGCCGCTCGGCCGCCGCCTATGAGGCGGCGATCGCAAACTTCGCCGGGCTGGGCGCCGCCGTGGTCGAGATCGACATGGAGCCGTTCTACGAGACCGCGCGCCTGCTCTATGCCGGGCCCTGGGTAGCGGAGCGCTACATCACGGTGCGCGCGCTGATCGCCTCGGCGCCCGAGGCCATGCATCCGGTCACCCGCGACATTATTCTTGCCGGCGCGCGGCCGAACGCGGTCGATGCATTCGAGGCCTTCTATCGGCTCGAAGGCCTGCGGCGCATGCGCGACCATGTCTTTGCCCGCATCGACGCGCTGCTGCTGCCCACGGTGCCGACCGTCTACACGGTCGAGGAGGTGCTGGCCGATCCGATCCAGCTCAACAGCCGGTTCGGCACCTACACCAACTTCGTCAATCTCTTGGAGCTGTGCGGACTCGCGCTGCCGGCCGCCATGCATGCCGATGGCACGCCGTTCGGCGTCACGCTCTTGGGGCCGGCCGGCCATGACGCCATGCTGGCCTCGATCGGGCGGGTGTTTCACGCCGCGACCGGGCTGCCGCTCGGGGCGCTGCGATGCGCGCAACCGCCGCTCGCCCCATTGTCGGTCGCGCCGGCGGCCGGCGAAATTCCGATCGCCGTGGTCGGGGCGCATCTGGGCGGCATGCCGCTCAACGGCGAGCTCAAGTCGCTGGGCGCGCGGCTGCTCGAGGCCGCGAGCACCGCCGCCGACTATCGGCTCTATGCGCTCGCCGGCACCAAGCCGGCGAAGCCGGGGCTCTTGCGGGTGGCGCCGGGGGCGGGCGCTGAGATCGAGATAGAGATCTGGGCCATGCCGGCCGGGCATTTCGGCCGTTTCGTCGCCGCGGTGCCGGCGCCGTTGTCGATCGGCACCATCCGGCTCGCCGATGGCCGCAGCGTGCAGGGCTTCTTGGTGGAATCCGAAGCCGTCGCCGGCGCGCGCGACATTTCGAGCTTCGGCGGCTGGCGCGCCTTCCTGGCGGCCCAGAAGGTGCCGGCCTGACAGCCCCTCCGACCTGTCATGCTCCGCATAGGCGGAGCATCCAGTAATCGCAAACACTGAATCTATACTGATAGGTCGGCGATTACTGGTTCGTCCGCTATCGCGGACAATGACAGCGGAGAGGCATCACTTGGCGTCAGGTCCTTCATCAATCAAGCTCACGTGCGCCGCCACCACGCGCCAGCCTTCCGCGAAGCGCACCCAGGTCTGCATCTGCCGGCCGATCTTGCCGGGCGTCGAGCTGCGGCGGAACAGGGTCGAGGCGACCGCGTGGTCGCGTCCATAGGTGGTGATCACCGTCCTCGACAGGGTGCGCGCCAGCCCGACCGGCGAGCGCGCCGCCCGGAAGGCCTCGATCTCATGATAGCCGTAGAGGTTCTCGGTCCCGCCATAGCGGATGGTGTGCGGATCGTCGTGGAACATGGCATCGAGCGCCGCCACGTCGTTCGACACCAGAGCTTGCTCGTAGCGATCGAACGCCGCCTGCACTTGCGCCACCACCTCCGGCAGGTCGATCTCCATCGGGTCTCTCCTTGCATATCGCTCTTCAGATAATTTCGGTTCAGGTTGAGGCACAACCTCTCCGTCGTCATGCCCGGGCTTGTCCCGGGAACCCACGTCTCTCGGGCAACACGCAAGGCATGGATGGCCGGGACATCAGGGCGTTTACGCCCGTCTTCGCGGGCTATGCCCGGCCATGACGAATTAGGCGAATCAACTAATAGAAGCATGCCCTAAGTTGGCGGCGGCGTCGGCGCCACGGCGATGCCCATCTGCTCGAGCGCATAGGCGATGCGCAGCGCCACGTCCTCGCGCCAGGGCGCCGCGATGATCTGCACCCCGATCGGCAGCGGCGCGAGCGGGATCGGCACCGCGACGACCGGCAGGCCGATGAACGAGATCGGCTGGGTGTAGATGCCGAGATTGGCGCGTACCGGCAGCTCCTGGCCATCCAGCACGAAAGTTTTCTGACCGATCGCGGGCGCCGTGCAGGGCGTGGCCGGCGCCAGGATGGCGTCGACCTTCTCGAACAATGCGAGCACGCGGTCGCGGTACCAGCGCCGGAAAATCTGCGCCTTGGCGACCAGCGACGTCGGCACCATGGCGCCTGCGATCAACCGATCGCGCACCGCGGGATCGAAATCGTGCGCCCGCGTGCGCAGCCGATCGAGATGCAGCGCGGCGCCTTCGGTCGCCGTGATCACATAGGCGGCGGCGCGTGCCCGCGCGGCTTCCGGCACCGCGATGTCCTGGTTGGCGCCGAGCGCCGCCGCCACCCGATCCACCGCCACGAATGCTTCCGGGCTCGCGCCGGCGCGAAAATAGCCGCCCGCGACCGCGATGGTGAGGCCGTCGATGCCGCGCCCCAACAGCGGCGCCACCGGCTCGGCCGTGCGATTGGCGCAGGCCGGATCCTCGGGGTCGGGGCCCTGCATGGCGTCGTAGGCGAGAGCGAGGTCTTGCGTCGTGCGCGCCAGCGGCCCCAGATGATCGAGGCTCGCCACGAACGGAAAGCTGCGCGCGCGCGTGAGCCGCCCATAGGTGGGCTTGAGCCCGAACAGGCCGCAGAGCGAAGCCGGCACCCGGATCGAGCCGTTGGTGTCGGAGGCGAGCGCCAGCGGCACCAGCCGGCCCGCCACGGCGCCGCCGGAACCGCCCGACGAGCCGCCGGTCATGCGGCTCACGTCATGCGGATTGCGCGAGGCGCCGGCATGAATGTTCTCGCCGGTGAAGTCGTAGGCGTATTCGCCCATGTTGAGGGCGCCCACCAGGATGGCGCCGGCTCGTTCCAGCCGCTCGATCAGGGCCGCGTCGTGCGCCGCCGGCGGCCGGTCGCGGTTGATCTTCGAGCCCGCGAGCGTCGCTATACCTTCGACATCGAGCAGGTTCTTGACCCCGAACGGCACGCCGGCGAGCGGCCCCAGCGGCTCATTGTTGCTGCGCGCCGCATCGATCGCCCGCGCCCGGGCGGCGGCCCGCTCCGCGGTGACGGCGGTGAAGCAGTTGAGTACCGGATCTCGCATTCGGATGGCGAGCAGCGTCGCCTCGATCACCTCGGCGGCGCTCACCTCGCCGGCGCTGACGGCGCGCGCGATCTCGGCGGCGGATGCGGAGGTAGGATCAATCGGCATGTTTGGTTGGATGCCTTGTGAGAATGTCGCGCTGCTGGTTCAGCGCGAGTCGATCGTCTTGCTCGTCAGGGACGCACGTCGTTTCACTCCTTCTCCCCGCGCGCCGGGAGAAGGTCGGGATGAGGGGGCGTCACCGCCTTCTTTGATCGGTTTCATGCAATCGAACCACTCACGCCCGAAATATCGGTGCCGGCTCGCTTTCGTCCGGCAGGGCGAGGTCGGCCACCAGGGCGGCCGCCCGCAGGGTCACGGCGAGATTGGCTTTGATGTCGGGCAGCCATTGCGGCTCGAGCGGCAGCGCCAGCACGCACCCGGCGGCTTCAATGAAGCCGTCGAGTGGGTCGGGTGCTGGCGGCGTACCGGCGGACTTGCGGCCGGCCGCTTTGCGCCCTGCCATCGGCCGCTTGGGCGCGGGCTTCGCGGGCGCCGGCTTCCCCTTGGGGCGGGATTTGCGCGCTCTCGCCATGCTGCCTGCTTGCGTTACGCCGCGAACCGCGGGTGCGGAATGGCGGCCAGGAGATCGCGCGTATACTGTTCCTGCGGTTCCGACAAGACCTGCTCGGTCACGCCCTGCTCGACGATCCGCCCGGCCCGCATCACGATGACGCGATCGCACAGCAGCCGCACCACGTTGAGGTCGTGGGACACGAACAAGTAGCTCATGCCGAGCGACTGCTTGAGCTCGTGCAGCAGATTGAGCACCACCGCCTGCACCGAGACGTCGAGCGCCGCGGTCGGCTCGTCCAGGATGGCGAGATCGGGATTGAGCGCGATGGCGCGGGCGATGCCGACGCGCGCCTTCTGGCCGCCCGAGAGCTGATGGGGAAAACGGTCCAGCAGCGGAATCGGCAGCCCGACCTGGCGGGCGAGCTCCTCGCAGCGCGCCCGCACGGCGTCGCGCCCGCGCAGGTCGCCCAGCCGCAGCAGCGGGTCGGCGATGGCGCGCGCCGCGGTGAAGCGCGGATTGAGGCTGTCGGTCGGATCCTGGAACACCATCTGGATGCGCCGGCGCAGCGGCAGCCTCGCGAACTGCCGGGCCGGGATCGCGCCGATGTCCTCGCCATCGAACATGATGAGCCCGTCGGTCCTGTCGATGAGCCGCATCACCATGGTGGAGGTGGTGGACTTGCCGCAGCCGGATTCGCCGACCAGCCCGACGCTCTCGCCGCGATTGACCGTGAAGCTGATGCCGTCCACCGCCCGGAAGGTCTCAGGCTCGGCGGGGGGCTTGCGGCCGAAGAGCTGGCGCAGCGTCCTGCCGGCGCCCTTGCGCGGATATTCCTTCACCAGCTTTTCCACCACCAGGAGCGGCGTGCCCGCCGCAACCGGCGCCGCGGCGCTGCCGGGGCTCGCGGGCGCGGGTGACGGCGCCTCGGCCTCGGGCAGAAGGTCGCGCAGCAACGCCCCGGGCCGCGGCGTCGCCCGCATCAGCTTGCGGGTATAGGGATGCGATGGCGTGGTGAAGACCGCGTGCGCGCTCGCGCTCTCGACCACGTGGCCCTTCTCCATCACCACGATGCGGTCGCAATAAAGCGCCGCCAAGCCCAGATCGTGGGTGATCAGGATGGTGCTCATGCCGCGCGCGCGGGTAAGCTCCACGATCAGGTCCATCACGGTCTTCTGGGTGGTGACGTCGAGCCCGGTGGTCGGCTCGTCGGCGATCAAAAGCTGCGGACGGCACGCCAGCGCGAGCGCGATAACCACACGCTGGCACATGCCGCCCGACAGCTCGAACGGATAGGCATGGTAGCGCTCGCGCGGCCGTGCGATCCGCACCTGGTCGAGGATCTCGATGGCCTTCTCGGCCACGCCGGCGGGCTCGGCCTGGGCATGCTGCAACAGCACATCCTCGATCTGGCGGCCGACCTTGCGGATCGGGTTGAGCGCCGCGCGCGGATTCTGGAAGATCATCGAGATTTCGCGGCCGCGCAGGTTGCGCATCTCGCTCTCGCTGGCGGCGCACAGGTCGATCCCGGTGAAGCGCACCGATCCTTTGGCGATCCGGCCGGCGCGGTCGAGGATGCGCATCACCGCATAGGACGTCACCGACTTGCCGGATCCGGATTCGCCCACGATGCCGACGGTCTCGCCCTTGGCGAGGCTCAGATCCATCTGCTCGACCGCCCGCACCGCGCCGCGGCGGGTGGCAAACTCGACGGTGAGATCGTGGATGTCGAGCAGCGGAACGTCCCCCATGGCCGGCCTTAGGTTCGCCGCTGCGGATCGACGATGTCGCGCAGCCCGTCGCCCAGCAGGTTGAAGCAGAACACCGCCAGCATCAGGGCGGCGCCGGGAAAGAACGCGATCCACCATTCGCCCGACACCATGAAGGTCGACCCGTCGGCCACCATGATGCCCCATTCCGCCGTCGGCGGCCGCACCCCCAGCCCGATGAAGGACAGGCCGGCGGCGTTGAGGATGGCGTAGCCCATGGTCAGCGACATCTGCACCACCATGATCGGCATGATGTTGGGCAGCACCTGGCCGAGCAGGATGCGAGCCTCGCCGTTGCCGCACAGCCGCGCCGCCAGCACGAACCCGGCGTCGCGCCGCACGTTCGCCTCGGCGCGCGCCACCCGCGCATAGAGCGGGAAGTTCACGATCGCGGTGGCCAGGATGATGTTCTGCACCGAGTTGCCGAGCGCCGCCACGATCCCCATGGCGAGCACGAACAGCGGGAACGCCATGATGGTGTCGGCGATGCGGCCGACGATGCGGTCGGTCCAGCCGCCGAAGAACCCGGCCGCCACCCCGGCGATGCCGCCCATCAGGAACACCAGCACGACCGAAGCGACCGCGATGAAGAAATCGAGCCGGGTCGTTACCACGACGCGGCTGAGCACGTCACGGCCGAGCTGGTCGGTGCCGAACCAATGGGCGCGCGAGGGACCGGTCAGCGCCGCCGCGGTGTCGCTCGCGAGCGGATCGTACGGCACCAGATAGGGACCGAGCGCCGCCGCCAGCACGATCAGCACGAACAAGCCGAAGGCAAAGCCGGTCACCGCATTCTCGCGCAGAACGTAGCGCACGTGCTGGACCGCCGCGCCGAGGCCGGTGGCGTGCGGCTCTTCGCCTTTGGGCAAAGCCAGCTCGCTCATGCGTCCAGCCGCAGCCGGGGATCGATGATCCCGTAAAGGATGTCGATGGCGAGATTGAGCATGACATACATCACCGCCATGGTGAGGACGAAGCCCTGGACGGGCGCGAAATCGGAGGCGATCAGCGCCTCGACCGCGAACGAGCCGATGCCCGGCCAGGCGAACACCTTCTCCACCAGCACATTGGCGCCGAGCAGGAAGGAGAACACCATGCCGAGCGTGGTGATGACCGGCAGCATGGCGTTGCGGAACGCATAGGTGACGATGACGGTCGAGCCGGAAAGGCCGCTGGCGCGCGCGGTGCGCACGAAGTCCGACGACAGCACCGCCAGCATGGAGGCCCTGGTCATGCGCGCGATCGGGGCGAGCGAGAAGATGGCGAGCGTCAGCGCCGGCAGGATCAGCTGCTTGAGGCTCGCCATGAACAGCTCGCCGTCGCGCGCGATCAGGCTGTCGATCAGGTAGAAGCCGGTCACCTGCTCCGGCGGGATGAAGAACACGTCGAGCCGACCGAGCGGCGCCGGCGCCCAGCCCAACAGGTAGTAGAACACATAGACCAGGATCAGGCCGGTGAAGAACACCGGCAGCGAGACGCCCGCGGTGGTGATGATGCGGCAGGCATGGTCGACGATCGAGCCAGGCCGGATCGCCGCCATGATGCCGAGCGGCACCGCGGTCGCCATGGCGAGGAGGAGGCCGAGCAGCGTGAGCTCGGCGGAGGCGGGCAGGCGGGTCCGGATCTCGGTCGCGACCGGCTGGCCGGTGGTGAGCGAAGCGCCGAGATCGCCGCGCGCGAGGTCGCCGACATAGCGGACGAACTGGACCGGCAATGGCTTGTCGAGGCCGAGCTTGACCCGCACCTGCTCGACCGCCTCCCTGGTGGCGGCCGGACCGGCGAAATAAGTCGCCGGATCGCCCGGCAGCGCCCGCGTCAGCAGGAAGGTGACGATCACCACCCCGACGAGGCTCGGCACCGCCAGCAGCAGCCGCTTGAGGATCATGCTCGGCATAGCGTCAGCGCCTCAGCACGGAGATTTTGACTCCTTCAGCCTCATGGTGAGGAGCGCGGGCAACGCCCGCGCGTCTCGAACCATGGCCGCGCGTGGTGCCGCCCGGGCTGTATCCTTCGAGACGGCCGGCAAGGGCCGGCCTCCTCAGGATGAGGAAGTCAGTGCTCAACCGGTCAAACCCGCCATGCCAAGGCACGGGTGCGACGTTTCCAATCATATCGGCTCAGCCCTTCACCAGCGCGCGGTAGTCGAGTCGGCGGTGGAACCAGTACTGATAGCCGGAAATGTTCTTCTGCATCGCCACGTTGACGTAGGGCTGATAGAGCGGGATGCGCGGAATGTCGGCGAACGCCAGCTCGACGAAGCCCTTCACGTCCCGGGCGTAGGCCGCCTGCTCGCCGGCCGCGGCCGCCGTGCTGGCACCGTCGATCAGCGCGTCCATCGGCTTCGACTGGTAGCTCATGGTGTTGAAGATCGAGTTCTTGCCGTGATAGCACCAGATGAAGAAATATTCCGGATAGTCGAGCCAGCCCGAGAACACATTGGTGTAGAGCGGCATGGTCTTCTTGGTGAGCTCGGTGCGCCAATTGGCGCCCGGGATCTTGTTGATCGTGGTCTTGATGCCGATCTGGGCCAGGCTCTCCTGGGTGAGCACGCAGAGCGGCTCGTTCACCCCGGCAAAGCCGAGATCGAACGACAGCGTGGTCTCGAAGCCGTTGGGATGGCCGGCCTCGGCGAGCAGCGCCTTGGCCTTGGCGATATCGGTGTTGAAGTGGTGCGCCTGCGGCCAGGCCGCCTCGGTCGCGGTGCCGGCGGGGGCGCCGTAGAGCGGCTTGGCGAGGCCGTAGAGCGCCGCGTCCATGATCTTCTGGTACGGCAGCGCATAGGCGACCGCCTGGCGCACCTTGAGATTGTCGAACGGCGGGGCAGTGACGTTCATGCCGATATATTGGATGCCGTTGCTGTAAGGCGTCGACACGATGGTGAGCTTGCCGGCATCGCGCAGCTCGACGAAGTCCTTGTTGGGCAGATCGTAGGAGATGTCGGCGTCGCCGCGCTCGAGCAGCGCGCGGCGGTTGCCGGAGGACGGCACCATACGCCAGATGATGCGCTTGATCTTGGGCAGCGGGCCGCCCTTCCAGTCCTCGTTGCGCTCATAGGCCACCTCGGTGCCGGCGCTCCATTTGGCGACCTTGTAGGCGCCGCCGCCGGCGGTGTTCTGCTTGGTGTATTCGAGGCCCCAGGGGTCCGCCGCGGTGCCGTGCTTCTGCACCAGGCCGGAATTGAGTACGCAGGGAACGATCACCGCGAGATCCGGGATGGTGAGGCGGTCCTTGCGCAGGAAATCGATGCGCACCGTATGGTCGTCGACCGCCACGAACTGCTCCGGCTTCTCGAGCGAGCCGGCCCCCATCTGGAAGGTCGGAAAGCCGCCGATCGTGACGGCGCGGTCGAGCGACCACTTTACGTCTTTGGCGGTGACCGGGGTGCCGTCGTGGAAAGTCGCGTTCTTCTTCAGCCGGAAGGTGACCGACATGTCGCCGACGTTCATGTCCTCGGCGAGCTCGGGCTTGAGCTTGTCGCGGTCGTAGTACGGCGTGCCGTTGGGCAGGGTCTTCATCTCATGGCTGATGAGCCGGTCGTAGCAATTCCAAGATGCCTCGTAGCCCGGCACATTGGTGCCGACGCCGTGGATGTCGAGATTGTTGGGGCCGCTCTCGGAGACGATCAGCAAGGTCTCCTGGCGCGATTGCGCGCGCGCCGGAATGACCGCCGGCATCGGCAGCACGCTGCCGGCGGCGAGCGCGGTCATTGAACGCAGGAATTGACGGCGTTTCATCGCAACCTCCCGATGCCTGTCGAAGCTTGATCGTGTGAGGCGTCGCTACGAAGCCGCCCGGCGTAGCTTTGCGTGCCTTCCCGCTGCTCTCTCCTTGACCTCTCCAGCAAGCGCCCGTCGCAAACGCCGTGCCATGACGTCGTCGGCCCGCGGAAAATTTCCTAACAGTTTGATTAGTGGGGGGTTTCTCCGGCCAGCGCCGCTTGACGCCGTTGCGCCTCGCAGGCTTTGCATACAACGCGGAGGCGTCAGCTTAAGAAATAGGCAGGTCCGCGGAAGGGGCGAAGCAGACCGGCCGGACGTCCGCCCGGCTGATCTGCTCCTTCGTCGCCGCTTCGATCAAACAGCCGGCGCGTTCACTCCGCCGGCATCAGTGCCTTGTCGTGTATCGGCTCCGCCGCCATCGCGACCGCGGGATAGCGGCTCAAGCCGAACAGGAAGCCGGCCACGATCGCGTAGGCGACCGCAACCGTCGGGGTGACCGCGATCCCGATCGATTCGCCGTGCATGAAGCCGAAGAAGGTGAGCACCGCGCCGGCTGCCGCGAACGCCGCCGCATGCGCGAACTTCTTGTCGACGATGAAGGCGCCGATCGCGCCCAGCACCAGGCCGGTCAGGATGGCGCCGCCGCCCAGCACCTCGAGCCCATGGTAGAGCACCCCCATGTTGCCGAGCTTGTCGAAGCCGACCGCGGCCGCCGAGGTGCCGGCGGCGCCGAGCGCGCCGTCCATCAGGGTCTTGCACCAGGCGGCGAGATGCGGCGTCAGGGCGAGCACGATCGCGGGCGCGTGCGAGCTCGGCGTGGTCTGGAACGCCTGCGCGCCGATCAGCATGCCGATATAGAGCAGGATCGGCGAGATCGCGACCACCGGGATCACCGCCAGCAAGAGCGAGATGACGCCGAACCACGACAGCAGGATCACCATGAGGCCGGTGGCGGCCGAGTAGCCGATGCGGCCGCCCATGGATTTCCAGCCCGGGTGCCCGATATAGACCGCGTTGATGAAGGGATTGCCCATCAGGCAGCCGATCAGGCTGACGACGCCGTCGGCGGTGAGCACGCGGGTGGTCGGATAGGGGTCGCCCGCCGCCTCGGCGCTCTCCACATTGTCCATCGCCTCGACCAGATCATAGATGCCGAACGGGATGGCGGTGATCAGGATCACGCCGAGATACTCGAAACCGGAGAACACGTGATTGACCGCCGGGATCGGCAGCGAGAAGCCGAAATTGGCGAAGGCGCCGGTGACGCCGCTCACGCTCAAGCCGCCGTAGCCCAGCCCCAGCACGTTGGAGCCCCAGGCGATCAGCGTGCCGGCCGCGATCGCCACCAGGCCGGCCGGAATGCCCTTGGGATATTTGAAGCCGCCGAACCAGCTCACCAGGATGATGGCGAAGCAGGTGAGCCCGATCACCGGCGTCATGTAGATCTCGAGCGCCGGCCGCATCGCGATGAAGGTGACCGAGACGCCCGCCAGCGTGCCGAGCAGCGCGGCGCGCGGGGTGATCTTGCGTATATAGGGCGCGATGAAGCCGCCGATCATCAGGATGAAGCTCTGGAAGAACACCCAGACCAGGCCCGCCTCCCAGCCCTTGACCGGGTCGTTGGTCTTGAGCGCGATCGGCAGCATGATCACGAAGGTGACGATGAACATGTGCGGCACGCTGATGCCCGAGGGCAGCGCGCACACGTCGGTGCGGCCGGTCTTGAGCGCCAGCCGGTAGGCCAGGAAGGCGTAGTAGAAGGTCGACAGGCACATCATCAGGCCCATCGCCGGCAGGATGCGACCGAACACGATCGCGTCCGGCATCTTGAGTACGAAGCGCAACAGGCCGGTCAGCACCAGCATGTTGACCAGAATATTCGTGCCGAAGCCGAAGAATGCATTCCAATCGCCGGGCGTCCACAACACCGGGCGGCGTTGCTCCATCATCGTCATCACACCCTCCTGTCGATCAGGTTTTCCAGAATTCTCATGCCCGGCTTCTGCCTAGGCACAGCTCCGCTCCGGCGCGCCTGAAGCGTCGCGAGCATTCGTGCGGTGGCCACGGAGGCGGAATCGCGGGTCGGGCGTCCGCCTCCGTGGAAGGTCGATCAGAACCCGAAGCCCATGCCGGCGTAGACCACGCCGATGTCACGATGAGTGTTCGAAAACGTCCCAGGGGAGGCCGATCCGGTGAGCTCCTGCGACGCCAGCAAGGCGTCGTTGATGATGTGGTAGTAGCGGGCTCCCGCCTTCACGTACCAGCTGCCCAGCCGCTTCGGGATGATATCGAGCGCCAATTTGCCCTGCAGCCCGGTGGTGACGACGCCGGCATTGCTCAGTGAGCAAGACAATGTGGATGTAGGTCCGCAGAAATTGGTCGTGCCGTCGGCCCGGTTCCAGTAGTTGGTTGGTCCCACGGTGATCCAGGTCGGTGCCGTTAGCACCAGGGGTATCCCGGTGAATTTCTTGGTATCCAACGTGGGCACCACGCCGATCTCGACGTCGTAGGTGCCGCCCTTTTGGCCCAACACGACCGTGGACGGACCCGATGCCGCATAGAACAGCTTGACATAGGGATGGAACGGAATCGCCCAGCCCCAGCTGGTATCGTCATAGGCGAGGCTGAACTCGACGTTGCGCTCGGTCCCCGGGAAGCTCAGCGGCGAGGGCGGGATGAACTCGATATATTGCACGCCGCCGGTCCAGCTCTTTGCAAAGACGACGTTCATGCCGACGAACCAGTCGAACTCGGTCCATGGTCCGACCAGCGGATCGTGCTGGTTGCTCCAAAGATCGTTCCACACGCCGCCGACGAAGCTGATGTCGTTGATGAAGCCCGCCTTGTCCTTGTAGACGTCGAGCACGAGGCCCGCGAGAATCTGTGTGGTGGTGCCGGTATTGTTCACCAACAGACCGCGCGGCGTGATGTAGTCGTTGAGAACCGTGACGTCGGCGAAGTCATGGATATCCAATGGCTCGGGCGGCGGTGGCGCCTTGACCTTGAGCGGCATCATATCGGCCGCCGACGCGCCGGCCCCCAGCCCCGCCAGGCTCAAGGCCGTGGCGGCGATCAGCGCCGATGCAAAACGAGTAGCAAACATGGAAAATCTCCTCTTAGCCCCTTTTTTACCCATGACCCCCGCATTCGCGACCGGTATTGCTTGATCCGAGTCTCTTCGGGTCTTTGAGTGATTGCTCACGCAACGAGCAGCACTCGACGAATCCGACGAGCAAACAACGCCGCGGCCGAACCGAGGACGTATGCAATCTCTTTCGATTGCTGGACCTGGTCTCGCAAGCGGCGTGCCAAGTGTCGTGGAGCTGTCATGATTTCCGGCGCGCGCGTCGCCAAAACGTCGCAACACTGCGTATTTGCGCGGAAATTCGCGATGTCGTTCCGCCGGCACGCGCGCGGCCGGTGCGCGCGGGCTGCCATGCCGCGAACGCACGGACTAATTCGCCATCATCTATTGTATACAATTGCGGCACTCGGCTTCGAGATGCTCCGGCATCGGTGCGCTGAGCCGGCGCGAAGCCGGCGCGCGGGAGCGGGAGAATGGCCGGCGCTCAGTGGGCCGCCGCCAAAACGCTGAGCAACGGCGCGGAGGAGGCGACCGAGCCGAAGATGCCGCGTTGCGCCTTGATCATGGCCAGGCCCATCTCGTGAAACTCGGCGAAGTAGGAGCCGCAGCAGTCGGACAGCACGATGCAGCGGAAGCCGCGGTCGTTGGCTTCCCGCACCGTGGTATTGACGCAGACCTCGGTGGTGACGCCGCAGACCAGCAGCGTGTCGATCGAGCGGTTGTGCAGCATCAACTCGAGGTCGGTCTGGTAGAAAGCGCCCTTGCCGGGCTTGTCGATCACCGGCTCGCCGGCGATCGGATAGAGCTCCGGAATAATGTCGTGGCCGGGCTCGCCGCGCACCAGGATGCGGCCCATCGGGCCGGGCGCCCCGATGCGCAGCGCCGGGTCGCCGCGCTCGACCTTGTGCGGCGGCGCGTCGGAAAGATCGGGACGGTGCCCTTCGCGGGTATGGATGACCAGCATGCCGCTGCGTCGGGCGGCCGCCAGCACGTCCCGGCAGGGGCCGACCGCGACCTGCAGGCGCGCCACGTCGTTGCCGAGCGCGGCTCCGAAGCCGCCCGGCTCCAAAAAGTCCCGCTGCATGTCGATGATGACGAGCGCCGTGGTGTCGAGGTCGATGGTGAGCGCAGCGGGCTCTGCGGCGAAGGTGGCTTGGGACACGGGGGAAACCTCGCTAGGGATGCATTTCTCAGGGTGCAGGCTCTCCCGGCATCGTTGCATCGGAGGCGGCGTCGCGCCGCCTCCGCGCTGTTTCAAGGTGTCATGCGGCACCCGGCATCATGCGGCGGGCCGGATCAGCTGCCGCCGCCGCATTTCTTGGACACCTTGTTGTAGTTGCCGCACTTGAGCGTCACCCAATCGGCCACCAGGTCCTTGGAGCCTTCCAGGTACGGCGACCAGGCCGCGCCCGGTACCAGGTCGGGGGTCTTGTAGACCACGTTGAACTGCCCGTCGGCGCGGATCTCGCCGATATAGACCGGCTTGGTGATGTGGTGGTTGGGCAGCATGGTCGACATGCCCCCGGTCAGGTTCGGCGCCTGGATGCCGGGCAGCGCCTCGATCACCTTGTCGGGATCGGTCGATTTCGCCTTCTCCACCGCCTTCACCCACATGTTGAAGCCGATGAAATGTGCCTCCATCGGGTCGTTGGTGGTGCGCTTGTCGTTCTTGATGAAGCCGTGCCAGCCCTTGATGAACTCGGCATTGAGCGGCGACTTGATCGATTCGAAATAGTTCCAGGCCGCCAGGTGGCCGAGCAGCGGCTTGGTGTCGAGACCGGCCAGCTCCTCCTCGCCGACCGAGAACGCCACCACCGGGATCTGCGTCGCCTTGATGCCCTGGTTGCCCAATTCCTTGTAGAACGGCACGTTGGCGTCGCCGTTGATGGTCGACACCACCGAGGTCTTCTTGCCGGCCGAGCCGAACTTCTTGATGTCCGACACGATGGTCTGCCAGTCGGAATGCCCGAACGGCGTGTAGTTGGTCATGATGTCCTCGTCCTTGACCCCTTTCTGGTTGAGGTAGGCATGGAGGATCTTGTTGGTGGTCTGCGGATAAACGTAGTCGGTGCCGGCCAGCACCCAGCGCTTCACCTTCTCCTCCTTCATCAGGTAGTCGACCGCCGGAATGGCCTGCTGGTTGGGGGCGGCGCCGGTGTAGAACACGTTGCGCTCGCTCTCCTCGCCCTCATACTGCACCGGATAGAACAGGATGCTGTCGAGCTCCTTGAACACCGGCAGCACCGACTTGCGCGACACCGAGGTCCAGCAGCCGAACACCACCGAGACCTTGTCCTTGGTGATGAGCTCGCGCGCCTTCTCGGCGAACTTCGGCCAGTCCGAGGCCGGGTCGACCACCACCGCCTCCAGCTTCTTGCCCAGCACGCCGCCCTTCTTGTTCTGCTCCTCGATCAGCATCAGCATCACGTCCTTGAGCGTGGTCTCGCTGATCGCCATGGTGCCGGAGAGCGAATGCAGAATGCCGATCTTGATGGTGTCCTGCGCCTGCGCGGCCGGCGCCGCCACAACGCCCAGCACCGCCGCCGCCGCCGCCAGCCAAGGACCAACCCGCGGTCGTCGCGCGACCGCTCCGATGGATGCAAACATCGCCATACCTCGTTTTTTGACGCCCCGCGATCGGCCCCGTGCCGCCTCGCAGCTCGGTGGCGCGCAAGGAGCGTGCCAGCGCCGCGTAATTCTTTAAGTGATTGACTCCGGGCGATAATCGGAACGCGCGCACGGGCGCCGTTCATCCAGCGATGGGCAATTGCATACAGTTAAGCAGGCGCTGCCTGTTTTGTGGTCATCCGCGGGTCTCGCCGTTGGAGCAGCCCGATCCGCAGGAGCGAAATGAGGGGAGTGCGGCCTGTGCGCTACCATCGATGGTGTTGGCACGGACTTTGCGACCGCTGCGGCATTCGAGCGCCGCTCGAAGTCGGCGATTTGGACTTCCGATCGGAGCAATCGAGTGACTGAAGCCAATCAGATCGGGCAGGGGGCGGTCGCGGCCGTGCCGGCACCGGCCGTTCCGCTGGCCCGCGGCAGCGGCCGCACGCTCGCCGAGGAGCTGCGGCTGCAGCTTGCCGACGAGATCGTGCGCGGTGCGCTGGCGCCGGGCGCGGCGCTCGACGAGACCGAGCTCGCGCGCCGGTTCTGCATCTCGCGCACGCCGGTGCGCGAGGCGTTGCGCCAGCTGGCGGCGAGCGGGCTCATCGAATCCCGACCCCATCGCGGGTCGGTGGTGGCGCAGCCCGAACACGAGCATCTGATCGGCATGTTCGAGGCCATGGCCGAGCTCGAGGCGCTGTGCGCCGGGCTCGCGGCGGCGCGCATCACGCCGGCCGGCCGTCATGCGCTCGCGGCCGCCCATGAAGAGCTGCGCGCCATGATCCAGAGCGGCGATCCGCAGCGCTATCACGAGATCAACGAGGCGTTCCACTCGACCATTTACGCGGGCGCCCGCAATTCCTACCTGGCGGAGATCACGCTCGCCACCAGGGTGCGGGTGCAGCCGTTCCGGCGCGCCCAGTTCCGCAATCTTGGCCGGCTGGCCAAATCGCACATGGAGCACGACTTGGTGGTCACCGCCATCATGCGCGGCGATCGCGAGGGCGCCATGCGGGCGATGCGCGACCACATCATAACGGTGCGGGTGGAATACGAGATGTATGCACTGTCGCGCTCGTCGACCAAGCGCGTCTGAAGCGGAGGCCGGCATGCGGCGCGAGGAGCTGACCGAGAAGATTCTCGACATCAAGCGCGAGAAGGGCTGGACCTGGAAATACATCTGCGCCGAGATCGGCGGCATGTCGCCGATGCTCATCACCGGCGCGCTGCTCGGCCAGATGAAGCTGGTGAAGCCGCAGGCCGCCAAGGCGGCCGAGCTGTTCGGGCTGAGCAAGAGCGAGGAGGCCATGCTCAACGAGGTGCCGATGCGCGGCAGCCCGATGCCGCCGACCGACCCTCTGATCTATCGATTCTACGAGCTGGTCATGGTCAACGGCCCGGCCTGGAAAGCGCTGATCGAGGAGGAGTTCGGCGACGGCATCATGTCGGCCATCGACTTCGACCTGCAGATGGAGCGCGTGGCCGATCCCAAGGGCGACCGGGTCAAGATCATCATGTCGGGCAAGTTCCTCCCCTTCAAATACTACGGCAGCAGCGGAAACGTTCCGGGCTACGGTTTCAAGGAGGAATAGCGGCCGGGCTCCCTATCAGGCGCCGCCTCATCCTGAGGGGCCGCGCCCCTGGCGCGGCCGTCAGGCGCCTCATCCTGAGGAGCGCGCTCTCGCGCGCGTCTCGAAGGATGCTGCCCCGGCGCCGCCGCGCATGTGCGGCCATGGTTCGAGACGCCCGCCTTTGAAGGCGGGCTCCTCACCATGAGGTTGAGGCTTGCTGGTTCGCGGGTGCCCGTACACGCGCCAGCACGGCACAAAATTGTCGCAATTGGTGCCGAGGGCGCGGTACGCCGGCGCCGGATTTGAAATAGCGCTTTGGAATCAGCTCCCTGCCGGGCGGCGATTTGTTTGTAGGTCCGCCCGCGGTGGCATTGTTCTTGCGACTCAGCCGGAGCTGGAACCCACCCGGCGGGAGGCTCCCATGACACATGCCCGCGTTTTCGAGACGCCGAGGCTCGGCTCGCGACCCATCGGGGCGCGCAAGTACGGCACCATGGACCTGGATTTCGCGCCGGCGAGCGCCGGCACCCGCTGGGTCCAGCTGCTGATGGGCTTCATCGTCATGATGGTGATCTCCAGCCCGCAATATGTCTGGACCCTGTTCGTGCCCTCGTTCCAGAAGACCACCGGCGCGCTCTTGTCCGAGGTGCAGTGGACCATCACCATCCTGATCGTGCTGCAGACCTGGCTGGCGCCGGTGCAGGGTTTCCTGGTGGAGAGGCTGGGGCCGAAATTCCTGATCGGCGTCGGCGCATTGTTGAGCGGCGCCGGCTGGATCGCGTCGTCCTCCGTCACCTCGCTGTGGGGGCTCTACGCCACCTATGGGCTGTTGTGCGGCGTCGGCACCGGCATCGTCTATGTCGGGATCATCGGGCTGATGGTGAAATGGTTTCCCGACCGGCGCGGGCTGGCGACCGGGGTGGTGGCCGCCGGCTACGGCTTCGGCGCCATCTTGACCACCTTCCCGATCGACGGCATGCTGAAAGCGTCCGGCTATCAGCACACCTTGTTCATCTTCGGCTCGGTGTTCGCCGCGGTGGGGGTGGTCGGGGCGCTGGCGCTGCGGGCGCCGCAGGCGGGCGAGGCGGTGGCGCCGCCGGGCGGCCTCGCCAGCACCGCCCACAGCGCGACGCCGGCGGAGATGCTGAAATCGCCGGTGTTCTGGCTCATGTTCGTGATGATGTCGATGATGTCGACCGGCGGCCTCATGGTCATCACCCAGTTCACCAGCTTCGCCAAGGCGTTTGGGATCGACGGCAGCACCAGCGTCACCATCCTGGGAGCCACCATGGCGGCGATCCCGGCGGCGCTGACCTTCGATCGCGTCACCAATGGGCTCACCCGCCCGTTCTTCGGCTTCGTGTCCGATCACATCGGCCGCGAGAACACCATGGGGATCGCCTTCATCCTGGAAGGCCTCGCCATCTACATGATGCTGCAATACCGGACCGATCCGTTCCTGCTGATCGTGCTGTCGGGCCTGGTGTTCTTCGGCTGGGGCGAGATCTTCTCGCTGTTTCCCGCGACCCTGACCGATACCTTCGGCCCCGAGCACGCCACCACCAATTACGGCTTCCTCTACATGGCCCAAGGCGTCGGCTCGATCCTGGGCGCCCCGGTCGCCGCCATGGTGTTCGAGAAAACCGGCAGCTGGCTGCCGGTGTTCGCCCTGGTGATCGGGATGGATGTACTGACAGGGCTGTTGGCGCTGTTTGTGCTCAAGCCGATGCGCCGGCGGCGATTGGCGGCCACGGGATAGATCGTCGGCTGACGTAATTCGCTTCCCCACCCAGGGCAGGATCGGCAACATCGGGAAGGGGTCGGGCTCGAGTGTCTTTCAGCAAGTGCACGCCCATTATTCGACGACGACGGTCGGCCGAACCCGAGTTCGCATACCTGCGGGCATTCCTCTGAAGCGCTTCAATGCGAGCATCAATCTCACCATCGAGACTTTCAAACGCCTGTTTGGCGGTGGTGTGACAAAATGATTGAGACCAACCCCAAATGATTTTGTGTAGCATTACCATGGACTGGTGGTAGCGGTGCATATGCGACGTCGATGCCCCGCTAGCCGCTGCCGACATCTCACGCTTGGCGTCCCGCACTACCTGATCGAGTTTTTGGAGGAAGGTTCTGCATGCTGCTTGGCAGGGCTGCCTTGAGCCTCCCGAGATACGATACCCCAGGATGTCGGTTCCATCGTAGAGATTGCCAGAGTCCACCTTTCCCCCCTTACGAGCGTGGGTGTCGTCCAGATCGTAAACATCCATTCCCATTTGCTTCAACATCGATCGAGCAGACAAATATGCGGCGCGAACCTTTTCGTAGGACCTCCCCAGCAATATGAAGTCATCGATATAACGCACGCAAACGATTCCTCGCCCGTTCATCTTGGCATCGAACTCTCTCAATGTGATATTGCCTGCCAGCGCAGACAGGGCCGAGCCCTGAGCCACTCCGGTTTCTTCGTCAGGAAACAGTTTGAGCAAATGGAGATCTTCCAATTCACCCTTGTTGGTGAGGTGCGTAGCCAGCGCTCTCTCAAATATAGTTGTGAAGCCCTTGTCGGATACCGCATCGCGGACAAAAGAATTGACTTCGTTTACCGGAATGCGTGCAAAAAAATTCTGGATGTCAGAACGCACAAAAAAATGTTGTTGATCGCGAACGGCTAGGTCTATCAGCGCAAGCCCGTGTGAGACGCCACGATTGCGGATGCCTCCGACGCTGGTTCGCGTGGCCATCACCTCTCTTATTGCAGGTATGCCTGACCACCGATTTCTCGGCTTCGAGGAGGCATCTCCGTAGCCCTGCAGAACCTCTAGAATTGCTCGTCGGACAATTCGGTTTTCGATGGGTGCCAGCACGAGCGGTCGGAGGCCATGTTTGCCCTTACCCTTGGGCAGCGCTATGCCAATTTCCTCGACGAAATCAAATTTTCCTGCTTTCAGGCGACGCGCGACTCTGTCGAGATTGTTAATCCAGTTCTCCTCGAAGCCTTTAATCTTACCGACTGTCTGAATGCTGGCCGATTTCAGTCCACTGGCCCGCACAGAGAGCCAGGCTCGATGCAACACTTGCCTAGACCGTAGCCGAGTGCACAGATCCACGGGACCATCCCATTGTTCGGTGTGGGGGCCCATCGGCAAGCCGCCCCCGGCCGAAGTTCTAAGTTCGATCCCCAGGGCTCCGAAGGCGCGCTGTGCATCCCCCGGGTGCGACCTGATCCGCAGAAGCAACTGCCCCACGGTCCTCGCCGCCAGCACAACCGACGCTCATTACGAGCCCAGCCGCCAGAAGCGGGAAGATCAAGACCGCCAGAAGCATTTCGGCGGTGCGACGCGCCAAACTCTTGGCACGTTTTTGCATGTACGGGTCATCCAGCTCTCCTGCTTGGCGCGAGTAGCCTTTTTGAACGTTGCGTCAAAAGTCGCCTGTGTCCCTCCGCGCCGACGGAGAAAGAAAAGTCGCTGACCGTCCGATAGGTCCCCGCAAAGGTTAGGGCTCCGGTCACTTCGATCTCAGCCGGGCGCGGAGTTCGATCCCCAGGGCTCCGAAGGCGCACTGTGCATCCCCCGGGTGCGACCTGATCCGCAGAAGCAACTGCCCCACGGTCCTCGCCGCCAGCACAACCGACGCTCATTACGAGCCCAGCCGCCAGAAGCAAGAGAATCAAACGTGAACATCCTAGCCTGCCAAGCGGCAGTATACAATATAGAGTAGTCTATATCCACAGGCTGACAATATGCAGTGTGTTGCCTGGGGAATGGCCTCACGCCTCGCCGCGGTCCGCCGCAATCAGGTGCGTCACCTTCGGCGCGCCGTCGATCTGGAAGCGGCTGACCGTCTCCTGCCGGGCGCGGTCGGCCTGCGTGACCCGCTCGTGCTGGCGCATATGCTCGATCCAGGAATCGAGCAAGAAGGTTTCCACGAACCGTCCCGCCTGCGCGGCGTCCTCGTAGAGACCCCATTCGAACGCGCCGTTGCGCCGCCGTTCCTGCGATAGCTTCATCACCGCGTCCACGAAGGCGGCGCGCTCCGCCGGGTCGATGCGATATTCGATCGTGACCAGGACCGGGCCGCGGTCGGCCTCGATGTCTTGGGAGAGCGCCGGCTGCGGCCAATGCATCGAGGGCGTGAAGTCGACGCCGGCGCCGGTCTGCAGCTTCCAGCGCCACATCAGCGGGATGGCAATGAGCGCGCCCGCGGCGGCAATCAGATGCGCGGCCGGCAGGCTGGTCATGGCGGCGACCTGGCCCCAGATGGCGCTCCCGAAGGTGAGGCCGCCGAACAGTACGGTGCTGAACAGCGCGAGCCCGCGGCCGCGCACCCAGCCCGGCAGGCCGACCTGCGCCGAGATGTTGACGGCCGAAAGCACCGCGATCCACGACACGCCGGCAAAGAAGCTCGCCGCCAGCGCCACCGCGGGCTGGCGCGCGAACGCGAGCATCGCCATGGCGATGGCGGTGCCGACGGTTCCGGCGAGCGCCGGCATGTCGGCGCCGAAGCGGCGCTGCAGGAACGGCAGGGTGAAGGCGCCCGCCACCGCGCCTGCCCCGATCGCGCCCAGCAACAAGCCATAGAGGCGCGGGCCCCCGGCGACCTGGTCGCGCGCCACGAGCGGCAGCAGCGCCCAATAGGCGCTGGCGAAGATGGTGAATCCTGCGGTGCGGATCAGGGTGGCGCGCAGATGCGGGTTGTGGCGGGCGTGACGCAGCCCGGCCCGCATGGCGCGGCCGAATTGCTCCGCCGGCAGATGGCGCGCCGCGTCGGCGGGCGGTCGCCACCAGATCAAGGCGGCGACCACCCCGAGCGTGCTCAGGGCGTTGAGCCAGAACGGCGCCGCCACGCCCCATGCCACGATGATCAGCCCGGCAAGCGCCGGCCCGACCGCGCGGCTGACATTGATGCCGACGCCGTTGAGCGCGACCGCCGGCTGTAACTGCGGCCGCGGCACCAGTTGCGGGATGATGGACAGCCACGCGGGCCCGATCAGCGCTGCCGCGGTGCCGGCCAGGAAGCTGAAGCCGAGCAGAATGGGCGGCGTCACATGGCCGTGCCACACCAGCGCGCCGAAACCCGCGACCAGCCCCGCCACGATGATTTGAATGGCGATCAGCAGCCGGCGGCGATCCACGATATCGGCGAGCGCGCCGCCCGCGAACGCGAACAGGAACATCGGCATCGCGTTCGCGACCTGCACCAGCGAGACGGTGAGCGGGTGCGGGTCGAGGCTGGTCATCAGCCAGCCCGCCGCCGCGTTCTGCATCCAGGTCCCGATATTGGCGACCACGGTCGCGATCCACAGCACCGCAAAGGTCGGATGGCGGAACGGGCTCAGCGAGGAGGCTTCGGGCGGGATACCCACGGGCAGCTTGATCTCTGTGGCCATGATGGGTCTCATGCGGGCCGCTAAGGTATGCACAAATCGTTAGGAATGGCGCGTGAACCCGCGCTGTCAGGGGCGCAGGGCGTACTTTTGCCTCTCCCCGCGTGCGGGGAAAGAGCCTGCCCTCGGGCTCCGACCCGAGGGCCGACGCGCGAAGCGCGGCGGGTGAGGGGGCGCTTCCCCGAGTCTGCGCCTGTGGAAACGCCCCTTCACCGGGCCGAGCCTGGGTTTTCCTTATTGCCGGGCCGCCCTCTCCCCGCAAGCGGGGCGAGGAACGCCGTGTCCCCGGCGGCTTTTGCCGCCCAGCGGCTTTCGCTGTACGCCGTCGGGCGATCCGACCAGCCGCAACCGATCGCGCTTCTCCGCGCTGGAAAAGCTTGACCCGGCAATCCATCTTGCGAAATGGATGGACCCGCGGGGCAAGCCCGCGGGTGACGAAGGGGGTTGTCTCGAGGAACGAGCATGAAACTCAGTCCCAAAGAGCTGGCCAAAATCTCCGACGTCACGCTCGCCCACTACAACCAGAGCGCCGAGGCGTTCTGGCGCGGCACCCGCGATCACGATGTCAGCCAGAACATCGCGGCGCTGCTGCACTACATCGAGGCCGAGCCGCCGTTCACGATCCTCGATTTCGGCTGCGGGCCCGGCCGCGATCTCAAGGCGTTCGCGGATCGCGGCCATGTCGCGGTCGGTCTGGAAGGCGCGCCCGAGCTCGCCGCCATGGCGCGCGCCTACAGCGGCTGCGAGGTGTGGCAGCAGGATTTCCTCAAGCTCGGCCTGCCACAGCGGCATTTCGACGGCATTTTCGCCAACGCTTCATTGTTTCACGTGCCGGCCCAGGAATTGCCGCGCGTGCTGCGCGAGCTGCACGCCAGCCTGAAGCCCGGCGGCGTCTTATTTGCTTCTAATCCGCGCGGCGACAACCAGGAAGGCTGGAACGGCGAGCGCTACGGCGCCTATCACGACCTCGAAACCTGGCGCCGCTACGCGACCGGCGCCGGCTTCGCCGAGCTGACCCACTACTACCGCCCCGCCGGCCTGCCGCGCGAGCAGCAGCCGTGGCTCGCGAGCGTCTGGCGGCGCGGGTGAGGCCTCACTCCAGGCAAAACCCCTTCGCCCGAATGAAGGCGCCGAAATCCTGGCGCAGCGGTTCGGCATATTGGCGGGCCTTGTCCTCGGACCAGCCGTAGAAATCCGCCGCGCCGAAGCGCTCGACCGCGCGCTGGCGCCGAGGTGGCTGAACCGCCGCGCGCCGCCGGTCGTAGGCGTCGATTTGTTGCTCGAGATCGCCTTGCCGGAAGCGATCCTGATGCAGCGTCGTCTCGAGCCCGAGCCGCGGGGTGATGCGGCCGGGCTTGGCGGGCCAGCCGGCGCACATTCCGGCGACCGGGAACACCCGCTGCGGCAGCCCCAGCAGGTCACTGACCCGGTCCGCATGGTCGCGGATGGCGCTGAGCGGGCAACAGCCGAGCCCCACCGCGGCGGCGGCGCGCATGAAGGTCGTCATCACGATGGCGCCGTCGACGGCGGCATTGAACATGAGATCGAGATGATCATTGGGGAACGGCTTCCCGCGCATGCGCCCGAGCTGTGGGGTGCGGCTGCCGTCGGCGAGGAACACCATGAGCACCGGCGCATCCTTGAGCCAGGGCATGTCGGGCATCAGCGCGATCACGTCCCGCCGCTGCGCCGGATCGTCCACTACCATGATATCGGCTTGCTGCAGGTCGCTCTTGGAAGGCGCCGACAGCGCGCAGGCGCAGAGCAGGCGCAACAGCGCCGGCTCGACCTCCCGGTCGAGAAAGTCGCGGTGCACCCGGTGGCTGGCGATGCGGGCGAGCTCGTCGAGGCCCGCAAGCGTTGGATCGACCGGCAGCCGCTCGCCGAACCGCTCGGCCAGGCTGGCCTCGATCCCGGCAGCCAATCTCGAAGCGATGTCGTCTTGCATGGCCGATTGCCTGTTGGTTGTTGACGTCGTTTGTAGGGGCGCCCCTCGTGGGCGCCCGGGCGGCAAGGGCGGCCACAAGGGCCGCTCCTACGGCCTGAATTTGTCACCCGCCTCCAGCCAGGAAAATTCCTCCCGGTAGGCCGTCTCGAACGGCTGGATCACATCCAAAAACTCGGCGGTCAGCGAGATGTCGTCGAGCCCGTTGATGAGGCACCGGCGGCGCAACGGGTGAATGCTGAAGGGGTGCTCGCGGCCCTCGACATCGATCGCCACTTGCCGCTCCAGGTCCACCGTGATCTGCGCCCCGACATGGGTACGCAGCTGCGCCCGGATCGCCGCGCAGGCGTCGGCATCGAGCATCACCGGCACCACGCTGTTCTTGAGGCAATTGTTGAAGAAGATGTCGCCGAAGCTCGGCGCGATGACGGCCCGGATGCCGAAGGTTGCGACCGCGTAGACGGCGCTTTCGCGCGAGGAGCCGCAGCCGAAATTGCGCTCCGCCACGATGATCCCGGCCTGCCGGTAGGGCGGCTGGTTGAGAATGAACTCGGGTCTCTCCGAGCCGTCGGGGTTGAAGCGCAGGTCGTGGAACAGCACCTGCGCGTATTTCGGCCCCTTCTCGACCTTGTTGAAGCGGGTGGGGCAGAGCTGATTGGTGTCGATATTGGGCTGGTCGAACGGGACCGCGATCGCCTTCCAGATGGTGAACTTGTCCATGATGCCTGCCTTCGATCTTAAAGCTTGCGCACGTCGGTGAGCCGGCCCGTGATGGCGGCGGCCGCCGCCATGGCGGGGCTCAACAGGTGGGTGCGGCCGTTGCGGCCCTGGCGGCCGCGGAAATTGCGGTTGCTGGTGGAAGCGCAGCGCTCGTGCTCGGCCAAGAGATCGCCGTTGAGCGCGGTGCAGAGCGAGCAGCCGGCGTCGTGCCATTCGAAGCCGGCGGCGAGAAAGATGCGATCGATCCCCTCCGCCTCGGCCTGCCGCTTGACCGCGCTCGATCCCGGCACCACCCAGGTCGGCACCACCGCGCGGCCGTGCCGGGCGACCGCAGCCGCCGCGCGCAAGTCCTCGATGCGGGCATTGGTGCATGAGCCGATGAAGACGCGATCGACCGCGATGTCGGTGAGCGCCATGCCGGGGGTCAGTCCCATGTAGTCGAGCGCGGCTGCGATCTCCTGCCGCTTTTCCGGATCGGCCACGGTGCCAGGGTCCGGCACGATCCCGTCGATGGAAGCCGCTTGCTCCGGACTGGTGCCCCAGGAGACGGTGGGCGCGATGTCGGCGGCGGCGACGTTGAGCTCCTGGTCGAACACGGCATCGTGGTCGCTCGGCAGCGTCCGCCAATAGGCCAGCGCCTGGTCCCACTGCGCGCCCTTGGGTGCGTTGGCGCGGCCGTCCAGATACGCGAAGGTGGTCTCGTCCGGCGCCACGATGCCGGTCTGTGCGCCGGCCTCGATCGACATGTTGCACAGCGTCATGCGCTGCTCCATCGACATGGCGCGCACCGCGCTGCCGGCGAACTCGATGACATGATCGATGCCGCCGCCGACCCCGATCCGCGCGATGATGGCGAGGATCAGGTCCTTGGCCGAGACATGCGGGCTGAGCTCGCCGTCGATCGCGATCCGCATGAGCTTCGGGTAGCCGCGCCACAGGGCCTGCGTCGCCAGCACATGCAGCGCATCGGAGGCGCCGATCCCGAACGCCAGGCAGCCGAAGGCGCCGTGGGTGGTGGTGTGCGAATCGGCGCCGGCGATAAAGAGGCCCGGCTGCGTGATTCCGAGCTCCGGCGCCACCACATGCAGAATGCCCTGCTGCGGATCGTCGAAGCCGAAATACCGCACCCCATAGGTGTGGGCATTGCGGTCGAGCCGCTCCAGCATCCCGCGCACCGCCAAATCCTGCACCCCGGCAAGCCCCTGCTTGCGGTTGCGGGTCGGCACGTAGTGATCCGCGCAGGCGATCACCTGCTGCGGCCGGAACACGCTGCGCCCGGTCGCTTCGAGATCGTCGAAGGCGTGGCGCGCGCCCTCGTGCAGCAGCAGGTAGTCCACATAGAGCAGGCGCTCGCCTTCCACTTCCGTCATCTGGTGGCGCCGCCAGATCTTGTCCACCAGCGTGCGACCGCGACTGGGCTCTCCGGCCATCTTGTTGCTCCTTATTGTCTTGTTTTTCTCGTGCGCGTCTCTGGCCTGGTCCTCAACGCATCGCGAGCAGCGCGCGCGGGGCGAAGATGCGCGCGATGCCGATCGAGACCATGCTGACCACCACGATCAGCACCGAGATGGCGGCCGCTACCTCGATCGAGCCGTCCTCGATGAATTGCAGCACCATGGTGGACATCACCTCGGTGCCGGATTGCGTGAGTATAGCCGACATGGGCTGCTCGCGCAGGCAAAGCGAGAAGATCAGCAGCCAGGCGATGAAGGCCGCCGGCCGCAGCACCGGAAAGGTGATGTCGTAGAGGGCGCGCAGCCGGCCGGCCCCCAGGATACGGGCCGCCTCCTCCAACTCCGGCGAGACCTGCTTCATCAAGGCGCGCACGAACACGAAACCGATCGGCAGATGCCTCGCCACATAGGCGATCAGGATGATGGTGAGGGTCCCGTAGAGCACGTTGATATAGCCCAGCATTACCGCGACCCCGAGAATGATCGAGGGAAATCCGTAGGCCACCATCACGACGGCACCGAGGATGCCGCGCCCCGCCATTTTGCTGCGCTCGACCAGCCAGGCGGTCATGATCCCCAGCACCACGCAGAGCGCTGCCCCCGACAGCGCCAGAATGAGGCTGTTCTTCACCGCCGGCAGCACCGTGAAGCTGTCGTCGAACACCGCCCGGTAATGCTGCAGCCCGAAATTCTCGGGGCTGAGCTCGGTGCCGAACGCCTTGATGAGCGAGAGCACCAGGAGCGCCAGGAACGGCAGCACCGAGGCGCAGCCGACCAGCGTGAGCGCGCCCGCCAGCGCCGGCCAGCGCCAGGGGCCGAGCCCGATCGACTGCGGCGCATTGGCCTTGCCGGTCACGGTGACGAAGTTGTTGCGCTTGAGGTAGCGCTGCTGCGCAAACAGGCACATGAGCGTGAACAGCGCGATCGTGAGCGCGACCGCAGCCGCTGTCTCCAGGCGCGGCGGGTAGGTGAGCAGCCCGTAGATCGCGGTCGAGAGCACCGAGAAGTTCGCCATGGTGCCGATGGCGGCCGGTGCCCCGAACGACGACAGGGCGTCCAGCATGCAGAGCGTGGCGCTGGAGATGATGGCGGGTGCCACCAGCGGCAAGGTGATGGTCCTGGTGGTGCGCCAGCGGCCGGCACCCAGCATGCGGGCGGCCTGCTCGTGGCTGGCGTCGATATTGGCAAGCGCCGCCGCCACCGCGAAGAACACGATGGGAAATAAATGGGCGGTCTCGATGAAGACCAGCCCGCCGAAGCTGAAGATGTTGAACGGCGGCGCGGCGAGGCCCAGCCACGACACCAGCAGCTTGTTGAGGGTGCCGGAATTGGGCGCGGCCAGGAAGATCCAGGCGATCACGTTGATGAAGGATGGAATGATGAAGGCGACCGCGATGGCGCCGCGGATCAACAATTTCGCCGGCACGTCGGTGCGCGCCACCAGCCAGGCGAGCGGCACCCCGGCCGCGAGGCAACCGGCCGTCACATAGACCACAAAGAGCAGCGAGTTGACGGCAGCCGCCGCGATGCTCTTGTCGGTCAGCACCTGCGCGAATGCGTTGAGCCCGAAGTGGCCGCTGTCGTCGACCAGGCTGTGCGCCACCAGCATCGCGATCGGAAGGCCGATCAGGGCGGCGCAGGCCGCAAGCACGATGGCGGCGACGACCGTCTGGACCGGATCACCCACGATCGACGCGGCCAATTCCCGCCAGGCGGTCGGCCTGGGCGAGCGGGCGGGGGCCGTGCCGGATTGCATGCTCGTGCCCGGTCTATCGACGGCCGAAAACCGTTTTGAACTTCTTCAGGAAATCCTGGATATTGGCGGCGTCCGCCGGCGCGGGCGGCGGCGGCGATACCGGATGGAGATCGGCGAGCTTCGACAGCGTGCTCACGGGTGGCGCGTCCGGATGCGCCGGCCAGAACACGCCGCCTTCCGACAGGGCGCTCTCGGCCTCGGGGCTGGTCATCACCTCGATGAGGAGCTTGGCGGCGTTGGGATGCGGGGCGTCGCTCATGAGCCCGAGCAGCGACTGGACCACGACCGAGCCTTCGGCGAGCACATAATAGTCGATCGGCTGGCCCTTGATCCGCGCCGCCATGATGTTGAAGGACGAGATCATCGGCGACAGTGCGCGCTCGCCGCTCGCCACCATGCGCACGGAATCCGGATTGCTGCGCACGAACAATATGTCCTGCTTGGCGAGCCCTTCGAGCATGCCCCAATCGAGCCGGCCGGTAGCCAGCATGGTCATCAGGAACGTCAAGGTGTTGCCGGAAACCTCCGGATCGGCCAGCACCAGCTTGCCCTTCCACTTCGGATCGAGAAAATCCTTCAGGCCCTGCGGCAGCTTCGCCTTGTCCTTGAACACGCTGGTGTTGTAGGCGGCCGGCAGCACATAGACGTCGGGGGTGTAGAAGGCGCCGTCCGGGTCGGCATTGTCCGGGCGCAGCCGCTCGAAGCTCGCCGTTTTGTACGGCTGGTAGAAGCCCTTCTGCTTCCAGATCGCCGCCACATAAGGCTGCGACATGTGGCTGGCGTCGACCCGGTGCTGACCGGCCGCGCGTTCGGTCTCGATCTGCGCGATCAGGGCAGGCGAGCTTTTCGGCACGATGCGTAGGTTGACGGCGGGAAAGTTTGCCTTCCAATAGTCGCTCAGCCGCTGCGCCTCGTCCTGCCGGCCATCGGTGTAGTAGATGACCTCGCCCTCCTTGGCCGCCGCCTGATAGAGCGCGGCGAACTTCTTCTGGATGGCGCTGCCTTGCGCGCACGCGGGCGTGCCGGCCAAGCCGCCGGAGAGGAAAAATGCAGCGAGCAGACTGAGCACTAAGCTACGCATGGGCGCTCCCGGATGTGATCTATCCAAATCACAGCCATCGGGCAAAGGCAACGCGAGGCGGCCCGATCGCCGTCATCCGGGCAGCGACAGAGTGGCGCGTTGCGCTTACCGGTACCGCGGGTTGAAAGTCAGTCGTGTTTGACCGGCGCCTCGACCGCGATAAGATGGCTGAGGCGATTTCGAAAATCGCAATTTTACGCGGTATGCACCGATGATTTTTCGTCAGCTGTTCGACACGGTGTCCGGCACCTATACGTATCTGCTGGCCAGCCGGCGTGGCGGCGAGGCGCTCATCATCGATCCGGTCCTGGAAAAGGTCGACCGCTATATCCAGCTCATCGGCGAGCTCGATCTCAAGCTGGTCAAGGCGGTCGACACGCATCTGCATGCCGATCACATCACCGGGCTCGGCGCGCTGCGCGACCGCACCCTTTGCGTCACCGTCATGGGCGAGCACAGCAAAGTGGACGTGGTGTCGATGCGGCTGGCCGACGGCGACAAGCTCACCATCGAGGGCATGGGGCTCGACGCGATCTACACGCCCGGCCACACCGACAATTCCTATTGTTTCGCGCTGGCGGACCGCGTGTTCACCGGCGACACGCTGCTGATCCGCGGCACCGGCCGTACCGACTTCCAGAACGGCGACCCGCGCGCGCAATACGATTCGATCTTCCGGCGTCTGCTGCGGTTGCCGGACGACACCCTGGTGTTCCCGGCACACGACTACAAGGGCGAGACCGTGTCCACCATCGGGGAGGAGCGGGCATTCAATCCGCGCCTGCAGGTGAAGTCGGTGGACGAGTATGTGGCGCTGATGAACAGCCTCGATCTGCCCAACCCGAAGATGATGGATGTGGCGGTCCCGGCCAATATGCGGGTCGGTCTCGCCCAGGAGGAGATCGCGCGCCGCGGTTGGGCGATCGACGCCGACCAGGCAATGACGTTGGTCGGCGGCCCGCAGGTCGCGCTGATTGATCTGCGGGAGCCTGGCGAGCGGAGGAAGCACGGCGTCATCCCGGGCTCGCTGCATGTGCCCTATGCCGACCTGCCGGCGCAGGTGCGTGCTGGCGGCATGCTCAACGAGCTCGCCCGCGCCACCGGCAAATCCATCGTGTTCTACTGCGCCTTCGGGGAGCGCTCCGCCATGGCGGTGCAGGCCGCCCAGCAAGCCGGCCTCGCCTCGGCCCGCCACATCCACGGCGGCCTGGACGCCTGGAGCAAAGCCGGCGGCCCGCTCCAGCGGTAGCGCTAGAGCGGATTCCGGTCGCTTTGACGCACGGTCTCTACGTCGTCATGCCCGGCCTTGTGCCGGGCACCCACGTCTTTCACGCCACAAAGCAAGGCGTGGGTGGCCGGGACATAAGGGCGTTTACGTCCGTCGTTACGGGCTATGCCCGGCCATGACGCACCGGGTGATTCCATGCAAACGAAACCCGCTCTAGCGGCGAGCGCCGAAAATCGAATACCTCAAATGCCGCGGATTTCCGCCAGCAGCGCTTCGCCGATGAGGAGACCGACCGACGCCGCGCGCTGCCGGGCGGCGAGCCGCCGCGTGCCGGGCAATCGGGCGCCCGCTTGTTGCTCGATCGAGGCCGCCAGAACAGCAACGCGAGCCGCCACGCCGGTTCCGCCGAAGGCCGCCGGGGCAAAAGCGACGATCAATTGCCCGGTGCCTGGAGGTGGTCCTTCGGCATCGAGAAAGGACGAGGCCTCGGCGGCGAAATTTGCGCCGGTCAGGCCGGCGGCGAGCAACTCCACCATCAGCGCCAATGCGGTGCCTTTGGCGTCGCCGAGCGGAACCATGGTGCCGGCGAGCGCGCTGGCGGGATCGGTGGTCGGGCGGCCGGCGGCATCGAGCGCCCAGCCCTCGGGGATACGCTCGCCCTTCTGTTGCGCCGCCAGGATATTGCCGCGGGCCACCTTGGAGAGGGAGAGATCGATCACGATCGGCGGCCGGTCCGGCAGCGGAGCGGCGAATGCGATCGGATTGGTGCCGAGCACGCTCCGCGTTCCGCCCGCAGGCGCAATGGCGGCGGGGGTGTTGGCGAGCATGAGAGCGACGAAACCCGCCTGCGCCAGCCGCTCGACCGGGTGGCCGGCGACGCCGCAATGGTGCGAGCGCCGGATCGCGGCCGCCGCGACGCCTTCGCGTTGCGCGACCTCGGGCAGGATGGCGAGCGCCATGTCGATGGCCGGATAGGCAAAACCATTGCCGGCATCGATCGCCACCGTCGCGGGGCGCGGCCGCGTCATGGCCGGCGTGGCGAAGCCGTCGACCTTGGCGATTTTCGCTTGCGCCGCATAGGTCGGCACCCGCGACAGGCCGTGCCCCTTGAGGCCGTCCGCTTCGGCGGCAACCAGCGCGCGGGCAACGCATAGCGCATTTGCAGGCGACGTGCGGCAGCGCGTCAGCGCGCCGACCACGAGCGTCTCCGCCTCCGCCAAGGTGAGCACCGGCATCACGTCACCGCAGGATGAAAAGCAGAAATTTGCCCGGAAACGACCGGGCGCCGGCAGCACTCACGCGCTGCGGTAAAGCTTCGTCAGCACGAACTCGCGGTGGCCCAGCGCCTCGGCGGCGGTGAGGCGGCCGTTGGCGGTGCGCACCACCATCTCGATCAGCGCGTCGCCGGCCTGCGAGATGGTCATCTCCCGGCGCAGGATGCCGGACACATCGACATCCACATGCTCCGACATGGTGCGCACCGTGCGCGGATTGCCGGTGATCTTGATCACCGGCAGGATCGGGTTGCCGATGACGTTGCCCTGGCCAGTCGGGAAAGTGTGCAGCACATAGCCGGCCGCCCCCATCAGGGTGACGCATTCGGCCGCCGCCGAGGAGGTGTCCATATAGTAGAGACCCGGGCCCTTGGCGGGCGCTTCGGCCGGCGCCAGCACGTCGATATATTTGCAGCTGCGGCCGATCTTCTCGAGATTGCCGAGCGCCTTCTCCTCGATGGTGGTGAGGCCGCCCGCGATATTGCCCTTGGTGGGCTGCGATTCGGAGAGATCGTCGGTCTTGTGCGCCTGGATCACCTCGTTCTCGTAGGCCTGCCAGACTTTGTACCATTTCTCGCCGATCTCAGGGCTCACGGCGCGCGCCTTGGCGAGATGCTCGCCGCCGGTGATCTCCGAGGTTTCGCCGAACACGCCGTAGAGGCCGCGCGGGATCAGCTTGTCATACATGTTGCCGACGGTCGGGCATGATGCGAGGCCGGTGGTGGTGTCGCTCTCGCCGCATTTGGTCGACACCCACAGCTCGGAAATGTCGCATTCCTCGCGCTGGAGCTCGGAAGCCCACTGCACGTAATCCTTGGCGACGCGCGCGGCGCGCGCCACCGTCATCAGGTCGCCATGGCCCTCGATGCCGAAGCCGGTGACCGGCTTGCCGGTCTTGGCGATGCCGTCGACCACGCGCTTGGTCCAGCCGTCCTCGATCCCGATCACCACCACGGCAGCGACGTTCGGATTGGCGCCGGTGCCGATGATGGTGCGGAAGAACAGCTCGAGATCCTCGCCGAACTGCAGCCGCCCATAGGCGTGCGGGATCGCCAGCGTGCCCTTGATGTTGTGGGCGACCGCCTCGCAGGCGGAATTGGAAAGATCGTCGAGCGGCAGGATGACGACGTGGTTGCGCACCCCGACCCGGCCGTTCTCGCGCCGCCAGCCGGTGAATCTCAGGTTCGACTTGCCGTTCGATCCGCTCATGTTGCTCACCAGCGTTTGGTCTTGAGGTTATGGACGTGGACGTGCTCGCCCTTGGCGATCGGCGCCACCGCCTTGCCGATGTCCTGACCGTATTTCCATACCGTGTCGCCCGACTTGATGTCAGTGAGCGCGATCTTGTGGCCGATCGGCACGTCCATCCTGGATTTCAGCGTGAAGGCGGAATCGTCGGCGGTGACGACGCAGGTCATGTCGGTGCCGGCCTTGAGGCCTTCCACCACCACGACCCCGACCGTGTCCTTCTTGTCGTGAACCAGGAGATGGGGAGCGGTCATGGCGAATGTCTCGGTGCGGGGTTTGCGTTCGGGCAGGGCGGCGGCGAAGGGATGTCGGTTTGAGGCTCGGCAATCCCCTAGCTTAGTCAGTCATATTGTATTATTGTATGACAATCGTCAACGGCTGCCCGAGGCGGCCGCCAAAGAGCAAGAAGGGTATGCCATGGCCGATCGCGTAAAGGTAGGCATCGTCGGACTGGGCCGCTGGGCGCGCGTCCTCACCCGCGCGGCGGCGCGGTCTGAGCACGTCGAGATCGCGGCCTGCTTCACCCGCACCGAGAGCAAGCGCACCGAGTTCGCCCGCGAGACCGGGGTGCCGGCGGTTTCGGAGCTTTCCGCCATGCTGCGGGATCCGCAGATCAAGGGCGTGATCCTGACCGTCCCCAACGAGCAGCACCTGCCGGTCGCGCTCGAGGTGGCGCGCGCCGGCAAGCACGTCTACACCGAGAAGCCGATCGCCAGCACGCTCGACGACGGGCTGCGGATCGAGAATCTCGAAACGGATTTCGGCGTCACCGTCACGGTCGGGCACAGCGCCCGCCTGATGGCCGGCATCCGCCGCATCCGCGCCGCCATCGTTGCAGGCGAGCTCGGCCGCGTCGCCTTCATGGAGGCGAACTTCTCCAACGAGCGCGCGCTCGAGCTCACGCCGCAGACCTGGCGCTGGTACAAGAACCGCGCGCCTGGCGGGCCGCTCTCGCAGCTCGCCATCCACCAGTTCGACGTGCTGCATTATCTGGGCGGCGAGGTGGCGGAGGTGAGCTCGATGGCCTCCAAGCTTTCCCCGGTCGGCGCCGAGGTCGACGATCAATCGATGACCTTGTGCCGCTTCGCCGACGGCAAGATCGGCTACGTGGGCTCGTGCTGGACCTCGCCCGGCATCTTCTCGCTGCGGGTGTTCGGTTCGCGCGGCCTGATGCATTACGAGATCGATTTCGGCACCTGGGATATGCCCGACCAGCTGCATCAGTCGTCGACCCTCTACATCCAGCGCGGCAAGGACGGCTATGCCAGGCGCGAGCCGCTCGCGGTGCCGGAAAGCGACATGTTCCTGGCCGAGCTGGAGATGTTTGCGCACAGCTGCCGCAGCGGCCAGAGCAACGAGCTCAACGCCCGCAACGGCAATGTGGCGGTCGCCATGGTGTATGGGGCGCTGCGCTCGCTCGAGGAGGGCGGCCGCTACGTCAAGCTCGACGAGGTTCTCGCCGCGGCCAAGACCCGCATCAGCACCGGAGCGCGCCATGTTGCCTAGCCGCTATTTTTCCGACCTGACGCAGCCCGACATCGCCGCCCAATTCAAGCAGAACCCGTTCGTGATCCTGCCGACCGGCAGCGTCGAGCAGCACGGGCCGCATCTGCCGACCGGCACCGACAGCTTCGCGGCCAACGTGATCGCGCACGCGGTGGCGGAGCGCATGGACGGCCTGGTGCTGGCCGCATGCCCGCTCGGCGTCACCCCCATGCATATGCCCTATGAGGGCACCATCTCGCTCACGCCCGAGACCTATATGCGGCTCACGGTCGAGACCTGCGCCTCCACGGCCCGGCACGGCGCCAGGCAGCTGATGATCCTCAACTGGCACGAAGGCAATATTCCCTCGCTCGCGATCGCGGCCGAAGAGCTGCACCGCCAGCACGGCATGCAGGTGCTGACCGTGCAGGCCTGCTATGTCGCGGCCGACATGTTCGGGCACGAATGCAATGGGCTCAGCCACGGCGGCGAGATCGAGGCGCTCGCCGTCATGGCGTACCGGCCCGAGCTGGTGCATATCGACCGCATCGACAACTCCTCCGATCACAGCCATGGCAGCCGGATGGACAAGCTGCGGCGCACCAATGCCTACCAGCCGGTGCTCACCGACATCCGCTGCATCGCGCCGACCGGATGGTACGGCACTCCCGAGAACGCCACCCCGGATCGCGGCCGCAAGATGCTGAACGCGATCGCCGACGGCATCGCCTCGGAAGCAACCGAGATCTTCCGCCAGCTCGAGACCGTCCTGGGCGGCGTCGCCGAGGTCAAGCATCTGCGGCAGGTGGTGTGATGGCGCGCGTCGTCACGCCCGCGCAGGCCAGGCGGCTCGGCCTTCCCGGTCGAGTCTCGTTCGAGATCGTCTCGGGTGCGATGGGGGCCAGCAATGCCTCGCTACGCCTGGTCGAGATCCCGGTGCCGCGCGAAGGCGAGGCGCTGCGCGGCCCGCATGTGCATCACGGCTTCGAGGAGTGCATGTATGTGCTCGCGGGCGAAGGCAGCACCTTGACGGCGAGCGGCGCCCATCCGGTGCGCCAGGGCGACACCATCCTGGTTCCGGCCGACGAGCCCCATGTGACGCGCAACACCGGCACCGTCCCGCTGGTGCTGCTGTGCTTCTTCCCGACCCCCGACGTGGCGAAGTCGACCGAAGATTTACCGCTGATCTGGAAATGACCGTCATGCCGATCGAGGTCGTGTGTCTGCGCCCGGAAGCCGATTTCGCGCGCGTCGATGCCATGCCGCCAGCTTCGCTGTCGGTGCGCTATTGCGCGCCCACCGATCCGGCGGTGCCTGGCTATCTCGAGACCGCGCGGGGGCTGGTCATTCCGGCGGTCGGGCCGAAGCTGCCGGCCGGGCTGTTCGCGCAAACCGCGCTCGCGCTGGTGCAGGTCACCGGCGCCGGTGTCGACCGCATCGATCCGGCCGCCGTCAAGGCCGGCAACATTCCGGTCGCCAATATTCCGGGCGGCAGCAACAATGCGATCGCCGAATATGTGATGACCACGGCATCCGTGCTGCTACGGCGACTCGCCTGGGCGGATGCGGAAATCAAAGCCGGGCGTTACGCCGAATGGCGCGCCCGCGTGATCGCGGACAATCTCGGCGGGCTCGAGAACGCGCTGGTCGGCATCGTCGGGCTGGGCGTGATCGGGCTTGCGGTGGCGCGGCAGGCAGAGCGCGCCGGCTGCCGGGTCTGCTACTACGATCCGGCTTCGCCCAACGCCGCCACCGCGGCCGAATTGCAGGCGAGACCGGTCGGCCTCGATGAATTGCTGTCCTCGGCCGACGTGGTCTCGCTGCATGTCCCGCTGCTGCCGGCCACCACCGGCCTCATCGGAGCGCGCGAGCTCGCGCGCATGAAGCCCGGCGCCGTGCTCATCCAGGCCTCGCGCGGCGGCATCGTGGATGAAGCAGCGCTCGCGGCCGCGCTGCAGGCCGGCCGGCTCGCGGGCGCGGCGGTCGATGTCTATGCGACCGAGCCGCCCCCCGCCGACAATCCGCTGTTTGGCCTGACCGGCGAGGCCCGCAACCGGGTGTTGTTCAGCCCCCATATCGGCGGCGTTACCCGCCAGGCGTCGACCTTCCTGTTCCGCACCGCGTGGCAGAACGTCGAGCGCGTGCTGGTCGATGGGCTCGAGCCGCTTTACCGGGTGTATTGAGCGCGATGAGCGCGATGCTTGCTTGCTGATTTGTTGATCGAGGTCGCGACGTGAAAGCATCACCTCCCCCGAGCAACGAGGCGCCGGCGCTGCCGGCGATCCGCCGGTCGGCAGCCGCGCCGCTGCGGCGCGAGGTGCTGGAGGCGCTACGGGCCTCGATCGTCAACGGCCGGCTGGCGCCCGGCGCGCGGCTGATCGAGCGCGAGCTCATCGCCATGATGGGCGTGTCGCGCACGGTGATCCGCGAGGCGTTGCGGCAATTGGAGGCCGAAGGCCTGGTCGACGTGGTGCCCAACCGCGGTGCCATCGTGCGCGAATTGACCGTCGAGGAGGCGCGCGACCTCTACGCCATCCGGGCGCTGCTGGAAGGCCTGGCGGCGCGCATGTTCGTGGCGAAGGCCGGCGCCGCGGAGATCGCGGAGCTGGGCCGCGAGCTCAAGGCCACCGCCGCCGCCTACCGGCGCCGCGATCCGGAAGAGACCATCCGGGCCAAGAACCGGTTCTTCGAGGTGTTGTTCCGCGGCGCCAAGAGCGAGACCCTCGCCACCATGCTGGCGACCCTGATGGCCCGCATCTGGCGCTGGCGCGCGCTCGGCCTCTCGCACCCGAAACGCTCGGCGGCGCGCTCCGAGCAGAGCATCAAGGGCCTGCAGGCGCTTCACAAAGCGATCGTGCAACGCGACGCCGACGCGGCGGAGAAGCTGGCGCGGGACGAGGTGATGCATGCCGCCGAAGAAATCGTGCGGATTTTGGGGCGATGAGACGGGCCGCCGCCAACTCGGCGGTTTTGCTTGCACGAAATTACCCGGTCGTCATGGCCGGGCTTGTCCCGGCCATCCACGTCTTGCTTTGTGGCGCGAATGACGTGGGTGCCCGGCACAAGGCCGGGGCATGACGGCGGAGAGACTGCGCGTCACCGCACCCTGTCGTAGCCCCCATGAAGCGTAGCGCGATGCGGGAACGATGTTCCCGGATTTCGCAAGTGCTCCATCCGGGCTACAGAGCTGCAAGCGCTCAATTCAGCGGAATATCCGCCTTCTTCACCACCTCGGACCAGCGCACCACGTCGTTGCGGATCTGCATCCCGAACTCGTCCGGCGGGCTCGCCAGCACGTCATAGCCGAGCTTCTTGATGCGGTCCTTCATGTCGGCCGTGTCGAGGATGGCGATGATCTCGGCATGCAGCTTCTTCACGATGCCAGGGTCGAGCCCCGCGGGGCCGAGCAGCCCGGCCCAGTTGGCCACCTCGAAGCCGGGCAGGCCGGATTCGCTGATGGTCGGCAGCGTCGGCATCAGCGCCGAGCGCTTCTTCTCCGCCATGGCGATCGGGCGCACATGATCCGACTGCTCGGTGAGCAGCGCCGGCACGCTCGCGAACATGGCCTGCACCTGCCCGCCCATCACGTCGACCAGCGCCGGGCTCATGCCCTTGTTGGGAACATGCACCATCTCGATCCCGGCCATGCTCTTGAACAGCTCGGCTGCCAGATGCGAGGCGCTGCCGATGCCGGCGGAGGCGTAGCTGAGCTTCCCCGGATTGGCCTTGGCGTAGGCGATGAACTCGCCCACGGTCTTGGCCGGCAGCGCCGAGCTCACCGCCAGCGCATAGGGGCTGATCGCCACGTTGACGATCGGGGTCAGGTCCTTGTCCACGTCATAGGGTGCGGTCTTGCTGACCGCGACCGTCAGCGACAGGCTGCTCGGCGTATAAAGAAGCGTATAGCCGTCGGCCGGCGAGCGGATCACCGACTTGGTCCCGATCACGCCGGCGGCTCCGGCGCGGTTCTCGACGATGAATTGCTGCCCCAGCCGCTCGCTCAACCGCTGCGCCAGCAGGCGTGCCATCACGTCGACCCCGCCCCCGGCCGCCACCGGCACGATGATGCGGACCACCTTGTCCGGGTATTCGGCCATGGCCGGACCGATCAGGAGCGCGCAGAAAGCAAGGCCTAGCAGCGCGGCGAAGGTTTTCTTCATCGGATCGTCTCCATTGCGATCGGCTATTGGTTAGTTGATCTTGCCGATAATGACAATCTGGCACGATGTCTCATCCCTAAGCCCTCATGGCGCGGGCTCTAGCCCGTAATAAAGAGTGACGGTGTGCCGGGCCTCGGCGAAGAACAGCCAGCGCTCGACCAGCATCCCGGGCGCCTGTGTCAGCACCGCGAGCACGGTGGAGATTTTTGCGATCCCGCCGCCGGTCGCCGCCCCGACCGCAGTGGCGAGGAGCGGCAACGCGAAACCGAAGACCTGCGCCAGCAGGCGCAGCTTGGCGGCATGCTTGCGCGCGATGCGGTAGCCCATCTCCTTGAGCAGGTAGTTCGCTTCCGTGTGCGGCCATTCGACCGAGCGCACCGTGCCGCCGGCAAGCCCGGTCGCGCTGTTGAGGGTCGCCACCGGCTCGAGACTGTCGTTGTGCCGCCAGGTCGCCAGCTTCCAGGCCCAGCCGAGCCCGATGGCGATCAACGCCACGTAGGCAACGCCTAAGTCGGGCCAGCCGAGCAGCGCCAGAACGGCGTCGAGCAGCACCGCGCCGGTCATGAGCGCGAAGATGAGATAGGCCGGTACGGTAAAGCCGCTGCTCCACTGCGCGATCGGCTTGAGGCAGGCATAGATCATGCCGGTGCAGACGACTGTGAGGGCGGCGCCCGCCGCCATCGCTACACCCGCCGCCGCCACGATCCCGTCGGTGCGCTCGTAAACGATCCAGCCGATGCCGAACAGCCCGGCCGGCACGAACGCCAACAGGCTGGCGATGCCTTCGCGCGACAGCCACGACGAGCGCCACTGCGAGAACGCCCGCCACGCCCGCTGCGGCCGGCCGAGATGCAGCGTGGAGGCGAGGAGCCCCGCAACCATGAGGGCAAGCCCCAGCCCGAGGCTGATGAGGCCGAGCCAGCGGTCGGGCGGCAGCAGGCCGAGCGCCGCCAGAATGCCGAGCAGCATCAGCACGCCGTAGCCCGCGCCGCTCGCGGTGGTGAAGAAGATGATGGAGAAGGCCGGATGCATGGTCAGCGCCGATTCCGGCAAGGTGCTTTCTTCCCTCCCCCTGAAAGGGGGAGGGTGACCCGCGAAGCGGGTCGGGTGGGGGTCCCGCGACAAACGCCGAATTTGTTGGAACGCGGGACCCCCACCCGGCGCCTTCGGCGCCACCCTCCCCCTTGCAGGGGGAGGGAAGCATCGAGTTTGTTGCTCGCGCGTGGGCTCATCACCCCCACCTCAACCCGACAGCATGCGGTCGACCCAGCCGAGGAAGCCGCCGGCCGCCGTCACGGGCTCGAGCGCCGGCGCCACCGCCGCTGCCCCGCCCCCGGCGCGTGGGCGCGGCGGCAGATATTTGTTGGTCGGGCGATAGCCGAGCTCCGGCATCAGATCGACGCCGCCGCGCTCGCGCACCAGCCGCGACACCGGCGAGAGCGGATCGCCGAGATCGCCGAAATGGCGCGCGCCGGTCGGGCAGGCGGCGACGCAGGCCGGCACGCGCTCTTCCCCTGGAAGATTCTGGTTGTAGATGCGGTCGATGCACAGCGTGCATTTCTTCATGACACCCACGACCGGGTCGAGCTCGCGCGCCCCGTACGGGCAGGCCCAGCTGCACAGCTGGCAGCCGATGCATTTGTCCTCGTCGACCAGCACGATGCCGTCGGAGGTGCGCTTGTAGGAGGCGCCGGTCGGGCAGACGGTGACGCAGGCCGGCGTCTCGCAATGCAGGCAGGAGCGCGGGAAGTGCACGGTCTGCCCGCCGCTTTCGCCGGCATGCTCGTAGGTGTGCACGCGGTTGAACCAGACCCCGTCCGCCTGCGCCCCATACGGATTGATGTCGGTGAGCGGCGCCATATGGCCGCTGGTGTTCCATTCCTTGCAGCTGGTGACGCAGGCCTGGCAGCCGACGCAGGTGTCGAGATCGATGACTAGGCCGAGCTTGGTTTTCCCGGTGGCGGGCAGGCTGGTCATGGCGCTGTCTCTCTGGCGCGGCGCTCACGCGCTCGGCGGAATTGCGCGCCGAAGCCGTGCTGCCGCGGGGTCGGCGGCATGCCGGGCGGCGCCGTGATTGCCGGTAGCTGTGGGGCGGTTTCGCCGGTCTCGGCGGCGGCGCATTTGCGCAGCCGCACCCGCACGTCGAACCAGGCCGCCTGCCCGGTGACCGGATCGGAGTTCGAATGGCGGCGGCCGTGCTGGTCGGCCGCCAGCAAATCAGCGATGGCGTGGTTGAGCAGAAAGCCACGCGTGGCTTCCGGCGCGTCGTGGTCGAGCATGCCGGCGCCACGCCGCTTACCGATCGCGTTCCAGGTCCAAACCGTATCCGGGTTCACGCCGTCGACGGTGCGGATCTGGCCTCTGACCTTACCGTGCGGGCTCTCGATCCACACCCAGTCGTCGTCGGCGATGCCGAGGCGCGCCGCGGTGTCGCGATGCACGAACAGCCGGTTCTGGCTGGTGATCTGGCGAAGCCAGGCGTTCTGCCCGCCCCATGAATGATACATGTGCATCGGCCGCTGCGTGATGGCGTGCAGCCCGAATGCCTGCGTGTCGATGGTCGCGTCCTCGAGCGGCGCGTACCAGATCGGCAGCGGATCGAAATAGCGCTCGAGCCGCGCGCGCTCCGACACCGGCGGCACCACCGCGCCGTGGCCGCGCGCCGCCAGGCGGAAGCGTTGCAGCGGCTCCGCGTAGAGCTGGAACACCGTGGGGGAGGGGGCGGAGAGAAATCCCATCTGGACCGCGAAGTCGAGATAGGAGCGGTTCGCCATCTTGTAATATCTCTGCTCGGGCGCGAGCTCGTGCTGCCAGAATCCCCCATTGGCGATGTAGCGGTTGAGCTGATCCGGGTTCGGCGCGCCCTTGCCGAACGCCTCGCCGCTCTCGCCGCGCCAGCCGGCGAGCGGCCCGATGCCCGGACTGCGCTCGTGCCGCACCATGTAGTCGGCGTAATCGCGATACTTCGCGGCTCCGGCCTCATCCACCATACCGGGCAGGCGCAGCCGCGCGCCGAGATCGAGCAGCACCGACTGGAACGCCCGCACGTCGCGATCGAGCGGCACCACCGGCCAGCGGATCGCATCGCCGGGGCCGTCCGCATGGCTGATCGGCCGGTCGAGCAGGCTGATGCAGTCGTGGCGCTCCAGATAAGTGGTGTCAGGCAGGACGAGGTCGGCGTACGGAACGGTCTCGGAGAAGTAGGCGTCGGAATAGATGATGAAGGGAATCTTGTAGTCGCCGGTCGCGTCCTTCTCGGTCAGCATCCCGATGGTCTGCGTCGTGTTCATCGCCGAGTTCCAGGCGATGTTCGCCATGTAGAGGAACAACGTATCGATCCGGTAGGGATCGCCGCGAGCGGCGTTGCCGATCACGGTGTGGAGGAGCCCGTGCGCGGCGAGCGGCGCTTCCCACGAATAGGCCTTGTCGATGCGCTCGGGCCGTCCGTCCGGATCGATCAGCAGATCCTGCGGATCGCTTACGAAGCCGAGCGGCGTGCCGTCGAGCGGCGTGTCGGGATGACCGCCGCCTTTGCCGCAGGGCTTGCGGCCGGTCGGTGGCGGCTTGGGGTAGGGCGGCTTGAAGCGAAAGCCACCCGGAACATCCACCGTGCCCAGCAGCACCTGCAGCAGATGAATGGCGCGGCAGGTGTGGAAGCCGTTGGAATGGGCCGAGATGCCGCGCATCGCATGCATGGCGATCGGCCGCCCCCGCATGGTCGGGTGGCGGTGCCCGTGAGTGTCGGTCCATGGCACCGGCAGCTCGATCGCCTGCTCGAACGCCACCTGGGCGAGCTCGGCGGCGATCCGGCGGATGGTGGCGGCGGCAATCCCGCAACGGCTCGCGACCGCCTCGGGCGAATAAGCCTCGTCCAGATAGCGCTCGGCGATGAGCGCAAACACCGGCACGCAAGCGCGCCCGTTCACCCGGTGGCTGCCGGTTAGCGACGGCTGCGTTCCGGCCGCGGCGGCATCGACGGCGCGGCCTTGCACGCGGTCCCAGGCAAGCGCCGCGCCCCGCTGGTCGCGCATGATGAGACCATCGTCGGCGGCGCCGGGCTCGCGGATGATCAGCACCGGGGCGTTGCTGTGGGCGATGAGATAATCGAGATCGACGCGCCCGGCCCGCAGCAGCTCGTGCACGATGGCGAGCACGAACAGCCCGTCGGTGCCGGGCCGGATGCCGATCCATTCGTCCGCGATGGCGTTGTAGCCGGTGCGGCACGGATTGACCGAGGTGATCTTGACGCCGCGCGCTTTGAGCCGGCCGAGACCGATCTTGATGGGATTGGAATCGTGATCCTCGGCGACCCCGAACAGCATGAAGTATTTGGTGTGCTCCCAATCAGGCTCGCCGAACTCCCAGAACGATCCGCCGATGGTGTAGAAGCCCGCGGCCGCCATGTTGACCGAGCAGAAGCCGCCATGCGCCGCGTAATTGGGCGTGCCGAATTGCGCCGCCCACCACCCGGTCAGGGATTGCGACTGGTCGCGCCCGGCGAAGAACGCGAGCTTTTTTGGATCGGTCGCGCGGATGCGGGCGAGCCGCGCCGTCGCGATGGCGAGCGCCTCGTCCCATTCGATCTCGCGAAACTCGCCGGCGCCGCGTGCCCCGGTGCGCAGCAACGGCTTGCGCAATCGGGCCGGGCTCAGGTGCTGCATGATGCCGGCGCTGCCCTTGCCGCAGATCACCCCGCGGTTGACCGGATGCTCGCGGTTGCCCGCGATGTAGCGGACCTGCCCGTCCTTGATGTGGACATCGATGCCGCAGCGGCAGGCGCACATGTAGCAGGTGGTCTTGCGGACCTCGTCGCAGACCATGGGCGAGACGTCGACGCCATCGCGCTCCGCGGGCGCGCGGGTGTCGGCCAGGGGACGCTGGGTCGCTGCCGCGTTGGCGGCGGGTCGCGCGCTCATGGTGCCCGGGAGCTGTCGCTGTCGGCTTTGCCCGAACTGTTTTTGGGGCCCGGGCCGCGCATGTAGTGCTTTTCGGGCCGATAGCGGTCCGGCGCGGTCCATTGCCGCCAGCGGGCCAGCAGCCAGCCTACCGCCGCCCCAAAGAAATTGCTGAATCTGCGGCGTTCCGGAAAGGAGGCCATCTGCACGCCCCGGCAAATCTAGAATATTCTTTCCTCTGCCCTGACCTATCAATCCAATGAATAATTCTTATGATACCGATCTGTTTTGTCGATCGAACGTGTGTGCCCTATGACGCTCGAGCAATTGCGGATTTTCGTCGCGGTCGCGGATCGCCGCCACGTCACCCAGGCGGCCGCGGCGCTCGGAATCACCCAATCCGCGGCATCAGCCGCCATCGCGGCGCTCGAGGCGCGCTATGACGCCCGGCTGTTCGACCGGGTGGGCCGCGGCATTCATCTGACCGAGACCGGCCGGCTCCTGCTCCCGCAGGCCCGCTCCGTGCTCGATCAGGTGGCGGTCGCCCGCGCCGTGCTGGAGGACCGCGCCGGCGAGGCGACCGGCACCGTCGCCGTGGCGGCCAGCCAGACCATCGCCAGCTACTGGCTGCCGCGTCGGCTCAGCGCCTTCCGCTCCGCCCATCCGGGCGTCGAGCTGGACGTGGTGATCGGCAACACCCGCGAGGTCGAGGCCGCGGTGGTCGAGGGCACGGTCAATCTGGGATTGGTCGAAGGGCCGACCCAGCATCCGGCGCTGCTGCGCCGCGTGATCGATCAGGACCGCCCGCTCTTGGTGGTCGCGGCGGCGCAACCGCCGCTGCCGCAGATCGCGCCTGGCCGCCTCGACCTGCGCGCCATCTCCTGGGTCATTCGCGAAGAAGGCTCGGGAACCCGCCACGTGCTGGAGGACCTGGCGCAGCGCGAGGGGCTGAGCCTCGATGAGCTGAAGATCTTCCTGGTGCTTCCGGTCAACGAGGCGGTGCGCGAAGCCGTGGAGGCCGGCGCCGGCGCCACCATCATCTCCGAGCATGTGGTCGCGTCGGCGGTGGCGGCCGGAAAGCTGCGCGCCATCCCGATCGACCTGCCGCCGCGCGATTTCACCCTGGTGCACCACCGCGGCCGCCACCTGGGCTTCGCCCAGACCGCTTTGTTTGAGCATCTCATGGGGAGCCGCGGTGCTGCCGCGCGGCCGCATGAGCGAGCGCGCAATCCCACGCAAATCACTCAGCGACCGCGAAAATCCGGTCATTCGAAGGAAGATTGAGAGCAAAAGCACGCGAGCCGCGATCCGAGGCGGCCGAGCCGAGCTATTTTGCCTTGCGCTCCACCAGGGCGATCAGCCGCTCATAAGATTCAATGATCGACGCGATGGCTTCCCGCCCTTCGGGGGGGTTGGAATTTGGCTTCCGTGCGACACTCTTCAATTCGACGGCGCCACCGCAGTGTCTTTTCGGCTGAGCATTCACTCATGGGCGAGAGCGTACGCCGATTTCATTAACCATTTCGTTCCGGATTCGGGCACGGGCGCCCACGGCATCGGCCTTGGGTCGGGGGGTGTCTTTGGACACACTACAAGCGAGGGCGGCCTGCCGCGCCTAGTAAAACGCTGCCAAGATCGGTGAATTGGCCGCAGCCGGGCAACAGCGCGCGACGGTCCGCGCTATCCATTGCTACTCGCCATCGGGATAGGGCTGGAGTATATACGTCATATGGCCGAGTTCCGTGGGAACTGAAAATCAAAAGATAATGCGGTCATCCGGGTGTCGACGGGTAGAAGCAGATGCTGGAGTCAAAAACCGAGCGGCCGCCGCGGCCGGCGGAACGACATGACGCGTCTTCGGCTTCGGCCCGGGTGCGCGACACGCCCACCCTGCGTTCGATGCATTCTATCGCCGAATTGGCTCGGCGCCCGTCACGCCCGCCCGACCACATCGCCGAAAATCAAGCCCTGATCGAGCTGACACGGGTGCTGGCGGCATCACCTGACGCGATCCTGCAGCAGATTGCGGAGACCGCTCTCGCCCTGTGCGGCGCGCAGTCCGCTGGGCTCAGTTTGCTGGAGGAGGGCGACCGAAAGTCCAATTTCCATTGGCGGGCCATTGCCGGGGAGTGGGCCTCGCATGTGCACGGGGGAACGCCGCGCGAATTCGGCCCGTGCGGCGCCGTTCTGGACGGCAATACCGCGCTGCTGTGCCAGCATCCCGAACTCGATTTTCCCTATTTCGCCGCGGTCCGACCTCTGCTCGAGGAAGCATTGCTGGTGCCATTTTATCTCAACGGCGAGGCCATCGGCACCATATGGGTGGTCTCCCATGATGGAGTCCGCCGTTTCGATGCGGAAGACCTGCGTATGTTGACCAACTTGGCGACCTTCGCGGCAGCGGCCTATCAAACGGTCCTGTCTCTGAATGCGGCGCAGCGGATTGCCGCCATCGTCGAGTCCTCCGATGATGCCATCATCAGCAAGGGCCTCGATGGGATCATCAAGAGCTGGAACAGCGGCGCGGAGCGGATATTCGGATATACCGCCCAAGAGGCCATCGGCAATTCGGTCACTATCCTCATTCCTTCCGGCCGGCAAAACGAGGAACCTCAGATCATCGACCGCGTCAGCCGGGGCGAGCGCGTTGAACATTATGAGACGGTGCGCCAGCGCAAGGACGGAAGCCAGATCAACATCTCCCTGACCGTCTCGCCCCTCAAAGACGCGCAAGGCAGGGTCGTCGGCGCGTCCAAGATCGCGCGCGACATCTCCGAGCGCGCCCGGGCCGAGGCGCAAATCAACATGCTGGCCCGCGAGGCGGAGCACCGCGCCAAAAACCTGCTGTCGACCGTGCAGGCGACCGTGCATCTTTCGCAGTCCGATACGCCCGAGGGTCTCAAGCGCGCGATCGAGGGCCGCATACAAGCGCTCTCCAACGTCCACCGGCTGTTCGTGGAATCGCGCTGGGCAGGCGCCGAGATCGAGAGCCTGATCAAGGACGAGCTTGCACCCTATTCCGGAGACAAGGAGTTGCGGGTCCGCATCGAGGGCCCCAAGCATCTGCTGGAGCCGGTTGCGGCACAGGCGATGGCGGTCGCTTTGCACGAGCTGGCGACCAACGCGGCCAAATACGGGGCGCTGTCGGTGTCCGATGGACGGGTTCAAATCACCTGGTCGAGCGACCCGGAGGGCCGGCTCGTCTTGCGCTGGACCGAGACGGGCGGCCCGCCGGTTGGTGCGCCGCCTACGAGCCAGGGTTTCGGTACTCGGGTCTTGGAAAACATGATTCAACGCCAGCTGAATGGCGAGATTCGCCGCGAATGGCGCGCGGAAGGGCTCGCATGCGAGATCGCGATCGGCAGATGATTCGAAAAACTCTCGAATTGTTTGACGCAACCAGGCAAATCAGATTACTGATGAAATTGAAACTCGCGATTTGCGCCCGGCCGGGAAACCGCGCCGGGCGTTTTGTTGAAGATCAAGGCAAGGCGGTGCAGCAACTTACCTCCCCCTGAAAGGGGGAGGTCGACAGCAATTGCTTCGCTTGCGAAGCAATTGCTGTCGGGTGGGGGTCTCGTCCGTAGTGCACGGGACCCCCACCCAGCGCCTGAGCCTGTCATCGGGCCGGCCAAAGGCCGGACCCGTTGGGCGCCACCGTCCCCCTTGCAGGGGGAGGGAAATGCGGAGCTTGTTGCTCGCGCGGAGTTCGCTCACCGAAACGCCGCTCTGGACCGTGCCGCTCTGCCCGCCTTGCATAGCTGCGGCGTGCGCGCAAAGGCAATTCATTGCTCTCGAATTGTATTATCAATGGCGCCATGGCCGGCAGGCATGCATTTTCGCATGGTGGCTGGCGGCTCGACCCATCGCCATTCCCGCGCCCGGATTCTGTCCCATTCCTCATTTTGGCCGAACAATTAGGAAGTTCATGAATGAAAACAATACTGCGACGAATCACTGCGGTCATGGCGGGTGGCGCAATGCCCCGGCACCACGGCCATACTGAAGTCAAACCTCCAGGCCAAGCCGTTTGAGCACTTTCTCCGTCATCCGTCCGCATCGCGCGCCATCGAACGGGAAGGCGTCGCACAAGGTCGAGCCGACCTGCTCCTCGAGCGCTTGGCGCAGGAGCTTGCGGGCGCGGTGCAGCCGCGTCTTTACGGTCTCCGGGCGCAACCCGAACAGCGCCGCGGTCTCCTCCACGCTCATCTCCTCGATGACGCGGGCAATCAGCACGATCCGGAATTCATCCGGCAGCTTGTCGATCGCCTGCTCCAGCAACAGCTGAATTTGACGTTGGGCCATGGTGCGCTCGGGATCGAGTTGGGGCGATGCATGCGGAAACGGAATGATCTCGGCCCGAGATGGCGAGGGGTTCGCCAATGCGCTGAGCTCGGCGGTCGGGCGATGGCGCCGGATTCGTCCCAGCGCTTCGTTCAGCACGATGCGCGACAGCCAGGTTGCCAGGCTCGCTTCGCCGCGGAACGCCGCGAGACTGGCGAAGGCGTGCACATAGGCCTCCTGCACCACGTCCTCGGCCTCGCCATCGTTGCGCACCACCGCGCGCGCAATCCGATAGAGGCGTTGATTGTGCCGTTGCATGATGATGCGAAAAGCACCCTCGACCTTGCGGTCCGCCAGGGCCACGAGCTCCGCGTCCTCGAGCCGGTCCAGGCTCGTCTCCCGGCCAACGTCGCGTCCCTGCATTGCGGTCTCCTCACCAGAGCAACATCCATCGACAAGCATCCATCGGATGCATCAGCCGGAAGCGTTCCCGGCACCGATCGCGCCTCGCACCCCGATGACCGAAAGGAACTCCTGCCGCGTCTCCGGCCGGTCGCGAAATGCTCCGAGCATGCGGCTCGTCACCATGGTGGCCTGCGACTGGTGTACGCCGCGGCTGGTCATGCAGCCATGGGTGCCCACGGCGACCACCGCCACGCCGTGCGGCCCGAGCACGCGGTCCAGGGTGTTGGCGATCTCCGCCGTCAATCGCTCCTGGATCTGCAACCGTTTGGCGTAGGTGTGGACCAGGCGGGCCAGCTTCGAGATGCCCACCACCCGGTTGCGCGGCAGATAGCCGATGTGCACCCGGCCGGTGATCGGCGCCATGTGGTGCTCGCAATGGGAGACGAAGGCGATGTCGCGCATCAGCACCATCTCGTCGTAGCCGGCGACCTCCTCGAAAGTCCGCTCCAGCAGCTCATCGGGGTTCTCCTCATAGCCGGAGAACCATTCCTCGTAGGCGCGCACCACACGGGCCGGCGTCGCCAGCAACCCCTCGCGCGCCGGATCCTCGCCGGTCCACCGGATAAGGGTTCGCACCGCCTGCTCGGCCTGCTCGCGGGAGGGCCGGCCAATTCCGCCGGCTGGTTCGGTCGCGGTTTCGGGGCGAAAATCCCCATTATTGATCCTGGCGAGCTTGTTCATGCAGATTCCTCCCGAACGCGTGCTGTCCACCCCCATTGGATGGCGCATGGCCGGAAAGGTTCCCGGGATGACGGCCCTGCGGTCGGAATTTCGGGAACCTATATGGAGCCGGTACATCTAATCTTGGAGGGCGACGGCAGAACCCGTTAGGCCCCAATGGGCCGGCGGCTGGCCACCTGGAGAAATTCCATGGGATCAACGCAATCGGACGCTCTCGGCCCTGATCTGGCGAACGGCATCCCGGTCGACGACTTGCCTGACGGCCGGATGCTCGCCGGACATGTCGGCAATGACCCGGTCCTGCTCGCACGGCGCGGCGATGAGATTTTCGCGATCGGCGCCACCTGTTCCCATTACGGCGGTCCGCTCCAGCAGGGTCTCATGGTGGACGATACCGTGCGCTGTCCCTGGCATCACGCCTGCTTCAGCCTGCGTACCGGAGAAGCGTTGCGCGCCCCCGCCTTGAGCCCGGTGGCGTGCTGGACCGTCGAGCGGCGCGACCAGATGAACTTTGTCCGGCAAAAGAAGGAAGTGCCGAAGCGCACGCCAGGCGTGGCCGGCGCCGCATCGCCCGAGAAAATCGTGATCGTCGGCGGCGGCGCTGCCGGATTCGCGGCCGCCGAGAGATTGCGTCGTGAGCAATGGCAGGGAAGCATCGTCATGCTGAGCGACGACGATGCGTCTCCGGTCGACCGGCCGAACTTGTCCAAGGACTATCTCGCCGGCAGCGCGCCCGAGGACTGGATCCCGTTGCGGCCCGACAGCTACTACGCCGAGAACGCCATCGAGTTGCGGCTCAAGGCCACGGTCACCGAGATCGACGTGCGCGGCCGGCAGGTCGCGCTCGCGAACGGGGACAAGCTGCCTTACGACCGGCTGTTGCTGGCGACCGGCGCGGAGCCCGTCCGTCTCAGCCTCCCGGGCGCGGAGCTGCCGCATGTGCGCACGCTTCGCACGCTGGCGGATTGCCGCGCGATCATCGGGCTCGCCGCGACCGCGCGGCGGGTGGTGGTGGTGGGCGCCAGCTTCATCGGGCTGGAGGTCGCGGCGGCGCTGCGGGCCCGCAACATCGAGGTCCATGTGGTGGCGCCGGAGAAGCGTCCGATGGAGCGCATTCTGGGGGAGCAGATCGGCGATTTCGTGCGTGCGCTGCACGAGGAGCACGGCGTGATCTTTCATCTCGAGGACACCGCCGCCGCCATCGAGGCCGGCAAGGTCGTTCTGAAAAGCGGCAAGACGCTCGCTGCGGACATGGTGGTGGTCGGCGTGGGGGTGCGGCCGCGAACCCAGCTGGCCGAGAAGGCAGGCATTGCGCTCGACCGGGGCGTGCTCGTCGATTCCTATCTCACGACCAATGCACCCGGAGTCTTTGCCGCCGGCGACATCGCGCGCTGGCCCGATCCCCACTCCGGCGACAACATCCGGGTCGAGCATTGGGTCGTCGCCGAGCGTCAGGGCCAGACCGCGGCGCTCAACATGATGGGAGGCAGCGAGCGGTTTGCCGCCGTTCCGTTCTTCTGGAGCCAGCACTACGACGTGCCGATCAATTATGTGGGGCACGCCGAAAGCTGGGACGATATCGCGATCGAGGGCGACATTGCCGCAAAGGACTGCCTGCTGCGGTACAAGCGCAAAGGCCGTGTGCTGGCGGTCGCCTCGATCTACCGCGATCTCGACAGCCTTCGCGCCGAGCTGGCGATGGAGCGGAATGCGGTCTGACGGGAACGGGCGCGCCCCAGGCGGTCGACGGGCTGAAACAATCGCGCCCAATTCATGCGAGGCAACATGCTCACCCTCTATCATGGCCGAACATCGGTTTGCTCTGTCAAAGCGCGGCTCGCACTCGCCGAGAAGGGCTTGGCTTTCGACAGCAAGCTGCTCACGCTGCGGGGCGATCAGTTCGATCCCGCATATATGCGGCTCAATCCCAATGCGGTGGTGCCGACCCTGATCCACGATGACCGTGTCATCATCGAATCGACCGTCATCATGCATTATGTCGACGAGGCGTTTGCGGGCGAGCCGCTGATGCCGGTCGAGCCGAGCGCGCGCGCCCAGGCCCGCATGATAACCAAACTGGTGGACGAGCACATTCATATCTCCTGCATGACGCTGACGTTCGCGACCGCCAACCGCGCCCATTTGTCGCGCATGACCGCCCAAGAGATGGAGGCCGAGCTCGCCAAGGCGCCCGATCGCAGGCGCTCGGAGATCAAGCGCGAGGTGGTGCAGCAGGGCCTCGACGCTCCGCTCGTGCTCGGGGCGCTGCGTCATCAGCAGAAGCTGCACGATCAGATCGAGGGCGCGATGCAGCTCGGGCCATATCTCGCCGGCGCCAGCTATTCCTTGGCCGATGCGGCGGCCACGCCCTATGTCTGGCGTCTCGCGCAGCTCAAGCTCGCCCCGATGTGGGAGCATCGGCCCGGCGTTGCGGCCTGGTACGAGCGCATGCGGGCGCGGCCTTCGTTCAAGACCGCGGTCGAGGCCTGGTTGAGCCCGGCCGACGTCCAGCGCTATGCGAATGAGCCGGATCCGTGGCCGAAGGTGCGGGAGATCCTGCGCGCGGCTTAGAGCATTTTCAGGAAAAGTGGGTTCCGGTTTTCCGTCCGAAAATGCGACAATGCAAAAAATGTCAGAGCGGTTTCGGTTGCCGGCAATGTGAAACCGTCCGGCGCCCCGGCGTACCTGCCGAGGCGCCGTCTTGATGCAAGCAATCGTCCGGATCGTGGCTCAGTCGTAGAATTCCGGCGAATGCTTCAGCCCGTCGGTCTCGACCTTGTCGTGATTGATCCAGAGCTTGGCCTGCTCCTTGGACAGGAAGTCGGCGATGCGTTGCATCGACGCCAAGGTCTGGTCCTTGTCGGTGTTGCCGCCCGGCACGCGCCGGTTGTCGAAGTTGTCCTGGAAGTGGACGGCATCGCCGGTCAGCAGCACCTCGCCGGTCTTCGGCAGCTTCACCAGGAGCGATTGATGGCCCGGCGTGTGCCCGGGGGTCGAGATGATCCTGATGCTGCCGTCGCCGAACACGTCATGGTCGCCGTTGAGCTTGGTGACCGGATGCTCGGGCTTGAAGCGCGGCGCGTTGTTCGCGCCCGGCCAGTCGTATTCGGCCTTCTGCACCAGCAGCATGGTCTGGGGGAACATCTCGACATTGCCGGCATGGTCCGGATGGGTGTGCGAGATCCCCATGAACTTGATGTCGGAAGGTTTGACGCCGAGCTGGTCGAGCTGGGAGGCCAGCGTCTTCGGCTTCTTCCAGGCCGGCCCGTTGCCTTCGCCCTTCTGCCCGTCCGGCATGGCGGCGATGGCTTCGGCGACGCCGGTGTCCCACAGGAACCAGCCCTGGGTGTGATGGATCAGGTAGCAATTGTCGGAGATGGCGAGTGGCTTGCCGACATTGACGCCCGGCGACCAACGCGCCTGGTCGGGCCCGACCCCCTCACCACAATTGAGAATGTAAAGCTTGTCGACGCCCGACTTGGTCTGGGCGAGCCCCGGCTGCGCCGACAACACGACCGCCGCGGACGCGGCGGCGACGATAACAGCAATCTTCATGAGTACCTCCCTGCGGGCGATCGATCCTTGAGCGGATGCTGCCCGTGACATCGATGAAGATGCACTATAGCAATCCGGCAAGGGCCCGAGAAGCCGAGCCGCAGGGGCTTTCGAATGCCTTGGCGGCCGGCCCGAAAACGGGCATTCTGCTACCGGGGCCCGCAAGCCAGCTTGCGAATCCGGCTTGAAAATTCCGTTCCACGAGCGCCTGCGCAAAAGGGCGCGCATGACCTGGGGAAGATACCATGAGGAGCTTGATTGCGATCCTGATGCTGACCTGCCTGCCGATCACGCTGGCGCTTGCCGCCGAGCGTCCGGATTGGGCCTATCCGCCGGCGCAGCAGGGGGCCGTCCCGACCGAGCCGGATGACGGCAAGCCGTTGCAGGCGGCGGGTAGCACCAAGTTCTACACTCGCAAGGAGATCAACTCACAGATGGATTCGCCGGACTGGTACCCGGAAGACCACCCGCCAATGCCCTCGATCGTTGCGCATGGCGATGGCAAGACGGTGCGGGCCTGCATCGGTTGCCACCTGCCGCATGGCCTGGGTCATCCCGAGAACTCGCGCCTGGCCGGCACCACCGCCTCGTATCTGGCGCGCCAGCTCGCCGACTTCAAAAGCGGCGTTCGGGGCGGCGCCGGCGCCGGCGCCATGAGCAAGTTCGCCAAGGACCTGACCCCCGACGAGCTGCACGACGCCACCGAATATTTCTCCAAGCTCACGCCGAAGCGCTGGACCAAGGTGGTCGAGACCGACACCGTGCTGAAGTCCTACTTCAACGGTACCCGGCGGCTGCAATACGACGGCGACGAGAAGGAGCCGATCGGCAACCGCATCATCGAGCTGCCGGCGGACAAGGTGCAGGTCGAGCTGCGCAGCCCGCGCGCGACCTTCGTCTCCTACGTTCCGGTCGGCAGCATCGCTAAAGGCGAGGCGATCGTGACCACCGGCGGCGGCGGCAAGACGCTGCCCTGCGCGATCTGCCACGGCGTCGGTCTCAAGGGCCTGGGCGACGTACCCAATATCGCGGGCCGCTCGCCCGGCAACATCGCGCGCCAGATCTACTACTTCCAGACCGGCGATCGCGGCGGCCCGAATGCCGCCTTGATGAAGGGCGTGGTCGAGAAGCTGACCGCCGACGATGTGGTCGCGATCTCGGCCTACGTGGCGTCGCTCGACCCGCAATGATCAATCGCGTGTGCCTACCCTCCCGGTCGGGAGGGTAGGCACTTCGACAAATTTTCAAATTCACCGCAGGCCCGGGACCCGGCAGCGAGTTCCCGAAAGCCCGCAATTTAGGCATATCAGGTCCCCGCCGGGTTGCATCGGCCGGAATGCGGATGTCATAATTAAGGCCTATCTTCAAAGGCTTCGCGAAATTACCATATTCTGGAGCGACGACAGTTCGCTCAGGCGACCGGCGGCCATTACCTAACGGGGATTTTCCAATGCGAAGGCATCTTGCAGCCCTCTCCATCATGGCCCTGTCGGGCCTGTGCCTTGGCGCCCACCCGGTGAATGCGCAGGAACCGAGCGCTGCCGGGCTGTGGCAGAATATCGACCCCGAGACCGGCAAGCCCGACGGCTGGTTCTTCATTTCCGAGCGCAATGGCGCCTATGAGGGCGCCATCGTGAAAATGTTTCTGAAGCCGAACGATCCGCCCAATCCGACCTGCGCCAAGTGCGAGGGCGAGCAGAAGGATGCGCCGTGGCTCGGCCTCCTGATCATCAAGGGCATGGATCGCAAGGGCCTGGAATATGAGCACGGAACCATTCTCGATCCGCGCTATGGCACGGAATGGAAAGCCTTGATGCGCCTCAGTCCCGATGGCCAGGATCTGACGGTGCGCGGCTATCTCGCTATCCCGACCTTCGGCAAGGACCAGTATTGGAAGCGCCTGCCCGACACTTGTCTCGCTCAGCTCGATCCCGTACTCGCGACCCGCGTCAAGGCGCTCCCGAAACCCGGCGCCCCCCTGCCGAAGGGAGCCAAGCCGGCTGCTGCCTGCTGACGCATCGTCCTTCCCCCATAGGGGCGGCCCTTGTGGCCGCCCGGGCGCCCATACTCCTTCAACCTCATCCTGAGGAGCGCGCTCGCGCGCGCGTCTCGAAGGATGGCCGCGAGCCGGTGCCTCGTTTCCATCCTCGAGACGCCGTGCTGCGCACGGCTCCTCAGGTTGAGGTTGGATTGTTCACAAGCCCTTCGCAAGCTATGTCCGGCCATGACAATGCACAGCCCCGATCCCAGCTCGATCTTCCGCAACCGTTCCTTCGTTCTGTTCTGGTCGTCGCGGGTCTGCGCCAGCATCGCGGTGCAGATGCAGTCGCTCGCGGTCGGCTGGCAGATCTACAATCTGACCGACAGCCCGTTCGATCTCGGGCTGGTCGGGCTCATGCAGTTTCTGCCGCTGGTTTCCCTGATGCTGGTCGCCGGCCAGGTGGCGGATCGCTTCGACCGGCGAACCATCGTGCAGGTGAGCCTGGCGGTCACCGGGGCGTCGGTCGCGGTGCTGGCGGTCGGCACCGCCGCCGGCTGGATCAACCGGGACCTGATCCTGGCGACCATCCTGATATTCGGCTCGGCGCGCGCATTCCAGACGTCGACCACCGCGGCGCTGCTGCCGGCGGTGGTTCCGACCGAGGTCCTGTCGCGCGCGGTCGCCGCCTCCTCGTCCACCAATCAAATCGCCATCATCGCGGGCCCGGCGCTCGGCGGCGTGCTGTACGCGATCAGCCCGCCATTGGTTTATGCGCTGAGTGCCGCGCTGTTTCTCATCGCCAGCCTATTGATCTGGCCGATCAGGATCGTGCGGCAGCCGCCCCGGCGCGCGCCGGTCACCTTCGAGCTGGTGTTCGCCGGCATCGTCTACATCTGGCGCAATCCCATCATCCGCGGCGCCATCTCGCTCGATCTGTTCGCGGTCCTGCTCGGCGGCGCCACCGCGCTGTTGCCGATCTACGCCCGCGACATTTTCGGCACTGGCCCGATGGGGCTCGGCCTGTTGCAGATGTCGCCGGCGCTCGGCGCGCTGGCAATGTCGATACCGCTCTCGCGCTGGCCGATGCGGGGAAGGGTTGGGCCAACCCTGTTCGCGACGGTGGCCTGCTTCGGCTGCGCCACCATCGTGTTCGGCCTGTCGCGGTCGTTTCCCCTGACCATGGTGGCGCTCGCGGCCTATGGGGCCGCCGACATGGTGAGCGTGGTGATCCGCGATACCTTGATCCAGGTCGGCACCCCGGACCTGATGCGGGGAAGGGTGAGCGCGGTGCATTCCCTGTTCATCGGCACCTCCAACCAGCTCGGCCAATTCCGCGCCGGGCTGACCGCCGCCTGGTTCGGCGCCGTTCCGGCGGTGGTGATCGGCGGCGGCGCCACCTTGGCGGTGGTGCTCGCCGGCCTGAAGGTGTTTCCCGAGCTTGCCGGCATCAAGAGCGTCGAAGGCATTTCGCCGCCCGAGCCGCCGGCCGCGTAGGCCTCGGCGCAGGCGTTCCGGCTCGGCTGTGATAGGATGGCCGAAAGGAACCTTCAGCATCCGGCTTCGTTCAGCAGGCCGGAGTTTCAGTTCGGACACGAAGATCACGATGAAGCTTTTCGAATGCCAAAACTGCCGGCAGCCGCTTTATTTCGAGAACACGCGGTGCGAGAGTTGCGGGCTCCAACTCGGATATCTGCCGGGGCGCGACACGGTCACGGCCGTGCGGGAGAAGGACGGCGGCTTGCTGGCGCTGGCGGAGCTGAAGGGCAAATACCGCTATTGCGCCAATGTGGCGCACGGCGTCTGCAATTGGCTGCTGCCGTCCGATCATTCCGAGCAGTTCTGCGCCGCCTGCCGCCACAACCGCACGATCCCGGATCTGTCGCAGCCGCTCAATCTGGCGCGCTGGCGCAAGATCGAGGTCGCCAAGCACCGGTTGTTCTACACGCTGCTCAAGCTGCGCCTGCCGCTCGCAACCCGTGCCGAGGACGCGGAGGGGCTGGCGTTCGATTTCATCGCCGACAGCGAGGGGAGCGGCGGCCACATGTCGGTCATGACCGGCCACGACAGCGGCCTCATCACCATCAATCTGGCGGAGGCCGACGATCCGGAACGCGAGCGGCAACGCTTCGAGATGGGCGAAGCCTACCGCACCTTGCTCGGGCATTTCCGCCACGAGATCGCGCATTATTATTGGGGGCGCCTGGTGGCGCGCTCGCCGTTCCTGCAGGAATTCCGCAATATCTTCGGCGACGAGCGCAAGAACTATGCGATGGCCCTGCAGGAGCACTATGCGCAAGGCGCGCCGCCCGATTGGCCCGAGCACTTCGTGACCGCCTATGCCGGCGTGCACCCTTGGGAGGATTTTGCCGAGACCTGGGCGCACTACTTCCACATGGTCGATACGCTGGAGACCGCCGGCGGCTTCGGCATCACGTTGCGGCCAAAGGTCGCCAAGGGCGGCGAGCTGGCCGCCAAGATCGATTTCGATCCGCACCAGGCCGCGTTGGATCGCATCATCGAGGCCTGGCTGCCGCTCACCTTCGCGGTCAACTCGATCAACCGCAGCATGGGGTTGCCGGACCTCTATCCGTTCGTGCTGGCGCCCCCGGTCATCGTCAAGCTCGCTTTCGTGCACCGGCTGATCGAGAGCCGCAGCCGTCCGCTCGCCCGCTCCACCGGAGCGAGTACCATCCGGGCCATCGTGGCCAGCCTCAAGCGTCCGGTTGGCTCGCCCGAAGGCGGCTGAATCCGCGATAATTGACCGGAAACGGCCGAACTTCTTGGCGCCTGGCGGCGGCCTCTCCTATGGTCGGGCGCTGCTGCTGCCGGGAGTGCCTATTTTTAACGCGGCCCGGAAATTGCATATTTAATGTTCTTTCGGTCCAGGAGGCGGCGATGATCGAATCCAAGCAGCGGCGGGTGCCCGGATACTTCGCGCGCGAGCCCTGGCGACCCCTTCAGGGCCCCATCGGCTAGACCGCGCCCTTAAGCGAGACAGTTTCACGACAAAGACCAGCCTCACCAAGCACAACCTGGAAAAGCCAAGCCTGATGTCAGTCCGTATCGGCCTTCATCACGTCACGCGATATCAATACGACCGACCCGTCAATCTCGGGCCGCAAGTCATCCGCTTGTGCCCGGCCCCGCATGGTCGCACACGGGTGTCGAGCTATTCCCTGAAGGTGACGCCGGCGCAGCATTTCGTGAACTGGCAATACGATCCCAACGGGAACCGCATCGCCCGCTTCGTCTTCCCGGAGCAGACCACCGAGTTCTCCATCACGGTCGATCTGGTCGCCGATATGGAGGTGGTCAATCCGTTCGATTTCTTCATCGAGCCCTGCGCCGAGATGTTTCCGTTCGCCTATCCGTCCGAATTGCGGCCGGAGCTGGCGGCTTGCCTTGAGCCGGAGCTGGCGCGCAAGCAGCTCAAGGCGTTCCTCGCCGGCATCTCGCTCAAGCCGCGCAAGACCATCGATTTTCTGGTCGAGCTCAACCAGCATCTGCAGCAGAAGATCAAATACGTGATCCGCATGGAGCACGGGGTGCAGAGCGTCGAGGAGACGCTCGAGCGCTCGCAAGGCTCCTGCCGGGACACGGCCTGGCTCCTGGTTCAGATCCTGCGCCACCTCGGCCTGGCGGCACGGTTCGTGTCCGGTTATCTCATTCAGCTCAAGCCCGACATCAAGCCGCTCGATGGACCGGCCGGCGCCGAGCGCGACTTCACCGACCTGCATGCCTGGACCGAGGTCTATCTGCCGGGCGCCGGCTGGGTCGGCTTCGATCCGACCTCGGGGTTGCTGTGCGGCGAAGGCCATCTGCCGTTGGCGTCGAGCCCGCATTACGCGGCCGCAGCCCCGATCAGCGGCCTGGTCGGCCCCGCCGAGGTCGCGTTCGCATTCGAGATGAACCTGACGCGGATCGCCGAGCAGCCGCGCGTCACCCTGCCGTTCTCCGACGAATCCTGGACCGCGCTCGACGCGTTGGGCGAGCGCGTCGACGCGGATCTCGCGGCTCACGATGTACGGCTCACCATGGGGGGCGAGCCGACTTTCGTCTCGATCGACGACTATCAATCGGCCGAATGGAACACCGATGCGCTCGGCCCCAGCAAGCGGCTGCGGGCCGACGAGTTGATCCGCCGGTTGCACGATCGCTTCGCGCCCGGCGGGCTCCTGCATTACGGCGAGGGCAAATGGTATCCGGGCGAGCCGCTGCCGCGCTGGGCGTTCTCGCTGTTCTGGCGCCGCGACGGCGTGCCGCTCTGGCGCCATTTCGGATTGCTCGCCACCGAAGGAAGCACGCGCCGGCCGTCCGACGACGAAGCCGGGCGTTTCGCCGAAGGTGTGGCGACGCGGCTCGGCATCAAGCCCGAATTCGTTCAGCCCGCCTTCGAGGATCCGGCCGACCGCCTGCTCAAGGAGGGTTTGCTGCCCGCCAACATCGATCCGAGCAATCCCAAGATCGACGATCCCAACGAACGCTCCCGCATCATGCGCGCATTCGAGCGCCACCTCGGCAAGCCTGCCGGCTACGTGCTGCCGGTGCAGCGCTGGGGTGCGCAGGCCAAGCCCGGCTGGATCAGCGAAATCTGGCAGCTGCGCCGCGGCCGCCTGTTCCTGGCGCCGGGCGACTCGCCCATCGGGCTGCGCCTGCCGCTGAGCTCGCTGCCCTATGTGGCGCCGACCGAATACCCGCACACGGTGCCGGCCGATCCGTTCGCGCCGCGCGGGCTACTGCCCGAAGAAGTGCCGGCGCCCATGCAGGCCACGGCGGATCGCCGCGATCCCCTTTCCGGCCCTGCCGGGGACCTCAAGGGCACGGGCGTGCTCGCGGCCGAGCGTCCGGTGCCGCAAACCAAGCCGACGGCCGCGCCACCGCCGCCCGCCGGATTGCCGGTGCGCACCGCGCTCGCGGTCGAGCCGCGCGACGGCAAGCTCTGCGTGTTCATGCCGCCGGTCGAGCGGCTGGAGGACTATCTCGAGCTGCTCGGCGCCATCGAAGCGACCGCTGCCGAGCTCGGCCTTCCGATCCGCCTGGAAGGCTATCCGCCGCCCCACGATCCGCGTATCAGCGTCATCAAGGTGACGCCCGACCCGGGAGTGATCGAGGTCAACATTCATCCGTCGGCGTCCTGGCGCGACGCTGTCGACACCACCACCGCGGTCTACGAGGAAGCGCGTCTCACGCGGCTCGGCACCGACAAGTTCATGATCGACGGCCGCCACACCGGCACCGGCGGCGGCAATCATGTGGTGCTGGGCGGAATGTCGCCGGCCGACAGCCCGTTTCTGCGGCGGCCCGATCTGCTCAAGAGCTTGGTGCTCTATTGGCAGCGGCGCCCCTCATTGTCCTATTTCTTCTCCGGCCTGTTTATCGGTCCGACCAGCCAGGCGCCGCGCATGGACGAGGCGCGCCAGGACATGCTCTACGAGCTCGAGATCGCGCTCGCCATGGTGCCGCCGCCGGGTGCCGGCGAGCCGCCGCGGCCTTGGCTGGTCGATCGCCTGTTCCGCAACCTGCTGGTCGACGTGACCGGCAACACCCATCGGGCGGAGCTGTGCATCGACAAGCTGTTCTCCCCCGACGGACCGACCGGCCGGCTCGGCTTGGTCGAATTCCGCTCGTTCGAGATGCCGCCCGACGCGCGCATGAGTCTCGCCCAGCAATTGTTGTTGCGGGCGCTGGTCGCCTGGATGTGGCGCAATCCGCTTTCCGGCGAGCCGGTGCGCTGGGGCACCGCGCTGCATGACCGCTTTATGCTCGAGCATTTTGTCTGGCAGGATTTCCTCGAGGTGCTCGGCGACCTTGGCGGCGCCGGCTATCGGGTCGATCCCACCTGGTTCGCGGCGCAGCGCGAGTTCCGTTTCCCGCGCTACGGCAGCGTCGAGTACGGAGGCGTGCAACTGGAGCTGCGGCACGCGCTCGAGCCGTGGCACGTGCTGGGCGAGGAGAATGCGGCCGGCGGCACCGCGCGCTTCGTGGACTCCTCGGTCGAGCGGCTGCAGGTCAAGGTCGAAGGGATGACCGACGGTCGCCACGTCGTCACCTGCAACGGCAGGCAGCTGCCGCTGGTGTCCTCCGGCCGTTTCGGCGAGTTCGTCGCGGGCGTGCGCTTCAAGGCCTGGAAGCTGCCCTCATCGCTGCACCCGACCATCGATGCCCATGCGCCGCTCACCTTCGACGTCATCGACACCTGGAGCGACCGCTCGCTCGGCGGCTGCGTCTACCATGTGGCGCATCCGGGCGGGCTCAGCTATGACACTTTTCCTGTGAATTCCTACGAGGCGGAGGCTCGCCGGCGCGCGCGGTTTCAGGATCACGGCCATACTCCGGGCCAACTCGCCAGACTGCCCCGGCTCGAACGCTCGATCGAGTATCCTCTCACGCTCGATCTCAGAAACGCGACCTGAAGGTTCTTTAGCCGCATGCCAGCCCGTTCCGACACCGTGGTCGACGCGCCCGGCAACGGCCAGAACCGCGACGCCACGAGCCGCGACGGCTTGGCGCGCCTGTTGGCGGGCTATCGGCCGCTCGCCGGCATCTTCGACGAGATGATGGATGTCGACGGGCAGGCGCGGCCCCATTGGGCGCCGTTCCTGACCATGCTGGCATCGCTTGGCACCGAGGAGATCAACCGGCGTTTTGCGGTTGCGGATCGCTATCTGCAAGATTCCGGCGTGTTCTACCGTGTCTATGGGGATCCGGCCGGCGCCGAGCGACCGTGGCCGTTGAGCCATATGCCGCTCATCATCAATCCGTCCGAATGGACCGCGCTCAAGAGCGGGCTCATCCAGCGCGCCAAGCTGCTCGAGCTGGTGCTGGCGGACGCTTATGGGGCGGCCACGATCGTGCGCGACGGCCTGGTGCCGGCGGTGCTGATCGCCGGCAATCCGGAATTTCTGCGCCCGCTCGCTGGCGTGGCGCCGCCCGGCGGCGCCCATCTGCGGTTCTACGCGGTCGATGTCGGGCGCGGCGCCGACGGCCGCTGGTGGGTGCTGGGCGATCGCACCCAGGCGCCTTCGGGCGCCGGCTTCGTGCTGGAGAGCCGGCTCGCCTTGCAGCGCGCCATTCCGGAGGTCTACCGCGCCATCAAGGTCGAGCGGCTGGCGGCGTTCTTCCAGGCCTTCCAGTCTGCGCTGTCGAGCTTCAACCGCCAGGACGATTCGCGGGTCTGCCTGCTCACGCCCGGGCCGATGAACGAATCGTATTTCGAGCACGCCTACCTGGCGCGCTATCTCGGCTTGTTGCTGGTCGAAGGCGAGGATCTGACCGCGCGCGACGATGGCGTCTTCATCCGCACGGTTTCGGGCTTGAAGCGGGCCGAGGTGCTGCTGCGCCGGCTCGATGCCGATTTCTGCGATCCGCTGGAGCTCAATGCGCGCTCGCGCCTGGGCGTCACCGGCCTGGTGCAGACGGTACGCGACGGCAAGGTGGTGATCGCCAACTCGCTGGGGGCCGGGCTGGTGGAAGCGCGCTCGATGCTGGCCTTCCTGCCGGCGCTGGCGCCAGTCCTGCTCGGCGCCGAGCTCGCCATCCCCAACATCGCCACCTGGTGGCTCGGTCACGCGCGGGCCCGCGACGAGATGGTGGGCAAGCTCGACAAGATGGTGATCGCCTCGGCCTTCACCGATAATCTGCCGGGCCGCAGCATCGGCGCTGCCGCGCTCGGCGCCACCCTCGACGAGGAGCAGCGCCGGCACATCAAGCAGGCCATCTCCGATCGGGGGATCGATTTCGTGCTGCAGGAGGCGGTGACGCTCTCCACCATGCCGGTCTGGAACGAGGGCGGCTTCGAGCCGCGTCCGTTCATCCTGCGGCTCTACCTCGCGCGTGTCGGCGACGATTGGACGGTGATGCCGGGCGGGTTCGTGCGCATCGCCGACGGCACCGATGCGCGCGCGGTCAGTCTGCAGAAGGGCGGGCGCACCGCAGATGCCTGCGTGCTGTCGGAGCGGCCGGTGGCCGAGACCACGCTGCTGCCGGCGCCGGAGCGGATCGCGATCCAGCGCGCCAGCGGGGTGTTGCCGAGCCGCGCCGCCTACAATCTGTTCTGGGTCGGCCGCTACGTGGAGCGGGCCGAGGCCACGCTGCGGCTGGTGCGGGCGCTGATCAACCGCATCACCGAGGCCGGCGAAGCGGCGGCCCCGATCACGGCGCGGGTCAGCGCGATCTTGGAAGCCTGGAGCGCCGGCCCCAAGGACATACCGCGGGTCAAGCCCGCATTGATCGCGGAGGCCGCGCTCGCCCGCCGCGACTGCGAAGGCTCGCTGCCGCAGCTGGTTGCCGGCGCCCGCGGGGCCGCCTCCGTGATCCGCGACCGCCTGTCGCCCGACGCCTGGCGGGCGCTCAACGATCTGGTGGCGGCGATCGATGCGCCGCTCCCGGCCGGCTCGTCGGAGAGCATCATGCTCGACCGTGTCGAGCGGGCGTTGCGCATCATCTCCTCGTTCTCTGGGCTCGCGCAGGAAAACATGACACGGCTCGCCGGCTGGCGGTTTCTCGAGCTCGGTCGCCGCATCGAGCGCGCCATCCTGACCTGCCGGTTCGTGCGCGATCTCGCCGGTGCGACCGCGCCCGACGGCGCGCTCGACGTGCTGCTCGAGCTCTGCGACAGCCAGATGACCTATCGGCAGCGCTACGTGATGCTGGCGGCGCGCGCCCCGGCGATCGATCTGGTCATGCTCGATCCCAACAATCCGCGCTCGGTGGTCTACCAGCTCGAGCGCATCGAGGCGCATCTCGCCGCGCTGCCGAAGCACGTCGCCGACGGCCGATTGTCGCCGCCGCAACAGATCGCGGCCTCGATCGCGACCAGCCTGCGCACCGCGGACGCCGCCAAGATCGATCCCGCGCTGATCCTGGGCAACGAGAACGCGCTGATGAAGCTCTCCGAGACCATCGATTCCTCGCATCTGGCGCACGACGAGCGCTCGGAAGCGGTGTGGGAGGCGCTGGCATGATCTACGACATCCGCCAGACCACCACTTACGAGTATGCCTCCAAGGTCGCCTATGCGCACCATGTGCTGCATCTGATGCCGATCAACCGGCCGGGCCAGCGGGTGCATGCCGCCGCGCTCGAGATTTCTCCGGTGCCGGTCGAGCGCCGCGAGGGCTTCGATTTCTTCGGCAACCACGTGACCTGGATCGGGCTCGAGGAGGCCCATGAGCACCTTTCGATCAAGGTCGCGGCGCGGGTCGCCGTCGAGGCATTTGCCGAGCCCGCACCGCAGACGCCGCCGTGGGAAGAGGTGCGCGCCGACGTGATGATGACCAGCGACATCGGCTCGCACTCGCCGGCGCACTTCCTGTTTCCCAGCCGGCAGGTCGCGCTCGATCCCGAGATCGCCGATTACGTCCGGAAAAGCTTTGCCCCCGCACGACCGGTGTTCGATGGCGCCGCCGATCTCATGGGGCGCATCAAGGCCGATTTCATCTACGAGGTCGGCGCCACCAACGTCACCACGCCGCCGTTGACTGCCTATAGGCAGCGGCGCGGCGTTTGCCAGGATTTCGCGCATATCATGATCTCCGGCCTGCGCGGCATCGGGCTGCCGGCCGCCTATGTGAGCGGCTATCTGCGCACCGTGCCGAAAGACGGCAGGGCCCGGCTCGAGGGCGCCGACGCCATGCATGCCTGGGTCATGGTCTGGTGCGGTAAGGCCGCCGGCTGGTGCGGCTTCGATCCCACCAACGCGATCCTGGTCGGCGACGATCATGTGACGCTCGCCGTCGGCCGCGACTATTCCGACATCGCCCCGATCGCCGGCGTCGTGTTTGGCTCCGGCGACCAGCAGATCAAGGTGGCGGTGGACGTGATCCCGGTGAAGGAGGCGGCGGCACGGACGGCCGAGGGATAGGGATGGCGCGCTACGTAGGGGCGCCCCTCGTGGGCGCCCGGGCGGCCACCAGGGCCGCCCCTACGCGGCAGGCACCTTGAGCCCACCCTTCTCCTCGATAAACCGGATGATGGTCTCCACGCCCTCGCCGGTATGCAAATTGCTGAACACGAACGGCCGCGCGCCGCGCATGCGCTTGGCCTCGCGCTCCATCAGCCCAAGCGAGGCGCCCACATGGGGGGCGAGATCGATCTTGTTGATGACCAAGAGATCGGAGCGGGTGATGCCGGGGCCGCCCTTGGAAGGAATCTTGTCGCCGGCCGCGACATCGATCACGTAGATGGTGAGATCGGCAAGCTCGGGCGAGAACGTGGCGGCAAGGTTGTCGCCACCGGATTCGATCAGGATGAGATCGAGCTGCGGAAACCGCGCCCGCATGTCGGCGACTGCCGCGAGATTGATCGAGGCGTCCTCGCGGATGGCGGTGTGCGGGCAGCCGCCGGTCTCCACCCCGACGATGCGCTCGGGCGCCAGCGCGCCGGAGCGCACCAGATAGTCGGCGTCCCATTTGGTATAGATGTCGTTGGTGATGGCGGCGATCTCGTAGCGCTCGCGCATGCGCTTGCACAAGGCGTCCATCAGGGCGGTTTTGCCGGAGCCGACCGGGCCGCCGACACCGACGCGCAGCGGGCCGTGCGAGTGATTCATGGATTGATCCAAGACGCGGCTCCGGGTCAGCTGCGAAACAAACGGGTGTATTGGGTCTCGTGGCGCATGCTGGCGATGTCGGCCCGGAACGCCGCGCTGCCGATCTCTTCGATCGGGCAGGCGAGCGCCTTTTGCGCACCGGCAGCGATGACCGGCTCGAGGCCGGCGAGCACGCGCTGCCCGTCGGTCTGCCCGAGCGGAACCAGCCGCAATCCGGCCGACACGAGATTGCTCGCCACCGCCTGCAGGAAGGCGGCGAGCGCCGGCGCGAGCGCCATGTCGTGACCGGCGCTCGCGACCGCGACCGCGATCGGATAGGCGAGGGGGCCGTCCCACGCCGCAGCCAGCCGATCGAGCGCCGCGCACCCCCAGGCCGCACGCGTGGTCTCGAAGAACGCGCGGCCCTGCGCGGTGGTCTCCAGAAAGCGCTCGCGGCTGGACGTGATGGCGGCGGCAAGCTCGGCGATCGCGGCCAGCGTCTTATCGTCCCCAACAACAACCGCGCGGTGTGCATGAACCAAGAGCACAGCGTCGCAAAATCCGCCGCCCTCGCCGATCATCACCGCGACCCAGTTCAGGAGGCTGGCCGCATCCGTGATATCGCCGGCCTCGACCGCCCATTCGAGCCCGCCCGAATAAGAGAACGCGCCGACCGGATAGGCCGGCGACAGCCAAGCCATCAACCGGTACAGCGCCGCCGTTCCCAAAGCATGATCGGCGGAAAATGTATCCGCTACCCTCTCTCTGGCACCGGCGAGATCCTTCGCCCTGGAGGTTGTCGGGAACGGGTTTCCCGGTGATGGAAGTTCGTTCCCCGACGTGGACAAGACGTTGATTCGCTTGCTTTGATGCGGACCGGGGGTGACGGTTGGTCCTGACATAACCCACTCGATGCTACCTATCTGCACATGAGGTAGCAAGGAAGGAAACCGACCCGATACCGCGCACGAGGCTTACCACGGGTGTCATTGGCGCTCTCCCGAGGCCTGCAAAGGACGTCGTCTATTCGGATCAAGGATGCCCCCGCCGCCTATTTCGCCAGTCGTGGCGAGCGTTGGATTAGGGTCTAGCTCGGTCGCGAGGTCATCAATCAAGGATTCCTGGTAGCGGTAGAACATCTCGTCGCCCATGGGCGTAAAAATGGATTCGGTGTAGCGCTGGCAGCGTGCGCGCAACTCCATCAGCTGTTTTGCGATGTCGGTCTTGCAAGGGCCTGGATCGGCCGGATGTTGCGGTCGGTCGGCACGCGCTTGTTCGCCAGTGAGGTCGCCAACGGTTAGTCGTTTGAGATGCGCCTTGAGCTTCTCGCGCGCTGCATCGATCCGCCAGAGCCGGAACCGGCTGAACCCTCTCATGGCGTTGAACAGGACCGTGACCGCCATCACGAGGTAGATCCAGTACGCCGGCGACAGTAGATTTACCAGCCAGGGGAAGTACCGATCCGCTATCTCAGGCTCGCCTGCAACAAAGAATTCTCGTGCCTCTGGTGCGAGCGGCAGCGCGGTGGCGGAACCGGTCGACCTCGGAGGATTACTACGGACGAAAGCCGGAAGTTCCGCACTGAGCAGCATCAGAAGCGCGACCCGCTCGGCTCGCCGCGCGCAAGAGCCCGCCACCACCAGGGTGTCGACCTGTGCAACGGGCTTGTCCTCTGACGGAGTGGGACGGTCCAAATCGTAGCGGCCAGCCGGAATGCTCCCGAGGCCCAACCACGGATGTCGCTTCACCAACCCCTCGAGCCCCCGGGGCGCTGCGATATCCAGGCCGTATTGGCGGAGGGCGGTTCGGACGAACTCTGCATCCTCTTGCATCACTACGGCGGCGAGGTCGAGGCGACCCTGTGCCACCATCTCGGTTTGCTCCGCCAATTCGTGCTGCGACAGGTGGACATCCAGGCCCGCCAAGTCCGGGTCCTGGAATATCTGGCGCATGAGGTACGCCGACCCCGAGCCTTCAGGACCAATCCCGATCGACGCCCCCCGCAAATCAGCAAACGTCGAGAAGGCGTGATCTCTCCTCTCGAAAAGCAGCAGGGACTCAGATTCGGGAAGTCGGCCCAACACCTCGAGTTGGGCGTTCGCCGGGACGGCTACGCCATCCTGCACGAAGGCAAATGTCGCGGCGCAGCCGCCGCGGTCCTCCGCCAGGCGACTGACGTTCTCGACCGAGCCGGCCGTCGGAACCACTAGAATCCTGCCGTGCCCCCGACTGGCGCGAGCGGCCAGGTTCGTGGCAATCGCGTGGTATTTTCCTCCCGGATTTCCCGCCAAAAGAGATGCCCGAAGGTAGCCGTAGTCGCGAGCAACACCGAAAACCGAGGCAAGCCCAGCGATCGCGACGGCCGCGGCAATGAGCAGCAAAATGCGGACTAGCCCTTTTCCGCGCCGGGAGACAGGCTGGCCGGCGATCCGATTTGGTGACTGCACGGCCCTGATCCTCACCTAAAACTACAGGCGCCGGCCTGCCATCAGTCCCAACACCGCGGCAATTGCGAGCGTACTGAACAATGTTGAGCGGGAGCCGTTGCGCACGGTGCCGGACGCCAACCTCAGCGTCTGCTCGCCATCGGCGAGGAGGTTGGCGTAGCGGCGATGTCCCAGCGCCTCGAGCAGCGCGGCGGGCCGTGCGATTTGCAGCGGTGGCCGCGAAGCGACGCGGGGACGCCGCCAGATGAAGGCAAGCGTCAAAAGAACTAGTGCGATCAGCGCCAAGCCTCCGCCGAGCACTCCGTACGCCATAAATGGACCGGTTTGCGCTGCAAGCCAGGAATAGAAGGCAGTGAGGCCGACGACGACAGCCCCGAGCGCGGCGAGCCCGGCGACAGTTGCGAAAACACCGATTAGTGCGGTATGGCGGGTCTGACGACTGAACTCATCCTTCATCCAACCGACTTGCCGATCGATGTCGGCGCGGACCGCGCCCAACAACGGAGCGAACATCAGCGGCGTCCCCTCGACATCATCCCCACGACGACGCCGATTAGCAATGCGCCCGCAATTGTCCCCAACGGATTGCGCCGCGCCATGCCCTCAAGCTCAGACGCAAGTGTCTTGGCATGCTCCCCGGCCGCGGATGCAAGATCGGAACTGGTCCCGGCCACTCCGCTGGCCGCGTTACCGACTTGCGAGGCCACAGTCTGGCTCACGTTGCGAACGGTTTTCGCCGCCTCGCCACCGGCCTGGGATGCCAGACGCGTGAAACTATCCTTCAGGCTTGCCAGATCTCGGCTGAACTTCTTCAGCTGCTCGCTCGAAATCATCGTGGTCGGCATTTTTGGGGTCAACGCGACCAGAGGCGGGTTCCTCCGACTGCTGGGGGCCGAGAGCGGAGGCTGAGTGGGAGGTATGTCTAGATGACGGGTTGGAATTCATGAGGTAGGTCTCCCTTGTGTTTACGCGCGCGTTGACTTTCTCCTGCTGTGAGCATTCCCTTGCGACGACGTCGATAGTGTCCACGCTTGTCGATAGGGGGGCGTACGCAACATATCTAGAATTGCGAGAGTCCGGCGAATCTGACTTACGCTTTTATCTTTAGTTGTTGCCTTTGCACGACCGATCACCCATCAGACCGGGCGCGGCAATTCATGCTCGGTCCGCAGGCGTTCTTCGGAGTCAACTCTCGTGAGGAGTTCAATCAGAGGCCCCTCCCGAGAGCCAGACTTCACCTCAGGTCATCTGTCTCTTAATCACGAGATCGAGCACTCGACTTTGATATAAATCAATTTTCTGCGTGCGGGCTGCTGATTCGGTTCGCCGTCATGTCGATACAATCTTCGTATCAAGTATTCCCACGAGGCGGCTACCACAACGATCAGATCATTCCTTCGCTATCGAAGTTGTGGCCCTATGCAAGGCGAGAAATCCAGGATGACGAGAGTTTTCGCTAGAATTGTGCCATGGCCGGAGCGCGCGGGTCAACTCTCCAATGAGGTTCCATGATGGCCTCGAGCGAGCCGTGAGTCGCGTCGTAGCCGTCGAAGAAATCGCGATCCAAGCAAGGGAGGCAAGAGCGCCTTCCCCAGATGATGATCCATCGACAGCCGGGATTGGGGTGGCGTGGCTCGTATCGGTAGATCAGAGCGAGAACGAGTGCGACCACGCGAAAGCTACTTGGGATCGCATGGATTGTCCCGGTACCGGGCAAGGGGCCTCCATGGTCATCAATGCAAGATTGTGCAGGCCACCCGATAGGGTGCTCTGTTGATGAGTTCGCGCGGCGCGGTGCGCGGCTACCTCCACAGCCGCAGCCGTCCTCCCCACACTTACCTTCAGGGGAGATCAAACCAATTCCAAAATTGATTTAGATCAAGTCAAGCATGCACCATGTTGCTATCTCCCGTCCTCTTAAGGAGGCATGTCATGGGCATCTTCAGCTGGATCATACTGGGTCTGATCGCGGGCTTCGTTGGAAGCAAGATTGTCGATCGGCAAGGACAAGGCTTTTGGCTGGACATCGCTCTCGGGATCGTTGGCGCTCTTGCCGGTGGATTCCTGTTTGATCTGTTCGGGGCATCGGGTGTTACCGGTCTGAATATCTACAGCATGATTGTCGCGATCGTCGGTTCTGTCGCGGTGCTGTTGATCTACAACGTACTGACCGGCCGCCGTCGCGCCTGATGCGTGACCGCGACCGAGCGGTGAGCCGCACGGAAGAAATCGGAGAAAAGCGATGGCCAGCCTCGAAGACACGATCCGATCTGCAGTTCCGGGTGGCAATGTCGGTAAACCGCTGATGCTCGGAGTCCTCGCCCTGTTGGCGTCCGGCGCTTTATTTAAAGCCAGCGGCGCAGGATCAGATGCGAGCTCGGCCTCGCAGCCGACCTCCAGCGAGGGTACTGGAGGCGTGCTTGGCGGGTTGGGGGGATTGTTGGACAAGCTGCAGAAGGGGGGGCTGGCCGATATAGCCAATTCCTGGGTGGGTTCCGGACCCAATCAACCGGTCCCATCGGGACGCCTTGGCACTGCGCTCGGCCCGGACGCTATTAGGACGCTCGCTCAGCGTACGGGTCTTTCCGAGGAAGAGCTCACCAATCAGCTGGCGCAGGTCTTGCCCGGGATCGTGGACAAGCTGACCCCAGCGGGCCGGCTCCCGACATTGGCAGAATTACCTGAGATGAAATGAGAGGCCCGAAAACCTGAATTGCCGCTACATCCGTCCGACCGCGACCCTGTTCGCGAACGCACGGGTTCGAGGGCAGCATCTCGCAGCTCGGGCCCTTAGCGAATGAGAGGTGAAAAGGACGGAGCCCTGAATTATTCCGCTCGCCCCGGAGGGGAAGAGGGTTGGGGTGAGGGGTTCCGGCGCCCGCTTAGCCGCCACATTCAAACTCATGGTGACGATCATACGCGCCGGACTCTGGATCGAACGGTGCCTCGATCGCCGTTACCTGCGCGCCCAGCCGCTCCAACATCGCGGCCAGCACATGATCGCGGCGGATGCGCAGTCGCTCGCCGACCACCTGCACGTCGGCATGGCGGTTGCCGAGATGCCAGGCGAGCCGCGCCAGCGCGGTGGCACTGGTGGCCGCGATCTCATGCAACGGCTCCGGCTTGCCGACGACGCCCACCACCGCGCCGTCGTCGAGCACCAGACCGTCGCCGTCCCGGAGCGTGGTGGCATGAGGCAGATCGAGCAGGAGCGTGGTGCCGTGCTCGGCCGTGAGCACCAGCCGGCGCCGGTGGCGCTCGCTCGCATCGAGCACCACCCGGTCGATCGCCGCGGCATCGTCCCACTGTCCCGCCTGCCGCACCGATTGCGCCCGCCGCATGCTTGAATGCCTCAGAACAAGAAATACCGTTGCGCCATGGGTAGCACCTCGGCGGGCTCGCAGGTCAAGAGCTCGCCGTCGGCCTTGACCTCGTAGGTCTCGGGATCGACCTCGATTCTTGGGGGTGGCGCCGTTGTGGATCATGCTCTTCTTCGAGATGCCGCCGCGCGTGTTCGAGACCGCCACCAGCGTCTTGGCGATGCCGAGCTTCTTGCCGAGCCCGGCGCGAACCGCCGCCTTCGATGTGAACACCACCGAGGATGCGGTGCGGGCGCCCCCGAAGGCGCCGAACATGGGCCGGTAATGCACCGGCTGCGGGGTCGGGATCGAGGCATTGGGATCGCCCATCCGGGCGGCCACGATCGAGCCGCCCTTGATGATCATGTCGGGCTTGACGCCGAAGAACGCCGGCGACCACAGCACCAGATCGGCGAGCTTGCCTGCCTCGATCGAGCCGATGAGCTTGGAGACGCCATGCGCGATGGCGGGATTGATGGTGTATTTGGCGATGTAGCGCTTGGCGCGGGCGTTGTCATTGTCGCCCTTGTCTTCTTTGAGCCGGCCGCGCTGCTTCTTCATCTTGTCGGCGGTCTGCCAGGTGCGGATGATGACCTCGCCGAGCCGGCCCATGGCCTGGCTGTCCGACGACATCATGGAGAGCGCGCCGATGTCGTGCAGAATGTCCTCGGCCGCGATCGTCTCCTTGCGGATGCGGCTCTCCGCGAAGGCCAGATCCTCGGCGATCGACGGATCCAGGTGATGGCACACCATCAGCATGTCGAGATGCTCGTCGATGGTGTTGCCGGTGAACGGCCGGGTCGGGTTGGTGGAGGAGGGCAGCACATTGGGCAGGCCCGCCACCTTGATGATGTCGGGCGCATGGCCGCCGCCGGCGCCCTCGGTATGGAAGGCGTGAATGGTGCGGCCCTTGAACGCCTTGATGGTGTCCTCGACGAAGCCCAACTCGTTGAGCGTGTCGGTGTGGATCATCACCTGGACGTCGTGGTCGTCGGCAACCGAAAGGCAGCAATCGATGGCAGCAGGGGTGGTGCCCCAATCCTCGTGCAGCTTGAGGGCACAGGCGCCGGCCTTGACCATCTCCTCGAGCGCGGCCGGCCGCGAAGCATTGCCCTTGCCCGCAAAGCCGAGATTGACCGGGAAGGCATCGGCGGCCTGGATCATGCGGGCGATGTGCCAGGGCCCGGGCGTGCAGGTGGTGGCGTTGGTGCCGGCCGCGGGGCCGGTGCCGCCGCCCAGCATGGAGGTGACGCCCGACATCAGGGCTTCCTCGATCTGCTGCGGGCAGATGAAATGAATATGCGTGTCGAAGCCGCCGGCGGTGAGAATCTTGCCTTCGCCGGCGATCACCTCGGTGCCGGGTCCGATCACCAGGGTGACGCCGGGCTGGATGTCCGGATTGCCGGCCTTGCCGATGCCGGCGATCTTGCCATCCTTTATCCCGATGTCCGCCTTCACGATCCCCCAGTGATCGATCACCAGCGCGTTGGTGATGACGGTGTCGAGCGCGCCCTGCCGGTTGGTGACTTGGCTCTGGCCCATGCCGTCGCGGATCACCTTGCCCCCGCCGAACTTCACTTCCTCGCCGTAGATGGTGAAATCCTTCTCCACCTCGATGACGAGATCAGTGTCGGCGAGCCGCACGCGGTCGCCGGTGGTGGGGCCGAACATGTCCACATAAGCGCGGCGCTCGATCTTGAACGACATCGCATTCCCCTCAGAGCTTGCCCATCACAGCGGCACGGAAGCCGTAGACCTTGCGTCCGCCCACGAATGGAATGAGCGTCACGTCCCGGGTCTGTCCGGGCTCGAACCGCACCGCGGTGCCGGCCGGAATGTCGAGGCGCATGCCGCGCGCCTTCTTGCGCTCGAACTCGAGCGCCGGGTTGGCCTCGAAGAAGTGGTAGTGGCTGCCGACCTGGATCGGCCGGTCGCCCGTGTTGGTGACCGCGACCGTCACGGTCTTGCGGCCGGCATTGAGGGTGATGTCGCCGTCCTTGGTGATGATCTCGCCCGGTATCATGCTCGTCTCCTAACGGATTGGCTCATGCACCGTGACCAGCTTGGTGCCGTCCGGAAAAGTCGCCTCGACCTGGATGTCGTGGATCATCTCGGGGATGCCCGCCATCACCTGCGCGCGCGAGAGCACGCCAGCGCCGGCCTCCATCAGCTCGGCGACCGTGCGGCCGTCGCGCGCGCCCTCGAGGATGAAATCGGTGATGAGCGCGACCGCTTCCGGATGGTTGAGCTTGACGCCGCGCTCGAGGCGGCGGCGCGCCACCATCGCGGCCATGGCGATCAACAGCTTGTCCTTTTCCCGCGGAGTGAGATTCATGTTTTCGACCGTTGCCTCAATGGAGCCAGAGCTGCGGCAGCCGCCTGCCGCGGATGGAGGTGAGCACGCAAGCCAAATCGTGGCGCAGCGCTGCGCCGTCGGCGGCAATCAGGCGCATGACCGCAAGCCCGTTCCAGGCGGAGGCTCCGACCTCACCGCGGCATTCCCGGGAGGCGGCGCGCACCGCCGCCACGGTCGTCTCATCGCTCGGAACCGACAGCACCGTCGCCATCGCGATGCCACCCTTGGCGACTGCGGATTGTGCCAGCTTCTCTGCCACATTGCCGTCGAGCCGCACGGTCTCGGCATGGATGAGCCGGCCGCCGCGGCGCAGGTGCCAGCGATCGTGCAGGAGACCCTCCGTCACGGTTTCGCCCATGCCGGAGCGCCCGAAGATCACCGCCTCGGCCAGGAGCAGGCGCGAATCGGCGGCGAGATCGATCTCGATGGTCCGCCGCAACCGCGCCCGGTCGAACAGGATCGTCTCTTGCGGCAGCCATGCCAGCTCGCCGCCGGCCGCCACGTCGAGCTTCGCCGTAATAGTGGTTTCGCAGCCCAGCGTCCGATAAACCTTCTCGGCCGCCACGGTGGTGACCAGAAGGCGGGCGTCCGGCCCGACCTTGAAATCGAGAGCGAAGATATCGCCGCCCGCCATGCCGCCGGCGGTGTTGACGATCATGGCCTCGAGCTCCGGCGCCGGCGGGCCCGGGCAGCGCACGCGCAGGCCTCCCTGCTCGCGCACGTGCTCCCGCCGCGTCGCGCCCTCCGCCCATTTGGCGTTCAAGGTCACGCGCCCGACCGCCCGGTTGGCGGCGAATATCGTGTCAGTGTCCAGGAGCATTACGATTGTCCGGCGTGCCCGCCACGCCACTTCTCCCCGATGGTAGCTTTTTTCTCGGCCCCTGCTGAAGAGGGGCGGCGCTTAAATCGCCAGTGCGCGCTTGAGGGCCGCCTCCTCCATGCCGGCGCGGTCGCAGGAATAGACGATCGAGCCGCGGTCCATCACCACGAATTGGTCGCCCAGCTCGCGTGCGAAGTCGAGATACTGCTCGACCAGCACGATCGCCATCTGCTTGAGCCCGCGCAGATACGAGATGGCGCGGCCGATATCCTTGATGATCGAGGGCTGGATGCCTTCGGTCGGCTCGTCCAGGAGCAACAGTCGCGGCCGCATCACCAGCGCGCGGCCGATCGCCAGCTGCTGCTGCTGCCCGCCCGAGAGATCGCCGCCGCGCCGGCCGAGCACATCGCTCAGCACCGGGAACAGCGAGAATACGTCGTCGGGAATCGTGCGCAGGTCGCGCTTGAGCGGCGCAAACCCGGTCTTGAGATTTTCCTCGACGGTAAGCAGCGGAAAGATCTCGCGGCCCTGCGGCACATAGGCGATGCCGGCACGGGCCCGCTCGAACGGCCGCAGCTTGGTGATGTCGTGACCATCGAAGACGATCGCTCCCTTGCTGATCGGACGCTGTCCGACCAGGGCGCGCAACAAGCTGGTCTTGCCGACGCCGTTGCGTCCCAGCACGCAGGTCACCTCGCCCGGCGTCGCGGTCAGCGACACGGAGCGCAACGCCTGCGCGGCGCCGTAGTGCAGGTCGATGGCTTTGGCTTCAAGCATGTGGCTTCCTTGAGGGCGGGAGTAGTGAGTGGTGAGTTGTGAAAAAAGGGGTGGATCCAGCTTACCCACTACTCACTACTCACCATTTCACTATTCGGCCCTTCCCCTCCTTCTCACCGTCCCAAATACACATCGATCACTCGCTCGTTCTCCGATACCTGGTCGATCGATCCCTCGGCGATGACGGAGCCTTCGTGCAGCACCGTGACCTTGACGCCGAGCTCGCGCACGAAAGCCATGTCGTGCTCGACCACCACCACGGTGCGGTCGCGGTTGATGTGCTTGAGCAGCTCGGCGGTCTGCTGGGTCTCGGCATCGGTCATGCCGGCGACCGGCTCGTCGACCAGCAGGACTTTCGGCTCCTGCGCCAACAGCATGCCGATCTCGAGCCATTGCTTCTGGCCGTGCGACAGGCCGCCGGCGACGCGGTCGCGCACGCCGGTCAGCCGGATGGTCTGGAGAATGTCGTCGATGCGGCGGTCGGACTCCGGGGTGTCGCGCCAGAACAAGCTAGCGCGCGGCCGGCGGTCGCTCTTGAGCGCCAAGAGGATATTGTCCTCGACGGTATGCATCTCGAACACCGTCGGCTTCTGGAACTTGCGCCCGATGCCGAGCTCGGCAATCTGGCTCTCGTCGAGCTTGGTGAGATCGTGGCTGCCGTCGAACACCACATCGCCGCTGTCGGGTCGCGTCTTGCCGGTCACCACGTCCATCATGGTGGTCTTGCCGGCGCCGTTGGGACCGATGATGGCGCGCATCTCGCCCGGCTCGACCGCGAACGAAAGCTTGTTGAGTGCCAGGAAGCCGTCGAACGAGACCGTGATCCCGTCGAGATAGAGCATCGCCGTGGTGGTGCGCTCGGCCATCGGGCTCCCCGTCATTCGGCCGGCCGCGGCGCCGGTGCGGCGAGCGAGGATTCGCCTGCCGCCTTGTGGGCGCGCTGCTCCGCCATCCAATAGCGCGCCGTGCCTACGATGCCGCGCGGCAGCAGCACGGTCACCGCGATGAACAGTCCGCCCAGCATGAACAGCCAATAGGGGGCCAGGATGCCGGAGGTGAAGTAGGTCTTGGCGTAGTTGACCAGCACCGCCCCCAAGACGGCCCCGATCAAGGTGCCGCGCCCGCCGACCGCCACCCAGATCACCGCCTCGATCGAGTTGGCGGGCGAGAATTCGCTCGGATTGATGATGCCGACCTGCGGGACGTAGAGCGCGCCCGCGATCCCGGCCATGCAGGCCGACAGGGTGAACACGGCGAGCTTGTAGGACTCGACCCGGTAGCCGAGAAAGCGCGTGCGGGATTCGGCGTCCCGGATCGCGATCAGCACCTTGCCGAACTTCGAATCCACGATGGCGCGGCAGATGATGAAGCCGAGCATCAGCGCGAGCGTCGATATGGCGAACAGAGCGGCGCGGGTTCCCTGCGCCTGCACGTTGAAGCCGAGGATGTCCTTGAAATCGGTGAGCCCGTTGTTGCCGCCGAAGCCGAAATTGTTGCGGAAGAAGCCGAGCAGCAGCGCGAAGGTCAGCGTCTGGGTGATGATCGAGAGGTAGACCCCGGTGACCCGCGAGCGGAACGCGAACCAGCCGAACACGAAGGCGAGCACCCCTGGCGCCGCCACCACCATCAAGAGCGCATAGGGAAAGCTCTGGAAGCCGTACCAATAGATCGGCAGCTCCTGCCAGTTCAGGAATACCATGAAGTCCGGCAACACCGGGTTGGCGTAGACGCCGCGGGTGCCGATCTGCCGCATCAGGTACATGCCCATTGCATAGCCGCCGAGCGCGAAGAAAGCGCCGTGACCGAGCGAGAGGATGCCGCAATAGCCCCAGATCAGGTCGAGCGCCATGGCGAACAGCGCGTAGCAGAGGTATTTGCCGAACAGCGAGACGAAGTAGGTCGGCACATTAAACGGCGAGGTTGGCGGCAGCGCCAGATTGAGCACCGGCACCACCACGGCGATGGCCCCCAGCAGCGCGATGAAGATGAGACCGCCCCGGTCCAGGGTGCGGATGATCGGAAACGGCGTCACGCTTCCACCGCCCGTCCCTTGAGGGCGAACAGCCCGCGTGGACGCTTCTGGATGAACAGGATGATCAGCACCAGGATGGTGATCTTGCCGAGCACCGCGCCGGCAAACGGCTCCAGGAACTTGTTGGCGATGCCGAGCGTAAAGGCGCCGACCAGCGTGCCCCAGAGATTTCCCACTCCGCCGAACACCACCACCATAAACGAGTTGATGATGTAGCTCTGCCCCAGGTTGGGGCTGACATTGTCGATCTGGGAGAGCGCGACGCCGGCAATGCCAGCGATGCCGGAGCCGAGCCCGAAGGTCAGCGCATCGATGCGGCCGGTGCGGATGCCGACGGCGGCTGCCATCTGCCGGTTCTGGGTGACGGCGCGCATCTCGAGCCCGAGCCGGGTCAGCCGCAACAGCCCGAGCAGGCCGATGAATACCAGGAACGTGAACACGATGATCCACAGCCGGTTGTAGGTGATGGTCATGTGACCGACCTCGAAGGCGCCGCTCATCCACGACGGCGCGCCGACCTCGCGGTTGTTGGCGCCGAAGCCGGTGCGCACCGCCTGCTGCAGGATCAGCGACAGCCCCCAAGTGGCGAGCAGCGAGTTGAGCGGCCGGCCGTAGAGGAAGCGAATGATGCAGCGCTCGACCAGGATGCCGACCACGCCCGAGACCATGAAGGCGAGCGGAATAGCGATCGCGAGCGAATAGTCGAACAGCGCCGGATTTCTGGTTCGGATCAGCTCCTGCACCACGAAGGTGGTGTAGGCGCCGAGCATGACCATCTCGCCATGCGCCATGTTGATCACGCCCATCACCCCGAACGTGATGGCGAGCCCGATGGCGGCCAGCGCCAGTACCGAGCCGAGGGAGAGCCCGTACCAGGCGTTCTGCAGCGCGCTCCACATCGCCAGCCCGCTCTGTATCGAGGCCACGGCGTCGGCGGCAGCCCTCTTGACGGCCGACGAGGTGTCCGCCGGTACGCTCGCCAGCAGCGCCACCGCGTCCTGGTCGCCGCGAGCCCGGATCACCCCGACCGCCTCGATCTTCTCGGCGTCCGAGGCGTCGTCCTGGTTGAGCACGACGGCGGCGCGCGCCTCGACGAGCGCCCGCTTGACGCGCGCGTCGGTCTCCTTGGCGATGGCTTGGTCGAGCGCCGGCAACGCCGCCGCGTCGCGTGATTGGAATACCGCCTGGGCGGCTTCAAGCCGCTTGTCGCGATCGCCCACCATCAGGGTCAAGGCGCCGAGCGCTGCCTCGATCACCCGCCGCAAACGATTGTTGATCTCGACCGGGGCGAGATCGGCGGGCGAGCCCGCGGTTACCGGCTGGCCGGTCAAGGCGTCGTGCAGCTGGTCGGAGCTGTCCTGGAAATAAACCTTCTGGGCGGTGGCGCTGAACATGAGCCGCCCGTCCTGCAGGGCACCGAGCACCGCGGGTGCGAGCGGACTCCCGCTGACCGCGACCCCGTTGATGCCCATGGTGGTGTCGTCGAAGTCGCCGGTGAGGAATTGTACCAGCGCGTCCTCGTAGGGCCCGGCATTGGCCGCAGGCGCGAGCGCGGCCAGGATGCTCAAGGCGAAAACGAGCGCCAGCAGGCGATGACAGAAGCCCAGCATGTTGATTTCCGGCGTGGGAGAAGCCGGAGGCGGCGTTGCACCGCCTCCGCGCTGTTTCAAGGTGTCATGCGGCACCGGATGCGGCGGGCCGGATCAGCTGCCGCCGCCGCATTTCTTGGACACCTTGTTGTAGTTGCCGCACTTGAGCGTCACCCAATCGGCCACCAGGTCCTTGGAGCCTTCCAGGTACGGTGACCAGGCCGCGCCCGGTACCAGGTCGGGGGTCTTGTAGACCACGTTGAACTGCCCGTCGGCGCGGATCTCGCCGATATAGACCGGCTTGGTGATGTGGTGGTTGGGCAGCATGGTCGACATGCCCCCGGTCAGGTTCGGCGCCTGGATGCCGGGCAGCGCCTCGATCACCTTGTCGGGATCGGTCGATTTCGCCTTCTCCACCGCCTTCACCCACATGTTGAAGCCGATGAAATGTGCCTCCATCGGGTCGTTGGTGGTGCGCTTGTCGTTCTTGATGAAGCTGTGCCAGCCCTTGATGAACTCGGCATTGAGCGGCGACTTGATCGATTCGAAATAGTTCCAGGCCGCCAGGTGGCCGAGCAGCGGCTTGGTGTCGAGACCGGCCAGCTCCTCCTCGCCGACCGAGAACGCCACCACCGGGATCTGCGTCGCCTTGATGCCCTGGTTGCCCAATTCCTTGTAGAACGGCACGTTGGCGTCGCCGTTGATGGTCGACACCACCGAGGTCTTCTTGCCGGCCGAGCCGAACTTCTTGATGTCCGACACGATGGTCTGCCAGTCGGAATGCCCGAACGGCGTGTAGTTGGTCATGATGTCCTCGTCCTTGACCCCTTTCTGGTTGAGGTAAGCATGGAGGATCTTGTTGGTGGTCTGCGGATAAACGTAGTCGGTGCCGGCCAGCACCCAGCGCTTCACCTTCTCCTCCTTCATCAGGTAGTCGACCGCCGGAATGGCCTGCTGGTTGGGGGCGGCGCCGGTGTAGAACACGTTGCGCTCGCTCTCCTCGCCCTCATACTGCACCGGATAGAACAGGATGCTGTCGAGCTCCTTGAACACCGGCAGCACCGACTTGCGCGACACCGAGGTCCAGCAGCCGAACACCACCGAGACCTTGTCCTTGGTGATGAGCTCGCGCGCCTTCTCGGCGAACTTCGGCCAGTCCGAGGCCGGATCGACCACCACCGCCTCCAGCTTCTTGCCCAGCACGCCGCCCTTCTTGTTCTGCTCCTCGATCAGCATCAGCATCACGTCCTTGAGCGTGGTCTCGCTGATCGCCATGGTGCCGGAGAGCGAATGCAGAATGCCGATCTTGATGGTGTCCTGCGCCTGCGCGGCCGGCGCCGCCACAACGCCCAGCACCGCCGCCGCCGCCGCCAGCCAAGGACCAACCCGCGGTCGTCGCGCGACCGCTCCGATGGATGCAAACATCGCCATACCTCGTTTTTTGACGCCCCGCGATCGGCCCCGTGCCGCCTCGCATGGGCCGAAAGTCGCAAAGACCGTGCCAAGGCCGCGCGATGCTGTAAGTGGCTGGTTGCGAGAGGCTATCGTGGATTCGCTCGGGCGTTGCCCAACGAAACGGCAGCCACCGAGCCCATGACGACAGCTGTTCGCCTAAATTTTGTGCGTAAAGTTCATTTTGTATAACCTGGATCGGTTTTCAGCGGGGCGAGAGGATTTGTTGATGCAATCTCAGGCATCGCCCGGCGCTTGCGCCCGCGCCCGCTGATCCTGTCCGACAGCTCGAAAAAAATTGGGATGCCTCGGTTACCTGCCCGCCGCCAATGGGTACCGATTGGGCGAAGCTGAGCATCGGGCGCTTGCTTTGCGAGCAGCTCGGGCGCCCCAACACCCCGATTTGAAACGATACACATTGAATTTCCGCAGGAATCCGGCCCGCCGCGTCCTGGCACAGGCTTTGCTCTCCAGTAATACGCCTTTGACATTTCGTATTACTCAAACCAGGAGGCTGTGATGAGCCGCAAAACGAACTTCGGATGGACGATCGGTTTGGTTCTGGGCCTGGCATCGATCGCGGTGCGGCCGGCTGCGGCGGCGCCCCTCACGGTCGGATACAGCGATTGGCCCGGGTGGGTGGCCTGGCAGGTCGCCATCGACAAGGGCTGGATCAAGGAAGCCGGCCTCGATCTTACGTTCGAGTGGTTCGACTACTCGGCCTCGATGGATGCCTTCACGGCCGGCAAGCTCGACGCCAACCTGATGACCAACGGCGACACGCTGGTCACCGGCGCCGGCGGCGGCAAGGGCATCATGGTGATGCTGACCGACTATTCGAGCGGCAACGACATGATCGTCGCCAAGCCCGGCATCAAGAGCCTCAAGGATCTCAAGGGCAAGAAGATCGGCATCGAGGTCGGCCTGGTCGAGCACCTGCTGCTGCTGCACGCGCTGCAAGGCGCCGGCATGAAGGAGAAGGACGTCAAGCTGGTGAACGCCAAGACCAACGAGACCCCGCAGGTCCTCGCCTCCGGCCAGGTCTCGGCGATCGGCGCCTGGCAGCCGATCTCCGGCCAGGCCATGAAGGGCTCGCCCGGCTCGCACCCGATCTACACATCCTCGCAGGCGCCCGGCTTGATCTATGACGTGCTGGCGGTCAGCCCGGCCAGCCTCAATGCGCACCGCGCCGACTGGATCAAGCTGATCGGCGTCTGGGACAAGGTGGTCCACTATATCAACGATCCCAAGACCCAGGACGATGCCATCAAGATCATGGCGGCGCGCGTCGAGCTGACGCCGGAAGACTTCAAGCCGCTGATCAAGGGCACCCATCTCATCGACGTGGCGGAAGGCAAGAAGGTACTCAAGAAGGCCGACGGGCTCGCCTCGCTCTACGGGTCGTCCAAGATCGCCGACGAGTTCAACGTGGCCAACGACGTCTACAAGCAGGCGCAGGATATCAACAGCTATATCGATCCATCGCTGACCAACGGCCAATAGCACCGCGAATCCCTCCCTTCCCGACTCGCGGGAAGGGAGGCTGCGCACCGCCACCAGGCAAGACCGGGTCATGAAAACAAGGTGGCTGCAAGTTCTCAAACCGTTGTCGCCCGGCGCGAGACGGGTGCTGGGATGCCTGTCCTTCGTGCTGCCGATCCTGCTGTGGTGCATCGTCAGCTACATCCCGGCGGTGTGGCATCCGCAGGTCCTGATCACCAAGCCGGGCGCGGTCGAGTATCTCGAGCGCGGCATGCGGATGGACCGGGATGCCTTCGAGGAGGCGGTGACCGACGCGCGCACCGACGACAAAGTGCCGCCGGAAGGCTATCCGACCAATCCGGTCTACCTTCCGGCTCCGCATGAGGTGGCGATCGCGCTTTACTCCTCGTTCACCTCGCCGCCGGTGTCGCGGGACGGCCAATGGCTGCATCAAAGCCTTTGGCACAGCATCCAGATCATCTTCTGGGGGTTCGTGATTTCCTCCATCATCGGGGTGCCGCTCGGGGTGCTGTGCGGGACCTACGGGGTGCTCTCGCGCCTGAACGAGCCCTTCATCGAGTTCTTCCGCTATCTGCCGGCGCCGGCCTTCGGGGCGCTCGCGGTCGCCATCCTGGGCATCTATGACGGTCCGAAGATAACCATCATCGTCATCGGCACCCTGTTCCAGCAGGTCCTGATCATCGCCAATACCACCCGCAAGCTGGATGTCGCGCTGGTGGAGGCCGCCCTCACCCTCGGCACTCGGAACGCCAAGCTGCTCACCCGCGTCGTCATCCCGGGAATCCTGCCCGATCTCTATCGCGACCAGCGCATCCTGCTCGGCTGGGCGTGGACCTACCTGATCGTCGCCGAGCTCATCGGCACGACCTCCGGCATCACCTGGTTCATCACGCTGCAGGCGCGCTATCAGCATTTCGCCAATGTGTATGCGGCGATCATCATCATCGGCATCATCGGGGTGGGGACCGACATGACCCTGGCGCTGCTCGGCCGCCGGTTCTTCCCGTGGGATCGCTCGCTCGAGAAGAGCAGCTGAAGGATCTGCAGATGGATCAGCTCACCACTGCGGCAATCCTGCCGTCCCATCTCGAGCAGACCCCGGAGGTGCGGGCGCGCTTCGATCGTCTGAAGGCACGTGAGGTCATCCTGGACGTGCAGCATCTCAACAAGCTCTTCGGCTCAGGGGGGCGCCTGACCACCGCGCTCAACGACATCAACTTCACCACCCACCGGCGCGAGTTCCTTTGCATCGTCGGGCCGTCGGGCTGCGGCAAGACCACGCTGGTGCGCATCCTGGCCGGCCTGGAGGAGATGAGCTCGGGGCAGGTCCTGCTCCAGGGCAAGGCGGTGACCGAGCCGGGCAGCGACCGCGGCATGGTGTTCCAGGGTTACACGCTGTTTCCATGGCTGACGGTCAAGAAGAACGTGATGTTCGGTCTCGAGGTCAACGGCCGCGGCAAAGACGAGTCCGAGCAGCAGGCGCTGCAATGGCTGGCGCTGATTGGGCTCGAGCGGTTCGCCGACGCCTATCCGCACCAGCTCTCCGGCGGCATGAAGCAGCGGGTGGCGATCGTGCGGGCGCTGGCCAATCAGCCGCGCATCCTCTTGATGGACGAGCCGTTCGGCGCGCTCGACGCGCAGACGCGCTGCCGCATGCAGGCGCATCTGCTCGAAATCTGGCGCAAGATCGACATCACTATCGTGTTCATCACCCACGATCTCGACGAGGCGATCTTCCTCGCCGATCGCATCCTGGTGCTCTCCGCGCATCCGGGCGAGGTGCGCGAGCTGATTGAGGTGCCGGTGCCGCGGCCGCGCAGCGCGGCGCAGCTGATCTCGCCGGCCTTCCTCGCCACCAAGGCTCGGCTCGAGGAGCTGATCCACCAGTCCAAGTCCGACGATGATGAGGAGGCCGAGAGCTACGCCATGGTGGCGCGCCTCACCGATGTCTCCGACAATGTGGATTAGGAGCTGAGCATGCGTGCGCTCCCCAAGAGCCGGCCGGTCAGCCGGATCAGCATATCGCTGCCCGAGGATATGCTGAGCGACCTCGATCGCATGGTCGAAGCGCGTGGCTTCGAAAGCCGCTCGCAGGCGGTCAACGACATGCTTCACCAGTTTTTACTGGAGCACAAATGCGACCAGGGCGACGACGTCATGGTCGGCATCGTCGCGCTGTTTTACAAGAACTCGGTGCCCGGCCTGCAGAAGCAGCTGGCCGATCTCCAGTTCCGATACATCGACGAGGTGGTCTCATCGCTGCACGTCCATCTCATGCACAATCAGACCATGGAGGTGATCCTGGTACAGGGTCCGGCGCGGAAGCTGCAGATGATCGCCGACGAGATGACGTCGCGCCGCGGCGTGACCTCTGGCAAGATGCATCTGATCGCGGCCGTGATTCCGCCGGTGCATCCCTTCACCGGCGGCGCCAAGCAACCCAGAGGAGCGGCTTCATGACCTTCCGTCATTCCATGCGATACTCGCCCAAGGCCGGGCTCAGGCCGCCGCCGCGGCGCGTCCGCCGCCATCATCCCGACTTCGATCGGTTGGCGACACAGGGCTGGAAGGCGGCCGACGCCGAAGGCAAGCTCGCCGAGCAGGGCTGGCGCAAGGAGCAGAAATGGGCGCTCGACATGGGGCTGCCCGGCGCCGAATGCCTGACCGACCGCAGCATCCCGACCTTCTCGCGCGGCGAGCTGCCACACTTCGCCGGCATCAACACCTTCCTCAAGGCGCCGTATGTGGAGAACGTGCGCGACGTCGGCAAATACGACGCGGCGGTAATCGGCATCCCGTTCGATTCCGGCACCACCTATCGGCCCGGAACCCGCTTTGGACCGCAAGGCATCCGCCGCATCTCGGCGCTCTACACGCCCTACAACTACGAGCTCGGCGTCGATCTGCGCGAGCAGATGACATTGTGCGACGCCGGCGACGTATTCACCATTCCGGCCAATCTGGAGAAGAGCTTCGACCAGATCACGCGCGGCGTCTCCCATGTGTTCTCCTCCGGCGCGCTTCCGGTGATGCTCGGCGGCGATCACTCGATCGGGTTTCCCTGCGTGCGCGGCATAGCCCAATGTACCTCCAAGCGGATCGGCATCGTGCATTTCGATCGCCACATCGACATCCAGGAGAAGGATCTCGACGAGCGGATGCACACAACCCCCTGGTACTGGGCGACCAATCTGCCGAATGTGCCGGCCTCCAACCTGGTGCAGCTCGGCATCGGTGGCTGGCAGGTGCCGCGCGCCGGCGTTCAGGAGGCGCGCAAGCGCGGCACCAATGTGCTCACTATCGAGGACATCGAGAAGCTCGGCCTGGAGAAGACCGCCGAGATCGCGCTCGAGCTGGCCTGGAAGGATGCCGATGCGGTCTACATCTCGTTCGATGTGGATTTGCTGGATTGCGGCTTCGTGCCCGGCACCGGCTGGCCGGAGCCCGGCGGCTTCCTGCCGCGCGAAGCCTTGAAGCTGCTGGGTATGGTGGCGGCGGCGGGCCTCTGCGGCTTCGAGGTGGTCGAGGTCTCGCCGCCCTACGATACCTCGGACATCACCGCGCTGGTGGGGGTGCGGGTGGTGGTCGAGGCGCTCGGATCCATGGTGGCGCACGGCAAGCTCGGCTCGCACAAGCACCTGATCGACAAACCCGTATCCTATTGAGGTAATGGCCATGCATGGCGGACACGCGCACGATCATCTCCACGGTCATTCCAACGGCGCCGGCGGCACGCTCGCCACCGCGCCGGCCGGCATCGGCCACAACCATTCGGGTGAGCCGCGGCGGCCGGTGCAGTGGCAGACGCCGCACCGCGACGCTGCTCCTGCCGGCGAGGCGCTTCCGCGTGCCGAGCCCGATCTCGACCTGGTCGAGGCCGCCTTCGTGGAGGGTTTTCTCGGCGCCAGCGACCTGACGAGCTTCTTGCGGCTCGCCCAGGTACCGTTCGAAGGCACCGCCGCCGACGGCGCCAAGCTCGCGCTGTTGCGGGTCGAAGTCGATAGCGTCGCCGACGTCGGATCGATCACGCCCCATCTGGGCGGCGGCTCGTTCCGTTACGACCCGCTGCCGGCCCGCATGGTTTCCCGCCGTAAACGCCTGCGCCTGGTTTATTTCGACGGGCAACAGCCGCGCATGCTCGATCTGGCGGAGGCCTTGATGCTCGTCACGGCTTGAAAACCAGGCGGTTCGACCCCTCCTGCCAGGCAGCTCTGCTGTCGGCACCGATGGTGGCGCTGCCATGCGCGTTGGAACCGGTGGAACGGTTCGAGCGCCGGCGAGTCGTCCTACGGGGCCTGGTGGCTGCTACCGGTCAGGGTGTCCGGCGCGGGCGGTGGAACACGGGAGGATCGCCATGAAGGTGCATGCCATCCAGACCGGCTCTGTCAGGATCAAGAACGCGCAGGCCGCGGGGCGCGGGCACGGCCTGCCGCGGCGGCTGGCCATTTTCACCGATTCGACCTGGACCGCTTGGCTGCCCACTTATGCGTGGGTCATCGAGCATGACGAAGGCGTCATGGTGGTCGATACCGGGCAAGGCGCGCATCTGCGCGACAGCGGCAAATCGCTGCATCCCTATGTGCGCTGGGAGGTCACGTTCCGCATCGAGCCCGAGGAGGAGATTGGGCCGCAGTTGCGCGCGCTCGGCATCGGGCCGCGCGATGTGAAGCAGGTCGTCCTCACCCATTTACACATGGATCACGACGGCGGGCTCGCACATTTTCCCCACAGCAAAATCCTGGTCGCTCCCGGCGAGTTGCGCACCGCCGGAGGGTGGCTCGGCCGCATGCGCGGCTACATTCCTCACCGCTGGCCGGCGTGGTTCGATCCGGCGCCGCTCGCGCTCGCGGCCGAGCCGTTCGGCCCCTTCGCCGCCAGCCGGCGCTTGACCAAGGCCGGCGACGTCGTCGCGGTCGCCACGCCCGGCCACACCGCCAGCCATCTCTCAGTGCTGCTGCAGGACGGCGACACCACGCTCTTTCTGGCGGGCGATGCCTCCTATGACGACCGATTGTTGCTTGATGGCGTCAGCGCCGACGAGCGCACCGCCTGCGCGACCCTGGATGCGATCAAGCGCTTGGCGCGGACAAGCCCGACCGTCTATCTGCCGACGCACGACCCTCAATCCAGCGCCCGTCTTGCAGAGCGCCGTCCGGTCGAGAATTCTGCGGTGCAGCCAGCCGCATCCAGAATCGGCGTTTGATGGGTCGCTCCGCCATGTCGGATATGCAAATCAAGCGGGTCTATGAGCCGCGCTCCGCCGGCGACGGGCAACGCGTTCTGGTCGATCGCGTGTGGCCCCGCGGGATCAGCAAGGCGACGCTGAAGGATGCGATTTGGCTCAAGGAGATCGCCCCGAGCACGGAGCTGCGCAAATGGTTCGACCATCGGGTTGAGCGGTGGCAACAGTTCTGCACGCGTTATGCCGCGGAGCTTGACCGCAATCCCGATGCGGTCGTCAAGCTGCGCGCCCTTTGCGCGCGCGGGCGGGTCACGCTGCTGTATTCGGCGCGCGATGTGGAGCACAATCAGGCGCGGGCACTCGCGGAATATTTCGAGGCACATCGATAGCCCGCGGGGCGCGACCGCTCTCTTCTCTATTCGGGCCTGGAACCGCGGCTCTGATAGAGGCGACGAGCCCTGGCGAGACCAGGATGCGGGGCGTCACGCTCACGCGGCCGATTGTGGGTCCTGCTGCAACCATCGCAGCGATCCAGGCGTCGTGAGAATCTCGCCGGTCTCGAGCAATGTCTTGAGGCCGGAGAGCACCATCGGCCAGCCGCCGTAGAGCTGGTTGTTGGCGTCCTCGCGCAGCTGATCGTGGGTGACCACCAAGCGGCATGAATCGCCGATCGGCTCGATCTCCCAGGTCACCCGCGAGGTTCCCTCGTTTCTGACGTCTTCGCCCCACATGGCCCGAAAGGTCTGCACCAGCCGGCGCGGCGGATCGACCTCCAGATTTTCGCCCTCGAAGATCGGCGTGCCGTGACCGACGCCCTGGTAGCGGGAGCCCGGCGTCCAGTCCGAGCTGACCACGGCCCCGAAGGTGTATTTGCGCCGCATCTCGGTGTCGGTGATCGCCTGCCAGAGGCGCTCGGGTGTCGTCTTGATGTAGATCTCGAAGACTTTGATCATGGTACTCTCCAATCTCTGTTTGAGGTCGCTCAACGCCGCGACCCAACGCCCGGCGTATTTGCTCACCCAACGGTCGTGGATGAGCCGGATCGGGACGGCGTTGAGGAAGTGCAGCTTCTCGCGCCCCTGCCGCCGGGCCACGATCAGGCCGGCTTCCTCCAGCACCTTGAGATGCTTCATGACGCCGAACCGCGTCATCGGCAGCTGCGCCTCGAGCGCGCTCAACGTCTGCCCGTCCTGCCGGAACAGCGCGTCCAGCAGGCTTCGGCGTGTGGGATCTGCAAGCGCTCTGAACACGTCGTCCATGCCGTGGACAATAGGTGACTAAATGGTCACGTGTCAAGCCTGCGCTTGCCGCATCCAGCCGCCGGGCAGGCGAACGCATAGCCCGTCGCTTCTCGGCCAAGCGGCGGGCCACGGATAGTGGCGCTGGTTAAGGCGACTGGGATGCGGAGTTGCGCGATCAAATCCCCTCTTGGGGCGGGTAGAAGCAGGTCTCTTCCCCGGTCATGAAGTACACGAAGAGGGTAGCTTGGCCGCCGGGGGCGTGCCTGCCCCAGTGGATCGTGTCGTCGGGTACGCGTTTCCACGCGCCGTCCTTGAGGTAGTACCATTCGTCGCCGTTGGTCGTCTTGTCGACGCGGAATTGGGTCTTGACGACCTCGGAGCCGAGGCAGCAGGAATTCCAGCCGACGTTCAGCCTTTGCATGGTGGTGGGATTGAGGGTCTGCCGCTCGAACCAGCTTTCGGGCCCGGCCGCCCAGGTGAGGGCCGGAGCCAACAGGGCGACTGTGGTGGCGACAGCAAGCCAGATCGTCTTGTTCATGTGGAGCCTCGCTCGTATCGATTTCAGGACGCTTAGATCCCCGGCGTTTCCACAGCGTGTGCGAGCCACCAGCATAATTGCGATTCGTGAATCTCCGCTTTATAAATTATGAGGTATGCAGATTCGGTTGTTGGGTTGAGGTTGATGTCACCCAACCCAGGCAATTTTCTGCGCGCGCGTGCCAAGTCGACAAGCTGGTTTGCGCGAAGCCGGAACGCCAACGCGTTTCTGCCCAGGGCGCGCCGGACGGATCGGCCCGCGCCCGTCTCTCCGTTCCAGGACGGCGGTGCTTACGCCTGCGGCCGATCGGTCTCGCTGCGTGAATTGTTGATCGCGCGCCAGATTCGTTCCGGCGTCGCCGGCATCTCGATGTGTCGGATGCCGAGCCCGGAGAGCGCATCCACGATCGCATTGGCGACCGCCGGCATGGCGCCGACGCAGCCGGCCTCGCCGCAGCCTTTGACGCCGAGCGGGTTGGTCGGGGTCGGCACCGGATTGCTCTTGACCTGGACGCTGCTGAGATCGGTGGCCCGCGGCATGGCGTAGTCCATGAACGAGCCGCTGATGAGCTGGCCGGAATCGGCGTCGAAGGCGATGTCCTCCATCAGGATCTGGCCCACACCCTGAGCGACGCCGCCCACGATCTGGCCGTGCACCAGCAACGGGTTGATCACGGTGCCGACATCGTCGACCACGCTGTAGCGCATGATCTCGACCCGGCCTGTATCGGGATCGATCTCCAGCTCGCAGACGTGGCAGCCGTTGGGATAGTTCTCCATCTCGAGATTGAACACCGCGGTCGCGACCAGGCCCGGCTCCATGCCTTTGGGCAGCTTCGCCGGCACCGCAGCGGCCTTGGCGACCTCGTTGATGGTGACGGTCTGGTTGGTCTTGGGGCTCGAGAAGATGCCATCGGCGAATTTGGTATCGTCGAGCGGAACCTTCAGGATATGGGCGGCAAGCGCTTTGGCCTTGACCAGAATCTTGTCGGTCGCCAGCAGAAAAGCGGAGCCCCCGATGGTGCCCGAGCGGGAGCCGCCGGTGCCTTCGCCGAACGAGACCTGGTCGGTATCGCCCTGCAGATACACCACCTCGTGCGGATCGAGCCCGAGCCGGTCGCACACGATCTGCTTGAATGCGGTCTCGTGGCCCTGGCCCTGGTTGATGGTGCCGGACAGAAGCGTCACGGCGCCGGAGCGGTCGAACCTGATCTCGGCGCCTTCGTAGCTCGGCGCCGCGGCCTTCTCGATGGTGTTGGAGATGCCGATGCCGCGCAGCTTGCCGCGCTTGTGAGATTGTGCGCGCCGCGCCTCGAAGCCGGCGAAATCGCCCAGCTTGAGCGCCATGTCCATGTTCTGCGCGAACTCGCCGCTGTCGTAGGTGAAGGTCAGGCCGGTGCGGAACGGCATGGCGTCCGGCGGAATGGTGTTGCGCCGGCGCAGCTCCACCGGATCGAGGCCGAGCTGATCGGCCGCGAGATCGACCAGCCGCTCGATCACATAGGCGGCTTCCGGCCGGCCATTGCCCCGATAGGGCCGCACCGGATTGGTGTGGGTGAACACCGCGGTGATATCGGCATGCAGCGCCGGGGTGCGGTAGACGCCCGCCAGCGTTCCGATATTGGAGATGAAGGTTTGGCCGCCGACCTGCAGATAGGCGCCCAGATTGGCGATGGTCTTCACCCGCACCGCCAGGAAATTACCGTCGCGGTCGAGCGCGAGCTCGGCATCGGTGACGTTGTCGCGCGCCTGGGCGTCGCCCAGAAACGCCTCGGAGCGGGTGCTCATCCATTTGACCGGCCGCCCGGTGACCTTGGCGGCGAGCAGCACCAGGCCGACCTCGTTGTAGACCGCCGACTTCATGCCGAAGCTGCCACCGATATCGCCGGCGACGACGCGCAGCTTGTTCTCGGGGAGCCGCAACACGTTGCGGGCCAGCTCCTCGCGGAACGTGTGGGCGCGCTGCAGCGTGGTATGGATGGTGTATCGGCCCTCCGCCGGATGATGGATGCCGATCGAGCCGCGCGGCTCCATGCTGGCGGCGGTGACGCGGTTGATCACCAGCCGATGCTTGACCACGTGCGCGGCCCGCGCGAAGGCGGCATCGGTCGCTGCCTTGTCGCCCTCCAATTGCACGAAGCAAATGTTGTCGGGACAATCGTCGAACACCAGCGGGGCGCCTGGGGCGGTCGCGTCGATGGCCGAAGTGATGGCGGGCAGCGGCTCGTAGTCGACCATGATCAGCTCGGCCGCATCCAAGGCCTGATGGATGGTCTCGGCGACCACGAACGCCACATAGTCACCGACCCAGCGCACGCGATCCGTCACCAGCGCCGGAAACGCCGGCCGGTAGAGCGGCGAGCCGTCGCGCCGCTTCAGGCCGCCCGGCACCGGCAGATCGCCGAATCCGGATGCCTGCCAATCCGCCCCGGTCAGCACCGCCAGCACGCCGGGCGCCGCCCGGGCCCGGCCGACATCGACCCCGCGAACCCGCGCATGGGCGTGCGGCGAGCGCAGCACATGGCCGAACGCCATGCCGGGCAACGCGATGTCGCCCACATAGCGCCCTTCGCCCCGCACCAGCCGCGGATCCTCGAAGCGCGGAACGCCTTGCCCAATAGCAAATTCACCCATTCCGATTCCTCAATGTCTTCCGATACCCGACGGTTTTTCTGTGTCACGGCGCGCATAGCCCGTCGAGACGGGCGCAACCGCCCTGACGTCCCGGCCATCTCGCTTAGGTCGGCACAGCCCTGCCATCCTTGCCGAGATTGCCGGGACAAGCCCGGCAATGACAATGTGGGTGCGCCAGTTCAGAAACGGAATCAATGCCCACGCGCCTGGCGTGCGGACGCGATCAGCTCCACCAGCTTGTGCGGCATGATGGGGACCTGGTCGATGTGCACCCCGAACGGCGTGAGCGCGTCCTCGACCGCGGCGCTGATCGCCGCCGCCGCCGGGATGGTGCCGACCTCGCCCACGCCTTTCACGCCCAGGGGATTGAGCGGTGAGGGGGATTGCCGATAAAGCGTCGTGAGCATCGGCAGCTCGGTCGCGGTCGGCAGCAGGTAGTCCGCGAAGGTGGTGGTGAGCGGCTGGCCGCTGTCGTCGTAGCCCATCCATTCGAACAAGGCGTTGCCGATCCCGTGCGCGATGCCGCCATGGACCTGGCCGTCCACGATCATCGGATTGATCAGGTTTCCGGAATCCTGCAGTGCGTAGTATCTGACGATGCGCACCTCGCCGGTTTCCACGTCGACGTCCACCTCGACCACGTGGCAGCCGTTGGCGTAGGCCAGATCGTCGATGCGGAATTGCCGGTCGGCCTCGAGCCCCGGCTCCATGCCGGGGGGAAAGCCGTAGCCGGGCGCGCCGCGCAAGATACGCGAGAGCTCGCCGAGCTTGACCGATAGCTGGCGGGCGCCGATCACCCGCACCTCGCCGTCGGCGATCTCGAGATCGTGCTCGGCCGCTTCGAGCACATGACTGGCGAGCTTCTTGGCCTTGTCGGCGACCGCGCGCGCGGCCAGCAGCACCGAATTGCCGGCGGTGACGGTCTGCCGGCTGGCAAAGGCGCCGAGCCCCAGCGACACGCCCGCAGTATCGCCCGGCAGCACGGTGACGTCCTCCGGGCGAATGCCGAGCTCGCTGGCGCAAATCTGCGCCAGCGCGGTGCACAGCCCCTGGCCGATGGCGGCGGCGCCGGTGAACACCGTGACCCGCCCGGTCGGCGATACCCGCACCAGACCCGACTCGAACGGGCCGCGCCCGGTGCCCTTGAGGCCATGGGACAGGCCCATGCCGAGGTAGCGGCCGCCGGCGCGCGCCTCACTCTGCCGGCGCGGGAAATCGTTCCAACCGGCGGCGGCCAGCACGTCGGCCTGGCAGGCCGGATAGTCGCCGCTGTCGTATTGCACATTGGCGCCGGCGCGGGTCTTGAGCGGTTTCTTGTAGGGCATCTTCTCCGGCGGAATGAGGTTGCGCCTTCGCAGTTCGGCGCGGTCGAGCTCGAGCTCGCGCGCGAGGCGGTCCATCAGCCGCTCCATGGCGAAAGCCGCCTGCGGATAGCCGGCGCCGCGCACCGAGGAGACCGGCGTCTTGTTGGTGGCCGCGACCGTCACCTCCATGGCGAGCGCCGGGATCATATAGGGGCCGGTCAGCGTGGAGGCCGAGTTGTAGGGCAGGTTGACGTCCTGGAGCGCATAGGCGCCGAGATCGTGCAGCAGGCGGCCACGAATGCCGAGCACCTTGCCGTGCGCGTCGGCCGCGATGTCGATCGACCAATACTGGTCTCGCTCCTGCACCGCATTGGTGAAGTGCTCGCGACGGTCCTCGATCCATTTGAGTGAGCGCTCGAGCAATTTCGCCGCCACCACCACGGCGACGTCCTCTGGATAGACGCAGAGCTTGGGGCCAAAGCCGCCGCCGATATCGGGCGCCGCCACCCGCAACCGTGACTCCTCCAGGTCGAGCAGCACCGTGAGCGATTGGCGTAGATCGTGGGCCTTCTGGGTCGAAGCCCAGACGGTCAGCGAATCGTCAGCGCCGCGGAACTCGACCAGGATGCCGCGGCCCTCGATCGAATGGCCGGCGCCGCGATGCTGCCAGAAATCCTCGTGCAGCACATGCGCCGCGCTGCCAAACGCGGCCTCGACGTCCCCAAAGGCGACCCGGTAGGAGGCGATGACATTGGATTTGAGCTCGCGGCGGACGGTGGGGGCATCCGGTTGCGCGGCCCTGCGGACATCGGCGGCCGCCGGCAGCGTCTCATAGTCGATCTCGACCAGCGCGGCCGCGTCCTCGGCGAGATAGCGGTCGTTTGCCACCACCAGGGCGACCGCCTCGCCCACATAGGAGACCTCGCCGTCGGCGAGCGCGAAGGCCCAGACGCGGTCGAGCGGCGTTCCGGAATTCGAGTGCCGCAGCATGCGCCGCTGCGCCATGACCGGCGCCAGATCGTCGAGGGTGAGCACCGCATGGACGCCCGGCGCTGCCAGCGCGGCCGATCTCGCGACCGAACGGATGAGCGCATGGGGATGTGGGCTGCGCACGAACGCCACATGCAGAACGCCCGGCACCACGATGTCGTCGACAAAGCGCCCGCGCCCGCGCAACAGGGCATCATCCTCGATGCGGGAAACGCGCGATCCGATCAGCGATGACATGAAAATCTGTTTTCCGTCGGATGAATTGTCATTCCGCCGTGGTGGCCTTGGCGGCTTTGTCGGTGACGCTCTTGGGAGTCGCATAGACCTCCGCCAGCAGGGAATCGATCTCGGCGGCGCTGACCGGATCGACGTCGAGCACCTGCGTCTTGGCCTCAGCCAGGAAGGCGCGATCCTTCACGGTCTGCTCGAAGGCCGAGATCAGGGCGGCCTTGCGGTCGGCCGGCAGGCCCGGCGGTGCCGCGAACGGCCGTGCCATCTCCTGGCTCACCAGCACCAGCTTGACGATCTGAAGCTGCTCCGGATTGGTGGCGAGATCGGTGGCGAGCGGCACGTCCGGCAGCTCCGGCTCCTTCTTCAGGGCGGCCTGCACGATGATGTTGATCGACTTGTTGGCGAGCCACTCTGGATGGCGGCTCTTCAAGGTGCTCCAGGACAGGCCACAGAAGCCGTCGATCTCCTGGCGCTCCATGGCGAGCGCGACGTCGTTGGTTCCCGGATAGCCGGTGACCAGCCTGGACTTGGCGCCGAACACGTTCTTGTAGAGATGCGCGAACACGTCCGGATCGGCGCCGGCGCCCTCGCCGCCGAGCGTGGACGGCTTGGCGAGAAAGTCGGCCCAGGTCTTGATCTCGGACTTGGCCGAGGTGACGCAGAGGCTGGTGTCCTTGGAGATGCTGCCGAGCCAGGTGAACTTGGTGCCGTCGAACGCCGCACCGGCGGCCGCCAGCAGCGGCGCCACCGGGATAGTGCGGCCGAAGGTGCCGATCGCGGCGCCGTCCTTGGCGGCCACCCCGTAGATGTAGTTGGCCGCCTTGATGCTGCCGGCCCCCGGCATGTTCTGCGGCACCACATTGGGCCGGCCCGGAATATGCTCGCCGAGATAGCGCGCCAAGAGCCGCCCGTAGGTGTCGTAGCCGCCGCCGACGCTGTAGCCGATGATGATCGAGACGGTACGGCCCTTGTAGAAGTCCTCGACCCCGGCGGCCGTGGCGGCGGGTGGGACGGAGATCAGGATGGCGATGGCAGCGGCAAGCGCGATTTTTGCTTGAGTGAGGCAGGCACGGCGCTTCACTCCCTCGCCCCGGAGAGGAGAGGGTGGGGTGAGGGAGCTACGATGATTCCGAAATCGCACCGCCGGAGCGCCCTCATCCCACCTTCTCCCCCGAGGGGAGAAGGAGTGAAACGTTCTGCGTCCCTGACGGTGAGGATCAATCATCCGAACTCGCTCACATCGTCCCGAAAATATGCGGGAACTTGGCCTTCAGCTTGCCCCGCAGATCGTGGCTGACATCGACCACCACCGGGAAGGTGCCGGCGAGCTTCTTGTCGTAGGGAATGCAGGCGTCGACCAGGATGCGGTTGTTGAAGTTGCCGGGCAGGAAGAGCGGATCGCGCTTGGAAGCCCAGGCCTTCTGGATGAGATCGATGTCGTCCTTGGGATCGAACCGCGTGCACATGGCCCACAGCACCTGATCGAGCTCGCCGGCGTCCACGTCTTCGTCCACCACCACGGTCCATTTGCCCGCATAGGCGCCGCCCTGGCAGGACGCCGCCACGTGCAGGGCCTGGCGGGCATGGCCCGGATAGCGCTGGCGGATCTGGATGACGGTGAAGCGTGTTGCCGGGCCGGCCTCGTGGTTCCACACGCCGAGCACCTCAGGCACCCCGCAGGCATCGAGCGCGCGCCAGATCTGCGCCGCGCCGGCAATGCCCTTGAGGAGGCCGGTCTCGTCCACCGGCTTGTGCTGGGGGGCACAACAGAGGATCGGGTCGTTGCGGTAGAGGATGGTCTTTATGTTGACGTAGGGACGCGGCACCGTGTCGTCCGAGTAGTAGCCCATCCACTCGCCGAACGGTCCTTCGGGGCGCACCTGGCCCGGCACGGTCTCGCCCTCGAGCGCGATCTCGCAATCGGCCGGGATCGGAAATCCGGTGAAGGGACCCCGCACCACGTCGATCGGCTCGCCGCGCAGCCCGCCCGCGATATCCAATTCGCTGATCTCGGGCAGTGGGCTCGACGCCAGCAGGAACAACAGCGGGTCCTGCCCGCACAGGATCACCACCTTCATGGGCTGGCCGCGCTCGAAATATTTGTCGCGGTGAATGCGGCCGTGCTTGCCCTCGGTGATCTGGCAGCCGACCGTCTTGCCGTCATAGACCTGCGACCGGTAGGCGCCGAGATTGAACCAGCCGGCGTCGGGGTCCTGGGTCATGACGCAGTCGGCGGTGCCGATGAAGCGCGCGGTGTCGAGCTCGTGATGGCGTGGCACCGGAAACTTGAGCACGTCGATCGCGTCGCCCTCCAGGATGTTCTGCAGAATCGGCCCGTCCTTCACGAAACGGGGCGGGATCGGCTGGAGGTCCTGCATGCGCTGGTGGTAGCGCTGCACGATGTCCACCTTGCGCTCCTGCTTGAGCGGCAGCCCAAGCGTGAGGGCGACGCGGCGGATGGACGAGAAGTGGCCATAGAGGGTGCGGAAACCTTTCGGGTAGCCCGGAATCTCGTCGAACAGGATGGCGGGCGCGGTGCCGCTGCTCTTTTCCGTCAGCATGTGGGTGAGGGCGCCCATCTCGACGTCCCAATTGGCGCCATTGACCTGCAGCAGCTCGCCCATGCGGCTGACTTCGTCGAGCCATCCGCGCAGCCCGCGGTAGCTGACCTTGTGGTCGGAAACGGTCTCGGCGACCAGGGGCGGCATGCGGCTCTCCCATTCTCGAAGTGCGCTTGCACCACCGCGAAACGCCGGCCGGGCGAGCGTTGGTCGAGCTTTATCCAATCATGTGGCTTTGTCCACCGCCCGGGCAGGATGCGATTCCTGCTGGTCGATGAGCGCCTTGAGCCGGGAAGGCGTCACCGGCAGGGCGACGATCGCGCCCGGCTGCCCGATCGCATCGTCGATGGCGGAAGCGATCGCGGCTCCGACCGCATTGACGCCGCCCTCGCCAGCGCCCTTGAGGCCGAGCGGATTGCGCGGGCTCGGGGCATCCTGGGTGAGAAGGACATCGACGGCGGGGATGTCGTGCAAGATCGGGACCAGGTAGTCGGCAAACGTCACCGCCAGCGGCTCGCCGCGCTCGTCGTACCGGAACTCCTCGCAGAGCGCCCCACCCAGTCCTTGCGCCATGCCGCCGACCAGCTGCCCTTCCACCAGCATCGGATTGACGGCGCGGCCTACGTCATACGCGATCAGATATTTTTCGACCGTGACCGCCCCGGTGCCGCGGTCGACCGCCACCACCGCGATATGAACGCCGTACGGATAGGTCATGTGCTCGGTATGAAACCAGCCCTCCGCCGCCAGCCCCGGCTCGCGGCCGTTCAGGAGGTCGGACCCGATCGCCAGCCGGCTGGCGATCTCGCTCAGCTCCAGCGACGGCCCCGCCGGCGCGTCCTTGCGGATGACGCGGCCCTGCGTGATGGTCAGCTCCTCGTCGGAGGCTTGCAGCAGTTGCGCCGCAACCTCGATCGCGATCGATCGCACCTTCAGGGCTGCCACATGGGTGGCCGATCCGGTCATCACCGTGGCACGGGTCGCGTGGGCGCCGATGCCGTGCGCGATCCGGTCGGTGCGGCCATGCACCACCCGGATGCGACGGTAGTCGGCGCCGAGCGCGTCGGCGCAGATCTGCGCCATGACGGTTTCGAAGCCCTGGCCCAGCGAAGCGCCGCCGGTGACCACCTCGACATCGCCGCTCGGCTCGACCGTCACCGTCACGCCGTCGGAGGGACCAAGCCCGCTCTTCTCCACGAACATGGCAAGGCCGGCCCCGACCATCTCGCCGTTGCGCCGCCGTTCTGCCAGGGCCGCGTTGAGCTTGCCCCATTCGATCCTCGCGAGGGCCTGGTCGAGCAGGCCGGCATAGTCGCCCGAATCCAGCACGACGTCGTCGCCTAGCGCATCGAGCGGGCGCGCGAACGGCATCGCGGCGGGTCCGATCAGATTGCGGCGCCGCACCGCCACGCGGTCGATCCCCAGCCGCTGCGCGACGGCATCCAGCAAACGCTCGCGCACGAAGGTGCCTTCATAGCGGCCGGGCGAACGGTAGGTGGCGGCCGGAGTTTTGTTGGTCAGCCGGTAATGGCCGGCGGCCCGATAGGCGGGCAGGAGGTAGGGGCCGGGCAGCATCCCGGCGGTGAGATCGACCACGCGGGCGCCGTGGGTGCGCACATACGCGCCCTGATCATGGAAGAAGCTGTCCTCGATACCGAGAATGAACCCGCTCGCATCCACGGCGGCGCGAATTTGGTGGCGCTGCTGGCGCGAATGATTGGCCGCCACGAAATGCTCCTGGCGATCCTCGATCCATTTGACCGGCCGGCCGAGCCGCAGCGCGCCGAGGCAGACCAGCACGTCCTCCGGATAAAGCTCGCCCCGCACCCCGAATCCGCCACCCACATGGCCCTCGAACAGATGCACCGACGAGAGCGGCCGCTGCAGCAGCCGGGCGAGCTGCTCGCGATTGCGATGCGGCACCTTGGCGGCGCCATGCAGCTCCAGCACATCCCGGCCGGAATCGTAACGCGCGATGGCCCCGCGCGTCTCGAGCGGAATCCCCGAATGGCGGCCGATCGAAAGATCGAGCCCGATGACCGCATGGGCGCTGCGGAAAGCCTGCGCGAGGTCGCCGTATTGCTTCTCGATGATCATCGGCTCGCTCGATAGCCCGGCCGCGAACTCGTCGGGCGGCGCATCGGCCGACATCAAGGGCGGCAGCTCGTCGAGATCGACCGTGACGTCATCGGCGGCGTCCTCGGCCTGGTAGCAATTCTCGGCAAACACCGCCGCGATCGGCTCGCCCACGTAACGCACCCGCTCGAGCGCCAGCACCGGTTGACGGTATGGCACCAGCTTCTCGACCCGATCATCGCGAAAATCGATCGGCGCCAGGTCGGCGAGATCGCGCCCGGTCCAGACCGCCACCACGCCGGGCGCCTGCAACGCCTTGGCGACCGCAACGGCGCCAAGCCGGGCATGGGCGACAGCCGAGCGGACCACGCGCATGTGCAGTTGCGAGGGAAACGAGACATCGGCCGCGAACAGCCCGCGGCCCCGCACCAGCGGCTCATCCTCGAGCCGCGTGACGCTGGTGCCGATGCTGCCGGGGGCTGATCCTGACGATTCCATCGCCTCTTTCTACCGCTCCGGCAGGTCATCGGGAATGCGCTTTGGAGGGCTGCTGCCGGGAAAGACGGGGCGATCTTCAGCCGCCAAACCAGCTGTTGCGCGCCACAGCCCGCGGTCGCGATCGCCCCGGGCGCTCTCAACGTTCGCTGAACGTGCGCTGCAGCTGGTCGGTGATCGGCTTGAGCAGATAGCTCATCATGGTGCGGCTTCCGGTCTGCAGAAAAACCTCGGCCGGCATCCCGGATACCAGCTGGAGATTTCCGAGCCGGCGCAGCTCATCGCCCGGCAGGGTGATCCTGATCGTGTAATAGGCGGTCCTGGTCTGCGGCTCCTGGGTGAGATCGGCCGCGACGTAGGAGACGCCGCCGCCGACCTGCGGCGTAGTGCGTTGATTGAAAGCCGAGAAGCGCACCAGGGCCCTTTGGCCGACCCGCACCTGATCGATGTCCACGGGCGGCAGCCTGGCTTCGATCTGCAGCCCGTCGGAGTCCGGCACGATCTCCATGATCACCTGGCCGGCGCTGATGACGCCCCCGATGGTGTGGACCGCGAGCTGGTGCACGATCCCGGCGGTCGGGGCCCGGATCTCGATGCGGTCCAATTGATCCTGCGCGGCGACGACCCGCTGGGACAGCTCGCTTTCCTTGTCCTGCGACTCGCGCAGATCCTTCATCACTTCGCTGCGGAGATCCTGATCGATCTTCACGATCTGCAGCTGCGCCTGGCTGATCTTGGAGCGGGTTTCCGCGATGGCGGACGTGAGCTGGCTGCGCTCGCCGTCGAGCTGGGCGGCCTGCCGCTGCAGGGCGGTGAGGCGCGTGAGCGGCACCAGCTGCTTGTCGTAAAGGGTCTGGACGCCCTGCAGCTCGCCGGAGATGAGCGCGAGCTGGGTGGCCTTCGACTTGATCTGCGCCTCGAGCCCGGCGATCTCCTCACCGAGCTGCGAGATGTTGCTTTGCAGGAGCTGCTTCTGATTTTGCCGAGCTCCGAAGCGGGCCCTGAACAACGCCCGCTCGGACGAAAAAAGCCGCTCGCTTTCCGGATTGGCGGTGGGCGGGTCTTCCGGCAGCCTCGGCTCGTCCGTTCCATCCCGCTCGGCGATCAGGCGGGCCATGCGGGCGCGGATTTGGTCGAGCTGGTTGGAGATCACCTGCCGATTTGTGCGCGCCTGCGTTTCATCCAGCCGCACCAGCAGATCGCCCGCCTTGACGCGCATTCCATCATAAGCAGGAATTTGGGCAACCACGCCGCCGACCGGATGCTGAATCTTCTTCACGTCGGTCTCGACCACCAGCGTGCCCGCCACCGTCACCGCCGCCGCGAGCGGCACTGCGACGGCCCACCCGCCCGCGAGGCCGACGCCCAGGACCAGCACCCGGATGCCGGTCCGAAGCTCGGCTTCGAAGCCATACCGAAGATGGCCGCAGAGATCGGGATCGATTTGCGCGTATCGGGCACGGTCCGCGCGGCCAGCCGGCGTGCCGCCGATCAGGAAGGCGTAGGCCGCCTCAATGAGCCGAAGGGAGGAACTTGCCGCGCGGGGCAGCGCCCGCGGCCTGGTGGCGGGCCGATCCTCTGGCGCGGCGGAATGCGCGGAGGCGGCAACTGGTCCAGGCGCGGCCGGGTCGTCTGGCCTGCGGCGTGCGCCTCCGAGCCGGCCCATCGGCAGCACGAGGATATTGGTGATTGAATCGGCGGGAGGTTCACCGGCGCGACCCATTCCTTGGTGCGCTCGCGCTGCCCCGGTGCGGGCCCGCAGGTATGTCGCCGGCGTGGTCTCGGCGTGTGTGTTGCCGTCGCTGCTCTCCGCGCGATTCCCTGAGCCTCTCCGACCCCGCCACGCGCGCAGCGCGACCTTCAAAATCCCGTCGCGACGCAAAGCCTTATCCGGATGGGTGCGCGCATTGGAATTCGCAGCGCGCTGTCCTTCCGTAGGCCTGCGGTTGGCGCGGAAGCCGGAAGCGTCCTGGCCGATAAGGCACTCGATGCGTCGCAGCTCGCGAATGAGCTCCGAGCCTTGCGGACCGAATGAATCGCGGCCGTGGGCGCTGCGCCGGTGTGTCGGTCCGCTACGGATGTCCTGCGGTTCCTGAATCGTCATGCCCGCGCACCGCCCATCGCCCTTGAACGCTCGGCATTGGTGGCGGCGGCCGCGAATGCCGGCACGACGGCGCCGCGCGCCACCCGCGCAAACACCTCCTCGCGCGGCCCGAAGGCGACCGCGCGGCCCTCATAAAGCACCATCGCCATGTTCAAGGCGGCAAGCGAGCTGGTGCGATGCGACACTACGATTACGATGCAGCCCTTGGCCCGCAGGGTCTGGACCGCCGTGGTCAGCGCGATCTCGCCTTCCGCGTCGAGATTGGCATTGGGCTCATCGAGAACGATCAGGAACGGATTGCCGAAGACCGAGCGGGCGAGCCCGATGCGCTGCCGCTGGCCGGCGGAGAGGGAAGTGCCGCCTTCGCCGATGCGCGTGGAATAGCCCTCCGGCAGTCTCAGGATCATCTCATGGGCGCCGGCGGTCCGGGCAGCGTCAAGCACGTCCTCGGACGCCGCGTTCGGATCGAGGCGCGCGATGTTCTCTGCGACGCTGCCGTCGATGAGCGCAACATCCTGGGGCAGGTAGCCGATGTGCCGGCCGAGATCATCGAAGTGCCATTGCGCGATGGCGGCATCGTCGAGGCGCACCACGCCCTGGTGGGCCGGCCAGATGCCGACCAAAGCCCGCGCCAGCGAGGACTTCCCGGCGGCGCTGACGCCCAGCAGCGCCAGGCCGGCGCCTGCCTCCAGGGCAAAGGAAACGTCGGAGACGACGGTGCGGCAGGTGCCGGGGGCCACGACCGTGAGATTGTCGACGATCAGCCGACCGCATGGGCGCGGCAGCGCCACCTCGGGTCTGAGGGGCAATGGCGTCGCCTTGAGGATGTCGCGCAGCCGTTCGACGCCTTGCCGTGCCGCCGTGAGCTGCTTCCAGGTGCCGAGCGCCACCTCGATCGGCGCCAGCGCGCGGCCCATCACGATCGATGATGCGATCATGATGCCGCCGGAGGCCTGCTCGATGACGACCAGGTAGGCCCCGATGCCGAGCAGCGCCGATTGCAGCACATAGCGCAGCATTTTGGCGACCGAGCCGAGGCCCGCATGCACGTCCATGACTCGGAGGTTCTCCTGCAGGAATCGTTCGTTGGCCTGCGACCAGCGCGCCGTGAGCCGGCTCGTCATCCCGAGCGCGCGGATCGCCTCGGCGTTCTGGCGCGTGGTGTCGGCGAGCACCTGCCGATGGGCGCTGCATTCCATGGCGCTCTTGGCGGCGGCGCGCGACTGCCGCTCGCTCAACAGCGTCAGCCCCACGATGGTGCCGGCTCCGCACAGCGCGGTCAGGCCGATCACGGGATGGAACAGAAACAAGACGATCAGGAATAAAGGCATCCACGGCATGTCGAGAAACGCCGTCGGTCCGATACCGGACAAGAACGCTCGGATCTGATCGAGATCGCGCAACGGCTGCTGCGCCAGCAGCGGACGCGCGCCCTTCAAGGGCAGGGCGGCGAGCGCGAAATGGATCGGCTCCTGCAGGCTGGCATCGAACAGCGAGCCGATTCGCGCCAGCATTCGGCTGCGCAGCGCGTCGAAATATCCCTGCAGCAGGTAGGCGATCAGGCAGATGAGGGAAAGACCGAGCAGCGTCGCCAGGCTGCGGCTCGGAATGACCCGGTCGTAGACCTGCAGCATGTAGAGAGAGCCCGACAAGGTCAGAAGATTGATGGCACCGCTGAACACGGCAACGCCGGCCAGCTGCCGCGCGCTGGCGCGCAGGCCGCGTGCGACCGGATCGTCCGTTGCGAGATTCGGCATCCCCATCCCTTTCGTCGAGCGCGCGACTGGACTCTGCGCGTATCAGAGTAAAGCGACGGCGAGCATTGGCGTTCCCCGCTCGAAACAGTGTTGATCAATCGCGACCAAATTTCGACCGCGCTGCGCCAGCGTCTGTGTCTTTCGACGCAAGACGTGGCGCGCGAAAGTATTCGAATGATGTTTTACGTCACATCGATACCGTAACGGGCGCGCGCCATGCGTCATGATACCGGCATACGACGCGCGAAAAAATTCACGTTTTCTATTTTCGAATCGTTTGCAACATTTGTTTAACGAGAAATGCGCTGCGCGGATGCATCGGGTGATCGCTTGAACGTCATCGGGTGATGTCTGTACGTCGCCTTCAAACCAACACGCTATGATCATCCTTCCGGGCACTTCAAATCTTCTTGCCGTCGAATTCGCCGGCGCAGAATTCATTTCATGAAGCGTGAGTGACGCGATCAGCTACCGCGACATCGGCAGGAGAGGGTTTCTTGCCGGCTGCGCGGGTAACGGTCGCACCGCGGGGGATCGGGATGGGTCGTGGGGGACTGCCGTTTCGGGCGGCGCATATGCGTTGGCGTGCCGCAGCCGTGCGTGATGCGAGGCCGGCCGAAGGCCGCGATCCGGATCTTCGGCCGAGCGGCGGGAGCAGCGCATGAGCCGGCGCCCGATCCGCAGCCGCAGGACCGATTATGGGACGATCATCCTGCATTGGTCGCTGGTCTGCGCGCTCGCGGTTGCGCTCCTCAGCGGGCTGAAGATCGCCGGCGAAGCGCCCAATCGTTCTTGGATCAATCTCTTGGATCCCATTCTGCCCGGGACGACGGTGTGGGCCGCACATGTGGAGGCTGGCCTGGCGCTCACCGGCGTGGCGCTCGCCTACGCGATCTATATGTGGGTCGCGAGATTGACCGGCCGCATGCGGCTCGGCCGCATGCACCTGGCGGCGATGGCGGGGCGTGGATACGGACGATGGACGGCGCTCAACGTCTGCTTGAATTGGATTTTCCATCTGACGATACTTTCGCAGCTTGCAACCGGAGGCTTGCTGTATTTCGATCGAGCCGGAAGCGTCGTGCTCGCTCTGCACTGGTACGGGTTCTGGTTGATCGCGTGCTTCCCGGTCCTGCATTTGGCGACCCACTGGAAGCTCGGCAGGTTCGCGCAGCTCCTGCGCATCTTTCGTCCGGCCCGGCTTGTTTCGCCGCCGCCACCGCTCGATGTGGCCGCTCTTCTGGAGCTGCTTGCGCAGTCGTCGCGGCAGACCGCGCTCCCGGTCCATCCCACGAAGCCGGAGCACGCGGCGGCGCACTCGCATGATGTGTTGCCACGGCACGGGACGGTGCTGCAATCCAATCCGTTCGTGGTTGCGAGCGCGGTCGCCATGGTCGGCGTGGTGGTGCTGGCTACCGCGGACAAAGGCACGATTGAGACGCTGCACATCCATCGTATCGGCCAAGCCGAGGCGCCGGTGCTGGACGGGGACACCTCCGATCCGGTCTGGCGTACCGCGCCGCCCGTCTCGGTCATCACCGGGCAGGGCGACAATTTCGATGGCGAGGGAGGCACGACGGTCGAGATCCGCGCGGTCAACGACGGCGTTTGGGCCTATTTCCGGTTCGTCTGGAACGATCCCACGCGCTCGCTCAAGCAGCTGCCGTTGCGAAAATCGGCGGACGGATGGCACCTGCTGCATGACGGATATGAGCTCGGGGACGAGCACGCCTACAACGAGGACAAGCTCTCGGTGCTGCTGACCCGGTCGGAAGTCCTGTTGGCGGGCGACACGACGTTCCATGCCGGACCGGCGCCGGCCGCAGGCAAGCCCGGCTCGCTGCATGGGCGCGGCCTGCACTACACCGCGAGCGAGGACGCTTTGGCCGAGGTCTGGCAGTGGAAAGCGACCAGCAGCGGTCCGCTCGGCTGGTGTGATGACAACTATTTCGGCCCGGCTGCGGAGCCCACGCAGGCTCAGCACGACGGCCATGCGCCGTACCGTGGCGGCTTTGCGCCGGATCCCGGCACAGCGGGCTACCTCGATAATTTCGAGCCGCGCCCGGGCGACGACTATCGGCGGCCGGTCGAGCCGCGACGGCTGCCCCGGGATTTCAAGGCCAGCACGCTGGGCATGGGTCGCATCGATCTCGATCCGAACCACGGCGAAAGCGAAGGAGCGCGCTGGTACATGACCGAGTCCGACTCGGAGCCCTATTCAGCCGAGCTCGATGCCCGGATTCCGGTCGGCACCGTGATCCCGGGCGTAATCTTGGCCGGCGAGTTTTCCGGCGAGCGCGCCAGCGTGCGTTGCGCCGCGCAATGGCAATCCGGCCGGTGGGCGCTCGAAGCGGCACGCCGCCTCGATTCCGTGAGCCGGTTTCATGTTCCGATCGCCACCGGGACGTTTCTGCGGGTCGCCGCCTTCGACCATGCGCAGGTGCGCCACACCCGGCACATGCGGCCGATCCGTCTGGAGGTTGAATGATGCGTAAGATGCGCAACGTGCTGGTCGACAACGAATTGTTCCAGGCCAATTGCGGCGATCTGCTGCTCGACGCGGCTTTGCTGAACGGCATCGACATTCCGCACGATTGCCGGTCCGGCTACTGCGGCACCTGCCGGGTGCGCGTGCTGGACGGCATGGTGCTGGGCGGACAGACCAGCGATCCGGAATCGGTGCTGGCCTGCCAGTGCCGGGTGATCTCGGACCTTAGAGTGGCGTTGGAGGACGTCCCGGAGATCGCCACCGTGGCGGGGCGGGTCGTCGATCTTGTTCCGCTCGCCCCCGACATCGAGGAAGTCCGCATCGAGCTGCCGCGGCCGCCCCGGTATCTGCCGGGCCAGCACTACAAGGTGACGTTTCGCGGCTTTCCACCGCGTTCCTACAGCCCGACCATGCCGCTCGCGGGCCCGGCCGAAGAGCGCGTCCTCCACTTTCACGTGCGCAAGCTCTCCAACGGTCAGGTCTCTTCGGCGCTCGGGCGAACGATCGGCAGGCGGCATCGGGCGAAGCTGACCGGACCGTTCGGCTCGGCCTATCTGCGGCCGCAGCTGCCCGAGCGTCTCGTGCTGGTCGCCAGCGGCACCGGTTTTGCGCCACTGTGGTCGATCGCCGATGCCGCCATGCGGGAGCGGCCCGCCCGCGAGCTGGTGCTCGTGGTCGGGGCCCGCACGCTCGAGTCGCTCTACATGATTCCGGCGCTCTGCCACCTCGCGCTCTATCGAAACGTGACCATCATCCCGGTGGTCGCGCAACCGCAGAGCACGTCGCGGATCGTGCGGCACGGCCGCCAGACCGATCATCTGCCTGAATTGTCCGCGCGCGATGTGGTGTACGCGGCGGGCGCGCCCGCGATGGTCGACAGCGTGGCCCGCATCGCCGCCGCCGCGGCGGCCCGATGCTACGCCGACGCGTTCGAGCCTCAAGCCGGGCAATGACGGAGCGGCGCCTTCCGGCAAACGTTCAATTCGCAAACCCCAACAGGGAAAAGGAGAGACGACATGGCTCGACAGATGACCTTCGCGGAGATCGGCACGCTTTACAATTCGATATCCAACGAGCTGGAAGGTGGGGTCACCCATCACAACCAGGGCCAGCTCCTCAACCAGGTATCGACCGTCCAATCGCAATTGCAAAATCTGATCAACAGCGGTGCCTTGAACGGTCTGGACGGGGCGGGAAATCCGGCTGTGAGCGTGGTCCATGCGCAGAATATCGCCGATCAGATGAATTTCCTGAAAAGCGAGATCGGCGCCTTCGGAACCGACACCTTCGTGCCCAAGTTCATCAACGATGTGATCCGGGATGTGCAAGACATCGTGGCCAGCGACACCGGCCTGACCGCGCTCGCCCATCAGGACAACCATTCCGGATTCCAGCAGGTCTCCTTTCTCCTGACGGCGCCCACGCCCTTCCCTGATTCCGGGGTGCAGACCACCACCTTGCTGCAATTCGTCGCCGATTCGAACTCGCTCGCCGCGCGCGCCCAGGCGCTGGCGGGCACCGATCCCAATTCAGCGGCGGTGCATCAGCTGGAGACCGACATTCATACCTTCTCGGTGAATGCCGACGCCTATTCGACCGAGCAAGGCGGCCTGTTCTCGGCCCGTTTCAACAACGAGTTCACCCTCAATGGGGTTCAGGGCACCGCCTCGCGTGAATTGATCACCGGCCTGGAGGCCGGCAATGCCGACCTGGTCAATGGCGCCGCAGCCGTGCTGATGGCGAACGGCGCGGATGTGCGCGGCAACATGCTGGCCAGCGGGGATACTTTCACGCCGGCCCCCAATGGCGGCATTCCGGCCACCATCGATACGGTGAATGTCGCCGGCCTCGTCTTCGACGATGCCATGACCAAGCTCGTCGGTGGCGTCTATTCCGGCAACCAGGCCTCCATCGTCAATGATCTCAATGCCACCAAGACCGGCCTGGAGAATGCGATCACGGAGCAAGGGCTCAGTGGGCGGGCTCTCCACGACATCCAGCACGTCATCGGGCTTATCGGGCAGGAATCCGCGCTGGTGGGCGGCATCAACACGGCAACACCCACCCAGGCCTCGCCGGTCGATGGCCAGATCAACCAGCTGCAGGCGCAGGTTCTCAACATCGTCAATCACGACGCGACCCTGGCGGCGCTGGCGGTCGGCCCCGACGGAGCCTCCGGCTTTGTGGCCTTGCCGGCGGGAGCGTCGCCCGGGGGCCGCGACAATGGGCAGGGCCACGATGTTGTCGCGACCGGCGGCCACGACCATGACCAGAGCCATGTCGACATCGCTGAGGTTGCGCACTTTGCGCATCTGTGGGCGTGAGCCGAACGTCTCGATGATGGCCGAAGCCGGAGTATTTCCGGCTTCGGTCGGGGAGGGTGAAGCCCGCTATTCCGCCGCGATATGGGCGTGCGTCTGCACGTCCATGTTGACCAGCTGCAGCGGCGATTCGGTTTCCTCCAGCATGCCCCAGCTCTTCACCCAGTCGTAGGTACGCTGCAGCTCCTCCGCCGGGATCGGGGCCGGATCGCGCACCACGATGCGGCTGGCGCGCAGATCCTGCGGCTCCAGCGTGCCGATCTCCGGGTCCTTGGCTTTGTGATAGTCGACGAAATAGTGGAGATAGGCCGGCTTGTCGGCATTGATGCGGCGCACCGCCTCGCGCACCGCGCGGTTGAAGGCCGCATAGGTCTCCGGATCGATCCGGTCGGAGGCGACCTCGGTACCGAAATAAAACGCCGAGCAGATGATGCGGCAGCCCTTCTTCTCGGCCAGCGTGATGTAGGGCTCGGTCAGGGTGGTGGCCTCGATCTCACCCTTCATCATTAGGTTGAATCGGTTGCGCGAGCCGGTCGGGGCGCGGCAGATCTTGATCTGGTCGCGCGGCAGGAAGCCTTCCAGCATATGCAGCGCCAGATAATGCGTGCCGGCATAGAACGGCACCCCGACGTTGCGGCCGGCGAGCTGCTGGGGCGTGTAGACCGGCGAGTCCGGCCGCACCACGATGGCCCCGTAGGTGACGATGGCGCGGCGGCCGATCTGCCGGCTGCCGGCAGTGGCGCCGACCCGGCAATAGTTGCCCCATTCGCACGCATTGTACATGTCGGCCTTGCCCTGCTCGAACAGGGTGCCGTGACTGACGAAGGGATCGGCGCCCTTCACGTCGGTGAGCGAGGTATCGGCGGTCTTGACTCCGGCCTCGTCGCGATCCGCCCATTCGATGGTCAGGCCTTCCTTCTCGAACAGGCCTTCCCGGTAGGCTACCAGCTCCGGCAATCCCTGGAACGGCGAGGTGGTTTCCAAGACCAATTTCTTCATGGGTGGATCTCCGTATTTCAATGCTCCCGCCGGTGACCATGGCGGCGCGCGGGCGACTATTACGGGCCGGCGGTTGCGGCACAGCCGATTGCCGATCCGCAGAGTGCGCTATTTCAATTTCGGTCGCAAGGCGCTGCAGGGGCGCCTGCACCTTAGGGCCGAGCTACGCCGAGACGGCGCCGAGCTCGTGCTTGCGCGCGTCGGGACGCCGCAGGCGGGCAACCGGCAGCTCGCGCTCGTCTTGCCGCTGCCGGCGGGCGAACAGGTAGACCAGGATCCGGACCACCGTTCTGATTACGGATCGGCGCATCAGCTCGCGGCCCTGAAAACGCAGGATGACGATATGCGACTTGCGCAGCTCGGTCTTCAGCCGCTGGATCTCGGCCAATTTCTTGGCGACCTCGCCGAGCTGGCCGGCGGCTTTCGCCTGCGCTTCCCGCATGGCGGTCTCGAGCCGCAGCGCCGTCACTGCGAATTGGGCGCGCAGCTGATCCTCGTGGGCGCGCCGATCCATCGCCGACCGCGGCCGCTTGGCGGTCAGGCGCCGCACGGTGAGACGAACCGCCCGTTCATGGATGAGCGGAGTGAGTATCGCCATCAACAGACCGGCGGTCAGGAAACCGATGCCGAACAACATGATCGGATAGAGCATGCCTGCGCCCCGTAAGCAAAACCATAAGCCGCTGAAATCGTGCGCGAATCAGCTCCGCCGACACATCGTGGCCGCAATGTCTGAAGGCTTGCTTAAAGGCCGCGATCTCCGACGCTGGAAAGCTCGCCGGTCCAGGCGCATATTGGCGGCATGGATGCCCTCACGCTGCAACTCGTTGCTTGGGTCTCCGACCGGCCGCGAACCTACGGCGAGGTCATGGAAGCCTGGACGACCACCTGCCCGCGCATGCCCATATGGGAAGATGCGGTGAGCGCGGGTCTGGTGCGGGTCGAGGGCGAGGGCCGCATGCGGGAACGCGTGGTGGGCCTGACACCGCGCGGCCGCGCGCTGCTGGACGGGGGTGCGTAGGATGGGTTGAGCGTTTGCGAAACCCATCAACTGCCCATGATGGGTATCGCATAGCCCGCGAAGAGCATAAGGGCGTTTACGCCCGTCTTCGCGGGCTATGCCGTGAACGCCCTTATGAGTTCCACCCAACCTACGAATTCACCAGCACCGGCGCTGCCCCGAGCCACCGCGTTCCATCGAGCGTAAGCTCGACGGTCAGCACCAGGAAGCCGCCGTCCGCAACGCCGGCTTGTTCGGGCGCCTTTGACGAGGCCACGGCTTGCAGCGGATAGCTGCCGATCGGGCTCTCCGCTATCCAGGCGGCGAGGGCGGCACCAGGAAGCGCAGCAAGATGCGCGCTGATCTGCGCCCCGATTGCCTGCCGCGCTACGATCGAGGCAGTCAGCTTCCCGAACCAGGCATCGGCACGCGCCACCGACGGGCGTCCCGCTGCGTCCCTGGCAAAGCTGCGGGTGCGCCGCACCCAGCTTCCCTTGTAGGCGACGGAAGCCCGCAGCGCGAAACGATCGGCGAGCGGAAGCGGACCCGAGACCCGGATCATGCGCGCGTCGGCCGCCAGATCCGCCGCCACCGCGATGTAGGCCTCCTCGGCACCGCGCAGGCGCGCCTCCTTCTCGATGAGACCCGCGACTGCGCCGGCATCCGCCGCGCGATCGGGATCGACCTGCGCGAGCGCTGCAACGGCGAGCACATCGGTGCGCGCGATCAATCGGCGCTCCGCCCCGTCGATGCGCCGTCGCAGCGAAGCAAATCCGGCGCTACCGTCGACCAGTTCGACCGCCGGGGCGGCGCCCACGATCTCGTCATAGAGCCCGCCCGGGAGCCGATCCAATTCCAGCACGCCGACCCGCCCGCAGCCGTCCGCCGCCAGCCGCGCCCCCATGGCGGCGCCCGGCTTGGGGGTGTTGACGATCTCGCTCAGCGGATTGGTCGAGCCGATCCAGCCGGCGACCCGTTTGGAGAGCGCGGTCGCGAACACCGGCGCGCCGGTCCGCGGCACCAGCAGCAGCCCGTCGGACCAATAGGGCGTGAAACCGGTCAGATGGGTCACCGCGCTCGGCTGCACCAGGTTGGTGTAGCAGATGAAAGCGTCGAGGCCGTCGCGTTGCATCATGGCCCGCAAGCCCGCGATGCGCTCCACCAGCGTGCCGCGCGGCAGCTCGTTCTCGTCCCATGCCATCAAGCCGCGGCGCATTGTAGGATTCCGTCCAGAGCATTTTCAGGAAAAGTGGATCCGGTTTTCCGTCCGAAAATGCGACAATTGCAAAAATGCTAGAGCGGTTTCCTTCTCCGGTCCATGTGAACCGCTCTAGGCCGGCACGCTGAACAATTCGCGCGGCGTTGCGGTGAGGACCTCGCAGCCGTCCGCGGTGGCGACCACCACGTCGCCGAGCACCAGATAGCCCACCACCGGATGGTAGGTGTTGGGATGCACGATCAAGGTCATGCCAGCCTCGATCCGCGTCGTCACATCCTCCAGGATATGCGGCTTGCTGTCGGCGAACAGGCCGACGCCATGGCCGCGCACGCGGGTGTATTGGTCGGTCACGTAGTCGCCGAGCCCGTCGCGGCGGAACACGTCGTTCTCGGCGCGCGCGATGTCGGCGGCGGTGATGCCGGCGCGCACCGCCGCGATGCCGGCCTCCATGGCCTCGCGATAGAGCGCGAACGCCGTCAGCTGATCGCCGTTCGGCTCACCCACCACCAGGGTGCGGCAGATCTGTGCGTAGTAGCCGTCCACGCAGGGCGTGAGCTCGGTGGTCACCAGGTCGCCGCGCTTGAGCCGCTTGCCGCTCGGCGGCGCCATGCCGCGCACCTCCGGCCCGCCGGCCCCGATGATCTGGAAATTATCGTCGACCCCGTTGGCGCGATAGAACGCCTCGATCTCGGCGATCAGCTCGTAGTCGGCGCGCCCGGGCCGGGCGGCGTCGCGAAACACCGCATAGCCGCTGTCGGCGAGCCGGGCCGCGCGGCGGATCGCCTCGATCTCGGCATCGAGCTTGGCCATCAGCAGCCGGTCGATCAATGCGGTGGCGTCGCGCAGCTTGAGACCCTCGGCGCGCGCCGCGATCCGGCGCGGAACGAGGCGGTGTGGCCCGGCCCCGATCCGCTGGTTGCGGAACCGGTCGAGCACGCCATCGACCTCGCCCGCCAAATCAGGCGCGTGGATCACCTCGATGTCGGGGCAATCGATCTGCGCCCGGTCGACCTCCAGCGGACTGTCGAGATAAAGCGTGACTTGCCCGTCATGGCGCACCAGCGCGAGCGCCTGGCCTTCCAGGATGCCGAAGTCGGTCGCGTAGCGCAGGTAGTCGTTCTGCCAGGCATTGCCGTAGACCACCAGCAGGTCGAGCCCGGCCTCCGACATGGCGTCGGTGAGGCGCGTCCGGCGCTGCATGGCGAGCATGGGAGGCACTGCGGGCAGGGCGATTGCCGCGGTCAGAATTTCACCGGCACGAATTTATCGTTGTAGATGCTCTTCGCCGCCGGCACGGTATCGAGAATGCCGAGCTCCTTGAGCGAATTGCGGATGACGTCGATGGCGACCGGATCCCAGGCGCCGTCGCTCGAGAAGCTGCCGATCTGGGTGTCGTAGATCTTGGACACCACGCTGTCGCGCACGTCGACGGTCTTGGCCTCCGATTTCACCGTGAACTCCTTGTTCGCCCGCATGAAGGCGACGGTCTTGAACCAGCCGCGCAGGAAACGCCGCAGCAGGTCCGGCCGCTTCTCGATCATGGCGTCGGTGGCGAAGATCACATGGGTGTAGAAGTGCTGGGCGATGTCGCCGAACAACAGGATATTGCGGCCCTTACCCTGCTCCTCGAGCTCGAAGCCGGTCGCCGATTCGATTACCATGCCGTCGAGCTCGCCGCGCGTCATGGCGGCGAGCCGTGCCTGCACGGCGCCAAGCGCATCGACCTTGATGCCGTCGCTGCCCCAGCCCTGCTGGCGCGACAATTCGCGGGTCAGCCAATCGGTGAGCGAGCCCGCGGTGGTGACCCCGATATGCTTGCCCTTGAGATCCGCCACCGTCTTGATCGGCGAGTTGGCGAGCACGGTCAGGCAGAGATTGCTCGGCGGCCCGTACATGGCGGCGACCCCGATCGCCGGCACGCCCTTGGCGCGGAAGCCGAGGCCGGGGCCGGAGCCGACCGCCACATCGATGCCGTCGGCGGTGAGCGCCTGCTGGATGCGAGCATCGCCCTGGAAGGTCAGGACCTGCAGGTCGATGCCTTCCTGCTCGAAAATCTTGGCCTGGACACCGACCTCGGCGGCTCCGAAGGCGAACGAATTGGGGACCGCCTTGCCGAACCGGACCTGGTCGAGCGCGAAGGCGGTGACTGGCCAAGCAAGCCCTACGATCGAGGCGGCAATCAGACAGCGACTGAAGAATGCGGGCATCACGTCTCCTCCCGGGAGATCGATTTGCTGGCCGGCCGGCCCCATCGGCACGATAGCAACAGCGCCCCGGGGCAGGCAATGCGGCTTCCCGGTTTGTGGTGCTGGCGAATGCGCGGCATTTTGTAGCCCGGACTGAGCCATTGGGGCCTTCGCGCCCGTCCCGTGCGGGCCGTGGCGTAATCCGGGAACGTTGGTCCCGCATTGCGCTGCGCTTCATGCGGCTACGAGCTGGTATAGTGACATTCGGTCGAACAGAATCCGAAGGGAATATCGATGACACTGATCATCAACAATGACGATGTCGCCAAGGTGCTGACCATGGAGACCACCTTGGCGGCGCTGGAGGAATCCTATCTCGGGCTCGCCGCCCGCACGGCGGTGTGCCGGCCGCGCATCGATATCCGGATTCCGACCAGCGATCCGGCCAAGAATTATCAATGGGGCACCATGGAGGGCGGCTCGACCGCGGGCTATTTCGCCATCCGGATGAAGTCCGACATCGTCTATGAGACGCAGTACAACGGGGTCATCACCCAGGAAAAATATTGCATGCGGCCGGGCCTCTATTGCGGCCTGATCCTGCTCACATCGATCCAGAACGGGGAATTCCTGGCTTTCATCAATGACGGCCATCTGCAGCATATGCGGGTCGCCGGCGACGGGGGCATCGGGGTCAAATACATGGCGAGCCCTGATGCCGAGGTGGTCGGCATGCTCGGCTCCGGCGGCATGGCACGCACCCACATGCAGGCCTTCACCCGCGTTCGCACCATCAAGAAGCTCCAGGTGTACAGCCCCACCAAGGCGAATCGCGAAGCCTTCGGCCGCGAGATGGCGGCAAAATACAATATCGAGGTTCAGGTGTGCGACCGTGCGGAGGACATCTACAAGGGCGCGCAGATCGTCGCTGCTTTGACCGATTCCGCGGTGCCGGTGATCGACGGCACCTTGCTGGAGAAGGGTGCGCATATCGTCAATATCGGCGGCAGCGGCAAGCCGGATGCGGAGTGCCTCGAGCGGGTCGACGTCTACCTGCGGTTCGGCGACGCGCCGGCGCCGGTGGGACGGCCGGAATTCGGCGTTGAAGATGAGTTCCTGGCCTGGGAAGCGCGCCCTGACCTTCACAAGCATGGCGACGGCCGCCGCGCCCGCCGTGCCCATGGGGCCGCGACGGCGGGCCGGCGCGTTTCGCTCGCCGACCTGGTCGAGGGCCGGGCGAAAGGCCGCAGCTCCGCCGACGAGATCACCTATTCGGAGCGCGGCAACCTGCAGGGCGCGCAGTTCTACGCGGTCGCCGGCAAGGTCTATGAGCTCGCCCGGCAGGCCGGCCTCGGCCGGGAGATTCCGACGGAATGGTTCCTGCAGGACATCCGGAATTAATGGCCGCGTCCCCGAATCATGTCCAAACGCGAGATCATCGTCGGCGTCATCTCGGATACCCACGGGCTCATGCGGCCGCAAGCGCTCGCGGCGCTGGGCGGGTCCGATCTCATCATCCATGCCGGCGATGTCGGCACGCCGGATGTGCTCGCCGAGCTCTCTGGCATTGCCCCCACCCATGTGGTGCGCGGCAACATCGATACCGCGGCCTGGGCAGCGCGCCTGCCGATGACGGAGCGCGTGGAGGTCGGGGAGCGGCTGTTCTACGTGCTGCACCAGATTTCCCAGCTCGACCTTGAGCCGGCGGATTTGGGCTTCGCGGCGGTGGTATATGGGCATTCCCATCAGCCTTTGATCGAGAAGCGCCAGGGAGTCCTGTTCCTCAATCCCGGCAGCGCCGGCCCGCGCCGGTTCCGGCTGCCGGTCACGGTCGCCCGGGTCGGCGTCTCGGGCGCCGGGATACGGCCGGAAATCATTGAATTGCAGGTGTGAACCCATAGATATGTCGCGCCGAGTTCCTGCAGGAGGAGTACCGACATGGAAAGCAAGGCCTTCGCGGTCACCCACACCGACGAGGAGTGGCACAAGCTGCTCACGCCGGAGCAATACCGGGTCATGCGGGCCCACGGCACCGAGGCCCCCGGCAGCTGCGCCCTCAATCACGAGAAGCGCGCCGGCACGTTCGCTTGCGCGGGCTGCGGCCAGCATTTGTTCGTGTCCGGCAAGAAGTTCGAGAGCGGTACCGGCTGGCCGAGCTTCAATGATCCGGTGACGGGCTCGACCGAGAACACCGTGGACAAGAGCTACGGGATGGTCCGCACCGAGGTGCATTGCAGCCGCTGCGGCAGTCATCTGGGCCACGTGTTCGAGGACGGCCCGCCACCGACCCATCTGCGCTATTGCATCAACGGGGTGGCGATGAACTTCCGGCCCGAGTGACGATTCGCGCGTGACCGGAACAGCAAGCCAAGCCGCCACTGCCTGTGCGAGCCATTCGGAAAACGCATGGGACTCCTGCCGATCGGGCGCGGAAGTCGCGCCCGATTATTGTAAAGAACAATCCCGATACAATGAACCGTTGCTATGGTGATGCCCTGAGCCATGCAGCCGGTGTAGGGCGAACCGGGTGATCTCTCATCCCTCATGGTGAGGGCGCGGGCGAAGCCCGCGCATCTCGAACCATGGCCCCGGGGCGCACTTCGTGAGTATCAATTTCGCGAATAATCTGATTTGGGCCAATGCGTCAAGCACGCGGCCAAGACCCGATGTCCAAATTCAGCCCCGGTGGTCTGCTTGGTTGCGGGCAATCTTGCGGCAGCACAGGAAGGAAACCGACATGACCGGAAAAAATACGCTTATCATCCTAGCTGCCGCTGTCGTCGTGGGTGTCCTCGGCGCCGGCGCTGCAATCGCCAAGGACGACATCGACAATCGCGGCGAGCGCGGCGGTGCGGTCACGCCGTGCAGCCTAATCGGCGTCAATCCGGTTCACCACCCCGAGGTTTTCAGCAACCCCGCGGTCGCTGCCAGGGACTATGGATTTATTAGATCGCGCGATGGCACTTGGCGCGTGCAGGACAATTGCCAGGCGCGCTCGCAGACCCAGGGACTGCCCGAAAGTAAAAGGCGATAGCGCCCTACCGGTGCGGGATCCGGATCAGGTCGTCGAGCTGTGCCTTGGTCAGCTCGGTGGCGGTGAACTTCAGCGCCACAGCGTCCTTGACGATGGTATCGAGCCCGGTGATCACGTCCGGCTCGATCGATGGCCGCGGAAAGAAGTCGTCGCGGGTGCGCTTGGCTTTCGCTTCGGTGATCTTGAGCCAATCCGCATAGACCTTGAGCGCGGCCGGGTCGGTGTACAGATAGTTCACCGTCTCGCGATAGGCCTTCATGTAGCGCGTCACCACATCCGGGTGCGCCTGCAGATAGTTGGCGTTGGCGATATTCAGCCGCACGGTCTGGCCCTTGAATGCCGCGGCGTCGTTGCCGGTCGCGATGATGCGGATCTGCTTCTGGTCGAGCTGATCGAGGCCGAACGGTGGGGCCGACCAGCCGACGTCGACCTGCCCGGACATCACCGCCGTCAGGTTCTGGGCCGGTCCGCCGAGCGCGGTCGGCTTGGCGGTGAGATTGTATTGCTGCATGAAGGCGGTGACGATGCCGTGGGTGGACGAGCCGTTGGTCGAGTAGCCGAGAATCTTGCCGTCGGTGTCCTTGAGCGACTTGATCGGCGAATCCGCCTTCACGTACCAGAACAGATCGCCCGCCCCGGTGGTCTCCGCCCCGATCACCCGCACCGGCGCGCCCTTGGAATAGGCGCCGAGCACGCCCATCACGCCGGCCGCGATGCCGATGTCGACGCTGCCCGAGATCACTGCCTGCTGGGTCTCGCCCGCTCCGTTGGTGTAGACGATCTCCAGGCTCAGGCCCTGCTTCTTGAAGAAGCCGGCCATCTGGCCGACCTCCGACACCGAGGTGTCCCAGTTGCCGCGCTGGCCGACCGCCAATTTCACCGTGTCCTCGGCCGCGGCGGCGGTAGCGGCGCTGCAGAGCATCACCGCGGCGAGTGCGCCGGCGAGCTTGTGGTTCATCGAATCCTCCCTGGGCGATTCAGGCCTGCCTGACGACCGGCCGGGCGACGCGCTCGAGCGGCGCTTCGCTGCCGCCGCCGAGGCTACGCCAATTCGTGGTCTTGGGCACCACGCCTTCGTATGCGCTGATGGTCGCATGCACCACATGCGGCTCGCCGGTGCCGATCGCCGGGCCGCCGTTGCCGACGTCGCGGGCGGCCTCCACCATCAGCCGGCGGAACGCCACCACCGCCACGTCGCTGGCGCCGACCCGCTCCCGGGAGCGGTCGCTGATCGGACCCATCGATTCCCACATGGCGATGTCCTGGTTCGGGATGCCGGCGATGCCGGTGAAATCGCCCTGCTTCATGGCGGCGCGGTCCTGCCGGTAGAGATTGTCGCGCTGGCGAACGCCGTCGAAATCGCGGTCGACGTCGACACCCCACTGCAACGCGTTGAACTTCCGCCACGCCGCGGCGTCGATGCCGGGCTTGTCGGCGCCGTTCCAGGCGATGAAATAGAACATGGTGTGGGTGTCGTCCTCCGGCGTCAGCAGGGTCGCCACGTTGTGCATGTTGTTGGGCGGGATCAGCGCCGTGTACGGCGCGATGTAGACCGTGGTGCGGATATAGTCGTGGGTCGCCTCATTCATGATCGGACGCCGGATCGCGGCGTAGCGGAACCCATAGCTGGTGCGCTCGATCTGGAAGCGCGGCGCCTTGTCGTTCGACGGCCGCAGCCAATTGGCTTCCGTCGCCTTGGCGCCATCGACCTGCGCCGGCACCATGTCGGAGGAATGCAGGCTGGAGGAATGCGCCGAATCGATCTGGCCTTCCAGGATCTGCGCCCAGTTGCAGCGCACCCGCACCTTGGTGGCGCTGACCCGCACATCGGGAGCTGGCGCGAAGGCGGGCGCCTCGAGCTCGCGCATCTGGTCCGAAGGTCCCATATAGGCCCATACGAAGCCGCCGGCCTCGCGCGCCGGATAGGCCTTGTGCCTGACCCGGTCCGGGATGAGGCTGTTGGCGGGCTCCGACGTCATCTCCAGCACATTGCCTTCGACATCGAATTTCCAGCCGTGATAGAGGCAGCGCAGCCCGCATTCTTCGTTGCGCCCGAACACCAGCGAGGCACGCCGGTGCGAGCAATATTCGTCGAGCACCCCGATGCGGCCCCGGCTGTCGCGAAACACCACCAGATCCTCGCCCAGCAGCCGCACCTTGATGGGCGCGCCGTCGGGCTCTGCCACCTCCTCCGACAGGCAGGCCGCTATCCAGTGGCGGCGCATGATCCGTCCCATCGGGGCGTCGCCTTCGACGCGGCACAGCAGCTCGTTCTCCTCCGGGGTCATCATCGGGACGGCTCCTCCGCATGGCGGCGTTTTCGCGGCCTGACGATTTCTATCGCGTAGCTTTACTTAGCCATCTAAGATAAGAGCATTGAATGATGTTGTCGAGGCGGACCTTCTCTTGAGCAATGCTGCCCAACGCCAGCTCCGTCTGGGTGTCGCCGGCCTCGGCCGCGCCTTCACCCTGATGCTGCCGACCTTCACCGGCGATCCGCGCCTCGCGCTGGTCGCCGGTGCGGACCCAAGGCCCGAGGCGCGGGCGCGCTTCGCCGCGGATTTTGCCGCCCGCGCTCATGCCAGCGTCGAGGAATTGTGCGACGACCCGGCGGTCGAGGCGATCTATGTGGCGACGCCGCATCAATATCACGCTCGCCATGCGGTGCTCGCCGCCCGGCACGGCAAGCATCTGCTGGTCGAGAAGCCGATGGCGCTGACGCTGCCGGAATGCGGCGCGATCATCGATGCGGCGCAGCGCGCCGGCGTTGCCCTGGTGGTCGGCCACAGCCATTCGTTCGATGCCCCGGTGGCGCGGCTGCGCGCGCTAGTCGCAAGCGGCGCCTTCGGGGCCGTGCGCATGATCAACGCTATCAACTACACGGACTATCTCTACCGTCCGCGCCGGCCGGAAGAGCTGGACACCGCGCAGGGCGGCGGCGCGGTGTTCAATCAGGCGGCCCATCAGGTGGATATCGTGCGGTTGATCGGGGGCGGGCGCGTCAGCAGCGTGCGGGCGACGACCGGCGCCTGGGATGCGGCGCGGCCGACCGAAGGCGCCTATGCGGCGCTCCTCACCTTTGCGGACGGCGCGTTCGCCTCGCTCACCTATGGGGGCCATGGCCATTTCGATTCCGACGAGCTGCAGGGCTGGATCGGCGAGATGGGGCAGCCGAAGACGCCTTACCCCGGCCCGGCGCGGCCGCGTTTCAAAAGCGCCCAGGAAGAAATAGCCTACAAGAACGCCCGCAACTATGGCGGCCCCGAATTTCGCCCCATCGCGGCACCGGCGCCGGCGCACCAGCATTTCGGCACCCTGCTTGTGAGCTGCGAGCACGCCGACCTGCGCGCGCTTCCGGACGGCGTCATGATCTACCAGAACGGCTCGGCGCGGCGCGATGCGCTGCCGCCGCCGCGGGTGCCGCGCGCCGAGGTAATCGACGAGCTCTACGGTGCGGTGGTGCATGGGCAGGCACCGCTGCGTGACGGCGCCTGGGCGATGGCGACCCTCGAGGTGCTGCTGGCGATGCTGCGCTCCGCCCGCGAGGGCCGCGACGTCGCGCTCGCGCATCAGGTCGGCCTGCCATGAAGGGGCCGCTCGCCACGCAGTCGATCCTGCGCCACTGGCGCGAAGCGGTGCCGAACGACCGGCTCGCCCATCTGGTGAAGGATGCGACGCGGGCGCTGGTGCGCGCCCTGCAGATGCGGCTCGCCGCGCATAAAGTCTCGTTCGGCCATTGGACCTATCTGCGCATCCTGTGGGAAGGTGACGGGCTGACCCAGCGCGAGCTGAGCGAGCAAGCCGGCGTGACCGAGCCGACCACGTTCTCGGCCCTCAAGGCGATGGAGCGGCTCGGCTACATTCGCCGCCGCCGCCGCGACCGCAAGCAGATCGATATCCTGCTCACCGCGAAAGGGCATCGCCTGCGCGACGAGCTGGTGCCGCTCGCCGAGGAGGTGAACAGCGTCGCGGTGCGCGGCGTGCGCAAGGCCGACATCGCCGCCACCCGCGCCGTCCTGCTGGCGATCATGGCCAACATGGCGCGCGACGAGGCGGCGGCCGACATGCACATGCCCTCGACCCGCGAACTGGCCCGGCGGCCGGGGGCGGGCGGGGGGAGGCGCCGCGCTGCCTCGTAGTCGGCGCAGGCCGCGCAACTCAGCTCGGCTCGAACAGCTCGAACGGCGCGAGCGGCGGCCGCGAGGAGGCGCGCATGCCGGAGCGTTGCTCGATCAGCCGCAGCGCGTCGCCGAGCTCCGCGAGCGACACGATGGCGCCCGCCGGATTGCGCTCGGCGAGCGCGCGGCCTTCGTCATAATCGTTGATCATCAGCATGGCGTTTAGCGCGAGCCGCTTGATCATGTCCAGCGCTTGCGCGGTGTCGGCGAGCGCCATGACGTGCGCCGGCGCGAGGCCGGCCTGCGCCATGGCGGCGCGCAGCGGCTTGGCCATGACGCCGCCGGCGTCGTCGCGGGCGAACGAGCCGGCGACGAGGCCGGCGAGCGCGTGGCGCTCGATGAAGCGCGCGACCGCCGCCCGCGACAGCGAGGAGACCAGGAACGCCGCCACCCCCAGCGATTTGACCTCCTCGAGCGCGAAGCGCACGTCCTCGTAGAGTTCCGCGTGCTCCACCGCCTGCAGCTCGAGCGCTTCCAGCCGGGCGGCGTTCTCCGCCGAGGGCGCGTGCTGCTCGATCCGCCCCAGCAACCCCCAATAGGCCTGGCTTCCGGTCGCCTCGGCGGCGGGGCCCGCCCCGAACAGATCGCAAGCTGCGCTCACGAACTCGTCGGGCCGAAACTCCGCCAGGCAACCGACCGGCTCGAGCAGGACCGCCTTGATGGTTTCCACGATCAGGCCCTCGCCTCGTAGCCGGCGAACATGGTCTTGAGCATCCATTGATTGCCGGGAATGAGGCGCAGATAGATCTGGCCCGAGAACGACGCCACGATGAACGCGGTGCCGACGTCGTGGGCGAGCCGGGCCCAATTCTCGCTGGCATAGGCGTGCAGCGGCAATTGCGGGAACGACAGCAGCGGTGCGGTGCCGAGGATGAAGAACCCGGTGGTGAAGTTGGACAGGAGGGCCAGCAGCAATATCCAGTTCAGAACGCCCAGGAAGCGGTGCCCCGAGCGCAGCGACAGCAGCTCGGCGAGCCAGTGGAACGCGCCCGCGAGCCCCCGCTCGCGCGCGCTCCGCACGCTCAGATAGATGATGCTGGCCGATAGGGACGCCAGCAGCACGAAGCCGAAATAGGTGTGGTTCCACACCCGCATGAACGATGTGTCGCGTGCCGGCCCGAACGCCGTGTCGAACAGCGCCGGCGTGGCGATCGAGGCGCCGACCCCATAGGCGCCGGCCAGCCCGATCAGCAGGAACCAGGTGATGACGAATTTCGCCGGGCTGAAGGCGAGCGGCGGCGGCGGCCCGGCCTGCTGGCGCGAGCCGACCAGCACGTAATGCGCCACGTAGGCCGCGTAATGCAGCGCCAGGATCCCGAGCGCGATAAGGTAGACCCGGTCCAGCGTCGCCAGCGGAAACCGGTAGGCGATGCGCCGGTGAATATAGGGATAGGTCTCGGTCCCGACCGCCCACGACACGGCCACCAGCGCGACCGCAAGCCCGATCAGGAACGCGCCGCTCAGCACCGGGTAGCTCCTGGTCTCGACCGTGGACTCGAGCTGCAAGGGATTCTCCTTCAGGCTAAACCGCGCGTCCAAGTCAGGGACGCAGGGCGTTTCACTCCTTCTCCCCGCGTGCAACCGAACTCAGGTATACCTGAGTTCGGTCATGAATAGAGTGGTCGAAGTCGGATAAATCCGACTTCGACTGAGAAGGCGGGATGAGGGGGCCTTTCCGCAGAGTCTGAGCTTGTGGAAACGCCCCCTCACCGAGCCGAGTTTTGGTTTTCCTCCGCGCCGTGCCGCCCTCTCCCCGCAAGCGGGGCGAGGAAAGCCGTGCCTACCCCGCCAGCGTCGACAAGCCCGACGCCAGTGCGCCGCGCGCGGTCTCCACCTTGTGCTCGTTGTATTTGAGCGGCGCCGCGTTGGCGAGCGCGCGGGTCGCGGCCTGCTGGGGCAGCTCGCCTTCGAGCCGCTTGCCCTTGAGGAAGGCCTCGACCGCGTGCTCCCGGTAGGGGCTGACCGCGATGCCGCCGAAGATCACCCGCGAGTTGGCGATGGCGCCGTCGGCCACATGCAGGTTCACCGCCACCGACGCCATGGCGAAGTCCCAGACGCCGCGCGGCCGGATTTTCTGGAAGGTTCCGGTCCAGCCTTGGCGCGGCGGCGGGATAACGATCTCGGTGAGGATCTCGTCCGAATGCAGCACGTGCGATTGCACCCTTCCGTCCACCATCACGTCGCCCGGGATGAGCGCCTCGAGCGACATCTCGCGCCGGCCCGAGGGCCCCGCCACCTTGACGCCGGCATCCAGCGCCTCGAGCCCGATCGCGGCATCGCCGTGATAGACCGCAAAGCACAACCGCCCGCCCATCACGCTGTGGTAGTAGCTGTTGTCGCCGATCGCGCCGTAGCAAATGTAGCCGCCGTTGCGCCAGCACGGGTAGTTGCCGCGCAGATACTGGCACCACACCTCCTGCATGATGTCGCCCGCGATGGTGGACTGGTTGCGCAGCTCGGGTGAGGAGATCCGCTTCAAGGTCTGCAGCAGCAGCGGATATTTGCGCCCCACCAGCTCGGATTGCTCGATCCGCGCGATGGTGGTGATGGCGCCGATGGCGATGCCGCCGTCCGGCGTCTCGCGGATGAAGTCGAGCTCGCCGATCTGCTTGATGTCGACCAGGTATTTCGGCGAGGCGTTGAGCCGGTTCTTGAGCCGCACCAGGAGGTCGGTGCCGCCGGCATAGACCGCGGCTTCCTGGCCGTGATGCGCCAGGATCTGCGTCGCCTCGTCAACGCTGGCCGGCTTGTAGAGCGTGACCGGTTTCATCAGGCTACCCCGCGTTTTTTCAGGCCCATGAGGATCCGCTCGGCGCTGATCGGATGGCTGGTACGCACCCCGGTGGCGTTGTAGATGGCGTTGCCGATGGCACCCGGCACCGAGCCGATGCTGGTCTCGCTGAAGCCCTTGTAGCCGTAGAACCAGCGCGGCTCGAGGCTCTCGATGAACACCTGGGTGATCTCCTCGGGGAACTCCATTATGGTCGGGATCGGGAACGACAGGAACGCGATGCTGTTGTGCATCTGCCCGGGGAATTCCTTGTCGTAGGGGATCGAGTTGGTCGCCACCTGGAAGCTCTGCATGAACGAGCCCTCCATGTCGCTGACCGCTACGAACGGATTGATGACCTTGCCGGTGTCGTGGCTGTAGACCACGCGGGTGATCTTGAACTGCCCGGTCCAGGTATCGACCTCGACCTCGACGAAGCAGGCGCCGACGCCCTTGGCCATGGAGCGGCCCTGCACGGCGCGCACCTCGCCATGCATGCGCAGCGACGCGCCGCCAAGCAGCTCGGATGCGGCGATCGATTTGGATGGATCGGCCTTGACCCGCACGACGCTGTCCCGGAGATCGAGCAGCGCCGCGTCGACCCCGAGCTTGGGCGCCGCTCGCGTGAGCAGCTCGGCGCGCAGCTTCCTGGCCGCCACCAGGGCGGCGCCGCCCTGCACCGTGCAGGTGCGACCGGCGGCCCATTGATCGGTCGGCGGCGCGGTATCGGAATCCCCCCACATCAATTTTATGCTGTCGATCGAGCTGATGCCCAGCATCTCGGCGATCAGGATCGCCATGCCGGTGTCGTGATTGGTGCCGCTGTCGGGCAGCGCGCTGCGCAGGATCACCCGCCCGCTCGGGTCCATCTCGACGTCGGCGCTCCAGAGAATGCCGCGCTCGGTCTTAAACGCCGGCTCGCCCTCGTGGTAGGACAGCGAGCCCGGATGATGCTGGGAGATGCCGAGCCCCATGCCGCGCTTGAAGCGGCCGGGCGCGCTGCCGGGCTTGGGGTTGCGCTTGTCCCAGCCGAACAGCTTGGCGCCTTCCTGCAGCACCTCGACCGAGGCGAAGCAGTCGTAGGTCAGCGCTCCGTTGTAGAGTCTCCGGCTTCTTCATCTCGGTGTGCCAGTCGGTCGCCGGATCGAGCCGGTCGCCGGGCTGCGCCACATTGAGGAGCCGGAACTGCACCGGATCGAGGCCGGCGAGCTCGGCCAGCTCATCGGCCAGGTTCTCGAATGCCCATTTCACCTCCTGCTGGGTGCAGCTGCGGTTGCAGCCGATCATGGGCGTGTTGCTCTTGTAGGCGTAGGACACCTGCTCCCAATGCGGAGTGCGGGCGGTGTAGAGCTCGAGCTGGTTCTTCGAAACCTCGGCGGCCACGTGCGGCGGCAGCGTATCGGTGAGGCCGGCCACCATGTGCAGCTCGTAGCGCAGCGCGTGAATCCTGCCTTCCTTGGTCAGACCCACCTTGAACTTCGACATCGTCTCCGGCTTGTGGAGGATGTGGTACAGCTCCTCGGCCTTGGTCAGCATCGCCTTGACGGGCCGTCCGGTGACCTTGGAGATATGCGCCACCAGCCCCCAGAACGGCGCGGTGCGTACCCCGAAGCCCCCGAAGGTGCCGCCGTTCCATTTGTTGATGAAGTGGATGTTGTTCTTGTCGATGCCGAGCCAACCGGCCAGGAACTCGCGCGACGGATAGATGTCCTGCCCGTGGCCCCAGAAGGTGAGCTTGTCGCCGTCCCATTTGGCGACGCCGCTGAACGGCTGCATCGGCACGATGCGGCTGCCGCCGAAATAGTAGGAGAACTCGCGCACCATCGCGGATTCGGCGAAGCCCTTGTCGATGTCGCCATGGTGCCAGCGCGCGCTGGCGCCGGCCTGATGGTTGGGGCTGTTGGCCGGCATCTGCAGCAGATTGCCCTTGCCCTCCCGGATGTCGGTCGCGCCTTCGGATTCGGCGGTGGCGAGATCGGGCACCGAGGGCAGGTCGAGATAGTCGATCGCGATCGCCTCGACGGCGTCCTCGGCCTGGTCCTCGGTCTCCGCCGCCACGATGGCGACGATCTCGCCCTGCAGCATCAGCTCGATCGAGAGCGGGTTGGTCTTGGGCGCGTTGCGGTAGGTGAGAATGTGATGCACGCCCGGCATCTGCTCGGCCTTGGCGGTGTCGAGGCTGCGGATGGCGGCGCGCGGATAGGGGCTGCGCAGGAACTTGATATAGAGCATGCCGGGCAGGCGGATGCGGGTCGCGAACTCGGCGGTGCCGCGGTAGCGCGGCTCGACCACCTCGCGCAGCGGCGCCTGCGGCTTGCCCAGGATGGTGAGATCGACCGGCGGATGGCCCTGCCATTTCCGGGTGACCAGCTTGCCGTCGCCCTCGGTCAGCGTGTCCTCCGGACCGTAGCCGCCACCGGTCGAGAAGTTGCGCACCATCGGCAGGGTGATGATCTTGGTGTCCTCGAGGGAGGGCTCGATCTTGTAGCTCATAGGGTGGCCTCCCCGCGCATGTAGCTCGCGGTGTCCTTCACGGTCTTGATGATGCCCGCATAGGCCGAGCAGCGGCACAGATGTCCGGCCAGCACGTCCTTGATCTCGTCCTCGGTCGGGTTCGGGTTCTTGGCCAGGAAGGTCTTGGCCACGGTCAGCCAGCCGGCCGTGCAGTAGCCGCAATCGGCCGCCATGTTGCGGATGCCGATCTCCTGGATCGGGTCGAGATTGGTGCCGTCGCCGAGCCCTTCGACGGTGAGGATCGGCTTCTCAGCCGCCTCGAAGGCCAGCATGTGGCAGGAATAATGCGGGGTGCCGTCGATCACCACGGTGCAGACCCCGCAGGTGGCGCGGTTGCAGCTGCGCACCGTGCCGGTAAGCCCGATCTTCTCGGAGATCACCTCCCAGAGCGTGGTGCGCACCTCATGATCGACCGTGTGGGCGGTGCCGTTGAGGTTGAAGGTGGACGATACCGACGTGATCGCCTGCGGCAGCGGCGTTGCCGCCTTGGTCCCGGTCGCCAGCACGCTGCGCCGGAACGGCGACACCACCACCGGGGCCGCGACCGCGCCCCCCACGATGCCGGTCGCTACGCTCGCCTTGATGAAGTTCCTGCGGGTGAATTTCGCCATGCGGTTTACCTCTTGACCGGCATCGCCCGGCATATATCGGGCACTCGCTTGCTTGATCGACGCATCGCGCCGCACGCCAATCTTCCGGGATTACGCGAACAGGAGCCAACGGGTCTGACCGAGACAGTTCAGCATCGCCGCGGCGGGCGCGCGAAAGAAGATTTGATCACAAACTATCTGCGCATGGACTGAGCGCGTCAAGGCGGTCGCGGCGATGGCTTGGCGGCGATCCGGTGGTTCATCTCCCGCGGCCGGCTGGCCGTGGCCGGCTTAACCGGCGGCCGCCCATGCCCTAGAATACCGCACATCATTTCACCGAGCCCATGAAGGTCCAACCCAGCGGAGCCGCCATGATCACCGCAGTCCGAGTCTTGAGGTCGGCGTGGTCGCTTGCCTTGTTCCTCGCCTTTGCGGCGGCTTCCGGCGGACACGCCGCCGAGGCCAAGGCGGAAGTCAAAGTCGTGGCATTTGGACTGTTCGGCGATGAAAGCGTGTTCGAGAGCGAGGCAAAGGGTGCGGCCCAGATCGTTGCAAGCCGCTTCGGTGGCGCTCCCGTCATCGTGCGCGCCAACACGAAAAGCCGGGAGGAGGCGACCGCCGAGACGCTCTCGGCCACATTGCAATCAACCGCCAAGGCGATGAACGTCGACAACGACATTCTGTTCCTGATCCTGACATCACACGGCTCCCGGGCCGGGCTCGCCGTCAAGACGCCGAACCGCAAGGACATGGAAATCCTGTCACCACTGGATCTCTTCACCATGCTCGACCGGACGCAGGTGCGGCACCGCATCGTGGTCGTCTCGGCGTGCTATTCGGGGGTTTTCATACCTCCGCTGGCCGATCCCGATACGCTGGTCATCACCGCGGCGGACGCCGATCACCCATCATTCGGCTGCAGGAATGGAGCCACGTGGACTTATTTTGGCGACGCCTTCTTCAATATGGCACTGCGGCGCACCGCGAATCTGAAGGAGGCATTTGCGCTGGCAAGCGCCGCGATTCGCAAACGGGAGACCCAAAACCACCTTGATCCGTCCAACCCGCAATCCGCCGGGGGTGAGAATATCGAGCGCATTCTCAACGGCGGCCCCGACCGCACGCTCGAGCCCGGTGACTTGGCCGGGCGCGATGCCAGATACGCTTCCGCCAACGTCGGCCGCGGCGACGCGTACGGGGCGAAGGGCGACGCCGTCCATGCCATCGCGGCCTACGACGAAGCGATCCGGCTCGACCCCAAGAATGCACGCGCCCACGCCGAACGAGGCCTCGTATACCGTGCCCAGGGCGACTTCGACCGGGCGCTGGCCGATTCCAACGCGGCGATCGTCCTCGATCCCAAGCTTGCTGTAGCGTACAACAGCCGCGGCGCGGCCTACTTCTCCAAGGGCGACAAGGATCTCGCCATCGCGGACTTCAGCGAAGCGATCCGGCTCGATCCCAAGCGCTTTTACGTCTACACCAACCGGGGCCTGGCTTTCGCCGCCAAGGGCGACAACGACCGCGCCATCGCCGACTACAACGAGGCGGTCAAGCTCGAGCCGAGGTTCGTCTGGGCCTATTACGACCGCGGTATTGCCTACGGCGCCAAGGGCGACAATGCCCGCGCCATCGCCGAGTTCAACCAAGCGATCAAGCTCAACCCCAGGTTTTCCGACGCCTACGACAAGCGTGGCCTGGCGTACCGCGCCAAGGGCGACAATGAGCGCGCCGCCGCCGACCTGAAGGAGGCGGCGCGGCTCAAGGCTGCGGGCACTCCGCCCTGAGCCTTCGATCCGTGCAGCACAGTCGGGGCGGGCAGCCGGAATCAGCGTTTGACCCAACCCCATCGGGCGTCTAAGAGCCTGCGGTCTGCCGTTCCCGCCGGAAAACGCCGCGACGCCGCCGCGGTCCGAAGCAGCATCCACGCCTTCCCTTTCTGCAGGACCTCCTGACCATCAGCCCCTTCGGTCCCATGCAACCCATTATCTCCGTCGCCAATCTGTCCAAGACCTATGGCTCCGGCTACCAGGCGCTCAAGAGCATCAACCTGGATATCCGGTCGGGCGAGATTTTTGCCCTGCTGGGCCCCAACGGCGCCGGCAAGACGACGCTCATCAACATCATTTGCGGAATCGTGACCGCGTCGCTTGGCGACGTGCGGGTCGACGGCCGCGACATCGCCAAGGATTACCGCATCGTGCGCGCCATGATCGGTTTGGTGCCGCAGGAGCTCACCACCGATGCGTTCGAGACGGTCTGGAACACGGTCAGCTTCAGCCGCGGCCTGTTCGGCAAGCCGGGCAATCCGGCCCATATCGAGAAGGTGCTCAAGGAGCTGACCTTGTGGACCCGCAAGGACAGCAAGATCATGACGCTCTCGGGCGGCATGAAGCGGCGGGTGATGATCGCCAAGGCACTGTCGCACGAGCCGCGGATCCTGTTCCTGGACGAGCCGACCGCTGGCGTCGACGTCGAGTTGCGCAAGGACATGTGGGAGATCGTGCGCCAGCTGCGCGCTTCGGGCGTGACCATCATCCTGACCACGCACTATATCGAGGAGGCCGAGGATATGGCCGACCGGATCGGAGTGATCAGCAAGGGCGAGATCATCCTGGTGGAGGACAAGGCGGAGCTGATGCGCAAGCTCGGCAAGAAGCAATTGAAGCTGCAGCTCAACCAGAAGCTCGATGCGGTGCCGCCCGCGCTCGCGGCCTATGGGCTGGCACTCGCGGCCGAGGGCAACGAATTGATCTACAGCTACGACACCCAGGGCGAGCGCACCGGCATCACCGCGCTGCTCAAGGACCTCAACGCGGCGGGAATCCGGTTCCGCGACTTGAGCACGGTCCAAAGCTCGCTCGAGGACATCTTCGTCGGCCTGGTGAGTCAGAGAAAATGAACTTTTACGCAGTACGCGCGATCTACAAGTTCGAGATGTCGCGCACCGCGCGCACGCTGGCGCAGAGCATCGTGTCGCCGGTGATCTCGACCTCGCTCTATTTCGTGGTGTTCGGCGCCGCCATGGGGTCGCGCATCACGGAGATCGAAGGGGTGCCCTACGGCATGTTCATCGTGCCGGGGCTGATCATGCTGATGCTGCTCACCCAGAGCGTCGCCAACGCCTCGTTCGGCATCTACTTTCCGCGCTTCACCGGCACCATCTACGAGCTGTTGTCGGCGCCGGTGTCGTTCTTCGAGATCGTGCTCGGCTATGTGGGTGCGGCGGCCAGCAAGTCCATCATCCTGGGGCTCATCATCCTCGCCACCGCCGGCCTGTTCGTGCCGCTGCGGATCGCCCATCCGGGCTGGATGCTGGCGTTCCTGGTGCTCACCTCGGTGACCTTCAGCCTGCTCGGCTTCATCATCGGCATCTGGGCCGACGGCTTCGAGAAGCTGCAGATCGTGCCGCTCCTGATCATCTCCCCGCTCACCTTCCTGGGTGGCAGCTTCTACTCCATCAGCGTGCTGCCGCCGTTCTGGCAGAAGGTCACCTTGTTCAATCCGGTCGTTTATCTGATCAGCGGTTTCCGCTGGAGCTTCTTCGAGATTGCCGATGTGAGCGTGGCGGTGAGCCTGGGCATGACGGCGGTGTTCCTGGTGGTATGCCTGGGGCTGGTGTGGTGGATTTTCAAGACCGGGTATCGGCTGAAGAGCTGATTACCCGGAAGACTACGCGGCCCCGGACGGCGCCGGATCGGTGTCGATCAGGCCGCTTCAGGGACGTAGTGCAAAATGAGTAGCTCCGCCCGCGGGCAGGGAGCGATCGCATAGGCGCGACCTTGGTCGTCGCTGAATTCGACGAGGAACGTCGAATTGTCAAGCTGCTCCACCACCGTTCCGACCTGGCCGCGTGCAAGGCGCTCGGCGGGAAGGTCGGTCAACAAGGCAACCACGTCCAGGACGGACGGCGTCTCGCGCTTTGCTTGCTTCTTCGCTTTCATCGCAGCACCCAACAAGTGACGAACCTCGGTGCGGTTTCCCCCGCTCGTACAATCCAGATGGATCTTACCACGGCGCTTCTTCCGTGTCTCGCGACGGTCGCATCAACCCGCCAATGGTTTCCCCACGCGTCGGCATACAAACCATGTCGCGTCGCCGCTGCGAGCAACCTCAAGCAGAATGGCTCGCAGCCATTCGGCGTCGTCTCGTCCGATGTTCAGTGCCTCGCGAAAAACCCGAGCTTTGTGCCGGCCTCGCGGATGTGCCAGGCTCAGGCAGTAGTCTTCGACCTTACGGATATCGAAGACTGCCCGATGGCCGTTCGGAAGGGGTGTTGTCATGACCAGTCCCCCTTGGTTACACCGTGGTACGCTTACCGCCCGCGGCCGGGGCGAGCCACGCTCAATGCCTCACCGTCAAGCCGGCCAGCTCGAACAACCCATCCCCATACTGCTGCCGCGCCTCGCCGAAAATCGGCTGCACCGCCTTGACAAAAGCCGCGTGCTGCTCGGGCCTGAGCTCGACGATCTCGCAACCTTGCGCCTCGATCGCCCGTCGCGCGTCGTCCTCCTCGTGCTCGTGCAACTCGCGCTGGAAGGCAATCGCCTCGGTCACGGCGGCCCGCATGGCGTCCTGCAAATCAGCCGGCCAGGCGTCGAACGCGGCGCGGTGCAAAAAAATCGGGCGGGAGATGTAGAAGTGGTTGGTGAGGGTGTGGAAGCGGTGGAACTTGTGCACCCCGTAGGTGACGGTGTTGGAGAGCGGATTTTCCTGCGCATCGATCTCGCCGGCCACGATCTTGGCGATTGCCTCGGTCAGGTCCATGCGCAGCGGCACCGCGCCCAGGAGCTCGAAGGTGCGGGCCTGGATCCGGCTCGGCAGCACCCTGATCCGCATGCCGGCGAGATCGGCCGGCACGTGCACCGGCCGCAAGCGGTTGGAGAGATGGCGAAAGCCGTTCTCGAAATAGCCGAGGATCCGGTAATTCACCCGCTCCTCGATCTTGCGCGCCAGCAATTGCCCCAGCGCCCCGTCCACGGCGGCGCGCGCCTCTTGGTTGCTGGCGAACAGGAACGGCAGGTCGACGAAGCCGAGCTCGGGTACCCGATCGGTCAGGTAGCTGCTGGATTGGTAGCCGAGCGTGAGCAGCCCGTGCTCCACCAGCCACAGGATATCCTCGGCTTTGTATCCCAGCTCCATGATGTTCCAGACATATTTGATGTCGAGGCGGTCCCCGAACTGCGCCGTCAACCGGTCGCCGATGCGCTGCAAGGCGCGGCTGAAGCCGGTGGTGGCCGGCCCATAGCCGCCCATGCGGATTTGAATTGGATCGCTCATTGTCTCCCCCCGCCGCGCCTGCGTTTCGCCTTCTCCTATACTCGACCATGCAGGCAAAGATGAAGTAGCCTCGGCATTACGGATGTCCACCGCCGACCCGAGGTGTCCCATGCGTAAACCGATCGTCACTGCTGCGGCATTTGCCGCGATCCTGGCTGCCGCCGTCGCGGCAGGCATCGGGCATGCCGCCGCGCAGGCATTTCCGTCCCGCCCGATCACCATGATCGTGCCGCTGGCGACCGGCGGCTCGACCGACGTGATCGGCCGCATCGTGGCGGAGGGCATGCGGGCGACGCTAGGCCAGCCCGTCATCGTCGAGAACGTCACCGGCGCCGGCGGCACGCTCGGGGTCGGCCGCGTCGCGCGCGCGGCGCCCGACGGCTACACCATCAGCCTCGGTCAGTGGGGCACCAACATGGCCAATGGGGCGATCTATCCGCTGCAATACGACATCATCGGGGATTTCGAGCCGGTCGCTCTGATCGCCAACCAGCCGTTCCTGGTGAACTTGCGGAAGGATCTGCCGGTGAAGGATCTCCGCGAGCTGATCGCTTGGCTCAAGGCCAATCCGGACAAGGCCACCGAAGGCAATTCCGGGCTCGGGACGCCGAGCCATGTGGCCGGCATCCTGCTGCAGAATACGCTCGGGAGCCGCTGGCAGATGGTGCCCTATCGCAGCGCCGGCCTCTCGATGCAGGATCTGATCGCCGGGCAGATCGACATCCTGCTCGATACCCCGGCGGTCTCGCTGCCGCAGGTGAACGCCGGCACCATCAAGGCCTATGCGGTCACCGCCAAGAGCCGGCTCGCGGTGGCGCCCGATATCCCGACCGTGGATGAGGCCGGATTGCCCGGCTTCTATTTCTCGTTCTGGCACGCGATCTGGGTGCCCAAGAACACCCCCAAGCCCATCATCGCCAAGCTCAACGCCGCGGTGGTCAATGCCTTGGCGGATCCGGCCGTGCGCAAGCGGCTCACCGATATCGCGCAGGATATCTATCCGCCCGAGCAGCTCACCCCGGAGGCGCTCGGCGCCTTCCACCGGGCCGAGGCCGACAAATGGTGGCCGATCATCAAGGCGGCCGGCATCAAGGCGGAGTGAGCGCGCGGCGAGGAGGGGCGCCGGGGCATTGACACCAACGAGCGCCGTCGGACCACCCATTGTCATTGCCGGGCTTGTCCCGGCAATCTCGCTGAGGGACCACCATGCCCTCCTCATCGGGATGGCCGGAACAGGTCCGGCCATGACAAATTGGCGCCCATGACGGATCGGATCATCGCAAACCCGCATATGTCATCGCGCCGTCGGGGCGTGTGGCTGCCGCAGTTGGACGCCGGGCTCGGGGGCCTGTGGGTGTTGATCGCGGTCAGCGCGCTGGTGGTGCTGCCGCCGTTCTTCTATCTGGTCCAGAGCAGCGTGCTGGTGCCGCTGCCCGGCTTCCGGACCGCGCTCGGCCTGGAGAACTACGCCCGGGTGCTCGCCATCAACGGCTGGCAATTGTGGGGCACCACGCTCGGCTTTGCGCTCGGTTCCTCCGTGCTGGCGATTGGGCTCGGCTTTCCCTCCGCCTGGCTGTTGGCGCGCACCAATGTGCCGTTTCGCCAGACCGTGTTCGTGGGCGCCTTCCTGTCGCTGTCGGCGCCGCTGATCGTCAAGGGGATCGGCTGGATCCTGCTGCTCGGTCCCAACAACGGCCTGATCAATGTCTGGCTGCGCGCCTGGTTCGGGCTGGAGGGCACGCCGATCGAATTATTCGGGCTCGGCGGCATGATCCTGGTCGAGGGCCTGCTGTGGACCCCGATCGCGCTGCTGCTGGCGCTGCCGCCGCTCAGCGCCATGGACCCCTCGCTCGAGGAGGCCGCCGCCATGTGCGGCGCCTCGCGCTGGCAGACGCTCGCGCGCGTGACCCTGCCGCTGGCGCGGCCCGCCATCCTGGCGGTGCTCATGCTCTCCTTCATCCGCGCGCTCGAGGCCTTCGAGGTGCCGCTCCTGATCGGCATTCCGGGCGGCGTCGTCACGGTCACCACCGCGCTGTTCCAGTCCATCCATTCCGGATTCGTGCCGCGCTACGGCGAGGCGAGCGCCTATGCGGTGCTGCTGACCGCGGCGGTATCGCTGCCGCTGTTCCTGTACTACCGGGCCACCCGGCAGACCGCCCGGTTCGCGACCGTCACCGGCAAGGGCTTTCGCCCGTCGCGCATCGATCTCGGCAGATGGAAAGCCCCCTGCGCGCTGTGGGTTCTGATCGTTCCGCTGTCGCTCTGCGCGCCGCTCCTGCTCATGCTGTGGGCGTCGTTCCTGCCGATCTACACCACGCCGTCGCTTGCGGATTTCGCCCACATGTCGCTTGCCAATTATGCGGCGGTGGCGAGGCGCGACGACACCGTGGCGGGGGTGTGGAACAGCCTCCTGGTCGGCACCGGCAGCGCCAGCGCGGTCGCGGCCGCAACCTTCGTGCTCAGCTGGGTGGTGGTGCGCCGCCGGCAGGCGGTGCGCTGGCTGCTCGACGTCATCGTGTCGCTGCCGCTGGTGTTCCCCGGCATCGTGCTCGGCATCGCGGTGCTGGTCCAGTTCCTGAACCTGCGCTTTATTCCAATCTATGGCACGCTTTGGATCGTGATCTTCGCGCTCGGGGTGAAGTTCCTGCCCTATGGGATGCGGTTCTCCTATTCTGGCCTGTTGTCGATCGACCGCCAGCTCGAGGAAAGCGCGCGCATGTGCGGGGCCGGCACGCTTCGGGTGCTGTGGGCGGTCGTGCTGCCGCTCACCATGCCGGCGATGGTGGCGACCTGGATCTACGTGTTCATGAACGCGATCCGGGATCTGTCCACCGCGGTGCTGCTGTCGGGCGCCAACAACGCCATCGTGTCGGTGGTGATCCTCAATTTGTGGGACAACGGCGAGGTGCCGCAGCTCGCCGCGCTCAGCATCCTGATCGTGGCCGGCGTGGCGGTGCTGGGGGTGATGTTCATGAAGCTCGCCACCCGGCACAACTACCGGATCTGAGGCGGGCGGGGCAGGGGCACGCTTTGCGGAACGCGACATCCGCGGAACGCGACATTCGCGGAACGCGACCGGTCACTCCGGCTTGGCGCCGGAGAACCTGACCACCTTGCCCCACTTCTCGGTCTCTTCCTCGACGAGCCGGCCGAAATCGGCGGGCGAGCCGGGCAGCGGCGTCGCGCCGAGCTCGGCCAGCTTCGCCTTGACCCGCGGCTCGGCCAGCAGGGCATTGATCTCGGTGTTGAGCTTGCCGACGATCTCCGTGGGCGTGCCCCGCGGCACGCCGATGCCGTACCAGCCGCTCGACTCATAGCCGGGCACGTAGTCGCCCAGCGTCGGCACGTCCGGCAGAACTTCCGAGCGGGTCGTGGTCGTCACCGCCAGCGCGCGCAGCTTGCCGGCCTTGATGTACTCGACCGATGCGCTCATTGCGGGGAACATCACCTGCACCTGCCCGCCGAGCAGATCGGTCACCGCCGCCGAATCGCCGCGGTAAGGCACGTGGATCATATCGATGCCGGTCATCATCTTGAACAGCTCGCCGGACACATGGGCCGGCGTGCCGTTGCCGCCAGACGCCAGATTGAGCTTGCCCGGGTTGGCCCTGGCGTAGGCCAGAAACTCCGGCACCGTCCTGGCCGGAAACGACGGATTGACCTCCATGACCAGCGGCACGCTGAACATGCTGGCGACCGGCGCAATGTCGCGCAGGAAATTGAAGCTGAGATTGCGGTAGAGCGTCGCGTTGATGGCGGCCGAAGCCCCGACCAGGAGGAGCGTATGGCCGTCCGGCGGCGCCCGAACCACCGCCTCGGTGGCGATATTGCTGCCGGCGCCCGGCCGGTTCTCGATGACGAATTGCTGGCGAAGGCGCTCCGACAGCCATTGGCCCATCAGGCGGGCCGCAATATCAGTCGGTCCGCCGGCCGCGAAGCCGACGAGGAAGCGCACCGGCCGCGCCGGATAGGTTTGCGTCCAGGCCGGGCGCGACCCGACCGCAACTGCGGCCGCGCCCGTCGCCAGTTGCAGGAGCCGGCGGCGCGGAAGCTTCATGCTGCCCATTCTGCAATCCGGAAAATGGCGGCTCAATCCGGCTTGATGTCGGCAGCCTTGATGATCGGCGTCCAACGCGCGATCTCGCTCTGGACCATCGCGCGCAACGCCGGCTGGCCTCGCCGCGACTTGTCCGGAACGTCCTGGGCAAGCTCGGCCAGGCGCTTGCGGACGTTACCGTCGTCGAGCGCCTTGTCGAGCGCGTCCGAAAGCTTGTCGAGGATCGGCTTGGGGGTCGACTTCGGTGCGAACAGGGCGTTCCAGCCGGATGCCTGGAACTCGGGAAGCCCGGCCTCCCGGGTGGTGGGCAGGTTCGGCAGCTCCGGGCTGCGCTCGGGCGCCGCGATCGCGTAAGCTTTGACGCTGCCGGCCTGCACCTGCGGGCCGGCGGTGAGCACGTCGGCGCACATGTAGTCGACCTGACCGCCCATCAACGCGTTCATGGCCGGGGCGCCGCCGTTGAACGGCACCAATGCGGGTTTCACGCCCAGGATCGAGTTGAGCAACAGGCAGGTGGTGAAGAACGTCGAGCCGACGCCGGCATGCGACATGTTGAGCTTGCCGGCATTGGCTTTCACGTAGGTGACGAACTCCTTGAGGTCCTTCGGCGGAAAGTCCTTCCTGGCCACGATCACCGACGCGTAGCTCGAGACCATGCCGATCGGCTCGAAATCCACGTCGGGCTTGTAGGCGAGGTTAGGGTAGAGCGCGACCGCGGCCGCATGCGTCCCCATTTGGCCCATCAGGATGGTGTAGCCGTCCGGCTCGGCCCGCATCACCCGGGTCGACCCGATGGTGCCGCCGGCGCCGGCGACGTTTTGCACGACGATCTGCTGGCCGAGGGTGCGCGACATGTGCTCGCCGACGATACGGGTCGGAACGTCGGTGCCCCCGCCGGGCGCGAACGGCACGATGGCCGTGATCGGCCGGGTCGGATAGGCCTGCGCCCGCGCGCCGCGCGAGAGCATCGGGAGCGCGGCCACGCCGGCCGCAGCCAGCAACAAGGTTATCTTGAGCGTTTTTATCATCGGTGAGCCTCCGGTGGCGCGAACTCGAATTCAAGCCGTGCCGATGTTAGCATGATCTCTCGATCTGTTAGCCTGCGACATCTGCGCCCTTGCCGCCGGTTAGATGTGAACTTTCAGGGTGGGCAAAGGCGCTGTTGGCGCCGTGCCCACGCGAAGTCCATCGGCAGATTGTGCCGTTCCGCGTGGGCGCGGCGAATCCGGCGGCGTGCGTCAATCGAAGTCTCGTGGCCACCTTCGCCCACCCTAGGCGCTGCATTCGGGACGCCTCGGCGCGGCGTTGCCCACCACTGCCGTTGCGGTTAGCCTGACCGAGAGCCCGTGAGCCTGCATCCTTCAAAATCGAGCCGGTGACGCAATGTTGTCGCCGCGCCTGCAAAGGGGAGATGATGCCATGACGCCGGAACAGCAAACGCCTGCCGATCTCGGGAACGAACCGACGCCCGCAAGCGGCACGCGCCGAACTTTCCTGCTGGGGGCCGCCGGCGGCATGGCGACGCTCGCCATCGGCAGAGCTGCCGCAGCTGCGGAACCGGCCAGCACCGCCTTTCCGGCCTTCGCCTATATCGGATGCTTCACCAGCGAGACCCGCAAGGCCAGCGCCAAAGGCATCAGCGTGTACCGGATCGACCCGGCCGGCGACTGGACCCTGCAGCAGACGCTCGAGACCGTGCCTAATCCGCAGTTCATCGCCTTCGATCGCGAGCAGAAATACCTTTATTCGGTGCACGGCGACGGCACCGAGGTCTCGTCCTACGCCATCGACAAAGCGAGCGGACGGATCCGGTTCCTGAACAAGCAGCCGACCAACGGCAAGAACTCGACGCATCTCACGCCCGATCCGAGCAATCGCTACATCGTCATCGGCAACGGTCCTGGCGTGGCGGTGTTTCCGATCAATCCGGACGGGTCGCTGGCGCCGTTCACCGACATGGTGCCGGCGCCCGGAGAGGTCGGCCCGCACCGCAATCAAATCGAGGCCGGCGCCCATCCGCACTATGTTTCCTTCGATCCCAGCGGCCGTTTCCTGGTGGCGCCCGATCGCGGCGTCGACCGCATTCACATCTATCGGCTGGATGGATCGACCGGCAAGCTCGTCGCCAATGACCCGGCTTTCGGCAAGACCCGCTCCGGGGCCGGACCGCGCCATCTCGCGTTCCACCCGGCCAAGCCCTTCGCCTATGTGTGCGACGAGCTCGATTCGACCGTCACGGCGTTCGGTTGGGATTCCGAGCGCGGCGCCCTCAAGGCAATTCAGGTGATACCGACCGTGCCCGACACCTTCATGGGCAACAACCATCCGGCCGAGGTCCAGGTCGCGCCGTCGGGAAATTTCCTCTACGTCTCGAACCGCGGGCACGACAGCATCGTGATCTTCAGCATCGATCCGGCGAGCGGCCGGCTGGCGCCGGTCGGATGGGAGCCGACCCAAGGCCGCACGCCGCGCTTCTTCACCCTCGATCCGACCGGCAGCCTGCTCTATGCCGCCAATCTGGAAAGCGACAGCATCGTCGGGTTCCGGGTCGACCAGAGGTCCGGCAAGCTCACTCCAACCGGCCAAGTAGTGTCGACCGGAAGCCCGTCCTGCATCATTTTCGCCCGCGCCTGATCCTTCATATCGACTTTGCTGCTTCGGCCGCGGCAGCGGCGCGCCGCTTCAGCAGATCATGCTCGCGCTTGTTGCCTGCGAGCGCCGCGGCTGCCTCGAACGCGGCGCATGCCTCTCGGTAGCGGCCGAGCTTATGGAGCAGGTCGCCTCGAACGCTCGGCAGCAGGTGATAGTCCTTGAGCGCCGGCTCCCACACCAGGCCCTCCATGATCGCCAGCGCCGCTTGCGGGCCCTCGGCCATGCCGACCGCAACCGCACGGTTCAGCTCGATGACCGGAGAGCCCACGGTCGCCGCCAGCTCGGCATAGAGCTCGGCTATGCGCGACCAGTCGGTATCGCCGGCGGTGCTCGCCTGGGCGTGGCACGCGATAATCGCGGCCTGAAGTGCGTAATTGCCGCCGGCGCCGCCGAGCTCGCGTGCGCGCCCAAGCGCCTGCATCCCACGCCGGATCTGAAGCTGGTCCCAGAGTGCGCGGTTCTGGTCCAGCATGAGGATCGGCTCGCCCGCTGCGTCGGTGCGCGCCGCCGTGCGCGAAGCGTTCAGCTCCATCAGGGCCAGCAACCCGTGGGCTTCGGGCTCGCGCGGCGCGATGGAGGTGAGCACGCGGGCCATGCGAAGCGCTTCGTTGCAGAGCTGGGGACGCAACCAGTCCTGGCCACGCGCCGCGGTATAGCCTTCGTTGAAAATGAGGTAGACGACCTCGAGCACCGAGGAGAGCCGCGCCGCGATCTCCTCGCCCCGCGGCGTTTCGTAGGCCAGCCCCGATTCCGATAGCGTCCGCTTCGCGCGCACGATGCGCTGGGCGATCGTAGCGTCCGGCAGCAGGAAGGCCCTGGCGATTTCCTCGGTCGTCAGGCCGCAGATCATCCGCAACGCCAGAGCCGCGCGGGCCTCGCGCGACAACCGCGGATGACAGGCGGTGAAGATGAGCCGAAGCAGCTCATCCCCGATGTCGTCGTCCAGGGCGGAGTCCAGATCGGGCATGGCCTGCTGCTCCGCCTCCATGTCCCGGGCCACCAGCTCGTGCTTGCGCGCGAGCATCCGAACGCGGCGCAAGTGATCGAGCGCCCGATGCTTGGCGGTCGCCATCAACCAGGCGCCGGGTCGTTCCGGAACGCCGGTCTTGGGCCACCGCTCGAGCGCGGCCAGCAGGGCTTCCTGGGTCAGATCCTCGGCCAGCGGCACATCGCGCAATATCCGCGCCAGGCTGGTGATCAGCCGGGGCTGCTCGATCCGCCAGACCGCCAGGATCGTGCGATGGGTGTCGGCGGCCGTCATGGCCGCCGACAGCATGGCCGGGACCCTCGCCTCAAGGGCCGGGCGAGGCGAACGAGCGAAGCTCGCACGTCCCTTCCCAGCCGGGCATGAAGTCCTTGTGGAGCTGCATGAACTCGACCGCCGCCGCGACGGCTTCCTCCTTGCCCGGCAGCTCGAAGATCGCGTAGCCGCCGATGACCTCCTTGGCTTCCACGAAAGGGCCGTCGACCACGCTGAGCTTGCCGTCCGCGATGCGCACCTGCGCGCCGGTGGCGAGCGGCATCAGGCCGCCGCTGTCGAGCATGCGGCCGGCCTTGATCTCCCGGTCGGCGAGCTTGTGCATCGCCGCCATGAGTTCCGCCGTCGGTGGTCCAGAGTGGGCGGATGTGACGAGGTACATGAAGCGCATCTGGCAACTCCTCCTGGGGCAAGCCGCGGGCACCAGCGCCGCGGAACTGTCTCACCAATTGAGTCGACGAACCAGTCCCCGGCGGATCGACAAGGTTTTTGAAAAAAACCGCGGCATTCATCCCGATCCTGGCCGCCGGTGCCCCGGCGGCCAAGGACGTGGTTCTCAATGCGCCTGCGCGGCCGCCTTCTTCTTGTACTTCTCGAAGCCACCCTTTCCGACCACCTCGGCGACATTGCCGTCCGGGGCGCGGAATTTGAGCGCGTCCGCTTCGGGCTTGGAGAGAATCGTGGCGCCATGCTGCTTGACGGTCTCCGCGAAGGCGTCCCGATCGGCGACCTCGAGGCCCCAGTGGTGGATGCAGGGGCCGGGACCGGCGAGCTGCGCCTCCTTCTCGTCCTCGCTGTCGTAGACCATCAAGGCCAGATCGGTCTCGCCGTCGGTCATGTGCCGCGAGATGTGTCCGCGGGCATGGCCGGTTGCGAGCTGCTTGAAGCCGAACACGTTCTCGTAGAACTTGGTCGCCTTCTCCAGGTCGTTCACCTTGATGGCGACATGCACGATGCGCGACTTCTCGCTCATGTGCTTCTTCTTGTAGCGCCCGAGCCCGACGATCTCGCCGAGGGTTCCGTCCGGAGAATGGTATTTGAGCGCGCCCTCGGCGCGATCCGAAAAAATGGTGCCGCCGTTGTCCTCGATCTTCTTGATCATGCTCGGGCGGTCGTCGACCTCGATGCCGATATGGTGAATGCGCGGTCCCGCACCCGCCAATTTGGCCTCCTTCTCTTCCTCGCTGTCGTACACCATCAACGCGAGATCGATATTGCCGTCGGTCATGTGCCGCGAGGTGTGGCCGCGGGCGTGCTCGGTCTTGGTCTGGTAGATTCCGAACACCTCCTCGTAGAATTTCGTCGATTTCTCCAGGTTATCCATGTCGCTGCATTTGAGGGCGATGTGCACGATGCGTGATGCCATTTTGTCTTCTCCGTTGTTGCGGGGGTTGATCGTCTGCGGGCCTGACCGCGAATTAGTGGACTGGTTGCGCGTGGGCCTCCCGTATGGTGGCGGCCGACTTGCGCTTGGCCCAGAAGGAAAGCGCGACCATGCCGAGGGCGAGAGCCAGCAGGGATGCGGAAAGGGGACTCTTGAGGAACACCAGCGCGTCGCCGCTCGAGATGGTCATCGCCTGCCGCAACGACTGCTCGATCTTGCCGCCCAGGATGATGCCGAAGATCAGGGGCGCCTTCGGGATGTCGAGCTTACGAAAGAAGTGGCCGATCACGCCGAACAGCAGCGCCATATAAAGCATGAACGGGTTGGTCTCGAACGAGTATACGCCTATCGAGGCGATGCCGAGAATCATGACCAGCAGCACGCCGGGAGGTGCATAGAGCACGCGCGCGAACAGGCCGACCATCGGGAGGTTGAGCACGAGCAGCATGACATTGCCGACATACATGCTGGCAATCAGTCCCCAGACCAGGTCGGGCTGGGTCTGAAACAGCAGCGGACCGGGTTGAATGCCGTACATGATGAATGCGCCCATGATGACCGCGGTCGAGCCGGACGCCGGAATGCCGAGCGCCAGAAGGTGGACAAAGGCGCCGCAGGTATCGGCGTTGACCGCGGCCTCGGGACCGGCGACTCCTTCGATCGCACCCTTGCCGAACTTCTCGGGGGTCTTGGAGACGCGCTTTTCGGTCACGTAGGACAGCATTGCCGAGATTGTGCCGCCGAGGCCGGGGGCCGCGCCGCAGAAAAAGCCGATTGCCCAGCCGCGGAGGATGGCCGGGAACGCCTCCTTCCAATCCTGGCGGGTAAACCAGATTCGGCCCTTCACCCGCACGCTGTGCATCGTGCCGTCGAGGGTGCCCTCGGCCATGCGGGCGACCTCCGCTATCGCGAAGATGCCGACCACGACCACCAGGAAGCTCACGCCCTGCTGCAGATCCACGATCCCCATCGTGAATCGGGACCGTCCGCTCTGCAGGTCGAGGCCGACGCAAGAGATGGCCAGGCCAAGAGAGGTCGACAGCAGGCCCTTTGCGAGCGAGTTGCCGGTGAGCGCGCTGACCGTGCTCAGCGCGAAGATCATCAAGGCGAAGTATTCGGTCGGACCGAAATGCAGGGCAAGCTCGGCGACCGGCGCCGCGACGAACGTGAGGGCTGTGACGCCCAAAGTGCCGGCGATGAAGGAGCTCATCGCGGCGATCGAAAGCGCGGCGCCTGCGCGACCCTGGCGTGCGAGCGGATAGCCGTCGAGGGTCGTCATCACGGCCGCGGCATCGCCGGGCGTGTTGATCAGGATGGCCGTAACGGCGCCGCCGTACATGCAGCCGTAATAGATGCCGGCGAGCATGATCAGGGCGGTGGTCGGATTCATCCCGAACGTGATCGGGATCAGGAGCGCGATGCCGGCGGACGGACCGATCCCCGGAAGATGGCTGATCATCGTTCCGATGAAGACGCCCACCAATGTGTAAAGCAGATTGATGGGCTGGCCCGCGATCATGAGGCCGTGGAGGATACCGTGCATGCTGTCGATCATGGCCGTGGTTCCCCGCTAGAACTGCAGAATGCCGGAAGGCAGCACGACCTGGAGGAAGTTCGTGAACAAGAGATACGCGACCGCGGTAAAGGCGGCGGCGTAGCCCAGATTGATCAGCGGATTGACCCGATGAAAGAAGATCAGCAGGGCCGTCAGGTAGACTATGGTCGAGACGATGTACCCCACGGGCTCGAACGCGACGTAATAGAGCGCTGTCCAGGCCAGCATCGCGACCAGAACGAGGGATTGCCGGCGGCCCTCCGTCGGACCTGCTGCCGTGCTGCCGGATTCCGGCGCCAGTGTCGCCGAGCTGTCGGGGTCAACCTGCTTCCGCCATGTCTCCCATGCCAGCAATAGACCCGAGCACAGCATGCAGATGGCGACAATCGCGGGGAATACCTGCGGCCCCAGGGCGTCTCCGACCTGCAGCTTTTCCAAACCCATCGCGGCGCGCAGATAAATCAGCGCGCCGGCGACAACGAAAACAGACAGGGCCCAGTCCGCCATTGCGGTTCCGTGATCCTTTCCGGCGCCTTTGACACGCATCGCATCAGTTGCGATCACGCCCGGAGCGTGCTTGCTTGTTTGCGGGACTAGTCCAAATAAAGGAGCTTGACTAGACCTTGTCAAAACACTAGGTTTCACGCCTCTCCACTAAAATGAAATGTAAATGGCGCCCCGCGGGCGGCCGGACTCCGGCCGAACGGGTGTGCCGTCAGCATTGAATAATGCGCGCCAGGGAGAAGAAACAATGACAATCACCGCCCACATGTCGATCAAATCCATCGCCCCGAGCAATCTCGTCGCTTCGACGCTGGCGTCCGCTCTCGCGTTGCTCGTCATCGTCTCGCCGATGAAGGCCTTCGCGCAAAAGGCCTGGAAGCCCGATCGTCCGATCGAGATCATCGTCGGCACCGATCCGGGCAGCGGGTTCGATCGCACCGCGCGGCTTCTGCAGAAGATTTGGCAGACGACACATCTGGTCGAGCAGCCGGTCACGGTCGTGAACAAGGCCGGCGGCTTCGGTGCAATCGGCTGGGCGTACATGAACCAACGCGGCAAGAGCGGCAACATGGTCGCGATCATGTCGCCGCTGCTGCTGACCAACAAGATAACCGGCAATATGGACCTGAGCTACCGCGACGTCACGCCGCTCACCCTGCTGGAGGACGAAGAGATCGCTTTCGCCGTCTATACCGATTCGGCAATCAAGGATGGCAGGGATTTCATCGCCAAGTTGCAGCACGATCCGTCGTCGATTTCCGTCGGCGTCTCCGGTATCGGCGGGCAGAATCACGTGGCGCTCGCGCTGGTGGCGCAGGCGGCCGGACGGATCGAGCTTTCGAAATTGAAGGTGGTCAGCTTTGCCGGCTCGGGCGACGTGACCACGTCGGTGATCGGAGGTCACGTCGAAAGCACGGCATCTCCCGCATCGACGATCGCGCCACAGGTGCAGGCCGGCCGCATGCGGGCAATCGGCATTTCATCGGAGCGCAGGATCGGCGGCGCTCTGGCCGATGTGCCGACCTGGCGTGAGCAGGGCGTGGATGCGGTGTTCTCGAATTGGCGCGGCGTCGTCGGCCCGAAGGGGATGACGCCCGAGCAGATCCAATACTGGGACGATATCTTCGCGAAGACGGTGGAGACCCAGGAATGGAAGGAGGAGGTTCAACGTACGCAGCTTACCAGCCACTATCTCCAAAGCCGTGCGACCGGGCAGTTCCTAGGAGCGGAGAACGAGAAGCTGAGCGGCGTCATGAACAAGCTCGGCCTGTCGAAGGAGGCGAGCGCTCTGCAGGCGCCCCGCTGACGATTGCGCCAATACCGGCCGTCGGCCGCGCTTATTCGATCACCTCGTCGGCATGTGCGCGCAACGCTGCCGGCACCGCGAGGCCGAGCGCCTGCGCGGTCTTGAGATTGAGCACCAGCTCGAACCGGGTCGGCGCCTGCACGGCGAGCTGCGCCGGCGGCTCGCCCCGCAGGATGCGATCCACATAGCCGGCGACCGAGCGGAATTGCTCGATCGGGTCGATGCCGTAGGACATCAGGCCGCCGGCCGCGGTGAATTGCCGGGATCCGTAGATCGCCGGAATCCGGTAGCGCGTGGCGAGCGCGATGACCGATTGTTGCTGGGCCGGCGTGAGGTCGTTGGGCGGAACGATCAGCCCGCCGCCGGGCTCGCGCCCGAGCATCGTCATCACGGCTTCGATCTCGGCGGGAGTGTAGACAGGCGCGAAGATCGTCTCCACCGCCTGCGCCCTGGCGGCGGCCGCGGCGGCGCCGGCGACCGCCATGGCGGCGGGATCAGTGTCCGGGTTGAACATGACGGCGACCCGCGTCACGGCCGGCGCCATCTCCTTCAACAGCTCGAGCAGCTCGCCGCCGAGCGCCGGCGCGAAATTGCTGAATCCGGTGATGTTGCCGCCCGGCCGCGCCAGGCTCGCGACCAGCCCGTAGAATATCGGCTCGCCCACGGCAGTGAATACGATCGGGATGATGTCGGTTGATTGCGCCAGCGCGAGCGTCGGCAGGATGGTGTGGCCGACCATCACGTCGGCCTGCAGCCCGGCCAGCTCCTTGGCCATGGCGCGCTCCTCGCCGGTCGTGCCCGCCCGCCAGCGATAATCGATCCGCAGGTTGCGGCCCGCCACCCATCCGAGCTCCTGGAGGCGGCGCTCGAACGCTGCAACGCGCCGAAGCGCGCCGGCGTCGTCCGCGCCGATACCCATGAGGACGCCGATCCGTCGCAGCCGCTCCGGTTGCTGGGCGCACAAAGGCCGCGGCCAGGCCAGGGCCCCGCCGCCGAGGAGCGCGATGAACGCGCGCCGTTCCATCTCGGGCACCTCGTCGGCGGACGCGCGGCGGGGGCCGCGCGTCGAAGCCGAGGGCTGTGGCAGTCTTTTAGGCTCGATCCGGATGGATCAGGGGCCGACGCGGTCTCGATCGGCCTACCGGATCAGCTTCGCATCAATCCGTCTTGCGGGCCGTGCTCACGCAGGCCATCGCCTGCCGGCGCTGCTTGAGCGTGATCCCGTATTCCTTGGCATAAGCCATCAGTTGCTCGTGCGTAAACTTGGTGCTCGCCCAGCGAACCGTGTCGCACGAATAGGTGAGATCGGGGCCGCGCCTGCTCTCGTGGGACGCTTGCGCCGATGCGGTCAACAGCAGGATGAATGTCAGTGCGGTCAAATTTCTCATTATGTTTTCAGGCTCCAGTTTCGATGCAGACAATTCGGGCAATCAATGCCGCAGGAACGGCGTTATTCACGACCGTCGAGTGACCAAATCAAATGGCCAGATTAGGGAAATCGCGCATCACGGAATTCTGTGGTGAACGCGACCGACTGCCCGGTTGATGGAGGGTACGCCGGCACGAAGCAAAGTGCGGGTATCCACACATGGGGTGTGTGGAGCAAAGGGCCGTTTGGGTCAAGGGATTAATCGCCGTTTTGCTTAACGCGCGAGCCGACGCCCGATTCCCGTCCTATCAGCAACACATTTCGGCCGCGTGGCTGCGGTCGCCCATCACGCCGGCAAGCCGGTCATCACTTCCTCGTTTGGTTGAAATACTTCAGATCCGGCGGCGGCTGGTTCTTCTTGACCGGCATCAGCATCCCGTCGGGGCCCCTGAAATAGACCTCCTTGCCGATGACCACATGCGGGTTGCCTTCGCTGCAGCTGTCCTCGGCCCAGACCACGTTGCGGGTATTGCGGCGATAGCTCTTGGTGGCCGACCAGGGTCGCGTCAGCGAATTGTCGATCGTGGTCATCTCGTTGCGAATAATGTCCGGGTTGGCCGGGTCGAGGTGAATCCGTTCCGTGATGACGCCTTCGTCGTCGCTTGCGGTCGGCATGCCGCTCTGGTCCCAGGTGCGCGGCCCGCGCAGGAGGCGGGTCTCGACCTCCAGCGTGTCGAATTGACCGCTGCTCTTGCTGTCGACCCATTTGCCGATGGAATAACCCCCGAATGTCGGCTCGATGTCCTTGGGCCAGTCGCGACCGTCGGTATAGATCCGACGGGTGGCGATGCTCATCACCTCGAACAGGATGTGCGTGATCCCGGGCGAGACGATGAACTCCATCGGCGATACTCCCGACATCTGCCGCGGCATGCCTTGCGGGATGCAGCGATAGGCGAGGTCGAGCCCGAGCCCGCCGGCATCCTGATCCGCCATGCTGGCCTCGTGCATGACGCGATATTCCGGTTTCATCGGCGCCTGCTGGGCGCGCAGCGGCTTGGTGGTGTCGTAGCGCGGCGGCCCGCCGTCGGGCACGCGGCTCCATTGACCCGACCAGTCCGGATATTTGGATTCATCGAGCGCCCGGGCCATGGGCGCCGGGATCATCAGCGCTGCCGCCAGCGCAATCGTAGCGATCGAGTTCACCGACACCGCGCTCCTCCCGTATTCCATTTGCGTTCGGCCGCAGGACGCCTGGCTGGCGTCGCGTTCGGCGCGCGAACGATACACCGATTGCTTGCCGGTGCGGAAGGTGGCCGCGATGCGCCGCAGCACCGCAGGTCCGGACCGCCCTTGCCGTCGCGGCCACAAAAGCGCATTTTGGCGACCGGAAACGTCATCTGGAGCTCGAGCCAGGGACAGGGAGGATCGATATGAAAGATCAACCGAAGGACCAGGGTCTCGGCCGGCGTGATTTCCTGAAAGGTGCCGTCGTGGGCGGCGCCGCGGCCGCCTCGACCACGACCGGCCTGGAGCTGACCGGGGCCGCGCAGGCGCAGCAGGCCGCCGCGCCGGCTGCCGGCTATTCGTTCCTCAATCTCGAGGAGGCGGCGTTCGTCGAGGCGCTGGTCGATCACATGGTGCCGGCCGATCAGCTCACCCCCAAGGGCACCGATATCGGCATCAACATCTATATCGACCGCGCGCTCGCCGGCGCCTGGGGCAAGGGCGATCGCCTCTACAATCAGGGGCCCTGGAAGCTCGGCGTGCCGAGCCAGGGCTACCAGCTGCCGCTCACCCCCGCGCAGCTCTACCGCGCCGGCATCGCGGCTACCAACGTCCAGTGCCGCAAGGCCTACGGCAAGACCTTCGACCGGCTCGACGAGAAGCAGCGCGAGGAGGTTCTGGTGGGGCTCTCTTCCGGCAAGCTCGCCTTCGATGGCGGGCTGCCGGCGCGGGTGTTCTGGACCACGGTCTATCAGACCGTGATGGAGGGCATGTTCTCCGATCCGATCTACGGCGGCAACCGCGACAAGGTGGGCTGGAAATTGATCGGCTTCCCGGGCGTGATCGAGGTCAATCGCGAGAATGTCGCGAAATATCTCGACAAGCCGTTTCCCGCTAATCCGCTCAGCATCGCGGACATGAGCTAAGGGGAGAGCCACATGGTCACGAAGCTGAAGGAAGTCGATGTCGTGGTCATCGGTCTGGGTTGGACCGGCGGCATTCTCTCCAAGGAGCTGGCAGAAGCCGGCCTCAAGGTGGTGGCGCTCGAGCGCGGCGCCATGCGCACCACGGCGGACGATTACGCGGTGCCGGGCGTGCGCGACGAGCTGCGCTATGTGGTGCGTCACGACCTGATGATGAATACCGCGCGCGACACGCTGACGATCCGCAACAATCCCACGCAGGAAGCGCTGCCGATGCGACGGCTCGGCTCGTTCCTGCCGGGCGACGTGGTCGGCGGCTCGGGCGTGCATTGGAGCGGCCACACCTGGCGCTGGACCGACATGGAGTTCAAGGTGCGCTCGCTCTACGAGGAGCGCTACGGCAAGAAGTTCATCCCCGACGACATGACTATCCAGGACTGGGGCATCACCTACGCGGAGCTCGAGCCGTACTATGACCGGTTCGAGTACACGGCGGCGGTGTCCGGCAAGGCCGGCAATCTGCGCGGCCAGATCCAGCCGGGCGGCAATCCGTTCGAGGCGCCGCGCAGCCGCGATTATGCGCTGCCGCCGCTGACCACGATCCTGGCGAGCCAGATGTTCGCCACGGCGGCCAAGAACAACGGCTATCACCCGTTCCCGCGGCCGACCGCCAACGCCTCGCGCGCCTACACCAATCCGGACGGCGCAAAATTCGGCGCCTGCCAATATTGCGGCTTCTGCCAGCGCTTCGGCTGCGAGGCCAACGCCAAGGGCAGTCCGCACGTGGCCGTGATTCCGTTCGCGATGCGCAATCCGAATTTCGAGCTGCGGGCCAATTCCTGGGTCACCAAGATTCTCAAGGACTCGGACGGCAAGAAGGTGACCGGGGTTACCTATACCAACCTGCTCGACGGCGAGGAGTTCGAGCAGCCGGCCGGTATGGTCATGCTGTGCGCCTATGCGATCAACAACGTGCACATGCTGCTGCTGTCCAGGATCGGCCAGCCCTACGATCCGGTGGCCCAGACTGGCGTCGTCGGCCGGAACTACTGCTACCAGACCGGGGCCGGCGCGACCCTGTTCTTCGAGGGCCGGCACTTCAATCCGTTCATGAGCGCGGGCGGCTCGAACGTCACCATCGACGACTACAATATCAACCTGGAGTTCGATCGCGGCCCGCACGGCTTCGTCGGCGGCTACAATATCGGAGCCGGCTTCAATACCCCGCTGCCGATCGGCTACCGTCCGGTGCCGGCCGGCACGCCGCAATGGGGCACGGCCTGGAAGGCCGCCACCGCCAAGTACTATCAGACCGCGATGAATGTCGGGGCGAGCGGCAGCGTGATGGCGAACCGCTACAACTTCTTCGATCTCGATCCGACCTATCGCAACGCCTTCGGCCAGCCCCTGATGCGCATGACCTTCGACTACAAGGAGAACGAGCACAAGATGGGGCGGCACGCCGCCGACGTGGTCAACGCCATCGCCAAGTCGATGAACCCGACCGCGATGAACCAAGCCACCGCCCGCGTGGAGCCCTGGACGGTGGTGCCGTACCAGAGCACTCACAACACCGGTGGCGCCATCATGGGCACCAACCCGCGCGCGAGCGCCGTGAACAAATATCTGCAGAGCTGGGATTGCCACAACCTGTTCGTGATCGGGGCGAACGTGTTTCCGCACAATTCGTCCTACAATCCGACCGGTCCGGTGGGCGCGCTGTCCTACTGGACGGTGGATGCGATCAAGAACCGCTATATGAAGAACCCCGGCCCGCTGGTGTCGGCATGAACGGGGCACCGATGCGTACACGAATCCTGATCGGGGCGTTCGCGCTCCTGGCCACCGCCGCCGCCGCCGCGCGCGCCGACGGCGATCCGGCGCGCGGCGAGAAGCGCTTCGAGGAATGCGCCACCTGCCATACGCTCGATCGCGGCGTGAACAATGTGGGGCCGAGCCTGTTCGGCGTGATCGGGCGCAAGGCCGGCGAGATCGCGGATTTCCGCTATTCGCCGGCGCTCAAGAAGAGCGGCCTCACCTGGACCCCGCAGGCGCTCGATACCTTCATCGCCGATCCGCAGAAAGAGGTGCCGGGCAATCGCATGCCATTCGCCGGCATGCCGGACGCCAGCGACCGCGCCGATCTCATCGCCTATCTGCAGAAGGCGACGAAGTGATCTCGCACCTGTCCCGGGCGCGGCGCAACAGCTCCCTAGCGCGTCGAAGACGCGCGTAAGCGCGCTAGACCGGATTCCGGTCGCGTTGACGCACAGTCTCTCCGTCGTCATGCCCGGCCTTGTGCCGGGCATCCACGTCTTTCGCGCCACAAAGCAAGGCGTGGGTGGCCGGGACATAAGGGCGTTTACGCCCGTCTTCGACGGGCTATGCCCGGCCATGACGTGCTGGCTGATTTAATGCAAACGAAACCTGCTCTAATGGTGATGCGCCGCTGACCCGGGGCCGTGCCAGATTCGGAAGGAGGCCCGGCGGCGAAAAAGTCGGCAACCTCAAAGCACGGGAATTTCGCCGCCGTCGAGATCGATGGTGGCGCCATGCAGCCAGCTGCCGCGGGGCGAGACGATGAAGCAGACGAGACCGGCGACGTCTCCGGTGGTGCCGAACCGGATGATACCGGTCTCCCGGCAGAATTGCGCGCGGATCGCGGCCTCGGGCTCCCCGGTGCGCGTCATCTCGGCTGCGATGCGCCGGCCCTGCCGATCGGTCTCGACCAGGCTCGGATGGATGCAATTGACCTGGACGCCGTCCTTTTTGCCGAGGTCGGCCAGCGCCTTGCTGAAGGCCGCGCAGGCGGCATTGACCGAGCTGCCGATGGCGAAGCTCGCATGCGGCTTGCGTCCGCTGGTGCCGCCGATGGTGACGAGCGAGCCGCGGCGCTCCTGCAACAGCGGCCATGCGGCCCGCGCCAGCCGCACATGGGCGAAAAGCTTGAGCGCAAATCCGTCCTGCCAATCGGCATCGCCGAGCGCAAAAAAATCGCCGCGCTTGGTGGCGCCGGCATTGTTGATGAGGATATCCAAGCCGCCGAATTGGCTGCGCGTGGCCTCGATGAGCGTCGCGGCCGCGCCCATATCGCGCAGATCGAGCGCCACGGCTTCGGCCCTCGCGCCCTTCTGGCGCACCGATGCGGCGACCTCGGCGAGCGCGCCCGCGTCGCGGCCGGTCAGCACGACATTGCAGCCCTCCTCCGCCAAGGCGAGCGCAATGCCCCGCCCGATGCCGCGGCTCGAGCCGGTCACCAGCGCGGTTTTTCCGGATAGGCCCAGCTCCATGTCGGCTCCTCTCGCGGGGCAGGTGTTTGATCCTAACTGCCGCTGCGGCTGGAGCGCGTCAAGCTGTGGCTTTCCTCGCCCCGCGCGCGGGGAGAGGGCGGCACGGCACTGAGGAAAACCAGGACTCGGCCCGGTGAGGGGGCGTTTCGACGGGCTCAAACTCGCGGCAGCGCCCCCTCATCCCGACCTTCTCCATAGCCCGTCGCAGACGGGCGTAAACGCCCTGATGGCACGCGGGGAGAAGGAGCGCGCCCGCGTCCGGGGACAGGTCTTTGCATGGTCGCCGCTCAGATCAGCGTCTTGCGCAGCCGGGCGCTCAGCATGTCGATCACCATCACGGTCGCGACCACGATGATCACCTGGGCGGCGGTCTCGCCGTATTGGAAGCTGCGGATGCTCTCATAGAGCGTCTGCCCGATGCCGCCGGCGCCGACGATGCCGAGCGTGGTGGCGGAGCGCACATTGGTCTCCAGCCGGTAGAGGGTGAGCGAGCTCCACAGCGGCATGACCTGCGGGATGACGCCGAAGATGACCTCCTGCAGCCGCCGGGCGCCGGTCGCCCGGATGCCTTCGACCGGCCGCGGATCGATCGCCTCAACGGCCTCCGAGAACAGCTTGGCGAACACGCCGAGATTGTGGATGAACAGAGCCATCACGCCGGCGAACGGCCCGAGCCCGACCGCGACCACGAACATCAGCGCGAACACGATCTCGTTGATGGCGCGGCAGGCATCCATCAGGCGGCGCACCGGCTGCACCACCCATTGCGGACAGACGTTGGCGGAGGCCAGGATCGCGAACGGAATGCTGAACACGACCGCGAGCGTGGTGCCCCAGATCGCGATCTGGATGGTGATGACCATGTCCTCGAGATAGGTATCCCAATCGTGAAAATTGGGATGCAGGAAGGCGTGGCCGAACTCCGCCATGTTGCGCCAGTCGGTGAACAGGGCGGTGACGCGGAACATTTCCGCCGGCGACCAGCTCCAGGCCAGGAGCCCCATGAGGACGAGCCACAATCCCCAGGCCCGCAGCCGCTGCGACAGCGGGTGCTGCGGCACCGGGATATCGCCTTGGTGCGGGGAGGCCGCCGCGAGCCCGGCATCGGTCATTTCGATCGTCATGGGGACAATTTTACGGGCGCTGCCGTTTCCCTCCCCCTGCAAGGGGGAGGGTGGCGCCGAAGGCGCCGGGTGGGGGTCCCGCCTCCCGGCAAATTCGGAGCTTGTCGCGGGACCCCCACCCGACCCGCTTCGCGGGTCGACCTCCCCCTTTCAGGGGGAGGCAAGTAAGAGCACCGGGGCTCCTGGCGGCTCAATTCAGCGCTCAATTGGTGCGCGCGCCGCCGGCGGCGAACTCGGCGATCATGCGCTTGAGCTCGGCCTGGTTGCCGGCCTTGTCGGCTTCGACGAAGGCCGCGAGCCGCTTCTGGAACGGATCGGTCGCGGCCTTCTTCTCCAGCTCGTCCAGCTTGGCGAGCTGGGCCCCAATCTCCGCGCTTTGCTTCTTCTTCTCCTCATCGGAGAGCTTGGCGTCGCTTTGCACCTTCAGCAGATCCTTGCTGGCCTCGAGCCTGCGCATGGGCAGCAGCTGATCGTCGGAGGAGGGCCGCAACGGCGACCAGATCATGCCGGCGATCATCTCGCGGGCGGCCCTGATCTCCTCGGGCGAGCCGATGCGGCCGTAGCCCAGCAGGAACGTGTAGAGCTTGGCCTTGATGGCCGGATCGAGATCCTTGCGCCAGACGATCGGGTCGAGCGGGATGATGGGCGAGGTCCAGATGATCTTGATCTGCTCGCGCGCCTGCGGGGCGGTCATCATCAGCCGCTGCAGGTCCTCGCTGTTGTTGGTCGCCGCCGCTACCTGCTTGTTCGCCACCGCCATGGCGTTGGCCTGGTGGTTGGCGTTGCGCACCGTCTTGAAGCAGGACTTCGGATCGACGCCCTTGGCGGCGAAGATGTAGGAGGTCGGCACCAGGAAGCCGGAGGTCGAGTTCGGATCGCCGATGCCGAAGTCGAGCGTCTTGTCGCACTTGAGGATGTCCTCGAGCTTGTTGTAGGGGCTGTCCTTGTTGACGATGATGTGGGAGTAGTAGCCGAGGCTGCCGTCGACCGACACCACCTGGGCGAACACCTCGGCGCTGGCGCGGTCGACGGCTTCCATGCCGGATTTGTTGCCGTACCAGGCCACCTGGACCTTGTTGAAGCGCATCGCCTCGATCACGCCCGCATAGTCGGTCGCGTAGAAGCCGTTGATCTTGTAGCCGGTGGTCTTGGCCATGGCCTGCAGGAACGGCTCCCAGATTTTCTTCTGGTTGACCGAGGCCTCGGTCGAGATGATGCCGAAGTTGAGCTCGGTCGGCGCCTGCGCGAGGGCCGCGAGGCTCGATGACGCGAGTGCGACGGCCGTCACCGTGCACGAAAGCAGTGTCCGCAACATTTTCCGTCTCCCTTCGAGTATCACAAGAGCGAGTGTGGAATGCGTGGGCATTTGGTGCGCTGTACGCCCTGGTGGTGGTCGAGAAGCCGTGCGGCCGAGCCTCAGCCGGCGGCGGCCAGCTGCGGCACGGTCTGCAGCGAATCCGGATATGCGGCACGAAGCGGCGTCACGCCCGACCGCGGCGACACGGCTGGCGTGTCACGCACCGAGATGCCGGCTTGATCGAGCGAGGGCAGGAACAGGTCGCTGCTCTCGGCACCATAGATGCCGTTCAACAGCTCGGGGGTGAGCTCGCACGAGGGGCCGTCGTACACCACCTCGCCGGCCTTGAGCGCGATGGTGCGCGGGCAGTATTTCACCCCGTACTCGACCTGGTGCAGCGACACCAGGATGGTGATGCGGTCGCGCCGGTTCATGTCGGCCAGGATATCCATCACCCGGCGCGCCGATCTCGGATCGAGCGAGGCGATCGGCTCGTCGGCGATCAGAAGCTCGGCGCCCTGCAGCAGGGTGCGGGCGATGGCGGCGCGCTGCTGCTGGCCGCCGGAAAGCTCCGAGCCGCGCTTGAGCGCATGCTCCGCCATGCCGACGCGGTCGAGCGCCCGCATGGCGCGTCGCTTCTCGTCGGCAGTGAAGCGTCCGAGCGTGCCTTGCAGGAGGGGCATGCGGCCGAGCAAACCCAGGCAGACATTGGTGAGAACCGGCAGCCGCGACACCAGGTTGAATTGCTGAAACACCACCCCGATGCGCGCCCGCAGCTCCTTGGCCGAGCCGATGATCCGTCCGTTCTGCTGCATCGGCTGGCCGAACAGGAAGATGGCATCTGACTCGGGCTCGCCGGCTGTCGCGGCGCGCCGCTTGTCGATCGGCACCAATCCGGCGATCGCCCTGATCAAAGTGGACTTGCCGGAACCGGACGCGCCGATCAGCGCGACCATCTCGCCGCGTTGCAATTGGAACGAGACGTTCTTGAGGACCGGGCTACGGCGGTCGAACGACTTTGAAACTCGCCGCACCTCGACGAGAGTTTCAGTCAGCATGTCGGACCTCCTGGCATGTCCGGGCTACCAGCGGCGTGTGACAGTGCGATGAAAGGCTTGAAGGATGGGCTTGGTTATCCCGCCCCATGGCGCAGGGCGGCGTGGCCGACGACCAGGAAGGGAGCGGCCGGCCGCTCCTGGCGCATGAGGGCGAGCTGATCGATCCGCACCGGTCCAGGGCCGTGGAGGCGGAGGAAATCAGCTTGCAGGAGGGCGTGGATGGGGGCGCGCCGGTCCGGCTCGATTTGGCCCGCCAGGGTCATGTGAAAGCGGAACTCCTCGAACACATATGGGTATCCCCATCGCTCGAGGTTGGCGGTCTGTCGCGGGCTGAGCCCGGCAGCCACGCGTTTGCTGCGTTCCGGCTCCGTTATCGGCGCGCGGAAGCGCTCGAAACCCGTGACGCAGTCGGCCGCCAGCTGATCGAGCGCAGGCGATGCGGTCCGCGGGAGGATTGCCACGAAGCCGCCGATCAATCCGACGGCGGGCTCGAATGTCGGGATCGTCGCGACGGAATCCGCGATGGTCTCGAGCTCGCCCAGCAGAGCGTCCGGGTCGAATTCGCCCCGCAGCCGGAACGGCGCCTTGAGGGTGGCGTGGAAGCCGTAGGTGCGCGGCTCCGCGATCAGCGCCGCCCATTCGGATTCGCTCAGCCCGGCCTCGGCCGGCCGCGCGACCGGCGCGCCGGTGTAGCAATCATAGCCGAGCACCGCCGCGCCGAACCGGTAGAGCGCCGAATTCGGCCGCCGGCACGAAGTAGATGGCAAATCGCGGCTCGGCAGCCAAGGTGAACGCCCTCTGTCCAGCCTCAAGATGACATGATGCGGTCGGTTTCGACCAGATGAACGATACGGCCGGCCACGATGGTGGCGACCACGCGCGGCCGCGCCTCCTGCGTGTCGACCAGGATCAGGTCGGCGCGGCGCCCGCTCGCGATGGTGCCGCGATCGGTGAGCCGGGCGGCCGCCGCGGCGGTCGCCGATACCAGCGCCCAGGCGGCATGCAGCGGCACGACCTCCTCGGCCACCAGTCGGAAGGCCGCCAGCAGCTGGGCCGGGTAGTAGTAATCCGAGGCCAGAATCGAGCACAGCCCGCGCCCCACCATGTCCTTGGCGTCGGTCCAGCCGATATGGCTGCCGCCGCGCACCACATTGGGGGCGCCGAGCACGATGTCGTCACCCTGCGCCGCGGCCTCCTGCGCGGTCTCCACTGTGGTCGGAAACTCCGCCAGCCGGCAGCCGAGCGCACGGAACCAGCGGCGCTGATCCGGGCTCGCGTCGTCATGGGAGAGCAGCGGGATGCCGTGCTGGAGCGCGGCTTGCGCGATCCGCTCGATCGAAGCCGGCACCTCGTTGCCTCGCCCGCGCACCCGCTCGACCAGGCGCAGGAACGCCTCGCGCGTCAGTCCCGAGCGCTCCACCATGGGGCCGAGCTTCTTGGAGCGCTCGGAGGTCTCGTCGGCGATCAGCATGTGATCGTTGAACGCCACCAGATCGATCCGCCGCTCGGCCAGCCACTGCAGGATCACGGGCTCGGCCTCGAGATTGAAGGTCTCGTGGCGCAGGTGAAAACGCGTGTCGGCGCCGAGCCGTGGGCGCAGCGCCGCGATGCCGGCCAGCATGCGGCGGGCATTCTCAGGGCCCCGCAGGCCCGGTTCCCACGACCAGGTCACGCCGTGGAAGACCGTGGTGATGCCGTTGGCGAGCGCCTGCCGGTCGCTGTCGAGGAGCGCGATGTCCATGGCGAAGTCGACGCCCGGCCGCGGCATCATCTGCCGCTCGAATGCATCGCCATGGATGTCCACGATGCCAGGCAGCACCATGAGGCCGTCGGCCTTGATGCGGCGGCGCGCGGGCGCGTCGCTGCCGACCCGGCTGATCACGCCATGCTCGGGCGCCAGATGGATGGTGGTGCTTTCCAGCTCGGCACCGATGAGAGCGCGTCCGCCCTCGATGCGAATGTCCATGTTTCGATCTGACCGCTGCATTGCGTTGATGTTGCCAACCACGCCGTTCACGCCGTGACGGCGGCCGCTTCGTGCCGGTCGAGGAACCGGTCGATGGCAAGTCGCTGGAAATCCGGCAAGGCCGCCTGCAGGCGATCGTGCGTCCAGTCCCACCAGGCCAGCCGTTGCAGCCGCTGTGTGATGGCATCGGGAAAGCGCGCCCGGATGAAGCGGGCCGGGTTGCCGGCCACGATCCCGTAGGGCGCCACGTCCTTGGTGACCACAGCGCCGGCCGCCACCACCGCCCCGGTGCCGATGGTGCGGCCCGGCAGGATGATGGCGCCGTGCCCGATCCAGACGTCGTGACCGATGCTCACCCGGTGGGACCGCCGCCAAGCGAAGAATTCCGGCTCATCGGGGGCGCCGGCGAAATAGGTGCTGGCCCGGTAGCTGAAATGCGACTGGCTGGCGCGCTCCATCGGATGGTTGCCGGGATTGATCCGCGTCATCGCGGCGATCGAGCAGAACTTGCCGACGGCCGCATAGGCCGCATCGGCGTCGTTGACGATGTAGGAGTAGTCGCCGAGCTCGACCTCGAGCAATTGGGTGCGTGCCCCGACCTCGCAATAGGCGCCGAGGCGGCAGTCGCGCAGCTGCGCGCCCGGATGGATCAGCGGTGTGGTCGAGAGCGTCGTCGCGGGCATGGCGCCAGCCTCCTCGCCGTTCGGATGGCTCGGCTGCAATGACGACATCGAGATGACATAACGATGACAGGCCGGTCTGGCCGGGCGTCTGCGCGCGCGATCAGTTCCGCGATTGCTTGAAATAACGCAGGTCGGGCGGCGCCTGATTCTTTCTGACCGGCATCAACAGGCCGTCGGCGCTGAGGAAATAGGCGTCGTTGCCGATCTGGACATGCATGTTGCCGACGCTGCAGATGTTCTGCACCCAATGCGGGCTCTTCTGCAGCCGGTAGGTCTTGTCCACCGTCCAGGGACGCGACAGGGCGTGGTCGATGGTGGTCATCTCGTCGTGGATGATCTCGGGGTTCTGCTTGTCGCGGTAGATGCGCTCGCGGATGACGGTTTCGTTGTCGGCATGCAGCGGAATGCCGGCATTGTCGAAGCTGCGCGGGCCGCTGAAGTTGCGCGTCTCGACCTCGAGCACGCTGAAGCGGCCGTCCTGGTCCGGCTCGCTCCATCGCCCGATCGAGTAGCCGTAGTAAGAAGGATCCTCGTTCTCGGGCCAATCGCGCCCGTCGGTATAGATCCGGCGCGGCACTGCCTGGACGAACAGCACATGGGTGGCCTTGGGGGTGACGACGAATTCCAGGCCCTGATTTCCAGCCATGTCGCGCGGCATGCCGCCCGGCAGGCACGCATAGGTCTGGTTGGCGCCCTGGCCGCCGGCGGCCTGATCCTTGAGGCCGGCTTCGAATTTCGCCTGGTACTCGGGCGTCAATGGCGCCTGTTGTCCGCGGCCGGTGGGCCTGCTCGGGTCGTAGCGGTTGCCGCCGCCGACCGCCGCGATCCAGCGCATCGGCCCGGACCAGTCCGGATATTTCGCGGGGTCGTATCTCGCATCGCTTTTCGATGGCTCTTGAGCCTGCGCACCGATACCGGCGATGCACAATGTGGCGAACGCGATGGCGGCGCATGCGCTGTGGCGAAACATGACTGTCCTCCCGGGGACGGTTGCCCACGAAAAGCTACACCGGTTCCGGGGTGCCCGGAAGGGTCGCGGTCGCGGTATCGCGCTGCGCGCCTTTCAGCACCTGCAACAGCAGGCTCCGCGGCGGCGTTGATGTGATATTCTTGAGAAAATCGATGGGGACGCAGGGAGGACACCATGTCGGAACGGAACTCGACCACCGCGGTTGCGGTTGCCGCCGCTGCCGTGCTGATGCTGGCGATCGGCGGCGTGCGCGCGGCCGACGCGCCGAAATATCCAAATTGGAAGGGCCAGTGGAGCCGGTTGCTGGTGCCCGGGGTGGGAGGGCAGGGCGCCTTCGACCAGACCAGGTTCTGGGGACGCGGACAGCTGCCGCCGCTGACCCCGGAGTATCAGAAGATCTGGGAGGACAGCATGGCGGATCAGGCCAAGGGCGGGCTCGGCAACTATCCGCCCGCCACCTGCCATCCGAGCGGCATGCCGCGCATGATGTATTTCGGGGCGGAGGAATACATCATCATGCCGGAGACCACGTACATCATGGTCGGCGGCGGGGTCGACCAGCACCGCCGCGTGTTCACCGACGGGCGCGATTGGCCGGCCGAGATCGAGCCGACCTGGTCCGGCTACTCCATCGGCCGGTGGATCGACGAGACCGGCGACGGCCATTACAGCGTGCTCGAGGTCGAGACCCGCGGCCCGTTCAAAGGGCCGCGCGCGTTCGACGCCAGCGGCCTGCCGACCCATGCCGACAACATGTCGATCTTCAAGGAGCGGTTCCATCTCGACAAGGCCGACTTCGAGATTCTCCATGACGAGGTCACGGTGATCGATCACGCCCTGACACGGCCGTGGAGCGTGGACCGGCGCTACATCCACAATGCCGACCCGAGCGCGCAATGGCCCGAGGTGTTTTGCGTCGAGAGCAACGTGAACATGGTGATCGGCAAGGAGAACTACATGAAGAGCTCGGACGGCTATCTGATGCCTGCCCGCAAGGACCAGGCGCCGCCGGACCTGAGATATTTCAAGCCGCCGCAGAAGTGATCGCAGCGCTCAGCTCGCCACCACCAGCTCGACCCGGTCGGCGGCAAAGCGGGCGCGCGTGGTCAGGACCGGGATGCCGCCGGCGGCCACGTCGACACTGTCCACGATCAAGACCGCCCGTGCGGCGGGGAGCCGTAGCCGCTCTGCGTCGGTCGCGTCGGCAGTGGCAGCCGAGATGCGTGTGCTAAGCCGCCGGTAGTCGCTGATGCCGTAATGCGCGAGGGTCGCGGTCATCGACAGGTGGGCCCGATAGACGCGGGCCGCGTCGGCCGCGCGGGCGGCCGGCAGCCAGCTGGTGGCGGAGCAGATCGGCACCCGGTCGGCGCTGCGCAGAATCTCCAGACGCACCACCGTCTCGCCGGCCGCGAGGCCGAGCCGCTGGGCGATGTCGGGCGTCGCCGGCTCGCTGGCATGGGCGATGAGCCTGCCTTCCGCGCCGCGGCCCGCGGTTCCGACGATCTCCGAGAAGCGGGTGCGCGCCCCGATCGGGTAGGTGAGGCGCTTGCGCTCCACATAGGTTCCGCTGCCGCGCTCGGCGCGCACCAAGCCGCGCCGGGTCAGCTCGGAAAGCGCGTGGCGCACCGTGTGCCGGTTGACGCCGAAACGCCCCGCGATCTCCATCTCGCCGGGAAGACGGTCGCCGGCGGTGTAGGTGCCGCGCGCGATGGCCTGCTCGAGATCATCGGCGATCCGCCGCCACAGCGTGACGCCGGGCGCGGACGGTGCGGGGGCGCGGCGTTGCGGTCTCATTGTTTTGGGCCGCGGTACCGATTCCCTCCCCCTGCAAGGGGGAGGGTGGCGCCCAACGGGTCCGGCCGTTGGGCGGCCCGATGACAGGCTCCGGCGCCGGGTGGGGGTCCCGCCTTCCGGCAAATTCGGCGTTTGTTGCGGGACCCCCACCCGACCCGCTTCGCGGGTCGACCTCCCCCTTGCAGGAGGAGGTAAGGCTGAGAGGGTGGTGGTTGTGTCATCCGCGGCACGGATCGTCGGTCATCAGGGTGTCATTGAAATGGTGTTCAAAGTTGTCTAGTAGTATAGACAACTTCAGAGCCGTTTCAAGCGAGACGTTCAAGAGCTGGCAAATGTCCGACGCCCCAATGCCCGATCCCGCCGATCCTGCGCTCGGCACCGGCCCGCGCCGGGCCGCCATGGCGCTGCTGGCGCAGGCGCAAACCCCGGAGATACGGCAGGGTCTCGCGGCGCTCGCCGATCCCTTGCGTTATGTCGAGTTGCGGCCGGTCGCGACCGGTCTCGTGATGGTGCGTGGCCGCGTCGGCGGCGACGGCGCGCCGTTCAATCTCGGCGAAGCGAGCGTCACGCGCGCGGCCGTGCGCATGGAATTGGGCGAGGTGGGATTTTCCTATCTGTTGGGCCGCGACCACGACAAGGCGCGGCTTGCCGCCGTGTGCGACGCGATCTGGCAAAGCGAGCACCGCCGGGATGCCGTCGAGCGGCACGTGCTCACGCCGATCCGGCTGCGGCTCGAGCGCGAGCGCAAGCAGAGGCGGGAGCAGGCGGCCGCCACCCGGGTCGATTTCTTCACGCTGGTTCGCGGCGAGGACTGAGATGCTGGCGCCCGCCTTCGAGGATCCGGCTTTGGCGAGCCAGGCGGTGTTCCGCACCGTCATGGAGGCAATGGCGCGTCCCGGTCTCGCACGGCCGCTGACGTGCCCGCTCGCGGCTCCGCCGCCGCTCCTCCCGACCGCTGCGGCCGTGGCCTTGAGCTTGCTCGATTACGAGACTCCGTTCTGGCTCGATGAGGCGCTCGCCGATGCGCACGAGGTCGCGGCCTGGATCAGGTTTCACACCGGAGCGTCGCAGGTCGCGGATCGGGCGCGCGCGGCCTTCGGGTTCGTGTCCGCTCCTGCCGCGATGCCGCCCTTCGAAGTCTTCCAAGCCGGCTCCATTGAATATCCGGACCGCTCGACCACGCTGGTGCTGCAGGTCGCGCGCTTCGGTCAGGGTGAGGCGCTCACGCTCCGCGGCCCCGGCATTGCGGGAACACGAAGCTTCTCCGCGCAGCCGCTGCCGCCGGATTTCCGGGCGCGGCTTCTCGCCAACCGGGAGATGTTCCCGCGCGGCCTCGATCTCATTCTGGTGAGCCCGGATGCGGTGGCGGCGCTGCCGCGCTCGCTTCGTGTCGCTTAGGGGAGACTGCCATGTATGTCGCGGTCAAAGGCGGCGAGCGCGCGATCGAGAACGCCCATGCGTTGCTCGCCCATGTGCGCCGCGGCGATCCGTCGGTGCCGGAGCTTTCGCTCGCTCAGATTTCGGAGCAACTGGCGCTGGCGGTCGACCGGGTGATGAGCGAGGGCTCGCTCTATGATCGCGAGCTTGCGGCGCTCGCCATCAAGCAGGCGCGCGGCGATCTGATCGAGGCGATCTTCCTGGTGCGCGCCTTTCGCACCACGGCCCCGCGTTTCGGCGCATCCGAGCCCGTCGATACGGCGGCCATGAGCATCGACCGGCGCATCTCGGCCACCTTCAAGGATCTGCCGGGCGGACAGGTGCTGGGGCCGACCTTCGACTATACCCACCGGCTGCTCGATCACGGCCTCATCGCCGGCGCTGCGGTGCCGGAACCCGCGCGCGCTCCCGCGGCGCCGGAGGCAATGCCGCGGGTCACCGATCTGCTGGCGGCGGACGGTCTGATCGAGCCATCGGGCGCGCCCGATCCGGCTGCGGCGGTCGGCGACCTCACCCGCGAGCCATTGGGGCTGCCGGCGGAGCGGGATCTGCGGCTGCAGAACCTGGCGCGCGGCGATGAGGGATTCCTCCTCGCCCTCGGTTATTCAACCCAGCGCGGCTACGGGCGGACGCATCCGTTCGCGGGCGAGATCCGCTTCGGCGACGTGGAGGTCGAGCTGTTCGCCGAGGAGCTGGGCTTTGCGGTCCCGCTCGGGCGCATCTGCGTGACCGAATGCCAGATGGTCAATCAGTTCAGCGGCACCGCCAGCGAGGCGCCGCGTTTCACCCGCGGCTATGGGCTCACCTTCGGGCAGGGCGAGCGCAAGGCGATCGCCATGGCGCTGGTCGACCGGGCGCTGCGGGCGCGCGAGCTCGGCGAGGACGTCAAGGCGCCGGCGCAGGACGAGGAGTTCGTCCTCATGCATTCCGACAACGTGCAGGCAACCGGCTTCGTCGAGCACCTGAAGCTGCCCCATTACGTCGACTTCCAGGCCGAGCTCGGCCTGGTGCGGCGCTTGCGCGAGGAGTTCGCCGCCGTTGCCCGCGACCCCAGGCCGGACATTGCGGAGGCCGCCGAATGAGCGCTCCGCCACGCGACCCCACCTACAACTTCGCCTATCTGGACGAGCAGACCAAGCGCATGATCCGGCGCGCCATCCTCAAGGCGATCGCGATTCCGGGCTATCAGGTGCCGTTCGCGAGCCGGGAGATGCCGATGCCCTACGGCTGGGGCACCGGCGGGGTCCAGGTCACCGCCTCGATCCTGGGACCCGACGATGTCTTGAAGGTGATCGATCAGGGCTCCGACGACACCACCAACGCGGTCTCAATCCGCAAGTTCTTCGCCAAGACCGCCGGCGTGCGCACCACCACCCATACCGGCGCTGCGACCGTCATCCAGACCCGCCATCGCATCCCGGAAGCGCCGCTGCACGAGGGTCAGGTGCTGGTCTATCAGGTCCCGATTCCCGAGCCGCTGCGCTATCTCGAGCCCCGCGAGACCGAGACCCGCCGCATGCATGCATTGGAGGAATACGGGCTCATGCACGTCAAGCTGTACGAGGATATCTCGCGCCACGGCCACATCGCCACCACCTATGCGTATCCGGTCAAGGTCGACGGCCGCTATGTGACCGATCCCTCACCGACGCCGAAGTTCGACAATCCAAAAATGAACGATTGCGCGGCCCTGCAATTGTTCGGCGCCGGCCGCGAGAAGCGCATCTATGCGATCCCGCCCCATACGCAGGTGGTCTCGCTCGATTTCGAGGATCATCCGTTCGAGCCCTACCGTCACGATGCCGCCTGCGCGCTGTGCGGCGCCACCGAAAGCTTTCTCGACGAGGTCATCACCGATGATCGCGGCACGCGCATGTTCCTGTGCTCGGACACCGACTATTGCGAGCGCGAGCGCACCGGGGTCGACCAAAAGGAGACGTCGCGTGCCTGATCCTGCGCCCGTCACCGTGCGCAAGGCGGGTGCCGCCGATATTCCGGCGGTGCTCGCCCTCTATGCGCAGCCCGATCTCGACGACGGCAAGGTGCTCGCGGTCGATCAGGCGGTCGCCTTGCTCCAACGGTTCAGTCGCTACCCCGACTACACGCTCTATGTGGCGGAGCAGGATAACGAGATCGTGGGCAGCTTCGCGCTCCTGGTGATGGACAATCTCGGCCATCTCGGCGCGCCCTCCGGTATCGTCGAGGATGTGGTGGTGACGCCGGCCCGCCAGAGCGCCGGCATCGGCGCCGCCATGATGCGCTTTGCGATGGCGCAGTGCCGCGAGAAGCGCTGCTACAAGCTGGTGCTCTCCTCCAACGCCAAGCGGGTGCGTGCCCATGCGTTCTACGAGTTGCTCGGGTTCGAGCGCCATGGCTACAGCTTCCGCATCGATCTCGATCGGGTGTCCGCATGAACCAACCGCCGGACGATGGGCCGCTGCTGGCCGCGCAGGGGCTGTCGAAATGGTACGGCCGGCAGCTCGGCTGCCGTGACGTGTCGTTCGAGCTTTTTCCTGGCGAGGTGCTGGCGGTCGTCGGCGAATCCGGGTCCGGCAAGACCACCTTGCTGCAGTTGTTGTCGTGCCAGCTCGCGCCGGATGCCGGGCAAGTGCGCTACCGCACCCGCGACGGGGCGCTGCGCGATCTCGCCGCGCTCGGCGAAGCCGAGCGGCGTTTTTTGTTCCGCACCGATTGGGGCTATGTGCACCAGGATCCGGCGCTCGGGTTGCGCATGTCGGTCTCCGCCGGCGGCAATGTCGGGGAACGCCTGATGGCGGTCGGCTGGCGCCACTATGGCCGCATCCGCCGGACGGCCGCCGAATGGCTCGATCGGGTGGAGATCGAGCGCGCCCGCATCGACGACCCGCCGCGCACCTATTCGGGCGGCATGCGGCAGCGGCTGCAGATCGCGCGCAATCTGGTAACCCGGCCGCGTCTCATCTTCATGGACGAGCCGACCGGCGGCCTGGACGCCTCGGTGCAGGCCCGGCTGCTCGATCTGCTGCGCGGCCTGGTCGGCGAGCTCGGCCTGGCGGTGCTGATCGTGACCCACGATCTCGCGGTCGCACGCCTGCTGTCGCACCGCATCATGGTCATGAAAGGCGGCGAGGTGATCGAGCAGGGCTTGACCGATCAGGTGCTCGACGATCCCCGAGAGGCCTATACCCAGCTCCTGGTTTCCTCGATCCTGCCCGCATGAGGTTTGAAAATGTCCGCCGTGCTCGAGCTGCGCGATGCCAGAAAGAGCTTCACCATGCACCTGCAGGAAGGCTTGCGCCTTCCGGTGGTGGCGGGCGTGGATTTTTCGGTGGAGGCCGGGCAATGCGTGGTGCTGGCCGGCCGCTCGGGTGCCGGCAAATCCTCGATCCTCAAGATGATCTTCGGCAACTACCGCTGCGACGGCGGTGAGATTCTGCTGCGCCATGACGGCACCCTCACCGATGTCGCGCGCGCCGCGCCGCGCCGCATTCTGGGGCTGCGCCGGACCGTCATGGGCTATGTCAGCCAGTTCCTGCGCGCGGCGCCGCGGGTTGCGGCGCTCGACGTGGTGGCGGAGCCGCTCATGGCCGCGCCGGCGGCGCGTGACGAGGCGCACGCCCAGGCGGCAGCGCTGCTGCAGCGGCTGGCCATTCCGCAGCGGTTGTGGCAAGTCCCGCCCGTCACCTTCTCGGGCGGCGAGCAGCAGCGCGTGAATATCGCGCGCGGCTTCTTGCCGGAGCGCCCGATTCTGTTGCTCGATGAGCCGACCGCCTCGCTCGACGCCGCCAACCGCTCGACCGTGATCGAGCTGATCGCGGAGAAGAAGAAGCGCGGTGTCGCCATCGTGGCGATCGTGCATGACGACGAGGTCCGCGCCGCCATCGCCGACCGGGTGGTCGACGTCACTGAATTTTCGCCGGCGATTTCACCGGCATCACCGGCAGCCTGAACCATGCAGACCGACCGCAAGCCGCTCGTGCTTTCCAATGCCCGCCTGGTACTGGCCGACCGGATGATCGAGGCCGGCTGGATCGCGACCGAAAACGGGATGATCGCGGAGCTCGGGACCGGCAGCGCGCCGGCCGGCGCCCAGGATGCCGAGGGCGACTTCATCATTCCGGGCTTGATCGAGCTGCACACCGATCATCTCGAGGCGCACTACATGCCGCGCCCGAAAGTCTACTGGGATCCGGTGGCGGCGGCGGTCTCCTACGACGGTCAGCTCGCCGCCTGCGGCATCACCACGGTGCTCGATTCGCTACGGGTCTGGCGCGAGGAGGGCGTCGACGAGGTCGGCGGCGAAGCCAATATATTGGCGACTGCGATCGCGACCGCGCGCGACGCCGGCATGCTGCGGGTAGCGCACTTTCTGCATCTGCGTTGCGAGGTGCCGATGCCCGACGTGGTCGCCGAGGCGGCCGCGCTGATCGGCTGGCCCGAGGTGCGGCTGGTGTCGCTGATGGATCACACGCCCGGGCAGCGGCAGTTCCGCGACCAGGAGAAGCTGCGCACCTATTACCGCAGCAAGGCCGGCGGGCTGACCGATGCGCAGCTCGATGTCCTGTTCGACCAGCGCCGCGACTTCGCGGCCCGTCACGCGGCCAACAACTATCGCGAGCTGGTCGCGCTCGCGCGGGCGCACGGCCGGCGGCTCGCCAGCCACGACGACACCACCCTCGACCACGTGGCGCAGTCGGTCGCCGACCAGGTAGCGATCGCAGAGTTTCCGACCACGCTCGAGGCGGCGCGGGCCTCCCACGAGGCCGGGATTCGCGTCCTCATGGGGGCGCCCAATCTGGTGCGCGGCAGCTCCCATTCCGGCAATGTCGGGACCGCCGAGCTGGCGCGCGCCGGCCTGTTGGACGTGCTGTCGTCCGACTACATGCCGGCGAGCCTCCTGATGGCGGCGTTCCATTTGCCCAAGGCGGTGCCGGCGATCGAGCTGCCGGCGGCGATCCGCACCGTCACCCGCACGCCGGCCGAGGCGGTGGGTCTCGATGATCGCGGCGACATCGCCATCGGCAAGCGCGCCGATCTGGTGCGCGTGCGCGTCACCCGGGATATCCCGGTGGTCCGCTCCGTCTGGCGAAGCGGAGAACGCGTGGCATGACGCCCGATACGGCCGATGGCGCCCCCCGCATCGGCCCCGGCACGCTGGTCGTGGTGGTGGGACCAAGCGGCGCCGGCAAGGATACGCTGATCGGGCTCGCGCGCGTCCTGTGCGCGGATGATCCGCGCATCGCGTTTCCGCGCCGGGTCGTGACGCGCGAGGCCTCGACGGCGGAAGGCCACGACACCGTCTCCCCGGCGGAGTTCGACGCTGCGATCGGGCAGGGTAGCTTCGCGTTTTGGTGGGAGGCGCACGGGCTGAAATATGCGTTGCCGGTCGCGATCGATGCGGAGCTGCGGGCCGGCAACACGGTGGTGTGCAACGTCTCCCGTGCCGTGGCGGGCAGTCTGCGCGCGCGCTATGAAAACCTCAGCGTGGTGCTGGTGACGGCGCCGAAGCAAATTCTGCTGGCGCGCCTGGCCGCGCGTGGGCGGGAGAGCGGCGGTGATGTGCTGCAACGATTGGATCGCGCGGCCGCCATCGACGATCTCGCGCCCGATGTGGTGATCGAGAATATCGCTGACGCGCATGTCGGCGCCAGCCGATTAGCTGCGCTGCTGCGCGGGAAGTGCTCGTCGCCCCGCGTGCGGGGAGAGGGCGGCACCCAGTAGAGGAGAACCCGGTCTCGGCCCGGCGAGCTCTTGTATTCGCTCCGCGCGGGCTGCCCTCTCCCCGCACGCGGGGCGAGGAACGCCGCAGGGCTCGGCGGTCGCAGCATGGCATCATTCGCCCCGCATCTGTTCGGCCTCACACCCGCTCGAGCGGCCGGTGCGGCTCCGACGGCAGCTCGATCCCGATCGTGTCGCCGGGACGAATCTCGCCGCCGGCGAGCACGATGCTCATGATGCCCGCCTTGCGGATCAGGTTGCCGTCCTCGTCGCGACCGAGCAGCGCGGCGGTGAGGCCGGCCTGGAAGGCGTCAAGCTGGCGGCACGGGTTGCGCAGGCCCGTTACCTCGACCACCGCGGCGGCGCCCAGATGCAAGCGCGTGCCGGTCGGCAAGCAGAGCAGCGCGATGCCGCGCGTGGTGACGTTCTCGCCGATCACCCCGGCCTCGACCGGGAAGCCGGCCGCCCGCAGCTCCTCGTGCAGCTCGGCATGCATCAGGTGCACCTGGCGCAGGTTGGGCCGGGTCGGATCGCTGCGCACCAGGGTGCGGTGCTTGACGGTGACGCCCAGATGCGCGTCACCCTCGACGCCGAGCCCGGCCACCAGCCGGATCGCGCCGGTGTTGGGCTTGGTGAACGTATGCGCGCCGCTGCAGCTCACCGCCGTCACGATACCGGCCATCCGCTCGCTCCTTGCCGGCCCTACTTCGGCGATTCCTTGAAATATCGCAAGTCCGGCGGCAGCTGCCCTTTCTTGGCCGGCATCAGGTAGCCGTCGGCGCTCATCATGTAGTTCTGCTTGCCGATGCGCACATGCTCGTTGCCCTCCGAGCAGATCGCTTCGAACCAGACCACGGGCCTGGATTCGCGGACGTACTTCTTGTCCACCTTCCAGGGATGCGACAGCGCATGATCGAAGGTCGTGATCTCGTCGTGCAGCAGGTTCGGATTGGCCTTGTCGAGATAGATGCGCTCCTTGACCACGGTCTGGTTGTCTTCGTGCAGCGGAATGCCGCTGAAGTCGTAGGCGCGCGGACCCTTCAACAGGCGGGTCTCGACCTCGAGCGCGCCGAAGCGGCCGCTCGCGTCCGCGTCGGTCCAGTTGCCGATCGAGTAGCCCATGAAGCTCGGCTCGGCCTCCTTCGGCCAATCGCGTCCGTCGGTGTAGATCCGGCGCAGCATGGTGAGATATTCGATCATGACGTAAGTGGTCTTCGGGGTGATCACGATCTCCATCGGGAAGATCACGTTCATGGCGCGCGGCATGCCGTCCGGGATGCAGGTGTAGGTCGGATCGGTGCCTTGTCCGCCTTCGGCCTGATCCTTGAGGTTGGCCTCGAAGATCTTCTGGTATTCCGGCGTCAGCGGCGCTTCCTCGGCGGTGCGCGGCTTGCTGATGTCGTATTGATTGGAGACCCCGGGAGGCCGCTTCCACTGGCCGCTCAAGTCGGGATATCTCGAGTTATCGAACGCCTGGGCGCCCGCAACGGTCAGCAGCATCGCGGCTGCGAGCGCGCTCGCGCTGATCGCGCCCCTTTTTGCACGGTGCATGGTGTCCTCCCGTCATCAGGATCGAAAAATCCGACGTGCTCTCGTTGGCCGGCGATTGATGCCGACCCGCGAAAATTAGCACAGCCGAACCGGCGGCGCCACGCGCGCTATTGTGGCGCGTAGACCTGGATGCAGCCGCCGCAAGGCCCGTCCTTGGCGGTGGTCGGCAGGTAGACGTGTCCGTTGGCGAGCGCGATGCCGATCGAATGGGCGCCGTTCGAGGTCGGTATTTTCTGCACCAGCTTCCGCGACTTGATGTCGACCGCCCACAGCGTGGGCCCGCCGAGCGCGCTGCTGGCGGACTGGTAATATTGCCCGAGCTTGGGATTGACCACGGTGTCGCCCGAGCTGCCGAGATCGGGCAGATAGGCCGTGGCCTTGCCGCTGCCGATGTCGAATACCGCAAGCTCGCCGCCGGGCGTCGGCGCGAGGCTGCAGCCGAGGAACATGGTGGTGTCCGCGACCAGCGCGAGGCTGTGCGGATGGCAATGGTCGATCTCGTGCAGCTTCACCAGCTTGCCGGTCTTCGGATCGGTCTGCGCCAGCGCGCCGCGGGTATGGTCGGCGCGCAGGATCGGCACGTCGGTGTAGAACGTGCCGCTCGCCGCATGATAGTCCGAGCGCTCCAGGCTCTCGGCTGCGTCCTCGACCGGAATTTTCGCGACGATCCGGTGGCCGGGCTCGGTGGAGACGAGGCTCAGGAAAGCGGGCTGGTCGTTCGGATTGGCGACGATGACGAGATGGTCCTTGGGATCATAGGCCATCGCATTGGCGCGCTTCTTGCCGCCGGTGGCGATCGTGCCGATGACCTTGCCGGATTTGGGCTCGATCACCTTGATGGTGCTGTCGCCGTCGCTCACCCACAGCTCGGCACCGTCGTTGACCGCGATGATGCCGTTGGGGCCCGCGCTCGCGCCGCCGTTGGCGCTGCCGGTGAAGCCGGCGATGCGGCCCACATAGGTGTCGGTCCTGGTATCGATGATGTCGACCGCCTTGTTGTCTTTGTCCGCCAGGTAGCCGAGACCGCTGCCCGGGTCGATGTACATCACGCCGAAGGAATTGATCGGCCCTCCCGGGATCGCGATGGCGCCGACCTGCTTCAAGCCTTGCGCCTGGGCCGTCCCGGCGAGCGCGACCGCGGATGCCAGGACCGTGGCCGCCAGCATATTCGACGTCATGAAAGAAAATCTCGATCGGACCGGCATCTGCTTCCCTCCCCGGGATGTTGTCAGCACGTTGGGTGCACCGCTCGTGGTTGTTTCGTGATCGAGCGTGGCGATCTTCAGCAATCGTCGCGGTCGGTTTCCCGCGTCTGGGCTTCCTCGATCTCGCCCGCCATGAAAGCCGCCAGGTCGTCGAAGGTGTCATCGATCTCGCTTTGCGGAATGCCGGCTGCGTCGGCGGCCGCGAGGCATTGCGATGCTAGGGCGGCGGCGGACGCGCCGTTGCCCGCCGCCCGCTCGCCGTCGGCCCCGATGTTCTCCGCAACCCAGTTTTCGACGAACTCCACCGCGCGCATGCTCATGGTCCAGCCTCCGATGTTGGCCAAGCATATAAGAGTGCAGGGCGTCGCGCGACCCGTTGGGCGCTGCCCGCCGCGCGCTCGGGGCTCGATCGAGCCGGCATCTGCATCCTAACATAAGTTTTATCGGCTCGCCGCGCCCGCGGGATATGAACCGTTACGCCCTCGCGGGCTTCGCCATCTTGACTACCGGGATCATGGTCGCCGCGTTCATGGCTATCGAGATCATAGCGAAATCGCGCGCCGTGGTCTCGACCAAGCCAAGAGGGAACGGATAGCCCCAATTGAGCTTGCCGCGGGTCAGGTCCAATTTGTCGAGCAGCGGCAGGATCGAGGTCTCGCTCGCGTCCAGATAGTTAACCTGCCGCCGATAGGGTCGAAAGCCCCCGCACATCTCCACCTGATAGATGAGCCCGTCCTTGATGAAGCCGATGCTGGTGAAGGCTTGCAGGCGATCGCCCCCTTTGAACGAGACGGTCGGCGAATAGTAAACGATGCCGTCCCCGGCGCTGAGGCGCCGAAGCGGCCCGCCTTTGCCGTGGCAAACCTGCATGAAGCCGGCCTCGCGCCCGCACCTGGCGTGGTCCGCGGACGCCACCGCGATCCAATTGCGGCTCATGATGCGGCCGGTGCGAAGACCCGCAGCCGATGCCCGTCCGGATCGAGCGTCGCGAAGGTGCGGCCGAAATCCATAGTGGTCGGCGGCTGAATTATGGTCATGCCGCGCCCGCTCCAATCGGCATGCAAGGCGTAAACCGTATCCTGGTCAGCGACCGCAAACGCGATCTCGCCGCCGCCGACGGCCGTGGCGGCGGGTTCGACCGCATGCCGCGCCCACATGCCGAGCATGACGCCGGAAGCGAGCGCGAACATCGCAAAGGTCGGCGAAACCTCGACCGGCGCCCGCCCGAGCAAATCCGCATAGAATGCGGCGCTGGCGGCCGGGCTCTCCACGTAAAGCAGGATGAAACCGGGATCCGGGACGGCTACTCTCGCGTTTGACTGGCGGGTAGGGGCGATCATGGGTGTTCTCCTGTTGGGTGATGCCAAACCCTTAGGAGAGAGCGCTGTCAGATTTTGTCAGCATGCACGCGATTTCAGCCGGGGCGATGTTCCGTCGCGGCAAGATGCAGCTCAGGGCCGCGCGCCGGCAGCCATTATTGCGGGGGAATGCCTTCGATCTCCTGCCATTCCTTCATCAAGGCACGGCGGCGGCGCGGGTAGCGATGTTCGGTGCGGCGTAGCGTGACGATACGGTCGACGCGGAAATGGCGAAAGTCCCGGCGCAACTCGCACCAGGCCGCCAGCACGCGGGCGCGCGCGAAGAAGCCGAGCGCGATCGGCCACACCGTGCGCCGGGTCCGATCGCCCGCGGCATCCGCATAATGGAGAACGAGCTTTTGCTCCGCCCGGATCGCCGCCCGCATGGGGGCAAGGTCGACGGGCTCGGCCGCAATATCCGGCCCGCCTCCGGCGAGCAGGCCGGTGCCGTCGATGCTGTCACGCAAGTCGTCCGGCAGAACCGCGGCGATCTTTGCAATCACATTCATGGCCGCACGCGCGAGCGGTGCATCGCTGCGCTGCGCCACCAGCCGGGAGCCGAGCACCAGGGCCTCCAGCTCCTCGTCGGAGAACATCAACGGCGGCAGTACAAATCCTGGCCGCAGCACGAAGCCGATGCCGGCCTCGCCGTCGATCGACGCGCCTTGCCCGATCAAGGTCTGGATGTCGCGATAGATGGTGCGCAGCGAGACGCCCAGCTCTTCGGCCAACGCCTGGCCGCTCACCGGCCACCGGTGCCGGCGCAAAACCTGGATGAGCTCGAGCAGGCGTTCCGAGCGGGCCACCGGGCGGTCTCGCGTTAATTCGAGGCCCTGACTCTATACGATCATCCTGTCAGTTTTTGTCAGCATGCTGCCGGCGCTTCGCGCGCGCTTGGCAGGCCCTAATCCTCCGGCTTGACGTCGAGCGCCTTGGCGATGGCGGCGAGCTTGCCGGTCTGTTCCTTGATCGCGGCGGCGAATTCGGCCGGCGCGCCCGGATTGAGGGTCTGTGCGGTCTGCATCAGGCGCGACTCCACGCCCGGGTCGGCCGCGACTGCGCGAATATCGGCGGCGATGCGTTCGCGCAAGGCGGCCGCCATGTTGGGCGGCCCGAACAGGCCCACCAGACCGTCGAAGGTCAAGGCCGGATAGCCGGCCTCGGCGGCGGTCGGAATGTCGGGCGCGGTCGGCGCGCGCGCCTGGTTGGTCATCGCCAGCGCCCGGATGGTGCCGGCCTGTCGCTGCGACTGCACGATGGCGAACGCCGAGGAATAGATCTGGATGCGGTTCTCGGCCAGATCGGTGACGGCCTGGACCGGATCGCGGTAGGGGACCTTGGCCACCTCCAGGTTGACGCTGTTGAGGAAGCCCGACAGGACCAGATCCACCGCGCCGGTGATCGAGGCGCGATTGAGCTTGCCGGGCCGCGCCTGTGCCAACGCCACCAGCTCCTTGAGCGAGCTGATTTTCAGCGATGCCGGCACCGAGACGCTGATGAGCGTGTTGGTGACCCGCGCGATCGGCGCCAGGTCGCGCGGATCATAGGGCAGCTTCTGGTGCAGCACCGGATGCGCCGTGAAGGTCGAGGTCGGGGCGAACAGCAGCGTGTGATCGTCGTGCGCGCCGAGGAACGCCGTGATGGCGACAAAGCCGTCGCCGCCCGGCCGATTCTCGATCACCACCGGCTGGCCCCAGCGCATGCTCAGCCGCTCCGCGAACAGCCGCGCCCCGATATCCGATCCGGAGCCGGGTCCGAGCGGCACGATGAACCGGACGGTGCGCTGCGGCCAGCTCGGCGCGACCGCCTGTGACAGCGCCGGCGTCGCCGTGAGCCAAGCGGCCGCGGCTGCCCCGAACAGGATGAGGGTGCGTCGCTTCATGCGGGTATCGTCGCGCTCCTTGCCGGCGCTAGCCTATCAGCGCTGCGTGGGTTTTGCCATGAAGCACCTGCCGGGCCGGTCCACATTCATCGGGCTCCGGCGGCCTGAGCCGGATCGCGCGCGAGTTGTGGAGCGGTCTGGCTTTGGCCCGGTCCCCGACCCTTCCGCTTGAGCGTGCCTAAGGTGTATATCTATCGCCAACTGCCCCAACGGCGGAACGCGCGGTTGCTCCGGCGGTCACAGCGGGTAGCACGGAAACAGTTTGGGAGGATAGGCATGCGCTACCAAGGCTCGATCCGAACAATCGCGCTGGCGGCGACCGCATTGGCGTTGTCGCTTTCCGGCGCGTGGGCGGCGGATGACTCCAGGTATCCGGATTGGCGCGGCCAGTGGACCCGCGTGGGCAACCCCAATTGGACCCAGCCGGGCGGACCGAAGGCGCCGCTCACCCCCGAATACCAGAAAGTCTACGACGCCAACCGGGCCGATCTGGCGGCCGGCGGCGTCGGCGACGTGCCTTCGACCTTCTGCGTTCCGCAAGGCATGCCGATGATGATGAACATCTACGATCCCATGGAGGTCATCGTTACGCCCGACATCACCTACATCCTGATCAGCCACGTCAACGACTCCTACCGGCGGATCTATACCGATGGTCGCGTTTTTCCGGCCGACGCCGAGCTGAACTATGCGGGCTACTCCATCGGCAAATGGGTCGATACCAAGGGCGACGGCCACTTTGACGAGCTGCAGGTCGAGACCCGCGCCTTCAAGGGCCCGCGCGCCTACGACGCCAGCGGCCTTCCGTTGCACCACGACAACCAGAGCGTCATCAAGGAGCGGCTTTTCCTCGACAAGGCCGATCCCAACACCATCTACGACGAGATCACGGTCACCGACCACGCCCTGACGCAGCCCTGGACGATCCTCAAGAAGGCCAGCCGCAAGCCCAATGTCCGGCCGAACTGGCATACCGAGGCCTGCTCGGAGGACAATACCTGGGTGCGCATCGGCAGCGAGCCCTATTATCTCAGCGCGGACGGCAATCTGATGCCGACCAAGAAGAACCAGGCGCCGCCCGACCTGAAATATTTCAAGCAGACCCAGAAATAACGGATTTCCGGACTGACGGAGCTTGCGGGCCGGCCGCCGTATCGGGCCGGCCCGCAACCTTTCTGCGTCAGGTCTCTCGGCATTCTCTACGGCAGCGTCGGCGAACGGCCGCGCATGAGACCGAAGATGGCGGAGATCACGAACAGGATAATGGCGACTACGAAGACGATTTTCGCGAGCTCGACCGCAAAGCCGGCGATGCCGCCAAATCCAAGCACCGCGGCGATCAGCGCAATCACCAGGAAGGTGAGGGCCCAACCAAGCATGGCGACACTCCTTGTTTCCGGCGGCCTGGGGGCCGCGCGTTCCGAACTGACGCAAGAACGCCGATCGCTTGCGAAAGTTCCACGAGCATCGACGCCGCGCCGGGAATATGTCTGCGGCTGATGCAACCAAATCATCGCTGATGCGTTGTTGCTCCGAGACTGGAGACAACAATGGAGGAATGCCCATGCGCAACTTCCTATTCGCTTCGCTGGCGGCGGCTGCGGTGTTGGCGGCGGTGCCGGCTTCCGCGCAAATCTATCTCGGCGCCGGCCCTGGCGGCGCCGGCGTCCAGGTTGGACCGTTCGGTTTCGGGGTTGGTCCCCGCTATGGCTACCGGAATTATGACAACTACAATTATGGTGGCGACTACGCCTACGGGTGCCCGCTGGTGCGGGAACGCTACGTGACCCCGCGCGGCCACGTGGTGTACCGGACGCGCCGCTCCTGCTACTGATCAGGCGACGACGAGCGAATGGCCCCGGAAGTCACCGGGGCCATTCGTTTGTTATGGTCGAGTCTGCTCCGGAATGACTTGCCACGCGGTCGTCCCTGCGAACGCAGGGACCCATACTCCGTGTTCTCTCGATGGGCTGCCATTGCCCGTCGAAGACGGGCGTAAACGCCCTGATGGTATGGGTCCCGGCTCCATAGACGCGTTCACGCGCGTCTTCGACGCGCTATGGGCCGGGACGACGCGGAATATCTGTAGTGGCAGCGTTCCTTAAATCGTCTTGCTCTTCCGCCCCTGCTTCGAGCGGGGCCCCATGGGCTCGGGCTGGAACGGCCCGTCGCGCATCTCCAGGTACGCCTTGACGCCCTTGGTGCGATGCACCTCGAACAGCTGCTCGCGAAACTCGTTGTGGGAGGCCTGGGCGAGCGTGCCGAGCGTGCCTTCGAGCAGCAGCGCCGAGTAGAGCCCGGCCGCCTGGATGCCCTGCATGGCGATCGCCTTGTTGAGGCGCACCGAGGGCTCCGGCACCAGCGCGATCCGGCGCGCCAGCGCGAGCGCCGCCGTCATCAACTGATCGTGCGGCACTACCTCGTTGACCATGCCGATGCGCAACGCCTCCTGGGCGTCGAAATGATCGCCGGTGAGCGCCCAGCGGTTGGCGATCTTCCAGCCGCAGAGCGCGGTGAGCAGGTAGCTCGAGGCCGAGATATGCCGCACCTCGGGCTGCGCGAACACCGCCTCCTCCGATGCGATGGTGATGTCGGCGGCGAGCTGATACCAGAAGCCCGCCCCCATCGCCCAGCCGTTGACGGCTGCGATGATCGGTTTTCCCAGCCGCCACATATGCGCCCAATCCGCTACCCGCTTGCCGTGCCGGCGGTGACAATACTCGATGAATTCCGCGATCGACTTTCCGGTCGGGTCCGAGTTCCGCCGGCCGGATTTGTTCGGCCCCTGATCGAAGCCGGCGCAGAACGCGATGCCGGCGCCCGTCAGGATGATCACCCGCACCGCCTGATCGGAGTTGGCTTCGTCGAATGCGCGGTGCAGCTCCTCCTCGAGATTGGGCGACAGCGCATTCATGCGTGCCGGCCGATTGAGCGTGATGGTGGCGATGCCCTGCTCGACGCGGTAGATCAGGTCCTGGTAGCTCATTCGTCTCCCTTTATTCGTTGCCCGGCTTGGCGCCGGGCAGGTTCACGGCATTGCGGGGCTGGATCGCGAGCTTCACCCGTTCGCGCAGCTCGGCCGGCGTCTCGATCACGCGTCCGACCAGGTCGGCGAGCTGGCCGCCCGCCATCGCGCGGATCTCGAGTTGCTGCTTCTCGGCGTCGGCGATGAAGGCCGGATCGCGCAGGGTTTCGTCGAAGGCCTTGCGCAGGGCGGCCACCCGGTCGGCCGGCACACCCGGCGTGGTGGCGATCGGCCGCCCGATCGCGACCGCGAGCGACATGAAATCCAGGACCTGCCGCTCCTGCGTCGTCCTGGCGAGCTCGCGCAGCAACGGAACGTCGGGCAGGTCCGGCTCCTTCTCCAGCCCCACCTGCACGATCGGCGTGATGAGCTTGTCCAGGACGTAGTGCGGGGTCGCCGCCAGATAGCTCGGCCACGGGCTCGAGCAGCGGCCTTCGACCTCGCCGCGCTCCATGGCGAGATTGACGTCATTGCCGTCCGGATAGCCAACCACCAGCTTGAACCTGGTGCCGATCACGTTGTTGAGCACCGCGCCGAGCTGCACCGTGATCGATCCGGCGCCGGTAACGCCCATCACGGTCTGCCGCGCCATCGCATCGGCGAGGGTGCGGGTGGGCGAGGTGTGCCAGGTCACCACCACCTGGCCGGCCGAGCTCAGATTGCCGACCCAGTTGAAGTCGCGCAGGTCCGCCTGCAGGCTCGGATTGAGCCCGAGGCCCTGGTCGGCGGCGAGACCCTGGCTGACGATGGTCAGGATGGTGCCGTCCCGCGGCGCCAGCTCGGCCACGTACATGGCGGCCTTGATGCCGCCGGCGCCCGACATGTTGACCGGCAGGATGCTGGGGTTGCCCGGTATGTGCGCCCCCATATGCCGGCCCAGGAGCCGCGCATAGAGATCATAGGTGCCGCCCACGCCGGCCCGGATGATGAACTTGATCTGCTTGCCCTTGTAGAAATCGGCGACCGCGTCGGCACAAGCCGGGCCGGTCACCAGCGCCGAGATGAGTGCAGCCGCCGTCGCGATTCGCAGCATGGTGGCAATCTCCGTGCCTGCGAAATGTGTAGGCCGATCAGCTCAAGGAGACAATGCCGGTGCGCCGGCTCGGCGATATGCTGGCCGTTTGAAGGGTCGGCTCGTGCCGGGCAGCATCACAACCATTCTACGAGCCGGCGGTCGTTTCCGGAACGTATCCCTTCGGGGCTTCCTGCATGAGAGCGAGCGTGTGTCCATCCGGATCCGTGAAGAAGGCCATCCAGAGGTCATGGTCATCCATTCTGGCGATCAAATGCGGTTTCGATGCGAACGCGACACCGCGCTTGGTCAGCTCGCCGACCGCGAGGACGATGTCGGCGCAGCGGAAGTAGATGCAGCCCCGAGGATCGAGGTCGGCCGTGTCGTCTGCCTTGTCGAGCAACAGCCGGACGCCGGCACAATCGAAGAATGATAGATCGCCGAAGCGATAGAGCTTCCGCAATCCGAGGGCTTTCTCATAAAAGGCCTCCGACCGATCTACGTCGCGAACCGGCAATGCTATCTGTCCGATTTGATTGAGGTTGAGCGGCATCGCTTGCTCCTGGTAGGCGTTGAGCCGCGCCGATAGTATCAGTTGCGAGTGGCTCTGCTGAAGGACATTGCCCGGCATCGGTTGGCGGGAGGCTGTTCTTCGCGCCCTGCCACGCGGCGACGAATTAGGGATGGATTTTTTAGGGGAGCAAGATGTTTCACTCCCTCGCCCCGCAGGGGAGAGGGAGGGGTGAGGGGGTTGCGATGATTCCAATTCGCGACGCCGGAGCCCCCTCATCCCTCCTTCTCCCCGCGCGAAGTCGGATATACCCGACTTCGCCACCATTCATGTCCAAAGTCGGATAAATCCGACTTTGGATGGGAGAAGGAGTGAAGCGCATTGCGTCCCTGAAGAGGTGACATACTGATTCGTTAAGATGACGATCCCAAGGGCTCGATCATCCGCCGCGACTGCGCTAACCTGCGCGCCGGACAAGAAGCAAATCAAGGAACCGACCGATGAGCTACACGCTGGAGCAGCTCGCCGCCGATATCCGGGCCGTGCTCACGGCCGACCAGGGCCCGGCCGCGCGGCGCCGGGTCTGCCAATATGTGGTGCGGGCGCTCAATGATCCGGTGTTCGTCGCAACCCACCTGAAGGATCGTCCCGCCAAAGCCGATCCGCGCGAGATCCTGTACGAGGATCTCCAGCTCGGCTTCTGCATTTGTGGGCATGTCTATGACGGTCCCGCCAACGGGTCGCCGCATGACCATGGTCCGAGCTGGGCGATCTATGGGCAAGCGGTCGGCGTCACCGAGATGACCGATTGGCGGATCGTGCAGCCGGGCGAGCCCTGCAAGCCAACGCTGGTCGAGCCGGTACGGACCTATGCGATGAACCCCGGCGATGCGCATCTCTACGACGTCGCCGACGTGCACTCGCCGCGGCGCGCGGCGCCGGTCAAGCTGATCCGCATCGAGGGCCGCAATCTCGACCACGTCAAGCGAACGAACATCAAGGCGATGCAATCGGCTGCCGCATCATAGCCCGGTGACGATCCGAAACGTGCCGCGCTCCTGGTCATCGAGCTGATCGAGGAGGCCGGTCTCCCACGCCAGATATCGCCGGGCCGCCTCGGCGTCGCCTTCATGCCGGCTGTGGACGAAGAACAGGAAATCGATGCAATCCGCGTCGGCCGGCTGGTCGGCGGTCGCGCGGATCGGCAGGCCGGCGGCGCGCCATTCCGGCAGGCTGCCGGCGAGCAGGCGGATGTCGATGCAGCCCGCCTCGGCCAGATCGAGCGCCGCCAGCGCCGCCACCCCCGGCTCCTCGGCCACCAGCACAGTGGTGATGCCGCGATCGGCCAGCGCGGCGACGCGCGGGCGGATCGACCATCGGGCTTGCGCGATGTGGCCTTGGCGGTACGTCATGGCGGGCCGCAGGTCGATGATCTGCAGGGTATCGCCAGGCAACTGCGCCAGCGCGCGTGCCGTGATGGGCGGAGGCGCCGGCAGGGCGCGCGGTTCCGGCCGCGGCCAGTCAAGCGCGGCGGCTGCCGCGATGCCGCTGTCGAGCACGCAGGCCTCGTGGCCGAGCTGGCGCAGCCAGCCGGCCACCATGGGAGCCCGCACCAGCTCATCGTCGGCCAGCACCAAGCGGGCGCCTTTGACTCCGACCCACGCATCGGTCGCCTGGATCAACTGGCCGCCGGGCGCGTGCCGAAAACCCGGCGGCGAGCGTGCCGCAACCTCCTCGGCGCTGCGCACGTCCAACAGGTAGGTGGTGCGCGCCGGATCGCGCAGCCATGCCTGCGCGGCAGCGGGTGCCACATAGGGAGCGCCGCGGGCGTCGGCGAATTGCCGCGCGCGTGCCTGCAGGGCGACGATGTCGCTGGCGCCGATGTCGGTGGCGCCGACCCGATCCGGATGGCGCCGCTGCGCACCATGCTCGAGCTCGAGCCCGGCCAGGAACCAGCCTTGGGTGCCGTTCTCGAGCGCATAGACCGGATTGGGGACGCCGAAATCCACCAAGGTCTGCGCCCCGATGATCGAGCGGGTGCGGCCAGCGCAATTGACCACGATCTTGGTGCGCGGATCGGGCGCGATGTCCCGGATGTGCAGCGCGAGCTCGCCGTTGGGGCAGCAAATCCCGCCCGGGATGCTCATCTTGCGGTATTCCGCGAACGGGCGGCCGTCGACGATGACGAAGCTCTCGCCGGCTTTCCGCATGGCCTGGACCGCGTCGGCCGAGATGTGCGGCGTATGGCGCGCATGGGCGACGAGCTCGCCGAAGGTCTTGCTCGGGACATTCACGCCGGCATAGAGCGTGTAGCCGGCGCGTTGCCAGGCCGGCTTGCCGGCGCTGAGGATATGCAGGTGGGAATAGCCCAAGCCGGCGGCCCGCGCGGCTGCCTTCGCGGCGATGCCATCGCCCTGGTCGCACAGCACGAGGCGCGCCGTCTGGTTCGGCACCAGCGCCGGCAGGTCCGGCTCAAACCGGCTGTAGGGCAGCGGGACCGCAAAGAACGGATGCCCGCTGCCGTATTGCCCGTGCTCGCTCACGTCGATGAGCGCGATCTCGTGCCCATCGCCGAGCCAGGCCTTCAGGGTCGCGGCATCGATGTGGGCCGTCATGGGGAGTGCAGCTCGATATCGAGGCGCCCAATCAGCGCCATCGCGATTTGGAAGATCGAGGTGAAATCATTCATGCGCCAGCCATAGAGCAAATTTCCCATAGGATGGGTAGAGCGCAGCGAAACCCATCAGCGATCCTGGTTGGTGATTTGGCACGGTCGGCCGCAGCGAATTTGGACGAGCGAATCGACCCGTCCGGATGCCGAGAATCATGCTACACACCTCCCATGCAGGGGCCTGCCTGACATGAACGGATGGATCATCGCGGCCCTGCTGGCCTCGATCGCGCTCTACGCGATCTTTGTCTTCAATCGGCTCATTCGCCTGCGCAATTTGGCGCGCGAGGGCTGGAGCGGGATCGATGTGCAGCTCAAGCGCCGCTCCGATCTGGTCCCCAACCTGGTGGCGACCGTCAAGGCCTATGCGGCGCACGAGCGCGCGGTCTTCGAGGAGGTGACGGCGAGCCGGCAGTCGAGCATCGGGGCCGACGACGTGACCCGGCGGGCGGCGGCGGAGAATGCCCTGCAGGGTTCGCTCGGCCGCCTGCTCGCGGTGGCCGAAGCCTACCCGGAGCTCAAGGCCGACAAGAACTTTCTCGCCCTCCAGCAACAGCTGGCCGAGATCGAGGACCAGCTGCAGATGGCGCGCCGCTACTACAACGGCACGGTGCGCAACCTCAACATCAGCATCCAGTCGTTTCCGGACAATCTGGTGGCGGGCGTGCTCGGCTTTCGCGAGCTGCCGTTCTTCGAGCTCGACGACCGGGCGCAGGCCGCGAGCCCGACCATTGCGTTTCAGGCGCCGCAGCCGTGATGCGGGGGCGGCGATGATGCGGCTGATGCGGCGGATCGCGATCGCGCTTCTGGTGGTGGCGGCGGCTGCTGCCCCGGCGCAGGCGGTCGAGCGTATCCTGCGCTTCGTCAGCGATGTCGAGGTTGCGAGCAACGGCGATCTCGCGGTCACCGAGACCATCCGGGTGCAGGCCGAGGGCAACCAGATCCGCCGCGGCATTTTGCGGGATTTTCCCACCACCTATGCGCGCCCCGACGGCAGCCGGGTGGTGGTCGGCTTCGATGTGACGTCGGTGACCCGCGACGGCGCGAGCGAAGCCTGGACCACCGAGGGGATGGCGAACGGCGTGCGGGTGCGCATCGGCCGCGCCGAGGTCACGCTCTCGACCGGGCCGCACGACTACGTCATCCACTACCGCACCACCCGGCAGATCGGATTCTTCGCCGACTATGACGAGCTGTACTGGAACGCCACCGGCACCGGCTGGACCTTCGCGATCGATGTCGCCGAGGCGCGCATTACGCTGCCGCAGGCGGTGCCGTTCCGGCAGAGCGCGTTCTATACCGGCCCACAGGGCGCGCGCGGCCAGGATGCCGCGATCGTCGAGCAGCGACCGGGCCACATCGTGTTTCGCACCACCAGGGCGCTGCCGGCCGGCAGCGGGCTGACGGTCGCGGCGGCCTGGGCCAAGGGCGTGGTGGCGGAGCCGACCGCCAGCCAAGAGACCGGCTGGTGGCTGCAGGATCATCTTCCGGGCGTCGTCGCCGGCGCCGGCCTCGCGGCCGTGCTCGCCTTCTACGCCTTCGCCTGGTTCCGGTTCGGGCGCGATCCGCCGCGCGGCACCATCATTCCGCTGTTCGGGCCGCCGGACGGCATGTCGGCGGCCGCGGTTCGCTTCGTAGAGAAGATGAAATTCGATGCCCGCTGCTTCACGGCCGCCATCATCGATCTCGGGGTGAACGGGCACGTCAAGCTGACCGGCGACGGCAAGCAGACCGTGATCGAGCACCGCGACGGCGGCAAGCCGATCGGGCCGCCCGAGCGCGACCTGGAGGGGAAGCTGTTCGCCGGCAAGCCGTCGCTGCAGCTCACACAGGCCAATTACGAGCCGCTCGGCAAGGCCAAGGATGCCTTGAAAGAGCGTCTCTCGGAAACCTACGACGGCACCATGTTCGCCGACAATTTCCTCTGGTCCGGATTGGGCATGGGGCTGTCGTTTCTGCTGCTGGTCGGGATCGTGGTGCTGATGGTCGTGACCTACGGCGACCCCGACCGGCTGGCGCAATTACTGATCGGCATGCTGGCGCCGGTCCTCCCGATCATCGGCGGGGCGTTCCTGATCCGGGCCGGGATGCGGCGCGACAGCCTGGGGGCGCTGTTCATTGCCGGTGGCGGAGTGCTCGTCGCGGTGTCCGTGCTCTGCGGCCTCGCCGTGATGGGGGCGAGCGCCGGCAGTCCGGTCGATGTTCTGCCCGGCGTCGCGGCCTATATCCTGGCGCCGCTGGCTTTCCTCGGCATCCACTGGCTGCAGGCGCCGACCCCGGCGGGCCGCGGCATCATGGATCGCATCGAGGGCTTCCGCCAATATCTCGGCGTCGCCGAGGAGGACCGGCTCAATGCGCTCACCCCGCGCGAGAAGACGCCGGAATTGTTCGAGCGCTTTCTGCCCTACGCCATCGCGCTCGAGGTGGAGAACCGTTGGGCGAAGCGCTTCGCCGGCGTGCTCGCCGCGGCCGGCACGGGCGCGGCGGTCTCGACCTGGTATGCAGGCAACCGCGATTGGCGCAACGACCCGGTCGGCTTCGCCAATCATCTCGGCGGCGCGCTCTCGCACACCATCGCGTCGGCGTCCTCGCCGCCGGGTTCGAGCGACAGCGGCGGCTCCGGCGGCGGCGGCTCCTCGGGCGGCGGTGGCGGCGGTGGTGGCGGCTCGGGCTGGTGAGAAAATCGGCTATCGGATGCCGTTGGTCGAAACCGCATTGGTGGTGTTGGTGCCCGAGGCCGAAGCCTTGGTGAAGCCGTTCCGGGACCGGTACGACCCCTCGGCTGGTGCCGGGATGCCCGCGCACATTACTTTGCTCTATCCGTTCAAGCCGCCGGACCTGATTGACGACGTCGTGCTTGATGAGTTGCGGGGTTGCTTCACGCGTTTCGCGCCGATTCAATTTTCGCTCGGCCCGATCCGAAGATTCCCCACCGAGGTGTTGTACCTGGCCCCGGAACCCGATGAGCCGTTCCGCCAGCTGACTTTGGCAATTTGGCAAAGGTACCTGGAAACGCCGCCCTATGGCGGAAAGTGGCCCGACATCGTCCCGCACCTGTCGGTGGCCTGGCTTGCAGACGAGCAGCGGCTCAAGAGTGTCACCAACGATTTTGCCGAGGCATCTCAAACAAGATTGCCGATCCGGGCGACCGCGTCGGAAGTTGCGCTGATGGACAACCGTTCCGGACGCTGGCAGGTGCGTGCCAAGTTTGAATTGGGGTTGGCGCTGTAGGGTGGGTTGAGCTCATAAGGGCGTTTACGCCCGTCTTCGCGGGCTATGCGAAACCCATCAATCGCCCACGATGGGTTTCGCAAGAGCTCAACCCATCCTACCGACTACAGCCTACTGCCACCGCGGCAGCAGCCGCAGCGCATTCTCGCGATCGATCTTGCGCAGGTCCTCGGCGCTGAAGCCGAATTCGCCCAGGCCCTTCACGTATTCGGTGCCGAACCGGAACGGAAAATCGGTGCCCCACAGCATCTGCGAGACCGGCACCAGCCGGGTCAGCGCGGCGAGCGCCATCGGATGGGCGATCTGTGCCACGTCGTAATGGAAGCGCTGCAGCTCCGCCATCACGCCGTCCGGCACGAATTGGGCCAGCGACTTGTTCATGCCGGGGGCGCGCACCAGGCGCTCCGCCAGAAACGGCGTGGTGCCGCCGCCATGGCTGAAGATCCAGCGGATGTCGCGGTAGCGCAGCGCCGTGCCGCTGAACAAGATACGGGTAATGGCGCGGGTGGTGTCGAAACCGTATTCCAGCACGTGCTCATGCACGCCCGGCAACAACCCGCGGCAGCATAGCGGCGCTTCCGGATGCACGAACACCACCGCCTTGCGGCGGTTGAGCTCCGCCATCACCGGCTCGAACGCCGGATCGCCCAGCCAGTTGTTGCGATAGCTGGTGAACAGCGCGATGCCATCGGCCTCGAGCACGTCGAGCCCGTACTCGATCTCGCGCAGGCTCGCCTCGATATCGGGCAGCGGCACCGCCGCGAAAATCCCGAACCTCCCCGGATAATCGGCGGCGAGCTTGGCCGCATAGTCGTTGGAATCCCGCGCCAGCCGGCGGCCCTGCTCATGGTCGCCGATCCACACCCCGGGCGTGGTCACCGAGGTGATGGCGGTCGCAACGCCTGCCTTGTCCATGTCCTCGATCGATCGCTCCGGCGTCCAGTTGAGCGTCGGCGGCTGCAGCATCGACTTGAGCTCGGCGACAAATCCCGGCGAGACGATGTGATGATGGACGTCGATGCGGTGCGGGGTGACCATCGTGGGACTTCACTTTGCGCTTGAGAATGTTCAAATCCGCGGATCGCCCGCCTTGCCGCCGAGCCGCACGGCGCCGTAGTTCAGGGCCTGCAAGTCCCACACCAGCGCGATGTGCTGGGCCACCGCATGGGCATCGCGCCAGGCGCGCTGGAATGGATCGGCGAGCTCGAGGCCGCGGCCGCCGACGATCGGCAGCAGCCGCTCGATCGCCTGCACGCTGAGCTTGGCCGCATAGCCGACATTGAGCCGGTAGCGCACCCGGGTCTCGTCGTCGGGCAGGAGCCGCAGCCGGCCCATGTCGTTGATGCGGGCGCGGTCGACCTGCAGCAGCGCGCGCGCCGCCGCGATCTCGGCGGCGGCCTCGGCGATGCGGGTCTGAATCGTCGGCTGCGCGGCGAGCTTCACATTGGCGACCGTGGTCTTGTCCCGGACGCCGTCGACGATCTGGTCGAGCGCACCCTCCGCGGCCCCGAGCGCCGCGCCGACGAGGCAATGGGCGAACACCGCAAACAGCGGCAAGGCGAACAGATAATGCGGATGCGCCTGCGCGCCGGGGGTGCGGCCTTCACGCGTCGTCATCACGTCGAGCAGGCGATGCTGCGGCACGAAGACGTCCCGCACCACCACGTCGTTGCTGCCGGTCGCCGCCAGCCCGACCACGTTCCAGGTGTCCTCGATCTCATATTGCTCGCGGTGCAGGAACGCGAAAGTCTGCCGCGGCGGGCCGTCCAGACCCGGCATCATGGCGAGCAGCAGAATGCCGTCGCAATGATCCACATTGCTGGAGAACCGCCAGCGGCCGCTCAAGCGGATGCCGCCTCCTTGCGGCACGAGGCTCGGCTGCACGGCGAAGAACGAGCTTGCGAGCGTGCGCTGCGGATCCGGTTGCCAGAACTCGTCCTGGGCCTGTTGCGGGAACATGCCGAGAATCCAGGAATGGCTCGCCGTGATCGTGAGCGCCCAGCCGCTCGAGGCGCAACCGCGCGCGGCTTCCGCCCCCAGCATGGTCTGCAGCCCGTAGCGGGCCTCGATGCCGCCATAGCGCGCCGGCTGCAGGATGCGGTAGAAGCCGGCGCGCCGGAACGCGGCATCGGTCTCGTCCGGCAGGCGGCGCAGGCGCTCGGCTTCGCCCGCGCGTTCGCGCAAGGTCGGCGCCAGCTCACGCACCTTGGCGATGAGCGCCGCCTCGGCGGTAGTCCATTCGCCGGGTGGCTCGGTTGGGGCGCTAGGGTTTTCCGAAGCCACGGCGAGGGTGTCTCACGCCTGGAAACGCGGGAACAGTCTCTCCGCATTGTCCCGGTTGATGGCGCGCAGCATCTCGGGCGCATAGCCCAGCTCGCGGAGACCGCCGACCGTCTTCTCCATCGCCACATAGGGAAAGTCGGTGCCGAACAGGAGCTGCGAGGGCGGCACCAGGGCAGTGATGGCCGCCATGGCGGGCGCGCTGATGGTCGAGTTGGCGACCTCGTAGTGCAGCTTCTTGAGCTCGTAGGGCAGGCCGTTGGGGATGCGCGCCGCGAATTCGGGATGCCGCATCTGCTGCTCCAGCCGCGCCGCCAGCACCGGCAGCGGACCGCCCGCATGGGTGAAGATGAACCTGATATCGGAGAATTTCGAGAAGGTGCCGCCGAACAGGAGGCTCATGATGCAGCGGACCTCGTCGAACGGATATTCGACCGCGGTATCGGCGATGCCGGGCTGCAATCTGCGACAACAGTTCGCCACCGACGGATGGATGAACACCACCGCCTTGCGGCGGTTGAGCTCCGCGAACACGCTCGCGAACGCCGGATCGCCCGGATATTTGTCGCCATAGCTGGTGAGCAGCCCGACGCCGTCCGCATGCAAGGTGTCGAAGGCGTATTCGATCTCCTTGAGGCTGCCGTCCTGGTCGGGCAGCGGGATGGCGGCGAACAGGCCGAAGCGCCCCGGATAGTCGCGCGCCATCTGGGCCATGAACTCGTTGCTGCTGCGCGCCAGGCTGCGCCCCACCTCGACGTCCGGGGTCCAGACGCTCGGATTGCCGAGCGAGGCGATGCCGGTCGCGATGCCGTTGCGGTCCATGTGCTCGATGTTCTTTTGCGGGCTCCAGTCCCGCAGCACTTCCGGATCGCTGTCGGCGGCCAACAGCTGGGTGCGATATTTGTCGAACCAGAGCTTGGGATAGCAATGGTGGTGCACGTCGATGCGGCGTGGGCTGGGCGCCGGCTGCGCGCGCGGCGAGACGGACGGCAATGCGACGCCGGCCGCGGCGGCGCCCAAACCGGCGAGCACCCTGCGGCGCGAATGGCTGCAGGATGCGGATGAACAGGCGGATGACAAGTCAGGGTCCCCGTTGTCGCCGAGACAAACTCTACGTCGTCCCGGCCTTGAGCCGGGACCCATACCACCAGGGCGTTCACGCCCGTCTTCGACAGGCTATGGCGGCCTATCGAGAGGGCAGGGTGTATGGGTCCCTGCTTTCGCAGGGACGACCACGGAGAGATCGTAGCCCGGATGGAGCGAAGCGCAATCCGGGTTACAGGCGCCTTACGCCAGTCCCGGCTTCAGCCGTTCCGGCGTGAACGGGGCCTGCCGCAGCCGGATGCCGGTGGCGTCGAAGATGGCGTTGGCCAGCGCGGCCGCGGTCGGGCGGCTCGCCGACTCGCCGGCGCCGCCGGGCGGGATCTCGGGATGATCGATCAGGATGATCTCGATCGATTCCGGCGCCTCCTTCATGTCGATGATCGGATAGGTCAGCCAATCCACGCTGGTGACGTTCTTGTCGTCGAACATCACCTCCTCCTTCAGCGCCCGGCTGGTGGTCTGCACGATATTGCCCTCGATGGTGAGGCGCAGCAAATCGGGCGCGATGATCTGCCCGCAATCATGCGCCACGTAGAAGCGCCGCGCCCACACCTTGGCGGTGGTGCGGTCGACCTCGACCTCGGCGATGACGGCGACCCGGGTCACGCCGCGCACCGCATAGGCGATGCCTTGCCCCTTGAGGATGTTGCCGTCTTGCTGCTTGCGGGCGCCGACATGCGGCTGCCAATTGGCCTTCTCGGCCGCCGCCTTGATGACCGCGCGGTCGCGCGGGTCCTCCAGATAGCGCAGCCGGAACTCGACCGGATCGGTGTTGGTGGCGAGCGCCACCTCGTCCATGAAGGATTCGACCGCGAAATGCATCTGCGGTCCGCCCGGATCGCGCATGTGCGAGCTGCGCAGCGGCGAGGCGCGGTCGAGCAGCGGCGGAATGGTCGTCGATATCTTCCGGGTCGCCCCGAAGGTGTAGGATTCGCCCGGCAGGCCGAACAGATAGACCGGCTTCAACGGCCAATCCAGCAGCTGGCCGGCGAGCGTGCGCTCGGGCGAGCCCTCGTCGCGGAAGAACTCGCGGCGCGAGAACGCCTTGGTCTCGAAATACCAGCCCGTCACCTTGCCGTCCTTGTCGATGGCGGCGCGCGAGATATGGATCGAGGCCGGGGCCTTGGGGTCCCAGCCATGGCCTTCGTGCCGCATGCCCTGCACTCGCACCGGCTTGCCAACCGCCTTCGACAGCACGGTCGCGTCCATGGTGGCGTCGCCGGCGTCGTTGCGGCCATAGGAGCCGGGGCCAGTCATGGAGACGACTTTCACCTTCTCCTCGTGCCAGCCCAGCATCTTGGAGATGCCTTCGCGGCAGTGGTGCGGCTTCTGCGAGCCAGTCCAGATGGTGGCCTCGCCGTCGCGGATGTCGGCGACCCCGCAGGCTGGCGCCATGGGAGCGTGGGAGTGGAACGGCCACTCATAGGTGGCTTCGACCACCCGGGCCGCGCCGGCGAAGGCCGCGCCGACATCGCCGGCGTTGGTCTCCTCGTCCTTCTTCGCTACCTTGGCGTTGCGGATGTGGTCGTAGAGGCCGGCATTGCCGGCGAACGGCGGCTTGACGTCCGACCAGGTGATCTTGAGTGCCTTGGCGGCCCTGATGGCGTCCCATTCCTTCGGCGCCACCAGGCCGATGAAGCCCTTCTGCCAAACCACCTGCACGCCCGGAATGTCCTTGACCGAAGCCTCGTCGACGGCGACCGGCACCGCGCCCGCGACCGGCGGGCGGATCACGCGCCCGTGCACCATGCCGGGCACCTTCAGGTCCACCAGGTATTCGAGCTTGCCCGTGACCTTGAGCGGAATGTCGCGCCGCCGGGTGCCGGGCTTGCCGACGATCTTGTACTCGCTCGGCGATTTCGGCTTGGCCTTGCCGGTGACCAGGAGCTCGTTGCCGAACTCGTGGTTCCACTCGAGCGGGATGTCGAACTGCCGCCCGCCGATCAATGCGCCGTAGCCCACCTTCTTGGCCGAGTCGCTCTTGTCGCTGACGATGCCGTCCGCGACCGCCAGCCGCTCGACCGGCACGCCGAGCTTCTCGGATGCCATCTCGACCAGCACCCGGCGGGCTTCGGCGGCGGCATTGCGCAGCGCCGCGCCGGCCTTCCAGATTCCTGTCGAGCCGGAGGCGCCGCCCTGATCGGCGGTCAGGTCGGTGTGGCCCTGCACCATGCTGACCCGGTCGGTCGGCAGGTCCAGCTCCTCGGCGATCATCTTGATCCAGCCGATGTCGGTGCCCTGGCCCATGTCGATCTTGCCGACCCAGCCGACCGCGCTGCCGTCCTGGTTGATGCTGATATAGGTGGAGAGCTGGTCCGGCTCGAGCGCGAGGCGCGAAGCCTTGGTGGCGATCGCGGCCTGCGCTTTGACGCCCGGCAAAGCCAGGTAGACCGTGAGGGCGCCGGCGCCCGCGAGCAGATGACGGCGGTTGAGTGCGATGTTCATGGCGCGGTCTCCCTCAGGCCTGGGCGGCGCGCTTGACGGCGCGCAGGATGCTGACATGGGTGCCGCAGCGGCACTTGAGGCCGGACAGGGCATCGCGGATCTGGGCGTCGCTCGGGTGTGGATTTTTCTCCAAGAGCGCCACCGAGGTCATGACCCAGCCGTTGAGGCAGTAGCCGCATTGCGGCACCTGCTCCTCGATGAAGGCGGCCTGCACCTTGTGCGGATTCTCGGGAGTACCGATGCCGGTGAGCGTGGTTATCTTGCGGCTGCCGATCGCCTCGACCGCCAGCTGGCAGGAGCGCACCGCCTCGCCATCGAGCAGTACCGTGCAGGCGCCGCATTGCCCGAGGCCACAGCCGAAGCGCGGGTCGCTCATATTGAGATCGCCCCGCAAAGCATAGAGCAGCGGCATATCCGGCTCCGCTTCGATCGCCTGCATTCTGCCGTTGACGTTGAGCTCGATGCGTTTGGCCACGTCATCCTCCTTGGGTTCCGGGCCATATGCCCGTTTTCGCGATTATTTCGTCGGATAATGCGCTGCAGCGGAGGGGCCCGCAAGGCCATCTCAATGCAAGGTCGTTCCACCCGACACGTCGAGGCGGCTGCCGGCGACATGCCGCCGGCTACCCGGTCGGCGAGTAGGGCTCGATGTAATTGGTGTTCTTGAGCACGTGATCGGCGATCTCGTCGCGGGTGGGAAGCCAGACCAGGTCGTCGTGCTGCCTGACGTAGCGGATCATCTTCTCGAAGGCGTGCGCCATATAGGGGCGGCCGCCGAGCTCGGCGTGGACCAGCGCGTCGACCCGGCCCGGCTTGCCGCGCAGCGCCTCCTCGAGCACGAAATCGAATCCGTCCTTGAAGGCCTGGAACGCCATCTCGCCGTTGCTGGCGCCGCCGTTCCAGGCGCGCCAATCATTGAAGAACCAATGCTTGGGCACGATCACCATGCGCTTGCCGTCGACCTCGACCACATAGGGCAGATCGTCGTCGCATTGGTCACCACACCAAGTGTAGCCCTCGTCGGCGAGGATGCCGAGCGTCTCGCGGGTGTGGTGGCCGCCGGGGCTCACCCATCCGACCGGCTGCTCGCCGATGACATCCGTGACGATGCGGTTGACCGAGCGGATTTCCGCGCGCTGCTCCGCCGGCGTAAGGCCGGTCATCTGGATATCGTTGGTGGTGCCGTGCCCGGCGATCTCGTTGCCGGCTGCGTGCAGGGCCTTGACCGCGTCCGGCCACTTCTGCACCGCCAGCCCGTTGACGTCGACGGTCGCGCGCGCCTCGTTGCGCTGGAGAATCTCGAGAATGCGCCAAATGCCGGCATTGCCGCCGTAGTTGGCATGCGAGAGCGAGACCAGATTGACCTCGAGCCCCTTGGCCTTCTTGAAGTGGCCGCCGCGCGTAAACGCCTCGAACGCGACCGTGAAGGTGGCGCAGATTTTCTTGCCGTCAGGCCATTCGACTTTCGGACGCATGTGGTTTTCCTGTTGGGATGTTTAGTGGGTCCCCGATTTCGCGCTGCGGCATGCACACATTATCTGTCGTCCCGGCCGTAGAGCCGGGACCCATACGCCGCAGTCCATCGAGAGGACACGGAGTATGGGTCTCTGCCTTCGCAGGGACGACGGCGTCGAGGCGCGTTCGCGTACCTACCAAAGAAAGATGGGCGCTTAACCGCGGAGACGAGCGGCTTGCTGCTCCGTCCCCCGAATCAAACAACAAAGTAACCCCCTTGGATCGCCCGCACGTAAAACTGCGCCGCGGCAGGCGCGATGCCGATCGGCAGCTCCGGCTCCGGCTTGGTATAGGTGTGGACGCCGGCGCCGAACCGGGTCAGCGCGACCCGCGGCGCGGGGTTCATCGCCGCGAACATCGGGATGATCACCTCGCGATAGACCTCCGGGCTGTGGTCACGGCTGTCCTTCGAGATGACGAACAGGAACGGCGGGACCGGCTTCTGACCGACGCCCGCAAGCTCGCGGGTATATCCAAGATAGTGTGCGACGAGCGCTTCGGCCTCGCTGGCGTCCATGCCCAACCGCGCGGCCGCGGCTCGCGCCGCCTCGCCGAGCGCGCCCACGATATTATGGGTGATCATGTACTCGGCCTTGAATTGCGGACGCTTCCTGGCGATGTCCCAGGCGTCGAGGATCTCCTCCATCAGCCAGGGCAGGCGCATGAGGGCGTCGGGTCCTTCCTGGCCGAGCGCCTCGGAGCCGCGGTAGCGGGCGAGATCGCGCCAGGTGCGGACATAGAGATCGTTGAACGGGTCGGCCCAGGCCGAGCCGTCCTTGGCGACGCGCTCGAAGCCCGCGATCTTCCCCACGTGCCCGCCCCACATGTGCTTGCGCTCGTTGATGTAGCCGAAGGTGGAGTTCTCGATCGCGATCACGCCCGCGATGTTGACGACACGCTGGGACAGCATCGAGACATAGGGCCCGCCGGTGGAATGGCCATGCACATAGATGGAGAATTCATCGACCGGGAAGTGGCGCCGGCAGGCCTCCTGCATGCCGCGCGCGAAGGCGACCGGCCACGCCGCCATGCGGTCGTAGAAGCGCGATCCGGGCTTGGCGCGCGCCAGCCGACGGGTGCCGTACTTCATGCGTTTCGAGGCGTCCTCGACCAGATCGTATTGGTCGCGGGTGACATATTCGCCGCGCTGCCAGATCGGCGTGCGAGCGCTGCCGTCGGGCGCGATGGTATCGCCCGGCCAGTCGCGGCTCAAATCGTCGAGATAAAGCCGTCCCGGAAACGTCATGGTGACGACCTTGCAGGCGAATCTCTCGGCGAACAGCAGCGCGAATTTCTCCATCGACTTGTAGTCGCCGGCGCCGCCATGCAGGAGGAAGATGCCGATCCGCTTGCGGTCGGCGCCGGCCGCGATGACCGGCTGCGGCTCGTAGACCCGCACCCCGATATCCCAATCAAGCCCGAGTGCCGAGAGCCGGAAGACGTCCTCGCTTTCCGTTACATGGCTCGGCGGCATCGCCAGCACAGCCTCCGATGCCGCCAGCACCTCTTCGCGCGACCAGGTCGCGGGCGGCTCAAATCCGGCAATGCGGTGCTCGTGTGTCATCGATGCCCCTTATCGTCATGCCCGCGCTTGTCGCGGGCATCCACGCCTTGCTTGCCGAACATTAAGGCGTGGGTGGCCGGGACAAGCCCGGCCATGACTCCGAGAGAATCTCTTCCCTCGAGAAGACCGCTCGGCTCGCTAAACAACAAAATAACCTTCCTGGATTGCTCGCACGTAGAATTCCGCCACCGGGGGCGCGATGCCGAGCGGAAGGTCAGGCTCCGGCTTGTGATAGGTATGGACGCCCGCGCCCCAACGCGTCACCCGCACCTTCGGGGCCGGATCGAGCCTGCCGAACATCGGCAACACCACCTCCTGATATACTTCCGGGCTGTGGTCGCGACTGTCCTTGGAGATGCAGAACAGCACCGGCGGCACCGGCTTGGCGGCGGGCCCGGTCTGCGGATACGGGAAGCCGAGATAGTGCCTCACCAGCGCCTGCGTCTCGGCGGCCGGCAAATTCAGGCGCGCCGCGGCGGCCCGCGCGGCCGCCTCGAGCGAGGCAATGATATTGTGGGTGATAATGTATTCCGCCTTGAACTGCGGCCGTGCCTTGGTCTTGTCCCACCAGTCGAAGACCTCCTCCATCAGCCACGGCAGCCGCATCAGCGCCTGCGGGCCCTCCTGGCCGAGCGCTTCGGGGCCGGCATAGCGGGCGCGGTCGCGCCAGGTGCGGATATAGAGCTCGTTGAACGGGTCGCTTCGCGGCGCCCGCTTCTTGGTGATGCGCTCGAAGCCCGCGACCTTGCCGAGCGCGCCCGACCAATCGTGCTGCGCTTCCTGGATGAATCCGAACGGCGAATTCTCGACCGCGATCACGCCGGCGATGTTGGGCACCCGCTGGCTGATCATGAACACCACGGGGCCGCCGGTCGAATGACCGGTTGCATAGATAGAATAATCGGCGACGGGAAAATGCCGCCGCATCACATCCTTCATGCCCGCTTCGAATGCCACCGGCCAAGCCGCCATCCGATCGTAGAAGCGCGTTCCTGGCTTGGCGCGTGCCACCGTGCGGGTGCCGTAGCGAAGCCGCATGGCGGAGTCGCGAACCACCTCGTATTGATCCGTCCCGATGTGCTCGCCGGCGAGCCAGATCGGCGTGCGCACGCTGCCGTCCGCGTTGATCGTATCGCCTGGCCAATCGCGGCTGCTATCATCAAGATACAGCCGGCCCGGAAAGGTCATCGCCACGGCCTTGCAGCCGAATTTGGCGGTAAACAGCTTGGCCATCGGCTCCATGGATTTGAAATCGCCGGAGCCGCCGTGCAGCAGGAAGACGCCGATCAGCTTGCCATCGGCACCGCGGCTCGAACGCGCCGGATCCGCCGGCTGGTACACCGTGACCCCCATGTCCCAGTCGAGCCCGAGCGCATGAATGCGGAATATGTCTTCGCTCTGGCGCAGCGGCAGGTCGGGCTTCGCCAGTATCGCGGCGGATCGGGCGACGATCTCGTCGCGTGCGATGCTTTCCGGCGGCTGCCAAGCGCTCGGCTTCGGGGCAACGTTCACGCGCGCCTCCTGGTCTCTGCGATCGGACATTTGTACCGCATCATTCCTCCGGCAGCACCAGGCATGCATCCGACTTGGCCCGCAGCGTGATGGTCCGCCCCGGCGTCAGGTCGGCGTCGCGGTCTAGCAGGCACGCAATCCTGGTCTCGCCGCAGCGCAGCTCTGCCTCGACCGCCGCGCCCGCAAAGGCCGCGAACGTCATTTGCCCCTCGATGGTGTTGACCTCGCCGGCCGCCGTCGTCTGGGTCGAGAGGTCCTCAGGCCGGATGCTCACCATGACCTTGGCGCCCGGCTTCAGCGTGCAGGTGGGATCGATGCCGAGAACGCGGCCCAACGCGGTGTTGACGGCTAGCCGGCCGGCGGCCGCGTCCACCTCGGCAATCGATCCGGCGAGGAGATTGGTGGCGCCGAGGAATTGCGCGGTGAACACATGGCGGGGATGGCGGTAGATGTCGACCGGACGGCCGCGCTCGACGATGCGCCCGTCCCGCATCACGATGATAAGGTCCGAGATGGCGAGCGCTTCGGCCTGATCGTGGGTGACATAGATCGAGGTGAGGCCGGTCTGGCGCTGAATCCGCCGCAGCTCGTTGCGCATCTCGATGCGCAGCTTGGCATCGAGATTGCTCAGCGGCTCGTCGAACAGCAGCGCTTGCGGGCGCCCCACCATGGCGCGCGCGATCGCGACGCGCTGCTGCTGGCCGCCCGAAAGCCGCGGCGCCGGCCGCTCCGCGAAGGCGGCGAGCTGCACCAGGGCGAGCGCCTCCATGGCGAGCTTCCTGCGTTCGGCCTTGCCGATGCCGCGCCCTTCGAGCGCATAGGCGACATTCTCCAGCACCGTCATATGCGGCCAGATCGCGTAGGACTGGAACACCATGCCGAGATTGCGCCGCTGCGGCGGCACGAACACGCCGGCCTTGGCGTCCGCCATGGTCTGCTCGCCGATCACGATGCGCCCGCCGTCGGGACGCTCGAGGCCTGCCAGGCAGCGCAATGTGGTGGTCTTGCCGCAACCCGAGGGCCCGAGCAGCGTCGCCATCTCGCCGGGCTTGATCGCGAAATCGATCCCGGCGACGGCGGCGACCCCTTGGCCGCTCGCAGGGAATGACTTGCGCAAGGCCTCGACCTCGATCACGCGAGCTGCTCCTGCACGCCGAAGCGTCGGCTGATCGAATGGGCGACCGCGCTGAGCCCGGTGAGCACGATGAACATCAGCACCGCGAATGCGCCGAGCAGAAGGAACGAGCCTTCTTGCCAGAGATCGAAGATCACGACGGCGGCGGTGCGGTTCTGCGAGCGCGCCAGCATGAGCGCGATGGTGAGCTCGCGATAGGCATGCACCATGACCCAGAACCAGGCCGCGAGCAGCCCGGGCTTGAGCAAGGGCAGCATGATCTTGAGAAAATTGCGCGCCCACGAGCCGCCGGCGACCTGCGCGGCTTCATCGAGCTCGCCGTGAATCTGCATCATCGAAGCCGAGACGAACCGCAATGCCACCGGCATGTATTTGGTCAGATAGGCGAGCCCGATGATGGTGAGGGTGCCGATGATCGGGAGCGGGACGATTAGGTAGAACCAGAAGAAGGTGGCGCCCAGCACCACGCTCGGAATGGCGATCGGCGCGAAGCCGAGCAGGTCGAGGAGGCGGCGGCCGCGCATGCGGGTCTTCTGCACGAAATAGCTGATCAGCGCGACCACCAGCACCACCGCGGTGGCGGTGGCAGGGCCGAGGATGGTGCTGTTGAGCATCGGGGCGATGGTCTTGGTATTGTGAAAAAGCGTCCAATAGTTGTCGAGCGACATGCTGGCGAAGGCGGCCGCGCTCGGAGCCTGGTAGAACGTCAGCAGGGAGGCGTAGAGCATCATCAGGAATGGCACGCCGGTGATCAGGAAGACCAGGAAGAGCGCCAGGGCGCAGGTCAAATAGCGCCACGGCCCGAGATCGATGCGGCGCGGACGGAAGTCCTTGCCGGTGACGGTCTGGTAGCGCTCGCCGTGGCCGATAAGCCGGAAGTAGAGCAACAAGAGGACGATCGCGACCGCGAGCAGGGCCATCGCATAGGTGCTGGACAGTCCCCAATCGATCGGCGTGCGCGAGGTATCGTAGAAAATCTCGGTGGTATAGACGCGCACCCCGGCGCGAGTGCCCATCAAGAGCGGCACCTCGAAGGCCTCGATCGTGGTCAGGAACAACAGCAGCAGCGCGGCCGCTACGGCGGGAAGCGCGAGCGGCAGCGAGATGCGTCGCAGCGTGCGCCAGTTGCCGGCGCCGGTCATGCTGGAGGCTTCTTCCAGGCGGGGGTCCATGGCCTGAAACGCGGCAGCGAGCAGCAGGTAGACGAGCGGTACCAATTCCAGCGACTGTACCCAGACCATGCCCCAGAAGGTGTAGACGTTGACCGGATTGCGCAGCCCCGCGAGCTTCAGCATCACCTGGTTGAACAGCCCGATATTGGGGCTGGCGACCAGGATCCATGCGATGGCGATCAGGATGCCCGGGATGACGATGCGCCCGATCAGCAAGAATCCCAGCAGGCCGGCGAGCGGCGTATTGGTGCGCGCCAGCACCCAGGCCATGAAGGCCCCGATCACGAAGGCAAGCAGCGTCGAGGCGAGCCCGAAGCTCACCGTGCTCCAGCTGGCTTGCCAGAAGGCCGAGCTGCCATAGGCGCGGAGGTAATTGGCGAAAGTGAAGGAGAGGTTGAAAAAATCGGGCTCGCCGGGCCGCGCCAGCTTGAGGCTGGTCCAGATGATCATCACGAACGGAACCAGCACCTGATAGGCCAGAAGGACGATCAGCAAAGCGAGCGCTGCCTCCTTCCAGCCGAAGCGTCGCGGCACGTTTAGCTGTTGCGAGAATGCCACCGCAATGCTCAGCGCCGCTTCGACACGTATTTGCTCCAATAACCCATCAACCGCTCCATGACATCGGGCGGTGCGTCCACATAGGTGACGATCTTCATGCTGTCGGGGAAAAACGGATGCTTGAGCGCGACCGGTCCGCGCAGCAGGCGCGCCACGTAGGCTTGGCTCTCCTGCGTCAGCGACCAGTCGGCCCAAAGCGCGGCCGCGTAGGGGTGTTGCGCGTTCTTGTTGATGGCGGCGACGCCGGCGAAGCCGAATGCCGGGGCCGAATAGGCGATCGCATAGGGGGCCGAGGGGTTTTTCCGCTGGATGAGGACGCCGTGATAGAGATAGTTGTCGCCCTGCAGCATATGGTCGCCGGCCAGCATGAGCTCCATGCGCTGGGCGTGGCCGCGCTGGATGATGGGGTCGTTCTCGCCGATGCACTTGATCAGCTTCTCGGCGCCTTGCTCGCCCAGCATGGCGTAGAGGCCGGCGAGGTAGCGGTCTTCAGCCGGATCGAATGAGGCACTGCCCTTGAAGAACGGATTGCACAGGTCGTTCCAGCCGCTCGGCGCCTTGTCCTTCGGAACGAGATTCGAGTTGTAGGAGATGCCGTGCTCGCTCCAGTACCACGGCGTCCAGCGCCCCTGCGGATCGATGAATCCCCGGTAGGGCGGCAGGATGGCCGCCGTCGCCGGGGTTGGAAGGCGCGCCAGCATGTTCTTGTCGCGCAGGACGCTCAGATCCGGCAGCGCCACGTTGATGACGTCGGTGAGATGCCGGCCGGCCGTCTCCTCGGTGTAGAGGCGCTCGGTCGCGTCCTGCGAGCCGATGTCGCCCTCGAGCTCGATCTTGAGGAACGGATATCGCTTGTGGAACAGGTCGACGTGATCGGTGCTGAGATCGCCCCGCATGGTGTGGATGATGACCAGCTTGCCCTCGGCACGGGCGCCGTCCTCGATGCGTTTGCCGCGGGCGTCGGCGGGCAGCGCGGCGAGCTCGCCGTAGACCTTTTCGGGGGTGGAATTCTGGGCGACCGCGCCGGGCGGATGGCAGATCGCCGCCGCGAGCGCCGCCACCAGGCAGATCGGCAGACGATTTATCGGTGCTCCGTCCCGGTTGCCGCCCATCCTACCGCCTAAGCGAGCGGACGATAAGGCTCCGCCGGCAGGTCCGACGCCAGAATGTGGTCGGCGACCTCGCGGCGCAGCGGGATCCAGACCTCGTCCCGATACTGCTTCACGTAGCGGATCATCTGCTCGAAGGCGACCGCGATGTTCGGGCGCCCGCCCAGCTCGGCATGGACGATGACGTCCATGGCGCCGGGCCGGCCCCGCAATGCCTCCTGATAGATGAAATCGAACGAGGTCTTGAAGCCTTCGAAGAAGGTCGTGGCATTGCCTAGCCCGCCCGACCAGGCGCGCCAGTCGTTGGCGTAGTTGAGCTTGGGGATCACCGCTATCCGCTTGCCGTTCGCCTCCGCCAGGTAGGGCACGTCGTCATCGAATGCGTCGCCGAACCAGCGGTAGCCTTCGTCCGCCAGGATGCCGAGCGTCTCGGGCGTGTGCAGATTGCCCTGTCCGGCCCAGCCCACCGGCCGCGTCCCGACGCAAGCCTCGATCACCCGCGAGCAGGCGCGGACCTCCTCGCGCTGCTGATCGGGCGACAGGTCGGTCATATGGTAGTCGTTGGTCATGCCGTGGCTGGCGATCTCGTGGCCGGCCCGGTGCAGGACTTGAATCGTCTCCGGCCATCTCTCCACCGCCAGCCCGTTGGCCCCGATGGTCGCGCGAATGCCGTTGCGGTCGAACAGGTCCATGAGCCGCCAGATGCCGACGGCGCCGCCGTAGTTGGCGTGGGACAGCGAGGCGACGTTCACCTTGATCTTCGAGCTTTGCTTGAAGCGCCCGCTTTCGCGAAACGCCTCATAGGCGACACGGAAGGTGCAGCAGACCAGCCTGCCGTCGGGCCAGGTCAATCTGGGGACCGGCCATTGCGTGCCGCGATGCATCGGGCGCCTCCTGTCCGGCCGGCGCGCCGTTCAAGGCGGCCCGGCGATCCGGCTTTCCTGGCACGCGCCGAGCATCTTTCCAAGAGTGCCGCGCTCAGGCGGGTTCAGCGGCGCTTGGTTATTTCGTCTTGTGGCTGGAAATCCGCACCGCTTGCGTATTGATCGACACGTTGAAGTGGGACAGGAAGCTCATGCCCAGCAGCCCGTCGACGCCGTCCCCGTAGGCGGCCTTGACATCCGATTGAACCAGGATCGGCACGTCCTTGGCGGACAGCGAGCGCAGCTGAATTGTAGCTGCCCGGCCCTGCTTGCCCTCGCCGATCCCGTTGGCGGTGTGAAGGTGCAATGTGCTGTCCTGATCGATCTGGACCTTGGCCTTCTGCGCGAATGTGTTGGTGAGCGATACGAAGGTCGCGCCGGTATCCAGGAGCAGGTTGCCGAGCACGCCGTTGATGCTGACCGGCAATTTGACGAGGTTATTCTGCCGCCCGAGCCGGAATACCTCCTCGCCGCCGGCCGCGCCGGGCTGACAGCGGCCCTTCGCAATATAGTCGGCGATGATGGCGTGGGTCTGGCTGGTGTCGTTGCGGGCCGGATTGAGCGACACCCAGGTTTCGATCGGCAGCACCGCATCGCAGAACTGGCCGAGCTTCTCGTAGTCGCGCGCCATGCCGAGATAAGCCACGCTCGATATCTGGTTCTTGTTGCCGAACAGCTCGATGGCGGTGACGTAGTCGTCGATAGCCTGCTTAAACAGGCCGCCGCGATCGTTAGCGACGGCCCTGAGAAAATAGCCGTTGTCGCTGAACGGCTCGAGCGCGATCAGGTGCGAAGCGACCGCGGCGGCGGCGGTGTAGTCCGACAGCGTGAGCAGGATATTGACCGCGGTCCGCAACGAAGGCGCATAGTGGCCCGGGCAGGTCGCCGAGAAGCTGATATGCGCGGTCGCGGCCTCGCGCCGGCGGCCGATCTTCTCTAGCGCGGCGCCGAACTCCTCGATCGCTTTTTGATCGCAAGGCTCCCGGCTCAGCGCCTGCAGCGGCGATCTGACCGGCTCGTTCACGATGAGGTTGGTCGGGAGATCGATCGAGAGCCGGTTCAGGGTCGCCAGGACCGAATCGATCTCCAGCTGCGCGGCGGCCGGACCGCAAACCGCAATACCCAGCAGCATTGTCGCGGCGAGCCAGGCGGGCTCGCGCCGGATCGGCGACCTCATGCTCATGCCCCCCGACTTGAAGACTCATCCTGAGGTTGAATGCTAATGATAATGCGGCGTTCCGCCGCGTCCCGCAAGGCCAAGCTATTGCCGGCGTGGCTAACCGCATTTGCAAGCCGCGCCGGCTGTGGCATCCTTTAGGCAACGAACGAAAAACGGCTCGGGGAGGAAGGCCATGCGCTGCATCTGCTCGCAGATCGGTCTGGCGGCGTATTTGGCCGGCGCCGTGACGCTGGCCTATGCGCAAAACGCGCTCGATATGCGCCAGCCTGCGGGCGAGCAGTGGCCCGCCATCGGCGGCGACTGGAGCAATTCGCGCTATTCGGCGCTGACGCAGATCAACCGCGACAATGTGAAGAGCCTAAAGGGCGCCTGGGTGGTTCACCTGGGCTCGGGACTGGGCCCCAAATATTCGCTCGAAGGCACGCCGGTGGTGCGCGACGGCGTGCTCTATATCTCGACCGGCAACGACGACGTCTATGCGTTCGATGCCCGGACCGGCGCACTGATCTGGGAGCACCGATCCGGCATCGACCAGAACATCACCACGGTGTGTTGCGGCTGGGACAACCGCGGCGTCGCGGTCGCGGACGGCAAGGTGTTCATCGGCCAGCTGGACGGCACCTTCTTCGCGCTCGATGCCAAGACCGGCGCCCTGGTCTGGCAGACCCAGGTCGGCAGATGGCAGGACGGCTATACCATCACCAGCGCGCCGCTCTACTACAATGGCGTGATCTATACCGGCATCTCGGGCGGCGATCGCGAGGCGCGCGGCAAGCTCACCGCGCTCGATGCGGCGAGCGGCAAGGAGCTCTGGCACTGGTGGACGGTGCCGGCGCCGGGCGAATTCGGCGGCGACACCTGGCCTTCGCCGACTGATCCCGATCCGGTCCGCGCCAGCGCCTATCTGCATGGCGGCGCCAACATCTGGAACACGCCGGCGGTCGATCCCGAGCTCGGGCTCATCTATTTCAGCACCGGCAACCCGGGCCCGACCGCGGGGGGCATCGGCCGCAACCGGCCGGGCGACAATCTGTTCAGCTCATCGATCGTGGCGCTGCATCTCGACGGCACCTATGCGTGGCACTTCCAGGAGGTGCACCATGATCTGTGGGATTTCGACGCGCCGAGCCCGGTGGTGCTGTTCGAACAGACCTATGACGGGGTGAAGCGCAAGGGCATCGCCCAAGCCGGCAAGACCGGCTGGATCTACTTGCTGGACCGCCTCAGCGGCAAGCCTTTGATCGGCATCGCTGAGCAACCGGTCGAGACCGATGCGCGGCTGTTCTCGGCACCGACCCAGCCCTATCCGGTCGGCGATGCCGTCATGCCGCAATGCCCGCAGCCGCTGGCCGGCTGGGTCACCAAGTGCATCTTCGGCACCATCTATGACACGCCGCTGTTGATGTCGCCCGGCGGCAATGGCGGGGTGAACTGGTCGCCCATGGCCTACAGCCCGCGCACCAGCTATTTCTACACCACCGCCGCCGACCGACCGCAGAGCCGCATCGCGCAGGGCACCGGCAAGACGGTCGGTCCCGCGCTCGGCGCCAAATACGGCGGCACTCTCACGGCGGTCGATTCGCGCACCAACAAGATCGCCTGGCAGAAGCGCATGCCATATTCGATCGGGCAGGGCAGCGGTGCCCTGGTGACGGCGAGCGATCTTCTGTTCCACGGCGAGCCCGACGGCAATTTCCAGGCCTATGACGCCAGGACCGGCGAGCTTCTGTGGCAATGGCAAACCGGCGCGGGCGCGGACGCGCCGGCCATCACTTATGAGATCGACGGCACCCAATACGTGGCCATTGCGGCCGGCGGCGTCTCGATCCAGACCACCTCGGCGAATGGCGACATGGTCTGGGTGTTCTCGCTTGCGGGTTCGCCTGGCGACCGGCTGCGGCCGTTCGCGCCGCCTGTGCCGCCCGACAGCGTGGTTGGCTTCGCGGGCCCGGTGGTCAAGGCGAGCAGCATCCGGCTCGAGGACTATCGCTTCAACCCGGCCCGCATTACGGTTACGACCGGCAGCAAGGTGACGTTCAGCAATGGCGGCACCCAGCCGCACAACGCTTCCTCCTCCGACGGCGGGGGTTGGGATACCGGGCTGCTGGTGGGTGGGGAATCCGCGACCGTGACCTTCAACCGGCCTGGCACCTATTCGTTCTCATGCACGCCCCATCCGTCCATGATCGGCCAGATCATCGTGACCGGCCCGGCGGTCGCGGCCGCGGCCGCCACCGTGGTGGAGCCGCCGGCCGGCCGGTCGGGCGAAATCCCCAAAGGCTCCGTGCCGGCCGATCATGGTGCCCATTGATCGACCGCAACCAGAACAAAAGCGCGGATTGAAAATGCTCCACCACCGATGTCTCGCGCTCGCGGCCGCGCTCGCCGTCATGGCCTCGAGCGCCATGGCGGCCGATCGGATTCGGGTGGTGGCGCAGCGCACCGGCTCGCTGGCCTGGGAGCTCGACGTCATCAAGGCGCATGGGCTCGACCGGAAAGCCAACCTCGACATCGAGACGGTGGAGCTCGCCAGCACCGAGGCCGGCAAGATCGCTCTGCGCGGCGGCTCGGCCGACATCATCGTGTCGGATTGGACCTGGGTAGCGCGCGAGCGGGCGCTCGGCGACGCCCTGGTGTACTACCCCTATCTGAGCACGCTCGGCGCCGTGATGGCGCCGGCCCAGTCTCCCATCCGGGACATCGCCGATCTCAAAGGCAAGAAGCTCGCGGTGGCGGGCGGGCCGATCGACAAGAGCTGGCTCTTGCTGCGGGCGCTCGGGCTGCGCGCCGGCATCGATCTCAAGGCGCAGGCCACGGTAGTCTATGGGGCGCCGCCGCTGCTGACCCAGAAGGCGCTGCAGGGCGAGACCGACGCTACGCTCACGTTCTGGAATTTCTGCGCCGATCTCGAAGCCCAGGGACAAAAGCGCGCCATCCCGATGGAGGATGTGCTGCACCGGCTCGGCGCCGCCGGGCCGGTAGCCATCCTGGGCTATGTGTTCGACGGCGGCTGGGCGGCGCGCAACCGTTCGGCGCTCGACCGCTTCCTCGACGCCTCGCGGCAGGCCAAGGACATTCTCGCCGCATCGGACACCGAATGGCAGCGGCTGGCGCCGCGCATCGGGGTGAGCGATGCCGGGACGCTTGCGATCTATCGCCAGCGCTACAGCGAGGGCATTCCGCGCCGCCGTGTCGACGACGAGGAGACGGACGGGCGGGCGCTCTATAAAATCCTGGCCGACATCGGCGGCGCCGAGCTGGTCGGTCCCGGCCGGGAGCTCGATGCCGGCAGCTTCTACCGGCGCGCCGCGGAGGATTGAAGCGTGGCGCTCCGGCTCATCTCGCTCGTCCTCCTGGTCGCAGCCTGGTCCGCCGGCTCGCACTTCGCGGGCGTGCGCCTGCTGCCCGGGCCGCAGGCGGTGGCGCTGGCGATCATCGCTGAGGCCCGCTCGGGCGCGCTTGCCTTCAATCTCGCGGTGACGCTCGCCCGCGTCGCCGCCTCGTTCCTGATCGCCATGGCGCTCGGCACCGTGGCCGGCCTGCTGATGGGCCGCTACCGCAGCCTGGACCGGCTCGGCGATCCCTGGCTGGTCGTTCTCCTGAACCTCCCCGCCCTGGTGATCATCGTGCTCGCCTATATCTGGGCGGGCTTGACCGAGACCGCTGCGATCGCCGCGGTGGCGCTCAACAAGCTGCCGGTCGCGACCGTGACGGTGCGGGAAGGCGCCCGCTCGCTCGATGCCGGCCTCGACGACATGGCGCAGGTCTTCCGCATGGGGCCTTGGGTGCGGCTGCGGCATGTGGTGCTTCCCCAGCTCGCCCCCTACCTTGCGGCCGCGGCCCGCTCCGGGCTATCGCTGGTATGGAAGATCGTGCTCATCGTCGAATTGCTCGGGCGTCCCAACGGGGTCGGGTTCGAGATCGGGATCGCGTTCCAGCTGTTCGACGTCACCCGCATCCTGGCCTATGCCCTCGCCTTCGTCGCCGTCATGCTGGTGATCGAAACATTCCTGGTGCAGCCGCTTGAACGACATGTCTCCCGCTGGCGCCCCAGGACGGCTTGAAGTCTGCATCGAGCAGAAGTTCTATCGCGCCGCTTCCGGCGACAATCTGCATGTCCTGGGCGAGCTCGGGTTCTCGCTGGGGAGCGGCGAGGTCGCCGCCCTGGTCGGCCCCTCGGGCTGCGGCAAGACCACGCTCTTGCGCATCATCGCCGGTCTCGACCGCGACTACGAAGGCAGTGTGCGGCTCCCCGACCATTGTCGGCTCGGCATGGTGTTCCAGGAGCCGCGTCTTCTGCCCTGGCGCAGCGTGGAGGCGAACGTGCGGCTGGCGGCGCCGGCGGCGACCGACGCCGCGCTCGATACGCTGTTCCGGACGCTCGGCCTCGCCGCCCATCGCAGCCATTATCCGGGCGAGCTGTCGCTCGGGCTGGCGCGCCGGGTCGCGCTGGCGCGCGCCTTTGCGGTCGAGCCCGATCTCCTGGTGCTGGACGAGCCGTTCGTCTCGCTGGACGCTTCGCTGGCGGAACGGCTGCGCTCCGAGCTGGTCGAGCTGGTGACCCGCCGCCCGGTCACCACCTTGCTGGTGACCCACGACGTCGAGGAAGCCATCGGCCTCGCCGATCGGCTCCTGGTGATGTCGGCGAGCCCGGCCCGGATCGTGGCCGAGGTGCCGGTCATGCGCCCGCGCGGGACCCACAGCGCCGAGGAGATTGCGACGATCCGCAAGGCGATTGCGCTGTAGCGACGGCCACAATCTCTGACTGTCATGCTCCGCGAAGGCGGAGCATCCAGTAATCGCAAACGCCAATTTGTATCGAATTGTCGGTATTTACTGGGTCGTCCGCCTTCGCGGACGATGACGCCGATGGGTATCGCGGATTCAGCTCACGCCGGCTGCGCGGTACGCCGGAGCATGCCGCGTTGCGGGTCGTAGCCGATCACCGCCAGCAGGAAGAACACCACCGTTGAGCACCCGACCACCAGGGCCGAGACCGGGTCGAACATCCCGTAGAGCGTGAAGCGGATCATCTCGACCGCATGGGTGAACGGATTGGCCATCGAGATCCAGTAGAGCCATTCCGAGCCGCCCTCGCGCAGCTTCCACAGCGGGTAGAGCGCCGAGGAGAAGAAAAACATCGGGAACATCACGAAGTTCATGGCGCCGGCGAAATTCTCCACCTGCTTGATGTGGACCGAGAGAAACAGCCAGAGCGATCCCAGCATCAGCCCGGACAGGATGAGCGCCGGCAGCACCGTGAGCCAGCCGCTCCAATCGAAGGTCACGTCGAACAGGATGCAGACCGCCAGGAACACGTAGCAGGTGATCACCGAGAGCACGGTTCCGGCCCCGAGCTTGCAGGCCAAAAGCACCCAGCGCGGCAGCGGCGCGGTCAGCAACAGCCGCATCACCCCCATCTCGCGGTCGTACACCATGGAGAGCGAGGACTGCATGCCGTGGAACAACAGTATGATCCCGAGCAGGCCCGGGACGATATAGACCTGATAGGTGATGTAGGTCTGGTAGGGCGGGATGATCGACACCCCGAACACGTTCTGGAAGCCGGCCGCGAATACCGCGAGCCACATCAGCGGCCGCACCAGCGCCGACAGCAGGCGCCCGCGCTGCTGCACGAACTTGACGATCTCCCGGGTGGTGACGGCGCGCAACGCCCGGCCGGCGTGAATGAGCTGCATCAGGCCTACTTGTTGAGGTGGCAGGTCGTCTCGGGCTCGTCGTCGCCCAGCGTGTCGAGCTCGTTGGTGCGGTGCAGGAAGCCCTCGACCGGCGCGCTCGCCACCACCGCATAGGGTGCGGCCAGCAGCACCGCCTGACGCAGCTGATGGTCCCAGGGCCGCACCCCGACCGCGAGCCCCTTGTCGCCGTCGAAGGTGGCGTCGCCCAGGATGAATTTCCGTTGCTGCGCGAAGTCGACCGAGCGGGTGCGCAAGGCGGATTGTACGATCATCTTGACCGAGATCCAGGCCGCCCAATCGGCGCCCTCCATGTGGCGACCGCCGGAGCGTTTCTCGAAGCGCGAATTGACCTGCGGGGCGCCGTTGTGCTCCCAGGTCCAATGCCAGGCGACCGGCTCGAGATCGATGCTGCCGACGATCGGGCGCGGGCGCACCGTGTGATAGGGCACCTGGCGCACGAAATCGAAGGCTTCGTCGGCCACGAACACCGCGTCGTAGTCGCGGCTGATGGCGCTCAGCAAGGCGGGGTCGTTCTGCTCGCGCTCGCGCGGATCGGTGCCGGCTTTGAAGTTCTGGTGCGCCGCGATGCGGGCGCCGAATTTCTTGGCCGAGGCCTCGAACGCCTTGGTGCGCGTGTCGTCGGCGGGGGCGGGCCCCTGCAGCACCAGGTAATCCCGCCATTTGCGCGACACCAGGAACTGCACCAAAGCGTCCATGCTCATGGCGAGGCTCGGCATGGCGTGTACGAATTCCGGCGCGCACAGCCCGCGGCGCAGCGAATCGTCGGGTGTGCTGACGTTGAACAGGAGCGCGCCGCGTCCGCGCATCGCCGCCGCCAGCGGCTTATAGGCTTCCGCCGGCACATCAATCAAAAAGAAATGGATGTTGCGTCCTTCCAACGCCTGCTGCACCGCGGGCGCGACCTCCTCGGCAGACTTGACGGTGATGCGCTCGAGCACGAAATCGGTCTTGAGCACGCGCGTTAATGCCGCCGCCTCGTCGATGCCCACCTGGGCGCCTGCGAACGGATGCTCGCGGGTCTTGAGGATCAGCCGCTCGAAGCCCTTGATCGGCTCATAGCGCGGATCGCCGTCGATCTCGACGAAGCCGATGGTGAGCTTCTGCTGCGGTTGTTGTGCGGGTGGCTGTTGTGAAGCGGGCGCCGGCTGCGCCAGGGCTGCGGTTGCCAAGCCGGCAAGGAATACTGCGCTGCAAATCGCATACGCGAGTTGCCGCGGGCGATGCCCTCCCCCTGAAAGGGGGAGGGTGGCGCCGAAGGCGCCGGGTGGGGGTCCCGCTTCCCAACAGACTCGGTGTCGGTCGCGGGACCCCCACCCGACCCGCTTTGCGGGTCGACCTCCCCCTTGCAGGGGGAGGTAAGACGGAGAGCGCGTTGCATGCTCACTCATCGATGACCACGCCCCAAGGAATACGCCCGACCGGGATCGAGATGGTGGCCTTGCGGCTCTTCACGTCGATGATGGTGATGTCGTCGCCGAAGCCGTTGGCGACGAACAGCTTGCTCTCGTCCTTGGAGAGCGTGATGCCCCACGAGCGCTTGCCGACCAGTATGTAGGCCTCGATCTTGCGGGTCGCGACGTCGACCACCGCCACATGGGCGGCATGGCCGAGCGTTACATAGGCGGTCTTGCCGTCCTTCGTCATGGTGAGGCCGACCGGGGTCACGTCGGTCTTGCGCATCCCGGGCGGCAGGAACTCGATCTTGCCGGTGACGGTGAATTTCTCCCGGTCGATGATGTAGACCTCGCCCGACAGCTCGGTCGAGACCCACAGCTCCTTGCGGTCGGGCGTTGCCGCGAACCGGCGCGGGCGCGTTCCCACCACCACGTCCTGGGTCACGAACCCGCCTTCGGCATCGATCGAATGGATGAGATCGCCGACCTCGGACGTCACATAGACGGTCTTGCCGTCCTCGCTGACGAATACGCCTTCCGGCTCGGCGCCGGTCGGAACCTCGAACACCGTGATGTTCTGGTCCATGTCGATGATCGACAGCGAGGAGCCTTCCTCGTTGGAGACGTAGATGCGCCGCCGCTGCTCGTCCATGGCGAAAGTCTCGGGGCTCGGCCCGGTATTGATCCGGCCGACCACCTCGAGCTTGGCGACGTCCACGATGTCGATCACGTCGTCGTCCCCGCAGGCGACGTAAAGCTTGCTATGATCGGCGTTGAAATGCATGTCGCGCGGGCGTCGGGCGACCTTGATGTCCTTCACGATCTTGTAGGACTTGGGATCGATGACGATGAGATTGTTGGTCTTCTCGTTGCTCACGAAGATGAGCCCGGTGTCCTTGGGCCAGGCCGGCGCCGACGTCAGCGCGAGCAGGGCGGCGAGCGGGATCACGGCCAGGAGTGGGTGTCGAAAGGTCACGGGCGATACTCTTGTGCTTGCGGAGACCACATGTTGCTGCCAGCGTAGCCCCGATCAAAGCGGTCGGGCAAGCCGGCCCCGGCGAATGTCGCCGCGGGCCGGCTCCAGCGTAAAGCCAGAGTAAATTCACAGAATCCAGGAAAATCGAGGGGGAACGGTGACCGACCAGCGTGCCGACGCGCCAACGCAGCCTCCGGCGCTGCTTCTGGACAATGTGGTCAAGACCTATGGGCCGATCCGGGCGGTGGACGGTGTCAGCCTGCGCGCCAATGCGGGCGAGTTCATAGCTCTCCTGGGCCCCAACGGCGCCGGCAAGTCCACCTTGTTCCAGCTGCTCTCGGGCCTGTTCACCGCCGATTCCGGCCGCATCGAGGTGATGGGCCACGACATGTCGTGCGATCCGGTGCCGGCGCTCGCCGGGCTCGGCATCGTGTTTCAGCAGCCGACCCTCGACCTCGAGCTGTCGGTGACCGCCAATCTCCTGTTTCACGCCGGGCTGCACGGCATGCCGCGCGCGACCGCGCTACGTCGGATCGACGAGGAGCTGGGTTGGCTCGGCCTCAAGGAGCGCGCCAACGACAAGACCGCGCAGCTGAGCGGCGGCAATCGCCGGCGGGTCGAGCTGGCGCGTGCGCTCCTGCACGAGCCGCGGCTCCTGCTCATGGACGAGCCCACGGTCGGCCTGGATCCGGCGAGCCGCAGCGATCTGCTCAAGCAGCTGTTGATGCTGCGGCGCGAGCGCCAGGTCGCGATCCTCTGGGCGACGCATCTGTGTGACGAGGTGCCGGATGCCGACCGGGTCATCGTGCTGCATCGCGGCAAGGTGCTTTCCGACACCACGCCGGCGAAATTGATCGCGGCGTCGGGGAAGGCCACCATCGAGGAGGCGTTCCTGGCGATGACCGGGCCGGCCGTCGCCGCGCGAAGGTGATCCAGCAGCCTTAAGGCTTCGCCGGCATCTTCGGGGGCTCGAGCGGCTTGAACACTACGCCGATCATGTAGTCCGGCTGGGCCGCGAGCTTGGAGAGATCGACATTGTTCGCATTAGGGGTCTGCTGCGACGGGTTGGCGTTTTCCGGCAGGTTCGCCATGTTGGTCGGCGGCGTATCGCTTTCGTCGATGTCCTCGGCGGTGCCTTCCTGCGGATTGCCGGACATGATCTCGTCGCGTGCCTTGAGCGACTTGTCCGCCATCGGCTTGGTGTAGGGCAGGCGAAAGGAGCGGGGCGTGCCGACCGGCACGTTGTTTTCGTCGACCTCCTCGACCCACAGGAAGATCGAGCCGGCATCGTGCACCTTCGGGTCGGGCTCGACCACGCGCGTCCACAGCAATTGGAATTTTCCCGGCAGCCGTCCGACGCTCGGCCAGCCGAGCAGGCTCTTGCTGGCGAAGAAGGCCTCGACGAAGAACGCCGAGGTCACCACGATGGCGCCGGCCTTGATCCACCATCGCAGCGGCGAGGCGATGCCCGCCCACAGCAGCAGCACGCTCAGCAGCACATAGGCGGCCGAGATGGCGAGCAGCGTCGCGGTCATTTCCCGTCTCCTCCGGCCGCATTGCGGCGGACGCTGCGGGTCAGCTGGACCAGCGATTTCTCCACATGATTGACGTCGGTGACCCGGCCGTCCTGGGCCACGCGGAAGCGGACCGCCGTCTTCTCCTGGCCGGCGTGATCGAGAATGATCTTGTCGTAATGGATGACCTCGACCACCGGATTGATCTTCTCCACCTTGACGCTGACCGGCACCGGATCGTGCTGGGAAGCGAGGTAGTATTGGACATTCACTGTGTATTCGCCCGCCACGATGCCGCGGATGCTGACCGTCTCCTCGCGGATCGGGCTCAGGATCGAGCGGCCCGCCACCGTGAGGCTGTTGTTGAGTCCGCCGCGATCGTCGCGGTCGAGCAGCATGAAGCCGCGTTCGCGGTCGTGATACCAAACGATGTTACCGAGCGGATCCTCGACATAGAGATCGATGTCGTCGGGGTGGCTGTCGGGCCAGGCCATGGAGATGATGAACTCGGCCTTGGTGTCGATCTTGCCCTGCTTGGCCTCCGGATTCATCACCAGGAGGGCGAGAAAGAACAGGAAGGCGACGACCTGCAGCGCCTTGAACAGCATCACGCTGAAAGGATCGAACGGCCGGTCGCGCGGATAATTGCCGAAGCTATCCATTCTGCTCTCGCTCGAGCCCGGATACCACGAACACTTCGGTGATGTCGGTAGCGAGCGCGAACAGCTTCGCGGTCGCCTCGTCGAGCATGTAGTACTGGGTCTGCACCAGGATCGAGCCGATCAGGCCGGCGAGCGTGGTGTACATGGCGACCGCCATGCCGTCGCTCATCAGGCCCATGGAGAGCTTCATCGAGGCGTGGTCGGCGGCGTCCAGCCCGGCGATCGGCGCCAGCATCAGGATGAAGCCCACGATGGTGCCCAGGAGGCCCAGCTTCATCAGCGAATCGCTGGCGAACGATCCGAGCGCATTGGGTCCGCGCAGCGCGTCAGCGAGGCCGCGCAGCAGCAGCGTCTGGTCGATGCGCCCGCCCTGCAGGCCGGCCTTGAGGATGATGTTGCGGATATGGGCGGTGATCGGCCCGGCCGGCAGCTTGGTGCCGTCGGGGGTCACCACGTCCTCGCCCGCCACCCGCAGGTGCGGTCCGCCGTGGCTGACCAGGGACAAGACCCGATGGGCACGGTCGGATTCCCGCGAGATCGCGATCGTGCGCACGAAGCAATGGATGCAGGTGGCGGCATAGAGGAGCACGATGATGCTAGAAATATAGGTCTTGTCGCTGTTCAGCATCAGGCGGAACAGGCCGTAGTACCAGAGCAGGACGAAGCCGAAGACCGATACGCCGGTGAATATCAGCCAGCGCAGCAGCGGCAGATGGTCGTTGGGGAATTCTCGCTCGAGGACTTGCACGCTCATGAGGGGGTGCACTGCTCTAGGTTGGTCGCGGAGGCCAGATAGTGCCGCAGGCGGGTGGCCTGTCAAGCGCTTGCGGGTGCGCTTCCGTTGGGTCCGGAAGGGCGATAGGCTGGGGACGACATATCGCAAAGCCCGGGAGTAATCCATGCGCCGACTGGTTTTTCTCATCCTCGCCGTGACGCTCGCGTCCACGGCGGCGTTTTCCCAGGCCCGGACGCGGTTCTGGAATCTGACCCACATGCGGATTTCGGAATTCTACCTGGCGCCGGCCGGCACCACCACCTGGGGTCCCAACCAGGCCAAGAACGACAAGGACGGCGTGGCCGACCCGGACGAGCGTCTCACCATCACCGGCGTGAATTCCGGCACTTACGACATCAAGCTCGGGGACAAGGAGGGACGCACCTGCATGGTCAAGGGCGTCAAGGTCGAGAGCGGCCAGATCTTCTCGATCGACGACAAGGAGCTCACATCCTGCAACCGGTGAGGTCCGCCGCTCCGGGACCGGCGCCGAACGCGCCGAAGTATCGTTTTCCACGGTAATCGAGGTCGATTGAACGGCAGCAACAAGGGAGGACGTGTCATGAGAACAATAGGAACGCTGTCACTTGCCGGTACACTGCTGAGCTCGCTTCTGGTCGCTACCGCGCTCACGCCGGTTCGCGCCGCCGACATGACTTTCGAGCGCGCCAACAGTGTCGAGAAGGAGCCGCAGAACTGGCTGCTGCACCACGGCAACTACCAGGGCCATCGGTTCTCGGCGCTGAAGGAGATCAATACCGACACGGTCAAGAACCTGAAGGTCGCCTTCACGGTCGCGCTCGGCGGTTTCGAAGGCGGCGGCGCCCGCTACAAGTTCGGCAATCTCGAAGCCACCCCGATCGTCGAGGACGGCGTCATGTACGTGCCGGACGGCTGGGGCTCGGTCTACGCCATCGACGTGTCCGGCGGCAAGAAGGGCACGTTCCGCTGGAAGTTCGATCCCGGCACCGACAAGGCCTGGGCCGGCGACGTGGCCTGCTGCGGGGTCGACAACCGCGGCGTGGCGCTGTGGAAGGACAAGATCATCTCGATCTCGCTCGACGGCCGGCTGTTCGCCCTCAACAAGGCGACCGGCGAGAAGGTGTGGGAGCGCAAGGTCGCCGATCCGGCGCTGGGCGAGACCCTGACCTTGGCGCCGCTGGTGGTGCGCGACGTGGCGATAGTGGGCGCCGCCGGCGGCGAGTTCGGCATCCGCGGCTATATCGACGGCACCGACCTCAACACCGGCAAGCAGTTGTGGCGCACCTTCACGATCCCCGGCAAGGGCGAGCCCGGCAACGAGACCTGGAAGGACGGCCAGGAGCGCTGGCAGCATGGCGGCGGCTCGGTCTGGGAGACCGCGACCTACGACCGCGACACCGATACGATCTACCAGGGCGTCGGCAATGCCGGCCCCGACTACGATCCGCAGTACCGGCCCGGCGACAACAAATGGGCGGCGAGCGTGCTGGCGCTCAATCCGGCCAACGGCCAGATCAAGTGGGGCTTCCAGTACACCCCCAACGACCCTTACGATTTCGATGAGATTTCCGAGCACCCGATCATCAACACCAAGGTCAACGGCGAGGACCGCAAGCTGGTGGTGCATGCCGCCCGCAACGGCTTCTATTACGCGCTCGACCGCACCAACGGCGCGTTCGTGGCCGGCAAGCAATATGTCGACGAGCTGACCTGGACGCCCGGGCTCGATCCCAAGACCGGCAAGCCGCTCAACTACGATCCCACCAAGGATGTCCAGGTCTATGCCCCGGGCAGCCATGGCTTGCGCGGCGAGGGGCCGTCGAAGACCTGCCCGTCCCATAACGGCGGCAAGAACTGGGAGCCCTCGGCCTACAATCCCGAGCTCGGCCTGCTCTTCATCCCGACCGCCGAAGGTTGCAATTCCATCACCAACGCGGAGCAGCCGAGCTTCGCGGACCAGGGCGGCCCGATAAAGCCGCGCGAGCGGTTCAGCGGCGGCGGCACCAAGAACATAGCGCCGCGCCGCTACGGGGCCCTCAAGTCGGTCGACCCCGCCACCGGCGAGATCAAGGCCTCGGTCAAGATGACCTACCCGAATTACGGCGGCGCGCTGGCGACCGCCGGCAACCTGGTGTTCATCGGTCAGCTCGACGGCACCCTCTATGCCTATGATGCCCGCACCCTCAAAGAGGTCTGGAGCTTCAACGCCGGCACCGGCATCAACGCGCCGCCGATCACCTACTCGGTCAACGGCAAGCAATACATCGCGGTGCTGATGGGCTCCAAGCAGACCGCCGCGGTCTGGCAGGACTCGCCCGAGCTCAAGAACACCTCGACCGCGTCGATGCTCTACGTCTTTGCGCTGTGAGCGTGATCTGGCCTCCATACCTCCCCCTGCAAGGGGGAGGTCGACCCGCAAAGCGGGTCGGGTGGGGGTCCCGAAACAATCACCGAGTTCGTGGAGAGGCGGGACCCCCACCCGGCGCCTTCGGCGCCACCCTCCCCCTTGCAGGGGGAGGGAAACGGCGGCGCCGCCAGCTCGCCGCCGGCATTCTTGTCATCGCGTCAATGGTGGCGCTCGTAATATCATTCGCAATCCCTCAGGCCGGCGCCCAGCAGCCCGACCCGGGCGAGATCCACGGCCTCAAGCTCGGCCTTAAGGCGCCCTCCATGACCATGGACGGCTTCGGCGAGCTCGCCTGCGGCAGCAATGGCGGCCCGCCGCGCCAGCGGATCGACGATTGGACCGCCTTCGGCAAATGCCCCGCTGAGGCCAGCGGCTTGCACGAGGTCTATGCCCGCTTCGACGACGAGGCCGAGTTCATCGGCCGCGCCATCGATGATCCGCTCTATGCCGGCAGCCGCACCGGCACCCGGGTGGCTGGACATCCGGTGGTTCTCTCGGTGCTGTTCGACGATGCCGGCGTGCTGCGGGGGCTGCGCTTCGTCAGTGATCCGCGCGCGTCGCCGGTCGAGCGCCGCATGGCGCAGCTCCTGCGCCTCGCCATCATCAACCATTATGATCCCGCCGGCTGGAGCTGCACCGATCTGCCGGCGGAGTCCGGCGAGACCCCGGTCGGCGGCATCTTCATCAAGCAGCACTGCGAGAAGACGACACCAGAGCGGCGCATGTCCCTCGACGCCCGCTTCCTGCGCAAGCCCGGCCAGAGCGACATCGACCCGGCGACCGGGGATTATACGTCGGGCCAGTTCGAGAGCTCGACGCGATTCGAGCTGCTCGATCCGGGTTATCGGAAGCCTTGAATGATGAGGCGTCTTTACGGCGCCCGCCGCCCGTCCGGCATGATGGCGGCGTCGAGCTTGGCGCCCGCCAGCTGCGCATCGCTCAGGATGGCGTTCTCCAGGTTGGCGCCTTCCAGGTTGGCGTCGCGCAGGTCGGCGCCGTGCAGATTGGCGCCGTAGAGATTGACGCCCGCCAATTGGGCGCCGTTGAGATTGGCTTCGGTGAAATTGGTCTCCACCATGTCGGACAGAGTGAAGTCGATGCCGTGCAGGTCCATCTGGCGCAGGTTCAGGCCGTCGAGGATGACGCTGCGCATGTCGGCGCCGGCGAGCTTGGCGCCAGCGAGCCGCGCCTCGCGCAGATCGGAGCCGGCGAGCACCGCGCCGGTAAGGTCGGCTTGATTGAACCGGGCACGCCCGAGCTTGGCGCCGCGCAGGTTCGCCCCGGAGAGGTTGGCGCCGGAGAAGTCCGCCTCGAACAGCAGGGCTTCGCTCAGGTCCGCGCCCGTCAGGTCCGCCCCCTTGGCGTCGATCAGATTGAGATTGGCCTTGGCGAGCTTGGCGCCCTTGAGATTGGCGCGCGTGAGCGTGGCGCGGAACAGGCTCGCGCCCGACAGGTCGGCCATCGCCAGATTGGCGCGGTCGAGCCTGGCGCGCTGGAGGTCCCGCTCCGCCAACGCCCGGCCGGCCAGGTCGCATTCGATGCAGCTCTTGGTGGCGCCGGCGAGAAAGGGCTCTGGATCGGCGGCGAGCGCGGCCGCGATGGTCATCGGCATGCCGGCCATCAGCAGAAACAGCAGCCGGCGGCGCATGGGTCTGGCTCCAGCTCGCATGGGCGCGCAATGATCGGCGCGCATGCTATACTAGGACCTGCCGGGCGCCTTGCACAGGTCGCGTTGCAGGAGCCGGCCCGAACGATAAAGCGCTTGAAACGCAAACGCGAAACGGGAGGTGCGTGATGATTGGAAAGACTTCGGCCGCGGCGTTCGGGGTGCTGCTGGCGGGGTGTGCGATGGCGCATGCCGAGACCCTGGTGGAGCAGAGCGCGGAAGCCCGCATGCAGCTCGACTTCCATGTTCCGGATGCCGCCCTCAAGGCGATGCTTCCGGCCGGCACCGAGCCCGCGGTGGCGACACAGGGCGCCGCCAAGGACGCCAATCTGCGCATGATCTTCATCGACCGCATCAACGTCACGGCCCCCGACGGCGCCCCGGCTGGTTCCGGGCAGATGGTCTATCTCGCCATCCCGATCAAGCAGGCCGGCTCCGCCGCGGTCGCCCAGATGCTGATCCACGGGCTCACCAGCGATCCCAAGGAGGCGCCCGGACCGTTCGGGGTGTATCAATTGGCCGCCACCCACCGCATGGAGCGCTCGACCACGGCCGCCCCGCAGGCGCAGACCAGCGAGCAATGGGAGTTCACGGCGGCAAGCGGCGAGCACATGGAGCTGCAGCTCAAATACGAGCGCGGTATCGGCCGCAAGGCCAGCAACGAGACCAAGTTCTTCTCCAGCATCACTCCGGGCTTCTATCAAATCTTCAAGGTCGACCAGAACCTCGACATCATGCGTAACGCCACCATCACGGTGCCCGACAAGGTGAAGGAGTTCCATTACAAGGCCTCGGGCGGCAAGATCGCGGCCTTGTTCGACGGCACCGAGCGCGTGCTGAGCATCGACGCCATTTCCTGGTACAATCGCGCGATCTATGCGCCGTAGCGCAGGTCCGAAACGCTGAGTGTCATCGCCGGGCTCGTCCCGGCGATCTTCGATCAGGAAGGCACTGTGCGCTCCTCATCGAGATGGCCGGAACAAGTCCGGCCATGACACCGAGTTAGATCGATCTCTAAGGGTCAATCAACAAATTCATGGAGGAACCGCAATGAGCAGAAACCATCGACGTTCCGTCAAGGCCGCTCTCCTGGGTGGCGTGGTGCTGGCGGCATGGCCGGTGCTGGCGGCCGAGGTCACGCCGGCGCGGCTGGCCAATCCGGAGCCGCAGAACTGGCTGATGAACCACCGCACCTATGACGGCCAGCGGTTCTCGCCGCTCGACAAGATCAACAAGACCAACGTCAAGAGCCTCAAGCTCGCCTATGCGGTGGCGCTCGGCGGCACCTCAACGACCGAGAACCTGGAGGCCACCCCGCTGGTCGAGGACGGGTTCATGTACGTGGTCGACCTGTGGGGCATTGTCTACAAGATCGACGTGCGCTCTGGAGATGCCGCCCGCATCGTCTGGCGCATGGATCCCAAGCAGGAGAAGATCCCGCTCTCCAACCGCGGCGCCGCCCTGTGGGGGAACTTCGTGATCTCGGTCGCCAACTATCCGCCGCGCGTGATCGCGACCGACAAGGATAGCGGCAAGGTTGCCTGGGAGACCAACCTGGCCGACGGCCAGCCAGACGTGCAGATCACCGCCGCGCCGCTCGCCGTCAAGGACAAGATCATCGTCGGGGCCGCCGGCGGAGACCGCGGCGTACGGGACTATATCGCGGCGGTCGACGGCAAGACCGGCAAACTCGAATGGCGCAAATACGTGATTCCGGCGCCGGGCGAGCCCGGCAGCGAGACCTGGAAGGACAAGAACAACGCCTGGCAGACCGGGGGCGGCGCCATGTGGGTGACCGGCACCTACGATGTGACCTCGAACCAGCTGATCTGGGGCACCGGCAATCCGGTGCCGATGTTCGACGCGAGCTACCGGCCGGGCGACAACCTCTACACCGACAGCGTGATCTCCTGGAATCCCGACGACGGCAAGATGAATTGGTACTTCCAGTTCACTCCCGGCGACCACTGGGATTATGACGAGGAAGGCACCCACATTCTGATCGACGGGCAGGTCAACGGCGAGACCCGCCATCTGATTACCCACTCGGCCCGCAACGGCTTCATCTACACCATGGAGCGCAGCAATGGGCAGACCGTGGTGGCCAAGCCCTATCTGGACAACGTGAACTGGACCAAGGGCATCGATCAGAAGACCGGCAAGCCGATCGACTATGTGCCGGGCGCCGAGATCCAGATGTATGCGGGAGTCGCCACCCCGACCTTGACCGAGCCCACCAAGAAGATGTGCCCGTCGCCGGGCGGCGGCAACAACTTCTGGCCCTCCACCTATAGCCCGAAGACCAAGCTCCTGTACGTCCCGGCGCTCACCAATTGCGCCGAGGTCACCCAGGATCCGAAGCTGAGCATCAAGGTCGGCGACGAGATGCGTGGCGGACCGCGCGCCAAGACCAATGAGCGCTCGGAATCCGACATGTCGGCGATCGATCCCTTGACCGGCGAGGTCAAGTTCAAGACCCACATCCCGTATCCGAATTATGCGGGCGCGCTCGCCACCGCCGGCGGCGTGGTGTTCACGGGCTTTACCGACGGCACCATGATGGCGTTCGACGACGCCACCATGCAGACGCTCTGGAAGATCAATGTCGGGGTCGGCTTCGACGCCCCGCCGATGACCTTCGAGGTCGGCGGCAAGCAATATGTGGCGATCCTGTCCGGCCTGAGCCGGATCGCGATGGGCCGGCACATCAATACCCCCGAGCTCAAGGAGCAGCGCAACCAGACCATGCTGTTCGTGTTCGGGCTTTAAGACAGCGGGCGCCCACCAGGGGCGCCCCTACCAATCAGACGTTGTGGGTAGGGGCGGCCCTCGTGGCCGCCCTCATTGCGACGCGGTGCGCACCAGCTCGAAGCTCGCCGCGCTTTCGAACTGGCCGGCGGTTTCGCGGCCGGTGTGCGGGTCGAAGCGGCTTTGGCCGGGCTTGCGCAGGTAGCGGGTCGCGAGCGAGGCGGTGGTGTTGCCGTCGATCTGCTTGCGGCAGCGCTGCTTGACGAAGACGCCGTCGACCGCGGTCTCGCCGTTCTCGAGCGCCAGGTCCTGGCACTGCCAATCGTCGCGCCCGAAGCGCGAGGTCAGGAAGTTGCGCAAAAGATAAGCCTCGTCGCGGTTCTGCGAGGTGTCGCGCGGATCGCTGACGATGCGGATGCCGGCGAGCAGGCCCTGCGCATCGATCAGGGCCGAGACCACCACCGGGAAGCCGTAGGCCTTGGTGCCGGAAAACTGCTCCATCTGGTCCGCCAGGTTGTTGGCCTTGGCCCAGTATTCCAACTCGTCGTCGTAGCGGAAATAGACCTCGCGCAGCCCGCTCGGCTCTGCCCGGCAGCGCCGGAAGTCGCTCCAGCCGTTGAGCGGGAGCGACGGTGGGCCGCCATTGGTGCCGCAGGCCAGATCGACGAACTCGTCGGGCAGCCGGTCGACCGGCGTGCCGAGCCGCAGGTCCCACACCTCGAGACGGGGAGGGCGCTCCTGCGCCCGCACCGGTGTGCCTGCCGCCAGCAGCAGGATTGCGATCAATGTGGCAAGGATGCTTTGCATAGCGCAATTTCGTAGGGGCGGCCCTTGTGGCCGCCCTGTGGCGTGGGCGCGGGCGCCCACGAGGGGCGCCCCTACGGCGATCCGATATTCATCAGCGTGGCTCAATCTATCGAAGGTGCGCTTTGGCGCAACGCCGGAAACGTGCGAGGATGCGGCCCGAACCGGTTTCCGCAACAGGTCGCATGATGTCGCATCGTCCCTATCGCATATCGGCCGGCCTGATCTGCAGCCTTCTCATAGGTCTGCTGACGACTGCTGGAGCGCTGCCATCGTGGGCCGCCGGCGAGGGCGATTTCCTCTCCGGCAAGTCGAAATCCTGTCCGGGCTGCGCGCTGCCGCGCGCGCCGCTCAAGCGCAAGGACCTGACCGACGCGGATTTGGCCGGGGCCGATCTCACCGGCGCGGTCCTGCACCGGGCGCGGCTCACCCGGGCGAAGCTGACCGGCGCCAACCTGACGGACGCCAACCTCAACAAGACCGATCTGAAAAATGCATCCCTGGCCCAAGCCAAGCTCAAGGGCGCCATGTTCTACGAGGCCGACATGAGCGTCGCCGATCTCACCGGCGCCGACCTCACCGACGGCAAGATGGGACGCGCCCGCCTGGTGCGGGCCAAGCTCGACGGCGCCACGATCACGGCCGCGATCCTGACCGAAGCCCATCTCGACGAGGCCTCGCTGCGCGGCGCCGATTTGAGCGCCAGCAACCTGGTGAGCGCGACCTTGCGGGGCGCCAATCTCGAGGGCGCCAATCTCGACAATGCCGGCCTGGTGGAGGCGGTGCTGCGTGACGCCAACCTCAAGGGCGCCAACCTGATGGAGGCGGACTTGTTCGGCGCCGATCTCACCGGCGCCAACCTGACCGGCGCGGATTTGTCGGATGCCCGCCTAACCCGCGCCATCCTGACCGGCGCCATCCTCGACGGCGCCAAGCTATCCGGCACCCTCATGCCGGACGGGAGCGTGCACGATTAAGCGCGCTGCTCGCGTTGGCTGACATCGGTAGATATTCATCATGCGGCTGCGATATCTGATCCTGACCGGTTTTGCCGTCGCGTCGCTGGCGGCGAGCGGCGCCGCCGCCCAGCCGCAGCCGAACGATCGGCCGGCGCGCGCCGAGGTGTGGGATCTCAAGCTCGGAACTCCGGCCGACCGGCTGCCGGACCAATTCACCGACTATGCGTGCGGCACCAATGGCGGGCCGCCGTCGATCCCGCTCGGCGGCTGGCGCGACTTCCGCCGCTGCCGGCCCGATGCGGCGGGCTTGCGCGAGGTCTATTTCCGCTATGACGACGAGCTCGAATATTGGGCCAAGGCCAACAACTTCGCGACCGAGATCGAGAAATTTTCCGGCACCAAGGTGTACGATTTCCCGGTCGTGCTGTCGGGGCGCTTCGACGAGGCCGGCGTGCTCGCAGGCTTGCGCATCGTCAGCGATCCGCGCGATTCCTCGCGCGACCGCGACGAGGCCTATCTGTTGCGCAACTTTCTCACCGCCCGCTACGGCCGCGACGGCTGGGACTGCGTCGATCTCGCCCCGGCCGAAGGCGAGACGCCGGTCGGGCGCACCTTCATCAAGCAGCGCTGCCGCAAGACCATTCCGGGCATCGCGGTGGCCGAGATCGAAACGAATTTTTTCCGCAAGAAAGGCCAGAGCCAGTATGATCCGCAATCCGGCCGGACCACCGAGGGGCAGTTCGAAAGTCTCACCCGGTTCGAGCTGACGCTGGCCCCATAGGTCTGACTTGCCGCGCGTGCGGACCATGATCATCCACACCATCCCGAGAGGTGCTCCGTGTCGATCAATCACCGCCGCTTTGCCTTGCTGGCCGCTCTCATTGCCGCGATCGCCGGCGCGAGCTTCAGTGCCCGCGCCGGCGGATCGCCGGAGGACGAAGCCTTTCAGGAGAAGCTGTTTGGGCGTGCGGTGGGTGACAAGCAGACCATCCACGCCTGCTTCAACCGCGTTTACGACCCCGCTCACTTGTCGCAGCATTCCCGGCAGAACGTCCGCACCATGCGGCTCCTGGCCAAGGTCAGCCAGGACAGCGACGGAACCAGCTACGGGGTTCGCCTCGGCGTCATGTTCCGCAAGAGCGGCGCACATTTCGAGTCCTCAGGCAATTGCGGCTCGATCCACGACGCGAGCGAATCCGGGGACAAGGCCGTCGTCGCCCATTGCGGCGTGGATTGCGACGGCGGCAGCATCGATGTGGCGATCAAGGACGCGAAATCGGTGCTGGTCTCGATTCCGTATGGCGCCCGCATCTGGCGGCCCGGCAGCGACGGTGACGAGCCGGGAAATGCGCGCAAGCGTTTCGGCGCCGACGACAAGGTGTTCCGCCTCGACAAGGTGGCGCTGACCCAATGCCTGGAGCTGGCCGACGACAAAAAGGAGAAGGCCGCGATGCGCCGCGGGCAATGACGGCGGGCCGCATGGACCGCCGCAACATCTTCAGATCGGCGGTGGCGGTCGCGGCTAGCCTGTTCGCCGGCAGAGCGCCGGCGCGGGCTGCGGCCGCAAGCCCATCCGACCTGCCCAAGGTCGCCTATCATCTCGCCGATCTGGAGAAGGTCGCGTTCGCGCTCGGCAATATCCGCAATCATATCGAGGGCATGGGTGGGGCCGACAAGGTCAAGATCGTCCTGGTGGTGCACGGGCCAGCCTTGAAGGCGTTCCGTCTCAACACACCGAACCTAGCGGTCAAATCCGACACCGCCGAGGCGCGCGCCGCCGGCGTCGAATTCCACGCCTGCCGCCACACCATGGACGCCCAGAAGCTCACCCTCGGCGATCTGTTGCCCGGCTTCGCGGTGGCGGAGCGGGGCGGCGTGGTCAAGCTCGCCGAGCTGCAGGCCCAGGGCTTCGCCTATCTGCGGCCGTGAACGGGGCAAGGCCGGCCTGCTGTCGTTCCTGCGAAAGCAGGAACCCATACGCCGTGCCCTCTCGATAGGCTGCGGAGTATGGGTCCCGGCTCCGTCAGCGCGTTTACGCGCGTCTTCAACGCGCTATGGGCCGGGACGACGCAGAACTCGGAGCAGATCTTCATGTAGGTCTGATCGACCACCCTACGGTCTTGGATCGCAGGGGCGCACCGCGTGGGCGCCCGCGACCCGGTCAGGGCGGCCACAAGGGCCGCCCCTACAACCCGAACACGAAAATCATGGTCGCGTTCTTCGCCAGGGTCTTCATCTCGGGCGTGTTGACGAACTTGCCGACCTGGTTGCGGGTCAGTCCGGTGGCGATGGCGATGTATTGCTTGCCGTCGACCGAATAGGTCATCGGCGGGGCGTCGATGCCGGTGCCCACGTTGATCGACCACAATTCCTCCAGGGTCTGATCGTCGAGCGCCATGACGGTGCCGTCGAGCAGGGCGGTGACCACGATGCCGCCGGCGGTCGCGAGCGCGCCGCTCGCGTTCGGGTAGGGCATGCTCTTGCGCTGCTTGATATCGCTGGTCGCGGGATCGAGCGCCACGAATCCGCTGGTGAGGCGCACGTCGTCCGCATAGCCGCCGCCGTCGAACTTGCCGCGCACGTGGCGGGTCTGGTCGCGCGTCACGGTGGCGCAGCCTTCGAGCTCGGGAATGTAGAGGAGCCCGGTCTTGCGGCTGTAGGCCGCCGACCAGAAATTGTTGCCGCCCGCCACCGTCGGGCACACGCTGCTCTTCGCCCCGGTCAGGATCTTGGCGATCGGCTCCGCATAGGTCTGCAGGTCCTTGCCCGGATCGTAGTCGAGCGGCTTGCCGGTCTTGGGATCGATGCCCTTGGTCCAGGTCAGCTTGTCGACGTATTGGATCGCCTTGATGAACTGGCCGTTGAGCCGGTCGAAGGTGTAGTTGAAGCCGTTGCGGCCCGCATGGGTGAGGATCTTGCGGTTCTCGCCGTTGACCTTGGTGTCGATCAGGATGTGGGTCCCGGTCTCGTCGTAGTCCATCGTGTCGTTGGGCGTGTACTGGTGATACCACCGCAGCTTGCCGGTCGCGGCGTCGATGGCCAGCGCGCTGTTGGTGTGGAGATTGTCGCCCGGCCGGTAGGAGGAATTGTATTTCGGCGACGGGTTGCCGGCCCCCCAATAAGTCGTGTTGGTGTCCGGATCGTAGGAGCCGGTGACGTAGAAGGCGCCGCCGCCGGTCTGCCAGGCATTGTTCTTGTCCTTCCAGGTCTCGCTGCCGGGCTCGCCCGGCGCCGGCACCGAATAGGTCTTCCACTTCACCTCGCCGGTCTTGGGATCGAGCGCCACGATCCAGTTGCGCACCCCCTGGTCGCCGCCCGAGGCGCCCACCACGATCTCGTCCTTCAGCGCCAGCGGCGCGGCATTGAGCGTCATGTCGGGCTGGTCGTGCAGATTTTTGTCCCAGACGATCTTGCCGGTCTCTTTGTCGGTCGCGATCACGCGCCCGTCCTGGCCGGTGACCGAGATCACCAGGTTGCCCCACAGCGCGACGCCGCGGTTGCGCTCGATCTTCTCCTGGCCGGGATCCATCTTCCAGACGATGGCGCCACGGGTGCCGGAGCGCACGTCGATCTTGTAGACCACGCCCCAGGCGTCGGCCATGTACATGAACCCGTCCTCGACCAGCGGAGTCGCCACCAGGTTCTCGTTGCCGGAAGAGCCGCCGAGCGCCACCGCGAAGACGAGCTTGAGGTTCTTGACGTTCGACTTGTTGATGGTGTCGAGGGCCGAGAACCGCTGCGATCCGAAATCATGATGGTTCATCAGCCAGTTCTGCGGCTCGGGATTGCGCAGCCGCTCGAACGTCACCTCGGCGGCACTGGCCATCGATGCAGCCGCGAGCAGTGCGCAGCCGGCCATGAGACCTGTCGATATTGTTCGCATCGTTCCGTCCTCAATTCTTGTAGGATGGGTTGAGCGCATAAGGGCGTTTACGCCCGTCTTCGCGGGCTATGCCGTAAACGCCCTTATCGCTCGACCCATCCTACGAGCTACGACCCATTCTCTCACACCGCGGCCAGGCCCGCCATGATGTCCTCGACCAGGTCGTCGGGATGCTCGAGCCCGGCGGACAGCCGCAGGAAGCCGTCGCTGATGCCGAGCTCGGCGCGCTGCGCCGGGGTGAGGCGCTGGTGGGTGGTGGTAGCCGGATGCGTGATAAGGCTCTTTGAGTCGCCCAGATTGTTGCTGATGCGCACGAGCTTGAGCGCATCCTGGAACCGGAAGGCGGCGGCCTTGCCGCCCTTGACCTCGAAGGCGACCAGCGTCGAGCCGGCGCGCATCTGCTTGCCCGCGACCGCGGCCTGCGGATGATCGCTGCGGCCCGGGTAGATCAGCCGGGAGATCTTCGGATGCTCGGCGAGCGCCACTGCCACGGTCGCTGCCGTGTCGGTCTGCCGCTGCACCCGCACCGAGAGCGTCTCCAATCCCTTGAGCAGCACCCAGGCGTTGAACGGCGAGATCGAGGGCCCGGTCTGACGCAGCAGCGTGTGCACGTACTTCTGGATGAAGTCTTCGGAAGCGAGGATGACGCCGCCGAGGCAACGGCCCTGGCCGTCGATGTGCTTGGTGGCCGAATAGACCACACAGTCGGCGCCGAGCTCGAGCGGCCGCTGCCACAGCGGGGTCGAGAACACATTGTCGACCACCAGCGTCGCGCCCGCCGCGTGCGCAATCTTGGCGACCTCGGCGATGTCGATCACCTCGAGGGTCGGGTTGGTGGGGCTTTCGAGAAAGAAGGTCTTGGTGTTGGGCCGCACCGCGTTGCGCCATTGCGCCAAGTCGGTGCCCTCCACCAGGGTCGAGGTGACGCCGTAACGCGGCAGATGGTCCTCGACGATGTAGCGGCAGGAGCCGAACAGCGCCTTGGCGGCCACGATATGGTCGCCGGCGCGCAGCTGCCCCATCAGGGCGGTGTTGACCGCTGCCATTCCGGTCGCGGTCGCGCGCGCCGCCTGCGCGCCCTCGAGTGCGCACATGCGCTCCTCGAACATCGCCACCGTCGGATTGGAGAAGCGCGAATACTGGTAGCCGGGCTCTTCGCCGTTGAAGCGCTTCTCGGCCTGGGCGGCGCTCTCGTAGACGTAGCCCTGGGTGAGGAACAGCGCTTCCGAGGTCTCGCCGAATTGCGAGCGCAGGGTGCCAGAGTGGACGAGGCGGGTCTCGAAACGGTAGGGCTTGGTAGCAGACGCGGACATCAGGGCCTCCTTGTGCCAACAAAAAACCCGGCCGGAGAATCTCCGCCGGGGGCACACGCGTCCCCGGCCTTTTAGCAATTTGTTTAACGTGGCTGCAAGCCGGCCGGCTCAAATGACCACGGGATAAGTAGGGCTCATACGCCCAAACCGCATTGGCGTCAACACCGCGATTGGGTAGTGAACAAGCTCGCCGAATCCCCTGGCGTCGCTTTGTTCCGAGTGCATCGGCCGGCCGGAAACGTTACCATGCAATGCCTTCACACGCTGGTGTGCCATGCCGGTCATCATGAATAAGCCGGCCGAGATTCTGCGCGAGCCGACCGGACCGCTCGCCGATCTCGGCACCAAATCCGGATTGCTGCCGCGCCAGCGGATCAAGACCCTGATCCGGCGGAAGATGATTTAATCCTCGGTCGAGATCGACGACACGCAGATTCAGCCCGCCAGTCTCGACCTGCGGCTCGGCAGCAAGGCCTATCGGGTGCCGGCGAGCTTTCTTCCGGGCAAGGGCAAGACCGTCGAGGGCCAGCTGGCGGAGCTGGAGTTCGACGAGATCAATCTTGAAGCCGGGGCGGTGCTGGAGCGCGGCACCGTCTATGTGGTCGAGCTCATGGAGCATTTGAGCCTGCCCGAGAGCGTGTCGGCGCTGGCCAATCCGAAAAGCTCCACCGGCCGGCTCGACGTGTTCACCCGGCTCATCGCCGACCACAGCGACATGTTCGACAGCGTGCCGGGCGGCTATCAGGGAAGAATCTACACCGAGATTTCGCCCTGCAGCTTCAGTATCCGGGTGCGCAGGGGATCGCGGCTCAACCAGATCAGGTTCCGGCGGCGCAATCCGGCGCAGGCCGAGACTGCTAGGTTCGCGCTGTCGGACCGCGAGCTGCTCGAGCAGCACAAGCAATCGAGCCTGGTCGACGGCGAGATCCAGCTGCGCAACGGCCTGGTGCTGAGCGTGGACCTCAACGCCGAGCAGACCGCCGGCTTGGTCGGCTACCGGGCGCAGAAGTTCACCGGCGTGATCGACGTGGACAGCATCGCGGAATACGACCCGCGCGACTTCTGGGAGCAGGTCCACGTCCGCAACTACAACAAGCTTATCCTCGACCCCAACCAGTTCTACATCCTGGCCTCGCGCGAGCGCATCCACATTCCGCCGGATTGGGCGGCCGAGATGGTGCCGATCGATCCCATGATGGGCGAGTTCCGTGTGCACTATGCGGGCTTCTTCGACCCTGGCTTCGGCTTCACCGAGCAGGGACACCCCGGCAGCCGCGCGGTGCTGGAGGTACGCAGCCACGAGGTGCCGTTCGTGCTGGAGGACGGGCAGGCGATCGGCCGTCTGATGTACGAGCCGATGGCGGAGACCCCCGACATTCTCTACGGCCAGACCGAGACCTCGAACTACCAAGGCCAGGGCCTCAAGCTCTCCAAGCATTTCCGTGTGTAGCCGCCGCGGCACCCGGCGTCAGGCCTCTCCGCCGGGCTCAACCGGGTCCGGCCATGTGGTTGCGGGCGCGCAGCGGCGGTCGCCGTCGGAGATGAGCCAATAGAGCCCACCCAAAGCCAGCAACAGCCCGCCGTAGCCCAGCAGCGTCTGAAAATCGATGGTCTCGTAATCCTTTAGCATCAGCTTGCGGGCGATGACCAGGATGGCGATCAGCACGACGACGCGGGTCTGGCGGTGCCCGGCACGGCGGCGGCGACTGCGGGGTCCGATGGCCTGACGCCGGGGAGCGCCGCGGCCTTGAGACGTCCGCGACCTTCCGCCGCCACCGCGACATCCACCGTCATGCCAAGATAGGTCTCGGGCGTGCCGACGAAGCTGCCGGAAATGGGTACGGCCTGGCTGATGTCGCGGGTGACGGCGACACGGATGAGATTGGCGCCGTTGATGGTGCCGTTGGTCGGATCGTAGGCGATCCAGCCGGAGCCCGGCACGTAGATGTCGGCCCAGGCATGAGTACTGCCGGCCCCGACCGCGGCGCCCGGGCGCCCGTCGGTCGAAGGACTATAGAGATAGCCGGTCACCACCCTGGCTCCGAACCCCAGGCTGCGGGCCGCCTCGATCAGCAGCACGGCGAAATCGCGACACGACCCCCAGCCGCGGTTGAGCGTCTCGATCGGGTCTGCGTGCCTTCGGCGTCGCGGCTCTGGTAGGAGATCCATTTGCCGACGCCGCTGTTGAGATCGGCCAACAGCGCGGAGGTGTCGGTCGGATTGCCGCGCACGAAACCGCGCGCCCAAGCCCCGAGTCGGTCGTTCGGGTCCGGATGCTGGCGCTCGAGCAGGCGGCCGAGATCGATCCGATCGTCCGCCGAATAGATGAACGGATAGCTGACCGCGTCCGGCGTGATCGCGAAGGCAGGGCGCTCCACCACATAGGTCTCGAGCTGGAGATGGCTCTCGATCCGCAACTCGGTCGCCGGCTCGGCAAAGGACGCGATCGCGACCGAGTTGCCGAACACGTCGTGAATCCAGCGCACCGAGGCTGTCGGCGTGAATTTCAAGCTGGTCTGGATCAGCCGAAGATCGTGACTGTCGCGTGGCCGCAGCATGAGCCGGTGGTCGCCGAGCCGGACCGGTCGGCAGTAGCGGTAGATGGTTGTGTGCCGGACGTTGAGGATGGTCACGGAATCGAGCTCCTGCTGGCCGCCGATTCTCCGGCGTTCATCCGGAGCGCCAGAGCCGGCCGAGCCCCATGCTGTGACCGTCAGGCCGAAGCGGCGCGCCGATCGAGCGGATAGCCGGCGCTCTCGTACAAGCGGCGGATCTGCTGGCCCTCGTATCGGCGCTCGGCCACTTCTAAATAGGTGCCAACGAGCATCTGCGGCGACAGCTCCTCGACCGCGAACCGGATTGCTTCCGCGGCCCGGGCAAAACGCCGGTATCCGAGCGGCTGTCGGCGCGCCTTGCGGCTCATGGGCGAGAACATCTCGGCCTCGGCACCGAAATCGAATGGCACGGCCTCGCTAAATATCGTATCCATCATCAATTCCCCCGCAATGCGAACGTGCTGAACGCACGTGCCGCGGTCACATTCGAAATCTCAATCATGAAAAACCTCCGCAATGGCGCCACGTCATCATTTCAAGGATCATCACGCAGAATAGAACCTTTATGTAAGACGCAAATGCGAAAAAACCAGTGCGTTGGTGCGATATTATATCGTGGGTCTCGCGGCCATGGTTCGAGGCGCGCGGGCATTGCCCGCGCTCGCCGCGAGGCTGAAAGAGTTGAAGTCTCCACGCAGGTACACCGGCTATTCGCCGAGGTGGTTTCAGCAGGAAGTCTTTCCGCCGTGGTTCCGTAATGAGATTTGCGATCGTCTCGCTGCGGCTCCGCGGCCCTCATGTCCCGATCTGCGCGCGGCATCACGATCAACAAATGGCGCGATGGCTTTGTTGACCGATCCGGCCGCTCGCGATTTAAGATCGAGAGTCGGCGTCGCGTTATTTACGGATGCAGTTTTCCGCCGTTGCAAGCTTCGCGTGGCAGCGAATGAACGGCCGTTAATCGACAGTCATGGGCGGAGATTCGTCTGTCAATGAACGACCGTTAATCGGAAACGCGGCTCAATGAACGGCCGTTAATCGGATGCACCGTGTGCGCTGCAATCAAATGAACGGACGTTAATTCATGAGCGAAATCAACGCGAAATCGTGCTTGAAAACGTGTTTGAGATTGCCGCGCGCAAACAGATTCGTTAGGTTTCCGCGCGTATTCGGGGGCATGGGGAAAAGTTATGGACAGCGCAAACCAAGACCTTTGGGGCAAGGGAATGAACGGGTCCGGCGTACCGGAATTTCGTGTCGCCATCATCGGCGGCGGACCTGGCGGTCTGTTCACCGCGTGGCATCTCGCTGACCGGCTCGGCGCTGCCTGCAAGGTCACCATCTACGAAGCCACCCACCGTCTCGGCGGAAAGATCCTGACCGGAAAATTTCCCGGCGTTGGCTCCTATGAGATCGGCGCGGCCGAGATCTACGACTATTCCGAGCTCGGATACGATCCCTTGCGCGAGCTGATCGAGAACGAGCTCGGGCTCAAGATCAAGCATATCGGCGGCGGCGCCTGCGTGCTCGACGGCCATATTCTGGCGGACGTCGACGCGCTCGGCAGCAAGTTCGGGATGCAGACGCGCGACGTGGCCCACGCCTTCCGCCAGCGCTGCGCCCAGCTGTTGAGCCAGAGCGTGTTCTACCGCTCGGACATCGCGGTCGACAACCGGCACCCGTGGGCCAACATGACCGGCGACGAGATTCTCGCGAACGAGATCAAGGACGAGACCGCGCGACGCTACATCCGGGTGATGGCGCACAGCGACGTGTCGGTGCCCCCGCACCTCACCAATGGCCTCACCTTCCTCAAGAACGTGCTGATGGATGTGGAGGGCTACCTTAACATCTATTCGGTCGTCGGCGGCAACGAGCAGATCGTCGAGCGCCTGGCCGACGAGATCGACGCCGACGTGGAGTTCGATGCCACCGTGCGTTCGGTCGAGCCGCAGCGCGACGGTACCTACCGGCTGGAGGTGATGAAGGCCGGCGTCACCGAGGCGGTGGTGGCGGATTACGTCGTGCTCGCCTTGCCGCTGACCGCGCTCTCGATCATCGACTGGCGCTCGGCCGCCCTGCGCCGCGCCATGAACAAGCACATCGGCTATTTCGACCGGCCCGGCCACTACCTGCGGGTCACGCTCTTGTTCGAGCGCCCGTTCTGGCGCGAGCATGTGTCGGGCAATTGGTTCATGGTCGACGGCTTCGACGGCTGCTGCGTCTATGACGAGAGCTCCCGGCAGGAGCTCGGTCCTCATGGGGCGCTGAGCTTTCTGATCGCCGGCAATGCCGCGCTCGGCCTCGCCAACATGTCGGACGCCCGCATCGAGGAGCTCTGCCTCGACGCCCTGCCGCCCGCCATGCAGCATGGCCGTACGCTCCTGATCGACCGCCGCGTCCATCGCTGGATGGCCACCGTCAATGCGGTTCCGGGCGGTCTGCCCCAACGCAGCCGGGTCGCGAACCATCAGCCGGATCCGGTGCAATTGCCCGGGCTCCTGACGGTCGGCGACTATATGTTCGACGCGACCCTCAACGGCGTCCTGGATTCCGCCGACACCGCCACCGACCTGATCCTCGCGGACGTCATCTTCCGGCGGCAAGCCTTGACCCGGGAGCAGTCCGCCGCGCCCGGAGCGAGCGTGCGGGTCGCCGACAATGAATTGACGCGCAGCGTGTTCGAGGGCTCGCTCTTGACCGATCTGCTCTCGATCTCCTACGGGGCGCGTCGCGGCTCCAAGATTCTCTGCGTCGGGGTCGGCGCGCCCGCGATGGTCGCGGCGTTGCGCGCCTCCGGCTACGAGGCCTGGGGCCTCGAGCTCGCCGATCACATCGGCCGGACGGATTCGACCGCGTCGCGGGACCATTGCCTGGTCGGCGACATGACCGATCTTCCGTTCCGCGACGGTTATTTCGACGTAGCGATCGAGCGCGGGCTCTGTTACTTGCCGCGCAATCTGGGCCCCACCGCCATCACGGAGCTGCGGCGTGTGGTGCGGCGCGGGGTCGTGCTCGGATCCGTCACCACCGATCTGGCGATCGACCTGCTCGAGCGTTACGATCTGGTCGCCGGCGTCGCCAACCTGGCGTCGCGTTGGGACTGGTCGGACCTGTTGTTCGCGCAGGGCTTCGATCACGGCCTGAACGACCCGGCCCGCTTGGCGCGGGCGTGGAAGCGGGCCGAGGAAGCCGGCGCTGGTCTCGGCCACTGGTACGAGGACGCGCACGCTCTGCTCTATTGCGTCTACCAGGTGGCGGACGCCCCGGCAGACCGGCGCGAGCCGGCAGACCGGCGCGACCCGGCCGTGGCGCGGCCGCGGGTCGAGGTCGGCAACCGCATTGAAGATCGGGCGCCGATCTTCGCATCGAACGCTGCTCTGGCGCAGTGATGCAGGCAGAGTTGAAGAGCCCGCCGGCAGCCGACAAGGCTGCCTCGCAGGCGCAAGCTTGGAAAATCTCGTATCTGGCCGCCGCGCCCGCCGGGCAGAGCCCGCTGGCGGTCATCAGCGAGCCGCGCGCCGTGGTCGCGGTGGCGAGCCCGATCGAGCTCGCCGAAGCCATGGCGATGCCGGCCGGACCGCGCGAGGATTCGCTTCTGGTGATTTGGGTGCCCTCGGGAGTCGGCGTGCCGGTCGATCTCGACAGCTCGCTGCAGTCCTGGATGCGCCGTGATCTTCCGCCCAACCGCGCCCCGGTGCAGGCCAGCATCAAGACGGTGCGGGTCGTCTGCAGCGAGACGCGCTCCATCATCTACGCAGTGCCCGAGCACCTGTCGGAAGCCATGGACGCGGTCGCCCGCTTCACGCTCGCGGCGCGCCAGACGGCCGATCTCGAAGCCCAGGTGGCGGCCATCTGGCGCGACATCCAGGCCCATACGCCGCTCACCCACGCCGTTGGGAGCAAGCAACTGCGGCTGCAGCCGCAGGTGAACGCGATGACCGAGCGGGCTACCGAGATGAAGACCATGCATCTGCGCCTGCAGATCGCGCTCGAGCAGCTCGACCAGAGCTTGTCCAGCACGTCGAAGCGGATGTATGCGGATCTGGCGGACGCTGCCTCGCTGCACGACCGCATGGAGATGATCGAGGATCCGATCCAGTTCGCGCTCGATCACTATGAGTTGGCGAACTCGCGATTGACCGAGGTCAGGACCGCGAACAAGGGGCTCATTCTCGAGACGCTGATCGTGGCGGTGCTGCTGGCCGATTTCGTGGTGCATTTTTCCGAGCTGCTGATCTTGTCGGGAAGGTCGCTGCTCCCGTCCGGAATCCCGACCATCATTCCATAAGAAAATGTGTCGGCCGGCAGCAACGAAGCCGCGTACCGGTCCTGCGCCGGGCCGCGGTTGTGGGAGTAACAGATGCCTGGCTCGAACCGGCGACCCCGAGACGATCGCGGCTCCCCGCGGATTTCGCGGCGCGACTTCCTCAACGGCTGCCTGATTGCGTCCGGCGCTCTGGCGCTCGGTCAATTCGCGCCGTTGCGTGCCTCGGCGGCGGAATCCGCCGCCGGCGTCTGCGACGACCTCGTCGGCAACGATGCGCGCTTCCTGCGCAGCGGCAATCTCCCGTCGACCTTCAACGTCGCGCACTGGCTGCGCGACCGGCGATTGAGCTTCCAGCCTGCGGCCGTGACCTTGGCTCCGGGGTGCGACGATCACGCCGGCAAATTCGAGATCGCCGACGACGGCGGGGATTTCGACGTCATCGTGGTGGGGGCGGGTATCGCCGGCCTGTCCTCCGCCTTTTATCTCATGCGCGAGCGTCCCGGCACCCGGATCCTGCTGCTCGAGGCGGGCGGCAGCGCCGGCGGCAATGCGGCGCGCGACGAGGCCTCGCCGCTGCCGGTCGCGGCCTCGACGGCCGGCGCCTATTGCCTGTTTCCCTACACGGAGTTCCTGCGCGATATCTATCGGGAGCTTGGCATCGACTGGCAGAAATACATCATCAGGTCCCCCTCGGATTGCTATTTTTTCGATGAGAATACCCCCGGCGTGAAGGCGGGCTATCGCGGCTGGCAGCTCGATTTCCCCTCGCCTTCCGCCAAGCTCAAGAACCCGCCCTACAGCCAGCGAATAATGGATGACCTCGCCAGATGCGTGCGGGACTTCGAGGATTGGTATCGCAAGCCCGGCAAGCCGAACGATCCGCCCGAGATGTCCGATCCCCGCTTCGACTACCTGTCCGAGATGACGCTCGCCGACTATCTGACCAACGTGCTGCACTGCGATCCGATCGTCGTCGACTTCTATACCAGCCTGACCACCGACTGCATGGGCGGCACGGCGCACAGCGTCAATGCGCACAGCGGCATCTGTTTCTTCAGCTCGGAATATGTGCAGGAGGGTTTCGCCTATCCGGGCGGGACATCGGAGATAGCGGCGCGGCTGGTGCGCTGGCTGACGAAATCCGGCAAGGGCGCGGCGCCCGAGATCCGATTGAACGCGGTGGCGCTGCGCGTCGATGCCGACGCCGCTTCCGGCAAGCCGGGCGCCAGCGTCACTTATTTCAAGGACGGGATTTTCCATAAGGCGACCGCCAGTGCCCTTATCGTCGCGACCCAGTCGTCGAGCGGGCGGCATCTCGTCGATCATCTCGTCGACGCCGACCGCAGGGCGGCCTGGCAGGAATTCAATACGGTGCCGGCCGTGGTGGCCAATGTGGCGGTGCGGAACATGGCGCCGTTGGTCGAGCTGGGCCTCGGCTACGCCAATCATTTCTGGGGCGGCCGCCACTGGACCAATTTCGAGATCGCGGATTGGACGACCGAGAACCGTCACAAGGCCGGCCGCGCTTCGGTGCTGACGTTCTACAACGGGGTTTCGGCGCCGCCCGAGGAGTTCGCCGCCGAGCGCATGAAGCTGCTGCACACGCCGTTTGCCGACTATGAAAGCTCGCTCCGCGATGACCTGTCCCGGGTGCTGCGCGGCACCGCGTTCGACTTCGACCGGGATGTGAGTGCGATCTTCATCTACCGGTGGGGACACAGCTTGATTCTGCCCACCACGAAATCCCTATTCGGCAATGTCCACGGACCGGACGGGAAGCTCGATCGCAGCAAGGCGCCGCGGCGCGTGGCGGGAAGCCCGCTCGGCCCCATCTCGTTCGCCGGCCAGCATATCGAGGGATCGCCTTCGGTCGAGGCCGCCATCAGCTCCGGCCGCCGTGCCGCCGGCGAGGTGATCGCCGGCATGCTCGGCGGCAGCGTTCGGCACGTGCCGCGCCCGGGCCAGCAATGATGCGGCCGGGATGGCGGAGCGCTCGATCCGGCCTCCCATGGGGTCCGCGGCGCTGATCTCGAGCAGGAGGAAGGCCGCATGGCCGGGGTCTCACGTCGGAAGGTCATGGGCGGCGCGGCGGCCGGATTGCTCCCGGTCGGCGGCCTCGGCAGAGCCGCGCGCGCGCAAGACGCTGCGGCCACTTCGATCATGGCCGATGTCTGCGTGGTCGGCGCCGGCTTTGCCGGCCTCGCCGCCGCCCATCGGCTCAAGCAGGCCGGCGCCGACGTGGTCGTGCTCGAGGCGCGCAACCGGGTCGGCGGGCGCTCGCTGACGATCAAGATGCCGGACGGCGCCTGGGTCGATCTGGGCGCCCACTGGGTCGGGCCGACCCAGGATCGGTTTATGGCAGTGATCAAGGAGATGGGCTGCGAGACCTATCGGTCGCCGCGGTTCGGCAAGGTGCTGCAGCTCGGCATTTTCGACCAGAGCAAATACCAGCGCATCGGGCCCGCCGACCAGGACCGCGATCCCGGCGCGCGGCTCACCAACGCCGAATTCGACCGGCTCGACCGGCTCGCCGCCAAGCTCGATCCGGAAAAACCATGGACCTATCCGGACGCCGAGCGTCTCGACGCGATCACATTCTCGGAATGGGCGCGCCAGAACATCCGCAACCCCAATGCGCGCCGGTTCGTGGCCGAGGAGATGAGCGCGATCGCCTGCGCCAGCCCCGAGGAATTGTCGATCCTGCACATGCTGTTCCTGATCAAGGCCTGCGGCGGCGTCGAGAAGTTGATCGGCTACGAAGGCGATGCGCAGCAGGATTGCGTGATCGGCGGCACGCAGCTGGTGGCGCAGCGCCTGGCCGGGCAGCTCGCCGGCAGCATCCGGCACGGCGCGCCCGTGCGCCGGCTCGAGTGGAGCGAGAAAGGCGCAGTGGTGCATGCCGACACGGTGCGCGTCGCGGCGCGCCACGTCATCCTGGCGATCCCGCCGCATTTTGCCGGCGCCATCGAGTACGAGCCGGCGCTGCCGGTCGACCGCGTGCAGGTCACGCAACGCTGGCCGCAGGGACTGGTGATCAAGGTGCAGATGGTCTACCGCGACCCGTTCTGGCGCCGGGACGGGTTGAGCGGCGAGTTGTTCGACTATGCATCGGTTCTGGGCGAGACCGACGACAGCAGCGTGCCGGAGCGCTATTCGGGAACGGGAATTTTGACCGGGTTCGTCTATGCGGCCCACGCCCGCAAGCTGGCGCCGCTCGCCGCCGAGGAGCGCAAGCAGCTGCTCCTGGCCGAGGTGGCCAAACGCTTCGGCCGCGGGGCGCTCGAGCCGATCGGCTACTACGAGGCGAACTGGTCGCAGGAGCAGTGGACGCGCGGCTGCTTCACCGGATTTCTCACCCCCGGGGCGACCGTGCTGTTCCGCTCGGCGGTGCGCGACCCGGTCGGCCCGCTGCACTGGGCCGGCTCCGAGACCGCGACGGTCTGGCCGTCCTTCATCGACGGCGCGATCCGCTCGGGGGAGCGGGCCGCGGCCGCGGTCGGCAAGGCGTGAGGGTGGGCGATTTCTCGGGGCGCGGCCGAGGCTGCGTCTGGAATCTCGGCATCGCCGCATGTAAGGTGCGGGGGCGCCCAGCGGCTGGGCTCGGACCGGGTTCGGCCGCGGGCGCAAGCGGAAAAGTCTAGTCTATGCAAGGAGTTGCGGGCGTAGTTCAGTGGTAGAACGACAGCTTCCCAAGCTGTATGTCGCGGGTTCGATTCCCGCCGCCCGCTCCAAATGCCAGGTGTCCAGCCCGGCCGAATAGAAGCAAGCGCCGGATGGCACGGCTAACGAACTTATCGAAAAGGCGCTGTTTGTTGGCGCGCTGGTCATCGCCGCGCCTGCGGTCGTGCGCCCCGGGGGACGCTTATGCGGCGACCTCATTTACATCGCGGATCGGTAACAATCAGAAAATGGAGATTTGCAGGTGGTTGGATTGAGAGTCTGGATTGTGGACACGCTTGCCGTGGGCTTGCTCGCATCAAGCATTTCATACGGTCGGGCAGACGAGCTGCCGCCTGGACCAAACCGGGAACTCGTCGCCCGCGAATGTCAGGCGTGCCACGACGCCATCTACTTCACATCATCACATCGCGACCGGGAGTCCTGGAACTATGTCATTGAGGAAATGATCGGTAACGGCGCCCGATTCAGCGATGATGAGCGCGCAAGGATTCTCGAGTACCTCACGACCGCTCTCGGACCGCGCCAGTAGCGGCTGCGGCGCAGCCTGTGCGCCCGTAACCCCCGTCAGGAAAACAGCTCCCGATTCTTGCTCTTGTGCGCGACCGTGTAGTCGTCGTCCCACCATGGTTAATCGCCGGCCGCGCGCGGCCATGTTCACTCGAGTGATTACGACGCGCTGCTCATTCGGGCATCGCCCAATCTTCAAGCTTCAGCCGCGGCACGCGGGCGAATTCGCGCTCGTTTGCGGTCACAAGAAGCGCGTCGCGCTGGCGCGCCTGTGCGGCGATCAGAATATCATAGGGGCCGATGGGCGTTCCCGCGCGTTCCAGCTCCGCTCGGATATCGCCTGCCTCTTCGGCATCCCCAGGCGCAAAGGGCAAGACTTCGATTGGCCCCGACAGAAAGTCGACGAGGCGTTGCATGTTGCGCTCCGGCCGCGCGCTCTTCGCGGCGCCATACCGGAGCTCGAACAGCACGATGGCGGATATCGCGAGCGGCTGGCCCAGTCCTATCGCCACGTTGATCCGCGTTCGGACCGGCGAGGTCGGATTGTTGAGGACCGCTATGACCGCATTGGTATCGAGACAGATCATTCGTCGAAGAATTTACGTTGCGGCGGCATGGCGGGCTGCTGCCGTCCGTCGGCCATGAAGGGCTCGTCGAGATATTCGTCGATCTTGGCGAACCAAGCCTTCACGTCAAAACGTGTTTCGATCGGTTCAAGGAGCACGCCACGACCGATTCGACGCACGCGCACCTCCGTGCCCGGCATGCGGAATTCCTTCGGCAGACGCACCGCCTGACTGCGTCCATGCTTAAATAGCTTGGCCGTTCCGGTGTCAGACATCATTGCCATCCCAAAATGATAGATACCGTATGATATATATCATCGGCTCCGGCCGTCGGCAAGGCCAAAAAGCGATACCGGTCGGGGGCCATCCCGCGTTGACCCGGCCAAAGATGCAGCTCTACGAGTGGTACGACGATCGCGGTCAGCAACCGCCGCCGGGGACGGAGCGGATCGAAAAGTGGAGTCTCGACGAGGAGTTGCGGGCGCAGTTCAGCGGTAGAACGACAGCTTCCCAAGCTGTATGTCGCGGGTTCGCTTCCTGCCGCCCGCTCCAACGCCTGGCCCGGGGTTTGCCGATAGCGCAGCCATGTGGCGCAGCCCATGCGCCCGCCCGCCGCAACTCCCATCAGGAAAACAGCTCCCGGTCCTTGATCTTGTGGGCGACCGTGTAGTCGTCGTCCCACCATGGCTTTTCGCCGGCCGCGCGCGGCGGCCTGGCGAGATGCAGCGTCTGGCCCTTGGTCGTAGCGGCCTTCTGGGCGACGCGGAACGAGTAATGGTCGAACAGGCTGAGCGCCTCGATCATGTAGGATACCGCGATGCGCCGGTCCCTGATGATGACCAAATTCTCGCCGTTCTTGAGGTCGGCGGGCGTGGAGAAATTGTAAGAGCCGAGGTAGACGCGCGCCGTCGGTTTGTCGAAGTCGATCACCGTGAACTTGTGATGCATGCGCGTGCCCATGCCACCGGTGGGCTCGGACTTGAACGGTTCCGGCACATTGGCGCCGAGCTCGGCTGCAAAGACCGGCGCGACATTGCCGCTCGGGTCCTGGACGTCCAGGCCGCCGACCTTCTTGTCGGAGATGCCATACACGAAGACATTATTTTTGGCGGTGACCGCCTTGATGGCGTCGAGCACCACGCCCGGCGTCTCGTACAGGAAGGCGAGTGAGTAGAGCAGCGACGATGTCGCGCTCGTAAGGTCGGCCGCGATGCCGGCGAGCTTGGCATTAGCCGCGCTGTGCGGCGAGAACGCCACCTTGGCGTCGATGCCGGGCAGGCCGAGATCGTTCCAATCGGCGGACGGCTTGGCGCCGAAGCCCGCGACGTCGTTCGGCTTGGGGTCGTTGAAGTAGCCGTCGAAGGCGTCGAAGAATAGGCCGACTGCGGTTGGGCCGGTCAGCACCAGCGCGTTATTCGCCTGCACGAAGAAGCCGCGCCAGGAAAGATTGGTCGAGCCGCACACGACTTTCTGCACGGTCGGACCTTTGACCGCGATGGTCTTGTTGTGCTGCAGGCTGCCCATGTGCTGGCGCAGCACGTTCGCCCGCCCCGCCGATGCCACCAGGCGGCCTTCGGCTTCGGTCTCGGCGGTGCCGGCGCCGCCATGGCTCTGGCTGTCGTCGATGATGATCTTCAGCGAGCTGCCGAGCTTCACGAGACGGTCCACGACCTCGGGCAGATTGAAGTCGTAGGCGACGACGCGGACCTGCGCCTTGTCGGCGATCGCCAGGTCGAGCGTCTCGAGGATCGCGGCGCGCGCCTCGAAGCCCATCCAGGCGAGCGCGGCGGTGCTGTCGGGGTGGGTCGAGGTGAAGTCGAGACCCTTGGCGGCGAGCGGCGCCACCAGCGTGTTGATCGGGCCGTCCTTGACATAGCGGTCGACGAAGGCCTGCGAGGAGACGAAACCGCGCGTGAAGGTGACGTCGGCGATGCCGGGGTAGGTTTCGCGCGCGAGCTGGATCGCGACCTGCTGCGGCTCGCCGGGACTGAGCTTGTCCTGGGCATCCATGAACATGGGCGTGACGCGATATTGGAAGTTGCCGTCGAGATCGGCATTGCGCGGGAAATGCACCCAGCGGAATTTCTGGATCGGCGATTGAAGCGTCGAGAGCGAGGTGGGGTCGACATTGCCGGCGGCATCGAGGAAGCCGAGCCGGTTGTTCAGCGCGAAGAACTGGTTGCCGCCGGGCTCTTGATACTCGATTGCGAAGCCGACGAAGTTTTGCGGCGGCTGGCCGATCTTCCAGTTCATGGCGATGAGCGTCATGCCTTCGCCGCGATGCAGCTTCAACGTGAACAGCGCCTTGTTGTTCGAGCCTTCGACCTGGAAGCCGGAAGGAGCGCTCGTTGGCGGATTTGCGGGGGCGGTCGTCACCGGCGCAGGGACCGGCGCGGCCGGTTTGGGCGGGGTCGCGGCAGGCGGCTTGGTTGGCGGCTTGGTTGGGGTCTTGATTGGTGTTTTGGGCTTGCTCTTGGCCGGGCTCTTGGCGCCGGGCGTGGTTGCGGTTTTCGGCTTGGTCTTGGCCGCCGGCTTGGGCTTCGCCTTGGACTTGGCCTTCGCCTTGGAGCGTGACTTGGCCTTGCGCTTGCCGGCGCTGGATTTGGTCTTTGCCTTGCTTTTGGTCTTCGCCGCCGCTTTGGCCTTCGGTGTGGATTTCGTCCGCTTCCTGGCAACCGTCTGCTTCCTGGCAACCATGTGTGCCCCGCTTGCGCTCCAACGACAGGCCAGTCATGTCGCGTGCCGACGCCGACCAACCCAAAAGCCTACAGGCCGACGGTGTGCGGGTACTGGCGATCTCCCGCAACTACAGATTATATACCGAAGGAATCCGGGACGCTACAGCGCCGGTGCGCATGATGGGCCAAGCTGTCCGTAATCGCGCAGCCCATCCATGACCTGCCGCGGTTCCATCGGATACCTGCCGATGCGAGCAAGCGCGTTCAAACCGCCGGCCCGAAAGCCGGGTCGCCCGGGTGATGCAGGCAGCAAGAAGCGCGGGGCAAGCATCGCGGGGGAGCGATGCGCAAGACTGATCGAATGGGCCCCGCGCGGGGCGGCGTCTTCTGCGCGAAGACGCCGCTTTTGGGATCAACCGTAGCCCACCTCGCGCCGCGAGGTGGGAGAGATCAGGCCGTTCCGCAGCCTACCAATCGTAGGTGAGGGTGGTGCGGAACACCCAAGAGTCCGGGTTCTGGGCGATGCTGCCGAGAGGATTGGCCGCCGTTCCGCCTGCACCCGCGAGTATTGTGGGCGCACCGCAGACCGCGATCGCGAGATTGCCGTTGTTGTTACACGGCAGATCCTGCCAGACCTTCAGGTACTGGACTTCCCAGTCCACCCGCCAGAACACCGGCCTGGTCGTGCCGTTGCGGCTGGTGCCCCAGGACAATTCGGCCGACAGTGCCGTCTTCTTGGCGTTGCCCAATCCACCTTGGGTCCAGTCGGTCGCCTTGGTGATGTTGCCAGGCGTGACCCAGGCCCAGTCTGCCGCCAGGGTCAATGCCAAGCAATGCAACGGATCGGTACAGTCCGTCAGGATCGAATGGTATTGGGCGTTGAAGACAAAGTCCTTCTCTTTGTCGTAGAAGTAGCCGCCCGCGCCATTGTTGACGAGCCTGGCATCGGTGTCGTCGCGGGCAAGTCCGCCGGTCCAGTAGGCGTCGCCTGCTCCCAGGCTGCCCTGGCTGCCGCCGATGCCGCCGTATTCGAGGGCGCCATTGGCATACAGAACCTCGAACTGGATGTTGTCGGCGTTGGAAGAGCGCTGGGAGCCGAGCTTGGTGCCGGCCCACATCGGAACCCAGAACTTGATCGAGCTGCCGACTGCCCATCCGGTATCATGTACCGCCGGACCGAAGGCACAGGTTACCCCGAGACAGGCGGCCGGGACTATGCCGGTTCCGCCGGTACCGATCGTCGTGATCTGATGCCAGGCAGCGGCGGCATGGAAGTAGCCGATGCCGAACTGATCGTTGTGCTGATCGTCCATGCCCGGAGGATCCGCCTCATAGTGCAATCGGGCTAAGAAGTCCGGAATGCTGATCGGGCCGGTGGTCGCGGCCACGCCCCCAGGTCCAACCCCCGGCGAGCCCGCACCAGTGATGAACAGATACTGGTAGCCGCTGGAGAACTGAGGCTTGGAGATGTGCTTGAGCGGCGAGTCGATGCCGAGCGCGAACGACCACCCATCCGGCACCGGCGCCGAGCCCTTGACGGGCGGCACGCCCGGGCCCGAGGGGGTCCAGGTGTAGAACACCGTCCAGCCGCTCGACTTGTCGGTCTGCTGCACGTCGGCGATGTCGCCGTTCTTGAAGGCGCCCAGGGACCAGATCGAATCGGCTTCGCCGATGGTCCATCCTGCCCACTGCAGGTAACCACGGTAGAGTTCCGACTTGTTGCCCGCGCCGGTCTCGCCCTGGCCCGGGCCGACGATGGCGTTGAAGGCGCCGGCATCGAGCTGGACCTTCAGCTCGACATAGGCACGCAGGGTGCCCATCGAGGTCTCGGTACGGGCATCGAACCGCGGCTTCGCGGTCACTTCATAGCCCCAGTGGTCCTGCTGGTTCGCGAACTGGGCGGTCGGCGTATAGGCGCCGCCCGACTTGCTCGATCCCAGGAACACGATGTCGTGCGTCGGCACATAGTCGTTATCCGACTGCAATTGCCCGCGCAGCTGCAAGCAGATGCTGCTGCCCGGAATCTGGAAGAAGCCATAGCCGTAGCGATCGCAGATTCTGACGTATTAAATCGGCGGAGCCTTCTTGAGCATGGCGTCGGCCGCCATTGCTCCCGTGCTTACCCCTCCCGACACGGCGATTGTCGCCGCGGCGGTCCCCAGCAGCATTTTCCTCGTCGACGTCATGGTTACCCCCCATTGAGAACTCAGAAGCGGCGAGTATGCGTAAAACCAGCAATAACGGAATAGTTAACTCAGTATAAACATACCATAACTAGCCGATTCGAGCAAATTCCACGGGCGCGTGACATAAAAGCCACACGAACAACGCAAGAGCGAAGCCAAAATCAAAAAATCCTCAAATTATCGATCATATCGCTGTTTTATACGACATAATTCATTCAACCTTCCGTTCTGGGTCCCTGGGAATCGTAAGCCAACATGAATCATATAATTCTATAACAGATATCTATACTTTATAAGTTATTTATGTTCGGGCGTAGACGTGTACCGCGCGCCCCCACGAAGCCGGAGCCGCCTCGCGCTCGAAGCGATCGTTCGGGGCGGCAACTCCCAGCATCCGCACCGCAGAACGGCGGCGCGATTCTCGGTGCAAAGGTCGACTTCGATCTGCGATAGGATGGGGCCATTCCAGTGCCTTCACCGGGCGCGGCTTCCGTGCGGCCGGGCCGCCAAAGAACGACGATGCCCGATAGAAGCCCAGGCTCAGCTACGGACGCACAGGCGGCGCGGCGGCGGGGCAGGGCGCTGCGGGCGCTCGTGGCCGCCGTGCTCGCCGGGGGTACTGCCGCCGCCATCACCCTGTTGCCGGGCGTCACCGTGGAGCCCGAAGGCTCCATCGATCCTGCCAACCCGTATCCGATCGCCTTCAAGATCGCGAATGCGAGCTTCATTCCGCTCGCCGACGTCAACGCCTACCTGGTCATCTGTTACGTCGCCGCCGCGCCGACGCCGGTGGCGCCGCCGTGCCAGTCGCCGGACAAGATCCGGCGGTTCAAGGCCGCCTGGCGGGATCATGCCCTGGCGAAGGACCAGTCCTTCAGCATCGCGCTCGATGATTTCATGCGCCTGCCCGCAGCGGCGAAATTCGGCGGCGCCGACATCTCGATCGTCGTCGAGTATCGGCCGTGGTCGATTCCGATGCGGCAGGAGAAGGAATTCAGGTTCACCACCCTGCCGCAAATCGACGGAAAATTATATTGGATCGCGCGTTCGCTCGACGATTGATGCTCCGCCCGGCCGGCGACCCGCATGGGATGAGCTCACGGGCGCTCGCGACCACTTGCCTGGGCGGGCGTCGGATGCGCCCCTCAGGGCGCACGCGGTCGGCGGCGGCATGCGATCAACCCGCGGGCGCCTCGCCCGGCACGGCGGTGATGACCTCGGTCAACAACTGCGCCCGCCGGGTGGCCGAGCGGCAGCGCTTGAGGGCGTCGGCGAATTGCTCGAGCGTGCCTTCCTCGAAGGCGGCCACTACCGATTGATGGACGTAGCTCTTACGGCAGATGGCGGGCGTATTGGCCAGCGTCTCGGCGGCGGCGCGGATCGCCGCCAGCACCTGCTTGCGACGCTTTCCCTCGCTGGCGGTCGGCTCGGCACGCGCCAGCATCTCGAATACGCTCGCCGACGCCAGCAGGGTGCGAAAATCCTTCAAGGAGATTCGCATGCCGGCGATCTCGCGCAGGAAGGCGTTGACCTCCTGCGCGTTGACATGCCGCACGTCGCCGTTCTCCGCCCGGAATTGAAAAAGGCGGCGTCCCGGCAATTGCTGCAGCACTGCGATCACGCGAGCGAGCCGCGGCGCGGTGACCTCCTTGAGGATATTCTTGCCGCCCTTGCCCCGAAACGACAGGGTTATGGTCTCGCCATAAATAGTGACATTGGATTTGAGCAGGGTCGCGGCGCCGCGCGTCCCGCGCAGCCGCGCATAGCTTTCGCTGCCCGGTCGGATGGCGGTGCGCGCCACCAGCTCGATGACGGCCGCAAAGGTGAAATGCCGATCAGGCGTCATCGACGCGAGATGCTGGCCGAGGCTGCGGTGGATGCGCGGCAAGGCGTCGGCGAGCCGCGCCAGCCGGCGCGCCTTGCGGATCTCCCGCACCTTTTCCCAGCCCGGGTGGTAGCGGTACTGCAGCCGCCCTTCGGAATCGCGGCCGATCGCCTGCAGATGGGCGGCCGGATCCTGCGCATAGAGGACTTCTTGATAAGCCGGGGGCACCGCCAGCCGCGCCAGCCGTCGAACCGTGGTATGGTCCGCGATGCGCCGATCATCAGGCCCGAGATAGATCCAGCCCTTGCCGCAACGGCGCCGCCGGATCGAAAGCGCGTCGGCAGCAACATGCCGCAAGCCGGCGCTTTTTATGAGCGCCAGGACATCTGCTGCAGGAACAGCCATGGGCCGGTCCGCGCGCGCCGCAGGTGTTCCGCCGATGGTCGCCGTCAGATCGTTGGTCATTTGGCCCCGGTCTCATCGCGAGAACTCTTGCCGGACATGAAGTCCGCGACTCCGCGCTTTGTTCCCTAATACCTCCAAGCGGCCTCGGCGCCGCGCACCGATTGCCGCGATCCGAACCGCGCACGAATTCGATGCGGGTTGATTAATGTCGGATGAATGAAAGCCGCCAATGTCGGCGGGCCGGCAAGACCGAAAGGTGCAGCTCGAGCGTGACGTCTCCGGCGCATATGGATTTGCGACCGACGTGCGCTGCTTGTCGTCCCCGATGAGACACCCTGCGGGATTCGCCTTCGCCCCCAGGCCGGTTTCGATCTCCCCTTCCTCGATCCGCCTCATACAAAAAAGGCCCCGTCCGCGGATGGGGCCTTTGAAATCGCTGGCAGCAGAGAAATCGTGGCATCAACGCCCGATCTCGACTCCCACGCCGGGCGCCTTCAGCTCGACGCCGGGCCGCTCTTCGTGTCTCTCCTCGCGCTTCTCCTCACGGCGCTCGCCGCGGCCCTCGATGACGATGCGATCACGCTCGCGTTCGGTGCTCTCGACGCATTGCTCCTTGCAGACGCCGGCCGAGCATTCCTGCCGGCACACGCGATCCGCATGGGCGGCAGGGGCCAACATCGCAAACGTGCTCATGGCGCCCGCGACCGCGAGCGCGCTGAATATCATTCTCATGCGCAGTTCCTCCTTCTGGTTTCGTCAGATGATGCAACTGCAGTCGGTGCTGTTTGTTCCAAAGGATTCGGCAGGCGGCGGCGCAAGCTTGTTTGCAAGTCAGGGTCCGGGCCGCCGACGGGCTAGAACCACGACCGCGGCCCACCGCTCCATGCGTGCTCGTTGCTTGGGCCGCGATTGCCGAAATTCCACGGTTGGGCGAATCCGAAGTTGCGCTGGTCATGCTCGATGGGCTCCACCCGCGGTCGCTTGCGCGCGATCGGGTGGGGAGGCGGCTTGGCGGGCTGATCGACGGCTCGGGCCTGTGCCAGCGCAGCGAGCCCAGAGTGGGCCTCGGCCGGAAGCTCCGCGAGCTCGGGCGCATCGCTGATGCGCGGCAGCGGAACGAGGCGGGTGGCCGGAGGCGGCGCAAAGGCGGCGACGCCGGGATTGGGGCTCACCGTAGGTTGGCAAAGAAAAAAGATGAGAGCGAAGATGCCGGCGGCCCCCGCCAGGATTGCGCTGGAAACCCCCAGGAGCGGCGCTGTCCAATCGTCGCTCGGTAATTCCCGCGTTCCGGCCATGCGCGCCTAACGCCGGTGGCGGTCGCGGGTTCCAAACGCCAGCCGGAAATTTGCGAGGCCGCTCTGGATCGGACGGACGCGCCCCGCCGGCTCTGGAACTATTGTCGTTGGCCGCCATTAGCAGGGAGGCGACGGCAATTCAGCCTGTGCTCCAGGGGAGATTTCCATGAAGTGCTTCGAATGCGGCAGCGAGATGCGGCTTACCCTGGTCGAGCCCCACGACGCGCTCGCCAAGCCCGGGTTCGAATACCGGACATTTCGATGCGAAAGCTGCGGCGACACTGAACGCCGCTTCGTCTTCGACCCCCGAGCATCGGTTGACCTGACCGCCATCGGGCGCGCCTGATCGCGAGCAGCCGGGCGTCTTTCCTGGATCCGTTGAGGAGAAGAAACATGGGCGAGAAGATTCAGGATTCGGTCGTCGAGCTCGAGCGTCGCGAGACTCCCGGCCTCATCGGCAGCGACAAGGTCGAGGGTACGCCGGTCTACCGGCCCGATGGCAAGCGCGCGGGCCAGATCGAGCGCTTGATGATCGACAAGCTCAGCGGCAAGGTCGCGTACGCGATCATGAGCTTCGGCGGCTTCCTGGGCATCGGCGAGGATTACTATCCGCTGCCATGGTCGCTCTTGACCTACAACCCGACCCTCGGCGGCTACGAGGTCAATATCGGCGAGGAGCAGCTCGAGGGCGCTCCCAAATTCGGCCGCAACGAAAGCTGGGATGGCGCGAGCCCGGCCGGCGGCAGGAGGGTTTTCGACCACTACGGCCTCCCGCCGTACTGGGAAACCGCCTAGCGCTCCCTTCCTATTTCCCACGTTCGCGAAAGCTCGGAGCCCGCCACCGCGGGGCCCTTTCCTTGCTGCCGCGCTCAGCCGATGGAACTTTTTTCCAGACCGGACTTCGGTTAGCGAAGCTCAGAGAGTCAGGAGCGCAAAATGCTGCTGCGGGAATTCAGCGAACGGGCGGCGGAATGCATTCGGTTGGCCGAGTGAGCGCGGTCGGACCGCGACCGCGATCTCTTCATCGAGCTGGCCCGCGCTTGGTGCGGCGTGACCGAGGAGACGCCGAAAGCCGAATCCCGCCCACAACGCTGAACCACGGCGGCCACCCGGGTCTCCCATGGCTCCGCGCGCCCAGGATGGTGATCGAGGCCAATTTCCGCGACTGGACCGCGGATCGGTTGCTGCGCCAGGCCGCGTTCAAAGGGATACGCTAAGGACAAGCCTGCGAAGGAAGTCGCCCGGGAGACACCCGCAATGCCAGCCAAAGCCAGTGTTGCCAAGAAGAGCACGAAGCGTCCGGCGCCGGCGCGCAAATCCGCCGACGACGTGCATCTCACCCATCCGGACCGGGTCTATTGGGTGGATGTCGGAGTCACCAAGCAGGATCTCGCCGACTACTATCACGCCGTCTGGGACTGGATGGCGCCGCAGGTGGTCGGCCGGCCGCTGGCGCTGGTGCGCTGCCCGGAAGGCACCAAAGGCCAGTGCTTCTTCCAGAAGCATGCCTCCGCGGGCTTGAGCGAAAAATCGCTGCACGCTGTGGTCGACGCCAAGGGCCGGCAGATCATCGCGGTCGACGATCTCGAGGGCCTGATCTCGCTGGTGCAGGCCGGCGTGCTCGAAATCCACGTGCGCGGCGCCATGATCGATCGCCTCGAGGTCTGCGACCGCGTCGTATTCGATCTCGATCCGGGCGAGGGCGTCGCCTGGTCCGCCATGGTGGCGGCGGCGCGCGACGTGCGCGAACGGCTCGGTGCGCTCAAGCTCGAAAGTTTCGTCAAGCTCTCCGGCGGCAAGGGCCTGCATGTGGTGCTGCCGATCGACGGCACCGATTGGGACAGCGCCAAGACCTTCGCCCAGGCGGTCGCGCTGGCGATGGCGGCCGATGACCCGACCCGCTATCTCGCCAAGATCACCAAGTCGCTGCGCAAGGGAAAGATTTTCGTCGACTATCTGCGCAACTCGCTGGAGCAGACTTCGGTCGCCGCCTACTCGACCCGGGCGCGCGCGGGTGCCCCGGTCTCGGTCCCGGTCGCCTGGCCGGAGCTCGGCCGCACCACCTCGGCCAACCAGTACACGGTGCTGGATCTGACGAAGCGGCTCGGCCGGCTGAAGCAGGACCCGTGGAGGGAAATCGGGCGGGTGCGGCAGGCGCTGCCGGAGGCGGCGCAGATAAGAAGCCTCTCGACGCAGGGTGGGTAAAATTGCCCGGCACTGACGTCAGAGGTTCTTGGCGTCGCGCAATTTTGCCCACGCGATTACATCGCGGATGAGGCCGCGTGGGCAACGCGCAGTCACGCGTTGCCCCGGTTCGGCGTTCCAAGCCAGCGCGTTGCCTAACCCTACGGATCGTCGGATCAATCCAGCGGCTGGATATGCACCAGCCAGCCGTCGTGATCCACGAACCACACCGACACCGGGCTGGTGGAATTGTCGATCCAGGCCTCGCGGTCCATGGCGAAGGGCTCGGGCAAGGTGTAGGCGGTGAACTGCTCGGTCTTGGGATCGAAGCGCAGATAGTGGCCGCCGTTGAGCTCGCCGGCCCAGACCTCGCCGTTCTTGTCGGCCTTGGCGGTGTAGAGCGAGGTGTAGGGGGTCGGCAGCGGATATTCGTGCGCCTGTTTGGTCTTGATGTCGAACTTGATCAGCGAGCCGCCGCGGCCGGCCGCCCAGTAGTTACCGGCCGGATCGAACTCGCCGCGCGCCGGGCCGGAGTTGGGGCTGGTCTCGGGCTCGAACAGCTCGCCGGTCTTGCGGTCGTAGATCACCATGCCGTCGCGCGGCCAGGCGCCGCCGCCGAAATAGCGGTGGTCCCAACTCATGGCGCTGCCATAGGTGGAGGCGAATTTCTTGGTCTTGATGGTCTCCAGCTTGCTGCCGTCGGCGCCGCTCACGCGGCCGACCTCGCCCTCGCGGCAGCGCCAGATATTGTCTTCCTCGTCCAGCGCATAGTTGCCGCCCATCGGCGAGTTGACCGGCTCCTGAACGTTCCAGCGCACCCGCTTGAAGTCCTTCATGTCGGGGCTGAGCGTCCAGATGTTGTGTGCCCAGTTCTCCGAGCCCCAGATCGCGCCCTTGGGATCGACGAAGATCCAGTGCGTGCCGGGCAGCGAGCCTTCCGCCGGCAGCGGCACGTGGAATTCCTCCACATGCCCGTTGGCGGGATCGAGCCTGCCCACGTACGAGCTGCGGTGGGTCGAGTACCAGACCCGGCCCTGCGCATCGCCGGTGGTGTCGTGCGCCGAGATCTCGAGCCGGGGCACCTCGTATTCGGTGATGATGGCGTGGGTGGCGCGGCCCTGCGGGCGCGGCTGCACCACGAAGTTCGGATCCTTGGAATCCGGCCCGCGCGCGGTGGCGAGCCAATGCGCGAACTTGGCTTCCTCGGGGGCCGTCAGCCGGCCCGGATTGCGGATGTTGATGAGCGGCGAGCCGGCCCCGTGAGTTATGCGGAAGATGATCTTGGCCCAGCCGGCCTCGTCATAATGGTTGCGGAAGATCTGCTGATATTCGTGGCAGAAGTTGCAGTAGACCTGCAGGGTCTTCTTCTCCTCGCCGGTGCCGGGCAGGTTCTGCAGCCATTCCGAGCCGGTGAGCTGCGCCGCGATCTCCGGGAACGGCGGCAGGAACTCGCTTGCCGTCACCCGCAGCAGCGTGATGTCCTCGAGCGTATCGGCGCCCTTGATCGCCACCTTCTGCTTGGACCAGGGATAGAACTCCTTGGGCTTGGCGATGCGCAGCGTATAGCTGCCCGCCGCCACCTTGGGGAACTCGTAGCGGCCGTCGGCACGGCTGTACACGGTGGTGCGGATCGCGCTCTCGTCCGCGATCAGCTGCACCATGATGCCTTCGATCGGCTCGCCGCGGGCATTCTTGACCAGGCCCTTGGGGCCACCGGTAAGCGATGCGTAGAGCGATTGGGCGGGCGCGGCGGCCGCCGCCTTGTAGCGCGGGTTGGGCGGCGGGGCATCGTTGTTCCAGCAGCATTTCTCGTCGTGCAGCCAGCTCACCAGGTCGTCGAGATCGGCCTCGCTCAAAGCATATTTGTAGGCCCCCATGTTGGGGCTGCCGTTGCGGATCTGGCTCTTGACGGTCTCGTCGTTGACCGGCGCACCGGTCACCAGCATGGGACGGCCGAACAGCCCGGTGAGCTTGGGTGCGCCGCCCTGCGCCAGCTCGTTGTGGCACATCCAGCATTTGTAATAATAGATTTCCTGGCCGCGGTGCGGCCCGCTCTGCGCCGCCTTGCGGAATTCGTAAATCTCGAGCGCGCGCTGGTCGTAATCCTTGGCGGGCTCCGCCGGCTGCGCCTGCGTGGCCGGCTGGCGCGCCTGCTGCTGCGCCGATGCGCCGCCGCTCGCGCTTGCGAGCGCGATCGCCGCGGCGGCGAGAATCCACTTTGTCATGGCGGTCTGCATTCATCCCTCCGGTGCGGCTTGCGTTCTCGATCGACGCCGATTATCGCAACATTAGCGCAGGCGCAGGCGATTACCAAGATGGGAAAGCGAACGCAGCCTGGACTTGCCACCGGCCGCAGGCGAAGCCAAGATTATCCGCTGACGTTTGCAGGCGCAGCTCAACCGGAGTGATGCAAGAGATGACGATGCTGGGTCGGCGGGAGTTAACGGTGCTGGTCGCGATCCTGTTGGCGGGGGCCGCCTGGGCCGCCTTCACCTATCTCAATGGCTCGCGGGGAAAATCGGACCTGCTGGTCTTCCGGCTCTGTGTCGCACAGGAGCAGAAAGGGTGCCCGAGCGATGCGGCGTTCGTGAAAAACGTCGGCGAGGACACCGTGAGCAGGTGGGCGCAAAACCAATGCGCTGGCTATCGGTCGCGAAGGATAATCGTCAACGATTGTCCGACCAAGGATTGCGGATGCTTCCTGGCCGACGTGACCTGCTCGTCGGAATAGCCGCGGGCCTGCCGTTCGCGCGGCTCAAATATATTTCGCCAGCACCGACCACATCGACTTGCGGTTGAGCTCGGTGTCGAGCGGCAGCGGGCGCAGCGGCTTGCCGTCCGCGCGCTTGAAATATTGCCGCATCCAGGTGTAGCGGTCGCACAAGCCCCAGGTCGAGACCGACACCGGCCGCGCCACCGAGAACACGATGTCGAGATATTCGGCCGCATGGCGCGCCACCGCGGCGTCGCGCTCGGCCTGGTTGCCGCGCAGCTCGACGTCGTTGACGTCGAGCTCGGTGATCATCAGCCGGTAGCCGAGCCCGACCACGCTGCGCAGGAACTCGGTCAGCTCCTTGCGGTCGAAGGTCTTGTGGCCGTCGAGATGCGACTGCAGCCCGAGGCAATCGATCGGGGTGTTGCACTCGCGCAGCTTGCGCAGCAGCGCCAGCATGTCCTGCCGCCGGTTGCGGCTGGTGGCGTCGGCGTATTCGAGGCCGTATTCGTTCAGGCTCAAGGGCGTCGCCGGATCGGCCGCGCGCGCCAGCCGGAACGCCAGGTCCACGTGATCGATGCCGATGAGGCGCTGCCAGATCGAGTTGCGGTAGCCGTCGTCGAGACCGTCCTTCGGCTCGATCGGCTCGTTGACCACGTCCCAGGCCCAGATCTTGCCGCGATAGCGCGACACCAGGGTTCCGATATGGCGCTCGAGCGCGGCTCTCGCGTCCTTGGCGGTGGCGAGCCGCGCCACCCAATCCGGAATGGCGGCGTACCAGACCAGCGTATGGCCATGCATGATCATGTCATGGCGGGCGGCGAAATCCACGATGCTGTCGGGACCTTCGAACTCGAACGCGTTCGGCCGCGGCTCGGTGAACTCCCATTTCAGATGACCTTCGGGAATGAAGATGTTCGCCTCGCTGGCGATCTTCTCCTGCAGGATCGCGTCCTGCTGCACGATCGGCGCCGCGCCGGCGCAACCGAACTTGATACCGGAGGCTGCCGCGCGGCTGCGCAGCGGCGGCAGCAGCTCCAGCGCGAGATCGGCCTGCGCCGGAACCGCGCGGGTGGCGGCAGCGGCCGCGAGGCTGCTCAGCCCCAGGATGGCGCTGCGCCGCGTCGGTGGCTGTCTGCTTGCCTGGCGCATGCAACACCTGCTCGAGGTCTCGGGCGCGCCCGAAGGCCGGTCCGCCCGAGATGTCGCCGCCCCGCTTCACCATAGGGAGCGGTCGGGGCGGTTCAACGCGAATGTGCCGGATCGGTTAACCGCCGCGCTCGGTGCGCTCCCTGCAAGGGGGAGGGCTGGGGGGGTCCCGCAGCATGACAAAGCATCGCCGGGACCCCCACCCGGCACGTTTGCTTCGCAGGCGAAGCAAACGTGCCGACCTCCCCCTTGGCAGCGGAAGGTAAGGGCGGCGCGGCTCCGGCGCACCCCGCCGCCGGGCCAAAACGACGCGGTTTGCGTTAACGTTTCCGCCCGAAATTCACGTTACCGTCTCGCGACTTAGTGGGTATTCGACTAGATAGAACGCAGCATGTCAGAGACCTTCATATCGGGGCGACCGCTCCCGCTGGCCGGGACCACGGCACGCACGCGGACACGCTCGTTGTTCCTGTCGACTCGCAGCCCTGAGCCGTGCGGGGTGGAGACCTTCACCCGCACGCTGGTCGAGGCGCTGGCGGCCCGCGATCGCGACGGCGCCTACGAGCTGGTGACGGTCTCGGGCCGCTGGCGCGATGTTCCCGGCCTGCTGCGCCGGATCGCGCAAGCCGACCGGATCGTGTTCGGCTTCCCGCTGGTCGCCTGGAAACGCATGCTGGTGATCCCGCTCGTGTTGTTGCTGTTCGCCTGGATGATGCGCCGGCGGGTCAGCACGTTCGCGCACGAATGGACGGGACTGAACTGGCTGCGCCGTCTGGTGCTGAGCCCCTATCTCCTCATCAGCCGCAACATCCTGGTGCTCTCGCCGCTCATTACTGCGCAAATCGCCGGCGACCGCTTCGTGGGGCGAACGGCCCGCAAGTGCCGGCTGGTGCCGCATCCCCCGACCGTGCGCCGGCCGGAGGCCCGGGCCGTGACCGAGACGGTGCGGGCGGTGGAGCGTGCCGCCCGCGACGCCGACATCGTCATCGGCTATTTCGGCGCCATCTACCAAGGCAAGGCCGCGATGGCGCTCCTGGAGGTCTGCGATCATCTGCGCGGCCGCGGCATCCGCGCCCTGATGGTCTTCATCGGCAGCTTCACGCCCTCGCTCGACGGTTACGAGGGAAAGTTCCGCGCCCGGATGCGCGAGCTCGCGCTCGAGCATCAGGTGATCGTCACCGGCTATGTGGCCGATACCGCGGAAGTATTCGCGCTGTTCGAGCGGATCGGCGTGTTCCTGTTCCTGTTTCCCGAGGGGCTGACGGCGCGCCGCTCCAGCGTCATCACCTGCCTGCAGTCGAGCCGGCCGGTGGTGGTCTCGGCCCCGCAATCGCTCGATGAGTTCCGCCACCACCAAGGCCTGACCGGGCTGATCGATGCCGGCTCGCTGTCGTTCGTGCCGCGCACGGCCCCGGTGGACGAGATTGCCGACCGGCTGGTGGCAGCGGCCCGGCAGCCGGCGGAGGCATGCGCCGCCATCGACGGCGACGTTTGGTGGGCCGCCACCACGGATGCGACCTGCGGCGCGCTTTGAGGTAGAGCGCCGCCCGCCAAGAAAAGAGAGGCAGATATGGGCATCGATCGCGACTATGCGGATTTCCTGCTCGGCGCCCGCGCGGGCGGCGCCGACTTTCGCCGCACCGCTACGCTTGGCCGCCTCAACCTGTTCGTCGATCACCGTTCGCTCGACGCGGTGTTCCGCGCCCACGGCGAGCCGCTCGCGGATCGCGACATCCGCGCGCTGCGCACCGGCACCGGCGGTTATTCCGAGACCTTCCTGCGGCGCCTCGGCGCGCAGGAGACCATCTCGGTCGATGCCTCGGGATACGAAGGCGCGTCGCTGGTGCACGACATGAACCGGCCGATCGGCGACGAGCTCAAGGGCCGGTTCTCGGCCGTCATCGACGGCGGCACCTTGGAGCATATCTTCAATTTCCCGACCGCGATCCGCAATTGCATGGAGATGCTCGCGGTCGGCGGCCATTTCTTCTCCCACACCATGGCCAACAACTTCATGGGCCACGGTTTCTATCAATTCAGTCCGGAGCTGTTCTACCGCGTGTTCTCCGCCGAGAACGGCTTTCGCATGCATCGCGCCGTCATGTTCGAGTCGCGCATCGGCCGTCCGCGCTGGTACGAGGCCGCCGACCCCAAGGAGGTGGGCGAGCGTGTCGAGCTCATTAACGGCCGGCAGACCTATCTGATGGTGCACGCCGAACGCGTCGCCGACGTGCCGTTGTTCCAGACCGCGCCGCAGCAGGCGGATTACAGCGCCCTATGGGCGAAGGGCGCGCCGCCCCGCTACGGGGCCGCCGGCTTGCGCTCACGCATCCACCAATGGGCAAAGTCCCACAACGAGTTCTTCCTCAAGCATGCGCCCGGCTTCCTGTACGACCTGGCGCTCTCGACCCTGGTGCGCGGCCTCCCGCGCCGCGGCTTCAGCCGCCGCCACTACATCCCACTCCGCAGCCGGCGTTCGTAATTCCCCATCGGTGTCATCGCCCGCGAACGCGGGCGACCCAGTAACCACCGAACCTTCGAGTGGGTTGGTGCCGGAGTTCCGTTGTCCGCACGGCGATTGTCTCGTCTTCACGGGGCATGACACCGGCGTGAGCCAGCGAGTGGCCCGATCCTCTCACCGCGGCCGCGTCAGCGGCGCCAGCCTGGCGCGTGCGAGCAACAGGCAGCGGCTGAGGCGGTGCCGGCTGCGGGCGATGTCGAGGAGCCAGCACATCGCCAGATAGCTCGCCATCCCGGCCGGGATCAGCACGGCCAGCGCGTCGCGATCCGACACCGCCAACGCGGTCTCGAGGGCGCGCACCACGATCGCCATCACCATGGCGGCGATGAACACCCGCGTCACGCGGCTCAAAGGCAGCGGCACCGGAAATGCCCAGCGGGTCAGCAGGAGAGCGCTCGCGAAGCCGAAGATCTCGGCGGCGAGCCGGCCCCAGGCGGCGCCGATCATGCCGTATCGTTGGATCAGGAAATAGGCCACCACCGCGTTGAAGGCGAGCACCGATCCGGTGTTCAGGAGATAGAACGCGTTGCGGTTCGACAGCAGGAAGCTGATGTGGAGATATTGATACGATACGATCTGGAAGATGACCGCCACCGAGACGATCGGCATGACGGCGCCGGCCACGCTCCTGAAGTCCGGGCCGAGCACCACGTTGGCGATGTGGGGCGCCACGGCGGCGAAGCCGACACAGGCCGGCAGCGCGATGGCGAGCAGGAACTCGAGGCATTCGTCGAGATGCGCCCGTACCGCCTCGTGCCCGCGGTTGGCGAATATCTGCACCGCCAGCGGCACGAAGGCGGCGGATGCGCTGACTGCCGGAATGATGAGCGCCTGGCGTACCAGATCGACGCCGGCGGAATATTGCCCGGCGCCCGCCGGTCCGATCAGATGCGCGATGATGAACCGGTCGATGACGCTCGACAGCGCCAGCAGCGTCAGCGACAGGGTGAGCGGCACTCCCGATTGCGCCAGGCGCATGAGCCGGGCACCGTCGAAACGCACCAAAGTGCCGCCCCACGCGGCACGGGTGAAGGCCAGCGCCGCCAGCAGATAGGCGAGCGCAGAGGAGGTGAGCAGCAGGATGCCGGTCGGTCCCGCCATGGCAAAGCCGACGCCCAGCGCCGGCACCAGCACGGCGCGCAACGCCGTCGCCTTCATGACCGTGAAGGCCTGCAGCCGTGCGCGCAGCAGCTCCTGGCTGGTCTCGAACAGCCCGATCGCGATCGCCAGGCCGATGGCGGCTACGGCCGCCCCGTTCGCGAGGCCGGCCAGCCGCGCCGCCGCATAGGCGAGTGGCGCCAGCAGGCATGAGAGCAACAGGCCCGGCAGGATGATACCGCGCACGTCGGTGCCGTCGCCGCGCGCCTGCTCCCGCATGATCGGGAGCCGCAGCCAGCTGCACAGGAAGGTGCTCAGGATCGCGGCAAATCCGGCGCCCAGCACATAGATGCCGAACTCCGCGGGCGCGAACAGCCGCGTGAAGATCACGACGTTGAGCAGGCCGAACGCCGCCGAAAAGACGTTCGCCGCAAAGTTGATCGCGGTTTGCTCGACCAGCATGTTCTCGGCTCTTTGCATTGCGGTCTCAGGCCACCCGCTGTTCCGCGTCCGCGAGCTGCTCGAGCACCGCGCGCACCCGATGCACGGGAGTCCCGGAGAAGGAGGCGGCCGAGAACGCGACGTGGTCGGGGGCAGCGGCGCGGAGCATGCGCTCGACGGCGCCCTGGTCGAGCGCGACCCCGTCCCAATAGCTCAGGCACGGATTTTTCGTCGTGCCCCAATGGTTGCTCATGAGGCTCGCCGTGTCGCGCACGAAATAGCCGTAGAGCGTATATTCGGATATGTCGCGCGCCTGGCACAGCGCTTCCAGCCACTCGACGCCGCTGACCTGCTCGATCCGCTCGAGCATCGCGCACACAGCCCGCCGGTCCCAGAAGATCATATGCCCGATGAAGTCGTCGGCGGGGAAGGCGGGCTCCGCCAACCCCAGCAACCGGTGCGCCGACCGCACCCAAGGAGCGTGCAGCGGCGCGTCGGCCGCTATCTCCCGCGGCCGCACGAACAACGGCGTCGGATGGGGCGGCGCGAACGCGGATGCATCGAACGGCCGGAAGAACACCACGTCGGAATCGAGCATGCAGGTGCGCGCCTCGGCGAACCGGCTCGCCGCCGCGATCTTCACGAATTGCTGAACGTGCCACCCGCTGACCGGCCGGGCGCGCAACGACCACCAATAGCGCCGGTTCTTGCGCCGCACGAAGCGCGGCAGCGGCTTGAGCCAAGCCGGCAGGAATTGCGAGAGCGGCAGCACCTCGCGACGCGCGCCGTTGAACCGTGCAAACAGCGCAAGCTCCGCGTCGGGCACGATGAGATAATGTTTGGTGAAGGAGGTGACATAACGGTCCACGCTTTCGCACAGGAGCGCGCATCGCTCCAGGTCGGGCGCATAGGTCGGCGTCACCAATGCTATCGAATTCATGTCAGGTGACCCGTCTGTCTGGTCCGCGGACCGTCTTGGTGGCGCGCGCAAGCGCGATGGCGTCCGCGACGGTCGCCAGGCGGCAGCCGGAATCCCGGCTGGCCCTGACCGCGAAATCGAGCAGGTCGGGCGTCACGCCGAATTTGCTCGGCCGCTCCTCGACGTCATGGCTGGAGAAAATCAGCCAGCCGTTGGTCTGCACGGTCCTGGCGACGAATGCGAGAATTTCGGCGCGATCGATGGTGGCGTCCTCGAGCCGGCAGGTCTTGAGCGCGCCGAGATCGGCCGTTTCTTCGTTCACGCCGCGCAGCAGCGAGCGGCAGGAGGCGAACCGGGTCTCGAGATAGCGCTTGGTGCGGAACGACAGATCGCCATACGGATAGGCGAAGTTGCGCGCCGCGATCCCGCGGTCGATCGCGCTCAGAAAGCGCCGGTTGCTTTCCAGGTCGGCAAGCAGCTCGGCGGGACCGAGATCGGACACCGGCCGGTGCGAATAGGTATGGCAGCCGATCTCGTGGCCGTTGGCGTGCAGCGCGCGTAGCTGCGCCGGGGTGGCGAGCCGGCCGCCCGGACTATCGGCGCCGCAGCCCGCTCCGGCGGCGTAGAAGGTGCCGCGCGCATCGTGGCGCTCGAGGATCGCCGCCCCGGTGCCGCAGGCGGAGGCGGGCACGTCATCGAACGTGAACGTGACCATGGGTACGGCGTTGCCCAGCGTCAGGGCCTTGCTCCGGGTGTGACGGGCGAGAAATCGCGACGCCTTTGCGGCCAGCCTTGCGGACAGCGGCAGGCCTCTCTCGGGTCTCGGCAGCGCGAAGCCGGTTGCGGTCTCATGTGACATGTCTGAAATCCAAGTGCGTCCTGCTGCAATTCTTTCCGTTCGGTGCCGGCGTTCAGTCGATCCGGATCGGCCGTCCCACGCCTTGCGACAGCCGGCGTGCCGCCGTCGCGAGGCTGGCGCGGCCGTCGGCGCAGAGACCGTAGAGCTGCTCGATGCCGGCGAGATTGCGCACCCGCCGCAGCCCGCCGAAAAGCGCGCCGACCGGGGTTACGGCCCGCTCGCAGGCCAGCAACGGCAGCCGGTGCGTGGCCCATTTGGTCTTGTAGGGGAAGTCGCCTTCACCGAGATCGAACACCGCGTATCGCTCCGCCGAGCAGCGTTCGATCAGGCGATCGAGCAGGAGGATGCCGACCGCGAGCGATCGGTACTCGGTATCGAATGCCGGCAGCACGTAATAGAAGCGGCCGCGCCCAATGAAGCCGAGATGGGTCGAGACGATCTTGCCGCCGCAGACCAGCGCCGATACGTCGCTGATCCGGCCGAGCCGCTCGGGCGCGAGCATCCGGCAATAGAAATCATGAATGCCCGGAGTCGCGAAGAAATCGTGCCCCGATGTGCGCAGATATTGCTCGCGCTTGAGCTCGGTCAACCGCTCGATCAGCGGGCGCAACTGCGTACCGGACGGGTTGGCGACGAACTGGGTCGGGCCGAGATTGCTCAATCGTTGCCGCTGCCGCTGCAGCTTCTTGCGCATGCGGGCAAGCGAGGGGTCGGCGGCGGCGTTCTCGTTCCACGCCGTCAGGTCGACGGCGTGTCCGCTCGACGGGTAGGGGCGGCAATCCAGATAGGTCAGCGGATTGCGCGCCCCGCACACCTCGCCGGCGATCTTCTTGAGATCGATGAGATCGATCGCCGGCAGCAGCGACCGGATCTCCGCCCAGATCGTCAGGAACTCGCAGCGTGTGAGGTTCGCCCCGGCCGCCAGAATCGGGGCGTTGAAATCCGCCACGCCGCCGTCCATGAAACACAGGATGCGGTTGTTGAACCTGGTCTCGATCGCGAGCGGCAGGAAGAGGACCGGGTTGTTCTCGCCGTCCCTGACGACCACGAGGAAGCAGCGCGCGCGCCGCGCCTTGCCGATCGAGGCGATCCAAACGTCGAGAAACTCGCGCGACTGGTAGACATACATCAGCAGCTCGGGTCCGGCTTCGATCGAAGGCCATTGGGCAGCCGCCAGGTCCGCGCCGTCGAGCAGCTCGACGCGAAACCGCCGCCCGCGGACCAGCCCGAGATCAGGTGTCGCATTGATGGCTGGCACGCGGTTGCCTCCCCCCGACGGGCGTGTTCGGCTGTCAGGCTACGCGGGCCATCGGCGCCGCCGCCTGCGCTCCGGGTTGTAAACGGCGGTCGAGCTGCTCGGCCGCATAGGCGAGCCCCGCACCGGCCAGAAGTCCCGCGCCGAGCGCCGCCATGAGCAGCAGCAGCCGGCGCGGCGGCCAGCTGCGGTCGAGCGGCGCCTGCGCGTCGGAGAGGACCCGCACGTTCACGGTGTCGAGGCGCTCCTGCTCGCGGGTCTCGCGGGCGCGCACCAGGAACGATTCATAGACGGCGCGGCTCGCGTCGACCTCCCGCTCCAGCTCGCGCAGCTTGACGAAGGCGAGGCCGGTCGCGATCGCCCGCTGCTTGAGCGCGTGAAGGTTGTTGGTCAGCGCTTCCTCGTTGGCGAGCGCGCGCTCGTATTCGCTGTGGGTCGCATCGGCGACGCGGGCGACCTCCTCGCTGACCAGCCGCTGCGCGTTGCGGACCTGGGCATGGGCCTCGGTGACATAGGGATGCTGCTGCCCGAGCTGGGCGGCGAGATTGGCCTCGCGCTGCGCGACGGCGGCGTATTGCTCGCGCAACAGCCCGACGGTGCTCGATTGCACCGCTTCGTTGGTGGCGCCGCGATCCGCGCCGCGGCCCTGCAGCCGCTGCACCTGCTCGTAGCGAGCGCGGGCCTCGGCGGTGCGAGCCTGTGCGGCGGTGAGCTGGTTGTTCAATTCGGTCAGCTGTTGCTCGTCCACCAGGCGGCCGCTGGCGCCGACGATGCCCTGCTCCGCCTTGTAGCGCTCGACCTCTTCTTCCGCGTGCCGCACGCGCTCGCGCAGCTCGGTCAGCCGTGAGCTCAGCGATTCGGTCACCCGCCGCGCAGCTTCGGTATGAGCGGCCGATTGCTCGGCGAAGTAGGCCTGAATGACCGCGTTGGCGAGCCGGGCGGATTTGCTGCCGTTGGAGGTCTCGACCGTGAGGTCGACCACATAGGTCCGCTCGGTCCGCTTCGCGGTGACGTCGCGCTGCAATTGGCGCAACGCTCCGGACGCGGCGTCGCCGGCTTGTGCCGGTTGCGGCCTGATCCCGAGACCGGTCTTGACCAGGGCTACGATCTTTCCGACCGCGGAGCTGTCGCGCGAGCTGAACTCCGGATCGGAGGCGAGCCGCTCGGCCTCGACTACGCGGTGCAGCACCTTGTCGGAGGTGAGCACCCGGGTCTCGCTCTCGACCTCGATGACATTGGCATCCGCGGTCTGGGCAGGCGGCATGACGGATTTGTCGACGCCGCGAAGGTCGACGGGACCGATCAGGATCTGGCTGACTGCGCGGTAGCGGGGAACGAGGGCAAGCTCGGCGACCAGATTGAGCGTCAGGCCGGCGGCGAGCCCGACCAGAATCCAGCGCCGTCGGCGCCAGACGAATGTCCAGTCGGCCGTCAGCGCTCGCCGCGGAAGCACCGCGGGAGCGGCGGCGCGGATCGATTGCGCTTCCTGGGCTGCCGGAGCGCTCGAAGAAAAGCTTCTCGGGTTCTGGAACATGTCGGACTCACTATTACGTAGCGTGGCCTTTAATGTGCGCGTCGGGTCTGCACGGCTCTTCTTGACAGGACTTGCTTGCGCCCCCGTTTTTCCGCGGAATCATCCGCTGATAGATGATGGAGGACGCATGCATATATCCACACGCTCGCGCGCGCGTCCACGACGCTACGATGATTTGGCCGGCGTGCTGAATTGTTAATCTTAATCGGATTCGAGGTGATTGCCGCAGCGGCGATCTTTAACGTGTGTGGCTTCTTTCGGCAGTATCGGTGCGGCCTGCAGGCCGGAATCCAGCGTCCGCACGTTATCTATATTCGTCATAAGAAATGTTGAATTCCGCCGCGATGCGGCCGGCGCCGCGGGCGATCCGGTTGAGGCTACCGACGATCGCGCTGCGGCCGAGCAACGCTGCGAATGGCAGCGACAGAGCTCCCAAAGTCACCAGCGCCAAGGCGCGGCACCACCGCAGCGCGCGCACGTGCAGCGGAGCGTGCCACTGCCGGCCGATCCGCACCAGCTCGGAACCCTTGCGAAAGTTCCGCCGCAGCAACCAGGATAGCGTGGTGCGCGAGCGCGGCGTCGTCTCGAGCACGATGGCGGTGTCGGCCCAAGCGAACGAGCGCCCGTCGCGGCGGCAGCGGGTGAAGAAATCGAGATCGCTGCCGCCCGTGAAGGCGAACGCATGGGAGAACGGCTCATCCAGGTAGGCTTCGATTACGCTCGCCCTCGCCAGCATGCTGCCGGCTCCGTAAATCATGTCGACGCGTCCGCTGGCGAAGCGCCGTGGCTGGTAGAGGCCGCTCCGGGCGAGCCAATGCTGCGGATCGTCGAACACCGGAAGTACCGGGCCGCCGACGATATCGGCGTCGAGGCTGGATGCCGCCGTCACCATCCGGGTCAGCCAGGCGCGATCCGGATACTCGTCGTCATCGAGGACCGCAATGTAATCGGCGGGCGGAAGCGTGCGTACCGCCGCGAGAAACCCGCGGTTGTAGGCGTAGGTCTGCCCCCGGCGCGGCTCCACGATGCATGTCAGCGGGAACCGGAACGACGGTGCCATCCTGGCCACCACCGCGGCGCCGGCGCGCAGCTGCGCATCGTTCTCCACCACGATGACCGACAGCGCGCCCTTGTAGGTCAGCTCGGCGACATGGGCGAGCAGCTTCTTCAGCCCGTCGGGGCGGCGGCAGGTCGGAATGCTGAGAATGACCGATGGCAACGCCGGCGCGCCGCCGCAGGGCGCCGGTCGAGCAGCGGTCAGGTCCGGGGTCTCCGGCATCAGCTGGTTTCGATCTTGCGATAGGTCAGCGCGCCCGGCGGCTTGGTGCGGGTGACGAGCAGGAACAGGGCATGCGGATTGGTCATCAGGTAGCGGCCGCCCAGGCGCTGCGGCTCCAGGAATGTCCGGTAGGCCCACTCGAGTCCCATCGTCTGCATCCAATCGGGCGCACGGCGAACACGCCCGGAAAGAAAATCGAACAGGCCGCCCGACGTCTTGATGATCCCGACCCGGCGCAGGTCGCCGCGATAGCGCATCGCGAAGCATTGCTCGCGCGGGGCGCCCATCCCGATCCACAGTATGCCGGGGCTGGCGGCGTTGATATCGGCGATGATCCCGGCTTCCTGATCCCTGCTGAAATAGCCGCTGCGATAGCCGCAGATCTTCAGACGCGGGTAGAGCGAGGTGATGCGGCGGACCGTCTGCTCGATGGTCGCGTCGGTGGCGCCGAGCAGATAAAATGTGGTGCCTCGCGTCTCCGCGAGCCGGGCGACGTCGTGAAACAGGTCGGTGGTGGCGACGCGCTCGGGGAGCGGGTTGCTGCAGAGCCAGTGCGACGCGAACACCAGCGGCATGCCGTCGGCATGCACCATGTCGGCATCCATGAACAGCTTGCGGATCCCGGCGTCCCGGGCGCACATCGAGAGTACCTGCCCGTTGGCCGAGGTGAACACGAGCGCCGGGGCATTCGAGCTGCGCCGCGCGGCGGCGAGCTCGATCATCAGCCGTGCGGACCGCGCGCGGTCGATCACCGCGATCGGTAGCCCGCCGATCATCTCGACCGGGACATCCGATCGGCCGGGCATGTCGGGTGCGAATGAGTTGCTTGCGTTCCACACGGCTTCGGCTCGCGATTGCTCGATTGGGCTCGAGCAGAAATAGCGAGCCGCGCCGGGAGCGGCCATCTACATCGATTGTTAAGCTTAAAGGCGCGACTTTTTCGATATTGCGCACAAACGTTCGTGCGCGCGCACCGGAACTGGCTTCGTTAACGCCAGGGTGCGCATCCGCTCACGACCCGCGCTGCGGCGGCTCAATGTTTTCCACGGCGCCCTCAAAGCCCGAACAGCACGGCCTCGGTGTAGGCGAGATCGCCAAAATGCGGCCGGTTTGGTCCCTTAAAATATTTGGGCGCCTTGCCGTCGATGTATTTGCCGACCAGTCCCGGGATCGGACCGTTCGAATCGATGAGGACCAAGGGCCGGCCGCGGGCCGCCAGATGCCGGCCGATCGGTCGCGCCAGCCGGACGAAGTCGTCGATGTCGCGGCAATAGATCAGCTGCGCGCAGGGGAAGATGCCCTTCGCCACCCGCGGCATGAACACGAACGGATAGGCGCGCTCGGGCGTCACCGCCCAGAGGCTCGTGCAGCCGTGCTCCCGGTGCGCCAGGAGCAGATCGAGTTCGGCGCTTTCGAAATGCACATCCGGGCGGGTCTCGACGCCGATCACCTTCACGGTGCCGCGGGGGCCGGTCATGCTTAACGCCGGCGCCGCGACGAATTGGCCGTTGCTGTAGCGCGAGAAGCCCTGCGCTTCGACGATCGGCCGCGTGTGCATGGCGGGCGAGATGTTCACGTAGGTGATGTTCTTGTGCTTGATCGCATGCGAGATCAGCAGCGAAGCATGGCCGCGGAAGGCCGGCTCGACGTACCAGCTCGAGACGTTGCAACGCATCTTCGCGATGGACTCGCCTGGAATCGACGAGAAAATCAGCAGAATGACGCCGACGAGATCGCCGCCGCTCTCCAACAGGTAGCCGTACTTCGGCATGTCGGGAGGGGCTCGATGCGACGCCAGCTTCGCCAGCGCGCGCTGCCAATAGTCGCGGGTGCGCAGCCGGAAGCCGCGGGTCAACAGGTCGACCACGCCGTCGATGTCGCCGTCATTGATCTGACGCGAGCGTACCTTGGGAAAGGGCAAAGGCCGCATTAGTAATTGACCATAATCGCCGCGCGAGCTTGACCCTGATTGTCCGCCGCAGGTATGCGATGATGGCGGGCGAAAGAACAGTAGGGCGCTCGATCTCGATCGGATTAACGATAACGACGGAGACCGGACAGGTTGCCGAAAGTAGGAAGCTCGCAGTCGCTGCGTGACGCGATTGGCGACACGCGCGCCTCCGGCCGCCGTCTTTGGGCGGTCGGCGCGAGCGTCGCGCTCGAAACGCTCGCCCGTGGCAGCAGTCTCGGCCGTGCGCTCCCGCGGCTGCACGGACGCTCGGTGCTGCTCGCCATGCGGGACCAGCTCGCGACCGCGTTGGCGCTGGTCGCGCTCGAGGGGGTGGCGCGCCGGCTGGTGCTGTGCCCGCCCGGTCTGTCGGCGGAGCACCGCTCCAGCGTGATCGACGGCGCCGGCGTCGATGCGATCGTCTCCGACGACGATGTGCCCGCAACCGCGGACCGCGACGTAATATTGCGCGTGCGCGCCGGACGCACGATCGAGCCACCCGGAGAAGCGGCCCGCGACCAGCGGTGCCTCCGCGACCAGCGGACCGAGTGGGTGATGCTGACCTCGGGAACCGGCGGCGCGCCCAAAATGGTGCTGCACTGCCTGCAGAGCCTGACCGACGCCATCGAGCCGGTCGCCCGGCCGGAGGCCCCGGTCATATGGGGCACGTTCTACGACATCCGCCGCTTCGGCGGGCTGCAGATCTTGCTGCGCAGCCTCCTTTGCGGCGGCTCGCTGGTGCTCTCGGATGCCGAGGAGCCCATGGGCAGCTATCTCGAGCGTGCCGGCGCGCTCGGCGTCACGCATATTTCCGGAACGCCCTCGCAGTGGCGCAACGCGCTCGCCTATGCGTCCTGCCGCGCGATCTCGCCGCGCTACATCCGTTTGTCGGGCGAGATCGCAGACCAGGCCTTGCTTGATGCGCTGCGCGCGCGCTATCCGACGGCCGGGCTGGTGCATGCCTATGCTTTGACGGAAGTCGGCGTCGGATTCGAGGTCGCCGACGGGCACGAGGGATTTCCGGCGCGCCTGATCGGACCGGGCGGCGGCGAGGTCGACATCAAGGTGTCGGACGGCTCGCTGCGCGTGCGCTCCGCGCGCGCGGCGGCCTGCTATATCGGGTCGGATGCGGCGGCGCTCACGGATGCGGATGGCTTCATCGACACCGGCGATCTGGTGGAGGCGCGGGGCGAGCGCTGCTATTTCGTCGGCCGGCGCGGCGGGATCATCAATGTCGGCGGGCTCAAGGTTCATCCCGAGGAGGTCGAGGCGGTCATCAACCGACATCCGCAAGTGCGGGCATCGCTGGTGCGCTCGCGCCGAAACCTGATCACCGGATCGATCGTCATCGCGGACGTGGTCCTGCAAACGCAGGGCGAGCCCGCCGATGCCCGGGCCGACGAGGTCAAGCGCGAGATTCTGGCGGCCTGCCGCGCCGCATTGGCCAACTATAAGGTTCCGGCGGCCATCCGGTTCGTCGCCGCTTTGGACGTGGCCGCGACCGGAAAATCGATGCGCCACCCGGCCCCGGCCGGCGCCGCGGTTTGATCCGGCTGCAAGAGCACCCGATCCGCCCCATGCAGAACATCACCCCGGTCGCCACCTCCGACAGCCTGCCGCTCGATGAAGGACTTTCGCAGTCGCTGCGCGACGGCGTGGCGGTGGCCATTCTGCTGATGGTCTTCGTCACGCTGACGCCGTTCGCCGATCTCGGCGATCCCAGATTGCTGGAGCTTTCGAGCGGCAACGAGACCGCGACCTATCTGACGCTGTTCCTGCTGCTCGGCGCCGCCGGTCTGTTGCTGCATCGGACCGCCGGCCTCCTGCTGCGATCGCTCGCCACGGGCGAAAATCTGCTGCTGCTGGCTTGGCTGCTGGCGGTGTCGGTCGCCCTTTCGATCGATCCGGGCGTGTCGGCGCGCCGTTTCGTCCTGAGCTTCGCGACCTTTCTGCTCGCCGCCATGTTGCCTTGGCTGACGCGCGGGCTCAAGCACTTCACCGTCCTGATGCTCGGCATCGCAGCGCTCGTCCTGGTGCTGTCCTATCTCGGGGTGCTGCTGGTGCCGCACCTGACGATCCATCAGGCCAACGACCTGATCGAGCCGGAGATCGCCGGCGATTGGCGCGGCATCTACGGCCACAAGAACGCCGCCGCCGGCATGATGGCGGTGTTCGTCTATGTGGGCTGGTTCGCGGCCCGGACAGGAAGGCCGATCATCGGTGTTGCGATCTCGATCGCGGCCCTCGTCTTCCTGGTCGGCTCGGGCGGCAAGAGCGCTCTGGGGATGCTGTTCGTGGTCGCGGTGATCGCTGTCATGGTCGATCGCGCCCGCTCGCTCCCGGCAAGAGCGCTGGCGGCGTTCGGACCGCTGGCCCTCATCGGCTTCCTGACGGTAGGCTCCATCACCAGCGAGGCGGCGCGCGCGCTCCTGAGCGCGCTTCCGATCGACGTCACCTTCACCGGGCGCACCGAGATCTGGAGCTTTGCGATTGACGCATTGGCGGCGCATCCCTGGAAGGGCCAGGGCTTCGAGGCGTTCTGGTATTCCGACGCCGTGCGCTTCGGAGCCGAGGACTTCGACCAAGTGGATGGTCGATGTGGCCACCAGCCACAACAGCTACGTGGATCTCGCCCTCACCATCGGGCTGCCCGGATTGGGGCTGGTGGTGCTGGCCTTCCTGGCCGCGCCGTTGCGGGATTTCCACCGCAGGCTCGACACCGTGCCGAACGCGGAATTTGCCCGGTTCTTCCTGGTGCTGTGGCTGTTCTCGCTCTATCTCGGCACGTTCGAGGCGTTCTTTCTCAGCCGCGTGAGCCCGATGTGGTTCGTCTTCGCCATGGCGGCCTGCGGGCTGCGGTTCACCGCCCGCTTCGAGGTCGAGGATTGATCCAGCCGGCCTGAGGCGGCGTTCGGCCCGGCGGTGCCGGGCACGACCGTTTCGCCGCGGCCATGGTCGCCGTGATACCGGCCGGCGCGCGCGGGCGCTCGCCGAGCTTGGTGCGGCCTGCCTGGCATGCTTCTCGCTGCATTGATCGTGGATGCAATCGGTTGTTCCGATCTCGCACAGATCCGCGTGCGCGACCGGGCAACAGGCGAGCCCTCGATCGAAACCGCACATGAATTTTCACCAACCGCACGCTCTTGCTTCCCGAATTGATACAAGCCGGCTGCTGCCGCGGTGGACCTCGCTGGCGCGGACCACCGTCCTCGGTGGGTTCCTCATCGCCGATTTTGCCGTGATTACCGCCATGTCGTGGCTGACCGGCATCTCCTATCACTTGGCCGTTCACCAATATGCCGGCGATGCCGTTAACTATCTAAAGGTCGGATTGCTCTCCGCCGTCGTGTTCGTGACCGCAAACCTGTTCCGCGGCGAGTACAGCCTGCCGAATTTCTTCGTCTTCAAGCCGCATCTGCGCCGATCGATCCAGCTCTGGAACGTGACCTTCGTCTGCCTGATGGCGCTGGGCTTCCTGGAGCAGATCACGGTCGTCTATTCGCGCGGCTGGATGCTCCTGTTCTACGGCCTCACCATCTGCGCGCTGCTGGCGCTTCGCTACGCTTATGTCCGGATGTCCGTGCTCGGCAGCCGCAGCGGGTTGATCTCGGCGCAGCGCATCTTTCTGGTCGGCGCCGGCCGCAACATCGAGGACTTCGTCACCCGCTACCATCCGCGGAAATTCGGCATCAACATCGTGGGCTGTCATTTCCTGACGCCGGTCGAGGCGCAGGCGCCGGCAGCGGCACGCGAGCAGGCGCTGGCGCGCGATCTCGACCAGGTGGTAGCCGGCGCGCGCGCCCTGCAGCCGGAGGCGATCGTCCTGGTGATGCCCTGGCACGACACCGGCACGATCGACCGCTGCGCCGATACCCTGCGCAAGCTTCCGACCGAGGTCCATCTCGGCCCGGAGCACATTTTGGACCGCTTCGAGCAGGTCGAGCTGGTGAAGATCGGTCCGATCTCGAGCCTGCAGCTGCGGCGCATGCCGCTGTCGCGCGTGGAATTGCTGGAGAAACGCGCCCTCGATCTGCTGCTCGCGTCGGCGGCGCTGCTGGTGCTCACCCCGATGCTCGTCGCCACCGCCGTTCTCATCAAGCTCGACAGCTGCGGCCCGGTCTTCTTCCTGCAGCGCCGGTTCGGATTCAACCAGAAGCCGTTCCAGATCATCAAGTTTCGCTCGATGCGGACCTGCGAGGATGGCCCGGACATACGCCAGGCCAGGAAGGACGATCCGCGCGTCACCCGGATCGGACGCTGGCTGCGGCGATTGAACGTGGACGAGGTTCCGCAACTCCTCAATGTGATCAAGGGCGAGATGTCGCTGGTGGGACCGCGGCCGCATGCGCTCTCGCACGACCGCCAGTTCGAGCGGCGCATCTCCAGCTACGCGCGCCGGCACAACGTCAAGCCGGGTATAACCGGATGGGCGCAGATCCACGGGCTGCGCGGCGAGACCGACACCGACGACAAGATGCGGGCGCGGGTCGAGCACGACCTGTACTACATCGACAACTGGTCTGTGTGGCTCGATCTGCAGATTCTCGTCCGCACCGTGATTTCCCGGGCCTCCTACCGCAACGCTTATTGAGCTGCCCGGGTGCGGCCGTTGGCGCCGATTTCGGAGCGGTTCGAAATCATGGCGCGACCGCCGGCGGACACCAACTGTGGTCGTTGACAGCCCGGTGCCGGACGGCCACCATCCTATGAAAATAAGCGCACCGGATCGTAGCGGCCTTTTCCGGCCGCGGCCGTCATCGGGCGGCAGGCGCGTTCCGCCGCGCGAATGACATGCGTTTCATGGGAGGACAGTCATGCGGGATCGGAGTTTCATCGGCGCGCTCGTGCTCGCGGCGGCGCTGTCGGCCACCACCGGCACAGTCCGGGCGTTCGACGACGCCAAATATCCGGACCTCGGCGGCGCCTGGGAGCGCACCGGCGGTGCGGCGCCGCGGTTCGACAACAGCAAGCCGCGCGGGCTCGCCCAGGAGGCGCCGCTCACGCCGGAATTCCAGAAGCTCTACCTCGCGAGCCTGGCCGACCAGGCCGCCGGCGGGCAGGGCGACCACACGGTCTATAAGTGCCTCGCCTGGGGCATGCCGGCGATGATGAACGGCTACGCGCCGATCCAGATCGTCATCCTGCCTGAGACCACCTATATGCTGATCGACGACGGCAACGACTCGTATCGCCGCATCTTCACCGATGGGCGCAGCTTCCCGGCCGATGCTGAGCCCGCCTTCACGGGCTACTCGATCGGGAAATGGCTCGATACCACCGGCTCCGGCCGCTACGACACGCTCGAGGTCGAGACCCGCAGCTTCAACGGACCGCGGGTCTACGACAATACCGGCCTGATGCTGCATCCCGACAATCAGAGCATCATCCGCGAGCGGATTTATCTCGACAAGAGCGATCGCAACGCATTGCACGACGAGATCACCGTCGAGGATCACGCGCTCATCCGCCCGTGGACGGTGATGAAGGTATACAAGCGCAATGCCAATCCGAAATACGTGTGGCCGGAGGATTCCTGCGTCGAGAGCAACCCGCATGTGGGCATCGGCGGCGACACCTACATGCTGAGCGCCGACGGTTACCTGATGCCGGTGAAGAAGGGCCAGAAGCCGCCGGACCTGCGCTACTTCGATCAGGCGAAGAAGTAAAGGCGGCAATCGATAAACATGTGCGCCGGCTTCACGGCGGTGCGCGGGGAACGACAGGAGAATTCATCATGGCTCACCGCGGTTGGATCGCGTCGGCGACGCTGGCGGCCGGCTTGTGCATGCTGGCGGGCGCCGTGCAGGCGTTCGACGAATCGAAATATCCGGACTGGAAGGGCAGGTGGCAAAGGCCGGACGGCGAGCGGCCGGTCTGGGTGCGCGCGCCCGACAAGGCGCCGCTCACGCCGGAATATCAGGCGTTGTTCGAGTGGAATATCGCGGACCAGAAGGCTGGCGGCATGGGCACCGAGCCGTCCTGGATGTGCCTGCCGCCCGGCATGCCGCGGATCATGAACGTGTTCGAGTCGATGGAGGTGGTGATCACGCCCGCCACCAGCTTCTTCCTCTTGAGCCACATCCACGACAACCGCCGGGTCTATACCGACGGTCGCGATTGGCCGAGCGAGATCGAGCCGACCTTCGCCGGCTATTCGATCGGCCGCTGGATCGATAGCGATGGCGTCGGCCGCTTCGACACGCTCGAGATCGAGACCCGCCACATGAAGGGGCCGCGCGCCTACGATACCAGCGGTTTGCCGCTGCACAGCGACAACAAGACCATCGTCAAGGAAAGCCTGCACCTGGACAAGACCAACCCCAACTTGCTGCTGGATGAGATCACCACGTTCGACGATGCGCTGACCCGCCCCTGGACCGTGATCAAGAGATACGCGCGCGATCCCGATCCCAGGCCGAATTGGCTGGAGGCGGTCTGCACCGAGAACAACCCGCATGTCCGCATCCAGAACGACAATTACTACATCGCGGCCGACGGCCTGCTGATGCCGGCCAAGAAGGGCCAGAAAGCGCCGGACTTGAAATATTTCGGACAAACGCAGAAGTGAGGCTGCTCGAGGGCGCGCGCGACCACGGGAGACGACGATGCCTGCTCTGATCCGCGCCGGTACCCTGATTGCGGCGCTGGCGATCGCGGCCCCGGCTCTGGCGCAACAGGGTCCGGCGGCGAGCCACAAGACGACGAAACACCGGCTGAGCAATCCCGTCTCCGAGGCGGCAGGCGTGCAGGCCGGCTACATGGCGGCCTGCGGCGCCCACTTTCGTTGCTATGACCGCATTCCGCTCGATTGCGCCGACAACACCAGGCCGTACCAGAACATCGCGCAGCACCAATGCCTGTGCGTGCGCGACGGTTGCCCGCAGAACGGCTTCTAGCCGAATACGTCGCCCCACATCCGATCGAGAGGGATCGCCATGAACGAGGCCTTGCCGTTTCACTCCCTGCGATGGTCCGCATTCCTGCTGCTGGCGGCTTCCGCGCTGGCGTTGCCGGGCGCCGCGCGCGCCCAGGATGGAGCTGCCGACAAGCTCATTCCGCTCACCGTCGAGCTCGGCGACGTGTCGCTCACCAAGCTGCCGTTCATCATGGCCGCCGACAACGGCATCTATGTGCGCAACGGCCTCAAGGTCAGCCAGTTCATCACGCCGGGGGCGGCGCAGGCGGTGCGCGGATCGGGCGTGATCGTTCCGCCCGAGAACGTCAAGAGCGTGGTCGGCGAGATCAATATCGGGGGCGGCAGCCCCACCATGGTGCGCATGACCTCGGTCGCGACCGCGCCGCACCGCGTCATCCTGGCCACCACCGACGACGTGTCGCGCTTCCATGTCATCAGCCGCGCCGACATCACCAGGCCGGAAGACCTCAAGGGTAGGCGCATCGGCTACGGCAATCTCGGCGCGCTCGATCATTTCTCGATGGTCATGTTCCTGCGCAGCATGGGCTGGAACCCGGAGCGCGACGTCTCGATGCTCTCGAGCGGCAATGGTCCGCAAAGCATCGTCAAGGGCCTGGTCGACGCCTTTGCGGGCACCGACATCGCGCTCACCGAGGCCAAGAAGCTCGGGCTGCGCGATCTGGTCGATCTCGGCCCCTATCATTTCGTGATGCCGGGCTCGGGCGTGAATGCGCTCGCCGAATGGCTGCCGAGCAACCGCGACACCGCGGCGCGCTTCATGAAGGCCACCGTGGAGGCGATCGCGCTGATGAAGACCGACAAGGCGGCGGCGTTCGCCTCGATGAGCAAGTGGTACGGCATCACCGATCCGGTGAAGCTCGAGGCGGTCTATGCTGAGGCGGCGCGGCAGCCGAGCAAGCCCTATCCGTCGATCGAGGGGCTCCGCGCCATGCAGACCGTCTACACCTGGCGCGAGATGACGAGCCGCAAGCCTGAGGCCTTCACCGACCCGAGCTTCGTCGCCGCGCTCGACCAGAGCGGCTATATCGATGGTCTCTACAAGAAGAGCGCCGCCGCCAATTGACGACGGCGGCCGGCGCACGATCAAGCTTACCGCATGCGCGCAATGCTCAGCCCCGGATCACGATTTGCGCATAGGCGTCCAGCCACGGGATGGTGAAACGCAATCGCCCATTCCCGCGCGCGGCCGGCAACATCTGCGTGGCTTCGCCTTGGGTGACCAGCTCCACGGTCGCCGGCCCCTCCCAGGCGATGTCGGTCTCGATCGGTCCGAGCCGTATGACCGCATCGAGCGGCGCCGGGCCGGTGCTGTTGACCATCTGGACCACTTGGCCATGCCGCCAGCGCGCGAGCGTCACATCCACGGTGCCGGGAGCGTTGCTGATCAGCATCGGCGGTTTCTCGGCGCCGTGCCGCAGCATCGCATCGAGCAGGATCACGTAATCGCCATGGCCGAGCCGCTCGATCATCTGGCCCAGGCCGGTGGCGATGTAGAAGACGCTGCCGCGCTGCGCCGCGGCGCGCAAGATGATGGGATCTTCGGCGACGCGCAGATCCTCGATGTCCTCCGGCGCGGCGGCATCGTCGGAATGGGCCGCCCGATACCAGACCTGCGCCTGCAAGCTTGCCTTCACCTCGCGGTACGGCAGGGTGAGCGGTAGCGGCCCGAGGCCCTGCAGGCCAGCCGGCGCCGGCTCCGCGACCAGGGCAGTGTAACGGGCGCGCTTGCTGGTCTGGGTCCAGGTGCCGCCGATGAGCTCGGTGAGCGCGCTCGGCAAGGCGCGAAAGCCGGCCGGGTCGGCCGCCGGGCTGTCGAAGACGATGAGCCGCCCGCCCTCGCGCACCCATGTGGCCAGCGCTTGCGCCTGGGTCTCCGACAGCCACGTCGCGGTCGTCAGCACGAGCGCCTCGAAGCCGCGCAGCCGTTCGGCCGAAATCTGCTCGTCGTAAATGATGGCGAGCGGCACGTGCCGCAGCTTCAATCCGGTGTAGAGGCCGAGCGCTTCCGCGCGCAGCGCCTCGGCAGTCTTGCCGGCCATTGCCGCGCCTTCGAGCAACGCCCCTTCGGGCCACACCAGCGCGGTCGACGCCAGCGGCTCCATGGTGTCGAAGACCTCCGCCTGCTGCTTCATGAAGGCGAAGACGTCGCGCGCCTGCGGCAGAGTGCGCGCATCGAGCACGCGCTCCGGAATGGCCAGCGTCACCAGCTTGAGCCCGGCCCCATGGGCGAGCGCCTGGTAGGCGCAGCGGGCGAACTCGGCCGGCGGCATGAAAGTCTGGCTCAGGCGCAGATCGCGCATCTCCATCTTGATGTTGATCAGTGGCCGCCCGCCCGCGCCCTGGGCCTGATCGGCAGAGAGGCCGACCCAGAGCCGCGAGTCCCGCGCGGTCCGCAGCTCGGCCGATGTGAACAAGAGCTCGCTGAAAGAATTGTGCCGCACCAGCGAGGGCAGGTGGTAGCCGGCTGAAAGCGCCGAATCCGGCCGCTCCGCGCCCCACAGCTCGGCCATGAAGAAGGCTTGCGGGTTCACGGCCCGCATCACGTCATAATAGCCCGCCATCTGTCCGCTGATGATCTCGCGCCGCCAGCGCAGGAACGCCCGCCAGGCGGCCGGGTCCGGCTCGGCACTCGCCGGCGGCTTGCCGCCAAAGGCCCGCTCGCAATTGGCGCAATGGCAATAGCTGTCGAACCCGCCCGCATTGAGATGGAAGCCGTCGACCGCATAGCGCTGGAGAATCTCGCGCATCACCGGGAAGGCGAATTCGGCGTTCTCGTAGCCGCCCAGCGGACAGGCCGCATAATAGCTGTCGCGCTTGACGAAGGCGCCCTTGGGATCGCGCCGGAACCATTCCGGGTGGTCGCGCCACACCTCCTCGCGGGCCTTGGCGAAATCGACCCGTGCGATCACCCGCAAGTTCTGCTCGCGGCAGGCAGCGGCGATCTCGCCGACCAGGTCGCGGTCGCCCACCACCTCGCTGACATGGTGGTACTTCACGGCGCTCGGATAGAAGGCGTAGACGCCGCCGACGCTGATCACGACCGCTTCCGCCTCGGTCGCCCGGCAACCGGCCACGAACCGCTTCACGTCGAGCGTCCGCAGCTCGAATTCCCGCGGATTGGGATGATAGATGCGCAACGGCCGCTGATGCCACAGGCCGTCGGCCGCGCCTGCTGAAAGCGCGATGCCCGGAGCCAGGCTCCACGCCACCGTGGCCGCGGAGGACTGGACGAATTCGCGACAATTCATGGGGGCCTCTCTGCCGGTGGTGTAACGCATCGCGCACTTCATCCGGCAAAGCTTACAAGGCTGTGCCCCCGCTGTCAGGACGGTATCCCCGCGGCGTACTATCGTGATCTCGCCCCGTCGGGCCGGAGCCGTTCCGCGGTGGTGTTGCCGGGATGTCCACAAGGCCCCGGACATCTCCACTCATGCTTGCCATTCGGGCTTCCACGTCATGGCGGGTGCCGCTAACATGCCGGCCACGGCGAGAGTGATCGGGGGATTGCTTCAATGCGGCTGGTCGAGCCTCCGGCAGGCCGGTATTCGCGGTGGCCGACTGCCCGGCACCCGGCGGTGCCGGCGCCGTGAGCGTCGATCGCGCGGCGACCTTGCATCGGATCGCCGTCGTTGCGGTGCTGGCGGCATTGAGCGCCGCGGCCGTCGGGCGCGCGGAAGCGCGTGGCTCCCGGTCCCATGCCGTTCACGGCTCGGCCTATCGCCCGCCCTATGCCGACATCGTCATCGACGGCAATTCCGGGCAGGTGCTGCATGACGTCAATGCCGACGAGCCGCGTCATCCGGCTTCCCTGACTAAGATCATGACGCTTTATCTGCTGTTCGAGCAGCTCGATGCCGGCGCGCTCAAGCTCGATACGCCGCTGCCGGTCAGCGCCAAGGCCGCGGTCCAGCCGCCGACCAGGCTCGGCCTCAAGGCCGCTCAGACCGTCACGGTCGAGGATGCGATCGGCGGGATCGTCACCCGATCGGCGAACGATGCCGCGGTGGTGGTCGGCGAAACGCTCGGCGGCAGCGAGGGGGAGTTCGCCAAGCTCATGACCCGCAAGGCGCGGGCGCTCGGCATGACCGGCACCACCTATGTCAACGCCTCCGGCCTGCCCGACGACGAGCAGATCACCACGGCCCGCGACCAGGCCATCCTAGGTCGCGCCATCCTGGACCGGTTCCCGGGCTACTATGCCTATTTCTCGCTGCCGAATTACCGCTATCGCGGCAAGGATCTCCACAATCACAACGGCCTGCTCGGACATCTGGACGGCGTGGACGGCATCAAGACCGGCTACACCGAGGCCTCCGGATACAATCTGGCTTTGTCGGTCCACCGCAGCAAGAAATACGTGGTCGCCGTGGTGCTCGGCGGGACCTCCAACGCCGAGCGCGACGCGCGCATGCGTCAATTGGTCGAGGAGCACATTCCGCTCGCCACCACGCTGCGGACGGCCCCGCTGATCGTCGAATCGGCCGGCGTGGACAATGCCGATATCGACCCGACGGTGCCGACCCGGATCCAGTCCGCTCCTCGGGCCGCCCCGGGCGCAAGCGTCATCAAGGACAACTTCGAGTAAGAGGGCTTCGGGCCGGCCCGAAGCCCTCGCCACGCTCAGACGTGCTTTACCATCGTGGGCACCAGCTGCTTGAGCGAGGGCGCGCCGACCTGCTGCATGGCGGCCAGGAGCTCGAGCCGCAGCAGCTCCAGCGCGCGCTCGACGCCGGGCTGGCCGAAGGCGCCGAGCCCCCACAGATAGGGCCGCCCCACGCCGACGCCTTTGGCGCCCATGCAGAGCGCCTTGACGATGTCGGTGCCGCGGCGGAAGCCGGAGTCGACCAGCACCGGCATCGGACCGGCGGCCTCGATGATCTCCCCCAGCGCCTCGATGGTGGAGCGGCCGTTGTCGTCGGCGCGCCCGCCATGGTTGGAGACGATGATGGCGTCGATGCCGGCTTCCGAGGCGATCTTGGCGTCCTCCCAGGCCATGATGCCCTTGAGCACCATCTTGAGCTTGGTGACGTCGCGCAGCCGCTTGATGTAGTCCCAGCTCATCGCCGAGGAGCGGATGCTGGTGATCCCCGACAGGTCGGCGCCGTCGTACATCGGCTTGTCGCGCAGCGAGGTGGCCATGCTGCTGTCGTCGTGGCAGCCTTTGCACTCGCGGGTATCGATCCGGCGCATCCGCAAGCCCTGCTCCTGCAGGCGGTTGCTGTTGCTATCGACCGTGACGGCGATCGCGATCGAGCCCTGGGCTTGCATGCTCAGCACATGGTGCTTGGCGACGTCGAACTTGTTGGTCGCATAGAGCTGAGACCAGATCGGCTTGCCGCGGGCGGCGATCACGTCCTTGACCGAGGTGGTCGCCTGTGTCGACAGGATCATCAGGTGGTCGCCGGTCTTGGCGGCGGCGGCGACCGCGGGCTCGCCGTCGGGGTGATAGCCTTTGTGCCCGCCGGAGGGCGACAGGAAGATCGGCGAGTTGTATTTCACGCCGAGAATCTCGGTCGACATGTCGACCTTGCTGACGTCGACCAGACGTCGCGGCCGCAGCTGGAATTTCTGGAAGCCTTCGCGATTGGCCCGCAGGGTGACGTCGTCGTTGACGCCGCCGGTCATGTAGCCGAAATGCGCCGGCGGAATGTTCTTCGCCGCCACCGGCTCGAAATCGAATATGTTGATGGCTTCCTTCGGCGAGGTGATCAGCTTGTCGAGCGTGCGCGGCGCCCAGATCATGGGATCGGGCAGCCGCGACGGCGTCTCGGCCGCCATGGCGGCGAGATCCGATCCCGCCAGCAGCGGGCTCGCGGCGAGGAATTGCAGAAATCTGCGGCGGCTGGTGGCCTGGTCGTCGATCGGCATTGGAGACCCTCCCTGTGGGGCGAACCTTCGCCGGGCTCTGGGGGCCCGAGCGGGCGGCGCCTGCCGCGATCCTACTCCGCCGGCTCCGCAAGACAAACCGCGGCGCGGCCATTCCGGCGGAATTGCCCCGCGGCAGTGGCGCAAGAATACCCGGAGGGATTGCGGCGGCACGGACCGCCCGGCCGCATGCCGGAGCCGTTCCCTTTGCGCGGCCGGCGTCATATCCTTGCCCCGCGGGTGGGTGTCGCGTGCTTTGCGATCAGGCAAGTGGTCCGACAAATGCTGGGAGAGCGATGATGGTCAATCGAAGGATGTTCGAGGTACTGGTTCTGGCCGCCGTACTGACGGTCACGGTCGGCGGCGCAAGGGCACAGGACAAGAAATACCCCAGCTGGAAAGGCGAGTGGATCACCGTGATCCCACGCCTGCCGGGCCAGCAATTGCGGTTCGATCCGAACAAGTCGTTCGGGGTGAAGCAGGAAGCTCCGCTGACGGAGGAATACCAGAAGATCTATCAGGAGAACCTGGCCGAGCTGGCGCTGGGTGGCCAAGGCCTGTTCCTGTATCACGCCTCATGCTTTCCGGCCGGCATGCCGACCATGATGTCGGCGGGAACGCAGGAATACATCATAACGCCCGATACGACCTATATTCTGGCCGGCACCGATGTGCGGCGGGTTTTCACCGATGGACGACCCTGGCCCACCGACCTGGAGCCGACCTATCAGGGCTTCTCGATCGGCAAATGGGTCGATGAGGACGGCGATGGTGTCTATGACGTACTCGAGGTCGAGACCCGCGGGCCGTTCAAGGGACCCCGCACCTACGATGCCTCGGGGATTCCTCTGCACTTCGACAACGAATCGACCTTCAACGAAAGATTCTTCGTCGACAAGAAGGACCCGGCCATTCTGCATGACGTGATCACAGTCCACGATCACGCGTTGACGCGGCCCTGGACCGTCGACAAGACCTACCGGCACGGCAAGGAGAAATATCCGAACTGGAGCCGCGAGACGTGCCTGGAAGGCACCGGCTATGTCACCATCGGCAAGGAATATTATCTGGTGAGCGGCGACGGATATCTGATGCCCACCAAGAAGGGGCAGCGGGCGCCCGATCCGAAATATTTCCCGCAGGCGCAGAAGTGAAGACAGCGCGGCCGCTACGCGGCAGCGTCCGACCCCGCAACCTGGGGCGGACGCTGCCGGATCGCCAAATTACGGCTTGGCAGCCTCCAGCTTGATCATGTCGCTGCGGGTGACGGTCACCCACTTGGTGGTCACCGGCGGTCCGCCGCCGGCCATGTGCCAGGCCGCATAGGCCTCGCGGAAGGCGCTCTCCGACGGCAGGCAATCCACCGGATAGGCCACGAAATAGCCGCGCTGCGCCGCCGCGGTGCCGGTTCCGAGACCGACGCCTTGCCCCGACGTGCCGCAGAGGATCACCGTCTTGATGCCGTGGTCCTTCAGGCGCTGATCGAGGTCGCTGCCCAGGAACTTGTCGGGGCCGCCCTGCTTTTGGTCGACCACCTCGCCGTCATGGGGGGCAATGCCCGGATCGATGATCTTGCCGTTGCCCGGCAGGGTGTAGGCGACCAGCATGCCGGCCGCGCGGGAGCGGTCCATCAGGGCCTTGAGCTTGGGAACCGCCTCGACGCAACGCGGGCGCTCGTTGCAATTCGTGCTCATGAAGTCGAACAGCAGCAGCGCGGTGGTCTTGGGGTCGAGCGTCACCGGCTTCAACGTCGGCGGCGGCGGCAGTTGCAGCGTCGTCCAATCGGCGACGATGTCCGCCGCGCGCGCCGGCACCGCGCCGTAGCTGGCCGCGGCAAGCACGATAGCCGCAGCGACCAAGTGAATGCGTTTCATGCAATCCTCCCTTCGAACGGGATTCCTCATGTGACGAGGAACCTGCGGGACAGATAGCATTTTTTCCGGCGCGAGGCTTGTGGCCGCGTGCCGAGCGGATCGTGCATTGGCCGAGTGAGCTAAGATCGTGCGGCAAGCTCGGCTCTTTCCCTCCCCCTGCAAGGGGGAGGGTGGCGCCGAAGGCGCCGGGTGGGGGTCTCGCCTCCTGGCAGAATGTGTGGTTGACGCGGGACCCCCTCCCGACCCGCTTCGCGGGTCGACCTCCCCCTTTCAGGGGGAGGTTAAGCGGAACCCTCGATGTTGGCTCGACCTAGCGGACCAACAGCACGACCGCGCCGATCGCGCTCGACACCACCAGCACTGCGACGAGCCAGATGACGCAGACCAACGGCCAGACCGAGCGCGAGGCCGGCGTGTCGAAGGCGGCCGGGGTGTCCGGGGGGCGCGGTTCGAGCGCCGGCTCCGCCCGCCGCAGGGCCGCGGCTGCCTGCTCGATCTCGGCCATGTCGCGGGCGAGCTGATCGGGCGCGAGCTCGACACGCGGTTCCGCCCACCGCAACGCCGTCGCGGCCTGCGCGATCTCGGCGATATCGCGGGTTAGCTGATCGGGCGCGACCGGCGCAAAGGGCGGCGCCGCATCCGCAACGGAATCGGCACTGGTTCCCGCATCGGACGCTGGGCGAGGGGGCGCCGCCTGATCCTCGCTTAGCTCGCGCAATGTCGTGCCGCGTGCCGCCGCCAACTGGGACACCACGTCCCAGGCATGGTTCCAGTCCGCACTATCCGCGGCCGGCGGGCCGCGCATCTCGATTTTCGACATGGCAATGATCCAATAATAGCGCCCTATTCATCTACCATGCGCGGCCCGGGGCGGGACCTTTATCGGCGCGTAACCTTAATCCGGCGGCGATTTCCGCAGGTCTTTCCGGCCTCTGAAGCCCGCCACGCCTTTCCCGCGCATCCTTGGCAACCGTCGCCGGATTGCTGTATTCATTAGGCCTTGGCGGGGGCAAACGGATCGACATGCGCGGCTGGCGGCTGATCGTGCTGGTGCTCGTTGCTGGCGGCGGCTTGGCCTATCTCGGGCTCGGCCGCGGCTTATGGTCCGCGGCCGCGCCGTCCGCTCCGCGCGCTCCCGCGCCCGCCATCCCGGTCATGGCGGGCAAGGTCGAGCGCACCGACATTCCGCTCGAGCTAAGCGGACTCGGCACCGTGCAGGCCTTGAACAGCGTGCTGGTGCGCTCGCGGGTGGACGGCCAGATCGTCAAGATCAATTTCTCCGAGGGCAAGGACGTTCATGCCGGCGATGTGCTGGTCGAGATCGACCCGGCGCCGTTCGAGGCCGCGCTCGCGCAGGCGCAGGCCAACAAGCTCAAGAACCAGGCGCTCTTGGACAATGCCCGGCTCGATCTCGACCGCGCCGTGCGGCTCGCCAAGACCGGCGCCACCAGTACCCAGCAGCTCGACACCGCCAAGTCCTTGGTGGCGCAGATCGAGGCCGCCGTGAAAGCCGACCAGGCCGCGATCGACAGCGCTCAGGTGCAGCTCGACTACAGCCACATCCGCGCGCCGATCGACGGGCGGGCCGGCACCCGCCTGGTCGATGCCGGCAACATCGTACGCGCCGCCGATCTGACCGGGATCGTCACCGTCAACCAGGTGCATCCGATCTTCGTGGTTTTCGCTTTGCCCGCCGATTCGCTCCCACGGATTCGCGCCGGGCTGAAGAGCGGCGACATCGGCGTGACGGCCCAGGATTCCGCCGGCCGGGACTTGGCGGCCGGCAAGCTGTCCGTCATCGACAATGCGATCAACGTGTCGACCGGCACCATCAACTACAAGGCTGTATTCGACAACACCGAGGAGGTGCTGTGGCCCGGGCAGTTCGTCAATGTCCGTGCCCGGCTCGATGTCCTTCGCAACGTGGTCGTGGTGCCCATCACCGCCGTCCAATACGGGCCTGATGGCGCTTATGCTTTCATTGTCGGTGCGGATCGAAAGGTGCAGAAGCGGCCGATCAAGACCGGCGTCGTGAACAAGACATCTGCGGTTATCGATGAAGGACTGCAGCCCGGCGAGCTGGTCGTCACCGACGGCCAATATCGGATCGAGGCCGGCAGTACCGTCGAGGTGCTCGCCGACGCAGCCCGGTCCCCCGGCTGACGGCCCAGGATGCAGCGATGAACATCTCCGCGCCCTTCATCGTTCGACCGATCGCCACCACGCTGCTGATGATCGGTGTGACCCTGGTCGGACTGGTCGCCTATTTCGTGCTCCCGATCGCCGGCGTGCCGCAAGTCGATGTTCCGACCATTCGAATATCGGCGAGCCTGCCGGGCGCGAATGCCGAGACCATGGCCTCATCCGTCGCCGGGCCGCTGGAGCGTCAGCTGTCGCTGATTTCCGGCGTCACCGCCATGAGCTCCACCAGCTCGCTCAGCCACACCGCCATTCAGGTCGAGTTCGACCTCAGCCGCAACATCGATGCCGCCGCGCAAGACGTCCAGACCGCGATCAACGCCGCCGGCGGCGACCTGCCCAAGAATTTGCCGAGCCCCCCGACCTACGAGAAGGCGAACCCGGCCGATGCGCAGCTGATGTCTATCGCCGTGACCTCCGCGGACCTGCCGATCTCGGTGGTGGACGACTACGTCGAGAATTATCTCGCCCCGCGGATATCCCGTATTCGCGGCGTCGGGGTCGTCGATTTCCACGGACAGCAGAAGCCCGCGGTGCGGATCCAGATCAATCCGACGATCGCATCGGCGATGGGAATCAGTCTGGAGGACGTTCGCGCGGTAATCGGAACCGCGACGGTCGATGCGCCCAAGGGCACCCTCGATGGCCCCAAGCAATCGCTGACTCTCGATACCACCGACCAGATTTTCGACGCCTCGGTGTTCGAATTGGTGATCGTCGCATATCGCAACGGTGCGCCGGTGCGGATTCGCGACGTCGGAAAGGCCATCAACGGCGTCGAGGACATTCGGCAGGCCGCGTGGCTCGGCGGCCAGCGGGCCGTGATCATCGATATCGACAAGCAGCCGGGCTACAACATCAACCAGACCGTCGAGCTCATCAAGGAAGCATTGCCCGGCCTCCAGCGCACGCTGCCGCCTTCCATCCGGATGAGGGTTCTCGGCGACCGGACGCAGACGATTCGCGCCTCGGTCGGCGATGTGCAGATCACCATGGCGATGAGCATCGGTCTGGTCGTGCTGGTCATGTTTCTGTTCCTGCGCCGTGTCCGCGCAACCGTCATTCCGAGCGTGACCATTCCGGTCTCGCTGCTTTCGACCTGCGCCGTCATGTATCTGTTCAACTATACGATCGACAACGTGTCGTTGATGGCGCTTACCATCGCGGTCGGGTTCATCATCGACGACGCCGTGGTCATGGTGGAGAACATCATCCGCCATATCGAGGGCGGCAAGCGCCCGCTCGAGGCGGCGCTGGTCGGGTCGCGCGAGGTCGGCTTCACCATCGTGTCCATGACCCTGTCGCTGACGGCGGTCTTCATCCCGTTACTGCTCATGGGTGGCTTGATCGGACGCCTGTTCCGCGAGTTTGCGGTGACGGTGAGCATGGCGATTCTCATGTCGGGGCTGGTATCGCTCACCTTGACGCCGACGATGTGCGGATGGTTGTTGCGAGCCAGCCCGGAGGGCGGCCGGGATTGGCGCGTCGTCGAGCTGCTCGAGGCGGCGTTCCAACGCTCGCTCGGCGTCTACGATATCTCGTTGCGCTGGGCGCTCCGCCACCGACTTTTCATGATGGCCGTGATGGCAGCGACCATGGCGGCTACCGTTTACCTGTATGTGGCGATTCCGAAGGGATTTTTTCCGCAGCAGGACAATGGAATCATTTCCGGGACCGTCGAGTTGGCGCAGGACGTCTCATACGCGTCGATGGTGGAGCGGGTGCATGAGATCGCCAAGGTGGTGATGGCGGACCGTGATGTCGAGGACGTGTATTATTGGGTCGGGGCCAATCCGACCGTCAACACCGGTCGAATGATGATCGCGCTCAAGCCGATGAACAAGCGTACCGCGACCGCCACCCAGGCGGTCGCCCGGCTTCGCAGGGCGACCACGAATGTGCCCGGGATCGCCTTCTTCGGCCAGGCCCGCCAGGACGTGCAGATCGGGGCGCGCGTCAGCAAGACGCAATATCAATACACCTTGCAGGATGCCGACGTCGCCGAGCTGTTCAAATGGGCGCCGATCATGCTGGCCAAGCTCGCCGCGCTGCCGGAATTGGCGGACGTGACCGGCGATCTGCAGGCCAGCGCCCCGCGCATGATGATGAAGATCGACCGCGACGCCATCGGCCGCTTCGGCATCACGCCGCAAGCCATCGACGATACGCTCTATGATGCCTTCGGGCAGCGGAACGTGGCTACCGTGTTCGGGCAGCTCGACCAGCACAAGGTCGTCCTCGAGGTCGATCCGGGCTACCAGGAGGATGCGTCGTCGCTGGAGAAGCTCTATGTCCGCTCGACCCGCACCGGACAGATGGTGCCGCTGTCGGCACTGATCAGGTCCGAGATGTCGGTGTCGCCGCTGACCATCAACCACCAGGACCAGTTTCCCTCGGTGACATTGTCGTTCAACCTGGCGCCGGGGCATTCGCTCGGCGACGCCCTCACCGCGATCGCCAATGTGGAGCGCACCAGCGCCAAGCCGGCGGGGCTCACCGCGGTCTATCAGGGCTCCGCCAAGGTGTTCGAGACGTCGCTCGCCACCCAACCCTACCTGATCGCGGCCGCCATCATCGCGGTCTATATCGTGCTCGGCATGCTGTACGAGAGCTTCATCCATCCGCTCACCATTCTCTCGACCCTGCCGTCGGCGGGCGTCGGCGCCTTTCTCGCCCTCATGCTGCTGGGCTACGACTTCTCGCTGATCGGTTTGATCGGCATGATCCTCCTGGTCGGCATCGTGAAGAAGAACGCCATCATGATGATCGACTTCGCGTTGGTGGGGGAGCGCACCCGCGGGCTGCCGCCCGAGCAATCGATCTACGAGGCCTGCCTGCTGCGCTTCCGCCCCATCATGATGACCACCATGGCGGCATTGCTCGGCGGCCTGCCGCTGGCGCTCGGCACCGGCGCAGGCTCCGAGCTGCGCCGCCCGCTCGGCATCGCCATCGTGGGCGGGCTGCTGCTCTCGCAGTTCCTGACACTTTATACGACGCCGGTGATCTACATTTATCTGAGCAAGATCGGCTGGCGGCGGCGACCCGAGCAGAAGGCGGATGGCGAGGCCGAGCTCGGCCAGTTGCGGGCGGCGGAGTGAGGCCGCGGGCGCACCGGGCGATGTAACTGAGATGGCCGGAACAGGTCCGGCAATGACATTCTTAACCTTCGTGCCGTCGACGCGGTGCGTTCACGCCCCCCTTTCGTAGGGGCGCCCCTCGTGGGCGCCCGCATATGGCAAGAGGGCGGCCACGAGGGCCGCCCCTACGGCGATCTCGACTAGGGGCTTGCGTCCGTATTGTCTCCCGGCCGCTTCGGGCCTATCTCAGGGGCATGCTGGTCAGAACCCCGATGCCCGATGGCGCGGCCGCTCCGGCGCCGCGTTTTTCCCGCCCGCTGGCGGTGGCGACGGCGGCGGTCGTGCTGCTGCTCGCCGGGACCGTGGCGCTGTGGGCCCATTACGGCACGGCGGTGTTCTACGAGACCATCCTGGCCGGGATCGCGGCATGCTTGTGAGCGCTCGAGACCGGGACGTTGGAGAGCCCCGACCATGACCATTCGCCATGTCCGCAACCTCGCCATGCTGGCCGCCTTCGTGGCCGGCCTGGTGCTGTCGCTCGGCGTCCTCTTGCTGGTGCGCGAGCACATGGCCGCGCCCGGCTCGCCCCAGGCCGCCGCCATCGGGGGGCCGTTCCGGCTCACCGATCAGGATGGCCGCACCGTGACCGAGGAGGATCTGAAGGGCAAGCCGTCGCTGGTGTTCTTCGGCTTCACCCATTGCCCCGACGTGTGCCCGACCACGCTGTTCGACATCTCGCAGATCATGCAGGTGCTCGGCCCCGACGCCGATCGCACCCGCGTGGTGTTCATCACTGTCGATCCGGAGCGCGACACCCAGGGCGTGCTCAAGGACTATCTGTCGAGCTTCGATCCGCACGTGACCGCCCTGACCGGCGATCTGCCGGCGATCGCCCAGGTGGCCAAGGAGTATCGCGCCTACTTCAAGAAGGTGCCGCTGGACGGCGGCGACTACACCATGGATCACACCGCCATCACCTATCTGATGGACAAGGAGGGCCGCTTCGTCTCGCCCTTCAGCTTGAAGCGCACCCCGGAGGCGGCCGCCGCCGACCTGCGCCGGCAACTTTGAGCGCCGTCGGCTGAACCGCCATGCCGCCGCGGCCGCGTATGTACGACCGGCACCGGTTGTGCGTAGAATGACACATTCCGGCATCTGAGCGTTCGAGCGGCCGGCTGCGAGCGGACCAGAAGGGTCATCTCATGCGCAAGACCAGGCGGGGTCCCGGCGGCAAGGTCACGGCTGCGGAGCCGGCGCACGAGAAGATCGTGGGGCCGAGCGACAAAATCAACATCCCGACCGATCTGTTGCGGACTTTCGTCGCCATCTATCAGCTCGGCAGCTTCACCAAGGCGGCGCATCTGTTCGAGCTCACCCAGCCGGCGGTGAGCGCCCATATGAAGAAGCTGGAATCGCTGATCGGCAGCGATCTGATCGAGCGCAACGTCGCCGGCGTCAACCTGACTGCGTGCGGCGAGGAGGTGCTCAAATATGCACGCCGCATCCTCCTGATCAACGACCAGATCGTCAGCTCGGCCAGCCTGCAACGCGCCCTGCCGGTCATCCGCCTGGGCCTCCCCAACATCTTCGCCTATCTCAAGCTCAAGCGCATACTGACCGAGGGCCCCGCGACCATCGGGGAATCCCGCCTGCAGGTATGCTGCGATCATTCCTCCGAGCTCCTGCGCAACATCCGCAGCGGTTATCTGGATCTGGCCTCGGTGATGAGCGACGATGCGCAGGGAAGCAACCCGTTGCGGTCCTGGTCGGAGGAGATGGTCTGGGTGCGGGCCCCGGATTTCGTCTTCGACCCCGGCCGCGCGGTGCCGCTGGTCAGCTCCCCTAACGTGCTGCTGCCCGATCGCATCGCCATGGACGCGCTCGAGCAGGCCAACCAGCCCTACGAGATCGTGTTCACCGCCTTCGATTCGATCGCGCGGCGCGCCGGCGCCATGGCGGGGCTGGGGTATCTGCCGCTGCCGCGTCCGCTGGTGCCCGTCGGGCTCACCATCGAGCAGCCCGGCATCCTGCCGGCGCTGTCCCCGGTCACCATCGACATCATCGCCCGCGAGGAGCTGGACACCGTGAGCCTGGCCCCGCTGATCGACCGCTTCGAGCAGATTCTGCGAACGTGAGGTCGTAGGATGGGTTGAGTTCTTACGAAACCCATCAGCGGCGGTTGATGGGTATCGCATAGCCCGTTGAAGACGGGCGTAATCGCCCTGGAGCGCTCAACCCATCCTACATATTGGGTGATCACGAGGCCGATCCGGCGCATCACCGCCGCGACGCCGCAATTGGTCTATACAGTGTCAAAGGAATCAAGTGATTGTGGGCCTTGGCATGAACCGACCCTTCCCGATGCAAGTGATGATACTGTTCCCATCGATCCGGCGCCCCCAGGTGCCAAGCTTCTGGTCCGCCGGCTGGCTGGTGGCGGTCATGGCCTGCTTGGCCCTGCTCATTCTCGCGCTCGCGCCGCCTTGGGCCGGTACCGCCGCCGCGCAGGCGGTCGGGGCCGAGCCGCCGGTGCAGGTGCCGGGCTTCTGGGACCCGCGGCGGCGGCCGGAGCGGCCCGATCTCGGCCGGGTGGTGGTGATCCGCTTCCTGACCGAGATCGACTATCCGCCGTTCAATTTCGCCGGGCCGGACGGCAATCCGCAGGGGTTCAACGTCGATCTGGCCCGCATGATGTGCGAGGAGATCAAGGTCGCCTGCACCATCCAGATGCGCCGCTTCGAGACCCTGCTGCCGGCGCTCAACGAGAACCGCGGCGACGGCGTCATCGCCTCGATCGCGGTCACCCCGGAGATGCGAGCCAAGGTCGATTTCACCGATCCCTACTATCGCACCCCCGGCCGCTTCGTGGCGCGCCGCGATTCCCCGATCGACAATCCGCTGCCGGAGAAGCTGGAGGGCAAGAAGGTGGCGGTGGTGGTTGGCACTGCCCACGAGGCCTATCTCAAGGCGCTGTTCACCGAAGCCGAGCTCAAGCCCTATCCGAGCGCGGAAGCGGCGCGGCTGGCGCTGCGACAGGGCGACGTCGATCTGTTGTTCGGCGACGCGGTGTCGCTGGCCTTTTGGCTCAACGGCACTGATTCCGCCAGCTGCTGCACCTTCCGGGGCGGCCCCTATATGGACAGCCGCTATTTCGGCGAGGGCGTCGGGATCGCGGTCAAGAAGGGCAACGACACCATCCGGCAGGCGCTGAACTGGGCGCTGTTCCGGGTGTGGGAGCAGGGCAAGTTCACCGATCTGTGGCTGCGCTATTTTCCGGTCAGCCCGTTTTGAGATCTTGATCGTCAAGCGTCGGATTGGGGCGCGACCATGAGGCGCCGACTCCCTCCCCCTTGTGGGGGAGGGGAGAAAACTGCGGCGCCGCCACACCCTAATCTCGAGCCCTTGTATTCAAATCCGCGGCAGGCTTCTTACCGGAATTGTTCTAGTGTCCGCGTCCCGGAGCCCATTCATGTCGATTGCCGATGCCCCGCCTGCCGATCTGCGCGAGCTCGCCGAGCGCTCGAACGCCTGGCCGTTCGAGGAGGCGCGCAAGATCGTGGCGCGCTTGCAACGGGCCCCCAAGGACGCGGTGATCTTCGAGACCGGCTACGGGCCCTCGGGGCTGCCCCATATCGGAACCTTCGGCGAGGTCGCGCGCACCACCATGGTGCGCCACGCCTTCCGGGTGCTCACCGACGACAAGATCAAGACCCGGCTGATCGCGTTCTCCGACGACATGGACGCGCTGCGCAAGGTGCCCGACAACGTGCCCAACCGGGATATGCTCGCCGCCCATCTGGGCGAGCCGCTGAGCCGGGTCCCGGATCCGTTCTCCAACGAGTATCCCTCGTTCGGCGCCGCCAACAATGCGCGGCTGCGGGCGTTCCTCGACCGCTTCGGCTTCCAGTACGAGTTCCTGTCCTCGACCGACATGTATCTGTCGGGACGCTTCGACGCGACGCTGTTGGAGATGCTGGCCGCCTATGACCGGGTGATGGCGATCATCCTGCCGACGCTCGGGCCGGAGCGCCGCGCCACCTATTCGCCGTTCCTGCCGATCTCGCCCCGCACCCACAAGGTGCTGCAGGTCCCGATGGTGGCGCGCGACGTTGCGGCCGGCACGGTGACCTACATCGATCCGGACACCGACGAGCACATCGAGACGCCGGTGACCGGCGGCCGCGTCAAGTGCCAGTGGAAGGCCGATTGGGCGATGCGCTGGGTGGCGCTCGGCATCGACTATGAGATGGCCGGCAAGGACCTGATCAACTCGGTGCGGCTGTCTGGCGAGATCTGCCGCGCGCTCGGCCGTGCGCCGCCCGAAAGCTTCATCTACGAGCTGTTCCTCGACGAGCAGGGCCAGAAGATCTCGAAGTCCAAGGGCAACGGCCTCACCATCGACGAATGGCTGCGTTATGCCGGCACCGAAAGCCTGGCACTGTACATGTACCGCGAGCCGAAGGCGGCCAAGCGGCTCTACTTCGACGTCATCCCGCGCCAGGTCGACGAGTATCAGCAGTTGCTGGAGGGCTATCGGCGCCAGGATCTGAGACAGCAGCTGTCGAACGGGGTCTGGCACGTGCATTCCGGCAATCCGCCGGTGTCGGAGATGCCGGTCACCTTCGCCATGCTGCTGACGCTGGTGTCGTCATCCAACGCCGAGAACGCCGAGACCCTGTGGGGCTTCATCGGCCGCTATCGCCCCGGCGTCACGCCGCAGACCCATCCGCGGCTCGACGCGCTCGTGGGCTATGCCATCCATTACTATCGCGATTTCGTGCTGCCGGCGAAAACCTACCGCGAGCCGACCGCGACCGAGCGGGCGGCGCTCAACGATCTGCGCGACGCGCTCGGCTCCCTGCCGGCCGATGCCACCGCCGAGCAGATCCAAGACGTGGTCTACGAGATCGGTCGGCGCGAGCCGTTCCTCGACCTGAGCGGCAAGGGCAAGACCAAGGACGGCAAGCCCGGCGTCTCGCTCGAATGGTTCAATATGCTCTACCAGGTGCTGCTCGGCCAGGAGAAAGGCCCGCGCTTCGGCTCGTTCGTGGCGGTCTATGGGCTCAAGAACACGGTCGACATGATCGACGGCGCGCTGGCGCGCTCGGCGTGAGGCGAGGCGGCCCTTTGCGATGTGCCGAACTCACAGAACAGCACTGGCGCTCATATGCTTGTTGATGCTGACCTCATTTGAGGTGCTGGCGCAACCATCTGAGCAATATCACTTGACGCAGTTTGCGCTGGGGAGATCACAAAGATCCACGGATACGACGCCGGTAAAGATAAAGGTCGGGTATCTGATGTATCACATTCCGAGAAACTACATGGAATACCCGGATCAGGAAGGTCCTGTTTTGAATGTTACATATCCAGGGTTCAAACCTTTTTCTGAAGAGACCCGGGCGTGCTTCGAGCAAAGGCTCATGTCAAACGGCCCCGCCGCTTGCCGTGTCATCAGGTTCATTCTTCGTGGAAGTATAGGCCCCGGCCCAGGCGGCCGAGCCTTCACGACCGACGAGATGTTCGAAAATTTCAAACGAAATACTCCGGGCCTCGCGCCGCCGCGATCTGGATCATTCGGCTACCAAATATACGAGATGGGGCCATACCCAAATCACATCGAGATTTACCGAAGAGAAGAGGGAAATATCTATTTTTCTTGCTTCATGAGCGATGAGAATGATCGAGACAAGGGATCGGTATGCAATGATCTCTTCATCTTGGACGATGGAAATGGCGTGCATGCATTCCTGTACCCACATCAGATCGGAATCGTTGCTGAATTCGAAGCGGCCATCCGAAAGATCGTAGCGGGGTTTGATCGCGAAGAGGTGGTGCGATGACGTCAATTGCTTTGAACCAGGTAAGGGATGTGATCAATATCGCCTTCGGCCGTGCTCCTTGATGGAGACCGGCTTGCACGCTTGATCGCGATCATCGCTACTGGCTCGCCCACACCACCCGCTGCATCCACAGCACCTCATGCAGCGCAACCGTTCGCTCTGCCGCCTCGGCATCGAGCGAGCGAAGCTCGATCAGCTTCGAGGTGCGCCGCTTGAGCGCGCTCACCGCGAGCTTGCCGTCCTTGGTCTTGATCACGACCCGGTCGCCGCGGCGGATCGAGGCATTGGGCGAGACGATCAGGATGGTGCCGTCGCGGTAGGTGGGCTCGAGCGCGTTGCCGGAGACCGCGATCGCGTAGACGTTCTCATCGTCCATGTCCGGGAACGCGATCTCGCCCCAGTTTCTGCCGACCGGAATTCCGGCGTCGTCGAAGGCGCCGCTCTCGGCCGCATTGGTCATCTGGGGAAAGCCGATGAGCGGCAGCGCCTGGGACACGGCGCGCCCGCTCTCGCCGATCAGCTGCACGAAGACCTCGATGCCGGTATTGGTCGCGGCCAGCGCCTTGGCGACGGATTCGGTCGAAGGCCAGCGCTCGCGGCCCTGCGGGGTGATGCGCTTGGACCGGTTGAACGAGGTCGGATCGAGCCCGGCCGCCTTGGCGAGGCCGGACGCAGAGAGGCCGGCGCGGGCGGCGAGCCGGTCGAGCGCGGTCCAGAGCTGCGCGTGGGTGAGCATGGGTTCCTTTTGGGCCGGAAGATGCCGGGATAGGATTTATAACCCATCTGCTTCGGGAGCGCAGCGGCCGAGGCGCTCCTCGCCCCGCGTGCGGGGAGAGGGCAGCAGCCGCCGAGCGAGCGCCGAAACTCGGCCCGGTGAGGGGGCGTTCCCGCGAGCCTGAGCTTGGGGAAGCGCCCCCTCACCGCGCCGAGATCGGGGTATCCTCCCTGCCGTGTCGCCCTCTCCCCGCACGCGGGGCGAGGGACGCCGTGGCGACCCGCGCGGCTCCGTCGCGGATGCATGCCAGCCCGGCAATGCCCGCTTGCCGATTGACGGGCCTGCCGTAATCGGGATTGCTCGGTGGCGGGAGGCCGGGGCGGGTGAGCACCATCTACAAGATTTGTTCCGACGAGCTGTGGCGGGAGGCGGAGCGCGCCGGCCGTTTCGACGGCGCGCCGCTCGATCAGCGCGACGGCTTCATCCATTTCTCGACCGCGGCGCAGGTTGCCGAGACCGCCGCCAAGCACTTTGGCGGCGCCGCCGGCCAGATGCTGGTCGCGGTCGATGCCGCAATGCTGGGGGCGGGGCTCAAATGGGAGCGCTCGCGCGGCGACGACCTGTTCCCGCATCTTTATGGGCCGCTGTCGCTTGACGCTGTGCGGTGGTCGGTGCCGCTGCCCCTGGGCCCCGATGGCCGCCACCTATTCCCGGAGCTCGAGCCGTGATCGGCCTGTTCGACCGCTTCGCCCGGCCCCTGCTGGGCCTCATGGATGCCGAGAACGCCCACCGGCTCGCCATCCAGGGACTGAAAGTCCTGCCGCGCGGACCGGCGCCGGCGGAGGACAAGCGGCTGTCGGTGCGGGTGTTCGGCCTCAATTTTCCCAATCCGGTCGGCATGGCGGCCGGCTTCGACAAGCATGGCGAGGTGCCGGACGCGCTGTTGCGGCTCGGCTTCGGTTTTGTCGAGGTCGGCACCGTGACGCCGCTGCCGCAGGGCGGCAATCCGCGCCCGCGGCTGTTTCGTTTGCCGGCCGACGAGGGCGTCATCAACCGGCTCGGCTTCAACAGCGAGGGCGGACCGGCGGTGCTGGCGCGGCTCGCGGCGCGTGCCGGCGCCGGCGGCCTGGTCGGGGTCAATGTCGGGGCCAACCGGGACAGCCCCGACCGCATCGCCGATTATGTGAGCCTGATCGAGACTTTCGCGCCGGTCGCGAGCTACTTCACCGTCAACATCTCGTCTCCCAACACGCCCGGGCTGCGCGACCTGCAGCAGGGCCAGCTGTTCGACGACCTGCTGGCCCGCGTGGTCGATGCGCGCGCGCGCGTGAGCCGGCAGGCGGGCTTGACGCCCCTCCTCATCAAGATCGCGCCCGATCTCAGCTTGAGCGAGCTCGACGATGTGGTCGGCGCCGCGCGGCGTCGGCGCGTCGACGGCATGATTGTGGGCAACACCACGGTGCTGCGGCCGCCGGCGTTGCGCGATGCCAGGACCGCCAAGGAATCCGGCGGGCTTTCCGGCCGGCCGCTATTCGGGCTCTCGACCCGCATGCTGGCGGAGACCTATGTGCGCGCCGAGGGCGCCTTCCCGCTGATCGGAACCGGCGGTATCGATTCCGGCCGCACCGCGCTCGCCAAGATCAGGGCCGGGGCCAGCCTGGTGCAGCTCTATTCGAGCCTGGTGTTCCGCGGGCTCGGCCTGGTCGGCGAGATTAAGGCCGAGCTGGTCAAGGCGCTCGCGCGCGGCGCCGAAATTCCCGATCTCGTGGGCGCGGATGCGGCCGCCATGACGGCGCAGAAATGGCCGCGCTGACCCGTCACCGGCCGCGCGGCGCGCGGGCGAGCCGCAGCACGAACCAGACCGGCACCACGATTACGGCGCCGAGCAGGAGGTAGCGCCACAGGAAGCGCACCGCATCGAACCCCATGTCCCAGATGTGCTCCGCCAGCCGGCGTATGCTGTCGAGGATGTTCAAGGGATCGAAGCCGAGCGCCTCCAGGATCACCCCGACCAGGATCGAGAGCAGCGCCAGCCGGAACAGCACCGACAGCGGCGGGCCGCCGAGGAACCGGGTGACGAGATCTTCGGGCGGCTGTCGCGGCGATTCTGTGGGCATGGTCATGGCTTCATCCTATCACGTGGGCACGGCTATGCCGCTTGGACTCCCTCCCCCCTTGCGGGGGAGGGTCGGGGTGGGGGGGCGTGCCATGGGGCACCCGAGGTGCCAAATCTCGCGACTCCCACCCCCCATCCGCCCCCCACAAGGGGGAGGGGAGAAGTTTGCGGCGCCATCGCGGCATATCCGGCCTTCGGTAAAGCATTTATGCCGGCAGATCGCACCATCAAACCGCCGGTGCCCCTGCGCCGCGCCCGTTCTCGATACGCGCCAGCATCCCCTCGAGCGTCTCCAAACGATCGGCCTCCCGGGGCGGCTTGTCCCAGCGCAGCCGGCTGATGCGCGGAAACCGCATGGCGAGGCCGGACTTGTGGCGGGTCGAGCGCTGCAGGCCCTCGAACGCGACCTCCAGCACCAGGCCGGCATCGGCCTCGTGCGTCACCTCGCGCACCGGGCCGAAGCGCTCGATGGTGTTGCGCCGAACGTAGCGGTCGATCTCGATCAGCTCCTGGTCGGTGAAGCCGAAATAGGCCTTGCCGACCGGCACCAGCACGTCGCCGTCCGCGGCCTTGGTCCATACTCCGAAAGTATAGTCCGAATAGTAGGACGAGCGCTTGCCGTGCCCGCGCTGGGCATACATCAGCACCGCATCGACGATGAACGGATCGCGCTTCCACTTCCACCACGGCCCCTTGGGCCGGCCCGGCAGATAAGGCGCGTCGCGGCGCTTGAGCATGACGCCCTCGACCGCGTCGGTGTCAGTGCCGGCGAGCGCCGGATCGGCGCGCGCGGCCGCGAGCTCGTCCCAGGAGCGGAACGGCACCAGCGGCGAGAGATCGATGCGCGGCTCGTCCAGGCGCGCGACGAAATCCGCAAGCCGTGCCCGGCGCTCCGCGAACGGGCGCTCGCGCAGGTCGGTCTCGCCCTCGACCAGGAGATCATAGGCGCGCAGCTGCACCGGAAATTCCGCCAGCAGCCTGGCATTGACGGTTTTCCGGTTGAGCCGCTGCTGCAGCACGTTGAAGCTCTGCACCCGGCCGTCGCGCACCACCAGCAGCTCCCCGTCGACGGCGCCGGTGAAACGCATGGCCTCGATCAGATCCGGAAAGCTGTTGGAGATATCCTCGCCGGTGCGTGAATAGAGCCGCGCCAGCCGGGTGCCGTCCTCGCCCGGCGCCGCGACCGCCTGCACCCGGATGCCGTCCCATTTCCATTCCGCCAGGAAGTCGGCCGGATCGAGGCGCGCGAGCTCCGCCTCATCGATGGCATGCGCCAGCATGGCGGGCCGGAACGGCACCGGATCGCGGCTCAGCGGTTTCTCGGCGCGGCCTTCGAGCCAGGCAAACAATTCCAGGTAGGGCGGCGCGAGGCCTGGCCAGATCAGCTCGATCTCCTGCACGTCGATGGCGCGCAGCGCCGCCGCCGCGGTCTTGGCGAGCCGCGCCGAGACCCCGACGCGCAATCCCCCGGTGACCAGCTTCAGCAACGCCCAGCGTCCGGTCTCGTCGAGCTGGTCGAGCCAGCGCGCGAGCTGCGCCGGCAGTTCTGCCTTGCCAAGCTTGGCGAGCGTCTCGATCACGGTCGACAGGGTGAGCGAGGCAGGCGCGGCATCGGCCTTGAGTTGCGGTGCCGGCCACATCAGGGCGACCGTCTCGGACAGATCGCCCACATAGTCGTAGGACAAGGCGAACAGCACCTCGTCGGTGCGCTGCGCGATCAGCGCCCGGATGATGCCGGGCTTGGCATGCTGGAAGCTCAAGGCGCCGGTCAGGGCGGCGAGCGCGAAGCCGCGCTCCGGGTCCGGGACGCTGCGGAAATATTCAGTCATCAGCCGCAGCTTGTTGTTGCGGCCGGGCTCGTAGCCGAGCCGGTCGAGCAATTGCGCAAAGCGGTTCATGCCGGCGAGCCCTGCGGGCCGGCGCCGTCGGCGGCGGTGTCGGCCTCGTCCTCCTCGCCATAGCCGACGAGCGCGAGCGGTCGCGCCTTGAGGCCGTGGGTCACGCTGAAATGCACCAGGGCATCTTCCTGCCCGTGCGTGACCCAGACCTCCGTCGCCCCGGTCGCCGCGATGGTGGCGGTGAGCCCGTCCCAGTCCGCATGATCGGAGATGACCAAAGGCAGCGCGATGCCGCGCTGGCGCCCACGCGCCCGCACCCGCATCCAGCCCGACGCGAAGGCGGTGACGGGATCGGGGAAACGGCGCGACCACAGCTCGTTTAGGGCGGAGGGCGGGCACAGCACGATGGCGCCGGCGAGCTCCGTCTTGTCGGCATCGCGCACCGCCCGCAGCTCGCCGAGCGCGATGCCGCGGCTCAGGTAGTAGCCGGTGATGCTTTCGAGCGCGCCATGCAGGTAGATCGGTTGCGCATAGCCGGCCTTGCGGATCAGCGCGATGACGCGCTGCGCCTTGCCGAGCGAGTAGGCGCCGACCAGATGGGCGCGCTCGGGGAATACCTCGACCGAGCCCAACAGCTTGGCGATCTCGCCATCAGGGTTGCCGTGGCGGAACACCGGCAGCCCGAAAGTGGCTTCGGTAATGAAGACGTCGCAGGTGACGAGCTCGAACGGCGCGCAGGTCGGGTCCGCCACGTCCTTGTAGTCGCCGGACGCAACGATCCGCACGCCCGCGTGCTCGACCGCCACCTGCGTCGAGCCCAGCACGTGGCCGGCCGGATGGAATGATACCTTGATGCCGCCGATGTTCAGGCTTTCGCCATAGCTTACCACCTGCGTGCGGCCGGCAAAGTTGTCGCCGTAGCGCAACCGCATCAGGTCGAGGGTCTCCTGGGTGGCCAGGACGCTGCCGTGGCCGGCCCGGGCATGGTCGGAATGGCCATGGGTGATCACGGCCTTGTCGACCGGCCGGGTCGGGTCGATATGGAACCCGCCGAGGGTGCAGCACAGGCCGGCGGGGGTCGGGAGCAGAATGTCTTCCGGGCGCATGGGGCTTAGATATGTCGGAGTATTTTCAGGAAAAGTGAATACCGGTTTTCCGTCCGAAAATGCGACAATGCAAAAATAAACTTGGCGACTGCGAGCTTTGACGAGCATTGGCATGCAAACCGGTCCGCTCTCCATCTCCTCGGGCGATCTCGTCGCCGACCGGCGCTACCAATGGGCGCTGGATTACCTTGCCCGCGGCGACCAGGCCGGAGCGGCGGAGATTCTCGAGCAGGTGCTGGAGCGCGCGCCCGCCTTTGCGGGCGCCTGGTTCCGGCTCGGCGCCATCCGCGAGGCCGCGGGCGACCGGGAGGGCGCGGTCGCGGCTTTTGCGGCTGCCCGCGATGCCGATCCCGCCGACTTCCACGGTGCCCGCCTGCGCCTCGCCCGGCTCGGGGTGGGCGAGGCCACGCCGGCGCTGATGCAGACCCATGTGCGGCGCCTGTTCGATCAGCACGCCCCGCGTTTCGAGGAGAGCCTGCTGCAGCGCCTCGATTACCGCGCCCCGCAATTGCTGCTGGAGGCGGTCAGCGCGGCGGCGCACTCCGCCGGCCTGTCGCGATTTACGTCCATGCTCGATCTCGGCTGCGGCACCGGGCTCGCCGGCGCCGCCTTCCGGGCGCAAGTCGACCGCCTCACCGGCGTCGATCTTTCCGCCGCCATGATCGCGCAGGCACACCACAAGGCACTCTATGACCGGCTGGAGAGCGGCGAGCTGGTGGAATTTCTCGCCGGCGAGGCAGCGGTGGCCGCGCGTTACGATCTCGTGGTGGCAGCCGATGTCCTGGTCTATGTGGCGGACTTAAGCGCAGTGGCGGCGGCGGTGCGCGGCGTGCTGGCGCGCGGCGGCCTCTTCGGTTTCACGGTCGAGACCCATGCGGGCGACGGCGTGCTGCTGCGCGAGAGCCTGCGTTACGCCCATGGCGCCGCCCATGTGCGCGCCACCATGACGGGGGCAGGCCTCAAGCTCGCCCATCTGGCGGAGGTCTCGACCCGCACCGAAAGCGGCGCGCCGGTGCCGGGTCTGTTGGGGGTCGCGGCGGCATGCTAATGACTCGCAGGGCCAGGGAGGCGACCCCGGTCGCTGCGAAAGATGACCACAGAATTGTTGATGCTGGCGCTGAGCGTGGTGCTGGGTTTCGTGCACATCATCGTGAGCGCCACCGCCACCACCTGCCAATACGGCTCCAAATGGAACCTCAGCGCGCGCGACGACGAGATGCCGCCGCTGCGAGGCATCGCCGGCCGCCTGCAGCGCGCGCTGCGTAATTTCCTGGAGACGTTTCCGTTGTTTGCGGCCGCAGTGCTGATCGCGGACGCCACCAACCGGCACGGCTGGCTGGCGCTCTGGGGCAGCCAAATCTATTTCTATGCCCGGGTCATCTACCTGCCGCTCTATGCGGCCGGCATCCCGGTGGCGCGCACTCTGGTGTGGCTGGTGGCGACGCTCGGCATCGTCATGGTGTTGCTGGGGCTGATCTGACATCCATCGGCGTCGTCGCCCGGATTGTCATACTGCTGAGTTGCCGAGCTAAGCCGCACCGACTAGGCGAGCCGTCGGCCGCTCGGAAGAACCGACCGCCTTGATGCCCGGCCAGAATGCTTCCGCGATACCCAACACACGCGGCGTATACCCCTGTGCGGCGGCATACTGCATGAATTTCTCCAGCGTATGCGCGTTCGGGGCGAGACCCTCCTGCCATGGATTCTTGCCGAAGCGCCGCTCTTCCTCCTCCAGGATCAACTGTGCGGTCGGAAAGAGCAGGCGCTTTGGATAATCGTATTGCCTCCGGCAGAAAGCGTCGGCAGCCTCGAAGGCATTGACCAGACTGTCGACAATCCACGGCTCGCGCTCCAGCAGCTCTTCGCGGACCACGAGGGTGTGGGTGATCGGGAAGATTCCGGTAGCGGCAAAATATTGCTCGACTGCTGGCCGGCACGGCTCGAACAGACGCCGGATCCGCGGATCGCCGGCGCGGAAGGAATCCGGAACATTGGGCGAGATCAGCGCGTCCACATGCCCCTTCAGCAGCATGTCCTCGGCGTCTTCACCCGTAGCGGTCAGCTCGACATCGGCTGGCGCCTGGAAGCCCGCACCCTCCGGATCGGTGGTGAACCAATGAAGCTGATTGGGGTTCACACCGTGGTGTTCCTGCAGGATGCCGCGCGCCCAGAGGCCGATGGTCAGGCGAAAGCGGTCCATGCCGATCCGCTTGCCGATCAGGTCGCGGGGTTCCTTGATCGCGGAATTCGCTCCGCAATAGATATATGGCTGAGCGAACATCCGCATCGGAAATATCGGCAATGCATAGACCGGCTCGTTGCGGGCTCGGGCCATGGCGTACCAGGACAGCGACATCTCGGCGACGTCGAACTCTTCGTAGACGGGACGCAGGCACGCTTCTCCTCGGGCCGCCGTATAGAAGCTTGGCTTGATGCCTGCCAGTTTCACGTCGCCGTCGAGCAACGGCCGGGTCCGATGATAGTCGGCGACGCTGAGTGTCAGCTCAAGATCGGCTTTCATTTTGTCTATTCTTTCGACGGGACAGGCATTGGGGCGTGATGGTGCCAACCTTACATCAAAATCAAGCTTATTACATCCCATGGCGAGCACCAGGCGCAGGCCCCGTAGCTGTCAACGGCGGTGCAACGGACCGGCTTCAACGCGATCTTCCTGGTAGCGCCATCCGGAGGAACCTTGTCCGCCCGCCGGCTCGACGCTAGCCACCCGCGGGTTCATCCGCCGCTTTCCCGATCGCATGCACCTCTGGTTTTGCTCGACCGCCTCGCCGTCCGGGGCTAATTCTGGGGCGTGTCCATTTTGGAAGCGTCATCGGCCCCTAACCTGCTGCCCGCCGGGTTCGCACGCTGGTTCGCGGACCGCGGCTGGCAGCCGCGCGCCCATCAGCTCGAGCTCCTGGGGAAGGCGCGCGCCGGGCGCTCGGTGCTGTTGATCGCGCCGACCGGCGCCGGCAAGACGCTCGCCGGCTTCCTGCCCACCTTGGTGGAATTGAGCGAAGGCCGCGCGGAGCGCCGCGGGACGCGTGCGGCCAAGCTGCGCTCGGTCGGGCACGACGTGCGGCGCGAGGGCGGGCTGCATACGCTCTACATCTCCCCCTTGAAGGCGCTCGCGGTCGACATCGCCCGCAACCTCGAGCAGCCGGTCGCGCAGATGAACCTGCCGATCCGTATCGAGACCCGCACCGGCGACACCCCGACGTCGAAGCGCCAGCGCCAGCGCCGCGATCCGCCCGATATCCTGCTCACCACGCCCGAGCAGCTGGCCCTCATCCTGGCCTCGCCCGATGCGCCTTATCTGTTCGGCACCCTCAAGCGCGTGGTGCTCGACGAGCTGCACGCCTTGGTGACCTCCAAGCGCGGCGATCTGCTCTCGCTCGGGCTGGCGCGGCTTTATCGACTGGCGCCTGGGCTCTCCAGCGTCGGTCTGTCCGCCACGGTGGCGACGCCCGACGATCTGCGCCGCTATCTGGTGCCGCAGCCGGCCTTCCGGCCGGAGCTGGCCAACCAGCCGGCGCTGGCCGACCTGGTGGTGGCGCAGGGCGGTGCCGCGCCCCACGTCACCATGCTGGATACGGCCGAGCGGCTGCCCTGGGCCGGACATTCGGCGCAGCATGCGCTCGGCGAGATCTACGATCTCATCAAGCGCCACCGCACCGCGCTCGTTTTCGTCAACACCCGCAGCCAGGCCGAGCGGATCTTCCAGGAGCTGTGGCGCATCAACGACGATGGGCTGGCGATCGCGCTTCATCACGGCTCGCTCGATGTGGCGCAGCGCCGCAAGGTCGAGGCAGCGATGGCGGACGGCCGGCTGCGCGCGGTGGTGTGCACGTCCTCGCTCGATCTCGGCGTCGACTGGGGCGATGTGGATCTGGTGATCAATGTGGGGGCGCCCAAGGGCTCCTCGCGCCTCCTGCAGCGCATCGGCCGCGCCAACCACCGGATGGACGAGCCCTCGCGCGGCGTGCTGGTGCCGGCCAACCGCTTCGAGGTGCTGGAATGCCGTGCCGCGCTCGACGCCATCGCGGTGAACCAGCAGGACACCCCGCCGGCGCGCACCGGCGCGCTCGATGTGCTGGCGCAGCATGTGCTCGGTTGCGCCTGCGGGGCGCCGTTCCTCGCCGACGAGCTGTTCGCCGAGGTGCGCAGCGCCGCCCCTTATGCGGGGCTCGCCCGCGCCGACCTGGACGCGGCCATCGATTTCGTCGCGACCGGCGGCTATGCGCTCAAGGCCTATGAGCGGTTCGCCAAGATCCGGCAGGGCAAGGACGGCCGCTGGCGCATCAGCCATCCCGCGGTGGCGCAGCGCTACCGCATGAATGTCGGCACCATCGTGGAGGCCGACATGCTGAAGGTTCGCCTGGTGCGCGCGCGCGCCTCGAAGGCGCTCCCGCGCGGCGGCCGCCTGCTGGGCGAGGTCGAGGAATATTTCATCGAGATGCTGGTGCCGGGCGACACCTTCGTGTTCGCCGGCGAGGTCCTGAGATACGAGGCGATGGCGCGGGACGAGGTCTATGTGTCGCGCGCCGCCGCCGAGAACCCGAAAGTGCCGTCCTACGAGGGCGGTAAATTCCCGCTCTCGACCTATCTGGCGGATCGGGTGCGCGGCATCATCTCCGAGCGTGACGCCTGGCGCGGGCTGCCCGACCAGGTGCGGGAATGGCTCGAGATCCAGGCGTGGCGCTCGCTGGTGCCGGGGCGGCGCGAGCTTCTGGTCGAGACTTTCCCGCGCGCCGACAAGCATTATCTGGTCTGCTATCCGTTCGAAGGCAGGCTCGCCCATCAGACGCTCGGCATGCTGCTCACCCGCCGGCTCGAGCGCGCCCGGCTGCGCCCGCTCGGCTTCGTGGCCAACGAATATGCGCTCGCGGTCTGGGGATTGGGAAATCTGGCGCAGCATATCGGGCGCGGCGAGCTCAGCCTCGACGCCCTGTTCGACCAGGACATGCTGGGCGACGACCTCGAGGCTTGGCTCGCCGAATCCTCGCTGATGAAGCGCACGTTCCGCACCTGCGCGATCATCGCCGGCCTGATCGAGCGCCGCTTCCCGGGCAAGGAAAAGTCGCAGCGCCAGGTCACCGTCTCCACCGACCTCATCTACGATGTGCTGCGCGGGCACGAGCCCGATCACATTCTGTTGCGCGCCGCCCGCGCCGATGCGGCGACCGGGCTCCTGGACATCGCCCGGCTTGCCGGAATGCTCTCGCGCAGCAAGGGGCGAATCGTCCATAAAGCGCTCGATCACGTCTCCCCGCTGGCGGTGCCGGTGATGCTGGAGATCGGTCGCGAGGCGGTTCATGGCGAGGCCGGCGATGCGCTGCTCGCCGAGACGGTCGAGGAATTGGTACGGGAGGCGATGCAGTGAGCAGCGAGGCGTACGCGCTCGATCGATCCGGCCCGCAACTGCAGGCCGCGACGCAAGTCATCGTCGCCGGCGCCGACTTCGTCGGCGATCCGGCCGGTGCGCTTTACTGGCCCGAGCCCGGCCTGCTCGCGGTCGCCGACCTGCATCTGGAGAAGGGCTCGAGCTTTGCGGCGCGCGGCGTGCTGCTGCCGCCTTACGACACCGCCGCCACCTTGACGCGGCTGGCGCTCCTCATCGCCCGCTACGCGCCGCGCCTCGTGGTCGCGCTCGGCGACAGCTTCCACGATTCGGACGGGCCCGGGCGCATCGGCGATGGCGACCGCGCCATGCTGCGGGCCCTGCAGCACGGACGCGAATGGATCTGGATCGCCGGCAACCATGACCCGGAACCGGCCGCGGGCATCGGCGGCAGCTTTGCCGACACGTTCGCCTGCGGCCCGATCGTGTTCCGCCATGCGCCGACCGCGCGCGAACGCGACGGCGAGATCGCCGGCCATCTGCACCCGGTCGCCCGCGTGCTCCAGCGCGGCCGCACCACCAGCCGGCGCTGCTTTGCCGGCGACGGCCGGCGCCTGGTGATGCCCGCCTTCGGGGCCTATACGGGCGGCCTCAACGTGCGCGACCGCGCCTTTGCGGATGTGTTCGGCACGCTGGCCTTCACCGCCCACATGCTGGGCGCGCGGCGCCTCTACGCGATCGCGGCGCGGCGCTGCCTGGCGGATTGAACCGCGCCGATCAATCCCGGCGGAACACCACCGAGGCGAACCAGCCGGTCAGGATCGCCATCCCGGCGGCGGTGAGACCGTAGAGCACGCCGTGGTTCTGCGCGCTCGACGACACGAACTGCTCGAAGCCGGCCTTGTAGATCTCGAGCGCCGAGGGCGTGCGCGCGATCATCATGCCATCCAGGAACAGCTTCACGTCGATCTCGTAGGTTCCGGTCGGCACCTCGGCCGGCAGCGCGATCGAGGTCTGGAACAAGGCGGGCGTGAGGAAGGTGACGCCGTTCGCTTCCTGGCGGTAGAGGCCGTGCTCGTCCTTGAGCTTGATGAACGCCCTGCGGAACGTGTCGGTGGTCGATGCATCGGCGGACGCGCCGTCGCTGCGCTGGGGCAGGGCGATATTGTCGAGCCCGAGCTGCAGGCGGCGCAGCGTGTCGGCATTGGCGATCGCCGGCAGCGGCCGGTTGGTGAGCACCGCCAGATAGGACGGCGCGTTCTCGAACACCCGCGATTCGTAATTGAGCCAGATGCCCAGCACCCGCTCCTTGCGGAAGGTGACGATGTTCTGGCGCGGCCCGGTGACGGTGACCACGATGTCGTAATTGCCGCGCAACGGCAGCACCCCGGTGTCGCGCTCGATGCCGCCGAACAGCACCACCTCGCTGCCGTTGAAGCTCGACGTCACCATCACGCGGTGATCGGAGAGCGACGTGATCAGCCGCTCGGCGGCGGCCGGCGCGGTGCCGACGATCGAAGCCAATGCGCAGGCGACGTGCAGCGCGGGCCGGATCATAGGCCGCCCTCCAGCGGCCGCAGCGTGAAGAAATTATCCGGCGGCAGCGTGAGATCGAGCCCGAATCGGATGCCGACCGCCAGCACCAGGAGACCGAGCAGGAGTCGCAACCGCTCGCCGCTGATCCGCTGTCCGGCGCGGGCGCCGAACTGCGCCCCGATGACGCCGCCGACCATCAGGATCAGCGCCAGCACCGCATCGACCAGATGATTGGTCGCCGCGTGCATCACGGTGGCGGACGCCATGGTCACCAGGGTGAGCACCATCGAGGTCCCGATCACGGTCACGGTCGGTACCCGCAGGATGTAGATCAGCATCGGCACCAGCAGGAAGCCGCCGCCGATGCCCATGACGGCGCCGACGAAGCCGATGATATAGCCGATGCCCATGACCGGAACCGCGGAGACGTAGATGCGCGAGCGCTTGAATCGCAGCTTGAACGGCAGGCCGTGAATCCAGGTGTGGCTGCCGGGCCGACGCAATTCGATCGGCTTGCCCTGCCGGGCCCGCATGATCGCGCGCACGCTCTCGATCACCATCAAGCCGCCGACGATGCCGAGCAGCAGCACGTAGGAGATGCCGATGGTGATATCGAGCTGGCCGAGCGCGCGCAGCGTCGTGAACAGCCACACGCCGGTGGCGGTGCCGGCGATGCCGCCGGCGAGCAACAGGCCGGCGAGCGGCACATCGATCGTGCGCCGCCGCCAATAGCTGATCGCGCCCGAGCACGACGATGCCGCGATGTGGCTCGACACGGTCGCCACCGCCACCGCCGGCGAGACGCCGAGGAAGATCAAGAGCGGCGTCATCAGGAATCCGCCGCCGATGCCGAACATGCCGGAGATGAAGCCGATCGCGAGCCCCATTCCCAGGATGAGAAAAATGTTCACCGGCAGGTCGGCGATCGGAAGATAAATCTGCACTGGGAATGTCCGTCGGTTCGAGCGGTCCCGCAACGGTGGCGACGGGTCGGGGGATGCGGCCCGGCACGCGGTTCAGCGATAGAGCATTTTCCGGAAAAGTGGAAACCGGTTTCCGGCCGGATCAGTCCCGCCGAAGCCGGCGCCGCGGCAAACCGCGAGGGTGTGCGTCAGCGCGCCGCGGCGGCCGCGCGATCGGGCTTGGGGGCGGGATTGCGCGGCTTGGGATTGCCGGCGGGCGCCGGCACGGCATTGTCCCAGCCGCCGGACGGGGCGCTCGCCTGGGTGGCGGCTTCGGGTTGCTCGAGCGGGGTCCAGGCCTGGGCCGCGGCCTTGGCGGCGGCGAGCGACTTCGGGTCCAACCGGCCGCCCACATCGTCGCGTTTGGCGGACGATTCCCGGTCGCCGTCGCGCGCCGCCAGCGTGAACCATTTGTAGGCCTCGGGCAGGTTCGCCTCCATGCCGATGCCGCGCCCGTACAGGATGCCGAGATTGTATTGGCTGTCGGTGAGGCCGTAATCGGCGGCCTTGCGGAACCATTTGGCGGCGTTCTGATAGTCCGGCTTGCCGTCGATGCCCTCGGCATAGAGCACGGCGAGATTGTGCATCGCCTTGGCATTGCCGGCACCGGCAGCCGCCAAATAGAGCCGCCGGGCGGCGTCGAGGTCCTTCTTCACCCCGAAGCCCTTCTCGTAGAATCCGCCGAGCCGGAATTGTGCCGGCGCGAGCCCCTGCCGGGCGGCGCGCTCGAACCAATCCGCCGCCTCGCCCAGGTTCTGCGGCAGGCCGCGGCCTTCGGCGTAGCGCTGCGCGATCTCGTATTCGGCGGCCGGATCGCCCTTGGCCGCGGCCGTCCGCAAGCTGCCGCCGATCGACAATGGCAGCTTGTCGAGATTGGATGCGCCGGCCGCGCGCGGCAGCTGCGCCGGTGCCAGTGCCGGTGCCAGTACCGGTGCCAGTACCGGTGCCAAGTCCGGAGCCGGCATCGCCGACATTCCCGGGATCGCCGTGAGCGGCCGCGAGATGGAGCCGGTCACGTCTTTTTTCTCGGGCGCAGCCGCGCTGATGCTCGCCGCCGGGGCGGGCGTGGACGGCGGCGCGGCCGCAGCCGCCGGCAAAGCCCCATCCGTGGGCGTCAGCGATTGCCGGCCGGGCGCCGGTGCTGCCGGGGATTTCGGAGCCGGCGTGCCAGGATCGTCGGTGGTGCGGGGAGCCTGCGGCGTGATCGCTTCGTCGCCATTCGGGACCGATTGGGTTTCCTGGGGCGGCGCGCCGTCGGCCGATTCGTCGCCCGGGCTGAACAGGCTCGCGACCAGGTGGAGCGAGCTCAGCACGATCAGGACCACGCTCACGGCCACCAGCACCGAGCGCACGCGGTCGCCCCATCCGGTGGCGGCTGATTTCGCCTGCGGCGCCTTGCCGGCTGCGGCCGCCGCGGCGGGCTTTTCGCCACGCACCGGGGTCTCGCCATTGGCCGCCTGGGCGGCGCGGCGGGCGGCAGCGATGAAGCTCGACTTGCTGGGAGGCTCGGGCGTGGCCGGCGGCTTGGCCGATCCGAGCGCCGCCTCGGAGGCCGCGATGCGCTCCAGCGGCGAGTTGCCGCCGCGAGCGCGCGTGGCGCCGGGCTCGAGCGGATGGTCGGGCGGCAGGTCGGGATCGATCGGCCGGTGCTCCTGCGGTGCCGGCATTGCCGGGCTGCGCTCCGCGGCGCGGGCGGCCGGAACGGCCGGGGCTGCGGGGTAAGCGGCACGGGCCGCAGCCGCCGGTACAGCCGCCGCAATCGCGGTCGGCAGATCGGCTCGCGCATCGGCGGCAGTCGGCGCCGGGACTGGGCGGCGAATATCGTTCTCGATCGTGGCGAGACGATCGATCAGGTGCTCGACCGCCCCCTGTACGGATTCGAGGGAGCTCCTGGTCTGCTGCACGTCCTGCCGCAGCGAGCTGACCTCGGGAGAGGGCGCGGCTGGGCGCTCGATATCGGGTTGGCGCTCCAGGAAGACCAGCAGATCGCCGAGCGCCTGCTCGATCGTCTCGAGATGATCGAAGCGCGCATTGGAGGTGTCGAGCTTCTCGACCAGATCGGTGATCCGATCCTCGAGCTGGCCGGCCGCGGCCTGGTCCGAGCCGCCAAAGCCCATCTGCTCGAGCCGGTCCGCCAGGCCTTTGACGACGGCGTCGAGATCGGCCGGCATGCCGGTGCCGGCCTGGCTGCGGCTCTCGAGCACCTGCGCCATGGACGAGATGCGATGCTCCAGCGTCGAGAGGAGCGCGGCCGAGCTCGCGATCTGCTCGACCTTGCCGGCGAGCCCGCGGACCTCTTCGGTCAGCTTGGCGAGCGCGCCGTCGGACGCCACCTGGGTGGCGATGCCGCGCAGCCCGACGATGGCGCCTTCCAGCTGCTCCATCGCGGCCGGATCCTGGGAGTTGAAGGCGATCAGGTCGATCTTGCGCGACAGCTCGCGCACCGTCTCGTCGGCGCCGATCAGATTCTCCGCCGGCGTCAAGGCGTGCAGCGCATCGCGTATCTCGGCCAGCCCGCGCTCGACATTGGCGATGGCGGCGTCGGGACCTTCCGATTGCCGGCTCTGCGCCAGCCGCTCGGACAGGCCGCGGATCTCGACCTCCAAGGCCTCGATCGCTTGCCGCGGCATCGCCTCCTTGAGCATCAGCCCGATCTCGGCGAGGTCGTCGCGCAGCGTCTCCACCGCGGCGTTGACCCCGCATGGCCGCAGGGTCTCGATCCGGGTCGTGACCTGGCGCAGCTGCTCCTCGAGATTGGACAGGCCCTGCGTCGGGGCGCGCGGCAACACGTCGGCGCGCGCCGAGCGGGTCGCGGACGGCCCCCCGTCGGCGTCGAGCGCACGCTGGCGTTGCGCGATCTCCATCAGGGCCCGCTCGAGCGGCGTCGCCGCGTCGACGGCGAGCGGCGGCGACGGTACCTCGTGATCGCGGTTGGTGCCGTCGCGCTCGACCGTGCCGGCACGTTGGTCGATCGCCTGGTTGGCGAGGCGCCCCGATGCGATCAATTGGTCGAGCCGGCGGTCAAGGTTCCAGATCACATCGACGATCTCGCGGGGCTGCTCGATCCGCAGATCGGGCCGCAGATAGCCTTGGCCGACATTCAGGCGCGAAAGCTCTTCGAGCTGGCGGCCGACCTGGTCGAGGCGCCCCCTGAACTCGGCCATCTCATCGGCGGGCGGGCGGCGGTGCTGCTCGTCGTGATGCTCGTCGATGCCGGCGGCATTGGGGTCGCGGGCCTCGTGCTGTCGGGCCGGCGCGGCCTCGTCGTGCTTGGCGCCGTCGCTGATGACGGTGCCTAGCCACTCGGCGACCGACATGCCGGAACGGCGCGCGGCTTCCTGCGCGGCCTCGCGCGCCTGCGGCGGCAGGTCCTCCACGTCCCAGGAAACGCCAGATGTCATGCCCGCATCCACGGTTCAACAGAGAGGAGCGGGAGCCTGACGGCCCATTGTGAGCCGATGCTCGCAGACAAAGTGGGGACGGCGCGCGCGGCCCTATATCCTCGGCTTCAGTTTTTGCGGTTTACGGTAAATGGACAGTTAAGATCGGGCGCGGGCCTACGTGCATTGCGATATTTCGGGCCGGTGCGGCCTGCTTGGGCTTTTGCCGGGAAGCCGGCACGGCCCGTGTTCATGCCGGCGGCGTGGAGGCCGGCGTCGAATTGCCGGTCCATCCGTCGGTCAGATGCGTCGCGGGGACCGAATGCTCATTTGCGGTCCGCGAGCCTACTCGAATACCTCGGCCTCAGGCGGATAATTCCGAAATCGATACTGCTCGCGCGGGTTCAGGCGTAATCTCGCCAGCGTCGATCGACAGGGAGCTCGTCCATGAGAACGCTTTGTATCGCGTCCTTCTGCATCCTGGCCCTTGCAACATCGAGCTTCGCCACCACGGTCACGGTGGTCGACAGCACGGCAGCGCTGCCTGGAGTTGCCGCAGCCACCGCGGCTCTGCTGCTCGATGCCGGCCTGCCGGTGCACAATGCTGGCGGCGGCAAGCGCACCGTCGAGGCGAAAAAGTTCCACTGCGATGAGCGCAACAACGGGGCGCTCGATCCCTCCAACGTGCACGCCGGGCTCGAAACCCTCACCTGCAGGATCAACTCCAAGAACCAGAAGGGCACCACCGCGGGCCAGCCGTTCGGCGATCGGCGTGCGCTGCGCGACCTGCTGGTGCAGATCCAGGAGTTCGAGCGCCGGCGGCGGCACGACGTTCAACGACTGCGCCACCGGATATTGCGGCGTATTCGCCAAATCCATCATCTGCACGATCGACACCGGCATCCAGGACTTCGGCACCGGCGGGCGTTGGTCCTGCACCTATGTGGACGGGCAATGAGCGGCCCCAGGGTCAGGTGAGCGTGCTGCCCGCGCCTCGACCTGCCCGGCCACGTTCACGGTTTCCTAACCAAGCCCGAGAGTAGGTCGCCGGTCCCCAGATTGGAATCATCAATCGCCGGTATGGTTTCGGTGCAGCGCGCGTTCAGGGTTCGGCCGGAGCCGGAAGCTTCCGAAAATGCGCAGAGTGGTGCCATGAGAAAAGCGCTTGGCGTGCTTCTGGCATGCGTGGTCGTCGCGGTCGGCACTTTGATCGCGAAAGGGTTCCTTCGCGCCGCGCCGCCGCCGAGCGCGGCAATTGTCGCTGCCGAGGTCCGAGAAGGATTTAAGCAGGTCGTCGCGCGAACCCGCCCCATGTTGCCCAAGGAAATCGACGCCGCAACGACGCTGGTCGATGTGTCCAGCTCCGGGATGATCCTGACCTATCAGTATCGGGTCGACAGCGAGCATTTCGAGTTGGTGCCGGATTTCATGCATGTGGCGCAGCGGACCACGCGAGCCCTGATCTGCAGCACGGAAGACATGAAGGCGGCGATGAAGGCCGGTGCCGCCTACGAGTACGGCTACCGCGATGGCAACGCAAAGTCGCTGGGCGGGTTCGTGGTGACGGCGGCGGATTGCAATTAGTCCGGGCCGGCTTTCTCGGCTGAAAATTTGCTCGACGCTCGGCCGGAGCCGGCCCGTCGGTGCCAGCGGTATTCGGCGTTCGTCCGAATGCCGTTTTCCGCGATTTCATGCGCGCCGGAAACAGCGTAGATTGCAACGTCGTCCATCGGGCGCGCGACCGAATGGAGTTGACCGTCAACCAACGCAAGCTGCCTCGACCTCAAGGGGGTTCAAATGCTCGAGAAGCTCTCCGTTGTCGCCTTCGGGGCGCTGGTCGTCCTCCCCGGCGCCCTGACCGGCGCCGCCGTGGCGCAGAATTTTCCGAATCATCCCATGGTGATGGTGGTTCCATTCGCGGCCGGTGGACCGCAGGACGTGCTCGGCCGCATCATCGGCCAGGGCATGAGCGAGGCGCTCGGCCAGCAGGTTCTGGTCGAGAATGTCGGCGGCGCCGGCGGCATGACCGGCTCGGTGCGGGTCGCGCAGGCCGCGCCCGACGGCTACACGATGGTGCTCGGCAGCGTCGGGACCCATGCCCAGAACCAGTCGCTGTTCAAGAAGCCGCTCTATGATGCGGCGGCGGATTTCACGCCAGTCGCTTTGATCGCCGAGACCCCGATCACGCTGCTTGCCCGCAAGGACCTGCCGCCGGGCAATTTCAAGGAATTCGTCGTGTATGCAAAAGCCAACCAGGCCAAGATGCAATATGGCTCGGGCGGCGCCGGCTCCGCCACCCATCTGGGCTGCGTGGTGCTCAACTACGCGATCGGGGTCGATGTCACCCATGTCCCCTACCGCGGCAATGGCCCGGCCATGCAGGACCTCGTCGGCGGGCGCATCGACTATTTGTGCGAAGCTGTCGTCACCGCCAAGCCGCAGATCGACGGCGGCACCGTCAAGGGCCTGGCGATCATGACCAAGGAGCGCGCCGCGGTGCTGCCCGACCTGCCCACCGCGTTGGAGCAGGGCACCGATGTGCTGGCCTATACGTGGAGCGCGGTCTTTTTGCCCAAGGGCGCCCCCGACGCGGTGGTGCAGAAGCTAAACGCGGCCGTCGTGAAGGCCATGAAGACCCCCTCGGTGCGCGATCGCCTGGCCGGCCTCGGCGCCGTCATGGTCGCGGACGACCAGGCGACCCCGCGATATCTCGGCCAATTCGTCAAGAGCGAGATCGTCAAATGGGCCGCCCCGATCAAGGCGAGCGGCGTGTCCATCGATTGATGGGTACGCCCGGACGGTGTGGTTTCCTTCCGGCTGCGCGCTGCTTCTTCATTTGATACCGCGCTTCAATTGCTCACGTTGAAACTCGAACTTGGGTCCCCATACGCTGTAGCACGTCACGTAGTCGAACCGATATTCCTTGCACGCCTGCTGGCACCCCCTGTCGCACTTTGTCGTCTCGGCGATCTTCACGCAGTCCTTGTCGCCGCGACATCCGTACGAGTTGGCGGCCATCGCCGGCATCGAGCCGACCATGAAGGACCCCAGGATGAAGGTCGCCAAAACGAAGACTTACGCGACAAAATCCGCATTACGAGTTGCCTTTGTCACGATTGATCTCCTTGCTACGTTGCGACATTCCCGGCTGCGCCTTCACCGGGCCATGCCGACACGGTATCGTGGCTTGACGGTGGCTAAACCAAGAGTAGGTGGCCGGCTGGCGGTTGCCGCGCTCGAAGCCAGCAGGGCGGGAGGAAATCGTGCCGATCTACCGGGCGCCCGTCGACGAGATGATGTTCCTGTTGACCGACGTGCTCGAGGTCGGGCGCTTCGGCAATCTGCCGGGTTTCGCGGAGGCCCCACCCGATCTCACGCTCGCCATCCTGCGCGAAGCCGCCAGGCTCTGCGAGGAAGTGGTGCAGCCGCTTAACCGCGTCGGCGACCAGGAGGGTTGCACGCGCCATGACGACGGCAGCGTGACGACCCCGCCGGGATTCAAGCAGGCCTACCGCCAATATGTCGACGGCGGCTGGATCGGCATCTCGGCACCGGGCGAATTCGGCGGGCAGGGGCTGCCCGGCACCCTCACGGTGGCGATCCACGAATTCATGAACGCGGCCAACCTGGCTTTCGCCATGTATTCGGGCCTGACCCAAGGCGCGTTCGCCACCATTTTAGCCCATGGCACGGCCGAGCAGAAGGCGCGCTATCTGCCCGCGATGATCGCCGGCCGCTGGACCGGTACCATGAACCTGACCGAGCCCCATTGCGGCACCGATCTCGGGCTCCTGCGCACCAAGGCGGTGAAACAGGCCGGCGGCAGCTACCGGATCAGCGGCAGCAAGATCTTCATCTCCGCCGGCGAGCACGATCTGGCGGAGAATATCGTGCATCTGGTGCTCGCCCGCGTCCAGGGCGCGCCCGCCGGCATCAAGGGGCTCTCATTGTTCGTCGTGCCGAAGCTGCTGGCCGGGCCGGACGGCTCGGTCGGCGCCGCCAACGCGGTCACCTGCGGCGCGATCGAGTCGAAGATGGGCATCCATGGCAACGCCACCTGCGTGATGAACTACGACGGCGCCGCCGGCTGGCTGATCGGCACCGAGAACCGCGGCATCAATGCGATGTTCACGATGATGAACGAGGCGCGGCTCGCGGTCGGGGTGCAGGGCCTCGCGCTCTCGGAGGCCGCCTATCAGAATGCGGCGGCCTACGCCCGCGATCGCCTGCAAGGGCGCGCGCTCACCGGCGCCAAGTTTCCGGACCGGCCGGCCGATCCGCTGCTGGTGCATCCCGATGTGCGCCGGATGCTGATGACCATGCGAGCCTTCAACGAGGCGGGGCGCGCATTGGTGATGTGGACGGCGCTTGCGGGCGACGCGGCGCATCGCGCCGGCGACCCGGCGTCGCGCCAGGCGGCGGAAGATCACATGGCGCTCTTGACCCCGGTGATCAAAGGCGTGCTGACCGACCGGGGGTTCGCCAATACGGTGCTGGCGCAGCAGGTCTTCGGCGGGCACGGCTACATCGCCGAGCACGGCATGGAGCAATTCGTGCGCGACGCGCGCATTGCCATGCTCTACGAGGGCGCCAACGGCATCCAGGCGCTCGATCTGGTCGGCCGCAAGCTGGCGCAGGACAATGGCCGCGCGCTCCAGGCTTTCACCGGCGAGCTGCAGGACTATATCGCGCGGCACGGCGAGGCGGCGATGAAGCCCTTTGTCGATCCCTTGGCGACCGCGCTCGGCGATCTGATCGCGGCGACCGCCTGGCTGGCGCGCCACGCGCCCGCCAACCCCGATGACGCCGGCGCCGGAGCCACCGACTACATGCACCTGATGGGACTGGTCGCGCTCGGCTACATGTGGTGTCGCCTCGTCGAGGCCGCGATGGGCAGGCTCGCCCGGGACGCGTCAGCGGCGCGGATGCGCGACAAGCTCGTGACCGGGCGTTTCTTCGTCGAGCGGATGCTGCCGGAGACGGCGCTCCATCTCGCTCGCATCCGGTTGGGTTCCGCCAACGTGATGGCGTTGCCGGCCGAGGCGTTCTGACCGGCGCGTGGGCCGCGAAGATGCCGCAACGTCGGCAGGTCAATGGGTGCGAGGGGTGGTCCGATGTCGGCATTTTGGGCGCGGTTTGGCAGAATGGAATTCTGGCTCGGCTTTTTGCTCGCGTTCGCGTTCGGTCTGGCGCTGGGCGCGGTGGTCATTTCCAGCGTTCCGACGGCTCCCGGATCGTCAGGGCTGCGCTACGTCCAATCCGAAGTCAGGTCAGACCGGCCACGCTTTGCGTTCGCGACCAAGATCGTCGTTCAGACCGACAAGGTGGTCGGCGCCCCTTTCGAGGTGACGGTCACGGCCGATGCACAGATCGGGGACGCGGATTGGGACCTGATCGGCTACCGGGAGCAGAACTCTGCCGGTCCCAGTGCCCAGCCGGCTGAGCCGGCGGGAAACACATTCACCGTGCGGGTTCTGAGCCCTGACTTTCTGCCTGAATACACGGTGGCGGTTGTTCTCTATTCGATGACTTCCCTTGGTATCAAAGGGGTGGACGTCAGATCTATAAAGCCGAAATAGAGGTATTGATCGCTGCCTGCGGGCCCGCCTCTTCGTGTTGAAAAAATTGCTCAGAATCTCAGACCGAGCAATATTTTCCGCGGGACCCCCGTTCGGTCGAACCTGTCCGCCCCTATCTTTCACGCCGGCGGGCGTATAGTTTGATCGGAGAACTGCCGCCGGGGCGTGCCGAAGGTCACTCGGAACAAACCGGCAGTGTTTTTTGCCGGCGGCGGACAAACAATCCGAGATCATCTTTCGCTTGATCGAGTGCCGTCCAACATGTACCCGAAAAATTAAGGAAGTGAGGCAGACTATGAGCCATCATGTCATCCGCACGGCCGCTGCTGCGATCGGACTATTGGCCCAGGTCGCGATTGCGTCCGCGGCGGAGATCAAACTCTACAGCACCGTTGCTTTTCAAGGTGTTCTCGACCAATTGGCGCCGCAGTTCCAAAAGGCTACCGACAACAAGCTCACAATTACTTACGGCCTTGCAGCGCAGTTGGCTCAGCGCATCGGGTCCGGTGAAGCTGCTGATGTTGCGATCTTGACCCGCGCCGGCATTGATGCCCTGGTCAGGGATGGCAAGATCGCACCAAAATCGGGTGCCACGCTCGCGAGCGCCAACATGGCGCTGGCTGCGAAAGCCGGCGCAACCAAGCCCGACATCTCTACACCTGAGGCGTTTAAGCGTACCTTGCTGGCCGCCAAGTCAATTGCGACAGGCGATCCTGCCGCTGGCGGCGCGTCGAGTGTATATTTTAGCAAGTTGCTCGAACGACTGGGCATATCCGAGCAAGTGAAGAGCAAGATGAAAATCGCGCCGGCGGGCAAACTCCCCGCCGAATTGGTGGCCGCAGGTGATGCGGAGATTGGCGCAATGCAAACATCGGAGCTGTTGCCGGGCACCGAGCTGGTCGGGGTCTTTCCGGGTGACCTGAACAATGTGACAGTATTCGCCGTGGGGCTCACCACGAATGCGAGCGATGCGAATGCCGCGGGCACGCTGATCAAGTTCCTGGAATCGAAAGAAGCTGCCGCGGTCTACAAAGCGAAGGGTCTGTACCCGAATTGAACAAGCGATCGGGATGGACCTTGGGAGGCGAGAGATGATCCTCGCAATCCCCATCTCCCCCAGGTCAATCTCCCGCCAAGCTCGCAGCCGGCACATCGGCTGCAATGTGTCAAAACCCGGCACTCTCTGCTACGGTGGCCCCGCCGGCAGAGCAACTGCCGATTGATTGGGCGGCCGGGCGTTGCCATTGCCAAATCGGCTGCAGGCTGCAAGAGTTCGCGTGAGTAGTGGTACTTTCGATGCCGATGTAACCAATGTAGCTGGAGGGAGGTGTCTTATGGAATACACGAAGAAGATTCCCGCGGAAGCGGTGGAGCTGTACACGCAATTTATTCATGGCGAGATCAGTCGCCGTGACTTTTTGTCCGGGGTGCAGCGTTTCGCGGTCGCCGGCCTTACCGCCACCGCGATTGTCGATGCGTTGATGCCGAACTACGCCTTGGGGCAGCAGGTCCGCAAGGACGACGATCGCATCAAGGCGAGCTATGAGACCATCCCGTCGCCGGATGGCAATGGCTACGTCCGGGGCTATCTGGTACGGCCGTTCAGCGCCGATTTGCGCGACGCGATGCCGGCGAAGCTGCCCGGCGTTATCGTCATCCACGAGAATCGCGGGCTCAATCCGCATACCGAGGACGTGGCGCGACGCTTTGCCCTGGAGAATTTCATGGCATTCGCGCCGGACGCGCTGGCGTCGGTCGGCGGCTATCCGGGCGACGACTTCAAGGGTGGCGAGCTGTTCGGCAAGATCGACCCCGCCAAGCGGACCCAGGATTTCATCGCCTCCGCGCGGTGGCTGAAGTCGCGTCCGGACTGCACCGGAAAGATCGCCGCGACCGGCTTTTGCTTCGGCGGCAGCATGGCCAACAACTTGTCGGTTCTGCTGGGAGCGGATCTGGCGGCGGCAGCGCCGTTCTACGGCGCCGCGCCCAAGCCGGAGGACATGCCGAAGGTCAAGGCCGCCATCCTCATCCACCACGGCGCCCTCGATAAGAACTTGTCGGGAGCCTATCCGGCCCAGGAGGCGGAGCTGAAGAAGAACAACATCCGTTATGAAGGCCATATCTATCCGGATTCGGTGCATGGCTTCTTCAACGATGCCACGCCGGAGCGCTACAACAAGGTCTCGGCCCAGCAGGCATGGACCCGCACCATCGAGTGGTTCAACCAGTATGCACGTGCATAGCTGGCCTGGACCGTCAGGGCTGACCCGATAGGGTCGGCGTGGTTCCGATGCTGGACCTCCCGGGGTGACGGCATCGGGACCACCCCCTTCGCTGCCCCTGGCGCGCCGGGAAACAGCAGCGTCAGCGATGCGTCGCCTTCAAGATTTCTGCTCCTGCGCCGAGCGGCGTCGCCAAATCCAATTCCTCGAGCGAGCGCTGCCGCGGCTCGACGCCCCAGCCCCACACCGCGACGATCTGGACAGCAAGCAGCGAGACCATGAGCGCGAGCACGCCGGCCATTCCATAACCCTGCGACAGCCAGAGGACGATGAACGGCGACACGATCGTCGCCGCCCGACCGAAAGTGTGACAGATGCCGTTGGCGCGCAGCCGCACGTCGGTCGGGAAAAGCTCCGGCGTGTAGACGCCGAAAAGCATCGCGACCTGGATGTAGATCGCGACGATCAGCAGAAAGCCGACCGTCAGGATTAACCACGGCGCCGTCGCAGCCGTAAAGCCGGCATACACCACGCCGAGCCCGATGGTGAGGACGGACGCGCCAATGATGGTGTACCGCCGCCCAATGGTGTCGGCGCAGAATGCCCCGCATAACGCACCGATCGGCGTCCCGAGCACGATCACCAACGTGTAGGCGAATGAGCGGGTGATGGTCAGCCCTTGCTGAAGGAAGAACTGCGGCAGCCAGGTGACGAAACCGAAGATCAACGTATTGACCGTGATCAGCGCCCAGCTCCCCACGATCATGCGTGGCAGCAACGAAGGTGTCGCCAGCGAGGCGAGACTGAATTTGGCGGCCGGCGCGGGCGGCGCCGGCAAGGGTAACGGGCCCGCGCTCGCGGCCTCCTGCTCGACCGCATGCATGAGGGCCTCGGCTTCCGCGGCTCGACCTTGCGCTTCCAGCCAACGCGGCGATTCCGGCAAGGCCTTGCGCAGATACCAGACGATGAGCGCGCCGACGCCGGCGATGGCAAACATCGGCCGCCAGCCGTATGCCGGAATGATCAGGTATCCGAGCAGTGCCGTGATCGGCAGGCCCGAGACCACCAGTACCGCCATGAAGGAGAGCCAGCGCCCACGCGATTTCGGCGGCACGAATTCGGTCAGCGTCGCATAGCCGACGACGATCTCGGCGCCGAGACCAAGGCCCATCAGGAAGCGCAGCCATATCAAGGTGGTCATGTCCGGCGCGAACGCCGCCGCGAGCGAGGCCAATCCGAAGATCACCAGGTTGATCTGGTAGGTGAAGCGCCGTCCGTAGCGATCGCCGAGGAAGCCGGTGACCAAGGCGCCGATGGTCATCCCGAGGAAGGTCTTCGAGATGAAATCCGCGTTCTGCAGTGCGGTCGAGAAACCGCTTTGGGCGGCGGCCGGGAGCACGTTGGTGAAGACGTAGAGGTCGTAACCGTCAAGCAGCATGCCGGCGCCGACCAGCCAGAAGATTCGATGGTGGAATGAGGTGATGGGCAAACGGTCGAGCCGCCCGCCCGCGTTCACGGATATGGCCATCTGAATACCCCGCTGAATACCCCTCGACTGCGCGACCGCGTCCAAGCGCGGTCCGGGTTTATCGCGAGGCTACCCGAGGATTGATATAAGCGGAACTGGCGATCTGCCTTTATCTGCAATAGAAATTATCTATGGGACAAATTGCCCCCGAAGATCATGTTGGCCGCCGCCTCAAATTTCGGGACCTGCAGGTCTTTTTCATGGTCGTGCACTGCGGCAGCATGGCCAAGGCGGCGAACGAGCTCGGGCTCACTCAACCCGCCGTGTCGGACATCGTCGCTGGCCTCGAGCAGATGTTTGCCGTCCGTTTGTTCGATCGCAATCCGCGTGGGGTCGTACCCACGATCTACGGCCATGCCCTTCTCAAGCGGGGGCGAGCGGCCTTCGACGAGCTGCGGCAGGGAATCAATGACATCGAGTTTCTGTCCGATCCGAAGGCGGGTGAGCTGAAGATCGGATGTCCGGCGTCGGTCCTGGGCGGAACGCTGTCGCTGGCGGTCGGGAGCTTTTGCCGGCAATACCCTCGGGTCGTGCTGCAGTTTGATGAGGTCACCTCTCCGGGTCGCGACTTTCCCACTTTGCGAGAGCGCCAACATGACCTGATCCTGGCACGAATTGCGCGACCGCTCGTCGATGAGGACGATTTGAACGTGGAAATCCTGTTTCAAGACCCTCTGATTATCGCCGCCGACATGCGCAGCGAATGGGCCCGCCGCCGCAAGATCGACGCAGCCGAGCTCGTCGATGCGTCCTGGATTCTGACTGCCCCTGAAACATCTGTCTATAACAGCGTTGCCGAGGCATTTCGGCAACGCGGCTTGGCGGTGCCGAAAATCAGTCTGATGGCGCTTTCGGGGCATCTGCGAATGTCGTTACTGTCGAAAGGACCATTTGTGACGGCGTTGCCGAGCTCGCTGCTGCGCTTCAACGCCGCCAAGTTCGGCTTGAAAATTCTGCCGGTCGATCTGCAAGTCGATGGGTACCCGGTTGCGATCTTGGCGCTGAAGAACCGGGTGTTGAGCCCGCTGGTTGGGCATTTCATCGAGCACGTTCGCGAAGTGTCGCAATCGCTCGTTGCGTCGCAACAGCACGCGAGCTAGCGAGGCCGACCGCGGGAGTCTCTCCATCGACGGCTTCACCGGCAGAATGACGGCTTCGGGCTCACAGCCGGAGATGCCCGGAGGGAGCCGCGGCGGTATCGGTTCTCGCCCTTGACCGCTGATCGCGACCGAACAGAGGAGGTGCAGGAACGAGGCCATCGGGCGACGTTCATTCCTTCCGCGTTGTCACGACAATGAGCTAATCTGGCGATGGAGCTGCCGCGCGCTCCTGCCGAAGCGATCGGCGGATGCACGCAAGGAGATTGGCATGTACCTGCGGCATGATTTGGTTGCGTTGGTCATGTGGGCGGCGACGGCTGCCCTGATCCAGACCGCAAGCTCCGCCGAAGCGCCGGCAGGCACCGGTGCGCAAAGCGCGCCGTCCACCCCCGATTTCTCGGGCATCTGGACCAAGCCCTATCTCGGCTGGGAGCTGCCGTTATCCGGTCCCGGCCCGGTGACCAACAAGACCCGCCGGCGACAGATTTTCGATATCGACGGCCGGCCATGGCCGGTTGCCAACGCCCCGCTGGTCAACATCGCTTCCCGGCTGGTCGGCGATTACGGCAATCCCATCCTTAAGCCCGCGGCGGCGGAGGAAGTGAAGCGGCTCGGCGAGAACGAGCTGCACGGCATGCCCAATGCGAGCGCACGCAATCAGTGCTGGCCCGAAGGCGTGCCGGCTATTTTTCGCGACATGACGATCGCCATGCTGCAGCAGCGCGACCAGATCACGATCCTCTACGACTACGACCACGAGCTGCGCCGCGTGCGCATGAACCAGCCGCATCCCGCGCAGCTGACGCCGACTTGGTACGGGGATTCGGTCGGCCATTACGAAGGCGACACCCTGGTGATCGATACCGTCGGGATCAAGGTCATCCCCCTTACCATGGTGGACAATCTCGGCACGCCGCAGAGCCCGGCGATGCACGTCGTCGAGCGTTATCGGCTGGTCGATTACGCGGCCGCACGAGAAGGGCAGATGAGGGGCTTGCAGGAGAACCTCTACATCGGCGGCGGCGGCGATTCCGGTTCGCCGCTCGACCCCGACTATCGCGGCAAGGGGCTCCAGCTTCAGCTCACGGTCGAGGACGCCGGCGTTTTTACCACGCCCTGGTCTGTCACCATAACCTACCGGCGTGCCTTGGGCGCCATGGTGGAAAGTGCCTGCGCCGAAAACCTGCGCGGAACCTATGTCGGCAAGGACAGCGCCATCCCGCAGGCGAGCCGGCCGGATTTCTAGCGCGGGCGGCTACCCGCTGCAGATTTCGTATTCTTGGAGAAGCATGATCAGTCCGCGGCCGGTCACCCTTGGCACGACGCCAGCTGGCCATCACGAGGTCGGCTCTTTTGCTGGCAAGCTGAGCTCCCAGAAATGGCCTCCCCGAAGACCCCGCCGGATCGCGAAAAGGTTGCGCTCTTACCACGCATCTGTGCGCGGCTCAGACCACGTCACCGGTGCCCGTAATCCGTGAAAACGTAGTCTCTCGTCTTCACGATGGTGTGGCACGCGAACCCGCATTTGGCGTCGTTCGCCTGCGGCGGTCGGTCAGACACCGTGCCGGGCCTGAACGCACCGGACGCCGGGTCATGCTCGAAGACGGCCCATCCCCATCCACCGCTGTCCGCGAACCTCCTGCCGTCCTTCACCATGAAGTCGACGTCGTGCTGAGTACCGGGCACCAGCGCTGAAGGGAAGGTTTCCATCTGTTTCGGGTTCCAATGAACCTTCGCCATCTTGGCGCCGTCGGGGAACGGCTTGCCGTTGCCGGGAACGCCGGCCCCGTAGGCGTCGATCATCAAGGGATTGGCGAGGATCGCGGCAAGCAGGTCTCCGTCGTGACTGACGGAAACAACCTGCCAAGCCTCGTATCCCCTGAATTCGGAGAACGCGAGCCCGCCCGGTACGGTCAGGCTGAACTTGTCCTGCTGCGCCAAGGCCAAGCCACCCAAGACAGCGAGCCCAACCGCACCGATCACACCCGTCGCGGCTGGCGCCGCCAAAGCTCTGCGCAGGGTCTGGAACGAATACGTTTTGGACATGATCACTCTCCTCGGCCGGGCTGCACCAAAGCTCTCGATCGCCGGATGAACATGAGTTCCGGGCGCCATCGCCGCTATTGCCCGTGCGGGTATGGGCGCCAATACGTTCGTATGGTTCGCTCGCGGGCCGCTTCCTGTCGTGGTCAAGACGCCGATCATCGCGCGTCTCCGCTTGCTTCTTGCATCGCCAGTCCGGCCAATGACCTCGCCGGCCCTCAGAGCAGAAAAGCCGCCGGCTCCGGAGACTCGAAGACAAGCTGCAAACCGTGGTACTGTGGCTCCGATCAAAAAACGGGAGGCCCGGATGAATGCGGAACGCGTACTGCTGATCGGCGCCGGTCTGTTGAGCATTTGCGCTCTGATGCCTCCGGCGCACAGCGCGGAAGGCGTGGCTCAGAACGGCAGGCCGGTCATGATCACCCGGTTCTTTACGGGCCCGGACGGGTTGACCCATGCCGAGGAGATCGAGGCCAAGTTTGCTCCGGGAGGCGGTGCGTACAACCTGCTTGCAAATTCCGGCGCCCAGCTTCGCCGCACGCCTCCCGGCCGCGAGAACGACTATCACACGGCTTCGCGCCGCCAATATGTGGTCACCCTGAGCGGCCACGCCGAGCTCGTGCTGTCCGGAGGACAAACGATTCAGGTCGGACCTGGCAGCATCGAATTGGCGGAAGACCTCACCGGCAAGGGTCACATCACCAGAACAGTCGGGACGGAAGATCGCGTGGTCATCCTGATCCCGGTTTCCGGTCCATAGCCGCCCGCATGGCGTCCTGAGGTTGCCCACCGCGCTCCGCGGCCCCGGGCGAGCGTAGGGATGATGACCCTGCTCGCCGAAGCGCCGACGACGGCGATTTGGCGCAAACGCAAACCCGATGGGCCGCCGTGGCTGGCGGCCTCGTCATTCGCGACGGCGCGCGATCGCGTAGACACTGCGGCCGGCGCTCCTGCCTCTGCTACGCGGTATGTCCAGGATCGTTCGATCTGGGGATATCCAGCTCGTCCTCGTCGGCAATTGGTGGCTTGGGCGGCCTTCCCGGCACTCCCTGCTCACCCAGCTCCTTCTTCGCAATGTCGTCTTCAGTAACGCGCTCCTCCTCTCGAACCTTGGGCATGGTGCGCTCCTATCCTGACGCGGGGATTTCTCGGCCCACTGCCGGGCCGGTACGAAAGGAAACCCGGCGCCTGGACGAAAGTATGGCGCGAGGCTCAGCGGGCCGGGTCATCGCGGACCGCCGACAGGATAGTGCCGGGCAGCGGACTTGGTTCCGAACCATCACCGCAAAGGCCTGGGCGGAATTGCTCTGGGATTTGACGACCGCGGACGGCAAAAGAGAGGCAGGCGCTGCGACCAAAGCGCTGCACCCTTCCGACTGCCGGCTGCACCGAGAACGGTTCCTTTATTTGATGCTGCGCTTCTGTTGCTCACGCTGAAGCTCGAATTTCGGTCCCCATGCGCCTGACGGGACCGGTCGCGCTGGGCTATATGTGGTGGAATCGCGGATGGCGCCGCGTGCCGCTCGGACCCCACTCGGTGGCGGAACGCAATGGAGTTGCCGGCCGAGGCGATCTGACCTGCGCCCGAGAAACCGAAACGGAGACCCGATGCCCGATGCGTTCATCTACGATCATCTGCGCACCCCGCGCGGGCGCGGCAAGGTCGACGGCTCGCTGCACGAGGTGACGGCCCTCAATCTCGCCGCCCAGACGCTGTCCGGCATCCGTGATCGCAATGGGCTCGACCCCGGGTTGGTCGATGACGTGGTGCTGGGCTGCGTCGATCCGATGGGGGAGGCGGGCGGCGACATCGCGCGCGCCGCCGCCATCACGGCCGGCTACGGCAACAGCGTGCCGGGCGTGCAGATCAACCGCTTCTGCGCCTCCGGCCTCGATGCGGTCAACTTCGCGGCCGCGCAGATCATGTCCGGCCAGCACGACATGGCGATCGGCGGCGGCGTCGAGTCCATGAGCCGGGTCGGCATCGGCGCCTCCGGCGGCGCCTGGCCGGTCGATCCGGCGATCGCGCTGCCGTCCTATTTCATGCCGCAGGGCGTTTCCGCCGATCTCATCGCCACCAAATACGGCTTCTCCCGCGCCGAGGTCGACGGCTACGCGGTCGAAAGCCAGAAGCGCGCCGCCATGGCCTGGGACGAGGGGCGGTTCGCCCGCTCGGTGCTCGCGGTCAAGGATCCGAACGGACTTACCATCCTGGCCAAGGATGAGCACATGCGCCCCGCCACCAGCATGCAGTCGCTGGCGCAGCTGCAGCCGTCGTTCGTGCAGATGGGCGAGATGGGCGGCTTCGATGCGGTCGCCATGCAGGCGCATCCCGAAATCGAGGCGGTCAATCACGTGCACCACGCCGGCAACTCGTCCGGCATCGTGGACGGCGCCGCCGCGGTCCTGATCGGCAGCCGCTCGGCCGGCCGCGCCGCCAAGCTCTCGCCGCGCGCCCGCATCCGGGCTTTCGCCAATGTGGGCTCGGAGCCGGCCCTGATGCTGACCGGACCGGTCGACGTCACCCGCAAGGTGCTCAAGCGGGCGCGCATGACTTTCGCGGACATCGATCTGATCGAGGTCAACGAGGCATTCGCCGCCGTAGTGCTGCGCTATCTGCAGGCGTTCGATCTCGATCCCGCCAAGGTCAACGTCAACGGCGGCGCGATCGCGATGGGCCATCCGCTGGGCGCCACCGGCGCCATGATCCTCGGCATCGCCCTCGACGAGCTCGAGCGCCGGAACCTCGAGACCGCGCTGGTGACGCTGTGCATCGGCGCCGGCATGGGCACCGCGACCATCATCGAGCGGGTCTGACCGCTGGCCGGAAATCGGAAGGGAGAGCCTGGAATGCCGAAGATCGATATTGCGAACGTCAAGGTGGAATCGTCCACCGGCTATCCGGATCCGTATCGCGCCGCGGTCGTCGGCCGCTTGCGCCAACGGCTCGGCAACGTGGTCGGCCTCGATCAGTTCGGCGTCAATCTGACCCGATTGAAACCGGGCGCACAGTCTTCCCAGCGCCACTGGCACGCGGCCGAGGATGAATTCGTCTTTATTCTCGATGGCACCCTGGTGCTGTGCGAGAACGAGGGCGAGACCGTGCTCAAGCCCGGCGACTCGGCGGGTTTCAAGGCCGGCGTCGCCAACGGCCATTGCCTGGTCAACCGCTCAGGCTTGGACGCGGTGTTTCTCGAGATCGGCACGCGGGCCGCGCGCGAGCAGGCGGAATATCCGGACATCGACCTGCGCGCGCGCAAGGACGAGCACGGCTTCAGCTATAGCCACAAATCTGGCGAGCCGTATCCGGGCTGACGGGAGCCCCACCAGCCACAGCGGGAGACCACATGCCCTACGTCAACTTCAAGCTGGCGACCGACGCCGACGGCATCGCGCTCGTCACCTGGGACAGTCCCGACCGCTCCATGAACGTGATCGATCTTTCGGTCATCGCGGAGCTCGGCGCCATCGTGGACCAGGTGGTGGCCGATGCTGCCGTCAAGGGCGTCGTCATCACCTCGGGCAAGGAGACGTTTTGCGCCGGCGCCGATCTCGCCATGCTGGAAACCTCCGGCCGCCAGTTCGCCGACATGACGGCAGCGCGCGGCGCGGAGGCCGCGACCGCGTGGCTGCTCGAGGAGAGCCGTAAGCTCTCGCTGCTCTACCGGCGCATCGAGACCTGCGGCAAGCCGTGGGTCGCCGCCATCAACGGCACCGCGCTCGGCGGCGGTTTCGAGCTTTGCCTCGCTTGCCATTACCGCATCGCCACCGATGCCGAGAAGGCGCGCGTGGGCCTGCCCGAGGTCAAGATCGGGCTGTTCCCCGGCGCGGGCGGCACCCAGCGGGTGGCCCGCATGCTGAAGCCGGCGGACGCGCTGCAGTTCCTGCTCAAGGGCGATCAGCTTCGCGCCGCGCAGGCCAAGAGCCTGAAGCTCATCGATGCCGTCGTGCCGGCGGCCGAGCTGATCCGGGGCGCCAAGGATTGGATCAAGGCCGGCGGTGCCGCCAAGGCGCCGTGGGACCGGGAGGATTTCCGGCTGCCCGGCGGGCCGGTCTATTCCAAGGCCGGCATGATGACGTTCCCGGCCGCCAACGCGATCTACCGCCGCGAGACCTACGACAATTATCCGGCCGCGCGTGCCATTCTGCAGACCGTCTATGAAGGACTGCAATTGCCGATGGATCTGGCGCTGCGCGTGGAGTTGCGCTGGTTCGCGAAGATCCTGCGTTCCCCCCAGGCCGCCGCCATGATCCGCTCGCTGTTCGTCTCGCTGCAGGAGCTCAACAAGGGGGCGCGCCGGCCCGCGCAGGTGCCGCCGACGCGGTTCAAGACCATCGGCGTCATCGGGGCCGGCTTCATGGGTGCCGGCATCGCCTATGTGACGGCGCTCGCCGGCATCAATGTGGTGCTGATCGATCGCGACCAGCCCGCCGCCGACCGCGGCAAGGAGCATTCGCAAAAACTCATGAGCCAGCAGGTCGAGCGTGGCCGCGCCACGGCGGCGGAACGCGACGCCGTGCTGGCGCGCATCACCGCGACCGCCGATTACGGCGCGCTCAAGGATTGCGACATGGTCATCGAGGCGGTGTTCGAGGACCGCAACGTCAAGGCCGAGGCGATCGCGCGGACCGAAGCGGTGATCGGCGACAAAGTCGTCTTCGGCTCCAACACCTCGACGCTGCCGATCACCTCGCTCGCCAAATTGTCGAAACGGCCGGCCGGCTTCATCGGCGTGCATTTCTTCTCGCCGGTCGAGCGCATGCTCCTGGTCGAGATCATCGTGGGTAAGAAGACCGGGGATGCGGCGCTCGCCGCCGCGCTCGACTACGTGCGGGCGATCCGCAGGACCCCGATCGTGGTCAACGATTCGCGCGGCTTCTACACCTCGCGGGTGGTCGGCACCTATTTGCGCGAAGGCCATCTGATGCTGGCCGAAGGCGTGCCGGCACCGATGATCGAGAATGTGGCCCGCATGGCCGGAATGCCGGTCGGCCCGCTCGCGCTCAACGACGAGGTCGCGGTCGATCTGGCCTGGAAGATCGTGAAGGCGACCGAGATCGATCTCGGGCCAGACGCGGTCGATCCGCGGCAGAAGGCGCTGCTCGAGCAGATGGTCGAGAAATGGGGGCGGCTCGGGCGCAAGAACGGCAAAGGCTTCTACGATTATCCGCAAAGCGGACCGAAGCGGCTGTGGCCGGGCTTGGCCGATCTGCAGGCGACGCGGCTCGATCCCGACGCCATCGATGTCGAGGAGCTCAAGCAGCGGTTCCTGGTCATCCAGGCGCTGGAGACCGCGCGCTGCGTGGAGGAGGGCGTCATCACCGACGTGCGCGAGGCCGACGTCGGCTCGATCCTGGGATTCGGCTTCGCGCCGTTCTCCGGCGGCACGCTGAGCTATATCGACATGATGGGCACCGAGCCGTTCGTGGCTCTGTGCCGGCGGCTGGAGAAGAAGCATGGGGCGCGTTTCAAGCCCGGCAAGCTGCTCAAGCAGATGGCCGGCAAGGCCGAGACGTTCTATGGGCGCTTTGCGCCCGGCCGGCGTGCGGCCGCTTGAGCAGGATCGATGATGGCCACCGGCGAGCCGGCTTGAAGCGGCCGGCTTGAGGCTTATGTCATTGCTCTTCAGGCTGCGGCACGTATATGGTCGCGGCCCAATTCGCCGGTTCCCCCCGCATGGCTCGTGACCAAGTCGATATGACGCCGATCGAGACGCGCGATGAGCTCGTCGCGTGGTTCGCAGCCGGTATCAGGCCGAAATCGCAATTCCGCCTCGGCACCGAGCACGAGAAATTCGCCTTCACGGTCGAGGGGCGCCGCCCGGTGCCTTATGAGGGCCGGCGCAGCATCCGGGCGCTGCTCGAGGGCATGCAGCATCTGCTCGGCTGGGAGCCGATCATCGAGGACGGCAACATCATCGGGTTGTTCGACGTGACCGGCGGCGGCGCGATCTCGCTCGAGCCGGGCGGCCAGTTCGAGCTCTCGGGCGCGCCGGTCGAGACCGTGCACCAGACCTCGGCCGAGCTGATGGCGCACCGCGCCCAGGTCAAGGAGGTGGCGCGCCCGCTCGGCATCGGCTTTCTCGGCATCGGGATGACGCCCGATTGGAGCCGGGCCGACATGCCGATGATGCCCAAGGGCCGCTACCGGATCATGACCGCCTACATGCCCAAGGTCGGCAAGCTCGGCCTCGACATGATGTACCGGACCTGCACGGTGCAGACCAATCTGGATTTCTCCTCGGAAGCCGACATGGTCAAGAAGCTGCGCGTGTCGCTGGCGCTGCAGCCGGTCGCGACCGCGCTGTTCGCCAACTCGCCGTTCACCGAGGGCAAGCCCAACGGCCTGTTGTCGTTTCGCTCCGAGATCTGGCGCGACACCGATGCCGATCGCTCCGGTATGCTGCCCTGGGCGTTCGAGCCTGGCATGGGCTTCGAGCGCTGGGTCGACTATGCGCTCGACGTGCCGATGTATTTCATCAAACGCGGCGACCACTATGTCGACGTGTCCGGCCAGTCGTTCCGCGACCTGATGGCCGGCAAGCTTCCCGGCATGCCGGGCGAGCGCGCCACCATCTCGGATTGGGCCAATCACATCTCGACGATATTTCCGGAAGTGCGGCTCAAGCGCTATCTTGAGATGCGCGGCTCCGACAGCGGGCCCTGGCGCTGGCTGCCGGCGCTGCCGGCCTATTGGGTGGGCCTGCTCTACGACGACGATGCGCTCGCGGCGGCCTGGGACCTGGCCAAGAATTGGAACGCGCAGGAGCGCCAGCAGCTGCGCGACGACGTGCCCCGGCTCGGCTTCAAGGCCAGCATCGGGGGCCGCAGCGTCCTGCAGCTCGCCAAGGCGACGCTGGCCTTGGCCGAGCAGGGGTTGCGGCGGCGCGCGCGGCTCGACGGCAACGGCCATGACGAGACCCGTTACCTGCGGCCGCTGCAGGAGTTCGTCGCGCGCGGCATCACCCCGGCCGAGGAGCTGCTGGAGAAATATCACGGGCCGTGGGGCGGCTCGGTCGATCCGATCTATTCCGAATATGCCTATTGAGGGGCGCTGCGCTCCGCGTCGCTTTCGATGATCGCCTCCGCCTCCGGGTTGAGGGCTTTGGCTTCGCGCTCGGGCTCGCTCAACGGCTCCTGCACCATGCGGGCCCGCAACAGGTCGATGCCGGCCGCGTCGCCGCCGGCCTGCTGCAGGACCAGGCGTTCCTGATCGCGGCTGCGCACGAAATCGATCACCGCGCCGGCGCGCTCGGGCTCGATGCCGAGCGTCTCCAGCGCCTTGCGGCCGAGCACCAGCGCCGACTCGAAGGTTTCGCGCACGCTGAAGTCGACGTCCTTGGCGATCAGCTGCAGCGTATGGCGGCGGTCGTAGGAGCGCACATAGAGCTTCACGCCCGGGAACTCGGCATGCACCAGATCGACCACCCGGCTGGCGGCCTCGCGGTCGTCGATGCAGATCGCGATCAGCCTGACAGCGGCGGCGCCGGCGGCGCGCAGCACGTCGAGCCGCGTACCGTCCCCGTAATAAATCTTGAAGCCGAAACGGCCGGCGTCCCGGATCATGTCGGGGTCCTTGTCGATGGTGGTGACATCGACGTCCTCGGCCAAGAGGCATTGCGAGACGATCTGGCCGAAGCGGCCGAAGCCGATCACCAGCACCGAGCCGCGGGCGTCGGTGAAATCGTCGGCCTCGATCTGGTTGCGCTTCGACAGCCGGCGCAGCGCCAGGTCCGACAGGCCGGCGACCGGCGGCCCCAGCATCATGGTGGTGGCCGCAATGGCGGTGAGCAGGCTCACCTGGGCGGCATCGAAGATCGCCAGCGACGCTCCGAGCGGCACCAGCACGAAGGCGAACTCGCCGGCGCCGGTGAGTACCGAACCGGCGCGCAACGCATCCGCGCGGGCACAGGTCGCGCGAAACAAGAGGAACACGATCCCGGCCTTGAGCACGGTCAGCACGACCGCGGCGCCGAGGATCAGCGCGGCATTTTGGTACACGACGTTCATGTCGATGGTCATGCCGATGCCCATGAAGAACAGCGCCAGCAGCAGGCCGCGGAACGGCTCGATATCGGCTTCCAGCTCGTGCCGATAGTTGGATTCGGCGAGCAGGACGCCGGCCAGGAAGGCGCCCAGCGCCATCGACATGCCGGCGGCCTGCATGATCAGCGCGGCGCCGAGCACGACCAGGAGGGCGGACGCGGTCATGACCTCGCGGGCGCCGGTCGCGGCCAGCAGCCGGAACGCGGGATTGAGCAGATAGCGGCCGGCCGCGACCACCAGCGCAATGGCGGCCGCGATCAGCGCCACCGAGCGCAGCGCCGCCAGCGGGTCGCCATGCGGGTTCGCCCCTTCGCCCAAGAGCGGCAGCAATGCCAGCAGCGGCACCACCGCCATGTCCTGGAACAAGAGGATCGCAAAAGCGCGCTGGCCGTAGACCTGCTGCAGCTGCCCGCGCTCCTCCAGGATCTGCAGCGCGATCGCGGTGGCCGACAGCGCCAGTGCCACTCCGGCGATCACCGCCCCGCGCCAGCTGAGCCAGCCGAAGCCGTAGGCCAGGCCGCCGATGGTGGTTGCGGTCAGGACCAATTGCGCGGTGCCGAGGCCGAAAATCGCCCGCCGCATGGCCAAGAGCTTGCCCAGCTCGAGCTCGAGCCCGATCAGGAACAGCAGCATCACGATGCCGAGCTCCGCCACGCTCAGGATGCTGCCCGGGGTGCGGAACACCCCCAGCCCGTGCGGTCCGATGATGATGCCGGCGATCAGATAGGCCACGATGGCGGAGAGCCCGAGCCGCCGCGCGATCGGGACGCTGGCCACGGCGGCCGCCAGCAGCACCACGGCCAGCGTGAAGAAACCGAATTCATCGCTCGGGTGGTCCATGATGTGGTTCCGGATGGCGTTGAAATGCCGGGGATGGTTTCCCAAACCGGCGCCTTGGGCATTCGCGGCCCTCGCCTCCGGCCGCCGGGTTATCTAACATGGATGGCACGCGGGAGCGGCGCGCAGGAAGGCTTGATCGGATGCGACGAGTTGGCGTGCAATTGATGGGCTGCCTGCTGATGCTGCTCGCCGGGCTCGCCGCCGCGCAGGCGCAGGTCGGTTTCGATCGTCTCGGCGGCGACTATACCAGCTTCCCGGTGCGCTCCGGCGATCCGGCCCAGTGCGCCGGCCGCTGCGAGCGGGACCAGCGCTGCCGGGCCTGGGCGTTCTCCTATCCGGTGACCGAGAACGCGGCGGCGATCTGCTGGCTCAAGTCGCGGGTACCCCCGCGCGTCGCTTCCAGCTGCTGCGTTTCCGGCGTGCGCGGCGCCGGCGTCATCGAGCCGCGCAGCGATCCGATCGAGTTCGGGATCGATCGCTACGGCGGCGACCTCCGAAGCCTGGAGCTGCCGCCCGATCCGACCGGCAAGAGCTGCGCCGCCGCCTGCGCCGGGGAGCCGCAATGCCGGGCCTGGACCTATGCCCGGCCCGGCTATGTGGGCACCTCGGCCACCTGCTTTCTCAAGGATCGGGTGACTAGCCCGCAGCACCGTCCCTGCTGCATCTCGGGCGTGGTGCGGTAGAGCGTCATCGCGAGAAGTGGAATTGGTGCCACACCCCGTGTGGGCATCGACGGCCGCGAACGATCGCATGCTCTAGCTGCTGACCCGGTGTCTTCAGAAACCGGTGAACAGCAGATCGAGCGCGGCGATGACCGCATCGCGTGCGCCGGCGATCGAGCCGTGGGGCTTGCCGAGCACGCTCTTGCGCACCGTCACCAACTCCTGGGCGACCAGAACGAACGGCTGACCCTCGACGTCGACGCGCGGATTGAGGCGGTCGGCGAACGTTCCCGATGCGGCCGGCTCCAGCGGGGCGACCACGACGGTATCGAGGCTGCGCACCAGATCGCTCTGCAGGGCCACCAGGAACGGTTGCCGCCCGCGGCTGCGCGGGAACGGATTGGCCACGATGTCGAACTGCTTCACGGCCGGCTCACAGGAGGCCGGCTTCATCGGCGAGCAGGCCATCGCGGGCGACCCGCAGATTATACGCCTCGATGGCGGTCTTGTTCTGGTCCAGCCAGCGCCGCTCCTGCTCCGCACGCACGATCGTGCGCAGACGGGATTCGAGCGTCTCCGAGATATTGATGCGCATGCGGCGCGCTTCGTCGAGCAGCTCCACATCCACGAACAGGTTGACGGCGCGCTTCTTGGTCGAGCGGTCGCTCAACATGGCTCACCCCCATGGGTACCATGCGCATTTCTACTGCGCATGGCGCCTGGGCGCAAGCCGGGAAGCGAGGTCAGCCAGGGCGGCGGGGCCAGGTTAACGTGGATTTTGGCTTGACGTGGCGGGGGTAGGCTCTTTCGCCGGTTCGGCGGAGCTGATTCCCTTGGAGCTTCCGATTCGGGAGGCGCCGATGGAAACCTTGTCCGCCCGGCCGCAGTTGCGGCTATTGCTCGACCACTTGGCGACGATCCAGGATACGCGGCAATCGTGGAAGGTCGCGTATCCGCTGCGCGAGGTGCTGTTTTTGGTGGTGTGCGGCACGATCGCGAGCGGCGACGACTATGACGACATCGTCGATTGGGGCGAAGCGCACCTGTCCTTCTTGCAGCAGTTCTCCGAGTTTCACTTCGGCATCCCATGCGCCGACTGGCTGCGAACGGTCATGAATCGGATCGATCCGGAGCTGTTTGCGGCCTGTTTTTCCTCGTGGGTGGCCGAATGCTGGCCGGACAAGCCCGACCTGGTGGCGATCGACGGCAAGACCTCGCGGCGCAGCCACGACCGTAAGCGCGGGCAGAAGGCCCTGCATCTGGTCTCCGCGTTCGCCACCACCCGCCGACTGGTGCTCGGCCAGGAAGCGACCGACGAAAAATCCAACGAGATCACCGCCATCCCGGCGCTGGTGGAACGCCTCGACCTCGAAGGCGCCCTGGTCTCCATTGATGCCATGGGATGCAATCCGAACATCGCTCAGAGCATCCTCGATGCCAAAGCCGACTACCTTCTGGCCGTGAAGGACAACCAGCCGACGCTTCATGCCGAAATCAAAAGCTATTTCGATACCGCCCCGTGCAACAAGCTCGAGCGCTCGAAGGTCGTCGAGAAAGGCCATGGCAGGCTCGAAATCCGAACCCATACGGTCTCCCACGAGGTCGACTGGATGACCCCAGAGCGTTCCTTTCCGGGAGCATTCCGCTTCCCCAAGCTCACCACCATCGCGATGGTCGAAAGCCGGATCGAACGCGGCGACAAAATCGAGACCGAACGGCGCTCTTACATCTCCTCTCGCATTCTTGCCGCCGACGCCTTTGCCGACGCCGTGCGCAGCCACTGGGCCATCGAGAACAATCTCCACTGGACGCTCGATATGACGTTCAATGAAGACCAATCCCGCCTGCGGGTCGGTCATGGGGCCAAAAACATGGCCGTCGTTCGCCACTTCGCCCTCAACCTGGTACGGCAAGCAAACGACAAGCTATCCATCAAGCGACGGCGAAAGCGCGCCTCCTGGGATCCGGACTACCTCCTCCAAATCCTCGGCCCACGCCGATGTTAACCTCGACTCGTTGCCCTGCGAGGTCAGCCGGTGCCGCCGACAGTGATGCGATCCAGCCGCAGGGTCGGCTGGCCGACCCCGACCGGCACGCCCTGGCCGTTCTTGCCGCAGGTGCCGACCCCGGTGTCGAGCTTGAGATCGTTGCCCACCATGCTGATGCGCTTGAGATCGGTCGGGCCGTTGCCGATCAGCATGGCGCCCTTGAGCGGCGCCCCGAGCTTGCCGTTGTCGATCCGATAGGCCTCGGTGACCTGGAACACGTATTTGCCCGAGGTGATGTCCACCTGTCCGCCGCCGAAATTGACCGCATAGATGCCGTTCTTGACCGAGGCGATGATCTCGCCCGGATCGCGGTCGGCGGCCAGCATGTAGGTGTTGGTCATGCGCGGCATCGGCACATGGGCGTGGCTCTGGCGCCGGCCGTTGCCGGTCGCCTTCATGCCCATCAGGCGCGCGTTCTGGCGGTCCTGCATGTAGCCGACCAGCTTGCCGTTTTCGATCAGCACGGTGCGGTTGGTCGGGGTGCCTTCATCGTCGATGGAGAGCGAGCCGCGCCGCTGCGCGAGCGTGCCGTCGTCCACCACGGTGACGCCCTTGGCGGCCACCATCTGGCCCAGCAGCCCGGCGAAGGCCGAGGTCTGCTTGCGGTTGAAATCGCCCTCCAGGCCGTGGCCGACCGCCTCGTGCAGCATCACGCCCGGCCAGCCGGGCCCGAGCACGACGTCCATCTCGCCGGCCGGTGCCGGCACCGCCTCCAGATTGACCAGCGCTTGGCGCACGGCGTCGTCGACCGCGTGCTGCCAGCTTTCGGTGGTGAGGAAGCGCTCGAAGCCTTCGCGGCCGCCATAGCCGTAGCTGCCGGTCTCCTGCCGGTTGCCGTCACCGGCCACGATCGACACATTGACCCGCACCAGCGGGCGGATGTCGCGATAGGTCTCCCCGTCGGCGCGCAGGATCTCGACCACCTGCCAGCTGGTGCCGAACGACGCCGTCACCTGGCGCACCCGCGGGTCGCGGGCGCGCGCATAGGCGTCGATGGTCTCCAAGAGCCGCGCCTTGGTCTCGAAGCTCGGGGCGCCGAGCGGGTTGTCGTCGCCATAGAGGCGCACGTTGGTGCGCCCGGGCGGCGCCGCATATTTCCCGCTGTACCCGCCCTTGACGGCGCGGACCGCGTCGGCGGCGCGCGCCAGCGCGCCTTCCGAAAGGTCGGAGGCATGGGCATAGCCCACCGCCTCGTCCTTGACGGCGCGCAGCCCGAAACCCTGCGAGGTGTCGTAGGTGGCCTGCTTGAGCCGCCCGTTGTCGAACGCCATCATCTCGGACTGGCAGTATTCGAGGAACAGCTCGCCGTCATCGGCCCCCTCGAGGCCATGAGCGAGATGGCGGCGGGCGTCGTCGCGGTCGAGGCCGGCGCGGTCGAGCAGCGAGATGGTGGGTGAGGTCATGGATGAGCCTTACGTTCGGGGGCTGTTTACAGAAAGATAGTCGCCCGCCACCGAACTTGCGAGGGGCCTTCGGGGCACGGTGGCATTCCCGCAATCGTCAGGGACGCAGGCCCTCTCACTCCTTCTCCCCGCGTGCCATCAGGGCGTTTACGCCCGACTTCGACGGGCTATGGAGAAGGTGGGATGAGGGGGCGGTTCCGCGAGTCTGAGCCCGCGGGAACGCCCCCTCACCGGGCCGAGATTGGGTTATCCGAATTGCTCGGAACCTTCTCCCCGCAAGCGGGGCGAGGGACGCTGCGTGCTCGGCAATTTCACCAAGCGCCCGAACGCCACCCTTAAGGCAGCTTGTCGTAACCGTCGCCGAAACCCTTGAGGCTCATCGGAAATCCGATGCCCTCCTCGGGGGTCTGGAAGATGATGAAGGTCGCCGTGGTGCCGGTCCGCAGCTGCTTGATCAGCGTCTCGTCCATCACCACCTCGGCGACGCAGCCGCTGGGCAGGCAGCGCACGAAGCCGGCGCGCCCGACATCTACCTGGTCGATCTTGAGCCCGAGCCCGGACGGCAGCAGCACCCCCATCGGGGCGACCACGCGCATCAGCCGGCTCTTCTGATCGGCGGTCTTGAGCACGATCACGGTGATGCCGACATTGGCGCGGTCCTCGGCGGTGACGCTCTGAATCAGGGCGCATTGCTCGCCTTGGGCTCCGGGCGGAGTGTCGCAGCGGATTTGCCAGTCGTTGAACACCGAGCGGACCACGCCCTGCGCCGCGGCGGGGCCGCTCGCGCTCAGCAGTGCCGCCAGCGCCAAGCTCGCTAGAGCCAAGCTCGCCAACGCCAAGCTTGCTAGAGCTGTCGAAAGCGTTCCAGGGCCGGATGAACCCATCGGTGCCTCAAATCCTCGAAAGCCGCCCCATCCCGGAAAACTCGAATCACGCCTTTCGCCAAGGATCGAAACCATGGTGCTCTTAAGCCGTCAACCAATAGTAAAATGCCTGAGCGCAAGCCGCGCCCGGTGCCGGGATTCGGGCGAGAAACCGCCGGTTTGCGGCGCCTGCATGACGCGGCCGGACGGTCGCATGGGGATTGCCACAAGGTGCATTGCGATATGGCCGGAATTGTGGTTTGACGGGCTGGGATTTGCCTAAAGGTCCCGCCGCATGTCCGCCGAGGAGCCGCCTGTGGGGGGTCGCTGCGCTCGGCCAAGCGTCCCGCCCATATGTCCAGGAACTTCGGTCCGGGAACATGCGGCGCGGCGCATGACGGTCTCGTCGGACGGGCTTCATCGGATGGCGGCTTCGTCGAAGGAGCGATGACAAAAATGCTGGTCTTCAAGCGGTTGGCCGCGGTTGCGGTCGTGATCGGAGCACTTGCGGCGGGCAGCGAGACGGCGCTCGCCGCATACGGGCAGGCGACGCCCTGGCAGTTCGGGTTTCAGGAACTCGGCGACGCCGATCATGGATGAGATCACCTCGTTCCACGATTTTCTGCTGATCGTGATCACCGCCATATCGGCATTCGTTCTGGCCCTCTTGATCATCGTGATGGTGCGCTTCAACGCGCGCGCAAATCCGACGCCTTCGCGGGTCACTCACAACACCACCATCGAGGTGATCTGGACGGTGGTCCCGGTCATCATCCTGGCGATTATCGTGGTGCCCTCGTTCCGCCTGCTGTTCCACCAGATCAATACGCCGCCGGCCGACATCACCGTGAAGGCGACCGGAAAGCAGTGGTATTGGACCTATGCGTACCCGGACAACGGCAAGTTCGAGTTCGATTCGCTGATGCTGCAGGAGAAGGATCGCAAGGCCGACCAGCCGCGCCTGCTCGCGGTCGACAACGAGATGGTGGTGCCCGTGAACAAGATCGTGCGGGTGCAGACCATCGGCAACGAGGTCATACATTCCTTCGCGATTCCCTCCTTCGGGATCAGGATCGACGCCATCCCGGGCCGGCTCAACGAGACCTGGTTCAAGGCGACGCGCGAAGGCACCTATTACGGGCAGTGCTCGGAGCTGTGCGGCAAGGATCACGCCTTCATGCCGATCGCCATCCGGGTGGTGAGCGAGCAGGCGTTCAACGAATGGGTCGACGCCGCCAACAAGCGGCCCGAATGGAAGACCACCGGCGTGGAGCGACCCGCGCCGACCGCGGTCGCGGATGCGAATGGATCGGCCGCCCGGTAGCGCCGCAGGCTTGATCGCCGCGGCTCGATGAAGGTGGTGGAAGGACTGGACGTCGGAAGGATTTGACAATGGCTACACCGTCTACGACTCACGGGGCACACGATCACGGCGCGCACGACCATGCGCATGACCACGATCACGATCACGAGCATGGGGCGCACGCCAATCCGGCCGGATGGCGGCGGTTCGTGTACTCGACCAATCACAAGGACATCGGCACGATGTACCTTGCGTTCGCGCTCATGGGCGGCTTGGTCGGCGGCTTGCTGTCGATCGGCATCCGGCTCGAGCTGATGCACCCGGGCCTGCAGTTCTTCCAGGAGACGCACCAGTACAACGTGTTCATCACCGGCCACGGCCTGATCATGATCTTCTTCATGGTGATGCCGGCGATGATCGGCGGCTTCGGCAACTGGTTCGTGCCGCTGATGATCGGAGCGCCCGACATGGCGTTCCCGCGCATGAACAACATCTCGTTCTGGCTGCTGCCGGCCTCGTTCGCGCTCTTGATCACCTCGATGTTCGTCGAAGGCGAGCCGGGGTCGCCCGGTGTCGGCGCCGGCTGGACCATCTACGCGCCGCTGTCGACCACCGGGCATCCGGGGCCGGCGGTCGATTTCGCCATCCTGTCGCTGCATCTGGCCGGCGCCTCGTCGATCCTGGGTGCGATCAACTTCATCACCACCATCTTCAACATGCGCGCCCCCGGCATGACGCTGCACAAGATGCCGCTGTTCGTGTGGTCGCAATTGGTGACGGTGTTCCTGCTGCTGCTGTCGCTGCCGGTGCTGGCGGGCGGCATCACCATGCTGCTCACCGACCGCAACTTCGGCACCAAGTTCTTCTCGCCCGACGGCGGCGGCGATCCGCTCCTGTTCCAGCACCTGTTCTGGTTCTTCGGCCATCCGGAGGTCTACATCCTGATCGTGCCGGGCTTCGGCATCGTCAGCCAGATCATCGCCACCTTCTCCAGGAAGCCGGTGTTCGGCTATCTCGGCATGGCCTACGCGATGGTGGCGATCGGCGGCATCGGCTTCGTGGTCTGGGCCCATCACATGTACACGGTCGGCATGTCGGTCGGCACCCAGGCCTATTTCATTCTCGCCACCATGGTGATCGCGGTCCCGACCGGGGTGAAGATATTCTCCTGGATCGCCACGATGTGGGGCGGCTCGATCGAGTTCAAGACGCCGATGCTGTGGGCGATCGGCTTCATCTTCCTATTCACCATCGGCGGCGTCTCCGGCGTGGTGCTGGCCAATGCCGGCGTCGACCGCGCGCTGCACGCCACCTACTACGTGGTGGCGCACTTCCATTATGTGCTGTCGTTGGGCGCGGTCTTCACCATCTTCGCGGGCTGGTACTACTGGTTCCCGAAGATGACCGGCTACATGTACAACGAGACCATCGGCAAGCTGCACTTCTGGATCACCTTCGTGGGCGTCAACCTCACGTTCTTCCCGCAGCACTTCCTCGGGCTCGCCGGCATGCCGCGTCGCATCGTCGACTATCCGGACGTGTACGCCGGCTGGAACGAGGTGTCCTCGATCGGCTCTTTCATCTCGGGATTTGGCACGCTGGTGTTCTTCTTCGGGGTGGCGCAGGCGTTCATGCGCAAGCAGCGGGCGGCCGACAATCCCTGGGGTCCGGGCGCGACCACGTTGGAATGGACGCTGTCCTCGCCGCCGCCGTTCCATCAGTACAGCGAACTGCCGCTCATCAGGTAAGCCGGGTCAGCCGTGACTGATATCTCCGTCGTCGATCGTCAACCGCAGCAAGGCCCGCTCGCCGCCATCAATCTGGTGAGCGAAGCCAGCGTCGGGGACTATCTCGCCCTGATGAAGCCGCGGGTGATGTCGCTCGTGGTGTTCACCGCGTTGGTCGGCCTCGTCCTCGCGCCGGCCCATGTGCATCCGGTGATCGGGTTCACGGCGTTGCTCTGTATCGCTGTCGGCGCCGGAGCCGCCGGCGCGCTCAACATGTGGTTCGACGCCGACGTCGATGCGGTGATGACCCGCACGGTGCGGCGCCCGATCCCGAGCGGCCGGATCGCGCCGGGCGAGGCGCTGGCGTTCGGCATGACGCTGGCGACCGGCTCGGTGGTGGTGCTCGGCCTTTTGGTCGACTGGCTCGCCGCGCTGATGCTCGCCTTCACCATTTTCTTCTACATCGTCGTCTACACGATGTGGCTCAAGCGCTCGACGCCGCAGAACATCGTGATCGGCGGTGCCGCGGGCGCATTTCCGCCGATGATCGGCTGGGCGGCGGCGACCGGCGGCATCGGGGTCGAGCCGTTCCTGCTCTTCCTCCTGGTGTTCTTCTGGACGCCACCGCACTTCTGGGCGCTATCGCTCAATCGCACCGACGATTACGCCCGCGCCCGCATCCCGATGCTGCCGGTGGTGGCCGGGGCGGCCGAGACGCGGCGCCAGATCCTGATCTATTCGCTTCTGCTGGTGCCGGTCGGCGCGGCGCCCTGGCTGCTCGGCTATGCGGACGCGGTCTATGGTGTCACCGCGCTCCTCGGCGGCGGCCTGATGGTGGCGCTCTCTTGGCGCCTCTGGGCCGAGGGTTCCGGCGCGCGTGCAACGCAGACCGCCGGTCGGCTGTTCGCCTTCTCGATCCTTTATCTCTTCGTGCTCTTCGCCGTCCTCCTGATCGAGGGCTTATTGGCTGGTCCCCTCGGCCACGGGACGGCGTGAGGGTCGGGTGATGACATGGACGACAAGCCGGAACGGATCGTCCTCACCGAGGAGCAGAAGCGCAAGCAGCGTGCCCGCTCGATCGCCATCGCGCTCGCGCTCGGCGCCCTGGTCATCTTGTTCTATGCCGTCACCTTCATCAAGGGACCCGGCGTGTTGAACCAGCCATAACGACCGCCCAACGGAAATCGTTCAAGAGCCTGATGCCAAGAGCCTGATGTCATGAGTGCCCGCGATCCCAGAGCCAGCAAGCCGCAACGCCGCCGCGATCTCGCGGTGGCGGCCGCCTGCGGCGTGTTCGTGGCCACCATGGTGGGGGCAGCTTACGCCGCGGTGCCGTTCTACAACTGGTTCTGCCGCGCCACCGGGTTTCAAGGCACCACCCAGGTCGCCACCTCGGCGCCGGCCGCGATCCTGGACCGCAAGATCCAGGTGCGGTTCGACGCCAATGTGGCCGGCAACCTGCCGTGGCGGTTCGAGCCCGACCAGACCTCGATCGAGGCTCGGATCGGCGAGGTCGTCACCGTGGGCTACACGGTGGTCAACGAATCCGCCCGCGCGACCGTCGGCGAGGCCTCCTACAACGTCACGCCGCCGACCGCCGGCGCCTATTTCTCCAAGATCAACTGCTTCTGCTTCACCGAGCAGCGGCTCGAGCCGGGCGAGAAGCGCGACATGACGGTCGTGTTCTTCGTCGATCCCGCCTTGGCCAAGGACGCCGAGCAGAATGATCTCGACAGCATCACCTTGTCCTACACGATGTATGCGGTGCGCCAGGGCGCGCCGCCGCGCGTGGAGGCCGCACCCGCGCTTGCTCCCGGACGGAGCTGATATCATCAGGGTCGGCGCCGTTCGCGCCCGGCCACAGAGGTTTGAGAGAGACGGAGAAGAGCACGATGGCCGACGCCCACGCCAAGCCGCATCACGACTACCATTTGGTCGATCCGAGCCCCTGGCCGGCGATCGGCGCCGTCTCGGCGTTCCTGCTGGCGGTCGGCGCCATAACCTGGATGCATCACATGTTCGCCGCCGCGCCGTGGCTGTTCGCCGCCGGCACGCTGGGGACGCTCTACACCATGCTGAGCTGGTGGCGCGACGTCGCCCGCGAGGCGACCTTCGAGGGCCATCACACCCGGGTGGTGCAGATCTCCCACCGCTACGGCATGATCCTGTTCATCGCCTCGGAGGTGATGTTCTTCGTCGCCTGGTTCTGGGCCTATTTCAATACCGCGCTGTTCCCGGCCGACGTCCACCAGATCGTGCGCGATCAATTTCTCGGCGGAACCTGGCCGCCGCAAGGCATCGAGACCTTCGATCCGTGGCACCTTCCGCTGCTCAACACGCTGATCCTGCTCACCTCGGGCACCACCGTCACCTGGGCCCATCACGCGCTCCTGGAGAACGACCGGGAGGGCCTCAAATGGGGGCTGATCCTCACCATCGCGCTCGGGCTGTCGTTCACCTGCGTGCAGGGCTGGGAGTATTATCACGCCGCCTTCCACTACAGCGGCAACATCTATGGCGCGACGTTCTTCATGGCGACCGGCTTCCACGGCGCCCATGTCATCATCGGCTCGACCTTCCTGATCGTTTGCCTGATCCGCGCCTATGCGGGCCAATTCAAGCCGGATCAGCATCTGGGGTTCGAGTTCGCGGCCTGGTATTGGCATTTCGTCGACGTGGTGTGGCTGTTCCTGTTCGCCTGCATCTACGTGTGGGGAGCGGGCGCCGAGCACGCCGCGGCCTGACGGCGCGCGAGAGACGGCGAGGCGAGGGCGGCTCACGCCGCCTTCGGAGCTGCAGCATATCCTGGGTGTGGTCGCCCGCGAAGGCGGGCGATCCAGTCGTCACATCAATTGCGATTTGGCGCAAGCGCTACGTAGTAAGTACACGGAATACTGGGTGCCCCGCTCTCGCGGGACATGACACCGAGTGAGATTGAACCGCCTGAGACGGCACACCGGCCGCAGGCCTGTCACGGGGTCGGGCCAACCAGATGCCGGATGAACAACATTCCGCGCCGCCACTGCCGATTGGGCGGGGCCTCGCCTGCCGCTGCCCGCGCTGCGGCAAGGGCAGGCTGTTCAACGGCTTTCTGACGCTCGCGCCGCGCTGCGAGCGCTGCGGGCTCGATTATTCCTTTGCGGATTCCGGCGATGGTCCCGCCGTCTTCGTCATTCTCATCGCCGGCTTCATCGTGGTCGGGGCCGCCCTGATGGTGGAGATGCGCTACGAGCCGCCCTACTGGGTGCATGCGGTGCTGTGGGGCCCGTTGATCCTGATCACCACGCTGTGGCCGCTGCGGGCCATGAAGGGTCTCCTGATCGCGCTCCAATATCACCACAAGGCCGCCGAGGGCCGTCTCTCCGGCGGAAAGCCGCCGTGAGCGCCGGCGCGCAACCGCCCCGCCTGCGCGGCGTGCTGGGGCCCGCCATCGCGGCGCTGATCCTGCTCGCGGGTCTCATCGGGCTCGGCAGCTGGCAGCTCGACCGCAAGGTCTGGAAGGAAGAGCTCATCGCGACGCTCGGGCAACGCCTGGCGGCGGCGCCCGTCGCGTTGCCGTCGCCGCAAAGCTGGCCGAGCCTCGAACAAGCCACTGACGAATTCCGCCGTGTGCAGTTCCGGGCCGCGGTGGCGCCCGGCGAGGAAGCGCTGGTGTTCACCAGCGGCTCGGCCTTCCGCCCCGATGTCTCGGGCTCCGGCTATTGGGTGTTCGCGCCGGCGCGGCTTGCGGATGGCGGCGTGGTCGTGGTCGATCGCGGCTTCGTGCCGGAAGGCCGGCAGGACAAGGCGACCCGCGCGGCCGGCGAAATCGAAGGATCCGTCGAGATGGCCGGCGTCATGCGCTGGCCGGAGCAGTCCGCATGGTTCATGCCGCAACCCGATCCCGGCCATAATCTCTGGTTCGTGCGCGATCCCGCCGCCATCGCCCGCGCCAAGAATTGGGGCGAGGTGGCGCCCTTCTTCATCGAGCTGGAAGGTCCGGTGCCGCCGGGTGGCCTGCCGTTCCCCGGGCCGCTGCGGGTCGAGCTGCCGAACGACCATCTGCAATACGCCATGACCTGGTTCGGCCTGGCGGCCGTGCTGGTGGTCTGTTTCGCATTCTGGCTGCGCGGCCGCTGGCGGGAAACCGCCGCGCCGTCGGGGCCGTGAGGCCGGTTATTTCGGCGCCACCATCTCGTTGAAGCGCGCGATCACATCTTTCGGGGTCGCCGCCATCTGGCCGATGAGCTTGAGCACCGCGTCGCCGTCGATCGGGCTCACGTCGAGCCCGAGCCTTTGCGCGTCGGCCCCGAATGCCGCGTCCCGGCTCATGTCCATGAACGCCGCCTGCAACGCCTTGGCGCGCTCGGGCGGCAGATCGGGGGGCGCTGCGATCGGCAACGCCATGAAGAAGGGAGTTTCGGCAAACGCGATCAGCGACAGCGCGTTGGGGTCGTGGGTCAGCTCGCGCGCGATCGGCACGTCCGGCAGCTCGGGGAGGCGGGTGGTGCGGCTGAACGCCAGCAAGGGCCGGAACGCGCCGGCCTGCCAGAGCGCCATCTGGCCGGCCTTGAGCGCGCTCAGCCCATTGATCTGGCCGTCGACCTCGCCGCGCTGCTGCGCCAGGAACACCGCGGCGGCGCCCGCATAGCCACGCACGATCTGCACCTTGAGGCCGAGCACGTCCCGACAGATGATCGAGAAGATCAGGTTGGTGGCGCCCGCCCCGGTGGTGCCGAGCCGCGCCAGCGTGCCGGGCTTGGCGAGATCGGCCACGGTCATGGCCGGGAAGCTCGCGTTCACCTGCAGCAGATACGCATCGTTGGCGTAGGACGACACGCTGCCGAGCCAGGTCAATTTCAGCGGATCGAACTTGACGTTCGGGTCGCCCTGCACGGCGAGCTGGGGCGTGCCGCGCTCCAGGATCGCGATCGCCGAGCCGTCCTTCTCGGCGTTGACGGCGAGCCGGTTGGCGAGCGCGAGGCCGTTGGCGCCGGAGAGGTTCTGCACCACGATGGTGGGCTTGCCGGCGAGGAAATTTGGCATGTGCTTGGCGATCAGCCGGGCGGTGAGGTCGTTGATGCCGCCCGGCGCGCTCGCCACGTAGAGCGTGATGGTGCGTCCCTTGTAGAACTGCTCGACCGTCTGGGCGGCGGCGGGTGGCGCGGCCAGCGCCATCCAGCAGAGGCCCAGCAGGGCCAGAGACCGTCTTCGCCGAGATGTGGAAGCATGTGCCATCGGGGTATCTCCAGCGGCCGGCCGCGCGATCAATTGCCGCAATGCGCGCACGCGTGAAACGCCGCGCCCGTGCGCGCGTTCCGTGGCATGATACAGCGAATTTACGCTGGAATCCTGTCGCCTTCACCCGGAAAATCGGGCAAGGTTCCGGGCCATCAGCACCAAGCCGCAGCGCCGCCAAGGCCGCGCGATCCGATCCGGAGGTTTGCCCATGTTCGCCAAGATCAATCACGTCGCCATCGTCAGCGAGAACTATGCGCAGCTCGCGCAGTTCTACGAGGCGGTGTTCGGCATGCAGACTTCGGCCAAGACCCGTGCCGGCCGCGCCGTGACGGTGGGCGACGGCTATGTCGGGCTCAACATCAATCCGCGCCGCGCCGGCCGCTCCGCCGGCCTCGATCACTTCGGCATCCAGGTCGATGATTGCGACACGGTGTTCGGGCGCATGGCCAAGAAATATCCGACCGTGAAGTGGCTCAAGCGCCCCTCCAACCGGCCGTTCGCCGGCATCACCACCCATGATCCCGACGGGAACGTGTTCGACATCTCGCAGAAGGACATGGCCAACCGTACCTCGATCTATGTGGAGAACGACGGCAAGGCCAATCCGCGCCACATCAACCACGTCGGCATGCGCACCATGCGGCCCGACGCGATGGCGGAATTCTATCGCGACGTGTTCGAGCTCGCGCCGAGCAACGTCGACAAGCAGCCGGGCGACGTCAACCATTACCTGACCGACGGCCATGTGACCTTGGTGATCATGCCGTGGGACATCACCGACTACGACGCCACCGGCATCATCACGCCCGGCATGGACCACATCGGCTTCAAGGTGGAGAGCCTCGATGCCTTCCGGGCCGACCTTAAGCGGATCGCCGACGACAATCCGCGGCTGGCGCCGGCCCCGGTCGGCACCGGCAAGGAAGGCGCCGCGCTCGAGAAGCTGTTCGAGCGCAGCTGCTCGCTCGGCCAGCACTGCCTGGCCGACCCGGACGGCATATTGATCGACGTGATGGCGGATTGACATGGATCGTTCCGGCGCGCACCGGAACCGCAGCGGAGGACCCAGATAATGCGCTGGAGATTTCCGGTACTCGCCGCCGCCTTGCTCGCGCTCGGAACCAGCGCGGCGCCGGCCGACCCGGTCGCCGACTTCTACAAGGGCAAGCAGATCAACTGGATCCTCAGCGCCGGCGCCGGCGGCGGTTATTCGGCCTATGCGCTCGCCTTTGCGCAGCATTTCAGCGCGCACATCCCGGGCAACCCGCACATCATCGTCCAGAACATGCCGGGTGCCGGCGGCATCCGGGCGATGCTGTTTCTGCAGAGCGTCGCGCCCAAGGACGGCACCACCATCGGGCTGGTGCATTCGAGCGTGCCGTTCGCGCCGCTCTACGGCATCAAGGGTGCCAATTTCGATTCCCGGCAGGTGAACTGGATCGGCAGCATCAATGCGGCGACCGGCATCTGCGTGTCCTGGACCGCGTCCGGCATCACCACCTGGCAGGATCTGTTCGACAAGGAGTTCATCGTCGGCGGCACCGGGGCGGGCTCGCAGATGGAGACCATGCCGGCCATGCTCAACAAGCTGTTCGGCACCCGCATCAAGGTGATCTCGGGCTACAAGGGCGGCAACGACGTCTACCTGGCGATGGAACGCGGCGAGGTGCATGGCCGCTGCGGCGGGCTCATCTCCTCGATCAAGTCGACCCGTCCCAACTGGTTCCCGCAGAAGAAGGTCTCGGTGCCGATCCAGATCGCGCTCGAACGCGACCCGGAGTTTCCAGATTCGCCGGCGCTGATCGAGTTCGCCAAGGACCAACGCACCAAGGACATCCTGCAGCTGATCCTCGCCCCGATGGCCATGGACCGCCCGATCCTGGCGCCGCCCGGCACGCCGCCCGCGACCGTGGCGGCGCTGCGCAAGGCCTTCCACGAGACCATGAACGATCCCGCCTTCATCGCCGAGGCCGACCGCCAGCATCTCGAGATCGCCGAGGTCGACGGCGACAAGATCACCAAGCTGCTGCGCGACTCGTTTGCGCTGTCGCCGGACGTGGTCAAGGCCGCCAACGAGGCGATGGCGCTGACCGGGGCGGGCAGCGAGAATTAGAGGATCATGCACGCCCTTAACGTCGTCGTCCCTGCGAAAGCAGGGACCCATACGCCGCGCCCTATCGATAGACTGATGCATATGGGTCCCGGCTCTGCGGCCGGGACGACAGAGATCCGTGCATACGGCTAACGAAATGCGAGATTGCAAAATACGCCAAAATGATCAGATGCGAGATCAAACCCGTTGTTGCCATCAAATACGACTGAGCAGTCCTTTATCGCCAGATCGCGACTGGCAAAAATGTAGTCGATTCTTTGGTCCAGGGTCCAAGCTGGATCGACATATCGGTTGCGACTACAAGCATAAGTAATCCCCGGGCAGCCGGGAAAGCATTCTGCAAAAACATCTTGAAAGCTTTCTTTGCCATCCATCACGGCGCGGATCGCCGGCGAATCCGCGGTGTCATTGAAATCTCCGCAAAGTATCTTGGCCGTCTGTTTCCCTGTCGAGCCGCAATGCTGGATCGCCGCCAGCAGCATTTCCGCCTGCCGTTGCCTCTCCGCGATCATTTCCGGAAGATATGCCAGATGAGTGTTTGTCACCAATAACGACCGGCCGCCGATCGACAATTCTGCCGATAAGGCGTGGCGCGGAAAATCTCCCGGGAACTCGGGCAATGGGACGTTGCTCGATCGCATGATCGGGCTGGAGCTGACAATTGCCAGGCCATTATGGTCCACGACGTGTGCATGGCCGCACATTGTCGCAACCAGCTCAGACTGCCTCTGCCCGGATTTCGGATCGCGGTCGGCCTCCTGCAGGCAGACGATGTCGGGGCGTAATTGCTTCAGTCCCGATTCAAGCGCCCGATGCCGGGCCTCGAGCGGCTCATTGATGTTCCACAAGTTGAGAGTCAAAACGCCGAGATTTGTCATGTGCTCACCGGGCAAAGGCACGCGGCATCCCACCGTCGCGCGTGGCCGCTGTCGGCCCGTCTGTGTCGACCGGTTGCCCGCTCAGAAATCCGGCTTGTCCGCATGCGGGAAGTCTGCATCCTGATTATGGAATGAAAACCTGTTCTCGGCGCACACCCCTTCCGGAAATTCATCGCGGTCGCGCAGATATATCATGACGGCGGTCCAGGGCGTGGTGAATGTGCCTTCATCCTCGATCGTGAAAAGGACCTGCAGGTACTTGTCGCTATACTTGGGATCATAGGGGCCGGTGGCCCGCCGGTTCTCCTTGGCGCCGCGCCGCATCGCGTCCTTGGCGTCGTCGTAGTCGACCAGCCGGTAGCGCTCCACCACGTGCAGCTTCTCGGTGTAAGGCGTGCCGAACAAGTCGATCATCGCATGCGGACGATCGCTCCTGATGCCCATGGTGTCGATCACTAGCGCATCGCCTTCGTAGTGGCTGACGGCATCCCCGTGCCAGGACGGCGTCACCGTCGCCGGATGCGGATGATTCATGCGCACGCGGCGGACTTCATGGTTCTCGTTGAAAACCATCACGACCTGGTCCGGCAGCTGCAGCATCTGCATGGCCGCGTGCTTGAAAAGGTACGGCACGGGCTCGGGCCAGCACGTGTTGGAGGGGCTTGGAAAGGTCACGCCGGACAACGACAGCTCGCCCTTCTTCTTCACGACGTCTGCGGCCCAGGGCTGCAGGATCGGGTTCTTGTAATCGCCGACCAGCGAGCCGTAGTCGCTGACGCCGGTGCCCTTTTCCCGCGACAGATTCGTCACCGGACCGGGACCCGACGCCGGCGGTATGAACCAGGGAAGGTTCCCGTGACGCCATGTGCCGGAGAAATCCGGTATCGAAGCCGCGCTTTGCTGACCGATTTTGGCCTGCCCGGCCGCGGGCGGTGCCTGTTGCCCCGAGGCGGGGCCGGCAGCGGCCACCAATGTCATCAATACGAGCATATTCCGTCGCACATTCATGACTGCCTCCCCTGCGTGTCTTGCTCGGCTTGCCCTCCCTTGTCCCGGTTGAGGGACGCTGTCGATGCTATCTTAAATGTGAGAACAGTGCACGACTGGGGCCGCGTCCGAGTGGGTCATTCACGACCCGCCGAATGCCGCATCGCAACGACAGCGGCCCGGCCAAAGGCAGCGGACCCCCGGCAAAGCAAACCAATTCGGGTGGCACCTGCCAAGGCTATTGCCGGGAAAAGCCTATTGTTCGTGCCGGCAGTGAGAATTAGTCTGTGAAACCCGACCGCGAGCAGGAGCGCGTTGGGACGCCACCACGCAACGGCGTGCGTACGGCACGCGAGGGAGGGAGTAGATGCACGATCTCGATCAGAATACGACCGACGTTACGCCTCGCCGCAGCTTTTTCGGCCGTATCGCCGCCATGTCGGCGTTCGGCCTGTTCGGCTTGGCGGCGACCGCGGCACGCGCCCAGACGGCAGCATCGGACGGCCCGGACTGGCCCGGAACCCTCAAAGGCCGCCATCGGCAGGTTTTCGACGTTTACGGCATCAACGATGGGTTTCCGCTCGGCTTCGCCAACAACTTCTTGAGCCCGAACGAGTTCGCCACGGCGGTCATGATCTTCCGCCACCAGGGACTGCCCTATGCGGTCGGCAGCGCTATGTGGGCGAAATACAAGATCGGCGAGACGTTCAAGATCATCGATCCGGAAACCAAGGCGCCAGCCGTCAAGAACCCTTATTTCGAGCCGAAGGCCGGCGTCCTCAACAACCCCGACATGGCGCTCGATCGTCTGATCGCCAAGGGTACGGTGATCGGCGCGTGCGGCGTCGCGCTGCGGGCCCAGAGCCGAAGGGCCGCCGCCAACGCCGGCGTGACTCCGGATGAAGCATTCAAGGAATGGGCCGCCAACTTGATCCCGGGTGCCACCGTGCTCCCGTCGGGGACATGGGGAGTCAATCGGGCGCAGGAAGCCGGCTGCACCTATTGCGCAGGCGGCTGACACCGGCTGTCGCCGGCCGGGCAGGGCGTCGAGCCTCGACGCTCTGCCGTAGACGGCGCAAGGTGGGGGCCGCTGCCTCGAGCGGAGCTTAGCGCATGGCTGTCAGCCTCAAGGTGAACGGCGCGGTGCACAGTGTGCCGGCTGAGCCGGACACCGCGCTCCTCTATGTGCTGCGCAATGATCTTGGGCTCAATGCCGCCAAGTTCGGCTGCGGGCTCGGCCAATGCGGCGCCTGCACGGTGCTGGTCGACGGTGCCCCGGTGCGCTCCTGCATCACGCCGATCGGCACGCTCGCCCGTTCGGAGATCACCACGCTCGAAGGCATCGGTACGCCCGAGCAGCCGCATCCGTTGCAAACCGCTTTCATCGCCGAGCAGGCCGCGCAGTGCGGTTACTGCATCGCCGGCATCATCATGTTTGCCAAGGCGTTGCTCGACCGCATCCCGCAGCCGAGCGAGGCCGAGGTGCGAATGGGACTGGCCCTCCATTTGTGCCGCTGCGGGGTCCATAACCGTATTGTCCGCGCGGTGCTCAAGGTGGCGCAGGCAGGCGGGGGGATCTGACGAACACGCGGGGTGCGAGGCCGCCGCCAATTTTCGCCGCGTCTTCACCACCATCACAAGCCTGCACCATCTTGCGCCGCAAGCCTGACTGCGGCATGTTTTGGGCGGCTCCGGCGGATGGGTCGCTTCCGGGACCGCAGGCACTCGAGCAAAGGGGCGTAAAACATGATCAACAATCACGTTGCGACTGTTTTCGGCGTTCTGGTCGTTCTGGCGGCGCTGGGTGCTTCGGCAAATGCCGCCGAGCCGATCCCGGCTTCGGGCACGCCGGCGGAGTTCGGCGCCAAGCTGTTGGTCTGTAACGTGTGCCATGGTGCCGACGGCGCGCCCAAGAGCGCGGCCACGCCAGTCCTCTGGGGTCAGCAGGAGAGCTATCTGGTCAAGCAGCTGCATGACTTCCAGAACGGCGATCGCAAATTCGAGGTCATGTCGTGGATGGCGACGACGCTGTCGCCGACCGAACTCGGGACCGCGGCGGCCTACTTCGCGAACAAGAGCTGGCCGGTGCGGCCCACCCCCGCCGCCGCCGCGTCGCCGCCCGCCATGGTGGCGGTATGCGAGGTCTGTCATCAGAAGAACTTCAGTGGCGGGCTGCCGGCGCCGCGGCTGGCCGGCCAAAGCTACGAATATCTGGTCGACACCATGCGGCGCTTTGCCGAAGGCGAGCGGGCCAACAATGCCGACATGATGAAGATCATGGCGGCGATCTCGCCCGCCGACCGGGAGGCGATGGCGCGCTACATATCCGGCCTCTGATCGGCGACGGTGCGATTGTGCCGGAGCGGGAGCGGCGATTCTGGATCAATTCGTTGCCGATATTTTTCGGGCATGACGTCTGTCGGCGGCGGATCGACTGTGCTGCAAGCCTGGATGCGGTCCGATTGACACGCTGAGGCTTTTACTGGACACTACATAGTTGTGTTGGCGGAGGCATTTGCGCCAAGGCAAAGCTCAAAATCAGAAATTCGGGATCAGGGAGGCGATCATGGACTCCAATCCATCGGGCCGGAGGCGGTTCCTGAAGCACGCTGCCGCACTTGCCGGCGTGGCGGCGGGCGCGGGTGCAGGCGCGGAATGGGCGCGCGGCCAGTCGGCCGCGCCGGCTCCGGCAGTCGCGCCCGAAGCCAAGGACCCGCATTTCTTCGGGCATGGCGAGCCCTCACGTTTCGCGAAGTCGGGCCGCGGCGCCCGGATGAGCATCGATCACATCACCTACTACACGCCGCTGCAGGATTACGCCGGCATCATCACGCCGGCCGGCTTGCACTTCGTGCAGCAACATTCTTCCCACATCCCCGACATCGATCCGGAGCAGCACCGCCTCACCATCCACGGCATGGTGGACCGGCCGATCAGCTTCTCCATGGACGATCTCAAGCGCCTGCCGTCCGTCTCGCGGATTCATTTCGTCGAGTGCCATGCCAACGGCTCGCCCATGATCCACAACGCCGGCAATCAGAACATGGGATTGCCGGTCCAGTTCATCTGGGGGATGAGCAGCACCAGCGAGTGGACCGGGGTGCCGCTGTCGGTGTTGCTGAACGAGGCCGGCGTGCAGAAGGAGGCGAGCTGGCTGGTCTACGAAGGCGCGGACCCGGGCAGGTTCACCCACACCATGCCGCTGGCCAAGGCCATGGACGACGTGATCGTGGCCTACGGGCAGAACGGCGAGCCGGTGCGTCCCGAGCAGGGTTTCCCGATTCGGATGCTCGTGCCCGGCTGGGAAGGCCCGTTCAACGTCAAGTACCTGAGTCATATCAAGGTGGTGGACCAGCCCTATCACACCTGGAATGAAAGCATGAACCACTCCGTCATGCGCGAGGATATCGGCGGCAAGTCGCGCTGGTACCATTTCGAGTGGGCGCCGAAATCGGTGATCACGCGGCCTTCGGCCGGGATGAAAATACCAAGCCCGGGTTATGTGGAGATCACCGGCTTGGCCTGGTCGGGCGGCGGCAAGATCAGCAAGGTCGATGTATCGACCGACGGCGGCAAGAGCTGGAAGGAAGCCAAGCTCCAGTTGCCGATAATGTCCAAGGCGCATACCAGGTTCAATTTCGACTGGGCCTGGGACGGACAGGAGGCGGTAATCCTGTCGCGTTGCGTCGATGAGAAGGGCGAAGTCCAGCCCACGCGCGCCGAGCTTTACAAGAACTGGGGCATCGCCGAGGCGGATAAGCCCGCCCGCGCCATCCATTTCAACGCCATGCAGCCTTGGCGCGTGGCCCGCGACGGGAGTGTGCACGATGCGATGTTCGCTTAAGCTGCTCGCGTCGGCGATGATCCTGGCAGCCCCATCGGTGGGGCTGGCGCAGTCGTCGGCCTACAAGGTGGGCACGCCGCTCGGCCAGGAGGAGATCAAGAAGTTCGACTTCATGATCGGGCCGCAAGGTCAGGGGCTTCCGGCCGGGCACGGAACCTCCAAGGAAGGCGCGGTGATCTTCGCCAACCGCTGCGCGGTTTGCCACGGGCCCAACGGGCAGGGCGGCGCGGTTCGGCGGCTGGTGTATGGCAGCCCGGGCCATCCTTTCCGCGGCCCGTTCAAGGAAGCCGAGAAGGACAGCGTGAGCTACTATCCGTTCCCGACCATCGCGTGGGATTATATCAACCGCGCGATGCCGGCCAGCAAGCCGGGGTCGCTCACCGCGGATGAAGTCTATGCGTTGGTCGCGTTTCTGTTCTACCGCAACGGCATCATCGAGGAAAACGACGTGATGGATGCCAAGACGCTGCCGAAGGTCGAGATGCCGAACCGGCATGGCTTCGTTCCGGAAGTGCCGGTGTATCCGCCGGACCCCTCGAAACCCGCCTGGTGGTGAGCGCGGGCGGCTCATTCAGCCTTCATGGTGAGGAGCGCGGGCGAAGCCCGCGCGTCTCGAACCATGGCGTTGCGTCCGGCGCCGCCCGGGCCGCATCCTTCGAGACGGCCGGCGAGAGCCGGCCTCCTCAGGATGAGGAGTTGGCAGTCAGTCGGCTGAAATCACAAAGAATTGGGTGTGTTCGCCGAGCTCAACCGCAGCCCGAAGCGCCCTTATGAGCCAACCGTTCATCACTGTTGCCGCCGTCGCGGTACTCGTCGCCGGGGTGGCCGGCTACACCGCCTTCCACGCCGCCAAGACGGCCGAGACGGTGCGCGTGTCCGCGCACGACCGGCCGGTCTGGACCGAGACCAACTGGCCGTTTCTCATCGACCAGTGGGGGCAGGGGTGGGCCTATCAATGCAAGGCTTCCGATTGCGGGACTGAGGTCAATCTTTACCTGCGGCCAAAGATCGGCTTCTGCAATTGCCAGACCGGCGTGGCCGACGACGCCGAGCTCGATCGCGTCGGCGACGCCGATCTGGTCGGCGGCGCGAGCGCAGCGCTCGGCCCTGGCCGGTCCATCATGGTGCACGGGATGAAAGGCCGCAGCCGCGGCTATGCGATCGCCACCCCGTCGGCGCGATCGGTGCTGTCGCTCGCCTTCAACAACCGTTGCGACGTGGTGGTCGCCACCGTCATCGCCGGCAATGCGCCGCTCGCGCAGGAGCCGGTCGTGCTCGAGTTCCTCAACGGCGATTTGATCGGTCGCTGGGCCGAGCAGGTGCTCGGGCTCTAGAGCATTCCCCGGTTAGCACGGCGCATATCCTGCGTGAGCGAGGCAGTTGGCGCATTCCTGGGGTGTGAAGGCTTCGAACAACTGACCGATCCTGTTCCAGAGTGCATCGGTTGTACGCTCTGCAGCCTTGCGCAGGAGAGCTTTGAGTTTGGCGAAGATCATCTCAATGGGGTTTAGGTCCGGCGAATAGGGCGGCAGGTAGACGAGCTTGGCACCCCTTGCCTCGATAGCCTCGCGTACGCCTTTGACTTTGTGGGCAGGCAGGTTGTCGATCACGACCATGTCGCCTTCGGACAAGCTCGGGGCCAGCACCTTCTCGACATAGACGAGGAAGGATTCCCCATTCATCGGTCCATCGAGAACAAAGGGCGCGACAAGGCCATCAACGCGCAATCCGGCGGTGAACGTGGCGGTCTTCCAATGGCCAAAGGGCGCCTTGCCGATCAGTCGCTTTCCCTTTCGGCATCGACCACGGATGCGGACCATCTTGGTCGAGGTCCCGGTCTCATCAACGAAGATCAGTTTCCTGGGATTAAGCCCCGCCTGGCCGGCCTTGAAGCTCTTCCTGGCCTCGGCGACGTCGAGCCGATCTTGTTCGGCTGCGTGCAGCGTTTTTTTTGAAGCTGACCTTGTGGCGCCTGAAGAAGCGGTCGATCGAGCTGTCCGTCGTGCGCACCCCGCGGTCCTTCAAGAACCGTTCTTCGATCTCTGCCCAAGTCAGATCTGGCTCCTTGCCGACGAGTTCCAACAGCCAAGCCGCATGTGGCTCCAGGGGGGAGCGGCTCCTGGCCCTCCGAGGCTCGCAACTCACGCTCCCAGTCTCGTCATGCCGATCCACCCAGCGGATCGCCGAGGAAGCGCTCACCTTGAACCGGCGCGCCGCAGCTCGTCGGGACGCTCCCGCCTCCACCTCGCCAACCACCAAGCTGCGCACATCCTCAGAATATGGCCGTCGTCCCATGGTTGCCTCCGAATCAAAGGCAACATCGAGTCACAAATCTCAGCCCTCAGGAATCCCCCCCACATCACAATCGATTCACCCCAACCGGGAAATGCTCTAGAATATTCCGGAGCATGCGCCGGCGAGGCGGCCATACGACGCCGGCTCACTTCTTGAAGTAGCTCAGGTCGGGCGCCGGCTGGTCCTTTTTTGCCGGCATCAAGGCGCCGTCGCCGCGCAAAACATACATCTCTCGGCCGATGGCGACCAATCCGGATCCTTCGACGCAGCTGTTCTCCCGCCAGTCGGGATGCGGATTTGAGCTGTGCACATATTTCTTGTCCACCGTCCAGGGCCGCGTCAAGGCATGGTCGATCACGGTGATCTCGTCATGCAGGACGTTCGGGTCGGTCTTGTCGAGGTAGATCCGTTCCTTGAAAATGGACTGGTTGTCGAAGTGCAGGGGAAGGCCGGTGGCGTCGTAGACGCGCGGCCCCTTGAAGCCGCGGGTCTCGACTTCGAGCAAATCAAAATCGCCGTGGCCGTCCTGGTCGATCCATCTTCCGATCGAATACCCCACGTAGCTCGGGTCGATCTGCTTGGGCCAGTCGCGGCTGTCGGTGTAGATGCGACGCGCCTGGGTACCGATCAGTATATAGGTGGTGTCCGGCGTGACCACGAATTCCAGCGGTCCGAACGTCATGTTGTGCGGCATGCCGGTCGGCATGCAGCGGGCGCGGTCGAAATTATTACCCTGACCGCCGCGCGCTTGGTCGGCGATGCTCTCGTCGTGCACCTTCTGATATTCCGGCGTGAGCGGGGCTTGCTGGCCGCGTCCCCACGGCTTGGTCTGATCGAACGACGGCTGGCCCCCGGGCGTGCGCAGACCGGACGGCGAAACCACGGAGACCTCGGGCACATAGCGCTCCCATGCGCCCTTCCACCCCGGATACCGCGCACTCTCGGCCGCCGCAGCGCCGCCGGCCACGGTCAAGACGACAATCGCTGTGATGGGTCCGATGATTTTTGGGCAAGGCATGTTCCACCCTCCGGCTGATCGTGTTGCGTGTCATGGGCTCGCGAAGGCGTTATCGGCAACCTCGCTCCCGCGGACGTCCATAACGGCCCGTCTTCGATGTTGACGGGCGTTCCTGCGCCCGGGTCGTCACTTTTGCGATTGCTTGAAATACCGCAAATCCGGCGGCGGCTGGTCTTTACGGATCGGCATCAGCTTGCCGTCAGCACTCATGTAATAGCTCTCGTGGCCGATGGCGATCAGCGAGTTGTTCATGCTTTCGGCGCAGCTGGCTTCGTTCCAGCGCGGCCGGGGATTGGGGCTGTGCACATATTTCTTGTCGACTGTCCAAGGCCGGGTCAGGGCATGGTCGATCACCGTGATGATGTCGTGCAGGATCGTCGGGTCGGCCTGGTCGCGGAAAATGCGCTCCTTGAAGATCGACTGGTTGTCGAAATGCAGCGGCAGGCCGGTTGCGTCGTAGGAGCGGGGGCCCTTGAAGGGGCCGCGCGTCTCGACCTCGAGCGCGTTGTAGCGTCCGGTACCGTCCTCGTCGATCCATCGGCCGATCGAGTAGCCCGCATAAGTCGGGGTCGGGTCGGGATCCGCCGGCCAGTCGCGCCCATCGGTGTAGATGCGACGAAGCGGCTCGCCGCCGCCGGTCGCGATATAGGTGGTTTCCGGCGTCACGATGTATTCCATCAGTCCAAAAGCGATGGTGATCAGCGGCATGCCTCCGGGCATGCAGCGAGCGGAATGGTCGAAGAAATTGCCTTCGCCGCCGTTGGCCTGGTCCGCAAGGCTTTCCTCGTAGACCTTTTGATATTCCGCGGTGAGCGGGGCTTCCTGTCCGGGCCCCCAGGGCTTGGTCTGGTCGTGCGAAGGCTGGCCGCCGGCCGTGAAACCGCCATTGGGCTCCCGCACGGAGCCGGGCGGAAACCAGCGCGTCCACGCGCCTTTCCAGTCCGGGTACTTGGCATCGTCGGCGGCGTGCACCGCGCCGACCATCATCGCCGTGGCGGTCGCCGCAATCACGATCGCGCTTGTCGAGCTTCGCAACGCCATGGTTATCCCCCCGTCCCTTCGATCCGATATTCTGCTCAATGGGGCGCTGAAATCGCGCAGCACAGGCAGTATATACCGGTGTCGTTGTGCAGGGAACGCGCGACCAACCGCGAAGACCACATGGCCGGTGTTTGTTGCGTCGCATCAATCGGGGAGTGACCTGAAGCGCCGGTTCGCAGCGATGACGCCACTTCGCGGCCGCGCTTTATGGCTCATAAACCGGACGGGGCTGTGCTAATTCGTTCGGGTACCGAGGCATCGGTAATACTTGCCGCGCTCGCGACACGATATTGATATTGTATGATCGGCTCCTCGATAATTGCCGACCTTGGTCAGGGAGGAAGACCCGATGTCCCGATATGCAGGATTTCTCGCCGGCATTCTCGCCGGCACGGCTTGCCTCACCGGGAGCTTGACCGCGATGGCGCAAGGCACGCCACCCAATTTCGCGCCCAATGCAGGTGTCGGGTGGTACGCGTATAATCGCTTGTTCATCCCGCCGGCGAGCGGTCCCGGGCCCTTGGTGCAGGACCCGTCCCGCCCGTACGTCTCCAATGACGACTTCCGCGTGACCGGGAAGCAGCCGACCGAGCGCCTGGCTGATCTCAACAGTCCGATCCTCCTGCCGTGGGCTAGGGATGTGGTCCGCAAGCGCAACGAGCTCGTGCTTTCCGGAAAGCCCGCTCCCTCCCCAACGGCCTTCTGCTGGCCCAAGGGCGTTACCGGCTTCCTGCTCTCGCCCATGACCCAGCCGATGTATTTCGTTCAAGCGCCGAAAGAGGTGGTCATGATATTGACCAGCTTCAGTGACGTTCGCCACATCCACCTGACGGACAGGCATTCCGACAACGTCAAGCCATCCTGGTATGGCGAATTGATCGGCCGCTACGAGGGCGATACGCTGGTCATCGATACGATCGGGCTCGACGACCGGTCGCGGGTGGACGGATTCGGCACGCCGCACACGACCCAGCTTCACATCGTCGAGCGCTTCCACCTGATCGAGGACGGCAACGTGCTGGAGGTCAATGTGCATATCGAGGACCCGGGGACCTTCACCACGCCCTGGGACGCCATCCAGCGCTTTCGGCAATATGAGGCGGCCGTGCGCAAGGTTCCCATCGAGCGCCTTGCCCAGTTGGCGAGCGAACCGGAAGGACCGCTGACGGAGCATATCTGCGCCGAGAATCCGGGCTCCCTCGATTTTGGGGGTGTGCCTGTGCTGCCCATGCCGCAAGCGGTCGTGTTGGATTTCTGAGGCTCTTGGCGAAGCCGTCACGGCAAAATGATGCCGGGCCGATCGCATTCGCCGGCGACGGGGCGCGCCCCGCGCCGACCGTATCACCAGGCGGCTGTTTTTTGCGGTGGCGGGATGCTAACCTCGGCAGAACCACAAAACGTGTCCTCGGGAGGTCTGTCTGATGAGCAATTCTCTTGCTCGCCCCGGCTTGGCCCTTGCATTCTCGGCCGTGGCCCTCGCTGTTTCCGCACCGGCCTGTGCGGCCGACAAGGCGCCGGATATTTTCGGAACCTTCTGGGCGACACGATACGACGCCAAGATCCAGATCGTCGGTGGCGGCGAGCTGCCGTTCACCCCGGAAGGCAAGGCCGCTTATGCGGCGAACATCTCCGGCCTCAAGGACGGCTCGATCACCGACGCCGCCCGCAAGTTCTGCGTGCCCGACGGCCTGCCGCGCGCCCTCGCCACGCCCTATCCGTTCCAGATCATCAATGCGCCGCCCGGACAGGTTACGTTGGTCTACGAGCTCAACCACCAGGTCCGCCCGATCGCGATGGACAAGCCGCTGCCGAGCGACAAGGAGCTGATCCCATACCCGTATTACAACGGGCATTCCGTCGGTCGCTATGAGGGCGACACCTTGGTGACCGAGACGGCCGGCTTCAACGAGAAGACCTTCATCGACGCCACCGGCGCGCCGCACACCGACGAGATGCATACGATCGAGCGGATCCGCCGGATCAGCCCGACCGAGATCGAGGACGTCGTCACCATCCACGATCCGCAATACTACACGCGCGATTGGCAGGCCCGCTTTGTCTACCAGCAGCGCGACGACGTGTGGCTGCAGGACTATGTCTGCGGCGAGCCCCATCGCGACATATCGTCGGTCGCCGGCGTGCGCCGACCGTGAGGCAAAAGCCGATGTCACGATATGCAGGATACTTTACCGGCGTTCTCACCGGCACGGCTTGCCTGGCTGGCAGCCTGAGCTTCACGGTGACGGCGCGAGCCGCGCCACCCAATTTCGCACCCGATGCCAGCATCGGCTGGTACTCATATAATCGCATATTCATTCCGCCGCCGAGCGGTGCCGGCCCGGTGCAGCAGGATCCGGCACATCCGTACGTCTCGAACGACGAATTCCGCGTCACCGGAAAGCAACCGACGGCTCAGCTGGCCGATCTCAGCAATCCGATCTTCCAGCCATGGGCAAGGGAGGTCGTGCGCAAGCGCAACGAGCTTGTCCTCGCCGGCAAGCCGGCCAATCCCCCGCATGCGAGCTGCTGGCCGGTCGGGGTTCCGGGATTTCTGCTCAGGCCCATGACGCAGGCGATGTATTTCATTCACGCCCCCAAGGAAGTGCTGGTGATCTTATCCAGCAAGGTCGAGGTTCGCCACATTCACCTCACCGACAAGCATTCCGACAACGTCAAGACCTCCTGGTACGGCGAATCCATCGGCCGGTACGATGGCGATGCGCTGGTCGTCGATACGATCGGGCTCGACGACCGGACATGGGTCGACGGATTCGGGACGCCGCACACCAAGCAGCTCCATGTGATCGAGCGGTTCCACCTGATCGAGGACGGTAAGGTCCTGGAGGCCAATGTTCACGTCGAGGACCCGGGTGCCTTCACTATGCCCTGGAACGCCATTCAGCACTTCCGGCAATATGAGGCGGCGGTGCGCCAGGTCCCCATCGAACGCCTGGCGCAGCTGGCGAGCGCACCGGAAGGCCCGCTGGTGGAGCAGATCTGCGCCGACAATCCGACCTCCTTCTTTGCCGACAAATCCGCCCTGCCGATACCGCAGGCGGTGGTGCCCGACTTCTGACGGTCTCGATGATGCCGGGTTACCCTTGGGCCAACGGTGCCCGGTTGCAAAGTGGCGCCGCATCCCGGCTGACCAATTCTTACCGATCCGGTATTCTGGAGCGTGATCCTGGCTCGGCGGGGGTTGGATGTCGTTCGATCGATTGCAGCGCCGCGATTTCATCACGCTGCTCGGCGGCGCGGCAGTCGCGTGGCCGCTCGTGGCGCACGCGCAGCAGCCGATACCGGTGATCGGCTATTTCAGCGGACGCTCGGCGGCCAGCGACCGATCGATGGTCGCGGCATTCCGCGCTGGCTTGCGGGAAACCGGCTATGCCGAGGGCCAGAATGTCGCCATCGAGTTCCGCTGGGCCGACGGGCAGTACGAACGCCTGTCGGCATTGGCGGATGACCTGGTGCGCCGGCGTGTGTCGGTCATCGTCACCAGCGGCAGCGAAATGACCACCAAAGCCGTCATGGCGGCGACGCAAGAAATACCGATCGTGTTCGTCGTGGGTGGCGATCCGGTGCGTGGCGGTCTCGTCCGGAGTTTTGATCGACCCGGCGGCAACATCACGGGCGTCACCACGGTGGATGTAGACCTCGCACCCAAACGCCTGGAGCTGATGCATGCGCTGATCCCGTCCACCGGCACTGTGGCTGTGCTCATCAACCCGGATCGACTCACCGCCACGGCGATCGCGCGGGACGTGGATGCGGCAGCCCGCACGCTCGGGCGGCGGATCCATGTCTTGCATGCGAGCAATGAACGCGAGATCGAAGCGGCTTACGCCGATGCCGTCCAGTTGCAGGCCGGCGCGCTCGTGATCGGGAACAGTACCTATTACAATACGCGGGCCGTGCAGCTCGGTGCCCTGGCCGAGCAGAACGCGTTGGCCGCGATCTACCAGTTCCGCGAGTTTGCGGCGGCCGGCGGCTTGCTGAGCTACGGCAGCAGCATCACCGAGGCGTACCGCATTTCCGGAAATTATGCCGGTCGCATCCTCTTGGGCGAGAAGCCCGGCGGCCTGCCGGTCCAGCAAGCCGCCCGGGTCGAGCTGGTCATCAACATGAAGATCGCCAAGGCGCTAGGCCTCGAGGTGCCGATGTCGCTTCTCGGCCGTGCCGATGAGGTGATCGAATGAAACCACGCCCTATTACCGATCACGACAAAATCCATTGCAGGGCAATTGAAGGGACAGTGCGCTTTGGCCCATACTCGACCTCGAGCAAGGCTTGAAAAAACCCGCGCAAAACTGCTCAGGGAAGGTCCTTATGACGGCGCGCGCGGCCCCTGCCGCGCCGCGCCTGCTTTACCGCGAGGAGGAAAAGAGATGCTCGTCCGTTTCGACCACCGCGCCGCGCTCGTGGCGCTCGCCGCCATGCTGGGATCGCTCGCCGCCGCGCCGGCGGCGGAGCTCGACGCCAAGGCGGTACAGATCAAGACGCCCGACCAGTTCAAATGGCGCGATTCGAGCATGAAGGCGCCGAACAATGCGGTGCTGCTCGGCGATCCTGCCCAGGCCGGCAGCCTGTTCGTCCACATCAACTCGTTCGTGCCCGGCAATTTCGGCGAGGCGCACTACCATCCGAACGACCGCTACGTCCTGGTCGTCGACGGCGCACCCTGGCGCGGCACCGGAAACGTGGTCGATCCCGCGCATGCGACCCGGGTTCCGAAGGGCACCTTCATGATCGAGGAGGCCGGCAAGGTGCACTGGGACGGCACCAAAGACGAAGGCGGCGCGTATTTCATCATCGAGGTCCCGCCCGCGGGCCGCACCCCGGTGCCGAAGGAGCCGGGCCCTTGGCATGGCGGCGATCCGTCGGCGGCCAAGATCATCCCGCCGAACGCGATCCCGTGGCAAGGCGCGCGGCACAACGAGCATGCGCTGCTCGCCGGCGATCCGTCGAAGCCGGGCGTGTATGTAGCGATGTCGAAGTGGTCCAAAGGCTCGTTCAGCCATCCACATTTCCACAGCGCCGACCGCTACATCTACGTGCTCGACGGCACCTGGTGGGTCGGGACTGGCAACAAGTTCGATCCGGAGCATCTCGCGGTGCCGGTCAAAGCCGGCTCGTTCGCGTCCGAGTCAGCCAAGGAGGTGCACTGGGCCGGCGCCAGGGATGAGGACGCCACCATCCTCATCTTCGGGAAGGGGCCAATCTCCAACACCGAGGTCGAGGAAGCGAAATAAGCGGCCACTCCACCGCGCCAGCCCGCTGCAAAGCAGCGCTTCACCGGAATCCGTACCTCGGTACAGCAGCTTCTACTGATCCAGTACTGACTCCCTCATCCTGAGGAAGCCGGCTCTTGCCGGCTGTCTCGAAGGATGGTTCGAGACGCGCGGGCGCTGCGCCGCTCCTCTCTCAATGCGGCGAGTCCTTGAAATACTTCAAGTCCGGCGGACGTTGACCTTTGCGCACCGGCATCAGCATGCCGTCCGCGCTCATGTAATAGCTTTCGTGGCCGATCGCGATCATCGAGTTCGTTTCGATGCAGGTGCTCTCGGTCCAGCGATGATTGGATTTGAGGGTATATTTCTTGTCCACGGTCCACGGCCGCGTCAGGGCATGATCGATCACGGTGATTTCGTCGTGCATGAGATTCGGATCGGCCTGGTCGCGATAAATCCGTTCCTTGAAAATCGACTGGCCGTCGAAATGCAGCGGTATGCCGCTCGCGTCATAGGCGCGGGGGCTTTTGAACGGCCCGCGCGTTTCGGCCTCCAGCACCCGGTAGGTACCCTCGCCATCCGGATCGACCCAACGGCCGACCGAGTAGCCCACGAAGCTCGGGGTGAGGTCGGCCGGAAAGTCGCGCCCGTCGGTGTAGATGCGGCGGATCGGCTCCTGGTTGCTCGTCAACAGGTAGGTGACGTCCGGCGTCACGACGAACTCCATGGGCGCGAAGGCGATCGTCGTGATCGGCATGCCGCCCGGCATGCAGCGCACCCCATGATTGAAGAACAGGCCCTCGCCGCCATCCGCCTGGTCCGCCAGGCTATCCTCGTAAACCTTCTTGTATTCCGGCGTCAGCGGCGCTTCCTGCCCCCACGCCCAGGGCTTGCTCTGGTCGTGCGAAGGCTGCCCGCCGGCGGTGCGGGTGCCGTTGTAGGGGTCGAGCACCCAGTTCGGCGGATACCACCGCTCCCAGGCGCCCCTCCAATCAGGGTACTTCGCCTCGCCCGCCGGCGCGGCGACCGCGCTCGTCGCCAGAACGGTGGCCGCCGCCATCGCGTGAATCAAGCTACGGCAAACCATGGTGGACCTCCCTTTCGTCTTTCCCGGAACGCTAAGGAACAGCCGCCCGCAACGCAAGCTGACAGCCGAAAGCTGCGGCGTGCGGCCGGCGCCTAACGCTCACCCCATCGGCGCCGACGCACCGGCTAGACCGGATTCCGGTCGCGTTGACGCACGGTCTCTCCGTCGTCATGCCCGGCCTTGTGCCGGGCACCCACGTCTTTCGCGCCACAAAGCAAGGCGTGGGTGGCCGGACATAAGGGCGTTTACGCCCGTCGTCGCGGGCTATGCCCGGCCATGACGTGCCGGGTGATTTAACGCAAACGAAACCTGCTCTAGTTGGACGATTTCTTGAAATATCTCAGGTCTGGCGGCGGCTGGTCCTTCTTGGCGGGCATCAAGAAGCCATCCGCGCTCAGCATATAGCCCTCCTTGCCGATTATGACATGATTGTTGTTCTCGGAACAATTGTTGTCGCGCCAGAACGGACGTTCTTTGTTCGGCTCACGACCGTATGTCTTGTTGACGGTCCACGGACGCGTCAATGCATGGTCGATTACCGTGACGTCGTCATGGAGGATATTGGGATCGGCTTTGTCCAGATAGATTCGCTCCGTGATTCTGGTCTGATTGTCCTGGTGCAGGAGGGCACCGCCGCTGTCGAAAGTGCGCGGACCCTTGAAGGGTCCGCGGGTCTCGGCTTCGAGCAGATCGTAGCGGCCTGCCCGCTCGATATCGATCCATTTGCCGATGGAATAGCCCATGAAGGTCGGCTCCAGATCCGTGGGCCAATCGCGCCCGTCGGTATAGATGCGACGATCGTCGTCGATGTGTTGCACCAGAATATAGAATGTGTGGGGCGTCACGACGAATTCGATCTCGCCATATCCATTCGTGGCTCGCGGCATGCCCGGCGAGAGGCAGGCGTAAGTCGGGGTCGTGCCCTGTCCGCCCTCGGCTTGGTCCTTGAGGTTGGCCTCGAAGAGGGCTTGATACTCCGGGGTCAGCGGAGCTCCTTGCCCTCGATTGGGAGGCTTGGAAGGGTCAAATCGGGTGCCGTTGAAGCCAGGCGGCCCGAAGCGAACCAATGGGCCCTTCAGGTCGGGACCGGATGGTCCCCACCGAACCCACTGGCCTCTCAGGTCAGGATACTTCCCGAAATCGAATATTTGTGCGCCGGCAGTTGGCAACCACAGTGTCGTCGAGAGCGCAATGGCGCCGAGCAAGCGGCGATAACGCATGGCTGTTCTCCCCGGTGGTCGCGGATACTAGCCCTTCTTCTTCGATGCTGCGAGCCGATAAGCCGAATCTTGGAAACCGGCGCCACCTCTGAATCGCCGCTCGCGATCGTGCCGAGCACCAGGAGCGACACGTCGCGCGGCGGACACAAGAACCTTCCAGGCCCTGCCGCGCATCTTGATCTTCGCGAAGTATTCGAGCACCGCGCGGCATGACCTTGACAGGTTTACGAACCGAATCATAATGCCTTAACAAGATGGGATGACCTGTTGGCGATCCGCGCAATCGACGTCGGAGGAGACAGGCGATGCGTCCTGGGAATTTCGCAACTTGCCTTGGATCGGCAGCCATCGCCGGCCTGTTTGGAGCCGCTTCATCTGCGCAACCCGCCCCGAAGAATGAGGCCGGGCAGTGCTTTGGCTTAAGTTGCCCCATTCAGCCCGTTGCCAAGGCAGCCACCGGGAGTGAGACCGGGGCGCCGGACAAGCCCTACGACTGGAAGGCGAGTTTCGCCGCATACAAAGTCGGCGAGGTGCCGCGGACAGCTGATGGCAAGCCGGAGCTGCAGGGTATATGGAGCCGCTCCATCCTCACGCCACTCGAGCGTCCGGGCAACGAATCCGACAAGACGGAATATGATGCATCGATCCGGGCCGAGCTCGAGGATGCTGCGCAGCAAAGACAGTTCGACCTTCGCACCGAACCCACCAATACTCCGCCGGGTGAAAAAACCACGGATGCTTACAACACGTTCTGGAGAGACGGTTTTTGGTACAAAGTGCCGATGACAAGTCTTCGCACGTCTCAGGTCGTCGATCCACCGAACGGGCGACTGCCGCCGCTAACCCCTGCCGCCAGGGAGCAACGAAACCGTGCCGACTACTTGCTGGATCGTCCGGCTACCGGTCCGGAAGACCGGCCTCCTTCGAGCCGGTGCATTCGGCCTATCGGCGTCGGTCCGGCGTTCACCGGCTCAGGTCCCGGGGGGCAAGAAACCACTTTGGAGATTGTTCAGAGCCCGCAGGCGGTGGTTGTTCGTGTGGAGGCCCTTCGATCGCAGCTGATCTACCTGGACGGACGTCCACGCCCCCCCGCCGACGTTCATCTGGAAACCGGTGCTGCGCGCGGGCAGTGGGAGGGCGATACGCTGGTGGCGGAATACACGAATTTCGCGGCGGATGCCAACGGTACTGCAAGCAAGCATCTAACCGAGCGCTGGAAGCGCCTGGATGACACGCACTTGCTTTACGGATTCACGCTGGATGATCCGGGAACCCGGACTAAACCGTATAGTGTTGAATTCGTAATGTGGCGGCTGACGGATCAGGAACAACTCGTCGAATATGCGTGCCACGAAGGCAACGTCAATCTCGAGTTCACTTTATCCGGAGCCCGGGCCAAAGAGAGGGAAGAAGAACCGCAAGAGAAGTAGCCGATCGAGCACCACGCGCCGGCGCGATCTTGACAGGTTTACAAACCGATTCATAATGAAGGTCTCAAAGCCTACCAGAATGGGATGACCTGTTGGCGATCCGCGCAATCGACGTCGGGGGGACAGGCGATGCGTCCAAGGAATTTCGCATTTTGGCTTGGATCGGTAGCCATTGCCGGCCTGTTTGGAACCGCTTCGGGCGCACAACCAGCCCCGAAGAGTGAGACGGCGCCGTGCTTTAACCTGAGTTGCCCCATTCTGCCCGCCGCCAAAGCACCCGCCGAGAGTGAGACTACCGGGGCACCGGACAAGCCCTACGACTGGAAGGCAAGTTTTGCCGCGTACAAAGTCGGCGAAGTGCCGCGGACAGCTGATGGCAAGCCGGATCTGCAGGGTATATGGAGCCGCACCATCCTCACGCCGCTCGAGCGCCCGAGCAACGAATCCGACAAGACGGAATTTGATCCATCGGTCCGAGCCGAGCTCGAGGATGCTGCGCAGCAAAGACAGTTCGACCTTCGCACCGAACCCACCAATACTCCACCGGGCGAAAAAACCACGGATGCGTACAACACGTTCTGGAGAGACGGTTTTTGGTTCAAAGTGCCGATGACCAGTCTGCATACGTCCCAGGTGGTCGATCCACCGGACGGGCGACTGCCGCCGGCAACTCCTGCCGCCAGGGAGCAACGGAACCTTGCCGACAACTTGCTGGATCGTCCGGCTACCGGTCCGGAAGACCGACCGCTTTCGAGCCGGTGCATTCGGCCTGACGGCATCGGTCCGGCGCTGGACCGGTTCAGGTCCCGGGGGGCAAGAACCCACCTTGGAGATTGTTCAGAGCCCGCAGGCGGTGGTTGTTCGTGTGGAAGCCCTTCGGTCGCAGCTGATTTACCTGGACGGACGTCCACGTCCCCCCGCGAGCGTTCATCTGGAGCAGGGTGCCGCGCGCGGGCACTGGGAGGACGACACGCTCGTCGTTGAATACACGAATTTCGCGGCGGATGGCATGGTGTCCGGGGCCAGGGCGTATTCCATGCCAACGATCGTCATGAGCGACGGTACCGTGAGCAAGCGTCTAACCGAGCGCTGGAAGCGCCTGGATGACACGCACCTGCTTTACGGATTCACGCTGGATGATCCGGGAACCCGGACGAAACCGTATAGCGTGGAATTCGTGATGTGGCGGCTGACGGATCAGGAACAACTCGTCGAGTATGCGTGCCACGAAGGCAACGTCAATCTCGAGTTCACTTTATCCGCAGCGCGGGCCAAAGAGAGGGAAGAAGAAGAGGAACAGCAAGGGAAGTAGCAGCCAAGTGATTCGGCAAGGATCAACGCGGAGACGAAGCGATGAAGAATTCGAAGCCTGTTGGTGCTTATGCTCATCGCGATGGCGATGATTCCCCTGGCCCCGCCGGCGAGCGCGCATCACTCGTTTGCGGCCGAATATGATGCGAATAAGCCCGTGACGCTAACCGGATCCGTGACCAAGATGGCGTGGATCAATCCTCATTCCTGGATCTACATCGACGTAAAAAAGCCTGACGGAACCGTCGAGAACTGGGCCGTCGAGGCGGGGCCCCCAGGTACGTTGATAAGAGCGGGGTTCACGAAGGATTCCCTGGCTGCTGGCACCGTGATCATGGTGAACGGCTACCGCGCGAAAGACGGAGCTTTGCGAGCGAATGGACGCGATATTACGTTGCCGGATGGACGATTGCTGTTCGTGGGCGGATCCAGCCCGGACGCGCCAAAGTGACTTTCCGGCGACCAGAGAGTGAGGAAGCGCGAATAACAGCGAATACAGTCTCGTCGTGCGAAATCATCGAAGAAGCACAGCATGGCTGATCACAATCGGGTCGGTCGACGGACGAGCGTCTCGGCAGTGACGTTTGCGGTCGGAGCATGCACCTTGGCGATATCGGCTTGGGCTCTTGAGCCCGCCGGGGACGGATCGGCCGTGGCGTACAGCACGAACGATTTGGGCATGCCGTTCGTTTCGGTTCCCGCCGGGCAGTTCCCAATGGGCTGCTCTGAAGGTGCAAAGCCGGTGGAATGCAGCGCCGACGAAAAGCCGCGACACACCGTACAAATCACCAAAGCTTTCGAGATTGCAAAGACGGAAGTGACGCAAAAGCAATGGCAGGCGGTGATGGGCTCGGATCCCAGTCGCTATAAGGGCGACACCCTTCCGGTGGAGCAAGTCAGCTTTCAGGATGTGCAGGCGTTCCTCGACAAGCTGAACGCACGCAGCGACGGATTCCTCTATCGGCTGCCAACCGAAGCCGAATGGGAATATGCGGCGAGAGCCGGCACAGCGGATCAGTTTGCGGGCGCGAACGTGGCGAACTCGCTGGGCCGGCGTTCGCCCGCGGACGATTGGGCCTGGTATAACGTCGAGAAGACGCAGCCGGTGGCGACAAAAAAACCCAATGCTTGGGGCCTCTACGATATGCGCGGGAATGTCGCGGAATGGGTGCAGGACTGGTACGACTCCAAGTATTACTCGAAGAGTCCGATGGCTGATCCCAATGGACCCGACCGCAGTGATGGGGGGCGGGGAGTGCGCGGTGGGACCTTCCACGACAGTGGGCCCTGGCTGACGCGCGTGTCGCTTCGCAGCCATTTTCCGGAGGATTACCGTCACTTCGACCTCGGTTTCCGGGTGGCGCGTGAGAAACGCTAAGATGAATTGGAGGATCGGAGTGAACGGGACGCTCTCCGTCGTGAGCTCGTTCGGCCTGGTTGTTTGTCTTTCCGCCAGTGCGCTGGGGCAGGCCGGGGCGCCCACCCAGAGGGTTCACATTCCCGGTATCCCAGAGGGAACCTCGATCTATCCCAAGTCGATGGACCGCGGGGATAGCTTCGTTTCAATCGGTTGTGTGGCAAAATCCCCCAACGGGGAATTCCTCATTGCGGACTGGAGAGGCGGCGAGCGGCCGCCCATCGCGGGAGCGCCGCCGTTTGCGGCGAGGGCGCCGCTGGTGTTCCGGCTTCAAGGAGATCAGGAGATGCTGAATTTCCAGGTTGGCCATGAAGTGCAGATCACCGGGCCGATCGTGGAAAAAGCTGACGCGTCCCGCCCACCGGGAATGAAGGTGGAATCGATTTTGTACCTTTCCCGAACCTGCTGGAAACGGGGAGCCACGACAGAAGAAGCCGCCAAGCCGAAACCATGATCAGCTGGCACTCGACTCGAATGGAGGACCTGAATGCGACCTTCCAATAAGTCCATAGTGATCATGGCTATCGGCGTGTCGATCGGGCAAGGGATCATCGTGTCCCCGGGATTCGCGCAGCAGGGGGCGCCGAACCGGCCGCCGACTGCTGCCGCTGACCCCATATACAGAGCCCCCCGAACCGCCGACGGTAAGCCGAACTTGAGCGGAATCTGGCAGGCCATGAACACCGCCGAATGGGATATCCAACCCCATGATGCGAAGGCAGGACCGGTTGTCGTCATGGGGGCGGTGGGCGGAATTCCCGCCGGACTTGGCGTCGTTGAAGACGGACCGCTTCCCTATCGGCCCGAGGCGCTCGCCAAGAAGAAGGAAAATGAAGCGAGCTGGCTCGCTCTGGATCCGGTCGTCAAATGCTTCCTGCCCGGCCTGCCACGGGCGACCTACATGCCGTTTCCGTTTGAAATCGTGCAATCGCCGAAGTACGTGTCGTTCACCTACGAATTTGCCTTCGCCTCACGCGTTGTGAATATCGGAATGAAGAGCGAGGCTCCGGTCGATTCCTGGATGGGTTGGTCGAGCGGTTCGTGGGACGGAGATACGTTGGTGGTCGACGTGACCGGGATCGTCGAAGATACCTGGTTTGACCGAGCAGGAGACTATCACAGCGACGCGTTGCACCTCACCGAGCGTTACACGCCCACCAGCGCGAATACGCTTCTCTATGAAGTGACAGTCGACGATCCGAAGGTCTACACCCGTCCCTGGAAGATGAGCATGCCGCTGTATCGTCGGGTCGAGCCGAACATGCAATTGCTGGAGTTCAATTGCGTGTCGTACGTAGAGGAACTGATGTACGGGCATCTTCGCAAGGTCGAACCCCCGGCGAAATAGATCAAGAAGACAAGACCACGACCGGGCACCGACCAGAACGTTACCCGCCCCGCCGCGCCATCGCCGGCACCTCGGGCGGCGGCTCCCATCCGTACACGGAACGCCCGCCATACGAAGGCGAATGATCGGACTGCAAAGCGACTGTTCATGCTTTGTGCCGCGGCCATGCAGGTTGGGCAACGACGAAATGGCGTGAGGCTCCGGGGCCCGCATTGGCAGGTAGCGCGGTTCACCGCGGGTAGCGGCACTCCTGGGCTGCGCCGATTCTGGCCGCCCGCACGAACCGCGACCGGCGCGCTACATTCCCGGCAACGGCATGATCTCGACGATCTCTATCCATGCGCCCGGCATGTGCAGGTGGGGATGGTCCTTGCCGAATATCTTGGTCGCTGCGTCATGCGATTCCGCCTGGACTATCGAATAGCCGCCGATCTCATTTCTGGTATTCGAAGCCCCGTTCTGGTCGACCCGCTTGGTCTTTCCCAGCGGCGCTCCGCCATCGACCAGGGACGCCTTGTTGGCATTCATCCACTTCATCCACGCCTCCATCCCTTTTTGCTGCTGCTCGGGCGTAGAGCTTTTCATCATCTTCTCGAACTCGGCCCCGGAGGCCATGTACAGCACCATGAATTTTTTCATCGGATACTTCCTTGACGAGTTGGAGAGCCAGCGGCCGGCCCGATCCACTTGTCTGGCGCATCAATTTGGCTGATTTCGGGCGCCGCGTCCGTGCGGCCGGGCGCCTCGGCGGTCTCTCGCCGAGGCCAATTCCATTCCGTCGAAAATCGCTTTAGGGTGGATGCTGCAGTCCCAGGTTCCGAAGCCCGCATGAGGGCGTGCTGCCAGGTCGTGCGAAAGTCGGACCCCGGACATCAGCCCCTTAAGGAGATTCCCACATGACACGGATTTATACAGTCCTCCTGACCAGCGGTCTCGCCCTGGCACTCTGCGGCGGTGCGGCGCAAGCGCAACCGGCCGCCAAGCCCATGATGACCCTGCAAATGCCGGCGCTGCCGGCCCCGGCCCGCGTCGCCCTCAAGCCGGCGACCACGGCCTTGCTGGTGCTCGACTACGTCGAGCCCATCTGCAACTCCCAGCCGAAATGCAAGGGCGAGATGCTGCCGGCCATGACTCCGTTCATGGCGCAGGTCCGCAAGGCCGGCGTGGTCGTGGCATACGGCACCCGTGAGGCGAACATGTCGAAATGGCTGCCGGAAGTCGCCCCGGCTGCGGGCGACATCAAGATCGCGAACACCGCCCAGGACAGGTTCTACAACACCGATCTCGACAAGGCTCTGAAGGCGAAGGGCATCACCACGATCATCATGGTCGGTTGGAAGGTCAGCGGCTCCCTGGCCTACACGTCCGTCGGAGCGACGGTGCGCGATTACACCGTCGTCGTCCCGATGGATACCACCGCCGCCAACACCGACTACGAGACCACCATCGGTTTCTATCAGATATTGAATCAGGGAAATTCCAACCTGAACAACGAGCCTTTGAAGGCGAAATCTCCGACGCTGAGCCGCACCGACATGATCACCTTCCAATAAAGACGGCTTCCTCCGCGATCGACGGGCACCACCGGTGCCCGTCACGCTTCGCGGCAGGCACTGGCACGCCGGGAGACGCGGCTGTGCCGGAAAGCGGACATCAAGGGGGCCGTTGCATCGGCCCTTTATCGGGTAAGCTCTCGCCCATGAAACACGAACCGCCGCCGTTTCGGCAGTCTCGGCTCGCTGTGGCACGGGTTTTGTGCCCGGCGGGAGTGCTGCTGGCGTTGCTCTCGACGGCGGTCGCGCAGGACATCCGCGGCATGGAACGCTGCACCGCCGAGACGCGGATGGAGCGTCGTACCGGATGCCTGCAGGCCAATGTCGAGTACCTTCAGCAAGTGTTGATCAAGCTGGCGCGCGAGACACAGGACAAGCTCGCCGCCGCCGATCGCGATCTCGCCGCCGCCCGAGCCGAGATCGCCGCGCTCAAATCGGCGATGGAGAAGCTCAACAGCGAGCTGACGCTGATGAGAGCGAGCCCCGAGCCGAGCGGCAAGAAGTAGGCGGCAAGCGTTCAGCGCCGGAGCGGGCCGAGCATGCGGCGCTCCTCGCCCTGCGTGCGGGGAGAGGGTACCGAGCAGTGCGGAAAACCAAATTTCAGCCCGGTGAGGGGACGTTTCCACAAGCTCAGACTCGCGGAAACGCCCCTCATCCCGACTTTCTCCATCGCCCGTCGAAGACGGGCGTAAACGCCCTGATGGCGCGCGGGGAGAAGGAGTGAGAGGGCGTGCGCCCCTGACGAGGGTCTGGGTTCCAGCCGGTTCAGAGAGCTGCTAATTTCCGCCTCGGTTTGCGCGGTATGCCGGTTTACTCCCCCGGAGACCGTTGTGCGTGTTCGACTTGAGCCCACAATTCGTGGCACGTGACATGACACGACCACAGGGCGGCCGATGACGGAAGGCTGATGGTCATGGACGAGGCTGCGCGGCTCTCGGCGCTGATCGGCGACATCTACGACGCGGCGCTCGACCCGTCGCTGTGGCCACTCGCTCTTGGCAGGATCAAAGGTTTCGTCGGCGGCCTTGCGGCCTCGCTGTATTCCAAGGATGCCGTCAACAAGTGCGGCAACCTGTTCTATGAGAGCATCGACGGCATCGATCCTTATTACAGGGATCTTTACTTCGAAACATACGTCAAGCTTGATCCGATGACGACTGGCCATGTTTTCGCCGAGCTGGAAGTACCGCTCTCCACCAATGACATCATTCCCTACCAAGAGTTTCTTGAAACCCGCATCTATCGGGAATGGGTGCAACCGCAAGGCTTGGTAGATCACGTCGTCGCGGTGATCGAAAAGTCGGGCACAAGTGCCGCCTTTGTCGGCATATTTCGCCACCAAAGAGATGGCCTCGTCGACGACGAAACGCGGAGGCGTATGCGTCTGGTTGTGCCACACGTTCGTCGTGCGGTGCTCATCGGCAAGGCGATCGACCTCAAGACCGCCGAGGCGGCGAATTTCGCCGATATCCTTGACGGCCTCGCCGCCGGCATGCTTCTGGTGGACGCCACCTGCCGCATCATCCATGCCAACGCCGCCGGCCATGCCATCCTGGCCGACGGCGATTTTCTGCGCGCGGTCGGCGGTCGGCTGGCTGCCGGCGATCCCAGCATCGATCGGGTCTTGCGCGACGTCTTGGTCGCCGCCGGCAACGGCGATACGGCGATCGGTGTCAAAGGGATCGCATTGCCGCTGACTGCACGCGATGGCGAACGCCACGTCGCCCACGTGCTGCCGCTCACGTCGGGCGCGCGGCGCCGCGCCGGCATCGCGACCGCCGCCGCCGCGGCCTTGTTCGTGCACAAGGCCGCGCTGGACATTATCTCGCCGCCGGAGGCCATCGCTCGTGCCTACAAGCTGACGCCGACCGAGCTGCGCGTCTTGCTCGCCATTGTCGAGATCGGCGGCGCTCCCGAAGTCGCCGAGGCGCTCGGAATCGGGGACGCCACGGTCCGGCCCCATCTCGGCCGCCTGTTCGAGAAGACCGGCGCCAAACGCCAAGCCGATCTGGTCAAGCTCGTCGCCGGATTTTCGAATCAGCTTCACGGCTGAGCGGGCGCTTTTTTGGCAGCCCGTCCTTTTCAGCTGGCCGCCATTGGCTAAGTCCCAAGGATCGTTCCGGGCAATAAGCGGCGGCTCAGCCGCCGCTTATTGTCGCCGCTCAGCTTTGTACTCCACGTTCATGTGGTCGCCGTTCGTCACCATATTACCCGCACTCGCAGCATTTGCGCTGGTGAGAGGTGTCGCTGCTCCATGCGGGGGCGTCACCACCACATTGGTCAGGCCTATGCTCATGCTGCCCTTCAGTGCGGAGCCACCAGGAAGGTTCTGGAAGCCGATCGAATTCTTGACGATGGATGCCGGCGTGAAGACATTTTCAATATTGAGATTGAGGATGGACGTTGAGACGTCGTGTAGCTTGGAGCATACCATATCGCTGCATTGTGGTATGGAGTCCTGGAACGGAGGACCAGAGCGGAAGAGCAGGGCGCGAAAGTGCGGATGCTGTCGGGGCATTGGCGCAAGGTGGACAAGCGAATGCCCCCAACAACATTTCGACGGCAAAGAATTCAGCCGACGTCTCTGTTGCGCGCTTGACCCGGTTATGCAAATCAGATTATTCGGGAAATTGAAACTCCTGAATTGCGCCGATTCCGCCCAGCTGGGAAACCAAGCCGGATATTTGTTTGATCAAGCCCGGCACGATTCCTTGTGTCCTGCTTGCGTAGGGGCGCCCCTTGTGGGCGCCCGCTTGAGTCAGAGGGCGGCCAAAAGGGCCGTCCCTGCGGCCGGGAAGCCGGCCCTGTTCTCCGCCTGATATTTCCTGTTATTCGCGCCAGCTCGCCGCGCACGTTCTTGGCGCTGCACGCAAAAACCTCCGGCCCCGTAAATCTCCCTGTTGTTTACAGGAGGCCCCCCCTTGAATCTGCAGGTGAAATTCGAAGACCGCTCCGGCCCGGCGCCGAGATCGCCGACCGTGCGCCGGGCGGCGGTTGGCACCGAAGCCCGAACCGCATTTTGGCCGAACGAACCCCAATTTCTCGAATGAAAACAACGAGCCGACGAATCACTCGTACCACTTTCGTGGCTGTTTACCCGGCTGGCGTGGCCTTCCTTGTGCCGGAAGGTCGTTCCGACTAGTGTGCCGCAGCGGCTGCGCCCAGCCGGCCGGTTCGGCTGGGAATGCCAGCAAAATCAAATGCTTGCTATCCGGCTCGGTGGTCGAACCGGACCGGCCGCGAAAGCCCCCTGCGACCCGCCCGAAGAGAGCCTGGAACCCCAACCGTGCGCTATGTCTCCACCCGGGGCGAAGCCCCACCGCTCGGCTTCGGCGAGGCCATGCTGACGGGCCTTGCCCGCGACGGTGGCCTCTATGTGCCGGAGGCCTGGCCGCGGCTCGAGCCGGCCGCGATCGCCGGCTTTGCGGGACGGCCCTATGCCGAGGTGGCGGTCGAGGTGATGCGGCCGTTCGTCGGCGACGCCATCGCGGAGCCCGATCTCGCCCGCATGGCGCGCGAGGCCTATGGCGGCTTTCGCCATCCCGCGGTCGCGCCGCTGGCGCAGCTCGGGGTGAACCAGTTCGTGCTCGAGCTGTTTCATGGGCCCACGCTCGCGTTCAAGGATCTGGCCATGCAGCTTCTCGGCCGGCTCATGGACCACGGCCTGGCGGCGCGCGGCGAGCGCACCACCATCGTGGTGGCGACCTCGGGCGATACCGGGGGCGCCGCCATCGAGGCGTTCCGCGGCCGCGAGCGCACCGATCTGTTCGTGCTGTTCCCGCATGGCCGGGTCTCGGACGTGCAACGGCGCATGATGACCACCGCCAAGGACAACAACGTCCACGCGCTCGCCATCGACGGAACCTTCGACGATTGCCAGGCGCTCGCCAAGGCCATGTTCAACCATCACGCCTTCCGCGACCAGGTCAATCTGTCGGGCGTCAACTCCATCAACTGGGCGCGCATCGCCGCGCAAATCGTCTACTACTTCACCGCCGCGGCCGCGCTCGGCGCGCCGCACCGCAAGATCGCCTTCACGGTGCCGACCGGCAATTTCGGCGACATCTATGCGGGCTACGCGGCGCTGCGGATGGGCCTGCCGATCGACCGGCTGGTGATCGCCACCAATGTCAACGACATCCTCGCCCGAACGTTGTCGACCGGCACCTACGAGCTGCGCGAGGTGATGCCGACGGCGTCGCCCTCCATGGACATCCAGGTGGCGTCCAATTTCGAGCGCATCCTGTTCGACGTCTATGACCGCGACGCACGTCCGGTGCGCACCCTGATGGGCTCGCTCGCCCAGTCGCGGCGGTTCACGCTTTCCGCCCCTGCCTTGGCGGGCTTGCGCTCGACCTTCTCGGCTGGCCGCGCCGATGCGGAGGAGACTGCGGCCAGCATCCGCACCGTGCTGCGCGAGAGCGGGCATTTCATCGATCCCCACACCGCCGTGGGCGTGGCGGTGGCGGAGAAGGAAACCCGCGATCCGGCGATTCCGATGGTGGTGCTGGGCACCGCCCATGCGGCGAAGTTTCCGGACGCCATGCAGGCTGCTTGCGGCATCCGGCCGCCGTTACCAGATTGGCTGCTCGACCTCGCCGAGCGGCCGGAACGCGTCACCGCGCTTCCGGCCGACCAGGCGCAGGTCGAGCGCTATATATTGTCCACCAGTCGGGCCACCCGCGAAGGAGCTGCCGCATGAGCGTCGAAGTGACCCGTCTATCCTCCGGCCTGCGTGTCGTCACCGACGCGATGCCGCATCTGCAGACCGCCTCGCTCGGCGTGTGGGTCGGCGCCGGCAGCCGCGACGAGCTCGCCGACGAGCACGGCATCTCGCATCTGCTGGAGCACATGGCGTTCAAGGGCACCACGCGGCGCACCGCCCGCCAGATTGCCGAGGAGATCGAGGCGGTCGGCGGCGATCTCAATGCGGCGACCGGGGTCGAGAGCACCGCCTATTACGCCCGCATGCTCAAGGACGACGTGCCGCTCGCGCTCGATGTTCTGTCCGATATCCTGTCCGATCCCTCGTTCGATCCCGAGGAGCTGCAGCGCGAGCAGAGCGTCATCGTGCAGGAGATCGGCGCCTCGGAGGACACGCCCGACGATCTGGTGTTCGAGCGGCTGCAGTCGACCGCGTTTCCGGCGCAGCCGATCGGGCGCTCCATCCTCGGCACGCGCGAGACCGTGCGGGCGTTCGACCGCAAGCGGCTGGCGGTCTATCTCAAGCGCAATTATGCCGCTCCCGACATGCTGGTGGTCGCCGCCGGCGCGGTCGATCATCGCGCGGTCGTGAGCGAGGTCGAGGCGCGGTTCGCGAGCTTCGTCGGACCGGCGGCGCCCGCCCCGGAGCCGGCCCGCTTCGTCGGCGGCTCGCACATCGAGACGCGCGATCTCGAGCAGGTCCATGTGGCGCTCGCCATGCAGGGCCTGCCGCAGCGCGATCCCGAGCTCTTCAGCCTGCAGATCTTCTCGAGCGCGCTCGGCGGCGGGATGTCGTCGCGCCTGTTCCAGGAGGTCCGCGAGATTCGCGGGCTTTGCTATTCGATCTACGCGTATCACGCGCCCTACTCGGATACCGGCATGTTCGGCCTCTATGCCGGCACCGACGCCGCCGATCTGCCCGAACTCATGCGGGTCGTGGTGGCCGAGATCGAGAATGCCGCCCAGACGCTGACCGAGGCGGAGGTCGGGCGCGCCAAGGTGCAGATGAAGGCGAGCCTGCTGATGGCGCTCGAGAGCTCGGGCGCGCGCGCCGAGCAGATCGCGCGCCAGATGTTCGCCTGGGGGCGGCCGGTGCCGCTGGAGGAGCTGGTGGCGCGCATCGAGGCCGTATCGGTGGAAAGCGCTCGGGCAGCCGGACGGGCGCTGATCGGGCGCGGCCGGCCCGCCATCTCGGTGCTCGGGCCCGGGCCCGGCCTTGAAAGTGCCGCCACGATCGCGGAAAGTCTGGCGCGCAGGGCGGCATGATGCGGGGCAACGGAAGACGCGCCGACCACCGAGGTTAGCAGTCCAAGCTCCGGTTGTTGGGCCCGTGCGCTGGTCTGCGAGCCGATCCTCCATGGCGTTCTTTCGAACCGTCACCCTGTCCGAGCAGTCGCCCGCGATCGTGGGCGAGCGCGTGGTGCTGCGGGCCCCGCAGATGTCCGACTTCGCGGAATGGGCGGCGCTGCGGGAGGCGAGCCGCGACTTCCTCACCCCCTGGGAGCCGACCTGGCCGCCCGACGATCTCACCCGCGGGTCCTATCGCCGCCGCATCAAGCGCTACGGCGAGGACCAGCGCGGCGACCTCGCCTATCCGTTCTTCGTGTTTCGCAAGCACGACAATGTCCTGGTCGGCGGGCTGACGCTCGCCAATATCCGCCGGGGCTGCGCCCAGACCGGCAATCTCGGCTACTGGACCGGCGCTCCCCACGCGCGGCAGGGATTCATGTCGGCGGCGGTCGGCAGCCTGCTGCCGTTCGCATTCCAGACGCTGCGGCTGCATCGCGTCGAGGCCGCCTGCATCCCGGCCAATACGGCCTCGATCCGTCTCCTGGAGAAGAGCGGATTTCGGCGCGAGGGCTTCGCCCGCGAATATCTTTGCATCGATGGGGTGTGGCAGGACCATCTGCTCTACGCCCGGCTCAAGCACGACCCGTCAGCTTGACGCAGGCCGTGAAGGCCTTGGGACCGCCACGGTTGCGCTGGTATATAAGGGCGAACAGCCCCAAGTCTCGGATGTTCACAGATGCTCCGAGTGGAATTAATGCGGTGCGCAAGAACTGAACCCCGCCGGCATGGCGGCAGCAGCGTGGCGCTGCTGGCCGCCGCCCTCGTCGTGTCGGGTTGCTCGTCGGCATCGCCGCCGGCCGATCCGGACACCGGCACGACCAGTCGCTTCACCACCCTGTTCTCCGGCTCCCCGAGCCCGGCCGCGCAGACGGTGGCGGGCGCTCCGGGCTTCAATGCCGACGACTGCCCGAACGTCGATGTTCGCAACGGCGCCGGCGCCTTGACCATGTCCGGCAAGCCGCCCGACGAGGCCGCGACCGACGTGCGCTATCAGCTCAACATCACCCAGGTGGCGCGGCAATGCACGTCGAGCGGGGGCAATCTGGTGATGAAGGTGGGGGTGCAAGGCCGGATCATCGTCGGGCCGATCGGCGGCCCCGGGCAGGTCGACATCCCGTTGCGCTATGCGGTGGTGCGGGAAGGGGTCACGCCCAGGACGATCGCCACCAAGTTCAAGCGGGTACCGGCCGACGTGCCGTCCGGCCAATCCAATGTGGGGTTCTCCGACGTCGAGGAGAGCCTGAGCTTTCCGATCCCCTCGCGCGCCGAGCTGCCGGCCTATATGGTCTATGTCGGCTTCGACGAGATCGGTGACGGACCCGAGAAAAAGCCGGCTGCCAGAAAGCCGGCGGCGAAAAAGCCGACGCCGAAAAGCCAGTGAGCTGTGAGTCCAGCGTTCAGTTAGTCGCGCGGAGATCAAGCAACGGAAAGGCAATCGATCGGCGGCCATCCGGCCAGGATGCCGCCTCCCGGGAGGCGAACATGATAGCGATTATCGCAATCGGCTGGCTGGCGGCGATCTGGGCGGTCGTGCTCCTGTTTTCCATCTACTTCAGCCAAAACATGAAGTGAGCCGAGGCACGGGAGGTGTACTGACTCCCTCATCCTGAGGAGGCCGGCTCTTGCCGGCCGTCTCGAAGGATAGCCTGGGCAGCATCGCGGACGCGACCATGGTTCGAGACGCGCAGGCGTTGCCCGCGCTCCTCACCATGAGGCTGAAAGATTTAGAATCTTTGTTTAGGGACGCTGGTAGGGGGCTCGATCCGCGAAGCTCAAGTAGTTCAGTTCAACTTGGTCTTCACGTCGTCGATGCCCTTGACGACGAGGCGCTCGGCCACGTCGCCCTTGACGAGTTGGGTGAGGATCTTCCCGGCGGCGCCGACGGCGGCTTCGGCCGCCGCCGCACGCACGTCGGCCAGCGCCTGAGCCTCGGCTTGCGCGATCTTGGTCTCGGCCATCTTGCTGCGGCGGGCGACGAACTCCTCCGTCTTGGCCTTGGCCTCGGCCATCATGCGCTCGGCCTCGGCGGTGGCGCCGGCGATGATGCCGGCGGCTTCCTGCTCGGCCTCGCGCTGCTTGCGCTGATATTGCGCGAGCAAGGCCTGCGCCTCCTGCTTGAGGCGAAGCGCCTCGTCGAGGTCGGCTTTGATCCGGTCGCGGCGCTGGTCGATGAATTTGAGCAACATCCCGTGCGTGCCGAGATAGGTGAGCCCGCCTAGAAAGACCACGAAGGCCACGGCTACCCAGAATTCGGCGTCGAGCTCGAGCATTTTGGGTCCTCAGCGCTTGAGAGCGTCGGCGACCGCGGCCGCCACCATGTCGCGGCTGGACGGCGCGATGCCGATGAGCCGCTCGACGATCGCGGCGGCGGCATCGGTCGCGATGCCGCGCACATTGGTCATCGCGGCCGACCTGCTCGCCGCGATGCCGCTCTCCGCTTCCGCGATGCGGGCATTGAGCGTCGCATCGAGCGCCTTGCGGGCGGCCTCCGCCTCGGCGGCCTGCCGCTGGCGGGATTCGTTGGCCACCGCCTGGGCGCGGCCGCGCGCCTCGGCGAGCGATTTTTCGTAAGCGGCGATCGCCGCGTCCGATTCGCCCTTGAGACGCTGCGCCTCGGCGAGGTCGCCGGAGATGCGCACCCGCCGCCGCTCCAGGATCGAATCGATGCGCGGCAGCGCGATCCGCGACATCAATAGATAGAGCGCCACGAAGGTCAGGGTCAGCCAAAAGACCTGCGAGGGGAACGTCTGCTTGTCGAACGGCGGGAACGAGTGCGCGTGCCCGCCTCCCGGGACCTCGGTAGATGTGCCAAGTTGTTCAGCCATCGTGGGCTCCGAAGGTCAGTTCGTCCGCGCCGGCTCAGAACACGAACAGCAGCAGCAATGCGATCGCCAGCGAGAAGATGCCGAGCGCCTCGGTCACCGCGAAGCCGATGAAGAGATTGGTGAACTGACCCTGCGCTGCCGACGGATTGCGAATCGACGCCGCCAGATACTGGCCGAATATGGTACCGACGCCGACGCCGGCGCCGCCCATGCCGATACACGCGATGCCAGCGCCGATGAGTTTTGCTGCGGCCGGTTCCATGGAAAGTCTCCCTTTCGAGTCCGTCTGATGATCGAGCGTCAATGCCCGGGGTGGATCGCATCGTTGAGATAGATGCAAGTGAGGATGGCGAAGACGTAGGCCTGCAGGAAAGCCACCAGCAATTCAAGGGCGGTGAGCGCGACCGTCATGCCGAACGGCAGAATCGCCCCGACCCAGCCGAGAAAGCCGAATGCGCTCAGCATGGTGATGAAGCCGGCGAACACCTTGAGGGTGATGTGGCCGGCCAGGATATTGGCGAACAGACGCAGGCTGTGCGAGACCGGCCGCGTCAGGAACGAGAGCACCTCGATGGGGACCAGCAGCGGCAGGATGTAGATCGGAGCGCCGCTCGGCACGAACAGCTTGAAGAAACGCAGGCCATTCTTCCGGACGCCGTAGACGATCACTGTCACGAACACCAGGAGCGCGAGCGATACCGTGACGATGATCTGCGCCGTGACCGCGAATGCGTAGGGGACCAATCCGATGATGTTCACGGTCAGGACGAACATGAACAAGCTGAAGACCAGGGGAAGGAACTTCATCCCCTCGGAGCCGGCGGCGCTCTGCAGCGTGGTGGCGACGAATTCATAGGACATCTCGGCGACGCTCTGCATCCGGCCCGGGATCATCGCCCGTGCGCCGGTAGAGCCGATCATCAGCAGCGCGATGATGGCGAGCGAGATCAGCATGAACAGCGCCGATTTCGTGAACGCGAGCTCGAGACTCCCCAGATGTCCGAAGACGAAGAAATTGGTGATCTCGAATTGGTGAATGGGGTCCATGAACGGCTCTGTTGTCGTCGCTGCGCCGGCTTCGTCCCGGCGCCGTCATCTTACGTCCAGCTTCCTCGTCTCACTTCCCGGTCGCGGGCGGATCCAAGGTGTTGGGCGGCACCACGCCCGCGCTCCGCATCATATTGAGAACTCCCGCCGCGAAACCGAGCATCAACAACACGATCATGCCCCAGGGCGAGGTCCCGAGCCACCGATCCAGCAGCCAACCGAGCGCGGCGCCGACCAATATCCCGGCGACGAACTCGGCCGACAACCGCAAGCCGCGAGCGAGCGCCGACGGATCGGCATTCGCGCCACGACCCTGGACATTTTCGGAAGGACGGTCGGATTGGTGCTGGCCGAGCCGTTCGCCGAGTTGCTGCAACCTTGCAGCCAGTGCCGCCTCGTCGGCCGGTGGCTCGTCGCGATCATCGTCTCCGCGCGCTTGGGCCATTTGCGGGCCATATCATCCCGGGCCATATCATCCAATGGATGCAACGACTTAAGCAGCGCTTCCAGCAAGATCGCGGCCGATCCGCCGCCCCCGAAGCCGCGCGGACCATACTGAGTGGGTCCGGCCAAGTCAAGAATTGGGGAATCCAAGTCAAGTTGTTGAAATCATGTGGGAACCGGGGGGTGGCCGAAGCCCCTTGGGAAGCCTCGCGCAGGCTTTCCGGTGCAACGCAATATCAAGATGGTTCTGTGCCGGCAGGCATGGTGATAGGTTGCGCCCCGATGCGGCGGCCTTGAGGGCAAGGAGAGAGGCATGATCCGTTTGGGTCCGTTGGTGCTCGCGCTCGCCGGCTGCGTATCGCTGTCCGCTCCGGCTCACCCGCAGGGCACGCCGCCGGAGAACGAGGACAGCCGGTTCAGCTTCTACCGCGCCGAGGACGGCTACCTGCGGCTCGACGGCCGCACCGGCCAAGTGTCGCTGTGCACCCGACGGCCGGTCGGCTGGCTGTGCCAGGCACTACCCGAGGAACGGGCCGCCTTCGATGCCGAGATCACGCGACTGCAGCTCGAGAATGCCGCCCTCAAGAAAGAGGTGCTGGCGCACGATCTGCCGCTGCCTTCCGGGATCCGGGCGGATGCGCCGTCCGCCGCCGGCCGGCCGGGCGTGGTGCCGGTCGACCGCGAGGGCAGCCAGATCATGGGCGTGGTCGAGAACGTGTGGCGCCGGCTGGTCGCGATGATCGTGAGCGTGCAGAGGGATCTGCTCAAGCGGTCGTGACTATCCGCCATGGCGACGCGGCTGAAACGCCGCATGAGCTGTCCGATTTGACCAGTGTGGCCGCCGCCACCGTCACCACCGCGACCCTCATCGTCAAGACCACCGGGCCGGGCTTCACCGAGATCACCGACGATGCGGTGCGCTTCATCGCCGCCGCCGGCGCCCGGGACGGCGCGCTGCTCGTCTATCTGCGGCACACCTCGGCTTCCCTGGTTATCCAGGAAAATGCCGATGCCGACGTGCAGAGCGACCTCGTCACCGCGCTCGAGCGCCTGGTGCCGCCGGGCCAGCGCTGGCGGCATGACACCGAGGGGCCGGACGACATGCCCTCGCACGTCAAGACCATGCTGACCGGCGTGTCCCTGCATGTGCCGGTCGCCGACGGGGCGCTCCTGCTCGGTCACTGGCAGGGCATCTATCTCGCCGAGCACCGGACACCGCGCCGCCGGCGCGAGATCGTGCTGCAGTTCATCGGTACGCGCCGCTGAGGCGGTCCTTGCCATGAAACTGCGCGAGGAGTGCCCTGCGCCACCCACATTTGACGGGGCGTCGCGGACGCGGCATGGATCGCCACCACCGCGAACCACCGCGCGCGTGTCACCTCTGATGCCGTCCGGGGCATTTTTTGCCAACCCGCCCGTGCCCTTATCCGCCCCGGAATGAAATCCGGGCAACCGACTGAAAGTGCGACGAAACATGCAGGATGAGCCGCGTGGTTTCCGGTTCCGATGACGCGGAAACTGCGCTGCCGCGGCCGGCATGCCGTCGCAACGTTCGCCGCCATGCTGCCTGAGCTTCCAACCCGCCAGGACATTCTTCCGGTCGCCGAGACGCTGGCGATCGCGGCCGCCGGCGGGATCACCTTCACGCTCATCGGCGTGCCTGCGGGCCTGGTTTCGGGCTCGGTACTCTCGGTCGCCACCGCCGCGCTGTTGCGGCGGCCGACCCGGGTGCCGTTGTGGCTGGCGCGTATCTGCTTCGTATTGATCGGCATGCTGCTCGGCGCCGTGGTGACGCCGGAGACGCTGGCGGGCATCACCACATGGCCGCTCAGCGTCGCGCTCCTCATGGTATCGACCATCTGCACCATGGTGGTCACCACCATCTACCTGCGTCTCGCCCATGGCTGGGACCCGCTGTCGGCGCTGCTCGGCGCGAGCCCCGGGGCGATGGCCCAGGTGGTGGCGCTGGCGGCGGAATTCGGGGCGGACATGCGCGGTGTCGCCATCGTGCAGACCATGCGGGTTCTGGTCGTCACGATCGGATTGCCGAGCGGGCTGGCGCTGTTCGGCTTCGCGGCGGCCGGCGTGATCGTGGTGCCGGGCCCGGCATCGGGCTCCTCGGTCACCGAGCTGGCGCTGATCGCTACGGTGTCCTCGCTGATGGCGTTCGTCATGGCGCGCCTACGCTTCCCCGGCGGCCTCCTGTTCGGCGCCATGGCGGGCTCCGCGGTGCTGCATGGCACCGGCTACGTGCATGCGGTCTTGCCCTGGTGGGTCGGCAGCAGCGCGGTCATCATGCTCGGCGCGGTGGTGGGTTCGCGGTTCGCTAACGCCACCCCTAGGATGCTGCTCGACTATGTCGGGGCGGCATTCGGCTCGGCGGCGGTAGCGATCGCGGTCGCCTCATGCTTCGTGCTGGTGGTCGCCTATTTCCTGCCGTTCCGACCCGCCGACGTGGTCATCGCCTTCGCGCCGGGCGCCCAGGACACCATGATGGTGCTGGCGCTGGCACTGCATCTCGATCCGGTCTATGTCGGCGCCCATCAATTGGCGCGCTGGCTGGTGGTCACCTTCCTGGTCGCGCTGTCGGCGCGGCGGCTCGCCAAGCGCAAGAGCGCGCCGCCCGCGGGCGGTCGCTGGAAGCGGCCCGGACAGGGCACGCTCGATGATTGACGGCAGGAAACCGCCGTGCGCGGGCGCCGATTACTCGGCCGCGAGCGCCCGATCCGTGAGCGGCAGGCGCAGCCGTTCCCAGACATCGACCAGCGCCTCGGCGAGCGTGTCGATGACGGCGTCCTCGTGGAACGGCGTCGGCGTGATGCGCAGCCGTTCGGTGCCCTTGGGCACGGTCGGGTAATTGATGGGCTGGATATAGATGCCGTGATCGGAGAGCAGGAGGTCGGTCGCCTCCTTGCACTTCTCGGCATTGCCGACGAACACCGGCACGATGTGGGTCTCGTTCGGCATCACCGGCAGGCCGGCGGCGCCGAGCACCGCCTTGACCCGGCCGGCGCGGTCCTGGTGGCGCTGGCGCTCGAAGCTCGAGGTCTTGAGATGGCGGATGGCGGCGGTGGCGGCGGCGCAGATCGCCGGCGGCAGCGCGGTGGTGAAGATGAAGCCGGGCGCATAGGAGCGCACCGCATCGATCAGCGCCGCGCGCGCCGCGATGTAGCCGCCCAGGCAGCCGAACGCCTTGGCGAGCGTGCCCTCGATCACGTCGACGCGTTCCATTACGCCCTGTAGTTCGGCCATGCCGCCGCCGCGCGGGCCATACATGCCGACCGCGTGCACCTCGTCCAGATAGGTCATGGCGCCATACTGCTGGGCGAGGTCGCAAATGCGCTTGATCGGCGACAGGTCGCCGTCCATCGAATAGAGGCTCTCGAACACGATCAGCTTGGGTTGCGCCGGATCGGCGGCCTTGAGCAGCTGCTCCAGGTGCGCCATGTCGTTGTGCCGGAAGATCTGCTTCTGGCAGCCGGACTGGCGCACGCCCTCGATCATGGAATTGTGGTTGAACGCGTCCGACAGGATCAGGCAGTCCGGAAGAAGCCGGGCGATGGTCGAGATGCCGGTTTCGTTCGAGACGTAGCCGGAGGTGAAGACGAGGGCGCTCTCCTTGCCGTGCAGGTCGGCGAGCTCGTGCTCGAGCGCCACCAGGGGATGATTGGTGCCGGCGATGTTGCGGGTGCCGCCGGCGCCGGTGCCCATCCGGGTCGCGGTCTCCACCATGGCGCCGATCACCTTGGGGTGCTGGCCCATGCCCAGATAGTCGTTGGAGCACCACACGATCACGTCGCGGGGACCGTTGGGGGAATGCCAGATGGCGCGCGGAAAGCGGCCGGCCAAGCGCTCCAGATCGGCAAAAACGCGGTAGCGCCGCTCGTCCTTGAGCCGGGCGAGAGCCCCGGTAAAATACGCATTGTAGTCCATGAAAACCTTCCCGGCCGGTCCCTCTGGAACTCTTCCAAGGTGTTTTTAGAGGGGTTCCAGGCGGTTTGTCGAGCCGATAATGGGGCGGTCGATTGCCGCGCAGATCGCCCCCTTGGCGGGCTCGCGGGGGGCGTTTCGCGCGGGCTACCGGGGCGGGAGCGACAGCAACGCGATTCACGCCACCTTGGCAGGCTTACCTGGCTGCCGCGAGGGGGCCGCGGCCAGCCATGGGCTCCAGGGCTCGGGCGGCACCAGTCCCTCGGTCGCCCAGGCCGGAACAATGCGCCCGTCCTTGCTGATGCGCCCGATCATGACCGGCTTGTAGAGGTGGTGGGTCCTGCCATCCATCTTCACCGTGAAGCCGCTCGGCGCCGCGACTTGGCGGCCGCCGAGCGCAGCGCGCACCTTGTCGACCTCGGTCGTGCCGGCGGCTTCGACCGCCTCGGACCACAGGTTGAAGCCGATCCAGGTGGCTTCCATGGAATCGTTGGTCATCGCTTTCGCCTGTCCGCTGAAGCGGCGCCAGTCGGCGATGAAGGCGCGGTTCTCCTTGCGGTCGACGGCGTGCAGGTAGCTCCAGGCCACCATGTGCCCGGTCATGCTGGAGCGCATCAGCGCAGGCAGCTCCGCCTCGTTGATCGACAGCGACATCACCGGAATCGTGTCGGCGGTGACTTGCTGGCGCGCCAGCTCGCGGAAGAAACGCAGGTTGGCGTCCCCGGTGATGGTGGCGATGATCGACGCGTGCTTGCCCTTGGCGAAGCGGCGGATGTCACCGACCAGCGTGCGCCAGTCGGCGAACTCGGCCGGTACATAGCGCTCCGCGACCATGTCGCCAGCGATGCCGAGCGAGGCCAGGTAGCCCTTGAGCACCGCATTGGTGGTGCGCGAATAGATTTGGTCCGATCCGACCAGGAAGAAGCGCCGGTGACCCAAGGTGCGCAGGAAATTGACCGCCGGCACCGCCTGCTGGTGCGGGGTCGCCCCGGTGTAGAAGATGTTGGGCGAGGATTCCTGGCCTTCGTATTGGCTCGGATAGAACAAGAGGCTGCGCTCGCCCTCGACGATCGGCAGCACCTCCTTGCGCGAGGCCGAGGTCCAGCAGCCGAAAATCGCCGCGACCTTGTGCTCGGTGATGAGCTTGTGCGCCTGCTGGCCGTAGAGCTCGGGATCCGAGCCCGGGTTCATGATGACGGGCTCGATCGGACGGCCGAGCAGCCCGCCGCGCGCGTTCTTCTGCTCGATCAGCATGACCAGCAGCTCCTGCAGCGGCCGCTCGCTCGCCGTCATGGTGCCGGACAAAGAGTGCAGGATGCCGATCTTGATGGAGCCGCCCTCGAGGTCGGAGAAATAGCGCGACACCGCGTCCACCAGCCATTGCGAACGGCCGATCAGATCCTCCGCGGTCCCGAGCACCGCATGGCCGGTGTCCTCGACCTGCGCGACCGCGGTGCAGATCTCCGGCAGCACATTGGCGACCGTGCCGGCGACGCTTTCGGCGCGGTTGCCGATGCGATCGATCTCCACTGCCTGGTGATCCAGGATGCCGGTGAGCTGGCGGTTGGCGTCGCTCATGGTGGTGACGCTGGAGGAGACCGCCGCGATGGCGCCGACGGTCTGCTCGACGGCCCCTTGGATATCGCGAATTTGCGCCCCGATGTCGCCGGTGGCCTTGGCGGTCTGCTGCGCCAGCGACTTCACCTCGCCGGCCACGACCGCAAAGCCGCGGCCGGCGGCGCCGGCGCGGGCCGCCTCGATGGTGGCATTGAGCGCCAGCAGCGAGGTCTGGGCGGCGATCGACTCGATCAGCTTCACCACCATGCCGATGCGCTCGGCGGCGGCCGCGAGGCTGCGCACGGTGCGGTCGGTGCGCGCCAGGTCGTCAACGGTGCGGTCGGTCGCGTCCTTGGCGGCCGCCACCTGGGCGCCGGAGCGTGCGATCAGCGCCAGGAGGTCGCGCGCCGCGGCGCCGACCGCCTCAACGTTGCGGGCGGCATCGGCCGCGGCATCGGCCGCCGAGGTGGTGCGCAGCCGCATATCCTTGCTGCGGGCGCCGAGGTCGGCGGCGGTCACCCTGATCTCCTCGCCGGACTTGTCGAATGCCGAGATCATCTCGTTGATGGCGGAGCGGAATTGCTGGGTGATGAAGGTGTGGCCGGCAAGGTGGAGCTTGGATTCCGACACCCGGCTGCGGTGCGCGACCGCGAGCGCATCGGCGTCGATCAACGACTGGCGCATCCGCTCGGCGGCGGCCGCGATTTCACCCATGGGCCCGCCGCCGATCCGCTCGGGCAGGGCCGCATAACGGTCACCGGCGGCGATCTGGGAAATCGGCTCGATGACCGAGCGCAAGCGGCGCTGGGCCCACCAAGCGGCCGGCAGCCCGGCCGCCAGTGCCGCCGCGGCCGAGAGCGGCAGGCTCGCGCTGGCCCAGCCGATCAGCGCCGATGTACCGGACGCGAGCAGAACGGGGAGCAATATCCACCCCGCTGGTGCCTGGCTTCGAATCTGGGAGGTCATTTCGAAATGTTATCGAGGATTGCAGAAGCTTTGACGAAACTGCGTGTTTTCGATTACCAAATCCTTTCCCTGTGTTGCGCTGCACCGGGATAATTTATTGGCACTGCGACTAAAAACTGTGCTGTTAGCCCGCTGGGCCGAGAGGAATGCATCATGACTGAACGGACAGTGGGCTTCGCCAATGGTCTGACCAACTACGGCGACCGCGACTTCTCGCTCTACCTGCGCCGTTCCTTCGCGCAATCCATGGGGTATTCGCGCGCCATGCTGGCCAAGCCGGTGGTCGGCATCGCCCACACGGCCTCCGGGTTCAACAATTGCCACCGTCACTTCCCCGAGCTGCTCGAGGCGGTCAAACGCGGCGTGCTGGCGGCCGGCGCGCTGCCGGTCGAGTTTCCGACCATCTCGCTGGGAGAGGTCTTCCTCACGCCCACCAGCCTCAAATATCGCAACCTCATGTCAATGGACACCGAGGAGATGATCCGTGCGCAGCCGATGGATGCCGTGGTCCTGATGGGCGGCTGCGACAAGACCGTGCCGGCGCAACTGATGGGGGCGGTCTCGGCCGGCCGGCCCGCCGTCATGCTGGTGGCGGGGCCGATGATGACGGGCCGCCATCGCGGCGAGCGGCTGGGCGCCTGCACCGACTGCCGGCGCTTCTGGGCGCGCTACCGCGCCGGCGATGTGGCGGACAGCGAGATCATGGAGGTGGAGGGCCGGCTGGCGGTCACGGCCGGAACCTGCGCCGTCATGGGTACCGCCTCCACCATGGCTTGTGCCGCCGAGGCGCTGGGCATGATCTTGCCGGGCACCGCCTCGATCCCGGCGGTGCATGCGGACCGGCTGCGGGCCGCCGAGGCGACCGGCGCAGCCGCGGTGCGGCTGATCGGCTCGAACCTCACGCCGGACCGGATGATCAACGCCAAGTCGATCGAGAATGCGCTGCGGGTCGTGCTCGCGATCGGCGGCTCGACCAATGCGGTGATCCATCTCACCGCCATCGCGGGCCGCGCGGGCGTGGGCATATCGCTGGCGCGCTTCAACGAGCTGTCGGATTCCACCCCGCTCCTGGTCGACCTCAAGCCGATCGGCAACGGCTACATGGAGGATTTCTTTGCCGCCGGGGGCATGGGGGCCCTGCTGCGCGAGCTCGCCCCGCTGCTGCATCTCGATTGCATGACGGTGACCGGAGAGACCTTGGGGGAGCGGCTGGCCGGCGATGGCGAGCATTGGACCGACCGTTCGATCATCGCGGCACGCGCACAGCCGCTCGAGCCGAGCGGCGGCGTCATCGCGCTGTTCGGCAATCTCGCCCCCAAAGGCGCCATCTTCAAGCGCTCGGCTGCCGACACCAAGCTGTTCGAGCACGAGGGCCGGGCGGTGGTCTTCACCTCGCTCGAGGATCTGGCGGCGCGCATCGACGATCCCGACCTCGACGTCATGCCGCAGGACATCCTGGTGTTGCAGAACGCCGGCCCTCATTCGCCTTCCGCAATGCCGGAAGCCGGCTATCTGCCGATCCCCAAGAAGCTCGCCAAGAGCGGCGTCAAGGACATGATCCGGGTTTCCGACGCGCGCATGAGCGGCACCGCCTTCGGAGCGATCGTGCTGCACGTGACTCCGGATTGCGCCTCCGGCGGACCGCTCGGCCTGGTGCGAAACGGCGACCGCATCCGTCTTTCGGTGAGCAAGCGGCGCATCGACCTTCTGGTCGATGACGCCGAGCTGGCGCGGCGCGGCGGCGCTGCCAAGCCCGCAACCGAGGTCCCCGCGCGCGGCTACGCCAAGCTCTATGCCCAGGAAATTCTCGGCGCCGATGAAGGTTGCGATTTCGCATTTCTCAAGCCGCCGTCGGATTGAGAAACGCGCGAGCGTCCCCGGAGACGGCGGGCCGTGCGCTGCGAGACACATTCTCCTATGGCCTTGGACTGCGTCCCGGAATTGGGCTTCGCAGATGCGTTGCTGCAACGCATCAAATGCGATCCTCCCGCCCGAACTTTGTCGTAAAAATCTCATATCTATTAAACATAATAATGATATATAAAATCGACCGCCATACGACTGTCCGCCGCATGCACTCCGCCGTGCGTAAACCCATATAACTTATTGATTATAAACACAGTTACTGCCAATTTTTATGCCGTTCAGGGATCGGAAGGTTGTCGCCAACCCATTTCAGATAGTAAAGAGACAGTAAAATTTTCTTCAGTCGGGGTATTTCATTTATGTAATTTTTATCATAGCCTCTTCGCAGACACGGGGGAACCGTGTTTGTCACAAGAGGAGTTGTCCAATGAATTCCAAGATCACGCTCGCCGTATTGTCCCTCGCCATCGCCCTCAACGGCTCGGCCGCCTTCGCGGGTGGCAAGAAGCAGCCTGCTGACCCTCGCACCAACCTGATCACGCTGCAGAAGAGCAGCAAGGGTGGCTGGCAGACCACGTGCGACATCGACCCGAACTGCAATGGCTGGGCGAAGTGGCTGGCCATGCAAGGCGGGCACAAGGGCTGAGCGAAGTTCATCGGCTCGACAGCGACCGACCGGAACATCCTTCGCGTCGGCCGCCCATCGGATCGCAGCACTTGATCACAAGTCCCGGGGCCCGCGCCCCGGGACTTTTTGCTGTCAGGGGAAGCGGAGAACTGTGCGATAGTGGGCAAAACGAGGGGCTCCAGGAGATCGGGTTTCCGCAGTGATCAGAACCGTGACCGGAGACATCGCGGGCGTGCACGGCCGGATTCTCGCCCATGAGCATCTGCAGATCGATCTTTCGGCCCAGAAGGGGCCGGCCAATCGCATCGGGCATGCCGAGGAGCAGGCGGTCGTCGACGATCTGCGCCATGCCCGGGAATTCGGACTGGCGGCCATCACCGACCTGAGCGCGCCCGGTTGGGGACGCGATCCGGTCGCGCTGCGGCAGATCAGCGAGCAGGCCGGCGTCGCGGTGGTTTGCGCCACCGGATTCTATTGGGACCCTTTTCCCGCCATCGCGATCGAAGGTACGCTCGAGCAGTTGCGCGACCGCATGATTGCGGAGATCGAGACCGGCGTCGGCGACACCGGCGTCTGCTGCGGGGTCATCAAGGTGGGCACCAATCGGGGTGAGCCCGATGCTGTCGCCGAGCGCCTGTTCGGCGCGGCAGCCGGCGCTGCGCTCGCGACCGGCGCGCCCGTGATCACCCATACGTCGAGCCCCGATCAAGCGGCTTGGCACGTGCAGGTGCTGGAACGGGCCGGCATGGACATGGCGCGCGTGGTGATCAGCCACATGGGGGCGGCCCATGCCGTGGCCGAGCTCGTCGCGCTCGCGCGCTCCGGCGTGCTCGTGGGCGTCGACAAGGTCAGCTTTCCGAAAGGGCCGACCAATGATCAGCTCGCCGATCTGGTGCGGGACGCCTGCGCCCAGGGACTCGAGCGGCAGATCATTTTGTCCTCCGACCTCGCTCGCCGGACCTTGCTGCGGCGCTATGGCGGTCGCGGCTACGCCACGGTGCTCGCCGATTTCGTGCCGATGCTGTTGAACCGCGGAATATCGCCGTCCCAGATCGAAACCATGCTGCATGACAATCCCCTTCGGCTCCTGACTTTCTCGAACGCAAGGCCGGTCGGCCGATGAGCGGGCGTAACGCCATCGCTATCGCGCTAAGCATCCTCGCGGCCGGCGCAGCCCTCATGTGCGTGAACGGTTCGGCGCTGGCGCAAGGCAGCCGGATCGCCGACTTCGCCGCCTATGCGGGCACGGATCGAGAGCAGCGGCTGGTTGAAGGCGCCAAGCGCGAGGGCGCGCTCACGATGTATTCCAATGCGCCGACCGACGACAACGCCGCCCTGGTGGGTGCCTTCGAGAAGAAATACCGCATCAAGGTCAACCTCTACCGGGCGAGCTCGGAGGAAATCCGCCAGCGTGCGCTGGCCGAGGCCGCCGCCAAGCGCTTCGACGTCGATTTCATCCTCAACAACGGACCCGCCATGGAGGCGATGGCAGCCGAAAAGCTCCTGGTCGAGGTGAAATCCCCCTATCTCGCCGACGTGATGGCGCGTGCGATCCCGCCGCACCGGGAATGGATCGGCTTCTGCCTCAACGTGCTGGTGCAGGCCTACAATACCGACCTCGTCAAGAAGGCCGAGCTGCCGAAGCTCTATTCCGACCTGCGCGACCCGCGCTGGAAGGGCAGGATCGCCATCGAGGCCGACGATTCCGACTGGTTTGCCGGCCTGATGGGACAGCTCGGCGAGGAAGCCGGCGTCAAGCTGTTTCGCGAGATCGCCGCCGCCAATGGATTTTCGGTCCGCAAAGGCCACACCCTCCTGACCAACCTGGTCGCCGCCGGCGAGGCGCCGCTGGCGCTCACGGTTTTCAGCTACACCGCCGAGCAGCTCAAGAAGCGCGGCGCCCCGATCGATTGGTTCGTGATCGAGCCCCTCGTCTCCATGCCCAACAGCGTCGCGGTCGCCCGCATGGCGCCGCATCCCGCGGCCGCGGTGCTGATGCTCGACTTCATGCTGTCCGATGCGCAGAAAATCCTGGCCGATCGCGACTATGTGGCGACCAGCCGCAAGGTCGCCTCGCCGCTCGACCGCGACCGCCTGACGGTGATGGATTCCGCCCTGGCGCTGGCGCAGGCCGACAAATGGTCCCGGCTCTACCAGCAGATCATCTCGTCGCGTCCGTAGAGCACGCAACGATGCACAAGGT
>CAVRHR010000006.1:0-601879 GCA_963721005.1 uncultured Alphaproteobacteria bacterium | reverse complement strand
TTCGTCTTCATCACTGTGCTGTTGTGCGTGGGCTCGCTCAATCTTACCGACATCGTCAAGGCGCAGGACAGCAGCTGGGGCCTTTTCGGCTGGTTCTGGCTGCCGCTCCTGCCGATGTTCGTGATCTTCTTCATCTCGGCGCTGGCCGAGACCAACCGGCCGCCGTTCGATCTGGTGGAGGCGGAATCCGAGCTGGTTGCCGGCTTCATGGTGGAATACGGATCCGCCCCCTACATGATGTTCATGCTCGGCGAATACGTGGCCATCGCCACCATGTGCGCCATGGCCACCATCCTGTTCCTGGGCGGCTGGCTGCCGCCGCTTCCGGTCTGGCCGCTCACCTTGGTGCCGGGGGTGATCTGGTTCGTCCTCAAGGCGTTCTTCATGTTCTTCATGTTCGCCATGGTGAAGGCGATCGTTCCGCGCTACCGCTACGATCAGCTGATGCGGCTGGGCTGGAAGGTGTTCCTGCCGATCTCTTTGGCCATGGTCGCGATCGTGGCCGGGGTGCTGCAGTTCGCCGGGTTGGCGCCGAAATGAGGAGGAGCGCACGCGATGGAGCTTTCGCTCGCCGGCCTGCTCGGGGCCGTGCTGGGACGATCCTGTCCGCGGCACTCTATGGCCCGCTCATCGATGCCGTCGAGCGGGCCTTGCGCAAACGTCGCGCCCTGCCGGAGGATCGCACCAGCCTCGCGAACGAGGTCGCCTTGCTGCGCCGTGGCATATTGGCGGCCGACATGCTGCTGTGCGCCGGCGTGGGCTATTGGATCGGGCTGAAATTCGGCGGATGAGCCACATCGACCATACGGCGGTGCGCCGGCTCGGCCCGCCCGGAAATGCCTTGAAAGGAAGCGTCGCATGACCCTCGATCGCGCCGCCCGTTCGGTGTTTCTCCACGAGTTCGTCGCCGCCACCATGCTGGCGATGCGCTACTTCTTCCGCGCCAAGTCCACCCTCAACTATCCGTTCGAGAAGGGGCCGCTGTCGCCGCGTTTCCGCGGCGAGCACGTGCTGCGGCGCTATCCCAACGGCGAGGAACGCTGCATCGCCTGCAAGCTGTGCGAAGCGATCTGCCCGGCGCAGGCGATCACGATCGAGGCCGGGCCGCGCCGCAACGACGGCACGCGCCGCACCACCCGCTACGACATCGACATGGTCAAATGCATCTATTGCGGGCTGTGCCAGGAGGCCTGTCCGGTCGACGCCATCGTCGAGGGTCCCGAACTTCGAGTTCGCCGCGGAGACCCGCGAGGAGCTCTACTACGACAAGGAGCGGCTGCTCGCGAACGGCGACCGCTGGGAGCGCGAGATCGCCAAGAACATGGCGCTCGACGCGCCTTATCGGTGAGATCGATGATCCTGCCCGCGCTCTTCTTCTATCTCTTCGCCGGCGTCTGCATCGCATCGGCGTTCATGGTCATCGCGTCGCGCAATCCGGTGCACGCCGTGCTCTATCTCATCCTCGCTTTCGTGAATGCGTCCGGCCTGTTCGTGATGCTGGGGGCCGAGTTCCTGGCGATGATCCTGATCGTGGTCTATGTCGGGGCGGTCGCGGTGCTGTTCCTGTTCGTCATCATGATGCTGGATGTCGACTTCGCCGAGCTGCGGCAGGGCTTCCTGCAATACCTGCCCCTGGGCGGTCTCCTGTTCCTCATCTTCGTGCTGGAGCTCGGCGGCGTGGTGTTCACCTGGGCGTTCGCCCCCGACATCTCGCACGCCTTTGCCTCGCCGACCCCGCCGCTCGCCAGCGTCAGCAACACCGCCGCGCTCGGGCAGGTGCTCTACACGCGCTATATCTATTTCTTCCAGGCCTCCGGCCTGGTGCTGCTGGTTGCCATGGTCGGCGCCATCGTGCTGACATTGCGCCACAAGCCCAACGTCAAGCGGCAGAACATCGCCGAGCAGGTCGCCCGCACCAAGGCGACCGCCATCGAGGTCGTCAAGGTGCAGAGCGGGCAGGGCGTGTCATGATCCTTCGAGACGCCGACCAGCGATCGGCTCCTCAGGATGAGGAGCATCACAACGGCCTCATGGTGCGGAGCGTCGCGCGGCGACGCGTCTCGAACCATGTCTCCGTCCGGCACGGAGGCGGGAGATGACGATCGGGCTCGGCCATTACCTCACCGTCGCCGCGATCCTGTTCACGCTCGGGGTCTTCGGCATCTTCCTCAACCGCAAGAACGTCATCATCATCATGATGTCGATCGAGCTGATCCTGCTCGCCGTCAATCTCAATCTGGTGGCGTTCTCGGCGTTTCTCGGCGATCTCGTGGGCCAGGTCTTTGCGCTCGTGGTGCTGACCGTCGCCGCCGCCGAGGCCGCCATCGGCCTCGCCATCCTGGTGGTCTATTTCCGCAATCGCGGATCGATCGCGGTCGAAGACATAAATCTGATGAAAGGCTGAGCGCCCAGCATGTATCAGACGATCGTCTTCCTGCCGCTGCTCGGCGCCATCCTGGCGGCCCTGATCTCGCTCACCGGGGCGCGCGCCCGCCACCCCGGCGGCAAGGCGGCGCCCGGCGCGGAGGATCATGCCGGGCCGACGGGGTCCGAGCATCATGCAAGCGCCGCGCCGGCGGTGCCCGGACACCATCAGCCGGCCGCGCTCGGCTCGCGCATGGCCGAGCTCATCACCACCGGGCTTCTGTTCTTCTCCATGATCCTGTCGTGGATCGTGTTCGTGCAGGTCGGCTTCGGCCACGACGCCCATGTCGCGCTGGCGAGCTGGGTGGTCTCGGGCGACCTCAAGTTCGCCTGGGCGCTGCGCATCGACACGCTCACCGCCGTCATGCTGGTGGTCGTCACCACCATCTCGGCCCTGGTTCACCTCTATTCGATCGGCTACATGGCCGAGGATCCGCATCAGCCGCGCTTCTTCTCCTATCTGTCGCTGTTCACCTTCGCCATGCTGATGCTGGTGACCGCGGACAATCTGGTGCAGCTATTCTTCGGCTGGGAAGGCGTCGGCCTGATGAGCTATCTGCTCATCGGCTTCTGGTATCTCAAGCCGGAGGCGAACGCGGCCGCCATCAAGGCCTTCATCGTCAACCGGGTCGGCGATTTCGGCTTCTCGCTCGGCATCTTTGCGGTCTTCATGATGACCGGAGCGGTCGACTTCGATACCGTGTTCGCCCAGGCGCCCGGGCTTGCGGGCAAGACCATCGACGTCTTCGGCCACCAAGCCGATGCGCTCACCGTCATCTGCCTGCTGCTGTTCACCGGCGCCATGGGCAAGTCCGCCCAGTTCCTGCTCCACACCTGGCTGCCCGACGCTATGGAGGGGCCGACCCCGGTCTCCGCCCTGATCCATGCCGCCACCATGGTGACGGCCGGCGTGTTCATGGTGGCGCGGCTTTCGCCGCTGTTCGAGCTTTCGCCTACCGCCCAGACCTTCGTCATCACCATCGGGGCGACCACCGCCCTGTTCGCCGCCACCGTCGGGCTGGTGCAGAACGACATCAAGCGGATCGTCGCCTACTCGACCTGCTCGCAGCTCGGCTACATGTTCGTCGCCATGGGGGTGGGGGCCTATTCGGTCGGCATGTTCCACCTGTTCACCCACGCTTTCTTCAAGGCGCTCCTGTTCCTGGGCTCGGGCTCGGTCATCACCGCCATGCACCATGAGCAGGACATCCGCCGCATGGGCGGGCTCAAGGACCGCATCCCGTACACTTATTGGGCGATGGTGATCGGGACGCTGGCGCTCACCGGGTTTCCGCTCACGGCCGGCTATTTCTCCAAGGACGCCATCATCGAGGCGGCCTATGCGGGCGGCAATCCGATGGCGATCTACGGCTTCCTGTGCACGGTCGCCGCCGCCGCGCTGACCTCGTTCTATTCCTGGCGGCTGATCTTCAAGACCTTCCATGGCAGGCCGCACGATCACCATCACCACGAGGCGGCGCATGAGAGCCCGCTCGCCATGATGGTGCCGCTCGCGGTGCTGGCCGCCGGCTCGCTCCTGGCCGGCTACCCGTTCAAGGACCTGTTCACCGGCCACGGCGTCGAGGAGTTCTTCCGCCAGTCGCTGAAATTCGCGGAGAGCAACCACGTGCTCGAGGACATGGAGCACGTTCCGTTCCTGATCGGCATCCTGCCGACCCTGATGATGGCGATCGGATTTGCGGTCGCCTGGCAGTTCTACATCCGCAAGCCCGAACTGCCGGTCGAGCTGGCGCGCCAGCACGACACCCTCTACCGGTTTCTGCTCAACAAGTGGTACTTCGACGAGATCTACGATTTTCTCCTGGTCCGGCCGACGTTCCGTCTCGGCCGCCTGTTGTGGAAGGGCGGCGACGGCTGGCTGATCGACGGCTTCGGGCCGGACGGCGTCTCGGCGCGGGTGCTCGACGTGACGCGCAGCGCCGTGCGGCTGCAGACCGGCTATCTCTATCATTATGCCTTCGCCATGCTGATCGGCGTCGCCGCGCTGATCACCTGGTTCATGTTCGCCGGAGGCATGCATTGATGCTCAATTGGCCCATACTCTCCGTCATCGCCTTCCTGCCGCTGGCGGGGGCGTTGCTGATCGCGGCACTGCCCAGCCAGGGCGCGGCCGAAGAGCGCAACGTGCGCTGGATCGCGCTGTGGGTCACGCTGGTGACGTTCGCGATCGCGCTCCTCTTGACCTGGCGGTTCGATCCGAAGTCCGCCGACTTCCAGTTCGAGGAGAAATATCGCTGGCTCGAGGGCGCCATCGTCTACCACATGGGGGTCGACGGCATCTCGCTGCCGTTCGTGGTACTGACCACCGGCTTGATGCCGATCTGCATCATCGCGAGCTGGACCGCGATCCAGAAGCGCGTCAAGGAATACATGATCGCCTTCCTGGTGCTGGAGACCTTGATGGTCGGCACCTTCACGGCGCTCGACCTGGTGCTGTTCTATCTGTTCTTCGAGGGCGGCCTCATTCCGATGTTCCTCATCATCGGGGTGTGGGGCGGACCGCGGCGCGTCTATGCGAGCTTCAAGTTCTTTCTCTACACCCTGCTCGGCTCGGTGCTGATGCTGCTCGCCATCATGTCGCTGTACTGGGACGCCGGCACCACCGACATCCCGACCCTGCTGCATCACGGCTTCCCGCTCGGCCTGCAGAAATGGGCCTGGCTCGCGTTCTTCGCATCGTTTGCGGTGAAGATGCCGATGTGGCCGGTGCACACTTGGCTGCCCGACGCCCATGTGGAGGCGCCGACCGCGGGCTCGGTCATTCTCGCCGCCATCCTCTTGAAGATGGGCGGCTACGGTTTCCTGCGCTTCTCGCTGCCGATGTTTCCGGCCGCCTCGCACGACTTCGCGCCGCTGGTATTCGCGCTCTCCATCGTCGCCATCATCTACACCTCGCTGGTGGCGCTGGTGCAGGAGGACATGAAGAAGCTGATCGCCTATTCGTCGGTGGCCCATATGGGCTTCGTGACCATGGGGATTTTCGCCGCCACCACCCAGGGCGTCGCCGGCGGCATCTTCCAGATGATCTCCCACGGGGTGGTTTCGGGCGCGCTGTTCCTGTGTGTGGGGGTGATCTACGACCGCATGCATACCCGCGAGATCGCGGCCTATGGGGGGCTGGTCAACCGCATGCCGTTCTACGCGGTCGCCTTCATGATCTTCACCCTCGCCAACGTGGCGCTGCCCGGCACCTCCGGCTTCATCGGCGAGTTCCTGACTCTGATCGGAACCTTCCGGGTGAATACCGCGGTCGCGACCTTCGCCACCATCGGCACCATCCTGTCGGCCGCCTACGCGCTGTGGCTTTACCGGCGGGTCATCTACGGGGTGCTCGACAAGCCGGCGCTCGCCGCCATCCGGGATCTGGAATACCGCGAGATCATCACGCTCGGGCCGCTCGCCGTGCTGGCGATCCTGCTCGGCATCTTTCCGCAGCCGGTGCTCGACCTGTCGGCCGCATCGGTGGCCCAGCTGCTCGACAGCTACACGCATGCGCTGGACACCGCGCACACCGCGTTGCTGCTGAGGTGAATGCCGATGAATGACCTGGTTGCACTTCCGGCCCTGCTGCCGGCACTGCCCGAGATCGTGCTGGCGCTCGGCGCCATGGCGCTCCTGATGGTAGGGGCCTTCCGCGGCGAGCAGACCGCGGTCGCGGTCAGCTGGCTGGCGATCGCGCTGTTGGTCGCGGCCGGGGCGATCGTGCTGTGGCTGCCGGGCGGCACGCTCACGACCTTCGGGGGCAGCTTCATCCTCGATCCGTTCGCGCGCTTTCTCAAGCTGCTCGCGCTGACCGGCTCGGCCGCCGCCATCCTGATGTCGTTCGACTATCTGGCGCGCGAGAACCAGCAGAAATTCGAGTACCCGATCCTGATCCTGCTGGCGACCACCGGCATGCTGATGCTGATCTCGGCGGCCGATCTCATCGCGCTCTATCTCGGCCTCGAATTGATGAGCCTGGCGCTCTACGTGGTGGCCGCCATCAACCGCGATTCCGCGCGCTCGTCGGAGGCCGGCCTCAAATACTTCATCCTGGGCGCGCTCTCCTCCGGCATGCTGCTGTACGGGGCTTCCCTGGTCTATGGCTTCACCGGCACGGTGAGCTTCGCCGCCATCGCCAAGGCGGCGAACCCGGGCAGCATCGGGCTGATCATGGGCCTGGTGTTCCTGTTCGCCGGCTTCTGCTTCAAGGTGTCGGCGGTGCCGTTTCACATGTGGACGCCGGACGTCTATGAGGGCGCCCCGACCCCGATCACCGCGTTCTTCGCCGCCGCACCCAAGGTCGCCGGCATCGCCATGTTCGTGCGCACCACCATCATGGCGTTTCCCGGAATTGTAGCGGAATGGCAGCAGATCGTGGTGTTCGTCGCCATCGCCTCGATTGCGCTCGGCGCGTTTGCGGCCATCGGCCAGCGCAACATCAAGCGGCTGATGGCCTATTCTTCGATCGGGCACATGGGCTTCGCGCTCATCGGCCTCGCGGCCGGCACCGCGGAGGGCATCGAGGGCGTATTGGTGTACATGGCAATCTATCTGGCCATGACGCTCGGCACCTTCGCGGTCATCCTGGCGATGCGGCGCGACGGCCGGATGGTCGAGGGCATCGGCGATCTGGCAGGGCTCGCCCGCACCAATCCCACCATGGCGTTCTTTCTCGCCATGCTATTGTTCTCGCTCGCCGGCATTCCTCCGCTCGCCGGATTCTTCGCCAAGTTCTACGTCTTCCTGGCCGCCATCAAGGCCGGCCTGTTCGTGCTCGCCGTCATCGGGGTGGTGACCAGCGTGGTGGGGGCGTATTACTATCTTACCATCGTGAAGATCATGTATTTCGACGAGCCCGCCAAGGCTTTCGGCCCGATGGCCTACGAGCTCAAGGTCGTGCTGGCGGTGACCGGGCTGTTCAACCTCCTGTTCTTCGTCTATCCCGGGCCGCTGGTCGCGGCGGCGACCGCGGCGGCCAAATCGCTCTTTTGAATGATCGAATTGCGGATTTGAATGATGGAGCTGGATGCCAGAGCGTCCGCCGCCGGGGTGCGGCTGTTGTCCTATGACGAGATCGACTCGACCAACGCAGAGGCCTTGCGGCTGATACGGCAGGGCGAGCACGGGCCGCTGTGGATCACCGCCGAGCGGCAAAGCGCCGGCCGCGGCCGCCGCGGCCGCAACTGGATCTCGGTTCCCGGCAATCTGCACGCCAGCCTGCTGCTGGCGGATCCCGGACCGGTCGAGCACTGGCCGCAGCTCGCGTTCGTGGCGGCGCTCGCATTGCATGACGCAGTCGTCGAGGTCGCCCCCGAGATCAGGCCGATGCTGGAGCTGAAATGGCCGAACGACCTGCTGCTGTCGGGCGCCAAATTCGCCGGCATACTGATCGAAGGCGAGGGCCGGGAGGAGGAGGGAGCGGTGGCCATCGGCCTCGGCGTCAATTGCACCGCTCACCCGGCCGGTGCCGCTTTTCCGGCGACCGACTTGGCGGCAGGCGGGGCCGGCGTCTCAGCCGCGGCGCTGTTTGCTGCCCTCACGGTCAAGATGCCGGGGCGGCTGGCGCAATGGAATCGCGGCGGCGGTTTTGGCACCATCCGGGCCGACTGGCTTGCCCGCGCAGCCGGGCTCGGCGAGAACATCCGGGTCGGTCTCGCCGACCGGGAGGTCGCCGGCCGCTTCGAGGGGCTCGACGAATCCGGTCGCCTGGTGCTGATCGCTCCCGATGGCGGCAAGGCGGTCGTGGCGGCGGGCGACGTCATCTCATTTGGAGCCTCGCGCTGATGTCCAATGCGACCGCGAGGCGTAGGGGCTGATGGCGCCCCGGGGCGACGAGCTGGTTTTTGCGCCGCTGGGTGGGGTCGGCGAGATCGGCATGAATCTGGCGGTCTACGGCTTCGGCGAGGCCCATCGCCGGAAATGGATCGCGGTCGATCTCGGCGTCTCGTTCGGGGGCGACGATCTTCCCGGCATCGATCTGATCATGCCGGACATCCGCTTCCTGGTGGAGGAGCGCCGCAATCTGCTCGCGCTCGTGCTCACCCACGCCCACGAGGATCATTTCGGCGCCGTGCTCGATCTGTGGCCGCGGCTCAAAGTCCCGGTCTACGCCACGCCGTTCACCGCCGCGCTGCTGGAAGCCAAGCGGCAAGGCGAGCCGGGCGCCCCGCAGGTGCCGGTCACCGTCGTGCCGCCGGGCGGGCGTTTTACGCTTGGTCCCTTCGACATCGAGCTCGTCTCGGTCGCCCATTCGATACCTGAATCGAACGGCCTCATCATCCGCACCCCACTCGGCACCGTGCTCCATACCGGCGACTGGAAGATCGATCCGACGCCGGTGCTGGGGCCGCCGACCGACGAGCCCAAGCTGCGCGCGCTCGGCAACGAGGGTTGCCTGGCGCTGGTCGGCGATTCCACCAATGCGGTGCGCGAGGGCCGCTCGCCCTCCGAGATGGAGGTGGCCAAGACGCTCGCCGAGCTGATCCGGACCGCCCCGGGGCGGGTCGGGGTCACCACCTTCGCGTCTCATGTCGGCCGCCTGCGCTCGGTCGCCAAGGCAGCGGCGGCCTGCGACCGCGAGGTCGTCCTGGTCGGCCGCTCCATGGAGCGGATCACGCAGGTCGCGCGCGAGACCGGCTACCTCGAAGGCGTTCGGGATTTCCGCTCGGTCGACGTCTTCGGCTATCTGCCGCCCGAGAAGGTGGTGGCGCTGTGCACCGGCAGCCAGGGCGAGGCGCGCGCGGCGCTCTCGCGCATTGCGCAGGACGATCATCCCGAGGTGAGCTTCTCGTCGGGAGACCGCGTGATTTTCTCCTCGCGCGCCATTCCGGGCAACGAGAAGGCGGTGATGCGGGTGATCAACGGCCTGGTGGCGCGCGGCGTCGAGGTCATCACCGATCGCGACCATCTGGTGCACGTGTCCGGCCATCCGCGCCGCGCCGAGCTGCAGGACATGATCGGCTGGGTGCGCCCGCAGATCCTGATCCCGGCGCATGGCGAGACCCTGCACATGGCGGCGCATGCGGCGCTGGCGCGCCGCGCCGGGGTGCCCAAGGTGATCACCTGCCGGGACGGCGATCTGGTCCGCTTGGCGCCGCAACCCGGCGTCATCGGCGAGGTGCCGGCGGGGCGCCTCTACAAGGACGGCGCGATCCTGATCGGAGCCCAAGAGCGCCCGGTCGCGGACCGGCGCCGGCTCGGATTCGCCGGCATCGTGTCGGTTGCGGTGACGCTGTCGCAAAAGGGCGAGCTGGTGAGCGGACCGCGGTTCGAGCTGACCGGAATTCCCGAGGCCGATGCGGCCGGCACCCCAATGCTGCAGATCGCCGAGGAGTCCGTGGCGGGAGCCTTCAACTCCATGCCCAAACCGCGCCGGCGCGACCCCGATGCGGTCGCCGAGGCGCTGCGCCGCGCGGTGCGCTCGGCCATCGGCACGGCCTGGAAGAAGAAGCCCATATGCCACGTCCACGTCCTGACGGTATGATGTCCGCGCTGCCGACCGCCTGAAGACGCAGTCGACGGAAGCTCAACCAGTGCCGGGCCACACCGCAAAGGAAGCGATATGCACATCGGACGGCTCAATCACGTGGCAATCGCGGTCAAGGACATCGCCAAGGCCGCAGGCGTCTACCGGGACGCGCTCGGGGCCGAGATTTCGCCAGCGGTCGCGCAGCCTGATCACGGCGTGACCACGGTCTTCGTGCTGCTGCCCAACACCAAGATCGAGCTGCTCGAGCCGCTCGGCGACGCCTCGCCGATCGCGAAATTTCTGGAGCGCAGTCCCGATGGCGGCATCCACCATATCTGCTACGAGGTCGACGACATCCAATCCGCGCGCGACCGGCTCAAGGCGCAGGGCGTGCGCGTGCTCGGCGATGGCGAGCCGAAAATCGGCGCCCATGGCAAGCCGGTGCTGTTCCTGCATCCCAAGGATCTGTGCGGCACGCTGATCGAGATCGAGCAGGCGTGAGCGGTGTCGGTCTTCACCGCCCTGGCGATCTATTTCGTGATCTGGTGGATCGTCCTGTTCGCGGTGCTGCCGTTCGGCGTGCACAGCCAGCACGAAGCCGGTGAGATGACGCCCGGCACCGATCCTGGCGCGCCGGTCATGACCAATCTCAGGGGCAAGCTCGTCTGGACCACCATCGTGTCGGCCGTGGTGTTCGCCGCCTGGTTCATGGTCTATTTCTATCGGCTGGTCACCATCGATCAGCTGGCCGGCTGGCTCGGCATGACGAATTGAGGGCTGGCGCCGCGAGCGCGTGCCCATATAAACAAAAGAGCAGGGCCGAGGCCCTGCTCAAACGAAAAGATTCCCATCCGACCGAATTTGCTTGAGTCTCTCGACCGAGATTCCGGCGACTTGAAGCGCCTTTTGGGGGAGGTCCTCCCATGACTTGGACCGCGTGGCGGCACGAGCTTGTGTCCCGAGCGCCTTCCGCACCGTGGACGATATGGGATATCGCGCCAATTTGCCACTATAATTTCGAATTGCGGACATCGAATATTTGACCGGCCTTGGTGAATTTACCCGACCCGGGCTCCCGAAAGCCTTGATGGCCCTTGTGTTTTCGCCGATGATCCGGCTTCACTTCCGGGCCTCGTCTCCTTTCCCAATTCTCAAAGCTCGCCATGCGATTATCGCGTTACTTCTTACCACTGCTGCGTGAAACCCCCAAGGAAGCGGAGATCGCCTCCCATCGCCTGATGCTGCGCTCCGGCATGGTGCGGCAGGAGGCCGCCGGCATCTATGCCTGGCTGCCGCTCGGCCTTCGGGTGCTGCGCAAGATCGAGGAGATCGTGCGCCAGGAGCAGAACCGCGCCGGCGCCATCGAGCTCTTGATGCCGACCCTGCAGCTCGCCGATCTGTGGCGCGAGAGCGGGCGCTACGACGCCTATGGCCCGGAAATGCTGCGCATCACCGACCGCCATGAGCGGGAAATGCTGTATGGCCCGACCAATGAGGAGATGATCACGGAAATCTTCCACTCCGCGGTGCGCTCGTACAAGGATTTGCCGCTCAATCTCTACCACATCCAGTGGAAGTTTCGCGACGAGCAGCGGCCCCGCTTCGGCGTCATGCGCGGGCGGGAATTCCTGATGAAGGACGCCTATTCGTTCGATGTCGACGAGGCCGCCGCGCGGCGCTCCTACGACAAGATGTTCGTCGCCTATCTGCGCACCTTCGCCCGCATGGGGCTCAAGGCCATTCCGATGGCGGCGGAAACCGGCCCGATCGGCGGCGACCTGAGCCACGAATTCATCATCCTGGCCGAGACCGGCGAGTCCGGGGTCTATTGCAACCGCGATGTGCTCGATCTCGCCGCCCCCGGCGACGACGTCGACTACCAAGCCGACCTCACCCCGATCATCAGGCAATGGACCAGCCTCTATGCGGCGACCGAGGACGTGCACGATTCGGGGCGCTTTGAGCGCGAGGTGCCGGCCGACAAGCGCGTCCACACCCGCGGCATCGAGGTCGGCCAAGTGTTCTATTTTGGCACCAAATATTCCAACCCCATGAAGGCCCTGGTGGCCGGGCCCGACGGCGTCGAGCGGCCGGTCCATGCCGGCTCCTATGGGGTCGGGGTTTCCCGGCTGGTGGGCGCCATCATCGAGGCCTTCCACGACGACGCTGGGATCAAATGGCCGGAGCTGGTCGCCCCGTTCCGGGTGGCCATCCTCAACCTCAAACAGGGCAGCGCCGACACCGATGCGGCCTGCGAGCAGCTCTATGGCGCGCTCACCGGCCGCGGCGTCGATGTTCTTTACGACGATCTCGACCAGCGGCCGGGGGCGAAGTTCGCCACCGCCGACCTGATCGGCATTCCGTTTCAGGTCATGATCGGCCCGCGCGGACTCGCTGAGGGCAAGATCGAGGTCAAGCGGCGCGCCGACGGCAGCCGTGAGCTGTTGAGCCCGGCCGACGCTCTGGAGCGGCTCGCGCCCCGGCCACCCGCGACTTGAAGTCTGTGCGTATCTGCATTTTTGCGCTGTTATGCCCTTGGCGGCCGTCCACCAGGGCGTGAAACGGCCAGAATCATGTGAAAATCGGGTCCGGGAGAATTTCATGGCTGAGTTGACCCGAACCCGCCCCTTCGCGGCCTTCGAATGGATGCTGTCGCTGCGCTACCTGCGCGCCCGACGCAAGGAAGGATTCATCTCGGTCATTGCCGGCTTCTCGTTCCTGGGCATCGCGCTCGGGGTCTTGAACCTCATCGTGGTCATGGCGGTGATGAACGGATTCCGCACCGAGCTTCTCGACAAGATCCTCGGCCTCAACGGGCACCTCCTGATCCAGCCGCTCGAATCGCCGCTCACCGACTGGGAGCCGGTCTCCGATCGGATCTCCAATATCTCCGGCGTCCGGCTGGCGGCACCGATCGTCGAGGGCCAGGCGCTCGCCTCATCGCCGTTCAACTCCGCCGGCGTGCTGGTGCGCGGCATGCGCGCGCGCGACCTCGTCAAGCTCGGCTCGATCGACAAGAACATCAAGCAGGGGACGCTCGAAGGCTTCGACGATGGGCAGGGGGTGGCGATCGGCCGCCGGCTGGCCGATCAGCTGTCGCTGCGCGCGGGCGACAACGTGACCCTGGTCGCGCCGCGCGGCGCGGTGACCCCGATGGGCACCACTCCGCGCATCAAGTCCTACAAGGTCGCCGCCGTGTTCGAGATCGGCATGTCCGAATACGACGCGTCGCTCCTCTATATGCCACTCACCGAATCGCAGGCCTATTTCAATCGCGCCGGCGATGTGACCGCGATCGAGGTCTATATCGACGCTCCCGACCGCGTCGATCGCTTCAAGGAGCCGGTCACGGCGGCGGCCCAGCGCCCGATCTTCATGATCGACTGGCGCCAGCGCAACGCCACCTTTTTCAACGCGCTCCAGGTCGAGCGCAACGTGATGTTCATCATCCTCAGCCTGATCGTGCTGGTGGCGGCCTTCAACATCATCTCCGGCCTTACCATGCTGGTGAAGGACAAGGGATCCGATATCGGCATTTTGCGCACCATGGGCGCGACGCAAAGCTCGATCATGCGGGTCTTCATGATCACCGGCGCATCGATCGGCGTGACCGGGACCATCATCGGCTTCCTGCTGGCGGTGCTGATCTGCCTCAACATCGAGTTCGATCCGCCGGTTTCTGTCCTGGCTCACCAATACGGATCTATTCTCGCCCGAGCTCTATTTCCTTTCGCGCTTGCCGGCCGAGCTGAACTGGGGCGAGACCTCCGCGGTACTGGTGATGGCGCTGACGCTGTCGTTCCTGGCGACGCTCTATCCGGCCTGGCGCGCGGCGCGGCTCGATCCGGTCGAGGCGCTGCGCTATGAGTGAGACGCCGCGCCATGAGTGACGCGCCGGCGAGAGGCGAGCAACCGCCCATCCTGTATCTGCATGCGATCGACCGCAGCTACCGGCAAGGCGCCGCCACGCTCGAAATCCTGAAAAACGCCGAGCTGGCGGTATGGCCCGGCCAGTCGATCGCGCTGGTGGCGCCCTCGGGCGCCGGCAAATCGACGTTGCTGCATATCGCCGGTCTGCTCGAGCATCCCGATGCGGGCGAGGTCTATATCGACCAGGTGGCGACCTCGCAAATGTCGGACACAGCGCGCACCCAGATCCGCCGCACCGATATCGGTTTCGTCTACCAGGCCCATCATCTGCTGCCGGAGTTTTCCGCGATCGAGAACGTGATCCTGCCGCAGATGATCCGCGGGCTCGGCCGCAAGGAGTCGGTCGTGCGCGCGACCGAGCTGCTCTCCTATCTCGGCCTCAAGGAACGGCTGGAGCACCGGCCCGCGCAGCTTTCGGGCGGCGAGCAGCAGCGGGTCGCGATCGCGCGCGCGGTCTCCAATGCGCCGCGCATCCTGCTGGCCGACGAGCCGACCGGCAACCTCGACCCGCGCACCTCCGAGCAGGTGTTCAGCGCGCTCAGCCAGCTGGTGCGCGCCTCCGGCCTCGCCGCCATCATCGCCACCCACAACCGCGATATCGCGGCGCGCATGGATCGCCGCGTCACTCTCAAGGACGGACAGGTGGTCGAGATGGAGTAGCGCTGGCGGCGGTCGGCCGCGGGCAACCGGCGCGGCCCCGCTTGCGGCGATTTGGCATAGGGACATGCACCCGGGCCGAATTTATCCTTGCCGCAAGGGTGACGTTTCTCATGTGCCTCCTTGACCGAGTCTGTGCACGCCACACCGCAGAGACTCGGTCTTTTTGCCGCCACCCGCCCGACAGGGGCTCTTTCGAGAGACGGGCAGCCGTAATTGTTCGCTGTCATTGGGCGCCGAGCGGGCGCATATTTCCGGGATGAGCAGATACGTCGACTATTGGGTCGCGGTGAAGCGCCGCGCGCGACTGCCCAAGCCTTACACCTGGGAGATTCGATCGAGCAGCCGGGCCTTGGCGGTCATGCGCTGCCATGTTCCGTTCAAGAATCGCGTGATGGCCCGCATCGGCGGCGAACGGGCGCTGAAGCGGTTGTTGCACAAGCTCAACGGCTGACCGCCCTGCCGGCATCAGCTCGCAGAGACCGACCCACATGACCGTCTTCATCGCGCTTATGCGCGCCGTCAATGTCGGGGGAACCGGCAGATTGCCCATGCGGGAGCTCAAGGCCGCCTGCATGAAGGCCGGGCTCGGCCGCGTGTCGACCTATATCGCCAGCGGCAATGTCGTCGTCGAGACCGACAAATCGGCAGCGGCGGTGAAGCGCCTGCTCACGGATATCCTGCGCGACCGGTTCGGCCTGACCCGGAACCACGCGCTCATTCGCACGCCGCAGAGCCTGGCGGCAGTGATCGCCGGGAACCCGTTCGAGGCGGCCGCCGCCGAGCGGCCCAACCGGCTGATGGTCAATTTTCTCGATGGCCTTCCGCCCGCCGGGGTCGCTGACGCGCTTCGTGCCTACCCGGGACCGGAGCAGTTGCGGCTCGAGGGCGAGCATCTCTACATCGACTATGCGCAGGGCGTCGCTCGCTCAAAGCTGACGGCATTTCTCGACAAGACGCTGCGGGTCCCGGCAACCGGGCGCAACTGGAGCACCATCAACAGGTTGCTCGAGATGGCACGCGCGCTCGAGCCCTGAGGCGGGCGAAAGGGCAACGAGTTGCAGCTGCGCTACCCGCGGCGGTCGTCGAGCTGGCCCACCAGACAACCGTGCGCGACGATTGGTTCACGCGCCTGGTGGCGTCTCAGAAGCCCAGAGAAGCCTTGATTTGCGGAATATGGGCAAAGGTCGAGATCGCCACCCAATTCGCGATGACGGCACCGAGGGCGCACACCACCGCGGCCCCAAGAAATATCATCTTGCCTGGACGCGATGGCGGATAGTCCTCGCTCGGATTGTGCCAAGGATTCGAATCGGTCATTGAAATCTCCGGTCGCGGCTCGCCCGCGCAATTCCCCATCAAGGCAAAGGCCCCGGCGGGGGGACACCGGGGCCTGTCGACCTCTTAACACATGCGCGGGACAAAAGCGCTGAGGTCAATTGCGAATCAATTATAGCGTCGAGCTGCGATCCACACATGTGGCAAACTGTCCGGGCTACGCCGCTTCATATGGGTTGATTATCGGTTCCACCGCCAATCTAATAAGTCGGAATTTCGGGGGCGGTAATGGGCTTCAAGATCGGGGACACGGTCCAGTTGAGATCCGGAAGTCCGCGGATGACGGTGACCGACGTCGGCATGACGACCGATGGAAAAGAGGTCGTAGAGTGCGCCTGGTTCGATGGAACGCAACGCCAGAGCGGCAGCTTTCCGACCGACGCTCTGCGGGACTCGCCGGTCTCCAAACAAGCGCGCACGTTCTAGCCGCTGACGCAGGCGCTCGTGCGGGCGCGGGCCGCTGTGCAGGCTCAATGCTTGCGAGCCGGCGTGCGTTGCGGCGGCGGCGCTGCCGGCATGCAGCGCTGCTCCGCCAAGGTGGCGAGATATTGCTGGCGGCTCTGCAGCGCGGCGACTTCCTTGCCAGGAGTGTCCTGGAAATCCATGGCGAAGAGCAGGGGCCAGACCACCAGGCCAGCCACCCCGGCGGCGACGTTCTGACCGACCTTGAGACCCTGCTCGGACGCAAGCTCGCTGACCTTCTGGTTGTTGGCTTCGATCTCCGCCGTGATGGCGGTGCAATCCGTATATCGATCCTGCGGCTGAACCACCGCGACCGGCTGCGGAGCCCGCCCGGCGCATGCCCCAACCGCCAGCGCCAGAACCATCGCCAAACCGACTATACGCATTTGACTCCCCGGTTGGTTGTGGGGCCGCTGGACGACTATCCGTACGGGAGCGCGCGTTGACCGATTTTCCCGCCGGTTGGTCCGGACTGAAACTTCATGAGCAGCCCGCTTGACTAGAACATAATAAGAACTATGTTCTTCTTTCGTTCCTAGCAAGGGGAGAGTTGTATGTTCCGTATTTTTGCCGAAGAAGCCGCCACCTTGGCCTCGCTGGCGCTGTTTCTGGGAATGGTCGCGATCTGGGCCCAGGTCATCGCTACCCTCTGAAAAAGCCGCCCGAACCGTCCGGGACCAACCGCACGGGAGCGCGCGCACTTGGAGAGTGGGGTGCCCTGGGGATCGGGGCACCCACCTGGGGATAAGGCGCACCGGCCGCGCGTTTTCCGCGGTAGCGATGGACAGGCCATGCCGTGACCCGCACGATCACGTCCTCAGATTCTCGAGGGCTCCAGATTCGCGAGGGTTCCATGGTAGACCCTGCTTTCGTGCACCTGCACGTGCACTCGTCCTATTCCCTACTCGAGGGCGCGCTCCCGATCGCGCGGCTGGTCGAGCTCGCCAAGGCCGACCGTCAGCCTGCGCTGGCGCTCACCGACACCGACAACATGTTCGGCGCGCTCGAGTTTTCCGAGAAGATCGCCGGCTATGGGATCCAGCCGATCATCGGCTGCGCGCTGGCGGTCGATTTCGCCGATCAGGACGCCGGTCCGCGCGCCGGCGGCGGCCTGCCGCTCAACCGTCCGCGTATCGTTCTCCTGGCCGCGCGCGAGGCCGGCTATCGCAGCCTGATGCGGCTCAACTCACGCGCCTTCCTGGAGACGCCGCCCAACGAGCCCCCGCACATCAAGCTGGCCTGGCTGGAGGCCGAAGCGCAGGGACTGATCGCTCTATCCGGCGGTCCGAGCGGTCCGCTCGATGCCGCGATCGTGGCCGGTCAGGGCAGCCTCGCGGCTGCGCGCTGCGCCGCACTGCTCGCTCTGTTCGGCGATCGGCTCTATGTCGAGCTGCAACGCCACGGAACCGCGCCCGAGCGTCTGGCCGAAGCCGCCCTGGTCGAATTGGCCTATGCGCAGGGCATCCCGCTGGTCGCCAGCAATGAGCCTTTTTTCGCCACCCGTGACGACTACGAGGCTCATGACGCGCTCATCTGCATCGCCGAGGGCCGCTACGTGGCCGAGACCGACCGGCGCCAGCTGACCGCGGAGCACCGGTTCAAGACCCGAGCCGAGATGGCGGCGCTGTTCGCCGACCTGCCCGAGGCGCTGGCCTCCACCGTCGAGATCGCGCAGCGCTGCGCCTTCCGGCCGCGGGTGCGGACCCCGATCCTGCCGCGCTTCTCGGTCGGGACCGACAGCGCGGTGGTGGACGAGGCCGCCGAGCTTCGCCGCCAGGCGGAAACCGGGCTCGAGCGGCGGCTTGCAGTGCATGGGCTGGCGGCCGGCCGCACCGTCGAGGAGTATCGCGAGCGGCTGGCCTATGAGATCGGCGTCATCGCCGGCATGAAGTATCCGGGATACTTCCTCATCGTCGCGGACTTCATCCAATGGGCCAAGGCACAGGGTATCCCGGTCGGGCCGGGACGCGGCTCGGGCGCCGGCTCGCTGGTGGCCTATGCGCTCACCATCACGGATCTCGATCCGATCCGCTTCGGCCTCCTGTTCGAGCGCTTTCTCAATCCCGAACGCGTATCGATGCCCGACTTCGACATCGATTTCTGCCAGGACCGGCGCGACGAGGTGATCCGCTACGTCCAGGACAGATACGGTCGCGATCACGTGGCGCAGATCATCACCTTCGGCACCCTGCAGGCGCGTGGCGTGCTGCGCGACGTCGGCCGCGTCCTGCAGATGCCTTATGGCCAGGTCGACAAGCTGTGCAAGCTGGTGCCGCAGAATCCGGCAAACCCGATCTCGCTCAAGCGTGCCATCGAGGACGAGCCACGCCTGCAGGCGGCACGCGACAGCGATCCGGTGGTCAAGCGCGCCTTCGACATCGCGCAGCGGCTGGAAGGACTGCATCGGCATGCCTCCACCCACGCCGCCGGTATCGTCATCGGCGAGCGGCCGCTTGCCGAGACGGTGCCGCTCTATCGCGATCCGAAATCCCTGACACCGGTGATCCAGTTCAACATGAAATGGGTCGAGCAGGCCGGGCTGGTGAAGTTCGATTTTCTCGGGCTCAAGACCCTGACCGTGCTGCAGACCGCGGTCACGCTGGTGCGCAAACGCGGCATCGAGATTGATCTCCTGGGCATACCGCTCGACGACCCCAAGACCTTCGCGACGCTGGCCCGCGGCGAGACCGTCGGCATCTTCCAGGTGGAGAGCCAGGGCATGCGCCGCGCCCTGGTCGACATGCGACCCGACCGGTTCGAGGACATCATCGTGCTGGTCGCGCTCTACCGGCCCGGACCGATGGCGAATATCCCGACCTATTGCGCCCGCAAGCTCGGGCAGGAGCAGATCGAGTATCTCCATCCCAAGCTCGAGCCGATTCTGGCGCCTACCTACGGCATCATCACCTATCAGGAGCAGGTGCAGCAGATCGCCAAGGATCTGGCCGGCTACAGTCTCGGCAAGGCCGACATCCTGCGCCGCGCCATGGGCAAGAAGGACAAGAAGGAGATGGCGTCGCAGCGCGACGATTTCATCTCCGGAGCAATCGGGCGCGGGGTGGACGCCGCGGTGGCCAGCACGATCTTCGATGCCTGCGCCAAGTTCGCGGAATACGGCTTCAACAAGTCCCACTCGGCGCCCTATGCGCTGCTCACCTACCAGACCGCCTACATGAAGGCGAACCATCCGGTCGAGTTCCTGGCCGCCTCGATGACGCTCGACATGAGCAACACCGACAAGCTCGCCGAATTCCGCGGCGAGGCGCAGCGGCTGGGGATCCGGGTCGAGGCGCCCTCGGTCAACCGCTCGGGTGCCGCCTTCGACGTCGAGGGCAATACCATCCACTACGCGCTCGCGGCGCTCAAAGGGGTCGGCGGGCAGGCGGTGGAAGCCATCGTGGCGTCGCGCGGCGAGCGCCCCTTTACCGACCTTTCCGATTTCGCCGACCGGGTGAACCCGCGCGCCGTCAACAAGCGCGTGCTGGAAAGCCTCGCCGCCGCCGGCGCCTTCGACGCGCTCGAGGCCGATCGCGCGCGCGTCTTCGCCGCCGTCGATTTCATGCTGTCCTCGGCGCAACGCACCCATGAGGCGCAGACCACCGGCCAGTCCGAGCTGTTCGGCGGGGCGACCGCGCGCCCGCAGCTGGGGCTGCCGTCGGTCGAGCCGTGGCTGCCGGCCGAGCGGCTGCAGAAGGAGTTCGAGGCGATCGGTTTCTTTCTCTCCGGCCATCCGCTCGACGACTACGCGGCCGCGCTCAAGCGCTTGCGCGTGCAGTCGTGGGCCGAGCTCTCCCGCGCCGTGAAGGCGGGCGCCAGCGGCGGCAAGGTCGCCGGCACCGTGGTGGCTCGGCTCGAGCGGCGCACCCGCACCGGCAGCAAGATGGGCATCATCGAGCTGTCGGATCCCTCCGGGCATTTCGAGGCGGTGGTGTTCTCCGAGGGTCTGGCCCAATTTCGCGACGTCCTGGAGCCGGGCAGGGCGCTTCTGCTCACGATCTCCGCCGAGTTGCAGGGCGACGACGTGCGCGCCCGCATCCAGATGGCCGAGCCGCTCGACGAGGCTGCCGCCAAGCTGCAGAAGGGGCTGCGCGTGTTCCTGCGCGACCCGGCCCCGATCGAGAGCGTCGCCAAACGGCTGGAGGGCAGCGGGCCGGCGCCGGCGCGACCAGGGCCAGCCAGGTCCGACGGCGAGGTTTCGGTTATCCTGATGCTCGACCGAGGTACCGAGGTCGAAGTCAAGCTGCCGGGCCGCTTCAAGGTCTCGCCGCAGATCGCCGGCGCCATCAAGGCGGTGCCCGGAGTGGTCGCGGTCGAGGCGGTGTGATACCAAGCGCTACCTCGCCCGGCGCTCCCCCGCCGGCGGGGAGGGAGCCCGGAGGGGACAATCGAGGCGCTTCGATGCATCGCCATGCCGCCGCGATCGCCTTCGCGCTTGCCGCGATCATGCTCCTGTGCACCGCCGCACCGGCGCCGGCGCAGGATGTCGCGGCCTTTCTGGCCGGGCGCAGCAAGGATTGCCCGGGCTGCGACCTCGCCGGCGCCAAGCTCAAGCGGCGGGATCTGACCGGCGCCAATCTGGCGGGCGCGAACCTGAGCGAGGCCAGCCTGCATCGCTCCCTCTTGCGCGGCGCCAATCTGGCGGGCGCCGATCTCACCGGCGCCAACCTCAACAAGACCAGCCTCCTGCAAGCCAATCTGAGCCGCGCCAAGATGAAGGGCGCGATGCTGTTCGAGGCGGAGGCCGGTCGCGCCGATTTTTCCGGCGCCGACCTGACCGAGGCCCTGATGGGCGGCATCCATCTGCTCGGCGGCAAGCTCGATGGCGCCAACCTCACCGAGGCGGATCTGGAAGCCGCCCAGCTCGACGACGCCAGCTTTGCGGGCGCGCGGCTCGACGGCGCCAACCTGCATCAGGGCCGCATGCTACGCGCCAATCTGCGTGGAGCCGTCGCCGACAGCACGGATTTCACCGGCGCCAACATGCGCGAGGTCAATCTGCACGGTGCGGCGCTGCGGCAATCCATATTTTTCCTGGCCGATCTCGGCGTCGCCGATCTCAGCTCGGCCGACCTGAGCTATGCGGTGCTGCGATCGGCCAATCTCAACGACACCAACCAGGCCGGAGCCATCCTCACCGGCGCCATGATGCCGGACAACAGCATTCATCCGTAAGGCTCGATGCCGCTACCTCGGCGCCGGCGGGCGAAACACCTCGAGCCTCGCCGAGCTCTCGAACTCGTTCTGGTTGATGCGGTTGTCGTTCGGGTTCACCAGGAATTGCCCGGGCTTGTAGAAGTGGCGGGCCTCGATCCGGGTCACCTGGCCGTCGACCTTGGTCTCGCAGGTCTGCTTGACGAACAAGCCCTCGATCGGCCGCTCGCCCTCGGCCGGCGGCAGGTCGGTGCAGTCGAGGCCGGGCGCCACCATGCCCTTGAACATGTCGACGAGGCCGTAGGCTTCGATCCGCGTGCCGCCGGCCGCGCGCGGATCGTTGACGACCCGGTAGCCCTGAACCAGACCCGCATCATCGATCAACAGCGACGTGATGATCGGCTGGCCGCCCAATGCATTAGCCTGATAGAGCCGGATCATGATCTCTGAGCGGCGCGCCCGTGCCACATATTCGAGCTCGTCGTCATAGCGGAACCAGACCTCGTGCAGGCCGGTCGCCTTGTCGAGCGGGCAGAGCGCGAAATCCGCGAAGCCGGAGAGCACCCGCGAGGGCGGTCCGCCATTGGTGCCGCAGGCCGGATCGACGAATTGATCGAGCGGCAACGCGGCGACCGGCGTGCCCAGACGGATGTCCCAAATTTTCGTCGCCAGCTCTTGCGAGCGCGCGCCGTAAACACCGAGCCCGGCCGCAAGCGCCGCCGCCAGCACGACGAGATGGCGAGAGATGTTCAGGGTATCCGCCATTGGTTTGCGGCCGAAGCCGGAGATTGCCGGCTTCGGCCGTGCGTAATCGATCAGAACCCGAACACCGCCACTATGGCCGACGGCTGGTAGAGACCGCCACCGCGCGCACCGACCGCGCCGCCGGCGACCACCGCGACATATTGCTTGCCACCGACGCTATAGGTCATCGGGGGCGCCGTGATCGGGGTGCCGAGGCTGAAGCTCCACAGCTCCTTGAGCGTATCTGAATCATAGGCCTTGAATTGGCCGTCGGGACGCCCGTTGAACAGGATATCTCCCTCGGTGCTCAGCATGCCGGACTCGCTTATGGCCGGGAATTGCGTCTTTGCGACCACCTTGCCGGTGCGCAGGTCCATGGCCCAGATCGCCCCATGCGCCGTTATGCGTCCCTGCTCCTGACAGCACGGCGGCAGGCCCACATAGTCCTTGCTCTCCTCGAGCGGAAGTCTTGACGTTGGTGCCGGCCCAGCAGCCCTCGGCGCCCCCCACATAGGCGATCATGCGTTTCTGATCGAGGGTGGGCGGGAAGAAGGTCGGCGAGCCGTTGTACCAGGGACAGGCCTCCTGGCCGGGCTTGCCGCGCATGCCGCCGACGCCGGCATAGAGCTGTACATTGCGATTGGGATCATAGTCGACCGGCTTGCCGGTCTTGGAGTTGATGCCCTTGGTCCAGTTGACCTTCTCCTGGTACTGGTCGGCCCGCAGGAACTGCCCGTTGGTGCGGTCGAGCGTGTAGTAGAAGCCGTTGCGGGAGAAGTTCGCCACCACCTTGCGGGTCTCGCCGTTGAGCGAGATCTCGTACAGCATCTTCGGGCTCGGCGTGTCGAAGTCCCAATGCTCGTTCGGCGTCTCCTGGAAATACCAGACGATCTTGCCGGTGTCGGCATCCAGCGCGATGGTGCTGGCGGTGAACAGGTTGTCGCCCGGCCGGAACTCGGGGTCGAAGCTCGGGAAGGCGTCGCCGGTGCCGTAGAACACCAGGTTGGTAGCCGGATCGTAGGACGCGGTCTGCCACACGCCGCCGCCGCCGACCCGCCAGGCATTGTGGTTGTCCTTCCAGGTCTCGGAGCCGGGCTCGCCCGGCGCCGGGATGGTGAAGGTGCGCCAAGCCAGCTGGCCGGTATTGGCGTCCCAGGCGCCGATCCAGCTGCGGGTGCCGAGCTGGCCGCCGGAGCTCTCGCCCTGCAGCACCAGCTCCTTGCCGCCGCGGGTCTTGAGCGCCAGCGGGGCCGCCGTGAACCCCTGGGTCTTGGCCGACGGCGTCCCGGTGACGGGGTCGGTCGGGGCGCGCGCCTGCACCTCCCAAGCCACCATGCCGGATTCGCGATTGATCGCGATCATGCGCATGTCGTTGGTGGCGATGAAGACCTTGTCGCCGTACATGGCGATCCCGCGATTGGTGCGCGATTGCGTGATCTTGGGATCGTAGCGCCATAGCGGCACCGCCTCGGTGCCGCTGCGAACGTCGAATTTCATGACCCGGTCCCAGGTATCGGACACGTACATGAAGCCGTCGTCGACCAGCGGGGTCGATTCCTCCTTGCCGCGCAACGTGCCGCCGGTCGAGCGGCCACCGATCGAGAAGATGAACTTGAGCTTGAGGTCCTTGACGTTGTCCCGGTTGACGTCCTTGAGCGGCGAATGGCGGGAATTGTTGTAGTCGCGATGCACGGTGAGCCAGTTTTGCGGCTCGTCGGCGGTATTGAGCAGGCGCTGCGCGGTGACGTCGGCGGCAAGCGCCGGCATCGCCATGACGGCAACGGCGATCGCGGCTAGTGCTGCGGATGTGGCTCTTGCAGACACGATCTTCCTCCCTGTGCGTTTTTTGACCCCGGATGGCATGAACCTGCCCCGCCGGTAGGGGGTGAGCTTACCCGAAACCGGCCCCCCTGTACGATGCCAAATCGCACGATACGCGAGACCCGGCCCCCGGCGCCGCAAGCTGCTTGCTCTTGCCGGCCCCGACCTATATAAGCCACGCCATCTCACACGCGGACCTTGGCTTTTGGCCGTCCGGTGGCCCCATCCCCCTAAACGGGATGGGAGCTCACGGGTCCGCGGCGGCTCAACCGGAGAACCACAATGGCGTTACCCGACTACTCTATGCGTCAGCTGCTTGAGGCTGGCGTACACTTCGGCCATCAGGCCCACCGCTGGAATCCGAAGATGGCGGGCTATATCTTCGGGGTCCGCAACAACATCCATATCATCGACCTCGCGCAGTCGGTGCCGATGCTGCACCGCGCCCTGCAGGCGGTCAGCGACACGGTCGCCAAGGGCGGCCGTATCCTGTTCGTCGGCACCAAGCGCCAGGCGCAGGACTCCATCGCCGACGCCGCCAAGCGTTGCGCGCAGTACTACGTCAATTCGCGCTGGCTCGGCGGCACCCTGACCAACTGGAAGACCATCTCCCAGTCGATCAACCGCCTGCGCAAGCTCGACGACATGCTGGGCTCCGGCGAGGCCCAGGGCTACACCAAGAAGGAGCGCCTCACGCTCCAGCGCGAGCGCGACAAGCTCAACCGGGCGCTCGGCGGCATCAAGGACATGGGCGGCTTGCCCGACCTCCTGTTCGTGATCGACACCAACAAGGAGGATATCGCGATCAAGGAGGCGCGCCGGCTGAATATCCCGGTGGCCGCCGTGGTCGACACCAATTGCGATCCCGAGGGCATCACCTTCCTGGTTCCGGGCAACGACGACGCCAGCCGGGCGGTCAATCTCTATTGCGACCTCATCGCCAGGGCGGCCATCGACGGCATCTCGCGCGCCCAGGGCGACGCGGGCGTGGACACCGGCGCCGCACACGAGCCGATCGTCGAGGAGCTGCCGCCGGTCGCCGAAGGTCCGGGTTACGAGGTGCTCTCCGGCCCCCGAGGGGTCGCCGACGACCTCAAGAAGCTCGCCCATGTCTCGCCCTCGATCGAGAAGCAGTTCAACGATCTCGGCATCTTCCACTATTGGCAGATCGCCGCCTTCTCCCCCGAGGCCGCCCACAAGATCGGCGAGGAGGTCGGATTGCCCGGCCGCATGGAGAGCTGGATCGCGCAGGCCAAGGAACTCTCCGCCGAGTGAGTTTTCCAGCGTCGTTCCGGTCCCGGATCGCTCCGGGCCGGCTCTCGACGGGTTCAGTTTCAGTTCGTGCAGGTCGGCCCCGGCCCGGGCGCTATTTCAACCCGAGCGACGGCCGCCAAAGGCATCAAGGAATTCAGCGATGGCCAATATCACGGCACAGATGGTCAAGGAGCTGCGCGAGAGCACCGGCGCCGGCATGATGGATTGCAAGTCCGCGCTCGCGGAAACCGGCGGTGACATGGAGAAGGCGGTCGATCATTTGCGCAAGAAGGGCTTGGCCAAGGCCGCCAAGAAAGCCGGCCGGGTCGCCGCCGAGGGTCTGATCGGCGCCGCCGTCAGCGCCACCCGGGGGGTGCTGGTGGAGGTCAATTCGGAAACCGACTTCGTGGCGCGCAACGACCTGTTCCAGGGTCTGGTCAAGATGATCGCGGGTATCGCGCTCACCGCCGGCGCCGACGTGGAGGCGATCAAGCAGGCCAAGGCCGGCTCCATCACGGTCGCCGAAGCGCTCGCCGACACCATCGCCAAGGTCGGCGAGAACATGACGCTGCGGCGGGCCGCGGTGCTGTCGGTCGGCAAGGGCGCGGTCGCGAGCTATCTGCACAGCTCGGTGTCCGATGGGCTCGGCCGGATCGGCGTCCTGGTGGCGCTCGAATTGGCCGGCGACGCCGACGAGCTCAAGCGCTTCGGCCGCATGCTGGCCATGCATGTCGCCGCCGCCAATCCGCAGGCGCTCGATGCGACCGGCCTCGATCCGGAAGTCGTCCGGCGCGAGAAAGAGGTTCTCGCCGACAAGTACAAGGCGCAGGGCAAGCCCGCCAATGTCATCGACAAGATCGTCGAATCCGGTCTCAAGACCTTCTACAAGGAGGTCTGCCTGCTCGATCAGGCCTTCATTCACGCCCCCGATCACAGCGTGGCGCATGCCATCAAGGAAGCCGAAGGCAAGATCGGCGCTCCGGTCAAGCTGACGGGCTTCGTGCGCTACGCGGTCGGCGAAGGGATCGAGAAGCAGGAATTGGAATAGCTCTGCGCTTGGCCACGCCCCCGGCAGCGCTCGTGCGCCGTGCCGCCGGTCGGCCGAAGACGAAGGCGCGGCGATCGGAAAGCGAGCACGCCATGGCCAAGCCGATCTACCGTCGCGTAATCGTTAAAATCTCCGGCGAGGCGTTGGCCGGCCGCACCGGCGGCCAAGACGGCGAGGCCGGCGATCTCGGCATCCATGAGGTCACCCTTGCGCGCATCGCGGCCGACCTGGCGGCCACTCGCGCGCTCGGGGTCACTCTCGGCATCGTGGTCGGCGGCGGCAACTTCATGCGTGGGGCCAGCGCCGCGACCAAGGGCCTGCCGCGCGTCACCGGCGACATGATGGGGATGCTCGCGACCGTGATGAACGCGCTCGCGCTCGAGGCCGCCCTCGAGGCTGTGAAAGTCCCGGCCCGTACCATGTCGGCGCTGGCCATGCCCTCGATCTGCGAGACCTATGAGCGCCGCCGGGCGGCGCGGCATCTGGAGGAGGGCCGCGTGCTCGTGCTCGCGGCCGGCACCGGCAACCCGTTCTTCACCACCGACACGACGGCGGTCCTGCGCGCCGCGGAGCTCGGCGCCCAGGCGGTGCTCAAGGCCACCGATGTCGACGGAATCTACAGCGCCGATCCCAAGAAGGATCGGCGCGCCAAGCGCTACGAGCGCCTGACCCACGACGAGGCGCTCGCGCGCGACCTCAAGGTCATGGATGCCACCGCATTCGCGCTTGCCCGGGAAAACCGTATGCCTATCATCGTGTTCTCGATCCGGGAGAAGGGTGCGATCCGGGCCGCATTGCGGGGAGAAGGACGCTCGACAGTGGTCGGTTCGTGAGCCGGGCTCCTCGACCCGAATTCAGCGGGCCAAGCTCCGCGTCACGGACGTTCAAGCACCCGACGAGCAAATAAGGGACGTGAGGGATTGCCATGGCCAGCGCAACGCACGACATCAACGAGCTCAAGCGGAGAATGCAGGGCGCCATCCAGTCGCTCAAGCAGGAGCTCGGCGGGCTGCGCACCGGCCGCGCCTCGGCAAGCCTGCTCGACCCCATCCAGGTGGAGGCCTACGGCAGCCACATGCCGCTCAATCAGCTGGCGACCGTCAGCGTGCCCGAGCCGCGGCTCATCTCGGTGCAGGTCTGGGACCGCTCGATGGTGCATGCGGTGGAGAAGGCGATCGCCGCCTCGCAACTCGGTCTCACGCCCTCGACCGAGGGGCAGGTGCTGCGCCTGCGCATCCCGGAGCTCAACGAGGATCGGCGCCGCGAGCTGGTCAAGGTAGCGCACAAATATGTCGAGGCCGCCAAGGTCGCGGTGCGCCACGTTCGCCGCGACGGCCTCGACGTGCTCAAAAAGCTGCTCAAGGATCACCAGATGAGCGAGGACGACGAGAAGCGCTCCGCCGATCAGATCCAGAAGCTGACCGACGAGACCGTCGGCGAGATCGACAAGATGCTGGCCGGCAAGGAAAAGGAAATCCTCACCGTGTGATCATGATGGAAATGTCGAAGGCAGCGCCGCCGACCGTTCCGATCGGCGAAATCACCATACCCAGGCACGTCGCCATCATCATGGATGGCAACGGTCGCTGGGCTTCGGCGCGCGGCCTGCCACGCGGAGAGGGACACCGGCGCGGCGTCGAGGCGTTGCGGCGCACGGTGCGCGCCGCGGGCGATCTCGGCATCGGCATATTGACCATATTCTCATTCAGCGCCGAGAACTGGTCGCGGCCGCCATCGGAAATCCGCGAGCTGATGGGATTGCTGCGGCGCTTCATTCGCAACGACCTCGCCGACCTGCATCGCAACGGCGTGAAAGTGCGTGTGATCGGCGATCGCGAAGATCTGGCGCCCGACATCCGCAGCCTGTTGGAGGAAGCCGAGGCGCTGACCCGGGGCAACGACAAGCTCACGCTCGTGGTCGCTTTCAACTATGGCGCGCGCCAGGAGATCGCGCGCGCCGCGCGCCGGATCGCCGCCGAGGTCGCGGCCGGCCGCGTCGCCGTCGCCGAGGTGACCGCCGACAAGCTGGCGGCCTATCTGGATGCCCCCGATCTGCCCGATCCGGATCTCATCATCCGCACCAGCGGTGAGCAGCGCTTGTCCAACTTTCTGCTCTGGCAGGCGGCCTACAGCGAGCTGGTTTTCGTGCCCGTATACTGGCCGGAGTTCGACCGCGCCGCGCTCGAGCAGGCCATCGTCGAATTCCGCAGCCGCGAGCGCCGGTTCGGCGGGCTCGTCGCCAAGACCGGATCGTGAGCGGTGGCAGCCAATCCCGCCGATCCTTCCGGCACCATCGTGCGCCCGCGCGGGGAACTGGCATTGCGGATTTGCTCGGCGCTCGTGCTGGTGCCGCTGGCGGTCGGAACCGCCTATCTGGGCGGCTGGCCATTCGCCCTGTTCTGGAGCCTCGCGGCGATCGGGGTTTTCTGGGAATGGGGCTCGCTCGTGGGGGGCGGGGAGCGACGCTTGATCGACACGCTCGGCGGGGCGGCGCTGGTGATTGCGCTGGGGCTCGCCGCCGGCGGCCGCTTGGTCGCAGCCCTCGGGGTCACCGCGCTCGGCGCAGCCGGACTCGCCCCGGTTACGCCAGCGCAACATCGCGGATGGGTCGCGGGTGGCGTCCCTTACGCCGGCGCGATCGGCATTGCGCCCATCGCGCTGCGCTCCGACACCGAAGATGGATTCCTCGCGGTGATGTTCCTGTTCGCCATCGTCTGGACCACCGATATCGTGGCCTATTTCCTCGGCCGTCTGATCGGAGGTCCCAAGCTCATGCCGCGGGTGAGCCCCAAGAAGACCTGGTCGGGCGCACTCAGCGGCCTCACTGCGGCCGTGCTGGTCGCGATCGCAGTCGCCGCGGCGGCCGGGCTTTCCGCCCTGACCTCGATTGCGGTCGTGGCCGCGATCCTGTCGGCGGTCGCGCAGGCCGGCGACTTGTTTGAATCGCACTTGAAGCGCAGGTTCGGCGCCAAGGATTTAAGTCACCTGATCCCCGGACACGGCGGCTTGATGGATCGCCTCGACGGCTTTGTGCTCGCGGCGACGGTCGCGGCGGTGATCGGCATCCTGCGCGGTGGCCTCTCGGCCCCGGCGCGCGGGCTGCTGGTCTGGTAGATATTGTTCCGATGGCTCTTGATCCGGTGGCGTAATGAATTCGCAAATGCCGAAGTCGCAGTCACAAGCGAAGCTCGAAGCTTCGACCCGCCCCGAGCGCAGCATCACGCTGCTCGGCGCCACCGGCTCGATCGGCGCCAGCACCATCGATCTCATCCAGCGCGAGCCCGGGCGCTACCGGGTCGAAGCGGTGACCGCAAACAAGAACGCGGCCGCCTTGGCGGCACTGGCGCGCGAACTGCGCGCCCGCTTCGCGGCGGTCGGCGATCCCGCCGCCTATAAGGAGCTCAAGGACGCGCTGGCCGGAACCGGGATCGCGGTCGCAGCCGGCCCGGACGCCTTGATCGAGGCGGCACAGCGGCCGGCCGAATGGGTGAGCGCTGCGATTACCGGTGCCGCCGGGCTCAAGCCGACGCTGGCGGCGGCCGAGCGCGGCGTGATGGTGGCGATCGCCAACAAGGAGTGCCTGGTTTGCGCCGGCGGGCTGTTCATGCGCCGCGCAGCGGCCGCCGGCGCAACCGTGCTGCCGGTCGACTCCGAGCACAATGCGTTGTTCCAGGCCATGAGCGCCGGCCGGCGCCGGGACGTGCGGCGCGTGATTCTGACCGCCTCCGGGGGGCCGTTTCGCACCAAGAGCGCAGCCGAGATCCGGGCGGCGACGCCGGAGCAGGCCCTGCGGCATCCCAACTGGTCGATGGGACCCAAGGTCACGATCGATTCCGCGACCTTGATGAACAAGGGCCTAGAGGTCATCGAGGCCTACCATCTGTTTGCGCTCAAGCCGGAAGAGATCGACGTGCTGGTCCATCCGCAATCGATCATCCATGGCTTGGTCGAGTTCCGCGACGGCTCCCTGATCGCCCAGCTCGGCAGCCCGGACATGCGCATCCCGATCGCGCATTGCCTGGCTTGGCCGGATGAGCGCTTGGCCGGACCGGCGCCGCGCCTCGACTTGGCGCGGGCCGCCACGCTCAGTTTCGAGGAGCCCGACCTGGCACGGTTCCCGGCGCTGCGGCTCGCCCGCCAGGCGCTGGAGGCGGGGGGCGGGGCCCCCACCGTGCTCAATGCCGCCAACGAGGTCGCGGTCGAGGAGTTCCTGGCCAGCCGGCTCGGATTCACCGGAATTGCCGCTTTGGTCGAGGCAACCCTGGAGGCCGCGGTCGCCGGCGACCTTACCCGGGAACCGGAAAATGTGGACGAGGCGATCGCCATCGACCAGAATTCGAGATTGCTGGCGCGCCAGCTCCTGCCCGAAATTGCCGCAAAGGTGTTCTAGAGTGTCGGTTGGGGTAGCGTGAGAAAGCCGGGGCGGGAGGTCTGCACGCATGAATTTTGATTTTTTGCACGGATTGGCCACTTTTGGCATCATTCCGTTCTTGATTGTATTAACCATAGTCGTGTTTTTCCACGAGTTCGGCCATTTCATCGTGGCCCGCTGGTGTGGCGTCAAGGTCGTGACCTTTTCCATCGGCTTCGGGCCCGAGCTGTTCGGATTTAACGACCGCCACGATACGCGCTGGAAAGTCTGCGCCGTTCCGCTCGGCGGCTATGTGAAATTTTTCGGCGACGAGAATGCCGCGAGCGTGCCCGATCACACCGCGGCCGCCGCCATGACCGAAGCCGAGCGCGAGGTCAGCTTCGTGCATCAGGGCGTGGCCGCGCGGGCGGCGGTCGTGGTCGCCGGACCGCTCGCGAACTTCGTCCTGTCCATCGTGATCTTCGCCGGCATCTTCATGTCCTTCGGCCGGCAGGTCATTCCTGCCCGGGTCGACGCCGTCCAGCCCGACAGCGCCGCCGCCGCCGCCGGCCTCAAGCCGGGCGATCTGATCGTGGCCATCGATGGCCGGCCCATCGGCGGCTTTGCCGACATGCAGCGCATCGTGGCGGGCAGCTCCGGCCGCACCCTGACGCTTACGGTCGACCGCGGCGGCGCGCGCGAGGACATCAAAGCCACGCCCCAGACACGCGGATTCTGCAATGCCGTCCTGGGCATCAGCAAGCTCCCTACCGACGACATCAAGCTTAAGAGCGAAAACCCCGGCGCCGCGCTCGCGCTCGGTGTGGAGGAGACCTATTTCGTGGTCGAGCGCTCGCTCTGCTTCGTCGCCGGCGTCATGGTCGGACGGGAATCGGCCAACCAGCTCGGTGGCCCGATCCGCATCGCCGAGGTGGCCGGCGATGCGTGGAAATCCGGATTGGACAGCGGCGGTATCGGCACCGCGATCGCTTCCTTGCTTTATCTCTCCGGCTTTCTTTCGGCCTCAATTGGCCTTCTCAATCTGTTTCCGATTCCGCTGCTCGATGGCGGTCACCTTTTGTTCTATGCGATCGAGGCGCTGAGGGGGCGCCCGCTGTCGGAACGGGCGCAGGAAGTGGGCTTTCGCATCGGGCTCGCGATCGTAGTGATGCTGATGATATTCGCGGCTTACAACGACATCAGCGGGATTTTGCATCGCATGGTGTCCTGATATGGGCGTTGCCGATTGGCAACTCTCTGGAGATAAAGGAAAAACGGTGCAAATCAGCTAATGTGCATCGTCGCTAAAACCGGGTAGAAGCGGGGTCTACCGGTTCAATCGCCCCTCTCGCGAGGTGGCCGATAAGGGGAAGAGGGCGGGTTGCGAATGAACCTTTGTGTGCGGTTTGTTCGGGGACTGGGCATCGCCGGCTTGGTCCTCGGGGGGATAGTTTTGAATTTGGCGGCCATCAGCCTGACGGCGGGCGTGACCTATGCGCAAACGCTGAACGCGCAGTCCGTCAACTCGATCGTGGTCGAGGGCAATCGGCGCGTCGAAGCTTCGACGGTGCGTTCCTATTTCAAGCCGGGAGCCGGCGGCCGCCTGGACGCCCAGGTCATCGACGACGCCTACAAGGCGCTTTACGCGACCGGCCTGTTCCAGGACGTGCGTATCAGCCAGTCCGGCGGTCGGATCGTGGTGACCCTGGTCGAAAATCCGGTCATCAACCGGATCGCATTCGAGGGCAACAAGAAGGTCAAGGAGGACCAGCTCAAGCTGGAAATCCAGTCGAAGGAGCGCGGCACGCTCTCGCGCGCCACCGTTCAGTCCGACGTGCAGCGTCTGGCCGACGTCTACCGGCGCGGCGGCCGCTTCGACGTCCATATCGAGCCGAAGATCATCGAGCTGCCGAACAGTCGCGTCGACTTGGTGTTCGAGATCACCGAGGGCGAGAAGACCGACGTCAAGACCATCAACTTCGTGGGCAACCGCGCCTATTCGTCGTATCGCCTGAAGGACGAGATCAAGACCGTCGAAACCGGCCTGCTCGCCTTCCTGCAGACCGGCAACATCTACGACCCCGACCGCATCGAGGCGGATCGCGAGCTGCTGCGGCGCTTCTATCTCAAGCACGGCTATATCGATGTCCGGGTCGTGTCGGCGGTGGGGGAGTTCGACCCGGCCCAGCACGGCTTCATCATCACCTTCACCATCGACGAGGGCGAGCAGTTCCGGATCGGCACCGTCGATGTGCGCTCCAAGATAACGGCACTCAGCCCGCGGCTCCTGGAGCCGCGGCTGCGGATGTCGAGCGGCGATGTCTACAACGCCGAGGCGATCGAGAAATCGGTGGAGGACATGACGATCGAGGCCGCCCGGCAAGGCTTCGCGTTCGCGACCGTGCGGCCGGGGGCGGATCGCAATCCGCAGGCGCGGACCATCAATCTGTTCTTCACGGTCGAGGAGGGGCAGCGCACCTATATCGAGCGGATCAACATCCGCGGCAATACCAAGACCCGCGACTATGTGGTCCGGCGCGAGTTCGATGTCGCCGAGGGCGATGCCTACAATCGTGCGTTGATCAATCGCGCCGAGCGGCGCCTGAAGAACCTCAATTACTTCAAGACCGTCAAGATCACCAACGAGCCCGGCTCGGCGCCCGACCGCGTGGTCCTCAATGTCGATGTCGAGGACATGTCGACCGGCGAAGTCTCGCTCTCCGGCGGCTTCTCGACCTCGGACGGCGCGTTGGCGGAGGCCAGCATCGGCGAGCGCAACCTGTTCGGGCTCGGTTTGGCGACGAAACTCGGCGTGAGCTATGGCCAACATTCCAAGGGCGCCAATTTTTCCTTCGTCGAGCCTTATCTGCTCGGCTACCGGCTGGCTCTCGGGCTGGACCTCTTCGCCAAGCAACAATTGCCGACCAACTTCATCTCCTACCAGACCGACACGATCGGCGCCGGACTGCGGCTCGGCGTCGCCTTGCGCGAGGATCTGGCGTTGCAGCTGCGCTACTCGATCTACCGGCAGGAGATCGTGCTGCCGAGCTACCTGAGAAATTGCAACAACATCAATCCGGATTGGATCACCACGTTCCCGACCCCGACTTCGGGAATTCCGTTCCCCGGAGGCCCGGGTCAGGTCAACCAGAACTGCTACGCCGACGGCGAAGCCTCGGTGCCGGTGAAGGTGGAGCTTGCAAACGGCGCCGCCGTGACCTCCCTGGTCGGCTACTCGCTGGCCTACAACACGGTCGACGACAATCGCAATCCGACCGCCGGCTATGCGGCAACGTTCAACCAGGACTTTGCCGGCGTCGGTGGCAATGTCAGGTACCTGCGCGAGACCGCGGACCTGCGTCGCTATTTCGCGGTGGCCTACGACATCGTTGGCGTTCTGCATCTGCAGGCCGGCAACATCAACGGTTGGGGCAACGATACCGTCGACTACGGTCAGATCGGGTCGAACGGCGTCCGGATGCTCGACCATTTCCAGATGGGACCCAACCTGGTTCACGGCTTCGCGCCCGCGGGCATCGGTCCGCGCGATCTGACGATCGGCACCACCAACGATGCGCTCGGCGGCACCCACTATTGGGGCGCGAGCGTCGAGCTGCAGACGCCGCTGTTCTTCATTCCCAAGGAGATGGGGATCAAGGTCGCGGCTTACGTGGACGCCGGCTCGTTGTGGGACTATACCGGGCCGCTGGCCTCGCCGCTCACCGGGGAATCGATGGTTCCGTCCTCCAACAACATGTTCATCAATAGCGCGGCCGGCGTCGGCCTGATCTGGGCGTCGCCGTTCGGGCCGCTCCGTTTCGATCTCGCCTATCCGATCACCAAGCGCAGCTACGACAAGACGCAGATATTCCGCTTCGGCGGCGGCGCGAGCTTCTGACCGCGGCGGCGGGCCGGGACACGGGTCGCATGACCGAGGCGTTCTTTTTTCGACGGCGATCCGGCCTCTCGTTGCGCGAGATCGGCGCGCTCACCGGGGCCGCACCGCGGCCCGGCGCCGAGCTCGATCGGCGCGTAACCGGCATCGCGGCGCTCGATCGCGCCGGGCCCGACGATCTCTGCTTTCTCGACAGCTCCAAATTCGCCGAGCGGGCATCGATCTGCGAGGCCGGAGCCTGCCTGACGCTGGAGCGCCTGGCCCATTGCCTGCCTCCCCGCGTGAGCCTGCTGTTCGTGCGCGCTCCCTATCGGGCTTTTGTTGAGGTTTCCCGCGCCCTGTTTCCGGACGCGCTGCGTCCCTCCTCGCTGTTCGAGGCGCAGGACACCGCCGCAGGCGCGCTGGTGCACCCGACCGCCCGCCTGGAGAGCGGCGTCACGATCGACCCCGGTGCCGTGATCGGACCGCGGGCCGAGATCGGGGCGGGAAGCGTGATCGGAGCCGGCACGGTGGTGGGGCCGAATGTGCATATCGGGCGCGCCTGCGCGATCGGCCCCGGTGTCTCGATCATCCATGCCTTGATCGGTGACCGGGTGATCATCCATCCGGGTTGCCGGATCGGACAGGACGGCTTCGGCTACCTGATGGGGGCGGCAGGTCACGTCAAGGTTCCGCAAATCGGCCGCGTCATCATCCAGGACGACGTCGAGATCGGGGCGAACACCACAATCGACCGGGGCGCGATGAGCGACACGGTGATCGGCGAGGGCACCAAGATCGACAATCTCGTCCAGATCGCCCACAATGTGACCGTCGGGAGACACTGCGTTCTCGCGTCGCAAACCGGCATATCCGGCAGCGCCGTGATCGGGGACAATGTCATGACGGGCGGGCAGGTGGGGATCGCCGATCACCTGACGATCGGCGCGGGCGCGGCGCTGGGAGCGAAGTCCGGCGTCATGCACGATGCGCCGGCGGGAGCGCGCTGGGTCGGGGCGCCGGCCAAGCCGGTGAAGCAATTCTTCCGCGAGGTGGCGGCACTCGAGCGCCTGGCCGGGCACGGCAGCGCCGGCAAGACGGCGGAGCGCGAGGAAGGCTCATGAGGACGGACACATGAGCGAGGCGGCGATCACCCTCGAGGCAGCCGACATCGCCACCATTCTCAAGGCACTGCCGCACCGTTATCCGTTCCTGATGGTCGATCGCATCATCAGCATTCGTGGCGACGAGGCCGCCATCGGCATCAAGAACGTGACGATCAACGAGCCACAGTTCCTCGGGCATTTTCCCGGCAATCCGGTGTTTCCCGGCGTGCTGATGATCGAGGGGATGGCGCAGACCGCTGGCGCCATCTGCATCCTGTCGCAGAGCAAGGAAAATCTGGCGCCGAAAGTGTTCTTCCTGACCATCGACAAGGCCAAGTTCCGCAAGCCGGTGCTGCCCGGGGACACGATCGAATATCACATGAGCAAGATCGCCCGGAAGAAGAGCATGTGGTGGTTTCGCGGCAGGGCCATCGTGGCCGGGCAGGTCGTCGCCGAGGCCGAAGTCGGCGCCATGCTCTCGTGAGGTCGACGATGGCCATGATCGATCCAACCGCGCGGATCGAGCCGGGAGCGCGGATCGGAGCCGAGGTATCGATCGGGCCCTATTGCATTGTCGGATCCGACGTGGCGCTCGGCGACGGTTGCCGGCTCCTGGCCCATGTCCATCTCGCCGGCCACACCGCAATCGGCGCCCGCACCGTCATCTATCCGTTCGCCTCGCTCGGCACCCCGCCACAATCGGTCAGATACAAAGGCGGTCCGACCCGCTTGGTCGTGGGCAGCGACTGCGACATCCGCGAAAATGTCACCATGAGCACCGGCACGGAGGACGGCGGCGAGGTCACCACAATCGGAGACCGTTGCTTCTTCATGGCCGGCTCCCATGTGGGGCACGACTGCCGGGTCGGCAGCGACGTCACCTTCGCCAATAACGCCGTCCTGGGCGGCCATGTCAGCGTTGGGGATCGCGCGTTCCTGGGCGGACAGGCCGCCGTGCACCAGTTCGTGCGGGTGGGTGAAGGCGCCATGATCGGGGGCATGAGCGGAATCACCCGCGACGTCATTCCGTTCGGGTTCGCGTTCGGCCCCAAGGCCGAGCTCGTCGGCCTCAATGTGGTCGGGCTCAAGCGCCGCGGCCATGGGCGCGCCGACCTGCACCGGCTGCGGCAGTGCTACCGCGCCCTGTTCCTCGGCGGCGGCGAATTTCGCGACCGGCTGGCGGCGGTGGCGGCGGAGCATGGAGCCGATCCGCTGGTCGGCAAGATCGTCGCTTTTCTGCGCGCGGGCGGATCGCGTCCGCCCATGATGCCGCCGCGCGCGCTCGGCGGCGACCGCCTGGAGGCGGCCGCCATGAATGAGTGACGGCATGTCGGGTGAGCCGCAGAGCGACGCGCCGCTCGCCATCGTCTGCGGGGCCGGAAACCTGCCCTATGCGGTCGCCGAGGCGGCCCGCCGACAGGGCCGAAGCGTGGTTCTGTTTCCGCTCCGCGGCTTTGCCGATCCGGCTCGGATCGAATCCTATCCGCATCATTGGGTGAGGTTCGGCCAGCTGGGCGGCTTTTGCCGTATCGCCCGGCAAGCGGGCTGCCGCGATGTGGTCTTTATCGGATCGACCGTTCGACCCTCGCTCTGGCAGATCTGGCCAGATCTGGCCACCATGCGCATGATGCCGCGGGTCATCCGCATGTTCCGCGGCGGCGACGACCACCTTATGTCGGGCATCATGAAGGTTTTCGAGGAGCTCGGATTTCGGCCTGTCGGGGCGCACGAGATCGCGCCGGAGATCCTGATGCCGGAAGGCGTGATCGGCCGCTTCCAGCCGAGCGAAAGCCACCGGGTCGACATCGCGCTCGGGCTCGCGCTACTGCGCGCCATCGGCCCCTTCGACGTGGGTCAGGGCACGATCGTCGCCGGCGGTCACGTTCTGGCGGTGGAGGCCGCGGAGGGCACCGACGAGATGCTGGCCCAGGTGGCGGAGCTGCGCCGCAAAGGGCGCATTCGCACCCCCGGCGGCGTGCTGGTCAAAGCCCCCAAGCCCGGCCAGGACCGTCGGATCGATCTGCCCACCATCGGGCCGCAGACCATCGCAGGCGCGGCGCGCGCCGGGCTCGCCGGCATCGCGGTCATGGCCGGCGAGGTCATCATGGCAGAGCCCGCACTGGTGGCGACGGCGGCCGATCGCGCGCGCGTGTTCGTTGTCGGTATGCGGCCGGAACCCGTCGCGCCGAGACGGCAGGCCGAGTGATGCGCCCAGGTCCAGGGCGCGATCGCGAGCTCGCCATCGTCCTGGTCGCGGGCGAGGAATCCGGCGACCAGCTGGGCGCACCCTTGATGCGGGCGCTCAAGGCGCGCTCCGGCGGCCGGGTGCGTTTCGCCGGCGTCGGCGGGCGCGAGATGGCGGCGGAGGGGCTCATAAGCCCATTTCCCATCGAGGAGCTGGCGATCATCGGCTTTGCCGCGATCCCGCGGCGGCTGCCGCTCATCCTGCGGCGTATTCGCGAGACCGCGGCGCTGGTGGTGGCGGCGCAGCCCGACGCGCTGGTCATCATCGACAGCCCGGATTTCACTCACCGGGTGGCGCGGCGCGTGCGCGCGGCGGCGCCCGCGATTCCGATCCTCGATTACGTGTCGCCCTCGGTCTGGGCCTGGCGGCCCGGCCGCGCCCGCGCCATGCGGGGCTATGTCGACCATGTGCTGGCGCTGCTGCCGTTTGAGCCACGGGCGCATGCGCGGCTAAGCGGGCCACCTTGCACCTATGTGGGCCATCCGCTCCTGGAGCGGCTCGAGCAGCTGCGGCCGAGCGCGGAAGAAGCCCGCCGCCGGCTCGCCGATCCGCCGGTGGTGCTGGTCCTGCCGGGCAGCCGCAGCGGAGAAATCCGGCGGCTCCTGGCGATCTTCGGCCAGGCCTTGGCGCGGCTCGAAACCGGACTTCAGCCGCCCGAGCTCGTGCTGCCCACGCTCCCGCACCTGCGCGAGCGGATCGCGGCCGCGACCGCCAGCTGGCCGCGGCGGCCGCGCATCGTGGTCGATCCCGACGACAAGCAGGCGGCATTCCGTGTGGCCCGGGCGGCCCTTGCCAAATCCGGCACCGTCACGCTCGAGCTTGCGCTCGCTGGCGTCCCCATGGTGACGGCCTACAAGGTCTCGTCGATTGAGGAGGTGGTGGCGCGCATCGCCATCCAGGTGCCCTCAGCGATCCTCCCCAACCTGATCCTGGAGGAGAACGTGGTGCCGGAATTCCTGCAGCGCGACTGCACGCCGCAAAAGCTCGGTGCCGCGCTGGCACCGCTTCTGTCCGACAGCCCGCAGCGGCGCCGGCAGATCGAGGCCTTCGGGCGGCTCGATACGGTGATGGGGGGCGGCAACACCGTGTCGCCGAGCAGTCGCGCCGCCGACATCGTGCTCGGCCTCGCGCGCCGGCGCACCGAGACGGGGGAAAGCCGGTAAGGGAAGCGCCGTCCGACTACTTGCGCCGCGAGATCGGGGTGTAGTCGCGCCGCACCGCCCCGGTATAGAGCTGGCGCGGACGGCCGATCTTCTGGTCCGGATCCTCGATCATCTCCTTCCACTGCGCGATCCAGCCGACCGTGCGGGCGACCGCGAACAGCACCGTGAACATGGTGGTCGGGAATCCCATCGCTTTCAGCGTGATGCCCGAATAGAAGTCGATGTTCGGATAGAGCTTCTTTTCGATGAAATATTCGTCGTGCAAGGCGATGCGCTCGAGCTCCAGCGCCACATCGAGCAGCGGATCGTCCTTGATGCCGAGCTCGGCCAGCACCTCGTGGCAGGTCTTCTGCATGATCTTGGCGCGCGGATCATAGTTCTTGTAGACCCGGTGGCCGAAGCCCATCAGCCGGAACGAATCGTTCTTGTCCTTGGCGCGCCGCACATATTCGGGAATGCGCTCGGGCGTTCCGATCTCGCGCAGCATGTTGAGCGCGGCTTCGTTGGCGCCGCCATGCGCCGGCCCCCAGAGGCAGGCGCAACCGGCGGCGATGCAGGCGAACGGGTTGGCGCCGGAGGAGCCGGCGAGCCGCACCGTCGAGGTCGAAGCGTTCTGCTCGTGGTCGGCGTGCAGGATGAAGATCCGGTCCATGGCGCGCGCCAGCACACCGTTGATCTTGTACTCCTCGCACGGCACCGCGTAGCACATGCGCAGGAAATTGGAGGCGTAATCGAGCTCGTTCTTCGGGTAGACGAACGGCTGGCCGACCGAGTATTTGTAGGCCATGGCGGCGAGCGTCGGCATCTTGGCGATCATGCGCAGCGAAGCCACCATCCGCTGGTGCGGATCGGAGATGTCGGTGGAGTCGTGATAAAAGGCAGAGAGCGCGCCCACGCAACCGGTCATCACCGCCATCGGATGGGCGTCGCGCCGGAAGCCCTGGAAGAACCGGCTCATCTGCTCGTGCACCATCGTGTGATGGGTCACGCGGTTGTCGAAGTCGACCTTCTGCGAAGGGGTGGGCAGCTCGCCATAGAGCAGGAGATAGCAGGTCTCCAGGAAGTCGCCGTGCTCGGCCAGCTGCTCGATCGGATAGCCGCGATAGAGCAGGACGCCTTCGTCGCCGTCGATATAGGTGATCTTGGATTCGCAACTTCCGGTCGAGGTGTAGCCCGGATCGTAGGTGAAGATACCGGCCTGGGCGTAGAGCTTGCCGATGTCCATCACCGATGGCCCGATGGTGCCCTCGTAGAGCTTGAACGAATAATCCTTGTCGTCGAGCGTAAGCTTGGCGCTTTTGGTATTGGAGCCGGTCTTCGCATCCATGGCTGTGCCCTCGAGTTGCGTCGCTGACGGACCGGATGGGGCGCGGCCAAGCGATGGCTGCGCAGGAGATCCGGCAAGCCCGCCGCAGCGGCCCAGCTTGGTTGCGTAGCCCATTCGAGTGTGCACTGCAAGATGGCGCGCCGCGGAGCCACCGAGCCGAGGGAAACCGGAGGCCGGTCCAGCCGCCTCAGCCGGGGATTTGATCGCGCAGCCGCGCCAGGCTCTCGGATTTTCCGAGCACCGCCAGCACGTCGAAAATGCCCGGCGAGGTGGTCCGTCCGGTCAGCGCCGCCCGCAACGGCTGCGCCACGCTGCCGAGTTTGGCGCCCCGGCGCTCGGCAAAGGTCCGCAACGCCTGCTCCGCGTCGCCGGCAGTCCAGGGCTCGACCCCTTCGAGCTCCGTCACGATCTCGCCCAGCATGGTCCGCGCGTCGGGGGAGAGGAGGGCAGCCGCCTTGTCGTCGAGCGCGATCGGCCGGCCGCCGGTGAGGAAGCGCGCGCCGTCGATGAGCTCGATGAGGGTCTTGGCCCGCTCCTTGAGCCCCGGCATGGCGGCGATGAGCTTTGCCCGCAGCTCCGGGGTCAGCTTGGCGGCGAGCTCGGCGCCGCCCGCGATGTGCGGCAGCACCCGCTCGATCTCAGCGAGCAGATCGGCATCGGGGGTCTCGCGCATGTAGTGGCCGTTGATGCTCTCCAGCTTGGCGAAGTCGAAGCGCGCCGGCGAGCGTCCGATCTGCGGCAGGTCGAACGCGGCGATCATCTCGTCGGTCGAGAAGATCTCCTGGTCGCCATGGGCCCAGCCCAGGCGGATCAGGTAGTTGCGCATGGCGACGGGCAGATAGCCCAGGGCCCGATAGGCATCGACGCCGAGCGCGCCATGGCGCTTGGAGAGCTTGGAGCCGTCGGGTCCGAGGATCAGCGGAATATGCGCCATCACCGGCACGCTCCAGCCGAGCGCGTCGTAGATCTGCTTCTGGCGCGCCGCATTGGTGAGATGGTCGTCGCCGCGAATGATGTGGGTGATGCCCATGTCGTGATCGTCGACCACGACCGCCAGCATGTAGGTCGGGGTGCCGTCGGAGCGCAGCAGCACGAGATCGTCCAGGTTCTCGTTCTGCCAGACCACGCGGCCCTGGACCTGGTCCTCGATCACGGTCTCGCCGGCGGCCGGCGCCTTGAAGCGGATCACCGGCTTGACGCCGAGCGGGGCGTCCTGCGGGCTGCGATCGCGCCAGCGGCCGTCATAGACCCTGGAGCTGCCGTTGCTGCGGGCGGCCTCGCGCATCTGCACGAGCTCCGCGGGGGCCGCGTAGCACGGATAGGCACGGCCGGCGGCCATGAGCTGATCGACGATCTCGCGATGGCGGGCCGAGCGGGCGAATTGATAGACCGTATCACCGTCCCATTCGATTCCGAGCCAGGAGAGGCCGTCCAGGATGGCGTCGATCGCCGCCTGGGTGGATCGCTCGCGGTCGGTGTCCTCGATCCGCAGCAGCATCTTGCCGCCCCGGCCGCGCGCATAGAGCCAGCTGAACAGCGCCGTCCGGGCTCCCCCGATGTGGAGAAACCCCGTGGGCGAGGGCGCAAAGCGGGTGACGACGTTCTCGCTCATGTTGCCCACGTGTGGTTCATGCTGCCGCCCGGCGGCTCTTCGCCGCCCGGGGGCGGTTCGCCGCCCCGGGATGGGCCGGCCGATGCCGCGAGCCGTGTACCATAGGTCCCGGAGAAGTTGTCACGACAATTCACATTGCACCCGGGCGGGCGGCACCCGATCTCAAGCCGGCAGGCATCTTGGCGCCCGCACGGGGATTTGGCACATAGGCGTCCACAGGGGCGGCGCGGGAATCGCGGCGCCAGAAGGGCTCGAGAGCATGACGGCAGGCGCAGCACCGGTCGCGGAGGCGGGACGCGATTTCATCCGCGACATCATCGCCGCGGATCTCGAATCCAAGCGCCGTACCGGCGTCGTCACGCGCTTTCCGCCCGAGCCCAACGGCTATCTCCATATCGGCCATGCCAAGTCCATCTGTCTCAACTTCGGTGTGGCCCAGGAGTTCGGCGGCCGCTGCCATCTGCGCTTCGACGACACCAACCCGACCAAGGAGGAGCAGGAATATATCGACGCCATCAAGGCCGACGTGCGCTGGCTCGGCTTCGATTGGGGCGACAATCTGTTCCACGCCTCGGACTATTTCGAGCAGCTCTATGCCTGGGCCGAGCATCTCATCGGCGCGGGCCTCGCCTATGTGGACGACCAGTCGCAGGACGAGATGCGCTCGCGCCGCGGCACCCTGACCGAGCCCGGGCAGGACAGCCCGTTCCGCAACCGCACCGTCGAGGAGAGCCTCGATCTGTTCCGCCGCATGCGCGCGGGCGAGTTCCCGGACGGAGCGCGGGTGCTGCGGGCCAGGATCGACATGGCGTCCGGCAACATCAATCTTCGCGACCCGGTCCTCTACCGCATCCTGCACGCCCACCATCCGCGCACCGGCACGAAGTGGAGCATCTACCCGAGCTACGACTTCGCCCACGGTCAGTCCGACGCCATCGAGGGCATCACCCACTCGCTGTGCACGCTCGAGTTCGAGGACCATCGGCCGCTTTACGACTGGTTTCTCGATCATCTGCCGGTGCCCTCCCGGCCCCGGCAGTACGAGTTCGCGCGGCTCAACATCGCCTATACGGTGCTCTCGAAGCGGGTCCTCACCGCCCTGGTGCGCGCCCAGCACGTCAAAGGCTGGGACGATCCCCGGATGCCGACGCTCGCGGGGCTGCGCCGGCGCGGGGTGCCGGCGGCCGCGGTCCGCGATTTCGTGCGCCGCATCGGGGTCGCCAAGGCCAACAGCGTGGTCGACGTCGGCATGTTCGAATATTCGGTGCGCGAGGTCCTCAACAAGTCGGCGCTGCGGCGCATGGCGGTGCTGCGGCCGCTCAAGGTGGTGATCGAGAATTATCCCGAAGGGCCGGGCGAGGAGCTCGAGGCGGTCAACAGCCCGGAGAATCCCGATGCCGGCGTGCGCCGCATCCGCTTCGGCCGCGAGCTCTATGTGGAGCACGACGACTTCATGGAGGTGCCGCCCAAGAAATTCTACCGGCTTTCGCCCGGGTCCGAGGTGCGGCTGCGCTACGCCTATTTCATCACCTGCCGCGAGGTGATCAAAAACGCGGCCGGCGAGGTGGTCGAGCTTCGCTGCACCTACGACCCGGCGACCCGCGGCGGCAATGCGCCGGACGGGCGCAAGGTGAAGGCCACCCTGCATTGGGTGGCGGCCGCCGACGCCGTGCCGGCGGAAGTGCGCCTCTACAACCAGCTGTTCTCGCGCCCCGATCCCAATGCGGCCGACTTCGCGGCCGATCTCAACCCCGGTTCGCTTGAGGTGCTGAGCGACTGCCGCCTCGAGCCGGCGCTGGCGGCGGCCAACGCCGCCGAGCCGGTGCAGTTCGAGCGGCAGGGCTATTTCACCCGCGACCCGGACTCCGCGCCCGGACGGCTGGTGTTCAACCGCACCGTCGGGCTGCGCGACACCTGGGCCAAGGTGAGCGGTGGGGCCGGCGGCTGAGCCGCTTCGCTCCGACCGGCTGATCGCGGACGGGTGCGCCCGGCCGGGGCGGCGCTCATCACCACCAACTGCAAGTGATTCGTCGCACCATTGTTTTCATTCATGAAAAGGGAGTTCGTTCGGCCAAAATGCGGGCACTGTGGCTCCCAGCGTCCCCCAAGGGCCTCGTGAGAGAAGCGGCACGGCACCAGTCCCTTATTTCCCGGTCTCACCACAGGGGTGCAGTCCACCGGAACAATGGCGCGGATGGCGTAGGGGCGGCCGTTGTGGCCGCCTTGGGCCTGCAACGCGGGCGCCCACAAGGGGCGCCCCTACGGGTGCGCGCCGGCCGGCCGTCCGAATCGCGCCGCATCCATCAAGCAAACGCGTGCCCCTGCACCCCGACGACGGGCATGTGGAAAGCTGCGCAACGGGGGCGTGCCTCGCGGACGCAGCCCGTGCTAGCATCGCGGCGGTCTGAGTATCGCCGCGGGGCGTTGGGGCGATGGGTGAGCAGTCGAGCGTAGGGGCGCGAGCCGCGACTTGGCGGCCCGGCTTTGCCACAGGCGGCGGTCCGCTGTTGTGGTGGCCGGCCGGCTTCGAGGATTTCGTCCGCGCGTTCGCGCAGCGCGCCTGGAGCTGGGCGCTCGCCGAGGTCGCGCCGGGCCGGCTGGTGCCCTGGCTCGCGATCGCGTTCGGGCTCGGCACCATTCTCTACTTCACTGCCGACCAGGAGCCCTCACCCTGGGCGGCGGGCACCGCCCTGGCGGCCGCGAGCGCCGCGGCCATTGCGGTGCGGCGGCGTACGGTGGCGTTCCCGCTGTTGCTCGGCCTCGCCACCATCACGGCCGGATTTGCCGCTGGCACGTTCAAGCGCGCGATCATCGAGCATCCGGTACTCCAGTTCGCCACCTCCAATATCGGCATCGCGGGCTTCGTCGAGGCGCGCGACGAGCGGGAGCGCTCCGACCGAATCGTGGTGCGGGTTACCCGCATCGAGGGCGGCAGGTCCGACGAGACCCGCGAGCTCGAGCGCGTGCGGCTGACCACGCGCAAGGGCACGGCGCCGGCGGTCGGCAGCTACATCAAGCTCAAGGCGCGCCTCACCCCGCCGCTCGAGCCGCTGCGCCCCGGCGGCTATGATTTCGGCCGCGACATGTATTTCCAGGGCATCGGCGCTTCCGGCCTCTCCTCCGGCGTGATCGAGACCCTCGCGGCGCCCGAGCAAGGCGGCGCCTGGCTCGCCTATGCTGGCTTCCTCAACCGCATCCGCAAGGCGATCGACCAACGCATTCGCGCGGTGCTGCCGGGCGACCAGGGCTCGATCGCCTCGGCGGTCATCACCGGCCTCAACGACCCGATCTCGACCCCGGTCAACAATGCCATGATCGTATCGAGCCTGGTGCATGTGCTCTCGATCTCCGGCTACCACATGGCGGTAGTGGCCGGCATCGTGTTCTTCGTGGTGCGGGCGCTGCTGGCCCTGATACCGGGCTTCGCCAGCCGGCACCCGATCAAGAAATGGGCGGCGTTCGCGGCGCTCATCGCCACCAGCTTCTATCTCCTGCTTTCGGGCTCGGCGGTCGCCACCCAGCGCTCCTACATCATGATCGCCATCGTGCTCATCGGCGTCATGCTGGACCGCCCGGCGCTGACTTTCCGCACGCTGACGGCGGCGGCGCTCGGCGTGCTGTGCTGGCGCCTGAAGCGGTGGTGGGTCCGAGCTTCCAGATGTCGTTTGCCGCCACGCTCGCCCTGATCGCCGGCTATCAGCACGGGCTGCCGTTCATGCGGGCGGGCTTCGACACGCCGCTCGGCGCCCGCATCGCGCTCTGGGGCATCCGCGAGATCGTCGGCCTCATCTTCGCCTCGCTGCTCGCCGGGCTCCGCCACCATGATCTACATCGCCTACCACTTCCATCAGTTCCAGCCCTATGGACTGTTGGCCAATCTCCTGGCCATGCCGGTGGTGTCGGCTCTGGTGATGCCGATGGGCATCCTGGGCGTGCTGGCGATGCCATTCGGGTACGACGGCATCTGTTGGCAGCTGATGGGCGAGGGCATCGATTGGATGATCGCGGTGGTGCTCTGGGTGGCGAGCCTGCCGGGCGCCAACACGCTGGTGCCGTCGTTCGGCACCGGGCCGCTGTTGCTCGCGACCGCCGGGCTGTTGCTGGTCTGCCTGCTGCGCACACCGCTGCGCCTCGCCGGTCCGCTCCTGCTGGTCGTGGCGATCGCATGGGCGCTGCGCACACCGCAACCTGATGTGCTGGTGGCGTCCGATGGTTCCGCTGTGGCGCTGCGCATCGCGGGGGGACACTTGGCTGTGGTCAAGAGCGGCAGCGATAGTTTCGCGGTGCGCGAATGGCTCGCCGCCGACGCCGACCAGCGCACGCCGAAGGACAAGGGATTGGACCGCGGCATCGCCTGCGATCCAGCCGGCTGCATCGGGCGGCTCGCCGACGGCGCGCTGGTCGCCATCCCGCGCAGCATGGAAGCCTTTGCGGAGGATTGCGGTCGCGCCGTGCTGGTGGTGAGCCAGCGCCAGGCGCCGGCCGGCTGCACGGCCCGCCGGAACATCGCGCTGGTCGACCGTAAGGTGTGGCGGCAGAGCGGGGCGGTGACCTTGCGCCGGGTCGGGGACGGCTTCGAGACCACGCTGGCGCGCCCGCCTGGCTACAACCGGCCCTGGATGCACGCGGTGCCGCCGCCAGCGTCCGGAACGGGCGCGCGGCCAGCGCCGGCCAACCGGGGCGAAGACGAAAGCTTGGGTGAGGAAGAGCCCGAGCGCGGCGACTGAGGCTAGAGCATGTTTCGTTCGCATTGAATCACCCAGCACGTCATGGCCGGGCTTGTCCCGGCCACCCACGCCTTGCTTTGTGGCGCGAAAGACGTGGGTGCCCGGCACAAGGCCGGGCATGACGACGGAGAGACCTGCGTCAACGCGACCGGAATCCGGTCTAGCCCGCTGCGTCTTCGAAATTGAGGGGAAAGCACAGGGGGGAGGGGCGGGCCTTGTGCCCGCCCTCCTTGCCCGCGGGATTGGCCCGACGGGCGACCACAAGAGTCGCCCCTACGAACCGCTCCCTTCAACCTGAGTTGAAGCCTCAGTACCGCCGGAACAGCCCGATCAGCTTGCCTTGGATGCGCACCCGGTTGGGCGGCAGGATGCGGACCTCATACGCGGTATTGGCGGGCTCAAGCGCGATCGAGGCGCCGCGGCGGCGGAAGCGCTTCAAGGTCGCCTCCTCCTCGTCGATCAGCGCCACCACGATATCGCCGGTGTCGGCCTCCTCGGTGCGGCGCAGGAGCGCGATGTCGCCGTCCAGGATGCCGGCCTCGATCATGGAATCGCCGCGTACCTCGAGGGCGAAATGCTCACCCGAGGACAGCATGTCGGCCGGCATATTGATGACATGGCTCTTGGTCTGGATCGCCTCGATCGGGGTGCCGGCCGCGATGCGGCCCATGACCGGCACTGCCACCGGCCGGCCGCTGTCTTCCTCCGAGGTGGTGCGCACGCGGCCGAGATTGCCTTCGATCACGCTCGGGGTGAATCCGCGCGTTCGGGTTACGCCGCCGGCGATGCCGTGGGCGACCGAATCAGGCAGCTTGATCACCTCGATGGCGCGCGCCCGGTTGGGCAGGCGGCGGATGAAGCCGCGCTCCTCGAGCGCCGTGATCAGCCGATGGATGCCCGACTTGGAGCGCAGGTCGAGCGCGTCCTTCATCTCGTCGAAGGAGGGCGGCACACCGGCCTCCGTCAACCGCTCGTGAATGAAGCGCAGGAGCTCGAATTGCTTGCGTGTGAGCATCTAGGGTATCCCCCGGCTGACGGCGCCGTCGCTCCTGCAAATCCCAATTCTGGGATTTCCTGAGCCGCGACTCCGAAACAAATCATGAACAGACACTATCTGTTCGATATGTGTTCCGCAACTATTTAATTTGACGTGAACAACTCTACGGGCCGCCAAAGCCGGGGCTTAAGGATCGCCAGCACCTGGTGCCGGCGCGCGTCGCCGGTGCGTAAATCGCGAATCAGGCGTCCCTGATTCGGAGTTTGCTCAGGGCTCCAGCCTCAGGATCGTGCACGGGCTGCCGGCGCGGGCGGGCGGCGCGTGGGGCTGCCGCATGAGCAGGCAGCCGGCGGCGGCGAGCGGTGCCAGCATGGAGCTGTCCTGGACCGGCAGCGCGGTCGCGACCCAGCGCCCGTCCGGCCCGCGCGCCAGCGTGGCGCGCAGGTAATCGGCGCGCTCGTCGTTCTCCGGCAGATCGCCGCCGAGAACGGCAGCTTCGGGCACCGGCGCGATGTCGGCACGGCCCATCAGCCGCCGGATCAGCGGCACCAGGAACAGGAACGCGCACACATAGGCGGAGACCGGATTGCCGGGCAGGCCGAGCACGTGCATGGCGCCGAGGCGGCCGTGCAGCATCGGCCGGCCCGGCCGCATGGCTATCTTCCAGAACGACAGCGCCAGACCTTCGCCGGCGAGCGCCTGCTGCACCAGGTCGTAGTCGCCGACCGAGGCGCCCCCGGAGGTGACCAGGATGTCGGCGCCGCTCGCGCTTGCGCGCCGGATGGCCGCGACGGTCTCGGGCAGCCGGTCGGGCGCGATGCCGAGATCGACGATCTCGCAGCCTTCGCGCGCCGCGAGCGCAATGGTGGCAAAGCCATTGGAATAGACGATCTCGCCAGGCGCCGGAGCAGTGCCCGGCATCACCAGCTCGTCGCCGGTCGCCAGCACCGCCACCTTCGGGCGCCGATGCACCGGCACGGAAGGATGATTCATCGCGGCCGCCAGCGCCAGGTCGCGGTCGCTGAGGCGGCGGCCACGGCGCAGCAGCACCGCACCGGCCGAGAAGTCGAGGCCCTTCGGGCGAACGTTGCGGCCCGGCTCCGGTCGGCTTGCCCACCACCACGGCGCCGTCGGCGCGGCTGGTGTGCTCCTGGATCACCACCGTATCGGCGCCGCGCGGCATCACCCCGCCGGTGAAGATGCGCGCCGCCTCGCCCGGTCCGACCGTGCCGGCGAACGGGCGTCCGGCCGCCACCTCGCCGATCAGCTCGAGCGTGACCGGCGCGGCAGCGACATCCGCTGCGCGCACCGCATAGCCGTCCATGGCGGACACATCGTCCGGCGGCTGGGTACGCAAGCGCCGTTAAGATCATCGGCCAGCACGCGGCCGTGGGCTTGCGCGAGCGCCGCCGCCTCGGCCGGCAACGGCGCGGCATCCCGCAACACCAGGGCAAGCGCTTGCGCGACCGGCATCAACGCCACGGCATCATCTCCGAAGGCGAGGGCGTCCTCGCCGGTTTTGAACGGTTCAGCTGTCCTTGGCGCGGTAGCGCCCCGATTTGCCGCCGCTTTTCTCGATGAGGCGGATGCCCTCGATGCGCATGCCGCGTTCGACCGCCTTCACCATGTCGTAGATGGTGAGGCAGGCGACCGCCACCGCCGTCAGGGCTTCCATCTCGACCCCGGTCTGGCCGGTCACATGGGCGCTCGCGCGTACGATCAGGCCGGGCAGCTTGCGGTCGGGCGCGATCTCCACCGCGATCTTGGATACCGGCAGCGGATGGCAAAGCGGGATGAGCTCGTGGGTGCGTTTGCCGGCCATGATGCCGGCGATGCGGGCGGCGCCCAAGCACGTCGCCCTTCTTGGCATTGCCGGCGACGCACGAGGTCGAGGGTCTTGGCGGTCATGACCACGCGCCCTTCGGCCACCGCGACCCGCGCCGTCACCGCCTTGCCCGAGACATCGACCATGCGGGCCTCGCCGGCCTTGGCCAGATGGGTGAGCTTGGGGTTGCGTGCCACGATCTAACCCCCTGCGCCGAGCGGGCGTGCGGCGCCGAGCGGGCGCACATCGGCACGCTCCGGGGCCAGCAGCGCGCGCGTGGCGGCCTCGACGTCGGCTTGGCGCATCAGGCTCTCGCCCACCAGGAAGGTCGCCATGCCGCAACCCGCGAGCAGTCGCGAGATCGGCGGGCGTGAAGATGCCGCTCTCGCCGACCGCGATGCGGTCGCGCGGGATCATCGGCGCCAGACGCTGCGCGGTCGCGAGCGTGGTCTCGAAGGTCTTGAGGTTGCGGTTGTTGATGCCGATGAGCCGCGAGCGGCGCGCCAGCGCCCGCTCGAGCTCGCTCTGGTCGTGGACCTCGAGCAGCACGTCCATGCCGACCGCGAGCGCCGCATCCTCGAGATCGCGCGCCATCGCATCGTCGACCGCCGCCATGATGATGAGGATGCAGTCGGCGCCCCAGGCGCGCGCTTCCAGCACCTGATAGGGGTCGTACATGAAGTCCTTGCGCAGCACCGGCAGGGCGGTCGCCGGCGCGCGCCGCCACCAGGTCGTCGGGCTTGCCCTGGAACGAGGGCGCGTCGGTGAGCACCGAGAGGCAACAGGCGCCGCCGCGCTCATAGGCGCGCGCCGAGCGCCGGCGGATCGAAGTCGGCGCGGATCAGCCCTTTCGAGGGGCTCGCCTTCTTGATCTCGGCGATCAAGGCATATTGTCTCTGCGCGAGCCGCGCTTCGATCGCGCGCAGAAAACCGCGCGGCGCGGCGGCCGCCTTGGCGGCCTGCGCCAGCTCGGCGAGCGGGCGCGCCAGCTTGGCGGCGGCGATCTCGGCGCGCTTGTAGGTCTCGATCATGACCAGGATGTCAGCCATTGGAGACCGCGATCAAGCGCTCGAGGCGGCCCTCGGCCTCGCCGGAAGTCGACCGATCGGGTGGCCAGCGCGACCGCCTCCGCAAGGTCCTTGGCGCGCGCCGCCACCACCAAGCCGGCGGCCGCATTGAAGATCGCGACGTCGCGATAGGGGCCCTTCTTGCCCTTGAGCACGTCCAGGAGCGCCTGCGCGTTGTCCTTGGCATCGCCGCCGCGCAGCGCCTCGGGCTTGACCCGGGCGAGCCCCACGTCCTCGGGGTTGATGGTGAAGGTGCGCACGCTGCCGCGCTCCAGCGCCGCCACATGGGTCGGCCCCGACGTGGTGATCTCATCGAGGCCGTCGGAGCCGTGCACCACCCAGGCCGCTTCGGAGCCCAGGTTCTTCAGGACCTGCGCCAGCGGCTCGATCCATTGGCGCGAGAACACCCCGACCATCTGCCGCCGCACGCCGGCCGGATTGGACAGCGGCCCCAGCAGATTGAAGATGGTGCGGGTGCCGAGCTCGACCCGGGTCGGGCCGACATTCTTCATCGCCGGGTGATGCGCGGGCGCGAACATGAAGCCGATGCCGGCATCGCGGATGCAGCGCGCCACGCCGTCCGGCGTAAGCTCGATCGCCACCCCGAGCGCGCCCAGCACGTCGGCAGCGCCCGAGCGCGAGGACAGCGCCCGGTTGCCGTGCTTGGCGACCGGCACGCCGGCGCCCGCCACGATGAAGGCTGCGCAGGTGGAGATGTTGTAGGATCCGGACGCGTCGCCGCCGGTGCCGACCACGTCGATGGCATCGGGCGGCGCGCTCACGCGCAGCATCTTCTCGCGCATGACCGTGACCGCGCCGGTGATCTCATCGACGGTCTCGCCGCGCACGCGCAGCGCCATCAGCAGGCCGCCCATCTGCGAGGGCGTGGCCTCGCCCGACATCATGCGATCGAAGCCTTGGGCCGCCTCCTCGCGGGAAAGCGGCGTCCCGGTCGCGGCCTTGGCGATCAATGCCTTGAAATCGTCGCTCACGCTTGCCCCCTGCTTGTACCGCTAACGCGTCGCACGGTGTCGGCTCGGCGCCTTGGGCGTCGCCCGCCTGCCGGTCGCCGCATTCCAGGCCGCCGCGATATCGAGGAAATTCTTGAGGATGAGATGGCCATGCTCGGAAGCGATGCTTTCGGGATGAAACTGCACGCCATGCACCGGCAGCCGGGCATGGGCGAGCCCCATGATCAGCCGGTCGTCGGTCTCCGCCACCACCGCCAGATCGGCCGGCAGGCTAGAGCGCTCGACCACCAGCGAATGGTACCGGGTGGCCTGGAACGGCCCGTTGATGCCAACGAACACGCCGGCGCCCTGGTGCTTGATCTGCGAGAGCTTGCCGTGCACCGGCACCGGCGCGCGCACCACCTCGCCGCCGAACACCTGGCCGATCGCCTGATGGCCGAGGCAAACCCCGAAAATCGGGATGCGGGCGGACGCCTGGCGGATGAGATCGAGGCAGATGCCGGCATCGTTCGGGGTGCAGGGGCCGGGCGAGAGCACGATGGCGTCCGGGTCGGCGGCGATCACCGCCTCGACCGCTGATCTTGTCGTTGCGATGGACCGTGACCTGCGCCCCCAGCCCACCCAGATAGTGGAACAGGTTGAAGGTGAAGCTGTCGTAGTTGTCGATCAGGATTACGGTCATTGGCGTTCTGGTGCGAGCATCGAGAATAACTCGGTCTGTCTCCGCTTTTGGCCCCCCGCCGAAGCAAGGCGCAAACTAGTATCACCAAATGTCCCAGAGGGGGCGGGCAAGTATAGCAATTATATCATCTTCCCCGCCCGAGGGCTGGCGGCAGCGCAACCATTCCGTGTTATGGTCCGCATTGGCAATAGGTGAGGGGGGCGGGAATGGCTAGTCGAGGCAGAACGTTGCTTATTGGTGCTGTCGTCGGTGGAGCGATCGCGCTGCTTCGCACATGGTTCGCTGATCCGTATTCCGGGGGTTGGTACGTGCCCCAGACCATGGTTGGATGGGTCGCATATTACGCCGGCAGCACAGTTCCCGGGATGTTGGTAGGTGGCATAGTCGGTTTCTTCTTTGGAAAGAAAAAAACCCCGGCTCCCATCAGCCGGGCCAACGAACCCAGATTTTGATTCCTCCTGGCGCGAGGTTTGTGCGGCCGTATCATCCTCGGTGAATCGGGTCGATCCAGGCCACCTGCTCGGGCTTCTCGACCGGCTCGATGTCGAGATTGATCACCACCGCCTCGTTGTCGCTGCGCACCAGCACGCATTCGAGCAGCTCGCTTGCGCTCGCATTGATCTCCTGGTGCGGCACGTAAGGCGGCACATAGATGAAATCGCCGGGGCCGGCCTCGGCGGTGAACTCCAGCCGCTCGCCCCAGCGCATGCGGGCGCGCCCGCGCACCACATAGATCACGCTTTCGAGCGCGCCGTGATGATGGGCGCCGGTCTTGGCATTGGGCTTGATGTCGACCGTGCCGGCCCACAGCTTGCGGGCGCCGGCGCGGGCGAAATTGATCGCGGCCTTGCGGTCCATGCCGGGCGTCTGCGCGGTGTTGGGATCGAGCGATCCGCCCGGGATCACCTGCACGCCGTCGTGCTTCCATTTGGGGATGTCATTCATCTCGGCAACCTATCTCTCCGCTGTCGTTCCTGCGGAAGCAGGAACCCACGCCGTGCCAACCGTCATGCCCGCGCTTGGCGCGGGCATCCACGTCCTTGCAGCCCTGCGACACCGAAGGCGTGGGTGGCCGGGACAAGCCCGGCCATGACGATGTTGATAGGTTCCAGCCGCCCCCCGGGCGGGCACTGCTGGCAGAACTGAAGTAGCAGCGGCACTGTCAGAACCATCTCACTGCCCGCGCCGGGCCGCGCTGGCGAAGCGCTTGGCCTCCTCGGCGGCGCGGAACAGGGCGCGCGCCTTGTTGATGCATTCCTGCTGCTCGGACTTGGGATCGGAATCCGCCACGATGCCGGCGCCGGCCTGCACATACATGACGCCGTCCTTGACCAGCGCGGTGCGCAGCACGATGCAGGTGTCCATCTCGCCGGCGGCCGAGAAATAGCCGACGCAGCCCGCGTAGACGCCGCGCTTCTCCTTCTCCAGCTCGTCGATGATCTCCATCGCCCGCACCTTGGGGGCGCCCGAGACGGTGCCGGCCGGGAACCCGGCCGCCAGCGCGTCGAGCGCGTCGTGCGCATCGGTGAGCATGCCTTCCACATTGGAGACGATGTGCATCACCTGGCTGTAGCGCTCGACGAAGAACTGGTCGGTGACCCGTGACGGTGCCGATCTGCGCCACCCGGCCGACGTCGTTGCGGCCGAGATCGAGCAGCATCAGATGCTCGGCCCGCTCCTTGGGGTCGGCCAGAAGCTCGATCTCGAGCGCCTTGTCCTCGTGCGGGGTGGCGTCCGCGCGGCCGGGTGCCGGCGATCGGCCGGATGGTCACGGTGCCGCCCGCCACCTTGACCAGGATTTCCGGGCTCGATCCCGCCAGCGCGAACGCGCCGAAGTCCAGGAAGTAGAGATAGGGCGACGGATTGACCCGGCGCAGCGCCCGATAGAGCGCGAACGGCGGCAGCTCGAAGGGGGCTTCGAAACGTTGCGCCAGCACGACCTGGAAGACGTCGCCGGCCGCGATGTATTCCTTGGCGGCCCGCACCATGCGCTCGTATTCGGCCGGCGTGGTGTTGGAGCGCGGCAGCACCGCGAGCGGGCCTGCATTGCCCATTGGGGGCCGCATGATCGAGCGGCCGGTCGAGCGCGTCGACGATGGCGGCAAGACGCTCGCCGGCGCGCGCCAGCGCGGCCTTGGCGGACACGCCCTTTTCCGGACGCACCGGGGTGACCACCGTGATGGTGTCGGCGGTGGCATCGAACACCAGCACGATCGTGGGCCGCAGCAGGATCGCATCCGCGATGCCGATCGGATCGGGATTGGGCGGCGGCAGCTCCTCCATCAGCCGCACCATGTCGTAGCCCAGATAGCCGAACACGCCGGCCGCCATGGGGGGCAGCGCCTCCGGCAGCGCGATCCGGCTTTCGGCGATCAGGGCGCGCAATGCCGCGAGCGGCTCCTCGTTGCAGGGCTCGAACCGCCCGTGCGGGTCGCGCGCGGCGCGATTGATCTCGGCGCGGTCGCCGACCGTGCGCCAGATCAGGTCGGGGTCGAGGCCGATGATCGAATAGCGGCCGCGCACGGCGCCGCCCTCGACCGATTCCAGGAGGAAGCTCATGGGCCGGCCGGCCGCGATCTTGAGAAAGGCCGAGACCGGCGTTTCCAGGTCGGCCACCAGGGTGGTCCACACCACCTGCGCCTCGCCACGCAGCATAGCATTTGGCGAACGCGCCCGATTGCGGCTCGATCTGCATTCAGAAAGACTCAGAAATTGATGTCGGTGTCGTCGCTGAGGTTGTTGCTGTTGCCGGTGACCACCTGGCGCACCGCGTTCGCATTGATGGTGACGCCGATCTCGCGCTCGACCTTGGCGATGTATTGCGTAAAGACGTCCTCGGACAAGCGAGCGGGTGAGGCTCTGCGAGATCGCCTTGGCCTCGTCCGACTTCAAGTCGGTCTTGGGCACCACGATGTCGGTGACGCGAAATACCACCTGATCGCCCGGCTGCTCGGCGTCCGCGCTCGCGACCCGTCCTTGGGGGTCAGGAACAGCTTGTCGGCGGCGGCGGCCGACAGCGGCGGCGCGGCCGCCCCGCGCTTGAGCCCGGTGATGGTCTCGACCTTGGCCCCTCGGCGGCCGCCAGATCGGCGAGCGTCGCCCCGGCCTTGAGCTTGTCGAGCATCTGCGCCGCCTTGTCCTTCAGGCGGGTCGCGATCTCGTCCTCGCGCCAGCTCGCCTCGACCTTGTCCTTCACCTCGTCGAGGGTGCGATCGTGCGCCGGCGTGATGCCCTCGACCTCGTACCAGACGTAGCCGTCCTCGACCTTGCAGCGGATCGGCATCGACCCCGACGTCGGTCGAGAACGCCGTCGCCAGCAGCCTTTGGGCATCGGGCAGATCCTTGACGATCTGGCCCGCGGGATCGTGGCCGGAGCGGTCGAGCTCGACGCTGCGGGCCGCCAATTTCAGGGTGGTGGCCGCCTCCGCGAGCGTGTGCCCTTCGGAGCGTACGTCCTCGATCTTGTCGTAGACCGACAGGATCTGGGCCTTGGCCCGCTCGGTCGCGATCGACTTCTTGATCTCGGGCGCGACTTCCGAAAGCGGCCGGATCACCTCGGGCTCGATCTTGACCACGTGGACGAGCGCAACCCCGAACCGTCCCTGCACCGGCGCGCTGGTCTCGCCTTCCTTGAGCGCGAAGGCGGCATCCGCCATCGCCCGGTCGATCATGCTGCTCTTGGTCAGCGTGCCGAGCTCGATGTCCTTGTCGGCAAAGCCGCGTTCCTTGGCGATGTCGGCGAAGCTGGTGCCGGCGGCGATGCGCTCGGCGTCGGCGCGCGCAGCCTCCACGCTCGGGAACACGATCTGCTGGATCTGCCGCTTCTCGGGCGTGCCGAAGCTCTCGCGGTGATCCTCATAGGCGCGCTTGATGTCGTCGTCGGATACCTCGATCCAGCTCGCCTGCTCGCTGGGGATCAGGGTCAGCACCTCGATCTTGCGAAATTCCGGGGCCCGGAAGAGAATCTTGCGCTGGTTGAAATACTCGGTGAGCGCCTCAGGGGTAGGGGCCGGGATATCGCCGGCGCTGGGCATGGTCCAAGAGGACATAGTCGGCCGAGCGCTGCTCGTTCTGATAGCGGTCCATCGCCTCGATGGCGGCCTGCGGCACCAGCGGGCCGCCCATGATGGTGCCCGAGAGCTGGCTGCGCACCGAGTTGCGCCGCTGCTCGGCCACGAAACGCTGCTCGGTGTAGCCGGCCTGGCGGATGGCCTGCTGGAAGCGGACCGCGTCGAAGGCACCGGTCGGGGTCTGGAAGCTCGGCTGGGTGGTGATCCGGCGTGCAATCTCGGCATCCGAGAGGCTCAAGCGCAGCGCCCGCGCCCGCTCGTCGAGCGCGATCTCGGCGGTCAGCTGCGCCAGGATCTGCCGGTCGAAGCCGAGCGCGCGGGCCTGATCCGAGCTGATCGTCCGGCCGATCTGGCGGCCGATCTCCTGCAGCTTGTCATTGTAAATCTGGCGGAACTGCTCGGTGGTGATCTCGGTGCGCCCCACCTTGGCGGCGGTGGAGAGACCGAATCCGCGGAAGATGTCGCCGATACCCCAGATCGCGAAGCTGCCGATCAGAAAGGCTACGACCGCCCCCATGATGGTCTTGCCGACCCAATTCGAAGAGGCTTTTCGTAGTCCTCGAAGCATAAAAATCCCGCCGTGTTGCGCGTGAAACCTTCGGGGTGCAGCAAAGCTGGTCGAAGGCGGCGCATCATACGGACCGGGACGCCCTACCGCAACCGATGCGACTTCGGGCCACAGCCGGGGTCCGGGCACCCTTTCCGGCTCTGGCGCGCCCGCGAACCCTCTGATAACCGCTTGGTTCGCGATCCAACAGGCGGACCACCATGGCGGCGCGGCCCCTTATTGCCGGCAATTGGAAAATGAACGGCCTGCGGGGGTCGCGGACCGAGCTCATCAAGATCATCGGCGGGGCGCGCGAGCTCAAGCCGACCACCGACCTCCTGGTGTGCCCGCCCGCCACCCTGATTGCGGGTTTTGCGGCGCTCGCGCGCGGCACCCGCCTGGCGATCGGGGCGCAGGACTGTCATGCCGAGCCGGCCGGGGCCTTCACCGGCGACCTGTCCGCGGAAATGCTCAAGGATGCAGGCGCCGGCGCCGTCATCGTGGGGCATTCGGAGCGCCGCAGCCTCCATCACGAGACCGATGCAGAGGTCTGCGCCAAGGCGCTGGCCGCCCGCCGGGCCGGCCTCTTCGCCGTGATCTGCGTCGGCGAGACCCGCGCCGAGCGCGAGGCCGGGCAGACCCTCGAGGTGGTCGGCAGGCAGCTCGCCGGCTCGCTCCCCGAGGGCGAAAGCCCCGCCGGCATCGCGGTCGCCTATGAGCCGGTCTGGGCGATCGGCAGCGGGCTCACCCCCTCGGCCACCGACATCGCGCAGGTGCATGGCTTCATCCGCCAGGAGCTGGCGGCACGCCACGGCGGCGCGGCACGCGGAATTCGCCTCCTCTATGGGGGCTCGGTGAAACCGGGAAATGCCGCGGAGCTGATGGCGATCGAGAACGTCGAGGGCGCGCTCATCGGCGGCGCCAGCCTCAAGGCCGAGGACTTCCTCGCCATCGCGGCGGTTTACCGATAGAGTCCGTTCGTTTTCAACACGACAATCACAACGATATTTGGAGGAAGCCATGCGGACGCTCGCGGCAATCGCCATCGCGGCGGGGCTCTCGATACTTTCGTTGCTCGGTGCCGGAGCCGCGAATGCGGCCGAGATCAAGGTGCTGGTGTCCAACGCGCTGAAAACCACCATGGAGGAGCTGACCCCGCAATTCGAGAAGGCGACGCAGAACAAGCTCGCCATCACCTTCGGGGCCGCCGCCGAGCTCAAGACCGAGATCGAGAAGGGTGCCGCGATCGATGTCGCCATTCTCACCGCCGAGGTGACCGACGCTCTCACCAAGGAAGGCAAGCTCACCGCCGCCGGGCGCGCCGACATCGCACGCTCGGGCGCCGGCGTGGCCGCCCGCAAGGGCGCGCCCAAGATCGACATCGGCAACACCGAAGCGTTCAAGCACGCGCTCCTGGAGGCGAAGTCGATCGCTTATGTGGCGCAGGGCGCGACCGCCCCTTACATCCTGGGCCTGTTCGACCGCCTCGGCATCGCCGATCAGGTCAAGCCCAAGCTCAAGCCGCAGCCGACCAGCAACCCGGCCGCCAAGGCCGTGGCCAACGGCGAGGCCGAGCTCGGCATCACCCAGATCAGCGAGATCCTTCCCTATGAGGGCGCCCAGCTGCTCGGACCGATACCGGCGGAAATCCAGCTCTACACCGTCTATCCGGCGGCGGTCGCGGCCGGCACCAAGGAGAGCGCCGCCGCCGCGGCGTTGATCAAGTTCCTGACCTCGCCGGCCGCCATAGCGGTGCTCAAATCGAAGGGATTGAACCCGGGGTGAGGACTCTCCCGGTGTCGTCCCGGCCGAAGCGCAGGGACGACACCGATGCGCGGTAGCCCGCCAATGCAATTCGTCCTAGTCTCATAAAAAATTGGCGCGGTTTGGCCGCGCCCCTGACCTCGAGGGAGGCTTCGCCATGCCGGACAAACAAAGCGACAAGGTAACGGTTGCCGACAAGGTCGCCGACGCAGCGCCCATTCCCCGCCGCAGCTTTCTGCTCGGGGCCGGCACCGCGGTGGCGGCCGGACTTGGGCCCGCCAATGCGCAAGCCCCGGCCGCCACGACCGCAACCGAGCCCGAGCCGCTCCTGACCCTCACCCCGACCGAGCATGCCTTCGTGGCGGCGGCGGTCGATACGCTCATTCCGGCGGACGCGCTCTCGCCGTCGGGCAGCGATTGCGGCGTCGCGGTCTTCATCGACCGGCAGCTGGCCGGTGCCTATGGCAGCGGCGCGCGGCTTTATCGCGACGGCCCGTTTCCCAAGGGCAAGCCCGAGCTCGGCTACCAGCTGGCGCTCAATCCGCGCGAGTTCTTCCGCGCCGGCATCGCGGCCGCCAACGATTGGACGCACAAGACCTACGGCAAGGACTTCGACCGCCTGGCCGAGCCCGAACGCGAGGCGGCTTTGAAGGCCATGGAGGCCGGCAAAGCGGAGTTTCCGGGGTTCACCAGCAGCATGTTCTTCGACGCGCTCCTGCAGATCGCCATGGAGGGCTTCTTCGCCGATCCGATCTATGGCGGCAACCGCGACAAGGCGGCCTGGAAGATGGTGGGGTATCCGGGCCTGCCGGCCACCTACCGGGAGGAATTCAAAACCTATCTGGGCAAGAAATACGACAAGCCGCCGCGCTCGATCGCCGACTTCGCGTGAGACGGCGCGATCGATACTTGGATCGGCATCAAGCAAACGGCGGCAATAAAAACCAAGGATCAGGGAGAGACCACTCATGGCAACGCTCTTGAAAGAGGTCGATGCGGTCGTGATCGGTGTCGGCTGGACCGGCAGCATCCTGGCGCGCGAATTGACCAAGGCCGGCCTGCAGGTGGTCGGGCTCGAGCGCGGCGCCAAACGCACGCCGCGCGACGATTTCACCCTGCCGGGCGTGCGCGACGAGCTCAAATACGCCAACCGTCACGAGCTGTTCCAGGACACCCAGATGGAGACGGTGACGCTGCGCCATTCGCCGGCCGAGACCGCGCTGCCGATCCGGCGCCTGGGCTCGTTCATGCCCGGCACCAATCTGGGCGGCGCCGGCTCCCATTGGAACGGCAATACCTGGCGGCTGCTCCCTTACGACCACAAGCCGCGCAGCCAGATCCTCGAGCGCTATGGCCGCAACGCCATTCCCGATGAGATGACGATCCAGGACTATCCGCTCAGCTATGAGGAGCTCGAGCCTTATTACGACAAGTTCGAGAAGCTGTGCGGGATTTCCGGCAAGGCCGGCAACCTGCGCGGTGAGAGGATCGACGGCGGCAACGTGTTCGAAGGCCCGCGCCAGAACGAATATCCCAACAAGCCGCTGATGCAGCCGATGGCGGGCGCGCTGATGGACGGCGCCTGCCGCAGCCTCGGCTTTCATCCGTTCCCGGCGCCGGCGGCCAATGCCAGCGACGTCTACACCAATCCGGAAGGCCTCACGCTCGGGGCTTGCGAGTATTGCGGCCATTGCGAGCGGTTCGGCTGCGAAGCCAATGCCAAGGCCTCGCCCAATGTCTGCGTGCTGCCGGTGGTGATGGCCGATCCGAAGTTCGAGCTGCGCACCTACGCCTATGTGAAGGAGCTGGTTTACGACAAGGCCGCCCGCAAGGTGAAGGCGGTACGCTATGTGGACACGCGAAACGGCGAGGAATACGAGCAGCCCGCCGGCCTCGTCGTCCTCGGCGCCTATGTGTTCAACAACGTGTCGTTGATGCTCACCTCCGGCATCGGCGCGCCCTACGACTACAAGACCGGCAAGGGCGTGGTCGGCAAGAACTACTGCTACCAGGTGACCGGCACCAACGTGCAGGTGTTCTTCGAGAACCACGAGATCAACCCGTTCATGGCGGCGGGCTCGCACGGCACCGTGATCGACGACTTCAACGGCGACAATTTCGACCACTCGGACCTGGGCTTTTTCGGCGGCGCCTACATCCAGGCTTCGGTCACCAACGGGCGTCCGATCGCGACCCGGCCGGTGCCGCCCGGCACGCCGCGCTGGGGCCGCGAATGGAAGCAGGCCACCGCCAAATGGTACAACCACGCCTTCGGGGTCAACGCCTCGGGCTGCAGCTATGCGCACCGCGAGAACTTCCTCGATCTCGATCCGACCTACAAGGATGCGCTCGGCCGCCCGCTCATCCGCATGAGCTTCAATTTCCACGACAACGACTACAAGCTCGCCGAATACATGGCCGGCGTGATCGGCCGCATCGCGCGCGCCATGAACCCGACCGTGATGAGCTCGCCGGCGGCGCGGCGCGGCAATTACAACGTGGTGCCGTATCAATCGACCCACAACACCGGCGGCACCATGATGGGCGCCGATCCGGGCTCGAGCGTGCTCAACCGCTATCTGCAGTCCTGGGACGCCGACAATCTGTTCGTGATGGGCGCCTCGGTGTTCCCGCAGAACCAGAGCTACAACCCGACCGGCTTCGTGGGCGCGCTCGCCTATTGGTCGGCCAACGCCATCACCACGCAATATCTGAAGCGGCCGGGTCCGTTGATTTAGCGGGCGGGCCGCATTCTCTGAGTCATGCCCGCACTTGTTGCGGGCACCCATGCCTTTACGGCAGAGCAGCAAGCAAGACGTGGGTGGCCGGGACACCAGGGCGTTTACGCCCGTCTTCGCGGGCTATGCCCGGCCATGACGCCGGGGAGTCTCGGCGCTCCCGGACCACCCTGGGCAACCCGTCGCAGAAACGTCACGATGCGCCCGTAGGTCGATCGCATTGCTCATCCCAGCAGCGAGAGCCGCCATGCCCAGCCTCACCCTCTACCACGCCGCCCCGTCGCGTTCCTCGATCGTGCATTGGATGCTCGAGGAGGTCGGCGAGCCCTACGAGCTCCATCTCATGAGCCTGAAGAAGGGCGACAACCGCGCGGCCGACTATCTCAAGGTCAATCCCATGGGAAAGGTGCCGGCGCTGCGCCATGGCGACGTGCTCATTACCGAGGCGGCGGCGATCTGCTGCTATCTGGCGGATGCGTTTCCGCAGGCCAAGCTCAACGTGCCGGTCAGCGATCCGCGGCGTGGGACCTATCTCAAGTGGCTGTTCTTCGGCCCGAGCTGCATCGAGCCCGCGATGATGGACCACTTGTTTCCGCGCAAGGATACCCCGCCGCGCGCCGCCCTCGGGTACGGGGATTACGACACCGTGATCGAGGTGCTGGCGGAGGCGGTGAAACGTGGGCCCTATCTCCTGGGCGATCAGTTCACCGCCGCCGACGTGGTGATCGGCTCGGGTCTGCGCTTCGGCATGATGTTCAAGGGGCTGCCGGAACGGCCGGAATTCGTCGCCTATGCGGGCCGCGTGACGGAGCGCCCGGCGGCCAAGCGCGCGACCCAGAAGGATCAGGAGCTGGCGGCGGCGGCCGGCTGAGCGGAATTTGATTTCCTGCTGATGATCGAAGACTGAACGCTCACTGTTCGTTTTGCCCCGCGCAGGCTACCATTGCGCCGCGCGGAGGGCTGGCCATCGGAGGATCACAATGCTGTTGCGAAGTCTGGTCGGAGCTGTGGCGCTGGCATTGCTGGGCGCCGGCGCTGCGGGGGCGCAAGGGACTGGTCAAGCTGCCTTCGATCAATCGAAATATCCCGACTGGAAGGGACAGTGGCTGCGCACCGGGCGGGGCAACGGCAACGCCTGGGACCCGACCAAGCCGCTCGGCCTCGGCGAGCAGGCGCCGCTGACGCCCGAATACCAGGCACTTTACGAGGCCGCCCTCAAGGACGAGGCGGCCGGCGGGCAGGGCAGCGATCCGACCTATCTGTGCGTCCCCTCCGGCATGCCGCGCGGCATGATCGTGGTGCTGCCGATGGAGATCATCATCACGCCCGAGACAACCTATGTGGCGCTCGAGCTGTTCAACATGCGCCGGCGCATCTATACCGACGGCCGCGATTTCCCGGCCAATCTCAAGCCGAGCTTCGCCGGCTATTCGATCGGCCACTGGGAGGACTCCAAGGGCACCGGCCGCTACGACCAGCTCGTGGTCGAGACCCGCGGCCTCAAAGGCCCGCATACCTATGACTCAAGCGGCGTCCCGTTCCACACCGACGATCAGGCGGTGATCACCGAGCGGCTCTATTCCGACAAGGACGATCCCAACATCCTGCACAACGAGGTCACCACCATCGATCATGCGCTCACGCGGCCCTGGACGGTGACGCGCAGCTACCACCGCGACGCGCGGCCGCAACCGCTGTGGACCGAGACCTACTGCACCGAGGACAATCATCACGTGTTCATCAACGGGCATAACTACGTCATCAGCGGCGACGGCCATCTGATGCCGGCCCGCAAGGACCAGCCACCGCCCGATCTGCGCAATTTCCAGGCCGGGAACTAGCCATCGCGGTCTCTGGACCGATCCGGGGGCCAGCCCCCACTGTCGGGGGCCGGCCCCCCTCCCGCGCGCGAGAAAATCCGGCTAGGCTCGACCCATAACAACGAATGCCGGGCGGCGCCCAATTGCGACCGCGGGCAAATCGAGGGAGGAACCCGATGCAGACCAGGAGCCAGATCGGCGCAGCCGTGCTGACGGCAGCCTTGCTGCTGCCGCTGATCGCGGCGGCCGAGGACGCCAAGAAATATCCGGATTGGGATGCGCTGTGGATCCGCGGCAGCCCGGTCGGTGCCTGGGACGGCGCCAATCCGCCGGGCCGCGGCCAGAAGCCGCCGCTCACGCCGGAATTCCAGGCCATCTGGCAGGCCAACCTGGCGAAGCAGGCGAGGGGCGAGGAATTCGACATCAAGTCGACCTGCGGTCCGGTCGGCATGCCGCGGCTGATGACGCTCTATGAGCCGATCGAGATCGTGGTGAAGCCGAAGACCACCTATATGCTGGCGGAATCCATGAGCCCGCTGCGCCGTATCTACACCGACGGCCGCGACTGGCCGACAATCGACGACCCGGCCTTCGTGGGCTATTCCATCGGCAAGTGGACCGATTCGACCAACAGCGGCACCTACGACACGCTCGAGGTCGAGACCCGCAACATGCGCGGTCCGCGCCTGATGGATTCGACCGGCATTCCGCTGCATCCGGACAACCAGACCGTGGTCAAGGAGAAGCTCTATCTCGACCCGAAGGATCCCGACATCCTGCGTAACGAGATCACCACCTTCGACCACGCCTTCACCCAGCCGTGGAAGGTGTCGCGGTTCTATCGCCGCGAGCACAATCCGATCTTCGAGGAATACAATTGCACCGAGGACAATCCGTGGCTGGCGATCGGGGGCGAGCTGTATCTCAAGGACTCGCAAGGCTACATCATGCCGATCCAGAAGAATCAGCCGCCGCCGGATCAGAAATATTTCCAGAAGTATTGGCCGGCCAAGAAGTGAGGATACGCGTCGCCTTCCCGGGTTCGGAGCAGGCGGCCGCGTTGCGGCTCACGGCACCAAGGTCACGATCGCTTAAGGAGGAAAAATGCGCAGCTTGAGTTGGAGCGTCGTGATGGGCGCCGGTATGCTGTTCGGGCCCGCCGCGTCCGCGGCGCTCGCGGCCGATGCGGAGCACGGCAAGCAGGTGTTCCAGACCTGCGCCGCCTGCCACTCCGACAAGGCCGATGCACTCGGCCCGAACCTCGTCGGGGTGATCGGCCGCAAGGCCGGCTCGCTGGACGATTTCCGTTACTCGAACGCCATGATGCGGGCAGGCTTCAGCTGGGACGCCGGCAGCCTGCGCCAGTACCTGACCGATCCACAGGCCAAGGTGAAGGGCAACCGCATGCCGTTCTCCGGGCTGAACGACCCCAAGGACGTCGACGACGTCATCGCCTATATCGGCACCCTGAAATAGGGCGCCCTTGCCCCGCCCGGGGCGGCATGACGGTTGGACATGACGGGTAGAAATGCCGGCGGGGATCGTGTATTCAGCCGGGCGACAGCCTATATGAGCGGGCAGGGCAGCGGCCCGGACGGGCTATCTTTAAGGATTCTTCGAGCGAAACATGACCACAGTCATTATCGTCATCCATCTCATGGTGGTCCTCGCCCTGATCGGCGTCGTGCTGCTGCAGAAGTCCGAGGGCGGCGGGCTCGGCATCGGCTCGACCGGCGGGTTTCTCTCCAGCCGGGGCACCGCCAATGTGCTCACCCGGACCACCGCCTACCTGGCGCTCACCTTCTTCGCCACCAGCCTGGCGCTCTCCTGGATCGCCAGCTTCGACCGCAAGCCGACCTCGATCCTCAATACCGGGGCGCCGGCGGGCCAGACCCAGCCGGCAGCGCCCGGCAACAATGCTCCGCTGGTGCCCGGCGGCGGGGGGCTGCTCAAGCAGCTGCAAGGCCAGGAAGCGCCGGCGGCGCCGCCATCCGGCGGGCCGCAGGTGCCGCAGTCGCAATAGCGCGAGAAGCATAAAGGGCCGGGCAACCGGCCCTTCGGTTTTGTGGGCCCAGATTTGTGGGCCCATGTCGGTGCGGCCCATGTCGGCACGGCGCAGGAGACACATGAGTAAAGCACGATAACAGTTGGAAACGAATGGTGAATTTCTCGATGCGCGGCGGCGAATTGTTTCTGGGTATGAATCCGACCGGGCTCTCGTCGAATCGGCACGCAGGCGTTAGAGGTTAGGCCCCATGGCGCGGTACATCTTCATCACCGGCGGCGTGGTCTCCTCCCTCGGCAAGGGTCTGGCATCGGCGGCGCTCGGCGCGCTCCTGCAGGCGCGCGGCTACACGGTGCGGCTGCGCAAGCTCGATCCCTATCTCAACGTCGATCCCGGGACGATGTCGCCGTATCAACACGGCGAGGTCTTCGTCACCGACGACGGCGCCGAGACCGATCTCGACCTCGGCCATTACGAGCGCTTCACCGGCCGGCCCGCCGACCGCCAGTGCAACATCACGGCCGGGCGCATCTACCAGGAGATTCTCGCCAGCGAGCGGCGCGGCGACTATCTCGGCGCCACCATCCAGGTGGTCCCCCACGTCACCAATGCGATCAAGCAGTTCATGCTGGACGGCAACGACGGCTACGACTTCGTGCTGTGCGAGATCGGCGGCACCGTGGGCGACATCGAGGGCCTGCCGTTCTTCGAGGCCATCCGCCAGCTCGGCAACGACCTGCCGCGCCATCACGCGATCTACATCCACTTGACCTTGATGCCCTTTATCCCGAGCGCCGGCGAGCTCAAGACCAAACCTACCCAGCATTCGGTCAAGGAGCTGCGCTCGATCGGCATCCAGCCCGATATCTTGTTGTGCCGCACCGACCGGCCGATCCCGGCGGAGGAGCGGCGCAAGCTCGCGCTGTTCTGCAACGTGCGCCAGACCGCGGTAATCGAGGCGCAGGACGTCGACAACATCTATGCGGTGCCTGAGGCCTATCATGCGGCCGGCCTCGACCGCGAGGTGCTGGCCGCCTTCGGCATCGAGAGCGCGCCGATCCCCGAGCTGGCGGTGTGGCGCACCATCAACGAACGCATCCGCAATCCGGAAGGCGACGTCACCATCGCCATCGTCGGCAAATATACCGGCATGAAGGATGCCTACAAATCGCTGACCGAGGCGCTGTCGCATGGCGGCATCGCCAACAAGGTCAAGGTCAAGCTCGACTGGATCGAGAGCGAGGTGTTCGAGCGCGAGGACCCCACCCCGTTTCTCGAGCACGTGGACGGCATCCTGGTGCCGGGCGGCTTCGGCCAGCGCGGCGCCGAAGGCAAGATCAAGGCGGCGCAGTTCGCCCGCGAGCGGCACGTGCCGTATTTCGGCATCTGCTTCGGCATGCAGATGGCGGTGGTCGAGGCGGCGCGCAATCTTTGCGGTATCGGCGAGGCCAACTCGACCGAGTTCGGCGCCACCACCGAGCCGGTGGTCGGGCTGATGACCGAATGGATGAAAGGTAACGAGCTGCACCGGCGCGGCCGCGACGGCGATCTCGGCGGCACCATGCGGCTGGGCGCTTATCCGGCGCTGCTCCAGCGCGGCAGCCAGGCGGCCGGCATCTACGGCACCACCGAGATTTCCGAGCGCCATCGCCACCGCTACGAGGTCAATACCGCCTACCGCGGCCGGCTCGAGCAGCACGGCATGCGCTTCTGCGCCATGTCGCCGGACGGCGTGCTGCCGGAAATGATCGAATACGAGAACCATCCCTGGTTCATCGGCGTGCAGTTCCACCCCGAGCTCAAATCGCGCCCGTTCGAGCCCCACCCCCTGTTCGCCTCCTTCGTCGGCGCCGCCGTGGAGCAGAGCCGGCTGGTGTAGCGGGCGGCCCGAGCGAATATTTGCGCTCCCGCCGCCGCACATTGCGGCGGGTTTGCAAAGACGTGGGTGGCCGGGACAAGCCCGGCGATGACCCAGAAATTGCCGCCCTGCCCGGGCCAACCGCGCGCCGCCTGCTGCCTCGGGATCAACGGCCCTGCTTTTCCCGCATGCGGCGCCACACCCGCGGCGTCATGGCCGGGCTTGTCCCGGCCACCCACGCCTTGCTGCGGCGCGACCGCTGGTGCGACCTACGGGGGTCTTGCAACCGCCTTTGGCGCCTTGTTCAATCATTGCATGACTGCGCTCGTCTACATGATGACCAACCGACGCAACGGCGTGCTTTACACCGGCGTCACCACCAACATGCCGCGCCGCGCGTACGAGCATCGCGAAGGGCTTATTGCCGGCTTCACCAAGCGGTATGGGCTCAAGATATTGGTCTACTACGAAGTGTTCGACGACGTCCGTGACGCCATCCAACGGGAGAAGAACATCAAGCATTGGCCACGCGTTTGGAAAGTGCGGCTGATCCACGGCTTCAATCCGGAATGGAAGGATCTGTACGAAACCCTGTTCTGATGGGGGCAGGGTGGCGGGTCGCAAAGACGTGGGTGGCCGGGACAAGCCCGGCCATGACTCCGAATATGCCGCGCGGCACGGGCCGCTAGCCAACTCGGGGGCCTGCATTTTCCGTACGCAGTGCCACACCCTCAGCGTCATGGCCGGGCTTGTCCCGGCCACCCACGCCTTGCGGCGCGGAATGCGCGCCACCGAGTCCGAAAATGTATCCAAGCCCTCATTCTTTCGTTTGCCTTCCGTGATATCTTCGCGCCACACGGAGAACCACCGCCATGCAGATCGAGCTTCATGTCGACGGCAAGATCCAGGTGATCGAGGTCGACGATCCCGGCATGCCGCTGCTGTATGCCCTGCGGGATGATCTCGGCTTGAGCAATCCGCGTTTCGGCTGCGGGCTCGGACAGTGCGGGGCTTGCACGGTGCATGTGGACGGGCGGGCGGTGCGCTCCTGCGTGACGCCGGCGGCGAGCGTTGCGGGCCGGGCGATCACCACGCTCGCGGGGCTCGGCACGCCCGAGCATCCGCATCCGGTGCAAGCAGCCTGGATCGAGGAGCAGGTGAACCAGTGCGCCTATTGCATCAACGGCTGGATCATGACGGCAGCCGAATTGCTGGCCCACAATCCGCATCCGACCGAGGGCGAGATCAAGGACGCGCTGGACGGCCTGATCTGCCGCTGCGGCACCCACGCCGCCGCCTTGCGCGCCGTCAAGCGCGCCGCCCAATCGGCGTGAGGTCTGTCATGAACAAGATCAGCACCCGCAAGACCGACATGAACCGCGAGACCAGCTCCCAACCGCTCGACCGCCGCGCCTTCCTCACCGCAAGCGGCGCCCTGGTGGTCACGCTGGCGGCTTCCGCGGAGCTGGCGCCGCCCGCGCAAGCCGGGCCTGCCGGGGTGGCGACGCGGCCGCCGCTCACCGGCGACCAGCTATCCTCCTACATCACCATCGAGCCCGACGGCACGGTGCTCGCCTATTACGGCAAGATCGACGGCGGGCAGGGGCTCGGCACCTCCATCGCCCAGATGGTGGCGGAGGAGATCGACGTTGCGTTCGAGAACGTGCGCGTGGTCATGGGCGACAACGGCCGCACCCTCGACATGGGCGGGGCGAGCGCCGCCATCGGGGTCTCCCACGGCGGCATGGTGCTGCGCCGCACGGCGGCGCTGGCACGCCATCTCCTGATCGAGCGCGCCACCGACGCGCTCGGCCTGCCGGCGGAGCAGCTCACCGTGACGGACGGTGTGGTGCATGCGGTGGCCGATCCCACCCGCCGCATCTCCTACGCGCAGCTGATCGGCGGCCGCTATTTCGACGATAAGGTCGGCTGGAACGGCAAGACCTCGAATGCGCTCGCGGTCGACGTCAAGGTGCCGTTGAAGACGCCCGATCAGTTCAAGGTCATCGGCAAATCGTTCCGCCGCCGCGATCTGCCCGGCAAGGTGTTCGGCACCCTCGACCTGGTCAACGATCTGCGGCTGCCCGGCATGCTGCATGCCCGCATGATCCGCCCGCAGGTGGCAGGCGCGGTACCGGTCAAGGTCGACGAAAGCTCGATCGCGCAGATTCCCGGCGCGCAGGTGGTCTGGATCAAGAACCTGCTCGCGGTCGTGGCCAGGAAGGAATGGAACGCCGTCAAGGCGGCCCAGGCCCTCGAGGTGACCTGGTCGGAATCCACGCCGAAATTCCCGGGCCATGAGGGGCTGCATGCGCATATTCGCAATGCCCCGGTGGTCAAGCGCTTCGTCCAGCGCGAGAACGGCTCGGTCGAGGAGGGCTTCAAGCAGGCCGCGCGCATCGTCGAAGGCGAGTACGAATTTCCGACCCAGTCCCATGCCAGCACCGGGCCGGCCTGCGCGGTCGCCGACGTGCGCGACGACGAGGCGACGGTGTGGACCAGCACGCAGAAGCCCTATGACGCGGCGGCCTGCGTGGCCGAGCTCATCGGGCTGCCGCGCGAAAAGGTACGCGCGATCTGGATGTTCGGCACCGGTTCCTATGGCCGCAACGATCAGGGCGACGCGACCGCCGATGCGGCCGTGCTTTCTCGGCATCTGAAAGCGCCGGTGCGGGTCCAGTACATGCGGCATGAAGGCATCGCCTGGGATCCCAAGGGCACCGCTTCGGTGAGCCGCAACCGCGCCGGGATCGATGCGAACGGCAAGGTGATCGCCTACGAGAACATCGGCAAGGCGTTCTCGCGCCTGGACATCTCCACCCGGGAGGGACGTGCCGCCGACGTGCTGGCCGGCCATCTGCTCGGCCTGCCGCTCAAGCCCGAGCAAAGCTTCGAGATTCCGGTCGCCTCCTACACCTTCGACCATGGGCGGCTCGGCTGGGAGACGGTCGCGCCGCTGATGGATCGCGCCTCGCCGCTGCGCACCACCCATTTGCGCGATCCCTATGGTCCGCCGATCCTGTTCGGCAGCGAATCCTTCATGGACGAGGTGGCGGCGGCCACCAACACCGATCCGGTCGAGTTTCGTCTGCAATATCTCAAGAACCCGCGCGACCGCGACGCGGTGCGCACCGCCGCCGAGCATTACGGCTGGGACAAGCGCACCTCGCCGCGCAAGGGCCGTGGCGACGAGGTGGCGGTCGGGCGCGGCATCGCGTTCCGGCGGCACTTCGACACCTTCATCGCGCTGATCGCCGAGGTGCGGGTGCATCGCGCAACCGGCAAGATCGAGGTGGCGCGCTATGTCTGCGCCCACGACGTCGGCTTGATTGTCAATCCGGAAACGCTGCGTCACGTCATCGACCGCCAGCTGGTCTACGGCACCAGCCGGGCGATGTTCGAGGAGGTGCGGTTCGATCAGAGCATGGTGACCAGCGTCGACTGGGTGAGCTATCCGGTCCTGCACATGAATGCGGTTCCGGAGAAGATCGAGATCGTGCTGATCGAGCGGCCGCAAGAGGCGCCGTCGGGCGCCGCCGAGATGGCGCTCGGCCTGGTCCCGGCCGCCATCGGCAATGCGGTGTTCGACGCCACCGGCGTGCGGCTGCGCCGCGCGCCGTTCACGCCCGAGCGCGTCAAGGCGGCGCTGGAGCGGGCGTAGCGTTCTGTACCTCTCGTCACGCCGAGAGTGCTGCACCGCAAACGGGATAAGGTAGAGTGCTCCATGTCCCGCGGTCTTGATCATATCGTGCATGCGGTTTCCGACCTCGAAGCCGCGGCCGCGCTTTACCGCCGGCTCGGCTTCACGGTCGGGGCGCGCAACGTCCATCCCTGGGGCACCCACAACCATATCGTCCAGCTGCCTGGATTCTTCATCGAGCTGCTCACGGTGGCGGAGCCGGAGAAGCTCGGCGGCGAAGGCTTTGCGGCGCTGTTCGGCCGCTTCAACCAGGCCTTTCTGGCACGCCAGGAGGGGCTCTCCTTCCTGATGCTGGAAAGCCAGAATGCCGCAGCCGACGCGAGCGACTTCGCGGCCGCCGGGATCGCGGCCTCGGGGGCGCTCACGTTCGAGCGCGAGGGCAGGCGGCCCGACGGCAGCAGGCTCAAGGTCGCCTTCTCGCTCGCCTTCGCGTGCGACGCCGGCGCTCCGGCCATTGGGTTTGCCACTTGCCGGCAGCACAATCCGGAGAATTTCTGGAATCCGTCATTGCAGCAGCATCCAAACCGGACAACCGCGGTCGCGGGCGCGGTGATCGTGGCCGAGAATCCGAGCGACCATCACATCTTCCTGTCCGCGTTCACGGGCGAGCGCGAGCTTCTCGCCACCTCGAGCGGGGTCTCGGCGCACACGCCGCGCGGCGAGCTGCAGATCATGGATGCGGCGGCGTTCCGCAGCCATTTCGGCGTGGCGCCGCCCGACATCGCGGCCGGCGCGCGACTGGCGGCACTGCGCCTGGTGGTGCCCGACCGCGACGCGCTCATCGCCATGCTCGAGGCTGGTGCGGTCCCGCATATTTTGCATATGGGCCATGTGGTGGTGGCGCCGCCGGCTGCGATCGGGGCCACTTTGGTCTTCGAGGCCCGATAGCGGTCCGTCCACCGGTTGACCGCCTTGCCCATGGCCGGCATGGTCCGGCCATGGACGCCACCACCCATCCGGCCCCCAATCCGATCGTCGCGGTCGGCAAGGTGCGCTTCGGCAACGACCTGCCGTTCGCGCTGATCGCCGGCCCTTGCGCGCTCGAAAGCCGCGCCCATGCGCTGGAGATGGCCTCAGCCCTCAAGGAGCTGACCGCCCGGCTGGGCATCGGCTTCGTCTACAAGACCTCGTTCGACAAGGCCAACCGCACCAGCGCGGCGAGCGCCCGCGGTCTCGGCCTCAAAGCGGCGCTGCCGATCTTTGCGGAAATCCGTCTGTCGCTCGGCGTGCCGGTGCTCACCGACGTGCACGAGAGCGAGCAATGCGCCCAGATCGCCGAGGTGGTCGACGTGCTGCAGATCCCGGCCTTCCTGTGCCGGCAGACCGATCTCCTGCTGGCGGCGGCCGCGACCGGACGCACCATCAACGTCAAGAAGGGCCAGTTCCTAGCGCCGTGGGACATGGCCAACGTGGTCGCCAAGATCACGCAAGGCGGCAATCCCGATGTGCTGGTGACCGAGCGCGGCGTCTCGTTCGGCTACAACACGCTGGTATCCGACATGCGCGCGCTGCCGATCCTCAAGCGCATGCAGGCACCGGTGATCTTCGATGCCACCCATTCGGTGCAGCAGCCCGGCGGGCAGGGAACGAGCTCCGGCGGCGAGCGGGAATTCGTACCTGTGCTGGCCCGCGCCGCGGTGGCGATCGGCGTCGCCGGGGTCTTTATCGAGACCCACCAGGACCCCGACAACGCGCCATCCGACGGGCCGAACATGATGCCGCTCAAAGAGATGGAGGGGTTGCTTCGCGGCCTGATGCAGTTCGATCGATTGGCCAAAGGGCGATGACATGCCGCTTGTCCCGGGCGCGGCGCAGCACCTCTTGGTGGTGCGACGCTGACCCGGGACCGTTCCGGCCTCGGCGTCTGGAACGATCCCGGATCAGCGGAGCATCGCTACGCGCTGCACCGCGTCCGGGAAAAGTACTGAGGCCTCGATTCCCAATCTAGTTCCAGCCTGCAACGCCGAGAGAGACCGCCATTCCCGCCACCCTCAAGATCGTCAGCCTGGTGGTGTTCGCATCCACCATCTTCACCCGCGCGGTCGATCCGCTCATTCCGAAGATCGCCGCCGATCTCGTCATCGATGTGAAGACGGCGGCACTGTTGTCGAGCGCCTTCACGTTTCCCTATGCGCTGGTGCAGCCGGTGCTGGGCGCCTTCGGCGACCATTTCGGCAAGACCAGGCTGATGAACCTGTGCCTCCTGGTGGTTGCGCTCACCGCGCTGGTGTGCGCGGCCGCGACCAGCTTCTCGCTGCTGGTCGCCATGCGGGTGATGGCCGGGTGCGTGGCCGGCGGCCTGTTTCCGATCGCGCTCGCGCTGATCGGCGATCTGGTGCCGGTGCAGCAGCGCCAGGTCGCGATCGGGCGGCTGTTGGCGGTTGGCCTCAGCGGCAATCTGATCGGCACCTCGATCGCCGGCGTGATCGCCGACTTGGTGGGCTGGCGCGGCGTGTTCGCGGCCTTTGGGCTGTTCGCCCTGATCGTCGGCGTCACCGCCTATGTGGCGCTACGCGGACGCGAGCAGGCCAAGCCGACGCCGTTCCGCGTCGCCTCGGCGCTGGCCGGCTTCCGCAGCGTGTTCGCCGACCCGCGCGCCAAGGTCTGCTTCGGATCAGTGTTCCTGGAAGGCCTGTTCATCCACGGGGTGTTTCCCTATGTGGCGCTCCTGCTGCTGGCGATCGGCGAGACCAGCGCATCGATCGCCGGCCTGGTGATCGCCGCCTTCGGGGTGGGCGGGGTGGCCTATTCCATGCTGGTGCCGGTGCTCGTCGCCCGCATCGCGCAGCCGCGGCTGATGATCATCGGCGGCTGCATCGCGGCTGCCGCCCTGGTGCTGATCGCGGCGAACCTGCCCTGGTACGAGCAGATGGGGGTCTACGCCATGCTGGGCTTCGGTTTCTACCTGCTGCATGGCTCGATCCACGTGCACGTGACCGAGCTTTCCCCGACGGCGCGCGGCGCCGCCACCTCGCTGCATTCGAGCACCTTCTATCTCGGCCAAGCCATGGGCCCGATCTATTACGGCTTCACCTTCTCCCACGGCGAGGAAAGCTTGAGCCTGGTGGCAGGCGCCTTGGTGATCGTCGCGGTCGGGGTGGTTTGCGCGCGGCTGCTCCGCCATCCGGTGCGGGGGCATTGAGCACGCCGCGATCACGGTGGTGGCAGGCGCCCCGGACCTTCAAACGATGGAACACACCCGGCTTCGGGAACCGGTGAAACGCGGCGTGACGGACGCAGCATTTCACCGGTCAGGATTGAGCAAAGCCGCTGGACTAGGCCTCGTCAGGGCTGCAGCGAAGCAAGATAGGCGGCTGCGGCCAGCAGGTCCTCTTGATTGAGCTGGCTGACAACCGGCGTCATGAGAATGGTCCAGGCGCCGTTTCGATTGCCGTGCTGCATGTCGTAGAGTTGCCGCGCGACATAACTCGGCGAGCGTCCGGCCAGCGGCGGCACCGGGCCTAGTCCGTGCAGATCAGTGCCGTGACACGCCGTGCACGCGGTGACCTTGGCGCCAGCCGACGTGATTCCATTTTTCACGAGCGCTTCGCCCTTCTTGAGGCTTCCGGGCGGAACGTAAGCGATGTAGCCCGAATGCGGATTGCGCAGGTATTCGGTCTGGTGACCGTCCTCCGGGACTTCGAGAATCCGATCTCCGATCGGCTCTTCCCCTGCCTCGGCGCCCTCGACCTTCAGGAACAGACCTGCCGCCGGGCGCGCTTTCGGCACCGTCGCGCTCTCGACGACCCGGACCCATGGGGTGAACGGCGTCGAGGAAAACCAGGTGGCGGCCTGCTTGATCTCTTCGTCCGTCATCCCCTTGGCGAATCCGGCCATGGTGCCGGTGTTGGTCTTTCGCGGATCGGAGGTCTTCCTGTTGCCACTCCGGAATTCGGTCAGTTGCTGCACGATGTAGTTATACGGCAAGCCCGCCACGCCCGCGTTTTCCGGGCGTCCCTTGCCGTGCGTCTGGTGGCATTGGCTGCATGCGGCGATCACGGGGTTCGCCGATTGCCGGCCGTGCGCGACGATCTCCGGCATCGGGTTATGCTCCTGCGGGAACCAATCGGGCGGGGCAAACCGATCGGTCAGCTGTGCGCGCGTGAAGCTCAAACTAGACCCCGGTATCGTGAGCTTGGTCACATTGTCGGGCGGGGTGGGAGGACTCGGCGGAGGAGTCGTGGCACCCCCCGGTTGAGACGCGGGCGGCGGTGTCAGAAAGCCATAGGCCCAAGGCATCGGCACATCGGCCGCGCGCGCGGCGGCAACTCCTGCCAACACTGCGACCGAAATTGCACTGGCGGTTACGAGTAGCTTCTTCATGTGTTTACCCTCCCTTATTCTGACTCCGGCGCTTCCGACGGAATTCATGACCAACATGCCTTCAGAGTTCCTGCACTTTCAATAGTCATCGAACCGATTGAAACCGGAACCTACCACAGTCCGGCCGGTTTGACCTGCCTTACGCCCGCTCGCCAATGACCCGCCCACTTCGATCGATGGTGATTGGCTTTCTACGCTGAAGGTGGCTGGGCGCAAGCTCACTTGCGCGTCGAATCCGCCTCATTCGTCAGCGTGACGCCCGAAACGAAATCCGCGATAAGCGACCTCAGCTCGTCGATCGAGGGGATATCCATTAGCAGGGCGACGTAGCCGCGAATCTCCTTTTTGCTGATCTCGAACCGGATGTGGAGAAACAGCACCAGGCTCTGCGAAGTTTCAACATTCGTGAACAGATGCCGGCCGTCGCCGCGCACCACGACTGGCAGCGACATCTTGAGGCCGCGCCGCAGCAGATTTGCGATCGTGGCGACCCAGCCGTTGAGAATGATATTGCCGGTTTCCGCCAGCGCTTCGTCCTCGAGGCTGACGATGTCCTCAAGCGGGAACTCGCGGCCCACCACCGCCCGTACCAGTTCGAGGCTGTTGGTCTCCGGAAAGATCAAGAGCGCCCGCCCCGAGAAGGCTCCGCTGAAATCCTGGCGTACCGCCACCAGGTTGGGGTTGTCCGGCCTTCTGACGATCTGGGCCGCGGATTCCGGCGACACGATTTCGACAGTGGGCACCGACAGAAGAACCTCGTGCTCGACCATCTGCCGAAGGCTGTTGGCGGCACGGGCCATCGCGATGTTCGAGATCTCCCCGAGCGCATCACGTTCGAACTCGGTCAGGGGCGCAAGCTGCCCGGTTGTCATCGACGCTCCACCAACGCGACACCGGGCTGAATTCTGCCCGCCGGCCGCAATATGTCAAAAAACGGCGTTGCGGCCGCCGGGAAGTATACTTCCCGGCGGCCGATATTGTCACGGCTCGCGCGGCCAGCGGGGCCCGGATTCACCGCCGGCCGTCCACCGTCCCGAACGGCCCGTTATCGCACAGGAACATTGGAACCATTTGCCGCTTTCGTAGGTTAAAGGCTGTTTGCGTAATTTGCCGGCCGGAAGCTTGCAAAGAGTGGCTGGTCATCCCAATGTCCGGACGCCCTCCAGCCCCGCAAAGTTGAACAGGTCCTGCCGATGCGCAAGAAATCAGATGGCGCCGAGCGCGCCGGCAATAACGGTCCACTTGCCGAGGCAACGGCTCGTCCGCGGCCCAATGTGCCGGCCGTGCCCAAGTCGAGGCAGATGCCGGCTGCTTCCGCTCCGGTGGCGCGCATTGCGAGCCGCGCGCCGAAGTCCCTCATGAAGACCTCCGACCTCGCCACCCGTGGCAGCGCGCCGCGGCGCACCCCGACGGCTGCGCCGCTTCCGGCTGCGGCGTCGCACACGGTCTCTCGCAAGCCACCCCCACCCGGCAAGGCCGTCGGCCGCCAGCAGAAAATCGAGGAGCGCATCGTCGCCGCCACCGAGGAGCTGGCGAGCGGGCTCACCGAGGCGGCCTCGGCCGCCGAGGAACTGCGCCGTTCGATGGAGCAGATCGCGAGTGGCGCCGAGGAAGCCGCCAGCGCCGCGCAGGAGACGCTCGCGGTCGCCACCAATACCGCAGCTACCCTGGTGCGGGCCCGCGACCGGGCGGAGGCCGTGCGCCGCCGGCAGGAAACCCTGCAGGCGCTGCTGCTGGAGACCTCGAACCAGATCGGGGCTTGGGCCGGCAATATCAAGCACAACGGCGAACGCCAGGCCGATTCGGTCGCCATCATCGAGCGGTTGAGCCAGCAGGCCGCCAGTATCGGCGATGTTACCAAGACCGTAAGCCACGTTTCCGATCAGACCAATCTGCTCGCGCTCAATGCCGCCATCGAGGCCGCCCGCGCCGGCGATCACGGCCGCGGCTTCGCGGTGGTGGCCGATGAGGTGCGGGCGTTGGCGGAGACCTCCGAGCGCAGTGCCCGCGATGCCCGGGATCTGGCCAAGCAGATCGAGGATCAGGTCAAGTCGGTCGCCGCTATGATCAAGACGGCGGCCGAGACCGCGGCCGCGGAAGCGCAAAAGAGCCAGGTGGTCATCTTGGCGTTGGGCGAGCTTCGCAAGGAGGTCGGGGCCCTGACCGAAAGGAGCCAATCGATCGCGTTAGGAGCGCTTGAGGCCGAAGCCGCCTCGCGCGAGGCCCAGAAGGGCGCCGAGATCATTTCGGCCGCGGCGGAGGAACAGGCGGCCGCAGCGGCGGAGAGCCTGCGCAGCGTCGAGCAGCAGACCGCCGCGCTTGATGAGAGCCAAAGCGCCGCCACCTCGCTGGCCGCGATGGCGAGCGACCTCGACGCCGGGGCGACCGGCGACCGCAATGCCGAGCAACTCGCTTCGGCGGCCGAGCAACTATCGACGGCGGTGCAGGAGATATCGGGCGCGGCGAGCCAGATCATCGTGGCCGTGGAGCAGATCAGCCGCGGTGCCCAGCAGCAAGCGGCCGCGGCCCAGGAAGTCAGCGCCGCCATGAACCAGACCGAGAAGACGGCGCACACCGCCCGCGAGAATGCCACCACGTCGCTGGAGCGGACCACCCGGATGGGAGCCATGCTGGCCGAAAGCCGCTTGAATGTCACCGCGTTGTCGGAAGGCGTGACGCGCTCGTTGACGACCACCCGGGAGAGCCTGGAGCTGATCGGCGGCCTGGAGGGAATCAACCGCAACGTCGAGAAGATCGTGGACGGTATCGGGATGGTCTCGATCCAGACCAACATGCTGGCGGTCAACGGCTCGGTCGAAGCGGCGCGCGCCGGCGACTTCGGCAAGGGGTTTGCGGTGGTGTCCAAGGATATCCGCAGCCTGGCGCGCGATTCCGGCGAGAACGCCGGACGCATCAAGGACACGGTGCGGGCCATCCACGACCAGATGGCGATGGTGCGCCGCGAGCTCGAGCAGATCGTCGCCGCCGCCGAAGCGGAGAACCAGAAGAATGCCGCCGTGCAGGCGAGCCTTGCGCAGGTGGAAAGGGACATGTCGGAGATCGCCAAGGGCAACGAGCAGATTTTGGAGAGCGCCGAGGCGATCCTTTCGTCGATGAAGGAAGCCACGCAAGGCGCCGCGCAAGTAGCGGCCGTGGCGGAGGAAGCCGGCAGTGCCGCCGCCCAGGCGGCGACCGCCGCCCGGCAACAAGGACGGGGTGCCGAAGACCTTGCGGCGGCGATCGAGGAGATCGCATCGCTGGCCGAAGCGATCCAGCACCGCAATGGTTAAGCGCGAGCGCTCGCGAGGGCCCGCCGCGGCCCCGGCGCAGGACGCCGCGGCTCTGGAGACGCAAAGCGGCGACGCGAGCGAGCATCTCGTGGTCTTTCAGCTCGCTCAAGGCTCGTTCGGGCTGCGTCTGGGCGACGTCGGCGAGATCATCCGGCTGCCCGGCCTCGCCCACATGCCGCTTTCGCCCCCGAGCCTGCTGGGGCTCGCCAATCTGCGCGGGGCCGTGTTGCCGGTGGTCAGCCTGCGGCGGCTGCTCGGCCTGCCGGAGGCGCCGGCGCTGGAGGCGACGCGGGTGATCGTGCTCGACGGTGACGCCCCGGTCGGATTCGTGGTGGACCAGATCGATCGTCTCCTGACGCTTCCGGCCGCTCTGATCGAGCACGATAATGCGGGCGCCGGCGCGATCGATCCGGATCTGCTCGAAGGCGCGGTGAAGGGCGCGGAGGGCGAGGGCACCACCAAGATATTAAATCCGCAGCGGCTGTTGCGCGATCAGTTCGTTCGGCTGGGCGCTTCCGATACGCGCCCCCGCGCTCCTGCAACGATTGCAGCCGCGGCAGCGGTGCCAGCGGTGGCGCCGGTGCAGCGGCAGGAGCTGTTGGTCAGCTTCGAGGTCGGGCGCCAGGAATATGCGCTCCCGCTTGAACGCGTGCGCGAGATCATTCCGCTGCCAGAGCAGATCGCGGAGATGCCCCGCGCCGAGACTGCGGTGCTGGGCGTGGTGACGCTGCGGGACCGCTTGCTGCCGCTGGTGTCGCTGCGTGCGCTCCTGGGGCTCGAGGGCGAAGATCAACGCGGCGAGCGCGGCAAGGTCGTGGTCGTCTCGTTGGGGAGCGGCGCGGTGGGGATCGTGGTGGATCGGACGCGGGAAATCCTCTCGATCGATCCCGCCGTGATCGATCCAGCCCCGGCCTTGCTCACCCGCGGCGCCGGGGAGGCGGAGATCACCTCGATCTGTCGTCTCGACGGTGGTCGGCGCCTGGTCGCGATGCTTTCCCCGGATCGGTTGTTCCGATCCGACCTGGTTCGTCGCGTCCTGGCCGAGCAGGGAGCCGCGAACGAAATTGCAGAGAGCTGGGTGGACGACATGGCGGACGAGCAGCTCATCATTTTTCGGCTGGGCGATCAGGAGTTCGGCCTGCCGGTCGGCGCGGTCGACGAGATCGCGCGGCCGCCCGAGCGCGTCACGCCGCTCCCCAAGGCGCCCGCCTTCATCGACGGCGTGATGAATTTGCGCGGTCATGTGGTCCCGATCGTGGATCTGCGGCGGCGCTTCGGTCTCGCGACGCCGGAACCGGGCAGCCAGCAGCGCGTTCTCGTGCTGGCGATGGCGGGCGGGAAGACCGGATTTCTGGTCGATGCCGTATCCGAAGTCTTGAAGGTTCCGGCCAGCGCCATCGCGCCGGCTCCGCAATTGTCGGCCGAGCAGATGCGGCTGATCGGCCGGGTCGTCAACCTGGAGACGCAGGGCCGCATGATTCTGCTGATCGACGCGACGCAGCTTCTGGACCGGGTGGAGGCCGACATATTGGCCAAATTCGATCGCGCCCACCTCGAGCCGGCGTCGCAGCCTTCGTGATCAAGCTTCTCATTGCTGATGATTCCGCCCTGATGCGGAAGATGCTGCAGGACGTTTTCCAGGCCGAGGGCGACTTCGACATCCGGCTCGCCCGCAACGGAGTAGAGGCGCTCGAGCTGGTGCGCTCCTTCGACCCGCAGGTCGTGACCCTTGACGTCCAGATGCCGGGCATGGACGGGCTGACGTGTCTCAGCCAGATCATGATCGAGGCGCCTCGGCCGGTGGTGATGATTTCGGCTTTGACGGAGGCAGGCGCGGTGGCCACACTGGAGGCGATCGAGCTGGGCGCGATTGATTTCGTCGCCAAGCCGAGTGGGACCGTGTCATTGGAGATCGACCGCCTGCGGCCTCTCCTCATCGATAAGGTGCGGGTCGCCGCGCATGCCCGCATCCGTCCCACATTGCGGTTGCGGGAGCGCATCCGTCATCAATTCCGTGGCGCCCGCATCCATGCGCCCGCCACGGGGCCGCGCCCGGAGCGCAGCCCCCCGCCGCGACGCGCGAGCGATCCGCCGCCCGGACTGGTCTTGATCGGAACCTCGACCGGCGGACCGGCGGCGCTCGACGTGGTGCTTCCGCAATTGCCCGCCGGGTTTCCCTGGCCGGTGATGGTGGCGCAGCATATGCCGGCGAGCTTCACCGGCCCGTTTGCAAGGCGCCTTGACCGGCTATGCAACCTGCAGGTTGTCGAGGTCGATCGTCCGATGTCGCTGCAGCCGGGCACGATCCATATCGGCCGCGGCGACGCCGATTTGGTGGTGTCGGAACGCGCCGCCGGCACGATCGTTATGTCGGCGCCGGCACAACGCAGCTATCCCTGGCATCCGAGCGTGGAGCGCATGGTGACGAGCGCGCTCGCGCTATACGACGCGCCCCGATTGATCGGAGTTCTGATGACTGGAATGGGCCATGATGGAGCTGACGCGATGACGCGACTGCGACAGGCCGGGGGACGCACGATCGCCGAGGCGGAGTCGAGCGCGGTCATCTGGGGAATGCCGGGCGAGTTGGTGAAGAACGGCGGTGCGGAGCAAGTGTGCCCGCTCGAGGAGATCGCGGGCGCGATCGTCGAGATGGTGGAAGCCCATGCCCTTCGTTAAACGCGCCCCGGCATCCCCGGCAGCGGGTCATGAGCCGGACGGAGACCGGGCCGCGCAGATCGCCGCGCTGCGCAGCCCGGATGCCGAGACGCGGTGGCGAGCCGCGCGGGCGCTGGCCGGGGCCGCCGAGGCGGTTGCGGCCCTCGCGGAGGCGCTCTCCGGCGAGGCCGTTCCCCGCGTGCGGCAGGCCATCATAACCGCCCTCATGCGGATCGGGGACGAGGCCAGCGTGCGAGCGCTGCTGCCGTGCCTGCGGTCCGAGGACGCCGGACGGCGGGGCGCGGCGATCGAGGCATTGCAGGCGCTGCCCGAGGCGATCGGGCCCTTCCTGACGGTGCTGCTGGCGGACGCCGATTCCGACGTGCGGCTTCTGGCGACGGAGCTGGCCCGCAACATGCCGGCCGCGCAAGCGACCCGATTGTTGTGCGACCTGATCGAGCGCGAGCCGCACCCCAACGTGTGTGCCGCCGCCATCGATGTTCTGGCCGAGGTCGGGACCCGCGATGCGGTTCCGGCGCTGCGCCGTTGTGCCGAACGTTTTGCCGGGACTGCCTTCCTGCCGTTCGCGGTCGCGGTCGCGATCGCCCGGATTTCGGGAACGGAAAGCCAAGCCGGATGACACATCCACAGGCGACAGGGCCGCATCCGGTCGATCTGACCCGGGAGGAGGTCCAGCGCTTCTGCGAATTCCTTTACCACCGGACCGGAATGTCGTTTGCGGAGAGCAAGCGCTACTACATCGATCGCCGGATCGCGGAGCGCATGGCGGCGACCAAATCGGCTTCGTTCCAGTTCTACTTTGCGTTGCTGCGGTCCGACGCGGATCGCGAGCTCGAGCATCTGGTCAACGCCTTCACGGTGAACGAGACCTACTTCTATCGGGAGGAGCATCAGCTTCGCTGCATGACATCCGATTTGCTCGATCGCGCGATCCGCGGCCGGCCGGCCGGTGCGTCGATCCGCATCTGGTCGATTCCCTGCGCCACCGGCGAGGAGCCCTATTCGATCGCGATCTGGCTGATGGAGAATTGGAGTCAGGTCGACAGCCACAATATCGAGATCGTGGGCTCCGACATCGACACCCGCGCGCTGGCGGCGGCGCAGGAAGGCATCTACGGTACGCGCGCCCTGGCGCGGCTCTCCCGCCCGCTCGTCGAGCGCTATTTCCGGCCGCTGGCGGACGGCAGGCATCAGATCGACGCGGGGTTGCGAAATTCGATCCAGTTCACCCGCACCAACCTGATCGACCCGGACGGCATGGCGGGGCACCGGGATTTCGACATCGTGTTTTGTCGCAACGTCCTCATCTATTTTGACGACGCCTCGCGCCGGGTGGCCGCCGAGAGCCTCTATGATTGTTTGCGGCCGGGCGGCTACATTTGCCTAGGGCACTCGGAAACCATGAGCCGGATTTCGCCTCTGTTCAGCGTCTGCCGGTTTTCCGACGCCATCGTCTATCAGCGGCCGGAGGCGGACCATGCCTGAAGCCAAACCGACCCGGGAAGCGTCGCCAGTGCGGATTCTCGTTGTCGACGATTCCTCGCTGGTGCGGCTCTATTACCGCGACGTGCTGGAGAAGTCCGGCTTCGCGGTCGAGCAGGCCATCAACGGGGTCGAAGCCATGGAGAAGGTGCTGGCGCAGCCTTTCGACCTCGTCATTCTCGACGTCAACATGCCGCGCATGGACGGCTTCTCATTCCTGCGCTCGCTGCGGCGCAGCGCGCCCGACGTGGCGCCGCTGCCGGTGCTGGTGATCACCACCGAGGCTGGCCCGCAGGACATCGGCGAAGCCAATGCAGCGGGCGCGAACTTCTACCTGGTCAAGCCGGTCTCCGGGGCCGACCTCAGGCGCCATGCGTTTGCGCTCACGGGGAGGCGCCCGTGAACCCGCTGCACGAGCAGTTCATCACCGAGGCGCGCGAACTCGTTCAGCAGGCCGAGGACGATCTCATGGCCTTGGACCGCGAGGGGCCAACGTCCGATCGGATCGATCGGGTGTTTCGCGCTTTCCATACCCTCAAGGGCTCGGCCGGCATCGTCGAGCTTCCGGCCATGAGCATGATGCTGCATGCCGCGGAGGACGTGCTGGCGGCCATTCATGCCGGGCACATCGCCGCAGATGCCGCGGTCGTCGACCGGGGCCTCGCCTGCCTTGACCAAGTGTCGCAATGGGTGGACGATTTCGAGGCCCGCGCAACCTTGCCGATCCGTGCGGCCGAAGATGCCCGTACGATGGCCGAGCGTCTGCGCGCGCTCCTTCCCGAAACCTTCGGCAAGCCGGTAGCGGTGTCGGATGGCCTGCCCGCGGCAGCCGGGGCCGGGGCGCTGCCGCCTTGGGTCTCCGAATTGATCGAATTCAGCACGCGCGCGAATTTCCGGCGCGCTGGCGGAACGTCCGGCCATGCTTTGCGCGATCTCCTATGAGCCGCGTGCGGGCTGCTTCTTCGACGGCGACGACCCGATCGGTTTGATGAGGCAGATTCCGGATCTGCTGGCGTTCCGTATCGAGCCGCGCGAAGCCTGGGGCGGGCTCACGGAGCTGGACCCGTTCACCTGCAATCTGCGCCTACGCGGCATCTCTGCGGGAGATCGCGCGGAGCTGGTGCGCATATTCCGCCTCGTGCCGGATCAGGTGCGCATGATCGACGTCCCGGAGGAGGAGCTGCGGCCGGCGCAAGTGGTCGACGACGGCGATGAAACCGATCTCATTTGCTCGGTCGTCGAGCAGCAGCAAAAGACCCTCGGGGCGTCGAGCCGCAAGGAAGACTTCATCGGCCGGGTCGGGGCGGCCGCTCGCAGCGCCGCCAATGCGTTGCGCCATGGCGGGCGCACCGATCTGGCACAGTCGATCGAACAGGCGGGTGTCGCGGCCCTGGCCGAGGGCGACGTGGCCTCGCTCTCCGCCGCGCTCGTGCAGGCGCAGGCATCGCTGCGTGCTCATGCGGCGGCTGCTACCGGGAGCCGGGTTGGTACGCCGCCAAGCAACGCCGCCCGCCCGGCGCTGCGACTGCTGAGGGTGGACGAAGCGAAGATCGATGCCCTGGTCAATCTGGCCGGGGAGCTGATCGTAGCCAAGAACGGCTTGGCGCATCTCGCCCGAAAAGTGCGGGACCGATTGGGCGATCGTGACCTCGCCGGCGCGGTCGGCCGCGAGCATGAGGCGATCGAGCGGCTGGCGACCGACTTGCATGCCGCCGTGCTGCAATTGCGGATGGTTCCGCTGGCGCAGGTCCTGCAGCCATTTCCGCGGCTGGTGCGCGATATGGCGCAGCGACTTCACAAGAAGGTCGCCTTGGTGATGCGCGGGGAGACCGCGGAGGCGGACAAGACCATGGTGGATCGTCTGTTCGAGCCGCTGCTCCATCTGATCCGCAACGCGCTCGATCACGGCATCGAAGCTCCCGAGGAACGGCAGGCCGCCGGCAAGGACGAGGTCGCATCGATAACCGTCCAAGCGTCGCGCAGCCGCGACCGCTTCAGTGTGGAGGTCGTCGATGACGGCCGCGGCATCGATGCGGCGGCGGTTCGGCGCGCTGCGCACGAGCGCCGGCTGATGACGCAGGACGAGCTGGCGGCGCTCTCCGACGAGCAGGCCATCGACCTGATCTTCTCTTCCGGCTTCTCGACCGCCGCCGAGATTTCCGATATTTCCGGGCGCGGCATCGGGATGGACGTGGTGCGCACCACCGTCGAGCAGATCGGGGGCCGGGTATCGGTCATGAGCACGGTCGGTGCCGGTACCACGGTGCGGTTGGATCTGCCGCTGAACATCGCGTTGTCGCGTATCATGGTGGTGGAGACCGGCGGGCAGTCCTTCGGCATTCCCATGGACGCCGTGATCGAGACGGTGCGTCTCACTTCTGACCGGATCAGCCGGATCAAGAACAACGATGGTTTCGCATGGCGCGACCGGGTAGTGCCGATCTGCCCGCTGGCAGAGCTGATGAAACTTCCGGGGCGGCCGAGTTCCGGGCCGGAGGCGAAGCTCCTGATCGTCGCCGAGACCGCCGGGAAGACGGCGGCGCTTGAGGTCGACGCCATCGGCGACCGCCTCGATATCGTGCTCAAGCCGATGCAAGGCCTGCTCGCGGGTGCCAAGGGGTATTCCGGCACGACCCTCTTGGGCGACGGACGAGTCCTGCTGGTGCTGGATTTGAAGGAACTCCTGCCATGAGCGTGCGCCGCGACGACAACGGAACGATCGCGCTCGATGGTGTCTGTCCGGTCGAGGACGCGGAGCCGCTGCTCCGTTTGCTGCAAACCACCCCGGCGGCGACGCTCGACTGGACCCGATGCAGCCAGCTCCATACTGCCGTTCTGCAGGTGATACTGGCGGCCCGGATCGTCCCGGCGGACCCCTGCGGCGATGCCTGGATAGGGCAATGGATCGCCTCGGACCGCTCCCGAGGTGCGGAGCCGGACGCCCGCCGCGACGGCGGGGCCAATGTTCCTAACCCGTTCACATCCTTGTAATATGGCGTCCGAGTAACGATTTGTAGATTGGTGACTTTGTGTGCCGAGCCGACCCTGACGCTCAGCCACGGCAAAGCTGGGCAGCCCATTGTAGCCAAACATCCGCGAGAAGCCGAGACATGCAATACAAAGTGCTCATTGTGGACGACAGCAAGCTGGCGCGCATGATCATGGCGAGCGCCTTCCGCCGTGTCCGGCCCGACTGGGAATTGAGCGAGGCGACCAGCGCCGAGGAGGCGATGAGCGCGATCTCGGCTGGAGCGATTGATATCGCGCTCGTCGATTTCAACATGCCGGGCACCGATGGCCTGGAACTTTTGGCTCACATTCGCAAAATCCGGCCTGCCATGCCGGTGGCAGTGGTGTCGGCCAATCTGCAGGACGAGATTATTGGGCGGGCGAGGGAACTAAATGCGGGTTTTGTAGCTAAGCCTCTAACCGACGACGCGCTCGGGGCATTCCTGTCCGGGGCGGCATTGCGTCTCAACAAGGCCGCGTTATGAAGATCGACGCAGGCGAGTTGACCGACGGCGAACGGGATGCGCTTGCGGAAATCGCCAATATGGGGGTCAGTCGCGCCGCCAACAGTCTGCGGCAGATGGTCGGCGAGCAGGTTCTGCTGTCGGTTCCGGCGGTCAAGATCGTGACCCGCGAGACTGCGTCGAAGTTGGTCGGTGGCGGCACCAAGACCAAGCTGGTCGCCGTGCAGCAGTCGTTCGACGGCCCGTTCGCCGGCAGCGCGCTGCTGATTTTTCCGGCCGCGCAGAGCCTGGAGCTGGTCAGACTGATCGTCGGCGACGAGCATACGCTGGAGGACGTCATCGACCTGGAGCAGGAAGCGCTCGCCGAGACCGGCAACATCATCCTGAACGCGTGCTTGGCGACGATCGCCAACATGCTGCATCAAACCATGCGTATGTCGCTGCCCACGGTCATCCGCGGGGACGGCGAGACCTTGTTTGATGTCGAGGCTGTTCGCGCGGGCGGCAACCTTGTCCTGTTTCTCTACATCGACTTCAGCATCAAGAAGCGCGACATTCACGGGTTCATCGCGTTGCTCATGGACCTGCCTTCGATTGCGGCGCTGAAGGAGATCGTGCGCGACTTCATCGACGGCCTCGAACGACAAACCGCCGACCATGCTGTATAGTGTCTCCGAATTCGAATCCGGCCCGGCCTTCGACGCGGTCGACATCGGAATCATCGTTCTCGACCGGCGCGAGTGCATCGTCGGCTGGAACGATTGGATGGCGCGGGTTGCCCGGCAGCCCAAGCCGGCGGTGCTCGGCAAGAGTCTCTATGAGGTGTTTCCGAGCCTACGCGACACGCGGCTGCCGGCCGTCATCGGCGATTCGTTCCAGGTCGGCAGCTCGAGCATCCTGACGCATTCGCTCAACACCCTGCTGCCGCTGTGCGGCGAGGACGGCAGCGAGCTGCTGCACAACGTCATCGTGCGGCCGATCTCGTCGGACCGATCGGAGTTCTGCCTGCTGCAGATCAACGACGTCACCGTACCGGTGACGCGCGAGCGCGTGCTGCGCGAGCGTCAGAATGCCCGCTACCACGCGATCGTCGATTCGGCGCCGGATGCCATCATCACGACGGATCTCGACCGGACAATCCAGTGGGTCAACGGCGCTGCCGAGCCCGTCTTCGGCTACGCTCCCGCGGAGCTCCTGGGCAGGAAGATCGATATCCTGCTCGCGCAGGACGGCAGCCTGCAGCGGGTATTTTCCAGCGAGGCGCCTGGCGAGGCGGAAAAGTCGCTGCAGGTCACCGGCCGCCATAAGGACGGCGCGCCTGGCTGTTTCGAGGTGTCGTTCGGCCGCTGGCGGGCGGACGAGCGCGTCTTCGTCACCACGATCTGGCGCGACGTCACGGAACGGATGGCGGCCGACCTCGCGTTGCGGGAGAGCGAGAGCCATCACCGGGCGCTCCTGGATGCGCTGCCGCAACTGGTGTGGACCTGCGGACGCCAGGGTGACTGCGACTATTTCAATCCGCAATGGGAGAGCTACACGGGGGCGTCGGCGGACCAGCATCTGGGCTCGAGATGGCTGAATACCGTCCACCAAGCCGACCGCGAAGGCTTTGAGGCTGAGTGGCGGACGGCGCTCGCCAACGGTACGGTATTCGACGCCGATGCGCGCCTGCGGCGTGCGGACGGCGAATACCGCTGGTTCAAGATGCGCTCGATACCGGTGCAGGCCGACGGCGCCATTACCCGCTGGTTCGCGACCGCCACCGACATCACGGATCATGTCGAGGCGCGCAACGCGCTGCGCCGCAGCAACGAGGAGTTGGAGCTGCGGATCGCGGAGCGCACCCGCGAACGCGAGGTTGCATTGCGCCAGCTGCACGAATCGCAAAAGATGGAGAGCATCGGCCAGCTGACCGGCGGCGTGGCCCACGATTTCAACAACCTGCTCGCCGTCATCCTCGGCAGCCTGGCGCTGCTCAAGAAGGCGATACCGCAGGATACGCGGGCCACCCGTCTGCTGGACCGCGCCATCCAGGGCGCCGAGCGCGGAGCCACCCTGACGACGCGACTCTTGGCCTTCGCGCGGCGACAGGAGCTGAAATTCGAGCTGGTCAAGCTGCAAGAGCTCATTCCCGAGATGCTCGATTTCCTGCGGCATTCGGTCGGTCCCGGCATTGCGGTCGGGGTCGATATCCTCGCCGAGGTCAATCCGGTCGAGGTCGACGCCAATCAGTTCGAGCTCGCGTTGATGAATTTGGCGGTGAATGCGCGCGATGCCATGCCGCAAGGCGGCACGCTGACGATCACCTGTCGCAACGGCATCGGCAGCCAAGCCAACGGACTGCCGCGCGGCGATTATGTGCAGGTCTGTGTCGCCGACACCGGCGAAGGCATGAGCGAGGAGACCTTGGCGCGGGCCAAGGAACCGTTCTTCACCACCAAGGGTATCGGCAAGGGTACCGGACTTGGCCTCTCGATGGTGCATGGCCTCGCCGCTCAATCCGGCGGCGCGATGGAGATTGCCAGCCGGCCCGGGAGCGGAACGGTGGTTACGATCTGGCTGCCGCGCGCCCGCAACCCCGAGTTGGCCGAGCCGGTCCGGAAGGGGAAGGAAACGGCGCCGTCGATGATGGCGCGCAATTTGCGGATTCTGCTGGTCGACGACGACATCTTGGTGAGCATGGGCGCCGCCGACATGCTGATCGATCTCGGCCACAGCGTGGCGGAGGCGGCGTCGGCCACGCAGGCGTTCAAGCTCCTGGAATCCGAGGCGCCGTTCGACGTGGTGGTGACCGACTATGCGATGCCGGGCATGAACGGCTACGACTTCGCCGTGAAGCTGCAACGGACGCATCCTTGGCTGCCGGTCGTGCTGGCGACCGGCTACGCCGAATTGCCGACCCACACCGCCATCGAGTTTCGCCGGCTGGCAAAGCCCTACAGCCAGACCGACCTGGCGGCCGCGCTGGAAGCGGCGGTCAACACGCGGCGAGAAATAGATTCGACTCGAGAGTCCAGATAGAATCTCTTGATCAGCTCGTTGTTGTTGAGCTCCCGGGCGCGATCACGGTGTCCGATACGACCGACGACATCCGCGCCGACCTCCTCGGCATCGTTTACGCCGCCGATGAGCAGGAAGCCGGCGCCGAGGCCGTTGAGGAGTTCCAGATTGCGCTGCAACTGCAAGGGCGCAATTTGGCGCGCTCAAATTGGCGGACAACAATCGTAAAAAGAGCCCACCGAGGCGGCGCCCTTCTCAAAAGCTCGGCGTCGTGGCGCGGCGTTAGCGAACGAAAAACATCCGGTCAACTTCCCAGCGGTGCCAAAAACGGTGAGCGACCGCGTTGTCGCGATGTTGCCCGCCGAAAGCCGCCGCCAACCACGCCACCGCCGCGCCCAGCATGAGCGAGGCAGCGATCATGAATGCCAGAATGACCGCCCCGTGCCGCGCCTTTGCGATCGCGTCGCTTGATTGGGCAATTGTTTGATTGACGCGCCCTTCCGCATCTGGTTGGGGCAAACCCGTTCGGGCCGCCACCAGCCGTATCAGATAGGCCCGGTCATCGGGTGCCATCCCGGTATGGCCGAGGCCTGCCGTGATGATCCTCGCGGCCTGGGCGCGGATCTCGGTATCGTTGCCGGCATCTGCGGGCCTGCGGTCTGATCGAAACAACCGATCGAGCTCGAAAGCGAGCAGCGGTTCCGCGGTCGAGGCCGTAGGCGATGTGAGGTCGGCTCGCGCCGCCAACGTTCTGGTGGCGGCAAATGCGAGTACCGCTCCGATCAGGATCGCAAGTCCCCACATCAGGAGCCCGTGGATCCCGTCGCGAAACTCGACCTCGTGGGGGTCGGCAACGCTCCAGGAGGTTCGCAGGCGCCCGGCCAGATATCCTCCCAGTCCGAAGCTTGCGAGCGCCGTCAGCAACAACCATAGGCCTCCGAGAAGCGCCAAGGCCGAGGAGGTATCCCGCCAACTGGATGACGGCGAGCCGACCGCCAGTCCGATCGCCGACCCGAAGGAGAGCAGGACGAAGGAAAGCGCTGCGGCCACGATCGCGCCCGCCAGGACCGGAGTCCAGTGCAGATAGTGCGAGTGGGACGGAACGGCTGGGGCCAGGTCGGTACGGGGCGGTGCCGAAAGATCGGCCCGATAAGGTTGCTCGGTCATGGTTTTTTCCACTCCTTAGTGAAGGCCAAGGAATGAAAGAACGAACATGACCACGACGATTAGGCCGACCAGATAGATGAGACCGTTCATTGTCGCCTCCAGGCAAATGACATGAGCCGTCATTTCAACGTGGCCTCGGTGTAGTTAGTTCCATAGGGTCATTTGCTTATTTGGGCGACGCCGATCGCGTGCAGATTTCAGCTCCAAATCTTCCAGACGGCGGGATCGAAACGGTTTGCGCGCAATAAGAACGAACAAACGGCAAGGGTTGCCACCCAGGCCAGAGGGCAACCCATGCGTAGCCCAGAACTGCTCACAGCTATTCTGGCGTTCGCTTTGCTTCTCGGCTGCTTGGTAGAGCAAGGTCCATCGGGCCCTTCCAGGTCGCCGGGATCGGCAGGCCCGCAGGGCGAGGCCGGTTCCCAGGGGCCAGCCGGACCACAAGGCGACAAAAGCGATCGCGGCGAAGTCGGCAGACACGAACGCCCCATCGTCTACGACTCCGCCATCGCTGCGCCGCCGCCAGGGTCCAGGCGCAGGCCATATCGAGGAACGTCTTTCGCCGTTAGCGATTTTTTTCGTTGCCAAATGAATGCCCGTTCATCCATGCGGGATTGATGAGAGCCCTGGAACATCGTCCCTCGTAAAGAGTTGGGTCTTCGCTATCCAACAACAACCAGGGAGAACATCAATGAAAAGCGCGATTATCTGCTGCTCTGCCATGCTCGTAGCGATCAGCGCCGCAGCCGTCATTCCGGCGGCCGCTCAGACCACCACGGAATACTACGTTGTCCAGGACGCAAAGACGAAGAAGTGCACGATCGTGGAAAAGAGGCCCACCACCACCGAGGTCACCGTTCTGGGAAATATGTTCAAGACCAGGACCGATGCCGAGACCGGCATGAAGACCGAGAAGGTCTGTGTCACGAACTAAGCGCACAGGTCGACACAAGGAAAGGCCGCCCGGTGGGCGGCCTTTTGCGCGCCCGGAGCTTCGTTGTCGCGGCACTGGACTGAGAGCGTTATCCCCTTGTGCGGGCCACTGCGGCCAAGTTCCATGAGAGATAGCCTGCTGAGGCGCCCTATTCGGGTTCGAGCTTGGCTATCCGGAACGGACCGTTCCATAGCTCAACCGCGTGGCCGTCTAGCGCTCTTTTGGCTGCCTCGACCGTTTGTTGATCTTACTCGCAGTCCGGGATCGTGGGGGCGCCCCGCCGATGAGCAGGAAGCCAGCGCCGAGGCCGTTGAGGAGTTCCAGATTGCGCCGCAACCGCAAGGGCGACTGGCGGCTCAGCGGCGAGCATCAGGAGCGCGGTTAAAATGAGACGAGGCCGCCAACTGAGGCGGCCTACCGTAACTGTTCTTCAAGCTCGCGGATCAGCCGCGTAATCCGCTCTATAGTGAGCGGATCAACAGCCCCCTTCACCATCCGGCGCGCCTGCTCTAATCGCCGTTCCAGCTCTTTTCGGTCGCTCCCTTGGGTCATCGCGCGGGCTTGCGGACGTACTTGGCTATCTTGCGGTCGCGTTGCCAAAGTTCAACGTCGTGACCGTCAACAAGCTGTTCCGTCCGTTTCATGGCCTCGTTATCGTCGGCGCATTCGAGTGGAACGGTGTCAGCGAAACGCCCGTCTGAATCGAGGATGTAAACGCGGTAATCCGGCATGGTGCCGCTACCTTTGATACAGGCGGGAGCGCTACCGAACTCTCAGTCAACCGACGCCTGGCGCAATGCCGCTGCCGGTGATGGAAGTTAACGTGTCCTTGTCATCATAGTTCCGGGCATCTATCGGTTGGGCTCAAGCCGGATGACGACGCGCGCGCCCTCCCAGACCTCAATGGGCTTATCCTCAAGGAGTGCTCGGGCGGCCGCGATGGCCGCGTGATCATCTGGAAACACGACGACCGGAGGTGGCCCAGCAATGTGGCCGTCCGAGTTTATGTAATAGAACCGATATGCCGGCATAATCCCACCCCGCCCACATTTTAGGCGAGGCAGTCTGACGGCTGCCTGACAAAACTTAAGAATCCGGATTGTCAGGCGGCACGCAGTTCACTCCGCGGCAAGGGGCCTGCCAAGATCGGAATGGTCTACGTCCCGGATGAGCAGGTCGCCATCGCCAAGGCCATCGAGGAGTTCCAGATCGAGCCGCAGCTGTAGGGGGGTGGTCGCTCAGCTGTGGGCCTGATCCGGGTTTGACATCGCGCCCAAAAGCCCAATGGTGCCAATGGCACCAATAGAGTAGTTTGACAGTGTAACCCCTTGATACTACTTGCGGAGGGTACTTCTGTCTGGGTCATGCCAGCGAAGGGAGCCGCCTGTTGACCGCCAGCGTTTCGCCGATCGTCAAGCCGAAGACCGTCGCCATCATCGGGGCCGGCGTGGTCGGGCTCGGCATTGCCTGGCGGCTCGCGGCCCGCGGGGTCGCGGTCTCGGTGTTCGACAAGGGCGCGGCCGGCGCCGGGGCCACCCATGCGGCGGCCGGCATGCTGGCGGCCTGCGCCGAGGCCGAGCCCGGCGAGGAGGCGCTGGTGGCGCTCGGGCGCGACAGCCAGGCGCGCTGGCCGGCATTCGCGCGGGAGCTCGAGCAGGCCTCCGGCATCGACGTGGAGCTGCGCCGCGAGGGCACGCTGGTCATCGCGCTCACCGCCGACGACCAGGCGCGGCTGTTCCATCATCTCGAGTTCCAGAAGAAGCTCGATCTGCCGCTGCAGTGGATTACCGCTGCCGAGACCAGGCGGCGCGAGCCGCATCTCGCCGGCAAGCTCGCGGGCGCAGTGTTCAGCCCGCAGGACCATCAGGTCGACAACCGCAAGCTCGCGACTGCGTTGCGGATCGCCGCCCAGGCGGCGGGCGCCACCATCCACGAGCATCAACCGGTCGCCACGATCTCCGTCGCCGGAAAGCGCGTCGACGGCATCGTGCTGGCCGATGGGCGTAAAGCTGCGGCCGATACCGTGGTGCTGGCGGCCGGCGCCTGGTCGCGCGGCATCGCCGCCAGCATTGCGGAGCTTCCGCCGCAGGCACGCCCGCCGGTGCGTCCGATCAAGGGCCAGATGCTGGCGCTGCGAATGGATCCGGCAGCGCCGCTGGTCAATCACGTGATCTGGGGGCCCGGCATCTACATGGTGCCGCGCCTCGACGGCCGGCTGATTATCGGTGCCACCGTGGAGGAGAAGGGATTTGATTCCACCCTCACGGCCGGCGGCCTGCTGACGCTCCTGGAAGCGGCTTGGCGCGCGGTGCCCGCCATCGAGGAATTGCCGATCGACGAAATGTGGGTCGGCCACCGGCCGGGCAGCCGCGACGATGCCCCGATCCTCGGACCGGCGTCGCTCGACGGGCTCGTCTATGCCACCGGCCACCACCGCAACGGCATCCTGCTGGCGCCGGTGACGGCGGACGCCATCGCGCGCCTGGTGCTCGACGGCACGCTCGATCCCGCCATCCGGCCGTTCGGCATGGAGCGGTTCACGCCGGCCAAGGCCGCGGAGTAGAATGGCGCCATGACGGATGCTCACATGACGCAAGCTGGCGCCCAAATCCGGATCAACGGCGCGGACGAGCCGCTGGTCGCCGGCACGCTGGCGGCGCTGCTGGAAGAGAAGGCGGTCGATGTCGCGCAACGCGGGATCGCGGTCGCGCTCAACGGCGCCGTGGTGCCGCGCGCGGCCTGGCCGCAAACGCCACTGCGGCCCGGCGACAACGTCGAGATCGTGCGCGCGCGCCAAGGTGGTTGATCGTATCCGGAGCTGCTCCATGTCCGTCCAGCAAATGCCAAAAGTATCCGACCCGCTCATCATCGCCGGCCGCGAATTCGGGTCGCGCCTGTTTTTAGGCACCGCCGGCTATCCCAACCGCAAGCTGATGCTCGATGCGGTCGCGGCGAGCGGAACCCAGATGGTGACGGCCTCGATCCGGCGCATCAGCCTCGCCGGCGATGACGAAAGCCTGGTCGACCTGATCCCCGAGCACATCCATTTCCTGCCCAACACCGCCGGCTGCCAGACCGCCAAGGACGCGGTGCTCACCGCCGAGCTGGCCCGCGAGGCGCTCGACTGCAGCTGGATCAAGCTCGAGGTGATCGGCGACCGGGAGCTCGCCTATCCGGACACCGAGGAATTGCTGCGGGCGACCGAGCTTTTGGTGAGCAAAGGGTTCACGGTGCTGCCCTATTGCACCGAGGATCCGGTGGTCTGCCGCAAGCTCGCCGATGCGGGCGCCGCCGCCGTGATGCCGCTCGGCTCGCTCATCGGCTCGGGGCTCGGCCTCTCCAACCCGCATCTCATCGAGCTCGTCTGCGCGCGCTCTCCGGTGCCGGTGGTGCTCGACGCCGGCATCGGCACCGCCTCGGATGCGGCGCTTGCCATGGAGCTCGGTTGCGCCGCGGTGCTGCTCAATACCGCCGTGTCGAAGGCGCGCGATCCGGTAATGATGGCCGCCAGCATGCGCGACGCCGTCACGGCCGGGCGGCTGTCGCGGCTGGCCGGACGGATTCCCAAGCTCAGCCATGCCGAGCCGTCGAGCCCGCAATTCGGGCTGGTGGGGACGTGAGGCTGCCGGATCCGCCGCTGCTTCTGGTCACCGACCGCCAGCAGGCCCGGCTGCCGCTCGCCGAGGTGGTGATGGCGGCGCTCGCGGCCGGGTGCCGCTGGGTGAGCGTGCGGGAGAAAGACCTCGCGGCCGACGATCAGGTCGCGCTGGTGCGCACCTTGCTGCCGACCGCGCGGCGCCATGGCGCCCGCCTTACGGTGCACGGCGAGGCCGCGCTGGCCAAAGCCTGCGGGGCCGACGGGGTGCATTTGCCCGCCGGCAGCGATCCGGCTCGCAGCCGCGCCCTGTTGGGACCGGGCGCGCTCATCGGGGTCTCGATCCACACCGTCACCGAGGCCGAGGCGATTGATCCCGCCGCCGTCGATTATGCGGTCGCAGGTCCCGCCTTCGAGACTGCGAGCAAGCCCGGCTACGGACCCGAGATCGGCCGCAAGGGCCTGGGCGAGATTGCCCGGGCGGCGCGCGTTCCGATCCTCGCCATCGGCGGCATCAATGTGGCCCGGGTGGCCGAGGTGCTGGCCGCCGGCCCGGCCGGCATCGCGGTCATGGGCGGGGTGATGCGGGCAGCCGATCCGGGCCAAGCCATGCGGGCGCTCTTGGCGACGGTCGCGGGGCGGTGAGCACACTTGTCCCGGGCTTGACCCGGGACCGTTCCAGAGTCACGCAATCAACAATATCAAGGGCTTATAGTTACAAACAGCCCCTCGCGACCCTATTGAGGGCAAAAGGCTTTCCGGCAGAGTTACAAACGGTCCGGGCACTTCGCCCGGCCGCCGGCCGTGACGACAACTCAGCTTGTCCTACCGCATCATATGCGCGGTCCGCATTTAAGCAATTTTCCGAATTATCCAACTCTGCACCGCTCGAACGCTACGCGCGAGGGCCTCCGAAAAGAGCTGAGCCGCGCCGGGGTGGCGACCCCGGCATGGTTCGATGTTTCACATCTACTGAACTTTTAAACCAATTTGGAGGCATCACATGATCATCAAGCCGAGCATACAGGCGGTCGAGCCTAATAATCCCCCCAACGAAATTTTGGACCCGTTCTCGCCCGAAAATCTTCGTCTTAGCCAATCGTTCACGGAGACGGTCGGGGTAAAGAAGGTCCTGACCACCGTTCCGGTCCGGAAGCCCGGCGCCCAGGATTTTGTTCGTGTTCACCCGGGTAGCGAATACCGCGAGAACTTCCCCATCATTGAGCTGAAAGACGAACGCGAGGAATATATCGTCACCGCCCATCTCGTGCCCGAATTGATGGGGGAGATTGTCAACAAGACGTTGTTCTTGGCGATCAACAAACAGGGCAACGTCTTCTTTTGGCCGGTCAGGCTCCCCGGTCCGGACGGTAAGGACCTGGATTGGTGGCGGTCGAGCCGCGATGCGACCGACCGGGCCGAGCGGGGTTGGGTCCGCATCAAGGCGAACATGAACCTGGGTGCGTATGACATCTATGAGGCTCAAAGCACGTTGGCGGAACCGGAATGGCCGGACCTCAGTTTCTGGGATTTGATCAGGATCGCCTTCAAAGATCATCTCATTACGGATATCGACCATCCTGTGATCAAGCGGCTGCGCGGGCTGGCCTAATGCTCGACGCCTTCGGCGAGGTGGTTACATGGCGGCTGTGAGCGCGATGGAACATACTGGCGTCCCGATTGATGTGGAGATGCTGGATCAGTTGCGGCAGGGCTGGACGGGCATGCAGGACCAGCTCATCGCCGAGATCGATCGCGATTACGGCGTATATGACGGTCGAACCTTCAAGCACGATAGGTTCGGCAATTGGCTCGCGGTCCAGGGAATTCCCTGGCCAAGACTTGAAAGCGGGCAGCTCAATCTCAGCGACAATACTTTTCGCGAACAGGCAAAGGCTTACCCGCAGGTGTCCCCATTGCGGGAGCTGCGCAGCAGTTTGTCTGACTTACGGCTTAATGATCTCGCCGTGGGGCACGATGGACGCAATAGGTGCTTGTTGTCGCCGTTCCGCGCACGGTCGTCGCGCAATGCGCCGAGCAATTCCAAGTTTATCTTCGGCCCCAGCGTCTGGTTGCGCGGGTTGATCAAACCTCCACAAGGCTTTGGCGCTGCCTACATCGATTGGCGGCAGCAGGAGTTCGGCATCGCAGCGGCGCTCAGTGGCGATCCGCTCATGCAGGCGGCCTACAAATCCGGCGATCCCTATCTCGCTTTCGCAAAGCAGGCCGGAGCCGTGCCGCCTGACGGCACCAAGGAAAGCCACGGCAGCACCCGCGAGCTGTTCAAAACGTGCGCGCTGGGGGTTCAGTACGGCATGGAGGCGGACAGTCTCGCCGGCCGGATCGGCCAACCGCCCATAGTTGCGCGGGACCTCTTGCGGGCACACCGCGACACCTACCGAACCTATTGGCGCTGGTCGGATGCAGCCGTCGACACCGCCATGCTCACCGGGCGGCTACATACCGTCTTCGGATGGCCCATCCACATTGGCGAGAAGCCCAACCCCCGGTCGTTGCGGAATTTTCCCATGCAGGGCAACGGTGCCGAAATGCTGCGTCTGGCCTGCTGCCTTGCAACCGAGCGCGGGATTGAGGTCTGTGCACCGGTGCACGATGCCGTCTTGATCTGTGCGCCGCTCGAGCGGCTCGAGGCGGACATCGCCACCACTCGGGCCGCCATGGCCGAGGCATCGCGGGTGGTGCTCGGCGGCTTCGAACTCGGGACGGACGTTTCAATCACGCGGTGGCCAGGGCGCTACATGGACGACCGTGGCCGGGTCATGTGGGACCGCGTCACCAAGCTGTTGCGGGGGCCGCCCGTGAGGCTAACGGCATGATGGACGACGACCCCTATGCGGACCTGAAGCAGCATGCCCTGACCCCGGAGGCGGTGGTCGAACGTCGAGTGGTGCCCGCGAAAATCCAGAGGCGGCGGCAGCAGTTCGTTCGGGTCCCGTGGACCTGGATCGAGCGCCTTTCCGGCGCGCGCCATATCTCGACCTATAGGGTGGCCATGTACGTGCTCCACCTACATTGGAAGCGAGGCGGGCAGCCCTTCCCCTTGGCCAACGGGATGTTGGCCGAGGATGGTGTTAGCCGGTATCGCAAGAGGGATGCCCTGCGCGAGCTCGAGCAGCTCGGCCTAATTACGGTGGATAGGCGCCAGCGAAAGTCGCCTCTGGTGACCGTCCATTGTGCGTCCTAGAGCACAATCGCGAAGTCTTCATTGTGCGCCAGGCGCAACAGATTGTGCTCCAGTTGCCCATACGGTCTAAGTCTCTTCTATATATACTTAGTCTATAGGTCTCTCTTTAGCGTCAAAACGGGGGCGCTGATGGCAGGTAGTTTGATGATGATCCAAGCGCTCGCCGAGTATGAGGCCGAGCACGCCTTCGCGCGGGAAATCACCCTGCCGGTGGAGGATCGCGCGAAGTACATGCCGGGGGCGAGATGGGATGGCGGCTATCGCTGGTTTCGGTCGCCAAATGTGGTGGCCTTGGAGAAGTGTCGCCTTCTGAAGACCAAGACCGCGCGGCGCCCTTGAAGGCGCTGTGTCGAATTCGGTGCCACCAGCCGGCCTTCCAACTACCCGGCAGCCAAAACCAGTTGGAAGCAGTTGGAAGGCAGCCGTGACAGGAGCGACCATGAGTGACACCCTGAAAGCGGCCGAAGCACTGATCGCGTGGAACGACGCCTGCCCCGACCAGCTCGCCGGCCATGCGCCGCCCGGCAGCATGGCGATCAGCGCCGTATGTCTCGAATGTTTGAGCAACACAACGCCTGAAGCAATCGAGGCGTTGGCGCTCGATGCCCTGCACCGCCAGCTCGGCGCGCGCGGCTTCGCGGATGACGATCCGTGACCGCGCCGCTTCGCCATAGTGTTCTCCGCGGCCGGCGTCTTCCTGAAACACAGGCCGCAATCGCGCACAGGAATGCCTTGCTGATCGAGGCCGCACGCCGTTTCTGTGTTGGCATGAGCGACCGTCAAGCGGCGGCGATGCTGCAGACCAAGATCGCTCGATATAGATCGGGCGGTTGGAGGCGCGATCGAAGCGCGGAGCAATGCCCGGAGCGACACCGAGGAAGGATCGAGCAAATCCTGTGGGCGATCTTGAGGCTGCGCGACCATGTGCCGTCCGAAAGATTGGTCAGGCTGGTGCTGGCCGCCAGCGAGTAGGCCGCGGCTAAATCACGAGCATCAAAATGACGATGCACGCGATGACGCCGAAGGCGATGCCAATTGCGCCCAGCGTGTAGATAATTAGGTCGCCCATGTTGCCAGGCCCCGGTGGCCGCGCATTGGAGGCCCCGGCGCCGGGTGAGGCTCACGGGGAGGGACGCGACACCGCGCGCCGGGGCCACGCAGGCCCGCCCTGTGGGGAGGAGGCGGGTCGCGGTCCAAATAAAAAGCCCGGCGCGGCGAAGGAGTCCGGAGAGTGCAAGCCGCGCCGGGAACGAGTAACCCTCGTGTGTGCGTCAACACTACAAGGGCGGCAAGCCAGCGATTGTGACCTACATCAAAAGTTTTGATTTTACATAAAACTTCATCGAGGGCTTCTGAGATGCTGCAGGCCGCCAAGGAGCCGCCGCTATGAGCCGCCACGACCGCCGCCGTGACATCGCTCGTTTTCGTCGCGAAGCCTGCCGCGAGCTTCTGACGTATTTGATTGAACCCAACGATCCGGCGCTTGACGCCGCGCCCTGGCTGCAGCGCGCCGCCCGCTGGTGGCTTGATGGGCTTTCGACGCGGGTCCGGCATTGCATCGTCTGCTCGGCGTGGATCGTCAACCGGCAGCATGTCGGGGCGCTGCTGCTCGCCACGCCAGCGGTCGCCAAACCACCATCGGCGAGCGCGTGCGGTGTCTGCCGGAAGTGCTGGGAGGCCGATCTTCCTGTTGAGACGCTGGAGCGCGCGGCGGCGACAGCGTTGCAGCCCGCGCTGCCTGGAGCCCACTTCGGATGAAGCCGCTTCGCCATCCGCTATTGCCTGACGGTCGCGGCCACCGTTCGGTCGCCTTGCTCGCCGCGCTCGCTGATCGCGACCGATTGCTGTGCGAGGCTGCCGCTCGCTTCTGTGTCGGCATGAGCGGGCGCGAGGCGGCGCGCTACCTGCATTCCGCGCTCGCTCGCTACAGGGCGGGCGCATGGCAGCGCACCCGCGTCGAGGCGACGTGCCCGGCGCGACACGCTGGACGCATCGACGAGCTGCTGTGGGCGATCTTGAAATCGCGCGACGCGACGCCGAGCGAAACGTTGATCCGGGCGGCGCTGGCGCGCTGACCCGCTGGGCCACCATCGCGGCGGTCTTGTCGAAGCCGATCTCCTTGAGAAATCCGATAAACGAAGGTTCGTCGGGAACCTTGGTTTTCCCGCCGGCCTTGCCGCGTCCTGGCCCGGCAACGTGCTGGCGATCCATCTTCGCGAGCACGCGCCCGAGCTTCCAACGTGCCCGCTCGACCTTCGCCAGCCTGGAGCTTTTCGTTGGCCACGGCCGGTGCTTTGCTCGAGCATGTCGAGACCGGAGACTGAAACCATGACAGACACGGGATTCCAACCGGCGCAGCCGGCGGATTATGCGCCAAGGTCGGCAGCAAACTTTGCCCACCACGATCCGGCGGCATGGTTGCCGCCCGCCGCCGCCGAGCGGCTTCGCCAGTTGCAGCTACGCGCCGATGACGCCAGAAATTTGCTCCCCGATTGGGGGGCACGCCACGAGGCGTCCACTGAGAAACAGGCAGCGGCGCAGAGGTTGAAGCGCCTGCTCGATCCCCCGCAGCTTGGCGGCTTCGGCATGCCCGATGACCACGTTTCTGTTGCTGTTGCGCGATGCGAGGCCGAACGGACCGCCGCCGTGAGCAAGCGGCTTGAGGATTTGCACTCGGCGCGATCAGCGGCGGTGGCGACGGCGAACGCCGTGTTGTCGCAGGTGACGACATGGCTTCGGGACGGAGGCAAGCCGGCGGGAACCGTGCTTGAGCCGGTGGAAATCGAGGCGCCGAAGCTGCTCAAGAACGAAAGCCTCGCCGATGGCGTCGAGCGGCTGCGCCGGCGTGTTCGAGAATTGCGCGCCGATCTGCATCGCATCCGGAGCGCGCCGTACCCGGCGAGCTACTGCAAGGCGAGGGCAAGAGCGCAGATCGAGGCGCTGGCGCAGCGCGGTGCGGTCAATGTCGGCGCGCTGATCGAGCACGACGGCGACATCGAGTTTCCGGCGCTGCAATTGCGCACGATGGTTCACAACGCAACGCCGGGCGCGGTCGCGTTCCATGAGACGGCGGATGCGGTCGCGCTGATTTGTTGGGCGTTCAAAGACGCACTTGTCAAACAACTCGACGCGGAGATCGATGCCGAGGCAGACGATGCCGCCGCGCTGAGCGTTGAGGCGCGGCAACAGCAGGAGGCGGCGGTTCTTGGCGACCTGACGTACATCGAACGGCAGGAGGCGGAGCTGGCATGGCAGAGCGCGGGCCAAGTCGAGCACCGCAGCGACATTTCTCCGGCCGCCTTGCTCTCCGTTCGGTTGCTCGTGCGCCCTGCCGTCGCGCCGCCGCCCACCATCGCGGGAATGACGGTCGATGTCCTGATGCCAGGGGGGCGATGAGATCGTGTCGCCGGGGCAGTGATCCTCTCGGCGGCACGGGCGCGAGGGCGGGTAGCGAGCATTCCCGCTCTCGCGCCACCTCACGAGGCGGCCATCGTCGGAGGTTGTCGAGTGTTCCGCTTTTCACCCGCTAGCGACCGGATCGCGGACATTGCCGAAGGTCCGAGTTGGGCCCAGGACCTGACTCTCGCGGTGCAGCACGATAACCTATTCGATCACCTCGGTAGCGCCTTAGCTGACCGCCGAACCGTTGGCTCGGTTCTTGGATTTCGCGCCCCAGATTCCTGATAGCCCACCGTGTAAGACAAGGGCTCGGTCCCTGGTCCGGGCCACCATACGCCGCCACGGGAGCCTTCCAACAAGCCCTTATTAAAGCTCTCTTGATCGAACTGCGGCAGGCCGGTTTTGTGTAGGACTTTCATGGCCGCGTCGCCCTTTTGTCTGGAGCGGCTGCCGCTTCAGATAGGGGGCCAAGCTTCTTACGTATCCCCAAGTTATCCACCATTCGCACGAGCTCGGCCAATGATTTGGCCCCCATCTTCCGCATGACCCTCGCGCGGTAACCCTTGACGGTGTTCTCGGCCAATTGCATTTCGTGCGCAATCTGCTTGTTCATCAGTCCGGCAGTGACGAATCCCATCACCCTCTGCTCCAGCAGGCTCAGGCTCGCGAACTTGCCCCGCACATCGGCAAATATCTTTTCGCGTTCACGGCGGATGCGATCCCGTTCAAGTCCGAGGCGGACGGCATCAAGCATATCCTGATTGCGAAATGGCTTAAGCAAGAACTCGATGGCTCCGGCCTTCATGGCCTTCACGGTCATGGCAATATCGCCATAACCGGACACGAAGACGATTGGAATCTGATTATCGGCTTTGGCCAATTCAGTCTGCAAATCGAGACCGCTCAAGCCCGGCAACCTGACATCGAGCACGAGACAGCAGGGAATATCCGCCGGCTTTCTCTGCAGAAACTCGGCGACTGAAGCGTAGACCTCGGCCCGCAACCCCACCGATCGGAACAGAAGCTGCAACACATTGCCGGTGGATGGGTCATCGTCAACAACGAACACCACCGACTGCGGCTCGGGCTGTCCGTTCATCGGTCGGCCACCCCTTCGGCTATCGGCGGGACCACGTGAAAGATGGAGCCATGCGGAACCGCAGCCGAATCCCTATCCGTTTGGGCTTGGTCGTGAGAAGGCGTCAAAGATACGGTCGATATCACCGGGATCAACTCTGCCTCGGTCTTTCATTTTGATGAGCGCGTGATCCGCTTCGTGAGTCGCGCAGTCTCATCGACAACGCTTTGATTTCGAGCGTGATCAATGCGGTCATTGCCTCCATGGTCGTCTGCCTGAGTCCGCCGCCCTCTCGTATTGCGATAGTGATCAAGCACGAAAAGGCGAATGGCGGATGACAGATTGCCGTGGGCCCGCTCCGTATCGATCGTGGCAACCATTTCCGACAAGGTACGATCGCACCTAGATGCAATCTGCTTGAGTTCATTCCAAAACGCATCTTCGAGGCTGACGCTGGTCTTATGGCCCGCGATGATGATCGACCGCTTGAAGACAAGCGATTTCATGCTGACCCCCCTCCATGCTTTCTCTGAAGAGGACTGGAGGGTGCAGCTCACTCAAGGAACTTGTAGTATACTTAGGTATAGTATCAACCGGTATTGACGAAGGTGACATCGTGGCTCGTTCACCGGCGACGCTGGATTTGACCCGACCGTATTCGCCCGCGTAGACGAGCCCTGCCTGCGGCCGGTGCCGCCGGGATAACGGCTCGTCGGGTGAAATCGTCGGTCGGTCAGGCGGCCCACAAATTAGAGGCCCTGCTGGGGGGCAGCAGGGCCTTGTACGGTACGCTCCGACAACTCGCGTGCGCCCGAAAGCACTCTACAACGGACGCTGCACATTAGCATGATAGCACCAGCATCGGTAACGGAGTGGCGGATCGTAAATGTGAGCCGGTACGATGATGGGGATATTCACAGACTATCCACCGCTCGTTGTTTTTTCGCTCAAAGACACCAAGACGAGCGATTAGATTTGAGTCCATTCGAATTCGAATCTGCGACCCGCGCGATAGTCGCGCCGGCGGCAGGCGCGTTTGTGCGCAATCTTTTGGAGACAACGATGGCGACGGGTACCGTGAAGTGGTTCAATTCGCAAAAGGGGTACGGATTTATTCAGCCGCAGGGTGGCGGCGGCAAGGACGTGTTCGTCCACATCTCCGCAGTCGAGCGTGCCGGCCTCAGCGGTCTGAATGAAGGGCAGATTGTCGAGTATCAAGAGGTCGCCAACAAAGGCAAAACGTCGGCCGAAAATCTCAGGGTAAAGTGATCCGGCAGATTCACGGTCCGCTACAGAAATACCCCGTCGAATAGCCCCGACGGGTCCGTTTTGCGGGCCATCGCGTAGAACAACCGGCCCCCAGGGGCAGGTGCGGTAGCCGGTCCCGTTCCGTGCTTCGCGCGTGAGCGGCGCCGCACCCGCCCTGCTCCCATGCCTAGTCCAAGGTCCGCTTCTCCCCGAATCGCGGTCCCAGTCGCAATCTCGCGCAAGGTCCGAATTGGGTCATGACCCGAAATGCTCATCGCGAGCACATCGGGTCCGCTTCACCCCCGATTCCGGACGTATCGCGGCATCGCAGCGAACCGCCGCTTCGGGGCCAGGACCGGACATTCGGCGAGAGCGCTTTTCCAGCGGCTTGCGTCCGAGCAAGGCCCAGGGGGCTCGGCGTCAGTTGCAGCGCGGATACAGTGAAGCGAGTTTCTGCCCGCGCAGAACTATGATCTTCGAGGTCAGGCCCCCGTGCCGCCGACCCGACGACTGCGTAGTCAGCCGTGCCGTCGGGCCGAGTGGCGTCTCGATCGACTAAGCAGCTCACGTCCTGCCCTATCAGGGGCATGGATGGCGAATGCCGTCATAGCCCAGATAGGTTCCCGAGGCCGGATCGTACGACTTGAAGCGTTGTGCACAGTAGTCAGCATATCCGGAGCCCGAGCCGTAGTAGCCGTTGTCGTAGCCGTAGTTGTCGTAACCGTAACCACCGTAGTAACTGCCGGCAGCGATTGCACCGCCTACGGCTCCGGCCGCGAGGCCGTAACCCGGCCGCCAATAGCCACCGTTCCAGCGGCCGGGACCGCCAACCCCCGCGACGCCTCCAACACCCCCGATGCCACCAGGACGTCCGACGCCGCCGACGCCGCCGATGCCGCCAGGACGTCCGACGCCGCCGACGCCACCGATGCCGCCCGGACGGCCGACACCGCCGACGCGGCCGCCGCCACCGCCAACGCGGCCGCCGCCTCCACCGCCGAAGCGCACGGTCTCAGCAGCCGGAGTAACGGCATCCTTGAGGCCAAGCCCCATCCCCATTGGCACGGCGTGTACGGGGCCCGCGAGCCAGAATGAAGTTGCAGCAAACAGGGATGCAGCCAAGAGTTTCGGAGCAAGGTTCATATTGACTTCTCCTTTGTTGGCTGGCGCGTTGCGTCCAGCCGGCATGTTCAGAAGCGGAGCAACTCGGCCGACACGGATGCCGACACATGGATCATGTCCGATCCGTGCTTCGGCAAGCGCTCTACCTCCGCTATTTCAGTCCGCATGAAGTGGTATTTTTGCGGATCGTTGAATGCCCACTCTTGATCCAGATCAAAAACCGAGGATCGATTGAGCCCGATCGCGCATCGAGGCGCGACGAATCGTCCGCGACGCCACACTGTTCTGCGAGGCGGCGCGCGGCGCCTCAATTAGGCCGCAAACTGAGGCGGGCTCCATTCATCCATGACCTTTTGGATGACCCATCTAACCGCAAGCGAATTTTCAACCCACTTTGCGATTAAGGAGCGTGGGACGGGAATGGGACTTCCATCTGCCATTCGATCATCGAGAATTACAACGGCCAGTTTTTTGGGTGTCGCTAGGTGTCAACAGAGGGACGATTTTCCAATTCGAGTTGCCGGCAAAGTCTGACAAGCACCAGGCAGGCACGGGATGTCTGCGGGCAACTTCGACTTCCGAGATGGGTCAGGAACGGTAAAGCTCAGAACGAGCATATGTTTTTCGATCTGCCTCCGAAAGCGGACCTTCGAGGTCACCGCTTCGAGCAACGACGCCGGCGCGCGCCTCCTTTCGATTGTCGAAGCCGCCTATGGCTCGTCCGGCTCCCCGCACTGGTCAGCCATTTCGTTGCATGCCGTTGCGATCTCGCGCCTTAGCTCGATCACCACGGCCTCCGCCTTTCTGCGCGCACCGAGGTCGGTACCGGCCACGCGCGCGGGCAGGCCGCCGAGCTTCGTAAGCACCAGGCCGACGAAGGTATCGATCAGCTCCTTCAGGTCGGCCACCGGAACCAGCTCGCGTCGCTTCTCCAGCAACCGCAGTCGCAACATTTCGGTCTTGACCTTGACGTAATCGGCATCGGCTTGCGTGCGCGCCGACCGGCGCGCCGGGTCGCGCAACCAGCGCAGATAGGCAAGGCGGCACACATCCTGGTCAAAGCGGCCACCAGGCAGCCGCTCGATCACACCCTCCGCCATCAGCTTTGAAATGTACGGCTGCGACACGCCGAAATGCCCCGCCAATGCGGTCGAGGTGACCAATGCGCGCCCGTTGCGCTGCCGGTCCTCGGGTGTCGCCAATTCGCTCATGGACGGGAACCTTGCCCTCGGCGCCAGCTCCAGCGCAAGGGAGCCTCAACCAAACCGCACATTTCACGATGGCAAATATCCGCGAAGGGTGCGGTCGCGCGGCCCCCGCCCTTCGGGGAGGGCCTCACAGTACCTTGCGACCGATTGCGGAGGGATCGCCATCCCGGAGTGTCCGCTTGTCACCCGATAGCGGCCGGATCGGGGACCTTACCGAAGGTCCGAGATGGGCCCAGGTAGGCCAATAGCGGACATTCAGAGATCAATGCGGTGCCGTCACTGGTGGGCGTGAAGACCGCCCTCAAGTCCGAAGGTGATTTCGCAAATGAGCCCTTCGGTACGCCAGTCAAAGCGAGCCTTGCCGTCCAGCTGGCTGATCATCTGTGTGATGATCCTGCTACCAAAGCCTTGGCGTGTCGGTGACTGCACGGCCGGACCACCGGTCTCGGTCCAGCGAAGAGTTAAGCTGCCCGTCCGCCGCGTGCGTCCATTCGAGGTCGACCCGGCCGTCGGCCGAAGACAGCGCCCCGTACTTAGCCGCATTCGTCGCCAACTCGTGCAACGCCACAGCAATAGACTGAGCGGCGTTGGGCGCAAGCAAGACCTGCGGACCGTCAATTCGCACACGCCGTTCGCCCCTTTCCGAAAAAGGCGCGAGTTCCTGTGTGGCGATCGCGGACAACTCGGCACCGATCCAGCGGGTCGCGACGAACAGCGAGTGGACACTGGCGAGCGCCTGGATGCGCCCTTCGATCACCTGTTTCAGGCCTTTGGGCGTATCGGACTGGGAGAGCATGACGGTCGCCTGCACGCTGGCGAGGAGGTTCTTGCTGCGGTGCTCAGCTTCCTGGGCCAAGGTGGCGATCTGCTCCTGAGCCCGCTTCTGCTCGGTAATGTCCCGCGCAATCTTCGATGCCCCGACGATCATTCCGTCGGCATTCTTGACGGGGGAAACGGTCAGCGAAACAGTGACGAGGCCGCCGTACTTGCGTTGCCTTACGGTCTCGAAGTGGTCGATACGCTCGCCTCGCCTGATGCGGGTCAGGATTGTCCGCTCTTCATCCAGCCGGTCTTGCGGAATGAGGATCGTGATGGGCCGGCCGATCGCCTCTTCGGCAGTGTAGCCGAAAACTCGCTCCGCGCCGCCGTTCCAACTCGTGATGATGCCGTCGAGGTTCTTGCTGACGATCGCGTCGTCGCTGGATTCGATGATGGCTGCCAACCACCGCAGCCGCTGTTCGCTTTCGCGCAGCGCTGCTTCGATCCGCTTCTGCTCGGTGACGTCGCGATTGACCTCGAGCACGGTGTCATCGCCGAATACCTGCATTCGGCTGTCGACGACCACCGCGCGGCCGTCCTGGGAGACATGCCGCAGTTCGCCGGACCAATGACCTTCGTTTCGAAGCCGCGACCGCAGCTCGTTCAACTCGATCGGGAATTTGGTCTGCAGCAATGCGTGGCTGCTCTGCCCGATAGCCTCGTCGGCTGCAAACCCGTATAGCCGCTCGGCCCCGGCACTCCAGACCTCGATCGGCCCGTCGAGACGCCACACGAGCATCGGCTCGTAGGACAATTCAAGCAGATCGGCCAAACGGTCCGCCCGCTTGCTTGCCTCGATATCGACAGACACAGGTCTTATCCCTCAGTACCCAACGCCTGGGCAGAACCTCGCCGCTGGACAGCATACCACCAAAGCCGACCGCTGTTACCGTTAAGACCCATCACCAAAATAGGCCTCAAAGGCGGTCGCTCGCTCCCTTTTGCGCCCGCCTACCGTTCCAGGTGTATTTTCGAGACGAATCCGGTGAACGACCCGTTCGTCCTGGCGGCCGGTTTGGGTCCTGAACGGTAAACCTCAGAACGAGCATTAGCTTTCCGGTTATCCTCCGAAAGCGGACTGTCCGCTCCGTCGCGCACCGTCACCACCGCAGGCACCGGGCCGGCCCCGGCCGTCGCACGGACGGCCACGCGCCAGCGGCCAATCACAGCGCCAACGGCCCACCGGCGACCCCAGGGGCCGGCCGGCAAGGGGGTAGCCACGGCCCGCATGTTTCGTTATAATTCGGCTTAACGTAACACCTTACCTTTGAGACCAGCCACATGGGCCGCCCTCCGATCGGCGCGCGTGCAATGACCAACCTGGAGCGGCAGCAACGCTTCCGCGAGCGGCATGCCCCTGTGATGACGCCCGATCAGATCGTCGCTGGCGTCGCTTCGTGGCTCGATTGCATCAGCCGCCTGCCGGTCGATGAGGTGCCGGCGGCGCTCGATCGGCTCACCGCCGTAATCAAGCAGGCAGGCATCGGGAGGGAAGGAAATAGAAGGGCGGCACGCCGCAGCTCGACAACAAAGCGGCGAGATCAAACGGAGTAGGATGAAGCATGGGCCGGCAGTATCCAAAGTACGTCAACGCTTTTGCAAACAAACAACGGACCAATCAGACTGTTCGCTATGTCTTTCGGCGCAGAGGACAGAGATCGATCGTGCTGCCGGGACCGTTTTTGTCGGAAGCCTTCAACGCCGCCTATGCGGCGGCGCTCGGCGTGCCGCAGCAGATCGGCGCCGACCGCACCGGGCCGGGCAGCGTCGATGCCTTGTGCGTCAAGTTTTACGCTTCGAGCTTCTGGCGCGAGACGCTGACCGACGCTTCGCGCCAGACCTATCGGCCAATCATCGAGCGGTTTCGCGCGCAACATGGCACCAAGAGCGTTGCCCACATTGAACCGCGCGTCGTCGTCGCCCTTCTCGATCGGGTGGCCAAGCCTTCGGCCAGGAAAAAGCTCTTGAAGGTTTTGCGCATGCTGATGCAAGCCGCGATCCCGAGCTTGCTCAAGACCGACCCGACCGCCGGCATCAAGGTCACCTTGCCGAAGTCGAAGGGCCATCATTCGTGGACCGATGACGAGATCGAGCAGTACCGCGCCCGTTGGCCGCTCGGCACCTCCGCCCGGCTGGTGATGGAATTCGCGCTCGAAACCACATCGCGCCGCACGGAGGTCGCTCGGCTGTCGCCGCAGCATGTCAAAGACGGGTGGCTCAAGATCGAGCGGTGCCACCGCAGCCGTGACGTCGAAATCCTCATCACGCCGACCCTACAGGCCGCGATAGACGCCATGCCCGCGATCGGCATGCGGACCTACGTGGTGGGCAAGCGCGGCGGGCCTCTGACGCCCGATGCGGTGGCGGGCGAATTCGCCAAGTGGGCGACCGAGGCCGGCCTGCCGGCGCATTGCCGCCTGCACGGGCTCAAGAAGGGCGGCATGCGCCGGATCGCCGAGAAGGGCGCGAGCACCCACGAGCTGCAAAGCGTGTCCGGTCACAAGACGCTGGCGATGATCCAGCACTACACCGACGCGGTGGACCGCAAGAAGCTGGCCGCTTCGGTCCACGCGAAGGTCACCAAGGCGACGGCGTGAACAAACGCGGACTTGAGGCCCGAGACCGAAAGTTACAAACGGCGGCCGCGACTTACAAACAGCCTCGAAAAGCGAGCAAATTCAAAGGGGTTAAAATCATGCCGGAGACCGTTCCAAACTCCGTGCGTGGAACGGTCCCGGGACAAGAACGCCCAGCCTCGCTACCCGCGGCCCCGATAGGGCGCGACGCCCTGATCCGGCACCCACACGCCCGCCGGCAGCTTGCCGGACTGCCAGAACACGTCGATCGGTATGCCGCCGCGCGGATACCAATAGCCGCCGATGCGCAGCCATCTCGGTCGCAGCAGCGCCACCAGCTTCTTGCCGATGGCGACCGTGCAGTCCTCGTGGACGGTGCCATGGTTGCGGAAGCTGGCGAGATAGAGCTTCAGGGATTTGGACTCCATGAGCCACTTCGCCGGCACATAGTCGATGACCAGATGGGCGAAATCCGGCTGGCCGGTGATCCGGCAGAGCGTGGTGAATTCCGGCGCGGTGAAACGCGCAAGATAATTGGTGTCGGGATGCGGATTTGCGACCCGATCGAGCTGGGCGACCTGCGGCGAAGCGGGGATGCGGCTCGGCCGGCCGAGCAGCGGCTGGCGGGACATGGGTGTCACTTTGGTCGAGTTCGAGGCAAGGGGCAGCTTATCGGCCGGCGCCGGCAGGCGCGCAATCGTTTTGTCACCAAGCCCTTGCGATCGGCTCCTGATCCCTTACAAGCGCGGCTGCAGCAACACCTTGAAGGCAAGGGGCCCCATGACCGCCATTGTGGACATTATCGGCCGCGAGATCCTCGACAGCCGCGGCAATCCGACCGTGGAGGTCGACGTCGAGCTCGAGGACGGCTCCAAGGGCCGCGCCGCGGTGCCGTCGGGGGCCTCCACCGGCAAGCACGAGGCGGTCGAGCTGCGCGACGGCGACAAAAGCCGTTATCTGGGCAAGGGCGTCCGCCGAGCGATCGATGCGGTAAATGGCGAGATTTTCGATGCCATAGGCGGTATGGACGCGCAGGCGCAGGGCAAGATCGACGAGGCCATGATCGCGCTCGACGGCACCCCCAACAAGGGCCGGCTCGGCGCCAATGCGGTGCTCGGCGTCTCGCTCGCGGTGGCGAAGGCGGCAGCCGCCGCCAATGGGCTGCCGCTCTATCGCTATGTGGGCGGCGTTGCGGCCCGGCTCTTGCCGGTACCCATGATGAACATCGTCAATGGCGGCGTGCATGCCGACAATCCGATCGATTTCCAGGAATTCATGATCATGCCGGTCGGCGCGAGCTCATTCGCCGAAGGCCTGCGCGCCGGCGCGGAGATTTTTCACACCCTCAAGGCGGCGCTCAAAGCCGCCGGGCACAACACTAATGTGGGCGATGAAGGCGGCTTCGCGCCCAACCTGCAATCGGCCGATGCCGCGCTCGAGCTGGTCATGAAGGCGATCGAGAGCGCCGGCTATACGGCCGGCAAGGATGTCGTCCTGGCGCTCGATCCTGCCTCCACCGAATTCTTCAAGGACGGCGCCTACCACTATGAAGGCGAAGGAAAAACGCGCTCGCCGGAGCAGCAGGCCAAATACCTGGCGGAGCTGGTGGCCCGCTACCCGATCGTGTCCATCGAGGACGGCATGGCGGAGGACGATTTCGCCGGCTGGAAGATGCTCACCGACCTGATCGGGCACAAGTGCCAGCTGGTGGGCGATGATCTGTTCGTGACCAACGTGGCGCGGCTGTCGCGAGGGATCAAAGACGGGCTCGGCAACTCGATCCTGATCAAGGTCAATCAGATCGGCACCCTTACCGAGACGCTGGCAGCGGTCGAGATGGCGCATCGCGCCGGCTACAGCGCCGTGATGTCGCATCGTTCGGGCGAGACCGAGGATTCGACCATCGCGGACCTCGCGGTCGCCACCAATTGCGGACAGATCAAGACCGGCTCGCTCGCCCGCTCCGACCGCACCGCCAAGTACAATCAGCTCCTGCGCATCGAGGAGGAGCTGGGCCCGCAGGCCCAATATGCCAGCCGGCGGACCTTGAAGGGGGCGGGCTAGCGCACCGCATGGAGGTCTTTTCCCGAGCGCGGTGCAGCACGGAGCGCTCTTGCGCGCAGTGGTGCGCCGCAGACACGGGATCGTCCCAAACGCCGGAGCCTGGAACGGTCCCGGCTCGGAGGCCGGGACAGGAGTGGGGCGCCTCGATTAAACCGGCTTTAACGCTGTGCCGGCATGGTTGCCGGCATGGTCACGCGCCGACGGCTCCGCAGCGTCCTCAACGCACTCGCGCTCTACACGATCGCGGCGCTGCTGATCGGTTATTTCGGGGTCAATGCCTACACGGGCGAGCACGGCCTGATCGCCAAGCGCGACCTCGACCAGGACATCGCGCAACTGAACCGCGAGCTCGACGGCGTCAAGGCCGAGCGGGCGGTGTGGCAGCGGCGGGTGTCGCTGCTCAAATCCGACAATATCGACCCCGACCTGCTGGACGAACGCGCACGCCTCCTGCTCAACGACGCCGATCCGCGCGATCTCACCCTCATGCTCAAGCGCCGATAGGCCCGGAGCGTCGCGGCATTTCGTTGCGCCGGCCGCCGGCTATAAAGCCCGCTTGAGCCGCCCCGGTTTCGCGGGGCAAGCTTTTCTTGAAAATGCTTCATTGACTTAGCCACATTTTCTGACCGAAAAGCGGATTCCACTTTTCCAGAAAATGCTCTAAGGGGAAGGGCGGCCATTGGCCCAGTTCGCGGCCGCCGTTGTCGAGGAGACCCATGGCCGTCGCCAGCCCCAAGCAAGCCCCCGATACTGCCCAAGTGCGGCGCCCCGAAGCCGACATTGCGCCGGCCAAACCGGTGCCTGAATTCAGCAAGGAGCAGGAGCTCACGGCTTTCCGCCAAATGCTGCGCATCCGGCGGTTCGAGGAGAAAGCCGGTCAATTATACGGGATGGGGCTGATCGGGGGCTTCTGCCACCTCTATATCGGCGAGGAGGCGGTGGTCGTCGGCATGCAGATGGTGCTCAAGCCGGGCGATCAGGTCATCACCGGCTATCGCGACCATGGCCATATGCTGGCCTGCGGCATGGACCCCAAAGGCGTCATGGCGGAGCTGACCGGCCGGCGCGGGGGCTATTCCAAGGGCAAGGGCGGCTCGATGCACATGTTTTCGGTGGATAAGGGCTTCTATGGCGGCCACGGCATCGTCGGCGCGATGGTCCCGCTCGGCACCGGCCTCGCCTTCGCCAACAAGTACCGCGGCAACGACAATGTGAGCCTCACCTATTTCGGCGACGGCGCCAGCAACCAGGGCCAGGTGTACGAAAGCTTCAACATGGCGAAGCTCTGGCACCTTCCCGTCGTCTATGTGATCGAGAACAACCAATACGGCATGGGAACTTCCGTGGCCCGCGCCTCGGCCACCACCAATCTCTCCATGCGCGGCATGTCGTTCGATGTCCCGGGCGAGCAGGTCGACGGCATGGACGTGCGCGCCGTCAAAGCGGCCGGCGAGAAGGCGGTGAAATGGTGCCGCGAGGGCAACGGGCCGATCATTCTCGAGATGCTCACCTACCGGTATCGGGGCCACTCGATGTCGGACCCGGCTAAATACCGGCCCAAGGAGGAAGTCGACAAGGTCCGCACCGAGCACGATCCGATCGAGCAGGTGCGCGCGCGGCTCTTGGCCAAATCATGGGCGAGCGAGGATGAGCTGAAGAAGATCGACGCCGAGGTGCGGGCGCTGGTCAACGAGGCATCGGAGTTCGCCACCCACGACGCGGAACCGGATCCAGCCGAGCTTTATACCGACGTCGTGCAATAGTCGCGCACCAGGCCCCAGCACCCCATGCCCATCCAAGTCTTGATGCCCGCCCTCTCGCCCACGATGGAGAAGGGCAACCTTGCCAAATGGCTGAAGCGCGAAGGCGATCCGGTCAAGCCGGGCGACGTCATCGCCGAAATCGAGACCGACAAGGCCACCATGGAGGTGGAGTCGATCGACGAAGGCGTGCTGGGAAAAATATTGGTGCCGGAAGGCACCAATGACGTGGCGGTCAACACCCCGATCGCCACCATCCTGGAGAACGGCGAGGGCGCGGCGGCGGACGGCCGGGCAGAGACCGTTTCCGTCAAGCCGGCCGCGGAGCCTGCCAAGGCGGCCGCGATCGCAGCGCCAACAGCCGCACCCCCGCGGCCCGAAATATTGCCCGAGGCCGACGTGCCGGCCGGCACCGAGATGGCCACCATCACGGTGCGCGAGGCGTTGCGCGATGCCATGGCGGAAGAGATGCGCCGCGACGGCGATGTCTTCGTGATCGGCGAGGAAGTCGCCGAATACCAGGGCGCCTACAAGGTCACCCAGGGGCTGCTGGCTGAGTTCGGCGCGCGGCGCGTCATCGACACGCCGATCACCGAGCACGGCTTCGCCGGTTTGGGTGTCGGGGCGGCGCTCGCGGGCTTGAAGCCCATCGTGGAGTTCATGACCTTCAATTTCGCCATGCAGGCCATGGACCATCTGATCAATTCCGCCGCGAAGACCCGCTACATGTCGGGCGGCCAGATCGCCGTCTCGATCGTGTTCCGCGGACCCAACGGCCCGGCCTCGCGGGTGGGGGCGCAGCACAGCCAGGATTTCACCTCCTGGTACTCGCACATCCCGGGTCTCAAGGTGGTGGCCCCCTATACGGCGGCCGACGCCAAAGGCCTGCTGAAGTCGGCGATCCGCGACCGCAACCCGATCATGTTCCTGGAGAACGAGATCCTCTACGGGCAGAGCTTTCCGGTGCCCAAGCTCGACGACTATCTGGTGCCGATCGGCAAGGCCAAGGTGGTGCGTGCCGGCAGCCACGTCACCCTGGTGGCCTGGTCGATGGGCATGACCTATGCGCTCAAGGCGGCGGAGCAGCTCGCCCGGGATGGCATCGAGGCCGAGGTCGTCGATCTGCGCACCCTCAAGCCGATGGATACCGAGACCATCGTGGCGTCGGTGAAGAAGACCGGCCGGCTGGTGACGGTCGAGGAAGGCTGGCGGCAGTCCGGCGTCGGCGCCGAGATCGCCGCCGTGGTGATGGAGCAGGCGTTCGATTGGCTCGATGCGCCGGTCCTGCGCATCACCGGCAAGGATGTGCCGATGCCCTATGCGGCCAATCTCGAGAAGCTCGCTCTGCCTTCGGTCACCGAGGTGGTCGAAGCCGCCAAGTCCGTCTGTTACCGCTGACCTCCTGAGCCCGCACCATGCCGGTCAACATCCTCATGCCTGCGCTGTCGCCCACCATGGAGAAGGGCAACCTCTCCAAGTGGCTCAAGCACGAGGGCGACAAGGTCAAGGCCGGCGAGGTCATCGCCGAGATCGAGACCGACAAGGCGACGATGGAATACGAATCGATCGACGATGGCGTGCTGGCCAAGATCGTGGTGCCGGAAGGCACGCCGGACGTGTCGGTCAACCAGCTCATCGCGGTGCTGGCGCTCGAGGGCGAGGATCCCAAAGCCGCGGCGGCAACCGCCAAGGCGGCAGCCGAAGCTCCCGCGAAATCAGCGGGCGCCGGACCCCCCTCACCCCAACCCTCTCCCCTCCGGGGCGAGGGAGTCTCGCCCAGTCCGGCGCAACGTTCTGTAGCCACGGCACCTCCCCAAGCAGAGAGTGCTCCCTCTCCCCAGAGGGGAGAGGGTCGGGGTGAGGGGGCTCGGGCCGACAATTCTCGCAACCGCGTCTTCGCCTCGCCGCTGGCGCGGCGCCTGGCCAAGACTGCCGGCATCGAGCTTGCGCGCATCCAGGGCAGCGGACCGCACGGGCGCATCATCGCCCGCGATGTCGAGGCGGCCAAGTCAGGCGGCGGCCTCAAGACGGTGAGCGCAGCCGCAGGCGCGCCCGCCGTCGCGCCGTCGATGTCGGACCAGCAAATCCGGTCACTCTACGAAGACGGCAGCTACGAAGTCATTCCGCACGACGGCATGCGCCGCACCATCGCGCAGCGGCTCACCGCCTCGGTGCAGACCATTCCGCATTTCTACCTGACCATCGACTGCAATATCGGCAAGCTCCTCGACGCGCGCGAAGAGATCAACGCCGCGGCCCCGAAAGACAAGGACGCCAAGCCGGCCTACAAGCTTTCGGTCAATGATTTCGTCATCAAGGCCCTGGCGCTCGCCCTGCAGCGGGTGCCCGACGCCAATGTGAGCTGGACCGAGGGCGGCATGCTCAAGCACAAGCATTCCGACGTCGGCGTCGCGGTAGCGATGCCGGGCGGCCTGATCACGCCGATCATCCGCAACGCCGAGGCGAAATCGCTTTCCGCCATCTCCAACGAGATGAAGGATTTCGCGGGGCGGGCGCGCGCCCGCAAGCTCAAGCCGCATGAATATCAGGGCGGCAGTACCGCAGTATCGAATCTCGGCATGTACGGCATCAAGGATTTCACCGCCGTGATCAACCCGCCGCACGCCACCATCCTGGCGGTCGGCACCGGCGAGGAGCGCGCTATCGTCAAGAACGGCAGGATCGAAGCCGCCCAGATCATGAGCGTGACCATGTCGTGCGATCACCGCGCCGTCGACGGCGCGCTCGGCGCGCAGCTCATCGGCGCGTTCAAGACCTTGATCGAGAACCCGGTGATGATGGTGGTCTGAGGCGAATGGCTGACACCGAATTCGACATCCTCATCATCGGCTCCGGCCCGGGCGGTTACGTCACCGCGATCCGCGCCGCCCAGCTCGGCTTCAAGACCGCGATCGTGGAACGCGACTATCTCGGCGGCATCTGCCTCAATTGGGGCTGCATTCCGACCAAGGCGCTGCTGCGCTCGGCGGAGATTTATCACTATATGCAGCACGCCAAGGACTACGGCTTGTCGGCCGGCAATGTCGGCTACGACGCTGCCGCGGTGGTGCAGCGCTCGCGCAACGTCTCCAAGCGCCTCAATGACGGCGTCGGTTTCCTGATGAAGAAAAACAAGATCACCGTCATCTGGGGCGAAGCGAATATCTCGAGCGCCGGCAAGATCGAGGTCGAGGCCTCCAAGAGCGCCGCGCCCAAGGGCGCGCTCGGGCCCGGCATCTATCAGGCCAAGCACGTGATCATCGCGACCGGGGCGCGCCCGCGCGTATTGCCCGGGCTCGAGCCCGACAAGAAGCTGATCTGGACCTATTTCGAGGCCATGGCGCCCGAGCGCATGCCGAAATCGCTCATGGTCATCGGCTCGGGCGCGATCGGGGTCGAGTTCGCGAGCTTCTACCGCTCGTTCGGCGCCGAGGTGACGGTGGTCGAGGTGCTGGCGCAAATTCTCCCGGTCGAGGACGCCGAGATCGCCGCCTTCGCCCGCAAGGCCTTCGAGAAGCAGGGCATCAAGATCCTAACCGGCGCCAAGGTAGTGAAGCTGGAGAAGCAGCCCGACAGCGTGACCGCCACCATCGACGACGGCAAGGGCGGTACTCAATCGCTCACGGTCGAGCGTGTCATCTCGGCGGTCGGGGTCACCGGCAATATCGAGAATCTCGGGCTGGAGAAGCTCGGCGTGAAGACTGAGCGCGGCACCATTTCGGTCGATCAATTCAACCGCACCAACGTGCCCGGCATCTACGCGATCGGCGACGTTTCCGGCCCGCCCATGCTGGCGCACAAGGCCGAGCACGAAGGCGTCATCTGCGTGGAAGCGATCAAGGGCCTCAAGCCGCATCCCATGGACAAGCGGCTGATCCCGGGCTGCACCTATTGCTCGCCGCAGATCGCCTCGGTCGGCTTGACCGAGCAGGTTGCCAAGGAGAAGAAGCTCGAGGTCCGGGTCGGCCGCTTTCCGTTCGTGGGCAACGGCAAGGCGATCGCGCTCGGCGAGGACCAGGGGCTGGTCAAGGTGATCTTCGACAAGACCAGCGGCCAGCTGCTCGGCGCCCACATGATCGGGGCCGAGGTCACCGAGCTGATCCAGGGTTACGTGGTGGCGATGAACCTGGAAACCACCGAGGCGGAGCTCATGCACACGGTGTTCCCGCATCCGACCCTGTCCGAGATGATGAAGGAAGCGGTGCTCGACGCCTATGGCCGGGTACTCAACATTTGAAGCTGCTGCCGCCAACACGCGCGATCGCCTCTATTTGAGGTGATCGCGGGCTTTGATTGCTCGTGCTGCTCGCGAGGGCATGGGCCGGCCGGCGCTGCCGGTCGGCACAGGCTCACATTCATCTTGCGTTCACCTTATATCGGGCAGTTTCCGCGCGGGGAATCGTTCATCAAGTCCGGGCCGCTCTCTTTCCCCACCCCTTCCAAGGGGACCATCCACTCGCCTTCCAAATGAGCAGCCATGACCAATATTCCGGCCTTCGATAGTTGCGCCAGCGTCGCCGCGCCAGATTTGAGCGACGGCGACGCCGATTTACATGCGGTCGAGCGTTCCGCCGCGAGTCAAAATCGGCGGTCCGGCGATTTCAGCTTCGGCAAGGTGGCCGCGCTCTTCGTCCTGCTGCTCGCCATCACCTCGATACCGGTCGTGCTGCATCCGTGGCCGCCGATGTCGGATTACGTCAATCACCTGGCGCGCATGCAGGTGATCGCGACCATCAAATCCGATCCCGATCTCGCCCGCTTCTATGAGATCGACTGGCAGGTCATTCCCAACCTGATGATGGATCTGGTCGTGCCGCCGTTGGCGCGCCTGATGAACGTCTATCTGGCGGGGCAGATCTACACCATCTTGAGCTTCGTGCTGATCTTGTCGGGCACGGTGGCGCTGCACCGGGCGCTGTTCAGCCGCTGGTCGGTACTGCCGTTGATCGCCTTTCCGCTGCTCTACAACAACGTGTTCCTGGTCGGCACCATGAACTACGTGTTCGGCATCGGGCTGGCGCTGTGGGCGCTGGCGAGCTGGGTCTGGCTGCGCGAGCGCAACCTCGCGCTGCGGCTTCTGGTGTCGGGCCTGTTCATCGTCGGCTTGTTCTTCTGCCACCTGTTCTCGGTCGGGATCTACGGCGTCGGCCTCCTGGCCTTCGAGTCCCACCGGCTGTGGAGCGCAATGGATCGCCTGCGCGACGCGCCGTCCGCCGGCTCGCGCGGCGCCGCGGCGGGAGGGCTGATCCTCGATTTCGCCATCGCCGGGCTGCCGTTCCTGCCCATTCTGCCGTTGCTGATGATGAGTCCCACCTGGGGGTTGCGCCGGACCTTCAGCTGGGAGCTTCCCGGCAAGCTCGACGGGCTCGTCTACATCATCGAGGTCTATTCCCACGGTGCGGCCTTCTTCTTCACCGCCGCCATCGCGTTCGCGATCGGCTGGGCCACGCGCGATCGTGCGGTTCGCTTCCATGCGATCGGGGCAGGGCTGATCGTAATCGGCATCGTGGTCTACATGGCGCTGCCGCGGGTCGTGTTCGAGACCTATATGGCGGACCAGCGGCTGCCGATCTCGCTCGCCTTCATGCTGATCGCCTGCATCGATCTCGATCTGCGCCACCGCACGGTGCGGCGGGGCTTCGCCACAGTGTTGGTGGTAATGCTGGGCATCCGGGTGGCGGAAGTGGAGACCATGTGGAGCTCGCTGTCGGTGGGCACCAATTCGTTTCGCCAATCCATCCAGCTGATCGACCGCGGCTCCAAGGTCCTGGTCGCCTACGCGGATCCGGACGGCGGCGACGATTTGCACGATCTCGGCCTCGTCCACGCCGCCTGCTTTGCCATCATCGAGCGCTCCGCCCTGGTGACGACCGCGTTCACCGTCGTGGGCAAGCAGATCATGCACGCGCGTCCGGAGTATCGCGCCCGCGTCGATACCGTCGACGGTACTCCGCCGATGATCAACGAGCTGGTGCACCTGGCGCACAGCGAGGGGGCCCAAAGCAAAAATTATTGGCGGCGCTGGACCACCGACTACGACTATCTCTACGTGCTGTTCGCCGAAGCCAGCCACGAGAACCCGGACCCCGAGCACCTGACCACGCTGTTTACCGGCGACCGGTTCGTGCTCTATCGCATCGACCAGTCCCAGATCGCCGATGTCGGAAAGACGGTGAAATAGCGACGAATCCGGCGCCCCTTGTCGCACCGCTCCCGACTTCGTAAGTAGGGTGCGAAGGCTTTAAAGGGCGGTTTCGGAGATTTCATGGCCGTCGTGCTCGATACCACCAAGCTCGCGGGCGCCGGGAAAGGGTTGCCGCGGCACCCCGAGAAGGCGCACCGCCCGGATTCGCCGATCGGACGAAAGCCCGACTGGATCCGCGTCAAGGCGCCGGTTTCGCGGGGCTATCTCGAGACCCGGGCGATCGTGCACGCGCATGGCCTGCACACGGTCTGCGAGGAGGCGGGCTGCCCCAATATCGGCGAGTGCTGGGAGAAGAAGCACGCCACCTTCATGATCATGGGCGACACCTGCACGCGCGCCTGCGCGTTCTGCAACGTCAGGACCGGCCTGCCGGGACCGCTCGATGCGCATGAGCCCGCCCGGGTGGCGGCCGCGGTCGACAAGCTCGGCCTCGCCCATGTGGTCGTCACTTCGGTCGATCGCGACGATCTCGAAGACGGCGGGGCGGCGCATTTCGCCGCCGTGATCGGCGCCATCCGGGCGGCCTGCCCGGCGACCACCATCGAGGTGCTGACCCCGGATTTCCTGCGCAAAGACGGCGCGGTCGAGACCGTGGTCGCGGCCCGGCCCGATGTGTTCAACCACAATCTGGAGACCGTGCCGTCGAAATATCTGAGCGTGCGGCCGGGCGCCCGCTACTTCGCCTCGATCCGTCTGCTGCAGCAGGTGAAGGAGCTTTGGCCTTCGGCATTCACCAAATCCGGGATCATGCTGGGACTGGGCGAGGAGCGCAACGAGGTGTTGCAGATCATGGACGACCTGCGCTCAGCCGATGTCGACTTTCTCACCATCGGCCAATATCTGCAGCCCTCCCGCAAGCACCATGAGGTCGTGCGCTTCGTGCCGCCCGAGGAGTTCAAGGCCTATGAGACCATCGCGCTGGCGAAGGGGTTTCTCATAGTGGCGGCGAGCCCCCTCACGCGCTCCTCGCACCATGCCGGCGAGGATTTCGCGCGGCTCAAAGCCGCTCGCTCAGCGCCGCCTTGAGACCCACGACCAGCACCCGCCTGCAACATGCCGCAACATTCCAGCAAGCGCCGCGTGCGGCATGCCGCCGGCGAGATGTTCGACCTGGTCGCCGACGTCGAGCGCTATCCGGAATTCGTGCCGCTCTGCCGCTCCCTCAAGGTGCGTCAGCGCAAGCCCGCGGCCGACGGCGTCGAGGTGCTGGTGGCCGACATGACGGCCGCCTACAAGCTGATCAGCGAGAAATTCACCAGCCGCGTCACCCTCGACCGGCCCAATCTGCAGATCCTGGTCGAATACCTCGACGGCCCGTTCAGCCGCCTGGAGAATCGCTGGAGCTTTCGGCCGGCCGGGGAGGGCAGCTGCGACGTTGAGTTCTTCATCTCCTACGAATTCAAGAGCCGCATGCTGGCGGTGCTGATGGGCTCCATGTTCGACCTCGCCTTCCGCCGTTTTGCGGCCGCCTTCGAGGCGCGCGCCGACCTGGTTTACGCCGAGTAAGCAGTGCTTAACGCCGGTCCCCTAGGATCGGGCCTCGACCGGTATCGCTCAGGGTCCGGTCCCGACCCATGGCGGTCCCACGATGACAGCGCTCCATCCGATCCACGCGCCGGCGGTGCCCAATAGTCTGCGGCTGGCGCCGGCGCTCTATGGGACCACGCTCTTCCTGTCCGCGCTTCTGCTGTTCGCCATGCAGCCGATGTTCACCAAGATGGTGTTGCCGCGGCTGGGCGGCGCCCCGACGGTGTGGTCGGTGGCCATGGTGTTCTTTCAGGGAGCGCTGCTCGGCGGCTACGCCTATGCCCATCTGCTGATTCGCCGGCTGCCCCTCTGGCTGGGCGCGTTCGTCCATCTCGGGGTGCTGGCGGCCGCCGCCGCGACGCTGCCGATCGCCATCGCGCAAGGTTTCGGCACGCCGCCGACCACCGCCATCGCACCCTGGCTCATCGCCCTGTTCGCCGCCTCGATCGGGCTGCCGTTCTTCGCGCTGGCGGCGAGCGCGCCGCTGCTTCAGGGTTGGTTCGCCGCCAGCGGACACGTACAGGCGCGCAACCCTTACGTCCTCTATGCGGCCTCCAATCTCGGCTCGTTCGCGGCCTTGATCGCCTATCCGTTCGTCATCGAGCCGTTCCTGACCCTGCGGGAGCAGGCCCAGCTTTGGGCGGCGGGCTTTGCCATGCTGGCGCTCCTGGTCGCCGTCGCCATCCTGCCGGTGGCGCGCCGGCCGAGCTTCGAAGCCCGGAACGCGAGCGCGGTGGCGGCGCCGGCGGCCTCTCGATTTTTCTGGGCGGCGCTCGCCGCGATTCCGGTCGGCCTCGTCATTGCGGTGACCTCATACATCACCACCGACATCGCTTCGGCACCGTTCCTATGGGTGTTGCCGCTCGCGCTCTATCTCCTCACGTTCGTGGCCGTGTTCCGCGATCCACCATGGCTGCGCCAGGAAACGGTCGCCGGCCTGGTGCCGTTCCCGATCGCCATCTTGGCGGTCAGCCTGCTCAACGGCGAGCGGCAGTTCTGGCTGGTCGCCGTCGCGGTCAATCTGGTCGGCTTCGTGCTGCTTGCTCTGCTTTGCCACGGCGAGCTCTATCGCCGCCGGCCGGCGCCGGCCTTGCTCACCGAGTTCTATCTGTGGATGTCGCTCGGCGGCGTCATTGGCGGCGTGTTCGCCGCCCTGGGCGCCCCAGTGATATTCACGCTGATTTACGAATACCCGATCCTCATCGTGGCCGCGCTCCTGGCTCTGCCCGGGATGTTCGCAAGGGATGGCAAACGCATCCTGACCGAAGCCGGTCCCGTATTGGGGCTCGCCGTGCTGGCCGTCTTGGCGCGATCAGTGCTCGACATTCACCTGCCGGGCGGAGCCGTATACGGCTTCCAGATCATGCTCGTGGGACTTACCGCCGTCATGTTGCTGCAGCGCCGACGGCCACAGCGGTTCCTGGCCCTGGTAGTGCTGGGCTTCGTGCTGACCGGGCTCTGGCAGCCCGGCTTCAATCGCGTCGCAGCGGTTCGCAGCTTCTTCGGCGTGCACCAGATCATCGAGACCGCCGACAACCAATTCCGGCTGCTCTATCATGGGACCACCGTGCATGGCGCGGAGCGCATCGCCGATACCGCCGCCGGCGCCGTGCCGGAGCCGCTCACCTACTACTATCGGGGCGGTCCGATCTCGGAGAGCATCGAAGCGCTGCGGGCAGCGCGCGGAACCTTGCCGCGGGTGGCCGTCGTGGGGCTCGGGAGCGGCACGCTCAGCTGCTACCGGAAAGTCGACGAGCAATGGACTTTCTTCGAGATAGATCCGGCGATCGAGCAGATCGCGCGCGATCCGCGTCTTTTCACTTATATATCGGCCTGCGCTCCCGATCTTCCGATGGTGCTCGGCGACGCGCGCCTTACGCTCGCAGCCTCCCGGCAGCGCTTTGACCTCATCATTCTCGATGCCTTCTCGTCCGATGTGGTGCCGGTGCATCTGCTGACGCGGGAGGCCATCGACGGCTATCTGGCACGCCTCGATGAGGGCGGCGCGCTCGTGCTGCACCTGTCCAACCGATACATGGAGCTCGGCGGCGTCATCGCAGCGGTCGCCGGCGCGCAGGGCCTGGTCGCCATCTTCAAGGACGACGATCGCCCCCTGATGGTGCCGCTGGACTACAAGGCGAACGCCTCGGTCGCGGTGCTGGCCCGCCGGCGCGCCGATCTGGGCGAGTTGCCGAGCCGGCCGGAATGGCGCGAGCGCAAGGCGGACCCGGATATCAGGATCTGGACCGACGATTATTCGAATGTGCTTGGGGCGATCCTGCGCAAACGGTCCGAGCGCTGACCGATTGCGCCGGGCGAGGGCCAGCGCTCAGCGCGGCGGCAGCGGCACCGCTTCGGCGAGCTCGCGCAACATGGCGAGCGCCTGGTGCACCGATTCACGGCGCACCGCCCCGCGCCCGATATCGCCGAGCTGCCGCGTCTCGTGGCTGCGCCGGCCGTCGCGCGCGGCCGCGGCGAAATGCACGAGCCCGACCGGCTTGCCCGGCAGCGCGCCGCCAGGCCCGGCGATACCGGTGATCGCCACCGTGAGATCGACGCCGGCACGCGCGAGCGCACCGCTCGCCATCGCCTGCGCGGTCTCGCGGCTCACCGCCCCGAAGCGCTCGATCAGCTCCGGGGGCACCCCCAGCATGGCGGTCTTGGCGACATTGCTGTAGGTGACGAAGCCGCGATCGAACACGTCCGAGGAGCCGGGGATTTCGGTCAAGGTCGCGGCCAGCAAGCCGCCGGTGCAGGATTCCGCGGCCGCGATGGTGAGCTTGCGGGCGCGGCACAGATCGAGCAACTGGCGGGCCGTCTCGATCAGCTCCGGCGCGGCCATGCCTGCCTCCGCTGTCAATCGTTCCACGGCAGCCGCACGGTCGCGGTCGCGAACGCCGCCATGCCTTCGCTGCGCCCGATGAATCCGAGCTTCTCGCTGGTCGTCGCCTTCACGGCCACGCGGCCGACGTCCACGCCCGCGATCTGCGCGATGCGCATGCGCATGGCGTCGCGATGGGGCCCGACGCGGGGCGCTTCGCACACCACGTTGACGTCGAGATGGGCGATACGGCCTTTGCGTACCCGCAGGCGCTCGATCGCAAAGGCGAGGAAGCGCTCGGAGGGGGCGCCGCGCCATTGCGGATCGCTGGGCGGAAAGTGAACCCCGATGTCGCCGTCCGCGAGCGCGCCCAGGATGGCGTCGACCAGGGCATGCAGCACCACATCGGCATCGGAATGCCCGGACAGGCCCTGCGGGTGCGCGATGCGCACGCCGCCGAGCGTGACATGATCGCCGGGCCCGAAGGCGTGCACGTCATATCCGAAGCCGGTGCGCACGTCGGTAAGGGCGGCAAGCTCGGCCGCCGCGAGGCGCGCGAAGTCATCAGCCGTGGTCAGCTTCACATTGGCGGCTTCGCCCGCGAAAGTGGCGACCTTGATGCCGGCCCATTCGGCCAGCGCCGCATCGTCGGTGAAATCCTCGCGACCGGCGGCGCGCGCCCGCTGATGGGCGTCGAGCAAGGGCGCGAAAGCGAACGCCTGCGGGGTCTGCACCAGGCGCAGTTGCGCGCGCTCGATGGTCCCGGTCACCACCCCGGAGGGATCGACGGTCTTGACCGTATCGGCGACCGCGAGCGCCGGAATGGCGGCCCCGCTGGCGCGGGCGGCGGCGATGCCGCGGGCGATCAGGGCCGCGGAGGCGAACGGCCGCGCCGCATCATGAACCAGCACCAGGTCCGGGCGTCCCGCGCGCAAGGCCTCGAGCCCGGCCCGCACCGAGGCCTGCCGGGTAGCGCCGCCGAACACCGGCTCGCGCACATCGAGCCCGGCCGCTGCGGCGCGAAACAGATCGACATCGTCGGGATGGATGACCGGCTGCACCATCGCGATGCCGGGGTGGCCCACCAAGCCCTTCAGGCTCGCCCGGATGACGGGCTCGCCGCCGATCTGCCGATATTGCTTGGGCCCATCGCCGCCGGCGCGGAACCCACGCCCGGCGGCCACCACGACGGCTGCGACCACACCATTCATATTTCACGATCCACGAGATATTTTGGTGCCGAGAGTTTCGACATCCCAGAAGCCGTTAGTCCCCCTGGAATTAGCCTGTAACCGTGTCGGCGCAAGCCGGATTCCGTGCAACCTGCGGGCAATTCACTAATTCTGGGATTTATTGCACTGCAGCACTTGCGAACCGAGGCAATTTGGCTAAACTCTATGCAGGTTACGCCGTCGCCTAATTCGTGTGCATGACATATGACGCGTTCTTCATCGGCCTTTCACACCCCCTCTCTGGCGGTCGGCGGCACCATGCTGCCGAACCGGGCGGTGCTGGCGCCGATGACCGGGATTACCGACGCGCCGTTTCGCCGCGCGGCTGCCAGGCTCGGGACCGGTTTGGTGGTCTCCGAGATGACGGCGAGCCAGGACTTGGTGCGCTCCCGCCCGGAGGCTGTGCTGCGCTCCGAGGGGCAGGGGGTCGGCATCCACGTGGTGCAGCTCGCCGGTTGCGAAGCGCGGTGGATGGCGGAGGCCGCCCGCATCGCGCAAGCCTCGGGCGCCGCGATCATCGACATCAACATGGGCTGCCCGGCCCGCAACGTGACCGGCGGCCAATCCGGGTCCGCGCTGATGCGCAATCTCGATCATGCACTGACCCTGATCGAGGCGACGGTGGGCGCGGTCTCGGTTCCGGTGACGCTCAAGATGCGGCTCGGCTGGGACGATCGCACCATCAACGCCCCGGAGCTGGCGCAACGCGCCGAGCAAGCCGGCATCCGCCTGGTGACAGTGCATGGCCGCACCCGATGCCAATTCTACAAGGGACGCGCGGATTGGACGGCGGTGCGTGCCATCAAGGCCAAAGTGACGATCCCGGTGGTGGTGAACGGCGACATCGCCTCGTTCGACGACGCCGACGCGGCGCTCGCGGCCTCCGGCGCCGACGCGGTGATGATCGGTCGCGGCGCGCAAGGCCGGCCCTGGCTCCCCGGCCAGGTCGCCCGCTATCTGGCGGGCGGACGGCGGGAGGCCGAGCCACCGCTTGCGACCCAGCTCGCGATCGTCGAGCAGCTTTACGAGGAGACGCTCGCCCATCATGGCATCGCGATCGGCGTGCGTTACGCGCGCAAGCACCTCGGCTGGGCACTCGAGGCCGCGGCGGCGAGCGCTGGCGTGCCGGAGGACGAGCTCAGGCTGCGGCGGCACCGCGTGCTGACGCAGGACGAAGCCGGTGCGGCGCGGCGTCTCCTGGCCGATGCCTTCGCGGCCTTCGCGGCCGGGGCGAGGATGGCTGCATGAGCCGCGCCGAGCCCATCAACTCGTTTCCGAGCCTGGCGGAAGCTGTGCTCGATGCCCTGCCGCATCCGGTCATCATGGTGGCGCCCGACGGCAAGATCGCTAGCGCCAACGCGGCCGCGGAATCGTTCTTCGAGGTCTCGGTGCCGTTGCTGCGGCGTTATTCGCTGCAGGACCTGGTGCCGTTCTCCAGCCCGCTCCTGGGGCTCATCGAGCAGGTGCGTGCGCGCGGCGCCGCCGTGAACGAATACAAGGTCGATCTCGGCACGCCGCGCAATCCCGGCGAGCGCCTGGTCGACCTGCACGTGGCGCCGGTGCAGGAGAGCCCGGGCCATGTCGTGGTCATGCTGCAAGAGCGCACCATCGCCGACAAGATGGACCGCCAGCTGACCCATCGCAGCGCCGCGCGCTCGGTGATCGCGCTCGCCGCCATGCTGGCTCATGAGATCAAGAATCCGCTGTCGGGCATCCGCGGCGCCGCCCAGCTGCTCGAGCAATCGGTCGGCGACGACGACCGCAGCCTGACCCGGCTGATCTGCGACGAGGCCGACCGCATCGTCAAGCTGGTCGACCGCATGGAGGTATTCAGCGACGAGCGGCCGGTCGAGCGCGAGCCGGTCAACATCCACGTGGTGCTCGAGCACGTGAAGCGGCTCGCCCATTCGGGCTTCGCCCGTCACGTCAAATTCATCGAGGAATACGATCCCTCGCTGCCGCCGGTCTTCGCCAATCGCGACCAGCTCGTCCAAGTGTTCCTCAATCTGGTCAAGAACGCCTCGGAATCGATCGGGGAGGGCTTGAGCGACGGCGAGATCACGCTCTCGACCGCGTTCCGCCCGGGCGTGCGCCTGTCGCTGCCGGGCAGCAAGACGCGCGTCTCGCTGCCGCTCGAGTTCTGCGTCAAGGACAACGGCCCGGGCGTGCCCGACGATCTGTTGCCGCATCTGTTCGACCCGTTCGTGACCACCAAGCCGACCGGATCGGGGCTGGGCCTCGCACTGGTCGCCAAGATCATCGGCGATCACGGCGGCATCATCGAATGCGAATCTCAGCCAAGACGGACGATCTTTCGCGTGCTCATGCCCATGTACCTGGGTGACGACGCCGAGCCGGGCGGCGCTGCCTAGAGAGGATGAAATGCCGACGGGAAGTATTCTGGTTGCGGACGACGATGCAGCCATCAGGACGGTGATCAATCAGGCATTGTCGCGGGCGGGCTACGAAGTGCGCTCGACCAGCAATGCCGCGACGCTCTGGCGCTGGATCGGCCAGGGCGACGGCGATCTCGTGATCACCGACGTGGTGATGCCGGACGAGAACGCCTTCGACCTGTTGCCGCGCATCAAGAAGATGCGGCCGGATCTGCCGGTGATCGTGATGAGCGCGCAGAACACCTTCATGACCGCGATCCGCGCGTCGGAGCGCGGCGCCTACGAGTACCTGCCCAAGCCGTTCGATCTCAAGGAGCTCATCGCCATCGTCGGCCGTGCGCTGTCGGAGCCGAAGGAGCGAGCCCTCGCGCCCGTCAAGCACGACGACTTCGATTCCATCCCGCTGGTCGGCCGCTCGCCGGCGATGCAGGAAATCTACCGGGTGCTGGCGCGCCTGATGCAGACCGATCTCACCGTGATGATCTCCGGCGAATCCGGCACCGGCAAGGAGCTGGTGGCGCGCGCGCTGCACGACTACGGCAAGCGCCGCAGCGGCCCGTTCGTCGCCATCAACATGGCCGCGATCCCGCGCGATCTCATCGAATCCGATCTGTTCGGCCACGAGAAGGGCGCCTTCACCGGCGCCAATTCCCGCAGCGCCGGTCGTTTCGAGCAGGCCGAGGGCGGTACCTTGTTCCTCGACGAGATCGGCGACATGCCGATGGATGCGCAGACGAGGCTCCTGCGCGTCCTGCAGCAGGGCGAATACACCACCGTCGGCGGCCGCACCCCGATCAAGACCGACGTGCGCATCATCGCGGCCTCCAACAAGGACCTGCGCATCCTCATCCAGCAGGGACTGTTCCGGGAGGATCTGTTCTTCCGCCTGAACGTGGTGCCGCTGCGGCTGCCGCCGCTGCGCGAGCGCATCGAGGACGTCCCGGATCTCATCCGCCACTTCTTCACGCAGGCCGAGCGGGAGGGCCTGCCGCCCAAGCAGCTCGACCAGGCCGGGCTCGACCGGCTCAAACGCCACCGCTGGCCCGGCAACGTGCGCGAGCTCGAGAACCTCGCGCGAAGGCTGGCCGCGCTCTATCCGCAGGAGACCATCTCGGCCGCGGTGGTGGATGCCGAGCTGGCGCAGCCCGCCATGATGCCGGTCGCCGAGGAGCCGGGCGCCGAGGAGGGCCTATCCGCGGCGGTCGAGCGGCATCTGGCGACCTATTTTGCTGGCTTCGGGGACACCCTGCCGCCGCCGGGCCTCTATCACCGCATCCTGCGCGAGATCGAGCACCCGCTGCTCACGGTGACGCTCGCCGCCACGCGCGGCAACCAGATCCGGGCCGCCGACCTCCTCGGTGTCAACCGCAACACCTTGCGCAAGAAGATCCGCGACCTGGATATCCAAGTGTTCCGCAGCAGCAGCTGAGCGGGGTGGGGCGGCCCAAAAGGTGGGCGGCCCAAGAGGTGGGCAGCGGAGGGCGGCGGGGGGACGTCCAGACGCCCCGGAAATGTCACAATCCGGCAACAATGTTGTAGAAATGCATCACTCTGGGGCGGCACTGCTCCAGTCCTCGCCCACCCGCATCACCCGCTGACCCCGGAACATGACGACCGTCGGCCAAGCAGCCACAGCCGAGATCGTGTCTGGCGCCGCCACGGCGCCCGGCTGGCTGGCGCGCGCGATCGGCCTTGGCGCGGTCGCGCTGGCGCTCCTGTCGGCCTTTGCGACCTTCGTGGTGCTGGCCAACCTCACGCCGATCCAGCCCAACAACGAGGTGGTGGTCACCCTCCTGCTCGCCAATGCGGTCACGGTGCTGTTTCTGGTCGCCACCATGGCCCGCGAGGTCTGGCGCATCGTGCAGGCGCGCCGCCGCGGCCGCGCCGCCGCGCGGCTGCATGTGCGCATCGTCGGCCTGTTCTCGGTGGTGGCGGCGGTTCCGGCGATCCTGGTGGCGGTGGTGGCGAGCGTCACGCTGGACCGCGGGCTCGATCAGCTGTTCTCGCGGCAGACCCAGTCGTTGATCCAGAACTCGCTGATCGTCTCGGACGCCTATGTGCGCGAGCATGCCCAGTTCCTGCGCGCCGACTGCATCACCACCGCCATCGAGGTGGCGCGCGCGCACCCGCTGTTCGATCAGAACCGCGATCAGTTCCGGCAATTGATCCTCACCGCCCAGTCCAACATCCGCGGCCTGCCGGCCATCATGATGATCGACGGGGACCTCAACGTGATCGAGCAGGCCGGCACCAATGTCAGCCAGACCTTCGTCAAGCCGTCGCGCGAGGTGCTCGCCGCCAGCAACGAGAAGGAGCCGCAGATCGCGCTGTTTCTCGACGCCAATTATGTTGCCGCTATCATCAAGCTGCAGACCTACACCAACACCTATCTCTACGTGGCCCGCGTCCTCGACCCGCAGGTGGTCGCCCAATTGCGCGCCACGCAAGCCGGCGTCACCCAATATGCCGAGCTCCAAGCCGGTCGGCTGGGCGTTCAGATCGCGTTCGCCTTGATGTACACGGTGATCGCCCTCATCGTGCTCCTGGTTGCGGTCTGGATCGGGCTCAATTTCGCCAATTACCTGGTGGCGCCGATCCGCCGGCTGATCGATGCGGCGCAGATCGTCTCGACCGGCAATCTGTTCGTGCAAGTGCCGATCCGCGCCGGGGAGGGCGACCTTGCCCAGCTCGGCGAGACCTTCAACAAGATGACCCGCGAGCTGCGCACCCAGCGCGACGACATCGTGCGCGCCCGCGACCTGATCGACAGCCGCCGCCGTTTCACCGAAGCCGTGCTGGCAGGCGCCAGCGCCGGGGTCATCGGGGTGGACGCCGAAAACCGGATCAGCATCCTCAACCGTTCGGCCGAACGGCTCATCGGCCATTCCCAGGTCGACGCGCTCGGACGCCCGCTCGCCGAGATCGCCCCCGAGCTCATTGATCTGGTCACCGGCGCGCGTGCCGGGATGCAGCGGCTGGTGCAGGGGCAGGTGACCATCAATCGCGCCGGCCGCGACCGCAACCTGTCGGTCCGCGTCACCGAGGAGCAGTCCGGCGAGGCCGACCACGGCTATGTCATCACGCTCGACGACATCACCGACCTGGTGGCGGCGCAACGCACCTCGGCCTGGGCCGACGTGGCGCGGCGCATCGCCCACGAGATCAAGAACCCGCTCACCCCGATCCAGCTGTCGGCGGAGCGGCTGCGCCGGAAGTATGGCCCCCTCATCAAGGAGGATGCCGATATTTTCCGGCAGTGCACCGATACCATCGTGCGCCAGGTCGACGACATCAAGCGCATGGTTGACGAGTTCTCGCGTTTTGCCCGCATGCCCAAGCCGGTAATGGCGGTAGACGATGTCGCCGATACAGTGCGCCAAGTGGTGTTCCTGCTGCGGGTCGGCCATCCCGATATCGATATCGAGGCCGAGCTCGCCGAGGATCCGATGTCGGCGCGGTTCGATCGCCGCCTCATCTCCCAGGCGCTCACCAACATCATCAAGAACGCCGCCGAGGCGATCGCGGCGGTACCGGCAGCCGAGCTCGGCCGCGGCCAGATCCGGGTTTCCGCCGTCCGGGACGGCGGCGACATCATCATCGACGTCGTCGACAATGGCATCGGGCTGCCGAAAGAAAACCGCAGTCGTTTGCTCGAACCCTATGTCACCACGCGCGAAAAGGGCACCGGGCTCGGCCTCGCCATCGTCGGCCGCATCCTGGAGGACCATGGCGGGCATATCGAGCTCGGCGATGCGGCGAACCGGATACCGGGCCAACGCGGCGCCTGGATGCGCTTGAGTTTTGCGGCGGAACCCGTTTCCGGCACCACTTCCGATGAACCTAGACCAAGGCAGGCTGCGACCAACACATAGGGACGGACCACATCATTCATGGCGTCAGACATACTCATCGTTGACGACGAGGCGGATATCCGCGAGCTGGTCGCCGGCATCCTTCAGGATGAAGGATACCTGACGCGCACCGCGCGCGACAGCGACGACGCCCTGGCGGCCATCGGGGCCCGCCGGCCGAACCTGGTTTTTCTCGACATCTGGCTGCAGGGAAGCCGGCTCGACGGCCTGCAGGTGCTCGATGCGGTCAAGCGGGAGAACCCCGAGGTTCCGGTGGTGATGATCTCGGGCCACGGCAATATCGAGACCGCGGTGGCCGCGATCAAGCGCGGCGCCTACGATTTCATCGAGAAGCCGTTCAAGGCCGACCGGCTGGTGCTGGTCGCCGACCGCGCGCTCGAGACCTCCCGCCTCAAGCGCGAGGTCAAGGCGCTCAAGCAGCTGACGCCTTCGACCCTGATCGGCCGCTCGCCCACCATCAATCAGCTGCGCCAGACCGTGGACAAGGTGGCGCCGACCAACAGCCGGGTGCTGATCGTCGGCCCGCCCGGGGCCGGCAAGGAGCTCACTGCCCGCGCCATTCACGGACATTCGGCCCGCGCCGAGGGTCCGTTCGTGGTGATCAATGCAGCCGCCATGACGCCCGAGCGGATGGAAGTCGAGATGTTCGGGGTCGAGCAGAGCGAGGGCGCCCACGAGCGCAAGATCGGCGCCCTCGAGGAGGCCCATGGCGGCACCCTGTTCATCGACGAGATCGCCGACATGCCGCGCGAGACGCAGAACAAGATTCTGCGGGTGCTGGTCGATCAGACCTTCCAGCGGGTCGGCGGCAGCAACAAGGTGTCGGTCGACGTGCGGATCATCTCCTCGACCGGCCGCAATATCGAGGCGGAGATCGCCGCCGGCCGGTTCCGCGACGACCTCTATCACCGCATGTCGGTGGTGCCGATCCGGGTGCCGCCCCTGTCGGAGCGGCGCGAGGACATCGCCGACCTGGTCAATTACTTCATGGACCAGATCTCGCAGTCGAGCGGGCTGGCCAGGCGGATCATCGGCGAGGACGCGCTCGCGGTGCTGCAGTCGCACGACTGGCCCGGCAACGTTCGCCAGCTGCGCAACAATGTGGAGCGCCTGATGATCCTGGCGAGCGGCGACGCCGAGCAGGTGGTCACCGCCAGCATGCTGCCGCCGGATGTCGGCTCGATGGTGCCCAACATGCCCAACGGCAACGGCGGCGAGCACCTCATGGGGTTGCCGCTGCGCGAGGCCCGCGAGGTCTTCGAACGCGAATATCTGGTGGCGCAGATCAGCCGCTTCGGCGGCAATATCTCGCGCACCGCCGAGTTCGTCGGCATGGAACGCTCGGCCTTGCATCGCAAGCTCAAGGCGCTAGGAATTGATTAGAGCATTTTCGGGAACCCGCCGTTCCGGCCCTTGATGCCGGGACGGACTTCGGGTTTCCCTTCGGAAATGCGACCGCCGAGGTGCCGGGGCGGTTTCCGGTTTCGCGACCGCCCTGAGCGGTTGGGCAGCTGAGGGCGAGCGATGAGGCGCGCGGAGAGGGGCGACTGCGCCGGAAACCTTCGGCGGGCATTGGTCGCCTTGCCGGCGCTCCTCATCTGGGCCGGCCCCCTCGTGGCGCAAACCTCCGAGCAGGTCCAGAAGGCCGCCGACGAGGCCATCCGCAAGCTCGACCTGCAAACCGAGTTTCCGCGCGGGGCGGAGCCCTCGAGCTGGCATCTCGACCTGCCGCCCGAAACCCTCTGGGTCGTGCTCGCCATCGCGCTCGGCATCCTGGCCTATGCGTTCCGCGACCTGATCCCGATCCTGCGCGCGGGCTCGGGCCGCATCGCGGAAACCGAAGCAACCGCGCCGGACCTGGCCACCCCCGGCGGCCAGGCGCTGGTCATCGAGGCGGCCGACGAGCTGGCCGCGCGCGGGCGCTTCGTCGAGGCCATGCATCTGCTGCTGCTGCACGGCCTGGCGCACATTCGCCAGCGCCTCGACCAGCAGTTCTCCAACTCGCTGACCAGCCGCGAGATTCTCTACAGCACCAATTTGCCTGAAGCGGCGCGCGGCTCGCTGCGCGACGTGGTCAGCCGGGTGGAGCTCACCTATTTCGGCCAGCGTCCGGCCGGGCTCGCCGACTACACCGCCTGCCGGGAGAGCTTCAATGCGCTGGGGCGAGCCCTCTATGGGAGCGCGCCGGCATGAGCGGGGAACCGATCTTCTCGCGGCGCCTGCTGCTCGGCTGGATCGTAGGCGCGGTGGTGGTCTTCGCCATATCGCTCTACTTCATGGGCGGCGGCGAGCTGGGCGGCCCCGACAGCGTCGGTCCCAGCACTTTCTCGCGCTCCGCCATCGGGCACTCCGGCATCGCCGAGGTGCTGACGCAACTGGGCATTCCGGTGGTAAAGAGCCGGTCGAGCTCGTTGGAGAAGCTCGGCGCCGGCAGCGTGCTGGTGATCGCCGAGCCGCGCCGCACCGGCGCGAGCGAGGATGCGGTTCGCACGCTGCTCAAGGCCGGCACCATCCTCATAGTGCTGCCGAAATGGACCGGCCTGCCGAGCGAGCAGAAATCGGGCTGGCTGCGCGAGGTCACCGAAGGCCCGACGCTCGACGCGCAGTGGGCCCTCGCCCTGGTCGCGCCGCGCGGCGAGGTGGTGCGCGAAAAGACCGCCGTCCAATGGACCACCAACGAGCTTCACGTCACGCCCGATCCGGACTTGCCGGTGCAGCTCGTGCGCGGCGATCGCCTGCGCCCGATCATCGGCGCCACCCAAGGCATGCTGGTGGGCGAGCTCGCCGACAAGGACCGCAAGATCTGGGTGCTGGCGGACCCCGATATTATCGCCAATCATGGCCTCGCCCACCAGGGCAACGCGGCCATGGCGCTCGCCTTGATCAAGGCGCTGCGCCAAGGCGACGGCAACGTTGTCTTCGACGAGACCGTGCACGGCATCGTGGTGCGGCCGGTGAGCCCGTTCCTGCTGCTGTTCCGGTTCCCGTTCGTGGTGGCGACGGCGCAGGGGTTGCTCGCCGTCGCGCTGCTGTTGTGGGCGGCGCTGGGGCGGTTCGGGGCGCCGCAAGCGGCGCCGCCGGCACTGAGCGCCGGACGCGAGGGCCTCCTGCAGAACATGGCCAAGCTGGTCGAGTTCACCGGTCATCAGGACGTGATCGTCAAGCGCTATGTCCAGGAGACGGTGCGCGACGCCGCCTTTGCGCTGCATGCCCCGCGCGAGCTCGCCGGTGCCGGGCTCGTCGCCTGGCTGCAGCGGGTGGGGCTCGCCCGCGGTGTCGCGATCGATTGCGAAGCCGTGCTGCAACAGGCGGCGGAAGCCGGGACCCGCCGGCGAAGCCCGGCCGCGCTGGTGCGGCTGGCGCGCGATATTCATCAATGGAAAGGAGAGATCGTCGATGGACGTTCAAGACATTCGGGCGATCACTAAGGCGGTAAGAGGCGAGGTTCGCAAGGCCGTGGTCGGCCAGGACGCGATCATCGACCTGATGCTCACCAGCCTCCTGGTCGGCGGCCACATCCTGCTCGAAGGCGTCCCCGGCACCGCCAAGACGCTGCTCACGCGCGCGTTCGCGGCCGGGCTCGCGCTGCAATTCGGCCGCATCCAGTTCACGCCCGACCTGATGCCGGGTGACGTCCTCGGTACCAACCTGTTCAATTTCCAGACCAATACCTTCATCCTGACCAAGGGGCCGATCTTCACCCAATTGCTGCTCGCCGACGAGATCAACCGCACGCCGCCGAAGACGCAGGCGGCGCTGCTGCAGGCGATGAACGAGCGCGTCATCACCATCGACGGCAAGGACTATCCGCTGGGCGAGGACTTCATGGTGGTGGCGACACAGAACCCGATCGAGCAGCAGGGCACCTATCTGCTGCCGGAGGCGCAGCTCGATCGTTTCCTGTTCAAGGTGATCATCGATCACCCCAGCCGCGACGAGGAGCGCGAGATCGTGCGCCGGCACGGCCATCGCTCGGCCATGCCGCGGGTGGAGGACTTCGGGCTGAAGGCGGTCGCGGATGGCTCGGTGCTGGCGCAGGCGCGCGAGACGGTGAGCCAGATCCGCCTGTCCGATCCGTTGATCGACTACATCGTCGACGTGATCAGGGCCACCCGGGAGCATTCCTCGCTCGAGGTCGGCGCCTCGACCCGCGCCGCCAACATGCTGGCGGCCGCCGCACGCGCTCTGGCGGTGCTGGCCGGGCGCGACTTCGTGATCCCGGACGACGTGAAGTTCCTGGCCTTGCCGGTGCTGCGGCATCGGCTCACGCTGACGCCGGGCGCGGAGATCGAGGGCCTCACCGCCGACCGGATCCTGCGCGAGGTCATCGACCAGACCCCGGCGCCGCGATGATCCGCCCTACTGCCCGCATGGTCCTGATCTTCGTCGGCGGCATTCCGCTGGCGCTGTTCGTGGTGATCTACGATCCGGCGTTCTGGCCGTTGTCGTTCAATTACGGCGTTCTGGTCATTCTGGCGGCGGTGAGCGACTTCATGCTGGCGCTGCAGCCGCGCGCGCTCGCGGTGCGGATCGCCACGCCCGACCGGCTCTCGATCGGCGAGCGCGGCGCGGTCGTCGCCACCCTGGCGGCGGCCGGATATCGTCGCAGCGTCCGGCTCGAGCTGATCGCCGAGCAACGCGGCGAAGCCGAGGCCGCCGAGATCGTCCGCGGCGAGCTCGCGGCCGGGCAGGAGGGGCGGATCGCCTTGCCGATCGTCCCCAAGCGCCGCGGGCGCCTGCACGTCGATCGCGTCTGGATCCGCTGGCGCGGACCGCTCGGGCTGGTCGAGCTCACCCGGCAGGTCGCGGTCGAGCGCAGCATCGACGTGGTGCCCAACGTGCGCGGCGTGCACGGCACCGCGCTGCAATTCTTCGTGCAGGAGGCGATCTACGGCATCAAGGCCCAGCATCAGAAGGGCGAGGGCGCCGAGTTCGAGGCGTTGCGCGAATACATGCCGGGCCTCGACAGCCGCTTCATCGACTGGAAGCATTCGGCGCGCCACCGCAAGCTCCTGTGCAAGGAGTTTCGCACCGAGCGCAATCATCAGGTGATCATGGCCTTCGATACCGGCTACCTGATGCTCGAGCCGGTCGAGGGCATCACCCGGCTCGATCACGCCATCAATGCTGCCCTGGTGCTGGCCTGGGTCTCGCTGCAGGGCGGCGATCTGGTCGGCAGCTACGGGTTCGACGCCAAGGTGCGGCAATATATCGGTCCGCAGCGCGGGATCGCCAGCTTTCCGCGCCTTACCCGCGCCACCGCCGAGCTCGAATATCAGCACCAGGAGACCAATTTCACCCTCGGGCTGGCCGAGCTCAATGCGCGGCTCAAGCGGCGCGCGCTGGTGATCCTGTTCACCGATTTCGTCGACACCATCACCGCCGAGCTCCTGATCGAGAGCATGCAGCGGGTCGCCAACCGGCATGTGGTGGTGTTCGTCACGCAACGCGGCTCGATCCTGCAGCGCGCGGTCGATGCGGCGCCTGGCCAGATCGTCGACGTCGCCAAGGCGGTGATCGCGCAGGAATTCCTGCGCGACCGCAGCATCGTGTTCGAGCGGCTGCAGCGCCTCGGTATCCATTGCCTGGACGTGCCGAGCCAGGGCCTGTCGGTCGCCCTCATCAACCGCTATCTCCTGATCAAGCAACGCGGGCTGATATGAACGCAACCATGGCCACGCCCGACGACCAGCGCCTTGCGGCGGCCGCGATCGCCGGCAGGCCGGCGCTCGTGCTCAAGAGCAGCGAGTTCCGCAAAGGCCGCGAGGACGGCTGGCGCGAGCTCGAGACGCTGGTGGCCCAGGTGGAGCGGCGCGGGGTGCGCCTGCTCTCGCTCTATGAGCTGCAACGGCTGCCGGTCCTCTACCGGGCCGCACTGTCGTCGCTGTCGGTCGCGCGCACCATCGCGCTCGACCGCAATCTTCTTCTTTACCTTGAGAACCTGGCGCTGCGGGCCTTCCTGGTGGTCTATGGGCCCCGCATCAGCCCGCTGGAAGGCATGCGGACGTTCTTCCGGATCGACCTACCCGCCGCCGTCCGGGCGGCGCGCTGGCATATCGTGATCGCGACCTTGGCGCTGGCCGCGGGGGTCGCAGCCGGTTTCATGCTTGCCTTCCAGGACGAAGCCTGGCTGTCATCCCTGGTGCCGTCGGGGCTCTCCGGCGGACGCGGGATCGCGAGCACGCGCGCCGACCTCTACGACAAGGAGCTGTTCGCGCCCTGGCCGGGCCCGGTCGAGGCATTCGGCCTGTTCGCCAATGTACTGTTCAGCCACAACACCCTGGTCGGCATCATGACGTTCGGGCTCGGCCTGGCGGCCGGCATCCCCACCTTGATGCTCAACGTCTATCAGGGGCTCATCCTGGGCGCCTTTCTAGCGCTGCATTACAACCGCGGCCTGGCCGTGGATTTCCTCGGCTGGATCTCGATCCACGGCACCACCGAACTGGGCGCCCTGGTCCTGTTGGCGGCCGGCGGCCTGCTGATCGCCGAGAAGATCCTGTTTCCGGGCCGCTACGGACGGATCGACAATCTCGCGCTGCACGGCCGGCAAGCGGCGCAGATCGCCGTCGGCGCCATTCTGATGCTGTTCGTGGCCGCGATCCTGGAGGGCGGCTTCCGGCAGCTGGTGGCGAGCACACCGCTGCGTTTCGCCATCGGATTGAGCATCGGCGGGCTGTGGATCGCCTATTTCAGCCTCTGCGGCAGGAGGGCGCGGCCATGACGCTTGCGCACGAGACCGTTGCCCACGAGCGCACCTCGCAATTCTTCGAGGGCGTGCGCCGGCGGCGCCGCGAGATCATCACGCCCGAAGGGGTCTCGATCCCGGTCGAGCTCGCCGACTATGGGGAACGGCTCAGCGCCTTCTTCATCGACTGGGTGATATGGATTTTGGCGACCATCGCGATCTATCTGCCGGTCATCCTGCTGATCGGCAAGGCCGGCAGTGTCCTGCTCGGAATCTCGATAGCGCTGTTCGTCGGCTTCATTATCCGCAATCTCTATTTCGTCTATTTCGAGATCGCGTGGCGGGGCGCGACGCCTGGCAAGCGCGCGGTCGGGTTGCGGGTGATCGACCGCCAAGGCGGGCCGTTGCTGCCCACCGCCGTTATCGCGCGCAATCTCACCCGCGAGGTGGAGATGTTCCTGCCGCTCGGAATCCTCATGGCGGGGGGCCGCGATGCCGGCGGTGGGGTCGACTGGGAGCAGCTTTCGCTGGCGATCTGGATGCTGTTCTTCGCCCTGCTGCCGGCCATCAATCGCGACCGCATGCGCGGCGGCGACCTGATCGCCGGGACTGTGGTGATCGCGCTGCCCAAGCGGGCGCTGTCGAGCGATCTGGTCGCGGGCACGCTGCAATTCTTCTTTACCGAGCAGCAATTGCGCGCCTATGGGGCCTTCGAATTGCAGGTGCTCGAGGAGTTGCTGCGCCGGCCGGACTCGCCGGAATCCACGCGAGTGCTCAACGACGTCTGCGACAAGATCTGCCGCCGGATCATCTGGACCGCGCCGGTGCCGCCCCAGCAGGTGGCGCGCTTCCTGCGCGATTTCTACACCGCCGAGCGCGCCTTCCTCGAGCGCGAGCAGCTCTACGGCAAAGGCCGCGCCGACAAATACGCACAGCCGAATCAGACCAGATGATCACAATCGGGCGGTCGCGGGTACGGCCGGACCCTTTACTCGAACACCGCGGCGAGCTCGGCGGTGTCGACGCCTTCCTTCGCCACCCGCAGGTCGTGATAGGTGGCGATGACCAGGGCTGCAAACACGGCGTTCCAGATCGCGTCACCAGTCGCCTCGCCGAGTGTCGTCAGCACGGTGCCGAAGCCCACGGCCTCGGCCACCTCGTCGAACACCGCACCCGCGATGGCGAGCGGGAGGGCCACCAGAAGCAACAGGCCGAATATCTTCCAGCGATGGCCGCTGGTGAGCCGCGCGCTACGCTCCAGGCTGCTGAATGGGTCCAAGCGCTCGACCACGCAGGCCGGGATCGCAACAAACGACATCACCGCCACCATCACGCCGGGAACGATCAACACGACGAAGCTGAGCGCGGTGAGCACCGAGGCGGTGATCGCAAGACCGATCACGGCGAGGATGCGCTGCCAGCCGACCTGCAAGGATTGGCGCAGGCTCGACCGGGTGCCGCGCATCTCCTGGAGGGCGGCGTAGACCAACATGGCCTGGCTGAGCCGGCGCATCATGTCGCTCACCAGGGCGCCGGCGATGATCAGGCCGGTGCCCCGTGCGGAATTGGCGAGCCACAGGGTCGGCAGGCTCGCAACCGCCGTCACCGCGCCGAAAGCCAAGAGATTGCGGGACAGCACCCGCCAGGTCCGATTGAGCACGCCGCCGATGCGAAATTCACCGGCGGCAAAGCGTTCGGACCTCGCTTGCATCTCCGTCATCAAGCCACCTTGAACGCGCCTTCCTCGATGGCGCGCAGCTTGGCAGTGGATCCGTCGCAATGAGGCAATTTGCGGTTCACCCTCCTCAACGTCATGCCCTGCGACAAGGATTTCCGCCCCTCACTCGAACACCGCTGCGATCTGCTCGGTATCGACACCTTCCTTGGCCACGCGCAGGTCGTGATAGGTCACCGCGATCACGATGGCGTAGAAGGCAGTCCAGATCGCGCTCCAGACCAGGCTGACGATCTGCCCGAGCGTGGTGTCGAGGCTCGCCCACAGCGCCGAGGCCCCGGCCGCGCCGAGGATCGCGGGTCCGGCAGCGCTGGCGATGGAGTTGACGATGATGACCGAGATCAGGATCACGAGCTGCAGCCCGAATATCCTCCAGCAATAGCCGTTGGTCAGCTCCGCGCTTCGTCCCATGCTGCGAAACACGCCGAGCCGCTCGACCACGCAGACCGGTGTCGCCACGAACCAGACCAAATACAAGATCACGCCCGGGACCACGAACAGCAGCGCCGCCAGAAAGCACAGAATCGGCACCGCGATGGCGAGGCCGAGGACGGAAAAAACGCGCCGTGACCCGAACCGGACGGCCCCGGCAAGGTCGATCGGCCGGCCACGCATGACTTGAAACGCGCCGTAGAGCACGATCGCCTGGCTGAGGGTCCAGAAGCCGAGCGTCACGATCGCCGCAAAGACCGCCATGCCCACGTCGGCAAAGGTGTTGCCGAGCGTATCGGGCGCGGCCTGCTGGATCAGGAGCGACGGCAGACCCGCGATCCCGGTGACCAGCACGAAGGCCGCGAAATTTCCCGAGAGCACCGACCACGCCCGGCTGAACACCTGGCCGACTTCGGAAGTCGCCTTCGGCGAGGTGTGCGGCAGGAAGCGATATATCGCTCATGTGGTCAACCCGGCTGCGATGATGAGGCCTTGCATCAGCCTTTGTCGCAACCAGACGGCCAACGGTTCACGCCATCGGCCGGCTTCCGCGCCCGAGGCCGGGCTGACCCGCCGATCCGGGCGGGTCAGCCGGCATGCTCGTCCGGGCGGTCGGCCCTATTCGAACACCGCCGCGATCTGCTCGGTGTCGACACCTTCCTTGGCGACGCGCAGGTCGTGATAGGTCACCACGATCACGATGGCGTAGAAGGCGGTCCAGATCGCGCTCCAGATCAGATTGACGACCTGCCCCAGCGTGCTGCTGAGCGCCGTGGCCATGGCCAGGAACCCGCCGGTCCCCACCATGATCGCGCCGACGAGCCCGCCGATGATCAGGGCCGGAATTATGATCATGAGCTGCAGCCCGACGATCTTCCAACGATGACCCTTGGTCAGCTCCCGGCTGCGTCCCATGCTGCGGAACGGACCGAGCTGCTCGACAACGCAGACCGGCGTCGCCACGAACCACATCACGTACAGGATCATGCCCGGAATGACGAACAGCAGCGAAGCCAGGAAGCAGAGAATGGGCACGCAGAGCGCAATGCCGACGATCGGCAGAAACCGCCGCAGGCCGATCCTGGCCGACTCGCCAAGGTCGACCGGCCGGCCACGCATGACCTGAAAGGCGCCGTAAAGCACGATGGCTTGGCTGAGCGTGCCCAGCACGATGATCAGCAGCCCGAAAAAGATCGTGGTCCCGATATTTGCGAACGGGTTGACCGGGACGGTACCGGGGGTCGGATGCGGGAGGAGAAGGGACGGCAGGCTCGCGATCCCGGTAACCAGGATGAAAGTCAGGAAATTGCTCGAGAACACCGACCAGGCTCTGCTGAATACTTGGCCGACACGAAAGTCGCTTTGGGTAAAGCGGCCGGCGGGCAGCGATGCGTCTGTCATGGGTCACCCCTGGTTGTCGTGATGATGCGGCAGTTCCATCAGGCTCTTTGTCGCGACCGCGTGGTCTGCGGTTCATCGGCGCATCCCCGATATCCGGCCGCTCCCAACAACGGTTGACGAAGCCATTCAATATCATACCGGCCACCGAGTTGCGCGGGGGTTGTCCGGAATGCATCCGGTGGGCGATTGCCCATCCGGTGGGAGATTGCCCACCCGGTAGGCGATTGCGCCCGGCGGGACCGATCTGATATTCCCGGCCCGCCCGAGCGAATTCCGGATCGGCGGCGGAGATGACCTTGCCTCGCATTGCCTATGTGAACGGCCGCTATCTTTGTCCGCGCGACGCCTGCGTCAACATCGAGGACCGCGGCTATCAGTTCGCCGACGGTATCTACGAAGTGTGCGAGGTGAGGGGAGGCGCCATCATCGACGAGCGCCGCCATCTGGAACGGCTACGCCGCTCGCTCGACGCGCTGCGTATCGGTTTGCCGGTGTCGCAAAGCGCGCTCTCGGTCATCATGCGCGAGACCATCCGCCGCAACCGGGTGCGCGACGGCATCGTCTATGTTCAGATGACGCGCGGGGTGGCGCGCCGCGACTTCGCGTTTCCGCCGCCCGGCACCGCGCCCAGCCTCGTGGTCACCGCCCGCAGTCTCGATGGGGGCGGCAACGAAAAGAAGGCCCAGCAGGGCATCGCGGTCGTCACCGTGCCGGAAAGCCGTTGGGCGCGGCCCGACATCAAGTCCATCTCGCTGCTGCCCAATGTGCTCGCCAAGCAGACCGCCAGCGAGCGCGGCGCCGGCGAGGCCTGGTTCGTCGACCGGGACGGGCGGGTGACCGAAGGCGCATCGAGCAATGCCTGGATCGTCACCCGGGACCAAAGGGTGGTCACCCGGCCGGCCGATAACGGAATTTTACGGGGCATCACCAGGACCGTCTTGATCGGGGTCGTCCAGGCACAGAATCTGCAGTTCGAGGAGCGCCCGTTCACGGTCGAGGAGGCCTACGGGGCCGGGGAGGCGTTCATCACCGCCGCCAGCCAGATCGTCATGCCGGTGGTCCGCATCGACGACCGCACCATCGGCGAAGGCGTGCCCGGACCGGTTGCAACGGCGCTGCGGGAGAGCTTCCACCGCCACGCCGAGCGATCTTGACCACCCCAATCTGCCACGCGGCGTGCCCCACGGCCCAACTTCTGCTTGCGCGATGTGGGGCCGTAGCCTGTAATAGCCAAGCCAAAGCCTTGGTCAAATCCGACAGGGGGACACGGGCGGGCAATACTCTCGCGGGAAGGGGCCCGCGAGCAAATAACGGACAACGACAATGGCGGCAGACCGCTCACAAAACCTGCAGGACACCTTCCTCAATCATGTACGCAAGAGTAAGACCCCACTGACCATCTTTCTGGTAAACGGGGTTAAGCTGCAAGGCGTGGTAACCTGGTTCGATAACTTCTGTGTACTACTGCGACGCGATGGCCATTCGCAGCTGGTCTACAAGCATGCCATCTCGACCATCATGCCGGGGCATCCGATCCAATTGTTCGAAGGGGCCGAGGAGCCACCGGCCGGGGATAAAGTCTGATTGAAACCCGTCGGCTCGACACGCACACCGATCGCCTGAGTCCCCCGCAGGGTTCCGGCAGCGGGCGTGCAATCGTCATCGAACCGGATCTGCGCGGCCGCAAGCCGCGCGGAGTCTGTGTTGCCGCGCCCGCCAGCTTGCGCTCCGTCCAGGCCATGCTGGACGAAGCGGTAGGGCTTGCCCGCGCCATCTATCTCGACGTGCTATCGGCTCGTCGCGCCGGAGGAGCGATTCCGGGATCGTCAGGCCAAGAGCTTTGGCGGTGGTTATGACGAGATCGTATCTGGTTGGGCTCAACCGGCACGCCGCCGGGCTTTGTCCCTTGCAGGATTTTGTTGGTATACTCGGCAGCTTGGCGGAACAAAATCGGGTAGTTGGGGCCGTAGGACATTAAGCTGCCGGCCTTCACCGTGTCGGAATCATGAAGAATGCAAAATGGCATTCATTTCATATCGGGACTCCCTCGATCGGGGTCGACGCTGCTGGCCGCGATCCTGCGGCAGCATCCACGCTTCCACGCCGGAATGAGCAGCCCGGTCGCTTCGCTCTTCATGGCGCTCCAGGGCGCCATGAGCCGACGCAACGAGGCGGCGGTTTTCCTCGATGACCCGACCAAGGGCGCGCTGCTGAAGGGCGTTTTTGACAGCTACTACCACGCGATCCATCCGCAGAAAGTCGTGTTCGACACAAACCGCGCCTGGTGCTCGAAGTTGCCGACCTTGATGCGGCTTTTTCCCGACGCGAAGGTGATCTGCTGCGTCCGTCACGTCCCCTGGATCATGGACAGCATCGAGCGGTTGATCCGGGACAACGCGTTCGAGCTGTCCGGCATTTTCGGGTTCGAGCCGCTCAATACCGTCTACACCAGAGTGAACCGGCTGGCGACGAGCGACGGGCTCGTTGGTTTTGCCCTCGATGCGCTGCGCGAGGCGTTCTGGGGCGAGCATGCCGACAGGCTCATCCTCGTCGGCTATGAGGCATTGGTGAAGAAGCCCGAGGAAACCCTGAAACAACTTTACGATTTTCTCGGTGAGCCTCGGTTCGCGCACGATTTCAACGATGTCGAGTATGAGGCGCAGGATTTCGACTTGGCGCTCGGAACCCCCAATTTGCACAAGGTTCGTCGCAAGGTGGAATGGATCGAACGCGCGACGGTGCTGCCGCCCGAGCTGTTCAACCGATTTGTCAATGACGCGTTCTGGGCCGTGCCGGAGCTCAACATTCGCAACGTGCCCGTGATCCTGCATCAACTTTAGGCCAAGGACGGCGCGCCGGCTCGGGTCTGCTCGCGTTTGGCCGCTGCGCGCACATTCGGAGGGCGTTCCGCCGCAGCGCCGCCAGAAGCGGTATCTTGTTACCAGCTCACTCGTCTGACGCGTGTCATAAGCCCATCCCCGATAAGCCGGAATGATCATCAGGTTCACGTTCGGCCCAGCCGAGTTCGCATGAGCCCAAGCCACCTGCCCCGTCCCTCAGGGCAACGAGTCGAGGTTAACATCGGCGTGGGCCGAGGATTTGGAGGAGGTAGTCCGGATCCCAGGAGGCGCGCTTTCGCCGTCGCTTGATGGATAGCTTGTCGTTTGCTTGCCGTACCAGGTTGAGGGCGAAGTGGCGAACGACGGCCATGTTTTTGGCCCCATGACCGACCCGCAGGCGGGATTGGTCTTCATTGAACGTCATATCGAGCGTCCAGTGGAGATTGTTCTCGATGGCCCAGTGGCTGCGCACGGCGTCGGCAAAGGCGTCGGCGGCAAGAATGCGAGAGGAGATGTAAGAGCGCCGTTCGGTCTCGATTTTGTCGCCGCGTTCGATCCGGCTTTCGACCATCGCGATGGTGGTGAGCTTGGGGAAGCGGAATGCTCCCGGAAAGGAACGCTCTGGGGTCATCCAGTCGACCTCGTGGGAGACCGTATGGGTTCGGATTTCGAGCCTGCCATGGCCTTTCTCGACGACCTTCGAGCGCTCGAGCTTGTTGCACGGGGCGGTATCGAAATAGCTTTTGATTTCGGCATGAAGCGTCGGCTGGTTGTCCTTCACGGCCAGAAGGTAGTCGGCTTTGGCATCGAGGATGCTCTGAGCGATGTTCGGATTGCATCCCATGGCATCAATGGAGACCAGGGCGCCTTCGAGGTCGAGGCGTTCCACCAGCGCCGGGATGGCGGTGATCTCGTTGGATTTTTCGTCGGTCGCTTCCTGGCCGAGCACCAGTCGGCGGGTGGTGGCGAACGCGGAGACCAGATGCAGGGCCTTCTGCCCGCGCTTACGGTCGTGGCTGCGCCGCGAGGTCTTGCCGTCGATCGCCACCAGGTCGGGCTTGTCCGGCCAGCATTCGGCCACCCACGAGGAAAAACAGGCCGCAAACAGCTCCGGATCGATCCGATTCATGACCGTTCGCAGCCAGTCGGCGCATGGGATGCCGAAGTGAAACTCGGAGAACTGCTGCAAGAAGGACAGGTGCGCTTCGCCCCAATCGACGATGTCGTCATAGTCGTCGCCGCTCGCGATCGTGCCGCACACCACCAAAAACAGCACCTCGCGCAGCGGATACGCGACCTTCCACGATTGCCGCGTATCCTGGATCGTCGCCAAGTGGTCGAGCAATAGCCGCAACTGCGGCCGGGCGGACAAGGTTTCCATCGGCGCCTCCCGAATCGGAAGCTCCAAGGGAATCAGCTCCGCCGAACCGGCGAAAGAGCCTACCCCCGCCACGTCAAGCCAAAATCCACGTTAACCTGGCCCCGCCGCCCTGCCCCGTCCCTGGTCCATGCTTGCCTCGGAAGCGCCTCAATGGCAACCTGGGCGATCATAGGTCTGCGATGCAATGTAACCCATCCGACGAACCGTCACAGCGTGCATGCTCGGCCGCGGCCGCGGTCGCCGGGCCATTCGGTATGGCCCGAGCTCAAAATCCAAAGGTGTGTCCGTATCCCTCACCAGCCTGAGTCCAACGGGAGGGCGCCATGAGTTTTGTGCAACTGTATTTTGGTGCAGCCGGGACTCCCGGCAGGGACGGCGTCAATCCCGGAGACGGCGGAACCGCCGGGGGATCTGGCGGCCCCATCGGCATTCCGAACACCGACCCATCCCGGGGGATCAGGGTTGTTGGCGGCGCTGGCGGCGCTGGCGGGTCCGGGGCCATTGGCGGCAGTGCAGGCGCCGGCGGGAACGGTGGCTACGCGGGCGCTACCACGACCGTTGCGCTCGACAGAGCATACGGCACTCTTGGCTATGCGGCCGCCGTCGGCGGCGCCGGAGGGGACTCCGGCCAGTACAGCTTCCCGGGTCACGGGGCGAACGGAGGCGCCGGCGGCTCTGCGAGCGCAAATGTATCAACCGCCAACGCGCTCGGCTTGGCGGATGCTCGAGCTTACGCCACTGGCGGTGCCGGCGGAGCCGGACAAGGCTTTGGCTTTTCCGGAGGCTCCGGGGGAACCGCAAGCGCGACCGCTTACGCCAAAGGGATTTCGGCAACCGCCGCGGTGACGCAAGTCGGCGGCACGGGCGGGAGCGGTTTCAGCGGCGGGGCCGGTGCGGACAGCACTGTGGTCAACGCCGTAGGCGGGCAGGCCATCAATCTCCGGCTGCTTCAAACCGCGATCGGGGGCGCCGGGGGCGGGAGCTATGGCGGAGCGGCCGGCCACGGCGGGGCGGCGAAATCGCAACTCGTCTTCAGTGAGACTGCGGCGGGCTCGATCTATGCGAAGAGTACGGCACGCGGTGGCGCTGGCGGCGACGGCGTCTACGGCGCCGCCGGCGGCACCGCCAACGCTCAGGCTGCGGTCTCCGGCACCGGGGGGGTGGACGTTGTCGCTTCAGCGACGGGCGGAAGCGGCGGCGCGGCCAATTATGGCGCCGGGGACGGTGGGGCGGGCGGGGCCGCCAAGGGCGCGCAGATATTTGCGGGGACGACAAGCGGCACGACGATTGCGAACGCATCTGCGACTGGCGGGCGCGGCGGCAGCGGCTATGGGGCCGGGCATTCCGGGGGCGCTGGTGGCGCCGCCTATGGCTCGTATGCGTTTGCATCCGGCGATTCGGCGCAGGCCGAGGTGTCCCAGACTGGGGGCATGGGCGGGTTGGGCCTCGAGGGCGCGGACGGCGGGGCAGGCGGCGACAGCACGCTCTCGAATCGCGTGGCTGGGCGCTCGCGAGGCGGCTACCTGCGACTGATCCAGACCGCGACTGGCGGCACCGGCGGCGACAGCCTGGTTGGCTCGGCAGGCCGTGGCGGTTCGGCGATCTCGGGCTCCATCCTCAACGACACAGCGAATCCGGTGGCGGCAAGCTTGCTTTACGGGAAGAGCACCGCCTTCGGCGGCGGCGGCGGCGACAGCAGCTTCAGTTTGGCAAGTGGGGGTGCGGGCGGCGGCGCGGCGGCTGGGGTCGCGCTCAAGGGCGCGCATACGGTCGACGCGCGCGCCTATGCGTACGGCGGCGCCGGCGGCCGCGGTCTCGTGTCGGGCGAACTCGGCGGGGCGGGCGGTGCTGCCTCCGGCTCGGCCGCCTACGCATCCGGCTACACGGCGAATGCCAGCGTGTTGCAGACGGGCGGCGCCGGCGGTGGAGGATACAGCGGCGGCGGCGCGGGCGCCGACAGCACGCTGACGAATGCGGTCAGCGGAAAGACGACGGGCGGCTATTTGACCCTCAGCCAGACTGCGACCGGTGGCGCCGGCGGCTACAGCCGCGCGGGTACGGCAGGCGCCGGCGGGAACGCGTACTCCACCCTTGCCTTCGATGACACCGCCAATCCGGTGGCCGCGGTTGTCTTCACCGGCAACAGCACGGCACACGGCGGCGCCGGAGGCACCGGCAAGTACGGCGCGAGCGGCGGCGTCGGCGGCGGAGCTTTTGCGCGCGCGGTGATGGTCGGCACGGGTGAGACCAGTGCACACGCCACCGCCACCGGTGGCACGGGCGGAGCGGCCGGGCCCGCAGGAGCAAACGGCGGGGCAGGCGGCGAGGCCAAGGGCGCCCAAGCCCTGATGGCGGTGGCGACTGGTATGGGCGTCGCGGGTGCGGACGAGACCGGTGGCACTGGTGGAAAAGGCTACGGGGTTGGACATGCCGGCGGTGCGGGTGGCGCGGCCACCGGATCGCTCGCGTTTGCGGCGGGTTACTCGGCCAGCGTCGGCCTCGTCCAGACCGGCGGCGATGGCGGGGCCGGGGCGGCCGGGGCGGACGGCGGCGCGGGCGGTGACAGCAAGGTGGTGGGAAGGACCGGCGGCATCATAAGCGTAGGCACGCACGCGAATCCGCCGGCGGAAGGTGTGTCCGGGCAAACGTACGGCGGATCTCTGGATCTCAGCCAAACTGCGACCGGTGGTGCCGGAGGTTACAGCAGCACAGGCGTGGGTGGGCGCGGTGGCGATGCGCTTTCGAGCTTCAGTTTCGACGACACCAAGAATGCGGTGGCGGCGAGCTCGATCTACGGAAGGAACAAAGCGGTTGGCGGCGCCGGCGGCAATACGGCCTCCGGGTCTGAAACCGGCGGTGCCGGTGGTGCTGCTTCGGGACTGGTCTCCGTCAAGGGTTCCCACGCGGTTACGGCCTACAACTATGTGACCGGCGGGGCCGGTGGTAATGGCGGCATTGGCGGCAACGGTGGTGCAGCGATCGGTTCTCACGCTGCCGCAATATCCACGGCGACGAGCGGCCGGACCTATGCGCGTGCCATCGAGATCGGCGGGATGGGCGGCACCGGCTTTGGCCCTGGCAACCGGGCCGGCGCACATGGTGGCACTGGTGGGGCCGCGAGCGGATCGAGCGCCTTTGCGGCGGGCTACAACGCCGACGCGGCGGTTCAGCAGACCGGCGGCGCCGGCGGGATCGGGCTCAACGGAGCCTCCGGCGGTGCGGGCGGCAGCAGCACGCTGGCGGATGCGGTGGGCGGACAGACCGGCGGCGGCTATTTGGAGCTGCGCCAGACCGCGACCGGCGGCGCCGGCGGCGACAGCCATGGCGCGAATGGAGGCCGCGGCGGGCTTGCAACCTCGAGCCTCACCTTCGATGACACGGCAAACTTGGTTGCATCGAGCTTCATTAACGGTGTCAGCGCCGCTTATGGGGGCAAAGGCGGCACGAGCATTGCAGATTCTTCCAACAGCACCGGCGACGGTGGAATTGGCGGGCTCGCGCAGTCCACGATCGACCTCACCGGCACCAACATCGTCAAGACCTATGCCGATGCCGGGGGCGGCACCGGCGGTCGCGGCTACGGCGTCGGACACTCGGGCGGCGCCGGCGGCACCGCCAGTGCGTCGCACTCCTTCGCGTCGGGCCATTCGGTGCGCGCTGCCGCCTACCAGCGTGGCGGCGACGGCGGCGGCGGCACCGGCGGCGCGGACGGCGGAGCCGGCGCCGCGAGCACGCTCACCAATGCGGTGAGCGGGCAAACGACGGGCGGCTACCTGAAGCTGAACCAAGTCGCGGTCGGCGGCGCCGGCGGGTACAGCGTCGATGGAACCGCGGGCGCAGGCGGTGCCGCGAGCTCGGCTTTCAGCTTCGACGACCGCCCTGCAGTGATCACGGCGAGCTCGCTCTATGGCCGCGGCATTGCCCGCGGCGGCGCGGGCGGCAACGGCAGCTATGGCGGCGCGGGCGGCGGCACCGCCTACGCGTCGGTCGATGTCACCGGGGCTCACAGCGTGAAGGCGCTTGCCGGAGCTTACGGAAAAGCGGGCGGAAAATCATTGGTCGGCGGGATCGGCGGCGCCGGCGGAGCTGCTTCCGCATACGCGAGTGCCGACACGGTCGGCTCCGACGCGACGGCGCTCGCCAACGTCACCGGTGGGGCTGGTGGCGATGGTTCTACCGGAGGAGCCGGCGGCGCGGCGACTGGCGCGACCGCCAAGGCGAGGGAGCCATCGTCGTCGGCCGGCACCCAGGCTTATGCCAAGTCGGTCGAGACTGCCGGTGCCGGCGGCCGGGGCTCAGGCGCCGGCCAATCGGGCGGGAGCGGCGGCACTGCCACCGGTTCGAGCGCATTCGCGACCGGCCTTTCGGCCGAGGCGCTGGTCTATCAGACCGGGGGTGCGGGCGGCTTCGGTTCCGACGGCGCAAGCGGCGGTGCCGGCGGCAACAGCGCATTGGCGAACGCTGCGATCGGTTACGTTTTTGGCAGTTATATCCACTTGGTTCAGGTGGCTTCAGGAGGCCGCGGCGGGGACGACGATGGCGGGTTGGCCGGGAAGGGCGGTTCGGCGAGCTCAGCCCTCGTTTACCTGCCCGCGAGTCCGAATTTTGTGGCGAGCAAGGTCACGGGCCGAAGCGCCGCCAAAGGCGGGGACGGCGGCGGCGTTTATCTCCAGGCTGCCAGCCTCGGGCCGGTCGCTGGCGGCGCGGGCGGTGGCGCATCGGCGACGATCGATGTCACCGGCGCCAATCTTGTCAGCGCCGACGCGAATAGTACCGGGGGCGCGGGCGGTTTCGGCTACGGTTCCGGCCAATCGGGTGGCGCGGGCGGCGCCGCAACGGCCACCAGCGCTCGCGGTTCCGGCCAGTCGGCTATCGTGACAGCCGAGCAGACCGGCGGCGCCGGCGGATTGGGATTGTTTGGTGCAGCGGGCGGCGCTGGTGCCGACAGCACGCTCATCAACGCGGTGAGCGGTCGGACGACGGGGGGTTATCTCAAGCTTTCCCAGACTGCGACCGGCGGCGCCGGCGGTACCAGCTATGGCGCAACCGGCGGCGCCGGCGCGTCGGCGAGCTCAGACTTCATCTTCGACGACACCACCGCAAATCCCATTCAAGCGAGTTCCCTCTACGGCCGGAGCGCCGCCCTCGGTGGCGCCGGCGGAAACGGCTACAGCAGCGCGGGCACCGGCGGCGCCGCGTCCGCGACGGTCATCCTGACGGGCGCAGACAGCGTCAGTGCTGTTGGTTATGCGCGTGGCGGTCAGGGCGGCTCTGCCGATACTGGCGCCGGTAGTGCGGGCGGCGATGCATACGCCAAAGGCGCAGCGATTGCGACGGGCCTTGATGCATCCGGCACGGCGATCGCACACGCGAGCGCGTTTGGCGGCGCTGGTTCGAGGACCGGCATGGCCGGGGCGGCCTCGCAAGCCTTCACCTCCAATGGCCAGTTGGCGCAAGCAACCGCGTTGGCGCGCGGCGGCAGCGGATATGCGGATGTGAGCGCGGCCACCTTGGGTACGGGTGTCGTCAGCCTGGTCGGGGCCACGGGTGAGGCCAGCCTGGTCGACGCTGTCACCGGCGCCGCGGCAGGCGGCACCGCCGCGGCGTTCGGGCAAGTCGATGCGGGCACCCCCTTTGGCTTCGACGATGGCAGCCACAACGCCTATGGGTTCGCGACCGAGCTGCCGTCAGCGAGCTCCATCGCCAGCGCGTTCCAAAGCCATGCAAATGTCGAGGGCGTTCTCGGCGCAAGCGGCGCCTCCATCTTCGGAGCGGGAACGCTGGGCGGCGCGTATTCACCCGAGGCGAGCGGCGAGCGTGAATATCTGAGCTCAACGACGTGGACCCTGGATGCCTCAACGCTTACAGGCGACCTCGTCATCGGGCTGCTCGACACCCAGACCCTCGGCAGTGGCTTCGACTCACTCGACGTCGAGGTTCATGTCGGCGCGCGGCTGGCGCTGGACGCGACCTTCACTTCGCTCACCGCCGCGCAGTCCTTCCTCACCGACCACGCGCTCGATCTAGGCGGCTTCGCAAGCGTACCCAACGTTAACGTAGGTGTGAGCCTTATCCTTGTCAGCAGTTCCCCGGGATCAGGCTTCGGCCTCGACTATCTGCTCGGGGTTGCCCCTCCCAATGCGCCTCCGGTGACGACCGTGCCGGGGCCTCAGCTCCTGCAGCAGGGCATCTCTACTCCCGTCTCCGGGATCAGCGTCGCCGATGCAGATGCCGACACCGAGAACGAGATCATCACGGTGGTGCTCAACGATAGCACCGGCATCCTGTCCGCGACCGTAGCCGGCGTGACGGAGTCTGGCACGACGCTGACCATCTCGGGCAACCTCGCAGACGTGAATACCGAGCTCGGGACGCTCACCCTACTGGAAGGCATGTCCGGGTCCGACACGATCGATGTTGCCACCAGCGACAGCCGCGGTGGCAGCGACGATCACCAGATCGCAGTCGACAGCAACGCTCCGCCTGTGTTGCATCTCTCCAGCACGCAGTTAGTGGCGGTGCAAGGGGCTCCAGCCCCCATTACCATGTTCATCAACGATGCCGACGCATCAGGCGAGACGTTCACGCTCGTACTGAGCGACACGAGCGGCCTTCTCTCGGTGTCAGGATTGGATCCTGTCTCCGTGTCCGGCTCGGGCAGCACCCGGCTGACGATCGTGGGCGGGAGAGGCCCGATCAACGACATTCTCCACTCGCTGACCTTCGAAGGCGACACTTTCGGTTCCGACACCATCAACATTGCCCTCAGCGACGGCCGGGGCGGCAGCGATGCGGGCCAGATTGCCGTCGCGATCAACGCTCCCCCGATAACGACAGTACCGGGACCTCAACTCGTCCAGCAGGGAATTGCGAGACCCATCTCCGGGATTAATGTCGCCGACGCCGATACGGCCGGCGAGACCATCACGGTGGTACTGAGCGACACGAGCGGCCTGCTCTCCGCGACAGTTGCTGGCGTGACGGAATCCGGCACGACGCTCACTCTCTCGGGCACGCTCGCAGATGTGAATACCGACCTCGGGACGCTCACCTTGCTGGAAAGCGCGCCCGGCTCAGACACGATCGATGTAGCCGCCAGCGACAGCCGCGGCGCCAGTGACGATCACCAGATTGCAGTCGACAGCAATGCTCCGCCTGTGCTGCACCTCTCCAGCACGCAGTTGGTGGCGGCGCAAGGGGTTCCCGCCCCCATTACCATGTTCATCAACGATGCCGACGCATCGGGCGAGACGTTCACGCTCGTGCTGAGCGACACGAGCGGCCTTCTCTCGGTGACGGGATCGGATCCCGTCTCCATCTCCGGCTCGGGTAGCACGCAATTGACGATCGTGGGCGGCAGAGGCCCGATCAACAGCATTCTCCACTCGCTGGACTTCGAGGAGAGCGCTTTCGCCTACGGATCCGACACGATCGATGTCACGCTGACCGACGGTCGGGGCGGCGGTGACAGCCAGCAGATCGCCGTCAGTATCTATGCGTACTTGATTACGACAGTGCCTGGGCCCCAAATCGTCCAGCAGGGAATTGCGGCCGCCCTGTCCGGGATCAGCGTCTCCGATCCGACCGACGGCGCGGCCGGAGAGACCATCACCGCAGTGCTGAGCGACACGAGCGGCCTGTTCTCCGCGACCGGTACGGGCGTTTCGGGCGTGGGCACCACGCAATTGACTATCGTCGGCGACCTCGCGCAGGTCAACGCGGACCTTGCGACGGTCAAGTTGCTGGAAAGCGCTCTCGTTTCCGACAGCGTCAACGTGGCGGTAACCGGCAGCGCCGATCAGACGATCGCCGTCGGCACCAACGCTCCGCCTGTGTTGCACCTCTTCGGCACGGATTTGCTTGCGCAGCAGGGCGTTCCGGCCCCTATTTCCATGTTCATCAACGATGCCGACGCATCTGGCGAGACGTTCACGCTCGTACTGAGCGACACGAGCGGCCTTCTCTCGGTGAGTGGACTTGATCCCGTCTCCATCTCCGGCTCGGGCAGCACGCAGCTGACGATCACGGGCAGCAGAGGCCCGATCAATAACATTCTTCACTCCCTGACCTTCGAGGGCGACGCTTACGGTACCGACACCATCGACTTTGCCCTCAGTGATGGCCGAGGCGGCAGCGATGCGGGCCAGGTCGCCGTCACGATCAATGCTTCCCCGGCAACGACAGTGCCGGGAGTGCAACTCGTCCAGCAGGGCGTTGCAACTCCCATCACCGGGACCAGTGTCGCTGACGCCGATGCCGATACGGCTGGCGAGACCATCACGATGGTGCTCAGCGATACGACCGGCATCCTGTCCGCGGTCGGGACTGGCGTATCCGTGCCGGGCACGACGCTCACCATCTCGGGCAGCCTCGCGCAGGTCAACGCCGACCTCGTGTCGCTCTTGTTGCAGGAAAACAGTTCCGGTACCGACAGCATCGACGTGGCGGTGAACGACGGGCGTGGTGGCGGCGACGATCATCAGATCGCCGTCAAGACGACAAACGCCGTCCCCGTAGCGGCTGACGACAGCTATGTGGTGGCCCCGGGTGGCAGTTTGGATACGGCTCAGGCCCAAGTTTCAGGCGTCCTCGCCAACGACAGCGACCCTGATGGCGACCAGCTAACCGCGCAGTTGCATACCGACCCGTCGCACGGATCGCTTGTTCTCCGTGCCGACGGCTCATTCGTGTACACGCCGAATCCGTTGTTCGACGGCACCGACAGCTTCACCTATCTGGTCAACGACGGATTTTTCGACAGCGACGTTGCGACCGTCACCCTGCACGTCAACGCCTCGCCCCTGGCATTCCCCCACTTTTACCTTGTGCCTCCGGGTCAGACTCTTGACATCCCCCCGGATGGGGCGACGGTTTCGGGAGTTCTTGCCAACGCCTTCGATACCGAAGGTGACCCGCTCACGGCGTCCTTGGCCCCGAATGGTGGTCCTGCGAACGGCACGCTCTCGCTCAACTCCGACGGTTCATTCACCTATACGCCCAACGCCGGCTTCCATGGCGCCGACAGCTTCACCTATGTGGCGAATGATGGGTTCTCCAACAGCGCACCGGCAACCGTCACGTTAGCTGTCGACACCCCACCGGTGGCGGTCAACGACACCTACGTCATTCTGGTTCCAGGTCAGGAAATAGACATTGGCCTGGATGCGGCGGGCAACGGAACGCCCGGCGTCCTGGCCAACGACATCGACGCCGACGGCGACACGCTCAGCGCTCATCCTCTTCTGGATCCGTTCGATTCTCCAAAGCATGGACATGTTACGCTCTCGGCGGACGGCTCGTTCGTCTACACGCCGAACCCCGGATACACCGGCCCGGACAGCTTCTCTTATTTCGCCTCCGACGGACTGGTGAGCAGCAACATTGCGACAGTGAGTCTGCGCGTTGCCCCGGTGGCGAGGTCTGATTTTTACCTGGTGGCTCCGAGTCAGAGCTTGAATATCCCCTCGGATGAAGCAGCGATCTCGGGGGTTCTTGTTAACGACTCCGATGCCCAAGGTGACCCGCTCACGGCGTTCTTGGCCCCGAATGGTGGCCCTGCGAACGGCACGCTCTCGCTCAACCCCGACGGCTCGTTCACCTATACGCCCAACGCCGGCTTCCATGGCGCCGACAGCTTCACCTATGTGGCGAATGATGGGTTCTCCAACAGCGCACCGGCAACCGTCACGTTAGCTGTCGACACCCCACCGGTGGCGGTCAACGACACCTACGTCATTCTGGTTCCAGGTCAGGAAATAGACATTGGCCTGGATGCGGCGGGCAACGGAACGCCCGGCGTCCTGGCCAACGACACCGACGCCGACGGCGACACGCTCAGCGCTCATCCTCTTCTGGATCCGTTCGATTCTCCAAAGCATGGACATGTTACGCTCTCGGCGGACGGCTCGTTCGTCTACACGCCGAACCCCGGATACACCGGCCCGGACAGCTTCTCTTATTTCGCCTCCGACGGACTGGTGAGCAGCAACATTGCGACAGTGAGTCTGCGCGTTGCCCCGGTGGCGAGGTCTGATTTTTACCTGGTGGCTCCGAGTCAGAGCTTGAATATCCCCTCGGATGAAGCAGCGATCTCGGGGGTTCTTGTTAACGACTCCGATGCCCAAGGTGACCCGCTCACGGCGTTCTTGGCCCCGAATGGTGGCCCTGCGAACGGCACGCTCTCGCTCAACCCCGACGGCTCGTTCACCTATACGCCCAACGTCGGCTTCCATGGCGCCGACAGCTTCACCTATGTGGCCAATGACGGGTTCTCGGACAGCAACATCGCGACGGTGACCCTGGCGGTTGACACCCCACCGGTAGCGGTGGACGACACCTACGTCATGTTGGTTCCGGGCCAGGAAATAGACATTGGCCTGGATGCGGCGGGCAACGGAACGCCTGGCGTCCTGGCCAACGACACCGATGCCGACGGCGACACGCTCAGCGCTCATCCTCTTCTGGATCCGTTCGATTCTCCAAAGCATGGACATGTTGCGCTCTCAGCGGACGGCTCGTTCGTCTACACGCCGAACCCCGGATACACCGGTCCGGACAGCTTCGCCTACATCGCCTCTGACGGATTTGCCAACAGCAACATCGCGACCGTGACCTTGCGCGTTCCCCCGGTTGCAGTGGTGGTTTCCGCGCCGGTCTCCCCAATCGAGGGTGTCGCGTTTGCCGGGCAGGTTGCGACCTTCACCTCGAGCAATCCAAACGATACGGCGGATTCCTTTACGGCGACGGTCGACTGGGGCGATGGGACGGTCGAGACCGGCACGGTGACCGTAGGCAATGGCAACTTCGCCGTATCGGTGCCGCATAGCGCACATTCCTACGCCGATGAAGGCGACCACACGGCGACCGTCACGGTCATGCGCACCGCGGACGGCAGCACCACCACCACCACGGCCTCTGGTACGATCACAGTTGGCGAAGGCGATGTGCTGACGACACCCGGCCCGGCGGTGCGGCTGTCCGCCAGTTCCGACAAGACGGTGACGGGCAGCGTCGCGTTCTTTTCCGACACCGACCGGGCGAGCCGGCCCAGCGATTTCACGGCGACCATCGACTGGGGCGATGGAACCACCACCACGGGCGACGTGTCGGGCGGGAACGGCGCCTTCACGGTCGCGGGCACCCACTCCTACACGGCGGCGGGCCAGGACACCGTGACGGTGACGCTCGCCGACGATGCGCCCGGCACGGCGACGGCTACCTCGTCCGCTACTGCCTACATCGGCGCGGTCGTCACGGTCGGGTTCGTTGGGTCCCCGGCTCCGTCTCCGATCGAGGGTACCCCGTTTAGCGGTCTGGTCGCGTCCTTCAGATCAAGCAATCCATTCGATACGACGCTTTCCTATACGGCCATGATCGACTGGGGCGATGGAACGACGACGCCCGGGACGATCAGCGGAGGGAATGGCGCGTTCTTTGTTTCCGGGCCCGGCATAGAGCACCGTTATTCGGATGAAGGCGCTTACAACGCGACGGTCACGGTCACGCGCATTGCGGACAACACCAGCAGCACGGCCTCGGGCAAGATCACGGTTCTCGACGCCGACACGCTGGGGGCGGTCATTCCGGTTCAGCCGGTCAACACGAGCCTGGGCCAGACGTTCACCGCGGTTGCCACTTTCATTGACGTTCCGATCGCGTCGGGCCCGGCGAGCCCGGCGACCGATTTCACGGCGACGATCGACTGGGGGGATGGAACCGCGACAGCCGGCATCGTATCGAGCGGGAGCGGCGGGTTTGAATCCGGCCAGCCCGAGACACTTACGGTCTCGGGTACCCACGCTTACACAACGCCGGACAGGCATTCGTTCACAGTGACGCTGACCGATGACGCGCCGGGCGCGGCGACGGCTACCTCCTCGGGTACCATCTATGTCGGGGCGACGCTTGGAATCATAGTTGACCCCACAGCGGGCACAGCGCCTCCCCCGGTCGAGCGTCACCTGTTCAGCGGTCAGGTCGCGGCATTCACCTCGTCCAATCCGCTCGATACCGCAGCTTCCTATTCGGCCGTGATCGACTGGGGCGACGGAACAAGCTCCGGAACGATCACCCAGGGGAATGGCGAATTCATTGTGTCCGGCCAGCACACCTACCTCGATGATGGCTCCTACCCGATGAAGGTTACGGTCGTGCGCGCCGCGGACGGCATGGTCAGCACAGGGTCGAGCGCGTTCCCGGTCTCGGTTGGCGACGACGATGTGCTGACGGCGGACCCGCCGGTGCTGCTCTCCGCGAACCCGCGGTTCGCCGGCTTTGTCGGCACGTTTACCAACACCGACACGCTGACCCAGGGGAGTGATTTTCTGAGCTTGATCGACTGGGGCGATGGAACCGTGACATCGGGCGGTGTAGCGGGAGCGGGCGGGACACTCGCGGTCTTCGGCGGCCACACTTACGCGGCGACAGGCCATTACAAGGTTACGGTGTCTCTCAGCGAAGACAGCGGTGCCCCCAACAGCCAGCCCGGCTTCCTCACCACCACGATGGTCGTCGAAACGATGTCCGTGTCGCTCAGCGGCTCCGCGCGAGAGGGCTCGACACTGATCGCGACGCCGACGCTGTCCGGCAACGTGAGTGGCTCCGCCGCCGACGTCACTTACCAGTGGATGCGGGGCAGCAGCGCGATCGGCGGGGCCACCGGCTCGACCTATCGGCTGACCGAGGCGGACGAGTTCTCGCAGATTACGGTGCAGGCGTCCTTCACCGACGCCGGAACCGGGCAACCGCTGAATGCGACCAGCAACCAGAGCGGGGTGGTTCTCGACCCGCCGCCGACGCTGTCCGTCAGCATACTGGGAACCGCGCAGGAGAACCAAACCCTGCAGGCGATCGCGGTTGCGAGCAGCGGGGATGCGATCATAACCTATCAATGGCAGCAGCTCAACGGCGTGAATTGGGTGAACATCTCCGGTGCCACCGGGCCAACCTATAGGGTCATCGAACCCAACGAGAATCATCAGCTCCGCGTGCTCGCGAGGTCGTCGGACCCCGATAGCGGCAACGCGTCGGCAACGAGCGCGCCGACGGCAGCGGTCATCGACGTTACTCCGACCATCTCGGTGACCGTCAGCGGCTCCGCGCAGGAGGGGCAGTTGCTGAGCGCGACCGCCATTGTCACCACCGACGGCGACGGCGGCCACACCACCTACCAATGGCAGGAGCAGATCGGGTCGAGCTGGCTCGCCATCGGCAGCGCCACGAGCGCGAGCTTCCGGGCGACCGAGCCGGTTGAAGGCCTCGAGCTCAGGGTCATGGCCACATTCACCGACGACACCGGCCAAAGCGTGTCGGCGACGAGCGATCCAACCGCGCCGGTGGTCGATCCCACGCCGGCGCTTTCGCTCACGGTGACCGGCATCGCGCAGGAGGGCCGGACACTGACGGCGCATCCGCACATCACCAGTGACGCGGATGGCGGCACAACCACCTATCAATGGCAGCGGCGGCTCATCGGCTCGACCTGGACCGACATCGTCGGCGCGCAGGCCTCGACCTATCAGGTGACCGAGCCGGACGAGGGTTTCGAGCTGCGGGCGACCGCCATCTTCACCGACGATACCGGACAGACCGCCGCCGCCGCAAGCACCGCCACCGCGTCGGTGATCGACATCGCGCCGACATTGTCGGTCTCGGTCAGCGGAACCGCGCAGGATGGCCAGACCTTGGAGGCGACGGCTATCGCCAACGACGCTGACGCCAGCGTCAGCTTCCAGTGGCAGCAGCTCATCGGCGGGACCTGGGCGGACATCTCCGGGGCCACGGCCTCGAGCTATCAGATCGACGAGACCAACGAAGGCGCCCGGCTGCGCGTGTCGGCAACATCCGCCGACCCGGACGGCGGCGGCATCACCGTCCACAGTGCGGCCACCGCGCCGGTGGCCGATCCGCCCCCGACGCTGACGATTGCGAGCTCGTCGCTGTTCGTCGTCGCCGGAGGCTCGGTTGCGCTGCCGATCAGCGTGACGGGATTCGATGCTGACGACCGCGTATCGGTGACGATCGCCGGACTTCCCGCGTTCGAGACGATCACCGACGCTCTCGACCCGCGCACCTTTGCCGGCGCCTCGGTGTCCCTCACCGCTGCGGAGGTCAACAGCGGGTTGACACTGCATTCACACTTCACCGGAAGCGGGCAGCCGGTGAACGTATTGACGGTCACCGCTGCCACCACGACCGCGGGCAAATCCTCGAAATCAGCCGCCCAAAGCATAGTGGTGACCGACCCGCCGCCGGCCAACGGCGCTGCCGGTATCGACGGCAGCTTCGACAACGCCGGTCGTTCCGGTGCGCGCGCCAATCCGGGCCTGCAGCTCAACACCGAGAGCACCGGAACGGCGGGGCCGAGTGGGGGCAACTTCACGATCCGCGGGACCGCTCAACCCGAATCGTTCGGAGCTTCGACGGCAAACGCGGCCTTTGCGCCGGGCGACACCGCAATCCTTTGGCACGACGCCTCATCGCAATTCAACGGCGTGGTGGCTGGTCTCGCACTCGGCAACTCTCGCGACCTTGCGGACATCGCGTTCGGCCGCGACACAACTCTTGTTTATACGCCTGACGGCGACAACACGGCCGGCACGTTGAGCGCCAGCGATGGAAGTCACAACACCGGTATCGCGTTGCTGGGTCAGTACATGGCATCGAGCCTCGTCATGGCAGGCGATGGTCACGGCGGTACGCTCCTCACGGATCCGCCCTCGAGCCAGACGCAGATCCTGAAGTCAGTCTCATAGGTGACTACGTCCGGGAGATGCCCGGTTGCGCACAGGCGGGCGTTTTGTTCGCCGACGGCCACCACGGTGCATGAAAAGCGTGACTGCTTGGGCGATAAACGGCTGGCTCACGCAATATGAAGTAATATCAGGTGGTTAGGTGGCACCGTCGAGCCACCACCGGCCAGGACACGACCATGACGACCATGACGTTTCAAGGTGACCACTTTCAGGCTACATTCCGTCCTTGGTTCATTGGGAGCTCTCGCCATACCGGCTTCGCCGTGCGACAACATCCGAAAAGCGGGAAATCTATTTGGAATCGCGCCGAACTCGACACGCAGACGGACCGCCTAAGCTCGGGCGAGGGCTCGGGAACGGGCCGCGCGATCGTCATCGAACCGCATCTGCGCAGTAGGACGCTGCATGGGACGGCGGCGCATGCCCAGGCCGCCACGCGGTCGCCAGAAGCCAAGCTCGACGAGGCGGTCGGGCTGGCCCGCGCCATCGATCTCGCGGTGGTGGAATCCGGGATAGTTCCGGTCGCCGACATCCGCCCAGCCACCTTTCTGGGCAAGGGCAAGGTCGAGGAAATCGCCGGCCTGGTCAAAACCGTCGAGGCCGGGTTGGTCGTGATGGACTGCGCGCTCTCGCCCGTGCAACAGCGCAATCTCGAAAAGGCCTGGAACGCCAAGGTCGTCGACCGGACCGGCCTGATCCTGGAAATCTTCGGCCGTCGCGCCCGCACCCGCGAAGGTACGTTGCAGGTCGAGCTTGCACACCTGAGTTATCAAAAGAGCCGGCTGGTACGCTCCTGGACCCATCTGGAACGGCAGCGTGGCGGGTTCGGCTTCCTGGGCGGCCCGGGCGAAACCCAGCTCGAAGCCGACCGCCGCCTGATCGAGGAGCGGATCGCGCGCCTCGAGGCCGAACTCGACAAGGTCAAGCGCACCCGCAAGCTCCATCGCTTGAGCCGCCAGCGCGTGCCTTATCCCATCGTGGCTCTGGTCGGCTATACCAATGCCGGCAAATCGACCCTGTTCAACCGCCTGAGCCGGGCCAAAGTGCTCGCATCCGACATGCTGTTCGCGACGCTCGACCCGACCCTGCGGGCGGTCGACCTGCCGCACGGGGCGCGGGTGATCCTGTCCGATACCGTGGGCTTCATCTCCGACCTGCCCACCATGCTGGTGGCGGCGTTCCGCGCCACCCTCGAGGAGGTCGTCGAGGCCGACGTGATCCTGCATGTGCGCGACATCTCCCATGTCGACGCCGATGCCCAGTCGAGCGACGTGCAGGACATTCTCCATCAGCTCGGCATCGAGGTCGCCGACGGCGAGGGCGCTGCGAAATTGATCGAGGTATGGAACAAGGTGGATCGGCTGGACGAGGAGGGGGGTGCCACGCTGAGCAATCTCGCCCACAGGCAGCCCTCGGGACGCCGCCCGGTGCTGATCTCCGCCTTGTCCGGCCAGGGGCTCGAAGAGCTCACGCTGGAGATCGAGACCCGGATCGCGGCAACCCGCGTGGTGCTCGATCTCGAGCTCGATTCCTCCGACGGCGCCGGCATCAGCTGGCTGCACCGCAACGCCGAGATCCTGAGCAAGGAGTTCAGCCCGGACGGGCGGCTGGCGGTCACGGTGAGGGTCGATCCGGTCAATGCGGGCAAGGTTCGCGCCAAGTTCTGCGCCCCGCAACCAACCGATGAGGGGAGCCTCTCATGACCCGCACGATCGCAGCCCTGCTGGCCGCCGCCTATCTGGGCCTTGCCGCGCCGGCGGCCGCACAGCCGGTCACGCTGCGCTTCGGGCAAGTCCCCTCGACCGTGCGCGCCGTAAGCTCGATCTATCTGTTCATCGCCGAGAGCAAGGGGTTCTTGGCGCGCGAAGGAATCCGTCTCGAGCTCATCCCGATCGACGGCGGCACCGACAAGATGGTGGCGGCCCTCGACCAGGGAAAAGTCGACGTCGCGCACACCGCCACACCCTATCTGATCCAGGCCGGGCTCAAAGGCTCGGACACCGTGGCGATTGCCGGCGAGGTGGCCAATCCGGTCTACAGCCTGATCGTGCGGCCGGAGATCGCCGGCTATGCCGACCTCAAGGGCAAGCAGATCGGCCTGTCGCTGCCGGTCGACACCATCTCGATCTCCATGCGCAAGCTGTTGGCGCAAAACGGGCTCGGCGGCGCCGACTACAAGGTCAAGGAGCTGGTCGGGACGCCGGTCCGCTACGACTGCCTCAAGAGCGGCGAATGCGCCGGCGTGCCGCTCGGGCAGCCCAACGACCTGGAGGCGATCCAGCAGGGCTATCGCCGGCTCGGCGATTCCACCCAGTCGGTCGGCGCCTTCCAGTTCCAGGTGATCGCGGTGCGCCGCGCCTTCGCGGCGGCCAACAAGGACACGGTGGTGCATTTCGTGCGCGCGCTCGCCGATGCCTTCCGCTTCATCCGCGATCCCGCCAACCGGCCGGAGGTCGTCAAGATCGTGGCCGAGCGCACCGGCTCGTCGGCACAAATCGCCCGCGATACGCTCGCGCTCTACTTCGAGCCCGAGAAGGGGGTACTGCCGCGGCAAGCCGAGCTCAATCTCAAGGGCTTGGAGCAAGTCATTGCCTTCATGGGCGAGGGCGGCGCGCTGCCGGCCCCGCTACCGCCCGTGGCGCGCTTCGTGGATCTGCAATATCTGCGTGCGGCCGGCGTGGAGTAGGGCGCCAACGGCACTCCGGCCAGACTTCACGGCTTTGATTTCGCCCTTTCCGCGGTCTTGGCCTCGTCCCAGAGGGCGTCCATCTCGGCCAACGACGCTTGCGCAGGCGACTTTCCGCGCTGCGCCAGCGCCTGCTCGATAGCGGCAAACCGCTGCTCGAATTTGCGATTGGTGACACGCAGCACGGCTTCCGGGTCGGCCCCGACATGGCGGGCGAGATTGACTACCGCAAACAGCAAATCGCCCACCTCGTAGCCCGCATCACCGGCTTTTCCGGCGACAATTTCCGCTTCGATCTCATCGGCTTCCTCGCGGATCTTCTTGAGCACCGCGAGCGGATCGTTCCAGTCGAAACCCACCTTCGAAGCCTTGGCCTGCAGCTTGAGTGCGCGGGACAGGGCAGGGAGCGTCGCCGGCACGCCCGCGAGCGCCCCAGCCGGTCCAGCCGCGCCCTCCTCGGCGGCGCGCTCGGCCTTCTCCTGCGCCTTGATACGGTCCCACAAGCCCGCCACGGCGCCAGCAGTGAGCTTGCCTGCCTCGCCAAACACATGCGGATGACGCCGGATGAGCTTCCCGGTGATGCCGGCCACCACGTCGCCGAAATCGAAGGCGCCTTGCTCCTGCGCCATGCGGGCATGAAACACGACCTGCAGCAGCAGATCGCCCAGCTCTTCGCGCAGGTCGACGAGATCATGGCGCAGGATCGCATCCGCCACCTCGTAGGCTTCCTCGAGCGTGTACGGCGCGATGCTCGCGAAATTCTGCTCGAGGTCCCAGGGACAGCCCGAGCCGGGCGTGCGCAGCGCGGCCATGATCTCCAGGAGGCGTGAAATATCGCGCGAGGGTGTCATGGCGGGGCCAATCGTTAACGGCGGGGCCGGGAACCTAGCAGAGGGAGCGCGCGGCCGCGATTGCGTCCCGGCACCGCTCCATATCTCTCATTCGCATAAGGTATATTATGGAATATTTCGAGTTAGGCTGGGATTTAAAAGGCTTCCGTGGCTGGCTAAGCCACGCCCGGCGGGCGCTCAAGCGGCGGCGAACTCGATCCGCAGGCCGTCATAGGCCGGCACCACATCGGGCGGCAGACGGCGGCGCAATTCCTCGTAATCGAGGTCCACATGCAGGTTCGTCAGGATCGCGCGCGCCGGCGCCAGGCGCTTGATCCAGTCGAGCGCCTCGGTGACCGAGAAGTGACTGGGATGCGGCTTGTAGCGCAGCGCATCGACGATCCACAGATCGAGCCCCGCCAGCGCCGCGACGCTCGCCGTCGGCAGATCGCGCAGGTCGCTGGAATAGGCTACGTCGCCGAAGCGAAAGCCCAGCGATGGGATGTCGCCATGATCCTGCAGGAACGGCAGCGCGGTGATCGGGCCGCCTTGGCCCTGGATCGTCACCGGATCGCCGGCATGGAGCCGATGCTCGTTAAGGATTGGCGGATAGTTGCTGCCGGGCGGCGTGACGAAGCAGTAGCGGAAACGAGAGTAGATGACCTGGAAGGTCGGCTCGTCGAGGTAAACGTCGATGCGACGGCGGTGGCGAAGGAACAGCCCACGCAGATCGTCGATCCCGTGGGTGTGGTCGGCGTGCTCGTGGGTGTATAGGACGCCGTCCAACCAATCCACGTCGGCTGCCAGCAGCTGCTCGCGCAGGTCGGGCGAGGTATCGACCAGCACCCGGGTGCGTCCGCCATTTTCGCTCCGCCGTTCCACCAGGAGCGAGCAGCGGCGGCGGCGGTTCTTGGGATTGGCCGGGTCGCAATCCCCCCAGCCGAGCGCCGCGCGCGGGACCCCGCCCGAGGAGCCGCAGCCCAGGATCGTGAAGGTCAGGCTCATGAGGTTGGGGTCATGCGGCGGCAGCAGCTTCAGGCGGCGGCCGCGGCTTGGCGCGGTACCTTGCTGAACAGGCGAAAGAAGTTTTCCGTGGTGGTTTGCGCGATCTCCGAGAGCTCGACCTTGCGGGTTTCCGCCAGCACCCGGGCGGTCTCGACCACAAAGGCCGGCTCGTTGCGCTTGCCGCGGTGGCGGCCGGGCGCGAGATAAGGCGCGTCGGTCTCGACCAGGATGCGGTCGCCCGGCAGCTCGGCCGCGATGGCACGCAGCTCGTCGGGTTTCTTGAAGGTCAGGATGCCGGTGAACGACACGTAGAGGCCGAGCGCGACCGCCCGTTGCGCCAGCTCGCGCCCGCCGGTGAAGCAATGCAGCACCGCCGGAAAGGCGCCCTTCCCGGTTTCCTCCTCCAGGATCGCCGCCATGTCGGCATCCGCTTCGCGCGAATGAATGACCAGCGGCAGCCCGGTCTCGCGTGCAGCCGCGATATGATTGCGGAAGCCGCGCTCCTGCGCCTCGCGCGGGCTCAGATCGTAGTGATAGTCGAGCCCGGCTTCGCCGATCGCCACCGTCTTGGGATGCCGGCTGAGCTCCACCAGGTCCGCGGTGGTGAGATCGAGCTCCTCGTGGGCGTGATGCGGATGGGTGCCGATCGAGCAATAGACGTCGGGAAAGCGCTCCGTGATGGCGAGGAGCCCGGCGCGGCGCTGCACCCGCGTCGAGATGCTCACGATGCGGCCGACGCCGGCTGCCCGGGCCCGCCCCACGATACCGTCGAGATCGCCGGAGAAATCGTCAAAGTCGAGGTGGCAATGGCTGTCGACCAAGGTCCAATTCGTCGGCGGCAGGTCGCGGTCTGGGGTGCTTGTCGGCATGGGCTGATCGGCTTTGGTCCACGGGTTTTTCGGCAGACACGCATTATCAAATGGCGGTAGGCTGGACCACCCTGCCCTGGCCGGCCAACCGGTACGCGCCGCGGCACGGCGTGCCGCGTCATTGGCACGGTTCTTGCGTATTTCCAAGCCACTACGCTCGTAATTTGGTCGCCAAATTCAACGGGAGCTGGTGCGATGACAAGCAAGCAGATCACGAGTCGAGCAGATACCAAGGGCGGCGCCTCGAGCCGCATCTCGATGCGCAGGAGCACGATCACGCGCAGGAGCGCGCTGAAGGGCGGTCTCGCGCTCGGAGCGGGCGTGTTCGGAATTATCGGGAGAGCATCCGCCGCCCCGGTCACCATGCGGTTCGGGAGCGACAGCCCGATGGGTTCGCCCCACACCAAATCCGCGCTGGTGCTCAAGGAACTGGTCGAAAAAGGCACGGCCGGACGCGTCGAGGTCACGGTCTTCCCCGATGGCCAGCTCGGCAGCAACGGGCCGATGACGAACTCCGTCAAGGCCGGCACGCTCGATGCCGTCGTCACCGACGTGACCTATATCAGCACCGCCGTACCCGAGGCCGACGTCTTCAACCTGCCGTTTCTCTACACCGACACCGCGCAGGTGCTCCGGTTCGCCAACGGCCCGGTCGGGGAGCGGCTCAGGCCGAAGATCAACGAAGCCTTCGCCTGCGAGGTCCTGGGCTTCGCCACCGACGGCTCGCGCAACCTGTGGAACAGCAAGCGCCCGATCAAGACGCCGGCGGACATCGAGGGGCTCAAGATGGGGGTCCAGCCGAGCAAGATCCAGCGCGACACGATCCTGGCGTTCGGCGGCATCCCGACCGTGGTGGCGTTCAATGCGCTGTACACCTCCTTGCAGACCGGGCTCATCGACGGCAGCGACAAGGCCTTCGCCGACATGATCGAGCTCAAGATTTATCAGGTCACCAAATACCTGACGCTCACCAGCCACTACAGCATCGTCAATACGCTGATCGTGGCGAAGAAATTCATGGACAAGCTCACGCCGGCGGACCAGGCGGTCGTGCGCGCCGCCGGCAAGCCCGCCGTCGACGCCCAGATCGACGAGATCCTCAAGGGCGAGAAGGCCGCGATCGCGCTGTTGCAGGAAAAAGGCGTTCAGGTCTTCCCGATGGAGAATCCCAAGGCCTTCTCGGCCAAGATGGATTCGGTCTATAAGGACGCCGCCGAGCGGATCGGAGCCGATCTGATCGCGCAGGCGCGCAATTTCGCATAGCCGCCGGCCCTCGGGTCTTGCGGAGCACGGTGGCCGGCCAGTCGAGCCCGCTACCGCCTGCTCCGCACCATCTCGAGCAGGGCGGCGCGCGCCACGGCACCGCCCGATCCCGAAACCTGCCCGATGCCCAGCTCCCGCGCCGGCAGGCGGGAGGTAATGCTTAATTCGTGCGGCGCATTAAGGCAGCAACGCGCCTGCGACGGGGCTGCGGCCCCAAACGGGGCTGCGGCCCTGATCGAGCGCCCCTCCCCCTGAGACATCTCCATGAGCTCCATCGACCAAGCACCTCGACCGCCCTGGAGGGTCGCGTTGCTGGTCGCAGGCGCCATGTTCATGGAGCAGCTCGACGGCACCGTGATCGCGACGGCGCTGCCCGAGATGGCCAATTCCTTCGGGGTCGCGGCGGTCGATCTCAGTGTCGGCATATCGGCCTATCTGCTGACGCTGGCGGTCTTCATCCCGGCGAGCGGCTGGATCGCGGACAAGTTCGGCGCCCGCACCGTGTTCACGAGCGCCATTGCAACCTTCACGCTGGCCTCGATCATGTGCGGATTGAGCGGAAGCTTGTGGCAGTTCATCGACGCACGGGTGCTGCAGGGCATCGGCGGCGCCCTGATGGTGCCGACCGGCCGGCTGATCGTGCTGCGCAACACCGAGAAGCAACACCTGATGCGGGCCATCGCCTATCTGACCTGGCCGGCGCTGTCGGCCCCGATCCTGGGGCCGCCGCTCGGCGGCCTCATCACCTCCTATGCATCGTGGCGCTGGATCTTCCTCCTGAACATCCCGCTCGGCCTGATCGCCATCGCGGTAGCGCTGGCGATCGTCCCCAACGCGCGTGGCAGCGGCCGCGGACCGTTCGATTGGCTCGGCTTCGCCCTGACCGGGCTCGCCGGCTTCGGCCTGATCTACAGCCTGGAGACGGTCGGGCGCGGCCGGTTGAGCGGCGCCGCCAGCGCCTTGATGCTGGCCGCGAGCCTCGCCGTCGGGCTGCTGGCGATCCGGCACATGCTGCGGGCCGCCCATCCGCTGCTCGACCTCTCGGCCTTCCGGGTACCGACCTTCATGATCGCGTTGCGCGGCGGTATCGCGTTCCGGGCCGCCATCGCGGCGCTGCCGTTCCTGCTTCCGCTCCTCTTCCAGCTCGCTTTCGGGCTCGATCCGTTCGCTTCCGGCCTGCTGTTGCTGGCGGTGTTCGCCGGCAATCTGGGCATGAAGCCAGCGACCAGCACCGTGCTCAACCGGGTCGGCTTCAAGACCACGGTGCTGGTCAACGGCAGCATCGCGATCGCGACCATCCTGGGCTGCAGTCTGCTGACGCCCGAGACGCCGAAGGCCGTCATCGTGCCGCTGCTGTTCGTCAGCGGCCTCGCCCGCTCGATGCAGTTCACCGCGCTCAACACGCTCGCCTTCGCGGATATGCCGCAACCGCACATGAGCGGCGCCAACACGCTGTTCAGCATGCTGAACCAGATGGCGAGCGGGCTCGGGATCGCGATCGGCGCGATTGCGCTGCGGCTCGCGAGCCTGCTGCATCCGGCCAGCGAAACGGCCAGCACGCGCGATTTCCAGATCGCGTTCGGCGTCATCGCGGTGCTGGCGATCGCCGCGATGATGGATTTCCGGCGGCTGGCGCCCGATGCCGCCGACGCGTTGCGCAAGCGCGCGGCTTCTTCCCGGTGACGGATCGGCTTGCTCAGTCGGCCATCTCGCCGCGCTGCCAATTGAAAATTTCGATGCGCTCATAGAGCCCGTTGCTGCGAAACGGCTCGGTCGCGAAGAATCCGTCGAGGGCATCGCGGTCGGGAAATTCGTACACCATCGCGCTGCCCAGCCAGACCGCGCCGCCGCCATCGGTGAGACCGCCCCGCGCCAGGCAGTTGGTGTCGTCCTTGGGGCCGAGGTGCGCGCGATGCAGGTCACTGAGCGCATTTCGGCGCTCGGTCACATTCGGCTTGGCGGTGCCGTGAAAGAAGAAGCCCCGCAGTCCCCGCCGCGCCGGCATCTCGGACTGCCGGTGGCCCAGAGCACATCTCCAGCCGCTGATGGTCGTCGAGCCGTAGAGGCCGGCCTTGGCAAACGGATCCTCGGCCAGGAAGGGGCCGATGGCCGCCGCCCCGGTTCCCGGAAAGTCGGTCTGGTAGGCATACCCCGCCGCCGTCCGATCCGGATGGCTGATCGGACCAAATGTCACCATCACATCCCGGTGCTTCTTGAGGAAACGCCCATGCTCTGCGCGCAGCGGCGGCGCAACGGCGCACAAATCGATGGTCATGTTCCGGATCGCGACCTGGCCCACGCGTTTTGGCTCCCCCGTTGATTTGCCCGGCGGTCGCAAATCCGCCTGGCCATGCCTGCGGCTTTTATCATACCCGCAATCAATCCGATCCAGCCGATCGCAGAGAGCCGGTATTCCTCCAGACCATCCACAAGGCGTTGGTGCGCTTTTTGCTTCTCTGGCATCGCCGAAGTCGAAGGATTTGCTGCCTAATTCAACGTCAGGTGGAGCCATGACCAGCAAACAGATCGCAGGGCGAGCACAGATTGGAATTGGAAGCGCACTTACGCGCAGAGGCGCGCTGAAGGGCGGCGCCGCCCTCGCCGCGGGTCTCACGGCGGGCACGTTCGGGATTGTCGGCAAGGCGGCAGCCGCCCCGATCACGATGCGGTTCGGCAGCGACAGCCCGATCGGGTCGCCGCACACAAAATCCGCTCTGGTGCTGAAGGAACTGGTCGAAAACGGCACCTCCGGACGCGTCCAGGTCACCATTTTTCCGGACGGTCAGCTCGGCGGCAACGGGCTCATGACCAACTCGGTCAAGTCGGGGACGCTCGATGCGGTGGTAACCTCGATTTCCTACATCAGCGCCGCGGTCCCCGAGACCGACGTCTTCAACCTCCCGTTTCTCTACCGGGATACGCAGCAGGTGCTGCGGTTCGCCAACGGCCCGGTGGGCGCCCGGCTGAAGCCGAAAATCGATGCCGCCTTCGCCTGCGAGATGCTGGGATACACCTCTGACGGCTCGCGCAACCTGTGGAACAGCAAGCGCCCGATCCGCACGCCGGCGGACATCGCCGGACTCAAGATCGGGCTCGGGCCGAGCAAGATCCAGCGCGATACTATTCTGGCGTTCGGCGGCATCCCGACTGTGGTGGAGCTCACCGCACTCTACACGTCGCTGCAGACCGGCTTGATCGACGGCAGCGACAAGACCACCACCGACATGATCGAGCTGAAGCTCTATCAGGTCACCAAGTATCTGACGATCACCAACCATTTCAGCATCGTCAGCGTGCTGATCGCCTCGAAGAAGTTCATGGATAAGCTCAGCCCGCAGGATCGGGATATCGTCCGCGCGGCCGGGCAACCCGCCGTCGATGCCCAGGTGGCGGAGGTGCTCAAGACCGAGAAGACCGCAATCGCATTTTTGCAGGAAAAAGGCATTCAGATCATCCCGTTGGAAAATCCCAAAACCTTCTCCGACAAGCTGGACCTCGTTTACAAGGAGGCCGCGGATCGGATCGGAGCCGACTTGATCGATCAGGTCCGCAAGCTTTCTTGAGACTTCCAAAGGGGCAATGAACAGCGCAGGATGCACGCGGACGCCGACCGGAAGGGAGCCGATCAAGCAGGCACGCGGATGCTCGAATTGCCGCATAAAGCGACAATGCATGCCCGATAACGTCGGACATGTGATAATAATGGTGACCGGGGGAGCCAACGCCATGAAGCTGGTGCAAGCCCAATTTTATCTCGCCGAGCTCGGCCGCTGGATCGAGAACGCATTGATCGTGATCTGCGGAATACTGCTCTGCATCATGGCGTCCAGCGTGTTCTTCGAGGTGCTGATTCGTTACGTCATCAATGCTCCGACCGCCTGGACCGAGGAGGTCGCCCAGTTCATTCTGGTCTGGTACGGGCTGCTCGCCGCCGCGGTCGGCGCCCGCAGGGGCGTGCACTTCGCCATCCGCTGGGGGGTAGTGCGCTTCAGCGAGCGCACCCGCTGGATCATCCGGCAGGCCGTGAGTGTCGTGGTGATCGTGTTCCTGTCGGCGCTGATGAAGATCGGCTTTAGCTACCTCGACATCGTCGCCAACCAGACGTCGACGGGCTCGGAGATCAACATGCGCATCCCCTGGGCCGGCATCCCGGTCGGGATCGGCGCCATCCTGGCAATGTATGTTCTCGACGTCGCCGACGCCGTCCTGTCGATCTGGACCGGGCAGCGTTACAGCCTGCGGGAAGTCCGCGAGGAGGAAGTCCATCGCGCGCTGCGCGGCGAGAGCGTGCCGCCCTCGCCGGTGGAAGCCTCCCCTTTGAACGCCGCGGATTGAAGCGATCATGGCCATCGCCATCGGCATCGCCTGGCTGGTCCTCATGTGCGTCGGCGTGCCGATTGCATTCGTGCTCGGCGCCTCCGCCACGGTCGGCGTGCTGCTCGCTCCCGACGGAACCGATCTGCTGCCGGCGCTGGTGGAGCAGATGTTCATCGCGGTCAGCTCCTTCAACTTCCTGGCCATCCCGCTGTTCGTGTTTACCGGCGGCATCCTGGCGGAAGGCGGCATCGCCAAGATACTCATGGATCTGGCGACCATCACCATCGGGCGCGGGCGCGGCGGCATGGGCGCCTCGATCGTCGCTTCGGCGATGATATTCCACGGCATCTCGGGGTCTTCGTCGGCCGACGCGGCCGCCATCGGCAAGGTGACGCTGCCGACGCTGCGGGCGCAGGGTTATCCGCTGCCGTTCAGCGTCGCCCTGCTGGCGACCGCGGGGGCCACCGGCACCCTCATCCCGCCGACCAACGATCTCATCATCATCGGCATCGTGGGCAACATGTCGATCGCCGGCCTGTTCTCGGCCGGAATACTGCCGGCCTGCCTCAATGGCCTGGGCCTCATGGCGCTGGTGATCTACCTCTCGCGCCGCCGCGGCTACGGCAATGTCACCATTCCGTTCTCGTATCGCAAGACGGCGGTCGCCTTCGTGCGGTCGATCCCCGCCCTGTTCATGATCGTGATCATCCTGGGCGGAATCCTCGGCGGCGTGTTCACCCCCACCGAGGCCGCGTCGGTGGCGGTGTTCTATGGTCTGTTCCTGGCCTTCGTGGTGTACCGGTCGATCACGCTCCGCCAATTTCTCGGCATCTTCCGCACCACCATCGAGCTCAGCGGGATGGTGCTGCTGGTGATCGCGATGGCCGCCATGCTGGGCTATGCGCTGACGATCTTCCAGGTACCGCATGAGCTCGGCCGGCTGCTCGATACGCTGGCGCCCGGCAAGATACTGTTTCTGCTGTTCGTGCAGCTCTGCTTCTACGCCATCGGCACCTGCATGGACACGGTGCCGGCGATCCTGATCTTGATTCCGATCCTGACCCCCATGGCCATCGCACGCGGCATCGAGCCGATCCACTTCGGCATCCTGGTCGAATGCAACGTGGCGCTCCACCTCGCCTGCCCACCGGTCGGCAACGTCCTGTTCACCGCCTGCGCGGTGGGCAATACTCCGCTCGAGCTCGTGATCAAGCCGATCCTGCCGATGATCGCCATCCTGACCGTGACCATGCTCATCATCACTTATGTGCCCGACATCGCGATGTACCTGCCGCGGCTGCTGCGGCTGGTGGACTGACCTTAAGATGGAATTGCGGTTATCCTCGCGCGTTCGCAGCCGAATCGATGAAGGCGAACGCGCAGCTCGGGCGACACACGACAACGCGAGGTCATTGCCATGAAGCCGAAGGTTTTCGTCGCCCAGCCGATTCCCGAAGTCGCGCTCGACGTGCTGCGGGAAGCCGCCGAGATCGATGTTTATCCCTACATGGACCGGCAGATCAGCGTCGACGAGCTGGTCGCCAGCGCCAAGCGGTGCGACTGGCTGTTCGTCTTGCACGAAACCAATGTGACCGCCGAGGTCATCTACGCCAATCCGAACCTGCGCGGAATCGGTGCCATGGCGTCGGCCAATCCGCTCATCGACATGGAAGCCGCCAACGCCCGCAAGCTTCCGATCATCATCGAGGATCGCCAGGCCACCTTTCCGGGCGTGGCACCCACGACCGCCGATCTGACCATGGCGATGCTGCTCGGCCTCGCTTACCGGCTGGTCGAGGCTGACCGGTACACGCGCTGCGGCAAGTTTCGCCAGGAGCAGACCATGGCGCTGATGGGCATCGGCTGTCCCGGCAAGACCGTCGGCCTGATCGGCATGGGCAGGCTCGGCGAGAACATGGCGACGCGCATCCGCGCCTTCGGGATGCACACGGTCTACACCAAGCGGACCCGCCTGCCGCCCAAGCGCGAGCAGGAGCTGGGCGTCGAATGGACGCCGGATCTCGACGACCTGATCAGGCGCAGCGACTTCGTCTGCCTGGTTTGCGACTACAATCCCAGCACCCACAAGCTCATCGGCAAGCGCGAGCTCGACCTGATGAAGCCGGAGGCCTATCTGATCAACACGGCGCGGGGCCGCATCGTCGACGAGCCCGAGCTGATCCGCGCCCTGCAGGAAAAGCGCATCGCCGGCGCCGGCCTCGACGTCTACTGGAGCGAGCCCCCGGTGACGCAGGACCCTTCGGTTCCGGAGGAGCTCTGCAAGCTGGACAACGTCATCCTGGCGCCCCACAACGGCGGCGCCACCTGGGATGTGCGTGGGCGCAAGGCCGCATCGGTCGCGCAAGGCATGGTGGCGATGATGCGCGGCGAGCGCCCGGCGGCGCTGCTCAATCCCGAAATCTACGCGGGCTCGCCGCGCGCGACTTGAAACCTATTCAGGAAAAGGTCCCCCCTCGCAGGAGAGGAGGACGAATCCGGGTCGCGCGCACCTTCAGGGGGCGGAGCGGGATTCGGTTTCCGGAGGATGGGCCGACCGGCGCGGCAGCACGGTCCCCGCCGCCAGCAGGAACCACGCCAGGAAAATGTACCACGGCGCGTTGTCCATGACCAGAAACGGGATCGGCAGCGATATCGGCAGCACCGCCAATATGCCCATGATGGCCAGACAGCCCGCGATCACGAACACCACGATATTGGGCGCATACAGATTCATCGGGACCTCGTGTGACTATTTGGTGCACGATACGCTGTGCCCGTAACCGCCCTCTTAACGCGTGACATGCCGGGCCGCGGACCAATCAAAAACGCGGCCGCGGCAACGAAGGGGCTTTGCTATTTGATCGCTGTCGAGATCAGGGTGAACGTCGCCTTGGTCTTGGTGCCTACACCGGTGAGAACCGGGATGATGGCGACGGCAATTCCGGTAGCGATCAAGCCATATTCGATGGCCGTCGCGGCGCGCTCGTCTCTGAGAAAGGCGATCACTTGACGCATTGATGCGCTCCAAAGGGCCCATGACCAATACGCATGTCTAGCATCGAAGTTCTTACCCGATTTTAAAAGCGCGAATCGCCGCAGCCGGTCGCCCGCAACAGATCGGTGACCATAAGACCAATCTGCCGGGTTTCCGGCTCCGCCGCCGTCCAGCGCGTGGTTAATTATTCATTGCCGGAGCGCGAGCAACCGCCGATTCACCTCACGCGGCCTGCATCAGGCCTGCGCGCTCGGGTCGCTTTCGACGTAGCGCGGGAACACCGCGACCGGCGGCGGCAGCTTGGCGCCGGCCGCGATCCGGCGCTCGCCGCCGAGCGACAGGAACTGCCGTTCCTCGGGCGGCACCGCCAGGAGATCGAGCAACTTCGCCGCCGCAGCCGGCATGAACGGCTGGGCCAGCACCGCGACCTGGCGGATGACCTCGGCGGTCACGTAGAGCACGGTGCGTTGCCGCGCCGGATCGGTCTTGGCGAGCGCCCAGGGGGCCTCGCCGGCGAAATACCGGTTGGCCTCGGCCACCACCGTCCACACCGCGTTGAGCACCTGATGCAGCGCCTGCGTCTTCATCGCCTCGCGTGCCTTGCCGAGCATGGCGTCCGCCGCGGCCAGCATCGCACGGTCGGCATCGCTCAGCGCGCCTGGCGCCGGCAGCTCGCCGCCGAGCTGACGGGCGATCATGGACAACGAGCGCTGCGCCAGATTGCCGAGATCGTTGGCGAGATCGGCATTGATGCGCGCCACGATCATCTCATGGCTGTAGTTGCCGTCCTGCCCGAACGGCACCTCGCGCAGGAAGAAGTAGCGCAGCTGATCGACCCCGTAGGCATCGGCCAGCGCGAACGGATCGACCACGTTGCCGACCGACTTCGACATCTTCTCGCCGCGGTTCAATATCCAGCCGTGACTGAAGATGCGGCGCGGCAGCTCGATGCCCGCCGACATCAGAAAGGCCGGCCAATAGACCGCGTGGAAGCGCACGATGTCCTTGCCGATGACGTGCAGGTCGGCCGGCCAATAGCGCCGGAAGCCGGCCGCCTCGGTATCGGGAAATCCCACTCCGGTGATGTAGTTGGTGAGCGCATCCACCCACACATACATGATGTGCTTCGGATTTCCGGGCACCGGAATGCCCCAATCGAAAGTGGTTCGCGAGATCGACAGATCCTGCAAGCCGCCGCGCACGAAGCTCAGGACCTCGTTGAAGCGCTCCTTGGGCAGCACGAAATCGGGATGCTGGGCGTAGAAGTCGAGCAGCTTCTGCTGATAGGCCGACAGGCGGAAGAAATAGCTGTCCTCCTCCACCCATTCGACCGGCGTGCCATGGGGGCCGAGCCGCACCCCGCCGTCGCCGAGCCGGGTCTCGCTCGCGTCGTAATAGGCCTCGTCGCGCACCGAGTACCAGCCGGAATATTTCGACAGGTAGATATCGCCGGCCGCCTCCATCCGCTGCCAGATGGCGGCCGAGGACACATGGTGGCGCGGCTCGCTGGTGCGGATGAAAGCGTCGTTGGAGCAATTCAGCCGCACCGCCATCGCCTGGAAGCGCGGCACGTTGCGCTCGGTCAGCTCGCGCGGCGTCAGCCGCTCCTTGGCGGCGGTCTGCAGCATCTTGATGCCGTGCTCGTCGGTGCCGGTGAGGAAGAACACGTCATAGCCGTCCAGCCGCTTGAAACGCGCGATCGCGTCGGTGGCCATGACCTCGTAGGCATAGCCGATATGCGGCGCGCCGTTGGGATAGGCGATGGCCGTGGTCACATAATAGCGGGGCTTGTCGGCCATTTCGCGATGCTCGCAATCGATCGGAGCGCCATCGATCCGATCCTGTCGATCCGGACCGATTGGGTATCAACCGCGGGCGGCCTCGGCAAGCCAGCCGAACACCTTGAACACCAAGGGCTTCCGCTCGAGATTATAGGTCTCGACCTCGCGCGCGCTGCGATTGACGTCCTCCCAGGCCTGCGCCAGCCGTACCTGCCCCGCCCGCGGCGGCTCGCCCGCCAGGCGGGCCGAGAGCCAATCCCGTACCGCGTCCACGAAGGTGGCGAGCACCAGCCGGTCCGCCCGCTCGAGGCTTTCGCCGAGCGCATGCAGGGCGCGCCGATCGGTCACCGGCAGCTGCGCGAGCAGCTCGATCACCCGCTCGCGCACCGCCAGAAGCGGTCCGCCGAGCAGCGCGACCGCCTGCGCCACACTGCCATCGGCCGCGGCCGCCGCCTTTTGAACCGCCGCATCGACCGGATCGCCGCCGAGCGCGGCCCCCACCGCCCGGGCGATGTCCGCCGGCGGGAGCGGCCGCAACAACAGCCGTCGGCAGCGCGAGCGGATGGTCGCCAGCAGCCGCCCTGGCGCATGGCTGACGATCAGGAACAGGCAGCGCCGCGGCGGTTCCTCCAGGAGCTTGAGCAGCGCATTGGCGCCGGCCGGGTTCAATTCGTCGGCGGCGTCGACCACGACCACCCGCCATCCGGCCTCGCCCGCGGTCGAGCCCAGGAAGGGCACCAGCCGGCGCACATCCTCGACGGTGATGACGGTGCGCAGCGCGCCGCTCTCGCCCGGCCGGCGCTCCAGCACCAGGAGGTCGGGATGCCCCTGGGCGGCGATCAAGCGGGCCGCCCGGTCATCGGGAGGGAGCGCGAGCGAACGGGCCGCCTGCACCGGCGGAGCCGCGCAATCCGGATGCGCCAGCACATAGCGCGCCATCCGATAGGCCAACGTCGCCTTGCCGATCCCGGGCGGGCCGCCGAGCAGCCAAGCATGTGGCATGCGCCCGCCCCGATAGGCATCGAGCAGGGCCGCCTCGGCTTGCTCATGTCCGAACCATTGCAGTGTCTCGCGCGGGTGCGGCGGCGCGCCGTCGGCGTCCTCGTCGTCTTCGCTCACGATGCGACGTCCTCCAACGTCACCGGAGCGGTCGCCGGATCGAGCCGTTTGGCGACCGTGTCCCAAATCCGCGTCGCAACCGCGGCTTGCGGATCGCGCGCATCGATCAGGACGCAGCGGTTGGGCTCGCCGGCGGCGAGATGCAGATAGGCATCCCGCAGCTTTTCGTGGAACTCGAGCGACTCCCCCTCGAAGCGGTCGGCCCCCGCCTCGCCCCGCCGCTTGCTCGCCCGCTCGAGCCCGATCTCGGCCGGCACGTCCAGGATGAAGGTCAGGTCGGGCTTGAGCGTGCCCACCGTCACCCGATGCAGGCCCCCGAGCAGGCGCGGATCCACTTTTCCGAGCGTGCCCTGATAGACATTGGTCGAATCGGCGAACCGGTCGCTGATTACCCAGCGGCCGCGCCCCAGTGCCGGCTCGATCGTGGCACGCACGTGATCGTCGCGTGCGGCCGCGAACAGGATCGCCTCGGCATCCGGCCCCAGCGATTTGGCGGCGCCCGACAACAGCACATGCCGGATGATCTCGGCACCCGGCGAGCCGCCCGGCTCGCGCGTGAGCACGACGCCGATGCCCATCTGGCGCAGCCGTTGCGCCAGCAGGGCCGCCTGCGTCGACTTGCCGGTTCCCTCGCCGCCCTCAAATGTAATGAATCGTCCGCGCATGACGGGATGTCCCAGGGTGCCTCAAAGCCGGGTTCGGGCTTCCCTCGAGCCGGGAAGGGCAAGGACCAATATCACAGCCGCTGGATGCCGGCACGGAACAGGCCGATCACAAGCTCGGTGGCGGCGTCCAAGGCGCGCTGGGACAGGTTGCCGGTTCCGACATCCTCCGCGGCCCGCAAGGGCACCTCTAGAACCAGGGTATCGGCGCGCCATACCTTCAACATGCCGATCCGCTGGCCCTGCTGCACCGGCGCCGGGACCGGCCCGGTATAGGTCACCCGCGCAACGATCTTGTTCTGCGCCACCCGCGAGACCATCAGGCTCACCACCCGGTCCGCCGTCAGCGGCACGCTACCGCGCTCGCCGCCGTAAACCTTGGCATCGGCGATCTGCTGGCCTTCCGCGAACAGGGTTTCCGATTGAAAGTTGTGGAAGCCCCATTCGAGCAGCTTCTTGCCTTCATCCGCACGTTCCTTGTCGTTCTTGGTGCCGTTGACGACCACGACGAGCCGCATCCCGTTCTGTACCGCCGACCCGACCAAGCCGTAGCCGGCCTCCTTGATGAATCCGGTCTTGAGGCCGTCGGCACCGATATTCATGGTCAGCAGTGGATTGCGGTTGAGCTGGCGGATCTTGTTCCAGGTGAACTCGGTCTCGCCGTAGAGCGGATAGTAGTCCGGATAGGTCCGGATGATCTGCCGCGCGAGCTTGCCGAGCTCGCGTGCGGTCATGAGCTGCCTGGGATCCGGCAAGCCGTTCGAGTTGCCGAAGGTCGATTTCGGCAGGCCGATCTCGCGCGCCCGCGCCGTCATCATCTCGGCGAATTTCTCCTCGCTGCCGGCGATGCCTTCGGCGAGCACGATGCAGGCATCGTTGCCGGACTGGATGACGACGCCGTGCAGGAGATCCGCCACCGACACCCTGCTGTGGATCGGGACGAACATGCTGGAGGTGTGCGAAGGCGCCCCGCCCTTGCGCCAGGCGTTCTCGCTGACGACGAACTCGTCGGTCGGCTTCAGCCGCCCCTGCTTGATCTCGTTGAGCACCACCTCGGTGGTCATCAGCTTGGACAGGCTGGCGGGCGGCACCAGCATGTCGGCGTTCTTCTCGAACAGCACGCTGCCGCTTTCGGCATCGATCAGGATCGCGGTCGGGGCCGCCGTCTGGAAGCCGTCGTCCTTCTTGGCCACTTGCGTCGCGGTGGCGGGGCCCTTGGCCTTGGCCTTGTCCTTCTCCTTGGCGGCCGGCGCGGCAACGGCAGCGCCGATCGCACAGACGAGCGTGGCGGCAAGCAGCCATTTGCCGACCCCCAATACGGACCGCGCGCCGCCGGGCGGCGCGGGGGGCACGATCGGCCTGGGATTGTCTGTCGGGTTCGGTCGCATCTTTTTCAGACGGCTAATCGGCTTGCGCCCGGATCAGCTCCGCGGCGGGCCTTCGCTCGAAAACGCCCCCTCCGGGCCGGCGTCATTTTCGATCAAAACCATTAGCAAGCGTCATCCCGCGAAGGCAATCCACGAAATCAATCGGCGACGAGGAATTTGTAAAGCCGCCACTGCCGCACAAGGGCAGCCCGGGTGGCGAGCAACCAATGAGACGCCAATTTTAGGGATCAATAAAGGCCGCGGCCGCTCATCAGTCCCAAAACGCCGTCGCTTTGCATCGGCGCATAGGTGGCGACCGGCCTTACGTCCGTCCGCGGCGCCGAATTGAGATCGGGAAGCTTTTGCGCCCTGGCAGAGGCCAATTTGACCACCGACCGCTCCGGCGCAGCCGGCGCGGGTGCCGCGGCGGCGATCGCCGCGTTGGGGGTCGCGGGCTTCGCCGCCAGCCGGCCGGGGCCGGGTGCGCTCCCCAGCGCAAACGGACGCTCCGGCGGGATCGGGGTATCCGCGTCCGGGAGAACTGGAAGGAAGGGTGCGGCGGAGGCCACCATCAGCTGCGAAGGCATCTGGGCAGGCCGGCCCTCCCGCAACGTCGCCAGCAGAAGGCGGTCGTCGTTGCCCTCGAGCGGGGCGCGGCCGGCATATTCCACCCGCACATGCGCCAGCCCCTCGCCGTAGAATCCCAGCGCGTTGGCGGCGCCGATCGAGACGTCGATGAGGCGGTTGCGGGCATAGGGGCCGCGATCGTTCACCCGCACAATGATGGAGCGGCCATTGTCGAGATTGGTCACCCGCGCATAGCTGGGGAGCGGCATGGTCGGATGCGCCGCCGAGATGCCATGCATGTCGAAGACTTCGCCATTGGCGGTTTGACGGCCATGGAAATCCGGGCCGTACCAGGAAGCGATGCCTTCGGCCTTATAGGAGGGATTGTCGGAGGGATAATAGGTCTGCCCGTTGATGGTGTAGGGCCGGCCCACTTTGTAGTCACCACCGCCTTTGGGCACCGGCTGGCCCTCCGCCACGATGAGCTGGCTGTATTTTTCGGTGAAGACCTTGCCGGTGGAGCAGTTGGCCAGCGCCATGCAGCCGAGCGCGGCCGCGCCGATACGTGCGCCGCGCATCCAATGCCACCCGTCGGCCCGCCCCATCAGATCCCCGCGCCGCGATTTCCCATCAAATTGCAGCCATCGGCCGGCGCTTTCGCAACCCGGCATGACGCAACCTGACCGCATTCGTAGGATTGGCCGTAGCCCCCGCCCATCCCCGACGCGACATTGGCATACTGCCTTCACCATACCGCCGTCCGATCGCGGCAGGAATGGGGCGGTCGGCCGATAGAGCCACGGAATTGGTGAATGGCGGGTTAGGACCCACCATGGTACCGGCCGGAGACCCTCGGGGCGATGCGCCGCTCGGGGGGAGGCTCGGGGGAAGCCGGGGGGAAAGCGGCGGGTAAACTATTGTAACCGAGGCGCCGAACATTTATATCGCACCCGTTCGAAGCTTTGGCCTTGCTTGTTTATGCCCCACCGGGATCCTCTCAAGACAGCGCTGAATTCGGATTTGCAACCGCCCGACCGGGCGGGTGCAAGGGCATCTATGCGCATTTTCAGGAGACGAGAATGGCGACTGGCACAGTGAAATGGTTTAATCCGACCAAGGGCTACGGGTTCATCCAGCCCCAGGGCGGCGGCGGCGGCAAAGACGTGTTTGTCCACATCTCGGCCGTCGAGAAGGCGGGACTGACCACGCTCAATGAAGGTCAGCACGTGGAGTATGAGCTGGTGACCAATCGCGGCAAGACCTCCGCCGAAAATCTCAAGGTCAAGTAGGGCTCCGAGGGGCGAATTCGCATGCGTATTGTCGCAGTCTTGTTGGGGCTCGTATTCGCCGCGGTGGCGATCGTCTACTGGACGATGCCGGCAGGCTCGTTGCCGGGCTTCCTGCCCGGATTCGAGGCGGGCTCGACCCTGGTGCATGTGAAGCACGGCATCGCGGCGGCGGTCGTCGCCGTCCTGTGCTTCGCATTTGGTTGGTACACCGGACGCGCTCACGCGTAGTCCGCTGCCCGTACGTTCACCCGCCGAGGCTTTCCCCGGCGGGCAACGGCGGTCGAGCGCTCACATCCCCAGATAGGCGCGGCGCACACGATCATCGTCGAGCAGCTCCTGGCCGCTGCCGCACAGCGTGACGCGGCCGTTCTCCAGCACATAGGCGCGGCTCGCCAGCTTGAGCGACACGGCAACGTTCTGCTCCACCAAGAGGCAGGTCAGCCCCTCGCGGTTGAGATCCCGGATCGTGCGCAACACGTCCTGCACCACCGCCGGTGCCAGGCCGAGCGAGGGCTCATCGAACATCACCAGCTCCGGCGCACCCATCAGGCAGCGGCCGATCGCCAGCATCTGCTGCTCGCCGCCCGACAGGGTGCCGGCGGCCTGTGCCAGGCGCTCGGCCAGCACCGGAAACAAGGCGATGACGCGATCGAGATTGGCCACCCGCCGCGCCCGCGCGCGCGGCAGCATGGCACCCATCCGCAGGTTCTCGCGCACCGAGAGGCTCGGAAAGATCTGACGTCCCTCGGCGACCTGGCCGATGCCGAGATTGCACACGCGATGGCTCGGCCAGCCGGCGATATCCCGGCCGCGGAACAGGATCCGCCCGCGCGCCGGGCGCAGCATGCCGGCGATGGCGCGGATGAGCGAGGTCTTGCCGGCGCCGTTGGCGCCCACGACGGTCACGATCGACCCCTCCTCCACGCTCAGCGCGACGCCGTCGAGCGCTCGGGCGTCGCCGTAGGACAGATCGAGCTCCAAGATCCGGAGCATCAGAACGCCTCCGCCCCGAGATAGGAGTGCACGACCGAGGGATCGCGCACGACCGCCTGCGGGGGTCCTTGGGCGATGGCGGCACCGTGATGCAGCACCAGCACGCGCGTCGCGAGCGCCATGACGGCCCGCATCACGTGCTCGGTCAGCAGGATGGCGAGACCCTCGGCGTTGAGCTCGCGCAGGATGGCGATCATCTGGTCGGTCTCGGTCGGCCGCAACCCGGCCATGACCTCGTCGAGCAGCAGCAGCCGGGGCTTTGTCGCGAGCGCGCGCGCGACCTCGAGCCGCTTGCGATCGGGCAGCGTCAATGCCGAGGCCGGCTGCATTCGCTTGTCGAACAGATCGAGCCGCCGCAGGATATCTCGGGCATCGGCGCGCGCCTTCGCCACCGCCGAATGACGCAACAGCGCGCCGATGACGACATTGTCCTCGACGCTGAGCGCCGGAAACGGCCGCACCAGCTGGAAGGTGCGAGCGATGCCGCGAGCGCAGATGCGATCTGGGGCGAGTCCGTCAATCCGCTCGCCCGCAAACGAGATCGCGCCCTCGTCGGGCGCGATCTCGCCGGCGATCATGTTGAACAAGGTGGTCTTGCCGGCGCCGTTGGGGCCGATGACGGCGAACAGCTCGCCTGATGCGACATGCAGGCTCACGCTGGCGAGCGCCTGCAGGCCGCGAAAGCGCTTGCTCACGGCTTCAACGGCCAGCAGCTCCGTCATGAGGCCTCCCCGGGCGGCCGGCCGCCGAGCCCGCAGGCGCGCGCCAGCCAGGGCCACACCCCATCCGGCCGCACGAAGATGATCAGCATCAGGATCAGGCCGTAGAACAGCGCCTTGGCGCCGGGCGCATTGACGCCGAGCCGCTCCAGCGCGCCGGTCAGGAGCTCGCCCAGCGGCGTAAGGATGAACGCGCCCACCACCGGACCGAATATGGTTCCGAGCCCGCCAACGATGGGGGCCAGCATGAGCTCGATCGAGCGGGCGATGCCGAACACCTGCGCCGGAAACAGGCTGTTGTAGTAGAACGCATAGAACACGCCGCCGACGGCGGTCATCGCCGAGGAGATCAGCGCGGCCTTCATCCTCGCGACCAGGACATCGATGCCGAGCGCACGCGCCGCCTGCTGATCCTCCCGCACCGCGCGCCATTGATAGCCGAGCCGCGAGCCCTTGAGCCAAGCGGTGAGGATCGCTGCGCTGCTCGCCAGCGCCAGGCCGACGTAATAGAACAGCCCCTGCCCGCCTTGCAGATTCCACCATTCGCCCAGGCGCTGCGCCTGGTAGGGAACGAAAAATCCGCCGGCGCCGCCGGCCGCGCCGATATGATCGAACCCGATCCGGGTGAATTCGGCGAACGCGATGGTCAAAAGCGCGAAATACACCCCCTCGATGCTGAAGCGGCAGCCGAGCCAGGCGATCGCCGTGCCCGCCAGGGCCGCCACCGCCATGGCGGCGAAGACGCCGAGCCACGGCCCCACCCCGAGATAGACCCACAGCATCGCCGCCACATAGGCGCCGAGCCCGACGTGGAGGGCGTGGCCGAGCGACAACGATCCGGAGAGGCCCATCATCAGATTCCACGCCTGTCCCAGATAGGCGAAATAGAAGATCAGGATCAGGACCGAGAGCAGATAGCGATCGGCGAGCAGCGGCGCCGCCAGCAGCAAAGCGAGGAGCAATCCGGCGAGCACGCGCCCGCGCACCGGCATGTCCGACCAAAGCGCGGTCATGCGCGGCGTCCCATCAAGCCCTGTGGCCGCAGCACCAGCACCAGGATGAGCAGCCCGAATGAGAACATGCTCTTCATCGACGGCTCGAAATAGAAGCCGGCCAGCGCTTCCGACACGCCGATCAGCACGCCCCCCACCAGCGCCCCACTCATCGAGCCGAGTCCACCGACGATCACGATGATGAAGGCCTGCAAGGTGAAGGCTTGCGCCAGCGCCGGCCGCGCATCCGCGATGGTGATCATCAGGGCGCCGGCGGCGCCCACGCAGGCAAGCCCGATCCCGAAGCTCAGCGCATAGAGGCGCTTCACGTCGAGCCCCACCACCGCGGCGCCGGTCAGATTGTCGGCGCAGGCGCGAATCGCGGTGCCGATCGGGGTCAATCGGAAGAAAGCGAACAGCGCGGCGGCCACCACCACGGCGGCTGAGGCCGCGAACAGCCGCGCCTTGTCGATCAGCAAGGGTCCGATCTCATAGCTGTCGAGGGCGTAGGACAGATCGGCCGGCCGGGCGTCGGGACCAAAGATCATCAACAGGCCGTTGACGATGACCATGCCGAGCCCGACCAGGAGAATGAACTGCTCATGCTCGGCGCGGCCGACGAACGGATTGATCAGCGCCGTTTGCAGCAGGTAGCCGATGCCGAAGAAGACGGCCGCGACCGGCAGCATGGCGGCGAACGGATCGAGGCCGAGGTCGCGGAACAGCAGCAGGGCCGCATACATGGCGACGACGGCGAATTCGCCATGGGCGAAATTGACCACCCGCACGATGCCGAAGATGACCGACAGGCCGAGCGCCATCAGCCCGTAGACGAGCCCGGTCAGCACACCCTGGATCACCACCTCGAGGATGACGGCGGACATGCGGTTGGCGAGCCGGCCACCGTCAGCTGCGGCCCTGCCAGGACGGCTCGGGCAGGACCGGCGTCGTGGCGGCGGCGGCAACCGGCAGCACCACCGTGGGGGTCCGGTTGCGGCTCTGCACGCAGGCCGACGGGATGCCCGGGTTCTGTCCCTTGTCGTCGAACCTGATGGCGGGACCGATCATCACATGATCGGCGATGTCGGTCGCCCGGATCGCCTGCATCAACGGCGCCCCCTCGGCGGTACCGGCGCGCTTGAAGGCGGCCGCGGCGACCAACAGGGCCTCGAAGGTGAATCCGGCATTGAAGCTGTCGACCGCGAAGCGGAAATTGGGATGCGCCGGCTTGAACGCGGCCTCCAGCGCCTGCGACATCGGCGCCTTGGGGTCGGCCCAGGGCAGATTATAGACGTGATAGTCGGCGAGCGGCCCCAGCGCCTGGTAGAATTCCTCGTCGTAGAGACCGGGCGAGCCGGGCGAGATGATCGCCTGCGGCTCGAAGCGCTGGCGCACCATGTCGCGCACCAGCTTGATGGCGTCGGCCGCGCGCGTCACCACCAGCACCAAGTCGGGACGGGCGGCGCGGAGCTTGGTGACCTCCACCGACAGATCCGGCGCGGTCGGATCATAGGCGATCGAGCTCGACAGCTCGAACGGCATGCCGGCGGCCGGAAACAGGCGATCCATGGCGGCCCGCTGGGCGGTGCCGAAGGTATCATTGGCGTGAATGAAGACCGCCGTCTTGGGCGCGAGCCGGGTGGCCGCCAGCACATCCTTGATCAGCGCCAGCCCGTTGACCACCAGCTGCGCGCCGGTCGGGAAATTGCGTACCAGGTACTTCAAGCCCTGCTCGGTCAATTGCGGCGCCGCCGCGATATTGACCACCAGCGGCACCTGGCGCTGCTCGCAGACCTGCGCCATCGCCAGCGTGCCGGCCGAATCGAAGGCGCCGACGATGCACTTGGCGCCCTCGTTGATGGCGCGCTCGGTCTGGGTGCGGGCGACATCGACGCTCGATTCGGTGTCGATGTGGAGGAGCTCGACGCGGTAGCCGTATTGGGCGAGCACTTGTGGCGCGATCAGCGCGCCACGGTGGCAGGATTGCCCGGACGGCGCCAGATAGCCCGAGCGCGGCAGCAGCACCGCGATCTTGAGCGCATTGGCTTGCGCGCGCACGCGCGCGGGCGCCGCCAGCATCGCGGAGGCGGCGGCGGCCAGCACGCTGCGGCGGCTGGGACGAGCGGAACGAGGAGCGGGCATCGGTTGGTCCTCCTGGGCGGCACGATTCTAGAGCATCGATGGCGGAAGTGGAATTGGTCGGCGCCGGCGCGGCGGGCGGGCGCCGGATGCGCGGTTGCCGGCCCATGTTGCCGGCTCATGTTGCCGACCCATGGCGGCTCGCGTAAAAAGCAGGCCAGCGTCACAAACCGCACCAGGCGCAAGCCAGTGGCATCCACCGTCGTCATACAAAGCAAGCAGGGGATCGGCGACGTCATCTGGCATTTGCCATTCATCCGCGCCATCGCGACCACCATACCGGGCGGCATCGTGACGTTCCTGACGCTTCCCTCGACCCACGGGCGCGAGCTGTTGGCGGGCGAGCCGTGCGTCGGGCAGACGCTCTACTACGAAAACCGCGGATCGGAGCTGGCGCGCGGACTTCATCTCTGGCGCCTCGCCGCACTGTTGCGCCGGCTGCGGCCCGAGACGGTGTGGATTCTCGACCGCAGTGCCCGGCCGGCATTCGCAGCCCTTGCGGCAGGAATCCCCGAGCGCATCGGCCTCGGCTTCGGGGCACAGCGCTGGTTCATCACCAATGCGGGCATCGACCGCAAGTTCTATCACGATCATCCGATCGAATGGCTGACTGCGCTGATGGAGGCCATGGCGGTCCCGTTCGCCACCACCGAGCCCAACCTGTGCCTGCGGCCGGCGCTCTCCGCCGCGATCGCCGAACGATTCGCGGCGCAGCCGCGGCCCTGGATCGTACTGGGCATCGGCAGCTCATCCCCCGACCGGAACTGGCCGATGGAGCGCTGGGCCGAGCTCATGGCCGGTCTTCACCAGCGCACCACCGGCACCGTTTTCCTGATCGGGGGGCCGGGCTACGCGGCGCACGCCGACCGCCTGGCCCAATCGGCCGGCGGCCGCACGGTCAATGCCTGCGATCTCGCGATCGCGGAGGCGGCGGCGCTGCTGCAGAAGTCCGATCTGTTCGTCGGCTTGGATTCCGGACCGCTGAACATCGCGGCCGCGGTCGGCACGCCGGCATTCGGGCTGTTCGGACCAAACCAGGTGCTGACCTATTCCAGATTCATTCATCCGGTCCTGCCGGACGACGGGAACGTCGAAGCGCCGGATCGGCTGCAGCGCATATCCGCCGCCGCCGTGCTGGCGCGGATCGAGCCCTATGTCTGCGCCCAGCCGGCGGTATCGATCCAGCCGAAATGAGCCGAGCGGTTGGTGCCGCTTTTGATTGCGAAGCAACCTCCGCCCGGCGCGGCGCTGATCAGTTCTTATAGAAGCAGAAGGTTTCGGCGTTCACCTCCCAGTCGCGATCCGGCCATGGCACGCCGTCTCGCCAGAACTGGGCGTAGGTCACGGCGCCGATCTCTTCTTCATTGCCGACGCAGATCTCCGGCCCGGCCGGAATCTCCATCTGCACCGCCGTGCCCTGGGGGGACACGCCGGTGTGCCGGCCGCCATTGGGAAACTGGACGCATTCGGTCCACTTCGGCCGCAGGCAGGTCTGCGCCGAAGCGTTCGAGGCGGCTGCAGCGGCCGCCGCCAAAACCATCGCGATGGCGACGAGCGGGATTGCCGGATGGCTGCCGGCCGATTGCCCCGAACGCGGTCGAGGCCTCTGACACCGATGCCCCGGAACGGTCCGGGGCATCGGCGAGATTCGACTGAACGAGACCGTCAGCTGCCGCGCTTTGGCCATACCACCCCCTGATCGCCGGCCGGCACCTTGCCGATGCCCTTGTAGACGAATTTCTGCAGCCGCTTACCCTCGAAGGTTTCGGTCGTGTAGATGTTGCCCTTCGAATCGACCGCGATGCTGTGCACGCCGTAGAACTCGCCCGGCTGGCGGCCGCCGTGACCGAACGCCGACAGCTCGGTGAGCGTATCGCGCTCGACAATGCGCACGCGCTCGTTCTGGCCATCGGTCAGGTAGATGTATTTCTGCTGCGGATCGGTGGAGAAGGCGATTTCCCAGGTCGAGCCGGCACCCAGCGTCTTGTCGGCGAAGGACTTCTCCTTCACGAACTTGCCGTCGGTGTGGAATACCTGGACACGGTCGTTCTGCCGGTCGCAGACATACAGCAGGCCGTCATTGGCGAGCGCGACGCAGTGCACCGGATTGCGGAACTGCTGCGACGCGGCTGCGGTCGCACTATAGGGGCCTTGCGGGCCGTCATCGGGCTTGTTGCCGTAAGCGCCCCAATAGCGCTTGATCTTGCCGGTATCAGCATCGAGCACCGCGACGCGCTTGTTGCGATAGCCGTCGGCAACGAAGGCTTCATTGGTCTTGGGATCGACGTAGATCTGCGCCACCCGCCCGAAGTTTTCCAGATCGTTGCTGCCGGAATTCTTGCCGTAATGCCCGGACTGCATCAGGAACTTGCCGTCCTGGGTGAACTTCAGAATCTGCGAGTCCTTGGCACCGTTGCCGCCGAGCCAGACATTGCCCTTGTAGTCGACATGAACGCCATGCATCGACTCCGGCCATTCGTAGCCCTCGCCCGGTCCGCCCCAGGAGCGGATTCTATCGCCGGCCTGGTTGAAGGCCAGCACCGGCGCGGCCGAGCGGCAGCACGCGGCGATCGGCGGATTGAGCTCGGCGCCCTTCTCGTTGTTGTTGAGGGTCTGGCTGCCGCGATGGACGATCCAGACATTGTCTTGCGCGTCGACCGAAACCCCGATCACCATGCCGAGCAACCCTTCGTCCGGCAATGGCTTGGGCCACAGCGGATCGACCTCGAACAGCGGAACCTCGACCATCGATTGCTGCGCGGACGCCGTGCCGTGCAGTATCGACAGGCCGGCGGCGAGGCCGGCGACGCTCGCGACCAGCACGCCGCCGTACACAAACCTCCGCCGTTGGATGAAATTGATCATGATCGCCTCCCACTTTGGTTATGATCTGGTCGTGAAGCGCAGCTCACCGAAACCAGCGAGCAGCGCCTCCCCCGATCTTGTTACAAATCTACAACGAACGCTTCACCACGTCATTACGCTCCCGCCTGCCGGCGCATCACCACTCGCGGCTCACGAATTCCAGGCCCAGCTCCTTTTTGGCCCACAGCACCATGGGCCTGCTGTCGAGAAAGCCCATGACGGCGCGTCCAGCCACCGAGGGATCGCCATTGTCCAGCACCGCGACCGCGACCACCACGTCGCATTCGTCATTGAAGGCGACCGAGAGCAGGCGCTTGTCCGCGGGCCCGCCAGGCACCCGATAGGCCCGCATTTGTCCTGCCATCCAGCCGACCTTGATGGGATGGCCGGGACCGAGCGGCCGGATTTCCCGACTCACCAGATCAGTGTCGCCGATGCGCTCCAGCTCCCGGTCATCGGACACGCCGGTGGCACAATTGCAGAAGCCGATTTTCGGCCGGACGTAAACCTCGACCCTGGAGCCGCAGTCCTGCGGCATGCACGCAAAGGCTTTGCCGATGCCCCATTGGTCCATCAGAAAGGGCCATTTGACCTCGTTCCAGACCGGCTCCATCGCGCTCGGAGCAACCGGCGCGCGCCACCCGAGCACGGCGGCGGACCCCGAGATGAAAGCCGTCCCGGCGATCGCGATCGCAACCAGGCGGGCCGACTTCATTGGCGTCCCCTCCGCTGCAGCAAGCCGGTCCAAGCCGGTCCATAAATTTCGGCCGCCGCAACAGCGGAGCCTATCACGCCCCGTGCCGGCTGCAAAAGCCGCCATTTCCGGGCCGCCTGCCGCGCTTGGGGCGCAATTCTTTTCTTTTCCCGAAGTCATTTCCCCGCCGGCGCCGGGACGTGAGAGCATCGCCTGCCCGTTTCGGGACATCGTTGTATGGTAGTTAAGAGAAAGCCGTAGTCATCATCCACCGGACCGGCTCAAGCGGTCGGCGCGGAGAAGCTCATGTCAGGCCTGTCGCTGCTCCTCAACCTGTTATGGATCGTATTCGGCGGCCTATGGATGGCGGTCGGCTGGGTGATCGCGGCGCTCATCATGGCGGTCACCATCGTGGGCCTGCCCTGGACCTGGTCGGCGCTCACCATCGCGTCCTATACGCTGTTCCCCTTCGGCCACCGGGTGGTGCCGCGCTCCACCGTTACCGGCCATGAAGACATCGGCACCGGGCCGCTCGGCGTGATCGGCAACCTGATCTGGCTGCTGCTGGCGGGCTGGTGGCTGGCGCTCGGCCATCTCGTCACGGCGGCCGTGCTCGCCATTACCATCATCGGCATCCCGTTTGCCTGGGCGCATCTCAAGCTGGCGCGGCTGGCGCTCTGGCCGATCGGCAAGATGGTGGTGCCGGCCTGAGGCGCCGGCGGCGCGCCGGCAGGACCGTACCGCCCCTGGCCGCTACCGCTTGCGCTTGGGAGCCGGGCCTCGGCGCGCAACCGCTTGCCCGCCCGCGGCGGCAGTCCGGCTGCCGGAGGCGTCGGTTGCGCGGACCGCCTGATCCAGGCGCGCGATCGCGGCCTCGTAGCCGAGCTCCGGCATCGCCGGGCCGGTTCTGGTTCCGTCGGCGCGCCCGCCCGCCGGCTCAAGCGCGCTCTGAGGGCGCCGGGGCTTGCCGGGCCGCGCCTTGAAAACCAGGCGGTGGGGCAGCCACAACGAATCCGGATCAACATGTTGCCGCGCGATCGCGTCCTCGGCCGCTTCGTTCTCGAGCAGCATCAGGGCCAGCACGAAACGCACGTTGGGGGCCGGCACATGTCCGTCGATCAGCAAGGCGGCAAGCGCGCTTCCGTCGCCCCGCTTGAGCTGCTCCATAATCACCTTGTCGCGCGCCTTGTCGCGCGGCATGCCCTCGCGGCTCATGAGCTGCGCCACCTGATCGTTCCACGGCGTGCCCGAGGCAACGCCGTTACCCTTCCGATTGACTTTTCGCATGTCCATCTCCCGTGCGCCGTGCCGCCGCGGCATGGCGAGCCGACACGGGTGCCGGCCCGAGCCGGCAGCGGCACCGAGCCGAGACCGGCCCGGCGGCACCGCCATACCGGCGATCGGTGCGGGCTCCACGGCGCAGCCCCCTGCCCGCACCTCCATGGTCGGAAGTTGTGGCCTTCTCGTGTCGTGCCGTGGATAGTCGGCCAGAGCAGGGCCGATTGACGGCATCAGCCCTACCGCCATACCCTGCGTCCGGAATGTGACTCCGACCGCGCGATGCGCCGCGGGTGAGGAAACGATGCGGAAATCAGCTTTGCTCATCCTCCTCTGCACGCTCGGTACCGCCGCCTGGCTGCCGTCCGCCCGGGCCGAGACGATCGAGAGCTTCTACCAGGGCAAGACCGTCACCATCGTGGTGAGCACGGGCGTCGGCGGCGTGTTCGACCTCACCGCCCGCACGGTCGCCAAGTACATGCCGAGATACATTCCCGGCAAGCCCACCATGATCGTGCGCAACATGCCGGGCGGCGGTCACGTGCTGGCGACCAACTTCATGTTCAACCAGGCCGCCAAGGACGGAACCTACCTGGCGCTGGTGAACAACGGCATGCCGCTGCATCAGGTGCTGGACGGTCGCGGCGTGCGCTACGACGCCGCGAAATTCAATTGGCTCGGCTCCGGCGGCCTGAGCAACCTGATGACCGTGGCCTGGTACACCTCGGGCGTGAAGACGGTCGACGACCTCATGACCCATGAGCTCATCACCGCGGCGACCGGCGCCGGCTCCAACGGCTTCATCTATCCCAATGCCATGAATGTCGTGCTCGGAACCAAGTTCAAGATCGTGATGGGCTACAAGAGCAGCCCGGAGGCCGACCTCGCGATGATGCGCGGCGAAGCGGCGGCTCGCGCCGGCTTCAGCCTGTCGGCCATCCTGCAGGAGCATCCGGACTGGATCGCGGACAAGAAGGTGGCGGTGCTGGTGCAGGTCGGGGCCGAGCGCGAGAAGGATTTTCCGGATGTGCCGCTGATGGATGAGCTCGCCAAGACGCCGGAGCAGCACCAGACCTTGGCGCTCATCTCCTCGCCGGTGTCGCTCGGCCGGCCCTTCTTCACCACCCCGGATACGCCCCCCGAGCGGGTGGCGGTGCTGCGGGACGCCTTCGCGGCCACCATGAAGGACGCCGATTTCCTCGCCGAGGCGCAGTCCCTCAAGCTCGACATCAAGCCCATGAGCGGCGAACGGGTGACCCAGATCGTCGAGGAGACCATCAACGTGCCGGCGGCGCTGATCGCCAAGGCCAAGGCCGTGCTCGAGGTGCCGGCCGGCGGCCCCGGCGCGGAGCTCGCCAAATAGCGCCTGGGCGGACGACGCCGAGTTCCTCCTGCCGCACGCGTTGACGGATCGCGGCCACCATGATCATTGACGTCCTCCGGCCGAAATAGACGGCGCGCAAGCGCCACGTGCGACGAGGACGAGCCAGAATGTCAGATGCTTCGGACACGATCGAGACGCCGATACTCATCGTCGGCGGCGGCTCCGTCGGTCTCGCGCTCGCCTCCGATCTGGGCGCCCGCGGCGTCCCCTGCTTCGTGGTCGAGCAGAACGAGCGGCCGGCCGATCATCCCCGCGCCACCGCCATCAACGCGCGCTCGATGGAGTTCATGCGCCGCTGGGGCGTCGCCGATGCGGTGCGCAAGGCGGCCGCGCCCGAGGATTTCCCGCATACCGCGCTCTACTGCACCAGCCTCACCGGCTTCGAGATCGCCCGCATCGAGCGACCCCATCACGGCGGCCGCAAGCCGACCGCCATGAGTCCGGAACGCGCGCAGCGTTGCAACCAGATCTGGCTCGACCCGATCCTGTGCGAGCGCGCCACCAGCTTTGCCAGCACGCAGCTGCGGTTCCGCTGGCGCTTCGAGGAGCTGCGCCAGGAGGACGGCCGCGTGATCGCGGTGGTGCACGATCTCGCCCGCGGGGAGCGCCGCACGATCGCCGCCCGTTACCTCATCGACTGCAGCGGCGGGCACAGCCCGATCCGCCGCGCGCTCGGCATCGAGATGAGCGGCTCGCCCTATATCGGCTATCACCTGAGCATCTATGTGCGGGCGCCGCAGCTGTGGACCCATCACGACAAGGGCAAGGCTGCGCTGGTCAATTTCGTCGAGCCGAAGGGCCTGTGGCGCAATCTGGTGACGCTCGACGGCCGCGAGCTCTACCGGTTCGGCCTGCGCGGCAAGGAGCTCTACGACGATCCCGACAAGGTCGACGTCGAGCGCCTGTTCGCCGAGGTCGTCGGCAAATCTGTTCCCCACGAGATCATCTCGGTGCGGCGGTGGACCGCGCGCAATGTAGTGGCCGACCGCTACCAGGTCGGCGATGTCTTTCTGGCCGGCGATGCCGCCCATCTCAACCATCCGGCTTCCGGGCTGGGACTCAATACCGGGCTCGGCGATGCGGTCGATCTCGGCTGGAAGCTGGCGGCTGCGCTCGCGGGCTGGGGCGGCCCGCAGCTGCTTAAATCCTACGAGATCGAGCGCCGGCCGGTCGGCAAGCGCAATGTCGGCCATGCCGACCAGAGCCACGCCAACGATCGCAATCAGAAGCCCGATCGCGCGATCGCGCAGGACAGTCCACAGGGCGCCCGCGCGCGGCGCGAGATGGGCGAGGCGATCGTGCAGGCGCAAACCCGCAAATTCGTGACCGACGGGATCGCGCTCGGCTACCGCTACGAGCCCTCGCCGATCTGCTGGCCGGAGGGCAGCCCGCCGCCGCCCGACAGCGTCTCCGAATATCATCCGACCACCCGGCCCGGAAGCCGCGCCCCACACGCCTGGCTCGATGACGACCGCTCCATCGTCGACATCTTCGGCGGCGGCTTTACGCTGTTGCGGCTCGGCGAAGGCGCAGCGGACCCGCAGCCGATCGCGCAGGGCTTTGCGCGCCGGGGCGTCCCGCTCACAGTCGTCGCGGTCATGGACCCCGCGATCGGGCAGCTCTATGAGCGGCGCCTGGTGCTGGTGCGGCCGGACGGGCATGTGGCGTGGCGCTCCGATGCGCTGCCCGCAGACCCGCTGGCGCTCGCCGACCGGGTCCGCGGCGCTGACGCGGCCGCGTTCGGGGCCGCCGCGCAAGCGCAAGCCGTGCCGATCGGAACCTGACCGCGGAGGTCATCATGCGTTACCAGCTGTACTATTGGCCGGGCATCCAAGGGCGCGGGGAGTTCGTGCGCCTGGCGTTGGAGGAGGCGGCCGCGAGCTATACCGACGTGGCACGCAAGACCGGCAAGTCGGGCGGCATGCCGGCGATGATGCGGTTCCTCGACGGCACGCGCGTCAAGCATCCGCCGTTCGCACCGCCGTTCCTCAAGGCCGGCGATCTCATCATCGGCCAGACCGCCAACATTCTGCTTTATCTCGGGTCACGCCATGGCCTGGCGCCGCGCAACGAAGCCGGACGGCTGTGGACCAATCAATTGCAGCTCACCATCGGCGATCTCGTGGGCGAGGCCCACGACACCCACCACCCGATCGCCGCCGGTCTCTACTATGAGGACCAGCGCGCGGCCGCCAAGCGGCGCGCGGCCGATTTCCTCAAGAGCCGGGCGCCCAAGTTCCTGCGCTATTTCGAAGGCGTGCTGGAGCGAAGCGGCGGCCACTATCTGCTCGGCCGCACCGTCAGCTATGCGGACCTCTCGCTGTTCCAGGTCGCCGACGGCCTGCGCCACGCCTTCCCCAAGACGATGCGCCGGCTGGAGAAGAAAGTGCCGCGCGTGATCGCGCTGCACGACCGCGTCGCGGTGCGGCCGCGCATCGCCGCCTATCTGGCATCGCCGCGGCGGATCGCATTCAACCAGTCGGGCATCTTCCGCCATTACCCGGAATTGGACCGCTAAGGCGACGGTCGGCTCGCGCCCAGGATCTCGCCGCCTGGACCAGGCACTTGGCCGGTCAGCCGGCGCCAGATTTGTCCCTGCCACGGTGGCACCTGCCCGAACAACGCGGTGCCGAGGATCGGGACGTTGCGCAGAAAGAGTGCCACGATCAGCGAGAGAACGATAGGCGCCACGATCGCCGGCCGGTATCCCAGCAGCACGTAGTGCAGCGCATAAATTTCCAACGACCGCCGGCCACAAAGGCCTATTGTATGCCGCAGCAGCGCGAAGCCGTGTTGCTCGATGAGGCCCGCCACCTCGATCGTGATGGCGGTGCCGCCGAGCGCCATGACGCCCCTGAGGACAAAATTCGCTTCCGCCCTGAGATGACCGTGCGGCAGCTCAGCCAGAAATGAGAAGCCATCCACGCGATACCAGAACGGCATCAGCAGCACGAACGCGATCCCGGCTCCCAGTCGCACCCAAAGCGCGGGCCCACGCGGAATGAACATCTGGTAGAGCAGTCCCAATACAACAAACGGGAAGTAGTCCCGCGCCAAGGCTAAACCGAATCCGTTGGGCGCGAGCTCGAGCGCAATCCAGCCGAGCAGCAGCGAAAGCGCCAGGATCGGGAACCGCACCTCCGCGTCGTGACCGTCGCGGCCGCCGATCGCCGACAAGGCCGCGGCGAGGATCAGGCAGGGCGCCATGACCAGATAGCAATCGAACAGCACGAGCAGGAACCAAAGACCGTAGTCCGGCGCCAGCACCAGCTTCTCGAGCCACGAGCCGAGCGTCTCCCCGGGACGGCCGGGATAAAGCAGAGCTATGAGGCCCCAGGCGAAGAACGGAATGAGCAGGCGGCCGATGCGCTTGCGGACACCGTCCGCGACGAGCCACGCCGTCGCCGGCAGCCGCCCGACCGGCATCGTCTTGCGCAATGACACGGCGATCACCATGCCGGCGACGAACATGAACATCGGCATGTGGAACGCATAGATCGCCCGGAAGACGAACAGATTGTCGAAATCGGGCGTCGAGGCCTGGGCGGTGTGACCGGCCACCACCAGGATGATCGCCAGGCCCTTGAGGCAATCGAGGGTGCCGTCACGCTCCGCGGCCGGGCTGGAGGCCGTCATTTCCGGCCGCCGCCAGCACGGTTTGCAGACGGCCATGCGCGAGTGACGCTTGGCGTAGTAGGAACGACGATTAGAACGGGCTGGTTCCTGCAGCGATCCATGGCCCCCCGCCCGCGGAACATTTCGGAATTCATACAAATCTGTAAGGCGATGATTTTGATGCAGCTCGTGTGCTGTTCAACTATTGCGAGATTGTTCCCATTTCATTACCAGTACGGGGTAGTAAATGCCAGCGGGGGCGGGCAATGAAGAAAAAGGACGTGGCTTGGCGTGAGAAGCTACAATTCGGGTTGCCTGAGGTCTTCGACTACGGTCAGATTCGCAACGCCGACTCTGCCAAGAATTTCATAATTGCTCTTCCCAACGCGGATCGCGCAAAGGGTGCCGTACAGCTTTATCAGCACCGGGAACAAATTGGCGCCAAGGCCGCTTTTGCCGGGATAATGACCGCATGGGAGCAGGACGATGGCAAATTAGAAGACGCGTTTGGCGGTCACCAGAGTTTCGGACATGCTTTGAGCGTGGTTGCCCCGCAACTCTCCGGGAGGAGACGGCTGCAGATATGGCGTGCGGTGATGCGCGAAGAAGATTAAGTTGATTCGGCTCATGCTGGGCTCGCCCTCCTGGCAGCCGCGGGCTCAATCCCGAGTTAAGTCGTGCGCCATGATCATCACTGAGGCGAAAGATTCGTCAGCGAAGTTCACGACCGGAGGCCGGTCATACTGGAGCTCTCGGACTTCGACGCGTGGCTGTCAGGTGGGTGGGATCCGAAGTGCTCTAGCCGGGGACGAATGACTTGCTACTGCGTTGGCCGGTGTCCCGGCGGGTAAATAGCTCAGGACAAGCGACGAGGATGCGACTTTAATCGACCGTATCGAGTTGACGGAGAGGCCGCCGTTTGAGACGGCCTCTCAGCTCAACTATCCCGCAACCGTGTGCCCGTTATTGCGAGACGCCGTCGACGGCGAAGCTACGGAATTTCGCATACTTGTCGCCGACCTGGCGGACTTCCTTGAACGCCGGTGAATTGCGATAAGCTTGATATTGCTCCATGCTGTCCCAGGTCTGCACCGCAACGCGCTTCGGCGCCTCGCCGTCAAATGCAGTCAACTTTCCGGCCCCGGCTCCTGCCACTCCTCCTATTGCCACGGTGCGACCGCCGGCTGCCTTGATGAGGGCCTGAGCCTTCGGGGCGTACTCTTTTCCGTAAGCGTCAGGGTTCGACACATCGATCTCGGTTACGAGATAAACCGGCGCCTTGGCCTGAGCGTGGATCGTGTCCCTTGGCGTGGTGTAAGAGGCGGCAGGTCACCACGATCGCCGGCCTGGGCCGGGCAGGTCAGCTGGCGATTGCCGGGAGGCTGACGGCTTGATCATCGCTCAAGGTGGTGATCGTTTCCAGGGTCATGTAGCGGGCGCGTTGGACCGCCCATTCGTCGTTCTGCTCAAGCAGGATCGCCCCGACCAGGCGGACGATGGCGTCCTCGTTGGGGAAGATGCCCACCACATCGGTGCGCCGCTTGATCTCGCCGTTGAGGCGCTCGATCGGATTGGTCGAGTGCAGCTTGGCGCGATGCTGGATCGGGAAGGTCATATAGGCGAGCACATCGGCCTCGGCTTCATCCAGGTAAGCGGCGAGCTTAGGCAGCTTGGGACGCAATTGATCCGCGATCTTACGCCACTGGGCGCGGGCGGCCGCGGCGTCGTCCTGGGCAAAGGCGGTGGCGATGAAGGCGGAGACGACGCGGCGGCCTTGCCGGCCGGCATGCGCCAGGACGTTGCGCATGAAGTGCACGCGGCAGCGCTGCCAGGTGGCGTTGAGCACCTTGGCGACCGTGGCCTTGATGCCCTCATGTGCATCGGAGATCACCAGCTTGACGCCGCGCAAGCCGCGGCGCGCGAGCTTGCGCAGGAAGCCGGTCCAGAACGTCTCGGCCTCGGAGGGACCGACATCCAGCCCCAGGATCTCACGCCGGCCGTCGCCGTTGACGCCGACCGCGACGATCACCGCGACCGAGACGATACGCCCGTTCTGACGAACTTTGACGTAGGTGGCGTCGATCCACAGATAGGGCCAATCGCCCTCGATCGGCCGCTGCAGGAAGGCCTTCACCTTCTCGTCGATTTCCCCGCATAGCCGGCTGACCTGGCTCTTGGAGATGCCGCTCATCCCCATGGCCTGCACCAGGTCGTCGACCGAACGGGTGGATACCCCCTGGACGTAGGCCTCCTGCACCACCGCGGTGAGGGCTTTCTCAGCCATCCGGCGCGGCTCCAGGAAGCCCGGAAAGTAGCTCCCCTTGCGCAGCTTGGGGATGCGCAGCTCGACCGTGCCGGCGCGGGTCTCCCAGCTCCGGTCGCGGTAGCCGTTGCGCTGGACAAACCGCTCGGCGCTCTTCTCCCCATAGGCGGCGCCGGCAAGGCCCTCGACCTCGAGTTCCATCAGGCGATGGGCTGCAAAGCCGATCATCTCGCGCAACAGGTCCGCGTCGGGGGTCTTCTCGACCAGCGTGCGAAGGTTCATCATCTCGTCGGTCATCGGTGGCTCCTCGGTCAGGTTGGTGTTCGCAACCCGATCCTACCGGCGATTCGCCGATGACCACCGCAAAGCCGCTCGCTCGCTACAGCGCTATTTGGGGGCGCGCTCGCGAGCGGCTTCGCTACCGCCCAGCTACACCACCACCCGGGACACGACCTGAGCGGTGCAGCCCGTTGACGGCTGTAGCTCCGATAGCGGCGCCTGCGAACATAGCTATTGCTACGGTATATTGGGTCTTCATGAGTCCTCTCCCTTGTGGTGTTTGAGGATGACGTGCACACACTTCGAAGGCCGGCGCGTGCACGCGCAAGCGAGTTCAGATGACGAGGCTCTGGTGACTGATGCCTGCCGACGGCATGCGGCTGCCTTTGGGGCGCGGGATTTCGGCACGTTCCCGCTGGCAACTCAAGCGAGAGGTTACACGACTTACCCGTCAGACGGAAGAGGCGCCACCGGCTCCGACTGCGGTCGAAGCCGGGTGGACCGGGCGCGGCATCTCGCCGGTGCCGCTGGTATTGCCCTCGTTGCCCGCACGAATTCGCATCCCGCCAGGAGATTTGAAACGCCCATGATCCCGGCCACGCTGCTCCGGCGCAGGGGTTGACGGGCAAGCCACCTCATGGCGGAAGGAGTGTCCGCCTTACATGCACATTACATCAATGAAAACAATCGCTTAGTTTGGTTTCTGGGATTTACCCGCAAATCGACCCACAGATGGCGCAGTGCGGCACATCCGCCCGCTGCCCTTGGCGATGTGTCCGGCCCGGAGTGCGGCCCGGGTAGAGGCCGATCAGGAATAGCGAGCGGGGCGAGTCCTGACTGTGATTGCGATCACAGAAACGTCGAATGATGCGTTGGCGCAGCGCCGTTTTGTGAACGTCCGACCTGGTGACTCAGACCAATCACCATCGTTAGTTAGACCACCCCTAAGTCCGAGGAGGACATCATGCCGCGCATCTCGACATTTTGCGCCGCGTTGGCCGCGCTCGCACTCTCTGCGAATTGCGCGAGTGCCATGCACCTAATTTCGCCGCGGCCACACAGCGTTCATGTTCACCCGCCGAAGGGCCATGTGGAAATCAACAGCTTTCATTGGGGCGTCGGCCGAGGCATTAAGATTAGTTCGCCAACCGGCGGCAGCCCGGACAGAAAAAACCCGCTGTAGGGCAAATATCCGTCAAAGGGGGAACCACCCACAAGCCTCTGCCAGTCGTCGGGGAGCGCAGGGCAAGCAAGCGTGGCCCGCCCCTCGCCTTGAAAAGCTCAATTCATCCGCTGAGCCACGATCGCGTCGAGTGCGTTCCATGCGGCGTCCCTGTCGCGGTGCTTGCCAGGGATGCGAACCCATTGCTCCTGCGCGTGCCGCTCACTGGGCCGATACTCATCGGGATGCACATAGAACAACGCTGGAAATTCAGTAAGCGGTGTTTTGCCCGCATCTTGCCGATGGCAGCATAGTTTTTAAGATTCGAGCCCTCATGACGGGATGGGTTCGCATATATGGTCGACCATATAGTTGACGCTTCGGGCCCTCGAGGGCGCGTCGAGATTCGCAATGGCGTTGGCCGGCGGCGGCGGTGGAGCGGCGAGGAGAAGGGCCGCATTGTGGCGGAGTCTTTTGCGCCGGGCGCGGTCGTGTCGGAGGTGGCGCGCCGGCATGAGATGAGCCCCCAGCATCTCTTTGCCTGGCGCAAGACGGCGCGAAACGGCCAGTTGGCGCTGCCGGCCGATGGGGCGGCCATGTTCGTGCCGGTCATGATGACGGCGCAGAAGGCGATTGCCGCGAGGCCGTCAGCTCCGTCGATCACGATCGAGACGGCTGGGGTGGTGGTTCGAGCCGAATGCGGGGTGGATGCGGGGTGGTTGGCGGATGTGCTGCGCGCGGTGAAGGGTCTGTCATGATCATCCCGTCAGGCGCAGTGCGCGTCCTGATGGCGACGCGGCCGGTGGACTTTCGCAAGGGCATGGACGGTCTTGCCGCATTGGCGCGCGAGAGCCTGGGTAGCGACCCCTACAGCGGGGTGATCTATGTATTCCGGGCCAAGCGTGGCGACCGTGTGAAGCTGTTGCTGTGGGACGGCACCGGGCTGGTGCTCGTCGCCAAGCGGCTGGAGAAGAGCTCGTTTCGTTGGCCGCGGATCAGCGACGGCGTCATGCGATTGACGTCCTCGCAGCTCTCGGCGCTGCTCGACGGTCTGGACTGGACGCGGGTACGTGCGGTGCGTGTACCTGCGCCGCAGGCGACGCTTTAGGCGACGCGACACGATAACTCAGGTGCGACGCGTGGTGCGACACGGGCGTAGTGATGTGCTTTTCTCGCGTTGCGATGAGCCCTGGTGATTCCCTTCCGACCGATCCCGATGCACTGCGCACTCTGCTCCTGGCCGAGCGGGAACGCCACGCCGAGGAGCTCGAGCGGTTGGTGGCCATCATCAAGGATCTGCAGCGGCACCGTTTCGGCCGCCGCGCCGAGCGGCTCGATCCCGAGCAACTGGCGCTGGCCCTGGAAGATGTAGAGCAGACGCTCGCGGCGGCAGACGCCGCGGCGGAGAACGACACCACCGCCCAGAAGCAAGCCATGCCGCGTAGGCGGCGGATCAATCGGGGCGCACTGCCGCCGCATCTGCCGCGTGAAGAGATCGTCATCGATGTGGCCGACAAGACCTGTGCATGCTGCGGCGGCCTCAAGCACCGGATCGGCGAGGACGCCTCGGAACGGCTCGACATCATCCCGGCGCAGTTTAAGGTAATCGTGACGCGCCGCCCCAAATATGCCTGCCAAGCCTGCGCCGGCGAAGTGGTGCAAGCGCCGGCGCCGGAGCGGCTGATCGAGAGCGGCATTCCCACCGAGGCATTGGTCGCGCATGTACTGGTCGCCAAATATGCCGACCACACGCCGCTCTATCGCCAGGCGCAAATCTATGCGCGCCAAGGCGTCACGCTCGACCGTTCCACCTTGGCCGATTGGGTGGGCCGTGCCGCTTTCGCGCTGCGCCCGGTGCACGCGCGGCTCCTGGAGCAACTGAAGCAGTCGACCAAGCTGTTCGCCGACGAGACGACGGCACCGGTACTCGATCCCGGACGCGGGCGCGTCAAGAAGGGCCAGTTGTGGGCCTATGCGCGCGACGAGCGGCCCTGGGCCGGCCGCGCTCCGCCAGGTGTTGCCTATGTCTATGCCCCAGACCGCAAACATGCGCGGCCGGCCGAGCATCTCGCAGGCTTCAGCGGCATCCTGCAGGTCGACGGCTATGGCGCCTACGAGGACCTTGCCGAATGCGGCGACGTCGCGCTGGCTTTCTGCTGGAGCCATGTGCGGCGGCAATTCTACGATATCCAGGTGAAGACGCCGGCGCCGATTGCCACCGAGGCCCTTGTCCGCATCGCCGCGTTCTATGCCATCGAAGCCGACATTCGTGGTCGTTCCGTCGATGAACGCCGCCAAGCGCGGCAGCGGCGCACAAAACCTCTCGTCGACGACTTGCATCTCTGGCTCGAAGCCCGGCTTGCCGCCGTCTCGGGCAAGTCGACCATCGCCGGCGCCATCCGTTACGCCTTCTCGCGCTGGGGCGGTCTGGTTCGATTCCTCGACGACGGCCGCATCGAGATGAACTCCAATGTGGTCGAGCGCGCCATCCGCCCGATTGCACTCGGGCGAAAAAACCATCTCTTCGCCGGCTCCGACGGCGGCGGCGAGCACTGGGCGGTCATTGCCTCGCTCATCGAAACTTGCAAGATGAACGCCGTCGATCCGCAAGCCTATCTGCGCGATGTGCTGGCCAAAATCGTCTCCCGCCACCCCATGAGCCGCATCGACGAGTTGCTGCCGTTCGCCTACGTGCCTCCGGCCGAGAGCGTGGCGGCCTGACAACACCGCTTACGAAATTCACAGGTGCAGGTCTTGAGATCGTCCGGGCAAACATCGATCATCAGTGCGACCCAGTCCCATTTGCGGGCCTCCTGTCGCATGATGTCGAGCGCAAACCAGCCGATCGGGGGTTTGCCCGCCGACTTCATGACACAGCCTCCTGCTGCGCCGCCACAGCCGTGGCCACCACCAAGCGGCACCTTGCGCCCTCGACCAGGTTCGCCATGTCGGAAAAGAATTTGCTTGATCGATCGAGCATGGCGTTCAAATCCTTCCACTCACCATCATCGATGCCGGTGCAATATTCGACCAGCGATTGTTTGTCCTGCTGCATCAGCACGCAGACGATGCGTAGCGTGGCCCCGTGAACATTATTCCACTTTTCCCACTGCTCGTGGCTGGGCCCTGGGTGAGGATCGTGTGCCCACGGCGCAAACTACTGATCGGCAGCTATAGGCAGCTTGGAGTAAATATTGCCCTGTAAATCGAGGATGACGGTCACTGACCTGCCATCCTTCAATGTCGCGGCGCCCTGCCAAATTCCGCGGTCGTCTTTCTGCAATCCAGATACATCTAGATATCCCTTCGCTTCAATTTGTGACTTTGCTTGATCTTCGTTGGGGCTGTTGCCGTTCAGATCGGGGGCCTCATAGTCCGGCAATGGAACATTCGGCGAATTGTAAGAGGGATCAATAGCCTCCGTGGCGGTGCTAGAGCGCTCGGTGGGCAGCGTCCGAGAGCCAAAGGAATCTGTTGGCTGCGTCTGTGCGGGTGCAGGACCGGCAGTCAATGTCAGCCCTACGGCCACGACGAAAGTGCGCATATCCATTCCTTTCGAAATCAATCTTGTACACCCTTGTGGAGCACATCGAGAGCAGAAACGGGCGGCACAATCATGACCACCCGCTGAAGAACCTCGAGGAACGCACGTGCCCTCGTGGATGAGATCGACGGCACAAAAGGTTGAGCCTAAAGGAAGCCCCGCCGAGGAGTCGTCACTGGGCGGGGCTTCCAGACGGGAAGCAGGGAGTCGGGGGGGACTTGGGCTTCGCCGTCCATCGACAAAATACCGCCTCCGGGCACTGTCAAATTTTGATAAATATCAATTATGCGCCACAGCAATCCCCACGACGACCCACCGCGAAGACCGAGACGCGAGCGCTACCGTGGCCCGCCGGTCACGCTGGGCCCATATCCGATCGCACGGGGTGCGGACACTGCTGGTCTATTGCACCACCGGGCACTGCCACCACAGCTCAACCATCGACGCCGATCGCTGGCCGGATGAGACCGTGCTGCTCGACCTTGATCCGAGGTTGGTCTGCACCCAGTGCGGTATCGTCGGCGGGGAGGTCCGGCCGGATTGGAGCAACCGACCGCAGCGCGAGAGCCTGACCGGCGCGCAGTGGCGCTGAACTGACCCACAATAATCCCGAAGCCCTTGCCGCGCGTTGAAAACGGCCATAGATCCGTGTCGCGTCGGGGTAAGAGGAGGAAGCCGCCATGAGTGGCAAGATGGCTTTCGTTGCGCTTGCAGTTGCCGCCACAATAACCGTTCTCGGTAACCCTTCAGCAGCTTGGGCGCGTTATGACTATGACCGCGAGGGCCCGCATGTGACGCCTTGCAGTTTGGTTGGAGTTAATCCGGTTTATCACCCCGAAATTTTTGGCAGGCCGGCCTTCGCCAAAGCCTATTATGGCTTCGTCCAAGAGCGGGACCATACTTGGCACGTGATACCAAACTGTGCAAAGCCCGCATTCATTGGGCCACGATGATCGCCGTTGCGAGCCCGAGCGCTGGGCAACGGGCGCGGCGATGAAAGAAATAGTCATTGTGTGCCTGGCGATCGGCGCAGAGACCGGCGAGGACCCGGCGGCTCCGTTCGGAGGGCCAAAAAATTCAAGCGGCCCGAACATCGTCCCGACGCCGCGATTGGGCGCTTACAAACCAATACTAAGTCATTGAAATATAAAAGTTCTGGCGGAAGGGGTGGGATTCGAACCCACGAGGGAGCGCAAACCCCCTGGCGGTTTTCAAGACCGCTGCCTTAAACCACTCGGCCACCCTTCCAGCTCAATAACATCGACGGGATTGTGTATCTCGGCGAGGAATGCCCTGGCAACCTTTGGGACCGGGGAGACCGTGGGGCCGAGGTTCCCTCGGGCTTGGTGAGGTTGCCGGTATCCGCCGCGAGCATCGCGGGAATCTTCTAGGTGGTCGGGGGTCAGATAGTGCCGGGCGATTGGAGCTACAGTCTTGTGGCCGTCGTCGTCGCCCACGCGGGCGCCCGTTGGGGCGCCAAGGCGAAGGCGAGGCTGAACGACATGGCAATTGCTTTCATCGGAGCCTCCCCGGAGTCGCCCGCAACCTAAGAGGGAATGTGGACCGCGTTCCCCTGGGCGTCTATACCCGCAAAGCGCCATATTTTGGCCGATCCCGACCCTCATTTAGCCGACCATGGCAAAAGTTCACTCCCGAGAGATTCCGATCTTGACCCCTCGTGCGTTTGAAGATGGGTCCGGCTGGTACGTCGAGGTGTATTGGATCGGCCACCCGCCGAATTGATTGGGGCGCTTTGCCACGTACGTCGAGGCCAGCGATTGGATCAGGCTCGAGTTCGGCCGCTTACTCTGTACTTCGCGAGCTTGGGCAAGTCGTCAAGCCCGAGCGCTGCCCCGTCGATTGATCGACCCCTTCATAAATGGATAATTCTTTGTTGCTAGCTATTGCTCTCGGCAACGTAGCCGATCGGCCGATTCCCACCTCGCACGCGGGGTTATTGCATGGTGCAAATCAAGCGCGACAGCACTAAGGACTTCGCCTGTCTCCACTGCGGAGCGGTATACGAGATATCGGAAAGTCCCGCGCGCGACACTGGTTCCGCAGCGTGTGAGGTCTGCAACACGATCATGATGAAATGGGCGGACTCGGCAATTCCAATGTTCCGAGCGAAGAAGAATATTGAAGACGCAACGCGCCGATATCTCTTACTCGGTCGAGTTGCCGGCGGATAGCCTCCACCCATTGGCTCGAGCGAGGTTGCCGAGCGCCAGTGCACGCCGGCCACGCTCTCCGCAGACGGCCGGTCACTCCAATTCGGCCGGGCCCGACCGCCGATCATGCCGCACCTGGCGCACACCGCTTTCAAAGCATAGGTCCCGGACCGCCCTATCATCCGGCCGGCGATCGACGTCGACCGTGCCACCACCGGGTCAGCGCATCTTAACGCAAATTTAGCAAAATGCGATTTAGCTCACACCGGGAGCGCGACATAGCCTGACACTAGGAGCTAGTGCCATGAGCATCTCCATCCCGTCCTTTTGGCAGCAGGACCAAATCTGGCGTAGTCAGCAGCAATCGCTGAGCCAGCAGCTGAACGACACGGCTTCCCTCACTTCAGTGCTGACCACGGCGTTGACAAATCAGACAAGCGGCTTGGCAAGTATTGCCAATAATCAGGCGCTCAATCGTGTCAACGCCGAGATTTCGGCAGCGCAACAGTCCAGCTCAAGCGACTCCACCACCTCTACCCCGAGCGCGAGCCCCGCCTCGAGCGGCACGACAAGCGCCGCCGACGGCGCCCCGACCAGCTCGGCTGTGGACCTGCAGTCCGGCGCTACCGCTGCCACGCTCTTGTCTGGCGAGATTCCGAGTGGCAGCCTCCTCAGCTTTTTGGCCTGAGTAGCTACTTCGTTTGCGGCAGGGGAGCGCGCCGGCGCTTGCCTCGTCAAACCTTACAAAAATGTATTCTACCGCACGTCTCCAATCCGCTCAAAAATTAACCGGCATGCCCCAAAAGGCTCGCGCGTGGGGCGACACTCACGCGGAAACCGAGAATTGGAGTTCGGCGTGAGCATCAGTGGCATCCATCATCGACATCATAGGCACCTTGGCCAATCATCGATTGCGGCAGCAACCAACAACGGCCCGCCGTCGCCTGTCCCGCCAAATGCCAGCGATGCGAATGCTCCGGCCGCCAGCTCCGGATCATCTTCACCATCAAATGCTTCATCCTCTCCATCTTCAGGTGCGGCATCTCCGTCTTCAGCAGCAACCGCACAAGCAGCAATTGATTCTTCGGGGCCGCAGGCGAGCACCATCAGCGCCAACGCGGTAGACAAAAAAATCTGATACCCATTCACGCCACTCCCCTTCCGCGACCCCAGGACAAGCGCGCCCATTCGTCATCATCGGGCGCGCTTGGCAAAATGCAGCGCGGCAGCGAGATAGTCGAGCCCCTCGGTCATGGCTCCTCCCGGAACCGGAGCATACCGGGCGCCGCCGGGTTCTCGGTCTTGAGCCAGCTTCTATGCTTTCACCGTGTTCTTGTAGATGCGGCCGCCCTTCATAATCAGTGCGAGACTCGCATCGGGCTTTTCGAGAAGAGCGATGTCTGCGATCGGGTCGCCGTTGACGACGAGCAGATCGGCCAGCGCGCCTTGCTCCATCACCCCCAGCTTTCCCGGATAGGGGTTGCGCGATCCCGACAGGGTGAGGAGCTCCCCATTGACCGCTGTCGCCATCCGCAGAATGTCCACGTTGTCATACCACCGCCGGAGATGGGTCAGCATCACGCCCTGACGGGCGGCGAGCTCGCTCGAAAACAGGAGATCCGAGCCGAACGCGGTCTTGATCTTGTGCTCCCTCGCCAGCGGGTAGAGCGTATTCGTCCCCGCGAACATCTGGAGCGCATTGAGCCGGCTTTGGCCAGTCAGCCGGCCGGTGTCTTCTTCGCTGAGGAACGGCTGGGTGCTCAGCCAGACGCCCTTGTCAGCCATGCGCTTCGCGGTCGCCTCGTCCATGAGATGACCGTGCTCGATACACTGAGCTCCAACCGCCAGCGCACGCTGGATTGCGACCGGTGGGTAGGCGTGGACGGTGACATAGGTATTCCTGTCGGCGGCGGCCTCGACAGCGGCCCGCATCTCGGGCTCGCTGAATGTCAACATGTCGAGCGTCGTGCGCGGCGAAGAGACACCTCCTCCGCCCACGAGCTTGATCTGTGACGCCCCCTGCAGAAGCTGCTCGCGCACCCGCAGCCGCACCTCGTCCGCGGTGTCGGCGATGTTCGAGGCGCCCCTCTGCTCCAGAAAGCTGAGCGGCCCGCCGGGCCTGCGGGGCAGATCGGAGAGCGGCCGCAAATCGCCATGCCCGCCGGTGGTGGTGATCATGGCGCCACAGGGATAGATGCGCGGTCCCCGAGCCAGGCCGTCGTCGATCGCCTGCTTGAGCGCGAAGGATGGTCCGCCCAGATCGCGAACCGTGGTAAAACCGCGCATGAGCGTGCGCTCGGCTTCGGCGCTGGCGGCGAGAAAGATGTAGCCGACCTCGGCGGAAAAAAGGGTCGAAACCGTCAGCCCGGCGAAGATCGTGTGCCAGTGGGCGTCGATGAGACCGGGCATAACCGTTCGGCCGCCGCAGTCGATGACCCTGGCGCCTTCGGGAGCGCCCACATCGCCTGCCTCGATCGCCTTGATCCGATCTCCCTCGACGAGCAGGCGGAGCCCCGCGCGCAATGCGGCGGACCGCCCGTCGAACAACTTGAAGTTAATGAAGACGATCGGTGGAAGGGCCGTTTCGGACTGCGCGTCGACGCGGCGCACGAAACCGAGCGCTGCAAGCGACGCGCCCGTCCCGGCCACAAACCCGCGCCGCGAAAGACCTGCGGTTATCCGGCGGGTCGCCGATTGGACGAGCGGCCTGCAGCAGACGCAACCGCTGAGCCCACTCGTCTGATGGTCATCGCCCGGTGTGCAGGAATACATGTAAATCTCCTAAGAAATCCGGGGTCGAAGGCAACATTGGATCATAAACGCCTTGAGAGCGCCATGGATACGCTTCCCCGCCTCCGCGCGGCCCCCCCTCAGTCGGCCGAGCCGTAGGCCCCCTCGGGCCCGCTCAAGCCGGAACCGGCTCAACTTTCCGGCAAATCCACGAACGCGTTGAAGGCCAGGGAGCGTCGCTCGCCGGTGCCGCGAAACGGCTCGGCGCCATGCAGGAGCCAGGCCGGAAACACGTAGAAATCGCCGACCCGCGGCCGGAAGCTGATGAGCGACTTCGAAAACCTTTGCTTTCCTCCGATCAAAAAATTGATGTGGCCGGCTTGGCGGCCGGAAATATAGGTTTTTTGCTCTTCCCGTTCCGGCTCCTGGATATCCGGTACCCGCAGGTACATGACGCCCGAGACGTCCCCGGAATGAAAATGGACCGGGCTCGGGGTGCCGGCGTATTGGCTGACGATCCAAAATGCATCGAGCCGGATCCGGCTGGCCGCAACGCCCTCCATTCGGCGCACATAGCGCCCGATCAGCCGCTCAATGTGGCGGACCAGCGAGGCCTCGCCGCCGTCGCCGACCAGTTCCGCAGGCAGCAGAAATTCGGTGCCCTCGCCTTCGGTTACATGCCGGTCGACAAAACGGTTGATGTTCTCGACCAGCCCAGCCGGCGTCTCGGCCCTGCCGATCATCGGCCCGAACGGTGAGAACAGGTCCAGCCGCGGCGCCTCGCCATCGGCCGGGTGGGCGATCGCTTCGGCCTCGTATTTCTTGAGCGATCGCGTTCTTCGCGCTGCGTCATCCTCGCCCGTCGCCATGGAACCGTCTGCTCCTGCGGGTCGCAGCCCCGTCAGCGCCACCACCAGTTGCGCATCGGCCGTGTCCAGGCCAGCCGAATGGCATCGAGCCAGGACCGGTCCGGCACAACCTCGCCGGCGAACACCGGCATGGGGGCGGAATGATCGGTCTGAGTCGCCGCGTCGTCATCATCACTGTCGACAACGATCGTCAGCTGTTCCGCGCGTGGCGCCTCGAAAGTGCCGTGCACCTCATCGAACAGCCAAGGCGAGCCGACAGCGGCCTTGGCGGCCGGCGCCTCGATTCTGAACGCGATGTCGCCCTTGCGAATGGCGCGGATCAGGTCATCCGGCGAGACGATCTCGCGGGCAATCGCGGTTTGCGGCGCCTCCATCATCGGGAGCGAGGCCCGGTCGCCCGTTTCGGGGTTCGCCAGGATGCTCTCGCCCGACAAGGTCGAGCTGCCGACGATCGATGCGACCTCCTGACCTGCCGGGCCGGCGGAGCTCATCGGCTGAGCGACCAGGGCCGATTCGCCGGTTCCGGGCTCGATGCCCACATGCGAGGGCTCGATGGTAGCCGCGGTGACGGACGCGACGGTGGCGAATTCGGTCGGCACGACGGCCGGGGACGAAGCCACAGCCGGCCGTGGAGCCGCGACGGTGTCGGCCGGGACCACCGACACGCCAGCGGGTTGCGGCGTCGAGGCCGGATGGACCGGCGGGTCGACCACGGAGGTCCCGCCGTGGCCATCGCTCGAGGGGGTGAAGGTCGAGAGCGAATAATCCCCAACGAGAGCAATCTTGGCGGTATGCGTCCCGTCGCTCACCGTGAGCGTGCCGCCCGCATTGCCGGACGCGGCGAAGCTCGCGGTCGTTCCCGATCCAAATGCGATATCCGTCAGATCGATGACGTCCGCTCCGGTGAACCCGACAACATGGCCGGCGAATCCGGTGGACTGGTCGAGCTTGAGCGTTCCGGTGCCGACAAACGTCACCGTGTCGTTGCCGGAACCGAAGCCGCCGCTCAGCTCCACGGAACCGCCGGTTGGCACGGTATAATGCCGGCCGGTGCTCCAGTTGGCGTCGTACGGGGTATCGAACCATGTGGCGACGTCCAACGCGGCGCCGACCCCGAGGGGCGCGTTCGTATGCGCGCCGTTGTCGAGCGTACCGCCGAGCGACGTCTCCTTCCAATTGGCGTCGAAGGTCAGGGTAACGCTCGACCAGCTATAGGCGTTGGCGACGTCGTAGAGAGTCAACCAGTGGGTACCATCGTGGTTGGTTCCATACTGCTCCACCAGGTTGCCTTGGCCGTCACGGTCGTTGGTGAGCCAAGCCCAGCTCGCCGTGCCGGAGACGTCGAACACGTTGGTCCAAACCCGGCCATTGTCGTTGTCGATCGAGCGGGAGACCAGATTGCCCGACCCACTGAGCACGGCGACCTGCGAACTCCAAGGCGATGCGTTGGCGGCGTCGTAATCGGTCACCGCATCGGCGATCGCTCCGGCCAGATCGGCGGGGTTGCCCGCCGCATTGGTGATCTTCGCCGAACCGAGATTGACGGCAATTACCTTCAAGTTGCCGGTTTTCTGGCCCTCCGCCACGGTGTAGCTGAAGGTCAGCGCTTTGGTGCCGGAGCCGCCCGTGTAGATGGCAGTGCCGCCATCGTTGAGGGTCAGGGTCGGAATTCCGCCCACAACCGTCACCGCTTCGCTCATGTTGACGGTCAGGGTTATGGTCGAGGCATTCAGGTTGCCGCTGGCATTCAGGTTGCCGCTGGCGGCCGAGTGCTGCACCAAATTGACCGTGCTGGCGGCCGACTGCAGCACCGAACTGACCGTGATGCCGACCGGAAGCGTGCCGGTCCAGGACAGCGGTCCCGCGATCGGGTTCAGCATGCCATGGCCGACCGTCGATCCAACCGCGGATTGCCAGCTGATCGGCAAAATCGGGCTCCCGGCCGTGAGGTCGAGGGTCGAGCGCGCGATGTCGTTGCCGCCACCGCTGAGGTGCGTGTCGCGCGAGCGATCGAACGCGATCTGGTTGGTACCAGTCCCACCGGAAACGGTATTGTTTCCGAAGCCGCCGGACAACTGGTCGTCACCGGCGCCACCGTCGACGTTGTCGTTGCCGATCTCGCCGAACAGGACATCGTTGCCGTCGCCGCCCCGGATCGTATCGGCGTCGACCGCGAACGGCGACGTCGCTGTCGGCGCGCTCCACGGGTGCAGCGACCCGAACGGCCCGAAGCCGTAAACGTAGTTGTAGTTGGCCTCCGGCGTACCGCCGAGCTCGCTTGACGGATAGGCACCGAATGTCCCGACCGTGCCGATACCCGCGGCCGCCATCTGCGGTAGGATGACCGCCATGTCGCCATAGATGTGGTCGTTGCCGCCACCGCCATCGATGGTGTCGCTGTCGAGCGTAATGCCGGCGCGGAAGACGTAACCCTCGCCCAGGGACCAATCGGCCGCCCCGCTGCGCGCCAGCGTCGCCTGCGCCCCGAAGGCCGCGTTGGTCGCGCTCAAGGCAGAGTACGCGCCGAGGAACAGGCGATCGACCGCCGTCACCATGATGGCTTGCACGCTGCTCGCAGAGCCCCCGGGGCTCGCGGTTTCGCTTACCGGATCCAGGATCAGTGCATTGTCGCCGATCAGGGTATCGGCCCCGGAGCCCCCGGTGATGCGATCGTTGCCGATATTGAGCTGGAATCCGGCAGTTTGACCGAACAGCCATTGCGCCGCCGCGCCATTGTCCGCCGTGAACGGATGATTGGCGGCAAAATGCGCCGCGAGTGCCGCCTCGCGGGTGGACTCGAGCTGCGCAAGCGCGCCGGCATCGACGCTCACGGCGGACCCTGCCGGCGTCGCAACCCCCGGCATCACCACGAAGGCGATGCCGCCGACCACGAGATTGTTGCCGGAGCTGGCGCTCAGGTCGATGGTGTTGTTGTCGAGGTTCAGCATATGGGTGGCGGGGCGCAGCTGGCCCGAGACCGAGCCGGAGAAGCCGGTCTGGGTGGCGAATGTGCTGATGGCCTGCTCGCCCGCCTCGTGCGTGACAAAGGACATGTCGCCGACGACCTGCTGCATATCGAGCAGGTAGCTGTCGAAGGCGAGCGCATTGCCGGATGCCGAGGCGGGATCCATCGGGAACGACACGCCCGGCACCAGATACTCGCCGCCGCCGCCGAAGATCGTCTCGGTGCCGCTGCCGGTGATAGTGTCGTTGCCGGCACTGATGGTGAACGGCCGGGTCGGGGTGCCGAGCGAATCGAGAGCGTCCTGCGCGGTGGACAGCGCCGAGAAGCCGTCGATCAATCCCAGCATGGAGACCGAGAGACCCTGCAGCTGGGTGTCGATCGCCGCCACCCCGGTGGTGGGGAGCGCACCGATCAGCCCGTAGTCGCCGAAAATGACGTCATTACCACTGCCGGCATTGATGATGTCCGAGCCGGGCAGTGCGTTCTTGTTGTGGATCAGGTCGGGAACCACGGAGGCGTAGACCCGAAGGGTGGACCCGTCAATGCGCGTCAGATCGCCGCTCTGCGCCATGGCGCGCAGCGAGCCGGCGTCGGTTGCGGGCCCGAGCTCGACTTGCGGCATTCCGGCCGTCAGCGCCGCCGGCAGGAGGTTGACGGCCGGTGTGACAAGCTGCCCGTTGGTGGGCAGCGACAATGCCACGCCGGTCGCATCGACGATCAGGACACCGTTCACGATGTGCGGAATGTCGGTAGCGTAGGACACCGTGTTCGACGCCCGGTCGCCGAAGATGACGTCATTGCCGCTGCCGCCGGTGATAGTGTCGTTGCCGAGCGTACCGAAGATGACGTCGTTGCCGCTGCCGCCCACGATGGTGCTGCCGGTAACGGTCGCCAGATTCACCAGCAAAGCATCGGTCTGCCAGGAATTGTCGTCGGAATTGACGATCTTTGCGCCGCTCGAATCATAGGCGCCGGCAAGCAGGACCATGTCGGCATTGACCAAGCTCGAGGCGAGATTGGGCTGCAATGCATGCCCGGCCGAGTTGATGGCGACCGTGCCGGTGATCGAGCCCACCTGCTCCAGCACCACGTCGCGATGCCAGGTGCCGTCGGTGTTGAGCAACGGAGTGCCGTCCGGGTTGAGGGCGCGCTCGATCTTTCCCTCGCCAGCAATGATGATGTCGTTACCCGAGCCCCCGTTGATGTTGTTGAAGCCGAGACCACCGATGATCTCCGCGCTCCCGCTGCCGGCAATGATGGTATCGTTGCCGGCCTCGCCGAACAGCCGGTCCATGCCCTTGCCGCCAGAAATATAGTCGTTGCCGCCCGTTAGCTCGTCGTAAGTCGCAACCTGGCGGATGAGATCGTTGAACGGCGCCGGGTCGCGCGCCCACACCATGTTGCGCCAGTCGTCCACCAGCACCTGGCGGTAGATCTGGCCGTTGTCGCCCAGAATGACGTCATTGCCGGTGCCGCCATAGATAGTGTCGTTGCCGACCGTGCCGCCCGGCGTGTTGTTGTCGCCGATGATGTCGTTGTCGCCGGTCCCCGCATAGATGTGATCGTCGCCCTGGCCGCCGACGATATAGGAATCGCCATTGCCGCCGTAGATGGTGTCGTTGCCGCCGCCATCCGCGATACCGGTGAACGTCGAGAGCGCCCGCGCGGTCGCCGCCCGCGATGCGTCGTAGGAGGCGAAATCGCCGAAGATGACGTCGTTGCCACCCTCCCCGTAGATCGTATCGTTGCCGGTCTCGCCGAATATCAGGTCGTTGCCGGTGCCGGAATGGATGATGTCGTCGCCGCCAAGCGTCGGATCCGTGCTCAGCACGTGGTTGGGGGTACGCAGCGCTCCCACATAGGTGAAATCGGCATAACCATTGTCGCCGAGGATGAAATCCACGCCCGACCCGGTAGTGATCTGGTCGCCGCCGACGCCGCCGAGCACCACATTGTCGCCGTTGCCCGCATTGATGACGTCGTTGCTGCTGGTGCCGGTGTCCTTGGTTCCCCCGAAAGTGGCATCCGGACTGGTGGTGTAGATAACCAACAGGTTTCCGGCGTTGCTGAATTGCGCATAACCGCTGTCGCCGAGGATCACGTCGTTGCCGCCGAACGTGGTGATGCTATCGGCGCCGAGGCCGCCGATTACCACATTGTTGCCGCCGCCGGTCTTGATGCTGTCGTCGCCGCCGATCGAAGTGTCGGTGCTCTGGATCACGGTCAGGACACCGGCCGTGAAGGTCGCGATGCCGTTGTCGCCGAGGATGACGTTGTCGCCGGTGCCGGTCGTGATCTGATCCGCCGCCGAGCCGCCCATGACGACATTGCGGCCGTTGCCGGTCAGGATCACGTCTTCGCCGCCATAAGCCGGATCGCTGCTTTGGATCGAGAGCAGGACGCCGGCGGCGGACAGGTCGGCCGCGCCGTTGTCGCCCAGGATGATGTTGTTGCCGTCGCCGACCGTGATCTGATCGGCGCCGAAGCCGCCCACGACCACGTTGTTGCCCTCCCCGGTCGTGATCTGATCGTCGCCTCCGATCGAGGGATCAGCAGTCGTGATATGGGTCAGCACGCCGGCCGTGAAGGTAGCGGAACCATCGTCCCCGACGATCACGTTGCCGGACGGTGCGACATTGACCGTCTGTACCTTGATGATGTCCGCGCCCAAACCGCCGAAGATCACGTTGCCACCGCCGGTGACTGTGATGGCGTCGCCGCTGCCGTTGAGCGAGTCGGTGGTCTTGATCGTGGCCCGCAGCCCGGTGGCGCCGAAGTCGGCCTCGCCGTTGTCGCCGATGATGGTGTTGTTACTACCGCCGAGCGTGATCGTATCGCCGCCGACGCCGCCGATGGCGATGTTGTTGCCGGATCCTCCGGGCTGGACCACGCTGTTCACGGTCGGGCCGGTGATGCTGTCGGCGCCGCCGATGGCGACGTCGGTCGAGAATATCTTGGTCAGGATCCCTGCGGTGTAGTCGGCCTCGCCATCGTCGCCGATCACGACATTGGCGCCGGTGCTCCCGACCACGATCTGGTCGGCACCCGCGCCGCCGATCACGACATTGTCGCCGCCACCGAGCGTGATGACGTCGTTGCTCGACGTCCCGCTATCGGGATTGTTGCCGCTTGGCGCCACGCTGCCGAAAGTGGACAAGATCGAGACCAGGCCGGTCGTCACGCTGAAATTCGCGGCGCCGCTGTCGCCGAGAATAACGTCGCTTCCTGTGCCGGTGGTGATGCCGTCGGCGCCCAAGCCGCCGACGATCACGTTATTGCCGTTGCCCACCTTGATGGTGTCGTCACCGCCGTAAATGGTGCCGCTGGTGCTCGATTCCACGCTCGGGACCGCGCCCGCCGCCGCGGAGAGCTCGCCGATCGTCTCGATCTTGGTGAGATTGCCGGTCGTCGCATCGAAAGACGCGTCGCCGTTGTCGCCGAAGATGATGTTGCGACCGTCGCCGTTGATGGTGATCTGGTCGGCGCCGGACCCGCCGAGGATCTCGTTGTTGCCGTTGCCGTCGACCTCGATGGTATCGTCGCCACCCTCAGTCTGGTCGCTCGTGGTGATGAAGGTGAGAACGCCGGCAGCGGTGAAATCCGCGTAGCCGTTGTCGCCCAAGACCACGTTGCTGCCGCCACCGATGGTGATCTGGTCGGCGCCGAAGCCGCCCAGGATGGCATTGCCGCCGCCGGTCACGTTGATGATGTCGGCGCCGCCGATCGCCGGGTCTTGCGTGGTGATCGCGGTGAGCTTGCCGGTGGTGGCGTCATAGGTCGCCCGGCCGTCGTCGCCGATGATCGTGTTGTTGGTGCCGCCGACATCGATCGTGTCGCCGCCGATACCGCCGATGATGATGCTGTTGCTGCCGCCGCCGGGCGTGTAGTTGCCGTGGATGTCCCTGGGCCCGGCGATCGTATCGGCGCCGCCATGCGCCGAATTGGTGCTCTCGATCGAGGTCAGCACATTGGCGTGGATCACGGAATTGTAGGTGAAATCGATCTCACCATCATCGCCGATGATGACGTCGGAGCCGGACGCGCCGACAATGATGGTGTCCGCGCCCGCCCCGCCGATGATCACATCGTTGTTGCCGACGGTGATCTTGTCATCTCCGCCCAGCGACGTATTGGCGGAAGCCATCTGCGTGATGATCTGCGCTCCGAGGCTGCTGAACGGGTCGACCACGCCGTTCGCCTGTCCCACGATATCCACAGTGCCGTAGTCGCCGAATACGGTGCTGCTGCCGCTTCCGGTCACCGTAATGGTATCGACGCCGGCCGACAGGACACCGCCATCCATCTTCAAAATGCTGTTGTCGATGGTCATCAGCCGGGTCAGCGGATCGACCGTGAAGCTGGAATTGCCGAAGATGTAGTTGGCGGTTCCGGACGCGATGATCGTATCGTCGCCCTCGCCGCCGGCGATCCAGTTGGTTCCGCTGCCGCCGGTGAGGTCGTCGTGCTTGGGACCGCCGACGATCACGGTGATCCCGGTTGCGCCCGACGCGTCGATGGTATCGGTGCCGAAATTGGCGAACGAATAGCCGGTGCCGTTGATGGCGCCCGGCGCCGAAGAATATTCCGCCCCGGAGGCGCTTTCGTTGCCGTAGATCACCAGCGGCCCGGTGCTTCCGGTCACGGTGATGGTGTTGGACCCGCCGCCGCCCTCGATGATGGTCATCGTCGACGGATCGGTGCTGGCGACGGTGAAATGGTCGTTGCCCTGGCCGAGCAGCACTTGGACGGTCTGCAGGCCATCGTAGTTGATCGCCACACCCGTCAGCAGATCGAGGCCGGTGATCGTGTTGCTGGTGAGCGTTCCGGTCTGCGGCGTATAGGGCTGCGTGCCGCCGGCGCCGTCGTCATAAACCTTCAGGATGTCGATTGCGTTTGAGTTGGTCGAGACCACCTTGTCGACGGCCGGCGGATTGTCGGTCTCGTAGGGCAACGCAACCGCGGCGGCGAGCGAGCGGTTGATCGTGCCGACGCCGCCTTCGATGAACAGCGGCCCCTGGATCAGCGAGAGGGTGTGCGGCTGATTTGGGAACGTCATGACCGTCGTGCTGGCCTGCGACGGATCGGTCGGCTGCACAAAGCTCAGATTGGCGGACAGCTTGATGGATATCGGGATGTACCAGTTCGACGCGTTGAACGTGACCGTCTGATTGGTCGCATTGAACCGCGGATCGGCGATTCCGTTGACGATCGACGCGTCGCCGACCGAAGCAAAAGTCTGCCCGTCGTTGAGGACGTGCACGGTGACGTCGGCGGTCGGGGCCTCCGTCAGGACCATCTGATAGGTATAGGTCTGGCCGGCTTTCGAAACCGCTGCATCGCCCTGCGGCTGGACGATCAGAACGCCGGGCGTATTGGTGGCCGCCACCGTGACCTTCACGTCACCGGCGTCCGTCGTGTTGGCAAACGTGTGCACCGACCCGTTCGAGGTGATGGAATGCACAATGTCGGCGGTGAAGGCGCTCGTGGCCCCCGGCGGCGCGCCGGCCGGATAGGAGACCACGATGGACTGCGGAACGTTGTAGTTGGCGTGGTCGAAGGACACCGAGGTGATCGGGTTGCCGTTGATGTCCTTGAGCGTCAGGCCGTTCGGCGCGAGACCTATGTCCACGGTTTCCCCGACCGCGGGCTGCTTGTTGAGCGATAGCGTGTAGGAATAGGTCGTCTGGCCGGCGATGATCGTGGTCGCGGCAATGCCCTGGTCGATGATCAGGCCGGTCGCGGTGTTCTCGACGAATACCTTGACAATCGGCAGCACGAGCGCATCGAGGCTCGGGTCGGTGTTGCTGATGAGCGTACTGGAAACGGCGATCGTCTCCTTGTCCAGATTGAGGTTGCCCGCAAGCGCGCGCACATAGACGCGCTGTCCGGTCGTCCAATTGCCCGCATTGAACGCCAGCGTGGCCGTGCTTGCGCCGGTCCACGTGGTGCCGTCGAGCGATAGCTCCAAGCCCTTCCCGCCGGCCGCTGCGGTCTGGCTCGAGATCTGCGCGGCCGAGACGTTGACATAGACCTTCGAATTCACGCCGAAGGCGTAGGTCTGCGGCATCGTCACCACGAAACTCGCGATCGAGGTCGGATCATTGGCATGCACGATGGTGAGCGGATCCTGCTGGACCAGCGCGCCGGCCGCGCCCCCGACAGTCAGCCCGATGCCGTCGACAAAAATGCCCTTGTAGTTCGGATCGGTGCTGGTCACGCTGTGGTCGACCACGCCCGACGCGCCCTTGCTGTTCGCCGACACGACAGTGCCCTGGACGTCGCCGCCGACCACGAAGGTGTCGCCACCGGTCCCGCCGATTAGGGTGGTGATGACGCCGGGCAGCGTGCTCAGCACGTAGAATGTGTCGTCGCCCTCCAGCGCGTCGACTGTGACCGCCTGGATGTTGGTGTAGGCAACATTGAGGCCGCCACCGAAGATGCCGTCCTTGGTGATGACGAAGGTGTCGTTGGCCTCGGTGCCGAGCAGCACGAGCGTATTGAAGCCGCTGCCGCCGTCCACGTCCACCGGCGCATTGATGTTGTACTTGATCGTATCGTTGCCGGTGCCGCCGCTGACCTTCACCGAGCCTTCGACCAGGAAGGCACGGATGATGAAGGTGTCGTCGCCGTCCTCGCCGAACAGCGAGATGTCGGCCTTGTTCGAATAGACCTGGAATGTGTCGTTGCCCGTACCGCCGTAGATCACGGTCGCCTTGTCGATGCCGTCCGAGAGATAGCCGAGCGTGGTCTGGGTGTAGTTGAAGCCGTCGCCCGGCAGGATGCCGACGTTCCGGGACAGCGACTCGATCGCATCCTTCGAGTACATCTGGCCGACCTGGAAGGAATCGTTGCCGGCGCCGCCGTCGAGCGTCATGACGGCCGAGTTGCCGTCGAGGAAGAACGAATCGTCGCCGTCGCCGCCGTTGATGGTCAGCCGGTCGGTGATGGTCTCGTCGTAGTTGATGCGCTCGTAGCTCTGCTTGTAGCCGCCGCTGCCGTTGGCTTCGAGCGCGGCGACCAGATACGGCCGGATCAGGAAGGTGTCGGCGCCGCTGGTGCCGTTGATGATCAGGGCATTGGTGCCGCTGTCGAGCGCGCCGGTATCGTGGACGCTCGCGATATAGTTCGTTTCGCCGGTGGTATCGACCACATAGGTGTCGGCGCCGTCCTGGCCGTCGAGGTGCACCGTGTCGATGACGCCGCTATTGGCGGCCGTGATGGTAGGCATCGCGTAGAGGTGGATCAGGTCGTCGCCGGCGCCGGTCGCGACGAACGTGTTGGCGGCCAGTACGGCGGGATGCAGCTCGATGTCGTCGCTGCCGCCGCCGGTCAGCACCGTGAGGGTGGGCGCGGTGAACGAGCCGGCGAGATCCACTTTGGAGCCCGTGGTGAGGAACGTGGCAGTGGGCTGCAGATAGTTGCCGCGGATGGTGATGCCGGCCGCGGCCTCGATCACGGCGCCGGCCTGGACCGTCAGATTGTTGCCGGCATCGAGCTCGACCGAGCCGCCGGTGGAATCGAGGGTGACGCCGGAATGGACCGTGAGATTGTCGTCGGAGGCGCTCGCCGTGCCGGCTTGGTAAAGGATGTTTCCGGAGGAGAAGTTGCTCAGGATGACGTCAACCGGGCTCGAGGTCTGAATGTTGATCGAGCCGTTGGGCGCATACATGGAATAGGGCGTTGCTGCGACCGGCACGACGCCACCGACCGTCAGGGCGCCGATGTTCCACAGATAGATGTCGCCGTGCGTGCTTGCCGCCTCGATCTTGCCGACGGTGCTGACGATGCGCTTGGTCGCCTTGCCGATGCTCTGGTTGGCAATCAGGTCGGCGGAGCCGGCCAGCACGTTCGGGCTGTTATCGCTGCGACCGTTGAAGATATTGCCGACATTGGCGGTGATGAAGGCGAACGCGCTGACCGCCGTGCTGACGGTGTTGAGCGCGACGTCGCCGGAGACCGCCGTTATGTAGATGTTGAAGTCGATCCCCGCGGCCGGATCGATGCTGAGCGTGTCGGCGGTCGCGGTCAGCACGCCGGTCGATACGATGTTGATGCTCTGCGCAAGCGAGCCGATGGCGGCGCCGGCGGTGAGCGTGATGTTCTGCGCCGTGATGTTGGCGGTGAGCGAAGGCCCCACCGTGGGCGGCGTCGCCAGGCCCGAATCGAGGTTGGCCGGATTATTGAGCGCGCCGGCAATCAACAGCGCCGCGGCGGCGGTAAGGCTGACATTGCCGTTGGCCGCATAGGCATCGACCAGATTGAGGCCGCCGCCGGCCTCGTCGTAATGGATGTCGACCGCGGCGCTCGCCACCACGGTGCGAATGATATGGACGTCGAGATCGTGCGACGTCGAGCCGATCGAGCCGGCGAAGGAGCGGATGTCGAGATTCTGCGCCTGAATCTTGGCGTAGGGCGAGGGCACCGCATCTGTGATGTTGCCCTCCGCCCACAGGCGGAGGTTGCCGCTCGAGGAGAAGATTCCGTCGACCGCGATACCGCCGTTCGGCGCGGTGATGAAGATATCGTTCTGCGCCCGTGCGCTCAACGAACCCCCGCTCAACAAGTTGATGTTGATCGGAGCGTTGGCGGTGCCGATGGCGCCGAATCCAGCCTCCAGCACGATCGAGCCACCCTGGACGTCGATCGCGCTGGTATCGCTGTTGGCGTTGACGATATCCGACCTGGTCTTGAGGCGAACGTCGCTGTGACCATTGGCGCCGGTCGTGGTGACGTTGAGCAGCTGGATTTTGTCCTGCGGCGAGCCGATGAAGATGAAGCCGCCGGCCGAGATGGTCGTCTTCCCGAGCGCCGCTGTCGCGATGTCCTTGTTCTGCGACACCAGGATCTCGACCACCTTGGCGGCGTCGTTCTGGACGTCCGTGGTCACCGGGGCGATGGTGATCTGCTTGTTGACCTCGCCTTTCAGGCTGGAAAAGCCGGTGAGGCTGGTGTCGACCGTCATGACGCCGCCGGTCACGCCGGTGACCTTGAAGTAGTTTCCGCCTTCGGTGGCGTCGCCCTCGGTGACGTTGCCGGTATCGCCGCCGACATAGATCAGGTCACCGATGTGGAACCCAGTCCAGCTCCCCGAGAAGAGCGTGATGGTATTGCCGCTGAACGTCGCGGTGACGTGCTGGAGCGCGCCGGTCAGGAAGTTGAGGTCCGTCCGCTCTGCGGCGGCGAACGCGATCTGCTGCGCCTGCGTAAGTCCGCTCGACGGCACCGGCACGGTGATCTCGACCGGCAACGCGATCGAGCCGACGTTTCCGCCGATATGCAGGTCGATATTGTTGGCGTTGATTACCGGCGTCTCGATATTGGTCTGGGTGCTGGACACGGTCTTGAGAAGGCCGGCCCCGATGCCGTTCAGGAGCTGGCTTTCGGTCCAGACCTTGATGCCGCCGGTGAGCGCATTCTTCTGCGGGATCGTCATCAGATCCGCGAAGCTCAGGCTCATCTGGGTCGGATCGTAGACCGGATCGGCCACGTTGCTATTGTGGGCGGCGTCATAGACCGCGGCGAGCGCCGTCATGGCGGCCTGTCCGGTTCCTCCGTGCAGCGTGATATAGCTCGCGACCGTCTGCGTCATGGCGGCCTGCAGCGCGCTGATCTCGCTGGCGACATATGCGGCTTGCGTCTGGCCCTGCAGCGCAGGCGTGCGCGTCCAGGCGGCGGCGTAGATCGCCTGATAGGAGGCGAGATCCGCCGACGACAGCGTCACGTGAAGCGTGGTGGTGTCGTAGCTGGCATTGGCGAAGGCCACCGCCTGTTGATAGGTGCCGGCGTCGCCGAACGCGGCCTTGGCGTTGACGAACTGTGACGTCAGCGAAACCTGGGCGGTGTCCTTCGCGCCCTGGATGTAGTTGGCGCGCGTGGATGCCGCCAACGCCAGCTCGTTGTACCGCGTGTCGTACGCGGCCTGATAGTAGGCGAGCTGGCTGCTCGACAGCGCCGACGTGGTCGACCCGTAGAAGATCTCGCGCGCCGCGATCTGGGCAGTCACGAAAGCGTCGTGCGCCGTCAGCGCGCCGGCCTGCGCGTCCCAAAGCGCGCCGTAGGTGGCAGTCAGGCTGCTGATCTGACCGGCGGTGAGCTGGACCGAAGTGCCGTCGGCGTTGGTGACCAGCGCCGTGATCATGTCGTGGATGAACGTCGCCTTGGCGGTATCCCACTGCGCACCGTACACCTGATCGTAATAAGCCATCTGGTCGTCCGACAGCTTCACGGTCTGGGTCGACGTTTCAAACTGGCCGGAAAGTTGCCAGTAGGTCTTGTACTGGTTGTTCTGATAGATCTGGGATTCGTTGAGCGCGGTCTGCTGGCGCGTGCTGTCGGTCAGCGACAGGGCGCTCCAGACATTGTTCCGCAGCTGGTCGATGGTGCGCGGGTCTTGGACGGTGTCCTTGCTGACGCTGACCAGGCTGCCGGTGCCGTCGACCCAGATGTGGGCGTCGCCCGGCGTCGTGAGGGAGATCAGCCGCAGATCGCCGCTCATCTCCTCGATATAGACATCGCCTCCGGCGGTGATCGCAACCTGGTTGCCCAGATTTTGGCCGTCGATCAGCTCGATGTGCTTGCCGGCCGAGCCGGGCAAGCCGATGATCCCATTGGCGATATTGAGCGTGATGCTGCCGCCCGCGATCAGCCCGTTCTGCGGAGCGGTGTCGGCGACGACGAGGCCGCCGCTCGCGACGTTGAGGTCGACCGCGAAGCCCGACCCTGCATTGATCGTGTTGACCGCCACATTGCCGGTACTGCCATTGCTCAACACGTCGAGCGCATCAATCGCGATATCGCCCGCCGCGGTGGTCGCGGTCAGGGCGCCACCCGTGCCATTCAGCGTCACGTGCACGGATTGATCGATGTGCTGGCCGGTAACCGGATCGATCGGCTGGGTGGTCGGGTCGACCACCGCGCCGATGCTTCCGGAGCCCGCCGCCCGCAATGTCACATTGACGCCCTCGACCACGCTCAACGGGTTCGTCTGAACGATCGAATTGTTCGCCGTGATCGACGTATTGCCGGTGGTGTTGGCGAGCGAGCCGTTCAGCAGGACCTTGCCGCTGCCGTTCGACGTGATCGAAATGCCGGCCTCGGTGTAGCCGGAGAAATCGATCGTGACCGGCTCGTCGGCCTTGATCGAGTGGGTCGAGATGTCTTGATGCCCATCGACGATCTGGACGACGGTGTAATAGGTGTTCTTGCCGTACCAGGTGCTGGTCGACCAATGGTCGTAGTTGTCGTTCTCGTAATGGGAGGTGACGTAGTCTTTCGTCGTATAGATATAAGACTGGCTCTGATCCGCGGCGTCGATCGTGTAGTTGGCGGCCGAAGCGATGATCTGCGGAATGGAGAGGACAATGGTCGCCGTTTCCGCGCTCCAATCGCCGGAGCCGAGGTTGATGAAGCCGCCCCAATTGCTCGTGAAGAACGTCTGGTTCGATGTGGTGATGAACGATTCGCCGACCGAGAAGTTGTAGCGCGCCCCGAAGATCGGATTGTAGACGGCCGTGCTCCCGACCGGCGTGCCCGCCGGATTTCGGCCGCCATCGGCAGTGACCTGCGCGGCATTGTACGCCAGGTGGGCATTGTTCGGATCGGCGGCGTTCGGATTGAAGAAGGTCTGCGAAACCGACATCCCCTGGCCGCCGGCACCCGACAGATATTTGGTCTGCAGGTAGTAGGACGGGTTAGCGGAATTGACCATGTTAAGGTCGGTGATGGTGATGATGCCCAGTCCCGACCTGGATGCATCGATGCTGTCGACCACCAGATCGTAATTGGTGTTGTTGGTGATATTGACCTTGGCGTAGCCGCCGAGCGCCCGGACCTCGCCTTTCGAGGTGTTGAAGATGCGCGCCTGGATGTCGACCGTGCCGCCGGAAACGCGCTGGGTATCGACCACCAGCCCCTGATGCCCGGGGTCGGCGTCGTAATAGACCGTGAAGCGGTCGGTCGACACGCTGTAGAGCTCAACCAGGCCGGTCTTGTTCTGGGCGATCGCGTCGGCGATCTCCTGCCGCATCGTCTTGGTGGTCGGGACCACGTTGCCGGTCGGCGCCGCATCGAGATCCAAGGTCAGGGTCGGGGCCGCATCACCCGCCTCGATCAGGCCATTGAGATCAAGGTACTGCGCCTGGATGGTGATGGTATCGGCCTTGATGATTTGAACTGTCGTGTTGGCCTGGGTGTTCTCGTAACTGCTGATGACGCTGCCGGACAGCTGGCCGATGCCGCCGTTCACGGCAGCGCTCCCGAGAGCATTGGTCGACTGATTGATCAGGTCCGCGGTGGGATTTCCGGCGACCGTGGCGATGTATTGATCGATGACAATGCTGTGGCTGGCATGGAAATTTTGATGCGCGACGTTGGTGCTGGCCGTGATGTTGATGTCGCCCGCGGAAGCGATCGATAGCGTCGCCTCCAGGGCGTTCACCGCGCCGGTGATGAAGACATCGGCGGCCGGCTGCGATGGGTTGGCGTTCGGCAGCCCCTGATACGTGCTGGTGATGTTGATGACCGGCGTGGCCTGCGTCGCCGAGCTCACGATCTGCGAGAAATTCGCCTGGCTGTCGTCCTCGAGCGCATTCTCGTCGCTGGCCGGCTTGGGTTCATTGTTGCGGCCGACATTGACGTCGTTCTTGCCGTTGAAATCGGCATTGCTCGTCACCACGGCGCCGTTGAAGTAGGCACCGCCGGTGAGCTGCGGGATGGTGATCCCCTCGATGTTCAGAGATGCCCTGGAGGTATCGGTGATGTTGACCGTAACGTCGCTCGGCGCATCGAGGATACCGGTTCCGTTCACGTCGGTGGCGAAGAATTTGATCTGGCCCGCCTGCGCGGTGAACGCGGCAATGTTGACTGTCAGCTCGATCTTCTGGGTTTCGACGAAGACCTGGCCGCCGAACGAACCGTCCGGATTGAAGTAGTTGACAACTTGCCCCAGGCCTTCGGCGGTAAGCTGACTTTCCAGCCGCGCGATCTCGGTCTGGTCGAACGCGATCTGCGCGTCGATCGTCGGATCGTTTGCTGGCGTATGGGTCGGATCGCTTTGATGGTCGGCGGTAATTTTCGCCTGCATCCCGAGATATTGCGACAGCTCGCCCTGGGCATCCCGCAGCGTCGTGATCAGGCTCGACGAAACCGTCTGCTCCGCGAAGGAATAGCTCAGCTTGTTCGGATTGTAGACGTCGAGCTGGACCTGCTGGCCAGTCGAGGTCGTCGCGGTCGCCAGCGTATGCCCGGTCGCCAGCGTTCCGGTGTAATCGGCCACCGTGAAGGTGACGTCCCGGTTGATGCCGGTATGGATCTCGCCGTCGTTCTCGACAATGCCGTGCGAGACCGCAAAATTCGTCCCCTTGTATGAATCCTCAGGATCTCCACCGGTCAGCGACAGCAGCGCGTCGCCGGCGGAGCTCGCCCAGCTCGATGCCTTGGCCTTGCCGACCGTATAGGCTTCGCCGATCGAATTGGCATAGAACAGTGCGCTGCCGGCGGTGGTGACGTTGGCGCCGCTCTGGATGGTGATCTTGTTGGTCTGAATCACCAGGGCGACCGCGTCGACGGCGGCGACGGGAACCGCCGAGCCGGCAAACGAATCCACATGCGACTCGACCGAGTAGGAGTTGTTGTTGAGGTTGGAATCCTCGCCGGCCGTGAACACGACGTCGCCGCCGGCGGTGATTGTGGCGTTGGCGCCCACCACGATCTCGTTGTCCGGACGGATGTCGGCACGGCTGTTGGAGTCCGCGACGGTCACCGCCCCATAGGTGTCGGTATTGACCTGCAGGAACAACTGGGCCGAGGCATCGACCGCGAAATGCATCGCGGCCGGGCTCGTGAGCTGCGCGCCGCTGCCGATGTTGACCTTCGCGACGTCGGCATTGAGGTTGAAATAAGAATGCGTGGAAGCGCCGGACAGCGCGCCGCCGGTCTTGAACGAGACGTCGTCGCGCCAGTTGGCGTCGCCGAGGCCGTTGAAGGCGTGCAGGTAGAGATCGCCCGGGTTCGGGCTGCTGATGGTGAGATGCGCGGAATTCTGGATATCGACGATCGTGTTGAACGACACGTTCATCGTGCTGGTCGCGCTGGCGGCGCTCGCGATGCCGCCGGTGTCGCCGTCGATGTTCGAGCTGCCGGCGACGCTCGTCACCAGGGCGTTGGTGGCGCCGACATTGATCGACTGCGCCGTTACCTGAGCGCTGCTGTCGACCGCGGCGGTCACGTTCGAGTTGATGGTGTTGACGGCTTCAGCGCCGGCGCCCGACAACAGGCCGACGGCCACCGCCGTAACCTTGGTGCTGGCCGCCGCCGTATGCTGGGCGGAGACCGCCACAGCGCCGGAACTGTTGATGATGGCGCCTGAACCGATCGCCGCCGTGGTGTTGGCGGTCGTGGTGGTGTCAGGCGCCGCCGCGTCGCCGGCGACCACGCCGCCGCTGCCGGCATCGGCCTCCGCCGCGTTGTCGTCGCTCTGGCCGGATGTGACGGTCAGGCTGCCGGCGGTTATGTTGGCGCCGCTGCCGATGGTGGCGCTGGTGCCGCTGGTGGCGATGGCATTGGAGAGCGCCGCGCCGCCGGCCACCAGGCCCACCGAAACGTCCGACGAGGTGGCGTTCTGGCGGGTCTTGCCCGAAGCGATGACGCTCACCGCACCGGCAGCCACCAGGACCGTGGAGGCCGCCACACCGGCCGTGACGGTGCTCGCGTTCTTTGCCTCGGTCTCGGTCGCGACCACCGCCACGAGGCCGCCGGACGAGCCATAGGCCGTTGCGGTCGCGGCATTGTGGTTGCCGGGCAAGTTCAGCGACGCCGACAGGGCGAGGCTGTTGAGCGTGACGGTAGTGCCGCCGATATGGGCATCGACGGTCGAGCTGATGTCGGCGTTGGCGAGCGAGGTTCCGACCGCCAAGGTGCCGCCGCTCAGGCCGACCGCAAACGCGGTGGCTTGCGGCGTCGCCGTGGCCGCAATCGTGGCGGCTCCGGCCGTCGTGGTCGAGGCGTCGTCGTAGCCAAGGACCGTGGACGTCACGGTGTCGATCGCCACCGAGCCGCTGGTGGCCAGCGAAAAGGCTGCCGCCGCACCGGCGATAGCCGCCGTCGTCGCGGTCGCGGTCGGCGTGTCGGCGGCCTCGATGTCGAGGCCACCGCTGGTGATCGACAACGAGGTGACCGAGCTGGCCACATAGGCCTCGACATCCGTCGTGATCGTATTGGTTGCGCTCGCACCGCCACCACTGATGGCGTCGAACGAGCTGCCCGCAAACGATGCCGCGACAGAGTAAGCCGTGATCGACGCGATTTCCGTGGCCTTGATGGTCACGGTGCCGGTGGAGGTCACTGACGTATCGGCGATGTCCGCGAAGACCTTATTGTCGATGACGTTGTTTGCGATCGAAATGGCGGCCGAGGCGGCGCCGCCCAATCCGGAAGTGGCGGCCAGCGAGGCCGCGCCGACGTTCGCCGATATGGTGGTGCCGTCCGTGGCCTCGAGATCGATGCCATGGGCAACGAGCGTGCGATCGTTGACGTCGCCGTCGAAGGTCGCCTCGGCATCGACCGCGATCTCGTTGACGGCCGAGGCGCCGGCACCCGACAGGCTGTCGCCGACGACCGCGGCCGTCACCGCCACCGACAGCGCCGCCACATTTGTGTTGATGGTCGAGGTATCGCTCGCGGTTTCCTTGAACTGGCCGCCGGCCGAAATGCTCGTGTCGATCGAATAGGCCCTGACCTGGTTGGGATCGACGGTGGCGACGAGCCCGTCAAAGCTGTAGCCGATGAAATTCTCCGCCACCGAGGCGCCGAATGATGCCGTCGCGGCGAATCCGCCACCCGCCAGCGCGACCGACGCCGCCAATATGTCCGCGTTGATGATTGCCGACGCGGTCGCGCTGGTCGCGACACTGGTGGCCGCCGTCACCGCGCTGTCCGAGAGGTAGGCGTTGGTATCGTCGAGGATGATGTTGGTCGCCTCGGCGCCGCCGCCCGAGATCGAGACGCCGACCGCCCCGCCGCTGACCGCGAGGCTGGAAGCCGACGCCTCGGCGGTGATCGTGGCCGATTCAAGCGCCGAGACCGACACGAACGAGGAGGAAGCCGTCACGCCGTCGCCCGCGTTGGCGATATAGGACGCCATGTCGTTGGTGATCTGGTTCGTCGCGACCGACACGCCGACCGAGCCGCCGACCGCGACCGCCCCGAAGGCGGCGGCAATCGAGGTGGTGTCCACCTCCGCGGTGATGTTCGATGTGTCGCCGCTGGAAATGGTGATGTTGGCGGCAGTGATGCCGGTTTGCGTCGCTCCGCTGGCCGTGTCGCCGTCGATATAGGCGTCGATGGCGAGGCCGATGTCGTTGCGCGAGGTCGTCACGCCCGCGCTCACCGATACGCCGACAAATCCGCCGGAAATCGCCGCCGCGACCGTGCCGACCTGCGCGTCGATGGTCTCGCTCGTGGTCGTCTGCACGGTCAGCGCGCCCGAGGCGTTGATCGCGGTGTTGCTGATATAGGCCTTGACCTCGCCGGGCGCGGTTTCGCCGGCGGTGCCATTACCGATCGCGTTGTGCGCAAACGCCGAGCCGAACGCGACACCGACGCCGGCGATGCCGCCGCCGGCCAGCGCCACCGAAGCGGCGTCGGTGATAGCGTTGATGGTCGAGGTATCCGCGCTCTCGACCGTCACGGCGCCGGCGCTGGCGATCGAGGAATTGGTGATATAGGCGTCGACCTTCGCCTCGATCAGGTTTTCCGAGGTGGTGGCGGCGCCCGAGACCGCGACGCCGGCGACGCCGGCGATACCGACGGCAAGCGATGCCGCAAAGGCGCCCGCGTTGATGGTCGCGCCTTCGGTTGCTTCGGCGCTGACGGTGCCGCTGCCGGCGGTCAAGGTCTTGACGCCGGTGATATAGGCCTGCTGGTCGTCGGTGATCGTGTTGCGTGCCAGCGAGAGCGCGACGGTGACCGAGACGCCGGCGGCCCCGGCGAGCGAGACCGCGACCGAGGCGGCGCCGACGCCGGCCGTGATGGTGGCCGTGTCGGTGGCGGCGACGCTCAGGCCGTTGGAGGTGATGGTGTAGGTCGGTGTGCCGTCATTCGTCCCGGTACCGCCGTCGACATAGGCGCGCGTCGAAACCGAGACCTCGTTGGTCCCGAAGGCACCGGCAAAGGAAACGCCGACACCGGCGGCGCCGCCTGCGGTCAACGCTGCCGAGCCCGCGGCCACGGTCGCGCTGATGGTTTCCCCGGAGGTCGCGCTCACCGCGACGGCGCCCGACCCGGAAATGGAGCTGTCCAGGATATAGGCGTAGACCTGACCGGTTCCCGCTCCCGGCGAGCTTCCGGCCGCCCCAATGCTGTTGTTCGCGACCGACACGCCGATCGATACGCCCACACCGGCGGCACCGCCGACGCCGACCGAGCCCGAGACCGCGGCTATGAGGGCGGTGATCGATCCGGTTTCCTTGGCCTTGACGGTGACGTTGCCGGCCGAGGTGAGCGACGAGCTCGAAATATACGCGTCGGTGCTGACACCGATGTTGTTGTTGGCAATGGCACCGCCACCGCTCACCGCCACGCCGCCCGCGCCGCCGCCGCCGGCCGCGAAGGAGGCCGTCACCGCGGTCGCCGAGATGATGTCATTCTCAGTCGCGGTGACCGACACGTCCTGTCCGTCGCTCGACAGCGATCCGACGCCGGTGACATAGGCCGCGATGCTGTTGTCGATCGTGTTGCGCGCGATCGACAGGCCGATGGAGACGGCGACGCCCGCCGCGCCGCCGAAGCCGCCCGCAACCGAAGCCGCGCCTACCAGCGCCGTGATCCCGGAGGCGTCGCTGGCCGCAACTTTGACCCCGCCGGACGCGATCGTCGTCCCGCCATTGATGTAGGCGGAGATGCCGATGGCGACGACGTTGAAATCCGAGACGCCGGCTCCGCTGACGCCGACCCCGGCCGCGCCGCCGCCGGCGATGCCGACCGCTCCCGCGACGGTCGTTGCGCTGATCGTTTGCGTCGAATTCGCCTCCACGTCGACCAGACCCGAGGCCTGGACCGGCGTGCCGAGCATATAGGCGCTCAGGGCGCCGACGCCGCTCAGGCTCCCGTCGGTGATCTGGTTGAACGCAACCGAGACCCCGATCGCCACCCCGACGCCGGCCGTGCCCCCGAAGCTGACCGATGCGGCAACGGCGGCGACCAGTGCCGAGATCGTCGACGTATCATTGGCTGTGACCGTGACCGCCCCGACTTTGTTGGTCGACGTTCCGAGCGATGAGCTCGAAATATAGGCCTTGCTCATCGCCTCGATGACATTGTCGGCGGTCGCACCGCCGCCGGCTATCGCAACGCCCGCCGTGCCGCCGATCCCGATCGAGATCGCGGCGGCGACCGAATCGGCCGCGATGCTCGCGCCTTCGGTGGCGGTGACGGTGACATTGCCGCCCGACGTGGTCAGCGAATTCACGTTGGTGATGTAGGCGGTCACCGGATCCGTGATCGAATTGGTGGCGATGGAAAGGCCGATCGAGACCGCGACCCCGGCGGTGCCGCCGAATCCCCCGGCCAGCGCCGCCGCGCCGGCGATGGCATTGATGGTCGAGCTGTCGCTCGCCACCACCTTGACGCCGCCCGACGCAATCGAATCGCCGCCGCCGTCGATATAGGCCGTGATGGCGACGTTGCTTTGATTGACGACCCCGACGCCGGCGCCGGATACGCCGACGCCGCCGGTGCCGCCGCCAGCCAGGGCGACCGAGCCGGCGAGAGTCGTGGCGTCAATCGTCTCTTTCGCCTTCGCCTCGACATCCACGAGCCCATCGCCGGTGATCGAGGTTCCGCTCACATAGGCCTGGACCTCGCCGGCTCCCGACTCGGTCCCGTCGCTGATCAGGTTGTGGGCGTAGACCACCCCGATCGCGACCCCGACGCCGGCCGTGCCACCGAAGGACACCGACGCCGCGACCGCCGCGATCAGCGCTTCGATGTCGGAATCGTCCGTGGCCTTGACCGTGACGGCGCCGACATGACTGGCGGACGTCCCGAGCGTCGAGCTCAGGATATAGGCCGAGGTCACCGCCCCGATCAGGTTTTCAGCGGTCGCGCCGCCGCCAGCGACCGCAACGCCGTTCGTGCCGCCGATTCCGATGGAAATCGCCGCCGCGACCGAAGTGGCATGAATGGTCGCGTTCTCCGACGCGGTAACGCTCATCGCGTTGCCGGCGGTCGTGAACGAGGTCACACCGGAAATATAGGCCGTCACCGGATCATTGATGGAGTTGACCGCGATCGACAGTCCGATCGCGACGCTCACTCCGGCCTCGCCGCCGAAGCCACCGCTGACGGCCGCCGCGCCGGCTGTGGCAGTGATCGTCGCGGTGTCGGCGGCCGCCACGGTGACGGCGCCTGACGCGATCGAGTGGCTGCCGCCGCCGTCGATATAGGCGGAAACGCCCACCGAGATCGTATTGAAGACGCCGACACCGGCGCCGGCGACGCCGACACCGGTTTCGCCGCCGCCGGACAGCGCTGCGGCGACCGCTACCGTGGTCGCCGAGATCGTTCCGTCCGACTTCGCTTCGACATCGAGCGCGCCGTCGCCGATGATGGACGAACCGGAAATATAGGCCTTGACCGCGCCCGATCCGAAGCCGTTGGCGTCACCGATCTCGTTGTAGGCCAGCGAAACGCCGATCGCGACGGCGGCGCCCAGTTCGCCGCCAAAACCGGCCGATACCGCAATCGCCGCGATGGTCGCCGAAATTGCCGAACTCGTCGGTGGCGGTGACGGTCACCGCCCCGACATGGTTGCCGGACGTGCCGAGCGTCGAGCCGGAAATATAGGCCTGCGTCGTCGCATCGATGAAATTGCCCGCCAATGCGCCGCCACCGCTGACCGCAATGCCGTTCTCGCCGCCGCCCGCGATCGCGATGGCCGCCGCCGCCGAGGTCGCGGCGATTGTGCCGCCCTCATCGGCGGTCACCGAAACCGCGCCGCCGGCAGTCGTCAGTTGCGGGACATTGGTGATGTATGCGGTCACCGGATCGGTGATCGCGTTGCGGGCGAAGGAGACGCCGATCGCGACATTGGTGCTGGACTCGCCGCCGAAGCCACCCGCAACCGAGCCGGCCAGAACCGTGGCATGGATCGCCGACGTATCGGCGGCCGCAACGGTCACGCCGTGAGAGGTGATATTGTGAGCCGAACCGCCGTCGATGGTCGCGCTGACGTCGACCGCGATCTCGTTGAGCGCAATCGCGCCGGCGCCGGAAACTCCGACATTGGACTGGCCGCCGCCCGAAAGCGCGACCGCGGCCGATTCGACCGTCGAGGTGATGGTCTGCTGCGACGTCGCGGCGACATCGATAGCGCCGCTGTAGATCGTCGAATTGGTGATCGAGGCGGTCACCGCTCCGCCGCCGGTGTCGGTACCGTCGCCGATCCTGTTGTGGGCGAGCGAGGCGCCGATGGCGACCCCCTTGCCGGTTTCGCCCGCGAAGCTGATCGTACCCGCCACCGCGGCGACGTCCGCGTCGATCAGCGACGTGTCCGCCGCGGTGACCGTCACGGCGCCGACCGCGTTGCCGGCGCCGGAAGCCCCAACGGTGGCTCCCGACAGGGTCGCGGTCGTATTGGTGCCGATGAGATTGTCGGCGAGCGAGGCGCCGCCCGCGACCCCAAGGCCATTTTCCCCGCCAGCCGTTATGGCCAGCGCGGCCGCGAGCGAGGTCGCCTGGATATTGGAATTTTCAGTCGCCGTAATGCTGACGGGAGCGCCGGGACCAATGATCTGTCCGGCATTCTCGACCGAGGCCGCAACCGTATCCTGTATCGTGTTGCGGGCGATGCTGATGCCGATCGATACCGACTCGCCGCTCTCGGCGGAAAAGTCGGCCGCGACCGACGCGGCGCCGTCGAACGAGGTGATGTGCGCCGTGTTGCTGGCGGCGACGTTGAGGCCGGCGCTGCCGATGGTGATCGTCGTCGTATTCGCGACCGCGGCGGTCACGTGGGTGGCGATCTTGTTTTCGGTATAGACGCCGGCCGCCGAGACGCTGCGGCTGGTCTGGCTGCCCGCGCCGCTCTGACCGGCCTTCTGGCCGGTGCCGGATGCCGCGCCCCCGCTCTCGTCGGTCGCTTCCTTCTGGGGCTGCTCGGACGTCGCGGGCTCATCCGGATTCTTCGCGCCGGCCTCGGCTTCGTCTTTCGCCGGCGGGGTGGTCGGACTGGAGCCGCCGCCGAGGAAGCCGAGGCCGGCGCCGAGGGTTCCGGTCAGCAGGCCGAGCGGCAATGACGACGTGCCGCTGCCACCGGAGCTGGTGCCGCCGGTGATGTCGGTCCACAGGCTGGCGTTGGTATAGTCTTGATTGTAGAGATCAAGCGCGGCGTTGGACGGCCCGACATATTGGTAGGTATCGCCGCTGGTGCCGCCGATCTGCGCCCATTTGGTGGCGTCGGTGAAATCCGGAGCGGGCGCCCCGGTCGCGAAATTGACGCCGGTGAGCGCGCTGGAGCCGATATAGCGATGAAGCTTGCCGCTGTCGTCGACCACGTCGCCGGCATTGACCGTCGAGCTCGTCGGCGTCGTCCCGTTGCCGCCGACCGAGAACTTCACCGTGGCGTAGGCGGAGTCGAGCTGGACCGTTTGGCCGGTCGTCAGGGTCTGCGGGTCGGTCGCGCTTTGACCCGACGCGGTCGTATAGGTCGGGGCCGGGGTCGAGGAGCCCGATTGGGAGCTCGACAAGACGCCGCCGAGACCGATCAGCAAGCCGCCGCCGCTCCCGAAACCCTTGGCCGCGCTTGCTGCGCTGCCTTTTTGCGCGCCATCTTCCTTGGGAGCGGTGTTCTCGGATTCGCCCGCCGCCGCGCCGCCCTTTTCGGCTTCGTTGGTCTCGGCACCGCCCGCCTTGTCGGCGCCCTCGTCGACCGTGGTTCCGTTGGCCTCGCCTTCCGCGGTCGCCGTTTCGCCGCCGGCACCGTCGCTCGTGGCACCTTTGCCTTCTTCCTCTGCGGAGGTCGGGCTGCCGCCTTCGCCCTCGGCGACCGTTCCCTCGCTGCCGTTGGCCGCCTCGCCGCCCCCCTGGCCTTCCTTGCCGCTGTTGCCGCCGCCCTTGAGCGATATGCCGATCGCCACCGCGACCGCCGCGGTGGTGGCATTGATCTGCGATTCCGAGGTCGCCGTGATGGACACGCCGCGCCCGGCGCTGATCGAGCCGCCGCTGACATTGCCGGTGACCAGGATCGGATTCTTCGAATCCTGGGTTTCGTCGGCGACGGTGCCGTTCCACCCGATCAGGTTAAGCGCGACCGCCGCGCCGATCGCCACCGCGCCGCCGAGCGATGCCTGCGCGGACAGCGCGGCGACCGTTGCCGTGATGTGACGGTTGTCGGTCGCCGAGACGGTGACGTTGCCGGTATTGGCACCGCCGGCGTCGGCGGCGAGCGCCACGTTCTGGGCGTTGGCGACGACGCTGCCGAGAATCGTATTGATGGCGACCGCCCCGCCGCCGGCAAATCCGCCGGCGCCGGACGGCGCCACGCTGAGCGCGAGCGCCGCAGCAGCGGAGGTGGCATTGATGAGCGCCGTGTCGGTCGCCGTGATGTTGACGTTGCCGGCGCTCGCCGTCAGCGCGAGGCCGTTGTCGTAAACCGGATTGGCGGTGGTGCCACCGATGACGCGGCCGCCGTCATAGGCCGAAACATTGCTGTCGATGATATTGCGCGCGATGCTGACCCCGATGGCGCTGGAGGCGCCGGAGGTAAAGCTCACGCCGATTTTCACAACCGGGGTCACGACGGTCGATTCGACGGCCGCGCTGTCGCTGCTTGCGATGGTGATGTCGCCGGTCCCGGACGTCACGGTGTGGCTGGTGCCGGTCTGGCTGACATACGCCTCGACCAGGCTCGCCACATGATTGAGCGCGACGGTGGCACCGACACTGATGCCGGGCCCGGAAGCAATCGATGTGAGCTGGGGAACCGCGAGCGAAGAATTGCTGACGTCGGCGGTAATTTGCGCGCTGTCGGTCGCCGTAACGTCGACGCCGCCGGCGGCGTCGAGCGACGTATCAGTGGCGAAGGCCTCGACCGCGTCCGGATTTTCGCCGGCCAGATTGGTGCCGAACAAGGCATCGACGGTGCCTTCCAGGAAGCCGGCGGCAGGCTCGTTCACGCCGATCGTGTTGAAGGCGAGCACGATGCCGATGGTCGAGGTATTGGCGATGGTCGACGCGCTCATCTCGGCGTCGATCGAGGCATTGCCGAGTGCGGTGATGTCGATATTGCCGCCCGCCGAGGTCGTCAGGCTGGTGGAACTCGCCGATGCGATCGTGCTGGCGAGCACGTAGTTCGACGCAATCGTCACGTTGAAGCCCGTAGCCGAGCCGTCCGGAGTGAACGGGCTGCCGCCCGAGGCCGTCACCGTGCTGGTGTTTATGGCATCGATCGTCGCGTTGTTCTCGGCGTCGATGGTCAGGTTGCCGGCGGCCGAGACCGTCCCGCCGGTGACGGTCGCCGAAACCGTGCTGTGCACGTCGTTGAGCACGAAGATGGCGCCGTCCGCGCTCGCATTCGAGGCGGTGAGATTGAAGGTCGGAATCGAATTGGCAATCGAGGAGTAGGTCAGCGGCGTCCACAGGCCGGTATTGGTGTAGTCTTGCGCGCCCAGGTCGAGCACGTTCACGGTCTGGAACAGATTTGAAGTCGAAAAATCCGTGGCGCCGAGATTCAGGGGAGCGCTGGTCGTGGCTCCGACGTACTTGTAGATCTTGCCGTCGCCGGCGAGCACCGTGTCGCCGGTGCTCAGCGCCGTGCTTCCCTGGGTCGTGACCGCTATATATTTCGCGGTCACGGCATATTCGTAGGTATTCAGGTCGAAAAGCGGCGAGGTCGCGAAATTCGTCGTTGCCAGATTGACGGTGGCGCTGGTGATGCCGCCGATGATCGACCTGGCGTCGAAACGGTAGACCGCGCCATTGCCGGCCAGCACCGTATCGCCGGTGCTCAACGTCACAGTTCCATCGCTGACGCTATGAGTTGGGGTGATCTTGTCAGTACCGACATAGACCAGCGCGCCGGGGGCCACGGTCTGCGTGCCGGAAGAAGCCGTGAACTGATAATCGTTGACGGCGTTGCCGAGATAGCTCAGCAGCAGGCCTTGCGGGGTGCTGACCGAGGTCGACGATATCTGCTGGTTGTTGGTCGCGACGATCTCGGCATCGTCCTTGGCGATGACCGAGAGCGAGCCGCCGCCGGCCTGGGTGCTCGAGGTCGAATGGATATACGCATTCGCCTGCGCGTTGATCATGTTGGTCGCAAGCAGGCCGCCGACCGCCGAGCTGTTCTCATTCTCGAAGCCCGACGCGAGCGAGGTGGTCGCGTTGCTGGTGGTGGCCGTGATCGTGGCTTTCTCGATCGCCTCGACGCTGATGCCGCCGGCAGTCGCATCGAGCGATGAATCTTGCGCATATGCGCTGACGTCGCCATTGCCCGATTGGCTGAAATCGGGGCTGCCGAGCAGCGTGTCGAGCGCGTTCTCCAGGAAGTTCTCGGACTGATAGCCGAGCGTGTTGAACGCCAGCACGATGCCTTTGCCGTTGCCGCCGCTTGCGGTATTCGCGGAGTTGCTGGCCGTAATGGTGGACGTGTTGGAGGCATAGATCGAGATCGCGGCGACCGCCGGGTTGCTGCCGCTGGCCGGAATGTCACTGCCATTGGCGGTGAGCGAGCTCGATTGCGCGTAGGCGGCGGCCGAGCTCTGGACCAGGTTGGTGGCGACATCGCCGGTGTAGGAGTGCTCGTTGCCCGCGCCGAGCGCGCTGCCGCCTTCATTGGTGACGGTGCTGTCGTTGGTGGCGGTGAGCGTCGCCTGATCGAGCGCGCTGATCCCTATCGTGCCGCCGGCGGTGATGCCGACTTTTTTCACGTAAGCCTGCGTCTGCGACCTGACGTCGTTGAGAACGAAGATGACGCCAGCCGCCGTGGTGTTGGAATCGGTGACGTTCAATCCCTGCGGGACGAGCTGGGTCGTCAGGACCGGCTTCCAGAGATCGAGGTTGGTGTAGTCGGTGTTGAACAGGTCGGTCGAAACCGGCGCGGCCGTCGTTCCGGGCCCCATATATTGATAGATGAGCCCCGCGGTGCCGCCGATCGCCGCCCAATTTGCCGTGTCGGTGGCGAAACTCGGCGCCGGCGTTTGCGGCTGGGCCGAGAAGTCGACGATGATCGGGGTGCTGCCGATGTAGCGGTAGAGCGTGCCGTCGCTGTTCTGGACCACGTCGTTCGTATTGACGGTCGTGTTCGCGACGCCGCTGCCGATGATGTCGGGTAGGTTGGCGCCGTTGCCGGCGATGCCGGTGGTCACGGTGTCATAGGAGAGCGAGCCGTCGCTGCCGTTGCCGAGCCGTACCGTGTCGCCGAAGACAAGGCCCCGGATCGTGGAGCTGCTCGAATTCGCCGAGACCGGGCGTGGTCGTATAGGTCGCCGGGGTCACGGCGTTGATCTCAGTCTGCAGCAGACCAGCGCCGCCGTCGTTCGTCACCGTCGATGACGAGACCAGCTTGACGTTGGAAAAGATGCCCGCCGCGTCGTTGGCCTTGACCGAGAGCGAACCGCCGATCGAAAACGAATAGCTGCCGCCGGCGAGATCGGATTCGTCGATATAGGCGGAGGCGTTGCCGTCGACCTTGTTCGAGGCCACCGAGGCGCCGAAGCCCTTGCCTTCTGCGTCGAACAGTGCGGAAGCGGTGGTGTTCGCCGCGTTGCTGTTGGTGGCGTTGACCTGCTCCAGGCTCTGGGCGAGCACATTGAGGTCGCCGCCGTCGGTGATCGTCGTGTCGTGAATATATGCGGTCGCATTCGACGGAATGGGATCCGTGAGATAGCTGGAGCCCAGCAACGCATCGATCGCGTTGAAGAGGAAATTCTCCGGATTGTATCCGAGCGAGTTGAAAGCGAGCACCACGCCGACGCTGCTCTGCTGACCGCCCCCGGAGGTGCTGGAAGCGACCAGGGCCTGGGCGTCGAGCTGCGCCGCGTTGTTGGCCGTGACCGAAATGCCGCCGGTACCCGCCGCAAGCGTCGGGTCCACCTGCGCCGGCGTCATCAAGGTCCACAACTGGGTGTTGGTATAGTCGGTATTGTAGAGGTCGAGGCTGCCGCCCTGCCCCTTGTATTGGTAGACGGCCCCGGTGGTGCCACCGACCCGCGCGAACAGGGTGGGGTTGGCGGCGAGAAACGTATTGAAGGCGGATACCGACGACAAATCAACTGCGATGACCGGGAACAGGCCGCCGACGTAACGGTATAATACCGAACCGTCCTGAATGACGTCGCCGAGCTTGACCGTCGTAGTGGCGGAGCCGGAGCCGGCCACGTCTCCCGCCGTGACCGTGCCGTAAGGCGAGCCGTCGACGTCGTTGCCGACCTGGACGGTGTCGCCGGCCTTCAGCTGCTGGAAGTTCGAGAATGCGGACGTAGTCGGGGTGGTGCTGTAGTTCGCGCGATCGACCGTGGCCAGCGCTGATGCATCGACCAGGTTGGTGACCACCGAGCCGGAGACAGCCAGGCTGCCACCGGCCGTCGGCGACACCACGCCTTGGCTGCCACCTGCAGAAGTGATGCTGTTCTGGACGAAGGCGGTGATCGCGGCGGCCTCGCTCGCCGCGACGTCGATGCCGCCACCCGCGCCGTTCGCGATGAGTGACGCGCTCGTCACGGTCGCGGTCGCCTGGGCCCGCACCTCGTTCATCACGAACACCCCGCCCTCGCCTTCGGAGTTTGAGGCGGTCAGGTTGAAGTTCGCGAACGCGGCCGTGAGCCCGGCGACCGTCGGTGCGCCTTGTGGCAGCGCCTTCCAGTTCGTGCTGTCGGTGGCATATTGCGCGGCGCCGAGATCGACCTTGGTCAACGGGTTGGAAGGATCGCTCGACGGTCCGACATAGGTATAAATCTGCGGCGTGCCGGTCGAATCGTCGAGCACCTCGTCGCCGTGGCTGAGAAACTGCGAGCCTGACGCGCTCGTATAGTTGTAGCTCGTCGTGAACAGCTGATCGAGCAGCAGCACGATGTCGGATTCGTTGTTGGCGTGCGCCGCGGTGACGTTGAGGATCGAGGTGGCGCTGTCGGTCGAGCTGTCGGTGGCTTGCACCGCGATCGAGCCGGTCGTCGCCGTGACGGTCGTCGTCCCCAGCCCGTCCTGGATATAGGCGTTGGTCTGCGTCGCGATCATGTTGGCCGCGAGCAGCCCATCGTTGCTGTAGCCGAGCTCGGTGTCCTCGAAGTTGAACAACAGGGCGCCGCCCTTCGACGAGCGGACGAGACTGCCGCCATCACCGGAGTCGACGGAAATCGTCGCCGAATCGGTCGCGGCTACGGTGACGCCGCCCGCGGCCGTCACGGTCGAATTGTCGATATACGCCTGCGTCAGATCCGGCGTTCGCGTGCCCAGCAGAGTGCTGTCCCCGAGCAATGCGCCGACCGCCAGGAATGCGAAATTGTCATTGCTCCAGCCGATGACGTTGAAAGCGGCCATCAGGCTCTTGCTGTCGCCGGCGGCGCTCAGAGACGAGGTCTCGGTCGCCGAGATCGAGGCCGTATTGCCGGCGACGACCGACACATCGCCCGTCGTCGTCGTGACGTGGGCGTGCTCGATATATGCGCTCGCATTACCGACAACCTGGTTGGTGGCGATCACGCCGCCGAAAGCCGTGCCGTTGCCGTTGTTGCCGCCGACCGAAGTCGCGTTGACCACGCTCGCATCCGTGGCCGAGATCGATGCCGCATCGGTGGCGTCGACGCTGAGGCCGGCCGAGCTGGTCGTAACATTCTCGACATAGGCCGACGTCGAGCTCTGCACCTGATTGAAATCGATCAGCCCGAAGTAGGAGGTGGCATTGCCCGTAAGGCCCTCCTTGCCGGTCAGCTTGCCGACCACCCCCAGGGCGATATCGACCTCCTGCCCCTGGATGAGGTTGTTCTGCGTGAGTGCCTTCCAATACTGGAGATTGGCGTAGCCGGTCGTGTCCGTGCCGATGTTGCCCGTCGACAGGGCGATGCTGCGGGTCGTCCCCATGTACTGGTAGACGCTGCCGGTGCCCTTGTGCTTGCCGTCGTCCACCCAGACCTTGTCGCCGAAATTGAGGCTCTGGCTGCCGGACTGGTCGGTATATTGATAGCTGTCGAGGACGAGGTTGGCGTAGCCGTTGATCAAGCCGGCGCCGGCGTCGTTGCTCGGGGAATTGGTCGAGGTTTCATTCGAGCCGGCCGCTATCGCGGAGCTGTCGGTCGCGGTCACCGACATGGCGCCCAGGCTCGTGACCTGGTCGCCGGTCGCATCGTTGTTGATGAAGGCATTGACGCCGGCCTGAATCACGTTGCTGCTGAGCATGCCGTCGGCGGTCGTGCCGCTGGCATTGGCGAACGCGGAGGCATCTGAGGTCGTGTCGTTGCGGTTCGACGAGGTGATCTGCTCGGTGGAGCTCGCCGCGACCGTCAAGGCACCCGCGGACGTGATGGTCGAATCCTGGACATAGGCGCTGGTCACCGCCGGACTGACCGTGCCCAGCACGTTCTGCCCCAGCAGCGCGTTGATCGTGTTGGACAGAAGATTGTTGAACGCGTCGCCGATGGCGTTGAAGGCCAGCGAGAAGCCGACCGCGGTGCCACTGCCGCTGCCGCCCGCAGTGACCGAGCTGTTGTTGGTCGCCGCGATGGTCGACCAATTGGTGGCGGTGACACTGACGGAGGTATTGGGGGTCGCCGTGGAGGTCGCCGGAACGCTGTTGTAGACGAGCGTCCAAGGGCCGGTGGTGTAATCAGTGTTGTAGAGATCGATGCTGGCCCCGGACCCCGTGTATTGATAGGAAGCGCCCTCGGTACCGCCGAGCTTGGCCCAGCTCTGCGGCGAAGCATTCCGGATCGATGTGAAGGCCGAAGCCGCCGCCGAAAAATCAACCGTAGCCGCCGCGGTGCCGATATAGCGGTAGAGCGAGGCCCCGGCCTGGATCACGTCGCCCGCGTTGACGATCGTGCCTGCTGCGCCCGCGCCGAACACGTCGCCAGTGGTCACGGCATGGTAGCCGGTGGCAAGCGTCACGGTGTCGCCATTGACGAGCGGCACGATATTGGTGACGCCGGAGCCGGGCGCGGTGACAAAGGTCGGCTTCCAGACGGCGGTATTGGTATAGTCGGTGTTGTAGAGGTCGACGCTGCCTGCGGACCCGACATATTGATAGCTCGCACCCGGCGTACCGCCGAGCTTGGCCCAATCTGCCGCATCCCCCGCGAAATTCGGCACCGTGGCACCGTGCGAGAAATCGACGGTGGTTGAAGCGCTGCCGATGTAGCGGTAATGCGTCGAGCCGGCCTGGATGACGTCGCCCGGATTGACCGTTGTATTGGCGGCTCCCGAGCCGACCACGTCCCCGGCGGTGACGGCGCCGTAAACCACCGCGTCGTCCGTCCCGTCGCTCACCTGCACCACGTCGCCGGGAAGCAGGGAAACGATGTTGGTAACAGGATGAAGCGTGGTCAGCGAGCTGTTGGTGACGTAGGCGGTAGCGGTGCCGATCACCTGGTTGGTGGCGATCGTGGCGTTGACGGCGAGCACGGTGCCGGAATTGGCGCCGCCGAATACGCTGCCGCCCGCGGCGGACGCGGTCGCGTCAATGGTGGCCGTGATCGTGGCGCTGTCGATCGCCGCCACCGTGACGGCGCCGGCGCTGCTGAGTGTGCTCGAATCCACATAGGCGGTGGCGCCGCCATGCACGTCGTTGGTGACGACGATGCCGCCCACCCCGATGCCGGTCGCGGCCTTGATGTTGAGGCCCTGCGGCAGGACCTGCGAATACGGCTCCAGGTACCAGTAATTAAGGTTGCCGTAGCCGAGCGCCGCTTCCTGGGGATCTTCCGCGGCCGCGACGCCGGTTCCGAGATTGACGGAGGTGCCGCTGGCACCCATGAACTTGTAGACGCCGCCGTTGCCGCCGACACTGACCGCCCAATTGGCGGTGTCCAGATAGTTGGCGTCTTCCAGGTTGAAATTGCTGATCGTATGCGTGCCGATATAGACATAAGTCTGATCGAACACACCGCGCTCGGGATTATAGCCCTTCGATACGTGGACGGTGTCGCCCGGGTGCAAGGTGACGGCCTTGACCGGGGCGATGCTGAAGAGGCCACGCGACGTGTCATAGGTCGCGCTGAACTGGACCAAGTCGCCGAAATTGAGGGTCTGGGTGCCGCTCCCCGAAGTGTATTTCGCCACATTGGCGAGAGCGAGGATCTTGTCGAGGGCCAATTTCGCGAGATAGGTCACGCCGCTGGTCGTGGCGTCCGCGCTGGTGATTATCGTCGAGTTGGCATTGATCGTGTCGTCGTTTTTGGCCTGGACCGTGACCGATCCGCCGATCGGGCTCCCGCTCGGCGACGTCGAGCTCTGGATATAGGCCAGCGCGGACCCGCTCAGCTTGTTGGTCGCGATGGCGGCGCCGGCCGCCCCGGTCTTGGTGCCGCCGATCGCGGAACCCGTCACATCCGACACGTTACTGACCGTCGAATTGATGACGCCCTTGGCGACGGCCATCGCGGCCAGGGCGCCGGCAACGTTCAGCGTCGACGAGACGATGCTCGCGGTGACGTTCGCGGGCGTTTCGGTGGTCCAGTAGGACGTGCCGAGGAGCCCATTGATCGCCGCCGCCAACCCGTCGAGCGCGGTGGAGTTTCCTCCCGAGCCGTTCGCTTGCGGCGAGACGGTGCCGGTCGCAGCCGCCAACGCGGCCAAGCCGGTCGCGCCGCTCCAGCCGATGGTGTTGATGGCAAGCGCGCCGGCTACGCCGGCGGCCAGCGAGCCGCCGGTCGCGGTCGAGCCGGCCTGCGCCTCGGCGTCGATGATTGAGATATTGGCGGCGGTGACCTGCACGTCACCCACGGTCGAGCTGCCGGCATCCGGCGTGGTCGTCGTGACGCTCGACCCCTGGATCGATGCGATCACCTGCCCGAGAATGCTGTTGGCCGCGAACGTGCCGCCAAACACGAAATAGCCCTTGTCGAGCGGAGTCGTGGTGATGGTGACCGTCTCGGTGTCCGCGAGTGAGATTATGGTCTCGTTGTCGACCGCATTGACGATCACCTGGCCCGCCGAATTGACCGTCGCGTTGGTAATCTTCGCCGCGACGTCCTTGTCGAGGATGTTGACGGCGCTCGTCGCGGAGATCGTGACCGTGAAGGCGTCGATGCCGGTGATGTGCTGGCTGTTGATGTCGAGCGACTGGGCGATCGCCGTCAGGGTCGAATTGTCCTGGCTCGTCAGCGCGACGCCGTCGGTGCCGGCGGCAATGGAGATATGGTCGATCAGGGCATCGGTCTCGCCATAGACCGTGTTGGTCACATAATGCGAGCTGGCGAAATAATCGGTGGCACTCGTCGACGACGCGGTGAGCCCTTTGACATTGACGCTGACGCCGCGCAGCTCGATGAGGGTGGTGTCGCCCAGAAGGAGCGCGCTTCCGGCTGTCGTTTCGGTCGAGCCAACCGCGGACAGCTGGGTGGTGGTGGAGGTCTCGTCGTTGGAGATCGAACCGCCGCTCGCGGCGGCGATAACGGCATCTCCGCCGGACTGGATCGTGTATGGCGGCAACCCCGATGGCGTGCTCACCGTATCGCTCGGGGTGGTGTCGCCGATCAAGACATCCGTGGTGCGGTCGAGGACGATCGAGCTGTCGACGGTCGAGAACAGCAGCAGGCCGTTGATGAGCGGCAGGTAAAGCGTCGTCGCCGGCATGAAATCGGAGATGACATTGGTGGTGTCGGCGGCGTTGATCACCAGGGCTGCGCTGCTCCCGCCCACCGCACCGGTGCCGGCCTTGACCTGCGCCCCCGCCGGAACGTCGACTTTCGTCGTATTGGTGATGCTGGTGTCGAGCTGGACCAGCGTTCCGGTCACGCTCGACGGGATGATCCTCGCCGAGGAATTGAGGAAGCTGTCCGCGAGGTCGTCGGCCGTGATGGTCGAGTTGACTGTCGTCGTGGCGCCGATATTAACGCTGGCGCCCTGCAAGTGGGCGGCCGCGCCAAGCTCGACCTTGGAGGTATCGATACCGGTGATCGTCACCGCGGTCAGATTTGCGCCATCCACGGCGTGGACGGTATCGGTGAGGGTGACACCGGTCAGGACCGAGAGATCGCCGGTCGCATTGATCGTGCCGTTGATGTTGATTGTTGCTGTGTTCTCGGTCGTGATGGTGGCGGTATGGAGCGCGTTGGAAAGGCCGTCCGTGGTGATCTGGGCGGTGGTCGAGGATTGGGCGGAGAGCGAGATGGTGCTGCCGGCGATCGTGACTCCGGGCTCCACCGTGATGCCGGCATCGATGGAGGTCGCGGAAATGTTATCGTCGCCGTGAGCGCCGGCGATGACCTGGCCGCCCGTGGCCTGCACGCTCGCCGAGATGCCGGATAAATCGGTGACGTTTCCCGTGAAATCGATCGAGGAGCCGTTTCCGTCGATTTTGAAGGCGGTCCCGGGGGCGAACGAATCGAAGTTGAGCGCGTCGACCTTCAAGCTGTCGCCGGTTCCGAGAGCGAGTTCGAATGAGGCCCCGGTCGCGTCAAGGTTCACCGCCGTGAAATTGGAGCCGTTGGTGGGCGAAAGCAGAAGGTTGTTGCCGCTGCCGTCGTTGAATGCCGACAGTTCGGCCGAGAGCCCCGCACCGAGCGTGAAAGTGGCCGGATCGTTGATTTTCGTCTGTTCGACATTGGCAAAACTGAACGCATTCCCATCGAGCGTAAGCGTGCTCGTTTGCGGGCCGACCGTGTAGGCCACCGTTTGATGCGGCCCGGTGTCGAAGACGAGCAAATCATTGCCGCCTTCCCCGCCGTCGTAGACGCCCGACAACGTGCCGCCCTGCTCGACCGTGAGGGTGTCCTTGTTGTCGGCGGCGCCGGTGAGATTGCCGGCATTCTGGAACGTTGTGGTGACGCCGTTGCCGGCGACCGTGCCGGCATCCTTGCCGGTCAGTGACCAGGTGGTGGCGCCGCTGTTGTCGAACACGACGTTGTTCTGCCCGGCGCCGCCATCGAACGAGATCGCGGGCGCGGTGTGGCCGCCGAACGACTGGGCGTCGATCGTGAGCTTGTCGTTGCCGTCGCCGCCGACGATGGAAATCGCCGAGATATCGCTGATATCGCCGAACGCGAGCACGGCATTGTTGGATTGGTCGACCACCTGCACGCGCTGGACCGACACGGTTTGGGCGTTGACCTGCTGCGTCTCCTGCACCATTTCCACAATGATGCTGTGATCGGCGGCCTGGGGGCCGGTGTCATGCGCCAGATTGATGGCAAGCACGTCGGCGCTGAGCAGAAGCCGCGGCTCCAGCGGATCGAAGACCAGGCGGTCGTGTGCCGAACGGGCGGGCGAGCGCTGGCGCAAGATGGGCCAGAACCAGCGCCGGCTGCGCCTCGGCCGGGACTTACGGGGATTGGGACCGCTTGGCGGCCCTTGCAGACCGACCGATTGAAACGGAAACGCCATCCGCTGATCTCCTGGGTCGCAGAACGGTTTCTTTAGTCTTTTTTAGACGCATCAGATGCGACCCGGCCCCCGCCCGTCGCCCCCGCAACAAGGGGACCGATATCGGCCCCATGCCTCCTTTAGGCTGCAGCTCCCGCCGCAACGCCGTCGGTCGTGCCGCCGGCAACCGCCATGACGCCCAGAACGCGCTCAGCGGTAGCGGTGAAGTTCCGCTGAGAATGCAGATGCGCGTAGATGAGATCGAGCTCGCCAAGAGCGGCAAATCGCGCCAAGGCCTCGCCCGGCAAGGCACGCAGCCGATCCCGGTTGACCGCCATGAAGCCGCCCAGCGTGATCCGCTGGCCGGAACGCAGCGTGAATTCCGCTCGCATGGCCTCGAGCAGGTTGAATTCGGTCAGCCGCTGGCAGAACGCACGCGTGGCGTCGAATTGGGCCTGGTAGGCCTGCAGGAAACCGAGCACGGTCTTGAGGTACTGGGTGCGCTCGCCGGCCGAATCGAACAGCCGCTCGCCGACACCCTCGCGGTTGGCGCCGTGAAAATCCTCATCGACGCACAGCGTAAAGGTCTCGCCGCTGTCGCTGGCGAACACGAATGGATAACGGCGCACGAAGGCCGGAACGTATTTCGCATTCCAGGCGCCCTTGTCGTCGATGTAGAGGTTTTCATGGTCGCGCACGCCGAGCAGCACCACCGGCATGATCTCTTTGCCCTGGCCGGCAAACACGATCGCGTATTCGCCGCAAGCAGGCTCGAACTCGGCAGCCATCAGCGGCACCGAATTGACCTGCTTGGCAAAGCCGTAATCGGCGCCGGACTTGATCGACAAGTCGCGATGCTGCTTCGGATTGACCGGAACCGCACGCTCGTAGATGAGAAGCTGTTTTGCCATTGGACCCTAACTATCTGGACGAACTCGAACTGTTTCGCGTGAAGACCTTCTTGGCGCTGACCGCGCCCGCCACAACCGGCTGTTGCAGGGCGCAAATCAGACCGGCAACGAGTACCATCGACGCCCGAAAGCGCCAAGCCGCGTAATGTACACGATTGCTTGCGTAGAACTTTAGGCAAATCCCCATTGCACGATTTTACCGCCCGGTCAATTCTACGTCGAATGAAATCGTGACCCCGAGCGAAAATTCCCTGGCGGCGAAAGAAGATATCCCCAACCTAACCTTAACCGGCGGTCGCAGATCGCGATGCCTGTCGGTCCAGCGGACGGGGGTTTCCGCAAGCAAAATCAGTCGGCGGATCGTAGCCTGCCCGCACGACACCCGGATGAACGGCTATCGATGCGCCGCGGCGGCAGCCAGCGGATGCAGGATCTGCTCATCATAGCCGTATTTCGTCACATAGGCGGTGTTGAGACCCAGGCATTCCTTTGAGGCACACCGGTCCCGATACACGCATTGGTAGAAACCATTGCGCATGAATTCCGGCCAGAAGGCCGGGTCCACGAACAGCTGCGGCTGCGTGTTGACCAGCGCCGCCCCATCCTCGCCGAGCAGACATTCCGGAAAGTTCTTGACCTCGACCCCGCGCCCAAGCGCCCGGGCACGGGCGATGGCCTCGCGTAACGGGGGCAGAATATCGGAATGCGGAGCGATGAGGCCTTTTTCGTCGCTCTCGCTCATTGGCCAGTAGACCCAGAACTCCATCTGCACCAGGCGGCGCAAATGGGCGAGCCGGTCGACCACCGCCGGCAACAGGCCGAAGCTGCGGCTGGTCACGACGGTGTTGGTGAGCGTGGCGACGCCCGGGAAGCGATCGAGATTTTCCAGACCCTGCAAGGTCTTATCGAAGGATCCTGCGACCGTGGTGATGGCGTCATGGTTGGCGGCGTCGGGGCCGGTGACGCTGACGAAGTATTCGTCGATGCCGGCCTCGACCAGGCTCTCGCAGTAGTCCAGCTGCGCCAGGTGCATGCCATGGGTCTGGATTCGCACATGCGCGAATCCAGCCGCCCGCGCCCGCCGCGCCAGATCCGGCAGATCGCGCAAGAGCGTGATCTCCGAACCGGTGAGAATGAGGCCCTTCCAGCGCCGGTGCGCGGCGTTGTGCGCCAGAAGCTCCTCGAAGCGCTCGCCGCTTTCGGGCACGAGCCGGTCCATCGTGCCCTCGATCATGCAATGCACGCAACGCAGGTTGCAGCGAAATTCCATCGTCATGGAGACGTAATCGCGATGGTCGAAAAGCTGCAAGATGGCCTCCGATCGCGAACGAAGCATTTTCAGGAAATTCCCGCCCCGGGGTGGAACCCGGTCTTCCGTCCGAAAATGCGACAAAGCAACAAGCTTTCTACAGCAAGCCGTAGAACGCGCTCTTGGTGATCTTCACGGCTCCGGCCTCGATCGTATAGTCGAGACCGACGTCATATAGCATGTGATCGAGCTCATTGCGATGCGCCCGGACAAAGGAAACGAGCCCGGAGGGGAACCGCTCGCGGTCGAGAAAGCCGACCAGGGCATCGATCCCGATGCGGGAGAAATAGATGCCGTCGTTGTGCTTCTTGTTGGCGACCACGATCACCTGGCAGTCCAGGAGCTCAGGCCGCAGAATTTCGCGCCGCGGCAGCGTGCGCAGATCGTGATGGGCCGAGCAGGCGACCTTGGCGACGATCTCGTCCATCTCCTTCTTGGCATCGAAGAAGAAATAGAAATTGGCGAGGCGTAAGCCGGCGCCGGTCAGCTCGTAGCAGATGCCCGACGACACGCTGCTGCCCGGATTGCCCACATAGATGTTGATCAGCTCCAACGGACGGCGCCCCGCCACGATCGTCTCGTCGAGATCGAGCGAGAACATGAAATAGGGCCGCCCTTCCGAATAGGCGAGCGGGCACGTCGCAAACGGCGCCAGGATGTCGAGGACGCGGGCGACCGAGACCTCCCGCTCCAGCCGCGCGTAGTCGTAGAAATAGAATTCGAAGCTCAGCCGGTCGGCGATTTTCTTGACCCCGAAGACCGTGCGGAACGGGCCGAGGCCTTCGCGCAAAGCGCGGCATGCCGCATGAAACTGCGGTCCGGCGCCGGCCGCGTCGAGGGCGCGCCACAACAGGTTGGCGCAACGCAGCTTGTCCGTCGTGGGCGCGACCGGCGGATAGTCCCATAGGCAATAGTCGGCGTAACGGTCGCCGGCGGCGCTGCGTTCGAGGATTTGCTCGGTAGCCGTCATATCGTCAGCTTCGTTCAATGCGCTTCGACGCCGTAGTAGATGGTGACGAATTCGGCTCCGTCGCGGCCGCTCCCGCCAGCCAGATGGCCGAGCGCGAGCGCGCCGGTGCGCTCGAGCAAGGTCCGAACCGCCGGCCCCGGAATCGCGAATTCCGTCGCCACCGCGGTCACCAGATCAGCGATGTCGCGCAAATGCAATTCCGCCGGGTAAACGTTGATGTCGTAGGAACGGCGCGGATTCTCCGGCTCCGCCACCTCCATCAGGAGGAGATGGCGCGGATCGATCCGTTGGCGCGCGCGCGCCACGAGCTCGAGGCCGCAGCGCAATGCCAACGGCGTCTGCGGGGCCGGGGCCAGCAGCCGGAGCCGCTCGGTGAGCGCGGCCTCGCTGCGGCAGGGCAGCCAAGTATAGCGCGTCACCGCGCCCTGGCCCGGCACCCCCGGCATCCACTTGTAGGCGAGATGGACCAGCACCGGATCGGGCGCATCCTGCGCCTGCGCGCGGCGCACCCGGGACGCGTATTCCAGGTAAATCTTGAAGATCGCCCGCTCCGACCCACCCTCGTAGCCGAAATGAACGATGTCGGCATCGGCGAGCGCGACCGTGATCGCGCCCGTGAAATCCGGCGGCGCGCCGAGCACGCTGCTCATTTGCGACAGCTTGTCGCCGGCCGACTCGCCGAGCGCGGAACGGTGCAGGCTGACCAGGAAGCGGTCCTCCTGCAGCGCCCCGGAAACGATCTTGACCGACCGCTCGAGCCCGAAAGGCGCCCCGAGCGCTCGCACCAAATCCATGAGGTCGGATGCGCTCATGCAAATGACAGACGGTGCAGTTCGGCCAAGACCACCTTATGGCTCGGCATGCGGGCCGCCAGCTCGTCGTTGGATGCCCGCACCCGCCCCATGAGCCGCCCCAGCTCCACGATGTCGGCGGACTCGGCCGCGGCGATCGGGCGCCGGGGCAGTCGGCCATTGCCGGCGAGGAGCGCAAAATAGCTCGATTCGGTAAACACCCGCAGGCGCTGGCTCTCGATGTGCCCGTTCTCGTCATAGGCCGCCAGGAATTCGCGCAGGGTGTCGGGCAGCGGGACGTTGCGCGCGTCGCGCCAGAACGGCTCCTCGCGGCCGGCCAGAAGGTAGTGCAGCATGATGAAATCCCGCACTTCGTCGTGCAGGACGGCCATTGCGGCGTTATACGCGCGCCGCGGTCGGTCATCGCGGTCCGGCAGATGCTCGGTCAGCCGCAGAACGGCCTCCTGGATGAGGTGAATGCCGGTCGATTCCAGCGGCTCGAGGCCCCCCGCCGCGGGACCGATCGCGATGCAATTGCGCAGCCAGAAATTCTGCCGTCGGCCGACCCGGATGTTCATCAGCCGCGGATCGGCCGAACGCGCGCGGCGCAGGCCGGAACAGGCGACCAGCTGCTCGGTGGCGGCGTCAGCCGAAAGATGCACCCCGGAATAAACATAGCCGCTTCCGGTCCGGCTGCTGAGCGGAATTTGCCAACGCCAGCCGCCGGCGAGCGCGGTCGAGCGCGTATAGGGCGGAAAGCCGTCGGAGCGCGGTAGCGGCAGTGCCACCACCCGGTCGCAAAGCATGAAGCGCGACCAGTCGATCCAGGGATCGCCCAGTGCCTGCTCGATCAAGCGGCCGCGCGAGCCGGTCGCATCGATAAAGATGTCGCCCGCGAGCGCGCGGCCGCCGCCGATATGGAGGCTCGCAATGTCGCCATGCGGGTCAAGGACGACATCCTGCACGTCCCCGAACAGGTGCCGGACCCCTTCGGAGGTGGCCATGTCCTTCAGGTAGTCGGCAAATGCCGAGGCATCGAGATGGTAGGCATAGGCGCCGGCATCGCTGATCGGAGTCGCGCCGTTGAAGGGGCGGGGTGCCCTTTCCTCGCCGCAGAGCGTCACCTGCGCCGAATAGTCCGTATAGGTGAGCATCTCGCCGGCATCGAGCCGTCGCTTGAGCCAGAAATGGAAGAGATCGATTCCATCCAGGCGGGCACCCATTCCGTACGGATGCCAGGAGGTCGTGCCGGACCGGCCCCAGTCGTCGAAGCGTATAGCGAGCTTGAAGGTGGCGGAGCACCGCCGCATGAACGCGTTCTCGTCGAGCTTCATCGACCGCAGGAAATGCACCAGCGAGGGGGTGGTCGCCTCGCCGACCCCAATGGTGTCGAGCACCGGCGATTCCACCAGGATCACCTCGCCCTTGCGTCGCGCGAGGTGGCGGTTGAGACAGGCGGCCGCCATCCAGCCGGCGATTCCGCCGCCCACGATGACGAGGCGTTCGCGCGGACGAAGCGGCGGCGCCGGCGGCACCTGCGTGTCGGGGCCGGGCATCAGGGAAACCTGCAGAGGATTTCGGCGGCGGCGAGCTCGGCCAGTCGATCCGGCGGCAGCATGCCGTCGAGGATGATATCCGCCTGCGGCCGCACGCTCGCCTGCTGCAGCTGATAGCCGCGATGCATGACGCGGGCATAGCTGTCGAGGTAACCGGCCAGCCAGTTGATGAACCCGGCCGCCGGCGGCGCGTTGCGGGCGAGCCCGACCTGCTCGCGCAATGTGCGCACCAGCGCGATATCGAGCGGCGTATCGATCCAGATCAGCATGTCGATATGGCTGGCGGTCGCCGGATGGGCGCGCGCCAGCAGGAAGTCGAGGATCACATGTCGGGCCGGGCCCTGCTTCAGGCCGGCCAGGGCCTCGGCAAAATTCGGCAGCGGAACCTCGCCGGCTGGCGCGCCGCGATCGAGCCAGGCCTCCACCTCGGCAGGGCTGCGCTTGGTGATCTGTTCGTAATCGTCGTAATGCAGCGTTGGCGCGCCGCCCAGCCGCGTCGCCAGACGCCGCACCAGCGTGGTCTTGCCGCCGCCGGGTGGCGCCGCGACCGCGATGACGGCTGCGGGCCTCATCCGGGCCTGCGCGCCACGATCAGATTGAACCCCATCTCGAGCTCGATGCGCCGATGCTCGATCGCGGTCAATCCGAGCCGCGCGAGCTTGTTCAGATAGAGGTCGGGTGGACGCAGGAATTTCAGGAACACCAGGTTGGGCGCCATCGAGTAGGGCAGCCGGCGGTTCCCGATCTCGATCGGACCGCGCTCGAAAATCAGCATGCGGCCTCCCGGCTTTACGGCCGTGAAGGCCCGCTCGAGAATGCGATCAGCATCGCCGTCCGGCCAGTCGTGCAGCACCGATTTGAACGACACCACGTCGGCCGCGTCGGGCAGCGGATCGCGGCGAAAATCGGCGGGACAAAAGCGGATGCGGGCGGCTTCGTCGGGACTTGCCACGGCGGCGATATGGCTGCGACCGATGGCGCAGACGACCGGCAGATCGACCACCGTCGCCTCGATCCCGGGATAGCGCCGACACGTCTGCAGGGCGAATTCGCCACTGTTGCCTCCGATATCGAGGAAGCTGGACGCGCCGGCGAGATCGACCGCACCGAGCACGGCCGCAGATTCTGTATTTCGTCAGGCAGCTCGTAAGCCGCACCCAGGATTTCGTAGCCGCCAGGTTTTCGGCTGTGACATTCATGCAACGGTCGTAGCGAAAAAGATCGAAGACCTTCGAGCGCGCCATGAACTGCGGCAGATCGTTCAGCAGCGGCGTGAACAGGGCGTGGATGTCCGGCCACACCAGATCGGCGAAGTCGATGCGGGTTTCGAGCAGGTCCCGGAACTCCAGCGCGCGCGTGAAAGCGGCCGTGAGCGCCAGCTGATCGTCCGTGCGCCGGACCACATTATTGACTTCGAGCAATCCGGTCAGCAGGCGCAAACCCGTTGGATCCATTCGACTTTTCGCCGCGAGCGTGAGGAGCGGCACAGATCGCTCCGCGATCAGCGCCGCCATGATCCCGGTCTCGAACGCGCTGCGGATCGCGCGCGCATCGAACTCGGTCTGCAGGAAGTCGTCGACGCAGAGGAATTCGTAAGGCACGCTCGGCATGACACCCTGAAGGTCAAGAATCTTCCCGGCCCGGCGACCGACCGCAGCCGTCGGCGCAGCTCGCCCGCGATGGACCCCCGCGACATTGCCTGCTAGTCATTACCGGGCGTTGATACCAATCGATGGGTTCGGGGGCCAGTCGTGTACGCGTGTCGAGTTGCCAGTCTCGCCGCTTGCGCCGTAGCCGCGTTGCTCGCGGCGGGCCCATGCGCTCGGGCAGCAGATGTCTCGATACCGCCCCGCCTTGCACAGCCGGCTGCGCCACCCACGCCAAATTGGAGCGGATTTTACCTCGGCGGAGAGCTCGGCTTCGATTTCGCCACCGCAAAATATGTGCGGCCACAATCCTCGCAGAGCGACATCTGGATCGGATCGGCCAATCGCGGCTTGGTCGGCGGGGTCTATGCCGGGTTCAATTATCAGGTCATGCCCTGGCTCGTGCTGGGCGTGGAAGGCGACCTTAGCTCCTCGCGCGCAGGTTACCGGGAGCTGGGAACGGATCTCGATTTTCTCCAAGCCACCAAGTACCTGGCGGCCTTTGCCGGCCGGATCGGCATCGTGCTCATGCCAACCACGATGGTCTACGCCAAGGCCGGCCCTTCCTGGATCGACGTGCGGGGCGTCGAGGGCTTCGGCGATACTTTCAATAAGACGTTGCGAGGCGGGGTGCTCGCGGTCGGGATCGAGTTCTCTGCTCACGCCCAACGCTGCGGTACGCCTGGAGGGATCCTACACGCGCGCCAGCGAAGCGCTGCTGCTGAACCAGGGCCTCGATCAATATCGTCCGCAGATATTCCAGGTCATGCTCGGGGCGGCCTATAAGCTCGATATGCCCGGACTGGGCGTGCCGGCTTCGACCGCCGCCGCCTCGCCGCTGTTGACCAAGGCGGCCCCAGCTGTCACGGCCGCCCGGTGGACGGGCATGGAAGCCGGGGCATTCGGCTCCGTCAACGGCGATCAGATGCGCTATTCCGGCTCGGCCGTCGGCGAGAGCGGCCAGCTGGGCCCCTTCGCCAATTTGGCGATCGGAGGTGGCGGTTTCCTGGGTCTCAATGTGGCGCTCTACCCCAACCTCGTGGTCGGCGGCGAAGCGAGCGCAAATTTCCAGAAGGCGGATTTCAACGAGGCGACCGGCGTGGGATTTGCGCCCAGAATGGTTCATTTCGCCTCGATCAGCGAAATCTACGCCCTCAGCCTGCGCTTTGGCTGGCTGATGACGCCGAATACGCTGTTTTATGTCAAAGGCGGCGCAGCCTGGATAAGGGTTACTCCCGACGCCAATTATTGGAACGCCATTGCGCCCAATACATCGACGCAGCCGGTCACGGTGGACGGCTATCAATATGGCGGTGGCGCCGAGACCTACCTCACCTCCAACCTGAGCGTTCGAGTCGAGGGTATTTATACCGCGAGCTTCAACACCCCCGGGCAGCTGACATTTCAAGGCATTCAGCCGACCCCCTTCAAGCTGAAACCATCCTTGCTCACCGCGACGCTTGGAGCGGCGGTGCATTTTTGATATAGCCTCGGCCCGAGGGTTCGGGGAACATCTCGCAACTTCGATGCACTGCGGGGTGCAATTCATTTGGAAAGCAGACAATCGGATATGGCAGCCAAAAGCGCTCCGGCCGAAACGGCCGCCCCGCCCGTCCCGGCAGACCCCCCGCGACCCGCCACGGTGCAGTGGAACGACAAGAATATGGCGACCCACTTCGCCAACGTGGTGAACGTGCAGAGCACGCGCGAGCAGGTCGACCTGTTCTTCGGCACCAACCAGACCTGGAACATCGCCGACGGCACCGCGGTGAGCGTCGACCTCACCAATCGGATCATCTTGACCCCATTCGCGGCCAAGCGGCTTTTGTCGGTCCTGGGCGGCGTGCTGCGCGAATACGAGCAGCGCCACGGACCATTGCAAGTCTAAATTGCAAGTCTCACGCCTTTGATTAAACGGCCGACGCGATGAGCCAGACCCCCTCCCCGGCGAGCGAGACCGGGAGCGCTGGCGGACCGGAAATGCTCGATCCGCGCGGCGCGCAGCGTGAGCCCGATCCCGCATCGGAAGATGCCGGGGGGCCCGACCGCGTCGCCTATCTCGAGCCGGCGCTGTGGAAGCGGCTCGGCGACGCCAAGACCGACGCCGACATGGCATCGGCCTGGCTCGCGCTGCAGTGCCAGATGATCGAGGGCGCGACCCGCGGGCTCCTGCTGCTGCAGACCCGAAAGCCCAACAATTACGAGGCGGTCGCGTACTGGCCGGAGGGATCGGGCCGCTTTGCGCCGCTCGCCGAGGTCGCCGAGGCCGCCATGCGGGAACGGCGCGGCGTCGCGCGCGCCGACGTTCCGGGCGGCTTTCCGGATCCGGCCGCGCCGGTCCAGATCGGCTTCCCGATCGTCTCCGACAAGCAGCTGCAGGGTGCGGTCGCGGTTTCGCTGCCGAGCGGCGGCTCCGAAAATGTGCGGCTCGCCATGCGCCAGCTGCAATGGGGCATCGCCTGGATTCGCGATCGCCTGGCACAGCAGCGCAACGATCAGCAGGGCCAATTGCTGGCGCGCGCCCGCGCGGCGCTCGATCTCCTGGGCAATGCGCTGGAGCACGAGAGGTTCGAGGCAGCCGCGATGGCGACGGTGACCGCGCTGGCGATGCGCTGCCAGTGCACGCGCGTCAGCCTGGGCATGCTCAAGGGCCGCTCGGTCGCGGTGAAAGTCATCTCCCACAGCGCCCAGTTCGGGCAGCAGATGAATCTGGTGAGCTCGCTCGGCGCCGCCATGGAGGAAGCAATCGACCAGCGCTGCATGATCGTTTTTCCAGCTCCGCCCGACCAGGCGATCGGCACCACCGCCCATGCTGAGCTGTCGAAGATCCAGCGCGACGGCCATATCCTGACGGTGCCGATGCTGGTCGCCGACCGCTTCATCGGCGCCATGACGTTCGAACGTCCGCCCGACCTTCCGTTCGAGCCGGAGACCGTCGAGTTGATCGGGCTGGTCGCCTCCGTAGTAGGCCCGGTGCTGGAGGAGAAGCGGCAGAACAACCGATGGATCGGCGCCAAGGTCATCGAGTTTGGCAAGCGCCAGGTGGAGCACTTGCTTGGGCCGGGTTATCTGGGCCGCAAGCTCGCGCTCCTGGCCACTGCCGGCGCCGTGCTGGTGCTCAGCTTCGCGCAGGACACCTACCGGGTCGATGCGGATGCCCGGATCGAAGGTTTGGTGCGGCGCGCCGTGGTGGCACCCTATGACGGCTTCATCGCGGCCTCGACGGTGCGGGCCGGCGACGCGGTGCACGCGGGCGACGCGCTGGCCTCGCTCGAGGATCGCGATCTGGTGCTCGAGCGCCTCAAATGGGTGACCGAGCGCCAGCAGCACGTGTTCGAATACGACAAGGCGCTGGCAGCGCGCCAGCCGGCGCAGATCAACGTCATCCGCAGCCAGATCGACCAGGCGGCAGCGCAGATCAATCTCATCGACGAGCAGCTGGCACGGGTCAAGCTCACCTCGCCGATCGACGGGCTGGTGGTCTCGGGCGACCTGAGCCAGCTCATCGGCGCCTCGGTACAGCGCGGCCAGGTCCTGTTCGAGATCGCTCCGCTCGAGGGCTATCGCGTGATCCTCGATGTCGACGAGCGCCAGGTCGGTGCCGTGGAGTTGGGCCAGCGCGGCCAGCTGCTGGTCACCGCGCTGCCGAACCAGCCGTGGCCATTCGTGATCGACAAGATCACGCCGATCGCCGAGCTCAAATCCGGGCGCAACGTGTTTCGGGTCGAGGGCCTTTTGACGGAAAGCTCCGAGCGGCTGCGGCCAGGCATGGAGGGCATCGGCAAGGTAGAGATCAGTCGGCGCAGCCTGGCCTGGATCTGGACCCATTCGCTGATCGATTGGCTGCGCGTCTGGGGCTGGCAATGGCTGCCGTAGTGGCCGCATGAGCGCATCGCTGTTCAGCAGCTCCTGGTACCGCGTCGCGGAGCTCAAGCCGCGATTGCGCCCGCACGCGCAGATTCACCGGCAGACGTTTCGCGGACAGCTCTGGTACGTGCTGCAGGACCATCAGACCGGCCGGTTCTTTCGGGTGTCGCCCGCCGCCAATCGGATGTTGTGCCTGATGGACGGCCGGCGCACGTTGCGCGAGGTCTGGGACATCGCCGGCGAGCATTCGGCCGACGACCCACCGACCCAGGACGACACCATCCAGCTGGTCTCACAGCTGCACGCCGCGGATCTCCTGCAGGGAGAGTTGCCCCCCGACGTTGCCGAGATCGCCGAGCGCTCGCAGCGCGCCGAGCGGCGCCGGCTCATTCAGCGGCTGCGCAATCCGATGTCGATGCGCCTGCCGCTGTTCGATCCCGACAAGCTGCTCGCCGCAACCTTGCCGCTGGTGCGGCCATTGTTCAGCATGGTCGGCCTGCTGGCTTGGTTGGCCCTGGTGCTGACCGGCGCCACATTGGCGGTGCTGCACTGGTCGGAGCTCACCTCCAATGTCGCCGATCGCGTGCTGGTGGCGCAGAACGTCGCCTTGATCGTGTGCGTCTATCCGCTGATGAAGACCCTGCACGAGCTCGGCCACGCCTATGCCACCAAGATGTGGGGCGGCGAGGTGCACGAGGTCGGCGTCATGCTGCTGGTGTTCATCCCGGTTCCCTATGTGGATGCATCCGCGTCGGCAGCGTTCCGGCAGAAGCGGCGTCGAATCGTGGTCGGCGCCGCCGGCATCATCGTCGAGCTGGCGCTCGCGGCGATCGCCATGATCGTGTGGATCAATGCGAGCCCGGGTCTCGGCCGCGCCGTCGCTTTCAACGTCATCCTGATCGGCAGCGTCTCGACCCTGTTCTTCAATGGCAACCCGCTGTTGCGATTCGACGGCTACTACATCCTCTCGGACCTGATCGAGATCCCCAACCTCGCCATCCGCGCCAATTCCTACCTGTTCTTCCTGGTGCAGCGGCATCTGCTCGGGATCGACGCGCTCGACAATCCGGCGACCGCGCCGGGCGAGGCCAAATGGCTGGTCGCCTACGCCATTCTGTCGTTCCTCTACCGGATGGTGGTGTCGTTCGGGATCGCGGTCTTCCTCGCCACCCGGCTGTTCTTCGTCGGCATCGCGATGGCGTTGTGGGCGACGGTCTCGATCGCAGTCCTGCCGATGCTCAAGGGCATCCGGTTCCTCGCCGCCAGCCCACGTCTGCGCGGGCAACGGCGGCGGGCTTTTGCCATCGTCGGCGGCATCACCGCGTTCACGGCCGCGGTCCTGTTCCTGGTGCCGCTGCCTTATGCGACCGTCGCGCAAGGCGTGGTCTGGATTCCAAACCGTGCCGAGGTGCGGGCCAAGGCCGAGGGATTCGTGACCGAGGTGCTGACCACGCCGGGCGAACCGGTGGCGGCGCGCGGTCAGCTGGTCGCGCTCGCGGATCCGATCCTGAGCGCGAAGGTCGCGGTGATCGAGGCGCAGCTCGAGGAGATGCAGTTGCGCTTCGATGCCGTCAAGCAGCTCGATCGGGTGCAGGCCGAGGTGCTGCAGGAGCAGGTTCAGCGCTTGACCGGAACGCTAGCTGCCTATCGGACGCGCGAGCAGGACCTCACGGTGAGCTCGGAGCAGGACGGCCGCTTCGTGCTGCCGCGCGCCGACGACTTGCCGGGCCGTTTCCTCAGGCGCGGCGATCTGTTGGGCTATGTGATCGGCGACAATGATCTGGTGGTGCGGGTGGTGGTGCCGCAGGCGGACGTCGACCTGGTGCGCCAACGCACCACCAAGGTCGACGCCTATTTCGCCGAAAACCTCGAGCGGCCGGTTCCGGCGCGGATCCGGCGCGAGGTGCCTGCGGCGCAGAACGACGTTCCCAGCATGGCGCTCACCACCCAGGGCGGCGGCCCAATCGTGCTCGACCCATCCCATACCCAGAAGCCGCAATCCTTGTTCAGCATGTTTCAATTCGATGTCGATCTCCTCGAGCCGGTGCCGCCGCGGCTGGCGGGCGCCCGCGTCTATGTGCGTTTCGATCACGGCCGCGAGCCAGTGGCGTTCCGGGTGCTGCGCGCATTCCGCCAATTCTTCCTGGGGCAGTTTCGTGTCTGAGCTCGCACTTCCGGCGGCGACCATCACGCGGCTCCCGCCGCCCGCGCTCAAGCTTTATCCGGAGCGCTCCGAGCGACCGCCGCAGCCGCTCGATCTGGTGACCGAGATCGCGGGGGCCGAGATCGTGGCCCGCGTGGCGCCTTGGCGAGCGCGGAAGCTGGCTCGGATCGTCCCGCTGGTGGACGCTCATGCCGACGAGTTGCGCGCGCTCGCGCTCGACGACTTCGCGCCGGCGGTGCGCGCGGTTGCGCTGGCGCTACGCCGCCACCCGGATCTGCCGGAACATGAGGTCGCCCGCGCCTTCGCGCTCATCCGGGAGCTGTCGCACCGCGTGCTCGGCAAGCGGCACTTCGGCGTCCAGATCACCGGAGCGTTCGCCATGCTCAAGGGCTTGCTGGCCGAGATGGCGACCGGCGAAGGCAAGACTCTGACCGCCACCCTGGTCGCCGGGACGGCCGCGCTCGCGGGATTTCCGGTCCACGTGGTCACGGTCAACGATTACCTGGCGCGCCGCGACGCCGAGCAGATGGGCGTGCTGTATCGGCGGCTTGGTCTCACGGTTGGGATCGTGCTCACCGGCCAGAGCGCCGAGGAACGGCGCAACGCCTATGCGTGCGACATCACCTACTGCACCAACAAGGAGCTCGCGTTCGACTATTTGCGCGACCGCATCCTGCTCGGCCAGGCCGACAGCGATCTCGCCCTGAGGCTGGAGGCGATGCACAGCGATGCCCCGCGCGCCGGGCAGCTGCGGCTGCGCGGCCTGCATTTCGCCATTGTGGACGAGGCCGACAGCGTGCTGGTCGACGAAGCGCGCACGCCGCTGATCATCTCGGGCCAGGTCGAATCGGATTTCGATGCCGAGACCATCGCAGCCGCGCTCGCTCTCGCCCGCCAGCTCGCGCCCGAGGAGGACTACTTTCTTTCGCTCGAGGAGCGGCGGGTCTTCCTGACCGTCAGCGGCCAGGCGCGGATCGCGGCCTTCGCGGGCGCCCGCAAGGGCGCGTGGCGCAGCGTCGTCGCCCGCGAGGAGCTGGCGCGCCAGGCGCTCTCCGCCCTGCATCTGTTCCGGCGCGGCGAGCACTATGTGGTGACGGACGGCAAGGTACAGATCGTCGACGAATATACCGGACGCATCATGCCGGACCGGCTCTGGAGCGATGGCCTGCATCAGATGATCGAGCACAAGGAAGGCTGCGCGCTGTCGGCGCGCCGCACCACCATCGCACGGATCACCTATCAGCGCTTCTTCCGCCGCTACCGCCGGCTGACCGGGATGAGCGGCACGCTGCAGCCGGTCGCGCGTGAGCTGTGGCGCGTCTACCGGATCGCGGTGGCGGCGATTCCAACCCATCGTCCGGTGCAACGGCGCCACCTGCCCGACCGCGTGGTCGCCACCGACCGGGAGAAATGGCCCGTCATCCTGGCCCGGGTGGCGCAGCTGCATGGGCAAGGCAGCCCGGTCCTGATCGGGACCCGTTCGGTCGCGGCCTCCGAGCGCGCCAGCGCAGAGCTCAACGCCGCCGGGCTGCCGCACACCGTGCTCAACGCCACCCAGGACCGCAATGAGGCCGAGATCATCGCCCAGGCCGGCGAGCGCGGCCGCATTACCATCGCCACCAACATGGCAGGCCGCGGAACCGACATCCATCTGGGCGAAGGCGCGGCCGCGCTCGGCGGCCTGCACGTCATCATGACCGAGCGGCACGACGCGCGCCGGATCGACGATCAGCTGGCCGGCCGCAGCGGTCGGCAGGGCGAGCCCGGATGCTTCCAGGCGATCCTGTCGCTGGAGGATCCGCTGATGGAGTTCGACACCGGTCCGATCTTCTCGCGCCTCGTCCGGCCCGCGATGGCAAAGGGTGGAGACTGGGTCGGCCGCCTGGCGCTTCGTCTCGCGCAGCGGCGCGCCGAATGGCTCCACGCCCGCATGCGGGCCGACCTGCTGCGATCCGACCGCTCGCAAACCAAGACCCTGGCGTTTTCGGGGCGGCCCGAGTGAGGTCGCGGCAGGTACACAATTCGTTTTTAAGTCGAATTGGCTATGCTTCGGCGGCGGCCGGTTGACGGAGAGAGCGAGCGAAAGTGTCCAAAAGATTGCGCCGCCGTGAGTTTCTGTCGTATTGAGTTCCTCTTAGGTAAAATGGTGGCTGGAAACAGCATGAAGTCTGGAAGCCCGTTGATGAATGCACAGGCGCCCCGCGCCGGAATGGCGGCTGCGCTCGCGGCATGCCTCGCCATCGCGGGCGCCACCGCGGCTACTGCCCAGCCGGCGACCGTTCCCGAGCTCGATTGCGTGATCGAGCCGCAGCAGCTCGTGAAGCTCGCGACCCCGGTGGTCGGCGTGATCGCCCGTATCGACGTCGACCGCGGCGACGTCGTGCAAAAGGGTCAGGTTCTCGGCAAGCTGGAAGACGGGGTCGAGCAGGCTGCGCTCAATCTCGCCCGCGCCCGCGCCACCAACGAGTTCGGCGCCAAGGCGGTACAGGCTCGCCTGGATTTCCTGCGGCGCAAGAATGCGCGGGCCGGCGAGCTCATGGCCAAGAATATCGTGACCCAGGCGGCCGCCGAGGAGGCCGACTCGGACGCCAACGTGGCCGAGCAGCAGCTCAAGGAAGCCCAGCTCAACCTGGAGATCGCGCGGCTGGAGGTGGGTCATGCCGAGGAAGCGCTCAAGCAGCGCACGCTGATCAGCCCGATCGACGGGGTGGTGACGGAACGGCTGCTGGTGCCGGGAGAGTACCGCAATGAGCAGAGCCCGATCCTCACGCTCGCCCAGATCGATCCGCTGCGGATCGAAGTGTTCGTGCCGACCAGCCAGTACGGGCGCATCCGGATCGGAAGCAATGCCAAGATCCGCCCGCAGCCGCCGATCGGCGGATCCTATCCGGCGATCGTGACCGTTGTGGATCAGGTCCTGGATGCGGCGAGCGGCACCTTCGGGGTGCGGCTGGCACTGCCGAATCCGGGCCTGAAGTTGCCGGCGGGCATCCGCTGCAAGGTCCAGTTCGAGGCGCAGGATTCGGCCACCATGGTGGAGACGACGCCTGCGAAGTGACGCGTTGCGTACTACCGTCGTCTCCAACCAGCGGGAACGGATTTGACGACACGTCGCATAGCGCTGGTCTGCCTCACGCCGCGTCCCGATGCCGATGAGCTCGGTCCGCTGGTGCTGCCGAGCTTCGGCATTCGCCGCATCCAGGCCGCCGTGGTCGGTGACGCCGAAAACCCCGGACATCGCGTTACGTTGATCGATCTCGAGCGCGAAGACGTCGCCGCCTATGTGAGCGCCATTCTGGCATTTGAGCCGGAGCTGGTAGGCTTCTCCATCTATGTATGGTCGACGGCTTGCCTGGTGGCGGTCGCCCGCGAGATCAAGCGACGTCGTTCCGGCTGCATAATCGTGTTCGGCGGCCCCTCGGCGCGCCCCGCCCTGTTCGAGCTCGAGCCCTATCGCGATGCCGGCAGCTATCTGGACGCCATCGTGGAAGGCGACGGCGAGGACATCTTCCGCGAGATCGCCGCCCTCCCCGACCTGTCCGGCACAGCGCTGCAATCGGTGCGCGGCGTGACGTTGCCGGCCAATTCCGGCTGGATTCGCACCGAACGACGCGCGATCCCGGCCAACCTCGACGACCTCGAGTCGCCATTCGGGCTCGACCTGATGCCGGCCGGCGCGGTCGCCTATCTGGAGACCTATCGGGGCTGCCCGCTGTCCTGCCGTTTCTGCGAATGGGGCGCGAGCAACAAGGTCAAGGCCACGTTTTCCGCCGACTACATCGCGCGCGAGCTGCGCGCCTTCGAGCGGATGCGGGCGCCAGCGGTGTTCCTGCTCGATGCCGGTCTCAACCTGAATATCCGCGCCTTCCGCAACTTGCGCGAGGCCAACCGGCGGACCGGGTTTCTCAAGCGGTCGCTGTTCTGGGCGGAAATCTATCCTTCGATCGTCCGCGAGGAACACATCGAGTTCCTCCAGGAGATCGGCCCGGCTTATCTGGGGGTCGGCATGCAATCCATGGATCAAGCCGTGCTCAAGCTGCACCAGCGGCCGTCGGATTCGCCGCGCTTCGAGCAGGCGGTGCGCCAGCTCGCCGCCGTCACCAATATCGAGCTGCAGATCATTTTCGGGCTGCCGGGCGACACGCCGGAGGGATTTCGCCGCACCCTCGATTATGCGCTGTCGCTGCCGGCCGCGGTGCGGGCCTATCATTGCCTCGTGCTGCCCGATGCGCTGATGACCCGTGGCCTGCCGGGATTCGACATGGAGTACGACCCGGACAACCTGTCCATGACCTCGTGCCTGGGCTGGAGCGCGCAGGCGCTTGCGGACATGCGCTTGGAGCTCGACCGCCGCGCCCGCGCCGCCGGCGGCAAGGTCGGCCGGTTCTGGTGGTCGATGCCACGCCGCAGTCACAGCAACGCCATCGCGTGCCCAGCATGAGCCCGACCGTCGCGCCCGTGGGTTCCGAGCACGGCCGCCGACAGGGCGCTGGACGCCCGGCTGAAATCCGCCGCCGTTCCGGCCGTCGCGTGGCGCTCTTGGCACGCTACCCGGAACGCGACCGGGCGATGCCGCAGTTCATTCCCAATCTCGGGCTCTACATGGTGGAGGCGGCGCTGCGCGCCTCGCGGCTGCCCGGCCTCGAGATCAAGGTCTGGGACGTGGCCGGCGGCGACCAGCAAAGCCTCGCCCGCGAGATCATCGCGTTCGATCCCGACGTGATCGGCTGCTCGGTGTTTCTGTGGTCATTCCCGTTCTTCCTTGATCTCATGACACTGGTAAAGGACGACGATCCGGCGCGGCTGATCGTATTCGGCGGGCCCTCGGCGCGCCCGGTGATGCTCGACCACGAGCCGCATCGGGGGAAGGCGATGGCGGTCGACATACTGGTGGTGAGCGAAGGCGAGGACATCTTCCGCGAGGTGGTCGAGGCGACAGACCGCTCGCCGACTGGGCTCGTGGGCATTGCCGGGTTGGCGCTACGGACCGACGACGGCTGGCGCGAGACCGCGATCCGGCCACTCGGCGACCTCAATCTCCTGGCATCGCCTTACGAGATGAATTTGGTGCCCGGCGGCGGGCTCGGCGTCCTGCAGACCTACCGGGGCTGCCCGTTCACCTGCACGTTCTGCGAATGGGGCACCATGGAATCGCCCAAGCGGGTGCGGACCGCCGAGAGCCTTGCGGTCGAGTTCTCCGCCATGGAGCGGATCGGGCTCGGCGCCGCGTTGCTGGCCGATGCCGGGCTCAATCTCAACCAGGCCGCCTTCCACAATCTGCGCGCGGCGGCCGACCGCTCCGGCTTCCTGACGCGGCGCGGCCTCATCTGCGAGGTCTATCCCGCCAAGGTGCGGCGCGAGCATCTCGAATTTTTGGGCAGCGTGGGCAGCGCCTATGTGGGGGTCGGGCTGCAATCCTTCGACAACAAGGTGCTGGCCAATGTGGAGCGCAAATACGACGAGGCACGCTTCGAGGAAACCCTGCGGGCGCTGGCGCAGGTGGCGACGCTCGCGGTCGAGATCATCATGGGCCTGCCGGGCGACGATCCGGAGAGCTTCCGCCGGAATTTCGAGCGGGCGCGCCGGCTGCCCTGCGCGCTGCGCGTCTACCACTGCGTGGTGCTGCCCTCGGCCCTGATGGTGCGCTCGCCGCCCGGGCATCGGTTGGACTATGATCCGGTGTCCCTTAAGATGCGCTCCTGCCTCGGCTGGTCGCGCGAAGCCTTGGCGCGTGAGGCCGCCTTCCTGACCGATCGGGCCGCCAGCCAGGACGGCCGCACCGGAGAGTTCTTCTGGGTGTTTCCGCCGCCGGGCGTCAGATCGGCCAACTGAGCATCAGCGAAGGAATCGTATGACGTTCTTGCGAACCGTCACGCGCGCTGCGGAGGACGCCGCTCGCTCGCCCGAAGGCCAGCCGATCGCGGTCGGCGACCGCAGGGCCCCCAAACCCGATCTCGCCGCGGTCACGCGGGTGTCGTTTCGGCTGGAGCCGGGCGACATGATCATTGTCAATTCCGGTCACTATCTCCATTGCGTCGCGCCGGTCGTGGGTGAAGCGGTACGCAGGACCGCCTGCAGCTTCATGGCCGAGAGCAAGGCCGGCGATGGCGTCCACTGCTGGGGCTGATGCGTGCGCGTCCCGCCCTATTTCGATTTGCTGATCGACGGCTTCAAGACCGGGCGGGCCGGCCGTCACGTCCATCTGGGATACTGGGAGGTGGCGCCGTCGGACGCGATCCCCTGCACGGCGGAGGAATTCGAAGCAGCGCAGGCGCAGTTGTGCAACATCGTCCTCGAGCTCGCGAGCCTGAGCGACGGGCAGAGCGTGCTCGACGTGGGCTGCGGATTCGGCGGCACGTTGGCCGCGATCGACGCGCGCTGGCGCCACATGCGGCTCGCGGGTCTCAATATCGATCGACGCCAGCTCGATATCTGCCGCAGCTTGGCGCCGCATCCAAGCAACATCCTGTCGCTGGTGATGGCAGACGCAAGCGCGATACCGTTCCAATCCGCCTCTTTCGATCGTGTCGTCTGCCTCGAAGCCATGTTCCACTTCCCGTCACGGAGCGGTTTCCTGGCGCAGGCCGTCAATGCGCTGCGTCCCGGCGGACGCCTGGCGGTCTCCGACATTCTGTTGACCAACCCCGGCGATCGCGCGCCACTCGAAATCGGGCTGCTCGAGGAGATCATTCGGCGCGAATACGGCCCGTGGCCACAGCTTTGGACCGGCTTCGACGAGCTGTTGGAATCCGCCCGCCGGAGCGGGCTGGTGGTGGAGCGGATCATCGACACCACCAGCCAGACCCTGCCGAGCTATCGGACGACTGCACCCGGCGGAGAAATCGACGCGACGCGGCGACCATCGGCCGGCAGCCTAATGCGGTGGCTGCACCGCGAAGGATATTTGTCATACCTCTGTGCTGCATTCAGCAGGGCATGAGAACGTGCTGGCGAACGCCGCCGGCAAAGCCGCCGCGTCGTCCCCGCCTTCATCGCGGCCGTCTTTGCCAAACACAACGCCGTCCCCGCTCAGTGGCGCAAGATCACCGATCAATCGCCGGAGCCCTGGAGGAAACGCCCGAGGTGGCGATCACTCTGTTCTGCGACACGAGACATCCTGGAGGCGCGAATGCGCGACGTAAATCAGCCTCACGTATCGAACCTCAAGTACCGAGGACACCGCGGCTCGGCCAACTGCGGCAGCGCACGGCGGAACCCGGCGTCAGCGACGACAATCGGGCATCACGTGCCAAACGCGGTCCGGGGATTGGTAGAAGCCATAGGATCTGGCGGTAGCGGCATTGCCGAAAACTTCCGGGTGATGGGACGGATTCACCCCATCCAGGCTGCAACGCACCACGGCTCCGCCGCGCTCGATGCCGTGATCATCGCGGTCGGTCGCGGACGCGGGAACGGTCGTGAGAGCCGCCAAGGTGGTGGCGACTGCAAGCGCGGCCAGGGCCTTTCTTCCACTCATGACAGACTCCTCCTGTGTTGCCGATGATTTGCCGAGGCGGTTGTTCGTAGCGTGGATTTCGACGTTTCGTCCTGCAGGCGGGTGTACATGCGCGCGAGCGTTGACGTCAATCGGGCCGGCCGCGACCAAAGCGCACCCGATCCGGCCGTTATCCCGCCACCGCTGTCGTATCCTTGGGTTTGTGCACCGCCGATTGCGCGCTGCGCAGGCTTTCGCCGCGATTAACACTCTCGAAAGCATGATTTTGTCGTTCCGTTTCGGAATAGTCCCATGCGCCGTGCCATCGCGTCTCTGGGAGACGGACGCGCCGCGACCGCCATCAAATATGGCTTAATCGTCACCGGCCGGATCGGCGCGAGACTCAACGCCGCATTTCTGGCGCTCAAAGGCGCCGAGTAGCATCGCCGCCCACCAAGCGCGCCCTACCTCGCGGGTCCTCCACATCATACAAGTTGGTCGCCTCAATTCCGTTGCAAATGACGCCGACCGTCAACCAACGAAGAATCGTGTGCCGCGTCCGTAGAATGCGTCGGTGGTAACCGGAAACCGCCGCCGCCTCGAAGGATTGGCGACAACTCGCCCCGGGAGGAGACGATGCCCCTATTCGCTTGCAGCAAGTGCAATTGCGTCGAGGACACGGCACTTTCCCATTATTGGTCGGCCCGCTTGCGGCAGGCAGCCGCCGTATGCTCCGCCTGCGATCCCGGCGTCGGGAAGTGGCACGGCGAGTTCCCCCGGGAATCGGCCCAGGGCTGGGTCAACGACCGCAGCGGTTTCTTGTTGGACAAAGGTGCAGTCGAGCGCTGGCTGGGCCAGCCGATCGAGACTTTCTCCAGGCCCATGCGCGAGCCCGACCATACGCGCGACACGGTGCGGGCCCACGTTCTGGCGCTCGACGCAGCGTCGTTCGGCACCAATGCGGCCTGATGGCCCGCCGACGCGCGAACGACCGCGGGCCGAGCAGACGCACAATTAGGTCTCATTACAAAGCAACCCCGCCGAAGCGGGGTTGCATATATGTGGTCGCGCCGCGTTCTCGCCCGGCGTCGAGCTTTGTGGGAACCCTCACTCTTCGGACTGGGCGGCCGATTCCCCGTAGACTTCCAGCTTCGGCGCCGGAGCGACTGCATCGCCTTCGGACCCGGAGGCAGAGGCAACGGTTCCGGTGGTTTCCGGCTCCGGCTGCGGCAGCACATTTTCGCTGACCACGGCGGCCGGCTCGGCGGCCGGCTCGGAAGCAGGCTCCGTCGGCGCAGCTGCGACGACCTCGGCGGCTTCCACAGACGCGGCGAGCTTGGTCTCCTCGGCAAGCGCGGGCTCGCTGATCTTTGCATGCGCCGACTGGCTCAGGAACATGTCGAGCTGCGATTTGGTGATGCAGGTCTCGGCGCCGCTGTCGTCGGAGACGCAAAGCCGATGGGTATTGATGTGCTGCCAGGACTCGGTGAGCGCAGCGACGGTCTCTTCCAGAAAGGCCACGCGCTGCTCGAGCGCATGCACGTCCTTGGCCGGTACCTGGATCATCTCCTGGGCGGGCGGCGAAAGGGTCTCGGGGTCTTCGGCGCGGACAATCTGAGAGCCGCCGAAGGTGAACCAGGCCGCCAGCAAGGTGGCGGCAGCGACGGAAGGTCTGACAAGCATGGATTTTATAGGCGTCTTCATGTGGTACTCCAGTTGATACAATTACGCATTCGATACTTGGTGTGGACCGCCCCGTTCGGATTGGCGCCCCGGTCGGCGCGAGCCTCCCGTTCACAAGCCTGCAGCGACCAGCCTCCGATGATCAGCAAGCATGTTCCGGAACGGCTGTGAGCGCCCGATTGCGGCGGCATGTCGAAGGAGTGGGCTCGTCCCTGGAAGAGCCGTCCCCTCTTCTCCAGTCCCCTGCGCAAATGATGAAGCCGCGCGCTTAACGAACTATTTAAATTTGAGGATTTTTTCTTAACCGCGATTCGCTGGCCGAGAGCCGGCGCAACCGCCCGAGGCGCAGCCGCCACGATCTCAGGCGGTGAGCTCGGCCCAATGGTCGTGGACGAACTGGGCGAAGCGCAGAAGGTCGGTGAGGCCGATATGGGCCTCGATCTCGCTCACGGTCGTCATGGTGGCGTGGCCGGTGCTGTCGTGCCGGTGTCCCAATGGCTGCAGCACCGTCTCGAGCTGGGCGGCGAGTGCCGTGGCGACATCGACGCAGATTCGTTTGGTGATCCGGCGGCGCCCGCCGGTGGTGTTGTATTCCACCTGCACCTTGGCTTCGTCGCCGGTCTTGGCGATGGCGAGCGCCAGCAGGATCGATTCTGCCGCCGCAGCGCACATCACGTCGGCCGCCAAATAGTTGCCGGTCCGGTAGGTTCTGACGGCTTCCGTGGCACGCTGCGCGTAGCCGCCGCCGAAACGGTCGGCCAATCCCTGCAGCGCCTGGGCCAGTCGGCTGGGGTCGGCAATCGGTCGCTGGCTCGCGTCCTCGAGCCAGGCGCGGCCGAACTTGGTGATGCTGAAGGTATCCCCCGAGAACAGCCCGGCGTCGGTGGCCCAGCCGCGCGGCGCAAATTCGCCCGGCCGAATGACGCCGATCCGGCACAGCTCCCAGGCCGCGTCATAGAACGGCGCGAAGTGCTGGTCCACCAGCTGCTCGGGAGCGACCGGCTCCGGCCGCGACTGCCAGTAGGCCTGCACGACGTGCGGAATCCAAAGATCGCCCGCATGACCCTCTCCGACTCGCGCAATCTTTCCCGATTCCGGCGCCGCGGCGAGATACTTGATGAGAACCTCGAATGCATCGTCGAAGTGCATCACTCGATCTCATGGAGCGGAGAGGTTGGCGCTGCTGTCATTGCTTGATCTCGCCGAAGAGGACCTGATAGCCCAAGCGCCGCCCGCGGAGATCAGGAATATCGGCGCTGCACACAAGAATCATTCAGGAGCAGGTCCAAATGCCCCGCTGCACCGTCTTTCGCTTGGCGGTCCGCTTCCACACGAACCGGCAGTTGGGTCCTTCGTCCTCGTAAAGCGAATACGGATAGTAGCCCCCATACGAATAACGCGGATAGCCGAACAAAGAATAAGGATAAAGCCCGCGGTAGAAGCCATGGAAGCCACCGAGCCGGCCGGCAGCTGCCGCAACCGGGAAGCCGGCCGAAGCGAAGGTCGCACATACGAGAGCAGCCGCCACCCCGCTCATGAGGCTTCGCATTGAATCCCGCTCAAGCATGGAAAATCTCCACTCCCATCGTGTTCATACCTAGATCCGATCGAGCTCGAACGCCTTGATCTCGGTCAAGCTGCCGGCCATCGGGCGCCCGCCCGGGCCCTAATCATAGATGAACTGGCGAACCGTATCGATCGCTCCGAAATCGTCCAGGTTCTCGTGTCCGCCCAGGGGAAAACGCACCATCCGCTTGGGCTCGCCCGCCAGTGCGAACATGCGTTCGCCCAGGCGAATCGAGATTCCCGGGTCGCGTTCGCCGTGCATCACCAGCACCGGCACCCTGACCTTCCCGATCAGCTCATCGGAGCGGAATTGGTCCTTCATCAGCGCCCGCACCGGCACGAACGGCAGCACCGCGGCGGCGACGTCGGCGGTCGACGTGTAGGGCGCCTCCAGCACCAGCTTGCCGATCGGCTGCCGCGCCGCGAGCGCGACCGCCGGTCCGGTGCCGAGCGAGAAGCCCCACACCACGATGCGCTCGGCAGCGTAACGCGCCGCCACGAACGTATAGGCGGCAGCGGCGTCCAAGTGCAGCCCGGGCTCGGTCGGATGGCCGCTCGAGCCACCGTAGCCGCGGTAGGACAGCGCCAGCAGCCCGGTTCCGTCCTGCGTCAGGGCGCGCAGGCGCGCGACCCGCGTCGCCAGCACGTCGCCATTGCCGGGAAAGAACATGACCACCGCCTTGTGGTCTTGCGCCGGAACGTGCCAGGCGATCACCTTCTCGCCGTCCGCGGTGTCGAGCACGATCTCCTCGGCCACCGCAAACCCGACGTCCGCCGGCGCGGTGCGAACCGTCTGCGGCGGACGGTAGAGCATGTCGCGTTGCAGAAAATAGAGCAGCGCGACCACAGCCACATAGGCGGCGAGCGCGACGCCGAGCAACCATTTGAGGATCAGCAGCGGCCTAATGCGCATGTGCGCTCCCCCGGCGATCCGGTTCTGGCCCGCTCACAGCTGCGCGATGCTCATCAAGCCGGGCCACGGCAGACATTGAGCAACGGCTCCCCGGCGGCCAGACGCAACAGGTTCTGGCCGAACAAGGCCTTCTGCTGCAGATAGCCGGACGAGCCGCCGCCGGCGACATGGGGCGAGATGATGACATTGGGCAGGCTCCATAACGGGCTCGCGGCTGGCAGCGGCTCGACCTCGGTGACGTCGAGCGCCGCGCCGCCGAGCCGGCCGGCCTGCAGCGCGGTGGCGAGCGCCGCGACGTCCACGAGATCGCCGCGCGCCACATTGACCAGCAATGCCTTGCGGCGCATCGCCGCGAGCGCAGCCGCATCGATCAGACGAAAGCTCTCCGGATCGGAGCTGGTGCAGATCACCACCACATCCGCAAGCGCGAGCGCCTCGCAAATCCGCTGGCGCCCGAAAACCTGCTCCACATCGCCATCGGCCGCGCCCGCGCGCGATACCGCGATCACGCGCGCGTCGAATGCCCTCGCCTTGCGGGCGACCGCGCGCCCGATCGATCCCAGGCCGACCACGCACACGGTGGCACCTTCGAGCGTCCCGACCTGCGCCAAGGCTTCCTCGTGGCGCCAGCGCCGCGCCAGTTGATCGGCCTGCAACTGCGGCAGGCGCCGCACCAACGCCAGCAGCAGGGCGAACGCATGCTCGGATACCATCCCGGCCTTGACCCCGGTGGCGTTGGTCACCGTCACCCAATCCGGCAGCCCCATGCGCAAGCCGCCGTCGATTCCGGCCGAGGTGAAGTGGATCCACCGCAGCGTCTGGCCGGCACAACGCCGCAGTGCCTCGCCGTAGGGGGCCGAGCAGACCCGGTTGCTGGTGACCAGGATCGCCGCATCGCGGATCTCGCGCGCAATGTCCTGCGCCGAAGCGGCGAGCGCCCATTGCAGCTGCGGAAAGTCCCCCATCAGGGCGACGATCGGCTCGCCGGCACCGAAAGGATAGAGCACTGCCTTCATCGATCTCACCGCACCCGTTTACGCTCTTGACGCCGGCGACTGCCGGGCGGCCCCAAGTTCCTTGCATTTCCGCTTTGCGGCGACTAGGTCAGGCACATCCCAACCGAGACCCGATTATGGCCCAATCCCGTGCGCCGAGGGTGAGCTTCGTCTCCCTCGGCTGCCCCAAAGCGCTGGTCGATTCCGAGCGCATCATCACGCGACTGCGGGCCGAAGGCTATGAGCTCACGCGAGCGCATGCCGGCGCCGACCTCGCGATCGTAAACACCTGTGGCTTTCTCGACAGCGCGCAGGCGGAATCGCTCGCCGCCATCGGCGCCGCGCTTTCCGAGAACGGCAAGGTGATCGTCACCGGCTGCATGGGGGCCGAGCCCGAGAAGATCACGGCGCGCTATCCGGACGTGCTCGCCATCACCGGGCCGCAGCAGTACGAGAGCGTGGTCGAAGCGGTGCACAAGGTGGCGCCGCCGCAGCACGATCCGTTTCTCGATCTGGTGCCGCCGGAAGGCATCAAGCTCACTCCACGGCACTACGCTTATCTCAAGATTTCAGAGGGTTGCAACAACCGCTGCACCTTCTGCATCATTCCGAGGCTGCGCGGCGACCTGGTCTCCCGGCCGGCCGCCGACGTGCTGGGCGAGGCCGAGCGACTGGTCGCGGCCGGCGTCAAGGAGCTTCTCGTCATCTCGCAGGACACCTCCGCCTACGGGATCGATCTCAAATACGCGCCGAGCAGCTGGAAAGGCCGCGAGATCCCGGCCAAGTTCATCGCGCTCGCCGGCGCGCTCGGCGAGTTCGGGGTCTGGGTCCGCCTGCATTACGTCTATCCCTATCCGCATGTGGACGAGGTCATTCCGCTCCTGGCGGAAGGGAAGGCCCTGCCCTATCTCGACGTGCCGTTCCAGCATGCGAGCCCTGAGGTGCTCCGGCGCATGAAACGTCCAGCCGCCCAGGAAGAGACGCTGGCGCGCATCCGGCGCTGGCGCGCCATCTGCCCCGATCTCACCATCCGCTCGACCTTTATCGTCGGCTTCCCGGGCGAGACCGATGATGACTTCCAATTTCTGCTCGATTGGCTGGGCGAGGCCGAGCTCGATCGGGTCGGCTGCTTCCGCTACGAGCCGGTACGGGGCGCGGCCGCCAACGATCTCGCCGCCGCGGTGCCGGCCGAGGTCAAGGAGGAGCGCTGGCATCGCCTGATGGCACATCAGCAGAAGATCTCGACGCGCCGGCTCAAGCGCAAGCTCGGCACCCGCCAGCAGGTGATCATCGACGCGGTCGGCCCGACGGTCGCCAAGGGCCGCAGCAAAGGCGACGCCCCGGAGATCGACGGCGCCGTCTATGTGAAGAGCCACCGGCCCCTGCGGGTCGGCGAGATCGCCACCGTCAAGATCGAGCGCACCGACGATTACGATTTGCACGGCACCGCGGTCGGGTTCTGATCTCGATTTTTTGAAACCTGTAGGGTGGGCAAAATTGCCTGGCACCGTGATCAGATTTTGCACGGAGCCGCGCAATTTTGCCCACGCGATGGCACCGCGAGATGGGACGCGTGGGCAACGCGCCGGAAAGCCGTGCCGCGTTCTCCGAGGCCGCGGCACGGGCGCGTTGCCCACCCTACCCCCCGCTGATCTTCACGGCTCTACACAGGGCGCTCAAAGCTCGCTCACGACCCTCACCACCGCGCCCGTCAGGGTGGCGAGCTCCTCGGCCGAGATCGTAAGAGCCGGCGTCAGATAGACGGTGGTGCCGAACGGACGGATGAAGACCCTTTCGGCCACGAAGCGCGCCCGCAAGGCATCGAGATCGGCGATCCGCTCGAGCTCGACCACGCCGATGGCGCCCCGCACCCGCACATCCTTGACGCCGGGCATGCCCCGGCAAGGCTCCAGGCCCTGCGCCAGGGTGGATGAAATATCGGCCACCTGCCGCAAGCGCGGCTCCCGCTCGAACAGATCGAGCGAGGCATTGGCAGCCGCGCAGGCGAGCGCATTGCCCATATAGGTCGGCCCATGCATCAAGGCGCGCGCCGGATCCTCCGACCAGAACGCTTCGAACACCTTGGGCGTCGCAACCGTGGCGGCGAGCGGCAGCGTTCCGCCGGTCAGCGCCTTCGACAGCGTGACAATGTCGGGAACGACCGCCGCGGCTTCGCCGGCGAACAGGTTGCCGGTGCGGCCGAAGCCGGTGAATATCTCGTCGAAAATCAGCAGCACATCGCAACGGTCAGCCGCCGCGCGCAACCGGCGCAGCACCGCCGCATCGTGAAACCGCATACCGCCTGCGCCCTGCACCAGCGGCTCGACCAGGATGCCGGCGATCTCGCCGCCACGGCGCGCCAGCAGCGCCGCGAGCGTGGCTTCGCTTTCCTCGTCCTGCGGCAGGTCGACGATGAAATGTGCGGGCAAAAGTCCGGCAAATAGCGCGTGCATGCCGGCATCCGGATCGCACACCGCCATGGCGCCGGTGGTGTCGCCGTGATAGCCGCCTCGGAAGGCGACGAAACGGGTGCGGCCCGCGATGCCGCGGTTCTGCCAGTACTGCACCGCCATCTTCATGGCGATCTCGACCGCAACCGAGCCGGATTCGGAAAAAAACACGCGGCTGAGATCGCCGGGCAGCAGCGCCGAAAGCCGCCGCGCCAAGGTCAAAGCCGGCTCATGGGCGAGGCCGCCGAGCATCACATGCGGCATCAGGGCGAGCTGCCGCTCCACCGCGGCGCGAATGTGCGGATGGTTGTAGCCGTGACAGGCGGTCCACCAGGACGCGATGCCGTCGATCAGCTCGCGCCCGTCGGACAGCACGATGCGGCAGCCCTGCGTGCGCGCGACCGGCAGCGGCGGCCGCACGGTTTTCATCTGCGCATAGGGCAGCCAGATATGGGCAAGCCCCGCCTCGTACCAGTCGGGCGCCGCCTTGCCTGCGTTTTTATCTGGTGGGCGGTGCTTCCATTCCACGGCGGTTGCAGTCATTTTGGTTGGCGAGGCGACAGGGTAACTCTACACAGCGAAGCGGGAACTTGCCCGCGGCTGGAAGCCACACATGCGCTCGCTGGACGAATTCGCCGCCGCCAAGCTCGCCGATCTCGAGCGCGCCGATCTGCGCCGCCGGCTCGTCGACACCACCCGTTTGGACGGAATCTGGGCGCTGCGCAACGGCCGCCGCCTGCTGTCGTTCTCCTGCAACGACTATCTCAACCTGTCGCAGCATCCCGCCGTCAAGGCGGCGGCAATCGAAGCGCTGCAGCAATACGGGACCGGCAGCGGCGCCTCCCGGCTGGTCACCGGCAATCATCCGCTGTTCGCCGCCCTGGAGGCGCGGCTCGCCCGGCTGAAGCAGACCGAAGCCGCCTGCGTGTTCGGCTCCGGCTATCTGGCCAATATCGGCATCATTCCGGCCCTGATCGGTGCCGGCGATCTGGTGCTCGTGGACGAGCTCGCTCATGCCTGCCTGTGGACCGGCGCGCGCCTCGCGCGTGCCACCGTCATGCCGTTCCGCCACTCGGACCTCGCTCATGCGCGCGCGCTGCTCGAGCAACATCGTGCCCGCCATGGCCGCGCCTTGATCGCGACCGACGGCGTGTTCTCCATGGACGGCGACCTCGCCCCGGTCCCTGGCTTGGCCGCCCTGGCGGAGCGCTTCGATGCCTGGCTCATGACCGACGATGCCCACGGCATCGGGGTGGTCGGCGGCGGCCGCGGCTCGACTTTCGCGGCCCGCCAAAGGGCCGGGGTGCCGCTGCAGATGGGCACCCTGTCGAAGGCGATCGGCGCCTATGGGGGCTACCTCTGCGCCTCCGCGGCCGTCATCGGGCTGATCCACAACCGCGCCCGCAGCTTCGTCTACTCGACCGGGCTGCCGCCCGCGATCGCTGCCGCCGCGATCGCCGCCCTCGACCTGATCGAGGCCGATCCCGCCTACGCGGCGCTGCCACTTGCCAAGGCGCGATCGTTCACCCGGCGGGTCGGCCTGCCGCAGGCCGAGAGCCCGATCGTGCCGCTGATCGTCGGCGATGCGCAGGCGGCCCTGCAGGCCTCGCGCCTGCTCGAAGCCGAGGGCTTCCTGGCCATCGCCATCCGCCCCCCGACCGTCCCGGCCGGGACCGCGCGATTGCGCTTCGCCTTCACGGCCCGGCATCCTGACGACGAGATCGAGCGGCTCGCCGACATTGTGCGGGCGCGCGTATTGACGGCCCCAGCCGAGCTCCAAGCCGATCCGGCGCGGTAGCCGGGCATGACCGCGATCTTCGTCAGCGCCACCGGAACGGATGTCGGCAAGACCTTCGTGACCGCCGGGCTCATCCGGCATTTCGGGACCCAGGGCCACGCCGTCGAAGCCATCAAGCCGGTGGTGAGCGGATTTGATCCGGCCGCACCGGCCGGCAGTGACCCGGCCGCGCTCCTGGCCGCGCTCGGCCGTCCGCTCACGACCGAGGAGATTGAACGCATCTCGCCCTGGCGTTTCGCAGCGCCGCTGTCGCCCGACATGGCGGCCCGGAGCGAAGGCCGCGCCATCGACTTCGAAGCCGTGACCGCCTGCTGCCGCGGCGCCATCGCGGCGCGGCGCGGTCATCTGTTCATCGAGGGCATCGGCGGCATCATGGTCCCGCTCGACGACCGCCGCACCGTGCTCGACCTGATGACCCAGCTGCGGCTGCCGATCCTCCTGGTGGCGGGCAGCTATGTGGGTACCATCAGCCACACCTTGACGGCCCTGCAGGTCCTGGTGCGACGCAATCTCGATGTCGCCGCGGTGGTGGTCAGCGAAAGCGCGGCCACCGCCGCCACCCTCGATGACACGGTCGCCGCCATCGCGCGCTTTTCCGATTCGATCGAAGTCATCGGCATTCCGCGCCTCGCCGTTGCCGCGCCAACGCATCCGGCCTTCGCCGCCATCGCGCGGTTGCTTTGAACCGGAGCCGTAGGTTGGGTTGAGCGCGGCCCCGGACTCGATTGGAAGCGGGCCGGTCGATCCGCGCGTAACCCAACATCAGCCGTGAGGTTGGATTGCGCGCGGAGAAAAAACTTCAAGCATCGTTGATGGGTTTCGCAAAGCGCTCAACCCATCCTACAAGAACAAACTACGGAATGAGAATGCTCGACCCTGTGGTGGCGCGGCTTTCCAGGTCGCGGTGCGCCTTGGCGACGTCCTTGAGGGCGTAGCGCTGGTTGACCGGAATCTTCACCTTGCCGCTGCCCACCACGCTGAACAGGTTGTTGGCGATCGCCAGCAGATCCTCGCGCTTGGCCGCATAGGTGTTGAGCGTCGGACGGGTGGCGAACAGCGAGCCCTTGGTCTGCAGGATGTTGATGTTGAAGGCCTCGACCGAGCCCGAGGCATTGCCGAAGCTCACGAACATGCCGAGCGGCTTGATGCAGTCGAGCGAGGCCGGGAAGGTCGCCTTGCCGATGCCGTCATAGACCACCTCGCACAGCTTGCCGCCGGTAATCTCCTTCACCTTGGCGACGAAATCCTCGTCGCGGTAGAGGATCGTGTGGTGGCAGCCGTTGGCCCTGGCGAGCTCGGCCTTCTCCTTGGAGCCCGCCGTGCCGATCACGTTGGCGCCGAGCAGGTTCGCCCATTGGCAGGCGATCAACCCGATGCCGCCGGCGGCCGCATGGATGAGCACGTTCATGCCGCCGCGCACCTTGAAGGTGCGGTTGAGCAGGTATTCGACCGTCATGCCCTTGAGCATCATGCCGGCGGCCTGCTCGTAGGAGATCGACTCCGGCAGCTTGACGGCGCGCTCCGCCATGATCAGGCGCTCGCCCGCATAGCCCCCGAGCGCCGAAACATAGCCGACGCGATCGCCGACCTTGATCTCGCTGACGCCGGATCCAACGGCCACGACCTCGCCGGCCCCCTCGTTGCCGGCCACGAACGGCAAGGATTGCGGCGGCGGCGGCGGATAGAGGCCGGAGCGGAAATAGGTATCGATATAGTTGATGCCGCAGGCATACTGCTTGATGCGAATCTGCCCCGGCCCGGGCGCCGGCACCTCGATATCCTCATAGGTAAGCACTTCCGGCCCGCCCACCTTGTGAACCCGTATTGCCGCGACCATTGCGTCACTCCCTTTGCATCAAGCTTCTTGCAATTGCCTTGTGGCAGTTGCTGCATGGATTATCCGTGCGCCCGTGACCGGCGAACGCCGGCATCGTGTTCCAGCCCGCTCGCATGATCAAGCGGGCCGATCATTGAAATCGCCGGCGGTACGAATGGCCCGTATTCGGATCGGCTGAAACCGCGCCCATGTCAACGCTTCTCGGTCAACCCGACGCCGACGAAATAGGCCGCCAGGGCGACCAATCCGCCCGCCGCCCAGGGGCCGGGATCGAGCGAGCGCAACAGCGCGTAAGCGGCGAGCAGCGCCCACAGAACGACCGCCCCCATGCTCACGATGCGCAGCCGCTCGACGCGAAACGGGTGCAGGAACCGGAACGGCACGAAGGTGAGGACGGCGAGCAGCGCGACCAGCGAGGCGGCGAGCCAAGGCGCCGGCTTGAGCACGAACAGGTAGAACGCCACCACGTTCCACAGGGTCGGGAAGCCGCGGAAATAATTGTCCGCGGTCTTCATGCGGCGGTCCGCGAAATAGATCGCGCCGGTCATCACGATGACTATGCCGGCGGGCGGGCCGAGCCAGGGCGGCAGCACGCCGCCGGCCGCGATCGCATAGGCGGGCACGAACACATAGGTGACGAAGTCCACCACCAGGTCGAGAACGTCACCCGACCAGCGTGGCAACAGCTCCGCCACCTTGAGGGCGCGCGCGATCGTGCCGTCGATCCCGTCCACCACGAGAGCGATGCCGAGGCAAAGAAACATAACATCGAAGTCGCCCCGCACGGCTGCCGACAGCGCCAAGAACGCCAAGGCGGCGCCGGCGGCGGTCAGCACGTGAACCGCAAAAGCGCGGGCATAGTGCAGCAATGTCAAGACGTTATGCTCCGCTGCTCAACCCCGGTACGCAGGCTTGACGGTACGCCGGATATATTCGATTTGCGCCCCGGAACATGTCAATGAAGGACCGGACACTGCCCGGCCCAAGACTCGACCCAAGACTCGACCCAAGACCCCTCCCAGGGCTCACCCGGATTCCATGCCCCAAGGTCATCATGGCATGATCGGCAAATCGGTCGAGGTCGCAATCGTCGGCGGCGGACCCGTCGGCCTCACCGCGGCGATCGCGTTGGCGGGCGCCGGCATCGAGACGGCGTTGATCGCCAAGCCTGCCGGCGCGCCCGACAACCGCACCACCGCGCTGCTCGCAAGCTCCGTCACCGCTCTCGATACGCTGGGGGTCTGGCAGCACTGCCGCGACCAGGCGGCGCCGCTTCGCGTCATGCGTATCATCGACGATACCAGCCGGTTGCTGCGCGCCCCCGAGGTCCATTTCGCCGCCGCCGAGATCGGGCTCGACGCCTTCGGCCACAATATCGAGAACCGGTTCCTGCTCGCGGCGCTCGAGGCGCGTGCCCGCGCGCTCAGCTCGCTCACATTCATCGAGGACGCGGCACAGACGGTCGCGATCGAGGACGACCGCATCGTGATCGGGCTCGAGCACGGCGATTGCATCGTCGCCACCTTGGCGATCGGAGCCGACGGCCGCCGCTCCCTGTGCCGGGAGGCCGCCGGCATCGCGACCGAACGTCAGGCTTATCGGCAGACTGCCCTTACCTTCAATTTTCGCCACCAGCGGCCGCACCAGGACAGCTCGACCGAGTTCCACACCGGGACCGGGCCGTTCACCCTGGTGCCGCTCCCCGGCCAGCGCTCGAGCCTGGTACTGGTGGTCGATCCGGAAGAGGCCGCGCGCGTTGGCGCGCTCGCGCCCGCCGATCTCGCCGTCGAGATCGAACGGCGATCCCATTCGATCCTCGGCCGGACCGAGCCGGAGCCCGGCCGAGGCGCCTTTCCGCTGGCAATCGCGACCGCCCGGCGCTTCGCTGTGGCGCGCGTGGCGCTGGTCGGCGAAGCCGCGCATCTGCTGCCGCCGATCGGCGCACAGGGTCTCAATCTCGGTTTGCGGGACGCCGCCACGATCGGCGAGTTGGTGGTGGCGGCGCACCGGGATGGCGGCGATGTGGGCGCCCCCGATCTCGCCGATCGCTATGACGGCGCGCGGCGGACCGATGTGACCAGCCGTAGCTTGGCGGTCGACCTGCTCAATCGCAGCCTCCTATCTGATTTCCTGCCGATGCAGGGGGCGCGCGGCCTGAGCCTCTTCCTCATGGAGCGCATCGGTCCGCTGCGCCGTGCCATCATGCGCGAAGGTGTCGCGCCGGCATCCTCACAGCCGTGCCTGATGCGCGGGCAGGCGCTGTGATGGCGGGCTCTCGCGCCCGATGCGGAGAGCCCGCCTGGCGGCAGACTTGGCTCGTAATTTGCTTTAAAAATCGAGCCAAATACCGGCGACTTGAGACGCCAGCCAGAACCCTCGGCCTGGGCGCTTGCCCTCGAGATTGCTCATGAAACCGGACCGCACATGAAACTGCCGCGCAACTTCTTCAAGCCGCTGGCGATCGGGGCGCCGATGCCGCTGCGCGAGCTGCCGGTGCGGCTCGAGCGCATGATTCATTTCGTGCCGCCCCATATCGAGAAGCTGCGCCTGAAGGTGCCGGAATTGATCGCGCAGGTCGACGTGGTGCTGGGCAATCTCGAGGACGCCATTCCCTCCGACGCCAAGCAGGCGGCGCGCCGCGGCTTCATCCAGATGGCCGCGGCCTGCGATTTCGGCGCGACCGGACTGTGGACGCGCATCAATGCGCTCAATTCCCCCTGGGGGCTCGACGACGTGGTGGAGATCGTCGGCGCCGTCGGCAACAAGCTCGACGTGGTGATGCTGCCGAAGGTCGAAGGTGCCTGGGACATCCATTACGTCGACCAGCTGCTGGCGCAGCTCGAGGCCAAGCACCGGTTGACGAAGCCGATCCTGATCCATGCCATCCTGGAAACCGCCGAGGGCGTGCAGAATGTCGCGTCGATCGCGACCGCCTCGCCGCGCATGCACGGGATCAGCCTCGGGCCCGCCGACCTCGCTGCTTCGCGTGCCATGAAGACCACCCGGGTCGGCGGCGGCCACCCGGACTACAAGGTGCTGGCCGATGCCGCGGCCGAGGGCCAGGGGCGCGCCGCATTCCAGCAGGATCTCTGGCACTACACGATCGCCAGGATGGTGGACGCTTGCGCGGCTTGCGGCATCAAGCCGTTCTACGGGCCGTTCGGCGACTTCTCCGATCCGCTCGCCTGCGAGGCGCAGTTCCGCAACGCGTTCCTGATGGGCTGCGCCGGCGCCTGGTCGCTGCACCCGACCCAGGTCCCGATCGCCAAGCGGGTGTTCTCGCCCGAGCCGGCCGAGGTCGCGTTCGCCAAGCGCATCGTGGATGCCATGCCGGACGGCACCGGCGCCGTCATGATCGACGGCAAGATGCAGGACGACGCCACCTGGAAGCAGGCCAAGGTGCTGCTCGACCTCGCCCGCCTGGTGGCGGCGAAGGACCCGGATATGGGCCCGCGCTACGGCCTTTAGAGCACTTGAAAAGCCTGCCCTCGCCAACGGGTCCGGCCGAAGGCCCGCCGGATGATAAGCTCCGACGGGGTGGTTTCCGGTTTTCCGTCCGAAAATGCGACAATGCAAAAATGCTATGTGGTTTCTACAGAGAAACCACTCTAGCGCGGGCCTTGATCCTGGACTATGCGCATGGATATGAGCAAAACCCGTATCGCCAAATTCAAGCTCGGCCAGGTGGTCCGGCACCGGCTGTTTCCGTTCCGCGGCGTGGTCTTCGACATCGATCCGGAATTCAACAATACCGAGGAGTGGTACCAATCCATCCCGGCCGAGGTGCGGCCGCACAAGGACCAGCCGTTCTATCATCTGTTCGCGGAGAACGCGGAGAGCGAATACATCGCCTATGTGTCCGAGCAGAATTTACTGCCCGACACCTCCGGCGAGCCGGTGCGCCATCCGCAGGTCGCCGAGGTGTTCGAGCAGGATCGCGACGGCGGCTACCGGCCGCGCGTCTCGTCGCTGAATTGAGACGGCCAATTGCGACGTCGGAAAAATTGAGCGTCAGATGAAGTGAGGCCCCGTCGGCCTCACTCAGGCCTCACCAATCGGGAGGATCGCGACGGCGCGTTATTTCGGCGCCGCCTGTTGCTGCTGCTGTTGCAGCTGCTGCTTCTTTATGTACTCGTCCTGCAGCTTCTTTTGGCGCTCCTCCAGGACCTTGGGATCGGTCGGCGCGCCGTCGTAAGCCTTCGCGAAATCCGGCAGCGGCAGCGGCAGGCTGACGGCCTGGCCTTGGCTGTTGATGCCTTGCACCACCAGGCTCTGGCCCTTCTTGAGCTTGCCGATCAGCTCGCCGCTCGCCTCGTAGTCCGCCATGCATCCGTTGGGAAAGCAGATCATGTAGGGCGCGGTCATCGGCTGGCCCTGATCAACGATCGCCCGCGTGCCTTGCGGCAGCTGCATGCCGAGCGGCAAGGTGATCCGCAGAGTCTTGGCGGCCGAGCCCTCGGGCTCGATCAGCACCGCCCCGATGACCAGCATGCCGGTATCGATGCGGCCCTCCTTGCCGGTGAAGCAGACTTGCTGAGCGTTGGTCTCCTGCCCTTTCAGGCAAACCTTGGTCCATGGCGAATAGGTGAGCGGCGGTATGTCCGGGTTTCCGCCCTGAGCGGCGGCGGGCGCCGGCTGCTGCGGCGCGGCTTTCGGCGCCGCCTTGGGCTGCGCTTTGGGAGCCGGTTGCGCCGGCGCGGGCGCCTGGGCGCGGGCGGGCGAGCCGGCCGCGATGGCGAGCATCAAAATCATCAGCCCGGCACTGGTCAACGAAGCCGAGCGAAACGCGCGAGCACCCGACCGATCTGGTGCGGAAGCGATCCAAACTTTCATAGCAAAATCCTCTTGCTCGTCGCTCGCGCCGCCCCGGGGCGGATCGAACGGCGCCCGTTTCGGCTTGTCAAGGCAGGCTTGTGTCGGGGCCCGACGATCGCCCCCAAGAGCCCGGCGCCGCCCCTAATAAAGCACGTCACGCCGGGCGGAAAAAGTGGGTGATCATGCGGACGCCCTGCGTCGCAGGGCGTCCGTAGAAAGAGCTGTCACGATCGCGAAAGCGGCCGGCTCGCCGCCTCCCGAAAGCCGGCTCTACCGCGTCGCCGGCTGCGGGCCTTCGAGCTTCTTGCGCGCCTCCTCGGCGCGCTTCTGCAGATCGTCCTGCAGCTTCTTCTGCTGCTCCTCGAACACTTTCGGATCGGTCGGGGGGCCGTCATAGGCCTTGCCGAAATCATTGAGCGGGAGGACCAGGCTGATCGGCTGGCCTTGGCTGTTCATGCCCTGCACGACCAGACCTTGGCCCTTCCTGAGCTTGCCGATCAGCTCGGCGCTCGCCTCATAGTCGGCCATGCAGCCGTTGGTGAAGCAGATGATGTAAGGAGCGTTCATCGGCTGGCCCTGATCGACGATGACCCGCGTCCCCTGCGGCAGCTGCATGCCGAGCGGCAAGGTGACACGAAGCACCTTCTTGGCGTCCGCGCCCTCCGGCTCGATCAGCACCGCGGCGACCACGGGCATGCCCGACTCGACACGCCCATCCTTGCCGGTGAAGCAGACTTGCTGCGCATTGGTCTCCTGCCCCTTGAGGCAGAACTTGGTCCAAGGGGAATAGATGAGCTGGGGCTGCTGTTGCGCATCGCCGGCCGGCGGCGCCTCGGGCGGCTTCTGCTGCGCCGGCGGGGCCTTGGCGGCCGGCGCCCGGGGTGCGGCCTTCTGCTGGGGCTGCGCCGGGGGCGGCGCCTGGGCAAATGCCGTCGTGCAGACCGCGATCGCCAGCAGGGCCGTCGTCAGCGCCAAAGCCGACAGCGGCAACGCCGACGCATGGGCACCCGGCCGGGCCGGTCCGGACGCGATCCGAACATTCATGTCAGAATCCTTCTTTCTCCCCGCTCTCACAGCCTCGCAGCCGGGTCGAGCGGGCACCCCTCTTGTCAGGCTGTGTCGGCACCAAATACGGCGGGAGCGTGACGCCGCTGGCCCCTATACCCCAATCGCCCCAGGCGATAAAGCCGGGCGGAAATAATAGTGATAAAACGAAGGCGACTCGCGAAGGCACCCGGTGCGCAGCGTGGCCTTCTCGAGCTCACCCAGAATCGGATCGAAGCCCGTGATCTCGCCGCCCATCCCAAGTCGATTTGCGTGGCCTCGCCGGCGCAGCACTATCGCCAGGATCGGGCATGTTGCGCTCAGGCTCCTCGCGCTTGGACTCCTCGCGATCCTGGACGTGACCGGTCCGGCATCGGCTGGCGCGGGCGAGCCGCACTACGCCATCGCCATGCATGGCGAGCCCGCCATTGCGGCGGGCTTCGGGGCGGCGCGCTACGTCAATCCGGACGCCCCCAAGGGCGGCCGCCTGGTGGAAGGCGTGCTCGGCAGCTTCGACAGCCTCAATCCGTTCATCGTGAAAGGCCTGGTGGCCCAGGGTATTCGCAGCCCCTTCGTCAGCGGCAGCAGCGGCAATGTGATCAGCGGCTATGTGGTCGAAAGCCTGATGGCGCGCGGCTACGACGAGCCGTTCACGCTGTACGGCCTCATCGCCAGCACGGTCGAGACCGACGCCGCCCGCAGCTACGTCACCTTCACGCTCGATCCGCGGGCGCGATTTTCCGACGGCCAGCCGGTGACCCCGCAGGATGTCCTGTTCTCCTGGCAGCTGTTGCGCGACCACGGTCGCCCAAACAGCCGCCTCTTTTACGGCAAGGTCGCAAGCGCCGAGATCGTGGGCGAGCGCGCCATCCGTTTCGATCTCGCCGGCAGCAACGACCGCGAGCTTCCCCTCATCCTCGGCCTGATGCCGGTACTGCCCCGGCACGCGATCAATCCCGAAACGTTCGAGGCGAGCGCGTTGAGTCCGCTGATCGGAAGCGGACCCTATGTGATCGGCAAGGTCGAGGTCGGAAAAAGCCTGACCCTGGTGCGCAACCCCGAATACTGGGGACGCGAGCTGCCGATCAACCGGGGCTTCTGGAACTTCGACGAGATCCGGTTCGACTATTACCGCGACGCCAATTCCTATCACGAAGCCTTCAAGAAAGGACTCTTCGATCTGCGCACCGAGACCGATCCGGGGCGCTGGCAGACGGCCTACGATTTTCCGGCGATGCGCGATGGCCGCGTGGTCAAGGAGGCGTTCGGCAGCGGCATGCCGAAGGCCAGCTCCTACTATGTCTTCAACACGCGCCGCCCGGTCTTTGCGGATATTCGCGTGCGCGAGGCGATCGCGCTGTTGTTCGACTTCGAATGGATCAACCACAATCTGTTCTTCGATCTGTACCAGCGAAGCGGTAGCTATTTCGAGGGCTCCGAGCTCTCCGCGCGCGGGCGTCCCGCCGACGCGGCCGAGCGCGCCCTGCTGGCGCCGTTTCCTGACGCGGTTCGCCCTGACGTGCTCGACGGCACCTGGTCGCCGCCGGCCGGCGACGGTTCCGGCCGCGATCGCGCCATGCTGCGGCGGGCGCTCGACCTTTTGTCCGCGGCCGGCTACGAGCTGCGCGCCGGCGAGCTGGTGGAGGCGCGCAGCGGCACCCCCCTCACCTTCGAGATCATGATCGCGATCAGGCCCGATGCCCAGGACGAGCAGCGCCTGGCCTTGAGTTTCGCCAGCAACCTCAAGCGGGCCGGGATTACGGCGCGGGTCCGCACGGTCGATGCGGTGCAATTCGAGAGCCGGCGGATCGGATTCGATTTCGACATGTTCCAGAACCGCTGGGACGAATCGCTCTCGCCCGGCAACGAGCAGGCCTTCTACTGGAGCTCGGCGGCCGCCGACCAGAACGGCACCCGCAATTATATGGGAGCCAAGAGCGCGGCCATCGACGCCATGATCGGAGCGCTGGTCCAGGCGGAGCGGCGAGCCGACGTGGTGGCGGCGGTGCGGGCGCTCGACCGCGTGCTGATCTCCGGCGCCTACACGGTGCCGCTGTTCCATCACGCCGACGAGTGGGTCGCACATTGGACGCGAATCCGGCATCCTGCGGCGACCTCCGAGTCAGGATTTCTCCTCGAGACATGGTGGCAGCAGCCAAAATGAGCGGCAGAGCGAGGCGATTGTCGTGATTCTCGACGACCTGCCTCAGCCGGCGAGCACCGGCGTCGACGCCACTCTCGACGATCTCTTCCGCGCCGCCGCCGCACGGCGTCCCGATGCGATCGCGCTACGCGATCCGCCCAACCGGGCGAGCTTCACCGATGGCGCGGCACGCCAGCTCACCTACGCGCAGGCCGACAGCATAGTCGCGGCCATTGCGGGACGGCTGCGGGAGCTGAACCTGCTCGCCGATGCGGTGGTCGGGCTGCAGATCGCCAACACGGTCGAGGGCGTGCTGACTTTGCTGGCGGTGCTGCGCGCCGAGCTGATCGCCATGCCGCTGCCGCTGCTGTGGCGGCGGGCCGACGCCGTCGGGGCCATCCGGCGTTGCGGCGCCAGCGCGCTGATCGTGAGCGGGCGCATCGGGGCGACCGACCATTTCGATCTCGCGGTCAATGCCGCGGCCGAAGCCTTCACGGTGCGCCAGGTCTGCGGCTTCGGACCCCACCCTCCCGACGGAGCGATCACGCTGGACGATCTCGACGCGGCGTGCGGCACGGTTGCGGCCGGACCCGGCGAGCGCGCGGTCGCTCCCGGACGTGGCGCCCATCTGGCCGCCGTCACCTGGGACGTGGCGGCGGACGGACCGGTCCCGGTCGCGCGCAGCCATGCCCAGCTGATCGCCGGCGGGCTTGCGGTCCTGCTCGAGAGCCGCATTCCGCAGAATGCCGTCATCCTGTCCACCTTGGCGCCGGGCTCGTTTGCCGGCATGGCCATGACCCTGCTGCCCTGGCTCTTGGCGGGCGGGACGCTGGCCCTGCATCACCCCTTCGATGGCGTGACCTTTGCGCAGCAATGCCGCGACCTTCATTGCGACGTCGTGGTGGTGCCGGGGCCGCTCATCGCGCAGCTGGCGGCAGCCGGGGATCTGTCGGCGCTGCACCAGCACGCCAGCGTGATCGCCGCCTGGCGCGCGCCCGAGCAATTGCGGCGCGCTACGGACTGGCGCGATGGCTCGAGGTCATTGATCGACGTGCAGCTGTTCGGGGAGGTCGGCCTGATCGCGGGGCGGCGCGCAAGCGGCGGAAGGCCGGCGCCAATTCCGCTCGGTCCGATCCTGGCGCCGCGGGGCGCGCAGGGCGCGCTCGCCGTCGCCGAGACCGCGGCGACCGCGCGCGGCACGCTCGCGCTACGCGGCCCCATGGTGCCGACGCGCGCGTTTCCACCGGGCGCGGAGCAAACCTCGCTCCCGCACTTGGCGGCAACGGACGGCTTTGTCGATACCAACTATGCGGCCGAGATCGGCGGTGATGCCGCGACCATGGTGGTGAGCGGACCGCCGGCCGGGTTGGTGAGCTTCGGCGGGTACCGGTTTGCGGTCGCCGAGCTCACCAGCCTCGTCAACGGCCTCGACCCGAGCGGAACCTTGGCGGTGCGGCCCGACGCGCTGGCCGGGCATCGATTGGCCGGCACCGCCACCAACCCGGACGCGATCCGCATGGCGTTGCGCGGCATCGGCGCCAACCCGCTGCTGGTGGAGGCCTTCGCGGCGCGGACCAAGCCTGCGGCCAGCATCGATCCGCGGGCCGATGGCGAGACCCAGGCCGCACGCCGGACGGCATGAGCCGCTGCCTATCAGCGTTGACCAGACATTAAGAGCGGGCGCGTAGAATCGAGCAGTTTCAGTCTGTCTCACACGCGCGTATCGCCATGGCATCGCTGGGTCCTGTAGTCGTGGTTGCCGAGAATCCAGCCGTCGAAGCGGTCGAGGCGCTCGGCAATGCCGGTGCATTTCCCATCGTCGAGGCCAGATGGGCCGACGCCCGCGCCGCCATCGACGAGATTCAGCCCTCCGCGCTGTTGCTGGCGGAGCCCGATCCGCCACCCGATCCGCGCATCGCCCAGGTCCTGACCAGCCGCATCGAAGCCATGCACCTGCTCATGCCGGTGCTGGCGCGTCTCGACGAGCGCGGCGCGGTCCCGATCCCCTATGCGCTGGCGGTTTCGGTCCAGGATCCGATGAGCCGGCTGGCCGATCGGCTGCGCTCGGCGCTGCGCGTGCGCAGCTTGCACGCGACCGTGCTGCGGCGCGCCGGCACGACGGCGCAGCCGGCCAAGGAATGCGCATTTCCGCTGCATGGCAGTCTCGATCATGCGACCGTGCTGTGCGTGGGCCGCGGCCGCTTCTATCCGGCGCTCGCGGTCGCGGTCGGGGAGCGGGTCGGGCTGATCGGCGCCATGAGCGTGGAGACGGCCGCGCGTTTTCTCAAATCCCGCGACATTGAGGGCATCGTCATCGGCGACGGCTTCGGGCCGCGGGTGGTCGAGGCGCTGTTGACGGTGTTGGCCGAGGACGCGCGCTTTCGCGACCTGCCGGTCGGCGTGCTGGGCGGCCAGGCGGTGAGCGACGACCGGCTGCCCAATCTGATCCAGGTGGAGAGCGATCCGCAGCGCCTGGTCGAGCGCTTGATCCCGTTCGTGCGCCTGCAGGCGTTCGAAGGTCACCTCAAGCGCCTGCTGAAATCGATCGAGACCGACGGCACGCTCGATCCGGCCACCGGCTTGTTCGCCCGCAACGCCTTCTGGAGCGATCTCGAGCGCGCCGTGAAGGACGCCGAGAGCAACGGCGGCGCGCTCTCGGTCGCGCGCTTCTCGTTCGAGGAGACCAACGATGGCCGCGCCCATCTGGACGCGGCGCGCCTGTTCAGCCGGCTGGTGCGCAACATCGACTTCGCCTGCCAGGATGAGGACGGCTCGATCCTGGCCGCCTTCACCGAGACCGACCTGCGCAGCGCCCATGTGGTGGCGCGCCGCATCGCCAGCGTCCTCAAGCACACCATGCTGTCGCCGGACCTCGACCGCGAGGCGATCCGGCCCACGGTCACGCTGGCGACCCTGAAGCCCAGCGACAATCTCAGCACCCTGGTGGCCCGGGTAGGCACCTATCCCAAAGGGACCTATCCCAAGGTTGCGGCCGGCTGAGCGCGGAACTAATGTCGCCTCCGGTTTCCTGGAGGGATCGGCCATGTCCGCAGCGCTCACCATCGACGTGATATCCGACGTCGTCTGCCCGTGGTGCTATATCGGCAAGCGGTTCCTGGAGCAGGCGCTCGCGCTCAAGCCCGAGATTCCGGTCGAGGTGCGTTTCCGGCCCTATTTCCTCAACCCCTGGGTCCCGCGCGAAGGCATCAGCCGGGAAGAGTACCTGATCACCAAGTTCGGCTCGGTGGAGCGCTACAACAGCAACAACAACCGCGTGGTCGAGGCGGCGGCTGCCGCCGGGCTCACCTATAATCGCGACCTGATCAAGCGCCAGCCAAATACCCTCGATTGCCATCGGCTGATCCTGTGGGCCGGGCAAGCCGGCAAGGCGGGCGCCATGAAGCAGCGGCTGATGGAGCTCTATTTCAGCGAAGGCGGCGATCTCACGAAGGCCGAGGTCCTGGTCGGCGCCGCGATCGATTGCGGCCTGGACGGAGAGCAAGTGCGGGCGCGGCTGGCGAGCCAGCAGGACATCGATACCGTGGAGCGCGAAGCGCAATCCGCCAAGGAGGCCGGCATCGATGGGGTGCCCTGCTTCATCATCGGCGGCATGATCGCGCTCTCAGGCGCGCAGTCACCCGACTACCTCGCCGCCGCCATCGAGCGCGCCGCCAACGAGCAGGCCAAGCGGGTGGCGGCGGAATAGCGCGTTCTATCTCGCGAACCGCACCGCGATCGCCAGGAGCGCGCTCGCTGCCGTCCACGAGCCCAGCACCCGCACCCCGATCTGCTGCCAATCGCGCGCCATGCGGGCGACGCCCGCGACCACCAGGGCGAGCGCGATCGTGGCGCCGAGCCAGGTGCCGATCAGCATGATCACGGCTTCTTGAAGCGAGATCACCTCCGGGGGCGAATCGAGCCCGATCGATGCTCCCATCGCGGCCGCGAGCGGACCCAGCACCAGCAGCGGCAGCCGCAATGCCGCCGCCACCAGCACGCCGCACAGCGCGCCACCAACCAGCATCACCAAACTCGCCTGGGTCTCGCCGACCGCGAGCGCAAGCGCGATGAGGCCGGCCGCCAGGGCTGCAGCGAACAGCAACTGCGGCAGCGCCCGCTTGCCGGGGAGCTGCTGCCCGATCAGCAATCCGAGCCCGAGCAGCGCGAGAGCGTGGGATGGAGTGAGCAGCGGATGCAGCAATCCGCCGAGGAGCGAAGCCACGTCACGCCGCCTTGGCAGGAGCCGCCAGCCGCGCCAGGTCGCGCAGGATCGCCATGGTTCCTTTCAGGCGCTGCTCCGGCTTTTGCCAGTCGTCGAAGAACACGACCTTCATGTCGGGCCGGACCTTGGCTTCGGGCCCCTGCTCGCTGATGAAGCGGATGAGCCGCTCCGGATTGGCGAAGGTATTGTCGCGGAAGGTGATGACCGCGCCCTTGGGACCGGCCTCCACCTTCTCCACGTTGGCGCGCCGGCACAGCGACTTGATGGCCACGATCTGCAACAGGTGCTCGACCTCGGGCGGCGGGGTGCCGAAGCGGTCGGTGAGCTCGGCCGCGAAGGCTTCGATGTCCTGGTCGTCGTCGACCTCGGCCAGCCGCCGATAGAGCGCGAGCCGCACCGGCAGATCTGCCACGTAGCTCTCCGGGATCATCACCGGCATGCCGATGGTGATCTGCGGCGACCACTGGTCGGCGACCGGCGCGCTGATGCCGGCCTTGAGGCTGGCGACCGCCTCCTCCAGCATCTGCTGATAGAGCTCGTAGCCGACCTCCTTGATGTGGCCGGACTGCTCGTCGCCCAGGAGATTGCCGGCGCCGCGAATGTCGAGATCGTGGGAGGCGAGCTGGAAGCCGGCGCCGAGCGTATCGAGCGACTGCAGCACCTTGAGGCGGCGCTCGGCCTGCACCGTGATTTTTTTCTCGGCCGGCAGGGTCAGTAGCGCATAGGCCCGCACCTTGGCGCGCCCGACCCGGCCGCGCAGCTGATAGAGCTGGGAGAGGCCGAAGCGGTCGGCACGATGCACGATCAGGGTATTGGCGGCCGGAATATCGAGCCCCGATTCCACGATCGTGGTCGACAGCAGCACGTCGTACTTGCCGTCATAGAAGGCCGACATGATGTCCTCGAGCACGTTCGAGGGCATCTGCCCATGGGCGACCGCGACCCGCATCTCCGGCACGCTCTTGTCGAGAAACTCCTTGGCGCCGGCCAGATCCTCGATGCGGGGGCAGACGTAGAAAGCCTGGCCGCCGCGATAGCGTTCGCGCAGCAGCGCCTCGCGCACCACCAACGGGTCGAACGGCGACACGAAGGTGCGCACGGCGAGGCGATCGACCGGCGGCGAGGCGATGATCGACAGATCGCGCACCCCGGTCAGCGCCAATTGCAGGGTGCGCGGGATCGGGGTCGCGGTCAGGGTGAGGACGTGGACCTCGGCGCGCAGCTGCTTGAGCTTCTCCTTGTGGGCGACGCCGAAGTGCTGCTCCTCGTCGACGATCACCAGTCCGAGATCCTTGAATTTGATGGCCTTGCCCAGCAGCGCATGGGTGCCGATGACGATGTCGATCTGGCCGTCGGCGATGCCCTTCTTCACCCGCGCCAGCTCGGCTGCCGACACCAGCCGCGAGGCCTGGCCGATCTCGACCGGAAAGCCGTGGAAGCGCTCGGCGAAAGTCCTGGAATGCTGGCGCGCCAACAGCGTGGTCGGTACCACCACGGCGACCTGCTTGCCGTTCATCGCCACCGCAAAGGCGGCGCGCAGCGCCACCTCGGTCTTGCCGAAACCGACATCGCCGCAGATCAGCCGATCCATCGGCCGGCCGGCGCCCAGCTCCTTGAGCACCACGTCGATGGCGGCCTGCTGGTCGTCGGTCTCCTCATAGGGGAAGCCGGCGCAGAATTCCTCAAAGGGTCCGTGCTCGGCGGTGAGCCGCGGCGCCTCGCGCATCTGCCGCTCGGCCGCCACCTTGATCAGCTCGTTGGCGATCTCGCGGATGCGCTTCTTCATGCGCGCCTTGCGGGTCTGCCAACCGACGCCGCCCAGGCGATCGAGCTCGGCGCCGGTCTCGTCCGAGCCGTAGCGCGACAACAGCTCGACGTTCTCCACCGGCAGGAACAGCTTATCGCCCCCCGCGTAGTGCAGCTCGAGACAGTCGTGGGGGGCGCCCGCCGCCTCGATGGCGCGCAAGCCCACGAAGCGGCCGATACCGTGATCGACGTGGACGACGAGATCCCCGGCCGCCAGGCTGGTGATCTCGGCGATGAAATTTTCCGGCTTGCGGGCGCCCCGCCGCTGCCGCACCAGGCGATCGCCCAGGATGTCCTGCTCGCTGACGACGGCGGCATCCGCGGTCTCGAAGCCGCTTTCGAGCCCGAGCACGGCGAGCCCCACCTGGGCGGCGGGGAGCCCTGAGACCTGCGGCCATGCCGGCACCGAGGTGAGATTGGCGAGCCCGTGATCGGCCAGCACATGGCTCATGCGCTCGCGCGCGCCGTCGCTCCAGAGCGCGATCACCACGCGCTTGCGCGCGGCCTGCAGCGTCTGGGCGTGCGCTACGACCGCCTCGAACACGTTGCGGCCGGGCTCGTTGCGCTCGGCCGCGAAATTGCGGCCCTGCCGGGTGCCGGTATCGATCACCGCCCCCTGCCCGGCCGGCACCGCAAACGGCGTGAGCCGCGCCAGCGGCGCCAGCGCGAGCCGCTCGCGCCATTCTGTCTCCGGCAGATACAGCCGCTCGGGCGGCAACGGATGGTAAGGCGGGCCCGAGCCGCGCTGGCCAAGCGCCTCGCGGCGGGCCTCGAAATAGTCCTTGATCTGGTCGGCGCGCTCGCGCGCCGCGTCCTCGATCTGCGGCTCGAGCACGACCACCGATCCCGGCAGGTAATCGAAAATCGTGTCGAGCCGGGCGTGGAACAGCGGCAGCCAGTGCTCCATGCCGATGTGGCGGCGGCCCTCGCTCACCGCCTGATAGAGCTGATCGTCGGGCAACGGTGCCCCGAAAGCCTCCACATAACCAAGGCGGAAGCGCCTGATGGTCTCGGTGGTGAGCTGGAATTCGGCGACCGGTACCAGGTCGAGGGCATGCAGCTGATCGGTGGTGCGCTGGGTCTCGGGATCGAAGCTGCGGATCGATTCCAGCGTGTCGCCGAAGAAATCGAGCCGCACCGGCTCGGCCATGCCGGGCGCAAAGAGATCGATGATGCCGCCGCGCACCGCATATTCGCCGGCTTCGCGCACCGTGGCGGTGCGCGAGAAGCCGTTGAGCTCGAGCCAGCGCGTGATGCCCTGCATGTCGAGCACGTTGCCGGGGGTGACGGCGAGCGACTGAGTGGCGACGAGATCGCGCGCCGGCGCGCGTTGGAGCGCAGCATTGACGGTCGTCAGCAGAACCGAGGGCCGGTCGCGACCCTTGAGGCGGGCCAGCCGCGACAGCGCCGTCATCCGCTGCGCCACCACGCCCGCGTGGGGCGACGAGCGGTCATAGGGCAGGCAATCCCAGGACGGGAACTCCGTCACCGCCAGCCCCGGATCGAAGAAACCGAGCGCGCGCGCCAGCGCGGCCATGCGCGGACCGTCGCGGCACACCACCAGCAGGCTGGTGGCCGGCGCCTGCGAGCGCGCCGCCACCGCGCGGGCGAGATCGGCGACGACCAGCCCTTGCGCACCATCGGCGACGTTCGCGAGCGTCAGCGGGCGTCCGGGCGCCAGGAGATCGGCGGGAGACTGCGCCATGCCTCAGCCCCCGCCGCCCGGGGTGAGGTGAAAGGCGCGCAGATCGCGAAACAAGGCGCTGTCGAAATCCGGCGGCACGATTTCCTCGCCGGTGATCCAGGCCAGCAGGTCGCGGTCCGGCAGCTCGATCAGCCGCTCGAATTCGGCAAGCTCGGGCTCGCTCAGGTGCTCGACCTTGGCATCGGCAAAGCCGCCCATGATCAGGTCCATCTCGCGCATGCCCCGATGCCAGGAGCGGAACAGGAGCTTGCGGCGGCGCAGATCAAGCCCTTCGCTCGAACGTGTCGTGCCGGTCATCGATCCCTCATGCGCCGGGGCCAAAGCGCCGGCCAACGCCAAAAGCCCGGACGTGCCGGGCGCTGGTCATATAGGCGGCATCGCTGGCGATGTCAGCAGCAGGATGTAAAAGTGTCGGACGAACGGGCTGAGCCGGCGGGAATGGGCGTGTTCAATCGCCCGTGCCGGGATTGGGCGAGAAGTGCTTCTCGAACTTGTCCGGGACGTCCTCCCATTCCTTCGCGTCGGGCGGGTGCTCGCGCATTACCGTGATGTTCGGCCAGGTCCGGGAGTACTCGGCATTGATGCCCAGCCATTTCTCCAGGCCCGGCTCGGTATCGGGCTTGATGGCATCGATCGGGCATTCGGGCTCGCAGACACCGCAATCGATGCATTCGTCCGGGTGGATGACGAGCATGTTCTCGCCCTCATAGAAGCAGTCCACCGGACAGACCTCGACGCAGTCCATGTATTTGCACTTTATGCAGTTGTCCTTGACGACGTAGGTCAACGCTGCCCCCTCCGGAATCGATTGGTCATCGAATTCATCTCCAAGCCCTTGCACATGAAGCCCTTGCACATGGGCCGAACCCTGCGTACAACCTCAACCATACTTGAGGTCAAGAGGTGATTTGTGAATGAGAGCGATGGCGGCAAGGTTCACGTCGAGCTGAGCGTCGGAGAGGCGGCGAAACGCAGCGGCGTGGCCGTCTCGACCCTGCACTTCTACGAGGCCAAGGGGCTGATCCGCAGCTCCCGCAGCCCCGGCAACCAGCGGCGCTATGCGCGCGGCGTGCTGCGGCGCATCGCCACCATCAAGGTGGCGCAAAAGGCCGGCATCCCGCTCGCCACCATCCAGCAGGCGCTGGCGGCGCTGCCCGAGCATCGCGCGCCCACGATCGAGGACTGGCGCAAGCTGTCGACCGCCTGGCGCATGGAGCTGGACGGCCGCATCCGCAAGCTCACCCAGCTGCGCGACCGGCTCGATGACTGCATCGGTTGCGGTTGCCTGTCGATGACCGCGTGCCCGCTGCGCAACCCCTCCGACGAGCTCGCCGAAAAAGGCGCCGGCCCGCGGCTGCTCGAGCCGGCCTGAAGGCGCGCCTTTAGCCGGTCTTCAGCCAGTCTTCAGCCAGTCTTGCGCGCGACCGCCGATTGCTAGTTCCCGGCCGGCGTCTTGAACGCCACGTTGAAACGGTTCCAGCTGTTGATCGCGACCACCGCCAGGGTCAGCTGCGTCAACTCGGCCTCGCTGAACTCCCGGCACGCCAGGTCGTAGACCGCATCCGGAACCTCCTGGTCATCCAGCCTTGTGACGGCCTCGGCCCAGGCCAGCGCGGCGCGCTCGCGGCTGCTGTAGAGCTGCGGCACCTCGCGCCACGCACTGATCATATAGAGCCGCTGCTCGGTCTCGCCGCGGGCCCGCATATCTTTTGAATGCATGTCGAGGCAGTAAGCGCAGCCGTTGAGCTGGGAGACCCGATAATTGACCAGGTCGATCAGCTGCGGGGGAAGACCCGTGTTCTCGACTGCTTGGCTGAACGCCAGCATGGCCTTGAAGGCATCCGGATAAGCCTTGCCGTATGATAAGCGCGATTACATCAATACCTCCCTGTGTTCGTCACCCCGCGCGCGATCAGTGCGGCCGGATGCGGAATTGCGGGAGTGACGCCCGGGAAACGGATGATTCGCTGCGTTGTTCCCTCGCCAGTCCTATCGAAATACCGGCGACAGACCGAATTGTTCGCATTAGATAGCCGTCAGCTCCCCGCCCGGACATCCAGATGCGGCCTGCCGTCCTCAATCCGCTGTTTGCGCCGCTGACCAGCCTCCCCGGGGTCGGGCCGAAGCAGGACAAGCTGTTCGGGCGTCTCACCGGCCGCGGCGAAGCGCCGGCGCGGGTGATCGATCTCGTGTTTCACCTGCCGTCCGGCACCATCGATCGCCGGGCGCGGCCGAAGCTGCGCGATGTGGCGTCCGGCCAGATCGTCACCGTGGCGGTCAAGGTCGACCGGCATCGCCCGCCACCGCCGCGGAATCCGCGCGCCCCCTACCTGATCTATGCCAGCGACGACACCGGCGACATCGTGCTCACCTATTTCAAGGCCCGCAAAGACTATCTCGAGAAGCTCTTGCCGGTCGGCGCGCTGCGCTACGTCTCCGGCACTGCCGCGATCTATGACGGCATGCTGCAGATGGTGCATCCCGACCGGGTGGTGAGCGAAGCGGATCTGGCCAAGCTGCCGCTGGTGGAACCCGTCTATCCGCTGACCGAGGGCCTGGGCCTCAACCAGGTGCGCCGGGCCGCCGATGCCGCGGTGGCGCGGATACCCGAGCTGCCCGAGTGGCAGGAGCCTGGCTGGCTCGCGCGCGAGCGGTTTCCCGACTTCGGCGCGGCGCTGCGCGTCCTGCACCGCCCGGCCGAGCCGACCGACGTCCTACCGGAAGGATTGGCCTGGTCGCGGCTCGCCTATGACGAATTGCTGGCCGGCCAGGTCGCGCTCGCGCTGGTGCGCGCCCATCTGCGCCGGCCGGCCGGCCGGGCGACGCCGGGCACCGGGCACTTGCGGAAAAAGCTGATCGAGGCCCTGCCGTTCTCGCTCACGCCGTCGCAGACCCGCGCCGTCGCCGAGATCATCGCCGATCTCGCCAAGCCCGAGCGCATGCTGCGGCTGCTGCAGGGCGATGTCGGCTCCGGCAAGACCGTGGTGGCGTTGCTGGCGGCCGCCGCCGCGGTCGAGTCCGGCCGGCAGGCCGCCCTGATGGCGCCGACCGAATTGCTGGCGCGCCAGCATTTCAACACCGTGGCGCCGCTCGCGGCCGCTGCCGGCATCAATGTCGCCATTCTCACCGGCCGCGAGCGCGGCGCCGAGCGCGCCGCCATCCTCGATCGGCTCGTCTTCGGCGACATCCACGTCCTCATCGGCACCCACGCGGTGTTCCAGGACGACGTCGCGTTCCGCGACCTTGCGCTCGCGATCGTGGACGAGCAGCACCGCTTCGGGGTTCACCAGCGTCTCGCGCTCGCCCGCAAGGGCGAAGCCGTCGACGTGCTGGTGATGACCGCAACCCCGATCCCGCGCACATTGGTGCTGACCTATTTCGGCGACATGGATATTTCGGAGCTGCGCGAGAAGCCGGCCGGGCGCCAGCCGGTCGATACCCGCACCGTTCCGAACGAGCGCCACGGCGAGGTGGTCGAGGCGGTGAGCCGCGCGCTCGCCGAGGGGCGCCGGGTCTATTGGGTCTGCCCGCTGGTCGAGGAATCCGAGAACGTCGACCTCGCCGCCGCGCAGGATCGCTTCGCCGAGCTGCAAGGGCGCTTCGGCGCGCTGGTCGGCCTGGTGCATGGCCGCCAGAAGGGTGCCGACAAGGATCGCGCCATGGAACGCTTTGCGGCCGGCGAGACCCGGCTTCTGGTCGCCACCACCGTGATCGAGGTCGGGGTCGACGTGCCGGAGGCGAGCGTGATGGTGATCGAGCACGCCGAGCGCTTCGGGCTCGCGCAGCTGCATCAGCTGCGCGGACGCACCGGCCGCGGCTCCGCCCATTCGACCTGCCTCCTGCTCTACAAGGGCCCGCTCGGCGAGACCGCGACCGCGAGGCTCAAGATCATGCGCGAGACCGAGGACGGCTTTCGCATCGCCGAGGAGGATTTGCGGCTGCGCGGCGAAGGTGACGTGCTCGGCACCCGCCAATCCGGCCTGCCTGCCTTCAGGGTCGCCCGGGTCGAGGTTCACGGCAAATATATCGGCGCCGCGCGCGACGATGCGGCGCTCATGCTGGCGCGCGACCCCACCCTGAGCACCCCGCGCGGCGAGGCGGTGCGCAAGCTGCTCTATCTGTTCGAGCGGGACGAAGCGGTGCGGCTGATCCGGGCCGGGTGAGTGCGAGGGGACCGAGTTTGCGTTGGGTAAACTGAGCGGTCACCCCATCGTCATGGCCGGGCTTGTCCCGGCCACCCACGCCTTGCTTGCGGTCTCGCCGCAAAACGTGGGTGACTCAGAAAGCGCGGCATGGCCGCCGGCTAGCTGACGCCAGCAGCGAGGCCCGAGCCAACAGATCACTTCACCGGCTCGACGCTGCGGCGCGGTTGCGATGAGCGCGCGCGGGCGATCTCGGCGAGCGCGGCGAGCCTCTTCTGCGGGTCGTCTTCCCCCGATTGCGCCATGCCGGCCGACATCAGCAGCGTCATCGCGGTCTCCACCGTGATGTCGAGATCGATCACGTCGCGGCGCGGCAGGTAGAAGAAGAAGCCGGTGGTCGGGTTGGGGGTGCAGGGCATGAAGGCCGAGATGTGCTCGGCGTCGGGCAAGCGGGCCGCGATGTTGGCACCCGGCGGCTGCGACAGAAACACCAGCGACCACATGCCGGGCGCCGGGAACTCGACCAGCCCGACGCGGCGGAAGCTCGAGCCCGAGTTCGAGAACAGGGTCTCGAAAATCTGCTTGAGGCTCTTGTAGATCGGCCGCACCACCGGCATGCGGTTGAGGACGCTCTCGCCGAACTCCACCAGCGTGCGCCCGACCAGGTTGGCGGTGAGGAACCCGAGCAGCGTCAGCGTGAGAAACGCGATGATGAGGCCGGTGCCGGGGATGTGCATCGGCAGGTAGGTCTCGGGGCGGTAGGCGGCCGGAATGAACGGCCGCACCAGGTCGTCGACCCAGTTGATGAACCACCAGGTGAGGTTGGCGGTGATGAACAGCGGCCCGACCAGCACCAGCCCGGTCAGGAAATAATTCCGGATGCGGCTCATCATGCCGTGATGCGAGGGGACCGGCGGCGGCGAACGCGACTGGATCTCCTCGCCCGGCGCCGGCACGGCCGTGGCCATCGCAGAATTCCGGTCAAGGTCGCTCATGCAATCCACGCGAATATCGTAAGCGCCCGGCCATCGTCGAGACTACCTGTTTGCACCCGCACCGGCGAGTCCGACACCAGGACTAGAGCATTTTCAGGAAAAAAGCATGCCTGCGGCGCCTTGCCGCGTCACTCCACCGTCACCGACTTGGCGAGGTTGCGCGGCTGGTCGACATCGGTACCCATCACCACCGCCGTATGATAGGCGAGCAGCTGCACCGGTATGGCGTAGACCAGAGGCGTCACCGTCGCCGCCATGTCGGGCAGCACGATCTTGGCGGCCGATTCGACATGCGCCTCATGGGCGCCCTTGGGATCGGTGACCAGGATGATGCGGCCGCCGCGGGCGGCGACCTCCTGCATGTTGGACACGGTCTTGTCGAACACCCGGTCGTGCGGCGCGATCACGATCACCGGCATGGTCTCGTCGATCAGCGCGATCGGACCATGCTTGAGCTCGCCCGCCGCATAGCCTTCGGCATGGATATAAGAGATTTCCTTGAGCTTGAGCGCGCCCTCGAGCGCCAGCGGATAGCTGGTCCCGCGCCCCAGATAGAGCACGTCGCGGCTCTTGGCGAGATCGCGCGCCAGATGCTCGATCTGCGGCTCCAGCGCCAGCGCCTGCGCCATGTGGCGCGGTACCTCGATCAGCCCGCGCACCAGCTTGCGCTCGTCGGCGTCCGAGAGCACGCCGCGCGCGCGCCCGGCCGCGATCGCGAGCGCGGCCAGCACCGCGAGCTGGCAGGTGAAGGCCTTGGTCGAGGCCACGCCGATCTCGGGTCCGGCCAGCGTCGGCATCACCACGTCGCTCTCGCGCGCGATGGTCGAGGTCGGCACGTTGACGACCGAAAGCACGTGCTGCTTGTGCTCCCGGGCGTAGCGCAGCGTCGCCAGCGTGTCGGCGGTCTCGCCCGATTGCGACACGAAGATCGCGAGGCCACCCGGCCGCAGCGGCACCTCGCGGTAGCGGAACTCGGACGCCACGTCGATCTCGACCGGCAGACGGGCGAAACGCTCGAACCAGTATTTGGCGATCAGCCCGGCGTAATAGGCGGTGCCGCATGCGGCGATCGAGATCCGCTCGAGCGCGCGCAGGTCGAACGGCAGCGGCGCCGGCAGCGCCACCCGCTCCTCCGCCATGTCGAGATAATGCGCCAGCGTGTGGCCGGCCACCTCGGGCTGCTCGTGGATTTCCTTCGCCATGAAATGGCGATGGTTGCCCTTGTCGACCAGAAAGGCGGAAGCCGCGGATTTTACCACCGCCCGTTCCACGGTCGAGCCGTGGGCGTCGTGGATTTCTACGCCCTTGCGGTTGAGGATCGCCGTGTCGCCGTCATCCAAGTAGGCGAGGGTGTCGGTGAACGGGGCGAGCGCGATCGCGTCCGAGCCCAGATACATCTCGCCGGCACCGTAGCCGACCGCGAGCGGCGAGCCCTTGCGGGCGCCGATCAGCAGGTCCTCCTCGCCCTCGAACAGAAACGCGAGCGCGAAGGCGCCGCGCAGCCGCGGCAGCGCCGCCGCCACCGCGGCGACCGGCGAGCGGCCCTGCTTCATCTCCTGCGTCACCAGATGGGCGATCACCTCGGTGTCGGTCTCGGTCCCGAATTTCGCGCCTTGCTGCTCCAGCTCCTCGCGCAGCTCGCGGAAGTTCTCGATGATGCCGTTATGCACCACCGCCAAGCTGTCGGTGGCATGCGGATGGGCATTGTTCTCGTTCGGCTTGCCGTGGGTGGCCCAGCGCGTATGGCCGATGCCGATGATGCCCATGAGCGGCTGCGCCCGCAGCTTGGTCTCGAGATTGCGCAGCTTGCCCTCCGCGCGCCGGCGGGTGAGCCGGCCCGCCTCCAGGGTGGCGACGCCGGCGGAGTCGTAGCCGCGATATTCGAGGCGCTTGAGCGCGTCGACCAGTTGCTCCGCCACCGGCTCGCGTCCGAGAATGCCGACGATACCGCACATCTGGCTCAAGCCCTCCCCGCGCCGATCATGGTCCCGGTATTGGTGTAGGCGGCGTGAATGCTGACAAGGAAATCACTATCCGTGTCAACTTGTGACAATTAAGCCTAACACGACGAACGCAACGCCAACCGGCTACTCGGCCGCCGGAGTCTTCTTCTTGGCCGCCGCCTTGAGGCTGCGCAGGCGGGCCGCCCGGTTCTCCTTGATCACCTGCCGGCTGCGCCCTATGGCGAGCGCGTCGGGGGGAACATCCTGGGTGATCACCGAGCCGGTGGCCACATAGGCGCCGTCGCCGATCCTGACCGGCGCCACCAGGGCGGAGTTCGAGCCGATGAAGACGTCCTTGCCGATGTCGGTGTGGTGCTTGGCCGCCCCGTCAAAATTGCACACGATGGTGCCGGCGCCGATATTCGAGCCTGCGCCGACCCGCGCGTCGCCGATATAGGCGAGATGATTGGCCTTGGCGCCGGCCTCGATGGTCGCCTCCTTCACCTCGACGAAGTTGCCGATATGCACGCCTTCGCCGAGCTGCGCGCCTGGCCGCAGCCGCGCGTAGGGCCCGACCAGCGCGCCCTTGCCCACATGCGCCCGCTCGAGATGCGAGAACGAGCGGATCACCGCATTGTCCTCGACCGTGACGCCGGGGCCGAGCACCACGAAGGGCTCGACCACCACGTCGCGGCCGAACGTGGTGTCGGCCGACAGGAACACGGTCTCGGGCGCCACCAGGGTGACACCGGCCGCGAGCGCTGCGGCGCGCAGCCGCTGCTGCATGGCCGCTTCGGTCTCCGCCAGCTGCGCCTTGGTGTTGATGCCGCGCACTTCGTCCTCCTCGGTCTCGATGGCGATCGCCTTGAGCCGCATCGCCCGGGCGATCGCGACCGCGTCGGTGAGATAGAACTCGCCCTTGCGATTGTGGTTGCCGATCCGCTCCAGGATGGCGAGCGCGGTGGCTCCGGCCAAGGCCATCAAGCCGCCGTTGCAGAGCCCGATGGCGCGCTCGGCCGCGCTCGCGTCGAGCTCCTCGCGGATGGCGGCGAGCTCCCCGCCCTCCTGCACCAGCCGGCCATAGCCGCTCGGATCGCGCGACCGAAATCCCAGCACCGCGACGGCGGCGCCCTGCGCGATCGCCTCCCGCATGCGCGCCAGCGTCTGCGGCCTGACGAGCGGCGTATCGGCGAAAACGATCAGCACATCGTCGGGCGCCCGGGCAATGGCGACCTTCGCGGCCAGCACCGCATGGGCGGTGCCGCGGCGATCGGCCTGCACGAAAATCTCGGCGCCCGGGCAGGCGCGCTCGGCCTCGGCCGCCACCGCCCCGGCGGCCGGCCCGACCACCACCGCGACGGAGATTCCGCCGGCGGCGCGCAGCACGCCGAGCGCATGCGCCAGCAGCGAGCGGCCGGCGATCTCATGCAGGACCTTCGGCCGCGCGGCGCGCATGCGGGTGCCCTCGCCGGCTGCGAGCACGACTGCAAGGCAAGTCCTACCAACCATGGGGCTCGACCATCTTGAGACTTCGGCTCCTCTTATCCTGGCCGGCAACGGCGGAAAAGCCGTCCAGGTTGCCAAATTTACCGGCGGACACACCAAAAACGGCGGGATTCTGCTAGTGTTTTCAACGATCTGATTCGCGAGCCAAAGGTGCCGTTGCGGCAGAGCAGTTAAGGCATGGCGGAGCAAACATATAACGTCAATTGGAGCGCCAAGGTGTCGCAACCGGGCATGCCGGCGTTGTGGCGGCTGGCGATCTGGGGCGGCCTCGCCACCTTTGCGCTCCTTGCCGCAGCCATATCTGGCTATTCGAACGCGGGATCGCACCGGCAGACTGCACCCGGCCAAATCACCTCCGGCCAGGCCAACGCGGGTCCGACACAGGCACAGACGCGAATCCCAGGCGAGACCGCGGAGGAGACCCCGCGCTTGGCCGAGACCGTGCGCGCGCTTGCCGCCGATCGCGATCAGGCGCTCGCCCGCATCGCCGCGCTCGAGCACAATCTCGACGGCGTCACCGGCACGCTCAAGCGCGATGGGACCGGCCCGCAGCCGGCCGCGTCGCCATCGCCACCGGCAAGCTCATCAACCGCCGCCGGTACGGCTGCGGCAACGCGGCCCGAAACAGCCCTGACGCGACCCGATGCGCCGGTTGTGCGCGCCGAAGCAACGGTGGTGCGACCGGAAGCACCGGTTGCACGGACGGAAACCCTGGCAGCGCCGGCCAAGGAAGCCGCCCTAACCCCGGCACCCGCTCCCGCCACGACCGCAGCTTCCGACGCCGCCGCCCCGACGGCCCCCGCGGCCGGCAATCGGATGGTGGCATCCGCGTCCGATCCGGGCCGGATGAGCGCGTCAACCGAGCCGCTCGCGATGGCGGCGGGGCTCGGCATCGATGTTGGGGGTGCCAGCAATTACGAGGGCCTGCGGACTCTTTGGAAGTCGACCAGGACAACCGAGGCGGAGTGGCCCGAGGAGGCCTATCCGGTGGTCACGGTGCGGGAAAACGGCAAGACCCATGGCCCGGAACTGAGGCTCGTCGTCGGTCCGATCGCCGACGTGGAGCTGGCCTCGCGCCTGTGCGGAACGCTGTCGGCCACCCACCACTATTGCCAACCGGTCGCCTTTGAGGGCCAGCGCCTGTCGATGATCGATGCGGGGCCGGCCATCAAAACCGCGCCGGCAGCCAAATCGGAGCGGGCCGGCAAGGCGACGTCGGCGACATCGCGCCACGCGGCGACGGAGTCGCCGCCACCGCCGCCATCGTCGACCCCGCTGCTGCACCTGCGGGCCTTCAACTGGAAATGACCACGGCTCCGGCTTGACCGAACCCGGCCGGCCTCGCAGGATCGCGGTGGTCCGTTTTACCATTTTGGCCCCCCGATGCCGTCACGGCTTTTTCTCCCGACCGCGCGCCAGACCAATTGGCTGCTGGCGATCGGCTTTCTGGCGCTCGGCGAAGCGCTCTATCTTCGCTATCTGGCGATCGAATATGCCACCGTCGCGCTGGCCTGCCAGGCCGGCCTCCAGACTTGGCTGTGCACGACTTTCAGGCTGGTCATCATCCTGTTCAATCATTCGGCGTTCGGCTGGATCGCCCTCTCGGCGGCCCTTCTCAACCTGCTGCGGCCATCGGTGCTCTTGGTCTCGATCGCGCTCGCGGCAGCCGCCTTCGGGCTGGTGCTGCACAATGCTGATTTGTCCGGCCTCGCGGTTGCACTCCTGGTTGTCAGCCTGGCGCGTCGCGCTCCCGCCCCAGAATACTACTGACCAACGCCAGCAGGCCGGCGCAGAACCACAACGCCTGCCAGTTGGCGATGCTCTCATTGAAGATGATGTAGACGCTCGACAGGCTCAGCATCACCGCCGTGGCGACCTCGGCGGCCAGAGCGGCCGCCCCATGGGCGAGCGGCTCGGACTCGGTTGCAACCGGTTTCGCCGCCCCCGGCTCGCGCGCGCTCGGCCCGAAACGCTGCAACACCCTGAGCGCCAGGAACGGAAAGGCGCCCCCAGTCAATGGCGCGAACGGAAAATCGCGGTAGCGCGGATCGAAATCGAGCCCGAGCGCAGCCTGCATGGCCAGGACCGCCAGCACGATCTGAAACGCTCCGAGCAGGATTGCGAGCCGGGAGCGCGGGCGCGGCGCACTGCCGCCAAGCAGGACAGCGAACCCCGGCACCGACGTCCCGGACGCCGCGGCCCCCGCGCAGGCCAGCGGGGCGACCAGCGCGACCAAGGCCCAAGCCAAGGAGCGCAACCAATCGCCGCTGTGGAGGCTCTCGATCCTGATGTTCTCCACCGTCCAGCCGATGAGCGTTCCGCACACCACCGCCATCGCGGCGATGGCGAGCCACTGGGCGGGCGCCAACGCAACGCCGCGCCGGCGCCGCATCGCCAGCGCGGCTGCGAACATCGCGGCGGCGAGCGCGACCCCGCCGCCGGCCTGGATGCGCCATCCGGGATGGTTGGAGACCGGCGTTCCCCAGTTGAATTTGGCCTGGCGGTCATAGGCGTCGTACAGGCCCCAATGTCCCCCGACCGTACCTTCGAGCTGTCGTTTCCAAGGCTGATCGAAGGCTTCGATCACATTGACCCGGTAGCTCTCGCGTTTGGCCTGCGCCAGCACCTCCTGGACGGCGCGCGCCTGATTGGCGCGCGACGGCAGCGCCCCCTCGCGCATGCGCCCGGCGCTCGGCCAGCCGAACTCGCCGATCAGTATCTCGCGGCCCGGAAAGGCGGCCGCCACGTCCTTGCGGATGCTCTCCACGTGGGCGGCGGCGTCCTGCACCGGGATCGGGAAATCCTCCCAATAGGGCAGGATGTGAATGGTGATGAAATCGACTGCCGCCGCGATGTCCCGGTAGCGCAGCCAGAACTCCCACACATCCGCGTAGGTGACCGGCATGGTGACCTGCGCCTTGACGGCCCGAATGGTATTGGCGAGGTCGGGGGCCGACATCTCCCCGCGCAGCAAGACCTCGTTGCCGACCACGATGGATTGGATCACGTCGGGAAAGCGCTGGGCGAGCGCGATCGCAGTCTCGGTCTGGTGGCGGCTGAGCTCGGGCAGGCTGGAAAGCCACAGGCCCAGCATCACTTTCATGCCGTGGCGACCCGCGATCTCGGGGATCTGGTCGAGCCCGTGATCCACCGAGTAGGTGCGGATGCAGTCGGTCAGCGGCTTGAGGGCGAGGAGGTCTTCCTCGATCTGCCGCGGGTCGATCGGAACGTCGGGCCCGAACGGATCCTGATTGCCCCGAAACGGCGCATAGGACACGCATGGAATTTTTTCGCCCTGAGCCAGCGGCGATGCCGGCATCTCGACCGCGGCGCCAAGCCAGCCCCAGGCCGCGACGATCGCCGCCGCCGTCAGCACGAAAAGAACGGCCCCGAGGCGCATCCGCAATCCCTGTCCCCCGAGGCTCCGCTTACCGTGCGGGCGAGAGCGTGCCAAGGGAGCTGTCGCTCAAGGTCGCGGCCCGACGCCGCAACCCGGTTTTTCTGGCCAGACCGCCATTGTGCGCTGCAGCATAGGACGCGTTACCTCCAGCGGGCGTCGCGGCTTTACGCCTCGCTCCATCGCGAGGAATTTTTGCGCCGCCATATTGGCGACGTGCCGATGTGCTGCTTTAATCAAGCTGCAGCGCGCAGGACGCCATCCCAAAAGGAGCCCGCCATTGCGCTTGTGGCGACCGATTTGGCGACCGCTGCGGTTCCGGCCGCGGTTTGACCGAACCGGTGTGCATGTGGGGGAAACAGGCCGCCGACGGCCCAACAAATTCAGAGACACCATGCGCCTCGACAGTATGCGTGTTGCCGCCGCCGTGCTTGGCGTGACTTTCTTGACCATCGCCGTCCACCCGACCCTCGCCCAGGGTCCTGACCCGAAGGCCACGGACCAGCGCCCTGCCGCCGGCGACAATGGCAAGGATGGCGCCAAGAAGATCGACGAATACGCCGAGGCCGAGAAACTCCTGGGCGGCCCGGCCGCCAATCCGGAATGCATGTGGCTGGGACGGCGGGTGGTCAGCCTGCTGTGGCGCGACGATCTGGATACCGCCTTCCGGCACCTCGACCTCTACGACCGGTTCGGCTGCCCGGCCGGCCACATCCAGACCGCCTTCCGCTGCGTCGTGCGGCAGGGAAACATCGATCCCAAGGCGCCGGACTCGCTCGGTGCGCGCATCCATACCTGCTGGATCAACCCCAATACCGATCCGGTGATCGCGCCGCCGGCGGCGGCTTCGGCGACGCCGCCCTCGCAAGCTCAATAATACCAGGGACCATCGCCGCGCCTGCCATCGGCTTACCGTCGTTTGACCGCGCCCAGAGCGGACGCGCCGACCGGTCACGCAATTCATCCGGCAGGGCCGCAGCCTGTACGAATGTTCATCCGTTCAATGCATTTTTCGCCCACCAAGCGCGGAACTATTTTCTGGTTGAGTTGTTGGTAGTCTTGAATTCGCCATGACGTCCGACTAACTTGTTCAACGCCTCTGATCAGGGTATCGTTCAAACAAACGATGATCCTGGTCGAACCTTGGGGACGGGTTCGGGCCTCTGTATCCTGCCCCGCGTGGTTACCCTCTCATGCGCTCCGTCGCCGCCGTAGTCGCGCTCGTCGTGTGCGTGCACGCTGGACTTTGGGCCCTGCTCCAGCGCCAACAGCCGGTTCCCGATTTCGACGGTCCGCTGGCCAGCATCTCCTATTCGCCCTACGCCCGTTCCCAGCATCCCGACCTGGGCGACCGGCCGACCGCGGCGCAAATTCGCACCGACCTTAAGCTCATAACGCCCTATGCCCGCGCCATCCGGACCTATTCGGCCACCGGCGGGCTCGAGCAAGTGCCCGCCATCGCGTCCGAGGTCGGGCTGAAGGTGGCGGTCGGCATCTGGCTCGACGACCGGGTGGAGCGCGACGGCCAGGAAATCCAGGCCGCGATCGATCTCGCCCGCCGCTATACCAATGTCAGCGCCCTGGTGGTCGGAAACGAGACCATCAAGACCAGGTCGCTCGCCGAGGTGGCCGAGATCAGGGTCGAGAGCAAGGACCGGGTCGACACCATCAAGCTCAGCGGGCTCGCCTTTGACGAGCCGGCGTTGCGCGCGGAAGCCGAGAAGCTGAAAAAGTCGCTCCCCAAGGGTGACGGCACCTCGCTGCTCAAGCTCATCGACGGCTTGAAGAAGGACAGGATCGACGCGGCGCTGCGGGCGGAAGCCGACAAGCGGCTGCAGGCGGAAACCGAGAAGCGGTTGCGCTCGCCCGAGCAATTCAAAGGCGACAAGCGGTCGCTCGACGACTTCCTGGACGAGCTGAAGGTGGAGCGCAGCGTCGCGGCCCAGATCACCATTCTCCAATGGGTCAAGCGCCATAGCCCGGTTCCGGTCACCACCGGCCAGATCTGGTCGGACTGGCGGGACCACCCCGAGCTCGCCTCCGCGGTCGACTTCATCGCCGCCCATATCCTGCCCTACTGGGAGGGGGCGCCGGCGAGCCAGGCGGTCGAATGGGGCGTCTCCCACTACGACGAGCTGCGCCGCGATTACCCGGGCAAGCGCATTGTGGTCGCCGAATTCGGCTGGCCGAGCGCCGGGTATAATTACCAGAAATCCGATCCCGGCCGCATCGAGCAGGCCACCGTGCTGCGCGATTTCACCGCGCGCGCCGAGGCCTATGGGATCGACTACAATCTCATCGAAGCCTTCGACCAGCCCTGGAAGACCAACGAGGGCAGCGTCGGCGCCTATTGGGGCGTGTTCGACGCTGCCCGGCAGGCCAAGTTCGCCTGGACCGGGCCGATCAGCGATCCGGACTATGGCAGGGTCGCGGGTCTCGCTGTCCTGCTCGGCCTCCTGCTGTCGCTGCCGATCCTGGCGAAGACCCACGCCACCAATGGCGAGGCCACCACCCTGGCGATCGCCGCCAACGGGGTCGGCGCCTGGTTCGCGGTCGTGTTCGCCTTCTGGAACGGGCATTACTTCGTGCCCGGCGCCGTCTTTGCTTTCGGACTCGGCGTTATCCTCCTGATTCCGCTGGTGTTCATTGCGCTCGCCCGGGTCGAGGAGATCGCGGCCGTCGCTTTCGGGCGCAGCCCGCGGCGGCTGATCCGGGGGCCGATGCCGGCACCGGCGGGATTCGCCCCCAAGGTGTCGATCCATATCCCGGCCTACCGGGAGCCGCCGGACATGCTCAAGGCGACGCTCGATGCCGTCGCCCGCCTGCAATATCCGGACCTCGAATGCGTGGTGGTCATCAACAACACCCCCGATCCGGCCTATTGGCTGCCGATCGAGGAGCATTGCCGCACGCTCGGCGAGCGCTTCAAGTTCGTCAACGCCGACAACCTGGCCGGGTTCAAAGCCGGCGCGTTACGCCTGGCGCTCGCCCACACCGCCCCCGATGCCGCCATCATCGGCATCATCGACGCCGACTATGTGGTGCATCCCGACTGGCTCAAGGACCTGGTCCCGGCCTTCGCGGATCCGCAGGTCGGCATCGTGCAGGCGCCGCAGGACCATCGGGACGGCGATCGCACCCTCATGCATCATGCCATGAACACCGAATATGCCGGTTTCTTCGATATCGGCATGGTCATGCGCAATGAGGCCAATGCCATCATCGCGCACGGCACCATGTGCCTGATGCGCCGCGCCGCCATCGAGGCCGCCGGCAACTGGTCGAGCGACACCATCTGCGAGGACACCGATCTCGGCCTGACCATGCTGGAGCACGGCTGGCAGATTCACTACACCAACCGCCGCTACGGCCACGGCCTCCTGCCCGACACCTTCGAGGCCTACAAGAAGCAGCGCTACCGCTGGGCCTATGGCGGATTCCAGATTTTCAAGAAGCACTGGCGCCAGCTCTTGCCGCGCGCGCGGCGGCTCGCGCCCGAGCAGAAGCGCGAGTTCGGGCTCGGCTGGCTCAATTGGCTCGGAGCCGAGACCATCGGGGTGGCGGTCGCGATCCTCAATCTGGTCTGGGTTCCGGTGGTCGCCTTCGGCGGAATCGCGATCCCGGACAAGATTCTCACGCTGCCGATCCTGGCCGCCTTCGTGGTCACCTCGGTCCACTTCGTCTCGCTCTACCGCCTGAGGGTGGCGATACCGGCCAGGCAGATGGTCGGCGCGGTGCTGGCCGCGATGTCGGTTCAGCTGACGGTGGCGCGCGCGGTCGGCGCCGGCATCCTGACCGAGACCGCGCCGTTCATGCGCACCGCCAAAGGCGGCACCACGCGCAAGGGCCCCGATTTCCCCGCTTTCTGGGAAGGCGTTTTGGCGGCCTTGCTGCTGATCGGCGCCGCCCTGGTGGTGATGACCAATTACAAGCAGATTCACGAGATCAACCTGTTTGCCGCGGTACTGGTGGTCCAGAGCCTGCCGTTCCTGGCCGCCATCGCGCTCGCCCTGATCGAAGGCTCGCGCTTCAACGAGTTCGCCTATTGGCGCAGCGTCGAGGCCAAGGTCGCCGAGAACCTCCAGGGTCCCGCTCCGGTCGCCGAGGCGCCCGCGCAGCTGCCGGTGCTGCCGGCCGACAACCGGGTCGAGGTGCAGTAACGAGCGCGCGGTCTTGCCGCCCGGCGCGCACAGGCCCTTAGGCCCGCAGTGCCGTCTCCACCAGCTTCACCCAATACGAGGTCCCGACCGGGATCACCTCGTCGTTGAAGTCGTAGGCCGGGTGGTGCAAGCCGGCGCTGTCGCCGTTGCCGACGAAGATGAAGGCGCCGGGCCGCGCCTCCAGCATGAAGGAAAAATCCTCCGCCCCCATCACCGGCGGCGTGCTCTCATCCACCCGCTCGCGTCCGACCACATCGGCCGCGACCCCGGAGGCGAACGCGGTCTGCCGCTCGTGATTGCGGGTCACCGGGTAGTCGCGCTTGTAGGTGAAGGTGACCTTGGCGCCGTAGAGCCGCGCGGTCCCCTCCACCACCTCGCGCAGTCGCTCCTCCAGGAGATCGCGCACCTGCGGGTTGAGACTGCGCGCGGTGCCGCGCAGGAACGCGGTCTGCGGGATCACGTTGTCGGTTGAGCCGGCCTGGAACATGCAGATCGATATGACCGCAGATTGCAGCGGGTCGACGTTGCGCGCCACGATCGACTGAATCTGGTTGATGATCTGGGCGCCGACCAGGACGGAATCGATGGTGAGATGCGGCCGCGCCGCGTGCCCGCCGTGGCCTTCGATCTGGATGGTCAGGCGGTCGGCGGACGCCATCAGGGCCCCCGGGCGGATCGCGAACTGTCCGACCGGCAGCCCCGGGTAATTGTGCATCCCGTAGACTTCCTCGATGCGGAAGCGCTCCATCAGGCCGTCCTGCACCATGGCCTTGCCGCCGGCGCCGCCCTCCTCGGCCGGCTGGAAAATGACCACCGCAGTGCCGGCGAAATTGCGGGTCTCGGCCAGATAGCGCGCCGCGCCCAAGAGCATTGCGGTATGCCCGTCATGGCCGCAGGCGTGCATCTTCCCCGGCACGGTCGACTTGTAGGACACCTCGTTCGCTTCCTGGATCGGCAGCGCATCCATGTCGGCACGCAGCCCGACCACCTTGCGGGACGTGTCCGCGCCTTTGCTGCCGTGAATGACGCCCACCACCCCGGTGCGTCCAATTCCGGACACCACCTCGTCGCAGCCGAAGCTCTTGAGCTTCTCGGCCACCGAAGCTGCCGTGCGATGGACGTCGTAAAGCAGCTCGGGATGGGCGTGAAAGTCGCGCCGCCAAGCGGTGATATCGCCGTGCAAGTCGGCGATACGGTTGACGATCGGCATCAGGTTGGCTCCGGTCTATGACGCAGGTGAGATCATACCCTATACGGGATCATTCGTTACCGGCCGACGGCTTGCTGGTCCGGACGCGGCCGGCTTGCGGCGGCACAGGATCGCTTCCCGGCGCCCGAACGCCCTGCCATCGATTCAAACTATAGGCCCGCGCGGACGGTTTGGACAGGATCGAACCGCCGCCCGCACACGACCATCGCCGACGGCCTGAACGCCGCCGCACGGTGGAGTTGCACCGGCGCACGTTCTAATTTGATGCGCGTCTGCATGGTTTTTGCTAGGAAGCGCGAGCAACTTGCCGGCGGCGAAACCGATTTGCGGTCGCGGGAGCGGGAGATCGTCGAACGATGCGCATACTGGTTCTTGCTTGCAGCGCTCTCCTCGCGCTGGCCGCCGGGTTCGCGGTGTATGCCTCGGGATATGCGCCGAACGCCCTGATGGAGCTCGTTCAGTCGCAGCCGCTCCTGCAGAAGCTCGCCTGGGCGGTGATCATCGTGGCGCCGTTCGGGCTCATCGCAGCCGCCCTGTGGGAGAGCGGCCGGCTCGATCAGCAGCGCAAGGCCAACGACATCTGGGAGACCCGCTTCCGCGGCGTCCGCAAGGCCCAGGACGAGCTCGACGACGCCCAGAAGGATATCGACCGGGCCACCGACTATCTCGAGCGCAGCGATCCCGAGGACGCGATGAGCGCGCTGCAGCGGCGCCTGATCGAGGCCGAGCGCACCACGCATCTGCAGCAGAGCCGCAACGAGAAGGAAGGATTGCTGGCCCGCATCGACATGGGCCGCCAGCAGCAGCAGGTGCTGCGCGAGCGGCTCGGCGATACGATCGAGAAACGGCGCCTGATCGAGCCGCTGTTCGTCGAGCTGCAGAACTCCCAGGACGTCCTGGAGAAGGGCCTGACCGGCCTTCGGGCGGACGACCTCAACGACCGCCTGGCCACGCTCATGCAATCGACCGAACGGATGAAAACCCGCTGCGGCGAGATCGAAGGGATGCTGGCGGGTTTCGTGCGGCTGCAGGGCGAGCTCGACGCGCTCAAGACCCGGCTGGCGCCGCTCGAGCATCCGGGGAGCGGCGTCAAGAGCGTGGTCGACGCCCTGCACACGGTTCGCGACCAGCTCACCTCCACCATCGAGCGCCTCGACCATGACGGCGACGCCACCCTGGCGGAGCGCGCGGCCAAATTCGCCGAGAGCAAGCAGGGGTTCGATGAGCGCGTAACCGGCCTGCTGGAGCAGCTCTCCAAGCTCGACGGGCTCAACCAGGACATTCGCGCCCTGTTCACCAGATTGCGCGGCGAGGTCGACGCGCAGCTGACGACCTACGATCTGCGCCCCAAATGATCGCGGCCGCCTGCCGCCCGCGCTCACTGGCCGCTGCAGCCGTCATCGGCTATGCTGCCGATCAGCTTGGAGAAAAAAACATGCGGACCACGTTGTTGAGCGCGGCATTGCTGCTCGCGTTTCCCGCCCTCGCCCATTGCCAGTCCGCCACCGCCGCGTTGCAGGATTTCGGCCTGTTGGGAACCTGGGCCGGCGAGTGCAGCCAGGATGCCAGCCCGGCCAATAATCGCGCCACCTATCTGGTGACGTCGGCGGGCGGTCTGCAGCTGAAATATCAATCGGGGGCTGATTACGAAGACAGCATCTACGACATCCTCGACGCCAAGCGGGTCGCTCCCGACAAGCTGTCGTTGCGGCAGGTGCTGATGAGCAACGACCGTGTCACCCTCGACATCGTGCTGTTGAAGGAGAACGACAAGATCCGGATCTGGTCGTCGCTGTTCCCGGACGGTACCGCGCTGGTGGAGGACGGCGTGATGACCTCGATGACCGGACGGGACACCCGCTGGATGGCGCGCTGCCCATAATACCGGGCCCGCCCGGCAGCGGCCGCGAAGGTATCCAAGGCATGATTCTACCCGCTTTACCTGCGGAGCGCTCGCCCGCCCGGCCAACGCGTGCAGGCGCGGTTGCGGCTCGGCGGGCAGCAAGCGCCGCGGGTCTGACACCGGCGCATCATCAAAAATTAACGACAACATCGGGTCCTGATTGGCGGGCAAATTTGTGTAGGTTTGAGGGCATATTGCGTGTATGCTCGCTAAAATGACCGACAAACGAGGGGTCGACTGGACGGGCATGGGGGCCGATGCCACCGTTTTGGTGGCGAGCAAGGGGCGCGGCACCGACGTTCTTTAGGACCATCCGAGGATCACGACATGAATGCCTTCGACTACACTGCCCCGGCAGAGCTGTTTCCCACGCGCAGTCGCAAGGGCAACCGCCCGATGGGCTACCGACGTTTCGCCAAGGCGGCGGAAGCCATCCGGTTTGCCATCGAGGAGCTGCCGCCGGATCTGCTGATCGGCGCCCACCTCGAGGTGGAGGAGCAGAGATTCGATTCCGACGGCATCCGCCGCCTGTACGAGAACACCGATTATCCGCTGGCGCGCCGCGCCACGCCGCCGGCCCGCTGAAGCCGGGGTTTCCCGGGCCGCGGCCGGCGCGAGCGAGGCGACCAACGCCGCCGCCGAGCGCAATCCGGCTGGTGCGAGCGGATGCGGATGAACGATTTGTGGTGCGTCGCGTTTTCGTCCTGAATCATCGCATGCAAACCATGATCGCATGCAAGCCATGGGAGAATGATGTGGCCAAAGGTCAGATGAGAAGCAACAAAGAGAAGAAGAAACCGAAGGCAGACAAGAACAAGAAAAAGGACGAGGCGCCTGCCTCCCCGTTCGCCGCCGCGCGCGCCCCCGGCAAGCCGGGTTACGCCGGCAAGAAGAATCCCTGACCTGCGCGTCCGCGACGCGGCCGGCTCGCGGGCGTGACGGCGATCTCGTTGCGGCGCGCCGGCGGCGCGCCGATTGCCTCGCGCACACCCCCGACGACGGCACCCCGACCATGACCCTCCGACCATGACCCTCCGACCATGACCCTGAGCTTTCCGAACCAGAGCCGTTCGTACGATGCAACCAGGCGCGCCGTGCGCTTCTGGGGGCACGACAGCGCGATGGAAGCGTCGTTTTTCGTGACCGAGGATGCCTTGAAGCAAATCCAGCCCGCGGCCCGTTTCGACGAGGACGGCCTGCTCGGCGCCTTCGATGCCAATCGCGACCTGATCTACGCCACCGCCGCCAAGGTCTATGCGCGCGGCCGCAAAGGTTCCTATGAGCTGAGCAGCGCCGATTTCTGAGCCGCGCGGGTCGCGCCGCGCGGGTCGCGGCGGCATCGTCCGTCACGCCGCCTTGAATATGATCGCAATCGAGCGCCAGATGTTGTCTGGCAGGCAAAGTTCGCATAGGCACAGTTCACAAGCACGCAAAGCAGGAGCAGACGATGGCGACCGGGACGGTGAAGTGGTTCAATCCGACCAAGGGTTATGGGTTCATCCAGCCGCAGGCCGGCGGCAAGGACGTGTTCGTCCACATTTCGGCGGTCGAGCGTGCCGGGCTCAGCACCCTCAACGAAGGGCAGACCGTTCAGTATGAGGTTACCAGCAACCGCGGCAAGGAGTTGGCGGAAAACCTCAAGGTCGGGTGATCGCGAAGGATCGCGACCGCAGCACCAGGACGGCCGTCACGCGGTTTCGCCGGCAAGCGCCACCGGACAAAAATTCCGTTCGCTAGAATGACCGTCATGAGCTCCACGCCAGGACAAGACATGAAGGGCACGCCCGATAATACGGTCATCTTGCATTGGGACGAATGCCAGACCTCCTGGACGGAGCTGTCGTGGCGGGACTGGGTGCGGTTTCGCGGCTTGGGCGAAGGCGGCCTCAGCCTGCTGACCGGCGCCGAAGCCGGCGAGCATTACTTTCTGGTCTGCGTCCTGGGTGACCGCGGCGAGCTCGACAACGTCATCCCGCACCGCTACGTGCTCTCGACCGACGGGCGGCTGGTGCACGGTTTCGACGGGCTGGGCGAGGCCGAGCGCGAGGAGTTCTACCGGATTCAGGTGCTCCGCCTGCCCACCATCGAGGACTCCGAGCGCTACCGGGAGCTCGGCGCCCGCGGATTCACCGTCAACCTGCCCCCGCCGCACACGGTGCAGCCGCTCTTGAGCGCCATGCCGGGCCTGGCCGGAGCGCAACCCACCGCCGCCTGCTGGGACTTCGTCGCCGCGATCGGAATTTGCGGCGCCAGCACGCAGCGCAATTAGCGATCGACAGGCGGTTCGGCACGCGCAATCCGCGCTTGCCATCACCGCCCGCCATGCTATTGGAGCCACGCGAAGCGATTTCTGAAGGGAATTTGCCTAAGCCATTGATGTGACGAGAATAGTGAGCCCGTAGCTCAGTCGGTAGAGCACGTGACTTTTAATCATGGGGTCGTGGGTTCGAATCCCGCCGGGCTCACCAACAAAATCAATGGCTTATACCGGCTGTTCGGCTCCCTGAGAATTCGTTCGTGTCTGCAATATGTCTGCTTTGGCCTTCGACGCGGCGATCGAATATTTTGCCTTGGATTGAGAGGCGAGCTTCCCCGAGGCGGAGCGAATACCCCTCGATGGCAAGTATCACTCGATCAGGGCAGTGTGCGCACTCGTTGCCGACGTTGATGATCGGTTACCCGACGAAGTCTTCCGCGTTCTGCGGGATCAATTCGCCTTCGACCTCAAACGAATGCTCGAGCTGGGGCCAGGATCGTATGGCGCCGCTGCAGTAGTAGTCCTGATTGAGCAGATCGACCGGGGCGGTCGTGGCGAACGGCCCAACAATAATTGCACCGCGCGGGAATGTTCAGGGCAGCCGCGGTATTCATCGCGAACCAGACCGGCCAAACAACCAGGCCGACCGCGCCGGCGGCGACGTTCTGGGCGATCTTTCCATTCCGCTCCGAGGCAGCCGCCGGAGGCGCCGCGCGGGAGCAAGCGTCGCTGTTGGCGCGCGGCGCCAATACTTTGGCGCAAAATAACAAGACGCCGGTTGTAGGCTGCGCATAAGAAGTCCGGTTTCTGGGTTGGCCCTGATAGCAAAGTTCGCGCGGAGTAACATGCCCGACCAGCCTGTTTCGGATTCGCAATATTTTCGTGGTCTAGCCGGAAAAGCCCGCGCCAAAGCAGATCAGACAACAGACGATGTGACCAAGCAGCTTCTGCTTCGGATTGCAGAGACATATGAGCGGGTGGCTGATCGCGTCGAGCAGCGCTCGCCTGATGCCGAAAAATCGAAATAGGGTGGGGGGCGGACCGCGGGGATTGGGAGATGGTCAACCTCCCAGTCCCCGCGCGTTCGCGATGATGTCAGGCCGCTGGCGGCCGGCGGCATTGGCCAACGATCAAGCACCGGAACAATGTGGCCTCGAAAATGACCGGGCGCAGGTCGCTGAGGCACCGAAGCTCGCGCGCGAATGGAAGCCGAAGGCAGACTGATCGCTGCACAAGCAGATAAGCGACCTCGACGAGGACGCGCTCGTCGCCCGAGTTGATCGAGAGTTGCGGATTACCAGCTATGAGATCGTGAAGAAGGCCGGCACGACCGGACCCGCTGGATAAGCCCTCCCGCCCGAGCGCGGGTCGCCGGCCACCGCCCATGAACGCGCAGCTTCAGGTCCTAACCATTGCCCGCGATTTGCTTCGATAGCGGCGACCAAAAGTTTCCCACGCGTCCGCCATCCGGAGAAGAAGGTCGCAGTCCGATGACCTCACTCGCTTGGCCAACTCTCGACAGAGGTGCGCATATTGCCTGCAGGATGACGGTATTGTTGTCGATCCTGCCGGAAGTGGGAGAAGCCCCTCAAATTTTACGCCGACCCGGTTCCCCTCTCGCCAGACCACGCAACACGAACAGGACATCTGATTGCCGATGAGGAGCTCAAAGGTTTTCGGAACCGGTCCCCGTGTCTCCAGCTGCGCGCCCCAGTTGGACAGGTTTCGGACCACGCACTCAGACCAGTGACCGTTCCCCCACTGAACACGGCCGGCTCTCAGTGTCTTTCGTCGGGATGCCTGTCGCCGGTCGGGACTCCTCCTCCGGTCGTCGACCTCGAGCTCCCTCAAAAGCGCATGCCGTGACTGTTCCATGCTGCCTCGCTCAGATCACGGCCGTTTTTGGGTCTTGCCGCGCCGCGCGAGGATCGGGCCTGAACGTGACTCCCAGCTGAGTGTCCGTCCTCCAGATCACCCCGCAAGGGCGGCTGGTGGTCTCAAAGACGAGCGCGAAGGCCGAGGGTAGCCCAGCGGTGCTGGCCATCTGGAGGCAGGCGCCGCCTTCAGAGAGATTACGCACGAGACAGGACGTGCTCGCGGCGTTGCCGCGGATGGCAATCTTGGCGGCGACCGATGTTTCTACCCGGGGGAAACCGCGATCCCTACGCATTTGGGCCCCTTGCGCAGACTCCATCCGGCCACGGTATCAATCAAAGGTTGCTGACAACTTAAGATACATCTGAGGGAAGGCAATGGCTGCGGCGTCCGCAAGGGCCGGCTTGCCGAGCTTCTCGCCAACGCCCCACCGGGAATCCGGTACAGCGAGCACCTCGAGGGCGCGGCGCGGCGATCTTTGCCCAAGCCTGCAAGCTTGCGGCCGAGCGCATCGTCTCGAAGCACGTGGGCACCCCTACCCATCCGGGCCGTCGAAGGGCTGGCTCGAGACAACGAGCCCCGCGGCGCCCGCGTGAGCGGAAACCTATTCGACGCGCTCCGCAAGATCGTCGAGCTTGGTCGGTTGCCCTGGCATCCCCCATACCGACACGAAGGCAACCTGGTGCGTCGTGGGCGCTCCGAAGCGGGCCAAAAGGAAGCCCCGCCGAGGAGTTGGCCGTCACTCGGCGAGGCTTCCAGACGGGAAGCTGGGTGCCGGGGGGCTTAGGGCTTCGCCGTCCATCAACAAGTACCACCTCCCGGCACTGTCAAATGTTGATAAATGTCAATTATGCGCCACCATGATCCGCACGACGACGCGCCTGCGAAGCGTCGACCGGACGCCTATAGCGGCCCACCCGTCACGCTCGGAGATATCCGCACGCAGAGCGTCCGGCGCCTGCTGATCTGCTGTGCGGAAGGGCTCTACCGCTACCACAGCGCCGTGGTCGACGCCGACCGTTGGCCGATCGACCGGCACGCAGTAACGGTGAAAAAGGCCCGGAGGCGCGGCCCCCGGGTTTCTCTTCGTCAGCCGGCGATTCGCCTGCCAATCTAGCGGCTCTGATTTTGCTCGTGCGCGGTATGATTCCTGCGGGCCGACGTCGCGGCGTAACCGTAGGAGGTGCTGGCCGCATAGGCCGCAGATCGATCATTATCCTGGTGGTTTTCACCAAAATCAGCCGCGAGGGCCGCGGCGGCGGAGCCGAAGATGAGGGCTGCCGCGAGAGCAATCTTCGTGTTTGTAAACATTGTCGTGTCTTCCGTGATTTGCTGCTCACACCCTGCTGGTGTGCGCGCCTATCTTGTTGGCATGAACGTGTGGGGGTAAATCAGCCTGATGGCCCGGGAAAATCGATTGATCGAACTGCGTGATGCGCGAGAAATGTCTATGGGCAATGGACTTCTGCAACTCCATCAGCCCCTGCGGAAACCAGGACTGTGGTCCCGGGATTGAAGTCCTCTACCAAATGCCGCGCCTGCTTCTCGGCCGGCTTCGCCTCGAGCTCCTTGATCCGCGCCAGCGCCTTGTCGAGCGCGGCCTTGGTCGCGATGTCATGGGATGATGCGAAAGGGGATTGGATATTCGGCAAGCGGGTTGTCGATGCCTGATCGCGCTCAATCCCGTTCGTGCAGCGACACGGCCCCCTCGATTCCATCGACCGAGGGGGACCGCGCCGCGTTGCGCCGACGTTGATCCGCTTAGCGCGCTGAACGGTGGTTATTCCTGCGACGCCCACGGGGCGAAAGCATAGTCGTGGGCGCCGGAGTGAATGGCGGTGTTGGCACGGCCGTAGGCTCTCCTGGCGTGGCCGTATTGCGGAAACAAGCTCTGGTGGTAGACCGGATTGACCCCGACCATGCTCCCGGGCAACACATACCCTCCGGTTTCATTCCCGCCATCACTTTCAGATGCCTGAGCCAGAGAACCAGCGCCGAGCATGAGAGCCGCCGCAAGAACGAGCTTAATTTTGGTCGACATTTGTTGTACCTTTCCTAGTCGCCTTCGCCCCAAGCGCGTCGGAAGATATGCGGTGGCCCGCAGGCATCGACTTAACTTCCGTTCAGCGAATTGATTCAACACTGCTCATTGCGTCGCCGGCCATTGAGGTATCATTTTACGTCAAGCGGCGCTGACAATCCAACAGATGGGCGCTCACATCCATCCGGCTCCTAATGCGGCATTCAATGTCCAACAAACGGATGTGCACCCGTCATTCCCGCTGCCTTCGAGCCGAATGAAGCCGTAGCCTTGGCGAGGGTGAGCTTCTGGGACAGGACAATACGCCGATTGTCGCGATGGCCGCCGAATACAAAGCGCTAGCCGAGCGCACCGGCCGGATGGAGACCCCGGTTCCTGAAATCAACCACTTGGGCGCTGACCGGTAGCGTAAGCAACCCTGATAAAGACAGTGCGGCGGCTCGATCACGCGTCTCGTCCAACCTCAATTCATTAAGATCGATGGTCAAACCGCCGCGGGATTTTTCGCGACCAAATTTCGGCAGAAATTGTTATACAATGTACAACTCTTCTGATTCGATTCTCGCTCGATACCGCCGATGGCCGCAACAAACTCCGAGGGTCCGAGCCTATCCGTTCGTCCTTGCAAGGACAGGTCGGGCTGGCATGTCGAGGTTTGGTGGCTCAAGCGCCCCCTGGAACAGATCGGGCACTTCCACACCCATGGCGAAGCCCGCAAATGGATCGAGCTCGAATTCGGTCTCCTACTTTGCTCTTCGCGAGATCGAGTTGGTGATGCGGCCCCGTAGCGGCTCGGGCGTCGCACCGGAGAGCGCGTCCGAGGCGTCGCCCCTACCCTCACCACGCCCCGCCAGCGAAGCGGCTGCCTAGGCCTCCCGCCAGGCAGTCGATCGCCCGGAACGACTCAAGCTTGTGGCGCCTGCGCCACCGCATACTACACTAGCCGTGGCGCAATCGGCCGCTCGGCCGCCGATCAATTCGCCGCAACCGCCTCGAGCTTGCCAATTGCAAAGCGAATGCAGTGCTGATGCAGCTCCGGTCCTGCTTGATGGAGATTTAACATGCCCCGCCAATTGTACCGCCGATCCCGCCCCCTCCCCGCCACCAGCCTGCTGGCGCTGGCCGTGGGCGCCGCGGCGTTCGGCGCGATCGCCATCGGGGCACTGGCGATCGGCCGGCTTTCTGTCGGCCGCATCACCATCAAGAAGGCGCGCTTCAATGCGCTCGAGGTCGACGAGCTGACGGTGCGCAAATTGCGCGTCCTCGAGCCTGACGGTAACCAGATACGCGGCTGAAGATACTTAGAGCCCCCTCACGGGACGGCGGCGTCATCGACCACGATCACCCGGCACCCACCTGCGGGCGCCGGGCAATTGGCGAGCGCGCCGCTCTTGGCAGCATCGACGGTGCGCCGGCCGAAGCGCCGGCCCCATCCGCCGTTGGGCGACATCGCGAATGCCTTGTGCGGAGCACCGGCAAGAAATTCCTCGAAAGCCTTGCGTCCATTGGCGGAGAGCTGCGGCGGCACGGGAATCTTCGGCAGCGGCGGCGGCGGCAGCAGGCTCGCCCGCACCACCAGGTTCTGCGCTTTGAGGAACTCGTCCACCATCGGGGTCCATTGCGGGATGCCGGACAGGGAGAACAAGAAATGACCGTCGGTCCCGAACGGCGGCGCCTTGATGAAGGTCAGATTGCCGCCGGCGCCCGCGAAGGCGTCCCGAAATCGCTGTGCCAACGCCGGCCCGAAGAAATGATCGTTTTGCGCATAGACCCACAGCATCGGCAGGCGCGAGTTCTTGCCCAAAGCCGCGAATGCAGCGACCTCCTTGTCCTCGCCGCACACATGGTCGGTCTTGTCCGAGCCCCGACCGCCCGCAAAGCTCACGCCCGCCACCAGGCCCGGCGGCGGATCGGCGGTGAGCGCAACCGTGGCGAAGCCACCGGCCGAGACCCCGACGCTGAGGATGCGGGAGGCATCGATTTCGGAACGCTTGGCGAGAAATCCGATCGCCGCCCTGAGGTCGGCAACGGCTGCGGCAGCACCACGCAGGTAGTTGGGGTCCTGGCACGAGCCCCGGTCCTCGGCAAAGCCGCCGCCGGAATCCCCATAGCCGCGCCGCATCACCATGGCCGCCGTCCAGCCGCGCCGCGCAAGCTCGATCGCTTGCGGCAGCAGTTCGTTCGGCGACATATCGGGGCGCTCCGCCGCCACGCGCGGCGAGCCATGATTGAGGAGGACAAGCGGATGGCGTCCCGGCTCGTCCGACCGCACCAGCAGCGTTTCCAGGCCGCGCGGTCCTGCCGCCGGCATCGCTATTCGCAACTCCTCGCGAATGAGCTCGGCCCCGAACGCCGTCTGCGGCCATGGAGCCAGGCAGAGCGCGAGCCCCAATGCAATGCGGCATCGTTGGAAACGGCTCAATGCGTTCTCCTGCCGGCGGCGCGGGCGCTCGATCCTTCGCAGGTCCTGCGGCCGCCGATCTGGCGTACCGCGCCACCTGTGCTTAAATAGCGCGGGTGCATCGCGCGATCCAGGGAGCCGTCCACGATCGAAAACCAGGAAGGAGACACCGCATGTCCGCCACCGTCTCGAAATTACTGTCCGCCGCCATGGCGCTCGGCCTCTGCGCCGGTTCTGCTCCGGCCCGGGCGAGCGACCACAACGGCCAGGAGCATTCCTACGGGGGTCCGGTGCAAACCTGGTGCGACATCAATCCGGATTGCAACGGCTGGAGCAAAGGGCTGCACCGCACGGCCTATGATGCCGCCGCGGCCAGCGTCACGTCGCCAACCCCCAAGCAGCGTCCGCCGCGCAAGCCGCGCCACGTCGCCAACGACCGCTGAGGGAAGCACCGCTCCGCAAGGTCGCCGGCGCGATCGAGCGCGGGGCTTCAGCCGCGGGGCGGGGATGCTGCGTCCTTGCGGATGCGTCGCAAGGTGCTCTCCCCCTCGATGCAGGTAAGCCACTCGACATAGCTCGGCAGATAGATCGCCGCGTGCACGCAGCGTGCCTTGTCGGCAGCCGGATAGGTCGCCCACTCTTTGGCGAGCTTGGCACCGGCGTCCTTCTCGTCCTCCAGGCATGAAGCAAACACGTCCGCGGTAGTACTGCCATAGAGCGCGTTGGCGGATTCGTGGCAGGCCTTCTGGATGTCGATACTGGGAAGAGAGCTCGTCGCCGCCACCAGGAGGTGCGCGGCGAGCACGATCGGCACCGATGCCATGAACATGTTTGCGATCCTTTGAGGCGATGCGGTTGCCGACGGGCGCGAAGATCCGTGACAGTGGACCGATCGCGGGCAGGCGTCTGTATACAGCAGATCACCTTACAAGGGGCGGTGATGAAGACGCACAGACCAAATACCGCACCAGAGCAATGAACATCTGTTCATCGTCAACGAGAGCTACCTGATGCGCGCGGGCAGCTTGTCTGATGCTCGCGAGAGCGTGATACCGAAGCGAGCGGACAGCGTCTGAACCATTGTCGTGCCTCGAGCGTTTTCCGATCACACGCGCAAGCGTCACATCATGGAGAAACGGCAATGAAACGCGTTCTGTTATCGACCGGTGCGGCTCTCATTCTCGGCTTGGCCACAATCGCCTCCCCGGCGAGTGCGGCTAAAAATGGCGGAGGTGGCGGCGGCGGCGGGGGAGGCGGAGGTGGAGGCGGCGTCTCTCATAGCGGTGGTGGCGGTGGTGGCGGCGGCGGTGGTGGCGGCGGCGGCGGCGGCGGCGGTGTCTCGATGTCCCGAGGAGCAGGCGGCGGTGGCGGCGGGAGCGCGAACTTCGTGGCTCACAGCAACGGCGGGACCTTCAGCGGCAACTCCTTCAGCCGCGGCGGCAACATGGGCGGACCCACGAATGGCAACGTGAATGGCAACATGAACGGCGCACGCATGGGCCGGATGGACATGGATCACCGCGGCGACCGCGATCACGGTGGCAGGTTCCGCGGCCGGAACTTCGCCTTCGGGTTCTATCCCGGGTACGACTACGGCTACGATTATGACTACGGTTACGATCCTGGGTGCTACCAACAGCGGCAGGTGCATACCCGCTACGGCTGGCGCTGGCGGCAGGTGTGGGTCTGCAGCTACTGAGCCCCTGCCCCACCCTCAGCGTCGGAACGTGACTTGGCAGCCGGGTCTTCGGGCGATTAGTCGCCCGGAGACCCATCCGCTATGAAAACCCGGTCCGCGGTTCAGGCAGCCTCACGCCCCCCCAGGCGCCACATAGCAATACAGCGAGCCGCCGGCGCCGATGAAGATGATGCCGTGGCCGGTCGGGTTGCCCTGATCCCATTTCATCTTGGCATTCGGCACCGCTACGCGGGTCCCGTTCGGCAGCACACCTTTGCCGTCAGTGATGATGGCGACATAGTGATCGCCGGCGACCTCGAAGGTATCGGCCTCGAACGCGTCGGCCTCGCCGCAGCACGATACTGCGGGATTGTCCGGCTGCATGAGGCTTTGGAACCATTGCCGGATCTGCGCGGGCGAACCGCCCCACTGACCGTTGTCGCGCGCTTGCGCGGGCGCGCAGAACATGAGCAGGAGCAACGCAATGCGTACGTTCATGACCGGTCCTCCTGGAGAGGAACCGCGCTCATTACGGTACCGCTACGCGAGCGGGTCCAGATTGACAGCTCTTGATTAGTACCGGTATCGGCTGATTCGTCACTTGCTTTTCGCAAATGCAAAATCGGTTCGTCACGACTTGTGGCTTTTGCATCACACAGCCGGGCGTCCAAAATAGGCGCCTTCACCTACGCGGGCGCCCGATTGGCACGACAAAGTGGGTAACGGCGGCCGCGGGATTTCGATGGATGCATCACCCCGGATCCGCCACGCCCATGCGGAACGGAGCGGCTCAACCTGCCGAGAGACTTCACGTGCGCACGGCGAAGTCCGCCCGATCAGCCTTGCGCCGCATCCTTGGCGCCCGGCGCCGGTTGCCGCGCAAATACGCTGCGACAACATCGCTCGCCCAAAGCAAACATCCCAGCCGCGAACAGCGTCCAGCCGTAGAGCAAGGCCAGGCTGGTCACATAATTCATGAACGAGCTGAAATCCATTTTCTCTATCCCCTGTGCGGGAAACCGGCCGAGCGCGCGCGGCCGGTTTCAAGTTCGAGAGCCCGGGCGGTCCTTGCTCAAGGATGGGCCGGCAGCCACCACGGACCTGGCAGCAGAAAGAACGGAAACGGCGGCGCCGGATAGTAGTTCGGTGGCGCCCCATAGTAGCTGGGCGGCGCCCCATAGTACCGCGCCGACACCGTGCGGTCACGAACTACCTCGACCCGCTGCCGCTCCACATGCTTGCGGTGGGTAGCAGCGTCGGATGGATTCGAAAACGCGGTCGCAACCACGCAGGCGGCGGCAATCAGGCAAGCGATGACAAATCTAGGCATGATTGGATCCCGTATACGCGCCCCCGGGCAGGTTGCTACCGGATGGGCCGCCCGGGTTCAAGACACAAAAGCGAGCGCCCCACCACCACACGTTGCTCATGCACTTCCGATCAGCGGATTCCGACAAGTTGCGCACCGATTTTCGTTGCATCGCACGCGCCCATCAGGAACTTTGACGAAAGTAAGTTCTCGGCGTGTCGCCAATTTGCCCCGCCAGCAGGATTGTCGCGCGGCGCAAAACGACGCACCCGCGACCGCGCCCTATGCATGGAACATCGACGCCAGCACGCCGATCAGGGCGGCGAGCCACAACAGCCCGGCCGCGATCGCCTGCACGAAGAAGCCGGTTTCGCGCTTCTCCGCCGCCTGCGCATAGCCCAGCATGTAGAGCGCCCGGCCCGCGATCCAAACAACGCCGAGCAAGGCCGCGCCGATGTCGCTCACATAAAGCGCCGCCAGCCAGATCGCCGGCAAGAAGATCGGCATCCATTCCAGGGTGTTCATCTGGATCCGGAAGGCGCGCTCGAAATCCGGATGGCCGGTGGTCGCCGGCGGCTTGACCCCGCACGTGACCCGCGCCTGACCGACCCGAAACCCGATCCAGAAATAGAGGATGACCGCAAGCAGGGTGACGAAGGCGGTGAAATTGGGCATGAGCATCCTTGCCGGGCGGTGGACATCGCGAACCGGGGTAAGCTTCTAAGGCAACATCCGCTCGATTGGAATGGGCGGCCATCCGGAAGGCATCATGGCAAAACGGCTGAAGACCGCACCCGAGCTCGAACGGCTGATCCTGCTGGAAATGCATCGGCACGCCGTCTGCGCCGGCGTCGCCGCCGTGACGGTGCGCGAGAGCGCCGATCGCCCCGGGACGAACTGGACCATCGCCCACGTCAATGCACCTGGCGGCGCCGTGCCGGCGCCGTGCCAGGGCGTCTGCATGGCCGCGGTCGCCAAGCTGCAACAGGAGTTCGAGCTCTTGCCCGAGTTCGAGCTGGATATGGATTTCTGAGCGGATTTCCAGTGCGGCTTCCGCAACCCGGAACCGTGCCCTCGACCCCGCGTTCAAAGGGGGTGAAGTGCTTCCGAGACTCGTTATAATGCCAACGATACCAACCCCGTAGGGAGGATAAAATGACCCACAAGACGATGTTGCGCACGGGCATCGCCGGATTGGCCTTGGCGGCCTGCTTGGCGGCTGCTTCGCCGGTGCTCGCCGAAACCGTAAACTTCAAGGCGAGTCTGGCGGCCGCGACCGAGGTGCCGCCGAACGACAGCGCAGCCACCGGCACCGTGACCGCCACTTACGACACCGCGACCAAGAAGCTGAACTGGCAGGGCTCCTATTCCGGCCTCAGTGGTGCCGCCACCGCCGGCCATTTCCATGGCCCGGCCGATCCCGGCAAGAATGCCAGCGTGGCGGTGCCGATCACCGCGAGCAGCAGCCCGTTCCAGGGCTCTGCCGACCTGACCGACGCCCAGGCCGCCGACCTGATGGCCGGCAAGTGGTACGTCAACGTCCACACCGAAGCCCACAAAGGCGGCGAAATTCGCGGCCAGCTCACAAAGTGACCTTAGTCACGAAGTGACCTGGTCACCACCGAGCTGATCGAGCTGATCCGGCCCGGCCGGAGGCACGGGGCCTGTTGCCCCGATCCTCCGGCGGGGCTGGTTCGGCAGCAGTACGATCCACCCAAACCAAGAGCTGCTTCCACCGGCCAGCGCGCCGGTCCGGGCCGGCGCGGAGCCAGGATGGCCAAGAGCGATCGAGACCTGCCAATCCTGATCGCCGGCGGCGGCATCGGCGGGCTGGCGGCCGCGTATGCGCTCGCCCGCAAGGGCTTCCCGGTGCAGGTGCTGGAGCAGGCGCCGGAATTCAAGGAGCTCGGCGCCGGCATCCAGCTCGGCCCCAATATCTTCAAGGCGGTCGACAAGCTCGGCCTGAAGGAGGCGCTGCTGGCGGACGTCTGGCGGCCGGGCGCGCTGGAGATGCGCAGCGCGCTCAGCGGCCAGCTGGTGACCCGCGTCCCGCTCGACCAGAGCTTTATCGACCGGTTTCAGCAGCCCTATGCGGTCACGCATCGGTCGGACATTCATGCCGTGTTTCTCAAGGCCTGCCTGGGCAACAATCTGGTCGCTCTGGAAACCAACCGGCAGGTCGATAGCTTCGCGCAGGACGATGACGGCGTCACCGTTACGCTGCAGGGCGGCGAGCAGGTGCGCGGTCGCGCGCTGATCGGCTGCGACGGCATGTGGTCGAAGATCCGCGAGGCGATCGTCGGCGACGGCAAGCCGCGGGTGTCCGGGCACATCGCCTACCGGGCAGTGCTCAAACGCGAGGAGGTGCCGCAGGATCTCTGGCAGCCGGACGTCGTGCTGTGGGCCGGGCCGCGTACCCATCTGGTGCATTATCCGCTGCGGCGCGGCGAGCTCTACAACCTCGTCGCCGTCTTCCATTCCGACCGCTATGTCGAGGGCTGGAACGCGGAGGCCGATGCCGACGAGCTGTGGGGCCGTTTCAAGGGCCAGCGGCCGGAGGTTCTGCGCATGCTCGAGCGCATCGAGACTTGGCGCATGTGGGTGCTGTGCGACCGCGAGCCGATCAAGGATTGGAGCCGAGGCCTCGTCACGCTGCTGGGCGATGCCGCCCATCCGATGCTGCAATATCTCGCGCAAGGCGCCTGCATGGCGACCGAGGACGCGGTTTGGCTGGCCGAAAAGGTGGCGGCACAGCCACACGACCTGCCGGCCGCCTTCAAGGCCTATGTGCAGCACCGCTACCTGCGCACCGCGCAGGTGCAGATCATGGCCCGCGTCTACGGCGATTTCTACCACGCCCGCGGGCCGGCAGCCGAGCTGCGCGACCAGATGCTGGGCGGCCGCAGCGCGGCGCAATCCTATGACGGGATGGCGTGGCTCTACGGCGAGATGTGAAGCTGGAGCATTTTTCGCAACATATCAATGAGCCGATTGGTGCGGTTTTACGCGAGCGCCGCGCCCGTGGGCTGGAACCCGATCACCACCCCACAGGCGTCCGCACCCGCGACCACGGTCAGCTCGCCCTCGATCTGCGGCGACAAGGCGCCCAGGCGGAGCGCCCGCCGGCACGCTTCGACGTCCGCTACCTCGAATTCGATCGCAACCGCAGTCGCGCGCTCGACCGGCTTGGCGAAAGCGAAGCGGCGCGCCGCCGTCGGCGGGTCGACGACCTCGACAAGATGCTGGCCGATGCGAATTTGCGCACCGCCGCCGGCAGCTGAACGCATCGAGCCCGGAAGCGCGCGCGACCAAGAATCCGCGGTCAGAAGCGGGTCCGGCGCCGCGATCGTAAGCTTACGGATGGCGCGCGCCGTATTGGGGTGGGTCATGAGCTCGGGAAGCCACACCGCCTCGCGCGTCAGCTGCGCGCAGGCGAACAGCGCCATCGCCGGCACGGTTTGCTCCGGAAGCGTCACCACCTCGAAACGCGCTTCCATCCGCTCCCCGTCGGCGCGCTCCACGGCGCGCGAGAAGGGAAGGCTCTCGCTCGCCGCCAAGCCGGCGCTGCGCCACGCACCGGCAGCGGCGTCCGCGCTCGGGGTCGCCGCTGCAAAGCCGGCGAGCCCCTCACGCTGCGCCAGTGCCTGCCGCCATTTCGCGTTGGCCGGCGTCGGCGCCAGCACGGTGAGCAGCTCGAAGTAATCGCGCTCCAGCATGATGGTATGGTTGGCGGTCCCCATATGCGCGCTGTGCACGGCGCGCGGCGAGAGCGTGAACCCCAGCCGCCGATAGGCGGCCGCGGCGCGCTCGAGAGCGCGCACCGCGATCAGCAGATGATCGATGCCGGAGATCGCCTGGCTCATGGGGTGACGATGACCTTGCCGACCATGGCGCGCGCTTCGAGCAACCCCATGGCTTCGCGCGCTTCCGCCAGCGCGAAGCGCCTCGGGTGCAGCACCGGCTCGAGCTTTCGCGAGCGCACCAGATCGAGCAGCGCCGCGATGTCCTCGCGCTTCCAGCCGTTCGAGCCCAGGATGTTGAGCTCGAAGGTCCAGATGTAGCGGATGTCCTCCGGCGGATCATAGCCGGCGGTGGCACCACAGGTCAGCAGGCGCCCGCCGCGGCGCAGCACCTTGAGCGATCTGGTCCAGCTGTCGCCGCCATTGAAGTTGACCACCACGTCCATGCCGCCGCTTTCCTGGCCGGCGAACACGCGCGCTCGGCCGAACAGGCGGCGGCATTCGGCGACCCAATCCGAATTGGCGTAGTTGATGCCGATATCGGCGCCGAGCGCCTTGAGCTGTGCGAGCTTGGCCTCGCTCGAGGCACACGCCACCACGGTGGCGCCGGCCTGCTTGGCCAGCTGCACGCAGCAGGTGCCGACGCCGCCCGAGGCGCCGAGAATGAGCACGGTCTCGCCGGCCTTGATGCCGCCGCGGGTGAGCATCATACGATGGGCAGTGCCGTAGGCGACCGGCAGCGCCGCCGCCTCCGCGAAGTCGATCGCGGGATCGAGCTTGAGCAGCATATGAGCCGGCACTCGCACCAATTCGGCGAGGCCGCCGTCCATGGTCTCGCCCAGGAAACCGCCCGCGACCCGGTCGGTCGGATCGACCAGCACCCGATCTCCTGGCGCGAAGCCGGCGACCCCGGGCCCCACCGCCGCGACCTCGCCCGCCACGTCGTTGCCAGCGATCAGCGGCAGCGGCACCTTGATGCCGGGCATGCCCTTGCGGGTGAACAGGTCGTGGTAGTTGAGGGCGCAGGCGCGCATGCGCACCAGCACGTCGCCGGGCCCGGGCACCGGATCGCGGTAATCGGGCTCGTAGGTGAGCTGGTCCAAACCGCCGTGCCGGTACAGCACCACCGCCCGCATGACACCCTCACCCCGCCCGGAGCGATGCGCGCCTGGCGGCGACGATCGCTTCCGCTTCCGCCATCAGCACCCGCCGGTCCGGCTTGTTGGTGGCGGCGAGCGGCACCACCTCGATGAACGCGACGAAGCGCGGATGCGCGAAGGCCGGGCCGTTGGAGATCGTGTAGGCCTTGACCGCGGCCTCGTCGACCACCGCGCCCGGCTGCTTCACCACGAAAGCAAACGGCAGCGCGCCCTTGATCTCGTCGGCGACTGGCACCACCAGCGCCTGATGCACGCCCGGCACCCGCTCGACCAGCCGCTCGATCTCGCCCGGCCAAACATTCTCGCCGCCGACCACGAACATGTCGTCGGCGCGGCCGAGGAAATAATAAAACCCGTCGCCATCGCGCCGCATGATATCGCCCGAGCGGTACCACCCGTCCCGCATGACCTCGGCGGTCTTCTCCGGCAGATTGTTGTAGCCCTCCATCCGCATGGGGCTGCGCATATAGAGCACGCCCTCGTCGGCCGACGGCCCCTCGCGCAGCTCCACCTCCATGCCGGGATGCGGATAGCCGGCGGCGACCGCCGGCCGCGGCAGCCCGCGCGGATGCGGGCCGAACGGGGTCGGGCCGGCCTCGGTGGTGCCGTAGCTGTTGTTGATGGCAGCCTTCGGGAACAGTGCCTGCACCTTGTCGACCAGCGCCTGGGTGAGCGGCGCCGACCCCATGGTGACGCGCTCGACGCTGGAGAGATCGAGCGTGGCGAGAAGCTCGCGCTCGCGCGCAACCAGCGCCAGCATGGTGGGCACCGAGGTCAGCCAGGTCACCCGGAAGCGCGCGATCGAGCCCGCATAGAGCCTGGCATCGAAGCTCGGCAGCAGCACGATGCTGGCGCCGCCGGCGAGCGCGATCTTGATGCTGATGGTCGCGTTCATGTGGAAGATCGGCGCCGCCACGATGTAGCGGTGATGGGTCATGTCCCCATTGAGGGCGAGGTTGCGCTCGATCGACCAGCGCTGGGATTCGTGCGAAAGCAGCACGCCCTTGGGCATGCCGGTCGAGCCCGAGGTATAGAGGATCATGCCGAGCTCGCGGCCTTCCGGCTCCGCGGTCTCGAACGCTCCCGGATCTTTGAAGGCGCCATAGGCGGCAGCATCGTCCAGATCGATGCGAGGCAGCCCGGGCGGGCAGAGCGGCGCGCGCTCGCGATCGTGCAGGATCGCCTTGAGCCCGGCGTCGCGTACGATGTAGGCGACGATGTCGGGCGCGAGCTTGAACGAGATCGGCACCGTGACCATCCCGGCCCGCATGGTGCCGTAGAAAGCCGCCAGCGCCTCGTATCGATTGAGCGAGAGAATGCCCACCCGGTCGCCGCGGTGCAGCCCCAGGCGCAGCAGCCCACGCGCCACCGCATCGCATTCGGCGTCGAAATCGCGATAGCTGAGCTCGAGCGGGCGCGCCTGGTCGCGTAGGTCGATGAGCGCAGTCTTGTCCGGCTGCGCCGCTGCGGAAAACGAGCTGCCGAGATTTTTCGACCTCAATGCCATCAGGCCGCCTCCCCGGCCAGCACCGCCTCGGCCGCGGCCGCGCGCCCGGCGATGCGGCCGCCGATGAAGCATTCCGCCAGATTGCCGCCCGACATGTAGAGATGACCGAACACGCTGCCGCATTCGCCGGCCGCGTAGAGCCGCGGGATCGGCTGGCCGAAGGCATCGAGCACGCGCTGCTCGACATCGTGCACTGGCCCCCCTTGGGTGTTCGACACCACCGGCCAGACTTTGGCTGCATAGAACGGCGGCGTGGCGATCGGCAGCATGCTGCCGGGCGGTCGCCCGAACGCAACGTCCTGGCCGCTGGCGCAAGCCGCGTTCCACTCCGCGACCGTCCCGGCAAGGGCAGCCGGCTCGAGCCCGGTGGCCTGCGCCAGCGCCGCGATGGTCGGCGCCTCCGTCAGGATCGCCGCGTCCATCGCGGCCGGGGTCGTGCCACGCCAGCGCTCCGCCACCGCGGCATCGTGCCAGGTCGGGGCGGCGAGCGGGTAGCGCTTGCGCCCTTCCGCATCGACGATCAGGAGCGAGGGGATGCGCGGATAATCCTGCAGCACCGGATCGAACGCCTCGAACGGCCGATGGCCGGTGTCCTGCATATAGGGTTCGTACTCGTTCATGAAGCGCTTGCCCCGGCGGTCGACCAGGATCCAGCTCATCACCACGTCCTCGCGCAATCCCCTGCCCGGCATCCAATCGGGCAGCCGCTTGAGCCTGATGCCGAACGGGAATTGCGGGTCCGGATGCCGGAACCCGTAGGAGCCGTGGAAATGCCACATGTGCCAGAGCCCGGCACCAGCTTGCTGCGCCATCCGGATGCCGTCGCCGGTGTTGCTGCGCACCGCTGCGCTCAGCACCGGCTTGATCTGCCAGAACTGCAGCTGCAGCTGCGCATCGCCCTCGAAACCCCCGCAGGCGAGCACCACGCCGCGGCGCGCCGCAATGGCGCGCCCGCCCGCCATCACGCCGGTGATACCGGTCGGATCGCGCAGCAGGCGCTCCGCCGGGCTCGCCAGCCGCACCGTGATGCGGCCGCGCCGACGCACCTCCTCCAGCACCACCTTGAACAGCCGTGCCCCATCGGCCGAGCCGCGCACGAAGGGAAACTCGGCCGCCGCATCGAAGCCCGGCACCTCCTCGATATAGACGAAGCCGAAGGTGTCGGTGCCGCGCAGCGGATAGTTGGCCACATGGTCGCGCACGCTCACGCGCGCACCGGTCGGGGCCGCCAGCTGGCGGACGTAATCGGCCAGACCGGTCATGCCCTGCGCCAGCTGGCGCAGCACCGGCTCAGGCGCGGTGCCGGCATTGGTGGCCGACAAGTAGGCAAGCGCATCGTCCGCGCTCCGGGCGATGCGCAGACCGCCGGCCGAGCAGACCGAGATGCCGCCCGGATCGGGCTGCTTCTCCAGCAGCAGCACCGAGGCGCCGGCATCATGCGCCTCGATCGCCGCGACCGCGCCCGCATAGCCGAAACCGATGACGATGACGTCGAACGTTTCGCTCGCGCTCATCACAGATGGCACTCCAGGAACCGGCGCACGTCGTCGCCCCACATCACGAAGCCGGTTTTTTCCAGCAGGTGGCCTTCCTCCGGATTGCAGCCGAAGGCCGGGTAGATGCGCGAGCGCACCGGCTTGCCGGCCGCCTCGCGCGCCGCCGCCAGCGCCGGGGTCGGCGCCGCGCTGTAGTCGTTGGCGGCCTGGATGAAGAAGATCGGCGGCATCGCCTGGCGGGCCGCCTCCAGCATCTTCTCGCGCAGCCCGGGCGCGATCTCCCAGTTCATGGCGGCGCCGGCGAATTCCACGGCGCAGCGGAAGCGGCCGGTCTTGGCGGCGGCCAAGAGCGTGTTGACGCCGCCGAAGGAGCTGCCCATCACCCCGATATGATCGGGCCTGATCTCATTGAGCGCGCTGACGCAATCGAGCCCGGCCAGCACGTCGTCGCTTTCAGCCTCCAGGCGCGCGGCGAGCTGCGTGTCGTAGTCCGCCGTGCCGGGCGCAGCCGTCACCTCGCTGCGCCAGGCCGGGCCCGGCGAATTGCCGTAGCCGCGGCGGTGCGGCAGGAACGAGGCGATGCCCCAGGACATCAGCAGCGCGGCGCTGCCCGGGCGCGACACCTCGAGCGTCCCCTGCGTGATGCCGCTGCCGTGGTTGCAGATCATGCAGGGAAACGGCCCCGTGCCAGGCGGCAGGAACAGGTAGCCCTTGAGCATGTGCGCGCCGCTGCGGAAGCTCAGCTCGCGCGGCGCGAGCGCATGGCCGCGCAGATCGGTATCCGCGATCCCGTTGTCCAGCCCGGTCGACTCGAGCTTGAAGAAATAGCGCTCGAAGCGGGCGATGCAGGCGCGCATCTCGGCCCGCACCGCCTCGAAGGCCGGGCTCGCGGCGCGCGCCGCGAGATCGGCCGCGCGTTCCTCGAGCGTTGCGAACCGGCATTCCCAAGTCACGTCCGGATGGTTGCGCTCATTGGCATCGGCGCGCTCGTAGATCTGCCCGGCCGAAAGCCCGATCCCTACCCGCACCCGGCAGGCCTTGCGGCGGACCGCCAAGGTCTCGCGTTCCCTGCCGGGCTTGGCGAAATAATAGGTTCGCTCGATGAACATCGTCGTCATCCTGGAAAATGGCACCGCACCAGGGCGCCTGATTGGGGAAGCGGACGCAGCTGCGGCGCCTCGACGCGACAGCGCGCCTCGGCCCGCGCGCAACGCGGGTGAAAATGGCAGCCGCTCGGCGGCTCGATCGGGCTCGGCACCTCGCCCGGCAAGGGCGGCGGCACCGCCGCGTCCGGAAACGGCTCGGGCACCGCCGCCAGCAGGGCCGCCGTGTAGGGATGATGGGGGTGCTCGAACAGTTCGGCCTCCGGGGCGATCTCCACCAGCCGGCCCAGATACATCACCGCGACCCGATGGGCGAGATGCCGCACCGCGCCGAGATTGTGCGAGATGAACAAGAGGGCGAGCGCAAAGCGACCCTGCAGGTCCGACAGGAGATTGAGAATCTGGGCCTGGACCGAGACATCGAGCGAGGAGGTGGCTTCGTCGCACACGATCAGCTTGGGGCTCACCGCCAGCGCCCGGGCAATCGCGATGCGCTGGCGCTGGCCGCCGCTGAAGGCATGGGGATAGCGGCCGGCGGCGTCCGCCTGCAAGCCCACCAATTCGAGCAGCTCGGCGACCCGGGCGCGGCGATCCGCGCCCGGCATGCCGAGATTGACCAGCGGCTCGGCGATGATGTCGCGCACCCGCAGGCGCGGATTGAGTGACGAGATCGGGTCTTGGAACACCGCCTGCAAGTGGCGCCGCAGCGGCCGCAGCGTACGCTCCGGCAGGAGGGTGATGTCGCGCCCCAGAAAGCGGATTTCGCCGGCGCTCGGCGCGGTCAGCCGCAGCACCATGCGGGCGACCGTGGTCTTGCCGCAGCCGCTTTCGCCCACCACCCCCAGGGTCTCGCCCGCCGCGAGCGTGAAGCTCACGTCGTCGACCGCGCGCAGCCGCCGCGCCAAGCCGCTCCCGCCGGCGACGCTGAAATCCTTGCTCAGATGCTCCGCCACCAGGATCGGCTCGGTCACGGCACCGCCTCCAGGCCGGGGACGGATTCCACCAGCAGCTCGGTCGCCCGGATGCAGCGGCTGTGCCGGCCGGCGCCGAGCTCCACCAATTCCGGCGGCGCCGCCCGGCATGGCTCGACCGCCATCGGGCAGCGCGGATGAAAGCGGCAGCCCCGCGGCAAGCGGTCGGGGGCCGCCAGCGCGCCCGGAATGACCGGCAACCGCTCGCTCTTGCGCCGCGGCGTCGGCATGGCGGCGAGCAACAGGCGGGTATACGGGTGCGCCGGCCGCGCAAACAGCTCGCGAGCGGGCGCATCCTCGACGATCTGCCCAGCATAGACCACCAGCACCCGGTCGGCCATGCGCGCCACCACCCCCATGTCGTGGGTGATCAGCAAAATGGCGGTGCCGGCGTTGCGGCTGATCCGGCGCATCAGCTCCAGAATCTGCGCCTGGATGGTGACGTCGAGCGCGGTGGTGGGCTCGTCGGCGATCAGCAGCTTGGGGCCGCACGCCATCGCCATGGCGATCATCACCCGCTGGCGCAATCCGCCGGAGAGCTGATGCGGATAGGCCGCCGCGCGCTCCGCCGGCGCCGAGATGCCGACCTCGCCCAACAGCTCGATCACGCGCGCCCGAGCGGCGGCGCCGGTGAGGCCGAGATGGGTGGCCAGCACCTCGCCGAGCTGATAGCCGACCGTGAACAACGGATTGAGGCTGGTCATCGGCTCCTGGAATACCATGCCGATGCGGCGGCCGCGCACCGCCAGAAGCTCTGCCTGGTCCAGCGTGGCCAGATCGCGGCCCTCGAAGCGAACCTGGCCGCCGGTGATCGCGCCGTTAGCGCCGAGCAACCGCATGATGGCGAGCGCCATCACGGATTTCCCCGAACCGCTCTCGCCCACGATGCCGACGATCTCGCCGGGTGCGACCGCGAAGCTGGCGCGGCTGAGCACCTCGGTCGAGCCCTGCAGGCCGCGGAACGCGACGCTGAGCCCTTCGATCTCGATGAGCTTGCCGCTCATCTCAGCGCACCTGCAGCTTGGGATCGAGCAGATCCCGCAAGCCGTCGCCCAGGAGATTGAAGCCGATGATGGTGACAGCCAGCATCACGCTGCCGGAGAGCGCCAGGTAAGGATCGGTGCGCAGGGCCTCGAGCCCGTCCCGGATCATGCTGCCCCAGCTCGGCTGCGGTTCCTGCACGCCGAGCCCGAGCAGGCTCAAGGTCGCCTCGCTCATGATGATGAAACCGATGCCGATCGAGGCACGCACGATCAGCGGCGGCACGATGTTGGGCAGGATGTGGCGCGTCAGGATGCGCCCGACCGGCGTCCCGCACACGATCGCGGCCTCGACGAAAATCTCGTTGCGCTGCACCAGCACCAGCGCGCGGGTGAGCCGCGCGACGCCCGGCCACCAGACCATGGAAAGCGCAACGATCACCGTCAGCATGCTGGGCCCGAGCACCGCCGTGACCAGGATCGCGAACACCACGTCCGGAAACGCGAAGATGATGTCGATCAGGCGGCTCACCGCGGCATCCACCCAGCCCCCGAGATATCCCGCCAGCATGCCGAGCGTGATGCCGACCGCCAGGGTGATGGCGAGCACCGAGACGGATACGGTGAGCGAGGTGCGGGCGCCGAACAACAGCCGGCTCAGGATGTCGCGGCCGAGCTTGTCGGTGCCGACCCAATGCGCGGCGGACGGCGGCTCCCAGGCGCCGAGCAGGTCGGTATCGTCGAACGGGTAAGGGGCGAGCACCGGCGCCAGGATGGCGATCGCGACCAGAACCAGCACGATCGCGGCGCCGGTGCAGGCCTTCGGATCGCGGGCGAAGCGGCGCCAGAACAGGCCGCGCTCGGAGGGCACATAGGGCAAAGCTGCGAGCGGAAGATCGGTCATGGCCGGCCGACGCGCTCGGCGCGCAGCCGCGGATCGATCGCCACGCAGAGGACATCGACCATGAGATTGATCAAGGCGTAGAACAACGTGAACAACAGGATGATCGCCATCGCCACCGGATAGTCGCGGGCGAAGATCGATTGGATGGCGAGCCGCCCGAGCCCCGGAATGTTGAAGATGGTCTCGACCACGAAAGTGGTGCTCAACAGGCCGCCGAAGATGACGCCGGTCTGCGTCAGCAGCGGCACCAGCGTGTTGCTGAAGGCGTGACGCCAGATCACCACGCGCTCCGACATGCCCTTGGCGCGGGCGGTGCGCACGTAATCCTGCTGCAGCACCTCGAGCATGAAGGTGCGCGACAGCCTGGCCAGGTAGGCGGCGCACGGGATGGCGAGGATCAGCACCGGCAGCACCGCCCGGTCGAGAGTGCCCCAGCCGGCGACCGGCAGCAGGCCGAGCTTGATGCTGAGCACATAGACCAGGAAGGTCGCGAGCGCGAAGTTCGGGATCGAGAGGCCGGCCACCAGGAACAAGATGACGGCGGTGTCCGGCCAGCGGTTGCGGTAGATCGCGGCGCAGCTGCCCGCGAAGGCGCCGAGCGGAAACGCGACCGCGAGCGCGGCCAGCGCCAGCACCGGGCTCACCTTGAGGCCGTCCGCCAGCACCTCGATCACCGGCGTATGCACGAACCGGAACGAGAGCCCGAAATTGCCCTGCGCCACATGAGCCACGTAGATGAGGAATTGCCGCCACAACGGCTGGTTGAGTCCGTACTCGGCGCGCAGGCGCGCCGCGAGCTCGGTATCGGCCGAATGGTCGCTCAGCATCACCGCGACCGGATCGCCCGGCAGCGCCTGCAGCGCCGCGAAGGTCAGCACAACGGCGACCGCCAGCACCGGCACCAAACCAAGCAAGCGCCGGAGCAGGAACATCACCATCGCGGAGGCCGCTATCGGATCAACAGGTCACTGGATCGACGCGTCACTGAATCAACGCATCTTGGAATACCGAATAGCCGAGCGGCGTGACCGTCACGTTCTTCACGTTCGGCTTGCGCAACGCGATATTGGTGGTGGCCGGCAGCGGCGCGGTCGCCCAATCGTCCATCAGGAGTTTCTCGGCCTGGCGGTAAAGCGCGAAGCGCTTGGTGTCGTCGGGCTGGGTTGAGGCCTCCTCGATCAGCTTGTCATAGGCGGCGTTCGACCAGCGCGGCCGGTTGAACGGGCTCTTGCTCTGCCACATCTCGCCCAGGAAGGTCATGGCGTCGGGATAATCCGCCGTCCAGCCCCAGGGGAAGAACGCCACCTCGCCGGCATTCATCGATTTGATGAAGGTGGCGCGCTCGACCACCTTCGGAGTGACCTGCATGCCGAGCACCTTGCCGAGCTGGTTGGCGTAGTAGGTGATCTCGTCCTTGAACGGCTCGGTGCATTGAATTTCGACCGGCCCCATGCCCTTGCCGCCCGGGAAGCCCGCCTCCGCGAGCAACGCCTTGGCGCGCTCCGGATCGTATTTGAGCGCCGGCACGTCCGGATTGTAGCCGGGGATGCCGGGCACGGTCTGCCCGTTGAGCGGAAATGCCGCGCCGTTGTAGAGGCCCTTGATCATGGCTTCGCGGTCGAGCGAGAGCGAGATCGCCTCGCGCACGCGCTTGTCCTTAAACGGCGCATAGAGGTTCTGGTTCATGCCCATGTAGCGCACCTGCGCCTTCGGCACCTTGATGGTCTGGCTCGCATAGGCCGGATTGCTCAAGGCCCGGCGAAAGCTGTTTTCCGGCAGGTTGACGAAGTCGAGCTCGCCGGCGTCGTATTGAGACAGCGTCGTGTCGCCGGTCGGGATGATGAGGAACTGCACCCCGTCGATCTTGGGAGCGCCGCCCCAGTAGCCCGGATTGGCGGCGAGGTCGACCGCGGTGCCGCGCTTCCATTGCTTGAACGTGAACGGGCCGGTGCCGGCATCGACCTTGGTCATCCAATCGGCGCCGAGCTCGGCCACGATGCCGCTATCCATGAAGAAGAACTCGTAGATCGGAAACAACACGTCGGGCTTGGTGAAGGAGACCTCGATGGTGTGGTCGTCGATGATCTTCACGCCGGCGAGCTCGGTCGCCTTGCCGGCCTTGAGATCCGCCGCGCCCACCACATTGGCGAGAAATTGCGCCGACAGGCCACCCTGCCCGCCCGGCCTGAGCAGCTGCTCGAAGGTGTATTTGACGTCCTTGGCGGTGAACGGGCGGCCGCTATGAAATTTCACGCCCTCGCGCAGCTTGAAGCGAAACCCGTTGCCGGTGGGGAGCGGCGTCCAGGACACCGCCAGGGCCGGCACCGCATGCCCGTCCGGGGTGATGGCGGTGAAGCCTTCGTAAACCTGTTCGAGCACCTGGTAGGCGTTCAATTCCGAGTAGGTGATCGGATCCATCTGCGAGGGATCGGCATTCAGGTTGACGCGCAGGGTCTTGGCGTCCACCGGCGACCCGGCGATCAAAGCGGCGAGGATGGCGAGCGTCGAAGCTCCCCCAACAATGCGGAATGCCATTTTCATCTCCTTGGCCGGAACGGTGCGGCCGATTGCCTGGCGAGCGGACGTGAACTTCCCGGACGGCACGGTCGAAGACGACAGCAGATGTTAGTGGCAATGCTGCGCACCGACAATGGGTACCCGGTACCGCGGATTGTTGTATCTCGAAGGCACAACCATTACACCGGGAATCGGGCGGGGTTTGCTATGATGGACTGCCTGTTGATCGCGGCCGAGGTGGAGATCGAGACCATGTATGTCCCGGAACTGTTTGGAAGCGCCGGCCCGGAGGAAGTCCAGGAAATCGTCGAAACCTACAGCTTCGCGACCCTGATCACCGTTCGCGGCGGCGAGCTGCAGATCAGCCATCTGCCGCTGGTCCTGCAAGGGAAGCTCGCCGGCGGCGTGCTGCGGGGCCACATGGCCCGCGCCAACCCGCAGCTGGCGCACTGTGCCTCGGGCGGGAGCGCCACCGCGATCTTCCACGGTCCGCACGCCTACGTATCGCCGGGCTGGTACGAGAAGCCGGGCGTGCCCACCTGGAACTATATCGCGGTCCATTGCCACGGCAGCATCGAGCTCGAGGACACCACCTTGGCTCTGGAAAACGCGCTCGAGCTGATGCTGGACAAGTATGAATCCGCCGACGGCCGCCGTTCGATCGATGCGCTGTCCCCGGATCAAAGAGCGCGCGCGCTCGCCGCAGTCCAATCCTTCTGCATCAAGATCGACCGCGTCGAGGCCAAGTTCAAATTGAGCCAGAACAAATCGCAGCAGGACCGCAGCAGCGTCATCGCGCAACTGAACCGCTCCGGCTCGAATGCTGATTTGGTGCGATGGATGGCACGGCCCGGAGTCCCACCGCGTTAGAGCATGTTTCGTTTGCATTGAATCACCCAGCACGTCATGGCCGGGCTTGTCCCGGCCACCCACGCCTTGCTTTGTGGCACGAAAGACGTGGGTGCCCGGCACAAGGCCGGGCATGACGACGGAGAGACTTGCGTCAACGCGACCGGAATCCGGTCTAGTGCCAAACTGCCCCATCGGCCTCATGGTGAGGGCGCGGGCATCGCCCGGGCGTCTCGAACCATGCCCGCGCGTGCAGCGCCGCCGCGCCCGCAGCGCTACCGGGCCGGCTGCCCGGCGATGGCGCGCGCCTCTCCGGTCAGCTCGAGCACGTGCATGCCGGTATTGGCGCGATCCACGATGTAGATGTAGCCGCGATCGTCGGTCTCCGCATTGTTGGTCTGGATGGCGGTCTTGCACCTGGGCTGGCCATCGACCCGGATGCAGCGCTTGTCGGTCGCTTCCGTGATCGCCGGGATGAAATAACCGACCTCCTTGGGGGAGTAGGGATCGCGCACGTCGACGGCGCGCACGCCGGCATTGAAGAAGGTGACAAGGGCGAGCTTCTTGTAGAACACCGGCGCCATGCTCTCGTTGACGGAATGCGCGCCGAAGCGCCCTCCCCGCGAGCAGAAGTCCCCGCCCCCCTCCGGCACCTTGAAGTTGGAGACGATTTGGGGATGGGCCTCGACGGTGATGTCGGCAAACCACATCATCTCGCGGCCCTGGGGCTTGCATTCGTTCTGGGTCGCCTCGTTGGTGATCAGCACGAAGTCGCGGGTCGAGACGCCGTCCTTGGCGAACTCGGCGATCGACATCTGCAGCATCGGGAACGCCGTATGGGCGCCGACCAGGGGCGACAATTCCATCCGGCTGATCTCCGGATAACGCAGGTTGTCCGGGGTCGGCTCCTTGGGCCCGTGCAGCAGCTTGTCGCGGTCGACGATCTGCAGGATGCCGCCCTTGCTGCTGCCATAGCCGAAATAGACCCGGTTGATCTGCGGCATCGAGATCGGCCCGTGCAGCTCGGTCGGCACCAATCCGGTCGCGCCGGGCTCCTGGCCGGGCAGGCCGAAATCGCGAATCTTCACCGGATGGGCCGGGTCGCTGAGATCGTAGATCTCGGTCATCCGCTTGACGCGCCAGCCCGGCACCGCCGAGACCAGGTAGCCGATGCCGGTGTCGCATTCCCACCAGGTCTTGTGCGTATCCTGGTAGTCGCCGCCGATCTTCGCCAGCAGCGCCGGCTTGGTCGGATCGGTGACGTCCCAGACCTCGTGACCCTTGGTGCCCAAGGTGCGCAGCATATAGAACTTGCCGCGATCGGCTTTCGGCAGCGTCGCGCCGGGGCAAACCCGCACCATCTGGGCGCCGCCGCCCTCGCCGCCGCCCTCGGCGCCCGGAATATGTTTGAGATATTTCGGGTGCGCCGGATCGGTCACGTCGACGATCGAGGTGCCGTTGAACTCGGCCTGCCCGGTCAGCGGGTTGACCGGCTTGGCGATGTCGGCGGTGCCGCCGTGATGCCCGATATAGGCGAGGTAGCGATCACCCTGATGCACAATGGTCGGCTGATAGGCGCTGCGCGCCTGCAGGTCGTGGTAGCCGACCAGGCGCATGTTGCTGGCTTCCGGCGGCGCGCCGATCTTCTGCATCTCGCCGTTGGCGGTGGATGCGAGCCCCAGCGCCGCCAGCATGGCGGATGCGAGCGCGAGCATGTTGAGGCGTGTCATGGCGATCCTCCCCGTGTGTGTGTGTGTGTGTGTGTGTGTCGCGATGCTTTCTCGGTCCCGATGGGAAATCCGGTCATTGCAACGGCGGCAGGCCCGCGTTGGTGCGCGCCTCGCCGCAATGTCCCGGCCGCTCCCTTACGCCAGCGCCGCCTTGACCCGCTCGGGATGCAACGGCAGCTCGCGGATGCGCCGGCCGGTGGCCGCCGTGAACGCATTGGCGATCGCCGCCGCGGTCGGTCCTTGCGACGCCTCGCCGGCGCCCAACGGGTGCTCGTTCGGCCGGTCGATCAGCACGGTGGTCACGGCGGGCGCTTCGTTCATGGTCAGGATCGGGTAGCTGTCCCAGTTGCGGGACTGGATGCCGTTCTGGTCGAAGCGCACCTGTTCGTGCAGCGTCCAGCTGGTGGACTGCACGATGCCGCCCTCGATCTGGTTGGTGAGGCCGTCCGGATTGATGATCTGTCCGGAATCAACCGCCACGAAAGCGCGCGGCACCTTGACCTGGCCGCTGGCGCGATCGAGCTCGAGATCGACCACGATCGCCACATAGGTGGCGAGCGTCTTGTATTTCGCAAACGCGATGCCGCGCCCGCGATTGCCGCCGCCGGCCTGGCCCGGCTTCCAGTCGGCGGCCTTGGCGGCGGCCTCGATCACCGCCTTGGCGCGCGGGTCCTTGAGATGGGCGAGGCGGAACGCCACCGGATCAGCCTTCGCGGCGGCCGCCAGCTCGTCCATGAAGGACTCGATCGCGAACACGTTGGCGTAGGCGCCGAGCGTGCGCAGCGCCGACACCCGCAGCGGCATCTCCTTGATCAGATGATTGGTGATGCGCTGGCGCGGCAAGTCATAGAGCGGAATGGCGTTACGGTCGCCGGCACCCGCCGGCTGCGGCGCCATGCGCGGCGGACCCGGCTGTTTCGGCTTTTCCAGATACCAGCTCGCCAAAAGATTGACGCCGTCGGGATCGCCGGGCCGGGTGCCGTGGGTATTGCTCCATACGTCGTAGGCCCAATCCACGATGCGGCCGTCCTTGAGGCCGGCATGCGCGCGCATCACCATCGCGGGCCCATAGGGCTCCCACATGAACTCGTCGTCGCGCATCCATTGCACCCGCACCGGCCGCCCGCCGGCGGCGCGCGCCAGCAGGGCTGCGTCGAGAGCGACGTCGTCGGCGCCGTTGTGTCCGTAGCAGCCCGAGCCCTCGGCATGGATGCAGCGGATGGCGGAGGCCGGCATGTCGAGCGCCTTGGCCATGGTGGCGCGCAAGGGAAACACGCCTTGGCTATGGGTCCAGACCGTCAGCTTGCCGTCCTGGAGCTGGGCGACCGAGCAGGACGGCCCGATCGAGGCATGGGCCATGTAGGGCCGGTGATAGGTGGCATCGAGGGTCTGGACGCCGTCCGGCAGCGGCGCCTGCTTGTCGCTGATGACCTTGTCGTCCATCGGCAGCGACAGCAGATGCTCGTAGATCTTGGCCGGATCCGGAATCTCGCTGCCGCCCGCCCAGCGCGCCGACGCCTTGAGGGTGTCGCGCGCCTTGATGGCCTGCTCCTCGCGCTGGGCCACCACGCCCAGGAAGCTGCCATCGCGCACCACCGCGGTCACCCCGGGCATGGCCTTCACGGCCTGGTCGAAGCTCTCGAGCTTGGCGCCGTAGCGCGGCGGACGCACCACGCGGCCATGCAGCATGCCGGGCAGACGCACATCCTGCACATAGGCGGCGCCGCCCGTCACCTTGGCCGGAATGTCGCGGCGCGGGATCGCCTTGCCGACGATCTTGTGCTCGGCCGGCGGCTTGGGAGCCGTCTTGGCGGTCGCCTCGCGATGCAGGTCGGTCTCGCCGGCGAGCTCCCCGTAGGCGAGCTTGCGGCCGTCGCGGGCGCTCACCACGCCATCGGCGGCGGTCAGCGTATCGGCCGCCACTCCCAGCCGCTTGGCGGCGAGGTCGATCAGCATCGCCCGCACCTCGGCGCCCGCCATGCGCAGTGCCGTGCCGCTCGCCTCGATCGATTGGCTGCCCGCGGTCTGGCCCTCGTTGGGGGTCTGGCCGGTGTCGCCGGAGATCATTTTGATGCGCGTAAGCGGCAGGTCGAGCTCCTCGGCCGCGATCTGGGCGAGCGCCGTGATGATGCCCTGCCCGAGCTCGACCTTGCCGGTGAACACCGTGGCGGTGCCGTCCGGATTGATGCGCAGCCAGGCATCGAGCATGGGATTACCGCCGAGGCTGCCGGGCAGCTGTGCCTGCTGGCCGAGCGCGACACGCGGCGCCAGGCTGAACAAGAGCACGATGCCGCCGAGCGCGGCCGCGAATTCACGCCGGGAGAGGTTGGGAGCGTTCATGATCAGGTCCTCCCATTCGCCTGCGCGGCGCGCAGGACCGCACGAATGATGCGGTTGTGGGTGCCGCAGCGGCAAAGATTGGGGGCAAGCGTCGCGCGCACGTCGGCTTCGGTCGGGTGCGGCATGCGATCGAGCAATCCCTTGGCGGTCATGATCATGCCGTTGATGCAGTAGCCGCACTGGGCCGCCTGCTCGTCGATGAAGGCCTGCTGCAGCGGATGCGGCTTCTCGATCGTGCCGAGCCCCTCGATGGTGACGATCTCCTGCGTCCCAACGTCTTGGATGGCGTGCACGCAGGATCGCGTCGGCACCCCGTCGACCAGGACGGTGCAGGCGCCGCATTGCTCGAGTCCGCAGCCGAACTTGGCCCCGTTGAGCGCGAGGTCGTTGCGCAGAACATAAAGCAGGGGCGTATCGGGCTCGGCCGTAACCGAGTGAACGACCCCGTTGACCTTCAGGCTGATGGCCATGGCAGTCCTCGATGCAGGGCGGCGGTTGCCGTCATTGGTTGAGATCGGCCACATCTTGCGTTGTCGCAACGCGGCCGTCGAGACCCTTTTAATGGTCGAATCTTAACGCATTTACTGCGGCTTACCGCGCCCTATCGCGGCGGGCCGCACCCTACCGCGGCGATCCGCGCCTACCGCGGCAGAAGGTCGCCCTGCGTCCACATCGCGTGAGTCTGTGCCCGGAACTCCTCGAACCGGCCGGCCGCGATGGCGGCGCGCACCCCGGACATCAACTCCTGATAATAGGCCAGATTGACCATGGTGAGCAGGATCGCGCCCAGCATCTCGCCGGCTTTGACCAGGTGATGCAGATAGGCGCGCGAATAGTCGCGCGCCGCCGGGCAGGTGCTTTCCTCGTCGAGCGGCCGCGGATCCTCGGCATGCCGTGCATTCTTCAGGCCGACCGGCCCGCGGCGCGTGAAGGCGAGACCGTGCCGGCCGTTGCGGGTCGGCATCACGCAGTCGAACATATCGATGCCGCGCGCCACCGCCTCCAGGAGGTCCGACGGGGTTCCGACTCCCATCAGGTAATGCGGCCGCTCCGCCGGCAACGCCGGGGCGACCCCCGCGATGGTCGCCAGCATCACCTCAGGCGCCTCGCCGACCGCGAGCCCGCCGATCGCATAACCCTGGAAATCCATATCGACCAGCGCGGCCACGCTTTCCAGCCGCAGCCCGGGGTCGTCGCCGCCCTGGACGATACCGAACAAGGCGCGGCCCGCCGGCGCGCCTTCGAAGGCGCGCTTGGAGCGCTCGGCCCAGCGCAGCGACAATTCCATGGCGCGCGCCAGCTCGGCACGCGGCGCCGGCAGCCGCACGCATTCGTCGAGCTGCATGGCGATGTCGGAGCCGAGCAGCGCCTGAACCTCGATCGCCCGCTCCGGCGTGAGCTCCAGCATGGCGCCGTCGAGGTGGGAACGGAAGGTCACCGCCTGCTCCTCGACCTTGCGCAGGCCGGATAGCGACATGACCTGAAAGCCGCCGGAATCGGTCAGGATCGCGTGCGGCCAGTTCATGAACTTGTGCAGGCCCCCGAGCACCGCGATGCGCTCGGCGCCGGGGCGCAGCATCAAGTGGTAGGTATTGCTGAGCACGATGTCGGCGCCGCTCTCGCGCACCGCCTGCGGCAGCATGCCCTTGACGGTGGCCTGGGTTCCGACCGGCATAAAGGCGGGCGTCGCCACCACCCCGTGCGGCGTCGCAATCTCGCCGCGGCGCGCGGCGCCGTCGGTGGCGAGCAGTCGGAACTCAAAAGGCGTCGGCATCGGCACCGCATGGTTGGCTGGCAAGGGACGGAGAAGATCGAATCCGCCGCGACCCTGGTTTACGCGCGGAACAGCAGGCACGCATCCCCATAAGAATAATCACAGAAGTCCGGACAAATTCAATGATCCTGGCCCGGCCCGGCAACTGGTTGCATTTGGGGCGAAGCAGGCATCAACTTGGCAAGCAAGATCGGTCGGCTCGGTCGAATTTGACGCGCACCAGACCTTGGTGGAAGCGTGACCGTGGCGGCCATCCTGAATGGCGAGGGCTAAATGAAATTTGCTGCAATAGCGGATGTGCACGGAAATTGTTCGGCACTTGAAGCAGTACTTGCCGACATGGCTTCCCTCGGCATCAACGAGGCGGTGAACCTTGGCGATCATGTAAGCGGTCCACTCGAGGCGGCCCGAACTGCGGATTTGCTGATTGAGCGAGGCTTTCCGTCGGTGCGGGGTGATCAGGATCGAATTCTTGTTGAACTCTGGCGGACAGGCACCTCCACTCGCGGCGATTTCCGCCAGCTCGGGCACAAGCACTTCGATTGGATGGCGAGCATGCCAGCCACGCTTATGCATCGAGAAGAAGTATTCCTTTGCCACGCATCTCCGAGGGACGACGCTGCTTTTTGGCTCGACTACGTGACTATCGACGGCGGCGTACGTGCGAGTCCAATCGACGCCATTGAGGCTGGAGCTGAAGGAATCAACGCCCAGGTCATCCTGTGCGGACACACTCACATTCCGAGAGTGGTTCGTCTGAGGGATGGGCGAATGATCGTAAATCCCGGCAGTGTCGGGTTGCCCGGTTACGACGGGCAAGCGCCTGTTTCTTACGTAGTCGAGGTCGGCACGCCTCATGCGTGCTACGCAATCTTGGAGCATACCCGAGGAGGCTGGTCCGCTACGATCCGGTATGTACCCTACGACAACGCGGCTATGGCTGCACTAGCACGCAGTAAGGGAAAACTCGCTTGGGCGAGCGCGATTGCTACTGGTTGGATTGAACGGGATAAGTAGGTCTGTAAGGAGCAAAGCGGACAACTGAAAATTTATGAGTACACGGTCTAGCTGAATTACCTCACCCGCGGTTGATTTTACGCGCGGAACAGCAGGCACGCATCCCCATAGGAATAGAACCGGTAGCCGGCCGCGATCGCATGCGCATAGGCCGCCTGCATAACGTCGAGACCGCAGAAGGCCGCGACCAGCATGAACAGGGTCGAGCGCGGCAGATGGAAATTGGTCATCATCACGTCGACCGCGCGGAAGCGGTAGCCGGGCGTGATGAACATCGCGGTCTCGCCCGCGAATGGACCGATGATGCCGTCTTCCCCCGCCGCGCTCTCCAGGAGGCGCAGGCAGGTCGAGCCGACCGCCACCACGCGGCCGCCGGCGCTGCGCACATCATTGAGCGCGGCCGCGGTCGCAGGGCTGACGCTACCGCGCTCGCCATGCATACGATGCTCGGCGGTATCGGCCGCCTTGACCGGCAGAAAAGTGCCGGCCCCGACATGCAAGGTCACCCGGTGGAGCGCGACCCCGCGCGCCTGCAGGGCGGCCACCAGCTCGGGCGTGAAATGCAGGCCGGCGGTCGGGGCCGCGACCGCCCCCTCCTCGAGCGCGAACATGGTCTGATAGTCGTCGCGGTCGCGCTCGTCGGTTGCCCGCCGCGCCGCGATGTAGGGCGGCAGCGGCATGCTCCCGCTTTCGGCGAGCGCCTGATCGAGCACCGCGCCATGGAAAGCGAAGGCCAGCGTGACCTCGCCGCCCGCGGATTTCTCCTCGACCGTGGCGTCGAGCTGGCCGAGCAGGCACACCCGCCCCTCGGCTCCGAACCGGATCACGTCCCCGGGCGCCAGGCGCTTGCCGGGCTTGGCGAAGGCCCGCCAGCGGGAGCCGTCGAGGCGCTGATGCAGCGTCGCCTCGATCGCGGGCTCGGCGTCGCCCCGTCCGATCCGCCGCCCGGTCAAGCGGGCCGGGATGACCTTGCTGTCATTGACCACGATGGCATCGCCCGGCCGCAGCAGGTCCGGCAGATCGCACACGCTTTTGTCATCGAAGGGGAGCACCGCACCGGGGCGCACGACCAGGAGCCGCGCCGCGTCACGCGGCACGCTCGGACGCAGCGCGATCCGCTCCGCCGGCAGCTCGAAATCAAACAAGTCGGTACGCATGGCAGGGCCCGAGGTTCGTGCTCACCGAGGCGGTTCGCACAAACCGGCCTGCCCTGCAACACGTCTTCTCCGACCCGGGTCTTAGGGACGCACTGCATTTCACTCCTTCTCCCATCCAAAGTCGGATTTATCCGACTTTGGACATGAATGGTGGCGAAGTCGGATATATCCGACTTCGCGCGGGGAGAAGGAGGGCTGAGGGGCTCCGGCGGGGCGAGGGAGTGAAGCGCCGTGCCTATCTCACTAAGGGCGGTCTTTTCTGCGCCGAAAAATTTGTGCGCGCCGTCGCTGGGCGCCGCTACTCACGCGGCGGATAAGGATGCCGTCCGTAGACCCAGACCGGCGCCATCGTGCCGGCCTCGTCCGCCACCAGCACCTCGGGCTCTTCGCCCTTCTCGCCGAGCTTGTAGGCCGCGTCGATGGCGAACAGCTTGGCCTCGCGCTCGGTCTTGTAAGGGCCGAAATCCTCGCCGTTGAACGCAATGAACCAGACATCCTCCCGCCGCACCACCACGTAGCGCTTCCGCGACTGCGACGGTACGAAGGCTTGAATTCGCGCGTCGTTCTGCAGCTGGGTTCCAGGCATGGCTTTCCCTTATATGGACCGGTGGCGTTGGCTCAACGCGACGGGTAACGCGATTGTCTAGGCCCGGTTCCATCACGACGGATTAATTCGACGGATCAAAATCAATTGAATTGCCGGGTATCCGAGCGTGCACCGCACCATCGCCGCGTCGCCTTATTGTCATCCAATTCTCAATATGACCTTGCCGCCGTCAAACAACCTTCGCATGCGAACGTTACCGTCGCGGCCAGTGGAAGCCGCACACCTCTCGCACCAGGAGCGTTTCATGGGCACCGTCATGGTCAAATGTCCGCAGACGGGACACGACATTTCGACCGGCATCGTGGCCGATCGCGCCAGCTTCAATGCGACCCCGGTGTTTTTTGCGCGGGTCTATTGCCCGGTGTGCCAGGTCGAGCACGAATGGTTTGCCAAGGAAGCCTGGGTGCGCGATGCCGAATCCTCGGCACCGCCCCAATGGGCGGCTTGACGCAAATGTGATCGGGGCTCGCGTCGAAGCCGGTCTTACCCGACCCGGTTATGAACCATCGAACATAACGAGCGCTTATGCAGCATCCGCCAGGCGGGCCGAAACGATCCGGTCCGGGTCGGTCACCGGCTCGCCCCGCTTGATCTTGTCGACATTGTCCATCCCCTCGACCACCTGGCCCCACACCGTGTACTGGCCGTTGAGCCATGGCAATTCCTCGAAGCAGATGAAGAACTGGCTGTCGCCGGAATCCGGGCTCTGGGCGCGCGCCATCGATACGGTCCCGCGCACGTGCTTCTCCTTGGAGAACTCGGCCTTGAGCTTCTGGCCCGAGCCGCCGGTGCCGGTTCCTTGTGGGCAGCCGGTCTGCGCCATGAAGCCGTCGATCACCCGGTGGAAGGCGACCCCGTCGTAGAACCCCTCCCCCACCAGCTCCTTGATGCGCGCCACGTGAGCGGGCGCCAGATCGGGCCGCAGCGCGATCAGGATCGGGCCCTTGGTGGTCTCCAGGATGAGGTTCTGGTCGCCTTCAGCACTCTCTGACATCAGCTGTTCCTGCCTGCTTGAGTTTTCGGTTGTCGATGAAGCGCAAGGTGAGCGGGCGCCCGGCGAGCGCATTACCGAGCGCATCGGTGAACCGCAAGGGGGTGCAGCGGCGCAGCGCCTCCGCCATGGCGATCCGGTAGGCCAGCCGCTCGTCGTCTGAGGCCTCGGGGGTTTCGTAGGTGATGCGCGGCTTGCCGAGCAGCTCGCCGCTGCGCTTGAAGCTCACCATCACGGTGATCTGCATGCCGGCCCGCGCCTGCGCGAGCGTCGGCGGAACCCAGCAGGCCTCCAAGGCGGCAAACACCTCCGCGATGGTGTTGACCGACTTTTTGGTGTCGCCCGGCTCGGAGCCGCCGTCTTGGGCCAGCCACAGGGCCTGATCGTGGGCCGCGGCCGGTCCGGTCGGTTCATGGCTCAATTCATGGGTCGGTTCGTGGGTCGGTTCATGGGCCGGCAAGCGGGCGAATGCGTTCGAGCAGAGCGCCAAGGCCGCCGCCGCGAGCGCGATGCAGATCGCGGGCGCGGCGGCCGGCATGGTCATTGCGCGTTCCGATTGTCGACGTAGCGGATCGCGATCGGCCGGCCGGCGAGCGCGCCGCCGAGGCCCGCCGTAAAGGGCAACGGCGTACAACGTGTGAGCGCCGCCATGATGGCGTCGCGGTAGATGTCCCTGGCCGCCGCCGGCGCATCCGGACTGGCATAGGTCACCCGCGGCGCGCCGATCATCTGGCCGCCGCGCGTGAAGCTCAGCCGCACCGACATTTGCATGCCGGGCCGCGCCTCGTCCTGCCGTGGCGGCAGCCAGCAGGCCCGCAACGCGCCGAACATGTCGGCGATGGTGTCCAGCCGATGCGCGGCGTCGAGTGGGCTTTCCCCCTCGGTCTTGGCCTCCGCCGCCGATGCGGCGTTAGCCGCCGAAGCGGCGTTAGCCGCCGAAGCGGCAGCGGCGTCAGGCCCGTCGGCGGGCTGGTCGGTGGCGCCGCTCACGATGGTCAATTGCAGATTTTCGCCGAACGGATAGAGCGGCTCCGGGACGCAGGGGTGGCGGCTGAGCACGCTGCAGACGTTGGGCACGCAAGGGCGCCGGCTGAACACGCTGCACTGCGCGTCCGCCGGAGCCGCACCCAGCGCTTCGCCTCCTCCCACTATGGCCGCGGCCGCGAGCAAGACCCGGATGCGGCGCATGCGAACCTCCTCATTTGGCGTCGGCCGCGACTTGCACCTTGAGCATGCGGTCGGGGTCAGTGACCGAGCCGTTCTGCGCCTCCGCGCCCTTTTTGAGCTTGTCGACCACCTCCATGCCGGAGACCACCTCACCCACCACGGTGTACTTGCCGTTGAGGAAGGCGCCGTCGCCGAACATGATGAAGAACTGGCTGTTGGCCGAGTTCGGATCATTGGTGCGCGCCATGCCGACCACGCCGCGCTTGAACGGCGTTTGGGTGAACTCGGCCGGCACGTTGGGATATTTCGAGCCGCCGGTGCCGTCGCCGTTCTGGCCGTCGCCGGTCTGCGCCATGAAGCCGGCGATGACCCGGTGGAACGGCACATTGTCGTAATATTTGTCGCGCGCCAGCTGCTTGAGCCGCTCCGCATGCTTGGGCGCCAGATCAGGCCGCAGCTTCATGACGATGCGGCCGTATTTAGTATCGATGAGGATGGTGTTCTGCGGATCCACCCCGGCCGGCAGCGGCTGGGCGATCGCGGGCACCGCGCAGATCAGCGCGGCCAGAACGGCGAACAGATGAACCAAGCGTGTCATGGGAGCTCCCGGATGGATGATTGACCGACATATTGGAACGAAAACCAGAGACCGCCTCCGCATTCGCGGGGGCATGCTTGTTCCTGAAGATGCTTCAGCCTGCGAACTTCGCCTTGAGCTGCAGCGCGACCGCGGGCGGCACGAAGGCCGTCACGTCGCCGCCCATGGATGCGATCTGCCTGACCAGTGTGGCGGTGATCGGGCGGACCGCCGGCGAGGCCGGCAGGAACACCGTCTGCAGATCGGCGGCCATCATGCCATTCATGCCGGCCATCTCCATTTCGTAATCGAAATCCGCGACCCCGCGCAAGCCTCGGATCAGCAGGCTCGCGCCTTCCCGCCGCGCCGCCGCCACCACGAGGTCCGCGAAGGTGATGCAGCGCAGCTCGCAGCCGGCAGCACGTGCGAGCGGCCCGCAGGCGGCTTCGAGCATGGCCATCCGCTCCGGCGCGCTGAACAACGGCGTCTTGCCGGGGTGGGTTCCGATCGCCAGCACCAGCCGGTCGGCCAGCCGGGCAGACTGGCGCACCAGGTCCAGATGGCCGTTGGTCACCGGATCGAACGAGCCGGGAAAGAGCGCGACACGCGGCATGGCTCGCGGTCTAGAGCATTTTCAGGAAAAGTGGAAACCGGTTTTCCGTCCGAAAATGCGACAAATGCAAAAAAGCTGGAGGGGTTTCTTTCTGGAAGCCGCTCTAGCCTGCCGGCAGTGGCAACCGCAAGCATCCCCAGCCAGCCGCCGGCCATCGGCCAAAAAAGCCGCGGCCAGATGAACCTTTTGGCGCAGTGGCGCCACTAACCAGTAAGAGGGTGGCGACGGCGCCTGAACGGGCGCATGAATGGGGGGATGCAACATGTTGATCTATCGGATTCTTTCAGCCGTCGCCGCAGCCGCCGTAGGGGCCGCTCTGGTGTTGGCCCTGCCGGGATTCAGCCCGGCGGTGGAAGCCGGCACCTCCTCCCCCATCGCCAAGACCGATCGGCTCGATTACCGCCCGCTCGGCAGCGACTGCACCGAGCAGGTCTGGCCCTATTACGGCGTCAATTGCCTGCGCGACCGCACCCAGGCCTCCGGCCAGGTCCGCGCCGTTCGGCTGGTCACCACCGACCGCCTGCCCAAGTAGCCCACCCAAGCAAACCGAAATTCCGATCCGGCCGGGATGCGTCCCGGCCCCGCCTGCGCCGCGCGGCTTTTTGTCCACGGCGCCATTTGCGATCCACAAACTTGCGTCGTCCCGGCGGCGAGTCGTGCTAGGATTTCGGCTCATCGGGGCGTTGGGCTTCCGATCACCGGAGACGGCCATGATTTGCCGCTTCGCACTGTTGCCGATCGCCGCGGCGCTCGCGCTGCTCACTGCGATTCCCGCCGCCCTCATGGCGCAGACGCCGCCGAGCGAGCGCGAGCTCAAGATCTATGCCGGCCTGCATGCGGCCGCCGCCACCGGCGACGTCGCCGCCATCGAGCAGCTGGTGGCCGATGGCGAGAAGCCGAACGTCCAGGATTCCAGAAGCCGCACCCCGCTCCTGGTGGCGGCTTTCCGCCGCCAGCAGGCCGCCGCCCAGGCGCTGCTGCGGCTCGGCGCCAACCCCAATGCACGCGATGCGGACGGCTATGACGTCCTCGCCATCGCGGCCATCAACAACGACGTCGAGATGCTCAAGACCGCGCTGGCCGCCGGCGCCAATGCCCGCGCCGTAACCGGCCGTGACGACGGCAGCGCCTTGATCACCGCCGCCCAGCTCGGGTTCGTCGATATCGTGCGGGCGCTGATCGAGGCCAAGGCGGATATCGACCACGTCAACGGGCGCGGCTGGACCGCCTTGATCACCGCGGTCGTGCTCGGCAACGGCAGCAAGCAGCACATCGACACGGTCGAGGCGCTGGTCGCGGCCCGCGCCAACGGCGACATCAAGGATCGCCAGGGCAAGACCGCGATCGATTATGCCCGCGCCCGCGGCTACAACGACATGGTGCGCATCCTGGAGAAGGCGGTCGGCCGGCATACCTGAACACCGAATGCGCTCCGCCCGGGTTCGCGCGCCGGCACCGGGATTGATGATCTGGACGTGCGAGGGAGAATATCGTGACCCCTGACCGCGCGCGGCTGGCAGCCGCATTCGCTCTCCTGCTCGCGCCGCTGCGCTGGGACGCTGCGGTGGCGCAGGACAAATATCCGAGCCGAGTGGTCCACATCATCGTGCCGACCCCGGCGGGCGGCCCGGTCGACGTAATGGCCCGGCTGGTCGCCAACCAGATTTCGCCGATGCTGGGGCAGAGCGTGATCATCGACAACCGCGGCGGCGCCGGCAACACCATCGGCTCGGCCGAGGCCGCGCGCGCCCCGGCGGACGGCTATACCCTGCTCTATTCCAGCTCGAGCGGGCTCGTCATCGCCCCCATGCTGCAGAAGAGCGCCGGCTACGATCCGATCAAGAGCTATGACCCGATCGCGGTGGTGGCGGCGACCGCGAACATCCTGGTGGTGAATCCATCGGTACCGGCGAAATCCGTGGCCGAGCTGATCGCCGACGCCAAGGCCCATCCCGGCATGATCAACTTTTCGTCGGGCGGCATCGGCACCCTGCCGCATCTGATCGGCGAATATTTCAAGTCGCGGGCCGGGATCGACGTGATCCACGTGCCCTATCGGGGCGGCGGACCCTCGATCCAGGACGTGGTCGGGGGCCACATCCAATTCACCTTCGAGGGCATCTCGGTGCTGCTGCCGTTGATCAAAGCCGGCCAGTTGCGGGCGCTGGCGGTGACCAGCACCCAGCGCAGCCCGCTGTTGCCCGATGTGCCCACCATGATCGAAAGCGGTTTTCCGGATTTCTCGACCAGTGCCTGGACCGGCCTGTTGGCACCGGCCGGCACGCCGCCGGAGGTGATCGGCAAGCTCAACGGGGCCGTCAACACGGCCCTGCAAGGCGCCGAGATGAAAGCCGCGCTCGACCGGCTCGCCGGCGACGCGCTCGGCGGCCCGCCGCGGGAGCTCACCAAAGTGATCGAATCCGACATCGGCAAGTGGGCCCCGATCGTCAAGGCGCTCAACCTGCAGCTCGATTGATTGCTCGTAGGATGGGTTGAGTTCATAAGGGCGTGTACGCCCGTCTTCGCGGGCTATGCGAAACCCATCAACGATGGTCGATGGGTTTCGCGAGGGCTCAACCCATCCTACGCGCGAAACCAAATGCATTTCTTCAGCGAGGCCGTCATGAAAATCCGCTCAGCTCTATTCGCCGTCGTCACGATGACGCTGTTTGCCGCTCCGGCAGCCGACGCGGCCGAGATCAAGGTTCTGGCGCCGCGGGCGGTTTGGACCGTGCTCAACGTGGCCGGCCCGGAATTCGAGCGTGCGAGCGGCCACAAGCTCAATATCAGCGTCGATCTCGCCGCGGTGGTGGTTCAGCGGGTCAATGCCGGCGAGGCGTTCGACCTGGCGGTCGCGGCGCCCGCCCAGATCGACGGCCTGGTCCGGGACGGCAAGCTCATCGCCGACACCCGCACCGACCTCAGCCGCTCGGGCATCGGCGTCGAGGTGCGCAAAGGCGCGCCGAAGCCCGATATCGGCACGGTGGAATCCTTCAAGCAAGCGATGCTCGACGCCAAGTCGATCGGCTATCTCAAGATCGGCGTGAGCGGCCAGATGGTGGCGGCCATGCTGGAGCGCATCGGCTTGACGCAGGCCATCAAGTCGAAGGTCACGCTGCCGGAAAGCGACGTCGTGTCCGAGATGGTCGCCGAGGGAAAAATCGAGATCGGCATGGTGAATGTCGCGCAGATTCTGACGACCCCGGGCGTCGACCTGGTCGGCCCGCTGCCGCCCGAGCTGCAGTCCTACATCGTGTTCTCGGCCGGCGTCAGCGCCAGCTCCAAAGCCCCCGACGCGGCCCGCGATCTGCTCAAGTTCCTCAAGAGCCCGGCGGCACTGTCGGTATTGCGGGCGCAGGGCATGGAGCCGGGCTGAGACGCCACACGCTCAGCCCTCCCCGTTCTCCTCGCCCTCCTCGGTGAGCCGCTCGACCGAGACCACCCGCTCGCCTTCGGCGGTGGAGAACACGATCACCCCCTGGGTCGAGCGGCCGGCGATGCGGATGCCGTCGACCGGGCAACGGATGAGCTGGCCGCCGTCGGTGACCAGCATGATCTGGTCCTGCTCCTCGACCGGGAAGGAGGCGATCAGCGGCCCGTTCCGGCTGGTGATCGACATCGCCACGATGCCTTTGCCGCCGCGGCCGGTGGTGCGGTACTCGTAGGACGAGGAGCGCTTGCCGAAGCCGCGCTCCGAGACCGTGAGCACGAACTGCTCGGCCGCCGACATGTCCACGTAGCGCCGCTCGCCGAGCTCGATGGCGCCGGTCTCCTCCTCGGCATCGATCGCCACCTCGTCGGCGTCGCCGTTGCCGCCGCGCCGCACCGCGCTCGCGCGCTTGAGATAGGCGACGCGCTCCTCGGCGGTGGCGTCGACGTGGTGCAGGATCGACAGCGAGATCAGCTTGTCGCCGTCGGCGAGCGCGATGCCGCGCACCCCCATCGAGGTGCGGCCCTGGAATACCCGCACGTCGGCGACCGGGAAGCGAATGCACTGGCCGCCGGCGCTGGTGAGCAGCACGTCGTCGCGCTCGGTGCAGATCTGCACGTCGACGATCGCCTCGCCGTCGTCGAGCTTCATGGCGATCATGCCGGAGCGGCGCACGTCCACGAAATCGGACAGCTTGTTGCGCCGCACGGTGCCGCGCGTGGTGGCGAACATCACGTCGAGATCGCCCCAGGTCTTCTCGTCCTCGGGGAGCGGCATGACGGTGGTGATCAGCTCGCCCTGCTCGAGCCGCAGAATGTTGATCATCGCCTTGCCGCGCGATTGCGGCGCCGCCATCGGCAGCCGCCAGACCTTCTCCTTGTAGACCTGCCCGCGCGAGGAGAAGAACAGCACCGGCGTGTGGGTCGATTCCACGAACAGGCGCGAGACGAAATCCTCGTCGCGGGTCTGCATGCCGGCGCGGCCCTTGCCGCCGCGCTTCTGCGCCCGGTAGGTGGACAGCGGCACGCGCTTGACGTAGCCCAGATGCGACACCGTGACGACCATGTCCTCGCGCTGGATCAGGTCCTCGTCCTCCATCTCGCCTTCCTGGTCGATGATGACGGTGCGGCGCGGCGTGCCGAATTTCTCCTTCACGGCCTTGAGCTCGTCCTTGACGATGGTTTGGATGCGCCCGCGCGAGCGCAGGATGTCGAGATAATCGGCGATCTCGTCGGCGAGCTTGTCGAGCTCGGCCTGGATCTCGTCGCGCCCGAGCGCAGTCAGCCGCTGCAGGCGCAGATCGAGGATCGCCTTGGCCTGCTCGGCCGAGAGCCGGTAGGCGCCGGCCTCGGTGACGGTGTGGCGCGGATCGTCGATCAGCGTGATCATGGCCTCGACCTCGCGGGCCGGCCAATCGCGCCCCATCAGGGCCTCGCGCGCCTCGTTGGCGTCGCGCGAAGCGCGGATGAGCCGGATCATCTCGTCGATATTGGCGACCGCGATGGCGAGGCCGACCAGCACATGGGCGCGGTCGCGCGCCTTGCCGAGCAGGAACTTGGTGCGCCGCGAGATCACCTCCTCGCGGAACACGATGAAGGACACCAACATATCCTTCAGGTTCATTACCAGAGGACGGCCGCCGTCGAGCGCCACGATATTGGCCCCGAAGGTCGATTGCAACGGCGTGAAGCGGTAGAGCTGATTGAGCACCACGTCGGGGGTGGCGTCGCGCTTCAATTCGATCACCACCCGGTAGCCATCGCGGTCGGATTCGTCGCGCAGGTCGGAGATGCCCTCGATCTTCTTGTCGCGCACCAATTCGGCAATGCGCTCCACCATGCTGGCCTTGTTCACCTGGTAGGGAATCTCGGTAACGATGATCGCTTCGCGATCCTTGCGCAGCGTCTCGAACGTCACCTTGCCGCGCATCACGATCGAGCCTCGGCCCAGATGATAGGCGGAGCGGATGCCCTGGCGGCCGAGAATAATGCCGCCGGTCGGGAAATCCGGGCCGGGGATGATCCCGATCAAGTCATCGATGCCGAGCGCCGGATTGTCCATGAGAGCAATCGTGGCATCGATCACCTCGCCCAGATTGTGCGGCGGGATATTGGTCGCCATGCCGACCGCGATACCGCCCGCCCCGTTGACCAGGAGGTTGGGGAAGCGCGCCGGCAATACGGTTGGTTCTTGCTCGCGGCCGTCATAATTCGGCTGGAAGTCGACGGTGTTCTTGTCGAGATCGTCAAGCAGCTCGATCGCGGGCCGGGCGAGCCGCACCTCAGTGTAGCGTTCGGCCGCCGGCGGATCGCCATCGACGGAACCGAAATTGCCCTGGCCGTCGATCAGCGGCAGCCGCATCGAAAAATCCTGCGCGAGCCGCACCAGCGCATCATAGATCGCCTGGTTGCCATGGGGGTGGAATTTTCCCATGGTGTCCCCGGTGACGCGTGCCGACTTGTTGTACGGCCGGTCCGGCGTGTAGTTGTTTTCGTGCATCGAATAGAGGATGCGCCGGTGCACCGGCTTGAGGCCGTCGCGTACGTCCGGCAGCGCGCGCGCCACGATGACGCTCATGGCGTAAGCGAGGTAGGAACGCTTCATTTCCTCCGTGATCGAGACGGGGCGAATGTCGGTCGGATCCCCGTCCCCAGGAGGCGTTTCGTCGTTATCGGCCAATGGAAAATCCCGCGCGGTTGGTACCCCGAGTGCTTAGCCAATTCATTTGCCCTACGCCACCCGCAAAACGCCCCCGAAGCGGTCCAATTTCAGATGGTAATTCAGTGGCTTATCGTCAAGAGCGGGAGGCCTCTGCGAGGTGGCCTCCGGCCCTCCGGATTTCGCAATTCGCGCACCCCCGGAGAGCCTCGGCGGAACCGGCCCGGCGCGCCCCTCGCCGGCCCCTCGAGCCGCATCGCCGCCGCAGCTTTGAACTTGGCGCCGCTTTGCTTCGTCCAATAACCAGCACTGGATTGGAGCATCTGCAAATGAGGTGGCCCTGGGTTTTCCTTCGACCGGGTGACGTCGCGGCGATTGCCATTGCGGTCGCCATCGGCGGCTATTTCGTATTTGCCGCCGGGTTTCCGCATGTCTCGGATCGGCATCAGGGCTTTGGACCCGAGTGGGATTGCCAAAAAGATTTTTGCGTCAAGCGACCGCCGGCCGGCCCCGCCGGCGAGACCATGCCTTCAAATCGCGAAACCAACGAATAGGACGTCGGCGCTGCGCGTGGGAACGGGGTTGGGCGGCGTGCCGGCTTCGACTACAACCTTATCATGCCGCTCGATTACCTGGTCTCCGCCCTGGTGACGCTTCTGGTCGTGGTCGACCCGGTCGGCCTGACGCCGGCCTTCATTTCGGTGACCCAGGGCCGGCCGGTGCCGGCGCGAACCCGGATCGCATTTCGCGCCTGCCTCATCGCGGCCGCGATACTCGCCGGCACCGCGCTGATCGGAGACTGGCTCTTGGACAAGCTCGCCATCACGCTGCCGGCGTTCCGCATCGCCGGCGGCCTGCTGCTGTTCGCGGTCGCCTTCGAGATGGTGCTCGGTGTGCGCATCGAGCGGCAATCCAAGCAGGCGGAGGAAGCCATCGAGGAGCATATGCACGATGTCGCCGCCTTTCCGCTGGCGATACCTTTGATGGCCGGGCCGGGCGCCATCACCGCGACCTTGCTGCTCGCCGGCCAGGCGCGCGGCCAGCCGTTCTTGCTGGTGGGGCTGCTCGGGGTCATCCTGGTCGTCATCGCCACCTGCTTTTGCGTGTTCTGGATCGCCAACCGCATCGAGCGCATGCTGGGCGTGACCGGCAGCGTGGTGCTGTCGCGCCTGCTCGGCGTGTTGCTGGCGGCGCTGGCGGTGCAATTCGTGATCGACGGGGTGCGGACGGTGCTGCACGGGTGAGGCTTAAGGAGGTGCAATCAGGCAGAGTGGGCCAGACCGCTGACGCGTTCGGATCATTCTCTTTGGCGTTCTCTGATCCGTCCGTTCTCGCCTCCGCTCGAGACATTCAAAAACTATCAGAATTCTTCTTCCCCCACGTTGCCGGCTGCCATGGTCGATAACAGCGCGTCGATCTCATAGCTAACACCTTCAGGCGCAAATCGGATTTTCGGCCGTGTACCGAGATCCTGTTCCGCGGCCTTTTCCAGCACGGTGCGGCCAAAGCCCTGGCGGGCGGGAGGCGCGACTGGCGGTCCATTGCGTTCCTGCCATTGGAATTTGAGCCTCGCGCCGGCGCCGGCGCCCGTGATCGACCAATGGATCGCAACCTGGCCGGCCGGGACGGACAGCGCACCGTACTTGCTGGCGTTGGTGGCAAGCTCATGCACGAGGAGGGAGAAAGTCTGCGCTACCTTGGGGTTCAGCATCACATCGGGACCGACAACCTTGACCCGGTCGGAGAAGGCTTCGAGCTCGAGACGGATGATCTCTTCCATCGGGACGCCTTCAAATCCCTCCGTCAAGAGCGCAGATTGGCTGCGGGCCAGCGCCTGTATGCGCTGCATCAGCACTTCGCGTGCCTCGGTGAGCGAACGCGTCCCCGACAGGCTGCGGGATACGATCGATTAAATCACGGTCAGCAAATTCTTGCCTCTATGGGCGAGCTCGTTCATGAGGAAGCGCTGGCGCTCCTCGGCCTTGCGTTCATTGGTGATGTCGGTGTTGGTGCCGAACCAGCGAATCAAATTGCCGGCAGCGTCTCGGACGGGCACAGCCCGTGACAGGAACCAACGATAATTGCCGTCTTTGCCCCGCAGCGGGAACGTGTCCTCCCAAATTTCGCCGGTATCCTGAGAATGCTTGACACCGGCCACGACGCGATCGACATGATCGGGGTGTTGTACTCGCCTCCAGCCCCACTCCTTCATGTCCTCGAACGTCAACCCCGTATAGTCGAGCCAACGCTTGTTGTACCAGGTGACGTCGCCGAGCCGGTCGCATGTCCAGGCGAGCTGCGCGATGTTATCGGCAAGAATCTGGAATCTCGCCAGGCTGTTTCGCGCCGCCTCCTCAGCGTGCATTCTTCCGGTAATGTCCCGTATGCCCAGGAGAACCAGCTTGTTCTTACCCTCGGCTTGAAGCAGCGTCCGTGCATTCAGCAGCAAGGCGCGATGGCCAATCCGCTCAAACTCGTGCGTGACCTCGAAGTCGTCGAAGGAACTGTTGCGAAGGACGATGTCTTCGAGCAGCTTGCTTAGCCCGGGAATGGTCCATGACCCGTGACTGAGCTCGAAAATCGATCGGCCCTCCGCTTCCGCCGGCGAAAGCCTGAAGGCCCGATAAAACGCTTCGTTGGCCGATTGGACGCGCAAGTCCGCCCGCAGGATTACCAGCGGGTCGGGCACGGTGCGAATGATGGCCTCGGCGTACTCGCGCGATTCGGAAACGAGCAGCTCCGTCCGTTTGAGCGCGTCGATGTCGACCAGCACCAGCACCGCGCCGTCCACCTTGTTGTCGAGAGACAGGTAAGGACGCACGCGCAGGGAAAACCAGCGGCCCTCCTTGTCGCGCACCTCGCGCTCGCGCTCCCGCACCGAGGCAATGACCTCGGCAATAAATGGCTCCAAGTCGGTCAGGTCGAGATTGTGCCGCACTTCACCGATGGGCCGCCCCACATCCGTCGCCATGAGGTTGAGCTGCTTTTCGGCCTGCGGACTGAAGCGGCGGATGGTCAGGTCGCGTCCGAACAACACGATGGCGAGGCGAGTCGAGGTCTGGAGATTGAACAGGTCGCTATTGAGGCGGTTGAGCTCGATATTGCGAGTAGCCATCTCCTCGTTGACTGTGTTCAGCTCTTCATTCGCCGACTCGAGCTCTTCCTTGGAGGTTTCGAGCTCTTCGTTGACGCTCTGCAGCTCCTCGTTGGCAGACTGGATTTCTTCGTTGGAGGCCTGCAGCTCCTCGGTGGTCGCTTCATGCTGCTCCTGGATGGCTTGCAGGTAATCGCGCGTCTCGGAGAGATCGCGCTCCATCGCGGCAATATAGCGGGCCTCTTCCTTCTTGCCGGCAGGGCGTCGCGTCCTCGTCGCGCCGCCCGGATGCTCGCGGGACGTGGTCCCGAAGGTGGCGCGGCTGCCGTTTTCAGCATCGTCGAACAAAATCAAGAAGCAATGCTCTTTCGTGCCTTTGAGCGGAACGACCTCCACATTCACCATTCGGATATCGCCATTCTGCCTAACCCGCACGTTCTCCTTGCGTGCGGTCTTGTTTTCCTTCCGCGCCTTTTTGAGGGCGGCGTGCAGCGGCAGCATCAGGCCTTCGCGCGCCATTTTCAGCACGTCGAAGCTCGCCTTGCCGCTGGGCGGCTCGAGATAAGCGCTGGTCGGCCCGCGGAATTGGAGGACTTGGAAGTCCGCATTCACGAGCACCCCGGGGAGGGGCGTATTTATTGACGGTGATTCGGTCGGCCTCGCGCTGGGAGTTGAGCTCGGAGCGGAAACTCTCCGTTCCTCCGCGCTCCTTGCCTTTTGCACGAGGATCGCCTGGTCGGGACTGCCCCGGCGACCGGCGCTCGCCGAGCTCTTTTCTCGCCGGCAGATAAAACGGCGGAGTCGGCGCAGCTTTCCTGGAATAAATCTTTTGCTTCCTATCCGCCGGCTCGAACAGGTCGGTGAAGCCGCCGATGGATTCCGACATGCCCAGGAACAAAAATCCGTCCGGCTTCAGCGCGTAATGGAAAGTCGGAAGCAGCTTCTTCTGCAAGCTCGGCTCCAGATAGATCATCAAGTTGCGGCAGCTCACGAGGTCCATACGCGAGAAGGGTGGGTCGCTCATGAGGTTTTGCCGGGCGAAAACCACCATTTCCCGCAGCGCCTTGTTGATCCGGTAGCCGCCCTCCTCCTCGACAAAAAACCGTCGCAACCGTTCCGGCGAGACATCCTGCGCGAGGCTCTTGGCGTAAAGGCCGTGACGCGCTTTCTCCAGCAACGCATCGTTGAGGTCCGTGGCGAAGACCTGGAGCTTGCGCATGCGCGGGGATTTGTCCGCGGTTTCCACGAATGTCATGGCAATGGAATACGCCTCCTGGCCGGTGGAGCAGCCCAGCACCCAAACCCGGCACGGCTCGTCGCCGCGCCGCTGAAGGAGCCTGGGAAAGATCTTGCGCTTGAGTACCTCGAAAGCTTCCGGGTTGCGGAAAAAGCTCGTCACGCTGATCAGCACGTCGGAGTAGAGGGCGTCGAGCTCCTTGGCGTTGCCCTTGAGGAAGGCGGCGTATCCATCGAGGGCGTCCTGCCGGTTCAGCACCATGCGGCGGGTAATGCGCCGCTGGATGGTGGCGGATTTGTAGAGCGAGAAATCCACCCCGCAATGATTGCGGAGGAGAAGCAGAATTTTTTTGAAGCCGTTGCCTCCCTCGTTATCGTGTGCCGCTTCGCCTTCGGCGCGCGCTTGCTTCGATCCCGTGCGCGGAATCCCGCGGCCGCCCGAGGGCAGCGGAGTTGCATCGCCTTCGTGCGCCGTCGCGAACGCCCGGTCCGCCTCCGGAAGGGAAACCGGCTCGAGTTGGCCCGCCACATAGGGATGCTTCGCAATGCGGACGAGCTCGCGCGCGATGTCATCGGGTTTGAGAACGAAATCCACGCAGCCTGCCGCTACGGCGCTGCGCGGCATCGAATCATATTGAGCCGAATCATCCTGCGCGAACGTAATCCCACCCTCGGCTTTGATAGCCTCCAGTCCCAACGTGCCGTCAGTCGCGGTGCCGGACAGAATCACACCGACGGCCCGCTCGCGCTGGTCATGCGCCAGCGCCTCAAAAAAGAAATCAATTGATCGATGCGCTCCGGCGGTCAATTGGCGCGGCTGAAGCTTCAAGACGGAATCCACGATGGAGAGGGTGCGGTTGGGCGGAATGACATAGATGTGATTGGGCCGGACGGGCAGCCCGGTTGTCATCTCGCGCACCGGGAGGGACGTGACCCTGGACAACAGCTCGGAAAGTGCGCTTTCCCGCGCCGGATCGAGGTGTTGCACCAGCACAAAGGCCATGCCGGTGTCGGCCGGCAAATTCCGAAGCAGTTGCGTGAACGCCTCCAAACCGCCGGCCGACGCACCGATACCGACGATCAGATGCCGCGTCCGGTCTGAAACACGGGGCTTGGTCGCACGGCTCCCCGTCCGGGCAGCGATTGCTCGGCTCGATCGCTTGGGACGGCTGCGTGGCTGCCCGGCCAGCTTTTTTGCTGTCACCCCGTACGCCTACTGGTACGAATGGCGGACGTCGCCGCCCGACTGCATGTCACGGGCCAAAGTGCGCATGACCGCCGCCATTAGTGCATATTCCGCCCACCCGCGCGAAGTCGAATATCGGACGCCAATGCTCGACCATGGCGAAGCGGCCTGAGGCGAGAAGCGCTGGCGGTGCTGCACGGGTGCAATTTCGCCGGCATCGCCGGCTCAATTCCCAAGCACCACCGCATGCATGATGCGGCCGGGCATCAGAGTGAATATCCCGGCGATCACCAGCGCCCCGAAAAAAAGCCCGGTCATGGCGCGGCGATGGCGCTCGACAGCGTGGCGATGGGCGGCCCACACCGCCAGCGGCAGAGCGGCCAGCGTGAAGATCGAGATGAGATGGATCGGGCTCCACTCTCCCCACAGGCGCAGCTGGTGAATCCAGAACGAGCTTAAGCTCACCACCATCATCAGGACCACCCAGATCCAACCGATCGTACGGTGCGGCAGCGTGCCCTTCGGGGCGGTGAGCTGCACGACACCCAATGCAAACGCCGACATGGCGGCAAAGGCATGCAGCTGGATTGCCGGAGGGGCATCAAGCAGCGGCGTAAGGCTCATGGGGCATCTCGGCGCTTGATCGCGGGGGCTGCGCGGCCCCGCACTTTTTGCACTATCGCATTTTCGAACGGAAAACCGGACTCCACCCTCGCCTTCGCGAGGGCATGCTTTTCCTGAAAATGCTCTATTCGTGTGCTTCAACCAAAGTTGAAGGGATCGGTTCGTTCGTAGGGGCGACCCTTGTGGTCACCCGTCCGCCCAGTCCCGCGGCGAGAAGGGTGGGCACAAGGACCGCCCCTACGCACAGCACCTTCCCTTCAATTTTCGAAGACGCACCGGACTGGCGCCTCAATTCGTGCACTTCTGCCGTACCGGCGTCCAGCGGATGCGGTCGAGCGCGATGCCCTGCATGCAGGCGCTGAGCTTGTCGCTCACGGTCGCGCGCAACCGGATCATGCGGCCATTGAGCGGCGGCTTCGGGCTGGCGGCGGTGATGTTGTAGAGGCTGCCGTCCGGCCCGTTGATGGTCAGGCAAGGCGCCGTGACCCCGGCATGGGGACAGGCGGTCAGCGCCACCCGGAAGCCCACCGGGGGCGCCGCCTGCGCGGCAGCCGAGATCAGCGCTGCGGCCAGCAGCAGCGCGCTCGCGCAAACCAACCCGCAGCGCCTGCCCTGCAGGCGCGGCGCCGTGCTCCGGAGTTCGAGGGCACGAGGCCCCGCACCAAAACCCTCAGAACGGAATCTCGTCATCAAGATCGCCGCTCCTGCCGCCGCCACCGGCGCCCGCCATGGCGGGCTTGCGCGGCGCGCCCGGACCGGAAGCGCCGAAGTCGCCCCCGGACTCGTCGCCCGCGAAATCGCTGCCGCCGCCACCCCCGGCCCGGTCCAGCATGGTGAGTTGCGAATTGAAGCCCTGCAGCACGACCTCGGTGGAATAGCGATCAGCGCCCGACTGGTCCTGCCATTTGCGGGTCTGCAAGGCGCCCTCCAGATAGACCTTGGCACCTTTCTTCAAGTACTGCTCGGCGATCTTGCAGAGCCCCTCGTTGAAGATGACGACGCGGTGCCACTCGGTCTTTTCCTTGCGCTCCCCGGTCGCCTTGTCGCGCCAGCTTTCAGAGGTCGCGATCCGCAAATTGGCGATCGGCCGGCCGTCCTGGGTGCGCCGGATTTCCGGATCCGCGCCGAGATTGCCAATCAAGATGACCTTGTTCACTGAGCCTGCCATGACCCTCTCCTACCGCCGCGCTTCCGTTAAGAAGCAGCTCCCGCCGACGCTCATCCACGCACCAAGCCGCACCCTAGTCCGCAGCCGCTTCCCCGCAAGCTCGTTCTCGCGTTTCCCGGGCGCGGTCCACAAGCCAGCGGTGCGCCGCCCGCTCGTTCTCTTTTTGTTCTAGCATGCCGGGCGCGGCCTCGCAAGCGCCCGGCAGACGAATTCCGCGCCTACAGCGCCTCCCCCAGGAACCGCAGCAGCCGTGGCGCCGTGGTGGCGCCGTAGCCGTTCGGCTCGCCCTCGAACGGATCGGACGCCCAGAAATGCCCGGCCCCCGGAATGACGATCCGGCGCGCCGAGATGCCGGCCTGGTTGAGGGCGAGCCAGAACGCTTCGGACTGGGACGGCGGATCCACGATGTCGTCATTGGTGCCGTGGATCAGCAGGAACCGCGTGCCCTTGCGGTCGACGGTGGCGTAGCTGATCGGCGAGGATTCGAAATAGATGCGCCGGTTCTGCATCGGCGAGGCGCCCAGATATTTCTCGGCGATCTGGTCGAGCGGGCGGGCGATCTGGTCGTGGTGCCATTGCGCCAGCATGTCGTAGACGCCGTAGAAGCCGATCACCGCCTTCACGTTGACCGGTACCGCCGAATTGGGATCGTCCCGATAGCCGGAGGAGAACAATGGCTCGGCGCCGGCGAGACCCACCAGCGCCACCAGATGCGAGCCCGCGGAATCTCCCATCAGGCCGATGCGATCGGGGTCGACGCCGAGGGTCGCGGCCTTGGCGCGCAGGAACTGGATCGCCGCCTTGACGTCATAGACCGAGCCCGGATAGGTGCCGGCCTTGCCCAACCGGTAGTCGATGCTCAAGACCACGTAGCCGTTCTTCGCCAGGAACGGGCCCCAGTAACGGTAGCCGGCGCGGCTGCCGTTCTGCCAACCGCCGCCATGCACCGCGATGATCGCCGGTGCCTTGGTCAGCCCCTTGGGCTGATAGAGGTCGGCAACCAGCTTGGTGCCGTCATGCTGCGCATATTCCACATTGGTCTGCGCAATGACCTCGAATTCCGCCTTGGCGGCGGGCGCGGCCGCAAGCAGCGCGGTGGCAGCCAGCACAAGCACACGCCAGGATGTCATGAAGTCTCCTCCCCGGTTCTTGGATTGCCCATGATATCGCGGCGTCCGCGCCATTGTCCCCAGGCTTCGACCGTGGAATGGACAGTCGTGCGGTTTGGGCTGGCGAAATCCCATCGTTCTTCCTATGTTCCGAGAAACTAAAGCCAGCACGGGCCCCCATGAACGACTTGTTCGACAAATCACGCGCCGGCCGCCGCCGCGACGCCACCACCCGTGACGCCGGTGTCCGGGCCAGCGCGAGGGACACCCGCGTGATCGCGATCCGCGGCGCCCGCGAGCACAATCTCAAGAACATCGACGTCGAGATCCCGCGCGACCAGCTCGTGGTCTTCACCGGCCTTTCCGGTTCCGGCAAGTCGTCGCTCGCCTTCGACACCATCTATGCGGAAGGCCAGCGCCGCTATGTGGAAAGCCTCTCGGCCTATGCGCGCCAGTTTTTGGAGATGATGCAGAAGCCCGATCTCGACCAGATCGACGGCCTCTCGCCCGCCATCTCCATCGAGCAGAAGACCACCTCGCGCAATCCGCGCTCGACGGTGGGCACCGTCACCGAGATCTACGACTATATGCGGTTGTTGTGGGCCCGCATCGGCGTGCCCTATTCGCCCGCCACCGGCCTGCCGATCGAGAGCCAGACCGTCTCCCAGATGGTGGACCGCATCATGGCGCTGCCGGAAGGCACGCGGCTCTACCTGCTGGCCCCGGTGGTGCGCGGCCGCAAGGGCGAGTACCGCAAGGAGCTGGCCGACTGGATGAAGCGCGGCTTCCAGCGCGTGAAGATCGACGGCACGTTCTACGAGATCGCGCAGGCGCCGGTGCTGGACAAGAAGTTCAAGCACGACATCGACGTGGTGGTGGACCGCGTGGTGGTGCGCCCCGACCTCGCCACCCGCTTGGCCGATTCGCTGCAGACCGCCCTGCAGCTCGCCGATGGCCTGGCGGTCGCCGAATTCGCCGATGGCGCTTCTTCTTCACCTCCCCCTGAAAGGGGGAGGTCGGTGGGCGAAGCCCGCCGGGTGGGGGTCCCGGACCTTACGGCCACGCGGGACCCCTCCCCGGATCGCCAGGGGCGATCCGACCCTCCCCTTGCAGGGGAGGGTAAGAAAGAGACCCAGCTGGCGATCACCGCCGCATCCGACGCCAACCGCCTGATCTTCTCGGAAAAGTTCGCCTGCCCGGTCTCCGGCTTCACCATTCCGGAAATCGAGCCGCGGCTGTTTTCCTTCAACAACCCGTTCGGGGCCTGCCCGGCCTGCGGCGGGCTCGGCGTCGAGCAGCACATCGATGCCGACCTGATCATTCCCGACAAGGAGGCGAGCCTGCGCAAGGGCGCCATCGCGCCCTGGGCGAAGTCGTCGTCGCCTTACTACGTGCAGACCCTGCAGGCGCTCGGCAAGCATTACCGCTTCGCGCTCGACACCAGGTGGAAGGACCTGCCCAAGAAAGTCCAGGAGGCGATCCTGCACGGCTCTGGCGAGGACGCCATCAAGTTCGTCTATGACGACGGGCTGCGCGCCTACGAGACCAAGAAGCCGTTCGAAGGCGTGCTCACCAACCTGGAGCGCCGCTTCCGCGAGACCGAGAGCGAATGGGCGCGCGAGGAGATCGGCAAATATTTCACCGACATCCCGTGCGCGGCCTGCCACGGCTACCGGCTCAAGCCGGAAGCGTTGTGCGTGAAGGTCGGCGGCCTGCATATCGGCGAAATCTCCGAGATGTCGATCAAGCGCGCCGGCGAATGGTTCGTGGAGCTGCCGGGCAAGCTCACCGTCAAGCAGAACGAGATCGCGGTGCGGGTGCTCAAGGAAATCCGCGAGCGGCTGAAGTTCTTGGTCGATGTGGGCCTCGAATATCTCACGCTGGCGCGCGCGTCCGGCACGCTCTCGGGCGGCGAGAGCCAGCGCATCCGGCTCGCTTCGCAGATCGGCTCCGGCCTCACCGGCGTGCTCTATGTGCTGGACGAGCCCTCGATCGGGCTGCACCAGCGCGATAATGCGCGCCTGCTCGAGACCCTCAAGCGCCTGCGCGATCTCGGCAACACCGTGATCGTGGTCGAGCATGACGAGGACGCGATCCGCACCGCCGACCACGTGCTCGACATCGGCCCGGGCGCCGGCATCCATGGCGGCCATGTGGTGGCGCAGGGCACGGTCGACGACATCATGGCCAACCCGGATTCGCTGACCGGGCGCTACCTCAACGGCGAGCTGACCATCGCGGTGCCGCAGCGCCGCCCCCGCAACCCGCGCCGCAGCATCAAGGTGATCAATGCGCGCGGCAACAATCTCAAGAACGTCACCGCCGAGATTCCGTTCGGCCTGTTCACCTGCGTCACCGGCGTATCGGGCGGCGGCAAGTCGACGCTGCTGGTCGACACCCTCTACAAGGCGATCGCCCGCAAGCTCAATGGCGCCTCCGAGGGACCGGCCCCGCACGACCGCATCGAGGGCCTCGAGTATCTCGACAAGGTGATCGACATCGACCAGTCGCCGATCGGCCGCACCCCGCGCTCCAATCCGGCCACCTATACGGGCGCCTTCACGCCGATCCGCGAATGGTTCGCGGCACTGCCGGAAGCGAAAGCGCGCGGCTACGAGCCCGGCCGCTTCTCGTTCAACGTCAAGGGCGGCCGCTGCGAGGCCTGCCAGGGCGACGGCGTGATCAAGATCGAGATGCACTTCCTGCCCGACGTCTACGTCACCTGCGACGTCTGCAAGGGCAAGCGCTACAACCGCGAGACCCTGGAGGTCACCTTCAAGGGCAAGTCGATCGCCGACGTGCTCGACATGACGGTCGAGGAGGCGGCGGCCTTCTTCAAGGCGGTGCCGCGCGTGCGCGACACACTGATGACCCTGCACCGGGTCGGCCTCGACTACGTCCATGTCGGCCAGCAGGCCACCACGCTTTCGGGCGGCGAGGCCCAGCGCGTCAAGCTCGCCAAGGAGCTCTCGCGCCGCGCCACCGGCCGCACGCTCTATATTTTGGACGAGCCCACCACCGGGTTGCATTTCCACGACGTCAAGAAACTGCTCGAGGTGCTGCACGAGCTCACCGACCAGGGCAACACCGTGGTGGTGATCGAGCACAATCTGGAGGTGATCAAGACCGCCGACTGGATCATCGACCTCGGCCCCGAAGGCGGCGACGGCGGCGGCGAGATCGTGGCGGCCGGCACGCCCGAGGACATCGTGCGGGAGAAGCGCAGCTATACCGGGCAGTTCCTGAAGCCGGTGCTGGCGCGGCGCGAGCCCAAGCGCAAGGCGAGGACGGAGGCTGCGGAATAGAATTGATTGTAAAGCAAGGCTGTTGTTCTTGCCAGTAATCGTTTGATTGTTGGAATATCCTCTTACTAAGGCGAGCATTCCATGGAAAAGAGAAAGGGGTACGACCAAACTAAGTTTAGTTCGCGCATCCTCCGAAAAGCAATCGATGCCTGCAAGGCTCTTTCAACCAAAAACGATGGCCCCACGTTAATTTGCAGTGCAACGATAGGTAGGGAAAAATGGAGTTTTGACAACGTAGAGGAATTTTTAACGCATTACGCGAACGAAAAGGTTGAATATGCCACCTTCAACATATGGTGGAGCGGAGCGGGAATGAGTCTCTTGCTCTCCTTCTTGTCGGGCGACACAGAAATCAGCGTCAAGAGTGACTCGCGACCTTCCATCGAGGCTGTATTCTCGATATTTGAGGAGGCCCCTTCCGAAGACAAGAGCAAGCCCGCTCCGAGCGTAACCGAGGTAAAAATAGTCGTTTTCATTGGCCACGGACGAGATAACCAATGGGAGAAATTAAAGTCGCACTTACAAGACAAACATGAATTGAACGTCGAAGCATATGAGACTGGCGCACGTGCCGGGCACACAATTCGTGACATTCTTGATAGTATGTCGAGAAAATCTTCGCTGGCGTTACTTGTTCTAACCGGCGAGGACAAAACCGAGGACGGCGTTCGCGCGCGCCAAAACGTGATCCACGAGTGCGGTTTATTCCAAGGCCGACTGGGATTCGATCGCGCAATCTTACTGGTCGAACAAGGCATCGAGCTGGCCTCAAATTTCGACGGGATTCAGCAGCTTCGATTCAAAAAAGGCCGAATCTCGGAGGTCTTTGGAGACGTAATCGCCACGATTAGACGCGAGTTCGGCCCAATCTGACAAGCTCGTGTGCGTGCTCGCAGCTGATCTAGGTTCTGCGCCCATGCATGCTCCGAGAACGAATTGGCGAAGTGTGATCCACCAGTTTTTCGCGGGACATAGAAGCCGTAGCGGCGCAATGCGTGGCCCGCTACGCTGATGCGCGCCACCGTCCGCCCCCTCAGCCCCCGAACGTAATCAAATCGCTCCGCGTCACCGTCGCATTGCTGGTGAGGTTGACGGGCCCGCCTTTGTAGATGTGCCAGATGGCGTAGAGCTCGTTGAAAGCGTCTTCCCCCGACATGGTGTCGACCGGCACCACCGCCTTGTAGCCGCGTTGCGCCGCGCCGTTGGTGGTGCCGCCGACCGCTCCCTGGGCCGAGGTGCCGGTGACGATCACGGTCTTGATGCCGTTCTCCTTGAGGCCCGCATCGAGATTGGAGTTGACGAACTTGTCGGCGCCGCCGGAGCCCTTGACCATGAATTCGCCGGGGCGCGGCGCGAGGCTCGGGTCCACCATGTCCTCGATCTTGCCCGCACCGGTCAGGTTGTAGACCACCATCAGATGGTTGGCGCGCGCCGCATCGAGCAGGCGCTTGACGTTGGGCAAGGTGGCGAGACAGCGCGGTCGCGCGCCGCAATTGCCTTTCATGAAGTCGAGCACCAGGAGCGCCGTGGTCTTGGGGTCGACGGTCACGGCTTTCAGCTCCGGCACCGGCGGCAGCTGCACGCCCGCCCATTCGCCGATGATGTCCTGCCCTCCGAGATCCGACATGGTTGCTTCCTAAAGCGGGATCCGTCGCCAGCGCACTATTTCAGGCGCCAAGCGCTACTTCACCTGCCCCTGCATCGCCTTCCAATCGAACTTCTTGACCAGCGTGAGCGCCTCGTCCTCGTTGATGCCGGTAAAGGTGAGGTTGAACATGGCGCTGGAGCTGAGCCCGACCAGGATGGTGCCGGATTTGCTGCTGACCATGTAGGTTTGGGTCACCGACAGGCCGTCGATGGTCGCGGTGCTCAAATGCATGTCGCCGGTCTCGAGCTTGAGCCCGCTTTTGGCGGCCGCCAGCGCGCCCTGGGCGGCCGGGCCGGTGATGATCTGGGCATTGAGCTTCGCGTCGCCGCGCTCATAGGCGCGCGTGGCGGTGATCATGCTGGTGCCGCCCACCTCCATCGCCATGCCGTCGGCCTTTTTGCCGGTCCAGCCCGGCAGATCGACTAGCAACGGGACGAAGCGCTGAAAGCTCTGCTGGGCGAGCGCCTTGGGCGCGAACCAGGCAGCGGGGAGGACCGTGAGGGTGAGAAGGATGGCACGGCGACGATCTATCATCGAGTCCTCCGATTCATTGGAATCGCTTGCCGCAGCGTAGCAATCGGCGGCCCGCTCGGGGAATGCCGCACCTTTGCCCACACTGCGGCTGCGAGCAACGGCACGACGGACCACCCGATATCACACGCTCACGCCGCATCAGCCGGCCTCACACGCCGGGCGATCTCCTTGCCGCGGTCACGCTGGACGGCCGCAATATCGTACTGACTTTGCAAATCAAGCCAAAATTGCGCGCTGTTGCCAAAATACCTCCCGAGCCGCACCGCCGTATCGGCCGTGATCGAACGGCGGCCATTGAGAATATCGGTGATGCGGCCGGACGGAACCCCCAGGTCGAGGGCGAGGCGGTTGGCGCTGAGCTCACGCGCCGTCATCTCTCGTCGCAGAAGCCGACCCGGATGTGCGATGAGCATGGCTATCCCTTGTGATAGTCGACAATTTCGACTTCGAACGCATCGCTCTTGCGAAACTCGAAGCAGATGCGCCAGCGAGCATTTACGGTCAATGCCCACTGCCCCTTTCGCTCACCCTTGAGCTTGTGCAATCCCACGCTTTTGAGCGGGCTCAGATCTTGCAGCCTTTTCGCCACGTTCAAAGCCAGCAACAGGTCGATGGCAGCCTCGAAATCCAGACCTCGGAATTGGCGGGCCGCTCGCCCTCCCAAATCTTGCGGCTGGCCGCGTTTCGCCACAACCGGATCATGGCAGAAACGTACTACGGGTGACGGATAAAGGCAACTTCGAAGTCGCCCGGTGGACAGGTGTATCGCCGGAGACGGGGCTGCCCTTGCCGGTACACAGACTCCCCGAGATGTGGTACCGGTTCGCGCAGAACCTCGCGAAAACAGCGACGGGGCACGGCGCCTGCGCCAACGGAGGACAGCATGAAACATCTGTTGACGGCCCTGGCGACGCTCACGGCCATCGTGCAATTCTCGCCGGCCGCTTCGGCGCGCCCGTTCACCGATCCGCGCGCCGAGCGCAGCGAAGCCGTCGACCAGGCGGCGGCGCTCGAGCCGCGCGATCCGGCCTGCCAGGCGCGCACGCTGGTCTCAGCCGGCGGCGCGTTTCCGCGCAATCCCCATACGCTGGCGCTGCGCTGGATCGGCTTCTCCAATTTCGAGCTGGTCTACAACGGCCGCATCATCCTGCTCGACGCCTATTATGACCGCGGCAGCGAGTATCCGCCGCTCGGCGTCGGCGCCGCCGACATCAAGACCGCCGACCTGATCCTGATGGGCCACGGCCACTTCGACCACATGTCGGACGCGGCATCGATCGGGGCGCGCACCAAGGCGCTCTTGGTGGGCGCCGCGGTCACAACCGACAAGCTGCGCACCCAGCCGGTGCCGATCCAGCAGATCAAGACCGTGACCGGGCGCGGCGACGAGACCATGAAGTTCGATCATTTCACGGTCGAGCCGATTTTGGGGCGCCACGGCGAGCCCGCCAAGGAGGTTACCGAGGTCATGGACCGCACCCTCGACCAGCTGATGCCCGCCCCCACCGCGGAGCAGAAGGCCGAGGGCGCCACCATCCGGGCGCGCGGCACCAACAGCCCGCGCGTCATCGACGAGGGCACCATCGCCTACCTGATCACGCTCGACGACGGGTTCCGCATCCTCTACCGCGACAGCGGCGGGCAGGTGACGGACTTCGAGCGCGCCGCGATGGCGCGCGTCGGGCGGGTCGATCTAGCTTTGGTCGCCGTCTCGGGCGACTATCTCAATCCGCTGATGGTCAAGCTCGCGCTCCAGCACATGCGCACCTACAAGCCCGATGTCATCATGCCGGCGCACCATGACGCGCCGACGACCTCCGGGCACGTGGCGCAGTGGCGGGCGACCGAGCCGCTGTTCCAGGCAATGAAGGACGAGAACCCCGCCATCGTCACCGTCTCCAAGCAATACCGCGAGCCGGTATGCTTCAACACCGAGATCAACATCCAGCACGGCAATTGAAGCGTGGCATGAACGGCATGCTGCTCGCGGATCGGGCTGGCATTCGATCCAGGTGACGGCTCAGCATCTGGCAAATCACGAACGAGCGAGCCCATGTCCGGCGATGGCCTGATCACGGTTGCCAGCAGCTTCTCGGTGCGCGAGACGGTGGAGCGGCTGATCGGTTTCGCGAACGCCCACGGCCTCACGGTGTTCGCGCGCATCGATCATGCCGAGGGTGCCGCCAAGGCCGGCCTGGCGTTGCGCTCGACCGAGCTGGTGATTTTCGGGCAGGCCAAGGGCGGCACGCCGCTGATGGCCGAGCGCCAGACCGCCGGCATCGATCTACCGCTCAAGGCGCTGGCCTGGCAGGATGCCGACGGCAAGGTCTGGCTCAGCTACAATGATGCGGCCTGGATCGCACAGCGTCACGGTCTCGGCCCGGCCAGTGCCGAGGCGGTGAAGGCCATGGCGGCCGGGCTCGCCGCCGCCGCCAAGGCGGCGACCACCGCCTAGACCTGGATCAGGCGAAGGCGCAACTTGACCGAGATCAGATCGGAGACCCGCGTGCCCGACACCGTTCGCGACAATCCCGCCCTCGGCCGGTTCGAGCTCGACCACGACGGCCGCACCGCGGTCGCGGTCGCCTATTATCAGCTGTCGCCGGGCGTGATCACGTTTCGGCATACCGAGGTCCCGCCCGAGCTGTCGGGCCACGGGATCGGATCGCAGCTGGTGCGCGGCGCACTGGAAGCCGTCCGCGCCCGGGGCCTCAAGGTGGTGCCGAAGTGCCCGTTCGTGGCCGCCTATATGGCCAAGCATCCCGAGCTCAACGATCTGCTGCTCTAGCCGGGATCCGTGTTCCGGCCTGCGCGGCGGCCCGCGACGCTGAACCGCGTCTCGAAGAATCACCGGCGGGTGGCCGATAGGTTGCATGACGCCGTTCGTGAGTTCGGCCCGCGCTGAGCGGGCAGCGAATTTCCGCATTTCAGGGGCGGGTGTCAGGAAAGCGGACGGCGCTGTCATCAAAGCGGACGCTCGAGGGAACCCCGGACCTCCGAAGGACCGTCATGCGCTCGCTGCGGACACGTCTTATTGCGCTTTGGGTCATGCTGGCCGGCTCCGCCTTGGCGACCGGTTTCCTGCTGCTGGAATCCTACCGGCAGTCGGCCAATGTCCAGGTCGCGCAGGCGGAGGATTCCGTTATTCGTGCCTGTCGCGACATCGGCGACCGCTACGCATTCTTCGTCTCCGGCTGGCGCGGCGGCGACGCCGCTATCGACGAGCGGCTCGAGAACGAGCTGCGTGACGTGGTGCAAACTGCGCTCGCGCGCAGCGCAGGCGTCGAGGGCGGCATCTGGCAGGCGGCCGGCGGCTCCCTGAGCTACGCTTTTCCGACCTATGAGGGAACCGGACCCAAGACCGACCTGCCGGCGGCGGAGCTACCCGCCATCCGGCAAGCCAATCTCGATGCGCTGCGGGGCGACCGCCCGGTCACAGTCCGCCAAGCCGGCCCATCCCAGGTTCTGGTCCTGCATGCCTGCCCCCTGCATGGGCCGGTCGCAGAGGCGACGGCGTGGACCATGACGCGTGTCTTCACCGGCCAAGGCCGCGCCTACAATCAGTTCCTGGCCGGTCTCGCGGTGCTTGCCATTACGGTGCTCGGCTCGGCCGCCTGGCTCGGGCACATTCTCTTGGCCTGGTCGCGAAAGATCGCCCGACTGGAGTCTGCGCTTGCGGCGCGCAGCAACGGCGGGGCCGACCTGCCCGCGCTCCAGCCGACCGGGGAGCTGGAGCTCGACCGGCTGGTGGCGGCCCTCAACACGGCCGGCGTCCATCTGAGAGATGAGCGCCAGCGCGCCAACGCGGCTGAACGGCTGGCCGCTATCGGACGGCTTGCCGCCGGGCTCGCGCATGAAATTCGCAATCCCATCGCGGCCATGCGGCTCAAGGCCGAGAACGCGTTGGCGGGCGGCGATGGTCCGCGCCAGAGGTCGGCGCTGCGGGCCATCCTCGACCAGGTCGGCAGGCTGGACGGGCTGCTGCGCGACCTCCTCGCCATGACCCAGCCGGGCCGGCCACGCGTGGCGGAGGTCGATCTGCGCGCCGTGCTGGAGCGCGCCGCGGAAGCCCACGCCGACCTCGCCGCGACCAAGGGGATTGGAATCGGGATCGCCACGATCGCGCCGTCAGCGGCGGTCGCCACGATGGACGCCGACCAGATCCGCCGGAGCCTGGACAACCTCATCCTCAACGCCATCCAGAACACCCCGCCAGGCGGCTCGATCGCTCTTTCAGCGAAGCGCGAGAACCATCGGGTATACTTGCGCGTTGGCGATACGGGGCGGGGAGTCCCCGCCGCCATAGGAGAGCATTTGTTCGAGCCGTTCGTCACTGGCCGCCCTGACGGCACCGGCCTCGGGCTCGCCATCGTGCGCGAGATCGCCAGGTCGCACGGCGGGGACGCGCGCTTGATCCCAAGCCCACAGGGCGCCGTGTTCGAGATTGAATTGCCATGGCAGGCATCCTGATCGTCGACGATGATGCCGGCCTGCGGGACGGCTTGGCCGAGGCGCTCGCCGATCTCGGTCATCGAACCCGGATGGCGGCGACCGGTGTGGAAGCATTGGGTTGGCTCGGCGAGCATCAATTCGATGCCGTGCTGCTCGATCTGCGGATGCCGGGCGGCATCGACGGGATCGAGGTTCTGCGCCGCATTCGCGCGTATCCTCGCCCGCCCCCGGTCGCCGTGCTGACCGCATATGCAAGCGCCGAGAATACCATCGAGGCCATGCGGCTCGGCGCTTTCGACCACCTGACCAAACCGATCGGTCGCGCCGAGCTCAAATCGTTGCTCGAGCGCATGCTGCCGGTTCGCGACCCCCTGCCAGCCATCGACGACGCGCCGCCGCCGGTCGCCGGCACGTTCATCGGGGCGAGCGAAGCCATGCGCCGGGTGCAGAAGACCGTCGGGCTCGCTGCCGACAGCGATGCGACCGTGCTGATATTGGGCGAGACCGGTACCGGCAAGGAGCTGGTGGCGCGCGCGCTGCACCAGCACAGCCAGCGCAACGCCAAGCCTTTCGTAGCGGTGAATTGCGCGGCAATTCCTTCCGAATTGCTGGAGAGCGAGCTGTTCGGCCATGTCAAAGGCGCATTCACCGGCGCCGGAGCCGATCGCGCCGGCGCATTTCGCGATGCGGCCGGCGGCACGTTGTTCCTCGACGAGATCGGTGACATGCCGCTCGCGATGCAGGCCAAGATTTTGCGGGTTCTGCAGGAACGCGTGCTCACACCGGTCGGCGGCAAATCCGCCACCGTGGATGTGCGGGTCGTGGCGGCCACCCACTGCGATCTGACCAGCCTGGTCGCGTCGGGCGCGTTCCGCGAGGATTTGTTTTATCGCCTGAACGTGGTGCCGATCGTTCTGCCGTCGATGCGCGAGCGGCTTGCCGATATCGTGCCGCTCGCCGAGCACTTCCTGCATCTCTGCGCCCGTGGGGACGCACCCAAGCGCCTCACGGCCGCGGCGGCCGCGCAGCTGCTGGCGCATTCCTGGCCCGGCAATGTCCGCGAGATCAAGAATGTCATCGAGCGGGCCAGTGTGCTCCTGCGCAGCGAATTCATCGATGCGCACGATCTGGAGCTCGCGCCGGCCGCCAACGCCGATTTGCCGTCGCTTCCCGCCCAATGGCTCGCATGCGATCTGCCGACCGCACTCGCCAGGCTCGAGCAGGCCATGATCGCGCGCGCGCTCGCGGCATGCGGCGGCAATCGCGCCGAAGCGGCGCGTCGGCTCAATATCAACCGGCAGCTCCTGTACGCAAAGATCGAGCGCTACGGGCTCGCGGAAAAACCGGCGTCGGGAATCCCGACATCCGCCGTCGGAAATGCCGACGCCGAGACATCGGCCGACTGAAGAATTCTCAATGTTTTCAGGTGCAGGCGTGCTGGCACGGCGGTTGCTGTGTCCGTGGTCATGGGTGGCGACGCCATCATGACAAGGAGAATGCACAATGACGTCCAAACGAATTCGCGCTTTCGCGGGCGCGCTCTTGATCGCGACAGTCCTCGGCGGGGGAGCCGCCGTCCATGGGCAGACCGCAGGTCCGGCGTGGGACGCATCGCAGCTGCCGGAGACGAAGGGCACCGTCAAGCAATACACCCTGACGCCGCGCGGCGATGTCGACGGATTGATCTTGAACGATGGCACCGAGGTCAAGCTGCCGCCGCATCTCACCGCTCAGATCGTCTATGCGGTGCGGCCCGGGGATGCGGTTTCGATCCGCGGCATGCGGGCGCGCGCCGTTCCCCTCGTCGATGCGGCATCGGTCACCAACACGGCAACGGGTGCGATGGTGGTCGACAATGGCCCCCCTGACGGCCCGGAGCGCGCCGTAACCGAGATCACGTCGACCGGAAAGGTGTCGGCTGCGCTGCATGGCAAGCGGGGCGAGGTGAATGGCGCGGTGCTGGAGAACGGGACGGTTCTGCGGATGCCGCCGCCCGATGCCGATCGCTACCAGTCCCTGCTGCAAGCAGGCCAGACCGTCTCGGTGCGCGGCCGGAACCTGGTCACGCCGCTTGGAACCGTGGTCGATGTCCGCGCGATCGGCAGCTCGCCCGAGCAGCTGACCGAGCTCCGGGCGCCCCCGCCCCGCGGCGGCCCCAATGGCGGCCCGAAGCCCAAGGGGCCCGGCCGTGGCCCGGCGGATTTCGCGCCGCCGCCCCCGCCGCGAGGCTGAGCTCACAAGCTTCATCAACCGCCAATCAAACAATCAGAGAAGGAGATTACCATGCATTGGATCGACCCCGACAGCTTGCCCGAGACCAGCGGAACCCTCGAGCGGTATGTCATGAACGGGCACGGCGAGATCGACGGGCTCGTCATCGCCAACGGTCGCGACGACGCCACCCTGGTTCACGTACCGCCGCATCTCGGCGCCGAGATCGAAGCGGTGTTCCATCCGGGTGAGACCGTGCGGGTGCGCGGCGTCCGCCCGCGCGGAACCCGCATGATCGCCGCGGTCGCGCTGTTTGCCGCCGATGGTCGCGCCGTCGTGGACCACGGCCCGGATGACAAGCCGCACAAGGACAACGGCCGCAAGCAGCGTCCCAAGGACCTGCCAAAACTGTTGGTCGCCGGCGTGGTCCGCCTGTCCTTGCATGCGCCGAAAGGCGAATTGCGCGGCGCTCTGCTGCAGGACGGGAGCATCGTGCGCATCGGTCCAAAGGAAGCGCAGCGGTTCGCAGACCTGTTGCAGCCGGGCGCCGCGGTGGCAGTGCGCGGTGACGGCGTCGAGACGCCATACGGCCGCGTCGTGGAGGGCCGGGAGATCGGCAGCGATGTCACGGCGCTCAAACACACGAAGGGTCCCAAGCCAGAGCAGCGCGTTTCGCCTCCATGACCGACACCACCCTCAGCTTGGCCAGCAGCACCGCGGACGTGCGCCCCGGCGCACCCCGCAGCCGCTGGCCGATCGCCGCCAGCACCCTGGTGGTCGGGTTCGTGGTCGCGACCGCGATCTCGGCCGCGGTGGTGCCCGGCCTGGTGCCGGGCGGCGATCGCTTTGGCGCGGAGAGCCGCGGCGTCGCGGCCGGCGTCGTCTTCGTCGGCAGCTATCTCGCGCTCGCGATCGGCAGGATTCCCGGCCTGAACATCGATCGGGCCGGCATCGCGCTGGTCGGCGCCGGCCTCATGGTCGCATCCGGCGCGCTACCGCTGGAGGACGCGTACAAGGCGGTGGATCTCGATACCATCACGCTGCTGCTCGGCATGATGATCGTCGTCGCCAGCCTGCGGCTCTCGGGATTCTTTGCCGCCGCCAATGCCTGGGTCGGTGAGCACGCCCGGCACCCACTGTTCCTGCTCGGCGCCGTGGTCGCGACCTCCGGGGTTTTCTCCGCCTTCCTGGTCAACGACGCGATCTGCCTGGTGCTGGCCCCGCTGGTGCTGGAGCTGACGCTGGCGCTCGGCCGCCGGCCGCTGCCCTACCTGCTGGCAGTCGCGATGGCTTCCAATGTCGGATCGACCGCCACCATCACCGGCAATCCGCAGAACATCATGATCGGCAGCTTCTCGCACATCCCCTATGCGGGCTTTGCCCTGGCGCTCGCCCCGGTGGCGTTCATCGGCCTGATCGTCACTGCGGCCCTCATCGCGCTGTTCCATCGCGCCGAGTTCGCCGGCGCGGCGCAGCTGAAAGCGCCGCCTCCCCGGGCCGACGCCAACCGCGGGCTGGCGATCCGCGCCGTGCTGGCGACCTTGGCCTTGATCGCGTTGTTCTTCGCTGGCGTCGCTCCCGCCAAGGCGGCGATCGTCATTGGCGGCCTGCTGCTGCTGACCCGGGGGCTGAAAAGCCGGCGCGTCTATGCGGAGATCGACTGGTCGCTGCTGCTGATGTTCGCCGGCCTGTTCGTCATCGTGGCCGGCGCCCGGCATGCGCTGCTGGGGCCCGAGATACTGGACGCCGCCGACCGGCTGCGTCTCGATCAAGTACCGGTGCTGAGCACTCTGACCGCGATCCTCTCCAACCTGGTCAGCAACGTGCCCGCGGTCTTGATGCTCAAGCCGTTCGTCGACGGGCTCCACGACCGCGACACGGCATGGCTGGTGATCGCGATGGCTTCGACGCTCGCCGGCAATTTCACCGTGCTGGGCTCGATCGCCAATCTGATCGTCGTGCAGCGGGCCGCCGCCTGCGGCGTAACCATCGGCTTCTGCGACTATTTCAGGGTCGGGGCGCCCTTGACCATCATCACACTGGCGATCGGGACGCTATGGCTATGGTGGTGAAAAAATCCACTTCGAGCAAGCGGTTCAACCCGCTCTCGCTCGACGCCCTCAACTTCCTGCTCGCCGACGTGCGCGGCGGCCTCGGGCCCTATCTCAATGTGTTCCTGGTCACCCAGCAACATTGGAGCCAAACGCAAGTCGGATTGGTGACGACCATCGCCGGCCTGCTCGGGATCGCAGTCCAAACCCCGATCGGCGCCACCATCGACGAGACCCGCGCCAAGCGCGGGGCGATCGTGCTGGCGCTCGCCGTGCTGGCCATCGGGGCTGCCGTCATTTTCGCGTGGCCGAGTTTTTGGCCGGTCACCATCGCCAACAGCCTGATGGCGATCGTCGGTGACGTATTCGGTCCCGCGGTCGCGGCCCTGACTCTGGGAATATATGCCCGCCGGCAGCTGGCCAGGCGCATGGGGCGCAACTCGGCCTTCGACCATGCCGGCAATGTCGCCATCGCGGCGGTAGCGGCCGCGGTCGGCTACCTGTTCTCGCAGCGTGCCGTCTTCCTGATGGTGCCGGTATTCGCGCTATTCGCCGCCGTCGCGGTGCTCTCGATTCCACCGGCGGCAATCGATTACGAGCGCGCCCGCGACCTCGGCCGGGATAGCGATGCGGCGGGGACCGCGGCCGGCGCTGCCGGCTACGGCGTCCTGCTCAAGTCCCGGCCGCTGGTAGTGTTCGGGCTGAGCGTCATGCTGTTCCATCTCGCCAATGCGGCGCTGCTGCCGCTGGTAGGACAGAAGCTCGCCGCCGCCTATCCGGACGAGGCGACCGCCATGATGTCGGCCTGCATCGTGGCCGCGCAAGCCGTCATGCTGCCGATCGCGCTCCTGGTCGGACGCACCGCCGACAGCTGGGGGCGCAAGCCCTTGTTCCTCGCCGGCTTCGCCGTCCTGCCCATCCGCGCCGTGCTCTATACCTTCTCCGACGACAGCTTCTGGCTGATCGGCGTCCAATTGCTCGATGGCGTCGGCGCCGGGATTTTCGGCGCCCTCACCCCGCTGGTCATCACCGACATCATGCGGGGCACTGGACGCTATAACCTGGCGCAGGGCGCCATCGCCACCGTGCAGGGCATCGGTGCTTCGCTGAGCGGGCTCGCGGCCGGCGTCATCGTCGACCACCTCGGCTACAGCGCCGCCTTTCTGGCCGCCGGCGCCGCCGCGCTCGCGGCGCTGGTGGTTTTCGCCATCTGGATGCCGGAAACCGCCGAGGCGGAGCCCGGATCGCGCGGTTCCAAAACCGCCACCGAGCAACCGCAACCCGCCGACCTCGCCCCGGCTTGACGGATCATCGGGGTTGCGCTCAACAGCATAAGCTGTCCGACACGTCCGGCGTCGTGCCCTGCCCGCACGTCGCTCGCTAACGGGCCGCGAATTATCAATCACGCGCGTGCGAGCTTCGCACCCCAACCGCGAGAAGCAAACCCCGATGTCGATGGGCGGCCCAGCCGGGCGGATGATGTGGTCGAGCAGGTTCAGCCCGGAGCGGCCGCAAATCCGCAAGCCGGTGAACTGGACGCGGGTCGGATCGTTCTTTCTGCCCTATTGGCGGGCCGAGCTCATGACCCTCGCCTGCATCATCGCGGCGGCCGTGCTCGGTCTCCTGCCTCCGCTCTTCACCAGAGACCTGATCGACGATGCCATCCCGGCCGGCTCGATGCGGGCGGTTCTCATCGACGTCGGCGGCATGATCGGCTCGGCGCTCCTCGCCGCCGTGCTCGGCGTCTATCAGGGCTATCTCAACTCGCTGGTGGGCGAAGGCATCATGCGCGACATCCGCACCAGCATGGTCTCGCATCTGCACCGGATGCCGCTGGCGTTCTTCACCGGCACCAAGACCGGCGAGATCATGAACCGGGTCTCCAGCGACGTCGACAATGTCGACAATATCGTCACCGGCACTTTCGTCACCATCGTGACCAACGTCGCCATCATGGTGACCACGGTGGTGACCATCTTCATCCTCGATTGGCGCCTGGCGCTGCTCGCCCTGGTGGTCATCCCGCTGATGATCCTGCCGCTCTCGCCGATCGGCCGGCGCATGTACGGCATCCGCAAGCAGACGCGCGAGCGGCGCGACGAGATCGAGAGCCTGACGCAAGAGACGCTTTCGATCTCCGGCATCGTGCTGATGAAGTCGTTCGTGCGCGAGCCGTTCGAGCGATCGCGCTTCGCCGCCTCCGCCACCCGCCTCATGGACCTCGAGATCCGCCTGGTGATGGTCGGCCGCTGGTTCATCGGCGCGATCAACGCCATGGTGATCGTCGGGCCGGCGCTGGTGTGGGTCGGCGGCGCCTGGCTCGCCATCCGCGGCGGCCTCACCGTCGGGACGATCGTCGCCTTCGTGGCCTATTTCGGCAGGCTCTATACCCCGGCCTCGGCGCTCGCCGGCGTGCAGGTGCAGATCGTGAGCGCGCTCGCGGTGTTCGAGCGCATCTTCGACTATCTCGACATGCCGGTCGAAGGCGGCGAGGTGAATGCCGGCACCGTCGAGCTGCCGCGCGTGCGCGGCGCCATCGCGTTCCAGAACGTGACCTTCGCCTACGACCCGGCCCGGCCGGTGCTGCAGGATGTCAGCTTCGCGGTCGCGACCGGGCAGACCGCCGCGTTCGTGGGTCCCTCCGGGGCCGGCAAGACCACCATCACCAACCTGGTGCCGCGGTTCTACGACGCCCGCTCCGGCGCGGTCACGATCGACGGGATCGACGTGCGCAGCGTGACCTTGGCGTCGTTGCGGCGCGATATCGGCATCGTGGCCCAGGAAACCTATCTGTTCCACGACACCATCGCGGCCAATCTGCGCTACGGCAAGCTGGAGGCCACCGACGCGGAGCTGATCGCGGCCGCCAAGGCGGCGAACATCCACGACTTCATCGCTTCGCTGCCGGCCGGCTACCAGACCATGGTCGGCGAGCGCGGCCACAAGCTCTCGGGGGGCGAGCGTCAACGCCTGGCGATCGCCCGCGTGCTGCTCAAGGATCCGCGTATTTTGATCCTGGATGAAGCCACCAGCTCGCTCGACTCCCACAACGAAGCGATGATCCAGTCCGCGCTCGAGGTGGTGATGCGCGGCCGCACCAGCCTGGTGATCGCGCACCGGCTCTCCACCATCCTCAAGGCCGACGTGATCTTCGTGGTCGAGAGCGGCCGCATCGTCGAGAGCGGGACGCATGCGGATCTGCTGGCCCGCGCCGGATCCTATGCACAACTCTATTGGGAGCAGTTTCGCGACCAGGAAGCGGCGCCGGCCTGATCAGAGCATTTTCAGGAAAAGTGGAATCCGGTTTTCCGTCCGAAAATGCGACAAATGCAAAAATGCTAGAGCGGTTTCTTTCTCCGGTCTATGTGAAACCGCTCTAGTCGGCGCGCCCGTGGCACTGCTTGAACTTGCGGCCCGAGCCGCATGGGCAGGGATCGTTGCGCCCGACCTTGCCCCAGCTCGCCGGATCGTCGGAGACCCGTGCCGGGCTGGGCGCCGGCACGACGCCAGCGGTTTGGCTGCCCGGCTTGCGCACCGCCTGCGACAGTGCCCGAAACAAGGACACCCGGGCCGACTCGGGAACGTTGTTGTAGTCGTCGAGCGAAATGTTCGGCGAGTTGACGCCGAAATGGGTGGCGTCGTCGCAGAACCAGCCGCGCGCATAAACCATGTAGAGGATGGGCCGGACCCGATCGCCCTGGTTGGGCAGGCCGGTGTGCAGCGTGCGGTAGTCCAGCAGCATGCAGTCGCCGCGACGCAACGGAACCGCCCGCATGCCGTCGGGCTCCGCCTGGATATTCGAAGGCCATCGGTGCGAGCCTGGCCACACCGCGGTCGGCCCGGTCATCAGGTCGACGTCGATGAGCGGCACCACCACGTTGACGGCGTAAACCGGCAAATTCGGGCCGATGCTCGGCTCGGAGGCGAACAGATGCCCGTGATCGCGGTGGACCTGCTGCACCGTGGCGCCCGGATAGGACACCACGACGGTGAAGCTGTTGAGCTGCATGTCGGCGCCCAGCAGCGGCGCCAGCGCCGCGCGCAGCAGCGGGTTCGCGAACACTTCCGGCCGGGCGAATGCCCCGCGCATGCGCAGCGTGATCTCGTAGCGCGCCTTGCCGGAGGCCCGAATGGGATTGGGCACCGGCTGCGACGCCAGCTCGTTCATCACGCGGGCATCGAGCGCACCCGGATGCGCGAGATAATCCTGATACATGGCGTCGATGAGCGGGAGCGGCAGCACACCGGGCAAGAGCAGGCAGCCATGCTGGCGGAGCGCGGCGTGCGCCGCCCGCTGGGCTTCGATGCTCAGCTGCCCGCGCGCCCTTTCTTCCGCCGAAAGCGCAACCACCATGTCTTGCGACAATGGCCGGCCGGCCGCCATGGCGCGGCCGAAATCGGGCGTCAGGCGGGCGTGCGGCTGGTCGCCGGCGACATTGGACATCGCAACCTCTGCGCAATTCACAGGCTTTTTAGCGCCCTTTGAACAGTCGTGACAAGCGTCGCGTGGACTTGGTCAAACCGTCTCCCGCACCGCCTCGGCAGGCGCGCGCGCGGGCGCCGGCTGGCGCGGCCGTCGCTTGCGCCAGCGTGCGCACGCGAAATCGACCGCCACCACGACGAGACCGGCCGCCAGCACGTACCAGCCCGGCCGCACCATATCGAGATTGTCGAGGTCGAAATCGAACGCGGTCTGCAGCACCATCAGGGGCGAGACGTTGAACGCGATGGCGATGCCGATCGCTTCGCCCGCGAAGGTCAAGGCGGCGGCGGCGACGCTCAGCCCCAGCAGCACCCAGGTCGGCAGCTCGCCCGGCCGCTTCCAGCGCCAGGCGATGAGGCGATAGCCCATCAGCCAGGCGAACAATCCCGTAATCAGGGTCGGCACGCTCACGTCGAGCTTGGTCTGCTGGAAGAAATGCAAGAGCGCCAATACGGCGATGAGGTAGATCAGCTGATGCAGCCGCCGCCAGCGCGGGCCGCCGAGCCGGCGCATCATGCCGTCGGTCGAGGTCGCCGCCAGCACGGCGAGCCCGAGCAAGGCGGTGAAGCCGACCGTGAGATAGACCCGCAACACGATCTCGCTCGTCACCTTGACGAGGTCGAGCATCTGGTCGGCCGCGTAGAGCGAAAGATGCGCCACGCCGTAGCAGAAGGCGCCGACCCCGATCATGCGGCGCACGTCGACCAATTGGCCATAGCGCGCGATCCGCCGCAGCGGCGTGACCGCAAGCGACAGCAGCACGAACATGAGCATCCAGAAGCCGGCGCGGTGGATGAGGTCGTTGAGCGGACGCGCCGCGAACCTGATCTCGGACTGCCAAGCCACGACCGCGAGACCGATCGGCCAGAGCAGCAGCGCGAGCGTGGCGATACGCAGGCCGGAAAGCCGTCCCCGATTATCCCGCCACAGCTCGAACGATGACGTCATGGCTGGCGCCCGGCAAACTTCGTGATCTGGGCTCTAGAGCATTTTCAGGAAAAGTGGCATCCGGTTTTCCGTCCGAAAATGCCACGATGCAAAAATGTCAGAGCGGTTTCGGTTTCTCGTCGGTGTGAAACCGCTCTAGCATACCGGCCCGAGCCCTGCCCAGCGCCCGATACGAAACGTGAACGCGGCCAATGGAAACCCGGGGCTCTGCTCTGTTTACCCTCTCCGCTAACCTTTGAGCAGGGATTTCCCAACAATATCGGGGGGCGGGAGGCTGATCGGGCTTCCATCATCCGCCCCGCCGGCAGCGAAACCACAACATGCGCGCCATCGACACCACAGCGGGAAAACCTTCGGTCGCCGGCCGGGCGGGCGGCGATTTCCGGCGCGCATTTCTGATCTGCGGGATTGGGCTGGCGTTCGGCCTGGTCGTGGCGGTCGTCGCAAGCTGGTTGCAGCCGCCGGTCAGTCCGGAGCGGGCGCGGGCCGCCAGCGAAGCCAATCTGAGCACGGGCTCCATGCTCATCGTCGCCCCCGGCGGCAACCAGTGTCGCCAAGCCACCATCGACAACAGCACCTGGCGAATCCGCAACGGCGGGTTGGTGGATTGCGACGAGGCGCTGGCGAAGGCGGCGAATGCCGGCAACGATACCAGGTCGCCGGGATCGCGGCTCGAGCTCATCCGCCAGGGCTTTCGCGGCGCGCCGTAGCGGCATCGTCGGCTCCTCCCCACCGTCGAATTTCAGCCAAGCGTGTTGATCGCGATCTCGCGAGCAGGATTTTCGCGAGCTGCGGACCATGCTACAAGGCCGAACGCGCGCCGGCGCCAAACGCTGGCGGATCGACGACCGCAATCCAACCGCAGAGGTTCGGGACATGTGCTCCTACATCGTCAGGAAGGCGGCGCTCACCGGCAGCGCCAAGGGTCCCAAGGGCTGGATGCGCATCGACACAGCGAATGTCTATTTCGATCACCCCTATCACGCGCCGCTCGATCATGCGCTCGGCATCGATTTCATCAATGCGGCGGACGGTGGGCATGAGCGCGTCGCCGTCGAGCTGAGCGCGCAGTCGGCGCGCGCACTGGTCGAGCAGATCCTGGCGGCGCTGGCGAGCGGGGAAGCCGAGCACGGTGCCGGCATGGTCGCGGCGCGTGCGGCGGCGGCGGAGTGATCGCTCCGGGTCAGGCCAAGCCGGGTCAGGCCACGGCTGCCGCGGTCAGCTCGCATCGCTCGGTCACCGGCTGCGCCAGCTCGCAGCCCGGCAGCGTCTCGTAACCGACCGCCCGCAGCACGCCGTTCGCCGGGCACATCTCGACCGCGAGCCGCGTGAACCGGTTGAGCACCGGCGGCGTCACCCAATCGAAGGTCCCGTGCGCCAATTGGCCGGGCCACGCCGCCAGCTGCTGCTTGCGCGCGAGGTTCCGCTCGGCCGCCTCCTCGTAGCTGCGCGTGAACATGGCGGCGCTCGACACCCGCGCCTCCCAGGCCGGCCGGCTGCGCCGCCAATCGTTGGCCGCGCAGGTGTCGTCCTGCCGGGTCTCGAAGCCCTGCTCGGTCCGCTCGATCACGCAACGCTCGCCGCTGATGCAGCCCGCCAGCGTATAGATCACCGGCCGGGCGACCGGCGTCGTCTCGAGGCGGTGGCGCGCCTGCGCAAAGCTGCCGCAGGTCTCGAACGCCTCGCGCAGCAGATGATCGGGCGGGATGAAGCGCAGCCGCCCGGTCGCCAGCGCATTGCATCCGATGTCGTAGGGCCGCAGCCAGGGATGCCGGGTTCGCCGCCGCAGTGGCGCCTGATTGATGCAGGCCGCGAAGCGGCCTGGCGCGCTGCCTGTGAGCACGCCCACGAAGCCCGGCCAGGTGACCGTATCGAAGGCGCCGGCGGGCCCGCGCATGCGCGCGATCTCGACATGCCGGCCGAGGCCGGGAAACGGCCAGTCGAGCGTGCGGGCGAGCCACGGCGCGCCGCCCTCGTCCCGAACCAGCGCCGTGCATCCCCATTGATAGCAGCCGTTGAGAAACCAGATGCCGGAATGATCGAGCACCTTCGCGATGGCGGCGATCTCCGCCACATAGGGCGACGCGGAGCGCTCGAGCCAGAACCGTGTGGTGGTATCCAGCACCGGGAGCATCAGGCGCGCCGCCGCCGGCAGCCAGGCCAGGCAGTCGTCCCGCAGCGCCTGCGCGCGGGCACGGTCGTCCATGGCATGCCGGACCTGCCCGCCGGGCGCGATCTCGGCGACCGGGATGGTGGCGAGCCGGACGGGCGGTGCGAGGTCCATATCTGATTCCAGATGAGCCCTGATTCCAAATGAGCCCTGCTTCCAGACGAGTTCAGCTTCCAAGAAGAACTCTGCTTCCAAGCGAACCGGGGGCCGGCCCCGGTCCGCTTCGTCGGCTCGCCGCGCACCCGCAGCCTTCGCCGCCGCATAGTGGCGACCATCTCTCTCAAGTCAACCGAGGTCGCGGTCGGCGGACGCAAAGGCGCAATTCCACTTCGTGTGGAAATGCTTTAGTCTCGGCGGCGACATCAGCGGCGCAGGCAAGCGCCGGAGGAAAGCTCCAGGGAAAGCCCGAGGAAATGCCATGAGCGTCATCAACGCGGTCGCCAAAACCCGCTTCGAGGTCGTCCCGCTGACCCGGCATATCGGCGCCGAGCTGCGCGGCATCGATTTACGCCAGAAGCCCGACGACGACACCATCCGGGCGATCTACCAGGCCTGGCTCGATCATCTCGTCATCGTGTTTCCGCAGCAGAGCCTGTCGCAGGAGGACCTGGTGCGGGTGACCGGCTACTTCGGCGAGCTCGGCGAGCTCGGCCGGCCGCCCAAGTATTTTCCCAAGGGCTACTCCAAGCTGTTGCCCGGCATCATGCTGATCTCCAACATCCGCGAGAACGGCGAGCCGATCGGCGCGCTGCCCGACGGCGAGATGATGTTCCACCACGACATGATCCATGCCGAGGTTCCGAGCAAGGCGACGCTCTTGCATTCGGTCGAGATTCCCTCGGCCGGCGGCAACACGCTGTTCGCCAGCGGCTATGCGGCCTATGACGCGCTCGATCCGGCCGTGCGCGACCGGCTCGAAGGCCGCAAGGCACTGCATCACTACAATTACGGCTCGACCCAGAAGGGCGACGATAAGGGCACCGAGGCCTTCGGCGAATGCATGCATCCGGTGTTCCGCACCAACGAGGACACCGGCCGCAAGGCGGTCTACGTCAACCGACTGATGACGGTCGGCATCCTCGACATGCCGCAGGAGGAAAGCGGGCCGCTGCTCGAGCAAGTCTTCGACCAGGCCGAGAAGCCGGAATTCGTCTACGAGCACGTCTGGCGGGTCGGCGACCTGCTGCTCTGGGACAACCGCAGCTCGTCCCATGCCCGCACCGACTTCCCCTCGACCGAGCGCCGGCTGATGCTGCGCACCACGGTCCGGGGCACGGTGCGGCCGTATTGATGCCCACCGATCCGCTGGGTGTACTGTGCCGCGAACGTGCCGCGAACTCCTCCCCTCCCCCTGAAAGGGGGAGGGCGGCGCCGAAGGCGCCGGGTGGGGGTCCCGCCTCTCGGCAGCATCGGTGCTTGTTGCGGGACCCCCACCCGACCCGCTTTGCGGGTCGACCTCCCCCTTTCAGGGGGAGGTATCGCTGAGAGCGCGGTGGTTTCGTCAAATGCGACTCCTCCCCGACAAAAGCCTGTTGAGATTTTTAGGAGCACTGCTGTGAAACAAATATCGCTGAATCCCCTCGCCCTCTCGCTCGCCGCTCTCCTCTCGGGCACCTCCGCCCTGTCTGCCGCCGAGGTGACCTACGAACGCCTGCTGCATCCCGAGCCGCAGAACTGGCTGATGAACCATCATGACTTCGCCTCGCAGCGCTTCTCGCCGCTCGCCGTCATCAACAAGTCGAACGTCAAGAATTCTCAAGCTCGCCTTCGCGCTGCCGCTCGGCGGCACCTCCGGCAACGAATATGTCGAGGCGACGCCGCTGGTCGACGACGGCATGATGTATGTCACCGACGTCTGGGGCGTGGTCTACAAGATCGACGTGCGCTCCGGCACCGCCGGGCGCATCCTCTGGAAGATGGACCCGGGACAGCAGAAGCCCGACCGCAACCGCGGCGTCGCCTTGTGGGGCAATCTGGTGATCTCGGTCGCGGGCTACGATGCCCGAGTCATCGCCACCGACCAGGAGAGCGGGCAGGTCGTCTGGGACAAGAAGCTCGGCGACCAGCCCGACCTCGAGCTCACCGCCGCCCCGCTAGCGCTCAAGGACTCGATCCAGATCGGCGCCTCCGGCGGCGACAACGGGGTGCGCGACTGGCTCGCCGGCATCGATCCCAGGACCGGCGAGACCAAATGGAAGACCTTCATGGTGCCGGCGCCGGGCGAGCCCGGCAGCGAGACCTGGAAGGACAAGGCCGAGGCCTGGCGCACCGGCGGCGGCGCGCTCTACGTCACCGGCTCCTACGATCCACAGACCAATCTCAGCTATTGGGGCACCGGCAACCCTGCCCCGCGCTACGATTCCGCCTACCGTCCGGGCGACAATCTGTTCACCGAGAGCACCGTCGCCATCGATGCCGCGACCGGCAAGATGGCGTGGTACTTCCAGTACACCGCCAACGACAACCGCGACTACGACGCCAGCGGCTCGCAGATCATCGTCGACGGCAAGGTCAACGGCGAGGACCGCAAGCTCATCGTGCATGCCGACCGTGACGGCTTCAACTACACCATCGATCGGCTCAACGGCCAGTTTCTCAAGGCGGTGCAATTCGGCGCCAAGGTGACCTGGACCAAGGGGATCGATCCCAAGAGCGGCAAGCCGGTCGACTACGACCCCGCCAAGGACGTGCAGACCTACGCGCACGACTGGAAGGGCGACGCCGGCGTGATCAAGAACGCCTGCCCGGACGTCCATGGCGGCACCAATTTCTGGCCGCACGCCTACAGCCCCAGCACCAGGCTCCTCTACATCGCCGGCAACGAGGGCTGCGCCAACATCACGCCGGATCCGACCGCCCATGTGCGCGGCAAATTCGGCGGCGGCGGCTATGTCAACGACGCGCGCATCACCAGCGCCTTGACGGTGGTCGATCCGATGTCGGGCGAGCTGAAGATGCGCAAGGACTTCCCCTACGCGGATCATTCGGGCGTGCTGGTCACCGCCGGCGGCATCGTGGTCACGGCGCTGCTGGACGGCACCATCATGGCGTTCGACGACCAGACCCTGGAGGAGCTGTGGCGCATCAACGTCGGCACCGGCTTTGTGGCGCCGCCGATGACCTTCGCGGTGGACGGCAAGCAATACATCGCCATCGCCTCGGGCATCGGCCCGGTCGCCAAGGCCAAGCTCGCGCGTTCGCCGGAGATGAAGAACCAGCCCAACGCCGCCATGCTGTACGTGTTCGGGCTGTGATCTTTCCTTTTCCCTCCCCCTGCAAGGGGGAGGGAAGCAAGCAACCAGCTCAGAGCTGCCCGGCCAAATCCTGCAAGCCGACGGCGGCGTAGTCGACCGGGACGCTCGGCGCCGCCTCGCCCTGGCCCGGCCCGCGCTCATTGGCGCGCGCGATATGCGCGGTGCGCAGCCCGCACGCCGCCGCCGCCGCGAGATCGCGACTGTGCGCCGCCACCATCACGCAATCGCGCGGCGGCAAATCGAAGGCCTCGCAGGCGGCGAGATAGACCCGCGGCTTGGGCTTGTAATCGCCCGCGGTCTCCGCCCCCAGGATCGCGTCCCAGGGCAAGCCATTGCGCCGCGCCAGATCGACCATCAGCGAGATATTGCCGTTCGAGACCGGCGCCACCAGGAACCGTTGCTTGAGCCGCCCCAGCCCGGGCGCCACGTCGGGCCAGGCGTCGAGCCGATGCCAGGCGAAATTGAGGTCCCGCAGCGCTGCCTCGGCGAGCCGGGATACGCCGAAGCCCGGCAGGATGTGCTCGAGATTGCGCCGGTGCAGCACATCGAGCTTGCAGAACGGGATCCGGCCGGCCCGCACCTCGTCCATGGACGGCTGGTACTGATCGCGCCAGGCATCCGCAAAGGCGAGCCAGTCGAGCGCATGGCCGAGCGGCTCGAGCACGCGCTCGGCCTCGCGCGCCACGCCCGAGCGCCAATCCACCAGGGTGCCGAAGACGTCGAAGAACAGGGCCTTGACCGACATGTGACAATTTCTTGCGTTGAGCAATCGCGATGCGGCGGGACTTGACCAGACAACCGCAGCCGCGTCCAGCTCACAACGGCTCTGGCTACCCTGGGAGCAACGCCGAGCATCGCAGCATTCCTCGCCCCGCGTGCGGGGAGAGGGACGCCGGGGGTGCCCGCGATCTACTCCGCCGGCACGGCGTTCGCAGCCGCCGCTCCCGCAAAGGCGTTATCGCCACGCACCGGCGCCCGGACCGGCTCCCGGCCAAGCCGGCACGCCACCACGATCGACACCACCGCCACCGCGACACCCGCCAAGAGATCGATGAAATAGTGGCCGCCGTCGATCGGCGTCGAGGCGAACATCGCCACGTTGGCGATGACGGCGATCGGCCGTATCCAGCGCACCGGCCACAGCGCCCAGCCATAGAGCACCGCGGAGGCCGCATGGAAGCTCGGGAAGGTCACGATGCCGGCGAGCCCGAACAGATCGAGATGGCGCAACGTGCCGTCACGCACCGGCGCCAGATCCCGCACCTGGTCGAGATAGGCCTGCGGATCGAGATGCGCGAGCTGGGCTGGATCGAGCCCGATCTGCTGATAGACGCCGACCGCCGGCACCAGGGCGGACACCACCGTGGTCGCCATCAGGGCGAGCGCGAAGGCGAGCGTGAAGTCCTGCAGGCGGACGTAGCGACGCGCCGCGGTCAGCACCACCGGGATGGCGAACAGCGGCCAGCGGATCATGCCGTAGCCGTAGTCGAGCCAGACGGACAACAGCGGGTGGTCGTTCAGGTAAGCCGCGAAGGCCGCCCAATCGAGCCCGAGTGCGCGGTCGAGCGCCAGCAGCTCGGCGTCGCGCAGCGGCAGGTTGGTCGCCGCCGCCATATAGGTGAGCGGCGACATCACCACCGTAACCAGCACGATCTGCGCGATCGAGCCCAGCACGAATATCACCTGCGGGTCGCGCCGGGTCTTGGAATACGCGTTGGCATAGGCGAAGCCGCCATAGAGCGCGACGAAGCCGAGCGAGAACGCCAGGCCCGACAGCTCGATCGAGAAGCTCGTCACGGCGAGGCAGAGCCCCAGCACCGCGCTCATCAGCGCGATCGGAATCCAATTGCGCTGGAAACGCCGCCAGCCGACCGCAACTTCGTGTTCGTCCATGGCACCCGCTTGCCTGATCGCCGCTGCCGGGAGCATGACCGATGGGGGTAAAAATACTTGGAAAAACGATGGTTAGCGGGACCTTGCGGATTTCCCGCCGATACGCGCGTTTCGCATTCGCCGGCTGGGCGCTTTGCTCCATGGCATGCGCTCGTGCTAGGCCTCGTGCATGTCAGGTGTCGTTCTGCCGCTTGCCGAGATCGCCCCGCTGCTGCCGGAGCGCGGCGCCCTCATGGGGCTCGACCTCGGCACCAAGACCATCGGGGTGGCCGCCAGCGATCCCGACCGGCGGCTGGCGAACGGGGTGGAAACCGTCAAGCGAACGAATTTTTCCGCCGATGCCGCGCGCCTCATCCTGCTGGCGCAGGAGCGCAAGGCGGTCGCCCTGGTGCTGGGCCTGCCCATCAACATGAACGGCAGCGAAGGCCCGCGTGCCCAATCGACCCGCGCCTTCGCCCGCAATCTCGCCAAGCTGTGCGGCCTGCCGATCGGGCTGTGGGACGAGCGCCTCTCGACCGCGGCGGTGGAGCGCGAATTGCTCGCCGCCGACGCCAGCCGCGCCAAGCGCGCCGCGGTGATCGACCAGCATGCCGCCGCCTACATCCTGCAGGGCGCGCTCGACCGGTTGGCCGGCATGGGCGGCGGCTGAAGCGGGTTCGATTTCAACTCGGCACCCCCGCACGAGCCCACCGCCGTCACCCGCGGGCTTGACCCGCGGGTCCATCATTCATCGCATAGACCCTTGCGAAAAGGATGGATTGCCGGGTCAAGCCCGGCAATAACGGAAGATTGAAACCGCGCCAGCAGCGGCGCCTTCCCCAGCGCGCGCCATCGGGGTTGGCACCGCACCCTCAATCGATCACGAATCCGACATGCGTGTTGCGAACCCAGAACTCGTAGGATACCCACGCGTAACCGCCGTCGCCAAAGCCACGTCCCCAGGAATTCTGAATGCGGAAGGCCTTGCGCGCATCGTCGTATCCTACCGCGATCATGGTGTGGCCCTCGCCGTTGAGCACACCGGGAGGATCGAACACGCCGTCACCCTTGAGGTCGTGAAGCTCTTTGCTCGTCCGGATGGCGAAGGCGACCGGCACACCGCGCGCCAGCTGCGCCTTCACCTCTTCGACATGGGTCGCATCAAGCTTGCTCCAACCCTTGATCCGGTATTTGGCCGCGCGCTGCAGCTCACTATCGGTCGGCAGCCGTCCACACCAACCGCCGTCGAAGGTGAATTCTTCGACCGGCAGCGCGCCGACATCGCGCAGCAAGTCGAGGGTCGAGGAAGCGGTCGTTCCGACCACGCAACGGCGGTCACCGGAAACTTTATTGTAGGTGAAGGCCGGACTGAGCCTGATCGAGGCGCCGAGGCCCGCGCGGCGCGCAGCTTGCGACGCCGCCGCGTAGGTGATTGCCCAGGAGGTGCAGCTCCCGGTCGGCCCCTGATTGCCCGGCGCCGGCAGCGTGGCGGTGAGATCAATGCGGGCCGGCAGCGTGCCCCGGAACGCGGGCGCGTCCGGCCGGTTCAGCAGATCGTCCAAAGTCTCGATAATGGCGCCCTGCGCCCGGACCGGCGACGGCAGCAAAGCCGCCAGCACCAGCAATGCGCTCGCAAATCCAAATGCCGGCTTCATCGCTCGGGCTCCGTGCGCCGCTGGGGCAGGATGGTGCGTCCGTTGGCGGCATAGAGAAAGCACGGAAACGGCGAATCCGGATCGGTGCATTCGCTCAGCGCCTTGGCCTCGGCCTCGGCCAATGTGCTGCCGGTGGCAATGGCGACCTTGGGTCCGGTCGTGCGGATCGCCATCGCCTTCGGTTCGCGCTGTTTGGCGTAGTCGAGCGCTTCTTTGGGAGCATCGACGAACATGGGCACCATGTCGGGGCGATAAGGCCCGTCATAGGTCAGCCGCGGCATGCTGCGGCGTGGGGCGACCGACGGGTCCTTGCTGAGCAGCGCGTCGTCGGTGGCGAGATTGACGCAGATGTCGTTGAATTTCAGACCACACGTTTCGAGCGCCAGTCGCTCGGCATTGCCGGGCGTGTTGACCCCCTGCCAGAAGAACAGCCGTCCGGTGTCCGGAAGAATTGCCATCGCCTTGTGGGACTTCGCCTTGTCGAAATCGGCCACGATCCTGGCGTCTGAATTCTTCACCAGAACATAGGACAGCACCTCGGCCAGCGAATTTCCCAGCGGTCGCGGTTGCTGACGCCGCTGCGAGAGCACCACCTGGTCCCCGGCGGCATAGAGATAGCAGGCCGAGCCGCAGTTCGTCAGCGCCAGCCGCTCCGCCTCGGTCTGGCTCGCCGCGCCCGAAACGGCCGCGATCTTTCCGGTGGAATCGATGGCCACCGCCTTGGGCGCCGGAGCGCGATCGTATCCGGCCACATCCGCTCGATTGCGATCTGCCGCGGCGAGACCCGGAATGAAGCTTACGTCGAAACTTCCGTCGTAGCGGGCCCGCGGCATATCGCGGGTTGCGAATTTGCCGTCCGCCGCCGGCGCCACCTCGCGGTCGGTTGCGATCAACGTGCACGCCCCGGCCTGGGAAACCTGGCACCGCTCCAGTGCCAAGGTCTCGGCGCTCTGTGCCGCCTTCTCCCCGGTGACCACCCGCAGCGTAGCGACCCCGGCCGCAATGGCCTTGTGTCCGCCGGTCGACGCAAAATAGCCTTGAGCGATCCCTTCCAGTCTCTCGCGCGGCATTTGGATCGCTTTCGCGGCGAGCCGCGTCAGCAACAACTCCCTGAATTCGGCGTCACTCGCCGGGACCGGCTTGGATACCGGCTCGCCGGGCGGCGGCGTGCCGTTCGCCAATCCCGCCACGGCGGGCGTCGACGGCAGGCGCAGCCGCTTCGGGAAAACGACCTGATCGCCGGAAGCGTAGAGATAACAGGGCCCACCTTGTCCGGCGCGCGCCGGATCGCCGTTGCAGGCCGCAAGTGCGGCGGTCTCCGCCTCGTTCTGGGTCTTTGCAGCGGTGACCAGATGCATCTGGCCCCAGGGATGGAGCGCGGCAGCCTTGGGAGAGGGCATCCGGGCATAGGCCTGGATGTCGACGCGGCTGCGTGTGGCGTCCAGAACGGACGGGATCTGCCGCGGATCGAAGGCGCCCGCATAGCGCGCGCGCGGCATGTCGCGCGTGGCGGCGGTTCCGTCCTCGGTGGCCCGAATGGCATCGTCCACCACCAGCGCCAGACAGGGGTCGCCGTAATAGCTCTGGCAACCTTCGAGCGCGCCTTCTTCGGCCGCCTCGGCCGATGGCCGGTCGAACACGCGATAGCTTCCCGCGTCCTTGGCGTGGACCGCGATCGCCTTGTGGGCTGATCCGGCTTCGTACCGCTTCGCCAGATTCTCGCGCGCCTCTGCCGGCAGCGTCGGCAGCGTGCGCTCGAGCCGCGCCATCAAGCCGTCATGAAAGGAGGCCGCCGTATTCGCCGGCGGCGGTGCGACCTTGAGGGACGAAATCTGCGCCGGGGGCTGCGACGCGGCGGGTGCCGGCGTGACCGGCGTTCTCGAACGGCGGCCGATCAACACCTCATTGTTCGACGCGTAGAGAAAGCAAGGGCCGTTGCGGCCGTTGCGCGCCGGATCGTCATTGCAAGCCGCCAAAACCTGCTCTTCGGCAGCATGTTGATTGGCCGCGCCGGTGATGACGAAAAGCCTGCCCAGAGGATGATAGGCAGCCGCCTTGGAGGATGGCGCCATGACATAGCTCGCGACGTCGCCTCGCTGGCGGACGCTCTCCTGGACCGAGGGTATGCGCGCCGGGTCGAAGGCTCCCGCATAGTGCACGCGCGGCATGGTGCGCGGCAGCAGGTCGGCAGCGCTGGTTATCTTTACGGTGTCATCGACCGCCACCAGCACGCAGGGCGCGCCGACGAACACCTCGCAAGCCTCGAGTCCGCTCTCCTCCGCTTCTCGTGCGCTCGGCCGTTCGGAAACCCGAAAGTCGACGCCGCTCGAAGGATAAACCGCAAATGCTCGGTGCTCTTTAGCGGCCTGATATGCCGCCGCGGCCGCCTCACGGGTCTTCGCCGGGGCGGTCGACTGCGCGATCGCCAATGCGGCGAGCAATTTCGGATCGAGCGCCGGCGCTGCCGGCGAAGCCGGCTTTTCCTTCAATTCAGCCAGCCGATTGCGGGCAAGCTCGGCGAACACGCCCTGCGGAAATTTTGCCAGATAGGCATTGAGGTCCGCCGCCTTCTTGACGTCGACGGACTTCCAGAACACCGCGTCGACATCGATGCCCGGCGCCGGCGAGTTGATGATCTGAACGACCTCGTCGGAAATCCTGTCGGCGCTCGCCGGGTTGAAATAGAAATCTCCCTTGAGGCTCGAGCTGTCCCAGGGGACCTGCTTGTTGTCGGTCGCCTCCTCGACGTCGGCCCGCACCTTGGAGAGCAATCGGGTCAGCTCGAGGCCCGGCGTCTCGATGTATTTCAGCACCGCCTCGGTAAACGGGCTGTGCGTACCGTTGCCGTCGGCCGCAACCACCCCGGGCGCCGTCGCAAAAGCCAGGTAGGTTCCGCTCACCTTGGCATTGGGGGCAGCGAGGCCGCCTTTGGGCATTTGGCGGGTCGTGCCCAGACGCTGCTTGAACGGATCCTCCCGGCAGGCGTCCAGGAATATGAGCGCGACCCGCGCGTTGCCCTCGACTTGCTCCAGCACCGCGGCGAGATCGAGCGCCTCGAAGCGCAGGTCGCGGTCGCTCGCCACATTGGCGCTGACCGGCAGGATCCAGTTGACGCCTTGCGCCTCCAAGGCGTGGCCCGAATAGTAGAACAGGCTCGCGTCGGCGCCGCGCGATCTCTGCCCCCAGCGGCGTACGGCGCCTTCGAGGGCGGCGCGATCGGGATCGAGGACCAGATCGACCTCGAAGCCCAGGCGCCGGAGCGCCGCCGCCATATCGCGCGCATCATCCAAGGGATGCGCCAGCTTCGTCGCGTGGGCATAATTCGATGCGCCGACGATGAGCGCGACACGCCGTTCCGCTGCCCAGCACGAATCGGCAAGCCAGATTCCGGTCAGGCAGATCGCGAGCAGCAAACGAATCATCAGAGTGCGCGCCTTTGAAGTGTGCGTATCAGGCAACGCCGGCATCGAGCCCGAGAGCCGCAGTGGCCGCAAGAACAAAAGCGAACGGAATCAAGGAACTTGCAGCTCCTGTCATGACCAAAGCTGCCGTAAAGCGGCAAAAGTTGCAACTGCCGCTCCGGCAATGGCCGCTGACGTGACCGATCGCCCATGTGAAGCTGCCGCAGTCGCGCGCTGCCCCCTCCCGCACGCCGGGCGAGGAAAGCCGTGCTGCCCGGCAGACGCACTTGAAGCCGACCGCGCCGGCTGTGGACCGCGCTTGCCCGCACCCTTGCCGGGGCCGGCAACTATCCGTATAGATGCCGCTTTAGTGGACATCGTCGAGAATAACTCCCTCTGGGCTCGACCTGCGGCTGTTGCCGGGGACCGGGAGCATTCGCCTGCACGCGCGCCGCGTGCCCGCACGCCGCAGGGCTGCGATCGGCGGCACCCTCGGGCCGGCAAAACGCGGAGGCGAACATGAAAGCCCAGCCGACGCGCCATATCGTCTCGATCAACGATCTCTCCAACAAGGACATCGAGACCGTCTTCGAGATCGCCCAGTCCTATCTCGACGAGCTGCCGGATCGTAATTTCAGCTACCGGATCGGTCGCAGCACCAATGTGGCCTCCGATTTCATCCTGGCCACGCTGTTCTACGAGCCCTCGACCCGCACCCGTCTCTCGTTCGAGAGTGCCATGCTGCGGCTGGGCGGCGACACCATCACCAGCGCCGATCCGGCGACCAGCTCGGCCGCCAAGGGCGAGAGCCTCGCCAACTCGGTGCGGGTCATCGCCAACTATGCCGACCTGATCGTCATCCGCCATCCGCGCGACGGCGCGGCGCGCCTGGCAGCCGACTATTCGCCAGTTCCGGTCATCAATGGCGGCGACGGCAGCCATGAGCATCCGACCCAGACCCTGTGCGACCTGTTCACGCTGAAGAAGAAGAACAAGCATCTCAAGAATCTCAAGATCGCGATCTCGGGCGACCTCAAGGGCAGCCGCACCATCCATTCGTTCGTCTATGCGCTGGCGCGCTTCGGCGCCAACATCATGCCGATGCCGGCCAAGGGCATGGGGCTGCCGGCGCATGTGGATCGCCGGCTGCGCGAGGAGTTCGGCTGCCAGATCGTGCCGGCCTCGAAGCGCGACAGCGACGGCGCCTCGATCGATGCGCTCTATGTGACGCCCGACGAGCCGCACCAGCAATCGCTGTTCCCCGGCCCCGAGATCGACATCGATCTCGCGGTGGCGGTGGCGGCGAAGAAGATCGACGCCGTCTACGTGACCCGCTTCCAGAAGGAGCGCTGGGGCGAGCAGGACCAGCCCTATCCCAAGATCGACCGGAAATTCCTCAACGAGCCGAAATATTCCGGCGCCAGCGTGCTGCATCCGCTGCCGCGGGTCGGCGAGCTCGACGTGGCGCTCGATACCGACAACCGCGCGGTCTATTTCCAGCAGGCCGCCTACGGGGTGCCGGTGCGCATGGCGCTCATCTCGCTCCTGCTCGGCCTCCACAAGGGCAAGTCGCTGCACCGGTTCGAGGGCGGCTTCGACAAGCAGAAATATCCGCTCTACGACCAGCCGCGCAGCCTCGGCATCCATTGCGCCAACCGCAACTGTATCGTGCAGGAGCCGATGGAGGCCCAATACGTCCGCAACCGGTTCCAGGTGGTGAAGACCGCCGCGGCCGAGGGCTGCAAGCTGCGCTGCGACTATTGCGAGAGCGACATCGAGAGCTTCGTGGTGGCGCACAAGAAGCACAAATGGTTCGCCAAGGATGCGTCTCCTCTGCTGAAGGAGGGCGAGCACAATCTGCGCGAGCTGATCGTGTTCGCCGACGAGGCCGATGCCCGCGAGCACGGATTCCATTTCAAGCGCATCTCGCTCGGCGGCCGCCCGCCGCGGCGCCAGGGCATCAAGTCTCGTTGAATCCCTCCCCCTGAAAGGGGGAGGGTGGCGCCAAAGGCGCCGGGTGGGGGTCCCGCCTCCCGACATATTCGGTGTTTGTTGACGGGACCCCCACCCGACCCGCTACGCGGGTCGACCTCCCCCTTTCAGGGGGAGGTAAGGCTGAGAGCGCGTTGGTCTTGTTGTAAGCGATGGTCGTGTGGATGCCGGCGATGATGCCCCAACTGATCGACGCGCTCCCCTACGCCGCAGCTCTGCTGATCGGCTACCTCCTCGGCTCGATCCCGTTCGGCCTCATCCTCACCCGCTGCGCCGGCAAGCCCGACATCCGCTCCATCGGCTCGGGCAATATCGGCGCCACCAACGTGCTGCGCACCGGCAGCAAGCCGCTCGCCGTCGCCACCCTCATCGGCGATACCCTCAAGGGCACGGCGGCGGTGCTCGTCGCCCGCCTCCTGTTCGGCCCGGACGCCGCGCTCGCGGCCGCGGCGGGCGCGCTCGTCGGACACATGTTTCCGCTCTGGCTGTCGTTCAAAGGCGGCAAGGGCGTGGCGACCTATATCGGCCTGCTCATCGGCCTCGCGTGGCCGGCGGCGCTCGTCTTCTGCCTGATCTGGCTCGCGGTCGCGGCCCTTACCCGCTACTCCTCCCTCGCCGGCCTTGTCGCCGGCGCCGCCATGCCGCCGGTGCTGTGGTTCATCGACGATGAGCGAACGGCACTGCTGTTCGTGCTGCTCACCGCCCTGGTGTGGATCAGGCATCGCGCCAATATCGCGCGCCTGCTTGCGGGCACCGAGCCCAAGCTCGGGCGTGCGGCGCCCGCGGCTGGGCCGTGAATTAAGAAACAAAAAGTCCAGCCCGCACTGCAAAATTCGGATTGCCGCCAGCCGGCCCGTGGGCAATTCTGCACGCTGATGGGGGACAGCGTGAGCGCAAGCGACAGCCAGACCGGCGTGCGGCTGACCGATGAAGAGCGGCTCGACTGGCTGCGGCTCATCCGCAGCGAGAATATCGGGCCGCGAACCTTCCAGGCGCTGATCCGCCAGTTCGGCAGCGCGTCGGCCGCGCTTGCCGCCCTCCCCGGCTTGGCGCGCCGCGGCGGCGCGAGCGGATCGGCGCGCATTTGCTCGCACCAGGAGGCCGAGCGCGAAATCAAGGCCGCCAGGGCCGCGGGCGTGCGCTTGGTGGCGCTGGGCGAGCCGGGCTATCCGTGGCGGCTCGCCATGATCGACGATCCCCCGCCGCTGATCGCGGTGCGCGGGCATCTGGCCGTCTTGGAGCGACCGACTATCGCCGTGGTCGGGGCCCGCAATGCCTCGGCGGCCGGGATCAAGCTCGCTGGCCGGCTCGCCCGCGAGCTCGGCGAAGCAGGACTTGCCGTCGCCTCCGGGCTGGCGCGCGGCATCGATGCCGCTGCCCACCGGGGGAGCCTCACGACCGGCACCATCGCGGTGCTGGCCGGCGGGCACAACCGCATCTATCCGCCGGAGAACATCGAGCTCGCCGGCGCCATCCTGGCGCAGGGCGCGGCGCTCTCCGAGATGCCGCTCGACCACGAGCCGCGCGCCCACGACTTCCCGCGCCGCAACCGCCTGATCTCGGGGCTGGCGGTCGGCGTCGTGGTGATCGAGGCGGCACGCCGCTCCGGCACGCTCATCACCACGCGGCTCGCGCTCGAGCAGGGCCGCGAGGTGTTTGCGATCCCGGGCTCCCCGCTCGATCCGCGCGCGGAGGGCTGCAACAGCCTGCTCAAGCAAGGCGCCACCCTGGTCACCGAGGTGGAGGACGTGCTCGCGGTGCTGCGCCCGATCCTCGGCCAGCCGCTCGATCGCTCCATGCAGGAGGCCGAGCCCGCCGCCCACTCCCCGCCCCTCGCCGAGCCCGGCCACGACGAGCGCAACCGCGTCACGGAATTGCTCGGCCCGACGCCAGTCAGCATCGATGATCTGGTGCGGCTTTCGGGCCGCTCAGCCGCGGTGGTGCGGATCGTGCTGCTCGAGCTGGAGGTGGCGGGCCGGTTGCAACGGCACGGCGGCGGGCTGGTGTCGCTGGTGTGAGGCCAAACCGCAAGCAACTGGTTCAGAGCTCCAAGCTTCGAATCATATCGGGGCGACCTTATTTATTGGTAGGTGCGCGACTGCCTCCCCACTTCGTCGTCCCTGCGAAAGCAGGGACCCATACGCCGCGCCCTATCGATGGACTGCGTGTATGGGTCCCGGCTCTACGGCCAGGACGATAGAGATCGCTTGCATGCGGTTCATGGAATGGATCCACTAGACCGGATTCCGGTCGCGTTGACGCACAGTCTCTCCGTCGTCATGCCCGGCCTTGTGCCGGGCACCCACGTCTTTCGCGCCACAAAGCAAGGCGTGGGTGGCCGGGACAAGCCCGGCCATGACGTGCTGGGTGATTTAATGCAAACGAAACCTGCTCTGGTTTATTCGGCCGCGTGCCGGAACGGCGCCTCCGCGGCCGCCGGCGCCGCATTGCGGCCGCCGCGCCTTCGAAATAGCTGCTCGAAGTAGATATAGATCACCGGCGTGATGTAGAGGGTCAGGATCTGCGACACCATCAGGCCGCCGACCACGGCGATGCCGAGCGGCCGGCGCAGCTCGGAGCCGGCGCCGGTGCCCAAGCGCGATCGGCAGGGTGCCCATGATGGCCGCCATGGTGGTCATCATGATCGGCCGGAAGCGCAGCAGCGCCGCCTGGAAGATCGCTTCGGCCGGATCGGTCACGCCGGCGTCGCTTCTGCTGCAAGCGCGAAGTCGATCATCATGATGGCGTTCTTCTTGACGATGCCGATCAGCATGATGATGCCGATGATCGCGATGACGCTCAGATCCTAGCCGAACAGCATCAGCGTCAGCAGCGCGCCCGAAGCCGGCCGCCGGCAGGCCGGACAGGATGGTGATCGGGTGGATGAAGCTCTCGTAGAGGATGCCGAGCACCATATAGATCACCAGGACCGCGGCAGCAGCAGCAGCGTCCCTTGGCCGGCGAGCGATTTCTGGAAGACCTGCGGCGATTGCCCTGGAAGCCGGTCGCTGACGGTGACCGGCAGGTCGATCTCGCGCTCGATCTCGTCGATCTCGGTCGACGGCCTCGCCGAGCGACATGCCCGGCGCCAGATTGAACGAGATCGTGACCGACGGCAGCTGGCCCTGGTGGTTGACCGTCACCGGCCCGACCGCTGGCGCGAGCGTGGCGAAGGCGCTCGAGCGGGACCAGCGTGCCGTTCGCGGCCCGACAGGTGGAGACGTGCTGCAGATCGCTGGCCGGTCTCGCTGGAACTGCGGCATCGATCTCGAGGATGACCTTGTAGTCGTTGGACGGCGTGTAGATGTCGGCGATCTGCGCGCGTGCCGAAGGCGCTGTAGAAGCGTGTCGCGCATCTGGTCGGCGTCGATGCCGAGCTGCGCGAGCGCCTTGCTCCCGGTCGATGTCGATCATCGACCTGCCGGATTGTTGCAGCTGCAGGTCGGAGGTGACGTCGCTGCAAGCCCGGGCAGCTGCGTCATGCCGCGCTTCGAGCTTGCCGGCCCAATCGGTAGAGCTCGTTCGAGGTCGCCGCCCTGCAGCGTGTACTGGTACTCGGACTTGCTCAGGCGCGCCCGCCGAGCTGATCATGTTCTGGACCGGCTGCATGAACACCTGGATGCCCGGGATCTGCGCGAGCTTGCGGCGCAGCTCGCTGGATCACCTCGGTCGACCGGCTGGCCGGGCGCTCGGCGAGCGGCTTCAACGCGAAGATGATGCTGCCCGGTATTGACCAGTGGCGGGCCGGCGCCGTCGCCCACGAGGGAATTGACGATCCGCACGTTGGGATCGTCGGCATATGATCTGTCGCGGCCCGGCTGCTGCAGCTCGACCATCGCGGCGAACGAGATGTCCTGCCGCGCCTCGGTGCGTGCCAATGATCAGGCCGGTGTCCTCGATCGGGAAGAAGCCCTTCGGGCATCACCTGATAGAGCGTACGACGCTGCCGCCGATGCGTGGCGAAGGTGACCAGCAGCGTGACGAAGCTGGTGCCGCAGGACGAACCGCAGGCTGCCGTCGATAGCCGGCGAGCAGCGCCTGGAAGCCGCGCTCGAGCAGCGCGTCGAAACCGATTTTCCCGTGCCGTGCTCGTGCTCGCGCAGGAAGCGGCGGCACAGCATCGGCGTCAGGGTCAGCGACACGAAGCCCGAGATCAGGATGGTCATGCTGATGGTGACGGCGAATTCGCGGAACACGCGGCCGACGACGCCGCCCATGAACAGCACCGGGATGAACACCGCGACCAGCGAGAGCGTGATCGACAGGATGGTGAAGCCGATCTCCTGCGCCCTCGCAGCGCGGCCTCGATCGGCGTCTCGCCGCCCTCGACGTGGCGGACGATGTTCTCGAGCATGACGATGGCGTCGTCGACCACGAAGCCGACCGACAGCGTCAGCGCCATCAGCGAGAGGTTGTCGATGCTGAAGCCGAACAGCTACATGGCGGCGAAGGTGCCGATCATCGAGAATCGGCAAGGCCAGCGCCGGGATGATCGTCGCCGACGCTTGCGCAGGAAGAGGAAGATCACCAGCACCACCAGCACCGCGGTCAGCAGCAGCGTGGAGCTGCACGTCGGCGACCGAGGCGCGGATCGAGAGCGAGCGGTCGATACAGGACCTTGAGATTGACCGACGGCGGGAGCGCCGCCCGAAGATCGGCAACAGCGCCTTGATGCTGTCGACCACCTCGACCGTGTTGGCGCCGGGCTGGCGCTGGACGCCCAGCGAGGATGGAGCGCGCGCCGTTGAACCAGCCCGCGACCTTGTTGTTCTCGACCGCTGTCGACCACCTTGGCGACGTCGCCGAGCCGCACCGGCGAGCCGTTGCGGTAGGCGACGATCAGCGGGCGCATAGTCGGCCGCATGGGTGGGTCCGTTCGCCTTGTTCAGGGTCAAGGCCTGCGTGGCCCATCAACCGTCCGATCGGCGTGGCCGAGTTCGCGTTCGCGACCGCGGTCTGCACGATCGTCAGGTCGATGTTGATGGGCCGCCATCGCGTTCGGGATCGACCTGGATCCGGACGGCGTATTTCTGGCCGCCGAACACCGTCACCTGCGCCACGCCGGGAAGCTTCGAGATGCGCTGCGCCATCAGCGTCTCGGCATATTCGTCGACCTCCGAGAGGGACAGCGTCGCGGAGTTCACCGACAGGACTGAGGACCGGCGCATCGGCGGGGTTGACCTTCTGGAACGACGGCGGCGTGGTCATCTGCGACCGGCAGCCTGCGTGCGCCAGGCTCAGGGCCGATTGCACGTCGAGCGCCGCGCCGTCGATGTTGCGGTCGAGATCGAACTGGAGCGTGATCGCGCTCACGCCCTGGCCGCTGGTCGAGATCATCGAGCGAGGCCGGCGATGGTCGGAAAGCTGCCGCTCGAGCGGGGTCGCCACCGAGGAGGCCATGGTCTCGGCGCGGCGCCCGGCAGACTGGCCTTGACCACGATGGTGGGGAAATCGACCTTGGGCAGCGCGCTGACCGGCAGCAGGCGGTAGCTGACGATCGCCGAAGCATGACGAACGCCATCATCAGCAGCGTCGTCATGACCGGACGACGAATGCACAGCTCCGGCAAATTCATCGGTTGGCCCCCGGCCATCTAATTCAACCGAGACTAGCATTCCGGGCAGTGTCTGCGGAAGGGCAATCGCGGTGCCGAAGGTCCAGGCTGCCGCAAAGATCAAAGACCGCCGAAATCTACGCCTGGCGGCGCCAACCCCAATCTGGGGCAAGGTGATGGTTAACAAGAACGCCACAGGTCAGAGCAGGCAGCCTCAGACCTCTCTTTCGCGGTGGTTCGGATCTTGCTGCTCGAGCTGGAGATCGCGGGCCGGCTGCAACGGACGAAGATCAAGGTCCGCTGCCCGCTTCTTGTTCGTCACACGATGTAACGCGGCCGGCGGCAGGGCTGGCGAAAACGCCAACGTCACCCACGGGTTCCAGTCAGCCGTCCCGACGATGCGATTGAGGACGTCGAGGGATACAACTTCGTCTCAACACTGTCTCGATGCCGCAAAACGCTTTCAAATGCCTTTGGCTCCGAATCAATTCGCAAATTGGCTACAATGAAGCGCGCTAGAAATCTTCCTCGCCGCGCGGGAGGCTTGCCTAAATCTGAAGAACCGAATCGCGCGCAAGGGAGCAGAGATGCTCTTGGGGGCCACCAGGCAAATCTACTTTGTAATCATCCCTCGCTTCGTCATCGGCGGCGGCCTCGGCCTTCGGCGAGAAGGCCAGCGTGACCCAGGCGTTCCAGCCGGCCGCCCGGTTCTCGGCGGCGAATTCTCCATAACCCTTGAAATTGAGATAGCCTTGCAAGGGCCCGGCCGGAAAAATCAATCCTATTTGCGGTCCAATTGCCGCGACCCGCGAGAGGTTTTCTCCGAGGAAAGGCGCGGCGCCGCTGTCGGCCGTGAGTTGTTGGTAGAAGTAGCCGACGAGGCCGACTTGCACGGTCTTGGTCACGAACTGCGACGCCCCCCAGTCGAGATGCCAGTCGACGCCATTCTGATAGTCGGTGCTCGGATTCATGAAATTGTAGGTCAGCCCGGTAACCACGGAAAATTCGGGGCGCGCCTTGGGATCGAAATACGTGTACCCGACACCGCCATCGATGGCACCGTGGCCTATTCCGACATTTGCCAGGCGGTTTGCATCGTAGGTGCCGACCGGAACGTCTCCGGTCCCTTAGATAATCCAGGAATTGACCCCGTTGTTCCAGCGCAGTGAGGTCTGCGGATAGAGGTCGCTGAAACCCAACCTCGAGTTCGAGATCTCACCCTGACGGGTCGCGATCGACGGGCCGAGCATCACTGTCAGGTTTCCGTTCAGGTCGACAGAGCTCCAGCCGATCGCTTCCCCGACGCTGACGGCAAGCTGGCCGCCGAAAACGGGAGTTGAAAACACGTAGCCCGGGGCAACCAGGACCAGGTCCGGCCTCGCGGTCAAGCTCAAGTTCAGGTCGACCTTGGCGGTCGGATTGAACCTGCCGATCGTGATCTCGCGGGCGGCCGCGACGTTCCCGCCTACGCTCGCGGAATCGATATAGGTGACGATGCCGACCGACCATCCCGGCACCTGGGTGTCGCCGCCAGGCTGCCGAACTGGCCGGAGAGCCAAAAGGGGACGCCGCCTTCGTCGGCCTTGGCGAAGCTCGATGCGGCGAGCATAAGCGATGCAATCAGCCCCAACGGGAGTAGATTGCGCCCCCAACTGAATTGCTGGCTCGCGGCAAGCACAGAGTTGCGTTGACCCGGCCCCATGGTCCCCTCCCAGCAAGCTGTTCCACTGAGAGAAACTACGGCTTGACAGAGCCATTGGCCAAACTCTTCGGCGTCCCCATACACTTTTTCCGGCGCTGTGGCTGGCACGCAACAGTGGAGTAATAGGCTATTGCGACCCGGCATTTCGGACCGCACTCGGACCGACCAAAGGTTTGAGCATCAGCGCGGCGCGGGGGCGACGCTTCGTCGTCATCATTGACGTTTGGCATCTCGTCTGTGCCATGGAAAATGCCCCAAATCTGCCGGCCGGCCACGTTTGCGCTGGCGAGCCACACGTTGGGCAATACCAGAACGGTGTGCAGTGCAGCGGGTTGATCCCGGATCAGCGCCATGCTGGCTCAGTCGGCAGGCTCGAAATCCGTGTGTGCGATCGCAGGCCTGCCGCGCACGGGAGTTGGTACCAATGGTCGCGGTCAAAGCACTCGATCCGAAGCCACGGATACTATAGGATTGCTTCAATCTCGGGCCAGCCCCTCGATTCTGAAGGAGCAAGCGTGCCGGGCGAGCAATCGATACTGCTCTCGGCCTTGCCGCCGACCAGAGAGCAAACTCGGCTCGCGCTGATCATCGCGCTGGTGTTGCTGGTCGCGTTTTTCGTCACATTGCCTTTCATGCAGGTTCAGTTGCCGAGCCTGAACGCATTTATCCCTGTCATCGACACAACTCTTTTCCTCAATGATTTGATCACCGCCGCGCTATTGTATGTGCAATTCTCGGTGGTCCGCTCGCGTGCGCTGCTGGCGCTGGCGATGGGGTATCTGTTTGCCGCGGCGATTATTGTTCCCCATGCCCTCACCTTTCCTGATGCCTTCGCGCCGACCGGGTTGCTTGGTGCAGGGCTTCAGACTACCGTCTGGCTTTACATATTTTGGCATCTCGAGCTTGCCGCCGGCGGTGATCGCATACGCGCTGCTCAAGCGCGAGAAGCCGCAAATGACAGGCGCGCGGGGCTCGCCGAGGTCAGCCATTGCTACGAGCGCCGTTGCGATGATCCTTCTCGCCTGCGCCCTGACCTGGCTCGTCACAGCCGGCGCCGAGATGGTGCCCGCGATCATGATGGACCCACTGCAGGCGAACGACGTGTGGCATTATTTTGCGGCTCCGCCTATTTTGGCATTGAGCGTGGGTTCGATCGCGCTGCTCTGGTGGCGCCGGTCGTCGACGCTCGATCTGTGGCTATTGGTGGTCTTGTGGGCTTGGCTCATTGAAACGGTTCTTCTAAGCACCACGGCATATCATCTTTTCAGCCTGGTCTGGTACGCGGGCCGAATTTACGGCCTTTTGTCATCCAGCTTCGATTTTGCTTTCTGCTGTTGTCTAAATCGACGATGCTCTATTCGCAGCTGGCGCTGTCGGTTCTCGGCACAGCGTCGCAGCGACGAGAGACGTCTCATGACCTTCGAGGCCATGTCAGCGGCGATCGCGCACGAGATCAAGCAACCGCTCGGCGCGATCGTGGCGAACGCAAATGCGGGACAGCGCTGGCTGAGCCGGGCCCCGCCGCGCTGGACAGGATTGCCGACACGCTCAAGGATATCGCCGCGGACGGTCACCGGGCCGGCGAGGTGATCCAATCGGTCCGGGCGATGTTCGCTGCGGGCGAGCAGGCCAGGACGCGAATTGATGCGAACGAGCTCATTCGAGAGACCATCGCGCTCGTGCGCGTCGAGCTGGAAGCAGCAAAAATAGCGGTTCAAGTCGAGCTCGACCCGGAGGTTCCCTCGGTGTCGGCGCATCGGGGCCAGCTGCAGCAGGTGATCCTGAACGTCGTGGCCAACGCTGCCGACGCCATGCGCATGGTCGGGAATCGGGCGCGCGTGCTGCGGGTCGAAGTCCAAGACCATTCAATCGAGCGGCCTGGAAATGAGCGTGAAGGATTCCCGGAAGCGGGATAGAGCCGAGGAACATCGAGCAAATCTTGACCCGTTCTTTACCACGAAGTCCAACGGTATGGGGATGGGACTGGCGATTTGCCGGACCATCGTCGAGGCGCACGGCGGCGCCTTGTCGGTGTCCGCGGGCGTGCCGCACGGCTCCGTTTTTCGCATCGTTTTGCCGAGTGACCTGTGATGGGAAGGCCAGGCAAGGCGAGAGCGCGCCCGTCCGGCCGGCACCTTACGCCATCCGGGAGGAGCGTTGAGGCTCCGAAGTCGCGGCGAATCCGCAAGCACCTGTACGATCCCCTCCCCGCTTTGCAGCTGATCTACGACACGGCTCCGATCGGGCTTGCATTCCTGGCCACCGATTGTCGTTATCTGCAGATCAACCAACGTTTGACGGAGATTTGCGGGATCTCGGTCGCCGACCATATCGGGCGCACGGTTCGCGAAACCGTCCCGAATGTGGCGGATCATGTCGAGATGATCGTCCAAAGCATCATCCGCACCGGAGAGCCGGTCATGGGCATCGAGGTTCACGGGCAGCGGGCCGACAAGCTCAATGCCGACCACGTCTGGATCACGAACTGGCATCCTCTGAAAGGCCCGGATGGGAGCTGCATCGGGGTGAACGTGGTCGCGGAGGACGTCACCGAACGCAGGCGCGCGGGTGTCGTCCTGAGCGCTAGCGAAGATGCGCGACGCGAAAGCGAGGCGCGTTTCCGCGAGCTGGCCGACAATATCAGCCAATTCGCTCGCCACGATCGCCCCTAATGGTTGCTTGATCTCGTGCGCGATCGCCGCCGACGCTGCCGCCAGCGTCGTGCGCCGGGCGACGTGGGCAAGCTCCCGCCGGGCGTCCCGCAACTTGTTCTCGGCCTCCTTGAGGTCGGTTATATCCCTCCGCCTTCCAGGATATCCAATGGTATGCAGCCGTCCTTGTGACGCACGCGGCTTTCGAAACGCAGCGTGCTTCGGCCGGCGGCAAGATGGCGGATCTCGGCCCGTGTCCGTTCCCGATCATCCGGGTGCAGGAGCCATTGGGAGGTCTTGCCGAGCAAATCCGATTCCGACCAGCCGAGGGTCGCGGTCCAGGCCGGGTTGACGCTGAGGTATGTGCCGTCCAGATCGAGCACCCCCAGCAAATCCTGTGAGACGTTCCAGATACGCAGACGTTCCCGGATCTCGCGCCAATGCGGGCCTGCGTTGGCTGGCGAAGGCGCCGCCGGACCTGGATAAGGCACGCGTCACGTTCAAGGATATTGTCGCGGACGGCCACCGGGCCAGTGACGTGATTCAATCGGTCCGGGCCATGTTCGGCGGGGGCGACCAGCCGCTCACTCCGCTGGATATGAATGAGCTCGCTCGAGAGAGCATCATCCTGATGCGGGGCGAATTGGATGCTGCGAAAATCGTGGTTCAGCTCGAGCTGCACCCGGATCCTCCCTTGGTCACCGCCCATCGAGGCCAGCTGCAGCAGGTGGTGCTGAACCTCGTGACCAACGCTATCGACGCCATGCGCGCCGTGACGGATCGGGCACGGGTGTTGCGGATGGAATGCAAGCCCGCCGAACCGGACGGCGTGGAGGTGATCGTTGGCAACTCCGGCACCGGGATAGAGCCAGGCAGTGTCGATCGCATCTTCGACGCGTTCTTCACCACCAAGCTCAACGGCATGGGAATGGGCCTGGCGATCTGCCGGACGATCGTCGCGTCTCACGGCGGAAGCCTGTCGGTCTCGGCTGGCGCTCCGCACGGCTGCGTATTCCGCATGGTTCTACCGGGGGCCGGATGATGCCCAGCGAGGGACGCTCCGACGTGAAGCCGGTGGTCTTCGTGGTGGACGACGACCCGTCCATGCGCAAGGCGCTCGGCAACCTTATTCAATCGGTGGGCCTGCAGGCCGAGGTGTTCGCGTCGGCCCCGGAATTTCTGGCCGTCAAGCTCCCGGAGGCCGCTCCGTGCTGCCTTATTCTCGACGTTCGGCTGCCGGGCCTGAGCGGGCTCGATTTCCAGGCCAAGCTTGCCAGCGCCCAGAATGCAATTCCGATCATCTTCATCACCGCGCACGGCGACATCCCGATGACCGTGCAGGCCATGAAGGCCGGAGCCATCGAGTTCCTGCCCAAGCCGTTCCGCGACCAGGCTCTGCTGGATGCCATCCAGGTCGCGCTGGAGCGGGATAAGGTCAGGCACGAGGACGAGAGGATCCAATCCGATCTGCGCCTGAAGTTCGAGAAGCTGACCGCGCGCGAGCAGGAGGTCATGTCTGGCGTGACGGGCGGCCTCATGAACAAGCAGATCGCCGCCGAGATCGGAATAACCGAGAATACCGTGAAGGTGCATCGCGGAAACGTAACCCACAAAATGGGTGCGAGATCGCTTGCGGAATTGGTTCGAATGGCGGACCTTTTGGGCATCCGCCGCCCGAAACCGTAAGACCTACTACCTTGGTGTAACCTCTCCCGCCCGTTCTGATAGCCCCTCCCCACCTCTGCGAGCTTGAACCCCGCAAGCGAAAGCTCTACCGGTGGACAGGCCGAGGAATATCAGCTTGAGCAACCTCCCGATGATCTCGATCGTCGATGACGATAAGTCGTTCCGGCGAGCGACCGCGGGATTTGTCAGCTCGCTCGGCTACGCGGTTGCGGCGTTCGGCTCTGCCGAAGAGTTCTTGAAATCAAATCGTCTCGACGACACCGCCTGCCTGATCTCCGACGTGGAAATGCCGGGCATGAGCGGAATCGAGCTGCAAAACCGGCTGATTGCCCAAGGGCACCGTCTGCCGGTCATCTTCATTACGGCCTATTCCAAGTCCAAGGCGCGGGCTCAGGCGTTCGCCTCCGGGGCGCTCGGTTTTTTCGACAAGCCTTTCAGCGAAGATCAGTTGATTTCTTGCATCGACCAAGCCCTTTCCGGCCGCAAGGCCTGATTTCGCAGATTTCGCAAACCAGCCGCCATCCCTTCGGGCCAACTTTCGGCCGCATCGCCGAACTTTCAATTCAATTCGATCCACCGGGCAGACGCGCTGCAGAAATCGGCGTCTAAACCTTCGTTTAGGTGCGCTCGCTACTTCAGATGTCCCGATCCACCTAGTGTGGAATGGCTCTGGATAGCACGCCAAGCCTAGTCTCTCTCCCAACAACAAAGGCGAAACGTAAGGGGAGACGGACATGAGCTCGATCGCGCAATGTATCCACGCCAAATCCGCCCCGGCGTTTGTTTCGGCCGGCCGATCCGAGGCGGTCGGGCGGGACACTTTGGACGACGCCCTGATCGAACGCATCGCGGCAGGCGACAGGTCTTCGATGACGGTCCTCTACGCGCGTCATAGCGTGCGCATCTACCGCTTCATCATGCGTTTCGTCGCCAACGAGGCGGTCGCCGAAGAGCTGGTGAACGAGGTCTTTCTCCACGTATGGAGGCACGCCGGGAAATTCGAAGGCCGCTCCCTGGCATCGACCTGGCTCCTGGCGCTCGCCCGTCACCAGGCTCTCGGAGCATTGCGGCGCCGGTCGACCGAGACGCTGGACAATGATGCAATCGCGCTGATCGAGGATGCGGCCGACAATGCGGAAGCGATCGTCGACAAGAAAGAGATCGGCTCAATCCTACGCAATTGTTTAGCACAATTGTCACCGCTTCATCGCGAAATTGTCGACTTGGTCTATTACCACGGAGCAACAATCAGTGGTGCCGCCGCAATCATCGGCATCAAGCAGAGCACCGTGAAGACACGCATGTTCTACGCGCGCAGGCGGTTGGCCGAGCTGCTGCGCGCCCAGGGCATCGCAACAGCGACCGCTTGATTCAATTGGGGGGCTGACGTTCACGACCATCATCAGCCAAGCAAGGAGAAATCGCATGATCACCCTTCGAAACCCGCGTTTTGTCACGATGACGGCAATTGTTGTCGGCCTCCTCACGGTTCTCGAGCCCTTTTCGGCCGCAGAGGCGGCCCGCCGCGGCGGCGTGGCGCGTGAAGGCAATTTCAACGCTGGCCGCAACGTGAACCGAAACGCCAACCTCAACCGGAACACCAACCTGAACCGTAACGTCAACAGAAACGTCAACAATAACGTCAACCGAAACGTCAATCGCAATGTGAACGTAAATCGCAATGTCAATGTCAGGACCACCGCCTGGGTGCGGCCTGGCTACGGATGGCGTGCCGGCGGCGCGATCGCCGCGGGAGCGGCCATCGGTTTCGTATCGGCTGCGACCGCCGCCGCCTGGGCCGGCGCGGCACCCGGACCGAACCTGTGCTGGTACTACACCGACTCCAGCCGCCAACAGGGCTTCTGGGACACGTGCCCGTAGCATGCTTCGGAGCTCGAGTTGATCGGGTGGCACGCCGCGCTGATAGTCGAGGAAGCACGCTATGTTGGACAAGGTCGGTTCGCAACAGGAGAGCGCCCACTCGTCGGGCGCACTCCGCGACATGATCAACATCCCCGGCGGCACCTTCCGCATGGGATCGGACAAGCACTATCCGGAGGAAGCACCGGTCCATCGGGTCACGGTCGACAGCTTCTGGATCGATCGCACGCCTGTCACCAATCGTGAATTCCGCAAATTCGTCAACGCCACCGGCTACGTGACCTTCGCCGGAGATCAAGCCGGATGCGAAGGATTATCCCGGCGCCTTGCCGCACATGCTCAAGGCCGCCTCCCTGGTGTTCACCCCACCCAGGCATGCCAGTCGACCTGCGCGATTGGGGCCAGTGGTGGAAGTTCAAGTTCGGCGCCGATTGGCGTCGGCCTTACGGCCCGCGCTCATCGATCAGCGGGCTCGACGATCACCCGGTCGTGCATGTCGCCTATCGCGATGCCGAAGCCTACGCGAAATGGGCTGGCAAGGAATTACCGACCGAGGCTGAATGGGAATTCGCCGCCCGTGGCGGTCTCGACGGCGCCGAGTATGCCTGGGGCGATGAGTTCACCCCCGGCGGCAAGCACATGGCGAACACCTGGCAGGGCAAATTCCCGCACCAGAACCTTGCCGCGGACGGTTATGAGCGCACTTCGCCGGTCACGGCGTTTCCGCCCAACGGCTACGGCGTCCATGACATGATCGGCAACGTCTGGGAATGGACGGCCGATTGGTGGTCGAGCGAGCATGACGCTGATGCGCCGAAGGCTTGCTGCATCCCGGAGAACCCGCGCGGTGGACCGGAGGCCGCGAGCTACGACTCCTGCCAACCCCAGATCAGGATTCCCCGCAAGGTGCTCAAGGGCGGCTCGCACCTGTGCGCGCCGAACTACTGCCGCCGTTACCGGCCGGCCGCAAGGCATGCGGAGCCGGTGGACACGTCCACAAGCCACGTCGGCTTTCGCTGCATCATTAGGGCAAAGCGAGGGTCATGAACGCGTGCAACGATCGACAAAAAGCCGAGCCGACGATCCGTTTTCCCGCCGCCATCGACAATAGAGGAACACTGCATGTCCAGCCATTACAACCGGGACAAAACGAATCCAGGGAGTCGCGCACTCAGCCGCCGTAACATGCTGGTTGGAAGCACGACGCTCGCGGCCGCGTCCGCGCTCGGCGCGAGCGCGCCGACGCGGGTGGCGCAGGCGCAGGCGCAGCCGGCCGTACCGTCCGGGCGGCGGCCGAACATCCTCGTCATCTTCGGCGACGATATCGGCCAATCCAATATAAGCGCTTATACGTTTGGCCTGATGGGCTACCGCACGCCCAATATCGACCGGGTCGCTCGCGAAGGCATGATGTTCACCGACTACTATGCCGAGCAGAGCTGCACGGCAGGACGGTCGACATTCATCACCGGCCAGTCGACGCTGCGCACCGGCTTGTCCAAGGTCGGGATTCCCGGCGCGACCATCGGTCTGCGGCCGGAGGATATCACCATCGCCGAGGCCCTTCGACCGTTGGGTTATGCCACCGGCCAGTTCGGAAAGAACCATCTCGGCGATCGCAACGAGTTCCTGCCGACGGTGCATGGTTTCGATGAATTCTTCGGAAATCTTTATCACCTCAATGCTGAAGAAGAGCCTGAAAATCCCGACTACCCGAAAGATCCACGTTTCCGCGAAAGATTTGGCCCACGCGGCGTGATCAAGTCCAAGGCGACCGCGACCGATGATCCCACCGAGCAGCCGAGGTGGGGCAGGATCGGCAAGCAGACGATCGAGGACACGGGCCCGCTGACCAAAAAGCGGATGGAGACGATTGACGACGAGACCACCGCCGCGGCAATCGATTTCATGCAGCGGCAGGTCAAAGCCGGCAAGCCATTCTTCTGCTGGATGAATGCCACCCGCATGCACTTTCGCACCCATGTGCGCGCGTCCATGCGCGGCCAGAGCGGCATGCCCGACAACGAATATGCGGACGGCATGCTCGAGCACGACGGTGATGTCGGCAAGCTTCTCCAGACGGTCGACGACCTCGGCGTCGCCAACGACACGATTGTCCTCTACACGACCGACAACGGCGTGCATATGAACTCCTGGCCGGACAGCGGCATGACTCCGTTCAGGAGCGAGAAAGACACGAACTGGGAAGGCGCTTTCCGGGTTCCGGCGATGATCCGCTGGCCCGGTCACATCAAGGCCGGAACCGTATCAAACGAGATCATCAGCGGACACGATTGGCTCCCGACCTTCCTGGCAGCCGCCGGCGATCCCGAGATCAAAGACCGTTTGTTGAAGGGCTGGCAGGTCGGCGCACGCACCTACAAGGTCCACATCGACGGCTACAATCAACTTCCGTATCTGACCGGGCAGCAGGAGAGGTCCGCGCGCAAGGGGTTCATCTACTTCGACGACGACGGCCACCTGGTGGCGATACGCGCCACGGATTGGAAGTTCGTCTTCTGTGAGCAAAGGACTCCCGGCGGCCTTAATGTCTGGGAGGACCCGCTCACCTGCCTGCGAATGCCGAAGATCTACAACCTTCGGATGGACCCGTATGAGCGGGCCGACATCACGTCGAACACCTACAACGACTGGATGCTCAGCAAAGGCTTCCTGATATTGGAGGCGCAAGCGATCGCGGGAGAATTCTTTGACACGTTCAAGGAATTTCCGCCGCTACAGAAGCCTCAGAGCTTCAACCTCGATCAGATCATCGCCCAAATGCAGAAGCCACGAGGCGACTGACAGTCGTCAATCCGGCGCGCCGGTCCACAACTCGGCCGGCGCTCCAGTTTTACGCAGGGATCGCATTCGAATCATTGCTCGGCCTTTGGCCGTCGGAACATACGGAGGAGCCACAATGAGCAGCACGGAGAAGAAATACGACGAGAGCGATGCCGTCGACCGCCGCAGCATATTGCTCGGTGGCACCACGCTTGCGGCCGCCGCAACCGTATTGAGCGGGGGCGCACCGTTCAGCGTCGCCCAGGCTCAAGCGCAGCAGCCCCCCGCGGCGGCCGGCAGCAAGCCGAATATACTTTTTATTATGGGTGACGACATCGGCTGGTTCAACGTCAGCGCCTACAACATGGGCATCATGGGCTACCGCACACCCAACATCGACCGCGTCGGCAAGGAAGGGGCGGTTTTTACCGACTGGTACGGCCAGCAGAGCTGCACCGCCGGGCGTGCCGCCTTCATCACCGGGCAATCGCCGATCCGCACCGGCCTGACCAAGGTAGGCCTGCCCGGAGCCGAGCTCGGGCTCGGGCCGCTCGATCCGAGCGTCGCGGATGTCATGAAGTCGCTCGGCTACGCCACAGGTCAGTTCGGCAAAAACCATTTGGGCGACCGCAACGAGCATCTGCCGACGGTGCATGGCTTCGACGAGTTCTTCGGCAATCTCTATCACCTCAACGCCGAGGAGGAACCGGAGAACTCCGACTATCCAAAAGACCCGCGCTTCCGCACGAGATTCGGGCCGCGCGGCGTTCTCAAGTGCAAGGCGAGTGACCGTGATGATCCGACCGTCGATCCCGCCTTCGGGCGCGTCGGCAAGCAGACGATCGAGAACACCGGCTCGCTCGACAAAAAGCGCATGGAAACGATCGACGAGGAGTTTCTTGCAGCGAGCATCGACTTCATCAAACGGAAGAACGCCGAGCGGACGCCATGGCTCTGCTACTTCAACTCGACGCGGATGCACATCTTCACGCATCTAAAGAAGGAGTTGGAAGGCAAGACCGGCTTGGGGCTTTATCCCGACGGTATGGTCGAAACCGACGGGCACGTCGGACAGCTTCTCAAGCTCCTCAACGATCTCGGCGTCGCCAACAACACCATTGTGGTCTATACGACCGACAACGGCGCCGAAGCCTTCACCTGGCCGGATGGCGGCTCAACACCGTTCAAGGGCGAGAAAGCCACCAACTGGGAGGGCGCCTTCCGCGTCCCGTGCTTGATCCGCTGGCCAGGTGTGATCAAGCCCGGAACGATCGTCAACGACACCTGCGCGCACGAGGACTTCGTCCCGACTTTCGCGGCGGCAGCAGGTGAGCCCGACCTCGTCGACAAGCTGCTGAAAGGCTTTTCCCTAGGCGGGAGGACCTTCAAGGTCCACCTCGACGGACACAATCTCATTCCCTTCTTCAAGGGGGAGGCAAAGGAGTCACCGCGCGAGGGATTCTTTTACTGGAGCGATGATGGCGATCTGCTGGCCCTGCGTGTCCGCGATTGGAAAATCACCTTCATGGAGCAGCACACTGAGCCAAATCCGAAGGCGCCACTCAGTGTCTGGCAGGGCCAATTTACCGTGCTGCGCGGGCCAAATCTCTACAACTTGCGGACCGACCCGTTCGAGCGAGGTACCGACAGCATTTATTACGCCGACTGGCAGGCCCATCGGGCGTTCATGTTCGTGCCGGCGCAAGCCATCGTTGCGAAGTATCTCGAAAGCTTCAAGGAGTTCCCGCCGCGCGCCAAGGCAGCGAGCTTCACCGTCAGTGACGCGATGGACAAGATCATGGCGGGCGCGAGCAAGGACTAAGCACGACGGGCCGGCGGATGGTCCGCCGGCCCACAACTGGCCCGAGCGACGCCATGGAGAAGATCACGACGACACGTCTGCAAGGGCAATGACGGAAGGCGCAAGCCGGCGCGGCCGGCGCTCTTTCCACGAATGCCGCTGAGACCTCGTGGCCACACAGCACCTCCACCGCGAATGAGGAGACCACCATGTCGAGCACACTCGTCACTCTCATTATTCAGCTTATCGCAGGCGTCGCTGGAGGGAATGCGGCCGGCGCTTCGCTCAAGAACTTTGATCTCGGGCCGGTCGGCAACACGATCGCAGGGGCGATCGGCGGTGCCGGCGGCGGACAGATCCTGCAGGCGCTGATCCCGGCGCTGGCCGGTGCCGCCGGCGGCGGGCTCGATATCGGCTCGCTCATCGGCCAGTTGGTCGGCGGCGGCGCGAGCGGCGCGATCCTGACCGTGATCGCGGGCCTCGTAAAGAACGCGATGGCCAGCAAGTAGGCGCTGTTGATTTCCCGAATCCGGGGCGGAGGGCCGTGATGAGAACGGTCCTCGCGGCCCTTGCTTTTGGCTCGCTGAAGTCCACCGATCAAGCTTGGTGAGCTAAAGGCATTGCCGATCTCTTGAATACAGCTTTACCAGCGACTCAAAGCGTGGTGGGGAACGGTCGAGGATCGGCCGACGGTCGATGAAGCGGTTGATGACGATCAGCAAGCTAGACAAGGCGATCGAAGAGGACGTGCCAAAGCCTGAAGGATCGTCGACATAATGTAGGATTGGCGCAATGTGTCCGCGCTCGAAATCGCCAAGGGGATGCCGTGTCGTTCATCGATGTCTTCGCCTGGGTCGTCTTCGTCATCGTCCTTGCGATCGTCGTCGCCGTGTTCGTCGCGCTTGGGGCGATGCCGGGCCATATCGCGCGCAAGCGCGGGCATCCATGGGCTGAGGCCGTGACGGTCGGCAGCTGGGCCACACTGATCTTCGGCTTCGTATTCTGGCCGCTGATGTTGATCTGGGCCTACGTCGACCTTCCGGCAAGGCGGGAGACGCTTCGATGATGATCGTCCTGCTCGGCGGCTACATCGCCATTCTGGCGCTATTTGTGTGGCTCAGATTCATTCCATTGAACACGTTCTGGAAGCTCTCGCCGCTGATCGTGTTGCTCGGCCTCAACCTCGGCCTGTTCATTCCGATGGGCTGGGGCGCGCCGTCAGGCGCCGCCGCGGTGGTGCGCAACTCGGTGGAGATCGTCCCCACGGTCGCCGGGGAGGTAATCGATGTGCCGGTTCAACCGAATGTGCCGCTCAAGGCTGGCGATGTCCTGTTCAAGATTGATCCGGTGCCGTACCGGGCGGCACTCGGCCAGTATAACGCGCAGCTGCTACGCGATCAGGCTGGGCTCGAGAAGGACAGGATCAATCTCTCGCGGTATGAAGACTTGGCCGCAAAGAACGCGGGTCGACGCCAACAGGCGGAAGATCAAAGAGCCGTCGTCAATCAGGGTGAGGCCACCGTCAAGCTCGACCAGGCGCTGATCGACGGCGCAAGATACAATCTGGACAAAACAACAGTCCGGGCGCCGTCCGACGGTTACGTGACCAATTTGGCGCTGCGCAAGGGCGCGCGCGTCACCACCCAGTCGCCGGTGATGGCCTTCATCGATACGTCGGAAACAATTTTCGGCGTCGAGGTTCCGCAGGTCTATGCACGCTACGTCGCCGCCGGGCAACCGGTCGAGATCACGTTCAAGGCCTTCCCGGGCGAGGTCTATACCGGGCGCGTCGAGACGGTGCTGCAGGCCATCGCCACCGGGCAGACCCAAGTCGGCGGCCTGGCGGTTGCCGCGGGGGACCTCCAGTCCGAGCCATTCGTGGTCCGGATCAAGCTCGACGATGAGGAGGTGGCGCGCCGTCTGCCGGCCGGCAGCGCCGGGCTTGCAGCCATCTTCACCGACCGTGTCAAGGCGAGCCACGTGATCCGGCAAGTGATCCTGCGGCAGACTGCGATTCTGAACTTCGTCAACCCGTTTTGACAGGAGCGGAGCTATGAAGACAGCGATCCTTGCGGCACTCGCGTTTATCGGCGCGGCGATCCCGGTGCAGGCACAAAGCCTATCTGCCGAAGACCTCAATAACCAGCTCATCCGCAGCCGCGCGGTCGAGTCCGTGATCTGGGGCATGTCGGCGGTAAACGCCGATCTGATGCTTCAGGAAATGCTCACCAAGACGAGCGGCAAGGTAAACGAGATCATCTATTGGGGTCGCCTGCTCGACTGGCACAATCAGACGCTCACGCCCAATCCCGACGCCATGTATTTCATGGCGTTTTTCAACACCAAGGATGTCGGCCCGATCGTGTTCGATATTCCGCCGGTCGATCGGTCGGCTTCGCTCACGGGGAACATCAACACGATATGGCAGGCCGCCCTCGAAGACGTTGGCGTACTCGGCGTCGACAAAGGCGCGGGCGGCAAGTTCCTGGTCGTTCCGCCGGGCTACAAGGCCCCGATCCCAAGCGGTTACATCGTCCTGCCTTCCGACACCTTCGCCGGCTTTGCTTTGCTGCGCGCAACTCCGAACAGCCACAGCGACGCCGACATAGCTGCGGCCATAGCCTATGGCAAACGGGTGAAACTCTATCCGCTATCGGCAGCGGCCAATCCGCCCCCGACCGTTTTCACGGACGTGAAGGACGTCATCTACGACAGTACCATACGCTATGACGCAAGCTTCTTCCGTTCCCTTGATCGTATCGTGCAGAGCGAACCGTGGATCGAGCGCGACCGCGCCATGATCGATCAACTCCGGTCGATCGGCATCGAAAAGAGCAAAACCTTCGCCCCGAATGCGTCAACCGAGAAAATCCTCGCAGCGGCAAGCGAGGAGGCGAGGTCGCTGCTGGAGCAACGCTATGAAGCCGGCTGGGCACCCTTCTTCCCGAACAGCCAGTGGAGACCGCCGGGCACCCCGGAAGCCGTCGACGGACAGGGCACCAATTACGCCGATCGAGATCACTATGCGGTCGATGCGCGTGGCCTCACTTACACGTATGGCTTCATCGGCATCAAGCGACTGGGCGCCGCCCAGTTTTATCTCATCAACATCCACGACAAGGATGGGAAAGGCTACGAAGGAAGCCAAACGTATCGAATGCGCGTGCCGGCCAATGCGCCGATGGAGCAATACTGGTCGGTAACGGTTTACGACCGTCAGACACATGCGCTGGTTCGCAATATGCCGCGGGCGAGCCGCGCCTCGAACGCAGCCGACATGCAAAGGAACGCTGACGGCTCCATCGACGTCTATTTCGGCCCAAAGGCGCCTGCCGCCAAGGAAACGAACTGGGTGCCGACCGATCCGCAGCGTGGCTTCGAACTGATGTTCCGCGTCTATGGGCCGACAAAGGACTTCTTCGACAAGAAGTGGGTGTTGCCGGACGTGGAGAAGGTCGCGGCGCAGTGATGATCGAAACGGGGAGCAGGCCATGGCAACGGGCGCACGTTTCGCCAAATGGGGTCTCGGCCTCTTTATCTTCGGAGTTTTCCTGACCTTCGGGATCATCGCTCACTACTGCGCCGGCTCGCGCTGGCCAAACGGCGAAATATTTATGCAGAGCATCTCGCTGTGGTGGGCGTGCCCGTGGACGCTGTCTGTTGCGGCCGTGCAGGCCGGCGGCCTCGGCATGGTGGCAATCGGTCTCACGCTGATGCTGGCCACGCGAGCATCGCTAAAACACCCGGCGGCAGGAGGCTCGGCGGCGCTGTGGCTTTGCATCGTCGGGCTGATCGGCGTCTTCGCCGTCGGCTACCCTGGCTACTTCGTTTTCGATGCGGTCTGGCCGAGCTTTTACTACTCGCCGGTCACAGCCGGAAAGAACGCGTGGCTGCTCGGGCAGGCGTTGTTCATCGCGGTGTACTTTGCGGGTGCGATCGTCGCGTTCAACGCCGTGCGGCGTGCGCTCAATGCGATCCTCACGGGAGCATAGCAGTGCCTAGAGAGTGGAGGACGTCATGAACAACAGTAGCGACCAGACCCTTGACCGTCGCAACATCCTGCTGGGAGGGGCGACGCTCGCGGCTACTGCAACGCTCGGCAGCGGCGCGCCGTCCGTCGCGCGCGCCCAAACCTCGTCGCTCAATCCGCAGCCCCTGCCGCCGTCGCCCGGCTGGACTCGCGCGCTCCCGCCCGGGCCGGACGCAAGCGTCAAGATCACCGAGGCTTACGCCCGAATGGCTGCACGCGACGCCTATTTCTGGGCGTGGCCGATGGTCAACATCTACAACCGCCGGATCGCCTTCAAAGAGGCGCCCCGGCCTGGACTGATGAACGGCGTGCTGCCGTTCGCACCGCTGAACATGATGTCGATGCTGCACGACTATATCGAGCCGGAGCAGCGATGGGTCGCCTGCCCGAACCAAGATGTCGTCTACGGCGCCGGTATCGCCGCGTTGGATGAAACGCCAGTCGTCGTGCAGGTGCCGGATTTCGCCGAAAGGTTCTGGGTCTATCAGATTGTCGATCTGCGCACCGACAGCTTTGCCTCGATCGGCAAGATGTATGGCACGACACCGGGTTTCTATCTGCTGGTCGGCCCCTACTGGAGCGGTGAAGTAGCCAAGGGCATTACCAGAGTCTTCCGCGCGAACACGGGGACGGCCTTCGTGGTGCCACGCATCTTCATGGACGACACACCCGACGACAGGACAGCCATCCAATCCGTCATCAGCGGGATCGATATCTATCCACTCGCTCAGTACGACGCGAAGATGAGGCAGCACGACTGGCGCAATCTTCCCAAGCTGGGATCGCCGACGACCGACGGCGGAGCGGCCGAGACCAAATGGGTTTTTCCGGACAAATTCTTCGACGAATTGCCGGCGGTCCTCAAGGATGCGCCGCCGCTGCCGGGCGAAGAGGCGCGCTACGCACAGATTCTCGCCGTCATCGCCGCCGCACAAAGGAACCCCGCCTTGAAGACGGCGATGATCGACGAGGCAACCAAGGCCGAGAAGGAATTGGTCGATCCCCTACTGCAATTCCGAAACTGGGGCGTACAGCTTGCGAACAACTGGAGCTCGACCTCGAACAATGCTGCCTTCGGGACCGACTATTTCACCCGCACCGCAGTCGCGAAATCCAACATCCTCGTCAACGCACCGAATGAGACGAAGTATCTCTATCAGGACCTCGACTCCGCCGGACGTCGCCTCAACAGCGCCGACCGCTATACGGTGACTTTCGCGAAAGGCGAGAAGCCGCCGGTGGACGGCTTCTGGTCACTCACCCTTTATGACGAGCACCATTTTTTTGTGCCTAACGAAGCCAGGCGATACTCCCTCGGGACCAAGAACACCGGGCTGAAAAACAATCCCGACGGGTCGCTCACGATCTATGTGCAAGCCGATCCGCCCCCGGAGGCGCAGCGCACGAATTGGCTGCCGGCGCCCAAAGGGGCGGACTTCTCGCTGTTCCTGCGCGCCTACTGGCCGAAGACGGCGATCCTCGACGGCTCATGGATGCCGCCACCGGTGCAGCGGGCGTGAACGGACGAATAAGGTCATCGGGAGAGGACAGATGAACAGACGCAGCCTGCTCGCCACCGCCGCAGCTCTCGCCGCCGCCGCACTGAGCCCACGTACCGCTTCGGCACAATCGCTGCCGGCGGTCAATCCTGGCGACAATCGCGGCAAACCAAACATCGTCTTCATCCTGATGGACAATCTCGGCTACGGGGAGCTCGGCGTCTATGGCGGCGGCATCACGCGCGGCGCGCCGACGCCACGCATCGACCAGTTGGCGGCCGAGGGAATGCGGCTGACCAATTTCAACGTCGAGGCGCAGTGTACGCCGAGCCGTTCTGCCATCATGACCGGACGGCATCCGATCCGTTCCGGAACGCATTCGATCCCTATTGGCGGCGGGCTTGAGGGCCTGACCCAATGGGAGGTGACGATCGCGGAGGCGCTGTCCGCTGCCGGCTATGCCACCGCCATGTTCGGCAAGTGGCATCTCGGCAGCGAGCAGGGGCGTTTGCCGAACGATCAGGGCTTCGACGATTGGTACGGCATACCGCGCACGACCGATGAGGCGTTTTGGCCAGCGGACGCGGCTGCCAAGGCGGCCGGCATTCCGTTCATGCACATCATGGAAGGGCGCAAGGGAGAGAGGAGCCGGGAGCTGCAGGTTTATGATCTGGATCAACGGCGGCTGATCGACGCCGAATGCACGCGCCGCACGATTGACTTCATGCGGCGCAGCGTCGCCTCGGGCAAGCCGTTCTACGCCTATGTGCCGTACACGCTCGTGCACTTCCCGACGCTGCCGAACCCGAAATTCGCCGGCAAGACCGGTTACGGCGACTTCCCCGACGCGCTGGCCGAGATGGACAGCAATGTCGGCGACATTCTCGATGCGGTCGACGCGCTCGGCATTCGCGAGAACACCATCGTGGTTTTCACCAGCGACAACGGCCCCGAGGCCACTTGGCCTTGGCAGGGGTCGTCCGGGCCCTGGCGCGGCTATTACTTCACCCACATGGAGGGCTCGCTGCGAGTTCCCTTCATCATTCGTTGGCCCGGCCATATCCCGGCCGGCCGCATCAGCAACGAGATCGTGCATGAGGTCGATACGTTCACGACATTGGCGAAGCTCGGCGGCGCATCGGTGCCGCAGGATCGGCCGATCGACGGCCTCGACATGAGCGATCTCCTGCTCGGCAAATCGGATAAATCCGGTCGCGAGGGCTTCCCTGTCTATGTTGCGGATCGTCTGGAGGCGGTGAAGTGGCGCAATTGGAAGGTCGTCTTCTACGACGAGCAGCGCGACTGGTGGACGCCGCCACTCAAGCTCGGTGAGCCAAAGGCCTTCGATCTCATCACCGATCCCAAGGAGGAATACCCCGCAACAGGCATTCGGGCGACGTGGGCAGCGGGTCCGGCCCTGAAGATCGTGACGGAGTTCGAGCAGAGCTTGAAGAAATACCCTCCGATCGCCCCCGGTTCGCCCGATCCTTACAGGCCGCCGACGTGACCCTGACGGAAGCGCGTGACTGGAGAAGCAGGCGCTCAAACAGTACCGCCGGCAGCATCTGGGCTGGATACGTCGGGCTCGCCCGGCAACAGCAACTTGTCCGTCACCCACCCACTTGACGAATCTCTCCGCCTCGGAGTATTCGCGAAATTGAAACTGGTGATCTGCGCACCGATTCCGGGCCTGCCCGGGATCGGTTTTTTGTGCGTGCTTGCGACCCGAAATCCACCCCTGGATTTTGGGTCCAGCGTCCGGACCGATCGATCTTCAGCGTCGGCTTCACCCTTGCAGCCCATGCATGGCTTTGGGGCTCTTATGAAGGCGGCCCATTGTTCTGGGATTGTATTTTCAATGGAGCCAGCGCACGAGCCATGCATTCCCGATTGAGCGCGCGTCCCGGTCGGAGGGTATGTGGCGGCCTGCAAATTCGGTGTCGGCAGGCAAATTGGCAGAGCAATTTCGAATTCATCAATAAAAACAGCGACCGCACGAATCGTTGTCGACCACGATCGAAACAACGACGCCATGGCCCTCGGAAGCGCGCCCGTCGGCCCCGATCCCAAGCCACAGAAAAGCCTTTCGTATCCTTATTTACCCCCAACCGCGACCCTCCCGCCGGGCCGGGTCGGGCAGGCCCGGATTTGACACCGGCGGGCGCTCTCCCCATGTTCCGCTCGCGACCGGCGCGGCCAATTCCGCTCCTATTTGGCAGAAATCGCCGCCAACCTATTGGATTTACATGAATATCGTCGTCGTCGAGTCACCCGCCAAGGCCAAGACGATCAATAAATATCTCGGCCGTGGCTACGAGGTGCTGGCCTCTTTCGGCCATGTGCGCGACCTGCCGCCCAAGGACGGGTCGGTCGATCCCGAGCACGATTTCCGCATGCTCTGGGAGGTCGACGCCAAGTCCCAGAAGCACATGAGCGAGATCGTGCGGGCGGTCAAAGGCGCCGACAAGCTGATCCTGGCCACCGACCCGGATCGCGAGGGCGAAGCCATCTCCTGGCACGTGCTCGAGGTGCTCAAGGAGAAGAAGGCGATCAAGTCGCAGGCGATCGAGCGTGTGGTGTTCAACGCCATCACCAAGACCGCGGTGCTCGACGCCATGAAGCATCCGCGCGCGATCGATAGCGCGCTGGTGGATGCCTATCTGGCGCGGCGCGCGCTCGATTATCTGGTCGGCTTTACGCTCTCGCCGGTGCTGTGGCGCAAGCTGCCGGGTGCCCGCTCGGCCGGGCGCGTGCAATCGGTGGCGCTGCGGCTGGTATGCGACCGCGAGCTCGAGATCGAGCGGTTCGTCGCCCGCGAGTACTGGTCGCTGGTGGCCAAGCTCGCGACGCCGCGCGGCGACGTGTTCGAGGCGCGCCTCATCGGCGCCGACGGCAAGAAGATCCAGCGTCTCGACATCGGCACCGGCGCGGAAGCCGAGGCGTTCAAGAAAGCGCTCGAGAGCGCCGGCTTCACGGTGGTCTCGGTCGAGGCCAAGCCGGCCAAGCGCAACCCGCCGCCGCCCTTCACCACCTCCACGTTGCAGCAGGAAGCCAGCCGCAAGCTCGGCTTCGCGCCCGCCCATACGATGCGGATCGCGCAGCGGCTCTACGAGGGCGTCACCATCAAGGGCGAGACCGTCGGCCTCATTACTTATATGCGAACCGACGGCGTGCAGATCGCCGAGGAGGCGATCGCCGCCAGCCGCAAGCTGATCGGATCGGACTATGGCGACCGCTACCTGCCGGCTGCCGCGCGCCAATACGTGACCAAGGCCAAGAACGCCCAGGAGGCGCACGAGGCCATCCGCCCGACCGATTTCGCCCTCCGCCCTGCCGAAGCCAAGGCGTTCCTCGATGCCGACCAGGCCAAGCTCTACGAGCTGATCTGGCGGCGCACGGTGGCGAGCCAGATGGAATCCGGCGAGCTCGAGCGCACCACCGTCGACATCGCCGCCAAAGCCGGCTCCCGCACCATCGACCTGCGCGCCACCGGCACCGTGGTGAAGTTCGACGGCTTCCTCACTCTCTACCAGGAGGGCGAGGACGACGCCGCCGAAGACGAGGACGCCAAGCGCCTGCCGGCGATGAGCGCCGGCGAGCCGCTGCAGAAGCGCGCCATCGATGCCGATCAGCATTTCACCGAGCCGCCGCCGCGCTATTCGGAGGCCTCGCTGGTCAAGCGCATGGAGGAGCTCAGCATCGGGCGGCCCTCCACCTATGCGTCGATCCTGCAGGTGCTCAAAGACCGCGGCTATGTCCGGATCGACAAGAAACGGCTGATGCCCGAGGACAAGGGCCGGGTGCTGACCTCGTTCCTGGAGAGCTTCTTCGCCCGCTATGTCGAATACGGCTTCACCGCCGATCTCGAGGAGCAGCTCGACCGCGTCTCCAACAACGAGATCGCCTGGCGCGATCTCCTGCGCGACTTCTGGCGCGATTTCGCCGCCGCGGTCGGCGAGATCAAGGACCTGCGCATCGCCCAGGTGATCGACGCGCTCAACGAGATGCTGGGGCCGCATCTGTTTCCGCCGCGCCCCGATGGCACCGATCCGCGCCAGTGCCCGACCTGCGGCGGCCAGCTGTCGCTCAAGCTCAGCAAGTTCGGCGGCTTCATCGGCTGCACCAACTATCCGGAATGCCGCTATACCCGGCAACTGACGGCCGGCGGCCCCAACGGCGCCGCCGATGGCGGCACCCGCAAGCTCGGCGAGGATCCGGCGACCGGCCTCGAGGTGACGCTGCGCAACGGCCGCTTCGGCCCCTATGTGCAGCTCGGCGAGATGGTCGAGGGCGCGAAGCCCAAGCGTGCCGGCCTGCCCAAGGGGCTCGCGCCCGACGACGTCGACCTGGCGCGCGCGCTCGCTTTGCTGTCGCTGCCGCGCGAGGTCGGCAAGCATCCCGAGGACGGCGTTCCGATCCTCGCCGGCATCGGCCGGTTCGGTCCCTATGTGCAGCACGGCAAGGTCTACGCCAATCTCGACGCCGGCGACGACGTGCTCACCATCGGACAGAACCGGGCAGTGACCCTGATCGCCGAGAAGGTCGCCAAGGGTCCGAGCAAAAGCCGCTTCGGCCCCGCCCCCGGCCGCCCGCTCGGCGACCATCCCGACAAGGGCGGCCCGATCGTGGTCAAGTCCGGCCGCTACGGACCCTATGTCAGCCACGACGGCGTCAATGCCTCGCTGCCGTCCGACAAGACCCCGGAAACGGTCACGCTCGAGGAGGCGGTGTCGCTGCTCGATGCGCGCGCGACCGACAGCCGGCCGCCGGCCGCGCGCCGCCGCCCCGCTGCCCGCGGCGGCGCCGTCAAGGCCAAGCCGCCGCGCGCCAAACCAGCCCCGGCACCAGCCCCGAGCGCGGCCAAGAAGCCCGTCCGCAAGGCCAAGAAGGCCGCCAATTGATTCTTCCCTCCCCCTTTCAGGGGGAGGTAATCATTGAGAGCGCGCTGACTCCCCGCTCGGATGGGCTGGCGCAACCGCTTGCGCACTCCTAGTTTAGTTCCGAGCGAGCAACCCTCGCGGAACCATTTCGTGAAACGCCCCCAAAGCAAACCATCCAATCCGACCAAGCAGCAGATCCTGGCCTTCATCGGCGAGCAATCGGGCCGCGTCGGCACGCGCGAAATCGCGCGCGCCTTCGGGCTCAAGAACGCCGACCGCGCCGAGCTCAAGCACATGCTGCGCGAGCTCGCCGACGAGGGCCGCGTGGATAAGCGCAAGAAGAAGCTGCATCATCCCGGCACCCTGCCCTCGGTGGTGCTGGCCGATATCGGCAGCCGCGACGCCGACGGCGAGCTGATCGCGGTTCCGACCGAATGGGACGAGGAGGCGCACGGGCCGCCGCCGAAAATCCGCGTGCGAGTATTGCGGCGCGCGCGGCCCGGCGAGGTCGCGGGCGTCGGCGACCGCGCTTTGTTACGGGTCGAGGAGAGCGGCGACGAGGACGACCCGATCCGCCACAGCGGCCGCGTCATCAAGATCGTCGATCGCGCCAGGCAGCGCGTGCTCGGCATCTACCGCACGCTGCCCGGCGGCGGCGGGCGGCTTTCCCCGATCGACAAGAAACAGCTCGGCCGCGAGCTTTCGGTCCCGCCAGGCGCCGGCGGCGATGCCCGGGACGGCGATCTGGTGGCGGTCGAGGTGGCGCCCGGGCGCGGCCGGCTCGGCCTCACCATGGCGCGGGTGGTCGAGAAGCTGGGCTCCATCAACAGCGAAAGCGCGGTCAGCCTGATCGCCATCAACGCCCACGGCATCCCCAATGTGTTTCCGGCGCCGGCATTGCGCGAGGCGGAGACCGCCGCAGCCGCTGGCCCGCGGGGGCGCGAGGATTGGCGCGATGTCGCCTTCGTCACCATCGATCCGCCCGACGCCAAGGATCACGACGATGCCGTGCATGCGGTACCCGATCCGGACCCCAAGAATCCCGGCGGCCATGTGATCAGCATCGCCATTGCGGACGTGGCGCATTACGTGCGGCCGGGCTCGGCGCTCGATCGCGAGGCGCTCATCCGCGGCAACTCGGTCTACTTCCCGGACCGGGTGGTGCCGATGCTGCCGGAGCGCATCTCCAACGACCTCTGCTCGCTGCGTCCCAACGAGGATCGCGCCGCGCTGGCGGTGCGGATCGTGGTGGCGGCGGACGGCCGCAAGCGCGCGCACAGCTTTCACCGCGTGCTCATGCGCTCCGCCGCACGGCTGAGCTATGCGCAGGCGCAGGCCGCCGCCGATGGCCGCGCCGACGCGGACACGCAGTGGCTGGTCGCGCCGGTGCTCACACCGCTCTACGCGGCCTATCAGGCGCTCAAGCGGGAGCGCGACGAGCGCGGGCCGCTCGATCTCGACCTGCCCGAGCGCAAGATCGTGCTCAAGGCCGACGGCACGGTCGATCGGGTGGTCACGCCGCCGCGCCTGGAGGCGCACCGGCTGATCGAGGAGTTCATGATCCTCGCCAATGTGGCGGCCGCCGAGGCGCTCGAGCGCGCATCGGTGCCGCTGATCTACCGGGTGCATGACGAGCCCGACCCGGAACGGGTCAATGCGCTGCGCGAGTTCCTCAAGACGGTCGACATCTCGCTGCCCAGGGGCAACGAGCTCAAAGCCGCGCAATTCAACCACATCCTGGAGCGGGTGAAGGGCCGCGACGTCGAGAAGCTGGTCAACGAGGTGGTGCTGCGCACCCAGGCGCAGGCCGAATATAGCGCCGAGAACTACGGTCATTACGGGCTGAGCCTGCGCCGCTACGCCCATTTCACCTCGCCGATCCGCCGCTATGCGGATCTGGTGGTGCACCGCGGCCTCATCCGTGCCGGCAAGCTCGGCGATGGCGCGCTCGCGGAGAGCGTAGATGGGCAGGCGCTGGGCGAGGTTGCCGCCACCATCTCGGTCGCCGAGCGGCGCGCCATGAAGGCGGAACGCGAGACCTTCGACCGCCTGCTCGCGCATTTCCTGGCCGATCGGATCGGCGCCACTTTCGAGGGCCGCATCTCCGGGGTGACCCGCGTCGGCCTGTTCGTCAAGCTCGACGATACCGGCGCCGACGGCTTCATTCCGGCGCGCACCATCGGCCATGAATATTTCGGCTATCACGAGGATCGCCACGCCCTGATCGGCAGCTCGAGCGGCGAGAGCTACCGGCTCGGCGACCGGGTCACCGTGAAGCTGGTCGAGGCCGTCCCGCTCGCCGGCGCGCTGCGGTTCGAGCTCCTCTCCGAGGGCCAGCACCCCAAGGGCGCGCGGCCGCCAAGCGCGACGGACAGACCCGCCGCCCGACGACGCTTCCCGCCCGCAAGGCGCGTCACAAGGGGAAGCGGCGCCGATGAGCGCTGAGGGTCTGCACGGCCTTGAGCGCATGAATGCGCTCGCCAAGGAGCTGTTGGAGGACGAAAGCTATTTCACGCTGCCGAATCTGCGGCCCCGCGATGCCGCCACCCTGATCCTGATCGACAATTCCGGCTCGATTCCCAGAGTGCTGCTCGGCAAGCGCCATCACGGCCACAAATTCCTGCCCGGCAAATTCGTGTTTCCGGGCGGCGGCCTCGAGCCTTCGGATCAGCGCATGGCGACGGCGCGCCCGCTCGAGCGCCACGCCGAGGAACGCCTGATGCGCGCCGTCAAGCGGCCGAGCCCGGTCAAGGCGCGAGCGCTGGCCTTGGCGGCGATCCGCGAGACCTATGAGGAGACCGGCCTCCTCCTCGGCTCCCCCGCGATCGCCAGGCCCGGGACGCCGCCCGGACCGTGGGCGGCGTTCGGGGAGGCCGGCATCCTTCCGGACCTCGCAGCCATCCATTTCGTGGCGCGGGCGATCACGCCGCCGCGGCGGCCGAGGCGCTTCGACACCCGGTTCTTCACCGCGGACGCGGGCGCGATCGCGCACCGGATCGACGGCATGATCGGGCCGGACGCCGAGCTGGTCGAGCTGGTCTGGATGCCGATCGGGCAGGCGCGGCATCTCGACCTGCCGGCCATCACGGCGGTGGTGCTGGAGGAGCTGGAAGCGCGCATCGCCGCCGGGCTGCGGCACGATCTGCCGGTTCCGTTCTACCAGATGCGGCATCGTCATTTCGTGCGGGAGCTGCTGTGAGCGCGCCGCTTTCTTGACATTGCGGGTCGAGCCGCTAGGTTCGCGCCCGAGAGTTGCGTCGGCAATAGGGTGCCGGCGCCGTCGCATGTGAGGTTTGCCTATGGCCAAGTCCAGCACGATCAAGGTCAAGCTGGTGTCGAGCGCCGACACTGGATTCTACTACGTGACCAAGAAGAACTCGCGCACGCAGACCGACAAGCTGGTCAAGAAGAAATACGACCCGGTCGCCCGCAAGCATGTCGAGTTCCGCGAAGCCAAGATCAAGTGAACGGCTGAGCTTTGCGGTCGGTCGGATTAAGCCCGCCACCGCAAAAGTTGTTATTATATAATATAGCACGCTAAGGTTGCGGTATCACCCGGGTCGGGCACGCGCGTCCAGAAAGGTGGCCGGTCGGGAGCGGCTTCTTGAGGAGGCCACTCGCACCGCTCCCGAACCGGCCGAACCCCACGGACCCAGGAGATGCGGCGGACCTGAGCACTCCGTAGGGTTATCAAAAGGTTAGGCTGACCCGATGGGCCTGGCCCGCATAACGCCAGGATATGAGCCATCGCGCCCAGCAAGCCTAGCCCAACGGCCCGCCGAATCCAATAATTTAGCTTGTGAATAGCGGTGAGACTGCGGTCATCCTAAAACATTAAGGTTGACGGCCGCGGTTGCGCCTTGGATTGCCCGTTGAAGCTGAACCCTGAGCGAAATCGCGCGAAAACCGCTCAGGCGGCGTCCGGCACGACACGGTTGCGGCCGTCCCGCTTGGCGCGGTAGAGCGCCTGGTCGGCGCGCTTGATGACGGCTGCGGCATTGTCGTCGGGTCCGAGCGCCGCGATGCCGATCGAGATGGTGACCTCGATGGTGCGGGCCCCCTTCTGGATCGGGAACGGCTCGCTCGCGATCCGCCGGCGCAACCGCTCCGCCACCATGGTGGCGACCGCCATGTCGGTCTCCGGCATCACCACCACGAACTCCTCGCCGCCGTAGCGGCAGGCGAGATCTATGCCGCGGATCGACTTGCGGATGCGGATGGCGAAATCCTGCAGCACGTCGTCGCCGGCATCATGGCCATGGGTATCGTTGATCGACTTGAAGTAGTCGATGTCGAGGATGAGCACCGAGAGCGGCTTGCCGCGTGCGAGCGCCTGATCGACCAGGGTGCCTACATGGGTCTCCATGTAGCGGCGATTGTACAGGCCGGTCAGCGCGTCGGTGATCGCCATCTCGATCGAGAGCTGCACATTGTCGCGCAGCCGTTCGGTGTAGCGCTTCTTGCGGATCTGGGTGCGCACGCGGGCGAGGATCTCGTTCTTGTCGAACGGCCGCACCAGATAGTCGTTGACGCCGATCTCCAGCGCCCGCACCAGCCGCGTATTGTTGTCGGTCTCGGCGATCGCCAGGATCGGCACGTTGCGGGTGCGCTCGAGCGAGCGCAGCTGGCTGCACAGCCGCAGGCCGTCGAAGTTCTCCAGATCGAGCGAGACGATGATCAGGTCGTAGCCGCCCTCGGCGGCGTGGAACAAGGCCTCGGTCGGATCCCGCTCCATGTCCACCGAATGCTCGCTCGCCAGCATGTTCTGGATGCGGTCCGACAGCGCCGGCCGGTCGTCCACCATCAGGATGCGCCCGTTGCGGCCGGCCTCGGCCAACGCCTCGCGCTCCGGGCTCTCGATTCCGATCTCGCGCGAGGTGACGGCGCGCATGCGCAATTCGTCGGTCATCATCTTGAGCCGAGACAGCGAACGCACGCGCGCGATCAGCGCCACGTCGGAGACCGGCTTGGTGAGAAAATCGTCGGCGCCGGATTCCAGGCCCTTGACCCGGTCGGAAGGCTGATCGAGCGCAGTCACCATCACCACCGGGATGTGATGCGTGCTCATCCCGGTCTTGAGCCTGCGGCAGACCTCGAACCCGTCCATGTCGGGCATCATCACGTCGAGCAGCACCACGTCGCATTCGGCGCGCTCGCAGATCGCCAGCGCCTCCAGGCCGCTGACGGCGGTCATGACATCGAAATACTCGGCCGAGAGCCGCGCTTCCAACAGCTTGACATTGGCCGGCACGTCGTCGACGACGAGAACACGGGCAGTCATCGACGGTCTCCTTCAGGCACCGCCAGAAATCGGCGAATGGTCTCGATGAACTTGCCGACCGAGATCGGCTTCGACAGATAGGCCTCGCAGCCGCCTTCGCGGATGCGCTCCTCGTCGCCCTTCATCGCGAAGGCGGTGACGGCCACGACCGGGATCGCCTGCAGCTCGGGATCTTCCTTCAGCCACTTGGTGACCTCGAGGCCGGAGACCTCGGGCAGCTGGATGTCCATCAGGATCAGATCCGGTCGATGCTTGCGGGCGAGATCGAGGGCCTCGATACCATTGCGCGTCCCGACGGTCTGGTAGCCGTGCGCTTCCAACAGGTCGTGGAAGAGCTTCATGTTGAGCTCGTTGTCCTCCACGATCATGACGGTTTTTGCCATCCCCCGACCTTCCCGCCGCCCAGCGTCGGTGGCAGCTTGGGCATGACGGAAAAAGGCTAGTGGCAATTCCTTACGGAAACGCAAACGCCGGCGCCGTCACGCCGGCGCAGATAAGACCGCAACAAGGCGATCCACAAGGGGAATGCGGCGTTTAGAGGGCCCCGCGCGACCCCGGAGCCCCTGCCCTCACTTGGCGGACATGAGCGCCTTGCCGTCGGCCGAGCGCTGGTAGCGCCCCATGAGGCTCGCTTCGGCGATGTTGTGGCCCTTGATCTGCTCCATGAGCTCGGCCTTGGTCAGGCCCGGCTTCAGCTTGCCGGGAGCGATGTCGAGCGCATAGACGAAGAAGATGAAGTGATGCGCCTTGGCGCCGGGCTCGGCGCAGGCGCCGTGATAGGCCGCGCCGTTGCCGGAATTGCCGCTGACGAACTTGCCAGGCTGGTTCGCGTCGCCACGCGCCACGCCCTTCGCGGATGCCGGAATGTCGTAGGTGATCCAATGGTTGCCGCCGCGGCCGCTGGCGGCATCGGGATCGTCCATGATGACGGCGAAGCTCTGGGTCTCGGCCGGGGCGCGCGACCAGGTGAGCGCCGGGGACGTGTTCTGCCCGCCGCACGCCCAGGGCCCACGCAGGCTGGTGCCGACGCCGGCATTGGCTTCGCCCAGGAGGCCATTGTCCGGGAAATCCGGCGAGGTGACCTCGAACAGATCGGGATGATCGACCGCTTGCGCACCGCTCCCCAAAATCAGGTAGCATCCGGCAGCCATGCCGCCGGCACACAGAGCCACCAAAAGACGATTACGCATGCAGTCCTCCCTTCGGCCGCGGCCCCGAGCTCGCAAACCGCAAGCCTAGCGTCGCTTCGGCTGGAGATCAAACGATCGTGCAGGGCGCGGAGACCGCGATGAAGAAGCCGCACTACCAAGACCCCGGCAAATCCACCTCCAAGGCCCACAAGGAGGCCGCCACCGCGCTGGCGGTTGCGGCCTTGACCTTTCTGGCCGGCGATCACGAGCGGCTGGAGCGTTTCCTGGCCCTGACCGGACTGGGGCCGCAATCGCTGCGCGCGGCGGCGCGTGAGCCGAGCTTTCTGCTCGGCGTGCTCGATCACGTGGCGAGCGACGAGAGCCTGTTGCTGGCCTTCGCAAGCGAAAGCGGCTTCGATCCCCTGGACGTGGGGCATGCCCGCATGGTGCTGGCGGAGCGTCCGGGACAAACCGGCGCGGCGTGAGCGGCACGCGTTCCGCCGCGTGCCGAAGGGTGCGAGGACCATGCCGGGCTTCTGCCGAGATTGCCGAAGCGACGTCGCAGCGACCGCCGCCCGCTGCCCGGGCTGCGGCTCGCCCAAGGTGCTGCGGCATCCCGAGCTCGACCGGCTGGCCGTCGCCCATGTGGACTGCGACGCGTTCTACGCCACCATCGAGAAGCGCGACGACCCTTCGCTTGCGGACAAGCCGGTGATCGTGGGCGGCGGCCAGCGCGGGGTGGTGCTCACCGCCTGCTATGTGGCACGCACCTTCGGGGTACGCTCCGCCATGCCGATGTTCGAGGCGCGGCGGCTGTGTCCGACCGCAACCGTGGTGCGGCCCGACATGGCGAAATACGCCCGCGTCGGCGCGCAGGTACGCCACATGATGCACGACCTCACGCCATTGGTGCAGCCGGTGTCGATCGACGAAGCCTTCATGGACCTTGCGGGCACCGAGCGGCTGCACGGCACGATAGCCGCAAAGTCGCTCGCCGGTTTCGCCGACCGGGTCGCGCGCGAGATCGGCATCACGGTGTCGATCGGGCTCTCCTGCAACAAGTTCCTGGCCAAGATCGCCTCCGATCTCGACAAGCCGCGCGGCTTCGCCGTCATCGGCGGCAGCGAGGCCGCCGCTTTCCTCGCCACCCGGCCGGTCACCCAGATATTCGGCGTCGGCAAGGTGGCGCAGGGCCGCCTTGCGGCCGACGGATTTCGCACCGTCGGCGACCTGCAGCGCGCCAGCGCGGCCGACCTGGCGCGCCGCTACGGCGCCGAAGGCGCGCGCCTCACGCGGCTCGCCCACGGCATCGACGACCGACCAGTGCGCGCCGAGCGCGACACCAAAAGCATCTCGGCCGAGACCACCTTCGATGCGGACATCGCTGAATTCCGTCAGCTCGAGCTGCGCCTGTGGCGCCTGTGCGAGAAGGTCTCCGCCCGTCTCAAGAGCAACGCGCTTGCCGGCGCCACCGTGACCTTGAAGCTCAAGACCGCCGACTTCCGCCTGCGCACGCGCGCGCAGTCGTTCGGCCAGCCGACCCAGCTCGCGGTCCGGATTTTCGCCTGCGGGCGCGATTTGCTGGCTCGCGAGACCAACGGAACCAGATACCGCCTGATCGGCATCGGGGTCTCGGGGCTGGAGCCGGCTGCGCCCGGCGATTTCGCCGACTTGATCGACCGGCGCAGCGCCGACGCCGAACGCGCCATCGACCAGCTGCGCGCCCGCTTCGGCGACGATGCCGTGGTGAAAGGCCTGGTCTTCGATCAGGACGACGAGGATTGACCGCCCGGGCCGCTCACGGGCACGGCTTGACGTCCTTGATCTCGAGCGACTTGAGCTCGCCGCTGATGGCGAAGTCGTTGTAGTCGAGCAGCAAGGCGCGCGAGATGCCGTTCTCGTAGAGCTCGAAGGCGATCGAGTAGACCGGCGTCTGCTCGCCCACCGCTCCCTTGCGGTCGAAATAGCTGACGGTGACCGGCCAGCGCACCAGACCGGCGAGCGCCGCCTGCCCGGCCGCCGCGTCGGTCGGCACCTTCTCGTTGGGCGGGATCATGCGGCCGATGACGCTGAGCGTATTGTAGATCTTCTCGCCCTTTTCCGAGCCGTCATAGACCGGGAACTCCAGGATGGTCTTGCCGGCTCGCGCCGCATCGATGATTCGGCGCACATGCTCGGTCGGGAACACGATCGAGCGGTCGATGTTGAGCTTGGCCGCCGAAGGCTTGGTGAGCGCGACCGCGATATTGTCGCCCTGGCGGACCGCCTCGCCGTCGACCTGGTCCAAGAGCCGGCTGTTCATGTAGTTTTCCGACTTGAAGTGGAAGCTCCTGGCGTCGCCGTCCTCCCAGGTGCTCGAACGCAGGTCGCTAAGCGTGACCTTGCCCTCGCCATTGTCGAGCTCGGAGACCTGGCGGAACTCGAGCTTGTAGCCCTCGCAGGCGCTGCCGGTGAAGTCGTAGAGAATCCGCCCCCGCGCCGATACGGTCGAGGAATTGTTGCCGTGCGCCGACTGCGCCAGCGAGAGCTCATAGATCGCGCGATGGGATGCGAGCTCGCCGGCGGGCGCCAATGCATGCGCGCGCGAGCCCAGCACCCCGCCGGACACGATCGCCAACGTACCAACCACCGCGGCCGCGGCGCCGATTTTCTTGTCGAAAATCATCATTGGAAGCTTTCTCCTGGTCGCCCGGCCTGTGGCCGCAACATAGGGGCCCAAAGGCCCGGCCGCAACCGCGCGCGGGGCGTGCTTGCAACCGGGGCGACGATGGGCGAAGACAGCGCGTCGGCCGAAAACGCCCCTGGATGACGGGCTTGGGCGGCCTTGGGTTGCGCATCATCGTCGCGCATCATTACGGAGAAACGTCATGGCCGGTCTGGTGGACAAGAAGCTTTCCGATCTCGGCATCGTCCTTCCGGTTCCGGCGAGCCCGATCGCCAATTATCTGGGCTTCGTGCGCACCGGTGCATTGCTCGTGGTTTCCGGCCAGATATGCTTCGACCTTGCCGGCAAGCTCGTCGCCAAGGGCAAGCTCGGGCAGAACGTGTCGATCGAGGACGGCCAGAAGGCGGCCCGCGCTTGCGCCGTCAACCTGCTCGCCCAGGTCAAAGCCGCGGTCGGCGATCTCGATAAGGTGACCCGTGTGGTGCGGCTCGGCGGCTTCATCAATTCCGATCCGGCCTTCGTGGACGGTCCCAAGGTGATGAACGGCGCCTCCGACCTGATGGTCGAGGTGTTCGGCGACAAGGGCCGGCATGCCCGCAGCACCGTGGGGGTCGCCGCGCTGCCGCTCGATGCGGCGGTCGAGGTCGAAGGCCTGTTCGAGCTGGCTTGACCGGCGGCTTCCCGGTGCCAGGCCTCGACTGGCTGACCGCGCGACCGGTGGCGCACCGTGGCCTCCACGACGCCGCCGCCGGCGTGATCGAGAATACCTCCTCGGCGTTCGCGGCAGCAGCGGCGGCACGCTATGCCATCGAATGCGACCTGCAGATCACCGCCGACGGCGAGGCCATGGTGCATCACGACGACGCGCTCGGGCGGCTCACCGACGGCAGCGGCCGGCTCGATGAGATGACCAGCGCCGATCTGCGGCGCGTCCCCTTCAAGGCAAGCGCCGATCGCATGATCTCGGTCGGCGAGTTGTGCGACCTGGTCGGCGGGCGCGTGACCCTGGTGATCGAATTAAAGAGTGGCCGGCCCGGCGATCAGCGGCTCGCTGCGCGTGCCGCCGCCGTCTTAGCCGGCTATGGCGGGCCGGTTGCCGTGATGTCGTTTGATCCAACCCAGATAGTGGCGTTGCGGGCGAGCGGGCCCAGCCTGACGCGCGGCATCGTGGCCGAGGGCTGGTCGGGGCATCTCGCGGCAGGCGACGCCCTGGCGCGCGGCCGGCGCACCTTGGCTCATGGCCGTGATCTGCTGCGGGCGCATCCGCAATTCCTCGCCTATTCGGTGAAGGACCTGCCGGCTGCCTTGCCGCTCGCGGCGCGCAACATTTGCGGCATGCCGTTGCTGACCTGGACGGTGCGCAGCCAGGACGACCGGCGGCGTGCCGCGCGCTTCGCCGACCAGATGATCTTCGAGGGATTTCGGCCTTAGAATTGCTATTTGAGAATGGCTATTTGAGAATTGCAATTTGGTTGGACGAGCGTTCTTCCGAGGACTTCGAGATACAGGACTTCGATATTCATGACTACGGCCTCCATGCGCTCGACCGAGATCACCCTGCGGGTCGCGAACGCGCTCGCGGATGTCGAGCGCGCGGCGTGGGATGCTTGCGCCAATCCGCCAGCGCCCGGCGCCGCAGGCCCGGCAGCGGACGCCGAAACGGCTTCAGCGACCGATTATAACCCATTCATCTCGCACGATTTTCTATCCGCCTTGGAGGGCTCCGGATCGGCCCGCAACCGCACCGGTTGGCAGCCCATGCATCTCGTCGCGCAAGCCGCGGACGGCGAGGTTCTGGGCGTCGCGCCCTGCTACGCCAAATCCCATTCGCAGGGCGAATACGTGTTCGATCACGGCTGGGCCGAAGCCTTCGAGCGCGCCGGCGGCAGCTATTATCCCAAGCTGCAGGTGTGCGTGCCGTTCACGCCGGCGACCGGGCGCCGCCTGCTGGTGCGCCCGGGTCCGCGGGCGGCCGCCGTGCGCGGCGCGCTTGCTGATGGACTCGCTGCAGTATGCCGCCGCGCCGACGCCTCCTCGGTGCATGTCACGTTCGCGACCAGGCCGGAATGGGAGCTTTTGGGAAAGCACGACTATCTGATGCGCACTCATCGGCAATTCCATTGGGAGAATGCCGGCTATGAATCCTTCGACGCGTTCCTGGCCGCGCTCGCCTCGCGCAAGCGCAAGACCATCCGGCGCGAACGCGCGCAAGCGCTGGCGCCCGGCATCAGCATTCATTGGCTTTCCGGCTCCGAGCTCACCGAAAGCGTGTGGGACGCCTTCTTCGAGTTCTACATGGACACCGGCTCGCGCAAATGGGGCCATCCCTACCTCACCCGCGCGTTCTACTCGATGGTCGGCGAGAGCATGCGCGAGCGCATCGTGCTGGTGATGGCCAAGCGCGATGGGCGCTGGATCGCCGGCGCCATCAACTTCATCGGATCGCGCACGTTGTTCGGGCGCCACTGGGGCGCCATCGAGCATCATCCGTTCCTGCATTTCGAGGTCTGCTACTATCAGGCGATCGAATTCGCCATCGCCCACAAGCTCGCCCGGGTCGAGGCCGGCGCGCAAGGGCAGCACAAGATCACCCGCGGCTATTTGCCGACCCCCACCTATTCGGCGCACTATATCGTGGACCCGGCGCTGCGGCGGGCGGTCGCCAATTTCCTCGAGCACGAGCGTGCCGCCGTGGCCGAGGAGATCGAGGAGTTCGCCGAGGCGGCGCCGTTCCGCAAGGAATGACTGAGCCACACCCGTTGCTGCGTGCCTGCTGGTCGCAGATCGCGCAATTCGCCAATCCGCAATGTCGCCGGGAGGCCTTGATGCCCGCCTATGATCTCAACAACATCTTCGCCAAAATCCTGCGCGGCGAGCTGCCGTGCTATAAGGTCTTCGAGGACGGGCGGTCGCTCGCTTTCCTCGACATCATGCCGCGGGCGCCCGGCCATGTCCTGGTGCTGCCGAAGGCGCCCGCGCGCAACATTCTCGACGCGGCACCCGACGATCTCGCCCACGTCATCAAGGTCGCGCAGAAGATCGCCAAGGTCAGCGTCGAGGCGTTCCGTGCCGACGGGGTCACGCTGCAACAATTCAGCGAGAGCGCCGGCGGCCAGGTGGTGTTCCACCTCCACGTCCACGTCATCCCGCGCCGGGTGGGCATCGCCCTCAAGCCTCCGGCCAGCGTGAAGGAGGACCCGGAAGTGCTCAAGCAGCAGGCGGCGCGATTGACGGCCGCGCTGGCCTAGGCCGCAACGTCTCACACGGTAGCCGTAGGGTAGACAAAGGCGCCCTTGAGGGCGTATCCGCCCTCTTCGGAGAGCAATGGCGCCGTTCCCGCAGGGGTCTGTCAGCCAGACGAGCCGCTCCGCGTGGCACGGCGGATCAAGCGCGGTGCATCAATTGAAGTCGCCGGCCGCCTTTGCCCACACTACGACTCACGGCCCATCGAGGTAGAAAGGGGCGCCGAAATGGCGCCCCTTGATTTTGACCGAGCCAGCTTAGTCGATCTTCCACGCCGAGAAGATCACGCTCGGCACCGCCGGCTCGCCGGCCGGCTTCTTGTAGACGAGGCCGATGCCCGCCGCGGAGCCCGAGATCATCGCGTTGACCTTGTCGCCCTTCTTGTACTCGCCCACACCCTGCGAGATCATGACGGTGGTGAAGTCGGCGGTCGGGACCATCTGCTCGCAATTGCTGTTGTCGGCGTCCTTGCCGTTGGTCTGGAACCACAGCCGGACCAGGCCGGTGCCGCCGCGGCTGCCGACCTGAACGCCGACGATCGTGAAGTAGGTCCCGGACTGATCCAGGATCACCACGCCGTTGTTGTTCTTGAGGCCCTTCGCGGCATCGGTCGATTTCATCGTGACCAGCTGCGGCTTGTTGACCTCCTTCACAATCTGGTCCTCTTCGCTCGAGGCCTGGATATAACCGCCGGCCGCGAAAGCGGGCGAGGCCAGAAGCGTGGCCGACATGAAGATCGCACTGAGGGTAGCTTTCATCTCTGTCCTCCCATTGGAGTTGGACTGCGGGAAAAGAGTTCCGAAGGGCGACGGGTTGGCCTCTTCGATCCTTGGATCGAAAAAAGAATTGGTCGGCTGCCCCCTTGATCGGCTTGCATGAACTCCATCCCCACCGTTGCAATGGACATGCCACCCTGCGACGTTTTGGCATTGGGGGTGGCCGAAATGCGCTATCTCCTTCAAAAGGCGGCAAATCCTCGCCAGCATGACCATTGCGAGCGGGAACACGTTCAATTGCCCGCAATCACTTGCCGCCCACGCGCCGCTTCCTGCAAATTTTTCGGGCGGCTGCCTAGTAATGAAGCATCGGCCCGTGCGCTGCCGTATGGGCGGATTCTTTGATCGGAATTTCAGCTGAGCGGTCCGCTCGCGTGCGAAGGCGGCCGGTGCGCAGACGTTGCACCGAGTGCCCGAAAAAGTGAGAGGCCCCGGCGTGAGCCGAGGCCTCTCGACGGATAGGGCGGTGCCGGGTTCCGCCCCAACCGACCCTCTCCTTACCCTCCCCCGCAAGCGGGGGAGGGATAGGGAGGGGGCTTACTGGACGGTCTCGCCGTGGAGCGCGAGATCGAGACCCTCGCGTTCGATCTCGGGCGACACCCGCAGCCCGATGACCATGTCGATGATCTTGAGCAGGATCAGCGACACGATCACGTCGTAGATGAACACGGTGCCGACGCCGATCGCCTGATAGACGACCTGCATCGCATTGCCCTCGAGCAGACCGGGAGTGCCGCCATACTGGTTGACCGCGAACACGCCGGTCAGGAGCGCGCCGGCGGCGCCGCCGACCCCGTGCACCCCGAAGGTGTCGAGCGCATCGTCATAGCCGAACATGTGCTTGAGACCGGTGCAGCCCCAGTAGCAGACGATGCCGGCCGCGACGCCGATCCAGAACGAGCCCATCGGGCCGACGAAGCCCGACGCCGGAGTGATGGCGACCAGACCCGCCACCGCGCCCGAGCAGATGCCGATCACGGTCGGCTTGCCCTTCATGAACCACTCCACGAGCATCCAGGTCATGCCCGCGGTCGCGGTCGCGGTGTGGGTGACCAGCATGGCCATGCCGGCCTGCAGGCCCGCGGTGACCGCCGAGCCGGCATTGAAGCCGAACCAGCCGACCCACAGGAGCGAAGCGCCGATCATGGTCATCACCATGTTGTGCGCTGGGCCGGTGTCCTTACGCTTGCCGAGCATCAGCGCGCACATCAGGCCGGCCGTGCCCGAGTTGACATGCACCACGGTGCCGCCCGCGAAATCCAGCACGTTGATGAAGCTGTGGGCGTTGGAGCTGTTGAACATGCCGTCCGGACCCCAGACCCAGTGGGCGACCGGCGAGTAGACGAACACCGCCCACAGGCCGGTGAACCACAGCATGGCCGAGAACTTCATGCGCTCCGCGGTCGAGCCGAAGATCAGCGCCGCCGTGATGATCGCGAAGGTCAGCTGGAACATCGAATAGACGGTCTCGGGGATGGTCGGCGCCAGCGAATTGGGAGTGCCCTTGTTGGTGGCGATATCGCTCAAGATGCCCTGGAGCCCGGCGCGATCCAACCCGCCGATGAACCAGCCCATATCCGTGCCGAATATTTCCCCACCCTCCCTGAATGCCAGGCTGTAGGTGAAGAACAGCCACAGGACACTGATCAGGCAGGTGATGGCGAAGCTCGTCATCACGGTGTCGCCGACGTTCTTCTTGCGCACCATGCCGCCGTAGAACAAGGCGAGGCCCGGGATGGTCATCATCAGCACGATCGCCATCGAGGTGAGCATCCAGGCGGTGTCGCCCGAATTGGGCGAGCATTCCTTCTGGACTTTCGAGTCGCACGACAGCGTCTCGACGGTCTGCCCGGAATCGTCGGCCGCAGGCGCCGCCTCCTGGGCGCGTACCGGGTTGTAGGAAGAGGAGACGGTGAGCGAGATGCCGAGCATGACTCCGAATATGAGAGCCAGCAGCCCCGCACGTGTAGGCTTCTTGAACGTCATGGTTTAGCTCCTGTCCGTAGACGGTGAAGGTGCGGGTTTCAGATGGCCGCAGCGTCGGTTTCGCCGGTGCGAATGCGCACGGCGCTTTCCAGGTCGAGGACGAAGATCTTGCCGTCCCCGATCTGCCCGGTCTTCGCCGCCCCGGTGATGGCATCGACCGTTTTGTCGACTTGGTCGGTCGCGACCGCCACTTCGATCTTGATCTTCGGTAGGAAACTCACAGCGTATTCGGCACCGCGGTAAATTTCGGTGTGGCCCTTCTGGCGCCCATAACCTTTGACCTCCGTGACGGTCATCCCGTGCACGCCGGTCGCGGTCAGAGCGTCGCGGACCTCGTCGAGCTTGAATGGCTTGATGATGGCCATGACGATCTTCATGGGTTCGATCCCCCCTTAGGCCCGGCCTGCGGGTGCAGGATCAGGCGACCTCAACGGAGCTTCACCACGCGAAAATCGAAGCTCCCGCGGGCAATGCCGGCGCCTAGGAATCAAACCTCGTGCCATGTCGGGCTGCGATCCCAGAAATGCCCGGAAATAAAGGACTTCTTAACCGGCCCCGCGGCCCCGGGAGGGGGAGCGTCGGAAGGTCGCACACACACAGAGGGCGACTGCACACTTTTTAACCAGCTGGGCGATTTTTTAAGTCAGTGCATTTTCCGGCATTCGCCTACCCCCGAAACGTGAGCCCGGGCACGCGCCGTGGGGATGCGGCCGCGGCCGTGTTACCATCGAGCGGCAAGTGCCAATCCAGGGAGGAAACCATGGTGCGCTGGGGTCGAGTTGTAAGGGCGGCAGGCGGTGCCTTGCTGGCGGGTCTCATCAGCTTCGGGGCGCGGGCGGAGGACCGGTTTTCCGAGCTTCGTCTCGACCAGCTCACGCCCGAGCAGCAGACCATGGCCAGGATGCTCACCGTGCCGCCGCGCAACAACCAGCTCAACACCGGGCCGTTCAACGCCTATGCGCGCAGCCCCGCGCTCGGCATCCTGCTGCTGCAAGTCAGCGATTTCGTCCGCTTCAACAGCTCGCTGCCGCCACGCTTGAGCGAATTCGCCATCATGATCGCGGCCCGCCAGTGGTCGCAGCTCTACGAATGGCGGGCGCACTATCCGCTGGCCATCAAGGCCGGGCTCGACCGGCAGATCCTGGTCGATCTCGGCGCCGGCAACCGGCCGCAAGGCATGAAGGACGACGAGGCGGCGATTTACGACTACTGCACGGAGCTCTACCGCGACCGCAACGTCAGCGACGCGACTTTCAAGGCGGCGGCCGCCCATTTCGGCGAGCGCGGCGTCATGGATGTGATCGGAATCATCGGCTACTACGATCTGGTCTCCATGGCGCTCATCGTACAGAAGGCCACCGGCAAGCCCGGCGACGAGCCGCCGTTGCTGCCGCTGACGCGATGACGGCGGGACGGTTCTCCTGGTTGGCACGGCCGCGCATGACGGCGTCGAATCAGTAACATCCCTTCCCGGCAAATGCGGAGTGTTGCTTTCATTCATGAATTTGGGGTTCGTTCGGCCAAAATGCGCGCCCAGCGGCCTCCCCTCACCCCGAGAGGCCCGCTCTTGCCGGCCCTCTCGAACGTGCAGGCGCCGCCGCGCACGTGAGCATGGTTCGAGACGCGCGGGCCATCCCCCGCGCCCCCACCATGAGGCTGAGAGATTCAAATTGCGGGCGGTGACGAAGTTGCAATCAGGTCTTCGAGAGCGGCTATCCCTTCCGCAACTGTGGCTGGGCGCAGTCGGTCGGCCATCCATTGGGGTTATGGCGGTGCTCACGCACCATGGCGAATTGCACGCAGCGGAGCGATGCGGCACCCGCTGGACCGTTTGGCGTGGTCTGGGCGAGAGCCGGGACCATGACGGCGAGCCCTAGGATGGCAACGATGACGGATGAGATTCGCATAATGCCCTTCAGTGTGGTTGATCTGGCTCCCCTATACGCCATCTGGGCTAATTGTGCGTTGCACAATAAAGTGATGTTCGACCGATCGCCACGCCTCATTCGGAGTCCGGCCGCACGCCGCGCTGCCACCATTAACTGATTATAAACACGTAATTTTCAAACGCTCTTCGCGCCGAAACTTTGAGCTTTGCCCGCGCCGCCCGACAATTCAATTGCAATTGTGCGGCGCGGTATATCACTCACACCGCGAACCAGAAGCCGCCCAGGACCAGCGTCACCTCGCCGGCCAGCACGCCGATGAAAACCGAGCGGCGCGCCGCCGCGAAGGCGGCAAATCCGACCGCCATGGCGGCGAGCCGGATCGACAGCGGAACGTCGGCGAGACCGCCCGGCGGAGACAGGATGATCTTGGCCACCACGCCGGCCAGCAAGCCGGTCGCGACCGCCCGCACCCAGACCACCAGCTCGGAGCCCTCGTCGAGGCCGTGCGCCACCACGATGCCCAGCATGCGCCAGACCTCGTTGGGCAGGAAGCCCGCCCCGATCAGCACCAGATAGGGCGCGAGGTCGGCGAGCCAGCTCATCGCCACGCCCCACGCAACCGATGGACCCCGTAAGCGCAGGTGCCGGAGATGATGCCGGTCCACATCACGTCGAGCCCGATGTGCCCATAGGCGAGCAGCGGGCCCACCACCAGTCCCAGGGCGAGCGCCAGCCGATCGGCCAGCAGCTTGGCGTTGCGCGCGGTCGAGATCAAAAACGACATCGGGGTGAGGAACAACAATCCCGCGGTCAGCAGCGCCGACAGCGAAGCCGCCAGATAGAAACCCAGCACCGCGCCGCCGTGCGCCGCCACCATGAAGGCAATGCCGAGCCCGTTGCAGTAGCCGATGCGCTGCGCCCGCGGCAGCGCCGGCACCAGGCGCAGCGCCTCCACCCACATGCTCACCGCGGTGAGATGCGCCGGCAGGATGAGCTCGCGCGCGCGCGTCTCGGGCTGCTTGATGAGCGCCAAGAGCGAAACCACCATGGGCAACAGCCGCACGCCGCTCAGAGCGACCGCGAGCGCGGCCTCGAGCGGCGTGGCGCCGGCGCCCAGCGCCGAGAGCAGGATCACCTGCGCGGGAGCGGCCCAGATCAGCACGGTCGAGAGCAGCACCCAGGCGAGGCTGAAGCCATATTCGTGCGCCAGCGCGCCGACCCCCACGAAGGTGCCGATCAGGACCAGGACAAAGACCGAGGTCCACGCCGCGCGCCAGCCCGCGAGGAAGATCGCGGCGGGCGACGGCTGCGGCTCGATTGGCGGGATGGATGACATGGCGGGACCGGCCCCCCTGCTTTCCACGGCGCGCGAAGCTACGCAATCGGGTCGGGGCAGCGCCTACCCGCAGGGGAGCTGACCAACCGGAAATGCATGGCTCCGCGACGCGGAGCCATTGAAAATACAATACGCGATCAATCACCGGCCGCCGAAATGCCGAAAGAGCCATGCGCGTGGCGCGGCGCTGGACGAGGCTTTTGGCTGCAGAACAACGGCCCGAAAAAAATAAAAACCCGGCACGGAAGTCCGGCCGGGGCAGCATTCTGCAGTTTCAATTTCGCAATAATCTGATTTGGGCGGGGGCGTCAAGCAGTTGCGAAGCGCCGCCGCGACGGACGAAACTTCATCTTAAATGCGTAAAAAGATCGCTCTTCGAGGCTTGCTCGGAATTCTCAATCGATTCACCTCCCTGGCCTACAGTGCGCAGCGCTTCCGACCGGTAAGGAGTCCGTCATGAAATGCATCCTGTGCAAAATGTGCGAAGCCGCCAAGGTTGCGATCAAAAAGAAGGCGCTTGCTTGGTTGGATGCGCGGAAGAATACCGGGGAGATGTGGGACCGGGAAGTGGATCACGAGCGGATAGAATATGCGCATAGCCTGGTGAAGACCGATCCCGCCCAGTGCTTCAAAGAGTACCTTGCGCTTGCCGAGAGCGGGTCGCTGTGGAGCGCTAGCTGCCTTGGGGCGGCTTTCGAGGCGGGAATAGGAACCGGGCGCGATTTGGTGCAGGCGGAGAAATGGTATCGCCGTGCGTACGAGGGTGGTTCTGACGACGCGCTGATTCGACTTGGAGCCCTCTATGTACGATCGCGGCAGTACGCCAAGGCGGAGGAAGTTTACCGGAGGGGTGCCGAACGGAAGTGGGCGCCCGCGATGTATCGCTTGGCGTTCATCTATACAAAGTGTCCCGGCTGGCGCCGCCGTCGCGCCGAAGCGCGGGCCTTGCTTGATCGCGCGGCGGCCGCAGGTGACATCTCCGCCAAGAAGTTTCTGGCCGACACGATGATCCGGGGGTGGTTTGGATTGCGGCATATCCCGGAGGGTTTTCGATTGGGCTTTAGCGTGGCCAATGAAATGGTCGAGCTCATCAAGGATGAAGAGCTGCCGACCCCCGACATGAACGCGCGGCCGGGACTTTCCGGTTACCTCTCGCGGTTATGCCCGTTTGTTGCCAACAAGGTACCGGCATAGAATGAGCTGCTGCGGGCCACCTGCTATCCACAGCGCGCGAAGCGACGCTTGCGCCAAATCCTCTCCGGACATCGCGTAGTTCATTTGTCCCAGGCAGCGTGACGTGAGTCTACCGTCCCCGCCTGTCCCGTGCCTCCCATAGCCATGGTAGACACGCCGGCGTTTCTGCACAGAGATTTTCGACTCTTTCGGCCTCATGGTGAGGAGCGCGGGCAACGCCCGCGCGTCTCGAACCAGGGTCACGCGCGCGGCGCCGGCCGGGCTGTATCCTTCGAGACGGCCGGCATCCTTCGACAAGCGCTCAGGAGTCAGCCTCCTCAGGATGAGGGAGTCAGCGCTGGACCAATCAAAACCACTGTGCCGAGTCGCCGATCTCTGTGACCTGCCGGCGCCTTTACGGAAAAACCCGGGCTGATGCCCGGGTTAACCGATCTGCAATCGTGGCTCAAAATGTCATCGTCGCTGCTAAGCGGCCCCGGCGCTCAGCTCCGCCTCCTGATTGACGAGAGACTCGGCAAGCATCGTGAGAGCGGCGTCGGTTTTCTTTTCTTCTTGCAGGGTAGCGTCGAGTAGCTTCGCGGCATCCGAGTGCCCAAGCTCCTCGGCCCAGGTCCTGAGAGTGCCGTAGCGCGACATCTCATAGTGCTCGACCGCCTGGGCGGCGGCGAGAAGGCCGGCGTCCAGGGCGGGCGATCCCTTATACTCGTCCATGATCTCCTGCCCCTCTTTCATGATGCCCATGATGGCGTCGCACGTCTTGCCCTGGGCCTTCATGTCGAAGATTGCGAACACCTTTTCGAGCCGGTCAATCTGCCCCTCGGTCTCGCGGTGATGCTTCTCGAAGGCCTTCTTGAGGTCGGTCGACTGCGCGGCCTTTTCCATCTTCGGAAGGGCCGTGAGTATCTTCTTCTCCGCGAAGTAAATGTCTTTCAGCGTATTTTCGAACAGGTCCGACAGTTGCTTTTCTTTGGCCATGATGTCTCCGTGGGACCCCGGACGGGGTCGGTGGTCGAATAAGGAGAAGTGGTACGCGTTGCAGCTTCAGAACGGCCGGTGTGACCTCCCGATCAGCCACCCGAGACTCAGGGCAATGGCCGCCGCCGTATAGGGATTGGCCTCGATGTACTCGCGGATATTGTCATCCAGCGTGCCCGAAAACTTACGGACCGCCGTGGCAGCCTCGCCGGCGGAGTCCTTCACTTGGCCGTACAAGTCCTGCGCGCTGCCCTCTGCTTGCTTTATCTTGCCCTGCACTTGCAACTTTGCGTCGCCGGCCGCGTGGCCGAGACCTTCTTCCAGCTTCCCGGCCGCGTTCTTGGCAGTTCCGGTCATTCGATTTTCGTCCATGCACAGTCTCCTTGGTTTGGCAGCACGGGATGGTTTCCCCGGGGCGATACCCCCCGACGAGCAGAAATGCGGGCCTGATTCATCTGCTGGTTTCGACCGACAACTCCAGCGAAACCGTTGAGTTCCACTGCAGGAGCCATTCGACGCCCGCGGCACTACGACGCCGCCTCCATTTCCGGCCGGCGCGCCCTACCCTCCCGACATGCCAGCGATCTAAGCGGCAGCGGCAAACCGACGACAGTGCTCCAAGTACGCCGCCTCATGGCTGGCTACGAGCGCCACGACGCTCGACCAAAGCCAAGATGGCGCGTCTATCGACCTCGAGCGGTTTCGACTGAGCTCTGCACGCCACCTCTTCCGATGCGCGGCGTCCAGCTGACGCCCGTGCGCCTTGCCGACGACGGCAGCCAGGTGCCGCGCGACCTTCATTGCCTCCTCGCGCGTCAGCCCGCCAATGTCCAATTTAAGGTCTTGCGGCAGCAGCTCCCGCAAAAATACAGAACGACCCGACAACGAGGCGGCGAGCATTCGCTCCCCCAGGAACGGAGCGAGCTGCCGGGCTCCCTCGACCACGCGCGTCGCATTGTCTTTGCGCATCCTTGACTTCGGATAATGGGGAGCGGCTGCCGTCGTGGCCTCTTTTATGTCCATCAAGCAAAACCCACGGTTCGACTTCTTGCCGACCCCCAGGACGACGGCGTAGCGCAAGCGTCCGAGCGAGCTGCATCCCTTGACCCAGTAGGCGGCGTCCAGGACATCGACGCGGGCGTCATCGTCACGCGAGCGCAACATCGTCGCGAGCCTCCGGGCGTCCTCCTGAGCAAACAGCCCTTGGATCGCAGAAGTCTCCAGGTCCGACAGAGGCCAGAACGTGTTTCCGAGCGGAATCGTCGGCCGGGCGTTCTCGATGCGCTCCTGCGCGAGATGCCGCCATGACCGCCGCATAGCGCTCTTCAGCGCGACGCTCACGGCTTCCGGATGCTTCTCGTCGCCCCCCACTTTCCTTGAAAGTCCTTGCTCGTATCCCTCGATCATCTGCTCGAGCATCTTCGCGGTCGTGACGCCGGAAAGGTCGGAGCCACGGGCCGCGGTCGCCAGGGATAGCCCAAGGCGGATCAGGTCATGGGCCGGATTGCCGATCACGGTCTGATCGAGATCCCGAATCTCGATTTCGATCTGCCCCTTTGCATTCGCGACCGGCCCGAGATTGCCGGCATGGCAGTCCCCGCATATCCAAACGGGCGGTCCATCCGGCAGTGAACGCCGCTCCTGGGCCTCGAGCCACTCATAGAATTTGATCGTGCTGCCCCGAACGTATGCGTGTGCGGATCGCGCCATCTTTTGCGCTCGAAGAGCGTTGAGAAGCGGCGCACGATCCTTGGCGAGGGGTGGCTTGCTGCCGGTCATACGCAAACATCTCTACTTGAGAGGCGATATCCCACTACCGTCGAATAGCGAGCGCAAGCCGGCGTCGGTCGGCCGTCAAATAAGGGAAACGTTTCCCTGCCCGCTCTCCTTCTGAGCCAGCGCGGCGGGCCTGGTCCGCGTCAGGCGAAAGGTCATCTCCGATCGGAGGCGATAAGGACGGAAAAAAGGCCGACCCTTTCGATGGTCGGCCTCTTGAGAGTGGAGCCACGCACCGGCGGCTCAGTGATGCATGAACAAAGCCAAGAGGATGATTATAGGAAGGGGTATTCCGATCAGCCAGAGCAGCGCGCCTCTACCAAAGCCCATGTGAACCTCCATTCGTTGGTGTCGGCAGTACAACGGCGGAGCGAAGACAAAGTTCCACTAGTGTTTCTGCACAGAGATTTTGACTCTTTCAGCCTCATGGTGAGGAGCGTGGGCAACGCCCGCGCGTCCTGAGGCTCTCGAAGGACGAACCAGGTCACGCGTGCGGCGCTGGCCGGGCTGCATCCTTCGAGACGGCCGGCATCCTTCGACAAGCGCTCAGGAGCCGGCCTCCTCGGAAGTCAGTACTGAACCAGTCAAAACCACTGTGCCGAGGTACTAGAGCATTTTCAGGAAAACGGCCGCCCTGCGGAGGCGGGGGTGGAATCCGGTTTTCCGTCCGAAAGTGCGACAAACGCAAAAATGCCTAAGACTGTCACCTTTTCTCCAACATCAGCCTGGCTTGATTTCCGACGAGACCCTGAATTTTCTCCGCGAACCTGGCCATCAGCCAAGGCAGGACGATCGTCAAGCGAACATGATCATCCGCGACATTGATTGCCCCCGAGGCGCCCTGACCCAGAGCGCTTATCCGGAACCGCAGATTATCCCCCGTCCAAACCTCTTCCTGGACAGTCAGCAGATGCTGAAACGTTGCGGGAACGCTGCCAAATCCGGATTTCAGACGCCGCACCGCCTCTTCCCGGCCGAGAGAATGTGGGATTGAGACGACAAGAGGTTTCGACATCGCCCGTCCCCAAGCTAGAGCAGACCTTCGCGTTCAAAATGCTCTCGCAACAGCCCCACATTGCGACGATTGGCCCGCCACCCGACATCGAAGAGATCGCCCGCAATGGGAACAGCACCCGCCATTCCTTCTACAACGACGTTCCCAATCATTTAAATCATGAGCAGCCGCGGCACCCCAAGCCGATGGGCTTCATAGATTACCCAACAGGACAAAGCCGAAGCTGCGACATCGCCGATCCCCGGCACCAAACGAAGAATCGCCTCAACGCCAAATCTGATATTTGTACCGGGAACCAGAAATGCAACGTCAAGAAGCTTTGATAGCTTGTCGAGTCGCTCCAAGCTCGCGCGGCGGGACCCTGCATCCGCGCCGTGGATCCATTCATAACTATATGCATTTGCCATCATTGCCTCCGCGGTACAGATAGGAGCGCATGCATCAATCGCAATACCTGGGGGCGAACTTCGCCCCAATAAGACCAGCTGAGTTGGAAGCGACACGTCAAAAGACAGGTCAGCACCGAGGATCCGCGTGGCGCCGGACGGGGCCGGAAGCGAGTGCCGAATAAATCCGGATTGAATCCCCCGGGTACGGGTGCCAATTGCATGGACCTTGCGGATCCGAGCCAGAGAGCACGGCGGCGCAAATAAAAAACAGCCCCGCGCATTCGCGGGGCTACTGAAGTCCGACTGAGACTACGGTCTTATTCTTATCGCTTGTCTTCTCGCCTGTCTTCCCGCTCTTCGCGCTTCTCCTGCCGAAGGCTTTCATTGGGGCCACGGCCCTCGGTTCGGATACCCTGATCCGGCGCCATGGGGGACCTGATGGCGGGATCGCTGCGCTGCTCGACCGGGTTGGAACCGAACGTATCAGAACGCTTGTCCTGATGGTTCTCGCCGGAATCGGCCGCCATGACACCAGAAGCGGTGCTGATAACCAGAGCGGCTGCGAGAGCAATCGTATTCTTGCTGAACATTTTTGGGATCTCCATGTTTGAATTATTATTTCCGAGCGTCGCCGTCCTCGATTTTGTACGTGGAGGGCGTCATCTTCTTGTACGGGTGCAGCGACGAAACACTCTCGACAATCGCCCGCCGAGAGCAACGTGGACGAGAGCCAAAGGTTCCGAGATCATCGGAGGGCGGGGCGAGGTACGAAGCCTACCGGTCGTAAAGAGACACCAATTGTTGAAGGGCAGCTGAGGAGAAGCCCCGCGGTGCGGGGCTTCCATTGTTGCGATCAATCGGCGTACCACATGGGAACTTTGTAGTAGTCATAAACCTTCCGATCATTCGACCGATCGGACCAGTCCCATTCCTTTGAGCGGCTGTACTTCGGAGCGCCCTTGAGCTGGGCCTCGGTGAGGTTGGTGCGATACCCGCCCAGACCCGTGTCGTATTTGAGCTGCGACCAGGGTAGCGGGTAGTAATCCTCCCCCATGCCGAGAAAGCCGCCGAACGAGGTCACCGCATAGGCCACCTTGCCGCTGATCTTGTCGATCATCACGCGCTGAACGGTGCCGATGCTGCTCCCATCCATTCCGTAAACGGTCGTCCCCTCGACCTTGTCGCTGCCAATCAGGGACGCCGATTCCTTTTCCATCGTAGTCATTGCACTTCCTTTGATGTTTCCCCGCGTGTGTAGAATGCTTGAATGAGACGTGGGTTCCGCTGTCACGAAAGCGCTTCCCGCGCGGCGCAAGGAACCGCGTACCAACTTCGGACATTGCCTAATAGACAAGAAGAGGCCGGCAATGGAAGAAGAAGGCGATTTTCGCGATCCGAAATGTCCGAGGTGCGGGGCAACGATGAACGAGACCGATCACATCGCTCCCCTCGGATCCGAGCCGGGTCTTCTGATCTTCGAATGCTCGAATTGCGGTTCGGCGACTTCACGATTTGATCGATCGCACCCCCCGATCCCTACCGGCCTTCGAAGGGGCTAGAGCGGATTCCTGTGAAGTGTAACCGCTGTGCCACGCCGCTCATCCGCAGGTGTCATCCCCGCGAAAGCGGGGATCGAGTAACCCCAGTGATGCTGCGGGGTACTGGGTCCCCGCTTTCGCGGGGACGACAGGCTCATGTTTGATTCCGACCGTCAGCGTCGCCTGTCACGCCTCGATCGAAATCTCGCACGAGAGGCCGTCCGCGCGCCAATCGAAGCTCACCTTGCCCTTGGCGGCGCGGATTACGCTGTCGATCAGGCGGGTGCCCATGCCTTGCCGCGCCGGCGGTTTGACGGTCGGGCCACCCGTCTCGTCCCAGCGGAGGACGAGCTTCTTGTCCTCCGGGCGCGCCCACTGGACTCGAATGCGGCCTGAAGCCTCCGATAAAGCTCCGTATTTCACCGAGTTCGTGGTCAATTCATGCAGAACCATCGCAATCGACTGCGCTGACTGCGGGTTCAAAGACAGGTCCGGGCCATGGACATCCGCTCGTGACGCCCCCTCGGAGCAGTAGGGAGAAAGTTCCTCGGTGACCAGCGCATGAAGGTCTGCGCCGGCCCAACGTGATTCCGCCAGCAGCGTGTGCGCATTCGAGAGCGCCCGGATGCGCCCCTCAATTGCCTTCTTGAAATCTCGGGCGGTGTCGGCTTGCGTGAGATGCACGGTCGCTTGCACGAGTGCCAGCAGGTTCTTGGCTCGGTGGTCCATCTCACGCGCGACCAAAAGCGCTTGCCCTTCCGCCCGCTTACGTTCGCTGATGTCCTGAAAGCAGTTGACGGCACCGACGACCTTTCCGTCCGTGTCCCTGAGCGCTTCGATATTCACCAGCGCGACGCCGCGCGAACCGTCCGGCCGTTCGATCAGGACCTCTTGATCGCGGACCGGAATACCGGTGCGCAGAACCTCAGCCATCGGACATTCCCGGTGCGGCAGAATGCCTCCGTCCAGCCGGTACATCCGGAACGACCCGCAGAACCGTTCTTCGGGGTCGCCGGGGCCCGGCGAACGCCCCCAAAGCTCGGCGGCGCGCTGGTTGTAACGAAGCACCAAGCCGTCCTGATCACAAAGATATACGGCGGTCGGCAGCAGATCGAAAAGCGGTCCGGGCAATTCGAAGACAGGATTCACTGCAGTGAGGGCAAATGCATCCTGATCGCCCAAGACACTTGGGGCAGGAGCACCGTTTGCCTTGGTGAGTGTAGTCATGGGCTCATTGAGTGTAGTCATGGGCTCAATCCGAATAATTCACAGCAGGGCCATAGAGGACAACTCCGAGGCTGGACCGTTGGTTCAAATTCCAAGTGGGCTCTCGTGAGCATCCTGATCATTTTCGTATCTGTCGGGTCCTGAACTTGTATCCATTGAAGACTTGTCCTGGATCAGGCAATTTTCAGATCCGATCAGCCGGTCCGAGATCGCTCTGACGGTTCGGTAGCACTCGCAGGCGGACTCCTTCAGGCCGTCCAAGTTGACCACGCGGATGGTGCCGCGCTTGTAATGGATGAGACCGGCCTGTCGCAGAGCATTTGCTACGATCGAGACGCTGCTCCGCCGCACGCCCAGCATCGCCGCCATGAACTCCTGGGTAAGGTCCAGGTCGTCGCTGCCAACCAAGTCCCGGCAGCGCAGAAGCCAGCGAGAAAGCCGCTCCTCGAGCGTGTGGGTCGAGTTGCAGGCGACGGCCTGCTGCGACTGCGCCAGAAGGACCTGCTCGTGCTTTATCAGCATGGAGCGAAAGCTCGCACTCTGTTCGGCCAGGCAACGGAAGTGCTCCACATCGACGACCGATGCGGCGCCAGCAGCCTGTACGATAACCTTGCTGATCGAGATCATGCCGTCGAGGGCAGACAAGCCGCCGACCACGCTCTCCAGGCCGACCGTGGCGACCTCGATCATCTCGCCCGTCGACAGCTCGGTCACGAGGGAAACCACCGCCCCGCGAGGGAAGTAGACGCGGTCGATCTTACCGCCCGCCTCGAACAGGACCATTCCCCGGGGAAGGTCGAAAGAACGCAGGTGCCGCAGCAGGAATTCGAGGTCGGCCGGCCGGAGGGAGGCCAGCACGCGATTGGACGAATGCGAGATAAGCTGCGTCATACCGTGCCCGCCCCCCTCCCACCACAAGGCTGGATCGCGAGCCAAGCCGATAGGGCCAGCGTCGATACGAAGCTTGCTTCAAAAACCGGGATGACGACGCTCTCTTTCATGGGCAATGCCTCGCCGCCTAACGCGATCTGCGCCTCTTTGTGTCCTGCAGCTTGGTCAATGCACGAGGGAGGGCGACAACCGTCCGTCATCCATCTCGTCCAGCGCCGCATCGACCGCTTTGGCGCCATACGCATCGATCAACGATCGCAGCTCCATGCGAAATCGGACCCAGGGTCGGCCGTCATTTTCCTTGTCACAGTCTGCCGCGTAGCGCCGCAGCATTAAGTCGAGCTGATAAGCCAGATCGGTCATTGCTCTGCTCTGTGCAGATTGTGAGAAAGGGAGCATCGACGCGTGCCGGCCCGTCCGGCGTTTTGCCGAGGTTGGGCTGGCCGGATGCGACGCCGGTGAAGGCCGACAGCCCGATCCGCCGGCACCCGCTGGGGGTCAAACCGGTGAGCGCCAGGCGTCAAGAGCCTGCCAATTCGCGGAAGGCGACATCGGCGAGCCGAACGGGGTCGCGCTCCCCCTGGTCGACGTGTTGGAGGATTATCAATGCCAACCTTTCGCGCACTTTGTCGTCCCCATCAATCCGAGGCGAAGCGGATTGGCAGGCCCTCTCGAATGCAGCGGTCATCACCGCCACTGTTTCGGGACTGTAGGCCCGGTCGTCTGGCTGAAATAGATGCAACATCCTCATTAACTCCGAGCAGCCAACCCTTCCTCGAGTTTAGCGGCCAGGAGAGAAAGCAGGCGTTCACTATGGAACACTTCCTTGAAAAGATTTTCCCGCGGGGGGTGCCGGCGGGTGTTCAGAATTGAACACGTTGGAAAGTCTATTCGCCCACGTCGGCGCCCCCTTTGATACCGTCATGCAGCAACACGTTCAACAGCGAATTGTGGACCTCCAACTCTCCGTTGTACTTGATGAAGCCGAGCTTGCGGAATTTATTCATGAACGAGCTCACGCGCGGCCTGGTAGTGCCAACTATCTCGGCGAGCGTCTTCTGGCTGATTTTCGCTATGACTCGATCCGGCGTCCCCTCCTTGCCGAACTGTGCCATCAGGAGAAGCACTCTGGCCAGGCGCTTCTCGCTCGAATTGAAGAGCTGGTTGACCAACTCCTCCTCAACCTGAGCATTCCGAGCCAGCAGGTGCGCCATGAACATCTCAGAGAACTCCGGCTCGTCGTGGAGCGCGCGGATGATGGCCGCTTTGTCCAACCGGGTGATGACGCAATCCGACATCGCAATGACTGTGGCCAAACGCAGCGGCTGACCGCTCAAACAGCCCTCCCCGAAGAAGTCCCCCTGCCCATGGAGTGCGACAACCGCTTCCTTGCCCAATTCGGAGACGACGCAGACCCTGACCTTGCCGTCTTGTATGTAGAACACGGCGTCCGCCGGGTCTCCCTGCGAAAAAACCTTCCGATTTTTACGATAGGTCGTCACCGTACTTCCGCCGCCAACGGTGGTAAGGAACGCGTTCACGCTGAAGGGCTTTTTCTTTGTCTTTGCCACGACACTTCCTGTGATTTTCGGTCTGCTGATGAAGTATAAGTCGGCTTTTTAACGCATGTCGAGCGTCGGGAAAAGTGACAAATGCGGTTGCCGCACTCCGGGGGATCCGTCGCGACGCCCGCTTTCTCTCGCTCCCCGGCCGGTGCTTCCGATCCCCCAAGAGTGTCCGAAGGCGGAGTGCCACCTCGACGCAACGCCTGAGACGTGCAAGCTCTTATCTCCGAGACATTGGAGCACTATCCGATCAGATTGAATCGGATAGCGCTCCAATCATATCGACGTTGCGCATAATTTTATCCGAAAAGTCTGCAACGTTTCGGGATCATGCCCCAGGCGACACGCGGCATCGGACCACCGCTCTCACGAGTTAGTGCGGGAGGATCAGGCTCAGGCCGGCGATCAGCAACAGCACCAGGAGCAACTTGCGGAATGCGGCATCGTCGAGCCTGCCGTAGAGCTTGAACCCTACCCACAGACCCGCGATCATCGCCGGGAGGCCGAGCAAATACAATTGCATGGTGTCGGCCGTGATGGCGCCGATCAGGCCCAGCGATATGACATTCATCACGATGGCCGCCAGCATGACCGGCTGGAATACCGCGCGCTGGGCGTCCTTGGTCCAACCCCGAAGCTGGCACCAGATGGTGATGATGAAGCCGGGCAGCCCGGTCAGGCCGGCCAGCATCCCGTTCGCGAGGCCGATGCTGGCATCGGCTGCGACGCTGCCGGGCACCGGCTTGAGCTTGGGCTGCGCCAAGCCGTAGGCGCCGTAGATCACCAGCAGGACGCCGACGCCGCTGCGCAGATAGGCCGGGTCGGTATAGGTGAGCAGCATCGTTCCGATCGGAACCCCGATGGCGCCGCCGATGATGAACGGCGCGATGTTTCGCCAGCTCAGCGCCCGCCTGAGCTTCCAGACCCCATAGCCTTGGGTCAGCAGCCCATACCCGACGATCAGAGTCGTGGTTTGTATCGGGGTGAGGATGTGCAGCCAAATTCCCGAAACCACGAACCCCATGGCAAAACCGGCCAGGCCGGATGCGAATCCGCCAATGAACGCTGCGAGCAGAAAAAGTCCGAGCACCATGCCATCCATGACGGCTCCCTCCCAAAAGGAAGTGAGCGGCGCTTGGATGGCCAATCCATCTCTAGGGGAGACCGCGAGACCCCCTGATCAGCGATTTCGGATGCGACTTGGGTGCATCATGGCCAGCACATAGCGGTCTCCTCCTCGCGAAGGAGACGGTGCTTGGGCCTTGTGAGCCTGGGAGCGCGGGGCGACCGTCGAAGGCCCCGCGGCGGTGCTATAGCGTAACATGCCGCGGCGCGCAAATCCGGCGCTATGGGGCTCGTAGGGATAACCACCGAGAGGCGTCGCGGCGTCTTCGAGATACTCGACGCCGACCGCAACCACGATCGCGCGCTCGCTCTCGCCAATCCCGCGCGATTCGGCTCCGCCAATCCGCTATCGCAACAGTTCTTCAGGGTCCATCGGACGATGGCCCATCTTGAGTCCACCGGCATCATCCCACCAAAGCTCGGAGGGCCGGTCCCAATACAATTCAACACCGTTTTGATCAGGGTCGCGGAGATAGAGCGATTCGCTGACCCCGTGGTCGACCGCGTTGTCGATGACCACACCCACCGCTTTCAATCGTGCGAAGACATCGCGCAGCTCAGACCGCTGCGGATAAACGATCGCCAGATGGAACAATCCCGTCGTGCCCGCGGCCGGCGCTGCCCCACCGCGGCTCTCCCAGGTATTGATGCATATATCGTGATGATAGTCCCCATAGGCGAGGAATGCCGCCTGGTCGCCAATCCGCTTGGTGATCTTGAGGCCGAGCACGCCCTGGTAAAAGGCCAGCGAGCGCTCCAGATCGGCGACCTTCAGATTGACGTGGCCAATGCGGGCGCCGGGGGACGAACGATCGGCGCGGTCCTTGTCGTCGTTTGACGGGTTGCTTGTCATTCAGTTGTTCCTTTGTGACTTGATATTCGGCGGCCGGTGACCCGGGTGGTTCTGCGCAATATCCACTTGTAAGACGAGCCAACTACGAAATCAGATCAAGCTACGCGCCACGGCAACCAAGCGGCTGCATTGCTCCTCCGTTCCGACCGTAATGCGCAGGAAGTCTTCGAATTCGGGGCTTCTGGAAATGTCGTACCAGAACGCCGCGCTCCCGAAGCTGGGCGGCGAGATGCGCACCGCGGCGGCCAGGGTGGCGCGCGAAGACGAAGTTCGCCACGGACGGCAGAACCTCGAAGCCCAGCCCGCAGAGGCCGCGGACCAGCAAATCGCGGTTCGCCATTATGCGTTCGCGCGTCTGCTGGAACCAGGCATCGTCCTCCATGGCCGCGGCCGCGCCGGCGATGGCGAGACAATCAAGGGGGTGGGAGTTGAAGCTGCCCTGGACCCGTTCCAGCGCCTCGATCAAAGGTCGCTGGCCGATGGCGAAGCCTACTCTCAGCCCGGCCAGGGCCCGCGACTTGGAGAGGGTCTGCACGATCAGCAGATTGTCGTGGCGCGCTACCAGCGATATGGCACTCTCGGCGCCGAAATCGACGTAAGCCTCGTCGACGACCACCAGTTGGTCCGGATGCTCGGCCACCAGCGCCGCGATCGCTTCGCGCGGCAGCCCGATGCCGGTCGGGGCATTCGGGTTGGGCAGCAGGATGGCGCTGCACGGCTGCCGGAAGTCGGAAATTTGCACCCGCATCGCGGCATCAAGCGGCACCTCCTGGTAGCGGATACCATAGAGGCTGCAGTAGACCGGGTAGAAGCTGTAGGTGATGTCGGGGAACAGGAGCGGCGCATCGTGCTGCAGAAGCGCCTGGAAGATATGGGCCAGGACCTCATCCGAGCCGTTCCCGACGAACACCTCTTCAGGCGCGACATGGTAGCGGGCCGCGATCGCCTCGCACAGAAGGGAAGCGCGCGGGTCAGGGTAGAGCCGCAGGCGATCCGTCGCGGCGGCGATCGCGGCCAGGGCACGGGGCGAAGGTCCGTAAGGATTCTCGTTGGTATTGAGCTTGACGATGCCATCCAGCTTCGGCTGCTCGCCGGGCACGTAGGGCGACAGACCGTGGACGACGGGACTCCAGAAGCGGCTCATGATGTGACCCAACGGCGAACCTTTTCACAGTAAGATGAGCCAAGCCTCAGCGAAAGGTCCGCCATCCACCTAAGCGCAGCGAATGGAGCGTGCCTTATGGCCTGCTCCGGACGGTGTCGCAGGCTGTGACCGCCCGAAGGGAGGGGCAGTCCAACCGTCATTTCTCTTCCTCAAACCATTCTCTTCCTCAAACCATGCTAGAGCAGGTTTCCTTCGCATTGAATCACCCAGCACGTCATGGCCGGGCTTGTCCCGGCCATCCACGACTTGCTTTGTGGCGCGAAGACGTGGGTGCCCGGCACAAGGCCGGGCATGACGACGGAGAGATTGTGCGTCAACGCGACCGGAATCCGGTCTAGCTTACAGGTATATTACAGGGCACCCCTCGCGGAGGGCCACATGACCGGCCACATCAGACGACGCGAATTCCTCCTCCTCGGCGGCGCGGCTGCGGCCTGGCCGCTTTCGGCGCGTGCGCAGATTCGTCAAATCGCCCACTGATTGCCTGCTTGTCAGCAGGCTCCTATGGGAGATTGCCTCTGATCTCAGGATTTCAGGAGGAGATGCGGGACCTCGGTTATTATGGAGGCCGCAACGTCGACATTGTATATCGCTTCGCGGAGAATCACCTGGAACGATTGGATGCGCTTGCGGAGGACTTGGTTCGGCTCAACCCAGCGGTGATTATGGCGCCCGCGATGGTTGAGGCAGTGGCCGCGAGGAGAGCAACGGAGACGATCCCGATCGTGTCGGCAGCGCTTGCCGAGCCGGTGAGCCTGGGGTTGGTCGCGAGCGTGGCGCGGCCAGGCGGCAATGTGACCGGAATCATGCCTGACGTGGACGGGCTGCCCCGCAAGCAAATTGAGCTTGCTCGCGAAATCGTGCCCGGCGCCGCTAGCGTCGGCATCCTCGGGAACATGGCCGGTCCGAAGGCCCCGTCCTGGCGACGAGAGCTGGAGGGGGCAGTCGGGGCACTGGGTGTCAAGATCATCACCCCGGCGATTGTCACGCCGGCGGACATCGAGGGCGCTATCGCGACGCTGGCGAGCGAGCGGGTGGAAGTGGTCATCGCATTGCAGACCGCAATGCTGCTCGATGAGCGCCGGCAAGTTGTCGCCCTCCTCGCGGCAAGCGGGCTTCCGACAGTCTACGGGGACCGCGAGTTCGTGGAAGCCGGCGGACTGATCAGCGCTGGTGTCGACCTGGGTTGGTGCGGTCGCCGTGCTGCGACCTTCGTGCACAAAATCCTCACCGGCACCGCACCGGGCGATTTGCCCGTTGAGACCTCGACACGCTTCGAAATGGTCATCAACCTGACGACCGCCAAGGCGCTCAGCCTCGCAATCCCCGAGGCGGTCCGGCGGCGCGCCGACGAGGTGATCGAATGAACGGGTGCGTCCCGGCAAGGGCTGCGATCGCCGCACCGCAGGCGGCTTTCCTGGACCAGCTGCCGGTAATCCTTTCCGCGGGGGTAGCGGCGCAGACCCTTCAGTCGCGGTGCAAAACGTGGCATTGTGTGACATCCGCTCCGACGCTTGGCGCCGTCTCGTGACGATCGGACGATGCCTGTCCGCGCAAGCGGCAAATAATCATGGAGGACGCCTATGACCCGGATCAATGATCGGATCAACCGTCGGGTCGCCCTGGTGCAACTGACCGCCGCGACGATGCTCGCGGCGGGCGCCGCCAGGGCGCAGCGGCCCGATCCCTCGCTGGCGCAGATCAAGACCACCGACCTCGGCCGCAAGACCTACATGCTCGAGGGCCAGGGCGGCAACATCCTCGTGGTGATCGGCGACGATGGCATCATCATGGTGGACGCCGAGCTCGCGCCGCTGCACGACAAGATCAAGGCCGCCATTACCGGCAACGCGAATCTTCCCATCAAGTATCTCGTCGATACCCATTTCCATGGCGAGCAGACCGGCGGAAACGCGTCGTTCCATCGGGACGGCGCCATCGTCGTGGCGCAGGACAATGTGCGTGTGCGGCTCCTTGCCGGCACCACCAACAGCCTCAATTACAACAAGAGCGCACCCGCGCCCGCGGATGCGATCCCTAGCGAGACCTATGTGGGCGGCACCAAGATCGTGACTATCCGCGGCCGCGAAGCGCTTCTCACCCATGCCACCAACGCGCATACCGACGGGGACAGCTGGATCCATCTCGCGGATGCCAACGTAATTTTCACAGGCGATCTCTTCTACAACAACGGCGTCTATCCGATGATCGACTACGCCAATGGCGGCGACATCCGTGGCATGGTCCGTGCCAACGAAGCCTTCCTCAAGCTGGCCAACCCCGAGACCAAGATCGCATCAAGTCGCGGCGGCGCGGTGGCCGGCAGGGCGGGAGTATCCGCGTTCCGGGACATGCTGGCGACGGCGCGCGACCGCATGGCGGCCATGGTCGGCAAGGGCATGACCGAGGAGGAGGCGGTGGCGGCCAAGCCCTTTGCGGACCTCGATGCCAAGTGGGCCGGCAACGAGCAGGGCTCGGTCAATTTCATCCGGAATGCGTACAACTCGTTCAAACGATCTTGACGGTGGCAAGCTGAGTCTCAGCACCGGCGCATCCCGGGGGTGCTCCGGTCCGCGATGATTTTGCGCCGTTGATTGCACCACGGACCTCTGCCGCCGCTGCAATTTCATTCATTCCACGATCATCACTTCTTCGCGCCAAAATATTTCTGGAACAATTTCGGGTCCGGCGGCGGCTCGTCCTTCTGGAGCGGCATCAGATACCCCTCCGAGTCCGTGAGATACATGCGGCCGCCGATCGCAATCATGCGGTTTTCCTCCGCGCAATTGTCTTCCTGCGGCCTGCCATCATGCACGCGCTTGTAGAACCGCGACACCGTCCAGGGGTGCGTAAACGCATGATCGATGGTGGTGATCTCGGTATGCATGATGTCAGGGTCGGCTTTATCGAGGGAAAGCCTTTCCTTCACGACGGTCTCGCCGTCCCCCGCAAGCGGTATACCGCTATTGTCCATCAGGCGCAGGCCCCTCATGGCGCGGGTTTCGATCTCGAGCCCGGTGGGGGCCCCATCGTCAGCCGTGCCGAGCCACTTGCCGATGGAATAGCCGACATAGCTTGGGTCGATATCCCGGGGCCAGGCGCGCCCGTCGGTGTAGATGCGCCGGTGCGGGCTCGTGGACTCCAGCAGCATATAGACGACGGTCGGCTTGACGATGAATTCCATTGTGCCCAGGGCCATTACCCGGGGCATGCCGACCGGCCCGCAGGTGTACTTCGGATCGAACGCAACACCGGCCCGCGCCTTGGCCAGGTTGGCCTCGTAAACGGCTTGGTATTCAGGGGTCAACGGGGCTTGTTGCCCCGGCCCCGGCGGCTTGGTCGGATCCCAGGACCCGGGCGGACTTCCGCGGCCCCACATGCCCTCCCAGGCCGAATATCTCTTTGCGTCTTGCGCGCTTGCCGCGAAGGAGAGGCACAACAGCGCCGCGACCGCGACGACAGAGCTTCGGTAACGCATGGCGTTCCCCCATTGTGCGCCGCGCAGCGTCGAGCGACGCCCCGCAACATCATTCCCCTTTTTTCAGAGAATAGCTCGATTTTTGCGAGCGTGGGAGGGGGCAAGCTCCGCCGGGAAGCTTGAGCAGCACCTAGTCTAGCGCAAGTCCGCACCGCCCTTGAATTTGCATTTAAGGTCTCGATCGGCATGCGCCCCGAGCTTGTGTCTTGCCGGCAGGAGTTTGGTCCGCAGCTTTTTCATTCGTTGGTGTGGTGCAAATGCGTGCGGTACGCGCGCGAACGTGCGAAGCGTCACGGACCGCGTTGTCTTGAGATACTACCTGGTTTATCGTTGCCGCGCTCAACGCGCGATCCACCAGGGGGATCATCATGCCTCACCCAAGCTTGATCTGGATTGTTGCCCAGGTCGTAGTGCTGCTTTCCACAATCGGTGGCGCGCAAGCGTTCGATGAGACGAAGTACCCGAACCTGAAAGGCCAATGGACCAGGTTCATCGTCCGTGGGGTTCCCGGCCCTCCGTCGTTCGATCAGACGAAGGGGAACGGGCTGGCGCAACGCGCCCCGTTGACTCCCGAATATCAAAAAATTCTCGAGGACAGCGTGGCGGACCAGCGAGCGGGCGGGCAAGGCAATAACACCGAGCATTCCCGGTGTGTTGCAGCCGGGATGCCTTGGATGATGATCGCCTTCCGGCCGTTGGAATTCATCATTGCGCCGGACGTGACCCACATCATCATCGCCGACTACGACCCCTTGCGCCGAGTCTTTACCGATGGACGCGATTGGCCCGCAAACGAGGAGCCGACCTTTGCGGGTTACTCGATCGGGCGATGGGTCGATGAGGACGGGGATGGAAAGTACGACGTGCTCGAAGTCGAGACCCGCAATTTCAAGGGGCCTCGCGTGTACGATTCCAGCGGCTTGCCGCTGCACCGCGACAATCAGTCGGTCTTCAAGGAACGTATTTATCTCGACAAGGCCGATCCGAATATCCTGCACGACGAGATCACGGTCCTCGACCATGCCTTGATGCGGCCCTGGACCGTCGACAAGAAATACATCCGCATTGCGGATCCGCTTTCGGAATGGCCTGAATTGGTTTGTACCGAGGTCAACTCGCAAGTCTTCGTCGGCAAGGAGCTTTATTACCTGAGTGCGGACGGGCTCCTGATGCCGACGCGGAAGGGGCAGCCGCCGCCCAGCACAAAATACTTCGACAAGAAGTGATCGGCTGACGAGATCACTGCACTCTTAATGAGAGGGCAACGCCTAGAGCGGGTTTCGTTTGCATGGGATCACCCGGTGCGTCATGGCCGGGCTTGTCCCGGCCACCCACGCCTTGCTTTGTGGTGTGAAAGACGTGGGGTGCCCGGCACAAGGCCGGGCATGACGACATAGAGACCGTGCGTCAAAGCGACCGGAATCTGCTCTAGGGTGGGCAAAGGCGGCCCCGACACTTCGATTGACGCGCCGGGCCGCATCCGCCGTGCCCACGCGCAGTAACCCAGGCTGGAGAGAAACGTCGCGTGGGCACGGCGCCAAGAGCGCCTTTGCCCACCCTACGAAATCTCACCGCGTGGTCCCTACTCCGATAATGTAACGCCCTACACCTTCACCAGCGGCACCTTCGGCACCGAGCCGCGATGGGACGGCCTGTCGTCGCCGCCCTTGGGGCCTGTCGGCTTCCGCCGCGGCGTTGCGGCACGCCGCTTCGGCTTGGCGTGCGGCTGCGGAATCTTCTCCGGCTTGGGCGTCACCGGGCCTTCGAGATACTCGAAGCCGAGCTTGTCGACGCCGGTCTCCTCGTCCGGGATAACGATCACCCGCACATGGCCGCCGGACTTGAGCTTCCCGAACAGCACCTCATCGGCGAGCGGCTTCTTGATCGTCTCCTGGATGGTGCGCGCCATGGGGCGGGCGCCCATCTGCTCGTCGTAGCCGTGCTTGATCAGCCACTTGGCGGCCTCTTCGGACAGCTCGATGGTGACGTCGCGGTCGCTCAGCTGCGCCTCGAGCTGCAGCACGAACTTCTCCACCACCTGGGCGATAATCTCGGGGCTCAGATGCGCGAAGGTGATGATGGCGTCCAGGCGGTTGCGGAACTCGGGCGCGAACATGCGGTTGATCGCCTCGACGTCGTCGCCCTCGCGCTTGTGCCTGGTGAAGCCGTAGGCCTGCTTGGCCAGATCGGCGGCGCCCGCATTGGTGGTCATGATCAGGATCACGTTGCGGAAATCGACCTGCTTGCCGTTGTGGTCGGTGAGCTTGCCGTGGTCCATGATCTGCAACAGCACGTTGAACAGATCCGGATGCGCCTTCTCGATCTCGTCGAGGAGGAGCACGCAGTGCGGGTGCTGGTCGACGCCGTCGGTCAGGAGGCCGCCCTGGTCGAAGCCGACATAGCCGGGCGGCGCGCCGATCAGGCGCGAGATGGTGTGGCGCTCCATGTATTCCGACATGTCGAAGCGGATCAATTCGACGCCGAGCGAGGCGGCGAGCTGCTTGGCGACCTCGGTCTTGCCGACGCCGGTCGGCCCCGAGAACAGGTAGCAGCCGATCGGCTTCTCCGGCTCGCGCAGGCCGGCACGCGCCAGCTTGATCGAGGCCGACAGCGCCGAGATCGCCTTGTCCTGGCCGTAGACAACGGTCTTGAGGGTCTGGTCCAGGTGTTGCAGCACCGCGGCGTCGTCCTTCGACACGGTCTTGGGCGGAATCCGCGCCATGGTGGCGATGGTGGTCTCGATCTCCTTGATGCCGATGGTCTTCTTGCGCCGGCTCTCGGGCAAGAGCATCTGGGCGGCGCCGGATTCGTCGATCACGTCGATCGCCTTGTCGGGCAGCTTGCGATCGTGGATGTAGCGCGCTGAGAGCTCCACCGCCGCCTTGATGGCTTCGCCGGTGTATTTGAGCTTGTGGTAGTCCTCGAAATAGGGCTTGAGGCCCTTGAGGATGTTGATGGCGTCCTCGACCGAGGGCTCGTTGATGTCGATCTTCTGGAACCGGCGCACCAGCGCGCGGTCCTTCTCGAAATACTGCCGGTATTCCTTGTAGGTGGTCGAGCCGATGCAGCGCACCGTGCCGGAGGCGAGCGCCGGCTTGAGCAGGTTGGACGCATCCATGGCGCCGCCCGAGGTGGCGCCGGCGCCGATCACGGTGTGGATCTCGTCGATGAACATGATGGCGCCCGGATAGGCCTCGAGCTCCTTGATCACCTGCTTCAGGCGCTCCTCGAAATCGCCGCGGTAGCGGGTGCCGGCGAGCAGCGTGCCCATGTCGAGGGCGAACACGGTCGCGCCCTTGAGCACGTCGGGCACCTCGCCATGCACGATGCGGCGCGCCAGGCCCTCGGCGATCGCGGTCTTGCCGACGCCGGCGTCGCCGACGAACAGCGGGTTGTTCTTCTGCCGGCGGCACAGCACCTGGATGGTGCGGTTGATCTCGGCCTCGCGGCCGATCAGCGGATCGATCTTGCCCTCGCGCGCCTTCTTGTTGAGGTTGACGCAATAGGCGTCGAGCGCATCGCCCTTCTTCTTGGGCTCGTCGCCGGACTTGGTATCGGTCTCCTCGTCGACCCCGCGCACCGGGCGGGATTCCGACATGCCGGGCCGCTTGGCGATGCCGTGGCTGATATAATTGACCGCGTCGTAGCGGGTCATGTCCTGCTCCTGCAGGAAATAGGCGGCATGGCTCTCGCGCTCGGCGAAGATCGCCACCAGCACATTGGCGCCGGTGACCTCCTCGCGGCCGGAGGACTGCACATGGATCACGGCGCGCTGGATGACGCGCTGGAAGCCGGCGGTCGGCTTGGAGTCCTCGTTGCCGTCGCTGACCAGGTTCTCCAGCTCGGATTCGAGATAGGCGGTGAGGCTGCGGCGCAGCTTGTCGAGGTCGACATTGCACGCCCGCATCACCGCGGCGGCGTCCTGATCGTCGATCAGGGCCAAGAGGAGATGCTCGAGCGTGGCATATTCATGGTGCCGTTCATTGGCGAGCGCCAAGGCCCGGTGGAGGGATTGCTCTAGGCTGCGCGAAAAGGTGGGCATTATCGGGTTCCGTGTGTCCTCGTTATATGGGCCCGGCGCTCGGACTTTTCCATGGCGCGATCTCGTCCCCCAGAAGATGCTTTTTTTCGGACCTAGTCATATGCTTCAACCGGAGTTGAAGGGATCGGATCGTTCGTAGGGGCGACCCTCGTGGTCGCCCCTCCCGCCTCGCAGAGGGCGGGCACAAGGCCCGCCCCTACCCACTGTGCGTTCACTTTTTCTCCATGACGCATTGCAGAGGATGCTGATGTTTTCGGGCAAAGTCCATAACCTGGGTCACCTTGGTCTCCGCCACCTCATAGGTGTAGATGCCGCACTCCCCGATCCCGTGCTGGTGCACATGCATCATTATGCGGTAGGCGGCCTCCTGGTCCTTGTTGAAAAACCGCTCCAGGACGTGCACCACGAACTCCATGGGGGTGTAGTCGTCGTTGAGCAGCAGCACCCGGTAGAGACTCGGCCGCTTGGTCTGCGGCTTGGTCTTGCTGATGACCGAGGTGCCGGGCGCCCCGGGATCGCCGCGGCGCTTCCGATCGTCGTCGCCCAGACGGGGCGCCAGCGGCAGCGCGTCCGTTGCCGCCATCCTATCGCAAATTCTCGCTCTCATGGCTTGATGACGGGTCGGCTGTCCTCGGACGCGGGGTAAGGTGTGGATCGCTCGTGATCACTATCATAGGGATCGCACGCGCACGGTTCCAGATGGCTTGACGCCGCTGCCCCCCGATCGGTGTGGAATTCGCCGCCGACCGGCTCGATTCCGGGGTCAAGGCCGCCCAATTGGCCGGAAGGATCACGACTCATTGCGGACAATTCGCGGCAGATCGACCGAAATGCCGGATTTTCTGCCAGGGCGCGGGATTGCCCGCCGGTACGCGTCCTCGGCTTGGCTTCTTCCGCCCGCGGCGGCACCAAGCGCTCAAGTGCGCCGGCTGCTGCGGCTGAGATCGTGCATCAATTCGAGCTGCATCTGCTGAATCTCGGCCAGGCGCTGCCATTGGCGCGACAAAAGGTGATCCACCTTCTCATGCAAATGCCGGATCTCGAGCTCGGCCTTCAGGTTGACCTGGTAGTCGTTCTGCGACCGCAGCCGGTCCTTGGCCTCCTGCCGCTTCTGGCTCATCATGATGATCGGCGCCTGGATGGCGGCCAAGGTGGAGAGCACCAGGTTCAGCAGGATGTAGGGATAGGGGTCGAACTTGATCGCCTCGATGGCGACGATGTTGAAGCCCATCCAAACCACCAGGACCACCCCGAACAGGATGATGAAGGTCCAGCTGCCGCCGAAGCTCGCCAGGTGATCGGAGAGCCGCTCGGCCAGCGTCCACTGCTCCTCGAATTCCTCGTCGGTGTTCTCGGCCAGGGTCTCGTGGGTGGCGATGCTTTCGGCGACCTGGCGATCGAGCTCGGTCAGCTCGCCGTTCTCCGCCAGCAGCAGCTCCTCCACATACAGGGTACGGAACCGCGCCAGCTCGGCCAGGCTGATGAGCGCATCGGCGGCGAGATCGGGACGGTCGCGCCGGATCCGCTCGGCCAGGCTCGGCCGAACCGCATCGAGCGCGATCATCTCGCGGCGCGGCCGCTCCTTGCCGGAGATCGCGCATACCATCCTGGCGGGCTTTTTTACCGTGCCGACGGTGCTTGCGGTGACCGGCGCCTCGGCGCCCTCCTCCAACTCGGTCATGCGGAACCTCTCCGGCGATGAGCTATTTTGACGGATCAAATTCAGGCGAAGAGCCAAGTTCAAGCAGGCGAAGCGCAGAATGCGACGGAGACGGCGAGCTGGCGCCAACCCTTGCCCGGCGCTTCGCCGAGCCGGTCCGCGATCACGCGCATCGACCGATCCGCAACGCTCGCTGGCAACTTACTCGCGCCGGCCCCGCGCCAAGTCAAGCCGCGATGACGATTTGGTCGCCCGGGGCGCAGGCTCAGCCGCGCTCGGCGCGGGCTCGGCCGCGTAGGGGCGCAGCCCCGCATGCAAAAAAGCCCGACGGAGGGTCGGGCTTTCCACGTGGTCGAGCGGAACGGCGGGCGCGTTATTTTGCGGCCGCCGCCTTGCTGACGTAGCTTTCGAAGGGCTTGTAGGCCTCCTGCGCCAGACCCGCATAGAGCTCTCCGAGCTTGGCGGTCTGCGACACAAATCCTTCATAGGCGGTCTTGAAGTAGTCGCTCTGCACTTCGACCGCCTTCTCCATCGACTTGGCGCCCATCAGCTTCTCGGTCGCGGCGGCACCGTCCTCGAACGCCTTTTTCGAGTAGTCCGCCATCTCGACCGCAATGGTCTGGACGCTCTTCGAGACCGCACCCAGCGTCTTCATCGTGGCCTCGGCATTATCCTTGCCGAACTTCTGCATGTCCTCGAAGCTCTTCATGGTATCCCTTGCCTTTCGCGGCGCGGCCGGAATGTCCGCAGCCAGTTTCGCCCTCGCCAGAGACCCCGCCTGGGTCCCCGCGCCAAAGCTCGCCAACACCTCATTTATTTATATTGCACTGCACAAAAGTCAAGGTCTATTTTTGCAGCGCAACATGGCGCTGGCCCGAAGCCCGGCGGGTTAACGCTTTGGCAATTGGCCTCCCCTAGCGTTGCTCGAAGCGTCGATTAGTCCAGCATTCGGCGCGCGATTTGACCGATGCCCGGCTGGAAAGGGTGAAGAAAGGCCCAGGGCAATCCGAATTTTGCCTCTTTTGGCCGGTCCCTTGCGTATCGTGGGGAGGCCGACAGGGGTTCGGAACTCGGGTAGGACGCCTGGGCGGCAAGATAGACGGGGGACGCATGTTGGTTAGGGGGATCGGGGCCCTGAGCGGGCTTCGCTTTGGTGTCTTCAGCCTCGTTGCGGCAGTGTCCGTGCTCGCGGTGTCGAGCGACACGTCGGATGCGCGTTCCCGCCGCAAGCACCTCGAATCGAGCGAAACCAGCAAGACCGAAGCGGTCAGCGACGAGCCACGCTATTCGGACATCGTGGTGGACGGCAATTCGGGCGCGATCCTGCACGCCTCCAACCCGGACGCGCTGCGTCACCCGGCCTCGCTCACCAAGATCATGACGCTCTATCTCCTGTTCGAGCAGCTCGAGGCGGGCAAGCTCAAGCTCGACAGTTCACTCGAGGTATCCGAGCACGCCGCGATCCAGTCGCCGACCAAGCTCGGCTTGCACAACGGCCAGACCATCCGGGTCGAGGACGCCATCAAGGGCATCGTGACCCGCTCGGCCAACGATGCAGCCGTGGTGGTGGCGGAAAGCATCGCCGGCGACGAGGAGACCTTCGCCAAGCTGATGACCCGCAAGGCGCAGGCGCTCGGCATGGCGCACACGGTCTATCACAATGCCTCGGGCCTGCCGGCGGACGAGCAGGTCACCACCGCGCGCGACCAGGCTCTGCTGGGCCGCACCATCCAGGAACGCTTTCCGCGTTACTACAAGTATTTCTCGACCCGCGTGTTCGAGTATCACGGCGAAGCGATCGGCAACCACAATCGCCTCTTGGGCAATGTGGACGGCGTCGACGGCATCAAGACCGGCTATATCAGCGCGTCGGGCTTCAACATCGTGACCTCGGTGCATCGCGACAACCGCTACCTGGTCGCGGTCGTGTTCGGCGGCAGCAGCGCCGGCAGCCGCGACGAGCGCATGCGCGAGCTGATCCACGACCACATCGCGCAGGCGGCAGTGCAGCGCAGCGCGCCGCTGGTCGCCGAGGCCGATACCAAGATCGATGCCAAGTCCGAGCCCAAGTCCGATCCGAAGCCCGATCCGAAGCCCGATCCCAAGTTCGCAGCCAAGTACGCAGTGGCGGCCGCCGCGAGCGTGCCGGTCACGGTGACCTCGGCCAAGCCGGATGCCAAAGCCGATGCCAAACCGGCCACCAAGGGCAAGCCGGAAACCAAATCCGTTCCTGCAGGTTTCGGGCTGGCATCCGCGAGCAGCGTGCCGGTCACGCTCGGTGCCGCCAAACCCGATGCCAAGCCGGAAGCTAAATCGGCGCCGCAGGGCTATGCGGTCGCCTCCGCCACCAGTGTCCCAATCACCCTGACGTCGAAATCCGACCCAGGCGCCAGCACCACGGTCCAGGTTCCGCGCTGGGCGGCGACCAACGCGGCACCTGCGGCGCGCAACACGCCCGCCGTCGGCTCGGAAGATCCGATCCATCCCGTCATGGTCAAGACCGTCCTGGTGAAACCGGGCAGCGCAGTGCAAACCGCCTCGCTGGCACCGCTGCAGCTGCCGGCCGCGGCCGAGCCGGCCGCACCCGCGACCACGCAATCGACCCCGCAACCGAGCGCCATTGCGCCAGTAAAGGCGGCGGTGCTGCCCTTCCCGCCGCCCGGAACGCGTCCGGGCGCGATCGCTGGCCTGCCCGCACGCGTGACCACCGCACCAGCGGCAGAAGCGGCGTCGGTCCCGATCGCCGCAGCCGCGCCCCCGCCGGCCCCGGCGCCGGTCGCAGCGGCGCACAGCGCGCCGGCGCCCCAGGCTCAACATGCCGGCTGGATCATCCAGGTCGGCGCCTTTCCGGCCGAGGGCGAAGCCAAGCAGCGCCTGAGCGCGGTGCAGAGCAAAGCGTCGAAGTTCCTGGCGAGCGCCGATGCCTTCACGGAAAGCGTGAACAAGGGTGACGCCACTTTATACCGCGCCCGCTTCGCCGGGCTCGGCAAGGACCAGGCCGAGGCGGCCTGCAACTATCTCAAGCACAACGACGTCGACTGCATGACGATCAAGAACTGAACGACCATCGACAACCGATGGCGGCGCTTAACAGGGCGCGGAAACCGGAGCCGGAGTCGCTTAAGATTTGTAGGCTAGATTGGTTGCGTACGGAGTGATCAGCGATGACGGCGCAGAAGAACATCCTTGGCTTCATTGACGCGGGCAGCCAGATACGTCGACCCCCCCTGGTCGGGGTGGAGTTTCTTCATGAGCGCGCGGTGCGCGCGCCCGATCTCCGCGGCGCTCGCCCCCGGCTGCACGCCAAGGATCTGATAAGCCTCCTCTTCAGTCATTTTGCCGCCCCGGCGCGGGCTCCCGTGCCGCGCTGCCGTGTCACCCTGCACGTCTTCACGCCATCGGGGCGCCCGGCGGTCCAGATACGCGATCAGTAGGGAGCGGCTTTCCTCGTCGATCTCGGGGAGGAAACCGACCACGGTCGCGACATCGAGGATATCGAGGGTAACGCCCTCGCGGGGGCCGGCGAGAATGCGCCCGCGCATCGCCCCGGTGTCGTGATCGAGCTCCATCTCCACGAAGGCGGAGCGCACCCGCGAGGTCTGCCCGGGACTCTTCTGCGTACGGGCGCCGAAGCCGGCGAGCTTTCCGGGCAGCCAGCCCAGCAATCCCAGCCCCGCAAAGCCGAGCGGAACCGCCAGCTGGAACTGCCCGCGGGCCGCCAGGAACGCGGCGCCGCCGAGCGCGCCGAACCCGCCGGCGAATTTCACCACCGGGGCGAGCTTGCGCGGATCGACGCTGGCAAAGGCATTGCTCGCCCACAACAGCAGCGCCAGCACCAGGATGCCGAAGATGATCTCAGGCATCGGCGGAGCCCTTGGTCGGCCTGCTTCTCCGCCCGCTCGTCCCCGCGGACGCGCCAAAGCATTCAGACGGCTCGCCGGAAAAGCCGGAGAAGATGCCTCCTTGGTTAGGCGAGCACGACGTTTCACTCCTTCTCCCATCCAAAGTCGGATTTATTCGACTTTGGACATGAATGGTGGCGAAGTCGGATATATCCGACTTCGCTTGGGAGAAGGTGGGATGAGGGGGCTCCGGCGGTGCGATACGGAAACATCGTGGCCCCCTCACCCCACCCTCTCCCCTCCGGGGCGAGGGAGTGAAGCCCTGTGCGCCCCCAACAAAGCATGATCGCTTCTTGAAGACGTGCGCATACCTCAGCTCATCCGCGGCAACGAACAGGAGATGCCGTGCTTTGAGAATACTCTCTGCGCGTAGGCAGGTTTTCTCGTTCATGCCTATCTCATCTGCTGCAGCAGCTTGATGGCGCCGGCGTCGCGGCGGGCCGAGAGGTCGGCGAGCGCGCGCATGCCGCCGGCCGCGAAGGCTGCGGCCGCGCGCAGCAGCGCCGCCAGCTCGTGGGCAGCGCCGGGATCGAAGCGGCAATAGGCGCCACGGGTGAGGCGGGCGATCTCGCGAAAGGCCTGCTCGGCCACCGGATCGCCGCCCTCCTGGAACATGAAGGCCGGCACCGACAGGAGCCCGAGCTCGCCGGCGGCGTGGCAGAGATCGTCCAGGTTCTCCTCCATGGCGTCGCCCACGAACACCAGCGTCTGCACCTTGGCTTTGCGGGTCTCGCGCGCCGCATGCGCAATGATCTTGCCGATCTGGGTGCGGCCGCCGCGGCAATCGATGGCCGACATCAGGTGGGCTAGGCGCTCGGCCTCGCCGACCCAGCCGGAGACCCGGCATTCGGTCAGGCCGCGGTAGTAGCCGAGCTGGATATCCAGGCCGCCGATCGAGGCGGCCTCGCGGAACATATCGGCCTGCAGCCGGCAAGCGGTGTCCCAGGTCGGCTGCCGGCTCATGGTGGCATCGAGGGCAAAGATCAGCCGGCCGCGCGTGCCGGCCGCGGTCGAAGGCTCGAGCTCACGCACCCGGGCCAGAAAAGCGTCGATCTCCGAAGACGAGGAAGCTTCGGCCGGATCACCGCTTCGACCCGCCGGAGCCGGAGTCCGGTCGCTGCGGTCTTGCGCCATGGAACACCCGTTGATCGTCCCTAAAGGTGGCGATATCCGGGGCCCGGCGCAATGCCCGGGGGCGGCCGATCAGGGCGCTGGGCGCCCTCAGGCGCAGGCGCTCTCAGGCGCGGATGAAGTCGTGCACCTCGAGCGGGCTGCGCTGGGCGGCAAACCATTCCTGCCGCGCCGCCGAGCGGCGCCGCCCGGTCTCGTTGAGCGGCAGCTGGAGGCCCTCGAGCAACCGCAGGACCTCCTGCTGCACGCCCACGTGTTGCGCGTCCGCCTGCTCCGCGCCCGGCCGCGCACCGGGCTCGCCGGCGGCGACGGCATCGAGCGCGGTCAGGCCGCGCGGAAACAGCTCGCGGTAGATGACCCGTTCGGCAAATCCTTCGACGCAGCGAAAACCGAGCCGCGCCGCCAGCTGCTCGAGGCCCGCCCCGACCAAGCCGTCCTGGCGCTCGCCGACCTGCGACATGCGGTTGCGCACCACCACCCAATCCATGCGTAGGAAATCGATCTCCCGCCGCTGCCGGCGCGCTTCCCGCACCATCTGGGCATAGGGCCCCTCGCCGGTGACCACCAGCGTGATCGGGTCGAGCGTGCCGAGCACATCGAAGTCGACGAAACTGTCATTGAGCGGCGTGATCAGGGTGTCGGCGAGCGAATGCGCCAGCCGGGTCAGATGGGTGTCGGCGCCCGGCGTGTCGATGACGATGAAATCATGGCTTTGCTCGATCGCGGAGATCGCGTCGGCGAATTGGGCGGCTTCGATCGCCTCGTTCTCGTCGAGCTTGAGAGTCGATCCGCGCCGCATGCAGGTGTGGGCCGGAATCTTCAGGTCGAGGCCCTTGCGCTTGGCCCAATCGCGCCGGAACTCGACGTAGCGGGTGAAGCTCTTCTGGCGCGAGTCGAGATCGATGCTCGCGACCCGCTGCCCGGCATTCATCAGCGCGGCTGCGACATGCATCGCCAGCGTCGACTTGCCGGAGCCGCCTTTCTCATTGCCGAGCACGACCACGTGCGCGGATACGGGCCGCCTCGTACTACTTGGTACGGACATGACGCCACCTCGGAGGCTTCAAGTCCTATCCGGGCGCGGAACGGGGTCAAGGGTTGGTGGCGGATCGGCTGGTTTAACCATTAATGGCGGGGCGCAGGGGCGTTGAGATCTTCGTCGTCCCGGCCAAGGCCGCGAAGCGGCCGCCGAGCCGGGACCCATACGCCGCAGTCCATCGAGAGGACATGGAGTATGGGTCCCTGCTTCTGCAGGGACGACCCGCGTAGGGTGCGGTTCGCGCAGCAACAAAGTTCCTGATAAGTTTCACGCCCCACGAGGGATCAGGCCCATCATGCCCCGACAACCACGCGTCGTGCGCACGTTACCGGCGCTGCATCGGGCGGTGGCGCGGCTGCGCCGGGCACAGCAGCGTATCGCGCTGGTGCCGACCATGGGGGCGCTGCACCAGGGGCATCTGGCCCTGGTGCAGTTGGCGCGCCGGCGGGCCGGCCGGGTGATCGTGTCGATCTTCGTCAATCCGGCGCAGTTCGCCCCGAGCGAGGATCTGGCGTCCTATCCGCGCAATCTCGACGCCGACCTCGAGGCGCTCGCCGGATCGGGCGCCGATCTCATCTGGGCGCCGGCGACGCAGACCATGTATCCGCCGGGCTATGCGCTCGAGATCGTGCCGGGCGGACCCGCGCGCGTCGGTCTCGAGGACGGTTTCCGCCCGCACTTCTTCGCCGGCGTGGCAACGGTGGTCGCCAAGCTGTTCCTGCAATGCCGGCCGGACATCGCGGTCTTCGGCGAGAAGGACTACCAGCAGCTCAAGGTCATCACGAGGTTCACGCGCGACCTCGATCTCCCGATCAAGATCCTGGGCGCCCCCGTGGTGCGCGAGCCTGACGGTCTCGCGCTCTCCTCGCGCAACGCCTATCTGTCGGCGCGGGAGCGCGCGGTCGCGCCGACGCTCCATCGCGTGCTCGCGGACTGCGCCGGGGAGATCGCGGCCGGCGCGCAACTGGCCGGCACCCTCGCGCAGGGCCGCGCCGCGATCGCGCAATCAGGCTTCGCGCTCGACTATCTCGAGGCGCGCCATGCCGACACCCTGCTGCCGGTCGGCTCCGTGCATGACGGTCCCATCCGGCTCCTGGTCGCGGCGCGACTGGGCCGCACGCGACTGATCGACAATGTGGCGGTATGATCGAAGCACGGCAGCCGGGGAGCAAGATACATGCAACGCAAGGTCATGATCTCGTGCGCGGTCACCGGCTCGGCGGATTCGCCGCCCAAGAACCAGGCGGTGCCGGTCACGCCCGAGGAGATCGCGCGCTCCTCGATCGAGGCCGCGCAGGCCGGCGCCGCCATCGTGCATATCCACGTCCGCGATCCGAAAACCACCCGCCCCAGCATGGACGGCGCGCTCTATCGCGAGGTGGTGGAGCGCATCCGCGCAAGCGGCTGCGATGTGCTGATCAACCTGACGACCGGGCCGGGCGCGCGCTTCGTGCCCGGCGCTGACGATCCGCTCAAGCCCGGACCCGGCACCAATCTCAAGCTGCCGGAAGAACGCGTGCGCCACGTGGTCGAGCTGCGTCCCGACATCTGCAGCCTCGACATGGGCAGCCTGAACATGGGCTCGCGGGTGTTCATCAACACGCCCGAGCATCTGGCCACCATGGCGGTCGCGATCCGCGATGCCGGCGTGCTGCCGGAGCTGGAGGTGTTCGAGACCGGGCATCTGCTGCTGGCCAAGCGCATGATCGAGACCGGCCACATCAAGCCGCCCGGCATGTTCCAGATCTGCCTCGGGATCGCCTGGGGGCAGCCGGCCACGCCCGAGGCCATGACCTATATGCGCAACCTGTTGCCGCCCACCTCGCTCTGGTTCGCCTTCGGCATCTCGCTCCACCAGTTTCCCATGGTGGCGCAGGCGGTGCTGCTCGGCGGCCACGTGCGGGTCGGGCTCGAGGACAACCTCTACCTGGAGAGAGGCAAGCTGGCGCCGAGCAATGCGGCGCTGGTCGAGAAGGCGGGGCGCATCATCGAGATCCTGGGCGATAACGTCGCCAGCGCCGCCGACGCGCGCGAGATGCTCGGGGCGTCCTACTTCCGGGCGGCCTGATCTCGATCCTTCAGGCTGGCGACGCCGACGGCGCCCGCCACCGGCTTTCGCCTGCCAGGCTTTCGTCTGATAGAATCTTCAGCAATACTCGACAGCCAGGGCAGGCGCGCGGGTCGGCAGTCCGATGGTGCTGAGGGTCGACTACTACACATTGCTGTCGCGGGCGGTGGAGTCGCTGGAGCGCGACGCCTACGCGGCGCGCGGCGCGATCTATGACCGGGAGCACAAGGCCCTGCTCAAACGGCTGATCTCCTCGAACGAGCCCTGCACCGACGCCGATATCATGCGGGAGGAGCAGGCATTCCGGAATGCGGTGCGGCGCATCGAGTTTCCGGAGGAGGGCGTACCGGCCCCGCGCACCCCGCAGCGCGAGCCGGTCGTCGAGGCGACCTGGCCCACCTCCTCCCGCGAGAAGGCGCGGGCGCAGCGGCGCGAATCCTTGCCGGAACCGGCCAATGATCCGAGCGGGCCCAGGGGCCCGGCGCGACCACGCTGGGACACGGCTTATGCGGACAACGGCCGGAGGCCGCCAAGTCGGCAGAGCGAAGCGGCAGACCCTGAGGAGGATGAGCCCGGCTGGCCCGCCGAGCCGCGCAAATCGCGCTCCCTGCTCAAGCTCGCCGTCGCCTATGTGCTGGTCACCGGCATCGTGGTCGGGGCCGGGGCCTTGGGATACGCTTATGTGGTGGGCGGGATGGACCTCGCCGGGCTCACCTCCGGGCTCCCCTCATGGCCGGTCTCATGGCCGGTCTCTTGGCCGGTCTCTTGGCCGGGAGCCGCCGCCCCCCTGACGCAACGGGCGGTTCTCGCCGAGGGCGGTCAAGCGGGCCGGACCGGGACCGCGGTCGAGGGCAAGGCCATCTGGCGGACCCGCATGGAGCCCGGGGGGGCGTCCGGCAAGGCCGACACGGTGGTGACCCTGGACGCCGAGATTCCCCAGCAACACATCGCGCTGAACCTGACGCTGAGCCGAGTTACCGATGCCGGCGCCGGCATGAGCCATCTGCTGGAATTGCGCTTCGCCAAGCCGGCGGAGCTGCCGTTCGGCGGCATCGCCCGCATCTCCAATATCGCCATGAAGGGCGCGGAAACCGATGCCGGCGAATCTCTGGTCGGCACCAGCATCAACATCGCGCCCGGCCAGTTCATGTTCGGGTTGCTGGGAGTGGAGGACGTGGTGCGGGCAAACATCCAGCGCCTGCGGACGCAGAACTGGCTCGACCTGACGCTGGTGTTCGAGAGCGGCGCCACCTACACGCTGAGCATCGAGAAAGGCGCCGGCGGCGAACGCGCCTTCAACGAGGCCTTCGCCAAATGGGGTCAATGAGCGGGCCTGGCGTTTTTGCATTTGTCGCATTTTCGGACGGAAAACCGGATTCCACCCCTACATTCGCGGGGGCGAGCCTTTCCGGAAAATGCTCTGAGGATCACAACAGGCCGAGCTCCCGCAACTCCCGCCGCAGCGCCTCCGGCATCATTTTCGCCCCCGGCGCGGCACGGTCGAGATCGCGCGGCGCATCCTTGTCCGCCAGATAGCGCCAGCCCTGGAAGGCGCGCCATGGCCGTGGCTCGACCAAGGTCAGCTTCGGGTTGAGCGCCACCCGGCAGCGGCCGACGCCCTCCTTGTCCACGAACGGACGGATGGCGATGATCGGTTGCCGGCACATGACCTGGCCGCGAATGACCCAATAGAGCGAGCCGCCGTCAACGAGCTCGTCGGCGCGCTTGGGTACCATGCGGGTGGTATGCAGGTGCTCGCGCGCCAAGCCGCGCCGCTTGCGCTCCTTGAGTCTGGTGCGGATCCAATCCTCCAGATCCTTCACCGAGTCGCAGCCGACGCAGAGTTTGATGAGATGAAGCGCCACGGGGGATATCTACGGACCGGATGGGTGTTGCGCAACGGATCAGACGGCAGCGCGAGCGGCGCGGGGCGGATTATTGGTCGCCGGCTGCGGGAGCGGCTCCGGGAACGGCCGGTCGCCGCGCCTGCTGGGTTGTCGCAGCAGCTGGCTTGCGCGCGGCGGCTGCCGGCGGCTTGGCCGCGGCATCGGCGGGCGCAGCGGCGGGCTGTGGGCCGCCGGTCGGTTCAGGCGTCATGATGCTCACCGGCGGAATCGACGCCGACGACGGGAAGTAGAGGCCGTTGGGCTTGCCGGGCGCCGCGGCGGCCGAAGCTTGCGCAGGCGGCGCAGGCAGCACCGCCGCGGCCGGCGCCGAGGATGGGGGCAGCGGCGTAGCCGTATTGGTCGCCACCAGGGAAAGCGCCGACTGCAGCCACTCGCTGGCGTGGCGCAGGACGACCGTGTCGTATTTGCGCCCGCTCAGATTGTCGGCCACCTGGCCGCTGTCGCGCAGCAGCGCAAAGGCGCTGCATCGCTCGGCCGTGCAGCTGTCCCGGTCCGCGAGCACATGGGCCACGATGCCGAAACGGTCGGTCTCGACCGCACGGCGCAGCCCGCCCAGCGCCGATTCGTAATTGGTGCCGCTGCGGCGCTCGTACTCGCTGCCCTCGGCGAGCAGAGACAGCTGCGCCGTCACATAAGCGACGGATGCGGCCGCCGCCTCGGGGGTTGCGAACAGCGCCTTCTCGCAGGACGCCTCGACCAGCTCGCCGGCGCCGCCATCGAGACAGGCCAGCGCCGAGCCGGGCACGACCGCCCGCGTCGTGAGCTCGTGCAGGCGCGCATCGAGGGCACGGCGCTCCGCCGCAATGTTGCCCGCAGAGGTGGCTTCGAGGACCGCCCACCCGAGCGCCGCTACGAATAGCAGCAGGCCGACGCGCGTGAGCGCCTCGGCGAGCTCCTCCGGACCGCTGCGGCCCAGGATGAAGGCGCGGAAGGCGACATAGAGCACCGCTATCGCAGCCGCCGACCACAGCGGCAACGCCAGCGAGGCGATCCCCGGTTGGAAGCCTGCCATCCATGGTTCGGCAATACCGGACATGTGTCCCATCGAGGCCACCACTAGCACGGAATCCGACCGCCGCGGCCACTGCCCGTCACGCGGTCGCTCGCCCAACCCGGATCAATAGCGGTCGAGCTGGCTTTCCTTGGCCACGCGCTCGAACGCTTCATTCGCGCTCTTGATGCGGTATTGATAATCGTCGCCGTCGGAGGGAAGCAGCTTCACGATCAGATAGGCATCGTTCACTGCCATATGCCCGATCGGCCGTGACGTGAAGCACACGGTCTGCCCGATCTGGAACTTGTGCGTTTTCAACATGGAACTCTCGAACTCAAACACCCGGACCACCTTCTTGCTTTGTGCAATGCATGACGAAATTTTGGTGCAGGAAGGCAAATATAGCAGCGAAATGCCCGACCGGCGCAAAAAAATTGCGCCCGGCCGGGACCCTGACCGGTCTCGTAGCCGAGGGCGCATCATCTTTAATATCAATGGCTTGCGATATTCCTTTGAATTGCGATCTTGCGTCCGGCGGGCCGCCCAAGGCATGCGCATTCCCGAGGCCCGGTGCCAATCGCAAATTGGACGCATAGTTCGCGGAAAGGATGAGGCGGCGTTGCCGGCAAGCGCGGGCCGTAGTATTGCGCACAAGTCGCGGTGGGAGTTGCCAAGACGCGGCCCCCGCCGGGCGGGCGCTTCGATCGTTGCGGGCGGACGTCATAATGGTCTTGCGGACATTCGTTTCGGACCGTCACCTTCGTGCCGCGCTGCTGGCCCCGCAGCCGGCGCGAAAAGCCATGGGAAGAGTCGCATGCGTCTGATACTCGGCATCATCATCGGCGGCGCGCTGACCATCGGGGGCGCCTATGTGGCGGACAAGACCGCCGCATCAGGACCCCAGCCCATGGTGAATTGGGATGTGGTCGGCAAGAACGTGGACAGCCTGACCGGATTGGCACGCGACGGCTGGAAGAAGATTACTGGCTGACGCGCTCTGCCCGATTGCCACCGCGCTTCCCACGCGCGGCCCTCCGGTGGCGGAAGCCGCGCCGGAGCTGAGCCCTCTCAATTCTTGTCGCGATCGCCGGCCGCATGCCCGGCTGCCGCGTGCTCGCTATGCGCAAGCGCGGCCGCGATCGCCTGCTTGTCCAGCCGGGTGCCATCGTCACCCTCGATCAGCAGCGGCACCCGGCCGCTCGCCGACAAATGCCGCGCCCAGCCGAGCGCGGCATCGAGCGTATCGGCTTCCTTGAACAGCATGCGTTCCCGCTCCAGCGGAGCGATAGCTCCGGAGCCGCGCGGTCCCGAATAGACTTGGTATCTCATGGCAAGCCTCGCCTAAAGAATACGCGTAAACGCAAAACGCGAACGGATGGGTGTTTGTTCCGTCAAATCTCTCATTGCGCCGGAACGCGACCGCGCCTTTTACCAATCGGGCAAGATCGACGCAGCGGAGGAACTATCGCGAGGTTCCGGCATTTTTACGCTTAGTGGGCACTGGCGAGGGCTACCTTTCGGAGGAACGAGAAAATGAGAAGCAAGCTCTTGATCATGTCGACTGCCGCGCTCTTGGCCGGCACCTTGGCGGCGGCGAGCCAGAACATCCAGCCGGGCGGCGGCGGAGCCCCGCAGGAAAAAGGCCAACAGGGCAGCGTTAAGGGAAGTGAGGCCCCGAAGGCCAGTCAGATGCAGCGCGAGGGCCAGGGTGGCGCGAAGGGTCAGACGCAGGGCCAAGCCGCACGCCCGGAGACCGGCAAGACCCAGGGCCAGGCGGAGCGCGTGGAGGATAATGCCAAGGGCAAGTCCCAGGGCCAGGCCGAGCACGTGCAGGACAACGCCAAGGGCAAGACCCAAGGCCAGGCCGAGCACGTGCAGGACAACGCCAAGGGCAAGACCCAGGGTCAGGCCGACCAGGACAAGTCCAAAGCCAAGACCCAGGGTCAAACCGAGCGTGAGCAGGACAAGACCAAGCCCCAGACACAGGGCCAGAACCAGCGCGATCAGGAACGGGTCCAGGGGCGTGAGCCGGACCGTGCCCAGGGCGACCGGGATCGCGTGCAGGGTGGCGATCGTGACCGCGTCCAGCAGGGCGAGCGCGAGAACCGCAGTAACACCACTGTCTCGTTCACCAGCGAGCAGCGTACCAAGATCCGCGAGACGGTGTTCAAGGAGAAGAATGCCCCGCGGATGAGCAAGGTCGACTTCTCGCTCAACGTCGGCACCGTGGTTCCGCGCACCGTCCACATCGTCGAGGTTCCGGAAGTGATCATCACCGTGCATCCGGAGTGGCGCGGCTACCGCTACTTCATCGTCAACGACGAGATCGTGGTGGTAGAGCCCGATACGCTCAAGATCGTGGCCGTCATCGACGTCTGACCGCGGCAGGTTAAAATTGCGAGAGGGCGGCCCATAGCGCCGCCCTCTTTTTTGCGCGCGCGGCCCGGGAGGAATTTAAGCGCGTACCTCCTGGCGCTGGAACACGATGTAGCTGGTCACGAACAGCAGGATCGAGCCCGCGACCAGCCCCACGATCTGGCCCCAGACCACCAGCAGGCTCTGCAGGATCGGGATCGGCGCGTCCGGGATGGCGCCGCGCTCGATCAGCACCAGCCCCATGGCGGCGAACATCGATTGCTGGGTGGAACGCACCGAGGGATCGAGCACCACCGCGATCACCTCGTTGTAGAGGGCGCTCGGAGCGAGCCGCGCAAACGCCTGTTGGTTGCTGAGAACCTGCAGGACATCGTTCGACGGCAGCACGATGCTGGCGATTGCTGGCGACAGCATCGGCCACAGGATGGTCATGAACAGCCAGAGCCCGAGCGTGATCAAGGCCGCGGTCGCCGGCGAGCGGAACACGGTCGAGAACAACAGTGCGAGCGCCAGCCACACCCCCGCATAGGCGATGGTCACCCCGAGGAAGATGAACGCGCGCGCCATCTCCTCGGCGCCCGGCGGAATGCCGAGCAGGAACACGCCGAGCCCGATGATCAAGAGCCAGAGCGCGAGCATGCTGATCGAGATGGTGGCGAGGCCGGCGAGAAACTTGCCGAGGAGCAGAGCATCGCGATAGATCGGCTGCGACAGCACGCGGCTGAGCGTGCGCTGATTGTGCTCGCTGTTGACGAGATCGAAGCCGAGCCCGATCGCGACCAGCGGCACCAGGAACGACAGCACCGCTGCGAGCGGCAGCGCGCCGCCCGCCCGGGTGAACAGCTTCAGGAACAGGAACGGGTCCTCGGCGATGTTCTCCTTGATCTGCTGGATCGCCCCGAACGGCGGAACCAGGACCGCCACCGCGGCGATGACCACCAGCCATTCCAGCACCCGCATGCGCCAGCTCGACAGGTGGTCCGACAGCTCTTTGAGAATGACCACTCCAAGACCCTGAAAGGGTGAGCCCTCACGCCGCATGCCGCGCTCCCTCATTCGAGAAGTTCTGGAAGTATCGGGTGTAGATCATCTCCAGGCTGGGCTCCTCGACCGAGAGCCGCAGCAGGCGGCCACCGGCATTGACCACGGCGGCGGCGGCTTCCGGCCGCACGTCGCCCTCGGCCAGCAGCCGGAAGCAGTTGGGTGCCGTGGTCTCGACGCCGCGCACGCCCGGCACGGTCGCCAGCCGCTCGGCCAGCCCCTGGCCTTGCGCCTCGATATCCACATAGGTCCCGCCGCCCAGCACCTGGCGGCCGAGCTCGGCCACGGTGCCGATGAGCACGATCTTGCCTTCGTTGAATAGCGCCACCCGGTCGCACACGCTTTGCACGCGCTCGAGCAGATGCGAGGACAGCAATACGCTCACGCCATGGTGCTTGAGGTTGCGGATGATCTCGAGCAGCTCCACGGTCGCCTGCGGGTCGAGGCCCGAGGTGGGCTCGTCCAGGATCGCGATCTGGGCGTCCTTCATCAGGATCTCGGCGAGCCCCAGCCGCTGGCGCATGCCGCGCGAGAAGGTGGTCACGCGCCGGTCCGCCACGCCGGTGAGACCGACATGCTCCAGCGACGACTTGATCCGCTCCTCGCGCTGCTGCGGCGTCAACCCGATCAGCCGCGCCATGTAGCGCATGTTGTCGGCTGCGGTGAGGTTGTCGTAGAAGCCGACCGAGTCGGGCAGATAGCCCACCCGGCGCTTGACCGAGAGCGGCTCGCGCACCGGATCGTAGCCGACCACGCGCGCCTCTCCCTCCGAGATCTCGCTCAATCCGAGCAACATCAGGATGGTGGTGGTCTTGCCGGCTCCGTTGGGACCGAGCAGCCCGAAGATCTCGCCGCGCGCCACCGAGAACGAGACGTCCTTGACGACGGGGACCCCGTCGTAGCGCTTGACGAGATTCTTGGCCTCGATGAGGATTTCGCTCATCGCCGTCCGAACCTCGCCACCGCGCCCACCAGGACCAGGAGGGCGATGCCGATGAGGCCGACGCCATAAATCCCCCAGATCGTGGAGGTGGCGACGCCGACCCGGAAGCTCGCCTGGGCCGAGTCGCCGCGCCAGTTGGCGCGCAGCGTCGTGACATAATCGCCGGCGATCGCCTTCTCGGGCGGCGTAATGGTCGCCTGCACCTCTTTGGTGTCGTTGGGCGCGATCTTGTCGACGCTCTTGGGATCGAAGGTGACCTTCCAGCCGGTCGGCGCGGTCCCGGTGAGCGTAATGTCCTCGGCCGCCGCATCGCCGGTATTGGTGAGCACGATCGCGACGACGGTATCGACGCCGGCGGTCGCCTTGGCGGAGAGCACGCCTTCGCGGCCGGCGAGATCGATCTTCGGCTGGCCGCTGACCTCCAGGCCAAGGTCAGTGGTCACGTTGGCGTCTTCCGCCACGACTCGCGCCGTGACCTTGTATTTGCCGGCGGCGACCGTGCTGGGCGGACGTACCTTCAATTTGACGTCCTTGGACTGGCCGGCATCGATTGGCACCGCGCTCAATTCCTGGCTGCCGTATTGCTCCGTGAAGGTCGCGTCGAAGTTCGGCGGCGCATCCGCGCCGAGCGCGACGGTCAGCTTCTTGCCGCTGTCGTTCTTGATCGAGAGCTGATACTCGAAGCTCGATTTGGGATTGCCGCGCAGGTCCGGAAGCTGCGGCGTCACCGTGAGCTTGGCTGGCAGATCCTTGGCGAGGGTAACGGCGATCGGCAGCTCGAGATTGGTGGCGCTGCCCTTGGCGGCCACGGTGAAGTTCGTGGTCCCGACCGGGGCATCCTTCGGCACGTCGAGGCGAAGCTCGAGCGAGACGCTGGCATTGGTGGCGGGCATGACGGCCGCGATGGGCTGGCCGCCACCGACCAGGGTCGCGGTCCAGCCGGTGGGCACGCCGGCGACCGAGAGCGCGAACCGTTCGGGCGGCAGATTGTAGTTCTGCAGGCGCAGATTGACGGTCGATGTAGTCCCCGGCCGAACGCTGACGGCCGGGAAATCCGTCAACAGAAACAGTCCCTTGACGTCGTTTTTTTGACTGTCTTGCGCAGCGGCAAGGCCGCAAGTTGCAAGAATGGAAAGAACAACCGAAAAGACGGCGATAACGCGATATCGCATGATGACAGCTCCGGCAGCAGGGAAAATGATGATCCCGCGGTTGGAATGACTCCCCTCCCCGCGCCTCCCCAGGATCGAGGAAGCGGCGGGCGCGCGTATATTTTTTGTTCGCGCGCCGGAATCAATACACATCCTCGGCACTTTTGGCGAGGAATCGCAGTCAAAAAGTCACACCGGCAGCACGACCGGCCAATCGACCTCGTCGTGCGGCAGCACCCAGGGCTCCTCACGGGCGGCGGCGCACCATTCCGCCCAGGCCGAAAGCCCCATAACGGCCGCCATATAGGCACGTGCCACCGGGCCGACGTCGACCCCGTAGGTGTGGAAGCGGGACACGACCGGCGCGTACATGGCGTCGGCCGCCCCGAATGCGCCGAACAGGAAAGGTCCGCTCTGGCCGAAGCGGGTGCGGCAATCGGCCCACATGGCGTCGATCCGACCGATATTCTCGGCAACCTCGGCGGTGGGCTCCCGCCGCTGCACCGGCCGCCGCACATTCATCGGGTAGTGCCGGCGCAGGGGCGTAAAGCCCGAATGCATCTCGGCTGCGACCGAGCGGGCATGGGCGCGAGCGCCCGGCTCGGCCGGCCACAGGCGGGCCGGCGGAAATCTCTCGGCCAGATATTCCAGGATGGCGAGCGATTCCCAGACCTGGGTCTCGCCGTCGGCGAGCGCCGGGACCTTGCCGGTCCCGGAAATCTTACGCACGCGCTCCTTGAAGTCGGCGGCATCGAGCGAGATCACCTGCTCCGCAAAGGCGATGCCGGCTACCTTCATGGCGATCCATGGGCGCAGCGACCAGGACGAATAGTTCTTGTTGCCGATGAGCAGGAGGAGCGCCATCGCCATCCCTATCGTGGTTTCTTGGCACCTTCGATAGGCATTGCGCCGTCGCCGTCAAGGGTCAGGACACTCGCGATTTCAGGACAGGATCAGCATGACGGCGAGTTCTGAGACCAAAAGGACCGCGGCGGTGGTGGCGAGGGTGGTCGCCGCAAGTGCGAGCAGCCGCGCCTCCCGGGCGCCGAGAGCGGGTTCCGCTGGCGCCTCGGTGGCGGCGCCGGCGATCGCGACCGGTTGGATCGTCAGGGTGTAGGTTCGCATCGGAAAGCCTCCAGCCGGCGCAGATGCGCCGCAAGCCGTCTGTTTCCGTCGCTGGTCCACGCAACGGCATCCCCGTACCGTTGCGGCAAATTGGTTATGGAAACTTTCCGGCTCAAGCGGGGTCGAGCGGTCCCGGAAACAGCGCCGCCGAGCGGCCGGTCAGCCAATAGACCAAGAGGCCGACCCACTCGCGCGCGGCGGTGTCGGCGCGCTGCAGCCCGCTGCCCATGGTGGTGAACGGGCGAACCGCGTCCTGCGGCCCGCGCGTGCGCCAGTCGACCGGGTAGGCCTCGACCGGGAAACCGGCGCGGCGGAAAATCCCCATGGCGCGGGGCATGTGATAGCCCGAGGTCACCAGCAGCCAGCGCTCGCCGGGTTGCGGCATCGCCAGCAGCAGCGAGAACACCGCATTCTCCACCGTGTTGCGCGACTGCTCCTCGGCAATGATACGTTCCGGCGGGATGCCCAGGCTTTCGAACAGGCGCACAGCTGCTACCGCTTCGCTGCCTTCACTATAGAGCAACGCGCCCGAGCCGCCGGAATAGATGATGCGCGCCGCCGGATAACGCCGCGCCAGGGCGACCGCAGCAGTGACCCGCTCGGCCGCCTCGTCGAGCGCGACCTCGTTACGCGCCAGCGAGACATCAGGCGTGATGGCGCCGCCGAGCACCACGATCCCGTCGGGCGGCCCGCGGTTGTCGTCCCAGGGCGGAAAACGCTGCTCGAGCGGGATGATGAGCGCATTGCCAAGCGGCGAGAGCCCGAGCAGAGCGAGAGCGATCAGGCTCGCGACCATCAGGCGCCGGCCCGCGCGCGTGAGCCGCGTCGGCAGCAGCAGGACCCCGACGAGCCCGAGCCCGATCATCAGATTGGAAGGGCTGGCGAAGAAGCCGAGCACCTTGGAGAGGACGAAGAACATCGGCGCGGCGCGCGCGGCTCAGGCCTGCTTCTTCCAGGCCTGGTAGCGCGCCTTGGTCTCCTCGTTCATGGGATAGAGCCCAGGGAGCCGCGCCCCCAGGCGTTCCCCTTTCTGCAGCGGCATCGGGCCCTTCATCCAGCAGCGCCGGATGCCCTTCTTGAGCAGCATGGTGGTGATGGTGGCGGTGGTGATGTGGCGAAGAGCGTCGGACAACGCTGGTGTCATGGCGCGGCTTTCTGTTGCGTTTTCCATTTGGCGAATCCGTCGGCCCGCAACCGGCAGGCCGGGCAGCCGCCGCAGCCATAGCCCCAATCATGCCGCTGCGAGCGGTCGCCGAGATAGCAGGTGTGAGTGTCCTCCACCAGCAGCTCGACGAACCCGTCGCCGCCGATGGCATGCGCCAGCGCGAAGGTCGCGGCCTTGTCGATCCACATCAGCGGCGTATGGATCACGAACCTCTGGTCCATGCCGAGGTTGAGTGCGAGCTGCATCGCCTTGACGGTGTCGTCGCGGCAATCCGGATAGCCGGAATAATCGGTCTCGCACATGCCGGCGACGATATGCTTGGCGCTGCGGCGGTAGGCCAGCGCACCCGCAAAGGCGAAGAAGACGAGATTGCGGCCCGGCACGAAGGTCGTGGGCAGCCCGTTTTCCGCCATCTCGATCGCGCTGTCGCGCGTGAGCGCGGTGTCGGACAGCGCTGCCAGCGCGTCAAGCGCCACCATATGGTCGTCGCCGAGACGCTGCGCCCAGACCGGGTTGCGCTCGACCATGCGGGCGCGCACGCGCATCCGCGCATCGAGCTCGATCCGGTGCCGCTGTCCGTAATCGAAGCCGATGGTCTCCACGCGCCCGAAGCGCTCCAGCGCCCAAGCCAGGCACACGGTGGAATCCTGGCCGCCGGAGAAGAGCACGATGGCGGCATCGGGCGTCAGTCCCACTTCGGCGACCCGGAATACGCATAGTCGACGATGCGGCCGTCGGGAGCCGCCAGCGCATGGATCTCGGCCATCTCGGCTTGCGACAACGCGAAGTCGAAGACCGCGCAATTCTGCGACAGATGCTCCACCCGGCCGCTGCGCGGAATGACCGCGACGCCCTGCTGCACCAGCCAGCGCAGGCAGACCTGGGCGGCGCTCTTGCCGTAGGCCGCGCCGATGCGGGCGAGCACCGCATCATTCTTGGCGCTACCGCGGGCGATCGGGCTGTAGGCGACCACCGCCAAACCGTTCGCCCGGCAGGCCGCGGTCACCTTCGACTGGTCGAGAAATGGATGCATCTCGATCTGGTTGCAGATGAGCGGCTCGCTGGCGAGCCGCACCGCCTCCTCGATCAGCGGGACCGTGAAGTTGGACACGCCGATGTGGCGGGCGAGCCCGATCTGCTTGACGCGGCACAAGGCGCCCAGCGTCTCGGCCAGAGAAACTTGCGGGTTGGGCCAGTGCAGCAGCAACAGGTCGACATCGGACAGCCGCAGCCGCGCCAAGCTGCCCTTGGCGGCCCGCTCCAGCTCGAGCGGCGCGAAATGCGACGGCCATATCTTGGTGGTGAGAAAGACGTCCTCGCGCCGGACGCCCGAGGCCCGCAGCGCCTCGCCGACCTCGCGTTCGTTGTCGTACATTTCCGCCGTATCGATGTGGCGATAGCCCAGCCGCAGCGCCTGCTCGACGACGCGCGCACAGGCGCGCCCGCGCAGCTCCCAAGTGCCCAGACCGACCAGGGGAATGCGCGCGCCCTTCACGTCGATGACTTGCATCATAAAGTCCCGTGGCGATCGGCCAAGACCTGCCTCCGGCAGGGCCACACGCCGATTTTGCCCCATTTCTCGAGGGAATTTGAGCGAAAACGGCACCCGAATTCGAAAAATGTCGCGCCTGGGCGCCGCCCGGTAGCGGCTCTAGGGCTCGGGTCTGGCGGTGTTGAGAACCGCAAATGCCACTTGCGGTGCCTGATCGATCACCTTGAGTAGCGCGCGGGCCGGCCCGCGCGGCGAGCGCTTGCCCTGCTCCCAATTGCGCACCGTCTCGATCGGTACCCCGATTCGGGCGGCGAACTCCGCTTGGGTCAGCTTGGAGCGCGCCCGAATGCCCTTGGCATAGACGGCATCGGTGCCCTGCCCGCCGGGCCTGGAGTGCGAGGCATCGGCGGTGCTCATGGCCGCATCTGTCGTGGCCGCACCCGCGATCGCCCGCTCGGTACCGTCGGCGAGGATCTCGACAATGCGTCCGTCGGCTTTCAGTCTGACTCGCATCATGGCGTTCATAGGCGTAATTGATTCCCTTCGATCGGCCAAGCAGTCGCCTTCGACCTGCGGATCGCCGGAGATGGGCCGATGACCGAGTTGGCCGCAGCGAAGCGGGCCAGTGACCTATTCGGCGGCATGCCGTACCCCCATCCCGTGGAGAGCTCGGCGACGGCCAGCATCCGATCGATCTCCTCGCGCGGCGCCGGCCGGGCGAAGAGATATCCCTGCATCTCGTCGCAACCCGCGAGCCGCACCAGGGCGCGCTGCTCCTCGGTCTCGATCCCCTCGACCAGGATCGAGAGGTTGAGCGCGCGACCGAGCGCGATGATGGCTTGGATGATCACGCCGGCATTGGCCGAGTGGTCGAGCGCCGCCACGAAGCCGCGATCGACCTTGATCTTGTCGAACGGCAACCGCTGCAGATAGGTCAGGCTCGAATAGCCGGAGCCGAAATCGTCGAGCGCGAGCTTAAGCCCGAGCGCGCGCAAATCGTCGAGGCGCAACTTCGCGGTTTCCGGATTGTCGATCAGCACGCCTTCGGTCACCTCCAGCACGAGGCGATGCGGCGCGATCCTGCTTTCCGAAAGGGCGGCGGCCACCAAATCGACGAACTTGCGATCGCGCACCTGCATTGGCGACAGGTTGACCGCCACATAGAGGCTCGGCCAGCGGGCCGCATCGGTGAGCGCGCGGCGCAGCACAAACGCGCCGAGCTGGTCCATCAGCCCGGCCTGCTCGGCGATCGGAACGAAGCGCGTGGGCCGGATTGCGCCACGGGTGGGATGATTCCACCGCAGCAAAGCCTCCAACCCGACGATCGCGTTGCCTTGCGTGGCCACGATCGGTTGATAGTGAACCTCGAAATCGCGCGCCGCGAGCGCGCGACCGAGCTCGCGCTTGATGAACCGCTGCTCCTCGAATTCGGTCTCCATCCCGGCCGAGAAACCGACCACCATGCCGCCGCCGCGGCGCCGGGCCGAGCGCAAGGCGAGATCGGCCCGGCGAACGAGCCCATCGGCCTGCGTCCCGTCCCGCGGCGCGACCGCCAACCCGACGCTGGCGGCGATTTGCAGCGCCTGGCCGATCCAGATCGGACGCGAGATGGCCGATCGCGCTGCCTCGACGGTGGCGAGCGCGGCCTGCGGGTCGGCCGCCGGCATCAGCAACGCGAATTTGTGATTGCTGCGCAGCCGCCCGATCACGACGTCGGGCGGCATCGCCTGGCGCAGGCGGTTGGCGACCTCGGAAAGCACCTCGTCGCCCCCCGCCTCCCCGACCGCGTCCTTGGCGTCGCGGAAGGCGTCGAGATCGAGAACAGCGAATGCTAGACATTCGTCGCCCACGCGCGCGGCGGCGGCCCGCTCAAGGCGTTCCAGAAATTCGTCGCTGTTGGGCAGGCCGGTGACCGGCTCGACCTGCAGGTGCCGGCGGATCTGCTGCTGGCTGGTGGTGAGCCGCCGATCCAGACGGCGCAACTGCCAGAGCGCGGCGACCAGGAGGCTGACGAAGCCCAGCGCGATCAGGACCGCAAGCGGCGAGATCCCGTTCATGGTCGCGGTTGCGGAGCGCTGTGGGCTCCAATTCAACCAGCCGACGATGCGGCCGTTGCGATCGAGCAGGGTCTGCACCTCGCGGTCGCCGTCGGGCAGACCGTCATCGAATTGCAGGCCTTTGAGCCCGGAGGCTTCCTCCAGGATTCGAATGAGCCGCGGGTCGGCGCCGGAAAGATCGGGGGCAACCGCTTGCAACGCCTCGACCGCCCCGCGCAGTGCCTGCCGATGCCCATCCTCGGCACGAGCATCGGCCTGCCGCGCCACCACGAAGCCCAGGCCCAAGCAGGCGATCGTCACCGCAACCAGGACGATCGCGAGCGGGACCACGATGCGCAGGATGGAGGATTGCCGGCCTACCGCCGGGCCGGGCGCGAGGAAAGCCCCGAGGGCGAATGGATGTGCGGCCCGCGCCTCAGGCAGCCGTCGATCCAGCCGGGCCATCGCCGACATTGACCGGTCGTCACCGGCCGAAGCCGCGTCCTCGATATCGGCCAACGGAGACTCCGGCCATACGCCACTGAGACGAAACACACACCCGATATGGTTAAGGCCGGATGGTTTATAATTGCTGAATCACGCGGCTACGGGCGCTGCGCGCCCGGGCCGCCGCCATACCGAAGGTGCTGGCGGGGCCGCGACGCAAGCTCCAGCCGACACCCCGGGGGGAATATGCCGTTTCGCCCACTTTTCTGCGACATTGTGGTCACAGTCGCGATTTATCGTGCTTAGGCAGCTCGATTAATCCGGCATTAATTTGCCGCTCGATACTGTTTCGCTAGAGTGCCGTGATCCGGGCTCCGGATCAGGTCGCAATTCGCACAAAGGTCTCAAATCAAATTGGGCTTGCGCCGCACCATTGTCCCGGCTCTCCTGCTGCCCTTCCTCATCGGAACGGGATGGGCGCAGGCGGCCGAATGTCCGGGCCACCCCGGGGCGCTCGGGGTCAGCCGGACTATCGTGCTCAACCCGGCCGAGCATCCGCGGCTCGGAACCCTGCAATACGACGAGTCCCTGCCGCTCAATGACCACGAGGTGGTCCTGACCTTCGACGACGGTCCGTTGCCCCCCTATACCAGCCGGGTGCTCGATACCTTGGCGGCGGAATGCGTGAAAGCAACCTTCTTCCTGGTCGGGCGCATGGCGCTCGGCTATCCGCAATGGGTGCGGCGCGAGTACAACGAAGGCCATACGATCGCCGGACACAGCCAAAACCATCCGTTCACGTTCGCCAGAATGTCGGTTGACGATGCCGCCAAGGAGATCGAGGACGGCTTCGCATCGCTACGCACCGTGCTGGGCGATCCCAAGACGATCGCGCCGTTCTTCCGGATTCCCGGCCTGCTGCGGCAGGAGCCGGTGGAGGAATATCTGCAGGCGCACCATTACGCGACCTGGAGCCTCGATTTCCTGGCCGACGATTGGACCCATATCAGCGCCAAGGAGATCACCCGGCGCGCGCTGCAGCGGATCGAGGCGCGCGGGCGGGGCATCCTGCTGTTGCACGACATCCAGCCCGCGACCGCGCTGGCGCTGCCGGTGATCCTGGCCGAGCTCAAGGCGCGCGGCTACAAGATCGTTCACGTGGTGCCGGCCACCCCCGACCGGCCGGCGACCGTCGCCGACAACGACGACTGGATCCAGCGACATCACACCAGGCCGTCATGGCCCCGGGTCCTGGCGGTGGGGACCGCGACCGCGCAACCCAGCTTGAGCGCGCCCAGCCCGGCCAATTTCGGCGTCACCGAATCGACCGGCGAGGTGGCGGCGTTCGATCTGGCCCCCGGAGGGCGGAGCGGCGCCGGTCAGCTTGCGCGTAGCTATCCGTGGCCGAGCCATGTCGACTACACGGTCCCGGCCGGCACCGAGGTGCTGCCGACGGCGGCGGCGCAGGACTTCATCTATTATTCGCGCGGATCGGCGCCCTCGTTCGCCGCAACCGACCGCAAGACCACCGTCCGGAAGAATCTGCTCGCAACCTCCAAGCCCGGCCCGAAACCGGGCCCGGCCAGGATTCTCGGCTTGCCGAAGGAGCCCGTAAATCCGGCGGCGCGCGCGCGGCCGGTCGGCCATCAATTCTCGGTCGGCAAGCCGACCGCCAGCGCCTCGGATGGGCTGCGGCTCGGGCTGCGATAACACGGAACCGCCGGACTTGATGCAAACGCTCGCCGCACGCCACAAATGCGTGCCGCTCAAGGCACTCAGCCGCACCACGCTTGGCAGGAATTGCGTCGCTTGAGATTGTAGAAGGTGGCATCGACGCAGCGGCCATGCCAGTCGCCGGCCACCAGGGTGATCCGATCGCCAGCGACCCACCCGCCGCATGCCGCCGACGCTCCCGTGAATATCGCGCCATTGATGACGAACGAGCCGCTGTAAGGCGGGCGCACGACCTCGATCACATGCCGCTCCGGCCGCAGCGCAATGTGCCGATAGCGCTCGGCGAGCGCGGGACGGCATGCGGCAATTGCGAGCACGAGAACGAAGACCCATTGGATCGATTTGGACATCGGCGCCCCTTATGGCCTCGAGTGGGCAAGATAGAGGCGAACCGCGCCAATGCCAATCGTCGCAACACGAGCATTCCCCGCCGCGCGCTCGCCCTTCAGAAAATCCGGTCCTTCAGAAGTTCTGGTGCGGTCGAAAGGAAACTACCGCCATAGGCCTATTTCAAGACCATCGTCCCTTTTGTGCAGCGCCTTTGTGTAGCGCGGAACCGTCGCCAACAAGATAAAGCTATCCGGTGTCGCCAGGAGCTGTTGCGATTTGAACGCGAAAAAGCCCCGGAGCCGAAGCTCCGAGGCTCGTGCGATCCCAAGCGGCGGATCAATGCATGCCGAAGCCGCCAAACCGATAATTGAAGCCAATTCGCGCGATGAGGGCCTGCAAATCCACGTTGTGAACGAACACATTCGTGGGGAATGCGATCGGTGGCGTAAATGCCGTCAGATTTGTGGACGTAGCCGAAACGCCCGGGAAAGCAACATAGAGCACTTCGCTCTTGACGCTCCATCCGGGAAGAGATTCAAACTCTTTCTCAAAGCCGGCGCCGACGACCCAACCCAATTGCGTAGCCGACGCCGAGGCGGATTTATTCGCGGTCGCGAAAGTATCGGCGAACAAGAAGTTGGCATTCAGATTGGTAACCGCCAACCCGCCGGTGACGTAGGCAAGAATGCTACTGTATGCGAATCCGTAGCGGGCGCGCGCGGTAAAAATCCCATTCGAGTTCGCCGATGTGGTGAGCGCGAAAGCTGTCGGTGCGCAGCACGGATAGACCGAGCTGCCCATCCTGGTGCCGTTAAGATGGAGGTACTGGTAATCGGCCTCCAAACCGTAGACCACAGTACCAACCTGATAATTGAAGCCGGCTTCGACGCTGCCCGTGAAACGGCTCGTCGAAATGCTCCCCGCCGAGGCTGAGTCAATCGCCCCAGTGCTTGAAAGAGCGAAATAGCCGGTCGGGCTAAAAGAGACCACACTTCGAGCCCGGGACTCGGCGAAAGCGACGCCAGCCGTGCCGCCGATATAAAACCCGGTCCAGCTATAAATGGGCGCAGCCGGCGGCAGCGCTTTGACCGGCATGTCCGCCGCCATCGCGGGCCCGACTGCCAACAGGCCAGCGATTCCAGCAAGCAACAAATGTCTCATGGCCCCCTCCCAATTTTGGACAACTCCGAGAACCATACCAGCAGAGAGATCGAGTTGCATTTAACGAATCCACTGCAGATCACGAATTTTCCGCAGCGTGTCATTTGTGTCACTACGCCCCAGCCTAAGCTAAGCCCTTGCAGCCGCCGGTATTTCCACACTACCAAGCGGCCACTATCCCACGGCGACCACTGTTGGCGTGTCTTCGGTGGTCATCACGCCCCCTGGCTCTGACGGTCCAGTACGTTCTTGACCGATGTAGCGCGTGCCACTGCCCACCCCGCGCAGTCTGCACCCCGCGCGCGTTCAGCACCTGCGCGATCTCCCGCAGCGTGGTCACCCCTGACTTCTGTACCTCCTTCCGGTTGCCCTAACGCTTACCGTATCGGGCCCACCGTGCCGTCTGCACTTTTGTTTTGCCGAACGGGTCCTCTCCAGGAGAGCCCACCGTGGCCCTTCTTTGCTGCAGAGACTTTCAAAATCAGGGGCCTAAAGCCGTTGATTGTCGAGCTTACGGCTGCTGTGTCCGCCCTGGACAGCTTGAGCCTCTCCCACCACGATTAACCAAGCGCTCGATAACCCCCTGCTTTCCAGCTCAAAGTCTTTCGTTTGGGCTAGGATAGCCGCGCGGCGTCGAGGTCGAGCACTCGCGCTTTATGCGAAAACGTAACTGTCCCGTCTTGGTCGAGACATACCAGGGTCGGTCGCCATCAGGTGTCTACGCGGCCCCAACTGCGCGCCCAGTGGAAGTGACGCTGGCTCTGCGAGAAAAGGGCTGGGTGCCCTATCGCGTCTGGTTCGAGCCGCAGGAAGACCTGTGGGTCGCCAAGGTGATCGACTGGGGCCAAGCCGCCTGACGACAGCCTTGCAGATCGTGGTGGCGCTCCATATCTCACGGTCATCGTTGTTGCAGCGATGCAACAGGCTAGGTTGTTGCAGCGATGCAACAGGCTAGCAAATTGGAGCGGAGCGTCGGCTTTTCGTGTGTACAAGGCCGACCCACCATGCTCCGCTTGCGGCAAGCGTGAGAAATCCAGGTAACCTATGAGTGCTCCGTCAGCGCCACGTCGCGTGCGCGGCAGGTTCATGAGCGTCGGGTTCTGGACGTCGGCTGTCGCATTTGTGGTCATCGAAGGCGATGCACTCCTGGACCAATCGGAAATCGGCCACGCAAGCCCCCTATTCATGATCGGTACAGCGTGTCTTGCGGCTGCGGCTTGCATGGCCTTGTTCGCCATCATCACGGCAATCGGATTGGTGGTATCGGCTGCGTTCGAGGAAGCGCCTCGCAGACAGCAGCCGCCCCCAAGCGAGGACGCGCCGGTGTTTACGGCTGCGCACACAGGCCAGCCGCCGAGCCAACCGCCCGCAACGTTGGCTCCAGAACGCTCCCGGCCCCGTAAGCATCCACAGGCCCACACAGCTCGCAGTGTCACGAGCGAGGTTCGGAAGGCATCTCCGCGAGCGTCGTGAGCCGGTGGTAGCACGGGGCAGTCGGTTCATTCCGCCAACTACGCCGCCCTTGCTTGGGCAACCTTCGGCTTGCTCCGGTGGACGCTCCATGGGCGGGCTTATTGTGCGTCCCGGCTGGCTTGCCTTGGCGCGAAGGGGCTGCCTTCCCTCTGTGCGCAGCGAGCCTCTGGAGAGCTTCCGCTGGCCCGTTGTGGGAAACCTCTGCAAAACCAGTGGTTCCTCCAGCATGAAAGGGGGGCTCTACACGGGCCATGTGTAGCGACTGGTGCGGGGAGGCCGGTGTAAATGTCCAGCGCGTTCAATAAGTTCCTGGTTGCATTGGGGGATAAGATGAGCTGGTGCGGTCGAGAGGACTCGAACCTCCACGGGTTGCCCCGCTAGCACCTCAAGCTAGTGCGTCTACCAATTCCGCCACGACCGCAGTTGAAGTTGAGCGCCGGCCATACGCCCGGCGCTGAAAGCCGCCCGATGTAACAAATCGGTTCTCCAGGGACAAGTGGCCGTTGCGCCGCGTCGGCGACGCTCCCCCTGACGGTCGGCTCAGCGTATGTCGGCGAGCCGCGGCAGCAATTCCTTGACCTCCACCGCGATGCGGTTGCCGCTGACCACCACCGTCCCCTTGGCGACCGGAAAGCTGTTGGCCCGGATCTCGACCTCATCGTCCTCGGAGGCTTCCAACTCGATGATGGCGCCGCGCCCGAGCCGCAACACCTGGTGCACCGGCATCATGGTGGTGCCGAGCACGACCTGGATATCGAGAGAAACCTTGTCGAGCGTGGCCAATTTGTTGTCCTCATGCATGCTGCGGCGACCCCGCGAGGGTCATCACGGTTTGGTTACCAGATCGTTAACCCGCCCCGACCGGCAAGCCGGCTCGCGATCCCGGGCCCGGCCGGATCGCCAGCATCGAGCGTTCCGCCTCCGCGAATTGAGGCCAGCGCCAAACCCGACGATCCGCCGACATGGCTCGGCATCAGGGCACCGGGCCTGGGCGGCGTTGCGGGCCGCACGGCCGAAATCAGCAAAGCCGCCCGGATCGAGTGCCGAATCTCGACCTTGAATCATGACCTTAGTGAGCGGAACGTGAATAAATTTTGGGCAAACCAGCGGGGCTGATCGCGGCGGATTGCTCCATGGCGGTCGGCGCCATCCGGGTACAAAGCGCACGAGGCCGCCCGCGCCGGTTATTTTCGGGCCGCGCCGCTCATGGATGGATCAAATCAAACAACAACATGGGGGGAACCCGCCGATGCCGATCATGGCGAGCCGCCGAATGTCGGGTTGCAATTGCGTCCATGACATTGCATAAGGACGGGCCGGCTCAACAATCAATCATCCAATACGCTCGACGCGATGGTGAGCGCCTTGGGAAGGCTTCGCGAGGCCCACGGACGCTCGAGTTGATCATCAGCAGTGTTTGTGCTACATCAATGCACTTTGTGCTAAGCGTTCAGCGAAGGTTGTGCTAAGCGTAATGTTCTTTGGAACCGAATGGAGAGAGGCACCATGGCCAAGAAGGCAAAGCGACGCGAGTGGACCAAGAGCGACGTCAAGGAATTGAAGACGATGGCGAAGAACAAGACGCCGGCGCCGAAGATCGCCAAGGCGCTCAAGCGGACCGTCGGCGCGACCCGCCAAAAGGCGCTGGCCTTGGGCGTCTCGCTCAACTCGCGCGCTTAACAAGCGGCGGCCGCGCCCCCGACACGCGGCACTCTGATGCTTACCTCTCGGGGAAGTGACCAATTGGGCATTGCATTTGGATCTGACGCGGGAGACGCTGTCTCCCGCGGTCGTCTGCGTTTGCCGGCGGCTGAGCGCCGGGCGCGAGCTATTCCGGCGCGGGATTCGACGCAGCGAACGTGCTGATCGCAGCGCCCGGCCAATCCACGGCCGCGAATGCAATCGGGCCCAAGATTTGTCTCACCCACGCGCAAGCTTGCCGCTCGGAATTGCCCCTGCCGCAGGGCTGGCGGCGGTCGAATGGCGCGTGGAGGACGCGCCGGTTCCCTACCACAGCGCACTTTCGGCAATGGAGACCCGCGCCGCCGCCATCGCGGATGGCGCCGCCTCCGAGCTGGTCTGGCTGCTCGAGCACCCGCCGCTCTACACGGCGGGAACCAGCGCCAAGCCGGGCGATCTGATCGCCGGGCGCTTCCCGGTGCATACGGCGGGGCGCGGCGGTCAGCTCACCTATCACGGCCCCGGCCAGCGGGTCGCCTATGTGATGCTCGATCTCAAGCGCCGCGGCCCCGACATCCGCCGCTTCGTGGCCACGCTGGAGGAATGGGTCATCCGCAGCCTGGCGGCGTTCAACATCGCCGGCGAGCGGCGCGAGAATCGCATCGGTGTCTGGGTGCGCCGACCCGACAAGGGTGAAGGCCGCGAGGACAAGATCGCCGCCATCGGCATCCGGGTGAAGCGCTGGGTCAGCCTGCACGGCATCGCCCTCAATGTCGATTGCGACCTGTCGCATTTCGACGGCATCGTGCCGTGCGGCGTCGCCGACGCACGCTACGGCGTCACCAGCCTTCTCGATCTTGGCCATCCGGTGAGCTTGGCCGAGGTGGACATGGTGCTGCGGCGGGAATTCGAGCCGCTGCTCGGGCCGAGCGCATGAGGGCGTACCGGCCGGCCGCCGCTTTAGATCGCTATCCGATCGGATTGAATTGGATAGCGCTCTGATCCTTTTGAAGTTGCGCATAGTCCTATCCGAAAAGTCTGCAACTTTGCGAGATCATGCTTTAGGCGGTCGGCAGCACCGAGAACATCTCGCCCCGGCGGCGCAACGCGACATCGCCGAGATCGCCGTCGCGGGCATCGATCGCGTCGACCTGCGCGCCCGGCGGCCCACGCCGACAGGCCTCGATCATGGCCTCGATCGCGTTCGCCGGACCGGCGAACACCGCCTCGACGGTGCCGTCGGAGCGGTTGCGCACCCAGCCTTCGAGGCCGCGCTGGAGCGCCATATGCTCGGTCCAGGCCCGATAGCCGACACGTTGCACGCGCCCGCGGACGACGACATGGCGGACCATATGGGCGGCATTCATCGGACCTCTCCGGTGTCCTTGGGCCGCGTGCCGCACCAGCCCGACGGCGACCATCGCCGCAGCGCAGCGACGTACTGCTCCGGCAACCCCCAATCGCGCGCCGCCTCGATCACCAGATGAACATAACCCGGCCGCGGTGTCCCGCGGCCGGGCCGGCGAAAAATATAGACCAGCGCCGGCAGCAGGCTGGTTTGGTAGCGAACCGCAACGATGCGGCGAAGGTAAAGACCGGAGTTGATGCCCTCGTAAGCGTTGATCGCGGCCAATTCGCGGGGGCCGAGGCGCCACAGCACACCGCGCACGACCGCACCCGGCCGCGGTGCGATCGAGCCGTGGCCCTCGACCCCGATGATGAAGCGCCAGTGCGGCAGGGTCGCGGTCCCGAGCGCGCGCGCGCCGGGGCAGCGCGCGCCCATCTGGGCGCGGCTCATGTTCGATCCGTAGGCGAAGTGCAGGGTCATGGCAGAGAGGGAACGGGCCGGTAGATCTCAGGTGAATTCCATGATCACGGCGTCGACCGCCATGCTGTCGCCGGGCTTGGCCTTGATGGTCTTCACCACGCCGTCGCGTTCCGCGCGCAGCACATTCTCCATCTTCATCGCCTCCACCACGGCCAGCGTGTCGCCGGCCTTGATCTCCTGGCCCTCGGCGACCGCGATGGAGATGATCAGGCCCGGCATCGGACAGCGTACGGCCTTGCCGCTGTCCGCCGCCTGCTTCACCGGCATCAGCCGTGCCGCCGCGGCCTCAGCCTCGGTATACACATAGGCACGCACCTCGGCGCCGCGGTGTGCGAGATCGAAACCGTTGAGGACCGGCCGCACCTGGACCGAGATCGCCTCGCCGTCGATGGTGCCGTGCCAGACCGGATCCCTCGGCCGCCAGCTCGAGGCAAGGACGAAGTGCGCCTCCCCGCCCGCCAGCACGTTCACCACCAGGACGTCTTCGGCCTCGTCCGCGGACGAGGTGCCGCGATCGGAACGCATGATCTCGAGCAAGACCTCGCTCTCGCCGAGCCGCACGGCGCGCCGGCGCTCGCGATTGACCGCGCGGCCGGCCGCCTGCCCGGAGATGCGGCGCTTGCGCTCGCCCAGCACGTGATCGATGGCGGCCGCGACCGCGGCCAGCACATTGGCGGTTGCCCGGCCCGGGACGATCGGATGAAAGCCGCCGGGAAACTCCTCGGCGATGAAGCCGGTGGACAGCTGCCCCGCCTGCCAGCGCGGATGCTGCATCAAGGCGGAGAGAAACGGGATGTTGTGACGAATACCGTCGATGGTGAAGGCATCGAGCGCATCGGCCTGGGCAAAGATCGCCTCCTTGCGGGTCGGCGCATGGGTCACCAGCTTGGCGATCATCGGATCGTAATAAAGCGAGATTTCGCTGCCCTCGGTGACGCCGGTGTCGTTGCGCACGGTGACGCCGCCCGCGCGGGTCTCGGCCGGCGGGCGATAGCGCTCAAGCCGACCGATCGAGGGCAGGAAGCCGCGATAGGGATCCTCGGCATAGATGCGGGTCTCGACCGCCCAGCCTCGCAGCTCGACGTCGCTCTGGCGGATGGCGAGGGGCTCGCCGGCGGCGACGCGGATCATCTGCTCGACCAGATCGATGCCGGTAATCAGCTCGGTCACCGGGTGTTCGACCTGCAGCCGCGTGTTCATCTCCAGGAAATAGAAGCTCTTGTCCTGTCCGGCGACGAACTCGACGGTGCCGGCCGAATTGTAGCGCACCGCCTTGGCCAGCGCGACCGCCTGCTCCCCCATGGCGGCACGGGTGGCCGGATCGAGGAGCGGGCTCGGCGCCTCCTCCACCACCTTTTGGTTGCGCCGTTGGATGGAGCACTCGCGCTCGCCGAGATAGATCACGTTGCCATGCCGGTCGCCGAGCACCTGGATCTCGATATGGCGCGGATCGGTGATGAATTTCTCGATGAACACCCGGTCGTCGCCGAACGAGGATTTGGCCTCCGAGCGGGCGCGCGCGAACCCCTCGGCCACCTCATCGCGGCCGTGCGCAATGCGCATGCCCTTGCCGCCGCCGCCCGCGGAAGCCTTGATCATGACCGGATAGCCGATCTGGTCCGCGATCTGCACCGCTTGGGTCTCGTCGGCGATGATCCCCAGATGCCCCGGCACGGTCGAGACCTTGGCCCGGGCCGCCGCCTTCTTGGACTTCGATCTTGTCGCCCATGGCGGCGATGGCCCCGGCATTGGGTCCGATGAAGACGATGCCGGCCTCGGCCAGCGCATGGGCGAAGGCCTCCCGCTCGGACAGGAAGCCGTAGCCCGGATGCACGGCTTGCGCGCCGCTGCTTTTGGCGGCGGCGATGATCTTGTCGATCAGGAGGTAGCTTTCGGCCGCGGGCGGCGGGCCGATCAGCACCGCCTGGTCGGCCATCTCCACATGGACCGCATCACGATCGGCCTCGGAATAGACCGCGACCGTCTCGATGCCCATCCGCCGCGCGGTCTTGATGATCCGGCAGGCGATCTCGCCGCGATTGGCGATCAGGATTTGGTTGAACATGCCCTGAGGGGACCCCAATCCAAGCCGGCCCTATGGATTTGCGGTGTTGTGGCGGAAAAGTCAATCGAGGCGGTGGGATGACGGCCGTGTTACAATTCGGTCGCGACGGCAGGGTATTGGCTGCCGGAAGCGGAATTGCAGCTTGCTTCGAGCTCGGTGAGGTAACTCGATGTCGCCCCTGCCCAGAAATATCGCGCTCTTGACCGGCTTGGCCCTGACCCTGAGCGGCGCCGCCGCACAGGAGGCGAGGCCACATAATGTCATCCTCTTCGTGCCGGACGGGCTGCGCGCCCTCAGCGTGACGCCTTCGAGCGCCCCCATCATGGCGGAGATCCGCGACCGGGGGGTGAACTTCAGGAACTCCCACTCCATGTTTCCGACCTTCACCACCGCCAACGCGGCCTCGTTCGCGACCGGCCACTACCCGGGCGACACCGGCGACTTCAGCAACACCATCTATGTGGGCTATCCGGTGAAGGCCGCGAACGGCTCGGTGACCCCGTTCCTGGAAGCCGATCCGGTGCTGGGCGACGTGGACCAGCATTTCGACGGCAACTATCTCGACGAGGACACCATCCTGCTGGCGGCGCGGCACCAGGGCTACAGCGCCGCTGCCATCGGCAAGGTCGGCCCAACGCTGATTTTCGATCACACCGAGCGCACCGGCGAAGAGACCATCATCGTCGACGATTCCACCGGCAGCCCGGCCGGCATCCCGCTCTCGCAAACCATGAAGGACGGGCTCGCCGCCGCCGGCCTGCCGCTCGTCGCGCCCAGCCGCGGGGACAACGGCAAGACCGGCGACTTCAAGACGCCCGGCACCACGATCCCCAACACGGTCCAGCAAGGTTATTTCGCCGATGTCGCCAGCAAGATCGTGCTGCCGATGCTCAAGGCACGCAACAAGCCCTTCGTGCTGGTGTTCTGGTCGCGCGATCCCGACGGCACCCAGCACAATCAAGGCGACAGCCTCAATGCGGTGACGCCCGGAATCAACGGCCCGACGTCGGCGGCCGCCATCCGCAACGCGGACGACAATCTCCGGCAGCTGCAGGACGCGCTCGCCGCGCTCGGGATCGCCGACGACACCGATATCGTGATCGCGGCCGATCACGGCTTCGCCACCATCTCGAAAGAGAGCGCCACCAGCGCGGCGGCCAAAGGCGACTATGACAAGGTGCCGAAGGGCTTCCTGCCCCCGGGATTCCTGGCCATCGACATCGCCAAGGGGCTCGGGCTCGCCTTGTTCGATCCCGACAACAAGAACGCGCCCGTTCCGGACAATGCCTTTCCGGCCGGACGAGGCAATGGATTGATCGGTCCGGACCCGGCCAAGCCGGACGTGGTGGTGGCCGCCAACGGGGGCTCCGACCTGGTCTATGTGCCGGGCAAGGATCGCGCGCTGGTGCAACGCGTTGTCGATCTATTGCTGGCGCAGGACTATGTCAGCGGGCTATTCGTCGATGACGATCTCGGCGAGATCGCCGGCACGCTGCCGCTGTCGGCGATCAACCTGAAAGGCTTGGCGCGTACGCCCCGCCCGACGATCGCAGTCAATTTCCGCTCGTTCTCGACCGGCTGCGCCGAGCCGGTGCTGTGCACGGTGGAGATCGCCGATACCGGGCTGCAGCAGGGCCAGGGCATGCATGGCAGCTTCAGCCGCGCCGAGACCATGAATTTCATGGCGGCGATCGGGCCGGACTTCAAGCGCGGTTTCGTCGACGAGGCGCCGGTCAGCAACGCCGATATCGGCCAAACCCTGGCGCGCCTGCTCGGCCTCAAGATTCCGTTCAAGGGCGGACTGCTGGGGCGGGTGGTCGAGGAGGCCTTGCCGAGCGGCGCCATGCCGACGGTCACGGCTGCCAGCGTGCGCTCCGGCACAAGCGCGACCGGACTGCGGACCGTGCTGAATTACCAGCAGGTCGGATCGACCCGGTATTTCGACGCCGCCGGCTTTCCGGGCAGGACAGTCGGGCTGAGCCCTTAGGGGTGGGCGTCACGCCGGCGCCCCGCGCCAACGCCGTTTTCGTAGGGGCGGCCCTCGTGGCCGCCCTTTCGCGGACGCGATGGCGGAGTGGGCGCCCACAAGGGACGCCCCTACGTCGCAATGTCCGGGAGAGCCCTCACACTGGCATCATTATGTGCACCCGTGAGGGCGCCGGATCATGCAATGTCGCAAGAATTCAGTGCAGCCGGCCGCGGTGCAGCGGGCCCGGCACGTGGCTGGCTATCCAGGTCAGGATCAGCGCGTCGATATCCGGGGAATTCCGCTCTTTTTCCCAGTCGCCGAACAAGGCTGCGGGCCGCTGGAGCGGTCCGGAAATGATGGGCGACCCTGCCACCAGCGCCAGCACGGCGTAGAGATCGGCAGCACCCGGAGTCCTTGCGCTGGCACTCATGTCGATTTCCCCGCCCCCTTTGGGGCCTGCTTCGGCACCCCTTGCGCGGGGACCGGTGCGGCTGCGAACGCCAACAGGAGAAACTCGCCGCCCCCTGCCATCCGTATTAGTCGCAGGAGCTTGCGTTTTGGTTCGATCCGCGATCCTAGCGCGCCAGCAAGGCTGGCCCGGGGCGTGGCCAAGGCGAAGTTGCGGCAAATGTCGCGGCTGACGAAATTCCCGCGTGGAATCGAGCACTGCCGTACCGCAGCCGACGCCTCCTCGCGCAACCACGCCCGGGCATCCTCACGGGCAGGCGTTCTTCGCGGCAATCCGCCGCACCTGCGGACCTGCCATTGCGCCGGCCGTCAGGGGCCGTTGCGGCCACTCTTGCGGCCGTGGCGCGCGACTATATAAATGGCGAGGTCAATACGTTGAATATCGGGGAGAAATGTCATGGCGCTGCAGATCGGCGATATCGCTCCTGATTTCGAAGCCCAAACCACCGCAGGCAAGATCCGTTTCCACGACTGGATCGGCGACTCCTGGGCGGTGCTGTTCTCCCACCCCAAGGACTTCACCCCCATCTGCACCACCGAGCTCGGCTACATGGCGAAGATCAAGCCGGAGTTCGACAAGCGCGGGGTCAAGATCATCGGGCTGTCGGTCGACGCCGTCGACAACCACGCCAAGTGGGCCGACGACATCAAGGAGACCCAGGGCTTCGCGCCCAACTACCCGATGATCGGCGACACCGATTTCAACGTCTCCAAGCTGTACGGAATGCTCCCGGCCAGCACCTCGGGCGACCCGACCAAGCGCACGGCGGCCGACAATCAGACGGTGCGTACCGTATTCGTCATCGGTCCGGACAAGAAGATCAAGCTGATCCTGATCTACCCGATGACCACCGGCCGCAATTTCGACGAGGTGCTGCGTGTCATCGACTTGCTCCAGCTGACCGCCAAGCACAAGGTGGCGACGCCGGTGAACTGGAAGCAGGGCGAGGACGTGATCATCGCCGGCTCCGTCTCCGACGAGGACGCCAAGAAGACGTACCCGAACGGCTGGAAGTCGCCGAAGCCTTACATCCGGATCGTGCCGCAGCCGCGATAGCGGAAGGGGTGAGTGGTGAGTGGTGAATAGGGAGAAGTGAGGCAGGGCCAGTCCTGCACCTCACTGACTACTCGCTGCTCACGAGCCTCCGACACTGCTCGCCGCGATACTGCTCGCCGCCGCTGGCGAGCCAGGCATCGTTTTTCGTCCATTGGTGCATGCGCCCGCATTCCGGGCAAACCGTCGTGGCAGTCACGATCGGGAGCTGATCGGTGGCACATACCTCGATACCGGTTGATACCCCGTGACCGGTCGCCGGGCAGTTGATCATGACGATTCCCATGATCGCCTCCTCTATCCGATTACGCCCAAGGGAGCACAAAACCTTGGGGATGGCGTGACCGGCCAGCGCATGGGTGGCCCGACGAAAGCGGGACCCTGCACCTGCCGCTTCGGTCACATGATTGAGCCCGCGAACGCTTCGGGATGCAATACGGAACCGCTGCCCCTTCGCCGGCAGGGTAATGCCTATTGAACAAAGTCGAATGAGTTGAATACAAATTTTCGCCCGGCCGGACCGCAGCGAAAACGAGATGGTATGCTTCCACCATCGTTTGTTGCTCGAACGCATTGATCGGCGCTCAGGCGATGCCGCTGCATCGGGCCCGGGTCGGCGGCCGATGACTACAGAAAGCGTTAGATCTCCTGGCGCAATTGCGCCGCGGCCTCGGCCATGACCCGCAATTTCTCCCGGGCGAGCGAACGGCTGATGGTCATCAGCCCGCAATCGGGCGCCAGCAGCAGGCGCTGCGGATCGAGATGGCGCAGCGCCTGGCGCACCCGATGCTTCACCGCATCCACGCTCGGGGCCGGCGTGTTGCCCGGATCGATGCATCCGAACATGACGAGACGGTCGCGGCAGACCTCGAGCACTGCGGGATCGAAGTCGCTGCGGCCGAACTCCACGGTCAATCCGCCGACGCGGGTCTGCAACAGCAGGTCGAGCAGCTCCGGATAGGCGAACTGGTGCTGCAGCGCCATGCCGCCCGGATAGCCGAAGCACAGATGAACGAAGGTCGGCACCCGGACGCCCTCGAGGCAGCGGTCGAGCGCTTGCGCCCCATAGGCGGCGACCTTGTCGTGGTAGCGGGTCATTGCCGGCTCGTCGATCTGGAGCACGTCGCAGCCGGCGGCCTGCAGGTCGAGGAGCTCCGCATTGACGGCCGCTGCGATGTCCATGGCGAGCGCGGCTTCGTCCCGGTAGAACTCATCGAGCGTGCTGTCGATCACCGTCATGGGGCCGGCGACCGCCACCTTCACGGGCCGCCGGGTATGCGCCTTGGCGAAGCGCACTTCCTCGAGGCAAGCCGGCGCGCGCCGCCGCACCTTGCCGGTGACGCGCGGAACCACGCGCGGGCTCCTGCGATTGCGATAGGTCTCCTTCTCGCGCTGATCCAGCATGTCGATGCCGTCCCAGGTCGCGGCGGCGTGGTAGACGAAGCTTTCGCGGCGCTGCTCGCCGTCGGTCAGGAGGTCGAGGCCGATGTCCTCCTGCTCGCGCAGCGCCAGCAGGGTGGCGTCGTCCTGCGCCTCGCGCAGCGACGCGCCCTCGAGACGGAAGCTGGCGCGGCTGCGTTCGGTGGCGGCGAGCCAGGGCGGCCGCGGCAGGCTGCCCACGCTGGTCGTCAGCAACGGTCCGAATTTCATCGCTTTCCCGCCGCAAGCGCCGGCCAGGCCGCGCGCTCGATCAGCAGCGGCGCCGGCATGTCAGGTTACCGGTTTCGCCCATTCGCGCCACAGCGCCAGCAGCACCGCCATGATGGTGGGACCAAGAAACAGGCCGAGCAGCCCGAACGATTCCAGCCCGCCGAATATGCCGAGCAGAACCCAAAGGAACGGCAGCCTGGCGGCGCCGCCGATGAGGATGGGGCGCAGGAAGTGATCCGCCACGAACACCACGATCGATCCGAAGACCAGCAGGGCCACGGCAGCCCCGGTCTGCGCCTGGCTGAACAGAACCAGCGCGCCCAGCACGAAGACGAGCGGCGCCCCGAACGGCACGGTGGCGAGGATTCCCGTCAAGGCGCCCAGCAGCACCGGACGCGGCAATCCGCTCATCGCATAGGCGACCCCGAGCAGGAGGCCTTCGCCGAAACCGACCAGCACCAAGCCGTTCACGGTGGCACGCACGGCGGTGAGCACCTGCGGCCCGAGCCGGGTCCCGGTCGCGCCGAAAAAGCGATCGACCACCACCGACGTCTGCTGGACCAGGGTCTCGCCGTCCCGGAACAGAAAGAACAGCGTCAGGAACGTGAAGATCAGTGTCGTCAACCGGCGAATGAGCTGAAAGCCCACGATGCGAGTCCATTCGATCAACCAGCCGCGGTCGATGCGGCCAAGGAAATTCGCCGCCGCCAGCGGATCGCTCAGGTTGCTCTCCCACCAATCGGATACGTAGGTGCCGACGAACGGCAGCCGCGCCAGCCATTCCGGCGCGGGCGCCCCCACCCGCTCGGCCTCCCTTATCCATTGGACCGTTGCGACCCCCTGATGGCCGAGTTCGATGCCCAGCACGATCAGCGGAACGATCACGACCAGGCCGATCAGCAGCGTGGCTTCCGCGGCAGCAGCGGTTCGGTTGCGTTGGCGCTGTCTGATCCGCTCGTACAGCGGCCAGATCGCGATCGCCACCACCACCGCCCATGCCAATGCGGGCAGGAAATCCCAGATGATCCAGACGCCGATCGCCAGCAGGGCGAAGATGAGCGCGAACCGGCCCAGCCGCCGCGCGAACGGCGAGCCGGCGGAATTGGAGATCGAGTTCCGGGAGCGCATGCCCGGCGGCCGGCGGTTTGGATGAGGACGGTTCAAGAACCATGACCACGACTGCCGCTCTTCAATCCGCCGATCCCTGCCCCGCAGGCGCAGCATTACCATTTTCCCGGGCGCGCAACACGTCAAGATTTGTGAGCCCTGCGCTCGACCGGCGGGCCTGCCGGCGGTGTCCCGAGCCCGGGTACTGATCGTTTCCGCCCCCCCCTTTTGTCCGCCTGCGCTACTCCCCGCCGACCGGCATGAGAGAGGCCTTTCCGGTTGTCATCGGGTCGGCCCCGCACTATTCATTCCGACTGCAGGCAACAGGTGCATGGACGATCCGGACCGGCCAGGGAATGTCGTGAGCGCGCCGATCTTCATCAGCTATTCCTCGAAGGACCAGAAGATCGCCGAGACCATCTGTCGTGCCTTGGAGGCACGCGGCTATGCCTGCTGGATCGCGGCGCGCGACGTGAGTGCGGGAGAGAACTTCCAGGAAGCCATCGTCAAGGCGCTGCGCGAGGCGCGGCTCATGTTGCTGGTATTCACCAGCAATGCCAACAACTCGAACGAGATCAAGAAAGAGGTGGTTCTGGCCGGTCGGCATCATGTCACGGTGGTTCCGGTCCGGGTCGAGGACGTGGTTCCCAACGACGCGCTAGCCTATGAGTTCGCCACCCGGCAATGGATCGACCTGTTCACCGACTGGGAACGCGAGATCGACCGCCTAGTCACGCAAATCGGGGGCATCCTGGCCCAGGGCGGGTCACCTCCCGGAGCGCAAATCGGCGATACGGCGGTGCCGGCAGCACCGGCCGCAGTCGGCAGGAAACCGGCGCTCCGCCATTTGGCGCTGGTCTTTCCGGCATTGATCCTGCTCAGCCTTGGCGCCGGCGCCTACCTCTACCTGCGTCCGGTCGTGCCGCTGCCCGCCCCGCCGGCGGCGACGCAGCAGACCAGCGCAGCGATCGCCCCATCCCGCGTCGAGCCTGAACCAGTGCCGACTTCGGCGCCTACGCCGGCCACGGCCCCTTCAACGGCACCTGCGTCCGCCGCGCCGGAGCCGGCCACCCCGACGCCGGCGCAGCCGAACGCCGACGAGCGGGCATGGCTCGAGGCCACCGATGCCGGAACCGTCCAGGCGTGGCGGCAGTATTTGAATGCGTTTCCGGATGGAGCGCATGCCGCAGATGCACGCCAGCGTGCCCAGGCCGCCGACGACAAGGCCTTCGCCGCTGCGCTCGGCGCCGGAACCGTGGTGGCGCTCAATCAATATCTCACGCTATTTCCCGATGGCGCGCACGTGGCGCAGGTCCAGGCCAGCCTGGCCACGCTGGAGCAACAAGCCGCCGATCAGAAGCCCTCCGCATCGGCGCGCCGCTTCGACGGAACCTGGCAAATCGCAATTGTCTGCCAAGCTTCAGGCAAGGCCGAAAATTACACGATACAGTTCCCGGCTCAGGTGAAAGACGGAAATCTCCACGCCCAGTACCAGACCGAGGGCAAGCCGGGATCGCTCACCCTGGACGGCAGGATTCAGGCCGACGGCAGCGCCGAGATTTATGCCCATGGCCTCACCGGCGACAGAAAGTACACTCCCGGAGCGCTCCCGCCGGGGAGCCCGGTCGGCTACCGCATCCAGGCCAAATTCGAACGCTCAAACGGGACCGGCAGCCGGTTGGAGACGCGCGCGTGCACTTTCACCGCGCTCAAGCGCTGACACCTACCGACCTTGCGGCCCGAGCGAGCCTCGCCACGATGATACGACTGTGATCGAACGCCCTCTTCGGCGCCTCGCAGATATCTCTTCGACACGCTTGCGTGCTCGAATGCCTCGCGTGAGAACCTCGCCTCGAGCGGAGCTATCCCAATCGCCGCTGCCGATGGCATCCTGACGCCGGCCCACTACGAAGGAGCGCTTCATGTCGTCGGATAGCCTGCCGGACGCAGCGGCGCTGGCCGCCAAGCTCGCCAATGAATACGTCGCCGACGTGGTCGAGGCCTTGAACGGAATGGAGCCCGGCCGCGCCGCCGCGGTGCTGGCGGCGATGCCGATCGGGCGAGCCGCGCATATCCTGGGGCAACCCGGGTTCGACCAGCCGCAGCGGCTGGTCGAGCGGCTGCCGATCGAGCGCGCCGCCGCCATTCTTTCCGCCATGCTGGCCGACCGGCGCGCCGATATCTTCCGCCGGATGTCCGAGCCGCTGCGAGCTCAGCTGTGCGCCAGGCTCGACGAGCCGCTGCGCCGGTCGTTGCTGGAGCTGCTGGCCTATCCGCCCGGCACCGCCGGCGCCATCATGACGACGGAGCTGGTGAGCGTGGACGCGGATTGGACGGCGGAGCAAGCCTTGCAGCATATCCGCTCGGTCGGGGCCGGCAGCGAGACGATCTATGCGATCTACGTCGTGGATCCGGCGAGCCGGCAGCTCCTGCGCGCGCTGTCGCTGCGCCAGCTCATCCTGGCCGACCCGCAGGCACGTGTCGCCGAGATCGGCCCGGCCCGCCGGCCGCTGACCGTCTCGCCCGATACCGACCGCGAGGAGGTGGCGCGTCTCATCTCCAAATACGACCTCCTGGCGGTGCCGGTGGTGGATGCTGCCGGCCGGGTGATCGGCATCGTAACCGTCGACGACGTGATCGACGCCATCGTGCAGGAGGACACCGAGGACGTGCAGAAGTTCGGCGGCATGGAGGCGCTCGACCAGCCCTACCTGCAGATCGGTTTCGCGGCCATGATGAAGAAGCGCGCCGGCTGGCTGTGCGCCCTGTTCCTGAGCGAGATGCTGACCGCGAGCGCCATGCAATCGTTCGAGGGCGAGCTCGAGAAGGCCGTGGTCCTGACCCTGTTCATTCCCCTGATCATGAGCTCGGGCGGCAATTCCGGATCGCAGGCGACCTCGCTCATCATCCGGGCGTTGGCGCTGCGCGAGCTGCGACTGCGGGACTGGTGGCGCATCGCGCTGCGCGAGCTGCCGGCCGGATTGACGCTCGGCGCCATTCTCGGATCAATCGGTATCGTGCGCATAACGGCGTGGCAATTCGCCGGATTCTACGACTACGGGGCGCATTGGCCGCTGATCGCGCTGACCGTCGGGATGTCGCTGGTGGGGATCGTCACCTTCGGATCCATGGCCGGATCCATGCTGCCTTTCATTCTCAAGCGCATCGGTTTCGACCCGGCCAGTGCCTCGGCGCCGCTCGTGGCGACGTTGGTGGACGTGTCCGGATTGGTTATCTATTTCAGCATCGCATATGTCATCCTCAAAGGCACGCTGCTGTGAGCCCCGCGGAGCGACGGCGCAAAACGGCGAAGCGCCGCGCCCCTCCCGGAGCGCGGCGTTCGTAGGGGCGACCCTTGTGGTCGCCCGCCGGGACAATCCCGCGGCGAGGCGGGCGGGCACAAGGCCCGCCCCTACACACAGCGCCTTCCTTCAATTTCAAAAAACCACCCGCCTAGAACGTGCCCCGCGCCCGGCTGTACATCGACGGATCGTCCTTGGGGCCGGTCGCCGACCAGATCACCCGCAGCGGCATCGGCTCCTGCGCATTGAGCCCGCGGGCCTGGCTGCCAAACTGACGCTCGAGCCAGCTCGCGCACTCGGTCTGGGTGGTATTCTCGATCTTCTGCTTGATCTCGCCGATGGTCGCGATGCCGGTCTCCGACGAGGTGATCCGCTCGACGTTCTCCGACAGGCAGTCGAACACGATGCGCTGTGCGCGGTAACGCAGCGCAAAGCCGTTATCGTCTCGGCGCATCGCGCCCTCGAACTTGCCGATGGCGGCGTTCGACGCCTTGATGATCATGCCGTCGGCGAGCTCGCGCAGCTGGTCGTCCACCAGCCCGCCGTGGGTCTGGTACAGGCGCTGCACGAACAGGGTCGAGCTGCGGTTGGCGGCCAGGAGCTCGGAGACCTCGAAGATGCGCCGATAGATCGATTCGGCGGCGCGCTGGATCAGATTGTCGAGATCCTGCATCGGCGCATTGCCGCGGTTGTTGCCGTCGAACAGATGCGGCAGATCGGCGGCGACCCGGTCGAGGATCCGCACGCGCAGCCGTTCGGCCGACCAGTTCTCGCCCAGGAAGCTCTCGAAGGTGTCGAGCTTGGCCTTCTTGAACGCGGACTCGAGCGACTGCTCGATCGCATGCTCGGTGACGTCGCCCGGCGTGGTGATGCGCTTGTCCTGCTCGCGCTTGAAGCGGTCGACGATGCGCTGGATCCGCCCGGTCCAATCGCGGTCGTCGTCCTTGGAGGAGGTCTGCCCGACCTTGGCCAGATCCTGGGTCGAGCCCACCACGCCGAGCAGGCCGCTGGACACCACCGATTTCAAGACCGAGGTCTGCACGCTGCTGGGCGGCGCGCCGAGCGAGGCCAGCACCCGGTCATTGCGCGAATTGTTCGAGCCGGAGCTTGCGCTCGATTTGTCCGAGCTCGAATCGTCGCTGCTGCTGTCGTGCCGGCTGGACCGCTCGCGCCGGGCCCCTCCGCCGCCGCCACCACCTCCCAGATGGAACCGGATGCCGCCGCCGATCAATCCCCCGACGATGCCGCCGAACTGGGCCTGCGCCGGCTCCGGGCGAACGAAGCTGCCGAGCGCCAGCAAGGCGGCGGCGCAACATGTGATCTTCCAAACATAGGATTGCGTGTGCATGTCTGTTCCACCTCGGATGTCGATATTCACCGATCACCAATCACAAGCCCTTTACCCGCGTCACTCCCGCCTCGATGCGGCGGTCATCGCCGCTTGCCGCTCTTCGCCGGCTCGGACAAGCCTTGCGCGGTCTTGATCTTCTGGTCGATCAGGTCTGCGAAGCTGACCTTGTTCTTCTTGGCCTGCTGGTAGACGTCGACCAGGGTGGCGCGCAGGTCGACATTGTCCGAGCAGCCGCTGGTGCGCTCGATGTTGCGCATCTGCGGCTCGGTCGGAGATTCCGACCGGCCCCAATCCCAGACCCAGAGCCACTCGCGGTTGGTCCACCTGACGTCGTTGCGGCCGTTGCCGGAGCGCCGGATCCGGCAGGTGATGGGCACGTACAACCGCCGGATGGCGACCTTCTTGGTCACCGGATCGACCGCGCCGTAATAACGCTCCAGCCGTCCGATCTCCTCTTGGGTCAACAACGGCCGGCCCATGGCGTCGGCGCCTTCCCCGCTCTTGGCCATCTCGATCAGCAGATGGGCGGCGCCGATCTCGTGGAACGGGTTGCCCTCATCCGTCATCGGATCGGTCAGCACCGCGAGCTCGATGGCGTGATAGGCGAGCCGCATGGCCTCGATCGGATTCTTGTCCTGACCGAGCTCGCCGTTGCGGTCGATTTGCGCCAGCGCCAGCGCCGCTTGCGGCGAACCCTGGCTCATGGCGCGCTGCAGGAGCGTGATGGCTTCACGCTCGCCGTATTCCTGCTTGACCAGCAAGAACCCGCGGCGCAGCCGGTCGGCGAACTCGAACTGGGCGGACTCGCTGCCGCCGTAGGCGGCGAGCCGCCAATAGCGCTCCGCGATCTCGGGCTGCGGATTGAGCAGGCCGATACCGCGCTCCATGATGCGAGCGAGGATCGCCTGCGCATCGCTGTCGCCGGTCTCGGCCACGCGGCCGAACCACAACAGCGCCAGATCGGGGTCCTGCCGCTGGCTGTTGGGGCTGTCCTCGCCGCCACAGCCGCAGATTTTCCCCTTCAGATAGGTCATGCCGAGCAGGAATTTCGCCCGCACCGACCCGGCGTCGGCGGCGCGCTGCAGCCATTCCAGGCCGCGGCGGGGATTCTGCGCCTGCCCGCGGCCGTTGATCAGGGCGTCGCCGAGCTCCACCATCGCCGACACCGAGCCGCTTTCTGCCGACTTGGCGAACCACTCCGCCGCCTGCCCGACATCGCGCTTCACGTCGTTGGTGCCGTCCCGGTAATGGAGCGCCAGATTGTACATCGCCAGCGGGTCGCCCTGCTGAGCCGCCTTTTTCAAGAGCTCGATCGCCTGAGTGCCGTTGGCTTCCACGCCGTCGCCGTTCTCATACAGGACGGCGAGATCGTTCAAGGCGCTGACATAGCCGCGCTTGGTGGCGTCATCGTAGGACAGCCGGGCGCTGCGCAGCGCGCGCGCGCGCTCGGCCTCGTCGAGCCCGGGCCTGGTGCCCAGCTTCTGATAGCCGCGTCCCAGGTTGTAGAGATAGCGGGCGATGCGGGGATTCTCCTCCACCGCCTTGGTGCAGGCCGCGATCGCGGCCTCGGCATCGAGCTTGTCCCACAGCACGCCCGACACCTCGGGCGGCCGGGCGCGGTCCTGATCGGAAGCCGCCAGGCGATCGCATTCGCTGACCGACCGGTTCACCACGGTGACCGGCGCCTCGATCGGATCGTCGGAGCTCAGCGCCAGCTCGGCGAGCGCGCGGCGCGCCAGCTCGGCGGTGCCGCAGCCGTCGAAGCGGCGGCGATGGCGATCGTAAAGCTCGCGCTTCTGCAGCTTCTTGATCTGATCCCAATCCTCGGTCTCGCCGGCGCATTTGTCCTGCGCCATGTGGAACCGTTCGCGGCCGATCGAGCCGACCAGGGAGAAATCCTCGACGTTGCTGCCGTTATAGACGTATTCCGGCTCCTGCTGGATGCCGTTGGCATTGGCGATCGAGCGCACCATCAGCTTGACGCGATCGCCGAGCTCGACCAGCGTCTGCCCGGGGCGCTGCAGCTCGGAGCGCAGGACGTCGGTGAACAGCGAGTTTCGGCCGGTATCGAAGATGCCGAGCTTCTCCACCGCCTGCTCGCCGAACGACGCCGAGTAGAGCACCATGAAACCGGGCGGCGGCTGGCGCAGCGTCAACAGCCGGCTGCCGGAATCGTTGCCGCGCTTGATCGGCTTGGCATCCTGCTGGTCGACCAGGTCGGCCGCCACCAACGAGCGGCAGGCATCCAGGACCATGATGACGGTCTTGGGATTGCGCTCCGCCAGCCTTCTCTGCACCTCGGTCGCCGAGATGCCGTTGGGAATTTCGCTCTGCTGATAGGCATCCAGAAACGACGGAATCCGCAGCCGCACGACGTCGGCGTTCTTGCGCTCCTGCTCGGTCAGCTGCGTCTTGGTGAAGGTGAACGGGCTCTTGAGATCGGTGAACAGGAGATAGTTGGTCTGGTCCGCCTCGACCCCGAAGCCGTGGCCGGAGAAGAAGAACAGGACGGTGTCGCCGGTCTCGATGGTCTTGAGGAACGCGCTGAACTCCTTCTCGAACGCATCCCGGTTCTTGAGATCGGTGACGACCTTGATGTTCTTCTTGTCGAAGCCGACCTCCTCGAGGTCCTTGGCCAGGTCCTTGGCGTCGTTGACGGTGCGGTCCAGCCGCTGGATGAAGCCGTCGCTGTAGCGCTCGATGCCGACCAGGAAGGCGCGGCGGGTGTCCGCCGCCCGTGCCGGGGTGGATGCCAGCGAAAGCAACGCGATCAGGGCCGCGAGCACGACCGCGGCTGCCGAAAACCGGCACTGCGGCCCACCCCTGCCCGTTCTGGCCATGCGCAAGAACTTATGCGGTTTCAAGGTATTGTTATGCCATCGCTGCATCTCGCTCACAAGCTCCCTGGCCCTGCCTGAAGGCCTAGTTCCGCAGGGTTCGCGCCACCCGAAATCCGATTTCCGCCCGCCGTTCGCCCATTAGCTCCCAGTTCCGCTTGGCGGAGCGCAAATCCTTGGGCTCGGCCAACCAGGAGCCGCCGCGGAGCACCCGGACGCTGCAATCGCCGGTGACCCTGGGCGCCCCATCCTTGGGCAGGCCCGCGAGGCTCGCGTTCCAGCAGTCCTCGACCCATTCCCAGACATTGCCGTGAACATGCAGGAGGCCGAATGGATTGGGCTCGGAGGCGTCGGTCGCGACGGTGCGGCGCGGCGGTTGCGCCTTGGCGCTGCCGTCGTAGGAATAGCGCCAGTCGTAATTGGCGCGGGTGGGAGCGATCTCTTTGCCGAACCAGAACGGGGTCGAGGGGCACGCCGGCAACGTGCAGCCGCGCGCCACATATTCCCGCTCCGACTCCGAGAGCAAGCGATAGGTGGCGCCGGTCTTGGCCGACAGCCATTTGACGTAGGCCTTGGCGTCCGTCCAGGACACGTTGATGACCGGCCGCTTGCCGGCACCCCAGCCGTAATCGCCGGGCCGGTAGGCGTTGCAGCCGCCCTCGGCCACGCAAGCGAACCATTCCTCGAACGAGACCTCCGAGCGGCCGACCGCGAACATTCTCGGGATGCCGATCTCCTGCTGCGGTCCTTCATCGGCGCTGCGCTGCGGCTCGCTTGCGGGCGAGCCCATGACGAAGGCGCCGGCCGGCACCGTGACCATGGTCGGGCAATTGTCGCACTCCTTGAAGCCGTCCTTCGGTTTCAGGGCGCGCTCGCGCTCCGCCGGCAGCGGCCCGACCGGCGCCACCAGGGCCGGGGCCGCGGCCGGCTCGGCGGCGGGCGTGAGTGCGGCAAGCCGCCGGCCTTCCTGCTCCAGCGCCGCGATGCGGGCCTCGGCTTCGCTCTTGTGGCTGCCGCGGGGAAACTCGTCGGCGAACCGGCGCAAGGCGCCGACATCGGTGGTGCTCTTGAGGTAGCTCCAGGCAATCTCATCGGCCGCCGATCCGTTCGCCACCGCCGCCGGCGCCGCCCCGCCCGGCGGCACGAAATAGAACGCGCCGTCGATCGGCGAGCTCGATACCCAGGGCTGCTGCACCCCCTTGGTGGCGCGCTTCACCTGCAAGCCGACCTGGTTGAACGCATCGAAGATGCCAAGGCCCGGCTTGCGGATGGTGTCCGCGAGCGCCCGCGTATAGGGGCTGTTGCCGTCGCCGCCGTCCTGCGCGACGCTGCCGGGTTGGGTGGCAAAGGAGATCAAAGTGCCTTCCGGGGCCTGCATCTGCGCAAGCCCGCCGCCGGTGTCGCGCATCCGGTCGGTCTCGGCGTCGCGCGCGCGCCCGACCGCCAGGCTGCGCCCGCCGAACGGGTTGTTGCGGCAGGCGTCGAGGATGACGATATTGAGCTTGGTGCCGGCGCCCTCCATCTGGCGCAGTACCAGATTGGTGGCGAGCATCTGGAAGTCGACGTCCGCCTCCTTGGTCGGGTTGGCGTCGACCGGAATGAGATAGTTCTCGCCGCGCACCTGCACGCCGTGGCCCGCATAGTAGAACAGCCCCACGTCGGCGCCCTTCAGCTGCGCCCCGAAGGCCTGCACGGTCCGGTCGAAGGCGGGCTTGTCGAGATCGAGCTGCGCGCCGCCGCCGACCACGGTGAAACCGAGACTCCGCAGAGTTTCGGCCAGGAGCTTGGCATCGTTGGCGGGATTATCCAGGCGGCCGACATTGCGGTAGGCCGAGTTGCCGATCACCAGCGCGACGCGCTTGTCGGCGAGCGCGGGCGCCGAAAGAACGCCGATGAGCAGCGCCGATAGCCAAGCGAGCAACCCCAATCGAGCGATCGACGGCCGCCCTTCATGCCCGCGCGGCGGCCGGTCGCGCCTCGCATCTCGCAGGAGCCTCATCGTCTCACCCCAACCCATCGCAACGTGGCGCGATCCGGCGCAGTAAGGAGATTCACCCGGGATTTTTCATGTTCTGGCTGGGCTCTTCAAGCACAATTCGCGGCATCGGGCTACCGGACCCTGTGGCGGCGAGACCTAAATTTTTGGTCATGCGAGGGTTAATACCGGCTTGAGCAGCCCTGCGCAGGAATCGGGCACCGGAACGCCCGCTTGCGCCCGGCCCGGGCGGCGGCGATCATGCGGGTTCCGGCCGGTCCGGAGCGGACCGGCGCGGGATTGGGGCTGATGGCGGACTATTTCATCTCCTATACCAGCAGCGACCGCGACTGGGCGCAGTGGATCGGCAAGGAGCTCGAGGCCCTCGCCCACACACCCCACATCCACGAATGGGAGATCAAGGGCGGCGACGACATCTACGCCTGGATGGAGGCGCGCCACGACGCCGCCGATCATGTGCTCTGCGTGGTGTCGGACGAGTACCTGAAAGCCCCCTACTCGACCCTGGAGCGCAACGCGGCGCTGTGGCAGGCGGCCAAGAACCGCACCAGCTTCGTCCTGTTCGTGGTGGTCAAGCCGTGCCGGCTGCCGACCCTGATCGATCACATCCGCCGCTGCGAGCTCTACGGCGTGCCCGAGGAGGCGGCGCGCACGCGCTTCCAGGAATTCATGACCAGCCGCACGGCCCCGCAGAGCGCGGCCTTTCCGGGCCAGGTGTTCGCGGTCTCCAACATTCCGATCCGGGTGCCGACTCATTTCATGGGCCGCGACGCCGAGCTTGCCGCCATCGCGGCGGCGCTCAAGACCCCTTCCCCGTCCTCCCCCGCAAGCCAGGGAGGGTCGGGGTTCGGAGCCATTGCGACGCTGCACGGCATGCGCGGCGTCGGCAAGACGACGCTCGCGGCCTGCTACGCGGAGCTTAATCGCGGCGACTACCGGGCGACCTGGTGGATCAGGGCGCAGACCGAGGCCGGCATGCGCGCCGACCTGGTGGCGCTCGGCGTGCGGCTCGGCTGGGTCGGCGCCGACGACAAGGAGGCGTCGGGGCTGGCGGTGGTGATGGAGCGGCTGCGGCACGAGGGCGAAGGCATCCTGCTCATCTTCGACAACGCGGCGGATGCCAATGCGCTCAAACCCTACCTGCCGCGCGGCGGCGGCTGCCAGGTGCTGGTCACCTCGAGCGCGCAGGCCTGGCGCGGAATCGCCACGCCGGTCGCGGTCGGCACCTGGCCAAAGACCACCGGCGCCGACTATCTGATGGTGCGCACCGGCCGGGCCGAGGAGCATGACGCCGCGCAGGCCTTGTCGGAGACGCTCGGCGGACTGCCGCTCGCCCATGAGCAGGCGGCCGCCTATTGCGAGCGGCTGGAGAAGTCGCTCGACGATTATCGCAAGCGTTTCGAGGCGGCGCCGGCGCGACTGCTCGACGACGCACGCGACGCGCCGGCCGAGTACCACGACCGCCTGACGGTGGCGAAGACCTTCGCGCTCGCCATCGAGGAGGCCGCCAAGCTGCATCCCGCGGTCGAGCCGCTGATCGTGCACGCCGCGCTGCTGGCGCCGGAGCCGATCCCGCTGTTCCTGTTCGAGCAAGGGCGGCAGCTGCTCGGCGAGCCGCTCGCGGAGGCTCTCGCCGACGACGGGCTCGACGAGGTCATAGCGGCGCTGCGCGCCTTCGCGCTCGTCGACCGCGAGACCATCGTGGACGAGCGCGACCCGGCCATCCGCACCGATACGATTCGTCTGCACCGGCTGGTGCGCCAGGTCGCGGCGGCACGGCGGGTGGGCGATGCGCGCGAGCTGGCGCAGCACGCCCTCTTGGAGGCGCTGGCAGCGGTCTATCCGCAGGATGCCTTCAACGACCCCGGGACCTGGCCGCCGGCGCGGCGGCTCGACGGGCTGGCGATGGCGATGGTCGGCGGCGACGCGGAGCCGCCCCCAGGCGCCGAGGAGCGGGCGAGCGGATTGATCAACGGGCTCGCGTCCTACCGGCATCGCGCGCTCGCCGCCTATGCGCAAGCCCGTCCGCTCTACGAGCGCGCGCTCGCAATCAAAGAAAAGGTGCTCGGTCCCGAGCATCCGCAGACCGCGCTCGCCCTCAACAACCTCGCCCACCTGCTGCAAGACCAGGGCGATCTCGAAGGCGCGCGGCGGCTGCACGAACGTGCATTGGCGATCCGCGAAAAGACCCTGGGCCCCAACCATCCCGACACCGCCGAGAGCCTCAACAACCTCGCGCTCCTGCTGCAGGACCAGGGCGATCTCGCAGCGGCGCGGCCGTTGTTCGAGCGGGCGCTCGCGATCTACCAGCAGGCGCTCGGTCCCGAGCATCCCTCGACCGCCACCGGCTGCAACAATCTGGCGCTGCTCATGCAGGCGCAGGGCGACCTTGCCGCCGCACGGCCGCTGTTCGAGCGGGCGCTGGCTATCTACCAGAAGGCGCTCGGCCCCGAGCATCCCACCACGGCGGCCGGCCTCAACAATCTGGCTTTCCTGATGGCGGCCCAAGGCGACCTCGAGGCGGCGCGGCCGTTGTACGAGCGCGCACTCGCGATCGACGAGAAGGTGCTCGGCCCCGAGCACCCCGACACGGCGAGCGACCTCGGCAGCCTCGCTCTCGTGCTGCAGCAGTCGGGCGAGCTCGCGTCGGCGCGGCCGCTGCTCGAGCGTGCGCTGGCGATCCGCGAGCAGGCGCTCGGTCTCGAAGACCCGCAGACGGTGAAGTCCATCGACAATCTCGCGAGCCTGCTCCACGACCTGGGCGATCTCGCGGCCGCGCGGCCGCTGTACGAGCGCGCGCTCGCGATCCGCGAGCGGACGCTCGGCCCCGACCATCGGCAAACCGGGCAATGCCTCAACAACCTCGCCGCGTTGCTGCAGGACCAGGGCGATCCGGCCGCGGCTCGTCCGCTCTGCGAGCGCGCGCTGGCGATCTATGAGCAGGCGCTCGGCCCCGATCACCCCAACACCAATCGGGGTCGGCGCAATTTGGCGCGCCTGCTGCTGGCGACCGGTGGCGCGGCGCAAGCCTTGGGGCTGGGCGAGGCCGCGCTGGCGGCGCACGAGCGCGCGCTCGGCCCCGAGCATGCCTGGACCAAGGATTCCGCGCGCGTCACCGCCGAAGCGCTCGACGCGCTCGGGCGCAACGACGATGCCGCCGCCATGCGCCAGCGCCACGGCCTCGATGCCACCGGCGGGTGACGCAACGACGATCTCGTCGACGATCCTAATACGATTGAACGAGGGATTGAGCGGCGGCGCCGGACGGAATGCCTGCACGCTACAGGGAGCGCTTCACCGAAGCGCTCTCCTGTTCAACCCGGGCATCGAGCGAGAATGTCGCCTTAGACCGCGTCTTTGACGGCCTTGACCGGGCGGGCCTTGATGAGCTTCCGGGCCGGCTTGGCCTTGAATATCGTCGGCTCTTTGGTGAAGGGATTGATGCCCTTGCGCGCCTTGGTGGCAGGCTTCTTGACGACCACGAACTTCGCGAAGCCCGGCAGCACGAAAGCCCCCGACTTCTTGAGCTCCTTGTAGCCCACGCTCGCAAGCGACTCGATGATGCCTTTGACATCCTTTCGCGTCACAGTGCCAGAATGCTGGTCCGCAATTGTTTGAATGAGTTCCGACTTCGACATTTGCTTCATGCTGATGACCTTTCTCGAATCACACAAGGATTAGAGCCAATCGGCGCCTTGTGCGCAAGGAACAACAAGCACCGAATCGCGGCTGATTCCAGGGGAATTTGGCCTTTTTCCCGAGGAATCCCGCTCTACGAGGCAACAAAACCGCGCCAGGACCGCAATTCGCGCGTTCGCCTTACGGTCGCGGGCCGCAGCATTCGCGCCCGACCGTCAGCCGATTCGCCCTGCTCGGCGACGCGAATCGCGCGCACAAGGGGATGCGAATCGGCCCGCTGGGCGTTTCTGCGGCTCGGGGCCGCGGCTACTTCTTGAGGCCTTTGCGGAACAGCTTGCCGAGCCTGAAGGCATTGTCGGTCCAGTCGCCCTTGGGCGCCGGCGGCGCCGTGGTTTGCTTGAGCTCCTTGACCTGCCGGACGCCACGCCCCAGCCGAAACAGCATGCCGGTCCAGACGCCTTCATCGGGCGCCGCTCCCGCCTGCCCCAGCTGCTTTTGCAGACGCAGCTTGAGCGCCCGCGCGTTGGCGCGCTCGTTCTCGGTGGCCGCCGGATCCATGAGAACGGCGCCGAGCGCACGCAGCTTGCGCCGGATCGCTTCGACAGACCACGCATTCGGGCTTACAGGCAAAGGACCAATCCCACGATCGAATCGAGCTTGCTGGACGGGCGCAATGTAACGCATCCGCCGCGGCTTTGCCAAAGCCGATCGTCGCCGCGCGGATGGGTGCAAGGTGAGGTCAACGACCCCTCCTACAGCACCGCCTCGCGGCGGGGCCTATCTGTGCCGGGCCGGCCTCGCCTCCTTGTGCCCGACCGCGACCTCGAATGCGATCACCGAGAATGCGACTGCCTGCTCGGCATCGTGGCGGTGCTGGCGGCCGAGCGGTTGCCGGTGGAGGCCGCCGGTCGGCCGCATCGCAGTCGAGCAATCTGGTAGGGGCGCTCGGGGGCTCGCCGGATGCTCAGGCCAGCGCGGCCACCGAGCCGAAGCCATAAGTTTCCAGGAGGCGCACGGCGAGCCGGGTCTGCTGCGGCGGCGCCTCGCAGCGCTCGACGATGTCTTTCACAAAGGCTTTGAAGGTCGGAAGCTCCGTCACCGCATCGGAACCGTCCGCCTCGACGTTGACGAACAGGTGCACGAAGTCCAACCCATCACGGAACAGAAGATAGGCCACGTGGTCGGGCGCGGCCGCCCGGAGCTCGGCGAACACGGCGCGGGCCAGGGTCTCGTTCTCCGCGGCATGGTTGGGCTTGGCGGTATAGCGCACCAGTGTCACTCTCTGCATGGGTTTGATCCTTTCATCGGACGGCGCGCAGGCGCCGACAAGCTCAAGGACGCCGGGGCGGCATCAAACGATTCCGCCGATAAAAATTTCTTGAAGGCCGAATCCTTTGCCGGGTTCCCGGCGTCTATCGGGGTTGGGGTTCCGCCGCACGGCGGGGGCTGAGCGGAAAGGAGCCGCCATGACGGACGGAAGCATCGAGCCGGCAAACCTGAATCCGGAAGGGTTGGGACGGCTGATGGCGGAGCTGCGCCCGCGCCTGCATCGCTATTGCGCCCGCATGGTCGGCTCGGCGATCGAGGGCGAGGACGTGGTCCAAGACACCCTGACCAAGGCGGCGGAGGCATTTCCGGCCGCCGGCGTGATCGCACAGCCGGAGAGCTGGTTGTTTCGCATCGCCCATAACACCGCCCTCGATGCCTTGCGCCGCCGCAAGCGACAAGCGGCGGTGCAATCCGACATCGATCTCGCGGATGTGGCGGATCCGGACGGCGCCGCCGATCAGCGGGTGGCGGCCGCAGCGAGCTTGGCCGCGTTTCTTCACCTGCCGGCCGCCCAGCGATCGACCGTGGTGTTGATCGATGTTCTGGGCCATTCGCTGGCCGAGACCGCCGATATCCTCGCATTCAGCCTCGCCGCGGTGAAGGCCGCCCTGCACCGCGCCCGCGTACGACTTAAGGAGCTCGCCGCTGCCCCCGAAGAGCCGGCGCCGGGCCTCGCCGCAGCCGAGCGAGAGCGGCTGCGCGCCTATGCGGACCGGTTCAACGCCCGCGACTTCGACGCGCTGCGCAATCTCCTGGCCGAGGATGTGCGGCTCGACTTGGCGAACCGAAGACGGCTTACCGGCCGCAAGGACGTCTCGGCCTATTTCAGCCGCTATGCGGAGGTTTCCGACTGGCGGCTCGCGCCCGGGTTGGCGGAAGGCCGGCCGGCGCTCCTGGTCAGCGACCCGGGCGATCCGACCGACGCGGTCGGCTATGTGGTGCTGCTCGATTGGGCGGACGGGCGGATTGCGTCGATCCGCGATTTCCGTTTTGCGGCTTACGTGATGGAGAGCCTGGCGGTATCGCGCGGGTAGATCCGCCCTTCACTTCGGCAGGAACGCCTCGGTGTAGAGCTTGCTCATGTCCGGCTCCGCCGGCAGCACGTTGAGCTCGACATAGGATTTGGCGAGGGTCGCGAGCGCCTTGGGGCTGAATTTGCCGTCGTCGGAGAACATCGGCATCAGCTCGTCGTAATTGCGGCCGGTGATGGCCTCGTCCTTGTTGATCACGTCCTTGGCGATCGCCACCGTCTCGGCCTTGTTCTTGCGCATGAAAGCGATGGTCTCGAACCAGCCGGCGAGGAAGCCGCGGATCGTGTCGGGTTTGGCCGCGATCAGCGTGTTGGTGGCGAAGATGACATGGATATGGAAGTCGGTGATGTCGGAGAAGCGCACCAAAATGCGGCCGACCTTGTTCTGCTCGAGCTCGAGCGCATTGCCGAGGTCGGTGATCAGCCCGTCGATGTCGCCGCGCTTGAGCGCCGCGATCTGTCCCGGCATCGCCCCCATCGGGGCGATATCGATGCCGGCGGGACCCCAGCCTTGCCGTTTCGAGGTCTCGCTGACCAGCCAATAGGTGAGCGAGCCCGCGGTCGACACGCTGATCTTCTTGCCCTTGAGATAGGCGGCCGTCCTAGGCCCGTCCGGACGCACCACGATCGCCAGCAAGAGCGGCGGGCCGGCCATCGCGGCCACCGCCTTTATCGGCACGCCCTTGGCAATGAACGCCATGGCGGGCCCGGAGCCGAGCGCGATATCGAGCGAATTGGCGGCCATCGCCTGCTGCATGCGGGCGTCGCCGGCGAATGCGATCGATTTCGACCTCGATCCCGTGCTTGGCGAACAATCCCTCGCGGACCCCGATGTCGAGCGGCACGAACGAGAAGGCCTCGGGCACCGCCTTGCCGACGCGCAGCTTCTCGGCGGCCAAGGCCGCGCAAGCCGGCAGCATCGACAGCGCCATGGCGGCAGCAACCAACCCGCGCATCGCCGCAGCGATTGATCTCATCCGGCCCTCCCGCTTGGCGTTCCAGGGCCCCTGCCCGACGGCGCGCCCCGGCAAAGCATCTGCCGCACAGCAGCATAGCCGAAAGCCGAGGCAGTGTCGTCCTAGTGGGTGGTGGGAGGATCGTCCGGCGGAGCGATCAACGCCTCCGAAAACGGAAACTCCAGGACCACCTCGCCCTGCGCGTCCGTCACCACCAAGGCGGCCGCAGCCAGGTTGGGCAGCCCGTTTTGATCCCGCAGCAGCTCCCGGATCATCGTTCTGGCCACCTCCCAGGCGTGATCGGGATCGCGCAATTCCGCACCTTCGGAGTCCGGGATGAGATCGTCACCGATCCGGGTGTTGAAGAAATAACGGGGCATGCGTGAAGCTCTGAACGCTCGATAGGGACCCGGCAGGCCATCGTCCTGGCAAGTCTCTGCAGATGAAGTGGGGCTGAAACAGGGCTGAGACCGCCCTCTGCGACGCCGCCTGGGGAAAACGGGACCGAGCCGACCTTGCCCTCGGTCCCGAGATGCCGTTGCAAAGGCTCCCCCTGCGGCCGCCGGTCGCAACCCGCAGGCACAGCCGACCAAACCAGAAATTATTCAGCCCCTACAATCATCCTCGAGATCAGAAGCGCACGCCGATCCACGCCGCCACATAGTCGAATTCATTCTTCATCGTATTGGAATATTGACCGGGCACCGTCTCGCACGCCTTGCAGGGCGTGAACCCGTGCAGCGCGCCTTCGATGGTGACGAAATCCTTGTCGGGGCTTTGGGCGGATTCGTACATTTTCTCGTCGTCGCGCACGAAATCATGGGCCCCCATGGCGGTGATCAAGAGCGGCGCCGACATCGATTGCACCGCGCAGGCCGCCGCGTTGTTCGAGGAGCAGAAATCGATGCCGTCCAGCGAGTTGGTGGCGCGCATGGCGTTGGAGCTGAGAAACGATCGCAGCGTGTAGATCTTGGTGCCGCGATCGAAAGTCCGGTTCGCTTCGGCCTGGTCCGGGCTCGCCACCTTGACGCTCTCGATGATCCTGGTCTCCACCGTGCCGTCGTTCTTCAGGAGCTTGTGCGGCCGAAGGCTGGTCCGAAGCTCCGCGATGCTCGGGTCCATGACGAACAGGAAGGCGCGCCCGGCATCGCCCGAGCCCGGATTGCCGCCGCCCCTGATGACCAGCACGTCATTGTCGGAAAAATACCCGTCCTTGGCCGGCCGGCTCAGCCGCTCCTGCGCGTAGTCGATGAGGTCGCTCATTCGCTTGGCTTGGGCCGCGAAATAGCGCGCCCGGAACTCGGCGGGATAGTGCGAAGCGCCGTGCGGGTTGTAGCCGTTCGCCGGATTGAAGGGATCGAGGGCCGCGACCACATGCGTGCCCGAGGCGCCGTCATCGACAAAAGAGGGATTGAGGCCGCGCATGATCTGGACCGGCTCGCCCGGATGGGCGTCGGCGAAAACGATGCCGTCGGCGCGCAGCAGGCCGGCGAGCTCATTGCCGCATGGCGTCAGCTTGCCGGGGCCCTGGCAATACGAAGGGCCATTCTCCGCGACCGCCTGGTAGAAGCTCAAGGTCGAACCGCCGCCGCTGTGGCCGAACAACACGACCTTGGTGATGCCGGCTTGGGCGCGCAGAAACGCGACCCCCTCCTTGACGTCGAGCGCGATGGTCTCGAAGCGAACCAGCGTCTCGTTGTTGTCGAAGCGGGAGTTCATGCACAGCACCATGAAGCCGCGATGCGACAGCTCGGTGCAGGCGGGATGCGACAGATAGTTGGAGGTGCGGTGCAGGACGATCACGCCCACGTGCGGGGCCGGGCCGGCATCCGGCTTGTAGAGGGCGCCCTTGGCCAGCCCCAGCCGAACATAGGCGGGGTTGCTTTGAGCGAACGCGGGAGGGCCGCTCAACGCAAGCAGGGCGGCCATGAGGGCGAACCGGATCATCATCGTGGCTCCGTGACAGGCTGCTGCTACTTGACGCATTTCCACACGTTTGTGCGGACTTACGTCGGCGGCCCATGGCAAGGTCGCGTCAGCGTTACACTGGCAATGTCGAGCGTCAACCGACGTTCTCGATGATCCCGGATCGCTTAGCCACGATGTGGTATGCTTCGACAGCGTCCCGACCAGCGGGTCGCGTCGGCGACGGCGATTCGATTTCTTCGTGCGTGTCGCTCCGGCGCCCAGAAACCTCGAGGAGCCGTCATGCCACGCACCGATGCGATCACCTTGCTGATCTCCGCCGCCGTCATGGCCGCCCTTTCCGGCGGCCATGCGTTGGCGCAGGCCAATGCCGAGCAGAGTGCCGCCCCTGAGCCCTATCAGCACGAGGTCGGCTGGCTCAAAGCGCCCGAAGGCCGCAAGATGGGCCAGTCGATCAATGTCGACATGGATCGCGACCGCAAGAGCCTGTGGGTCTACGACCGCTGCGGCCGGGCGGATTGCATCGGCTCCAAGCTCGATCCGATCCAGAAATTCGATGCCTCGGGCAATTTGCTGACGAGCTTCGGCGCCGGCATGTTCAATCACCCCCATGGCCTCTATGTGGATGCGCAGGACAATGTGTGGGTGACCGACGACCACGGCGACGGCGGCAGGGGCCATCAGGTCTTCAAGTTCAGCCCGCAGGGCAAGGTGCTGCTGACGCTGGGGCGGGCCGGCATCGCCGGCACCGGCCCCGACACCTTCAACGCGCCGACCGACGTGATGGTCGCCCCCAACGGCGACATCTTCGTCAGCGACGGCCATGGCGGCGAGACCAATGCGCGCATCGTGAAATTCACTAAAGACGGCACGTTCATCAAGACCTGGGGCAAGAAGGGCGCGGGACCAGGCGAATTCAATATTCCGCACTCGCTCGCCCTGGATGCGGCCGGGAGACTGTTCGTGGCCGACCGGGGCAACAACCGCATCCAGATTTTCGATCCGGACGGCGGCTTCATCGCGCAATGGAAGCAGTTCGGCCGGCCGAGCGGCCTGTTCATCGATCGCGACGGCCTGCTCTACTCGACCGATTCCGAATCCGATGCCGCCCGCAACCCGGGCTTCCGGCGCGGCGTCACCATCGGCAGCGCGAAGGACGGCCGCGTGACCGCCTTCATCTCGGAACCGACGCCGGCGACCGAAGGCAGAGACGGCGGCGAGAGCGTCGCGGTGGACGAGGCCGGACACGTCTTTGTCGGCATGAACAGCACCCGCACGGTCGAGCGCTACGTGAAGCGATGACGGCGGGCGGGCGATGCCGGCGACCCTCGCGGACAAGGGCCGCGATGCCGCCGGCATGCCATCTCACAAGCGTGGCGCCGTCATGAGCGTTTGAACGAGTTGTACACCTGCTTGAGGAAGTTGACCGCACCCTGCTCGTTCGCGGCCCAGGTCGCGTTGAGGTCCTTCAACGGATCGGCGGCGATCACCTCGGCCTCGGTCTTGCCCTCGTTGAACAGCTTCTCGACCCGCTCGCGCGCCGTCTTCGCCATCGCATTATAGGCGGCGATGTCAGACTTCTTTCCGAGCGGACCATGGCCGACCACTACCTTGGTCTGGTCGTTGGAGATCTTGAGAAACGCGTCGGTGCCGCGGACCATGCCCCGGATGTCGCCGCCATTGGCGAAGTCGACCTGCTGGTAGCGATGGTTGTTGTTCATGACGTCGCCGGTCGAGAGCACGTTGGCGTCGGCGAAATAGACCCAGGTGTCGCCGTCGGTGTGGGCATTGTTGACATGGGTGAGCTCCGCCTTGCGGCCGCCGACCTCCAAGGTCATCGATCCGCCGACGAAAGTCTGCTTTGGCAATCCGCCCGGTGCGACCGGCGGGAACTTTGCGCCGGTGGTGCCATTGGTGGTGCCGGCGGCGAGGCGGATCCGGATGTTATCCTGCGCCACCACGATGGCGCCGTCCTTCTGGAAGTTCTCGTTGCCGCCGGTGTGATCGCCGTGGAAATGGGTGTTGACGATATATTTGATCGGCAGCGGCGAGATCGCCTTGATGGCCGCCTTGATCTTGTCGGAGAGCTGGGCGAACTGGGTGTCCACCATGATTATGCCGTCGGTGCCGACCGCAACCGTGATGTTGCCGCCCTGCCCCTCGAGCATGTAGGTCTTGTTGCCGAGATCGGTGGTCTTGATCTGGACCTTGTCCCAGTCGACCTGTTGCGCATTGGCATATCCGGCGCTCAGCATGGTTGCGGCTGCGAGCGCAGCCAGCGTGATCCTGCTCATGATTGTTCCTCCCTGTGACGGCCGGGATGCGACCCGGCAGGCGGCGAGAATGCCACACGCGGCGCCGAGAACATACCGCCCCGGGGAGGCCCTGCCGCGAACTCTTGATCGCTGGCCCCGCCCATATAGCTACTGGAAAAGCGGACGTCGCGGAGAGTCCGACAGGGGCCGGGAGCTTAACTTGACTGCTTGTGCGCTCGCGGCGTACGGGAAGGGACATGTCAGAGCAAAATGTGGCAGATGCAACGGGCACGACACCTCGGCGGTTCGATGTCGAGCTGTTCATTGTGCATCCATCGCTTGATCCGGTCGAGATAAGCGGAGCCTTGGGACTGGAGGAACATTTTTCGCATCGTGTAGGCGACCAGAGAAAGACGCCGAAGGGAACGCTCTTGTCGGGTGTCTATCCCGACACTCGATGGAGACACTGCATTCGGCGCGCTGTCACGGAGCAATGGTTCGCCTGCGAGGTGGTGGGTTTGGTTGCAAGACTTGAAGCTCACAAGGAATTTCTTGCGAACGTCAGAGCGACAGGCGGATCAGCAAGTGTCATCATTCAATTCCTCGGCGATGGATATCTCGCCGATGTGATTCCCCCGGCCACCCTTGCAAAGCTCGCCGAGCTGGGACTGGCTCTCGGAATAGAGTGTTTCACAGAGCCACAGTCGTAGGCTTTGGGACCAAATCGCCGTAACGCGGCTTGTCCGTCCAGGGTCGAACTCTGTTGTCCCGCAACTCTCTTCGCATGGCCGCTTTGGCCCCGCGAACGGACTAACCGCTGGCCCACCTTGGCCTATCGGCCTTGTTGGCCGCGCCTGCAATGGCCCAATCTGCGACCATGCTCACGGGCTCACCAATCCGGCAGTTATTGCGCGTGGGGAAGCTGGTGAGACGCTGGTCGACATTGCCCGCAGTACAACGTCTCGCATCCAACCATCATGCGCCTGATGCCGTAGCGGTGTGGGCGGGAGACCCGCCCATGCGCGCGATGAGCAGCGCTCTTCGAGCAATTTCGTTGCGGCGCTTGAGCAGCGCGAAGAAGCGCAGCATGAAGTCATCGAGGCACCCCTGTACGTGGGGAACAAGCTCCATCTCTGCCAGGAGCTTCTCCATTTCCTGATCGACTTGAATAGCCTCTTGATGAAGCAGCTCACTCGCCGCGGCTTTCATCACCCGACTGACCAGATTACTCATGTATCGCTGCCTTTCGCTGGCTTACTTAACGCAGAGTCCGCCAAAAAAGACCAACGCCCCTCAAACGAGAGTCATCGCGTAGACGATAGCACCGTCGCCGGTAGCCAAGTGACAGATTGCGGATGTCGAGTGGTAGGATGATGGTGATATTCACAAGCCATCCACACCGAATCGCGGAGCATGCTCGGCAAAGCGTACAAAGCGGCGAGATGAAAAAACCCGCGTGGGCTCATCATCTTTTTGGCTCGTTGCCACTGCCGCCGGTCGGGCTTTTTGTCTTCGGCCGCTCGCTCCAATTAATTTCGACGTCGTGTTACCGCCGCCGGGGTGGGCGTGCATGCTAGACTTTGACGGTGAGCAAATCCGAAAAAATTGGACACGCGCATCGCACGAGGCGCGGCTGGCCATTTGTTCTGCTTAACCTGTTGCTCGCTCTGGTGGCCAGCTTGCCGGGCGTTGCGATGGCGCTATTGGCTCGAGGAGCGCCGTAGGGGCGGGAAGCCCTGGGGCCTCCGGCCCACCTGACATCGTGGCCAAAGCGCCGGCGGCATCCCGCTACCAAGGTTTGCCCGCGCGCTCACTGTGGTTCGCACTTTCCAACGCCAACGCGAAGGTCCGGCGCAGTGGCGGAGCTTTCTTATTTCATTCCCTCCTCACTGCCGGGAATCGCCTGGCTCGTTATTTCCGATCGGCGCGGCGACCAACGCTTGCCGAGGCGGCGAAAATTGCAAATTGTGGGCAAAAATGTTGCCAAACGGCCGGCTTTGTTCGATCGATGAGCCTTCGAAAAATGGCTCTAACCAACGGTTACAACCAACATTTTCACTCAGCCTTGATGGCGGCCGCCTTGATGATCGGCCACCATTTGGCGATCTCGGATTTCTGGAAGGCGCCGAGCGCCTGCGGGGTCTGCTGCTCGCGCGCAAATACCTCCTGGGCGAGCTCGGCGAGCCGCGCATGCACCGAAGGCTCGGCCAAAATCTCGACCACCGCGGCGTTGAGCTTGGCGATGATGTCCTTCGGGGTTTTGGCGGGCGCCCACAGACCGAACCAGACCGAAGTATAGAGACCCGGCAATCCCGCCTCGTCCACGGTTGGAATGTCGGGCGCCGCCGCCATCCGGTGCTTGGCCATGACGGCGTAGGCCTTGATCGCGCCGGCGCGCAACGGCGGCAGTGCCGGGCCGGCATTGAGGATCGCCATCTCGATGCCGCCTGCGGCCAGATCCCGGATCGCCGGGCCGGTGCCGCCATACGGCACCAGGTGCAGGCGCGTCGCGGTCTGCGTCTGAAAGAAAACGCTGGCGACATGCGATCCGGAGCCGGGAACCGCGGAGGAGAATTTGTCCGGGTTCGCCCGCAGCAAGGCCACCAAATCCTTCAGGTCCGCCGCCGGCATCGCTTTCTTGCCGACGATCAGCAGCGGACTCTCTCCCAACAGCGCGATGGGCGCGAAGTCCTCGACCAGGTCGTAGGGCAACACATAGAGCGCGCCATTCGCCACAAAGTTTCCCCAATTGCCGATGCACAGCGTGTATCCGTCGGGCGCGGACCGGGCCGCCTTCTCGACTCCGATCCGGCCGGCGGCGCCGTCCACGTAGTCGATCAAGATCGGCTGACCGAGCAGCGCCTGCATGCGCTCCGCCAGGGGACGCACGATCCCATCGTTGGGCCCGCCCGCCGCGGACGGCACCACGATGGTGATGGCGCGCGCCGGATAGGCCTGCGCAAGTGCAGATTCGGCGCTCGCCAAGACGGCGGCCACCGCAGCGGCGACCAGCAGCTTTCCCATGAATTTGCTCCAAGCGATTGCACTGGTGAACGCGGCGAGCGCATAGAGCGGTTTCACCAATACCCGAGAAAGAAACCGCTCCAGCATCTTTGCATTTGTCGCATTTTCGGACCGAAAACCGGATTCCACCCTCGCCTTCGCGAGGGCATGCATTTCCTGAAAATGCTCTAACGGCGATTAAAGCCACCATCACCGCGATAAACAACGGTTACACAGCACCGGTTACACAGCACCTTATATTTTACCGGCTGTGGCATTTTTGCAACCAACACGCGCCACGAATTGGCTATTCACTTGCTCGTGTCTCTCTGACACGATTCCTCCCTCGACTTGGCTCCGCGTGCGCGGGGCTTTTTTTTGCGCGGATCGCCTCTCGAACCGCGGCCGACCAAACATTAAAAACGAATTTAGTTTTCTGAACGGCAATTTAGCTGTGTCGGACGCGCAGATCGCCTACCTCCGGGCCGTGGGCGACGAAGAGTATCGGAAGATACCTAGTCGAACGCCCCATCAACCTGGAGATTTCTCAAATGAAAAAGCTCAGCATCATCGCCGTTGCAATCCTTCTCGGTCTCGGCGGCGCCGCCATGGCATCCGACAGCGGCGAGAACCATCAAGACGACACCAATTCCACCGGTCCCAACCCCTACATGACCTACAGCAGCGGGGGCTACCAACGCGGCGGGTACCAGGCATATGCGACGCAGCCGGTGCAGCCGGCGCGTCATCATGTGGTGAAGCCGCGGGCCCAGCGGTAACCTTCGGCGGGCGGGCTTGCGGCAAGCTCACCCGGCATCGACCTCGCGCGGCGCGCTCATCGCGCGCCGCGCGATCAGTTGCGGCCGGCCGCGGCGAGCGACGCCTTGAGCGCCGCGCGATCGACCTCGGCCCCAGCCAGATAGAGCTTGGCGATGCGGCGGGTGTTGCGGATATCGTCGAGCGGGTTGGCGTCGAGCACGAGCAGGTCCGCCCGTTTGCCCGGCGCCAAGGTTCCGCGATCCGGCAGCCCGACGAACTCGGCCGCCCGGCTGGTGGCGGCGACGATCACCTGCGTGGGCGTCATGCCGGCCCCCACCATCAGCTCCAACTCCTTCTGCTCGGTATAGCCGAAGATCTGGTCCTCGAGCCCGGTGTCGCAGCCGAGCAGGATGTTGGCGCCGGCGGCGGCGAGCTTCGCCAGGCTGCGCTTGAGGATGGCGTAGCCCTGCTCCCGGCGCGCCGCCTCCGCGGGATCGCGGCCAAGGAAAGAATTGCGGATGCGCAGCGCGACCTCCGGAGCAACAGTGTCGCGCAATAGCCCCGCCAGAACGGGCTCGTCGACCCAGGCCGGCGGCGAAGCATGGGTGCCGCGCTCGGGCGCGGCGAGCGTCGGCATGACATAAACCTTGTTCCGCAGCATCGTGGCGATCAGGGCGTCGCTCATCTCCTGGTCGCGCACCAGATGCGCGAAGGCGTCGATGCCGGCCTCGGCGAGCGCCACCGCGTCCTCGTGATAGAAGATGTGCGCCGCGATCTTGAGGCCGTGCGCGTGGGCCTCCTCGATGGCGGCGCGCGCCAGCGGAATCGGCAGCCGGGGCGCACGACCGCCGCGATCGTCGACCCAGATCTTGATGATGTCGACCTTGCGGGCGGCTTGCTCCTGCACGGCGCGCCGGATTTGCTCGAGGGTAGTCACCTCATAGGTGAAGGCGGAATAGACGCTGTTGCCCGGTCCGGCATTGGGCGCACCGATGCCGCGCCCGGCGAGCAGCAGGCGGGCGCCGCCGGCCCGCCCCTGCGCCTGGTCGGCGCGAATCTGGAACATGACGTCGCCGGTCTCGATGCCGAGCGACATGGCGGTGGAGACCCCGAAATAGAGCTCGCGGTCGAGGTCAGCCATGATGGTGGCGCGCGTGAAGTTCTCCGCGAGGTAGGTCAGGCCCTTCTGGAAACCCGGATGCACGTGCGTGCTGATGAGCGCCGGCATGACGGTCTTGCCTTCGAGATTGACCCGCGTGCCGCCCGCCGGGAGCGGAACGTCGCCGCGCCGACCGATCCGGGTGATCGCCCCGCCTTCCACCAAGAGCGCCGCATTCTCGATCGCAGGCCGCCCGTCGCCCGGAATGACGCGGGCGCCTTCGAGCAGGACGGTCTGCGCCGGCGCGGCCGGCGCGGCAAGCACGGCGGCGAGAATGGCGACACCGAGCAATGTCCTTCGCAGCATGTGCGGCCCTCTTGGTTCGGCAGGATATCTCAGTAGCGGTAGTCCTCGATCTCGAGCAGCGGGAACGCGCTCAAGACATGCGGCACCGTGACGGACTCCGCCTGGTGAAGACAGGACCGGTCGAGCTCGGCGAATTTCCCGACCCCGAGCAGGCCGAGGCATCGCCTGACCTCGTCCTCCAACAGCTCCAGCATGCGCACGATGCCGGCCTGTCCCGCCGCCGCCAGCGCGTAGCATTGCATGCGGCCGAGGCCGACCAGATCGGCGCCGCCGGCGATCGCCTTGACGATGTCGCTGCCGCGGCAGAAGGAGCCGTCGACCACGACTTTCGCCCGCCCCGCGACGGCGGCCACGATCTCGGGCAGCACCTCCATGGCGCCGCGGCCATGATCGAGCTGGCGGCCGCCATGGTTGGACACGTAGATCCAATCGACCCTATGCTCGATCGCGATCTTGGCATCTTCGGCGGTGGCGATGCCTTTGAGCCCGAGCGGGATATCGAAGCGGCGCTTGATGCGCTCGACCGTGCGCCAGTCGAGCGCCGCCTGGAACTCGGGGCCCGAGGCCCGGCGCCGACCGGCGGTGGTGAAGCGTTTGGCGATGTCGCGCTCGCGCCGGCTGTAGATCGCGGTGTCGACGGTCAGGCAGAAGGCCGCATAGCCATTGTGGATCGCGCGGCCGACATAATCGTCGACGAATGCTTCATCGCCGCGGACATAGAGCTGGAACATGCGGGCGGCGGCGGGCGCGGCTTGCGCGATCCGCTCGAGTCCAGGCTCGCATACCGAGCTCAGCATATGCGCCACGCCGAATTCGTCGGCAGCGCGCACCACCGGCTCAGCTCCACCCGGATGAAAGCTCTCCAGGGCGCCGACCGGGGCCAGCACCACCGGCAGGCGGAGCCTCCGGCCGATTTGCTCGACCGACGCATCGACCTTGCTGACATCGCGCAGCACGCGCGGCCGGAATGCGATCCGGTCGAGCGCCAGCCGGTTGCGCCGCAGCGTCGTCTCGCTCTCGGTGCCGCCGACGATGTAGTCCCAGTCGTTCTGGTGCAGATTTTGCCGCGCTTTGGCGACGATCTCGTGCAGGTTCAGGAATTCCGCTGCGACCGCCCGCTCGTGCACCGCGGCCGGCTGTTGTGACTTATTCTGCATTTTGCAACCTGAGTGAGGGCCGCGTCCGGTCGTCGCGCCGGCAGCGGATCACTTCGGCGGTTCCTTGAAGTAGCGGAGATCCGGTGGCGGCTGGTCCTTCTTGGCCGGCATCAGCCGGCCATCGCCGCTCATGAAATAGTTCTGCCCGGCGATGCCGATGTGATTGTTGCCCTCGGCACAGACCTCCTCGAACCAATCCGGCTGCGCGAGGTGGGCGCGGATATAAGTCTTGGTGACGGTCCAGGGACGGGTCAATGCATGGTCGATCGTGGTGATCTCGTCGGTCAAAGCATCCGGCTTGCTCTTGTCCCAGTGAATGCGTTCCAGCACCACGGTCTCGTTGTCGGGATGCAACGGAATGCCGGCGGCATCGAAGGCGCGCGGACCCTTGAAGTTGCGGGTCTCGACCTCCAGCGTGTCGAAGCGGCCGTCGCCGTCGGTGTCGAGCCACTTGCCGATCGAATAGCCCCGGTAGGTCGCCTCGGTGTAGCCGGTCGGCCAAGCGCGCCCGTCGGTGAAGATGCGGCGCGAGTCGTGGATGTGCTCGAGCAGGATGTGGGTGGTGTCCGGCGTGATGACGATCTCCATCTCGCCATAGGGATTCATGATGCGGGGCATGCCGGGCGAGATGCAGGCATAGGTCGGATCGCCGCCCTGCCCGCCCGCCGCCTGGTCCTTGAGGTTGGCCTCGAGGACTGCTTGGAACTCGGGCTTGAGCGGCGCCTGCTGGGCGAGACCCTGGTTCCTGGTCGGATCATAGCCGGGCTGGCCGGCGACGCCCGGAACGCGGGCCCGCACCCATTGGCCCTTGAGGTCGGGGTACTTGGATTCATCAAACGCGTTCGCCTGCGCGAACGTCATGAACAGCGCGGCCGCCAGCACGGTCGTACCCAGCAAGCTCTGACGAAACATGGTGCCCTCCCGGGATTGCGTTTTTTGGCCGTCACTTCTTTGTTTGATTGAAATAGGACAGGTCGGGCGGATTCTGCCCCTTCTTGGAGGGCATCAGATTGCCGTCGCCGCTCAGGAAGTACATCTCGCTGCCGACATAGATGAGGCCGGTGCTCTCGGCGCACATGTATTCCGGCCAGAACGGCTCCTCGGCCGGGTCCCGCCGATATTTCTTGGCCACCGTCCAGGGATGCGTCAACGCGTGGTCGATGACGGTCATGTCGTTGTGCAGGAGGGTCGGATCGGACTTGTCGAGATAGATGCGCTCCTTGACGATGGTCTGGTTGTCCTGGTGCAGCGGCATGCCGCTCGGCTCGAACGAGCGCGGACCCTTGAAGTAGCGGGTTTCGGCTTCGAGCGTGTCGAAACGGCCGTTGCCGGTGGTGTCGATCCATCGGCCGATGGAGTAGCCGTCGAAGCTCGGCAGGACGTCGGCGGGCCAGTCGCGTCCGTCGGTGAAGATCCGCCGCCGCGTATCGCGGTTGTGATCGATCCGCACATAGGTGACCTCGGGCAGCACGACGAACTCCATCGGCTGGAACGGCCCCATGATCGCCGGCATGCCGACCGCCAGGCACTTGGCGCTGGGCCAGAAGCCCTGGCCGCCGGCGGCCTGATCGGCGAGGCTCGCCTCGAGGATTTTCTGATACTCCGGCGTCAGCGGGGCTTGCTGGGCAAGGCCCCATGACTTGTCGGGATCGAACGGTGCTTGGCCGGTGACGCCCGTGGGCGGGCGCGCCCGCAGCCACTGGCCCTTCAGGTTCGGGTACTGCGCGTCATCGAATGCGCGGGCGCCGTCACTGATTGCGACCAGCGCCGCCATGACGGCGAGCGCACCGATCAAGCTTCGGAATGCCATGCCGATCCTCCCTTGCCGTTCTTGTCATTGCGGCAACGATACACCGATTGCGCGCGGGGGCGGAAGGGCCGGTCTTTGGTAAATCGCGCTAGGCTCCGAGCGCCCCTTTCACCCGCTCCGGCGCGAACGGCAGCTCGCGCAGACGCACCCCGGTCAGGGCCGCGACCGCGTTGCCGATCGCGCCGCCGACCAGCGGCAGCCCGTCCTCGCCCGCCCCGGTCGGCGGATTGTCGGTCGAGATCACCTTCACCTCGATGTTGGGCATGTCCGACATCCGGGGCACCTGATAGTCGCCGAAATTCGTCTCCTGGACGCGGCCGTCCCGGATGGTGATCCGCTCGCGCAGCACGTGACCGAGCCCGAACACGATGCTGCCTTCCGTCTGCGCCGCGAGATTGCGCGGCTGCACCGCGATGCCGGCATCGATGGCGGCCCAGATATCGTGGACCTTGATCTTGCCGCTCGCGCGATCAAGCGACACCTCGGCAACGCCGGCCGCCAGCGTGTCGTCCTTCTCCATCACCGCGACCCCGAGGCCGCGCTCGCCGCGGGGCTTCCCCCAATCGGACATGCCGGCGACGGCGCGCAGCAGCGCCTGAACGCGCGGCTGCCCTTCCGAAAGCCTAAGGCGGAACCCGATCGGGTCCTCGCCGCGGGCGGCGGCGATCTCGTCGAGAAAGCTCTCGACCGCGAACGCATTGTAGTAGACGCCCACGCCGCGCACCGAGGAGAGCCGCGCGCCGCGCACTTCGACGATGTGCTCGACCAGCTTGTTGGGGATCGGATATTGCGGCAGCGACGATCCCTTCATCACGATGCCGTCGATCGCCGGCGGCGCTGCGCCGGCCAGGCCGGCCCGGTACCCGGCCACCGACTCGGCGACCACGCGGTGATGCCACGCGATCAGCCGGCCGGCAGCATCGAAGCCGGCCTCGATATGGTGCGCCGTCATCGGCCGGAACTTGCCGGTCGCGATGTCGTCCTCGCGGCTCCAGATCACCTTGACCGGGCTGCCGACCGCTTTGGATAGGCGCACCGCGTCGAGCACCACGTCCTGCGGCCCGCCGCGGCGTCCATAGCCGCCGCCGATGAAATGCTGGTGGAAGGTGATCCTGGAGCGGTCGGTCTGCAGGAGCCGCGCCACATCGTTGAGGAGGCCGCTGGGATTTTGCGTGCCGACCCAGATTTCCGCTGATTTTCCATCGGGCGTGACCGCGGCGGTCGCGTTCATCGGCTCCATCTGGGCGTGATAGGTGTAGCGGGTGCGATATTCGCCGCGGAACACCCGCGCGGCGCCCGCCATCGCGGCCCCGGCGTCGCCGACACCCGCGAACTTCACCCCGGCGCGGCCCTTGTCGCGCGCAATGGCGGCGAACTCCGCGAGCGCACGCTCGGAATCATGCGCAGCGGCCGGTGCCCGGGTCCAGGTCACCTTGAGCCGCTGCTTGGCGGCCTGGGTCGCCTCGACCGAATTGCCGACGACGGCTACGGCAGCCGGCAATGACACCACGTCCGTGACACCCGCAACCCCGCGCGCCGCGGCATCGTCGATCGAAGCCGGGGTGCCGCCCTCATAGGGCGCTTGCAGCACGGCTGCGTAGCGCATGCCGGGCACCTGCACGTCGATGCCGTAGCGCGCGGCGCCCGTCACCTTGGTGGGCAGCTCCATGCGCGGCAGATCCTTGCCGATGTAACGGAAGTCCGCCGGACGCTTGAGATCCGCATCCTCGATTTTCGGCAGCGGGCTCGGCACCTGGGCAAAAGCCGCGATCTCGCCATAGCGGATGCGGCGGCTCGAAGCCTTATGAACCACCACGCTCGGCTCGGTCGACAGCTCCGCAGCCGGCACGCCCCATCGCGCCGCGACGGCGTCGATGAGGACGCGGCGCGCCTGCGCGCCGGCCATGCGCATGGGCTTGAAATAACCGCGGGTGGCGAGGCTCGCCGTGGTGTTGAACAGGCCATTCCATTGCGGATTGCCGAACTCGTTCTCGTTCCACCGCGGCGGAAAGATCGCCTTGACGGCGGACCAGTCGGCATCGAGCTCCTCGGCCAGCACCAGCGGCAAGGTGGTGAAGGTGCCCTGCCCCATCTCGGCCGCGGGCGACACGATGGTGATGGTGCCATCGGTCGCGATGGTGAGCCATACGTTCGGCTCAAGCGGCGCGTCAGCGAGAGCCTCGCCGACCATGCCTGCGGGAAGCGCCGTCAGCGCCAAGGTGAAGCCGGCCGCCGTGGCCAGAAACTCGCGCCGGCTGGTGTGTGCCAGAGTGCCGATGGGTTTGGCCATGAATCGCTCCTGGTCCGGACCGAATTTCCCGCCCGCACAATTATAGCTGAAAATGACCGTTGCTGAAGACCGGCCGCGCGGCTGGCAGGGGGCTGATTGCTCCGCGACCCCATCGATATTAAAAGGTGTCATCGATTGTCGCCCGAACGGACATCAGGATAGAGGTTGACGATGCATAGCTCGGTCTGGCGGGCCGGATCGGCTGCAATTGCCATTTCGCTGTGCGGGCTTTCGGGCGCGGGCGCCGCCGGGCGCATGGTCCAGCTGGTACAGAATGCACCTGATACAGCGCCAGCAGCCGACGCGCCCGCGTCGCCGGCCAACACGCCCGAGCAGATCAGGAAGGCGCAAACCGAGCTGCGGCGGCTCGACTGTCTCAATGGCCGCATCGACGGCAAGCTGGGCGACAAGACCCGGCAGGCCGTGAAGAGCTTCTGGACCAGTGCCAAGCAGCCTGTGGTCGAGATCGTCATCACCGACGCATTGATCGCGGACCTGGCGGCGCACGGGGACAACTACTGCAGGCCGGTGCGCCGGTTCTTCGGTTTCGGCGGCCGTACCGGCGGAGCGCCGTTCCTGGCTCCGGGGATGCGGCCGATTCCGATTCCCACGCCAGCCGCGCCTCACACCCCCGCTCCGGCCCAATAGGCGATATCGAACGGCTTTGCTCGGTCAGCTCCGCAGGCCCGGAGCTTCGTGGCCGGTGCGCGCCACATATTCCGTGTAGCCGCCGCCGTACTGGTGGATGCCCTCGGGCGTGAGCTCCAGCACCCGGTTGGACAGCGCGGCGAGGAAGTGCCGGTCGTGCGAGACGAACAGCATGGTGCCCTCGTATTGCGAGAGCGCCGTGATCAGCATCTCCTTGGTCGCCATGTCGAGGTGGTTGGTGGGCTCGTCCAGCACCAGGAGATTGGGCGGGTCGAACAGCATCAGCGCCATCACCAGTCGCGCCTTCTCGCCTCCGGACAGCACCCGGCAGCGCTTCTCCACGTCGTCGCCGGAGAACCCGAAGGCGCCGGCGAGCGCGCGGAGCGCGCCCTGCCCGGCCTGCGAGAACGCGTCCTCCAGCGATTGGAACACGGTGCGCTCGCCGTCCAGAAGCTCCATGGCGTGCTGCGCGAAGTAGCCCATCTTGACGCTGCCGCCGAGCGCAACGGTGCCGTCGTCGGGGGGCGTCGAGCCCGCCACCAGCTTGAGCAGCGTGGACTTGCCGGCGCCGTTGACGCCCATGACGCACCAGCGCTCCTTGCGGCGCACCTGGAAGTCCAGCCCGTCGTAGATGCTCTTGGTGCCATATCCTTTGTGCACGTTCTTGAGGCTGACTACGTCCTCGCCGGAGCGCGGCGCCGGCGGGAACTCGAACAGGATGGTCTGGCGGCGCCGGGGCGGCTCCACGCGGTCGATCTTCTCCAGCTTCTTCACCCGGCTCTGCACCTGCGCGGCATGCGAGGCGCGGGCCTTGAAGCGCTCGATGAACTTGATCTCCTTGGAGAGCATCGCCTGCTGGCGCTCGAACTGGGCCTGCTGCTGCTTCTCGTTCAGCGCGCGCTGCTGCTCGTAGAACTCGTAATTGCCCGCATAGGCGGTCAGCGCGCCGCCGTCGATCTCCACGATCTTGGTGACGATGCGGTTCATGAACTCGCGGTCGTGCGAGGTCATCATCAGCGCGCCCTCGTAACCCTTGAGGAATTGCTCGAGCCAGATCAGGCTCTCCAGGTCGAGATGGTTGCTCGGCTCGTCGAGCAGCATGGCGTCCGGCCGCATGAGCAGGATGCGGGCGAGCGCGACCCGCATCTTCCAGCCGCCCGACAGCGCGCCGACGTCGCCGTCCATCATCTCCTGGCTGAAGCCGAGGCCCGCCAGCACCTCGCGCGCCCGCCCTTCCTGGGCATAGCCGTCGAGCTCCTCGAAGCGCCCCTGCACCTCGCCGTAGCGCGCCACGATGGCGTCCATGTCGTGCGCGCGATCCGTATCCCCCATGGCGGCCTCCAGCTCCTTGAGCTCGGTCGCCACCGCGCTCACCGGGCCGGCGCCGTCCATCACCTCGGACACGGCGCTGCGGCCCGACATGTCGCCGACGTCCTGGCTGAAATAGCCGATGGTCACCCCCCGATCGACCGCCACCTGGCCCTCGTCGGGCTGTTCCTCGCCGGTGATCATCCGGAACAGCGTGGTCTTGCCGGCGCCGTTCGGCCCCACCAGGCCGACCTTCTCCCCCCGGTAGAGCGCCGCGGAGGCCTCGATGAAGAGAATCTGGTGACCGTTCTGCTTGCTGACATTGTCGAGACGAATCATGTGCACCCGCGCCTGGAGAAGGTTTCGGGCCGTCTTTAGGCTATGGGGCGCGCGCGCGGAAGAGCGTTGCGGAAATGCCTCCCAATGAGCCGCGGCCGCGTCTCGCCCATGCGGTTGCGGCACGCGACGAATGCGCCGGTGCAGCATGCCGGAACCGGAGTCATCCGACGGATGTCCGGCCAAAGCGCTCAGGCTCGCCGACATTCGCCGCCGCGCCTGCACGAGCCTGCACGAGCCTGCCCATGCGCAAGCAACGGCGCGCACGCCATTCCATATACACGCAACAATAGTGTAGAATCCGTCAGCTGCAAGCGGGACTGCCGAAGGCGCGTGCCATCCGCCGCCTCACGCTATTTGCCATTCGCGAGGCCGACATCAATGCGGAGTGAGGCCGCAGTGACGCGGGAATTTTGGAGGGGGCACGACATGAAAGTCCTGCGCCGCGAATTCCTGCACTTGGCCGCGGGTGCTGCCGCGCTTCCGGCCGTCTCGGGTGTCGCCAGGGCGCAAATCTATCCGGCACGCCCGGTGCGCATCGTGGCCGGCGTTCCCGCCGGTCTCGCGCCCGACATTCTCGCGCGTCTCACCGGTCAGTGGCTCTCGGAACGGCTCGGCCAGCAATTCGTGATCGAGAACCGGCCGGGCGCGGGCACCAATATCGCGACCGAGGTCGTCGTGCGGGCCGCGCCCGACGGCTATACGCTCCTCCTGGCCAATCCGTCGAATGCCATCAACGCGACGCTCTACCCGAACCTCAATTTCAATTTCATCCGCGACACCGTGCCGATCGCGGGCATCTGCCTCGGTCCCTACGTCATGGTGGTCAATCCATCGTTGCCGGCAAGGACCGTCCCCGAATTCATCGCCTATGCCAAAGCCAATCCGGGCAGGATCAACATGGCCTCGGCCGGGAACGGCACCCCGCCGCATGTCTTCGGCGAATTGTTCAAGATGATGGCGGGTGTCGATCTGGTTCATGTGCCATATCGCAGCAGCTACGTGCCTGATCTGCTCGGTGGGCAGGTCCAAATGGCGTTCGGCTCCATACCCGCCTGGATCGAGTTCATCCAAACCGGCAAGCTGCGCGCTCTGGCGGTGACCCCTGCGAAGCGCCTGGACACGCTCCCGGATATCCCGGCAATGGCCGAATTCTTGCCGGGCTACGACGCGAACAGCTGGTATGGCATTTCCGCGCCCAAGAGCACTCCGGGCGAGATCGTCGGCAAGCTCAACAAGGAGATCAATGCCGTGGTCGCCGATCCCACCTTCAGCAGGCGCCTCGCGGCTCTCGGCAACGTGCCGATGTCGATGACGCCCGCCGAATTCGGCAAGTTCACCGCCGAAGAAACCGAGAAATGGGCCAAGGTGGTCAAGTTCGCCGGCATCAATCCGGATTGATCGGGGCACCTCGACCGCCAGACCTGACCTCCGGCACAACCGGTCAAATCACCGTGCAGCGGTACTAGCGCCGGCCGAACAGCGAGCGACGGTTTCTGCTTGCGCGGGCCTCCTCTTGGCACACAAAAGTGCCCGTCCTGCCTTGAGCATAAAGCCGCTGGCCCTTGATGTAATAAATGCGCTTATGAAGATCGAGCCAGACGACAGTGTCGTTCGGGCAGTACTGTTGCGCCTGCATCTCAGTTTGAAACAAGCTCAACTGGGCAGATGCATGGCTTGCATAGGCCGTCGTCACCAAAGCTGTGACGAGCCACATACACGATTGTTTCTTGCTGCCGTGGCTCATTTTACTTTGCTTACTCTGCATCGGTGATCGCATTTGAGATCGGCCGCATTGCACGCCCGCACGATATTTAGATCCTTTATGGTTCTTTTTTCAGCCGGCATTTGAAGAGTTGGTTGCGCGCAGGAAAGCTGCACAGCCGCGCATGCGTTCAAGCATGCGAGCACCTTCGGCGTGGGAGCCGCACCAGCCTCCGCCATCAAACCCAGATATATTATGCAGGCACCTCGAAACATACCCGCCACGCTTCGTTTCATCATGGTACATTGTCTCCTTGTTTCGCGCCGCCCTATCGCCCTTGAGGCGCCTCATTCGAGCACCCTGTCGGCGCTCAGCCTCTCATCGACGAGGACCGCGATGAAATCTCGCCGCCCCATCGCGTCCCAGCTCGAGCGCCGGCTTCGAAACTAGCACATTTCAATCTCGACGCGCGACCCCGCCTGCTTCGGCGCAAGTACAGATTTTTGGCCCAATGTCGGACGTTTCGATTGGCCTGGAGATCCGCACCCTCCCGCCATAGGATGGAGACGATGCGCGCCGCGTAGTATCCGCCGCGATAGCCGTCATCTCGATCATTGGAGAAGCCTTTGCCATGATACGCCAAGCGCTCATTACGCTGACCTTCGTGCTGGCCACAGGGCTGGGCATTTCTTCGGTATTTTCTCAGACGCCACCCAATACCACGCAGCTTCAGCCAGCCCCCGACATCCCCGGCGTCATCAAGGGCGGCACGATGCCGGAGGTGGTGATCAAGGGCCTGACGAGCGCGGACGACGCCTTCTGGCTGCCGAACGTCGGCGTCATCTTTTCGGAGCCGCGGGCAAACCGCATCGTGCGGCTGGACGAGCACGACCAGCCCGTCACTTTCGTGGGCAATCTGCACGGCCCGCTCGGAATGACCTTCGACGCGAAGAACGGTCGGCTGATCTCGCTTCAGACCGAGCCCGGCTTCACCGGTCCTCGCGCTGTATGGCCGGCAGGCAAGGAAACAATCCTGGCGGACAACTACCAGGGGAAGCCCTTCGGCCGCCCCAACGACATCGTCGCGGACCGCAATGGCGGCGTGTACTTCACGGATATTCCGCCTGACCGGACCGTCATTCCGCCCGCCGTGTACTACGTACCGCCTGGTGGCGCTGCGATCCGCGTGGCGGAAGGAATCACGACACCCAACGGCTTGCAGCTCAGCCACGACGAGAAGATGCTCTATGTGAACGATACCGGCGGCATCGACATTTATGCCTTCGACGTGCAGCCGGACGGGCGGCTCGCCAATCGCCGCGTGTTCGCCACCTATGTTGGGCGCGACCAGACGCTCCCCGCCGGCGCCCCGGCGAAGTCCAATGCCGACGGCCTGGTCACCGATGACGATGGCCGGCTTTATGGGCTGACGGAATCCGGGATCGAGGTTTTGAGCCCCACTGGACAGAATCTGGGCGTCATCCCCCTCTGGTGCCTCACACGGCGCTGCCAGAACCTCGGTTTCGGCGGACCCGACAAGCGCACGCTCTACGTCGCCGGCGGCGGCACGCTCCTGCGAATTCCGATGCTCGCGCGCGGATTTCAAGGCCGCGCAAAATGATCGCCGTGTAGTGCCATCGGCCTGAATGCGCGTGCGGCCCGAAGCGGATCGATGGCGCGCTCGGAGGGATTCGAACGAATGGATTCGGGCGCCCTTGCTCGGTAGACTTCAAGCACGATTCGGCGCGAATCGGACCGCGGAAGCATAACCTCGAGGTGACTCATATGAAATTGATCATGACATTGCGCGTGAAGCGGCTGGCGGCTCTCGCGCTATCCGGCATCATTGGGTATGCGGCTACTGTTTCGTCGGCGTCCGCCGCATCAGCGTCCGGACCGTCGGCGCTGGCGTTGGCGGCCGTTGTCGCTTCGCACGGGTCGCTGCTCGGCTCGTTTGATAAGCGTGCGATGATACGCCTGTTCGACGGCAAAAGCCTCATCATTCCGCGTGTCAAAAAGATAACTGTCGCGGCGGATTCCATCACCTGCAAAATGAGCGATGTCGACATCACGGCGCGCAGCTGCGACCTTGTTTTCAAGAGCCACAAGCGCACCCTAACGGGGCGCGATGCCAACGAAGTTTACGGCACTCTAGCGATCGCGGGCGTCGCTTCCGAAGGCGCGGCGGGCTCGATAATCGCAAGCATCACGAAGCTCGATTGCACAATCGATCCGATGGTCATCAAGCAGAAGGCCGGCGGCGGGGCGGATTGCACGTTCGAAACCGGGCAGTGAGGAGGGGCTGGCCGGTCACAGCCGAAGGAAAAAGCCCTGCCATGAGAGCCAGAAAGAGCATTCCGGTTCGCAGCCCGAATGGCTATGCGGGATGCTTTTCCTTCTTCGCACGCCGGCAAGTCTTGCGGTTCTTGTCGAACGCCTTCCGATTGTCAGAATCCGCAAACCGCCTTGCAAACTGACGCCGCCATAAGCGTTAAGTGTTGGCGCGCTCGGAGGGATTCGAACCCCCGACCCCCAAATTCGAAGTCTGGTGCTCTATCCAGCTGAGCTACGAGCGCTAAAGACGCCACCGGGAAGCTGAGCAGCATACAGTCCGGCCGCCGATTTGGAAGGGCTCTGGTCCGGCCCGGGGCCGCTGACGAATCGTTTTTCAGCCGTGCTATGAGGGCGCCAGATAACCAAACGAGGACCACAGATGGCGCCAAGGGAACCCTCGCCGTTCACCCGGCTGATGGGCATCAAGATCATCGACTGGACGGCGGAGCGCACCGAATCCGAGCTGCACGTCCGCGAGGACCTGTGCAACCGCCGCGGCGTCATGCATGGCGGCGCCGTGATGGCCTGGGGCGACACCCTGGGCGGCATGACGGCGAGCGCCGCGCTCACCGACAGCCAGACCACCGCCACCATCGAGAGCAAGACCAATTTCTTCGCGCCGATTCCCAAGGGCGATACGCCGCGCGCGGTCTGCGTGCCGCTGCATAGCGGGCGCACCACCATCGTGCTGCAGACCAACATTATCCGCAGCGACGGCAAGCTCGCCGCCATCGTGACGCAGACCCAGATCGTGCTTCCGGCCGCCAAGCCGGGGGCTGGGTGATCGAAATCTCCGCAATCCCCGCCCGTCATGCTCCGCGAAGGCGGAGCACCCAGTAATCGCAAACACCGGTTTGTCTATCGAAGCGTCGGTGGTTACTGGGTCGTCCGCTTTCGCGGACGATGACAATCGAGAGGCGTCACCCGCCCCACCCTACGGCAGCGTGAACATCAGCAGCCGGTCAGTCACCCCGACGCCGCCCGGCTTGGTCGCGCCACCGACGAAATACAGGTTCGGCCCGATCACGCCGGCGCCGAAGCCGTGGCTGCCTACCGGCATGGGCGCGAGCGATACCCAGCTGTTGGTCTTGAGATCGTAGCCCTCGTTCTCGGTGAAATTGCGCATCTCTGGGCGGCCATTCGCCGCCGTCCACCACGATCATGCCGCGGTAGAGCGCGGCCGCGACCGCGCTGCGCGGGGTCTTGAGCGGGGCCGCCGTGCTCCAGGTGTTGGTGGCGGGATCGTACACTTCATGCAGGTCGGTGCGATCCACCGGGTTGGCGAAGCGGCCGCCGATGACGTGGATCTTGCCGTCCACCGCCACCACCGCCATGTGGTCGCGGCCCTTGGACAGCGGCGCCGCGTCGGTCCAGGTGTCGGTCGCCGGGTCATAGACCGAATGGGTCGTGGTGGTCACCTTGTCGAGCCCGCGGCCGCCGAACACGTGGATCTTGCCGTTGACCACGGCCGTGCCGACCGAGCCGAGCGGCGACTTGAGCGGGGCGCGCGCCCGCCAGGTATCGGCCGCGGGATGTATTCGAAGACGTCGATGCTGGCGCCCTCGTGGATCGTCTTCACGAAGCCGCCGAAGGTATAGATCTTGCCGTTCACCAGCGCGAGGCCGAGGTGATCGCGGGCGACCGGCATCGGAGCGCGCGTGACGCCAGCGATCGGTCGCCGGGTCGTAGACCTCGTTGCGCGGCACCGCATTGTTGGCCACGTTGCCGCCGATGGCATAGAGCTTGTTCTCGAACACCACCGCCTCGACCTCGCCACGGATCGCCGGCATCGGCGCCTTCGCGGTCCAATTCCCGGGCCCGGTGGCTTGGGAGCGCGGCCGGGCCGCCGGCCGCGAGGCCGATGACCAGCACAGCCAGCGCCAAGCCGGCGGGCCGCCCGCAGAGCGAATAGAGCACGTGCATGAGACGCCTCCCTCGAGCGGCGGCCCGTGAGACTATTCACGCCGCGATTTTGGATTGGCGACATTCGATGCACGGCTTTGGCGGACCTTCGGCGACGGGAGAACGGCGATGGATGTGCGTGCCGCAGTGGCATTCGAGGCGGGCAAGCCGCTGCAGGTGGAGACGGTGCAGCTCGAGGGCCCCAAGGCCGGCGAGGTGATGGTGGAGATCAAGGCCACCGGCATCTGCCACACCGACGAGTTCACGCTTTCGGGCGCCGATCCCGAAGGCCTGTTTCCGACCATCCTGGGGCATGAAGGCGCCGGCGTGGTGGTCGAGGTCGGGGCCGGCGTGACCTCGCTGCAGGCCGGCGACCATGTCATCCCGCTCTATGCGCCGGAATGCCGGCAATGCCCGTCCTGCCTGTCGCGCAAGACCAATCTGTGCACCGCCATCCGCGCCACCCAGGGCAAGGGCCTGATGCCGGACGGCAGCTCGCGCTTCTCGCTGCGCGGCAAGCCGCTGCACCATTACATGGGCTGCTCGACCTTCGCCAATTTCACGGTGCTGCCCGAGATCGCGGTCGCCAAGATCCGCAAGGACGCGCCGTTCGACAAGGTTTGCTACATCGGTTGCGGGGTCACCACCGGGATCGGCGCGGTCATCAACACCGCCAAGGTCGAGGCCGGCGCCAATTGCATCGTGTTCGGTCTCGGCGGCATCGGCCTCAATGTGATCCAGGGGCTGCGGCTCGCCGGCGCCGACATGATCATCGGGGTCGACATCAACCCAGACCGCAAACCCTGGGGCGAGCGCTTCGGGATGACGCATTTCGTCAATCCCAAGGAGATCGGCGGCGATCTCGTCCCCTATCTGGTCGACATGACCAAGCGCGGCGCCGACCAGATCGGCGGCGCCGACTACACCTTCGATTGCACCGGCAACGTGACGGTGATGCGCCAGGCGCTGGAAGCCTGCCACCGCGGCTGGGGCGAGAGCATCATCATCGGGGTGGCGGGCGCCGGCCAGGAGATCGCCACCCGGCCGTTCCAGCTGGTCACCGGCCGGGTGTGGCGCGGCACCGCCTTCGGGGGCGCCCGCGGCCGCACCGACGTGCCCAAGATCGTGGACTGGTACATGCAGGGCAAGATCGAGATCGACCCGATGATCACCCACACCATGCCGCTTGCCGACATCAACCAGGCGTTCGACCTGATGCATGCCGGGAAAAGCATCCGCAGCGTGGTGGTGTACTGATCCGCCTCATTCCTCGAAGGCGCACGGCTCGCGCGCGATGTCGAGCGCGAGCTGGGACACCATCACCTCGCCCCGGTGCGTCAAGCGTACCAGGTTGATGGTGCCGGCATATTCGGGCGAGCCGGAATAGTGCGCCGCGACCGCACCGCTGCCCACTTTTGCAGCCCGGTTCCAATGGCCGAGCGCCACGTAGTCGGCCCCGGTCGCCGCGATCTCGTCGTCGCCGATGAGCCAGCCCGGACGCAGCCGCGTGCTGCGGTCGGGTTGCGGCTGATAGTGCCCGTGCGCCACCGCGATCTGCCAGCGCGTGGAGCGCGGGCGCATGCTCTCGAACGGGATCATGTCGGAATAGTCGCGGTGGGCGCGACCCCAGACCTCCAGGCTGAGAGCGGGAAACAGCACCGCTTCGTCATGGGTGATGCCGAGCACGTGCAGGTTCGGCACGCCCGCCAATCGGCCGTGATGATAAACGGCGTCCGGAACCGCCGGATCGTGGTTGCCCGGCAACAGCACCACCGGCAGCGTCGCCGCCGCGATGACGTCGGCGGCGCGGTTGAGCAGATGCTGCGGCAGCCGGTGACAATCGAAGGTATCGCCCGCCAGGATCGCCACATCGGCGCCGGCGCCGCGCGCGGCGCGCAGCACGCAGGCGAGCCCGGCGGTACCGTCGCCGCCATGCAGGCGCGCGGTATGGTCATGGTCAACATGCAGGTCGGAGCTGTGCGCCACGATGAGATCGCGGGCCGGCGCCAAGGTGTCAAAGGTCATCGCAAGCCAAGATTTCCATGCAATCAGCTATACCGCAAAACATCGGCAAATGGGCGGAATGCGCCGGCCCGGAATGGCCCCGATCGCGCCACGGTCCATCCCCGGCTTCGCGCGCCGATGCCGAGGACCCGACCATCAAGCTCCGGGAGAGGCCGGCCGCATCTTTCTTTGAAATCCAGAACTGGTACATCCCGTGGAAGGTTGCCGGGTTCTCGCGCTCGAAGACATGCCAATGACCGAGGTCGGTCATCGAACGGTCGCCTGGGAATCTCGTCCGATATTGCAGCTGGGTGCGGCCGCCGATGTCAAGACCGAGCAAGGTCAAATCGTTCTGCGCCAGAAAGGCGCCGATGTCCGGCAGCGTGAAACGATGCTCCTGAGCATGAAACAACAGATCGCGACAGCCGCTGATGGTGAAGAAATCTCCGGTGGCAACATTCTTCAGCGGCGTTCCATCCGCGAAGCTCATCAGCTCTTGACGGCATCGCCGAATATCCGCCGCGGTCGGGAGATAGCCGCGCTGCGCAATGAACGTTCGCGCCGCCACGATGTCCCGTCGTGCCAGCTCGCTGTAGAGCCCCACTTTCATGACGCCATTGGGGCGGAGACGCGACAGCAGCGTGCGCCACCCCAGCCATGGGTCGGCGAGATGGTGCAGCACACCGCTCGCCTCGATGAGATCGAACATCCGGTCGGTCGCTCCGAGCTCCAGTATATCGGCCTGCGCGTATTCGACATTGTCCACGCCGAAGTCGCCGGTCCGGTACTTGGCGTAGCACAGGCTCGCGAGACTGAGATCGATCGCCAGCACCCGGCCTCCGGCGTATCGCTGAGCGGTGGCGATCGAATGCTGGCCGGTCCCACAACCCGCCACCAGGATGTCGACGCCGCGGCTTTCGTCGGGGCCGTCGATCGGCGTGAATGGAAACAGGCCCTGCAGGTATTTTCCGACGGTCGTGGGCCGGCCGGCCGGCGCCATCGTTACCCACCTCGGATAGGGGTTCTCCTCGTATTGCTGCCTCACCTCCAGCGACGCGCTATCGGCGATGGCCGTCAGCCGGAGAATGGAAGCGGCGCAGTCCCGCACGTTTCGTGGCACCTCCACTTGCTGGACCAGCAAGCCGGTCAAGACATCGGGCCAATCGCCTGCGAGCAGGGTTTCGGCGCCGGGTAATTCGCCGAGCGGAAGATAGGCTGCGACCGCCGCCGGCCAGAGCACGGGTACCGGGGTTCCGGCGGCCAGCGCCGTGACCATCTCGTCGCGCAGCCGCCGCGAACGCTCGAATTCAGCATCGGTGCAGGCGAAGACGTAGTCGTTGATGAAGCATTGCCGCGCCAAAGCGCAGCAGAAGCTCAGAACCGCCGCATCGACCGCATCCGATGCCGTCGCCCCCTCCGCGGCATCCAGCATCGAGCCTCTCACCGCGGTCAGAAATCGCTCCAGCTCGATATCGGTAACCGGCGTCGTGACGAGCAGGCACAGCAGCAATCCATCGCCGGCAATCCGCTCGAGACCGCACGGGCCGAGCAACTCCCGCGCCGGCAGCAGCCTCGGCCAGGCGGATGCCGCTCGCGCCACAGATTCTCGGATGCCGCCGTCGAGCTTGATGAGCCGCGCGCAAACCGCCGAGACCGTGCTCGGTCGCGCCCACGGCTCCAGCAAGGCACGCAAAACGAGGCGCTTCAGCTCCCCGACATCTTCTGCAGGCTCAAGATCCTTGACGCATTCGACGAACAGCGTCTTGCATTCGGCCGTTTCGTCGATCTCGAGCGCGCGGATCACCGCGTTCAGCGCCCGGCCGGCCTCACCGCGCGCGATCAAAATCGCTGCAAAGCTCAAGACCGCATCGGCGTGCTCCGGCTGGACCACCAAAGCCTGGTCGTAGCACGCGAGGGCTTCGTCGTGACGCCCGAGCTCCTGCAGCACACCCCCGCGGTCGCTGAGCGCGTCGGCGAAATCAGGCTTGGCCGCCAGCGCTCGATCGAAGCTCGCGAGCGCCTCCTCATATCGTTTGAGCGCCCGCAGGGCATTGCCGCGGTTATGCAGCGCCTCGGCATCGCCGGGGCGGTATGCGAGCGCCCGGGAATAGCTGGCGAGAGCTTCCTCGTACTTTCCGAGCACGCACAGCGCATTGCCGCGGTTGTTGAGCGCCTCTGGATAATTGGGCCGGATCGCAAGCGCCCGATCGTAGCTCGCAAGCGCATCGCGATGACGTCCGAGCGCGCATAGCACATTGCCGCGGTTGCCGAGCGCTTCGAAAGCATCGGGCCGGACGGCCAACAGCTGGTCGAAGACGGCGAGCGCCTCATCGTGCCGCATCATCTTGTGCAGGATCAGACCGTAGTTCTGCCGTGCCTCGGCCGCGTCGCTTCTCACCGCCAGCGCCGCACCGATCAAATCCAGCGCCTCGCGGTATCGACCTTGCTGACCGCGCAGCACGCCGAGCCGGTGCATCGCCTCGAATTGATCGGGATCTTGCCGAAGTATCTGCAGGTAGAGCGGCTCGGCCTCGGGCAGCCGACCCTGCCGATGGAGTTGCGTGGCCTCACCCAGCAACCGCTGGAGCGCAACCATATTTTTCCGGGATGTCGCCTTGGCCATGGCTGACATTATAGCAACGGTTCCGGAGGGTGGCTCAAACGGCGTGAGCGCGAATGGCGGCCTTGGTCGGGACGACCTTGATATCAGACCGCCGGCAGCAGGACCGTTCCGTCGCGCAGCAGCCGCTTGAAACGCTCGATGAAGCGCATGAGCGGCGCACCGTCCACGACGTCATGGTCGACGCTGAGAACCAGATGCACGACGTCGCGCTCGACCAGCTGGCCGCCGTTCAGCGTCGGCTTCTTCTCGATCGTGCCGATCGTGAGCGTCAAGGTCATTGGCGTGATCGGTATCCCGGCGGCGGTGCCCGACCCGTACATGCCGAGGGAGGTGACGGCGGCGGTGCCGGCCACGTCCTTGAACCAGTACGGGTTGCGTCGGATCACGAACCACACGGCCTTGCGCAGGAAGCGCGGCAGCAGGAAGAACTGCATCTCCAGCGCGTTCATGGGCCCATCGGTTCCGAGCGGCGTCGTTCTGGCGGCCTGCAGCTCGCGGTGGATCTCGGGCGCGGTTTTTCGTTGCGCCGCGCGCACGAGGTAGAAGACCGGAATCGACGCGCCTTCCCATTGCCGCTCGATCAGGAAGGCGAGATCGACGTCGTCGAACGCGATCAAGCGCGACTTTCGAAGCCGGTAGGCCTGCACGCGCTTGTCGGCCTCGATCGCGGCGGCGAAGCTCTTGGCGATGTAGGCTGGTCATCGATACCGGCTCTTGCCCGTGCTGCCGGCGCTCCGCCAGGCGTTCCGCGATCCCGCCGATATCGGCCTCGAGCACGATATGCGCGATATTCTTGCGCCGGCCCTCGGCGAGCACGTCGAGGACGAAGTTACGCAGCCTGGGATAAGGGTGCGTCTTCCCCGGGGCATGCGGCATCTTGAGCTGATCGAGCAATTGCGACAGGACAAGGCGCATTCGGCTGCCGGCTGGTTGCGTCACGATCTCTTCCTTCGGGCTCGCGTTACAGGCGCCGCAGCGCCTCCGCCGGCACCATCCGGATCGCCCGCCACGCCGGGAACAGCGAGCCGAGCAGGCACAGCGCGAAGGCCGCGCCGACGATCGGCACGATCAGGGCGACGCTCGGCCTGAACGATATCAGGTTGCCGATTGCCGGCAGGTGCGGAAACGCGAAAGCGGCGAGAAAGCTCAAGAGCACGCCCAGCACGCAGCCGATCGCGCACATCGACATCCCCTCGAGCACGATCGAGGCCATGATGCGGGCATTGCTCCACCCGATGGCCGCGAGGATGCCGATCTCGCGGGTGCGTTCCTGGATAGCCATCACCAGCGCGCTGAGCACGCTGAGCGCACCCATCGCCACCGCGATGATCGAGATCGCGAGCGACACCGCATCCAGGATGGCGAGATTGCGGTCGTTCTTGAGCATGTCGTCGGCGGTCGCGGCGGTGACATTGCCGAGCGCCTCGATCGCCGCCCGCACGCGCCCGGGCTCGGCCGCGCCCGCACCATGCTCGACATTGACGTGGATCACCGTGACCTGTCGCAGCCGGTAGCTCGCCTCCTGCAGATCGAACAGCGGCACCAGGACCAGCCCGCGGTTGATGACGGTGGTGTATCTGGAAATGCCGACGATACGGAAATTTTCGCCGAGGAGCGTGAGTTCGTCGTCGAGCTTCTTGCCCAGCGAAGCCGCCGCGGTGTCTCCGAGCACCGCCACATGACGTTCGCCCGGCCCCGGCAGGCGGCCCTCGCGCAGCGGCACCCTGCTCCACAGATAGCTTGCGTCGGGCCAGCCGAGGGTCAAGACGCTGTGTTGGTCGGTGCTGGGAGCGAACATGAACAGCTCGCCCGACACCCGCGTGACGCCCGGGATCGCGGCGACGCGCTCGATGCTCGCCTCGGGGATGAAGCCGCCGAAGATGTCGGCGGCGCCCTTTTGCGTCACCACGAGGTCGTCGCCCAGCTCGTTGATGGCCTCGCGCGAGCTGTCCTGGATGCTGCGCGACAATGCGATCAGGGCGAGCGCGCTGCCGACCGCCAGACCGATGCCGAGGATCGACAGCCCGGTGCGAACCGGCCGTCGCCTGAGATTGCGCAGCGCGAGACCGACGAGATTCATGGCGTCGCCGCGGGCTCGCTCGATCGGGAGGTTGTCGCCTCCCGGATATCCTCGACGATGACGCCATCCTTGATCCGCACCCGCCGCAGGCAGCGGGCCGCCAGCGCGTCGTCGTGGGTCACCAGGATGATCGTCATGCCGGAATCCTGATGCAGCCGGAACATGAGATCGGCGACGTTCGCCGCGCTGACGCTGTCGAGATTCCCGGTCGGCTCGTCGGCCAGCAGCAGCTTCGGCTGATTGACGATGGCGCGGGCGATCGCGACCCGCTGCCGTTCGCCGCCCGAAAGCGTCGTGACCCGGTTGTGAATGCGGTGCTCCAGCCCGACCCGGTCGAGCACGACCGCGGCGCGCGTCAGGCGCCGTCGGGCCGGCAGGCCGCGGCCGAACAGCGCGATCTCGACATTCTCCAACGCCGTCAGCGTGGGGATCAGATTGAATTCCTGGAAAACGATGCCGATGTTGAGGCGCCGCAGGCGCGCCCAGTCGCGTTGCGTGCGCAACACCCGCCCCTCCCACAGCACCGTCCCGGCACTGGCGTGATCGATGCCGCACAGGAGGTTGACCAGGCTGCTCTTGCCGCTTCCGCTCGCCCCCACGATAGCCAGACAATCGCCGGCCTCGATCTGCAGATCGATGCTGCGCAACGCCGCGATGGCGCCGCCGTCATAGCTGCGGCTCACGCCACGCAGCGCAATCAGCGGCTCGGAATCCGAAGATTTGTCGGAACCAGCGCCCCGCTCGATCGCCTCACGCATAACCGACTCAGACCCTACCCGATTTCATGTATCGGCATCGCCGCCGCCGGGGCGCTCCGCGCGCTCAGCCTCGAGCCGGAACTTAACCCAAATTTTATGGCCAGGTGAACGAAATCGGAAACCCGATAGCGATGCTAAAATTCCTTGCACAACCGAAGGTTATGCCGATTCTTTCACCGCCCCGGCGGTACCTTTAGGTTTGCAATCAGACATAAAATATATATAAATGTCTCTGCTGCGCTTGGGTATCTTTCAACCAAGAAAATCGACCCGCCGCAGCCGGGCGAGGAACGTCGAGGGGCGTTTTGGCGAGCTGTTGGCCGGGGCCAGCTTTGGATCCTGCGGATCAGCCGTCATTCCACTTTCGGGGCGAGGTCATGCTCGTCCCGGAACGGTGGACAATTCCCAACAAGGTCCCGCGACCATGGTGAGAGGTGCGTCGGGTGAATGAATTTGTAGAGTTGGCGGACTGGTTCGGCTGGCGTTCGCCGCACGAACCGGCGGTGGTGGACAGTCTCCCGACCCCGACATTCAAGGCGAACGGCGTCCAGCGGATATCGTTCAGCACCAACAACTATCTCGGCATCGCCAACAGCCCACGCATGAAGGCCGCCGCCATACGCGGCATCGAAGCCTACGGCGTCGGCAACAGCGATTCCCGACTGCTCGGCGGCAATCTCGCGCTTTACGGCGAGCTCGAGCGCAAGATCGCTCGCTCCAACGGCAAGAGCCACGCGCTCCTGTTCGCGACCGGCTACTCTGACCAATATCGGCGTTCTGTCCACGCTGCCGCGCGCGACGCAGATCGCCCGCGCCTACGGATTTTCCCCCAGCCGGGATTACTCGTATGCATATTTCAGCGACGAGTATAACCACGTCAGCATTCGCGAAGGCATGCGCCTGTCGGGCGCGCGTCGGTACAGCTATCGCCACCGCGACCTCGACCATCTGGAGAAGTTGCTGCGCCAGTCGGCCGCCACCTCCAAGATCATCGTGACCGACGGCGTCTTCAGCCAGGACGGCGACATCGCGCCGATCCCCGATCTGCTGCGCCTGGCCGAGCGGTGGGACGCCATGGTCTATGTCGACGATGCGCACGGCACCGGCGTGCTGGGCGCCTCCGGCGGCGGCGTCCTGGACCATTTCAGCGCGACCAGCGAGCGGCTGATCTACATGGCCACCCTGAGCAAGGCCTATGGCTCCATCGGCGGGTACATCGCCTCGCATGCCTTGATCACCGAAATCCTGCGGATGTCGTGCCCGGCCTATGGGTTCACCGCCACGCTGCCGCCGGATCAAGCGATGGTGATCTCGACGGCGATCGACGTGGTGCGCGACGAGCCGGAGCGCCGGGCAGCGGCTCTGGGACAATCAGCGCTATTTCGTCAAGCGCATGGCCGACTTGAGCTTCCGGCTGGTCTCGACGGAGACGCCGATCGTCCCGATCTGGCTCGGCGACGAGGATCGGACCCAAGAGCTCGCGCTCGCCATCCGCGCCGAGGGGATCCATGTCGATGCCATCCGGTTCCCGGCCGTGTCGCTCAAATCCGCGCGCCTGCGGATCCAATTGAATGCCGGACATCGCCGCGAGGACATCGATCGTCTGGTCGATATCCTGGAGCGGCATCAGCATTTGGCTGCGCCCCAGCGCAGCTTCGTCTCCGCCCATGGCAGCATGGCGGCCAACGCGTAGCCCGTCAGCTCGACGACGGCTTGCCGACGCTTGCGGCCACCCGCACGGGAACGCGAGCATGGAGGCGCGTGCTTGAAGCATGATTCATCGTGGTGGGCGCGGGCAGGTTGCGCCGCAATTGTTGCGGCACTTGCGCTCCTTTGTCTGCCTTGCGGCTTGGCGCACGCGCAGTCGACGCTGACGGCACGCTACAGGCTCGCACTGGCCGGCATCGAGATCGGCGGCGGCGACTGGAGCGTCGACATCGACAAGGACCGCTACACGGCCAAATCAAGCGGCCAGCTGTTTGGTATGTGGCGCGTGCTGCTCGGCCCCGACATCTCCGCCACGACGCACGGCATCTTCAGCCAGGGCCGTCTCGCGCCGACGAGCTATGTGGCCAATTTTTCCTCGGACGACACCACCGAGGACGTTCGCATGATGCTTCGCGATGGTGTCGTGAGCGAGGTGGAAGCCAAACCGCCGATTCCTGCTTCCCCCGATCGCGTTCCGATCGCCGCCGCCGACCTCCGCGGCGCGATCGATCCGCTGACCGCCGGTCTGGTCGCGATACCGGGGACCGGGGACATGTTGGCGCCTGCGGCCTGCCAACGCCTGCTGCCGATCTTCGACGGCACCCACCGATTCGACATTGCGATGTCGTTCAAACGCATCGACAGGATCAAGGCCGAGACAGGCTATCAGGGGCCTGGCATCGTCTGCGGCATGTCCTATCGGCCCATCGCCGGCTACAATACCGGCGCCTTTCGCGTCAACTATCTCCAGAAAGCGCGCGACATGGAGATGTGGTTTGCTCCGATCGCGGGCACGCGCATACTGGCGATGTTCCGCATCTCGATGCCGACCCTGCTGGGGATCGCGGTGCTGGGGGCCACCCGGTTCGAGAGCGGCGTCCATTAGGCATCGTCAATATCCGCCGTATTAGAGCATTTTCAGGAAAAGCATGCCCTCGCGAAGGCGAGGGTGGAATCCGGTTTTCCGTCCGAAAATGCGACAATGCAAAAACACCACCCAGTGGCGTCGCGATACCGCGCCCGGTATCATCGTCGGGTAGCAGAGCTTTGCAGCGGTCTGCAGTCGCAGAATGGCCCCGATGGCGCCGCAGTGCCATCCCGACTTCGCCGTTCTCGAATGGTTGCCTCACCCTAGGTGAAACCGTGTTAGGGGATGGTAGCATGAGTTCCGCTAACGATTATCGCGTCAATGCCGAGGATTGCCTGCGCATGGCCAAGAGCGCGTCGGAAGAACGCGACCGGCCGCTGTGGGCCACCATGGCGCAGTCCTGGCTCCGCTTGGCGGAGCACGCCGACCGCGTCCATCCCGCGCCCGAGCTGGTGCCCGCCGGCGACGAGGATCAGGCGGAAGCCGGCGCGCCGCACGTGACGAATTAAGTCGCGCCCACGCTCGAGCGGCTGTCATCGCTTTACGGCCTGTTTGACATCGCGCGCGCCGTGCCACTGCGGCGGCGTGATGTAGAACAACGGCGTCAGCGCATAAATGACGAAGGCCGCCGGGGTGTAGACCCAGGCAGCGGCGGCGCCGGCCAGGTAGGACAATGGCCCGACCAAAGCCTTGCGCAGGCCGTGCGGGTCCTGCAGCGCGGCCAGCTCCGGCTTGATCAATCTCGCCACCACATAGGCCTGCAGCGCCATGAACATGAGCGTGTTGAGGGCGAACACGCAGCCGAAAAAGCTCACCGCCAGAGCGTTACTTGGGTATTCGCCCACCATCGCGGTCGGGAACGGGATGAAGGATTGGCCCATCAGAAAGATCGAGTTCAGCCACACGAACCCGTAATCGGCATGACGGGCGAGGCCGAGCAGGTGATGATGATTGAGCCAGAACTTGCAGACGATGACAAAGCTGATCAACCAGCTCAGGAACTTCGGCAACTGATCGAGCAACGCCTGCCCGAGCTCGCGGACGCCGGCATGGTCATGGAGAACCGGCACCTTGAGATCGAGCACCAGCAGCGTGACCGCCACCGCAAAAACGCCGTCGCTGAAGGCCTCGATGCGCGCAAGGTGCAGCTCACCCTGGCTGAAACGATGAAGTAAGCGCATGAATTCCAACCAGGTGGACGAACCGGCATGATCGCCGGCCTCACAGCGGCAGATTATCATGCCGGCGGGCCGGCAGCTCCACCTTCTTGCCGCGCAGCATGGCCAGCGCCCGCGCGACGCGGGCCCGCGTCGCCCGCGGCATGATCACGTCGTCGATATAGCCGCGCTCGGCGGCGGCGAACGGCGAGAGGAAGCGGTCCTCGTATTCCTTGGTGCGGGCCGCGATCTTGGCGGCCTCGCCGATGTCGGCGCGGAAGATGATCTCGACCGCGCCCTTAGCGCCCATCACGGCGATCTGCGCGGTCGGCCAGGCATAGTTGACGTCGCCGCCCACATGCTTGGAAGCCATCACGTCATAGGCGCCGCCGAACGCCTTGCGGGTGATGACGGTGACCAGCGGCACGCTGCACTGGCTGTAGGCGAACAGGAGCTTGGCGCCGTGCTTGATCAACCCGCCGTATTCCTGGTCGGTTCCGGGCAGAAAGCCGGGCACGTCCACGAAGGTGACGATCGGGATGTCGAAGGCGTCGCAGAACCGCACGAACCGCGCGGCCTTGCGGCTGGCATCGGAATCGAGCACGCCGGCCAGCATCATCGGCTGGTTGGCGACGAACCCTACGGTGCGGCCGGTGATCCGGCCGAAGCCGGTCACCATGTTCATGGCATAGGCAGACTGGATCTCGAAGAAGTCGCCCTCGTCCACGACCTTGTGGATCAGCTCCTTCATGTCGTAGGGCTTGTTGGGATTGTCCGGAATGAGCGTGTCGAGGGACTTTTCCTCACGCTCCATATCGTCGTGGGACGGCCAGTGCGGCACGCCGGATGCGCTGTTTGCGGGGAGAAAATCGATCAGGCGGCGCATCTGCAACAGGCATTCGACGTCGTTCTCGTAGGAGCCGTCGGCGACGCCCGATTTGGCGGTGTGGACGCTGGCGCCGCCGAGCTCCTCGGCGGTGACCACCTCGTTGGTCACCGTCTTCACCACGTCGGGACCGGTCACGAACATGTAGCTGGTATCGCGCACCATGAAGATGAAATCGGTCATCGCCGGCGAATAGACGTCGCCGCCGGCGCACGGGCCCATGATCACGGAAATCTGCGGAATGACCCCGGAAGCATTGACGTTGCGCTTGAACACCTCGCCGTAGCCGCCGAGCGCCGCCACGCCTTCCTGGATGCGGGCGCCCCCGGCGTCGAACAGGCCGACGATCGGCGCCCGCGCCTTCATGGCCAGATCCTGGATCTTGACGATCTTCTGGGCATGGGCCTCGCTGAGCGAGCCGCCGAACACCGTGAAATCCTTGGCGAAGGCGAAGACGGTGCGGCCATTGACGGTGCCCCAGCCGGTCACGACGCCGTCGCCCGGAATCTTCGACTTCTCCATGCCGAACTCGGCCGAGCGGTGCTCGACGAACATGTCGAACTCCTCGAACGAGCCGCGGTCCATCAACAGCTCCATGCGCTCGCGGGCGGTGAGCTTGCCGCGCTTGTGCTGGGCCTCGATGCGGGCAGCGCCGCCGCCGGCGCGGGCGCCGGAGCGGCGGTGAGCGAGCTTCTCGACGATGTCCTTCATGGTGCTACAGCCTCCGAGCGGTGCTATCGAGCGCGTGTCTCGCTTCCTGCCGCTGCCGAGCCAGCATAGGGCGCGCGGTCCGGTGGCGGAACCGGCACGCCCCTGCCGGCCCGACTATTTCGCCGGGTGCAAAGCCAGCACCATCGCGGCCGCCTTCATCTCGGCGAAGCGAACCGCGCGCCGCTCCAGCGCAGGCTCGTCCCGCCCCCAAAAGCCCATGTTCCAATCCTCGTCCACATGCGCCGCCGCCCAGGCTTCCTCGGGCGCGAGCCGACCGGCCAGAACCGCCAGCGCAATCAGGGCGGAGCCGGTCAGCGTGGTGATCGCGTGCAGCGCGCCCAACCGCCAGGGATCGCCCGGGATGGCGGCGCGTCCCGCCGCAAGCGCGGCCTCGGGCTGGGTCACGAAATTGATCCCCTCGGCCAGCACGAAGCGGGCGCCCAGCGCCTCGCGCGCCCATTCGACGATCGGATCCCAGACCTGCGCCTGCCTGGCGATCAGGCTCGGCGGCGCCGGCGCGCGATAGACCACGAGATCGGAGGCGAGATATTTCTCGATCTCGGCCGCGACCGCGGCCGTCACATCGACCACGCCGTCGATGATCGAGTTGGCGAGCCGCGTGAGCGGCATGTCGAGGGGGTCGATCAGCTCTTCCTGCGCGTTCCATTCCGCGGCGAGCGCGTCGGCGAGCGCATGCGTGGGCGCCCGCAGCGCGCGCCGGGCCGGGGTGCGGACCGCCCGGCCGTCGAGCCGAACGGCGAAGCCGCCGTCGTCCTCGTCCACATGCGCGATCTTGTAGAAACGTTGCCGCAGATGCTTGCGGGTCGAACGTTGCACGGCTTCGACCGGATCAATCGGCCCTTGCACGAAGATCTCTTCAAAAATATCGCGCATCGAATTTCTTCCGCGAAAATCCGTCCGATATCGGCGCGACCGGCGCTTCCAAGCCCAGCCGTCCCGCTCTCATCTGCCGCCGCGGCGGCGCGCGCAACCCCTCCTCCCGTGCAAAGTTCGGGCCGCGCCCGGAGGCGCCGGCACGGCCAACGGTCGCTCAAAAAAACATCAGCATATTCAAATGTTTAACTCCAGAACGCGACAATTGGCATAAACATTTCATTAACACATTCCGGCGACTGTGGCCCCTGTGCATCGCCGGAATGCCCACGCCATTCGGGCCCCTGTTATGAGCAATCTATCGGTGGTATTTGGGGTGCCGCTCTAATAACATTCCCTCTGGATTCGGCAGCCATAAGCCGGACCATCCGGGGGGAGACCGGCCGACACCTGCTCGCGCGGGGTTATCCGTTCTGGGGCGCGACGAGTGGCGTGCACGAGGAGTCAATGAAACCTACCGACATCGCTGCACCTGACTATTTCCATAAGGTCGTGGATTGCCAGTGGGCTTGCCCGGCGCATACGCCGGTGCCGGAATATATCCGGTTGATCGCGGCCGGCCGCTACGGCGACGCCTACATGGTCAATTGGAGATCCAACGTGTTCCCCGGCATCCTCGGGCGCACCTGCGACCGGCCGTGCGAGCCGGCGTGCCGGCGCGGACGGGTCGAGAAGGACCCGGTGGCGATCTGCCGCCTCAAGCGCGTCGCCGCCGACTACAAGGAGGATATCCGCGACCGGCTGCCGCGGCCCGCCATTCACAAGAACGGCAAGCGCATCGCGCTGGTGGGCGGCGGCCCGGCCTCGCTCGCGGTCGCGCGCGATCTGGCTCCGCTCGGCTATCACTGCACCGTGTTCGACCAGGACCCCAAGGCCGGCGGGATGATCCGCACGCAAATTCCCCGCTTCCGGTTGCCGGAATCCGTCATCGACGAGGAGTGCGACTACATCCTCGATCTCGGCGTCGAGTTCGTCGCCGGCAAGCGCATCGACAGCCTCAAGGACCTCCTGGCCGGAAGCTTCGACGCGATCTTCGTCGGCTCCGGCGCGCCGCGCGGACGCGAGCTCGAGCTGCCCGGCCGCAAGGAAGCCGGCGCCAACATCCATATCGGCATCGATTGGCTGTCCTCGGTCTCGTTCGGCCATGTCACCAAGATCGACCGCCGCGTCCTGGTGCTGGGCGGCGGCAACACCGCCATGGACTGCTGCCGTTCCTCCCGCCGGCTCGGCGGCGAGGACGTCAAGGTGGTGGTGCGCTCGGGCTTCGAGGAGATGAAGGCGTCCCCGTGGGAGAAGGAGGACGCCATGCACGAGGACATCCCGATCCACAATTTCCTCGTGCCCAAGGAATTCACCCACGACAACGGCCGCCTGACCGGCGTGCTGTTCGAGAAAGTGAAGGCGGAATACGACGCCAAGGGCCGCCGCAACCTGGTGCCGAGCGGCGAGCCGGACCAGCATTTCCCCTGCGACGACGTGCTGGTGGCGGTCGGCCAGGAGAACGCGTTTCCGTGGATCGAGCGCGACATCGGCATCGAGTTCGACAAGTGGGACATGCCCAAGGTCGATCCCCGGACCATGGGCTCCAGCCATCCGAAGGTGTTCTTCGGCGGCGACGCCGCCTTCGGGCCGAAGAACATCATCTGGGCGGTGGCCCATGCCCACGAGGCGGCGCTGTCGATCGACAAGCTGTGCCGCGGCGAGGACATCACGCAGCGCCCGTTGCCGGCGGTCGAGGTGTTCAGCCAGAAGATGGGCATCCACGAGTGGAGCTACGACAACGACATCGCGCCCGACAAGCGCTACCGGGTGCCGCTGCGCGACAAGGTGGTGGCGCTGCGCGACATCAAGGCCGAGGTCGAGCTCGGCTTCGACCCGCAGCTCGCGCTCAAGGAGGCGCACCGCTGCCTCAATTGCGACGTACAGACGGTGTTCACCACCACGGCCTGCATCGAATGCGATGCCTGTGTCGACATCTGCCCGATGGATTGCATTACCTTCACGCAGAATGGCGAGGAAGCCGACCTGCGGACGCGACTGAAGGCGCCGGCCGGCAACCTCACCCAGGACCTATACGTATCCGAAAGCCTCAAGACCGGGCGCGTGATGGTCAAGGACGAGGATGTTTGCCTGCACTGCGGACTATGCGCCGAACGCTGCCCGACCGGCGCCTGGGACATGAAAAAATACCTCATCGATATGACTCACGCGGATGACCTATGCCGAGTAGCAGCCCAATCAGCAGCGTAAACGACTTCGTCGTCCGTTTCGCCAACGTCAACGGTTCAGGCTCCGCCAGCGCGAACGAGCTGTTCGCGCGATCGGTGCTGCGCATGGGGGTGCCGGTCGCTCCGCGCAACATCTTCCCCTCCAACATCCAGGGCCTGCCGACCTGGTACGAGGTGCGGATCTCGGAAGCCGGCCATCTCGGCGCCCGCGGCGGCACCGATCTCATGGTGGCGATGAATCCGCAGACCTGGGACAAGGACGTGGCCTCGATCGAGCCCGGCGGCTACCTGCTGTACGATTCGACCAAGCCGATGCCGGCGGCGAAATTCCGCGAGGACATCACCGTCATCGGGGTGCCGCTGACCGATATCTGCAACAAGCAATATACCGACCCGCGCCAGCGGCAGCTGTTCAAGAACATCGTCTATGTGGGCGCGCTCTCGGCGCTGCTCGACATGGACCTCGCCGAGATCGAGAAGCTGATCGGCGAGCAGTTCAAGGCCAAGGAGAAGCTGATCGGCGCCAATATCGACGCGCTGCATCTGGGGCGCGACTGGGCGCTCTCCAACCTGCAATGCCCGATCGGGCTCAAGCTCAAGCGTGCCAACAGCGTCGGCGACCGCATCTTCATCGAAGGGAACAGCGCCGCCGCGCTGGGCGCGGTCTATGGCGGCGCCACGGTCTGTGCCTGGTATCCGATCACCCCCTCCTCCTCCCTCGCCGACGCCTTCACCAGCTATTGCCGGCGCCTGCGCATCGATCAGCAAACCAAGAAGAGCAAGGTCGCCATCATCCAGGCCGAGGACGAATTGTCCTCGATCGGCATGGTGATCGGCGCCGCCTGGAACGGCGCGCGCGCCTTCACCGCGACCTCGGGCCCCGGCATCTCGCTGATGCAGGAATTCCTGGGACTGGCCTATTTCGCCGAGATCCCCGCGGTCGTGTTCGACGTGCAGCGCTCCGGCCCCTCGACCGGCATGCCGACCCGCACCCAGCAGGGCGACATCACCTCCTGCGCCTACGCGTCGCACGGCGACACCAAGCACGTGCTGCTGTTTCCGGAAGACCCGGCCGAGGCGTTCGAGTTCGGGGCGCAGGCCTTCGATCTCGCCGACCGCCTGCAGACCCCGATCTTCGTCATGCTCGATCTCGACATCGGCATGAACCACCGGCTGTGCCGACCGCTGAAGTGGGACGACGCCCGCAAGTTCGACCGCGGCAAGGTGATGACCGCCGCCGATCTCGAAGCCGGCAAGGACTTCGGCCGCTATCTCGACGTCGACGGCGACGGCATTCCCTACCGCACCTATCCGGGCACCCATCCGGTCAAGGGCTCGTACTTCACCCGCGGCACCTCGCGCGACCGCTATGCGCGCTACACCGAGGAAGCCGGCCCTTATGCCGACAACATGCAGCGGCTGCTGCGCAAGTTCGAGACCGCCAAGGACCTGGTGCCGCGCCCGCTGCAGGCCAATGCCGAGAAGCCGACCAAGTACGGCGTCATCTATTACGGCTCGACGTCGCCCGCCATGGACGAGGCCATCCACATGATCGAGGCCCACGGCCAGGTGCTCGACCGGCTGCGGGTGCGCGCCTTCCCGTTCCATTCGAGCGTGGCGAGCTTCCTCGCCGACCACGATTTCGTGTTCGTGGTCGAGCAGAACCGCGACGCCCAGATGCGCTCCCTCATCGTCAACGAATGCGGCGTCGATCCGGTGCGGCTGGTGCCGATCCTCAACTATGACGGCTCGCCGATCACGGCACGCTTCATCGCCCGCGAGATCGGCGATGCGCTCGATGCCCTCAAGGTGACGCCGCTGCGCAAGGTGGTCTCATGACCTACATCGTCAAGCCTAAGTTCCACCATCCGGCGCTGCCCAAGAACGCGCTCGGCTACACCCATCGCGACTATGAGGGCTCGATCTCGACCTTGTGCGCCGGCTGCGGCCACGACTCGATCTCGGGCGCCATCATCGAGGCCTGCTTTGAGCTCGACATCGCGCCGCACCGGGTGGCCAAGCTTTCCGGAATCGGCTGCTCGTCGAAGACGCCGACCTATTTTCTGGGCAACTCGCACGGCTTCAACTCGGTGCACGGGCGCATGCCCTCGGTGCTGACCGGCGCCAACCTGGCCAACCGCGACCTGATCTATCTCGGGGTCTCGGGCGACGGCGATTCGGCCTCGATCGGGTTCGGCCAGTTCGCCCATTCGCTGCGCCGCGGCGTCAACATGACCTATATCGTGGAGAACAACGGCGTCTATGGCCTGACCAAGGGCCAGTTCTCGGCGACCGCGGACCGCGGCTCGAAATCCAAGCGCGGCCTCGCCAATTCCGACAACGCCATCGATCTGGTCGCCATGGCGCTGCAGCTCGGCGCCACCTTCGTGGCGCGCTCGTTCTCCGGCGACAAGGAGCAGCTGGTGCCCTTGATCAAGGCCGCGATCGAGCACCAGGGCGCCGCCTTCATCGACGTGATCTCGCCCTGCGTCGCCTTCAACAACCACGCCGGCTCGACCAAGAGCTTCGATTACGTGCGCGAGCACAACGAGGCGGTCAACCGGCTCGATTTCATGACCGGCCGCGCACCCATCAAGGTCGATTACGAGCCAGGCTCGGTCCAGCTGGTGGAGCAGCACGACGGCACCACGATCGCGCTCAAGAAGATCGCGGCCGACTACGACGCCAACGACCGGCTCGGCGCCATGAGTTTCCTGCAGCACCATGCCGCCAAGGGCCAGATCGTCACCGGCCTCATCTATGTGGACCCGGAGCCCGAGGATCTGCACCACAATTTCAACACCGTGGATGCGCCGCTCAACTCGCTCAACGAGCCGGAGCTATGCCCGGGCTCGGCGGCGCTCGAGAAGATCAACGCCGGTTTGCGGTGACCGGCGCCAGATGCTCCCTTTCCGTTGTCATCGTCCGCGAAGGCGGACGACCCAGTAATCACCGACATTTCAATATGAGCTGACGCTTGCGGTTACTGGATGCTCCGCCTTCGCGGAGCATGACAGCGCAGAGATTGTCGCGGACGGGTCTATTCCTCCGGCGCCTCGAGGATCGGGTCATACCGCGCGGCTTCGAACCCGATCAGGTTCCAGGTCTGCTGCATGTGCGGCGGCAGCGGCGCGGTGATGTCGATGGTGCCGCCGCGCGGATGCGGCACCACGATGCGCCGGGCCATGAGGTGCAGCCGGTTCTGCAGGCCGCCGGGCAGCTCCCAGTTCTCCTTGGAGAAATATTTCGGGTCGCCCACGATCGGATGGCCGATATGGGCCATGTGGGCGCGCAATTGATGGGTGCGGCCGGTGACCGGCTTGAGCGAGACCCAGGCGAGCTGTTGGGCCGCGGTGTCGACCACCGCATAGAAAGTCACCGCATGGCTGGCGCCGGCCTCGCCGTGGCGGGCGATGCGCATGATGCTCTCGTCCTCGCGCTCGTCCTTGGCGAGATAGGTCGAGATGCGCCCCTGCTTGGGCTTGGGCACGCCGGCGACCAGGGCCCAGTAGATCTTGCGGGCCGAGCGGGTGCGAAACGTCTTGGCGAGCGCGGCGGCGGCAAAGCGGGTCTTGGCGACCAGGAGGCAGCCGGCCGTATCCTTGTCGAGCCGGTGCACCAGGCGCGGACGTTCGCCCTTGTCGTTGCGCATTGCCTCCAGCATGAGGTCGAGGTGGCGGGTGGTGCCGGAGCCGCCCTGCACGGCGAGCCCCATGGGCTTGTTGAACACCAGGACGTCGGCATCCTCGAACAGCGTGATCGACGCGAGAAAGTCGCGGGTCTCGTCTTGCGCCACGCGATCCGGCGAGGCGGGCCGCGGCTGGTCGAGCCGCAGCGGCGGGATGCGCACCGCCTGCCCGGCCGCCAGCCGGTCCTTCGGCTGCGCCCGCTTGCCGTTCACGCGCAGCTCGCCTTTGCGGATGATGCGCTGGATATGGGAGAACGACAGACCCGGAAAGCGCGCCTCGAGGAAGCGATCGACCCGCATGCCGGATTCATCCGCCGTGACCGCCACGGTCTGCACGCCCTTACCGGCCGCCGGCGCCGCCTTGGTCTTGATCTCCGTGTCGGTACCGCTCATGCCGCCACCGCCGTGAGACGCGTGAGCAGGGCGTCGAGCCCCGCGGCATTCGCAAGCGTCAGGCCGAATGTGCCGGAAAGGGTGTCGTACAGCTCCTTGGCCGTGCGCAACACCCGCCGCTCGTTTCGCCCATCGAGGTGATGCACCGAAAGCTCGGCATTGCGCAGCGCATAGCGGGCGCCCTCAACCGGCCGCGCCGCCATCAGGTTCCAGGTGAAATAGGAATCCGGCGACGTGCACTGGTACCAGTTGACGATCTCATAGTCGGGCAGGAACTGCTCCTGCAGGTCGAACCGATAGAGCGAGCGCCAGGAGGGACCGATTGCGGCCTGCAGCACGAACTCATCGCCGGCGCGCATCAGCCGAAACGGCTCGTGGGCGGTGCGCTGCTCGCCCTCGTCATCAAGACGCAGCGGCGCGGTCGGCGTCGTGCCGCCGAATCCCACGTCGGCAATGTGCCGGCTGCCGTCGAGATCGACGCACAGCAGCATGTGCGCGCGCGCCGTTACGACGTCCTCGGCCGCACCCCACAGCACGCGGGCGCCGAGCCCGCGGACTGAAAATCCGATCGCCTCGAGCACGTGCTTGAACAGGAGATTGTGCTCGTAGCAATAACCGCCGCGGCCGGAGCGCACCAGCTTGCTCTCCAGCGCGCCCGAATCGAGCCGGACCCGAACGCCCAGCAACGGATCGAGATTCTCGAACGCGATCGCCTGCGGGTGCAGCCGATGCAGCGCGTCGAGCGTGGCGCGGTCGGGGCCGGCGGCGCCGGCAAAGCCGATCCGGCGGAAATAGGCATCGAGATCGATCATTGGCTTTTCTCGCGCCGCAGCTTCGCCCAATAGCCCAGCCGCTTGCGAATCTCGCGCTCGAAGCCGCGCTCGGGCGGATCGTAGAATTGCCTTCTGCCGAGCGCCTCGGGGAAATAGTCCTGGCCGGAGAATGCGTCGGGCGCGTCATGGTCGTATTGGTAGCTCTCGCCGTAGCCTTCCGACTTCATCAGCTTGGTCGGTGCGTTGAGAATGTGCTTGGGCGGCAGCAGCGAGCCGGCTTCGCGGGCGGTGCGCATTGCCGCCCCATAGGCCACATAGGCGGCATTCGACTTGGGCGCGGTCGCCAGATAGATCACGGCCTGCGCGATCGCCAGCTCGCCTTCCGGCGAGCCAAGAAAATCGAAGGCGTCCTTGGCGGCATTGGCAATCAACAGCGCCTGGGGATCCGCCAGCCCGATGTCCTCGATCGCCATGCGCACGACCCGGCGCGCCAGATACAGCGGATCCTCGCCGGCATCCAGCATGCGGCAGAGATAGTAGAGCGCGGCGTCGGGATCCGATCCGCGCACCGATTTGTGCAGGGCGGAGATCAGGTTGTAGTGGCCATCCTGCTGCTTGTCGTAGATCGGGGCGCGGCGCTGCACCACCTCCTGCAGCTTGGCGGTGTCGAAGACCTCGTCGGCGCGGGCGGCGCGCCACACCTCCTCGGCGAGCGTCAAGGCGGCGCGGCCGTCGCCGTCGGCCATGCGCGCGAGCGCGGCGCGCGCCGGCGCATCGAGCGGCAAGGGCTTGCCTTCGATCGCTTCGGCGCGCTCCAAAAGCTGCTCGATCGCGCCTGAATCGAGCGGCTTGAACACCAGGACGCGGGCGCGCGAGAGCAGCGGCGCGTTGAGCTCGAAGGAGGGATTCTCGGTGGTGGCGCCGATCAGCACAATGGTGCCGTCCTCCATCACCGGCAGGAAGGAATCCTGCTGGGCGCGGTTGAAGCGGTGGATCTCGTCGACGAACAGGAGCGTGCCCAATCCGGTCTCGCGCCGCTCGCGCGCCGCCTCGAACACCTTCTTGAGATCGGCGACGCCGGAGAAGATCGCGGAAATCTGCACGAAATGCAGGTCGGTCGCCTCCGCCAAGAGCCGCGCCACCGTGGTCTTGCCGGTTCCCGGCGGCCCCCAGAACACCAGCGAGCCGAGCGTGCGGGTGCCGAGCATGCGGGTGAGCGCGCCATCGGGGCCGAGCAGATGGTCCTGCCCGACCACGTCGGCGAGGTTGGTCGGCCGCAATTTATCGGCGAGCGGACGTGGCGCGCTGTGCTCGAGGCCGGCGGCTGCGAACAGGCTCGCTCCGCCGCCGCGTTTCGCGCTCGGGCTCGCCTTTGGGCTCATCCGCTCAATACCACGGACATCTGCTGGCCGCCGCGCATGATGGTGATGCGCCACACGCGATTGGGCTGGCTGGTGGCCTTCTCCAGGTCGCGGGTCTTGGCGATCTTCTGATTGTTGACCGAGAGCACCAGGTCGCCGGCATGAAACCCGAGGCTCTGCGCCGGCGAGCCCTCGGTCACCGCGGTGATGACCACGCCGTCGGTGGAGGGATCCAGCCGCAGCTGGTCGGCCAAGGCCGGCGACAGGTTGGAGACCTTGGCGCCCTGGAACGGCGAGCGCGACGCAATGACTAGCTCGTCATGGGGCGTGTCCGGCAGCGGCTCGAGCGCGACCGTGACGGCCGTTTCCTTGCCGTTGCGCACGACGCCCAGCCGCGCGTTGCCGCCGAGCGATTTGGTGGCGAAACGATAGTCGAAGGCGTTGGGATCCTCGACCTCCTGGCCGTCGATGGAGGCGATCAGGTCACCGGTCTTGAGGCCGCCGCGTGCCGCCGGGCTTCCCGCCGTCAGGCTCGCCACCAGCGCGCCGCTCGGCCGCTTGAGCCCGAGGTTCTCGGCGATCTCCGCGGTGACGGCCTGCAGGCGCGCGCCCAGCCAGGGCCGCTTGACCGCGCTGCCGCCGCCCTTGGCGGAAGCGACCACCACCTTGACCATGTTGGCCGGGATCGCGAAGCCGATCCCCTGGCTGCCGCCCGAGCGCGAGAAGATGGCGGTGTTGATGCCCACCAGCCGGCCCGCGGTGTCGACCAGCGCGCCGCCGGAATTGCCGGGATTGATGGCGGCATCGGTCTGGATGAAGAACTGATAGTCGGTGATGCCGACCTGGGTGCGCGCCACCGCCGACACGATGCCGTGGGTGACGGTCTGGCCGACCGCAAACGGATTGCCGATGGCGAGCACGACGTCGCCCACCTGCAGCGTATCGGAGTCGCTGAACTCGATCACCGGGAAGCGCTCGCCCGACGCCTTGAGGCGCAGCACGGCGAGGTCCGAGCGGGTGTCCTTGAGCACGATCTCGGCCTCGAACTCGCGCTTGTCGGCGAGCGAGACCTTCACTTGGTCGGCGCCTTCGATGACGTGATTGTTGGTGACCACCAGCCCGCTCTGGTCCACCAGCACGCCGGAGCCGAGCGAGCGCTGCACCTGGTCGCCGCCCGGCGCGCCGAAGAACCGCCGGAAGATCGGATCGTCACCGAACGGATTCTGGGCCGCCACCGTCTTGGCCGCATACACGTTGACCACGGTCGGGGCGGCGCGCTGGACGATGGGCGCGTAGGAGAGCCGGATCTCGTTGAGCGAGCTCGGCACCCGGCGCTCCTGGGCGGACGCCGGCGACAGCAACGAGGCGAGCAACAACAGCGAGGCGGTGAGCGCGGCGAGCGGATTGAGGCGCGGCATCATGGAGCGATTCCCCGGTCGGAAAGGCCACATATAACGGCTACTCCGCGGCAATTGAAGGGCGGCGCCAGGCACCCTCCGACGGCGGCGGAGGACGATCTCCGGGCCTGTGCTCGATCGCGTGCCGCGCAACGCGCGGGCAATCGCCGCCGGCGAAAAAACTCGAGCGACCGCGCTTGGTAGGACGGGCCGCTACGGCCGCGTCACGCCGCCACAGGGGCTTCCTGCTCGGCCCGCTTCTCCGCCGTCGGGCCGGAATCGAGGCCCTTGGCGGCTTCGTCGCGGTCCACGAACTCGATCACGGCGACCGGGGCGGAATCGCCATAGCGAAAGCCGGCCTTGAGGACGCGGGTATAGCCGCCGTTGCGTTCCTTGTAGCGTGGCCCCAGTACCTCGAAGAGCTTCTTGACCATCGCCAGGTCGCGGATCTTCGCCACCGCCTGCCGGCGCGCATGCAGATCGCCGCGCTTGCCGAGCGTGATCAGCTTCTCGACCACCGGCCGCAGATCCTTGGCCTTGGGCAGCGTGGTGGTGATCTGCTCGTGCTTGATCAGGGCGGCGGCCATGTTGGCGAACATGGCACGGCGATGCTCGGGCGTACGGTTGAGCTTCCGATGGACCTTGCCGTGACGCATCTCACCTCACTCCTCTTCCATTCCGTCGCCGTTCCGGCCGGCTCGCGCACGCAGGGGCGCAGACGCGGCCGAAACGATCGATTCACCGATCAGCGATCCGCTCAGTAATGATCCTCGAAGCGCTTCGCCAGCTCCTCGATGTTCTCCGGCGGCCAGCCCGGCACTTCCATGCCGAGATGCAGCCCCATCTGGGCCAGCACTTCCTTGATCTCGTTGAGCGACTTGCGCCCGAAATTGGGCGTGCGCAGCATCTCGGCTTCCGACTTCTGCACCAGGTCGCCGATATAGACGATGTTGTCGTTCTTGAGACAATTGGCCGAGCGCACCGACAGCTCGAGCTCGTCCACCTTCTTGAGGAAGGCCGGATTGAAGGCCAGGTCCGGAATGACTTCCGCCACCTGCTCCTTGCGCGGCTCCTCGAAATTGACGAAGACGTTGAGCTGGTCCTGCAGGATGCGCGCCGCATAGGCGAGCGCGTCGTCAGGCGTGACCGCGCCGTTGGTCTCGATCGTCAGCGTGAGCTTGTCATAGTCGAGGATCTGGCCCTCGCGGGTGTTCTCGACCTTGTAGGAGACCTTGCGCACCGGCGAATAGAGGCTGTCGACCGGGATGAGGCCGATCGGGGCGTCCTCCGGACGGTTGCGCTCGGTGGGCACGTAGCCCTTGCCGGTATTGACCGTGAACTCCATCCGAATCTCCGCCCCCTCGTCGAGGGTGCACAGAATGAGATCGGGATTGAGCACCACGATGTCGCCGACCGTCTGGATGTCGCCGGCGGTGACCATGCCGGGGCCCTGCTTCTTCACCACCATGCGCTTGGGGCCTTCGCCCTGCATCCGGATGGCGATGTCCTTGATGTTGAGCACGATGTCGGTCACGTCCTCGCGCACGCCCGGGATCGAGGAGAACTCGTGCAGCACGCCGTCGATATGCACCGACTGCACGGCGGCGCCCTGCAGCGACGACAGCAGAATGCGCCGCAGCGCATTGCCGAGCGTAACGCCGAAACCGCGCTCCAGCGGCTCGGCGACGACCGTCGCCTCGCGCTTGGGGTCGGTGCCCGCCGCCACCTGCAGCTTGTTGGGTCTGATCAATTCCTGCCAATTCTTCTGGATCGTCACGTTGTCACCCATCGCGTTGAGCGGCGCGGCCCTGTTTCGCGCATCCCACTCCGCCCAGTGGGAAGATTCGGCGGCGGCGGACTCATCGTCTGTCCGGCGGATGAGAGTATGATCGGTCATACGCGACGCCTCTTGCGAGGCCGGCAGCCATTGTGGGGTATCGGCGTCACGTCGCGGATCGAGGTGATGGTGAAGCCGGCGGACTGCAGCGAGCGCAGCGCCGATTCACGGCCCGAGCCCGGCCCCGCCACCTCGACCTCGAGGGTGCGCATGCCGTGCTCCTGCGCCTTCTTGGCGGCGTCCTCGGCCGCCACCTGGGCCGCATAGGGGGTCGACTTGCGCGAGCCCTTGAAGCCCATCGTGCCGGCCGACGACCAGGCGATGGTGTTGCCCTGGGCGTCCGTAATGGTGATCATGGTATTGTTGAACGTGGCGTTCACATGCGCGACGCCGGACGCGATGTTCTTGCGCTCGCGCTTGCGTACGCGGGTAGCTTCCTTGCCCATTCTCGATTCCTTTCGCGGCCCGGCGCCGACCTGGCGGAGCCCGTCACCGGCCTCGGATTTGATCCGAGATCGACATTTGGTCGCGCGCGCCGGCCCCGGCCGGCTCGCGCGGTAGACATTGCCTGCGCCCCGGGATGGCTACTTTTTCTTGCCGGCGATCGCCTTCGCCGGGCCTTTGCGGGTGCGGGCGTTGGTATGGGTGCGTTGGCCACGAACCGGCAGGCTGCGCCGATGCCGCAACCCCCGGTAGCAACCGAGGTCCATGAGCCGTTTGATGTTCATGGAGGTCTCGCGCCGCAGATCGCCTTCCACAATATAATCACGATCGATCATTTCGCGAATCTGCAGCACTTCCTGGTCGGTCAGCTGGGCCACCCTGCGGGCATCGGGAATTCCGACTTTCGTCATGATTTCCTTGGCCTTTTTGGCCCCGATCCCATGGATATATTGCAACGCGATTACGACGCGTTTGTTGGTCGGGATATTGACGCCGGCGATGCGGGCCACGGTCGTTACTCCTGCTACCGGCTTCCGAAATCGGCCGGCGGATTATGATTTTCCAGTCTTTGGAAGGGGTTAGCCGCAAGCGATAACACGACACCCTCCCCGGTTTCGGGGCCCGGCATCGTTTTAGCTTCTCAGACTGGATGGTGGGCTTGTAAAGGATTCAACTACCTCTCGTCAACCTCGGCGGGATTTGCTTTTGCGCGGCGTGGTCTTGCCCCGGGTGGCGGTCTTGCGGCCCGGTTTGGCGGCAGCCAAAACCCGGCCCGCCCGGGCGGCAGCCGGCTTCTTGCGCCCGGCCGCCTTGGCGGCCCTCGGCCCCTTGGCGGCCCGCAGCCGCTTGGCGGCCAACGTCTTGGACGGGGCCTTTTTTTGCGCAGCCTTTTTGGCAGGAGCCGCTTCGAGCACCGAATCGATGGCGCGCGCCACCTCGGCGATCGGGGCCATGCCGTTGACCGACTTCAGGCTGCCCTGCCGGGCAAAGTAGTCGACCAGCGGGGCGGTCTGCGCCCGATAGGCATCGATCCGGGTGCGTAGGACCTCGGGATTGTCGTCGGGCCGCAGCGCCTCGCCGCGGGCCTTGGTCTCCATCACCCGGTTGGCGATCCGCGTGTGCAGGATGCCGGCGTCCACCTTGAGCTCGATCACCCCGTCGAGCCGCAATCCCTTGGCGGCGAGCATGCGGTCGAGCGCCAGCGCCTGCGGCACCGTGCGCGGAAAGCCATCGAGGATGAAGCCTCTCCTGGCATCGGGCTGATCGATGCGGTCGGCGACGATCGCCACCACCACGTCGTCGGGAACCAGCTCGCCGCGCGCCATGATGTCCTTGGCGCGCAGTCCGATCGGCGTGCCGGCTCCCACCGCGGCGCGCAACATGTCGCCGGTGGAGAGCTGAACGATGCGGTGTTTTTTGACCAGACGCTGCGCTTGCGTGCCCTTCCCCGCCCCCGGCGGGCCGAGCAGGATCAGCCTCATCTTCTCCGCCCCCTCAGCTTCGAACGTTTGATCAGGCCCTCATATTGGTGCGCCAGCAGGTAGCCCTGAATCTGCGCCACCGTGTCCATGGTTACGCTGACCACGATCAGCAAGGATGTACCGCCGAAATAGAACAGGCCGGGCTGATAGTAGGTCAGGATTTCCGGACAGATACAGACCAGGGCGAGGTAGCCGGCACCAATGCAGGTGATGCGGGAGAGCACATAGTCGATGTATTCCGCCGTGCGCTCGCCGGGCCGGATGCCGGGAATGAAGCCGCCGTGTTTCTTGAGATTGTCCGCGGTCTCGGTCGGGTTGAACACGATCGCGGTATAGAAGAAGGCGAAGAACACGATGAGGCCGATGTAGAACAGCAGGAAAAGCGGCCGCCCGTGCCCGAGCTGGGAGGTGATGGTGATGAACCAGTCCGGGCCGCCGCCGGCGTTGAAGTTGGCGACGGTCGCCGGCAACAACAGCAGCGAGGAGGCGAAGATCGGCGGGATCACGCCCGAGGTGTTGAGCTTGAGCGGCAGATGCGAGGATTGCCCCTCGAACATGCGGTTGCCGACCTGCCGTTTGGGATACTGAATCAGCAGCCGGCGTTGCGCGCGCTCCATGAACACGATGAAGGTGATCACCGCGACCGCCACCACCACGATGGCAAGAATGAGCATGCCCGACAGCGCCCCCTGGCGCCCGAGCTCGAGGGTTTGCGCGATCGCCGAGGGCAGTTCGGCCACGATGCCCGACATGATGATGAGCGAGGTACCGTTGCCGATGCCGCGGGCCGTCACCTGCTCGCCCAGCCACATCAGGAAGATGGTGCCGCCGGAAAGCGTGATCATGGTGGAGATGCGGAACATCAGACCGGGATCGCTCACCACGTTGCCGGAGCCCTCGAGGCCAACCGCGATGCCGTAGGACTGGAAGGCCGCCAGCAGCACGGTCAGATAGCGCGTGTATTGGTTCATGGCCTTGCGGCCGGATTCGCCCTCCTTCTTGAGCTGCTCCAGGGTGGGCGACACCGTGGTCATCAGCTGGATGATGATGGAGGCCGAGATGTAGGGCATGATGTTGAGGGCGAAGATGGCCATGCGGTGGATGCCGCCGCCCGAGAACATGTTGAACATGCCGAGGATGCCGCCCGCCTGGGTGCGGAAAACCTGCTCCCAGATGTTCGGGTCGATGCCGGGCAGCGGTATATAGGTACCCAGCCGATAGACCAGGAGCGCGCCGACCGTGAACCAGATGCGCTTCTTCAGCTCCTCCGCCTTGGCCAGCGCCGAGAAGTTCAGATTGGCTGCAAGTTGTTCCGCTGCTGAGGCCATGATCCTGAAGCTCCGCTTGCCGCCCCCGGACGGCGTTCGACCTATATAGGGATCAAGCCGCCTGTTCGCCTGCCTCGCGCGCCGGTGCCAAAATCGTGACCGAGCCGCCGGCCTTTTCGACCGCCGCGACGGCGGACTTGGAAGCACCCCAGACCGACAACGCGATCTTGGCCTTGAGCTCGCCCATGCCGAGAATCCGCACCCCGGCCTTGGCGCGCCGGATCACCCCGGCCTTGGCCAGCGCCGCGCTGTCGATGGTGGCGGCGGGATCGAGCCTGCCGGCATCGATCGCGGTCTGGATGCGGCCCAAATTGACCTCGTTCAGCTTGATCTGGAACGAGGTATTGCGGAAGCCGCGCTTGGGCAGACGCCGGTGCAGCGGCATCTGGCCGCCTTCGAAGCCCTTGATGCGCACGCCCGAGCGCGCCGTCTGGCCCTTGCCGCCGCGGCCGCCGGTCTTGCCGGTGCCGGAACCGATGCCGCGGCCGATGCGTGCGCGCTTCTTGCGCGCACCCGGCCGATCTGAAAGTTCGTGCAGCTTCATCGCATGGTCCTCTGTCTTTTCCGACGCCCGGGGCCGGCATCGGCCTGCGGCCGAGCCTGCCTCACCTGGCATGAAGTTCTAGTCCTGGCCCACCACGCGCACGAGGTGCTGGATCTTGGCGATCATGCCGCGGGTCGCCGGCGTGTCCGGAACCTGCACGGTGCGCCCGATCCGGTTGAGCTTGAGCCCGATCAGGGTCTCGCGCTGGGAATGGTGACGGCGAATGGGGCTGCCGACTTGCTGGATCGTGATCACTTTGGCGGATTTGCTCATGTCGGCCTCCCGGCTCGGGTCTCCAAATGTTACTCGGCGACCTGCTCGGTATCGCCCTCGCGGCGGCGACCCTGCAGGGTCGAAACCTTGATGTTGCGCCGCGCCGCGACCGAGCGCGGCGAATCCTGGCGCTTGAGCGCATCGAAGGTCGCCCGCACCATGTTGTAGGGGTTGGACGATCCCATCGATTTCGCCACCACGTCCTGCATGCCGAGCGTCTCGAACACGGCGCGCATCGGTCCGCCGGCGATGATGCCGGTGCCGGGAGGCGCCGCGCGCAGAAACACCTTGCCGGCGCCGTGACGCCCGGCGACGTCGTGATGCAGGGTGCGGCCTTCGCGCAGCGGCACCCGGATGAGGCTGCGCTTGGCGGCTTCGGTCGCCTTGCGGATCGCTTCCGGCACCTCGCGCGCCTTGCCGTGGCCGAACCCGACCCGGCCCTTCTCGTCGCCGACGATGACCAGCGCGGCAAAGCCGAACCTACGGCCGCCCTTCACCACCTTGGCCACGCGATTGATGTGGACAAGCTTGTCGGTGAATTCGCTGTCTTCCCGCTCGCGCTCACGTGCCATGAGGATGTTCCATTCGATGTTCCGTTTCGCGCGGGCTCGAGCCCGCGCCCGTGTCCGCTAGAATTTGAGGCCACCCTCGCGCGCCGCATCCGCCAGTGCCTTGACGCGTCCGTGGTACCGGTAGCCGCCGCGGTCGAAGATCACCTCGGTGACGCCCTTGCCGAGCGCCCGCTCGGCGACCAGCTTGCCGACCGCCTTGGCGGCACCGACATCGGCACCGGTCTTGAGGCTGCCGCGGGTCTCCTTCTCGACCGACGACGCGGCCGCCAGCGTCTCGCCCTTCTCGTCGTCGATGATCTGCGCATAGATGTGCTTGGAGGAGCGGAAGACCGAAAGCCGCGCCCGGCTGCCGGCGGCGCGCCTGATGGTCCGGCGCACGCGCCCGGTCCGCCGCTCACCCCGATCCTTGACTGTCGCCATCGTCGGCTCCTATCGCCCGTCCTGCACCACGCACACCTGCCCCCACCAAGAGGAAGGGGCGGGCGCGATTACTTCTTCTTGCCTTGCTTGCGGAAGATGAACTCGCCCGCGAATTTGATGCCCTTGCCCTTGTACGGCTCGGGCGGCCGGTAGTCGCGGATATTGGCCGCCACCTGGCCGACCTTCTGCTTGTCGATGCCGGTTACCACGATCTCGGTCGGCTTCGGGGTCACGATCGTGATTCCGTCCGGAATCGGATGCACGATATCGTGGCTGTAGCCGAGCGCGATCTGCAGGTTCTTGCCCTGCACGCTCGCCCGATAGCCCACACCGGTGATCTCCAGCCGCCGCTCGAAGCCCTTGCTCACCCCGGTGATCAGGTTGGCGATCAGCGCCCGCGAGGTTCCCCACAGCGCCCGCGCCAGCTTGGTCTCGTTGCGCGGGTCGACCTGGATCCCGCTGGCATCGAGCTTGGCGCCGACATCGCCGTGCAGCACGAGCTGGACGGCGCCCTTGGGGCCCTTCACCTTGACGGTCTGGCCGTCGACATTGGCGGTGACCCCCGCCGGTATGGCGACAACTTTTTTCCCGACTCGCGACATGGCTCTATTCCGTTTGCATCATTTCAAATCACGGTATCCGCTTTAGAACACCGTGCAGAGAATCTCGCCGCCGACATTGGCGTCGCGGGCATCGTGGTCGGCCATCACGCCCTTGGGGGTCGACAGGATGGCGACCCCGAGGCCGTTGTTGACGCGCGGCAACGCCTTCACCGAGGCATAGACGCGCCGGCCGGGCTTGGAGACGCGGGAGATCTCCCGGATCACCGGCTCGCCGTCGAAATATTTGAGCTCGATCTCGAGCTCCGCATGCCCGTTGGAATGCTCCACCGCGGCATAGCCGCGGATGAAGCCCTCGCTCTTGAGGACGTCCAGCACGTTCATGCGCAGGCGCGAGGAAGGCGTCGACACCTTCGCCTTGGCGCGCATCTGCGCATTGTGGATACGGGCGATCATATCGCCGAGCGGATCGTTCAAGGCCATCGCTCGATGCTCCTACCAGCTCGACTTCACGAGACCCGGGATAAGGCCCTTGGAGCCGAGATCCCGCAGCGCGATACGGCTCATCCGCAGCTTGCGGTAATAGGCCTTCGGCCGGCCGGTGATCTCGCACCGGTTGTGAATGCGCGTCGGCGAGGAGTTGCGCGGCAGCTCCGCCAGCTTGAGCGTCGCGGCAAAACGGTCCTCGGTCGGCCTGCTCTTGTCGCGCGCGATCGCTTTGAGCCGCGCGCGACGGCCCGAGAATTTCTTGGTCAACCGTTGCCGACGGTTGTTCTTCTCGATCGAGCTCTTCTTCGCCATTCGGGTCTCCTGATGTCCGCGTTTGAGGACCTAAGGCCTCACTGCCGGAAGGGAAAGTTGAATGCGGTCAGCAACGCGCGCGCCTCGGCGTCGGTCCTGGCGGTGGTGCAAACCGTGATATCCATGCCCCAGATGTCAGTCGCCTTGTCGTAGTCGATCTCGGGGAAGATGATGTGCTCCTTGATGCCCAAGGTGTAGTTGCCGCCGCCGTCGAAGCTCTTGGGATTGAGCCCGCGAAAATCGCGCACGCGGGGCAGCCCGATATTGATGAGCCGGTCGATGAACTCGTACATGCGGGTCTTGCGCAGCGTCACCTTGCAGCCGATCGCCTGGCCGTCGCGCACCTTGAAGGTGGCGATCGACTTGCGCGCCCTGGTGATCACGGCTTTCTGCCCGGCGATCAGCCCGAGATCGGCGGCCGCCTGCTCGACCTTCTTGCGGTCGTTGACGCCTTCGCCGATGCCCATGTTGATGACCACCTTCTCCAGCACCGGCACCTGCATCCGGTTCTTGTAGCCGAACTCCTCGGCCAGCTTCTGGCGCACCACGTCCTCGAAATAGGTCTTCAGCCGCGGGATGACGCGTTCTTCCGGCTCGCGCGCATGCTTCGCCGGCTCGCCCCCCTCGCCGGCCGCAGCCGCCTCGCCCTTGGTGGGCTTGGCCTTGGCGGCCTTCGGCGTCTTCTCGACCTTGCCGGGCTTGGGCGCGCGATCCGCCTTTTCAGGCTTCTTGGAATCGCCCTTGTCTTTCTTGTCAGCCATCGATCTCGACTCCCGAGCGCTTCGCGACGCGCACCTTGCGGCCATCCGGCAATATGCTGAAACCGACCCGGGTCGGCTTGCCGTCCTTGGGATCGGCCAGCGCCAGGTTGGAGAGGTGCACCGGCGCCTCCTTGCTGATGACCCCGCCGTCCTGCTGCGCGGTCTGCTTCTGGTGACGCTTGACCATGTTGATGCCGCGCACCAGCGCCCGGCTCTCGCTCGGCCGCACCTCGATCACCTCGCCGCGGCGGCCCTTGTCGCGGCCGGTGCGCATGATCACGGTATCGCCCTTCTTGATCTTGGCGGCCATCACAGCACCTCCGGGGCGAGCGAGATGATCTTCATGTGATTCTTGGCGCGCAGCTCGCGCGGAACCGGTCCGAAGATGCGGGTTCCGACCGGCTCCATCTGCGGGTTGATCAGCACCGCCGCATTGCGGTCGAACCGGATGACCGAGCCGTCGGGCCGGTGGATGTCCTTGCGCACGCGCACCACCACCGCCTTCATCACCTCGCCCTTCTTCACGCGGCCGCGCGGGATCGCCTCCTTCACCGACACGACGATGACGTCGCCGATGGTGGCGTATTTCCGCTTGGAGCCGCCGAGCACCTTGATGCACATGACGCTGCGCGCACCGGAATTATCGGCCACATCGAGCCTGGTCTGCATCTGGATCATGATCGTGCTCTCGCAATTGTTTCTGCGCGCATGGCGCTCAACCGACTTTCTTCTTCTTCTCGCCTTGGGTCACTTCCCAGCGCTTGAGCTTCGACAGCGGGCGGCGCTCCTCGATCCAGACCAGATCGCCCACCGAGAACTCGTTCTTCTCGTCGTGGGCGTAGTATTTCTTCGAGCTTCGCACCGTTTTCTTGAGCATGGGGTGCGTATAGCGGCGCTCGACCTTCACGATGACGGTCTTGTCCTGCTTGTCGCTGACCACGACGCCATGGAGCGTGCGCTTCGGCATCTCGACCCTCTACTTCGCTTTTGAGCGCGCGGCGCGCTTGGGTTTGATGGACGCGGCACCCGCCACCGGGCCGGGCTGCGCGGGGCGCTTCTGCGCCGCGATCGTCTTGATGCGCGCGATGTCGCGACGCACCTGCCGCACCCGCGACGTGTTCTCGAGCTGCCCTGTGGCTCGCTGAAAGCGCAGGTTGAACTGCTCCTTCTTGAGCTTGAGGACCTCGTCATCGAGCTGGTCGATGGTCATGGCCCTGAGATCATCGGGTTTCATATGGTCGGTTCCTCGACATCTATTCCGCGATGCGCTCGACGAAGCGCGTCTTGATCGGCAGCTTGGCGGCCGCCAGCGACAGCGCTTCGCGCGCCAGCAGCAGCGGCACGCCGTCGATCTCGAACAGGATGCGGCCCGGCTTGACGCGCGCGACCCAGAACTCGGGTGCGCCCTTGCCCGATCCCATGCGGACCTCCAACGGCTTCTTCGACACCGGCACGTCCGGATAGACCCGAATCCACACCCGCCCGGAGCGCTTCATGTGGCGGGTGAGCGCCCGGCGCGCGGCTTCGATCTGGCGCGCGGTGATCCGCTCCGGCTCCACCGCCTTGAGGCCGTATTGGCCGAAGGCGAGCGTGGCGCCCGAAGTCGCAAGGCCGTGGATACGGCCTTTGTGCGCCTTGCGGAACTTCGTGCGCGTCGGTTGCAGCATGACTATTCGCCTTTCTCGATCCGGTTCCGGCTAATGGCTTTCAGGCCGCGTCGCGGCGCGGACGCCCGACATCGCCTTCGGCCATCTTCTTGTCCTGCGCCATCGGATCGTGCTCCAGGATCTCGCCCTTGAAGATCCACACCTTGACCCCGCAGGTGCCGTAGGTGGTGAAGGCGGTGGCGACCCCGTAATCGACGTCCGCCCGCAGCGTATGCAGCGGGACGCGGCCTTCGCGGTACCACTCCATGCGGGCGATCTCGGCGCCGCCCAGGCGGCCCGAGCAGTTGATGCGGATGCCGCCGGCGCCCAGCCGCATGGCCGATTGCACCGCGCGCTTCATGGCGCGGCGGAACGCGACCCGGCGCTCGAGCTGCTGGGCGATCGATTCGGCGACCAGCTGCGCGTCGAGCTCCGGCTTCCTGATCTCGACGATGTTGATGACGACGTCGGAATCGGTGAGCTCGGCCACCTTCTTGCGCAGCTTCTCGATGTCGGCGCCCTTCTTGCCGATCACCACGCCGGGCCGCGCCGACTGGATGGTCACGCGGCATTTCTTGTGCGGCCGCTCGATGACGATCTTGGACACCGCCGCCTGCTTGAGCTGCTTCATCAGCTCGGCGCGGATCTTGATGTCCTCGAGCAGCAACCGTCCATACTCGTTCTTGCCGGCGTACCAGCGCGAATCCCAGGTGCGATTGATGCCGAGCCGCAGCCCGATTGGATTTACCTTCTGACCCATAGGTCCTCTCTCTCCTGCCTCAAGCCTCGGCCTCGACCTCACGCACCACGATGGTGAGGTTCGCGAACGGCTTGAAAATCCTCCCCATGCGGCCGCGGCCGCGCGGGGTGAAACGCTTGATGACCAGCGCCTTGCCGACATGCGCCTCGGCGACCACCAGATCGTCGACGTCGAGATCATGGTTGTTCTCGGCGTTGGCGATCGCCGATTGCAGGCACTTGCGCACGTCGCGGGCGATGCGCTTGCGCGAGAATTCCAGGTCCGCCAGCGCCGCCGCGACCTTTTTGCCGCGGATCAGCTGCGCCAGCAGATTGAGCTTCTGCGGGCTCACCCGCAACATGCGGGCGACAGCCTTGGCCTCGCTGTCGGCGAGCGCTCGTTCGCGCGCTTTCTTGCTCATCTACTTTCCCTTGCTCAGCTGGAGCTCGAAGGTGGCGCGGCGACCGCCGGGCCGGAGGCGCGCTTGGCCTTGCGGTCGGAAGAATGGCCGTAGAACGTGCGGGTCGGCGCGAACTCGCCGAACTTGTGGCCGACCATCTCCTCGGTCACCATCACCGGAATGTGCTTTTGCCCGTTGTAGACGCCGAAGGTCAGCCCGACGAATTGCGGCAGGATGGTCGAGCGGCGGCTCCACATCTTGATCATCTCGTGCCGGCCCGACGCGCGCGTCTTCTCGGCCTTCTTGAGCAGATAGCCGTCGACGAACGGGCCCTTCCAAACCGATCGCACCATGATGCGTTCCTACTTTTTCTTCCGCGCGTGGCGGCTCGCAATGATGAATTTGCTGGTGGACTTGTTCTTGCGGGTCTTCTTGCCCTTGGTCGGGAAGCCCCATGGCGTCACCGGGTGGCGGCCGCCCGAGGTGCGGCCTTCGCCGCCGCCATGCGGATGATCGATCGGGTTCATCGTGACGCCGCGGTTGTGCGGCATGCGGCCGAGCCAACGCTGGCGGCCGGCCTTGCCGATCGAGATGTTCATGTTGTCGGGGTTGGAGACGGCCCCGATGGTGGCCATGCAACGGCCGTGGACCAGGCGCTGCTCGGCCGAGTTCAGCCGCATGATGACGTAGTCCTGGTCGCGCCCCACGATCTGCGCGTAGGTGCCGGCCGAGCGGGCGATCTGGCCGCCCTTGCCCATCTTGAGCTCGATATTGTGCACGATGGTGCCGATCGGGATGTTGCCGAGCGGCATGGCGTTGCCCGGCTTCACGTCGACATGCTCGCCCGACACGATGGTGTCGCCCGGCGCCAGGCGCTGCGGCGCCAGGATATAGGCGAGATCGCCGTCCGGGTACTTGAGCAGCGCGATGAAGGCGGTCCGGTTGGGATCGTACTCGATGCGCTCGACCTGCGCCGGAACGTCGAACCTGCGCCGCTTGAAGTCGATGGTGCGATAGGCCTGCTTGTGGCCGCCGCCGCGGAACCGCACGGTGATGCGGCCGTTGTTGTTGCGACCGCCGCTCGAATGCTTGCCCTCGGTCAAGCGTCTTGACCGGCTTGCCGCGGTACAGGCCGGAACGGTCGACCTGGACCAGCTGACGCTGGCTCGGCGTGACGGGGTTGTAGGTCTTGAGTGCCATCGTCGCGTTTCCCTTACAGACCCGTCGTCACGTCGATCTTGTGGCCCTCTTGCAGGGTCACGATCGCGCGCTTGGTGGGCGACTGCTCGCCGACGCTGCCGCGCAGGGCCTTCACCTTGCCCTTGCGGATGTGGGTGTTGACGCTCTTGACCTTGACGTCGAAGAGCTTCTCCACCGCTTCCTTGATCTGCGGCTTGGTCGCGCCCTTGGCGACCTTGAACACGACCTGGTTATGCTCCGAGGCGATGGTCGCCTTCTCGGTGATGGCCGGCGACAGAATGACGTCGTAGTGGCGCGGATCGGTGGTGGTCATGCGAAGCGCGCCTCCAACGCCGTGAGCGCGGCCCGGGTCAGGACCAGCGTGTGTCGTCGCAGGATATCGTAGACATTGATGCCCTGGACCGGGAGCACGTCGATATCCGGGATGTTGCGCGCCGCCATCGCGAAATTGGCGTCGACCGCGGCGCCGTCGATGATCAGCGCATTGGTCAGGCCGAGCTTGGCGAGATGCTGCTGCACCACCTTGGTCTTGCCGTCCTTCACCGCGGCGCTCTCGAGCACGATGATGCCGCCGTCCTTGGCCTTGGCCGAGAGCGCGTGCTTGAGCGCGAGCGCGCGCACCTTCTTGGGCAGGCCGATCGCATGGCTGCGCACGACCGGACCGAACGAGCGGCCGCCGCCGCGGAACAGGTTCACCCGGGCCGAGCCGTGCCGGGCGGATCCGGTGCCCTTCTGGCGATACATCTTCTTGCCGGTGCGGGCGATATCGGCGCGGCCCTTGACCGCGTGGGTGCCGGCGCGGCGCTTGGCGAGCTGCCAGGTCACGCACCGGTGCAGGATGTCGGCGCGCGCCTCCAGCCCGAAAATGGCGTCCGGCAGGTCGACCGAACCGGCCGCCGTGCCGTCGAGCGTCGTGACCTTCAATTCCATGTCACGCCCCCTCGTTCGCAGGAGTTGCCGGCTTCTCGGCGCCGGCCGCGGCGTCCGGCAGCCGGAACTTGCCGGGCGTCGGAATATCCTTCGGCGGCGCTTTCTTGACCGCATCGCGCAGCCTGATCCAGCCGCCCTTGGCGCCAGGCACCGCGCCTTCGACCAGGACGAGCCCGCGCTCGACGTCGGTCATCACCACCTTGAGATTGAGCGTGGTCACGCGGTCGACGCCCATGTGACCGGCCATCTTCTTGTTCTTGAAGGTCTTGCCCGGATCCTGGCGGCCGCCGGTCGAGCCGTGCGAGCGGTGCGAGACCGAGACGCCGTGGGTGGCGCGCAGACCGCCGAAATTCCAGCGCTTCATCGGACCGGCAAAGCCCTTGCCGATCGAGGTGCCGGTGACGTCCACGTATTGGCCGACCACGAAATGATCGGCCGTGATCTCTGCGCCGACCGGAATGAGCTCGCTCTCCTCGACCCGGAACTCCGCCAGCTTACGCTTGGGCTCGACCTTGGCGACCGCGAAATGGCCGCGCTCGGCCTTGCTGACATTGCGCACCTTGCGGGTGCCGGCGCCGAGCTGCAGCGCCACGTAGCCGTCCCGGTCCTTGGTGCGGTGGGCGATGACCTGGCAATTGGCCAATCGCAGCACAGTCGCCGGCACGTGCTCGCCGGCGTCGGTGAAGACCCGCATCATTCCGACTTTCTGTGCAATCACCCCGGAACGCATGGTGGTGTTCCTTCCCCTCGGGCTCAAAGCTTGATCTCGACGTCCACGCCGGCGGCGAGATCGAGCTTCATCAGCGCGTCCACCGTTTGCGGCGTCGGATCGACGATATCGAGCAGTCGTTTATGGGTACGCATCTCGAACTGCTCGCGGCTCTTCTTGTCGACATGCGGCGAGCGGTTGACCGTGAACTTCTCGATCTTGGTCGGCAACGGGATCGGCCCGCGCACCTGCGCGCCGGTGCGCTTGGCGGTGGCCACGATCTCACGCGTGGACGCATCGAGAATCCGATGATCGAACGCCTTGAGCCGGATGCGGATATTCTGGCCGTTCATGCCGTCAACTTTCTGGGTTGCGAATGCGTTGGTCGCGAATGGCGAGGAGCGAGTAGAAGTCGATCGATTTGCTATTCCCTATTCGCCATTCGCCGCTCCCTATTCGCTATTCAACGATGCTCGCCACCACGCCGGCGCCGACCGTGCGGCCGCCCTCGCGGATGGCGAAACGCAGCTTCTCCTCCATGGCGATCGGAACGATCAGCGTGACCTCCATGGAGATGTTGTCTCCCGGCATCACCATCTCGGTGCCTTCCGGCAGCGTCACGACGCCGGTCACGTCGGTGGTGCGGAAGTAGAATTGCGGCCGATAATTGGTGAAGAACGGGGTGTGCCGGCCGCCCTCCTCCTTGGTGAGGATGTAGGCCTCGGCCTTGAACTTGGTGTGCGGCTTCACGCTGCCGGGCTTGCACAGCACCTGCCCGCGCTCGACTTCCTCGCGCTTGGTGCCGCGCAAGAGGCAGCCGACGTTGTCGCCCGCCTCGCCCTGATCCAGCAGCTTGCGGAACATCTCGACGCCGGTGACAACGGTCTTGAGGGTCGGCTTGATGCCGACGATCTCGACTTCCTCACCCACCTTGATGATGCCGCGCTCGATACGGCCGGTCACCACCGTGCCGCGGCCGGAGATCGAGAACACGTCTTCGACCGGCATCAGGAACGGCTGGTCCTTGGGGCGCTCGGGCTGCGGGATGAACTCGTCCACCGCCTTCATCAGCTCGAGCACCGCGTCATGGCCGAGCTTGGGCTCCTTGCCTTCCAGCGCCATCAGCGCCGAGCCCTTGATCACCGGGATCTTGTCGCCGGGATAATTGTACTTCGACAGGAGCTCGCGCACCTCGAGCTCCACCAGCTCCAGGAGCTCGGGGTCGTCGACCATGTCGACCTTGTTGAGGAACACCACCAGCGCCGGGACGCCGACCTGGCGGGCCAGCAGGATGTGCTCGCGCGTCTGCGGCATCGGGCCGTCCGCCGCGCTCACCACCAGGATGGCGCCGTCCATCTGCGCCGCGCCGGTGATCATGTTCTTCACATAATCCGCGTGCCCCGGGCAGTCGACGTGGGCGTAGTGGCGATTCTGCGTCTGATACTCGACATGCGCGGTGGCGATGGTGATGCCGCGCGCCTTCTCTTCCGGCGCCTTGTCGATCTGGTCGTAGGCAGTGTAGGTCGCGCCGCCGGTCTCCGCCAACACCTTGGTGATCGCCGCCGTCAGCGACGTCTTGCCGTGATCGACGTGCCCGATCGTGCCCACATTGCAGTGCGGCTTGGTCCGTGAGAATTTTTCTTTGGCCATGAGACTCTCCGTTAGCTCAAGCTTCAGGCGAACTTTGCCTGTATTTCATCTGCGATCGCCCTAGGCACATCGGCATAGTGATCGAATTGCATGGTGAAGGTGGCGCGCCCCTGAACTCATGGAGCGCAGGTTGTTGACGTAACCGAACATGTTGGCGAGCGGCACCATCGCGTTGACCACGTTGGCGTTGCCGCGCATGTCCTGGCCCTGGATCTGGCCGCGCCGGGAGTTGAGATCGCCGATCACCGAGCCGGTGTAGTCCTCCGGCGTCACGACCTCGACCTTCATGATCGGCTCGAGCAGGATCGGGGAGGCCTCGCGCAGCGCTTCCTTGAGCGCGGCGCGCGACGCGATCTCGAATGCGAGCGCCGACGAATCGACGTCATGATAGGCGCCGTCGATCAGCGTCACCTTGAGATCGACGACCGGAAAGCCCGCCAGCACGCCCGAGCCGAGCACCGATTCCAGGCCCTTCTCGACGCCCGGGATGTACTCCTTGGGCACGTTGCCGCCGATCACCTTGTTCTCGAACATGAACCCGCTGCCCGGCGGCAGCGGCTCACAGACGAACTTTATGCGCGCGAACTGGCCGGAGCCGCCGGTCTGCTTCTTATGGGTGTAGTCCTTGGTCACCTGCCGGGAGATCTTCTCGCGATAGGCGACCTGCGGGGCGCCGATATTGGCTTCCACCTTGTAGGTGCGCTTGAGGATGTCGACCTTGATGTCGAGGTGGAGCTCGCCCATGCCCTTGAGGATGGTCTGCCCGGATTCCTGATCGGTCGAGACGCGGAACGAGGGATCCTCGGCCGCCAGCTTGGCGAGCGCGACGCCGAGCTTCTCCTGGTCGGCCTTCGACTTCGGCTCGATCGCGATCTCGATCACCGGATCGGGGAATTCCATCTTCTCGAGAATGACCTGCTTCTGCGCATCGCACAGCGTGTCGCCGGTGCGCACCTCTTTGAGCCCCGCCAGCGCGACGATGTCGCCCGCAAAGGCCTCCTTGATGTCCTCGCGGCTGTTGGCGTGCATGAGCAGCATGCGGCCGATCCGCTCCTTGCGCTCCTTGGTGGAGTTGATGACGCCGGTGCCGCTCGACATGGTGCCGGAATAGATGCGGCAGAACGTGATGGTGCCGACGAACGGATCGTCCATGATCTTGAAGGCGAGCGCGGCCAGCGGCTCGCGGTCGTCGGCCTTGCGCTCGAGCTCCTCGCCCTTGCTGCCGATGCCCTTGATCGCCGGCACGTCCAGCGGCGAAGGCAGATAATCGACCACCGCGTCGAGCAGCGGCTGCACGCCCTTGTTCTTGAAGGCGGAGCCGCACAGGACCGGAAAGAACTTGCTGCTGATGGTGGCCTTGCGGATGAGCCGCTTGAGGGTCGCCTCGTCGGGCTCCTGGCCGTCCAGGTAGGCCGCCATGACGGTGTCGTCGAGATCGACCGCGGCCTCGATCATCTTCTCGCGGTATTCCTTGGCCTGCTCCAGCATGTCGTCGGGAATGTCGATGTCGTGATACTTGGCGCCGAGCCCTTCTTCCTCCCAGATCACGCCCTTCATGCGCACCAGATCGATGATGCCGCGGAACGCGTTCTCCGAGCCTATCGGCAGCTGAATGGCGACCGGCTTGGCGCCCAGCCGCGATTGGATCTCCTCCAGGCACTGGAAGAAATCGGCGCCCACCTTGTCCATCTTGTTGGCGAGCACGATGCGCGGGACCTTGTACTTGTCGCCCTGGCGCCAGACCGTCTCGGTCTGCGGCTCGACCCCCTGGTTGGAATCGAGCACGCACACCGCGCCGTCGAGCACGCGCAACGAGCGCTCGACCTCGATGGTGAAGTCGACGTGCCCGGGGGTATCGATGATGTTCAATCGCTTGTTGCGCCAGATGGCGGTGGTCGCGGCCGACGTGATGGTGATGCCGCGCTCCTGCTCCTGCACCATGAAGTCCATCGTCGCAGCGCCGTCGTGCACCTCGCCGATCTTGTGGCTTTTACCGGTGTAATAGAGGATCCGCTCGGTGGTCGTGGTCTTCCCGGCATCGATGTGGGCCATGATGCCGAAATTGCGGTAGTCCTCGATGGGGTGGCTGCGGGGCATGAAACGTCCTTATTGACCGTCGGTCACCAGCGATAGTGCGAGAAAGCGCGATTGGCTTCCGCCATGCGGTGCGTGTCTTCCCGTTTCTTGACGGCGTTTCCCCGGTTGTTGGATGCGTCGAGCAGTTCGGCCGAGAGCCGCTCCGTCATCGTCTTTTCGTTGCGTTCGCGCGCGGCCGAGATGATCCAGCGGATGCCGAGCGCCTGGCGGCGCACGGTGCGCACCTCGACCGGAACCTGGTAGGTGGCGCCGCCGACGCGCCGCGAGCGCACCTCGATCGAGGGCATGACGTTGTCGAGCGCCTGCTCGAACACCGAGACCGGGCTCTGCTTGGTCTTGCCCTCGATGATGTCGAGCGCCCCATAGACGATGTTCTCGGCGACCGACTTCTTGCCCTGCCGCATGATCGAATTCATGAACTTCGACACGACGAAGTTCCCGAACTTCGGATCGGGCTGGATCTCTCGCTTCTCGGCACTGTGGCGACGGGACATCGGATCGGTCCTTGATGCGTTCTTTTATCGCTTGCGGTCTGGCTGGCTCGGCTGCTGGTTTATTTCGGTCGCTTGGCGCCGTACTTGGAGCGACGCTGCTTGCGGTTCTTGACGCCTTGGGTGTCGAGCACGCCGCGCAGGATGTGGTAGCGCACGCCCGGCAGATCCTTGACGCGGCCGCCGCGGATCATCACCACCGAGTGCTCCTGCAGATTGTGGCCCTCGCCCGGAATGTAGCCGATCACCTCGAAGCCGTTGGTCAGGCGCACCTTCGCGACCTTGCGCAGCGCCGAGTTCGGCTTCTTGGGAGTGGTCGTATAGACGCGCGTGCACACGCCACGCTTCTGCGGCGAGGACTGCAGCGCCGGTACGGTATTGCGCGCCTTCACCCGCGTGCGCGGCTTGCGGATCAACTGGTTGATCGTCGGCATCGCCCTCATTCACCCTTCATTCGATCGACCCATTCTCGGTCGAGCCACTGTTTCGAGCGGCCACTTGTCAAACGGCCACGTTCGATCAGCCGCTTTCGAGCCGCCACTTTCGAGCGGCCAAACGCGCAAAACGGAGGAGCGCCGTCCGTTCCCGGTACGGTAGCGCTCACCCGTTCCAGACCACCGCGTCGCGCAAGCGCCGCGATCGTCACTTAAAATCTGACCGTCGATGTCAGAAGCAGCGTTTGAGCTTCATTCCTCGAGGCTGGTGACGCCCACCTGCAGCCGAAGGAGACCTTGAGATCTCAATGGTTTAGCAGGAATCGGGCACGCCGTTCCGAGCAAGCGAAGCTCACCGCCTGCCGCAAAGTCCGCGGTATGTATCGGCGGTGTAGGGCGAAGTCAAGGCGCAAGCGGCCGGAATGGCCGCCGTTACGCGATTTCTACGCGACCGCGGCGGTGTCGGCACCAAGCCATTTCCGGAGATGGCGCGAACCTCGCTGCCCCAAAAAGTGGCGCGCAATGGCGAGACATTCAAGGGCGAAATCCGCAAGTCCACAGGCCCGACAAGGGCAGCCGGGGCGCGGGCTCATTCCCGCTCGATCAGGGCGGCGATCGCCTTGACGCTGCTGCGCGCATAGACTGGCAGGCCGGCGCTGAGCGACTTGCCGGTGTTGAACGAGCTCTTGCCCGCAAGGACTTGAGCCGGCACGAGATTCCGCAGCACCGGAACCATGGCGAATTCCTTCCTTTTGTCGAGCACGCTCGACTCGATCGCGAGCGCCACGAAGACCGTCGCCACGGTCTTGCTCGGATCGCCGGGATGCGGCTGGAACACCGCCAGGAGCTTGCCGAACTGCATCACCTGGTTGACATAAAAAATGCTCTGCTCGATCGCGCCCACCGACGGCGTGTCGAGGCCGGTCAGTTTCGTCAATCCGGACTGCTCGACCTCGGCTGGCGTGCGCACGGTGAACTCGCTCTCGAAGTCGAGAAAGGGGGCGACCGGCTTGGCCGAATCCCTGATCTTGTTGGCGAGCTGGATGCCGAGCGGGAAGCGCCCCTCGAGCTCGTAATGGGAGCGCACGCACAGCAAGGTGGGACGGCCCTCGCACCATTTCCGCTTGGGATTCTGGTTGACGATGACCTTGGGGTCTTGCGTCGCCGTCACCTCGCCCGGGCCGATCACGCGGTGCTTGATGGCCGGATCGATCTGCTCGACGAACGGCAGCGTGATCAGGCGCACGAGATCGAGTGAGCCCGGTTGGCGCGCCAGCACGAAGCGCGCCGAGGCCACATACATGTGCAGCTTTTCCTTGAAGCGCTTCTTGACCCCATCCACCACCAGGTCGGTGTCGGGTTCGCTGTAGCCCGGGTAGAGACCGAGAAGTTGCTGCTCGAGCGGACGCGCCTTGGCCCAGTCCTCGTAGCGCATGAAGCCGGTTCCCGGATCGATCAGCTTCTCGGGCGGGTGGTCCGCAAAGACGATGGTCCGGGGCTTGAGTTGCGCGATCGGCAGGTCCGCGAGCGAGCCTGCGTCCTCGACCCGGAATTCCTGGGTCTTGGAGTCCGGTGTCTTCACCTCCGCCGGCTTTTGGGCCTGGGCGTGGGCGGACGGGACAAAGAGCATGAGGGCGATCAGGACTGCAACCGCGCGCGGGGTCCACATGGCAATCTCGTTGAACTAGCGCCAATCCCAGAAGAAGCCGGAATTGCCGCGCGGTTGCGGACCTGAACGCGGATCGCCCGCGCGCTGCGGTTGGCCGTAGGTCTGCCCGTAAGTAGGCTGGCCGTAGGGTTGCCCATACGCATCGCGCCGTTGCTGCGGCTGAGCCTGCTGCGGGTTATAAGCCGGCGGCGCTCGCCATGGTTCCAGCGGCGGCGCATAGCGGTTGCCGCCGTCGAACAGCGGCGGGAATTCCTGCGTGCCCTCGCCGTCGCGCGTTTCGCGCGCCATGTAGGCCTCGTCGCGGGACACCAGCTGGAATTGGGTATCGTAGGGCTCGCCTCGCCGGTCGCGCCGGAAATATTCGACGAACGATTTGGCGTTGGCGCCGCCCGCGGCCGGCTCGCCGGAGGCGAGGTTGATCGGGCGCGCCACCAGCTCCCGCTTGGCCTCGGCCGATGGGCCGTTGAGCGGAGTCTTGGGCGCATATTGCGCCCAGACCGCCTGGATGATCGGCTCGAATATCGGGATCGCGACGCTGGCGCCGGTCTGGCCGGCGCCCAGCGTACGCCGCTTACCGTCGGCATTGTCGTAGCCGACCCACACCGCCACCGTGACGTCATTGGTGAAGCCCATGAACCAGGCGTCGTTCTCGCCTTCGGTGGTGCCGGTCTTGCCCGCCACATAGGGCGAGAGCGCGGAGATCGCGTGGGCGGTTCCCCGCGCCAGCACGCCCTGCAGCATGGTCTTGAGCTGAAAGAAGGATACCCGATCCGCCGAAGCGAGCGGCCGGGACGCCGTCGCCGCCTCGTGGCGGTAGACCATCAGCCCGTTGTGCTCGATCGATTCGATCCCGTAGGGCGTCGGCCGCACGCCTTCATTGGCGATGGCGGCATAGAACGGCGCGAGGTCGATCGGCCGCACCGGCTGCGCGCCCAGCACGAAGGGATAATACGGGACGCATTCGCGGTAGACCTGCGCCTCGAGCGCCAGCGCGCAGATGCGATCGAGGCTGCTGTGGGGATCGATATCGATGCCCCCGTCGAGCAGATTGACGGTCGCCAGGTTGCGCGAATTCTCCAGGGCGCGCCGCAGCGTAACGACGCCCCACTCGCCGCGGTCGTAGTTCTTCGGCGTCCAGTAGTCCTGCTCGCGCGCAATGCCGCCGCCGATCGGCGGCAGCGTGATCTCCTGGTCGCGCACCATGGTGTTGGGCTGCAGCCCCTTCTGCAGGGCCGTCAGGTAGGTCAGCGGCTTGAGGGCGGAGCCCGGCTGGCGCTGCGACTGGGTGGTGCGGTTGAGCTGGCTCAGCGGATAGGAAAAGCCGCCCGCCATAGCGAGGATGCGGCCGGTCTTGTTGTCCAGCACCAGCGCGGCGCCTTGCACCTGCGGCCGCACCCGGAGCTCCGCCCGGGCGGTCTTGCTCTTGGCATCGGTGAGGTGGACGAAAACCACGTCATAGAGCTTGAGGCTGCGCGAGACGGTGCCGGAGAAACCCGACAGCGGCAGGATGCGGCCGTCCGCCAGCCCGACCTTGACGGTGTCTCCGCCTTTGCCGCCGCCCTTGTCGACCACCACCGCCGCCGGCCAGTGCACGTCGTAGAGCGGCAGCCGCGCCTGCGCGAGCGCCTGCTGCCAAGCCGGCTGCTTCTGTTGGGCGGCAGCTTCAGCGGCCCGAGCAACCTTCTGTGGCGCACCTTGAGCCGTCTGAGCGGCCTTGGGGGTGGGATCCGGCTGGAGGCGCTTGATGGCATTGGCCAGATTGGCCTCGGGGGCACGGAACGAAACGCGGCCGCCATCGATCTCGAAACGGGCCAGCCCCTCCTGCAGGGCGGCTTCGGTCGCGCGCTGCAGGTCCGGCCGGATGGTGGAGCGCACCGTGTAGGAATTGCCGGTGAGCGCGTCGATGCCGGCGACCGCCTTGGCTTCGCGCGCCAGGTTGTCGACGAAATGAAAGCCGGTATCGCGCCGCGGGTTGACGTAGGCTATGAGGCCGGCGGCCGGGTTCGAGGCGGCCTTGAGTTCGGCTGCGGTAATGGCGCCGTCCTCCTGCATCCGGCCCAGCACGTAGGCGATCCGCTCCTGCGCCCGCTCCGGATGCTGGTCGGGGCTGAAATAGCTCGGCCCCTTGGTCAGCGCCGCCAGCAGCGCCCCCTCGCCCAGGCTCAGCGCCTTCACGGATTTGCCGAAATAGCTGCGCGCCGCCATCTCGACCCCCCAGGAGCCGCGGCCGAGATAGGTCGAGTTGAGATAGAGCTCCAGGATCTCGGATTTGCTGAGCAGGCGCTCGACCCGGGCAGTCAGGATCATCTCGCGCATCTTGCGCTCATAGGTGAGGTCTTCGCCCACCAGCAGATTCTTCACCACCTGCTGGGTGATGGTCGAGCCGCCCTGCGGCCGGCCGGATTGGGCGATGTTGCCGATGAAGGCGCGGATCAGCGAGCGTTCGTCGATGCCGCTGTGCTGATAGAAGCGCTTGTCCTCGGCCGAGACGAAGGCCTGCTGCACCGGCTTGGGGATGTCGCCGAGCGGCACCCAGACCCGCCGCTTGTCGGATTCGAAGAGCTCGGCGAACCGCGCCCCCTTCCCGTCCAGCACCACCGTCGCACCCGGCAGCTTCGGTGTCTTGAGCTTGGCGGGATCCGGGAGATCAGCGACCGCCTGGTTGTAGAAATCGATCACCAGACCGAGGTCGACGGCCGGCTTCTCGACCTTCTCGCTCTTGCAGAACTGCTTGTAAGCCGTGAACAGGTCGCTGAAATTGATGCCGCGGAAGGCCGCGCTACCGCCGGCCATGCCCTGCGGATCCTCCATCGCGGTCGCGATCAGGTCATCGAGGTTCAGGTCCTCGATATCGAAGGCCTTGCGCATATGCGCGCAGCCTGCCTGCAGCAGCTGCACCACCTGCACTTGATCCTGGACCCGGTCGAACTGGGTTTTGATCTGGTCCGGCGCGGTGGTCACCTGGCTCAGCGTGAGCGCGGTGGCGAAAATCTTGACGATGAGGGCGTCCATTGGGGGCGCTGTGACCGGCCGGTGAGCGTGTGGGACGAGTTCAACCTTATAAAACGGCTTTTTCTGGATTTCGGTTCCAGGGAGTCACCGTCCTAGCTCAAATAAATGTCATCCAGGTAAAGACGTCCCGCAACCTGGCGGGTCCGGTAAGCGGGCCGTCGTCCGAGCCTGCGGGATCAGGCCAAAAAAACGGCCGCCCGCCGATCCCGACAAGCCCGGGATCGAACGGGAGGCCCACGCAAACCGCCGGGCTGCGCCGGCGTCACTCCGCCGCCGGAAGCTGCGCCGGCTGCTCGACCGCCGCGGCCGCCGCCTTGGCGGCCGCCTCCCTCTCGCGCTCCTCGAGAATGAGCGCATCGCGCTTGCCGGCCACCTCGCGCAGGCTGTTCATCATGGCTCCGGTCCCGGCCGGGATCAGGCGGCCCACGATGACGTTCTCCTTGAGGCCCTCGAGGGTGTCGATCTTGCCGTTGACCGCGGCTTCGGTCAGCACTCGCGTGGTCTCCTGGAACGACGCCGCCGAGATGAACGAGCGGGTCTGCAGCGAGGCCTTGGTAATGCCGAGCAGAACCGGATGGCCGACGGCCTCCTTCTTGCCTTCGGCCCGCGCCCGCGCGTTGATCTCGTCCAGCTCGATCTTGTCGATCTGCTCGCCGTTGATCAGCTCGGTCTCGCCCTGCTCGCTGATCTCGACCTTCTGCAGCATCTGGCGGACGATCACCTCGATGTGCTTGTCGTTGATGGCGACGCCCTGCAACCGGTAGACCTCCTGGATCTCGTTGACCAGATAGGCGGCGAGATCCTCGACGCCCTTGATCGCCAGGATGTCGTGCGGTGCCGGGTTGCCCTCGACAATGAAGTCGCCCTTCTCGACCAGGTCGCCTTCCTGCAGATGGATGTGCTTGCCCTTCGGGATCAAGTACTCCTTCGGCTCCTCGCCCTTGACGCTCGACTCGATGATGACGCGCCGCTTGTTCTTGTAGTCCTTGCCGAACCGGATGGTGCCGGAGGCCTCCGCGATGATCGCGGACTCCTTCGGACGCCGCGCCTCGAACAGCTCCGCCACCCGCGGCAGGCCGCCGGTGATGTCGCGGGTCTTGGCGCTCTCGGTCGGAATACGCGCGATCACGTCGCCCGCCTTCACGATGGTGCCCGGATCCACCGAGATGATGGCGTCGACGGCGAGCTGATAGCGCGCATCGCCGCCGCGGCTGAGCTTGTGGATCTTGTTGTTCTTGTCCTTGATCACCATCGACGGACGCAGGTCCTGCTGCCCGCGGCCGGACCCGGTCCGCCAGTCGATGACCACGCGCTTGGCGATGCCGGTGGATTCGTCGAGCGTCTCCGACATCGATTGACCTTCGACCAAATCCTCGAAGCCCACGCTGCCCTCGACCTCGGTCAGGATCGGACGGGTGTAGGGATCCCACTCGGAGATGCGCTGGCCGCGCTTGACCTTGTCGCCGTCCTCCACTCGCATGCGGGCGCCGTACTGGATGCGATGCACCGCACGCTCGGTTCCGTCCGGATCGAGCACGGCGACCACCATGTTGCGCGCCATGGCGATCATCTCGCCATCGGAGTTCTTCATGATGTTCTTGTTCTTGATCTTGATCTTGCCGTCGAAGTTCGAACTCGATGAACGACTGCTCGGAAATCTGCGCAGCGCCGCCGATGTGGAACGTCCGCATGGTGAGCTGGGTGCCGGGCTCGCCGATCGACTGCGCCGCGATGACGCCGACCGCCTCGCCGATATTGACCGGCGTGCCGCGGGCGAGATCGCGCCCGTAGCACTTGCCGCAGACCCCGGTCGCCGCCTCGCAGGTCAGCACCGAGCGGATGCGCAGCTCCTGCACGCCGGCGGTGACGATCGCCTCCACCTGCGGCTCCTCGAGCAGCGTGCCCTTCTTGACGATGACCTTGTGCGAGGACGGATCGCGCACGTCCTCGGCGGTGGTGCGGCCGAGGATGCGCACGCCGAGCGAGGCCACCACCTGACCGGCGTCGATCACGGCGCGCACATTGATGCCGCCCGCGGTGCCGCAATCCTCGATCGTGATGATCGAATCCTGCGCCACGTCGACCAGCCGGCGGGTCAGATAGCCCGAGTTGGCGGTCTTGAGCGCGGTATCGGCGAGACCCTTGCGGGCGCCGTGCGTCGAGTTGAAGTACTCGAGCACCGACAGCCCTTCCTTGAAGTTCGAGATGATCGGGCTCTCGATGATCTCGCCGGAGGGCTTGGCCATCAGACCGCGCATGCCGGCGAGCTGGCGCATCTGCGCCGGCGAGCCGCGCGCGCCGGAATGGGCCATCATGTAGATCGAGTTGATCTGCAGGTCGCGGCCGTTGGGGCCCTTCTTGACCGCCGAAATCTCGCGCATCATCTCGTCGGCGATGTGGTCCGTCGTCTTCGACCAGGCGTCGACCACCTTGTTGTACTTCTCGCCCTGCGTGATCAGGCCGTCGTTGTACTGCTGCTCGAACTCCTTGGCGAGCGTGCGGGTCTGCTCGATGATCTTCCACTTCGAGCCCGGGACAACCATGTCGTCCTTGCCGAACGAGATGCCGGCCTTGAACGCGTTGTGGAAGCCGAGCGACATGATCCGGTCGCAGAAGATGACCGTCTCCTTCTGCCCGCAGTGGCGGTAGACCTGATCGATCGTGTTGGAGATCTCCCGCTTGGTCATGAGCTTGTTCACGGCCTCGTAGGAGATCTTCGGGCTCTTGGGCAGGACGTTGCCCAGCATGACGCGACCCGCGGTAGTATCGAACCACCGGCGGGTGGGCTTGCCCTTCTCGTCGAGACCGTCCCAGCGGTACTTGATCCTGGTGTGCAGATCGATCGCCTTGGCATTCAGGGCGTGCTCGATCTCGGCCATGTTGCCGAAGATCGGCGGATTCTTGGAGCCGTCCTCGCGCATGATCGAGAGATAGTAGAGGCCGAGCACGATGTCCTGCGACGGCACGATGATCGGCGAGCCGTTGGCCGGATGCAGGATATTGTTGGTCGACATCATCAGGACGCGCGCCTCGAGCTGGGCTTCCAGCGACAGCGGCACGTGCACCGCCATCTGGTCGCCGTCGAAGTCGGCGTTGAACGCGGCGCAGACCAGCGGATGCAGCTGGATCGCCTTGCCCTCGATCAGCACCGGCTCGAACGCCTGGATGCCGAGGCGATGCAGGGTCGGGGCGCGGTTGAGCAGCACCGGATGCTCGCGGATGACCTCGTCGAGGATGTCCCAGACCTCGGGCTTCTCCTTCTCGACCAGCTTCTTGGCCTGCTTGACCGTGGTGGAGAGACCCTTGGCGTCGAGCCGCGAATAGATGAACGGCTTGAACAGCTCGAGCGCCATCTTCTTGGGCAGCCCGCACTGGTGCAGGCGCAGTTCTGGACCGACCACGATCACCGAGCGGCCGGAATAGTCGACGCGCTTGCCGAGCAGGTTCTGCCGGAACCGGCCCTGCTTGCCCTTGAGCATGTCGGCCAGCGACTTGAGCGGCCGCTTGTTGGCGCCGGTGATGACCCGGCCGCGGCGGCCGTTGTCGAACAGCGCGTCGACCGCCTCCTGCAGCATCCGCTTCTCGTTGCGGATGATGATGTCGGGGGCGCGCAGCTCGATCAGCCGCTTCAAGCGGTTGTTGCGGTTGATGACCCGGCGGTAGAGGTCGTTGAGGTCGGAGGTGGCGAAGCGACCGCCGTCGAGCGGCACCAGCGGCCGCAGGTCGGGCGGAATGACCGGAACGACCTTGAGGATCATCCATTCCGGCTTGTTGCCGGACTGAATGAAGGCCTCGATCAGCTTGAGCCGCTTGGCCAGCTTCTTGGGCTTGAGCTCGGAGGTCGATTCGGCGATCTCGACGCGCAGGTCGCTGGCGATCTTCTCCAGGTCGAGCACCTTGAGCATCTCGCGGATCGCCTCGGCGCCGATGAGCGCGGTGAAGCTGTCGGCCCCGTAGAGCTCCTGGGCCTTGAGATACTCGTCCTCCGAGAGCAGCTGACGGTCCTCGAGCGCAGTCAGGCCCGGCTCGATCACCACATAGCTCTCGAAGTAGAGGATGCGCTCCAGCGACTTGAGCGTCATGTCGAGCAGAAGCCCGATGCGCGAGGGCAGCGACTTCAGGAACCAGATATGCGCGACCGGCGCCGCCAGCTCGATATGCCCCATGCGCTCGCGCCGCACGCGCGACAGCGTCACCTCGACCGAGCACTTCTCGCAGATGATGCCTTTGTACTTCATGCGCTTGTACTTGCCGCACAAGCACTCGTAGTCCTTGATCGGGCCGAAAATGCGCGCGCAGAACAGGCCGTCGCGCTCCGGCTTGAAGGTGCGGTAGTTGATGGTCTCCGGCTTCTTGATCTCGCCGTAGGACCAGGAAAGAATCTTCTCCGGGCTCGCGATGGAGATCCGGATCTGGTCGAAGACCTGAGCCGGCACCTGCGGGCTGAAAAAATTCATGATCTCTTGATTCATCATCGTCTCCTAGCGGACCACATTTGAAGGACGGCGGCGGCGGAAGCCTCGGGTCGCGGCATCCGTCGCCGGTCGCGTTCTGTGTCCTCTTGCTATTCGGCGGCCTCGGTGCCTTCGCCCGGGCCGGTTCTCTGCTGCTTCGAATTGTGCAGATCGACGTTGAGACCGAGCGAGCGCATTTCCTTGACCAGCACGTTGAAGGATTCCGGAATGCCGGCCTCGAAGGTGTCGTCGCCACGCACGATCGCCTCGTAGACCTTGGTGCGGCCGGCGACGTCGTCGGACTTGACCGTCAGCATCTCCTGCAGCGTGTAGGCCGCCCCATAGGCTTCGAGCGCCCACACCTCCATCTCGCCGAAACGCTGGCCGCCGAACTGCGCCTTGCCGCCGAGCGGCTGCTGGGTGACCAGGCTGTAGGGGCCGATCGAGCGGGCATGGATCTTGTCGTCGACCAGGTGATGCAGCTTGAGCATGTAGATGTAGCCGACCGTCACCTTGCGATCGAAGGTGTCGCCGGTACGCCCGTCGAACAGCGTCACCTGCCCGGAGTGATCGAGCCCGGCCAGATCGAGCATGTGCTCGATATCGGCCTCCTTGGCGCCGTCGAACACCGGGGTAGCGATCGGCACGCCATGCCGCAGGTTGCTGCCGAGCTCGACCAGATCCTTCTCGCCCAGCGACTTGATGGTCTCTTCCTCGCCGTAGATCTTCTTCAGCAGCTCCTTGAGCGGCTTGGTGTCGTGCTTGGCGTTGTAGAGGTCGACCGCCTGCCCGATCCGCAAGCCGAGGCCGGCGCAGGCCCAGCCCAGATGGGTCTCCAGGATCTGGCCGACATTCATGCGGCTCGGCACGCCGAGCGGATTGAGCACGATGTCGACCTGGGTGCCGTCGTCGAGGAACGGCATGTCCTCGATCGGCACGATCTTGGACACCACGCCCTTGTTGCCGTGACGGCCCGCCATCTTGTCGCCGGGCTGGATCTTGCGCTTTACCGCGACGAAGACCTTGACCATCTTCATCACGCCGGGCGGCAGCTCGTCGCCGCGCTGCAGCTTCTCGACCTTGTCGAGGAAGCGCTGCTCCAGCCGCTTCTTGAACTCGTCGTATTGCTTGCGGATGGCCTCGATCTCCGCCATCAGCTTGTCGTTGGGCGAGGCGAACTGCCACCATTGCGAGCGCGGATACTCCTCGAGCACCGCGCGGGTGATCTTGGAATCCTTCTTGAAGCCCTTCGGCCCGGCGATGCCCTGGCGGCCCTCCAGCATCTCGGCCAGACGGCCATAGACGTTGCGGTCGAGGATCGCCTGCTCGTCGTCGCGGTCCTTGGCGAGCCGCTCGATCTCCTCGCGCTCGATCGCGAGCGCGCGCTCGTCCTTCTCGACCCCGTGCCGGTTGAACACCCGCACCTCGACCACGGTGCCCTGCACGCCGGGCGGCACCCGCAACGAGGTGTCGCGCACGTCGGAGGCCTTCTCGCCGAAGATGGCGCGCAGCAGCTTCTCCTCCGGCGTCATCGGGCTTTCGCCCTTGGGCGTGATCTTGCCGACCAGGATGTCGCCGGCACGCACTTCCGCGCCGATATAGACGATGCCGGCCTCGTCGAGGTTCTTGAGCGCCTCCTCCGACACGTTGGGGATGTCCCGGGTGATCTCCTCGGGCCCCAGCTTGGTGTCGCGCGCCATCACCTCGAATTCCTCGATGTGGATCGAGGTGAAGACGTCGTCCTTGACGATGCGCTCGGACAAGAGGATCGAGTTCCTCGAAGTTATAGCCGTTCCAGGGCATGAACGCGACCAGCACATTGCGGCCGAGCGCGAGCTCGCCCAGATCGGTCGAGGGACCGTCGGCGATGATGTCGCCCTTCTTGACCTGGTCGCCGACCTTCACCAGCGGACGCTGGTTGATGCAGGTGTTCTGGTTGGAGCGCTGGAACTTCTGCAGCCGATAGATGTCGACGCCGGATTTCGACGGATCGGTCTCCCCGGTCGCCCGCACCACGATGCGGGTGGCGTCGACCTGGTCGACCACGCCGGTGCGGCGCGCCGC
>CAVRHR010000005.1:0-1932665 GCA_963721005.1 uncultured Alphaproteobacteria bacterium | reverse complement strand
AATTCCCTATACATTTCAATATCTTTCTTAGCAGGACGAAAACGACTGGCCACTACGTGGACAGTTATGTGGACAGATTGCATCTGCAACTGTCTGCTGCGCGGCGGTGTTCATTGCGATCAATTGAAGCGAGGACCAGGCTGTGAGTGCACGCAAACAGCATGAAATCTGGATTGAGCAGTATGGAGCGTCTGAAATCATCAAGGCGCGCTACGGCTCAAGGCGGCGTTCGACCCATGTCGTCGGTGAGAGGCCTGCGCCGCCGGCGGACGCCCCGCAAATTGGCTCTAGGAGCGTTTCCCTCGAAAAGGACTGTCAATATGCATAATCGACCACAGACGACAGTTCGCTGCACTGACCGTCCAGCCCCTCGAAGAAATTGTTCACTCCCGCCATCACGTCGCGAATATTCTCCAAGTCGATAGGGAAATCCGGAAGATCTACCAGCGCACCCTTCTTATTCGTCGAATACCTGAAGGCGAATGAGGACGGATCGAGCCGGTGGAATTCCAGGACGATTTTCTCAACGACCTCCACCGCTTCGTCGGGGCCGTCACCGCTGAATTCCACGATGACCTGCTTGCATGCTCGCCAAAGCTTATCGAGCCGGTGGTCCTTCTCGTACTCATAGATCGCGGCGTCCCGCCCGTAGCGATCCAATACCCATTTAATGGCGACCTCCAATCCGTGCCTATAATTGAAGATGATCGGATAGACGAGGTGGTGGCGGTCGTGCTTGGTCTTCATGGCGCGCTCCACCAGAACAGCGCCGGCTTTCATGTATCCATCCCAAATGAACACTTCTCGCGAGAAGCCGAAGTCAGCGAATTGCACCCCATCCTCCCAGTGGGAGGGCTGCCGCAGGAGCTGATCCGTTTCCTTCGGCCAGCGATATTCGCGATTGAGGATGTCTTCGAGTGACATGGCCCCTCCAAAATATTTTTAAAAAGTGGCGACGTGGCGGGGACAATTCAAGGAGTGCGGGGCGTGGCGGAGACCTTTTGTCGAGGACGGACCAACATCACCTCTCTCCCCTCCTTTTCCCCGGAGAGGCACAGGCGCTCTATCTCTGGAGCCGGCCCGCCGGAGGGGTTTGCGCGACTTTGGCGTTGCCGTCGTTATTCTATGGGTTGGGTAGGTACCGCAGTTCTCGGAAGACCCGGTTCAGTTCGCGGATTCATTTCCTCACGGGTCGGCGCATCGCCGCCAGGGTACTCGTCTAGCGGGCTCGGCGCGCTCATGGGAATACCCCGGGCCGAGGGCGGAATGATGGGAGGCCTGGCTTGCTCCATCGTGGCCCCAGTCGGCTTGGGCGGCGGGATCGTAACTGGTGTCGGCTGCCACCGCGGTGGCGCGGACGGCATTTCGCGCGCCGGAGTGGGTTTGGTCATGCACGGACCGCAGGTGGAGGTGTCGTCCTCGACGTCCTCCTCCCCATCTTCGTCTTCGCCCTCGTGTAGACGGTTGCCGCCTCCGAGTAGTCCGCTGCCGTCAATCTGGATGTGAATGTGGTCGCGAGTGTAATTCTCGGCGGCCTCAGCAACCCCGTTTGCTTTGTTCACGGCCTCGGCGAACTCGCTGTTTCCCTCGACGGCGACCGGGGGATGAGAAGGGGTCAATGAAGGCGCCGGGGTAGGACCTAATGTTACGGACGACCCACCTTGCGGAGTAATCGCGATAGGGCCCGGCTGGATGGGCTGAAGCGGATTTGAGGTTAACCGCGGTGGGGAGACGGTAACGCAAGCAACGAAGCATCCGGCACTCGCTGTGAAAGAGGCAGCAACCCAGATCGCAGTGGTGCACAGTGCTAACAACTTCAAACCACGCATAACGCTCCTCCTCAGTTTGTCAGAATCTCGGAGCTTCGCCCCTCACTGCGCACTCTTGGTGCCTGCGCCAGCGGGCGGCTGATGAGCCGCAAGGCCGAAGCTCGCACTTCGTGTGTGAAGTCTTCGTGAGCGTGTCGTTTATCTCGTGTTCATTGTGGAGATGGTCGAGGCACCACTCAGAAATGCGTTATCGAATGTGACTGACTGGAGGTGCGACTTGGGCTTTTCTCCGGCCACTCGGCTGGATCGAGCGCAACTTGTTCCTGCTCGACCGGTTGCATCTCGATCTGGACGGCGATGCCCCGTCGCATCGGCGCCTCACTAAGAAGTGTTACCAATCCGTTCAACGGCCGGCTGGAGAGCGCTGACGGCGGGTCATCGATGCCCATGGCAGGAAGCCTGTCGGATATGCCAACGACATAGGACGCGCACGAACCGTTCGTACCGCTTGCTCTCCAAACAAAGAGTCGCGATCTCATCGGTCGTCTTTGCTTTGATCAAATTCGCGCCTTCGTAGAGCGGTACCGTTGCCGACACTTCTGTCCATTCATTCAGACGCACGGTCTTCTTGCGCCTTTTCATAGAACATTCATTTTGGCGATTTGGTCCCCATCCCCCTTGGGTGGGGTGGCAGGGGCTCGGCTCAGGGCTCAGGATCGTGGGGGCAAGGCGGGATAAGGGGGATCTCCCTCTATGGGAACGGTGGGGCCAAACCTCGCAGGAACGTCGCCGGTGCGTTAAAACGACCTGTGCGCCACCCCTTGCGCGGGGCCACACCGATGCCGCCAGGATGCGACGGAAAGGCGTCAAAGTGCGTGGGGAGGGGACGTGGTATCGCACCGCGGTCGGGGCGTGGGGGTCCGGGGGCCAAACCAGCTCATTGCCGCGATATCGCTGGGTCCATCTGGAATGTGCTAACTCGCAATGCGTGAAGGGGCTTCAAATTGGGCAACGGGCTCACTGCCGAACGCGAGTCTGTGAGCGAATTGTTGCCTCTTTCTCGCGACAACAGCCCCCTGCCGGCGACGAATTAAGCCCTCCATCTCCAAGAGATTAACTGGCCGCAGGACGATCTCTGCGCGCCTATGTCCAAAGATAGGGTCCTTGAGCAGCACAACTTGCTCTACGGCATCAGTCGCTAACGTTGGATACAAAATCGTTGAACGCGGCGCCCCACTATTCTTGCTCAGCGCGTATATTGCCAACTGGTAAAGCATATCGCGGGGCAGTCTTGTCTCCCATAAGTCTCTGTACTTGGCATCTAGAAATTCTATGACCTTGCCGCCGGTGATTACTGCAAAATCCGGCCGCGGAACCACGGCGCGACGCCGCTGCGGATTGTTCGCGCGGTCGTATTCAAATATCTCCTTCAAGCGATGCTCATCCTGTATCGAAAATTCCGGAAGCTCCTCGCGGAGAAAGCGCGAAATCAATGCCTGAAAGAACACATTCATATCAAAAAGAAAGCCGGATAGCTGAACCTTCTCGCTCGATTCGGCGAGGGAGACGCCCATCCCGTTGACAAGCATTTCAATCAACGTAAGCGCAGAACCGTAGCAGTGGATGCGTCGCACCGTTGACGCTCCGTATGGTCCAAATCATAGATGTAAGTTTCCGGGCCACTCGCTTGCTGTTGATAATGTTCGGAAGCACGCGCTGAGCCGGAACCTTAAAAGGGTTGGCAGCAAGATATTTCTCGTACTCCTCGAACGTCGTTGGGTCGTTCGGGCCGCGTAATTCGTGGTAGCGCTCACGCAGCTCGTTAAGGATCTCAGGACCGAGGCTCATACTTGCCAGCTTCTCCTCGATCTTCAGAAGGTGCTCAGGGTTGCGGACTATCATCGAATAGAGGAACTGCGCCCAACCAACGCTCCTGCGGCCGTCTGGGTCTCGTATTGTTGTGCTGATGGAGAGCATGAGCGCGAGCGCCTGGGCCGCCCAATTATCGACGTTGCCCATAAGCCCCTTCTCGATGATCTGCGCCTTCTCGGGCGGCTGGTCCGGCAATGTATAGAGGTGGTCTGCGTGCCCGACTTGCCTTGGATACCTTCGCGCTGCCATCGTCTCCTTCCACGGCCTGCTGTACTCGCACAGTCGGCCGTCAGCGCCGGTCCACTGCTTCGTATAGAAGATCGGGATGTAATGATGTCTCTTCGGCTCTGACACGGCCGCTCTCCAAGCGCCTGCGATATGGATGATAGGGAAGCCCCAGGTCCCCGAATCGGCTGGAGTTTATCACGATCTATCTGGGCCGGGGCTCGAAGCCTTCTCGCTGTGTCCCGCCTGCCGCTCATTTCAATCCGCTTCAGGATGTTCAAGATTTCGGCGGTCTTGACCTCGTTGGCCGGTATGGGAGCCCCAACGTGTGCGCGAACAAGCGGGCAAATAGCCATCATAGGCAAATAGCTTCAGATCATCCGGAAGCCAAAAGAAGCTCGACGGTGACCATTTACCGCGCTGCTGCCCTACGGCCCCCGAGTGACTTCGTCCTTGGCGAATTGGGCCGCCGTATCGGCTCGTTTAGCGGCTCAACATTCGGCTGCTCACAGATCCCGTCGCAGCAATGAGCGATCCCTTGCCCGCCGCAGTCGGGACAGGGTATCAATTCACAATGATCCCCTTGCTGAACGTTCCGGGCAACGCGGACGAATCCTGGTCGTCCGCTCCATCGACAGGTCTCGCATAGCATCAGACGTCTCCGCCGCGGAGTAAATCATCTTCTTTGTGGGCAGGAAATAGGGAAATGCCCGAGAATTCTCATCCAGACCGTCGCGCTACATTCGGCGCGGCGCTGATCGAAAGGGCAGCTTTGTGGTACCAACTGCTCGTCTTGAAGTCCACGACTTGGCGGACGGTCTTGCGATTGCGTACTCTCCTGGAAACAGATCGCTTCACAACACGTCTGGCACTCTGAACCTTAGCCACTGCTCTCTCTCCCATCTGATAAACGTCACGTTTGATTGGTTGATCGTTCGGCTTAGGCTGGCGGTCCGTCTGAACATCCCGTTGACGCCGAGCCGGTTGCGGTGTCCGAATTACAGCAGAATCAGCAGGGTGCACTATGAAGCCAGAACCACTGACCGATGCGGAATTTGATCGGCTGGACTCCGTGCTAGCGCGCTTCGGCGACAAGCATTCGATGAACTTGGAAAAGCTCGATGGTTTCCTTGCGGCTCTGATCTGCGGTCCCGACACTGTCCTCCCAAGTGAGTATCTTCCGGTGATCTGGGGCGACGATATCGTCCTTGAGGACACATTTAACGCCCAGCCCTTGCTGCACGATTTTCTAGCCCTAATCATGCGGCATTGGAACGTGATTGCGGACACCTTGCATTCTGGCGATGTATATCTGCCGCTGCTTCTCGAAGATGAGAACGGAATCTCCCATGCAAACGATTGGGCTAATGGTTTTCTGCGTGGCGTGGAATTGCGCAAAAAAGACTGGGCTGACCTCTTAGATGATGAGGAGTATGGCGGCTGGCTTGTCCCCATTTTTGTGTTGGCTCACGAAAACAGTCTTGATGCGGTCTTGCGCCCTTATAACGAGCCAGTTAGCGTGGAGATGCGAGAGAAATTGATTGCGGGCGCTGCTGCAGGCTTGAGGGGAATTTACCGGCACTTTCAAGCCAAGCGGCTGCAAGAGAACCAGCTTCGCAGCACCACGGTCCGTCGCATGATGCCGAAGATCGGACGCAACGATCCATGCCCATGCGGATCCGGCAAGAAGTTCAAGCAGTGTTGCGGAAAGACCACGCTACATTGAACGCCCGAGCTCACTAATCATCGTTTTCCTCCGCCAAGGGCCGCCTTCCCAAATCGCTTAATTTTACCGATTCTGAGGTGATCCTTGGCGTTGTGAGGGCGAGACGTGTCCACAAAGTCGGTTATGGGCACAACTGCGACTGGGCGCGCTTATTCGCCACAATGTCCTTGTAGTGCAACAAGAATGCTTTGCGCTTACCTCGACGAATCTGGAATTCATGCGACTTCGGAGGCCACCGCGGTCATTGCGGCGGTTGGGGCGCCGGCCGGATGGGCAAAATTTGATGTCGAATGGCAGTCGTTTCTTCAAGATGTTGGCATTAATGCTTGGCATCATCGCGATTTCTCCAGTCGTCGCAAGGGATATGGTTCGCTTACGGAGAGCCAGTGGATTGAAGCGGGTCACAGGCTCTGCCAAATATTGATAGATGCGCAATTCTTTATCGCGGGTTCTTCTATTGGGCGGCAAATTTACGACAAGGCCAGAGCTGAGGGAAAGTGGATACTCCCTGCTGACCCTTACAAATTCTGCCTGGAGCGATGCCTCGGACAAGTAACCAAACAAATCTATGCGAGCTATCGAGACGAAGGTATATGCATCTATTACGACGCCGCCAAGCAGCACGGTCGTATAGCACGCGAGCTTTTGCGTTGGCACAAGGAGACCTTCGAGCCAAGCTACTTATCTCAACACAAAGATCGCAGGATCGATATCGAGTTCGGCGATGGAGGGATCAAATCCGGCCGGGCAGTTCCCGACATCATCGCCTTCGAAGCCTGCGAATATGTGCGCGCGAATACCGGAATCCCGTTCCTCGGTGCAAAAGTGATCGATGGCCCAACCCCTGAGCCTCGACCGATCATCGTTAAGCTTTTCGAGTCCCGGCGAGTGCCGCTTGCAGTGACCACGTACACCGACTGGTACCTTGATTTTGATCTTGCGCACGCTGGTGATCGCATCGGGGAAGTTCCGCCGAGACGGATTTCCTGGGATTGAGACGGTTCGAATGCACCCCCGGCGCCCGGCCAGCCCTCCGGCGCTTCCAATACCGAAGCGTGGCGCATAATTCAAGAATTCCGCACCAGGTCAGGGCCATTGATATTGTTCGGTAATCTTGGTGCAGAAGGCTGCTGCAAATGGGGCGGGCTAGGTAAACCCCGGCCCCAGGTCGGCGCGACCTACCGAGACGCGTCGTGGTCCAAGCCTTATCGGTGCCACTACGCGAGACCCCCTGTGTCTACGTTTCCAACCTGGAGGGCTCCTTGGGCCTTTTAACGTGCAGCAATTACTTGCTAGAATCACACTGAGCCTAGAAGATCGCTAATGACGGACACAGCACTCTCCATGCCCTCTGCGGACCAGCTTAAAGCTCTTCTCAAAGCGTACGCCCAAGGCGACGACGCACAATTCCACTCGATTGCCATGCAGATTGCCGCTGGCGAAGCGCGTAGCGGTCACGGCAAATTGGCTGAGGAATTGCGGGACCTCATCGACAAGTCAAGAGTTCGGGTTCCCTCTCGTGGACCATCCCCAATTCCAATAGCTCGCCCCCACGGAGAAGTCGCCGATCTACTCACCGTGAACTATCCCAGTACGCGCCTCGATGATCTTATTCTTGCTCCGCGGACACGCAAAATTCTTGAGCGCGTTGTTCGAGAACACAAGACCATTAGAGATATTCGGGCTCATGGCCTTGCGCCTCGCAAAAAGCTGATGCTCGTGGGACCACCGGGAACTGGAAAGACAATGACGGCATCGGCCATCGCCGGTGAACTCGCGCTTCCACTGTTTACCGTGCGCCTTGATCGTCTCATTACTCGATATATGGGCGAAACCGCAGCAAAACTCCGTCTGGTATTTGATGCGATTGCTCAAACACGTGCCATTTACTTATTCGACGAGTTCGACAGCATTGGCTCCGAGCGCAGCCTCTCGAACGATGTCGGCGAAATTCGTCGAGTAGTGAACAGTTTTCTTCAGATGGTTGAGCATGACACTTCTGACAGCATTATAATTGCAGCTAGCAATCATCCCACACTTCTCGACCGCGCGCTGTTTCGCCGCTTTGATGATATTGTTCGATATGTTCTTCCCACCATGGATGAAATTAAAGCTGTTCTGAGGGCAAAACTCGCCGGCATCAAAACCGCTGCGCCAATGCAGTGGTCGAAGCTAGGTCTTCGCGCCAGCGGCCTGAGTTACGCCGACATTACGCGCGCGGCGGAGGATGCACTGAAGCATGCGATTATTGAGGGTCGATCTGTCACTCAATTAGATGTTTCGGATGCGCTTACCGAACGAAGGATGGCTCTCAATCACGGAAAGGCAAAGCCTAAGCCTAAACCTAAATAGGATATTATTCTTTGCCCCGCTATCCGCACATACTTCTCCCGGGATTGGCCGAAACCGAACGCTACACAGCTACAAGAAGTCGTGGCCTCGAGTTTCATACTCCACCCCGCGATCCGGCAGCGCACGCCGCACGAGTGCTCGGAGCGCTTCAGTATGCCCAAGCAGCGCGCGAGCAATTTCCTCAGCAGGTGGGGGCCGGATTTTATGAATCGCCGGGGCTCACGTTGACGTTCGAAAGTGATCCGGGATTTTCGCTAGCCTTTGATAGCCTCGACCTGCAGAGAAGCAAAATTCAGTTGTTGTCGGTGACCACAGATGAACAAGACCGCACACTTGCTACGGTCCATGTCCCCGACGATAAGGTTTATATCTTGCTTCGTAAGCTTGAGGCCTACCGTGACGGTCAAAAGAACCGAAAGCTCGTGGAAAGCATCGCCAACATCAAGCTAGCAACGCTGCGAGAGCTATGGACCGACGAGGCTGCGCTCTATCCCGCTTCGCATACTACTATCACCTGGGAAGTCTGGCCTCGCCGCGCGTTGCCAGCCGAGGAACCAGCATTGGACCTCCTCACTAATGCAGCCGCTGACTTCGGCTATGAGATCGCTTCAAATGCACTCACTTTCATTGACCGTGTGGTCGTCCTTGTTCGAGGTAGTCGTGAACAACTTGCCCGCGGGTCTGATGTGCTTGGCATCATCGCCGAAGCTCGCAAGGCAAAGGTAACGGCGGATTTCTTTTCCTCGTTGAGCCCTGCAGAACAATTTGAGTGGAGCGACGAATTGCTTGCAAGGCTTACGCCGCCAGCAGTCGGCGCTCCGGCTATCGGCCTCCTAGACACCGGCGTAAATCGGGCACACCCATTGCTGATTGGCATCATAAGCGAGGCCGACGTACAGGCGCTAAAGCCGCAGTGGGGACCGCAGGATTCGCATCCCGACGGCCATGGCACACAGATGGCCGGTCTTGGCATCTATGGAGACCTTGCTCCCATCCTCGCGGATAATAATCCCATTGTCCTCACGCACGGGGTGCAATCGCTAAAGCTGATTCACCCACCCGATCCACATCGAATCGATCTCTATGGTACTGTAACAATCGAGGCAGTCTCGAGATTGGAAATTGATGCTAGCAGGCGTCGCATCTATTGCATGGCTATTACCGCAGATGGACGAGACCGCGGCAAGCCTTCTTCATGGTCTGAGGTGGCCCCGGTTGTCTGAACAGTTTTTCCGCGTCGATAAGTGGAGCGTCTGCCGAGGTTAGGCTGCCGCGCGGAAGGGCAGCGGGGTGGAGTAGGCGTGATCGGGGGTCGTGCCGTCAAGGCTCGAATGCGGCCGGCGCCGATTGTAGAAGTCGAGGTAGCGCCCGATCGACGCGCGGGCCTCGGACGCGGTGTCGTAGGCTCTGAGATACACCTCCTCGTATTTGACGCTGCGCCATAGCCGCTCGACGAAGACGTTGTCGCGCCAGGCGCCCTTGCCGTCCATGCTGACGGCAATCCCGTTTTTGATCAGCACGCCGGTGAATGCCGCACCGGTGAACTGGCTGCCTTGATCCGTGTTGAAGATCTCCGGCTTGCCGTGGCGAGAGAGTGCATTCTCCAGCGTCTCGACGCAGAATGCCGCCTCCATCGTAATCGACACGCTCCACGACAGCACGCGACGGCTGAACCAATCGAGCACGACGGCCAGATAGACGAAGCCGCGCTCCATCGGGATGTAGGTGATGTCCATCGCCCACACCTGGTTCGGCCGCGTGACCTGGACGCCCCGCAGCAGGTACGGGTAGATCTTGTGCCCCGGCTCGGGCTTGGTCGTGCGCGGACGGCGATAGAGCGCTTCTATCCCCATCCGCCGCATCAGCGTCTTCACGTGACGGCGGCCGATCTTGCTCCCCTCGGCGGCCAGCAGGCCTTTCAGCATCCGCGAGCCGGCGAAAGGGAACTCCAGGTGTAGCCGGTCGAGCCGCCGCATGATCGCGAGGTCGGCTTCCGGCACCGGCCGCGGCAAGTAGTAGACGCTGCCACGGCTGATGTTCAGAGCTTTCGCTTGCTGGGTGATCGGCAGATCGTGTGCACGGTCGATCATCGCTTTGCGCTCAGCAGCCCGGCTTTGGTGAGCGCTCCTTCTAAAAAATCATTTTCGAGCGTCAGCTCGCCGATCTTTGCGTGCAGCGACTTCACATCGACGGCAGGCTGCACTGCTCCATTGCCGCCGCCGGCACCGAAAACATCGGCCGCCCCTTCCTGAAGTTGGCTCTTCCACTGCGTGATCTGGTTCGGATGGACGTCGAAATGCTCAGCCAGCTGCGCCAACGTCATCTCGCCCTTGACGGCGGCGAGCGCCACCTTCGCCTTGAATGCCGGTGTGTGGTTCCGGCGAGGTCGTCTGCTCATGGTCTCTCCTGATTCGTGGGCACAGCGTGCCCCTTGTCAGGCAGAAACTCCACCTATCGTCCTGTGCAGATTTCCGGAGCCGGCTCTGTCCGCTGCAATCGATAATCTCGCTTGTGGAATGATTAATGATACGCGCCGCCTTATCATAATTTCCGCGGGCAACATCGGACTCGCGGAGCGAGTTGATTATCCCGCTTACAATGAAACAGCTTCCGTTCAGGACCCTGCCCAGGCCTGGAACGCGCTTACCGTCGGGGGTTACACAGATAAGGTATTCATCAACCAACAAGAAAGCCCAGGTTGGTTGCCTCTTGCCGCGCAAGGGGATCTCGCACCAGCAAGCACGACATCCATGATCTGGCCGAGATCGCTTAAAACACCATTTAAGCCCGATATCGTTATGGAAGCAGGCAATATGGGACAACCGCCGGACAATGGCGCGCCGGATTTCCTGGATGAACTCCAGCTGCTGACTACGAACTATCGATTTGCTGCCGGACAGCGGCCTTTTGTGACATTCCAAGATACGAGCGCGGCGGCAGCTTTGGCGGCCAATCTTGTGACAAACCTTCTTGCCCGCTATCCGGACTTCACGCCAGAAACATTGCGCGGCTTTATGGTGCACAGCGCGCATTGGACAGAGGCAATGACCACGCGCGCAATCGACGGACAGGGGCGTCTTGATAAGGATTCGTTTGTTGCGCACTTTCGGCTATGGCACTCCTGACTCCGAGAGGTTGTTTTATAGTGCGGGCAACAATCTAACGCTGATCGTGCAGGATGGTTTGCAGCCATTCTTTAAGGACGAAGAGGACGGCGGTCGGATCAAAACAAGGGACATCAAATATCATGCACCGCCGTGGCCGCGGGATACTTTGCTGGATTTGCCTTTGGACACACAGGTGCGGATGCGAGTGACGTTGTCTTATTTCATTGAACCAAGCCCCGGCGAACGCGGATGGGATCGGAAGTACGGATATGCGTCTCACGGGCTACGCTTCAAGGTAATCCGTGCAACGGAAACCTTAGACGAATTTAAGCTGCGCATTAATGCACATGGCCGCGAAGACGACTACGATGAGGATCACGTTGGCGAGACGGGAAGGTGGGACTTTGGCGTTTCCGGCCCGACGAACGGTTCGGTCCATTCCAATACGTGGTATGGAACCGCCGCTGAATTAGCCAGGCGCGGGTATATTGCGATCCATCCGACACTGGGCTGGTGGCGAACTCGAACAGGTGAAAAGCGGTATGATCGAACTGTGCACTATTCGCTGATCGTGACGATTTCAACCCCGAGCGAAGCGGTGGATATCTATACTCCAGTGGCCACTCAGATCGGGATTGAGATTCCAATCGAAGTATAGCGATACCCGGATGAACTGGCTCGCTTCGTGATCCGCCCCTTTAGCGCCCTGCGCCGGCCTGGAGGATGAAGATGCGATTCATCGAGATTCAGCAGGTACGCGGTCCCATACGACGCCATCATAGCCAGCGGGTCACGCTAACTGGGCTCGGGCTCAACCGGATCGGGCGTGTCAGGTGGGTGGAAGACACGCCGGCGTCCCGCGGCGCGATCTCCACGCGACGATATCGGGACTGCCCGCGCCTGATGGCAAACCCATTTTTACACTGCCACGCAAGATGCAGGAGCAGGTGCTGAGTGCTGCGGGCAAAATTGATCTTTTTCTGTGGATCGATGCCGAAAAGGGCACGCTCCAGCATGTAAGCGTGAACGGAGCTCCACATCAGGCCGCTGCGCTCGATTTGCTCGGTCTTACAAATGAGGATGCGCCGTGAGAGAAATCAACTTCTTTCGACGCTCCTCAACGAGGCTTCCCGTCAGGAAAGAAGATTATTCTTTGCCAATGAGCGGGCATCCCGTTCATTTCAGGCGGTAATATGAACTTCTTGAATATGCTCCAATCCGCGTTGTCTCCAAAATCGGTCAGCGGGTTGGATATTTCCTTGTAGGCGTGGTCGTGCCTCAGTATGTTGTTTGAAAACGTAATCGGTGACGAATAATATTTTACGGACACCACCCTGCGGGTCCCCCGCAGAAACGACCGCGCCACGTCGAGCATTGCAAAAGTGCTTCCTGCGTCTGCAATCCATCGCGGCGGAACTTTAACAAAGACAATTCCGGGACGGTCGTCAGGGAGTTGCTTTCGCGCTTTGTTGAGCGTGTTTCTAATCGTCCTTTCGCTGAAATCCGTGCTTTCAATCTTGCACTTGGCGTCAGCGGATGCAATGACCCCATTTGGATATTCGACTTCAATATCATAATCGAATCCGGTCGTGCCCTGAGGTACGACAAAACGAAACGGCACCTGATTCAAATAGAGCATTCGACCGAAATCGAGCTCGGCGTATGTTCCTTCGATATCGCCATCACGCATTCGCGTAATGCATTCGTCGAAGCCGGGCACCGGCTGTAGATTATAAATCACCTCGGCCAGGTCCATCACGCGAAAGAACGACATCTCGCGGCGATGTGGCTCTGATTCATCGATGGAAAGGAATCCTTTCTTTCGGCCGCCGGAGATGATGTGCAGCTCGACCCACTCCGCATCCATGAAGGCCCGCAGGACACCGTTGGCCAATGCCAACAATTCCGTCTGCCCATTTTCTCTCACCTCTGACAGCAACGAATCGAACCCTCGTTGGAGCTGTTGAAAGCTCATTCTGCGGCGGATGACAGCTTCCGGTTTCTGCATATCGTCCATTGTGTCGTCGTCACGCAGTATCGCAAGGTAGCCCTATGTGGCCGCCTCTGGTACCAGCGCTGTGTCGGCTGGTTCAGTGAAATGCGTGTCTGGACCGAACTTAAATTGTGCCTGCAACATTTCATAATAGGCGGGCGCTATCTTCTTGCCCAATTCATTAAAGCCATCGAACATGAACTTAAAAGAGTCATCGAGCAAACTCCAATTTGCGTTCCAATCGTCGCTCGGTGGGGTTTCCGGCCTGCGCAAATAGGGCAATAACCGCAGCGCGATCCAGTTCAACTCCATGGAGCGATTTAAAAACATTGAGGCCGCCAGATCATCCGGCGATGGCCCAAGTTTGAAAGATAGATCTTTGTCCATGAACAAACGTTGCGCGGCCCGGCTATATGAAAACAGCGACCGATGGGCCTCCCAATTGAAGAGACGATCCCATTTCTCAAACTCGGTTTGGCTCTCCTGGGTCAGCAGGACTTATTGCCCATCAACTTCGCCTTAATCTTGCCGTCGATCTTTTGTCGGTTCTTGACCACCTGAGCCTTCTGTGCGTCGGTCCAGTCCTGGTCACCCATTCCCTTCCAACCGAACAGTTCGTCAAAGTGCGCGAACCCGTTAGCGGCAGCGCCCAGCGCTAGCAACTGGTCCTTAATCGTCCTCTGAACGGCGTATGCTGGAAGTACATAGCCCTTCGCCGACAATACTTCCGACGAACGGATCGAGCGATAGACCGTCAGATAGAGGATCAGGCACGGCGCATAATGAGATAAATTCTGCGGCCAGCCTTTTGAATTGTTATAAGCCCATTGCGAATGAAGTGTCTCGCCGAAGAACTCCATGAAGCTGTCGGTCAATACGCGATGGCCGTACCACTTCTCCATAAATTCGGCGCCGGTCTTCTCTTCGGCCGCGACGCTGCTCGCAAGAAACTGCCCGCCGGGAGACCCGTTAGGCGAAAAGGCGGCCAAAAGCCTATTCTGCTAGAGCCTGATCTTCTCGCTCTTTTCATCCGCCATGGTGCACCCTTGGTGACATTGCTCTCGCTTCCGTAGGACCGGCGTAGGTCCGCGAAGTTTTCATGTGACACTGTGTTCCGAAATCGGCATTGCGCCCCCCGGGTGTTCAAGTGGCCATATCCACTCAGTAAACTGCAACTTATTCCGCGATCCGCTCAAGCGTCCATTTGGCGCCAGCACCCCGCTCCCCCATCCCAACCGTACCAAACCGGTCCTTCTTTGAGCCACGTCGCACCGTTCGTCGGCTGCATGGCTGCAAGTGCTAACGGGCGCCAGCCAAAGGATGACGGCCTGATGCATCCTAGCTGATCAGGGTGCTGGATCTTCTTTCTCCCCTGTCATTACAATCTTGAGGGTACCGTCCGGCAGCGGACGCTGAAGCTTCAGCGCGTCTTGCGTCGGCGCCGTCAGTCGCCTCATCAAGGCCGACGCTGCGAGCGTGACGTTCAAGGTCAAGAACTACCGTGCAAATGGGCCCGCCCGCTACACCACCATGACGCTCGCAACCAGCGAGTTCATCCGCCGCTTCCTCATCCACGTCCTCCCGCAGGGCTTCCATCGCATCCGCCATTACGGGCTCTTCGCCGGCGCCGCCAAGTCCGAGTGCATCGCGACCGCATGCAAGTTGCTGGGCATGCAGGCGCCAGACCGCTCGACTGATGCCGACAGCATAGCTGGCGCAGATGATGGTGCCGACACACCATGCCCCTGCTGTGGCGGCCGCATGCGCATCATCGAGGTCTTCAGGCGTGGCCAGACACCCAAACACCAACCATCGCCGCGTCCGACCGCGATCAGGATTGATACGTCATGATCATGCACAGCGTTCGTCAGAAAGCTGAGCCTGCCCCAACCGGTCCATTCCCGGCAGCAGCACCGGTTCGTCGCTGGCGCATCCAGAAATGCGAAATCGGCCGCGCCGCAGCGCTCCAAGCAGCAACGACACCTTCAATCAGCGCTCAAATCGCCATGCCACTCGCCAAAATCGCCGCCCTGCCACCGCAGCCGGCCGCACGCGCGCCGCTCACTACCACCAAATCCCCATAGCGCGGCACCGCCGCTTCTGCCCAATCTCCCGCGGGTTCCTTCTCTGGAGGCTTTCGGACGACGGCCCCGCTGCCAAGCCCCAGCGCCAACATGGGGCCGGCATCCGAAACCCTTCACAAGAGCAGACATTGAGTCCAATCCGCGGCGCCAGTGTCTGAGGGGGACGAATCGGAAGATAAAGATACACAAGTCCTCTTGGCGTTCCGCCGGATGCCCGAACAACCGGACCGGCATCTCAACGGCAAAAGGATCGCGTTCGGTAACGCGCCACACTGCCGGCGCAAGGAAAGTTCAACTCCGCTTCCGTCCCCACGCTTGCACAAGCAATTTATCGATAACGAGAGTTGCCGGATTCCCAAGATGCGCCTCCAATGCTTCGGAGTGTGTTGTCAATTCGTTTTCGGTGAGCAGCCCAGCGCTGATCACGTCGTCACGAATAAAGTCCAGAAGTGATAGGAGATGTGTGCGGCGATAATCATCTGACACTGCAGCATCCACATGGACCTTGACCTGGATATTGCTGACCCCAGCCGATCGCAGATAGTCTGGCAAGCGACGACCGATAAACGCATCGCCTCCGTTTGCTTGGTACACAGCGAAGAACGCATCACGCAGAACTGACCACGAAGGATGATCTGGTTGACAGAGCCATGAAATATTGTCCACGTCCTCGAGGACGATCATGCCGCCCGGGCGGAGCAGTGATATCATTTCGGATAGGAGCGCTTCGGGCGTCGCAACGTTGATCATAACGAGTCGTTCGTGTACCAGATCAAATGAGCCTTTCTCCAAATTATTGTTCAGAGCGTCTGCTTCAATAATGTCTACGTTGCTGAGACCACGTGTTACGATTTCACTGCGCGCCATCTCTGCGAATCGCGGCTCTCGCTCCAGGCCGACGACATGGCCCATCGGCCCGACGCGCTCGGATAACAAATTGAGAACGCCAATCGGCCCACATCCAACATCGGCGACCCGCCATCCCGGTTGAATTCCGACACGGTCGAGCAGCCAGCGAGCCTGCGGCTCGAAACCCTCGGCTTGTGAAACAAGTCGCTGTCGCTCGGTAAGCGTATTGCCCAGCGGGTAAGTTGAAGAACGTAGCGTCGTCACCTGGTATCTCCGTCTGTATTGTGATTTCCCCACCACCCTTGGCAGGCCTGCATATCGAGCGAGTGTGCTCTCGGGCGCATTTCCAATAGCCCTCGAATATCGGCACTTTTGGCAGGTTGCGCGCTCAGCGGCAGTTGTCACTTCGGCGCTGATTTGACGGGGTCCTTGACGGCTTCAAATTTGTCGAACTCGACGTTATAGAGTTCGCCATCCACCCTTTCGACCCGCCGGATATAGACGTCTTGAACGATGTCTCGGGTGATCGGATCGATCGAGATCGGCCCGCGCGGACTTTCCCAGGCCATGCCTTTCATGGCGGCGATCAAGGCGTCGCCATTGGTGTTGCCGCCCGTTTTCATCAACGCATTGTAGATCAGCTGCATGCCGTCATAGGCGCTCACCCCCATGTGGTCCGGCCGTGTACCGTTGCTGACCCGCTCGAAACCTTCGACGAAGGCCTTATTCATAGGTGAGGGGTGTGCGACCGAGTATTGCAGAGATGTGACGATGCCGAGCATCGGATCGCCCATTTGGTTCAGCACGGCATCATCGGTAATGTCGCCGGTGCCGATAAGCGTGATTCCGGACCTGGTTACCCCGAGCTCGGCGACTTGCCGCAGCAGTGGCGCCGCCAGGCCGCCAGGCACCCAAACGAATAATGTTTCTGGCTTGGCGTCGAGGACTCGCTGTAGATAGGGCGCGTAGTCAACGGTTTGCAGCGGTACGCGTAGCGATGCCACAATCTCTCCGCCCCTCGCCTTGAATTCGTCGACGAAGGCCTTCTCGGTGTCAATTCCGGGCGCAAAATCCGACACCAAGGTCATGACCCGCTTGATCCCATTCTTTGCCGCCCATTGGGCGATGGGTACGGTAATTTGGGGCTGTGTCGAGAATGGACGGACGATGTATGGCGAACGTTCTGTAACGATCGAAGTCGACGATCCCATCACGACCTCCGGGATTTTCGCCTCGGTCGCGATCGGCGCGATGGCAAGAGCAGTCGGCGTCGGATTGTAACCAGCCAATATGGCGACTTTGGTGTTTACCACCAATTGCTGAGCAATACGCTTCGCCTGTTCCGGCTCACCGCTATCGTCGCGAATGATTAATTCGATCGGGCGGCCGGCAATGGTTTTGCCGTTGCGCTCAAGGAAGAGTTGCGTTGCTGCGAGCATTTGCTTCCCGTTGTCCGCAAAGGGGCCGGTCAATGGAGCAGATAATCCGATTTTGATAGAGTTTTGCGATTCGGCGGCGTTAGTAGTCAGCGACGCACTGCCAGCGAAAACACCAATCGACGCCATCAGAAATCGTTCTGCGAACTTCTTAGCTTCGAAACGGGGCATGGCGAGGTCTCCTCTGCGGAATGGCCGCTTCCGAAACGATCACTGCCGGACGACAGTTCATGGTGACTTGTAGACTGGCGTTGACATAAGAGGAATTCCCTATCTAGTTAGAGGCCTATAGGGAAACCCTTATGATGAAGAAGATCGATTGGGAGAGCCAAATTGGCCGGCGGATGCGGCTGCGCGATCTTTATGTATTTTCGACCGTCACTCGACTTGGAAGCATGGCCAAGGCCGCGCAGGAGCTCGGTGTCTCGCAGCCCGCCGTGTCCGAGGTCATCGCCGATCTCGAGAACGCGCTCGGCGTACGGCTGCTCGATCGCAAGAGTCAGGGAGTGGAAGCAACGGCTTATGGCTTTGCCCTCGAGCGGCGCAGCCTCGCTGCGTTCGACGAATTGCGACAGAGCGTCAAGGACATCGAGTTTCTGTCTGATCCTGGGGTGGGCGAAATGCGCATTGGCTGTCCGGAGTCCATTTCGGCCGCGCTCCTCCATCCCATCGTCGACAGATTCTCCGAGCTGTATCCGCGGGTGGTGCTGGACGTGGACACGGTCAACACCCAGTCTTTCGCGCAAAAGCTCAGGGATAGGCATCTCGACGTTGTGCTGGCGCGCGGTGGCTGGCCGCTGGAGGATTCACAGTTGGTAACCGATCTGAAGGTCGACACCCTGTTTGACGACGAACTTGTTATTGCTGTCGGCCGTCGATCGCGTTGGGGGCGCCGGCGCAAGGTGGATATTGCTGAATTGCGGGACGAACGGTGGATCCTGACCGGCGACGACGTCTGGAATTATCGCGTCATCGCAAAGGCGTTCCAAATGCGCGGCATTGAACCGCCGAATGTCAGCATGAAAACCATTTCGGTCCATCTGCGGGCCAGCATGGCTGCGACGGGACGATTCGTTACGACGCTCCCCAGATCCGTCCTTTATTTCCATGGGGATCGCTTGGCGCTGAGGGCACTATCGGTCGATCTGCCGGAGCGCATTTGGCCAATCAAAATTGCCTTGCTCAAGAATCGGACACTGAGCCCTATTGTGGAACGATTTATCGATTGCGCGCGCACAGTCGCAAAATCGATGGCTGGTCGCAAACCCAACTCACGCACGTAATGACCGCTCGAGCGGTCATGAACAGACCCTGAGTCACCTCCGCCGAGAGTCCAGTTCTCCCTGACTCCGGACGTATTGCCGCGCCGCACCGAACAGCCGGTTGGGGCCATAAGCGGTCACAGCCTGACCCGAAATTTATTGCGGCGGGCCACTGCTTGGCGAAGGTCTTACCATCTCAGCAGCTTCCTGCCGATGAGATAGCCCGCTGTGGTGACGATCAGGGTCGCGATCGGATACCAAGTGATCACGAAGAGCGCGCTGTCATCGGTGCAGTTTGCCGCATAGAAGGTCGCGGCGATGCCGCTTGCCCCCAAGCCGGCGACGGCACCCGCCAGACCGGGGCTCGACGGTGCGCCCTCGCGCAGCGCGGCCAGTAGACAGGCGAGCGGGCCGATCGAAAGCAAGGGGATTAGCGTCAGGCAGAAGCGCGCGTTGTGGCCAACCAGACGGGGCATCCATTGGCTCTCCGGCAGGACCAAGAGCTCGACCACCGCGGCGCAGGCCAGCAGCGCCGGCGCAATCGCCAGCGCGAGACCTCTGTGGGCGAGGCTACCGCCTGGGCGGCCGACACTGAGCGTCACCCAGATCGCGGTGACAGCCAGCGAGACGGTCACGACGAATTTGAACAGGAAACGATTGCTCTTCACCGCTTCGGAAATGTCCGGCCGGAAGCCGATTCCTACGAAGAACAAGATCGCCGCGATGATGATCCCGCCGGCGACGGCCCCCGCCAGAATCGACCGGAAACGCCACGGGGTCAAATCCTTCACCAGCAGCTCGATGAGATCGTCAGTCTTCACGGGCGCTACTCCGATAGAAAACGGCCAACGCTTTCAGCGCACGATGCAGCGTGACGCGAACGGCACCCTCCGTCATCTGGAGCCGGTCGGCTGTCTCGCGGATGCTGCTGCCATTGAGCGATATGGATCGGACGATTTCCCTCTGTTGCGGCTTCAGGTGCCCTAGAAGCGTATCGATGTCGTGCGTGGACAGCTCCGGCGTCAGATCTTCGGCCTGGAGGCTGTCCACGAGATCCTCGATCGGCACGGTGATATGCCGCCTGCGCCGCAGGACGTCGATGAGCTTGTTGCGGGCAATCGCGGCGACCCAGGGCCCGATGGGCCTCGACTGATCCCAAGTTCCCCGTTTGAGATGGATAGTGAGCAGAACCTCTTGCACAATATCCTCGACTTCGCCCTCGGGGGCGCCCAACCTCCGACACCGGGAGCGCGCCACAGCCCGCACATGTGGGGCCAGCGACACCAGGAGCTGTCGGTAGGCGCCCGCGTCGCCGGTCATGGCCGCCCGCATCCACACCGCCCAATCGTTCTCTTGGGACGACGTGGTCATCTGCCATCTCTTACGAGGCGGACGCGGAAATTGTTACGGCGCTCACGGTTCGTGACCGCCCACCCTGATCGCACCTGAGCGGAACTCCTTCAAGTTGCGGGAGATTTTAGAACAGGTGTTATATAAAATCCCTGCGTTTTTCCAGGCGGCGCCTCCCCGGCTTAGGACTGAGCGCGATGGCATGGCGGAAGAGCTTACCGCCCTTGAAAAAGGACCTTCTCGCGAACGGTTGCGCTGTAACAACGGTCCCTCGCGATCCGTATTGCGGTCGTGTCCAGTCCGGGCACGATATCAAGATCGATCGGAGACACCTCATGTCCGTAAAAACTGTCGTGAGTTCGGCCCTTCTGGCCAGTGCTGTGGCGACCGCGATCGCATCGGTTGCGACCGCCGCGCCGCTGACGAAAGCGGAAGGAGACGCGGCGACGGCTGCTGGGAAGCAAAAGTGCTACGGCGTCGCCCTCAAGGGGCAGAACGATTGCGCCGCCGGCCCGGGCACGACCTGCCAGGGCACCTCGACCGTTGATTTCCAAGGCAATGCCTGGAAGTTCGTTCTTGGCGGCACTTGCGCGAGCATCGTGGTTCCGGGTGGCAAGCACGGCTCGCTGACCCCGACTTAAAGCCAGCGGCTGGCGGAGAGCGGAGACGACCATGAACGCCATCTCGCGCAGAGGGGACGTACGCCCTGATCGTCGTCTCCGCTTCCCGGCCTTGCCCGTCGCAGACTCGGCCGGGACCAGCTTCAAGCACGAGCACCTGAACGCCATCCTGGCGGAAAGCCCGCAGGCCGGCTTCTTCGAGGTGCACGCCGAGAACTACATGGGCGCCGGCGGACCGCCGCATCAGGCGCTTGAGCGCATCCGCCGCGACCATCCGGTTTCGCTGCACGGGGTATGCATGTCGATCGGCGGTCCCCAGCCGCTCGACCGAGCCCATCTCGCCCGCTTCCGCGCTCTCGTCGAGCGCTACGAGCCGGCGCTTGTTTCGGAGCATCTCGCTTGGTCGACGCACGAGACGACCTATTTCAACGACCTGCTGCCGTTGCCGTACACGCAGGCCACACTCGCGCATGTGTGCGAGCATATTGACGAAGTGCAGGACGCGATCGGACGTCGGATCCTGCTCGAGAATCCCTCGACCTATGTCGCTTTCGCCTCCTCGACGATGAGCGAGACCGACTTCATCCGGGCGATCGCCGGTCGCACCGGCTGCGGGCTATTGCTCGACGTCAACAACGTCTTCGTCTCAGCGACGAACCACGGCTATGCGGCGCTCGATTATCTGTCGGATTTCCCGCTCGCGGAGGTGGGCGAGATCCACCTGGCCGGCCATGCCGAGCAGAGCGACGATGAAGGTGAGCGTCTTCTGATCGACAGCCATGATGGGCCGGTCGCCGACGCGGTCTGGAAGCTATACGAGATCGTGATTTCCCGCTGCGGCCCCATCCCGACCTTGATTGAATGGGACAGCAAGATTCCCGCGTGGCCAATCCTGCGGGCGGAAGCGGCTGCGGCCCAGGCCATTCTCGACCGGTTCACTTCGGCGCGTGCTGTGGGCGGTGGCCATGCTGCTTGATTATCCCACGGAGAAGCTGCAGCCAAGCTTCGCGGCCGTTTTCGCGCAGGGGCTGACGGACCCGGCGCGCGCGACACCGGTAGATGTCGTGGGCCCTCGCGGGAAGGCGGCGATCAAGCGCTACAATGTCTACCGTAACAACGTCACAGTTAGCCTGATCAATGCGCTTGCCGCTACCTATCCTGCCGTCCAGCGGATCACCGGTGTCGAGTTCTTCCGCGCCATGGCCCGCTTTCACGTCCGCGCCACGCCACCGACATCACCTCTACTGTTCGAGTACGGCAGGGACTTCCCCGCCTTTATCGAAGGGTATGAACCTGCGCAGGACATGCCTTGGCTCGCCGACACGGCGCGGATCGAGCGGGCCTGGCTCGACGCCTATCACGCGGCGGATGTGCCGCCGCTGTCCCCGGATGTGCTCGCGGCCGTTCCATCGGACAGGCTTGCTGATCTGGTCTTCACGGCGCATCCGGCCGCTTGCATCGTGCGATCCGCGTATCCGGCCGTGGCGATTTTCGCGATGAACCGTGTCGAGGGCCCGATCACCCCGCTCCGGTCGAGTGCGGCCGAGGATGCGCTGATCACCCGGCCGGATATGGAGGTGGCGGTACGGCTCCTGCCGCCCGGAGGGGCTGCCTTCCTGAAGAGCCTGATCGACGGCGGAACGTTGGGCGCGGCTGCCGCCACGGCCTTTGCCGAAACGCCTTCCTTCGATCTTCCGGCCAATATCGCGGGCATGATCGAGGCCGGCGTCTTCACCACAATTCACCTCGGAGATTGGCCATGAAACCCGGCAAGACGAGAAGAGCGCGGCGGGGTTGTTCACCGTCTGACGACGATAATCGACCAGGCGGTTGGGATCATCCGCTGGATCGCGCAGCCATCCCTGGCTCAACTCATGCTCCGTCTGGCCCTGGCGGTGCCGTTCTGGAAGTCGGGCATCCTGAAATGGAATGGCTTCCTTCAGTTGAACGATACGGCGATCGACCTTTTTACCGACGAGTTCAAGCTGCATCTCCCCGGCGGCCCTTACGATTTTCCGGCTCCGGCAGTTATGGCCTTCCTCTCCGGCTGCGGTGAGATCATCTTTCCGGTGCTCCTCGTGCTTGGCTTCGGGACGCGCTTTGCCGCATTAGGTCTCCTGTTCATGACCTGCATCGTCGAGCTTACCGTGCCGGACGGCTGGCCGATCCATATCACTTGGGCGGCTATGGCGCTCGCCATCATGGCTTGGGGTCCCGGTCGGCTGTCGATCGACCATGCGCTCTGTCGGTTGCCGGGATTGCGTGTCAACGAGGCGGCAAGCGCCTGACGCTAGGCTCTGCGAAGTCCGTCGTTATTGGCGAGTGGAAACAGCCAACCCGCACGACGGTCGCTCAGGTGCGGCGGTTCAGTCTGCGCCCGCTGACAGTCCGGTTCTCCTTCCATAGCAGGCATGGTGCTGCACTGCCGCGAACTGGCGGTCTGGGCCATAAGCGGACTTGGCAGTGCAGCAAAGACGGCGGAAAAGGCGTTTAATCAGTAGGCACCGCGAAGGTGCACAGGCCTAGTACGTCTCGCCCCATTTTTTCAGGGCCAGCAGGACCGGTCCAAGTGCCCGTCCCTTCTGGGTCAAAACGTATTCGGCGCGTGGCGGATGCTGTTCGTAAAACCGTCGCTCGACGATCCCCGCCTCCTCCAGCCGTTTCAGCCGCGCCGACAGCGTGTTCGGACCGACGCCTGCGAGACTCGCCTCCAAGTCCTGAAACTTGCGCGGGCCCTGGCGCAACAGGTCGCGCAGGATGAGGAAGGTCCAGCGTTCGCCGACAACGTCGAGTGTGCGAGCCACCGGACAATCTTGCCCATAACCGGATTTCACCGCGCTACGCATTGAGCCTGCCTCCGCTTATGGATCACTAAACTGTGATTTGGATAGTCACTATTACACTGTTAGTGACCATATCACTTCTATAATAGTAGTCACTACAAATGCAACAGTCAATATGGGAGTCGCACCATGACACCGCAGATCCCCGAATATCTCATAGCGTTCGAGTTGACCGTCCGGCCCCTGGTGGCAGCCATTGCACTGGGCCTCATTTGGATGGGCGCCATGCACATGAAGGCGCCCGCGCAGTCGCGTTACACAATTGCGGGTGTGCTTTCGGTGGCCCTAATCGCTTGGCTGGTGGTCGCCCAGTATCTCGGCGCGGCAAATACCTATCTCGCAACCATAGAGAACCCTCCCGCGGTTCCGACCGTATTGTTCGGTTTGCTGATCCCGCTCGCTGTCGCCGCCATCGGCCTGTGGCAGTCGGACAGCATCGCAAGGTTGGTCTCTGCGATCCCGGTGCATTGGCTCGTGGCGGCTCAGGTCTATCGCGTCGCGGGCGGCATTTTCCTCGTGCTTTGGGCTGACGGACGCCTGCCCTGGCAATTCGCGCTGCCGGCGGGTATCGGGGACGTCACGACGGGCATCGTTGCCGTCGTCGTGGCTGCGCGGTTGGCGCAAAACGCAATTGGCGCTTACAGGGTAACATACGCTTGGTGTCTTTTCGGAATTGCCGACCTCGTCGTGGCCATTACCATGGGGGCGATGACTTCTCCGGGACGGGCGCATCTTCTTGCCTTCGACGTGCCGAACCTTCTCGTGACAGCCTATCCGCTGGTCATGGTACCCACCTTCGCCATCCCGCTGGCCCTGATGCTGCACGGCCTCGTTCTGTTGCGGCTGCGGCGAGGCGCCGCCGCGACCGGCCGGGTGGCGGCAGCATGAGGCCTCTCGCCTGATCAAGCGCTGGGGAGGACGGCCGAGTGGTCGTCCTCCTCTGATCCTTCATCAGCTGTCCGAACCGATTGAATTAGCGATTGCGTCGAAGCGATATGGGCTCGGCGATCATTTTTGCGCAGCAGCAATTCAGTCGCAACGGGTCAGGTGCGGCGGTGCAGGCTGCGTCAACCGATGGTCTGCTTCTACTTCAATTGCGGGCATCATGCTGCCCCGCCGCGAACGGCGGGTCGGGGCCAACTGCGGACTCATGCACCGCAGCAACCTGATCGGCAAGTGCGAGTAGCTTCGCTGGAATTGCGAGCCCGCGCGCCCTGGCTTGGGCGAGCGCATGATGTGGCGACAACCAGCCAACGTCCAATTTAGCTCCGATAAAACGGCTTCGACAGTTCGAGAACGCGCTCCGCGTTCGGATACCAACCTTGCGCCGCGTGGGTATCGTCGTGGAGATAGCACCTCACTCGCACTAGCCTGGAGCCTTCGGTAAAGGTGAAATGGCGGCTCATCGGCGGACAACTCACATGGCCGTGGAATTTAGACAGTTGGGCGCAATTGACGAAATTGACGCCCCACTTCCGTTCGACGTGCGAGCGACCGTTCAGCACATCGTCCGGATGGGTGTGGGTGTGACCGCCAAGCCAGATGTCGATCGCACCCGGATGCGCGGTCAGGTAGTTTTCGAACGCCTGCGCCTTCGGTGTGGCGCCCAGGAAGTAAAGGTAGGACGCTCCCTCGGGGGCGCCGTCCGCCCCGTGATATTTGCCGGCCCGAAAAGTGCCGTCGGCGTTTTTGGAGACGCCTTCATAGTCGCCGGAGCCCACTGTCGTCTCACGCAGCATGTGGTGATGGCAGGAGATGATGATCTCGTCGGACGACGCTTCGACCTGCGACCTCCACCATGCGAACGTTTCAGGGGTGACGGCGCCCGCCGGCGACGCGCCGCCGGTCGACCTGCGTCCCACCGGGTAGGGCAGGTCGTTGCGGTCGCTCATCATCAGGAAGCGGATGTTGTCGACCTTGAACGTGTAGCGCTCCCAGGTGCCGTCGACAGGATACGGCCGCTTGGCGGGATCGACGCCGGACGTTTCGGTATGCTCGCCGACGGGATCGGCCCATTTGCGAAACCACCAGTTCGCTTCCTTGCCCTGGCTCGACGGCGCGTCTTGCGCCGAGGCATCGTGATTGCCGGCGATGTTGTAGATCTGCTCGCGCCGGTGATGCTTCAGCACCGCGTATTGACGCACGACCTCGCGCCCCTGCTCGTCCTCGGGCAGGTCCCAAAATCCCGCATAGTCGCCGAGGTTCAGCGCAAGATCCCACGAGATGGGTGGCCCACCGAACGCGCCGCCATTCTCCGACTGGCGGAGCGGCTCGGCGAGAGATTCGAAGTAGACCGGAGGCGGCTTGAACCCGACCAACCCATGCTGCATTGCTTCGCTGGCAGCCTTATCGGTGCCGACGTGGCTATCACTGATAACCCAGAGATTGAACGTCATGGCCTCTTGATGCGATGGGGCGGGTTGCGCAACGGCGCCGATCACGGGTGTCGCCAACGTCAGGGCACCCGCTTTGAGCAGTGTCCGTCGTCCAGGTGAATTCGGCTCATTCATTGTTCTGTCTCCCTGCGCTGCGATCGATTCAGTGATCGGTCGATGACTGCCCAATCTCGATGCAGCTCGACAAGTCTGCAGCCATCGACCCATTGACGACGACAAACTACCACATCGTCAGACAGGGGGGGTGTTGTGCATCACAAAAACACGCTGGCGATGTCCGCAGTGGGTCGTGTGTCACGAGCATCGCCGGTCCACACGGCGATGCGTAACTGTACAAGAGATGAAGGAAGGCCCTTCGAGGCCGGCAGTCAGGTTCTGGTCTCAAGCCACCGCAAGCTGCTGTCGTCAAGAGCGATGGTGGTGAGCGTTGCGGAAACGCCGGGACAAGATCCCGGCAGGCAAGGTTGAGAGAGGCGAGCGCAAGCAAACCGTCGATGAAGTGTCGAAAGCGGATTAGACGATGCCAAAACCGGGGGTTGACCCTGCCTCCGGGATCAGCTCGGGGGAACCCTGAAGCCTGCTCGAGCGGCATCCGGCATGTAGGCGGCGCGAAGCTCAACCAGGCTCTTGTATGGAACGTGAGAACCTGTGCTGCGATGCGAAGGGAGAGATCACAAGCGGCTCACACCGCGAGGATCAGAGTACCAATGCGGAGCACAGGGACGGAGCAGCCCGTAGTAGGGACGAAGGCTCTGTAATGGAGCTGGACCAAAGGGGCTGCGTTGTTCAGCCGAGGCCTCGGGCCAACTGGCGGTACCGGGAGGAGCCCGTGGACGAGGCAAAGCCGTTCGACATCCCCAAACGGGAAGTCTGGGAAGCTTTCAAGAAGGTGAAGGCCAACCAGGGAGCGGCTGGAGTAGACGGACAGTCGATTGCGGGCTTCGAGGCTGATCTTTCGAACAACCTCTACAAGCTCTGGAACCGGCTGTCGTCAGGGAGCTACTTTCCTCCGCCGGTGCGGCGGGTCGATATTCCGAAAGCGAATGGTGGGACGCGCCCGTTGGGCATTCCAACGGTGGCCGACCGCATTGCCCAGGAGGTTGCCCGTCGCTACCTGGAGCCCCGTCTGGAGCCGGTGTTCCACGCCAACTCTTATGGCTACAGGCCCGGCCGATCTGCGATCGATGCGGTGCGCCAAGCCCGTCAGCGGTGCTGGCGATACGACTGGGTGCTCGACATCGACGTCAAAGGATACTTCGATAGCATCGATTGGGAGCTGATGCTTAAGGCGGTCCGTCATCATACGAACTGCCCGTGGGTGCTGCTCTACATCGAACGCTGGCTGAAGGCTCCGGTGCAGATGGAGGACGGCGCCGTCGTGCCGCGCACGGCAGGGACACCGCAAGGAGGGGTCATCAGCCCGTTGCTGGCGAACCTGTTCCTGCATTACGCGTTCGATACATGGATGACGCGGAACCATCCGCGCATTCCGTTCGAGCGGTACGCGGACGACGCCATTTGTCACTGCAAAAGCGCCGAGGACGCGCAGGCATTGTGGAGCGCGCTTGCCGACCGATTTGTGGCCTGCAAGCTGGTGCTGCATCCTGAGAAGACGAAGATCGTCTACTGCAAGGATGCGAACCGCCGCGGCGGCTTTCCGAACCAATCGTTCGACTTTCTCGGGTTCTCGTTCCGAGCGAGAAAGACGATGTGGAACGGGAATATCCACGCGCACGGCTTCATGCCCGCGGCCAGCCCGAAAGCGCTGAAGGCCATAAGGACGCCGATACCCCCCATCAGGGGGTCAAAATTGCACGCCGAATGACAGAATGGGGTCCGAGTTGTATCGGCTACTTTGCCGCCGACGTCGGCAATGGATCAAAAGCGGCGGTTCTAGCGCCACCCGCCGACCATTCGGTTTGCCCCCCAGTCCAGACATCCGCTGCGCTCCCGTGAACCGCCGCTTGGGGCCAGAAAGACTCATGCGCTGCAACATAATAGGCGCGCCGGTCGAAGCTATATCCTCTGCGGTGTTACGTGTCATCTATTGATCGAGGTTCGGACAAGACGCGTGGAGGGGCAATACTTTTGTCCCTATCGCTGCGAAGTTAACTTTTTGAAAGATATGCATATTGTGGGCATCCGCAGCCGCCCCCAATACGTTAGGCTCATTTACAATCCCTAACATATGCATCAAAAGAATATTAGGTCAGGCGGGAGGCAAAAATGCGAATGCAATCGACTATCGTGCTGGTGGCTTTCATATCAACTGCCCTAACCAGCGCGACCTTGGCGCACCACTCGTTCGCCATGTTCGACACCGCACATCCGATCGAAATTTCGGGCACGGTGAAGGAATTCAGGTTTGTCAATCCGCACTCCGTGCTGGTCGTAGTGGTGCGGGGCGAAGACGGGGCCGTTAAGGATTGGATTCTCGAGTGCCCGGCGCCAGGCATTATGGCCCGTCAGGGGATGACCGCCAACAGCCTGAAGCCCGGAGATCCGTTCAAGGGCACCATTAGCCCGTTGCATAGCGGTGAGGCCGGAGGCTCCTACTTTCCGCCCCAGGTTAATTTAAGCAACACCGGTCCGGTCGCAGCGCCCAAGTAACGGCTTGACTTGGCGATTCAGGCTGCGGCGCGCGACACGGTCCAGTTGCCCTCTGTTGCGCGCATTTCCCCGGTCCTAATACAAACATGGAGAGTAGGAATGGCGTTTCGATACATGATAGGTGGGATGGCGACGGCCATGGCTTTGATAGCGGGGCCAGTTGCCGCTCAGCAGTCATTCGATGAAAGCAAATATCCCGCCTTCGAGGACCAGTGGATGAGAGTCGGGCCGATCGAGAGATACGACCAGACCAAACCCCCCGCCCGCGGACAACAGGCGCCCCTCACGCCTGAGTACCAGGCGATATTCGAGGCTAATCTTGCCGACGTGGCCAAAGGCGGGTTCGGAGACGACCCGGTTTACGCCTGCATTCCGGAAGGGATGCCACGGGCAATGAATTTAATACTGCCGATGGAATTCGTCATTAAGCGCAACATCACCTACATCCATATGGAATACTTGAGCATGCTTCGTCGTATCTATACAGACGGACGTGACTTCCCGCCGGACGAGGCTCCGTCCTGGATGGGCTATTCGATCGGCAAATGGATCGACGAGAGTGGCTCGGGCCATTACGATGTGTTGGAGGTCGAAACCCGCAACCTAAAGAATCCGCGGACTTACGATGCCAGTGGCATGCCGATGCACAAAGATGCACAGACAATCGTCAAAGAGCGATTTTATCTGGACAAGTCAAACCCGGACATTCTGTACAACCAAGTCACGACCTACGACCATGCGCTCACCAGACCGTGGACAGTCACGAAAACCATGCGGCGCGAACACAATCCAATCTGGGTCGAGTTCGTCTGCAACGAGAACAATCTTCAGGTGAACATTGGCAATGAACACTACATGCTGAACGATGTTGGCGAGCTGATGCCGGCCAAAAAAGACCAACCGCCCCCGGATCTGAAACATTTCAACCAGACGAAGAAGTAAAACTCGCTGGCGCGGGTAAACATGAAAAGTGTAACCGCCCTGCTTCGCCGCATTCCTTAATGCTGCCGCTGGCCGTTGTAGAGGGAGTGGGCGGAAATCCCCGCTGAACGGCGCGCAAGATGCCTTTTGGCTCTTGTGCCTTGGGTTCTTAGTCGGCCGATGTACTTACCCGGTGGCGGGCGCGGGACCCGCAACTCTTGTGCGAGTTCGCGGTAAGATTTGCAATGCCGATCACTACTTGGAAGATCATGCTGCGGCGCGCCGGACAGGCGGGCTATCACTACGTATCGACCCATCAAAAAGGATGGGCGCCAAGCGTCGGAGAGCAGGTCGAGTTTATAGTTGAGGGGAAGACGGTCAAAATGACCATCGCTGAGACGTTCAAGGACCGTTCGACCAAAGAAGGAATAGATGTCTTCACCGTTAGAGTCGATGAGATAAAGGCCGTTTTCGAGTGACCGCAATATGGCCTTTTCAGGCTTCGGCTAGGAGGGGGATGAACGACAGGCCATCCCCGCGTTGGGGCGGCGAACGCAGTTAGGTCGGCGTTCGGGCCGTAGTGCCGCCGAGATCTGTGTGCCGACGATCACCCATAAAAACCAAACCGACGAATGGGTGTAGCTGAAGGGTGCCAGGGTGCCGCGGTCCCTGCGCAGCAGATGTGGCGGGATACCGCTATCAGACTGAAATTAGTTTGGCGCACTGCGTGCGACGTAGGTCGGTACCACTTCTTTCCGAGGCGAATCACGTAAGCTGCCTTTCGGGAAAGTCGGTTGAAGCCGGGGTATAGGTTCATGGCGATTAAAAGTGCGCAGACTTATCGTGTCGCGCGGAACCGTTGTGGGCTGACGTCGGATGACGTGAAGGGAACCGCGCAGCCAACGATCAAGCAAGTCGTCGGACCCAGCGGACGTCAATTGACTTTCGCCGATCTCCCATTGGCCAATACCAAACGCTGGGTGATCCGACGCAAGGCGGAAATCGTTGCGGCGGTGCGCGGCGGGCTATTGTCCCCTGACGAGGCTTGCAGCCGCTATGCGCTGAATCCGGACGAGCTTCTGTCCTGGCAAAATTGCATTGATCGCTTCGGACTTCCGGGGCTACGCACAACTCGGAGCCAGTTCCACCTAAGAGGTATTGCGAAGCCTAATAGTTTGAGAAATTCAGCATGAAGCGGGCATGCGATTGAACGGGCGGCTTGACCGAAACATTTCACTCTTCGGATATCCACAACGATCCGCGTGCCTTCTACGCAGGCGCGCACGGTCATCACACTCTATGAACTGGTGGTAAATTCTAGTTTTTCGGCTGTGGCTGACGCGTCATCCAACCCTGATGGTCGATCTCGTTCACCAAGTTTTCCGTCGCCTCCAGGATATCCACGGCTTGACCCAATTCAGCCGCGTGCACCAGCAAGTTTCCGACTCGTTGCCAGTGTGGCTTTTTGATTAAGCCCGGGGGCAAATCCTGCACCAGCGCCCGGTTGGCATCGAGCAACGATTCCATTCGACGCATAGGACCACTCTTCGGCGTGATAATGTAAGCAAGTTCCTTTTGCCAATGCATGAGCCTACCTCCGCAACATGCTTGTGTGCCCGACTGCACCGCTTTACCTCCAGCAAGTTCTGGCTAGTGACTTTCGTGGCTAATCCGAATCAAATTCCATCCTGACGTCCCATCTTCCTACGCGGTCAGGCAGGATTGTGTCAGTCGCGGGTTGGTCGAAAAATATCCCCGCTAATCGCTTTAGCCAATGCACGATCCATTCTTCTCTTTCCTGCGTGAGTGCCTCGCCACATCGATTCGGCCCGCAACATGTCGTACTGAGGCTCGCGATCCATCGAGGTACGAGATCGGTCAATCGCTACGGCTCATCGAGCGCCGAAAATCACCCGATGGTCATCTACGCGAAAGATGGCGGCAGTCGCCGCCAGCCGCCGCAACGTTCCGCTATGGTGGTCGCGCGGTGGTACCATGCGGCGTTGGTCTCAATGTTGATCTTCAGGATTGCTGTAGTGCCTGAGCTTATTGATGGTTGAAGAGCTGACCGGAAAATATCTTGCCCTCCTTGGCCGAGGGGCTGTTGCTGTGATCGGTGTTCAACGGGAAATTCACCGTGGTCCGCTTGCAGATCGGTTACCCTGGCACCCTTTTAGCCCGAGACAATGTTTGGCGGCCCTCATGGAACCCTAGGCTGCTTCCATAGGTTGGCACCCCAACCGAATACGTCGGAAACCCATGGAGGAAAGCATGAGTCGTCAACTTGTTGGCTTCGCGACCGCCACCGTTCTCGCCGCTGGTGCTTTTGGCGCCTCGGCGGCGCCGATGACGGGCTTTGCCGGGTTGGCTTCGGCCAACACTGCATTGAGTCCGATCGAGAAGGCTCAGTTCGTCTGGGGCGGCTACGACTACTGTTGGTACGACGATGGATGGCAGGGCCCCGGCTGGTACGTCTGCGACTATGGGCCGTGGGTCAGTGGTTATTGGTGGGGCGGCCCGGTCGGCTGGCACAACTGGCGTTGGAGCGGGCCCGTACTACGAGGCCCGTATCATGTGGACCGTGGGGATTTCCGGGGCGGGCGTAGCTTCGAATATGGCCGCGGCGGGGGCGATCGGTTTGTGGCTCCGAGGGGCGGCGTTGGAGCTGGCGAGGGCGGAGGTGGCCGGTTCGTCGCTCCTGGCGGCGGAGGGGGCGCTAGTCGATTTGTCGCCCCCGGAGGGGGTGGCGGTGGCCCGCAGGGCGGCCGCGGTGCAGGTGGCGGCGGAGGTCGGCAAGGCGGTGGCGGTGACGACAGACGTCATGGCGGGTGAGAGAGCCCGATTGTGGCTCTAGGCGAAGTTGGTGGCCGCACTTCAGGCGTGGTCACCACCCACGTTCGGATGGAGTCTCCTGGATTGCCCCACGCGCCGGGGACCGGCCCTCAGTCCTGGCGGCACGGCAATAGCCGCGAACCTGCTCCTTGTAGCCACCACGGGTTAGGTCGCGGACCCGCACGGCGGTCCATCCCAGCTCCACCATTAGCTTCGCCAGGCGCCGGCAGGTGCCTGCGGACCGGGTACGCTGGGGAACCTCCAGTAGGTCCAGGAGCGTCTGCGTGCTCACACGCTCCATACCGTCGAAGTCGGTCTTGCCGCGGACCCTGCCCAAAGGAAGGAGCCACGGATCCCCATCTTCCTGGGTTGCCGCCTGAGCGGCTTGAAGTTTCGTAAGCCACGCCATGACGCGCCCAATTCCGCTTTATCTTGACTGGGCACGGTAAGCGGCCTCACGGGCAAGTGAGCGCGCGTAACTTGCCATCACCTCGGCATGTCGTGCGGGCGGAAGCCAGTAGAGGCCCGGCCCGAGCCCTGGAAGGTGCCGGGGCGGGAAGCGCCTCAGGAGTTCGGCATCCTCTTTCAGGCCGGGGTACCCGTTATGCTCCGACCCCATGATCCCGCAGGCGTAGTCGTAAAACGAAGGATGTTTTTCGACGTCGTACCCCAGGCCTGCCAGCGACCGAGCGTAGAGCCCGACGACGGTGTGTTCCCCTGTTGCGCCGAGCGCTCGGTGCCGTGCGGCCAAATCATGGTCCATGTTCCACCTTTCCAATTATTGTGAGCGGCGACGAATTGTTCGCCCACGAAACGCGCGTATCCGTCGCGCCGCCGAATGGCAACGGGACGAGAACCGCATAATCCAGCGGTCGAGGTCAGCTTTATTCTCGGAATGTTTGCCCGCCGACGGCACCCGCGCCGCCAGCGAAATCGCGGGGACTTCGACACGTCCCGATGGCGGCTCTACGATGATGCTACAATGATTGCCGGTGTCGCTGGAAGGGGGCTGGCGGCCGGTTTTGGCCCCAAGCGGAAATGCCGATTGCGCGCAAGAAGTCCGCTTATTGGGGTAAAGCGGAAAAGATTTGCTCGGTCAGAGGATTACCGGTTTTGACCCATTGCGGACGTTCCGCACAGGTTACTTTCGAATAAATTAGCGTAATCTAGTGTCAGCGCTCAGGCGGGATCAAGATCCTCCGCTGCCAGACATGTTGCGTGAGGGAGGAAATAGATGAAGGCTCAATCTTGGACGCTCGTGACGCCGCTGCTGTTCTTGCTGATCGGACCCGCCTGGGGCGATGACATCCGTCCTGTTATGGAATCGATCAACGCAAGATTTCTTGTAGCATTCAATACCCCTGACACCGCAGCCTTCCCGGCCTTGTACACCAATGACGCAATCCTGATTTTCCATGGCGCTCCGCCGATCGTGGGACCCGAAGCAATCAAGCGGTTCTGGGAGTCGCGCATTTCAGCCGGCGCGAAAGAGCACACGTTTGAAATCATTGAAACGTGGGCTGATGGCAAGCTCGCTTATCAGCTGAGCAAAGCAGGTGTTCAGCTTGTCCGGCCAACAGGAGAGAAAACGCTCATTTCCGGACACACTCTGAGAAGTCTTCGAGATGCAGAGCGACGGAGCCTGGAAAACCAAGGTTCACGTGTTCAATATTCTGGGCGCGCCCTAGCTTCGACGTTCCGCTGTTGGCCCATCTGCGACATTCGGAGCCATTGGAATGTCCGCTGATGAGGCCTAAGCCGACGTGACGGCGACATTCAGCGATGTCCGGAGTGTGACCGATTTTGTTGCAGAAGTCGGCATTCAGAGGGGCCGAGGCGGCTGATGCGATTTTTTGACGCCGCCCGTTGCCACCCACTCGATTGAGCGGGCGGGTTACGCTCGATTTACTGATGCCCGCAGCGGTTAGGCAACGCAGGCAGCGGCCGCTGGTGGTGGTCGGGCAACCTGTTTGGCAAGCCTACGAAGGTTCTGCGCGATTGCTGCCAGCGTGAACTCGAACTGGGCGCCACATGGCCCGCGCAGTCGCAGCCGACCGAGCCTCAGGATACGCTTGAGGTGGGCGAACAGCATCTCGACGCGCTTTCGCTCGTGTCGGGAGCGCTCGAAGGCTTCGGTCCCTGCAAGTGAACGAGCAACATCGCGAGCATCTTCGTAAATGCTGCGCGGGATTTTGCGCGCTGGCTCCTTCGGGCAACATCGCATCTTGAATGGGCACGCATCGCAGTCGAGCTTGCTCGCCCGGTAAAGCAGCTGGTCGTCATTTACGACCTTGCGCGTCGTCGTGAGGGTTTTGCCTGCCGGGCAGGTGTAGATGTCACGCTCCTGGTCGAACGTGAAGTCTTCACGCGAGAAGGTGCCATCCACGCGTTTCGACTTGTCGATGACTGGAATATGCGGCACGATCTTCTTATCGTTGACGAGCCAATTGAGCGTTGCCGCCGACCCGTAGGCCGTATCGGCAACCAGTCGCTCGGGCTTCATACCAAAGCGTTCCTCGGTCCGATCAATCATTGTCTTCGCCGCTCCCACCTCGGCCTGGCGGATGGCGCGGGATGCCTCGACATCCATGATGACGCCGAACTTCACGTCAATCAGATAGTTGTCGGAGTAAGCGAAAAATGCAGGGCCCCGCGTCGCTCCTGTCCATTGCGCGGCCGGATCGGACGGCGAGACGAACTTCGGGGCCACTTCGGTGGCAGCGCCGAAAGCCGCGTCATCGAGAGTTGCCATATACTCCTTCACGGCGCGGCTCGCGGTCTCGGGATTACGCTCCTTATTCCACTCCGAGCCCGGGATCGACCGCTGCTTATTGGCGTCCGCCACGATCAGGCTCGCATCGACCGCGAACCCTTCACCACCAATCAGTCCGGCCGCAATACACGCTTCAACGACACGCTCGAAGACCCGGCGGAAAATGTCGCTGTCGCGAAAGCGTTCGTTGCGGGCGCGCGAAAATGCCGAATGATCCGGGATCTTGTCCTCGATGTTCAAGCCGCAAAACCACCGATACGCCAAGTTGACCTTGACCTCGCGGCAGAGCAAGCGCTCCGAGCGAATGGCGAACACGTAACCAACCACCAGCATCCGGATCATCAGCACAGGGTCGATCGAAGGCCGTCCGATCGAGGGATAGTAGGGCGCCAGCTCCGCCCGAACCCACGACAGATCGAGGACGGCAGCAATCGCGCGAGCGAGGTGATCGTCCGGCACGACCTCCTCAAGGCAGAACGAATAGAACAGTTGCCCCTGGTCCCGGTCCGACCGCCCCATCATGGCCCGTCTCCGCTGATTCCTGCATCAACGAAACAGAATCACTGTTCGCAGAAACCATCAACAGACTTCTGCAACAAAATCTGACCCACACCGGACTTGGTAGGATTCGGCAGGGGGACTGGCGGCATTGCCGTTTCGCTGATCTGACACCCACGCACGGACGCAGATCCGACACATTGTCGCTATTTGAGGCCAATGGCCGCCGTGTTGATGCAGTCCAGACGCTCCAAGCAGATGTCGTTAAAGCCGGCCTCGCGCATCCAGTCGATGCACTCCTGTTCGGTGAATTCGAATCCGGCCGGCGTGTCGATCAGCATGTTGAGGCTTGCCAGCAGACTGTGCGGGCGATACCGCCGGTCGTCGTCGATGATGTTGTCGTACACAATGAGCGCGCCGCCGGGGGGCAGCGCTTGCGCCGCCTTGCGCAGCAGCAGCTGCTTGGTGGGAAGATCCCAGTTGTGCAGGATCCGTCCCATGATCAGGACGTCGGCTTGCGGCAGATCATCGCGGAGAAAGTCGCCTGGATAGAACGTCAGCCGGTCCGACAAGCCGTTTCTGCGCACGTAGTCCTGGAATGCCGGCTGGACCTGCGGCAGGTCGAAACCACCGCCCCGGAGATGGGCGTGGGTGCGGGCGAGTTCGACCGGTAAGCAGCCCTGCGCGGTGCCAATGTCAATTACTGTCGCGTGACGACACCAGGGAAATCGCTTGGCGAGCGCCCGCGCCGGCATCAGGCTCGAGCCAGTCATTGCCCGAAGAAACGACTCAAATGCCGCGCCGTCGGCATAGAGAGCCGTGTAGCCGCCGCTCGCGAGCGCGCTGCCGCCACGGCCGGTCCGCAGCGCCTCAGTCAGACGGCCCCAGCTTTCGTAGAGGCGCCCGTTGAGCCGTTCCAGCTGCCCGCCGATATAGGTGGGCTTGCGGACATCGAGATAGAGCGCACAGTCGGGTCGGTTGGCGTAGCAGTCGGCCGCGTTGCGATCGAGAAGGTCGAGCGCCACCAGCGCGTCGAGAAAATCACGGCCGCCGCGCCGGTGGATTCCGATCCGCTCGATCAGCGTCTCGCCGCGGAGCGGGCCTTCACCCAGCGCGGTGAAGACACCGAGCTCCACCGCGCTGAGCAACGCCTTGGATTTCCAAAACGCAAACCCGATGTCGAAGATATGGTCCGGAGATATCGGCTCGGACGCGCCCGGCTTGCCGGCTGCGTCCGACGACACGCGCATACGCGTGCTCATTCGGCTTTGATGCCGGCCGCCTTGATGATCGGCCACCATTTCTCGATGTCGGACTTCTGTAGCACGCCGAGCACTGCCGGCGTCTCCTGCTCGCTCGGGAAAAGCTCGAGCCCGAGATCGGCGAAGTGTGTGCGCACCTCGGGCGATGTCAGAGCTTGCGCGGCGGCCGCATTCAGCTTCTCGACGATCGCCTTCGGCGTGCCCTGTGGAGCGAACAAGCCAAGCCAGACCGAGAGCTGGAAGCCCTTGAGTCCGGCCTCCGCAGTGGTTGGGATGGCGGGCGCCGACGGCAGGCGGCTCTCGGTCGTGACCGCATAACCCTTGATGCTGCCAGCGCGCAGCTGCGGCAAAACGAGGACCGGCGAGGTGATGCAGAAATCGATCTGGCCGGCCACCAGATCCTGCATGGCAGGGGCGGTGCCGCGGTAGTGCACGAACTGGTATCGCGTATCCGTGAGATGCTGGAACAGCACGCCGGCGATATGTTCCGGGCTGCCCACCCCTGCAGTCCCCTCGGAGGCCTTGTCCGGATTGGCCTTGAGCCAGGCGATCAGCTCCTGCAGGTCATTCGCCGGCACGGAGCTCTTCGCGGCGACCATCAGGGGCGAACTCGCCAAAAGAGCGATCGGCTCGAAATCCTTTACCACGTCGTAGGACAGCGCGTAGATCGCGGCGTTCACGACCTGCGTGCTCCAGATGCCTAGCGCAATCGTGTAGCCGTCCGGCGCTGCGCGGGCAACGCGGCCGATGCCGATACTACCGCCGGCGCCGGCCACATTCTCGATGATCACGGATTGTCCGAGCGAGGTTCGCATCCGCTCGGCCACGATGCGTCCGACTGCATCGGTCGGACCGCCGGCCGGGAACGGCACCACGATCGTAATCGGCCGCGCCGGATAATACTGGGCGGCGGCGGGTAACACCGCGCCCGCCGCGAAGGTCGACGCGAGAGCCAGCAGAAATTCGCGCTTCCTCATCATGCGTGCCTCCAATCCATTCGCCAAAGTTTCGGCCCGTTCGATCGGCCGCACAACCTTTACTAGCGGAGCGCCCCATAGTCGTGTAATTCTAAGTTGGGATGTGGTCATAGCCATTCGTCTAGGAGGCTGCTGTGGACTGGACGGACCGGATCGGGCGCCGAATCAGGCTACGCGACCTGCACATCTTTCTCACCGTGGTCAAAACCGGCAGCATGGGGCGCGCCGCTGTCGAGCTCGCGGTGTCCCAGCCCGTCGTCTCGAAGGCGATGTCAGAGCTCGAGCATGCGCTCGGGTTCCGGTTGCTCGACCGCGGCCCGCAGGGTGTCGAGCCCACGCGCTACGGGCGGGCTGTGGTCAAGTGGGGCATCGCGGCCTTCGATGACCTTCGCCACGGCGTCAAGGAGCTTGAGTTCCTCGCCGACCCGACCGTCGGCGAGCTGAAGATCGGATGCAGCGAGCCGCTGGCTGGCGGGTTCGTGATGGCGGTCATTGCCACCTTGTCGCGACAATATCCGAACGTCTGCTTCGAGGTCGTGGCGGCCGATCCGGTCCTGCTGCACAGGCGCGACTTGCGTGAGCGTCAGGTCGAACTCGTAGTGACCCCGGTGACCGGGCTGCACCTGGGAGAGGACACCGCAGTCGAGATCCTGTTCGAGGACCGGCACGTCGTAATGGTCGCTCGCAACAGCAAATGGGCGCGACGGCGCAATGTCACGCTCGCCGATCTCATGGACGAACCCTGGATTCTGCCGCCGCGCGGCACGCCTATTGACGCCTATCTGACGCAGGGATTTCGCGCCGCCGGTGTCGAAGCACCGCGCATGCGTGTTGCCACATTCTCCCTTCCGCTCCATGAGCAGCTCGTGGCGTCGGGGGCTTTCGTCACGGCGCTTCCGGGCTCGATGGTCCGCTTCGGCCGGCGACTACCGCTCAAGGTTCTGCCGATCGCGTTTCCGGCGCCGGCGCGGCCGATCGGGGTGCTGACTCTCAAGAACCGGATGATGAGCCCGCTCACGGAGATTTTTCTCAACTGCGCCCGCGATCTCGCGCAATCGCCTGCCGTCGGCCCTCTCGAGCCGCGCAGGACGGAGCGCCGCTCGACGCGGTGAACACCATGTTCGCCATCGCACCGCGCTTCGATAGTCGCAACATCGCACGCCTGTCGTTTGCAGTGCATGGGTCCGGTGTTGGCCCAAACCCGAAGTGCCGGAGAGCGCCGCAGACTTCCGGTTATCCAGGTGGAGCGGACGCTCTGACCTCGCTCCGCCGCCATGTTTCCATGTGCTATGTTTCGGCCGGATGGAGTGGCGCTAAGGTCCTTGGGGAGACTACATGAGACGGCGCGAGTTCTACGCTGCCGTCGACTACCGAGCAAAGGATTTTGAGCATGAAGCCGGAACACGAGACGCGGCGAAAAATCATCCGCGAATGGATGTCGCTTCCGAAGGACAAGCGACAGACCGAAGAGCAGGCCAAGCCCTTCGCTGAGAAGGCGATGGAGCGAATTCCGTCCAGTCGCGATCCGTACCGGCGGATAATGAGGTGGCTGTCGCCCCGCATCGGTAAGACGTGAGGGAGGACTGTATGAGGCGGCGGCAGTTCATCACGCTTCTCAGCTGCGCGGCGACGTGGCCGCTGGCGGCGCGCGCGCAGCAGCCCGAGCGTGTGCGGCGCATTGGCATCCTGATGAGCCTCGCCGCGGATGACAAGGAATCGCAGGTCCGGCTAGCAGCATTCATCCGGGCGCTCGAGGATTTGGGTTGGTCCACTGGCCGCGATCTCCACATCGACATCCGTTGGGGCGACGACAATATTGAGGTCGCGCACCATAACGCGGCCGAGTTGGTCGCGCTCGCGCCCGACGTCATGATGGCGAGCGGCAGTGCGGCCGCATCATCCTTAAAAAGGGCAACCACTGCTGTACCAATCGTGTTTGTGCAGGTTGCAGAGCCACTCGGTGGTGGCCTGATCGAGAGTTTCGCCAAGCCCGGCGGCAACGTCACAGGTTTCGCCTCGATTTCATACGGGGTCAGCGCAAGATGGCTGGAACTCCTCAAGGAAATTGCGCCCGGCGTGACGCGCGTGGTGGTCGTACGCGATCCTGACTCGGAGGCCGGGGCAGCGCAGTTCGCCGCGATTCAGTCAGTAGCGCCGTCGCTCGGGATGGCGCTCAGCCCAGTCGGCGTGCGCGAACCCTCCGCGATCGAGCGCGCAATCACTGCACTGTCCGGCACTTCGAATGGCGGCTTGCTCGTGACAACCAGTACGCGCGCCTCGGCACAGCGCGAACTGATGCTCGCGCTTGCGGCCCGCTACAAGCTGCCTGCGGTCTATCCATTCCGTTGTCTGGCCCGTCGCCTGGGCCTGTGCGGCCGAGGGCGCTAACTCTTTCATGCCCCGGTCGTCGGCAAATACAGGATGCGCTCGGGATTCCTGGCTGCGATCTCCGTGGCATTGTGCTCCGCCCAATGATAAACTGCCGCCTATGAGGCGACGAGAAAAAAGAAGAACGCTGGAATGCGCATCATTCTTGCCGCACTACTCGGCTTTTGGGCTGCTCACGCCGCCGCCGTCCGCCGACCGCTTCGTGGACACGCGATACCTGCGGGCGGCGGGAGCGCAGTAGCGGGGCGCCCACTGCGCTCCATGTTCACACAATCGGTCCTAAGAACGGGCTACTGCCGATGGTGCAACATAAAGGTATTTAGTAATGGATCGTGTTCGCATAGCGCATTGCTCGGTAGCTGCAAGCATGTTTTGGTTCGGCATGGTGCCCATTCCTGCCGCGGTAGGCAGTGCGATGCATTGCGTTGCGCCGACTGTTTCGACCCGATTCGATTTTCCACTGAAGCAAACCGCTTATCACCTGGCCTCCCGAAGGCCCCTCACAATTGTCGCATTGGGATCTTCGTCGACTGCCGGTGCGGGGGCAAGTTCGCCGGCGAACACCTATCCAAGTCGACTCGCGGTCGAGCTTGCGCAGCTTTTCCCATCCCAACCGATGAAAGTTCTAAACCGTGGAATCAACGGTGACCAGGCCGTCGATATGCTGGCTCGCTTCGACAAGAGCGTTGTCGTCGAGCATCCCGATCTGGTCCTCTGGCAGCTAGGTACGAATGCTGTATTGCGTGACGATCAACAGTCAGCAGCGTCAGGCCCTTTGATCCGCCAGGGAATTCAGCACATGAAGTCAATCGGCGCCGAGGTCATTCTGGTCGACCCGCAATTTGCTCCCAAAGTGATAGTTAAGCCCGGGATCGAGGAGATGATGGTTTCAATTTCGTCCGCGGCCAAGCAGGAGAGCGTCGACCTATTTCATCGGTTCGCTCTCATGCGGCATTGGCACGAGGCAGAGGACATGCCATTCGAAGCATTTCTTTCCGCCGACCAGTTGCATATGAATGACTGGAGCTATGACTGCCTGGCCAAGGTCCTTGCGAGCGCGATCGCCGACGCCGCAGCACCGGATCAAAAATCGCGTAACTAGCATTCGGTTGATTGATTGCAAAAGCGTGCGCTTGAACGACTTGCTTGGGGGCGCAGACCACTGTTCTAGCGTGAGAGCTCATTAATTTTGCCGCAGGGGCAAAGCAATTCTGATTCCATGTGTGCCTGATTTGTTTTGGGGGATCGGGACCATGCGGAAGAACCGTTTTTGGCAGAGCGATGAATAATGGGACCATCAAACGGCAGTTGGGCGCCGGCGGCTTGGCCGCTGGCGTACCGCAAAAAAGAAGAGGCCGCAAGTTGCGGCCTCTTCGTCTCTGATCGGGGGTTACCGCCCTCAGGGTCGCGGCCTACTTCCAATCGCCTCGCCGTTCTAACAACCGCCCTCTGTGCCAGGGCAATCCTGGTAGCCGAACCAGTTCCTCTCAAACTGAGTCTCCCCCGAATTTCGGTAGGGCCGAGCCGGAAAGCGGTGCCCGGGTACGAAAGCATAGGCGCCACCGCCACGGCGCATGGAGGGGTGATAAGCCGGATTGGCCCCTTGGAAACTCTGCCCCAGGGGACCGACGCGATATCCCCCTCTGTCATTCCAGTCGTTGTCGTTCGCCTGAACCGCAGACGCGGCACCCAAGACCAGGGCAGCCGCCAGAGCGAACTTTGTTTTGGTGAACATGGGAAATCTCCATTGTTTTCCCCTTCCTTACAATGAAATTTCCCTTCGTTCGTTCCAAATGGTTACAGATCGGTAATGTCAGCGGTTGGGGATCCTGTCGAGCTTCAACACGCCCGCAATGGAGGGAGAAGCGGACGCTCGGGTGAAGTGGCCAGCAGCTATCGCCGGCCCCTATTTATCTTGAGGATTGCCGGGTTCGACCGTGGCAAAAGAGTCCAGTTATTGGGGCAGAGCGGAAAACATTTGCTCGTTCTGAGGATTACCGAGTCTGACCCATCTCGGACGCCCCGTGCGCATCGCAGTATTCGCGACTCACCTGAACCAGGGCGACACGGTGCGAACTAAGTTGTGCGGGTTGCTAACCCCAAGTCGTCATACTCCATCGAGATGTCTTTGCCTGTATAATCCGGCATGAATGCTGCCGACACCAGGCTCACCACCGCGCAAACGGCGATGTAGATGGAAATCGCGTAGCCAGAATGATAGGTGGCGAACAGCGCCGTCGCGATAAGGGGCGCCGGCCCGCCGGCGATCACGGATGCAAGCTGATAGCCCAACGAGGCGCCGCTATAGCGCAATCGCGGGGTGAAAGCCTCGGCGATCAACGCCGCCTGCGGCCCATATTGCATGTTGTGCGGGATGAGCGAGAGGACAATTGCGATGAACACCGCCGCCGGAACCGCGGTGTCGACCATGCCGAAATACAGGAAGCCAAATAGACCCGTCGTCGCCGCGCCGATGAGATACATCTTCTTGCGCCCGATGAGGTCGGAGATGTGGCCCGACAGCGGGATGGTCACGAACGAGACGCAAGACGCGGCGAGAACCGCCATCAAAATGAAATCTCGCGACATATGCAAGGTACCAACTGCATAAGCGAAAATGAATGCGGTGAAAATATAGAAAGGCGCCTGCTCGGACATTCGCAGCAGCGCCGAAAGGACGATCTCCTTTGGCTGTTTCTTAATGACCTCGATGATGGGGGCTTTCTCGATTTTCTTTGTGTTCAACAGGTGCTGGAACACCGGCGTTTCGAGGATACCGAGACGAATCCATAGTCCGACACCCACGAGAACGATCGAGAGCGCGAATGGAAGTCGCCAGCCCCAGGTGACGAATTGATCGCCCGACAATTGGCTGAATGCGAGGATCGCTAGGTTCGCCGTAAACAGGCCGCAGGGGACGCCGAATTGTGGCCACGACGCCACCAATCCGCGCTGGCCGTGGTGACGCGACCATTCCATCGCCAACAGCACGGACCCGCCCCACTCGCCGCCGACGCCGATACCCTGGATCATCCGCAGAATTGTCAGGATAACCGCGCCCCAGATGCCGATCGACTCGTAGGTCGGCACGAATGCGATGAGGAAGGTCGCGATGCCCATGCACAGAAGCGTGGCGATGAGCGTCGCCTTGCGGCCGATGCGATCCCCGTAATGGCCGAATATCGCGGCGCCGATCGGTCGCCCAACAAATCCGATGAAATAGGTACCGAAGGCCGCGAGCGTCGCCGTCAACGCATCCTCGTTGGGAAAGTAGAGCTTGCCAAAGATAAGGCCGGCAGCCGTGCCATAAAGGAAAAAGTCGTACCACTCGATTGCGGTACCGATGGTTGACGCGATGACCGCCTTGCGCAGCTGCGTGCTGTGCTCGGACGCGCTCAGCGTGCCGTATGTGGCGGCGATGGTCATGTGTAAAGCTCCTCGTTTTGCCAGCCAACGGCATCAGGCTGCCCTTTTTCTTCGAAGCGGAGACTTCGGAACGTCGCCGCTTTTTGGGCAGCACCTAATCAAGGTATTCAGCTCAACCGGGTCAACGTACGACGCTTTCGACGTATAAGATAGGGGCGGAAAGGAAGTCTTTTGGTGTGCAATGTTGCTCGCTCCGAACCGGCGGTGGTTATGTTCACAATGAGGAATCCAGGTGGTGACGATGGCCGGTTGTGGCCCATCGCGACGGGGGACATTTCGACCGCCCGCCGTCGGGTTCGGGACATTGCAGACAAGGACCGATTTTCATCACGCAACGATCTGTGCGAATGACCAAACCGCGGTCTTCGTATGCGAATAGCGGCTCTATTAGGCAAGGCCGCACTATATCGCGCTTACAAAATTCTGACTTAAGCCGTTATGATGCCGTCTCTGGAGCCCGCGAGCGAACATCTCGGGGTGGGACGCTTTGCGATGCCGCGCTTGAGGTTCGCATCGGTCGGATCGCGATCAGGTTTCTGGCTGGGAGGCGGAGGACATGAGCAGAATATACGGGCCGCGCCATCGCGCGCTACAGGATCGTTTCGACATGCGCCGGCTCGCCGATGGCGTGGAGCAGCGCATCGTCAGGACCGAAATCAGCGCGGAGCATCAAAAATTCATCGAAAGCCGCGACATGTTCTGGCTTGGGACTATCGATCATCAGGGACGACCGACCGTGTCGTACAAAGGCGGCGATCCGGGCTTCGTGCGCGTATTGGACCCGACGACACTCGCATTCCCCTGCTATGACGGAAACGGCATGTTCTATTCCATGGGAAACCTGATTGGGAACGACAAGGTCGGGATGCTGTTCGTCAATTTTGTACAACCGCACCGGCTTCGCGTTCAGGGCATTGTGGCCTGCACCCGGTTCCGAAGACGCCGAGTTAGGTGTTTTAATGGAACCGGAGGTGGGTCATGGAGAGGCGGAAGTTTACACGCGAGTTCAAGCTTGAGGCTGTGCGGCTGATTAAGGAGCGGGGCGTCTCGTATGCGCAGGCCTCGCACGATCTCAGTGTGCATCAGTCGCAGTTGCGCGGTTGGGTGAAGGCGCTTGCGGATGATCCGCAACAAGCATTTCCTGGGCAGGGTCAGATGAAGCCCGAGCAGCTGGAGATCGCGCAGCTCAAGCGCGAGGTGAACAAGCTGAAGGCAGAGCGAGACATCCTAAAAAAAGCCGCGGCCTACTTCGCGAAGGAATTGACATGAAATTCGGTTTCATTGCGAAGCACCGGGGGATCTGGCCGGCGGACTGGTTGTGCGGGGCGCTCGGTGTCTCGCGAGGCGGCTTCTATGCCTGGCTGACACGACCACGCAGCCAACGTAGTCGTAGTGATGAAGAGCTCGGCGCAAAGGTCCGCGCCAGCTTCCTTGCCAGCGATCGGACCTATGGAGCCAGGCGGGTTTGGAAAGACCTTCTTGCAGACGGAGTGTCGTGCGGGCTGCACCGGATTGAGCGTTTGATGCGGTTGCAGGCCCTCAAGTCGCGCCCGCGACGGCGTCGACTGCCGCCCGATCTGGGTGAGCGGCAGGTCGCCGCCGTCGCTCCGAACCTCCTCGAGCAAACCTTCGAAGCCTCCGCTCCCAACCGCAAATGGATTGCTGACTTTACGTATATCTGGACGGCGGAAGGGTGGCTCTATGTGGCGGCGGTCATCGATCTCTTCTCTCGACGTGTGGTGGGCTGGTCGATGAGCGCGGGGATGACGGCCGAACTGGTCACCAACGCACTGCTGATGGCAATCTGGCGGCGTGGTAAGCCGGATGCGCTGCTGCATCACTCGGATCGCGGCAGTCAGTACACCAGCGAGCAGTTCCAGCGCCTCATGGCTGACCACGGCGTCGTCTGCTCGATGAGCCGGTCGGGGAATGTCTGGGACAACGCTGCGATGGAGAGCTTCTTCTCGTCCCTCAAAACCGAGCGGACCGCACGCAAGACCTATCGGACGAGGGATGAAGCCAAGGCCGACGTGTTCGATTACATCGAGCGCTTCTACAATGCTAAACGTCGGCACTCGACAATCGGCTATCTAAGCCCCATGGAGTTCGAGATGCGGGCCGGATTAGCTTAACTGCTTGTCTACAAAACCGGGTGCAGGCCAAGCTGACGCTCGAAAATGATTTTTTAGAAGGAGCGCTCACCAAAGCCGGGCTGCTGAGCGCAAAGCGATGATCGACCGTGCACACGATCTGCCGATCACCCAGCAAGCGAAAGCTCTGAACATCAGCCGTGGCAGCGTCTACTACTTGCCGCGGCCGGTGCCGGAAGCCGACCTCGCGATCATGCGGCGGCTCGACCGGCTACACCTGGAGTTCCCTTTCGCCGGCTCGCGGATGCTGAAAGGCCTGCTGGCCGCCGAGGGGAGCAAGATCGGCCGCCGTCACGTGAAGACGCTGATGCGGCGGATGGGGATAGAAGCGCTCTATCGCCGTCCGCGCACGACCAAGCCCGAGCCGGGGCACAAGATCTACCCGTACCTGCTGCGGGGCGTCCAGGTCACGCGGCCGAACCAGGTGTGGGCGATGGACATCACCTACATCCCGATGGAGCGCGGCTTCGTCTATCTGGCCGTCGTGCTCGATTGGTTCAGCCGTCGCGTGCTGTCGTGGAGCGTGTCGATTACGATGGAGGCGGCATTCTGCGTCGAGACGCTGGAGAATGCACTCTCTCGCCACGGCAAGCCGGAGATCTTCAACACGGATCAAGGCAGCCAGTTCACCGGTGCGGCATTCACCGGCGTGCTGATCAAAAACGGGATTGCCGTCAGCATGGACGGCAAGGGCGCCTGGCGCGACAACGTCTTCGTCGAGCGGCTATGGCGCAGCGTCAAATACGAGGAGGTGTATCTCAGAGCCTACGACACCGCGTCCGAGGCCCGCGCGTCGATCGGGCGCTACCTCGACTTCTACAATCGGCGCCGGCCGCATTCGAGCCTTGACGGCACGACCCCCGATCACGCCTACTCCACCCCGCTGCCCTTCCGCGCGGCAGCCTAACCTCGGCAGACGCTCCACTTATCGACGCGGAAAAACTGTTCAGACAACCGGGGCCACCTCAACCCAAAGATTGTGTCCCGGCTGGTGGTGTAGCTCCGACCGCGACGGTGGGGCAGTCTAAATCTCTCGCTCTGGGTTAATGTTGACCCATCCCCGTAAGCATCGATACGAGGAGTGATAAGCGGGACAAAGGCGACCAAGACGTTTACGGCGCTAATTCTAACACCGCGATAGATGCCCGCCGCGGCAACGTCGGAGTGGAGCCATTGGAATTCCGTTAATCGCTTCCAACCTCGTCGACCGCATTGAGTTGGCCGGACAAGCCCGCAACCGTGGTTTCAATCCGCGGGAAGCGACCGGCCGTGCCGCCGCTCTGAGATACGCTGGCGTCGGGCACGCGCGGCTCGTGGTGGGTAACGGCCGGGTTGGGCGCTCCGCCGAGGCCGGAGCCTTTGTTGGTGCCTTGGGCAAAGTGGGCTGCTCCGAAAGCGGAGGCGGAGGTGGACGATAGAGCCGTCGTGGCGAGGGCGGCGAGAGCAACGAAGGTGGTGCGGGTCTGTTCATGGTAGTCTCCTGTCAATTTGGGGAGGAGGGCGGGTTTGCTCCCCTCACACCCCAGACCCACGGAGAATTTGACGCAGAGTGTTTTCGCCGGCCGCGCGGATGGCCGCAGCGGCCAGGGTGCTCCGGCTCTTACGGGGGTTATGCGTCTTCGCCAGCGGCTGTATTGCAGCCTATTGGCACTAACGGCGCTAATGGCAGCCGCGTCCGGCGGCCCGTGAAACTTTAGCGGCTTTAGCAGCCTCAAGCCGCTAGATAGAAATTCGACATAACGCGACAACTGGCAATGGATCGCCAAGCCGGCCAGTGAGCGCTCTCGAGCCCGACGAGGTCGTCGCCCAAGCCGTCAAAGCGATTGCGGGATTGAAGCAAAAGGTGAAATGGGGCTAAGTGAGGGACGACAAGGCATCTGCGGTGAGATAATTAGAATGATCAGGCTTTTGGTGTCCGACGGTATTGCACGCTGAAAGGTAGGGCATTGTGAATTGGAGCGTCAGCCGAACTCTCACGACCCATTGCGGAAGTCTCCCGCGCCCAAGGGAGCTGCTGGCCCCGCTCCATGCCAAGGACGCCGGTGAACCGCATGATCGAGGCGAGCTCGCTGCGCGTGTGCGCCAATCCGTGACCGATGTGGTGCGCAAACAAATTGAGCTAGGCATCGACGTAGTTGACGACGGAGAACACAGCAAATCCAGCTTCGCGACCTATGCGCGCATGCGAATTGGCGGCCTCGAGGGAATCGACAAGGTGCGGCCCCGCCTCGGCAGCGTGTCGCGCGATGCACTTGCGTTTCCTGCCGTCTACGAGGAGATGAAGGTCATGTTCGGGGCCCGTGCGGCCGCGACCGCCCGCCCGCGGGGCATGACCACGCTGATCTGTACCGGGCCGATCAAATATATCGGGCACGAGGAGGTCGAGGCGGACATCCAAAACTTGAAGCATGCGCTCAACGGCGCGCCGATCGAAGAGGCGTTTATCACCGCGATCTCTCCGACGAATCTGGAAATGTATTTTTCGAACGAATTCTATGCGTCGGACGAAGAGTATCTGACGGCGCTCGCCGACGCGATGAATGAAGAATATCGCGCAATCGTCAGCGCAGGATTTCTGCTGCAGATCGACGATCCTCGATTGATCACACATTACAATCGCATACCTGGATTGACCCTGGAGGAGTGCCGCAAATTCATCGAATTGCATGTCGAGGTGGTGAATCATGCCTTGAAGGGAATTCCGGAAGATCGGGTACGCTTCCATACCTGCTACAGCGTGAATGTTGCGCCGCGGGTGCATGATCTGGAGCTGAAGCACTATGTCGACCTGATGCTGAAGATCAAGGCACAAGCCTATTCGATCGAGGCCTCGAATCCTCGTCACGAGCATGAATGGCGGGTATGGGAGGAGGTCAAGTTGCCGCCCGGAAAGATCCTCATTCCAGGAGTTGTCTCGCATTGCGTCTATCAGGTCGAGCATCCCGAACTGGTCGCACAACGCATCGAGCGTTTTGCGAACGTTATTGGTCGCGAGAACGTCCTTGCCGGCAACGATTGTGGCTTTGCCACATCCGCTGCGGGAGACGAGGTTCACCCCGACGTCGCTTGGGCCAAGCTTCGGTCTCTATCGGAAGGCGCGCAGACTCGCGTCACGGCGACTTTGGTCTTTGAGACCCGCTCAGTTCACGGGCAATCCGAGGGTCGTCTGGATTTGCTGAATGACGTTCTTCGGTGTGTTCAAGACTTGGATGACTACGTCTTGAACTTGTTGGCCGGTCAGCGGATCGATTTCCGCGTTGAGCTTGGCGGCCTCGGCGAGGAATTCAGGATCCTGCATGGTCTCATCGAAGGCCCGGCGCAGAATATCGACACGATCCTGCGGGACTCCCGGAGGCGCCGCCAGGGGTCGCGCGATGGCGACCGCATAGGACATGAACTTCGCGATGGGCTCGCGCGTGGGGTCGCCTCTCACGAGGTCCAGAAATAGCGGAACGTCCTGCAGTTCCGGTTCCTTGCGCAATCCGGTCTGGATCAGCACGTTGAGCTTGCGGTCGGCGATCGCGCTTTGAAAGGTCGCCTTGTATCCCGCCCACGTGTTGTTGCCGCGACCTTCAACCTCGCCGCGCTGCATCGCGAGATCGATTGCGGCGCCGCCCGGATAGCCGTAGACGATCTTGAATTTGGTACCGAGTACCGCGTTGTAGATGGCGGGACCGATGACAGATCCGCCGCCGGATCCGCTGGCGCCGACGACCACCTCGTGGGCGATTGCATCTTGGAGGGTCTTGGTTCTTGAGGTGTGCCAGGTCACCGTCACGTTGTTCGATTGCGTGAAGCTGCCGAGCCATTTGAAATTACCGATCGAGGTTTGCAGGCCGCGCTGTCCGGTTGCCTCGAAAATCAGCAAGCCCTGGCTCGCGAGCGTCAGGAACGTCCCATCTTGCGGCGCCAGCACAGCGGCGTGGTTCATGGCCAGCAAACCGCCGCCACCGGGCTGATTGACGACGATGAAACGGGGGTTCCCGGATATGTGCTTGCCGTAGTGCCGGCTCAGCAGCCGCAGATAAAGGTCGTAGCTGTCGCCCGGCGCACCATAGGTCGACATGGTGATGGTCTTGCCGGCGTAATAGGCGTCGGCGGCACAGAGTGGTTGCACCCAGGCAGCGGCCACGGTCGCAAGCGAGACGCAGCAGATTCTTATCATCATGGTTCGGCCGACCCGCTCAGTGCGCGAGTGGATCCGGGCGAAGCTGGAACTTCACGACCTTGGGTAGCGTCCCTTTTCCACCTTCATTGTGAAACGGCGTTCTGTTGCCGTAGGTTGCCCATAGGCCACGGCCCTTCCAGCCGGCATTCGGATCGTCGATGCGTCCGTCGAGGCCCTTCGGGAAGAACCCCATGGGATACGGGACGCGAAGCTCGATGAACTTCCCGTCCACGAGAACGTGAAGGGAATCCGAATCGTTTCCCGTCGCAATCGGCACATCCGCGCCCAATCCAAAGGTGTTGTGCTGATCGACCCAGGTGTAATAGCTCGATTCGGCGCTCCCGGTTTCGGGCTCCCCGACGCCCTCCAGCTGTGGTCCCGGCAAGCGATAAAGCGTCCAGCCTTCGGGACAGTGCGCGCCGGTCGCCGTCGGTCCGTTGAGGATCTTGCACTTCCGGCGGTCGAAGCTGCCCATGTGGCCGCTTCCGAGCGGCACCCAGACGACGCCTTTGCTGTCGATGTCCATGCCGCGCGGCGCATAGCCGGGGAACGGCGGCTGATACATTTCCGCTAGCGCGGTGGCCGGCGGGTCGTCGCCGAGATCAAGCCGAATGACGGCCCCCGGGAATCCAAGCACCGACCCCCAAATGGTGCCATCGGCCGGGCTTGGAGCGATGCCGTAGAATCCGGCCAAGAATTCGCTTGTCCCTGCTGGGATCGAGCGGCTGGTTGGGCTCCGTATAACCCTCGTCGCGCTTGCCGTTGCCATTGGTATCAAGGATCAGAGGCGTCCAACCTTGCGACTTCTGCTCGTCGCCGGTTTCATCGAACATCTTGACGTCGAGCCAACCCACCACGTCGCCGACGCCGTTGCCGCCGGCACCGCTCGATGCCCACAGCCTGCCCTTCGCGTCAAACTGCAGATGGTGGGTGCTGAAGCAAGTGTCGACCAGCGTGAAGTTTTCGGTCTTCGGATCGTACATCGAGAGCGCCCGCCCGGCGCGGTCGATCGGAAACAGCTTCGCGGACGAAAGGTCCGACCCTTTCCGGCAGAACGCGGAACTCTGCGGGCCGTGAATTCTGGACGTGAACCAGACGCGGCCCTTGTCGTCGAACATCGGATTATGCGGGCTGGCCTGACTGTCCCAAATCTTTTCGTCGCCCCAATAGGGCGAGGCCGCGAACATCGGAGCGTCCTTGGTCGTGGGGGTCTTCGGGTCACGAATTGGCAATTTGATGCTGTAGGCCCGGTTGTTGACCGGATCGAGGACAGGGATGAAATCGGTGCTCAATTCGGGCGAGCCGTAGATCGGGCCGTTGGCGTTGACCGTCGGGTTGCGCCGGTCGGTGGACGTCTCGTCATGGAGATACATTTTGGGCGTGCCCCAATCCCACACCGTGACGACCAGGTTGCGCTCGATGCCCTGTGGCCGGTCGGGCTTCGATTTGGGAAGCTCGCCCGCCGCGATGCGATCGCTCCAATCCGCGAACAGCCTCAGCGCCCGCTGCGTGTCGAGCACACCGATGTCGCGCGCCATGGTTTCGCTGGCCTGTCCCGACTGAATGCGCCGCACCCAGGCCGAATATGACGATTCGAATTGGCCGAGCTCCTTCTCGATGGTCCGTGTCGCCTTGTTGCCGAATTGGTGGCAGCCGACGCAGCCATCGGTCTTGAGGTTCGCCAACCAGTTGGCCTGGCTCTTGAAACTCACCGGCATGCCGTTGCCATCGGGCCCGGTGCCGGGAAATTCGCTCCGGTCCGGGATCTTCAGCATGGAAAACCAATAAATCGCCGGATAGTACTCCGCTGCTGCTGCCACGCTTGGAGCCACCACGGCCGTCAAATTCAGCATCTTTCCGGGCGCGGTCTTGATCTTGGGGGAATCGACAAGTCCATAGCCGCGGACCCACACATCATAATTGGCTTTGGGCAGATCAGGTAGCAGGTAGCGCCCTTGATCATCAGTCACGACGATCTTGGCGAGCTTGGTCGGCAAATCAGCCGTTTCGGCAACCACCCATACCCCGGCCTCCGGACCGTTCGGGCCGGTCACCACGCCCCCAAGATCCCTGTCACCGATGCTGATGCTGATGCCGGCGACGGTTCCTTGTTGCGCGCTCAACCGGGCCGATGGGGCGTTCAGGAGCGCCGCCAAGGCGATTGCCGCGACTCCAAGACCGAACCGATTGGTCGTCCTCATTTGCCCCTCCCTGTTCCCGCGATTCCGTATTCTCTCCCACTATCCCGTCCCACGGTGCTGTTGGGCAAATACGCCCGCGTGGTCGACGGAAGGCTGCTTCGACGCAGCTTCCAAAGCCTTAATGTACATCGATGCACAGTCGGCTGCTTTGATCAAGCCGTCAATTGCGCCTCGCTTGGACGAGCCATTGCTCGCCCCTATGACGCGGCGATCCACCGACGCCAATTGACGCGCGAATATTGGCTCGCGTAACCTTTGTGCATTGGCGATCGCAGATGGCTACGGGATGCGACAGGAGCCTTTTGAATGCAGAGGGAGCGCCGCCACCTCGATTGGGATCGGCAGACGCGTCCTCCGGTGCCGCTTCCGCCGCCTGACAGTTGTGACTGCCAATTCCATATTTTCGGCGATCCCAAAAAATATCCGCTGCACTTCGATACGACATTCCAGCCGCCCAGCGCGACATTTGCCGACATGCAGAATGTGCTGCGCATTCTCGGCTTCAGGCGCGGTGTCATCGTGCACACGCAGCGCTACGACACCGACCACAGCCTCCTGATCGACACGCTGGAGGCACTGCGCCCGCAAGAGCGGAACAACTACCGGGCTATCGGCATCGTGCGGGACGACCTGACCGATCGGCAGATGGAACGGTTGAACACCGTCGGGGTGCGCGGCGCGCGGTTTCATCTCGGCAAGCGTTACGGACAGGTGCATGAACCGCAAGCCGTCAGACGATCGATGGCGCGCGTGCGCGAGATCGGTTGGCATGCGCGGCTTCACATTACCGGGTCCGATATCCCGGATTGGGGTGACTTCCTGTGCTCGGTGAAAGACCTTACGATGGTTGTCGACCACATGGGCCATCTGGATCTATCGCTCGGTGTTGGGCAGCCCGCCTGCCGGTGGATTTGCGACCGCCTGAACAGCGAGAACTGGTGGGTGAAACTGTCGAACGGAAATCGCGACTCGGTGATGGAGACCGGTTGGGATGACGCTATCCCGTTCGCGCGAGCTTTTATCGCGGCGGCCCCCGATCGGATGATCTGGGGCACCGATTGGCCGCACACGGGTTGGAACAAGGAGCGGATGATGAACGACGCCGAGGTGGTCGAGTTACTGTATCGCTACGTCGATCATGATCCCGATCTGCTGCGCAAGATTTTGGTCAGCAATCCGGCTCGGCTGCACGGTTTTCCCGACTGATCCGACGTCGAAGGGAGGTGAGGCAATGAGAGTGCTCGGGATGCCATGGGCCGTCGCCGCGGCGGCTCTCGGCCTGATGACGTCGCACGAAGCAAGCGCGGAGGACTTCTTCGCCGGCAAGACGATTTCGATGTCCACCCACAGCGAGGTAGGCGGCGGTTATGACGCCTATCTGCGGCTCCTTTCGCGGCACATGGGCAAACACATCCCCGGCCGACCCGGTTTTGTCGTCATCAATCAGCCCGGCGCCGGGGGCCGGTTTGCGTTGAGCAACGCCGTGAAAGCCCCGCAGGACGGAACGTTCCTGACGCTGGTTGCCCAAAGTGTCCTCACCATGGGGGTCACCTCGGGCGCGGACATGCAGAATTCGCTCGGTGCGTTCAAATGGCTCGGCAACTTCAACCAATCGAACAATGTCACGGTGACCTGGGCGGCCTCGAATGTGAGCACGCTACGGGACGCCATGGCGCGAGAGGTCGTTCTGGGCGCCACCGGAGCAGGTACCGCATCCGAGCTCGGACCGAATTTGTATAATTCGTTGCTCGGAACTCGGTTTAAGGTCAGGGTGGGCTACAGTGGAGGCGATGCGATCGATGCGGCGATGGCGCGCGGCGAGGTCGATGGGCGGGCCAATAGCATCTGGGCGAGCATCAAGATGACGCTGCACGACGAGATCATGGCCCGCAAGGTCAACGTCCTGATCCAGATGGGTTTGCGCAAGGAGCCGGAATTGTCTGAGGTGCCGCTTCTCTCCGATCTTGTCGCCGGCGACTCGAAGAAGGCGCCGATCGCCAAATTCATGTCGTTGGCCGTATCCGCCGCACGCCCCTTTGCGGCCCCGCCCGGCGTGCCGGATGATCGCGTGTCTGTTCTGCGTCGCGCTTTCGATGCGACCGTGAAGGACCCCGAGCTTCTGGCCGAGGCACGAATGCTGCATCTTGATATCGATCCAATGAGCGGTGAAGAAACGCAGGCCGTTGTCGCAAGCATTCTGGCCGCACCGAAATCGGTGCTCGCGGAGGTGCAGGCGGCGCTAGGTGGCGCAGCAAAATGAGAAGCACGCTTCGCCGCTCAGCGACTACGATCGGCCGACGAACCGGGCGGGTGTCATGGCACGGGTAGCGACAATTGTGCCTTCGGCGCTGCCTGTGGTCGCAGCACTTCTCGCCGTGACCCTGCCGCGCGCCGCGGTCGCGGAAGACTTTTTCGCCGGCAGGACGATTTCGCTGTCGACCCACAGTACGCCTGGCGCCGGTTATGACACCTATCTGCGGCTGTTGGCGCGGCACATGGGCAACCATATTCCGGGCCGGCCGAGCTTCGTCGTGATCAATCAGCCGGGCGCCGGCGGGCTGCTGGCGCTAAACCACGCCGCCAAGGCGGCGCCGCAGGACGGCACCTTCCTGACGCTGGTCAGCCAAGGCCTCCTGGTAGTCGAGGCGACCGGCGGAAAAGGCCTGCAGATTTCGCTCGGTAAGTTCAAATGGCTTGGGAATTTCAGCCAATCCAACAATGTGACGGTGACCTGGGTGACGTCGAATGTGAAAACTCTACAAGATGCCATGACGCGCGAGGTGGTGGTGGGCGCCACGGGAGCGGGCTCGGCCACGGTCGTCGGACCGACCTTGTACAATTCCCTGCTGGGAACGCGGTTCAAAATCATTCAGGGCTACAGTGGTAGCGGCCAGATCAATCTTGCCATGCAGCGCGGCGAGCTCGACGGACATGCCAACAGCACATGGACGAGCATGCAGACGATGCTCCACGACGAGCTCAGGGATCACCAGGTGAATGTCCTGATCCAGACCGGCTTGCGCAAGGAGGCGGAATTGCCGGACGTGCCGTTGCTGTCCGATCTCGTCCGGGACGATCCGAAGAAGGAAGCCATTGCCCAATTCCTTTCGCTTGCGGGATCGATCGCCCGCCCGTTGGCGGCGCCGCCAGGTGTTCCGGACGATCGCGTGCTCATCCTCCGACGCGCGTTCGACGCCACCATGAAGGATCCTGAATTTCTCGCCGACGCCCATACGCAAAGATCGGATGTCGATTCGATGACCGGTGCGGAAACTCAGTCGGCCATCGCGCGTATTCTGGCCACGCCGAAATCGGTGATTGCCGATGTGCAGGCGGCACTCGGCGGAACGCAGAACTGAGGGAACCTGACCGGGGGCCGGCGTCAATACGAGTTGATCATGACTCGAAAGATAGGACCATCCCGGGGATGTGTCTGGGGTCCTCGCGGCGCGATCTATTCAAGGCAGGCGCCATGCTTGTCGCCGCGGACGCTCGCGCCGCCGAACGACTTGCACGCCCGGGCGCCGATCCTAACCGGCGCATCCTCGTCAAGGGCGGCACCATCGTGAGCCTCGAGCGTCAGGTCGGCGCCGAGCAAGGCGACGTGCTGATCCGAGGCAAGAGAATTGTCACGGTGACGCCCAACATTGAGCCATCGGGGGCACAAATCATCGATGCGTCCAACACGATCATCATTCCGGGTTTTGTCTATGCTCATCCTCACATTCGTTGCCTTGGCCGTCGAATGACTACCTATCCGCCAATTAAATTCCCTGTTCGCACAAAAAAATCCCTGCTCTGCAAAGAAAAATCCCTGTTCTGTTGCTTAGGGAAATTAGCCACAAGCTATTGAATTTACTGGCCGACTGGGCCCCAAAATCGCAGCAAATAGCCGGATTCCGGCAAATTCCCTGTTAATTTCCCTGTTACCAGGGAAATTTGAGTGGAGACGGGTTCGATCGGGACTGCCTCCACCACCACTTTTCAAGGACTTAGCGCAAACGTTCGTCGCTGTTTACGAGCGAATGTTCGCGTTTGATTCACGGCAATCGTTGGCCAATCGTTGGCCAAGCGGTCTAGGTGAGAACGAACGTTCCGCTCTGGGCACCTCGTTCGGGACGTGGGGGTCGCAGGTTCAAATCCTGCCACTCCGACCAAAAAAACCCGCTAAATAAGGCCACTTTTTCGACCAGCTTCAAAAGCCGCGTGGGCTACGGGATCAGATAAGGGATCAGATTAAAGCCCGAATACCCCCGCGCCCCCAGCCCCGTCCATAGGCGACGCCCCGTCCCGGCCGGCTGCGGGCGTGGCCGTCCGTGCGCTTGGCGCAGCTGGCCCGGTGTTCTTCAGTGGCCCGGCCGCAAACGGCTATGGGCGACCGTCCTACGGGCTCGACGCCGGACGCCTTTCCCTGGTCGCGGTGACGGTTCGCGACGGAGTGGAGAGTCCGCTTCCGGAGGATAACCGGAAAGTTAATGCCCGTTCTGAAGGTTTACCGTTGGCGCGACGGCCGGTCTCGATAGTGGTAGGCTCTCATTCACAGTCGAACAGGGCGTTTTGAACAACGGTAAAGCTGAGGAATTTGATGATGCCGGGCGAAGTCGAGTTTGACCGGGTCGAGACCGCGCTTCGCGAAAGCGAGCAACGATTGCGCTACGTCGCTTATATCGTCGAATCCAGCGACGATGCGATCGTAAGCAAGAACCTCGATGGTATTATCATGAGCTGGAATGGGGGTGCCGAGCATGTCTTCGGTTACACGGCTGATGAGGCGATCGGTCAGCCTATTACGATTTTAATTCCGGAGAACCGCCAGAGCGAAGAGCGTGAAATTCTCACGCGCATTAGACGGGGAGAGCGTATCGACCATTTCGAGACCGTCCGACAGAAAAAGGACGGCAGCCCGGTCATTGTTTCGCTGACCGTTTCCCCGGTTAAAAATGCCGAAGGCAAAATCGTCGGCGCTTCGAAGATTGCGAGGGACATCACCCAGCAAAAACGAAGCCAGGATCAGATCGCGATGTTGGCTCGCGAAGCGGAGCACCGGAGCAAAAACTTGCTCGCGACCGTCCAAGCAATCGTCAAGCTGTCTCACGCCGAGAAGCCGGACGACCTCAAACAGGCGATAGAGGGGCGTATCCAGGCGCTCGCAAATGTTCTTTCATTATTTGCTCAAAGCCGATGGATTGGAGCAGAGCTGTCGACGATTGCATCACATGAGCTTGCTCCTTATTCCGGAAAGGAAGGCAGCCGCGCACGCATGGCTGGTCCGGCGGTTGTTTTAGAGCCTGACGCCGCTCAAGCAGTCGCCATAATTTTGCACGAACTAGCGACCAACGCTGCCAAGTACGGCGCCTTGTCCTCGGCAGATGGCCAAGTCGATTTGGAATGGCAGCATGGGAAAGACGGACGGTTGAGCTTGCGTTGGAAGGAGACGGGCGGTCCGGCAGCGCAGGAACCAACACGGACCGGCTTTGGCGGGCGGGTGATTGAACAATCGATTGCACAGCTAAAGGGTGAAACGCATTTCGATTGGCGCAAAGAGGGTCTCATCTGCGAAATCACTCTTCCGGTGTGAAACACGACCACAAAGCGAAAATTGTCGACAGCTTTCGTTGGCGCTGCGTTCTGCTAATGGCCGAACTCGGACCTTCCCGAATGTCCGCGCGAGATCGGCTATCGGGCGAAGCGGACATCAGTCGCCCCCTGCCGCGTCCGTTGTCGTCACGCCGGCGGCGACCGTCGAACGATGGCCCCCTCCGGGGAGGGTAGGCGGCAGGCTCCCCCGGCGACGGTGACCTTGAGCGGGGACCGCGCGACGCCGACCCTTAAACGTATCTGCAATCCCGAATTTCCGCCTTGCATTGCGGTCCGGCCGGCGGCGAGATGGCGGCAGCGGAGGGTCGATGACCGAGCTGGCAACCCAGGAAGACGGCCGTGCGCCGAAACCCGAAAAGGCCCGCAGGGTGGCGGGCGATGCCGTGACCGCCAGCGGCCTGGCGACGCACTTGGGCATGACGAGGCAGAACGTGGCGCGGCTGACGGCGGAGGCGGTGATCGAGCAGCGCAGCGATGGCCGCTACGATCAGACTGCATCGAGGCTGCGCTACATCAAGCATTTGAGATCGGAGCATCGGAGGTCGGCGCGCACACAGGCTGACGCCGAATTTCAGCGGGCGAAGACCGAGTTCCTGCGGATCAAGATCGCCGAGAAGCAGAAGGTGCTCATGGAATTTGCCGAGCACGAGAAGTTCGTAGAGATGTTGATCGGCATCTTCTTGACGGGTCTAAGCGGCTTCGCGGCCAGAATCGGCGGGCGCGACTTGGCCGTGCGCCGTGAGATCGATCGGGCGGTGTTCGACTTGCGGGTGCAGATATCCGAAGCCGCGAGCCGGATGGCCGATCAGTGCGGCGAACCGCCACTGGATGCCAAAGCATGACCGAGATGACCGCCGCTGAGGTCGCGGCGCAGGTCGAGCGCACGGACCGCTTTATCGCCGAGCTTCGCGAACTGATCGCGGCCACCACCACCAATTCGGCAAGCCCATGCGCGGGCGATCACCGGCGCGGGCTTCAGCGGATCGCCGAGACGCTGGACGCGGTCGATTACGTCACTTTTGCCAATCTCGCGAACGTCAACAGGGCGATGCGTGGCGGGTTGCTGGAATTGCTCGAGGTGCAGCTCATGTGCGTGGGTGCCGGCCCGACGTTGGATTACCCCAACGCGACGGCATTTCTTGCCGAGCTTCATCGGCCGCTGATCGACATAGTGCGCAAACGGCGGCAGCACTGACGCCGCCCTTCTTTTCTCGGCTGGATCGCAACGAACTCGGCGCTTGGACGGGAACCCGAATGTTGATCTTGCGCCGTGGCTCGATCTCGCGCGTGCTCAGTAAGCCAAACGGCTCTACGGTAACACAACCTTGAAGATCGCCCCGCGCGGGTTGGCGGCGGAGAAGGAGAGTTTTCCCTCGTGGCGCTCCACGATCATCCGGCAGATCGCAAGGCCCAGTCCCATTCCGTTCGGCTTTGTCGAAGCGAACGCATCAAATATCCCCCCGGCTTGTTCAGGGCTGACGCCGGGCCCCGTGTCCTCTACGGCGATCGCGGCACCGCCCGCTGTTGGCTCTGTTCTGATCTTCAGGACGCGCCGCCCGTCCGCCGAGGCCATCGCATCGAGCGCGTTGTGGATCAGGTTGATCATGACTTCCTGCAGCTGGCCTCTGTGACCTGAGACCGGCGGCAGCGCGGAATCGAGGGCCAGTCTTGTTTCAACCTTGCGGCTGTCAAGCTCCGGCCGCAAGACGCGCACTATTTCGGCGATCAGATCGTTCATGTCGACGGGGGCTTTGTGCAGCTCGCCTTTGGCAAATAGCGCGCGCACGCTCTCCAGCACTGCATTCGCGCGATGACTCGCGTCAACTATTCCGGAGATCATCGACTCCAAATTCTGGAGGTCCGGCGGCGATTTCTTGAGGCGGCGCAGAATAGCCCCACCCATGGCCGCGATTCCTGTGAGCGGCTGTCTTACCTCATGCACGATCGATGACGTCAGGGCCTCGAAGGTCATCAGCTTGTTGTTTTTCTCACGCCGCAACATCGCATTTGAGCGTGCGAGCCGCACGTAGAGGTGCGTCGTCTGCGCGAGCATCACGATCAGTACGATGCTCGCGGTCAGCAGCGAAAACGCGCGTCCGGCATAGAATCCGGCGCTGAAACGGACTGTGGGTAGCAAACCGCTGAACGCCAGTTCAAGGATTGTGACTAGCGCTACCACGATCAGCCACAGGCCGAGCACGGAGCGGCGTCGGCGCAACAGCAGGAGGAGTGCGGCAAGCGAGATCAGTATCGCGAATGAAATGGGATAGACCACAATCGGACTAATGCGGCGCTGGTCGAGAATGATTGGCGGCAGCAGCGTGGCGCCCGCAGTTGCGAGCCAGGTCAGGGCGCAGACCAGGCCGATCACGCCTGCCGTGGACCACCAGATCGCCGGCAGCACCCACACCTCGGAAACGCGCGCAGCGAGCCATTCTTCACTCAGCACCACATAGGCGAGCAGCGCGCCTGAAAAGCCGATGTGCCAGAAAATAAAGAGCCATGATCCGGTCTGGATGTTTGCTCCGAGGAGTCCGGTTGGCGAATATGCCCCGGCGAATGTCAATGCGTGCGGAATGACGATCAACGCCGTGAACAGATATCCCGTCGCAAGCGCGAGCAACGCGCGCAAGCGTGAGACCGAAAACTGCGCGTACAGCAGGACCGCAGTGATCAGGTCGCTGACGAACACGATGGCGTCGAGCGACGGGAAGAACGCATTGAGTTCGACTAGCGGCCTGCCGGCGATCGGAACGACTGCCGCGAATCCGGCAAGCATAACTGCGGTGACCGCGAGCGCCCACCGCGTTTGCAGCGGTGTCGGCGGCAGGTCCAGCCACGTATCTGCAGTGTCGCTCCGCTCCATTGCCACGCCAACAAAAAAACCAAGTCCCCACGCCGGGACAACTCCCGGTGACGATACGCTAATTCGCGGCGGCGGTGGAGGTATGCCGGCGAGGAGATCATTGAGTTGGCTAACGTCGGATTACCGGCGAGCCACCACCAAGCATCGCCACGAGAGCGGGCAGCGCCGCATCCCGAGCTAATCGGCCGTTTGCGCGAGGTCATCGATCAGCTCGAAGTTCACAGAGGTTGGGCGGAGCAGCCCGCACCGGCCACTCCGCCCGGACAAGACGCCTGCGCCAGCGAGCGCCCTGCCTTGCGCGACGGCCGCCGCCGCGTGTGGCGCGAGAACCGCGCCGTTCGTGCCTGCGCCGGGAGGATCAAGCCCAGCGGCACGAATCCCGTGTTCATCGCCCCCGTGGCATCAGGACATCGACCACCATCGCCGGGCTGGTTCCCGGCAACGCGCCGGCGACGCGCGTGACCAACTCGATATTCAGCAACGCGAGTTGCGAAATATCGTGCCCGTGCTCGACCGGCAGACCTTCGCGCTGGGCAGCGAAAACGAAATAGGCTTCCTCGCGCTCCGTGGCGATCAGATCGGCCTGCACGGTGGTGGCAGCAAGCTCTCTCGCCTCAATGCTCAGGGCATCATCCTGCGCTCCTCGGACACCAGGGCATCCAAACGCTTGAGCAGCAAATCCTTATGCAGCCAAGCTATCAGGGCGAGGGCGTTCGGCTGTTCGTTAAAGACCAGCGGCGCGCGCTGCTCGGCGTAAACGCGCGACCGCACGCTCTCCATCGGCCAAACGACGCTGCCGTCGTGCTCGATCACATTGGACACGATTGGCGCACCTTGCTGGGCCAACGCTTCCACCTCTCGTTTGATCTTGGCGCGGGCGTGGCTGCTCGGAAACGGCGCGCCCTCGATGCGATTCAGATCGGCCCGCAGCTCTCGCCCGCGCCGGCGCAAGCGCTCGACGGCATGCAGCACGGCTTCGCCCCGTTGCAGCTTCGGCTCCGGGCCTACGAAATCTTACAGCGAACAGCCGCCGGGCACGCCCGAGCGCAAGAAAGCCTCAACGGCCGCGACAACGCCGGAAGCCGCCCGCCACACCAACGCCCGCTCGTCATGACGCGCCTGCAGTCGCTGCAGGTCGTCGGAAACCCGCGCGAGTTGCGCCTGGGCTTCGATCACAGAGCGAGTTTCTGGCCCTAAGCCGAGCCCATCATCCTGCGGGTGACCGCATAATTGGCGGAGCCGGGCACCAATTTTTTGCTTTTCCGTGGTCACCTCATGCAGTACGTCGAAGCCGACCGCATCCAACAAAGCGTGAGCATTGCCCGCGCGGTCGCGAATTTCTCGCAGCCGGGCCGCTGCTGCCTTCGGTAAATATTCGAGCGCGTCCGTGTGGATGTTGCTTGGTCGATAGTTGGTGCTCGATAGCGGCGCGTAGTCAGACCACGTCGCGGGAGTTAAGGCGGAGAAATCCTAGCGGGTAATGCTGTAGTGGGATGTGCGGATTTGTAGCACGACACAAAAATATGAAATCGAAAACGCCACTAGGAAGAAAAGCCGCCTGCACCGCTTTCCATCCTACCCAGGTCAACGTAGCATCATTTTACCACTGGCGGGGGCGAACGAACTATGTCTCGGGTATTGATCGCGATTGTCGATGACGATGAAATCGTGCGCGAATTGACGAAAACGTTCCTGCAATCTCTGGGCTACCAAACTTCCACGTTTGCCTCGGCCGAGGAATTCCTTAAATCCGAGCAAGTACAGGACACGTCGTGCCTCATCACCGATGTGCAGATGCCGGGATCGAGCGGCATTGATTTGCAAGACCGCCTAATCGCCCGAGGTCATTGCATCGCCATTATTTTCATGACCGGCTATCCTGATGATGGCGTGCGGGCACGAGCCATGAAGGCCGGAGCTGTTGGCTTCCTGAAAAAGCCGCTCAATCCAGACCACCTTATCGGATGTATTGAGAAAGCTTTGAAGCCTGCCTGATACCAAAACTACTGGCCGAAGGTTTTGAGGCCCCGACGCCGTTGGTGGGATCGTGCGGGGGGACGGGCACACCGCGCGGCGGCCGAACCACGTATAGAGGAGGTCGCGACGCAGCACGCGCCAGCGCCGCCCTGATCGTTCGCTCGGACGGCACCCGGTCGTGGAAGCTGCCGCGGAGACGGATGAGAAGGCGCCCGCAAAGCCGATCGCGTCGCGCAAACGGCAGATCAATCGCGGCGCATTGCCGCCGCATCTGCCGCGCGAAGAGATCGTTGTCGACGTGGCCGACAAGACCTGCGCGTGCTGCGGCGGCCTCAAGCACCGGATCGGCGAGGATGTCTCCGAACGGCTCGACGTTATCCCGACGCAGCTGAAGGTGATCGTGACGCGCCGTCCCAGATATGCCTGCCAGGCCTGCGCCGGCGAAGTGGTGCAGCCGTCTCGAAATGCTCACCGTCAGCCTCGCGCTTCGGTCATAGGAGCGAAGCGCCGCGGCGTCGGACCGCGAGGCTGGCCCTTGAGCGAAGCGGGAAGCGCCAAGGGCCCCAAGTTGATCGCCGGGCGAACGCTCGATCTCTTCTTCCGGCCCGAGCGGGGCGTCCTTCCCCGGCATGCTGAAATCGACCTCAAGGGATTAAAGCAGGTGATCGCCCTCATGGGTGAAAACCGCAACCTGGAGCCGCCGCTGCCGTCAGCCAATCGCTCGTCGACACACAATATCTGCGGGCAGCGGGAGCGCAGTAGCGGGGCGCCCACTGCGTGCTGCCAGCATTAGAAGTAGAGCCCACTTCTTCACCTAGGCGCTCCTGGCGGTAAATCATCTGGCAGGGCACGTTCCGCACACGCTCTGAGGCGCCCTTCATATCTGGCCCAGCCCACGGCGGCTGCCCCGACGCCCAGAATTATAATCGAGACGATCGCGATCCCATCCCAAACCGCAAATCTTCTGAGTTCTTTAAGGAAGAAAAAAGCAGCCGTGCAGTCCATACCTACCCAAAGAAGGGCACCGGTTAAATTCGCGATCGCAAAGTTGGTTGTCGGCATGCAATTTGCGCCAGCAAGCATTCCTGCACAACTTCGAAGCAAAGGGATCAACCGTGCAAAGACGACAAACTTTCCTCCGTGGCGGAGAAACAAATATTGCCCGATTTTCAACCTCGATCGGTTCAATCGAATAACATTTCCATAGCGCAACAGCATTTCAAGACCATACCGCCGTCCGATCCAAAAGGCGATGAGATTGCCGCAAACAGCGCCGGCAACGCCCGCCGCAAAGATGGACTCGATACCCGGCCCATGCCCGGTAGAGGCGTAGACGGACGCTGCCAGCAATACGGTTTCTCCGGGAACCGGAACGCAAATGCATTCCAACAAGATTATTCCGCCCACGAGCAAGGGGCCGTAGGGGGAGATCAAGCCAACGATGGGCAAGACTACAAACCTCGAGAAAATTAAGACCAGTCTCAAGCTTGAAACGCAGAGGTGCAGAGCTCAGTTCCGAACTGGGAAATTCGTCCGGAGCATTCTGCCTGCCGATGTGCACCCCGCCCCTTGGAAGCAACGGTGGCTGCGTCGTTAAGTCCTCATCACTCAACCGGTCTAAGGCAGCGACCTGCGTCTATTTGGCTCAGGACTGGGCTCGATCGGATTCCGCGATTTGCGCGTTGTCTTGTGCAGGCAATACTGTCGCCTCCAAGCAATGAATGTGAGCGCAAGACAATGACACGGCCCTCCCGAATCAGACGCTGTGTTATCGTGTTGCTCCCCAGCATGCCAATGTCGCTCGCGGCGCTGACACCCGCGGCAGCGCATGCGATCAGTCAGTTCTACGAGGGCCGAACCATCAGTCTGCTCGTGGCGAGCGCGCCGGGCGGTGGCGCTGGAGGCAGCCTTTCTGAACATGACCAAGGATTTGGAATTTTTGGCGGATGCCCACAAGCTCAGGCTCGATGTGAGCCCGATCGACCGCGACGCGGCGCGGCGCGGCGCGTGACACAGGACATCGAGAGGACGCCGAAGGACGTGCTCAGGACGACAGCATCGTGCCGCCGAGTAGTGGCTGAGGCCAACTACTGGAGCCCTGCCCTTCTGCTCATCGACCGTAAACGTCCGGTGTGGAGGAACCTCATGACCATCACTTGACTTTGCTCATCGCAAGCCGTCGCCGCCGTGGCGGCGGTCGGACGGAAAACGCCATCGAACTCAAGCAAGTCGGGCAGACCGCGATGCCGGGATAGCCACTTACCAGCTTCGACATCGGCTTCGTCGACCAGAGGACGCACCGCTATCTTCTGGCCGATCGGAGCAACAAGTCGGCCAACATTTTCGATTCCAACACCCACTCCTATCGGCCGCAAGCAATCGTCACCCGCGGCAGCCGAGCCACCGCAAAGATGAGCCGGAGAATGGCGAGCAATATTGAGAGCATGCTACCGGAGAGGATCGCAGGCGCGGCGCGCGAGCGGCGCGCCCAGCGGGAGGCGGACTATTTTCTTTGCGCCCACGACGTATCGGTCGCCTATCCGGGACGAGACGCCGAGTTCGTCCTGGCGATCGACCGCGTCGATCTGTCCGTCGGTCGGAGCGAATTTGTCTGCCTGCTGGGTCCTTCAGGCTGCGGCAAGACCACCTTTCTCAATGCCGTCGCGGGCTTCCTGCCGATCTCCGCGGGTTCACTAACGTTGAAGGGCAAGCCGATCGATCGGCCGGGCCCCGACCGCGCCATGGTGTTCCAACAGCCCGGGCTCCTGCCCTGGCGCGATGTCCTGCACAACGTTACTTACGGCCTCGAGATTTCCGGCCGAATGCGGCGGCATGAAGCGGCGGCGCGCGCCGCCTCGCTCCTCGATCTAGGGTGAGAACTCATTAATTTTGCTGCAGGGGCAAAGCAATCCTGATTCCATGTGTGCCTGATTCGTTTTGGGGGATCGGGACCATGCGGAAGAACCTGTTTTGGCTGAGCGATGAGCAATGGGATCGGATTGAGCCTCGTCTGCCGACGGATGTGCGAGGCGTCGAGCGCGCAGACGATCGGCGCGTTATCAGTGGCATCGTGCATGTGTTGAAGAGCGGGTGCCGCTGGTGCGATTGCCCGCCCGAATATGGTCCCCCGACCACGATCTATAACCGGTTTGTTCGCTGGGCTCGGCGCGGCATCTGGGAAAAGCTGTTCCGCGAGCTTGCTGGGAATGGGCGATCCACAGATACGCAGATGATCGAACTCCACACATGTGAAAGCGCACCGCTCGGCAGCCGGCGGAAAAGGGGGGAGAAAAAGCAGGCTGTGGGCCGTTCGCGCGGAGGGCGCAACACGAAGATCCATGCACTCGCAGATGCTAAGGGGCGGTTGATCGCCATCCTGCTGACCGGAGGAGAAGCGCACGATTGTCCCGTGGCTGAGCGCTTGTTCCGTAGAGTGCAGCGACCCAAACGCATGCTTGGCGACAAGGCGTATGACAGCGCCGAGTTGCGCGAGGAACTTGATGAGCATGGAACCAAGTCGGTCATTCCAAATCGCTCCAACAGGAAGCAACCGTTCAGCTTCAGCAAGCGCCTCTACACACTGCGCTGGCGCATCGAGGCCGCTTTCAACAGGTTGAAGGACTTCAGGCGCGTCGCAACACGCTACGATAGGCTGGCGCGCAACTATCTCGCCTCTGTGTGCCTCGCTGCGGCCCTGGTATGGTGGATTTAATGAGTTTGGACCCCTAGTCGGGACCTGCATGTCGCTAACTTTTTCGAACTGAGGCACTACCGACGCATGGGCATGCTTGACGTGTGCGGGACCGGAAGAGCAACATTCGGGCGGGCAAGGGGTTAGCATGGGCAAGTGGCTCCTTTTTCTGTACCGGGGCGTCATCTCGTCGATCGTGATGGCCAGCGCGATTGCGTCGGCGAGCGCGCAATTTCAATGGCCTCCTGACGCGCCGCCTGTGCAAACGGAGCCTGCGCGGCCGGCTGAACCTTTAACCACGTCCAGCATCCGTCAAGCCAAGAAGCCTTCAGTCCCGGCCGGGCCCATCTTGATTGGCAAGTGGAAGGGTGAGTTGACGCAGATCGGCAGCAAGACGCCATATAAACTGCAACTTGCCGTCAGCCCCACGGGGGGCGAGACGAAGTATCCCGATCTCCACTGTAGCGGTAAGCTCATCCGGATTAGCGCGTCGAAATCTTACGCCTTCTTTATCAAAGTCATCACGGAGGGCGCGAGCACCAAGGGAGGCAGTTGCCCAGACGGGACGATCACGATGGCACGTTCGGGGGACAAGCTTGCACTTTCATGGTTCGGCGATATCGATGGCAATATAATTATCGCGTACGGAACGCTGTCAAAGTAGGGCTAGCCATGCCGTAGCGCGCCGCGCAGGCGATGCCGGTGATTGGGTATCTCAATTCGGGCGCACCCAACGAACCGATCGTAGACCGTTTCGCGGCTGCGTTCCGTCAGGGTCTTGCCCAAGTTGGATATGTGGAGGGCCGTCTCACCCCAAGATGAAATGGGGCATTGCCGTGCGCTATGACGACCGCAAGAAAGCAACCTGGCCGGTCGGCGATCGGGAGGCGGCGGAAGCCGAGGTGGCTCACGCGCGCCGGCGGGAAGCTCCGGCTCGTCTGATCCGCGACGCCGGCTGGGAAAGCGATGTTCCAAATGATGGGTGTCTTTGCTGGGTTTGAGCGAGCCATGATCCAGGAACGCATCCGGGCCGGGCTTGCTTGAGCCAAGGCCGAGGGCAAGCGTCTCGGCCGCCCAAAGGTCGATGAGGCCACGGAGGATGCGGTTCGCCGGGCGCTGCAGAGGAAGAACCGGCCCGGCATCCTCAAGATTGCTAAGGAGCTGGGCATTGGAACCTCGACTGTGCAACGCATTGCTGCTGAAGGCGCTGCGTAAACCTCGCCTGCAACGAACGATGGGGATCACACTCCAGCCCTCCAGCACGGTTCGGTACACCGAGATGGCGCCGGATCGGTTCAAAAATTTCTGGAACGACTGAAACCCAGTGGGAACTGGTCCGCCAGGACCCTCGGTGCATCCCGGAGCTGCTCAGCGAGGGTCCGCTTTCTGAGGTACAGCAGAAAACTTTTGCTCACTTTGAGGTTTTCGGGTTTTGACCCAGAGCGGCTGTTGGGACGGCTGGCCGGTTGCAGAAGGCCTTTATACCCCTGACGGAGAGCCGCCAGCCTGATACTCTGCATCGCCGTCTGGCCCGTGCCGCTCCAAAGCCATTTGATCGATTTATACGGCGCGCGCTATTCTTACTGTACCTTGGGACAATAGCGCCCGGGCGACGCCGGCCTCAGGATTGCGCAAAGATGGCGATAACCTCGCAGCGTTTTTCCGTCCGCGCGTGCATCAAGGAAGCGCAACCAAGATCACACGACGGCATCGTGTACCATTGTGCATTCAGCCTTCGAGCCTTTGGGAGAATGTCATGACAAACCGTCAGGCGCGGACATCCGGTGGCCGTAATTGGGCCGCCGCATCGCTAGGATTTGGAATCGTCATCGTCGCCGCTTCGCCGGGCCTTGCCCAGGGCAACGCGGAGCGGAACGCCTATTTCGGCCAGACCCATGTCCATACCAGCTGGTCGTTCGACGCCTACGTGTTCGGCAACACCATCACCGGGCCTGAGGATGCTTACAAATACTCGCTCGGCCAGCCCATCAAGCATCCGGGCGGCTACATGGTGAAGCTCAAGCGCCCACTCGACTTCGAGGCGGTGACCGATCACGCGGAATACGTCGGTGTGGTCAGGCTGGCGAATGAGCCGGGCTCCTCGGTCAGCAAGCTGCCTATTGCCGAGAAGTTGAAGGTCCGCAGTAAAGAAGACATCATGAAAATTTACCTTTTCCTCGGCAATTCCCTGGTGAAGAGCGAGCCGATCAAGGAGCTCCTCGACCCTGCAGTGGCAGGCAGCGTCTGGAAAGAGACGGTCGCGATCGCCGACAAGTATTATCAACCCGGCAAGTTCACGACCTTTGCGGCCTATGAATGGACCGCGGCGCCGGATAACCGGAACTTGCATCGTAACGTGATATTCAAGGACACTAAGAAGGTGCCGGACCTTCCGTTCACCTCCATGGATTCAACCAATCCCGAGGATCTCTGGGTCTGGATGGACGCGCAGCGCCGGGCGGGCAACGAGCTACTCGCGATCTCGCACAATGCCAACCTGTCCGACGGCATCATGTTCCCGCTGGAGGTCGACAATAAAGGCCGCCCGATCGACGCCGCGTGGGCACGTGATCGGGCGAACAACGAACCGCTCTCGGAGATCACCCAGCTCAAGGGCACCTCGGAAACGCATCCGAGCCTTTCGCCCAATGACGAGTTCGCCGGTTTCGAGGTGTTGAACTATCTGTTGGGCGGCGTCGCGCGCGAGCCCAGGGTCCACGGCAGCTATATTCGGGAGGCCTACCAGAATGGTCTCGCGATGCAGGACAGCCGCGGCTACAACCCCTACAAATTCGGGGTCGTGGGCGCGAGCGACACGCACGACACCGCCTCCGCTTATGAGCAATCGAATTATTTCGGCGGCCACGGCCTCCTTGACGCCACGCCGCAGGCGCGCCTGAGTGGGAAGAAGGAAGCTGGACTGGATATGACCCAGCTCAGCGTATCCGGGCTAGGCGGGGTATGGGCCGAGGAGAACACGCGCGAGTTGATCTTCGCCGGCATGCAGCGCAAGGAGACGTTTGGCACCAGCGGTCCGCGCATCAAGGTGCGGCTGTTCGGCGGCTGGGGCTTTGCGCTCGACATGCTCAAGCAGAAGGACTGGGTCAAGACCGCCTATGCGAGTGGGGTGCCGATGGGCGGAGACCTGCCAGCGCCGAAGGGCAAGGCGCCGTCGTTCGTGGTGTGGGCGGTGAAGGACCCCGACGAGGCCAATCTCGATCGCATCCAGATCGTGAAGGGCTGGACCAAGAACGGCCAGACCTTCGAGAAAATCTACGACATCGCCTGGTCCGGCAATCGGAAGCTCGAGCGCAGCGGCTTGGTCCAGAATGTTCTTTATCGCGGCAACGATCTCAAGTTGCCCCCGGTCGGCAACACGGTCGACATCAAGAACGCTACCTATAAGAACACGATCGGGGCCGTGGAGCTCAAGACCGTCTGGACCGACCCGGAATTCGATCCGGGCCTGTATGCCTTCTACTATGCGCGGGTGCTGCAGATCCCGACGCCGCGCTGGACCACCTACGACGCCAAGGCCTTGGGGGTTGCGCCCCCGAGCAACGTGCCGGCGACCGTGCAGGATCGCGCCTGGACCTCGCCGATATGGTACACGCCGAGCGCAGAATTGCGCGCCAACGCGCCGCACGGTATGACTGTCGCCGATCTCAAGCAAAAAGGCTCCGCGCAGCTCAACGACATGCAGTTGCGCCAGCTGGTGCTGGGCAAGACCCTGACGGTGCGTAACACGGTGACCAATGAGCGGATCGAGATCAGCTACGGCATGGATGGGCGTCGCCTGATCCTGAGCGTCAACGGCAACCCGCCTGATCCCGCGGAGGTCGGCGACGTGCTGCACTCCAGTGGGCTAGGCTCGGCGCAGTACGAGATTCGCGACAGCCGCATCGTCACCACGATCGATGGGACACCCTTCGAGGTCGCTGTCTATCCGATGGGCGACAAGTATGTCGCCGCCCGCAGCAACGAGTTCGGTTACGCCAATTACGAGCTCGAAGGGGTGCGGCCATGAGCGGCGGCTCAAGCACATCAGCGGCGAACGCAACCGTTTCGCCGCCGGTGTCCCGGTTTCAGTACAGAACGCAGCGGCGCACGCCACCGACGATGCCGTAGCGGCGGCAGACCACTCCGTGTCTTGCGCGTTTATGAACGACGACCGCACCGTTCGGACCGACGCAGCCGGCGCGAACCACGCCGCGCGCGCAGACGATGGCCTGGGCGCTGTTGGAGCTCCCTGCCAACGTGATACCAAACGTGCCGATGGCCAAAGCAGCGATTATCAGCATACGCATGGACGTGATCCTTTGGCTGTCCCTCCAGCCGCCCTTGTGGATCACGGGGGCTGCGCGCAGGATTTGTCAAAACAAGACTGCGCGAGGTTACCCAACCTAATGGGTATTTTGGTGTGGACATGAGCCCGGATGAGGCTGCCTCGCGCAAGCCGCTCTCGCGCCTCGGAACATGGCTGCGCGAGCCGCTGCTGCATGTCCTGCTGATCGGCCTGGCGCTGTTCGCCGTCAACGGCGCGCTCAATAGTCCCTCGGGCCAGAGCCAGGAATCCAATCGCATCGTGATCACGGCGGATGACCTGGCGCAGATCAAGATCGCCTGGATGGCGCAGTGGCGCCGCCCGCCGACGCCGGAGGAGATGCGCAGCCTTCTCGACGGCAAGATCCGCGAGGAGGTTCTCTCCCGGGAGGCGATGGCGCTGGGCCTCGACAAGGAGGACACCATCGTGAAGCGCCGCCTGGCGCAGAAGATGGAGTTCGTCATGGAAGACGTCTCGGCCTTGCGCGAGCCTGCGGACGAGGAGCTCAGAGGCTGGTTCGCGCAGAACCCCCAGCGCTTTGCCTTGCCGGGCCTGGTGACGTTTCGGCACCTGTATTTCTCGCCCGATCTGCGCGGCGAGCACGCGCGCGATGCTGCAGTCGATGCGCTGCAAAAACTGGCCGGCGAACCGGAGGAAACGCCGGAGCTCGAGGGACTCTCCGACCCGTTCATGTTCCAGGATTTCTATGCGGAGCGGTCGCCCGATCAGGTCGCCGGTATTTTCGGGTCTGCCTTCGCGCGCTCGCTGCCGAGGCTCGAGCAGCGGCAGTGGCAGGGACCGGTCGAATCCGGATTGGGTTGGCACCTGGTCTGGATCGAAACCAACATTCCGGGCCGGGTGCCGACCTTCGAGGAGGTGGAGGCGACGGTCCAATCCGAATGGATGGATGAGCAGCGCGCGCAGGGGAAGCGCAACATGTTCGATCGCATGCTGGGCCGCTACCAGGTCGTGCTGCCGGATGCCGCCCCTGCGGCGGCGGGCGGCGCCGTGGCCCACGCCAGCGTGCCGTCGCCCTGAGCGGGAGGAATTGGTGGTCGCTCGCTTGCTGTTCGTCTTCGGCCTACTCGCGGCGCTCGCCCACGGCTCGCTCGCGCAGGCGCACGAGTCGCGTCCGGCTTATCTGGAGATCAACGAGACAGCGCCGGGCCGCTACGAGATGCTGTGGCGCACGCCGCTCAATGCCGGCATGCGGCTGCCCGTGGTGCTCCAGCTGCCCGACGGCACGCGCAACATCACGGAGCCTTCGCTCAGGGAATTCTCCGGCATGCTGCTGGAGCGCCGACTGCTCGATGCCGGCGGAAGCGGCCTAACCGGAAAGCGCATCGAGTTCGTGGGATTGCAGGCAACCATCACCGACGTGCTGGTGCGCCAGCAGGCGCTCGACGGCTCCCACACGACCACGCTGGTGCATCCATCGCAGCCGTGGGTCGTGATCGCGACCTCGCCGGGGATCGGCGGCATCGTCGGCGCTTACTTCATGCAAGGCATCGAGCACATCCTGTTCGGGGTCGACCACCTGCTGTTCGTCCTCGGGCTGTTGCTCATGGTGCGCCAGCGCCGGATGCTGCTCAAGACGATCACGGCATTCACGGTTGCGCACAGCATCACGCTGGCGGCCGCGACGCTTGGCTACGTGCATGTACCGTCGGCGCCACTCAATGCCGGCATCGCGCTTTCGATCATGTTCGTCGGCGTCGAGGTTCTGCGTTCCTGGCAGGGAAAGACGAGCCTGGCGCTGCGGCAGCCTTGGCTCGCCGCTTTTGCGTTCGGGCTGGTGCATGGGCTTGGCTTCGCGAGCGGGCTGGTCAATCTTGGTTTGCCGCAGGTGGATATTCCCCTGGCCCTGTTGCTGTTCAATCTCGGCGTCGAAGCCGGACAGCTCATGTTCGTGGCGCTGACGCTGCTCCTGCTGCGATCCTTCGGTCAGCTCGAAATCAACTGGCCGCGACCGGTGCGCATGATGCCGGCCTATGCGGTGGGCTCGCTGGGCGCGTTTTGGATGGTTGACCGGATCGCCGCGATGGTGGCCGGAGCAGGTTGAAGGCCGCCAGCCTATTTGTGCAACTTCGGCGCCCGCGCACAAGAGGCGTCCAGCGCAGCAGGATGTCCGCGATGGGGGCAAAAGTGGAACCGTCGGGAGGCCGCCGCTTCTATTGTGTCGTCCGTCCGCACGCCACGGGCTCAGATCCTCCCGCTCGGTAATTCAACGTCTTCCGCAGGCTTCGGGAACAGTTCTCTGGCAAAACCAAAGAGACATGAAGCGCTTTTTTTGCGGCGCGAGAGTCCACGACTGGCCCGAAGCGGCGGTTCGCTGCGATGCCTCGATATGTCCGGAGTCGGGGGCAAAGCGGACTGGCTGTGCTCGCGATGAGCATTTCGGGTTTTGACCGATAGCGTTGAAAAAGCCGCCGTTGAGGAGGGCAAGGCCCTCCGAACGCTCTTTGGCAGGCCAGCTCTGATCCCGTTTTTCGTTGCCCGCTGGCTGGAGGAGCGTTATTTGCGCGGGCGTCCAACGCTTGATGGACGTTGGACGCCACGCCCGTTCACGCAACGCATGCTCCCTGCATGTTCGGCGGCGGTCGCCCGCTACGGATCGCAAGCGTCTTGAGGTTCTGCGCGATTGCGGCGAGGTGGAACTCGTCGCGAGCGCCTGAGAGACCTCTCAGTCGCATTCGCTCGAAGCGATGATGGGTCTTGAGGTGAGCAAACCGCATCTCGACCTTCTTTCGCTCGTCGCGCGATCGGTCGAACTGCGGGGTGCCGAGACCGACAAAACCGGCGGCTCAAATAGCCAGCCACGTTATCCCTGGTAGCCGGCGGTACGCGCTCATGCGAGCGAGGCTTTCGGTCGAATTGATCTGTTTGGCGACACGTTTCTGAGACTGCACTGTCGCGATTTTCTTGACCTTCTACGCGCCGAGAGCGGTAGTCCGCTCATGCGCGACATCGCATCGCTCGTCGAATTATATCTTGCTGCGGAAAGGGATCTAGTCGCGGCCGTCGACGCTCTCGGCGGCGCCGTGCCGTTGCCAGACGGCCGGACCGTCACCGTAGGTCGCGCCGAGTTCGACGCGTTGCCCAGTGGGCGGTTCAAGCGGGCGTGGGTGACGGTTCGCAGAAACGCGCCGATGCCGCCAAGGCGGTGAATATTTGGCGCCTAATCGAAAGCGTCAGACCTCTGGAGAACTGGCATCGGGGCATTAGTGCGGTCGGTGGCTTGCCTTCGGACCTGTGACGCGGATCGGCCACAAGGGATCAACGCGATGCGAAACGCCAGATGCGACTGGTGCAGAGAGTCCAAGGAAGGGATGCGCACCGCGGCGGGCCCGAAGCTGTGTTGCGATACATGCGGTCCTTCGGACAATTCCTAGCGCGAATCCTGATATCCCACCGTTTCTCCGCAGTGCGCGCGGTTGGAAATAACGGTACCGAAGGAGCCAACATCGCAGCAGCGCGCGCAACCGCCTCAATACACACAGCAAACCGTCGAAAACGGAAGAACAAATCTCCTCGGCTGCGGGTTATTGCCATCGGGCTGTGCCCGCTTTGGGTTAACACGGTTTTGGCTCGGTGAAATAACAGGAGAAGGCCATGTTTGTCATTGCCAGCTTGATAGCGTGGGTCGCAGGTCTTGGGGGGGGGTCACAGCAGCATTTCTCCATAATGGGGGAATCCTGTTCTCGTCGCTTGAGTAGCTATTCATAACTCTATTGGTAATTGGGTTGGATCAATCCCGAGAGTTCGCGAGGCAAATAACACGAGCGTGCCCTCCGCGCTAATCTCCGGATCCTAAGTCGGCCGTAATCAGTCCCGTTCACGTTATGTGACCCTCCATTTCCTAAGGAACCCATTACCGCTTTCAACGATTGTTTCCATGCTGGGACCCCCGGATCGCTTCAACGGGGTTTCCGGCCGGCGGCTGTGGCAGGCACGGGTCGCCCCTTTGCGCCCGCCCTGGCTGCCGTCAAATCTCGCCGCCGAGAATCCCCTCTGCCTCCGCTTGTCATCTACTTGTCCAGTGCTTGGGGTCGAGGTCTTAGTACTGCAAATACCGTCAACCGAGCCGCATTGCCATATTTAGTAACGAGCGGAGTCGGAAAGCTGCGATCGAAGAAGGCTATGCAAGATGCCGATCTGAAAAATCTAAGATGGGCGCTGCCAGTTCTTTCGACCGGTGAAGACCCTCTCGACGATCCCACCAAGCAAACCAAGCGCCCAGAGGGAGCTCAGGCGCGGATGGTCCCAATTCCCGTACCGCCTGGCGGTGAAGGCGGAATCTTTAACCGCATTGAGGGTTCTCGCTCGGAAGCACTGAGAGAGTGTCGAAAACTCGCGGGCGAAGTCGAGGAAGTGTGGCGGCACCGACCGCTTCAGCATCAATGTCACCAAACAGGTTTGGCATTGCCGGGGCTGCAAGCCGGCCGACATCGCCGGCGACGTCATCGGCATGGTGATGTGGCTCGATGACTGCGACTTCGCCGCCGCGATCGAGACGCTGACCGGCAAGGGAAGGGAAAGAAATGGGGGGGCCCCAGCCCCCATTTCTCGCCGCAAGGAAGCGGACGACCCAGCGGAGAGGCTCAGGTACGTCGCCGGCATCTGGAACGCGGCCGGTCCGATCGCCGGCCCGCCCGGAGCGGCCTACCTCGCCAGCCGGGGCATCGTGCTCGATGACGTGCCCGACCACGGCGGTCTGAGGTTTCATCCCCGCTGCCCGTGGGAGAGCGGAATCGCGCCCTGCATCCTCTCGCGCTTCACCGACGTCATCACGGGCGAGCCCCGTGGAATACATCGACGCCCGATCACGGGCGCGAAGCCGAAAGCGCTCGGCCGGATCGGCGGTGCCGTCATCAGACTGTGGCCCGACGCTGAGGTCACCAATGGCCTCGTGCTCGGCCGTTTCGCGGCCAGGACATTCTGGATGCCGTGCGATCGCCCTCGACCGGGATCGCGCCAGACAAGACGCCGAGGGAAATCGCGCGACTTGCACCTCGCTTCTCATCGCCTGATGAATAAACGGGCCGCAGCTGGCGATGGGCCAAAGTGAGAACTTCGTCAAGGTTCTTCGCCACAACGCAATGAAAAAGCTTGGCGCGCGATCGCTGGCCGATCTGGTCAGAATGGCTGACGCTCTCGGAATCTCCGGCCGGTAACTAACAGGCAAAAACCGGTGCACACATCAGTTCGAATGAGTCTTGTATCCACACCATGCTACCGCGAGTTGCGCGACTGCAACACATAAACTTTTTTCGCGCTTTATCCACAATCGCTAAAGTTCGTTCAGGTAGCGAGCGTATTGTCTGATTCGCGGAAATTCATTGGAGGGGCTCATGAGGACGTATGCGGGCTTAGCTGTTTTGACAGCGTTGGTGATTCCGGTGGTAGCCGAGGCTGCTGACATGAGGGTGAAGGCTCCCCTGGCTCCGCCGCCACCCCCGCCATTTAGCTGGAGCGGTTTCTACATCGGCGGTGAGATCGGTGGTGCGTGGGCAAACGGCAGCGTGACCGACAATCTTCTTGGCCTTAGCGTAAGCACAAACCATTCTGGATTCCTCGGTGGAGGCGTTGTCGGATTCAATTATCAAACCAGCAACATTGTGTTCGGCGTCGAAGGGGACTTCGACTGGACTTCGCTGAACGCTACCGGGAATGGAGCGCCCACAGCGTTCGGAACGCTTCAAGCCTCCGCCAACACTGATTGGATTGCGTCATTGGCCGGCCGGATTGGCATCGCGTCCGATCGTGCGCTATTTTACGTCAAGGGTGGCGCTGGCTGGGTTCAGAATACCGCGAGCGTCACCAACTTGACCACCGGGGCATCAGTCAGCGCATCGAATAACAACAGTGGTTGGTTGTTGGGCGGTGGCCTGGAGTATGCGTTTGCCTCCAATTGGTCCGCCAAGGTTGAGTTTGATTATCTGGGTCTTCGAGACTTTAGCTGGAACCCGGTGTTTATCGCGGGCGATAGCTTTACCGCCAGCCGAAACATCGCGATGCTGAAAGCCGGCATCAACTTCAGATTCGGCGGGTACGAACAACCCGTAATGACGAGGTACTAGCGATGGGGCTACCCCGCGCGCAGTTGACACGCGGCCCCGGGGAACCGGTCATTACACCTGAGCCTCGGGGGCAATCCCGGGGCTAATTTTATGCCCATGCCGACGGCTACGCTCCAGACACGCCTCGTGGTTGGCGCCCTAACCGCGCCGCATCGACTGCCGGTGCTACTCCAGGACCTGAGCCTGAAACCAAGCGCGCGTGCCAAAGACCGAATCGATTCGATTCGATTTGACGCTGGGGCACGCGATTCATATCCAGGGGACATTCGGCGACCCTATTCCTTGTTGGATTCCACATCAGGGTACCTGTGACGGTTCAGCGCGCTTGCTCAAGTGCGCCTCTCGCGACGAACAACAAATCAGGCTAGGACTTTGCGACAAGAGTTATCAACAATCTGGCGACACAATCCACAAATCTGTAGCCAATGTGTCACAGCCCACAAGAAAAACATCAACTGGCGCCTCTGACATTTCGTTCTTGTCTTGCCATGAGCGGCCTCCTCCAGCATCGTTGCGGGAACTGATGAGTTGGTAGCTACTTTCTGGTGGCAACGACGTTCGCACAGTCTGCCGCGCGTCGTCGGCCGGAAGTTGCCCCTGAAAGCATCCACTCGATTGCTTGCTGAGCGGGCAGCTCATGTTCAAAAATCATTGTCCATTAGTGGATGCCGTGGGTCTGGCGGCGATTTTCGCTACGGAATCCGCAAACGCTCAGTCGGCCCCAGCCAGCACGGACCAGATCGATCGACCAGACGCATCGGGTGCTCCGCGCCGCCTATTTTGAAGAGGGATCAAATGCGTCTCAAAACATTTCTGCATGGCGGCGTATACTTCGGGGCATTGGTCCTAATGCCGGTCCTCGCGCAAGCTCAATCGAGCCCGGATATGGCCGACAAGCTTGACCGTATGCAGCGCCTGCTGGAGCAGCAACAGGAGCAGATCAAGGCGCTCAAGGCCGAGATGGCGCAAGCGAAAAGGAAAGCCGCCACAACGGAAGATCCGCAAGGGGCCTACGCCGCCGACGTAGCGGTAAAACCCGCGAAGTTTGTCAAAGCCCCGCCACCCCCGCCGATAAAGCTGACGTGGGGCGGCTACCTGGCAGCTCAGACGGTTTTTCGTCAGCACAATACGGTCTCGGATATGGGAACGCCCTACACTTCGACCCCTTATCCGTTCTCCCCGCAATACAGCGAACATGAGTTCCGGGGCAGCGCCCGCGCGAGCCGCCTTTCCTTGCTGGTCGAAGGTGCCGTGGACCCCGTGCAAAAGCTCGCCGGCTATTACGAAATGGATTTCCTGGGGACCGGCATCACGTCGAACTACAATCAGACCAACAGCTGGGACATGCGGCTGCGTCAAGCTTATTTCACCTATGACAACAGCACTTGGGGCTTCCATCTCCTCGCGGGTCAGGCCTGGAGCCTGCTGACGCAGAACACGGTCGGCATCACGCCGCGCAAGGAGAACATTCCGCTGACGATCGAGGCGAATGACAACGTCGGCTTCAACTACACACGCAGCTGGCAAATCCGGATGGTGAAAGAGTTCGGGCCGGAGTTTTCGGCCGGCCTCTCGTTGGAGGCTCCCGCCGAGCTGGTGTTTAGCGGCGCCGGTGCCATCGCCAACGGCGGCACGTTGAACGGCTTGATCGTGAACTGGGCAAACCCTGGCAACACGTTCTTGGGAAGCGGCGCCTTCGTCAACAACTTCAACACGGAAACGGCGCCGGATATCATCGGAAAATTGGCTTTCGACCCGGCGGACTGGGGCCATTTCGAAACAGTCGGGCTCGTTCGCTTCTTCACCAACAGCGTGTTTGTCTGCTCGGTGGTCGATGCGGACGGAACATGTCCGACGACCGCGGCAAATGTCGGTAACGCGGACTCGCACATTACGACCGGTTGGGGCGTCGGCGGCTCGGCACTGCTGCATGTTGTGCCGAAATACCTGGATATTCAGGGCTCGGTCCTTTACGGCAAAGGAATCGGCCGATACGGCGAGGCCCAATTGTCCGATGTCGTTGTCGCATCGGATGGCACCTTGTCACCCATCACGGGGCTGCAAGCGTTGGTGGGAGCGGTTGCCCATCCTTGGGAAGGGTTGGACCTCTATGGCTACGCGGGATTTGAAAGAGCCGACCCCAATCTGTTCGCGTCCGGCACCGGCCTGATCGGATTTGGCAACCCCACCGTCGTCAATACCGGGTGCGAGATCACGACCGGCGCCTCGTTCACCGGCGGCGTGTCCAACTGTGCCGCCGTCAACAAGGAAGTGGACATGGTCTCCGCTGGCTTCTGGCAGAACCTCTACAAGGGCAGCTATGGGCGAGTGGCGGCGGGTGCGCAATGGGAGTACATCCAGCGCAAATCCTTCGACACCGTCCCGGGGAATGGCGGCGCCGTCTCGACCAGCAATAACGTCTTCCTGACGTCTTTGCGGTATTACCCCTTCTGAGATCAGAATAACACGAGCGGCCGAGACCGCTCAGCTCTAGGCGGATGTGGAGACGGAGTTGGCGACGGAGTTGGACCTGACCCGCGTGTCCGTTGCGGTTGGATTGGGCTGTGCGCTGGTCGGCTGCTCGGGGGTGGACTCGAACATTCCGCTCTCCAGACTGCTGCCGGCGCCGGAGACCGACGCCGTCGTGACGATCGATTCCAACCCGCCGGGCGCATTGGCCAGCACCTCCAACGGCGGCACCTGCCAAACCCCGTGCGCGTTGTCGACGCCGGTCACCGACCCGTTCACCGTGACCTCCTAACGCTCGAGGGCTATCTGTCGCAGACCGTGCCAGTGCGGCCCGTTCCAGCCGCCAAGAGCGCGCTGATCGACATGACGCCGCCCACGCTCGAGCCCAACCCCGTGGTGGCCCAGTTGCAACCGGCGCCGCCACCGCCCCCGCCGCCCGCCAAGAAGAAGCGCCCGTGAAGGCCCGCCGGGCGACGCAGCGACGCCTACGGCACATCAACGTTGCGCGTATTCGACGCCCGCTCATGCAGCAAACGTAAGCCCGACAATTATCGGTCCAAGCACTGTCAAAACGACGTTGGCGATGGCGGCGGCGATCCGCGTACAGGCGATCCGCGTACACTTGGCCTATCTTGCCGGCTCCACTTCCTTAAGCGGAGCCTTCGACGCCTCGTATGCATCCCGATAACCCCGCGCAATGGTCCGAACACCACGCCCGATATCTTCGTAGGCCTCGTCTGGCAGGTTCGCCAAGGAAACGCGAAGCGACCAGTTAGGGGCCTCGAACCCACCGCCGTTGAGCAGCACGATTCCATGATCCTCGGCCAACCGGAAAGCGAGATCGAGCGGGTGGACGTTCTTCTTCAGGTAGTCGACGGCCTTGTCACCGATGTTCTTGCGCGCCCAGAATTCGAAGTCGATCAGGCCGTAATAAGCATCATAGTGTGGATTTGGGCTGAGCTTGAGACCCATGCTCTCGATCATGGCCCATGCGCGCCGATTGACGATCTCTTTGCAGGCAGTCTGATAGTGCTTTTCTGCATCCATCATCTCGCAGAGCGAGAACAGACTCATCATCACCTGCTGCGGCAACGACAGCCCGGCCGTGTGGTTGAGCGCCACGTCGCGGCTGTCAGCGACGATGCGATCGATGAACTTGATCTTGCGCGGCTCGAGCGTCAGTGCGCCGTAGCGCTTGTCCAGCGCCGACACGTCAGCGTCCGGAAGCTTGGCGATCATTTTATCGAAGATGTTGTCCTCATGCACGGCGATCACACCGAGCCGCCACCCGGTGCAGCCAAAGTATTTCGAATAGGAATAGACGCCGATCGTGTTCTGCGGCAACTCGCCGAGCAAGGACCGGAAATCATCAACGAACGTGCCATATACGTCGTCTGTCAATAGCATGAGATCCGGACGCTTGTTCTTCACCAACTTGGTAAGTTTGCCGATGGTCTCCTTGCTTAGCGCCATGCCGGTAGGGTTGCCTGGATTGACGATGAAGAACGCCTTGATCTTCGGATCTTCGAGCTTCTTAATCTCGTCGTCCGTGAACTGGAACTTGTTTTCCTGCGGCGCTCTGACATGAACGACCTTGAGGTCGTAGTCTTCGAGATGCGTCATCTCGAGATAGGGCGTGAAAATTGGCGTGCCGAGCGCAATAGTGTCGCCCGGGTGCAACAACCGATTGGCCTTCAACGACTTGAAGATGTAGCACATCGCGGCGGTACCGCCCTCGACTGCGTAAAGATCGAACTTGCCGGAGGGCCGCGGCTTTCCGCACATCGCCCACATCAGATATTCATGTACAATCCGTTCATTGTGGACCAGCATGCGATCGGGTACCGGATAGTTGTCGCCGATGATCGAATCGACAAGTTCGTGGACGAACGCGTCGGGATCAAATCCAAACGTTTTGGTAGCAAACTTCACCATCGATGAAAGGAAGGTTGCGCCGGGCATCTCGGCATGTGCTGCGAGCCACGTTGCGAATCGCGTTGCGATGCCTTTGGCCAGCGGCATTCCGCCGATTCCGGCCGGATGCTCCATTACGCGCTTGCTCTCGGTGAGGGCAAATTGACCGAGCAGGAAAAAGCCTTCGCGTGGCGTGGTGGCAATCCAATTTGGATTGCCACGGCCCGCATTCAGGAACGCGGATTGTGTGGTCCTGGAGGTCTTGTTGGCGAGATTGATCAGCTCGTCCTTGATCTCGAAAGGACTCAAGGCCTCAAACTTGCGCAGTGTGAGAATGTCAGCCATGGCTCGCTCCTGGTTCCAATTGAGTTAAGACGTAACGGAAGAACGATCACTACGTTGGAGATGACAGCATGCTGTTACCGATGTCGTAGGGCATTATGCAGGGCAATCTCCCGCCTTTCGTGGCTAAGTCAGCAGCATGACCAGAACCATTCCCCAAACCGTCAGCAATGTGTTTCCCACCGCGTAGGTGACAGTGTAACCGAGCCCTGGAATCTGACTCTTGGCGCGATCATTGATCATGCCGAGCGAGGCCGTCGTGGTGCGCGCACCGGAGCAGCAGCCCAAAATAATCGCGTCGTCGAAGCGGAACAGATATTTCCCCACGTACATCGCCAGAATCAGCGGCACTGTCGTAACTGCAACACCCCACAGGAAGAGGCTGAAGCCAAGCTGTTGCAGTCCGGAGACAAAGCCCGGCCCGGACGAGATGCCAACGACGGCGATGAACACGTTTAAGCCGACCGAATTCATGAACCACACGGTCGGCGACGGGATCCGTCCGAAGGTCGGGCGCACCGAGCGCAGCCACCCGAAGAAGAGCCCAGAAATCAGCGCACCGCCGGAGGTGGACAGGGTGAGCGGCACGCTTCCGACCTTGTAGACAACCGCGCCGAGCAGCGCGCCGAGCGCGATGGCCGCACCAATAAACGCCACATCGGCCACGTCGGTCGCGCGGTCGGGGTAGCCCAATGTCTTGGTTGCCGCCGTCACATCCTGGGTGCGTCCGACGAGATTGACAATATCGCCTCGTTGCACTTGCGTCTCCGGCAAGATTGGGATGTCGGTCGCGGTCACTCCCCGGGTGATCTTGCGCAGAAACACGCCGCGCGCCCATGGGGATCTCGCCAGCTCGGTGAGTGTTTTTCCGTCGGCCTCTTTGCTGGTCACGTAGACGTCGACACCTTCCGCAGGCACCGCCAGCAACTCGCGGTCGTCAACTTCCTCGGCAGTGGTGCCGATCAGTTTCACCAGCACCTCGCGGCGGCCGGCCACTGCGACAACGTCTCCCGCCTGGATCACAACGTCTGCAGTCGCATCCATGATGCTGCCGCCACGCCGAATACGTTGGATGAACACCCGCTGGCCGGGCACTAGCGCCTCGGCTTCTTGCGCCGTCTTGCCCACAGCCTGGCCCCCGTCCTTGACACGGAATGCGCGCAGCTCGAATTGCTGCCAAGCCGTGCCGGGACCGCCCTGTTCCTTCTTGCCACCATGCTTCTCCTCGTAGCGTTTACACGCGGCCTCCAGATCGATACCGAGGAGCGCCGGGCCCATCAAAGCAAGAACAATCGCGGACCCCATCGTGCCAAAGATGTAGGTAACGGCGTAGGCGACCGGCATCCCATCCAGCAGCTTCTTGGTTTCCTCCGGTGACAGACCGAGGCGGTTGATCGCGTCGGTTGCCAGACCCATCGACGCCGAAATCGTCTGCGAGCCTGCATAGAGCCCCGCTGCGGACCCGACATCATAACCGGCCACCCTTGCGCCGACATAGCCGGCCCCCAGACAAAACACGCACACCACCACGGCAAACAATGCCTGCGGAGCCCCGTCCTTCGCGATGCCGCGCACGAATTGCGGTCCCACCCCGTAGCCGATGGCGAACAGAAACATCAGGAAGAAGGTTGGCTTGAGCGGCCCGGTAATCGTGATTCCGAGCTGGCCGATGATCACCGCCGCGATCAACGTCGCGGTTACCGCCCCAAGCCCGAGACCTTTGTAGGTGAAGGAGCCGAAGTAATACCCGAGGGCCAAAGACAGGAAGATCGCTATTTCCGGATAACTCCGAAGTGTGTGGGCGAACCAATCGATCATGACGTCACCCGTTCATCCGGCAATGTTTGTTGCGAGCATAAATTCCACCAGATTCTCGCCACCGATCGGCGCGCGCGCCAGGACCCGCAAAAAGCTGGTCGATTCGAGCTGGGTGGCGATTATCTCCCGTCGACATTCAACTATCCTCCGGTGGACATGCCTCTTGAAAACCTCTGGACCTGCCTCTCAGAAGATCGTACTGGACATGCATCAAACGAATTTGATCTAGATCAAGGTGGCGGTATCGCCCGCGGGGCATCACCGCGCCTCCTCGGGTATGCATTTGAGGGTGCTTGGCGCTCGCTGCAGACGACGAGCGTAGCTTCACGTCAATGGATCACGCCGAGGCGACGCGGGAGGAGCTCCCGCTGCGGATCATCGCCATGGCTAAGCAAGGGGAACGGGACCTCGACCGTCTCCGCGACGACGCCCTCGATCGTTTGGCGCGAACAACTCCGGAGCGGTCAAGACGGAGATACACGGGTCACGCGGCGCTCTTGAAGCCTGGTTGGATTTGGATGGTCACGGATCCGAGCCAACCGTCGAATAGGCCCCCTGGGCCTCGACCTGCCGGTCGGCGTCTCCTTGTGACTTTGCCAAGGGAGGGGAACTATTGTTTCTGCCCAGCACCTATGCCGTTAGTTGTAACGGTACCTGTGCCGGTAGCGGAACCTGTGCGCCGCTCCTCACGTCGCTCCGTGCGCGCTGTGCGCCGCTCTTCACGTCGCTCGTGCCGTTCTGAACGCCGCTCCTGGCGCCGCTGCATGCCTGCGGTGCCAGCGGTCCCAGGGGTCACAGCTATCTCAGGGGTCCCAGCCTCAGCATCGGAAGGCGTCAGGGCGGTAGTGGATGCTGCGACAGCGAAGGCAGCAAGTGTTCCGAAAAGCGAAAGAGCCCTTCGACGGGAGATCGCTTCCGATTTGGTGGTTTCGCTCATTTCGAGACTCCACGCAGGTTGGCGAATGCCTATGTAGATGCCAATTCCAAAGTGCTTGTTTTGATTTAGATCAAAGAGCAGAGGCGTCGACACTGATCTATGCCGGAAGGGGCACGCAGGGACCGACATAGACGTAACCTTCTGCGTAAGGCAGCACGTCGGTTTCGTCACGGTCGCCAAAGACGGCAGGAGGCGACCATGGCCGAGCCCGATGGCAGTGGCGTTTCTGCGCGGTTGTGGAGGCTCCCCGGGCAGTTGCTGCTGGCGCTGATCAATGCGACCGCAATGCTGATAATCGTTGCCGCGATCGTTGCGCTCGTCGCGATTGCGCGCATCAACCGTTTCGCCGAAAACATCGTTGCAACGACGACCGAGGCCGTGCTGTCGAAAGTCGACCTGCCACAGAAAGACGTGCTGGCGAATATCCGAAGCCTGACGGTGGAAGTTAGCACGCTTGGCAACACCCTTCGGGAGATCAAGACAGGAGAACACCCAGCCCTTCAAGGCGAGCTGGAGCAACTCAAGGAGGCACTGACCGTCGTGCATGTCAGCGTCGACCGGCTCGGAAGTGCGAGATCGATCCTCACCGACGAAGCGATTAAGCAATTGGGGCGGACGGTCACCGCCACTCTGACGAGGCTGAGGGATTGCTCGTCCAGCGTTCGCCAAGATGTGACGCCTATCCTGAGCCACGAAAGCTCGGGATTTGGGCTCGAAGTTCCGTCGAGCCGGCTTGCCCTCGGCGACGCGGTGATCGAGTGACACCGACCGATATCGGTTTGTAGCTCAAATCGTCAAATGATGTCCGCTGCGCACTTTGGGTGTGCGTGCGCGACGCCCCCTGACGTTTAGCGCCCCGCCCGCGCCGGCGCATGGGCGCCCCGGGTACAGCGGTCGTGGCCCTACTTAGGGCCGGGGGGGCATACCGAAATCGGCGAGGGGCCCTCACTCGCGGCGCGGCGGCACTTCCGTTTTAGAACCCGCAGTGTTGGCGAGTTTTTTTACGTGGGGTAGGGTTGAGGCCAGTGTGAAAGCATTGGAGCCGGCCATGTCACGAGTGATCCCATATGAGTTGGCGCGCCGGCGCGGGAACCCAGGGAAGCGCAAGCTTCGCGCTGGCCCGCAGCCGCAGCGGACGGCGGAGGTTCCGGAGCCGTTGTCCTTCCTCTCCGAAGCCGGCAAGGCCGAATGGCGCAGGCTGGCGCCCGAGTTGTGCCGGCTGGGCCTGTTGACGGTTCTCGATCACGCCATCTTCGGTGCCTACTGCCAGTCCCTCGGTCACTGGATGACGGCGGAACGCCTGCTCCAAACCGAAGGCCTTATAGCGCGGGGCTCGACCGGCAATATCGTCATGCACCCGCTCGTCAAAATCGCGACGCAGGCCGCGCGCGATCTTTGCAAATATGCCGCCGAGTTCGGCATGACGCCCTGCGCGCGGGCTAGGATGCGCGCCGGCTGGCAGCCTGATGGGGGTGGCGGACCGGGGAAGTTTGACGGCCTGCTGGCCTAACGCTCTCCACAGTACCTTGCGACCGATTGCGGAGGGAGCGCCCTCCTTCCGGAGGGCGGCACGACGATGGACGCGGCTGGCAACGCGCATGTCCATGGATCGATGCATCGAGCCCCGTCACCGTCGCGGCCCTAATCGGATCAGGCGCGTACTTGACCCCCCGGGGCGCCGGCCCAGGCTTCCTTTCTCCGAGAACAGAAGAATTGCTAATGACAAAAATGTGAACGGGTCACGAACCTGCCTTGCCGTCTGCCGCCAAGGTCGTGACCCGTAAACAAGTGCTTTACCGCCGCACCCCCACGCGATTGACGCCGCCATTTAAATTGCCACCGGCGTTATGACGGACCGCAGCGCGCGCCACCGGACGAGGCCTGAGCACGACGCCGGCCCTCGCCACGCAACCGCTCGGATATTCAGTGTACTGGCAGTAAACCACGGCCCTAGCCGGTGCTGGACTGAGAGTGACACCTGCAAACGCCAACATGAGGCTGGCCGCAATTCCCGCAACTGTCACTGACTTAGTCGAGAGACTCTTCGTCCGATGCATGATGATCCTCCTTATCGCACGCGAACCGAAAGCTGATGGAACCGCTTCGGGCGCGGCCAAACACATTATGAGTGGCAAAGGATAGGTGATGTTGACATAGATCAAACTTGGTGCGACGTCGGGCTAGGTTTGCCCTAGTGCCAATCCATGCACCCGATGTCGGTTTTGGGTATTGGTCGTGTAAATACGTTGCGGCAGGGGCTCGGACGGCTGGACCCGGCCTCGGTGCGGTTTCCGGTCCTTTCATCCGCTCTATGCCGCCATCGCCGCCATAAAGGGCTGGATGCCCACGATGTTCATGAGGCGCGTGAGATTGTAGGCGAGCAGGTGCAGTGCCATCTCGGTGGCAACCTTCGGCAGCCGTTTCATCAGAAAGTGCGTTGCGCCATTCGCATTTTGAGCGTACCGAAGGGGCGCTCGACCGTCTCGCGCCACCGACGCATCGCCTGCGGGTCCTCGTCGACGCGCCTTGATGGTGGCCGCCAAGGTGCGACACGGTCGCGATTTAGGGTGATAAGCTACCTGGGTTGGACAAGGAGCCGAGGTGTGATCCGTCAGATCGCCGTAGGGGCGGACATCAGCGTTTGCAACATTGTGATCCACGCGCTCGTAATGACGGCTGTGGTCTGGGCATCGCAGGTGACGAGTGCGGCACATGCCTCGCGGCCGAGGTTGCTTCTGGTCCTCGTCATGACTGCTACTGTTTCAGTACTGATGGCTGCGCATGTCTCCGAGGTGATGATTTGGTCGCTGGCCTACGCAATTTTCAATGTCGCACCTGCCAGCGCTGACCTCTACTATTTTGCATTCGTGAACTACACCACTCTGGGATATGGGGACGTAGTCCCGGTCGAGCGCTGGCGGCTCCTCAGCCCAATAACGGCAATGAACGGCGTGCTCATGTTTGGCTGGTCAACCGCCGTCATTTTTGATGTGCTGCAGCAAACAATGCAAAGAAGGAGCTCGGCCTCGGCGTGTGGGCAGGCCTCATGAGCCGCCCGTATTTCCGCTGGAAAGAAACCCGGCAGAGTCGCGTTTCTGTTGGATCGGTAAGTTGATGCTGTTTTTGGCTGCCGAGCGTGGACAATTGGGCCGACTGTTGCGCGGCAACCACACTCGAAGAATTTCCACAATTTTCGGCATTCGCGCGACCGTCGCGACCGCGCTGCTCATCTTCGGCGAGCGCCTTCTTCCCGGACGTCCGATTGCGCTTGGCGTGGTCGCGATTTCGATCGGCATCCCTGTTTGGGTTTTTGAGCGCCTGGGGTTGCGACGACGGGACCGATTCCGGCCGGCTTGCCCAGCTTGCATGGCCCGGCGCTCCGCCTGCGCGATGTTGAAGGGATCGTTTTTTTGGCGGCCGGGGTGTATAGTAGAAAGCGTCTCAGCGGCGCGGAGCCGACATTTCTCCGTCACCCAAGGAGTGCGTTGCTGTTGGCTTCAGTGTCCACTGAACACGAGAGTTTGGAACGGAAGGACGAGGGCCTGAAGCCGTAGAATTATCGCATGCACGATGGCAAGGGCGTCGACGGCGTGAAGGGTAGCCCCGCGTATCGCGCCGGTATCTTTTGCAACAATCTCGTCATGATTGCTTGAATAGGCGTTGGCGATGCAGCTGCTGCCTGGGGTTACCCCATCGAGGCCGCCTTTGTAGAGCGGCTCGAGCGTCGCGATGAGTGTGCCGGGCCGTGTCACCTGCTGCGGGTCGATCAGTTGCTCGCCGCCTCGGAATTGGCCGGCGGCGATGTAGTCCTGAACGTCCGTGACCACCATGGGAATGATCGCGAAGGGCTTGGATACGCAAGTGACTTCGGCGGCCATTCCGACTTTCATGACCTGCGCCTCGATCTGTCCGAAACCGGCGAACAGCGTCCGTCCGGCACCATCCGGGATCAGGACCCCGGCCGGCCGCATCACGGGATTGACGATATCGCCGACCCGGAGCACGAACTGTTCAACTTGACCGCTCACTCCGGCTCGGATGACCGTCTTGTTCAATTCCACCTCGGCCTCGGCCATCGCGGCTTCGGCACTGGCCTTGTCAGCCGGGAGTTGAGTGGAGACCCGCCCCTGCGCCACGTCCCTGGCGGCCGTGGCCCCCGCAAGGGTTGCCTCGCGACCCTTGACAAGAAGCTGCAGACGCTCGACCTCGCGCGCCGGCGCGGCACCTCTGCTTCCCAAATATTTCTTGGTCTCGAACTCGTCAATCGCCTGCTGGAGCGAATTCTTGGCCTCCTCGATCTGGGCGTTGCTTTTCCGAACTTCGAGCTTCGCCACCGTCACGTCAGTATCGACTTCCGCAATCTTGCGTCGCGCCGTCTCTACGGCCGCCTGCTGCTTCGAGTTGTCGAGTTCGAAGATCGGCGCTCCCTTCTCGACATGGCCGGTATACCCGACGTAGATCTTAGCAACGCGCCCGTTCGCCTCCGGAAGAATTGGAACGGTCCTGAAGAATAAAGTGACGCTGCTCGTGGACGGATGATTGTAAAAAACCGTCGTTATGAGGAGGATCGTGAGAATCAGGCAAGATGTGATGCCCCACCTCAGCTCGAACCATACAGAATAAAGCGTGATTTCCTTGCCCAGTCGTTTTCCCTGCACGTACCGGCGGAAGAGATAATCAGGGAGGATTGTCAGTATCGAGCAGACCATCAGCTCAAGCACGGGTCGCCTCCTTTTTCTTTGCGGGGCGACTTCCGATCTCCTGCGGCGGTGCAGCCGCGGGTCTGGTCTGGCTTGTATCGATAGTTGTCTTTTGCGGCATCGCCTCAGCTGCCGTACCCTCGCCGGGCTTCAGCCCCGCAATTCTCTCAACCGCCCCCGCTATCCTGCCGAGCCAGCCCGGGAAGTCGGGGAATTCGATCAGGGCAAGCAACAGTGCCGCAATCCAAAACGCGTGTATGTGAGTGAGCAGGGCAATAAGGCATAGCACCGCAACAATCTCGAGCTGCAGTTTGCCGGCCCCATGCGCCATGCGCTCGGGTAACGAGTGCAAGCGAAGGAACAAGATGCCGAACATCAGGATCGAGACTGCTAGGATGAGGGCCGTGATGACCATGAGTACGTCGGTCTCACCGGGAGCGGTGAAAAACGACGGCATGTGTTCTGAGACAGCTGGGTTAGGCGGAGCGGCCACAAAGCTCTCCGGTTTCGGACGCGAAATCTCGCATCCCTCGAGATTAATAGTGTAGCCGGCCGCCCGTGGTTTGATTTAAATCAATAATGCGGTATCGCCGTAATACGCTGCCCTGCCGCAGGTCGGATACAGTGGGGAGACTTCGGGCGCGTCCCACGAGCGGAAATTCCTGGCGGCTGACCTATCGGTTCACGACCGAGGAAGCTGGCAAGATGCTCCGCCGCTACTGGACAACAGCTTGTGAGACGTGCGCCCTGAAGGCTCAGTGCACGCCCGGCAAGGAGCGACGGATATCGCGGTGGGAGCACGAGGCCGTTCTTGAGACTGTGCAGGACCGGCTCGACCGCAACCCGGACAAGATGCGTGTGCGCCGCCAGACCGTGGAGCATCCGTTCGGGACCATCAAGGCGTGGATGGGCGCCACGCACTTCCAGATGAGAACGTTGGCCAAAGTGGCGAGCGAAATGGCGCTGCATGTGTTGGCCTACAATATGAAGCGGATCATTCAGATTCTGGGCGTTGACGGATTGATGGTCGCCATGCGCGCCTGAGGCGCGCCTTGGCGTGCCTAAATCAGCCCGTGCAGATGACCTAGGACGTCACCAGGGCTCGTGGGGCTCGATTCCAGAAATTCCCCCGCGCCGATCCGTCAAATCTCGACCGCATCAGCGGGCACGCAAGCAGGCTGCCAACAATCCGCGTTTTTACACGGCCTGGGCCAATCTGCGACATTCGGCAGAGCCAATGGTGAGTCCGCTCACGAGGCAAAAGCGGTCGTCATTGGGCGACATTCTGCGATGTACCATTTTGACCCATTGCTGACATGCGCGTTATGGTTATCCAGGAAGGTACTCAAAATGGTTGGCGCGAGCAAAACCAGAGAGCATGGAAGTAACCCGCGCAGACGGAGTCCACGTCGGGACGGTCGATCACGTCGAAACGGGTCGGATTAAATTGACGAAAAGTGACAGCGGCGCGGATCATTAGCCACCGCCTTCGCTAACTTTCCGCGCAGAGAACGACTATTCAACATCCTCAATGCCCCTCGAGAACCAGACGCCCCGCCAGCGCGATCGGGTAGCCGCCTTCAAGCGAGCCCGCCCAGCCGAGGCCATTGGTGTGCAGTGCCGGCCCGGTGGCGCTGTGCGCATCGGAATCGTACCAGGTGCCCTGCGTCACGGCGTCGACATACCAGCCGCTCGGACCGTAATGGGTCCAGTAGCCGCCCAACGAGACGGCCTCCATGGCGATCGAGCCGGCGGTCGGGCCGAGCAGGCGGAACACCCGCTGCACATCGGCGTCGATCGCGCCGAAGGCGCCGTAGACGCCGGCATGATCGCGTGCTCCGTCGCGGCCCTCGCGGCGCCACAGGTCGAACCCGCTCTGCAGCCCGCTAAAGTGCCACGTGTAGTCAGGGCCGGCCGAGAAGAAGCTGTCATTGTCGCGCTTGCCCAATTCGCCCAGCAGGCGGCCCCAAATCGCCGGGGGGCTGGTCGCAGGTGCCGCCGCCGGCACTGCCTTGAGATCGGCCGCATAGGCGGCGCGGGCGCCGCCGCCGGGATCGACCATCGCATAGGGGCCTCCCATGCGCTCATGCAGTGTGCCGAGCACGCTGAAACCATATTGGGTCGCAAGCGGCGACAGCGCTGTGTAGAGCGGCACCGCCGGACGAAAGTCCGGGATCCCCAGCCCTGGCGGCGTTGGTGTGGCGCATTGCGGATCAGTCGGGGCCTGGCGTCGAGCGCAGATACCAGTCCTGCGGCCCGCTGGCATCGGTGCTGCCACGGAACAACAGATAGGAAAGCGCGCCGGCCTCCACCGGGCCCCCGAGCGCGAACGCGCCCGGCGCGGTGGTGCCGCCGTTGATCGCACTCACAACCAGGATGCCGTTGCCGGCGGTGAGTGCGCCGCCGCCGCCCGCGTTGGTGATCCGCAAGGATGAGTTGCCCCCAGCTGCGCCGCCGTTGATGACAAGCTGGTCCGACGGCGAGCCGTCGCCCCCCAGAAAGGTGTTCAGTGCGATCGTTCCGCCTGCTCCGGTGTAGCTGGTCGTCGTCAAGAGCGTGCCCGGAGCCGTGCCCGTGCCCATGTTCACCAAGCCGGCATTGGTGACGCTGGGGACGGTCTGGTTGAAGCCGTTGAGATCGAGCGTTCCCCCACTCGCGACCGTCACTGCCGAATTTGGACTGAACGTATTCAGCGCGCCCGCCCGCAATGTGCCCGCGTCGACGTTCGTCACTCCGCTGTAGCTATTGGCACCTGTGAATATTGTGGTGCCGGCGAGCACGTTGACAGTACCATTGCCGGTGATTGCAGGCGCAAACACGTAGTCGGAGAATGTGTGATTGAAGTTGATTGTACCAGTGCCGAATCCAAAGGCGACGCTCGACCCCGTAAGCGTGCCGGGTGAAGCCGCCGGGTTGCCAGCGCCTGCGCCGATGTTGAGCGTTCCAATCGCACCGGCGTTCGTCCCGATCGCAACAGTCCCGGTGACAATGCCGCCTTCCGCAATGGTGAGCGTGCCGGTTCCCGAGTTTCCAACGTTCACCCCCGAACCGTTGCTCCAGGTGGAGCCTGCGCCGGCCACCCTCACTGTACCCAGCGAGTTTGCAGCATTGCCGATGTTGGCGGTGAAGGCGGTGTTATTGATCACCATCCCACCGTTCACGATGGTGAGTGTGCCTATGCCAAAACTGCCGATATTGAGCCCGCCGCCTGGACTGTTGTTCCAACTGGAGCCCGGGCCGGTCACCGTCACCGCGCCGGTCGAGCCGACAGACAATCCGACGGAGCCGCCGCCGCCACTGTTCACCGTGCCGCCGTCTTGAATTGTAAGGGTGCCCGTGCCCTGGCCACCGACCACGACGCTGCCGGCATTCGTCCAGTTGGAGCCTGGATCGGTTACCGTCACAGCGCCTGTCGAGCTCGATAAATTGCCGACCGCCGTGAAGGAAGTGACTAATGTCCCGCCGGTCCGGATTGTAAGAATTCCTGCCCCGTTTTGACCGACAGCAAGATTTTGGGCCTTTGCGCCCGTGCCCCTGATCTCCGTCGAATTGGGCGTCACAGGTCAATGTTTGCGCTGCTGAATGTCGTTGGAACACCGGCGCCCCAATTGAGAGCGTTAAACCAGCCGTTGGAGAACGTTCCGGTCCAGTTGGTCTGGGCGTGTGTCGAAACCGTAGATGCTGCGAAAAGCGCGATTGTCGCCAGCAATCTGGACGAGACAAACTTGCCTCCGCCGCGTGCCTGTGACGTCGCGCCCTGGCGCGGCCATGTGGACCCCAGTCGACGCGGTTCGCACCCCATATCGGCTCCCATCAATCGGCAATGCCAATGATCAGACGCCACAGCGCGTAGGTCACTGAGATGAAAGCGCCGGACACCCACGCGCTGCCAACGAATTGGGCCGCCGCACGCGGTCAACCCACGGCTGCATTAAAAAAACGGACTACGATTGTGGATTTGGCTCGTCGGGACCTCCCGCGAGGCAAGACGCATGGACGGTACGCGTCGCAGAATCAGCAACACGCATGCAACGAGCTACTGGGATCACCGTAATTAGCTGAACGGAAAACCGGAGGTTATGTGTTACCGGTCGCGAGTTTCTCATCGAATGCGGCAAATCGGCAACTATCGCGCGATTCTTGCGGCGGGCCGCGCAGTGAGGTTTCTGAGGTCTGGTTTGGGTCATGTATGGACGGCGCCAGCGGTGCAAGAGGATTCTGACTATCGGCGAAGCATTCGGGTGCAGTCATGTACCCGGCCTTTCAGTGCGGCCGTTTTGACCGCTGGCCCTGATGTGATCCGCTGATCGGTCCCAATCAAAAACACGCGTTCTTTCCTCGCGTGACCCAAAGCGGGTTTTCCGATCGACGGTCTCGACCGTTTCGCATCAATGTCTTCATCACTCCTGCAGTTCATGGACGCACGGACGCAACCTCATCTTCGCGTCGCCAGGCCCCTTACGCCGCAGCCGCAAGCGCAGGCGCCCGATAGTTCGACTCAACCCGGGAGCGGCATCGGAGGGATGTCATGAAAAATCATGTTGGGCTCGTTATGTTGACAGCGTTGATGATTCCGGTGGCTGCCGAAGCTGCCGATATGAGGGTGAAAGCCCCCCCGGCCCCACCGCCACCGCCGCAATTCAGCTGGAATGGCTTCTATATCGGGGGCGAGCTCGGAGGCGCTTGGGCAAATGGCACCGTGACCGACAGTCTCTTCGGCCTCAATGCAAGCACGAGCCATGACGGCTTCATCGGTGGAGGGGTGGTTGGATTCAATTATCAAACCAGTAACAACATCGTATTTGGCGTCGAAGGTGACTTCGACTGGACTTCGCTTAGCGCTACCGGGAACGGGATTCCCACAGCGATAGGAACGCTCCAGGCTTCTGCAAGTACAGATTGGGTAAGGTCATTGGCCGGCCGGATCGGTTTTGCGGCTGACCGAATGCTGTTTTACGTCAAGGGAGGGGGCGGCTGGGTTAAGAATACCGCGACCATCACCAACCTGAGCACCGGCGCATCGGTCAGCGCCTCCAATAACAACAATGGCTGGTTGTCTGGCGCTGGGCTGGAATGGGCGTTTGCAGCCAATTGGTCAACCAAGCTTGAGTTCGACTATCTCAACCTCAATAGCTTGACCTGGAACTCGGTGCTGTTCCCCGGCGAGACGTTTACCGCCAGCCGAGACATCTCGATGTTGAAAGTCGGCCTCAACTAGGTTCGGCGGGAACGCTGTTGAGCCTGTGGTTACCAAAATATTAGGAATGGTGCTGCCTCGTGCGTGTGTGAAGCCGGCGATGGTTATCCCGAAGCACATCAAAATTCAAGCGACGCCGGAGCAGAGGTGACCGAAACGCCACCGAGTTCCGGCGAATATCACGTTTCGGTCTAAACGTGACGAATGTGTGGCGTGGGCCCTCATCACGTGGGACATGGGATTCGCCGTTGCGGGAAATCGCAGAGGAGATGCCCATGAGCCCTCTTGCCAGAGCCGCAGCGGCAATTTTGACCGACACGATTGTGCTTTCGTTTGTTGATTCCGCCGGTGCGGTTCCTGATCAAAATGTCTAAAGATTTTATCGTTCCGGATTATGCGGTCGATCAGGTATCCTCGTAACTCGCCGTAATCAGAGTGCCCCCATTTGACAGATAGATCTTTCGAGGCATCCCCGGATTAATTGATATAGATCAAGACGGCTATTGTCGTCCGGTTCAAAAAACACACTCCGAAATAAGTAGGAGTATGTGATGAAAACCGCTTTCGGATTATTCGCCGTGCTGATCGGTAGCATCAGCGGGATGACGGTGACTACCAGTCGGCCAGCGCATGCCGTGGTGTACTGTCAATACATCGACTATCCCGCGAATTGCGTCGTAAGGCCGGGCGTCCGGCTAGTGGCACGTCCGGCTGTGCGTGCGGCAACCGTCGGCGTTGGTGCGCCAGGCGTCGGCGTACGCCCGGGCACGCCCGCTAATCGCGGCGGTCCGGTTGACCGCGCTGGTCGCCGCTAAGCGCCTTTGGGCGTTAGAGGCTCATAGGCGATTTACACCGCTGTCGACAGCTTCGCGTCTAAAGGCGACCGTGTCGGCTCGGGCGCCGCAATGTCGGCTTTCCGCTGAGCGGACGCACCGGCCGCCTGCTGGGCGAGCGTGACAACGATGATTTCTGCCCTGACTACACGTGGCATTTTATCGGGCTGCGGAGCGGGTTCGCCCTGTGGCGCCACGAGGGCCGCGACGGAGCGGGCGATCATGCCGGCGTCTACGGCGTCTTCGGCGCGATCGATGCCGACGTGCAGCAAGTGTTCCGCGAGCTCGGCCCGACCGCCGGCTCGATCGACCGCTGTCACGCGTGGCATTTTACGAAAGGCCGATCACGGAGGGCGATGTCAATCAGATGCTTGCGCCGCGTGACATTTCTCCGCAATTTCTGTCGCTAGAAAGATTTCATCCGGAGTTCGGCTATCTGTGTCCGACACGGCGTATGCGTCTCAGAATTCGCATGATCGCCATTCTGGCTTCGATCGGGATGATGGTTGCGGCAATTTCGGTTCTTGCTCTGGAGCATCGCGAATACGGTGAGGGCGACCGCCCGGAAATGGCGACGCCAGCCGCGCCGCCCGTTGCGGGCGGTGAGGCCTCGGCCTTGATATTGACCCCGCACGCCACGCCGGCTCCATGCCAGGACTTGCTGGGGACGTTCCTCAACCGTCAGTGCCGGTCCGGTAAATCCCGCGCCGCGCGCCCGAGAGGCGGCGCCTCCCGCCAGATGGTGTCCCTGCCTATCGGCCGCCGCAACGTGGGGTCGGCGAATGAACCGGCAGTAATTGCGGCCAAGGTTGCAATAAGCAACGACGAAACGAGTCTCGGCACGGTGACCGATGGCGCCAAGGCGCCGTCGGTGCGGTTGGCCGATTCCGCTGGGTCGGGCAAGAAGCGCGCGACCAAGATCGTGCGCAAGTACAAGGCGACATCTCCTGCTGAGCGCGGTCTGAACGCTTTCGCCGCCGCACCCTGGTTCAACCGTTATGGGTACAATCGCGGGGCAACACCCTCTCGAAGCTGGGACTGGGGCACTTGGCGTGAATCTGGTGGTATCGAAGCAGTAGCGAGAAGGGAGGCGAGCCCTCCTCGTAGATAGCGAGCATCACTAGGAGCTGGTTTACGGGGCCCCTCATGCTACGAATGAATACAAGGGTCTGCTTAGGGTCTGGAACGGTAAAGCTCGGAACGAGCACACGTTTTCCGGTTTGCCCCGAAAGCAGACCTTCGCGTAGGAAGCTCGCTGGTGCGTCGGGGAGACCGCCCCTAGCAGATACGGAAGAGCCCGGCGGGCCCATCAGCGTTGAAGCGGACTCGATCGCGCCCCTATCTATGGGCTGGGGGGGAGGTCGATCTTGCAGCGAGGCCCATTGTCGCGGCGCGCCCGCACATTCAGTCCCCGATAGGGGATCAGGAAACCCCACGCCTTTAGGCGGCTGGGATCGCGACGCTTCCAGCGTAAAGTGGTTGGATGGAAGCGTACAAGCGTGGCAGCCATACGGTTTGGGACTGCAAATACCACCTGGTGTGGGTGACCAAATATCGGCACCCGGTGCTTGGGGGAGACGTCGGGTTGCGGTGCCGAGAGTTACTTCGTGAGACGGCAACGGCTCACGAGATGGTTATTCACGCCGGGGCGGTCAATCGCGATCACGTGCATCTGCTGGTCTCGATTCCGCTCAGCTTGTCAGTGTCGCGGGCGGTGCAATATCTGAAGGGGCGAAGTTCGCACAAATTGCTGAGCGAATTCGGGATACTGCGCAAGCGCTACTGGGGCCAGCACCTGTGGGGCAGGGGCTACTGGGTCGCCAGCAGCGGAAACGTGACTGACGAGATATGGATCGAGTACATCAAGAACCAGAAGCCACCGGAACCGGATGACAACTTCACAGTGACCTGATCTAAGTCCGCCGAAGGCGGACCAAATCCGGCTTTAAGCCGTAACTTGAAGCCACCGCCTTTAGGCGGTGGAGTATTCACAGTTCGGAGGTTGAGGGCTTTCGGACGAAAGAGCAGCGCTCACGGCACCCACGACATGGATAGTGCCGGGGAACCGAGTCAATCCCGGCCACGCTGCCTTCCCAAGCAACACATCAACTCGGCGGCCCCGACCGGGCCGCATGGCATTCGTGCGCGAATAGTTTGTAGATACAGTCCGATGGAACTATGTGCCTGTTACAAGCCGAAGGAGAGATTAAACATGGGATGACAACAACGGAAGAATTGTCCGCAATGCGGTCCAAGCAAGCCCGCTCAAAATGGACATGACGGCGACTGTGCCGATCGCGGTCAAGCAAAGGGTAAGGACAGGCCACGCATTGATGCGTAAGCTAACCGGCAGCAGGAGGTCTCTCAGTTGCCAAGGCAAGACAACAGAGCATCCGCTGTTTTCAGCACAGGTGGGGCAGAGATACCCAACCCTAAGTCCGCCATCAAATCTTGAGACGCCGCTTTGCGAAGTGTCCCCACAGATAGCGCATGAGAACTTGTTAGACCGATTTAGGATCGGAATGAAGGAGCCCATGACTGCCTCCCAGCAAAATACCGCAGGTGACAAGTATCAGCGCTACTCTTGTTGCACAGCGCGCGTGAAGTGGCCCTTTTGATGGTGTACAGTTGCACATGCGGTTCGTGTGGTGGAGGTAAAATATTCGACGTTTCAAATATGCTTAATCGGTGGTCCGCTGGCCCCTTCACGGTTGCCTTGTCAGAGAGGGAAGTGGCGTGCGTTATCGTGAGAGCCGCATTGTGCAAGCCAAACACGGATGCTTCTCGCTGGCAAATGCCGCGACGGGCGTTGCCGGCAGCAAAATAGAAGGCGCTGCCGGCGCTTCAGTCACGTCTCCTTGAAGCGATAGCCAACCCCATAGAGGGTTTCGATCATGTCGAACTCGTCGTCGATGGACTTGAACTTCTTGCGCAACCGCTTGATGTGGCTGTCGATGGTGCGATCATCGACATAGATGTGATCGTCGTAGGCCGCGTCCATCAGCGCGTTGCGGCTCTTGACCACTCCTGGTCGGCTCACCAATAACTGTAAGAGCGAGTATTCGGTAACGGTTAGGTCGACGAATTTGTTCTTCCAACTGCAGTTATGGCGCTCGGGATCCATCCGGAGGTGACCGCGCTCAATTCCCTTGACCTTGGTGTCGTTTGGCGCGGCATCGTCTTTGCCATCCCGCCGGCGAAGGACGGCCCTTACCCGCTCCATCAGATTCCGTTGAGAAAACGGCTTCCTAACAAAATCATCCGCGCCCATTTTGAGCCCGAACAACTCGTCGATTTCACCTTCCTTCGAGGTAAGAAAAATCACCGGTAGGTCCGACTTCTCACGTACCCGGCGCAGCAATTCGATACCGTCCATGCGCGGCATCTTGATATCGAAAATGGCAATATCAGGCGTACTAGGGTCAGAACTCATTAATTTTGCTGCAGTGGCAAAGCAATCCTGATTCCATATGTACCTGATTCGTTTTGGGGGATCGGGACCAAATGGAGCGCTGGCTGGAACTGTCGTGGGTGCAGCCCCCTGACGTGTGCCCAAGGCCTATAGCGAAACGACCTGAGCCATGACACACTTCCATGGCTCAACCCTGCGGCGACGAGGTTAGGTTCCGTGAATAACAAACCGGAGTTGGCCATCTCGGCGATCGTTCTCCTCGCTCTGGCTACGACGGCGTTCGCAAAGGATGGTGGGACTCCTGCGCTTAACATCGAATATGCCTGTCACGCATCTGCACAGGCGGTGGCGGCCGAGGTTAGCGTCGCTGCTGACGTCTTCATGGCATGTATGGACGACGAGAAACAAGCTCGTGATGAGCTTCAGAAGAACTGGGCAACCTACCCAGCGCCCGACAGAGCTCAGTGTATTCAACCAAAGGAATATATACCGGGTTATGTCGAATGGCTCGTTTGCCTTGAAATGACAAGGGACGTGAAGGTGATGCGGAAAGGGCAACCGGCTGTCACGAGTTCTGACATTCATGAATGCCCGGTAGTACGATTTCTGGAAGATGGAACGATTATCAGCGTGAAAAATTGCTAGCCAATATTTCAATTCTCCGCCATAAGCCGTGCCATCCAATTATAGCAGATCCGCACCCGCGTAGTCCTTGAAAATTTCCGCATCCCGGACTAGCCGCGGAGCATGTCGACCGATCGATGTGGGGACTTCTTGCTCTCACATAAATCCTTGTGCGGCCTTCGTGAGGAAGCCGAGGAGGAAAGTGGCGGTCTTCGCGACCCAAGCGTGGGTGTTGGTCCACCCATTGGGGGCTTTGAGCAACCAGATGACGCAAGCGACCAGAAAAGCCATCAGCCACAGATGGATCATCACCGCGACGGTGAGGCGCCAATTTGCCTACGCGACACACTTCGGACGGCTCAACGCAAGGAAGCACTCCTCGACGGTAAGGCGATTGAGGTGTGGGACGGACCTCACCCGTCTTGGGCCCAGCACCCGGAATCGGTGACCCCCAAGGAAATCCCCCTAACTGCGCCGTGAAGGGTCACCGAGCCCCGGCGGGCAACTGCCGGGGCTCTTTCATCTGGTGAAGGCCCTCCTCTAGCTACAGCCCGGCACGATCGGGCACACCAGTGATGCGGTAGGACCGATGCCGCCTGCCGTCATGCAAGCGAGCCTGACTCGGCGTCGTCCTTCGGCGGTATTTGTTGTTGCTGTTGTACGTTTGGCTGGGCGGTTTCGGTAGGACGTGCCGGTATTATCTGACCTGCCTCGGCTGCGTCGGCCTGCGCAATCAGGCGCTCTGCCCTCTCCACCGAAACTCCAGCCAAACGAATGTCGCCCATTTCACGGGCCCTCGAAGCCAGGGCCAAGAAACGGGCGGCCCGTTCACGCAGGTTACTTGGGCTATCCATGACCGACGTCCCCCAACGCTGCATATCACCTACTCACGCGCGTAATACGTCATTTGACAAAAGGTTCCGTCGTCCTTCCAACACAAGCACCCAGCGCTGCACGTTAGGCATCATGGTATGGCAGGAAGAGCGACTATTTCGTGCAAGCCAGAAACCCAGCGAGCATCGGACGGCTTTGCTGTCATTGCACCTGCGGCGGGTCATAGGGATTCCAGCCGGCCGCAATGTCCATCATCGGTTAGACGATACCGGCACCGGGGCGCGCGGCAACCGCGCCAGCAGGCGCGCGAGCGCACCAACTCCGAGAGGTTGCCGGATTCGCGCGCATCGAAGCAGACGTGCGGCCGAACCGGGCCGAGCGGGTCCCAGCGCGAGAGTCTGACCGGTGAGACTGGCGCTAGTTCTTCCAATGACCAACAACGGGAGGTTTTCGCATGTCGAAGACAGCAGACACCCTTGGAGAGACAGTGAAGGCCATGCGCCCGATGGTTCCGGCGAAGGATTATGAAACAAGCAAGCGATTTTACCTGGACTTAGGGTTCCAATCACGACAGTTGGCCAAGCGTCTGTTCGAGATGCAGCTCGGGACCTTCTCGTTCATCCTGCAGGAATACTACGTCGAGGAGTGGGCCAAAAAGTTTGTCATGCACGTGCTGGTGACCGACCTGGATCGGTGGTGGCGGCACATTTGCGCCCTCGATCTGCCGGGGCGTTACGACGTCAAGACGCTTGCGCCGAAACAAGAGAGTTGGGGCGTGGTTGCGGGCGTGATCGACCCGTGCGGCGTGCTGTGGAGATTCACGCAAGCGCGGCCATCTTGAGGCCGGGCGGACCGTAGAGGTTGCGGCACGGCAAGGTCTGCTTTCGGAGGCAGCCGGAAAACATCTACTCGGTCTGAGGATTGCGGGTTCTGACCCGAAGCCGCCTCCACACGATCTACAAACCAGCCCTCGGGAACGTATTTGCCCACTCCCGATCCAAGTTGCGCGTATCTTAAGGAAGCTTTGAGTTGTCGCCCGCTCCGGAGCTACCTTTTCCGACAAGCAAACCCGCACCCAGCGACGCCTTTCGGTTTATCTCGACGATGCGGAGAGCTTGGAGAGTGCGCTCGGACTTGGCCTCTGCGCCATGTTGGATTGCGGCGTTCTCAACCTCGGTCGCAGCATCGTCGAACCCTGCTGCAATAGCCTTCCACAGCTTCGGGTCGGACTTGGCAAGCTGCCTAAGGACATGCACGAGCACGGCTTGAATCGCCAGGTTTTCGGCTGAAAGAAATGTATTTCCTTCTCTTGATCCATTGGTACCCCCACCTCCACTCACTCAGCTCCTTTATCCCCAAATGGGGACGATATGATGGCTGGATGCAGAAAGCTCCCGTTAGGGAGCCGGTATCCCAGGCGGGGCCGTCCGGTAGATTTTTGTGGCGATCGATGACCCGCGGCGGACGATTGGGCGAGTGGGCCGTTAAAGATTGGGGGCGCATTCTGGCCTACAAACGGTGGCCTAACGACGGCGGTTCTAGCACGGCCGAAGCCTCATGGGTCGTCTATGGAACGTCCTCGCAGGAGCTGAGCGGTCCTTTGAGTCAAAATCGCCGGCTTTCCGCGGTCAACTCGACGCACTCAAAATACCCAAGGCCGCGGTGGCCTGCCAGCGCGAAGATGGCGCCCTGTGGGTCCGCGCACTGGGCGATCCAGCTGCCACCCGGAACTTCAGTCGGACCCCTGAGGACTTGACCGCTCCAGGCCTTCACACGCTTCACGGCCGCGTCAATGTCGCCGACACTGAAGTAGTAAAGCCAACAGGAAGCGGGCACCGTCGGTGGCTTAGTCATCATGCCGCCGATCGTCTGCCCGCCGGCGGAGAATTGCTGATAGGCGCCCACGGAGTTGATGTTGGCTTCCGCTTTTTGCCATCCAAAGAGCTCGCTATAAAAAGCCCACGCTTTCTCCCAGTCGGCGGCGAGCAGCTCGTTCCAGCAAACGCGGCCTTGTGCGAGCAGATTAACGGGCTGCTCTTGACCAGGGCTGTGCCACCTGAACAACGCAAACGTCGCCATTTGCGGGTCAGAGACGACTGCAAATCGGCTTACGTAGACGATGTCCTGCGGTGGGACGTGTACGGTGCCACCAAGGTGCTTGATGCTCTCCGCAGTGGCATCCACATCGTCGACGCAAACATATCCGATCCACATCGGCCTCTCGCCCATTTTTCTGGCGTTTTTCGGCAGCTCCAACATACCGCTTACCGAGGCTTCCCCCGCGGTAAACACGGTATACGGCAAACCGGCCATCGACGCATCACGCGTGCCCCAGCCCACGACCGCGGCATAGAAGGTCTTGGCGGCCCGCATATCTGTCGTGGTTAATTCGTACCAGATGAAACGGCCATGAGAACCAGCCATGTGTGTTTCTCCCGTTCGAGACGGCAATCGTCGCAATGCCCGCATTCGAACTGACCCAGCGTACACCTTGCCCAGGTCCGTTAGCCTGCATAACGGCTGGGGCCGACAAAGTACAAGGGCGGACGCGGAGTGGCCTTGGTTCATCAGGGAGCGGTAGCAAAGCGATACGTTTCGGCCTTGCTCCAGACGAACGGCTTGGGATGCTGAACTTCCAGCGTAATTGTAAGCAGTTTGCAAGCTTTCCGTAAAGGCGCCGAGTAATTCGACCGACGTCTTGCTGAGACGCGGTTTCACAACGTCGCGGACTAATTGCGCAGAAACGCGTTTGTGAACCGCCTTGCCAGGAGCTACTTCGGAGGCGCCCCGTTCGCGTGCAATAGGGATGTCCGGACGGTGTGCGAAGTGATGATCTTGCAAGGTGTCCGTGCAAGGCGTATGATGGATGTTGCTGCGGGCGAAAAGCTTCCATTTCTCGGAAACGTGGAGGTTCCCACTATGCCACAGACAAAGCAAAAGCACCTGAAGAAGGCCGTACCGGTTGCGGGAGTTGTCGGCATGTCCATGGCGATGACCGGTGCATCTGCAACAGGAGCCGTTGGACCTACACCGGATGCACAGCTGCAGGATCCTCCACCGCAACTCACTCTCAGTGAAGAGGAAATGTCTGACGTTAGCTTGGGGACCTTCTTTGTCTTCGACAAAGAATTTAATGTGCCCGGCCAGCAATATGCCCAACGAGGCTGCAGAGGCTGCGCCGCCCGAGGCTGCGCCGCCCGAGGCTGCGCCAGGGGCTGCGGGGGCTGCAGAGGCTGCAGAGGCTGCAGCGTAGGCGGCTGCAGAGCTTGCGCAGCTTGCGCGGGCTGCGGAGGCTGCAGCTGTGGCTGCTGTGTTTCGTGGGGAGCTTGCCGCTTCATTTGCTAGGATTGAGCACTATCCGATTGCCTTGACAGACGCAATTCGTCATCGACCAGGCAAGTGAGCTGTGTTTGCTGCATTGCCCGTGAGGATGCGCGTGGCGGGCGCGCAAAGGCTTGCAGTGGGGTCTGGCCGTATCCCAGAATCTTAAATTCGGGCGACGAGTGATCCAGAAATGCTGGCGCACGAACTACACGACGGGGCGCTAGCGACCAAGGAATATACCTTAGCGCCGGCGGAATTGGGGTGAAGGTGCGCGCAGTGGCCTCATGACAGGCGATCACAAGAACACCTTTACGCTGCGTAACAGCAAAGACGTTCCGCAGTTCGCGCCGAATTTCACCGTCTATGTGCTGCCACCCGATGTCGTGTGTCTCTATTCCGAGGACCGGAAGTTTTTTCTTCACGGCGCGCTTTATTACGCGGTTGCGTCCGCGATAGGAAAAGGTGGGAAGAGCTTTCGGGAACTCGTTCGCGAACTCGAAAAGGATTTTCCATCCGACAAGGTCGACGAAGCCTTCGGGCGGCTGGTCGACCGCCGCTATATCCTTCCGACATCGCGTTCTTCGGCTGGCGCGGCGGCTGCCTATTGGGCAAGCCTCGGTCTGTCGCCGGAGATCGCTGAGAAAAACCTCCGGAAATGTCGCGTCCGAGTTCAATCGATCGACGTGCAGGGCGCAACGGAACTCGGCGCCGCCTTGAGTGAGCTAGGCGTTCGCGTTGTAAAGCGCTCCTGCGACCTGACGATCACGCTGGTGAACGACTATCTCGAGCGACAACTAGCCGAATTGAACCAGCAGCATCTGGCGAACCGTACCCCTTGGCTGCTCGTCCAACCCTCGGGCATTTTTCCGCTGGTGGGGCCGGTGTTCAGTCCAGGCAAGAGCGCCTGTTGGACCTGTCTTTTCGATCGCATGATACGGAACAGGGAAGTCAAGGGATTTCTTGACCGCAGATTGGCGCGCCGCGTCGCCCTTTCGCCTCTCGCCCGGAACGCGTTGGGACAGAGTGCCATCCAGCTTGCAGCGATCGAGATCGCGAAAGCCATCGCCACCGACTTCCGCACGGATTTGGGCGATCACATCATCAGCCTCGACCTGTCGGGCTCGACCATCGTGAAGCATTACGTGGCCCACCGCCCTCAGTGCACGTCCTGCGGCCGCAAGAAGCTACGCGATCCGGGCCGCGCGCCGGTACCGATGGAATTGGGCCCCGGGGCCAACCTGGTCATGACGAGCGGGGGCTACAGGACCATTTCGCCGCGGGCCACGGTCGCACGTTTTCGGAAGCACGTGAGTCCCTTAACCGGCGTGGTCTCGCGGCTCGAACGTATCGAAGCCGATTTGCCCTTGAACACCAACTACCATGCAAGACACAATTTTTCGGGGCCGGCCGGAACGGTCGATGAGCTCAGAGCGGGACTGAGCGGCGGCAGCTTCGGCAAGGGAAGCACTGCCGAGCAGGGTGAAGCCAGCGCGCTCATGGAGGCGATCGAGCGCTATTCCGGTATCTTTCAGGGCGACGAAATCAGAGTATCGCGACGGTTTACAGATTTCTCGTCGGGCGATGCCATTTTGCCGAATGACGTCCTGCTGTTCAGCGACGCGCAGTACCGGCAAAATCAGTTGCCGACGCCCGATTCGTACGAATCGCAGCCGCCAGCTCCATTCGATCGATCGGCCGAGATCGAATGGTCGCCGGTCTGGTCGCTGCGCGACGAACGCTTCAAATATCTTCCCACCGGCCTCTTGTTTTTTTTCCACAGGGGCCCTGGCCAGATCAACGCAGATTCCAACGGCTGCGCGGCGGGAAATACGCTCGAAGAAGCAATCGTCCAGGGTTTCCTCGAGCTGGTGGAACGGGACGCATACGCCATCTGGTGGTACAACCGCCTGCAGCGGCCAGAAGTGGACCTCGGTCAGTTCGACGATTCCTACGTGTGTGAATTGCAAACCCAGCTCGCCGAAACCGGACGCCGGCTTTGGGTGCTCGACGTCACCAGCGATCTCGGAGTTCCGACCTATGTGGCGATAACGCACTGGATGCAAAATGGGCAGGAAAATATCGAGTTTGGTTCCGGGGCGCATTTTGATCCCCGAATTGCCGCGCTGCGGGCGCTGACGGAGTTGAACCAGTTCCTGTCCATTGGCCTGATGGGCGGCGGCACTGGAGAAAAATCGAGCCTTGACGGCGCCACGCCACTGCGCCTGCAGAACCATGCCTTTCTGACGCCCAGCAAGTCGGCCGCCCAACCTGGCCTCGGTTCGGAGTTCGGCCGTCTCAACACACGCGAACAGGTGACCGCCTGCGTGGCGCTCGCCAAACAAGTGGGCCTGGATTTTCTCGTCCTCAACCAGACGCGCCCCGACATCGAGGTGCCGGTCGTCCGAGTGCTCGTTCCGGGAATGCGCCATTTCTATCGTCGCTTCGGGCCTGGCCGACTTTACGATGTCCCGATCAAGCTCGGATTGCGTGACCGGCCGCTGGCGGAAAGCGAGCTCAATCCGATTCTCCCCCATACCTGAGGATCCATCCCGGCTTGCGCGCTCGCGGAATCAAGAGAAACCGACCGGCCGGGCCGTCAGCTGTTTGCGCGCGGCTTAGCGGTCGTGTCCGCCTTGAAGCGCACGCCCACGGTGAAATCGTCGCCTGTTTCGATGGCCATTCGGTCGGCTTGGGAACGTTCGGGGCGGTCGCGGCCGTTCGCGCGCAAGACCTCCGAATGGGTCTGCCACTCGCCTCGTTTGCGTCCGGTCGTCGCAACGACAAGGACATTGATCTATTGGTCCGGCGATTGGCCCGGCACGGTCTGTTGGAGTATTGCCTCAGGTCGCGGAACGACGTAGATCAGGTCATCATCGAGCCGCAGGTTGCCGACTATTGGCCGCGAACGCCACAACTCGTCGACGCCGATGTTCTCGTCCTGTCGCGGTTCGCGTACCTGCGACGGCGCGGCAGCGAGATCGTGCTGGAATCACCGCGCGCCGGCGCACTGTTCAAAATTTGCGATCCGAAGATTGCAACCGCCATCGCCATACTGTCCACACCGCAACAAATCAAACAGCTCCGTCGGCAGGACGGTTTTCCGGGGGTCGAGCTTCTCGCGCTGCTTGTGGATTGCCAGATCGTCTTCAAGATCGACGCCGTTGGTAACAAGGGCCTTCGATCAGCCGAGGGCGACGACAACCTCGTTTTTTGGGACTTTCACGATCTTCTTTTCCACGCGCGTAGCACGGAAGGCCGACACGCAAACCCGACGGGCGGACTTTATGCGTATGCAGGCATGATTGCTCCGCCGCCGGCGGTTCGCCCCCCGTGGCCGGGACAGAAAATCGATCTTCGCAAGCTTTCGGCCGGGCATTCGGAGCCGCTCTCCCCAGCGGCCAAGCTCCTGCGCGAACGTCATTCGACACGCTTCTTCAACGACCAGCACCCGATGATCCTCGCCGAGCTTGCGCGCTTTCTCGACAGCACCGCGCGTGTCCAAGCGAGATGGAGCGACAAGCTCGACCTTGGCGGCGAGGACGATCCGGTGATCGAGTATGCCACTAGACCCTATCCGTCGGGAGGTGGCTGCTGGGAGCTCGAGCTCTATCTGGCCGTCGACAAATGCGAAGGGCTTGCACGCGGATTCTATCATTACGACGCCGGCGCGCACGGGCTGGTGCCTATCGTCGTCCGCCCCCACGACCTTGACCGGCTGTTGACGCGAGCCAAATTTGCAATGGACGCTCCCGCAGTGCCCCAGATCCTGATCACGATCGCGGCCCGCTTTGGCCGGATTTCATGGAAATACAGTTCGCTCGCCTATGCGCTCATTCTCAAGGACGTCGGCGTGTTGATTCAAACACTGTACCTGATGGCCACCGACATGGGCCTTGGCGCATGTGCGATCGGCAGTGTCGATATTAATCTGTTCGCGAAGATGACGGGGATCGAATTCCACGTCGAAGGCCCGGTCGGCCAAATCGCGATTGGTCGCGGCGCGGAACCAGCGCCTTCCAGCTGACGATCAGCTTTTTACCAATCTCATGAAAGCCGTATGTTGCTCTGGCTCGATGCAGGATCGCATCCCGCTTGTTATTTTGCACTTCTATATTTGGCCCACTGCGGCGGTTCGGGGCAACGCCGGACCATGCCTGCTATGGAAAGAGACCGGATGGTCGCTGGACGCGGCCGGCACCGGCACTTTTGACCATCCCGGGCATTCGCGGCCCATTTTTGCTGTGATGCAAAACACCCCCCTATTTGAGGATGTGGTAGGCTCCCGCTCGGCAGGAGGGTGCTCGTGCGACGGCGCGATTTCATCCCGCTCCTGGGCGGCGGTGCCGCGGCAGCGTGGTCCCGCATGGCCACAGAATGGCGCGGGGGCGAAAATTCAATGAGAGGAGAAATGTGGAAGCTTCGTCACGGCTCGTATGGATTTCTTTTCTTTGCAACTCTGGCGCTTGCGGGATTATCGGTATCGGCACCAGCCGCTGAGGAGTCGGTTTCCGGCAAGTACGCTGAGCTTCCTGGCGTGAAATTGTGGTTCATAGACACTGGCGGCACGGCTGCGCCGATTGTTCTGCTTCACTCGAACACAGGCACCAGCGCCGTTTGGGAGAACCAAATCACGAGCTTCTCACGGGCTGGATACCGTGTCGTTGCCTTCGACCGCAGGGGCTGGGGCAAGAGCTTGGCCGATCCCGCGACCGGGCCACAGTCTGGAAGCATCGCAGGCGATCTCGATTCGCTCGCGGATTATCTCAAGCTGGACAAATTCCACCTGGTTGGCGTCGCCGGGGGTGGGTTCGCTGCTCTGGATTATGCCGCATGGCATCCGGAGCGACTTCGAAGCCTCGTGATTGGAGGAAGCACCGGAGACGTATCGGAAAGGGAAATCGCCGACTTCATTGCGCGTATCGAAATTCCCGATATCAGGAAACAGCCTGCAGCCTATCTGGAGGTCGGGCCATCCTATCGAGGTGCCAACCCGGAGGGTACCAAGCGCTGGACCGAGATCGATGAACATTCACGCCAGCCGGGAGCCCCCACTCAGCCCCTTCGCGCGCCGAACACCTTTGCGAAGATTGCGACCATTCCCACCACGACACTCGTTATCGCCGCCGATGCCGATCTCCTCGCGCCTCCGGCCTTGATGCGTATTTGGGCAGCTCATTTGAAAACCTACGAATGGGCCGTGGTTCAGGATGCTGGGCACGCGATGGCATGGGAGCAACCGGGCACTTTCAACGATAAGGTGCTCGAATTCGTCAGGCGGCATTAAACGCCAGATCGTGGTTTGGTGCGTGTCGTGGTGCAAGATGGCGATTCCGGCACTCAAGGGCTGCCGGCAGTCCCCACACCTGTCGCCCAAGAGACTCTGTTTTTTGGGGCGGCGAGCAGCTCCACCTGACTTGCTAGGTTTGCGCCGAAAGCTAGCGAGTGGCAGACGGGGCAGGGGAGCGGCTCAAATTACGAATGCCACGCAACAGAGGGTTCAACCCCGCCGAAGCGGGGTTGCGAGGCTGCTCTGCAACTGGCAATCAATCGGCGGACGATTCATCCGCTTCGGTGGGTGCCGCGGGAGCCGGCACCACGGTCACTTCGACGTCCGGATACGAAACAATCGCTGCTCCAGAAGATGCCACCGTGCCGGTGTGTTCCGGCTCCTGATCGATCGCCGTTTTTTCTTCGGCGGACCCCGTTATGTCTGGCGCCCGAGCTGGGTCTTTCGTCACGATCGTTTCCATCGTCTCTTCCTCGGCCGGAGCTGCCTTGGCCTCCTTGGGGGCGGCCGAGGGCAGGCTGATCTCCGCGCGGGCGACCCTGCTTAGAAGAGAATCGAGCTGCGCCTTCGTGATGCAGGTCTGAGCGCCGTTGTCGTCGGAAACGCAAAGCATCTGGACGACGACGCGCCGCGAGCTGAACGACTCGGCCATGGCGTTGACGGACATTTCTATGCTCGCCATGCGCTCTTCCACGGCGTGAACGCTTTTCATGATGGGAACGACAATCATCTGCTGCAGCGAAGACGTGAGGTCGTCGGCGTCATCGGCTCGGACAGTGCGAGAAGCGCCGAGACAAACCGAGACCGCGAGCACGGCCACCGAGAGGCCAGAACACATTCTGCCGAATACCAACGCGCTACCCATCTTCATGTCTTACTCCGGTGTTACGATGTTGATGTTGGCGGCCGGCCCGATCGTCCGCCGCCGGTATTCAAGTGAGGACCACGAAGTCCGCTGCAGCGACGATGATCCCTTGCGATTAACAAACGCTTTCAATTCAATATTTCTGTTTTTTTGCTGTGCATCATCGCGGAGAGTTGAGAGGCGGCAAACGCGATGTGTCGCTCGCCGAGCAGACGCGAGCTGGGCCAAGGTGACACTGATCGCGGAACTGATCTGGCCGTCCAGGAGTTTAAACCCAGTAAGGCGTGCTTACAGGAGGATATCATGACACATCGCAATCTTCTGGCGACTATCCTGATCGCTGGCACTTTTGCCGCGATGGCGGGTCGGTCTGACGCGGCCCCCCTCAGCGCTTCCATGTCGTTGCGGGACGCAATGCCTCAGAACGTCGAGACCGTGCAGTGGCGCGGCCGCGGCGGTTGGGGTGGCGGATGGGGCGGGCGCGGTTGGGGTGGCGGCTTTGGCGGTATCGGACTTGGTCTTGCCGCGGGCGCGATTGTCGGCGGCGCGCTGGCCGCTCCCTACTACGGCGGCTACGGCTACTATGGCGGTTACGGCTACTACGGCGACGGTTACGACTACGGATACGCTCCCACATACTATGGTGGCTATGCCCCGAGTTATTACAGATATGAGGGCGGCTACTACTATCCGGGATACCGGCGTTACATTGTGCGCCGTCCTTACTGGGGCGGCAGAGCCGGCTCCGGAAATCTGCACAGGACGATAGGTGGAGTTTCTGCCTGACAAGGGGCACGCTGTGCCCACGAATCAGGAGAGACCATGAGCAGACGACCTCGCCGGAACCACACACCGGCATTCAAGGCGAAGGTGGCGCTCGCCGCCGTCAAGGGCGAGATGACGTTGGCGCAGCTGGCTGAGCATTTCGACGTCCATCCGAACCAGATCACGCAGTGGAAGAGCCAACTTCAGGAAGGGGCGGCCGATGTTTTCGGTGCCGGCGGCGGCAATGGAGCAGTGCAGCCTGCCGTCGATGTGAAGTCGCTGCACGCAAAGATCGGCGAGCTGACGCTCGAAAATGATTTTTTAGAAGGAGCGCTCACCAAAGCCGGGCTGCTGAGCGCAAAGCGATGATCGACCGTGCACACGATCTGCCGATCACCCAGCAAGCGAAAGCTCTGAACATCAGCCGTGGCAGCGTCTACTACTTGCCGCGGCCGGTGCCGGAAGCCGACCTCGCGATCATGCGGCGGCTCGACCGGCTACACCTGGAGTTCCCTTTCGCCGGCTCGCGGATGCTGAAAGGCCTGCTGGCCGCCGAGGGGAGCAAGATCGGCCGCCGTCACGTGAAGACGCTGATGCGGCGGATGGGGATAGAAGCGCTCTATCGCCGTCCGCGCACGACCAAGCCCGAGCCGGGGCACAAGATCTACCCGTACCTGCTGCGGGGCGTCCAGGTCACGCGGCCGAACCAGGTGTGGGCGATGGACATCACCTACATCCCGATGGAGCGCGGCTTCGTCTATCTGGCCGTCGTGCTCGATTGGTTCAGCCGTCGCGTGCTGTCGTGGAGCGTGTCGATTACGATGGAGGCGGCATTCTGCGTCGAGACGCTGGAGAATGCACTCTCTCGCCACGGCAAGCCGGAGATCTTCAACACGGATCAAGGCAGCCAGTTCACCGGTGCGGCATTCACCGGCGTGCTGATCAAAAACGGGATTGCCGTCAGCATGGACGGCAAGGGCGCCTGGCGCGACAACGTCTTCGTCGAGCGGCTATGGCGCAGCGTCAAATACGAGGAGGTGTATCTCAGAGCCTACGACACCGCGTCCGAGGCCCGCGCGTCGATCGGGCGCTACCTCGACTTCTACAATCGGCGCCGGCCGCATTCGAGCCTTGACGGCACGACCCCCGATCACGCCTACTCCACCCCGCTGCCCTTCCGCGCGGCAGCCTAACCTCGGCAGACGCTCCACTTATCGACGCGGAAAAACTGTTCAGACAACCGGGGCCACCTCAGTTGCATCGGCATGACGGTTCTCCCCCGGGGTGCCGCTGCGTATTTAGTCGGGCGAGCCCGGTGGCCGGTTCAAAGCTTTAGGCGGATTTCGTAAAATTCCTTCGCTTTCTAGACGACGGAGGACGCCTTTATTTCGGTGGTATCGTGCCGATAAATTCTGGGCATGCGGGATTTCCGAAATTTATGCGGGCAACCTTCTCAAGAAGGGGTTTTTTCTCAGCGGGCGAGATCGAGCGCCGCGCGAGCTGCAGATAGAACCACGCAAAAGGTGCCGTGGCAGCGGTGGCCCCTCGCTCCAGCAGTGGGTTGGGATGAGGGCGGCACACGACCTTTGGAACCGTCCAGACTGCGCTCAAGTAGCTCCCGTCACACCTGGGAACGGAAGAGCCCTGGCCAGTAACGCCGGGGCTTTTTGGTGTTCGGCTGAGGGGCCTTAATTTGCGCCTACCAGGGCCTGCGGGCTGCGCGCGCGTGGGACTATTTCGTCCATGAACGTTATGACAGCCTCGCTGTTGCGTATGGGATGACTAATTAACGAGGCCAGTAAGCTCCAAGCCAAACCAAGTGGCGACGCCGGTCATTATGAAGTCCTAATGCGGCGAAGGGCAAACGAATGCGAATCCGCCATACTTGATATTTGAATCACGACCGTTTGCGGCGTTGTTCGACATGCGTCATCCGATCAAGTGGGCACGGTACGACCGGTGGCAGTGCTATCATGTTGCCCCCAAGCTACAAGTTACAATTTTCGCAACGGATAAGCCCTTTTGGTTATGGTTCATAACCATTCGCATGTTGGGTCGGATGCGGACAGCATCGCTGGGCCAGTCGAAGTTTGCGCAAAGCAGGGTGACCTTGATGCCGGGCGCGGCATCAGAGCCAGGCGTTGGTGGCTGAGAGTCCGGCGTCGCTCCAGCCTGTATCTGTTATGGAGCAGCACGTGCCGCAATTCGACTACGCGCCCACAGAACCAAACATGTATGATCGGCCACGGTCCCCAAAATGCACAACGCAATTGTATCTTTCGCGAATTGAGCCGGATCACCTGGGGTTCGAGCGCTGGACGTTCCAATGTGCAAGCTGCAAGCACTCGGAAAGCGTTGTCGTCAAAAATGCCCAAGACGCCGCCCTGTTTTGCGTGTCCCAGGTCCACCTCGTAAACCGCTCGACTGGTAGAATATTAGATCACAGGGGGGTAGACCATCGCAGGGCACCGATATTCTGGAAGCGAATGTCACCAAATCGCGTTTTCTCTTACGCTCAGGCGTGTGCCTGGCCAGATTTGCAATGTTGGGTATCCGGCGGACAAAACAGCATAGTTCCGTTTAATTTAGGGCCATGCCCCTCTACAGCTTTTCACTCCGCGACGGACACCGGCTTGATGACTTCGAAGCAACGGAGCTTTTGCCCGACGATGAGGCGGCTCGCGAAGAGGCTCTCCAGATCATCCACGACCTGAAAAAGAACAACGTGGCCGCATGGCATGGCTGGCGGATCGAAGTAACGGACGGTGAGCGCCAAGTCTGCCAAATTCCATTTATCTGGGCGGGATCATGACATTTTGGCATCTGGTCAGAGTGACCGCATGGGCGGGCGGACCTGCCGGCTCGTCACGGCTAAGGCGCTAGCAATCGCTCGTAGTGGCCCTTAACGGTTTCGTAGCATTCGCACGCGCCTTGCTCCAATTGCTCTGTATCCACGAGATGGATGATGCCCCGACGGTATTTAATAAACCCTGCCTTCTGAAGCGTGCCGGCGACCAACGACACGCTCGTGCGTCGAACGCCGAGCATCTGCGCGAGAAACTCCTGAGTCAGCCTCAAGTCATCGGATTGAGTCAGGTCGCGCATCCGCAGGAGCCACCGGCACATGCGCGCTTCGACAGTGTGGCTTGCATTGCACCCCGCTGACTGCTGCGCTTGAGCGAGAAGCACCTGCTCGTGCCGGATGAGAAGGGATTGCAAGGGACCAAATTCGTGGGCGAGAGTTCGTAAAATGTCCGGACTGATCGTCGCAGCATTCCCCTCGACTTGAACGATCCCTTTGTGCAATGCCATTTTGCTATCGAGGGCAGCCGTGCCGTTGACAACTCCGTCTCGCCCCACCATGGCCGTTTCGATCATTTCGCCCACCCGCATTTCTACGACCAGCGACACGACCCCGGTGAATGGGAAGTAAACCTTACTTACTGGCTCACCAGTTTTGGCAACCACGTCGCCGAAGGGAAGCGACACCTGCTTGAGGTGGGGTTCCATGGCCGCCAAAATGTTCTGTGGGAGCGAATTGAGAATGCGATTAGGCGACTGAGACATGGCGCTCTCCTGCCGTTCGGCGGGAGCGCGGTTGCGTCTCTCAGCCACTGACGCCCGTTCGATGTTGCCAGCGATGGATCTAAGATAGAGGGTCGTATGTCGGATAGCGAGCCCCGTTATTGACAGTGCCAAATCTCAAATAGAGTCAGGCAGTTGGCAGACGATCTGCCGCGCGGATGTCGGATTGTGTTCTTAGCTGGGGTCCGATAGCTTGTACCAGTCGATGCTGGCGGGTTAGAGGCGGGCGGATGAAACCCTTACATGTCCGAGACGTGTTGATATTGCTTCGAGGGGATGTAGATCGGGCAGGCGGTCAGTCTGAATGGTCTCGGCAAACGGGTATCGGACGAACCTATATCAACCGCGTGCTCAACGGGCGGAAACCTCCGGGACCAAGCATTTGCCGTGCGCTAGGATTGGAAAGAGCGGTTCTCCACCGCGATGTCGCGAAGAGGGTAGATTCAACAAAGCCTGTCGATCTCAATGAGATTCGGCTCATTCTGCAAGAAGAAATCAAGAGAGCTGGCAGCGTCAGTGCTTGGTGCCGACAGGTGCGGTTAGATCGTTCCAATCTCAGCCAGGTGCTTCACAAGCGAAAAGGGCTGGGCAACAAAATTTTGGCGGCACTTAAGCTTTCGAATGTCCTGCTTGATGCTGACGTTACTCACGCCACGCCCATAATTCGCCGAGGGACCAAAACCAAAACATTAACGAAACGTAAACTTTGGGTTCCCTCGCTATAAGGCCGATTTTTCCGGGGTTTAACGAAGACGGACACTCATTTCGGGTAACAGGCTCTCCGTAGCCCAGTCCCGCGCATGTGGAGGTATGTCAATACACCGACACCAATGCGATTTCTGGACACTGTGGCTTCATTATCACAGTATTCGTTGCCCAAACTGTTAGGCTTCCGCTAGCCGAAATCGGCAGCAAACGTTTGGAGATAACTATGAAGAAGCTCTTGCTGGGAAGTGTAGCGGCAGCACTGTTTTCCAGTGGCGCCGCGATGGCAGCGGATATGCGGCCGGCACCGGCGCCGGTCTACACCAAGGCACCGATGATGGCGCCCGCCTTTAGCTGGTCCGGATTTTACATCGGCGGCAACATCGGAGGAGCCTGGTCCCACGGCGACGTGACCGACTCACTCTTCGGCCTCGACTTCAGCAACGGAAATAATAACGGCGTGTTCATCGGCGGCGGCCAGGTTGGGTTCAACTATCAATTCAGCAACTTCGTTATCGGCGCGGAAGGTGATTTCGACTGGGCTGCGAATAACAACAATAATGGCAACGGGGTTGTCGTTCCAGGCGTCGGAACTTTCCAAGTGACTTCCAACAACACCTGGATCTCGACAGCGGCCGCCCGGTTCGGGGTGGCTTACGATCATTGGCTGTTCTACGGCAAGGCCGGTGGCGGTTGGGTCGGCAACACGGGCTTCACCGTGACCAACGTGACGACCGGCGCCTCATTCTCCAGCTCCAACAATAACACCACAAGCGGATGGTTAGTGGGTGGCGGTGTCGAATGGGCCTTCTCAGGCAACTGGTCGGCGAAGATCGAGTACGATTTTCTGGGCTTGAGCGGCCAAACATTTACGAGCACAGGCGTCGTGCTCGCCGGTGACCGTTTCTCCACTAGCAACCCCAACATTCAGATGGTGAAGTTCGGGATCAATTATAGGTTTGGAATGTTGGGTATGTAGGTTTCGGCTGACCAAGACCCAATCTGCGAGCGCATCAAAGCCCCGGGTAGAGAGCCTGGGGCTTTTTTTGTTACGAAGCACCGACACAACGACCCCAGCCGGCAAGGCGCTGTTCGGCATGATGGAGCCGAGTTCGAGCGGTCGATGAGCCAGCGAGTCTGCGCCGGCATTGAGGGGGCTCTAGGTCATCGACTCATTAACTCGCATCCAGATTCTTGCTGAGGCAAGCTTGACGGATGCGAGGTAGTTTTCGGGCGTTTTGTCGTATCGGGTTGCGATGGCTCGGAAGTGTTTGAACTTGTTAAAGAAGCGTTCGACGAGGTTGCGGTAGCGGTAAAGGAATGAGCTGAAGGCGGGAACGTTGCGCCGGTTCGGCATCGGCTTGACGTTGGCCCAAGCTCCGCGTTCAGCGAGGGCCTGGCGCAAGGCATCGGAATCGTAGGCGCGATCGGCAAGAAGGATGTTCCCTGCCGCCAACGAGCCGAGCATATCCCAGGCGGCACGGCCATCGTGGGCCTGGCCTTCGGTGAGCTTGAGCGCAATCGGCAGGCCGTCGGCGTCGACGAGCGCATGGATTTTTGTTGTCAGGCCGCCCCGCGAGCGACCCATGCAACGGGATCGATCATCTTTTTTGGGTGTTGGCAGCGTGCTGATGCACGCGGATACTGGACGAGTCGATCATCTGGATGTCGCCGTCGTAAGCCCTTGATACCGCGTCCAAAAGCCGGTCCCATACGCCGGCTCGCCGCCATCGGTTGAAGCGGTTCACGCAGGTCGTATGCGGTCCGTAGCGCTCCGGAATGTCGGCCCAGGGCGCCCCCGTGCGAAGCTGCCAGAAGATGCCGTTGAGCACCCGGCGATCGTCCACCCGCGCTACCCCGCGCGGCTTGTTCGGCAACAACGGTTGGATCACAGACCATTCGAAATCCGTCAGTCAAAGCGTACCATCGGAGCCTCCTGTTTAGGAGGTTGAATCAGAACTTCACCGATTCGAGAATCCCGGTTATGGGTTCATGACCTAGTCCTCACCCTAGTGAGCCAGAGACCGTGACATCACTCTGCCCGGCGTAGGCCGACTGCCTCAAGGAGTAGAATCCCCTAAATGCTGGGACTGCTCGATAGACGATGCCTGTTCCGCCCTTGAGGCTGCCTGCGACCAGACCCGCGCGAGCTTGATGAGCTGCTCTTTGTTTGTGTCGGACTGTGTCTCAGAGGCTTCCCGAAGTGCCTCCTCGGCATACTGCCTAAATTCATCCGCCTTGGTCATGATACACCCCCTGCGCACTAGGTTGCTGTCATGGCTATGTCGCATCTCAGTTCATAATTTTCCCGGCGGAAAGAAGTTTCCCCGCGATTTCCTGTGGCATTGTGTCGGGAACACAACCACAACGCGGGCCGTTGATAAACTGGGGACTAACCGGGGAGGTCCCATGTGCCGAGTACCAACCGACCGTTCACCACACGATCGTGCCGCCGAGATCGCTGAGCTGCTCGCTGCTCCCTTCCTAACCTTAGCCGACCTCTTTGGAGATCCCGCGGTTCGCTCACGGGTCGGCTTTTCCATCAGTCACGCCACGGAGCAACCGAGACGGCGTAAGCGAAATACGCCACTCGCACGGAGCGTATAGCCGGAGCGGCTGTCGACATGAGGAAAGGCCGCCGGCGGGCGGCCATTCTTATCACCCGTCCAGGACCTGCTTTCCGAATATCCAGTCCCCGGTCTCGTCGTTCCATTCGGCCTCGAACCGGACCTGACTCTCACCCGGCCGGAACTGCCCGATGACTCCGACCATTGGAGGCGAGTCATGCCTCGATCGAAATCTCGCACACGAGGCCGTCCGCGCGCCAATCGTAACTCACCTCGCCCTTCGCGGTGCGGATTACGCTGTCAATCACTCGCGTACCAGTGCCTCGCCGTGCCGGCGGCTTCACGGCCGGTCCGCCCATCTCGTTCCAGTGGAGGACAAGCTTCTTGTCCGCCGGTCGCGTCCACTGGACTCAAATGCGGCCTGAAGACTCTGACAAGGCTCCATACTTCACCGAGTTCGTCGTCAGCTCATGCAAAACCATTGCGATTGATTGCGCTGACTGCGGGTTCAAAGATAGGTCCGGGCCATCAACCTCCACGCGCGAACCCTCTTCTGCCCGGTAGGGAGATAGCTCTTCCGTGACCAGCGTGCGAAGGTTGGCGCCTTCCAATCGTGATTCTGCTAGCAGCGTGTGTGCATTGGAGAGCGCCCGGATGCGCCCTTCGATTGCCGCCTTGAAATCGGGGGTGGTGTCGGCTTGCGTGAGGTGCACGGTCGCCTGCACGAGTGCCAGCAGGTTCTTGGCTCGGTGGTCCATCTCGCGCGCCAGTACGCGCACCTGCTCTTCCGCCTGCTTACGTTCGCTAATGTCCTGGAAGCAGTTGACGGCACCGATAACGTTTCCGTCCGTGTCCCTGAGCGCTTCGATATTAACGATTGCGGTGCCGCGCGAACCGTCCGGCCGTTCGATCAGGACCTCTTGATCGCGGGCGAGAATACCAGTGCGCAGAACGTCAGCCATCGGGCATTCCCGATGCGGCATTAGGCCGCCGTCGGGCCTGTACATCCGGAACGACCCGCAGAACCGTTCCTCGGGGTCGCCGAGCTTGGGCGAACGCCCCCAAAGTTCGGCAGCGCGGTGGTTGCAACGAAGAACGAAACCGTCCTGGTCACAAACGTAGACGGCGGTCGGCAGCAGGTCGAAAAGCGGCCCGGGCAATTCAAAGACAGGATTTACTTTGCCTACGGCAAGTCCATCCTGTTCGCCGGAGTAAATTGCGTTACCGTTTGCCTTGTTGACGGAAGTCATGGGCCCGCTCCCACGTCTAAAGTTTGAGCAGTGTCATCGATGACCCCCGGGTTGAAGATCGGAATAGGTCAAATGCCCGCGGGCCGTGTCGTGACCAAGTAGAGAGAGAGAAGAGACCGCATATACCTTCCCAACCGATGCATCTCTAGTCATTTTCGTGTCTGTTCGGTATCGGACATATTTCGTTAGAGGGAAGCTGAAGCCTCTGAAGGAGGCCTGACCAGCAGAATCCCGCCCATCCCGGCAGCTAACAGCTTTGTCGGCTATCCGACTTACGTGCCCAGCGAAGTTGGACTGGCAATGAGGAATACAAGAGCTTACCATGACGCCATCACTGACAAATTTTGGCGTGGCTGAGAGACGCGACACGCTCCCGCTCAAACGGCAGAGGAGCGCTTCATGTCGCAATCATCTAATCGTATTCTCAATGCTCTTCCGCAGAATATTTTCGCGGCCATGGAGCCACATCTCCAGGGTGTGACGCTCCCCTTTGGAGAGGTCGTTGCTGAATCCGGGGAGTCGGTGACTAAGGTCTATTTCCCCTTATCGGGCGTCGTATCGCTGGTCGCCGAGATGGAAGTGGGCGACACGATCGAAACCGCGATGGTAGGTCGCGAGGGAGTGGTCAACGGCACTTCGGCACTTGACGGCAAGGTGTCATTGCACAAGGGGATAGTTCAAGTCGCCGGCGCAGCGGCGACGATAGAACCCGACACGCTAAGAATGTTAGCGCATGAATTTGATCCCTTGCATTCGCTCTTGATTCGGCATGAGCAGGTACTGCTCGCTCAGGCGCAGCAGTCGGCCGGATGCAACGCGGGTCATACGGTCGAGGCCCGTATGTGCCGTTGGCTTCTGCAGATGCGTGACCTGACCCAGTCCGATGACTTGAGGTTGACGCAGGAGTTCCTCGGGCAGATGCTCGGCGTTCGGCGCACCAGCGTCTCACTGGTCGCGAGCACGCTTCAAAAAGCGGGGCTCATCAAATACTGCCGGGGCAATATCCAGCTCTTGGACGTAGAGACTCTGAGGGAGACTGCGTGCGAGTGCTACGAGAGGGTCAAGAGTCACTACGAGCGCTTAGTGGCGCCCTAGCGCGGATCATTTCGTCTGCCACGCCGGTGACCAAGGCAACGGCCGATGCTGCCTTACAGTTTTGAGTCAGAAACTGGTATCCGGTAAGCGTTCGCTTTGCGGACTGCTAGTGCCGGTCCACATCGGGTCGCGACGACCCGGCCGGATCGCTTCGTCGCTCAACCTGCTGCGCCAGCCTTCGCCATGACTGTGCGATGGAAACCAGATTGTCCCTGATACGGAGGTCCGTAACGGTCTGAGCGGCCTCTAGGCAGAATCGGCGGCGTGTCGCCGGTATCTGTCGGCCCGATCACTGTCCATCGCGGTCTCCCGCATAATAATCTCGTAAAAATCGCACGGGTGATTCCTCATAGCGCTATTCGTTCCCTGAATCCGCTCATTTCCTTCGCCGTGCAACTCGGGAACGTCTCGCCGATCCGGCGATTGACTGGGAGCCCGGGGTGGTTTTCCCAGGCTTGACCCACCCGGGGTTCAGCAACCCTGGTCTCTCTCCCTGGAGACCAGGGGTTTTTCCGTCCACGTGGTCGACTTGTGTGCCCCTCGGGAATCGGCTGATCTTGCGGGAATGGACCGCAAGAACCCCGGCGCGAACTTCGAAACGCGCCCTAATTGCTGGGACTGATCGGACTAGAGGATGCCTGTTCCGCCCTCAAGGCTGCTTGCGCCCAGAGCCGAGCAAGCTTGATGAGTTCCACTTTATTTTTGTCGGACTCTGTCTCGAAGGCTTCCCGCAGTGCCTCTTCGGCATACTGCCGAAATTCATCCGCCTTGGTCATGATACGCCCCATCCGGATTAGGTGATCTCATGGCTACGACGCATTTCATAATGAGCCCGACAGAAAGAAGTTCCACTACGATTTCATGTGGCATTGTGTCGGGAACACAACACAGCGCGGACCGTTGATAAACTGGGGACCAACCGGACGGTCTAATGTGTCCACCCAAAGATATTTCATTGCATGACAATGCGTCCGAGATCGCGGAGCTGCTTGCCGCTCCCCCGCTAAGCTTGGCGGAACTCCTCGAAGATCCCGAGGTTCGCTCCCGGATTGGCTTTTCTATCAGTCACGCCACGGAGCAACCGAGACGGCACAAGCGAAAGACGCCACTCGCACGGAGCGTATAACAGCGAAAGCTTCACGGTCCGGGTGTGGGACAGATGAGCCGATCAGAGATCGACTTCACCGAGCGTGGATATTGAAAACCTGTTCATCCATACGGGATTGATGAGAGCCCTGGAACATTGCCCCCGGTAAGGAGTTGGGAGTTCGCTATCCAACAATAACCAGGGAGAACATCAATGAGAAGCGCGATCATCTGCTCTTGCTCTGCCGTACTCGTAGCGATCAGCGCAGCGGCCATCATCCCCGCGGCGGCCCAGACCACCTCCGAGTATTACGTCGTGCAGGACGTGAAGACCAAGAAGTGCACGATAGTGGAAAAAAGGCCGACAACCACGACCGAGTTCACCGTTCTGGGAAATACGTTCAAGACCCGGACCGACGCAGAGGCCGGCATGAAGACCGAAAAGGTCTGCGTCTCAAACTAAGTAGCGCACTGACGACACGAAGGTAGGCCGCCCCACCGGGCGGCCTTTTTATCACCGTCGAGGACGCGCTTCCTCGAACCGCCAGAGAAGGCCCCTGTTGAATTGGCGGACGGTGAAGCCCAAGCCCCCCAGCCCCCCGCTTCCCGTCTGGAAGCCTCGCCGATCGAGCGGTCGGGCGCGGCTTCCTCTAAGCTTACCCCACCGACATCAAATGGAACGCGACAAGCACGCTTACGACCGCAGCAATGCCGAAGGCGGCGATCCCGGAGAAGACGAAGCGCCAAAATCTAGAATGCAGGATGCTTCCCGCTCGGCGCCGGTCGACTTCAGCCGTGAGTTTGTCCCCAAACAAAGGATCGCCACGCGGATAGCTTCGCACGCGCTCGGCCAATTCTTCATCCGTCCATTTAGGCAATGGCTTGAGTAGTTCCAGCATCGTTTTGGACCTCATCACGCGCTTAGCACTGGGAACGTAGCGCGCGCGGCTATGTGTGCCCGGCGCAAGCGGTGGCGAACTCGCGACGTCCAGATGTTCGGGCGCCTCGCTCATGGCTCCTCCCGGAACCGCAGCATGCCAGGCGCCGCCGGGTTCTTGGTCTTGCGCCAGGCCTTGCTGGGCCCAGATCGATACGGGTGCTCGCGGTGCTTCGAGACGATGCCCTCCGCGCCGAGCCCGCATGCGAGGGCGAAGATCGCCGCGCCGTCGCCCTCAAGGTGCTCGGTATATTGGATCCCGGCCGGGACGTCGGCGAGGAGCTCGGCCAGCCGTTCCTTGCGCTCCCCGAGGGTCCGCGGCCGCCAGTCTGCCCCGTCAAGCTCGAGCAGGTCGAAGGCGTAGAAGATCACCTCGGCGTCATGGGCGCGGCTGTGGAGCTTGTCGAAGATCGCCAGCCCGTCGCGGTCGCACCACACCGCCTCACCGTCGATCGTCACGGATGCCGTCCCCAGGGCCGCCACAGCGGCGCTGATGCGCGGATATCGGTCGGACCAGTCGAAGCCGTTGCGTGTGAAAAGACGTACCCGGCTGTCGCGCTTGCGGGCGATCAGCCGGTAGCCGTCGTGCTTGATCTCGTGAATCCACTGCGGGCCGACCGGAGGCTTCGCGGCTCGGGTCGGAATGCAGGGCTCGATAGAGCCGGGCCGCTTCACCGGCGGCTTGGTACGCCACTCCATGCACCGAAGATGGCAAGGCGCTGGCGGGCCGGCAAGGCTGCCGGGGTGTCAATCGGCTTGCAATTGGCCCGCCGCAGTTGGCGGCCTATTCCGCCCCGATGAATGGGATTTGCCAGACTTGGCGGTCGCCGTCCGTTACTTCGACGCGCCAACCTTTCCAGACGGTCACGTTATTCTTTTGCAGATCGTGGATGATCTGAAGGGCCTCTTCACGAGCCGCAGCATCGTCGGCCAAAAGCTCTGTTGCTTCGACGCCATGAAGTCGGCCGTTGCGAAGGGAAAATCTGTAAATCGGCATACTTGGTAGAATGATCGGTGCTCGTTGTCAGTTCCGCCGGGTATCCGACCTATCCAGTGCTTATCAAGGAAAAGCCCCAGCTGTGGCCCGCTGGGGCTCGGTGACCTCAGGTGTGGGTAAGGATGGGGGGAGTCGTCCTGCGGTCACCTTATTCCGAATGCCTGGGAGCAAGGCGGATGCCCATCCCAGACCTCGATGGCTTTCCCATCGACCAGCGCTTGCGCAGCCTCGATTGCGTCGTGATCGTCCGGAAATTCAGCAACCGAGGGCGGCATGCTAATGTGGCCGTCCGAACCTACGTAATAGAACCGATATGCCGTCATGGCGCGCCTCCGTCTGCCATGCGCCTATTGAAACGCCAGATGGAACGCGGGTCGGTTCGATATCTGACAGATCACGGAAATTTTAAATCCGGCCGGGACAAAGCGCCCGTCTTCCTGTCGCAGGATTGGGGGGCGTCCCTCGGTCACGGCTTCTCCCGGAACCTCAGCGTGCCGAGCGCCGGTCGTTCCGCGGGCCGACGCGCTTCCGCCATTGCCAGCCAGCGAAATTGTCGTGCTGCCCGGAGAAGGCGTTCGCGCTCCGCCGGCCGCAATTCCTGCTCCGCACATTCCTCGAAATACAGCGCCGCCTTGAGATGATCGCCCATAGGTCGCAGCGTCGCCGCGCTACTCCGCCGAGGGCCTTTGCTCGCCCATCTCGGATAACCGGGCCTCACTGGTCCACCAGGTGTGCACCCCGCCGCAATGCGGACACGCCGCCTTCGTGACCGTATTAGGAAGCTGCTGGAACGTCTCTTCGTCCGCCAGAATCCCCGTAGAAAACTCTCTGCCCGTTATCGGGCACTTGAGCATCAGTGCGCCCATTTCGGCCTCCCGAATTGTAGTTGTGTGTCCTCGGCGGATAAAACGTCATCAGCGAATCGTGTTCCGTTCGGTAGGCGACGTTTCTCCGATAAAATTAACGTGTGTGGCATTGCAAAAGCAGCCCAGCGCGATGAAGCCATTGCATGTGAAAAGACGTACCGGGCCGTCCCGCCTGCGGGCGATGAGCCGGTAGCCGTCGCGCTGATCTCGTGAATCCATTGGCGGCCGACCGGCGGCTTTGTCGCTCGGGTCGGGATGCACGGCTCGATAACGCCGGGCCGCTTCGCCGGCGGCTTGGCACGCCACTCCATGATCCGAAAATGGCAAGCCCGCCGGCCCGCGGCAAGGGCTCGATGTCCCGCAAGAAAATGGCCCCGCCGTCCTATCGGAGGGCGGGGCCAGTCTCTACGGGAGAGCCCATGACGGGACCCTCTGCCTCAAGTGGTACCGGCTGTGCGACCCGCGCCGCAAGCGCCAAAAAGAGGCGCATTGCCTACAGGCGCGCCATGAGCGAACCGAATTAGAATGGGGAAGTGTCCCTATTGTCTTGTGCCTACTATGTGTCAATCGGCTTGCAATTGGGCCCCCCATCGGCATCCAAAAGGGACCCCCTCGTGCGGCGTTTTGATCGACTAGCGCTCGCGGCGTCGGAGCTGGTCGGGGTTGCGGAGACGGCGCGAGCGCGGGTTGGCGGTTGATCTTCGGCTCGGCTCTTGAAGCGCCAACTGTCGTTCCCGGTCTCGATAATATCGCAGTGGTGGGTGAGACGATCGAGCAGCGCGGTCGTCATCTTGGGATCGCTGAAGACGCTCGGCCACTCCCCGAAGGCGAGGTTCGTGGTGACGATGATCGATGTGCGCTCGTAGAGCCGGCTGACGAGGTGGAACAGGAGTTGGCCGCCTGATTGAGCGAAGGGCAAATAGCCAAGTTCGTCGAGGATGATGAAGTCCATCCTGGTGAGATGGTCGGCGAGCCGGCCTTGCCGGCCGTTACGGGTTTCGGTCTCGAGCCGGTTGACGAGATCGACCACGTTGTAGAACCGCCCGCGGACACCGGACCGGATGCAGCTTCTGGCGATGGCGATGGCCAGATGGGTCTTGCCGGTGCCGGTCCCGCCGACCAGGACGGCATTGCGCTGCTGAGCGATAAAGTCCCCGCCAGCAAGGTCGTTGACCAGCGTCTGGTTGATCGGCGTGCCCTCGAACTGGAAGTCGTCGAGGTCCTTGGCGAGCGGCAGCTTGGCGATGGTGAGCTGGTATTTGATCGAGCGCGCCTGTTTCTCGTTGATCTCGGCATTTAGCAGATCCCCGACGATGCGCTGAGGCTCGTGCTGGCGTTTGACGGCCGTGGCCATGATCTCGTCGAAGGCTGCCCTCATGCCGTAGAGCTTGAGCTCGCCCATGAGGTCGAAGAGTTGAGTTCGTTCCATCAGTTGGTCCTCCTGAGGTTGTCGTAACGGGCACAATCGGCGATGGGCGCGTGGCGCAGCGTCAGCGAAGCGGGTGTGAGGATCGTGGCGGGCGGGCCGGGATCGCGCTGGCGGGCCAGGATATTGAGGACGACATCGGCGGAGTGGACGCCCTGGGCGATCGCTTCGGCGCAGGCGGCCTCGACCGCCGGCAGCCCATCGGTGAGCACCGTGGTGAGGATATCGACCATCTGCCGATTGCCGTCGTCGGCGCCAGCGAGCCTGCGCCGCACGCGCTCCATCGCCGAGACGCTGGACGCGGTCGATTACGTCACTTTTGCCAATCTCGCGAACGTCAACAGGGCGATGCGTGGCGGGTTGCTGGAATTGCTCGAGGTGCAGCTCATGTGCGTGGGTGCCGGCCCGACGTTGGATTACCCCAACGCGACGGCATTTCTTGCCGAGCTTCATCGGCCGCTGATCGACATAGTGCGCAAACGGCGGCAGCACTGACGCCGCCCTTCTTTTCTCGGCTGGATCGCAACGAACTCGGCGCTTGAACGGGAACCCGAATGTTGATCTTGCGCCGTGGCTCGATCTCGCGCGTGCTCAGTAAGCCAAACGGCTCTACGGTAACACAACCTTGAAGATCGCCCCGCGCGGGTTGGCGGCGGAGAAGGAGAGTTTTCCCTCGTGGCGCTCCACGATCATCCGGCAGATCGCAAGGCCCAGTCCCATTCCGTTCGGCTTTGTCGAAGCGAACGCATCAAATATCCCCCCGGCTTGTTCAGGGCTGACGCCGGGCCCCGTGTCCTCTACGGCGATCGCGGCACCGCCCGCTGTTGGCTCTGTTCTGATCTTCAGGACGCGCCGCCCGTCCGCCGAGGCCATCGCATCGAGCGCGTTGTGGATCAGGTTGATCATGACTTCCTGCAGCTGGCCTCTGTGACCTGAGACCGGCGGCAGCGCGGAATCGAGGGCCAGTCTTGTTTCAACCTTGCGGCTGTCAAGCTCCGGCCGCAAGACGCGCACTATTTCGGCGATCAGATCGTTCATGTCGACGGGGGCTTTGTGCAGCTCGCCTTTGGCAAATAGCGCGCGCACGCTCTCCAGCACTGCATTCGCGCGATGACTCGCGTCAACTATTCCGGAGATCATCGACTCCAAATTCTGGAGGTCCGGCGGCGATTTCTTGAGGCGGCGCAGAATAGCCCCACCCATGGCCGCGATTCCTGTGAGCGGCTGTCTTACCTCATGCACGATCGATGACGTCAGGGCCTCGAAGGTCATCAGCTTGTTGTTTTTCTCACGCCGCAACATCGCATTTGAGCGTGCGAGCCGCACGTAGAGGTGCGTCGTCTGCGCGAGCATCACGATCAGTACGATGCTCGCGGTCTGCAGCGAAAACGCGCGTCCGGCATAGAATCCGGCGCTGAAACGGACTGTGGGTAGCAAACCGCTGAACGCCAGTTCAAGGATTGTGACTAGCGCTACCACGATCAGCCACAGGCCGAGCACGGAGCGGCGTCGGCGCAACAGCAGGAGGAGTGCGGCAAGCGAGATCAGTATCGCGAATGAAATGGGATAGACCACAATCGGACTAATGCGGCGCTGGTCGAGAATGATTGGCGGCAGCAGCGTGGCGCCCGCAGTTGCGAGCCAGGTCAGGGCGCAGACTAGGCCGATCACGCCTGCCGTGGACCACCAGATCGCCGGCAGCACCCACACCTCGGAAACGCGCGCAGCGAGCCATTCTTCACTCAGCACCACATAGGCGAGCAGCGCGCCTGAAAAGCCGATGTGCCAGAAAATAAAGAGCCATGATCCGGTCTGGATGTTTGCTCCGAGGAGTCCGGTTGGCGAATATGCCCCGGCGAATGTCAATGCGTGCGGAATGACGATCAACGCCGTGAACAGATATCCCGTCGCAAGCGCGAGCAACGCGCGCAAGCGTGAGACCGAAAACTGCGCGTACAGCAGGACCGCAGTGATCAGGTCGCTGACGAACACGATGGCGTCGAGCGACGGGAAGAACGCATTGAGTTCGACTAGCGGCCTGCCGGCGATCGGAACGACTGCCGCGAATCCGGCAAGCATAACTGCGGTGACCGCGAGCGCCCACCGCGTTTGCAGCGGCGTCGGCGGCAGGTCCAGCCACGTATTTGCAGTGTCGCTCCGCTCCATTGCCACGCCAACAAAAAAAACCAAGTCCCCACGCCGGGACAACTCCCGGTGACGATACGCTAATTCGCGGCGGCGGTGGAGGTATGCCGGCGAGGAGATCATTGAGTTGGCTAACGTCGGATTACCGGCGAGCCCGGCACATACGACGCCGCCACAATCTCCCGCTTCAGCGCCTCCGGCCACGACCGGTTACGCCTCCCAGTCCCATTTGTGCCCATAACCAACTTTGTGGACACTTCTCGCCCTCACAACCCCAATGATCACATCAAATTCGGCGAAATGAAGCGATTTGGGAAGGCGGTCCTCGGCGGAGGGAGACCGAGCGGAGGTCAAAGCCTTGATTGCTGAGCACGGTGGCGAGGCCGTCGTTCGGGCTGCGCTCCTCTTGCCCGCCGGGCTGCCAACCTTGAATTGATGAAGCTTATCCAGCGGCGCGCCAACGTCTCGCCCAAAGGCGGCCTGCCGGCACTCCCGGCCCCCTACTCGCACGCCTACTCACGCGATTTACGCCTCGAACAGGAAGCGAACCACCCCCAAACATAGCTGCCCACTGCGAGTGATTCTGCAAGGTCCAAATCTACCGGGGGAACGGAGGGCCAAGCGCTCCGGACTAGTGCTGCCTGCTCAGTTCGCCCTTCGACAGCTTGCGTAGCTTCGCCCGTGTCTCGGCATCAAGTGACTCGGCGCCTTTGCAGTTCGCGCTAAGCATCGCTGACGCAAGCCGCGCTGCCTCCACCTCGCTGTCCTTCTCCCGGATAGCTCGCCTAGCAATACCCCCGGAGACATAGGCATCCGCTTCCTCCCTACAGGCCACCTTTGCGAGCTGCGCGGCGAACTCGGCAGGTCTTGGCCCGGATACCTTGCTTAACCTCTCCCACGATTGGTAGTCCGTGGTCTTCGCCCAGATGATCTCTTTAGTCTCATCATGAAGCAGGTCTGCGAGATGACGTTCGACACAATCCCGGACATGTAGTCCCGAAATACCATAGTAGCCGGTGCGGTTTTGGTCCTCCAAGAGCAGGCCAGCCGGTACGGCTGTCTGCACTAACCGAATATTTTGCACGTTCATAACTCGCACGGCACTCCCGAAAGGCGCACGCGGAAAGGGCGTTCGCCACAGAAGCGCCCGTCTTAGATCTGCAGCCTCCAAATCCGCATCCGATACGTCCGTTCCATACAATCGAGCCCCCCTCAAATCTGCGCCTCGAAGTTTAGCCTGAAAAAATCGAGCTCCGTACAGCCACGACCCGCTCAAATTTGCCCCCGTCAGGTCGGCTGATATGAAATCAGCGCTCTGCAACGAAGCAGTGCTGAGGTCCGCGCCCTGAAGCTTAGCTTCCTTAAATTGTGCGCACTGCAGATTGGCGTTGCTGAAATCTGCTCCCTGCAATTCCGTGAAGTCAAAGTAAGCTTCCGCCAGTTCGGATTTTCCGAGCTTCGCGCCTTGCAGTTTAACGCCGGACCATTGCACACCCTCTAACTTGGCGGATGTCAAAATCGCCTGTTGTAAGTTCGCCCCGAGCAGATCTGCACCCTGCAATTTAGCCGAGGACAGGTCCGCATGTGCAAGATGGGCCAAGCGAAGCTGCGCCCGCTGCAGGTTGGCTCCAGTAAGTGTTGCACCCTGCAGGTTTACCTCCCAAGCACGGGCACTCTGCAAGTCCGAATCGCTCAAATCTGCACCCTGCAAGTTTGCTAGCGACAAATCGGCTCCTCCCAGTCGCGCCCCTCTCAAATTAGCTTTCGGAAGGACCGCATGGGACAAGTTGGCATATCGTAGGTCGCGACCACTGAGGTCGAGACCTTGGGCCAAGTCAGCAAAAGCATCCGCATTAGTCCGCCCGGCTAAGCGGTACGCACCAATCTCGCTAACCTGGCCTGCACCCGGTTCCGAAGACGCCGAGTTAGGTGTTTTAATGGAACCGGAGGTGGGTCATGGAGAGGCGGAAGTTTACACGTGAGGTGGCCCCGGTTGTCTGAACAGTTTTTCCGCGTCGATAAGTGGAGCGTCTGCCGAGGTTAGGCTGCCGCGCGGAAGGGCAGCGGGGTGGAGTAGGCGTGATCGGGGGTCGTGCCGTCAAGGCTCGAATGCGGCCGGCGCCGATTGTAGAAGTCGAGGTAGCGCCCGATCGACGCGCGGGCCTCGGACGCGGTGTCGTAGGCTCTGAGATACACCTCCTCGTATTTGACGCTGCGCCATAGCCGCTCGACGAAGACGTTGTCGCGCCAGGCGCCCTTGCCGTCCATGCTGACGGCAATCCCGTTTTTGATCAGCACGCCGGTGAATGCCGCACCGGTGAACTGGCTGCCTTGATCCGTGTTGAAGATCTCCGGCTTGCCGTGGCGAGAGAGTGCATTCTCCAGCGTCTCGACGCAGAATGCCGCCTCCATCGTAATCGACACGCTCCACGACAGCACGCGACGGCTGAACCAATCGAGCACGACGGCCAGATAGACGAAGCCGCGCTCCATCGGGATGTAGGTGATGTCCATCGCCCACACCTGGTTCGGCCGCGTGACCTGGACGCCCCGCAGCAGGTACGGGTAGATCTTGTGCCCCGGCTCGGGCTTGGTCGTGCGCGGACGGCGATAGAGCGCTTCTATCCCCATCCGCCGCATCAGCGTCTTCACGTGACGGCGGCCGATCTTGCTCCCCTCGGCGGCCAGCAGGCCTTTCAGCATCCGCGAGCCGGCGAAAGGGAACTCCAGGTGTAGCCGGTCGAGCCGCCGCATGATCGCGAGGTCGGCTTCCGGCACCGGCCGCGGCAAGTAGTAGACGCTGCCACGGCTGATGTTCAGAGCTTTCGCTTGCTGGGTGATCGGCAGATCGTGTGCACGGTCGATCATCGCTTTGCGCTCAGCAGCCCGGCTTTGGTGAGCGCTCCTTCTAAAAAATCATTTTCGAGCGTCAGCTCGCCGATCTTTGCGTGCAGCGACTTCACATCGACGGCAGGCTGCACTGCTCCATTGCCGCCGCCGGCACCGAAAACATCGGCCGCCCCTTCCTGAAGTTGGCTCTTCCACTGCGTGATCTGGTTCGGATGGACGTCGAAATGCTCAGCCAGCTGCGCCAACGTCATCTCGCCCTTGACGGCGGCGAGCGCCACCTTCGCCTTGAATGCCGGTGTGTGGTTCCGGCGAGGTCGTCTGCTCATGGTCTCTCCTGATTCGTGGGCACAGCGTGCCCCTTGTCAGGCAGAAACTCCACCTATCGTCCTGTGCAGATTTCCGGAGCCGGCTCTAAACTTCATGTGCTTTGCCAAGGCAGCCCCTGTCGAAATGCAAAAATGGGTGCGAACCGAGCTACGTGAGATCGTGACTGCCGTTCGGCTGCGATCGTGATTGGAGAAGCGACCGCGGAGCTGCAGGCGATCGACTTCGCGTGCGCAAAAAAAGACATCATAATCGTCAACTGTCGATGTATTTCTGAATGGCTAAAGGTCTGCCCGCCTCTCAGATACTACCGTCGCGCGACCGAGATCCTGTTGCTCATCTGATTAAAGCCGTTTCCGCCGGCGCAGTCTGGTTCTCCTCAAGTTGACGGCCTACCGATCGGCAAAAGTGTGACCTTGTTGACTGGAAGAATGTCACCCACTGTTGCACACCGGCAAGGGCAATCGCGACGCCGTCGTCAGCGAGGGTTCTCGCACAACAAAAAGGACCGTTAGTAGCCATCGAGCGGGAAGTGGCTGAACAGGTCATTCGGCATGCGTTGCGCGCTGCGTGTCCTCCGACATCGGCGGGCATCGATCAAGCTCGATGCTCGCCTTCGCGATGGCCGCCGAAAAGTTACCCGCACCTAAGCGTTGGCGGTAGACGCCGTAACCTTATCGCGGCACATGTCCACGCGAATATTGCGCGCTGCCGATCCGGCCGAGCGAGGCCGTCCGCCGCAGTTCGATGGGGCTCCGAGCGTGGCGGCAGCTCACGATGACTGGCATGAATGCCAACGCCACCCCCCGTCGCCCTTTATTCTCCCTTGGATCCGGCCGGGCCCATCGGTCCTGCCGGACCGGCCGGTCCGGGCGGTCCAGCAGGTCCGGGAAGGCCGCAATTTCGTATGACAACGTCTCTGGTATCCGGCCCGGAGGTGATCTTCACGATGCACGTATAGGGAAACTCCGGTCCAATCCACCTAAAGCCTCCAGTCGAAGTGCTCTCAACTCGCACTGTTTTGTTTGGACTAATTTTAATCTCCACGCTGGGGTCGCGCGGTCGCCTAACCCTTCCGACAATTACTAGCTCGCCCTGCGATATCGAGGCAGTCGTGATTATTATTTCTGCGTGTGCACTTCCAACCCATGGGATCACACAGGCAGTTGTAGCAACTACGATGGTGCCAATAGGCTTTGCGAGCATGGCAAGTCTCCCCTTCATAAAGTGTCTTCGTCGAAGCATCTGAAGCGTGGCAGCTGCCGGACAACATTTGAGTCCTTGATCACCATTACAGGGAACAAATCAGTCGTAGCGCCGGGCGATTCGTCGGCCGCCGCACCCCCTAGATGCATGATGAAGTCGCGTCGCCGCATGACCAGACCTCCAGTCAGGCGTGGCCTACCATATATTCGGCACGTAAGGGGCCTGGTTGTGCATCACAGCAAGAACAGGGCGCGAACGTCCGAGTTGGGTCGTGTGTCATGAGCATCGCCGGTCCAAACGATGGTGCGCAACTTTACGGGAGATGAAGGAGGCCCCTTCGAGGCCGGCAGTCAGGTTCTGGCCTCAAGCCACCGCAAGCTGCTGTCGTCAAAAGCGATGGTGGTGAGCGTTGCCGGGCGTCAGCATCAATTCGATCGGATTTCCCAGGGCATCAACGAGCGCATGGATTTTGGTGGTCAGTCCGCCGCGGATCGCCCGATGGCTGGCGGGCCGTTTCGCACGTTTCGCGCCGCTGGAACGCCTGTACCCTGAGTACAATAGTGGCTTTCGCACGCCCGAGCGCAAATCGCGACGAAAATCCAATGGCTTACTTACGGTTTCAGGCGTTGGACAACCCCGTTGGACGTACATTTTTTTGACGTAGTGGAAGCCTCGCTCGCGGCTTGCCGTTGGGATTGTGCGGAATCGAGTTGCGGCGCACCTGACGGCGTCCGGCTGCCAGCTTCCGGTCATTTTCATGACCGCCTTCGACGACGAGGCCACGCGGATGCAGGCCCAAGGCGCCGGCTGCATCGCCTTCTTGCATAAGACTTTTGTCGCCAACCTGCTCATCGGCGCGATCGAGAAGGCGGCGCCGTAGGGCCAGTCGCCGGGGGGATTGCCGGTCAGCATCGCGTGCCCTTTCCGGATGGTCCCAACCCCGAGGTCCAACTTGCTGTATTGCCCTTAAGGTCAATATCGCCGGGCCCGCGCGGACGGGAGAATGGTGCGCGGCGGGGAGCGTCCGCGCCGTGTTTTCAAGTGCCTCGTCGGAGGTCCGCATGCGCTTAAGGCACGATTTCTTCGTCGGAACAAAGGGTTGAATGTCCATGGCTCGGAGAGACCGCCACCCCAAATGGCCGGCAGTAACGCGCAAGGCACTCGCGCAAATTCCAAACATCCTGGGACAACGAGCGTGTGGCGCGAGCAATCGGTAGCGGCACACGGTGGGCTGGGCGGCCGGCCGGCCACGCCGGGACGCGTCAGCCCGACGAGACCTTCAAGACGCGCCATGTTCAAGAATCTGCATACCCGGACGAAATTGCTCATTCTGTGCGGCTTGTTCATCGTCTCGCTCGGGGTGGCCACTCATCAGCTCTTTATGGAGAAGCAACTCGCAATCGACTTTGCCCGGAAGGAACTCGTCGGCAATCGCTATGTGAGCGCACTTGCTCAAATCTATGCCCCATTGATGATCGACGCTCAGAGCAATGGATCTACGGAACAGCCGAACAGCTCTGGGGATCGGATCCTGAGCACACTCACAATAGTCGAAACCGATGCCGGTAAAGTGCTGCACACCGCGGAATTCGAGACCGCGCTTGCGGCAAGTCTCGCCGATCTATGGTCGAACAAAGCTGGCCGAGATCGCGACGAAATGATTTCTGACGCGCTCGCCAAGGCCAGGAACCTTGCCACTCGAATTGGCGACGACTCGAACCTCACTCTCGATCCGGATCTGGACACTTATTACCTGCAGGAAGTCGTCGTCACCGAGCTGCCCGCCCTCCTCGGCGAACTTGCCGAGCTGCAGATTCTGTTCAGACGGGGCGGCGCTGCGGACTCACCCTCGGGCGAGCGCGGCGTGCGCATTCTGGTAGTCGATGGCCTGCTTCGTTCCACCTTGGAGGAGATGCAAAGATACCTCACGACCGCCTATTACGGAAACGCGGACGGGAGCCTGAAACGGACCGTCGATATCGCATTCACCGCGATGTTTTCAGCGTCTACTTCGCACCTTGACCGTTTGCGGGCAGGCACGGTCGACGGCGACGCAAAGGGAATCGAGCTCGGTTCGATGGACCGCACGTATGCGGATGCCGTTAGGCGCACGATCGACGCATGGGCGGTGGCACAATCCGAGCTCGACCGCCTTCTCAAGCAAAGGATAGGCAATCTGATGGTCAGGATGAACGGCGGCCTCGCGCTCATCGGAGCGCTCGCCTTCCTCTGTATTCTTTTTGCTGCAATGACCTATCAACATATCGCACGACCTCTCGAGCGTTTCGCGGCGGTCGCGAGGCAGGTCCACGAGACCAACGACTACAACTTGCGAATCGATCACAACGGTAACGACGAGATTGGACGGCTGGCAGCAGCCTTCAATAAGATGCTCTCCGAGCTTGCCAAGGTGCGCGCGCAGGAAAGCTCCGACCATTTGGAGCTCGCGCGCGTTGCACGGTTGACGACGATGGGGGCCATGACGGCATCCATCGCTCACGAAATCAACCAACCGTTGGCGGCGATTGCGGCAACCGCTGGCGCCGGCTTGCGCTGGCTCACGCGTGCGACACCCGACGTCGATGAGGCGCGGGCGGCATTGACGCAGATCGTCAACGATGCCCATGGCGCCAGCCAAGTGATCGAAGGTATCCGGTCGGTTTTCAAAAAGGACAATCACGAGAAAATTGTGCTTGGCGTCAACGACCTCGTTCGCGAAGTTCTCGTGCTTGTTCACGGCCGGCTGAAGAGGCATGGCGTATTCGTCAAAACCGAGTTGCCCGATGGCCTCCCGCAGGTCCTGGCCGATCCGGTCCAGCTGAAGCAGGTCCTCCTGAATCTGACCATGAATGCCGTCGATGCCATGACTTTGGTCCGGCAGCGGGCCCGATTGTTGGTGATCAAATCCGAGATTCAGCAGCCGCATGAGGTGCTGATTACGCTGCAGGACGCAGGAACGGGGATCGATCCGGAAGATAGGGGCCGGATCTTCGATGCATTCTTCACGACGAAGTCGAACGGGATGGGTATGGGCCTCTTTATCTGCCGATCCATCATCGAGGCCCATGGCGGCCGCTTGTGGACGTCGGCCGGCGAGCCTTATGGATCCAACTTTCACATCGCCCTGCCCAGAGCCGACACGCTGAAGAGCCGATGAAAGCAGAGCCCGAGCCGGAATCGGTGGTGTTCGTCGTCGATGACGATGCGTCCATGCGTGAGGCGATGGAACGTCTTTTCCGCTCAGTCGGGTTGAAGGCCGAGGTATTCGCCTCAGCCGCAGAATTCCTTCGGACCAAGCTGGCGGACGTTCCCTGCTGCCTCGTGCTGGATGTCCGGCTGCCTGGCTTGAGTGGGCTCGATTTCCAGACCGAACTGGCCAAAGCCGACATCCAAGTTCCGATCGTCTTTATGACCGGGCACGGCGATATTCCAATGACCGTCCAGGCCATGAAGGCCGGGGCCATCGAGTTTCTGCCCAAACCGTTTCGTGATCAGGATATGCTCGATGCCGTCCGGCTGGGGCTGGCGCGGGATCGCGCCCGCCGCGAAGGCGAAGGGGCCATTTCCAGCCTGCGAGCCAAGTTTGCGGGACTGACTCCCCGCGAGGCGGAGGTGATGGCATTCGTCACCGCCGGGCGCATGAACAAGCAGATTGCCGGCGAGATGAAGTTGGCCGAGATCACCGTCAAGTTGCATCGCGGCAGCGTCATGCGCAAGATGGGCGCCAAGTCGTTGGCAGACCTCGTGAGAATGGCCGACGTCGTGGGCATCCGTAAGAAATCGTGATCCCACTATACCAAGATATGGTTTCGCCAGCTCCCTGATGTGTCAAGCTCATGACCGCGTACGGGGGAGCTGCTCCGCCGATCCATCGTGTTCGTCGCAACATAGGCAGCGCCCTTGGCAAAAACTGCAATGATTTCAATCGTTGACGACGACAAATCCGTTCGGGAAGCAGCCAAGATGCTCGTCCGGTCGCTCGGCTACGCGACCGCGACTTTCGCGTCCGCCGAGGAGTTTTTGCAGTCGGGCCGCTTGCGCGATACCGCATGCTTGATCACGGACGTGCAGATGCCGGGCATGAGCGGGGTCGACCTGCAAAGCCATCTCACGGCGAGCGGACATTGCACTCCGGTGATCTTCGTCACTGCCTATCCCGAGGAGAGCGTCAAGGAGCGCGCGCTCGACGCCGGAGCATTCGGCTTCCTGAGCAAGCCGTTCAGCGAAGAAAGCTTGATTGCGTGCCTCGACAGGGCCATGGAGCACCACCGCTCGACCAGGACCGAATAGTTACAGTCGGCACCCTGGGTTTTCCGCATCTGCCTCTTGCAATTGCCTGAACTCAGGCGATGACGCGCCGCGGCGAGCGGCATTTCGGCTTCAGAGCACCGCGCCGTTTTCCGTAGTCTCGCGCACTCGCCGGTCGCCCCGCGGTACCCCAAACCTCAGTATAAGCGATCCATCTCTTCTTATGTCTTGGACTTACCTATGTTTGGTAGAACAAGCCGTCTCGGCCGCACTAGCCTCCCAATGGTTAACGAATGGTTAACTGCGCCATAGGGGAGGCGAATATGCAGCTCGGGAACACACGATCCGGTCCTTCGTTCAATCTCATCGCTTTGGCTCCATCGAAGGTTTCGGACAAAGTCCTGATCCAGTCGATGGCCGATGGAGACAAGCACGCGTTCAAGTTGCTTTACGTGCGCCATCATATGCGCGTCTTTCGCTTCGTCGCCCGCCTTGTCGGTAATGACTCGACGGCAGAGGAGGTCGTCAACGACGTGTTCCTCCAGGCTTGGCGACACGCACAAGACTTCAAAGGAAACTCCGAGGTCGCGACTTGGCTGTTGGCGATTGCCCGATTTAAAGCCATCTCGGACTGCAGGCGCCGGTCTGAAGACCGGCTGGATGAGGCGGCCGCGGCGGTCATCGAGGATCCCTCCGATACTCCCGCGATTTCGACAGAAAAGCGCGAACGAAGCGACATCGTTCAAAAATGTCTCGCGAAGTTGTCGCCGATTCATCGCGATGTGATCAATCTAATCTACTACCAGGGAAAAAAGGTCGAGGAAGCGGCCCAATTCACCGGCGCACCGATCAGCACCATCAAGACCCGCATGCACTATGCCAGAGGCCGTATGGCCGAGCTGTTGGCGGAAGCCGGGGTCGACCGAGCCTGGGCAACGATCTAGCCGACGCGAACTCGAGCGAAATCCGCTGGAGGACGATGTCATGAGGGTAATCAATCCCGTACCTGGCCTCGCTCCTTACATCGCCTGCGCAGCGATGGCCGCCTTCGCCCTGAGCTATTGCATTCAGTCGGTCCAGGCCGGTTTGAATGCATCGCAGCGCATCGGCGGTCAAAACGAAGTAGCGCAGTCGATGAACATCGTTGATCGTTCTCGCAAAGGCGACCGCCTCTCCGACGTTCAACGGATCTATGGTCAAACCACCGCCGGCAGCTTAGAGGTCGGCAATGCGGACGTGGCTCCCGCTACGGTGCCGCGCCGCGGTCCGCCGCAATCACGAGGCCTGCAACCGGAGCTTCCTGATGGCTGCGAATCCGCGTTCAGTCCGCTGTCAGCGGCAGAGCAAAAGGACTTTGCCGCTCGCTGCTTGACATAACCTCAGTCGATCAAATCGGCGCAGAAATCAATGATGGTATCGGAGCGTAATCGTTTGCTGATCTGCGGGGGACCTTTCATGCCGACCATCGCTCTCGTCGATGACGACCTCAATATCCCGACCTCTCTCTCGATCTCGATCGAGACCGAGGGCTGTAGGATCATCACTTATACGACCGGTGCTTCCGCGCTCGATGGATTCAAGACCAGCGCACCATTGGTTGAAGCGGGCGACTAGGTAGAATATCGTTGGCCGAGCGAGCCTGGGAATATCGGGCGAGGGCCGTGACTTCGGACTTTGGTGCCAGATCCACAATCAGTATCCACAATCAGTGGAGAATGTCATGAAAAGCCTTACGATTGCGCGGACCTTAGGCCTTCTCCTTGGTCCAGCTATGGCATCTGTGGCATCCGTGGCCATGGCCCAGAGCCCTCTGCCGGCAATCACCGAGCAGGAGGCGCACGCCATTGCGGTCGACGCCTACGTCTACCTTTATCCGCTCCTGACCATGGACGTGACCCGCAGACAGCTCACGAATGTGGCGCCCGGCAAGGGCGTCTTCGGCGGCCCCATGAATATGTTTGTCAACGTGGAGGCGTTCCCGGCGGCGGATTTCAAAGCCGTCGTGCGTCCCAATTTCGATACCCTGTACTCCAGTGCCTATTTGGACCTGACGAAGGGGCCGGTGATCGTCTCGGCTCCGGATACCAACGGTCGCTACTATCTTCTGCCTATGCTTGACATGTGGAGCGATGTATTTGCCTCCCCTGGTTGGCGTACCACCGGGACGCAACCCGGCAATTTCCTCGTCACGCCGCCAGGCTGGAGCGGAACCGTACCGGCCGGATTCACGCAAATTCAAGCGCCAACGCCATACGTTTGGGTCATCGGCCGCACAAAAACTGACGGGCCGCCGGATTACGATGCGGTCCACAAGATCCAAGCTGGCTACAAGGTTACGCCGCTTTCAGAATGGAACAAGCCGGCAAGCCCCGTCGCAGTGAGGGTCGATCCGAACATCGACATGAAGACGCCGCCAAAACTTCAAGTCGATACCATGCCGGTTGGCAAATACTTCGCCTACGCGGCCGACCTGCTCAAGCTGCAGCCGCCACACCTCACCGACCAGCCGATCATAGCGCAAATGAAGCGAATTGGTCTCGAGCCGGGGAAGGATTTCGACATCAACAAGGTCGACCCGGTGGTGAAGAGGGGGCTGGAGGGTGCGCCGGAAGACGGTCAAAAGTTGATGGCCTGGAAGGTGCCAACCCTCGCCAGGGTCTCGAACGGCTGGTCGATGAATACAGATACGATGGGCGTCTACGGCAACTACTATTTGAAACGCGCTATAGTCGCACAAGTCGGTCTGGGCGCGAACCTGCCCGAGGATGCAATCTATCCGCTCAATATCGGCGATGAATCCGGCAAGCCGCTTGATGGCAGCAACAAGTACCGGATCAGCTTCGAGAAGGGGACTACACCGCCTGTCAATGCCTTCTGGTCGATCACGCTCTACGACTCCGAAGGCTTCCAGGTCGCGAACACTCTCAATCGCTTCGCCGTAAGCAGCTGGATGCCCTTCAAGTATAATATCGACGGTTCGCTCGACCTTTATTTTCAGAACGAAAGTCCGGGTAAGGACAGGGAGGCCAATTGGCTGCCGGCACCGAAGGGGGCATTCAACCTGACCATGCGCCTCTATGGCCCCAGGTCGGAGGCGCTCACGGGGAAATGGAGCCCGCCCGTGGTCATGCGGGTCCAGGAAGCTCCGGCTTTGATGGCGCAATAGGCAATCAACAAGTGCTCCGGCGCCACCGTCTCGACTTGGTTCATTCGCGGGGCTCTGTGCGGCAGGTGCAGACCATGAGGCCAAACTAATGCGCCCGCATTCGTTACGGGGTTCCTGGCTCGGTAGGCTTTGCTCGCTTCACGCCACGAAGCGCCTGATCGCATCGACAATATTACTCTTGATCTTGCACGGATCTGCAGCGTTCGCCGAAACGCTGGAAGTGATTCGGCCTTTGCCGGAGGCTTCGGGCGACGCCAGGTATGAGCACTATTGGAAGATGCTTGGTCGAGCCTTGGCGCTTACGACACCGGAGTATGGTTCCTTTAGCCTACGTGAGGCCAGGGCGCCGATGACCGAGCGACGGGCCATGGAGGAGCTTGAGACCGGAAAGGGCGCCATCACTATTTTAGTTCACGGCAATGTGGCCGATTACGAACGGCGCCTGTTGCCAATTCGCTTCCCGCTCGACAAGGGCCTGCTGGGCTATCGAGTATTTCTCATCAGCGCCGAGTTGCAACCCAAGCTGGACCTCGTGCGGGGAATCGAAGACCTTCGCGGCTATAGCATCGGACAGGGGCGCGATTGGGGGGACGTCACTATCCTACGAGCAGCCGGCTTGACCGTCGTGGAGGGGACGAGCTACGAAGGTCTCTTCTCCATGTTGGCAGCCGGCCGCTTCCAATTATTTTCGCGCAGCGTCGTCGAGGTGGGGGAGGAGCTGGCCAGAGAGAAGCCCCATCACCCGGAGCTCGAGATGGAGCGGCATTTGATGCTGTTTTATCCCCTAACGCGCTATTTCTACGTCAGCCGCACGTCCGCCGGCGACGCATTGGCGCGGCGCATATCCGAGGGATTGGAGCGCATGCTGAAGGATGGCAGCCTTGAGCGCATGTTCGAGGATTTCAAGATGCCATTTGAAAGCCAAATCGGATTTCGCGGTCGACTGCTAATTCGGGTCGCGAACCCACTGCAAACTCCGGAAACACCACTTAACCGACCCGAACTGTGGTACGATCCGAAGAGATAAAGATGGGATCTCCTCTTCAGCCGCGTAGTATGCGGAACGGAGGCCGGTATGGAGAAGCTATCGATCGCGTCCGGGTCAGGTCTCTCTGGCAGGCTTGCGCAATATCGGCACGCATGCAGAAGTCGTAACCCACACCACATCGCGATTGTAGCGTTTCTCTGACGCGACCGTCGAATAGACACACAATGCGGCTATTGGGACAATCTCGGCTGACTGCCAGAATTCTTTTCTGGGTCATCTGCGCCAGTGTATTGATGTTCTCCGTCGTTACCGCCCTTACCGTATGGCAAGAGCGCGAAGAAATGTATCGGGCAGCGCAGCAAGACGCCGATCGGAACATTTCCCGCAATACCGCGGCGATTTCAATTGCGCTTTGGAATTTCGACCAGACTACGTTGGATGCAACGTTGCTCGCCTTAACTCAATCTGGCGCGATTGCACGCGCAGAGGTGCGTGACTATCAGGGGCGCCTAATTTCTAAAGTCGAGAGGCGGGATGCGCCAACGAAGCCGGACGCTGAATGGGAGATGCCCATTGTGGGACCGGAAGAGTCGGGTCAGATAGGCACTCTCAGAATCTCAAAATCCTATACTGATGTACGCGACGTTTTTGTCAGGAACCTCGCTACCCAACTTATTTCAGAGCTGATCAAGATCGGTGGACTCGCCGCGCTACTGTTCATCGTCATCTACAGCGTAATAGCCCGGCATCTGCAAACCCTGGCGCGGGAGGTTTCCGACCTTAAGCCCGGGAGTGCGCTTACGCCCGTCAGGCTGCACCGCAAAGGAACTGTTTACGACGAGCTGAATACGCTCGTAGACGCGATCAACCGATTTCGCAGCGAACGAGCTAGCGCTGAAGAAGCTCTACATCGCGATATCGCTGAACGCACGCGAAGTCCAGGCAGCGCTGAATAAGTCGGAGAGCGAGCTTTCCGAGGCGCTCCGAATCGCCCAACTGGCATACTGGGAGTACGACATCCCGTCCGACACATTTGTTTTGAACAACAATTATTATTCACTTTGTCGGACGGACGAAAAGCAGGTCGGCGGACATTGTCTGAAGTCGGAAGAATTCTTTCGAAAAATGGTCGACCCGGAAGATTCTGGGGCTTTCGCAGAGCTCATCCGGCAAGTCATTCGGGCCCAACCCACCGACCGGCATGGCCAGATAGAAGTCCGATTGCTCTGCGCCGACGGCGCCCGACGCTGGATGCGTGTGCACTGCAAATTGGAGCGCGCCAACCGAGGTGAATCTACCAGGGTGATCGGAGCCATCCAGGACATCACCCAACGCAAGCTCGCGGAGGATGCGTTGTGGGCAACCAGGTCTGAGCTCACGCGCGTTACGCGATTGACGACGATGGGGCAAATGGGAGCCTCGATTGCGCATGAGATCAATCAGCCGCTCACGGCTATCGTCCTAAACAGCAATGCTGGCCTACGTTGGCTGGCACAGGAGACCCCACAGATTGACGAAGCGCGAGCTGCGTTGAAACAGATCACGGATGACGGCCTTCGCGCGGGTGAGGTGATCACCAGCATCCGCGCAATGTTCAAGAAAGACGGTAGAGAGAGAGTGTTGGTAGATGTGAGCACCATCATACGCGACGTACTCATGATGGTGGATGTTGACTTGAAAAATCGAGGAGTATCCGTGTGCGCCGAACTAGGCGATGGTCTTCCAAAAATCGTTGCTGATCCGGTCCAATTGCAGCAGGTATTCTTAAATTTGATCGTGAATGCAATCGAAGCAATGGACTTGGTCACTGACCGCGCCCGCCTGCTGCATATAAGATCGGTAGGTCACAATACTTCGGATATTTTGGTAATCGTGGAAGACTCCGGACCTGGGATAGATCCGGACCTAGACCGTATCTTCGACGCATTTTTTACGACCAAGTCCAACGGAATGGGGATGGGACTTTCGATTTGCCGGTCCATTATCGAATCTCACAATGGGCGCCTTTGGGCGCTCCCCGGGCCTGTTCGCGGCTCGATCTTCCATGTCGTTTTGCCGGGAAGTGCGCCCAGCGGTGCGTCGTGGGTTCCGTCTTAGGTTTGGATCAGCGGGTGCGCTGTGGTGGGTTGGATCGCGATGCCATACGGAAGGCAGAATGAAAGCGTCGTGGGCTCATTGATATGTCGCTGCTGTCGGCCACCTATGGAGGAGATCATCAACTTTCGGCATTCGCTGGTGCGCTCCGTGGGGGCCCGATTGGGAGTTATCTGATGGGGCGCTTTCGTTCATCTGTCGTGCCGGGCCGGGGCAGCCGCCACCGCCGATGCGTTTGGTGGCCGGACTGGGCACAGAGAGGTCGCTCCATCGCCGCCCACAGGTGGATGGGAAGGTCAATCAAGCGCTGCAGAACCGCGGGATCTTCGAACTGGCGCAACGCGGTCTTGTTCTTGGAGGTGAGCCCCGAGATCCTCCGTTCGGTTCATGGCGGCGTCGCGCCGCACCACCGAAGCCCCATCGCGGCCATAAAGCCGGCGGGGCAGGATCCAGGATCTATGAGCGCAATTAGCGCTTCGCGACAGTAGCGCTCTGTTGGCGGCCAAAAGCCAGTCTTTTCTGGATGATGTTATTGCTAAATTCGGACGTCCTCCGAGCCCAAAATGATCGACACGGACGGCATAGGGGACTGGTCACCCCAGGATGCCCTCGGTTCCGCCCAAACACTGTTGGCCCACAGCCTCCTTCTGGTGGAGGCCGCTGCGACGGAGGAGGCGGGGGCATCACCTGCGACCGGATCGTCAGAAATGGCCGGAAGAAGGGACGGGTTCGCGGGGACGAGCGGATCGATTCAACCTTGTAGCATCATGCTTGAGGGGGGTGGAACGGCGGCTCCCCCGCCATCGGCAGTTCTCTGCATGTCGTGCGGTCCGCTCGCGACGCCGCGCGTCTTCACCACCAGCCCTGCTGCCGCTGATAATAGTATGGGCCGTTCTGCCGCTGATACCGGCCGTACGGCGGCGGATCGTAGAACTGGGCGCCGCGCCCGCGCGACCCCCCGTAGGGTGAGTCCCAGCCTCGCGCAACGGGGGCTTGGGCCGGGCGGCGCATCGCGAGGCCGCCCTGCGGCTGGTTGCTCAGCACCACGACGAACTCCGTGCGATTGTTGGTCTCGCGGTTGGGCGGCTCGTCCGAGACGATGATCGAGGATCGTGGCAAGGCGGTCGGCGCGATGCGATCGACCACGTCCTGCGGGATGGTGATGCGGTCGAGCGCTGACTTGGCGTCGTCTCCGCTGTCGATCGTGACCGCGGTCCAGCGCAGGCCCGCGTCGGTCCGTGCCACCGACGTGAACACATGCGTGCCGATCCGCCGGTCGGGATCGCGGACGGTGACAGGCACGTCGAGGTACGCCCCGAAGCCGCGCCGCACATAGAGGCGCTGCGTCGCGCGGCTGATGAAGATCGAAACCGGCTCGAGCAAAAGCCTTGCCTCGCGCGCCGCCTTGGCGGCATCGGCGCGCTTGGCCTCCGCCGCGTTGGCGATCTCCTGCGCGGCCGCGGCCGCATCTTGCTTCGCCTTTGCGGCGGACGCGGCGGTATCGAGCTGCATTTCCAGCTCCGCGGCCTTGGCGGCGGCCCTGGCCTTGAGGTCTTCGGCACGCGCCTTGGCCTGGTCTGTTTCGGCGGCGATGAGACGCTTCTCGGCGGCGGCGAGCTCGGCATCGGCGCGGGACTTGAGCGCTTCCAGCTTGCGCAGCGACGCCGCGAGCGATGCCGTCTCGCGCGTCGCGACCGCGGCGGCGCTCTTGGCCTCGTCGGCCATCTTGGCGGCCTCGGTTGCCTCGCGGGCAAGCGTTTCGGCGCGCGGCGGCGCAGCCGCGATGGCCTCAGCGCTCGGCGCGAACAGCGCCGGATGGGTAAACGCGACCGGCTCCGGATCATTCGGCGCCACGATCACGCGCATGCCAGTCCGCGTCTTGTCGAAGAGCCGCTCGGCAAAGTCGTAGGGCATCCGCACGCAGCCGTGCGAGGCCGGATATCCGGGCAGCGGCCCGCCGTGCAGCGCGATGCCCGACCAGGTAATGCGCTGCATGTTCGGCATCCAGGCGTCGTCATAGAGGTTCGAATGATGGTCCTTGTCTTTCTCGAGGACGCTGAAGACGCCGGCCGGCGTCTCGCGTCCGGTCGTGCCGCTCGACACTGGTGCGCGCAGGGTCCAGCCGTCGGCGTCGTAGAGGGTCAACTGCTGGCTCTTTAGCGACACGATTCCCATGATCGGCTCGCCGGCAGCGCGCGGTGCCGTCGCCTCGACGACGCGGGTGCGATGCGCCTGATTTGCCGCGGCAACGGCGGGCGATGCCGCGGTCAGCGCCGTCAGTGCGGCAATGACCGCGGGCGTCACAAGGACGCGGGGCCACCACCGTCGGATCGCCGCGGCCTGTCCGTCGAAACGTCCTCGTTCGTTCCGCAAGCGATGGAGGGACCCTGGCCCGCCATAGTGCAAAGCCCGAAGCCCGAAGCCCGGCCGGCGAACGGCGAAGGATTGCCCCATCGCGAATTGGTTTTTCATGCAAAGTTCCGACTGAAACGCCGCCCGCGGCCTCGTGCGCGAGCCAATGATAACCGGTTAGAGTGAACGAATAACTGCGACCGGCGGATGGTTCCCGTTTTTATGCGTCCGGTCCAACATTTTCGGAAGGACCGCCAAGGGGTTGTAGGCAGCCAAAGCCGGGTTGCGCCCCGCGAGATCGTGCGGTGATCCCGGGGCTCCGTTCGTGCTAGACCGCTACGTTAATACCTCGGCAAACCGCGCCGGCTTCACGACGAGCAAAATCGCGTGCTAAACTGCATTCCTCTGGGAAAGGATTGGGGCCATCGACGCCAGCGAGCCAAGGTTGGGGCGAATTTGCCCGGCCGCTCTCGATCGCCGTGGTATCACGCGGCGATCAGTGCTGACGCTGGCTTGGCTGCTGGGGTCAGCCATGGCAGCGCTCTCGGCCGGGCACGCCTTCTCCGCTCCGCACCATAAGCAGTCGCCCCGGCAAAGCGCGGCGGCAGAAGCGCAGCAACACAAGCAGGGCTCTGGGGCGCTCGAGGCGAAGTCAGGCACTGCAGCACACGTGGCCGGCCGCGCATCCGCCGTTCCCCTGCCGAAAGCCCGACCGGCCTCCGCCGACGCGGTAGTGGTTTCGCTTTCGCCCGATGCCGTCGCGACCAAGCAAGCGATCGACCTGGTGCGACATAACAAGGCGGACGATGCGACCAGGCTAGCGGCTACGATCGACAATCCCGCTGCACAGAAGCTCGTGGAGTGGGTCCTCCTGCGGCAGCCGGAGAGCACCGCCCGATTTGACCGTTATGCCGCCTTCATCGGGGCCAACCCGGAATGGCCGAGCATCCCTTTGCTGCGCCGGCGTGCGGAGGTCAGGCTCTGGCAGGAGCGGCGTGACGGTACCACGGTGCGTCGATTTCTCGATGGCGAGCCGACGAGCCCGTATGGACGGTTGGCGCTCGCGCGCACACTGGCCGGCGAAGGCGATCGCGCGGGTGCCGAACGCGAAGTTCAATCGGTATGGAGATCGGCTGAGCTGTCGACCGACGCGGAAGCCGCCGTGCTCGATCTCTTCCGCGACATGCTCGGTCCCGCCGATCATCTTGCCCGCATGGACCGACGCATCGGCGCCAAGGACCTCGGCGGGGCCATGCGCGCCGCCAAGCGCCTCGGCAACGACCAGATGGCGGTGGTCAAGGCGTGCAGCGCCGTCAAGACGAACGCCGGCAACGGCGGAAAACTCCTCGACGACGTGCCGAGCCAGGCGCGGGATCCGGGCTATGCGCTGTGCCGGCTGCACTCTCTGATGCATGCCGACCATGCGGCTGCGGCCGCCCACCTGGTGCTCGGTGTTGCGCAGGAGGATCTCGGGCGCCAGGACACCGATGAATGGTGGCGCGAGCTTCGCCTGCTGGCCCGCCGGCTCATCGATCTCGGCGATGCCAAGACCGCCTATCAGGTCGTGCTCAAGGCTGCCGTTCCCGCCAATCCCTATTACCGGGCCGAGTTTCACTTCCTGGCGGGATGGATCGCGCTGCGCTTCCTGTCGGACTCGGCGACCGCGCTGGGCCATTTCGCGCGCATCGACGAAGGCTCGGACGATCCGATCGTGCGCGCGCGGGCGGCGTACTGGCGCGGTCGCGCCGCAGAGGCGGCCGATCAGTTCGACGACATGCGTGTCCAGTACCAGGCGGCGGCGCGATATCCCACGGCCTATTACGGCCAGCTGGCGCGCGCCCGCATCGGCCTCGGCGAGATTGAGTTGAGACCCCCGCCGGCAGGGCCGCGGACCGGCAGCGGCCAGGCGCTCGTTCGGGCCGCCGATCTCCTTTATGAGATGAATGAGCGCGAGCTTGCCCTCGCCTTCGTGAGCGACCTTGCCGAGACGAGCAGCGATCTCGCGGCGCTGACGGCTCTCTGTCAGCTCGCTGCGGACCACGATGATGCCCGCGCGATGCTCCTCATCGGCAAGACGGCGCTGGCGCGCGGCCTCGCCCTGGACTGGTATGCTTTTCCGGACATCGGCGTGCCGGCCTACAAACCGGTCGGGCCGCCGCTCGATCGCAGCATCGTCTATTCGGTGGTTCGCACCGAGAGCTCCTTCAACCCGCAGGACCTCTCGCCCGCCAAGGCGGTCGGTCTGATGCAGGTCACCCCCGAGGCGGGCCGCGACACCGCCAAGCGGTTCGGCGCCACCTTCGATTGGCAGCGCATGGTGACCGACTCCGTCTACAACACCCAGATGGGAGCGGCCGAGGTTGCCGGCCTGTTCAAGGAGTATCGCGGCTCCTACATCATGACGTTCGCGGGCTACAATGCCGGGCGCGGCCGGGTGAAGGAATGGGTCGCCCAACACGGCGATCCGCGCGATCCCAAGGTCGATGCGGTGGATTGGGTCGAGCGCATACCGCTGGCCGAGACGCGTAACTACGTCCAGCGGGTGATGGAGAACCTTCAAATCTACCGGGCGCGTTTCGGCGCCGATATCGTGACGCGTGAGCCCAATCTGCACCGCCCGGCCGCGATCAGGTCGGATGCCGCACCAGACGGGGTCGAAGAAGCCTCTCGCAAGAATTGAGTGGCGGGCGCCGCGCCAGCACACGAGGCGGATGCGTGGCTCTGACGCCAGCCAGATCGCAGAGGTTACCGCTCGCTGGAGCAATTATTCGCGCTCGACCGTGACCGGCGCCAGTCCTGACATTCCGAGCACGTGCGCGGCGGCCGGCGTGACGTCGATGATGCGGCCGCGCACGAATGGCCCACGGTCATTGATGGTCACAACCACGGAGCGCCCATTGCTGTGATTGGTGACGCGCACCCGCGTGCCGAAGGGCAGCGTGCGGTGGGCAGCGGTCAATCCCTGGGCATCAAACCTTTCGCCACTCGCGGTTTGTGACTCATTTCCGTAAAAACTGGCAAGTCCATACGATCCGTCTCGTGTCTCTCCTGCATGTTCATTGATCGCCGACGGAAGATGCCCTTTCGAAACGACCGCCACCTGCTTGTTACCCACAGATGATTCTTTCGTGCGAGATTCCATTGGCGCCTGTCTGCCGGGAGCCAATGCAGAGCTGCCAGCAGTAACCGAGGACCGTGCACACGCCGCAAGCGTCGCCGCTGTCAGGACGACGGCGAGCACCTGATAAACATCGGTAAAGGAGACATTAGACCAATCAGGAAGGGCGCGGGTTGGGCCGGACCAGCTGATATAAGGCATGTTGGCTCTCCTCTCCCGAGAACTGAACGGTAATGAGAGCGGAACCGTGGCCCAAGGCCAGCAGATAAGGAGCTGGCGCCAAAAAGAGCGCGGGTGTGATTGTTTAGCAACAATGGCGAACGCCCCCTCCGCGTCGTTCGCCACATCAGGTCCGCGCGCTGAGTTTCAGGCTGCACCTGGGGTATGAATATAACATCATACCCCGGTGGTACGGCGGTGTGGCGCGTTTGCTTGAGCTTGCCGAATACGGTCACGGTCACCGAGCACTCGCGAACTGGTCGGAGATGCCTGTCAAACCGAATCCGCGACGCCTGAGCTAAATGTTAACCGCCCGTTTGTGTTCTGGCTCACCTATTGAATAGGCGATTCCAAGGGCTGCCCGAACCAAACTCGCGCTGTCGCGACAATCACCCGCCAAGAAACTTTGTTCAAGGCTCGCCTCTGGTATAGAAGCACCGCTCCGATGCAATTATGCATCACCCGGGTTTTATCTCGCTACACTCGGTGGATATCCCCCTAAAGCCATATTCCGGTAATTTGTTTGTCCTAAGGTCACCGTAGTTCAATCCAAACGGGAGACATCCCATGCGAGCGGGTTTTCATTCGAGCGTAGCGGCATTGGCGTTGCTGACCATTCCGGTTGCTGCAAGTGCAGCTGATCTCAAGCCGGCGCCGGTTTACACCAAGGCGCCGATGATGGCGCCGGTCTTTAGCTGGACCGGATTTTACATCGGCGGCAATATCGGCGGAGCCTGGGCACGACATGGCGTGACCGACAGCCTCTTCGGCGTCAACTTCGATAATGGGAGCAACAACGGCACCTTCATCGGCGGCGGCCAGCTCGGGCTCAATTACCAGATCAACAATTTCGTTCTCGGCGTCGAAGGGGACTTCGACTGGGGGGCGAACAACAATAATACCGGAAATGGAGTGTTCGTCCCGGGTCTCGGACAGACCATCCGGGTGAGTTCCAATGACACATGGATCGCCACCGCGGCTGCCCGGTTTGGCGTGGCAGTTGACCGCGTACTATTCTACGGCAAGGCTGGGGGTGGTTGGGTTGGCAACAATGGTTTCACCGTCACGAATGTGACGACCGGCGCATCGATCACGGGTTCCAACAGCAATACGGCAAGCGGGTGGCTGGTGGGGGCTGGCATCGAATGGGCTTTCGCCGGCAATTGGTCGGCGAAGTTCGAGTATGACTATCTGGGGCTGAGCGGACGAACCTTCACTGTTCCGGCTGGCTCCGTATTCCTTGCTGCAGACACTTTCACCACCGGGGGCAACAGCATTCAGATGGCGAAGGTTGGAATAAACTACAGGTTCGGCATGTACGGTATGTAGGGCGCTTCGGGCCGAACAAGACACAAGCCGCGAGCGCGTCACGCCCCGGGTAACCCACCCGGGGTGTTTTCTTGTTAATCTCCGAAAACCACAATCGATGACAGGCTGCAGGCATCGTCGCCGCCGTATTCAAACATTACGAACAGTGCTCATGTCCGCCGTGAGCTGAAAGCCAGGGACGTGCGGGCCTTGCGCCAGGCGTTCCGGGCGGGGGCCACCTGTGACGTATCTCCATCCCCCCGCAGCCGCCAGCCACACGAAATTTGCAGGCCGTTTATCCCCGAATCAGGCTCATAGTGAATTGGCGGCCCGGGGTGTCGGCGGGAAACCGGCCCCGTATCCCCGGCGATATTATTGCTTTTGGCTTATCGAAGCGCCGCGTTCATGGCGATGTTGGGGGGGTAAGGAGGCAGATGGAGCTCAGAATCCGCACCGCGCCGATCTCAGCCACTGTGCCTCGATTCCACAGGGTATTCGGTTTCGCCTTGCTCATCGGCTGTCCGATTGCCGCCCATGCGGCTCTCCTCACCCCCGAGCAGGCGCGGAATCATGTCGGTGAGGAAGCCACGGTGTGCGGGGTGGTCGCCTCAGCGACGTATGCGGCAAATGCCCCGATGGCACCGACCTTTCTTGACCTCGGCAAACCATACCCTGGTCAAATCTTCACAGCGGTCATCCTCGGAAACGACCGGTCAAAATTCGGAATGCCCGAGACCTCAATGCGGGAAAAGAACGTCTGCGTTACGGGAGAGATATCTCTCTACCAGGGCACTCCTGAAATAATCCTGCATGATCCAACGCAGCTAAGAGAAAAATGACCATGTTTTCAGGCGGCATTGCAGAACCCATCCTTGCGCGACGGACCGATTCGATCCAAATCCATCACGTCCTCGATTCTCGGGCGCGAGCCGTTCACCCTCTGGGAGACTCACTATGGGCACGTTCACATCAGATCTCCTTCGGGACGCGGGTGCCAGCTCAATGTTCTGGATAGGATTGGCTATACTTTCGATTATAGCCGTTGTCGGTTACTTGGTGGCACGGCGTGCCGGCGCCGCTCCATTACCTCTCGGGCACGAGGGGAAAGTGATCCACGATTGGATGCCTACCGGTCGAATTGATTTCGCAGGACCTTCGATGGATACGAGCGCCGCGGACACGCCGGCCCTATTTTATTTGCAAGCTGAGGATGTTCGCTTTCTGGTCAGTTTCAGCGGCATTGAGCGCAAAGAGATTCGATGGCGAAAAGCGACGCTGCATGAGGCAAAGAAGGTGGTGAATATTTTTCATCGTCAAGTGGAAAAGAAGGTGGATCTACCTGCCGAAAACCCACACTCTGTCGCAGTTCCTTCGGACGGAGGACATTCGGGCGAAATCCCGGCGCGAGATTGAAATAGTGCCGCTCGTACTCGGGCCGAAAGGGGAGGGGGCGGCGGACGACTACCGCGTCAAACGTCAGCGGCGGCGTGGCGGGGCCGACATCAAGCGTATCGCCGAGAGCGGGTAGGGCACGGGCGAGTGCGAATTCGTTGAGTGGACCCGGATCGTCCTCGCTGGCGAAATGCAGGCCTATCGCCCGGCCGCTCGCCGCATCCACCCGGACCGATCCGGAATCGCCGGGCTGGCTGGCATCCCGGTCGTGAAAATCGGGAATTGGCGCCTTCTGCGACAGTCTCCGATTTATGCGATGTGGGCCTTGTGTTGCAGAATTATCGCAGGTCCTGAAATTATGAGAAAGGCAACGCTAAGGTAACAGACCTCAAAGGTCCAAGCAGGTAATCTAGCCCCCAAGCAGGCAATCTGGCCTAAGATTCACAGGGTAGGAGGGCGCTATGAAACGACTTGTATTTGCGGGAAGCGCGCTCGTTGCGCTGGCCCTTGGTTCTGCAAATGCGGCCGATTTGACGCCACGACCGATGCTCACGAAGGCCCCGGTCATGGCCCCCGTCTATAGCTGGGCCGGCTTCTACATTGGCCTCAACGGCGGTTACAGCTGGGGACAGTCACGCACCGATTTTACGGTTACGGGTGTGCCGGCCGGCTCCGTGTCACAGAACATGAACGGATGGCTGGGCGGCGGCCAGATTGGCTACAATTGGCAGGTGCAGACGTGGGTGTTCGGGATTGAGACCGACATCCAGGCGACCGGCCAGAAGGGGACATTCGGCTTCGGCACTCCCACCCTTTGTCCTCCACCCGGCGCCGCAGCGCTCCCATGCGTGACGGGCAGCGGGAGCGTCGAGCAAAAGCTGCCATGGTTCGGGACGCTGCGCGGCCGCGTCGGCCTCACGCCGACGCCCACTTGGCTGCTTTACGCGACTGGTGGGTTGGCCTACGGGGAAGTGGACACGAACGCTGCGCTCACCGCTGTGGTCGCCTTCCCAGGGGGGCCGGTGGTTGGATCGACCACCGCAGGTGCCAGCACCTCCACCACCAGGCTCGGCTGGACCATCGGCGCCGGTGCTGAATGGTCAGTCTTCGGCCCATGGACCGCGAAGGTCGAGTATCTCTATGTGGACCTCGGTTCCGTCAGTAGCGGCTTCACCGGCCCTGGTGTGTTCACACTGATGAACACCAGCAGCCGTATCACCGACAACATCGTGCGCGTCGGTGTGAACTATCGGATCGGCGGTTGATAGCTTCCAATTGGTTCCGTCGTTAAAGGCCCCAGGCGTTCACGCCCGGGGCCTTTTCATTACAGAACGAAATCCGCCGGAGCCGCCCTTACGGGATGGCGCGGCGCAAGCGCGGTGGTCGATGCCAAGTACAGCGGCTGGAAATCTGCGACGACCGAAAATGCAATGGGGGCGCCGCGAATCACTCGCAACTCGCCCAACCGGATTTTTCGAGCTGAAATCAGGCCTCGCTCAGGATCGATGCAAGGTCTAGCAATGAAAAATCTGGTGGCGTCAGCGGTGGCGGTGCCGACACGCCGCTGAGCCGCAGCACGCTCCGTCCCTCGAGCTCGACATATAGCGTGCGGTTCATGGGATCGGTGATTCCGTCGAAAAGCCCAGATTCCGGACAGGCACCAACAACCACGACACTCCTGTGCCGGCCCCCAGTAGCGTGACCACGCAGGTAGCGAAAGAGTCGACCGTGCCGGTCAGGAAGCTGCTTAGCTTGATGTTGGTGATCGTGCCGGTCGTGGTGGGCATAGCCGTAATCTTCCCTCAACGGACACCGATCCCAGCTGACTCGTTTAAGGGCTCGTTAGATTGGCGCTTCAAACTTGTCCCTCAGGACAAAGGGTAAGCTGGCACCACTTTTGCCGGCGCGGTCTCTACCTATAAAATGCAAAGCCGTCTATGCTGTACGTCACCAGATGGCGCGTGGAACACTGCCTAAAAGCGCCGTGTCTCCAATTTAGACGTTGTAACGCTTGCCGAGAATGAAACGAAAGGACAATGGCCATGCGCGGCGAAGCGTTGAGATTTTTGTTTGTTGTCGCCGTTGTCGGGTCATCAATATCGGGACGCGTCTTTGCCGATCCGATTTCAGATTTTTACCGGGGCAGGACCGTCACGCTCTATATCGGGGCCGAACCAGGAGGCGGCTACGATCTTTACGCGCGCGGCCTAGCCCGAGATATGGCACAATATATTCCCGGTAATCCGGCAATTTTGCCGATGAACATGCCGGGCGCCGGCAGCATGGTTCTCGGCAACTATCTTGCCAAGATTGCGCCGCGCAACGGTCTGGCCATCGGTATCGTCAATCCACTCCTTTTGTTCAAGTCCCTGTTCGATGGGCCACAATCGACGGCGGAATTCCGTGGCGCGGAGATGACCATGATCGGCAACGGTGCCACCGCTCATTGGGCGTTGCTGGCCCGGCATGCGGCGGGCATTGCGGCAATTGACGATCTGAAACATAGGGAACTTATAGTCGGAACGAGCGGGCGCGCTAGCGCCGGATATGTCCTGACCCGAACAATCAAGAAGCTTTTCGACCTCGACGGTCTCAAAATCGTTACTGGATACAGTGGAATTCGTGAAATCATCGGAGCGATTGACCGAGGTGAAATCTCCGGCTGCGTGATGGATCTGGAAGATGTCATGGCCGTGCATCCGCAGTGGCTGGCTGGCCCCGAAATTGACGTCGTCGCTCAGTTGTCGCCGCAGAAAATGCCAGGGGCTTTAACACACGCGCCACCTGTCATGAATTACGCGAGGAGCGACGAAGATAAGAAGGTTTTGAATGTGATCCTCGCCAGCACAGTTCTGTCCCGCCCGTTGATCGGACCACCGGACATGCCGCCCGAGCGCGTGAAGGCACTTCGCGGCGCTTTTTTGGCGACATTAAAGGATCTAGACTTTCTAGATGTGGCCGCACGGATGCGCGTGACGCCAAACCCAACTTCGGGAGAGCAGATGGAAGGTATCATCGATGCGGCCTATGACATGCCCACTGCGATTTTGGCGCGGGTGCGTGCTATCCTCTCCGATTGAGCGTCCCCAGAGGTCGCGACGCTCTGCAAGGAGCAAGGTGAGTATGTAAGCGTCCGGAAAGCCGCGAACACCGTCTTCGGACTGTGCCGACCGACGGAACAGGGACGACGGCGCCCGCACCGTAATCATTGGCGATCGGACGCGGCGACAGCGGCAAGTGCCACGGCGAACGCACGTTTGTTACCAAGAACGGGGTGGAAGCCGTCGGATCGCAATTGTGGTGAAACTTCGTCAGAGCCTTGTAGCCTCAGTCAACAAATATCTGGCTCAGGCCAGAGTCTCCTCTAGGTACTCAACGTGACGCTCCTGATCCGGGCACGCTGTATGAACTGCAGCAGCCTTGAACCGAATCCAGGGGTTGCTGGATGCCTTGCGTCATCATCCGACCAAATGAATGCTCTGGTCGCCCAGTGCGCGATGTTTGCGCTGCAAATTGCCAAGCAGCGGAGATGACACAGCGGGGGTACCGGGTGAAGGGTGACTACGTTCCGCAAAGTGTCTAAAATTAGCCGTTGCGAAACGGTCGTTCCAATGCAATTCAAAGTCGATGATAAGAGGCGCCAATGAAGTGGGCTACGCGAGAGCGAATTCGTATGGACCGTGCCGCCAGTGCGTGGCTAATCCTGCGTTTTGTTGATAAGGACGCCGAGTTCGAATTCGTGCCTACCAAAGGTGCTCTGGAATACGCTCAGTCGAGCAATGCGATTCCATTCGTTGTCCCCGGAGCCGAACTTTCAAGAAAGGATGGCAAAGTAACCTTTGATGCGATCCTCGACAAATATCAACTAACAGATCCTGCCCTGCAGAAACTGGCGCTCATTGTTAGGGAGGCCGATATTGGCGGAGACGGGTCAGTAAGGCCCGAGGCACCTGGATTTAGAGCAATCATTCATGGATTTTTCCTTTTGGACATGCCCGACAGCGAAAGGTTGAGACTCGAGCTTCCCATTTTCGACGCGCTGTATCGCTTTTGTCAGGGGAAGCACATCGACGATTAGCCATTTGCGATATAGGCAGCTATTCGCCGGCGCGGACAAATGATCCATTTTGCGGCGTCGGCTAATGGCCCAGAAGGTATCATGCTGCGGTATGTGAATTGATGAGACATACCCTGCTGAGAACCCTTCCGAGTACCCCGGCATCGGTGTAGTTTCAGAAGGAGCAACGGGAAGCGCAACGCACACGGCTTCCGCGCTCGATTGTGTGAAGGTATTGGCACCCCGACATCCGAAATGGGTGAGCTCGCCGCCGTTGATTACATGCTCAGAGGACCCGATTGCGGCTGACAAGGGAGGTTGCAATGGCACCCAAAGGCAGGCACGGCCCCTCGCGCGACGGTGACGAGCGCGACCAGAACAACGACCGTCACCACGACCATCATCACGATCAGGATCACGATCACGACCACGACCGCGGCGAAGAAAGCGGCGATGATCCCGCTCGCCACGCGGCCATCATCGCACGCCGGTGGCTTGGCAGCGTAGCGCCGACAGCCGAGCTTTACGCTCGCGCGCGCCAGCAATGGCTGGCGCTGCCGGGGGCCACCGTGCGTCCCGCGGCCGAGGTTCAGTTGCCCTCGCGGCCGGCTGCAGCAGGCCCGAACTCCGATGACGGGGAGGGCGCGCTATGAGTTTAAACGGAACGGTGTGGACCCCCATCGGCCCAAGCCCGATGTCGGAAGGCGGCGGCCGGGACAATGGCCTTGTCACATCCATTGCCGTCAATCCGAACAACCCCAATGTCATCTATCTGGGCACGGCCCAGGGCGGCGTGTGGCGCAGCGGCGATGCGGGCAACACCTGGACGCCTTTATTCGACCGGCAGCTTTCGCTCGGCATTGGCGAACCGGCGGGCATCGCCATCGACCCCAACGACACCGATACGATCTATGTCGGCACCAGCGGGCGCGTCGGCAGTGCCGAACCCGACACGGTGCAGCAGCCTTCCTCGGGACTGTTCAAATCGACCGATGGCGGCGCGAGCTGGATCATGCTTGGTTTGGGCTTTCCGGCGGGCAATTCTGGCAACGCGACCCAATTCATCAATCGGGCGGTCAACGTAATTATCGTCGAGCCGAGCAACAGCAGCAAACTCTACCTCAGTGCTTTCGGCGGAGTGTTCACCTCGTCGAACGGTGGTCTGGACTGGACGAAGGCCACGGGTCTTGGCGCCGGCAATCCGGACGTGCGCTCCCTGGCCCTTGACCTTTCGACGCCGCCGAACAAGCGCATTCTGCATGCCGGCGTTTCCGGCCAAGGCGTCTTCACGTCCACCGATGGCGGCCTCAGCTTTACGCAGGTGCTCAGTCCTACTACGCCCGCCGTAGCGGCGGCGCTGGCTGGCGGCTCTTTCGGCCGCGTGGTGGTCGCGCTGGCGCCGCCAACTTCGCCCGCCAATGCCAATGGCGTGCAGGTCCTATATGTCACCCTTTCTGGCGGCGGCAGCGTGCCCGATCCGGTCGGCGTGTTTGTCAGCAAGGATCAAGGCGCCACCTGGACCAAGCAAGCGGCGGTCGGCGCGGCGCCGGGCGCGACCTACGGTGGCTATGCCTTGAACATGGCGGTCGATCCGGCTTCGCCGGGCGATGGCAGCAACGATATTCTTTATCTCGGCTATGTGACGCAATACAAATCGACTGATTCCGGCGCCACGTTTTCGGGGAGTGGCGTCGGCCACGCCGACACACACACCTGGGCCATGGTACCGCAAACCGGCGGGGCCAGCACCACCGTCTATTGCGGCTGCGACGGCGGTATTTTTGTCTCCACCAACGGCGGCGCGACTTGGAAACCGCTCAACGGCGGCGGCTTGCAGACAGGCCTCTTCTACAACATAGCTATCAAGCCCGACGCGACCGCGAGCGTCACGGTCGGCGCGCTGCAGGACAACCAGCTGCAAACAACCGCCGGGGCGACCGCTCCGGCATGGAAAGCCACATTCGGTGGCGACGGTTGGGATGTCGCATACGACGGCAGCGCGCCCCCGGTTCTGTACGGCACCAGCGGCGGCCCGAACTCCGTGGTCTCCACGTCCACCAATGACGGGCAAACCTTCACTTCTCCGGCCAGCCTCACGCCGCCCTGGAACCCTGCCATAGACACCGGCGGGTTCTTGCTGAATCAGATTGCCGCCGACCCGAGTGCGTCCGGCATCCTCTATGTCAGCGGGGCGCAAAACCTGTGGCAGCGCCAGTCCGGTGGCGCATGGCGCATCATCGCCGCGCCTGGCACCAGCGGCAATGTGGATATCGCTCCGGGCAACGGCAACAACGTCGTGATTGCGGCGGGGGCCCAAGTCTTTGTCTCGACCAATGCGCTCGCCGCTACTGTCGGGCCGCCGAGCGGCGTTACGTTCGCCAACATTACGAGGAACCTGCCGGGCCGAAACGTAGCGCGGGCGGTGTTCGATCCCGTTGATCCGACCGTGATTTATGCCGTGCTCACGGGCTTCAGCGGCGGCGCGGCACAGAACGTGTTCAAGACCACGGTCGGCGCAACTTCGTGGACCAATATTTCGCCAGCGGTCAACATTCCTTGCGGCGCGATCGCGGTTGACGGCACGACTACGCCGACGACTCTTTATGTCGGTACCGACCTCGGCGTCATCCGCTCGGCGGACGGCGGCCGGTCGTGGTCCGTACTCGATGACATTCACTTCCCCCGGGTGCCGGTGTTTGATCTGGCGTTCAACCCCACCGCTGGCGTGCTGCGCGCCGGCACCTATGGCCGCGGCGTGTTCGCATTCACAAAACCCACCGGCCCGGCCATTGCTGTGGGCCTGCAAGACCAATTGGCCTTTGGCGGGATCTGCAATGGCCCGGCTTTCCTCGACGTCACCGTGTACAATATCGGCGTCGCCGATCTTGTGGTGTCCAATGTGCAGGTCCTGCTCGGATCGAGCGACTTTGTCGTGCTGCCGGTGCCGCCGACCCCGGTCACGGTCGATCCGGGCGAGGAGGTCACCTTCTCCGTCAGCTTCACGCCCTCGATCACCGGTTTTGACGCCGCGATCATCCGCATTACCAGCAACGATCCCAATGCGCCTTTCGTCGATGTCGTGGCGACCGGCGCTAAGGCGAATGGAAAACTCACGACGGTCATCGCCGATCACGGCGATTTTGGCCATGTGTGCCTCGGGACGTTTGCCGACGAGCCTTTAGTTCTGAACAACTCCGGACTCTGTCCTTTGCGCATCTTCACCATTACTTCGTCGTCAGCTGATTTCGCCCCCCCGGGCTTTGCGCCGGCGCCGATTGTCGTCGCGCCAGGCGCTTCCGCCGCGGTGCCGATCCGCTTCCAGCCGACCGCCCACGGCGCGCGCAGCGGCACGATCAGCATTTTCAGCGATGACCCGGCAAGCCCGGCCGTTGTCGCCGTCTCCGGCACGGCGCCGGAGCCGCGGCTCGCACTGGCGCTCGCCAACAGCGGCAATTTCGGCCATTGCTGCCTCGGATCGTTTGTCGACGAGCCCTTGCTGATAGCCAACGCCGGCGCGTGCAAACTGACGGTGGCGTCGATTGCGTCTTCAGCCGTGAGCTTCCAGGCGCCGGAGGTGCACAATTTGCCGCTAACCATCGAGGCGGCAAGCGCAATCAGCGTGCCGATCCGCTTCGCACCAACCGCGCTGGGGCCCGCGAGCGCGACCATAACGGTGACAAGTGACGACCCGGCGAGCCCCGCGACGATTGCCGTGACTGGCCTCGCCCCGTCCGGCAAGCTTGCGGTCGCCGGCTCAGCGGTGTTTGGCGGCGTGAAATGCTGCCGACGCGAGCAGCGGCGCGTCGCGATCTGCAATGTCGGCAATTGCACGCTGCATGTGCACGGCGTCGCGTTGCGGCTGCACCACAAGCACTTCCGCCTGATCAACAATCCGTTCCCGGCGCCGTTGCGTCCCGGCGCCTGCCTCGATGTGGTGGTTCAATATCACGCGGTGCAGCGCGCGGGAAAACCCTGCGAACTGGTGATTGAGAGTGACGATCCGCATGAGCCCGTACGGTGCGTCGACGTGATCGCCTGGACGGACTGGGACTGCTGCGACGAGTGCGAGTGCGACTGCCACAACGAGAAACGCGAGCCCTGCTGCGAATGCCACAAGCGTTGCGGGAAGAGGCGCGATGAGGATGACGATGACGATGACGAAGAACAAGGAAAGGAGCATCTTAAGGAGAGGTAGACAACCGCGGCACTGCGAACTTCTCCTGTGGGAGAAGAGTTCGCGCCAGCGACGTGAAGTGCAAAGGTCACAGCGCATGGACACATTAGAAGGTACGCGGCGCCTCCTTGCGCAAGTCAAAATATGAATCAACTGGTGAGGAGAGTCGCATGAATAAGATTCTACCCGGCCGATTCTGGGTTGAAATTCTGCTGGCTTCGCTGACAGGCGTATTGGCGCTAATCACGCCGATCATGCCGGATTGGATCGAATTCGTCTCTGGCTGGGACCCGGATCAGCATGACGGGTCGGTGGAACGCGCGATCGTGATGGGCCTTTTCATCGTCACGGCAGCCATCTTTGCCCTGGCAGCGCTCGAATGGCGGCGTGCGCCGGCGTCCGGGTGAGGGCTGATTCCCCCTCGTCGCGCGACTGAGGCTCTGGGATACAATAGCACTTTGCCGGAGCTGGCCCGGGTTCGAATCGTTCTGGGCCCTCCAATTGCCGCCATGGTTTCCTGGATGTTGCCGGCGCGCTTGGCGCGCGCCGCCGCCGATCGTGAACGGGCCGCGTCGCCACGCGCGCGCGGTCTGTGGCGGGGGCCGCTGGAAATCTCTAAGATGCTGAGAAGGCAAGGAAAACGGCGGGACGCTTGGCGGTGCCGGACCATCTCCCTCGGTTTCGATCAGTGCACTTTTCGCGCGATTTGAAACGTCGTTCCGCGAGCCGGAATCTTTGACCCGGATGCCGGTAAGTCGTAAAAGCACCAGATGAACATGGTGTCGGCCCAACCGGTCTTGTCGGGAATTTCCTGCCTGACGGCGATCGCCAGATTCCATGGGCTCGACTTTACCGAGATGCAGCTTGTCCAGCTCGCGGCGCCGGGGCCGGAAGGGGTGAAGCCGGCCCATCTGGTGCAGGTTGCGCGCAAGATCGATCTGACCGCGAAGCTGGTTCGCCTGTCGTGGGAGAGGTTGCAGCGTCTCGGCCAGGCATTGCCCGCCATCCTCGTCTTACGCGACGGCGAGTGCGTCATCCTCTCCGGCGTCAGAGACACTCCCGACGGCACCGAGATCGTGGTTCGCGATCCGCGGGCACCGCAGCTCGGCTTCCTGTTCTGGGGCAGCGACAAGGCAGCGGAGGAATGGGGCGGCCATGTCATCCTGATCAAGCGTCAGTACGCTCTGTCGGATGCCGGCCAGCCGTTCAGCCTGCGCTGGTTCGTCCCCGAATTCCTCCGCCAGAAGCGCGCGTTCTGGGACGTCGTGATGGCGGCGCTCACGCTGCACGTGCTCGCGCTCGCCACGCCGATCTTCTTTCAGCTGATGATCGACCGCGTCGTCGTCCACCGTGTCGAGGCGACGATGACGGTCCTGATCATCGGCGTGTGCTGCGCGATCGCATTCGAGATGCTGCTGGGATTTGCCCGCAGCTACATCCTGCTCTACGCGACCAGCAAGATCGACATGCGTCTGGCCAGCACGATCTTCCTCAAGCTGCTGGCGCTTCCGGTCGATTTCTTCGAGCGCAATCTCGCCGGCGTCATCAGCAAGCATATGCAGCAGGATCAGCGCATTCGCGAATTCCTGTCGGGCCGTCTGCTGCTGACCGCGCTCGACGCCACCGCGCTCTTCGTGTTCGTGCCGATTCTGCTGTATTACAGCGTTCCGCTCACCGCGGTGGTGCTGTTCTGCGCCGCGCTAATCGCCGGCATCATTGCCGTTCTGTCGGGGCCGTTCCGGCGTCGCCTGCAGGAGCTCTACCGCGCCGAAGGCGAGCGCCAGGGGCATCTCATCGAGGCCATCCACGGCATCAACACGGTCAAGTCGCTCGGCATGGAGCCGGCGCAGTCGAAGGCCTGGGATCAAAGCTCGGCCAACTCGATCGAGCGCCGGATCGAGGTCGGCCGCATCTCCGCCGCCGCGCGCACCGCCTCCTCCGGCATCGAGAAGCTGATGACGGTCGTGGTGATATGGTACGGGGTGACCTTGATCTTTTCCGGCCAGCTGTCGATCGGCGCGCTGGTGGCGTTCCAGATTCTCGCCGGGCGCGTCACCAGCCCGCTGGTGGCGATCACCGGGCTGATCAACGAGTTCCAGGAGGTGGCGTTGTCGGTGCGCATGCTCGGCAACGTCATGAACGCGCCCTCGGAGCCCGGGCTGGCGCGCGGCCTGCGCCCGCCGATCCGGGGCAAGGTGAGCTTCGACGACGTGAGCTTCAATTACGGAACCTCGCCGATCCCGGCGCTCGATCAGGTCAGCTTCTCGATCGACGTCGGGCAGGTCGTCGGGATCGTCGGCCGCAGCGGCTCCGGCAAGAGCACGCTGGTGCGGCTGCTGCAGGGCCTCTATCCGGCCCAACGCGGCCTGATCCGCATCGACGACCACGAGATCCGGGAATTGGACAAGGTGCATCTGCGTCGTCATCTGGGTGTGGTGCTGCAGGACAGCTTCCTGTTTCGCGGTACGATCCGCGACAACATCGCGGCCGGAAAGCCCGGCGCGATGTTCGATGAGATCGTCTGGGCCGCCCGGCAGGCCGGCGCCGAGGAGTTCATCGAGCGGCTGCCGCAGGGCTACGACACCGTCCTGGAGGAGGGCGGCGTCAATCTCTCGGGCGGGCAGAAGCAGCGCCTGGCCATCGCCCGCGCCCTGGTGCGGCGGCCGTCCATCCTGCTGCTCGACGAGGCGACCAGTGCGCTCGATCCGGAAAGCGAGATGATCGTCCAGGACAATATGGCGAAGATCGTCGAGGGCAAGACCACGATCATCATCTCGCACCGCCTCTCCTCGCTTCGCCATTGCGACAAGATCATCGTGCTCGATAAGGCGAAGATCGTCGGCAACGACCCCCACGACAGCTTGCTAGAAAACTGTCTGACCTATCGAAGGCTATGGGACAAGCAAAGCAGATCATTCCGCTGAGCGGCGCACGGACGCGGCTGCAATCGGCGCGGCCCGGCGGCAGCGTCGATCCGGAGGCCGTCGCGTTTCAGCCCGACTCGATGATGATCGAGGAACGCCCGCTGCCTTGGCTGGCGCGCAGCGTCGTCTACATCGTGGTCCTGCTCGTCATATCCACGATCGTATGGGCGTCGGTGTCCCAGGTGGACCGCGTCGTCACCGCCCGCGGCAAGCTGATCACGCTCGATCCGCTGATGATCGTCCAGCCGTTGGAGACCGCCGTCATCCGCACCATCGAGGCCGGCGTGGGCGACTATGTGCAGGCCGGGGCGGTGCTGGCCACCCTCGACCCTACCTTCACCGAGTTCGGAGCAGATCGCCGACCGGGAGCGCCTCGCCAGCATGACGGCGGAGGCGCAGCGGCTCGAGGCGGAAATCTACCGGCAGCCGTTTCCGCCGCCCGATGCGGTCGAGGATCCGCTGACGGCCAAATACCTGAAGCTGCAGGCGGCGGTCTATGCCCATCGACAGGCCGAATACCGCGCCGCGGTGGCGGCCAGCGATGCCGACGCGAGCAAGCTCGAAGCCGGTCTGGTGACCAATCGCCAGGCCCAGGCCGGACTGGAGGAGCGCGTCAAGGTCGTGGCCGAGATCGAGGGCATGCGCGACGAGCTGTACAAGCTCACGGTCGGCTCGAGGCTCGTCCTGCTGCAGTCGCGTCTCGACCGGCTGTCGCTGACCGATCAGCTCGGCGAGAAGAAGAATCAGGAGAAGGAGCTCATCGCGCAGCTCGCCTCGACGCGCGAGCAGAAGGAGCGCTATATCAACAACTGGGTGCGGGAATCGGGCGAGCGCATGACCGCCCTGGAGCAGCAGATCTCGACCGAGACCCAGAAGCTCGCCAATGCCGATCGCCGCCGCAACCTCGTGGTGCTGCGCGCCCCCGCCGACGGCGTGGTGCTCGAGCTCGGCCAGCGGTCGATCGGTTCGGTCGCGAAGGAAGCCGAGCCGCTGTTCACCCTGGTGCCGCGCGGCAACAAGATCGAGGCCGAGGTGGACGTCGACAGCGCCGACGTCGTGCGGTTGCGGACCGGCGATCCGGTGCGGGTCAAGTTCGATGCGTTGCCGTTTCAGCGGCACGGCACCATCGACGGCACGGTCCGTGTGATCACCGAAAATTCCTTCCAGCCGGACAAGAGCGCCGCTGCGCCGGCCAAGGAGACCGACGCACGCCCGGCGTTCTTTCGTGCCCGCATAACGCTCGGACCGCTGACGTTGCAGGACGTGCCGCCGGATTTCCGGCTGATTCCGGGCATGACCACCAGCGCCGAGATCATCATCGGCAAGCGCCGGATCATCTCCTATCTGCTCGATCCGGTGATCCGGCTGTTCGACGAAAGCATGCGCGAGCCGTGACGGGCGTGCGGGCCGGTGCCGGCCGGGTCGTGGCGGCCTGGCGGCTCACGACGATTTCACGCGCACGTCATGAAGCATCTGCGCGTTCTCACGTAGTCACACGCGATTGCTGCGTTCGCGCCCTTGCGCCAATGCGTGCGCGATTTTTACGCCGCGTTTACGGCCTGTCTCGGCTTTCACGCAGAACCTGTTGGCTGATCGACACTTCGGCCGCGACATAAAGGCAACAACGAAAATAAAACAATGTCGAATGGACGCCGTGTCGCGGCGACGATGATTGACAACCGGCTGCCACGGCGGTCACGCTGGTTGTGAACAATCGCATTCGAATCAGGCGGGTGTCGGCGGGGCGACGAGGATCAGGTTCCTTGGATCGACCAACGGCGCCCATGGCGGCGGCTTGGCGGATACCGAATTGGAACGGTCGCATGAGTTCGAGATACGAAGCTCCGATCATTATTATTGGTGCCGGCGGGTCCGGCTCCACGCTGCTCGATCGGTCGTTAAATGCCCATCCCGACATCGATATGATCGGGGAGACAAAATTTCTGGTCGCCAATGCCTGGGCTGCCTTCAATGGCGCCGATGCGAACTCGACGCTGCGGCATCTGGATCGGCACTTTGACGCCGATTGTGAATCGGCGTCGAACTTTGACCCACGCCAAAGCCGTCGCAAATTATTGATCAACAAGCTCTTTGTTAGAAATAGGCAGGGTCACGATTTGACGTCGATGGATTCCTCCAGGAGTGTATAATTCGGCAAGCGCCGCAACCACTTGCCCCCGAAAACTGGGTGGGTCAAAGTTCGACGCCGATTTACAATCATAGGTCGGCGATGGTGCCGCAAAAAAAAGCCTCCGGGGGAGAGACCAGGGCCGTTGACCACCGAGTGGCGAGGGGTTGGGGGCTGGGGGGCGCCGCCCGGCTAGATACAATCGTAGGATTAGCGAGTTCGTTCCCCACCTCTGTCGGCAGCGACAACGCGCCGGAACGCAACGATTCGGCTGAAGTTGAGTCCGGTCTTGTCGCGTTGGAGTGAGTTCACGCACCGCCTGCCGGCCAGATTCAATTCACGGCTTCAGCGTGCTGTTATCGGCGTTGCAGCTTTTGCGCGATTCGGATAATGGAGCGTTGGGCCTCGTGGCCCCCTGTCCTCGGCCCCAGCCATCCCCCCCCCGGCTGGGGCCTTTTTAAATGGCCATCACCCACCCAAAATGGGGCCCACTATGTCTGCCGGAGAACCCGTTTCGTCTCCGCTTCCCCGCACGAAGGACAGACGAAAACGTGAAGCTCGGGGTTCGCGCCGAGGCACGGAACGCTGCGGATCAGCTTCATCACTTGGCCGCATCCGACGCAGACCGTGAACGGCAGATTGTCCGGTAAAAGGGCCATGGATCACCTATCGGGTCGTGACCACCCCATCCCCCAAACGCGCCGAAGTGTCTGCACGTTCAGTCAGGGCCTGCGGCGAAGTGTCGGCCACGGGTTGCGCACATGCGTCTGAACAAGGCAGTATCGGAACCGCCTTCCCCCAAAGAAGGTACGGTCCCGATCGCCACCCCATCCCCCCGATGACCCCTGGTGATCGGGACCACTCTTTGACCCGCGTCACGACGAGTACGCCTAGGCCGAAAGGCTTTTCTGGGTCGAAATCTTGGCAACCGCTAAAATGTTGTCTGGTGTTGTATTTGGGACACGCGGCCTGCAAGAGACAAGGCCCCGATGGCGAGCCGCCCAAAGACTATCGCTGGCGGATCTACCACATCAAGGAAACGCCCGCGAAGTTGATCGGCCGCGTCACTGCTCCTGAGGAGGAGTTGGCTTTGAGAAAAGCGACCGTTGAACTGACGATTGAGTACAAATTACGTAGTCGGCTCGTGGCCCTGAGGCAGGATTGGGCACAGAGAGCGCAGCAGGATCAGTTCGGCCGAGAAGCCGGATGGAGCGGAGAAGTGAGTTCCCCGCGGAATGTCTTTCCGTTCTTCCATCCGATTGGCGGCTTGCCCCGATTCGATTGGTACCCTTCTCATATTTCTGCACCTGCTGGAAGGTCAGGCCAGGCGTAGTCGCAAGTGTCGTCTGGCTCATGTCCAGCTTCAGCCCACGCATGCGCACACGATTGCCCACGTGCCTGTCAGCCGGATCTGAGCGCTTCTTCATAGCGGAGTTCCCCGGCGTACCATCCGGTAAAGCGAAGTCTCCTAGATCATGCCTGCGCCGACCAACCGGAGCGAGACATTTTTGAAGGCGGCAGGCGATGGAGGCCGAACGCCGGTTGATCCACCGACTGGCAAGGAAAGGCGTATTTCCTTGCCAGTCACCAAGGAGATGGTCGCGGGGGCAGGGTCACGCCGCGCCGGCCTGAAGCTGCATCAGGTTCTTACCTTTTCCATCATTTCTGAGCCCTGTCGGCGTCATCGTCGCAAAGCAGAGTTCGGGCAAACCAATTGCCGCGTTCTGTCAATCGAGCCGAAGCCTCTCGACGATCCGTGGTTACGGTCAACATTCCATCCCGCGCAAGGTCGGCGACTGTAACGCCAGATGTCCGCTTGCCTTCCGGTAGCCCATGCCAAGCTCCGTCCTTCTTGTTGAGGGCGCTGGCGTTAAAGCATTCGATGAGGGCATTTCGTTTGGCGAGCGATAGAATTGCGACCTGGGCGCGCGGCTCCTTGCGCAGCGGAAAGGGGAGGGTGGAGAGCAGCTCGTTTTGTCCACTGGCCTCCCTGGAATTGTCTTCAAGAATGGTCATGTCTGCCCCCTCCCTTGCGTCGAGCACACTGGGCAGGGAGGTCGGAGGGCAGGGAGTGGCGAAAATGCACAATCCACAGAAATGAAGCCTCATCCACACATATCGATGGGAAAAGAATTTTTTTCGTGAAAGGACGTATCGCGGGTGCGAAGTGTGCTTCGATTTCATTGGGCGGCATCGCTGGGACAGTGGTTTTTTGCGCTGATCCGCGGGTCCTCGACGTCCGCGTGCCGCGCGACAATCAAGGTGAGACAGCAGCGACAATCAGGATGAGAATGTGCCGGGGCTGGGCGGACGGAGCGAGGGCGTAGCCCGAGCGAAGGTCGGCCAGCCCCGGCGGCGCACTTTTCCCTGTGGGGTTAGTGCGGTCTGGCGGTCGTGAGCGACCGGGTCAAGTATCTGATTCGTCTCGAATTTGAGGGATCAGACATTGCCCGGCCTTCACATCACCGACCACCAGATGAGGCTGTATATGATTTACCGACATAGGAAAGATGCCGCCGTTGCTGCCGCCAAGTCCGGCTTCAGCAGGGCAAGCGGCTACCGCATCGAGGATGATCCGCGGCTGCCCTCGCAGAAGAAGGCGCCACGTGGCCGCCGGCGGCCGGACCCATTGGCCGAGGTTTGGGACGGCGAGATTGTGCCGATCCTGAAGTCGGCTCCCGGCATTCGGGCCATAGCGGTGCTCGAAGAGATCCGGCGGCGCCATCCCGAGATCGCGGCCGGCATTCGACGCACGCTGGAGCGGCGCATGCGCGCGTGGCGAGCGCTGGTCGGCCCCGAGCAGGATGTGATCTTCCGCCAGGAGCACGAGCCCGGCCGTCTTGGCTTGTCCGACTTCACCGACACGAGCGTACTCGGCATCACGGTCGGTGGTGTCGTGCTGGGACATCGGCTCTACCACTTCCGGCTCGCGTTCTCGGGCTTCGAGCATGCCCACGTGGTGCTCGGCGGCGAGAGCTTTGTCGCGCTGGCCGAGGGTCTGCAGAACGCGCTGTGGGCGCTCGGCGGGGCACCGCGCGAGCATCGCAGCGATAGCCTCTCGGCGGCATTCTGCAACTTGGACCGCGACGCTCAGGAGGATCTGACACTGCGCTATCAGGGGCTGATGCGCCATTACGACATGATACCGACCCGGAACAACCTGGGCGTTGCACACGAGAATGGCTCGATCGAGAGCTCGCACGGGCATCTCAAGAAGACGCTGGAGGACGCCCTGCTCCTGCGTGGCAGCCGTGACTTCGACGACCTGGATGGCTACCGCCGCTTCATCGACGAGATCGTTGGCCGCCGCAACGCCAACAATCGCAAGCGGATCGAGCTGGAGCGGCCAACGCTCGTTGCGCTACCCAAGCGCCGGACGGCCGATTACGAGGAGAAGATCGTCACCGTCACATCGAGCGGCGGCTTCATCCTGCGCCGCGTCTTCTACACCGCGCCATCGCGGCTCATCGGCCACCGCCTGCGCGTGCACCTCTACGATGACCGGCTCGAGTGCTTCCTCGGCGCAACTGCGATGATGACCCTGCGGCGTGGACGGCCGGTATCGGAGAGCAAGAGTGGACACGTCGTGGATTATCGGCACGTGATCCACGCGTTGCGCAAGAAGCCGATGGCGCTCAACAATCTGGTCTACCGCGATCAGTTGTTCCCGCGCCCGGCCTATGCACGAGCCTTCGAGGCCTTGCACCAGAGCGTGGGCGACAAGCGCGCGTGCAAGTTGACGGTCGAGTTGCTGGCGCTCGCCCACGATCGCGGCTGCGAGGCTGAGCTGGCAGGGCTGATCGATGCGGACCTGGATGCGGGCCGGTTGCCGGATCTGGCGATGCTGCGTGAGCGGTTCGCTCCAAACCCGTCATCCGTACCGGCGATCAAGGTGGAATTTGTACCACTCAGCGCCTACGACGAGCTCGCGGCTGTCTGTGCCGTCAACCCGACCTCCAACCTGGAGGCCGTGGCATGACGACGACCAACACTGTCGATGCCGCCCGCGTCGAGCTCTTGCTGAACGAGCTGCGCCTACCGGGCATCAGGCTGATGTGGGCCAAGCTGGCGGGGCAGTCCGACAAGGAAGGTTGGCCGGCGGCCCGCTTCCTCGCGGCGCTGGCCGAGCACGAGATGGCCGATCGTGGCCGCCGCCGCATCGAACGGCATCTCGCCGAAGCGCGTCTGCCCGCCGGCAAGACGCTCGCCACGTTCGACTTCGAGTCCGTGCCCATGGTCTCGAAAGCTCAAGTGATGGCGCTGGCGTCCGGCGACGCTTGGTTGGAGAAAGGGGCCAACATCCTGCTCTTCGGGCCGCCTGGCGGCGGCAAGAGCCATCTGTCGGCAGCGCTCGGGCTCGCTCTGGTCGAGAATGGATGGCGCGTGATGTTCGCCCGCACCACCGATCTCGTCCAACGGCTCCAGGTCGCTCGTCGCGAGCTGGCCCTCGAAAGTACGATCGCAAAGCTCGACCGCTACGATCTGCTCATCCTCGATGACATCGCCTACGTCACCAAGGATCAAGCCGAAACGAGCGTGCTGTTCGAGTTGATCGCCGCGCGTTACGAGCGGCGATCAATGCTGATCACGGCCAACCAGCCGTTCGGCGAATGGGGCAAGATCTTCCCCGACCAGGCCATGACGCTCGCGGCCATCGATCGCCTCGTCCATCACTCCACGATCATGGAGATGAATGTCGAAAGCTATCGCCGCCGCGAAGCCCTCGATCGAAAGCGCAGTCGCGGCCGACCACCAGCCCACGCCACAATCAAAAAAACAGGGACAGCCGAAGACTGATTGACGTTCCGCGTCAATCAAAGCCTTGCCAAGATGCCCGCCAGAGTCAATTATCGCTCCGCTCGGCCGCCTCGTCCCATCCAGATTGTCGCGCCGTTCTCATCCAGATTGTCGCGCGATATCCGCGCGCCGTCAGAGCCGGGGACGTTGACCCGGGTTGTACCCAAGTGATCAAAAAAGTCGAATTCCCGGACTCGCTAGGAGAGAAGATGCTTCTCCTTGCCAGTCACCGGGAACGGTCGCGGTGGGCATGCCACGCCGGCTGAGCTATTGGAGGGCGACCGCAGAGGGGAAGAAGAGAAATCAAGAAGCGGCCTGCTTATGATTAGGCGGGAAGGTCGGATTGGTCTCGGTGCTGCGGATCAGCGCCAGCGCGGTCTGCAGAGATGTCCGGACAGGTTCGAGTCGCTGGGGGTCCGGGGCGGCGCCGCCAATTTCTTCAGCACATCCTGGAGAACCTCGATGTCGGGCGCGATGCCTTGTTCCTAGAGCGAGCGTCCCGTCTTTGCCCAATCCGAAGCGCGCTGCGGTTCCTGCTGACCTAAGCGAAAGAGCTATCGGGGAAGCCGGCCTCGTTCACGGCGAAGCCCGGTCAGGGCTGGGGCGTCGCTGAGGAATGGTGGTGCACGATCAGCCATTTGCCGTGCTCCGATGCGTAGATGAACGTATAGCGAGCTTTCACCTGTTTCCGGGTGCCAGGTTGGTCTCCGTCAACAGTAAAGGTGTAAAGACCGATGTCGTAGGCGATGTTGCAGCCAATGTGGATGATACGTTGGTCAATCTGTCCCTCGGGGGCTTGCTTCAGAAAGTAAACGAAGTACCCGCGTATCGCCTCGGGCCCGACGAGGGGCCCGTTTTGTACCGTCGGCAGCAGCGTTGCATCTGCGGCATAATTCGCAACGACCGCGTCGGGGCTCTTGGTGGCAAGTGACTTGTTCCATCGATCAAACAACGCCCCTACTTGATCGTTGGTAATTGTGCGGCACGCTTGGCCGCGGAGTGAAGTACGGGCCGTTACAGACTGTGGTGCCACGAAAAGAACCGTGAGCGTGACGACTAATGAGGTGACCCAGAATTTCGACATTATTCTGTCTCCGTGTCGAGCCTGCTCGGATCTCGGTATGAGACCATGTCATAGTCAATGAACGTCAGCACCAACTATCCCGCAGTTCACACCGGAGGGTTACCATTCTTCGAACGTTTCCGAGCTAATCCAAAACATATGGATCGTCGGCAGGCAAGAGGAGAGACTCTTAGCAATGAATCTTTGTCCGGTGTGATCCAGTGCTATTCTCGAAATCGCATCAAATCCTCCCACAGCACTACAAAGCATGGGAACAGGAATACCGCCGCCCCAACGATAGCCTTCAAGGGAGCGTCCGCTGATTTGAAAGCAATGTAGAGCGCAGGGAATGCTATGAGAAATAGCGTCGATGTGAGAATCGTGCGAACTGTGCCACTCATTACCGCCCCCCCCGAATCGGTCGAAATGATCCTCGGCAGCAGAATGGGCAAAACCAAGGCAGATGCCGAATTGCTGGCGGTAAAATAGGAACAGTGTGTGATGGTAAAATGAGTTGTAGTCGAGCTGCATTGTGCCGTCGCTTCGCTCAGTATTACTCGCTGGCGCATGCCGGACTTAGCCGACCGGAATCGCGACGAGCGACGAATTCCTCAGGTGCGGCATCGGATCCGCGACATCTACACTCTGCTCGACAAGGTTCGCCACGCAATTCGGGATAAACGCATCCGCCGTGCAGCGGATATCGAGCGGGCTCTAGGCAGATGGGCAGCACCGGAGCCATCGGCGGCGGCCTGATCGCCGCGGCGATACACCCGCCAACCACCTGCAGATCGTTCCAGCCACAAACGACGCGGTGTTCAGGCTCAACCACTGGAGCGCGACCCGGCGGGATCGGGGCTGGTTATTTGGCGCGGCCAATTGCCGAAGGCTGGGATTCCAGTCCTGACGTTACTTTGGCCGCTTTCGTCAGATAATTCCGTCCGATATTGCGAAGCGTGCCTGCCTGACGATGGCGCGCCGCACGCCGGAAGCAAGTCCCCGCCATCATCAAGTAGAAGAACGAGGGCTCTCCCGGGCTGCTGTAGATCGACTTACGTGACATCGGACTCTCCAATTGGTCGGAGCCGCACCACGCTGCGCAAAATATTCGATCAGTTTGGGTACCTCTTGCCTTGGTTTGCCAAAAATCTGATCGATTTTCCGCAGAGTTGATGACTGCAGTCCACACATGAGATGGGCTAAAAGAACCTTAAAGCCAAGGGTGCGCGGCAGGCCTGCGGCTTCACATTATCGACATCCAGCGGGGAACCGTGTCCCCGGCCACGGCGCAAATAGCCTGAGCCCAGCGAAGACGGCGAATTCCTCAATTCGAGGAGTTCAGCGTTCCGGAAAAACCCGCGCGGTCGCTAAGGGCGCCATGGTGGGAGTCGAGGTTTGCGCGGAGGGGGGCCACGGTTGAGGGGCTGGTCCAGTAGTTTGCTAGGTTCAGCAAACGAAAGCGTACCTGGGTTGGAGCGTGTAAGAGGCTATTGCTCCGGGGGTCGGCGAGCGATTTGATCGTCCTTGCAATCGGGACAATAATCCTTTTCGCCGACACTGGCGGTTAGGCCACCCACGGAATACCAGCCGATCTTTTTCGCCTGGTACCTTGCCTCAGAACTGCCATCGGTTTTGGAGTTCGAGCTGAGCTCCGCAACGATCACATACGATGATGAGGGCCATGACGACCAGGTAGTCCGATTGAGGGAGAATTCAAGATTCAGCGACCCGAAACAGAGCGGAAAAGGAAATCTCCCGCGACTGTCGGGTACCGGACGCAAAAGTTAATGTGGCATCTTGTTGACATCAGACCGGGGCGGTGGGAGCGTTATGGCGTTCGCGTATGCAATAGGGCTGTGGGGCTCCAACACAGGAGTTCCTGGGCATGTGTGACTACAGCCTACAGAGTGTTTTGTCGCGACCTGCGAAGGTCGGCGATAAGTTGAGGACGCGCCACTTCGGAACCGGCACGCGGGGCTTTGCGGCACCGGAAGATTCCAAAATAGCGGTTTGCGTTCTTCCCGGTACGGAGCTGGCCTTTGCAAGGGAGATAACACTTCCGAGAGCCGGCTTGCTCGGCTGGAAGGCCGTAATACTTTCCTACACGACCGCCATCTTCCGGCAAGTCAACAAGGAACAGCCACGGATACATCACGACGCGCTGGAATTTCCGGACGGGAAGATGGTTCTCCTAACAGAGCTTTGTGAAGGCCAAGAGGCAACGGTACTTCAGCTGCCGGCGCAACCGACCACGGTGTCGGAGGAAGAGGCGCAGAGGCGGGCGGAATACGCTGGGTGATTGGTCGATGAGGTGCAACGTAACAAGGCCGCGTTTTACGGCGGCCTTATTTCCTGTCGCCCAACGCAAGGTTAGATAGTGCCACTCGTACTCAAACCAAAGGGAGGGCTCGGAGGACGACTACCGCGTATTGCACGGCGAGTTGGAAGTCGGGCAAATCTATAGGCGAAAAGCGGCACTTGGACCCGAGACGCAATGGTTGTGGGCTCTCAATGGCGTTCCGGAAGGTCCGCTTGGAGTGTTGGTTACGGGCCTTGCTGCGACCCTCGATGAGGCTATCGCAGCGCTCAACGAAAGGTGGGGCAAGTGGTTGGCATCGGCGAACCTGTCAGAGGCCGGTGACGTTTGAGGCTACCTGTAGGTGTTCCGGTTTCGCCATTGTGATATGCGGAGTGCCGTTTAAGACAAGCTCGCCACACTGATCGCCAACTCGGGACGGCACCGCCATTCAATCGACAACTCTCTGGCTGAATGTTTTCTCCGCAGGATGCGCCATTACCTGAAGTGTGACGACAGCGACGCAGCACAGAACCAAAGCAACATAGACGACCACCGTCTTTCGCAACCAATCCCTGTAGACCTTTCGGTCGTCGGCGTTGAATTCGTGAGACCGGTGTTGCATCGGCATGACGGTTTCCCCCGGGGTGCCGCTGCGTATTTAGTAGGGCGAGCCCCGTGGCGGGTTCAAAGCTTTAGGCGGATTTCGTAAAATTCCTCCGCTTCCTAGACGACGGGAGGACACGTCTATTTCGGTGGTGATCGCGCCGATAAATTCTGCGCATGCGGGATTTCTGAAATCTATGCGGGCAACCTTCTCAAGAAAGGTTTTTTGCTCTCAGCGGGCGAGGTCGCAGCGGCGCCGAGCTTCGTGCGCTTGAGGTTGACCTTTGCCCGAAGCCGCATGAATGCTTTCGTGAGCGCAAGTGCGGCCGCGAATAGGGCGCAAATCACCTTGATCTCCGGCTTGAGCCGGGCAGGGCAGCCGCACCTCCGCTTTTAGCTGGCATAAATTTAGTGTAAAAAAAGATCTTTCGCGTGGCCGGCCGACCGGCTAATGATAAATTCGGCGGGCTCTCCAGGAGGACGCATATGCGGATATCAGCGGTCGTGCTCGGCGTCGGCCTCTTGGCGGCTGCCGCGTCACCTTCTTTGTCAGCTGTACGGATTAGTAGTGACCCTGGCGGCCAAATCGGGCCGTACATGGCCAAGCTCGATGCGCTGCGAAATTCCGGCCAGAGCGTCATTATCGATGGCCCGTGCCTATCAGCCTGCACCATGGTGCTCGGCGTAATCCCTCGGGACCGCCTCTGTGTCACTCCGCGAGCACGCCTGGGATTCCACGCAGCTTGGCGGCTCAACGCGGCCGGTCGCCAAGTTACGAGCCCGGATGGAACAGAGTTGCTGATGTCCGCCTACCCACGGCCGGTTCGGGATTGGATTGCGCGGCGTGGTGGTCTTTCACCTCGTCTAATGTATCTGACGGGTAGCGACCTCGCATCTATGTATCCGGTTTGCCAGCAGAGTCAGAGTGTTGCTGCGGGTGGTGAACCCGGTCCGCAGCGTGTTCTTTTGAGCTCGCCCAGTTCGAGCTTCGCTTCGAGCGGCAACTCACCGCGGAGGCGCATTCATCAGTGAACAGCTGCTCATCCAATGGGGGCGGCACAATGCCAATTTGAAAGCTGGGCGTCTGTTCACGTGGAGGTCCCCTCCGAAACCGTCAGGTATTTTTGCAAATCATGCCGCTTGGGTAACTAAGGCCAACACTGGACCAGATGGCAGGTCTACGACTGGCAGCGGGCGCTACCACCGTCCCGACCGTGTCGCGAGCCGAGAAATATTGACTGACCGACAGTCATCCGGATCGACGGGTGGGCCTTAAGATAGGCGGAGTCGGCGACGGCGATGCAGCGTCGTTCTACCGCCTCGCGGTACTTCCCGGCTTCGCGGCTTCCTCTAATTCTGCTGCCTCCTTGGCCAATCGAAGAGCCCTCAGCCGGTCAGTTTTAGCGGCAATGGCTTGGGCTGCGGTTTCATAAGCAGCCGCGCCCAGTTTCGCCTCCTTGGAACGTTCTTCTTTCTTGAAACTTGCATCTGCTCGCTTCGTCAGGCTTTCCTTTGGGTTGCTATCTGATTTCATGCCGATCTCCGACAATTCGATTGACCGTTATCTCTATAACTCAGGATCGTTGAACTTGGCCGGTCCATTCTTAAGAAATACCGGCATCGGCAATATTTCCTGGTCGGCCGTTTCGATCTCAGCTTTGCGCTCATCAACCTCTAATGTCCGTTGTAGATGACGGATGCCATCAAACACCGACGTCGCTTTCTCGCAAAACTGGGTAACGTGCTCATTAGCGATCTTGCTATGTTCTCGAATGGCGTTCGCCAGTTCTTGCAGCTTTGCGGCAATTTCGGCTGCGCCCTGCGTGATTTCATCCGCCGTTCTCTCGATTTCCTCCGAGGTGGTTTCGCCAATCCGATCTACAGCTTGAATGGTGGCGCTTGCGAGACGTATGGGATCGGCCTTGGCTGGTGGATAGGCGGACGGCTGCTTTGTTTGAATGTTCATTTGACTCACTGTCGGCATCGCGCCGAACAAGAACGCGGGTCTTTTAATTGTTGTTTGGCCTTGATGATCCAACAACAACGTCACAGCCAACGGCTCGATTATGTTCTTTTCGTGGGGAAAGTTAGGCGCCTTGTGGCCCGCGGTTAGAGGCCCCGGCCATGCTTTTCCATTCGCCCTGACCGTGAATACTTCCACCCCGGACCTCGTAAAAAAACCTTATGAACGGCGGTGATTACACACCTGACGCGCAGGCCTTCGAAACAAAGATGCACCTCTTCGGTATCAGTCGGCACGGGAGTTCGGTGAAGGTGGTCGCGTATTGATGTTCCGTCTGTTCATTGCGTCCCCGAAGGCAAATCAAGCGAAGATGCAGTGTGCGTCCGCTGGCGCGGGCTCAACAACACACATGGCGTGCGTGGTGCTCAACAGCGCAATGGGCACCAATATCACGCTCGTACTTTATCGGAGCACTGCAATCGGTATCCAGGACATGGTGGCGGGACGCATCGACTTCATTTGCGAAAAGGGAATTGGCCATGCCGCTGCTCAACAGCTTAAGTGCATCCCTTCGAATATGGGCGGGATTTTGGAACAGAGGGCCGCCATCACGTCGACGGCGACAGTCCGTTGATGATCGGCAGGAGCGATTAAGCTGTCGGCCAACGCCGGCTGTACAGGCTTGAGGTTGTCGCTTGATACGTAAGCGAGGCTATGGCGGACGGCCTTGCCGGGCCTCGCTTAAAAAGGCCAGTAAGCTCCGCCCCCAAACCAAATGGCAGCGCCGGTCACCATGAGTCCCAACGCGGCAAAGGCGCAAACAAACGCGAATCCGCCATTCGGAATGTCTGCATCACGACCGTTTGCAGAGTTGCTCGACATACGTCACCCAATCCATTCAAACGGGCGCGGCTGGATCAACGTAAGTGCTATCACGTTACCCTCGGACTACAAGTAATAATTGCATAACGCCATGCTGTTACCCGTTATGGTTCATAATCAAATGGTCGGGCGGCCTTGCGACGCGCCAGCGGCGGCACGACACGTCATTCTCCGCCTCCACTTCGTTCGTTGATTTGTAAGAAATAACCCCGGTTTTGCGAGGCCTAGTGATTAAATCCTCAATTCATCATAACAAATCGGCACGAACACAAGCCGCAGATCGGCTTGGCCCGGCTGACTTGCTAGGTTTGCAGAGAAACCTATCAAGTGGGTATCTTGGGGGGCACAAGCCGCTCAAACCACTAATGCCAACCCAACAATTGACGCAGCGGATTTCGACGGCACCCTCCTGCCACTATGGCACACCAAGTCGCGGCGCTTCGGTCTCGATTGCTGCGGGCCCTTGCCGGTATTGCCATTACTTCGGCCGGGGCAGTCCTTTATTGAAAGAGCTAAGCCCCGGGCGATAGCCCGGGGATGTTCTACATGATCAGCGGACCACGACTGCCCGTCTTCCGACGGGACGTCGAACGACCGCTGCACCATGTACGCCAACGACTGCAGCGCCGCGCACGCCAACGGCCGCTGCACCGTGCGGGCCCACGGCGGCGCAGCCGGCACGATAAACACCAGCGGCACACACGACGGCATTTGCATCGTTTGAATTGGCGGCCATTGTCGCCAAAAACGCGATGGCTGCTAGCGAAGCTGAGAGTGACAAGCGCATGATTGCCTCCATGTGGGATCCTAGACAGTACGGCATTCATGGAGCACCGATGGCTTTGGCGATATTGTCCTTTGGTACAGAAGAGTCCATGTCTGAAAATGGCGCGCCCATCGCGACGATCACTCCGATCCTTCGCAAATCTACCGGACCACAATGTACTTAATGTACCAAAGGACAGTATCGCGCCTCCCGGCGGGGCGTCAGGATGCACTGGGGATCCTGTTGCTGAGCAATCACGGAAGGAAACACCATGTCACTTCGAACTCTCTTCTCCGTTGCTGTAGTCGCTGTCCTCGGCATCGCATCTGTTTCGTCTGACGCCTTCGCGTGGCGAGGAGGCGTTTATCGCGGCGGCGTAGGTGTGCGGGGAGGCGTTTATCGCGGCGGCGTATACCGGGGAGCTTATGTGCGCCGCGGCGTTGGCGTAGGCTTGGGTGTCGCTGCCGTCGGTGCAGCTCTTGCAGCGCCGTACTATTACGGCGCGAGGCCAGTGTGCGGATATTACCCTAATCCCCCATGCTACTAGCCTTGCGCAATTGCCGTTCTAACTGACGCATAAACAGGCCGACCGTTGCTGGCCTGTTTATCGGTCATGATCCGCGCATGGGGACGGCAGCCGGGCCGGCTGAGGATCAAGCTGCGCTTCCACTGACCATCATTGCAAGGTCCGTAGGACTCTGGGAGGTGTGCGTCCTGTTTTGAATGCCGCAATCGCAATGCCCTTTGGCTTCCTTTTGCCTTGGAACGGGGCGGTAGGATGGTGGCTCAGGTCCCAGAATGAGCCCAATCCCAGTAAGTCGATGGTATTGAAGTAAGGGGCCGTCCTCCGTCTGGATCGGCTAGCTTCGAGTCGGAATTACTCAGAGCTCTTCGATGCACAACGGCATCCGCTCTGTGGATGCGCCATTCCCTATCGTACCTAGCGAGCCAAAAACGTTAAGAGGGGTCTCTCCAGGGTGAACCAATTCCCGCGCCGGTGCGTCTAACTGAGCTGGGGAGTGGTTGGTCACTTGGGGGCGTCATGCACGTAAAAGGTACACTTCGGCTCGATTGGGATTTCGACCCGCTCACGACGCCCATGATTGGGATCAACCGCTTTGCTGATGGGCGGCGTTTAGAGCCTCGGGCTGACCTGCGCCGCGAGCGCGGGCACGAACCTTCCGCTGAGAATCAGTTTTAATCCAGACCTGGGAGTGTAGAGCCGGCTCCGGAAATCTGCACAGGACGATAGGTGGAGTTTCTGCCTGACAAGGGGCACGCTGTGCCCACGAATCAGGAGAGACCATGAGCAGACGACCTCGCCGGAACCACACACCGGCATTCAAGGCGAAGGTGGCGCTCGCCGCCGTCAAGGGCGAGATGACGTTGGCGCAGCTGGCTGAGCATTTCGACGTCCATCCGAACCAGATCACGCAGTGGAAGAGCCAACTTCAGGAAGGGGCGGCCGATGTTTTCGGTGCCGGCGGCGGCAATGGAGCAGTGCAGCCTGCCGTCGATGTGAAGTCGCTGCACGCAAAGATCGGCGAGCTGACGCTCGAAAATGATTTTTTAGAGTCCCCGATAGGGGATCAGGAAACCCCACGCCTTTAGGCGGCTGGGATCGCGACGCTTCCAAAGGTAGAATAGCTGGATGGAAGCGTAGAAGCGGACAGCCTGGGGCCAGCAATTGCGGGGCAGGGCCTACTGGGTTGCCAGCAGCAGAACGCAACTGACGAGGCATGGGTCGGGTACATCAAGAACCAGAAGCCACCGGAACCGAATGACAACTTCACAGTGACCTGAGCTGAGTCCGCCGAAGGCGGACCGAATCCGGCTTTAAGCCGTAACTCGAAGCCACCGCCTTTAGGCGGTGGAGTATTCACAAGGAGCGCTCACCAAAGCCGGGCTGCTGAGCGCAAAGCGATGATCGACCGTGCACACGATCTGCCGATCACCCAGCAAGCGAAAGCTCTGAACATCAGCCGTGGCAGCGTCTACTACTTGCCGCGGCCGGTGCCGGAAGCCGACCTCGCGATCATGCGGCGGCTCGACCGGCTACACCTGGAGTTCCCTTTCGCCGGCTCGCGGATGCTGAAAGGCCTGCTGGCCGCCGAGGGGAGCAAGATCGGCCGCCGTCACGTGAAGACGCTGATGCGGCGGATGGGGATAGAAGCGCTCTATCGCCGTCCGCGCACGACCAAGCCCGAGCCGGGGCACAAGATCTACCCGTACCTGCTGCGGGGCGTCCAGGTCACGCGGCCGAACCAGGTGTGGGCGATGGACATCACCTACATCCCGATGGAGCGCGGCTTCGTCTATCTGGCCGTCGTGCTCGATTGGTTCAGCCGTCGCGTGCTGTCGTGGAGCGTGTCGATTACGATGGAGGCGGCATTCTGCGTCGAGACGCTGGAGAATGCACTCTCTCGCCACGGCAAGCCGGAGATCTTCAACACGGATCAAGGCAGCCAGTTCACCGGTGCGGCATTCACCGGCGTGCTGATCAAAAACGGGATTGCCGTCAGCATGGACGGCAAGGGCGCCTGGCGCGACAACGTCTTCGTCGAGCGGCTATGGCGCAGCGTCAAATACGAGGAGGTGTATCTCAGAGCCTACGACACCGCGTCCGAGGCCCGCGCGTCGATCGGGCGCTACCTCGACTTCTACAATCGGCGCCGGCCGCATTCGAGCCTTGACGGCACGACCCCCGATCACGCCTACTCCACCCCGCTGCCCTTCCGCGCGGCAGCCTAACCTCGGCAGACGCTCCACTTATCGACGCGGAAAAACTGTTCAGACAACCGGGGCCACCTCATGTGTATTATGCTCGGTCCACGTTATGACCTCATCCTAGCGAGTTCGGCCCTGGCCTTGATACTTGCCATCCCGCTTAGCAGCATGGCGAAGGACCCTACTAAACTCGCCGCCGCGCCGATGGCAGTTACGCCTGCCGAACAGGCATCAACACAAACCTCTTCCGGCGTGATCGCAGTCCCTGCGAACGAGCTGTCTAAAGACATTCTCGCTGATCCGGCGGCCACAACGGATAAGGCCGCCGTGCCCGACCCTCTAGGATCGCTCGATCCCACCGACCGCGCCATTGCGGAGAAGATTCGCGACCTCCTGGCCACGAAGCTGGACAAATTCTTTCCAAGCAAGAAAGATGGCGCGGCGGCCCTAGCGTTCTACCAGAATCGCAATCTTACACCTCTTTGGCTTGACAAGGGCGTTGAGAATGCGCGTGCCACATCGGCTATCGCCCGTATGAAGCGCGCCGATACCGACGGCCTTGAACCGGGAGATTACAAGCCGCCGAATTTTGCCGGCCTTGGGCCGGATGCTCTGGCAGAGGCCGAACTCAAGCTCACACACACGGTGCTCATCTATGCACGACACCTGCAGGCCGGCCGGTTTTCTTACACCCGCGTAAGCCACAATATTGAGCTGCCGCAGGCGCTCCCCGAGCCTACGGTTATCCTGAGCAGGATCGCGGATGCGGCAGATGCGGGGCAGGCACTTGACGTCTTCAGCCCTCAACAGGAGCCGTATCGCAAGCTCAAGGCGATGCTCGCGGAGTTGCGCGGCCGGTCGGGCGGTGCGAAAACCGAAATTTCCAGGCAGATCGACACTGTCATCGCAAATATGGAGCGCTGGCGCTGGTATCCGCGCGACCTCGGTACCTCCTATGTGCTGGTCAATCAGCCAGATTTCACGCTTAAGGTGGTGAGCGGCGGTACCCAGATATGGAGCACGCGCATTGTTATTGGCAAGCCCAGCATGCCGACTCCGCTGTTGAGCGAGACGATAAAATCCATCGCCGTCAATCCGACGTGGCACGTGCCGGCGTCGATCGTGCACAACGAATATCTACCAGCACTCGCCCAGGATCCGACCGTGCTCGACCGTATGGGCTTGCGCGTGAGCTACAACGGTGGCGAGGTGCAGATCACCCAGCCGCCGGGCGAAGGGAATGCACTTGGGCGGGTTCGGTTCAATTTTCCTAATCGCTTCTCGGTCTATCAGCACGACACGCCGGACAAGAATTTGTTTGGAGATGAGGTTCGCGCCTTCAGCCATGGATGCATGCGCGTACAGGACCCGGCCAAATACGCCGAGGTTCTCCTCAATATTGCGCGCCCGCACGAGCGCTGGACGGCGGAGAAGATCAAGAACATGTTCGGCGCGGTTGAGCAGGACATTCAATTGCAGCCGACGCAGATATGGGTTCACCTTACCTATCAAACAGCCTATGTCGACGCCGGGAAACTGCAAATTCGGCGTGACGTCTATAGTCTCGACAGCCGCACCATCGCGGCAATTAAAAGCGAACGCGGTATTATCGAGTCCGAACCGGGGCGCAAGCAAGGACAAGAGATGGCATCTGGATCCAGTCTTAACAGGTCAGCTCGCCCGGCGCGCGTCGGCGCTAACGTTCAATCAATGGTTTATGAAGCGCCGAACTACGCCCAGTGAATGATCCGACCGGTAGCCGGATCGCCGTCATCGAGCAGATGCAGGCGAAGATTCTCGGAGTAGGCTCCCCACCTGCCATTGATGGCTCTGCCGTCATGCAAGCGAGCCGGCCTCGGCCGGGCGGCGTCGCGAAGGTCGTGTCGATCCCCGACTGCAGATCGTGCAGGCAGCCGGTCGGGTTGCCGTGCGACACGTGCTCATTGTCGATCGCGCAGACAAGTCAGTCGACAAAATTCCGACCGCGAGCCCGATCAAGCACGTCATCTTACTACAGCCCCGCAATGCGCACAACCAGAATTTGTAATCCTCCCTAAACACGGTCAAGTTGAGTCGGACTCAGATAGCCAAGTCGTCCGGTTTTGCGTACCAAGTCTGCGGCAATTGACGCACTAACTACTCGCCAAGACGGGCCACCGCACTGCCCCCCCCGCGGGGCTACCCCTCAATGACAGGCGGCGCGGGTCACAAAGGTGCAATTCGCAACTCCCCCTCGCGACCTATCGAGGCAATACTCCGTTTGGGTATCGACACTGGTGCCCGCCTGGAAACCTTTGGAGTGACAAACGGCACTAGCTGCGGCGTTGCAATCGGTCCCGCCGTTCTGCGCGGCCGTGCATTGCTCGCGCCCCGAAACTACGTTCTGAGGAGATAGCGGCAACCTTGGACTACCAGCGCAGCCGAAGAGGAGGAAAAGGAGGGCTGGCCTGCACCCGGTTTTGTAGACAAGCAGTTAAGCTAATCCGGCCCGCATCTCGAACTCCATGGGGCTTAGATAGCCGATTGTCGAGTGCCGACGTTTAGCATTGTAGAAGCGCTCGATGTAATCGAACACGTCGGCCTTGGCTTCATCCCTCGTCCGATAGGTCTTGCGTGCGGTCCGCTCGGTTTTGAGGGACGAGAAGAAGCTCTCCATCGCAGCGTTGTCCCAGACATTCCCCGACCGGCTCATCGAGCAGACGACGCCGTGGTCAGCCATGAGGCGCTGGAACTGCTCGCTGGTGTACTGACTGCCGCGATCCGAGTGATGCAGCAGCGCATCCGGCTTACCACGCCGCCAGATTGCCATCAGCAGTGCGTTGGTGACCAGTTCGGCCGTCATCCCCGCGCTCATCGACCAGCCCACCACACGTCGAGAGAAGAGATCGATGACCGCCGCCACATAGAGCCACCCTTCCGCCGTCCAGATATACGTAAAGTCAGCAATCCATTTGCGGTTGGGAGCGGAGGCTTCGAAGGTTTGCTCGAGGAGGTTCGGAGCGACGGCGGCGACCTGCCGCTCACCCAGATCGGGCGGCAGTCGACGCCGTCGCGGGCGCGACTTGAGGGCCTGCAACCGCATCAAACGCTCAATCCGGTGCAGCCCGCACGACACTCCGTCTGCAAGAAGGTCTTTCCAAACCCGCCTGGCTCCATAGGTCCGATCGCTGGCAAGGAAGCTGGCGCGGACCTTTGCGCCGAGCTCTTCATCACTACGACTACGTTGGCTGCGTGGTCGTGTCAGCCAGGCATAGAAGCCGCCTCGCGAGACACCGAGCGCCCCGCACAACCAGTCCGCCGGCCAGATCCCCCGGTGCTTCGCAATGAAACCGAATTTCATGTCGATTCCTTCGCGAAGTAGGCCGCGGCTTTTTTTAGGATGTCTCGCTCTGCCTTCAGCTTGTTCACCTCGCGCTTGAGCTGCGCGATCTCCAGCTGCTCGGGCTTCATCTGACCCTGCCCAGGAAATGCTTGTTGCGGATCATCCGCAAGCGCCTTCACCCAACCGCGCAACTGCGACTGATGCACACTGAGATCGTGCGAGGCCTGCGCATACGAGACGCCCCGCTCCTTAATCAGCCGCACAGCCTCAAGCTTGAACTCGCGTGTAAACTTCCGCCTCTCCATGACCCACCTCCGGTTCCATTAAAACACCTAACTCGGCGTCTTCGGAACCGGGTGCAGGCCAGGCGACCGGGATTGTCGCCACCACCCGCGCTGGCCAAGTCCGGTGCATCGCAATTCTTTGGCCGTCGTCATTCATATAGCCCCTCCCCGGTGGGGCCACCCCAACCCCGCGCAACTTGGAAAAGTTGCAAACTCGGCGGCACGAGGCTCGATCCGATACCCCCTTTGGGCCTATCCCGTTGGGTTGCTCAGCAAGGCCGATCTGAGACCGTTAGGCTGAGATTTTGGCCACATTTTCGGTGGGCTCGCGCAGTACGTAGCCGCGGCCCCAGATCGTCTCAATATGGTTCTGGCCCATCCATGCATTGGCGAGCTTCTTGCGCAGCTTGCAGATAAACACGTCGATGATCTTTGCCTCCGGCTCGTCCATACCGCCATAGATGCGGTTGAGGAACATTTCCTTCGTGATTGGCCTATCCTTGTGCAGACATAGGAGCTCCAGCATCTGGTATTCTTTGACCGTCAAGTGCAAGCGCGCGCCATTGACCTCGACCGTCTTGCTGTCGAGGTTGAGGACAAGGTCGCCGATCTGAATCACGGACTGAGCATGCCCCTGAGATCGGCGCACAATCGCTTGGATGCGGGCGATCAATTCGTCCTTGTGAAAGGGCTTGGTCATGTAGTCATCGGCACCAAACCCGAGACCTTTACATTTGTCCTCAATTCCAGCGAGACCGGAAAGAATCAAGATCGGGGTCCTCACTTTGGTGACACGCAAAGTGCGGACAACCTCGAAACCCGACATGTCAGGCAGGTTCAGATCCAGGAGGATGATGTCGTAATCATACAGCTTGCCGAGATCGATACCTTCTTCGCCCAAATCCGTCGTGTAAACATTGAACGTCTCGGATTTAAGCATCAGCTCGATTGATCGAGCGGCAGCGCTATCATCTTCGATCAGCAATACTCGCATACCGGTCCGCCCGCTCACGCCACCAGGTGGCTGTGAAGAAGAACAAGTAAACGGAATACTAACCTCGCGTGGTTAATGAATTATGCGTAGACGGCGCGATTGGTTCGGTGAGCACAGCGAATACCCGTTACCTGCGATCGGGAGGTCTGGCTCCGGGGCAGGCCATCGAATGCCCTTCCGTACCTGCCGCCATCAGGCGCGCGGAAGCTATCGCCCGGCATGAAGGAAATGCGGGAGCCGTGGCTTTCTCCCGGAACGGCGATCCGAACCTCGGCGAATTCGCGGACGCAGTAATCTTGAAAACCTTCGGCGAGGTGCCGGAGGACTTTAGGTAGGGGTGATCCGAGTGAGTGGCGCGACCGGCCGGCGCTTTAGGCTGAAATACTGGAGCGCCCCGATCCGCTGGCGGAGTCAACGCGGTAACGTGTCCGCTCTCGGCAACCATTAGAGGTACCCGAGTGTTGAGGCACCCCCAGCCGGCGAAATTCAATCACGCTCCGGATCGGCTGTCTGTCCGGTAGATGACTCGCACCATCCCTGCGCTCAAATTTATTCGTGCACGGCGGAAACAAACCAATCCGGCTCGCGTTTGGATTGGGCATGAGCGCAGAACTCCTTAAATTCCCGAGAAGTCCGGACCCCGTTAGTGCCACCGGGGAATCAATCGATCATGCCTACGCCGGGTTGGTGTATTGCTTGGCTGGGTTCCCTGACCCTCTTCCGGTTCATCGTTTTGAAGCGATGGAAGCGGAGCGTCTAGGTCTGCGGCTGCTCACCGAGTAAGCCACTGCGCGCCGGTCAGGATTCTTTTGCCACTAAGCTACCATTACATTAGGAAAAATAGGAAACGGAAATGCTGAGGCTAAAGACGCTCCTTTAGGCATTGTTCGTTCAGATCGCGGTCACTGAGGTTCATGCCGAACCTTGGGCGTGCTATACCCATTTTGGCGATGTCAGGTTCACAAGCGTCAATAACAGATTGTTTCTGCTCCCATATAACCGATGCCTTACCTATCTCGGGCGTGACGGGGTGTACGTTCTCGGGCGGCCAGACTGGGGAAGTGCGACGGCAGGCCGCATATTTGCCGGGGATGTCGATTGCGGTCCTGGAAGCTGTCGGAGTTCGTTCAGGCGACGTGAGTACTAACTCTGGGGGAGATGGGTCCACGGGCGGATCGTGTCAGACCCTGCACTAACCCTTCGCCGCGCCAACGTCTCCCGCAACTCGTGTTGAGTCCTGCGGATGTCTGGCAAAGGGACGAGGCCGCTAACTGAGGCGGCCTTTCTCCGGTATCCGATCGTATGTTTTGATCAGGCGGCTGCGGCAAAGCGTGCCGGTTTCCTTGCTTGGTGGACGGCAAAACCCAGAACAGCAAAACCGATGAGCATCATTATCCAACCTGGGGGGACGGTCGCCGGACGAGGCCGGAACCGCGCACCTGAGTCGATAAGCCGGACAGCTGCTCGATGCCCGGCCTCGCCAGGTGCCGGTGTTGGAGGGGTTACGGCAAATCGCCGAGCCTCCGCCTGACTTGCTAGGTTTGTGACGAAAGCTATCAAGTGAGATGGGGCGCACACGCCGCACCGGCGGGAGACTGAGACTTCCATCGAGGTACTCGGTCGCACCGCCATCTCAATTCAAGTTGCCGCCCTCGACCAGCGTTTTCATGTTCTGCAGCGCCTGCATGAACCTAGTGCGCCGTCTTTCCTTATCAGCCGCCCGCGCCGCATCGTCCTGCAGCATCGAGTTGTCGAAAAACAGAGTGTAGACGATCTTGGACGTGGTCGGCGTCACGGGTCGCGCTTCGAGCGTGCCGTGATAAAGGTTGTACGGCGTCCCTTCCTTCGGAGTTTGCGCGTAGGTGTAAGAGAGCTCAGTCCGACCCACGAGCACCTCGGCGCCCACGGTGCGAACGGCGCCAAACTCGCCGTCCGTGCCCGATGTGATCTTGCACCCCGCCGGGATCTTGAGCCATTCGCTGATGTCGCAGTACTTCCCGATGCGCTTCCACACCTCCGCCGCCGAACGGTTGACTGTGATTTCCATCGGAATGGACGTGTACGTGGGCGACGCGACCACGACCGAGCCATTTGGCGCGGCCGGCGCTGGTGCCTGCGGGTGGGCAGCCGAGAGCATTCCGGCGACCGCAAGCACGCAGCCTATGGCGATCTTCCCAAACTGATTACGCATGTGATTCCTCCCAATAATTCAGCTTTAACAAGTTGCAACAACACCCACGCCACCACGGCATAGGCGACAGCGACTCGGTAGATATGGCGGCGGTTCCGCCATTGAAATAATGAGACTTCGGCACGGTCCCGCCGCAGCCCTGTGAGGAGGCTACATCGTTTGCACATCCGTGCGGAAGGGGGCGCTCGATGACCGTAGCTGGCCCCCAGCGGCGGTTCACCGCTATGCTGCTGAGGGGGCAAATGGAGGGTAAAGCGGACGGCCGGGGACGCGGTGCGTCCCCGAATCGTTACATCGCACGGTCTCTGGCTACATCGCTTTCCAGGCACGTGTTTGTTTGGACATTGAATGACGCATGGGAACCGGATGGATGCGAGCCACCTGTCTTTGATTGTCAGTGGCTTGGCGTAAAATGATACCTCAATGGTCAAGCAACGCAATGAGCAGTCTTGAATCAATTCGCTGAACGGAAGTTAAGTTGATGCCTATAGGCCACCGCCTATCCTCCAACTCGCTTGGGGCGAAAGTAAGTGGGAAAGGAACAACAAATGTTGACCAACATTAAGCTCGTTCTTGCGGCGGCTCTCATGCTCGGCGCCGGTTCTCTGGCTCAGGCATCCGAAAGTGATGGCGGGAATGAAACCGGAGGGTATGTGTTGCCCGGAAGCATGGTCGGGGTCAACCCGGTCTACCACCAGAGCTTGTTTCCCCAATACCGCCACGTCAGGAACGCCTACGGCCGTGCTAACATCGCCATTTACTCCGGCGCCGGCGCCTATGCTTTTGCCCCGTGGGCGACGCAGGAATAACCACCGTTCAGCGCGTTAAGCGGGTCGACGTTGGCGCAACGCGGCACGGTCCCCCTCGGTCGATTGAAACGAGGGGGGCCGTGTCGCTGCACAAAGTTGGATCGCGGTGCAGAAGTTCGTCTGTCTTGTGGGGAACACCGCACTCTCGTAGGCCATCGATGGCCGCGTTTATGAGTTCATGCGCTAATCATCCAAGAGCTGGTTACGAACGATGCGCCGATGGCCATATTTGGCCAGAACGTCGTTGACTGCAGGAGCCTGCAGGGTGCAATCGCGTTGTGCCGGCGATTGAATTTGGCGGGAGCGTCCGCAGAGTTAAAGCTTGACAGGAGGGCATTCGGCAAATGAGAGGAGAATAAATCAAGTCACGGCCGGTTGCGCGTTACCACAGTGTGCGCCTGGAACTGAAATATTCTCGTAGAGGCACACAAGTATCCGAGGTGTATTATGCGTACTCAGCTGGGTGAGGTTGCGCTGCTATCGAGAGCCGACGGTTTCCGCAAGCAGGGCGAAAAATGCCAGTTGAAGGCCGAGCAGGAGATGGACCCTCTGGAGGGGCTGCTTTGGTTGCTGATGGCCAAGCAGTGGTCCCAGTTGGCACGGGACGTTGCTGACCGGCCGGACGATTACTGACTACTGACTACTGAGCAACCAGTGTCTGCGCGACAATGCGAATGGTTCGTCAGTTGAGGGTCCTTCTTCGGCGGGGCTTCCTTTTGCAGGGGGCTACGCTTATCCTGTGATTATCCCCATCATCGTACCGGACGCATTTTGCGATCTGCCACCCCGTTACTGAGTCCGGTGCTATCGTCACGGCCGGGATAGGTCGCACGCGGGCATCTGACCAGTGCCACCTTGCGTGCTTCGGAGGGGCCGTCAAGCGGGCTGGGGCGCCTGACAACTAAGAGCCCCGCTTCGGCCACTGTCACAACGGACGAGCTGGCCTTTTTAGAGGGAGCCTTCAGATGAGTTCTCTGAAATCTGACGCCGCTTCACGCTCGGAGCCGGCTGATCCGATTTTTAAAAATTGAAAACTGGAGTGCGAGGCCATTCACGAAGAAATGGATTGTCTTCTCAAGGTAGGATGGGCGGAAACTGCCGCGGACCGCCAAGTTCGCAGAATGCAGTTTATGGCATTGATTGAGCGGCGGAACGCAGCGGCGCGCAATCTTCTCCGTATGAACGGCAATGTATCTCCGGCGAGCCTTATGAGGGACGCTTGAGCAGGCCCCGGTTGGGCTATGAGACGGATCCAGAGGTCACTCCGAGGGGAACCAGGCCCGCCAGCTTCTGGTCGAGCGCTTTCCACTCATCTTTGGTCGGTAAGCGGCCGTTGGGCGCATATTTGAGAGATTGTTCAGGGAACCGAGATTTACGCTTTCGAGAATGTCGGCTTGCAATAACACCTTTTCATCGAACATGAATTGCTTGAGCTTTTGGATCGCTTCGAGCTGTGCAGCGAAGCGTCGATCCGAGATACCATCGGCCGCTAGACCCGAGCCCGCGGCGGGCGATCCAGCATCCATCGGTTTCCCCCTGACGCTTACCGATTGGTCTGAGTCTTGATCTCGAGAAAATTGACGCCCGCAAACGGCTTGCCAGCACGCGGAGATTACCAGAATTTGACACTTGCCGAAAGCATCGTTCGCGTGGGCTCATGTCGGCTCGTGGCCCCGAGCTGCGGTTCGCGGCAACGCAGCGGTGCGTCCGCTGTCAGGGGAGAACCCGACGTTCGGCCGCCGCAGCCAAGGCTGCCGCCGGGAGCCCGGGGCAAATCGGTCGAGTACGTCTTGGGGGGGTTGAATTTGCTCAGAAGGAAGCTTGGAATAGGCGGGGCCGTCAACTCAGGCGGCTTTTGAGCCTCAGCTCTGTTACCATGACCAGCGGTCCCCTCGTTGCACTTACGGGCGCCACGGGCTTTATCGGGCGCCATTTGCTGCAACGATTATCGCAACGCGGCTATCGCTTGCGCGTTCTGCTGCGCCACTCCACGGTGCTGCCACCCGGATGCGCAAGCGCTGTCATCGGCGATCTCGCGCATCCGCTAAACATGGCTGAGGCGCTCGAAGGAGCTGAGGCGGTCATTCATTCCGCCGGTCTTACCCACGCCATGTCGGGGCTGCCGGAGGAAGATCACCGCAGTCTCAATACCGAAGCGACTGTGATGCTCGCGCGCGCCGCGCAACGGGCGGGCGTTAAGCGATTTATCTTTTTGTCGTCGATCTCCGCACAGAGCGGCCCCCACGCCGAACAAGTCTTGACTGAGAATCTCGAGCCCCGTCCCAGCGATAGTTACGGACGCTCCAAACTGGCTGCCGAGCAGGGATTGGCGCGGCTCGACCTCGACTGGGTCGCGCTGCGGCTCGCCCTTGTCTACGGGTTCGGGGTCAAGGGTAATATAGCGAGGCTCATGCAGATCGCCCGCTCGCCGCTGCCCGTGCCATTGGGAGGACTCAGCGGGCGCCGCTCGCTGCTTTCGCTCGATAATTTGACCGACGCGATAGACGCCGTGCTGACCGCGCCGGCGAAGCTTCAGCGACCGCTCATCGTAGCCGATGCCGACGCGCTAACGGTAGCAAATATGATCGCCGCCATGCGCAGCGGTCTCGGCCGTCGGCCCCGCCTCTTCCCCGTGCCTGCCTTACTGCTCAAAGCGGCGTTCCGGGCGGCGGGACGAGAAGAGGAATTCCGGCGCTTGGACGGGAGTTTGGTCGCAAGCGCAGCGGCGTTAAGGAAGCTGGGATGGGCCCCATCAGTTTCAACGCATGAAGGCCTCGCGGCACTGATGCGGAATTCGCAGCCAGTCGTTGAATAACATTCAGTTGCTGCGGTGTATAAGTCCGTTGTTGGCGTGCGCGGTGCAAAGGCGGCGCTTTCCAGTGGGTGCAAGTCCCACCCGGCAACCGCTCCAGCCGGAAGCAACCGGAGCAGCTATGGAGGTAACGAAGTGGCTGAAGCCTTCGGATAGCGGGTCACGATATACGGTGACCGCGCGAGTGTGCAGGCCGTAACGCGAGTGAACGCTGAGCAAGCCTCGAAAAGGACAATGCACGGGCCGACCTGACGGCCATATCAGGGAAGGCTGATACGACTGGGGCGGAATGAGCGAAGCAAGACCTCCAGTCGCTGTGCCGGGGTAGTGGCGACAGCATGTACACAAGGAAAGCGCACGCAACACGGGAAGCCCCATTAGCGTGGTCGGAGGGACGACCAACCGGACGCCCGTGAGGGACAGGCCGGGCGCCCTGGGGTGGCGGAGGGGTTCGTAGTACCGCGGAAGCTGGGTAATGCCAGTGGAGGGAAGGGACCTCAGTTCAAGACAGACGCAATACGTGGCGAGGGACCTGGGAGATTGGGCAACCTATAAACTCCGCAACGGGTTCAAGAACCGCAGAGGGCGTCGCACGCCAAGCAAAGGCGTGAAGTCTTGTCCGAGGGCCGGATGCGGGAAATCTGCCTGTCCGGTTCGATAAGCGGGATGTGGAAACGGAGTTACGGCTGAGCCATTAAGGCACCGCCAGACGAAAGAGGCGGCAAACAGATATGCTCAGCCTACCGCCACCGCGCCACATCTCGACTCTACCCAAAGCGCCAGTTCGCGGCAGTGCAATTGAATGCCGGCAATAGAGAGTTTAAACCGGACGGTCGGCGGACGCGGCCAGAATTGCCGCGCGTGACCTAAGGTCATTCGGACCCGCCTGTGGCAAACCGCGCAGGGCGGGCTATATGAGACAATCAGGAGCCGTCGGTTTGAAGTGACTCCCAGTGTGCTCGGGATGCGTGGCTGCGACCGTTGCGTTGCCGCGCTGCGACTGGTGGCATCGTTTTCAGGGTTTCATGTCAGCTATTCGGGCAGCACTCCCGGGCGTAGTTGGCCGAATTCGCCCATTCGCGGTGACGCAGCCATCGGTTAGGAATTGAGGGCATTCTATTGGTCGACGTGAGAGTCGTTTGTAACCTCAGGCGCTGGTGATGATGCTATTTCGCAGCTTGATCGGGGTCGCGATGGTGTGTAGCGTCTCTAAGCCTTCGCCCGTGCCGAGGATCTTCACGGTGCCAAAGTCGAACATGCGCCCGAGGACCGATTGAGCGACCTGGACGCTCTCCACCTTGTCCATGTTCATTTCGTTGGTCTTCAGGCGGATCAAACCTTTCTTGTAGATTACGCGCCGGCTGGTCACCGCAATCTCAGTGATCCACCACTGGTACCATTCCTTGACCACAAGAACGAACGCAACGAGAGCGAGCGCGTAAGCTGTATACAGCCAGACTCTCGGCAGGAGCCGCATTTCGCTAAACCAGTAAGTAGCCACCGCTAGAAGCGCGACCACGACGCTGGGCCAGTACACTATCCAGTGAACCGACGAGATATGCCGGACCTGCTCGCCAGGTTGCAGGACGCGCTCAACGTAGCTCATGTTGTCGCTCCATTCAGGGGCTTTTGTCCCGCAAAGTGCCTGCTCATTCGCGCCGAATGCGTCGACGCTGCCAGATCGCACCCACTTAGTACCCCACCTCAAGAAAACAGCCGCAATCCCACGCCACCGTGCGCAGTCCAGTGGCAAAGTGTTGGAACGTGCCAACACAGCATCGCCCGACAGCAGACTGACTGGGAGCGTTTTCGACGGCGATGCCATGATCGACCTACCGGATAAGATAAAGTCGAATACTGCACTGATGCGTCCGGCTCTTTGACAAAAGTCAAATTCGGCGGCTCGTCCGCAATATGGCCCTACCCGGAAGCGTCGATTACCATCGTCCGCATCAACGATCGCGGCCCCCTTCATCCGAGGGCGCGTAATCGATTTGACCCCGACTGGCGCCCGGACGATCGGATGTTCCGGACTGGTGGCGGTCAGGCGGACAGTATTGGCCGACGCAACCGCCGGGCCAGCCGTTCGGGCCGCTCCATCGAGGCCTGATCCAGTTCAAGCTGGGCGGATGTCGTTCGGCCTGATCTTCCCTGATTGTGCTAGAGAGCCTTCGCTGCCGATGAAGCCAGCAGCCCAATGTCCGTCGCCGGGTTCGAGAGTCCGTTGTTGGTCCGCAGCGGCGGTTCATGGCGGCGCAGCAGGAGGTCTGCATTGGAGGGCAGACCGGACTGTCGCCGGACGGGGTCCGAACCGCCGCGCTTGACCCCCACCGGACCTCCCACGATGCCCGGTATTCGGTCGCTATCGGGGGATGAGCGGACCTGCACCGAATGAGCTTGGCCCTGTCGAACCGATATACTTCCTTTCGTGCTTAGAAAAGGTTCCGTCGCTGAGCCGTGCCGGGAATCCTTGAAGCGGCAGTGGCACTGCTTCCCACACGGGCAATGCCAAGGCGGTGAGGTAGTACCGCAGCCGGTCAAACAATCGCCAAACAACCAACAAAACCAGCACACAATTAGCTGCCATGGAGCGTCTGCATTGTACGGGCGTAGCCCGAAGGGGCGTCCAATGGCGCAAGCTGCCGCAGTTATATCTCTCGCCGAACGCTTACGAAAACGATCCCACAGCGTCCGCAGCCACGACGTCATAGCGGATTTACGACTGGCCACTCAGTACTTGAAAGAGCTGGCGGCATTGAAGATCGCAGAGGAGGCCGAGTTCGAGACCGACCCAACGCGGAAGCTGCAGCTGAAGGAGGAAGCCGCGCAGCTGCATATCCTCGGCCCGTTAAGGCGCTGAAGAAATCTCGGGCCTTTTCGCTGCGGTACGGTCGTGCCCCGGAGTTTGGAGCGGTGCAGCGGGACTTCCGCAATGGAGGTAAACCCGACGGTCGGCGGGCAGGATCGGCACTGCCGTGCCTGACCCAAGGGCGACATTGCGGCGCCGATAAGCGAGCGCGGCGAGGCAGCTCATTTTTGAGTTTTGCAACACAATCGGGGGCAAAGCGGACGTGGCGGCGACAGGCTTCCTGCCGGCAGCGGAATGAGCTGTCTACTGCGGGCAACCGTCTGGCAAGCAAAAACATTGATGAGCTGCAATGTCTTGATACGGCCGCGTGTTCGACGCGCATCGAAGCGGAATTCCGGTGTAGCAACCGAAGTCGGCGCCACAATATTTCTGGTAGCCCGATTTCAGGTAGCCCGCCGGTCCACCGGGCTTGGCGGCCTTGGCCAACCGTATCGTGGTAAGCGGACTCGTTGCGGTCGGGCTCTGCTGGGCTGAAGCGGATCCCGCGATGACCAGAGCGAAGACAAGGTAACCCGCACGCACTGGAAAAGGCATCATTCTCGCCTCCTTGGCTGGCAGCCTCCCGTGCTTGGATCAAACCTAGCACAAATCCGCCACGGTCCGTAGCTACCGGAGAGCTAACCACGTGGAACAGTCGGCATGCAAACTGATCGAAACACCGTCAGCTCTTTCGTCGTAAAATGTTCGGCCGTTTACTGCAGTGCATGAGTCCGATCCTGGCCCGACTCTGGAAGGGCCAGCCGCCGGCAAAAGAGTTGGTTATTGGGGCGGGCCGGAAAACATATGCTCGGTCTGAGGATTTCGCAGTTTGACCCGAACCGGACGCTCAAGCGGTGTCCCCTTTCACTAATTGCACCAAAGGACAATATTGGTCCGTCGCCCCGGATGGCAGACTTGTTGGCGGAGTGACCAGTTTCCGTGAGCGAATCAGCCGTTTATGGATGGCCGACCGATGAACGGACAGCCCGAGCCGCAGTCGGTGGTGTTCGTTGTTGACGATGACCCATCCATCGGCAATGTGTTGCAGCTTCTGTTCCGATCGGTGGGATTGCGGGCCGAGGTGTACGCTTCAGTCGCCGAATGGCAGGCCCCTGAGAATGCGGACCGGGCCGTGGGCGACCGGGGGCAGCAAACGGCGGTATTCGACAGCGGCCGGACGTGCAAATCTCCGGAATTGATACCTCAATTGAATTGCTTTGAAATAGGCTTCAATTAAGTCTACTCGGCGATTCCGCGGCGCCCGACGCTTCGCTCGCCTATCGTGACCCCATGTTGCGGGGCGGATGCGCGGATGGATGGGCGCGTGAGACTGTTTCGCGGGATACGATCACACCTTTTGGGGCTGGTGATGGCGGCCGTCGCTCCGCTGACCGTCCTGGTTGGGGCCGGGCTCTGGAGTCAAGCTGCAAAGTGACCACGCCGTCGTGGCCGAGCATGCCGTCAACGTGGCGCGGGTTCTGGCCGCTCGGATCGACGACCACATCGGCGACCTCGAAAGCCTGCTGTTGGCGCTCGGACACTCCGTGTCGTACGATCCGGCCGACCGAGGCAGAAATGACGTGCTGCTGCAGGAAGTGAAACGGGAGTTGCCCTACATCGATTCGGATATTCTGTTGTTCGATGTCGAGGGCAGCAATATCGGAACCTCGAAAGACCCGGACTATCCGCGCCCCAACGCCCACGACCGCACCTATTTCCGCGAGGCCCTGGTGGATCACCAGCCGGCGGTCGGCGATCCGATTCCGGTGCGGAGCGGAAACTGGGTCATCAATGTGGCCCGCCCGATCAAGGATGGAGAAGGCCGGATACGGGCGGTTCTGACAGTCGGACTGCTCGTCCAACACTTCCAGGACATATGGAAGCAGCATGGACTGCCTGACGGCAGCATCATCGCCGTCAACAATGCGAAGGGCGTCCTGCTGGCCGGCACGGGGCCGGTGCAAGGATTAATCGGTCAGCACGGCGAGTGGACTCATCTGCCGCTACGCATCGCCGCCCAGGAAGGCAGCGACAGGTCGCACTGGATACGGCTCGACAGTGTGGAGCGCATGAACGGCTTTGCCACGGCGCAACGTGTCCCCTGGGTGGTGACAGTCGGGGTGCCGGTCGACTTCGCGTATGCAGCGCTCGCGAGCCGCCTGAAATGGGGCGCCCTGACCATCGCCGGCACGCTCGCGCTCGCCTTCACGATCGCGTGGCTGCTTTCGGGGCGCATCGCGCTCCCATTGCATCAGCTCGGAAAAGATGCAGCGGTGCTGGCGGGTGGCGATCTAAGTCATCGGACCGCGGTGCGGAGCCCCGACGTGGTCGGGGCGCTTGCCGACAGCTTCAACCAGATGGCACAGGCGCTAGAGGATCGGCGACAAATGACGTGCCGTGCCAGAGACGAGATGCGACAGGCCAAGGATACGCTCGCGACCATCATCGATACCTCGCACGTCGCCATCGTCTGCCTGGATGCGAACCAGTCCATCGTGCTATGGAGCCGCGGCGCCGAGCAGATGTTCGGTTACACCGCCGAGAAGGTGCTCGGTCAACGCAGCGAGCTGGTTCCGCTCGAAGGCAAGGTCGAAGCGCAGGAGCTGTTCCGCCGTGCCTACAACGGGGAGACCATCCGCGAGGTGCAGGTCAAGCGGCGGCGTAAGGACGGCGCGATCCTCGACGTGCGGCTCGCCGCCGCCCCGATGCACAATGACGACGGCACGGTTCGCAACGTCGCGTTCGCTTACGAGGACATCACCGACCGCAAGCGCGCCGAAGAACAACTGCGCCGGCTCGCCCACTATGACCCGCTCACTGACCTGCCCAACCGAACCCTGCTGCAGAAGGAGCTGAAGCGGCTGCTCGCGGAAGGCAGGCCCACCTCGGTCGTCCTCTTCGATCTCGACGAGTTCAAAGACGTCAACGACACGCTCGGCCATTCGAGCGGCGACCAGCTGCTCATCGAGGTCGGCCGGCGCCTGCTCCGGGTGGCGGAGGAGCGGTCGCTCGTGGGCTTGGCGAGCCGAACTCGGCGGCGACGAGTTCGTGGTGGTGATCTCGGGCTGCGGCGATCCGCGTATCATCAACGAGGTCGTCAATCTGATACTGAGACGGCTGAGCGAGCCCTTCATCATCAACGGCCAGCAGGTGCATCTCGGCGCCAGCGCCGGCGTGGCGATCGCGCCGAACGACGGTTCGAATGTCGATGAGCTGATCGCGAATGCGGATTTGGCGCTCTACCAGACCAAGTCGGATGGCGGCAAGGGGCTGCGCTTCTTTACGCCGGTCTTGCGAGCCCACGCGCAGGCACGGCGCAACCTCGACATCGAGCTCCGGCGCGCCTTTGCGCAAGACGAGTTGGTGATCTATTTCCAGCCACAGGTCCGGCTCTCCGACGATGCGGTGGTCGGGGCGGAAGTGCTGCTGCGCTGGCGGCATCCGCAGCACGGCGTGCTCTCCCCCGGTGCCTTCATCGATGCGCTGGCGGAGAGCCCGATCGCGCCCGGTGTCGGCCGCTGGATCATCCGGAGCGCTTTCGAAAGGCTGTCGACCTGGCGCGCGATGGGGCTGCCGCTCGCGCGCGTGGGCGTCAACCTGTTCCCGGCGCAGGTCTACGACGAGATGCTGCCAAAGGACATCGCCGGGGCGCTGCGGGATTTCGGCCTGCCGGCGGATGCGCTCGAGCTCGAGATCACCGAGAACGTCGCGCTCAACCGCGAGGATTCGAGCGTCCTGCAGTCGCTGCACGACCAGGGCGTAAAGCTTGCCTTCGACGATTTCGGCACCGGCTACGCTTCGTTGAGCCACCTGAGCCGCTTCCCGGTTTCGCGCATCAAGATCGACCGCAGCTTTGTCGGCAAGATCACCCAGGACGCGCAAGATGCCGCGATCGTGCGCTCGCTCATTGTCATGGCGCACAATCTCGAGCTCGGCGTGATCGCGGAAGGCGTCGAGACGGCGGAGCAAGCCAACTTCCTGCGGGACGAGAGGTGCGAGGAGGCGCAAGGTTTCCTGTACGCCAAGCCGCTACCGGCCAGGGAATTCGAGGCCTATCTGCGGACCCGGCGCCTCGCGCTTGGCACCATCGACGCCTCGCAGCTGAAGTCGGCAATCAGCGCCACAGGTTGAGTTGATCAAGGCGTTTATCCTTGGTTTTTGACGTGCTCCTAGATTGCAGCTTCGTCTCGACCTATGTTTCTCCGGCGCTGCTGCACGCGCCGATGAGATGATCGACATGCCCACCTATTGTCTGCTCATTTCGGCCTTAGCCGACCGTCGCGCTGTTTTGTATGCTGCTGGTCAATCGTTCAGAGCGGCACGAGCGACGTGAGGAGCGGCGCACAGCGCGCACGGAGCGGCGCGAGGAGCGGCGCACAGGTACGACTACCGGCACAGGTACAAGTATAACTACCGGCATAAATACCGGCCGAAACAGTAATTCCACCGGCTCGGCGAAGTCACTAATCGAAGCCGTTGCGCAACCACCGCGCCCCGCGCGCGCCTTCTTGGCGAGATCGTGCCAATCCCGCGAATTGGAGTTGTCGGGCATCTCGCGCAACGCCTCAGAGAGCCGCCAAGTCTTCCCCGATTGGCGGCCCTCATGGTCACGCAATGAGGGTCAGGTAGTTGGGGGTAACACGAGCGTGCGGGCGAGCCTTGGTAGTGGTGCCGACCGCGCTTTAGCGATGATGTCAGGCGGGCCGCAGGCCCGAGGGCTTCCCGCTCCTACGGCGCTCCTTGAGCCAATAGCGCCATCGCAACACCCGGCACGCTGGCCACCAGAACAAGCAACAGGTAAAGCAGAACAAATGGCCAGCTGCGCCTCGTGCGATGCGCGTGTCCAATCTTTTCGGATTCGCTCACCGTCAAAGTCTAGCATGCACGTCCACCTCAGCGGCGGTAACACGACGTCAAAATTAATTAGAGCGAGCGGCCGAAGACAGAAAGCCTGACCGGGCGGCAGTGGCAATGAGCCAAGAACATCATGAGCCTGCTCGGGTTTTTCATTTCGCCCCTTTGTACGGCTTTGCCGAGCATGCTCCACGATTCGATGTGGATGGCTTGTGAATATCACCATCATCCTACCACTCGACGTCCGCGATCTGTCACTTGGCTACCGGCGACGGTGCTATCATCTGCGCGATGAGTCTCGTTTGAGGGGGCGTCAATCTCTTTTTCGCGGACTCTGCGTTAAGTAAAGCCAGGGAAATCGCAGCGGTACATGAGCAATCTGGTCAGTCAGGTGATGAAAGCCGCAGCGAGTGAGCTGCTCCATCAAGAGGCTATCCAAGTCGATCAGGAAATGGAGAGCCTCCTGGCAGAGATGGAGCTTGTTCCCCACGTACAGGGCTGCCTCGATGACTTCATGCTGCGCTTCTTCGCGCTGCTTAAGCGCCGCAACGAAGTCGCTCGAAAAGCGCTGCTCATCGCGCGCACGGGCGAGTCTTCCGCCCGCACTGCTGCGGCATCAGGCGCATGATGGTCGGATGCGAGACGTTGTAGCTGCGGGCAATGTCGACCAGCGTCTCACCACCTTCCCGACTTGCAATAACTACCGGATTTGGTGAGCCCGTGAGCAGAGCGCGCAGCAGTGGCGCTAGGTTGTCGAAAGCGGCACACCTTAGACATAGGTCAACCTCCGGTCGCCGACGGCTAGGTAGCGTGCGCGCGCGTGGGCATGCGGTCTCGCCGCCGCCAGCTTGTGAGGGGCACGAGCTTGACAGGGAGAGCACCGCGCCTATGCCGGCAAATCTCCCTGGATCCGCGGAAGCGGAGGACGCAGGAAATCGAAGACAAATTTTTGAATGCGACTTTCGTTGTCTTGAAAGTGGCGACAGCCATCTGCGGCGCAATGATTATATGGATATTTTGGTACGCGACTGGCTGAAATCGAGAAACCGATGAGGCCGGGGGGCGGCGCGCAGTGGTCTACTATGGGGGCCGTAGCGTGGTTGCCACCCGGTACGCGGCGGTGGCCTCCCAGCGGATGAATCCGGTCCCGCTGTCCGCTGCGACTCGGTACATGCTCTTACGCGGGCGCCGCGCCTCGCCATTTTCCGGGCATGGAGTGGCGTACCGGCCAGCCGGCGAAGCGGCTGGCATCATCGAACCCTGCATTCCGATCCGTGTTTTCCATGCCCCTGGTCGGGCCGCGGTGGATTCACGAGATCATGCATGACGGCTACCGCCTGATCGTGCGCAAGCGGGACGGCCGAGTGCGCCTGTTTCAAGGGGTGACATCTGCCTTCGTATCGAGCATTGCCAGCGAGTGGCAGACTGACTGGGGCTGCTTTGGCTTGTTAGTAGCTAACGCTCCCTTCCCATGTAGCCGTGCAAACAGGTTACTGCGGGGACTGTTGTCAGGGTGCGGACCTTCTCGGCCATGCCCTGGGTGCGCTTCCTCGATGACCGGGTTGAAGGGCGTATGCGCTTGATGCGCTTCCTCGATGGCTGGGCCGGGGGGCGACAGACGCCGCCGCCGGCTGTAACGGCTCGGTACTGACCGAGGCGGCGCTTTCGCGCGGCCAGTTGAAATCATCGGCACGGCCGGCTGGAGCCGCGCTCGGCTCTCCTTTGATGAGTACGCTGGTCGCCAACGGATCGGCAGTAAGCGACCACGCCGCTGGGCGAGCGGCGCCCAGAAGCTCCTCCGAGGCGCTGTTCCCGGCGGGGCCCACAGTCGTCGAGGCGGTCAGCGGGATGAGCGGGCCGACCAGGGGGCGCGCCGACGGCCCGCCCGCCTTGGCCCCGGCCGGAGCCTGCTCGATGGATGTGGGCAGCGCCACCGGAAGGGCGGGGTTGGCTTCGCCGCGATCGATCTCGCGCTCCACATAGTGGGCGAGCTTGAGGGCGCCGGCCTTGGTGAAATAGATGCCGTCAGCGCTGCGCAAGCGGCGGATCTGACCCTCGAAATCCGGCCCTTGCGGCGAGTATCGGCCCTGCTCGTCGACAAAGCCGTCCCAGATGTCGACGAAGACGATGCCCGCCTTCTCGGCGCGCCCCCGATAGAGCTCGTTGAGATAGGACGCGTCGGAACTCGCCTTGGGACCGCGTTGCGCCGGTAGGCCGACCCAGAACACCGGCACGCCACCGCTCTTCAAAGCGGCAATTGTTGCATCGATCCGCTTAATATAGGCGGCCTCCCACTGGTCGGTATGGAATTCGAACGGACCGGCGGCGTTGCTGTTGCGCCCTGCGTCCGCTCCGCCGAGTGGAGGTTGGTTCGGATTCTCTGGATCCGAGATCGCCTCGTCTAGCGCTGGTACACTTTGGGCGGTCTGCCCCGGCGTGGATTGTGGTCCGGGCGCGGCCCCCGGCTTGCTCACTGGCGCGGCGCGGCGCGGCGCGGGAGCACGCTCGCGAATCGCCTGGTGGTCGTTTACCCCGATCATGATCAGCACGAACTTCGGCTTTTCGGCCGCGATGATCTCACGTGCGGTTTGCGCCCAGTCCACATCACGACGGGCACTGTAGCGGATCAGACCGGAGCCGGCGCGGTGCTTGCGGGCAACACCTATTTCTGGCCGTTCCATGAAAGCGTCTTCGAGCCCATAGGCGAGCCAATCGGCCATCGCATCGCCCATTACCACGGCTAATGTGGTTGGCGGCACGTCAGCTTTGCGCTGTTGTGGAGGCGGGGCATGGGAATTATCCGGCGCCGCTTCTAATTCGTTGCTTCCACGGCTGCTGTGTTGGCGAGGTTCCCTTGGGATCCGTGGGACGAAGAAACCGCCGAAAGGATCGTAGGATTGCCAAGGCTGCTGTTGGATCGTAGCCGGGGGCCGGCTCGCTGGGGCAAACGGAGACCAGAATTGAGCCTGGGCGGGCGCAATCAGGGCCAACGCCAAGTAAGCTGCCGCGATAATCTCCCTCGCGCCGAGGAAAATCGCGGGCATGCGCCATCGCCCTAAATCTTCAACGCGCAACCCCGAGTTATCTAAACTCATAAACTTGCTCGTATAAGGTTCTTCGTTTAACCGCGCTCGACCGGTCAGTAAGGGCCGCCGCTCGACTCTTCGCTCTACCTGCTGCCGCCCTCGATACTTGGCAATGTGGTGGCTCACGACGAAAGAGTTGTGGCTGCCTACCAGGTCGAGAGATTTGGAATGTTCTGCTCATACGGCGCACAAGGCTCCCCACTCCGCGAAGAGCCACTTTCGAGAAGGTGCGTTCGCGTTTATTTATTGCATCGACCGGGCCCGCAAGGGCCTGTATTCTTGCTCATAAAGCTGTCTTCATCACACAATTCTCCTTTTTGGAGCTTTCTTAGACTTGGATGCCATAGCCGCCTTGATATATATCAACTAATCTGGGGATTTCCCCCGTGCGCACGTGACTACGTGGAGTCCATCCCTCCATGTCGATGAGGTCATAAATAATCTCCTGCTGCGGCGCGCGAGTCACGCTGTGGCCCCATATCGCGCGGACCGAAAACGATTTGACCGTCATATATAGTCGCGTCGGTCACTAACGACGGGAAGGGCCGCCAAATCAACCCAGGCACAGTTCTTGGTACGCCCAGTTCAGGACCGCCGCCGCTAAAACCAAAGCACTGCAGACGAACGAAATACTTTGATAAAATAAATCGTTGTAATTGACGAGCAACTTTGTCAGCCAGGTGGAACAATTCAGAACGATTGCTTGTTAAGCGATCAGTCTGCGTTACGAAACCTGATCAAAATACCGTCAATGTCCCCGTCTTGGTAGAAGCGATGGCTTGGTACCATCAAGAATGCGAGCCACAACGCAAGTGCTTTGCATGAAGTCCGACCGTGCGTTTGCGCAGATCCATCTGCGGAGTTTAGTTGCAAGTGTCGTTGGCGCGATTTTATGCCTGACGGCCGACGCGGGATGGGCCGAAGAGCCGCTGAAACTCGCAAACACCCAGCTCGAGCCCGTCGAATGGACCGACCTCGCGGGGTGGACGGCCGATGATCACCTGGCGGCATTCGTCGCCTATCAGAAAAGCTGCCAAGTCTTGCGCAAAATGCCGCGGCCCGATGACCACAGACCGGTCCGTGGCGCCCTGTGGAATGTCTGCCGCAAAGCCGCAGGCCTGTGGCTGAGGGATTCGGCGGCCGCGCGTACCTTTTTCGAGCAGAATTTTCGTCCCGTTCGCATCACGCGCCTAGGAGAAACACCGGGCTTTCTGACCGCCTACTACGAGCCGATCGTTCATGGCTCGCGCTCCCCCAATCCCGAATTTCACGCGCCGCTCTATCGTCGCCCCCCCGACCTGATAGCGCTTGGCTACAAGCTTGGCTCCGAAGCATTTCCAAACAAAGGTGCACGGATCGGCCGCCTAAACGGAGCGAACCAGTTCGTGCCGTATTACGACCGCGGCGCAATCGAGGCCGGCGCGCTCGATGGCCAGAAACTTGAGATTTGCTGGCTGAAAGACCCGCTCGACGTGCTTGCAATCCAAATTGAGGGCTCCGCACGCGTGATTCTTGAGGACGGCACGCCGCTAAGTATCAACTACAACTCGTATAACGGCTATCCACGCAGCTCGATTGGCCGGGTGCTCATCGAGCGCAATCTCATTCCGCCCGTGGAGATGTCGATGCAGCGCATTCGAGATTGGATGACCGCGCATCCGGACGAAGCTCAAGAAGTACGTGCCAGCAACCGCTCCTATGTGTTTTTCCGTATCACCGAACTGTCGACTGAAAGCGAACCAGTCGGCGCGGAAGGTGTGCCGTTGACCCCGGGTCGGTCCATTGCCGTCGACAAGCTGCATGAATTCGGGACGCCGTTCTTCATCGAAGCCAATCTGCCGGTGGAAAACACAAAACCTGTTTCGCCATTTCGCCGCCTAATGATCGCGCAGGATACAGGTTCGGCGATTGTTGGACCGGCGCGTGCGGATCTATACTGGGGCGCCGGCGATGACTCCGCGCTCATCGCCGGCCGCATTCGCCATCCGGCTCAATTCGTGATGCTGCTTCCGCGCGAGCTCGACATGATCGAGGCCGGCCGGCACATGCCGTTGCCTGTACCCAAACCAAAGTTCCTCGAACTCGAGGTCCACAAGCACGACAAGGGAAAAATCGATTTTGCCAAATCCGAAAGTGGATACGGCAACAGAGCCGGGCCAGCAAGTTTTCCCCGCGCAACTGCAGCCGAAACGTGCCTCATCTGCAATCGTCAGTTATTGCTGCGCAGGCGAGCCCCGCCGTGACGCTCGATCTTCCTACGCTCTCGATCATTGTGGTCCTGGCACTCGCGGTTGCCGCGGGCCTGCTGTTAGTGACCTGGCTGCAGAGCCCCGATCTGAGGGCTCTTGCTCTGTGGGCGGCATCCTTCGCACTCGCCTCCTTTGGCGTTGCGCTCCTTTTAGCTCGCGGGAGCATACCGGACATTTGGTCGATCTTGATCGGAAACGCCGTCCTCGCGGCTTCCTACGGCGTCATGTGGACGGGAGTGCGCAGTTTCGAAGGCCGGTCCACGTCCGTGCCTATGATGCTGGCAGGTGCCTTGATTTGGCTTACCGCCTGCCAATTCGAGGTTTTCTATGTCGCACCGAAGGCGAGAGCAGCATTGATGTCCGCGACTATTCTCGCGTACTCGGCCGCGAGCGCAGCGGAATTCTGGCGAGGTCGCGGTGAGAGGCTGATGTCTCGCGGCCCGATCATCGTGCTTCTCCTCACCCATGCGCTGGTCTTTCTCATCCGCATTCCGTTCGCGGATGCTGTGCCTTCGCTCAGCAGCTCCGTTCATTTCGGTTGGTTCCCGTTTCTCGTTTTTGAGGGCCTCTTCTATGCGTTCTGCATCGCTTATCTGTTTGGAGGAGTGGCGAAAGAGCGCGTTGCCCTCTGGTACAAAAAGGCTTCGCTGACCGATCCGCTGACCGGAGTCGCCAACCGCCGCGATTTTATGCAGCGCTGCGCGACGCTGCTGCGCCGCACGACGTTCGAAGGCAGTCCCTCGGTGTTCCTCTTGTTTGATCTCGACGCGTTCAAGCTGATCAACGACACCCACGGTCATCACGTCGGAGACCGTGCACTCATCGAATTGTGTCGAGTCGCGGCCTCCGTGCTGCGTCCTACGGACATATTCGGTAGGGTTGGCGGCGAGGAATTCGGCTGCCTCATTCCGCATGCGTCGCTAAACGATGGCGGCGATATCGCAGAGCGGATCCGCAGGCAATTCGAGGCCGCGGAAAGCACGATAGGAGCGACGGTGAGCGTCGGGGTCGCCGTATCGGCTGGTCCCGATCAGGACCTCGCGTTATTGATCAGGGCTGCCGACCGGGCGCTCTATCGCGCCAAAGCCAAGGGCCGGAACCGTGTGGAGTGGCGCCTGCTAGCATCGTAGCGCGACGTGGACCTCCCTCTCGGGGTGGCCCACCTTCCTGCGCAATCATTCACCGAATATCGCCGTCTTGGACCTGTTCGTTGTTCACACCATCGGCTTTGACCTGCTCTAAGTCCTCGTCATCGTCCGGCTGGCGCGCCGCTGGATTAACCTCACACCGGCCCAAGCGCAGAGTGGATTGCACACCAGATCACCGGGACATACCCTTGGAATGCGGCTCCGCGCTACCTGATTTGCGATTGGGACCGGATCTACGGTCCCGCCGTCACAAAACGACTACGGGCCATGGGCATCTGTTACAAGCACATTGCCACAGGCTCGCCTTGGCAGATCGGCCTCGCCGAAAGGCTGATCGGGTCGAGCCGTCGCGAGTGCACCGAGCCTATCATCGCCATCGGCGAGGAGCACTTACGCTGGGCTCGAAAATCCTACGCGCGCTATTATTATTATGAATTGAGGACTCATCGCTCTCTAACCAAGTACGCCCCCAGTCCATCGAGCAATCGAGGGCCTCGGTGCCATCATTTCACGGTCGGTTCTCTGTGGACTGCACCACCAATATCGCCGCATCTGATATTCGGGGCACGCAGGCACCTGTTGGTTGCCGACGAGATCGCGCCGTCGGCAGTCCTCACCGCGCTGCGGAGCACCTGCACCGGGGCCTCCAAGTCGCCTAGGACGATCGTGCGGCGGTCGTCGCATTCGCCCGGGTTCTTTAACGGGCGGCGCGCGGCGCGCCAGCACGCCTCGAATGGACGTTGCAGGAAGTGCTTCATGTCTCAACGACGGCGAACGGACAGCGCGGCGCAAGCACTGATCCTGATTGACCGGCTTTTTCTTTCCTCATTTCGGCCGCGAGACGGCCGCAGCTCTTAACGACACGCGCGCTCGATTAACGACAAGCTTTAAGCAACTCTGTCGAAAATGCTTGCAGCAGGGCTCTGTCGCGGCCAAGCGGGGCGGCAAGGACGGCTGGAGGGGAGACGCATCACACACGAACACCTGAGACATCAGGGGGAGTTCACACAATGATGTTACGAATTTACCTGGCTGCCGGCATAAGCCTAACCCTGCTCCATTCCTCTTCGGCAGGTGCCGGACAGAGCCACGCACGGACTCATCCGATCCATAGTCGTTCTATTCGTGACATCGCGGTCCGTGACCGCTCGGTTGGTGATCATTCTCTGCAGCATCAAGCCCAATGGCATCGTGCGCGCCGAACGATCGGCGAAGTCGAGGACCCTAATAAGGGAACGGCCGCGCTCAAAGACAGGGTCGCGAACGCGGCTGCCGTGACGCTCTCGTCGGTCCGGAAGCTGGAATTGACTGCATTCGTGAAACCCAAGGGCGCGACGTTCAAGGTGCCCGCCGCGAGCGAGCTAGGCGCTGACTCTCCTCAATACCCGGTCGATCCGGCGACGGCCACGAAGCCCGAGATCGCTGACGAGCAATCAGACGAAACCTCGCAGTTCCGGTCGGCGCTCGACAGGGCCAGGGCCTATCTCATAAGAACCGCGTCGCCCGGATACACGATGACGGTCCTCGGCGTGTCCACCGCGATCGCGCCGTTGCACCCCGCCCTGATCGTCAAGCTCGCAGAGGCCATCAAGCTCGCCCGCGAGGCCGGTATGCCGAATGCCGGCGTGATGTCAGGCTACCGGCCTCCAGCACTCGGTGTTGGTGGTTTCAGTAACAAGTTCATGTCAATGCATAGCTATGGCTTGGCGGTGGATATGGCCGGCATCGGCGACCCCGGATCGAATACGGCTCATCAATGGCAGACCGTCGTCGAGGCAGTCGGGCTCTATCTTCCCTATGGACCCGACAATCGTGCGGAATTCAATCATACGCAGCTACTCCCCGAAAAGGTGGCGCCAAGCAATTTGCCGGCGACAATCACCGCCGATGGACCGAAAGACCTCCGCCAGATGTGGCTTGCGTCCGGAATCGATCCGGACTTGATCGACGTGACTTCTGATCAGGTCGTCAGACTAGGCGCAAGCGAGCCGGATGAAGAGAGGATCATCCGGCAGGCTCAAGCAGCGGCCGCGCTGGCACACGCCCCCGAGCAAGCCCACGCCCCGGCGCCTCACCGATCCGAGTTGCACGTTGCGACGCGAGTGTCCAAGTCGCGCGGCGTCCACAAACAGTTGAGCGACGCAAACCGCCGCCTCCTATCCCAAGCGCGCCGACATGTGAGCTGATCTGGAGTCTCCCGGCCGCTTGGATTGCGCAGCGTGCGATCCGGATTGGCCCGGTTTGGTCATCGCGTTTTCCCGGCAACCCACGTTTCGTGGATCCGGATGTCATCGGGATCGAAGGCGACTATGTCGGCCCTATAACCGGAAGCGAGCCGGCCGAGCGTCGCACCGAGACCTAGAAAACACGCAGGCTCAGCGGATGCGAAACGCAGAGCTTGGGTCAAGGGCACATGGAGCAGCCGGACGCAGTTGCGGACGGCCGACGCCATGTCGAGAGCCGCGCCCGCCAGCGTGCCTTCGCTTGTCATGCAGCGACCGTCACGAACGCTGATCTCCCGGCCGTAGAGCGTGAACGTTGATTTGTTCCCGCCGACCGGCGGCATCGCGTCGGTCACGAGGATCGGATGGGCCGTGCCCCGCAGAGCGAGGCGGAGCATGGCAGGCTCGACGTGTTCACCGTCCACGATCATGCCGAACCATGTGCCGGGCGCTTCGAGAGCTGCCGCGATCGGTCCAGGCTCGCGGCTCGCGAGCGGCCGCATGGCGTTGAAGAGGTGCGTGAAGCCGGTGAGGCCCTCTGCCAGCGCAGCCTTGGTTTGCGCATAAGTGGCCATGGAATGTCCGAGGCACACCCGAACGCCGGCATTGGCGAGTCGTGCCGTAAAGCCGGCGGGCACCCGTTCGGGTGCCAAGGTGATCAACGTGACCCCGGAGCGCGATGTCATCAGGATATCTGTGTCTTGTGGGCTGGGTAGGCGGATCATCGCGGGGTCATGGACGCCTGGCTTCTCGGGCGACAAAAACGGCCCTTCGAAGTGAATGCCAAGAACGCTCGGATTGACCGAGGCGGCGTTATGCACGGCATTGATTGCGGCGCGCATCTTGGCGGCCGTATCGCTTATCAGGGTCGGCAGGAGCGCCGTCGTTCCGAACCGTCGGTGTGCTGCAATGATCGCGGCAACTCCCTCGGGGGTCGGCTCATCGTTGAACAACACATCGCCGCCGCCATTCACCTGTATATCGATGAATCCGGGGGCGAGCCACGCGCCTTCCGGCAAAGTCCGGATCGCCATCGCGGCCGGCAATTCGCGCCGCGGGACGATGTCATGGATGCAGGCGCCTTCGATCACGACCGCGCAGTCGTGGTGCAGGTAGGTGCCGTCGAAGATAGTGCCCGCCGCTACTGCATGTGGGTCCGATCTGTTCATCTGGTGCGCGTGACCTTTTGCAGGTGGCGGGGATGGTCGACATCGGTGCCGAGGCGCTTCGCCAAGCGGATGATCATGGCATAGAAGCTCTGGATGAGGCGAACGGCGTCGGTCTCCGCGTGATCCGGGGAAAGCGCGGGCAGCCGCTCCGCGGCCGGCGCACCCGGCTCTGCGCTCAACAGCGCGATCCCCCTGCGGCGAAGATCAGCTCTGAGCTTTCGCATTCCTTCGGCCGCCGGATCGGTCCGCATGAACATCAGAACTGGACAGCGGGACGATACCAAGGCCATCGGGCCATGGAGAAACTCCGCCCCGCTGAACGCCTCGGCATGCAGGTTGCAGGTTTCCTTGAGCTTGAGCGAGGCCTCACGCGCGATAGCAAGTGTGGGCCCGCGGCCGATTGTGATCAGACTGATCGTACCGATGAGGGCGCTCACCGCAGCACTCCAATCCAGGTCCGACGCGGCCGCCAATCGGTCGGGGAGCCGCTCGATCGCGCCCTTGAGATTGCCATCGTCGGCCCACGCCGCGGTCAGCTGCAACAGCGCAGACAGTGTTGCAACGAATGTCTTGGTCGCCGCCACGCTGAGCTCCGGCCCGGCGCCGATCGGCAGGACGATGTCACACTCTGATGCAAGCGGCCCATCGGTAGCATTGACGATGGCCACGGTAAGTGCGCCCGACGCCTTGGCGCTGCCGGCCTGCTTGACGAGATCGTCGCTTCTGCCGGATTGCGAGACGGCGAGAGACAACTGGTCTCGCAGATGAAGGCGTTGGCGATAGATGCTCGCAATGTTGGGGGCGGCCGCTGCGACGGGCAGACCGATATAACGCTCGATCAAGTGCTTGCCGAACGTCGCCGCGTGGGCCGAGCTGCCGCGCGCACAGGTGACGACGACCTGCGGCGGCCGGCGTTTGAGCCGCGCGGCAAGCTCCGCCAATGGCTGCGCCAGGCCTTGCTGTTGCGCCCTGATCGCGTGAGATGCTTCCCGAAACTCACGGGCCATCCGCGCTTCGCTATCGCTCATCGACTGCTCCGGCATGGATGCGCAACTCTGGCCATCATCCTGTGAGCGCCGCGGACTGGGCTGCGGCCCGCGCCAGCTGCACAGCGCCAGTCAGCCCGTCCGCGGCCGCCGGAACCAGTCGGCTTTTGGTCTTCCGGCTCAGCCATGGCTCGATGCTCGAGCCGAGCCCCCCGGTCAAAGCGAGCCGCGACACGCCGAATGCGCCGAGCCGCTCCGCCATGCCGTCGATGTAACCTCCGGCCAGTCGCATCAGCTCGCAACCAACCAAATCGTTTCGCGCGGCATGTTCGACGACGAGCGGCGCGAGGCCGCCAAAGTCCCGCGGTTTTGCCGAGCCCATCCGGCGGACGATCGTATGGGGATCTGATTTGAACCGCTCGGATACGCGGCTCAACAGGCTCGTCCATGAGATGCGGCCATCATGCGCCCACAACACGCGGCGTATGACCTCACAACCGAGCCAAGCGCCGCTGCCTTCATCCGAAATCGGAAAGCCCCAGCCCCCGACGCGGTAATGCCGACCCCCGCGTATCGCCCATCCGACGGTGCCTGTGCCAATAATGATGACACCGCCGTCCCGGCCGCGATGCGCGCCAACGCATGCGGCATGCGCATCAGTCGTGAAAACCGCCCGCCGAAATGGATGCTTGTACCTTCGGGCCGCGGCGAGATTGATCGGCTCGCTCGCGCCCGCCAATGCAAGGCAGGCAATGATGTGGTGATCATCGAATGAGAGCCCGGCCTGCGCCAAGCACTGAGCTGTCGCTTCAAGCACGGCCGTGAAGCTCTCCTTCAATCCCAAGCGAATGTTCGCCGGCCCGGCCAAACCTTCACCGAGGGTCGCACCGGAAAGACCGCAGAGACGGGCGCGACATCGCGTGCCGCCGCCGTCGACTCCAAGAAGAAGTAACTCTTCGTCCACCTAGAAGCTCCAATTCTGGTGCTCATCCTTGATTTGGAGGATCCATATATAGGCAGCGAGCGTGATATAGGTAGCTAGCGCGTTTGGCCGCTAACCTGATGTTAACCTTATGGACACGGAACGCCCGAGCCCACGCTATTCCGGCATCGACCTCTGGGACCCCCTCGATGTCCTCGATGCCATGATCGAGGGGCAATTCGCCGCGGTCGCCGCCGTGCGCGCCGCGCGACCCGCACTCGCGCGCGCAGCCCTTGCCATGGAAACCCGCCTGCGGGACGGCGGCCGCCTCGTCTACGCAGGAGCCGGAACCTCAGGACGCCTGGCGATCCAGGACGGCGCCGAGCTGATGCCGACCTTTAGCTGGCCTCGTGAACGGTTGGTGCTCTTCATCGCGGGCGGCGAAGGAGCCATGGTTCAAGCAGCCGAGGGTGCCGAAGACGAAATCGAACACGCGCTCGAGCTGGTGCGGCACCACCACATCGCCGGCCAGGACGTGCTGATCGCGGTGGCCGCAAGCGGAACCACGCCGTTCACGTTAGCGTGTCTCCGTGAAGCAAAGCGGTCCGGTGCCTTGACCATAGGGGTTGCGAACAACAGCGGAACGCCGCTCCTCGATGAGGCCGAGCATCCGATCTGTCTCGAGACCGGCCCGGAGCCGATCGCTGGCTCGACGCGAATGAATGCCGGCACGGCGCAGCGAATCACGCTGAGCCTGTTGTCTTCGTTGGTGATGATCCGGCTGGGCAGGGTCTATGCCGGCTTGATGGTGGACGTGCAGGCTTCGAACGCCAAGCTCATGGAGCGGCAGGAAAAGATGCTGCTTCATCTCACCGGCAAGAGCAGCAAGGCCGTGCGTAAAGCGTTAAGGCGGGCGCATGGAAGCGTCAAGGTCGCGGTGCTTCTGCTCGAAGGATGCGACATGGAAGAGGCGGAGAGAGTTCTCGATCGCTCCGGCGGTCAGCTCCGGGCGGCCATCGCCCTCCTCGCAGAAGGTCGCACCAAATCGTCTGGCCTCAAAAGGCGAATCTGAAGAGAGTTCGGCCGGCATCGATGTCGCGAGCTGGCTCGCCTATCGGACGAACGTAGGCTCTATCACCCTGAGTAGCAATGCCGCTCGCCGGTGAACGATCCCACGCGCGGCGATCCCGCGGCGCTTCGCACGCTCGCGCCCGGCACGGTGGTGGGCCCGCCGAGGCCGGGGTTCCGGACCCACACGGGGCCGTTGAGGTGATCGCGGCTGTGCACTCGTCATGCCGCCTGACATCATCGCCAAGGTGCGGCTACCGCAGTTGCCCCGCGTGCCGGTTGTTCTACACGATGGCCCGCAAAACAGACCTGCCGCGCCTGCCGAGGGATTTAGTCGTCGAGATCGGGCGCCAATTCGCACTCTGATCTCGCGTGGTAGATCGAGATGGGTCCCGCGTCGGCGTGCATTTCGACGTCAGCGACTTGCCGAGCGGTTCGCTGGCAGCATTGGGTAGCCATGCGGTGTCCGCGTTGGTGCGGCGCCGTGCAAGTCACAGGCTGCTTCTCGCGTGAGCCTGCGCAAATGTGGTACTGACCGGCACCGGCGGTTCGACCAAAAAAGGTCCTTTGGGGTCGGACCGCATCGGGCGTGTTGCGAGACGGTATAGTCCCCATACGACGATCAGCGCCTGTGCCGCAATGAGCACGGATGACAGCCCGTACCTCCACGCATCCATGGCGACCCCGGCGATCAGGGGGCCGACCGTAGCGCCGACCGCCTGGACAAGTAGGAGCGAGCTCGATGCGGCGACGAATTCGCCCTTTGCAACCCCGTCGTTCACATGCGCGATCACGATACTGTAGACCGGGATGATCGACGCACCCAACGCCGCAGCGCAGATGTAGAGCAGCCAGGGCGACGCATCGGTCGGCACGAATGCGCTCATTGCGAGCATGCTCGACGCAGCCGTGATCGCTGCACCGATTACGACAAGGCGGCGATCCATGCGATCCGACAGCCAGCCTAGGGGCCACGCCATCAGGAATCCGCCGATTGTCGCGCTGGTCATGAATGCCGCTATCTGGCCGGTATTGAGACCACGCCGCTGTGCAAAGATCGGTCCAAGCGCGAAGAACACTGCAGCCGACGCACCGCACAACAGAGCGCTGACCGTGCCAAAAGGAGACTGCCGATAGAGATCCTTGAGGCTGCTGCGCGGGCCATTCTCTGCGCTGGCCGGTGACGCCGCGCTCGTGAGAGCGATAGGTACCAACGCAAGCGCGATGATGGCTGCTGTGACACAGAAGGGCTGGAAGCCTGACGGATCTGTCGCTGGAAGCAGCAACTGTCCCCCGATGCCGGCGATCAATCCGGTCATGCTGTAGACGCTCAGAATTTGGCCACGGGTTTCGGAGGTTGCGACGCCATTCAACCAGCTCTCGACGACGACGAACAATCCTGCAAAGCAGAACCCGGTGAGAGCACGAGCCGCAATCCAGGCAGCCGGATTGACGTTCAGTAGGTGCAGGAGTGGTGCCGTCGAGGCGATTGCACCAAGGGCCGCAAAGGTTCGTATATGGCCGACACGACGGATCAAGCTTCCGGTGCATAGAGATCCAGCCAGGATGCCGGCCCAGAAAGCTGCGCCGACGGCTCCGATCTGGGCGGACGAGAAACCCTCAAGATCGCCGCGAACGCTGAGGAGCGTCCCTTGAAAGGAGTTGCCCATCTGCATGAGGCCAAAGCCCGACAGCAGAGCCAAGAGACTCGCCATTGTCGTGCGCCACGTCGCCGACTGCGGAACACTGTGCCCACCGTGTCCCTGGACCCGATTCATCTTGCTGCCGAATTGATCAAGTCGGCCCGAACGCCGGCTTGTCTTGTTGACCTCACGAGCAGCGCGTCCAGGACCGGGTCGGTCGGATCACATCTCCGTTCTGGGCCCATGTCAATTGCACGTCTGACGCACGCTCACTACCGTGCCGCTCGCGACGCAGGTCAGGTCGAAAAGATGGGTCGCGAGCGTTCGGCGCAACATTAGGGGATCAAGCGCGCCGATCGCGGATGCATTTCTTGATCTAAATCATTTTCGGGGTTGGGAACGCTTTGGCCCGACTGCAGACACGGGATTTGAGCCGCTGCATCTCAAGCGGGGACCAGCCTTGTTGAGGCAAGGCGACGGGACGCGACTGCGTGCGCGACCGCAATGGAAATATCGGCGAGACCTGCAGGATCTTTTTTGTGACCGAACGATATTTGACATAAGTCAAAACCAGACGGGAACGCGAGCGCATAGCGGTTGGGCGCCGCCAGGGCGGTGATGGGCGGTTGACAGCGCCCGCCAGTGGCGTCGCGCGGAGCATTTGCGACTAGCCGCAACGCGCGTTAGCCAACAACGAGGAGGTCATGATGAAGCTAGCTTCAGCAATCCTTGTCACTATCCATGCTTGCCGCCAGTCCATTCTGGCTCGCGTGTTCCGTTTCCGCCGTGCCGATCAGCATGGGGTTGGCGCTGAAGGACTCCGCGAGTTCAGATGTCGAGACCGTGCGTGCGGTCGCTGCCGGTCGCGTCGGCGGAGTCGGTCGTGTGGGCGGTGTTGCGGGAGGCGGTCGTTATGTCGGTGCCCGTCGCTGGGCCGGTGCAGGCTGGGCAGGTGGGCCTGGCGGGTGGCGCCCCGGTTACGGCTTGGCGGCTGGCGCAGTGGTTGGCGGCGCGATCGCTGCCTCGCAACCCTGGTACGGTAACGGCGGCTACAACTATGGCCCTGACTTTATGGATATGATGCTGGCTACCCCACCAACGACTACACCCCGGCCGACAACTACGGGTACTACGGCTACGGAACCGCTCCAGGCGGCCCCTATATACAGAACTGCAACTATGTCGGGGGCCCGAAGGCCGGCAACTGGACGTGCTGGTGAAGTCGTCAAAGGTCGGCTCCATTGCAGTGCGGAAAGTTGGCAAGCTCATTCTGAGGTGGCCCCGGTTGTCTGAACAGAATTTCCGCGTCGATAAGTGGAGCGTCTGCCAGGGTTAGGCTGCCACGCGGAGGGACAGGGGGGTGAAGTAGGCGTGATCGGGGGTAGTGCCGTCAAGGCTCGAATGCGGCCGGCGACGATTGTAGAAGTCGAGGTAACGCCCGATCGATGCGCGCGCCTCGGAGGCGGTGTCGTACGCCTTGAGATAGACCTCCTCGTATTTGACGCTGCGCCACAGCCGTTCGACGAAGACGTTGTCCCGCCAGGCGCCCTTGCCGTCCATGCTGACGGTTACGTGCGTCAGTGCGCGGAAGCGAAAACCCCTGGTTCACGGAATGCTACAGATACTTTGTCTAAAATCGGTGGGTAGGCCGTAATGAAGAATTTCTCGGTCTTTTATACAGAAGCAGCGTATATCGACGCCGTCGCGACGCCGCATCGTCGGGCGCCGGCTAAGCGCTCATCGCGGGAGAATGACGTGGCTGCGACGAGACCCTGGTCCGCCTTGGAACTCGATGACCTGGAGCACGGTCTCCGGATCGGGGTCTCCATCGAGGTCATTGCCGCCTTCATCGAGCGCGACATCGACGAGGTAAGACGTACAGCCGCCGAACGCGGTCTACTTTTGCGACAAGCCCGCCTCCCCGAAGAAGCATTCAACTAGCCTTCGCTTATTCCCCCGGAGCTGAAGCAGGCCGTGCTCGACGAGATCGACTTCTGCGAGAGACTGGTCGCCCTCCTACAGAGCGTCTTCGATAAACCAGATTGAAGCTCCACTGATGCCGGGATCTGACTCATTCGAAATCTGGAGAACGGATGCGAGGCCATCCATCAGGAAATGGTGCGGCTGGTCTTATCGCCCTGGCCCGAAGCCAAGAGGAAAACCAGGTCCGCAAGAATTCAGTTTGCCGAGCTCATAGAGCGGAGAAATGAAGCGGCTCGTCACTTTCTCGCGGAGGCGGCCGTCCAACGCAAAAGCGAAGCCAGATAGTATCCCACATTCATTCCTGAACTGAATTTCTCCGCCTGCTGCGAGAAATCGTTCGGGGCGATACGTCGGCCGGCAGCTCGAGCCTGCGTCCATCGGGGAATTCGACAAACCGCGAGCTGATACGGCCCTGAAGGCCCTCAATTACATAACGGGTTCCGATCGGAAACCGGCTCGGAAGCACAGTAGCTTTACTGACCACTCAACCCTCCCATACGTACAGATACAGGCGGACAGCACGCTCAGCCGAAGCGACAATTTCGTGGCGAATAGCGCGGTGGCGTTTATTTTGTTGTGTACTGTTGTGGACGCGGGTCCGCTTTTGGTAGCCCCATACCACGCGCGGTGCGATGTCACCGCCGCGCGAGCTGCGCCTGTATGTGATTTTGGATGCGGAAAGCTTGGTTGCCATCGATGGCACGCATGAGATCACCGACAGTATCGATGTGGTCGGCCACAACGTCGGCGAGTTCGAAGCCCGCCACCTGATCTTCTATCACGATAATCAATTCGAGGCGATCGAGCCAGTCAGCACCGAAGTCATCGCGAAAACGGGCTTCGTTGGTAACGCGTTTCGGATCGACGCCAAAATGTCCGGCTATGATCTCGCGGACTCTGAGAGTGACATTCTGTTGCATGATCGCGCCTCGTTTTATCCGGAGAAAACGAATCAGCGAGATGCAACAATCGTAGTGTCGATTTCGTTGCGCACAACTTACAAATTATATGTGCGCCACCTGACAGAGAATGGCGTGCGCTCGTCATTTTCACACCGATCGACGAGACCCTTGTTGGCGAAATTCGACCTAGCTAGCCCCTCGCCGCTTTGCGGGCATCGACCTTCGGTAGGCGAGCCATGATCGCCACGACCTCGTTTGCCGCGCAATCTGTGGCTCATTAGACGAATTTGCGCATCACTGGCGTAAGGCCCTGATAGGACCGCCGCTGCGCCAACTTCTCGGCCCGATCGATCTCCGGCGATGTCACGAGGGGAGCCGGTCGGGAAGCAAGGGGGGCGTCGGCCCCCAACTGAAGCCGAGCCCGGGTGAAGGTCGGTTTTAGGTGGATCGTGAGCCTGAGGCGGACCCGGGAGCGCCATTTACCCGTGGCCGAGGCCGCCGATCTCGTGGCGACCGGCAGGTGGAGGTGGGGCCGTCGACCCTGGTGCTGAGATCAGGCTAGCAACGCGATCAATCCGGCCACGGTGAACCCCAGGACCAGCAGTGACCAGTCGCCGAGATCAAGGCCGGGTAATCGACCACTATTCGTGACGCGCACGCCCACCGAACCCTCGAACATTATTTTTGATTAGGCCCGGGCTCGATCGGTCCGACGGCCTCCCGCCGGTTAGTCGCATGAGGCCTCCGGCAGGTTCACGAAAGGTGGCTCGTAAAGTGGCCAGGGACCCCTTCCGTCCACACGGTAAAGTGGTGTAGTTTGCGATCTGAACTGCCAGCGGGACGTGCCGAACTCCCCCCGGGCTGGGCAGGACTACGCCGTCGGCAGGCATCACCTGACAGCACAGTCTTACTGGTGAGCTATTCACGCGCGCAAGCTTGTGTGCGCCTCAAGATGCCGGAGGAACATCATGAAACGACGCGCTATTTTGAATACCTTTCTTGTGACCGCGTTGGGACTCATCCCTTCTGCCAGTAATGCACTCGCCCAGTCAGCGAAAGATCTGGTTGGAACCTGGACGCTGGTTTCAACCGATGCGTACGGGACCAATCCGATGGGCTCCTACATGTTCGACGCCAATGGTCGATTTTCGGCGATTCTGATGCGAAACAACCTTCCCAAATACGCAGCAAACAACCGCACTCAAGCCACTCCCGCCGAGTACAAAGCCACGGTCGACGGCAGCCTAGGGTATTTCGGCACATGGTCGGTGAGCGGCACGGACCTTAACTTGCACGTGCTCGGCAGTACATACCCGAATTGGACTGGCACCGATCAGAAACGAACGGGAATTTCAATTACCGGAGACGAGTTCAAATACACGGTACCTGCCCCCTCCGGCGGTGGGCCTCCCAACGTGACGGTATGGAAGCGAGTGAAATAATCAAATCAGCAAAGTGAGCCCGCCCCACTTCAGAGGCGGGCTGACTGCCGGAAGCGGATCATTACCTCATTGACCGAGGGTGAGATGAGGTTGACCAGCCCCGCAAATTCTTCCGGTACGTCGGCTGAGACTGTGTGGATGCGAGCCAGGTAGGGCTCGTTTCATCGGCATCGATGGTGCGGTGGCCGCCCTTGGGCGGCTGGCGATCGTTTTATTGGGTGCAGCTGTGACGCAGTCGAGTGAGCCCCCCGACCAGCAAGATCAGCCGGGCGTGCCCTTGGGCGGGCGCACGCGAGGGGCCGCCGTTGCGCGCGCGGATCTCGTCGAAGCTGTCTACCGGAAAGTCGGTCTCTCTCGGCAGGAGTTGGCTAGGCTCGTGGAGCTCGTCTTGAAGGAGATCACCGAATGCTTGAGCGCGGTGAAACCGTGAAGCTCGCGTCTTTCGGATCGTTCGTAGTCCGTAGCAAGAGAGAGCGCATGGGACGCAATCCGAAGACCGGCGCTTCGGTAGCAATACCGGCACAGCGGGTCATGGTCTCCAGGGCAAGCTACAGGCTCAAGAAAGGAAGGCGCATGACACGACATGGAAGCGGCAAGGAACGGTGTACCGCGCCATCCAGAAGGATGGCGGGGAGCTTTCAGCGGAAATTGACCGGATTATCGGTACGCAGGACGAATCGGACAGCGATGGCTAAGCCGCTGCTCGGTCTATGGCAGCGGCAATGCGCCGATCCCCAGGTTGCGAGGGCGACTTAGGTAAGCGGTAATCGGCCGACTGTCGACAGCTTGGGAAGCTAGATGTTAGCTAATCACATCAATATGATAGGTGCAGAACCTGACCTTTCGAGCCCAAGCGCATCAAAGGGTTATCGGCAACTTGCAAAACAGCCCTGGCCCCGCTCGCAACGCTCCCGTTACAGCCTTCATTAGCTTGGTAGGTTGGTCACAAAGCCAGCGGTTTCAAAGGAAACTGACACAGGCACCGGACCTCGCGCGTGGTTCCCCGGTTAGTTAGTCGTCGTCTTCGTCGGCGCAGCAGTCGTCGGCTGCACCTTCGCAGCTAGGCTTGCAGCCGCATTTGTCGCAGCCCCTGCCACCGCACTTGTCGCACTCCTGCTTGCAGCCGCATTCGCCCCAGACCGTATAGGCCATCACGTCCAGCGTCTTCACCGGCGTCACCGGATCGTCGCTGGTGATGACCAGTTCGCACGCGATCGGGCACTTCTCCGTGGCCTTGTAGCGGATCACGAGGCCGAGGCACGCGCCCGGCGGCAGAGTGGTCGGAAACGGGTTGTTGATCAGCTTCCAGTGCGGGTTCTTCCGCTTGAACGCGACGTTTGTCACGTGCAGCGCGCACGCTCCCATGTTGCAGATGGAGATTGTCCGCTCGGCGCGGCAGCACGCCTTCACCCCGCCGAAGCACAGCGAGCCGGTGACGACCAGCCGCCCCGCCGGCGCGTCGCCGCTAACCCGGATGGTGTGTGGGCTGCCCGGGTCATTGCTCGTCACCGTAATCGCACCGGCAGCCGGCCCGAAGCCCGTCGGCGCGAAGCGGATCGGCAGCGCGAGCGAGTCGCCCGGGCCGACCAGCAGCGGGAAGGACAGCACCTCGGGCGCGAGGAACGCGCCGGAGGACGACGTGACGGCGAATATCGTCACCGGGCAATGGCCGTTGCTGTTCAGCACGAGCGGCTCGTCGGCGAAGCGGCCGACACAGACATTGCCGAAGCTGCCGCTGTTGCCGATGGCGAGGCTGAGGCGCGGTGCCGGTGCATCACCGTGCACCCGGACGATATGCGGCGAGGTCGGGTCGTTGCTGAAGATGGTGATCGTCCCGGCCTTCGGCCCAAGGCTGAGTGGCGCGAACCGGATCGGGATATCGATCGCGTCGCCGACGCCGAGCTTGATCGGGTAGGAGAGCACGCTCGGTGCTTCGAAGTCGGCCGGGGTCGTGACGATGCTGGTGATCAGCAGTAGGCCATTGCCGCCGTTGTCGATCGTCAGGTCCTCGTCGACGAAGGAGCCGAGGCAGACGCGGCCGAAATTGCCGGCGTCTGCGATGGCGGTAACAACGCGGCCAACGCCCGGCACCACCTTGAACACGAACGGATCGATGGAGACAGATACCGGGTTGTTGCTCAGGTCCAGCAGCGTCTTGGTGGTGAAGTTGGCGTTGCGCTGGTAGGTCACGCCGTTCGGGAAGTTGGCGAGGTTGGGCGTGTTGTTGGCGGTGAAGATGCCATAGAAGGACTGATCGACAGCCGACATCGACACATAGTCGCCCAAGTACGGATCGAAGGCTTTTGCTGGCGACCCGGCGGTTGTGTTGGCGAGCACGTAGCTGGTGATCGAAGCGAAGTCGTCCGTGGTCAGTTCTAGCGTCGTCTGCCATTTCTGGTTGGAACTGGGGCCGGTCACGAGCTGGTAGAGGAAGCCGAGGCGGCCCTTGCTGTTGACCGCAAGGGCGGTGTTAGTCGCGTTGTCGATCGTGCGTATGGGCGCTGACCAATTCGCCCCGGAATTGGTCGACTTGACGACGTAGACCGTGTACGTGCCGCCCTGGAAGTCGCCCCAGCAGACGTAGACGGTAGCGCTGTTGTTCGGATCGACCGCGATGGCGAGGTCGCCGTTGACGCGTTCCTGCCCGATATAAAGTCCCGAGGGGAGGGAGGGCAGGTTGACGGTGGTGCTGAGTTGAATGCCCGGCTTCGTGTCGGTGTCAATCAGGGCCTGGAACGGAGGGGCGCTGTTCCCCCAATTGTCGTCGCGGGCGACGACAACATCCCACGCCGGACTGATATCGGAGTAATAGACCGCGTAGATGGTGCCGTTCGGATGGATTGCGGTGCGCGTCTGCGGCCAGTCCCGAGAGGCACTGCGATTCTCCAGGGTGATCGTGCTGGTGGTGACCACCGCCGCCCCGGCGTTGAGCGAGAGGTCGATGATGGACGGTATGTTGCCTAGCGCGTGGCTGTTGCTGCCGACATAGATGCGATCCTGGCCGGCGCCGGGCCCGCTCGGCACCGTCGCCGCCTCGATGAACGGCTGGTCGTCATTGGTCCGGTTCGCCAGCACGGTCATCGTCGTCGCGCCGGAGAAATCGTTGGTCCGCAGAATGTCGAAATTCATCAGGGCGTAAACGCTGGAGCCCCAGAGCACGCCGCCGTAGAGAAATCCGCTTGTCGTCGCGAAGCGCATCGTCTGATCGAGGACCGGCGTGCCGGCGATCAGGTCCTTCAATGCCCAGGTCAGGCCGCCGTCGTTCGAATAGAACACCGGCGAGTTCGTGGGGCTCGCGCTTGGGCTCGGCGTGAAAGAAGTCGCCACCATTTCCAACGGGTTGGCCGGATTGACGGCCAGATTGGCCTCGCTGTCCTGGTTGGTCTCTGCGCTCGACAGCCTCGGAATGATGTTGACGACGGTGATGACGTCGGACATCTCAGCGGCCTCCCCTGTCGCCGCCGAGCGCGCGTTCGACCTCGGCGAGCCACTCGATGGGAACCAGATCGAGCGGATCGATGGCCTGATAGGCCGTGCGCGGCACTTCCTCGGGAACCTCGTCGTCCTTCACATGCCGCAGCAGCAGAATGCCACTTGTACCGGCGTACAGCTTGGGCGCCCTAAACCAGGCCCGGTCGATGCTCGCCGCGAACAGCACCTCGATCTCGCCGCGCGGCTTGCGACCTTTGTGGGCGGCGTTCACGGCGACGCGCGCGAGCCACCAGATCGGATCGTGCTCCCCCTTCGGCTTGCGCGCGGTTTCGAGCGCGTGGCTTTCGACCACCTCACCGGTCACGATCAGGTCTGCCCCGGCGACCCGTTCGCGAAACGGTCGCTCGTCCGTCTCGTTGATCGCCTCGGTCACGTGGCGCGTGGTCTCCTCGGAGGTCTCGACATGGCCAATCTCGCGCAGGAGGAGTTGCTGGCCGAGCGAGACTACCTCGGTGAACAGGATCGGATGGTGGCACTGCCGCAACGCGCCGGCGTGCCTCGTGATCACCAGGGCGCCCTGGCCGGCGAGGCCACGCAGGACCGGGGTGCTACGCAGTACGTGCTCGATCCGCGTCGCCACGATCTCGCCAGCCTCCGGCGAGATGGCCGGGACTTCGCCCGCCCAGTGGTGGTGGACGCCGCGGAAGATGAATCCCGCACCGGCAACCAAACGTCTGATGTCTTCGATGTCCATCGCGCTGTCCCTTGTAGAAGAGCGTCGTTTGGCCTCGGCCCAAAGTCTAAGGGCTTCCTTCTCCTCGGTTCTTGCTGCGTTGGGGAGTTGTTTCTCGGTTGCTAGCTTGATCGAAGAAGCAGCACACGTTTCCTCCACGTGCGCCCGGCAAATCCAAACATTAGGACAGAGACCGTGGCCCACAATAGGGTAAGTGCCCACTCTGCAGAGCCATCCCCTGCATCAGGTGCAAAGCCGAACAGCACCTCCATCCAGTCAGGCACGACAATGGTGAGCGCGAGCAATGCCGCGCTCATCAGTCCCAAGACCATTTCCACCCAAAACCTCGTGAGCAAGCGGTTCTGCATAGACCCTTCCTGTTGGTATGGCGTCCGCCTCAAAAGGCGATTGTCAGTGATATTAAACCGTAGGTTGGCAGATTCAATCCCCACCCGGACACCACTTAATCTCTCCTAACAACTAGGTAAAAGGCCGCTGGCCTCGTCGCCTCGAAACGTTCGGCAGAGCGGGCGAGCCGATCCGAATTCACAAATTTGCGGTTCTCTGACCATCGTGCTTGCTGCGCGTTCTGTTTCTTGGCTTGGCCCTCTGCTTTAACGCGCGGCCCAGATGCTCCGCTTGGCGCGCTTACAATCGTCCGGGCTGCTGGTGCTCATCAAACAAAATACAGTTGTGGGCGTCCTGTGAATAACCTCAGAGCCCTCAAGAGATAGGTGATCGGCTCGGCAAATCTGTTCCAAGGGAACAAGGCACTTGCTGGCGGTGATCGGCGTTGCATCACGTCTGCAAGGAACCGCCAATCGGGGTTATGACAGCAGTGCTGCTTCAACGCGCGTGAGCCTTATTGAATATTACTGCACTACCGGGAGCCGGTATCCTTGTACGCGCCGCATCGCGCTACCGCCACTCACTATCCCGATGGAAGGAGCTGAACGTCTGAGACCAAGGCGTTGGTCGTTGCTTTGGTTCTGAGCTTGGGGAGCATCTGCATCTTTCGCGCAACCTGCCATTGCGTATCTGAATTGCTGAAGGCATCGTCCATCAGGCATTACTCCGATTACGAGGCATCTCAAGAGGGCAGCCCATGAAGATGTTCTTGTTCTTTCTGAAGACGCTGCTGTATGGCTGGGTGGTCGCACTTATTGAGCTTTGGCGGATTCTATGCCGATTGCTGAAGCAGTGGTGTCGCCGCGGGCACAAGCGCAAAATTGCCTCGCGGCATCGCTGCGTTCCCATCAATAACCCCGCCTTCGTGCGGCCCGATCCGATGATCTACGATCAATATTATTTGACCAGTCTGGGCTTGGCTGTCACTTGGGATAATCCCGACATCCAGCTCTACTTGAATGGCACTCCGGTTTCTTCCAATCAGCTCCTGCCGGGCACAACGTATGAAGTCGTAGCGCAAATCTGGAACAACTCTACCGATGCGCCCGTTGTTGGCATGCCGGTAGCATTCTCGTTTCTTGAATTCGGAGTTGGCACCACCAGCGTTCCCATTGGCTCGACGCAAATCGATCTGGGCGTGAGGGGAGGTCCAAATTGCCCCGTCTATGCCTCGACGCTATGGACCACGCCCACAACGCCGGGCCACTACTGTATTCAGGTCCTGCTGGAACCGGCCGACGACAGCAACCCGCAGAACAATCTTGGCCAGGAAAATACCAACGTTGGGACAGCTAGTTCGCCGGCGGTTTTTACCTTCGCACTGCGCAACGACACCGACAAGCAGCAGAAATATACCTTCGCGCTCGATGCCTATGTCCCGGGCACGCCCGACCCGTGTGGTACTACGGATTCTGCGGAGGACCGCGCCGCGCGGGTGGCGCGCCATCGGCGTGGTGTGCAACCGGTGCCGCCCGGCTGGCAAGTAACGGTGGCTCCAGAAATGCCCACGCTAGATCCCGATCAGTTGACCGTTATAACGGTCACGGTTGCTCCGCCAATGGGTTTCACCGGAGATCAGGTTCTCAACGTGAGCGCCTTTCATGCGGCCGGGATTGCCGGTGGCGTAACCCTGACCGTGCAAGTGGTGTAGTCGAGGAGAAGATAAGTCATGGCCAACTTTCGGCAATACACGCAGTGTTGTGACATCAGCGGCTTCAATCCGGCGAATCCCTACACCCAGGCCGCGTTAATCGGCCTCTACGTCACTTTGCCTGCGGCCGTAATTCCTGTGTTGTTGGTCCTGGGTGGGGGGAATCCCTGGTGCTTGGCGCTGCTGGCCGAAATATTTCTCATCGCCGGCATCATCGGCTATTGCTACTGGTGGCTGTTTCGCCGGCTCATTTGTATTCCTGCGACGCCTGATCACCCCAACGACAGCACGGGCAATCAGATGGTCATCGGAACACTGATCGATACCCTTCCGCCTTACTCCGACTCGAACCCTCTGGATATCGATAACGATTTCAGCATGGGAATACTGCCCGCGTGCATACCGCTCGGTGCGCAAGGTCCGTTCACAGCGGCCAACCCGGCACCCGGACCTTTCGGATACTTAATCACCGAGCAGCCGGTTACAAAGAACGGTGTTCCGCCGCCGCCGCAGACATTTACCGGACAGCGCGCCGTCGATTACAAATTTCAAGATCCCAACCAGGACATCAGCTCGCAGGTGCTGCACTGCGAGTTTGAAGGTCGTGCTGTATACGACATGTTTCTCGCCGCACGGGCCGCACTGTTTCCTGTGGTTGCTGCGCTCTTCGTCTGTGAGATTCCAGTCTACGGGTGGATTGTCGCTCTTATTCTCGCCCTGCTTGGGCTTCTAGCCTTGGGCGTCGGTCTTGGTCTGGGGCATTTCGATTCGGGCGATCCAACTGATGTGAACCCTAACCTTGGAGAGCTTCACACGAACGGTCCCGACCATACCGGCGCTAGCGTCTTAATGATAATGGGGCATTGGGTTTGCGATGCCGGACATCGCTTCGATTATGGCGACCTCTTCTATGAACTCCATCCCATCACGATGTGCTGCATAACGAACCCGGTGACAGATTGCGATCCCACCCAGGTAATTTTGCTGAAGAAGCGCTGGCAGAACGCGGTAAACGATGCGACTTCGCCGACCACGTTGGAAAGCCAGAAGCTGCCGCAAAATCAGTGGCGGATTCATCCCGTCATTGATGGCTGTGAGCCCGTCGTGATTGTTTAGGGTTGGCTGTAAGTCCTTAGCTCTACGGGGCGGCGCCGCCTACAAAAACGGGAGCTCCCATTCCGGCAAGATACCGCGTGATAGGAGACATCGCGTCAAGCCGGAGTATCGCTCCGTTGCGGCAGTAGGATCTCGTCGTACTCGGCGTCGCCAACGTCTTTTGTCGGTCAGGCCGCTCAGGTTACAGAGCGGGCCGTGGGTCACGAGCCGCTTGGCCAGGAACCCATCACGCAGCTCATAGATCGGGCTGACGCCTTGGCTACTAGATCGGGTCGTCGCCGTGCCGCCCGAGGTGTTTTTTGGAGTCATCAACCCCGGCGATGGCAGCCGGTATTGCAAGTGCCTAAACGGGGAGGTGCTTTCCCTGACAAAAGCGATACAGCGCGTCGAAAATGGGAAGTTCGAGTCTCAGCGTGTCGGGGTCGGGCATGTCTAAAAGGAAGAATCCATGCAGGATCGCTCTAAATCCTGGCGCCTCAGGACTTACGGCTGCGCTTCCGCTGATATCGGCCTCGCGAACAATGAGTGCCAGCTTGTGCAGGGCCGGATCCGTCAGTTCATATTTCTCAAGGATCGCATCGAAGGTTACTTTGCCCTCCTTCCTTGAGAGTTCGGCCCCTGGAATCACGAATGGAATGGCATGCTTTGCCTGCGCGAGCTCCAGGGCGCCCTTGGTGGGCACGAATTCGAACTCGGCGTCTTTATCAACAAAGCGTAAGATCAGCCACGCGCTGGCGGCGCGGTCCATCCGAATTCGCTCTCGCGTAGCCCACTTCAAGCTTGCCTCACAATATCCGCCTTGCCCACATCGGAAGGGATCATTAATGACTTTTGCGGCACGGTTTGATAATAAAGTGCCGCAACCAGCGTACCAATACATTGCGGCCAACTACAACCGTTGCACAAAAACCGTGGTTTAGAGTTTCGCACAAAGCTATTTAACCAATTGTTTTCGACGTGCATCGGTCAGCGGGTACAATGACCTGGTGAGGGAATTCGCGGTCAAGGCGGCTCTTGCTGTACTCGTTCTTGCGCCTCGTCATGCGGTGACACGCGCTTCACCCCTACCTAAAGTCGTCCGGCACGTCGCCAAAGGCCTTTAGAATTACGGCGTCCTCGAATTCGCCAAGGTTTGGATCGCCGCTCCGGGAGAAAGCCACGGCTCCCGCACTGGCATCATGCCGAGCGATGGCTTCCGCGCGCCGGATGGCGGCGGCTCCCGATGGGCATTCGATGGCCTGTCCCGGAGCCAAGCCGCCGCCATCTTCCGACGTAAAGGGGAGCGCTACGTAATAGATCATCTCCGGCCTCCGAGCTTGGAGTTGGGGCAGGGCAACGGCGCACCCCGCAGGTCCTTGACTCCGGGGCCATGATGTTCTCTTTATGTTCTCCGTGAGTCAAGAGCCGAAAAATTGGGGCTGAACCTGCCCACAATGGCTCGATGAGCGCACGGCCTGAGTGACGACGCGAGCCGGGATTGTTCATGGGCCCGCCGGCGTGCGGGGATTGAGAAGTCTTCGATGTGTAATCTCTATTCCCTCACCAAGGGGCAGGCAGCGATCATTGCGCTCGTTCGAGCGATGCGAGATCGCACCGGAAATCTGCCGCCGATGCCGGGGATCTTTCCGGATTTTCTAGCGCCTATCGCGCGCAATGCGCCCGATGGCGTTCGCGAGCTTACCAGGGCGCGGTGGGGCATGCCGGGCCCACCCGCCTTCGGCGGCGCTCGACATCGACGTCAAAGGATACTTCGACAGCATCGATTGGGAGCTGATGCTCAAGGCGGTCCGTCATCATACAAACTGCCCGTGGGTGCTGCTCTACATCGAACGCTGGCTGAAGGCTCCGGTGCAGATGGAGGACGGCGTCGTCGTGCCGCGCACGGCAGGGACACCGCAAGGAGGGGTCGTCAGCCCGTTGCTGGCGAACCTGTTCCTGCATTACGCGTTCGACACATGGATGGCGCGGAATCATCCGCGCATTCCGTTCGAGCGGTACGCGGACGACGCCATTGTCACTGCAAGAGCTTGGTCGAGGAACCGTCACACTTCGGCCCAGCTTTGTGCGCCTCTCGTCAGGAAACGGGGGCTTCATGCCAACCATCGCTCTGGTCGATGACGACAGTAATATTTTGACCTCCGTCTCGATCGCGCTCGAGACCGAAGGCTATCGAATCACGACCTATTCGGACGGAGCTTCGGCGCTCGACGGATTCAAGACCAACCCGCCGGATCTTGCCATCCTCGACATCAAGATGCCGCGCATGGACGGGATGGAAACGCTACGCCGCCTGTGTCAAAAGTCCGATGTGCCCGTGATTTTCATCACCTCGAAAGAAGAAGAGATCGACGAATTGTTCGGTCTCAAGATGGGCGCCGACGATTTCATTCGCAAGCCGTTCTCGCAGCGGCTTCTCGTCGAGCGCGTAAAGGCAGTGCTACGCCGCCGGACACCCAAGGACGACGCCGCGCACAAGGAGGTCCTGGCTAAGATGATCGAGTGTGGCCAACTTCGCATGGACCCTGAGCGTCATGCCTGTACCTGGAAGAACGAGCCCGTCATACTGACAGTCACCGAGTTCCTTATCCTGCAGGCGCTGGCCAGCCGCCCTGGCGTCCTCAAGAGCCGCGACGCTCTGATGGACGCGGCCTGCGACGATCAAGTCTACGTCGACGACCGCACCATCGACAGCCATATCAAACGGCTGCGCAAGAAGTTTAAGTCCACTGATGACGGATTTGATATGATCGATACGCTGTACGGCGTCGGCTATCGCTTCAAGGAGAGTTGACGCCGCTTCACGGGCCTGATGTCTCCTCCTGGCGCACCCCGAACCAGCAGGCCCCGGTTGTCTGCTTATCGATGTACTGCAGCCGCGGGCCTGATCCGAAGCGGTCGTGGTCCGATTCTGCGCGTTTCCCACTCAAAATCGAAGACGCATCGATGGTCAGGTCGTCTCACTCACGGCGGAGTGGAAAATCCTGGCACCCACGTTGGGGCTGATAACAAGGTTCGGGCATATCAACATTAGGAATGCATTGCCGCGGAGTAAGTATGTATTCCCCTTCCTCTCCATCACCCTGCGCTCGCATCAGTTCGTATTAGAATCCGGGTGTGATGAGTTGCTGCGAGAATAACTCATAGCACTCGTAAGGAGCCCCCCGATAGCTCCCACTAACGCGAGACGATACAACTCCGCGGGACTTTCACACTTAAAGTTATTGAAAACGTGACTCTTGATCTTCACAATCTGACCCACAAGCCCGCCATCACCTCGAGCCGGCCTTGGCGTGGCCCTGGTCGATAGGCGCGCTGCCGTTGCCGGCAGGCGAGGATCATTGCCGAGGCGCAGCTTGAGCTCGCCCGAATTCAAGACGCCCAAGTCAGCCTCCTGAATGCGCAGATCGCGGCGACCATGCCGCCGGCCGTCCAGCACCCTCAGGCCGGCGATACCGCACTGGACATGGCGAACAACGACGGCGACACCATCCCTTCGGATCAAAAGGAGATAGTCCCAGACATTGAGCTCCTTAAGCAACTCGGCAGGCTGGATCGATACAAAATCCGGCCGATCTGGCGGCGCCGGCGCGCGATGCGCTCCTTTTTCAGCCGCAGCGATGCGCCCTAGGCCCAATAAGGTTGCTCGATTGGGTTGTGGTAAACCGTAAGCTGCGCCCGCGCAAAACGAACTCATGCGGGCGGCGGCAGCCCCGGCTGAGCCTGCTGATGGCGCATTTCCTCAAGCGCGCCGGATGACGAGCGTGAGCTAGCGCGGCACCGCTCCGGCCATGACCGACCTGGCCGGGCATATCCCGCCATGTTTTCGTGCCGTTGTCGGAAGCGCCGCCACAGGCGGAGCCGGCAACACCGGCATGCTCGGCGTCTCGAGCGCCCAGCGCGCGACCCAGGCCCCCGAACGACGACGGATCCGGAACCTGCCAGAGCGGCCGGGGTGTCTCCTTCATCATCACCAATGCCGGAGGCGTCATCGCCAAGCTCGGCGCCGATGCCGCCGCCGATGTGGTCATGACCTCCTCGGCAGGTATCGACAGCCTCGTGACCAAGGGACGCGTCCTCGACGCCAGCAAGGTCGACGTGCGGCTGGGTGCCGCCGACGGGTCGGGAGCGGCGATGCCGGACATCACGACCCCCGATGCCCTGCGGGCGATCCTGCGCGCGGCGTCTGCGGTGGCCTCGATCGATCCGAACGGCGGCGCCACCTCGGGCCCGTTCATCGATCAGTTGTTCGAGCGGCTCGGCGTCGCCGATATGGTGCGGGGCAAGGGCGTGTTGTGCGCCGCCGGCTCCGATGTGGTGCGGGCCGTCGCCTCCGGCCGGGCCTCCATCGGCATCACGCAGGCGGCCGAGCTGATCGGTTTGCCCGGGCTCGCTTGTCGAGATCGTCGGCGCGCCGTCCAGGTCAAGGAACCATTCCGGCAATTGGAACTTCGTGCCGTGCGCCCCGATTGGCGCAAGGCATTGCGGCGCAAGGCGATGCAGCATACGGTCTCTCGATGGGGGCCGGCCAAGCAGGCGAATTGCAGGTGATCGCGACCGGGGTCTATGAGCATGTTCTCAAGGACCTGGCGGCGCCGTTTACGGCGCTGAGCGGCCAGCGTATCTCCTTCATCATCACCAATGCCGGAGGCGTCATCGCCAAGCTCGGCGCCGATGCCGCCGCCGATGTGGTCATGACCTCCTCGGCGGGTATCGACAGCCTCGTGACCAAGGGACGCGTCCTCGCCGCCAGCAAGGTCGACGTCGGCGGCATGCGGCTGGGTGCCGCCGTCGGGTCGGGAGCGGCGATGCCGGACATCACGAGCCCCGACGCCCTGCGGGCGGTCCTGCGCGCGGCGTCTGCCGTGGCCTCGATCGATCCGAACGGCGGCGGCACCTCGGGCCCGTTCATCGATAAGTTGTTCGAGCGGCTCGGCGTCGCCGATGTGGTGCGGAGCAAGGGGGTGCTGTGCGCCACCGGTGCCGATGTGGTGCGGGCCGTCGCCTCCGGCCGGGCCTCCATCGGCATCACGCAGGCGGCCGAGCTGATCGGTCTGCCCGGGCTCGCGTTCGCCGGCTTTCTGCCGCCCGAGCTGCAGCTCGTCACTATCTATTCCGCGGCGGTCGCGGCCGACAGCAGGCTCCAGGCGGCGGCCGCGGCGTTCATCGCGTTCATCTCCGGTCCGCAGGCGGCCGGGCGCCTGCGCGCCTCCGGCTGGGACGCCGTGCCGGCGTCTCGAACGCCGTAAGCCGGCCGGACTTCCGCTGACGAAATATCTGGAATCGATTCTAAAATGCATCTCAACGCGAGAATCGTACCGGTCGCCTCCCGGAAACGCCGGCGGTAGACATCGGCCGGAATTTCACCGGATGCTTCTATGGAGACGACACCCATGTCCGACGGGCGGGAACAAAACGTCATCGATCATTTCCGCAAGTCTTGCAGCACGCTGACGCGCGCGACCAGCGATCAGAACCTGATCGCATCGATCGTCGCCATCGCCGATACCGTCACCCGGGCGTTCCGTGCCGGCGGGAAGCTCCTCATCGCGGGCAACGGCGGCAGTGCCGGTGATGCGCAGCATATCGCGGGCGAGTTCCTGTCGCGCCTGAATTTCGACCGGAATCCCTTGCCGGCGATCGCGCTGACCACCGACACGTCCGTCCTCACGGCAATCGGCAACGATTACGGCTTCGATCGGGTTTTCGAGCGCCAGGTCCGTGGCCTCGGCCGACCGGGCGATGTTTTGATCGCGATCTCGACTTCCGGGCGATCTCCCAACATCATCGCGGCCTTGAAAGCGGCGCGGGAAATCGGTCTCGCTACCATCGGGTTCACCGGGGGCGGTATGCGAGCGATAACCCCCTTGTGTGATCTGTGCCTGTCGGCGCCCAGCGATGAAACGCCGCAAATTCAACAGGTCCACATTGTTGCTGCGCATGCCATCTGCGGCCTGGTCGAAGGCGACCTTTTCGGTAAGCCGGCAGCAGGGTCGGAAAGCAAAGGAGACGCGCCGGTACGACCGGCCCCATCCCGGGAGCCGATCCCGTAAGGTCACGCCGGCTGGAAAGCATCCGTAATTTCGTCGGGCCCGTGCTCGCGATCATCTGCCCTGCCACCAAAGAAACAGACCGGGGCTCCGGTGTCCGGGCGCCCTAAAGATTCGCCTCCAGCCAGTCGGCGGCGAAATCGATGCCGACCTGGCGATTGTCCACATGGGCGTGCTCGGCGCCGCCTTCCTCGGCCGTGAAAACCTTGATCGTCTTGTGGGCCGAGCCGACCGCGTCATAGAGCTTCTGGGCGTTCTCGCACGGCACCACGCGGTCATTGCCGCCGTGGGTGACCAGGAACGGGCAGCTGATGTTCTGCGCCACGTCCTTGAGCGAGAATTTCCTGGCGATCTCGATCGCTTCCTCCGGAGTGGCGGCATTGACCACCCATTGGAACTGGAAATTCGATTGCGCGACCGATTTGGGATCGCTCTTGTTCTTGTCCAGGATCCGCTGCTGCCAGCCGGCCAGGTCCCAGTGCAGCGCGGAGAGCGCGATGCAGGCCGCGTAGCGTTTCTCGAACGCGGCGATGCGGGAGGAATAATAGCCGCCGAAGCTGTAGCCCATGATGGCGACGCGTTTGGCATCGACATCGCTGCGGCCCGCCACGTAATCGAAGGCGGCGGCGCCCGGAACCTCGTAATCGTAACGGCTGTGGATGCCGCGCATGCGCAGGCTTTCGCCCTGGCCGGGCCCGTCCATGGCGAGCGTATGAATGCCGCGACGGGCGAATTCGAGTCCGGCAAAAAAGATGCTCATCTCCTTGGCGTTGTCCATGCCGTTGACGATGACCACGGTCGGCGCCGGGCCCGCGACCGGCGCCTTCATGAACAGCGCCGGCAGCGTGGTTCCCGCATAGGGCACCTCGACGAGCTCGATGTCGGGATGACGCAGCCGGATGCCGGTGTGGTAGCAGCGATAGGCCTTGCGTCCCCATTCGCGCTTTTCCGCGCCTGGCAGGATGAAACGCTCGGCATTGTAGTGGTAGTTGCCGGCGCGCAGGTAACAGTCGCCGGCGGTGTGCTTGCGGCCGGCTGCGGCGGCCGCGTCGGCCGCCCGCTCCACTTGCGCGCCGAGCGCGCCCCATTCCTCCTGCCAGGCCTGCGGCTCGTGCTGGCGCAGCCGCAGCCGCTCGCAGGCGCGATCCATCTCCTCCAGCGCCACCACGCCGTAGGGCGCCATGCCCTTGATGATGAGGGTGGCGTTCGACCACAGGAAATTGTCGCCGAAGTGGTCGATCCAGGGACCTCTGGAGGGCATGGGGCTTCCTTTCAAGACAGCTTGCAAGACAAACGGCGCAGGACGGAACGCAAACGGCGGAGGCCGAGGCCTCCGCCATCCCGTCGTCCTGATGATTTCGGACTAATCCGCTTCCGGCTTGATGTTGGCGTCCTTGATGATCTTCGCATAGCGCTCGAGCTCGAGCAGCATGTAGTCGTGCCATTCCTTGGGCTGCGAGGCGAGCGGCTGCATCCCTTGGGAATCGAGCTGTGCGATCACGTCCGGCGCGGACACCGCCTTGGCGACCTCGTCGCGCAGGCGCTGGGCGATCGCAGGCGGCGTGCCGGCGGGCGCGAGAATCCCGAACCAGCCGGCGATCTCATAGTCCGGCACGCCGGATTCCATCACGGTCGGCACCTCGGGCAGGGCGGAGGAGCGCTGCGGGCTGGTGACCGCGAGCGCGGTGACGGTGCCGGCCTTGACCTGATTGGCCATCACCGGCATGGCGTCGAACATCGCGTCGATGTGGCCGCCCAGGAGATCGTTGAGGGCCGGCCCGGCGCCCCGGTACGGAATGGTGGCTGCTGTGATCCCGGTCCTCGACTTGAGCAGCTCGGTGGCGAAATAAAGCGAGCTGCCGGTGCCGCCGCCGGCGCCGAAGCTGAGCTTGCCGGGATTCTTCTTCGCGTAGTCGACCAGCTCGGCGACGTTGTGGATCGGCAGATCCTTGCGCACCACCAGGATCAGCGGCCCGGTCGCCACCTGGGTGACCGGGGTGAGCTTGGTGAGATCGAACGGATAGTCCGGATGCAGCGGCTGCGTGATCAAGGTGCTGGTCGAGATGAAGAACAGGGTGTGGCCGTCCGCGGCCGAGCCGGTGAGCTCGCGCACCGCCGGAATGAAATTGCCGCCGGCCTTGTTCTCCACCACCACCGCAGTGTGGAGGCCCTCGCTCATCTTCTGGCCGACGATGCGCGCCATGACGTCGGTTGCGCCGCCGGCCGCGAGCCCGACCAGCATGCGGATGGGCCGGCCGGAGAAATCCTGGGCGCGCGCGGGCAGCAGCTGCAGCGCCGCCAATGTCGCGCCCGCCAGCAAGACCAGCGCGCCGTTTCGTCGTTTGCCGGATGTCCTCATTGCGTCCTCCTGGTGCTCGCCCGCAAGCGGCTTCTCCATAACCACCATTTCCCGGCATTTTCCAAGTCTGGTGGCCGCCGCGGTTTTGCCTTGTGCAGCGCGTGCGGGACAGCCGGCGAGCGCCGGCCGCCCAAGAGGGAGTTAGTGCACCAGGGATGGCGGGAATCCAAGCGCCGCGATCTGCCGCCCCGGCGCTTCGGTGTCCCTCGCCGCGAGCGTGGTCGCCGGTTACGGCGTCACGGATTTCGCGCAAGCCGCGACGAGCGGATTGTTGGCCGGGGTGCGGGCGCGGCAGGTTGCGGACCGCTCGGTCGGGAAGGTGGCCACGATTCTGGTGGGGCCGCAATAGGCGGTGAGCAGCACCTCGTCATCGTTGCATTGTGCCGTGCAGCTCGTGGCGTCGCAGTTGGCGCGCAAGATCCGCATCGAGCCCGCCGCCCCCGGGGGGCCGGCCGGCCCGCGCGGCCCGGCGTCGCCCTTCGCGCCCGGCGGACCGGCTGGCCCGGCATCGCCCTTTTCGCCCTGTGTCGCCTTGCCGCAACCCACCAGGGCGGTCGCCAAGGCGACCGCAACGAGCATTCGCGACATTCGATGCAGATGCATGGTGTCCCCCTGAGCACAGCTTATCGTCAATGATTCGAAGCAAGAAATATGCCGGCAATTTGCCGGCTACTGACCAGCATCCGTCGGGCGCGTGGCTATTTGGTGTCGCTTGCATTTGTTGGTGGCCGGGGCTGATGGAATTGGGGCTCGATTGCGCCTAAGCTTCGCCGGACGGGCGGCAGGGCCAGGGGCGCGGAGGCCGGTAATGCCAAGAATGGTTGGTTTCGGGACGCGGCTGACACGCGCGCTTTCGGTAGCACTGGCGCTGGCGCTCGGCGCGTCCTCAGTACGCGCGCAGGATACGGAGCGGGCTTTTTTCGGCGGCAAGACCGTCAGGCTGGTGGTGGGCTACGGCCCAGGCGGCGGCTACGACGCCTATGCCCGCATGATCGCGCCCCACCTCTCCCGGGTGCTGGGAGCGAGCGTCGTGGTCGAGAACCAGCCGGGCGCCGGCGGGCTGGTGGCGCTCAACCGCATCTACTCGGCCGCCCCGGACGGGCTCACCATGATGATCGTCAACGGCACCGGCGCGGCGCTGTCCCAGCTCACCGAGCAGGCCGGCGTCCGCTTCGATCTCGGACAGCTCGGCTATCTCGGCACCGTCAGCGCCTCCCCGTGGATGTGGCTGGTAGGCCCCGGCTCCCCGATCAAGACGCCGCAGGACGCGATGAAGCTCGGCAAGAGGATGAATTGGGCCGCCAGCGGGCCGGCCGACGGCCTGTCCGACGGCGCCGCCTTCACCTGCGAGGCGCTCAATCTCGACTGCCACGTGGTGCTGGGCTACGCGGGCAGCAACCAGGCCGCCTTGGCGGTCACCCAGGGCGAGATGGACGCGATCTACGTCTCCGACACATCGGCCAACAATTACGTGGCGAGCGGGCAGCAGCACGTCGTCGCCGCGATGGGGCGGGTGAAGTCGCGCTTCTTTCCGGATGCTCCGACCATCTTCGAAGCGGTCCCGCTGACGCCCGATCAGCAATGGCTGTTCGAGTTCCGAGGCAAGCTCGAGGATCTCGGCCGCATCCTGCTGGTGCCGCCTGGCATGTCCGCCGGCCGGCTCGCCTATCTGCAGGCCGCGGTCAAGCAGACCCTGAACGAGCCGGCGCTGATCGCCGAGGGCGAGAAGAGCCAGCGCTATATCGACTACCTGGACGCCGCCACCACCCGCAAGAATGCGCAGGACGTGGTGAGCAATATCAGCCCGGCGCAGCGCAAGCGGGTGCAGGATATTCTCGCCAAGGCCCGTTAATCCGGGGCGTCTTCGAAATTGCAGAGAAGGCGCTGTGCGTAGGGGCGGGCCTTGTGCCCGCCCTCGCCGCGGGATTGGCCCGACGGGCGACCACAAGGGTCGCCCCTACGAACGAACCGCTCCCTGCAACGTCGGTCGAAGCCACGAGTAGCCCCGCCCGGCGCCCTCAACACCGTTACGGTGCCCGGTACCAGAGTAGCCCTGCAGGGGATTCGCCACAATCAGGCCACAATGCGTTGACTTTGCTGGCGTTCCGGCACCGGAACCGGGCACGGACAGGTCACGCTTCGGCCGGTGGATCGGCGAAGCGACCGGCTGGTTTCTCTGGACATATGAGGGCGCGGGCCCGATTCTACGGTTGCGGGAATTGCCGGGCGCTGGCGAGCCTGCATGGGATGGCCTGATCGCGCGTCGCGAGCCATCCGAAACGAGCCGGCGGCCGAGCGATCGGGTTTCGGCCGCTCTGCCGGCAGCCCGGGAGGGTCGGCACGTCCGTTGAGAAGCTCGGCTCGAGCCATATATGCGATGCCGGGCATATCGCGTTGCTTAGTGGTGTCGCGGGATTGGAGGCCGAGCTCGGCCAGTCGAATGATGGAATCAAGACCAAAGTCCGCGCTCAATCGCCTCGTCAATGGCCTCAAGCGGGAGCAACACGATTATCGGGCTTCGCTCGACGTCTTCCCGGCCCTGAACACCGACAAGCTCGCCGCCGATCTGAAGCTGGCGCAGAACGGCGCCGAACGCGGTGCGCGCGAGGAGCCGGCCTCCGACTCGCTCGCCCTGGACGATATCGAGAATGCGATCGTCGAGCGCGTGGAGGCGGAGAAGAACGCCGCCCACAGCACGCTGCTCGACGAGGTTCGTACCTACAAGGAGCGGCTCACCGGTCTCGACTTCGAGGGCCGGTTCGGCACCATCCGGCAAGCCGCGCCCGCGGCGGTGAGCGAGTTTCGCGCCGAGGCGGCGCAAGGCCGCGACGCATTGCACGGCCTGCGCCGGCACCTGCGCGACCTCGAGCTCGAAAGCGATGACTTCCGCCGCCGCCACAAGCTCACCCGAACCGCGCATTGGGCATCGGGCGGAAATCTCACCATCAAGGTCGGCATCCTGCTTATCCTGTTCGTGTTCGAGGTGTTCCTCAACGGCTTCTTCCTGGCCAAGGGCAGCGACCTCGGCTACCTGGGCGGCGCCGCCGAAGCCTTCACCTTCGCGCTGCTCAATATCGGGGTGAGCTTTCTGATCGCGGTCGTCGGCGTCCGCGAGCTCAACCACCGCAACGTGCTGCGCAAGGCGTTCGGGCTCTTCTCCCTGCTTTGCTATCTGGCGCTGCTGGTCGCCATCAACCTCTCGCTCGCCCACTACCGCGAAGTGTCGGCGGCGATGATCGCCGACGCCGGCCGCGAGGTGCTGCTGCGCCTGCGCACCACGCCGCTCGCCCTCGTCGATCTGAAATCCTGGCTGTTGTTCGGCCTCGGCGTGCTGTGCTCGTTGATCGCGTTCGCGGATTCGTTCCTCATCTTCGATCCCTATCCGGGCTATGCCAGCCTGGAGAAGCGCCGCGCCGGCGCCCATGACGCCTATATCAGGCGCAAGAACGACCTGATCGCGGGCCTGCTCGAGATTCGCGACGAGGCGATCGAGATTCTCGAGGAGGCCAACCGCGATCTGTCGATTCGGCGTTCCGAGCACGATTCCATTCTCGAGAGCCGGGCCCGCGTGGCGCGCCTGTTCTCGGCCCATCAATCGCATCTCGACCGGGTCGTGAACGCGCTGCTCTCGGTCTACCGGGAAGCCAATAGGGGGTTGCGCAAGACGCCGCCGCCGGGCCGGTTCGCGGTGTCGTATATGCTGGAGAAGTTCCCCATCGAGCAGGATCTGCTGGAGACCTCCACGCGCGACGATCTGCGGCGCTCGATCGCGGAATCGCAGGGCGTCCTGGTCGGGCAGATCGAGGCCATTCACAGCGAGTTCGAGCGGGCATTCGCGAGCTACCGCGAGATTGACAATTTCGTCGAGGAGAAGGCCGTTGTCGCGGCGAGCGCCAAGGCGGCGTAGCAGCAATCCGGGCGAGTTGCCCAAGCACCTGCTCGGCGGTGCGTTGACGGTGCTGGCGCTGGGCGTGCTGGCGGCCGGCGCCTATGTGTATGCCACGGTGGCGCGCCCGCCCACGCTCGATCAATCGACGCTGTGTCCGGTGGACGGGCCGCGCGCGGTCGCGGTGGTGCTGCTCGACGCCACCGACGAGATCCCGGAGATCGCCAAGCGCGAGATCAGGACCGTCCTCACCGACATGGCGGAGACGCTGCCGGCCTACGAGCTTTTGGAGATCAGGCTGCTCGACCCGAAGACCCCCGGCGGCAAATCGATCTTCTCGCGGTGCAACCCGGGCGACGGCAGCGGGCTCAGCGAGTACACCGCCAATCCGCGGCTGGCCCGGCAACGCTGGCTGGAGGGCTTCCGCGCTCCGCTCGACGGGGCGCTGGAGGAGGGCTTCCACGCCCTGCCGGGCAAGACCTCCCCGATCATGGAAACCATCCAGCGGATCGCGGTCGAGCGGTTCACCGGGCGGGCCGTCGAGCAGGTTCCGAAATCGCTGGTCGTGATCTCCGACATGATGCAGCACGGACCGGATTATTCGCAATACAGCGGCGACCTCTCGTTCAACCGCTTCAAGGCCTCGCGCGCCTACAAGAAGGTGCAGACCGACCTGCACGGCGCCGACGTGCTCGTCTATTACATCCAGCGGCAGACCGGGAAGCCGATCAATTCGGCCGACCACATCAAGTTCTGGGCGGACTGGGTGCGCGACAACAACGGCCGCCTGAAGCAGGCGAGCAAGCTGCAAGGGGTGGGCTGACGTGGCGCGCGACACCGGGCCATTGAACGAAGCCGAGCGTGCCTCCTCCGGCGGCAATGTCGTGGTGTTCATGACGTTCGTGGCCGCCGGATGCATCTACATCCTCACGGCCAAGCTCGGGGGCGTCGAGCCGTTCTACGTCACCTTCGTCCCGGTCGGCACCATGATCGCCTATGCGCTGCTCATCAATCTGGCGCGCGGCCTGCGGCTGCGCGACGATCAATCGGGCGACAATATCTACTATATGGGCTTTTTGTTCACGCTCACGAGTCTCGGAAGTCTCGCTTTATCAGTTCTCCGCCTCCCGCGCCGCCGAGGAGATCGTGCAGAATTTCGGCATCGCGATCGGCTCGACCATCGCGGGCATCGGCTTGCGGGTGATCTTCAACCAGATGCGCCGCGATCCGGTCGAGGTCGAGCAGCGCATGCGGCTCGAATTGGCCGAGGCGGCGCGCCGGGTGCGCCGCGAGCTCGACAGCAGCGTCGTCGAGTTCGGATATTTCCGCCGCAATGCGCAGCAGGCGGCTGCCGATTCCTTCGGCCATATGACGGAACGGTTCGACGACATCGTCGCCAAGCTGCTCGCCAGCCTGGAGGAGGTCACCGCCAAGCTGTCGGCGCCGGTCGAGGCGGTGGCGCTCCAGCTGGGTGACGCCAGCGGGGCGGTGAGCCGGAGCATGAGCCAGAGCCTCGGGGTCAACGTGCAGCAGCTGTCGGCCGAGACCGAAAGGCTGTCGAGCCGCGTCGGCGCGATCTCGGAAGCGCTCGAGGAGGTCGCGGCGCGGCTGCATTCCATGCAGGCGCCGGAGCGCGTCTTCGAGGTCCGCCTCGATCCGGTGATGCAGGCGCTGGCGCAGGCTGCCGAGCGGATCGGCGCCCATTCCGACGCCCAGGCCAAGTCGGTGACCGACGCGCTGGCGATCGCCAACACCGCGGCCGAGCGCTCGATCGATCTGGTCACCGCGCTGCGGCAGGATTTCGACACCACCGCGGTCGCCAACCGCGCGGCGCTGGAATGGGCCGCCGCCATGATCAAAGCCACCTCGGAGGTGCTGAACGAGATCAAGGCGAGCCAGCAGGCCTGCACCGAGGGGCTGACCTTCATGCTGGAGAAGGCCGACGCGACCATGCAGACCTTCACCGATGTCCTGATCAAGTCCGGCGTGGAGATGGCGGTGCGGACCGATCAGCTGAGCGAGGCGCTGCCGGCGATCGAGGCCAGGGCACGGACGCTCGCGCTCGCCGCCGAGCGGATCTCCGGAATCGTCGACGACCTGCGCAGCCCGCACAAGCGGCCGGAATGGGAGTCCATCGAGTAATGTCCGATCTCATCGGCCGCCAGACCGCATCCTATCGTCAGGGCCTGGTGCTCGGCCTGACCATGGCCGAGATCATGCTGCTGCTGGTATTCTGCCTGCTGATCGCGGTCGGGGTGTCGTTGTCGAGCGAGCGCGCCAAGCGGGACGATGCGCTGCTGCGCTTGCGGCAGGCCGAGACGGCGGCGGCCGCCGACGAGGCGGCGCTGGCGGCCGTCCGCAGGAATCGGCAGCTGGCGGAGTTGCTGGAACGGGCCGCCAAGCTCGCCTCGCAGCGCGAGGTCGACGATTTCTGGCGTAAGCTGGTGGAGAGCAACGACGACGCGCATGTGGAGCAGCAGAATGTGCCGCAGGCGTTGCTGCAGGAGGAGCGCGAGGATGCCGCCAAATGGCGCACGCTGCTGAGCCAAGGTATCGATCCCGACAAGATTGCCAGAAGCGCGGCGCTCGCCGCCGCCATTGATGCCTGGGCGGCCGACAAGAAGCTCGGCGATCCGACCCCGCAGGAGATCGTTGCCCTCCTCGACCAAGGGCTGGCCGCCAGGCTGACGGAGGACAGCCGCAAGGGCCACAACTGGCCGCCGATCGTCAACCTGAGCGAGGCCGGCGGATATTATTTCGCGACCGGCAGCGCGGAGCTGACGCCGAGCTTCGCGACCGAGCTGCGCACCGTGGTGGTCGACCGGCTGCTCGAGATCGCCGATTCCTACGACGTCGACGTCATCGAGGTGATCGGGCACACCGACGAGCAGGCGGTGAATGTCCGCGGCTCGAAATCTCGATCGGGCGCTGGCCGCGGTGACGGCGGGTACCAGCGGGGCGGGCGTCCTGCAATGGGCCGACAATGCCGGCCTCGGGCTCGCGCGCGCGCTCTCGGTAGTGGAGCGATTGTCAGCCGATCCGCGCCTGCACAATTTTCGCATCCTGCCGCTCTCCGCCGCTCAGCTGATCGGCACCGACGGCCGGATCACCCGCTGGGATTCCCGCGGCGACGTGCGGGAGCGTCGACGGATCGAGATAAGAATGCGAAAATCCACTTGACCGGCGCGGGCGCCTCCACCCGGAGGCGCGTTCCCTAACGGCGTCGCCTCGACCAGAAAATCACATTGGGAGGAAGTCATATGTCACACCTGATCCGCCGACGTTTCGCGGTCGCGGCGTTTGCGGGCGCGTGTGCCTTCGCGGCCGCGCCCGCCCTGGCGCAAATGCCGCCCGACATCGCCGCCAGGATCGCCGCGCTCGGCCGCGTGGTAGATCCGAACGCCACCGCGACCATCTACGCGCCGCTGCAGGAGAACGAGCCCTATGCCGCCGTCAAGGTCGTGCGCGACGTCAAGTACGGCCCGTCGGAGCGCAATCTGCTCGACGTGTTCGCGGCGGACGGCTCGGCCACGGGTGCCGGCAATGCGCGGCCGGTTCTCATGTTCGTGCACGGTGGCGCCTATATCCGGGGCGAGAAGCGCCGGGCGGGCAGCCCGTTCTACGACAACGTCATGCTGTGGGCGGCGCGCCACGGCATGGTCGGCGTCAACGTTGAATATCGGTTGGCGCCGAAAGATCCGTGGCCGGCGGCGGGGGAGGATATGGGAGCCGCGGTCCGCTTCGTCGCCGACAATATCAAGACCTATGGGGGCGATCCGGGCCGGATATTCCTGATGGGCCATTCGGCCGGCGCCACCCATGTGGCGACCTATGTGGGGCACAAGGAATTTCATGGGCCGAAAGGCAGCGGACTTGCCGGCGCGATCTTCTCCTCCGGGGCCTATGATCTCAGCAAGGACGAGCCGAGCGAAGGTCGCACCGCCTATTTCGGCGACCCGTCGCACTATGCCGAACGCTCGGCTCTGCCGGGCCTCGTCGACAGCGCCACGCCGTTCATGATCTCGTCGGCCGAGCTCGATCCGCCCGCGATGGAGCAGCAGTTCAACCTGCTCAAGGACACCATGTGCAAGAGCAAGCGCGGCTGCATTCGCGCGATCGTGCTGCCGCACCACAGCCACATGTCTGAAAGCTACGCGATCAACACCGCCGACACGCAGCTGAGCGATCAGATTCTGGAGTTCATAGCGAAGGGGAAGTAGTTCCCATTCAAGACAAGCGAGCCGACCTCGGAGTCGTCCCGGCCAAGGCTGCTACTTGCGCGTGTACGCGCCAATGGCGGCCGCGGAGCCGGGACCCAGACGCCGCAGTCGATCGAGAGGGCACGGCGTATGGGTCCCTGCCTTCGTAGGGACGACCCCAACCCTCATGGAACGCTGGCGGCCTGCGCGGCTGCGATCTTGGCGGCGACGTCCTCGTCCAGCAGCAGGCGTTGTGTCTTGAGCTCCTGGGCGGCGCGGGTCACCTGGCCTACATAGGCGGCGTGATCCGCATAGCGCTCCTCGAGCGAGGGGCGCGGATCGCCGGCCGCCAGCCGCTCGGCCTTGGTCTTGCGCAACGCGATCTGCTGGCCGGCGGCATCGCAGCCATCGAGCCCGTCGGCGCGCAAGGCCCAGCCCGTATAGGTCGCGAGCGGCACGCTGACCTCCGGCATGCGAATGCCGGCGATATCGTTGCCGTCCGCGTCGGTCTTGGGAACCAGCACCGGATAGGGCGAGCCCAGCAGCTTGGGGGGCAGCACCGACAGAATGCCCTTGTCGGCGTTCGGGCCGAAGTCGAACAGATCGCCGGTATGGTGGACGCCGTTGTAGACCACGCCGGGAATTTGCGGGAAGCCCATGCCGGCCTGCGGCAGCGGCGGCGCGAGCGTGCCGTCGGCGACGCGCGGCATGCGGTCGGCGGGCGGCGCCTCGCCCTCGGTCACCCAGGCGTCGAGATCGACCAGGAGCGCGCGCAGCGCCTCGTTGGGGCGCAGCGGGTTTCTGGTCTGCGCGCAAATCCCGCGGCCGTTGCCGGCCCCGTGCGGGAAGCTCGCCAATAGGTAATAGCGCACATTGTCGAGCCCGCCGGGCAGGTCGTGTCCCTGGCTGTCGGTCTGCATCATCGAGGCCGCCTTCGCCCAATATTCGTTGGCTGAGTTGGCCTCGAAAATCTTCGGGCAGGTCTTGCTCTCCTCGCAGCGGCGCAGTCGGTAGTCGGTCTTGCCGGTGACCGCATCGGTCGCCTTCTGGTCCGCGAACGGGAACTGATATTCGGGCGTCCAGCGCGCGATATGCTGGCGGTGGGTGCGCACCGGCTGGCCGAAGCGGTAGTTCATGAAGATGCCGCTGCCGCCGGCCTTCCAGTTCAGGATGCCGTCGAAGGTCTTGGCGGGGGCGGTGCCCTCGGTTTCGTTGAAGCCGAGCTGCACGAAGTCGTGCATGGTGCGGCACGGCTGCGACGAGCAGAACGTGTAGATGAATTGCACGTCGCCGGCGAGCGGATTGGCCACGCCCTGGTCGTCCGCCTTGGCGCTGCGCAGGAAGGTCGCGAGATCGCGGATCGCCGCGAAGCCCAGGCCCACCACGGTCGGGTCGCGCGCGATATAGGTGAACTCGTAGAGCGCGGTCGGACCGAACGAGCCGGGCCCGCCGAAATTGCCCGAGGTCAGCTTGACCGCATTGAGCTTGGCATCCGCATAGTCCCAATCCGACTCGGGCACCGGGATCGGTGTGTCGGCGTAGTTCTTGCGCACCGTCAGGCTCGCCTTCGACTTATCGGGGCTGGCGGCCGGATAGTTGAGCCTCTGCCTTGCCGGCGTCTGGCCCTTGTCGATGACGAACTCCTCGGTAGAGGGGCCGGTGATCGGCGAGCCGTCCGCATTCTTGGCGACCGGGACGGTGACCGCGAACGACTTGCCGCCGGGCGCCGGAACGTCCCAGCCGCTTTCCAGGAGCACATAGCCCTGGCGCATCAGGAAGCCGTTGCCGGCTTCACCGGAGGTGTCGACGTCGTTGCCGGTCGGGCTGTCGTTGAGCATCTCGAGCGCATTGGTGCGGCCGCGGTTGGTGATCTCGTAGAGCATCCGGCGGTTGCCCTTGGCGCGGTCGATCGGCCGCAGGATCTGGAAATCAGTCGAATAAGTCACGGTGCCGTTCGGATTCCGGGGCGCAAGGCCGATATCGACGATGATGGCGTTGCGCCGATCGTTCGGATCGACCTCGCCGACGACCTGTCCGCTGATCCGCTCATAGGCGCCGACTGCCCCGAAAGTCTTGCCCGCGAAGGTCGGGGATTCCACGGTCTTGATCACGATCTGCGTCACGCGCGCCTGCGCGGCTGGCGCGCAGCCCAGGAGGGCGGCCCCGACGACGGCGAGAGAGGCTGGTGCGCGGCGCGTCAGTCGAGCCCGTACGCTTGGATGCAGGCGCATGCGTCTCCTCCGGATTTGTTTCTGCTTTGTGATGAAGATACGCCAATTGCCTGCGGCTGCGAAAGGGGCTCCATGCGGGCTGCCCGGCCCGGGTGAACCTGGCTCCCGGACGTGCTAGTGTCGATACACAGCCAGCCCCAAGGAGCCAGCCGATGCCGGATGAATTGAACATCAAGGTGAATGGGCGCGCATGGCCGGTCGCCTCCGACCCGGATACGCCCTTGCTCTATGTGCTGTCGAACGAGCTTGCCTTGCACGGGCCGAAATTCGGCTGCGGGCTGGCGCAATGCGGCGCCTGCTCGGTGCTGGTCGACGGCTTCGAGACCCGCTCCTGCGTGACGCCGGTGGCCAATGTGGTGGGCAAATCCGTCACCACGCTCGAGGGCCTGGCGGCCTGGCATGCGCAGCAGAAGAACCTCGCGGAGGTCCCGGCGCTGCATCCGCTGCAGCAGGCCTTTATCGACGAGCAGGCGCCCCACTGCGGCTACTGCGTCAACGGAATGATCATCAAGGCGTCGGAGCTCTTGGCGCAGAATCCGCGGCCGAGCGATCCGCAGATCAGGCAGCATATGAACGGCCATCTGTGCCGCTGCGGGACCTATCCGCGGATCATGAAGGCGATCAAGCTGGCGTCCCGGGTTATGGCCGGAGAGACGCCATGAGCGAGAGCATGAGCGACATCGATCTCCTCGCCCCCTCGCGCCGCGATCTGCTCAAGGGCGGCGGCGCGCTGGTGGTCGGTTTCTGCGTCGCCGGGGTGCCGGCCGCGCGTGCCGACCTCGGCGGACCGCCCGATCCCGGCCTGATCGATTCTTGGGTCGCGGTGCATGCCGACAACACCGCCACCATCATTTTCGGGAAGTGCGAGCTCGGCCAGGGCAACACCACCGGCATGCTGCAGATCGCGGGCGAGGAGCTCGATCTCGACATCGGCCAGCTCGCGGCAGTGCGCCTCGATACCCACGTGACCCCGGACCAGGGCGCCACCTCCTCGAGCTCGTCGATCGAGCGTGGCGGACCGCAGCTTCGCGCTGCGGCGGCGGAGGCGCGGGCAGCGCTGCTGCGGCTCGCTGCCGCCCGATTGAACGCGCCGGTCGAAGCGCTTTCGGTGGCGAGCGGTGTCGTATCCGTTGCCGGCGAGGCGGGCCGCTCGGTCAAATACGGCGATCTCCTGGGCGACAAGCCGTTCAATGTGAAGCTCACCGGCACCGCGCCGCGCAAGCCGGTCGAGCAGTACAAGCTGGTGGGAACCCGGGTGTCGCGCCTCGACCTGCCCGACAAGGTCAGCGCCAGATACACCAACATGCAGCACGTGCGCGTGCCCGGCATGCTGCATGGCCGGATCGTGCGGCCGCGCGGGCAGGGCGCCTACGGCACCGGCGCCAAGACACTCAGCATCGACGAAAGCTCGATCATCGGCATTCCGGGTGCCCGCGTGCTGCGCAAGGGCGATTTCATCGGTGTGGTAGCGCCGCGCGAATGGGATGCCGTCAAGGCCGCCCGCGCCCTCAAGGTCGAGTGGCAGACGAATGCGTCCCTGCCCGGCAACGGCAAGCTGCACGCGACGATGCGGGCCGCCGAGACCACGGACACGCTGGTGGTCGACGACGGCGACGTGGCCAAGGGCTTCGCGGCGGCCGCCCATACGGCTTCGGCGAGCTATCAATTGCCCTATCAGGCGCATCTGCCGTTCGGCCCCAATTGCGCGCTCGCCGATGTCGGCCCGGACGGCGCGCTGGTCATGTCCTCCACCCAAGACGTCTACAACTCGCGGCGCATGCTGGCGGAAGTACTGGGCCTGCCGGCCGCCAAGGTGCGGGTGCAGTATTACGAAGGCTCCGGTACTTTCGGGCACAGCTGCTACGAGGATGCGGCGCAAGCCGCCGCCATCATGTCGCAGCTCGCCGGCAAGCCGGTGCGGGTGCAGTTCATGCGCTGGGACGAGCACGGCTGGGACAATTTCGGGCCCGCCCATGTGGCCGACGTGCGCGCCGCGGTCGATGCCGCGGGCCGGATCGTGGCCTACGAGTACCACGGCTGGCAGCACGGCTGGCACGTGGACGAGACCTCGCACGAGCTGGCGCTGCGCACGCCGCCCAAGGAGCGCACCAGCGGCTCCAACTCGATCATCGTCAACCGGATGAGCACCGGCGCCATGTACGCGATCCCCAACCGGCGCGTGGTCAGTCACGCGGTGCCGATGCTGGGATTGCTCAAGGGCTCGCCGCTACGCTCGCCCATGGACATGCACTACTCGTTCGCCTCCGAGCAGGTGATCGACGAGCTCGCCCATGCGGCCGGGCTCGATCCGCTTGAGTTCCGTCGCCGCAACATCGCGGGCGAGCGCTGGCTCGGCGTGCTCGAGGCCGCGGCGCAAGCGGCCGGGTGGACGCCGCGGGTCGCCGCCGCCGCGCTCTCGGACGCCGACATCGTCACCGGCCGCGGCATCGCGATCGGCACCCACCACGTCTCCTACGGGGCGGCGGTCGCGGAGATCGAGGTCGACAAGCGCACCGGCTCCATCGTGGCCAAGAAGCTCTATGGGGCGCTCGATGCCGGCCTCACCGTCAATCCGGCGCTGGTCGAGAACCAGATCGTCGGCATGATGGTGCAGGCCACCAGCCGCATCCTGAAGGAGGAGGTGACCTTCTCGGAACGCAACGTCACCAGCCTGGATTGGGTGAGCTACCCGATCCTGCGTTTTGCCGAACATCCCGACGTGACCCCGGTGGTGGTGCAGCGTCTGCACGAGCCCTCGACCGGTGCCGGCGAGGAGGTGATGGGATCGACCGGCGCGGCCATCGCCAACGCTTTTTTAGATGCGACCGGCGTGCGCTTGCGCCAATATCCGATGACGCCCGAGCGGGTGCGCGCCGCGCTCGCGGCCGGCAAGACGTGAGCGGGGCGATCGGGAGTTTCGTTGGTTAGCCTGCGAGCTCCGTTTGTGAGGGGCCGTGCCAACCTAATCGAGGACGTCGGAGAGCACACTAAATTAGTGAGAATCGATCAGCCGGATTTCACAAGAAATCCGGCATTCCTTCAGGGAGGAAACCATGACCACCAAGCGCAATCGTCTCGCCGTCAAGGCCGCATTGCTGGGCGGCATCGCTTTCGCGGCAGGCCCGGCGCCGGCCTCCGAAGTCACCGCGCAGCGGCTGATCAATGCCGATAAGGAGCCGCAGAACTGGCTGATGAACCACCGCACCTATGACGGCCAGCGGTTCTCGCCGCTCGATCAGATCAACAAGGGCAGCGTCAAGGGTCTCAAGCTCGCCTATGCGGTGGCGCTCGGCGGCACCTCGGTCAACGAGAACCTGGAGGCGACCCCGCTGGTCGAGGACGGCTTCATGTACATGGTCGACCTGTGGGGCATCGTCTACAAGATCGACGTTCGCTCCGGTGACGCCGGCCGCATCGTCTGGCGCATGAATCCCAAGCAGGAGAAGGTCGCCAACGCCAACCGTGGTGTCGCGCTGTGGGGCAATTTCGTCATCTCCAGCGCCAGCTACCCGCCGCGCATCGTCGCTTCCGACAAAGATAGCGGCAAGATCGTCTGGGAGTCGAACCTGTCCACCGACCAGGCCGAGGTGGCGATCACCGCGGCGCCGCTTGCCGTCAAGGACAAGATCATCGTCGGCGCCTCGGGGGGAGACCGCGGCGTGCGCGATTTCATCGCCGGCCTCGATGCCGCGACGGGCAAGCGGCTCTGGCTCAAATACACCATCCCGGCGCCCGGCGAGCCCGGCAGCGAGACTTGGAAGGACAAAAACAACGCCTGGCAGACCGGCGGGGGCGCCGTCTGGGTGACCGGCACCTACGACGTGACCAGCAACCAGACCATCTGGGGCACCGGCAATCCGGTGCCGATGATGGATCCGCGGGTCCGGCCGGGCGACAACCTCTACACCAACTGCGCCATCTCCTGGGATCCGGATTCCGGCAAGATGAACTGGTACTTCCAGTACACGCCCGGCGACATGTGGGATTTCGACGAGGTCGGTACCCACATTCTGATCAACGGCACCGTCGACGGGCAGCCGCGCAACCTCATCACCCATTCGGCGCGCAACGGCTTCGTCTACACCATGGAGCGCAGCAACGGCCAGATCGTGGTCGCCAAGCCCTATATGGACAACATCAACTGGACCAAGGGCATCGACCAGAAGACCGGCAAGCCGCTCGACTACGATCCCGGCAAGGACATCCAGAGCTACTCGGGCGTCGCCAACCCGACCACGGAGAATCCCATCAAGAAGGTCTGCCCCAACCGCACCGGCGGCAACAACTACTGGCCCTCGTCCTACAGCCCGCGCACCAAGCTGCTCTACATCCCGGTCTTGACCGCCTGCGAGATCGTGACCAACGACAAGGATATGCCCAAGAAGGAGCCGGGCTGGTATGCCCGCACGGGCGGTGCCTACAAGGCCGAGGAGCGCTATGAGAGCACCTTGACCGCCGTCGACCCGGTGACCGGCGAGGTCAAGCAGAACCTCCACCTGCCGTATCCCAACTACAGCGGCACGCTTTCGACTGGCGGTGGGCTGGTGTTCGTCGGGCTGCTCGACGGCACCGTCGCTGCCTATGACGACACCACGCTCGCGGAGCTGTGGAAGATCAACGTGGGCTCGGGCTTCGCCGCGCCGCCGATGACCTTTGCGGTCAACGGCAAGCAATATCTGGCGATCGCGGCCGGGGCGAGCAACGCGGCCTTGAGCAAGCTGGTCAACACGCCCGAGCTCAAGGAGCAGCGCAACACGACCGTGCTGTACGTGTTCTCGTTGTAACGGGGCGGGCTCGTCGAGGGAGCCGGTGCGCCGGCTCCCCGAGAATCATGAGACGCGCCCAGGCGCGGAAGAGAATTCCCTCCTCATGTAAGGCCGACTTGAGGCGGCTGCCGGTAAGCCGCGCATAGTTTGCTCAATCGGCCTTGATCCCGGCCGCATTGACGACTGCCGTCCATTTCTGCGATTCCGCGGCCACGAAGGCGGCGAAGTCCTGCGGCGAGCCGATCTTCGGCCTGGCGCTGAGCCGGGCCAGCAACGCCTCGATCTCCTTGGTTTTCAGGATATCGTTGATCGCGGCATTGAGCTTGTCGACGACGCTCTTTGGGGTGCCGGCCGGCGCCAGGATGCCTGACCAGAACGTGGCCTGGAGCGCCGGCAGTCCGGCCTCAGTCGTGGTCGGCACGTCGGGGAGCTGCGAATTGCGGACCTGGTCGGCCATGGCGAGGGCCCTGAGCTTTCCGGCTTCGATATGCGGAAGCAAGATCGGGATGGTCTCGAACTCCATCTGCACCTGTCCCGCCAGCAAATCCGTGATCGCCAGCCCGGGACCTCGGTAAGGGACGTGGAGGATGTCGATGCCGGTCATCAGCCGTAACATTTCACCGAGCAAGTGGGGCTGGCTGCCGTAGCCGGGAGATGCGAAATTGATCCTTCCCGGATTGGCTTTCGCATAGGCAATGAATTCCTGGACCGTTCTTGCCGGGACTGCGGGATTGAGCGCCAGCATCTGGGGGCTGCTGAAGATCGTCGCAATCGGTGCGAAGCTTTTGACCGGGTCATAGCCGAGGTCCTTGTAAACCGCTGGCGCCACGACCATGGGCCCCGGAATGCTGAACAAAAGCGTATATCCGTCCGGGTCTGCCCGCGCGACCGACATGGCCCCGATTGTGCCGTTGGCGCCGCCGGGCCGGTTCTCCACGATGACGGTCTGGCCCAGCGAGGACGACAGCCGCTCCGCCAGGGTGCGAACCACGATCTCGCTGGGCCCGCCCGGCGGACCCGGCACGATCAACCTGATCAGTCGGCTCGGATAGGATTGCGCCGCGAGCTGGCCGACGGCGCTCAGGCAGAGCGATGTCGCCGCAATTGCAGACAGAATGACCCTGCGGGTGCTCATGGTTGCGTGTCCGAAAGCGTTCTGCGCGTCTGGGCCTGCCGTACGGAGCAAGAGCTTGCGCCATGCAGCCGGGAGATGTCCATGACCAAGTTTTTGAAGCGCATGCGTCCGGGACACGAGCTGGCCTGGCGCCGCGGGCCTGCCGTCGGTCCGAAAACGTATGTAAGCTGCCGCATCCAATCCGGGGAGCAACTCCATGACCAGTTTTCTGAGCACCCTTGGTGCGGCGGCGATCGCGGCCGCTCTGGTGCCTTCTTGTGCGTTCGCGCAAGCGACCCCACCGCTCTCCACCTGCGCCGAGCAGGATGTGCCGGCCTGCGACGCGGTGCCGGGTGATCGCGCCGAGGGTTGGGGCGGGCAGAGCCGCGCCGAAGTCATGGCCCCGCACGCCATGGTGACCACCAGCCAGCCGTTGGCCGCCCAGGCCGGTCTGCAGATCATGCAGCGGGGCGGCAACGCCATCGACGCGGCGGTGGCGTCGGCCGCCGTGCTCAATGTGGTCGAGCCCATGAACACCGGCATCGGAGGCGACCTGTTCGCCATCATCTATGTGGCCAAGGAGAAGAAGCTGCATATGCTCAACGCGAGCGGCATGGCGCCGTCCGGGGCTACGCTCGCGCATTACAACGGCCTCGGCTATCGGGCCGAGCCGCGCAATTGGGGTCCGGGCTCGGGCATGCCGGGCGGCGGCATTTTGACCGTGACGGTCCCGGGCGCGGCCTGGGGCTGGGAAGAGGCGCTCACGCGCTTCGGCAAGCTCGGCTTCAAGGAGGTGCTGCAGCCGGCCATCGACTATGCGGACAACGGCTTCCCGGTGTCGCAGCGCATCGCGCTGGAATGGCAGTTGCCGGGCGCGCTGCCGCTGCGCAACTGCTGCACCTCGCTCGATCCGGATTCGGTCGCTGCCTGGTATATCAATGGCGAGCCGCCGGTCGCCGGCCAAATCTACCGCAATCGCGATCTGGCGAAGTCGTTCCGCCTGCTGCAAGAGCAAGGCCGCGATGCCTTCTACAAGGGCGAGATCGCGCGCGCGATCGTGGCCAAATCGACCGCGCTCGGCGGCACCATGACGCTCGAGGATCTCGCAAGCTACCGGGGCCAATGGGTCGAGCCCGCCGCGACCGGCTATCACGGCTATACGCTCAACGAGCTGCCGCCGCCTTCGCAGGCCTGGGCCGCCAATCTGATGCTCAACATCCTGCGAGGCCTGCGTGCCCCAATGGGCGAGCGGCGAAAGCCTGGCGCAGCTCGGACCGCGCAGCCCGAAATACTGGCATTTTCTGGTCGAGGCCAAGAAGCTCGCCTATGCGGATCTCTACCGCTACAACGGCGATCCCGATTTCGTGCGGGTGCCGCTCGATCGGCTGCTCTCGAGCGAATATGCAGCGTCGCTGTGCCCCAAGGTCGATCCCGACCGCGCCTCGCCGACCGGGCCGCCGGCGAGCGCCAATGCCAACGGCGACACCATCGTGCTCTCGACCGCTGATGACGAAGGCAACATGGTGGCCTGGGTCAACAGCAACTTCTCCGGATTCGGCTCCGGCATCACGGTGCCGGGCTACGGCTTCATCCTGCACAATCGCGGCGCCCTGTTCTCGCTCGATCCCTCGAGCCCCAACCTGATCGAGCCGCACAAGCGGCCGTTCAACACGCTCTCGGCCGGCTTCGTGATGAAGGACGCGAGCCCGCTGCTGTCGCTTCTGTTGATGGGCGGCGACATGCAGGCGCAAGGCCACGCCCAGGCCCTCGTTAACATCCTCGACCTCGGCGCCAACCTGCAGGCTGCGACCGACATGGCGCGGTTCTATCACTCGCAGCTCGCCAACCGGCTGTATCTGGAATCCAACCTCTATGCCGTGGTCGGCAAGGCGCTTACCGGCATGGGGCACGGTGTGGTCCCGACCAGCGGCGGCGCGGTCGGCGGCTTCCAGGCCATCCTGATGGCGCCGCCGGCAGCCGGCACGCAAGCCGCCCATGGGTACTATCGGGCGGGTTCGGATCATCGCAAGGATGGGCAGGCGGTGGGGTGGTGAGCGGCCTGAAAGCCTAGCTCAAACGAACTGCTCGAATTGATCGCCCTTGTGAGGGGTGGCGAATCAGCTATTATCGCCACACTCTTTACGCGAACAGAAGCGAGAGCTTCTAGTCGGGCGCTTCGCCAGACTGTAACGGATTGCTGACTTTTACCGGCAGGGGAGAGGGGAGACTTTCACCTCTCGTCGGCCAAGGGGCCTCCTCGCCCTGCGGGTCGGTGAAAGTCTCCCCTCTCCCCTGCCTCTTAAAGGTAAAGAGTGGCCGTATCTGACGTTCTCGCGCCATTCGTAGGCGCACTGAATCTTGAAAAGCTGCGCGTCGGCCCACCGAGACGATTCATTTTCTTTTGCGGCGGTCAAATTCTGGATTTGCGTCGCCCGCCTTCGCTGCGGGCGTATTTGAAGCTCCGAATTGATAACAGGAGCGGATTAGAAAACGCATCGTTTGTCTATGCAGAATCAGCCACTGCTCTCTTTCGGGACTCAAAGTTTAAGGATCTAATACAGTTTGAAGCAGAGATTGCTCAGATATCTGAAATCGTCCTGTTGATTGCGGAGAGCCCGGGCTCACTAACCGAACTCGGTGCCTTCTCGATGCACCCGGAAATTTCCCCGCGACTCCAGGTGTTTGTGAGGGACGATTTTTTTGGGGTCGAATTTTTCATCCGAAATGGCCCGCTCCGCCATCTGGAGGAGGATCATCCTGGATCAGTTCTTTACTATCCATGGCGCGGTTATAAAGACGGGCGGCTAAAAATTACGAGTATCTCGGGTCATATTTCTAGAATTAGAACCGACATAAACGAAAGGCTCCGCAGGGGCCCCAAAAGCGAGGAGTTCAACTCGTCGAACGTACGACATATTATGATAACTATTTTCTGGTGCATCTTTGTCCTTCGCGGAGCTAGTCTAAAGGAAATAACAGACTGTATTCGACTGTTTGGGGTTGATAAGAACCAATCTGAGGTGATGAAATATTTATACTGCATGCGCGTGGCAGGATGGGTCGGCGACAAGCAGTACTGGCCTGCACCCGGTTCCGAAGACGCCGAGTTAGGTGTTTTAATGGAACCGGAGGTGGGTCATGGAGAGGCGGAAGTTTACACGCGAGTTCAAGCTTGAGGCTGTGCGGCTGATTAAGGAGCGGGGCGTCTCGTATGCGCAGGCCTCGCACGATCTCAGTGTGCATCAGTCGCAGTTGCGCGGTTGGGTGAAGGCGCTTGCGGATGATCCGCAACAAGCATTTCCTGGGCAGGGTCAGATGAAGCCCGAGCAGCTGGAGATCGCGCAGCTCAAGCGCGAGGTGAACAAGCTGAAGGCAGAGCGAGACATCCTAAAAAAAGCCGCGGCCTACTTCGCGAAGGAATCGACATGAAATTCGGTTTCATTGCGAAGCACCGGGGGATCTGGCCGGCGGACTGGTTGTGCGGGGCGCTCGGTGTCTCGCGAGGCGGCTTCTATGCCTGGCTGACACGACCACGCAGCCAACGTAGTCGTAGTGATGAAGAGCTCGGCGCAAAGGTCCGCGCCAGCTTCCTTGCCAGCGATCGGACCTATGGAGCCAGGCGGGTTTGGAAAGACCTTCTTGCAGACGGAGTGTCGTGCGGGCTGCACCGGATTGAGCGTTTGATGCGGTTGCAGGCCCTCAAGTCGCGCCCGCGACGGCGTCGACTGCCGCCCGATCTGGGTGAGCGGCAGGTCGCCGCCGTCGCTCCGAACCTCCTCGAGCAAACCTTCGAAGCCTCCGCTCCCAACCGCAAATGGATTGCTGACTTTACGTATATCTGGACGGCGGAAGGGTGGCTCTATGTGGCGGCGGTCATCGATCTCTTCTCTCGACGTGTGGTGGGCTGGTCGATGAGCGCGGGGATGACGGCCGAACTGGTCACCAACGCACTGCTGATGGCAATCTGGCGGCGTGGTAAGCCGGATGCGCTGCTGCATCACTCGGATCGCGGCAGTCAGTACACCAGCGAGCAGTTCCAGCGCCTCATGGCTGACCACGGCGTCGTCTGCTCGATGAGCCGGTCGGGGAATGTCTGGGACAACGCTGCGATGGAGAGCTTCTTCTCGTCCCTCAAAACCGAGCGGACCGCACGCAAGACCTATCGGACGAGGGATGAAGCCAAGGCCGACGTGTTCGATTACATCGAGCGCTTCTACAATGCTAAACGTCGGCACTCGACAATCGGCTATCTAAGCCCCATGGAGTTCGAGATGCGGGCCGGATTAGCTTAACTGCTTGTCTACAAAACCGGGTGCAGGCCAAGCGTGCAATTTCTGCCGCTATTCACTATATCAAAACAGGAAAGAATACTTCGCCCAAGCATATCGCAAACACGAGGGGCTGGCTGGCGTTTGCGGTCAGCGTCGAGCCGGCCTTTGTTGGCTCGATGCGTCGAAAATATGGAACGACAGTTGATGATATCATGCGAACGGAGACGCCACGTAGGGCGTTGCTTGTTCCTGAAGTAAGACAATAGCTGTTGCCTCGGGGGGTGAAGCGCGCGTTCGACGCCGCCGCGTCTGATCGAAGCCGATCGCAAAGCTCCGTCACTTCACCCCGCCCGCATTGGCGACCGGCCCGGTATATTTCTCGAAGCGTTGGCGCAGCGCCACCAGCTGCTTCTCGTTGGTCACGAACTTGAGATAGTCGTTGGCGAGCCGGTAGCCCGAGAGCGGCATCAGGCCCGCGGGCGACGGCACGTCGGCGCGTGACGAGTAGACCCCGATGCGGCTTTGCTGCTCCCGGGAGAGGAACCAGCTGACATAGAGCTTGGCCGCGTTGGGATGCGGCGCGTCCTTCAGGATCGCTTCCGAGGTGAAGAACATCGGCAGCCGGTCGCGCGCCGGTGTAGCGAGCGCGAGCTTGCCGCCCTCGCGTTTGGCCGTGTTGGTGCTGCCGATGGTGTTGTCGAAGCTCGCCAGGCTCTCGCCCGAGCCGAGGCTCCGGGCGACCCCGAGATGGCCCTGGATGAATTTCGGCTGCTGCGCCATGTAGCGATCCATGTAGCTCCAGCCGTATTTGCGCACGATGGTGTAGAAATCATAGAGCGTCGCGTCGTCGTCGGCCGGGTAGGCGCTGATCAGCTTGCCCTTGAACTTGGGTTTGAGGAAATCGAGCGCCGATCTCGGCACCTCGTCGGCCGCGAGCCCATCGGTGTTGTAGCCGTAGAACAGCGGATTGGCGTTGACCGCGATCCAGGCGCCGTCCGGGTCCTTGGCGCCCGGCCCGATGGTCTCGAAGCCTTCGGGCTTGAAACGCATGAGCAGGCCGCGCCGGTTCCAACCGACGAAGTCCTGCACGGTCTGGAACACCAGGAGATCGGTCTCGACCTTCTTGGCGCTGAGCTGCTCCTCGATCTTGGCATTGAGCACGTTGCTGAAGCCGCCCATCAGCGTGACGGTGATGCCCGGGTATTGCTGCTCGAAGGCGCGCGCCGCCGCCTCGTAACCGGCCGAGGGGCCGGCGCCCCACAGCACCAGCGTCTTCTCGGCCTTGGCGGCTGCATAAATCTGGTCGATGGTTTCGGCCGACGCAGCGGCGCAGCATGATGCCGAAAGCGCGGCGCCAGCCGCCAGCGCGGCGAACCACTTCCGAATGTGTGCAGGCATGATCTTGCTCCCTGCCTTTCTTGATCGGATCATACCCGACCTTGCGTCTCGCCGCCTGGGCCCGGCGCGCCGGGCCGCGTCGGGCTCGCCCCGGCCGGCAGCAGCGCGGTGAGGGCGAGGGTGAGCGCCGCCAGCACGCCGGCGATCACATAGACATCGTGCAGCGCGCCCGCGATGGCGTGGCTGAGCTGCGCAATGGTGTCGCGGTCGAGCGTGGCGCGCAGGCTCGGGGTCAGCAGCTGGTTCAAGGTATCGCCGGCCGATGGAGCGGCGCGGGCGAGGCTGAAATTGAGGATGGCGCCGGCAATTCCCGCGCCCAGCGCCTGCCCGATGGTGCGCATGAACAGCACCGAGGAGGTCACCGCCCCACGCTCGCTCCAGCCCACGCTCGCCTGCACCGAGACCAGGAAGGTGGTGTTGCAGAAACCCATGCCGATACCGATCAGCGTCGCGCCGGCATTCACCCGGGCGAGCGAGTTGCTCTCGTCGAGCGCGACCAGGATGACGCAGCCGGAGATCAGGGCGAGCGCCCCGAGCGCGCCGGTCAGCTGGTAGGAGGTGCGCACCATCACCCGGCCCGCCACGATGCTCGCCGCCGCCCACACCACCGACAGGACCGCGATCACGATGCCGGTGGTGGTCGGGCTGCCGCCCATGGCGCCTTGCACATAAGTCGGTAAAAAGCCGACCACGCAGGTCAGCAGCGCCCCGATGGCCAGGCCGCCCAGATTGCCGATCGCGATGATCCGGTGGCCCAAGAGCCGGAACGGCACGATCGGCTCGCGGCTGCGCCGCTCGTTCACCACCAGCAGAACAAGCGCGAGCGTGCCGCCGGTCAGGAGCGCCGCGATGACCGGCCGCTCCAGCGAGTTGGCCTGCACCACCACCATCATGATGGCGCCGACACCCAGCATCAGCAGAGCCGACCCGATATAGTCGATCTGGTGCTGGCGCGGCGTGAGCTGTTCGTGCAGATAGATCGCCAGGATCGCGATCGCCGCGATGCCGATCGGCAGGTTGATCCAGAATACGAACGCCCAGTGCAGGTGCTCCACGATGAAAGCACCGAGCACCGGCCCGATGACGGCAGCCAGTCCCCAGACGCTCGACAGCCAGCCTTGCAGCCGCGCCCGGTCGGCCGGCGCATAGCTGTCGCCGATGATGGTGGTGGCGATCGATTGGATGGCGCCGGCGCCTACGCCCTGCAGGGTGCGGAATGCGATCAGGGGCACCATGCCGTCGGTGAGGCCACACGCGGTCGAGCCGATAAGGAAGATGCTCGCGCCCACGAAGAACACCGGCTTGCGGCCGAACAGATCCGCCAGCCGCCCATAAATCGGGGTGGTCACCGCCTGTGCCAGGAAATAGGCGGTGAATACCCAGCTGAACAGACGGAACCCGCCCAGATCGGCCACGATGGTCGGCATGGCTGTGGCCACGATGGTGCCCTCCACGGCGGCCATGAAAATAGCCATCATGCATGCACCGGTGATCAGGCGCCGGTGCAGCAGATTCTTGGGTGGCTCGGAGGGGCGCGGGACGGACGGATCGGCCAAGGCGGGACCTTGCGGCTTTTGGCGAAATTGCGGCGCCGGTCGGGATGAGCTCGCGCGGCCGCCAAGCGGAGTTACCGAATGGCAGATTGCAAGGCGTTTCGCCAGCGCGTTCTCCGGCGCTGCCCGAGGCGCGGCCACGCCGCGGTTCCCGATTAGGGAAATGTGGCCAAGAGAGTTGACCGATCGAAGATCTTGTTGGCAATTTCAACCGGCTCGAACGCCAAGGGGGTGAAATCATGTGCTCGTGCGCTGCCGCTCTGGTCCGGAGCTTGGTTGTGGCGGCGCTCGCCTTGTCGGCGGGCGCTCTATGGGGCCTGGCAGGCTCCTCGGGCGCGCTTGCGCAACCCGCCGCGCCCTCCGGCGACACCCAATGGCAGGCGCTCGGGGCGAAAACCTACGACAGCATTTGCAGCGGCTGCCATCAACGCAGCGGACGCGGCATCGCGGGCGGTTTCCCGCCGCTGGCCGGCCATGCGACCGCGGTGCTCGAGCAGAAGGGCCGCGCCTACCTGGTGCGCGTCGTGATGTTCGGGCTGACCGGATCGATCACGGTCGAGGGTACCCCGTACAATGGCTCGATGCCGTCCTGGTCCTCGCTCAAGGATGATGAGATCGCGGCGGTCATCGATCATGTGCTCACGAGCTGGGACAACGACCAGCACCTGCCCAAGGACTTCAAGCCGATCGTCCCCGCCGAGATCGCCGCCGCCCGCGGCGAGGACCTGACGCAGAGCCAAGTCTATGCGTTACGCGAGGGCGGGGCCCAGCCCGGCAAGGCGGCGGCGAGCGCTCCGTCGTTCACCAAGGCGCAGGCCGAGCGTGGCGAGGCCGCTTACCAGCACAATTGTCTCGATTGCCACGGCTCGACCCTCGACAACGGCGAGTTCGGCGGGCCGCCGCTCAAGGGGACGTCGTTCGCCAAGCACTGGGACGCGGCCAATGTGGCGGCGCTCGCGGGCTTCATGAAGGCCAAGATGCCGCCCGATCGGCCGGGCCAGCTCACCGACGAGGCCTATGCGGACCTCATCGCCTATATCCTGGGCGAGAACGGATTCAAGCCCGGCGACAAGGAGCTGCCGGCGGACCTTAATGTCCAGCAGGCCATGAGCCTCAAGAAGTAGCCTTACAGGCCCTGCATTGGGCGGGCGCAAGCGGGGCCGTCGTGATCGATCTCACGCTGTCGCAACTGTTGATGCGCGCCTGCGCGGTGCTCGTGGTCTCGAGCCTGCAGGGTTTCGCCATCGCGGCCGCTGCGGGCGCGCTCGGCGATGCCGGCCCGCAGCATGATGGGAGGCTCACCTTCGATCCGCTGCGGCAGCTCGATCTGCTCGGCGGCCTCATCGGGATGATCTTCGCGGCCGGCTGGGGCAGGTGGGTGGCGATCGATCCGCGCGCGCTGCGGCACGGGCGCCGCGATCTGCCGCTGGTGGTCGGCGCCGGCTTCGCCGCCATCGTTGCGGGCGTGCTGGCGCTGCGGTTTGGCCGGCCCTTGCTGCTGCCGCTTTTGCCCGACACCGCGGCTGCGTTGGCGTTTGCGCTGATGCAAACAATCATCGAGCTCGGCCTCTGGTTTGCGCTGCTCGGCCTGCTGCCGCTGCCGCCGCTCGCGGGCGGGCATCTCTTGATAGCCGTGTGGCCGCAACTGCGCGAGCGCTCGGCAGGCGTTCAGCTTTTTCTCGGCCTCATCCTGGCCGCCCTGGTGGCCAGCGGCGTGATGACGCGCGTGCTCGATCCGGCCTATCGGTTGTTGTACGGCGTGGTTATGGGCGAAGCTGCGGGGATTTGAGAAGTGCGTTGGATCATTTGCCTTCGCGCGGGTCGTCCCTGCGAAAGCAGGGACCCATACGCCGTGCCCCCTCGATTGTCTGCGGCGTATGGGTCCCGGCTCAGCGGCCGCTTCGCGGCCTTGGCCGGGACGACGGTTGGAGTTGGCCTCAGCCTCCGCCTCCCACATATTTCGCCAAAATCGCGGCCACGCTTCCATCGCGGCTGAGCCCATCCAGCCCCGCGGATAGCGCGCGCTTGAGCGTGAGGTCGCCCTTCCACAGCCCGAAGGCGACCGGATAGCGCGGTAGATCGCCGGGCAGCCAGTCCGCGCGCCAGTGCTCGCGCGCCGCGAGCTGGTCGGCGAGCAGCTTTTCGGTAATGGCGGCTTCGAAGCGGCCTTCGCGCATGCCGGCGACCAGGGCGTCGGTGCTCGCCACGATGCTCACCTGCGCCTGGGCGGCGCGCAACCGGCTCGCGAGCGCGATCCGGTCCAGGCCCGAGGAGGGCGGGGCGAGAATGCCGATCTTGCGGCTTTGCAGGTCGGTGATGGCTTGCGGCGCGATCAGCGCCCAGCCGGTCTGCGCATAGGGCGGGCCGGTCTCCAGGAACGAGCGCGTCATCGGCGACGCCACCACGCCGCCGGCTACGACCTCGCAGGCGGCGCGGGTGATATGCCAGCCGCGTGGATTGAAATCGCGGAGCATGGCGGGCTCCGGCACGGCATCGAATCTCAGGCCGAGCGCGCCGGTGAGCGCCCGCAAAATCTCGACATCGATTCCCGGTGACCGGGGGTCGCCGGTGACGTAGGGCGGATAGGCCGGCGGCATGCAGACATGCAGCGCGCCGGCGCGGCGCACCTCGCGCAGCGAGGTGTCGGGCGGAAGCAGATAGACCGCCGCGAGTAACGCCAGGATCGGCAGCGCGCCGAGCGCATCACGCATGAGGCCGGGGCGCGTCATGACGGCGGCGCTCATGTGCGGCGGAAGTCGCGCAGCGCGACCAGGAAGAAGAGCGCGGCCATCGCCACCAGGACGGCGGGTCCGAGCCGCGCATCGAACTGACGGAAGTGGATGAAGGCGCCGCGCAAAGCGTCGATCGCGTAGGTCAAGGGGTTGAGCTCGATCAGGGTGACCAGCCACTCCGGATAGATCACCCGGGTCTGCGCGCTGGTGAGCGAGGGATCGAGCGGGAAGATCGAGCTCGACAGGAAATAGAGCGGCAGGATCACCACGTTGGAGAACACCCCGAAGCCTTCGAAGCTGCGGATGCGGTTGGCGATCACCACGCCGAGCGACGTCAAGGCGAACGCCATCAGGAACATCAGGGCGAGGCCCTGGGCGAGATCGCCAAGCGTCATCGAGAGATCCGCGAAGCGGGCGAGCGCCAGCACCAGCGCGCCGTGGAACATGGCGACGGTGGTGCCACCCAGAATCTTGCCAAACAGGATCGCGGCGCGCGGCATCGGCGAGACCAGCACCTCGCGCAGGAAGCCGAACTCGCGGTCCCAGATCACCGACACCGCCGATTGCACCGAGGTGTACATGATGTTGAGGGCGATCACCGCCGGGAACAGGAACTGCACATAGGTGTACGGGACCACGAAGCGCACCTCGCCGTAGATCTCGCCGCGGAAATACGGGTTGAGGCCGATGCCCATGATCAGCACATAGAGCAGCGGGCGCACCACGCCGCCGATCAGTTGGCCGCGGTCGCGGATGGCGCGCTTCACCTCGCGCAGCCAGATGGCGTAGATGCCGCCCACCCAGTGTCCCCACCTCGGCCCTGGGGCGCGCGCCGGGGCGGGCGAGAGTGCGTGTGCGGGTTGCGCCGTCATCGCGTGTGCTCGCCGCCGCGCTTGCCGAATTCATAGGTCCGCTCGCGCGCACCCGCGGCCTGGTCGCGCAGCTCGCGCCCGGTCAGCGCCAGGAACACGCTTTCCAGGCTCGGCTCCTCGATCGACAGCCTGCGGATGCGGGTGCCGTAGCGCAGCAAAAAGGATTCCGTGAAGGCGTCGCCGGCGGAGCGCAGCACGATCTCCTCGCCGCGGCGGGTGGCGATATCGGCATGGGCCCACATGACCTCCGCCGCGATGGCGTCGTCGCGCGGCACCACGCGCATCAATTCATGGCCGTGGCTGGCCTTGAGCACCGCCGGCGCGTCATTGGCCAGGATGCGACCGTCATCGATTATGCAGACACGGTCGCAGCTCTCGACCTCCTCGATGTAATGGGTGGTGACGATCACAGTCAGGTCGCGCTCGCCGCGGGCGTTGCGCAGATAGTGCCACATGCGCTCGCGCGATTGCGCATCGAGGCCGGCGGTCGGCTCGTCGAGAAACAGGATGCGGGAATCGTGCACCAGGGCACGCGCGATCTCGAGCCTTCGCTTCATGCCGGAGGAGAGCGCGCGCACCAGGCTGTCGCGCCATTTATCGAGCTCCACCAGGGCCAGCATCTCGGGAATGCGCTCGCGCCGCACCGCCTTGGGGACGCCGTAGACCAGTCCGTGGAACTCGAGATTTTCCGCCACCGTCAGCCGGTCGTCGAGGCTCGGCTCCTGGAACACAACGCCGAGGCTGCGGCGTGCGCCGAGCGGGTTCTTCATGATATCCACGCCGCTGATGCGGGCGGTGCCGCCGTCGGGCCGCAGGATGGTGCACAGGATGTGCAGGAGCGTGGTCTTGCCGGCGCCGTTGGGCCCGAGCAGCGCGAACACATCGCCGCGCGCGACGTCGAAGCTCACGTCGTCGAGCGCCAAGGTGCGGCCATAGCGCTTGCTGAGATGGTCGATCTCGACCGCGGGTGCGAAGGTCACGGCGGGCTCGGACGATCTGATAGGGTGGGTAACGCGCCAGCACCGCAGCGTTGAATACGCGGCACGGCGTACCGGCGCGTTGCCCACGCGGCCGGTCCTTGCGGTGCGCTCGCGTGGGCAAAGTTGCGCGGCACTGAGTGAATCATGCTCGCCGTGCCCGGCAATTTTGCCCACCCTACGCTGATTGGCTTCATGGAAGCGATCCGCTACCGTATCGACGTTGCCGGGAAGCCGAAACTCTTGAGAATGGCATCGATGGTGCCGTCCGCCGTCAGGGCGGCGATCGCCTGATCGAGATTTGCGCGCAGGAAAGTCTCGCGCGCCAGCAGCACCGCCCCGACATCCATGCCGGAAGCCGGCAGCGGCTTCGGGGCGATGATGCGCAGCTTGGCGAAGGCCGGATCGGCCTTTTGCAGCCCCCAGAACGACGGCCCCCAGACCAGCGCAGCCGCGAGCTTGCCGGCGACCACGTCGCGCAACGCGGCCTCGTCGGACGCCACCGGATAGTGCGGCCAACGCTCGGCCGGCTTCAGCGACGACAGATATTGCATCAGCCGGATGTCGGCGCTGGTCCCGATGGTGCCACCGATGGTCTGCGCCACCGGCACGTCGGCGAGCGATTTCCAATCTGCGCCTGCGGTCGCGAGCACATAGGAGCCGCGATAATAGCCGCGCGTGATGGTCAGCCAGTCCGGATAAGCATCCGCGATGAGCTTGAAGCCGAGGAACACGTCGCAGGTCTCCAGGAGGACCTGATAGACTTGGTCGATGTCCTCGCCGGCCCAGTCCTCGCCGACTTTGTGCTCTCTCGGCTCCAGCAACAAAGCCCCCGCGATGGCCTCGCCGATCCTGGCGGCGACGGGCTGATCGGGATCGCGCTCGTCGACGCAATAGTGCAGCGTGGCGCCGTCCTGCCGGCGGCCGTATTTCCATTCGTCCTGCACATAGGGGGTCTGGGCGAGCGCCGAGGCACACGCGAGCACCGGCACCAGCCCGACCAGGAGGGCGACGGTCGCGCGGGTATTTCTCCCGCGCGCCGAGACGAGTGCTCGGTCCGCCGCAACCCCGGTGGAAGGCTTCATCCCGGCTCCCGATCTTTCGGTCGCGCCCGGACGAACCTGCCGCGACGCCTCATTTGCTGTCCGGCAGCGCGAACACCCACAGCACCGAGCCGCCGTCGGGCGTACCGATCTCGGGCGTCAGCGTGGCCAGCGACTTCATCTGGCTCGAGCCGTTGCCGGTCGCCACCGCCACATATTGCTTGCCGTTGACCGAATAGGTGATCGGGAAGCCGTTCACCGCATTGTTGGTGCGCATCTGCCAGAGCACCTGCCCGGTGGTGTCGTCGAAGGCGCGGAAGTAGCGGTCCCAAGTGCCGGTGAACACCACGCCGCCACCGGTCGGCAGCATGGCGCCGGTCTGCGGCGAGCGCTGGCGATGGGTCCAGGCCGGGGTGCGATCGCCCAGCTTGATCGCGTCCACCCGCCCGATATTGCCGTCGCTGTTGGGCACCGTGGTGCGATCGAAGGTGGCACGGCCGCCGCCCGTATAGGCCTGGCCCTGGTCCAGCGGCAACGGCGTGGTCTTGGAGCAGAACTCGTTGAGCGGCAGGTACAGCATCTGAGTCTTGGGGCTGTAGGCGGTGGCCGGCCAGCCGCGGCTGCCGGGATCGGCCGGGCAGTTGATGGTGGTCTGCCCGATATGGGGCACCGCCGACACGCTGATGGTCTTCTCGCCGGTCTTGGGATCGAACGCTTGCACCACGTTCTGCGGCACCGTCTCCTTGGCCCACAGCCATTGGCCATTGACGCGATCGATCGCCTCGATGATGCCGAGCTTGCCGGTGGTGACCAGCGCCTTGCGGGTCTCGCCGTTGAACGGCAGGTCGACCAGGATGCGCTCGTAGACATAGTCCAGATCCCAGGTGTCGTTCTCCAGGTACTGGTGGTACCACTTGAGCTTGCCGGTATCCGGATCGATGGCGAGCGTGGAATCGGAATAGAGCGCGTTGTTCTGCACGCCTTCCTTCTTGGGCAGCGTGCCGCGCATCTCGGCGATCCACGGATAGGGCTGCCCGGTGCCGTAATAGATGGTGTTCAGCTCCGGATCGTAGCTGCCCGGCACCCAGGCGGAGGCGCCGAAGCGGCTCTCCAGCGGAATGCCGTTCCAGGTCGCATCGTTGGGATCGCCCGGATGCGCCACCGTCCACACCCGCCACAGCTCCTCGCCGGTGTTCACGTCATGCCCGGTGATGAAGCAGCCGCCCGGCTCGGCGTTGCCGCAGCCGGTCATGCCCTGGATCAGCTTGCCGTGGGCGATGACCGGGCCGCTGGTGTAGCGCCAGCCCTTGGTCCAGTCGCCGGTGGTGTGATCCCACACCACCTTCCCGGTGGTGGCGTCGAGCGCCACGATATGGGCATCGGAGGTCGAAACGAACAGCTTATCCTGGTAGATCGCCATGCTGCGCTTGGCCAGGGAGTTGCCGCCCTCGGAGACCAGCTTGGCCGGCAGCGCGCGGGTGTATTGCCAGATCAGGTCGCCGGTCGCGGCATTGAGCGCCTGCACCTTGTCGGCATAGTTGAAGATGTAGAGCACGCCGTTGTGCACCAGCGGGGTGGTCTCGGTGGCGCCGGGCGTGAGCGACCAGCTCCAGGCCACCTGCAGGTCCTTGATGTTGCCCTTGTTGATCTGGTCGAGCGGGCTGTAACCCCAGCCGTCATAGGTGCGCCGCCACATCAGCCAGTCGGCGGGGTCCGGCTTGAGCAGCATGTCGGCGGTGACCGGCTTGAAATTCTTCATGATGGAATCCGCGGCCGGCTGTTGCGCGGATGCGGCCGTGGTCATGGTGGCGACCAGCGTGGTGGCGAGCAGCCAGCTGTTCAAAGCGCGTCTGGACATCGACATCCTCCCGGTTTCAGAATTTTTGCGGCCTCGTGCGCCGTGAAGGCGATCGGCCCCTTGACCATAGGTTAGAACATTTTCAGCTTGTCGAGTGGGTAAAATCGCCGGCGAGGGCGGCGAGGCTGGACGAGCCTTGCCGGCAATATGGCCCACGCCGCCGCCGGCAAAATCCGGCTTGGCTCAGAGCGGCGCGTCGGGATTGATCATGGTGCGCCACATGTGGCTCACGGGCGTGTCGTCGTAGCCCAGGCCCTCGGCGGGCTGCCGGAAATGGCGGCCGATGATGTCGGTGAACTCGTCGACCGAGACCTGCACATTGGGGTCGAACGCATAGAGGTCGTTGGTGGTCACCAGCCGCGCGTCCATGTACCACTTGTGGTTCCGGGCATATTCGTAAGCCGCCTGGACGTGGGGGAGCGGCACATAGTCGACCCCGAAAGTCTGATAGTAGCTCTCCGGATATTCGTAGCCCGCCTCGGGGTCCGGATAGAAGCGCAGCGCCTGATGGTACTTGACCGCGAAGGTGACACGCTCCGACACATAGGGCTCGATGATCTGGGCGCCCCACCAGCCGTGGTCGGTCGTCATCAGGCCCTGGCCGGCGTCGTGCAGCAGGCAGGCCAGCACGATCTCCTCCGAAGCGCCGCGCTTCTTGGCGAGCGCCGCACTCTGGAGCAGATGGGCGGCCGGGATAAAGCGATAGTTGAAGAAATCCACCAGCGTCGGCTTCTCCGGCATCGGCTCGAGGCGCGGCACCGTCAGCTTGCTCTCGTCGGCGTAGGGATTCTTGTTGCTGCGCTCGTGCAGGAAGAGCCGGCCCGCGCCCCGGCGGTAGCCGCGCTTGTCGATCCGGCTCTCGAGCTCGGCGACCGTGGGATAGGTCTTCGGGGCCTGCCGGGCCAGGATGGCGGCGTCGAGCTTACTCGACAGGAAGTCCTCGAACGCGTCCGCCCGCGCCTCGTGATCCATGCCCTTGACTGCTGCCTCGCCGCCGAGGCTCGCGATCAGCTCCTTGCGATCGATCTCCATCGGATCCTCCATCTCTCCGCCTACGCGCCACTGCTTACGCGTCACTGCTTACGCGTCACTGCTTACGCGTCACTGCTTACGCGTCCTTTGCCCATATGCTTCCGCCCATGCCTGCGGCTCAATCGAAGCCGTGCAACCGGGCCGGATTGTCGACCAGGATCTTCTGCAGCAGCGCCCGGTCGTTGTCCACGTAACGATACAGCAATTCGACCGTCTCGGCATCGTTCATCATGCGGCTTTTGCGCCAGTTCACATGCGGCCAATCGGTGCCCCAGATCATGCGGTCGGGCGCCGCCGCGATGAACGCCCGGCCGAACGGCACCGCGTCGTCGAAGCCGCGCTCCATCTGCAAGTCGCGGTTGCCGTTCGAGAGCAGCATCCACCAGCCGTGGTTCTTGAGCATGTCGATCAACCAGAGGAAGGCCGGCTGATCGAGCCCGCGGTCGAAATGCAGGTGGGCCATGTGGTCGACCACGCAGGCGATGTCCTTGATCGATGCAAGGAATTGCGGATCGGCCTCGATATCGTCGGCGGTGACGTGCAGCCGCGCGTGCCAGCCGATCTCGCGGGCGCGAGCGAGCGAGCGCCGGATCGCGTCGTGGCTCTCAATTCCTTCATAGCGCTTGCCGATATTGAACCGCGCGCCGCGCACCCCGAGCGCATCGAGCCGTTGCAGGGTCGCGTCCGTCACATTGTCCTTGATGATGCCGGTGGCGCGGAAGCGCTTGCGCTCCGCGGGCGTGAGGCCGGAGAGCGTATCGATCAAGATCCGGTGATCCGTATCGTAGGGCATCGGATGCACGATCACGCCGCGCTCGATGCCCAGCGCCTCGAGGACGCCGCGCATGTCCGCGAAGCTGGCATCGGGCGGCTGATAGAGGGCGCCCTGCTTGGGCGGATATTTCGCCGGGTCCCCATAGATGTGGAACTGGCAGTCGCAGCTCTTGGGCGGCGGCAGCGGTGCCGGTGCGCGGGTCTCGCGCACCCATTGCGGAAAGACGGTCTGATCCTGCGGCTTCACGGGTTTTACCTATGGGGGTCTGGACGGTGCATCCGCTCATCCTTTACACCAAGGTGGCTGCAATGCAGAGGGTGGGCAACGGGTTTCTGACCGCTGTCCGCGCGGACACCATATGTCGCCTCGGGCCGGGTCACGGGCGCGTTCGAAGATCGAGCGGCGATGGTCGTCGCCGGCGCGCTGCGTCCGATTGCTCGGTGTGCTCTGCAGCATGCTCTGTGCTGCCCCCGCCGATGCCGCCGATGCGACCTTGATCGCGGCGGCCCAGAAGGAAGGGCAGGTGACCTGGTACACCACCCAGATCACCAACCAATTCGGCCGTCCCGCCATGGATGCGTTCCAGAAGCGTTACGGCATTCGGGTGAATTTCATTCGCGCCGATTCGATCGAGCTCGCGGTGCGGATGTCGAACGAGGCGCAGGCCGGCCGGCTCCAGGCCGACGTGTTCGACGGCACCGCCACGGCGCCGCCCGTCAAGAAGGCCGGTCTCGCCCTCAAGTGGCTGCCCGATCGCGCCCGGCAGTGGCCGGCCGAATATCGCGATCCCGAGGAATACTGGGTCGCCACCAACATCTACGTCCACACCCCTGCCTACAACACCAGCCTGGTGCCCAAGGGCACCGAGCCGCGCAACTTCAAGGACCTGCTCGACCCCAGATGGAAGGGCAAGATGGCTTGGGCCGTCCATGCGACCTCTTCCGGCGCGCTCGGCTTCATCGGCACGGTGCTGACCGAGATGGGGGAGGGGCCCGGCACGGCCTATCTGCGCGCGCTCTCCAGGCAGGATATCATCCAGCTCGGCGGCTCGGCCCGCACCGTCGTCGATCAAGCCATTGCCGGCGAATTCCCGGTGGCGCTGCAGATCTTCAACCACCAGCCGGTGATCAGCGCGCGCCGCGGCGCGCCGATCGACTGGATCCCCTTGAGCCCCGCCATGGCGGTCCTCTGCGTTGCCGGCGTCACCCGGGACGCGCCGCATCCCAATGCGGGCAAGCTCCTGGTCGATTTTCTGGTCTCCGACGAGGGCCAGAAAATCTTCCGCGACGGCGACTACATCCCGGCCGCCCCCGACGTCGCACCGCGCGAGCCGGCGCTGCGCCCGGACGGCAAGAGCTTCCGCGGCATCTTCTTCTCGCCCGAAGCGATGGATGCCGCCATGCCGCATTGGCTGGATGTTTATAACGAGATATTTCGCTGAGCGGACACAAGGGAAGCCATGGCATGAGCAGGCAGGCGAGGGAACTGCCGTTAGGGATGCAAGGCCTCTCACTTTTTCTCCATCCAAAGTCGGGTTTACCCGACTTTGGACATGTATGGTGGCGAAGTCGGATAAATCCGACTTCGCGCGGGGAGAAGGAGTGATGAGGGGGTTCCGGCGGTGCGATATGGAATCATCGTTACCCCCTCACCCCACCCTCTCCCCTTCGGGGCGAGGGAGTGAAGTGCCGTGCCCGACTCACAGCATCGCGCCCCGGTCGTTGCGCGCCGCCGCCCTCTGGGCCGCGGCATTCTGCCTCCTCGCCGTCACGGCGCGCGCCGAGCCGGTGGAGGAGTTCTTCGCCGGGCGGCAGATCAAGTTCGTCCTCGGCACCGCCGGCGGCGGCGGTTACGAATCCTACAGCCGTCTCCTCGCTCCCTATCTGAGCCGCCATCTGCCCGGGCATCCGTTGTTCATCATGCAGGAGATGCCGGGCGCGGCCGGCATGGTGGCGGCCAATTATTTGTACAACATCGCCCGCCATGACGGTTCCGAGATCGGCATGGTGGGGCGGGGCGTGGGCATCGAGCCGCTGCTCGACCCCAAGGACAAGGCTCCGCGCTACGTGGCGTCGCAATTCAATTGGATCGGATCCCCGCAGCAGGAGGTGGGGCTGGTGTTCATGCGGCTGCCGTCGCCGATCGCCACCATGGCGGACTTGAAGACCCACGAGCTCATCGTCAGCGGCACCACTTCGGCGTCGGCGCCGTCCTACTATCCCCGGCTCTTGAACACGCTGCTCGGCACCAGGTTCAAGGTGGTGGAGGGCTACAAGAGCTCGCTGGAGGCCTTGCTGGCGCTGGAGCGCGGCGAGGTGGATGGCCATTGCTCGGGCTCGTCGTCGGCCCCCTTGCGGGCCCGCATGGAGCCGCAGGTCGCCGCCGGAAAGGTGAAGATCATCGCCCAGCTCGGCCGCGAGAAGGATCCCGACTACCCGGACGTTCCCCTGATCCTGGACCTCGCCGCCACGCCGGCCGACCGGCAGATCCTGGAGCTCGCGTTCACCCAGCAGGTCATGGCCTGGCCGCTGGTGGCGCCGCCGGGCGTGCCGGCGGAGCGGATCAAGGCGCTGCGCGACGCCTTCGAGGCCACCATGCGGGATCCCGATTTCCTGGCCGAGGCCGCGCGGCAGAAGCTCATCATCAATCCGGTCAGCGGCGAGAAGATCAGCACGCTGCTCGATCGCGTCTACGCCATGCCGAGGGATGTGCTCGATCGCGTGGCCGCCCTGTCGGAACGAAACTAGACCGCGGCCATGGCCCATGTGCCCGTCGAGAATCCGGCATCGGCAACGCAGAACGCCGGGCTACGCATCGGCAACACCATCGCGGAGATGAGCAAGGTCGCGGAATTCGTCGCGGCCTTCGGCAGGACCCATGGTCTGCCGGGCAATGTCGTCAACGACCTGAACCTGTGCCTGGACGAGCTTCTCAACAATACGATTTCGTACGGCTACGCGGATGCCGGCCGTCACTTCATCTCGGTCAGCCTGCAAATCGAAGAACGCACCGTGGTGGCCGTGCTGCAGGATGATGCCCGGCCGTTCGATCCGCGCCGCGCGTCCGTGCCCAAACGGTCCGGCGGCCTCGGTCGCCTCCGAGGCGGCGGCTTGGGCCTGCGATTCGTCAACGCGCTGATGGACGAGGTGGACTACGTCCGTAACGGGGAATACAATCAGGTCAAGCTCAAGAAAATGCTGCAACCGTCGGACGCGGCCGTGAAAACCGGGGAAGCAACGGGCAAATGATGAAAATCGCCGAACAGCAGGCGGGCGATGTGACCATCATCGTGGTCGACGGACAGGTGGACAGCAATAGCGCCAAGACCTTCGAGGCGAAGCTGGCCAGCCTGTTCGCGTCGGGGCCAAATCGCGTGATCGTCGATTTCAAGCATCTTGCCTACATCACCAGCGCGGGTCTGCGAGCGCTGCTGGTGGCCAGCAAGCTCGCCGAGAAGAACGATGGCCGGCTCGCATTGTGCAACATGACCGCCGAGGTGTTCCGGGTGTTCGATCTCGGTCACTTGACCGATTTGTTCGCGATCTACCCATCGCGTGAGGAGGGCCTCGCCAAGCTGTCGTGATCAATGATCGAAATGGAAGTAGACGGTCGCGGTCCCATCCACCCATTCGGCGTGCACGCGGTCGGCATTGCGACGCAGCATGAACCCGGCCAGCAGTCTGGTGCCGCTGTCGCTGTCCCTGATCTGCTCGGGCGTCGGACGTTGCTCCGGAAATTCCGGGATCTCGCCCTGATAGGTGAGGCGGATGTCGAGATTGAACTCGTCGAAGGTCACGGTGATCATCAGGGCGCCGCCGATCCAGAAATCCTCCACGATGCTGTCGATGAGCTGGACCGCCCCGAAGGTGGCGCGGCTCGCCACGTCCGGGCGGGCGCCCCATAGGGCGGTTTGCGCGGCGAAGAAATCCTGCACCTTCCGGTGATCGATCTCCTCGCTGCGCAGCGCCAGCTCGGCCGACCGGCGCACCCCGATCCGAAATACGAGATTGAGGGCGAGCGCCACGATGGTGGAGAACACCAGCGAGGAGCCGACGATCGGAAGCATCGAAACCGGCAACCCGACCGCGATGCCGGGAAACGCCTCGATCGCCACGCCGGCGAGCAGGGACAGCCCGATCACCAGGGTGCGGCGCGTGTCCAGCAGCCGCGAGGTGAGAATCTGCAATCCGTTGACGATGATGAAGGTCACCGTGAACAACAGCGCCGACAGGATGACGGCGCGCGGCATGACCGCGAACAGCGCCGTGACCTTGGGAAGAAATCCGAGCAGCAGGAACATGCCGCCGACCGCGAACGCGATCTGCCGACTGGCCGCGCCGGTCGCCGACGACAAGCCGACCGACGGCGTTGATGTGTTGATTCCGACCGCGCCGGAGATGCCGGCGAGCGCGGTCGAGAGCCCGTCGGCGAGCACTCCGTTGGTGATCGAGTGCATATCCGGACGCACCCAGTTGGCGTCGTTGATGCGCTGGCAAATGGTGATGGTGCCGGCGGCCTTCATGGCGGCGGCGATGCTGGCGATCGCAAACGGCACGGCCAGCGACAGCTCGAACGACCAGGAAATTCCGCTCCAGGTCGGCAGGCCGATCCAGGCGGCCTCCGTTACGGCCGTCAGATTGGTGCCGACCAGGCCCATAAAGAAGGCCGCCGCGTAGCCGACCGCCAGCCCGATCAACGCGCACAGCATGCGCGCTGCGCCGGTTCCCCACACATTGAGGGCGACCATGGTCGCGAGCGTGATGCCGGCCACCCACCATTCCGCGGGCGCGACCGGGGCGGCGGTCGGGCCGACCAGCGAACGCAATCCGCCCATGCCGGCCGACACCCCGATCATCAGGATGATCACGCCCGATATCTCCGGCGGAAAGATCGCGCGCAACCGGTGCAGCAGCGGCGCCAGCGCGGACTCCAGGACGCCGGCGAAGATCGTCATGCCGAAGACCAGGGGCAGGCCGCCGAGCCGGGCGGCCAGCAGGGAGGGGGCGAAATAGGTCGCCGTGAAGGTGGCCGGACACATGTAGCCGGAGCCGATCGGCCCCAGCCGCAAGGCCTGCAGGAAGGTCGCGACCCCGAGCACCAGCATGCCCACCGACAACAGGCCGCTGACGGTGTCGACCGGCGCGTCGACCACGCGGAAGATGAGCAGCGGATAGACCAGATTGATCGCGATCAGGCCGACATGCTGGAGGCCGTTGAAAAGCGTGATCAACGGCGGCGGCTTATCCTCCAGGGCATAGACCAGCGTGGTCGGTCTCTTGACCTCCGGCATAGTTTATCCCCCCGGCATTGGCGCTTGTTGTTCAGGCCGCGCAGGCGATTTTCTGGTCGAGCCGCCTTTTGTCCCTACGTTGGCGTGAATTGGCCGCCATTTCAAGCAGAGCAAATCCGGCCATGAGCCCGTCTCGAGGCAGGCTTGGGAAGAGGCGGCACAATGCATCGGTCTGCCGCAGCGGCATGCCGGCCACGCCAAGATTACTCAGTGTCGTCCCGGCCAGGCCGCGAAGCGGCCTTAGAGGCAGGACCCTCAGTGCCCCATCGCCTTCTTGGTCAGCGCCACCACTTCCGGGGACATCTTGTAGGCGTCGGCCACGAACTTCGAGAGCTCGTCGGGAGCCACATACAACGGATGCAGGCCCGCGGCCTCGGCTTCCTGCACCAGGCCAGGGTCCTTCATGGTCTGCTCGAAGGCGGTGCGCAGAATCTGCAGCCGGTCAGCCGGCACGCCCGGCGGCGCGATGAAGGGGCGGCCCAGATTGGTGCGCGCCAGGAACAGGTCGAGGGCCTGGCGTCCCTGCTCGTTCTTGGCGAGGTCGACGGCGAACGGAACGCCGGCGAGCCGCGGATCGGGCTTCACGGCGGCCTGGAACAGCACGTGGACGGCGCCGCTCTGGAAAATGCTCTCGCGCGCGATGGTGTCATAGCTCACGCAGATGCCCTGCACCTCGCCGCGCTCGATCGCCAGGTTGATCGCTTTCGATCCCGGATAGCCGGAGATGATCTTGAACTTCATGTCGAGCAGGTTCTTGAGGAAGCTCGGATAGACCTCCGTGTCGGCGCCCGAGCCGGTGGCGCCCACGATCAATTCCTGGGTGTAAAGGTCCTGCACGGTCTTCACCGGCGCATCCTTGGCGGCGGCGCAGACCGCGGTGTCGCGATCGGGGCTGCCGACGAAGCTCAATTTCAGCGGATCGAACCGAACGCTGATGCCGCCGAGCAGCGGCTCGAACGGAATGCCGCGATTGATGAGGCCGATGACGGTCCCATCCTTGGGCTGGGTGTTGGTGATCTGGTTGGCGAGCAGCAGGCTGCCGGCGCCCGGCGTGTTGACCGCGATGACGGTCGGGTGGCCCGCAATGTAATCGCCGATGTGCTTGGCGATCAGCCGCGCCCACAGATCGTCGGAGCCGCCGACCCCATAGCCGATCATCACGCTGAGCTGCTTGCCCTTGTAGAAATCGGCACCGGTTTGAGCACAGGCGGGCAGGCAGGCGCCTGCGAGCCCAACGGCCGCGAGCGCCAGCGCGTAGAGACGGGTCGACAGCATGCTTCAAGTCCTTCCGATCAGGGTCGTCTTTTGGTCGCCAGTTCATATAGGGTTTTGTTGCTGCCGCAACCAGTCTCGATGCCGCCGCGAGCCGCGCATCCTTAACGCATGCATGAAATGATTGGAGAAATCTGGCTGCAGTTGAGGACCGGATTCCTGAGCTGTGAGCAATGACTTGATCGATCTGATCGAATTCCGCGCTACCGCGCCGAGACCGGCCGCGGTCTCGCCGCGCCTTCGGTGGCCTGCTGCTTGGAGCCCTGCCGCGCCACCTTGGCGTCGAGGCTCATCAGCGCCCCGTAGGGGTCGACCACGCCCCAGCCGAATTGATCGTCACGGCCTTTCGGGGTGTGGTGCCGGGCGCTGGTCGTCAAGATGTCGCGGATGGCGGCGGCGTCCAGCGTCGGGTCGCGATCGAGGAGCAGCGCTGCGATGCCGGTGACATGAGCGGCCGCGACCGAGGTGCCGGTGGTCACCTGGTAGGTGCCGTTGGGGGCGGGCTCCAGGATGTCGACGCCGGGCGCCGCGACCGCCACATAGGCGCCCTGGTTGGCCTGCGGCAGCAGCTGGTCCTTGGCGTCGGTCGCCGTCACCGCGATCACGTTGGGATCGGCGGCCGGATAGAGCGGCGGCGACTTCGGGCCCATATTGCCGGCGGCAGCGATCAGCACCACGCCCTTGTCGTGCGCCTTCTGCAGCGCGAGCTGCAGTATCGGATCGTCGGGCCCGGCAAAGCTCATATTGATGATCCGCGCGCCCTTGCTGATGGCCCAATCGATGCCGGCGAGAATGTGCGCGCTGGTGGCCTGCGCGGTATCGGTGCCGCTCGAGGAGAAGGCGTGGATGGCGAGGAGCCGCACGCCCGGCGCAACGCCCATGAGCCGGCGATGCGCCGCGATCGCGCCCGCCATGCCGGTGCCGTGTACATGGGGCTTGTCGTGGTTGCCGATGGCGTCGAACTCCTCGATCACCGCGCCGGCGAGCTCGGGGTGCTTGCCGTCGATCTCCGAATCGATCACCGCGACCAGGACATTGCCGCCGATGGCGATGCGGTGCACGTCCACCAGCCGCAGCTTGTCCACCACGTATTGCGAAGGATCGCCGCGCGCGCTGGTGGCCGCGAGAACTCGCGTCCTGCTGCAGCTTGAACACGTAGTTGGGCTGGGCCACCCCGATATTCTCGGATTCGAGCGCCCGGATCACGTCAGCGACCGGGCGGCCGTCGGTGATGCGGAAGCGGAACAGCGTTCCGCCCGACAGGTTGAAGCTCTGCGACGCGACCGTGCTCAGGTTCAGGCGGCGCGCCACGGTGTCGACGGTCTGCGCCGAGACGTTGGCGGGTACTTGGAACACCATCTCGTTGGTGAGGAAGCGGGTCTCGCCGATCGGCGGCACGCCGGTGAAGCCGCGCTCACCGATCATCGGCCGGCGCGCGATCAGGCCGGCGAACGGGCGCGCCTGGAAGCGTCCCGTGAGAGCGCCTCGCCCGAATCGGCCGGGGCCCTGCAAGGTGCGCTCGGCCAGCGCCCGGTGGGCGAAGCCGGCGGCGCCTTGTCCGCGCTCGAACGGGCCACGCGCGGCGTTCTGGCCCGGGAAACCCGGGCGCTGCAATTCAGCCGGGCCCCGGCCGCCCGGGTTGGTCTCCAGGCGCTGCAGCTCCAGGCCGCGTTCGGCGGGATTGAGACTGGCACGGTTGGTCCCGAACGGACGGCCCTCGCCCTGGATGTTGCCAACGCCTTCGCGCCGCGGTTCCGGCGTAAGGGCGCCCGCCCGCGCATTGGATTCTACGGCCTCGGGACCCGCAGGGTTCAGCTTGGCGGCGTTCGGCCCGACCACGTTCGAGCCTTGCCGGAGCTGCCGGAACTGGCCTGCCGGCACACGCGCGGGCGGGTGCTTCCAGCGCTCGATCGCCGGGCGCTCGAGCGCCGGGGTCTGGCCCGCCATGCTCAGCGAGACCGCAACCACCGCCAGCCCCAGCAGGAGCAGCGGTCCGGTCCGGGCTTTGCGGGCGGGTTTCGAGCTCACGCGCAGGTGCATGAATTTCCCCATGATTAGCCGTTAGGTCGCAATTGCGCCGACTTTGCGTCTGGCCAGGGGCAACCGGGCCGGTCCAGGGATCGAATCCTGGGGATTGATCGGTTGGCGGGTCAGCGGGCGACCGCGACCGCCTTGCCGTTGCGGAAGTGCAGCTCCTGCGGGGTCCACGAGCCGCCGGCGCCGCCGCTGCGCAGGGGGGCGATCGTGGCTTTGATCTGATCGCCGGGCTTGAGGGTCTGCCGGTTCCATCCCTCGCGCTCCAGCATGGCGGTCGGCTGGCCCTCGAGGCTCCAGGTCTCGAGCCGCCCATCCTTGCCCTTCACTTTCACGACGATGAAGGCGTGCGGGTTGATGAACCTGAACTCCTGCACCGTGCCTTCGATCTCGATGTTCGAGCCGTACTCGAACATGGAGTAGGAATGGTGCGCCCGGGCGCTATCGCCCGTGATGACCAACGCACCGATCAGGCCAGCCAGCGGCAGGCATCCGGAAAGCAGCTTTTGCACCGACGTCCCCTCGTTCCCGTGAGCTTCCCGGTCTTGTCGGAAGGCCGCGCAGCCCGGAGCGGAACTGCCTTCCGAACATATATTTGCACAGGCCAGCTCGCGTGGGAAATTCGATTAACCGGCAGGCTTGCCAAGAGGACATGCGGGAATCCAACGTGTAGCCCCATCGACACCGGAGACCCAAGATGCGAAGCAAGCCGTGCCTGACCCTGGACGACGCCCTGAAGATGGCGGTGGCCTGCCGCAAGGCCGCGGCCGCCAAGAAGATGGAGCCGACCGTGGCGGTGGTCGATGCCGGCGGCCATCTGCTCTATCTCGAGCGCCCCGACCGCAACGGGCCCAACACGACCGAGATGGCGACCCTCAAGGCGCGTACCGCGGCGCTGCGGGAGCGACCGAGTTCGGCCTTCGCCAAGCGGGTGGCGGAGCGGCCGGGCTTCCTGGCAGTGCCCAATTGCCTCGGCGTGCCGGGCGGCGTCCCGATCATCCACCAGGACGAATGCGTCGGCGGCGTCGGCGTCTCCGGCATCGGCGAGCACGACGAGCCGGTGGCGCAAGCCGGCGCCGACGCGATCGGCAGCCAGAAGCCCAAGCGCGGCGAGACCTCGCGCCGCAAGGCAAGGTGAGTTTGTTTGGCTGAAATTAGCACAGCACCTGCATCAAGCTCGGTGCGCCCTCCCCCTGAAAGGGGGAGGGTTGGGGTGGGGGTCCCGCCTCCCAACAAATTCGGAATTTGTGGCGGGACCCCCTCCCGACCCGCTTTGCGGGCCGACCTCCCCCTTTCAGGGGGAGGTAAGTCGCGGCACGGCCTCGCCCAAATGCTGAGGCTGATCTAATCCCCCCACACCTCGCGCGCGACCTCGACGATGCGGGCGAGCTTGGCCAGCTCCAGCTCTTCGCTCACGGCGGCAGGCTCGGTGGCGCTGGTCGAGAACCCGCATTGCGGGCTCAGCGCCAGTTGCGCGATGTCCAGGTAGCGGCTGGCTTCCTCGATGCGCCGCTTGAGGAAGTCGGCGGATTTCGAGCTCCGGTCGCTTGGAGGCGACCAGACCCAGCACCACCATCTTGTCCTTGGGGCACGCCCGCAATGGCGCGAAGCTCCCGGCGCGGGCATTGTCGTATTCCAGGAAATAGAATTTCACCCGCAGCGCGTTGAAGATCGGCTCGGCGATCGGATCGTAGCCGACGTCCGCCTGCCAGCTCGGGTCCTGGCTGCGGCAGATATGGAGGCCGATATTCATGCCCTTGGGGGCGCCGTCGATCACTGCGTTGATGACCTCGATATAGCGCCTCAACAGATCGTTCCAATCGTCGCCGCGCTGGTGGAGCAATTCGCGGGCACGTGGATCGCCGAGCTTGACCAGCGAGGTCTCGTCGATCTGCAGATACTTGCAGCCCGCCTGCGCGAGCGCCGCCATCTCCATGTGATAAGCGGCCACCAGGTCTGACCAGAACGCGTCCAGGTCCGGATAGGCGTCGCGGCTGATATTTTGGCGTCCGGCGCGATAATGAATGTAGCAGGGGCCCGGCAGGGTGATCTTGGGCATCCGCTCGGTCAGCGATTTGAGAAAACGGAAGTCCTCGGCATTCTTGCTGCCGGCCCAGGCGAGGCGGCTCACCACTTTGGGAATGCGCCGGGCGGTGCGGTGGCCGTGGCTCTGCGAAGGGCTCCAGCCCTGCTCCTCGGTCAGTTCCACCGAGACGCCGGATATGCCCGAGGTGGTGAAGGAATCCGAATAGGTGCTGCGACGGAACTCGCCGTCGGTGACCACCTGCAAGCCCGCATCCTCCTGTCGCCTGACCACGCGGCGGATGGCGTCCTGCTCGATCGCCTCGAGGGCATCCGCGTCGATGCGCCCGGCCGCGTGCTCGCTGCGCGCCGCCAGGAGCGCGGCCGGACGCAGCAGGCTGCCGATATGCTCGGCGCGAAAAGGCGGCGAAGTCCGTTTCATGGGCGTGCCATCCTGGCTTGGAGGAGGTGACGGCCGCGCCCCACCGGCTTGTCGGGCTTGCCCTTCCTCGATACAGATACGGTCAATATAGAAGCATGCGAATGCATGGCACCGGCCCGTCCGCCCCGCCGCTCGGGCAGGCCCATCCCGGGAGTGACTTATCATGAACGTACACGCGCAACCCATGAAGGCCCAGATGCTGATCGGCGGCGAGCTGGTCGCCGGCCAGGCCAACAATTGGATGGATTCCGTCAACCCGGCGAACGAAGAGAAGATCGGCGAGGTGCCGGCGGGCGACGCCGCCGACGTGAACAAGGCGGTCGCGGCCGCCGAGAAGGCGCAGCCGGCCTGGGCTGCGCTCGACATCAAGGAGCGCGGCAAGTATCTGCACAAGCTCGCCGACCGCATCCGCGAGCGCGCCGACGAGCTGCTGCGCACCGAGGTGATCGATACCGGCAACACCATCACCAAGATGAAGGTCGACATCTCGGGCGCCGCCGAGGCGCTCGAATGGTACACCGGGCTCGCTATCGAGATGAAGGGCGAGACCGTTCCGGCGAGCTCCAAGCATCTCCACATCACGGTGCGCGAGCCCTACGGGGTGGCGGCCCGCATCGTGCCGTTCAATCATCCGCTGAGCTTCGCGGTGCGCGGTCTCGCCGGCCCACTGATCGCCGGCAACACCGTGGTGGTGAAGCCGCCGGAGACCAGCTCGCTCTCGTCCTCGATCCTGGCCGAGATGTCGCGCGATATCATGCCGCCCGGCACCGTCAACATCGTCACCGGCAACGGCATGCCGGCCGGCGACGCGATCGTGCGCCATCCCAAGGTGAAGCGGATCGCCTTCACCGGATCGGTGCCGACCGGCATGCTGATCCAGCGCGCCGCCGCCGAATCCGGCATCAAGGCGTTGACGCTCGAGCTGGGCGGCAAGAACCCCTTCATCGTCTATCCGGACGCCGACCCCGAGAAGGTGGCGGACGCCGCCATCGCCGGCATGAATTTCGCCTGGTCGGGACAGTCCTGCGGCTCGACCAGCCGGCTGATGCTGCACGAGTTGCTCTACAAGAAGGTGATCGACCGCATCGCCGAGCGGGTGGCCGAGATCAAGGTCGGCGATCCGCTCGATCCGAAATCGCAGATGGGGCCGATGAACTCCAAGCGCCAGCTCGAGCGGGTCAACTCGATGATCCAATCCGGCGTCAAGGACGGCGCCAAGCTGATGGTGGGCGGCAAGCGGCCGTCGGGGAAGGATTTCGAGCGCGGCTACTGGGTCGAGCCGACCGTGTTCGGCGACGTGCATCCGCAGATGCGCATCGCCCGCGAGGAGATTTTTGGGCCGGTGCTCTCGGTGTTCAGCTGGCGCGACGAGGATGCCACCATCGAGCTCGCCAACTCGGTCGAGTACGGCCTGACCGCGGCGGTGTGGACCAACGACATCAAGCGCGCGCTCAACGCCGCCCGCAAGATCCAGTCCGGCATGGTGTGGGTCAACGGCGTCGGCAACCACTTCAAGGGCACGCCCTACGGCGGCTACAAGAACAGCGGCGTCGGCCGCGAAAGCTGCCTGGAGGAATTGCTGAGCTACACGGAAGTGAAGACGATCCAGATTTTTCTCTGAGCTCTTGTCCCGGGCTTGACCCGGGACCGTTCAAGCTCGCAGTCCCGAACCGTCCCGGCTCAATGCCGTGACGAGCTACGACGCGACGTCTCTTCGAGATTCCGCGGGATGCCGATCACGACGGCGGCAGCGCTGCATCCGAGCAATCCGGCCGAGATGATCAGCGCCAGCCGTAAGCCCGGGATCACGCCACCCGCGCTCCCGGCCAGCGATCCGAACAGCGCCACCCCGAGCACGCTGCCGGTCTGCCGCATGGAATTGAGCACGCCCGAAGCGATGCCCGACCTCGATTTGTCGACGCTGCCAAGAAGCGTCGAGGTTAGGGGCGGGACCAGCAGCCCCAATCCGGCCCCCATCGCCATGAACTGCACCACGATCGAACCATATGCGGTGCCTTGATCGATCTCCAAGAGGGCGAGAGCCCCCGACGCCGCGACTGCGGCGCCGAGCGCAATGGTCGTCCTGGCACCGATGCGTTGCGCGACCCGGGCCGCGATGAGATTCGGAACGAATACCGAGGCCATCATGGGTACGAAGGCGAGCCCGGTCCAAAGCACGGAAAGTCCGTTGACCTGTTGGAAATACAGACTGAACACGAAGATCAACCCGTAAAAGGCGATGTTGACCAGCAGGCCGACCAGCGCGGTCGTGCTGAACTTTCGATTCTCGAACACCGACAACGGCAGCATGGGCTGCTCGGATTTGCGCTCGATGATCACGAACGCCGCTGCTGCTGCCAGAAAGCAGATCAAGCCCGCGACCACGAGGCCGTTCGCCCAACCAAGCGCCCCACCCTCGATGATCGCGCCAGCCAAGCATCCAAGCGCCACGATGGCGGCCAGCTGGCCGGGCAGATCGATCTGGCGGTGCGCTGATCTCGACGTCTCCTTGGCATACATCCAGGCCAACCAGAGCCCGACGAGACCGATCGGAATGTTGACCAGGAAAATGCTGCGCCAGCCCGCGAGAGTGATCAAGCCGCCGCCGACGAGCGGGCCGGCGGTCAGCGCCAGGCTGGCGCCTGCAGCCCAGATGGAGACGGCTTGACCCCGTTCCTGCTCGCCCGGATAGGCGTGATTGAGCAAGGCCAGCGAATTCGGCACCAGGACGGCGGCGGCCAGGCCCTGAACGGCTCGCGACGCGATCAGAAGCGGGAGCGTCGGCGCGAGCGCGCAGGCCAATGACGCCAAGGTAAAGATTGCGAACCCGGCCATGAACACCCGTTTGGCGCCGATCCGATCGCCGAGCGCGCCCGCGGTGAGGATGAACGCGGCGAATGCGATCGTGTAAGCGCTGACGACCCATTGCAGCGCCGACACTCCACCCCCAAAGGACATGCCGATGCTCGAGATCGCGACATTGACGATCGTGACATCGAGTTGGACGACGCCATATCCGAGACTCATGGCGGCGAGTGTCAGCCACTTCGAGAGCTTTGCGTTCTTGTTCGGGACCGGAGCATGCATTGGAGCAACCTTGTTGATCGAGGTCGCCCCCGAGAGCTTCGTCTCATTGGCAAACGCCCGGCTGCTCGATGCGGTTCCTGACGTTTCGGCCGCGCCCGAAGCGTTCGGCGTAAGCACCGGAACTACGGGGGGATTGCGCCTCTATCGGCCCGCGGACCGCGTCGCAGGCGTGCTTGGACGTATCGGCTCGGGGGCGCGGCCGATGTGACGTTTTTGCCGCCCATGCCGCATTGCGTTTCCGCGGCTTTTCCCGGACACTCCCGATTGCGAAGCACGCCAATAACACGATCCGAATGGGGAAACGCATGGCTTCCGCCGCCACGGCATCCGGGCCCGCCATCGTGGCGAAGGACGCCAGCAAGCTGTTCCTCGATGGTGCGGTGGTCGCCTTTCATCAGATGTCGCTGGAAGTCCGTCGCAACGAGATCCTGTGCGTGGTCGGCCCGAGCGGCTGCGGCAAGACCACCCTGCTGCGCTGCATCGCCGGCCTCACCGATCTGTCGGACGGCGAGATACTGGTGCAGGGCAAGGCGGTCGGGGGCCGGCCGCCCGACGGCGTCGCCATGGTGTTTCAGCATTTCGGCCTGCTGCCGTGGAAGACGGTCTACGACAATGCCGCCTTCGGCCTGGCGATGGCCGGGACGCCGCGCGCGCGCATCAAGCAGGCGGTCGAGCATTATCTGGAGCTGGTCGGGCTCGCCGGCTTCGAGCGGCACTATCCCTATCAGCTCTCCGGCGGCATGCAGCAGCGGGTCGGTCTGGTGCGGGCGCTCGCCATGAATCCCGCGATCCTGCTGATGGACGAGCCGTTCGCCGCGCTCGACGCGCAGACCCGCGAGATCCTGCAGGAGGAGTTGCTGGCCCTGATGGAGCGTCCGGACGAGCGCAAGACCATGGTGTTCATCACCCATTCCATCGACGAGGCGATCGTGCTCGGGGACCGGGTCGCGGTCATGAGCGCGCGTCCGGGCCGCATCAAGGAGGTGCTCGACCTGCCGTTCGGCTGGCCGCGCGACGCCGATGCGGTGCGCACCGATCCGCGCTTCGCCGAGCTGCGCCTCCACATCTGGCGCCAGCTGCACACGGCGCGACCGCGGCAGGCGAGTGCGCCCCGGGAGGTCGCGTGAGCGCGCTCGAGCACACCACCGGCGAGCCCTTGCCGGCCGCGGCGGCGCCCGCGAACCTGACCGGCGACAAGGCGCGCGCCGAGCGGGTCGCGGCCGATCGCCGGCGCCGCCGGCAATGGCAGATCATCGGCATCCGCTTGGTCTCGCTCGCGGTCGTGCTGTCGATCTGGCAGGTGTTCGGCGCCAATATCGATCCGGTGCTGTTCACCACCCCCAGCAAGATCTTCTTCGCCGCCGTCACCATGATCGGCAGCGGCGAGCTGTGGACCTATCTGGCGCCGAGCCTGGTAGTGCTCGCCATCGGCATGGCGTTCGCGGTGGTGCTCGGCATCGCGATCGGTTTGCTGCTGGCGCGGTTCTGGTTCCTCGATGTGGCGCTCGGTGTCTACATCACCTTTCTCTATTCGATTCCCTCGGTTGCGCTGGTGCCGCTCATCGTCTTGTGGGCCGGTTTCGAGATGACCGCCAAGGTCATGGTGCTGTTCCTGTTCGCCTTCTTTCCCATGGTGATCAACACTTATCAGGGCGTGAAGACCGTTGATCCCAAGCTGCTCGAGGTCGGGCGCGCGTTCCGCTGCTCGGAGCGGCAGCTCTGGGTCAATATCGTGCTGCCGGCCGCCCTGCCGTTCATCGTCACCGGGCTGCGGCTGGCGGTCGGGCGCGGCCTGATCGGCATGGTGCTGGCCGATCTCTACACCGCGATCTCCGGCATCGGCTATCTGATCGTGCGCACCGCAAGCACTTATCAGGTCGACAAGATGTTCGTCCCGATCGTGACGCTCGGCCTCCTGGGCGTGAGCCTGACGGCGTTGCTGCGGTTGGTCGAGACCTATGTGGCGCCCTGGACCGCGCATTCGCAGAACGATTGAGGTTAAGTGTCATCGCCGGGCTTGTCCCGGCGATCTCGATTAGGAAAGCACTGTGCGACCCTCATCGAGATGGCCGGAACAAGTCCGGCCATGACAATTCGAAGGGTCAAACCTTGACGAAGATGAGCTAAGAAGCAGCGTTGCCAGCCGGAGGAGATAATCATGCGTGAAAAACTTGGTTGCAGGTGGATCGCGCTGGCGCTCTTCACCGCCGCGCTGCTGCATGACGCCGGCATGTCGGGCGCCGCCGCGCAGGCCGAATGCAAGGGGCCGCTGCGCAAGATCAATGTCGGGGTCGCGGTCTCGCCGCCGAACGTGGTGCACACCACGCCTTATGTGGCCAAGGAGCTCGGCATCTTCGCCAAGCATTGCATCGACGCCAACATCATCCAGTTCGACGGCGGCGAATCGCCGGCCGCCACCGCCGCGGTCGCGCAAGGCACCGCGATCTCCAACGTCAACGATGTCGCTATCGGCCGCGGCATGAAGGCAAAGCAGCTGTGGGGCCTGGCGCCGCGTCCGCCGCAGGTCTACGCGGTCGGCGAAAGCATCAAGACCGCGGCCGACCTCAAGGGCAAGCGCCTGAGCGCGGCCGGCGGCGGCGTCGGCAGCTTCAACTGGCGCATGGGCCGGGAGGTGCTGCGCAGCGCCGGGCTCGACGTGGCGGACGCCCAATTCATCTCCCAGGGCACCGCCGGCCGCCTGCCGGGCCTGGTCGCCGGCCAGCTCGACGCCGTCGCGCTCCATCCGGAGGACATCTATCTGGCGATGAAGCAGAAGCCCGGCATCCACTCCCTGATCGCCATCGCCGACCTGATGCCGCTCTACATGTTCAACGCCTACGGCGGCTCGACCGAGTGGGTGGCGCGCGACCGCGCGCTCATCCGCGACGCGCTCGCCGCCATGATCGAGACCAACCGGCTGATCTATCGCGAGAAGGACAAGGTGGTGCCGATCATGGTGAAGGCGACCCAGAAGCCGCAGGACGCGGTCGAGTTCGCCTGGGATAGCCTGACCAGGAATTGCGTCTGGGGGGTCAACGAGGGCTTCGATCCCAAGCGCACCGAGTTCACCGTCAACATGGACGTGGCGGCGGGCGACATCGAGGCCGCCAAGAAGCCGAGCTTCGATCAGGTGGTGGACATGTCGCTCGCCAAGGAAGCGGTCGAGGCGGCCGGCGGCCGGGTCACCATCGGCAATTGCAAGGATTGATCGCACTACAAGATTGAGGGAGGTACCCATGCGTCCCTGGCATCAATACCGGCTGTTACGTGCTCTCGTCCTCGGTTTCTGCGTGCTGATCCTCGATGCGACTCCGCGCGTCGCGCTGGCGCAGGAGTGCATGGGCCTGCGCAAGATCAATGTCGGGGTCTCGGTGACGCCGCCCAATGTGGCCCACACCACGCCCTATGTGGCCAAGGCGCTCGGGCTGTTCGCCAAGCATTGCATCGAGGCCAACATCATCCAGTTCGACGGCGGCCAGTCGCCGGCCGCGCTGGCGGCGGTCGCCCAGGGCACCGCGATCGCCAACGTCACCGATGTCGCGATCGGGCGCGGTGCCCATGCCGTCCAGATCTGGGGGATCGCGCCCCGCATGCCGCAGAGCTACACGGTCAGCGCCGCGGTCCAGGGCCCGGCCGACCTCAAGGGCAAGAAGCTCAGCGCCGCCGGCGGCGGCGTCGGCGGCTATCAATGGCGCATGGGCCGTGAGGCCTTGCGCAAGGGCAGTCTCGCGGTCGAGGACGCGCAATTCATCTCGCAGGCGACCGCAGGCCGGCTCGCCGGCATCGTCACCGGCATGATCGACGGCGTCTCGCTCCATCCCGAGGATGCCTATCTGGCCATCCGGGACAAGCCCGGCACCCATGTGCTGTTCGAGATCTCCGACCTGGTGCCGAATTTCGTGTTCAACGTCTATGGGGTGAACACCGAGTGGCTGGCACGCGACCGGCCGCTCCTGCGCGACACCATCGCGGCCATGATCGAAGCCGACCGGGCCATCTACCGCGACCGCGACAGGGTGATCCCGATCATGGTGGAGGCCACCCAGAAGCCGCGCGAGGCGGTCGAGTATGCCTGGGAGCGCAACACCAAGAATTGCATCTGGGGGGTCAACGAGGGCTTCAACGAGATGCGCACCAGGTGGACGATCGACAACAACGTCGAAGTGGGCGATATCGATGCCGCCCACAAGCCGAGCGTGGCGCAAGTCTTCGACCTCGCCTTCGCGCAGGAAGCGGTGGCGGCGGCCGGCGGCCGGGTGACCATCGGCAATTGCGCCGAATAAAGCAGAAATACTTCCAAGGAGCCTCATGAACATCCAGCCCCCCATCGGCCCGCAGCCGTGGCCGCAGGTCCGCACCCGGCTCGACCAGCAGCTGCCGTTCGCCAATATGCGGGATACGCCATACTACCGGGACGCCGTCTACGAGCAGTTCTCGGTGGCGGAATATGCGCGCCGCTTCGCGGCGCTGCGCGCCAAGATGCGCGAGCACAAGCTCGATTGCGTCATCGTGCCCGGCGGTCCGAGCCACTGGAGCTTCGGCGGCGGCATGCTGTGGCTGACCGGCCATTGGGAATGGCACGCGCTCGCCTCCTATGTGCTGGTGCCGCTCGAGGGCGAGCCCACCATGATCTATTCCATGGGGGGAACCCACGCCGAGGCGGTGCGCCGGCAGGTCGCGGTCGCGGTCAAGGACGTGCGCCACAGCCGCAGCGGCCGCTACTCCGACGTGATGGTCGAGCGCATCCGCGAGCTCGAGCTCGAGCGCGGCCGCATCGGCCTGATGGAGATCGATCCGCGCCACGGCGACTATCTGCCGGTCAATCAGTACAACGTTTTGCGCGAGAACCTGCCGGACGCCGAGCTGGTGTTCACCAAGGGATTCCTGCACGAGCTGCTCTCGATCCACAGCGCCGAGGAGCTCGATTGCGTGCGCAAGGCCGGCCAGCTGTGCCAGAACGCCATGACCGCGATGGTCGAGCGGGCGCGGCCGGGAGTGAAGGAATACGAGCTGCGTGCTGCCGCAGGCGCCGCCATCCTGGAGGGCGGCGGCGACATCGATTTTCTGATCATCGGCTCGACCCCGATGGCCGATCCCGCCATGGTGTTCGGCAATCCGCGGCCCTCCGCGCGCGTGCTCGCCAAGGGCGACATCGTCAACATGGAGCTGGCGGCGGGCTATCGCGGCTACACCGCCCAGATCGGCTCGCCGATCTGCCTCGGCGAGCCGACCAACATGGTGCGCAAGTTCTGGGACGACATCGCGCTGCCCGGCTACCAGCGCATCATCGCGCAGATGCAGCCCGGCAAGCCGATGCAGGACATGCTCGAGGCCAGCAAGTTCTTCCGCCAGAGCGGGGTGCAGTCGCGCCCCACTCAATGCCACGGCATCGACCTGGTCACCGACAAGCCGCATATCAGCGCCGAGCATGTCTCGGCGGAAGCGTTCGAGACCGTGCTCAAGCCCGGCATGGTGATCATGGCCGAGCCCAACCCGATCACCGCGGACGGGCTGTTCGGCATCTTCCTGGGCCACACCTTCATCATCACCCCCGGCGGCCACGAATGCGTGGACGAGTTCCCGCTGGAGATCGCGGTCGCGAAGTGCTGACGCTTGATATGGAGCAAGCTTCTGATGAAGACGGCGTTAGGAACGCTCCGCAATTCACTCCCTCGCCCCGCAGGGGAGAGGGTGGGGTGAGGGGGGACATTAATTCCGTATTGCACCGCCGGAGCCCCCTCATCCCACCTTCTCCCCCCAGGGGAGAAGGAGTGAAACGCTGTGCGTTCCTGACGACAAGTCTGACGTATGCCGGCCAGCGCGTTCGCAACATTCCGATAGAGAGAACCCCGACCTGATGAGCTCCAAATCCTTCTCGCGCGTGCCCGCGGCCGCGATCCAATCGTTCATGACCGATGCCTTCTCGGCCTGCGGGCTGCCGGCGGCGGATGCGGCCGTCACCGCCGGCGCCATGCTGGACGCCGATCTGTCGGGCTCGGACGCGCACGGCGTCTTCCGGCTGCCCGGCTATGTGCGCACCCTGAAGCGCGGGCACATAAACGTGCGTCCCGACATCAAGGTCATCGAGCGCGGCCCTGCGACCGCGCTGGTCGACGGCGACAACGGCATGGGCCATCTGGTGATGACCTATGTGGCCAACCTGGCGGTGGAGATCGCGCGCGAGACCGGTCTCGCCTGGGTCGGCGTGCGGCGCTCCAATCACGCCGGCGCCGCCTCGACCTATGCGGCGATTCCGCTCCAGCACGGCATGGTCGGCATCTACAGCGCGGTCTCCGGCTCCAACTTCATGGCGCCGTGGGGCGGGGCCGAGCCGCTGCTCGGAACCAATCCGATCGCGGTCGCGATCCCGGCCGGGAAGGAAGCCCCGGTGGTGCTCGACATCGCCACCTCGGTCGCCTCCAACGGCTCGATCCGCGCCTATGCGCTCGAGGGCAAGCCGATGCCCGAGGGCTGGGTCATCGACCACAAGGACGGCCAGCCGATCACCGACGGGCGCCGGCTGGCGGAGGGAATGTTCGTGCCGCTCGGCGGCTACAAGGGCAGCGGGCTGGCGCTGGTGCTGGGCCTCCTGGCCGGGCCGTTGAACCGGGCCGCGTTCGGGCGTGACATCAAGGACGTCAATTCCGAGCAGGCAAGCGAGACCAATACGGGTCAATTCGTGCTGGCGCTCGATGTCGCGCGCTTTCTGCCGCTCGACCAGTTCGGCGCCGAGGTGGACCGCCACATGCGCGATCTCAGCACCTCGGCGCGGCTTCCCGGGGTCGACGAGATCCGCATGCCGGGGCAGGGCCGCAAGGCGCGCCGGGCGGATCGGCTGGCCAACGGCGTGCCGTTGTCGGGCGCGCTGATCAAGCAGCTCGATGAGGTCGCGGGCGCGCTTGGCATCGCACCCCTGACGGCGCGTTCGTGACCATGCCCGAGAGCACGCCGGCTGCCGCAGGCTCGCCGTTCTGGCGCTTCTCGCTGCAATTCTACCGCCTGCCGAGCGTGGCGGAGGCCTGCATCGCCCTGCAGGAGGAGGCCGGCGTCGACGTCAATCTGCTCTTGTTCCTGCTGTGGCACGGCGCCCGGCAGCGCCGGCTCTCAGGTGAGGAGATCGCCGGGCTCGATCGTAGGATAGCCGGCTGGCGCGACCTCACCGTCATTCCGTTGCGGGCGATCCGGCGGGCGTTGAAATCGCCGCCCGCCCTGGTCGAGACCGGGAGCGCGGAAGCATTCCGCACCCGGATCAAGGGGGTCGAGCTCGAGGCCGAGCGGCTGCAGCAGGAAGCAATGTACGATCTGGTGCGCGTCTCGCTGTTCGGCGAAGCGGTTGCGTCGGCCGCATCGGCCGCGCGCCACAATGTGGGTGCGTATGAAAGCGTGCGCGGGACCGCGTTCGCGGCGCCCGCCGTCGACACGCTGCTCGATGCTCTGGGCAAGGTCCCGTCGCCATGATTCTGCGAGCGGTTCCGCGCGCCCGGCAGAGCCCGGGGAGGGAACCCGATCACCTCGCGTTATCAAGGTGTTGGTCATTTTTTTCCGACATGGTCTTGAATGTGCCTTGATCCTGGGTGATTTGGCTTCATAGTCGCGGTACATTTGCGATCGTTGCGAGGAGGGGGAATGTTCTTGCGCGTGGCTTCCGGGGTGGCCGTCGTGACGTGCGGGCTCGCAATCGGTCTCATGACCGATCTCGGGGTCCCGGGCGGGCAGGCACTGGCGCAGTATTATCCGCCCCAACCCGTCCAACCCTATCCGCCCCAGTCTTACCCGGCGCCATATCCGCAGCAGTCCTATGGTCGGCCGCTGCCGCCGCCGATCGATCAGGACGACGACCTGGACGCGCTCGGACCGCCGCGGACCTTCGGGTTGCCGGGCGGGCGTCCGCCGCCACAGCAGCCGGGAGTTCAATACGGCGGCCGCGCCATCTACCCGCAGGACGCCGATCCTTATGCGGTGCCGCCGCCGGCCGGCGGCTATCCGAACGGGAATCCGCAACCGGGTTACGGGGTTGCCCCTTATCCGGGCCAAGCCCCTTATCCGGGCCAGGAGGATGCGCTCCGCCCGCCGATGTCGATCGGTCCCGGGAGTGCCCCCGGAGCTGATCGCGGCGCCCTATCGGCGCTGCCGCCGGACTATCAGCCGGAGGCCGGACCAGCCCAGTTACCCCCGCAGTTCCGCCGGGCCCAGGTCGATCTGCGCACCAAGGAGCCGGCCGGCACCGTCATCATCGATACGCCCCACACCTACCTCTATCTGGTGCTCGGCAACGGCAAGGCGATACGCTACGGCATCGGGGTCGGCCGCGAAGGTTTCACCTGGGCCGGAACCGAGCGTATCTCGCGCATGGCCGAATGGCCCGATTGGCATCCGCCCCCCGAGATGATCGACCGGCAGCCTTATCTGCCGCGCTTCATGGCCGGCGGCGAAAGCAACCCGCTTGGAGCCCGCGCGCTCTACCTCGGCAAGACGCTCTACCGGATCCACGGCACCAATCAGCCGTCGACCATCGGGAGCTTCGTGTCGTCGGGCTGCATCCGGCTCACCAACGAGGACGTCAGCGACCTCTACGGCCGCGTCCAGGTGGGCACCCGGGTGGTGGTGATGCCGGGCACGCCACCCGACACCGCGCAGGCGACCCCAATTCCGCCGGCGGTCCAGTCGTCCCCGCTCGCCCCGCCCGGCGTCCGCACCCGCTGAGGGCGGACGCGGCGGGAAGCTCCCGAACCCCGCAAGCAGATTGCGCGTGCCGCCGCGGCACGCGCAATCGCGTGCGCGGGGGTCTCCGACCGCACAGCCACCATGCCCGATGAGCTCCGGACGGCCCGCGTGGCTGCCGTTCCGGGGCGCGCGCGATTGCGCGCATCGTCCCAAGGCATCCCTTCTCCGGAGGCCTTGGCCGTAAAGAGATTGGATATCATTGCGGCATACTTCGGATCGTGAATGCGATGATGTTCCGGCCGCCCGCCGCTGGTCTCGGCAGGCCCGGGTGCGCTCGGCCGTTAATGGATCGCTAGGGATGATCGCCGTTTGGCGACAGGCGCGCACGTGCCGCCCTGGCGAAGTCGGGCTCCCGTCGCGATCTGACAATCTCCAGGAGAGGCGGGAACGATGATGAACGCCCTCGCGCGCTGTGTCATTATCGCGGTCGCCCTGCTGCTGCTGCCGGTTGCGGTCGCCCTGCTGCTGCCGGTCGCGGCCGCCGCCGAGCCGATCAAGCTCAAGATGGCATATTTCGCGTCGGACCGCGAGCCGCCGTTCGTTTCGGTGATGCAGCCGTTTGCCGACGCGGTGAACAAGCGGGCCAAGGGCATCATCGAGATCGTTCCCTATGCGGGTGGCGCGCTCGGGCGGAATTTTGTGCAGCAGGCGCAATTGGTGCTGGATGGTGTCGCCGATATGGCGTGGGTCAATCCCAACCTGACGCCGGAAAAATTTCCCGACAACGACGTGATGGAATTTCCGGGCCTATTCCGCGATCTGAGGGAAGCCGCGCTGGTGTCGTCACGGATGGTGGCCGCGGGAGAATTGCGCGGCTACGAGGATTTCTTCGTGATCTCCGCCGTCGCTAATTTTCCGCATTTGATTCACACGCGATCGGCGATCGCATCGCTGCCCGACCTGCGCGGCAAAACTCTCCGGGTCAACAACGCGATCGAGGGCGAAGCCCTCAAGGCGCTCGGCATCACGCCGGTCGTCATTCCGGTCAACGAAACCGCCGTGGCGATCGGCCGCGGCACGATCGACGGCGCCAGCATGTCGCCGAACTCGCTGTTCGCCTACGGCGTCTCGCGCATGACCAAGTACCACTATGTCGCCCCGCTGGGCGGGGCGCCGCTGGCGTTCCTGATGAGCCGCAAGAAATTCGAAAGCCTGCCGCAGGCCGGCCAGGATGCGATCCGCAAATTCAGCGGCGACTGGACGACGGTGCGGTTCGTCGACGCCTATGAGGCCAACAATATTCAAGGCATGAATGACCTTAAGTCCGATCCCAATCGCCGGGTGATCGTGCCCTCGCGCGCGGAGCTGGACGCGCTGCAGGCGACGTTCGAGACGGTGTTCGACAAGTGGCGGGTGGAAAGCCCGCGAAACCTGGCGCTGCTGAAACTGGTGGAGATCGAGATCGCAAGAGTGCGGGCGGGAGATTGAGGTGGTCATGCCCAGGTGGATTCCGGTGAATTGCTTGCGATGCGCGGCGATCGCGTTCGTCCTGCTGCCCTTGGCGGCGCTGGGTGCGCCGATCAAGCTCAAGCTGGCGTATTTCACCTCCGACCAGACCAGGGCCTATACCTTCGCCATCAAGCCTTTCATCGACGCGGTCAACGCCGATGAGGACGGTGGCCTGCTGATCGAGCCCTATTCCGGCGGCGCGTTGGGCAAGGATCCGGCCCAGCAGGCGCAAATGCTCCGGGACGGAGTGGCCGACATCGGCTATGTGGTGCTGGGGGCGGAAGCCAACGAGTTCCGGGACCATGCCGTCATGGAGCTCCCCGGCTTGTTCCGCGACATGCCGGAAGCCACCTGGGTCAACACCCGGTTGCTCGCATCGGGAATATTGCAGGGCTACGAGGATTTCTTCGTCATTGCGTCGCTGGCGACCGAGCCGGAGGGCATCCACACGCGGGTGCCGGTCGCCTCGCTGGCGGACTTGCGCGGCAAGCGCATTCGCGCCAACAATCCGATCGAAGCCTCGGCGCTTGCGGCGCTCGGCATGTCTCCGGTCGTGCTGCCGATCATCAAGACGCCCGAGGCCATCGGCCGCGGCACTATCGATGGTGCCGCGACCGCGATGGGACCGTTGCTCGATTTCGGTCTCGGCCGGGCGGTGACCTATCACTATTTCCTGCGCCTGGGTCCGAGCGTGCGCTCGATCCTGATGAGCCGGGCGAAATTCGAGGGCCTCCCCAAGGCCGGCCAGAATGTGATCCGCAAATACAGCGGCACATGGTTGACCGAGCGCGCCATCGATGCATTCGAGCCCCGTACCGCGGCTCAGCTGGAGCAGCTCAAGTCCGACCCCCAACGCACCGTGGTCTTTCCCACGGAGGCCGAGATCGACACGGCCAAAGTGGCTTTCAGAGCCGTGCGAGGCGAATGGGCCGATGCAAGTCCGCACCATCGCCAGCTGCTCAACGCCGTCGAGGCGGAGATCGCGAGATACCGGTCCGGGCATTGAGGTCCATCGCGCGGGGCGATCGCGCGACTTTGAGCGAATTGCGTGAGGATGGGGTAACCAAGTCGGGAGACTTTGCCGGTCCGCTCCGGACGGATTACGCTGTCAGGGGAACAAATACGTCATTTGCCGGGTAGTCCCAGAGGCGTTCCGTAATGGGCTCGGTGGCAAAAGTGAGCGTCAAGAAATCGTCAGGCCCGGCGCGTTCTACGACGTCGATCGGCCGCAACGTCGCGCTGATCGGGGCGGTGCTGCTGATGCTGATCGGCGGCACGCTCGCGGCCGTCAAGATCACCACGGATTATCTGCTGTATCAGAGCGCCACGTCGGACGCCCGCAGCTGGGCGGGCTTCATGGCCAAGAGCATCGCCGACCTGGAGCCGATCGCGGCCGGCGAGCTCCCCTCCGCCGCGAGCATGTCGTTCTTCCAGTGGGCGCAAAAGTCCGACCAGGTCTTCCGCTATGAGATTTTCAACCGCGAGGGCTATTCGCAGCTGACCGCGGATCACAGCAAGATCGCGCTGCTGACTTTGTCGGAATACAGCGCCGCTGCCGCCAGCGCCGGCCAGACGGGGCTGCCCGTGGTCGAGGCCAAGGAAGGCGGCTCGCCGGACCTGCCGTCGTTCTACGCGCGCGCCTACGTGCCCGTGCTGGTCGATCAGCGCCCGATCGCGGTCGTAGCGGCCTACGTGGATCAGACCCAGGAGCGTGACCGGGTGCACCGCGCTTTTCTGATCGCTGCGGTGTCGCTTTGCCTGCTCTCGGGGCTTTCGTTCGGGATTCCGGCCATCGGCCTCTACCGCCGCACCAAGGAGAAGCAGCGTGGCGACCGGCGCATCCGATTCCTGGCGCATCATGATGCGTTGACTGGTTTGGCCAACCGTGCGCGCCTGGTCGAGAAGCTGGACGTGGCGTTCGCGACCTTGCCGTCGCGCGGCGACTCTTTCGCCGTGCATTTCATCGACATCGACAGCTTCAAGGAGATCAACGACAGCCTCGGTCACGATGGCGGCGATTTCGTGCTCAAGACCGTCGCCGAGCGCCTGTGCGCGACAGCGCGGCCGGACGACGTCGTGGCGCGGGTCGGCGGCGACGAGTTCGTGGTGATTCAGTCGAAGCTCGACGGCAAGGAGGACGTGGAGGAATATTCCGGCCGCCTGGCGTCCGCCTTGGCGGCGCCGATGCGGTTCAAGGAGAACGACATCATGTCCACGGTGAGCATAGGTGTCGCATTGGCGCCGGCGTTCGGCGACAACCCGGAGCGCTTGCTCAAGAGCGCCGATCTGGCGCTCTACAAGAGCAAGTCCGATGGTCGCAACTGCGTCCGTTTCTTCCGGCCCGAGATGGATGCCGAGCTGCTCGAGCGTATCGAGCTGGAGAAGACGGTCCGCAACGCCGTCCTGCACCATCGCTTCGTGTTGCATTATCAGCCGATAATGCTGATTGCGGGTCGCCGTCTCGTCGGCTTCGAGGCGCTGCTGCGCCTGACCGCGGAGGATGGAACCCTGATCCCGCCGCTGCTCTTCATTCCGGTCGCTGAGGAGCTGCGGCTGATCGACAAGATCGGGGCATGGGCGGTGCGGGAAGCGTGCCGGACCGCCCAGCTGTGGCCCAAGCACCTGGCGGTCGCGGTGAACCTGTCGCCGGCGCAATTTGCCGCCGGCAGCGTCAGCGCCATGGTGGCGTCGGCGCTCGAGGAGACGGCGCTCGAGCCGCAGCGCCTCGAGCTCGAGATCACCGAGACCCTGCTGCTCGGCAATACCGACTCCATCATGCGTGAGCTACAGACCCTCAAGGCGATGGGGGTGGCGATCGTGATGGACGATTTCGGCACCGGCTATTCGAGCCTGAGCTATCTGTGGCGGTTCCCGTTCGACAAGATCAAGATCGACCGCAGCTTCATGCAGGGCTTCGAGGATTCGCGCCGGCATGTCGAGACGGTGGTGAAGACCATCATCGGGCTGGGCCGTGAGCTCAACATGCGGGTGACGGTCGAGGGCGTCGAGACCGCCAGGCAGGCGGCGTTTCTCGAGAAGGCGGATGGCGATCTCGCCCAGGGCTTCTACTTCGGACGACCGGTCCCGGCGAGCGAGGTCGCCGCCAATATTCTGGCGGATTTTCATCAGCAGCATCCGCGTGCATTCGAGGCCGAGGCCAATCTGCGGCTGGTCAACTAGCGCGCGCCTTCGGCAGCCTCGCCTGGGCGGCTCCTCAAGCCGCTCTTTGCAAATACCCGTACCACCCGGTATCTGAAGCGCGACCGGGATGGGATCGCGATGGCTGGGCCGCTCGAGGGGATCAAGGTTCTGGATGTGACACGGGTGCTGGCCGGCCCGTGGTGCACCATGACCTTGGCGGATCTCGGCGCCGAGGTCTGGAAGATCGAGAACCCGGCCGGCGGCGACGATACGAGGGCCTGGACGCCGCCCTCGGTCGAGGGGATTTCCACCTATTTCCTCGCCGCCAATCGCAACAAGAAGAGCGTTGCGCTCGATCTCAAGACGCCGCAGGGGCGCGCCGTCGCGGCCGGGCTCGCCGCCAAGGCCGACGTGCTGGTCTCCAACCTGCGGCCCGCGAGCCTGCAGTCCGCCGGGCTCGACTACGAGCGTCTGAACGTCGTCAACCCGAAACTCGTGCACTGCTCGATCTCGGGCTATGGCGGCGAAGGTCCGTTCGCCGGACGGCCGGGCTACGATTTTGTGATGCAGGCCGAGACCGGCTTCATGTCGATTACCGGCGAGATCGCGGGCGAGCCGATGCGGCTCGGCGTCGCCTTCGTGGATCTGGCTGCCGGCGGCAATGCCACGCAGGCGATCCTGGCGGCGCTTTATGGGCGCGAGCGCACCGGCCTCGGCCAGGCGATCGATATCGCGCTGTTCGACAGCGCGCTGCATTTCCTCGCCAATATCGCGTCCGGATATCTCAATACCGGGGACAATCCCGCCCGCTTCGGCAATGCTCATGCCAGCATCGTTCCCTACCAGCTGTTCGACACCGCCGACGGCTGCATCGCGCTCGCGGTCGGCAACGACCAGCAGTACCGCCGGCTGTGCTGCGACGTCCTCGGCTGCGCGGAGCTGTGGGACGACGAGCGGTTCCGCACCAACGCGTTGCGCACCCAGCACCGCGAGGCGCTGATCCCGCGGCTGCAGGCCGCGATCGGCCGCGCCGCCACGGCGCCGCTGTTGTCCGCGCTCCGCCAGCATGGCATCCCGGGCGGCGCGGTGCGCAGCGTGGCGGAGGCGTTCGCCTCACCCGAGGCGCTGGCGCGCGAGGCGGTGGTCGCGGCCGCGCATCCGCGCCTCGAGGAGGTGCGCATGGTGCGCTCGCCGCTGCGGCTGTCCGCCACCCCCACCGTCGCGCCGGTCGCGCCGCCGGGGCTCGGCCAGCACACCCGCGCGGTGCTCTCAGGCGTCCTCGGCTATTCGACAGAGCGGATCGCCGAGCTGGAGCGGCAAGGCGCTGTGATGTGCGCGGACGCGCCGCCCTAGTCGCGTGCTTCAACCAAAGTTGAAGGGATCGGCTCGTTTGTAGGGCGACCCTTGTGGTCGCCCATCGGGCCAATCCCGCGGCGGGCGAGCACAAGGCCCGCCCCCACGCTCAGCGCCTTCTCTTCAATTTCGAAGACGCAGCGGATTTTGCTACCGGAAGGCGGTCGGCGCGCGCCGTGCGGCTACGCTCCGGTCAGCACCCGCACCGGCTTGCCGTCGAGGAAGCCGCGGATGTCGTCGACCACGCCGGCGAAATAGGCGCGATAGTTCTGCTGCGAGGCATAGCCCAGATGCGGCGTGAGCACGACATTGTCGAGCTGGCGCAGCGGATGCGTCAACGGCAGCGGCTCGACATCGTAGACGTCGAGCCCGGCGCCGGCGATCTTGCCCGCGCGCAACGCCGCCAACAGCGCCGCCTCCTCCACGATCGGGCCGCGCGAGGTGTTGACCAGGAATGCCGACGGCTTCATCAGGCCGAGCTCGTTCCCGCCGATCAGCCCGCGCGATTTCGGCGTCAGCGGAATGTGGATGCTCACGATGTCCGATTGCCGCAGCAGCTCCTCCTTGCTGGCGGCGTATTCGACGCCCGCCGCCGCCGCCCGTTCCGGCGTGATGTTCTGGCTCCAGGCCACCACCTTCATGCGAAACGCGCGGCCGACCTCGGCCACCCGGTTGGCGAGCTTGCCGAGGCCGATGACGCCGAGCGTCAGGCCTTCCACGTCGCCGCCGACCACGCTCTGCCACAGCGCCCCGTTCTTGAGCCGCGCGTTCTCGTAGCCGATCCGGCGCGTGAGCTCGAGGATCAGGCCCCAGGCGATGCCGGTGGTCGGATTGCCGAAGCTCGGCGTGCCGCAGACCACGACGTTGCGCGCCCTGGCGGCATCGAGATCGATGGCCCGGTTGACCATCCCGGTGGTGATGAGGAGCCGCAGATCCGGCAGCGCCTCGATCAGCTCGCGCGGAAACGGCGTGCGCTCGCGCATGGCGCAGATGATGGCGAAGCCCTGGAGCGCGCGCGCGACCTCCTGAGGTTCGCCGAACGGCTCGCTGAACACCTTGATGTCCAGGTCGCCCGTCACCTTCGACCAATCGGCCATCTTGAGAGCGACGCTCTGGTAGTCGTCGAGGATCGCGCAACGATGCTTTGCCATGGGAATCATCCTGTCGGCTTGCGGTGTGTCCGGTCGCGCGTCGAGGTTAAGCAGGCTCCAGCAGCCGGATCGGCTTGCCGTCGAGGAATGCGCGGATGTCCTCGACCACGCCCGCACAGCAGGTGCGGAAGTTCTCCGCCGTGACGTAGCCCAGATGCGGCGACAGCACCACATTGTCGAGCCGGCGCAGCGGATGTTTGCCCGGCAGCGGCTCGACATCGAACACGTCAAGGCCGGCGCCGGCGATGCGTTTCTCGCGCAGCGCCGCGACCAGCGCCGCCTCGTCCACGATCGGCCCGCGCGCGGTGTTGATCAGATAGGCGCTCGGCTTCATTTGGGCGAATTCGGCATGGCCGATCAGGCCGCGGGTGCGCGGCGACAGCACCACGTGCAGGCTCACGATATCGGCTGCCCGCAGCAGCGCCTCCTTGGAGGGCGCGAGCTCGACCCCGACCGCGGCGCAGCGCTCGGCCGTGAGATTCTGGCTCCAGGCGATGACCCGCATGTCCAGCGCCTGGGCGATCGTGGCGACCTTGGAGCCGAGCCGGCCGAGGCCGATCAGCCCGAGCGTCTTGCCCTCGATATCGACCCCGAGCGTGCTCTGCCACGGCGACCCGTGCTTGAGGCGTTCGCTCTCGTAGCCGACATGCCGGGTCAGCTCGAGCATCAACGCGATGGCGAGGCTGGTGGTCGGGTTGCCGGTGGTCTCGGTATAGCAGCACACGATGCCGCGCGCCTTGGCGGCCGCGACGTCGAGCATCCAGTTGCGCCTGCCGGTCGAGATCACCAGCCGCAGCTCGGGCAGCGCCTCGATCACCTCGCGCGGAAACGCGGTGCGCTCGCGCAGCAGCATCACCATGTCGAAGCCCTGCAGCGCCCGCGCGATCTCGGCCGGCCCGCCGAGCGGGGCGTTGAACACCGTGAACTCGACCTCGCCGGCGAGGCTGGCCCAATCCGCCAGCCCGAGGGCGACGTTCTGGTAGTCGTCGAGGATGGCGCAGCGATGGAGCTTCTTGGCTGATGGCACGGTTCTGTCCGGATTGGGGCGGGGATGGCGGGAAGGGTGGCGGCCACTATAGCAAACGCGAAATGCAATAGGCGGGTGCGATGCGCCTGTTCAGGGACGCAGTGCCTCGCACTCCTTCTCCCCGCGCGCGGGGAGAAGGTCGGGATGAGGGGGCGCCCCCGCGAGTTTGAGCGCGTTGAAACGCCCCCTCACCGGGCCGAGATTGGGTTTTCTTTATTGCCGCGTCGCCCTCTCCCCGCAAGCGGGGCGAGGGACGCCGTGTGCCGGCGCCTTTCCAGGGCAAACGATGGATTGAACGCCGTATGCCCGGCGCTCACGCTTCCGCGTGGAACAGGCCGGGGGCTGGGTGCGCTTCGGCGGCGGCGGGGCGGTGCTTGGCGTGCCATTTGGGCCCGGGGCCGCGCATGTAGTGGAGCTCGGGGCGGTAAGGGTCGAACATGGCCTTGAGCTGGCGCAGGATGTCGGCGAGCTCGACAGCGAACGTGGGCGCTGCCCGGACCCCAACCTGAACTGCCTTTCTGGCCGTAGCCATCACGCGCTCCCGTCGGCTGGTTCGCCGTCTCGCCGGGAGTTTCGCCCGGCATCACCCATTGGTCGCCACCGAATGCGCCTGGGTTCAGCGCCGACATTCGGCCGGAATTCGTTAAAAACTGGTGCTTATTTATCGGACCTTCGGCGCGCATTTTAATCATCGTTTCCGAAGGGTTATCCGCGCCAGTTTCGGTAAATGCGGAAGGCCCGGGTGCAAGTCGCCGGCGCGCCCACCTGCCGAAATCGGCGCGGCCCGCTCGGGTCGGCGGCGGAAAACTTAAATCCCCGCGACGGCTTGCTCTGGCGGGCTGCCATCGCTAAATCAACGCCTTAATTCCCCCCATCGGCGCGATTCGTGCCCAACCGCGAGGGCAGGGCGGCTTCATGGCCCAGTTCATCTATCATATGCATGGTCTGACAAAGGCTTATCCGGGACACCGGAAGGTCTTGGAGGACGTCAATCTGTCGTTCTACCCGGATGCCAAGATCGGCGTCTTGGGCGTCAACGGCGCCGGTAAGTCCACCCTGCTGCGGATCATGGCCGGGACCGACAAAGAGTTCAACGGCGAGGCCTGGGTGGCCCAGGGGGCGCGGGTCGGCTACCTGTCGCAGGAGCCGCAGATCGACCCGGCGAAGTCGGTGCGCGAGAACGTGATGCTGGGGCTCGCCCCCCAGAAGGCGGTGCTCGACCGCTACAACGAGCTCGCCATGAACTATTCGGACGAGACCGCCGACGAGATGACCAAGCTGCAGGACGAGATCGAGGCCAAGGGCCTCTGGGACATCGATTCCAAGGTCGATCTCGCCATGGATGCGTTGCGCTGCCCGGCCGACGATGCCGACGTGGCCAAGCTTTCGGGCGGCGAGCGGCGCCGGGTCGCGCTCTGCCGCCTGCTCCTGGAGCAGCCCGAGCTCCTGCTGCTGGACGAGCCGACCAACCATCTCGATGCGGAGTTGGTCTCCTGGCTGGAAGGCCATCTGCACAAGTATCCGGGCGCGATCCTGATCGTCACCCATGACCGCTACTTCCTCGACCATGTGACCGGCTGGATTCTCGAGCTCGACCGCGGGCGCGGCATTCCCTACCAGGGCAACTATTCCTCCTGGCTCGAGCAGAAGCAGAAGCGGCTGGTGCAGGAAGGTCGCGAGGACGAGGCGCACCGGCGCACGCTCGATCGCGAGCGCGAATGGATCGCGGCGAGCCCGCGCGCCCGCCAGGCCAAGTCCAAGGCGCGCTACCAGCGCTACGAGGAATTGCTGAAGAAGGCCGCGGACCGCACCACCCAGACCGCCCAGATCGTCATCCCGGTGTCGGAGCGGCTGGGCCAGAACGTGGTCGACTTCGAGGGGTTGACCAAGGGCTTCGGCGACAATCTGCTGATCGACAATCTCACCTTCAAGCTGCCGGCGGGTGGCATCGTCGGCGTTATCGGGCCCAACGGCGCCGGCAAGACCACCCTGTTTCGCATGATCACCGGCCAGGACAAGCCCGACGCCGGCACCATCAAGATCGGAGAGTCGGTCAAGCTCGGCTATGTCGACCAATCGCGCGACGCGCTGAACGACAAGGCCACCGTCTGGGAGGAGATCTCCGGCGGCCTCGACCAGCTCCAGCTCGGCAAGCGCGAGGTCAACTCGCGTGCCTATTGCGGGGCGTTCAACTTCAAGGGCGCCGACCAGCAGAAGAAGGTCGGCCAGCTCTCGGGCGGCGAGCGCAACCGGGTGCATCTCGCCAAGATGCTCAAATCGGGCGCCAATGTGCTCCTCCTCGACGAGCCCACCAACGATCTCGACGTCGATACGCTGCGCGCGCTGGAGGAGGCGCTCGAGGACTTCGCCGGCTGCGCCGTCATCATCAGCCACGATCGCTGGTTCCTCGATCGTATCGCCACCCACATGCTGGCATTCGAAGGCGACAGCCACGTGGAATGGTTCGAGGGCAACTACCAGGACTACGAGGAAGACAAGAAGCGGCGCCTGGGCGTGGATTCCACCATCCCGCACCGGATCAAATACAAGAAGTTCTCGCGCTAGAGCATCGTTTGTTCCGGGTGACTCTTCGATTTGTCATGGCCGGACTTGTTCCGGCCATCTCGATGAGGGACGCACGGTGCTCTTGTTATCGAGATCGCCGGGACAAGCCCGGCGATGACACGGAGCGCGAGGGACCGCTTCAATGTCCGACTGGAACGCCAATCAATACCTGAAGTTCGAGGACGAGCGCACGCGGCCGCCGCGCGATCTGATCGCGCAGATTCCGCTTACACGGCCCAAGCGCATCGTCGATCTCGGCTGCGGGCCGGGCAACTCGACCGAGCTGCTGATCGCCCGCTACCCGGATGCCGAGGTGATCGGGCTTGATTCCTCGCCCGACATGCTGGCGCAGGCGCGCGCGCGGCTGCCCAAATGCAGCTTCATCGAGGCCGACCTGGCGAGTTGGTCCCCGCTGGCGGGCACCGACCTGCTGTTCACCAATGCCTCGTTCCAGTGGCTGCCGGACCACCCGGCGGTGCTGCGGCGCATGCTGCAGGCCTTGAGCCCGGGCGGCGTGCTGGCGGTGCAGATGCCCGACAACATGAACGAGCCCGCGCTCGCCCTCATGAGCAAGGTGGCCGGTAGCGGCCCGTGGGCCGGCAACCCGGCACTGGCATCGGCCGCCCGCGAGCCGCTGCCGAGGCCCGAAGGCTATTACGATCTGCTCAAGCCGTTGTGCGCACAGCTCGACCTCTGGCACATCGTCTACAATCACGTGATGGCGGATCACGCCGCCATCGTGGAATGGTTCAAGGGCTCGGCGCTTCGGCCATTTCTCGATGCGCTCGCGCCTGCCATGCGCCCCGATTTCCTGGCCGCCTATCTCGCCGAGATCAAGCAGCACTACGGGACCCGCCACGACGGCCGGGTGCTGCTGCCGTTCCCGCGCGTGTTCATCCTGGCGGTGCGCTGACGCAAATCATTTGTCATGGCCGGGCTTGTCCCGGCCATCGCGATCAGGAAGGCACCGTCGTGGCCGCCGCTTCCTTATCTTCGTCGCTATTCCGAGGCTAGGCTCAGCACTATCCGAATCGCCCACGGCCAACATGACTTTATTGATCCGCCCCCTCTGTATCGTCCTCGGCCTCGCCTGGCTCGCGACCTCGCCGGCTGCGGCCGCCGACGCCGCCTTCACGCAATGGCTCGCCGGGCTGTGGCCGCAGGCGCAGGAGGTCGGCGTGTCGCGCGCCACTTTCGATCTGGCGACCCGCGCGCTCGAGCCAGATCTCTCGCTGCCGGACCTCGACCTGCCCGGCAAGCAGGGCACGCCGACGCCCGGCCAGGCCGAGTTCGTGCAGACCCCTGCCGACTACATCAAGGAAGCCAACATCGCGCGGCTGGCCGAGGAGGGAAAGCGGCTCGCCGCCCAGCACCAGACGACCCTCGCCGCCATCGAGCGGCAATTCGGCGTCCCCGGCAACGTGCTGCTGGCGATCTGGGGTCGCGAGACCGACTTCGGCCGCTACCAGCTGCCCAAGAATGCCATCCGGGTGCTCGCCACCCAGGCCTATTACGGCAAGCGCAAAGATTTCTTCCGCCAGGAGTTCCTGCTGGCGCTGCAAATGCTGGAGGAGGGCCACGTCAAGCTCGCCGACATGCGCAGCTCCTGGGGCGGCGCCATGGGGCTCACCCAGTTCCTGCCGTCGGAATTCTACAAATATGCCGTCGACTTCGACCGCGACGGCCGCCGCGATATCTGGAATTCGGTGCCGGACGCGCTCGCCTCCGCGGCCAAGCAGCTTCTCGACAAGGGCTGGCAGCCCGGCCTGCGCTGGGCCTACGAGGTGCATGCGCCCAAGGACGTGGATTGCACGCAGGCGGTCCCCGAGGTCACCCAGCCGGTCGGCGCCTGGCTCAAGCGCGGCTATGTGCCGGCCTATCGGCGCGCCCCCACCCCCGCAGAGCTAGCGGCGCCAGCATCGCTGCTGCTGCCCGAGGGCACCTATGGGCCGGCCTTCCTCACGCTCGCCAACTATTACGTGATCAAGGAATACAATTTCTCCGATCTCTACGTCCTATTCGTCGGCCACCTGAGCGAGCGCATCACCGATCCGCGCCCGTTCGAGACGCCCTGGAGCAAGAACGCGCAGCTGCGCACCGGCGAGGTCGAGACCATGCAGCGCACCTTGACCCGGCTCGGCATCTACAAGGACAAGGTCGACGGCAAGGCCGGCATGCTCACCCGCTCGGCACTCGGCGCCTATCAGAAGGCGAACGGCCTCAAGACCGACTGCTGGCCGACCGCGGCGCTGCTCGCCCACATGCAGGCCGGCGGTCATTGATCCGACCGCGCGGCATCGACCCATAAGAAAACCGGCGCATAAGAAAACCCGGCGGCGCTAAGTGCGCTCGCCGGGTTGGAAGCCTGCGTCCGGCAGCGATGCCGGGCGGGATCGGTCTCGCCGCTTACTGGCAGACCTGGAAGGGGCGGCCGCGCCAGCCGACGATGTTGCCATACGGATCGTACACCGGCTGGCGGGTCCAGTAGCAGCCTGGGCCATTGAGCGGCGCATTGTAGCCGGGATAGACCACATAGCCCCGCGGCGCAGTGGCGGCGCCCACGATGGCCCCGCCGACGATGCCGCCGATGATGAGCCCGGGGAGGAGGCCGCGTTGCGCGGAAGCGGTTGTCGCGGTGCCAGCCAGCGACCCGGCCAGGGTCGCGGCCGCAACGAGGGCAGTCAAGGTCTTGTTCATTTAAGTCTCCTCGATGAGCGGTCGGCGGGTGCCGAGCGCACGAAAAGTTCAGGTTTTGGCGAATCTTAGCGAAAGGCCCACCCACAAACGGGCGCATCTAGAACGCTCAATTTGTCGGAATTTTGGTATGTAAATCGTTACCAAGCCGAAATAAAACCCTGACGCCCGCTGCGCAGGCGTCAAGGTTATTGCAGTGCAGCACGAAACGGTCCGCCGGGTCAGCAGACCCGGTAGGACACCCACCGCCAGCCGTTGAAGTGCCGGCGCCAGCAGTACGGGCCGTCGTAGTAGCCACCGTAGTAGGCGGGGTAGCCGTAGCCGTAATAGCGCGGCGCCAGGGCGCCCGCGATCAGCCCGCCGGCGATGAGCCCGCCGACCAGGCCGGGCCCACGCCAGCCTCCACGCCAGCCTCCACCCCAGCCCCAGCGCGCTTCCGCGCCGCTCGGCGCGGCGACCGCGCCGACCGCGACCGTCGCGACGGTGGCGAGAACAGTCAGAGTCTTTCGCATGACGTCACCTCGGAATTTGTTGTGTGACAAACAAGCGTCGTCCCTGTGTGCAGGTTCCTCCCTTCGCTGTGAACGAGGCCTGAACGCTAGCGACAGAATGCTGCCATGATCGGGACGTGAGGCAGGGCGATGAAGATTGTGCAGCGCCCAATCAAATGCGTGCGGAGATCGATTTTGTCCTCAGCCTCGCACAGGCCGGATCCGAAAGCCCGACAGGATGATGACCGCAATGGTCAAAGCTCCGTCGATCAAGCCCGTGATGGCCAGGAGGACAATGAAAGCGATCAGAATCTTCGCTTCCGCACGCCCGACGCCCTGTACCGACATGTTGGCGGTGACGCCGCCGGCCCCGAGCGCGACAGCAAGAATCAACCAGTTCAGAAGCTTCTCAATGCGGGTCGGAGAGTTGTTCTTGGAGAGATCGATCGGCCCCAGGCGCCCACCACGACGCAGCACAAGAACGCCCATCAGGCGATTCGCCACAAACAGCCACCCGAAGGCGAGCAATGCGAGGTAGCCGGCGATCTCGTTGGTCTCATCGGTCATATAACTCAGCCACCCCGCGGCACAAATCAGCCAGAGAAACGGTGTGACATGAATTATCCGCTGAGTTTGCGAATGGTAGTCGAAATGGACATGCATATCTCAGCCCTCTGCGCTTCCAATGGCCGCTCCAACTGTCGTGGATTTAGAATGCGGTCGCCGCCTCGGCTCGTTGATTGATGCGCGCCCCGCATGATCGAATGGCCCTGCACGTAAGAACCCAGGCTTGACTTGTCGTTCTTGTTATGTTCTCATCATCCGTTGGGGCCGTTGCAAGCGCAAATCTCACGAGCCCGCCCAGCACCGCTCAAGTGGAGAGCGGTCGCTGCGCGAGCCACTGTCGGCAATCAAGGGCTCGCGCGGTGATCGAGGGCCGATGTCCAGAAGCTCATCTCGGCGGGACGCCTCATGCTCTCCATGCTGCAGCTCCTCATCCAAATAGAAGCTTGGCACCTGATTGCGGCGGGGCTCATCGGTGCAGCTCTGTGTATTATCCTCGGGCGCACCACCGCGCCCGGATTGGTTGGAGCAACGATCTGCGGTGCTGTCGCAATCGCGGCTACCGTAGCGATATGGCGCTCCCAGAGCTCGCCGGATCGCCTCGTGACTGTAACCGCCAGCACGGTGGGCGTCCCCGGCGGCGACGACATGGTGGAATGGAAGATCGACGCGCCGGATTCGATTTTCCTCGTGTCGCGGCGATCCGGCGGCTTGCTGTGGATCGATGGCATCGAGATTCACGCCAGGAATTCATCGGATCGTCCGCTTCGTAATCTGACGGCCGTCCTTCGTTCGAATCTCGACCAGAAGGAGATCAAGCCGCGGCTGGTTCTTGCCGGTCGTCCGGTCAGTGCAGGCGAATCGCAAACCGTTCCGCCCAACTCCGAATTCTCGCTGCTGTACCTCATCCCCGCGATGCCCGGCGGCGGCGCGCCGGGCCTTCCGGCCGGACAATTCCTGCGCACCTTCGGAGACCTCTATTTCAACGTTCGGTATGACACCAATCAGATGTTCGCGCGGTTCATTTCGACGGATGCGATGGACCGGCAGCTGGCGCGGCTCGAGCAGGACGTCGAAAACGCGTTGCCGGCGCCGCCGAGTCGGAAGCCGTAGCCGGCGCACCTGTTGCTTGACGCCCCTGGCAAATCAGATTATTCGTGAAATTGAAACTGGCGAAATGTGCCCGGGCCGAAAACGCGCCCCGGGCTTTTTTGTGTCGGGCCGAAGAACGCTTGTACTTTCTCCTGTTGTTTGCAGGAACAACAGGCCTGGATGTGCGTGGGCTGCATAGCTCCGATGCCTTGCGGGCGTTAGTTCATTGCTCTCGGATTGTATTTTCAATGACCCAGGCTCCGGAGCCATGCATTCGCGCAGGGGAATGCCGGGCCTTACCGCCTGGTGGACCGATTCCATGAAACCGATCATGCAGAGATCTCTGTCGTCCCGGCCGTAGAGCCGGGACCCATACCATCAGGGCGTTTACGCCCGTCTTCGACGGGCTATGGCAGTCCATCGATAGGGCACGACGTATGGGTCCCTGCTTTGGCAGGGACGACGACGTGGAGACGCAGTTGCGCAGCTGCCAATAGATGAGGCCGCCCGATATGATTCAAAGCTTGGAAACGCCGAACCAGGGCGGCCCGGATGATCCGTCGCGCCTCAGAGCGGCTTGATGTCCACCTTGCGGAACTTGACCACGCCCTGGCCGTACTGGAGCGCGATATGGCCACTCGGAAATTTGCCGTCTTCGGCGCCGTCGACGGTCTTGGTGCCGTTGAGCGTCACGGTGAATTTCGGGCCCTTGGCGGTGATCTCGTAGGTGTTCCATTTGCCGCCGGCCTTGAGCGCCACCGCGGCCTTCGCCACGTTGGGAATGCCGCCGGTGCCATAGGCCGGGTCGGGGCGCTTGTCGTAGATGTTCACCTCGTAGGCGGTCTTGCCGTCGACCTTCTTAGGGTCCACGCAGCGGATGAAGATGCCGCTGTTGGCTTCATCATCGACCCAGAACTCGGACCTGATCTGGAAATCCGTATAGGTGGTCTTGGAGACCAGATAGCTGATGCCGCTCGCCTTGTCGGCCGCCACGATACCGTCCGCCACCGCCCAGTTGGCGTCGCCGATGCGGGTCCAGTTGTCGAGACTCTTGCCGTCGAACAGCGCGACCCAGCCGGCGTCCGCCTGGCCGGACGCGTTGGGGGCGTGCAGGAGCGCGGCGGAGCCGGCGAGCAAGAGTGCGATCGCGATGGCGGATGAGCGATTCATGGTGGTCTCCTCCCTGATGACGATTGTTGACGCTTTGCCGCGGCGAGGACCTGGACGAGCCCAGTCCGGGAATGAATATACCAAGACCGCCGATGACCCGGAAGCGGCCGGGAGCGGATTAGCACCGCGCACTCTGCTCTGATCGCACCGACGCACCGGACTACGCTTCGCCTGATTTGCCTTGCCGGGTGCGGAAAGGGAAGCAATCAAGTCGTGGGTACACTTAGCGACCGCGCCTGCTCATGACCTCGCTATGGACGAACGCGTCCTTGATGTTGTCGTTGAAGAATTCACCCTTCGATTCAGCATCGAGCAATCCATCGTAGATTTCCAAAGGTACCCGCAGGTAGCGATAGGTCTTGCCGCTCGCGAACGTGATGTCCAACTCGCCAGCATCACCGTCGTATTTGACGAACGTCATCATCGATGATTGGACCTGAGGCATGACACCGATCACATGAATGTGCAAGGCTGCGGGTACGCGTCGATCCGTCGGAAAGGCACAGGTGCCCGCTCCTCTACTCGGTCCGGCCGAGTGCTGCTTGCAAGCGCTTCCCAAGCCGCGCCAGAACATCCCAGCGCTGCGATCGGGCGCGCGGTGCAGCCGCGACGTCAGGAGGAATGGCTGGCGGCGCTCTGTCGAGCGGCGGCTGAGCTGTCGTGGACGCCGGCGTGGCGCGCGCCTTCTCCATTGCCCCTCTCAAAGCATGGGGACCGATGTGGCGCAGGAAGGATTGCTCGTGGGGCAGGCTCAACCGATCAATCGCCGCACGCAGCGGAAGCCATTCCACCGCCTTGACGTCGCTCATCAGCTTGCCGGCCGAGTCATCGATGGCTTGCATGCGCCAGAAATGGGTGATCTTGGGCGCGCTGCCGCCCAGATTGGAGATCACGCCGAGAAATTCGTGCACCCGCACGGCGCAGCCGGTCTCCTCGGTCGCCTCGCGCTTGGCCGCGGCGATCGGCTTTTCATTGGGTTTAAGCTTGCCCTTCGGCAGAACCCACGCGTTGTCCCTCCGGCGCTGGACGATTGCGACCAGCGGCTTAGCGCCGCTGCGGATCACGATACCGCCGGCGGCCAGGATCGGGGCGCGTGTCGATTTTCCCATGCCGCGGCGATTGTATCATGATTTGCAACCGGACCCAGCTTGCGGCCGCTGAGGATGGATATCGCCCTTGGCCAATTCGCCTACAAGCTACGCTTACCGACTTTTATTCTTTGGCCTGTGGCCAGATTGATCCCGTAGGTCGGAGTGTCCTCGTCAAAATTTTCGGGGTCCGGGTACTGTTCGGGAGCCTCGCCATGGGTCGCGACGATCCGGGGATAGCGAAACTTCGCGTTCTTTGCCGTCCTCTCCCACTTCACGCGGAAGAGCCAGTCATCCCCGTAATCGAACAAGAACAGCATCGCATGTCCGATGGCGGGAAAGGCCCGCGCAACCTTGGTCTTTTTCACGCTGAGAACGCCGGGATCGGCATCACGCATTTCGGCGAACAGTTCATATCTTGGGCTGGTACGCATCATCGTCGCGGGTTTGAGGCCGCTGTAGAAGCCGAAGGCGTGGTCAAAGTTAAAGGCGAAGGCCGAAGTGATCGCCTCGGCAAGGTTGTAGAGCGATTTCGATCTCTCGATTTCCACCTCCCGGTAGATCGAGGGGGTGCCTTCGAGCGCCGCTCGAATGACCAGCGTGTCGTTCTAGTCTGAACTCTAAGGATCGCGGCGGTTGGCCTAAGTCTCACCCCGGCGTCATGCCCTTGGCCTTGAGCACCGCAACGGCTTCCGGCGTCTTGAGAAAACTAATGAAAGCCTTGGCGGCTTCCGCTTCCTTGCTGTCGGTAGCGACCGCCGCCGTGAACACCAGCTCGTCCTGCAAGTCGCCCGGGAAGGGGCCCGCAATCTCCACGCCGGGAGCGATCAGCACATTGGTGAGGAACACGCCGAGCTCGGCGTCGCCTTTCGCCACCGCTTGGGCGATCGCCCCGGTCACGGTTTGCGGCTTGGTCTTGGCCTTCATGGCCTCGCCGATTCCCAGACGGTCGAACACCTTGAGCACGTAGGCGCCGGCCGCGCTTCCCGGAATGAAGGTGATGGATTGCGCCTTGAGGAGCGTCTGCTTGAGCGCCTCGGGCGTGCCGACGTCGGGCTTGGGGGCGCCGGCCCGGAAGGCGACGCCGTAGCCGACCCGTGCGATGTCGATCGTCGGCGTGGGCGCGAAGTGGGCGCGGGCGGCGGCATCCTTCATGACGTCGACCGGCACCACGCCGAGGTCGAACGGCGTTCCGGAGGTGGCTTCCTTGATGAGGTCCGGCGTCGCCGCGAAGTGAACCGCGACCTTGTGGCCGGTGGCGCGCTCGAACTGCGGCCCGAGCTCGTTCAGGCTGGCGGTCATCGAGCCGCCCGCCATGACCTTGAGCTCGGCGGCCTGTGCGCCGACGCCGGGTGACAGGATCATAGCCAGTCCGAGCAGTGATGCCGCGATCGACAACCTATTCATGAACGCCCCTCCGATTGTTGTTGCGCCTGACGGCGCCTTACAGCCTACCTGTCGAATGTTCAGTCCCCGGTTCATCTCAAGCCCGTAGGGTGGGCAAAGGCGCGCTTTTGGCGCCGTGCCCACGCGAACTCTTCTTCGACAGATTGAGTCTGCTCCGCGTGGGCACGGCGGGTCCGGCGTGGTGCATCAACCGAAGTCTCGTGGCCGCCTTTGCCCACCCTACGGAGTAGCGTCGCTAACATGGCTCCAGCTTACGTTCGATTTCGTCGGCATAGACCAAACGTCTCCGCGATGCTGGTAGGCGCTACAGCGCCCGATTGCTCGCCTTCACCGCCTCCGCGTCCACGTAAACCTCCGCCCCCATGTCGCGGAACTTCTGGCTCATCTGTGCCATGCCCTGCTCCTTGTCGTTCAAGGTCGCGGCGTAGTCGCGCACGTCCTGGGTGATCTTCATGGAGCAGAATTTCGGTCCGCACATGGAGCAGAAATGCGCCACCTTATGGGCATCCTTGGGCAAGGTCTCGTCGTGATAGGAGCGCGCGGTGTCGGGATCGAGCGAGAGGTTGAACTGATCGACCCAGCGGAAGTCGAAGCGCGCCTGCGAGAGCGCGTCGTCGCGCAGCTGCGCGGCCGGGTGGCCCTTGGCGAGATCGGAGGCGTGCGCCGCGATCTTGTAGGCGATGACGCCGTCCTTGACGTCGTTCCGGTCAGGGAGGCCGAGATGCTCCTTGGGAGTCACGTAGCAGAGCATGGCGGTGCCGAACCAGCCGATCATGGCGGCACCGATCGCCGAGGTGATGTGGTCGTAGGCCGGCGCGATGTCGGTCACCAGCGGCCCGAGCGTGTAGAACGGCGCCTCGCCGCATTCCTTGAGCTGCTTCTCGACATTGATCTTGATCTTGTGCAGCGGCACGTGGCCGGGGCCCTCGATCATCACCTGGCAGCCCTTGGCCCAGGCCACCTTGGTCAATTCGCCGAGCGTCTCCAGCTCGGAGAACTGGGCGCGGTCGTTGGCGTCGCGGATCGAGCCCGGGCGGAGCCCGTCGCCGAGCGAGAACGACACGTCGTATTTGCGCATCAGGTCGCAGATCTCGTCGAAGCGCTCGTACAGGAAGCTCTCGCGGTGATGCGCCAGGCACCACTTCGCCATGATCGAGCCGCCGCGCGACACGATGCCGGTGACCCGGTTGGCGGTGAGATGGATGTAGCCGAGCCGCACGCCGGCATGGATGGTGAAATAATCCACGCCCTGCTCGCACTGCTCGATCAGCGTGTCCTTGTAGCATTCCCAGTCGAGCTTGACCGGATCGCCGTCGACTTTCTCCAGCGCCTGATAGATCGGCACCGTGCCGATCGGCACCGGCGAGTTGCGGATGATCCATTCGCGGGTGTTGTGGATGTTGCGGCCGGTGGAGAGATCCATGACGGTGTCGGCGCCCCAGCGGATCGACCACACCATCTTCTCGATCTCCTCCTCGACCGAGGAGGTCACCGCCGAGTTGCCGATATTGGCGTTGATTTTCGTCAAAAAGTTGCGGCCGATCGCCATCGGCTCGAGCTCGGCATGGTTGATGTTGCAGGGGATGATGGCGCGCCCGCGCGCGATCTCGCTGCGCACGAACTCCGGCGTGACGAACAGCGGCACCGAAGCGCCAAAACTCTCGCCGTCGTCATGCGCCGCCTGCGCACAGTCCAGCATGGTCTTGCGGCCGAGATTCTCGCGCTCGGCGACGTAGATCATCTCCTTGGTGATGATGCCGGCGCGGGCGAACTCGAGCTGGGTCACCGGATGGCCGTCGAGGCCGCGCAGCGGGCGGTTGGTGTTGGGAAAGTTGCGGGCGAGGTGCTTGCCGGTGACGTTACCGTTGTCCACCGGCTGGATCGGCCGGCCCTCGTATTCCTCGACCCCGCCGCGCTCGCGCACCCATTCGATGCGGGTACGGGGCAGGCCGGCTTCGACGTCGATGGTCACATCGGGGTCGGTGTAGGGGCCGGAGGGATCGTAGACCAGGACCGGCGGCGCCTTGGCGGCTTCGGTCAGCGGAATTTCGCGCAGCGGCACCCGCAGGTCGGGCGCCGTCTCGGGGCGGGCATAGATCTTGCGGGAACCCGACAGCGGGCCGGTCGTCACCTTCGGGGCGGCGAGATCGGTTTCGGAAATATGCTTGTTCATCGGGTCGCTCCGGTGCCTGAGTTCATTCGAATGCGCGTCGATCGACGCGGAACTTGCCGGCGGCTTGCGCCACGCGATCCGGACGTGCTGGTGGAGGGAATTTGCGTCCTGTCCCTTCGCCGGCATGACCCGGATCAGGTTCAAAGGGTCTCCGCGGTGCCTTCGCGGCTCATGGAGCCGGCGCAGGCGGGGCGGTCTCTCAGCTCCCTTCCGGAGCTCCCCTCGGAACTGCCCCGGATATTAGGGCGGCAGGCCCTGCTGTCAATGCGGCGCCGGGTCTTGTGTTCCACCGGGCTTGGGGCCGCCTTGACACCGGACCGTGCCGGGAGCCGAATGCTACAGGCCGATCGCGGCGGGTCGTGTGCCTGGCCGGTCGACCCGCCACAAAGTCATTCAAGACGCGAGAAAGCCCCACAACGCGAGGAAGCCCCATGCGGTCATTCAGCTCTCTTGGAGTTCTGTGTCTGGTGGCCTTGTCCGCCTCGGTGGCCGATGCCGCCACCATCGCCGGCACTGTCAAGGGCCCGGACGGTGCTCCGTTCCGCGGCGCCTTCGTGCAGGCCCGCAACGCCACCACCAAGATCACGGTGAGCGTCCTCTCCGACTCGCAAGGGCATTACCAGGTGCCGGACCTGACCGCCGGCGACTACCGGCTGGCGATCCGGGCTCCCGGCTTCAAGAGCGATCCCAGGACCGGGATCAAGCTCGCGGCCGACCAGAACGCGTCCTACGATTTCAGCCTGGAGACCGGCCTGGTGCGCTGGAGCGACATCTCGCTCTATCAGGGCTTCAAGCTGCTACCGGATTCGCACGGCAAGGAGCTGTTCTTCACCCATTGCACCGCCTGCCACGGTTTCGAATCCCGCATGGCGGCGGTGAAGCGGGATGCCGAGGGCTGGCGCGACCGTGTTTCCTACATGCGCGAGGCCATGGGCTTCTTCATCAACCGCCCGCAGCTGCAGTTCACCGACCAGAAGGCCGACGAGATCGCGTCCTATCTCAACGATACATTCGGCGAGGACTCGACGCTCGCGAAGTCGCCGGCCGATCTGCCGCAATACCGGGAGACGGTGCACAAGTTCAGCGATGAGGCGCTCAAGATCGTCTATGTGGAATACGAGATGCCGGGCCCGAACCGGATGCCCTGGAGCGCGCATCCCGACAAGGACGGCAAGTTCTGGATTCCCTACTACGGCCGCGCCAACCGCATCGGCGAGCTTGATCCGGTGAGCGGCGAGGTGAAGGAATATCCGGTGCCCAACCTGGGCACGGCGGCGATCCATTCCGCGGTGCCGGCGCCCGACGGCAATGTCTGGCTCACCGAGCAGGGCTCCAACAAGCTCGGCAAATGGGATCCCAAGACCCAGAAGATCACCGAATTCGCCGACGACTGGGGCAAGCACACGGTCGGGATCGGCGCCGACGGCCAGGTGTGGTCGACCGGCGGCCTGACCCGCTTCGATCCCAAGACCGAGACCTTCATCCACATCGCGGACGTGCCCAACGCCTACGGCATCTCGGTCGACCCGGTCGGCAATGTCTGGTTCGCCGAGCTGCGGCGCGACGGGCGCATCGGCAAGGTCGATGCCAAGACCCTGCAGGTCACCAAGTATCAGCCGCCGACCGCGACCGGATTCCCGCGCCGCATCAAGCTCGATCAGGACGGCACGGTCTGGTTCGCCGAGTTCCAGGGCGGCAAGATCGGCCAGTTTGATCCCAAGACCGAGCGCTTCAAGGAATTCCAGCTGCCCGGCGAGAAGCCGACGCCTTACGCGCTCGGCATCGATGCCGAGCGCAAGGTCTGGTACTCCTCCGAATGGATGGACCTGATCGGCCGCCTCGATCCCAAGACCGGCGAGGTCACCGAATTCCCGTTCCCCCATTCCGAGAACACGATGCGGGATTTCTTCCTCGACGCGAAGGGCCGCTTCTGGTTCGGCTCGCCCGCCAACGACCGGGTCGGATATTTCTACCTATCGGGAAAATGAGCGGAGCGCGTTGTTGCCTTGCGCTTCGTATTTGTACTGATGCTCGTCAGGGCGCGCTTGGATAGGCCGATCTCGACCTGATCGCGGCAGGCTTACGCGATGCGATCCCTTCGGTATTCCATCAACGTCACATTGGACGGGTGCTGCGATCATCGGGCGATGATCGCGGATGAAGACCTGCATCGTCACGCGGCCGAGAATATCGCACAGGCGGATGCCCTCCTCTTGGGCCGCGTAACCTACGAAATGATGGAGGCAGCGTGGCGGCCGGTGGCGCGGACGGGAGTGAGGCCTGATTGGATGCCCGATTGGATGGAACCCTTCGCCCGGACGATCGACGCGGCAAAGAAGTATGTCGTGTCGAGTACCCTGGGCCGCGTCGATTGGAACGCGGAGCTCGTGAGCGGGGATCAGCTGGGGAAGGCCGTTCAGCAGCTGAAGCGGCAGCCGGGCAAGGGATTGATGGTGGGAGGCGTGAAGCTCCCGCTGGCGTTGGCGGAGCTGGGATTGATCGACGAGTACGAGTTCGTGGTGCAGCCCAGGCTGGCCGGCCACGGGCCGACGCTGTTCGCGGGACTATCAAAGCATGTCGACTTGAAGCTCGTGAGCCGGCTGGAGTTCCGCTCCGGGGCGGTGGCCATGCGGTATGAGCCTAGAACGTAGCCATCGGGCTTGTCGGCCCGAATCGGCCGCATGGGCACGTTGTGGTAGGGTATTGAAGGGATGGCCCTGTGTAGTGTGTAAGGGCGGGCCTTGTGCCCGCCCTTCTCGTCGCGGGATTGGCCCGGCGGGCGACCACAAGGGTCGCCCCTACGCACGAAGATTGAAGCGCCCGACTGGCGCGCTGCGGCTCGAGTAATGACCTCAGCCCGCCAATTCTTTGTGCAGTCGGTGCACGCAATTGAATCGCTTCCGGAGCCTAAATCGCGGCGGAATGGTTTAGTATCGGGGCCTGGAACCGCGTGATGATGCCGCCCGAATGTCTGCGCAAGCACATCGATGCGCTGTTGCACCTGTCCCATGACGTCAAGGATCAGGCCGTCTCCGCCAAGCTGCGCGAGATGGCGGACGAATGCCGCATCTGTCGGTAGCGGATGTCAGCGAGCTGGCGGCGGGACTGAGCAAGGCGCCGGTGACGCTGACGGGCGACAAGCCGCATTAGCTGACGGGTCACGTTGCTGGCCGCGCAACAGTGGCTATTCAAAGCCAAAGAACTTACAGAACTCGCTCAACTCCGCACGTTGTGTGCGGAAGCTGTTTATCTGATGGCGGCGGTCGCCATGGCCAATGGCTATGCCGCAATACAGCACCTCCTCGCGAGGGATGCGCAGCGACGCCCGCACGATTTCATGCATGCGTATCCACAGCACCTGTGGACACGTATCGAGCCCGTACCCGCGTGCCAGGAACGCCAAGGTGTTGACGAGGCCGCCAAGGTCGGCCCATTGCCCGGGGCCTAGCCTGCGGTCGATGGTGATGAAGACGCCGACCGGCGCGCCGAAGAACATGAAATTCCGTTTGATTTGCTGGTGCCTTCCTTTGGCGTCCTCTCGCTTGATCCCAAGCGCGCCGTATAGTTGCGAGCCGAGGTCGGCGCGTCGGCCTTCATACGGCTCCCAAAGTTCGTCCGGGCATTCGGCATACTCGGTTGCGAACGCACACACGTCCTTGTGCGCGAGCGCCTCGCAGGCTTGCCGGGTGATCTCCCGCAACGGCTCTCCGGTGACGGCGTACACGTTCCAGGGCTGCAGGTTGAGGCTCGATGCGGCGCGCGCGGCGCCGCGGATCAGGTTGCACACAGTCTTGAGATCGACCGGCTTCTCGATGAATTGGCGGCAGGCGATGCGGGAGTTGATCGCTTCGAAAACGTCCATTTTGGCTGCCCATCGTCTCGGTCAGCCCGGTAGCTGGCCGACAACCAAGAGGATCGGAGGGCCGGGCGCGAAAGCCTCGACTTGCTCGAATCCAAGCGCGGCGAGCCGCGTCTCCACCTCCGCGGCGGACCAGGGATGCCCGCCGCTGCGCACGATACGCAGGTTCTTGAGCGCCTCGCCCAGGGGATCCGGCGCGGGCGCGTAGAGCCCGAAAACGATCCAGCCGCCCGGGCACACCGCATCGCGTACGCGCTCCAGGGCGGTTTCGACGATCTCGCGCGGGACGAACGGCCCAGGCAGCCAAGCCACGGAGAAAGCATTGCGCTCATCGAGTTGCCGGAGGTCCCGACGATGCAGCGCGATACGCTGGCTCAAGCCGCTTTCGGCGCAGTTTCTACGCGCGAGAGCGAGGGCCGGCTCCCAGATGTCGATGCCCACGACGTCGAGCGCCGGCCAGGTTTGGGCCGCCTCGATGGCCAGCCAGCCGGCCCCGGTACCGATGTCGAGCAGCACGCCCGGCCGTTCCAGCGTTGCACGCAGCCGCGGCCGTTGCGATGCCAACTGGTCGATCGCATGCACGACGCGCCGCGACGCCTGCCCCATCGCCTGCAGGACGATCGGATCCTCATACCTCCAACCCGGCGCGCGCGCCGGATTTTCCAGGAGGTCGAGCGCTTGGCGGAAGAACGCCTGGATGAAAGCAAGGCACACCGCCTCCTGCTCGCCACCGACCGAGTCGAGCAGGCCGGGCTGAAGGCCGGCAATGACCTCCCGCAGCCGGTCGCGGACCGGGGCCTCGACCTCGGTTCCGTCGCGCCGCAAGCGAAGCTCCGCACCGAGCGCCGCCAGCGCCTCGACCGATGCATTCAGGCGTTGAGAAATGCTGAAAAGGGTTTCCGAGCTCATGAGCCGTCCGCCGGCCGTCCATGTTGCGCGCAGTCGCTTGCGTCCGTTCCCACCATACCCCGCGCGATCCGCCTATTGCGGGACGGTGCCGATCGCCGCCGCGATCGCGCCGATCTTTGCACGCTGCTCCTCGATCGCGGCGGCAAATTCCGCCGGCGTGCTGGTGCGCGCGACGATCCCCAGCGGCGGCAACCGGTCGCGGATCGATTGGATCTCGATGACCGCACGAATGTCCTGCGCCAGGCGATCGCGCATCTCGGCCGACATTCCGCCCGAGCCAAAGAACCCCGTTACCCCGTCGAAGGTCAGGTCGGGAAAGCCGGATTCCGCCGCAGTCGGAACGTGCGGCGCGGCCGGAGAGCGGGTCCGGTTCATGACCGCGAGCAGCGTCGCGTGGCCGGCCTGCTCATGCGGAAGGAGTTGCGTCAGCGCCGTGGAAGCGATGTCGATGCGACCTTCGCCGAGGTCGGTCACCGCCGGGGTGAAGTCCCGATACGGGACGTAGACAATGTCGATCTGCGCGCGTTTCTGGAATCCGGCGAACGCGAAGTAGGGGATTCCGGCGGTAGCCGCCCAGTTGAGCTTGCCCGGCTGCGACTTCGACAGGTTCACCAGATCGCCGAGCGAGCCGATCTTTGATTTCTTCGACGCCGCGATTGCGAGGAAATTGTCGGACGTGATCGCGATCGGCACCAGGTCGCGCGCCGGGTCGTAGGGCAGGCTCTTATACAGGAGCGGGTTGATGGTGATCAGCCCGGCGAAGGAATAGAGCAGCGTGTGTCCGTCGGTGCGGCTGACGAATTCCTTCGTGGCGAGGATACCGTCGGCGCCCGGGACGTTTTCGACGATGACCGGCTGCCTCCACCGATGAGACAGCTCCTCGCCAAACAGGCGGGCGGATACGTCTATCGCGGTCCCGGCCGGAAGCGGTACGATCACCCGAACGGGATGCTGCGGCCAGCTCTGGGCCGACGTCTGGGTGGTCAGCGGAGGCGACAGCAGGGCGGCGCATGCAAGGCTGCCGGCGAGCGCGAGATGCAAGGGCTTCAGGAACCTCATGGCCGCCTTCCTCGATTGGAGCCATTGCGACGACAAACCGGTATCGCCGCAGGCCTATAATCTCCAGTTCGATTATGTGCTATCCCTATCACGAATATTCATAGGGAGAGGTCCCATGGAGGTCGACAACCGCGTGCTTCGGCGGCTCAAGCTCAGCGACCTCAGGCTGCTTCAGGCGGTCGCGACGTGGGGAAGCATGGCGCGGGCCGCCGCGAAGCTAAACATCTCCCAGCCCGCCGTTTCGAAGGCGATCAAATCGCTGGAGCAAACGCTCGGTGTCCGCCTGCTCGATCGCACGCCGCAGGGCATCGAGCCGACGATCTACGGCCGCGCCTTGCTGAAAGGCGGCGCGGCCGTGTTCGACGAGCTCCTCCAGAGCGTGCGCCAGATCGAGTTTCTCGCCGATCCCGGCGCCGGCCAGTTGCACATTGGCTGCACGGAGGCGGGGGCCGCCGGTTTCGTCCCCGCGGTCATCGCCCGACTTTCGCGGCGACATCCACGCGTCGTCTTCCGGGTCACAACCGGTGATGCCGCCATATTCATCGAACGCCATCTGCCACAACGCGATATCGATCTCGCGATCGGCGCCATGCCGGACGCGGCAGCCTCCCGTGACGACATTGATTCCGAGGCCCTTTTCGAGGAGCGCTATTCCGTCATGGCCGGAGCTCGCAGCAAATGGGCGCGCCGGCGCAATATCGCCCTGCGCGACCTCGTGGACGAGCCTTGGGTTCTTCCCCCGGCGGATACCACGATGGGGTTGCACATCGCGCGGGCGTTCCGCGCGAACGGACTCGAGCCTCCACGCAGCCGCGTGATGTCGTTTTCCGTCCCGCTTTGCCACAACCTGCTGGCCAGCGGAGGCTTTCTCACGATATTTCCCATCATGATGATCCGACTGGCCGGACATCTGAACCTCCGGCCGCTTGACATCCGGTTCCCCGAAATCTCCCGCCCGATCGTCGCCATGACGCTGACAAATCGAACGCTGAGCCCGTTGGCCGAGCTATTCATTGCGTGCGCCCGCGATATGGCGAAGGAGCTTGTCGGCAACTGAGCAAGAGAAACACGAGCGAAAAGCTAACCACCTCACCTCCGTCTCCCCTTCGGGGCGAGGGAGTGAAATGTCGTGCCACCCGAATTGCGCGGCAGGGCGCGTGCTCACTAACGCGCAGCCTGAATGTCGGCTATGGTAATGGGAGCGGTCTCCAGGGGTTGACGGTCCATGAACCGGCGCGGTTTCATATCGCTTCTCGGCGGCGCGTCAGCCGCGCGGTCGGTCGCGGCGCAGGCGCCGCAACCACTGCCCGGTGATTGGCTGCCTCGACGCCACGAACACTGATCTCGACCCTACCGCTGCCGAACCACAAAGCTGTTTGCAGGGAGGTTTCCCCATGGCGAATTCCGCTCGATCCGTGATGGCGCTGGTTGCCGACATGTTTCTTGTTGCCTGCCTCGCAACGGCTGGGCGCGCCCAGTCGCCTCAATACCCCAACCCGACCAAGTTGCCCCAGCCCTATCGCCTTGTCGAAGGCTGGCCGACCTTGCCCGAGAGCATGAACGGCGGGCGTTGGGGCGAGGTCATCCGCGTGCATGTCCACAGCGACGGCAATATTTGGGTTTTCCATCGCTGCTTCAATACCGTGCCGCCCGGCATCGCTACCTGTCTCGGTCGCGGCGATGCCAATCCGCCCATCCTGCAATTTGATCCGTCCGGCAAGCTGCTCAAGAGCCTCGGCGGCGGCATGTTCGTCAATCCCCACGGCTTCACGGTCGACCATGAGGGCAACCTGTGGGTCAGCGATGTGAATGACAAGGAGACCGTCCTCGGCATGTCGGCGCGCAACGCTGCGGGCGCCATCCTTGGGCAAGAGGTTCTCAAGCTCGACCAGAACGGCAAGGTGCTGATGATGCTCGGCAAGATGGGGGTGGGCGGGAAGGGCACCGATACCTTCGATCGACCGACCGGCGTGGCGATCGGCGCAAATGACGACATTTTTGTTTCCGATGGCCATGGCGGCAATGTCTCGCACAATGCCCGCGTCTTCAAATTCGCCAAGGATGGCCGCTTGATCAAGACCTGGGGTCACGAAGGGCCGGCGCCGGGCGATTTCGACGACCCGCATGATATCGCGATCGGCGGCTCGCTCGGACGCGTCTACGTTGCCGATCGTCGCAACAGTCGTATCCAGGTTTTCGATCAGGACGGCAATTTCATCACCGCTTGGCACCAATTTGGCCAGCCAAGCTCGGTTTTCGTCGGGCCGGATGACAAGATATATGCCGGCGTCGCGTTGCGCGACGAGGCGGTTCGACGCAACGCTTCCTCACAGGTGCAGCCGGGTGAACAGCGCGGCATCGTGGTCGGCAATGCGATCGACGGGTCATTGCTGGCATTCATTCCCGATCCGAGCGACCTCACTACGGTGGGAGCGGGCACTTCGGCATCCGGTATTGCGGCTGACGCGATGGGCAATGTCTATGCGGCGGATGTCGGTGCTCATAAAGTGAGGAAATACATCCTGCCGCGCTGAATCGGGAATCCGTTGATACGTTCGACAGGGAGGCAAGCATGGGCTTCAAAGCTTGGATCCGCGTCTCGCTTGTGCTGATGCTTTCCGGCTGCATCTGGATCCGGGCCGATGCGTTGGCGGCTGAAACGCCTGCGGTGTCGGGCGGGGCCGCGTCCGAGGGCACCGCGTTCGGCGGCGCCATGGCAGGAATCGCACCGAGCAGCGTCGTCGGTCCGACGGGCATCGACGTCAAACGCCCGCTTTTTGGCGGGGCCTGCAAGGCCTGCCCTTGGGGCATTCTCGCCGCCGTCACCAAGGAGGCGCTCAAGCCCGCCGGCTACGACGTACAGATCTGCTGGGTCTGCTGGTCCAGCTACGGGCCGCGGGAAATGGCCGATAAGACCAAGCCGGTTTGGCCTGCCGAGGCCGACAATGTCCCCAAGGCCTATCTGGAGCTGCCGCCGGACGCGATACCGGACATCAGCGCCACCAGCGAGCTCAACCTGATGGCGGCCTGGAACGGTACCGGGCCTTACGCCAAGGACAACCGGCAGCGATGGAATTACCGCGTCATCGCCGCCGTTCAACAGCCGAATTTTTTGATGATCGCGGCGAACAAGACCTCCGGGATCACCGACCTGTCGCAGGTCAAGAACCGGACCAAGCCGACATGGATCGCGACCGTCAACCGCGATGCGGCGATAGACAAGCTCCTCGCTTACTACGGCATCACCGAGGACGCGCTGAAGGCGAACGGCGGCGGCTTCATTCACACGTCGGAGCGCCGCCCACGCGCCGCAGCGGACCTCTTCATCGGTGGCGCGCTTCTGGTCAACACCCCCGAGCAACGCGTCTGGTACGAGGCCAGTCAGCTCGACGACCTCATCTTCTTCGACATACCGGCGCCGCTCCTGGCCGATCTCGGCGAGGTCCCGGGATACATGAGAGTGACCGCGCCCCTGGCGCTGCTGCGAGGTGTGGACAGGCCGATCCCGACCGTCATGCGCTCGGCCCACGTGATCTACGTCCGCGACGACGCCCCCGACAGCTTCACTTATGCGGTTGCCAAGGCACTCGACGAGCATCAGGAACTGTTCCGAATGCAAGGCGACCCGTTCTACTACGATGTGCGCCTCGTGGCGCGCAGCCCGGTCGTGCCGGTGGCGCCGGGCGCCTTGCAGTATTATCGGGAACGCGGTTACGTTCATTGATGCCTGGGAGCGCGAGCGGTTTTCCGGGATGACGGAGCCGGGACTTTAACTCTCCGGATTGGTTGAATTGGTCAATGAAGCGGACGGCCGGAACGAAACGCGGCGCCGCACCAAGGAGGAATACATGAAGCTTGCCCGGACTTTTGCGCTCGCGAGCGCCGCCGCATTGGCGTTCATGGTGACGGCCGCGGTCGCGCAGCAGGCGCCGAAATTCGAGATCGACGCGAGCTGGCCCAAGCCGCTGCCGAACAATTGGATCTTCGGGCAGATCGGCGGCATTTTCCTCGACAAGGACGACAATGTCTGGATCAGCCAGCGACCGCGTACGGTGAATGATCGCGACAAGCGCGCCGAGCGTGGCGACAAGTCGGTCTGCTGCTACACCGCCCCCTCGGTCGTCGAGTTCAACCAGGCGGGCGACGTGGTCAAGGCGTGGGGCGGACCGAAGACCGCCCAGGGCTATGACTGGCCGCAAAACGAGCACGGCATGTTCATCGACTACAAGGGCAATGTCTGGCTCGGCGGCAACGGCGAGGACGACGGCATGGTCCTGAAGTTCACCAACGACGGCAAATTCCTCATGTCGATCGGCAAGTCGGCCAAGCAGACCAACAGTCTGGAGCAAACGCGCGTCGGCCGCGCCGCCGACATGGTGGTCGATCCGGAGACCAACGAGCTCTATGTGGCCGACGGCTACTTCAATCACCGCGTCGTCGTGTTCGACGCCGACACGGGCGTGTTCAAGCGCACCTGGGGCGCCTATGGCAAGCCGCCGACGGACGAGAAGATAACGTATGATCCGAAGGTTCTGCCGCAGCAGTTCGCCAATCCGGTGCACGGCATCAGGATCACCACCGACGGGGAGGTGGTGGTTTCCGACCGTGGCAACAACCGCATTCAGGTGTTCCAGAAGAGCGGCACCTTTGTCCGCGAGATACTGGTCTTGCGCGACTCGACTGCGCCGGGTGTCACCGGCTCGACCGTGTTCTGGCCGGACAAGGGGCAGACCTATTGGTTCACCTCGGACGATCCCAACGGCCAGATCCATGTGCTCCGCCGCAGCGACGGGCAGGTGGTCGGCAGCTTCGGGCGCGTGGGGCGCGGCCCGGGCGAGTTCGAAAACCTCCACAACATCGGTATCGACAGCAAGGGCAACATCTACACCGCCGAGGTGCAGGGTCAGCGGGTGCAGCGCTTCCTCTACAAGGGCGGCCTGCCTCCGATCGGCCAATAGATGGTGCGTTCTGGTGGCCGAAGCGGTCTTGCGTGCAAGGTATCGCGGAGAAACAGCGTAAGAGGAGGAACAAGAATGTCCCTGCTCACTTTGAAAGAGCTTGCACTCGCCGGCAGCATAGTGGCCGGTCTCCCAGGAGGCTGGGCCGTGCCGGCGATGGCGCAACAGAACTCGGCCCCACCTATTTTCTCCTGGGACCTGACCGTCGGGTGGATCGGGGTGGGTGAGTTCCGACCCGTTCCAGGCCGCGTGCCGCCGGTGACCAGCGATCCAAAGCACCCGTTCGTTCCCAACGGCACGGGCCGTCAACCGACCTATCATATTGCCGATCTGACCAATCCGAACCTGAAGCCGTGGGTCAAAGAAACAATGAAGAAGGACAACGACGAAGTCCTTGCCGGCAAGATCGCATTCACGCCGAGCCAGAGCTGCATGCCTTCAGGCGTTCCCGGTTTCCTGGCTTTGGGTGGAAACCAGAACCCGTACTGGTTCCTTCAAACCTCGAAAGAGGTGTGGGTCATGCGTTCGGCCGACTTGCAGGTGCGTCGCATCTATCTCGACGTGCCGCACTCGCCCAATCCGAAGCCGTCATGGTACGGCGAGTTGGTCGGCCATTACGAGGGCGACACGCTGGTGGTCGACACCGTCGGGCTCAACACCAAGACCTACGTGGATACTTACCGCACGCCTCACACCGAAAAGCTGCACGTCGTCGAGCGCTGGCGAATGGTCGAGGACCGCCGGGCGATGGAAGCGACCTTCACGGTGGAGGACCCGGACACCTACTATGAGCCGTGGTCCGGAATGCGACGCTACCGGCGCGTGGCGCAGTCGTATGCCGAGGACATCTGCGCCGAGAACAACCAGGGACTTTTCGAGTACAAGATCCCGATCGCCAGCAAGCCGGATTTCTGATCCGGATCGGCGCTGCGACAAACGAGCCTATTGCCGCATGAGTACGCGCTCTAATTGCGCCGCTTGCCGGCGCTCGTCTTGCGCTTGGCTTTCCTCTTGGGCTTGGCCTTCCTCTTGGTCTTGGGCTTGGCCTTTACGACCGCGCGCTTGGACCTTTTCTTGGCGCGCGTCTTCGCCTTCGACGCCGCGGGTTTCGCCTTGGCGGCGGTGTGCTTGGCCTTCGGCTTCGCCCTTGCCCTTGCCTTGGGTGCGGCCGCCTTCGTTTTCCGGCCGGGGCGTTTGCGCGCGGCGAAATAGTCCTGCATCGGCTCGAGATAATGCACCTGCCAGCCGCCGTCTTCGTAGCTGGTCTGTCCATCCGGCACCCGGCTATGCGTGAGCGTCAGCAAGGTGCCGCCGGCCACCTTCTCGAGCGTAACCGTGATGATCGAATCCTCGTGCTCTTCGGTGAACTCGCTCGTGCGCCATGACTGCACGATGCGCTCGCCCGGCACCAGCTCGAGATTGCGGCCGGTGATGTAGCCGCCCCAAGCCACTACCTGGGCCCCGATCTCATCCGACATGGCGGCTTCGCCGCCCGTCATCTCGGTATGCGCGTCGCTGTCGAGCCATGCGTCATAGATGTCCTGCGCGGACGCGGGGATGGTGGCGGTGAGGGTAAAGGCGTACGGCATTCTGGCCTCCTTCTTCGGAGCCGGATTATGTCCGGACCGGCGAGGCGGCAGAAGGGGACTTTGATCGCAATCTGCAGCCGGACGGGGCGCAGCGCAATCCGGGAACCGCCTCGCCCCGCATGAGCGCTGTCCCGGATTGCGCTACGCTCCATCCGGGCTACGGTCGCGACCGCCGCCGAAAGGTTCCGTTAACCATTGGAACCCGGCGCCTCACGGCGTGTTGTGTTTTTGATGCGAGGGTTGTTTGTTTGTTCCCATCGACCAAATCGCAAAAAAAGACTAAAATTGATCGAGTTGCGATTTCCGGGCGCGGTCGTCCGGAGCTTCGTTCGTCGCCTCGCACGTTCGCCGTCTCGGCTGAGTATGGAGTAGTCATGGCGCCCCGGGCTTACTGGAAGGGCTATCTGAAGCTGTCGCTGGTTTCATGTCCCATCGCGCTTTATCCGGCCACCTCGAGCTCGGAGCGGGTCTCGTTCAACCGGATCAACAAGAAAACCGGCAACCGCCTCAAGCAGCAGCAGGTCGATGCCGAGACCGGCGAGCCGGTCGAGAAGGACGATATCGGCCGCGGCTACGAGATCGGCAAGGGCCAATACCTGCAGGTCGAGGACGACGAGATCGAGAAGATCCGCATCGAGAGCAGCCACACCATCGAGATCGACAGCTTCGTGCCGCGCTCGGAGATCGACGACCGCTATCCGGACAGTCCCTATTATGTGGCGCCCACCGACCAGGTCGGGCAGGAGGCGTTCGCGGTCATCCGCGACGCCATCCGGGAGAAGGGCCTGGTGGCGCTCGGCCGGGTGGTGGTGTCGCGGCGCGAATACGTGGTCATGCTGGAAGCGTTCGACAAAGGGTTGCTGGCCACCACCTTGCGCTACGCCTACGAGGTGCGCGAGCCGGCGTCTTATTTCGAGGATATCCCGGAGCTGAAATTGCCGGCCGAGATGCGGCAGCTCGCCGCCCACATCCTGGAAACCAAGGCGGCGCACTTCGATCCCGAGAAGTTCAACGACCATTACGAGACCGCGCTGGTCGAGCTGCTGCGCGCCAAGCAAGCCGGCCGCATCGTCGAGGCGCCCAAGGACGAGCCGGCGCCGCAGCGCGTGATCAACCTGATGGATGCGCTGCGCGCCAGCATCGGGGCCGAGACCAAGAAGAAGCCGGCGGCACCCAGCACCAAGGTGCGGGCCGGCACCGCCGCCAAGAGGAAGGCTGGACGCTGAGCCAGAAGCCGGAACCCGACGCGCGTTCGCTCAACGGCGGGGTCATCGCCTTCACGGGGCGGCTCGCGTCGATGAAGCGGGCTGAGGCGTTTGCCCTGGTCGCGCAGCACGGCGGCAAGCCGCGCGAGGGGGTCACCAAGGATACCAGGGTGTTGATCGTCGGCGAGCTCGGCTGGCCGCTGCAGGACGACGGGCGGCCGTCGAACAGCCTCGCCGCCGCCAAGTCCTATTCCATCCCGATCGTCAACGAGCGTCGCTTTTTGGAGTGGGTCGGCAAATCGGTGCCGCAGGAGCAGGCCAAGACCTACACGGCCACGCAGCTCGCCGCCTTGAGCAAGCTGCCGTCCGAGGCGGTCGAGCAGCTCGCCATGTTCGGCCTGATCGAGGCGCGCGAGGACCTTTACGGCTTCCGCGATCTCGCCGCCGCCCGCCAGGTGGCGCAGTTGCTTGGCTCCGGCACGCCGCTTTCGGTGATCACCAAGAGCCTGCGCGACATCCGCAAATGGCTGCCGGACGCGCGGCTGTCGAACCTGCGGCTGTTTCCGCAGTCCTCCGACCGGGTGCTGGTCGAGCAGGTGCGGGGCCGCACCGATTCCAAGGGCCAGTTCGTGCTCGACGTGATGGAGCCGGGCGACACCGCCGACGCCGCCTTCGCGCAGGCGCAGTCCGCCGAGGAGGGCGGCGATCCGGCGGCGGCGGAAGCTCAATACCGGCGTGTCATGAAGCTCGATCCGGGAGATCCGTCGGCGGGCCTCAATCTCGGCAACCTGCTGCGGGCGCAAAATCGCACCGTGGAAGCGGAAGCCGCCTACCGTTCCGCCGTCAGGGCCGACCCGAAGTTTGCGCCGGCCTGGCACAATCTCGCCGATCTGCTCGACGATGGCGGCCGGCTTCTCGAAGCGGTCGAGTGCGAGCAGCGCGCGCTCGACGCCGATCCGGACTATGCCGACGCGGTGTTCAACATGGCGCTGTTCCTGCAGCGGCTGGAGCGGCACGCGCAGGCGGCGCCCATGTGGCGGCGCTATCTCAAGATCGACCGCGACTTGCCCTGGGCGGAGCGCGCCAAGCGGGCGCTGAAATATTGCGAGATCCAGATGGCGAATGTCGCGCCCGCCGCGGAACCCGCCAGCAACGAGCCGGGTGCCAAGAATGTCTGAGCGGATCGCCGTCGAGATCGCGCTCGGCCAGCAGGTGACCGCGAGCCTCTATCCGGCCCCCAAGGGCAAGCAGGCCGGCATCACGTTGATCCTCGGGCACGGCGCCGGGGCCGGGCAGGGCAGCAGCTTCATGGTGAGCTTCGCCACCGCGCTGGCGGGGCGGGGCATCGATACCGTTACGTTCGACTTTCTTTATATGGCGCAGGGCCGGCGGCTGCCGGATCCGAAGGACAAGCTGGAAGCGTGCTATCGGGCGGTGATCGAGACGGTGAGGCGCCGCAACCCCGGTCCGCTGGCGATTGGCGGCAAGTCCATGGGCGGGCGCATCGCCTCGCAGGTGGCGGCCGGGGATGCTCCCGGTGTCGCAGGGCTCGTGCTGCTGGGCTATCCGCTGCATCCTCCCGGCAAGCCCGAGCAGCTGCGTGACAAGCACTTGGCGTCGATCGAGGCGCCGATGCTGTTCGTGCAAGGCGCGCGCGACACGTTCGGTACGCCGGACGAGCTGCGGCCGATCCTCGCGAAGCTAAGAGCATCAGCCGAGCTGTTCGAGGTCGCTGGCGGCGATCACTCGTTCAAGGTCCTCAAGCGCGCGGGCTTCTCGCAGCAGGATGCTTACGAGATGGTGCTGGAGCGGATCGATCAGTGGCTGCGCCAGAACCTCGCGGCCTAAGGCGGGATCAGCCGTGGCTCCGCTCAAGAAAAAGAGCAAGAGCAAGACCAGCCGCGCCCCGGCCCGGAAGGCACTGGAGAAATACGCGCAAAAGCGCGACTTCGCCCGCACCCCGGAGCCGGGCGTGTCGGCCGAAGGCGGCGACGGCCATGAATTCGTCGTGCAGATGCATGCGGCGCGCCGGTTGCACTTCGATCTCCGACTCGAGCTCGATGGCGTGCTCAAGAGCTGGGCCGTCACCCGCGGTCCGAGCCTGACGCTCGGCGAGAAGCGGCTGGCGGTGCGCACCGAGGACCACCCGGTCGATTATCTGGACTTCGAGGGCAACATTCCCAAGGGCGAATACGGCGGCGGCTCCATGATCGTCTGGGATCGCGGCCGCTGGTTGCCGCAGGGCGATCCGCAGTTCGGGCTGCAGAAGGGACATCTCGCCTTCGTGCTGGAAGGCACAAGGCTCCGGGGCCTCTGGCATCTGGTGCGCATCCGGCCGCGCAAGGGGGAAAAAACCGAGCCGTGGCTGCTGATGAAGGCGGACGACCAATTTGCCCGCCATCCGGGCGATCCCGAGATCGCCGAGGAGGAGACCACCTCCTATCTCAGCGGCCGCACCAACCAGGAGCTGGCGGCGGCCGGCGATATCCGGGTCGACCATGCGGCGCGCGGCAAGATCGCCAAGGCGCGCAAGCGCCTGCTGCCCGATCCCGGCAAGGTCGATGGCGCCCGCAAAAAGCTGTTGCCGGCGTTCCAGGAGCCGAGCCTCGCCTCGCCCTGCGAGAAGCCGCCGAGCGGGCCCAAATGGATTCACGAGATCAAGCACAACGGCTACCGTTTGCAGGCGCGCATCGACGGAGCGTCGGTCCAACTCCTGACCCGCAAGGGGCTCGATTGGACCGAGCGGTTCTCGAGCCTGGCCGCCGCCGTCAAGAAGATCGGTCTCGCCTCCGGGCTCCTGGACGGGGAGGTGGTGGTCGAGGATGCAAGCGGCATCACCAGCTTCAACAATCTGCAGGCTGACCTCGCGGCGGGCCGGCAGGACCGCTTCCGCTATTTCGTGTTCGATCTCCTCTATTGCGAAGGCTTCGATCTCACCAAGGCGGTGCTGATTGATCGTAAGAACCTGCTGCAGCAGATACTCGCGGGCCTACCGGCGGGCCCGCCGGTGCGGTTCAGCGAGCATCTGGAGGTGGACGGGCCGACCATGCTGGAGCATTCCTGCCGCTTCGGGCTGGAAGGCATCATCTCCAAGCGCAAGGACCAGCCCTACCGCTCCGGGCGCGGCGAGCATTGGCTCAAGTCGAAGTGCATCGACCGGCAGGAATTCGTGCTGCTCGGCTACATTCCCTCGAGCGCAGACAGCCGTTCCGTGGGCGCGCTGGCACTCGGCTATCACGCGGCCGGCGCGCTCACCTATGCGGGCCGGGTCGGGACCGGCTGGTCCGCCGCTCAGGCCCGCTCGCTGCGCGATGCGCTCGAGGCGATCGTCGGCAAGAAACCGCAGCTCGCCAACCAGCTGCCGGCCGGCGCCGAGAAGGGGGTGCGCTGGGTCGCGCCGCGGCTGGTCGGCGAGATCGAGTTTCGGGGCTGGACCCAGGATCGCATGTTGCGGGCGGCATCGTTCAAGGGATTGCGGGAGGACAAGGCGGCCGAGGAGATCGTGCTGGAGACCGCGCCGATAACCTCCAAGCCACCGGGCGGGCGCGCGCTCGCACAAGTCCGGCTCACCCATCCGGAGCGCATTCTCTGGCCGGAGCCGGGCATCACCAAGCAAGGCCTCGCCGAGTTCTATGCGGAGATCGCCGACTGGATTCTGCCGCATGTGACCGGCCGGCCGCTCAGCCTGTTGCGCTGTCCCTCCGGCACCGGCGCCAAATGCTTCTTCGCCAAGCATCCCTGGCAGGGCCTGGACGACAGCGTCGGCCGCGTCGACGTCGGCGAGAAGGAGCCCATGATGGTGATCGACGACTTGGCCGGCCTCCTCAACATGGTGCAGGCGGGCGTGGTCGAGATCCATCCCTGGGGGTCGCGCGTGACGAAACTCGAGCAGCCGGATCGGCTGATCTTCGATCTCGATCCCGGCCAGGGCGTGCCCTGGAGCGCCACCATGGCGGCCGCGAACGAGGTGCGCCGCCGCCTCGCGGACCTCGGTCTGGAAAGTTTTCTCAAGACCTCGGGCGGGAAGGGGCTCCATGTCGTGGTCCCGTTGGAGCCGCGGGCGCAATGGGAAGAAGCCAAGGCCTTCACGGAATTGATCGCCTCCGCCATGGCGAGAGACCGGCCGGACACCTATGTGGCCACGCTTTCCAAGCGAGCGCGCAGCGGTCGCATCTTCATCGACTATCTGCGCAACGGCCGCGGCTCGACCGCGGTCGCGCCCTACTCGACCCGCTCGCTGCCGCGGGCGTCGGTCTCGACCCCGATCGGCTGGGACGAGGTCTCCGAGGGCCTCAAGGCCGACCATTACACGCTCGACAATATCGGGCACCGGCTCAAGTTTTTGAAGCGCGATCCGTGGGAGGGGTTTTTCAAGCTCAAGCAACGCTTGCCGGAGCGCGCGGCGCGCAAGCGCTAGTCTTGACCCCGCCGCCCCCCTCCGCCTGGCATGCCCGCGAAGGCGGGCATCCAGTAATCGCAAACGCCGGTGTTGTACTAAAACGTCGGTGGCTACCGGGTCGTCCGCCGGAGTTTATGATCGGGCCGGCCGAAGGCCGGACCCGTTGGCGGACGATGACACTGGGAGTCTTTGCCCTCAGCGCGCCGGCGCTCACGGCACGAGTGTCCTGCCCAAATACACCGTCCCGGGCACCGGGTTATGATAGTAGGCTGGTATCCGCAAGAAGCCGAAGCGTTCATAGAGCGCCAAGGCCTCCGGCATGGAGGGAAGCGTATCGAGCTTCATCTCGGTATAGCCGAGCGCTTGCGCGGATTCGATGATGGCGGCTACCAAGGCGCGGCCGATGCCGAGGCCGCGCGCGGCGGGGCGCACATAGAGCCGCTTCATCTCGCACACAGTATGGCCCGCGAGCGGTCGCACCGCCACGCAGCCGAGCGCATCTTTCTCGGGCGAAAACGCCAGCATCAGCTCACCGGCCGGCGGCGCGTATTTTCCCGGCAGGCCCGCGAGCTCGGTCGCGAAATCCTGGAAGCTCAGGTCGATGCCGAGCCAATCGACGTATTCGCAGAACAATGTGGCGGCCGCGGCGATCTCCGGCGCGTTGCGCACCTTCGCGAGACGAAATGGCGGCATCGCTCCTCCTCGCGGCTTTCGAACTCAATACCCACATGAAGGTCGCCCGAAAAGCGTTTGACTCCAAGAGCTTTTCGCCGAAACCTGTCCGGCCATGACGACTGAAATTCCGGCGGCCACATATGCCCCCCGTGTGTTCCGGGCCGCCGGCCACGGCCCCGACGGATTTTTTTTGGCGTCCATGTCGGCTTGCGCCTTCGTGGCTCGTCCTTGGGAACAGGAGAAACCCCATGCTCTACGCCATCTTCTGCTACAACGACGAAGACGTCATCTTTTCCTGGACCAAGGAGCAGGATGACGCCGTCATGGCCAAGCTCCATGTGGCGCATCAAAAGCTCGCCAGGAGCGGCAAGCTCGGTCCGGCGGTGCGCCTGATGCCGACCACCTCCGCCACCACCATCCGCAAGGACCAGGACCCGCCGCTGGTCATCGACGGGCCATTTGCCGAGACCAAGGAGCAGCTGCTCGGCTTCTATGTCGTGGACTGCGCGACGCTCGATGAGGCGGTGGAGTTTGGCCAGGATCTCGCCCGCGCCAATCCGGGCGGTGCCTACGAGATCCGGCCGGTTCGCCTCTATCTCCCGGGGAGCGAGATGAAGTGACCGATCCGCAACTGGACTGGATCGAGGCGGCGCTGACCTCGGCGCGCCCCCAGGCGGTCGGAGCGTTGCTGCGCTATTTCCGCAACCTGGATTCCGCCGAGGAGGCTTATCAAGAAGCCTGCCTGCGGGCGCTCAAGCACTGGCGGCAGAACGGTCCGCCGCGCGATCCCGCCGCCTGGCTCATCTTCGTGGGCCGCAACGTCGGCATCGATGCGGTGCGCCGGCGCGGCCGCGAGGAGGCGCTGCCGCCCGACGAGGCGATCTCGGATCTGGACGATGCCGAAGCCGCGCTCGCGGAGCGGCTCGAGGATGCGCATTATCGCGACGACATTCTGCGGCTTTTGTTCATCTGCTGCCATCCCGACCTGCCGGCGACCCAGCAGGTGGCGGTGGCGTTGCGCATCGTCTCGGGCCTGTCGGTCGCGCAGATCGCGCGCGCCTTCCTGGTGAGCGAAAGCGCCATGGAGCAGCGCATCACCCGCGCCAAGCGCAGCATCGCGGAGGCCGGTGTGCCGTTCGAGACGCCGGGGGCGGTGGAGCGGGCCGAGCGGGTCGCCGCCGTCGCGGCCATGATCTACCTCATCTTCAACGAGGGCTATTCGGCCGGCAGCGGCGAGGCGCCGCAGCGCGCGCCGCTCTGCGAGGAGGCGATCCGGCTCGCCCGGCTGCTGCTGCGGCTGTTTCCAGGCGAGCCCGAGATCATGGGGCTCACCGCGCTGCTGCTGTTGCAGCACGCGCGCGCTGCCGCGCGCTTCGATCCGGATGGTGCGATCGTTCTGCTCGACGATCAGGACCGCGGCCTCTGGAACCGCGACCTGATCGCGCAGGCGTTGGCGCAGATCGACAAGGCGATGCGTCACAATCGGCCCGGCCCCTACCAGGTCCAGGCCGCCATCGCGGCGCTGCATGCCCGGGCGGCGCGGCCGCAGGATACCGATTGGGCGCAGATCGACCAACTTTATGCGGCGCTGGAGCGGATGCAGCCGTCACCGGTCATCACCCTCGACCGGGCGGTCGCGGTCGCCAAGGTGCGGGGACCGGCGGCGGCGCTGGAGATGATCGAGCCGCTCGCGCCGCGTCTATCGGGCTACTTCCATTTCTTCGGCGTGAAAGGCGCGCTCCTGATGCAGCTCGGCCGCGCCGAGGAAGCCCGTCTCGCCTTCGGCCGGGCCATCGCGCTCGCCAATACGGCGGCCGAGGCCGCCCATATCCGGATGCATCTCGACCGGCTGATGCGTGACAGCACGCCAAGCGGGGAAGCCCGCGCCACGCCTTGAGCAAAAAAACTTCTCAACCCGCTGTCGGGACGCGGCGCCGCCGTCCGTCCTTCGGGCAGGCCCATCCGGACGGATGGGGAAATTCATGCAGGAGGGTAATATGGTGGATCAATCCGGCGTAATTCCGCATCTCATTGTCAATGACGCAGTCGCTGCGCTTGAGTTCTACAAGCAAGCGTTCGGTGCCGTCGAGGTCATGCGCATGCCGGCGCCGGACGGCAAGCGCCTCATGCATGCGGAGATGCAGGTCAACGGCGCCGCGGTCTTCATGTGCGATTTCTTCCCCGATCATTGTCCTGCGGACAGCGGCCAAGCCAATGTGGCGCCCCCGGTGAAGCTCGGCGGCACGGCGGTCATGATGCATCTCGGTGTCCCGGACTGCGACCAGGCGTTCAAGCGGGCGGTGGCGGCCGGCGCGACCGTCGCCATGGAGCCGTGGGACGCGTTCTGGGGCGCCCGCTATGCGCAAGTGCGCGACCCGTTCGGTCATGCCTGGAGCTTCGCCCATCAGCTGCCCGGCAAGCCGGCCTGATCACAGGAGGAAGCGATGCCGACAATCGGACAAAGCGCCCCGGTCTCCAGCCCGGCGATCTGGACCGGGCGCGTCATGAGCGGGATCGTCATCCTGTTCCTGCTGCTCGACGGCGCCATGAAGCTGGTGCCTTTGGATGTGGTCATCAAGGCATCCGAGCCACTCGGCATTCCGGAGAGCCTGGCGCGTACGCTCGGGGTTCTCACCCTGGGGTGCACGCTGCTCTATGCCTTCCCGCGCACGGCCGTGCTCGGCGCCATCCTGCTGACCGGTTACCTTGGTGGCGCCGTCGCGACGCATCTGCGGGTAGGCGATCCGCTCTTCACCCACGTCCTGTTCGGGGTCTATCTCGGCCTCCTGGTCTGGGGCGGCCTCTATCTGCGTGATGGCCGGCTGCGCGCGCTCATACCGTTGCAGCGCGACTGAGCGGTCCGGCACCAAGCTATCGTCCGTTCAGGCGCTTCATCCAGGGAGGAATCCATGTGGGAAATCGTCGTCATCGCGGTGGTGGTCGTGATCGCCGCCGTGCTCATCTTCGCCGCCACCCGGCCCGACTCGTTCGCAGTCGAGCGCTCGACCGCGATCGGAGCGGCGCCGGACAAGATCTTTCCGCTCATCAATGATTTCAAGAGCTGGGGCGCCTGGTCTCCCTACGAGAAAAGGGATCCGGCGATGAAGCGGACCTACAGCAGCCAGACCAGCGGCAAGGGCGCCGTCTACGAGTGGGACGGCAACAGCCAGGTCGGCACCGGCCGCATCGAGATCATCGACACCACGGCGCCGTCGCGGGTCACCATCAAGCTCGACATGATCAAGCCGATGGAAGGCCACAATATCGTGAATTTCACACTGGAGCCGCGCGGCGGCGCCACCCAGCTGACCTGGGCCATGCGCGGCTCCTACGCCTACATGGCCAAGCTCATGGGCCTGTTCTGCGACATGGACAAGATGATCGGCAGGGACTTCGAGGCCGGCCTCGCCAATCTCAAGATCCTGGCCGAGCGGTAAAGCAGCCTCGCGTGAGTCCGGCGCTCACTTGCACTTCGGCAGGTTGCGGATGATGTCGCCCAAGGCGGATTCGCGCACCGCCTTGGCGGCCTTGGCGCGGGAGAACCATTGGATTTCCCGCTCCCCGCGCTCCCGCCAGCTCTTCTGCTGGCGTTTCACCTTGAGGGGGAAGACCCGCACCTCGCAAGCGACGACCGCCCCGCTCTTGAGCCGCTTCTTGTAGGAGTAGCTGCCGATCGAGTCGCGGCCGACCACCCCGACCACGCCGGCCTCCTCGAGCGCCTCGCTCGCCGCGGTGCCGCGGGGCGACTTGCGCTTCTTCGGCCAGCCCTTGGGAATGACCCAGCGGCCGCTCTCGCGCGAAGTCACCAGCATGACCTGGGTGCGGGCGTCGCCGCTGCGCCGATAGGGCAGCGCCGCGTATTGGACGCGCTTGGGGGCGGCTTTTTTCCGCGGACTGGTCATCTCTTCCCTATACCCCTATTCGCGGCGCTCGGTGCTTGTGCCGGGCGGATCGCCGCCAGTCCGGGAATTGTAAACCGAGTCGCACATTTTTGAGGCGAGATTGCGTTGGGCCGGCCGCGCGGCCGCTCTCCCGCTCCCGGACAACCGCCCCCGCAGCTCACGGCCACACCTTGCAGAGCTGGTAGAATGCCGCGCCGATCAGGCCCGCCGCCGGCATCGTCAAGATCCAGGCCACCACTACGTTGCTGGCCACGTTCCAGCGCACCGCCGCGGCCTTGCGGGCCGCGCCCACGCCGACGATCGCCCCGGTGATGGTGTGGGTGGTGGAAACCGGAATTCCGAAATAGGTCGCCAGGAACAAGGTCGCGGCACCTCCGGCTTCCGCGCAGAAGCCCTGGACCGGATGCAGACGCGTGATCCTCGATCCCATCGTATGCACGATCCGCCAGCCTCCCAACAGGGTGCCGAGCGCCATCGCGGCTTGGCAGCTCAGGATGACCCACAGGGGCACGTGAAACTCGCCGCCCAACGCACCCTGCGAGTACAGCAGGACCGCGATGATTCCCATCGTTTTCTGCGCATCGTTGCCGCCATGCCCGAGCGAGTAGAGCGACGCCGAGGCGAATTGCAGGATCCGGAAGGTGTTGTCGACCGACAGCGGGGTCGAGCGCACGAATATCCAGGCCACCGCCAGCACCAGCACCAAAGCCAGGCAGAAGCCGAGCAGAGGCGAGAGCACGATGGCGGCGCCGGTGATGCCGAGCCCGGACCACACGATCGCGGCGGTGCCGGCCTTCATCATCCCGGCGCCGGCGAGCCCGCCGATCAGCGCATGCGAGCTGCTGGAAGGGATGCCCAGCCACCAGGTCAGCAGATTCCAGCAGATGGCGCCCATAAGGGCGCCGAAGATGACCGCGACGTCGATGACCTCGGCGGCGACGATTCCGGTCCCGATGGTTCGCGCCACGTGCAGACCGAAAAACAGGAAGGCGATGAAGTTGAAGAACGCCGCCCATGCCACCGCGTATTGCGGGCGCAGCACCCGGGTCGACACCACCGTCGCGATGGAGTTGGCGGCATCGTGCAGCCCGTTGAGGAAATCGAATACCAGCGCGACCCCGATCAGCGCGATGAGTATCGGCAAGCCCACTGCCGCATCCATTCGTCGACCTCTCCGGCAAGCTACACGTTCTCGATGACGATGGCGCTGATCTCGTTGGCGACATCCTCGAATCGATCCACCACGCTCTCGAGATGATCATACACCTCCGTGCCGATCATGAAGGCGATGGGATCGGTCTGCCGCCGGAACAGCTCCTTGCGGCCCTGGTCGTGCAGCTCGTCGGATTGCTCCTCGAGCCGGATGATCTTCTCGGTGAGACCGTTCAGGCGCCCCGCTTCCTTGCCGATCGAGCGCAGCAGCGGAACCGCCTCCATGCTGATGGTGGCGGCACGGACGATGATCTCGCCCATCTCCTGCATCGGCGGCTCGAAGCTCTGAATCTCGAATAGCCTGATGACCTTCGCGGTCTTGTTCATCTGGTCGATGGCGTCATCCATCGAGGTGATCAGGTCCTTGATGTCGCCGCGGTCGAGCGGGGTGATGAACGTGCGCCGCAGAGCGGTGAGCACCTCGCGGGTGATCTCGTCGGCCTCGTTCTCGCGCGCACCGATCTCCTTGCAATGGCGGAGCACGTCGTCGCCGCCGTTGAGCAGGCCGCGCAGCGCCTGCGCGCCGGCCAGCGTCACCTGCGCATGGCGGGCGAACAGCTCGAAGAACCGCTCCTCTCTCGGCATCAAGGCCCGAAACCATCCCAGCATGAGCGCCTCGCGTTTGGCCGGATCGACGCGTCCGGCACCTGCCGGCGCGCGACTCACGCCCGGCGCGGCCGAGATTACAGGCCTTTGATCAGGCCCGCATCGATCAGCAGCCGGTTGAATCGTCGCGCCTCGGCGCCGCCAGCGCAGCCATAGAACAATCCGCGGCAGCGTTGCAGGATTTTCTTCTGCTCGACGAAGGAGGGATCGAGCGGCAGGCCGGCGGCCTCCTGCACCACCAGCGGCAGATACGGCGCGTCCAGGGGATCGAGCGCCGAGGACAGCTCGACCGGCTGGAAATTGATGGCGTCGATCGCGTAATAGGTGGTGAAGTAGCGCGGATCGAAGGCCATCAGGCGGCGGCCGAGCTCCGTCACGTCGATCGAGCGGTCGACGATGAGCTTGGCGAAATCGGGCTGGTGGTCGCCGTAGCGCACCACCAAGAACGAGTTCGTCCGGGAATTCCCGCTTCAGGCGCGCCAGAAAATTCGGGTAGTCGGCCGCCGTCATGGCCTGTCGCCGCAAGTACTCGTCCACCTCGGGCGGCTGGTTGCCGGGGCTGTGCCAGTCCGGCAGCAGCTCCTGGTGGAACGGGTAGCTCCACGGAAAATGATTGGCGGTAAGGTAGAGGTAGAGGAACATCGGGCCCTTGCCGCGCTCGCGCTCGATCATGCGCACCGCGTTGTCGAAATAGAAGCCGTCCGGCTCGAACACGCGTCCGTTGATGTCTCTGCCGTCGAGGAAACTCTGCACCCCGGAGCCGGTGAAATACGAGCGTGCGCCCAGGAAGCCGCCGAAAACCGGGTAGATCGAGAAGGTGCGGTAGCCGCAACGCTGGAGCGCGCGCGGCAGGCCGCGCTCCACCCGGCCGGCGGCGATCCGGGTAACGAAGAAGGCGAAGCGCCCGTAGGAGCGCGCCGACAGGCCGCTGATCACGTTGTACTCGGTGTACCAGCTCGGACCGCCGGCGCCCTCGACCAGGAAATGCCGCTGCTGGCCGTCGAACGACAGGAAGTGGCCGCCATAGCTCTCCGGCACCTTGATGCCGTCGACGGCGCGGATGTCGAAGCTGCCCTCGTCGTGCACCAGGAGGATGTGGGGGCGCCGGGCCGCCGATTCGCAGGTGCCGGCCGGCACCGTCTTGAGCCGGTCGATCACCACCGCGTCGGATTCCAGGAATCCGTGGGTCATCAGCTCGGAAATCGCCGAGACGCCCGAACGCGCGAAGCCCGACACGTAGCTGTCGTCGCCGAAAGCCTCGCCCGGGCTGACCGGCTTGGCGAGCGAGAGGCCGCTCAACAACGCGAGGCAGGCGGCGGCGCCCGCGATCGCGGTCAGCCGGCGTACGCGAATTCGGTCGAGATACCAGAGCGTGGCGGTGATCGGGATGGCGAGCACGATGGCGGCGGCCACCGCCCAGCGGATCTTGGGAAAGATCATCCACAGGAACGCGATCGTGTCGGAATCGATGATCATCACGTCGATGAAGCTCGCCGTCATGAACAGCGCCCGGAATTTGAACCGCGAGACCTCGATCAGGGCGATGATCAGGACGAGCGAAAAGGCGGCCGAAAGCACCGGGCGGCGCAACAGCGCCAGCCAGAGGAAATTGAGCAGGCTCCAGGTCAGGATGAAGGCGAGGCGAGGCACCAGCTCGAATTCGCTCACCGCCATCACGGCGAGCGCCGCCAGGTGCAGGGCAGCAAGCCCCGCGAGGTCGAGCCGCCGGCCCAGCGGCCGCGCGGGTCTCGCGGGCACAGATGGGGCGGCCGGCCGCGGCAGCCAGAACCGGGGGGAGAACATGACAGCGCTCGCTCGTGCCCGGCAACGGTCAGCCGATCGGATCCACGCCAGCAGTATGCGCCTTTTTCGGCGCGCGTGTCATAAAACTGTATTATTTCCTTCACTTCAAGGCCGTCCGGCTGGCGCGGCCGCGCCGCGCGCGGAGGAGCTATTGGATCAGCTCGTCGGCGCCGGCGAGGAAATTGTGGGGTAAATCGAGCCCGAGCGCCTTGGCGGTATCGAGATTGATGACCAGCTCGACCTTGGACGACTGCAGGATCGGCAGGTCGGCCGGCGTGGCGCCCTTGAGTATCCACCCGGTGTAGACGCCCGCCCGGCGAAAGGCGTCCGACGCGCTGTAGCCGAAGCTGGCGAGGCCCCCGGCCGCCGCCATCTCCTGGGCCGGATAGATCGCCGGGAGCCGGTGGCGCGCCGCCAGCGCGATCAGCTGCTCGCGCCGGCTGGCGAAAAAAGCGCTCGCTCCCACCGCGAGGGCGCCGCCGTGCCGCGCCACCAGCGTGGCGAAAGCCGCCTCGATCTCGCTTGCGCTGCCGGCATGCAGCACCACGAGCGTCAGACCGGCCAGCTCGGCGGCAGCTTGTGCTTGTGACAGCTGCGCCGGATCGGCGAAATCCGGATCCATCAGCAGCCCGAGGACAGCGGCCTGAGGAGCCACCTGGTGCGCCAGCGCAAGCCGCGCCGGCGCTAGGTCGGCCCCGAACCAGCTCAAGCCGGTGACATTGGGGTTCGGCCGCACGGAACCCCCGGCAAGGCCGCTGTGGGCAGGATCGCTGCCGCTCAGGAAGACGATCGGTATGGTAGTGGTCGCCATCTCGGCCGCGGCGGTCGCGAGGTCGCTCGCGGTGACGATCGCGGCGACGCGGCGGCCGACCAGATCGGCCGCCAGCGCCCGCATCCGGTTGGGCTGCCGCTCCGCCGAGCGCCAGTCGATCGTGAGGTTGCGCCCCTCGACATAGCCGATCTCGTCGAGGCCCTGGCGGAATGCGGCCACCCGGGGCGCCATCGCCTCGGGAGAGGCATCGCCGAGAAATCCGATCACCGGCGTGGTCGGCGGCTGCGCGCGCGCGCTCAGCGGCCCGACAGCCGCCGCGCCCAACAACCCGATGAACGCGCGCCGCTCCATCATGGCAATTCTCATCCGCCCGAGCGGGGTAAAGCTTGCGTCGGTTGGGTTTAGAATTGGTTTAATTCAATGCGGAAGTTTGATCCGGGCAATCTTTACAGGGGCACGCGCTTCCCGCATCGGGCAGCCGAATCCGCCGTGCGCGGCCTTCAGCCGCTCGCGCCGAGCTCTTTGAGGGCCGTCTCGGCCTGCTTTTTGGTCGAATTGTCGACCTTCAGGGTGAGCGCCTTGCGGTAGTCCGCGATGGCTTCGGCATATTTGCCGATGATCCTGAAGGCATTCCCCCGGTTCTTGAAGTACAGGCCGTTGTTGGCATCGAGACGAAGCGCCTCCTCGTAGTCGGTCATGGCGCGGTCGTACTGCCGCAGGATTACAAAAACCAGCGCGCGGTTGTTGAAGGCGGCGGCATTCTTCGGATTGAGCCGGATGGCCGCGTCATAGTCGCGGATCGCCAGCGCTTCGTAATGTCCCTCGTTCAGAAAGGCGTCGAAGTCCCACTGCGCCTTGTCCTGGTGAGCGAGGCCGCGGCCAAAAAACGCGGGAGCATAATTTGAGGTGATCTCGAGAGCCCGGTCGAAGTCCGCTATGGCGCTGTCGTACCGCCCCTTGATCCGCAGGGCATTGCCGCGATTGGCGAAGAAATTCGCGCTCTTGGCGTTGAGGGCGATGGCCTGGTCGAAATCCTGGATGGCGCGATCGTTTTGGCCTTTGAGTCCGTAGACGAGGCCGCGAAGATTGAACGCAAGGGCATATTGCGGATTGAGCTTTATCGCCTCGTCGTAGTCCGCGATGGCGCGGTCGTAATCCTTCTGGTTCAGGTGGGCGTTGCCCTGATTGAGGAATCCGAGCGCGTTGGTGGGAGTGGTCCCCGCCGGCGGGCTGCCGGTTCGATTGGGGGTGGTCTGATTCGAATTTCCTGGCGGCAATGGAGCATCCGCCGGGGGGGCCTTGCTCTGCAGGGCAAGCTTGCGGCTCGTGAGCGCCGCGGCGTAGTTGGGGCGCAACGCGATGGCTCGATCGTAGTCCCCGATGGCGCGGTCGAGGTCGCCCTTTGCCTGATAGGCGTCCCCCCGGTTGTTGAACGCCACGGCGTATCCGGGATTGAGCCCGATGGCCTGGGTGTAGTCGGCGATGGCGCGGTCGAGGTCGCCCTTGATCCGATAGGAATTGCCACGGGCATTGAAGGCGAAGGCATCCTTGGAATTGAGCGTGATCGCCTGGTTGAAGTCCTGAATGGCGCGATCGCTCTCGCCCTTGTTCTGATAGGAGAGGCCGCGGTTGGCGAACGCGGCAGCGTAGTCGGTGCGCAGCGCAATAGCCTGGTCATAGTCCACGATGGCGAGATCGTTCTGGCGCTTGCTGCGATAAGCATTGCCGCGATTGTTGAAGGCGGTCGCGTATTGCGGGTCGCGCTCGATGGCGAGATCGAAGTCCACGATGGCGCGGTCGAGCTGGCCCTGGTTGTAATACGCGAGACCGCGGCCATTGAGGGCGAAAGCGTAGGTGGGATCGAGCTTCAGCGCTTCGTCGAAATCGGCGATGGCGCGCTGGTAGTCCTGTTTTGAAATGTAGACGTTGCCGCGATTGTTGAAGCTGAAGACGCTCTTGGGATCGAGCTCGATGGCCCGGTCATAGTCTGCCAGAGCGCGGTCGTACTGGCCCTTGTTCTGGTAAGCGAGACCGCGGTTGATAAATGCAGGGGCGAGATCGGGTCGCAGCGCAATGGCCCGGTCGTAGTCCTCGATGGCACGATCGTTCTGGCTTTTGATGCGATAAGCGTTGCCTCTGCTGTTGAACGCGTTGGCGTATTTTGGATCGAGATCGATGGCTTTGTCATAGTCGGCGATGGCGCGGTCGTAGTCTCGTTTGTTCAGATAGGCGCTGCCGCGGCTATAGAATGCGATAGCGAGCTCTTGCGGCGTTCCGGATCCGGCCTCGATTACCGCTGTGCAGCTCGCGAGCTTCTGCTCTGGCGATGCTCCAGCCTGCGCGGTGCACAGGCGCTGCTCTTCAGTTTGCTGGGCGGTGGCCGGCGCGACCGGCGCCAACGCCAGCAAAGCCGCCGTACTCATAGCGAGGACGCGCATCGATCTGATCCGCTCCGTAGCATCGCCGGTGTCGCTAAAGATTTTCTGCGCTGTCCCGGCTGTCCTGCCGCCGGGCGCTCCGGTGGCGAGCGGTCGGAGGGTAGGGGCGAACCGGCCCGATCGCAAGAGGATTTCAGGAGCTTGCGGCTTGAACCCGGGAGCCCTATCAACTATGACGGATCGGTTCCGTTCTGCCAGCCCCCTTCTTGCTGAAGCTTCTACCGAGCTGCTCCCGGATACGCATGACCCGCAGATCCTATCCCACGTTCTCCATGATCGTGCTCGCCGGCGCACTGGTGGCTGCCACCGATGCCGGCGCGGAGATTTTCAAGAAGGAAGATTTGCTGCGCGGGATTGCAATTACGCACGCACAGTGCGACGCAACCGCACAAACGTTCTGGTTGAGCCTGCATGGGCGTGACTATTGCGTGCGCTACTATCTCTCCGCCGCTGGCGGCGAAGGCAAGCGCCCGGTCGTCTTCCTGCAGGGTGACCAGCTCGGAAAGTTCAACGTGAAGAGCTGGACCTGGATCGATACATCCGAGGCGAAGGATGTGGACACCGACGATATCATGAGGATGACGGACGGGTTCTCGAAGGCGGCAAAGACCACCGCGATCTATCTGGCGCGGATCGGCGTCGACGGGACTTCCGGCAATCACATGTCCCGCAAGACCCTGCTGGAGCTCGAGCTCATGAACGCTGCGCTCGACTCCCTCAAGCAGCGTTACGGATACGAGGGCTTTCATCTCGCGGGTCAATCGGGAGGCTCGAAGATCGTGGCCGGCCTCATCGGGCTGCGTCGCGACGTCGGTTGTGCGGTGATTGGTTCGGGCCCGCTGGTAGCCCCCGACGACCGCAAGTCCACGGACCCCGGGCGAACCGCTTTCGATGCCACCGAGCATATCGCGCAGGTGGCGCAAAACCGTTCCTTGCGTCCGATCCTGGTCACCGACAAGGCGGACAAGACGGTTCCGCTCGTTCAGCAGACCGGGTACGCCGACAGGCTGCGCAAGGCGGGTCGTCCGGTCCCGCAGGTTTTCGTCGAGGCCCCGGAGACGACCGACGCCAAGCATCACGGCGTCGCCGGCTATACCGAGCTGGTCACCGCCGGGTGCGTTCTCGGCCGCACCGACGATGAGATTGGCCGTGCGGTCGGCACCCTCGTCAAGCGCAACCTCGAGTACAACGAGCGTCGACACAAGGAAGCAAGCGCCAAGGCCAGCATCGTGGCCGCCGCGCGCCTGCCGACGCCGGACGGCTCGGTCGCGGCGTCAGGCAAGAGGTAGCCGCCTAACCGGCCGCGCCGAGCTCCTTGAGGGCCGTCTCGATCTGCTTCTTGGCCGGTTCCTCGACCTTCAGCGTCAGCGCCTTGCGATAGTCCGCGATGGCCCGGTCGTACTGCCCGGCGACCCGGAACGCATTGGCCCGGTTCTTGACGTATAGGGGCTCATTGGGATCGAGCCTGATGGCCTCGTCATAGTCCTTGATGGCGCGGTCGTATTGCCGCTTGCTCATGTAGACATTGCCGCGATTGTTGAGGGCGGCGCGGTTGCCCGGCGCGAGCCTGATGGCCTCGTCATAGTCCTTCAGGGCGCGGTCCTCGTATTGGCCTTCGTTCAGATAGGCATCGAAGTCCCATTGCGCCTTGTCCTGGTAGGCCAGCGCCCGGTTGAAATAGGCGGCAGCGTAGGTGGGGCCGATCGCGATGGCCTGGTCGAAATCCTCGATGGCGCGGTCGTAGCGGCCCTTGCTGCGATAGGCATTGCCGCGAAAGTTGAAACCGAGGGCATTCTTCGGATTGAGCCCGATGGCGCGATCGAAATCCGCAATGGCGCGGTCGATCATGCCCTTGCTCTGGTAGGCGAGACCTCTGCCATTGAGCGCCACGACGAATTTGGGCTCGAGCCGGATCGCCTCGTCGAGATCCGCGATGGCATGGTCGGGGTCGTGCTTGCTCATATAGGCGCCGCCGCGATTGCTCAAGGCGGCCGCCAGAAGCTGTGGCGTCTCCGGTCCGGCCGCGATGACGGCGGTGCAGCTCGCGAGCTTCTGCTCGACCGACACGCCGGTCGTGGCCGCGCACTGGCGCTGGTCGTCCGATGGCTCGGCGCCGGCCGCTGCGTGGACCCCCATGGCGGCTGCCATCAGGGCCACGCCCAATGTCACTGCCGGAACACGCATTCGGGTCTCCCTCGCATGGCGCCACGCCGCTCTCAGGGACGCGGGCCTTCCGTTCTTAGTCACCCGAGCATGCCCGCGCGTTCATCGCTTTCTGTCCGGAATCGGCCGTTGAATTCATTGTCGAATTTGTCTGCCAGGGTGGGCGGGCCAGGGGCGGATTGAACCTGCTGGCCGCTCGCAATGACCAAGGAGGGCGATTTCCAATCCGCGAGAGCTCCAATGTCCATTCCGCAAGCGACCCGCCGCCCCACCCGCATGTGCCGCGCCTGGCCGGCGCTGGCGCTCCTCGGCCTGCTCGGCGCTGCAAGCGGTGCCGCCGCCGACATTATCAAGAAGGAGGACATGCTGCGCGGCGTCACTATTACGCGGCCGCAATGCGCCGCGATCGAGCAGGCGGTTTGGGTCAACGCTTCCGGCCACGATTTCTGCGTCCGCTACTATCTCTCCACCGCGGGCGGCGAGGGCACCCGCCCGGTCGTCTTCATCCAGGGCGACTATTTCGGCAAGCTCGATCCGAAAACCTGGAATTGGGCGGATCCTTCCGAGGCCAAGGACATCAACACCGACGATCTCGTCAAGATGGCGGACGGATTCTCCAAGCTGGCCAAGACCACCGCGATCTATCTGGCGCGGATCGGCGTCGAGGGGACGTCCGGCAATCATACCGCGCGCAAGACCGTGCTCGAGCTGCGCATGATGAATGCGGCGCTCGATGCCATCAAGCAACGTTACGGGTTCGAAGGCTTCCATCTGGCCGGGCAATCGGGCGGCTCGAAGCTGGTCGGCGGCCTTGTCGAGCTGCGCCACGACATCGCCTGCGCGGTCGCGGGCTCCGGGCCGCTCGCCACGCCGGGCGGCGGTCCCAAGCCGTCGGACCCGGGGCGGACCTTTTTCGACGTGATGCAGAACGCTCCGCAGCTGGCGCAGAACCGCTCGCTCCGCCTGCTCCTGGTGAGCGATCCGGCGGACAAGCAGGTCCCGATCGCCCAGCAGACCGGCTTCGTCGACCGGATGCGCCAGGCCGGCCGGGCGATCCCCCAGTTCCTGGTCGAGGCGACCGACGAGAAGCATCATGGGGTGGTGGTCTATTCCGAGCTGGTCGCGGCCGGCTGCGTCCTGGGCAAGACCGACCAGGAGATCGCGCGCGCGGTCAGCACCCTCGTCACGCGCAGCGTCGAGTACAATGCGCGCCGGGAGCGGGAAGCCAATTCCAGGCCCGGCGTCGCCGCGGCCGCCGCCGCGCGCCAGCCGGTGGTGGATGCTCGTGGCGCGCCCGGAGGCGCTTGATCAGCCGGCCTGTGATTTGACATTGTGACCTCGGCTTGGCACGACTCCCGGCCATGGGAGAGCTTTGCGGGCCTCCGGCTATTTGGGACAATTCGGCAGTCCCGGCGGGCGCCAAGCGACGCCAATGGGCGATCCCTCGCGCCACTGCGATCCCGGCTCAAAGTGAAAGAGAAGTCATGCCTGACAATCCGGAAGTGGAAGATGAGCGGCCGTGCTTGCACTGCCTGATGGGCGACTTGATCGACGAGTATTACGGCGAGTACGGCTCGCCGGGCGGCGAAGCCGATGTCATCGACGTGAGCGAGATCATGACCTCGCTGGCCAAGATCGTCGCGGAAATCACCTCCGGCTCGGATGCCGTGGAGGGCCGGCGCATCGTCGAGGAGCTGTCGCGGGAGATATCCAAATTCGACGCCGAATATCGCGAGCATGCGGAAAACGGCACCTCTGGCTTTGACGTCCGGCATTAGAGTTCCGCCCAGAGAATTTGACTGTTCCGGCCTCATGGTGAGGAGCGCGGGCCACGCCCGCGCGTCCTGAGGCTCTCGAAGGACGAACCATGGTCACGCGCGCGGCGCTGGCCGGGCCGTATCCTTCGAGACGGCCGGCAAGAGCCGGCCTCCTCAGGATGGGGGAGTCAGTGCTCGACCGGCCAAAAAAGCCGCGCCGAAGTACTGAGCATTTCAGGACCGACGCGGCTACAATGGTAAACGCCGCGACGTTCGATTTCGGTTACCATCCCGGCAACGAATTGATGAACCTCCAGGCGACGGCGAATAAGATCGAGCCGAGCTCAATTGGAGGAAATCATGGGATACGGTTTGCGGATCGCCGTGGTGCTGGTCGCCGCCGCCCTGGCCGCTGCGACATCGGCGAGCGCGCGGGAGCGCCGCCTGGCCCATCCGCCGATTCATGTGGCCACGCCGAGCCGGGGTCCGATCACGCCCTATTTCTTCCCCTACGGCGGCCGCTACGGCTACAATTCGCCCGGGCCGGTCTATTACCAATTGGACTATTGGGGCCCGACCGACAGCTGCCGGGTCTGGCGCTACAACTACCTTTACTGGACCTGCTGAGGCTCGATCGCGGCCGGCAGCCGCTTGACGAATCCGTCCGCCGCGCCGCCCTCGATCCAGCGCATCACCGCCGTCACGTCATGCTGCCAGCAGGCTCGAAAGCGGGCGAGAGATCGCGAGGTCATGGCGTCTTCCCGATGAGGCGTGGCGATTCAACGAGGGTTGCGTCAGCTCCGGGCGGACCGCAAGGCAGGGCGCTTGCCGGAAGGTCGATTGCGGTGCGTCGGGGTTGGCCGTATCCTCACAAATCATTCGCCAGGGAGCGTGGCATGAAACGCCTTTATTTGATGCTGTTGGCAGCATGCGGCATTGCGTTGGCCGCGATCCAGGCCCCGGTCCCCGCCCAGGCGCAGGACAAGTACCCGAGCAAGCCGGTCAAGATCCTGGTGCCCTACGGGCCCGGCGGCGCTACCGACATCGTGGCGCGCATCGTCGGCGAGCACCTGCGCGATGTCCTGGGCCAGGCCTTCTATGTCGAGAACAAGCCGGGCGGCTACGGCATGATCGCCATCGAGGACATGGCCCGCTCCAAGCCCGACGGCTACACCTTGATGGTCGGTAATGTATCGACCAACGCCATCACGCCGATTCTCTTCAAGTCGAAATTGAAGATCAACTACGAGCGGGACGTCATTCCGGTGATGCGGCTGGTCGACGTGCCGGCCTTCCTCCTCGTCACCGCCACCAACTTCGCGCCGCGCACGGTCGGAGAGCTGGTCGACACCGTCAAGAAGAATCCGGGACGGGTGCGCTACGGCACTGTCGGCATCGGCAGCTATCCGGACTACGACATGGCCCTGTTCGCCAAGCGGGCCGGCAATCTCGACCTGACCGGCATCCCCAATCGCGCGGGCGCGCCCGGCGTGGTGCTCGACATGATCATGGGCGACACCCAGACCGCCTTCCTCAACGTCGCCAGCACCGCCGCCATGGTCAAGGCCGGCAAGCTTCGGGCGCTCGCGATCGTCAATCACGCGCGGCTGCCTGAATTTCCGGATGTGCCGACCATGCAGGAGGCGGGCTTTCCGGATGTCGGAACGATCGCTTGGCAGGCCATGTTCGCGCCGGCCGGAACGCCCAAGGAAATCATCGAAATCCTCCAGAAGGCCTCCATCCAGGCGATGCAGGTGCCGGCGGCGAAAAAGGTCTTCGCGGAGCAGAATTTCAACATCGTGCCTACCGGTTCGGTGGAGGAGGCCAAGCCCTGGCTCGCCCAGGAGATCGCCACCTGGAGCAAGATCACCCAAGAGGTGAAGATCGAGGTGCCGGAATAGGGCCAGCACCACCATCCCGATTGCGGCCGCCGGCGCGGCATGTCCCTGGCCCTATGAGCTCGACGATGTGCCGGGTTTCAACAAGCTGAAAGTCCCCGTCTCCTTGGTGGGTGGGACAAAACGGCGCTCCGGCGAGCCGCGTTTCCGGCGAGACCGCGCCGTTCGAGCTCAAGCCCAGCGGCAGCGCGAGCGTGAATGTTCTGCTGAAGAACTGACGAGATTCGATCAGCCGAGGCGCGATCGCGCGCGGCGCAACCGGAGGCGGGGATGAAGCAGGCGGTCAAGGGAATCGGGCTCGCGATCGTGGGGGCGGGCCGGGTCGGGCTGTTCCGCGGCGAGGTGGCGGCGCGCCACCCCGCGGTCGAATGGATCGGTATCGCCGAGAAGAATCCCAACCGCGGCGCCGACGTGGCGGGCCGGATCGGGGCCGATTTCGTCACCACCGATCACCGCGAGCTCATGCGCCGGCCGGAGGTCACCGCCGCCTTGATCGCGACCGACGAGCATCTGCATGTCGATCCCATCCTGGCGGCGGTGGAGCGCGGCGTGCCGATGCTGATCGAGAAGCCGCTCGCCACCGATCTCGCCCAATCCGCGCGCGTGCTCGAGGCCATTCAGGACGCCAAGCTCGACGCCGTCGTGGGCTATACGCAACGCTTCCGCCGCAAATGGCTGGGCGCCAAGGAGAAGGTGCGCACCGGGGCGCTGGGCGACGTCACGCATGGTGACCTCGCGCGCCTTCATGAACCGGCTGGTCGCCATCGACAACTACAAGCGCACCGACGACCCGGCCACCATCTCGCCGATGGTGATCTCCGGCACCCACGCCCTCGACATCGTGATGTGGTACATGGAGAAGAAGACCCCGGTCGAATGCTATGCGCGCTCGATCGACAAGGTGCTGGGTCCGCTCTACCAGGGCATCGACGCCACCGCCGGCATGATCATGTTCAGCGACGGCAGCATCTATCATCTCAACATCTCCTGGGCGCTGCCGGTGACCTGGCCGGGCGCGGTCTACAGCCTGGAGGTCGGCATCACCGGAACCGAGGGCGTGCTCACCATCGACGACACCCATCGCGACATGGTGCTGGCGGTCTCGGCGCCGCAGAATGAGGGCTATGCGCCGGACGGCCGCCGGCTGGTCGATTTCATGGGCAGCTATCCGCCCGGCGACATGGTGCTGGGCGAGCTGCGCGGCCCGATGGCGGACGAGACCGTGTCCTGGCTCAACCGCTTGGCGCTCGGCCTGCCCACCCAGGCCGCCACCGCGGCCGAGGCCCACGACCGCCTGATGCTCACCAAGGCGCTCGACCTCTCGGCGCGCCGCAAGCAGCCGGTGCAGCTTCCGCTCGAGGCGGACGCGGCCGTGGCGGCGGTTTGATCGCGTGGCCGATCGTGCGCTGATATCGGGCGTCGCGGACGTGCCGGAAATATGACGGGGGCAAACGCAGCGAAGCCCCGGCCGAGCCGGCCGAGGGCTTCGCCGCAGGTGCGTTGCGTCCGCTACTACTTGAGAGCGGTCTGGACGGAGCCGAAGGTCGTGTTCAGGTTCACGCCGAGACCCTGCACGACCGCGATGATCGCGACCGAGATCCCGGCGGCAATCAGGCCATATTCGATCGCCGTGGCGCCGGCCTCGTCCCGGATGAAGCGCTTAATATGAGATGCCATGGACTACTCCTGCCTGCGTTAAGATGATGTCGCCAGTTCCCGAACCTACGTAATTTCACTTACGGCATGGTAAATCCAATCCCCTAATACCGATGACTGGTCCGCATGTTTAAAAAAACCTCTATCAATTTCGTAGGGATTGCCGGAAAGGAGAATTGAAATGAGACGAACGTTCCTGGCCGCGAGCCTGATGCTCGCGTTGGGGTCGGCGGCGCCGGCGCAGGATGTGGCGGCGTTCTATGCCGGCAAGACCATCCGGATGGTGGTCGGGGTCGATGTGGGGTCGGGCTATGACGTGAACGCGCGGCTGCTGGCGCGCCACATGGGTGCGCACATTCCGGGCAGTCCCGCTTTCATCGTGCAGAACCAGCCCGGCGCCGGCAGCGTGACCATGACCAGCCAGCTCTATGCCAACGGTCCGTTCGACGGCACCGTCATCGGGGCCGCCTTTGCCGGCATGCCGACAATTCCGCTGCTGCAACCGGGCGGCAGCCGCTTCGATCCGACCAAGCTGATCTGGCTCGGCAACACCAACCGCGAGACCCATGTCACCTATGTGTGGCACACCGCGCCGGTGCAGAGCCTAGGCGGCGCCAGGACCCAGGAGCTGATCATGGGGGCGCAGGCGCCGGGCTCCTCGCAGGTCGATTTTCCGCTGGTCGCCGATGCGCTCCTGGGATTCAAGTTCAAGGTGGTGCCCGGCTATCAGAGCACCTCGAAGATCAACCTGGCCTTGGAAAGCGGCGAGGTGCAGGGCACCATCGCGGCTTGGACCACCCTCAAGACGCTCAGCTCCGCTTGGCTGGCGGATCAGAAGATCAAGATCATCGCGCAATGGGCGTTGCGGCCGAACCCCGAGCTGCCCGGCATTCCCAACGTGCTGGACAGCGCGACGACTGCGGCCGAGCGCGATGCGCTGCGCCTGGTGCTGGCGCGGCTCGACATCGGGCGGCCATTCTTCCTGCCGCCCAATGTGCCGGCGGACCGGGTGGCGGCGCTGCGCGCCGCGTTCGACGCCACCATGCAGGACTCGGACTATCGGTCCGAGGCCGACAAGCTCAAGATCGACGTCGACCCCTTGACCGGCGCCGAGCTCACCGCCCTGGTGGCGCAGGTCGCGCAGACCCCCGCCGATACGGTTGCCCGCGTGCGCGCCGCGCTGGAGCGCAAGTGAGCAACGCGGTTTTGTAGCCCGGATGGAGCGCTTGCGTAATCCGGGAACGCCGCTCCCGCATTCCGCTGCGCTTCATGCGGGCTGCATCGGCCGGCCCCCGAGCAGCGACCAAGCCTGCGTGGCCAACATCGTCGCCTTGTCGGCATCGGGATTCGACAGCGCCCGCACCTGCCGGACGCATTCGCCGGTTCCCATATCGTAGGGATAGTCGCTGCCGAGCAGCACGCGCCTGGGGCCGGCAGACTCGACCAGGAATTGGAGGCTGACGGGCGAATGCAATATGGTGTCGTAATAGAACCGATCGATGAAGGGCTCCGGCGACTGTTTGATGTTGACCTTGGGCTCCGGCCGCACCTGCCAGCCGTGCGCCCAGCGGCCGCCCTGATAGGGCACGAAGCCGCCGCCATGCACCAGGCAGACCTTGAGCCCGGGGTGGCGCTCGAGCACGCCGCCGAACACCAGGCAGGCCGCTGCGATGGTGGTGTCGAGCGGGTTGCCGATGAGATTGTTGAGATAGTAGGAGCGCAGCCGGTCGGCGGCGCCGACGTTGACCGGATGGATGAGCAAGAGCACGCCGAGCTCGCTCGCCGCCGCCCATAGCGGCTCGAGCTCGGGATGATCGAGATTGCGGCCCATCACGTTGGAGCCGATCATGGCGCCGCGCAGCTTCAAGGTGCGCACGGCGCGCCGCAGCTCGGCCGCGGCGAGCTCGGGAGCCTGCATCGGCAGCGTCGCAATCCCGAGGAAGCGATCCGGATGCGCCGCCACCAGCTTGGCGATCTGCTCGTTCTGGATGGCCGCACACGCTGCCGTCAACGCGGGCTCCTGGTCGTAGAGATAGCTCTGCGGCGTGGCCGAAAGCACCTGCATGTCGACCTCGGCCGCATCCATGTCGGCGAAGCGGCGCGCGATGTCGAAGCCGCCGCGCGGAAACGGCCGATAGGGCGTGCCGGCGATCTCCAGCATGAACGAATCCGCGTCGATCGCGGTCATCTTGGGCGCCACCTTGGGGGCCTCCCGGCGGATGAGCTCGATCATCTCCTCGGTGAGGACATGGGTGTGGATATCGAGGGTGCGCGGCCCGGTCATATGCAACTCCTTCGCGGTGGCAGTGGTGCTTCAAGGGGCGGGGCCGGCTCGAGAGAGCAACTGTGAGCGAACCGTGTCAGGTGCCCGATCCGGCATTTGAGGTCGGCCGTTATAGCAGGATTGCGGCCGACGAAAGCAAGGCTGCGGCGGCGTTCCTCCGGGCGCTGGACCGGAGCTGCGGCACTGTGCCAACGAAAGCGCGCCTTCCGGAGAGGTCGGCAGCCTGCTATCAGTGGGTACTCGTGCAAGGAAGATCGGATCAACAAGCCGGTGCCGGAGTGACCGACCCTAAACCCACGCGCCGCGACATGTTGCGGGTTGCGACCGCGGTCGCTGGAGGCGCCGCGGTGGTGGGCGCCGTCGCGGCCGCCGCCTATGTGGTGCCGATGCTCGACGAGCCCGATGCGTCGGCGCCGCCGCCGGCCGGCACCGTCGAGGTCGATCTGTCGCCGCTGCAGGCCGGCCAGCAGATCATGGTGTTCTGGCGCACCTGGCCGGTGTTCGTGGTGCGCCGGAGCGCGCCAGCCGTGGCCATGCTGCGCAATCCCGATCTGCTCGGCCAGTTGGCCGATCCGGAGTCCGATCAGCTCCAGCAGCCGCCCTATGCCAGGAACCGGGAGCGATCGATCAAGGCCGAGATCGCGGTGCTGGTGGGCATCTGCACCCATATGGGTTGCACCCCGCAATTCTATCCGCAGCCGAGTGCGAGCGAGCCGCAGCCGGATTGGCTCGGCGGCTACCTCTGCCCCTGCCACGGGTCGAAATACGATCTGGCGGGCCGCGTGTTCAAGGATTTCCCGGCGCCCTACAATCTGCCGGTGCCGCCCCATCGCTTCATCGGCGACAAGATCATCCGCATCGGGGAAAATCCCCCCGGCGTCAAATTCGATTTCAACACGATCCTGCAGGTCTGAACGGCTGCGCGATGAACGGCGCCATTCTGCATACCGCTTTCGACGTCATCGCTTGGGCGGCGGCCGCAATGTCGCTCTATTGGGTAACGCAGCGATCGGGGTGGCAATTCCCGGCGGTGCCAGCGCGCGACTGGCGCTACATCGCGGTGCTGTTGTTCGGCGCCGGTGTCGGCGCCATGGTGCTGGGCACAGCCAATCTTTGGCTGTAGCCAGGAATCCGGCGTCGCCCGCTCGATCGAGGGCGGCATCGCGGGCGGCATCCTGGCGGTCGAGCTCTACAAGCGCAGCGCCCACATCACCGCCCGAACCGGCGCGCGTTTCGCGCTGCCGCTCGCGGTCGGCATCGCGATCGGCCGCATCGGCTGCTATCTGGCCGGGCTCGACGATTTCACCTACGGCACGCCGACCGCGCTGCCGTGGGCCCACGATTTCGGCGACGGCATCGGGCGCCATCCGGTGCAGCTCTATGAAAGCGCCGCCATGGCGGGGTTCGCGGTATTCTATGTCGGTGCGCGCGCGCCGCAACGACCGCTTCGTGATCGAGAACGGCTTCTATCTGGCGGTCGGCTACTATGGGCTGCAGCGCTTCCTCTGGGAGTTCATCAAGCCCTATGGGCCGCTGATCGGCCCGTTCACGCTGTTCCACTTTCTTTCCATCCTGATCTTTCTCTATGCGGCCATCATGATCGCGACCGCCCCCGCCGCCGAGCGCCCCCGATGACCGCGCCTTTGCGTAGATCGCGCCCCTATCTGTTCTGGGGCCAGACCACCTCGCTGTGCGAGACCTGCCTGGCGCTGGTGCCGGCCAAGATCGAGATGCGCGCCAACGAGGTCTGGTACCAGAAGCGCTGCCCGCAGCACGGCACCCAGACCACGCTGGTCTCCACCGACGCCGCCTATTGGAAGCTCTGCAAGGACTACCTCAAGCCCGGCGACCGGCCGCTGTCGTTGCAGAGCCGCACCGAATACGGCTGCCCGTACGACTGCGGGCTCTGCCCCGATCACGAGCAGCATTCCTGCCTGGCGTTGATCGAGATCAACGAGCACTGCAATCTGACCTGCCCGGTCTGCTTCGCCGAACTCCTCGCCGGCGCGGGACAAGCAGCTGCCGCTCGCCGACCATCGAGCGCATGCTCGATGCCCTAGTGGCGAGCGAGGGCGAGCCCGACCTGGTGCAGCTTTCCGGCGGCGAGCCGACCTTGCATCCCGAGTTTTTCGCCATCCTGGACGCGGTGCGGGCGCGGCCGATGCGCCATGTCATGATCAACACCAACGGCTTGCGCATCGCGCGCGAGCCGGATTTTGTGGCGCGGCTGGCCGAGCAGAAGCGCGGGCTCGAGATCTATCTGCAGTTCGATTCGCTGCGATCGCGACGCGCTGATGAACCTGCGCGGCGCCGATCTGCGCGGCGTCCGCCGGGCCGCGCTCGAGAACCTCGAGCGGCACGGCATCTCCACCACCCTGGTGGTGACCGTCAAGCGCGGCGTCAACGACGACGAGATCGGCGAGATCGTGCGCCATGCGCTCGAATGGCGGTGCGTGCGCGGCGTCACCTTCCAGCCGGTGCAGGACGCCGGCCGCAACGAGAATTTCGACAAGGACCGCGACCGCATCGTGCTCTCCGAGATCCGGCAGCGCATCGTCGAGGACTCCGGCGTGTTCGGCCCCGACGACATGATCCCGCTGCCGTGCAATCCGGAATCCATCTCGATCGCCTACGGGCTGCGCAACGGCGGCAAGGTGGTTCCGCTCATGTCGCTGCTGCCGCGCGAGGAGTTGATCGCCAGCCTGCCGAACGCCATCACCTTCGAGAAGCAGCCGGTGCTGCTGCGCAAGTTCATGGAGCTGTTCTCGCTGTCGTCCGGCCCGCAGAACGCCGGCGAGCGCATGGGGGAGCTGCTGTGCTGCCTGCCGCAAGTGCCGGTCCCCGCCGGCATCGGCTACGAGAACGTCTTCCGGGTGGTGATCGTGCAATTCATGGACCGCTTCAATTTCTGCGTCGGCGGCGTCAAGCGCTCCTGCATCCATTTCGTCACGCCGGCCGGCCAGATCATCCCGTTCGACACCTACAATCTGTTCTACCGGAACGGCGGCATCGAGCGCATCCGCGCGAAGCTGCGGCAGGAGGCGCACCCATGAGCGATCAGCAGCCGCCACAGCCTCGGGGCCGCACCCCGCGTCGCAGCCCGTGGGCGACGGCGCTCATGATCCTGGTCGGCGTGGTCCTGCTCTTGCCCGGCCTCTGCTCGGTGGTGTTTTCCGTCATCCTTTTCAACGACCCCGGCGGCTTTGGGCGCGACCCGGCGCTCCACGGCCTGCTGATCTTCTGTTTTCTGGTCGGCGTCGGCGGGGTCGCCCTCATCGTGTCTGCGACCCGGCGGTAGGACCTGGCGGGCTGTTCAATACGTCGCAGCCGCGAGTCCGATTCGCGCCTTGTCCCGATGTCCGGGCGGACGTATTTTGTCATTGTCGGCATCAACGTCGGAAATCCGGCGCGGCACGGGTGAGGAAAATCCGATGGCGAGAGCTCGCGGTCTCCATCTGCTTCCGCTCGTGCTGGCGGGCTTGGTGGCTGCGCCCGGTTGCGGGCGCGCCGATGATTTCTACAAGGGCAAGACCTTCACCATCGTGGTCGGATTCTCGCCGGGCGGCGGCTATGACGTCAATGCCCGTGGGCTGGCGCGCCACCTGTCCGCCCACATTCCCGGCAACCCCAGCATCATCGTCCAGAACATGCCGGGTGCCGGCAGCCTGACCTCGGTGCGCTATCTCGACGTGACGGCGCCCAAGGACGGCACCGTCATGACCATCTTCAATCCCGGCCTGGTCACCCAATCCATCATGCAGCCCGACAAGGTGCAGCTCGATTTCCGCAAATACGGCTGGATCGGCGTCGTCACGCCCGACTTCCGGGTCTGCTACGGTTTCGGTCCCGAAGGGCGTCAAGAGCTGGGACGACATGATGTCGCGCAAGGAGTTCGTGCTGGGCTCGACCGCACGCGGATCCGGCAACTACATCAACGGCGCCACGCTTGCGCGAGGTGTTCCACGCCCCGATCAAGCAGATCCTCGGGTTCCCGGGCAGCGCCGAGCAGCGGCTCGCGATCGAGCGCGGCGAGCTCGACGGCGATTGCGGCTCCTACAGCAGCATCCCGGTCGAATGGATCCGCGACGGCCTGGCGCATCCGTTCGTACGCTTCACCGAGCGGCGGCCGGCGGAAATCCCCGAAAGCGCCGTATTCGTCGGCGCCTTCGCCAAGACCGAGGAGCAGAAGCAGATCCTCGACGTGCTCGATGCCTCCGACGAGGTCGGCCGCCCATTCGTCATGTCGAAGCAGGTGCCGGCGGAGCGCGTCGCCATCATCCGCAAGGCCTTCAACGAGACCATGCAGGACAAGGAGTTCCTCGCCGACATGGCAAAGCAGCAGAATCCGGTCAATCCGATGACCGGCGAGGAGGCCGAGACGATCGTGGCCAAGATGATGAACGCGCCGCCCGCGGTCGTCGCCAAGGCCAAGGCGATCTACGAATAGGCCCGCGAATTCGCGGAGCCGCGTACCCTCCCGCGGCCATGCAGACGATCACGCAGACGATGCGGCGGACGGGTTGAAACGCTTCGGGATTGCGTGCATCTTCCGCGCGCCCGAGCTACCCCCATATCCCCAAACCAAGGATCCGTCACATGTCGTTTTCCATGTCCAAGGCCTCCATTCCGGCGCTCGAGTTGGGTCTCAACGCGCTGTCGGGCGTTCTCGACAAGGCGCAGGCATTCGCGACCGCCAAGAAGGTCGATCCGTCGGTTCTGCTCGCCTCGCGGCTGCGCCCCGACATGTTCGCGCTTACCCGACAGGTCCAGGTCGCCACCGACCTGGCCAAGAACGGCATGGCGCGACTGGCCGGTGTCGAGCCGCCCCGGTTCGAGGACAACGAGACCACCGTCGACCAGCTCAAGGCGCGGCTCGCCAAGGCGGTGGCCTTCCTCAAGACCCTCGACACCAAGAAGATCGATGCCGCGGCCGATCGCGAGATCACCTTTCCGCTCGGCCCCGACCACAAGGGTCAGATGAAGGGCGACGATTACCTCAACCATTTCATTCTGCCGAACGTCTATTTCCACCTGACCGCCGCCTACTCGATCCTGCGCCATTGCGGCGTCGAGATCGGCAAGCAGGACTACCTGGGTGCGATCCCGATGAAGATGACCTGAGGCGGAGCATCCCGCGCTTCTGAGCGCCGCGGCTGGCACGCGGTGATCCTCGCCCCGCTTGCGGGGAGAGGGCGACACGGCAAGAACGAAAACCCAAACTCGGCCCGGTGAGGGGGCGTCTCCACAAGCTCAGACTCGCGGCGGCGCCCCTCAACCCGACCTTCTCCATAGCCCGTCGAAGACGGGCGTAAACGCCCTAATGGTGCGCGGGGAGAAGGAGTGAAAGGTCCGGCGTCCCTGACGTTACGATTGTTCGGGGATGGGGCGCCCCCTCACTTCTTCGTCTGATTGAAGAACTTCAAGTCCGGCGGGGCTGGTCCTTCTTGGCGGGCATCAGCTCGCCGCTCGCGCTCAGGTAATAGTGCTGGCCGCCGATCTCCACGTGGCTGTTGTTCTCCGCGCACACCGACTCGCGCCAGAACGGCTGCTTGCGCCGCCTCGCGCTTGTAGTGCTTGGTCACCGTCCAGGGCCGCGTCAGCGCATGGTCGTTGATGGTGATCTCGTCTTGCAGCTCGTCCTTGTTGTCCTTGGCGAGATGGAAGCGCTCCTGTGATGACGGTCTGGTTGTCCTTGTGCAGCGGGATGCCGGCGGCGTCGTAGGTGCGCGGTCCCTTGAAGCCGCGGGTCTCGACCTCGAGCACGCTGTAGCGGCCGCCGCCGTCGGGGTCGCGCCATTGGCCGATGGAATAGCCCGCGAACGACGGCTCGATGCTATCGGGGAAGCTGCGCCCGTCGGTATAGATCCGGCGCGAGTTGTGGATATGCTCCATCAGGATGTGCGTGGTCTCGGGCGTGATCACGAATTCCATCGGCTCGTAAGCCGTCATGATCCGCGGCATGCCGGGCGACAGGCAGGTCGAGGTCGGATCGATGCCCTGGCCGCCGGCCGCCTGGTCCTTGAGGTTCTCCTCGAAGATGAGCTGATATTCCGGCGTCAGCGGCGCCTGCTGGCCGTTACCGGCCGACTTGGTCTGATCGAACGAGGGCTGGCCGGCGACGCCGGGAAACCGCATCCGGCTCCATTGACCTTTGAAATCCGGATACTTCGCCTGGTCGAACGCCAAGGCGCCGGCGAATGTCGCCGACAGCGCCGCGACGAGCGCGAGTGCGCCGATCGAGCTCCGGTAGTGCATGGGCAGCCTCCCTGTGATCGAACCCTTTTGCCAAGCCCTGTGATCGGGCCCCTGATCGAACCGCGTCGGCACGCCGCCGCCAGGCGCGAATTGCGCAGGCGCGGTCTGCGCGAGGCCGGAATGAAAACCGGCACTTGAGGTTGCGATGCCTGCCGACGGCACGACGGCTGCCCGTTGGCCCCGGCGAGGAATTCGGCACATCCCGCTTCAAGGCAGCTTCGACCGCAGCGTAATGCATTTGGGCACGAAAGTGAAAGCCCGGGGATGCTGTTTCCCTGAAGCCGGGGCCTGGCGGCTTCAGCGCGCGGCGGCCGCCAAGGTGAGGCTTCCCCAGGCGGTCAGCCCGGCGCCGGCGAGACGGGCCACACCGGCGCTCCAGGGCGGCGTCTTCTCCGCCAGCACCAGGATCGCGAATGCGCGGACCTACGCCGCGCCTCGCTGCTGCTCGCGGCGCTGCGGCTCTCGGAGATCAATGGCGATACCGGGTCGGGCTAGAGGAATTGCCGGCGAAAGGGGCGTAGTCTGGCGACGACGCTCGAAACCACAGCGCGAAACGTTGGGAGGACAAGAAAGATGTTGACCCGCAGGGACGTTATCGGGAGCGCCGCCGCGATCGGCGGCTTTGCATTCGTGGGCTGCGGCCTGTTGGGGACGACGCCCGCGCCGGCGCAGACCCGCCGCCGGGAGACCGTGGTCAACGGCCGGCGGGTGAAGACCGTCGACGTGCATTGCCATTGCACGTTTCCGGACGCCATGGCGCTGATGGGGGTGAAGCCCAACCCGCCCGAGCTCTACCTGTCGTCGCTGCCGGAGCGCATCAAGGTGATGGATGCGCAAGGGATCGACGTCGAGGCGCTCAGCATCAATCCGTTCTGGTACAAGGCCGACCGCGACAAGGCGAAGGAGATCATCAGCATCCAGAACGAGGGGCTGGCCAAGATTTGCGCCGCCGAGCCGGAGCGGTTCGTGGCTTTCGCCACCGTGGCGCTGCAGCATCCCGACCTCGCGGTCGAGCAGCTGGTGGAAGGGGTCAAGAAATACGGCCTGCGCGGGTTATCGGTCGGCGGCAGCGTCAACGGCGAGGAGCTGGCGGCGGAGAAATTCCATCCGGTCTGGGCCAAGTGCGAGGAGCTCGGGCTCCTGGTCTTCATTCATCCGCAGGGCACCGCCGAGCTGCGCGGACGGCTGGCCGGCAACGGCGGCCTCGACAACGTCATCGGCAATCCGCTCGAGACCACCATCGCGCTTTCGCACCTGATCTTCGAGGGCACGCTCGATCGCTTTCCCGGGCTCAAGATCTGCGCCGCCCATGGCGGCGGCTATCTGCCGTCCTATGCGGCGCGTTCGGATGCCGGCTGCACGACGTTCCCGGATCGCTGCGTCAAGCCGCTCAAGAAGCGCCCGACCGAGTATCTCAAGCAGATGTGGTTCGATTCGATCGTGTTCACCCCGGAGGCGCTGGCGCACCTCATTCACGAGGTCGGCTCCGATCGCATCGTGATGGGGACCGACTATCCGTTCCCGTGGATGAAGACGGCGGTGGATCACATCCTCGCCACGCCCGGCCTGAGCGATGCCGAGCGCATCGCGATGCTCGGCGGTACGGCCGCGCAGCTGCTGGGCATCAGGTCATAGGCGGTGGGCGCCGCGGCGGCATCCATCGTCCGATGCCGCGTTTGGTTCCCGTCTCAAAGACCGACGGGCGGCGGACCGCTATCGGAATCCGCGGAGCCGAACCGCAATCTGAGGATGATCAGGCCCGCCAGAATGGGCAGGGCCGCCGCCAGGATAACGATCCACATGACGAGCCTCCTCCGCCGCTAAGGTGCAAAAAACATGTCGGTCCCCAGATCGGTCGATGGGGGCAGGGGAACGATCGAGGCCAGCAGCGCAGCTGCGAACACGATCCCGAGCAGCAGGACGAACGTGCCGAGTGCATTCTCTCCGGTGGTTGCTGCCGCCGGCTTCGCGTCGATGTGTTGCTTGACGACCGTAGGCATATCGAGCCCTCCGTGTTTCGGTCTCGCCGCCATGCGGCGTGATTCATCCGAAGTCCGCCGCTCGAGCCTTTCCAGTGCCGGCGAGATTGCGTCTCACCGAGTTCGGCTCGCATGAGCGGCTCAACGGTGTGGACTTTGTCGATGCCGGCGGCTTTCGTAAATCAGCCTGAAGTCCCGCGACCGAGGTTGGTATCGCGACACGGCACGGCACGATTGAGCGGCAATCCACGGGCTTTCCGGTGCCGGTGCGGCGTTCGACGCAGGGTGCTCCGGTCCCGGGACTTAAGTACGCCCGGACGCCCCCGCGCGTCGTCTCCGGTTTTCGGAGCGAGCGATATGCAAACAACAAAATCGCGCTCGGAATGGTTAACGACCCGACGGCGGTAGCGAGCGGCGGCGGTCTTGTGGCTTGGCGGTTCGAAGCGCGATGATTTGCGGCCATGAAACACCGCAACCGGACCTTGATACCGGCGCGGCGCGGCTGCGGTGCGGTTTCGTAGCCAGGGTTCTCGCCCCCGGACGGTCTGCTCGGTGAGCGCTTCGGTGCTGGCCGGGGCGGTAGTTAAAGTCTTATTTACATGCCACCGGTTAACTCGCCGGCATGTTTGTGCGTACCGGTGAGAGTGCCATGGCGGTAGCAGCCGTGCAGTTGCGTTCGCGGATTTGTCGGCGGGCGATCGTCCTGATGCTGCTCGGCTTCGGGGCGGCCGGCTGCAGCGCTGATCCCAATGGAGGCGGCGGCAACGATCCTTACCGGGCGCGTTCCGAGACGACCGGGTCGATCCGGCCCGACCAGGTGCGGTCGAGCCAAGTGCGGTCAAACCAGGTCTGGGCGGATCGCCAGGCGGTGGCCCAAATTCTTCGTCCGCCGATGCCGGTGCCGATGCCGGACGAATCCGTCAACCGTTCCGCAGCTGCTCCGCCTGCCGCCGCGGGCATCAACCAACGGCAAGATTTGGCTCATGCGGCGCCCGCGATGCCGCGTTCGCGCCCGCAGGGGGCGGCAGCGGGTCAGAAGCCGATCAAGCTGGCGAGCCGACACGCCGGCCCGCCTGCCGAGGCCACGAAACCCAGAAGCGTGGCGCCGCCGGCGCAAATCCACGAACCTGCCGCCATCGTGATTCCAGAGCCGAAGCCGAAAGCTCCGCCCGCGAGCGAGGTCGCGGCGGTGCGGCAGCCTGCGGCGCGACCGGAAGCCACGCCAGCGCCTGCTCCGGTGCCGGCAGTCGACGCCTCGACGCCGATCGGCTCGCTCAAGGCTGCGGAGGCCGGCTCGACCTTCTACTGGCCGGTCCACGGGCAGCTGATCGCCGGATACGGCGCCAAGATCAACGGCCTGCAGAACAACGGCATCAACGTCGCCGTACCGGAGGACACGCCGGTCAAGGCCGCGGACGACGGCGTGGTGATCTACGCCGGCAACGGGCTCAAGACTTACGGCAATCTTCTGCTCGTTCGCCACGCCAACGGCTACGTGACCGTCTATGCGCACGGCAAGGAGCTGCTGGTGAAGGTCGGTGACGAGATCAAGCGCGGCCAGGTCATCGCCAAGTCCGGCAAGACCGGCGACGTCGACCGGCCCCAGGTCCATTTCGAGATCCGGAAAGCATCGGCACCGGTCAATCCGATGCCCTATCTCAACGGGGCGTAGCCGATACGCGTTGCTAGAAATCCGGCCGCTCCGCCTGCGGCAACGGCTCGACCTCGTAGCTGAAATAATCCGCGTTGTTCTCCGCGCAGGCTTCCTCGGCGAGCGGCGCCTGCACGCGCAGCCAGCGCTTGCTCGCCGACCACGGCGCATTGAACGCGCCCGGGTCTTCGGCGGTGAAATTGACCTCCAGCACCTTGCCGCCCTCGATCAGCTTGAAGCGCTCCACCACGTGCAGCGCGCTCGTATGCGGCGTGCGGTATGAATCCACGAAGGTCTTGTCGTTCATCCCGATGGTGTCGACGACCAGCGTATCGCCGCCCTCGTAACGGCCGACTGATTCCCCGTACCATGTCGGCTTCGGGTCGGTCGAATGCGGCTGGTCGAGCAGGACATGGCGCACCCGGTGGTCGGCCTCCTGGATGATCCAGACCTCCCTGGGGGTCTGCACGAAATAGAGCCGGCCCGGATTGAGCAGCATGGCGGGAACGCCGGTCGGCCAGCAGCGCGCTTCGCGGGTGAACATGGCCTTGCCGGCGAGCGATTCGGCGTTGGCCTTCTTCAGGGCTTCGATCACCCAGGGCTTGAGATTGGGATTATTGAGATCGGCCACCCGCCAGTTCGGCTGCGCGCCGGTGCGGCGCGCCTCGAAATTGCTGACATAGGGATGGGCCGGATCGGAGGTGACGGGACCGGGCCCGGTCTTGGGCGGCGTAAACTCGTTCTCGCCGTCGCCGTCCCATCCGGCCGAGAGGTTGGGCACCGGCGCGCCCCCGGCCGCCAGCGCCGCCGGGCTCGCGCAAAGCAATCCGATCATGGCGCCCGCCAAGGCGATTTTCGACATCGGTCTCTCCTGCGATTGCGGCGGCCCGCTTTTGGAAACGCGGCTTGCTGCCGCAAGGAATAGCATGAATCTCGGTGGCCGCGCGGCCCGGTCAAGGTGGCGGCGCGGACCGGCCGGTGCAGCTGCAAGCTCCCTCTCGCGAAGCACGTCCGCACCCGATACGGTGGGGAATCCGCGCGCAGCCGTCGCGCGGGTGCCCGGAGGAAGGGATGAGAAAACTGCTTGTTGTGGCCGCGAACCTCGCGCTCCTGGCCGGCATCGGTGCTGCCCCCGCTCAAGTCTATCCGGCGCGCCCGCTCACCATGGTGGTGCCGTTTGCGGCGGGCGGGCCCAATGACGGGATTGCCCGGGCGCTCGCCGGGCGCATGGCGACCGCGCTCGGCCAGCCGATCATGATCGAGAATATCGATGGCGCGGCCGGCAGAATTGGCACCGGCCGGCTGGCGCGCGCGGCGCCCGACGGCTACACGCTCGGCATTGGTTATTGGGGCACCCATGTGGCGAACGGCGCGCTCTATGCGCTCGACTACGATGTGGTGAGCGACTTCGCGCCGATCTCGTTGCTGGTCGAGAGCCCGCTGCTGATCGTCGCCGGCAAGGCGACGCCCGCCAACAATCTCAAGGAGCTGGTCGGCTGGCTCGCGCAGAATCCCGACAAGTCGTCGTGGGCGGTGCCGGGCTCGGGCTCCCATGTGGCGAGCGTGTTCTTCCAGAAGGAAACCCACACCCGCTTCCGGCTGGTGCCCTATCGGGGCGCCGGTCCGGCCATCCAGGATCTGGCCGCGGGGCGGATCGACATGGCGATGCTCAATGTGGGGCCGGTACTGTCCGGCGTGCGCGCAGGCACCATCAAGGCCTATGCTGTCACCGCCAAGGCGCGCTTGGCGGCGGCGCCCGATATCCCGACCGTGGACGAGGCCGGGTTTCCAGGTCTCTATTCTTCGGTCTGGTTCGGCTTCTGGGCGCCGGCCAAGACCCCGCGGGAAATCATCGCCAAGCTCAATGCCGCGACCGTCGAGGCGTTGGCTGATCCTGCGGTGCGCGCGCGGTTGGCCGATCTGGCGCAGGAAATTTTCCCGCCCGCGCAGCAGAACCCGGAGGCGCTGTTGCGGCTGCAGAAATCCGAGATCGCCAAATGGTGGCCGATCATCAGGGCGGCGGGGATCAAGGGGGAGTGAAGGTCTCGCCGGCGGACTGACGAACTCTCCGCGGAGCGATTAGCGTATGCACACATCTCCGTCGTCCCTGCGCTGAGCACGGGTCTCCGCTTTCAAACGGAGGGTGGTGTTGAGATCAAATCCGCGACTAGAAACATTGAGATTGCGACACAACGGGGAATGGAGGAAAAACATCGGGTATCGCAAGCCATGCGGTAAAGACGCACCACTTCGGAGAGCGCAACGATGGCGGCCATTCTCGGAGTTCTTGTGCGCGATCTCTCCCGCCGATGCCGCTCGCTCGGCACGGTTCTCGTGGTCGCCGTTCTTCTGGTCCCGGTGGAAACCGGCGGGACGCAGGCGCAGAACATCAACGGCGAGCCGATCACTCAATTCGACATCGATCAGCGCAGCAAGCTGCGCGGAACGACGGCGCGGAACCACCAGGCGCCGTCCCGGCAGGAAGTGCTGGACGAGTTGACCAACGACCAGGAGAAGCTCAGCGAGGCCAAGCGGCGGGGCATCGATCCCTCCGACGCCGATGTCGATTCCGAAATCGCCTCATATGCGCGGCGGATGCACATGAGCAGTGACCAATTCCTCCAATTGTTTGCCAAAACCGGCATCACCTCGATGGCCATCAGGTCGTACGTGCGGGCCGAGCTCGTGCGACGAGCGCTCGGCGAATAGCATCTCACCCCGCCGCCAGCCCGCGCACCACCAGCCGGTTCAGCCGCGCAGCGAACGCGGCCGGATCCTCCGGCACCTCGCCATCGAGAATCTGGGCCTGATCGAGCAGCAGGGCCGCGAGGTCGGCCACGTCGTCATCGCGCGCTTGCGTCTTCGCGAGCCCCAGCGCCTTGACCAGCGCATGCCGCATGTTGAGCTCGAGGATCGGCTTGCCGACGCCGCCGCGGCCGGTGCGCGCGAGCAGGCGCTCGAGCTCGCTGATCGGGGCCGTGGCCGCCCGCCACCAGGCAGGCGGCGCTGTCGGTAAGGCGCTGCGAGGCGCGCACCTCCGCGACCCGCTCGCCGAGCGTGCTCTTCACCGCCTCGATCACGGCGGCGTCCATGTCGGATGCCGCCTCGGTCCGGCGCGGCCTCCTCGAGCCGCGGCACCAGATCGAAGTTGACCTCGCCCTGGCTCAGCGACTTGAGCGGCTTGCCCTCGAAGCCGGGTGCCGCCCATGGTCCAGAACGCATCCACCGGTCGGTCAGCAGCAGCACCTCGATGCCGCGTGCCCGCGCCGCCTCGAGCTTGGGATTCGACTTGACCCGCTCCGGGCTCTCGCCCACCAGATAATAAATCTCGGTCTGGTTGGGCCGCAAATCCGCGACATATTGCTTGAGCGAACGCGTGGGGCCGGCGGTGGTGACGAAGCGGGCGAGGCGCAACAGCTGGTCGCGGCGCTCGAAATCCTCATAGATGCCTTCCTTGAGCAGGCTGCCGAACGCCTCCCAGATTTTCTCGAAGGCCGGCACATCTTTTTCGGCGATGCTCTCGAGCTCGCCCAGCACCCGGCTGGTCAGCGCCTTGCGGATTTGCGCCACCTGCGGATCGTTCTGCAGCATCTCGCGCGAGATGTTGAGCGGCAGGTCCTCGCTGTCGACCACGCCGCGCACGAAGCGCAGATAGGGCGGCAGCAGCTCGGCGTCGTCGGTGATGTAGACGCGCCGCACATAGAGCTTCACGCGGCCCTTGCGCGCCACGTCGAACAGGTCGAACGGCCGGGTCGAAGGCGCGAACAGCAGCACCGCGTAGGAGAGGCGGCCCTCGGCCCGGTAGTGCAGCGTCATCGCCGGCTCGTCGAACGCGCCGGTGATGGAGCGATAGGCCTGCGCATAGTCCTCGGCCTTGAGCTCGGATTTCGGCCGCTGCCACACCGCGCTCGCGGTGTTGATCTGGCGCGGCTCGGCCTTCTCGTCCGACCAGCTCGATCGGAAATTGGATGTGGTCCGAATAGGCCTTGACGATGCGCTCGATCTCGTGCGGCTCGAGAAAGCGCTTGGCGTCGTCCTTCAGGTGCAGCACGATCTCGGTGCCGCGCGGCACGCGGGCAGCCTGCTGCGCTCCGCGCGGCGCGATCTCGAAGCCTTCGCCGCCGGAAGAGCGCCACACGAACGCCTCGCCGGCGCCGGCGCGCCGGCTCGTCACCTCGATCCGGTCCGCCACCATGAAGGCCGAATAGAAGCCGACCCCGAACTTGCCGATCAGCCCGGTGCCCTCCTTGGCCTCGGCGAGCTGGCTGATGAAGGCGCGGGTGCCCGAGCGGGCGACGGTGCCGAGATTGTCGATCATCTCCTGGCGATCCATCCCGATGCCGGTATCGCTGATCGTGAGCGTGCCGGCGGCGGAGTCGGGCTTGATGCGGATCGTCGAGCGGCGCGCCGTCGGCCAGCAATTCCGGCTTGGCGATGGCCTCGTAGCGCAGCTTGTCGCAGGCATCGGAGGCGTTGGAGATCAGCTCGCGCAGGAAGACCTCGGTCTCCGAGTAGACCGCGTGAACCATCAGATGCAGAAGCTGGGCGACCTCGGCCTGGAACGGACGGGTTTCGGCGGCGGTTTGGGATTCGCTGTCCATGGCTCGCTCGGCTGTGGTGGCGGAAAATTCGGGTTGATGGGAATGCGACGGAGAGACCGGATGCCCTATCGGCCAATTGGGTCGGCAAGGCAACATGCGGGCTCGGACACCCCGGGCTTGGGCCCGATTACGGCCAGATTTGGGAATGAGCGACGCCTTTTCAAGAGCCGAAAGCCACCCACGGCTCCGCCGCCGCCGGCCGGGCTGAACCGCCGGCCGCCCGGTCTGCGTGCCGACGAGGCGATGTATCAGGTCAAGGTCGCCGGCAAGCGACGCTACGCGGCCGCGAGCTCGTTTCGGACTTTCAGGAAACCAAACGCTCGGCAGCGGGCGGGAGCGATGCCGCGCAGAGGGCGGCGTAGCGGCGGCGCGTGCATTTTTCCCCGCTCCATCTTATCGGCAGCGGCTCGAGCGGCCGGCTGTTCACCAGCTGCGGGGCCAAGCGCCGGAACATCTGCGCCAGGAACGCATAGGCCAGCGCCTCAAGATCCGGGACGCCGGCGCCCGGCGGAACGTCGAACAGTTCGACGCCGACGATCGGACCGGCATCGACCTTCTCGAGCATGAGGTGAGCGGTGGCGCCGAATTCCTTCGCCCTTTGGTGGATCGCGAAATGGGCGCAGCCCCATCCCGGAAACCGCGGTGAGCCGGGATGAAAATTGTAGGCCCCGAAGGCGACTTGATCGAGCACCCGGGCCGGAACCACCACATCGGTGCAGAATGCGACCAGGCGGGCGTGCCGCAGCACCTGAGGCTCGAGCGCCATGACCTCCTCCGCGGTCGCGACCACGCGAATCCGCAAAGCCGGACTGTGGCTCCGCAGAATGGCTCTCAGGAACGGTTGCTCCACCGCGCCGGTGAGCAAGATGATGGTATCGAGCATGGCAACGCCCAGCCGTCGTCCGCGCCCATCTCAGTCAGGGAAACGTTGACGACTGGTTAACTATCTGGCGTCCGGCCGGAGCGGCGGCGACTGCGCCGGTCACCAGCGCCCGCGTCCGCGCACCAGCCGTAGAATGACCAGGAGCAGGAGCGCCCCGATGGTGGCCGAGATGATGGCCGCCACGATGCCGGCGCCGAGGTGGATGCCGAGCCGGGGCAGCAGCCAAGCGCCGATGAACGCGCCGATGATGCCGATGCAGATATCGGCGACGATTCCGAAGCCGGTGCCGCGCACGATCTGTCCGGCGAGCCAGCCGGCGACCAGACCGACCAACAGGATGACGAGAAGACTTTCTCCCGACATGGCGTACCCCCTGTGAAGTGCCCGACTCGCGGGCGATCTTTACGGCCGCGATGTTGCCCGAGCCGATACCGAGGCGCAATGGCGCCGGCACGCAAATGTCACGCAGCGATCTCTGCCGTCGCTCACTTCCTCGGCTGCTTGAAATAACGCAGGTCCGGCGGCGGCTGGTCCTTCTTGGCGGGCATCAGCAGGCCGTCGGCGCTGAGCATGTAGCTGTCGTTGCCGATCCGCACATGCTGGTTCTCCTCCAGGCAGAGCGAATCGCGCCAGGCCGGCTGCGGCTCGCCGGAGCGGCTGTAGTCCTTGAGTACCGTCCAGGGGCGCGTGAAGGCATGGTCGATGACGGTGATCTCGTCATGCATGACGTTGCGGTCGGACTTGTCGCTGTAGAACCGCTCCTTGACGATGGTCTGATTGTCCTCGTGCAGCGGCAGGCCGGTGCTGTCCAGCGTGCGCAGGCCCTTGAATCCGCGCGTCTCCACCTGCAGGACATCGAAGCGGCCGGTCCCTTCGCTATCGATCCAGTGCCCGATGGAGTAACCCGCCGGGGAGGGCTCGAGGTCCGCCGGCCAGCCGCGGCCGTCGGTGAAGATGCGGCGGGTCTCGCGCAGGAAGCCCATCAGGATATGGGTGACCTCCGGCATGACGATGACCTCCATGGTGGAGTACACGTTCATCATGCGCGGCATGCCGGCCGGAAAGCACACATAGTCCCGGTCGAGGCCCGCCCCTCCGGCCGCCTGGTCGGCGAGGCTCGCCTCCAGGATCGCCAGATATTCGGGCGTCAGCGGCGCCTCCTGGGCGAGGCCCTGGCGCTTGTTGGGGTCGAAGGACGGATTGGGGGAGACCCGGTCGCGCAGGGTCCGCTGCCGGGCCCACTGGCCTTTCCAATCGGGATATTTCGCCTCATCGAATGCGGCCGCGTCGGCAACCGTCAGGCCGATGGCCGCCGCCAGGGCGATGGAACCGATGACGCTTCGGTAAAGCATGGCTGTCGTCCTCGTGATCGGGCCGGAGAGAGGCGCGAGCCCGCGCGTCGTGCTGTCGTGACGAGCAAATGTCGTGTGCGCCGCAAAAGGATCGGGCTTTGAGGAGACGATGCCTGCCGACGGCATCCTGGCTGCCGGTTCGCCCCCGGGATTTCGGCACCTCCCGCGGCAGCTCGCGGAAACGATATACCACGGGCGCGGTCGCGCGGAAGGGGGAGGACCTACCAGATCAGCGGCACGAACCGGTAGCGCACCCGCGCCGCGTACCCCGCGTATTCGGGCAATTGCGCCGCGAGCGTGCGCTCCTCGAAAACGGCCCGCACCGCGAAGGCGACGACGAGAGCCGGCGACAGCGCAAGCCCGATCCAGGAGCCGAGCAGCAAAGGGGTGCCGACCAGGAACAGGATCGCGCCCGCATACATGGGATGGCGGACGACCGCGTAGGGGCCGCCGGTCGCGATGGCGTGGCCGCGCTCCTTCTGCACCTTGACCACCGGTGCCGCATAGCTGTTAGCGCGGAACACCAGCCAGAAGACATATTGCGACACCAGGATGCCGGCGGCGCCGACGGCTTGCAGCCAAAGTGGCACCAGCGAAATCCGGAAGCGCACCGCATCGAGCCCCATGACGATCATCCATGCGCAGAAGAACAGCATCAGGCAGATCATGAAAATCCGGTCCCAGGCCGCCTGCTCGCGCTGCACCGGCGCGGCCATCCGCTGCGCCAACAGGGCCGGATCATGCACATAGAGCCAGGCGCTGGTAAGGATGCCGCTCAGGCAAAGCTCGATCAGGTATACCCAGGCCTGCGGCCACCACGGCGTTCCGGCCGGCACCAGCAACAGGACCGCCATGAAGACGATCCAGATCGCGGTCTTGATGGCGAGGCTTGCGAGCATGCGGCGTCCCGATGATCAGTCGCGGTCGAGTATATCCCGGATTTGCATTCCGAGCTCCTGGTAGGTGAACGGCTTGCCGATCATCTGCGTCAGGACTACTGAGCGGCCGGCGGCGGCCGGGATGCAGGGGTTTCCTCGCCGAGGGCCGACGATTGCGTCTCCAGCACGCGGCGGATTTTGGCGGCCAGATCGCTGCCGCTAAACGGCTTGCGGATGATGTGGCCCTCGCCGGGGTGTCGACCGCGGCGGTGACTTCGTGTAGGGTTTCAACGTCAAAACCCCGAACCGGCAGCCGCCATGCCCCCACTCAATGAATTCAAAGGAATTCGCGTCCTCCTGGTTGAGGATGATACGATGATCTGCCTGTTGCTCGAGGACATGCTGCTCGAGTTCGGTTGCGAGATCATCGGGCCGGCTTGCGATGTCGCGCGCGCCGCCGACCTGGCGCGCCGCCATGTGGGCATCGATGTGGCGATTCTCGACGTGAATCTCGCCGGACAGGTGGTGTTCCCGGTGGCGGATATCCTGGCGGAACGCGGCGTGCCGTTCCTGTTCGCGACCGGATCGGGGGCGGACGGCCTTCCGGCACACTGGCAGGGCTACCAGATCGTTCAGAAACCGATGACCATCGCCCAGCTTGCCGACTCGCTGGGCCGCACCCTGAAGCATCATGGCCGCCGATGAAGCTTCAACTTCCGGTCCGGTCGGGCCCTGACTTGGCTGGCAGCGCTACGCCACCCGCGATTGCCGGTCCGCGGCCGCGATCGGATCGCCAGCCTCGCGCGTCGTCACGCTGAAGGACTTGAGCACGTTGCTGCCGAAGGTCGTGCTGATGGCGACGTCGGCCGCGTCCCGCCCGCGCGCGATCAGCACCCGGCCGATGCGGGGCATGTTGTGGCGGGCGTCGAAGGTGAACCAGCGTCCCCCGACGAATGCCTCGAACCAGGCGCTGAAGTCCATCGGCGCCGGATCCGGCGGCACCCCGATGTCGCCCAGGTAGCCGGTGCAGTAGCGGGCCGGGATGTTGAGGCAGCGGCAAAGCGTGACCGCGAGGTGGGTGAAGTCGCGACAGACCCCGCGCCGCTCGGCGAACGCGCGGGCAGCGCCGCGGGTGGAATCCGCGTGATGATAGCCGAAGGCGATGTGGGAATGGACGAAGTCGCAGATCGCCTGCACCCGGCGCCAGCCCGCAGGCGCGCGGCCGAACAGCTCCCAGGCCTTGTCCATCATCAGGTCGGTCTCGCAATAGCGGCTGGCCAGGAGGTACACCAAGGCATCGTGCGGCAGATTGGCCACGGCATGCTCCTGCGCCGCCAGATCGACCGGGTCGGGCCGGCCGCTGTCGGCCACCACAGCGTCGCCCGCAATGCGCAGCTCTCCGGCTGGCGCCAGCAGGCGCACGCACTTGTTGCCGAAACCGTCGATATAGGGCGTGATCGAGCGCGCCGGCGTGAGCCGCATGCGGTCGGGCGTGATCAGGTCGCCGGTACGCGAGGGATGCACATTGAGCATCAATATCATCGGGGTCGAATTGGCGCACACATATGTCAGGTCGAAGCCCAGCTGAATTTTCACGTTGTCTGCTCGTTGTGAGGACGGATACTGCTGGCAAGTCCGCCGGCACCCGTCGGTTCCCTCGGTAGGCAGATTAACGCCTGCGTCCGGTTGCGGCCGGGCTCGGCGGCAGGAGCGAAGGTATCGGGTCCGCCGGCCGCTTTGCGAAAGCAACACGCTGGAGCGGCCGAATGCGAACGATCCCTGCTACAGCAGGGGCAATTCATGCTTGTGTATAGACCAGAGCATGAAAGAGCCCGAGCCCAGAATAATTGCAGGGAGTGCGATCCAAATAAGCAGAATCATCTCGCGGTCCTCGCTTCCGGCCCTCACCCCGACCAAACGTCGAGACGCTGACGCGGGTTCCTTGCCGGCCGCGGGTGGTCCCCCGGTAATCCCGACGTGCGCGGTCGCTTCTGATGGCGGCGTCGCCGTGGCCCCGGGGAGGGGCATGAAAGTGGAAGTTCGCAGAGCCCCGGTGGAACTTTCTCCCGGAGCCTGCGTTTGCCTGCCGTCGCCCTGCGTGAGCTGGGCGGGGCGTCGTTCCGTCCGCTGGGCTCGATTACGTCCGCTGGGCTCAATCCCGAACTCGATCATTTCCGGTGGCCGCATGGATGCCGTGACGCAAACTCTGCCCAGGGCCGCAACCGGCGTCGCCGGCCTCGACAGCATTCTGTGCGGGGGGGTGGCACGCAATCGCCTGCATCTGCTGGAGGGGAGCCCGGGCACCGGCAAGACCACGATCGCGCTGCAGTTCCTGCTGGCAGGTGCCGAGGCCGGCGAGGTCGGAATTTACATCAGCTTGGCGGAGACCGAGCAGGAGCTCCGCGACGGGGCGCGGTCATACGGCTGGGTGATCCCGGACGCCATCGAGATATTCGAGCTGGTACCGCCCGAGAGCATGCTCGATCCGGATCAGCACCAGAGCCTGCTTTATTCCTCCGATCTCGAGCTCGGCGAAACCATCCAGCGCATCTTCGAGGCGATCCAACGGCTCAAGCCCAAGCGAGTGGTGATCGACAGCCTGTCCGAAATCCGGCTGCTGGCGCAGAGCTCGTTGCGCTATCGCCGCCAGATCCTGGCGCTCAAGCATTTCTTCGCCCAGAACAACTCGACCGTAATCATGCTCGACGATCTCACCACCGAGACCACGGACCGGGCGGTGCACAGCATCGCGCATTGCGTCATTCATCTCGATCAACTGGCCCCGATCTATGGCGGCGAACGGCGGCGCCTGCGCACCATCAAGTGCCGCGGTCAGAGCTTCGCGGCCGGCTATCACGACTTCATGATCACCTCGGGCGGGGTGCAGGTTTATCCCCGGCTGGTGGCGGCCGACCACCGCAAGGGCTTTCCGGACGAGATCATGTCGAGCGGCATCGCCGAGCTCGATCAGCTGCTGGGCGGCGGCATCTCGGCCGGGTCGAGCACGCTGGTGATCGGACCGGCCGGGACCGGAAAATCTCTGCTCATTCTCAATTATGTGGCCGCGGCCGTCGCCCGCGGGGAGCGCGCGGCGCTGTTCGTCTTCGACGAGGAGATGGGGCTTCTGCTGTCGCGCGCGAAGGCGCTCGGCATCGACCTCGCGGCCATGCGGGATTCCGGGCAGCTGTTCATCGAGCAGATGGACGCGGCCGAGGTGTCGCCCGGCGAGTTCTCCCACCGGGTGCGCGCCTGCGTCGACCGCCAAGGCATCCGCATGGTCGCGATCGACAGCCTGAACGGTTACCAGGCCGCCATGCCGGAGGAGCAGTTCGTCATCCTGCACCTGCACGAGCTGCTGCAGTACCTGAACCGGCAGGGCGCGGCGACTTTTCTGGCGGTGGCGCAGCACGGCATGATCGGCGACATGAAACAGACCATCGACGTGACCTATCTGGCCGACACGGTGATCATGCTGCGCTACTTCGAGGCTCTGGGTCGGGTGCGGCGCGCCATCTCGGCCATCAAGAAACGCACCGGACCCCATGAGGATACCATCCGCGAGTACCAGATCAGCAACCGCGGGCTCGCCATCGGGCTGCCGTTGCACGACTTCCAGGGGGTGCTGCGCGGCGTGCCCACCTATGTGGGAAAAGGCGCTCCCCTGATGGATCAACCCGCGTGAGGGACATCCCGCCCCGATCCGAGCGCACGCTCATCCTGGCGCCGCGCGGGCGCGATGGGGTCGTGGCGAAGGGCATCCTGCGGGATGCCCGGATACATTCCGAGATCTGCCTCGACCTGGACGAATTGGTGCAGGAGGTGAGCCGCGGTGCCGACGTCGCGGTTCTCACCGAGGAGGTGGTGCGCGGCCCCGACGCGAAAGCCCTGGTCGGCTGGGTCTCGTCGCAACCGCCCTGGTCGGACTTTCCCTTCATCCTGCTGACCAAGCATGGGGGCGGCCTCGAGCGCAATCCGGCGGCCGCGCAAGTGACCGCGAACCTCGGCAACGTCACTTTTCTGGAGCGCCCGTTCCATCCCACCACGCTGGTGAGCGTCGTGCAGACCGGATTGCGCGGCCGTCGGCGGCAATACGAATGGCAGCGGCTCAATGAGGAGCTCGAGTTCGCGGGTGGAGGAGCGCACGCAGGAGCTCGGAGCCGCCAATCGCCAGCTACTCGGGCAGATCGCGGAGCGCGAGCGGGTCGAGTTCCACGCTGCGGCAGATGCAGCGGCTGGAGGCGGTCGGGCAGCTCACCTCCGGGGTCGCCCACGATTTCAACAACCTCCTGACGGTGGTGCTCGGCAATATCGGGTTCCTGGAGAAGGAATTCGCCGTCAAGGGCATCGACCGCGCCTCGAGCCAGCGGCTGGGCTATATGCGCACCGCAGCCGAGCGCGGCGCCAAGCTCACCGATCAGCTGCTGTCGTTCTCGCGCCGCCAGCGCCTGGAGCCGCGAGCGCTCGATCTCAACGAGAGCGTCGTCGGCATGCGCGACCTCTTGCAGAGCACGATGGGCGGCAGCATCCACATCGAGACCAAGCATACCTGCGGTCTCTGGCCCGCGCTGGTCGATCCGACCCAGCTCGAGCTCGCGGTCCTCAACCTCGCCATCAATGCCCGCGACGCCATGCAGGTCGGCGGCACCCTCAAGGTGGAGACCGGGAACGCGACGCTCGGGGCCCCGCGCTATCCCGAGGACCCCGCGGCCGGCGATTTCGTGGCGGTCACCGTGTCCGACACCGGCACCGGCATGACCGACGATATCCGCGCCAAGGTGTTCGAGCCGTTCTTCACCACCAAGGAGGTGGGCAAGGGCTCCGGCCTGGGCTTGAGCCAGGTGCTCGGCTTTGCCAAGCAATCGGGCGGCGGAGTTTGCATCGAGTCGCGCCTGGGCGCCGGCACGTCCGTGCACATCTACCTTCCGCGCGCCGAGGCCAAGCCCGCGACCAACGTCGCCGCGCCGGACCGGATCGCCGCCGCACCGGCCCATCGCGGGTTGACGGTGCTGCTGATCGATGATGACAACGCGGTCCGCGAGGTCACGCGCGCCATCCTGAATGATCTGGGCTACCGGGTCCTGGAGGCCGGCAGCGGCGGCGCGGCGCTCGATCTCATCGAGCGTGAGCCGCAAATCGATCTGATGATTGCCGATTTCGCCATGCCTGGCATGAACGGGGCGGAGCTGGCGCGCTTGGCGCAAGCCAAGCGACCGACCTTGCCTGTACTGTTCGTCACCGGCTTCGCCGATCGCACGGCGCTCGCCGGCGTGAGCGAGGCGCGGATCGTCAGCAAGCCGTTCGTCGACGACGAGCTCGCCCACAAGGTGCGGCTGGTGCTGGCGGAGGGCGCTTCGAGCAAGGTGGTCCGGCTGCGGCGTTAGCGTGATCCCGAAAAGTTGCAGACTTTTCGGATAGGATTGTGCGCAACGTAAAAAGATAGAGCGCTGTCCGATTCAATCTGATCGGATCGCGCTCCAGGCGGCATGCACGGATCGCACAGTTGCGGCAATTGCCGCCGAGCCAGGACGGGGATCAACATGTCGGAGACCGAAGATTTCCAGGGGCTGCGCGTCATCGTGGTCGAGGACGATTCGCTGATATGCCTCCTGTTCGAGGACATGCTCATGGACCTCGGTTGCAAGGTGGTCGGGACCGCCTGCGACTTCAAGCGAGCCACTGAGCTGGCGCAAGGCGGGCAGGACGTCGATGTCGCCATTCTCGACGTGAACCTGGGCGGCCAGCAGGTCTACCCGGTGGCTGACATTCTTTCCCGGCGCGGCATTCCGGTCGTATTCGCGACCGGCATGGGGGCCGGCGGGTTGCTGCCGAGCTGGCAGGGCCACTGCTCGGTTTCGAAGCCGATGACCATGGCGAGCCTGGCGGAGGCCCTGGGCTGTGCGATCCGGGGAGCCACCCCGAAATTGGACCGCACCGCCTCGAATTGACCGGCTCGGGGCCCGCGTTCGTCTGGTCCAATCGTCACGCCGGCGGGGCGGCCGCGGCCGAATTCGATCGTGAGACTCCCATCGGCCTGGCGGCCGTCAATCCGGACGCGACCGGCTCGTCGTCCAGCCCGAGAATTTCCGATGTGATACGGCAGAGCTTGTTCCAGGCGCGCAGCCCGAGGCTGACCAGCCGAGGTACCGCGACATGGCAGACCGCGACCTTGCGAACGTCCTGGGTTACCCGCCACAGGCAGGTGCTGCCGGAGGCGAAGAACACGGTATCTCCGGGGCCGAGGCGGCGCTCGGTGCCGGATTCGTCGGTGATGAACACCTCGCCGGAGAGGATGTGGGCCATCTCGTCGACATCGTATTGCCAGCGAAAATGGCCTTTGGTGCAGGACCAGGCGATCACCGACATTGCACCGTCGCCGCTGCGGGCGATCGCGGTCGCCTGCGCTTGCGGGCGGCCTTCCAGGACCCATTCCGCCGGGAACGGGGACGCGGCGAGCTCGACGGTGGCGGGATTTGCGGCGACGACGTGTTGCGACATGGAGGCCCCCTCAATCAACGCGGTCGCGGAGATTGCCGCAGAGAGCCTTAGAAATCGTTATCGGACGCCGTCGCTTGCGCCCCCGGCGCCACGCCCCCGGGCAGCGTAGCAGAGCACCGGGGAGCCGGCCCGAAATTGCGGAACTGTTCAAAAATTGGAACAAATCTTGATTTTGGGACGGAGAGCGCCTACAACGGGGCCGCCACCGGACCTGAAAGCCGCCCGCATGCATGACGTGTTCGCCTCCGCTCCCTTCCTGGTCGGCCAGAGCCCGCCGGCGCAGCCGCATATCCCGGCCGAGGAGTCGCTTTGCCCGGTCGTCTCCCACGACTGGGTGAATTCCGAATACAAGCACCTGGTGGTGCAGGCCTCCCCCAAGGCGCTGGCGGTCAAGCCGGGGCAATTCTTCAACCTGCTGTGTCCCTCGCCCGATGTGGGCGAGCTGTGGCTGCGCCGACCGCAAAGCGTCTACCGGATCGACCGCGCGGCCGGCCGCCTCGAGTTCCTCTACAAATGCGTCGGCCGCGGCACCCGCGGGCTCGCCACCCTGCCGGCCGGTGGTGCGCTCAACATGGTGGGTCCGCTCGGGGTCGGGTTCGCGCTCGACCCGGGTTGGAAGAGCGTGGTGGTGCTGGGCCGCGGCGTGGGGCTCGCCACCTTGGCGCCGATCTCGCAGCTCGCCCGCGACAACGGCGTTGCGGTGACCGCGATCCTGAGCGCGCGCAGCGCCGAGTTCGTGATGGCGGACGACCTGTTCGGCGCCGCCGGCGAGGTCATCTCCGTGCTCGATACCGACGGCAGTAGCGCGGTCGAGAACGTCGAGGCGATCGTGGCGCGGCTGATCCGGGAGGGCAGGGCGGATGCGTTCTACACCTGCGGCTCCAACCGGCTCATGCAATTGATGAAGCGGCTCGGCCGGCAGCGCGGCATTCCGGGCCAGGTCGCCATGGAGCAGATCATGGCCTGCGGGCTCGGCCCCTGCTACGTCTGCGTCAAGACCTTCGAGGTCGCGGGCGAGCAGGTGCTGCGGCGCGTGTGCATCGAAGGCCCGGTGTTCGATCTGCAGGAGGCGGTCGGATGGTAGACATGAGCGTCAAGATCGGGAGCCTCACGCTCGAGAACCCGATCATGCCGGCATCGGGCGCGTTCTCGACCGAGCTCGCCCAGGTGATGGACATCAACCGGCTGGGCGCGCTGGTCACCAAAACGGTGTCGCGCGAGGTACGGATCGGCAACCCGACCCCGCGGGTCGCCGAGCTCGAAGGCGGCATGATCAATTCGATCGGCCTGCCCGGCAAGGGGCTCGGCTATTTCCTCGATCACCAGCTGCCGGACTACAAGCGCTACACGCCCCCGACGGTCGCCAACATCACCGCCACCACCGCCGACGACTTCGCCGCCATGGCGCGCGCGGTGACGAGGCCCGAGGTCGACGCCATCGAGATGAACATCTCCTGCCCGACGCGCGAGCCGGGCGGCGGCAATTTCGCGCTGCACGAGGACCATACCTACGAGATCGTCCGGCGGGTGCGCGCCGCGACCGACAAGCCGCTGTGGGCGAAACTCTCGCCCAATGCGGGCGAGATCGATCTGGTGGCGCGTGCCGCCGAGCGCGCCGGCGCCGATGCGCTGACCATCTCCAATACCCTGCTCGGCCTCAAGATCGACACCGAGACCTTCAAGCCGATGATCGGCAACGGTTATGGCGGGATTTCCGGGCCCGCCATCAAGCCGATCATCCTGCGCATGGTGAACCAATGCTCGAAGGTGGTGAAAATCCCCATCATCGGTTGCGGCGGCATCGTCAAGGTCGAGGACGTGGTGGAATATATGCTGGCGGGCGCGAGCGCGGTAATGATCGGCTATCTCACGTTCCGCAATCCCTCCGGCATGATCGCGATCATCGAGGGGCTGGAAGCCTGGTGCCAGAAGCGCGGCTTCGCCCGCGTCGCCGACCTCACCGGCGCCATGAAGTTCGAGAAACCCGCCCCGACCCTGGTAGCGGCTGCAGCCCCGATCGGGTAAGGGTGACCCAACCGCTTTCTGTCATCGTCCGCGAAGGCGGACGATCCAGTAAACACCGGACAATGGGTGTTGCACCGCGTCGTGTCTTGAACAATTCTTGTGATTACTGGATGCCCCGCCTTCGCGGGGCATGACAATCTGAGCTGACGGGCAACCTCCTCATCATCATGACCCAACGCATCACCATCCGCAAACCCGACGACTGGCACCTGCATGTGCGCGACGGCGCCATGCTCAAGGCGGTGCTGCCCTATCACCGCCAGGCACTTCGGCCGCGCCATCCTGATGCCCAACCTGGTGCCGCCGGTGACCACCACCGCGGAGGCGATCGCCTACCGGACCCGGGTGATGGCGGCGCTGCCGCCGGGCTCGAAGTTCAAGCCGCTGATGACCTGCTACCTCACCGACGGCACCGATCCGAACGACGTGGAGCGCGGCTTCCGCGAGGGGGTGTTCACCGGCGTCAAATATTATCCGGCCCATGCCACCACCAACTCGGCCGCCGGGGTGACCGACCTGCGCAACATCATGCCGGTGCTGGAGCGCATGGAGAAGCTCGATATGCCGCTCCTGATGCATGGCGAGGACGTGGACCCGGCCGTCGACATCTTCGACCGCGAGCGGAGCTTCATCGACCGCTATCTGCAGAAATGGGTCAAGCAGTTCCCCGGCCTGCGCATGATCCTGGAGCATCTCTCCTCCAAGAACGGGGTCGATTTCGTGCGCAGCGCCGCCCCTCAGGTCGGCGGCACCATCACGCCCTATCACATGATGCTCACCCGCACCGACTGGCTGGGCTGGGGCCTCAAGCCCTACATGTACTGCATGCCGGTCATCAAGACCGAGCCCGATCGCCTCGCACTCCGCAAGGCCGCGACCTCGGGCGAGGCCTGCTATTTCCTCGGCACCGACTCGGCGCCCCATCCGATGTCCCGCAAGGTCGCGGTCAACGGCGTGCCGGGCGTATTCAACGCGCCGGTTGCGCTCGAGACCTATGCCCGGGTGTTCGAGGAGGAAAACGCGCTCGACAAGCTGGAGGCCTTCGCCTCTCTCAACGGTCCCCGTCACTACCGCCTGCCGCTCAACGAGGACACCATCACGCTCGAACGCTCGCCGTGGACCGCCCCCGAGGAGATCAAGGTCGAGGGCCCCGACGAGCGCGCCCTGGTCTATCGCGGCGGCGAGACCATCGAGTGGCGGGTTGTGGAGAATTGATTTCCGTGAAATGAACCTCAGACCTCATCCTGAGGAGCGCGCCGCTTGCGCGCGTCTCGAAGGATGGCCGCGAACTGGTGCCGTCCATCCATCCTTCGAGACGCCGCGCTGCGCGCGGCTCCTCAGGACGAGGCCGGAATGAAAGCGAGAAACAACAATGTCTGAGTATGACGTCATCGTCGTCGGCGCCGGAAACGCCGCGTTTTGCGCGGCCCTGGCGGCGCAGGAGCAGGGCGCCTCGGTGCTGATGCTGGAGGCGGCGCCGCAGGATGAATCCGGCGGCAACAGCCGGTTCACGGCGGGCTCGATCCGCGTCGTCTACAACGGCGTCGAGGACATCAAGACGCTGGTGCCCGATCTGACCGAGGCGGAGATCGCCACCACCGATTTCGGCACCTATACGCAGGAGCAGTTCTTCGACGACATGGCGCGGGTGACGCAGCACCGCGCCGATCCCGACCTGGTCGAGCTGATGGTGACGCGCAGCTTCGACACGCTGTGCTGGATGCGCGACAAGGGCGTGCGCTTCATCCCGATCTACGGCCGCCAGGCGTTCAAGATCGACGGCAAGTTCAAGTTCTGGGGCGGCCTCACCGTTGAATCGGTCGGCGGCGGACCGGGCCTGGTCAACATGCTGACCGAGGCCGCCACCAAGCGCGGCATCGAGCTGCGCTACGAGACCCGCGCGCTCGATCTTCTCTACAACGGCTCCCGCGTCGAGGGCGTGCGCATCCGCAGCAACGAGCAGGTCAGCGAGGTGCGCGGCAAATCGGTGGTGCTCGCCTGCGGCGGCTTCGAGGCCAATCCAGAATGGCGCACCCGCTATCTGGGGCCCGGCTGGGACCTCGCCAAGGTGCGCGGCAGCCGCTTCAACGCCGGCGACGGCATCCGCATGGCGCTTTCGATCGGCGCCAGCCCGCGCGGCAACTGGTCGGGCTGCCATGCGGTCGGCTGGGAGATGAACGCGCCCGAGTTCGGCGATCTCGCGGTCGGCGATCAGTTCCAGAAGCATTCCTATCCGTTCGCCATCATGGTCAATGCCACCGGCAAGCGTTTCGTCGACGAGGGCGCCGATTTCCGCAACTACACCTATGCGAAATACGGCCGCGTCATCCTGGAGCAGCCGGGCCAGTTCGCCTGGCAGATCTTCGACCAGAAAGTGAAGCACCTGCAGCGCGACGAATACCGCATCCGCCAGATCACCAAGGTGACGGCCGACACCATCGAGGAGCTGGCCAAGAAGCTCGACGGCGTTGATGCGGCGCAATTCGTCAAGACCATCGCGGAATACAACGCGGCGGTGCGCCAGGACGTGCCGTTCAATCCGAACATCAAGGACGGCCGCGGGACGCGGGGGCTCGCCGTCAACAAGAGCAACTGGGCGAACACCTTCGACCAGCCGCCGTACGAGGCCTATGGGGTGACCTGCGGCATCACCTTCACGTTCGGCGGCCTGCGCATCAATACCGACGGCGAGGTGCTCAACACCGACTACCAGCCGATCCGCGGGCTCTATGCGGCCGGCGAGCTGGTCGGCGGCATCTTCTATTTCAACTACCCGGGCGGGTCGGGCCTCATCTCGGGCGCGGTGTTTGGCAAGATCGCCGGCACCTCGGCGGGACGTGCCTTGAAGAATTGAGGAGATTGTTCGTCATGGCCGGGCATAGCCGCCAAGACGGGCGTAAACGCCCTGATGTCCCGACCATCTACGTCTTTCTTGCCGAGAAGCAAGACGTGGATGCCCGCGACGAGCGCGGGCATGACGACTGAGGAGCCGGGTGCAGAACATGGCCTCCGTTTCCGTCGGCGCTGCAATGGCGCGTCTCAACCAGCTTTCGGCAACCGAGATCGCGCGCCGCATCGCTGCCGCCGAGATCACGGCGGAAGCGGTGGTCCGCGATTGCCTCGATCGCATCGCCGCGCGCGAGCCGGTGGTGCGTGCTTTTGCACATGTCGACGCCGACTTGGCGCTGCAGGCCGCGCGCAATCTCGATCGCGGCCCCAACCGCGGCGCCTTGCACGGGGTTCCGGTCGGCATCAAGGACGTCATCGATACCGCCGACCAGCCGACCCAGATGGGCTCGCCGATCTATGCCGGCCATCGCCCCGTCTGCGATGCGGCCTGCGTCGCGCTGCTGCGCGCTGCGGGTGCCGTCATCCTGGGCAAGACCGTCACGGCGGAATTCGCCGGCATGACCGCGGGCCCGACCACCAATCCGCACAATCCGGAGCATACGCCCGGCGGCTCATCGAGCGGATCGGCGGCCGCGGTCGCCGACTTCATGCTGCCGGCCGCGCTCGGCACCCAGACCGGAGGCTCGGTGCTGCGGCCCGCCGCCTATTGCGGGGTGATCGGCTACAAGCCGACCTTCGGGGCCTTCAATCGCGCCGGCCTCAAGTTCGCGGCCGAAAGCCTCGACACCATCGGGTTGCTGGCGCGCTCCCTCGACGACGTCGCGCTCATCACCTCGGTCCTGCTCGGCGGCCGAACCGGCGCGCCGGTTTCGCTCGGCGGCCCGCCCAGGATCGGATTGTGCCGCACGCCGCTGTGGGAGGCGGCCGAGCCGGAGACGAGACACGCGGTCGAGGATGCGGCGGCGCGGCTGGCTCAAGCCGGCGCACCGTTGCGCGAGGTCGCGCTCCCGCACGACTTCGCCGGCCTCAAGACCGCGGCGCGGGTGACCATCAACAATTACGAGCGCTCGAAAGGCATGGCGGCCGAATGGGGCAGCCATCGCGATCTGATCAGCACCAAGCTCGCCCGTTCTATCGCGCTCGGCATGGAGATGCCCTACGAGGATTATTTGGCCTCGATCAGGCTCGGCGAAAGCTGCCGCGCGCGACTGCCCGCCGTCTTCGAGGATCTGGATATCCTGCTGGCGCCCTGCGTCAACGGCGAGGCGCCCGCCGGCCTCGAATTCGACCGGCGACCCGGGCTTCCAAGCGATCTGGACCATCCTGCATGTGCCGACCATGAGCCTGCCCACCCATGCGGGTCCGCGCGGCCTGCCGGTCGGCATCCAGCTCATCGGGCGCCGCCACGACGACCAGGGGCTGTTTGCCTGTGCCAGATGGGTGTGGGAGCGGCTTGGAGGCGCGTAATCGCTGGCCTCTTTTCCGGGCGCAGCGCATTACGAAGTGATGCGCTGCAGAACCGGGATCGTTCCAACCGCAGAGTTTGGAACGGTCCCGGCTCAAGGCCGGGACAAGAAGCTCAGCTACCGCCGCTCGTTGCCATATTCCTCGCTCAGCAAATCGAGCCGCCGCAGCACCTCGCGATCCGTCACCACGAACAAGGTGGCGCCGCCGGTCTCGCCGCGGTGGCTGACCCAGTTGCCGTGCGGCATGCTGAAAATGTCCTTGGGGCCCCACGCAAAAGTCTCGTTGCCGACGCGGCTTACGCCCGATCCCTCCACCACCACGCCGACCGCGTTTGCGGTGGTGCGACACGGGATGGTCGCGGCGCCGGCCTCGATCCGGCTCATGTAGCAATCCAGAAGCGACATGACCGGACCGCCGGTCATCGGATTGACGTAACGGATCTTGCGCGACCCATCCCGGGCGAGCGGCGCAGCGGCGAGCGCCGCGACCGAGGCGGCCCAGGGATAGCGGAACACCGGCGAATAGCTCGGCGCGCCTGCCAGCTCCGGAACGATGTTGGGCACTGCGAAGGCGGCGTCGTCGGTCGGCTGGGGCAGGTCCTTGGGCGGGCCCGGCTCGAACACCGCGGTCCCGAGATATTGATGCAGCGGCACGTCGAGCGCATCGAACCAGACGATCGGCGCCGTGCCGTCATGGGAATGCGCATGCCAGGACATGCCGGGCGTGATCACCAGGTCCCCCTCGGCCATCGGGCAGCGCTTGCCGTCCACCATCGTGGTGGCGCCGCTGCCTTCGAGCACGAAGCGCAGCGCATTGGGGGTATGGCGATGTGGCCGCGCCGACTCGCCCGGCATCAGCACCTGCAGGCAGCCGTTGAGATTGGTGGTGGTGTTGCGGCCCCCGATGGCGTCCGGATTGGTGAGCGCCAGCACCCGGCGCTCCGCATTCTCCATGCCGGTGACCTCGATCGCCTGATCGATCATCGGCCGCAGCACCTGCCACTTCCAGTGATAGGCCCGCGGCGTATTGTCGGCCGGCTTGTGGGCGGTCGTCTCCCACAGCGGCGTCACATTGGCGTCGCGCCACCCCTGGCGGATCGCATCCATCCGGGCCTTCGCCGCGTCCGTCTGGCTCATGGTCTCCAACCTCGTCCTGAGGAGCCGTGCGGAGCACGGCGTCTCGAAGGATGGCCGCGAGTTCGTGCCCTGCATCCATCCTTCGAGACGCGCGCGTCCTTCGCCTGGTGCTCAGGAGCGCGCTCCTCAGGATGAGGCTGCAAATAATTGGCGACCCTACAACGGCTTACGCCGCGCGGTCTAATCCTATTTGCGAGCGCGCTGATACTTTGGCCGAACACTTGTAGGGCACCCCTTGTGGGCGCCCGCAACCGGCCCGGGCGGCCACGAGGGCCGCCCCTACTAAATCTTGTCCGGGAATTTGATGATGAAGTTGCCCCGGTTGGGCAGCTTCACCTTGGGCAGCGTCTGCGCGTCCATGGTGTCGTTCTCGCCGATGAACTTGTTGAGCGCGAACACATAGGCGCACAGGGCGTAGACTTCCTGGTTCGAGAGCGTGCGCGGCTGCGGCCAGGGCATGGCGCGGCGGATGTAGTCGAACAGCGTGGTCGGGTCGGCCCAGAAATTGCCGATGGTCTTGTCGGCCTCGATACCGGCTTCGGTGAGCGAGGGGGCCCCGACCAGCGCGCGCGACGAGCCGCCCCGGGCGCCCTCGCCGTGGCAGCCGGCGCATTTCTGCACGAAGATGGCGGCGCCTTGGGCCGAGGTTCCGCTGCCGGGCGGCAGGTTGGTGCCGTCGGGCAGGATGGTGATGTCCCAGCCCTTGATGTCCGCCTCGGTGATCGGCTTGCCAAGACCGGGCGCGTCGGCGGCGAGGCCAGGCGCGGCCGCGAACGTGAGGAGAACGGCGGCGGCAAGCCCGAGGCGTGCTTCACGCGTAGACATGCTTGATCTCCCCTTTGGCATCGATGCCCCAGCTGGTGAGGCTGTTGTAGTGGTTGTTGGGGAAGCCGAGCACGTTCGGCACCGTCTTGGTCTGCCCGCGTTGGGCGATGAAATCCGCCCGCAGCGGCTGCGCGTTGCCGGCCTCGTCCCAGGCGCGGCTCTGCAGCACGACCGGTTGTCCGTCCCAGCGCCAGGGCATGCTGAAGCGGGTATAGGCCTTGGGGTGGACCGGCCCCTGCAGGGCCGATTCCCCCCAGCTCTTGCCGCCGTCGGCCGAGACCATGACCTTGGCGATGCGGCCGGTACCCGAATAGGCGATGCCGGAAATATGATAGTAGCCCGGCTCCTTGAGCGCATAGCCGAACGAGGGCTGGGTAATGAAGGATTTGACCTCGTTGATGAAGTAGAACCGGTAGGCCTTGCCGTCAGGCAAGAGCGGCGAATAGTTGCGCTCCTCGTAGTAGCTCATGGCCGGCTGATCGACCAATTGGATGCGGCGCACGTATTTGGTGTTCATGTTGCCTTCGTAGCCGGGCAGCAGGAGCCGCATCGGATAGCCGTTGCCGGGCATGATCCGCTCGCCGTTCTGGTAGAGCGCGATCATGGCGTCATCCATGCCCTTCTTGAGCGGGACGCTGCGGTCGATGGCGGCGGCGTCGGCGCCTTCGGCCACGAACCATTTGGCCTTGGGATCGACGCCTGCCTCATCGAGCAGGATCGAGAGCGGCACCCCGGTCCATTCGGCGCAGGAGGAGAGGCCATGCATCTGCTGCACGGTCGCCTGCAGCGGCTCCTTGGAGAACAGCGGCGCGCTGTTGCCGCCGCATTCGACGAAATGCATGCGCGAGACCATCGGGTAGCGCATCAGCTTGTCGAGGGTGAACTCGAGCGGCTGCCGCACCAGGCCGTGGATCACCAGCCGATGCTTGTCGGGATCGATGTCCGGAATGCCGGTATGCAGGATGGTGAAATGCAGCGGGTTCGGCGTGACGGTGCCGTTGAGGAGATGCAGCGGTGCGCGGGCGTGCTGGGTGCGCGGCGCGCCGTCCGGATTGCTGAGCGTGCGCACCACCTTGTCCTCGAACCGCGAGCGCTGCTGCAGCACCGGGGTGACGGCGCCGGGTCCTTTGCTCCAGGGATCGTCCACGAGCGGTTCGGCTGAGGCCGCCGTGAGGCTGCCGGCAGCGCCCGTGGTCATGGCGCCGGCGAAGACAATGCCGCGTCCGAGCAGCGCGCGACGATGCAACAGGCCGTTGCCGGCCACTACTTCCGCGGCCGGAGGTGGGGGATTTCTTGTTTCTGAGGCTCATGCCTTCCTCCATCGAGGCTGACTTGCCGCGCTCCGAACGCCTTCGGAGCGGCAGCTTTCAATCACGACTTTATCACGTATTGTGGGGCCGCAAACCGGCCCGCAATTGCCGCCCGAAAGGTCCAGAAGCGATGCAGAAGAACTATGACGGACTGCGTTCATTCCTCGCGGAATGCGAGCAGCAAGGCGAGGTGACGGTGATCCGCAACGCCGATTGGAACCTGGAGATCGGGGCGCTGACCGAGTCTGCTTCGGAGCTGATCGACGAGCCGCCGGCCTTGCTGTTCGACGACATCCAGGGTTATCCGCCGGGCTTCCGCGTGCTCAGCCTCCCGGCCGGCTCGCGCGTGCGCATGGCGATCGCGCTCGGGCTGCCGCCCGACACGCCGAAGATGGAGATCGTGCGCCTGGCGGCGCAGCGGCTCAAGGGCGCGCCGCCGATTCCGCCCAAGGAGGTCGCGACCGGTCCGGTGATGGAGAACATCATGCGCGACAACGAGGTCGACCTGCTCAAGTTCCCGGTGCTCAAGTCGCACCGCGAGGACGGCGGGCGCTATATCGGCACCGGCTGCACCTTCCTCAACCGCGATCCGGAGACCGGCTATGTCAACATGGGCACCTACCGGATGCAGGTGCACGAGGGCAATCTGCTCGGCATCTGGCAGAGCCCGGGCCAGCAGGGCCGGCTGATCGCCGAGCGCTATTGGAAGCAGGGCAAGGCCTGCCCGGTGGTGGCGACTTTCGGGGGCGACCCGCTGCTGTTTTTCTTATCGCACACCAAGTTTCCGTTCGGCATTTCCGAGCTCGACCGCGCCGGCGGCATGCTCGGGGCACCGGTCGAGGTCATCAAGGGACCGATCACCGGCCTGCCGATCCCGGCCCATGCCGAGATCGCGATCGAGGGCGAGATGCCGCCGCCCGATGTCGAGTCGCGGCTGGAAGGCCCGTTCGGCGAATGGCCCGGCTACTACACGGTCGGCAGCAAGGGTACCGCCGACCATCAGCCGGTCATCCGGGTGAAGGCGGTCTATTACCGCAACCAGCCGATCCTCTTGAACATGGCGCCGCAATGGCCCGGCGCGCCGCACCACTCGGTACGCTTCGAGGGCGGCATCCTGTGGCAGCAGCTGGAGGCCACCGGCGTGCCCGGGATCGTCGGCACCTATGTGCACCACATGTTCCTGGTGGTGGTCGCGATCAAGCAGCAATACGCCGGTCACGCCAAGCAGGCCGGCATGGCGGTGCTCGGCTGCTCGGCCTCGGCCCGCAACGGCCGCTTCGTGGTGATCGTGGATGAGGACATCGACCCCTCCAACATGGACGAGGTGATGTGGGCCATGACCACGCGGGTCGACCCGGCGACCGACATCGAGGTCATCCCGAACTGCTGGGCGACCCCGCTCGATCCGCGCATGCCGCCCGAGCAGGCAGCCAACGGCCCGCACACCAACTCGCGCGCCATCTACTACGCGGTGCGCCCATGGGCCTGGAAGGACAAGTTCCCGCCGGTCAACCGCATCGGCAAGGACCAACGCGACGCCATGGTGAAGAAGTATGCCGGCGTGCTGCCGTTCCCGCGGCGGTAACGAATCCTCGCCTCATCCTGAGGAGCCGTGCGCAGCACGGCGTCTCGAAGGATGGAGGCACGGCACGGATCTGCGGCCATCCTTCGAGACGCGCGCGAGTGCGCGCCCTCAGGATGAGGGTCGGGGATTGTTGATTCCGCCGTGTTCCACTCGTTCCGCTTCGAGTGCCGCCAGCATGTCGGCGACCGTCGGCACCGCCACCTGCGTGAAGCCGGTGCGCCGGATTGCGCTACGCTTGGCGTCATCGCAGAGCTGCCGCAGCCGGGCGCCGGAGAAACCTTCGGTCAGCGGAATCGCCGCCGCGATGATGGCATCGAGCGCAGGGTTCTCGGTCACCGCCGCCGTGCGCAGGCAAATGCGCAAAATGTCGCGCCGTGCCGGCGCGTCCGGCAGGCCGACCCCGATGTGCACGCCGAAGCGGCCGGGGCGCAGGATCGAAGGATCGATCAGGTCGATGCGGTTGGTGGCGCCGAGCACGATCACGCCTGAGAGCTGCTCGACGCCGTCGAGCTCGGCCAGGAGCTGGCTCACCACCCGGTCGGTGGTCATCGAGCCCGAATGCTGGCCGCGCACCGGCGCGATCGCCTCCAGCTGATCGAAGAAGATCACCGCCGGCGCCACCTGGCGGGCGATGCGGAAAACCTGCCGCACCCCTTCCTCGGATTCGCCCAGCCATTTGGTGAAGATTTCCGGCCCGTCGACCGAGATGAAGTTGACGCCGCATTCATTGGCCAAGGCTTTGGCGAGCAGCGTCTTGCCGGTGCCGGGCGGCCCGTAAAGCAGCGCGCCCACATGCGGCGGCAACCCGCTTGCGGTCAAAAGCTGCGGATTGCGCAGCGGCAGCTCGACGGTTTCCTGCAGCCGCTTCTTGACCGCGTCGAGCCCGCCGATATCGCTCCAGGCAACGTCCGGAATGCTGATCAGCGTCTCGCGCAGCGCCGAGGGCCTGGTCTGCGACAACGCCAGCTCGAAATCCTCGCGCTCGACCCGCAGATCCTCGAGCGGAATCCGGAACGCGGCGCGATGGTCCGACAAGTTGCCGGCGCTGCGACGCAGCCGGCTCAAGCCCGCGTCACGGCACAGCTCCATCAGGTCGGCGCCGAGGAACCCGTGGGTGCGCTTGGCGACCTCCCCGAGGAAGGCTTGGGCGTCGTCGGAGAGCGGCATCTCGCGGGTATGGATTTCGAGAATCTCGCGCCGGCCTGGAGCATCGGGCGGACCGATGAAGATTTCGCGATCGAACCGGCCCGGGCGGCGGAACGCCGGATCGACCGCATCGATCCGATTGGTGGTGCCGATCACGATGACGGCGTCGACGCGCCTGAGCCCGTCCATCAGGGCGAGCAGCTGGGTGACGGTCCTGGTGTCCGAATGCGCGCCGGTCTCGCCGCGCTTGGGCGCCATGGCGTCGAGCTCGTCGATGAAGATGATCGAGGGCGAGTGATGGCCGGCCTCGTTGAACATGCGGCGCAGATTGGCCTCGGTCTCGCCCGTATAGGTGCCGATCACGTCCGGCCCATTGATGTAATAGAAGCGCGCATCCACCTCGTTGGCGACCGCGCGGGCGAGATGCGTCTTGCCGGCGCCGGGCGGCCCGTAAAGGATGATGCCGCGCGGCGGATTGATGCCGAGATGGCGGTAGACATGCGGGTATTTGAGCGGCAACTGCACCAGCTCGCGCACCAGCTTGATCTGCTTGTTCAAGCCGCCGACGTCCTCGAAGGTGATGTCGAAGGCGCCGTCCGGAATATGCGAGTCGTGATAGTCGAGCACCACCTCGGTGGTTTCGTCGACGATGCCGGGCCGCTCCGCCACCTTGTGGATTTCGTAGGTGGTGCCGGCATGGGAGTTGGGGAACGGGATGTAGAGGACCGCCCCCGCGCTGGCGGGGGTGCGGCTCTCGATCATGATTTTCTTCAGGTGCGGAACAAGATCATGCGCCATCGAGACATCGACCGCGGGCAGCAATTCGATGCGCCGGACAGATGCCACCGTGGCGCTCTCGATCTCGACCGATTCGTTGAGATGCGCCTTGATGGCCTGGCGCACGAACCGGTCGAGCCGCACGATGCCGGTGCCGATGTCGCCCTCGAGCGGCGCATCGAGCCGCGCCAGCATGCTGCGGCCACGCTCGGTCGCGATCCGCACGACTGCGTCGGCCGCGACCCCGAGCTTTCCCATCAAGGCACTGTCGAGCCGGATACCCAGCCGCGCGCTCGCGCCGGCAGCGCCGGCCAGATGGTCCACGCTCGCATGCACATGCGGGCGTCCGCCATGGACATGGGCCTCGGCGCCGGAGTGAGGATCGGAGTCCATCGCTACCTTTGCCCCTCGACCGCGAGCGCGTCCGTTCGCTCCTGCGCCTGTGCGCCCGCGGCGGCGCCGCGCATGCGCTCCACAATGCCGGCGGGATCGGCCGGGAGCGCGTCGCCGCGCCAGGCCACATGGCCGTCGGGCCGCACCAGCACCAGCGCGCGCTCATAGAGGGCGGCGACTTCCGGATCCGCGATGACGATTTCGCGCAGCGGAAGCCGGCGTGCTTGCGCGGCCTGCTTGAGCGTGCCGGCATCGGGCGGCCGCTCGCCCAGCCGCAACAGCGTAAATCCGTCGCCGAACAGGTCGAGCGTGGAGCTGCCGTCGGCGAGCCAGGCATGCGGCGCCCGCGCACCCGGTCGGGTGGACGACACGAAGCGCGGCGGCTCCGGGTCTGGCGCCGGGGTGCCGTCCGGGATGCAGATCGGCGAACCTTCGTAACAATATTGAATTCTTGAGATGCTCCGGAATCGACAGCCAATTGGGCGTCGCCCGCCAGTTCGTCGTGTCCACTTGGGCAAGGCCCGGGATGCCGGCGATGGCGCGGAACGAGCGGGTCGCCAATTCCACGTTGCGCCGGGCGATCGGCAGCCGCTCGGTCGCGTAGGAGGCGACCAGTCCGGCTCCGCCCCAGCCCTCCACCATGGCGGCGAGCTTCCAGCCCAGATTGACCACCTCCTCGAGCCCGGTATGCATGCCGATCCCTCCGGTGGGCGAGCACTCGTGGGCGGCGTCGCCCGCGATCATCACGCGGCCCGTCCCGTAGTGTTGCGCCACGAAATCGCGACGCTCCCAGCGCGACACCGACAGTATCTCATACGGGAACTCGCCGCCCGCCATCTGGCGCAACAGGCTCCCGGGCGTCTGCGCGCTCGCCGGCTCGTCGAACACGGTCAAGCGCCACAGCTCGTTGCCGTCGATGGGAATGAGCTCGGACCAGCAGCCATGCTGGTCGATCAGCCGGTAGAAGCGCGCCCAGCCCTTGTCGTGGAACCACGCGAGCGCGGCCGAGCGGAAGAAGATGTTGACGCTGATGGCGACCACGCCGAGCCCGCCGAGCCCGATCTCGAGCGTCTCGCGCACCATGCCGGCCGGCCCGTCGCAGCCGACCAGATAACTTGTGTCAACGTTCTCGCTGGCGCCGGTCGACAGATCGGTGAGCCGCACCGCGACCCCGGCATCATCCTGGCGAAACGATTCCAGGGCGGTGTGGTAGCGCACGCCCACGTTCGGAAAGGTCTTCGCCCGCGCCATCAGGATCGGATCGAAATAGATCTGCGGGCAGGGGCAGGGGGCTTCCGGGGTGAAGTCGCGCTGGTCGCGCTGCCCATAGGACGGGACTTTGACCCGCATCAGCTCGCGCCCGCGCAAATTGTCGAGATACACGAAATCGCGCGGATAGCTCTGCGGCCACACCGCGTTGCGCACCGCCGCCGCCACGCCCCAGCGGCGGCAGAACTCCATGTTGCGGGCGCTCACCATGCTCTGCTTGGGCACCGTGATGGCGCCGTCGCGCTTCTCGACCAGCAGGCAGCGGATGCCGCGCAGCCCGAGCTCGCAGGCGAGCCCCAAGCCGACCGGACCGGCGCCCGCAATGACCACGGAAGTCTTGGTCTTCATGCTCATGATACCGATGTATCACGCCGCCACCGGCATGCCACGCGGGACTAGCCGATTTTGCGGGCCGCGACGGTCGCCATCCGGCCCCGGAATGCCTGCTGGCTGAAGGCGGCGGCCGCGATCAGAAGCCCCAGCGCGAGCATCTGCCACGCCGGCGGGACCCCGAGCGCCAAGCTGAAATTGATGGCGAGCGTTCCCAACGGTTTGTAGCCCCGGTAGGCCCAAGCCCAGCCGGTTTCGAACAACGCCGTGAACAGGCTGGAGGCCACCGCGAGCAGCACCAATGTGCTCGCATCCGCGCCCAGCTTGCGGCGGTCCAGCAATCGCCAGATCATGAGCCAGAAGAACATTCCGCTCATGAGGTACTGCTCGGGAAATTCCCCCGGCGAGAGCAGGTAATGCAGCAGCGCCAGGCCGGTCAGCAGGTAGACCGTGTTGTGCAGCTGATTCCAGCCTTTCGCCCCCATCCGGCGGATGGCCGCATCCAGGGATGTGGCCCCGAGCGCGATCAGACCGATGGTCGAGAGGGTCGCCACGATCAGGCTGAAACGGGTCATCATCTCGTTGGCGATGAATGCGAAGTTCCAGCGACGCAGCCAGAAATAGATGGCGATATGCGCGACCGTATAGGCGAGCCCCGTCACCCCGAGCATGCGGCGCACCACGATCAGGCGGTTCCAACGGAATATCGTCAGGGCTGGCGTTATCGCCAAGGCCAGCAGCAGGAGCGCGGTCGCCCATAGGCCCGACCAGTAGGTCAGGCCACCGACCGGGGCAGGTCCGAATTGCTGGGTGGCGACCTGATAGTCGAGCCAGACCGCGGGCGCGAACATGAGGGCGAAGGTGCCCGCCTTGAGCCGGGAAAATCCACCTTTCCGGTCTTGCCACGGCCAAATCAAGTGCGATGCCCCGGTGCTCGGCCGGGAGCGATCTCTCGGCGCGGCGAAGCCAAGAGTATTGCGGCGTCGGGACGTTGGCCAGACGGGCAGATTGGATTGTGCGGCGCGCATCCATTATGGTGGCCCGCCTGGGCCGTGCGGGGGAGAAGATGTCGCGATGGACAGCGATCGCAAGTCGAAGCTGGCGCAGACCGATCACTGGGACGAGATCCTGGCGCTGCGCGATCGCCAGCGCGAGCAGGCCCGCAACGGCATCCAGGTGATCAAGCAATCGGACCTGCCGCTCGAGGTCAGCCGACAGGGCTTGATGCGCTGGTACATGCATCCGGCCATCAAGGACACGGTGCTGTCGGTGCTCTTGTTCTTTCAGCAGGAGATTCCGCCAGGGAGCCGTTCCGGCCGGCTCAAGTTCCAGGGCGGGCAAGTCATGCTGATCCTGGAAGGGCAGGGCCATACCCTGATCGACGGGGTCAAGCATGCTTGGAAGGCCGGCGACGTCCTCAACCTGCCGCTGCGCGCCGACGGCATCGTCGTGCAGCATTTCAATAGCGACCCGAAGGTGACCGCGCGCTTCGTCGCCGCCGAGCCGAACTGGCTCGAAGGCGCCACGGTCGATCGCGGCTGCGGCTTCGAGCAGCTCGAGGACGCGCCGGAATACCGCGGCTGAATCCCCTCCGGTTCCCTCGGCTTGCGGGGGAGGGCTAGGGAGGGGGCAAGCAACGAGCAAGGGGTGGCGACCGATGACTGAGGCCGAACGCACCCGCGAGCGCGAGCGACCACCGCTCGGCGACAATCCCTATGAGCGCATCATGCGCCAGCGCAAGGATCTGGCCGAGCGCAATCTGACCGGCCCGGTGGTCATTCGCGCCGAGGATCGCCAGTGGTACCAGACCCGCCAGGGCAAGCTGAAATACTATCTCGATCCGGTGACCTTCAAGGATACGCCGCTGCAGCACTGGCGCGTCTTCATCCACGACATCCGCACCTGCTCCGGCAAGCACCGCCACCAGGGCGGCCTCGTCATCTACGTGCTCGAAGGCAAGGGCTATTCGGTGGTGGACGGCGAGCGCAAGGATTGGGAGAAGGGCGATCTCGTGCTGTTGCCCATGCGGCCGGAAGGGGTCGAGCATCAGCATTTCAATCTCGATCCGGCCGAGCCCGCCGTCTGGGCGGCATTCATCAACATCCCGATCCAGGAGTTCCTGGCCTCGGACCTGCAGCAGACCGAGAACTCGCCGGACTTCAAGGAGGGCTGAGTCTTGCCAGCGAAACTCTTCCGCCTGTCATGCCCCACGAAGGCCCGGCATCCAGTAGTAGCTGGTAGCCGGCATGAAGCCATCAGGGCGTTACGCCCGTCTTCGACGGGCCATGGCGCAATGCGGGATCGCTGCTCCCGGGTTTCGCAAGCGCTCCATCCGGGCTACAGGACCGATGATAATGGATGATGACGCCGATGGCGACCTGCGCGACGAGATCGTGCGTCTGGAAGCCGAGATCGAGCAGAATGCCGAGACCATCGAGAGCTGCCGCAAGCTCATCGTGATCGCCAAGGCCGCCATGGGGCTCGCCGCTGTGCTGATCGTGGCCGCCCTCATCGGGGCCATCAATCTCGATCCGGCGCTCTTGATCGCCGCGTTCGGGGTGGTACTGGGCGGCGTCGTGGTGTTCGGCTCGAACACCAGCACGCTGGAGCAGGCCATGGCCGCCACCAGAGCCGCCGAGCTGCGCCGCTCCCAGATGATCGGCAAGATCGACCTGCGGGTGGTAGGTGGCCGCAACGGCGGTGGGTGAGCGCGGCTCGGCGCTCCTCGCCCCGCGTGCCACAAGGGCGTAAACGCACTTGTGGCACGCGGGGCGAGGGGGGGCGCGGCGCCAGCATCAAAGGCGTGGCCCCCGGCACCTCCATTCGGTAAGATGCCGATTGGTCAGACCGCAATTGTCGCGAAAAGGCCCGGATTTGGCGACTGCGCCAGGACTCGGGGGTTTGCGAATTGAATGTTCTGAAAACCCTTCGCAGGGAGCTGTCCGTCTCGGCGGCGAGCGCCAGCGGGCGTCGGCCGGCGTCTGCCGCGGCCAAGCGGAGGTTTCTCGTCGTCCTGATCAAGCCGTCGCACTATGACGCCGACGGCTATGTGATCCAATGGCATCGTTCGACCATCCCGTCCAACAGCCTCGCCAGCGTCTACGGCCTGTTGTCCGAATGCGCGGAGGCCCGCAGCCTGGGCCCCGATGTCGACCTCGAGATCGAGGTCTATGACGAGTGCAACACGGTGATCGACGTCAAGGGCGCGATCCGGCGCATCCGCGCCGCCGGCGCGGGCTTTGTCGGGCTGGTCGGGGTGCAGTCCAACCAGTTTCCGCGCGCGCTCGATCTCGGCCGCCAGTTCCGCGCCGCCGGACTGCCGGTGGCGATCGGCGGGTTCCATGTGAGCGGCTGCCTGTCGATGCTGCCGGAGCTGCCGCCCGACCTGCAGGAAGCCGGCCGCCTGGGCATCATCCTGTTCGCTGGCGAGGGCGAGGGCCGCATGCTGTCGCTGTTGCGCGACATCGAGGCCGGCGCCGCCAAGCCGCTGTACAACTACCTCTCCGACATGCCCGAGATGGCGGCCGCCACCTTGCCGATCCTGCCGCGCTGGGCGGTCACCCGCGTGGCCGGCCATTACGCCAGCTTCGATGCCGGGCGCGGCTGCCCGTTCCAGTGCAGCTTCTGCACCATCATCAACGTGCAGGGCCGCAAGTCGCGCTACCGCACCACCGACGACGTCGAGGCGATCGTGCGCGCCAATGCGGCGCAGGGCATCACCCGCTTCTTCGTCACCGACGACAACTTCGCGCGCAACAACAATTGGGAGCCGATCCTCGACCGTCTGATCGAGCTGCGCGAGAAGGACGGGTTCCGCATCCGGCTGTTCCTGCAGGTCGACACGCTCTGCCACCGCATTCCAGGCTTCATCGAGAAGTCGGCGCGCGCCGGTTGCACCGCCGTCTTCATCGGGTTGGAGAACATCAACCCGGAAATCCCTGATGGGGACCAAGAAGCGGCAGAACAAGATCTGGGAATACCGGGAGATGCTGCAGGCCTGGAAGCGCGCCAAGGTGCTGACCTATGCGGGCTACATCCTGGGCTTTCCGACCGATACGCCCGAATCGATCGCCCGCGACATCGAGATCATCAAGCAGGAGCTGCCGATCGACCTGCTCGAGTTCTTCTTCCTGACGCCGCTGCCGGGCTCGGAGGACCACAAGAAGCTGCATCTGCGCGGGGTGCCGATGGACCCCGACATGAACAATTACGATCTCGAGCATGCCTGCACCGGCCATCCGATCATGGCGAAGGAGACCTGGGAGCGGGTCTATGCGGATGCCTGGGACCGTTATTATTCCGACGCGCATGTCGAGACCATCATGCGGCGCGCGGCGGCCACCGGCATCAACAAGACCAAGATTTTCGACGGCGTGGCAGTGTTCTCGGGCGCCGCGCGGGTCGAGGGCGTGCATCCGCTGCAGTTCGGTTTCGTGCGGCGCAAGGTCCGCACCTCGCGCCGCCACGGCATGCCGATCCTCAATCCGCTGGTGTTCTATCCGTGGCGCATCTACGACTTCACGCGCACCGTGGTGCGCTGGCTGCGGCTGGTGCGGCGCTACAAGGCGATCCAGGCCCGGGTCGAGGCCGATCCGGCGAAGATGGATTACACCGACGAGGCGCTGACCCCCACTGTCGCCGGCGGCACCGACCATTTCGTCGAGGTCTACGCCGACAAGATCCCCAAGACCCACGGCGCGCCGAAGCAGCGTGCGGCGGTGGGCGGATAGGGCGCTGCGCGGCGTCGGCAGATGGTACCGGGCTCCACCTGGCGCACCCCAGCACCATGCAGCCGAGCCGGCCGCACATTTTTGCATTGCCGATGGATGATTTGCCTTCAATCGGACAAGGAATTTCGGTTTTTTGATTTCAGCGTGGCGCAAACTGCTCGACATCGGCATCTGTCATCCGGCTGACACCGGTCGCCAATCTGGATCGCTTCAACCTTTGCCGATCATCAGCCACGCAGTGTTGATGGGTAGCGTGCTCATGTTCGAGTGGGTCATCTATGCGGGCACCGGCTTCCTGGTCGGGGGCCTGCTGCAGGTCGGCTTCATTCCGCTGACGCATGCGCGCGCGGTTCGCCTGACGCGGCGCCACCTCGAGGCGATGACGCCGCGGTCGATGGCGGAGGTCAACGCCGAAAAGGATCGGCTGCGCGCCGCTTTCGCGATGTCGACGCGCCGCCTCGAGGCAAGCGTCGCTCGGATGTCGGCCGAGGCCTCCGGCCACCTCGCCACCCTGGGCAAGAAGGACGAAGCGGTCCGCCGGCTGCGATTGGATCACGGTAAGACGGTAGCGGCCGCGCACGCGGCCGAGGCCAGAAAAACGGTGCTGTCCGATCGGCTCGAAAGCGCCAAGCACGAGCTCGCGGCCAGATCCGAAGCGCTGCAGGCCGCTCAGCATAGCCTTGCCGATGCATCCGCAACCCTGGTGAAGGTTGCCGCCGACATTCGTGAAAGCGCGATGATGGCGAGCTGTGGGCGTATCGAGCTCGTGATGCTGCGTGCCCGGCGCGAGGTGCTGAAGGATCAGATCGAGCATTACGGGCAGGAGATCGGCGATCTGCGGCTGCGCATCGAAGCCGGGACGGCGAGCCTCGCCGGCGCGAACCACGCGCTTGCCGAGGAGCGAAGCAAGACCGGTGTGCTCGGAGCACGTATCGCGGAGCTCGAGCGCCGGCTCACGGTGCGATCAATCGAGAGCGAGATTTTGGCCCGGCGTGTACGGGAGCTGGTGCTGCGTCTTGAAGAACTGCCGGGCCTTCCGGCAAGTCTCGTGCCCGCAGCCGACGTCCGAGAGCCCGAGGCCGTTTGCGAGGCCGAGATTTCGGCGGCTCCACGACTGGTCGGAGCGGGTGAGGGAGCGGTCGCAAGCCAAGACGGATGGCAGCTTCTCGTGGCCATGCGCAAAGCTTTGGCACGTGTCTTGAGCCGGGTCGGCCGGTTGCCCGAACCGGTTCCGGAAAGCCCGCTGGCCGCAAGCAGCTGAGGAAGCGCGCCGCTACGCGTGGCTGCCCAGCAGGCACAGATATTCCCACGCCATAGTGGCGCCGGCGAGCGCGGTGATCTCGGCTGCGTCATAGGCGGGCGCGACCTCGACCACATCCATGCCGACGAAGGCAAGCCCGGAGAGCCGCCGCAGGATCGCCTGCGCCTGCCAGCTCGAAAGCCCGCCGACCTCAGGCGTTCCGGTCCCGGGCGCGAAGGCAGGATCGAGCACGTCGATATCGAAGCTGAGATAAACCGGTGCGTCGCCCACCACCGCACGGATGCGCGCCGCAACCGCCGCGGGGGTGCTTTCGTGCACCTCCTGCGCGGTGACGATCGTCACCCCTTGCGCCAAGGTCCAGTCATGGGTCTCGCGTGCGACTGGCGAGCGGATGCCGATCTGGATCATCCGGCACGGATCGATCAGGCCTTCCGTGATGGCATGGTGGAACACGCAGCCATGGGCATAGGTCTGCCCGAAATTTTCCGGCCAGGTGTCCACATGGGCATCGAAATGGATGAGCGCCGGCGGGCCGCGCCGTTTCGACAAGGCGCGCAGCAGCGGCAGCGTGATGCCGTGGTCGCCGCCGAGCGCAACCAGATGCTCGATCGGGCGCGCCTGCTCCTCGATCAGCGCGAGGCTGGTGAGGAGATCGCCGAGCGCGATGTCGAGATCGCCGATGTCGGCGAGCGGCAGCGTCGCGGGATCGACCCAGTGCTGCGGATGGGCACCGTCGGTCAGCATCCGGCTCGCCTGGCGGATGGCGGAAGGCCCGAAGCGGGCGCCGCTGCGGTTGGTGGTGCCGAGGTCGAGCGGAATCCCGGCGATGCAGATCGGCGCGCCGCGGTCCCGCCGCGCGACGCCGAGGAAACTCGGCGGCACCGCATAGGTGGCGGGAACCGTCATGGTTTTACCGAGCCCGGCAGCGCGAACAGGAATACCGCGGCCGCGAGCGCGCAGGTCCAATCGCCGCCGCGCACGCCCTCGGTCGCTGCCGTGATCGAGAGGCTATCGACGATCAGATCGCTCATCTGATAAACGCGCTTGCGCTCGTCCCAGGCGGCATCGGAATTGAACTCGATGCCGAGCGTCGAGGCCAGCATGGTGGCGGCGAGGTCTTCCACATAGTCGGCGGTCTCGGCCTCGGTCATGCCGAAGCAATGGTGCTCGGAGATGTAGCCGTAGTGCGCCGGATCCTTCGGCCGGGCGAGCCCGATCCCGGCCGAGATATGGCGCCCTGCCTCGTTGGTCTCGGCCCGCGCCATCACGCAGAACGTGATCTCGCCCGGGCTGAGCATCATGATGCCGGTCTTGGCGTCGATCAGGGCGCAATTGGCCGGCAGGATGGAGGAGACGCTGACTAGGTTCTGCTGCTCGATATCCGCGTCGCGCAGCGCATATTCGAAGGCGGACAGCCGGTGGCGGTGAACGCCCACGCCGCGGGTCAGGAACACGCTCTTGGGGATTGGAAACATCTGCTGCCCATCCTGGCCGCCATGGCGATCGGCGTTGCCTACCCGATGGCGGATATTCGTGACCGGGCCGTGACGCGATCGACGATCAGGCCGCGCCCGCACGCCAGAATGGGACGCGCGTTCCACCATTGCAATGTATTCCAGGGTGCGGCGTATAATTCAGGCACACAGGAGAACCGCCATGAAAGCTGCCGTTCTGGGCGAGTCGGGCGTCGAGCTGCGCGAGCTGCCCAAGCCTGCGCCGGCGCCCAACGAGGTCCTCATCCGGGTGCGGGCCTCGAGCCTCAATCGCGCCGATCTGCTGATCGCCGCAGGCATTCAGCACGGCCGGGTCGGCGGCGTGGGGGCGCGGCTGGGCCTGGAATGTGCCGGCGAGGTCGAGGCGGTCGGCAGCGAGGTCACGGGCATCAAGGCTGGCGATCGGGTCATGGGCTCGGCGCCCGGCGGCTATGCGGAATATGCCGTGACCGACTGGGGCCGGGTCAGCCGCATCCCGGCCAACAATATGACTTTCGCGCAGGCCGCCTGCCTGCCGGTCGCGCTCCAGACCATGCACAACGCCGTCGTCACCGCCGGACGGCTCAAGCCCGGTGAGGCGTTGCTCATCTCGGGCGCCAGCGCGGGCGTCGGCCTGATGGGGTTGCAGATCGGCAAGCTGATGGGGGCGTCGCCGGTGATGGGAACCTCCACCCATGCGGGCCGCCGCGCCCGGCTCGAGGAATTCGGCTGCGACGTGGCGCTCGATTCCAGCGACCCGGACTGGCCGGCGGCCGCCAAGGCGGCGACCGGCGGCAAGGGCGCCGATCTGATCGTCGATCTGGTGTCGGGAAGCGCCGCCAACCAGAACCTCGAGGCGGCGGCGCTGCTCGGCCGCATGGTCAATGTCGGCCGGCTCGGCGGCATGACCGGCGCCTTCAACTTCGACCTGCATGCGCTCAAGCGCATCGACTATATCGGGGTCACGTTCCGCACCCGCACCCCGCCGGAGGTGCGCGAGATCGTGCGCTTGATGCGCGCCGACCTCTGGGAAGCGGTCGAGGCCGGCAAGCTCGCGCTGCCGATCGACCGCACCTTCCCGCTGGAGGATATCGCGCAGGCGCTCGCCGTGATGCGCGCCAACCAGCATTTCGGCAAGATCGTGGTTACGGTGGGGTAGGGGCGATTGGAGTCACGGCATTTCGCTCCCTCGCCATCGCAAATCGGGCTTGCCCGACTTGCGCACTATTGGTGGCGAAATCGGGTAACCCGATTTCGCATGGGGAGAGGGCGGGGTGAGGGGGTTACGATGATGCCGAGTCGCACCGCCGGAGCCCCCTTCCACCTTCTCCCCCACGGGGAGAAGGAGTGAGAGCCCTGCGTCCCTGACAGTCGTTTCGTGGCCTCACCCGTCCGTCAGCGCGTTGTTCTCCAGCCCGCAGATCTGCACGTCGTAACCGTTCACGTCGTCCATGTGCAGGCTGCGCGGGCCGCCGTCGCGCACGTTCTTGACGCCGAGCGCCAAGAGTTCGGCCTTGGCGCGGTCGCGGTTGAAGTCCGCGACGGTGAGCGCAAAGTGATCGATCACCGCCTGGGAGACCGGCTTCGGCCGGGCGCCGCCGGCTGGCGGGGCCGCGTTGGCGTCGGGCGTGCGGATGATGAGATGGGTGAGCGGCACGTCCTTGGCGGTGACGTTGTAGGGTTGCTCGCCCTTCTTGCCGAACGGCAACGCGACGTCGCGCTTGCTGGGGCCGACCTGGTCCAGATTGAACACCATCGAGTACCAGTCGGCGGCCTGCTTGAAGTTGGGACAGGTGTAGGAAATGTGGTTGATGAGCTGGGCCTTCAGCGTCTGGTCGGCCTGCGCATCGGCGGCGCCGGCGGAATAGAGCGTGGTGGCAGCGAGCGTCAGCGATTCGATCAGGCTGCGGCGGCTGATCTTGCCGGTCTCGAACTCGTTGAGCTTCTGGGCGGCGAAACCTTCCATGGCGATTCTCCTAAAGGGGTTGCAGCATTTTCAGCGAAAGCAGCTTGCGCGGAGCCGCGTCAGCGCCGGAATGCGTTCTCCTCGACGATGTTGGCGAACTGGATGTCGTAGTTGAACGGATCGAGCACATGCAGGCTGCCGTCGCGGCCGCCGGATATTTCCTGGCCCTTGGCCTTGATGGCGGCGCGCACGCGCGTTTCGTCCCAATTGGAGAGCGTGTAGCAGTAATGATCGATATAGGCCTGCGCCGGCGGCCGGGCCGGAGTGCCGCCGGCGTTGCGCGCCACGATGAACGAGCCGCCCTTGCCTTGCTCAGGGCCAAACATCAGGTTGGTCCGCTTGCCGGTGTCGTGGCCGGGCGCGTTCTCCAGGCCGAACACGTTGATCTGGAAATCGCGCGCCCGCGTATAGTCGGGGCAGGTATAGGAGAGATGATTGACGCCGAGCACCTTGAAGCCGCGCGTGGCCTGCGCCTGAGCGGCGTCGCCGGCCGCATAGACGGTGGCGGCGAGCGCGACGGTCTTGCAGAATTCGCGGCGGTCGAGCTTGCCGCTCTCGAAGCTCTTGACCAGATCGGCGATGAAACGTTCCATTCCGTGATCCTCCCGTGGTTGTTTTTTTCAGCACACGACTTTGTCGGCGATTCGGTAGGGTGGGCAACGCGCCAATACCTCAGCGTCGGTTATGGTGCGCGGTGTTCCGGCGCGTTGCCCACGCGGGGGCTTGCGGTGCAATCGCGTGGGCAATATTGCGTGGCGCCGTGCCAGTCATCCAAGCGGTGCCAGGCAATTTTGCCCACCCTACGCATCTTGGATCGATCACCGGGCCGGAATCGTCAGCCTGATGCCCGGGGCGGGATCGCTCGGGGAAAGGTTGGGATTTTGCAGCGGCGCGGTGGTGGAGGGCGCCTGATATCCGCCGACCGTTCCGAGATTGAGCCGCGAGTTCGGCGGCAAGGGCACCACCGGCGGGACCAGCGACTTGAGGTCGACCGGCTTGTCATATTGGCTTCCCTGCGCGAGCGCGCCATGCGGGGCGCACGGCAGCAGAACGCAGAAAGCCAGCAGCGCGTATCTGTGAAGCTTCATCGGTGACCCCCGAGCAAAGATGATCGCACGGAAGGTTACCTCAGTTCCGCCCCGGCGGGGAGGGGCAATCGGACGGTGCGGACCCGCTCAGTCAGGAGCACACCGTCTCGATCCCGGCGGCGCGCAGATGCTCGGCCAGCTGCCGGCGGGCGTAGAACATCCGGGTCTTGACCGTGGCGGCCGGGATACCGACGATGGCGGCGACCTCCTCGACCGATCGCCCGTGATAGTAGGCGAGATCGATGATCTCGCGATGGGCAGGCGAGAGTTGCGTGAGGCAGCGGCGCAGCACCGCGCTGCGCTTGGCCGCATCCAAGGTCTCCTCGGCGGTGCCGGCCCCATCCGGTATCGCCGCCGCCATGGCGTCGTCGAGCGGCTCACCTGTGCGGCCGCGCGTGAGCGAGACCGCCTTGTTGCGGGCGATCGCCAGCAGCCAGGTCGACAGTCGGGCGCGGCCTTCGAAGCTCGCGGCGCGGCGCCACAGCTCGATGAAGACCTCGCTCACCACGTCCTCGGCAGTTGCGCCATTGCCGGTGAACCGGAGCGCGAAGCGGAAGACCTTGAGCTGATGGCGGCCGTACAAAAGCCGCAGCGCCTGCCGATCGCCTTGCGCGACCCGGCCCATCAGGGCCTCGTCGGTCGCGTCGTCGGCGGAGCCTTGCGGGCCGCCGCGGGCCGGGCCCGACCCCAAACCACGAGTCTTGGCGGCCGCGGACGGCGATGCAACGAATTCGAGGTGCGCGCATAGCCTGGTATCGGATACGGCGGTCATCGGGTTACCCCTTTGCTTTTCCCTGATGAGCTGTTTGAGCTCGCATACCCCAAGGACGGCCGAGGACACGGGATTTCGACAGCGGTCGGCATTTTTTTTTGGAGGGTGCCTTCGCCCCCGCCATCCGGCCAGTAGCCGCGATCGCATCCGGGTGCCATATCGCGGTCATGCATCGTTGATCTGGAGACCTGCACATGACCGAATTCCCCAATCCGCTGATCGCGTTTTCCGAGCATGCCGCCGCGCTGGTGGAGCGCGGCGCCGGCAGCGTCGTTGCCGTTCACGGCGGCGGCCGCCGCTCCTCGAGCGGCATCCACTGGCGTCCCGGCATCATCGTCACGGCCGAGGAGGCGCTGGAGCGGGACGACGACCTCAAGCTGACGCTTGCGGGCGGCCGTGTGGTCGAGGCATCGCTCGCGGGTCGCGACCCCACGACCGATATCGCGGTGCTGCGCTTCCAGCCGGACGGCTTGGCGGCGGCGCAGAGCGCGGACGCGGGCCCGTTGCGCGCCGGGCATGTGGTTCTGGCGGTCGGAGCTGAGCAGGGCACGCCGATCGCCAGTCTCGGCATCGTCGCCGTCGCGGGCGGGGCATGGCACAGCCGCCGCGGCGGTGCGATCGACAGCCTCATCCGTTTGGACATGAGGCTCGGCGCAGCCGCGCAAGGCGGCGCGCTCCTCGATACCCAAGGGCGCGTCGTCGGCATGGCGGTGCTCGGACCGCGCCGCCGCGTGCTCGCCATTCCGACCGCCACCATCGACCGCGTGGTCGATCAGCTCATCGCCAAAGGGCACGTCTTCCGGGGCTATCTGGGAGCCGGCCTGCAGCCGGTGCGGCTCGCCGGCGCAGCCGACGCCGCATCGCCGGCGGGCGGCGGACGCGGCATCCTGGTGGTGAGCCTGGACCCCGATGGACCGGCCGCCCGTGCCGGCCTCATGGTGGGCGATATCGTGACCGCCTGGAACGCCCAGCCGGTCGATCGCGTACGCGAGGTCATGCGACTGCTGAGCCCGGACAGCGTCGGCCAGTCGGTCGATCTCGGCGTCATGCGCGGCGGCGCTCCGGCGGCGCTCAAGATCGTCATCGGAGAGCGCGCCGTGGCCTGAGAGACCAGCCGACATTGCCGTCATGATCGCCATCGCGATTTTCTCCCCCGATCCGGTCTGGCGCGGCAGCCTGGAACGGCTGCTGCGCCCGGACCCGGCCGTCACCATCGTGGGGCTGGCGGATGACCCGTCCGCCCTCCGGCGCCTGCTCGAACAAAGCTACGTGGACGCGGTGCTGGCGGATGCGCCGCTGCCCGATGACTTGTCGCAGTTGGTGCATGGCCGGACCGCCTTCGTGGTTCTGCTCGAGGGCGACGATCTCGATGCGGGTGTCGAGGCGCTCGCCGCCGGGGCCGCCGCCATCCTGCCGCGCACCGCCGGGCGCGATGAGATCGTGCAGGCCATCACGGCCGCCGGCCAAGGCCTTGCTGTCCTGCCGCGCGCGCTGGTGGCGTCGCTGCTCGAGGGCGATGCGCCGCAGGAACTCGGCGCCTCACGGCGCCGACGCCGGCGCGCGGCTCACCCCGCGCGAGCTCGAGGTGCTGGCCGCGATGGCGGACGGCGCCTCCAACAAGGCGATCGCGCGGCGGCTCGGGATATCGTTTCACACTGCGAAATTCCACGTCGCCGCCATTCTGGCCAAGCTCGATGCCGACAGCCGCACCGAAGCGGTGACGCGGGCCGCCCAGCTTGGTCTCGTGATGCTTTGATCGAGCGCTGCCCGCCGTTCCGGCGGCGTCGCGTTTTCGCGATCGGTCTTGCTGCGATGCACCAAGCCGCGCACCCCGATACTTGCGGCGCATCCCATAAAAGAAATCAGTGGCGGAGTAGCCGACCGTAATTCTCGGCCGGCAGATGCCCCAAGGCCCTAACCGGCGACGCCGCAATATGTTATGAATTGCCTCGATCAATCAAGAAAACCACGGCAGGGAGGACAGCCATGAAGGCAAGCAGGAGCGGTGCTGTTGCGTTTGTGCTGGTGGCCGCTGCGACCATGACCATCGGCGGCGCGCAGGCGGCCGACGACGCGAAATATCCCAACTGGAAGGGCCAGTGGGAGGTCATCAATCCGCGTTTCGGCGGCCAGATGATCAAGTTCGATCCCACCAAGGCGTGGGGACCGGCGCAGCAAGCGCCGCTGACGCCGGAGTATCAGAAGGTCCTCGAGGACAGCATGGCGGATCAGGCCCGCGGCGGGCTCGGAAACTATCCGACCGCCCGCTGCCTGCCGGGCGGAATGCCGCGCATGATGGCGGCGCCGCGGCAGGAATACGTCATCACGCCGGAAACCACCTACCTCCTTCTGGGCGGCGAGATGCGGCGGATCTACACCGACGGCCGCGACTGGCCGCAGGAGATCGAGGCGACCTATGAGGGTTACTCGATCGGCAGATGGACCGACGAGGCCGGCGACGGCCGCTACAACGTGCTCGAGGTCGAGACCCGCGGTCCGTTTCGCGGTCCGCGAGCGTATGACGCCAGCGGGCTGCCGTTGCACTTCGACAATCAATCGACCTTCAAGGAGCGCTTCCACCTCGACAAGAACGACCCGAACCTCTTGCACGACGAGATCACCGTGTTCGATCACGCCCTGACGCGGCCGTGGAGCGCTGACAAGACCTTCAAGCGCGACCCGGACCCGCATCCGGTCTGGGCCCGCACCTCCTGCGTGGAGGGCAACCACCAGGTCTTCATCGGCAAGGAGAATTACTTCCTGAGCGGGGACGGGTTCCTGATGCCGGCCAAGAAGGACCAGTTGCCGCCGGACCTGAAATATTTCAAGCAACCGCCGAAGTGACGCGACACATTTCGACAGTGAGCGTGTGAAGGAATCGCCACGTCCGCTCATTCCGCGGACGCGGGAATCCAGGCTTTGCCAAATTGCCGGACCTTTCACTGGGGCAGAGACTGGGTCCCCGCGTCCGCGAGGACGAGCGGGGAGGCTCGCGTTCTCGCCAGATGCAGTATTTCGCAACCGCCACGCCTGGAACGCCGCCGCGCCCGAAACGTTGAGGCCCTGAGCGACGCAACGGGGTCGAGGTGTGCCATGACGCTATCGCGCGGAAATCCACGCTCATTTCTCGGAAGGCTGTTGCTGCTCGCCCCACTGGGGCTGGTCGGCCCCGCCGGGCCGGCGATGGCCCAGACCCCGCTCTCCGGCAACCTGGGGGTGGCGGACCCGGCAGCGCCGCTCGCGCTCACGCCCGCGGAGCGAAGCGCTATCCTCAATGCGGTGCGCCAGGACCCGGCGCGGCCGAGCGCCACGATGCCGGCAAACGTGCCGGTATCGGTCGGCGTTCAGCTGCCGGCCTCGATCGCGCTGCGCATCCTTCCCGACGCCGCGCTGGCGCAGGCGCCGGCCGCCAAGACCGTGCAATACACCGTGATCGGAACTCAGATCGTGCTGGTCGACCCGACCAACATGCGCGTGGTCGATATCATCAACCAATGATCGGTCCCGCGGCAGCGCCGGATGTCCGGCGTCGGCTTCGAAGCGGACTCGATTCCTTTCCCGCCTGTGACCAAAATATCACAGTCCCGGCCGGTACCCGGTGCTAGGCTGAGGGGCGGGTAAGTGGCGTTGGGGGCGTTCATGACGCGAGTTGTGCTTGTTGGCGCTGCAATGGCGGCGCTTGCCGCGGTTCAGGCGATGGCGGCGGACATGACGCCGGTACCGGCAACGGCAGCCGCGCCGGCCTACTCCAAAGCGTCCGCGATGGGGTCGAGCTACGATTGGACCGGCTTCTATCTCGGCGGCAACTTCGACTACAGCCGGTCCAAGACCGACAGCACCACCGTCAACACCGCCACCGGTGGCGTCGATGCTGCCGGCAGCAACACGTTCGCCAACTTCCATGGCGGCGCGCAATTCGGCTTTGACTACACGCTGCCGTCGCGCGTGGTGGTCGGCGCCCAGGCGGAGGTATCCACCGGCGACAACAACACGACGACGTTCTCCACCGCCGCCGGCATCAACGTTTTCTCGGCGCAGACCAAGAATGTCGCGATCGGGGCGGTGCGGGCCCGGCTCGGCTATGCCATCTCGCACGCTCTCATCTACGGCATCGGCGGCTGGGCGTGGACCGAGGCCAACGCCACCCACACGCAGCTCGCCGGGAAAAGCGGCAAGGCCGTCCCCGGCACCATCGAGACGGTTCCGGGGAACCTGAACGGCTGGACCGCGGGGGCCGGCATCGGCTACGGATTCTGGCATAATTGGGATGTGTTCGCCGAGTATCGCTACACCGGCTATCAATCAAACAGTGGCAATTTTATAGTCTCGCAACGGTCCACGAGCTGGACCACCAGCGTCAGCTCGATCATCGCCGGTCTGAACTTCCGGTTCGACCCGTTCATCACCCGGTATTGATTTTCGGCGGGCGCCGAGGTCGTTGATGATCTGGCGCAAATCAGATTATTCGGGAAATTGAAACTCCCGTATTGTGCATGGGCTTCCGGCCCGCGCCATGTCACCGCCGGTCAGGCATTTCATCGGCTCTTCCGTCCGGGAATGCGCACCCTACTTTGATTGATGCCGTGCGGAGACCGCGCCCTGGAGGAGTGACATGACGGTGTCGACGTTGAAGTCGGGAGTGTCGATGTTCATCATGTCCTATTTACGCGGAGCCCGCAGGTGGGGATTTCCAGACTGATGTGCGGTAATCGGGCTGCGCTACGCCGCGCCGGGACAAGCGCCTTGTGGCGTGTGGGTCCGCCCGCCACTTGCAGGTCTCGCCGGTTGGGCCGGTGTCGAGTTTCTAAGTTCCACAGGCGGGGCCGGGTGCAGGGTTAGAGGGCCAGGGCTTGGAAGGGCGACGGACAAAGGTGCTCGCCATGCGTGTAACGAGTTGGTATCATGCACCGGGGCGACGCTTGGGGGGTCATCATGAAACTTCCACGCCGTCGATTTCTGCATCTGGCAGCGGGCGCTGCCGTGCTTCCTGTCACCTCACGCATCGCATGGGCACTCGACTATCCGACGCGGCCGGTTCGCATCATCGTAGGCTTTGGTGCTGGCGGCGCGCCTGACATCGTTGCGCGACTCATGGGCCAATGGCTTTCGGAGCGGCTCGGTCAGCAATTCATCATCGAGAACCGACCAGGAGCCTCAGGCAACATTGCGACCGAAGGGGTAGTGCGTGCCGCCGCTGATGGGCAGACTTTGGTGGTCCTCGCGATTTCGAATGCAGTGAACGCGACGCTATATGACAATTTGACTTTCAACTTCTTGAAAGACATTTCCGCTGTCGCGGGCATCAGCCGCGAGAATTTAGCGTTGGAGGTGCATCCATCGTTTCCGGTGAAGACCGTGCCCGAATTCATCGCTTACGCAAAAGCCAACCCGGATAAAGTCAATTATGCATCAGCCGGTACTGGAACGTCGCAGCATATGGCTGGTGAGTTGTTCAAATTGCTGGCAGGTGTTCAAATGGTGCACGTTCCTTACCGCAGCTCGGGGGCGGCTGTGACTGATCTATTAGGGGGACAGGTGCAGTCGATGTTTGCCCCCATGCCTCCCTCTATCCAATACGTCAGGTCTGGCATGGTCCGGGCGTTAGCGGTCACCGGAGCTGCGCGCTCCGAGGCCCTTCCCGAGACTCCAATTCTCGCCGATTTCGTGCCGGGGTACGAGGTCACCGCGTGGTACGGGCTCGGAGCACCAAAGGGAACCCCTCCCGAAATTCTGGACAAGCTAAATAAAGAAATCAATGCGGGCCTCATGGATTCAAAGATCAAGGCCCGACTTGCAGATATAGGTTCCATGGGGTTTCCCGTCTCGCGATCTGATTTTGCAAAGCACCTCGCCTCAGAAACCGAAAAGTGGGGTAAGGTGGTACGCGCCGCGAACATGAAGCCCGAGTAATCAGGCGGTCGGAGGACAACACGAAACTTCCCCGCCGTCGATTTCTCCACCTGGCAGCGAGCGCTGCCGTGCTCCCGGCCGTCGCGCGCATTGCAAGGGCGCAGACCTATCCGACGCGTCTGGTGCGCTGGATCGTTGGGTTTCCAGCGGGAGGCGGTGCTGACATCGTGGTACGGATAATTGCGCAGTGGTTGTCGGAGCGTCTCGGTCAGCCGGTGGTCGTCGAAAACAAGCCAGGCGCTAGCACCAATCTCTCCATTCAGACGGCGGTAAATTCGGCGCCTGACGGATACACGATGCTTTATGTTGGCGCTTCCGCCGTGGTCAACTCCAGTTTGTTCGAGGCTCTTCCATTCAATCTGTTGCGAGACATCGCGCCCATTTCCGGACTAATCGATTTTCCGCTTGTGATGATCGTGAACCCGTCGATCCCTGCTAAGACTGTTGCCGAGTTCATTGTCTACGCCAAGGCGAACCCCGGCAAGATCAACATGGCCTCGTTCGGAACCGGATCGACCTCTCACGTGGCCGGCGAACTGTTCAATATGATGACCGGCGTCAACCTCGTTCATGTCCCCTATCGCGGCGAAGCGCCGGCGCTCACCGACATGATGGGTGGTCAAGTACAGGTCATGTTCGATATTTTGACGGGCTCGCTGCCACACATCCGATCAGGCGCATTGCGCGCGCTGGCCATGGCGGGCAAAACTCGATCTGATGTTTTGCCGGGTTTACCAACCGTTGGCGACACCGTGCCTGGATACGAGGCAAATTCCTGGGGCGGGGTTGGCGTGCCACGCGGAACTCCCGCCGAAATCATTGCGCGGCTCAACCGCGAGGTCAATGCTGGATTGGCAAACCCGACCGTAAGGGCTCGGCTCGCTGACGTTGCCACTACGCCGTTGTTCTTCGCCCCCGCTGAGTTCGGCGCCTATATGGCCGCCGAAACCGAAAAGTGGGCCAAGGTGGTTAAGTTCGCGGGTATCAAGCCGGAGTGATCCCGGCATCCCCCGCCGGATATTCCATAACGATACGCGAATCGCCACTTGCGATTTGGTCGCCATGACACTCGGCCCCTTGCCATAGGGCCAGCGGGCTGGGACGAGGGCGGAGGGGCGCAAGAGTAAGAGGGGCGGCGAGAAGGATGAATGCGCTGGTCTAGAACGTGGCGCGTGAACCTGCCCGCTTTTCGCAGGTCTCGGCGGTTGGCCCGAGATCTGATCCAGGCCATTATCGTAGTGACGTCGGACAACCGGGCCGCTCGATCAATCGAGCTTGGCGCCAATTTCCTTGATGAACTTTGCCCAGCGCGGCGCTTCGATTTTGATGATAGACGCGAATTCCACTTGGGAATTGCCGATAACTTCGTTGCCGATCTCCGCGTAGCGCTTGCGCACATCAGGCTGCGCCAAAGCTGTCCTGGTGTCGTGGCTGATTTTTTCGACGATCTCGGCGGACGTCCTGGCGGGTGCGAACAGGCCGAACCACGCGACGACGTCGAAACCCGGGAGTCCTGACTCCGCCATAGTTGGGAGATGAGGGACCGCCGCATTCCGTGTGAGCGAGGTCACCGCCAGGGGGGTAGCCTTATCTAAAGGCAACTGAGGAAGCTCGGGGACTGGCGCAAAGTACATGTCGATCCGCCCAGCCAGGAGGTCCCCCTTCATATTGACACCACCCCGATAGGGCACATGCTGGATGTCGATGCCCGCCATCCATTTGAGCAATTCACCGGCGAGGTGTGTCGTCGTGCCGCTTCCGGCTGAACCAAAGGTGAGCACGCCCGGCCGCAGGCGCGCCAATGCGACGAGCTCCTGTACGTTGCTGGCGGCTATATCCTTCCTGACTACCAGTGCGTTCGGATATGACGAGACCTGTGAGATCGGTGCGAGGTCTTTGATGGGATCGAACGGCAGATGTTGGTAGAGGCTTGGAGCGACGACGATGCCAGAATTGGCTGCCAGGAGCAGGGTGTACCCGTCGGGATCGGCCTTGGCCACCCGATCAGCGGCGAAGTTGCCCGAGGCCCCGGTGACGTCTTCGATGATAACCGGCTTGCCCCACATTTCGGAAAGCCTGTTACCTATTATTCGCGCGATGACATCGGGCGGGGAGCCGGCGCCAAATCCGGTCAGAATGCGAACCGGGCGTACCGGGTAGGTCTGAGCTACTCCGTCGCCCACCGGCAGCACCATGACCCACGCCATAGCGAGACCGCAAATAATTTTCATTTTTCGGATTCCCCGATGTGCTGCCCATGGCAGCACTTGCTGCCAGCCGTAGAAATTGCCACTGGACGTCTTATGCGTTTCCTCAAGCTCAAAAACGATAGCAAAACGCTTTATAAGCGGATAATCGTATTTTTTGATGTGTCCATTACCGTTTGGAATGGGTCGGGTTGCAATGCAGTGGGACGATCGGACGAAGCGCCGGTTCAAACTACGGGACCTTGACGTCCTGATGGCCGTCGTCCAGGCCGGCGGTATAGGAAAGGCTGCGGTCCGTCTCGGGGTGTCGCAACCTGCCATCTCAAAGTCAGTTGCGGACCTGGAGAAAACGCTTGGGATACGGTTGCTTGAGCGCTCCCGACAGGGAATCACGCCGACGCCTTACGCGGCCGCCCTAATCAGGCGAGGTACCGCAATTTTCGACGAGTTGCGACAAGGCTTACAAGATGTCGAATTCCTCGCCGATCCCTCAGCCGGAGAGGTAAGGCTCGGAGCGGCCGAGCCTCTTACAGTCGCCGTCATTGGACCGGCGATCAATCAACTGTCTCGTCAATTCCCCCGACTTCAATTCCACGTCACCGTAGGCGACGCGGCGGCTCTTTACAGGGGACTTGCAGACCGACGTTTCGAAGTTGCGCTGTTTCGAATAGGTAAGCGGGTTCCTGATGAGTTCGATGTGGACACGCTATTTGATGACGTCTTGATCGTTGCCACTGGCGCAAAAACTCCGCTGACGCGTCGGCGCAAGCTTGCGCTTTCGGATCTGCTCGATGAGCCCTGGGCAACCTTTCCGTCCGATAGCCCTTATGGTTCGCTTGTGGAGGACGTGTTTCGGTCCAGGGGGCTGAATCCTCCGCAGCCGACGGTGGCCAGCCTTTCCCCGTACTTGCTCAACGAATTGCGCGCAAACGGTCATTTCCTTTCCATTATTCCACGTTTTTCGCTGGAACTTCCGCGTCGATACCCGTCGATCGTAGCCTTACCTATCTCGCTCCCAGAAACCCGTATGCCGGTGGGGATTGTCACCCTAAAGAACCGGATGCTCAGTCCGCGTATGAAGCTATTCCTGGACTGCTTGCGCTTAGTCGCCAAACCGTTGGCGAAATTGAAATGACGCACCATGCAAAAGTGATATGGCTTAGAGAGCGCGTTGCCTCGCCGCCCTATCTCACGTCATTGCTGCTTGCGGGCCGATGCCACGTTTCTGATTCATCCAAAATCTGGAGAGCCGAATGCAAAGCCATCCATCGTGAGATGGAGCGATTGATCTTGACGCCCTGGCCCAGAAGCCAGGAGGAAAACCAGGGTCCGCAAGATTCAGTTTTCCGCACTCATCGAGCGGAGAAATGAAGCGCCCGTCACATTCTTGCGAAAGCAATTGTCCAACGCAAAAGCGAAGCCGTATTTTCAATGAAAATTTTGCGCTGCGGTCGTTCCGGCTCCCGGGCCTGGCGCCGGCGGCGGCCGCACCTGCCGGTCGCCCATCTCCCAAAGGGCGACGGCGAGCCATCCTGCCGAGACGCCGAGGAAACCGCCCGCGATCACGTCGCTGAGGAAATGGAAGTTCGCGCCGACGAGCCCGACCGCCACGGCGGCCATGCACAGCGCATAGGCGGGGCGGAACCGCGGATAGCAGATCCACAGCACGGTCATGACGGTGCAGATCATGGTGGTGTGCCCGGAGGGAAACGACGCGTAGCCGCTGCCGCCGTGGAAGGGATGGAATCCGTAGGCGCCGTCGCGGATGAACGAGAGATTGTTGCGCGTCCAGGTTTCCGGCCAGGGCCGGCCGAACGCGAATTTCAGCTGATCCTTGATGATCGCCGCGACCGCCAGGCTGACGCCGCTCAGCAGCATTACGGTCTGAAACCGCGACAGCGGCTGCCTGGTCAGTCCGCGCAAGCCCAGCACCACGAACGCCACGACGGCGAGCGGCGTCAGCCCCTCCGGAACGAGCGTGAGCTTCTGGAACAGATGGAACTGCTGCAGCTCGTCATGGGCGAGCTGCGCTATCGGCCGGTCGAGCCAGAGGTAGGAAATGGCGACCGCGATCACGGTGCCGAGCAGGCCGAGGCTCCAGTTGCGCAAGCCGTTCATCCGGTTGGTCTCGATCCAGGTTGCGACCTGGTTTGTGCCAGATGTTCGTTGCGCAATGGTTTCAACGCTCCCGCCGTGCGGCAAACCGGGGAGGCAGGGCGTCCGGCCCGGTCGGCGGCCGGGTGGGGCTTCAGTTCGGGCCGCGCACCGCGATCAGGGTGAAATCCGGGTCGCTGAGGAAGTGCTCGCCGATCGGGCATTGCTGCTCGAGCAGCTCCAGGCGGGCGCCACCTTCCTTGCCCTTGCCGAGCGGGATCGGGTTCATCACCGGGTTGACGCCGACCAGCTCGTCCACGTCCTCCCTGAGCTTATCGACGCTTTCGACCGTGAACCCCACGTGATCCATGCCGGTCGGCAGGATGCTCTGGCCGGTGTAGTTCTTGATGCGCCAGGGCATGATCATCAGGGTCATCTTGCCGTCGGTGAGATAGTGGTTGGGATCGCCCGGCTTGGCGTTCTGCTCGGAGAGCTGCAGCACGTCGCAATAGAAGCGCGCCATCTCGTCGGGGTGCATGGTGCGCATCGCCACATGGCTGATATGGCGCTCGTTCTGGGTGCCGTCGTTCTCCACATAGACGCCGCTGCGATTGGCCATCTGCTTCTGGGACAGGTCGAACACATTGCCGTCCGGATCGTTGGCGGTGATGCCGGCGAACGGTCGCGTGCTCGGCCGCTGCACCCAGTCGGCGCCCGGATAACGCGAGCGCATGCGGTCGAACACGACCTCGATATCCTCCACCTCGACGCCGAAATGGTCCAGTCCGCCGGGCCGGCCGGCCTTGCGCGGATTGATGTTGAGGCCGACATAGCCGTCTCCCACCGTGACGGCGCGGTTGATCTTGCCCTTGGGCGAGCGCTTCATGCCGAACAGGGATTCATAGAAGCTCGCCAGCAAGGCATATTTCTCGCTGACGATGGCGACGTGATTGATCTTGGCGAACACGGCTGTTCCCCGCTGGCTTGAATGATGGACGAGTCGGCGCCGCGCCGCGGCCCGGCAGCGAAAGTGCCATTTTCCAGCCGCCTGCGCAACAAACCGCCCGCCGCGCCGCCGATACGGATGGACGCATGGCCGGATTGGGGCGGCGGATGAACTGGTTCGGCGACCGTGCTATAGAGAGGGCCATCCGGCCGGCCGGGAGGCGAGGGCGCACCTTCATCGGCCGGCCGCGGCAAGGCGAATTCCGGACAGCAATCCCGATCGGAGACCCGCATGATCGCTTCCATCCTCCGCCGCCGCGCCGGCGCCGGCGTTCTGGCCCTCATCGGCCTCGGTCTCGCGGCCGGCTCGGCCCGCGCCGACCAGGTCGCGGATTTCTATCGCGGCAAGACCCTGAGCCTGATCATCGGCACCTCGAGCGGCAACGATTATGACTTCCGCGCCCGGCTCTTGGCGCGTCATCTCGGCCGGCATATTCCGGGCGAGCCGACCATCGTGCCGCAGAACATGCCGGGCGTGGGCGGCGTCAAGGCGGCGAACTATCTGGCCTCCATCGCGCCTCACGACGGCACCCAGCTCCACATGATCATGTCCAACATGATGTCGTCGGAGGCGATCGGGGCTCAGGGCGTGCAATTCGATACCCGCAAGTTCTTCTGGATCGGCAACACCACCAGCACCCCCAATGTCACGGTGTCCTGGTTCAAGAGCGGCGTCACCTCGGTCGAGCAGGTGAAGACCCGCCAGCTCATCGTCGGCGCGCCCGGCGGCACCGCCGGCGTGATCTACGTCACCGCCATGAACGGTTTACTCGGCACCAAGTTCAAGCTGGTCACCGGCTATCCGGGCGGCAACGAGGTGAACCTCGCCATGGAGCGCGGCGAGATCGATGGCCGCGCGTCGAACTCCTGGGCGGCCTGGAAATCCACCCATCCGGATTGGGTGAAGGAGAAGAAGATCGTGGTCCTGGTGCAGATCGGCTTGAAGCGCGCGGCGGACCTCGCCGACGTGCCGCTGCTCCTGGAGCTCGCCCACAACGACATGGACCGCCAGGTGCTGACCTTCCTGTCGGCCGACACCGCCATCGCGCGCGCCCTGGTCACCACCCCGGACACGCCGCCGGAGCGGGTCGCGGCGCTGCGGCGCGCCTTCGACGAGACCATGAAGGATCCGGAGTTCCTCGCCGAGGCCGACAAGGCGCTGTTGGACATCGTTCCGCTCGGCGGCGAGGAATCCCAGAAGATCGCCGACTCGATCGTCAACACGCCGCCCGACGTGGTGGCGCGCGCCAAGCTCCTGCTGGGCGATTTGCTAAAGTAGGATGGGTAGAGCTCTTGCGAAACCCATCGTGGGCTGTACCGCGCGGACGGTTGTGATGGGTATCGCAAGAGCTCAACCCATCCTACCGGGCCCCAGGGCGGGCATGCGCCGCATGCCCACCCTCTCGAACCGTCGTTTGTTCAGCTTGCCGTCCCGGCGCCGCCGACGTCGAAAATCCGACGGCTGAGCGCGATATTGAAGGCATAGCCGCCGAACAGGTCGGCCATGCTCACGCAGGCGAGCAGGATCGCGGCCTCCCAGCGCCCTTCGGTAGCGAGCAGCTCGGATTTGCCGAACAGCACCACCAGGGCGATGACCAGCGGCACCAGCGACGCCATGCCGTCGACGACGCCGATGAATCGGTGTCCGGCGGTCGGCAGCGTGAACGGAATCGATATCAGCTGATAGGAGAGATAGACCAGCACCAGCCATGCCATGTTGAAGCCCAGCCGGTCGGGCGTGAACAACCCGGGCGAGCCTCCGAGCCGGTCGGCGCTGCCTGCGAAAAAGAAGAAGTAGACCTCCCAGAGCGCGAGCCCCATGGCCAGGGTCGTGCTCAGGCCGCTGACCGACATCTTGAATCCACGCATCATTGCTCTCCGTTGTGCAGGCGAAGACTAGCAGAAAGCCGCCCGCGAGGTACACGCGGGAGGTGAATAACGCGCGTCCCGGTGGCCGGGCTCGCTCAATGAGCCTGCGGCAGGTCGGGACGGTCGACGCGACGCAGCGCCGGAAACAGCCAGATCCAGATCGCGACAGTGGCGAAGACCGCGACGCCGCCGACCACCACCGAGCCGACCGCCCCGAGCCAGGCCGCGGTCAGGCCGGCCCGGAACGAGCCGAGCTGTCCCGACGTCCCCAGGAACAGCGAATTTACGGCAAAGACGCGGCCTCGCATCTCGTCGGGCGTGGACATCTGCACCACCGTCTGCCGGATCACCGTGCTCAGCATGTCGCCGACGCCCAGCACCATCAGGGAGAAGATCGAGAGCGCGACGTTGGTCGATAGGCCGAACGAGATGACGGCGGTGCCGAAAATGGCAAAGCCCGAATAGATGAAGACGCCGCCGGCTCCGGTCACCGGAAAGCGGGCCAGCACGGCCGCCGTGGCGAGGGCGCCGAGCGCCGGCGCGCTGCGCAACAGCCCGGCGCCCCACGGCCCGATCACCAGAATGTCGCGCGCGTAGATCGGCAAGAGCGCGTTCACGCCGCCGAACAGCGTAGCGATCAGGTCGAACGACATGGCGCCCAGCACCGCCTTGCAGCGCCAGATGAAGCGGAAGCCCGCCAGCAGCGTGTCCCAGCTTACCTTCGGCCGGTCCACGATCACGGGCGGATCGGGCAGCAGGAAGCTCGCCACCGAGGCGGACAGCACCAGCAGGCTGCAGGTGCCGTAGACCACGCCCGGACCGAAGACATAGAGCAGGCCGCCGAGCGAGGGCCCGAGCAAGCCCGACAGCTTGCCGGCGGAAACGTGGGCGGCGATCGCGCGGCTGAGCAGCGCCCGCGGCACCATGATCGGCAGCAGCGAGCCCATGGCGGGTTGCTCGAAGGTGCGGGCGACGGCATTGAGCAGCAGCAGCAGGTAGATCGCCGTGATGCTGGTTTGCGGGAGCACCGAGACCACCAGCAGGCCGGCTGAAGCGCAGAACTCGAGCACATAGCAAAGCCGCAGAATCAGGCGGCGGTTGTAGCGATCCGCCACCTGGCCGGTGGCCAGCATCAGCAGCAGCGGCGGCGCGAATTGCACCAGCCCGATCAATCCGAGATGCAGCGCGCTGCCGGTGAGCTCGTAGACCTGCCAGCCGACTGCGACCGCCATCATCTGATTGGCGCCGTTCGACGACAGCCGGGAGATGAACAGGAGCGCGAAGGAGCGAACCCGGAACAGCGGGGTCGACGTGTCGATCAGCGGCATGTCGGCGGGCGCCGGGTCGGTGCCGCGATCGGCATCGGCCTCGATCGCTTTCGAATTGGAGTCGTTGCTCACCGACAATCCCAAATCATCGTCCGCCCATTCTCCGCCACGACGTCGACGTCGGCCATCCTTCAACGCGTCTGCGCCTCGTCCGGCCGGTCGACGCGGCGCAGCGCCGGAAACAGCCAAGGCCACAGCGCCACTGTGGCGAATATGGCGCAGCCGCCGATCACCACCGAGCCGACCGCCCCGAACGCCTCGGCCATCACCCCGGCTCGAAACGCGCCGAGCTGGCCCGAGGTGCCGTAGAATAGCGAGTTGACCGCCGAGACCCGGCCGCGCGTGCCGTCCGGCGTCGTGACCAGGATGAGGGTCTGGCGCACCACCGAGCTCAACATGTCGCCGCTGCCCATGACCATCAGGGCGGCAATCGAGAGGATCAGGTTGTCGGACAGGCCGAACACGATGGTGGCTGCCCCAACCACGCCGAAGCCCGCCAGCATGTAGACGCCGCCGGATCGCCGCACCGGGCTGCGCGCCAGCACGGCCGCGGCGATGAGCGCGCCCAGCGCCGGTGCGCTGCGCAGCACGCCCGCCCCCCAGGCGCCGACCTCGAGGATGTCGCGCGCATAGATCGGCAACAGCGCATTGACGCCGCCGAACAGCGTCGACACCAGATCGAGCAACATGGCGCCGAGCACGGCCTGGCAGCCGCCGATGAAGCGGAAGCCCGCCAGCAGCGTGTCCCAGCTCACCTTGCTCTGTGCGCCCGGGTCGGGCGGGCTCGGCAGCCGGAAGCTCGCGACCGAGGCCGCCAGGAACAGGAGCGTGCACACCCCGTAATCGAAGGAGGGGCCGAACGCGTACAGCACCCCACCGAGCGATGGCCCGATCAGGACCGAGAGCTGCCTGGCCGACACGTGGGCCGCAATGGCGCGGTTGAGGACCGCGCGCGGCGCCATCACCGGCACCAGCGACTGCATGACCGGCTGCTCGAACACCCGCGCGCTGGAATTGACCAGAAGCAGCACGTAGATCGCCGGGATGCTCGGCTGCGGAAACGCCGCCACCGCGACCAAGCCGGCCGAGGAGCAGAACGCGACCGCATAGCAGCAGCGCAGCACCAGGCGACGGTTGTAGCGGTCGGCGATCTGCCCGGCCGCCAGCATCAAGAGGAGCGGCGGCAGCACCTGCACCAGGCCGATCATGCCCAGTTGCAGCGCGCTGTCGGTGAGCTCGTAGACGTGCCAGCCGACCACCACCGCCAGCATCTGCACCGCCGTGGTAGAGGACACCCGCGTGATGAACAGGAGCCGGAAAGGGCGGACGCGGAACAGCGGCGTGTTGGGATCGATCGGCACGCTTTCGATGGGGGCCGCGTCGAGCCCCGGAGGCTGCACCTGGACGATATCCGCCATCGCTTCACTCGCCCGGCACGCTCGAATTGCGCAATCGCTCCATTCCGGCCCGGTTTCGCTTTTTTCGGGTGGCGGCGCGTCGGCCGACTCCCGGCTGCTGGGATGTTCATTAAGGGCCGGTCGGGGCGCCGGCAAGCGTCCATCGGGCCGGGGGAGCCAAGCCGGCCGCGGCGTTGACAAATCCGCCCAATATGCCAAAGCGTCAAGCACCAGCCGGTCCCGCTCGGAAAGGCGAAATCCATTGTCCCAAGACGATACCCCGACGCCAGAAGCCCCGCGCGCGGCCGAGCCGGGCCTTGGCCACAACAATCCGTTCGCCGACGTGGTCTGGGAGCGCAAGACCAAGCACCGGGTGTTCGTGCGCGCGCTCGAGGGCACCTATGGCAATCTGGTGCAGGAGCTCTACAGCCAGCCGCGCGTCTACCGCACCAAGGATCTCAAGTGGAAGGGCGGTCCGGGCAGCTACGGCAAGAAGATCATCAACCCGCAGTCGGTGAAGGTCGCCCAATCGATCGAGACCCATATGGAGGTCTATGCGCCGGGCGGCCGCAACAGCAAGCACGGCCATATGAACAGCGCGGTGTTCTTCGTGCTCAAGGGCAAGGGCCACGACGTGCATGACGGACGGCGTTACGACTGGGAGGCCGGCGACGCCATGATCGTCGAGAACGCCTGCGTGCATCAGCATTTCAGCGACGAGACCGACGACGAATGCATCTTGCTGGTGATGAAGGCGAAGCCCCTGTTCCTGTTCATGCACATGCTGTTCCAGAAGGTGGCCGAGTTCCCCTCCAAGATCCCGAGCGCCAAGGAGCTCACCTTCGTGCCGCCGGGGGATTTGTAGGAACGGCTGCCGAAGCGATCCGCGGCCGAGCTATCAATTCCGTCCGGGGCACCGGCTATTCGCCGGTGGGCGCCGTCTTGGACCCGCGCGGTCGGGTCTCGTCGCTCAGCCGGACCTTCTGACGTCCCTGGGCATCGAAATTCTCTGGCGCGAGCCAGCGCTCGAAGGCGAGCTTCTGGGATGGCCACTCGCCATCCAGCATGGCGTACCAGGCGGTGTCGCGGTTGCGGCCCTTGATGACCATGTGCTGCCAGGACAGGCCTTCGAAATTGAAGCCCAGGCGTAGCGCCGCGCGGCGCGAGGCGGCGTTGCGGGAGTCGCATTTCCATTCGTAGCGCCGGTAGCCCAGGGTCTCGAACACGTAGCGGGCGAGCAGGTACTGCGCCTCGGTCGCGAGCGCGGTACGCTGCAGCGCCGGGCTCAGCAGGATGTTGCCGATCTCGATCACCCGCATCTCCGGGCGCACCGCCATCAGGGCCATCATGCCGGCGGCCTGGCCGGCCTTGTCGATGATCACGTAGGAGAACGGATCGGTGATGCCGGAACGCGCCTTGAGCCACAGCCCGAAGGCATCGGCGTCGGCGAACGGGCCAAAGGCCATGTAGGTCCAGATTTGATCGTGGCCGGTGAACGCCAGCCACAGATCGGTCTTGTGCCGCGCCGGATCGAGCTTCTCGATTCGGCCGTAGCGGCCCTTTAGCACCACCGCCTTCGGCTCGCGCGCGGTGCTGGCATCGACCAGGGGGCCGACCGGCAGCGGGGCCGCGGGATCGGGCAATGCCTTGGTGGCCATGACGCGGTTCGCACTTACCCTGGATCGATGCTCAGTGATGATGACCGTGACCATGGCCGTGATCGTGATCATGGCCATGATCGTGCTCTGCGTCGGCGGCTTCCGCCTCTGAATATCCCTGCATCAGGGCTTCGATGACCTTGCGCAGCGGGTCCTGGTCGAGCCCCAGATGGCCGGCCAGCAGGCCCGCGAGCCGCGCGAAGACCAGCGCTTGGCCGGTCAGCCGCACATAGCGCTGGTCGGCACCGGCCTCCTCGCCATCGCGTGCGCTACGGCTGAGCGCGTCGGAGAACAGCTTCTCCATATAGGCGAGCGGATCGCCGGCCGCGGCCTGCGCCGGGGCCGGCGGCTCCAGGAGCGCGCGGGCATGGGCGCGAAAGCGCGCGTACAGCTGTCCCTCGATCTCGCCCGCCTCTTCGTCGACGTCGCCGCACATGGTTGGCCTGCCTTTCCGATCTTTTTTCGCCGAACGAAAGCCTTCGGAACCTCATCCTGAGGAGCGCGCTCTCGCGCGCGTCTCGAAGGATGGCGGCGAGTCTTCGCCACTAGGGCGTTTACGCCCGTCTTCGCGGGCTTTGCATCCATCCTTCGAGACGCGTCGCTGCGCGACGCTCCTCAGGATGAGGCAGTCGCTCAATACCCCTCGGCGTTCTCGAGCTGCTCGAACCAGTCGAAGCCCATCGGCTTGATGACCCGGCTGTTGATCACGATGATGCGGGCTTCGTTGTCCGGATCGGCGTTGAAGTGCTTATGGGCGCAATAGGGCGGGATGTAGATGAAATCGCCCTGCTCCCAGTCATAGCGCTTGGGCTCGGTCTCCCATTCGAACTCCATCTTGTCGTGCACGTCGAAGCGCACGTCCCAATGCAGCTCATAGCCCTTGCCCTCGACCACGTAGATCACCTCCTCGGAGAGGTGGCGATGCTTGCCGGAGGCTTTTCCGGGCGGCAGGAACTGCATGTAGATGTCGAGGCAGCACTCCTTGGTGTCCATCTTCTCGTTGACGATGTGCTTGATGAGCCCGTCGGGCGAGCGCTCGAGCGGCATCTGGTGCGATTTCACCAGATTGAGGCGCCCGTCGTAGTCCTTGCGGAACTGCTCGGAGGCCTTGATGGCCTGCGCGTAGAAATCCACATAGCCGGCGTCGGCGTGGGCACGCGCGTGCTCGCGGGGATCGATGATACCGGTCATTGGCTCTCCTTGGGCTCGCTCCTGGCAGGTCTATTCGGCGGCCTCGCTGGGCGCCAGCTTGGGCGGCAGGTCTGCGACCTCGCCGCGATAGACATCGTCCATGCGCGGCGTCATGCCGTGCTTGGCCAGGGCCTGCGCGAACATGCCGCGAATCTGCGGGCTTTCGTCGGCGTAGTCGATCTGATCGCCGCCGACCCGCTGGCTAATCCAAGCGGTCGGCACGCCCTGCGAATTGCGGATCAAGGCGATCTCGTGCTTGAAGGCGAGATACCGCGCCGGCGTGGTTCCGGTGTTGAAATGCTGGTGGAACCACTTGTTGGGCGGCACGATCAGGCTGCCGACCTGCCAGTCGTAGCGGGTGGGCTCCTCGCCATCGCGCCACATCAGCGAATAGCCCTCGCCCGAGAGAATGATCACATGGGCGCTCGGCCCGTGCGCATGCGCCTTCTTGTAGGTGCCGACCGGGAACTGCGAGATGTGGCTCGACATCGAGCCCTTGGCCATGTTGAAGCGGATGTGGCCGCCGCCGGCGCCGCGCTCCTTGGCGCTGATCAGCGGCAGGTTGACCGCGTCGGCGACGAAATTCGTCACCAGCAGGAAGCCCTTCTGCTCCGCCTTGGCGTTGAAATAGTCGGCCTCGCCGGCGAAGCGGTCGGGAAAATCGGCCGTCATGTTGAACACGAAATTGACGTCGTCATACATGTTGATGACGGCGGGCGAGTTGGTCACCGCGACGTAGCGCACGCTCTCCTGGCCGGAGCCGTTGAAATGCTGGTGCCAGGCGTTGAGCGGGATGGCGAAGATGGCGCCAGCCTTCCACTCGAAGGTGATGCGCTTGCCGGCGTCGTTCCACACGCTGGTCGAGCCGCGGCCGTCGAGGATCAGGATCATCTCCTCGTAGAGCTGGCGCTGCGGGGCGAGCTTGCCGCCCGGAGGTATCTCGCAGACATAGCAGTCGTTGGAGAAGCGCGAGGCGTCGTGGTTGATATAGACCCCGCTGCCGCCGCGGCGCGGCCAGGGCTTAAGCTCGACCGTGCGCAGGTTGGGCACGTATTGGGCGCTGACGATGTCCAGGCCTTCGCTGCGCACCCAGCGCACATAGGGCGTCTCCTTCTCGGTCGCGAACTTCTTTGCGAATTCGTCGGAAACGGTAGGGCTGGCCATTCCAAGCTCCTCTCGGCCGTCGGCGGCCGGTCTCGATACAAGCCGGGCAGGGGCTCCCGGTAGCATACCGCGGAATGCGCCGGCAAATTAAACCAGCCGGGCCCGACCTTGCGGCGAGGGGTTCCGGCCCCCGCTCGTCCCGCCGTGCCGGCTCCGTCCGGCGGCCGCCGTCACTCGCCAGCGATCTTTCGGGCCGCTTGCACGATATCATCCGGGGTGGCGTAGATATCCTCGACCGTGCGCAGGGCTTGCGCACCCGATTTGGGCGTGACCGGCATGCGAATCTTGGCCGCATCAGCGATGAATTCCGGGTCTTTCACGGTAGCGTCGAAGGCCGCGCGCAGCAGCCCGACGCGCTCGGCCGGCACCATCGAGGAAGCGATGAACGGCCGGCCCACCTGGCCCGAGGCGGTCAACAGGGCGATGATGTCGCGGTCCCGCCCGCTCGGCGCGATATCGACACCGTAGGGAATGCCGGCCGGCAAGTCCGGCGGCACCACCGGGCCCGAACGCAGGATGGGATTGATCTTGGCGCCCTCGACCCACTCCTGCGGGATGCTGCTCCAGGCCCCGCAATCGCCGTCGAGCTCGCGGCGCTCGATCGCCAGGCGCTCCTCCGCGCTGCCCGGATAGCCGGCGACCTGCTGGACCTGAACCTTGAAAATCTCCTTGAGGATTCGCTGATTGATATCACTCGAGGTGCCGGCGCCGGTCAGGCCCATATGCACGGTGCCGTGCCGTTGCAGCTCGGCCAGCGTCTTGATGCCCAAGGCGTGCCACGTGTAGCAGATGGTGAGGTCCTGGCTGATGCTGCCGATCCAGCTGAACTTGCGGAAGTCCACCTTGACCTTCTCCGGCATCATCCGGGAATCGCCGATCTGGCCGAAATTGAAGGTGGTGATGACGGTGCCGTCGCGCGGCGCCGTGGTGTCGAGATAGAGCACCGACTTGAGGGTGGCGGCGCCGGGCATGTTCTGCACGATGACGTCGGGATTGCCGGCGATGTGGCGGCCGATGTGGCGGGCCAGCAGGCGGGCATTGAGATCGAAGCCGCCGCCCGCCGTGAAGCCGACCACGATGGTCAGGGTCTTGCCCTTGTAGAAGTCCTGCGCGGCCGCCGGCGTGATGGTGATGCAGCTCGCGACTGTGACCGCGAGCGCCGGCGCGGCGGCACGGCGAATCGTCATGACGCGTTCCTCATCGTGGCGGCATCAGGGGCCATCCTTGGAGCCGCAATTCTAGCAACAAAGCCATGCCCATGGTAGGCAGGCGCTGCCGTCGCGGCTGGGGCGCAGGACAATCGGACCTTCACATGCGGATCACGTGCATCGGAATCGATCCCGCCGGCCTCCATCTCGGGATCAGGCTCAAGCGGAAGGATCCCGCGCACGAGGTCCGATTCATCGCCGGCGCGGCGACGCATTCGGTTCCGGTCGTGCTGGTGTGCAATCCGCTCCGGCCGCGCTGGCAGCTCGAGGATGCGCAGACGCTCGCGGCCATCGATCAGGATATGGTGCGCTTCGACCGGGTCACGGTCGCGGCGCACGATCGGCAGTTCGAGACCCGGGGTCTGGCATTTGCTTCGATTGATCCAAGCGTGCTGCAGGAGCGCCTCGCCGGCATCGCCCGCGGGCTCGGATGCGAATTCGTGCCGCAGGCGGCGCCCGCCGACCCCGCCGGGCTCCGGGATTCCGATCTGGTGGTGGTGGCGGACGGTCCCCGAAGCGTGACCCGCGACCGGTGCGGCGCGTTCGAGACCAGCCTGTCGGCCAGCAAAACCAAACATGTGGCCTTCGCCCTGAGGGCCGGCCGGGACAGCCTGGCTTACGCCTTTCGCGCGACACCGGCAGGCGTTTTTCATGCCTATGCGGTTCCGCGCGGGCCCGACCGCTCCTGCGCGATCGTGGAAGCGCCGGCGGACGTCATCCGGGCAAGCGATCTGGAAGCGGCGTCGCGGCAACAGATTTTCGCGTTCTGCCGCGATCTCTTTCCCGACCTGCTCGACGGCGCAACGGCGAGCGAGGGCGAAACCGCGTGGCGCGAATTCGTCACCGTACGAAATCGCAATTGGCATGCTTCCAACCTGGTGGTTCTCGGCAGCGCCGCCTATACGGCGCATTTTTCCGTCGGCCTCGATCTGCGCGGATGGCTCGATGACGCCGAGAGCCTGGCGGAAGCTCTCTGCTCCGGGTCGCCGCTGAGCGATGCCTTGCGGGCGTTCGAGAGTGCCCGCCGGCCCAAGGCCGAAAGCCTGCAACGGGCCGCGCAGGCGAGCCTGACCTGGTTCGAGCACACCCGGCGCTACCTCGACCAGCCGTTCGAGCAACTGGTGTTCTCGTTGCTGACCAACACCATGCGGATCAACTATCCGCGCATCGCCAAGGCGGCACCGGCGCTCGCGCGTGCCGTCGACGACCTGGCGGCCGGGCTGCCGCCCGGCCGCAACCGCATCCCGGTGCCGCCGATGCTCACGCCCTATCGCCTGCGCGAGCTGGTGCTGCCCAATCGCATCGCGGTATCGCCGATGTGCATGTATTCGGCGCTCGAGGGCACCGTGAACGATTTTCATCTGGTGCACCTCGGCAGCCGGGCGGTCGGCGGCGCCGGCCTGGTGCTGACCGAGATGACCGACGTGCTGCCGGAGGGACGGATCAGCCTGCACTGCGCCGGCATGTATGCCCCCGCGCATGTTCCGGCCTGGGAGCGGGTGGTGAAGTTCGTGCACACCCACAGCGATGCCAAGATCGGCATCCAGCTCGCCCATGCGGGCCGCAAAGGCGCCTTGTCGCGCTCATGGGAGGGACACCAGGCGCTCCAGGAGGCCAATTGGGAGATCATCGCCCCGTCGCCGTTGGCGTTCGCAAAAGGCCGCCAGGTGCCCCGGGAGATGACCCGCGCCGACATGGTCATGGTGCGCGACGCCTTCGCGCGGGCGACCGAGATGTCCGATGCCGCCGGCTTCGACATGATCGAGCTGCATTTCGCGCACGGCTACCTGCTCTCGTCGTTCATCTCGCCCTTGACCAACCAGCGGCGCGACGATTACGGCGGGTCGCTCGCCGACCGCATGCGCTTTCCGCTGGAGGTGCTGGCCGCGGTGCGCGCCGCCTGGCCTTCGGCCAAGCCGATCAGCACCCGCATCTCGGCGGTCGATTGGGTGGAGGGCGGCACCACGATCGAGGACGCGCTGGAGATCGCCCGCATGCTCCGGGACGCCGGCAACGATATCCTGGCGGTCTCGACCGGCGGAGTGACCAGCCAGCAACGCCCGGCGAGCGGCCGGCTCCATCAGGCGACCTTCAGCGATCAGATCCGCAACGAGCTCGGTATCCCGACCATGGCGGTGGGCGGCATCGTGAGCCACGGCGATGCCAACACGCTGATCGCGGCGGGGCGCGCCGATATCTGCGCCCTCGCACGCGGCTATCTGGTCGATCCGTATTTCGTGCGCCACGCCGCGCACGCCCAGGACTATGACGCGCTCGATTGGCCGGCGCCCTACCGCCGGGCCAGGGAAGTCCGGATGCGCGGCGCATGAGAGCGGAGCATCTTGCCAGGATGGCGGTTCTCGCCGCGGCGCTCGTCGTCGCGGACGGCCGGTGCGGCTCGGCGCAGTCGGATTTCAGCGGCCGGACGATCAGGCTCTACATCGGCACCGGACCCGGCGGCGGCTACGACACCTACGGCCGGTTGGTCGCCCGCCATATCGGGCGCCATATCCCGGGCAACCCGGCGGTGGTGGCGCAGAACATGCCGGGCGCATCGTCGCTTGCGCTGACCAATTTTCTCTTCAATACGGCGCAGCGGGACGGCACCGCGATCGGCATCATCAATCAAGCCATGCCGACCGAGCAATATCTGGACATCGGCAACACCAACTATGACGCCAAGCGGTTCAGCTGGATCGGCCGGGTATCCTCGGCGGTCGAGATGGCGATCGTCTGGCATACGGTTCCGGTGGACACCATTGATGATGTCCGCCGCCGCGAGACTCTGATGGGCGGCACCGGCCCGACCTCGTCCACGGTGTTTGTTCCATATCTCTTGGACAACCTCGCTGGCATGAAGTTCCGGGTCGTGACCGGCTTCAATGGGACGACCGAGATCGCGCTCGCGATGGAGCGCGGCGAGGTCGAGGGCAGCGCCACCCCGCTCGAAAGTCTCACCAGCTACCGGGCCGATTGGGTCCGCGACCGCAAGATCAGGATTCTCGCGCAATACACGGCGACCCGGGATGCCGAGATGCCCGACATTCCCACCATGGTCGAACTTGGCCGCGACGAGGAGGCTCGCCAGATCCTGGGCTTTTACGCCAGCGCCCAGGAGGTCGGTCGCTCGATCGTGGCGCCGCCCGCAATGCCGTCGCCGACGGTCGCGACCTTGCGGCGGGCATTCGACCAGATGCTGGTCGATCCGGCTTTTCTGGAGGAGGGCAGGCGCGCCGGCATTCCGTTGAAGCCGATGCCGGGAGAGCGCCTGCAGGATCTGGTCTCGCGGGTCGGAAGCTTCCCGCCGCAACTCCTCGAAAAAGCGCGTCGGGCGCGCGAGAAGCCGAACTGAGGCGGCTGCGTCCGTCCGGACCAACTATTGCGGCGAGCTTGACCTGGCGCCGGAGCGCCAAACAGGCCCTTGTGGCTTCACGGCTTTGTGATTAATTAGCCGCATCGACGTTTCGGCCGAACGACTTGGCCATGCCTGGGACACTGCCCTGCGCCTGACTGACGAGATCTTCCTGAACTTCGACCACCGAGGGGTTTCCCCGCCAGGGGCACCGCCAGATACTCGTCTAGCGAAAGGACACAAGGCATGAGCACCGGAACAGTCAAATGGTTCAACGCGCAAAAAGGTTTTGGCTTCATCCAGCCGGATGACGGCGGCAAGGACGTGTTCGTTCACATCAGCGCCGTCGAGCGCGCCGGGATGTCGAACCTCAACGAAGGCCAGAAGCTGTCGTACGAGCTCACCCAGGACAAACGGTCGGGCAAGACTTCCGCCGACCAGCTGCGCGCCGTTTGATGCGAATCTCGAAGCGGGCTTTCGCCGCTACGCCTTGAGGCGCCAGAGCTGGAAGCCCGTTTCGCCGATTGCCTTCTCGATCGCGGCCCGGGAAAACGCGTGCGGGGGCGCCTTGTCCTCGCGGATCACGCCGATGGCATACCAGGGGCCGTGCTTGCGCGGCAACTTGGTACCGCCCGGATCTCCGGCGAAGGCCTGCAGGCCGCCGCTGGCGCCCGACTTGAATATGAAAATCCGCAATTGCGTCTCCTTCCGCTGTCATGCCGGGGTTCCGGCACGACCGTCGGCGCGATCAGCGTTTGCGAAATTGCTGACGTACGGGCGGCCGCCGGCCGCCCACACCCGCGCGCTCGTCCTTGTGCCGGAAGATGAGCCGGCCCTTGTCGAGATCGTAGGGCGACATCTCCACCGTGACACGGTCGCCGGCCAGCGTCTTGATGCGGTTCTTCTTCATCTTGCCGGCCGTGTAGGCGACGATGACATGGCCGGTATCGAGCTGGATGCGGTAGCGGGCATCCGGCAGGATTTCGGTGACCAGGCCCTCGAACTCGATGAGCTCTTCCTTCGACATCAGGTGCTCTCCCCTTGCTCAGCGTTGCGGGCGCCGGCCATCGTCGCGGCGCGTCTTCGCGGCTCGATTGAGAAATACCACGCCTGTGAGGTCCTCGGGATGCCGTTCTGCCTGCGGATGCCCAGCCGCTTGCGGATGCCCGCCCGCCTGGGGGTGCCGGCCCGCCTGCGGGTGGTGACCCGCCTGCGGCTGCGAATGCCGTTCCGGCTGCCGCGGCCGCTGGCCATGCGGCTGCCGTGAGCCGGAGCCGTTGCCGCGTCCGCCGCGATTTTGCTGCTGGCGGTTTCTCGGCCCATCGGCTTGGGCATGGATCGGCCGCGGATTGCCGGTGCGCTGATCGGTCGCCGGGATCACGGTGCGAATGAGCTTCTCGATGTCGCGCAGGAACGCGGTCTCCTCCGAATCGCAGAGCGAGATTGCGACCCCGGAGGCGCCGGCGCGTGCGGTGCGGCCGATACGATGCACGTAGGTCTCGGCCACGTTCGGCAGATCATAGTTCACCACGTGGCTGATGCCATCGACATCGATGCCGCGGGCCGCGATATCGGTAGCCACCAGGGTGCGTACGTCGCCCTTGCGGAAGGCGGCGAGCACCCGCTCGCGCTGGCCCTGGCTCTTGTTGCCGTGGATCGCCTCCGCCGTGATGCCGGCCTTGGCGAGGCTGCGCACCACCCGGTCGGCGCCGTGCTTGGTACGGGTGAACACCAGGGCGCGGTCGATGGTCTCGCCCTTGAGGACGTCGGCCAGGATGTGGGGCTTGGCGGCGCGGTCCACGTGAATGATGCGCTGCTCGACCAGCTCGACCGTGGAGGCCGGCGGGGTCACCGCCACCTTGACCGGATCGCGCAGCATCTGCTGGGCGAGCAGGGCGATCTCCTGCGGCATGGTGGCGGAGAAGAACAGGGTCTGCCGCTCGGTCGGCAGCTTCGCCACGATCTTGCGGATGTCGTGGATGAAGCCCATGTCGAGCATCCGGTCGGCTTCGTCGAGCACCAGGACCTCGACCTCGCTCAGGCGCAGCGCGTTGGTTCGCACCAGATCGATCAGCCGTCCGGGCGTGGCGACCAGGATGTCGACGCCGTTCATCAGGGCGCGGACCTGCTTGCCCATCGGCACGCCGCCGATGGCGAGCGTGCTCTGGAGACGAAGATGGCGTCCATAGGCGTTGAAGCTGTCGAGGATCTGGCTCGACAATTCGCGGGTTGGGCTCAGCACCAGGGCGCGGCAGGCCTTGCGGTCGGGGCGCTTGGGGTTGGTGAAGAAGTGATGCAGGATCGGGAGCGCGAAGGCCGCCGTCTTGCCGGTTCCGGTCTGCGCTATGCCGATGACGTCGCGGCGCGACATCGCGATCGGAATGGTCTGTACCTGGATCGGGGTGGGGGTGACGTATTTCTCTTCGGCGAGCGCACGGGTGATGGGCTCGGCCAGGCCGAAGTCATGAAATGAAGACAATGGGCATTCTTTCTGTGGTGCGAGAGGGGCCGACTCGTGTGGTCGGCGACCCGTGTCGCTGGGGTGGTGGTAGACACCCCGCGTGATCTGGGCTGTCAGGTTTGGGGAAATCGAGGGGTGAGCCAGAAGCCGTTTGACGGGAATCCGTACACGCGGCTCACCAGGACCTAATGTGGTCGCACCCGCTACATAGGGACTTCTTGTGTCGAATGCAAGGCGTTACCGGTTAACGGCGGTTTACCCCTAAGGCAGCCCGGCCAATCGGTGCGAGGATTCCGATCCCAACCCCAGCTTGACTCGCGTCGCTCGAGCGGAGAGGGAAGGGCGAAATCGACGGGAGCCCGAGGTGGAGTTCGACAATTCCTTCGAAGTGCCGTTGCGGCCGGCCCAGGCTTGGCCGCTGCTGATGGACATCCGGCGCATAGCCCCCTGCATGCCGGGCGCCGAGGTTACCGAGGTGATCGACGCAACCACCTACAAGGGCCGCATCGCGGTTCGGCTCGGACCGGTCGCGCTGGCGTTCGCGGGCGTGGTCAAGCTCGAGGATCTCGACGGCGTCAACCACACGGCCAGGGTCAAGGCGCAGGGCAGCGATGCCAAAGGCCGCGGCGCCGCCAATGCCAGCGCTTCGTTCCGGCTGGAGCCTTCGGGCGAAGGCTCCAAGGTGCTGGTCCACACCGACCTCACGCTCTCGGGAGCGGTTGCCCAGTACGGCCGCGGCGTCGGCATCATCCAGGCGACCGCCGCCCAGATCATGACCCAGTTCGCCGCCAACCTGAAAGCGCAGATCGGGAGTGAGGGGCTTGCCGCTGTGCCGACAGCTGCCGCGCCGCCGCCGTCATCCGCGCCGGCCCAACGGCTGCCGGCCGCCGGCCGCCCGATCGCGGGCTTCTCGCTCATGATCAAGGTGATCTGGAGCGCGATCACGTCGTGGTTTCGTAGGATGGGTTGAGCCTCTTGCGATACCCATCGCGGGCGATGCGAACGGCACTGCCGATGATGGGTTTCGCAAGAGCTCAACCCATCCTACAGGCACCGAGGCCCGCCTTAAGCCGGCTGCTTGGCCTTGGTGGCCAGGTACTGCTTCACCAGAGCGGCCGTGAGCACCACCTTGGGGTCGTATTCCGGGGCGTCCTCGAGCTGCTCGAGGTCGTTGAGGCCGGAGTTCTTGTAGATGCGGTTGATGCAGGAGATCAGCCGCGCCGGACGTGCCGGATCGGCGTTGATGTGCTGGTGGATGGTGCAGGGCGGAACATAGATGACGTCGCCCGCCTCCCATTCGTAGCGCTTGATCTCCTTCTGCGGCGTCCACTTGTAGGTGTCGGTGATCTCCACGTCGCAATCCTGGTGCAGGTCGTAACCGCGGCCCTCGACCACGTAGAGGCACTCCTCCGCCAGATGCCGATGCTTGCCCGAGCGGCTCCCCGGCGGGATCACCTGCATATAGGCGTCGACCGTCTCCATGCGGGTGTTCATCTGCGCGTTGAGGAGATGCTTGAGCAGCCCCTGCCGGGACATTTCCCAAGGCATTTCATCGTTGTGCACGACCTTCTTGCGTTTGGCGTTGCGCACCGGCGACTCCGTCGCCTCGTCCAGCAGGCTCTGGTAGAGCTTGCCGTTCTGCGAGCCCACCAGCCAAGCCTTCGATTCATCCCAAGCCATATTGGTCCTCTATCCCTGTCTCGAATTTTGATTCCGACCCGCGAAGCCGCGCTCAGGCGTCGACCTTCTCGTCCTGCGGATGATTGTAGCCATCTTCCTCCTGCCGCGGCACGAAGTTGCCTTGCGTCGGGGAGGGGGTGGTCGGACGCTTCTGCACCGTGTGCTGGAACAGCATGTTCATGAACAGGTACATCGGCTTGGTCTTGATCACCAAGGCGCGCGCCGGTTCCTTTGGGCTCGCGTTGAAGTGCTGGTGCACGCAATTATTGTGCACGATCGCGACGTCGCCGGCCTTCCAGTCGTAGCGGATGCCGTCGTGGATCTCGTAGCCGGACCCGTCGAGAATGTAGAAGGCGGCCTCGTTGACGTGGCCGTGCTTCTGGGTGGTGCCGCCGGGCGCATATTCCTCGAGATGGATGTGCAGCGTCTGGGTGCGGCCGTCCTCCGGCTCCACGTAATGGCGGCTGAAATGCTGCGGGCCGCCGTCGAGCTTGAGCTCCTTGCCCTTGATGACCCGCGGCATCGCCCGCAGCCGGCCGAGTTCGTCCTTGAGGCTGTACTTGCCGGATAGCTCGCGGACAAAAATGCGGTCCTTGTCCGGATCGTGCTGTCGTTCACCCATTATGCGTTCTCCTGTGCGATGCCGCGTCGCCGGCGGATCGGCTCGGGGCGAACCTAGCCCATTTGCCCTCGGACCGCCAAAGCCGCGATGGGATTAAAGTCATTGCCCCGCGGGCGCACGCGATTTGAGGCGGGCGGCGACAATTCCCGCGAATTTGAGCAATTCGTGAGCCGTAGGTAGGCCTTGCGGGCTTTTGTTGCAACCCAGCGGGTCTCACGGCTCCAGCGCGTCGATGAGAACGAAGGCGATACGGCAAGGTTCGTTGCCGCGATTGACCCAGGCGTGGTTGGTGCCTTGCTGGATCAGGACGTCGCCGGCCCGCAGGTGAATTTCGGAATCGTCCAGCAGCATGTCGATCTCGCCCGCCATCACGATGGCGTAGTCGACCGTGCGGGTGCGGTGCATGAGGGGATGCCGGGGCGGCAGCCCGCGCCGGGGCGCATGCGCGGCGAGCTCGCCATGCATATTGTCGGCGTCGAGCCGCTCGATCTCGGGCGTGATCGGGGGAAATTCGACGATCCGGAAGATGCTGCCGCCGGGCGGCGGCGCGATGCCCACATTGACCGCCGCCCGGTCGGCGGTGCCGGAGATCCCGGCCGGCGACCGGTCGGTCATCCACAGCATGCGGGACACCGAGTTGCGGTTCGGGCGCGCCATCTTGTGCGGATTGTCGCCGTCGAGCAGCACCACCGCCTTGCCGTCCTCATTCACCACCGTGACGACGCGCCGGACGTTCTCGCTGAGGGGCATGGGGGTTTCTCCAAGATTTAGTGTCATCGCCGGGCTTGTCCCGGCGATCTCGCTTAGGATGGCACCACCTCGCTCATCTGAGCGGGATCACCGGGACGAGCCCGGTGATGACAACGACAACGGCCAATTCAAATGCAAAACACCCCTACCGGCAGCCCATGAGCTTGCTGGATTTGTTGACGAGCTGAAACGCCCCGAGGTCCTTGGCGGCGGCTTGCGCGAAGCTCGCGTCGATCAGGCGCTCGCGCGGCGCGGTCTTGTCGATGATGGCCTCCTGCTTGAAGAAGGTCTGCACGCTGTCCACGCTGGCGAGGTCGAACGCGCCATCGGGGCTGCGCGCCTGCCAGTCCATCTTGTCGAGGAGCTCGCGGTCGCTCACGATCTTGTTCTTGAGCATGATGTCGATCACCTCGGCGCGGTTGGGCCCGTGGTGGTAGGCTTGGCAGTAGTCGCGCCCGGCATGGGCGAGCGCGACGAACAGCCGCCGCGCCACGTCGGGAGACTGCTTGATCCATTCCGTGTTGGCGATGTAGGCGACGTTGGTGAGCGGCAGCTGCTTGATGTAGCCGTCTTCCGGATCGATCCAGGGCACCGCGATCTTCTGCTCGATGGCGATATCGCTGAACGGCGCCACCTCGAGCGCCGCATCGAGCGCCCCGTTGGCGAGCGCCGGGCCCATCTGGGTGAAGGCCAGATATTTGAGGTCGATGTCCTTGATCCGCAGGCCGGCGGACGCGAGCACCATGCCGATCTCGTAGACCGAGGTCGAGCCGGGCGCGCTGATCCCCACCCGGCGGCCCTTGAGATCGGCGACGGTCTTGATCTTGTCCTTCAATTCGGGCCGCAGGATGATCTGGTGATAGAGCGGGGTCGAGCCGCTCTCCAGCGCCAGCGTGATCGGCAGGCCTTCGGCCGCGGCGTTGAAATAGCCTGCATTGATCCCGCCTTGCCCGACCTGGACCTGGTTGGTGGCCACGAACGCCACCGCCTTGCTGAGCGAATTGATCCGCTCGATCTTCACGTCGAGCCCGGCGGCGTTGAAGTAGCCCTTGTCGGCGGCGATGAAGGTCGACCCGGAAGGCACGCTCGGTACCAGCGCGATGGTGACCGGGATGCGCTGCTGCCCGATCACGGGCGCGAACATCAGCCCGATGGAAACAAAGGCGAGAGCCGGCAGGATGGGACGCAATGCGGTTCTCCGGTTCAGAACGCTCTGAGGTTAGCAGGAAAGCCAAGCCGGCTAAAGCCGCGCCCGCTCGACCTCGTCCTTGAGGTGGCCCCAGATGCCGTACACGATCTTGCCGTAGCGCGGGTCGTTGCGCAGCTCCAGCACGTTGCGCGGCCGCTCCAGCGCGACGTCGATGACGGTCTTGGCGCGGCCCGGGCTCGCGGTCATGACCATGATCTTGTCCGCCAGCGTCACCGCCTCGTCGACGCTGTGGGTGATGAACACCACGGTCTTTTTGTCGACCTCCCAGATGCGCAACAGCTCCTGCTGCAGGATGGTGCGGTTCTGCTCGTCGAGCGCGGAGAACGGCTCGTCCATCAGCAGCACCTCGGGGTCGTTGGCGAAGGCGCGCGCGATCGAGACGCGCTGGCGCATGCCGCCGGAGAGCTGATGGGGATAATGATGCGCAAAGCGGGTGAGGCCGGTACGGTCGAGATAGCGACCGACTGCATCGTCGATCTCCCGCTTGGGGGCCTTGCGCATCTTGAGGCCATAGGCCGCGTTCTCCCGCACCGTCATCCACGGAAAGATCGAGTCGCCCTGGAACACCATGGAATATTGCGGCCGGCCGGGAGCCGGATCGCTGATCTCGACCTCGCCGCTGGTCACCTGGTCGAGCCCGCCCAGAATGCGCAACAGCGTGGTCTTGCCGCAGCCCGAGGGCCCCACGATCGCGAAGAAGGTGCCCTCCTCGATGTCGATCGACACGTCGTCGATCGCGACCAGCGAGCGGAACCGCTTGATCAGATGTTTGATCCGGATTTTCGCGGGACGCTGCGGCCGTACCGCCAGATCGACCACGGTCATACGTCGGCCTTCCAACGGATCAGCCAACGCTCCACCTCGTTCAACAGGAGACTGATGGCAAATCCGATGAGCGCGATCACGAACAGCCCGACATACATCTTGGCGACCGCGAACGTCTCCCAGGCGCTCCAGATCATGAAGCCGATGCCGCTCTTGGCGCCCACCATCTCGGCGATCGCGATCAGGATGAGGGCGAGCCCGGCCCCGAGCTTGACGCCGGTCATGATGAACGGCAGCGCGCCGGGCAGCGCGATGGTGCGGAACGTATCCCAGGGCGACGCCTTGAAGCTCTTGCCCACGTCCAGATAGATCTGGTTGATCTGCAGCACCCCGGCGGTGGCGTTGATCGCCATCGGGTAGAACACCCCGATCGCCACCATCACCACCTTCGACATCTCGCCGAGCCCGAAGATCAGCAGGATGAGCGGCAGCAGCGAGCTTTTCGGGATCGGATAGGTCGCCACGATCAGCGGGTCGACGATGGCGCGGATCGGCCGCCAGATTCCCATGGCGATCCCGATCACGATCGCCGGCACGCCGCCGAGCAGAAAGCCCAGCACGATCCGCTGCAGGCTGATCAGCACGTTCTCGGTAAGCTCGCCGGAACGCGCCATCTCGATCAGCTTGGCGATGATCGCGCTCGGCGCCGGGAAGAACCGCACGTCGATCAATCCGGTCTGCGCCGCCAGCTCCCAGGCCAGCAGCAGGCCGAGCGGGGAGGCGATGCTGAGAATCCGGTCGCGCCGGCGTGCCGAAACCCGCGCGCGCTCGCCGATGTCGACGGAGCGCTCGGGCGCCTTGGCGAGATCGACCACATCGGAAGCGCTCATCCGCCGTCCTCTCCTGCCGCGAGGAGGCTGTTATAGAGCGCGTAAAATGGCCGCACCAGATCGGATCGCGGCCCCGGTGCGGCAGGAAGATGCGGTGTTTCGCCTCGGCGTTAGCGTGCCGATGTGGAACCCGGGTCGAGCTCGCGGGCATGCAGCGCCATGGCGATCAAGGCCGAGCCGCCGAACACCATGTTGATGCCGACCAGAAGCCCGATCGCCCAGGCCGCGGTTCCGGGCAGCCCCATGAGCACGATGCCGGCCACGATCAGATCGACGATGCCGCTCGCCAGCATGAAGCCCCACCGCCCCGACAGCTCGCGCTTGTGCTCGAGCGCAAACATGATCGAGGCGACGCCCTCGATCGTGAAGAACACGATGAGCACCAGGGTGAGCGAGAGCACGCCGCTGAGCGGCCAGGCCAGCAGCACGAGCCCGGCGCCGATTCCCAGCACCGCCGACAACAGCGCCCACCAGAAGCCCGGCGCCTGGCGCATCCAGAAAGTGGTGATCAGGCCCATGATGCCGCTGATCAGGAACAGCCAGCCGAACAGGATCTCGACCGCCAGCGTGGCGATCGGCGGCAGCACGATGGCGGCGAGGCCGAGCACCATCAGCACGATCCCCTCGACCAGAAACAGCACCCAATGCTCATGCAGCGAGGTAGCCACCCGGCGCTGGATTCGCTCGATATTGGGTTGATTCATGGTCATGGCAGGCCTCCCTCGATTGCGCGCAATCGGCATGAGATTCCGATGGTCCCGGGACCGCTGGCGACTCTATCGGTGTAGCGATACGCGCACAACGTCCCGGTAGCTCTATGGTGGCCATACCTATGTATGCTTGCACCTCCCTTGGCGGGGATGCCGGACCGGAATGAAGGAAATGAGGCGCGCTGTGCCGCGCGCTCAGGAGGCCTGCTGGCGCCCCGCCGGTGGCGTCGCGCCGACGGCGTCGTGCGACCGGCCGACATCCACGGCGTCAGCAACCGCATCGGCGAGCGCACGCCCGATCATAACCAGCAGCGGTCCCGCCGGCGCCGCTTGCTGCAAGCGATCAGCGATGTCGGCAATGGTGCCGCTGACCACCTCCTGCTCGGGCCGGGTCGCGGCGGCGACCGCCACGGTCGGGGTATCGGGCGCCAGCCCATGCGCGATGGCGGTAGCGGCGAGCTCCCGGATGGTCTTGCCCGGCATGTAGACGATGGTGGTGACGGTCGGATCGGCGAGGCTGTGCCAGTCGATGTCCGAGGGCAGATGGCCGTCGGCCGCATGGCCGGTGACATATTGCACGCGGCGCGAAACCTTGCGGTGGGTGAGCGAGATGCCGAGCCGGCTGGCGGCGCCTTGCGCGGCGCTGATGCCCGGCACCACCTCGACCGCAACGCCGGCGGCGCGGCACGCCTCGATCTCCTCGCTGGCGCGCCCGAAGATCATTGGGTCGCCGCCCTTGAGCCGCACCACGCGTTTGCCCGCGGTGGCGAGCGAGATCATCAGCGCATTGATCTCTTCCTGCTTGCAGGAGGGGCCGTAGCCGGTCTTGCCGACCAGCATCTTCTTGGCTTCGCGGCGGGCGAAATCGAGGACGCCGGGCGCCACCAGGTCGTCGATCAGGATCACGTCGGCGGATTGCAGCGCCCGCACCGCCCGCAATGTCAGCAGCTCGGGATCGCCCGGGCCGGCGCCCACCAGGGTGACGGAGCCATGCTCGGCGGCGGCGCTGCCTTCGCGGGTCAGCGCCATATAGGCGTCGAAGTCGGTCGCGAGCGGCTCGCGATCCGGGTGGGTCACCGCCTGGGCGGTGAACACCTGCCAGAACCGGCGCCGCGCCGGAAACGACAGACCCGAGGTGTGCACCGCCCGGCGCCAGCGCCGCGCCGCCGCCGCCCAGCGGGCGAAGCCGAGCGGGATCAGGGCTTCGAATTTGGCGCGGATCGCCTGCGCAAACACCGGCGCCGCCCCGTCGGTCGAGATGCCGATGACCAGCGGCGAGCGGTTGACGATCGAGCCGAAGGAGAAGTCGCAGAACGCCGGCTTGTCGATCACGTTGACCGGGACGCCGGCTGCGCGAGCCGCGGCCGCAAACGCGCCCGCCTCGCCGTCGTCCGCGAAGGCCCCGACCGCAATCGCGGCGCCGGCGAGATCGCCGGCCTGCCAGGCGCGCGCATGGATGCGGATCGCGTTAACCGCGTTGTCCGAATCCTCCGATCGCGGCGGCTCGGCTGCGACCGCGCGCAGCTCTTCGCAGGCCTCCGGGGCGAACACCTCGACCTCGGCGCCGGCAGCCGCCAGCAGCTCCGCCTTCCAGGCCGCCGCCGGGCTGCCGCCGGCGATCGCGGCGCGCTTGCCGGCCAGACCGAAGAACACCGGCAGCCGTGCCAGCGGCTCCATGCGCGGCGTGCGGGTCTCAGAGGGGATGCGCGATGCGCTCATCAACGATGATCCTTTTCAGCTCCGGCAAGCAGGAACCGCAATTCGTGCCGGCGCGCAACGCGCGGCCGATCTCGCCTACGCTCCTCGCACCGCTATTGACGGCCTGACGCACGGCGTCGAGCCCGACCTGGAAGCAGGCGCAAACCACCGGCTCCCCCATATAATAGTCGCTGGCTGGCGTTTCAGGTATCCGTCGCCCGCCATCTTCCGCCGCCGCTGCTGCCGCGAGGCCGGCAAGGTCCCATTGCGGCGCGACTTCGGCAGGCGCCAGGCTGATGCAACCCTCGAGATGACCGTCCAGGAAGGCCGCGGCCCGGTAGGTACGGCCGTCGAGCTGCTCGGTCAGCCGCGCATCGGGAGCGAGCCAGCGGTAGGCGAAGTCGTGCCAAAACATCGGGCCTTGGCTGGTGGCCAGTCGATATTCCGTTCCTTGCGCGAACGCCACCCGGGCCCACCAAGTGCCGGCCGGCAAGCTCACGGTAGCCGGCGCGCGGATGAAGCCGGACAGCGCGAAGTCCACCGGCGCGATGGCGGCCGGGGTCGCCTTGGCCTCGGGCTGGCCCGAATGCGGGTCGGTGCGGGCCGAAACCAGGTCGCCGACCCGGGCACACGACGCCGTCTCGGCGCTCCAATGGATCGGCACAAACAGCGAGCCCGGCTGCTGATTGTCGGTGACCATGACCTTGAGGATGCAGGCGCCATGCTGGCTCGAGACCCGCGCAAAGCCGCCGTCGGCGAGGCCCATGCGGCCGGCGTCGAGCGGATGCACCTCGACGAAAGGCTCGGCCAGATGGGCCGCCAGCCGCGGGCTTTGGCCCGTGCGGGTCATGGTGTGCCACTGGTCGCGAATTCGTCCGGTATTGAGCCGGAGCGGGAAGGCGGTGGAGGTTGCCTCCTGCAGGGCTGGCGGCTCCGGGGGTACGAAGCGAGCCCGGCGGTCCGGAGTGAAGAAGCCGCCTTCGCCAAAGAAACGCTTTTCGCTCGGCTGCGCGGTTGGTTGCTCGCCCGCCCGCAACGGCCACTGCGTGGGCGCCAGCGCATCGTAGCCATTGTCGGAAATGCCGGCCAAGCCGCCGAGATCGAAGTCCCGCGTGCGGTCGTTTTCGAACGCCGACAGCGCCGCATGCTCGCGGAACACATCGGCCTCGCAGCTGTAGGAAAAGGCCTCGGCAAAACCCAGCCGCTGCGCCACCGCCGCGACGATCCACCAGTCGGGTTTGGCTTCGCCCGGGGTCGGCTGGAAGGCGCGCTGGCGCGAGATGCAGCGCTCCGAGTTGGTGACGGTGCCGTCCTTCTCGCCCCAGGCGGCGGCGGGCAAGAGCACATGGGCGCCCGCGTTCACGGTATCGTTGGACATGACGTTTTCGGAGACCACGAACAGCTCCAGCCTGCCGAGCGCCGTCCGCATGGCGTCGGCGCGCGGCAGCGACACCGCCGGATTGGTGGCCATGACCCACAGCGCCTTGATCTCGCCGCGCTCGATCGCCTCGAACATCGCCACCGCCTTGCGGCCTTCGCGGCTCGCCATGCGGGGCGCGTTCCAGAACCGGCGCACGCGGTCGATCTCGTCGGGGGCGAATCCCATATGGGCGGCCAGCTGATTGGCGAGCCCGCCCACCTCGCGGCCCCCCATGGCATTGGGTTGCCCGGTGAGCGAGAACGGCCCCATGCCGGGCCGCCCGATCCGACCGGTGGCGAGGTGGCAATTGATGATGGCGTTGACCTTGTCGGTGCCTTGCGCCGATTGGTTGACCCCCTGGGAGAAGCCGGTGACGGTGCGGGTGTTGGCGCCGAACAGGTCGAAGAAGCGCGCGACGTCGGCCGCCGCCAAGCCGCACGCCCGGGCGGTCGCACCGGCATCGGGGGCGATCGCGCGAGCGCGCGCCAGCGTTTGCGCAAAGCCGGTGGTGTGCGCCTCGATGTAGGTTTCATCGAGAGCGCCACGCTCGACCAGATCGACCAAAAGCCCGCAGAACAAGGCGGTGTCGGTTCCAGGCGCGATCGGGAGAAACAGATCGGCTTCTTGCGCCGTCACGGTGCGGCGCGGATCGATGACCACGACGCGGGCGCCGCGCTCGGCCTTGTTGCGCATGATGCGCTGGAACAGAACCGGGTGGCACCAGGCGGTATTGGAGCCCACCAGCACGATCAGATCGGCGAGATCGAGATCGGCATAGCTGCCCGGCACCGTGTCGGCCCCGAAGGCGCGACGCTGGCCGGCGACCGAAGAGGCCATGCATAGCCGCGAATTGGTGTCCACATTGGCCGAGCCGATGAAGCCTTTCATCAGCTTGTTGGCGACGTAATAGTCTTCGGTCAGCAGCTGGCCGGAGAGATAGAAGGCGACCGCGTCCGGCCCGTCGCGCTCGATGATCGCCCGAAATCCGTCCGCGACCCGGTCGAGGGCTTGTGTCCAGCCGGCGCGCGCGAGGGCGCCGTCCGGTTGCCGCAGCATCGGATGGAGCAGCCGTCCTGCGAGCCCGACCGTCTCGCCCAGCGCCGAGCCCTTCGAGCAAAGCCGTCCGAAATTCGCCGGGTGGCCGGGATCGCCCGCCACCGCCGCACCGCCGCGTCCATCCGGCTGCGCCAAGAGGCCGCAGCCGACCCCGCAATACGGGCAGGTGGTGCGGACCGTGGGGCCTGTCTGCGCCAGGGCGTTCATGATGGGCCGGGCGCCTCAATACACATCTTGCTGATAGCGCCCGCTCTTCTTGAGCTCGGCCACGAAGCCGATGGCCTCGTTGGTCGAGCGCAACCCGTACGCTGCGACCACCTCGATCAGCGCCGCCTCCACATCCTTGGCCATGCGCTTGGCGTCGCCGCAGACATAGACGTGCGCGCCCTCGGCGAGCCAAGCCCATAGATCGCGGCCGACGTCGCGCATGCGATCCTGGACGTAGATTTTCTCGGCAGCATCGCGTGACCATGCCAGCGTCAGGCGGGTGAGCACGCGCGCCGCCTTCATGCCGGCGAGCTCGTCCTCGTAGAAGAAATCGTAACCGCTGCGCTGATGTCCGAAGAACAGCCAGTTGCGTCCGGGCGCCTTGCCGGCCATGCGCTCGTGCAGGAAGGCGCGGAACGGCGCGATTCCGGTGCCGGGACCGATCATGATGATCGGCACCGACGGATCGGCCGGCAGCGCGAAGTGCTGCGCCCGCTGCACATAGGCCTTGAGCCTGGTGCCGGGCGCAATCCGGTCGGCGAAAAAGGTCGAGGCCACCCCGAGCCGCGTGCGCAAGCCTACCGGATAGCGGACCGCATCGACCGTAAGCGCAACGCGCTTCGGATCGACCTTGGGCGAGGAGGCGATGGAGTAAAGCCGCGGCTGCAGCGGATCGAGCGCCTCGATGAAGGCTTCGGGATCCGGGCGGGTGCCGCGGAACTTCTCGATCGCCGCCAGCACGTCGAGCGTGTCGGCATCGCCGTCGGGATTGTCGCCGCTCGACAGCGCCTTGGCGGCCTGCCGCCGTGTCCCGCCGGTGATGTAGGAGTAGAGCTGGAACAGCATGTCGGGCGCGGTTCCGAGCGAGACCCCGTCGATGAGAACCTCGCGCAATGTGCGCCCGCCGATCGGAAAGTCCGGTGGCGCCGCCAGCGCCGCGATCACCGCATCGGCGAGGGCGGGATCGTTCTGCGGAAACACCCCGAGGGAATCGCCCACCACATAGTCGATGCCGGAGCCCTTGAGGTCGAGCTCGACATGCCAGGTCTCCTTGGTGGAGCCGGGCTTGTTGAGCCGCGTGCGCGACAGGAAGGTGGCGATTGCCGGATTGTCGCGCGAGCGGCCGGCCGGCACGGCGCGGACCGTCGCGGCCGGCACCGCGTCCGCCACCACGGCGGCCGCCGGGACGCTCGCGGCCGTGGGCGGCGCGCCCAGCTCAGTGTAAAGCGTCTTGAGCATGCGGGCCGTCTCCTTGCCGCCCGGCACGCACAGGTTCAGCCGCTCTTCGGTCTTGCGCGATATGGCCTCGGAATAGTCCTGGCAATTGTAGCCGCACTGCCCGCAGTCCTGCTGCGCCATTGCGGCCATCAGGCGTCGGCGCAGCGGCCGGCCTTGCGCGAGCGTCATGCGCTCGGCGAGCGGCAGGGTCTGATCGTGCCAGGGCGCCGTGTCGTCATCGCCGTCGGCGAGCGGGTCCTTCGGCTGGGCCGCGGCGCCCGCCATCAGGGCAGCCGACTCCGCGGGCGAGAGGGGCGTGACCGTGCTGCTCTCGACCGAGAGCAGGCCCGAGAAGAAGCCGTTGAGCCAGGCGCGCTGCGCCGACGTGAACGGCGCGCTTTGCGGCAGCAGGGACGGGGGCGGTGCGGGCGGCGCGAAGCTCATGACACCAGCTCTCCGTCCGTCATCTGCTTGATCGCCGCCTCGTCATGGCGGCGCGCAAACATCAAAAAGCTTTCATCCTTCGATGCGCGGCCGGCCAGATAGGCCTTGAGCAGGCGCTCGATGGTGGCCGGTGCGTCCACCGCCTTGACGTCGCGCCAGATCTCGCGCGCCAGCGTCGCGTCGGGCCCGAAGCCGCCCCCTACCAGAATGTGGTAGCCCTCGATCTGCTCGCTGTCCTCGGTCTCCTGCACCTTGCAGGCGAGCAGGCCGATGTCGCCCACATAGTGCTGGGCGCAGGAATGATGACAGCCGGTCAGGTGGATGTTGATCGGCCCGTCGAGCGCGACCCGCGCCTCGCACCAGCGTGCGATCTCCTCGGCGTGACCCTTGGTGTCGGAGGCGGCGAACTTGCAGCCGATGTTGCCGGTGCAGGCAACCAGTCCGGCGCGGATGGAGCTCGCGCTGGTGGAGAGCCCGAGCGCCGCGATCGCGCTCTCGGCCTTGCCGATCTGCGCCTTGGGCACGCCCGAGATGAGCAGGTTCTGCCAGACCGTGAGGCGCAGCTCGCCATCGCCGAGATCGCGCGCGAGCGCGGCGAGCCCGCGCATCTGCTCGGTCGTAAGCTTGCCGACCGGCAGCACCACGCCGATCCAGCTGAGCCCGTCCTGCTTCTGCGCCCGCACCCCGATATGGGCGGATCGATCGAAGGCCGGCCGCGGCTCCAGCGCCTCGTTCTGGACGCGACCGAGCGGGCGTCCGAGCTTCTCCTCGACCAGCGCGAGGAACTTCTCCATGCCGAAGCGGTCGAGCACGTATTTGAGCCGCGCCTTGAGCCGGTTGGTGCGGTCGCCATGGTCGATGAACACCCGAACCACCGCGTCCGCCACCTGCGTGGCCTCGGCCGGGCGCACCACCACGCCGGTCTCGCGGCCGAAATCCTTGTGGCCGGTGATGCCGCCCAGCAGCAGACGAAACCAGACGCCGGGTTCGAGCCCGAAGCCGTCGCGCACGGCGACCGCCTGGAACCCGATGTCGTTGGTGTCCTCGAGCACCGGAATGATGCCGCCGCCGTCGAACCCGACATTGAACTTGCGCGGCAGACCGTAGAGCGCGCGCTCGTTGAGGATGTGGAAATGCCACTCGCGCGCATAGGGCCTGGTGTCGATCAGCTCCTGCGGATCGATGCCCGCCGTCGGGGTGCCGGTGACGTTGCGGATATTGTCGGCGCCCGAGCCGCGCGAGCACAGGCCGAGGTCGAGGATCGCCTCCACCATAGCGACCGCGTTCCTGGGCTCGATCTCGCGCACCTGCAGGTTGGCGCGGGTCGTGACGTGGGCGTAGCCGCCGCCGTAGCGCTGCGCGAGATCGGCCATGCCGGCGAATTGCCAATGCCTGAGGATGCCATTGGGGATACGCAGCCGGCACATGTAGGACTTCTGGTTGGGCGCCACATAGAACAAGCCGAAGAACCGCCAGCGGAAATTGTCCTCGGGCTTGGGCGGTTCGTTGGCCGTCGCCTGCGCCTTGAGCCGCTCATAGGCGTCGAAGGGATGCAGCTCGCGCTTGAACCTCTCCTGGTCGGCGAGCTTCTTTCCCTCTTCGAGCACGCGATCCTGCGCCCTGATGTGGACCGCGTCGGGCCCGATCGGTTCGGCAGCCGCCTTGGGCAGAGCCGCGGCCGGCAGTCGTGCCGCGCTCAACTGATGCGCGGCGCGGCCCACATTGATCCCGGACGCGAAACCTTCGAGATAGCGCTTCTGCTCGTCGCTGAAATCGGCGCTCGGCGCGATATCCGCCATTTTGTCTTGCCTCTCCATCTGCTGTCGCTTCGATTGCCGCTTCACTCGGCCGGAATCTTCGCCGCCATGGGATCCAGCATCAGCTGCGGCGCGGTCGCCGGCTTGTAGGTGGCGTAGAGGGCGAGGCCGGTGAATACGAAACCGCCGACCAGATTGCCGAGCGTCACCGGAATCTGGTTCCACAGCCACCAATCCGAGACCGTGACCTTGGCGCCCATCATCATTCCGGTCGGGATGATGAACATGTTCACCACCGTGTGCTCGAAGCCTTGCGCGAAGAACACCGAGATCGGGAGCCAGGCGCCGACCAGCTTGCCGATGGTCGAGGACGAGGTCATACCCATGACGACGCCGAAGCAGACCAGCCAATTGCAGAGCATCGCCTTGACGAAGGCGACCGTCATGCCGGCGGCGCCCAACGCCTCGTAGCCGATGGTCTTGGCTTCCGCGGCCGCGACGATGCGGGCGGCGACGCCGGTCGGCTCGGCGTGCCAGAAATTGGTGAGCACGATGGCGAGCAGAAGACCATAAGCGATGCTGCCGATGAGGTTGCCCAGGAACACCCAGCCCCAGTTCGCGATCACCGATCCCATCGAGGATCGGCGCTCCAGAACCGCCAGGGGCAACAGCGCGAAGCTGCCGGTGACCAGCTCGAGCCCGAGAATGACGATGATCACCAGGCCGACCGGAAAGATGAGCGCCCCGACCAGCGGCTGCCCGGTGGTGACCGCGCCCGTGATCGCAAAGCTGGTGGCGGTGCCCAACAATGCGCCGGAGAGTGCGCCGCGGATCAGAAGATCGCGCGGCGAGAGCGCGAGCTTGGTCCGGCTCGCTTCGATCATTGCTTTCACCACCTCGGCAGGCTTGGCGTAGTCCATTTGTGGCTCCCTGGTTGTTTGATGTGTTGCTTGATCTGATGCCGCGGCTCGGTCGACGCACCGGCCCGCACCCGAGCGGTGCCGGTGGTCGCACTTCATGCCGGTTTCACACACGCGCTTCGGCGAGACTCGTCGTTCTCGGCGAATAGCTCTTGCGCAGGTAGTACCACCACGTCAGCCCCAGGCAGGTCGCGTAGAATGCCAAGTAGACGACCAGCGCCAGATGCGGACCGCCTGTTGCGGCGATCGAAGCTCCGAAGCCGCGCGGGATCAGGTAACCGCCGCAGGCGCCGACGGCGCCGATAAATCCGAGCGCGGCACCGCTTTCGATGTTGGCCGAGTGCAGGGCGAGCGCCCGGCCCTGGTCTCCGGATCCTTTTGCCTTCTTGAGATTCTCTTCGCGAAAGATCGACGGGATCATCCGAAAGGTGGAACCGTTGCCGACACCCGTCGTGACGAAGAGGATGAGGAACATCGCCAGAAAGCCGGCAAAGTCCTTGATCTCCACGAAGTACATGACGCCGATGGTCGCGGCCCCCATGGCGATGAAATTCCAGAACGTCACGATCGCGCCGCCGATCTTGTCGGCAAGCAGGCCGCCGAGCGGACGCGAGAGGGAGCCCACGAGCGGCCCCAGGAACGCGACCGCCACCGTGACCTCCGGGAATTGGGTCTTCATCAGCAACGGAAACGCGGCCGAGTAGCCGATGAAGGAGCCGAAGGTTCCTATGTAGATGTAAGACATGATCCAGGTATGCCGGCGCCCGACGATGGCGAGTTGGTCTTTGAACGTCGAGCGTGCCGAGGTAAGGTTGTTCATGAAGAGCGCCGCGCCGGTCACGGCGATGACGAGCGGCAGGAGCCACATCAGCCCGGCATTCTGGAGGTAGATGCCGCCCGAGCCGGGCGTCGCCTGGTAGAGGTTGATCAGGCCGACACCCATCAGAAGCGGCGTCAGCAACTGTACGCCGCTGACGCCGATATTCCCGCCGGCCGCGTTCAAGCCGAGCGCCCAGCCCTTCATGCGATCCGGGTAAAAGAACGAGATATTGGCCATGCTGGAGGCGAAGTTGCCGCCGCCCAGGCCCGCTGTCGCGGATACCAACAGCATCACGCCGAATGGTGTGTCGGGCCGGGTCACGAAATAGGCGAGTGCGATCGTCGGTATGAACAGCGCCACCGCACTGAAGATCGTCCAGTTCCGGCCGCCGAACGTCGTCACCGCAAAAGTGTAGGGGAATCGCATGAGCGCGCCGATCAGCCCGGGCAGTGCGACGAGCTGAAACAGCTGATCGGTCGTGAAATGAAAGCCGGCCTGCGGCAATTTGGTTGCCACGATGCTCCAGGTGAGCCAGATCGAGAAACCGATATGCTCGGCAACAATCGACCAGATCAAATTGCGTCGGGCGATGAATTTGCCCTTGGAGCTCCAAAACTTCTCATCTTCTGGATTCCAGTCCGAAATCCAAGCAGTCGTTCGCTCGTTCATCTCAAGTTGTCCCCTGGTTCCGATGTTCGCTGCGTCTGCCCCGGCGCATTCCCTGGCCAATAAAAAAAGCCGCAGCCGAAGAACCCATCGTTCCCCGGCGCGGCTGCGGTGCCTTGTTGGCCCATCGTTGGACCTTGCGACGCCGTCATTGCTGACGACGCCGTCTAGGTCCTGCCTATACAAGCTTCGTGCCAGTCACCGAAATCTCAGTATTGTCTTGCAATATCAGATGGATGGTCGATTCTACGGAAGTGCTGAAAAAGTCTTGACGGCGGTAAGCTGGTTAGCGGCGGCGCAGCCTGTGCAGGAATTTTGTGCAGTGCAAAAAATAGGCAAATCCGGCTTTTGGAGGTGGGCCCCATGCTTCGGGCCTATTTGCTCTTCCATGCCGCGAGATAGCCGGCGATGTCGTCCGCATCGAACGGCGGTCCGGCGCAGGCCCCGAATTCCATCCGCAGGCTCGCCGGTTAAATCCGCCGCTTCATCGGGCAGCGCGACATCGAACAAATCGGGGCGAAACACCGCTTTTGCCGTGGCCAGCATCTCGGCCGAGAGCGGTGCTTGCCCCCAGCGCACCATCTGGGCGTAGAGCCAGGCCGCCTGCACCTCGTCGGGCCGCGCCGCGTTCTTGCGGCCGATCAGCAGATAGCGGTCGCTCGCCCGCACGGTGCCGTCGGGAGCGATCTTGATGCGCCCGTCCAGCGCGCGCCGGATTACGTCGCTTTCGACCCCGATACGGTTGGGCGCCGCCAGGATGGCGGTGACCTCGTCACGGTTGGCCGGGTCCTCGATAAAAGCGGCGGCGGACCGGTGCGCGCGCACCAACGCGGTCACGACCCCTGCATGCTCCTGCGCCCAGCGGCTGCGCACCGCCAACAGCTTCTCGGCGGCGCGGCCGAGGATCTCCGAGACCGAATGCAGGATGAAGCCGATCCCGAGATCGACCGCGACCGAGCTCCAGGGCGCGCCCACGCAAAAGGCGTCGACCTGCTTGCCGGCCAGGCTCTCCACCATATAGGGCGGCGGCAGCACCACCAGGCGCACATCCTCGTCCGGGTCGACGCCGCCGGCCGCCATCCAGAACCGCAGGTCGTAATTATGCGAGGAGAACGGAAAGCTCATGCCGAAGGTGAGCGGCTCCTCGCCTTTGCGCCTGCGCTGCGCCGCGACCCGCCCCAGCGCGCGCGCCGTGACCAGCGGATCGGCGATGTCGCCGTCGGCCGCCGCAGTGAGCGCCGCATGCAGGCCAGGCGACACCGTGATGGCATTGCCGTTCACGCCGAGCGCGAACGGGGCGATGATCGGCACCTTGACGTGGCCCAGGCCAAGACTTGATGCGATCGCCACCGGGGCCAGCAGATGAGCGGCATCGAAGATGCCGATATTGAGCTTGTCGCGCACGTTCGACCAGGAGACCTCGCGCACCAGCTCGACGTCGAGCCCTTCGGCGGCGATGAAGCCATGATCGACCGCCACCATCAGGGCGGCCGCGTCGCACAGCGGAATGAAGCCGATGCGCAGCCGCTCGCCGCTCATCGCAGCATCTCCGCCGCCGTGACCACCGACTGGGCGACCTCGGCGATCTTGCGGTTCTCGTTCATGGCGGTGCGGCGCAGCAGCGCATAGGCCTCCTCTTCCGAGATCTTCTTCACCTTCATGAGAATGCCCTTGGCGCGGTCGATCACCTTGCGCTCCTCGAGCGCGGTCTTGGTCTTCTCCAGCTCGGCCTGCAGGCGCGAGAAGGCGTAGAAGCGCGAGATGCACAGATCGAGGATATGCTTGACCCGCTCCTTGTGCAGCCCGTTCACGATATAGGCGGAAACGCCGGCATCGACCGAAGCCTGGATGGAGGCCGAGTCGCTCTGGTCGACGAACATGGCGATCGGGCGTTTCACCGCCCGGCTCACCTGGAACATCTGCTCGAGCACGTCGCGGCTCGGGTTCTCCAGGTCGATGAGAATGACGTCCGGATCGATGGTGTAGATGTGCGCCAGCAGGTTGGCGGTTTCGTCCAGGCGCAGAACCTGCTTGAAGCCGGCCTCGCGCAGCCCGTCCATCAGGATCGCGGCCCGCACCGGGTTCTCGTCGACGATCACGATTTTGAGGGAGGGATCCATGGGCTCGCGGCGAAAGAGAAGCTAACCGGCATGGTAGACGCGGGGCCGGAAGGTCGCAAATGCTGACCTTGGTGTTGCCCCCCTCCTGACCTCCTTCTGAAAGGTCCCTGAAAGGGGAGAGGGTATGCATACATCTTTTTGCCCCCGAGAAGTGGGGGTCGACACGGCGTTTCACTCCCTCGCGCCGAAAGGAGAAGGAGAGATGGGTTACGATGATTCAGCATCGCCCGGTCCGAGACCCTCATTGCCCCCGGGGGAGAAGGAGCGAAGGTAGTGCGGTCCCTGAAAATGCCCCGTGATCAATTTCGCGACACGCAGAATAACTTTGGTATTGCAAAGAGTTCTCGCTGTTTTTGACCCCTATAGCCTTGTGCGTGGGAGAACAGGCGGCATAGTCAGCGAGGGAAAGTAGGGCGCTTCGGAAACCCCCCAATACCGCGCGACAAACGCCATCAGGCTGTCATCTACGCCGTAGACGTAGTCGATCCGATGCTGGACCACATATTTGTTCATCGAGCGGACGAACCTGCCGGTAGCGACCGACTCGCTGATCTCCTTCTTCATGTCGATCTTGCCGAGATTGTAGGCCACGAAGAACTCGTTGGTAGACAAGGGTAGAATAAGACAGCCGTCATCGTCTTTCAGAGCACGATTTATGATCATCGGAACATCCGATGTAAGGATCGCATCATTGGTGCTCGGCACGGTCACTACCTGCCATTCCATCTTTAGAATTTCGTCTCGGATATTTTTGTGCTCGACCATATAGCGAAGGTGTCGTGCACCCAGTTCGGTCATGCCGGGCTGTTCCAGCGCCACTTTGAATTCTTCAAAGCTGGCGGGCTCGTGTGGCCTTCGATGTTTGGGGTAGTCGTCCTTCAGGCACCCGTTAAGGTCGTGCTCTTTGGCCCACGCATTGAAGTATTTGACCGTGTTGGGGTTGCGGAACAGGAACGACATGATGAATATCGCTAGCCGATCCTTATTGATCCCTGCCGCAGCTGACGGGTTATTGGTTCTGAGTAACGCGAGCCCGTCGGCTCCCCACTGATCAATCCGTTTCCAAAATACGTCCTCCATTATGTTCTGCTGGCCCGGGGGGGCCATCGGAATGAAGTAGAGACCGTCGCGTCCACCTGTCGACTTGGTGGACTTCGGTTCACAGACGAGCTTGTTGTAGGCCCATCGGTAAACGTGGATGCGACCGGAATCGCCGGTCCATCCGCGCTGATAGCTCTGGGGCAGGTAGTGTTGGTTCTGATCGGCAGACATACGGCTAAGATAGGAGCGGGTTTGCCCACATCCAAGGTCGCACTGGTGATTGCGCTGACCTGCAAATCAAGGTTTGTGGGGAGGCGAAGGTTCTATCTGGTGCACTTTGGCGTTCCGGATGGCGGTCCAGACCCGAACCGGCGACGCCGGCATATCCACGTGGTCGATGCCGAATTCCGCAAGCGCATCCACCAGCGCATTGATCACCGCGGCCGGTGCCGGCGTGATGCCGCCTTCGCCGCCGCCCTTGATACCGAGCGGGTTGCCGGCGGTGGGATCGAGCGCGAGCTCCACATCGAAGCGCGGAACGTTGTCGGCCCGCGGCAGCCCATAGTCCATGAACGAGGCGTTGACGACCTGGCCGTTTAACGGATCGGTCGCCACCCCTTCCGACAGCGCCTGCCCGATGCCCTGCACGATGCCGCCATGCATCTGGCCATCGACCAGCATGGGATTAATCGGTACCCCGACGTCGTCCACCGAGGTGTAGCGTTTGATCTCCACCACGCCGGTCTGCGGATCGACCTCGAGCTCGCATACCGCGCAGCCGGTCGGGTAGGCCGGAATGCGGTGGGAAAGCTCCGCCGCGGCGGACAGCGCGGCGGGCGCGTCGCGGGCCGCGAGGTCGAACAGGCTGAACGCCTGGTTCGAGCGCGGCACGGTGAAGAAACCGTCCGCATGCTGGACGTCGGTCTCGGGTGCCGCAAAAGCCTCGGCCGCAAGGCCGCGGGCCTTGGCCATGATCTTCTCGCAAGCCTCGACCAGGAGCGTGCCGACCAGGCGCATGGAGCGGGCCGAATGGGTGCCGCCGCCCTTCTCGACCTCGCGGCTGTCGCCGGACACCAGCCTGACGCTTTCGAGCGGCACGTCGAGAAGGTCGGCGGCGACCTGCGCGAACACGGTCTCGTGGCCCTGGCCGCTCGACTGGGTGCCGCAGATCATCTCGATCTGCCCGTCGGGCCGCACGGTGAGCGCCACGCGCTCATAGGGCGCGCCGACCGGCGCCTCGATGTAGTTGGCGACCCCGATGCCGCGCAGCCGTCCGGCGCGGCGGCTGGCTTTGCGGCGTTGCGCAAAGCCCGCCCATTCGGCGCGCCCGAGCGCGGCCGCCATGTTGCCGTGGAAATCGCCGCTGTCATAAGTGAGCCCCATGGCGGTGCGGTACGGCAGCTGGCTCTTGCCGATCAGGTTGCGTCGCCTGATCTCGACGCGATCGATATGCAGCCGCGCGGCCGCCAGATCGAGCAGGCGCTCCATCACGAACATCGCCTCCGGGCGGCCGGCGCCGCGGAACGGGCAGGTGGGGGTCGAGTTGGTGAGCACGGCACGCACCGCGACGTCGACCGAGCGCAGATCGTACACGGTGGTGGCCAGCCGGCGATAGTTGTTGAGCGACACGAAGGCGGCCGGATGGGCGCCGAGATTGCCGTCGATCCGGAAGCGCGCGGCGAGCAGCCGGCCGCGCCGGTTGAAGGCGGCGGCGATGCGAACCGCGAGATCGCGGCCCTGGAAATCCGACAGGAACGCCTCGCTGCGGTCGCTGTTCCAGCGCACCGGCCGGCGCAGGCGCTTGGCCGCCCACACCACCAGCACGAATTCGGGATAGAGCAGGCTGCGCGAGCCGAAGCCGCCGCCGACGTCGGGCGACACCACCCGCACCTTGGCGGGCGGCACGCCGAGCGCGGCGGAGAGCGCGCCGCGGTGGCGCACCACGCCCTGGCCGCCGGCGATCAAGGTGTAGCTGTCTTCGGCCGGGTCGTAGAGGCCGCTGGCGGCGCGCGGCTCCATCTGGCAATTGACGATCCGTTGGTTGGGCAGGTCGCGCTCGATCACCAGCGCGGCATTGGCGAAGCTGCGCTCGACCGTCTCGGCGTTGCCGTAGTGCGCCCGCAGGCTGACATTGCCCGGCGCGCCGTCCCACAATTGCGGCGCCGCAGGGTCGAGCGCGTCCGCCATCGACACCACGGCCGGCAGCATCTCGTAGTCGATCTCGACCGCCTCGGCGGCGTCGCGCGCCTGATCGAGCGTCGGCGCCACGATCAGCGCCACCGGCTCGCCCACATAGCGCACGCGCTCGCCCGCGAGCACGGCCTGGGGCTGCTCGAACACGAAATGGTCGGGGCTGCCGCCGAAGGCGGGTTTCTGCGGCTCGATCGCGTCGGCCGTATTGGCGAAATGGGCGATGCCCTTGTGGCCGTCGGCTGCATAGTCGGCGGCGGTCAGGACCGCCAGCACGCCGGGGCGCGCGCGTGCCGCCTCGTGCCGGATCGCGGCGATGCGCGCATGCGCGTGCGGCGAGCGCAGCACGTAGGCGAAGCAGGCGCCGGGCGGCGGAATGTCGTTGGTATAGCGGCCGCGGCCGGTGACGAAACGCTCGTCCTCCAGGCGCGGTATCGACTTGCCGATGTAGCGAGGCATCAAGCTCCCTCCCGCGCCGTCCCCGGCGGGCGGGGGAGGGTTGCGGTGGGGGTGGTCAGGCTGTAGCGGCCTTCGGTAGGATCGCGTTCGAGACGGCCCTGTCGGCGCAAGGCCTCGAGCTCGAGCACGATCTCGCGTCCGTCGTCGCTGCCGACCGCCGCCATCAGATCCTCGAAGAATTTAGGCCCGTCCCGCAATGCCGTCTCGACACCGGCAAAGCGGGCGCCCGCGAACCGCGGCGGCTGCGGGATTTCGGCTTCGAGCCGGGCCGCGGTGCCGGGCGGCATGGTCATGTCGAAGCCGCCCTTGGAGCCGAGCGCCGCGCCTTCGAGCGAGGGATCGAGCGGAATGGTGCGAAAGCCGCTGGCGCAGACGAAATCGCGGTCCGCCTGGAACCGGGTGGCGAGCGCCCATTCCATCTGCTCGTCGGAGAAGATGTCGATGTCGGGATCGACCACGAACACGTTCTTGGCGTTGGCCTGCGACCCGAAGGCGGCCGCGATGGCGTTGCGGGCTTCGCCCGGGACGCGCTGACGCATGGCGATGCGCACGTTGTAGACGCCGCCGGTGGCGGGCGGCGCATAGACCGCGACCGGCTCGCGGATCGCGGTCTCGAGCGCTCGCCACACCAGCACCTCGGTGCGCAGCGTGCAGAGCTGCGCGGTGTCGGTGCAGCTCATGGCGCTGCCGCCGATGGTGAGCGTCTGGAACAGCGCGTCGCGCCTGCGCGTGACGGCGGAGACGTGAAACACCGGGTTGATCTTGACGCCGCCGTAGTAGCCCAGGAACTCCCCATAGGGGCCCTCGGCCTCGGTGTAGCCTTCCTCGCCCAGATAACCTTCCAGCACCCATTCGGCGTCGGCCGGCACCACAATGTCGTTGGTGATGCACTTGACCACCGGCATCGGGCTGCCGCGCAGGCGCGCCAGGAGCGAGAGCTCGTCGCCCGGCATCCGCATGGTGGCGCCGAAATAGTCGACCGGGTGGCCGCCGACCACCACGCTGAGCGGCAGACGCTCGCCGCGCGCGAGGCTCGCCAGATAGATGTTGCGCAGGTCGCTCGGCGCCACCAGATCGACCCCGGTGGTGGCGCGCCCGCGCAGCATGAAGCGGCGCAGCCCCACATTGGTGAGGCCGGTTCCGGTATCGCGGGTGAAATCCATCCCGGCGGAGATGTAGGGTCCGCCGTCCTTGCCGTGCTGGAGATGTGCCGGCAGCCGGGTCAGGTCGACCTCGGCGCCGGTCTGCACGATCTCCTGCACCGGCGCCTGGTCGCGGCCGATCTCGACGAATTCCGGCTTGCCGCGCAGCCGCGCCAGGATTTCCGGCAGCAGCTTCTGCGGCGTCACCCCGAAGGCCTGCGCGAACCGCTTGCGGCTTCCGAGCGTATTGCCGACCAGCGGAAATCCGTCCCGGCCGACCGTCTCGAACAGGACCGCCTTGGGATTGGCCTCGAGCGTGCGGGCGATCTCGGAGAGCCGGGTAGTCCCGGGCCGCGTCTCCAGCTCGCCGGCCGCGGCCAGCTCCTCGACAAAGCGGCGCAGCCGGAACCGATCGAGATCGACCGGTGCCGCCGCGGTTCTGCTCGGCTGCTCAAGCCCCATCGGAAAAACATCCCGGCATTCGACAATGACGCGCATGGCTTAGCATTGGGCCTGATATTGCGCGAGCCGGAACATTGCCGCGGCGGCGCGCGCACGCGGCGGCCGATTGCGGCTCGTCACCGGCGCGGGACGATAACGGCGATCAAGCCTGAGGATGTCTCGGTGGCGCCAAGCGGCTAGGATGCGGCTACGGTCGCCTCAGCCAGCTGGAACACGTTGCCTTCGGGGTCTCGCCCGTCGCACAGCGGGCCGGTGAGACCCGGATACGACTTGATCTGACCCATCGGTACGCCCTTGGCGATCAACTCGGCGCGGAGCTCGGGAAGCGGGCGATCGACCGTCATGACCAGCTTGGCATTGCTTTCGACCTCCCAGGAGGCCGGATCGTCGACACGGTGAGCCTTGCCCACCAGGTGCAGGGCCAGCTGGCAGGGGCCGGCATCGAGCACCGACCACTCGCCCTTGATCTCCTCGACGACACGCAGACCAAATGCGTGTTGGTAGAACGTCGCGAGCCGGTCGACGTCCTGCACATAGAGGATCACCCTGTTCAGAGCGACTCGCATTCGGGCCCCTCGCGATGATCGAGGCGGGATCATTCTTGGAAGATGATCAATGTCTGACAAGTCGGCGCAACCATTGCAGAGCGCGAGCCCTACGTCGACGGCGTTTTTCATCCTGGGAAACCGGATTGCATTCGAGCCAGAAGCCGGGAGCGTGATACCAGACCTTGTCGCGAACCTGCGGATCCGGGTCGCCGCGATGGAGCGCGCGAACCGGGATTTTGGCGGCAAATCCGCCCTGCAGACCTTCGAGCGCCTGTGCCAAGCGTTTGCCGGCTTCCTCGTCGCGTCCGCCGAAGCACGGGTAGATGCCGACCCGGCCGATGGATGCGGCTTCGAATGCAGCGTCGCGGCGGATCAGCCGCAGCAAGAAGCCCCAGCGATTTTCCGACGTCAGCGGCACCATCAGCCGGCCGCCTTCGGCCAGGCGATCGAGCCACAATGGCGCCGGATGCGTGGAGCCGGCGAATACCACCACGGCATCGACCTCGCCCGGATCATGGGTACGGCCGTCGCCGGCCACGACCTTCACCTGCGGCCAAGGCGCCAGGTTGGCGCGGGCCCGCGCGGCGAGCTCGTGGTCGTGCTCGACCGCCACCACGCGGCCGGCGGGGCCGACCATCTCGGCCAGCACCGCCGCATAATAGCCGGTACCGGCGCCTACCTGCATGACCCGCTCGCCGGCGCGCAGGTCGAGGTGATCGAAAATGCGCGCCCAGAGGCTCGGCGATCCATTGTTGAGCCCGCGGGTCTCGTCGATGGTGACGAGCACGTCGTGGCAGAGCCAATGCGGTTGGTCGTCCGGCGTCGTGAAGGCTTCGGCAAGGAAACCATCCGGCATGATGCGCCAGGGACCCGGACCGAGAAAGCGCTCCCGCGGCACGGCCGCGAACGCGGCGACGATCTCCAGGTTGCGCTTGACCGGCGCCTGCAGTCTCAAGTCCTCGGCGTACCAGCGGCGAGCCGCCGCCAACTCTGCGTCCATCGACCGTCCTCCATTTTCGGTACCCTCGACCTGAAGGCGGCCCGGCCGAACGGGCGCGGACCCGAAAAATATATTTTGTCGCCATGTCCGCGCCGGGCTCGTCCGCGCGCATAATCAAGCGGCATGGAAGATTTCGCGGAACGCACCAACAGCGCGGCGGTCACGGTCGGCAATACGACCGTTGATACCATGTGCGCCATTCGGGCCCTCTCGGACGTCGACCTGTTGCGGCTCAAGGCGATCGCGCGGGTGTGGGCGCGCGGCCTTCCGGGCGGGGTCGGCTGGACCGACGTGCTGAACGAGGCGATTGCCCGCGTCCTCGACGGCTCGCGCCGATGGCCGCCGGGCGTGCCGTTGCTGGCCTTTCTGTCGGGGGTGATGCGCAGCATTTGCGACGATCACTGGCGGCGGGCGCGGCGCGATCTCGAGCTGCTGGTGCAATGGGACGATTTCGTCGATCTGTCGGCACCGGACGAGGAGGCACAATCGGCGCCGGATCCCGAACGCGTGCTCGCCGCCGGCCAGGCGCTGGCGGCGATAGATCGGCTGTTCGCGGGCGACGCACCGGTCTTGAAGATCATCGCCGGCCTGGCCGACGGGCTCACCGCGAAGGAAATTTGCCGCGCCTATGGAATGTCGGAGTGCGAGTATGACACGACCCGCAAACGGATGCGGCGTGCCATCCTGCGCAGCGGTCTGGCATGGAGTGCGTCATGAAACGCTGGCAGCCGCATATCGATCTGCGACGGCTCTGCGAGGCCGCTCAGGCGGAGATCTTGGCGGCGTCGGACGAGGAGGTCCGCCAAGCGTCGTTGGCGACCGGGCTCTCGGTCGTGCGGACCGCGACGGAAATCCGCAATCTGATCGGCGCCGCGACCGGCGATCCGGACGAGCGCGATCGGCCGCGCTCCCGGGCGGATGTCGCCAAACGCTCCGAGCATTTGGCACGGCAGCACTGAGCGGCCGCCGACCCTTCGTTACCCGTGCCCGCCTGCCGCCACCGGCACGAACAGGTCGGCGATCGGGATCGGCTGCGGGATGAAATGCTGCTCGGCCATGTATTGCACCAGCGCCTCCAGCGTCGGGCGATTGGCCTCGACCCCGTAAGGGAACGGATCGCCGCCGAACACGTCGTTGATCTCCTCGACGTCGTGATGCACCCACGGCAGCATGTAGGGATGCGCGCCGGTCTTGCGCATGCGCGCGAGCGCATTGGTCTTGGCGTCGACCAGTCCCTTGTAGAGACTGTTGCCGATCCAGGGATTCTGCTCATAGGTGTCGCGGCGGATCACGATGAGATGCATGATCGGAAAGATGTGCGTCGCCTGGTAATAGGCCCGCTCTACGGCTCTGGAATCGGGGAACAGCGGCGCGATGTCGGGGTGCGGCTTGGGGCGCTGCGATCCCGCGATGGCGTCGATCTCGCCGGCGACCAGAAGGTCGCGCAGCGAGCGGCCCTTCTGGTCGTGCTCGACGCGGGCCGGCTTGAGCAGCGCCGGCGCGCTCGGATCGCCGTGTCGGCCGGATTCGTTGATGGCGCCCTCGACCCAGCGGATGGTGGACAGGTCGACGCCGTATTGGTGGACCAGATGGCCTCTGATCCACACCGCCGCCGTCATCGTATAGAGCGGCACGCCGACGCGCTTGCCGGCGAGGTCCTGGGGCCTGCGGATGTCGGATTTGCGATTGACGTAGATATAGCCGTGCCGGAACACCCGGGACGGAAACACCGGCAGGGCCACGAACGGGCAGCCGCCGCGCGCCAGCCGGCTGATGAATTCGGAGCTGGAGAACTCGGCCACGTCGAATTCCTGGCGGCCGCCCATGCGGTCGAAGATCTCGCGCGGCGCCTCGATGGCGAGGAAGTTGAGGTCGATCCCCTCGACCGTGACGTCGCCGGTGCGCAACGCATCGGTGCGATCATAAATGCCGCAGGCAAACGTCAATCTCAATCGGGACACGTGATGACCTCGAGCGCCGGGGGAGGAGGGGAGTACGAGCGGCCGGACACTACGAAAGGTGTCCGCCGTCCTCAAGCCACCAGGTAGCGCACGGCGGAGAACGCCGCCAGCGCGCCGCCCAAGAGCGCCAACAGGCCGCCCAGCCAGGATTTGCCGCTGCCTGGTGGGGTGTCGGGGGCGGCGAGATCGATCTCGTTGAGCTCGCCGGCATCGGCGACCCGGATCTTGTTGGTAACAAGCGTGATGTCGGTGAGGTTTTGGGCCTCCCAGAGCCGTACCGTGAGCGACTGGACATCGGCGGTCGCGAATGGGAAGCCGAGCCAGACGTCGCAGGCGGTCAGGATCGGGCTTTCGAGCTCGCCTGGATCCGAGCCCGGCGCGCGCGCGCCGTCGGTACGCCACCAGGGCAGCATCGCGACCAGGGCGGCGGTATCGCCGCCACGCATCACGTTGACTTCCCAGGAGGCGGAGTGGCTGCCGCCGACGTGGGGCTTGCGGCCGGGTGAGGCCGGCGGCGGGGGCTGTGCCGGGGAGTCGGCATCGGGCGCGGGCTGCTGGAGGGATTGCGAGGTGGCCGGCGCGGATTGCGGTGCTGCCGCCGCCGGCCCGACCAAGGCGGCCGACAGCGCCGCCCCGGCGGCAACGGTCGCAATCCAGCGGATCATCGGCACGCGATCCTCCTGCCCCGAGCGGCGGACCTCATCAACACCGGCCGGCATGGCCTCACCTTGACGCAATTGGGGAATTGTTGGCGCAAGCCGGAGCCTCAATTGCGGCAAAATCCGGCTGCGGCGTCCCCGTGGCGTCCCCGCGGGACGCGTTCGCATCAGTCAATCGTCACGCCGCTCGCCTTGATCGGAGCTGCCCATTTGGCGATCTCGCTCTTGACGAATTGTCCGAGATATTGCGGCGTCGCCCGGTCGTCCGCGACCAGGACGGCGCCGAGACCCTCCATGCGGTCGCGTACCGCGGGGGACTTCATCGCCTTCACGATGGCGCCGTTGAGCTTCTGCACGATCGCATCGGGGGCGCCCTTGGGCAAAAATACCGCGCTCCACGTATAGGCCTGCACGTCGGTGCCCTGCTCCAACGTGGTGGGCAGGTTGGGCAGCACCGCGGCGCGCTCCTTGGTCATGATCGCCAAACCCTTGACGGTGCCGGCGTCGATCTGCGGCTTGGCGGTGGCAATGATGTCGCACAGATAGTCGATGCGGCCGCCGGCCAGATCCTGCATGGCCGGGCCGGTGCCCCGATAGGGAACGTGGGTGATGTTGACCCCGATCACATAGTTGAGCACCACGCAGCCCAGATGCGTGGCCGAGCCGGCGCCGGCCGAGCCGTATTGCATGGTGGCCTGGTTGGCCTTCGCATAGGCGACGAATTCCTTGAAATTGTTCGGCGGCAGGTCCTTGCGGGTGATGAGGGCGATCGGGGTCTCGGCCACCAGGGCGACCGGCGTGAAGTCGGTCGCCGCATCATAAAGCGGCTTCTTGAACAAGGTCTGGTTCTGGGCATGGGTCCCGACGCTGCCGAGCACCATCGTGTAGCCGTCCGGGGGAGCCTGGGCGACCCGCACCGAGCCGGTCATGCCGCCGGCGCCGCCGACATTCTCGATGATGACCTGCTGGCCCAGGTTCTCGCTCATGCTCGCCGCAATGATCCGTCCGAGCACATCTTGCGGCCCGCCGGCCGCGAACGGGATCACCATCACCATGGGATGGGTCGGGAAATTCTGCGCCACGGCAGTGCCGGTGAGCGCCAGCAAGGCGCCGAAAGCGGCGCCGGATAGCTTCTTGAACATTTGATCCTCCTTGGAGTCGAGGCAGTTTGCGTTTGCTGACGGTCAGGTCAACTCTTTTGTGGCGCGCCGGAAATTGGGCGCCTCCGCCGGGAGCCGCGCCGGGCGCCACACTTGCGCGCCGGACGTGGACTCCCTGCCTATTGTAAGGGAGTGTCCGGGGTGGGGCGGGCGATGCGGCGCCAGAGTGGGCGGCGGACCGTTCCGGCACGAGCCGAAGCCCTTCGGAGCGAGGGCGCCGGGAGAAGTCCAGGCCGTCGCTGGCGGCCTACAAGGGAGGTTATCCAATGACCCGCGTCGCCATAGCCGGCCTGGGTGCGATCGGCCGCGTCGTCGCGCGCCGGCTCGCCGACGGCATGCCGGGGCTCGTGCTCGCCGGTGCGGCCGTCCGCGACCGGGCCAAGGCGCAGGTCTGGCTCGACGCCGAGCGCATCCAATGCCCGCTGGTGGAGCTGGAGGCATTTCCGGATCTGGCCGACCTGGCGGTCGAGTGCGCGCCCGCGGTGCTCCTCGAACGGATTTGCCGGCCGATGCTGGCAGCCGGCAAGACCGTTATGGTGCTCAGCGCCGGCGCGCTGCTGCCGCACCCCGATCTCATTGCCCTGGCGAAACAGCACGGCGGACAGATCATCGTGCCGACCGGCGCCTTGCTGGGGCTCGATGCGGTCACGGCGGCGGCTGAAGGCAGCATCCGGACGGTCCGCATGACCACCCGCAAGCCGCCGTCCGGCCTCGCCGGGGCGCCCTACCTGGTCGCCAACGGCATTTCGGTGGAAGATCTGACCGAGCCCAAGTGCGTTTTCAGCGGGACCGCCCGCGAGGCGGCGGCCGGGTTTCCGGCCAATGTGAATGTCGCGGCCGCCCTCTCGCTCGCCGGCATCGGGCCGGAGCGCACCCGCACCGAAATCTGGGCCGACCCCGCCCTCGATCGAAATTGCCACACCATCGAGGTTGACGCTGACTCGGCCCAATTCACCCTCACGATCGAGAATATCCCATCGGAAAACCCCAAGACCGGCCGCATTACGGCGCTCTCGGTCCTGGCAGCCCTGCGTAAATTGCATGCCCCGCTGCGGGTGGGGACGTGAGGGCATGGGCCGGTTCGGGTTCGACAGGCGGTTTAGAGTCCCGATAGGGGATCAGGAAACCCCACGCCTTTAGGCGGCTGGGATCGCGACGCTTCCAAAGGTAGAATAGCTGGATGGAAGCGTAGAAGCGGACAGCCTGGGGCCAGCAATTGCGGGGCAGGGCCTACTGGGTTGCCAGCAGCAGAACGCAACTGACGAGGCATGGGTCGGGTACATCAAGAACCAGAAGCCACCGGAACCGAATGACAACTTCACAGTGACCTGAGCTAAGTCCGCCGAAGGCGGACCAAATCCGGCTTTAAGCCGTAACTCGAAGCCACCGCCTTTAGGCGGTGGAGTATTCACGCAGGGACTCCCCGGGTCATTAAAGGTGTGGTTAACAAATCGGGGCCAATTGGACCCCAAAAATCGCCAAAAAGGTCAATTTTGCCAAAAACGGCGTTTTCTGTCCGAAAATACGACAAAAAGGGTGGGACCGGACCATGAATCCACTGCCTTCCGGGCTGGCAGCGGTTGCAAGTCTGGTTTCTGGGCTATGATAATCGACCCGTCCGGGGGCCGGTTTGCGCCGGTTGGCCGGCGGCGCGCGGATCCGGGGGGGTCCGTGTCCGCAGGCCATCACGGATCGTTGAACCGATTGCCCCCCCGCTGCGACTAATCCACGAGCCGACCGTCAGGACGCGATGCAAGCGACAGCCGACGAGGTCCTGATCGGACGAATTGCTTCTGGCGACCGGCTCGCCATGCAGGTGCTGTTCGCACGGCACCATGTTCGGGTGTTCCGGTTCGTTTTGCGGCTCGTGCGTGATGAAAGTACTGCGGAGGACTTGATCAGCGAAGTGTTTCTCGACGTGTGGCGTCAGGCTGGTCGGTTCGAAGGGAGGTCCGCGGTGTCAACGTGGTTGTTGGCGATCGCGCGTTTCAAGGCGCTGTCGGCGCTGCGGCGTCGGCCGGACGAGGAATTGGACGACGAGACGGCGGCCGGGATCGAGGATACTTCGGATAATCCCGAGACTGCCCTGGAGAAGAAGGACAAGAGTGCGCTGATCCGGAAGTGCCTGACGGGACTTTCGGCGGAGCATCGGGAGATCATCGATCTGGTCTACTACCACGAGAAGTCCGTGGAGGAGGTGGCCCAGATCGTCGGGATCCCGGAGAACACGGTTAAAACGCGCATGTTCTACGCGCGCAAGCGGTTGGCGGAGCTGCTTAAGGCAGAGGGAATAGAAAGAGGTTGGCCATGAACACGATCAACAAAGAGCGCGATGACCTCGAGACCCTTTTGCCGTGGCATGCGGCGGGGACGCTCAATCGCCGGGATGCCGAGCGCGTGGAGAAGGCGCTCGCCAGCGACCGCGAGCTGCTGCGGCGCTTCAATCTCGCCCGCGAGGAGCTGAACGAGACCATCCATCTCAATGAGACCCTGGGCGCCCCCTCGGCGCGGGCCATGGAGAAGCTGTTTGCCGCCATCGACGCCGAGCCGGTACGCAAGCCCAAGGTCTCCTTCGACCTGGCCGGCCGGCTCGCCGACTTCATCTCGAGCTTCTCGCCCCGCACCCTGGCGATGGCGGGCGCGGTCGGCGCGCTGGCGATCGTGCTGCAGGCCGGCGTCATTACCACCGGGCTGATCAAGCATGAGGCCGGCACCGAGGTGGCGAGCACCAAGCTGGATGCGGGTACGCGCACCGAGATGGCCTCGGCCGATGTGAGCGACGGCACGCTGGCCGCCATCCGTTTCGCCTCCAAGGCGGAAGCCGGCCAGATCACGGCGTTCCTGCAGGCCAACAAGGCCTCCATGATCGATGGTCCGATGACCGGCGGGATTTACACGATCCGGCTGCCGGAATCCGGCAAGGCCAAGGAAGACCACATCAAGCAGATGCAGGCCCAGTCCGGAATTGTCGATTTCATCGCTACCAAGCAGTAACCAGCCTCGAGGGTCTGGTTCGCGGTGACACAAATCGGCCCCGAAAGCGGCGCTCAGAGAGCTGGGATGAGATCGAGCTGCACCTTGTTTCGGAGGCACAGCCATGGGCTCTGGCGCAGAACGCTTGAAGGCTTCAGCCAATAGTATCCCGCGACCCAAGCTGCTGTTGTCGGCCGCATTGGCGGCGCTGATCGTCGCGGCCCCGGCCGGCGATCCCACCCCGGCCTCGGCGATGAATCTCGGCTCCGGCTTCGGAGGCCGGTTCGGCGGGCCGGTTCGCCTCAACAACGGGCCGCGCATCGTGCCGCACGGCAATCCGGTCGGCACCCCGATTAGGGTCGGTCATGAGGCCGGCATCGTCGGGCACGTCGAGCACGGCCACGACCTGCCGAGCAATCCCTGCAAGCTCGGCCGCAACCGTTCGGAGCGCTGCGTGGTCAATACCGGCCACGACCGCCCGGGCGGGGGTCACCGGAGCGTCGATGGCGGCAACCCGCGCGTGCCGATCCTGACGCATGTCGTGCCGGGCAATCCCACCGTCGTGGTGAACCAGCCGGCCACGACCCTGATCGGCTCGCAGCCGCTTGGCGGCAGCGGCACGGTAACCCGGCGCGCCGGCAGCGGCGTTCCCCCGCTCAACGAACGCAGCTACGTGCCCGACGAGGTGGTGGTGGAACTCGCCACCTCGACCACCAATCAGCAGTTCGACGCGCTGGCGCGCCGGCAGCGGCTACGGCGCCTGCAAACCGTCAACTTCCAGCTCGGCGGCACCACCCTGGTGCGCTGGCGGATCACCGATCGCCGCTCGGTGCCGGCGGTGGTGCGCGCGCTCGAGACCGATGCCACCGTGCTTTCGGCCCAGCCCAATTATCGGTTCGCGTTGCAGGAGGGGACCGCGAAGACGGCCGCTCCCGGCGAAGGCGACCCGGCGCAATACATTCTGGAAAAGATGCACTTGCCGCAGGCCCATGAGCTGGCGAAGGGCAGCAAGGTGCTGGTCGCCGTGGTCGATTCCGGCGTCGACATCAAGCATCCCGACTTGGCCGGCGATATCGCCGGCACTTTCGACGCGACCGGCCTCGGTCTCAGGCCGCATATGCACGGAACCGCCATCGCGGGCGCGATCGCGGCTCATGGCCGGATCATGGGGGCGGCGCCGGCGGCCCAGATTCTGGCCGTGCAGGCGTTCACCGGCACCGGCGGTCCGGAAGACGGCAGCTCGTTTGCCATCATGACCGGGCTCGACTGGGCGGTTTCGCACAGGGCCCGCATCATCAATATGAGCTTTGCCGGCCCGCAGGACCCCGGCATCGCGCGCAGCGTCGCGGCCGCCTATGCCAAGGGCGTGGTCCTGGTGGCGGCCGCCGGCAATAAAGGCGCCAAGTCGGACCCGCTCTATCCGGGTGCCGAGCCCAACGTGATTGCGGTGACCTCGACCGATGCCGGGGACCAGCTGCCGGCTTTCGCCAATCGGGGCCGCTATGTCGCGGTCGCGGCGCCGGGGGTCGACCTCATGCTGCTGGCTCCCAATGGAAGCATGCAATTCTCCTCCGGCACGTCGTTTTCCGCGGCCTATGTGAGCGGGACTGCCGCCCTGATGCTGGAGCGCAGGCCCGATCTGGCGCCAGATGGCTTGCGCCAGGCGCTCACCGGGACTGCCCACCAGCTTGTCGCCAAAGGGACCGACAAGGCCGCCGACGGGCAATCGGGCGCCGGACTGGTCGACGCCTACCAGGCGGTCCTCTCGCTGACGCCGGCGCCGGTCGACGCCTCCAATGTGCTGCCGGCCGCCGCTGTTCGCTGAGGCTGCGGCAGCAAAAAGGCCGGCCCCGGCATCTGCGGGGCCGGGGCATTTCAAGTAAATCCGTTGTCAAAACAGGTACTTAAATAAATCTTAAGAAAAACGCGACGGCCATGAACCTTTTCCCCGGAGCCTGCGTCTAATCCTTTGAAGCGGCCTGGTGGCCGCGGCTACGAAACCCCGATCGGCGCTGCCCCCCCCCCGATCCCCTGGCGCCGATCAATGCGGCCCGCCCGGCTCCCCCCGCCGGGCGGGTCTGTTTTTTTGGCACCCCGCGGGCTGCTGCCGCCGGGCTCATTCATCCCGGCCGAGCTACCTCAAATTTCCCCAAAAAACATCCGCGCCCGCACTTCTTCAGTTGCGCTGGTATCGCCGTAAGGCAACCATCGCGCGAATTGATTCGGTCGCCAGCCCGATTCGCATTGTGATGGAATCACGATGGAAACGAAGACCGTCCACCGGTTTTTCAAAACTGCGCAGAAATGGCGCGATCTGGTCGACCGGCGCTGCGCCCACTTCGTCGATCTGCACATCAGCGGACGCTGGAAACTCTATTACGACGAGGCCGAATTTCTTTGGCGCATACGCGAAGCTTTTGATCTCGCCGAGACCTGGTCGCAGATCGCGCCGTTGCTGAACGACCAGCCGCCTTCGGCACCGGCCGAGACCGGGCCAAAGCAACCGCGCCGCAAGGCCGCTTGAAAGCCTGCGAGGTCGCGTGCCCCGCGCGATCGGGTGGGCTGTCGCGACGGGCTAACGGTCCTTGGCGTCCTGGCTGTGCTTGTGCGCCGGGCGATGCTTCGGATTGACCGGCGCCACCAGACCGGAGGCGTTGCTCTGGTAGGCGGCAGGCACGCGCTGCTTCTTGTTCCACCCGTTGCAATCGGGATTGATGTCGCACCAAGTCTGGTGCGGGCCGCCGTACCATTCATAGTCGTATCCGGCGAGCGCCGGAAGCGAACCGCCGAGAAGGCCGAGCACCAGGGCGGCGGACGCAATGATATTCGACTTGGCGAGCATGATGCCTCTCCTCTTGGTTTCGATCGGTTGCACGCGCGGTCAATTGCCTTGACGTGAGTTAACTACTGTCCGCCTGCCGCGCCAGACGTGCCGGGCCCGTCTTCGCGGGCCGCGCAGCCTCACAACGCGGGCGCCGCGATCGCGGTGCCGTCGTCGATGCCGATGCGGCCGAAGCCCGGAAGCTTGACGGCCGGATGGCGCAGGTCGAGGCCGCTGACCAGGCCCATGAAATTGAGCTCGATGCCTTCCACCCAGCCGAGCTTGACGCCGACCACGCCGAACAGCGACGCCTCGATGCCGGTGCGGCTGTCGGTCAGCCCGAGGTAAGGCGCCGGACGAAAATCCTTGCCGATGGCATTGGGCGGCAGCGTGGTCTCGAGCTCCGGCATGGCGCGCAGCAGGCTCGCCACAAAGGTGTTGCTGTTGGGGCCGGGCCAGATGCGGTAGTCGCCGGCGCGGTTGTACGCGTAGTCGGCGATCGCCGCCTGCACCCTGGGGATCAGCGCGGCCGCTTGCGCGCCGCGCAGGTCGACCAGCACGCGTGGCGTATCGCCATACCAGCGACCATCGGGCGGCCAGCCGTTGTTGCGCACCGGCTGGCCCCATCCGACCACGTCGTAGCGGTTCCAGCCCGCCGCGTTCGCCGGCTTGAACACCACCCAGCTGTGGACCGCGAAAATTCCCTTCCAGCGGCCGGTGCGGCCGGTGAAGATCAGCAGGCGCGCCTCCGGCTCCGCAGCGGGGGCCGGCAGCATGCCGGTGCTCGACCAGTCGGCGCGGTCATAGCTCTGCGGCCGGCTCAGCACGGAATAGAGCGCGCCGTGAACCGCCAACGGAAACAGGAATATGGCCAGGATGGTGAGCACGGTCTTCTTGATGGGGCGGCGCGTGGCACGCATGGGAGGTTGAGTGTCCGGCTAGGAATGTGTGCAACCAAATATGGCGCCGGTATGAGGGGCGGTGCAACCATAGTGACGCAGGCCACTACATTAAATGAAGGCAATGCGCCGCTGCGCCCGAGCCGGCTCAGCGCGCCCGGTTGCCGCTGATGGTCAGGTGGCCGTAGCTCTCGGCGCCGCCTTGCGCCAGATCAGCGGTGACCGGTTTGGCGCCCGCCATGCCCATGATGGCGCCGCGCCGGCTTTCGGTGATGATGTTGTTGGCGACCACGGTGCTGGCCGCGCCCGGCGTCACCGACACGCCGATCCCGATGTCCGCCTTGCGCACCACGTTGCCGGTGGCGGCCACGTCGCGCAGGTAGCGGCCCCAGCCCAGCACGATGCCGGCGAGCGGCGCGTTCTCGATCACGTTGCCGTTCACCACCGTGTCGGCCTCCACCGAGATGCCGACGCCGGCGCTGTCGCCCGGGTCGGTGCCGGCCGGCCGTTGCGGCTTCAGGTTCCGGATGATGTTGCCTTGCACGACCGCGAGCCGGCCGCCCTCGTTGAAATTGGTGACCGAGACCCCGATGGCGGCGCCGTCGACGCCGTTGTCGGCGATGATCGCGCCCTCGAAGCCGAACTCGGCATAGAGCGCGACCTCACCGCAATCGCTGATGCTGTTGCCGACGATCTGGATGTTGGCCGCGGTGTTGCCGCGCACGGCCGAGAAGGCGCAATGGCGGATGCGGTTGCCCCGCACGGTCACGTTGGCGGCGCGGAACGCGTTGATGGCGTTGCCGTACTGGCCGGAGCCGCCGGAGCGGTTGGCGATGCTCTCGATGCGGTTGTCGACCACCATGGTGCCGTCGTCGCCGGTCTCCCAACGGATGATCTGGATGCCGTTGTTGCCGGCCCCCACGATGGTGTTGCGGGCGACCAGCAGGCCGGCCGCGTTGTAGGACAGGACGGCGACGTCGGCGATGTCGCCGAGCCTATTGCCGCTTACCTCGCCGTCGACCGAAACGCAGCGGATGCCGTGGCCGCCGCAGGCAACGATCTCGCAATCGACGATCCGCACCGCGCGGCAGCTTTCCAGGTTGAGAAGGCCGCGGGTGTCGGCGAGCGGACGCTTGCCGCCGTCGAGCGTGAGGCCCGACAGGGTGACGTGATCGGCGCCGGCGGCGGAGATGAGCGAGGGCCCATCGGTCAGAACGATCTCCGTCGCGCCGCGCACGCCGATGAGCTGCGCGCCGGCCGGCAGCTTCAGATTGCCCGCCCGGTACATGCCGGGCGCGAGCGCGAGCGGCGTCCGTGCGCGGGCGGCCGCATCGATGGCGGTTTGCAGCACCCGGCTCTGGTCATCGGTGCTGCCGGGATGCAGGCCGAAATGCGCGGCCTCGAGGCCGAGCCCGCCGAGCGGCGTGGCGGCCGGGGCCGCCAGCGCGGGAAGGGCGCCGGCCGTGGCGGCGGCGAGCCCGAGAAGATGGCGGCGGTCGATGTCCATGGCATGCCTCCGGCGACAAGCTCTCGCACAGATCTAAGCCCGGAAGCGTTACGCCGGATCGGATGCCAACAGGCAAATGTGCGCAGGGTTAATCAGTTAACGCCGCATCGGCGCCGCCGCGAGCGCGGCGCGCATGATCGCCTCGCCGGCGCGGATGAGCTGATCGAGCCGGAACGGCGGCCGCGCCGGCGCACGCGGCCGTTGCAGTCGCCGCGACCTCGGGACGCGAACGCCGGCCGCATGCACGTTCGGCACATGCACGAATGCGACCAGCCGCGGGCCGCCGTCCCGCGCGGCCGCTTCGCCGGCGCGCCAGCACAGATAGTTGCAGAGGTAGCTGCCGGCATCGTCCGACAGCGCCGCCGGCATCCCGGCCGCGCGCGCCGCGGCGAGGAGCCGCTGCGCCGGCGCCCGCAACGGCCGCGCGCCGAGCGCGCCGGCAGCAATCTGGCGCGCGGCCGGCAGCTCTCCGCTCGCGTCCGCCACCACGCGGCTGATCGCATTGCGCGCCCGCGTCTCGATACCGATGTGCCGGCGGCGCGCCGCCAGCCCGAACATGAGGAGCACGTCGGGCCGCTCGCGCGCGAGCAGCGCCGGCAGCTCGCGATCAACCGCCGCGTAGCTGGTTGGAAACACATGGGCGACGCGGCGAATATTGCGCAGAGCAGGGTCGCGAAGGCGCGCCAGTGCCATGACCAGGGGTCCGGTCGGATTGAACGGAGCGCCCGGAAACGGGCCGAAGCCGGTGATGAGGATGGTCGCGCTCATCGGTCCGATTCAAGCAAACCGGGCAGCAGCGGCGTCTCGGCTTCGACATGGGCGCCCTCGAGCGCCAGCAGGCGCGCTTTGGTGAGGGTCCCGCCGGGCGCCGAGAAGCCGCCGATCCGGTGACCTTTGGCGAGAATCCGGTGGCACGGAATGACGATCGGAACCGGGTTGCGCGCCAGCGCCCGCCCGACCTCGCGGGCCGCGTCAGGCGAGCCGATCTGCCGTGCGAGGTCGCCGTAGCTCAACGTCTGCCCCCACGGGATCGCGCGCGCCGTCGCGTAGACTTTCGCCTCGAACGGCTCGATGCGCGGCAGATCGACGGCGACCGCGTCGAAGTCGACCCTGCGGCCGGTCAGGTAGGATCGAAGGTCGGCGATCAGCCGGTCGATCGCCGCCGGCACGGCTTCGCCCGCCCTGGCGGCACGCGCCCGCAGCCGTCGCTCGGTCGCGCCGCGATCGGCTTCCGGCAGCTGCAACCGGGTCAGGCCACGCGCGCTCCACGCCACGCCGCAAGGCCCGATGGCGGTATCGAACAGGCGATAGTGTGCCTGATCGACATTGCCGGAAATTTCACCGGCGTTCTCGCGTGCGCGTTCATGGGGTGTCATCGGAATCTCTCCGTCTGATAGGCACGCTTTCGCCAGCATCAAATCCCCAGCGCCACCGCCAGCTCCTCGACCGCCAGCGACGCCGCCATGCGTCCGTCCGCGACCGCGGCCTCCAGCCGCGGCAATCGGGCGCGCAGCGCCGGGTCGGAGCGCAACTTCCCCAGGATACGCTCCTCCAGCATGGCCCACATCCACTTGACCTGCTGCTGGCGCCGGCGCGCCGCAAGCTCGCCGGCGGCGCTCATCGCCTGGTGATGCTCCAGCACCTTCGTCCACAATGGCGCGATGCCGGCGCCGGTCAGCGCCGAATAGGTCACCACCGGCGGCGACCAGTGCGGCGAGCGGGCGCCCAGGATGTGCAGCGCGGCGCGATATTCCGCCGCCGCGGTCTGGGCGCGCGGGAGGTTGTCGCCGTCGGCCTTGTTGATGGCGATCATGTCGGCGAGCTCGACCACGCCTTTCTTGAGGCCCTGCAATTCGTCGCCGGCGCCGGGCAGCATCAGCACCAGGAAGAAATCCGTCATGTCGGACACCACGGTCTCGGACTGGCCGGTGCCGACGGTCTCGACCAGCACCACGTCGAAGCGGGCGGCCTCCAGCAGTAGCATCGACTCGCGGGTCTTGGCCGCCACCCCGCCGAGCGTGCCCGAGGCAGGGGAGGGGCGCACGAAGGCATTGGGATCGGCGGAGAGCCGCGCCATGCGGGTCTTGTCGGCCAGGATCGAGCCGCCGGTGCGGGTCGAGGATGGATCGACCGCCAGCACCGCGACTTTGCGGCTCTGCTCCGTCAAGTAGCTGCCGAGTGCATCGATGGTGGTGGATTTGCCGACGCCGGGCGTACCGGTGATGCCCACCCGCACGGCGCCGCCGGTGTCCGGCAAGAGGTCCTGCACCAGATGGCGGGCGGCGCGCTGGTGGTCGGCGCGCCGGCTCTCCACCAGCGTGATGGCGCGCGCGATGACGGCGCGGTCGCCGGCGCGCACGCCGCGCGCCAGCTTCGCAATGTCGGGGCCTGCGGGCTCGGATCGGGCCACTGCTACTGCCTTTGTTGCATGGTTGCATTTTCGGACGGAAAACCGGATGCCACTTTTCCTGAAAAATGCTCACTTCTTCGCGTCATTGCGGCCCGGGATCACCACCGCGAGAGCGCCGGACTCCGCGGCCTTGTCGGCGCTCGCGCGCGCGAGCACGAACAGCTGTTCCGGGGTGGCGATCCGGCAGGAGGCGTCCTGGGTCTTGGTGCAGAATTTCTCGCGTGTCGGCGCGTCGGCATCGTCCTCGGTGATGGGCACCAGCAGGTAGACCCCGGCCGCGAGCTTGCGCGCCAGGCCGTACTCGACCCGCAGCGGTGCCTTCTGGGTGGTGCCCTGCACGATCCAGTCGCGCCCCTCATACGCATAGGCGGTGAAATCGCTGTAGCCGATCGATTTGCCGCGAATCAGGTAGCGGCTGCCGCTCCATTGGAACGAGACCACATCGCTGGCGCCGCCCTGGGACAGCGTAAAAACGTGAATAAGGCCGCGTTCGCCCAGCACCGGTTTGGCGTCGCTGAGCACCGGGGCGCTCGAGGTGACGCAGCCGCCGAGTGTCAACGCGGCTAGGGCGACGCCTGAGAGGGTGCGAGATCCGCCTCGGATCGAATTAAATTTCATAAGCAATTTCAATAAGATAAATCCAAATTCCACGATTGCCTCCGGTTTTGGTTAGAGATGGATGAACTTTCCGGCTGCCTTACCCGACCAATTCTGTATCATAGCCTCCTGGTGGGGGTGGCGGAGGGAAGCATGCGTCGACACGCGCTGTCGGCGAGCGTTTGGCTCGCCGCTATCTTCATTACTTTCGCTGCCGGTATGGTCCAAGCTGCCGAATTGATGTGGCAAGTCGAAAGCCCGTTCCGGTTCTTCAAGTCCACCCGATCCTTCGCCCTGCACGAGGCCGCGTTCAACGCAGCGCGCGGCGCGCCCAATGGGCCGCTGCCCGTGGACATCATCTGGCGTTTGGAGCGCAAGCTCAACGATCCCGATTGCAAGGACGCCTCGACCCCGGATCGCTGCGCCGAGACCGCCGGCCCCCGCTATGCGCAGAGCCGGCTCGGCTGGGCGGCCCAGACGCTCGGCGACAACTGCTACGAGACCGATGGCCGGCCGCGCCGCTACTCTCCGGTCTGCGAGCGCAAATATTCCTGGGGCTCGGCCAAGGAAGACTACATCCTGCCGGACGCCCACACGGTGCAAATCCAGATCGCTTCCGATCAGCTCTCTGGCGTGACCGGCGACTGCGTCTGGACTTGGCAGCCCCGCCGGCCGGGCGGCAAGCCCGAGAGCAAAAAGCTCGCCTGCAAGGAAAAGCTCACCATCGCGCGCGTTCCCTATGCGCTCGATCGCGCCGTCTCGGGCGTGTCGGTCACGGTGAAATTGCCCGACGGCCGCGAGCTCGCCGACCGCGATGTCGTGGTCGAGGATCTCTTTATCATAGCGCTCGGCGATTTATTTGCCTCGGGCGAGAGCAATCCGGACCGGCCGGTCCAGTTCAGCGCTACGCGCCAGATGATCTACGATCCCAAACTGGCGCGCGACGAGGTGGCCTCCCGGGATCTGGACAAGAAGCCGGCGCTCGGGGGCATGGGAGAAGGCTTCGGCCTCGCCTCCGCGGAGGACCAGTTCAATCCCAAGGTCCTGCCCAAGCGCTACATGGAAGACGAAGCGGCCGATCGCAATTTCAAGCCGAATTCGGCGGAGTTCCAGGCCGCCTTCGACAAGGCCGGCGCCAAATGGCTGAGCCGCGATTGCCACCGCTCGCAATACGGCTATCCGTTCCGGGTCGGCATCGAGCTCTCGCTCGAGAACCGGCACCGCTCGATCACGTTCGCGAGCTTCACCTGCTCGGGCGCCGAGATCGCCCAGGGCCTGTTCGGCGAGATGGACGCCCGCGAGGGCTTCAGCGACCCGGCCGGCGCCAAGGTGCGGGCGCAGCTCGATCAGTTGAGCGACCTGATCTGCCGCGGCGGTGCCAGCGCGCGCACCCAGGCGGCCGCCTATACGATCCCGGACTTCACCTTCGGCAGCACCCAGATCACCACCCGCCGGGTCGCCAAGCAGTGGTGCCCGCCGCAGCTGCGCAAGCGGCCGATCGACATGGTGATGATGTCGATCGGCGGCAACGACGTCGGCTTCGGCGCGCTCGCCGCCTATGCGATGACGGAAAGCGCTTCCGACTTCGCTCCGATCGCCGGCTGGGTCGGCGGCTCGATCCGCTTCAGCCCGCAGGTGGCGCGCTCCTACCTGAGCGTGCTCGACGTGCGCATGAAGGCGGTCAAGGACGCGCTCGCCGACGGATTCGGCGTCCCGCCCGGCCGCGTGCTGCAGTCGTCCTACGAGCCGATCCAGTACGATGAGACCGGGGCGCTGTGCGGCTCGCAGCCGACGCTGGGGATGGACGTGCATCCCGGCCTCAAGCTCGACCGCGGCCGCCTGCAGGAGACCGCTGACTTCCTGAAGGAGCTGCTCGCCAAGCTCGAATGCATCAGCAGCACCAAGGGCAAGAGCTGCCCGGCCGATCTCGCGACCGGCACCGGCACCGGCTTCACCCTGGTGACCGACCACATCCCGGAGTTCACCAGGCGCGGGATGTGCGCGCGCGATCCCAAGCGGGCGCTCGCCGACGGCATCGAGATGCGGGTTCCGCGCGTGCCGCTGAACAGCGCGGAGTTCAAGCCCTACTCGCCGGCCGCGACGCTGACCTACGAGCATCACTGGCGGCTGTTCCGCTCGCCCAACGATGCCTTCCTGGCCGCCAACACCCATCGCGAGGGAACGGCCGTCATCGACATCCTGCAGCCGGCGTATGCCGGGCTCTACAGCGGCGCGATCCATCCGACCGCGGAAGCGCACGCGATCGTGGCCGACCACATCGTCAAGCACGCGCGTCTGCTGCTCGACAAGAAAGAGGTCGCGGACGCCGCCAAATGACCGCGTGAGCGAAGCAAAGCTTCAGATGGCCGGGCTTTGTCCCGGCCATTTTCTTTAAGAACACGGATTCCGGCCGATCCGAGCCGTCGCGAAGGCCGTCGCGCCTCTCGTGTGAGGCCCTCCACGCTCCCATCTATTTGTGGTAGAAGGCATTTGGCTGCAGCGGCCGACTTTGGTTGCTGCAAGCGGAGCATCGAAATCCGGGTTTTATCATGAATGTCGCCATCACCAGGGCCGCCGAAGGATTCCCCCGCCGGGCATTCACTGTCGATGACATCAGCCGCATGATCGAGGCCGGGGTCATCGGCGAGGACGAGAATTTCGAACTGATCGAGGGGGATCTCGTCGTGATGGCGGCAAAGCACGTTGCCCATGATGGCATCAAGAACGCTCTCACAATGGCCTTGGCGAGGTTTGCGCCTGATGGGGTATTCGTCGCGATCGAGTGCACGCTTCAGCTTGCAAGAGACATTCTGGTCGAGCCGGACATTGCGGTGGTTTCGCAGGCCCTTTACGCGGCCGACCCGAAGAGCTTCGCGCGCCCCGGCCCCGAGGACGTGCGCTTGTTGATCGAGGTCGCGGCGTCGAGCTTGAGCTATGATCGCGGGGTCAAGGCGCGGCTCTATGCGCGGCACGGAATCCGGGAATTCTGGGTCATCGACGCCAACGAGCGGGTTGCCTTCGTGCATACCGGCCCGAGCGGCGAGACTTGGTCGTCGATCGCGCAGTGCGGACCGCAGGACATGCTCACCACGCTGGCCGTGCCGGGCTTCTCGATCCGCTTGGCCGATATCGTTGGAGCTGGTTGATATTCGCCAATCAGCCCGCGCCCGGCACCGCGCGAATTCCCTACTCCGCCGCGTTTCGCACGTGCCCGAGCCGCTGGTTGAGTCGCTCGAGCAGCATCTCGGCGGCATCCGTGATTACGGTGCCGGGCGGGAAGATCGCCTCGGCGCCGGCCTTGCGCAGCGCGTCGCAGTCCTGCGGCGGCACCACGCCGCCGACCACGATCATGATGTCGCCGCGGCCCTGCTGCTCGAGGTCGGCCTTGAGCTGCGGCACCAGGGTGAGGTGGGCGGCGGCGAGCGAGGAGATGCCGAGGATATGCACGTCGTTCTCGACCGCCTGGCGGGCGGCTTCCGCGGGGGTGGCGAACAGCGGCCCGATATCGACGTCGAAGCCGAGATCGGCGAATGCCGAGGCGATCACCTTCTGGCCGCGGTCGTGACCGTCCTGCCCGATCTTGGCGACCAGGATGCGTGGCCGGCGGCCCTCGTTCTCCTCGAACGCGGCCACCAGCTTCTTCACCCGTTCGACGCCGTCGGTCATGCCGACCTCCCGCTGGTAGACGCCGGAGATCGTCTTGATCTCCGCCCGATGGCGCCCGAACACCTGCTCGAGCGCCAATGATATCTCGCCGACGGTCGCCTTGGCGCGTGCCGCATCGATGGCGAGCGCCAGGAGATTGCCGTTGCCGCCCCCGGCCGCGCGCGTGAGTGCCGCGAGCGCCGCCTCGACCGCGGCCGGATCGCGCTCACGCTTCAAGCGGGCGAGCTTGTCGATCTGCAGCTGGCGCACCGCCGCATTGTCGATCTTGAGCAGCTCGACCGGCGCTTCCGCCTCGGGCCGGAACATGTTGACGCCGATGACCGCCTGCTGGCCGGCGTCGATGCGCGCCTGGGTGCGTGCCGCCGCTTCCTCGATGCGCAGCTTGGGCAGGCTCGCCTCGATCGCCTTGGTCATGCCGCCGAGCTTCTCGACCTCCTGGATATGGTCCCAGGCGGCCTTCGCCAATTCGTGCGTGAGGCGCTCCACATAGAACGAGCCGCCCCACGGATCGATCACCCGGGTGGTGCCGGATTCCTGCGCCAGCACGATCTGGGTATTGCGGGCGATCCGGGCCGAGAAGTCGGTGGGCAGCGCCAGGGCCTCGTCGAGCGCGTTGGTGTGCAGCGACTGGGTATGCCCCTGCGTCGCCGCCATCGCCTCGATGGCGGTGCGCGGCACATTGTTGAACACGTCCTGGGCGGCGAGCGACCAGCCCGAGGTCTGGCAATGGGTGCGCAGCGACAGCGAGCGCGCATCCTTCGGGCCGAACGGCAGCATCAGCTTTGCCCACAGCAGGCGCGCGGCCCGCAGCTTGGCCACCTCCATGAAGAAGTTCATGCCGATCGCCCAGAAGAACGACAGCCGCGGCGCGAACCGGTCGATGTCGAGCCCGGCCTTGATGCCGGTGCGGACATATTCGACGCCGTCGGCCAGCGTATAGGCGAGCTCGAGGTCGGCGGTCGCGCCCGCTTCCTGCATGTGATAGCCGGAGATCGAGATCGAGTTGAACTTCGGCATATGGGCGGCGGTGAAGGAGAAGATGTCGGAGATGATGCGCAACGAGGGCGCCGGCGGATAGATGTAGGTGTTGCGCACCATGAACTCTTTGAGAATGTCGTTCTGGATGGTGCCCGAGAGCTTCTCCGGCGGCACGCCCTGCTCTTCGGCGGCCGCGATGTAGAGCGCCAGCACCGGCAGCACCGCCCCGTTCATGGTCATCGACACCGACATCTGATCGAGCGGAATGCCGGCGAACAAGGTCCGCATGTCGATGATCGAGTCGATGGCCACACCCGCCATACCGACGTCGCCGGCGACGCGCGGATGGTCGCTGTCGTAGCCGCGGTGGGTGGCGAGATCGAAGGCGACCGACAGGCCCTTCTGTCCGGCCGCGAGGTTGCGCCGGTAGAATGCGTTCGAATCCTCGGCGGTGGAGAAGCCCGCATATTGCCGGATGGTCCACGGCTGGGTCAGGTACATGGTCGGATAGGGGCCGCGCAGATAGGGCGCGATGCCCGGATAGGTATGGAGAAAGTCGAGGCCGGCGAGATCTTCGGGGCCGTAGCTCGGCTTGACCGCGATGCCTTCGGGTGTGAGCCAGGGGGCCGGCGCGGCCGCGCTGGCCGCCGTGGCGCTGGGCGCCGCCGGGCTGGCGGCTGAAGCCGCCCCGCTGGGGATTTTTGCTCGCGCAAAATCGACCTCGGCGAAATTCGGAATGGGGCTCATAAGTCCTCTACTTCCCCCGGCCGGCTTGCCCGACATTATAACGCTTTGGGGGCCGCCGGGCGCGTGCCGATTTGCTCATGCGCCGCCCGCAATACCGCCACCGCGTCGCAGCCGGCATGAATGAAGGCCCCGATCCCGGCGGCCGCGAGCTCTGCCTCCCGGGACGGGTGGCCCGCATAGTAGAGACGCGCCGCGCCGGCCGCGGTCAGGGCCTCCGCGGCCGCGACGGCCTCGCGGGCATAGGCGTCGTCGCTGCCGCACAGGCAAGCCAACGCGGCGCCCGAGCCCTTGAACGCCGCCACCAGGGCGGCGAGGTCGGTCGCCGCCGGTGTTCCGGCGGGCGAGGGCGGCGCCGAGCCGTCATGGCTCACCGCCACGATGCCGCCGGCCGCGAAGAAGTTGCCGGCGAAGTTTGCGCGCGGCGAGAAATCGGCCGGCACGCCCAGATTGGCGAGGAAGATTTTCGGGCGCGCGCCGGTCTGCGCCAGCATCCGGTCGGAGGCATCGCGCAGCGCTTCGTACGGCGTGGCCAGCCGGATGCACGGCAGCGGCGCGAACGTCACGGCGGCGGGTAGCGCTGTGGGCACCACCGGCGCGACGTCGAGCACCGCGACCACGGGCTCGTCCAGCTCGGCAAAATCGCTGGTGCCGGTGAGCATGTCGGTGCGCCGCGCCAATGCGGCTTGCCGCGCGCCGCGTACTTGCGCGACTTTTTTCTGGATCAGGCCTTGCTCCAGCGCGGCTGCCGCGCCGCCTTTGCGTTCGATCTCCTGAAACAGCGCCCAGGCGGCGGCGCAGAGCTGGTCGGTCAGATCCTCGATGACGCCGGTGCCGGCTGCCGCATCAGCGACCTTGGCGAGGTTGGATTCCGCCAACAGCACCAGTTGCGCATTGCGGGCGGTGCGCCGCGCGAAGCGGTCGGGCAGGCCGCGCGCGAGCGTGAACGGCAGCACCGTGACGGCGTCGGCGCCGCCGAGCGCGGCGGAGAGCACCGCGATGGTCGATCGAAGCATGTTCACGTAGGGGCCGTGCCTGGTCATCATGCGCCAGGCGGTCTCCGCCGAGATGAAAACCGGTGCCGCCGCCAGGCCGCACGCTTCCTCGACGCGTCCCCATAGGCGGCGAAGCGCCCGGAGCTTGGCGATGCTCAGGAACTGGTCGGCATCGGCGGCGAGACGGAAGCAGATCATGGCTCGCGCTTCATCGAGGCCGATGCCGCAGCCTTCGAGCGCCCGCAGATAGGCGGTGGCGACTGCCAGCACGAAGCCGAGCTCCTGCACCTCGGAGCCGCCCGCATTGTGGATCGGGCGTCCATCGGCGACAAAGAACGGGCCCTTGAAGCCGGCGCCCGCGAGCTCGGCGATGCAGCGAGTCGAGCGTGCCGCGGTCTCGTTCCAGCGCGCGGTCGCCGCGCCAGCGGCCGCCATGGTCCCGAGCGGATCGAAGCAAAAACGGATATCGGCCGCACCCGTCGGTACGCTGCGCCGGCGGAGCAGCGCCGCGATGTTGCGTGCGGCATCCTCGGCCAGCGGGCCGGCATCGAGCTCCAGCGCCGGGCCGGCGGCATCGAGCGCGATGCCATCGAGCGCGCGCGCGATCGCGGCCTCGCTCGCCGCCAAGCCGTAGCCATAGGCACCGATCGCGCCGGCGAGCACTAGCGACAGGCCGCCGGCGCCGTTGGCGCAATCGTGGCGGGCCTCGGCATTGGCGGCGGCGGGATCCGGATGGTCGAGGCGCTGCAGGATTTGCCAGCGCCCGCCCGGCATCCGTGCGAGCGGCGCGCGCGCCTGCGGGCTGCCCTCATAGAGCGGCTGCAACGTCAGCCCGTCATAGGTCCTCGCCACCAGGCGCTCGAATGGCGCGCCCTTGAGCAGGCGGCCGACCAGCTCGAGCCATTGCTGGCGGGTTGCCGGCGGAAAATCGGCGGCAAGCGGCAGGATATCGGCGGGTGCCTCGGTCATTGCGCTTGATCGCCCGGATTCCGATCGAATTCATGCATAGCCGGCGCCGTGCCGCCCCACCACCGGGGATGCCGCGATTTCCATGCAACGAAAGTGCCACGGCGCGGCGTTGTGGCCAACGGCGGCTTTGCCGCGGGCGGCTTGCGCGGGCGACTTGTCCGCCTGCAGCCTCAAGGGCCGGCACGCGGGGGCAGGCGGCTGATGCCGGTCGCATCCACCGCCGCCAGGGCGTCGCGCACCCGCCGGCCGGCGATCACCCGTTCAGGGACGATCTCGGCGAGCGGCACCAGCACGAAGGCGCGCTCGAACAGGCGCGGATGCGGCAAAGTGAGCTCGGGTACCGTCAACGTGACATCGTCATAGGCCAGGATATCGATATCGATTGTCCTAGGCCCCCAGCGGCGCTCTTGCGTGCGCCGGCGCCCGAGCGCCCGCTCGACCGCCTGCACTCGGCCCAACAGGGCCGGCGGCGTCAAATCGGTCGCGACCGCGATGCAGAGATTGACGAACGCAGGTTGATCCTCGATCCCCCAAGGCGGGGTAGCGTAGTCGGACGAGCGGGCCGTGAGCTGCACCTGCGTGTCCTCGCACAGCAGCGCGATGGCGCGCTCGAGGGTGTCGCGGACTTCCCCGAGATTGCCGCCGAGCGCGAGCAGCGCCTGCGCCAAGTCAGCGCTCCCGCACCAGAGTCACCCCGACATCGGCGAAGATCGCGGCGATCGGCGCATGTGGCTTGCGTACCGTCACCTGCACCGCGTTGACGCGCCCGAACCCCGCCAGCAGCGCGTCCGCGACCGCACCGGCGGCCCGTTCGACCAGCCGGTAGCTTAGCGCCGTGAACGCGCGGCTCGCGACCTCCACGATGGCGGCGTAGGACACCGTGTCGACCAGCTTGTCGGAGCGCGCCGCGCTCTCCAGATCGATCGTCAATTCGAGGTCGAGGACGAAGCGCTGGCCGACCTTGGATTCATGCTCCATCACGCCGTGATGAGCGTGGATCACCAGCCCGGTCACGAAGATGCGATCGCTCATCGGGCGTCTCGAATCGCGGCCGCGACCCGCAAGGCCTGCACGGTCTCGGCGACGTCGTGGGCGCGGATGATGCGGGCGCCTTCCGCCACCGCGGCGAGGTGCGCGGCGAGCGAGCCGCCGAGCCGGCGGTCGGGCGGCGCGGGCGACACCTTATCGATGAAGCGCTTCCGCGAGGCGCCGACCAGGAGCGGCAGCCCGAAAGCATTGAGCTGATCGAGCCGGGCCAGTGCCGCGATGCTTTGCTCCGGCGTCTTGCCGAAGCCGATGCCCGGGTCGAGCACGATGCGCTCGCGCGCGATGCCGGCACGCGCGGCGAGATCGAGCGAGCGGGTGAAGAAGGCCGCCATGTCGGCCATGATGTCGATCGCCGGATCGGCGGTGTTGCGGTTGTGCATGATGATGACCGGCACGCCATGGCGCGCCACCACGCCCGCCATGTCGGGATCGCGCTGCAGGCCCCACACGTCGTTGACCATGCTGGCGCCGGTTTCGAGCGCGGCGGCCGCCACTTGCGCTTTCATGGTGTCGATCGATACCGGTACGCCGAGCGCCGCCACCGCGGTCAGCACGGGCTCCAGCCGCCGCACCTCCTCGGCCGAGGACACCGGCGTGGCGGTGCCGTACGGACGGGTGGATTCAGCCCCGACATCGATGATGTCCGCACCCTCCGCCACCATGCGGCGGGCATGCGCAATGGCGGCCTCCGGATCGAGAAAGCGGCCGCCGTCCGAAAACGAATCCGGAGTGACGTTGAGGATGCCCATCACGATCGGGCGGCCGGCCGCGAGCAGCCGGGCAAGCGCGCCGGATGCGTCGATGGCGGTGCGCGGGCTGTCGGACACGGAGTGGCTGGCCGAGCTCATGGCTGTGGCTTTGCGCCGGCTCGGGCAGAGGTGTCAAGCGCCGCGGCCGCGGGCGAGGTTGCCCGGCCGGCGCATCCGATGACGCTAGCGATAGGTGATTTTGGAGGTCAGCGTCTTGGCCTGCTCGACCCAGCGAATGACCAGCTTCTCGGAGGGAAGAAATTGAACGAGCTTGCGCTTCTTGTTGGCCTCGCTCATCGCCTTGGCGAGATTGGAAGGGTTGCGGTACTTCAGCTCCCGCACGGTGTCGACGCCGACGGCCTTCAACAGGCAGGAGTAGCCTTTCCCCATTCCTTTGATCCGCATGCGGTCGGCCGCGTTCGCCCATGCCAGGATGCGCGCCTTGTCGAAGCCGGTCTTGGCGGCCAGGAGGTCGCGTCCCCGCGGCGTCTTGGCCTCCTCGAGCAGCCGATCGGTGGTTCGGATTCCCAGCGACTTCAGCTTCTTGAGCTCCTCCGCATCAAGACCTTCGAGCTGGTTGATCGAATAGGGCATTACTTTCTCCTCGCTCCCCGGCCAGTGGCCTGACACTGCTCGGGAGCCCTCGATCGAACATGCCAAAGCGCGGAATCGCGCGTGTGATCGCTTCGATCGCATGGCGCGCGAACCTCTCGGCGGCATAGATATTCGTGATGGGAGTGCTGGTCTTGGTATTGTCGGTCGGATGACTCTCGGTCGGGACGCGGGTGCTGTCGACCGCGATGCCCGCGAAGGTTCAATCGGCGCTGTGCACCGGATATTCCTCGCACAGGAATGTTTCGCACAGGAATCGACAATGGATGCCGACGGCCATTCGTGCCGTCGCCTGCTCGGTGCCCCCTGCCGGCGACGAGATATCCGATCAACCCACGCATCTGCCCCTCGTTCAGCCCCACACTTGCGGTAGGTTGATCGCATATTGAACGGCGCAGATTGAGAAGACAAGCAAAGCGCTCGCGTCATCGGCGGGGGCGGGCGAAATTTCGCGACGCCGTTGCATTCGTGCATCAGTCGGCGGTGCGCGCCAGGTTCGTTCGCGAATGTTCACGCCCAAACGACATCCCAATGCGGTAATTACCCGGCGGCTGCGCAACAGAACGGCATCGGGCCGCAACGAATGAGTCCGATCGCACACATGCCGACCAGCATGGCGCGCCCGCCGGTGCAACCATGACCCTTGCCGGCGCGAACCGCGATGCCTATGGAAAGGTCCGCTCCTCCCGCCGCCGGGTGCATATGCGCGGTGGCGTGCGCGTCAACGTATTTCCTCGCCATGGACGGAACCGTCAAATGACTCCTTCGCAAGCCCTTCCTGCCGTCCTCGAACGGATCGATGCCGATCTCGACAGCAGCATCGAGCGCCTGTTCGAGCTCATGCGCATCCAGTCGATCTCGACCGATCCGGCCTATCAGGCGCAGTGCCGCGCGGCCGCGGAATTCGTCGCCCACGATCTCGGCAGTCTCGGGTTCGAGACCGGCGTGCGGCCGACCGCGGGTCATCCGGTGGTCGTCGGCAAGGGCGGCGGCGCGGCCGGTCCGCATGTGCTGTTCTACGGTCACTATGATGTGCAGCCGGTCGATCCGCTCGATCTGTGGGAGACGCCGCCGTTCTCACCGCGTCTCGCCACCCTCGGGGATGGCCGCAAGATCATCGTCGGGCGCGGCGCTTGTGACGACAAGGGTCAGGTGATGACCTTCATCGAGGCCTGCCGTGCGTTCAAGGTGGTGACCGGCCGGTTGCCGTTGCCGATCACCATGATGATCGAAGGCGAGGAGGAGTGCGGCTCGCAGCACCTGTTCGACTTCGTGCGAGACAATGCCGATGAATTCCGCCTCGATTTCGCGCTCGTTTGCGACACCAGCATGTGGGATGCCAAGACTCCGGCAATCACCACCTCGCTGCGCGGGCTGGTCTACGAGGAGGTGAAGCTCACCTGCGCGGACCGCGATCTGCATTCCGGCCTGTTCGGCGGCGCGGCGCAGAACCCGCTACGGGTGATGGCAGGGATTCTCGCCGCCCTGCACGACCCGCAAGGTCGCGTCACCATCCCGGGATTTTACCAGGGCGTTCACGAGCTGCCGCCCGAGGTCAAGGCCGACCTGGTGGGTCTTGATCTCACGGCGGAGGAATTCCTCGGCGGCGTTGGCCTCAAGGTAGCGGCGGGCGAGCGCGACCGCACCCTGATTGAGCAGATCGCCACCCGCCCGACCGCCGAGATCAACGGCATCATCGGCGGCTATACCGGGCAGGGGGCGAAGACGGTGATCCCGGGCCAGGCCATGGCCAAGGTCTCGTTCCGCCTGGTCGGCGCCCAGGATCCGCAGAAGGTCCGCGACGCCTTCCGCGCCTTCGTGCGTGCGCGCCTGCCGGTCGACTGCAAGGTCGAGTTCGCGAGCTTCGGCGGCGCGCCGGCGATCGAGCTGCCGTTCGACAATCCCGCGCTGGTCAAGACCCGGGCGGCGCTGTCGGCCGAATGGGGCAAGAAGGCGGTGATGGTCGGGGAAGGCGGCTCGATCCCGATCGTCGGCGATTTCAAGCGCGTGCTCGGCATGGATACGATCATGGTCGGCTTCGCGCTCGACGACGATCGCGTGCATTCGCCCAACGAGAAGTACGACCTCACCTCGTTCCACAAGGGGACGCGCAGCTGGGCCCGGATATTGGCGGCGCTGGCGGAGTGACGGGCACCATCACTCCGCACAGACGTCCTTGAGTATCAGAGCTGCCTGTACCAGCGTCGATCGTAGTGCGCTCCGAGCAGCGGCTGCACCTTGGCGCGATACTCCTTGGTCGCAGTGTTGCCCTCATGGGTGTCCTCGGCCTTCTGGTCCCCCCAGATTTCGACGACTTCGAAATGGTTCTTGCGCGCCGTCTGTTGCAGCGCGTCGAAGGCAAGATTGCCGCCTTCCTTGCGGCTCGGTCCCGCCACGGATTTGAGCAGCGCGATCCCGGCATCCGTGTTAGGCGGCGCGACGTCGACATGGGTGATGGCATAAATCGCGCCTGCCGCTGTCGTTTGCACCGACGCTACGTCGATAGCCGTGCAGGGACGGTCGTCGACCGGTGCGATCAGCACGGATTGCACGGCGTCGAGAAATTGCTTGTGCGCTGCCCCGCTATGCGCGTCGAGTGCCGCCTGATCCTTCCAAACTTCGAACGTGATGAACTGGTTCGCGGGCGAGGTGCGCTGGGCCACCTCGAACCGCACGGCGCCCGCCTCCTTGCGGCTCGCGTCGGCGAGCTTCTTGACGAGCGCGGCACCCTGCGTCTCGCTGCCCGGCGTGACCTCGATGTAGCGCACCATGTAGACGGTCGGATCGGCGGCGTTCTGTGCCTGCGCCAGCGGTGTGCCGGCAAGCCAGAACGGGACCATAGCGAGCATGAGTTTAAGAGCCTGGCGCATGTTCCTCCCCTTGTATCCTTGTTGATGGCCGCAATCGTAGCGCTCCGGGCTCCATGGCGTCAAAGGCAATCGGATGGGTACCAAACCGTCGCGCCGCGGCCCTCACGGCGCCGGCATGGTCAAGAGGCTGGTGAAGGAGCGGCCGCGGATGTCGTAGACGCGCGCATAGACCACGCCTTCGCGCACGACCTCGACCAGGACCGGCGCATCGAAGGTCGTGCAGTAGAACTCGCCGAGCATCAGGGCGAAATCGGCGCCCTGCGGGTCCCAGCTGGTCTCGAAATCCGGACCGAGCTCGACCTGCGGCGAGCGGTGCGGCCCGCAGACCGCGAGCTTCCAGGGCCGGTCGGACGGCTTCTTCTCGTGCCGCTGCGAGAGCGCCGCGGCGAGCCCCTGCGACGCCTGCTTGAACGAGAGGCCCCAGTAGTCGAGCATGTAGCGCCCGTGCGCGCCGGCGACCCCGCCGGCCAGCCGGTTGAAGAACGTGTATTCGTAGGGGTGCAGCCGCATCATATCGACGATCGGGAGCGCGACGCCGGCCAGGAGCACGATGCCGGCCGCCGCCGCCAGCCTGGGCGAGGCGCGCCGCAGCGTTGCGATCAGCCAGCCGCCCGCGAGCCCCCCCAGGACCGCAAGCGGCGGCAGCACGAACACGAAATGGCGGATGCCGTTATACATCGCGGGCCGGGCCAGCACCGTCACCGCGACCGGCAGCGTGGCGGCGAGCAGCACGAGCAGCAGGATCGCGCGCCGGTTGGGGGCGAGGTCGCGCCGGCAGGCCGCGATGGCGGCTCCCGCGCCGCCGACGAGCGCCAGCGCGAGAAAAATTTCCGGCAGCTGCAGGGCAAACAGCGTCGGTACATAGCTGCGCGGCATCTCGGTCACGGTCACAAGCGCGCCGGCGAACAGCTCATGCCAGGGCTGCTCGAAGAAGTGCGAGAAATATTCGACGGCCCGCAGGGGATTGAAGGGATCGACCACCGACCAGGGCCACACCAGCGCCATGACCGCATAGGCCAGCACTGCGGCCGGCAGCAGCGCCAGGACGAAACGTCCGAGCCGCGCCGCGGCCGGGCGCAGGCCGTCCAGGCGCGCCTGCAGGATCGCCAGGAAGGCGAGCGCGCCGGCCAGATCGAGGACCCCGAACCCCCCCATCACCCGCGACCCGATCGAAAGGCCGAAGCCGGTCCCGGTGAGGGCTACGGTTGCAGGCGCGATCCGCGGATAGGTCTCGAATGCGCGCACCAGCCCCAACAGCAGGATCGCCATGGCGACCGCGAACGGCGCATCCTTGGCGTTCATGAACATGTGGCCGATATAAAGCGGGCAGGTGGCGAGCAGAACCAGCGAGCAAAAGCCCGCCAGCGGTCCGCCGATGCGCCGCCCGGTTCGCCATGTGGCCGCCAGGCCGACCAGCCCGACCAGGGCGCCGACCAGCCGGCGGGTCTCGAACAGCGTGAACGGGGCCACCTTGGCGGCGAGCGCGGCCAGCATGTCGAAGCCGCCGCCATATTCGTACAAATTGACGAACGAGAGGGCGCGCCGGTCGGTAAAGCCCGAGCCGTAGAGCGCCAGCAGCAGATCGCCGTACTCCGAATGGGTGTAATCGTCCCAGCCGAGCCCGTAGTCGCGGAACGTCATCAGGGCGACGCCCGCCATGATGACGAGCACCGCGACCGCCAGCCGATCGACCAGCGGGCCTGCCTGCGGCTCGCCGCTGGCGAGCCCGGATGGGGAAGGTAGGAATGCCACGGCGCGCAAAGTAATGCCGCGGCGAGGCGATGAAATCAATTCGCCCGAGGTCGCATCCGGGAGGTCTCGCCTGGGCCTGCGGCGGCGAGGAGCCGGCGCTCCCGCAACATGCCTCGACACGTGCCTCGACAAGTGTTGAGCCGGCGAGCCCATATGCTATCGTGGCCGCACACAGTCAATCATGAGGGGGGATTCGATCCATGGCAGCTATCTTGCAATCGCTCGAACGGACGCTTGCGGCAGGTCTCGTCCTGCTGATCGCGATCGTCCTGCTCGCCGGCCTCGTCACCGGGTCGTTCGTCAAGCTCGACTATCAATGGTGGATCTTCTTCATGCTTTGGCTGCACGTGCTCAGCGGCGTGATGTGGATCGGAATCCTCTGGTACTTCAACTTCGTGCAGATCCCCACGGTCCCCAAGATCGAGCCGGTCGAGCACCGCGCCGCGATCACCAAGTTCATCGCCCCATCGGCGCTGTTCTGGTTTCGCTACGGCGCCTTGGCGACCGTGCTGACCGGTCTGATCGTCGCCTATATGCAGGGCTATCTGGTCACCGCGCTGACCTTCCAGAAGGGCGTCTATGGCATCGGCATCGGCATGTGGCTCGCCCTGATCATGGCCTTCAATGTCTGGTTCATCATTTGGCCGAACCAGAAGAAGGCGCTGGGACTGGTGCCGTGCTCCCCCGACGAGAAGGCCAAGGCCGGCCGCCTCGCCATGCTGGTCTCGCGCACCAATACGATGCTGTCGATCCCCATGCTGTTCTGCATGGTCGCCCAGCGGTTCGGCGGCTTCTGACGCCGGCAAGCCATTACCAAGGCTGATCCGCCAACGATGCCTAGACGCATCGTTGGCGGCGCCGGTTGTCGGTCCGGGAAACTCTCGGCGCCGACGGGGTCAACGCCGAGCCCGCCCGCCGGGCATGCTCCGGGCGCCCGGCTGTCCACCATAAAGTCTTGCCCAGCTTGCATTAATCACGATCTGATTTGGGCCATTGCGGCCCCGAATAGGCATTGCGATTGCTGCGGAAGGGGGGCAAAATTATTTGGTAACCATAGCGGCGGGCAGCTGCTGTGGGAAAAGCCGGACGGATCGCGCGTGCCAGTATGTCTGTGATCTTGTTTATACTGGGTATCTTGCTCGCCGCCGCGGGCATCGTCGCGATCGGCTTCGGCATTCCGATCAACGAATTCAATCTCGGCAACACGATGATCGTGGCCGGCACCACCGCGGCGGTGGCTGGCTTCATCCTGATCGGCCTGGCCGCGGCGGTCGACCAGCTGACCCAGATCGCCAATGCGCTGCGGCCGCGTGCCGGCGCCCGGCCGGTGCTCCAGCCGGCGCAGGCCACCGAGCCGCCCGCGCCGGAAACGGTCCGCCCGGTGCCGCTGGCGGCCCCGGCCTCGGTCAAGCCCGCCATGCCGGTCCCACCGCGGAACCCGGTTTTCGCGCGGAAACTCGAAGGGCGCGCCAGCGAGCCGGCCTCGCCGGAAGCTGAGCCCGAGGTTTCGTTCTCCGCAATCGAGCGCTTGCGATCGAGCCTTGGGCGCCCGGACCGCAATGCCGATGATATTGCTGATGCTGCAAACGTCCCTTACGCTCCGGCCGCACCTGCTCCGGCCGCGCCCGTTCAGGCGGCTCCGCTCGGGTCCGCTCCCGCAAGGGGCACGGGGGCCAATGGGGTCGCGCCGGCGGCCGCCGCCGCTTCGCAAAAGAAACCCGCGCTGGATTTCCTATTTCGCTCAAAGCGCGAGCCGCAGCAGTCCGAAGCCTTCGATTCGGTCTGGCCCCAGCGCGGTGGCCAGCGTCGCTTCGAGGGGCCGCGCGAGGATTCCGGCAGGGCGGCTGCCGAAGCGCCGATCGATCGGGCGTTCCTGGCGGAGACGCCCGCTGCGGCGCCGGAGGAAACGCGGCCGCCTGCGATCCTCAAGTCCGGCGTGGTCGACGGCATGGCCTATACGCTCTACACGGACGGATCGATCGAGGCCCAGCTGCCGCAGGGCACGGTCCGGTTCGGCTCCATTGCGGAGCTGCGGGCGCATATTGAGAACAATTCATAACACTGCCGGCGGCATCGCGGTCTGGGCGGAATACTCGAACGCGCGCCGGCCGGCCTGCCCCTGCGACATCATCTAATCTTGTAGCTTCCAGGGGCCTGTCTTAAGTATCCGGAATGGTTCTACCTCAAACATCAAACATTTCTTGCCTCGGCCCAAGAAAAATAATAGATATAGCGAGAATTCATATCGTCCGATTTTGATGTTGCGCGCCTCCGGGGCTGCGGCAACGACCAGGTCCGCGTCAGGGCCGAATACCTCCGAAACACAGGTTTCGGTCGGCCGATCTGAAGATCACGCGACGGCGGAACCAGTACTCATAAGTGGGACCAGAGCGCATGACCGAGAATGCATCAGGTGGCACCTACATCGAGCTGACGGCCGAGATCGTGTCGGCCTATGTCAGCAACAATTCGGTGCCGGCGGGAGATCTGTCGGCGTTGATCAATCAGGTGCATGCCGCTCTGACGCGCGTATCGAGCGGACAAAGCGAGCTTCCCTCCGAGCCGTTGAAGCCCGCGATCTCGGTCAAGAAGTCGATCGCGCCCGACTACATCGTGTGCCTGGAGGACGGGAAGAAATTCAAGTCGCTCAAGCGCCATTTGCGCACGCAGTACAAGATGACGCCGGAGCAATACCGCGAGAAGTGGGGGTTGGCGCCGGACTATCCGATGGTGGCGCCGAACTATGCGGCCGCGCGCTCCCAGCTGGCCAAGCAGATGGGGCTGGGCCAGCAACGCCGCCGCCGCAAATAGCGCGGCGGGCTGTTCTTAGGTTTCCGCCGCGCCCGCGCCACGGCTGCCCAGACGCCACACCGCAACCACCGAGAAGATGACCAGCGCGGTCCCCGCCAGCATCGGCAAGGTCGGGCGCTCGCCGAGAAATCGCCATCCGAGGATCACCGCGATGATCGGATTGACGAACGTGTAGGTGGTCACCAGCGGTCCTGGCGCGTGGTCCAGAAGCCACATATAGGCCGTGAACCCGATCACCGAGCCGGCCCCGATCAGATACGCAAGGGCGGTCCAGGAGATCTCCGACACGTCGCCGGCCGCAAACCGGCTGAGCTCGCCCGTCAACGCGCTGCCGACGAGCAGCGCGGCGCCGCCGCACACGAGCTGCATCCCCGACAAGGCGACGGCCGAGGTGAGGGCCTGCTGGCGTTGCGAGAGCAGCGAGCCGGCAGCCCAGAAGAATGCCGATGCCAGGAGCAGAGCCAGCATCCAAGGATCGATGCGGGCTGCGGCGCCCGCATCCGAGGGCCAGGCGATCAGCGCGACGCCGGCGAGGCCGGGCAGCAATCCGGCGAACGTGAGCACCCGGGCGCGCGCACCGGCGGCTGCGGAAAAGTTGAGCAGCACGATCCAGAACGGGACCGTCGCCAGCATGACCGCGGCAAGGCCGGAGGGAACGTATTGCTGCGCATAGGCGAGCGTGCCGTGGCAACCGACGAACAGCAGCAGGCCGGAGACGGCCGCCGACGCCCAGGCGCGCCAGGGCGGAAATCCCGGCCGGCGAACCTGCTCGATGGCGAGCAGGATGACGCCGGCGGCGATCGAGCGCGCCGCCATCAGCAACAGCGGCGGTATCGTCTGCAATCCCAGCGCCAACGCCAGGAACGTCGACCCCCAGATCAGATAGACCGCCGCAAAGGCGGCGAAGAGCCTAATGCGTGCGATGAAACCTGAGCCGCTCACGCCGCGCCGAGCGCCGCCTGCGCATCCGATTTGATACGCTCCACCATGGAGCGAAATCCGTTCGACCGCTGCGGCGTCAGGTGCTCGCGCAACCCCAGGCGCTCGAACAGCGCGACGGCGTCGATCGAGAGAATCTCCCGGGCCGGCTTGCCGGAATAGACGATGAGCAGGATCGCGACCAGGCCACGCACGATATGCGCGTCGCTGTCGCCCAGGAACGTGAGCACCGGCCCGCCGGCCCCGTTCTCGGCCACGCTGGTCGCGAGCCACACCTGGCTCGCACAGCCCTGCACCTTGTTGGCGGCGTTGTGCGCGCTCTCCGCAAGCGGCGGCAGCGCGCGACCGAGCTCGATGACATAGCGATAGCGGTCGTCCCAATCCTCGAGCAGTGCAAAATTTTCGATGATTTCGTCGATCGTGTCGATGCTCATGTCGTGGATCGTCTTGCTCCGCCCAGTGGTTCTCAGGGTTGCGGCTCGAGCCCCCCTGATAACGCTATATGGGTGCGCGTCGCGCAAGAGCGAATGCGACGATTGCCTCCGCGGGCGCGCCGCCGTGCCAGGTCGGATTTCAAACAGGGAGAACAGAGAGTTAGAGAGATTTTTGGACGCCCCCAGGGCGCCGGTCACGACCGCTCGGCCCGCAATGGAGCTAGGCCGGGTCCTTGCGGGTCGGCGGGCCCCGCCAGGTGGGGGCCAAGTCGGCCGGCGTCAGCGTGTTCTGGGTCTGCGCCTTGGCCTGCGAGGTGCTCGGCGCCGCACTGCCCCGCATCGTCGGCAGCGACGGGCGCGCGATCGGTAGCGGGATGGCTCTCGCATCCCGGGCCGCGGTTGCCGTCACCGACTTGTCGGTCTCGCTCGCCGCGAGCTTTTCGTTGAGCATGTCGTAGAGCAGCTTGGCCCCGGCCTTGGCGCGGTCCTCGATCGCCACCGCGGCTTGCGATCCGATCACGCAGGCTTCCGGTTGCCGTTCGCAGAACTGACGCATGTCTCCGACCGTCGCGGTCGCGGCGCTGACGGCGTCGGTCGCGCTGATCTGCGCGTTCGATGCCGGCGGCGATTCGCCTCTGGGCAATAGGACCACGATGACGCCCAGCCAGAACGCCACTCGCAACAGGAAACGCATTCGCCTGCCTCTGCTCCCCGACGGTCGAACCGGCCGCCTTTCGAGCCCAACCTAGCGGAGAGCGTTGAAGCCGCGGTTCGCTGGACAGAGCGGATTTTACCCAAATTCAAGACGAATGAGCCGCACTTTTTCCTAAAATTGTAATGATCTGCATTTTGCCCGTATTTGGTTCGAATTGCGCCGCAAAGGCCGCCCGCACGGCCGGATTTTCGGCGGCTTTGATCCCGGTGGCGCGCCGCGGTTCGGCAACAGACCGTTCACCATGCCGCCAGAATGGGGTCGCAAAGCGCAAGCGGAGAAACCCAAAAGACGCCGCGTACCCCATCCCGGGCACCGCCTTAGCGTTCGCTTAAGTGGCCTCTGACACGATCCCGCGATCAATAAGGGGAGCGCGTCTCGCCGCAGGCGTGCGCTGGGAACGTGAACCTGTTAACGCCAATTCGCGATCGTCTCGCCGCCTTGCTGCATCCGTCGGTGTCGCCGCCTGCGCGCGCGGCAAGCCGCTCGGCGGCAAGCCGTCACCGCGCCTTCGGGGCGCCTCGGCTGCTCGGCGGCCTGGTCATGCTCGCCGCCGTCGCGCTCGCCTTCATGCCGCGCGGCGTGCCGAGCGCTTTCGAGATCGCGCTTGCGGCTTGGCTCCTTGCCGGCTTCGTGATCGCCTATTTCCTGTCGCGCGCCGGTCAGGATGAAAGCGCCCATGTGCTGTCCGCATTGGCGCTGACCGGGCTGGTCACCACGGTCGCGTTCTCCACCGGCGGCCTGAGCTCGTTCGCGGCGGTCTGGCTCGTCCTGGTGCCGGTCGAGGCCGCGCTCTCGGGCTCGCGGCGGGTGGTCGCGCTGGCCTCGATGGTGGCTCTCGGCGCGGCCGGACTTCTCTTGCTGTTGGGCGCGCTCGACCCGGCGGTGCCCTCGCACGCGGCGGACCGCCCCGCCATGCTGGCGATGCTGGGCATGGTCTCGGCGCTGCTCTACGCCATGGGGCTCGCGCTGGGGTCGGAATCCCGGGCGCTCGGCGTTTTCTGGCTCAATCGTGCCGAGGAAGACCGCTATCGGCTGTTCGCCCGCAACAGTGACGATGTCGTCACCAGGCACGACCGCAATGGCCATGTCCTGTTCGTATCGCCCGCGGCCGAGTCTTTGCTCGGCGTCGGGTCGCATCAGCTGTACGGCCGCGGCCTGTTCGATCGGGTGCATGTCGCCGACCGGCCCGCCTATCTGAAGGCGCTGAACGACGCCGCGACGATGCGCGAAAGCCGCACCGTCGAGCTTCGCATGCGCCGGGATTCGATCGAGCCGGATGCCGCCGGCGGTTTCGTCTGGATCGAGCTGAGCTGCTGGCCGCTCGACCAGGCGGCCTTGCCGGACGCCGGCAACGATTGCGAGGTGGTCGCGGTCATGCGCGACGTCACCGCCAGGAAGGACGAGGAGCATGCGGCCGAGGACGCGCGGGTGCAAGCCGAGCGCGCCAATGTGGCCAAGAGCCGGTTTCTCGCCACCATGAGTCACGAGCTGCGCACGCCGCTCAACGCCATCATCGGGTTCTCCGAGATGCTGCGGGAGGAAGACGCGCTGATGATCGGCGCCGAGCAGCGGCACGACTACGCGCACTTGATCAACAAGTCCGGCCACCATCTCCTGTCGGTGGTCAACGGCATCCTGGACATGTCGAAGATCGAGAGCGGCAATTTCGAGCTGGTGCCGGAGCCGGTGGCGGCCGAGCGGGTGATTGCGGAATGCTGCGAGCTGCTCGCGCTGCGGGCGCGCCAGGCCGGAATCGAGGTGGGGGTGCGGCAAGCGGGGGCCTTGCCGGGCATCATCGCCGACAAGCGCGCGCTGTTGCAGATCATGCTGAATCTGCTGTCCAACGCCATCAAGTTCACCAATCGGGGCGGCAGGATCACGGTCACCGCGGCGGTCGCATCCGGCCATGACGATGGCCATCATTTGGGCCATCGAGCCGGTCATGAACCCGGACGCGACGATCGTGAAGCCGCCCATCTGGTCATCACGGTCGAGGACACCGGGGTGGGCATCGGGGCGGAGGATCTGCCGCGCGTCGGCGAGCCGTTCTTCCAGGCGCGGTCGTCCTACGACCGGCGCCACGACGGGACCGGTCTCGGCGTATCGATCGTGAAGGGACTGCTGGCTTTGCACGGGGGGTGGATGGAGATCGAAAGTCGTGTCGGCGAGGGCACTCGCGCCACTATACATTTGCCGCTTGATTGCGAAGCCGCGCGCCGCAAAGACGAGGCGCTGGCCCGCGTCGTGCCGCTCATGAGCGACGCGCGGCCGGAGCCGCGGCCGGAGCCGCGAGCAGACATGACGGTGAAGAAAAGTGCGTAACCGCAGAGCAGCCGGCATGCGATCCGACCGCGGCCGCGACGACGCCGGCCCCGGCTGGCTGGGTGCGCGCATCGCCTTCCTGCGCCAGCTGGGCTGGGGGGGGCGCGACGCGCTCGCCTTCACGGTCGGGGTCGTGGGATCGGTCGCCATCCTGGTGAACGCCTTGTTCCTGCAATCAGGCCCGCATCCGGCGCCGCTGTTCAAAGCAGCGGTCTCTCGGGTCGCGGCCGCCGAGGCCACCAACACGGTCGCGGTGGCGATGCCGCGCGCCCGCCCGAGCGAGCCGGTGCCGGCCAAGGTCGAGATGCCGCCGCTGCCGCGCCCGCCCGCCGAGATCATGTCCGAGATTCAGCGCGAGCTCGCACGCCGGGGCTTTTACGACGGCGCCCCCGACGGGGTGCATGGGCCCAAGATCGACGCCGCGATTCGCGACTTCGAGCTGGCCGCCGGAATGAAGCCGAGCCTGCAGGCCAACGAGGCGCTGCTGCAGACGATCGTGAAATCGAGCATCGAGGCGCCCAAGCCGGCGAACGCTTCGGCGGCCGCGACCGCGGCAGCAGCCCCGCCGGCGCCGGCCGCGGGTCGCAACGACGCGATCGGCGACATACTTTCGTCTTCGCGCCGCGTGCTCGGCCTCCAGCGCGCGCTCGCGCAATATGGCTACGGACAGATCAAGCCGACCGGCATCGTCGACGCCGAGACCCACGCCGCGATCGAGAAATTCGAGCGCGAGCGTAAGCTGCCGGTCACCGGACAACCGTCGGAACGGGTTGCGCGCGAGCTCGCCGGGTTGACCGGGCGACCGCTGGATTAGTACCAAGTCGGATCGCGATATCCCGCGATCCGTTGGCGGTCATATGCGCCTCAAGTCCGCGATCTGGGTAGCGGCCTACCTGCGGCGCTGCAACGGCGAAGGCGCCTTTGCAGCGGTGCGCCGGCATGGCGCCGAGGAGGCCGGCGCGATCTTCATCAAGCTCAACCGCCTCGACGGCACCGCCGAGCTGTTCGGCCCGGCGCCACAGTCCGCCTTCGACGAGGCTCACCCGTCCGACCGGGCGTTTTGCCGCTGCCTCGAGGAGCAGCCGGCACCGGAACAGAAGGTCGAGGAGCGGATCGTGCGCGAGATCCGGTTCGATCCCGACGCCTGGGTTCTCGAGGTCGAGGATCGCGCCGGACGCCACTTTTTGGAACGGGTGGTCGCCTGACGCCGGCCGGTCAGCGGCTGACCAGGCCGCGCGGGCGCGGATCGCGATGCAGGAGCGGACGGCGGGCCGCCGGCGGCGAAGCCGGCCGGCCGCCCTCGGGCATCGGGCGGCGCGCGAGCGGCTGCGGGCGCGCCATATCCTGCTCGCGCGGGTCGCTCGCCTGCCAGAGCGCGACCAGGCACAGCGCCGCCTGGGTGCTGATCTCGTCATAGCGGGTCGCCAGCTCGTACACCCGCTGTACCGATTGCCCGATGCGCGGATTGACGAACAGCAGGATGCGCTCGAGCACCGCGCGCGGCGCCCGCAATGCCTTGGCCACTACCACGATCGGCTCGCCCAGCTCGTCGCCGACGATGCGCCGCGCCAGGCGGGCCGACACGCCGAGCGCGATCTCGACCTCGCGGGTGAACGCGTCGACATTATGCGAGAGCGCCGCGGTCTCGAGCCGGCTGACGATCTCGCCCGTGCGCTCCGGCATCGCCCGCGGCGACGCGGGGCCGACATATTCCAGATTGACGAGGATGTGCTGGCGCTCGGCGCTGCTCGCTGAAAAGAACAGCTCGCGCAGCTCGGAGGCCTGCGGACCCGCGGCGGCCGGCCGCTCGACGGCTTGCGGTTGTGGGCGGCGCAACCGCATCGCGATGATGGCGGCATGGGCCGAGCCGCACTCCACCATGATGAGTTCGAGATCGGCGGCGGTGAGGCCGGGCGAATGCCGCAGGATCGGCCCGGCGACGTCGATGACGTCGCGCGCCAGGCGCAGGACGACGGCCCGCGGGGAGGCCGGGTAGAGCGCCAGCCGTTCGGCCACCGCGGCGCGTGCCGGCACGTCGGTCGAGTTGATCAGCCGCAGCGCCAGCTCGGTGTAGTAGCGCTCATCGTCCGGCGGATGCGTCGGCTTCTGCAGATAGAGGTCGGTCAGGACCCGTAGCAGGGTCGGGCGGATGTCGAACCCATCCCGGTGACCATGATCGAGCAGACCCTCCAGGCTGGCGAATGTGGGCGGCGGTTTGGCCATGGTCCCTTGCACGCGGAACGACACAATTCGGGACCATCATAGGGAGGCCCCGTTAGCGGCCCGTTAAGGAAAACCGCCGTTAACGCAATCGATTTCCCATGGCCGGAGCGCGACAATGCGCGCTGATTTGCAGGACCGCCTTCCTGGTGGCGAGCGGGCAATTTGATGGAAAATTTATCAGGCATAAGTATTTCTTAGGTGTTACAAGCCGCACAATGGGGAGCAGTATGATGGGTAGCTGGCGGGGTCGGGGCTTTCGGCTGACCGCCCTGGTCCTTGCCGCCGTTATCGGCGGCGGCGGAGCCGTTTACTGGTACCGCGGCAGCGCCGAGGTTGCCGATGCCGGGCGCCCCGCCCGGGCACTTGGCCGTGCGCCCGTTCCGGTGAGCGTGGCGATCGTGAGCCGGCGGGATGTCCCGATCTACCTCACCGGTCTCGGCACGGTGCAGCCGAGCTCGAGCGTCGGCATCCACTCCCAGGTCGACGGCAAGCTGCAGGAGGTGCCGTTCACCGAAGGCCAGCACGTCAAGAAGGGCGACGTGCTCGCCCGCATCGATCCGCGCCTGTTCAAGGCCGCGCTCGATCAGGCCAAGGCGAAAAAGGCTCAGGACGAGGCGCTGCTCGGCTCCGCGCAGAAGGATCTCACCCGCTTCAAGACATTGGCGCTCAAGAGCTTCGAGAGCCAGCAGAACGTCGATCTGCAGCAGGGCAAGGTCGACCAGCTGACCGCCGCGCTCGATGCCGACGACGCCGCGATCGAGACGGCCCAGACCCAGCTCGACTACACCACCATCACGGCGCCGAGCGACGGGCGTATCGGCGTGCGATTGGTCGATCCCGGCAATGTCGTGCATGCCTCCGATGCCGGGCCGATCGCCACGCTGATGCTGGCGCAACCGGCGGCCGTCATGTTCACATTGCCGTCGCGCGTGCTGGACGATGTGCGCGAGGCCATGAACCGCGGTGGGATCGAGGTGATCGCCTATGATCAGGACAACCGCCGCGCGCTGAGCACCGGCAAGCTGCTCCTGGTCGACAACGCGGTCGACCAGGCGACCGCCACGATCCGGCTCAAGGCCATCTTCGCCAATGCGGACGACCGGCTGTGGCCGGGCGAGTTCGTGAATGCCCGCCTGCTGCTGGAGACGCGCAGCAACGTCGTCGCGGTGCCGGGGAACGCGATCCAGCGCGGGCCGAAGGGCCTGTTCGCCTGGACCGTCACCGCCGACGACACCGCGGTGGCGCGTCAAATCCAGGTCGGCCCGACCGCCGGCGATCTCACCATCGTCACCTCCGGGCTGAACGAGGGCGACCGGGTGGTGACCGAGGGCCAATACAAGCTGCAGAACAATGCGCCGGTGAGCGTCACGGCTCCGCCCGCCGCCGCGGTAGAGCGGAGCGCCACTTGAATTTTTCCGAACCGTTCATCCGGCGCCCGATTGCGACCTGCCTCTTGATGACGGCCCTGGCATTCGTGGGCATTGCGGCATTTCCGTTCTTGCCGGTCGCGCCGCTGCCGCAGGTCGACTTTCCGACCATCCAGGTCACCACGGCGCTGGCGGGCGCCAGCGCCGAGACCATGGCGTCCGCGGTCGCAACGCCGCTCGAGCGTCAGTTCGGGCAGATCGCCAGCGTCACGCAGATGACCTCGACGAGCACGCTCGGCGCCACCACGATCGTGCTCCAGTTCGACCTGAGCCGGAACATCGATGCGGCGGCGCAGGACGTGCAGGCCGCGATCACGGCTGCGGGCAGGAGCTTGCCCCAAAATCTGACGACGCCGCCGGTCTATCGCAAGCAGAACCCGGCCGATATCGCGATCCTGATATTCGGCATCCATTCCGACACCTTGCCGATCCACGTGCTCGACGAATTTGCCGACAACTTCCTCCTTCCGCCGCTGTCGCAAGTGGCGGGCGTGGCGCAGGTCTTCATTGGCGGCGAATCGAAGCCGGCGATCCACGTCCAGCTCGATCCGGGCAAGCTTGCCGCCGCCGGCCTGACACTCGAGGAGATCCGGAACGCGCTGGTGTCCTCCACCACCAATGCCGCCAAGGGGACCCTCAACACGCCCGACAACAGCTTCACCATCGCGTCGAATGACCAGCTGACGGTGCCGGAGCAATACGAGGACGTGGTGCTGGCCTATCGCAATGGCGCGCCGATCCGCGTTCGCGACGTCGGCCAATCGGTTCTTGCCCCGGCCGACAGCACCGTCGCCGCTTACACCAATCATGTTCAGGGCCTGGCCCTGCTCGTCACCAAGCAGCCCGGCGCCAACGTTATCGAGATTGTCGACAAGATCGAGGCGATGATGCCTCAGCTCACGGCCAATCTGCCCGCCGACATGAAGATCGAGACCATTCTCGATCGAACCCAGACCATCCGCGCTTCCGTGCATGAGGTGGAATTCACGCTCGCGCTCACCATCGGCCTCGTGGTCATGGTCATTCTGTTGTTCCTGCGCAATTTCTGGGCGACTTTCATCCCGGCCCTCACGGTGCCGCTGGCGCTCCTCGGCTCCTGCGCCGCGATGTTCATGCTCAGCTTCAGTCTCGACAACATTTCGCTGATGGCGCTCACGATCGCGGTCGGCTTCGTGGTCGACGATGCCATCGTGGTGGTGGAGAACATCTACCGCCATATCGAGCACGGCATGGCGCCGTTCGAGGCGGCGCTCAAGGGCTCGCGCGAGATCGCCTTCACCGTGGTGTCGATCAGCTTCTCGTTGATCGCGGTATTCATTCCGCTCCTGCTGATGGGCGGGATCATCGGACGTCTGTTCCGGGAATTCGCCCTGACGGTGACGGCCTCGATTGCGGTCTCGGCGCTGGTCTCGCTGACGCTTGCCCCGATGCTCTGCTCACGTTTCATGCGGCCGGACTTCGGCAATCACGGCCGCCTGTTCCGGATCGTCGAAGCCGGGTTCGACGGCTTGGCCGCCGGCTATCGGCGCACGCTCGACATCGTGCTGCGTCACCAAGCGATCACCCTCGGCGTCTTCTTCGCCACCATGGCGCTGACCGGCGTTTTGCTCGTTCAAATCCCCAAGGGCTTCTTCCCGATCCAGGATATCGGAGTCCTCCTGGGCTTCTCGGAAGCGGCCCAGAGCGCCTCGCCGCAACAGATGATGCGCCTCATACAGGAGCAGAACGAGATCGTCCTGCAGGATCCCGACGTGGCCGCGGTTGCCATGTTCACGGGCAGCAGCGGCGGCTTCGCCAATACCGCGAATACGGCGCGTGGATACATCACCTTGAAGCCGCGCGATCAGCGCGCCGCCACGGCGCCGCAGATCGTCGACCGGCTACGGCGGCAGCTCGCCAAGATCGGCGGCGCCAACCTGATCCTGCAGTCCGTCCAGGACATCACGGTCGGCGGCCGGCCGGCGCGCGGAAGCTTTCAATACACGTTGCAGGATTCCAACATCGCCGAGCTGAGCGAATGGTCCACCAAGATGCTGGAGAAGCTGCGCACGCTACCGCAGCTGACCGACGCCGCGACCGATCTTGTAGCCAATGCGCCGCAGCTCACCATCGCGGTCAATCGCGACCAGGCCTCCCGCTTCGGCATTTCGCCGCAACTGATCGACGACACGCTCAACGACGCCTACGGGCAGCGGCAGATCACCCAGTACTTCACCCAGCTCAACACCTATGGGGTGATCGAGGAGATTCTGCCGCAACTGCAGCAATCGCCCGCCTCGCTCGAGCGCATCTACGTAAAGTCGCCGCTGACCGGCGGCGCGGTTCCGCTGTCATCCCTCGTCACCGTCGATTCGCAACGGGTCGGTCCCCTGCAGGTCTCGCACCAAGGCCAGTTGCCGGCCGTCACATTGACGTTCAACCTTCAACCTGGTGTCGCGCTCGGCGAGGCGGTCGGCGCCATCACCCAGGCGGCGCGCGAGATCGGCGTGCCGCCGTCGGTCATTCCGACTTTCCAGGGCAATGCACAGGCCTTTCAGGCATCGCTTTCGAGCGAGCCGGTGCTGATCGCGGCCGCGCTGATCGTGGTCTACATCATCCTCGGCATTCTCTATGAGAGCTTCATCCATCCCCTCACGATCCTGTCGACCTTGCCGTCCGCCGGGGTGGGAGCGCTACTCGCGCTCAACTTTGGCCACATGGACCTGTCGGTGATCGGCATCATCGGCATCATTCTGCTGATCGGCATCGTCAAGAAGAACGGCATCATGCTGGTCGACTTCGCGATCACGGCCGAGCGCGACCGCCACATGGCGCCGGTCGACGCGATCCGGGAGGCGTGCCTGCTGCGGTTCCGGCCGATCCTCATGACCACCGCGGCCGCGATGCTGGCCGGCCTGCCGCTCGCGCTCGGCACCGGCACCGGCTCGGAGCTGCGGCAGCCGCTCGGCTACGCCATGGTCGGGGGGCTCGCGTTCAGCCAGCTGTTGACGCTCTACACCACCCCGGTGGTCTACCTCTATCTCGATCGGCTGCAGGTCTGGCTGCGGGGTGACCGCAGGCCGGCGCTGGTACCGCCGGAAGAAATAAGCGCGGTCGCAGCGGAGTGATCCGCGGCTCGCCTCGGCCTCACTTCGGCAGAAACGCCTCGGTGTAGAGCTTGCTCATGTCGGGGGCATCCGGCAGGAGGCCGAGCTCGACGAAGGAGCGCGACAGCACGTCGAGCGCCTTGGGGTTGAAGCGGCCGGTCAAGTTGAAGATCGGCATCAGCTCCTGGTAGTTGCGGCTCGCCACCGACCTCGACACGTCGGAGACGCGGGCCGTGATGTCGATGGTCTGCTCCTTGTGGTCGCGCATATACGCGACCGCGTCGAGCCAGCCCGCCAGGAACGCCCGCACCGCATCCGGATCGCGCTCGATCAGCTTGCGGCTGGCATAGATGACATGAACGTGGAAGTCCTTGATGCGGTCGCCGAACCGCACCAGGATCCGGCCGATGCCGTCCTCCTCCAGCTTGAACACGGTGCTGGTCTCGGTCACGATCCCGTCGATCTGGTTGGTCTTGAGCGCAGCTGCCTGCGCCGCCGAGGCGCCGAGCGTGGCGATCTTGATGCCGTCGGTGCCCCAGCCGTGGGAGCGCGACAGCTGCTGCGCCAGCCAATAGGTCAGCGAGCCGGCGGTCGAGACGCTGAGCGTGCGGCCCTTGAGATCGTCCTCGGTCTTGACCGGACCGTCGTTGCGCACCACCGCCATGATGGTGCCGGGCGCATCAGCCAGCGCCGCCACCGCCAGCATTGGGGCGCCCTTGGCCACGAAGGCGAGGGTGGGACCGCCGCCGAGCGCGATATCGAGCGCATCCGCCGTCAAGGCCTGCAGCAGCCGGGCATCGCCCGCGAAGTTGCTGATCTCGATGTCGATGCCGCGTTTCTTGAACAGGCCGGTCTCGGCCCCGACGTCGGCGGGCAGGAACGCGAAGGTCTGCGCCTGCGCCTTGCCGACGCGAATTTTGGTCTGGGCTTGCGCCGCGTTGCCGGTGAGGGCGGCGGCCAGCAGCGCGCCGGCCATCGCCAACGCAATGATGCAAGCGCGGCGCGTGCAGATATCCGCAATACTCCGCCCTGCCGCCGTGACAGTCCCGATCATATTCGCGACCAAGAGGTTCAAGTTGTGGGTGACGCAAACCCATTGATGACGGCGTCATCCGCAATGTCAACACGGCGCCCCGGTCCGCTCGTGCGCGTCCCAGGCTTGACAGCGCGCCGGGGTCACGGGAAGGCTGCCGGCGCCGACCAAAAGGACGCTCATGACCGATCTGCGCCTGACCCTGGCCTGCGGGCCGTACGACCGCACCCAGGCCCTTCGCGACGGAACCATCCGGCCCGAGGGCATCGAGCTAAACTACGTGACATTGCAGCCGGCCGAGATTTTCTGGCGGATGCTGCAGCACCAGGAGTTCGACGCTTCGGAAATGTCGCTGTCGAACTACGCCACGCTGGTGAGCGGCGGCCGCTCGCCGTTCGTGGCCATCCCGGTGTTTCCCTCGCGGGTGTTCCGCCACGGCTATTTCTTCATCAACACCGCCAAGGGCATCGCCAAGCCGGCCGACCTCAAGGGCAAGCGCGGCGGCGTACCGGAATACAGCATGACGGCGGCGGTCTACATGCGCGGGCTGCTGCAGCACGAATACGGCGTTGCGCCGGGCGATGTCGAATGGGTGCAGGGCCGCGCCCCGCGGCTGCAGCACGCGTTGCCGCCCGACGTGAGAGTGACCCAAGCGCCGGCGGGCACCGAGCTCGGCGATCTGCTCGAGCGAGGCGAGATCGACTTCCTGATGACCGCCAACAATCCGCTGTCGTTCCGGCGCGGCGCCGCCAATGTGCACCGGCTGTTTCCCGATTACCGGGCGCTCGAGCAGGACTACTACCGGCGCACCAGGATCTACCCGATCATGCATACCGTGGTGATCCGCCGCGACATCTACGAGCGCGATCCGTGGGTGGCGATGAATCTCTACCAGTCGTTCTGCCGCGCCAAGGAGCATTGCTACCGCCTGCTGCTGGAGACCGGCTCGCCCAAGGCGTCGTTCGCCTGGCTGCAGCCGATGATCGAGGAGGAGCAGGCGATCATCGGGCCCGATTGGTACCCTTACGGCATCGCGCAGAATCGCCCGACCATCGAGGCGCTGCTGCAATATACCGCCGAGCAGGGCCTGAGCGAGCGGCGGCTCGCGATTGAGGAGCTGTTCGTGCCGAGCACCATGCGCGATATCCCGCTCAGCGAAGGCCAGCTGGTGTAACGTCCGGCACCAGGCAAGTCGCAACCCTCAAGGAGAAGCCGTGATGAACGTTTCCGCCCGTCATTTGCCGTGGATCGGCGGCACCGCCGAGGTCGCGCCCGGCACCGCCTTCTCTCCGCTGCTGTCGCCGATCGACGCGACCGTGGCCTCCCATTTCGTCGAGTCCGACGCCGCCATTATCGACGCCGCGGTCAAGCACGCCCATGCGGCCTATGTGAAGCATCAGGACGCGACCGTCGCCAAGCGGGCCGAATGGCTGATGGCGGCGGCCGACGCCATCGACAAGATCGAAGGGGCGCTCATCGCCTCGCTCATCCGCATCATCGGCAAGCCGAGGCGCGCCGCGACCTTCGAGGCCAAGCGGGCGGGCGCCTTCATCCGCGCCTGCGCGGCGCAACTGCCCCATCTCAACGGCGAGGTGCTGCCGCTCGATGCCAATGCGGCCGGCGCCGGCCGCTTCGGCTTCACCACCCGGGTCCCCTACGGGGTGGTGGCGGCCATCACGCCGTTCAACGGGCCGGTCAATCTCCTGGTGCAGAAGCTCGCGCCCGCGCTCGCCATGGGCAATGCGGTGGTGGTCAAGCCCTCGCCCCCCGGCACCGAGGTGGCGCTGCTGCTGGCGGAAGCCGTCAAGCAGGCAGGCCTGCCTGACGGGCTGTTCAACGTGGTGCCGGGCGGACGGCAGACCGCGCTTACGCTGGCGGCGCATCCGTTGGTCGCGGCACTTACGGTCACCGGCAGCACCGCGGCCGGCCACGAGCTCGCCCGCGCGGCTGGCGCAAAACGTTTCGTCGCCGAGCTCGGCTCCAACGCCGCCAACATCATCTGCGCCGACGCCGATCTCGCCGATGCTGCGACCCGCATGGCCGGTGCCGGCTTCGAGGCGAGCGGCCAGCAATGCATCTCGGCCCAGCGGGTGATCGTGGAGCAGCCGGTCTACGAGAAATTCCTCGAGCTGTTCGTGGCGGCCGCCAGGAAGCTTAAGGTCGGCGACCCCGACGATCCGACCATCGATGTCGGTCCCATGATCAGCGCCGCCGCCGCCGACCGGGTCGAGCAGATGGTGGCGGATGCGGTCGCCAAGGGCGCCCGCCTGGTCCTCAAGGCCGAGCGCCGCGGCGCCATCCTGGGCCCCGCCATCGTGGCGGAGGCGCCCGCGGGGGCGCGGCTCATGACCGAGGAGGCGTTTGGCCCGGTGGTGGTGGTGCAGCCGGTCGCCGACGTGGATGCGGCGCTGGCGCTCGCCAATTCGTCGGAGTTCGGCCTGCAGGGCGCCTGCTTCACCGCGAGCCTCGAGACCGCCTTCAAGGTCTCGCGCCAGCTGCGGGTCGGCTCGCTCTGGATCAACGAGGCGAGCCGGTTCCGGCTGGACACCTATCCGTTCGGCGGCGTCGGCTCGAGCGGCTTTGGCCGCGAGGGCGTGCGCTACGCCATGGAGGAGATGTCGCAGTGGAAATTCACCGGAATCCGGCTCAACCCGAAATAATGCGGTGCACAATAAAGTGATTCCAGGTAAATCCAGATTGGCCCGGTTCAAGCCCAAGAATGGACCTGAACCGGTTCCGAGATGTCGATTAACTTATTGATTTATTTCATACTTCTATGCAGAGGCTGAGCCTTCTGTTCCGGCCCTGCAGTTCAAATCAAAAATTTGTGCGTTGCGATAAACCGATCCGGCAATATTTCCAGACCGCGAACGAGTTCGCAATAAAAACGACAGATGGAGATTTCAAAATGTTGACCAAGACCAAGGTTGTTCTCGCGGCGGCGCTCATGCTCGGCACGGCCTCGGCGGCCCTCGCGGGCGACCAGAACGAAGAGCGCGGCGGATACGTCCTCCCGGGCAACACCGACGGCGTGAATCCGGTCTATCACCCGGGCTGGTTCCCCGGCTATGCGGCCCGGCATGCCGACACCGGGACGGGCATCGCCGGACAGGCCTACGGCTACGTCGCGCCCAAGCAGAAGCACCGTGTGTCACACGAGCAAATTCAGGACCGCTGACGCTCGATGGTGAAGGGCTCGTAGCGAGGCCTGCACCACCGATCACACACGCGCCAACAACAAAGCCCGACCTTATTGTCGGGCTTTGTTCGTCTGCCGCTCTATCCCTATCCAGGCGGCTTCCCGGGCGCGCGCTTGGCGGACGCGGTCTCGGGCGGAAGCTTGGGGTCGGGGCTGCCGGCCACGCGCACTTGGTCGCCCGAGGCGATTCCGTCCGGGGGACTGTCGATGACCCGATCCTCGGCGCTGAGGCCGGACGCGATCTCGACCACCTTGCCGAGATCCCGCGCGATCGTGACCGGCTTGAGGACCACCCGGTCATCGGCCGCCACGGTCGCGACCCGGACTCCATCCTGACCGATGATCAGCGCGCTCGCCGGCACGTTGATGGCGATCTCGGGATGCGCCAGTTCGAGCCGCACGTTGACGAAGGCGCCGGTCAAAAGCTCGCCGGCGGAATTGTCGACCAGAAGCTGCATCCGGGTGGTGCCGGAGCCGGCCTCGACCGACTGGGCGGAGGCGTTGACGGTCGCCGTGAAGCTGCGGCCCGGATATTCCGGCACCGACAGCTGCGCCCTGGTGCCGATCTTGACGCCGGGCACGTAGTTTTGCGGCACATTGACATAAACGCGCAGCCTGCTGGTGTCGGAGACCACGAACAATGCCGGCCCGCCGCTGCCGCCCGCATTGATGAGCGCGCCGATGTCGGTGGTGCGCTGCGTGACCAGCCCGTCGAACGGCGCCACGATGTGCTTGTATTTCTCCATCACGCGCAAGCGGTCGAGATTGGCCTGCGTCGAGCTGACGAGCCCCTGTCGGCTGGCGGAGTCGGCCGTCTTCTGGTCGAGATCCTGCTTGGTCACCGCACCCGATTTGACCAGCGACTGCGACCGCTGCAGGTTCGCGTCCGCCAGCACCGCATTGGCCTGCGCGCTCGCGAGGTCGGCCTGGGCTTGCAGAATTTGTTGGTCGAGATCCGGCGCGTCGATCTCGGCGAGCAGCTGTCCGGCCTTGACCGGCGCCCCGATGTCGGCATCCCACCCCATGAGGTAGCCGCTGACGCGCGCGTAGATCTGCGCCTGCGAATAGGCCTCCAGCCGCCCCGGCAGATCGATGGTCGCGCTCTTGCCCTGCGAGTCCGGAATGGCGATCGCGACCGTGGGCACGGCTTGCGTCTCGGTCCATTCGCTGAGCCGCGCATCCGCCATCCGGCGCGTCGTGATGCCGGTCACCACGATGACGGCGGCGCCGGCGGCGACCGCAATGCCGGCGATGCGCAGCCCGCGGCGGGTCACGACGGGCGTGGTGGGCTCAGACACCGACCTCTCCCATCGCGGCGGCAGGCATCTCGCTTTTGCGCTCGTGCATCATGCTGAACACGACCGGTACGAACATGAGGGTTGCGGCGGTGGCAAATATCAGGCCGCCCACGACCGCGCGCCCGAGCGGCGCATTCTGCTCGCCGCCTTCACCCAGGCCGAGCGCCATCGGCGCCATGCCGATGATCATGGCGAGCGCGGTCATCAGCACCGGGCGGAAACGCACGAATCCGGCCTCCAGGGCTGCGGCGACCGGATCGCCCAGCACCTCCAGGCGTTCCCGCGCGAAGCTGATGACCAGGACGCTGTTGGCGGTCGCCACCCCCATGCACATGATGGCGCCGGTCAGCGCCGGGACCGACAAGGTGGTCCCGGTGGCGAACAGCATCCAGACGATGCCGGCGAGCGCCGCCGGCAGCGCGGTGACGATCACGAACGGGTCGGCCCAGGACTGGAAATTGACCACGATCAGCAGATAGATCAGCACGATGGCGCCGAGCAGGCCGAGCAGCAGCCCGGCGAAAGCCGCATTCATGGTGCGCACCTGCCCGATCAGCACGGCGCGCGCGCCTTTGGGCATGTCGCTTGCCGTAGCGTCCACGACCTTCTGCACGTCGGAGGCGACCGCGCCGAGATCGCGCCCCTGGGTGGTCGCGTAGATTTGGATCATGGCCTGGATGTTGTACTGCGAGACGACCGCGCTCCTGGCCACCCGCGTGACGTCGGCGATCCCGCCGAGCGTTTGCGAAGGCGCGCCGGCGGCCGTTATGGGCAGGTTTCGCAGAGCGGTCAACGAGTCCATCTGGTACTGCGGTGTCTGCATCACGATCGGATACGACGCGCCGTTGTCCGGATTGAGCCAATAGGTCGGCGCCACCTGGCTGCTGCCGGCGAGGTTGACCACCATGCTGTTGTTCACGTCGCGCTCGGTCACCCCGACATATTGGGCGCGGGTGCGGTCGACGTCGACGTTGAAGCCGGGGCTGCTCAGGGATTGCTGGATGCGGGCGTCGACCAGGCCCGGGATATGCCGCAGCTTGCGCAGCAGTGCCTGGGCGTAGTCGAGGTCGGCGGCCAGGTTGGGGCCGCGAATTTGCAGGTCGATCGGCGCCGGCGCGCCGAAATTCAGGATCTGGCTGATGATATCGGCCGGCAGGAACGAGAACGTGGTTCCGGGAAACAGCCCAGGCAGCTGCTCGCGCAAGGTGTGGACATAATCCGCCGTCGGCCGGTGGCCTTCCTTGAGCTTGATCTGGATGTCGCCGTCCTGCGTGCCGATGGTGCCGGTGGCATTGTAGGTCATGTTGATGCCGCTGACCGGCATCCCGATATTGTCGACCAGCGTTCCGAGCTCCTTGGGCGGGATGACCCGGCGGATCGCCTTCTGGATCTCGGCAAAATGATTGGCGTTCTCCTCGACCCGGGTGCCGATCTGGCTGCGGGCGTGCATGAGAATCTGGCCGGCGTCCACCGCGGGGAAGAAGTCGCGGCCCAGATACGGCGCGAGCGCGAACGAGGCGAGGACGAAGCCGAGGAATCCGGCCACGAACACCGCGCGGCGGCGCAGCGCCAGGGTCAAAAGTTCCCGATAGCCGAGCCGAAAGCGCTCGAAGCGCGCCTCGAAGCCGCGCTGCAGCCGCACCAGCGGATTGCGCGAGCGCGGCAACGGCCCGTCGAGCCCGTGCAGGTCGGTGTGCGGCGCGTGCTTGCGCAACAGATAGTTCGCCATGGTCGGCACCAGGGTGCGCGACAGGATGAAGGAGCAGGCCATGGCCGACATCACCGCTTCGGCCATCGGTACGAACAGGAACCGCGCCACGCCCTCCAGGAAGAACATCGGCACGAACACCACGCAGATGCACAACAGCGAGACGAAGGCCGGCGTCACGATCTGGGCGGCGCCGTCCATGATCGCGGTCTCGACCTCCTTGCCCTGCTCGAGATGCCAGTTGATGTTCTCGATCGTCACGGTGGCGTCGTCGACCAGGATGCCGACCGCGAGCGCGAGCCCGCCGAGCGTCATGATGTTGAGCGTCTCGCCGAGCGCCGCCAGCGCCGCGATCGAGCCGAGGACCGAGAGCGGAATCGAGATCGCGATGATGACGGTGGAGCGCCAGCTGCCGAGGAACAAGAGGATCATGAGGCTGGTCAGGGCCGCCGCGATGGTGCCCTCGTAGATGACGCCGCCGACCGCGCCCTTGACGAACACCGACTGGTCGCCGATCTGCGCGATATTGAGTGCGCTCGGCAGGATCGCCTTGAGCTCCTCTACCTGCTGCTTGATGCCGGCGATGATCGCGAGCGTCGAGACCGAGCCGTTCTTGAGCACCTGCATCAGCACGGAGCGGTTGCCGTCGACATGCACGATATTGGTTTGCGGCGAGTTGCCGTCGCGCACGTGCCCGATGTCGTGGATGTAGACCATGGCGCCGTTGACGGCCTTGATCGGCAGGTCGCCGAGCGCGTCGATCGCGGAAGGCGCGTTGTTGAGCTGGATCGAGTACTCGAAGCCGCCGATCTTTTGCGTTCCGACCGGCGTGATCAGGTTCTGCGCGGCGAGCGCATTGGCGACATCCTGCCCGGACAGCCCGCGCGCCTGCATGGCGAGCGAATCGAGGTCGATCAGCACCTGCCGCTGCTTGCCGCCATAGGGCAGCGGAATTGCCGCGCCCGGCACGGTGACGAGCGGCGTGCGGATCACGTTGCTGCCGAGGTCGGCCAGCGCCTGCTCGGACATGCCTTGTCCCGACAGCGCCAGCTGGATTATCGGCACCGTCGAGGCGTTGTAGTTCAGGATCAATGGCGGCGTCGCGCCGGCCGGCATCTGCTTGAGCAATGTCTGCGCCACCGCCGTGATCTGGGTGTTGGCGATGCGGATGTCGACATTGGGCTGGAAGAACACCTTGGTGATGCTCAAGGTGTTGTACGAGTTGGCCTCGATATGCTCGATGTCGTTGACCGTGGTGGTCAATGCGCGCTGGAACTGGGTGGTCATGCGGCCGGCCATCTGGTCCGGCGGCAGCCCGGTGTACTGCCAGATCACGGCCACCACCGGGATCCTGATGTCCGGGAAAATATCCACGGGCGTGCGTAACGCCGCCAGCGGACCGACGATCAGGATGAGGAGCGCGAGCACGACGAAAGTGTAGGGCCGCCGCAGGGCGATGCGGACCAGGGCGATCATTCAGTCGAGGCTCCCAGGGTTACGAGGCTTCTTCGGCGCCGGGCCTGCGTGGCGCGCCGCCGTGGATCGCTCTCGTAGCGCCATTTCATAAAAGGTAAGCTTTATTGACGTATTTGGGAGATTTGGTCCAAGCCCGTCTGTAACAAACCCGCACCGGACTCTGGTCGCAAATGAGCACGCTGTAAAATGACAATGTCGCATAGCGGCTACGCGACGCGGCCAGCGCAAAAGTTCCGTAGAGCGCAAGGGTTGCGCGCAAGACGTGCTTGCGGCGCGCATGCGCGCCTTACTGGCCTTCCTCGTCGGCACCGTGCTTATGCCGGGCCGGTTTCTTGACCGGCTTGACCGTATGGGTATGTCCCAGCGACAGGCTGAGCGTCGGCGGCCTTCCGGCGTCGGGGCCGGGCAGCGGCGAGACCACCTGGGCAGGCGCCGGCGAGCGGACCAGGTCCTGCGGATTGCTGGCGCCCGGCACCGTCAAGCTCATTGGGTTGCTGCGGTTGGTGAGGTCCTGCGGATTGCTCGGATTGACGCCCGGCGGATAGCCCTGCGCCAGCGCGAGACCGCCGGACAGGAGGACGATCGCCACCGCGGCGGGCAGCGGCGCGGATAATCTTTTGATCATGCGCATGGTGGGATTCCCGTTTGCGCGCCCCACGAGGCAGCTGCCAGCCGTCTCGGCTGGCTTGCCACCCGCAATTGACATAGGTAGTGGCAACCCCCGGCACAACACGGTCGGGCCGCCGCCCGAGTTCTCGAATCCCGCATGGAACACACCCGTAAATCAAATGCCTTCGTGGGCAGCCCGGTGGAGCGCGTCGAGGATCTGCGCCTGCTCAAGGGTTGCGGCCAATATGTCGATGATCTGACGCGCCCGGGGCTGCTGCATGCGGTGATCCTGCGCAGCCAAGTCGCTCATGGATGCATCCGCTCGATCGATACCGCTGCAGCGCGGGCGCGGCCGGGCGTGGTCGCCGTGATCACGGCTGCCGAGATCGGGGCGACGGTGCCGACGATTCCGCTGCGGCAGGAGCCGTTGCCGGCGCTGCGGCAATACGAGCAGCCGGTCATCGCGCACCGCAAGGTGCGCTATGTGGGCGAGCCGATCGCGGTGGTGGTGGCGGCGAGCGCGGCGCTCGCCGAGGATGCCCTGGAGGCGATCCTGGTCGATATCGCGCCGCTCCCGGCCGTGGCCGACCGGACGGCGGCCCGCAACGGCGATGTGCTCCTGTTCGAGGAAGCCGGAACCAACATCGCCAGCACCATCACGGCGGTGCGCGGCGATATCGAGGTGGCGTTTCGCGAGGCCGCCTATACGCGCCGCGAGCGGTTCACGGTGCAGCGGCATTCGGCGGTGCCCATGGAGCCGCGCGGATTGCTGGCCGAATGGGACGCGGGGCGCGCCCGGATGTCGGTGTCGGGTGCCGCCAAGGTGCCGTTCCCCAACCGGCGCATGCTGGCCAAGATGCTCGACCTGCCCGAGGCGTCCATTCGCATGCTGGAATATGACGTCGGCGGCGGCTTCGGGGCTCGCGGCGAGTTCTACCCGGAAGACTTCTTGATCCCATTTGCGGCGCGCCTTACCGGCCGGCCGGTCAAATGGATCGAGGACCGCCGCGAGAACCTGCTGGCCACCAACCACGCCCGCGACGCCGAATGCGAGCTCGAGATCGCCTGCGCCCGCGACGGCACCATCCTGGGCCTGCGCGGGCGGGCCTTCACCGATCTTGGCGCCTATCTGCGCACCGTCGGGGCGACCGCCTCGCGCAACATCGCGCAGGTGATGTCGGGACCCTACCGCATCCCGCATGTTCATATGGATGTCTCGTTGCTGATGACCAACAAGACGCCGTCCGGCACCTATCGGGGACCGGGCCGGTTCGAGGCCGATTTCTTCCGCGAGCGGCTGATCGACATCGCGGCCCGGGAGCTGCGCCACGACCCGGTCGAGTTCCGCCGGCAGAATCTCATTCCCGAATCCGAGATGCCCTATGCGCTCGCCAAAATCCTCGTGCTCGACATCGAGACCGAGTGCGACAGCGGCGACTATCGCAGCACGCTCGCGCGCTGCCTCGCCGAGTTCGATTGGGCCGGAAAGGCAGGCCTGCAAGGCCGGCTGATCGACGGCCGCTACCACGGGCTCGCCATCGGCTGCTACATCGAGGGCGGTGCCTCGGGTCCGAAGGAGAATGCAAGGCTAAAGCTCGAGCCCGACGGCAAGGTGTCGGTCTTCGTCGGCTCCTCCTCGGTCGGCCAGGGCATCGAGACCGTGTTTGCCCAGATTGCTGCTGACGCGCTGGAAATCCCCATGGATCGGATCAAGGGGGTGTTTCACGGCTCGACCGATCATGTGAGCGAAGGCTTCGGCTCCTACAGCTCGCGCTCGACCGTCATGGGCGGCTCCGCCATCGTGCTGGCGGCCGCCGAGCTGCGCCAGGCGATCCGAACCGCGGCGGCGAAGCGGTTGGGCTGCGCGGCCGGCGACATCGCCATCGATCAAGACTCCGCCATCGGGCCCGGCCGCGCCACCATCGCGTTGCGGGAGCTCGCCGGCCTCACGGTCGAAAGCAGCTATGCGAGCAACAAGCGCACCTACAGCTACGGCGCCCATGCGGCCCATGTGGCGGTCGATCCCAAGACCGGCCATGTGCAGGTCATCGACTATCTGGCGGTCGAGGACGTCGGGCGCATCATCAATCCGCTGACCCTGCATGGACAGGCCGTCGGGGCCGTGGTGCAGGGCCTGGGCGGCGCGCTGCTCGAGCATTTCATCTACGACGAGCACGGGCAATTGCTGACCGGCTCGCTCGCCGATTACCTGCTGCCGACCGCGAGCGATTTTCCCAGCATCCGGGCGGTGGCCCTGGAGGAGAAGCCGGCGCCGCACAATCCGCTCGGCGCCAAGGGGGCAGGCGAGGGCGGCATCATCCCGGTCGGCGGCGTGATCGCCAATGCGGTGGCGGCGGCGCTCGCTTCGCTGCACGTCGAGCCCCGCGACCTGCCGCTGTCGCCGCCGCGGGTGTGGGGGTTGATCAAGGCGGCGGGCGCGTAGCGCGCTTGAACCTCCCCCTGAAAGGGGGAGGTCGACCCGCAAAGCGGGTCGGGTGGGGGTCCCGCCACAAACACCGAATATGCCGAGAAGCGGGACCCCCACCCGGCGCGTTCCGCGCCACCCTCCCCCTTTCAGGGGGAGGGAATCCGCCTCCGCGTCAAATCTTCGACAACTCATACGTCGACGGCACGAACATCTCGTCGACCGGAAGCTGCCGCACCGACAAATTCTGGTCGTGGGAATAGCGCGCCAGCGTCTCCAGGACGTGCCGGTTCTGCTCCACGCCGTAGCTCCAGAAATCCTCGCCCATGACGGCGCGCAGCCGGTCGTATTCGGCGACGCTCCACGGCAGCGAGGTCGCCAGATGCCCGATCTGGCCGAGCTCGTGCATGCACAGGTCCTTGGCCTTGAGGAACGCCTTGTAGACGCTGACCGCGAGCCAGGGATGCCGCTCCACCAGCGAGCGGCGGATGCCGATGGCATGCATGATCGGGAAAATTCCGGTCTTGCGGAAATAGGCCTCCTCGGTCGTTGGATAATCCGGAAACAGCCGCGCCACCTGCGGGGCGCCGCGCAGGAAGCAGGAGGGGGCGCGCGCGCTGATCAGGCCGTCGAGCTCGCCCGCCGCCAGCATGTCGGACAGCATGCGGTCACCCGGAATGGCCTTAAGGTCGATCTCGGGCGGCAGCTTGATCGTGGCGCGCTCGTCGCGGCCCGGATCCTCCAGCCCGCCGCGGCGCCATTTGATGTCCGCCGGCTGGACGCCGTATTCATCCTTCAGGATGCCCCGGATCCAGACATTGGCGGTGATCTGATATTCCGGCAGCCCGATGGTCTTGCCCTTGAGGTCCTGCGCGCCGGCGATGCCGCGGTCGGTGCGGATGTAGATGCCGCTGTGCCGGAACAGCCGGGATACGAAGGCCGGGATCGCGACGTAATGCGCATCGCCGCGCGCGGTGGTCATGAGGTAGCTCGAGAGCGAGATCTCGCTGATGTCGAACTCGCTGAACTTGAAGGCGCGGTGGAACGCCTCCTCGGGCTCGAGCGCGACCGCCGTGATGTCGCAGCCCTCCACCTTGGCGCGGCCGTCGAAGATCGCGCGCGTGCGATCGTAGTCGCAGACCGCCAAGCTCAAAGCCAACGCCATGTGGTCACCCTCCCGCCGCCGCGACCGTAGGGCCTCGGGCGCCGCGCCGCAACGTTGACCGCTTGGTCACCCCGATGTAGGAACGCTGCGGCTCTTGGAATTTGGTGCCGCGCCTTCGTAGGATGGGTTGAGCTCTCGCGATACCCATCGGCGGCGTTGATGGGTTTCGCAAGAGTTCAACCCATCCTACAGCGAACCCTCCATGAAGCTCCCGCCCTTCGAATACGCGTGCCCCACGAAGCTCTCCGAGGCGGTTGCGCTGCTGGCGGCGCGCGACGGCGATGCCAAGCTGCTCGCCGGCGGCCAGAGCCTGGTGCCGATGCTGGCGTTCCGTCTCGCCGCACCCGCGCTCCTGGTGGACCTGCGCAGGCTGCCGGAGCTGCGCAAGATCGAGATATCGGGCGACGGCGTCGTGCTCGGCTCCATGGTGCGCTGGTGCGAGATCCTGGCCGATGCGCGCTTGCGCACAGCCCATCCGCTCCTGTGCGCCGCGGTCGCCGAGGTGGCGCATTATCAAATCCGCAATCGCGGCACTGTCGGGGGCAGCATCGCGCATGCCGATCCGGCGGCCGAGATGCCCGGCATCGCGCTCGCCTGCGAGGCGCAGATCGCCACCGTCGGCAGCGCCGGCGCGCGCGTCATCAAGGCGGCGGATTTCTTCATCGGGCCGTTGATGACGGTGCTCGAGCCCGACGAGATCATCGTGGAGATTCGCTTGCCGGCCTGGCCGGCCCAGCGGCGCTGGGGTTTCCAGGAATTCGCGCGCCGGCGAGGCGATTTCGCCATGGCGGCGGCCGCGGTCTGGTACGACCAGAACGCTGGCGGCAAGGCGTGCAACTCTCATGTGGGCGTGATCGGGGTCGGGGACCGGCCGCTGCGGTTGCCCACGGTGGAGGCCGTGCTCGACGGCCGCGTGATCGACGAAGCCGTGATCGCGCAAGCCGAGGCCGCGGCCTCAGCCGCCGTCGATCCGCAAACCGACATCCATGCCAGCGCCGACTATCGCCGCGCCTTGGTGGGCACCATGGTGGAGCGGGCGCTCCTGAGCGCCGGCAAGCTCCACCCGATTCCGGATTGAGGTCTCGCCATGCGCACGCGCTTCAAGGTCAACGGACAGGATGCCGATGTGGAGGTCGAGCCGCGCCTGACGCTGGCGGACTGCCTGCGCCATCATCTGCGGCTGACCGGCACCCATGTGGGTTGCGAGCACGGCGTCTGCGGGGCCTGCACCGTGCTGGTGGACGGTGCCGCCGTGCGCTCCTGCCTGATGCTGGCGGTGCAGGCCGACGGCGTCGAGGTGGTGACGGTCGAGGGGCTTTCCCATGACGATCGTCTGACGCCGCTGCAGGCCTCGTTCCGCAAGCATCATGGGCTGCAATGCGGGTTCTGCACGCCCGGCATGATCACCACCGCGCACGCGCTCCTGACCCAGGAGCCCGACTGCGATGCCGACCGGGTGCGCGAGGTTCTGTCCGGCAATCTCTGCCGCTGCACCGGCTACATCTCCATCGTCGAGGCGGTGCTCGACGCCCGCTCCGCCTATGGGCACGACAGTACGCTTGATTCCGCTAACGATGCCGCCAAGGATCCCGTGAAGGGTCACGCATGAGGACCGTCAACTCGTTCATCGGCAGCCCGATCGAACGGTTGGAGGATCTGCGTTTCCTGCGCGGCCGCGGCGAATATGTCGATGACTTGACGCGCCCCGGCATGCTGCATGCCGCCGTCCTGCGCAGCTCGGTCGCCCATGGCCGCCTCCGCTCGATCGATGCATCGCGCGCGCTGGAGATGCCGGGCGTGCACCGCGTCATCACGGCGGCCGATCTCGGCAGCCCGGTTCCGCATGTGCCGATGCGGCTGCAGCCGCTGCCGCAATTCGAGCCGTTCGCCCAGCCGGTCATCGCCCATGCCAAGGTGCGCTATGTGGGCGAGGCGCTGGCGCTGGTGCTGGCGGAAAGCCCGGCGCTCGCCGAGGACGCCCTGGAGGCGATCGAGGTCGAGATCGAGCAGCTGCCCGCGGTGGCGGACCGGCACGTCTCGGCGCGGGACCAGACGCTCCTGTTCGAGGAAACCGGCAGCAACCTCGCGATCAAGTTCCATGCGGTGCTGGGCGATGCCGCCGCGGCCTGCCGGGATGCCGCCTATACCAGGCGCGAGCGCTTCCGGGTGCAGCGGCACATGGCGCTGCCGATGGAGACCCGCGGCCTGTTGGCGGAGTGGGATGCGGCGCGCGGGCGGCTCACCGTCCACGGCGCCGCCAAGGTGCTGTTCTTCAACCGCCGCACCCTCGCCAGGCAAATGGGTCTCGCCGAGGACGCCATCGACATGGTGGAGAACGATGTCGGCGGCGGCTTCGGGGCGCGCGGCGAGTTCTATCCGGAGGACTTTCTCATCCCGTTCGCGGCCCGTCATGTCGGGCGGCCGGTCAAATGGATCGAGGACCGGCGCGAGCAGCTGATGACCGTCAATCATGCGCGCGAGCAGGAATGCGACATCGAGATCGCCTGCGCCCACGACGGCACAATCCTGGCGCTGCGCGGCCATGCCTATTCGGACGTCGGCGCCTACATGCGCACCAACGGCGCCATCAGCGCCCGCAATGTCGCGCAATTCATGTCCGGGCCCTATCGCATCCCCAACATCGACATCGACGTGGCGCTGCAGCTGACCAACAAGACCCCGGTCGGGACCTATCGGGGGCCCGGCCGGTTCGAGACCGATTTCTTTCGCGAGCGGCTGATCGACATGGCGGCGGCCGATCTGCGCATCGACCGGGTCGAGCTGCGAAGGCGCAATCTCGTGTCCAAGACCGAGATGCCTTACAGCATCGCCACCATCACGCCCTACGAAAGCAAGGACGCGTTCGACAGCGGCGACTATCAGGTCACGCTCGAGCGCTGCCTTGCCGGGATCGGCTGGAGCCAGAAGGAGAAGCTGCAGGGCAAGCTGATCGAGGGCCGCTATCACGGCCTCGGGCTCGGCTGCTTCATCGAGGGCGGCGCCGCCGGCCCGAAGGAAAGCGCCCGGCTGGTGCTCGAGACCGACGGCACCTTCACGGTCCATGTGGGCTCGTCCGCGGTCGGGCAGGGGCTCGAGACCGTGTTCGCCCAGATCGCCGCCGATGCGCTCGAAATCCCCATGGAGCGGATCCGCGGCGTCTATCACGGTTCCACCTCCTGCGTGAGCGACGGCTACGGCGCCTATCATTCGCGCTCGGTGGTGATGGGCGGCTCCGCCATCCTGGCGGCCGCGGCCGGGTTACGCGAGGCGATCCGCGCCCGCGCCGCGCAGCGCCTGGAATGCGATGCGGCCGAGGTCACGATCCTCGACGGCAAGGCGCAAGGCCCGGCCGGCCGCTCGCTTGCGCTCGCGGGCCTATCGGACGCCGCCGTCGCGTTCGAAGGCAGCTTCCTCAACAAGAAGCACACCTATGCGTATGGGGCTCACGCCGCCCATGTGGCGATCGATCTCAAGCTCGGCCATGTGGCGCTCATCGACTATGTGGCGGTCGAGGATTGCGGGCGCATCATCAATCCGATGACCTTGCGCGGGCAGGTGATCGGCGCCCTGGTGCAGGGCCTGGGCGGCGCCTTCCTGGAGAATCTGGTCTATGACCAGCACGGCCAGTTCCTCACCGGCTCGCTCGCCGATTACCTGGTGCCCACCGCCAGCGATTTTCCCAATCTGCGCGCCGTGGTGCTGGAATCGCATCCTTCGCCGATCAATCCGCTCGGCGCCAAGGGGGCGGGCGAAGGCGGCATCATCCCGGTCGGCGGCGTGATCGCCAACGCGGTCGCCAATGCGTTGGCATCATTTGGGGTCGAGCCGCGCGAGCTGCCCTTGAGCCCGTCGCGCATCTGGCAGCTGGCGCGGGATGCGAGGCAGCGCGTTGCGCCTGGCCCCCCTGGAGCCTAATGTCTGCCTGCGACGTCGGAACCCCCGCGGTTGTCATCGCCCGCGAAGGCGGGCGACCCAGTAACCATCGGTCTTGGTATTGGGCGCAGCATAAGTTCCATCGATCGCATACCGATTACTGGATGCCCCGCATTCGCGGGGCATGACACCGCGATTGATTACAGGAGCCCCCCATGAGCGTTGCACGCCATCCCCGTCCGCCGGAGCTGGTGGGCGTGCCGATCGAAGACATCATGCAGAAATTCGTCGGCCGCTTCCGCGAGAAGAAGCCCGATTGGGCGGCGTTCGAGGACGCCAAGATCGAGGGCTACAAGCGCGCCCAGCATCGCTTCATCGGCGCCGGCGGCTCCGGCAAGCACGCCGACCCTTCGGTCATTCCGGCCAAGAATTTCACGCTCTCGATCATGTATGTGGAGCCCGGGCAGGGCAATGCGGCGCACACCCATGAGGTCGAGGAGGTGTTCTTCGTGCTGCAGGGTTTTCTCGACGTGTTCGTGGAGGACGAAAGCGGCAAGCGCTTGACCACGCGGCTCGGCCCCTGGGAATGCATCTCCTGTCCGGCCGGCGTCATCCACGGCTATCAGAACGACAGCCTCGGGCCGGTTTATTTCCAGGTGATGCTCGGGCGCGGTAAGCCGGAAGCCATGGGCTACGCGGACGAGGAGCTCTACAAGAACCGAGACGCGCATCTCAAGGCGGTGTAACCTGAAATCGCCGGGCACATCCGCGGTCGGGCCGACGCAATCGGCCTGATCGCCTTCAAGCAAGCGGCTTTCCCATGCGCGGCATCCTGGCGGCTTTCGCGGCTCTCCTCATCGCAACGCCTGCGTCCGCGCAGGACGGCAAGGCGCTCTGGCCGCAACGGCAAGTCACCATCGTGGTGCCGTTCGCGGCCGGCGGCTCGGCCGACCTGATCGGGCGCATCCTGCAGCAGCAGCTGCAGGCCAAGACCGGCGTTCCGATCGTGGTCGAGAACAAGTCGGGTGCCGGCGGCAGCATCGGGGCCGGCTTCGTCGCCAAGGCGCCGGCCGACGGCTACACGCTCTTGATCGGCACCGTGAGCACCAATGCCATCAATGCGTTTCTCTACAGCCGGCTGAATTTCGACGTCGGCCGCGACCTGCAGGCGATCTCGCTCCTGGTGCGGTTTCCCAATCTCCTGTTCGTGAACCCGCGAATTGCGGCCAGGACCGTCCCGGAGCTGATCGCCTATCTCAAGGCGCATCCGGGCCAGCTCAACTACGGCTCCTCGGGGCTCGGCACCTCGTCGCATCTGTCGGTGGTGATGTTCGAGCTCGCCACCGGCACCAAGATGACCCATATCCCGTTCCGCAGCACCGCCGAGGAGGTCAACAACATGATCGGCGGGCAGCTCGACCTCGCCATCGACAGCATGACCACCACCTGGCCGTTCGCGCAGGCCGGCTCGGTGCGCGCGCTCGCCGTCACCACGCCGCAGCGCGCGGCCGCGGCGCCCGATCTGCCGACCATCGGCGAGACGCTGCCCGGCTACGAGGCGACCGCCTGGCAGGGCCTGTTCGCGCCGGCCGGAACCCCGCGGGCGATCATCGAGGCCATCGCGGCGCAGCTCGATCAAATCTGGAGGTCGCCGGACGTGATCAAGGCGCTGCAGGCCGTGGGTGCCGAGCCGGTGACCACCACGCCCGATGAATTCACCGCGTACACCACGAGCGAGCGGGCCAAATGGGGCGAGGTCGTGAAGGCGGCCGGCGTGAAGCTCGAGTGAGCTCGACGCCATGCCATCGGGCGATCCTGGCCGCCGTCATCAGTCTTTGTTTTTGCGTCGCTGCCCCGGCGACCGCCCAGGTCTATCCTTCGCATCCGATCACCATCGTGGTGCCGTTCGCGCCTGGCGGGGCGACCGACGTGCTGCCGCGCATGCTGGGCGAGCGTCTGCGGGCGACGCTCGGTCAGTCGGTGATCATCGAGAACGTGAGCGGGGCGGGCGGCACCATCGGGCTCGGCCGGGTCGCGCGCGCGGCGCCCGACGGCTATACGCTCGCGAGCGGCAACTGGAGCACATTCGTCTCCAACGGGGCGATCTACACGCTGCCCTATGATCTGGTGAAGGACTTCGAGCCGGTGGTGCTGCTGCCGAGCAATTCCCACCTCATCGCGGCCCGAAAAACGCTGCCCGCCGGCAACCTGAGCGAGCTGGTGGCCTGGCTCGAGGCCAATCAGGACAAGGTGGCGATGGCGACCGCCGGGGTCGGCACCGGATCGCATTTTGCCGCCATGCTGCTGCAGAACCTGACCGGCACCAGCTTTCCCCTGGTGCATTATCGCGGCGGCGGCCCGGCGCTGCAGGATTTGCTGAGCGGACAGGTCGACCTGATGACCAACCAGGCCGCCGTATTCCTGCCGCATGCGCGCGCCGGCAGCATCAAGGTGCTCGCCGTGCTGGCCGGGGAGCGTCTGGTGCAAGCTCCTGAGATTCCGACCGCCGACGAGGCCGGGCTCCCGGGATTCCACGTCTCGGTCTGGAACGGGTTCTGGGCCCCCAAGGGCACTCCCCGGGAGGTGATCGCGAAGCTCAATGCCGCGGTGGTGAACATCCTGGCGGAGCCCGAGCTGCGGGCGCGCCTCATCGATCTGGCCTACGAGATCCCGCCGCCCGCGCAACAGACCCCGGAAGCGTTGGGGGCGCTGCAACGGGCCGAGATCGAGAAATGGTGGCCGATCATCCGGGCCGCCAACGTCAAGGCGGAGTGAAGGGCGTCGCGACGCGCTTGATCTGCAGCCGGCTTGGCGCGCGGTGGCTGACGAGGTATTGCTTTTTTAAAGTCCCCGATAGGGGATCAGGAAACCCCACGCCTTTAGGCGGCTGGGATCGCGACGCTTCCAAAGGTAGAATAGCTGGATGGAAGCGTAGAAGCGGACAGCCTGGGGCCAGCAATTGCGGGGCAGGGCCTACTGGGTTGCCAGCAGCAGAACGCAACTGACGAGGCATGGGTCGGGTACATCAAGAACCAGAAGCCACCGGAACCGGATGACAACTTCACAGTGACCTGAGCTAAGTCCGCCGAAGGCGGACCAAATCCGGCTTTAAGCCGTAACTCGAAGCCACCGCCTTTAGGCGGTGGAGTATTCACTGATGTAAGGGAGCCAATATGGAAGCCGTGCTCACCAGCAAGGGCCAGGCGACAATCCCGAAGGCGATCCGGGAGCATCTGCGGTTGAGGCCGGGCGATCGTGTCAAGTTCTTCGTCCATCCTGATGGCAGCGTGGTCATCCTGCCGAAGGCTCCCGTCTCGACATTGCGCGGTATCGTCAAATCCCAGTGGCAGCCTGTCTCGATCGAGGCGATGACCGCGGCCGCTGCGGCCGGCGCCGCCGATGTTGCCCCGCGTCGCAAGGCTCGATGATCGGGCTCGATACCAAAATTCTGGTTCGCTACCTGACGCCGGTTCAATCGCCGAAGGCGACGGAACCGATCGAGCGGCGGCTGACTGAGGAGGAGTCCGGCCTCATAAGCGTCGTGGCTAAGGTGGAGATGGTCTGGGTTCTCGAACGCGCCAGTGCAGTACGCCTCGGTCGCGAGCGGCTCGCCAAGCTCGGGGTCGATCCGATGATCCTGAGCGCCGTGGCGTTCCAGAAGCTCGTGCGCGATGAGGTCGTCGCCAATACCGGGATTGCGGCGGCGGCCGGGATCAAGGCCAACTGACGGCGGAACCAAGACCAGGCAAACGACCTCGCCGAATCGCGTCACGGTATCGGAATGCCTTCGCATCCGGCGTTTCAGCGCGAACTTTTCGTGACACCGCCGATGCCGGCGGTATCTGCTGACCGTCGCGCTCGCCGGCCAGGCAGTCATTCGACCGATGGCGCAGGAGATTCCACATCTTCGCTTTGGTTCCGCCATTTTTTTGTCCCGCCATGAGTCGGATGGTCGCTGTTCATGCTTTCGCATGATTTCGCGGATGGGGAGTCTTCATGGCGAAGCCAGCAGTGGTACTGATCGGTGCCGACAAGGGCGGGGTCGGCAAGACAACGGTCGCTCGCACGTTGCTCGACTACTTCACCGCCCAGCAGGTGCGGGTGCGCGCCTTCGATACCGAGGTGCCCAGGGGCACGCTCAAGCGCTTCCACCCGGACATCACCGAGATCGTCGACATCAACCTGGTCCCGGACCAGATGAAGATCTTCGACACGCTGCACGATGGCGATGCCTCCGTCACCTTGATCGACGTGCGTGCCGGCCTGATGTCGCCGACGTTGAAGGCGCTGCGCGATATCGGCTTCATCGATGCGGCCAAGAAGGGCCAGCTCACCTTCGCGGTGTTCCACATTCTGGGACCCTCGATCGCCTCGCTCGACGAGATCGCGGAGACCGCCGCCTATCTGGGCGACGCCAGATATTTCATGGTGAAGAATTTCATCAACAATACCCACTTCTTCGAATGGGACGAGGCGACCCACAGCTCCTATTTCAAGCGGATCAAGGACGCGGTCGAGATCACGATCCCCAAGCTGAGCGAGATGGCGACCGAGCAGGTCGAGCTCGCCTCGGTGCCTTTCGTGACCTTCATCGCCAACAAGAAGCGGGGCGGCGAGCCGGCGAACAACTCTTTCGTGCTGCGGGGCTATGTGCGGCACTGGCTCGGCAATATCTGGGCGGAATATGATCGCATCGGCGTCACCGACATCGTGCGGCCGAAGGAGGCCGCCGGCGAAACGGTGGGACGGCCGCGTCCGATCATGCGGATCGCCGAGGCGGCGTCCTAGCGGCCACGCCGCGACCGGTCATGCGGATCGCCTAAGCGGCATCCCAGCGGCAAGGCCGGCAATCGAGCCCATACCGGCCGGCCGGTCGGCGCCCCGGCCGAGGCCGGCACAGGAAGCGTGCAGTGCCATGTTGACCGTGCCATGTTGACCGCGACCCGCCAGGAACCTGTGGGGACCGGATCGGGCCGCGCGCGCGACGACGGCGCGAGCCGCCGAACCACCGCCCTCTACGTCGTCTGCTCGCCCAAACGCAGCGTGGGCAAGACCCTGCTGGCGCGCCTGCTGGCGGAGTTCTATCTCATCGACGGCCGGCCGGTCGCCGCGTTCGATCTCGCCGACGAAGGCCCGCAATTGGCGGATTACCTTCCCCACTGCACGACGATCGCCGATATCGGCGACGCGACCGGGCAGATGGCGCTGTTCGATCATATCCTGGCCGACCGGCAAGCCACCAAGATCATCGATCTCAGCCATCGCACTTTCAAGGATTTCTTTACCATCGCCGAGAAGATCGGCTTCTTCGCGGAGGCCCGCCGGCAGGGCATCGAGCCGCTGATCCTCTTCATGATCGATCCCGGCCAGAAATCCGCCAAGGCCTACGCCATTTTGCGGCGCTGGCTGATGGAGGCCGCGCTGCTGCCGGTGCGCAATCAGATGGTGGCCAAGGGGATTCCCTATTGCGCCGCGTTTCCCAACGAGAGCGCCGTTCCGGTCTCCCTCGAGATGCCGGTGCTCGGCGCGTCGTTGCGGACGCTGGTGGACCAGGAGAGCTTCTCGTTCGCCCATTTCTGGCGCACCACGCCGGTCTCGCTGCCGGTGCGGCTGGATGACGAGCTGCGGGCGTGGATCAAGCGCATCTTTCTCCAGTTTCGGGAGATCGAGCTCTGGCTCATGTGCGAGGAGATATTGTCCTCGTTGAAATAGCGCCCAGGAGGGTGCTTCCGCCGGTTATCGAGCGCGATGAAGCCGATCCGCCGGAGCTTTCATTTGCATCCTGTTGCCCCGGATATTGCCGCTCTTCGCGCGGGGCGCCTTTCCGCCCCGACGGTAACGCAGTGTTCACACGGTTAATCCCTCCTGTCACAATTGCGGCGCGCGCTGGTGAACGCGAATTTAAGCGCAATGGTTACGGCTGATTCATCATCGGTTCGGCATCCGGAAATGCCGAATTCATCGAGGTCGGCAGGATCGGTAACCTGACCAGGAGATTAAATCGCTCTTACCGCGCACTTTACCATTCAATCAGGACAGGTATTTGGCGCGACAAACTGATTCAAATTTTCATGAAATGGTTCAGGCGTCGAAGGCGGCGAAGAAATGCCGTCGTCAAAATGGGGAAGTAACATGAGAATGATGACAGGAGTCGGTTTGCTGACCGGGTTGGCGATAGTCGCCGGCTCGGCCGATGCCGCCACCACCACGTCGACTTTCGGCGTGTCACTGGCGATTACGGCGCAGTGCGTTATCAACAGCACCACGCTCATGGATTTCAACACCGGTACGATCGGCGTCCTCAACGCCAATCATAATGCGACCAGCACTCTCAAGCTGCAATGCACCAACACCACGCCGTTCAACATCGGCTTGGACGCAGGCACGACGTCCGGCGGCACCGTTGCCCAACGCCTGTTGGTCAACGGCGGTAACACGATCAACTACAATCTCTACACTGCCAACGACTACCTCACCATCTGGGGGAATACCGTTCTCACCGATACGGTTGCCTCCACGGGTACCGGAGCCGAGCAGACCTTCACCATCTACGGCCGTGTTCCGCCGCAGACCACGCCGGCTCCCGCCACCTACACCGACTTGATAACGGTCACCATCACTTATTGACGCGAGGAGCGGCAGCCATGTCGATCAAATCTTGTCTGGTCAGGGTTTTCCTGGCCGCCCTGCTTGCATCGCCTTGTGCGATGCCGCAAGCCGCGTCGCTCCAGGTCGCGCCGGTGCTGGTCGAAGTGCCAGCTCCCGGCGCGACCGCGAGCGTGAAGCTGCGCAACGAAGGCACAAAGCCCTTGGACGCGCAAATCCGGATTTTTCGTTGGACCCAGGTCGACGGCGCGGATGACGCTCGCGTCCACCGACGATGTAGCGGCAAGTCCGCCGCAGACCTCGATGCGTCCGAGCACCGACTACACGGTGCGGATCGTGCGGACCGTCAAGGAGCCGGTCGTCAAGGAAGAGGCTTACCGCTTGCTGATCGACGAATTGCCCGGGCCCGTGACTGGCTCGGCCGCCAGCGTGAATATCGCCTTGCGCTACTCGATTCCGGTGTTCTTCAGCGTACCAGGCGGGGCGCCTCCGAAATTGAGCTTCGACCTCCAGCAGCGCGCCAATAAGCCGGTCATCGTCGTGAGCAACGCCGGTGATCGTCGTATTCGATTCGCCAAGCTGAAATTCACCGACGGCAAAGGTGGCGTCGCCAGCTTCGGCGAGGGGTTGGCCGGCTACGTGCTCGGCCATTCCAGCAAAATCTTCCCGATCCCGGCCAGTGCCAAGGGTTTCGGCGCCGGCGGGATGGTTTCGATGTCTGCGCAAAGCGATGTCGGGCCGATCGAGGTCAAGCGCTAGGACCGCCATGGGCGCGAGAACGATGTTGCCGCAATGGAACCGCGCCCACGCCATAGCTGCGTCCGCAGAGTCCTCGCAATCGCGGTCTGCGCGGTAGCCGGTCTGTGGGCCGTCACCGCGTCGGCCGCGAACGAGGCGGCCCAGCCGCTGCAGCTCGACATCCTGATCAACGGCGAGAAGACCGGCCTTCTCGGCGTCGTTCCTGCAGCTTCCGAACGGGAACATCGCGTCACGCCGCTCGGAGCTGACCGAGGCCGGCGTCAAGGTCCCGGGTTCCGGGCAGCCCGACGAGATCGTCGATCTTAGCGAGCTGCTGGGCGACAAGTTCCAATACGACGAACCGGCGCAATCGATCTCCTTCGATCTCACCGACAACCAGCGCGTGGCCCGTACCTTCGATGCCATGGCTGGCTCGGCCCAGATACCGGTCAGCACGTCCTGGGGCTCGATCCTGAACTACACTCTATTCGGTGCGGAGACGTCCGGACTCAGCCCCCGGCAGGCGACCTTCAGCGGCGGCTCGGCGTCGCTCGAAGCGCGCATGTTCAGCCCTTACGGGACGCTGTCGCAAACCGGCATCCTCGGCACCACCACCACCCGCGACATGACGATGCTGCGCCTGGAGACCTCGTTTGCCTATTCGCATCCGGAGTCGCTCGTCACCTACCGGGTTGGGGATTCGGTCTCGGGGGCCCTGGCTTGGACCCGTTCGATCCGCTTCGGCGGCGTCCAGGCGCAACGCAATTTCGCCATGCGGTCGGACCTCGTTACGGCGCCATTGCCTTCGTTCTCCGGCAGCGCCGCGGTGCCTTCGACGCTCGATGTCTACCTGAACAACTCCAAGACCTATACCCAGGAGGTTCCGCCGGGGCCATTCCAAGTGAACAACCTTCCGCTCATCTCCGGCGGCGAGGCGCGACTCGTGTTGCGAGACGCGACCGGGCGTGAGGTGGAGACCACGCTTCCCTTCTACACGTCCCCGCAGCTGCTGCGCGAGGACCTGACTTATTTCTCGGTCGAGACCGGGTATCCGCGAATTCACTACGGCACCGAATCGAACGACTACGTGGCCAGGGAATTTGCCTCGATGAGCGTGCGCCATGGGCTTTATGACTGGTTGACCCTGGAAGGCCACGCCGAGGAGGTGTCGGGGCTTTACAACGGCGGCGCCGGTATCTTGGCCCGCACCGGCAATTTCGGCATACTTTCGGCGGCGGCGAGCGGGAGCTGGTACCAAGGGCAGGGCGGTCTTCAGGCCTACGCGTCGTTCGAAACGAAAATCTGGGGCATATCGTTCAGCGCGAGCAGTACCCGCACTTTCATGAATTACAACGACATCGCGTCCGTGACCGCACCTGTGATCAACGCGCTCGCAGCCTACAATATCCCGGTCTCCACAGCCTCGAGCGCGCCCAAGGCGATCGACCGGCTGACGGCCGGATTTCGCCTGCCGGATCTTTCCAGCCTCGGCCTGAGCTTCGTGCATCTGGAACCGGCCTCGGGCGCCGCCTCCAATCTTCTGAGCGCCGCCTGGTCGCGCTCCGCCTTTGCCCAGTCTCAAGTGTTTGTCACGGCTTTCGCGGATGTGTCGAATCGCCAGAACTACGGCGCCTTTGCCGGGATCTCGATACCGATCGGCGAATCGAGCTCGTTGTCTACGGGCGCGACGTCGAGCAAGAGCGGAACCAGCCTGACCACCGATGCAAGTCGCCCGTTGGCGCCGCAGCCCGGCAGTTATGGCTGGCGGGTGCGCGACAGCGAGGGTGCCGTTGCGTCGAGGTCGGCGGCCGGCTCATACCGCTCGTCCGTGGCGACGGTCCAGGCCGGCGTCGAGCAGTCGCAGGGTACCGTGTTTCGCGGCCTTGCCCAAGTCGACGGCGCGATCGCCACGATGGGCAACGGCGTTTTCGCCACCAATCGCATCGATGATTCGTTTGCAGTCGTCGATACCGGCGTGCCTGGCGTTCCGGTGCTCTACGAGAATCGGCCCGCGGGCGAAACCAACGGCAGCGGGCAACTGTTGGTTCCGAATCTGCGTGCCTACGGCAGCAACAAGATTTCCATCGATCCGAAAGGGATGGGGGTCAATGACGAGATCGAGACCACGGAAGCGGTCGTCGCGCCGGCCGACCGCAGCGGCGTTCTGGTGAAATTCAAGACCAGGGCCAACGTGCAGGCAGCGGTCGTGATTCTGGTGGGAGCCAGCGGCAAGCCGCTGGCGGTGGGGTCGCGGGGCAAGCTCGACGGCGGCGATGCCGAATTTGTGGTGGGTTACGATGGTCGCGCCTTCGTCAAGGAGCTGAAAGGTGCTAATAGCATCACGGTGAGTCTGGGCAATGGCGAATGCCACGCATCGTTCGACTATACGGCTGTTTCGGATCGTCAGGTGGTGGTCGGTCCGATCTCGTGCTTGTGAGCCTGCGATGAGGGCCAGCTGGACGATTGCCGCGGCGCTCGGCGTCAGCTTCATGATCGCAGCCGATCCGGCGTCGGCGCAAAGTTGCAGCTTCACCATCTCGAATCTCGACTTCGGCAGCATCTATCTCACCGCCAATACGCCGTTCACCTCGACCGCGACCTACTCGGCGAGCTGCACCGGGACCGGCAATACGATCGTTCGAACCTGCCCGAACATCGATGCGGGCTCCGGCGGCTCGACCACCGGCAGCCCGCGCTTTCTTCTGAGCGGAGCGACACAGCTCAACTTCAATCTCTATCAGGACGGCGCCTACGCGTCGGTCTGGGGCTCCAATCTGTGGGGTTTTGCCGGATCCTATTCGTCGCCGACGATCGACGTCGCCCTCAACGGCAGCGGAATCGGCAGCGCATCGCAAACGGTTTTCGGCCAGATATGGGCCGGCCAACCGACCATGCTGGCGGGCCTCTATTCGTCGTCGTTTGCGGGCGCGCAGGCTTCGGTCGCGTACGCGTATTCCACGGTTGGAACTTGCGCCACCATCGGCAACAACCATGCCACCTCGGCTCCATTCACGGTTTCGGCAACCAACGCCACGATCTGCTCGGTGTATGCCTCGAACCTCAATTTCGGCTCGACCGGTGTGCTGCGGACCGCGCTGCCCGCCACCAGCTCCATCACGGTCACCTGTACCAACGCGGCGCCTTATACGGTCGCGCTCGACGGTGGACAGGGTGGCGCGACCAATCCGGCGCAACGCAAGATGACGCAGGCGTCGGAAACGATCACTTATGGTCTTTATCAGGATTCGGGTCGAATCACGCCATGGGGCGATTCCGTCGGGGTGAACACCGTGGCCGGAACCGGCTCGGGGCTGGCACAGACCTTCACTGTTTATGGCCGAGTGCCGGCGCAGAACACGCCGTCGCCGGGCACCTATTCGGACACCGTCGTGATGACGATCAGCTATTGACCAGCGAACCGGTCATTCCCCGGGCCTTCGAACAAATCAACGCAGCTGCCCCGAAACCTGCTATCCTCGCACCATTGCCAAGGGGTAGCGCCCGCTGCATCCATTCGAGCAGGAGCCACGTTGTGACCGCGCACTATCATGCCGTCGTCTGGATCGACCACCGCGAAGCCCGCATTTTTCATTTCAACCCGAGCGAAGCCGATCAGCTGGTTCTCCATCCGCACAACCCGACCAAGCATATCCATCACAAAGCCAACTCCATCGGCAGCGGCCATGCCGCGGAGGACCAGGCCTTCCTGCAGGCCGTCGCCGACGCGGTCGCGGATGCCGGGGCCATCCTCATCACCGGCCCCGCCAACGCCAAGACCGAGCTGGTGAAGCACATTCACCGCCATGATCCCAAGATGATGAATGCCATTGCGGCGGTCGAGACCGTCGATCATCCGAGCGATGGCGCGCTCCTCGCCTATGCCAGGAAATATTTCCAGGCCGCCGACCGGATGAACCCGCAAATGCCTTAGCCGGGACCAGCCGGCACGGCGCCGCCGGCACCTCGACTACCACATGGATTCGAGATGACATTCTTCGACGCATCGGCCTGGGTTATCCCGGTGATCATCGCGATCACCTTCCACGAAGCCGCGCACGGTTTTGTCGCCCGCTTGTTCGGCGACGACACGGCCTGGCGGCTGGGCCGCGTCAGCTTCAATCCGCTCAAGCACATCGATACCGTTCGGCACGATCTTGCTGCCGGCATTGCTGCTGCTGCTGCGCTCGCCGTTCCTGTTCGGCTATGCCAAGCCGGTGCCGGTCAATTTCAAGGCGCTGCGTAACCCGCGGCGCGACATGATCTGGGTCGCGGCCGCCGGCCCGGGCATCAATATCGCGCTCGCCATCCTGGCGGCGCTGGCGTTCCATCTGGTGGTCTATCTGCCGGATACTTCCGTCCAATGGGTCGCGCAGAATCTCCAGGAACGCGCTCCTCATCAATGTCCTGCTGGCGGTGTTCAACATGCTGCCGCTGCCGCCGCTCGACGGCGGCCGGGTCATGGTCGGTCTGCTGCCCGATTTTCTCGCCCGGCCGCTCGCCGCGCTGGAGCCGTTCGGCATGCTCATCCTGATCGCGGTGCTCTTCCTGGTGCCGTTGCTGGGCGATCAGCTGGGCCTCGATCTGAGCATCGTGTCGCGGGTGGTCAATGCGGTGAGCGGCGCCGTCATCGGCGCCATCGTTTGGCTGACCGGCAACGCCTAGGGCAACGGTCGGGGCGCCATCGCCGCCCCGGCACGCCACCCCACCGCCCGCCAGGGCACTAAATCCAGGGCAGCGTAACAGAGCGTTAACCTTGCGGCGCTCTATTTCCCGTGAGCCGGCGAATGCGTCGGATGGCCGATCGGGGCCGGATGGGGGCGGGGGAAAGCGAGATGGGAACGGTGGTGAAGTTTCCCGGGGTTCGGCGTGCGGCGCGCAGCGGGGAATCGATTGAAAAGAAAGTCGAATCGGCGATCGTCATCATTTTACCCGCCATCCGGATCGAGCGCTTCTCGGACCAGCCCTACCAGGGCGAGCCGATCCGCGCCCAGCGCCGGCGCCGCCGCCGGCGCGCCTCGCGCACCTGAAGCCCGCGCGGCTCCGGACAGACGCGATGGATACGGAGCCTTCCCGGAAGACCCGCCAGCCGCTCCGCCCGGAATTGCGGCCGATGAGCATGTGGCTGATCGTAGCCCTGGCTGCTGCGACGCTGCTCGGGGGATGCGCCCTCAACGGTGATTTCGGGCGCCTGCGCCCCGACCTCGTGACCGACGACATGCATGCCTGGGTGGGGCGCGACGCCGTGCGCAGCATCAAGGAGAAGCCTTCGGAATTTCCGCTGACCGACAACGAGCGGCGGCTGCGGGATCTGGGCTATACGCTGATCCAGCCCTCTTACGACCGCAACCGCTGGGACAGCGCGTTTGCCGAGTACGGACTCGAAGGCCCGCGCGTCGAGGGTCCGTTCGACCGCACCGCTTATTGGACCCACCTGAACATCGCGTGGCGCAGCTCGGAAGTGTCGAGCTATGCCCAGATCGTGGAGGATGCGCGCAACGACGTGCTTCGCCTGGAGCCGTTCTTCGCGACTACCGCCCGCGTGGTCGAGGTCGACCATAGGCGTGCCGAAAGCCTCGGCCATGTGGCCAGCCGCGCCGCCGCGCGCGACCAGGAGACCAGCAACGCGCTCCGCCGCATCAATGAAAACACCGCGGTCATCGAATGGGTCTGCCGTTCGCTCAAGCAGCGCGCCGCGTCCTACCGCTATGCGCTCGATCGGCTCGTCATCAGGACGCCGTCGTCCAACGCAGCCGATGTCGAGGTCGCCCTGGTGCTGCTGGAGACTCGGATCGCCGGATACTGCCCGGGCCCAGGCGCGCACGCCATCGTCGCGAAGGGCTAGGCGGGTGCGTCGACTGAAATGATGGGGTTGCACGACCGCCGTATTCGTAGGGGCGACCCTTGTGGTCGCCCGTCCGCCGCATATGCGGAACGGGCGGGCACAAAGCCCGCCCCTACAAACGGAACCGATTCATTCTCTCTCGCGCTTAGGCGCGCCCGCGCCCGCGCCCGCGCCCGCGACCGCGGCCGATCCTTGCGCCCGGCCGCCGCCGTGTGCGACCACTTCGCCCGGATTTGCACTACATTGCGGGTCGGCAAAGGGCATGATGGCGGGATCGAGATCGTCCCGGCGTTCGGTCACGCGAGCGGCTCGATCTCGCGTTTCTTCCGCACCCGTATCCTGAAGGGACATCATGCGCCCCGCCCGCAGAATCGACGTTCATCTCCACACCATTCCGGTCTTCTACCAGGAGGCGGTCATCGCGGCCGGCCTCGGTCCCACCCGGACCGGCGGCTACCCGCCGTGCTCGCCGCAGGCCGCGCTCGAGATGATGGACGCCAACGGCATCGACTACGCGATCGTGTCCGTCGCGGTGCCGGGCGTGCAGTTCTGCGCGCCCGCGCCCGCGAAGGCGCTGGCCCGCAGGCTCAACGAGCATGCGGCCGAGCAGAAGGCGCGCTGGCCGGACCGTTTCGGGGGATTTGCCACCATCCCGATGCGGGCGCCGCAGGATGCGGTCGCGGAGATTGACTATGCGCTGGACGTGCTCAAGCTCGAGGGCGTCTGCCTGTTCACGAATTACGACGGGGTCTATCTCGGCGACCCGTCTTTCGATCCTGTCCTCGCCGCGCTCGATGCCCATGGGGCGGTGGTCTACACCCATCCGACCATTCACCCCACGAGCCGGGGCATCCCGCTGCCTTATCCGGGTTTCATGCTGGAATATCCGTTCGACACCACCCGGATGGCGGCCAATCTCATCTTCACGGGTGCGCTCGACCGCTTCCCCGCCATCAAGTTCATCCTGTCGCATGGCGGCGGCACGCTGCCCTATCTGCCTTGGCGCATCGGCTCCAGCCCGAGCATCGACTCCGGCCTGCCGCAGTGGTCCCGCGCGCAGCTCAACGGCTATCTAAGAAGATTCTGGTACGACAACGCGATCGTGGGCGAGCCGTCGAGCACCACGGCACTCAAGAGCGTGGCCGGCGTTGACAAGATACTGTTCGGCTCCGACTGGCCGTTTGTTCCCGCGCGTCTCGTCGCCGAGCAGGTGGCGAACCACGGCGCCGCTGCCACCCACAGCGAGAGCGAGCGCACGGCGATTGATCGCGGCAACGCGCTCGAGCTCTGGCCGCATCTGTAGAGAAGGGGGAGCATTTCTCGAATGCGCCGGATGCCGCGCTTCGGCGATGTGCCGCCCCGGATTGTATGTTAATTTGAGCGTCGCGATCTCCGGGCTGGGAGGCATCGGCATGCCGAACCTGCGTGCTTGTATCTTGAGCGTCGGCGCGGTCGCCGGCGCGGTGCTGGCTGGGTGCGGCCCGGACAACCATTATGTGGCGCCGCCGCCCCCCAAGGTGACGGTGGCGGCGCCCGTGCAAAAGCCGATTACCCGCTATCTCGAGCTCACCGGCAGCACCGCGGCGGTCAACAGCGCGGACTTGGTGGCGCGGGTTCCGGGCTTCGTGCAGGAGATCAGCTACCAGGATGGCGCCATGGTGAAGAAGGGCGCGCCCCTGTTTACCATCGAGCCCGAGCCCTACGAGGTGAAGCTGGAGCAGGCGAAGGCCGCAGAAGCAGGCGCCCAGGCAAGCGCCAAGCAGCTGCAATTGGAATTCGACCGGCAAGCCCGGCTGGTGACCACCCAGGCCGCGAGCCAGGCCACCTACGACCTGTCGCTGGCCAACCGCGACACCGCCCAGGCCAATCTGCTGCAGGCGCAGGCCAATACCAAGCTCGCGGCGCTGAACAACGACTACGCCCATGTGAAGGCGCCGTTCGATGGTGTCGTGTCGGCGCGCCAGGTCTCGGTCGGCGAGTTCGTCGGCGGCACCGCGACGCCGACCGTGCTCGCCACTATCGTGCAGGCCGATCCGATCTACGTGGCCTTCAACATCAGCGAGCAGGACGTGTTGCGGCTGCGCGCCGAGATCGCCCGCCGCGGGCTCACCCGCGACGATCTGATGAAGGTCCCGGTCGAGGTCGGATTGCAGACCGACACCGGATTTCCGCATGCCGGCACCTTCGATTACGCCGCCCCCACGGTCAATTCCTCGACCGGCACGCTGGCGGCGCGCGCGGTGCTCGCCAATTCGGATCGGATGCTGCTGCCGGGCTATTTCGTGCGCGTGCGCATCCCGGTCGAGCAGCAGGCGAGCGCGCTGATGGTGCCCGACGCCGCGCTGGGCAGCGACCAGGGCGGGCGTTATGTGCTGGTGGTGAACAAGGACAATTTGGTCGAGCAGCGCAAGGTCACGATCGGCCCGTTGGCGGAGGGGCTGCGGGTCATCGACACCGGACTCACCGCCAGCGACCGCGTGGTGGTGGCGGGCGTGCTGCGCGCCATTCCGGGCCAGAAGGTCGATCCGCAAGCGGGCGCCGCCGGCGTCGCCGGCGCCCCATAGCGGGAGCGCCGGATGATCTCCAAATTCTTCATCGAGCGGCCGGTCCTGGCGAACGTGATCGCCATCCTGATGGTGGTGATCGGCGCGGTGGCGCTCTACGCGCTGCCGGTCGCGCAATATCCCGACGTGGTGCCGCCGACCGTGCAGGTCACCACCCGCTATCCGGGCGCCAGCGCCCGCACCGTGATCGATACCGTGGCGTTGCCGATCGAGCAGCAGGTCAACGGCGTCGAGGGCATGATCTACATGCAGTCCTACGCGGGCGCGGACGGCAGCTACAGCGCTGACCGTCACCTTTACGATCGGCACCGACCTCAACTTCGCGCAGGTGCTGGTGCAGAACCGGGTGTCGAGCGCGCTGTCCTCGCTGCCGCAGGCCGTGCAGGTGCAGGGCGTCACCGTCCAGAAGAAGTCGACCTCGATCCTGCAGATCGTCACCCTGACCTCGCCTGATGCGCGCTTCGACAGCCTCTATCTCGCCAACTACGCCACCATCCGGCTCAAGGACGAGATCGCCCGGCTGCCCGGGGTCGGCAACGTGGTCGTGTTCGGCGCCGGCCAGTACTCGATGCGCATCTGGCTCGATCCCGACAAGATGCAGGCGCGCGGCTTGACCCCGCAGGACGTGATCCAGGCGCTGCAGCAGCAGAGCGAGCAGGTGCCGGCCGGCCAGATCGGCGATGCCGCCGGCGCCCGCCGGCCAGTCGTTCCAATACACGCTCAACGTGGTGGGGCGGCTCGACGATGCCGAGGCGTTCGCCAACGTCATCGTCAAGAGCGGCAACGCCGGCGACATCACGCGCGTGCGCGACGTCGGCCGGGTCGAGCTCGGCGCCCAGACCTACGGCCAGATTTTCACCCTCGACGGCAAGCCGGCGGCCGGGCTCGCCATCTTCCAGTCGCCTGGCGCCAACGCGCTCAACGTGGCGGGCGAGGTGCGCGACAAGATGGCGGCGCTGGCGGCGCGATTTTCCCGCAGGGCCTGGTCTACGACATTCCGTTCGACACCACCATCTTCGTCAACGAATCGATCCACGAGGTCTACAAGACCCTGTATCGAGGCCGGCGATCCTGGTGCTCGTCGTCATCCTGGTGTTCCTGCAGGACTGGCGCGCGATGCTGGTGCCGGCGACCACCGTGCCGGTGACCATCATCGGCGCCTTTGCGGCCATGGCGGCGCTCGGCTTCACCATCAACCTCTCGACCCTGTTCGCGATCGTGCTGGCGATCGGCATCGTGGTGGACGATGCCATCGTGGTGGTCGAGGGCGCCGCCCACAATATCGAGAAGGGCATGAGCGGCCATGACGCGGCGATCCGCGCCATGGACGAGCTGTTCGGCCCGATCATCGGCATCACGCTGGTGCTGATGTCGGTGTTCCTGCCGGCGGCGTTCCTGCCCGGCCTGACCGGGCGCATGTACGCGCAGTTCGCGCTGGTCATCGCCGCCACCGCGCTGCTCAGCGCCGTCAACGCCGCGACGCTGAAGCCGACCCAAAGCGCGATGTGGCTGCGCGCGCCCGGTGCCGCCGCGAGCAGCGCAACGCCTTCTACCGCGGCTTCAACGCGGTCTACGACCGCATCGAGCGCGGCTATGCGGCGGCTGATCGGCTGCATGGCGGCATCGCAGCGGCGTCGATGGTGGCGATCGCGCTCGTGCTCATCGGCGCTGCCGGCTACGGCTTCTCGCGCGTGCCGACCGGCTTCCTGCCGATCGAGGACCAGGGCTATCTGCTCGCCGCGTGCAATTGCCCGACGGCGCCTCGCTCGAGCGGACCCAGAAGGCGCTCGACCGGGTCATCGGCGATCGCCCACAAGACCGCCGGCGTCGCCCAGGTGGTCACCATCGCGGGCGTCTCGGTGCTCGACAACAGCGCGGCGCTGGCCAATGCCGGCGTCGCCTACATCATCCTCAAGCCCTGGAGCGAGCGCGGCGCCGGGCGAGGACCTGCTCTCGCTCTACACCGGGCTCAACCGGTCGCTCGGCGCGATCGAGGATGCCCGCACCCTGGTGGTGCCGCCGCCGCCGATCCAGGGCATCGGCAATGCCGCCGGCGCCACCATGCAGATCGAGCTGCGCGATTCGAGCTTCGACCTCGCCAAGCTGCAGGCGAGCGTCGACGCGCTTGGTGGCCAATGCGGCGACCCAGTCGAGCCTGCAGCGGGTGCAGGCCTCGTTCCGCTCAGGCGTGCCGCAATATACCGGTCGAGGTCGACCGCGTGAAGACCGAGACGCTGCACGTCACCGCTCGACCAGGTGTTCTCGGCGCTCTCCGGCTATCTCGGCTCGAGCTACGTCGATCAGTTCAACAAGTTCGGCCGCACCTTCCAGATCTATCGTGCAGGCCGACTCGCAATTCCGGCTGCGGCTGGAGGACGTCGCCAATCTGACGGTGCGCAACAAGGACGGCCACATCGATTCCGCTCGGCACGCTGATCGACCATCACGCCGACCGTCGGCCCGTCGCTGATCAGCCTCTACAATCTCTATCCCTCCGCGACCGTGATCGCGATGCCGGCGGCGGGGGTATCGACCGGCGACGCCATCAAGCTGATGGAGGAGATCGCGGCCCGCACGCTGCCGCCCGGCACGGGCTTCGAATGGACCGCGATGTCGTACCAGGAGAAGATCGTCGGCAACCAGATGTATTTCGTGTTCGCGCTGGCGCTGCTGCTGGTCTACCTGGTGCTCGCCGGCCAATACGAGAGCTGGCTGACCCCGGTCGCCGTCATCCTGGCGGTGCCGCTCTCGCTCACCGGGCCGGTCGCGGTGCTGAGCGTCCTGCGGATCGAGAACAATCTCTATGTCCAGATCGGCCTCATGCTGCTGATCGCGCTCTCGGCCAAGAACGCCATCCTGATCGTCGAGGTGGCGCGCGAGCGCCTGGCGGCCGGCGCCAGCATCCTGGATGCCGCCGTCGACGGAGCGCGCGCGCGCTTTCGCCCGATCCTGATGACCTCCTTCGCCTTCATCCTGGGCGTGGTGCCGCTGGTGCTCGCGACCGGCGCCGGCGCCAATGCCCGCAAGTCGATCGGCATCACCGTGTTCTCCGGCATGCTGGCCTCGACCTGCCTGGCGGTGCTGTTCGTGCCGTCGTTCTTCGTGGTGGTGCAGCGCTTCGCCAAGTGGCGCGCCGACCGCAAGGGCGGTGCGGCCGCGCGCGTTCCGGCGGAGTAGGGCGGGGAAACGCTGCGGCCGCTATTGCGGCTGCGGCACGCAACGCGCCGAGGTCAGCGAATTCTGCGCCGAGGCGAGCAGCCCCGGCTCGGCCGCCAGCGCCTTGATGACGATCAAGCCGGTATTGGTCGGGGATTCCACGATCAGGCGGTCCGCCGCCGTGATCTCCTCGTTGCCCGGCAGCTCGCTGTGCTGGTCGGCCGTCATGAGATCGAGCTCGATGACGCGCCGCCCGGCGGCACGGTCGTTGATGGCGTAATACGCGATGTCGGAGCGCGTGTAGAACGAGACCGAGGTGTAGGCCTGGCTGATCGGGACCGAGAACTTCAGCGGCGCTTTGCTCAGGTCGTAACGGCATACCGCCATGGCGAAGGCCGGATCCATGAACGGCATGGTGGCCTTGTCGGGAGCAGGCGCCGGGACCGGCACGACCTTGTTGACCGGCGTGAGCGGCGACAGCCGCGAATAGGCGTCCTGCGCCGCCATTCTGGGCAGCAGCAGGATGGTGGCGAGATGCACGACGCCGCCAAGCAGCACGCCGCCCAGGAGCCAGAGCAAAAAGCGGATCACGGGCAGCCTCGCTGGCTGATGGAGGGCATCGGGGTGTCGCGGCCGGAGCGGGTGGCGAGGCCGACCGGCGTATCATAGAGCCGCAGCGTCAGCACGTAGCGCTCGATGCCTCCGGTCGGCAGCCAATTGCCGGGCCGCGCGCGCGGGCCGATCACGATCTCGAAAGTCCCGCTGGAGCCGCGGATGATCTCCTGGCTGGTGAAGCCGTGGCGCTGCGACCGAGTTGGCCACCAGCTTGCCGTCCGGATCGTACAGCGTGAGCGTCCAGAACCGCGCCTGCGGCGTGGTGCCGCTCAGCGCCACGTCGCAGCGGCCGTCCAGCGGCCGCGCGGCGTCGTCGGTGCGCGCATAGAAGGTGATGCCGTCGCCCGAGCCGACCGGCAGCTCGCCGCTGCGCGCCACCATGGCGCGCGCGTAGGGATCGATGCCGGGCGTGCCGTTCTTGGGCCACGCGGTCCATGCCCCGATGGTGATGCCGCCGTAGGCGACGCCTTCGTTCGAGGACGAGCCACGTGGCGCCCAGGCCGATCAAGGCCGCGGCCGCGAAGGCGAACAATGATCCCAGAAGCAACCGCACGTGCGATCCAATCGAGCGCTGTCGCTGGCGGGCGCTGGCGCCCGTCAAGCAAACCTGCAGGCCATCAACTAGAGCATTTTCAGGAAAAGTGGAATCCGGTTTTCCGTCCGAAATGCGACAAATGCAAAAATGCTAGAGCGGTTTCCTTCTCCGGCCTATGTGAAACCGCTCTAGAGCATTTTCAGGATTTGGAAAAGCATGCCCTCGCGCCGCTCTAGCGCGGGTCGGATTCGGCCGGCGAGGCGGATGCCACCGCGCCCGGGCTTTGCCGGACCGCGGGGCTCGGCGCGTCGGCGCGCTGGCCGGCGCCGCCGCGATCGGCGAGCGCCCGGGTGGCGTCGTCCATCAGCCGCTCGAGCGGAGACCAGGATGTCGATGCCGCGCTTGGTCAAGGTCGGCGAGCGCGGCGATGGTCTCCAGGCTGCCGTTGCCGCCATTTTCGGCGACCCTGCCCTGCGGACCGGTGGGCGCCGGCAGGCCGGGTATCTGCTTGAGCTCGATGCCCTGATGCGCATAGGTCATGATGTCGTGCCAGGTCTGCGCCGGCAGCGATCCGCCGGTCATCCGGTTGGTCGGCGTGTAATCGTCGTTGCCGAACCAGATGCCGCAGACGTAGTTGCCGGTGAAGCCCATGAACCAGGCGTCGCGGAAAGCGTTGGTGGTGCCGGTCTTGCCCGCCGCCTTGATGCCGTCGAGCATGGCGCGCTTGGCGGTGCCTTCCTCCACCACGTGGTTCATCATCTGGTTCATGTCGGTCGCGACCTGCGGCGGCAGCACCCGCACCGGCTTCTTGCCGTCGCGGTCCCACCGCCACACCAGGTCGCCGGCGCCGGTGCGCACCTCGAGCAGCGCATGCGGGGTCGCCGACATGCCGCCGTTGGGGAACATCGTGTAGCCGCCGGCGTGGTCCAGCACGGTGACCTCGTCGGCGCCGATCGGCATCGAGGGCGTATCCGGCAACGGCGTGCGCAGGCCGGCGGCGCGCGCCGTCGCCTTGATCATGGCGCGCCCGATCTTGGGATTGCCGTTGCCGAGCGCGATCGACAGCTTGACCGGGATGACGTTGATCGAGCGGGTGATCGCCTGGGTCAGCGTCACCGCGCCGGAGAACCCGCCGGAGAAGTTGTGCGGGCACCAGTTGCCGATGCAGACCGGCGAATCGACCACCACCGAGGTCGGCTTGAAGCCGTGCATCAGCGCGGTGGCGTAGACATAGGGCTTGAACGAGGAGCCGGGCTGGCGCAACGCGTCGGTCGCCCGGTTGAACTGGCTTTCGCCGTAGTCGCGCCCGCCCACCATGGCGCGCACCGCGCCGTCGGTATCCATCAGCACGGCGGCCGCCTGCTTGGCGTGGTATTCGTGGCCGTATTGCCGCAGCGAGTTCTGGACCGCCTCCTCGGTGTGCTTCTGCAGGTTGAGATCGATGGCGAGCCGCGCCACGAACACCCGCTCCTGCATGGTCTTGGGGAAGGTGGCGACGAGCTTCTTCATCTCGTCGAAGGCCCAGTCCAGGTAGTAGTTCGGCGAATGCTCGTCGCGCCGGTCGACCGGGGTGGCCGGATTGCGGCGGGCGCCGAACACCTGGCCTTCGGTCATGATGCCGGCATCGACCAGGTTGTCGAGCACCACGTTGGCGCGCGCGCGCGCCGCCGGCAGGTTGACGTGCGGGGCGAATTTCGAGGGCGCCTTGAACAGGCCGGCCAGCATCGCGGCTTCCGCGAGGTTCACGTCGCGCGCCGACTTGTTGAAATAATACTGCGCCGCCGCGTCGACCCCGAAGGTGCCGCCGCCCAGATAGGCGCGGTCGAGATAAAGCTTGAGGATCTCGTTCTTGGGCAGCCGCGATTCCAGCCAGATGGAGAGGAAGGCCTCGTTGACCTTGCGCTCGATGGTGCGCTCGTTCGACAGGAACAGGTTCTTGGCCAATTGCTGCGTGATCGAGGAGCCGCCCTGCACCACGCCGCCGGCGCGCGCATTGGTCAGCACCGCGCGGAACAGGCCCGGAACGTCGATGCCGAAATGCTCGTAGAAGCGGCGGTCCTCGGTCGCCAGCACGGCCTTGATCAGGTGATCCGGAAATTCGTCGAGCGGGATCGAATCGTTGTGCCGGATGCCGCGCGAGCCGATCTCGTTGCCGTAGCGGTCCAGGAAGGTGACGGCGAGCTCGGATTTCTTGAGCCAATCCTCGTCCGCGGTCTCGCGAAAGGCCGGCACCGCGAGCGCCAGCATCAGCACCAGGCCGCAGCCGCCCAGCGTGGCCATCTCCGAGAGCGGCTCGATGAAGCAGCCAGCGCCGCCAGCCCGCGACATGGAAGCGGTCCATGACCACGGTGAACCGCTCATAGAGCTCGCGTCCCCAGGTCCTGGCCTGATAGATACCGAAGTCGAGGCGCGAATCGAGATCGAGCAGGATCCGGCGCATCCGCGCCTTCCAACGGTTTTGGCCCTGGTCGTCGTGAAGCAGATCGCGCACAGTTGGCTCTCGGGAACGGATCGCTCGGGAAACGGGTCTCGGGAACGCCCTCTCGCGGCACGAGAACGTGCGGGCGGATAGGGATTCGTGCCATCAGAGCCTTTGTCTTAGCCGATCAGATTGGGCCGGACTATGGCGCAATTGACACAAGGTGAAGGGAAAAACAGGGGCGGCGCGGCCTGGCGACCGGGCGGGCCGAGCTGATTCCGGGTATCTCAAGGAAGGCGGAGCCTGATGGCGCATGACGAGATTCCGTTCTGGAAGCGCAAGTCGTTGGAGCAAATGACGAAATCCGAATGGGAGAGCGTCTGCGACGGATGCGGGAAGTGCTGCCTGGTCAAGCTCGAGGACGCCGACAACAGCGACCGGACCTATTTCACCGACGTGGGCTGCCGGCTGCTCGACGGCGAGACCTGCGGCTGCCGGAATTATCCCAACCGGACCGCGGAAGTACATGATTGCGTCCGGCTAACCCCCAGGAATGTCAAGAAAATCGTCTGGCTGCCGCCGAGCTGCGGCTATCGGCTGCTGGCCGACGGCAGGGACCTCTATTGGTGGCACCCGCTGGTCTCCGGCGACCCCGAAACCGTGCATGAGGCCGGGATCTCGGTGCGCGGGCGGGTGAAGGCGAGCGAGGAGGATGTGCCCGACGATCAGCTCGAGGACTGGATCGTGAACTGGCCGCTGCGAATCCCCAAAGCGGCCCGGCGCAAGCCGAAGCCGGCGTGAGGTTCGCTCGGCTGCGGCCGCACCCGCGCGGGCGGGCCGCAGGCCGGGCGAATCATGGCTGCCCTGTGCGCCCTCCCATTGCCATCGGGCGACCGCCGGGCAATCTTGCCGCCGGCCCACAGCAGAAAATCCGGCGACACGCAACACTTCATGAGCCAGAGCAGAGGCAGCGCCAGCAAAGGCTGCGCCGGTGGATCAGCGATCTGGCCCCGCGCCCGTGGACCCGGCCACCGTGCGGGCGATCATCGTCGGCATCATGCTGGCGATGTTCCTGAGCGCGCTCGAGCAGACCATCGTGGCGCCGGCGCTGCCGACCATCGGGCGCAGCCTGTCGGACGTCGAGAACCTGTCCTGGGTGGTGACCGCCTATCTGCTCAGCACCACGCTCGCCACCGCCTTGTTCGGCAAGCTCTCCGACATCTACGGGCGGCGCGCCCTCATGCTGATCAGCGTGAGCGTGTTCGTGCTCGGCTCGGTCGCCTGCGCGCTCGCCCCCACGCTCTGGACCCTGGTGGCGGCGCGCGCCCTGCAGGGGCTCGGCGGCGGCGGCATCCTGCCGCTCGCCCAGACCGTGGTCGCCGACATCCTGTCGCCGCGCGAGCGCCCGCATGGTGCAGAGCTATTCGTCGGTCATGTTCATGAGCGCCAGCATCCTGGGACCGGTCCTGGGCGGGTTTCTCACCGACTACATCCACTGGTCGATGATCTTCTGGATCAACCTGCCGCTCGGCGTCGCCGCCTTGCTGATGACCGACCGGGCGCTCAAGCGGCTGCCGCGCCATGAACGCCCGCACCGGCTCGATATTCTCGGGCGCCGCCTTGATGGTCGCAGCCGCGGTCGCCTTGCTGCTGGCGCTGAGCTGGGGCGGCAGTCGCTACGGCTGGGTCTCGGTGCAGATTCTCGGCCTGGTCGGGGTCTCGGCGCTGATGTGGGCGCTGTTCGTATGGCGCCTGATGACGGCGCCCGAGCCGTTCATTCCGCTCACCATGGTGCGCGAGCCGGTGGTCGGCGCCGTCGTGGCGGCCGGCTTCTTCGGCATCGGCACCATCATCGGGCTGTCGATCTTCATGCCGCTCTATATCGAGCTGGTGCTCGGCCAGTCGGCGAGCGCCGTCCGGCCTGGTGCTGATCGCGTTCATGGGCGGAGCCACGATCGGATCGCTGCGGCCGGACGCCTGCTGTCGCGGCTCGATCGTTACAAGCGGGTGCCGCATGGCCGGGCTGCCGCTCGGCATCGCCACGCTGGTGCATCTTCGCCATCTGGCCGGACGGGTTCTCGGTCACCGGAGGTGGCGGCGCTCCTGGTCGTCGGCGGACTGGGCATGGGCACCATGTATCCGACCACGACGGTGATCATCCAGAACGCCGTGCTGCCGCATCAGCTCGGCACCGCGACCGGCACGTTGAACTTCTTTCGCCAGCTCGGCGGCGCCATCGTGGTCGCGGTGTTCGGAGCGATCGTGCTCGGCGGCATCGGACGTGCACGCCGACGCGGTGCTGGAGCGACTCTCCGACGCCGGCGGCGCGGGGGCGGATTTCGCGAGCTTGTTCCGTTGGGTCTTCGTCGCGGCGGCGAGCTTCCTGGCCGCCGCCTTCGTGGCGGTGCTGTGCATCGCGGAGCGGCCGCTGCGCGGCCCGGCGGTGCGGCCGGCACCGGGCTCACACGAGCGCTCGGCCGCAAGCCATTGAAATCCCGAGTAGAGCATGATCCCGAAAAGTTGCAGACTTTGCGGATAAGATTATGCGCAACGTCAAGAAGATTAACGCCGCGAAGCTGCCGCCGCCCGTCGAGCCGAATCGGAAAGTCATGACGACCACCAAGCGGGAGCCGACGATTGCGCAGGACGCCGCCGGCACCCCGTCCGGGCATGTGCCGCTGACCAAGGCCGAGATCCGTCTGGTCTTCTACGGGCTGATGCTGGGCGGCTTCCTTTCGGCGGTCAATCAAACCATCGTGGCGACCGCGCTGCCGACCATCGGCCGCGAGCTCGGCGATTTCGGCGACCTCACCTGGGTCATCATCGCGTATCTGCTGTCCTCGACCGTGGTCGCTCCGCTCTACGGCAAGCTCAGCGACATCCATGGCCGGCGCGCCATGATGCTGACCGCGCTCGGCCTGTTCGTCGCCGGCTCGGCGGCTGCCGCGGTCGCGCCCAACATGGCGCTGCTGATCGTCGCCCGCGCGTTGCAGGGCATCGGCGGCGGCGGCATCACGCCGCTGGTGCAGACCACGGTGGCCGACATGGTGACGCCGCGCGAGCGCGGCCACTACCAGGCCTATATGGGGATCGCCTGGGTGGTGGCCGGGGTGGTCGGTCCGGCGCTCGGCGGCGTGATCGCCGACCAGCTGCAATGGTCGCTGATCTTTTGGCTGAACGTCCCGCTCGGGCTCTTGGCGGCGCTGTTGACCACCAGCTCCATGAAACGGCTGCCGCGCCACGAGCGGCCGCACCAGCTCGACCTGCCGGGCGCCGCCCTAATGACGGCGGCGGCGATCGCGCTGCTGCTGGCGCTGACCTCCGGCGGCATCCGCTTTCCCTGGGCGTCGGCGCCGATCTTCGGCCTGGTCGGGGCCAGCGGCCTGCTGACCCTGTGGTTCGCCTGGTGGCTCAAGCGGGCGCCGGAGCCGTTCCTGCCGCTCGCCGTGCTCGCCAATCCGGTGATGCGCCACGGCACGCTCGCGACCGCCTGCGGGCTCGGCGTGATGACCGGCTTCATGATCTATCTGCCGCTCTACTATCAGCTGGTGCATGGGCTCTCGGCGACCGATGCCGGCCTCGCCCTCATCCCGGTGGTGATCTTCACCACGCCGGGCTCGATGATGTCGGGCCGCTCCATGATGTATCTGCGCCATTACAAGATATCGGCGCTGGCGGGCCTCGGCCTGACCAACGCGGCGGTGGCCGCCCTGGTGTGGTGGCCGGCGATGCCGCTCGCCGGCGCGGTGGTGGCGTCCGGCGTGGTCGGCTTCGGGGTCGGTTCGGTATTTCCCATCGCCACCGTGTCGGTCCAGAACTCGGTGCTGCGCCATCAGGTCGGCACCGCGACCGGCGCCATGAACTTCTTCCGGGCGCTGGCGAGCGCGCTGGTGGTGGCGGTGATGGGCGCGATCGTGCTTGCCGGATTGGGCGTCACGCCCGAGCGCGGCGGCGGTGCCGCGCTGGTGGCGCAAGCCGCCGGCGCCGCCGCCATCGACGTGGCGGAGGTGTTTCGCTGGGTGTTCGTGGCGGCGCTCGCGGTCTCCATCACGGCGTTCGTCGCGGTGCTGCGCCTGGAGGAGCGGCCCCTACGAGGGCCCGCGGCGGGTCCGTCGCCGATCGCCCCCGATGCCCCGCCGGCGCCCGCCGAATAGGTATTTGGTGCGCACCATCCCCAAGCGCGGCGGGCTGCCGGCGCTGCTCGTCTGTCTGCGCGAGCGCTGCCGTCACCTCGAGACGACCGAGCAGGGGTGGCCTGATCCGGGCGCGCGGCTGCCCGAAAAAGCGCTCCCCCACCTGCGGGCTGCAGGCGGGGGAGGGATCGGCTTCGAGCAATCGCGATCGGGTGCGACCTATTGGCCGTTCTGCGCCTTGAGGGCCTGCAGATCCGCCTCGCTGCGGAACGTCATCACCGCGACCTTGCTGGTGCGCGAATAGGGCAGCACCACCTCCATCTTGCCGTCACGCTCGAGCAGCGAGATGTAGCGCGCTTCGGTGCCGCGCGTGGGCAGATCGAAGGTCGTCCATTTGCTGGTGGCGGGATCGAGCTTCATGATCACGTCCGAGGTCCAGATGTTGAGCCAGGCGTTGTGGCCGCTGTCGACCGCCACGTGATAGGGCTGCATGGCGCCGGGGCCCGGCAGCGGCACGAACGAGGTCTCCATGGTGTGGATGTCGATCTTGGCGAGGCTGCCGCCCCACGAGTTGCCGACCCACAATACGTCGCCGTTCTTGTCGCTGCCCATCCGGCGCGGCCCCTCGTTCCACGGCACCGGCTGGTTGAAATCCGCCGAGGCGTATTTCTCGTAGAACGAGCGCTGCTCGTCGCTGATGAGAGTCCTTGTCGCTCACCACGCGCGGCAGCTTGAGCTCCGAGGCCTTGCCGGTCGTGGCGTCGCCGTGGCCGATGATGTCGAGCGTCATCTCCGCCCACCAGCCGTTGCCCTCGCGGTCGCCGGCCGCCCCGTAGGTGGTGCCGGTGCCGTTCGGGGTCTTGTAGGTGAGCGACTTGTATTCGGTGAAGGTCTCGGTCGCGGGATCGAAGCGCAGCGCGCCTTCCGGTGACGAGACCCAGATCTTGCCCTTGCCGTCGAAGTCGACGGTGGTGGCGCCGCCGGTCGGGGCGATGCCGTTGGGCGGCTGGAACACCTGGATCTGCTCGGTCTTGGGATCGAGCCGGCCCAGGCTGCCCTTGCCGGGATTGACGTTGAACCAGATGATGCCGTCGGGATCGCGGGTCATGCCGTGGGTATTGGCGGCCATGCCGTTCTGGCCCGGTCACCTTGATCATCTTGACCTCGCCGGTCTGCGCGTCGATGCGGCCGAGCGAGGTGTTGTGGTTGGGCACGTTGGAGGTGAACCAGATATTGCCGTCGAGGTCGGCCCACGAATCATGCACCAGCGAGCCGATGCGCGAGGGCGTTCCCTGCGACCAGTCGCTGCCGTCGTTGACCGGATACTTGGCCGGCATGTCGGCGTCGGTCTGCACCGGGACGTCGTATTCCTTGTACACGACGCGCGCCGCCTCGCCGGTCGGACGCGGCCGCAGCTTGAACTTCATCGAGGTCTCGCCCGGCCCGCGCGCGCGCGCCAGATAGGCGGCCAGCTCCTTCTGATTGAAGTCGAGCACGCCGTTGAGCTTGTCCGGGCCGAGATAGACCCCGGAGACGTTGACGTGCTTCATCAGGTCGATGATCGCGCTCCAGCCGGCGGCGTCGAACTTGTGCTGCAGCGGATAGTTCGGGGTGTGGCAGCCGGTGCAGTTGTTGTGCACGAGGCTCTTCAGGCGCGCGTCGTCCGGCGTCTCGTCGGGCAGCGAGGCGATCACCAGATCGCCGGGCAACTGCCGCTCGAAATCCGCGAGCGTGGCGAGCTTGAAGTCCTGATGCTTGGCGGCGCCGAGATCGACCTCGCCCTTGGCGGTCGCGAAGGTGAGGGCCTGCGCCCAGACCCGGTACTTGCCGGCCGGCAGCGGCGGGAAATAATAGTTGCCGCCTTCGTCGGTGAAGACCGTGGTGGTGATGGTGGCGCCTTCCGCCTTGGCGGAGACCGTGACGCCGGCGAGCTTCTCGCCCGCCGCCGAGGTGATCGATCCGCTCAGCAGCGCATCGGCGGCCTGCGCCGACAGCGGGATGAAGGCCGTCGCCGCCAGTCCGGCCGCCGCGATGGCGGCCAGGGTCAAACGCTTTGCATGTCCGGTCGTGTCTGGATGTCTCATGTCATTTCTCCTTGTCGGGGTGCCGATCCGCTCAGCGCGCCGCCGGCGCGGGCGGATTCGGGCGCTGGCACGGTTTTCAGATAACGCGACGATGGCATTGATCTGGGTAGGGTCGAACTGGAACCGGAAGCCCGGCATGCGCGACGTTCCGGTGCCGATGAACGCGCTCAGGACCGTCTTCCTGGCCGCCGAGCGTATCCTTGGAGAGGACCGGCCCGTATTGTCCGCTCGTGATTTGCGGCTTGGTGTGGCAAACGACGCAGGACTGATAGAACAGCTTTTGACCGAGCTTCTGCGTGTCGTTGAGCGGCGTGCCGGTCTCGGCAGGCTGCGCGAAGGCGCCTTGCGACAGGGTAAGCACGAGGAGCGCGATCCCGACGCGACCAACCATCTCAAATCCTCCCGGATACACCGGCCCCGGCGCGGCGCGCGTGGCTAAGCTCTTGCGGCAAGCTCTTGACCGGCTTGTTGAGCCGGACTGTGTCGCGATGTTACGCCGCTGGCGGCATGGAAGGAAGGGGCCTGCCGGAGCAGGGGCCTGCCGGGGAGCCGCGGAGTGCGGCTATCACGGCTCGGCGCGAGGCCGGAAACATCCGCCTCCGGGGCTGCGGTCGAAGCCTGCGCCCGAGATGTCCCCATGATAGCCAGCCGGACCGGCCGCGGGAACCGGAGATGGTCGAGAATCGAGCCGGCACGCGCGTGGTTTCGCATGCGGCGCGACACAGGTTCGAGGCTGAGCGAGGGGGTCGGCAGCTCCGGCAAATGCCGGAGCTGCCGCTCCGGATAGCTGGTATCGGGGGGGTCGGGGCGCTATCCGGATTGCCCCTTGCTTAGCGCAAGTCGCCCGCCACGGCAGCAGGTCCGGAAGATATGTTGGTGCTTATCCTTTGCACTTAACCTTAACCTTAAGGTTTCGGATGAAGTGCCGCCTCAATGGGGCGCGCAATACGCCACCATGGCGTCGCTGTTGCCGATGCCGCAAGAAACGTTGCGGTCGCCGGTCAGCGTGGCGGGCGCCTGCTTGGGACAGATCGCATTGAGCGCAATCTCGTTCTGGTCGCAGGTGACCGCGCAGATCTGGCCCGCCGAGCAGGCCTGCCGCACCCGCCGGATCGGCGATCCGCCGCCACCCACGGCTTCGCCACGCGGCCCCGGCGGCCCGGCTTCGCCCCGTGCGCCGGCAGCGCCTTGCGGGCCGGCAGTGCCTTGCGGGCCTGCGGGGCCGACCGGCCCCGCAAGGCCAACAGCCCCTTGGGGGCCGGGCAGCCCTTGGGGACCAGCTGGCCCGGTGGCACCAGCCGGCCCCGTGGCACCAACCGGCCCCGGAGGGCCGACCGGCCCCAGGGGGCCTTCCGACCCGCGCACGCCTTGCGGGCCCTGCAGCCCGGCCATGCCGGTCTCGCCGCGCGCGCCGGCCACGCCCGGCTGCCCTTGGGGTCCGGGCGCCCCGGCGGCACCGGCCGGTCCGGTGGCGCCGGTCGCGCCTGGTTCGCCGCGCGCGCCGCCAGCGGCGCAATTCGCCACGACGACCTTGCGCTCCGCATTGCCGGACCGCAGGTCCACGACGCAATTCATCGGATAGTAGGCGAGACGAAACACGAAGCGGCCACCGCGGTTGCTGCTGGTGGTGTAGCGGTCATCGGCCGACACGCTCGCATGCCGGGTCGGGGTTTGCCCGACGATGACCAATTCGCCCGCCCGGATGGCCGTGACGCTCAGGCTGATGCCGGTGTGCGTGCGCGCGAGCCCATCGTGGTGCGATGCCTGGCGGTATGAATGTCTGCTCCCGGCGAGCGCCGGCGCATCGGCGAGCAGGAACGACAACGCGAACATGAACGCAACCGACACGACACGCATAACCAACCCTCCCCACCCCACGACGCCATCCTGGTGTCCAAAACTTGGGTGAAATATGACGGGAGCGCGATTGCCCACCGGGGAATTGCGGCGGCGACGGCTTGCGTCGATTTGCGGTGGTGAGCGGGTACTTGCCGGGTTGCTGCGACCGTTGTTGTTGGGAGCGGTCCGGCCCCGGTCGTCCAATACCGGCACGTCGGACCGGCCGGTATCCGCATGTTGGCCGGGACTTGCAACCGGAAATGGTGCCTGTTCATGCGCGGTTCACCCGCGCGAACCTATGACACCCGTCATCTGTCGCCGAGCACCAGCCTTTTGCGGCATATGGGCTGAGATCAGCGGCACCATCACGGCTCCACGCCGAGCCCGAAGCGCAGGCCGATGTCGAAAACCGTGCTCGAGTCCCGGCGCTGGAGTGGGCTCAGGTCCGCCTTGGGGCCTTGGGCGGCGGGTCTGCTATGGGCGGCGCCGATCGTCGCTGCGCCGATCGTCTTAGTGCCGATCGTCGTAGTGCCGATCCTGGGCGTGCCGAGTCGCGGCCTCGCCGCCGAATCGATCCACTGCCTGAGCGGCGACGAGCAGCGCGCCGCCAGCGCCAACAGCAAGACCGTGCCGCTCGCCACCGTGATACGCACGCTGCACCGCGCGCCGAAAGACGTTATCAAGGCCCAGCTTTGCCAGGAGCCCGATCGTCTGGTCTATAGGCTGACACTGCTCGGGCGCGATGGCAAGGTGAAGCGGGCGACCGTCGACGCGATCAACGGATCGGTGGTCGGCGAGCGATAAGCTGGAGAAACATCAGTGCGGCTCCTCGTGGTCGAGGACGATCCCGATCTCAACCGGCAACTGGCGACGGCGCTCACCGACGCCGGCTACGTGGTCGACCGCGCCTTCGACGGCGAGGAAGGCCATTTCCTGGGCGAGAGCGAGCCCTATGACGCGGTGATCCTCGACATCGGCCTGCCGAAGATGGACGGCATCTCGGTGCTGAAGTCGTGGCGCCAAGCCGGCCGGCTGATGCCGGTGCTCATCCTGACCGCGCGCGACCGCTGGAGCGACAAGGTGGAGGGCTTCGATGCCGGCGCCGACGACTATGTGGCCAAGCCGTTCCACCTCGAGGAGGTGCTGGCGCGTATCCGCGCGCTGCTGCGCCGCTCGACCGGTCATGCCAAGAGCGAGCTGATCTGCGGGACGGTGCGGCTCGATACCCGCAGCGGCCGGGTGACCGTCGACGGCAACCCGATCAAGCTCACCTCGCACGAGTACCGGCTGCTCTCCTACCTGATGCACCACACCGGCCGCGTGGTCTCGCGCACCGAGCTGGTCGAGCATCTCTACGACCAGGATTTCGACCGCGACTCCAACACCATCGAGGTGTTCGTCGGCCGCATCCGCAAGAAGCTCGGCGTCGACGTGATCCAGACCGTCCGCGGTCTCGGCTATCTCCTCAGCCCCACCGATGCGCGCTAACTCGCTCGCGCTGCGGCTGTTCTTCTCGGCCGCGACCGTGACCGTGGTGATCCTGCTGCTCACCGGCATCGTGCTGTCCTCGCTCTACCGCGCCGCGGTCGAGCGCTCCTTCGACGGCCGGCTCGGGGTCTACCTGCGTACCTTGGTGGCCGACGTGGCGAGCCCCGACGAAGCCAGCGACAAGTTTCCGCAGTCGCTGGGCGAGCCGCTGTTCGAGCTGCCGCTCTCGGGCTGGTACTGGCAGGTGACCAGGCTCGACACGCCCAAGCCCGAGGTGCGCTCATCGCGCTCGCTGTGGGATGCGAGCCTGCCCAGTCTCGAGGCGCTGGCGGTGCCGGCGAACATCGCCGGCACCCGCGAGGGCTATGTCAAAGGTCCGGAGGAGCAGAAGCTGCGCCAGGTCGAGCGCAATATCGATCTCGGCGACGACGGCCGCTTCCTGGTCACGGTGGCCGGCGATGCCGCCGAGATCGACGAAGGCACCTATGGGTTCGATCGCATCCTGATCGGAACCTTCGCGGTGCTTGCGATCTTGCTGCTCTTGATCACCACCTTCCAGGTCCGCTTCGGCCTGGCACCGCTCAACCGCATCTCGGCCGGCCTCGCGGCGATCCGCTCGGGAGCCGCGGAACGGCTCGAAGGCAACTTTCCGGTCGAGATCGCGCCGCTGGCGCGCGAGACCAACGCGCTCATCGACGCCAACCGCGAGATCGTCGCCCGCGCGCGCACCCATGTGGGAAATCTGGCGCATGCCTTGAAGACGCCGATCTCGGTGATGCTGAACGAGGCCGCCGCCCATCGCGACGATCCGTTCGCCGCCAAGGTGAGCGAGCAGATCGAGATCATGCGCGATCAGGTCGCTCATCATCTCGAGCGCGCGCGTCTGGCCGCCGGCATGGCGGCGGTGATCGGCACCGTCACCGACGTGCGCTCGGCGCTGACGGCGCTCGCCCGCACCATGCAGAAGATGCACCTCGACCGCGGCATCGCCATCGATCTTGATGCTGCCGAGGACGCGAAATTCCGCGGCGAGCGCCAGGATCTCGAGGAGATGCTGGGCAATCTGGTCGACAACGCCTGCAAATGGGCGCAGTCGCGGGTCGCCATCGAGGTGTTCTCGCAGCAGCTCGACGGGGCCGACGGCCAGCGGGTGGTCCGCATCACGGTCGACGACGACGGTCCCGGGCTTTCGCCCTCGCAACGCGAGCAGGTCGCCCGCCGCGGGCGGCGGCTGGACGAGACCAAGCCGGGTTCCGGACTCGGCCTCTCGATCGTGGTCGAGCTCGCCGCGCTCTATGGCGGCGAGCTCAAGCTCGGCACCGCGCCGATCGGGGGCCTGCGGGCCGAGCTGGTGCTGCCGAGCGCATAGCGCGATCCGTCGGAGAACGACGGTGCCGGCGTGTGGTAAACCAGACATGAACCAAGGGCGCCGGCGCGCTTCCGGGCTGCCGATGCTCAAACGAGTTCTTAACATCGCCGCGATATCAAGCCACTTCGTCGAATTGGCAAGGCACGGTGCGCACGATGGCCACGGACGGGCCCCCCGTCGAGCGGCTTCGGGGATATCTGCTGCAGCTTCCGCCGGAAAAACGCGCTCAGCTGATCGCCGAGCTCGAGGTCGCATTGCTGCGCGGTGACGATGTCCCGGGCGGTGCTCTGCTGCTGCAGGAGGTGCGCAGCTCGGTGCGCGAGACCGGGGTGCGCGCAGCCCGCATGGGCCCGGCGGCGCGGCTGTTCTTCCAGCCGCTGGAGCCGTTCCTGATCGAGGATCAATCGGCCCACAAGCACACCGCCCGCATCGCCCGCACCGCGCTCGAGCCGCTCTGGAGCTGGATCTGCCGCGACGTGCTGCCGGATGTCGGCAATCGGTTTTCCGAGGCGATCACCCGCGCCGTGGTCGAGGAAGGGGCCGTCACCTGCGACCACCTGATCCGGCCGTTCCAGGATCAGGTGGCGGCACGCATCCGCTCGATGCTGGAGGAGATCGAGGCCGACGACTTGGTGCGCCGGCGCATGATCGGGCAGATCGGCACCCCGCAGGCCCTGGACGTCGCCCGCGACGTGCTCGCGATCCTCGCCGGGCGGGACATTCTCGCCGCCACCGCCAGCCGGTTGCCGGGCCACATCGCCAATCTCGCCGACGTGCAGCTCGAGCAGGTGAAATCGTTCGTCGACGGCTGCGTCGCCAACGTGCCCGGCTTGCTGCCGTTTGCATTGATCCTGGTCATGGGCCGCCTGGCGTCGCCCTGGCAGCTGATCCGGCTCGCCGTGCTGGCCGCCGACAGCGACCATGCGTCGCGGATCGCGGCTTCGCCGTTCGCGATCGCAGTCGCCGTCACGCTCGCCGACATCGAGCGGATGGTCGGCGAGCTGAAGGCCGACCTCAGGGCCGGCCGGAACCTGGCGGTCACCTCGCTGCTCAAATGCATTCACGACGCCGTCCGCGGCGTGCGCAGCGAGCTCGATCTCGCGGCCGACTCGCCGTGGAGCCGCCAGCTCGCCGCCATCCGCAGCGAGGTTTCGGGCGCGCTCCGGATGGAGATCGAATCGACTCCCGGGCGCGTGCGCTGCTTGCTGCGGCCGCGCCCGGACGGCAAGTCGGCCGGCGCTGCGCGCCTGGATCCCGGCGATGTCGAGGAGACCGAAGCGCTGATCGAGCTGTTGGGCGCCTCCCGTCATTATGCGAGCGAGCTCGCCGTCAGGGAGGTGACGCTGCGCGCCTATGCGGAGCTCGAGCAATATCTCGAGACTGGAACGCGTGTGCTGGTCGAGGGCCTGCGCGGCGGCGATCCGGCCGACCGGCCGTTCCGGCAGTCGCAGGTCGACACCGCGGTGCGGTTCTGCGCCAAGGTCTTCGGCCCGCAATACGCCGCGGTGCTCGGCAAGGCCGCCGAGGTCGCCGCCAACAGCGACCGCAAGGCCTCCGCCAAGGCGTGAGCGGCCCGCGAGCGACGAGCATTTTGTGCCGCTGATCCGCCCACCTACGCGCCCGCGGATGCACGCCGCCACATTTGGCCGATCGACCCGCTTCCCGATGTCGCGGCGGCTGTGGCGGTTACCCGTTGCGCGGATCGGCGTGCGTGATGTAAAGCCAAAGCGCAGCTTTAGTGGACATCTCGGTCGGCTTCCGGCACGGCCACCGGAATGTGAATGTCGAGCCGACGACTGATATCATGACTTTATGGATCCTGTTCGCGCTGATGACCGCGATGGCGATGCTCGCCGTGCTGTGGCCGCTTGCGCGCAACACCGGAATGCTCCGCTCCGGGAGCGATCTCGTGGTCTATCGCGATCAGCTCGAGGAGATCGCGCGCGACCGCGCCACCGGACAGATCGGCGAGGTCGAGGCGCAGGCCGCCAAGGTCGAGGTGTCGCGCCGGCTGATCGGGGCGGCCGACGCCCTTGCGGCGCGTCCCCGCCCGCTGGCGGCCGGCGACGCCACCTGGCACCGGCGCCTGGTCGCCGTCATCGCGCTGGTGGCGCTGCCGCTGGGGGCCGGCGGGCTCTATCTCAAGGTGGGCTCGCCGCAGCTGCCCGGCCAGCCGCTGTCGGCACGTGCGGCGGATGTCCAGGACCAGTCGATCGATCATCTGGTAGCGCAGGTCGAGGCGCATCTGCAGGCCAACCCGGAGGATACCCGCGGCTGGGAGGTGATCGCACCGGTCTATCTGCGGCTCGGACGTTTCGACGATGCCGTCAAGGCGCGCCGCACCCTGCTGCGCCTGGGCGGCGAGACTGCCGAACGGCAAGCGGATCTGGGCGAGGCCCTGGTCGGAACCGCCAACGGCATCGTCACCGCCGACGCCAAGGCGGCGTTCGAGCGGGCGGTCGCGCTCGATGCCCATATCGTGAAGGGCCAATACTTCCTCGGTCTTGCGGCCGAGCAGGACGGCCGCAAGACCGACGCCGTCTCGATCTGGAGCGCCATGCTGGCGGGGGCGCCGGAAGACGCCCCCTGGGTCGGCTTCGTGCGCGGCGAGCTTGCCCGCCTGCAGGGAGGCGGTCCTGGGGCGGAGGACCTCGCGGCTGCCGCCGATCTCGGTCCCGAGCAGCGCCTGACCATGATCCGCGGCATGGTGGAGAAGCTGTCCGACCGCCTGCACCACGACGGCGGAGCCGATCTGGAGGGGTGGCTGCGGCTGGTACGCTCCTATATGGTGCTGGGCGAGCGCGACAAGGCGCGCGCCGCCGCCGGCGAGGCGCGGCATGCGCTCGCGAGCGATCCGGATAAGGTTCGCAAGATCGATGAGCTGGTCAAGGGCTTGGGCATCGAGGGTTGAGCCGTTGAGGGCGCGACACGGCCGAGAAAGGGCGCGATGACCCGCAAACGACGACGCTTGGTACTGATCGGCTCGGCGCTCGGCGTGCTGGCGGTGGCGGTTGCGCTGGTGCTGAGCGCGCTCAAGGATTCGATCGTCTTCTTCAACTCCCCGACCGACGTGGTCGAGAAGCACGTGGCCCCCGGCAGCCGAATCAGGCTCGGCGGGCTGGTCAAGCCGGGCAGCGTGGTGCGCGGCAGCGACCTGGCGGTGCGCTTCGACGTGACCGACGGCGAGAATACCATTCCGGTCGCCTATCAGGGTATCCTGCCGGACCTGTTCCGCGAGGGGCAAGGCGTGGTCACCGAAGGGGTGGTCGGGCCCTCCGGCGCGTTCAAGGCCGACAGCGTGCTCGCCAAGCACGACGAGAACTACATGCCCAAGGAGGTCGCCGACGCCTTGAAGCGCTCGGGCCACTGGAAGGAAGAATACGGCCAGAAGGTCGGCGCGGCGCCGCAAGGAAGGACACAGTGATGCAGCACAGCGGAGCGGGTCGCCATGATTCCTGAGCTCGGTCATTTCGCGCTCGTGCTGGCGCTCGCCCTGGCGCTGATCCAGGCAACCGTGCCGGTGCTCGGCGCGCGGCGCGACGATGCGCTGCTCATGAGCGTGGCCGGCACCACCGCCATCGGGCAATTCTGCTTCGTCGCGCTGTCGTTCGCGGCGCTGGTGGCGTGCTACGTGCAGTCCGATTTCTCGGTGCTCACGGTGTTCGAGAACTCGCATTCGGCGATGCCGCTCATCTACAAGATCACCAGCACCTGGGGAAACCACGAGGGCTCCATGCTGCTGTGGGTCCTCATCCTGGCGCTGTTCGGCGCCATGGTGGCGGTGCTCGGCGGCAACCTGCCGGCGCGGCTGAAGGCCAACGTGCTGGGCGTGCAGTCCTGGATCTCGGCGGCGTTTTTCCTGTTCATCCTGCTGACCTCGAACCCGTTCCTGCGCATCGCCGACCCGCCGATCGAGGGCCGCGACCTCAATCCGCTGCTGCAGGATCTCGGCCTCGCCATTCATCCGCCGATGCTCTATCTCGGCTATGTCGGCTTCTCGATCACCTTCTCGTTCGCGATCGCCGCCTTGATCGAGGGCCGCGTCGACGCCGCCTGGGCGCGCTGGGTGCGGCCGTGGGCGCTACTGGCATGGACGTTCCTCACGCTCGGCATCGCGATGGGCTCGTACTGGGCCTATTACACCTTGGGCTGGGGCGGCTGGTGGTTCTGGGATCCGGTCGAGAACGCCTCGCTGATGCCGTGGATCGCCGGCACCGCGCTGTTGCACTCCGCCGTGGTGATGGAGAAGCGCGACGCGCTCAAGGTCTGGACCATCCTGCTCGCCATCCTGGCCTTCTCGCTGTCTTTGATCGGCACCTTCCTGGTGCGCTCCGGCGTGCTCACCTCGGTGCATGCCTTCGCCAGCGATCCGCTGCGCGGCATCTTCATCCTGGCGATCCTGGTCGCGTTCATCGGCGGCGCGCTGACGCTGTTCGCGTGGCGGGCCCCGATCCTCAAGCAGGGCGGGCTGTTCGCGCCGGTCTCGCGCGAAGGCGCGCTGGTGCTCAACAATCTGTTCCTGGTGACCGCCTGCGCCACGGTGTTCGTCGGCACGCTCTATCCGCTCGCCCTGGAGGCGCTGACCGGGGATAAAATCTCGGTCGGCGCGCCGTTCTTCAACGCCACCTTCGCGCCGCTGTTCATCCCGCTGATGCTGGCGGTTCCGTTCGGTCCGCTGATGGCCTGGAAGCGCGGCGACCTGCTGGGTGTCGCGCAGCGCCTGCTCGGCGCCGCCGCGATCGCGCTCATCGGCATCGCGGTCACCTTCGCGGTGGAAGGCGGCGGGCCGATCCTGGTGCCGTTCATGATCGGGCTCGCCCTCTACCTGCTGGCCGGCGCCGCCACCGACCTGATCGAGCGCACCGGGCTCCTCAAGGTGCCGGCCCGCACTGCGCTCGCGCGCGCCCGCGGGCTGCCGCGCTCGAGCTGGGGGACCGCCTTCGCCCATGCCGGGCTCGCGGTCACGCTGCTCGGCATCATCGGCGAGACCCAGTGGGGTGCCGAGCGGATCGCCGAGGTCAAGCCCGGGCAGGTGATCTCCATCCACCGCTACGACTTCACCTTCGATGGAACCACCAGCCGCGAAGGCCCCAACTATCACGAGCTCGCGGCCCACTTCACCGTCCGGCATTCCGGCGATTTCGTCGGCGTGATGGAGCCTTCCAAGCGCACCTTCCCGTCGCGCGGCAGCGACACCAACGAGGCCGCCCTGATGACGCGCGGCTTCGCCCAGCTCTATCTCTCGCTCGGCGATCCCTCGCCCGACGGCTCGATCGCGATCCGCCTGTACTACAAGCCGCTGGTCCTGCTGATCTGGCTGGGCGCGGTGGTGATGGCCTTCGGCGGCGCGCTCTCCCTCTCCGACCGACGCTTGCGCGTGGGAGCCCCGATGCCGGCGCGCGCCAAGACCGCCGCGCTGCAGCCGGCGGAGTAGCGCCATGAAGCTGTTGCGGCATGCGTTGATCGCTTTCGCGTTGCTGTCGCCCGCCGCCGCCTGGGCGGTTCAGCCCGACGAGGTGCTCTCCGACCCGGCGCTCGAGACGCGCGCCCGCGCGCTGTCGAAAGAGCTGCGCTGCATGGTCTGCCAGAACCAGTCGATCGACGATTCGGCGGCGCCGCTCGCGCGCGACCTGCGGGTTCTGGTCCGCGAGCGTCTGACCGGCGGCGACAGCGACCAACAGGTGCTCGATTTCCTGGTCGCTCGCTACGGCGAGTTCGTGCTGCTGAAGCCGCGATTCGCCTGGCACAACGCACTGCTCTGGTTCGGGCCACCGGGCGTGTTGATCGGCGGCGCCCTGGTGCTGCTGGTGACGGCGCGCCGCCGCAACCGCTCCGCAACCGTGCCTGCGAGACCCGAGGCCGACGCCCTGACGGCCGCCGAGGAGGCGCGTCTGGCCGCCCTCATGCAGGGCGGCGAACGGTAGCAGTATCTCCGCGCAAGCCACTGTTTTGACTATAGAAATTCGGTCTCCCGGCAACGTTACCAAAGCTTAATCCGGCCGACAGGCCCCGGTAAGGTGGCCCTCCTCATCCTCGCAGCGAATGGTGCCAGGCACCTCGTTCTCAGGATCAGGAGACTTCCCACATGCACGAGAGCGTTACTCCGCTCCGCAAATTGCGCGCTCCTTCGGCGCGTCGTCTTGCTCTGCTCGCCGGCGTCGCCGGGCTGGGCGTGAGCGTGTTGTTTGCCGGCTCCGGCTTCAATCCCAATTCCGGCCTCGGCTGGCTCGGCCCGGCGGCCCAGGCCCAGGGCCTGCAGCGGCCGGTCGGCTTCGCCGACATTGTCGAGAAGGTGAAGCCCGCGGTGGTCTCGGTGCGCGTCAAGGTCGATGGCGGCCCGCGCACCACCGGGTTCGAAGGCGATCTGCCCTTCCCCAAGGGCTCGCCGATGGATCGCTTCTTCCGTCAGTTCGGCTCGCCCGACGATCAGGGCGGTCCCGGCAATCAGGGCGCTCCCGGCAATCAGGGCCGGCAGGGCGCTCCCGGCCGCAACATGATCACCGGCCAGGGCTCCGGCTTCTTCATCTCCGCCGACGGCTATGCGGTGACCAACAATCACGTGGTCGACAAGGCCGAGAACGTCCAGGTGACCACCGACGACGGCAAGATTTTCGAGGCCAAGGTGATCGGCACCGATCCGCGCAGCGATCTCGCGCTGATCAAGGTCGACGGCCGCAGCGATTTTCCGTTCGTGAAATTGGCCGAGGGCAATCCCCGCATCGGCGATTGGGTGCTGGCGGTCGGCAATCCGTTCGGTCTCGGCGGCACCGTGACGGCCGGCATCGTCTCGGCGCGCGGCCGCGATATCGGCAACGGTCCCTATGACGACTTCATCCAGATCGATGCGCCGGTCAACAAGGGCAATTCCGGCGGCCCGACCTTCGATGTCGACGGCAACGTGATCGGGGTCAACACCGCGATCTTCTCGCCGTCCGGCGGCTCGGTCGGCATCGCCTTCGCGATCCCGGCCGACACCGTCAAGAAGGTGGTGGCCCAGCTCAAGGACAAGGGCACGGTCACCCGCGGCTGGATCGGCGTGCAGATCCAATCGGTGACGCCCGAGATCGCCGACAGCCTCGGCCTCAAGAGCGTGCAGGGCGCGCTGGTGGCCGAGCCGCAATCGGGCGGGCCCGCCGCCAAGGCCGGCGTCGAGGCCGGCGACGTCATCACCTCCGTCAACGGGGCGCCGCTCAAGGATGCCCGCGAGCTCGCCCGCCAGATCGGCGGCTTGCCGCCCGGCACCTCGGTGAAGCTGTCGCTCCTGCACAAGGGCGCCGAGAAGGCCGTAACGCTGACGCTCGGCCAGCTGCCGGACCAGAAGGAGGCTCGCGCCGATACCGGCACCAAGAATGATCCCGCCGGCACCGAGGTGCCGCGGCTCGGCCTCACCCTGGCCCCGGCCGGTCAGGTGGCGGGCAGCGGCAATGAAGGCGTGGTGGTGACCAATGTTGATCCGAGTGGGGTCGCCGCCGACCATGGCTTCAAGACCGGCGACGTCATCCTCGACGTCGGCGGCAAGAAGGTCGGCAATCCCAACGAGGTGCGCGATGCCATCCGGGATGCCCAGAAGGACGGCAAGCGCTCGGTGCTGATGCGGGTGAAGTCCGGCGGCGAGGGAACCAAGTTCGTCGCGCTGCGGCTCAGCAAGGCGTGAGCGACCCGGCTTGAACCGAATGGGGCGTACCGCTGGCAATCGTCGCCCCCGCTGGCGGTCCGAACCAGGGGACAGGTCCTAGGACCTGTCCCCACCTTATCTTGCTCTAACCTGGCATCCGTCGCCCCCGCCGGGAAGGAGCAGGTGGAGGGGCGGTGGGGTCAAACCCACCGCCCCTTGCTATTGGGGGCGACCCCGTCCGTGCGGCTGCCCATGCCGGCGCCCATCGCATCCCCGCGGGAACTCTTTTAAGATATCCTCGGCATGCTTAGGTCCGGATAGGATGTCGCGGTGCCGGCCGGGGAGTCGGCGGCGGCAGAACGAATCAGGTCATCAACCGGTCATGCGACTTCTCATCATAGAAGACGACCGCGATGCCGCCGACTATCTCGCCAAGGCGTTCCGCGAGGTCGGCCACGTCGCCGATCTGGCTGCCGACGGCGAGGAGGGGCTGGCACACGCGCTCGACGGCCAATACGACGTGCTGATCGTCGACCGCATGCTGCCCAAGCTCGACGGCCTGTCCATCATCGGGACTCTGCGCAGCAAGGGCATCGAGACGCCGGCGCTGATCCTCTCGGCGCTCGGCCAGGTCGATGACCGGGTCAAGGGTCTGCGCGCCGGCGGCGACGACTACCTGCCCAAGCCCTACTCGTTCTCGGAATTGCTGGCGCGCACCGAGGTGCTGGCGCGCCGCCACGGCAGCCGCGAGGAGATGGTCTACCGGGTCGGCGATCTCGAGCTCGATCGGCTGTCGCACCGGGTGGTCCGCGCCGCCGACGAGATCGTGCTGCAGCCACGCGAGTTCCGCCTGCTCGAATATCTCATGAAGCACGCCGGCCAGGTGGTCACGCGCACCATGCTGCTGGAGAACGTCTGGGACTATCACTTCGATCCGCAGACCAACGTCATCGACGTCCACATCTCGCGGCTGCGCTCGAAGATCGACAAGGGATTTGCCCAGCCGTTGCTGCACACCGTGCGCGGCGCAGGATACATGATCCGTGACAGCAAATGACGTCGTCCTGGCGCGGGAGAGCGAGGTCGCGGTGAGCGCGCCCGCCCGCCCGCTCGCCGTCGAGGATGGCGAGCGCGAGGCCGCGGGCCAGTCATGGCCCGCCCGCAGGGGCGGCGAGCGGATGGCGGCGCTGGGCAAGCTCCTGCGCACCACCGCCTTCAAGCTGACCCTGGTTTATCTGATCGTGTTCGCCCTGTTTGCGGCGTTCCTGCTCGGCTACTTCGCCTGGAACACGCGCCGCCTGATCAACGAGCAGATCACCGAGACGGTCGATGCCGAGATCCAGGGCCTGAGCGAGCAGTATCGCCAGGGCGGCATCCGCCGCATCGTGTTCGCCATCGAAGGCCGGGCGCGCCGGCCGGGTTCGAGCCTCTATTTGCTCACCACCGCGGCCGGCGAGCTCGTGGCCGGCAATGTCGGCGCGCTGACCACCGGCATCCTCGACAAACCCGGCTGGTTCGAGACCGTCTACCGCCGGGTCGACGAGCAGGATGCCTCCGATCACCGCGCCCTGGTACGGGTGGACCAGCTGCCGGGCGGCTTTCACCTCCTGGTCGGGCGCGACCTGGAGGAGCGCGAGCGCCTCTACGACGTCGTGCTGGCGGCCGGGCGCTGGTCGGTCGCGATCGTGGTGGTGCTGGGTCTCGCCGGCGGGTTCTTCGTGGCGCGCCGCGTGCTCAAGCGCATCGATGCGATGACGCAAACCACGCGCACCATCATGCAAGGCGATCTGCACGAGCGCCTGCCGGTCGCCGGCACCGGCGACGAGCTCGACCGTCTGGCGATCAATCTCAACGCCATGCTGGAGCGCATCGAGGCCCTGATGCATGGCCTCAAGGAGGTCTCCGACAATATCGCCCACGATCTCAAGACGCCGCTGACGCGCCTGCACAATCGCTGCGAGGAGGCGTTGCGGGCGGCAGGCAGCGAGGCGCAGTATCGCGGGGCGCTGGAGAGCACGATCGAGGAATCCGAGGCCCTGATCCGCACCTTCAATGCGCTGTTGATGATCGCGCGCGCCGAATCCGGCCAGGCCCGCGACGACATGACGACGTTCGACGCCGCCGAAATCGTGCGCGGCATCGGCGATTTGTACGAGCCGCTGGCCGACGACAAGGGCATCACGCTCGCGGTCGAGGCGCCGGCCGCGACCTTCGTGCGCGGGAACCGGGAGCTGATCAGCCAGGCACTATCCAACCTGGTCGACAATGCCATCAAATACGGCGCCGCCGACGGCGCCAAGACCAACGGCCAGCCGGCCGAGATCCTGCTCAAGGCGGTCGAGCAGGGCGATCGCATCCGGCTCTCGGTCGCGGACCACGGCGCCGGTATCGCGCTATCCGATCGAGGGCGGGTGCTGGAGCGCTTCGTGCGGCTCGAGCAGAGCCGCTCGGAGCCGGGCTCGGGGCTCGGCTTGAGCCTGGCGTCGGCGATCGCCCGCCTGCATGGCGGCGAGCTGATCCTGGAGGACAATCATCCAGGGCTCGTGAGCGCGCTCTCGCTGCCGCGCGTGGCCGCGCCGGTGCCGGCGGCGTGACGGCGCTTGCCGGCTTGCGGGCGGGCTGAAAGTTTGCTGACATTTCGAGGTGGTGCAGCCGGGGAGGGCGGAATGCCGGGTTCCATGATGGATCGCATCTGCCGCTTGGGCCGTTTGTTGGCTTGCCTCCCGATCTGCGTCCTCGCCGCGCCTTTGGGATCGATCCACGCGGCGCGGGCGCAGGAGCAGCTCCTCCCGGTCACCGTCGAGCTCGGCGACGTGTCGCTGACCAAGCTGCCGTTCGTGATGGCGGCCGAGGCCGGGATCTACAAGCGCAACGGCCTGGAGGTGAGGCAGTTCATCACCCCCAATGCGGCGGAGCTGATCCGTCGCGGCGCCGGCCTGGTGGTGCCCAAGGAGTTCGTCGGCACCGGCGCCGGCGACATCAATATCGGGGGCGGCAGCCCGACCCTGGTGCGCATGACCGCGGATGCGCGCGCCCCCCAGCGCGTCGTGCTGGCGACCACCGACGATATCTCGCGCTTCCACATCGTCGGCCGGCAGGACATCGCCAGCCCGCAAGACCTCAAGGGCAAGCGCATCGGCTTTTCCGGCGTGGGCGCGCTCAGCCACTACGTCACCATCCTGTTCGCGCAGCGCATGGGCTGGGACTACCGTGCCGACCTGTCCCTGTTCGCCAATGGGGTGGGGGCCGATCTCCTGCGGAGCGGCCGGGTCGACGCCTTCACGGCCGACGAGATCGCGCTCGCGGAAGCGCTGCGACAGGGCTTCAAGGATCTGGTCGACACCGGAATCTACCGGTTCCCGATGCCGGGCTCCGGCGTCAATGCGGAGAGGTCGTGGCTGGCGAAGAACCGCGAGGCTGCGGCGCGTTTCGTCAAGTCCACGGTCGAGGCGATCGCGCTGCTCAAGACCGATAAGCCGGCGGCCTTCGCCGCCATGGCCAAATGGTATGGCATCACCGATCCGGCCAAGCAGGCCGAGGTCTATGCCCAGGCGGCGCAGCTGCCCAGCAAGCCCTATCCGGCGGTCGAAGGCATCAAGAAAATGATGGAAGTCTACGATTATCGCGAGATGCGGCTGCACCAGCCGGAGGATTTTTACGACGCGAGCTACATCGCGCAGCTCGATCGCAGCGGATACATCGACGGCCTCTACCAGGGCGGCGCGGTCCCGCGGTGATCCGATCGTCTCGAGCCTGATGGAACATTCGATCACGCCCGCGGCGCAGCCCGCCAGCCGCCTCGTCGCGCGCATCCAGCTGTCCCGCGACGTCGCGTTCGCGCCGGAAGCGCGCGCCCGCGTCGCGGCGTGGCTCGCCGACATCGCGGAGCAGCCGGCCGCCGCCGCGCTGACGCAGCTCCTGGCCGATCATCCTGTCGCCAACGAGCTGCTGGCCGGCTTCGCGCAGAGCGCGCCCTATCTGTGGGACCTGGTGCGGGCCGCGCCGGCGCGGCTCCTTACGCTCCTGCAAGGCGATTCCGACCGCCATTTCGATGACATCATCGCGGCTGCCAGCGGTGCCGCCGCCGCGACGCCCGACGAGGCCGGCATCATGGCGCTGTTGCGCCGGCTCAAGGCGGAGGCTGCGCTCATGATCGCGCTCGCCGATTCCGGCTCGGTGTGGCCAGTGATGCGAGTGACCGCAGCGCTCACGCGGCTTGCCGATACGGTAGTCGGCCTGGCGGTGCGGCATCTCCTGCGCGACGCCGCCGCGCGCGGCGCCATCAGGCCCGCCGATCCCGAGCGGCCCGAGGTAGGCAGCGGCTATTTCGTGCTGGCGCTGGGCAAGATGGGGGCAAACGAGCTCAACTATTCGAGCGACATCGACCTCATCGTGCTCTACGACATCGCCGCCGCAACGGCTGCGCCCGGAACCGAGCTGGCGCCCTTCTATGTGCGCCTGACGCGGCGGCTGGTAAAGCTCCTGGCCGAGCGCACTGCCGACGGCTACGTGTTCCGCACCGATCTGCGGCTGCGGCCCGATCCGGCCTCGACCCAGATCGCGGTGTCGACCGCGGCCGCGCTCCATTACTACGAGAGCGTGGGACAGACCTGGGAGCGGGCGGCGCTGATCAAGGCGCGGCCGTGCGCCGGCGACATCGCGGCCGGCCGAGCGCTGCTCGCCGCGATCGCGCCATTCGTCTGGCGCAAGCATATCGATTTTGCCGCGGTCACCGACATCCATGCCATGAAGCGGCAGATCCACGCCTATCGGGGCCACGGCGAGATCGACGTCGAGGGCCACAATATCAAGCTCGGCCGTGGCGGCATCCGCGAGATCGAGTTCTTCGCCCAGACCCAGCAGCTCATTCTTGGCGGGCGGTATCCGGAATTGCGCGTGCCGCAGACGCTGAGCGCGCTGGCTGCGCTGGCGCAGGGCGGCTGGATCGACGCGCGCGCGTGCGCCGAGCTGGACGCCGCCTACGGCTTCCTGCGCCTGGTCGAGAACCGGCTGCAGATGGTGGCGGACGAGCAGACCCAGACGCTGCCGTCCGATCGCGCGACGCTCGAATCGTTTGCCCGTTTTGCCGGCTTTGCCGGCCGCGATGCGTTCGCGGAGGTGCTGCTGAATCATCTGCGCAACGTGCAGCGCAACTACGCCAACCTGTTCGAGCACGCGCCGCAGGCCGGGCCGCAGCTCGGCTTGCTGTTTCCCCCCGACGCCGACCACCGCGAGACCCTCGAGCGGCTCGCCCAGATGGGCTTCCGGCAACCCGCCGAGGTGTCGACGCGCCTGCGGCACTGGCTGTCCGGCGGCGTGCCCTCCCTGCGGGGCGGCTTTGCCCGCGCGCAGCTCGCCGAGCTGGTGCCGCAGCTCGTGAGCTACTTCGGCCGATCGAGCGATCCGGACGCGGCCGTGAAGGCGTTCGATCGCTTCATCGGAGCCCTGCAGGGGGGCGGACGGCTCTATTCGCTGCTGCGGCAGAATCCCGAGCTCATCGCTTTGATCGCGCTGGTGCTGGCGACCGCACCGCGGCTGGCCGACAGCCTGGCGCAGTTCCCCGAGGTGATGGATGCGGTGATCGATCCGAGCTTCTTCGGTGCGCTGCCGCAGGAGGCGGAGCTCGCCGCCGGGCTCGACCGCTCGCTGCGGCAGGCGTCCACCCACGAGGATTTCCTCGACCGCATCCGCATCTTCGCCCAGGAGCACATGTTCCTGATCGGCACCCGGGTCCTGTCCGGGACCGTTTCGGCGGAGCAGGCCGGCGAGGCATTCGCCCGCCTGGCTGATCTCCTCATTCGCGCGCTCTACGGCGCGGTCGAGGACAATTTCGTGCGGCTGCACGGCAGCGTGCCGGGCCAGGAGACCGCCATCTTGGCGCTCGGCAAGCTCGGCGGGCGCGAGATGACCGCGACCTCCGATCTCGACTTGATCGTGGTCTACGACTTCGATCAGGCGCAGCCGGATTCCGGCGGGCCGCGGCCGCTGCACGGCGGCCAATATTTCGCCCGCCTGGTGCAGCGCCTGATCAGCGCGCTCACCGCGCAGACCAATCACGGGGTGCTCTACCGGGTCGACATGCGGCTGCGGCCCTCGGGCCGCTCCGGGCCGCTCGCCACCCAGATCGACGCCTTTGCGATCTATCAGGATGCGGAAGCCTGGACCTGGGAGCACATGGCGCTCACCCGCGCCCGGGTGGTGGTGGCCTCGCCGGCCTTCGGGGCGCGGGTGGAAAGCGTCATTCGCGCAGCGCTGTGCCGCCCGCGCGACCGCGAGGCGCTCGCCGCCGACGTGATCGAGATGCGGGCCGCGATCGCGAAGGAGAAGGGTGACGGCGACCGCTGGGATCTCAAATTCGCCGCCGGCGGGCTCGTCGACATCGAGTTCATCGCGCAATACCTGCAGCTGCTGCATGCCGCGGAGCGGCCCGAGATGCTCGACACCTCGACGGTGCGGGCGCTGGACAAGGCCTGGCGGGCGGGCGTGCTGGCGACCGAGGATGCAGAGGTGCTGCGCGCCGCGGCGCGGCTCTATCATGACCTCACGCAGCTGTTGCGGCTGTGCCTGTCCGGGCCGTTCGATCCCAAGACCGCCGATCCGGGCCTGGTCGCGCTCCTGGCGCGCGCTGCCGACGTGCCGGATTGGATCACGCTCGATGCCTTCGTGACGGAGACGCAGGCCAAGGTACGCCGCAGCTTCACCCGCATCCTGGGCCGGGCGCCCTGATCCAACCAGCGCCTGTAGGGTGGGCAAAATTGCCCGGCACTGCGCGGACGTACGGCGTCGCGCAATTTTGCCCACGCGATTGTCCGCGCGGATCGCCGCGTGGGCAACGCGCCGATACGCCGTGCCGCTCGATCGATGCCGGCGCTGGCGCGTTACCCACCCTGCTGGGTCTGATTGTCGGTCCGCGCCGCTACCCCACCGCGCGCAAGCCCTGGGCCACGAACGCGCCCTCGTGGCGGCGCAGGTTGCCGCGCGGATAGGGTGCCGCGCCGTTGCCCGGGGGTCTCGCCTCGGGTTGGTCATCCAGCCCTGCGATCGGAAGGCACAGGAGGACGATGGTGCCGCGGCCAAGCTGCGAGCGGATGCGCATGGTGCCGCCGTGCAGCTCGGTCAGCGATTTGGCGATCGCGAGCCCGAGGCCGGAGCCCTGATGGCTCTTGGTGAGCTGGCTCTCGACCTGCTCGAACGGGCGCCCGAGCCTGGCGAGCGCGCCCTTGGGAATGCCGATGCCGGAATCCGCGATCGCGATGGTGACGCGGCTGCCGCTGGCGCGGCCACGGACGACGACGCGGCCGCCTTCCGGCGTGAACTTGACCGAGTTGGAGAGCAGATTGAGCACGATCTGCTTGAGCAGGCGGTGATCGGCCCGCAGGCGCACGCCAGACGCGATATCGGCGCGCAGATTGAGCCGCTTGTCGTCGGCGCGCGTGGATACCACCCGCATGGCGTCGCTGAGGAAGGCCTCGAGCGCGAGCTCCTCCTGCTCCAGGCGGATGCGGCCGGCCTCGATCTTCGACATGTCGAGAATGTCGTTGATGACCTCGAGCAGATATTGGCCGCTCTGGTGGATGTCGGTGCAGTATTCGCGGTATTTGTCCGGACCGAGCGGGCCGAACATGCCGGCGCCCATCATCTCGGAGAATCCGATGATCGCGTTGAGCGGGGTGCGCAGCTCGTGGCTCATATTGGCCAGGAACTTGGACTTGGCTTGGTTCGCCTCCTCGGCACGGGTCTTCTCCTCGGCGTATTTCTCGGCCAGGTCGGCGAGCTCCTGGGTTTGCCGCTCGAGCGCCTGCTGCGAGCGCTGCAAGTCCGAGACCGTCGCCATCAAGCGCTTCTCGCTGTCCATCAGCTTCTCTTCGTGCCGCTTGATGGTGGTGATGTCGGTGCCGACCGACACATAGCCGCCGTCCTTGGTGCGCCGCTCGCTGATGTGCAGCCAGCGGCCGTCGTCGAGGCGGGCCTCGAAGGTGCGGGCGCCGGGGATCTGGCCTTCGCTGGTGACCTGCGAGCGCAGCGTCGGCTTGCGCCCGGCCGCGATCACCAACTCGTAGGAGGTGCCGGCTTGCAGCACCGCCCGCGGCAGGTTGTGCAGATCCTGGAAGTTGGAGTTGCACAGCACCAGACGATTCTCCGCGTCCCAGACCACGAAGGCTTCCGGGATGGTCTCGATGGCGTCGCGCAGCCGCAAGTCCGCCTCGGCGGTCTTCTCCACCAGCGTCTTCTGCTCGGTGACGTCGACCGCGATCCCGATCAGGTGCGGTCCCGGCTCGCCGGCCTGCTGAACCAGCTCGCAGCGCGCCCGCAGCCAGATCCACTTGCCGTTGGCGTCGCACATGCGGAAGTCGTGATCGATCGAGGTGGCCTTGGCTTCCGCCAGCTGGCCGGCGAGCTCATAGAGCTGCAGGTCGTCGGGGTGGACCCGGGCCATGACCTCGCCGAAGCTCAGGAGATCGTCCTTGGCGGGCAGGCCGAGGATCGCGAACATGGAATGCGACCAGAAGATATGGCCGCGGGCCAGATCCCAGTCCCACAATCCGCAACGGCCCCGGTTGAGCGCGGTATCGATGCGCGAGCGCACCGTGTCGTAGATCAGGTCGGCCTCGCGCGCGCGGATCGCCTGCCAGTGGAAGGCGAAGCCGAGAATGAGGACCACGAAGCCGGTGGTGGCCGACAGCGTGATGGTGAGCGCGATGTCAGAACGCCAGGCCGCGAGCGCGTCGTCGCGGCGGTCCACCACCGCGACCTGGCCGCTCCAGGCGGAGAAATTGCGCACCGTGGCGAAGGCCGGTGTGGCATCGGGCAAGGTCAGCTCGGCCATGCCGGCGGCGGCCGCGAACGTGGTCAGCGACTGCGCGTGGCCCAGCACATCGAGGAGCCGATGCCCCATGGTATCGGCATCGAGCGCCACCGGCGTGATCACCAGCCGCCCGGATTCGTTGATGAGCGCATGCGATACGCCCGCGACGACGACCCCGTCCGCGTTGGTCACCATGAGGCGGCGACCGGGCGCGCGCGCCCAGGACGGAATCGCGTGCTCGAGCTCGCCCTGGATGCGCCGGACGGTGTCGTCGTTGAGATTCTGGTCGAGTCGCTCGACCAGCACATCGGCGGCCGCTTCGATTTGCTTGGTGACCTCGAAAACCGCCTGCCGGCGATGATCGAGGATCTGGACTACGGTTCCGACGCAAATCGTAAGCAGAAATGCGATGATCAATGCGGGAACGGCGCGTCGCAATGCCGGCTCGGCGGTCAGGAGACGCCGATAGGCCGGTTTGGCGATCGATTGAGCCAGTCCCTTGATCGAATCGGACCGTATAGACGCGCTCGCTGCCTCGGCGCGCGCCATTGAAGGCCTCCGTTTCGGATCCCCACCAACCTTCATCCGGAAGGATGTGCCGCATCTCTCCGAATCACTTTCATTGGAATCGAGAAACGAGGACTTGTCGAGAGTTCCAGGGGGGTGGGATTTGAAAATTGTGGCCGGTGCCGGCTTGCCGCCGGTGGCTCGGCTTCAAAACCCACCGCGCGATGGCCCGATGTGCTACATAGCGCCGAGCGCGGCTCCGACGCTGGATATCCGGGAGATCGATATGAGGCGGCGCGAATTCATCAGCCTGCTCGGCGGCGCGGCCGCCACATGGCCGCTCGCGGCGCGCGCGCAGCAGCCCGCCATGCCGGTCGTCGGCTTCCTCAACGGCACCTCGCCCGACCCCTCGCTGCAGCGGGCGGCGGCGTTTCGCCAGGGTCTGGCCGACGTCGGATTCATCGATCGCCAGAACGTGGCGACGGTTTTCCGCTGGGCCGAGTTCCAGGAGTTTCAGCTGCCTAAGCTGGCCGCCGACCTGGTCCGCCAGCAGGTGACCGTGATCGCGGCGACCGGCAGCACCGCGACTGCGCTCGCCGCCAAGCGCGCCACCTCCACCATACCGATCGTGTTCGAGATCGGCGGCGACCCGATCACCGCGGGCCTCGTCGACAAGCTCGAGCAGCCCGGCGGCAACCTGACCGGCGTCAGCCTCAACGCCGCCGCGCTCGGGCAATATCAGCTCAATCTGGTGCGCGAGCTGATGCCGAAGGCCGCCACCATCGCGGTATTCGTCAATCCGGCCAACCCGAATTCGGGAACCCAGATCCGCATCGAGGCGGCCGCGCGCGCGCTCGGGATGCGGACTTCGTCCTCAATGTCGGCCAGGAAAGCGGCTTCGACCAGCCGTTTGAGAGGCTGGTCCAGCAGCATGCCGACGCGCTTGTGGTCGGCAACGATCCGTTCTTCCTCGAATGGCGCAGCAAGATCATCGCGCTGGCGGAGCGCCATGCGGTGCCCACCATCTATTCATCGCGCGCCTTTGTGGCGGCCGGCGGACTGATGAGCTACGGCATCAGCATCACCGAGGGCTATCGTCAGGTCGGCGTCTATGTGGGCCGCATTCTCAAGGGCGACAAGGCGGCCGACCTGCCGGTGGTGAGCTCGATCAAGTTCAAGCTGGCGATCAACATCACCACCGCCCGCACCCTCAATCTGGAGGTTCCGCCGACGGTGCTGGCGCAGGCCGACGAGGTAATCCGGTAGAGCCGGCCGCCTCGAAAAAATTCCGGAACCCGCCGGCTCGCTCGATCGTTGACTGTCCGGACGGGGATGCCCCAAGCCCCCAAGCCCCCAAGCCCCCCAGCCCTCCGCTTTCCCGTCTGAAAGCCCCGCCCTCAGGGCGGGGCTTTTCCATGGGGCGGGTCGTCCCTGCCGGCGCTTGCGGTCGGCGTCGCGGTCAGCTTGCGCGACGCTGGCAATTCCTCGCGCAGCCGCTCGTATCGCGCCCGCACCACCTCCCGGCCGTAGGCGCGCTCGAGCCGGCGGATGGCGAAGTGGCCGCGGGCGACGTCCTGGAAATGATCGATGAAGGCGTAGTTCACCGCCGCTCCGCCGAGCGCGCCCACGACCGGAAGCGTTTGCGCGGCGAGCTTCTGGGTGACCACCACGCCGAAGCGGGATGCGACTTGCGCGATGAAGCGGACCAGGATGGGGGCGCCTTCCTCGATGATGCCACGTTCGGTGATGAAGCGCGCGGCCTCGGTAATGGATTTCGCCAGCATGCCGCGCACCACGAAATAGCCGCTCTCGGCGGCGTCTCCTGCGGCGCTGCGCGCGCCGAGCGCGAACACCTGCACGCAGGAGAGCGCGGCATCCGGATCGGCGAGATTCTCGCCTTCGCTGCGCGCGATATCGGCGATCGAGCGCAGCATGATGATGGTCGAGATCGGGATCTCGAGCGGCGCGGTGACGAGGCCGAGGCTGCCGCCGATCGCGCCCGAGGCGGTCGCCAGCGCCTTGTGCAGCAGATCCGATGCGGCTTCCGGCCGGTTCTCCATGGTGCGCAACGCCACCTTCAGGGCCGCGTTCAGGCCCTTGGTGGTGGCGGCCGCGATGGCGTCCGAGGCGCCTTGCGGAAGCGCCGCGCCGATCAGCTCGATCGGCTTGCCGACGATGTTGGCCAGCCGCGCCGCCAGGCTCGCGTTCTCGAGCAGCCCCACCGCCGTTCGAAGGGTCTCCAGGTCTTCGTCGTTCATGCCGTGCCGCCCCGGTTTGCTTTGTAGGATGGGTTGAGCTCTTGCGAAACCCATCGTCGGTGTTGATGGGTTTCGCATAGCCCGCGAAGACGGGCGTAAAACGCCCTTGTGCGCTCAACCCATCCTACGCCTTCCGTGCCCTGTCCGAATAGGCAACGGGCGAAGCCGGCGTTCGGCTCCGCCCGTTGTTGGTTTTTTTCAAGACCTCAGGCCCGCCACCGGTCAGCGGCGGCGGGCCTCGCGTATCAGCGCACGAATTTGCTTCCGCCTGTGCGCGGCTGCGAGATGGTTCCGCGCGGGATCGTGGTTTGCGGCCGCCCGATGACTCCGGTCGGGATGCGCAGGTGGAACTGGGTCACCGGATGGTCCGGCTCCCGCGGCTCGCGCGGCTCGTAGATTCGCAGCCGGCGCAGCGGCGGACGGATCTCCTTGAGGGGCGGCTGGATCTCCCTGCGCAGCACCACGCAGCTGCCGTTGTGCACGTCCTCGCGCGGGCAGCAGCCGTCGGCCGTCTTGATCTGGCCGGTCGGACACCTGTTGGGCCGCACGCATTTGCCGTCGCGCACGTATTGGCGGTCGCAGCACGAGCCGTCGGGCAGCTTGATCTGGCCCCGCGGGCAGCTGTTGGGGGGCATGCACTTGCCGTCGCGCACGTATTGGCGGTCGCAGCACGAGCCGTCGGGCAGCTTGATCTGGCCCGGCGGGCAGCTGTTGGGGGGCATGCATTTGCCGTCGCGCACGTATTGGCGGTCGCAGCAGGTGCCGTCAGGCAGCCGGATGGTGCCGGGCGGGCAGCTGTTGGGTGGGTAGCAGCGGCCGTCGCGCACGTATTGGCGGTCGCAGCAGGTGCCGTCGGGCATCCTGATGGTGCCGGGCGGGCAGCTGTTGGGTGGGAAGCAGCGGCCATCGCGCACGTATTGGCGGTCGCAGCACGTGCCGTCCGGCATCCTGATGGTGCCGGGTGGGCAGCTGTTGGGCGGGAAGCAGCGGCCGTCGCGCACATATTCGCGCAAGCAGCAGCTGCCGTCGCGCAACCGCCACTCGCCGGGGCGACAGAAGCCGCCGCCGCCGATCAGCCCGAACGGCACCGGCACCGCCACTGGCGCGGGGGTAAGCGCCGCCTGGCCGCAGATCCGCCAGATCGCCACGTCGCCGATGTGGCCGCGCGCCGCGTCGTCGCTGTAGCTGTCGTCATAGTCGACGAAGTAGGTCTGCAGCGGCGGCACATTTGCGGGACGCACCAGCCCGAGCGCGTTGCCCTGCAGCCCGTCCACGATTGCCGGACCGCTCATCGCCAGCCGTGCGGCCAGCGTCGGGTCCATGGCCTTGCGCAATTGCTCGCCAGTGCTCCACAGGAACGCGCTGCAAGCGGCGCGGTCGATCCGGCCGTTCTGATCGTAGCCGTAGCCGATGGCGACACCGCCATTGGCGTTGCGCATCTCGGCCGCAAAGCCGATCGCATATTCATCCGGATCGGGCTGCCAGGCGGGGGCGCCGCCGCCGGGCGGGGTGGCGCTGCGATAGCGCAGCACGCGGCCGACGCCGGGCTTGGCCAGGACCTCGAAATCGTAGGCGCCGGTCGGTGCGGTCCGCTCGGCGATGATCATGCGGCCCGGATTGTCGAACGTGATCTTGGAGATCTCGCTGCCGCCGTCCCAGGGGGAAACCTGGATCTCGATGCGCGGCTGCGCGCCGAACGTTCCGTCCGGCGAGATCGCGACCGACCAGATCTGCAGGCCGTCGGCGACCGCGTAATAAAGCCGTCCGCTCTGGACCGCGAGGCCGAAGATTTGCCGCTCCGGCGGCGCGTAGCCGAAGGTTTGCGGATTGTCGGACTGGAACTGCGGATTGCCGATGTCGAGTCGCGTCGCCGGATCGTAGGGCACCGCCGGCAGGCCCGCCGCGGTGCGGCCCTGCGTGCCGTGATCGAAGCGGCCGCGCTCGCGTCCGTCGAGATCGAAACGGTGGATCATGCCGGTTTCCCGGTCGGCCGCGAACAGCGTGCTCGAGCCGGCATCGAAGGCGAGGCCGCCGAGCGCGGGCCCCGAATTGGCCATGCCGTCGAGCGTGACATTGGCAAACAGGCGCACCGCGCCGGTCACGCCGTCGACCCGCCAGATCGAGCCCGGTCCGCCGCCCGCCGCCGCCGGTCCAAACAGGCCCGGCATGAAGCTCGCGCTCGGCCCGCCCTGCTTGGCGCGCACCGGTGCGCCGCCGGGACCGGGAACCACGATCGGCAATCCGTAGGCCGAGGTCGCCGCCAGATAGATGTTCGGCGGCGTGGCATTGTCGAGCGCGACCGCGAACACTTGCCCGACCTGGCCCGCCGTCACGGTGAACGGCTTCGGCGCGGTCAGGAGCTGCGCCTGCGGCGGTGCGCCGGGCGCCTGCAGGTCCGTAATCCTTGCAGCCGGACCGTTGAGATCGATCATGGCCTGATCGACCACGCCGGGGGGAAGCGGCAAGGGCGGTTGCGTGCCGGAGAAGCCGGTGAACACCGCATTGCCGTCGATCAGGATCGCCGGGGTGGTGGCGCCCTGGGCGCGGGCGGTATCGGCGGCCGAGAGGCCGATCAGCGCGCCGGCACCGACCATCACGGCGATGGCGGCGCTGCCGGCCTGCTTGCGGACTTTGGAGCAAACCGCGGCCCATGGATCTCTGGCCCATGAACCGATGAGGGAATTGTGCGACACGGAGATTCTCCACGGGTTGGGAATGACGCTCGGCTATTGGTCGTGCCGGCTCACTGTCGGGTTCAGCGCGTGCCGCCGCGCAAGGGTCGCACAGGTATCGGATGGCCGGCTCGGTTAATCCAATCCGATGTTGGCCGCCCGGATCGGGCCGCTCCATTTCTCGATCTCGCCGGTCACGAAACGGCCGAGATATTCCGGGCTGCGTTGCTCTGCCGGCGGGATGCCCATGCCGAGGCCCTCGAGCCCTCGCGCACCGGTAGCGTATCCAAAGTGTCGCCGAGCGCGGCGTTGAGACGCCCGATGATGGCCGGCGGCGTTTGTTTGGGAGCGAAGAACGCAAACCAGCCCGGGGCCGCGAAATTGTTCAGCCCCTGTTCTTGTGCCGAGCGCAGCCGCTGAGGGCCACGCGCTGAGAATTTCTGCCGTCCCCCGGGAATCCGTCTGCGAATCAGGCCGCCTGCTGATCCGACCGGCCTGACTAATTCGTGTCGCCGAGCGCCCGCATCGTGATGTCGTGCACGTCGCGCGACAGCGCCGGCGCCGCGGCGACGCGTTGCAGCGCGGCTTGGGCCAGCGCGCGGCGGGCGGGCTCGAGCACGCGCCAGCTTTTCAATGCCGACAACAGGCGGGCCGCCACCTGCGGGTTCTTGGGGTCGAGCGCCAGCACGGTGTCGACCAGGAATTGATAACCGCCGCCGTCGGCGCGGTTGAACTGGCTCTGGTTGGCCATGGCGAAGGCGCCGATCAGGGCGCGCACCCGGTTGGGATTGGCAAACGAGAAGGCGGCGTGCTCGGTGAGCGTCTTGACGCGCGCCAGCGTCGCGGGCTCGGGGATCGCCGCCTGCAGCGACAGCCACTTGTCGACGATCAGCGGATCGTCGCTGTAGCGGGCATAGAAGTCGTCCAGCGTCTGCGCGCGCTCCGGCACGTCGCGCAACGACAGGGTCGCGAGCGCGGCCAGCCGGTCGGTCATGTTGTCGGCCGCCTGGTACTGCTGCGTCGCGCGCGCGACCGCGCCCGGCCGATCCGCCGCGACCATAAGGTCGAGGCAGACGTTGCGCAGCGCGCGGCGGCCGGCGCCGGCCGCATCGGGGCGGTAGGGGCCGCTGTCGGCGAGCGCCTGATAGCGCTCCGCCAGCGCGGCCTCGAGCTGCGTCCCGATGTCGGCGCGCAAGGCCGAGCGGGCCGCGAAGATGGCGTCGGGATCGATGTCGCGGCCGATCTCGCGGGCGATGTCGGCCTCGCCCGGCGGGATCAGCACCTGCGCCACGAACGCCGGCTCCAGGCGCGCATCGGCCAGGATGGCGCCGAGCGCCGCCATGAAGCCCGCATCATTGCCGGCCGTCCCGCCGGCGCGCAGCGCCGCCACGTTGTCGACCAGGAGCCGCGTCGCCAGCACCTGCACGGCTTGCCAGCGGTTGAACGGATCGTTGTCGTGAGCCGCGAGGAAACGCAGATCGTCGGCGGTGAGATTGGCGACCAGCCGGATCGGCGCCGAGAAGCCGCGGTTGAGCGAGGGCACCGGCGGCTGATCAACCCCGGTGAAATCGAACGTCTCGGTCGAACGCGTCACCGGCAGGATGCCGCGCTCGAGGCGACGTCCGTCCGCGAGCATGAGCGGCAGGTCCGCGCCGTCGCGTCCCACCAGCCCGATCGCGAGCGGGATCACCATCGACTCCTTATCGGGATGGCCCGGCGTCGGCGGCACCGTCTGGGCGACCTCCAGGCGATAGGTCCGGCTCGTTGCCTGATAGGTGCCGTTGACCACGACCTCGGGGGTGCCGGCCTGCGAGTACCACAGCATGAACTGGTCGAGATTGCGGCTCCCGGCTTCCGCGAAGCACTGTACGAAATGCTCGACCGTCGCCGCCTCGCCGTCATGGCGCTCGAAATACAGATCCATGCCGGCGCGGAATTGCTCCGGGCCGAGCAGCGTCTTGAGCATGCGCACCACCTCGGCGCCCTTCTCGTAGATGGTGGTGGTGTAGAAGTTGTTGATCTCGTGATAGAGCGAGGGCCGCACCGGATGCGCGAGCGGTCCCGCGTCCTCGACGAACTGGTGCGCCCGCAGGCCGCGCACGTCGCTGATGCGCTCGACCGGACGCGAGCGCTGGTCGGCGCTGAACTCCTGGTCGCGGAACACCGTGAGGCCTTCCTTGAGGCAGAGCTGGAACCAGTCGCGGCAGGTGATGCGGTTGCCGGTCCAATTGTGGAAATACTCATGGGCGATGACCGCCTCGATGGCGGCGAAGTCCGTATCGGTGGCGGTGGCCGCGCTCGCCAGCACGTATTTGTCGTTGAAGACGTTGAGGCCCTTGTTCTCCATGGCCCCCATGTTGAAATCCGACACCGCCACGATCATGAAGATGTCGAGATCGTATTCGCGGCCGAACACCTCCTCGTCCCAGCGCATGGCGCGCTTGAGCGCGTCCATGGCGTAGCCGCAGCGGTCCTCCTTGCCGGGCTCGACATAGATGCGCAAGTCCACGGCGCGCCCCGACATGGTGACGAAGCGGTCCTCCACGCAGCCGAGCTTGCCGCCCACCAGCGCGAACAGATAGGAGGGCTTGGGGAACGGATCGTGCCAAGTGGCGAAGTGGCGCGCGGTGCCGGGCAGCGTTCCGGACGCCACCAGATTGCCGTTGGCGAGCAGCACCGGGGCGTCGGCGAGGTCGGCCTCGACCCTGGTGGTGTAGACCGCCATCACGTCGGGACGGTCCGGAAAATAGGTGATGCAGCGGAAGCCTTCGGCCTCGCATTGGGTGCAATAGGTCGCGCCCGAACGATAGAGGCCCATGAGCCGGCTGTTGGCGGAAGGATCGAGCACGGTCTCGATCTCCAGCCGGAACGGCCGCTGCGGCGGCTGCGCGATGGTGAGCCGGTCGGTATCGGCCACGTAGCGCTCGGGCGCGAGCTCCGCGCCGTCGAGCTTGAGGGAGCGCAAGTGGAGGCCGTCGCCGTCGAGCACCAGCGGGGCGGGGGCTGCCGCCTGCGGATTGGGCTTGAGGGTGAGGCGGGCGCGCACCTGCGTGGCGTTGCGGTCGAGCGCGACGTCGAGCTCGACGGTCTCGACCAGCCAGTCGGGTGGGCGGTAATCGCTGAGGCGGACAGGGGGAGCTTGCTCGGTGCGCATCCCGACTTGGTGGACTTGGGGAGCGGAATGGTCAAGACGGCATTGTCCCGGAACCGGATTTGGTGTTGTGCGCCTGGCGCTGCTCGCGCGGCGCCTATCGGGCCGAAATGATCTGCGCAATCCGCCTGGCGCGCAACCGTGCGATGAAGGCGCGGTTGGCCGGCATCGGCCGATGCGGCGTTACGTAACCCCACGGAATCGGGACCCCGGATTGGCTCAAAGGGGGCGGAAGCAACGCCTTGGAGCGTTGCCTCCGGCGGAGCAGAGCTGTGTTGCTGTCTTACCTGCGAGCCTTCGGCATCGGATACATGGCCCGGCCCACCGTGGTCCTCAAGTGCGGGTTGTAGGCCTTGGACACCTGAGGTGTCTTTACGATTGCGGCCGCCGCCGGGGCGGAAGCATAAGCAAGCGTCGCAATGCTGAGCGCGATCGCGAGGAAGCTCGATTTGCGGAACATGGCAGTCTCCTGTGGTTGGTCGGGATGGGACCGGATGTGAACATTCACACCATGCTGGTCTGTACCCTCGCGGCGCCGCGGCGTTCAGGAGGTTTTGCAGCGTTTGCGGGCATTTACATCCGGTTCACAGCCCGTTTACCGGGGCCGCGCCGTAGCGTCGGGGGAGCAAGGGCCTAACGCCAGTGCCCGCCGGTCAGGCTCTCGCAAGCGGACCGCTCGGCCCAGTTCGGCCGCACGTCGGCGCCGACGATCCCGCACGCGCTGCAGACCATGCGCGGTCCGAAGCTCGGCAGCGGCACCTCGTTGGGCCAGCGGTCGACAATCAGCACCGCCTCATGATGGCAGAGCCAGCAACTCACCGCGAGCGACCGCACGCCCTGGGCGCGCATGTTGGCGAGCGTCATCGGCGGGCCCTGATAGCGGGTGGGAGGCATGGGCTGTTATACCAAGCCGGCCGGTGAGTTTCGCATGGGGATGCCGTGATGGCGCTCCCGGCGCCATTCGGATAGCCTCTGAGCTCCGGATGACAAAGAGCTTAGCAAATTTCTGGGGGACACCTATGGATAGCGGGCAATTCCGTGCCGTCGCGGAAAGGCGCGGTACGGTTTTTCGAAACTCGGCTCTTTCACTCGCTTTATTGATCGCATTCTGCGCAGCGAGCACGCCGGCGTCGGCGCAATGGAAATATCCGGACTGGGCCGGTCGATGGACCGATCTCAACACCGGCCGGTGGGACCCCAGCAAGCCGCCCAATCTCGGCCAGCAGGCGCCTCTGGTCCCGGAGTACAAGGCGAAGCTCGATGCCGCCATGAGCAGCCGCGCCGAAGGCGGACGCGGCAATACGCCGACGATCAACTGCGGCCACACCGGGATGCCGCGCGCGATGCTGGTGTACGAGACGATGGAGGTCGTCATCAAGCCGGAAGCCACCTACATCTTGTTTGATTTCCTGGATCCGCTGCGGCGCATATACACCGACGGCCGCACCTGGCCGGGTTCGGCCGACCCGACATGGGCCGGATACTCGATCGGCCATTGGGAAGGTGTGGGGCCCGATGGAAAATTTACCACGCTGGCGATCGAGACCAGGAATTTCAAAGGGCCGCGCATTGTCGATGGCAGCGGAATTCCGCTGCATGAGGACAACCAGACGATCATCAAGGAGCGAATGTCTCTCGACCGCGGCGATGCCGACAAGCTCCTCGACGAGATCACCCTGATCGATCACGCCTTCACGCGGCCATGGACGGTGACGCGCAGCTACAAGCGGCAGCGTAATCCGGCCTGGGCGGAGTACGATTGCCACGAGAACAACGCGCACGTCATCGTCGGCAGCGAGGCCTATCTCATCAGCGCGGACGGCTACCTGATGCCGACCCGGAAGGATCAGCCCCCTCCGGACGCACGCTATTTCAAGCGGCCCGAGAAGTGATCGAAGCAGATCGTCCGCGCCGGCCATTCTTATCGCAATCGGTCGACCACAGCGGCGACCGATGACAGCGCGCCTCATGACCGGGCCGGCCTGCGACCATCCGGCCGAGGGACCCGTGAACTCGCGCCTGCGGGCGGCGTTCCCTTGCCAGGGGGCCGATCCGTACCGGGTTGCACGATGCCGTGATGGGGGCTACCTACGATTGCCGGGGCCGGGGATTAGTCGTTATATTTGACGTTCGATTCAGAATTTCAGCCATACGAGAGCCCCGACTATGATCACGCTGACGGTCAATGGATCGCAATACCAGGTCGATCTCGAGCCTGATACGCCACTGCTGTGGGCGCTGCGCGACGCAGTCGGCCTGACCGGCACCAAATTCGGCTGCGGGATCGCGCAATGCGGCGCCTGCACGGTCCACATCAACGGCCAGGCGATGCGCTCCTGCTCGGTGCCGATCGGTGCCCTCAAGAATGCCAGCATCACCACCATCGAGGGGCTTTCGCCCGACGCCAAGCACCCGGTGCAGCAGGCGTGGCTCGCCGAGGACGTGCCGCAATGCGGCTACTGCCAGTCCGGCCAGATCATGGCCACGGTGGCGTTCCTCAAGCGCAACCCCAGCCCGACCGATGCCGACATCGATGCCGGCATCACCAACATTTGCCGTTGCGGGACCTACGAGCGGCTTCGTCGTGCCATCCATCGCGCCGCCGACCTTATGAAAGCGTAAGGGAGAAAACCGATGGACCGCCGCACCGCTTCCAAGCTCACCCGCCGCCATTTCGTCATCACGGCCGCGACCGCTGCCGGCGGCTTCGCCATCGGCCTCGGTATCGGGCCGCGCGCGGCGCGCTCCGCCACCGTGGTCGCGCAGCCCTGGAACGACGACCACGCCTATGACCCGCACGAGATCGACGCCTGGATCGCGATCGATCCGGATGATTCCATCCTGATCCGTTATCAACGCGCCGAGATGGGGCAGGGCAGCATGACGGCGCTGCCGATGATGATCGCCGAAGAGCTGCAGTGCGATTGGTCGAAGGTGCGGGTCGAATATGCCTCGGCCAACCGCAACGGTCCCGAGAAAAAGGTCTATGGCGACATGTTCTCGAACGGCAGCCGCACGGTGCGCGCGTCGCAGAAGCGGGTGCAGCAGGTCGGCGCCAGCGCGCGCGAGCGCCTGATCGCGGCCGCCGCGACCCGCTGGAACGTGCCGGCAACCGAGTGCACGGCCGCCGCGAGCGTGGTGACCCATACCCCGTCCGGCCGCACGCTGCGCTACGGCGAGGTGGCCGGCGATGCCGCGAAGGTGGTGCTCGCCAAGGAGCCGGCGATCAAGACGCCCGATAAGTTCACCTTCATCGGCAAGCCGATGCCGCGTATCGACGTGGTCCACAAGATCGACGGATCGGCCAAGTTCGGGATCGACGCGCAGATTCCCGGCATGGTGTTCGCCGCGATCAATGCCTGCCCGGTGCCGGCCGGCAAGCTCAAGAGCGTCGACGAATCGCTGGCCGCCGGCGCCCCCGGCGTGCTGAAGGTCGTGCGGCTCGAAGACGCGGTGGCGGTGGTCGCGACCGGCAGCTACTGGCGTGCCAAGCAGGCGCTGGCGCGGCTGCAGCCCGAATGGGATGTCGGCGAAGCTGGCACCGTCGACAGCGAGATGCTGTCGAAGACGTTCCGCGCGGCGCTCGGCGAGCCCATGCTGACCGCGCGCAACGACGGCGATTTCGATCAGGCCATCGCCGGCGCCGCCAAGACCTTCGAGGCCGTCTACGAGACGCCCTATCTGTCGCATTCGCCGATGGAGCCGATGAATGCGACCGTGCACCTGCAACCCGACCGGCTCGATGTCTGGTTCGGAACGCAGGCGGCGGACTCCGCGCTCACGGCGGCGGCCCGCTATGCGGGCCTGAAACCGGAGCAGGTCTACATCCACAATGCCTTCGTGGGCGGCGGCTTCGGCCGGCGTGACGCGAACGACGAGGTCGCGCAGGCGATCGCCATCGCGAAGGCGGTGCAGCGGCCGGTCAAGCTGGTCTGGACCCGCGAGGAGGATACCCGCCAGGACAAGTTCCGTCCCCATGCGGTGGTCGCCTTCAAGGCGGGCGTCGGTGCGGACGGAATGCCGACCGCCTGGTCGATGCGCGTCGTCACCTCGTCGATCCTCAAGACCGTCGGCAGGCCGCTTCCTCCCAACAAGCCGGAGCCGATGGCGGTCGCAGGTTTGGCCGACAACGGCTACAACGTGCCGAACATGCGCGTCGAGGCGTTGCACAAGAACACGCACCTGCCGGTGTGGTTCTGGCGGGCGCCCGGTGCGAACCAGCACGTCTTTGCGATCGAGAGCTTCCTCGACGAGATGGGCTCGGCGGCCGGGCTCGATCCCTACCAGATGCGGCGCAAGCTGCTCGAGGGGAAGGACGACTGGCTCAAAGTGCTGGACACCGCGGCCGAGAAGGGCGATTGGGGTAAGCCGTTGCCGCACGGCAGCGGCCGCGGCATCGCCATCTGCGAGGATACCGACAGCCTCTGCGCCCAGGTGGCTGAAGTGACCGTCAGGCCGAACGGCGACGTGAAGGTCAATCGCGTCACCGTCGCGCTCGATACCCGCTACATGGTCAATCCGCTCACCATCGCGGAGCAGGCCGAAGGCTCCGTGATCTTCGGCTTGAGCGCTGCGCTCTACGGCAAGATCACCGTCAAGGACGGCATTCCGGTGCAGGGCAACTTCGACACCTACCGCATGGTGCGGCTGGCGGAGGCGCCGAAGATCGACGTGCATCTGGTGCCGAGCGGCGGCAAGGTCTGGGGCGGCGCGGGCGAGCCCGCAACGCCGCCGATCGCTGCCGCGGTCGCGAACGCGATCTTCGCGGCGACCGGCAAGCGCATTCGCACCTTGCCGATCATCGACCACGATCTGTCGTACAAATCGACCTGAGCACGGAGGCACAATCGCGGCACGAGGTGCCGGAACGGGATGACATTTCCTCAAGCTGTCATTCCGTTCAGCATCATCGGCGCCTGTCATCAGGCGCCAGGATGGTGCCAAAGTGGGGCGAATTCATGAGCCGGACCAAGCTTCTTGCCGCGGCGCTTCTCGTCTTGAGCGCCAGCACGGCCGCGAATGCCCAAGGTGCCGAGGCGCCCGCCGGCAAAGGCGAGTATCTCGCCCGCGCCGGCGATTGCATCGCCTGTCATTCAGTGCGCGGCGGCAAGGCCTTTGCCGGGGGCTTGCGCATGGGAACGCCCATGGGCGTGATCTATTCGACCAACATCACGCCGGATCCCGAAACCGGCATCGGCGATTATACGCTGCAGGACTTCGATCGCGCGGTGCGGTCGGGCATCGCCAAGGACGGGCATCATCTCTATCCGGCGATGCCCTACCCGTCCTATGCGAAAATCACCGACGAGGACATCCAGGCGCTCTACGGCTTTTTCATGAAAGAGGTGCCGCCGGTCAAGCAGGCGAACAAACCCAACGAGATCCCGGGGTATCTCAGTCCGCGCTGGCCGTTGGCGGTCTGGAACATGGTTTTCGCACGCTCCGGCCCCTATGTGGCTCGAGCGGGCCGCGACCCGGCGTGGAATTGGGGTGCCTATCTGGTCGAGGGGCTCGGCCATTGCGGCGCCTGCCACTCGCCGCGCGGTTGGGCATTTCAGGAAAAAGCGCTCGACGACGAAAGCAGCGCCTATCTCCAAGGCGCGGAGCTCGATGCCTGGTCGGCGCCCAGCCTGCGCGGCGACCTGCGCACCGGCCTGGGCGGATGGTCGCAGGACGACATCGTGTCGTTCCTCAAGAGCGGCCACAACGATAAGGGTGTGGCTTTCGGCTCGATGCTCGACGTCGTCAACAACAGCACGCCGTATCTCTCCGACGAGGATATCCGCGCGATGGCGACGTTCATCAAGTCGCTGCCGGCGACGCAGGCGGAGGCGCAATTCGTCTATGACGATGCCGCAACCAAGACGCTCGAGGCCGGCAAGCCGCAACAGCCGGGCGCCACGGTCTATCTCGGCGCGTGCGCCGCCTGCCACGGGACCGACGGCAAGGGCCAGGCTCCGTTCATTCCGCCGCTCGCCGGCAATCCCGCCGTGCTCGACGCCAATCCGTCGTCGCTGATAAATCTCGTGCTGAACGGGGCCGACCCGCTCGTGGTAAAGGGCGTTCCCGACGCCTATCGCATGCCGCAATTCCGCATCCAGCTCAACGACGAGTCGATCGGCCAAGTGCTGAGCTTCGTGCGCGACGCCTGGGGCAACGGCGCCACGGCGGTATCGCCCGGGCAGGTGGCAAAGCTGCGCCCCGTCACCGATCCGAGCAGCGATCGCATCATCGTGTTGAAGATGCGGTAGCTGCTCTGCCGTCGTCGCGCTGCGACAATTGCTTTCATCGCTGCACTTGCGCGCGCCGCGAAACCGCCTGACAATGCGGCCGCGGGATCAACCCGCGCCGGTTGATTGTTGCTGGGGGAATCAAATGGAATCCTATGTAGACGCCAAGCGATTGCTGGTGCCCGGGACGGCCAGGCTCTACCAATCCCTGGCGCCGCTCAGCTATACGCTCGTTCGTGTCTCGCTCGGCGTGTTCCTGATCCCGCACGGCTACGCCAAGCTGTTCCAGGACGATGCCGTGCCGGCGTCGCGCAATTTCGTCAATTTCGGCTGGTCGCATCCGCTGGAATGGGCCTACTTCATCGGCGGGCTCGAGTTCATCGGCGGCATCATGCTGGCGATCGGCCTGCTGACCCGTCTGGTCGCGGCCGCTTTCGCGATCGAGATGGCGGTAATCTGCTTCGGCGTGCTGTGGCCGGTCTGGTCGTGGGGCAAGCACGGCATGGAATACGCGCTGCTCATGGGCATCCTGGCGCTGGCGATCCTGTTTCGCGGCGGCGGCCGCTACTCGGTCGATCACTACCTCGGCCGGGAGCTTTAGGGCGAGAAGCGCGGATTCGAGCGCCCGCGGCGCGCGCCATCGAGGCGCCCGCCGACCCCGCGGGGCTAAGCGCGCAATGCGTCCGCGCCAGAGTCGCGGACGTCCGCTCGGGCCCGGTTCCGGGCGGAGAGAAGTATGCAAGCCACGAGGAAGCTCCCGAGCACGATCGAGGAGCCGATGGTGCCGAGGTCGAGCCCGCCCTGCGCATGGGTCTTGGTGAGAATGTCGCCCAGGGTCGCGCCGAGCGGTCGCGTCAGGATGAAGGCGAGCCAGAACAGCAAAGTGCGCGAGGTGCGGGTGAAGAAGTAGCCCGCCGCGATCGTCGCGAGCGCGGCCGCTATGATGAGCGCGCCGCCCTCATAGCCGAGACCGAGGCCGGTGTCGTCGGCCAGAAAATCGCCTAGCGCCGTTCCGAGCGTATTGGAGAACAGGATGGTGACCCAGTAGAATATTTCCGGTTTTGGATTGTCGATCCTGCTGACCGACAGTGATCCGAGCGCGAGCCGCCATGCGCCCAGGACCGCAAGCAGGATCGCCACCAGCACCAGCGAGCCGCCGATATAGCCGAGGCCGGCCGTGCGGTCCAAATAGTCCGACATGGTCGTGCCCGCGGTCGTGGTCGAGATGATGACGGCCCAGTACATGAGCGGGTGAAAGGACTTGGATGTGACTTGCGCGACGAGGGTGACCAGGAAGACGCCGAAGAATATGGCGGTGCTCACCGCATAACCGAGGCTCATCGTCATGGAGAGGAGGTCTCCGCCGGTCTCGCCGAGCGTCGTCGCGCAAATTTTCATGATCCAGAAGGCCAGCGTGACCTCTGCCACTTTGTTCGCGGTCTCGTGCATCAGTTGATTCCTCATGCGTGGGCCAGATCGGCGAACCGGCGGCCGCCGGACCCGATTGGCGCTACGGTTGGATTCTCTGTTGGAGCCGCAACCGCCCCGTCGGGAAACGCGGCCCGGGACGGGCGCGCGCCACCGTGTTAGGAGCCAAGTCCGGAACGGTGCGGTTTCGGCTGAAGGAGCATCTAGGGTGTGCGTCTATCTATGGTGTGGGTCTAATGACCCGCGCGCTCGACGCTGTTCTCGAGGATTCGCCCGGTCTTGGCGTCCACGCCGACTTCATGCACTGCCGAGCCGTTCTTGATATCAAAGGAATAGCGCAGGCCGCCTTTTTCTCTCTCCAATTCCTCGGAAGCGATGGTGCCGGCGAAGACCTTGAGGGCTATGGCGCGAGCCTCGGCGAGGCTGATTTTTGCCTCTGCGGCGAGCTCCTCGCCGGTGAACGCCCGCGCCGGCGAAAAGGTCGTCGCGGCTGCGATGGCGCCGCAAACCACGATTGCCGTGAGAGTTTTACTGAATGTCACCTGCATCTCCTGCTGTCGGTATCTGCTGTCGCCCGCCCGCAGGAAGCTAGTCGGGTGATGGTTGGGGGCTTGTGTCCCGGACTATACGAATTTGTAAGGTCGCTCTCGCTTCACGACAGGCGAATTCGACTTATCTCCCCGTGAGGAGACGCCGTAGGATCAGCGCCCGTCGAAGAACCGTCAGGTGGAGAGCGAGGCTCGCTCATGAAGATGCTTCTGGTCGAGGACGATGCCAAGACCGCCGCTTACGTGAAGCGGGGGCTCGAGGAGCACGGCCATGTGGTCGACACCGCCGCCACCGGCCGGGATGGGCTCTTTCTCGCCGCCGGCGAAGCCTACGACGTGATGATCGTCGATCGCATGTTGCCCGGTCTCGACGGGCTCGGCATCGTCAAGACCGTGCGGGCGGCCGGGGTGACCGCCCCGGTCCTGTTTCTCACCACCATGGGCGGCATCGAGGATCGGGTGGAGGGGCTCGCGGTCGGCGACGACTATCTGGTCAAGCCGTTCGCCTTTGCCGAGCTCCACGCGCGCGTCAATGCGCTCGCGCGCCGGCCGCCGATGGCGCATGCCGCGACCGTCCTGCGGGTCGCGGACCTGGAGATGGACCTGATCGCCCGCAAGGTGAGGCGGGCGGGCCGCGCGATCGACCTGCAGGCGCGCGAGTTCCGTCTGCTCGAGTACCTGATGCGCAACGCCGGGCGGGTCGTGACCCGCACCATGTTGCTCGAGCAAGTATGGGAGTTCCACTTCGAGCCCCGGACCAACATCGTCGAGACCCACATCAGCCGGCTCCGCTCCAAGATCGATCGCGGCTTCGATACAGAGCTCCTGGAGACGGTGCGCGGCTCCGGATATCTGCTTCGTGCCCCTGCCTAGGTTGGTTCGTACGGCGAGCTTTCGCCTCTCGGCGCTCTACGCGATCCTGTTCGGCGGTTGCGTGCTGCTGCTCGGCGCTGCCGCGTTCTGGAGCACGCGCTCCGCCCTCGAGCAGCAGCTCACGCGCCGCATCGAAGCCGAGATGACGCTGCTCGAGCAGGAGTTCCGACGGAACGGCGTCGACGCCCTGATCGCCACCGTCCGGCAACGCACGCGCATCACCGGGAATCTCGACTATTTCGTTATTGATATGGCGGGCAGGCGGCTGGCGGGCGATCTTCCGGTCACGGACCGCTTGGGATGGATCGAGCTCAACACCGCACAGGATGCCGAGGGAAAACCGAATGACGACAATGAATCCGTCGAGATGCTGGTGCGGCAGCTCGACGGAGGCTTCCGGCTGGGCGTTGGAGAGGATCTGGAGCAGGTCGGCGAGATGGAGGAGACCTTTCTGGGCATCCTGGCCGCCGCGCTCGGCATCGTCCTGGTGCTCGGCATCGGCGGCGGCCTCCTTCTAAGCAGGGCTTTCCTGCATCGCGTCGACATGATCACCCAAACCGCCGATGCCATCATCGACGGCGATCTTTCGCGCCGGATCGAGCGGAGCGGCTCGGGCGACGATTTCGACCATTTGTCGGCGACCCTCAACGTCATGCTCGATCGCATCACCGGATTGATGGAGAACCTGCGCCAAGTCTCCAACGACATCGCCCATGACCTGCGCATGCCGCTCTCCCGCCTGCGGCAGGATTTGGAGGAGGCCCGGAGGCGGGATTTGACGCCCGGCGACTTCAAGCGTGTGATCGACGGCGCGATGGCGGAGGCGGATTTGCTGCTGGAGACGTTCTCGGCCTTATTGCGCATCGCCCAGATCGAGGCCGGCAGCAGACGCTCGGCCTTTGGGCCAGTCGATCTGTCCGATGTGCTGCGCACCGTGACGGATGCCTATGCGCCCGCGGTCGAGGAGCGCGGCGGCACCTTGCGGGCTGAGATCGCGCCCGATATGCGGGTCGCCGGCGATCGCGGCTTGCTCTCGCAGCTCTTCGTGAACCTGGTGGAGAACGCTCTTCATCACGGCGCGCCCGGGATGATCGCGCTACGACTTTCGCATCAAGCCGCCGTCGTGGTCGCAGAGGTCGCCGACACTGGTCCGGGCATCCCGGCGGATGAGCGCGCCAGCGTGTTTCGCCGCTTCTATCGGCTGGAGCGCAGCCGCACCACGCCCGGCAGCGGCCTCGGCCTCAGCACGGTCGCCGCCATCGTCGAGCTTCACCATGCAGCGATCGAGCTGTTGGACAATGGCCCCGGCCTGCGGGTGGTGATCCGGTTCCCTGCATGAGTGGCCGCCGCGTGTGCTCAGCGCCGCGCGCGTTCAGCGCCGGGCGGCTTTCGCCACGCTGATCGACAGGACGGCGAGGCAGCCGAGCAGCAAGATGGCGCCCGTGACAAGGGGCCGGTCCGGCGCGAGCGCGGCGGCGACCGCGGCCAGGATGACGAGCGCCAGAATCGCCACGGCGAACGCGCCGTCGTCGACGAACAATCCGATGAGCTCGTGCATCACGGTGCGCAGCATGTTCATGACACGGTCTCCATCCGGGTCCGTCGCGCCAGCGGCACCGCGGCGAGCCCGGTCAGCAGGAACAGCGCCGCGAATGCCACAATGGCGAGGTCGGCGCCCGGCCAGGCCACGCCGAGACCTTCTCCGGTCCAGAACACCCCGAACGCGGACAGCATCACGCCGACCGCGAACTTGAGCGCGTTCTCGGGAACGCGCGCCAGCGGACGATGTATCGCCAAGCCGATGCCGGCGACCAGCATGCAGGCCGCGAGCGCTCCGGCGCTCGCCGGCACCAGCAAGCCGCGGCCGGCGCCGACCGCGATGACGATGAACACAACCTCGAGGCCTTCGAGCAGCACGGCCTTGAAGGCGGCGAGTGCGGCCAGCCAATCCAGCCGCGCTGCGTGCCGGTTCGCCTGCGCGCGCAGCTCGGCTGTCTCGGTCGCGAACGTCGCCGCTTCGTCATGCAACGCAATGATGCCGGCCGCCCGCAGGATCGCCTTGCGCAGCCAGCGCATGCCGAACAGCAGCAGGAGAACTCCGATGGCGAGCTGCAGGAGATGGAGCGGAACCAGATCGAGGAGGGGTCCGAGCCCCACCACGATCAGCACCAGCGATGCCAAGCCGGCGAGCGCGCCGAGCCCGGCAGGCCCCCAGCCCCGCACGGTGGCGACCGCGAGCACGATGGTGAGCGCTTCCACCGCCTCGACCAGCGAGGCCAGGAACGCGGCCGTCACGGCCGGCCCGATATGTGCCCAAGCGGTGTTTATGTTGATGATGGCGTCCATGTCATACCCACCTATGCGGGCGCTCGATGCGGCGCCACCGTCGGGCTGAAGATATAGGGGCGACCCGCCGCAGCCATTGAATTGCAGTTGCGAAAGCTAAATTCGAATTTAGCCGGGAAGGGGCCGGAAGTGCCGCATTTGCAGGGCTTTCCGGCCTTCCGAAACCCGATCCTAACAGCCAATTTAATGGCACCCTGGTCCCGGCGAGCCTACCTTCCAGGCACTGTGATCGCCCGCAAATGCGCGGACGCAACCTGGAGGGCTCACTCATGACACATGCCGCGGCCTTGCCGGTTCTCTCCGATGAATCCGGCCTCACCCGCTATCTCGGTCAAATCCGTCGGTTCCCCATGCTGGAGCCGCAGGAGGAGTATACGCTGGCGAAGCGCTGGCGCGAGCTTAGCGACGGCGCGGCGGCCCACCGCCTGGTCACCAGCCATCTGCGCCTGGTCGCCAAGATCGCCATGGGGTACCGCGGCTACGGCCTGCCGATCGCCGAGGTGGTGTCGGAGGGCAATGTCGGGCTGATGCAGGCGGTCAAGCGCTTCGAGCCGGAGCGCGGATTCCGCCTCGCCACCTATGCGATGTGGTGGATCAAGGCCTCGATCCAGGATTACATCCTGCGCTCGTGGTCGCTGGTGAAGATGGGCACCACCGCCAACCAGAAGAAGCTGTTCTTCAACCTGCGCAAGGCCAAGAGCAGGATTTCCGCCTTCGAGGACGGCGACCTGCGGCCCGATCAGGTCGAGTTCATCGCCACGCGGCTGGGCGTCGCCGCGCAGGACGTGATCGACATGAACCGCCGGCTCGGCGGCGATGCGTCGCTCAACGCGCCGCTGCGTGAGGAGGGCGATGCCGGCGAATGGCAGGATTGGCTCGTCGACGACACGCCGAGCCAGGAGCGGGTGCTGGCCGAGACCGAGGAGCTCGACATCCGGCGCAAGGCGCTGGGCGAGGCCCTGACCGTGCTCGATCGCCGCGAGCGGCGCATCTTCGAGGCGCGCCGTCTCGCCGAGACGCCGCTGCGGCTCGAAGAGCTGGCCGCGGAGTTCGGCGTCTCGCGCGAGCGGGTGCGCCAGATCGAGGTGCGGGCCTTCGAGCGGGTGGAGAAGGCGGTCCGCAACCGGGTTGCCGCCCTGGAGCAGCCGGCGGCTTCCTTGGCGCAGCCAGCTGCCGCCCTGACGCAGCTGGAAGCGCGCGCGGTGCACTGACGCCGGTACAGTTGCGTCTCGACGAATGGAACATCCGATGTTGATGGTGCAGAATGGAAGACAGGACAATTCCCGCGTAGACAGGGAAGCTGACGGCCGGGGCGTGTCGTCCCGGCTGCTGGCGGGTGAAGAGGCCACCGGGACCGGGCTGATGGCGAAGCTGCTGCTCATCGAGGACGACAAGGAGACCGCCGGAGAGATCAGGGCCGAGCTCGGCCATCACGGCTTCGAGGTCGATTGGGCCGCCGACGGTATCGAAGGGCTCGACAAGGCGCGCGCCGGCGGGGCCGAAGTCATGATCGTCGATCGCATGCTGCCCGGAATGGACGGGCTCACCATCATCGAGGCCCTGCGGCGCGACGGTATCCGCACCCCGGTCCTGATCTTGAGCGCGCTCGGCGCGGTCGACGACCGGGTGCGCGGGCTGCGCGCCGGCGGCGACGACTACCTGACCAAGCCGTTCGCGACGGTCGAGCTGGTCGCCCGGATCGAGGCGCTGTTGCGCCGGCCGTCGGAAAGCCGCGATACGGTGCTGCGGGTCGGGCCACTCGAGCTCGATCTGATCGAGCGCACCGCCCGGCGCGGCGAGCGCGTGATCGATCTCCTTCCGCGCGAGTTCCGCCTGCTCGAATACATGATGCGCCGCAAGGAGCAGATGCTCACGCGCGCCATGCTGCTGGAGGAGGTATGGAGCTACAAGTTCGTTCCGCAGACCAATCTGGTCGACGTGCACATGGGGCGGCTACGGCGCAAGGTGGACGAGCCGAACGAGCCGCCGATGATCCACAATGTCCGCGGCATGGGCTTCATTCTCCGTGCGCCTGCCTGAATTCATCCGTACCACCACATTCCGTTGGGCGCTGGGCGTCGCCGGCGCGTTCGTATTGTGTACGCTGTTGTTGTTCGGCTTCGTCTACTGGCAGACCGCCGCCTATATGACGGCCTCGCTCGACAGCTTGCTCACCGGCGACGTGGCGCTGATCGCCGCCGATGGGCCGGCGCGGCAGCTGGAGCGGATCGAGTTCCGGTTGCGCGACGACCCCCGCCATATCCGCATCGCCGGCCTGTTCGGGCCCGACGGCTCCCGCGTCGCCGGCAATCTGGAGCGCCTGCCGGGCGGCGTCACGCCGGATGTACCTTCCGATGCGATGGTGGTCCGGCTCGAGGGCGAGACGCGCGAGAGGCAGAACGTACGGCTGATCGTGCATGCGCTGCCGAACGGCGAGACGCTGGTGCTCGGCCGCAACAACAGCGAGCTCGAGGAGATCGCGGAGATCGTCGGCCGCGCGCTGGCGCTCGGGCTCCTGCCGGCGGCCGCGCTCGCGCTGGTGATCGGGATGGTGCTGAGCGTGCGCGCGCTCGACCGGCTCTCGGACGTCAACCGCCGCATCCAGCGCATCGTGGCCGGCGATCTGCGCGAGCGGCTGCCGACCCGCGGCAGCGCCGATCCGTTCGACCAGCTCGCCGTCGGCGTCAACCGCATGCTGGGCGAGATCGAGGCGCTGATCCACGAGATCGCCGGCGTCGGCGACGACATCGCCCACGACTTGCGCACGCCGCTCACCCGCGTGCGGGTGCGGCTCGAGCGCGGCCGCGAGCACGCCGGCACGCTCGGCGATCTGCGCACCGTGGTCGATCAGTCGATCGACGGCCTCGACCAGGCCTTGGCGATCGTCACCGCGCTGCTGCGGATCGCCGAGATCGAGCACAGCCGCCGGCTGGAGAGCTTCAGCGCGGTCGCGCTGGCGCCGCTGTTGCGCGAGGTGGGCGATCTCTACGAGCCGATCGCCGAGGACAAGCAGGTGGTGCTGCGGGTCGAGGCGCAGGCCGAGGCGACCGTGCACGGCGACCGCGATCTCCTGTTCGAGGCGGTCGCCAATCTGGTCGACAACGCGGTGAAGTTCACGCCTGCCGGCGGCCGCGTCGAGCTCGCGTTGCTCGCCCGCGACGGCGATACCGTGATCAGGGTGACCGACACGGGTCCCGGCATCCCCGAGGCGGAGCGCGAAGCCGTGACCAAACGCTTCTATCGCTCCGACAAGAGCCGCGGCACCGCGGGGCTCGGCCTCGGCCTGAGCCTGGTGGCCGCGATCGTCCGTCTGCACGGCTTCCGCTTCACCATCGCGGGCTGCCCCGGCTGCACCGCCGAGATCGTGTGCCCGCAAGCGAAGTGAAGGTGCCGGCGGGCGGCAAGCCGCATTGGCGCACCGCTGCAATGCTCATTTCCTCGGACGCGGGAGGCTCAAGCAAGGTGCCGAGCACGCGGTGTTCCTCGCCCCGCTTGCGGGGAGAGGGCGAAACGGCACTGAGGATTTCCCGATCTCGGCTCGGTGAGGGGGCGTTTCCACAAGCTCAAACTCGCGGAAACGCCCCCTCATCCGGACCTTCTCCATAGCCCGTCGAAGACGGGCGTAAACGCCCTAATGGCACGCGGGGAGAAGGAGTGAAAGGCGGTACGCTCCTGACAATTCCTCTCACAATCTCTCCCAGCCGCCTTCCTACTAAATTCGAATTCAGCTTCCTGAAGGGCAATTTCATGGTGCGCGGAGCCTGGCAAATTATCTTCAGCCTGTAGGTGACAGCTCAAACCAGGAGATACGAAATGTCGACCAAGACCAAGATCATGCTTGCGGCAGTCCTCATGCTGGGCACGGCTTCGGCCGCGCTCGCCAACTCCGATCAGAACGATTCCGGCGGCTACGTGGTGCCGGGCAGCCTCGCCGGCGTCAATCCGGCCTATCACCCCGGCATCTTCGGCAATCCCGCCGTCGCCAAGTCCTACGGCTTCGTCGATACCGCGCATGGTTGGGTGGTGTCCCCGAGCCGGACGTTGCAGCAAGGCAACCAGTAAGCCTTCCCGGATCGCACCGGAACCCCGGGGCATGAGCCCCGGGGGTTTCCGACTCCTTTGCTTGCCTGAAAAGCTTGCCTTGAACCGGCGCCGCCCTTTGCCGTGCCGGCATCAGCCGCGGCGCGGCTCGGCATGGCCGATCACGCGCTTGATCGAGGGAAACCGCTCGCGCAGCGCGCGCTCCACGTCGTCGACCCGTTCGTGGGTCTCGGCCACCGTGAGCAGGGGATCGACCTGGCAGTGAAAATTGACGATCTCGGCGCCGTCGCTGCGGCGCACCCGCACGTCATGCACCTCGCCGACCGGGGCGCACTTGGCCGCGATCTCGTTGAGCGCGTCGCGCACCTCGGCGACGCGCCCGGGCGGCGCGTCGATGCCGGGCTGGTCATGCGGCTGCAGCGGCTCGATGTGGGTCTCGACCTCGACGTCGGGGCCGATCTCCTCGCGCACGGCGTCCTCGAGCTCGCTGGCGATGTCGTGGGCGACCCCGAGCGCGAGCGCGCCGTCGACCTCGAGGTCGAGCGAGACCGAAAGCTTGGCCCCGATGGCATGCACGGTCACGTGATGCACGGCGAGCGAGCGGTTGCGCGCGATCACCATCACCCGATCGAGCACGGTCTCGCCGTCGAGCGCGCGCGGCTCGGTGGTGACCGACAGCTCGGCCTTGGGATACTCGGCCTGCACCGCAGCCTCGATCCGGCTCTTGAGCCCGGCCACGCGGTCGAGCGCCAGCGTGCGGCTGACCGCGACGATGAGATCGACGAATTGCACGCCGCCGGCCTGCCGCACCCGTACGCGCTCGATCGCCACCACGCCGGGAACGCGCGCCGCGATCGCGGTGAGCTTGGCGGCGGCGCCGGCCGGCGCCGTATCGGTCAGCGTTTCGATGGTGCGGCGACCGAGCCGCAAGCCGGCGATGCAGATGAACACGGCCACCACGACGGCGGCAGCGGAATCCGCAAACCCATAGCCCAGCCAGACGGCGCCCAGCCCGATCAGGACCGCGATGGAGGACCACATGTCGGAGCCGAAATGCAGCGCATCGGCTTCGAGCGCCTCGCTCGCGGTCTCGCCGGCAACCCGGTAGAGCACGCGGGCGCGAAAGAAATCGACCACGATCGAGCCGCCGATCACCACGAACGACCACGCTGTCGCGGCGACAGGATGCGCTTCGCCGAGGAGCCGCCCCAACGCCTCCCAGATCACCACCCCCGACAGCAGGAACAGGAGCGCGGTCTCGGCCAGGGCCGAGACGCTCTCGACCTTGCCGTGTCCATAATGATGCTCCGCGTCGGCCGGCTTGTCGGACACCCGCACCGCGAAATAGGTCATCAAGGTGGCGGCGAGATCGATCAACGAATGCGCGGCCTCCGACAGGATCGCCAGCGAGCCGGTCGACAGCCCGACCACGCCCTTGGCGAGCGTCAGTCCGGCCGATGCCGCGATCGAGGTGAGGGCGACCTGTTGCTTGGCGTTCTGCATGGCGAGGCGAGCGGTAGCCCCGCCGGGGTCGGGCGTCAATGCGAAGAATTTCCTGGACGGTGGAGCGATGGGCGCCACCAGGAGGGCGGCGCGATTCTGCTTCCGTCGATCGCCGGCCTAGGCGGCGCTCGCCGCCGTCACCCGGCGCTCGGCCTGCAGCATCTGGATGATCTCCGCGGCAGGTCGTGGCTTGCTGAAGAAATAGCCTTGGAATTCAGTGCAGCCGGCGGCCCGGACCAGCTCCAACTGCTCTTTCGTCTCGATGCCTTCGGCAGTCGTCGGCACCTCGAGGACGCTGGCGAGCCGTGTCACGGCTTGCACGATCGCCAGCGACAGGTCGTTTCCATTTGCGAGATCGTTGAAGGATCGATCGATCTTGATCTTGTCGAACGGGAAAAGCCGCAGATAGTTCAAGGATGAATAACCGGTTCCGAAATCGTCCATGACGATCTGAATTCCAAGCTCTCGAAGCTGCTCCAGGATCGCAAGGGTCTCGCCACTATGCCCCAGCAGCATCTCCTCGGTAATCTCCAGCTCCAATCGGTGCGGCGCGACGCCCGATGCCGCGAGCGCATTGATGACGCTCTGAGCCAGATCGTTGTTCCGGAATTGAGCCGGCGAAAGATTGACGGCGATCTTGATCTCGGCGGGCCAGCTCGCGGCATCGAAGCAGGCCCGTCGGATCGCCCATTCGCCGAGCGGAACGATAAGGCCGGTCTCCTCGGCGATCGGTATGAACTCCGCCGGCGAGATCGTGCCGCGGTCCGGATGATGCCACCGCAGCAGACCTTCCATCCCGACGATCCGGTTGGTCTCGATATTGACGACCGGCTGGTAGAGCAGCTGGAACTCGCCTCGGGCAATTCCATTTCGCAAGTCCGTCTCCAAGGCGCGCCGGGCGGCGACCTGGGCAAACATTGCGGGCTCGAAAAACCGGTAGACGCTGCGCCCGTCGCCTTTGGCCCTGTACAGGGCGACGTCGGCTCGTTTCATCAATTCGGCCGACCGGATTGCTCCCTCTGGAGCCCGGGCGATCCCGATGCTGACGTCCACGTTGGCCTGCAGGCCGCCGATTTGATACGGCGCCTTGATCGTAGCCAAAATCCTCTCCGCCAGGCGCGCCGCATCTTCCGCGCCCTCCAGCTCGATGTGAATAATCGCAAATTCATCGCCACCGAGGCGGGCCACGACGTCCGTTTCCGCGACGCAACCGCGCAGCCTGTCGGCGACGGCCTTCAGCAGCTCGTCGCCCGCCAGATGCCCGTGCGTGTCATTCACGTACTTGAAGTGGTCCAAGTCCAGGAACAGCGCAGTCAGTTGCGCGCCCGCTTTGCGCGAGGCGAGCTGCTCGTCGAGCTGATCGGCAAATCGGGCGCGGTTGAGGAGGCCAGTGAGCGGATCGTGATGGGCCAAATAGACGATCTTCTCCTCCGCCCGGGTCCTGTCCGTGATATCTTCATGGATGGACACCCAGCCGCCGTCTTCCATCGGCTGGCTCAGCGAGGATATGGCGCGGCCGTCATCGAGATAGGACACTCCCCTGACCAGCAATCCGCTACCGAGCTGTCCGGCCAGGTCCTCGCAGTACGCGTCGACGTTGCCCAGGACGGCTCCGCTGGCCTTCTTGTATTGAACGATCTCGCGCAACGGCGTGCCCGGGACGACGCCGTCCTTTGGCAGGCGATACATCTGGAGATAGCGATCATTCGAGATGGCGAGCCGGCTTCGCTCGTCGAACATGCACACACCGAGCGGCATGTCGGCCAACAATGCATTGAACCGCAGATTCTGGACTCTGAGGACTTGCGCCATCCTCTCGCGCAAAAGGCGCCCCCTGACGCTGAAGCCGTTCACTACCAGGATCAGCAGGGTGAGGGCGATCGCTATCAGGTTGTACCAGCGCTGCTTGGCGTAGACCGCGGAGAACACCTCGGACCTTGAAAGTCCGATCGTCACGACGAGGGGAAAATCCTTGATGGTTCGATAGGTCACCAGCCGGGGAAGTCGATCGGTGAAATTGCTGTCGGTGTAGTACCAGCCGGTCGGCTGCTTGGCGAGGTTATCGAACAGGGCGGCCTTGGACAGATCCTTCCCGAGCGCGTCCAATGAGTGTCCGCCGACGGCGCGAACCACGCCGTCGGAGCCGACGATCCTGACGTAGCCGTCGCTGCCGACGTCCACTGAGCTGTAGAACCGCGACAGATAACTCGGGTCGAGCGAAGCGTCGACCACGCCACCGAACGACCCGTCCGGGTTGTTGATGCGGCGGGCTAGCTGCACCGACCATTTTCCGGTGGTCCGGCCGACGACCGGCTTGCTGATGAACAGATCGTCCGTGGTCGCATTGACGAAGCGGGTGAAATGCTCGCGGTCCCGGAGGTCGGTTCCGACCGAGGTCGCCGAGTTTATGTTGCTGAGCTTGATGAAGCCGGCCGGGCTGATGATCGCCACCTGCAGGGTGTTTTCATCGAAAAGGTGGCTGATTTTCAACCAGCCCCTGAGATCGAATCCGTCCGGGTCCGTCAGGTAGTTCGCGCGGATGATCTTCAGCGACCGGTCGATCTCGTACAATGACCGGGAAAGGTGCTCCTCGAATGCGCGCGCGAGGTTGGCGGAGTTCTGGACCGCGCCGCTCTCGGCATCGCTGTTCTCGACTTTCAAGTGAAAGCCGACTCCGATCCAGACCAGGGCGATCATCATCGCGCTGAGCAGGGTCGAGCCCTGCGCTATGGCGCGCAGCCATCTGCCTCCGGTTTCGAGCGATGTGTTGAGCCGCATGAAATCACGCCACAAACGGTGTCGTCGCCGGACGGCTTTAGCATGAAATGCGGTACGGCCCGGTTATCGCAATGGATCAATTCTTCCTATGCTTCATTTACTGTAAATCCCCGGGATTGGATAAAGGCGGGCACTTGACCGGTCGGTGCCGACTGCCCGAGAGGCCGGGATCGGACCGAGATTGCGAGCCGATTGCGCATATTTGCGGCTTCCGGTCGCTCCGCCGTGCCGCTGCGGATGGTTATTCAATCGTTGCCGAGCGACAGGCGAGAGCGGCCGGGATGAAAGAGCGGGGATGGCCAGGCACGGCCTGCCCGGAAAATTATCTTCAAATTTAACGATTGGCGTATCCGAACATCAAATCGATTTGGGTAGCCATGTCGACGAGGCAACCGGCAGCGAGTCCATCATGATGCAGTTCTGTTTCGCCCTGACGAGCCCGCGGCACTCGGAAAGCCGCCTTCGGGTCGGCGAGTTTCCGTCGGCGGAACGGGCGTTGCAATTGGCCGAGCTCATCGCTTGCGAGCTGGGTGCTGAAGCGGATGGCAATTGGCGGGACTGGACCGTCGAGGTTCGCAATGCCGAGGGTCGAAGCCTGTTCGCGGTGCCGGTGGCTGGTGCCGGTGTCGATCGGCCGGCCGCGACGGTCCCTGATCGGGCAATGGCGGCCATGAGGGTCTAGAATAGACCGGATTCCGGTCGCGTTGACGCACGGTCTCTCCGTCGTCATGCCCGGCCTTGTGCCGGGCACCCACGTCTTTCGTGCCACAAAGCAAGGCGTGGGTGGCCGGGACAAGCCCGGCCATGACGGGCTGGGTGATTCAATGCAAACGAAACCCGCTCTAGCGTGCTGTCTCTGACAGTTGTTGCCTTGTCGGGCAGTACGGCTTTCCTCTCCCCGCGGGCGGGGAGAGGCCCGCAAGCACTGCGAAAAAACCAAATCTCGGCCGGGTGAGGGGGCGTTTCCACAGGCTCAGACTTGTGGAAACGCCCCTCATCCCGACCTTTTCCATAGCCAGTCGAAGACGGGCGTAAACGCCCTGATGGCGCGCGAGGAGAAGGAGACCGCTGTGCTCCCTTGGAGACGCAACAAGCCGGCGGCTGCCCAGCCCCAAGGCCGCTCGCCGCATGCGGCGGCCTTGCTGTGGACACAGTTGGATCGAGATGTGCTAAACGGTTAATTCTGGACGCGAATCTTGGGGGCTGGCCTTATGAAGCAGCGCGCTTCAACCGTCTCCACGCCAGGGCGGCACTGGTTTCTGGGCCACTTGGCCTCGAGCAATCGCGGCCGCCGCTGAGGCCCCGGTCGCCGGGGCCGGAGCCATCATGGTCGATTACCGCATACTGACGGCTGGCGACACCGCGATGGTCGTCGAATTCGGCGACAGTATCGAGCCGGAGCTTGTCATCGAGCCGAAGCTCGTCATCGAGCCGGCGCGTGGGTTGGCGCCGGATGAGACCGGGGCGGCCCGGTGAACCCGGCTCTGCACATTCTCGAGCCGGGATTGATGACGACGGTCCAGGATCTCGGGCGTGCTGGCTTCCACAATCTCGGGATCGGGATCAGCGGGGCATTGGACCCGGTGGCACTGCGGGTAGCCAATCTGCTGGTCGGAAACGAGCCCGGGACCGGCGGCCTCGAGGTGCTCTATCTCGGTCCCGTCATCGAGATCGAAGCCGACAGCGTGCGACTGTCGTTCGCCGGGGCCGACGCCGCGGTCGAGATACTGCCTGACGCTTCGGCGCGTTCCGGTACCCGGATCGAGACCATGCGCAGCGTGCTGATGAAACGCGGCGAGGTGGCACGCATCGGCTCACTGACCGGCGGCCCCACTCTCTATGTGGCGGTGGAGGGTGGTTTCGACATCGCGCCCGTCCTGGGCAGCGTCGCCACCAATATTCGGGGTGGGACCGGCGCTTGGCAGGCGCGCGCCATGATCGCGGACGATCGGTTGCCGCTGTGCCGGGCGCGGGCCTCGGATCGCGATGAATGTCGTGCGGAGGGGATCGATTTTCGTGCGCCGAGACGCATCCGCGCGATCCTGGGGCCCCAGGATGACTATTTCGACCGCGCCGAGGTCGCCAAGTTTTTCGGCAGCGAATACACGGTCCAATCCGGCTCCGACCGGGTCGGGATGCGGCTCCAAGGCGAGGCCATCCGCCACGCCAAGGGCTTCAACATCGCCTCCGACGCCACCGCGCCGGGCTCCATCCAGGTGCCCGGAGACGGCCAGCCGATCGTGCTGATGGCCGACCGCCAGACCATCGGCGGCTATCCGAAGATCGCCACCGTCGTCTCGGCCGACCTGCCGGAGCTCGGCCGGTTGTCGATCGGCTCCAAGATCGTGTTCGAGCAGGTCACGATCGAGACCGCTCAATCGCTTCGGCGGACCATGCTGTCTCGCCTGGACAGCCTGCGCGACCACATCGTTCCGGTCGGCCGGACCGCTGCCGACGTGGCTCCCCTGTTGTTCCGCCACAACCTCATCAGTGGCGTCGTCGACGCGCATCTGGATCAGGCGGCCGAGTATTGATGGGTGAGGGGGACACGATATCGCCGTCCCGCCCGGCTGGCGTCCCGGACCAGCGGGTCGACAACGTCCTGCTCGGCATTGCTTTTATGGTCGCCGCCACGGTGTTGTTTGCCGGAACGGCCGCGTTGGCGAAATTGATGGCTGCGGTGTATCCGGTGGGCGAGGTGATGTTCTTCCGCTCGTTCTCCTCGCTCGTCGTCTGCGCCGCCTTCGTGCTGCCGTTTGCCGGGCTCTCCGTGTTCGCGACCAAGCGGCCGCGCGACCACCTCGTTCGAGGCCTCTCGCAATCGATCTCGCAGACCTTCACGGTTCTCGCCGTCAGCATGATGCCGCTCGCCGGCGCCATCGCCATCAATTTCTCGGCTCCGTTATGGTCGGCGCTGCTGTCGGTGCTGTGGCTCAAGGAGCGGGCCGGCCCGGCCCGTTGGACGGCTTTGCTGGTCGGGTTTGTCGGCGTGCTCATCGTCACGCATCCGGGTGCCGACTCGCTTCAAGTCGGGGCCTTGTTCGCGCTCGGCAACGCCATCATGTACGGCAGCGTCACCGTCGCGGTCCGCGGCATGACGGCGACCGAATTGACCCCAACGCTGCTGATGTGGCAAATGGTGACGATGGCGGTCCTGCACTCGTTGCTGCTGCTGTTTGGATTTCGCTGGCCGGCCCCGGTGGATGCCGCATTGCTTATTCTCAGCGGCGTGGCGAACGCCGCCGGACAATATTTCTGGACCAGGGCGCTGCTGCTCGCGCCTGCAACCGCGGTTTCGCCGTTCTACTATCTCATGCTGGTATGGGCTTTGGTGATCGGTTACCTGGTCTGGGGAGATGTGCCGACGCTCGCGCTGCTGCTGGGTTCCGGCATCGTGGTGGGATGCGGGCTGTTTCTGCTGTGGCACGAGGCCGGGCGTCGGCGGTTGCGATGACCGTTGCATCGTTCGCTGTCCTCCGGCGCCAGAGCAGCGTGGCGTCACGACGGCATTCCTCAATATAGCGCTGCCGACGCCGGAACCAGACTCAGGGTCGCTCATTATGAAGCGGAACCCCCGATCGGTCTCAGGCGGACATCTTGAATCCCGCCCACAGCCCCGCAAAAGCACCGGCGCCACTCGACGAATATGAGAGCGTGTCGTCTCCCCAGAGCAATGGGATCATGCCCCCGATCGTCGAGCCGATGAGTATTCCGACCCAGATAGACGATCGCATGGGCGGTCCTTCAAATGGGACCGCCCGGGTTCCCGAGCGGCTCTGTTCCGGCCGGCTGCAATGCCGCGCAGATGAGCGCGGCGGGGAGGGCAGAAGACGGCAGGATCGCTATCCACGCTCCAGCTACTCGACGTGGTCGATGAGACGATTGATTATCCACGGGATGAAATGGCAAGGCAGGCTCGGATCTTTGTGGCGGCTCTTGATCTCCACCAGGTCGCCAATTTTCAGGGTCAGGTGTTCCGGAATTGCGACCACCGTCGACCGTTTGCCGTCGGGCAGCGTCCGCTCGACACGTGCCCGCTCCAACGAGACGTAATCGGGACTGATCTTGACTCCCAGTTGGGCCTCGATCCTTTCCGTCCTTGCCGATGCTTCCTCGCCCGACAGCAAGGCTGTCACTCGCCCGGTCGAGCGCTTGGGCGCATCGGCGAGTTGTCGATCGCAATCCCCTTGCGTGGGTTCGGCCTGGGGAGGCGCGGCGGCTGCGGTTGCTACAGATTGATCCCTTGGCGGCTCCGGCGCAGGCGGCGCGGAATTTTTCGGCCATCCTTGAACTGCGGGGCCAGACAGCACCCCCAGTGAGTTGGCGGCGATATAGGGTGTCGGATTCGTCGGCGACGCCATGGGCGCCGGGGCCTGGATCGGTTGATCGCAACCCTTCCGCAGCTTGGCGTACTCCGCCGCAAATCCATGCATGTCCAATGCCATGCCGCCTGCCGAATCGTCGTTTCGGACGAGATCGTTGCCCGACAGGCCGACCGTCGCATTGCCGGCGAGGCCATCGAGCGTGCTCGCCGGTAGCGATGCCCAGCGCAGGTCGAGCTCCGGTGTCGACGTCCGCTCGCGCAGCTCCATACGCTGGCCGTTCAGGCTGATGCTGATGGGGCGCGACCCGGTGCCCGGAATTTCGGAGACACCGCGTCCCCGTGCGAGCGCCAGACGCATGGTTTGCCCGGCTCCGCAGCCCAGTATCACGAAGCCGTCAAAATACCGAACGCTGTCGCTATCGGTGCGTGCAAAGAATCGATTGATCACCCCGGCTGCCGGCTTGTCGATGAATTGCCACCCGGTGTCGCCGAACTCTCTGCGGTCGATGCCGAACCGCACGAGCTCGTCGCGTTCAAGGAACCGGTGCGACTCGAACGGAACGGCGGCGGCCGCCTTGAACAGCGCGTCGTCGAAACCCATCTCGTGCAAAAATTCCTGAATGTGCTCGTGGGCCGTCGCCTTTGCCCGGCCGGCAGTGGCCCCGCGGGGCAGCGACTTGGCTGGATCTAGCCCGACGTCGTGAATACCGAGCTTCACCCAGGGCGGGACCAGGCGGATAGGGCCCCCTGCCATTGCATAGACGCACGCCGAATTGCACATGGCGATGGTCGGGTCCAATTTTGCCGCGAGCGCCTGTCCGGAGCGTTTTTGCGCTTCGCAAGATTTTTCGGGAGGATTGTCGGCTTTGCAGCCGGTCGCAATGGTGTGCGCAACGCTGACTTGCAGCTTTTGACTGCGGATCAGCCGACCGAGCTCGAGCGCGCCGACCACCAGGCCTCCCGGCGAATGAAAATAGATCGGTGGCCGCGGGCGCCCCAGTTTCGCCAGCAATTGGCGGAGGCGCTGAGCGGCGCCGGCGTCGAATGTCCCCTCTGCCGCAATCCAGTCCTTGCAGTCCGGCCCGCACGCGTCGTCGTCGCCCCGGGCAAGATAAAATTGAATTGGCGCGCTGACGCCGGCCGCAGCCGGTGTGGCCTTGGGTGGGTCCGTGGCGGCTGCCGCGCAATCCATGGCCGAGACGAGCGCGACGAGAAGGATCGGAAGGAGGCGAGGATTCGGCATGGCGGGATTCTTGAGGGACGGTGAGTTAGAAACGTATCACTATCACAACTTCAGGGCGAGTGCACGCCGTTGTACAGAAATTTGCACATTGCGTTCCCGTGATCGCTCGCGAGCTGCTGAACCGGGCAAGACTGCCGTTGTCGGCGCCGTTGAGCGCATCGAGGAGTTGGAGCTTTAAGGCAGCTCTCCTTCACCGGAATCTAGTCCCGGTCCCCTGGAAAGCGCCCGCCGAAAAACGCGCGGTAGATGAAAGCGCGCTCCGGTACGTTCCTCTGCTCGAATGCTTGCAGCAACTTCGTGTCGTCGTAGCGCATGGCGCGATGAACCAGGCTGCAATCGCCCCGCCCATACTCGACCAAGGTATAACGTGCGACTGGCTTGGGGGCGCATCCCAGCGAGCCGGGGTTCACATACCGGGCCTGACCGGCGAGATCGGAGAAATGATGGTCATGGCCGTAGACGTTGAGAGACGAGGCATCGGGAGCGACCAACGCGAACGATCGGTCGAGATCGGCGGCTTTTCTGGAGTTGTAAAATCGAAGTGACTGACATCACGAGGCTCCGGATAGCTGCACTGCCGGCATGAGGAGCTAACCGGTGTCGAATTGAGCGGCACAGGCTAATTCCTCGAGTCGTGCGCAGCTTGTGCGACCTTCGTTGCTTTCGAGATTTTGCCGATCTTGGCCCGCGCGATCTTTGTGCGGCGTCGGATACTGGGAATTGGTCGCATTCCCTCTCGAGAGTTGTCGCCAGCCGCCGGATGCGGCGGAAACTGCGCCGCACGTCGCATGGCCAGCGCGCGATGCGCAGCTTCGACATGAGCGGCGCGCGCGTTGATCTTCTCTCGCCGGCGGATTTCTTTGCTCACGCGTTTGAGTGCCGCGATCAACACCTGCTTCCGCTCAAGGGGAAGCTCGGCGATCCCGGGGAAGCTTGCGCCTCGAGGCGCCCCCTTGCCCCGCGCCTCTCGTCTTTTCTCACGTGAGAGCGTTCGCTCCTTGTCGCGCAGATTGCGCAAACGTAGGAGGAGCGATTTCAGATCATCGAGGCCAGCATCGTAGATTGCGGGATGGTGTGTGCGCAGAACCGTTTCATGCTCCTCGTGGCTGAGGAGGCTGCGTTCGAATTTACAAGGAATAGACATGGTGTCGCTCCTCGTTTGCATTCCGGTTCCAACGGTCTCTGTCACCCTGCAGGTCCGACAAGTGAGGTCACCTTTTTCCAGCAATCCGAACTCGACATTTTGCGCGCGCCGCCGCGGGTTTACGCCTGCATTGCCAAATTGAAATCGGCAAGAGTGAAAAGCGACGGCCGCTGATTGCAAAGTTTGGCGAGCGCTCGCCTTACGTCGATGCCCCAGAACGCGTCGGCTGCCATAACTATCCTCTCACTGTCGACAGAACGACGTTGTGCGCGAATAGCTGACACCGGACATAAACGCGGGCGTTTAGAAATCCAAGCACGCCAGCATGCAAACTTTAGATCAATCTGGGTAAATTGCAATGATGCAAAAATTAAGCGTCGCTGATGATTGGTGAGGCTCAGTGCCGTTGCAGCCAGCGCGTTGCTAATAAGCGCTCGCGCCGAAGCGGCGGGAGTTCTCAGTGCGGACCGTGTCGCAATTCACGGCAGAACCATCCCACCTCGACGAGGGAGCGATCTCAGAAGCATTGACCTGGCCGAGGCCGATCGTGTGCGCAGGCGAGATCAGAAAACAGAGCCCGGATGGTTCAACTTATGATCAGGCTGCGTTTGAGATCCGCATATCAACGTGTAAACCGGCAGCTCCGATCATATCGACCAAGGTATCGAGACCAAATAGCTCGATTTTTCCGCGCATGAGATCAGAGATACGCGGCTGCGTCACACCAAGCAGCTTAGCCGCCTCCAACTGGCTTAGCCGTGTCCGACCGATATGATCCTTCAAGGCCATTATCAACGCTGAACGAAGCTTCATGTTTTCAGCTTGCGCGGGCGTATCCTCAATGGCGTCCTACACATTGACGAAGCGCTTCTTGCTCATCGACGTAGCTCCTTCAACAAATCCCGGTAACGCAGCGCGGCCAAGCGTAGATCTGCTTTGCTCGTTTTCTGCGTCTTCTTCTGGAAACAGTGCAGTACGTAGATGGCGTGATCGAATTTCGCCACATACAGCACTCTGAATGCTCCCATGGTGTCGCGAATCCGAATTTCCCCACCCCTCGGCCGACGGTATTCATGGGCTTCCAGTCGTCCGGCTCGCGCCCATGTGCCGTGCGGTCGACAACTGGTAATTACATACCTCCATTTTGGCCAGAACGAATTCGAATTTCATAATGAAATCAACGGCCAGATATGGCGTCTGCCTGAGTTCCGGCGGCTTGCGCCCGCGCCGTAGGGCTGCGTGTGTGCTCCGTAGGAATTAAGGGGTGGAACGGGGGCGAAAATCATTGCGTCAAGGCGTAGAAACCTGCTCACAGTTCCGACCTGACGCGAGCAGGCAACAAAGTGAAGCCGCATCAACCCTATCGCTTCTCTATCGCCCCGATGATGGAATGGACCGACCGGCATTGCCGGTTCTTCCATCGCCTGATGACGCGCCGGGCGTTGCTGTATACCGAGATGGTCACCACCGGGGCGGTGCTGCATGGCAATCGCGCCGAGCTCATCGGCTTCGATCCGTTCGAGCATCCGCTGGCGCTGCAGCTCGGCGGCTCCGACCCGGGCGCGCTGGCGCAATGCGCCCGCATCGCGCAGGAGCTGGGCTATGACGAGGTCAATCTCAATGTCGGCTGTCCGTCGGACCGGGTGCAGGAGGGCCGCTTCGGCGCCTGCCTGATGGCGGAGCCGGCCCTGGTGGGCGACTGCGTGGCCGCCATGAAGGCGCAGGTGGCAATCCCGGTTACGGTCAAATGCCGCATCGGCATCGACCAGCAGGATCCGGAGGAGGCGCTCGAAACCTTCGCCTGCGCGGTCGAGCGCGCGGGCGTCGACGGGTTGGTGGTGCATGCCCGCAAGGCCTGGCTCAAGGGCCTCTCGCCGCGTCAGAACCGCGACGTGCCGCCGCTCGACTACGGCCGCGTCCACCGGCTCAAGGCCGCCCATCCGGCGCTACCGGTGGTGCTCAACGGCGGCCTCGCGAGCCTCGAAGCAGCGGCTCCGCACCTACGGCTGGTCGATGGCGTGATGATGGGGCGCGCCGCCTACCAGGAGCCGTGGCGGCTGTTGGAGGTCGACCCGCTGTTGTTCGGTGCGCCCGCGCCGCTTCGTGCCCCCAAGGATGTGGCGCAGGCGTTCATCCCCTATATCGAGCGCGAGCTCGCGCGCGGCACCAAATTATCCGCCATCACCCGCCACATGCTGGGACTGTTCCGCGGCGTGCCGGGCGCCCGGGCCTTCCGCCGCCACTTGTCGACCGAAGCCGTCAAGCCGGGTGCCGGCGCCGATGTTCTCGTCGCCGCGCTGGCGCTGCTCGCGGATCGCATCCCCGAGCCGGCGACAGTTGCGGCTTGAGCATAAAAGTGGAATCCGGTTTTCTGTCCGAAAACGCGACAAACGCAAAAATGCTAGAGCGGTTTCTTTCTCCAGTCTGTGTAAAACCGCTCTAGATGCATGATCCCGAAGAGTGGATACCGATTTTTCGGAAAATATCATGCTCAATCGAAAGACCCTGATCCGATTCAATTGAATTGGATCAGGGTCTGGCGTTTTTCCTGAAGGGCGGCCCCGCGGAGCAAACAATGGATCTCGGGCTTCCCCTCGACGAGCTGTTGTGGCTCGTGCTGCTGATCGTCGGCGGCGGCGCCGTCACCGGAATTCTGGCCGGCCTGTTCGGCATCGGCGGCGGTGGCATCATCGTGCCGATTCTGTTCGAGGTGTTCCGGGCGCTCGGGGTGCCGGAGGACGTGCGCATGCAGCTCTGCGTCGGCACCTCGATCGTGATCATCGTGCCGACCAATGTCCGCTCTTTCCTGGCGCACCGGGCCAAGGGCGCCGTGATGATGGATGTGGTGAGGGTCTGGGCGATACCGGCGGTTCTCGGCGTCGCGCTCGGCGCCGCCATTGCGGCGTTCGCGCCCGGCACGGTCCTCAAGCTCGCCTTCGTGGTGATCGCCAGCACGATCTCGGCCAAGCTGCTGTTCGGCGGCGATAGTTGGCGGCTCGGTGCGCAGTTGCCCGGACGCGCCGGCATGGCGGGCTACGGATTCCTGGTCGGGCTCGCGTCATCCCTGATGGGGATCAGCGGCGGCTCGCTCTCCAACATGATCCTCACCCTCTACGGCACCCCGATCCATCGCGCGGTCGCGACCTCGGCGGGGCTGGGGGTGCCGATCACCATCGCGGGCGCGCTCGGCTACATGCTGGCCGGGCTGCCACACCAGGCCGAGATGCCGCCGCTCTCGATCGGCTTCGTGTCGTTCATCGGGGTCGCCGTGATGGCGCCGATCTCGAGCTTCATCGCCCCCTATGGGGCGCGGCTCGCCCATGTCATGCCGAGCCGCAGCCTGGAGATCGGTTTCGGAATTTTCCTGATGCTGGTGTCGGCGCGGTTCGTCTACAGCCTGGTGGGGTAGACGGCGAGCCGCAGGGCCGCGCAGCCTTAAGGATAAGCGCGCAGCAACAGCTGGTCGCCGCGCACCTCCCAGCTCTCCAGGCGGTTGAGGAAGCTCATGCCGAGGAGGCTGGTGTGGAGCTGTCCCGGCTGCGCGATCAGCGCCGGCACCGAGCGCTCGACGATGCCGCCGACCGCGAGCTGCTCGAGGGTGACGGGCGCGGCGCGCGCGCGGCCGTTGGCGGTGTCGACATTGACCGTGTAGGCCAGCATCTCGAGCGGCAGCCCGGCCGCCTTGGCGGCCTCCTGGGTCAGCACCACCGAGCTTGCGCCGGTGTCGAGCGCCATCGGGACGCGCGCGCCGTTGACCTGCGCCCCGATCGAGAAGCTGCCGCCGCTGCGCACGATCTCCACCGTGCGGCCGCGGGTCGCCGCGTGGCCGGGGACGAACTCGGCCAATACCCGGTCGGAGACGTCCTGCAGCTCGAAGCGATAGGTGTAGCCGATCGCCAGCAACAGCGCGATCACCACCCAGATCAACGCCGACTGCAGCGCCGTCGCGAAGCGCTCGCGGAACAGCGTGAGCGCAAACGAACCGATCACCACCACCAGGATGATCTTCACCGCCAACGAGGCCAGGTCGACCTGGCTCAGGCCGGCGAAGAGCTTGTCGGTCCGCGCCACCAGGACCAGCACTCCGGCCAGGACGGCGAGCAAGATCCACAGAAGTCGCGCCACGGCCTCAAGCCTCAAATCGGAGCGAATCGGAGCCGGTCGACGATTTCATGCAAGGCGCGACGCGGCAAGATGGTGGCGCTGGCGGTGAAGGCGATCCGGGCCGTAACAACATTGAGACCCAGAAGAGCTGCGCGGTGTCGTCCCGGCCCAGGCCGCGAAGCGGCCGCCGAGCCGGGACCCGTACGCCCCAGCCGATCGATAGGGCACGGCGTATGGGTCCCTGCTTCGCAGGGACGACCGAAGGAGAGTCACGAAGGTGACAGGAGCACCGCGGCTCACACCCCGATCCTGAACATCGGCTTCTGGCGCTCGGACGATTTGGGGGCCGGCGGCGCGCGCTCCCGCTCGGCCGGCGGCCGCGGTGCCATCGACGGGGCCGGCTCGGCGAGCGGCGCCAGCGCCGCCATCACCCGCTCCGGCGGGAAGGTGACGATCACCTCGGTGCCGATGCGCAACTTGGACCTGAGCGTAAAGGTGCCGTTGTGCAGATCGATCAGGCTCTTGGCGATCGGCAGCCCGAGGCCGGCGCCTTGCTCGGCGGACTTGATGGAGTTGGAGCCCTGCCCGAACGAAGCGAGCACGATCGGGATTTCCTCCTCGGGGATTCCCGGTCCGGTGTCGCGCACGCTCAGATATTGGCCGCCCGACGCCGTCCACCCGACCTTGAGCCAGATCTCGCCGCCCGGCGGCGTGAACTTGATGGCGTTCGACAGCAGGTTGAGACAGATCTGGCGTGCCGCGCGCTCGTCCGCCCACAGCCGCGGCATGTCGGCCTCGAACACCTGGTGGATGGTCAGGCTGCGGTTCTTGGCGCGGATTTGCAACAGGTGGCTGCACTCGGCCACCACATGGGCGAGCGTGACCGCCTCCTCGTTGAGCTCGTAGCGCCCGGCCTCGATGCGGGATAGGTCGAGGATCTCGTTGATCAGGCCGAGCAGGTGCACGCCCGAACTGTGGATGTCGCCCGAATAGTCCTTGTAGGCCGCCACGCTGTGGGGCCCGAAGATCTCCGCCTGCATCACCTCGGAGAAACCCAAAATGGCGTTGAGCGGCGTGCGCAGCTCGTGGCTCATCTGCGCCAGGAAGCGCGACTTGGCGACATTGGCGGCTTCCGCGCGCCGGCGCGCCTCGTCCGAGATCGCCTTGGAGGTCTCAAGCTCCCCGATCAGGGCATCCTTCTCGGCGCGCGCCTCGAGCGTCGCCAGCGTGGTCGAGTAGAGCCGATGGGTGAGGAGCGAGAAGTAGGCCTGCGCGGTGACCGCCATGACGGAGAGCACGTAGTCGTGCAGGTTGGCATTGAGGGCGAACTCGAGCGCGACCGCCGCCGAGACCGGCATGGTGGCGGCGAACACCGCGCTCGGCACGCTCGAGGCCAGCATGCTCGAGACCGCCACCACCAGCAGCAGCACGAACAGCATGAAGGTGTTCGAGCCGTCGTCGACCCCGACCGGGTGGATCAGGATGAACATCCAGGCCAGCCCGAAAAACAGATCGAGCACGATGAAGCGCAGGCGCCAGGAGCGCAGGTCGACGCTCGCCTGCGGCTCGGCGAGGAATTGCCGGCACTTGGTGACCATGATGGCGTGGATCACCAGCACCGCGCTGGTCCACACCCCGGCGGTGACCGCCCCGATCCACAGGCTCGACAGGAAGCCGACGGTAGCGACCAGCAGCAGAATCACCAGCGAGGCCGACTGACGATTCTGCGCGAACAGGCGCAACAGCTCGTAGTCGAAGGCCGGGCGCGTGCCGGTGGTCGAGATCAGCCGGTCGCGCGCCTCGCGCACGTGCTGCGCGGCGGCGCGGCGGCGCTTCGCGGAGGACGGGTCGGTCGAGGCGGCGACATCGCGGTGATCGCTGGCAACGCTCATGACGGCAGGGATTCGGCCTTAAGGTTTTGCCCGAGACTCGACCCAAAACCTTAAGATGAGGCTTAAGAGACCGCTAAAATCCCTGGTTAACGAAGGATTGGTCGCCGAGCCCAGCCTGCTGCCTGAATCCCTCCCCCTGCAAGGGGGAGGGTGGCGCCGAAGGCGCCGGGTGGGGGTCCCGCCTCCCAGCAAACTCAGAGCTTGTGGCGGGACCCCCACCCGACCCGCTTTGCGGGTCGACCTCCCCCTTGCAGGGGGAGGGAAGGTAAGAAGAAGCTTCACCGCTCCAGGCGCGCCAGCAGGCTCGAGGTGTCCCAACGTCGCCCGCCCATCTTCTGCACCTCCGCATAGAGCTGATCGACCAGGGCGGTGACCGGCAGCTGCGCGCCGTTGCGGCGCGCCTCGGCGAGACAAATGGAGAGGTCCTTGCGCATCCAATCGACCGCGAAGCCGAAATCGAACTTGCCGGCGTTCATGGTCTTGTAACGGTTCTCCATCTGCCAGGACTGCGCCGCCCCTTTCGAGATGGTCTCGATCACCGCCTCGACGTCGAGGCCGGCCTTGTGGGCGAAGTGGATGCCTTCCGCCAAAGCCTGCACCAGCCCGCCGATGCAGATCTGGTTGACCATCTTGGTGAGCTGGCCGGCGCCTGAGGGTCCCAGCAGCTTGCACATACGGGCATAGGCCATGATGACGCTTTCGGCGCGCCCATAGGGCGCCGCATCGCCGCCGCACATCACGGTGAGCACGCCGTTCTCGGCGCCGGCCTGGCCGCCGGAGACCGGCGCGTCGATGTAATCGAAGCCGCGCTTGCCGGCCTCGGCATGCAGCTCGCGCGCGATCTCCGCCGAGGCGGTGGTGTGGTCGACGAACACGGTGCCCTTGCCGATGCCGGCAAACGCGCCGTCCGGCCCCAGCGTCACCTCGCGCAGATCGTTGTCGTTGCCGACGCAGGTCATGACGAAGTCCTGTCCCTGCGCCGCCTGCCGGGGCGTCGCAGCGCTGCGGCCGCCGTGCCGGGCCACCCATTGCTCGGCCTTGGCGGCGGTGCGGTTGTAGACCGTGACCTCGTGACCGCCCTTGCCCTCGAGGTGTCCGGCCATCGGGTAGCCCATGACGCCGAGACCGAGAAATGCCACCTTGGCCATGCTTCCTCCTCGCTTTTTTCGTGCCGCTCGCGGCCCGCAATGCCTATATGTCGGCCAAGTCTATAGAACCGATCCGACACCGTCGCCATGGTGCGGGCGCAAACCTGCAAGAGCAAATGATGGCACCGACCAAGCAACAGATTCTCGACAGCCTCGCCCGGATCGCCGGCCCCGATGGCGCCGCGCTCACCGCGAGCGGCAAGCTGTCGGACGTGATGGTGAGCGACGGCAAGGTGTTCTTCTCGATCACGGTCGATGCCGCGGCGGTGCAGGCCTGGGAAGGCGTGCGCGATCGCGCCGAGGCGGCGGCGCGGGCGGTGCCCGGCGTGCAGTCGGCGCTGGTCGCGCTCACGGCCGAGCGCAAGGGCGGGCCGCCCGGCGCAGGTGCTGCGCCCGGCGCTGCGCGCGCCGCCGCGCCGCAAGCCGCGGCCCGCGGCGCCCCGTCCCCGATCGGCGTTCCAGGCGTCGAGGCCATCATCGCGGTGGCGTCCGGCAAGGGCGGCGTCGGCAAGTCGACCACCGCCGTCAACCTGGCGCTCGGCTTGCGCGATCTCGGCCTCAAGGTCGGCATCCTGGACGCCGACATCTACGGCCCGTCGCTGCCCAGGCTGCTCGCCATCAAGGAACGGCCGCAGACGCTCGGCGGCACCAGGCTCAAGCCGATCACCCGCTACGGCCTGACCGTGATGTCGATCGGATTCCTGATCGACGAGGAAACCCCGATGATCTGGCGCGGCCCGATGGTGATCTCGGCCTTGACCCAGATGCTGCGCGAGGTCGAGTGGGGCGCGCTCGACGTCATGGTGGTGGACATGCCGCCCGGCACCGGCGATGCGCAGCTCACCATGGCGCAGCAGGTGCCGCTCAAGGGCGCCGTCATCGTCTCCACCCCGCAGGACCTCGCGCTGATCGATGCGCGGCGCGGCATCGCGATGTTCCGGCGCGTGAACGTGCCGGTGCTCGGCATCATCGAGAACATGAGCTACTTCTTGTGCCCGCAATGCGGCACCCGCTCCGACATCTTCAGCCATGGCGGCGCCCGCCACGAGGCCGAGCGGCTGGGCGTGCCGTTCCTGGGCGAGGTGCCGCTGCACATGGACATCCGCGAGAAATCGGACGCCGGACTGCCGGTGGTGGCGACCGCGCCCGACGGCCCTCTCGCCGCGGTCTATCGCGACATCGCCGCCAAGGTGCGCGATGAGATCAAGGGCGCGACCCGCGTGGCGCCCAGCATCGTGATCGAGGCGTGATCGACCACGTCAGGGACGCGTTGCGTTTCACTCCTTCTCCCCGCGTGCCATTAGGGCGTTTACGCCCGTCTTCGACGGGCTATGGAGAAGGTGGGATGAGGGGGCGTCACCGCGAGTCTGAGCCTGTGGAAACGCCCCCTCACCGGGCCGAGATCGGATTGTCCGAGGTGCCATGTCACCCTCTCCCCGCACGCGGGGCGAGGAACGCTGCATCTACCCGCCGGTCACGCTCATGTGGCGCGCCAATGCGGGGCGCTGGTGGCGGCGGTCGATGATGAAATCGTGGCCCTTGGGCTTGCGCGAAATCGCCTCGTCGATGGCGGCGGCGAGCGCTCCGTCGTGCGGCGACAGTCGCAACGGGGTGCGCAGGTCGGCGGCGTCCTCCTGGCCCAGGCACATGTAGAGCGTGCCGGTGCAGGTGAGGCGCACCCGGTTGCAGGATTCGCAGAAATTGTGGGTGAGGGGGGTGATGAAGCCGAGTCGTCCGCCGGTCTCCTTGACCTTGACGAAGCGCGCCGGCCCGCCGGTGCGGTAATCGATCTCGTCGAGGGTGTAGCGCTGCGCCAGGCGCGCGCGCACCAGCGAGAGCGGCAGATACTGCTCGAGCCTTCCGGCCCCGATATCGCCGAGCGGCATCACCTCGATGATGGTGAGATCCATGCCGCGCCCGTGCGCCCAGGCCACCAGATCGCCGAGCTCGTCCTCGTTGACGCCCTTGAGCGCGACCGCGTTGATCTTCACCTGCAGGCCGGCGGCGAGCGCCGCCGCGATGCCGGCCTCGACCTTGTCGAGCTCGCCCCAGCGGGTGATGGCGCGGAACTTGTCGGGATCGAGCGTATCGAGCGAGACGTTGATGCGCTTGACGCCGTGGCCGGCGAGCTCGGCGGCATATTTGGCGAGCTGCGAGCCGTTGGTGGTGATGGTGAGCTCGTCGAGCGCGCCCGAGGCGAGATGGCGCGAGAGTGAGGCGACCAGCGTCATGATCCCGCGCCGCACCAGCGGCTCGCCGCCGGTGAGCCGCAGCTTGCGCACGCCCTTCGCGATGAACACGCCACAAAGGCGATCGAGCTCCTCGAGGCTGAGCAGATCGGCCTTGGGCAGGAACGTCATGTCCTCCGCCATGCAGTACACGCAGCGGAAATCGCATCGGTCGGTCACCGAGACCCGCAGATAGCTGATGGCGCGCCCGAACGGATCGACCAGATCATCGTTCGGCCGGGCACCGGTGCGTTCGAGGTCGAGCGTGGCGAGGCCTTCGGTCATAGGCATTCTCTACCGCAGTCGTGGCTGCAACGCGATGCCGGATGAAAGGCGCAGCAGGGCCGAAATCCTGGATTATATTTGGTAATTCTGACCGATATCGGCCAGTGCGTCCAGGCTGCCGGATTGTCGCGCCGGGTGGCCGGCTATTGCGGTGACAGCGACCGGCCCGCCTATTGCGGTGCCGGCGGCCAGGGATAGCCCTGGGTGGTGGCCGGATAAGCGCCGTTGTTTTGCGGCGCGGCTGCCTGGGTCTGGCGTGGCGGGCTGGCGGCGCTGGTCTTGCGTTTGGGCGGGGGCGCCGGCCTGACCGGCTTGACCGGGGCGGCCGGCTGCAGCTCGACATAAACCGGGTTGGGCTGGAGCCCTTTGCCGTCGGCGCGCACCGGCATGGTCTGCGGCTGGTAGCCGGTCATCTGCACCGTCACCGCCAATTCGCTGTCGGTGGGCACCGTGATCTCACAGGGTGTGCGGCAGGTCTGCCCCTGGGAGGTACGGGCGTCTGCGCCCGGCGGCTCGGACTCGATCCGCAACACCTCGCTGCTCGGGGTCGACTTGAAGAAATCGAAGCTGGGCATCGACATCGAGCATGCGGCGAGGGCGAAGCCACACCCCACAGCGGCGATCACGCGACACGCGCTGCTCCTGGTCATGCTGCTCATGGTCATCCCCCACCAGTGAGGCGGCCGAAACCCCCCATTCGCCCCCAAAGGACCATAGGGGCGCGGCCGAACGGGCGCAACCTTGGTACCTTTTCGGGTGGCTTCCCGTTGCTCCCCAAAAGTCACTTAAGTGTGGCGAGCATAAGGTGAATTACCGATTAACTTTCTGCAGAAATTCACCTTTTTGGCCCGCCAGCAGCGCAAACACCGCCTCCGGCAGCTGCGCGAAGCTGCTCACCATCCGGTCCGGACCAAGCGCGGCGACCGGGGTCTCGCTGTAGCCGAAATCCACCGCGATGACGGCGATGCCGGCTGCGCGCGCCACCGCCACGTCAGTGACAGCGTCGCCGACCATAATGGCGGTATCCGGGCGGCCGCCTGCCCGCGCAACCGTCCCGTGCAGGATCGCGGCATCCGGCTTCGGCACCCCGAAAGTGTCGGCGCCGCAGATCGCGGCAAACCGGTGCGTGAGCCCGAGCGCGTCGAGCAAGCGCCGCGCCAGCCATTCGAGCTTGTTGGTGCACACCGCCAGCCGGCAGCCGCGACCGGCGAGCGTGTCGAGCGCGGCCTCCACGCCTGGAAACGGACGCGAGCGATCCGCGATATGGTCCGCGTAATACGTGATGAACTGGCCGCACAACCGCTCCAGATCGGCGGGTCCCCACCGGCCTGCGGGGGAGGGAAGGGAGGGGGCAGCCGCCAGTCCCCGCTCCAGCATGTGCCGGGCGCCGCCCCCCACCATGTTGCGGGCGGCCGCGAACGCGATCGGCGGCAGGCCCTCGCCCCCCAGGATGGTGTTGAGGGTGGCGATGAGGTCGGGCGCGGTATCGACCAGCGTTCCGTCCAGATCGAAAACGACGGTGGGAGAAGCCATGATGCGCCGATCGGTAGAGCATTTTCACCTTGGGGAAAAGCATGCCGGCTGGCTGGGAGGCGCGCAGATATCCGCCGGGGCCCTATGCGGCCCCGCCGATCATCGCTAGATAAGGCCATCCCCAACCGCGACCCGACAGCCGCAACCGCGATGGACATCGACAGCCAAAAGCGGGCCGCCGCGGCGCGCGCCCTCGAATTCGTCGAGCCCGGCATGCGGTTGGGTCTCGGCACCGGCTCGACCGCGCGGCATTTCGTCGAGCTTCTGGCCGAGCGGGTGCGCGCCGGCCTGCGCATCGTGGGGGTGCCGACCTCCGAGTCCACGCGCCAGGACGCCGAGCGTTTGGGCGTGCCGCTGACCAGCCTGGAGGAGACGCCCGCGCTCGATCTGACGGTGGACGGGGCCGACGAGATCGCCCCCGATCTCAGCCTGATCAAGGGCGGGGGCGGTGCGCTGTTGCGGGAGAAGATCGTCGCCAGCGCCAGCGCCCGCATGGTGGTCATCGCCGATGAATCCAAATGGGTGGCCATGCTGGGACGGTTTCCCTTGCCGATCGAGGTGGTGCCGTTCGGATTGGCGACCACCCGGGCGGCGGTCGAGGCGGCGGCTGCCGCCGCGCATTGCCCGGGGCCGGCGCTGCTGCGCCGGACCAAGGACGGGGCGCCCTTGGTCACCGATTGCGGCCATTGGATTCTCGATGCCGCGCTCGGTCGGATCGCCGATCCGGCTGCGCTTGCCGATCGGCTCGCCCGCATTGCCGGCGTGGTCGAGCACGGTCTGTTCATCGGGCTTGCGCAAACCGCCATTCTGGCGAGCCCGAACGGGGTTCGGGTCGTCGGACAGAAAGCCAACAACCGATCGGACCAGCATGCCTGACCACAATGTCGATCTGTTCGTCATCGGGGCCGGCTCGGGCGGGGTGCGTGCCGCCCGCATCGCCGCCCGCCATGGGGCGAGCGTGATGATCGCCGAGGAATTTCGGGTCGGCGGCACCTGCGTCATTCGCGGTTGCGTGCCCAAGAAGCTCCTGGTCTATGCGTCGCGCTTCTCCGACGAGTTCGAGGACGCCGCCGGTTACGGCTGGACGGTGCCGCAGCCGAGCTTCGACTGGGCCACACTGATCGCCAACAAGGACCGCGAGATCGCCCGGCTCGAGATGGCCTACACGGGTGCGCTGGAGCGCGCCGGCGTGCGCATCGTGGCGTCCCGCGCGGTGCTGGAGGATCGCCACACGGTGCGGCTCATGGCGAGCCGCGAGTGCGTGCGCGCCCGCCACATTCTGGTTGCGACCGGAGCGGCGCCCCATATGGGGCCGCCGATCCCGGGCCTCGAGCATGTGATCTCCTCCAACCAGGCCTTTCACCTCGAGGCGCTGCCGAAGCGGGTGCTGGTGCAGGGCGGCGGCTATATCGCGGTCGAGTTCGCCGCCATCTTCAATGGCCTCGGCTCCGAGGTGACGCTGGTCTATCGCGGCGAGAACATCCTGCGCGGCTTCGATGATGACCTGCGTGCCCATCTGCGCACCGAGATGGAGCGGCGCGGCGTCAGGATCATCACCGGGCGGACCGTCAAAGGGGTGGAGGCGGCCAAAGGCGCGTTCCGGGCGCAGCTGTCGGACGGCGAGGAGGTGGCGGTCGACAAGGTCATGTTCGCGACCGGCCGGCTCCCCAATGTCGACGGCTTCGGGCTCGAGGCTGCGGGCGTGCGGCTCGCCGCCAATGGCGGCATCGCGGTCGATGCGTTCTCGAAGACCTCGGTGCCGCACATTCATGCGGTCGGCGATGTCACCAACCGGATCAATCTCACGCCGGTCGCGGTGCGGGAAGGACACGCTTTCGCCGATACAGTGTTCGGCAACAAGCCGACCCGGGTCGACCACGCCGACGTGCCGACCGCGGTGTTCTCCGAGCCCGAGATCGGCACCGTCGGGCTCACCCAGGCAGAGGCCTGCGCCAAGCTCGCCAAGGTCGACATCTACAAGACCATGTTCCGGCCCATGAAGGCGACGCTCTCGGGCCGCGACACGCGCGCCTTCATGAAGCTCGTGGTCGACGGCACCACCGACCGGGTGGTGGGCTGCCATATCGCGGGCGCGGATGCCGGCGAGATGATTCAGCTGGTCGGCATCGCGGTCAAGATGAAGGCCACCAAGGCGGATTTCGATGCCGTCATGGCGGTGCATCCGACCGCCGGCGAGGAGCTGGTGACGTTGCGCGAGAAGGCCGAGAGCTTCGAGCGCCAGGCCGCCGAATGATCCGGCCGCGGGCGTGACGGCGGCTGCGCTTTTGCTGGCCTCCGGCGCTTGCGGTCGTGTATAAGCCCGCCCGAGCGGAGCACGCGGAAAGCAGCGCCCGTACGGCGCGTTAGCGTAATTGGAGGGCCATGTCATGGCCGAGCGAAGGATGGCCGAGCGATGGACGCCGGAAGGCTGGCGCAAGAAGCCGATCCTGCAGATGCCGGAATTCCCCGACCCGGCCGCGCTAGCCGAGGTCGAGGCGCAACTGGCGACCTTTCCGCCGCTGGTTTTTGCAGGTGAAGCCCGCAACCTCACCAAGGCATTGGGCAAGGTGGCGGCCGGCAACGCTTTCCTGCTGCAGGGCGGCGACTGCGCCGAAAGCTTCGCCGAGCACGGCGCCAACAACATCCGCGACTTCTTCCGCCTGTTCCTGCAGATGGCGGTGGTGCTCACCTATGCGGCGGCCTCGCCGGTGGTCAAGATCGGCCGCGTCGCCGGCCAGTTCGCCAAGCCGCGCAGCTCGCCGGTCGAGAAGCGCGACGGGTTGGAGCTTCCGGTCTATCGCGGCGACATCATCAACGGCACCGAGTTCACGCCCGAGGCGCGCATTCCCAATCCGCGCCGGCAGATCGAGGCCTATCGGCAATCGGCCGCGACGCTGAACCTGTTGCGCGCGTTCGCGCAAGGCGGCTACGCCAATCTCGGCAATGTGCGGCAATGGGTGCTGGGCTTCGTCAAGGACAGCCCGCAATCGCGCCGTTACGTGCAGCTCGCCGATCAGATATCGGAGGCGCTAGGCTTCATGCAGGCCTGTGGGCTCGATCTGGAAAGCCATCCGGAGCTGCGCTCGACCGAATTCTACACCAGCCACGAGGCGCTGCTGCTCGGGTACGAGCAGGCGATGACCCGCGTGGATTCCACCAGCGGCGACTGGTACTGCACCTCCGGCCACATGCTGTGGATCGGCGACCGCACCCGCCAGATCGATCATGCCCATGTGGAGTTCTGCCGCGGCATCAAGAATCCGCTCGGGCTCAAATGCGGGCCATCGAGCAAGGTCGACGAGATGCTGCGCATCATCGAGGTGCTCAACCCCGACAACGAGCCCGGCCGCCTCACCCTGATCTGCCGGCTGGGCGCCGACAAGTCGGGCGATCTCTTGCCCGCCATGGTGCGGGCGGTCGAGCGCGAAGGCCGCGTGGTGCTGTGGTCCTGCGATCCCATGCACGGCAACACCATCACCTCGGCATCGGGCTACAAGACCCGGCCGTTCGACCAGATACTCAAGGAGGTGCGCACCTTCTTCCAAGTGCATGCCGCCGAAGGCACCCATGCGGGCGGCGTGCATCTGGAGATGACCGGCCAGAACGTCACCGAATGCACCGGCGGCGCGCGCGCCATCACCGACGAGGACCTCAACGACCGCTACCACACGGTCTGCGATCCGCGGCTCAACGCCGAGCAGTCGCTCGACCTCGCGTTCCTGCTGGCCGACCTGCTCAAGCAGGAGCGCACCGCCAAGGCGCGGCCGCTGCCGGCGGTCTCGGGGCTTTGAGAGTTTGCTTGCAAGCGGCGCACGCGAGCCGTCTTCACGCTTCGTGAAGGTAAACGAGCTCGCGCTTATCGCAGCATTAACAATAGGATCGGATGCGATCCGCAGTCCCTAAAATTGTAAGGATTGCGCAAAGCATTGCGGCCGAGACTGCCCCCCGCATTCAGTGGGGGGGAGATCGTGACCGTGAAATCGATCCTGGCGGCTCTTGCACGGCTGGTGGCGGTTGGGGCGAGCCTGTTCGGCGCGGCTCCGGCGTTTGCCGGCGACTGGGCCTTTCATGGTTTGGAGGCGCCTTCCACCTATACGGGCGAAGTCGGGCTGCGCTTCTGGTACGGCAAGGGCAAGACCGGCAAGAGCCTCTATGATCCGGCCGGCGCTTTCATCGTGTCGCGCCTGAGCTACGACAATCTGTCGATCTTCTCCGCCGAGGCCTTTGGGCGCTTCGACCTCAACACCGGCTGGTTCCTCAAGGGCCTCGTCGGCGGCGGTGGCTTTCGCAAGGGCACGCTCACGGACGAGGATTTTCCGCCCGTCATCTCGCCCTATTCCGCCACCTTGAGCACGCTCGACGACAGCTTTCCGGTCTATGCCAGCGTTGACATCGGCTACAACGTTTTCCGCGGCCCGGATTTCCGCCTCGGCGCCTTCCTCGGCTACAACTATCTGCACGAGGTCGTGAGCGCGGACGGCTGCGGCCAGATCGGCACCAATCCGCTCATCTGCGGCTTCTTTCCGATACCGGCGACCATCAAGGCGATCACGCAGGACAACAACTGGAATTCGCTGCGGGTCGGGCTCAACGGCGAGGTCGACGTCACCAACCGGCTCAAGCTCAACGTCGATGCCGCCTGGCTGCCTTTGGTGCTGCTCGACGGCACCGACTCGCACTGGCTGCGCATCAGCAACTCTCCGGGCGATTTCAGCGGCCCGCTGCCGGAGGACGGCACCGGCTGGGGCTACCAGCTCGAGGGCGTCCTGTCCTACCGGGTGACCGATTGGGTCAATGTGGGCATCGGCGCACGCTACTGGCATTTGCAGGCCGATGGGCATACTCATTTCGAAGGCCATGTAAATGGCGTGCAGGCGTTCCCCCAACCGGTGTATTGGAGGTCCGACAGCTACGGGGTGTTCCTCCAGACCGGCATCAAGTTCGGCCCCTATCCGGTCATCAGCAGCAATTAACCGACCCACCCACAGATCGATCCCATGCACAGATTGCTGCGCGCCGTCATCAACAGCTGGAACGGCCTGCGCTTCGCGCTCGGCAGCGAGGCCGCCTTCCGCCAGGAGTTGGCGGTGTTCGTGCCGGCGGTGCCGCTCGCCTTCTTCATCGCGGCCGAGCCCTGGAAGCGGCTCGCCTTGATCGGCGTGCTGATGCTCTTGTTCGTGGTCGAGCTGTTGAACACCGCGATCGAGAAGCTCTGCGACCGGGTCAACCCGGCGCTCGATCCCCAGATCGGGCGGGTCAAGGACATGGGCTCGGCGGCGGTCGGCCTCACCCTCCTGGTCGCCGGCGCGGTCTGGCTCTTGGCGCTGGCGGAGCGCATCGGCTGGCTTTGAGGCGGGCGGGCAGGCGGGCAGGCGAGTGCCGCATGCCCCGCGCCTTGCCGATTGCGGTTCGGCTTCCCGACGCGCTACATCACCCTCATGAACGAACGTCCGAGCGACCGGCTGGCGATCGCGGTCGCGCAGCTCGATCCGACCGTCGGCGATATTGCCGGCAATGCCGACAAGGCCCGCCAGGCCCGGGCCGCGGCGGCGCGCGACGGCGCCGATCTCGTCGCGCTGCCCGAGCTGTTCCTCTCGGGCTACCCGCCCGAGGATTTGGTGCTCAAGCCGGCCCTGCAGGCGGCCTGCCGCAGCAAGATCGAGGAGCTGGCGCGCGAGACCGCCGACGGCGGCCCCGCCATGCTGATCGGCACCCCCTGGGCGGAGGACGGCAAGCTCTACAACGCCTATTGCCTGCTCGACCGCGGCACGATCGCGGCCTTGCGCTTCAAGGTCGATCTGCCGAACTACGGCGTGTTCGACGAGAAGCGCGTGTTCGCGCCTGGCCCGATGCCCGGCCCGGTCAATTTCCGCGGCGTGCGCCTGGGCCTGCCGATCTGCGAGGACATCTGGGGCACCGACGTGGTCGAGACGCTGGCGGAGACCGGCGCCGAGATGCTGATCGTGCCCAACGGCTCGCCCTATTGGCGCGACAAGGAGACCACGCGTCTCAACATCGCGGTCGCGCGCGTCACCGAGAGCGACCTGCCGATGATCTATGTCAACGAGGTCGGCGGCCAGGACGAGCTGATCTTCGACGGCGCTTCCTTCGGCCTGCACGCGGACTGCTCGCTCGCCTTCCAGCTGCCCGCCTTCTGCGAGAGCGTGACGACGGTGCGCTGGCAGCGCACCGGCAACGGCTGGCGCTGCCTCGATGGTCCCATGACCAAGCCGCAGGAGAGCGATGAGGACGATTATGCCGCCTGCGTGCTGGGCCTGCGCGACTATGTGGACAAGAACGGCTTTGAGGGGGTGGTGCTGGGGCTTTCGGGCGGGGTGGATTCGGCGCTGTGCGCTGCCATGGCGGTCGATGCGCTGGGCGCGGCCCGCGTGCGCTGCGTGATGCTGCCATATCGCTTCACTTCGCGGGAATCCCGTGACGATGCGGCCGCGATCGCGCGTGCGCTCGGCGTCGCCTACGACCTGGTCTCGATCGAGCCCGCGGTCGCCGGGCTGGAGCAGGCGCTGACGCCGCTGTTTGACGGTCTGCCCCGCGATGTCACCGAGGAGAATCTGCAGGCGCGGGCGCGCGGCGTCATTTTGATGGCGATCTCCAACAAGCTCGGCCTTATGGTGGTGACCACCGGCAACAAATCGGAAATGTCGGTCGGCTACGCCACGCTCTACGGCGACATGAACGGCGGCTTCAATCCGATCAAGGATCTCTACAAGACCGAGGTCTACCGGCTCTCGCGCCTGCGCAATGGCTGGCGCCCGCATGGTGCGCTCGGGCCAGCCGGGCTGGTGATCCCGGACAATGTGCTCACCCGCGCCCCGACCGCGGAGCTGCGCGAGAACCAGACCGACCAGGATTCGCTGCCGCCCTATGACGTGCTCGACGGCATCCTGGAGCGGCTGGTCGAGCGCGAGGAGCCGATCGCGCAGATCGTCGAGGCCGGCTTCGACCGCGCCACGGTGGTGCGGGTGGAGCGGCTCCTCAATCTCGCCGAGTACAAGCGCCGCCAAGCGGCCCCGGGCGTCAAGGTGACGCTGCGCAATTTCGGCCGCGACCGCCGCTACCCGATCACCAACCGCTTCCGCGATCCCGGCACACCGTTGCCGGCCCCGGATCTCTCGGTGATGGCGGCAGGGCGGGCGCCGAACAGCGACGCGTTCGATTTGTAGGGGCGGCTCGACTCGCGCAGCCTCATGGTGAGGAGCGCGGGCCACGCCCGCGCGTCTCGAACCATGGCCACGCGCGCAACGCCACCGGGGCTGCATCCTTCGAGACGGCCGCCCAAGAGCGGCCTCCTCAGGATGAGGCAGTCAATTCTCAACCAATCAATGCGCCGGCAGGAAGGTCGGGCCGACCGGGCGCACGCGGCGTTTGCTGGGGTCGGGGTCCGCGGTCGTGTCAGCGGCGGGAGCGGCCGCATTCGCCGAGGCCGGCGTGGCCGCGACCGGCTGCGGTTGGGCGGTGCCCTTCGGTGCTGGCGGCTGCTTGATCGGCTTGCCCTGCGCGTCGGCCTGCGGCTGCGACAGCTGCTTGGCCTTCTCCTCGGTGACCACGATATCGCCGCGCTCGACCGTCTGGTCGTCGAGCTGCTTGAGGGCCTCGGCCCAGGTCTGGCCGGCGGCCTTGCAGCTGCAGCTCGGATTGAACTGCTTGCGATACGCGAAGGCGTTGGCCATCTGCGTATAGAGGCGGCCGCTCGCCGACACCGCCTGGTTGACGTCCTCGCCGGAGGCGCGGTGGCTGTAGAGCTCGACCTCCGAGGCCGGGCACAGGCGCTGGCAGGTCTGCGCGTCCTCGGCGAACTTGTTGGGCAGCGCGGAATACGAGACCGGGAAGTAGAACCCGTCGCAGGTGCGCACGCAGAGCGTCTTGTAGGTGCCCGACGCCGCGGTCGGCGCCGTCGGCTCGGGGCTCAGGATGGTGCCGGGCCCGAACAGCCGGTCGAAGAAGCCGCCGCCCTGGTTGGCCTGCTGGCGATATTGCGGGCCGCAATCGTTCTGCGCCAGAGCGCCGATGATCGAGCGGCGCTGGCCCTCGCGGTCGGCCCCGGTATTGCTCTGGACGCGCTGGAGATCGTTCAAGGTGCGGTCGAGATTGCCGCGCACCTGCTGGATCTGCGCATTGAGCGGCGTGCACTGGGCCGGTTGGCTGGAGAACAGCGAGAAGAAGCCGTTGCCTTCGCAGCCCGAGCGGCGGGCCTGGGCGGTGAGACGGTCGAGATCGGCCTGCTGCTTGCGGGCGGCGTCGTCCAGCCGCTTGGCCTGGTCGGACTGCGACGAATCGGTGATGCCGCGATCGAACGCGGACAGCTGGCCTTCGAGCTGCGGACATATGGGATTGCGCGATTGCGAAGGCGGATAGCCGCCCTGCTGCGCCGCCGCCGGGGCCGTCAGCGCCGCCCACATCGCGCCACATGCGGCCGCAGCAACGAGCGTCGCAAGCCCCGGTTTGCGCAGCGGTTTCGAGATCATGGGACCCAATCGTGGCGTTGCGGCTGACCGAGGCGCGTCGAAGCGATGAAGCCCCGGAATGGTGACCAAAGTGTGAACGCGCTACGCAAGGCGGGGCGAACGTAACCCCTAAATTCAGGCGGAGCCAGCCTCCCGCAGCGCGACCGCCGGGGCCGCGGCGGCGGGTGTGGTTCTGGCCTCGCTGCGCAGGTTCCACAACAGGCCCGCGATGATGATGCCGGCGCCGGCAAACACGAACAGGTCGAGCGGCTCGCCATAGAGCCACCAGCCGACCACCGCGATCAGCGGGATGCGCAGGAAATCGAGCGGCACCACCAGGCTGGCGTCGCCGGCCCGGAAGGCGTTGGACATGCAATAATGCGCGGACAATCCGGCGATGCCGAGACCCGCGAGCGCCGGCAGCTGGTGCAGGGCGAGCCTGGCCACGAACCAGGGATCGGCGCCCAGGAGCCCGAGCGGCAGCTGGATGACGTTCATCCAGAACACGATCGCAAAGGTGCTCTGCGTGACGGTCAGCTTCTTGGTGGCGATGTTCTGCACCGAGTAGCCGAGCGCCGCCGCCAGCACGATCAGGGCGGCCGGATGGAAGGTCTCGATCCCGGGCCGCAGGATCACGACGACGCCCACGAGACCGAGCATCACCGCACCAATCCGGCTTCTGGTCATGCGCTCGTCGAGGAACAGGCTCGCCATGAGCATGGTCCAGGCCGGCATGGTGAACTCGAGCGCGAACACGGTGCTCAGGGGCAGCAGCAGGAGACTGCTGGCCCACAGATACTGGGAGCCGAAATGGATGCTGTTGCGCAGCACATGCAGGCGCAGGCGGCTTAGATCGAGGTCGTGCCGCAGCTGCGGGCGCAGCGCCAAGATCGCGCCGACGATCAGCAATCCGGCGGCGGCCCGCACCGAGAGGATCTCCATGATGCTCAGCGTCGCGGACAATTCGCGGATCGATACCGCCATGGCGGAGAACGACAGCAGCGTGCCGGTCATCCAGAAGACTACGCGGGCGATGGGCGGAAGGGCCACGTGCGTCGCGTCCGCGGTTTCAGGCTGCGAGGGACGCGGGGCGGGGCCGGCGCTCGCCGGTCGAGCGCGTCATTCCGCGTCCGGCTGGTGCTCGGGCCGGGCTTGCTCGAAGGCCGCAAGCTTGGCGCAGGCGGCGTCGACGGCGACGATCTTGGGATAGGCATCGAGCGGCACCTTCAGGCGGCGCGCATTGGCAACCTGCGGCACCAGGCAGATGTCCGCGAGCGTCACTTCGGCCCCATAGGCGTAGGGGCCGGGCCGCAGCATCGCCTCGAGCGCGTCGAAGCCCTCCTGCACCCAGTGGCGGTACCAAGCGTCGATCTTGCTCTGGTCCTGCCCGAGCTCGCTCTTGAGATAGCGCAAGGGCGCCACATTGTTGAGCGGATGAATATCGCAGGCCACCAGCTGGGCGAGCGCCCGCACCTGCGCGCGCGCCACGCTGTCGCGCGGCAAGAGCGGCGGCTGCGGGTGCACCTCGTCGAGATATTCGATGATGGCGAGCGACTGGGTGAGGAGCTCGCCGGAATCGAGCCGCAGCGCCGGCACGCGCATTTGCGGATTGACCGCCCGGTAGGCCGGCTTGCGGTTCTGCCCGCCCTCCTTCTGCAGGTGGATGGCGGCCGTCTCGTAGCTGAGACCCTTGAGGTTGAAGGCGATCCGCACCCGGTAGGCGGCGGACGAGCGAAAGAAGGAATACAGGGTCACGGTGCCTCGCTTCTGCTTCTGCTGCTGCTGTGATCGGGCGGAGGGTGCGGGCGCTTCAGCTCTCGCCGCCCTCGATCTCGATCACCAGCTTGGCCGAGCGCTCGGTCAAGAGCCGCATGGCGCGGTCGAAGGCGGCGCGATCGGAAGGCGCGACCACCTCCGATAGCCGGTTGGTGAAATCGAGCGCGACCGGGGCGGCCTCCTCGTAGATCGCGCGGCCCGCCGGCGTCAGCGACAGAAAGGCCTCGCGCAGGTCGGCCCGGTTGGCGCGCCGGGCGACGAACTTGCGCTGCTCGAGCTGGGCCACCGCGCGCGACACCTTGGTCTTGTGCATGTGGGTATGGGCGCCGACCTGCTTGCCGGTCATGACGCCGTATTGGCCGAGCGTCACCAGTACCCGCCACTCGGGTATGCCGATACCGTAACGTTGGCCATAAACGCGCGTGAGCGCCTGGGAGACCAAGCTCGAGAGCACATTGAGCTTATGGGGCAGAAAATCCTCGAGCCGGAGGAGTGCTGCCGCGTCCGGCTCGGCCACCTGCGCGGCGCCATCGTGGACCGGACCGGAGTTCATCATGGCGTCGGGCCCCGGTGCTTGGCCGCCCTTGCACCGCGTGCGGCCGCTCTCAAGCTCAGGCGGCAACATGGCCGAAGATCGAGGCCCGCGCAACGGCGATGGGCCGACGCGTCCCGGCCGCCGAAAACAGGCCAAAAGGTAATCGGATGAGCGGCCCGAACCGGCCGCGGGCCAAGGGCTTCAGCTCAATGCCGGAGGCGCAAGATCAGCGGGTGCACTCGATGGCGACGAATTCGTCGCAGGAGCCGCCGCGGCAGGACTCGCTGCTCGAGCGCACCCCCCCGGTGATCTCCTCGCGATCGATCTTATGGAACGATTGCGCCTGGGCGAAGTCGCGCGCCTTGCAATAGGCGGTGGCGACCGCCACCCCGCAGGTCGCGCCGGTTGCGAGGCAGCGGTCGACCCCATAGCCGTCGGCATTGTTGGCGATGATGAAGATGCGGCGCTCGGCCTGCGCCGAGGCGTTGACGCAGATGAGGGCCGCGCAGGCCAGACCCGCCAGGATGTATCGCATCGGACCGCTCGCATTTTGCGCCAAGGTCGGCTTTGGCATCGAGACGAAAGCGAAAATACGTCGCAATGGTTTAAGGCTCCGTTAACCCCGCTTGCCGCCCCGGCGCGCGCGCGCGGCCGAACCGCCTCTTGACGGCAAGCCCGCGGGTGCTCATTCTGCGGCCCCATGAACGGCCTTAACCATATCTGCGGCATTTGCCGGGAGATTATTCGCTAGCGAATCTCGCTGGCTGTGGCCGTCTTTTCTCGCGATCGAGATCATTGGACGCCCGGCCAGCGGGGCCAGGCGCCTGCTTGCCGGCGACCTTTTGGAAGGTCGCGCCGGGCTTGCGCGCAAGCTCAATGACCGGACGCAACGCCCATGGAACTACGTCTCTACGATACGCTCACCCGCGAGAAGCGGCCGTTCCAGCCGTTCGATCCCGAAGACGTGCGCATGTATGTGTGCGGCCCGACCGTCTACGACTTCGCCCATATCGGCAATGCCCGGCCGGTCATCGTGTTCGACGTGCTGTTCCGCCTGTTGCGGCATCGCTACGGTGCCGGCCACGTCACCTATGCGCGCAACATCACCGACGTCGACGACAAGATCAATGCGCGGGCGGCGGAGGAATATCCCGGCCTGCCGCTCAACGAGGCGATCCGCACCGTCACGGAGAAGACCGAGCGCCAGTTCCATGCCGATGTCGATGCGCTCGGCTGCCTGCGCCCGAGCGTCGAGCCGCGCGCCACCGAGCATATCGCCGAGATGCGGGCGTTGATCGAGCGGCTGGTCGCTGCCGGCAACGCCTATGTGGCGGCGGAGCACGTGCTGTTCAGCGTGCCCTCGATGCCGGACTACGGCCGCCTTTCGAAGCGCCCGCTCGACGAGATGATCGCGGGCGCGCGCATCGATGTCGCGCCCTACAAGCGCGACCCCATGGACTTCGTGCTGTGGAAGCCCTCCAAGCCCGGCGAGCCGGCCTGGCCGTCGCCGTCCGGGATTGCGACGCCCGGCCGTCCCGGCTGGCACATCGAGTGCTCGGCGATGTCGTGGAAGCATCTGGGCGAAAGCTTCGACATCCACGGCGGCGGTATCGACCTGTTGTTTCCCCACCACGAGAACGAGATCGCGCAGTCGCGCTGCGCGTTCCATACGCCAGCGATGGCGAATTACTGGATGCACAACGGCTTCCTGCAGGTCGAAGGCGCCAAGATGTCGAAGTCGGAGGGGAATTTCGTCACCATAAGCCAATTGCTGCATAGCGACACGTTTGGTGGTCGATCGTGGCCGGGCGCAGTGCTGAGACTTGCGATGCTTCGCACACACTATCGCCAGCCAATTGACTGGACAGTGCGAGCCTTGGAAGACGCTGAACGGACTCTTAGGAATTGGGCGAATGTGCTCGAGCGACATCGGACAGGCTTCGTTGAGAAAGATTCCCCTCCGTCGGATTTTATCAACGCTGTAGCAGATGATCTCAATACGCCACAGGCAATCGGAGAGATGCACAAGCTTGCTGAGACCGCGAGAAAGGGCGACTTGTCTGCAGCGCAGGGCCTTCATCAGTCGCTAAAGTTCATGGTGACAAACGATATTCTGTCGTCGAAGGATTATGCGAGTGTCGGTGAAGCAGCTGGCCAATTGTTGCCGGAGGAGTTTCAGCACGACGTGAACTCCAAAATAGATGCGCGCAATGCTGCTCGCAGAGACAGGAATTTCAAAGAAGCAGACCGCATCCGCGACGAGCTCGCCGCCATGGGGGTGGTGCTCAAGGACTCCAAGGACGGCACCACCTGGGAGGTCGCCCGATGAGTGCGCAGGCCAATCCCAAGCTGGCACTACGGCCCTATCTGCCGGCCGATGCCCTGCTGCTCGCCGAGATCTTCCGCGCCAGCATCGCGGAACTGACCGCGGAAGATTACAGCGAGGCGCAGCGCGGCGTGTGGGAGGCGGCGGCCGACGATGAGGCCGCGTTCGGGGCGCGTTTGGCGAAGGAGCTCACGCTGGTCGCCACGCTCGGCGGCTCGGTGGTGGGCTTCGTTTCGCTCAAGGGCGCCGACCAGATCGATCTCCTCTACGTGCATCCTGCCGTGGCCGGGCAGGGGATCGGCGCCATGCTGTGCGATGCGGTCGAGCGGCTGGCGGGCGCGCGCGGCACGCCGCGGCTCGTCGCCGATGCCAGCGACACCGCGCGCGGCTTCTTCGAGCATCGCGGCTACGTGGCGCAGCGCCGCAACACCGTCGCGCTCGGTGACGAATGGCTCGCCACCACCACCATGGAAAAGAAGCTGACGCCGAAAGGGAGCACCCCATGAGCAAGCCCGAGACGCCGTTTCCGCGCCACTGGCTCTACTACATCGCGCTCAAATACGTGGTGATCGCGGCGGCGGTGGCGCTCTACGTCGCCTACCGGGTGTCGTGAGCAGCCCCATGTCCGACACGCCGCGCGAGCGCCTGTATCTGTTCGACACCACCCTGCGCGACGGTGCGCAGACCAACGGCGTCGACTTCACGCTGCACGACAAGGTCGTGATCGCCGGCATGCTCGCCGACCTCGGCATCGATTATGTGGAGGGCGGCTATCCGGGCGCCAATCCGGTCGACACCGAGCTGTTCGCCGTAGATCGCGATCTCGCCACCACGTTCACGGCGTTCGGCATGACGCGGCGTCCCGGCCGCTCGGCCTCCAATGATCCGGGCCTCAAGGGGCTGATCGACGCCAAGGCGGACGCCATCTGCTTTGTCGCCAAATCCTGGGACTATCACGTGCGGGTGGCGCTCGAATGCACGCTCGAGGAAAATCTCGCCTCCATCCGCGACAGCATCCGCGCCGCCAAGGCGGCGGGCCGCGAGGTGCTGCTCGACTGCGAGCATTTCTTCGACGGCTACAAGGCCAATCCGCAATTTGCGCTCGCCTGCGCGCAAACCGCCTATGCGGAGGGCGCGCGCTGGGTGGTGCTGTGCGACACCAATGGCGGCACGCTGCCGCACGAGGTGGAGGCGATCGTGGCCAAGGTGGTCGAGCGCGTGCCCGGCGACCATGTCGGCATCCACGCCCACAACGACACCGAGCAGGCGGTCGCCAACTCGTTTGCGGCGGTGCGGGCGGGGGCTCGTCAGATCCAGGGCACCCTGAACGGGCTAGGCGAGCGCTGCGGCAACGCCAACCTGGTCTCCATCATCCCCACCCTCAAGCTCAAGCCGCAATTCGCCGAGCGCTTCGAGATCGCGGTCTCGGATGCGCAGCTCGCCAGCCTCGCCCATGTTTCGCATGTCCTCGACGAGATGCTCAACCGCGCTCCCGACCGCCACGCCCCCTATGTGGGGTCGAGCGCGTTTGCCACCAAAGCCGGCATCCATGCCTCCGCCATCCTCAAGGAGCCGGCCACCTACGAGCATGTGCCGCCTGAGGCGGTGGGCAACCGGCGCAAGCTCCTGGTGTCGGACCAGGCCGGTAAGTCCAACCTCATGTTCGAGCTCGACCGCATCGGCATCAAGGTCGAGCGGGACGATCCGCGTGTTGCGGTGCTGCTCGACGAGGTCAAGCAGCGCGAGGCGATGGGCTACGCCTATGAGGCGGCGGAGGCCTCCTTCGAGCTCCTGGCGCGGCGCATGCTCGGCACCGTGCCCAGCTATTTCGACGTCGCCCAGTTCGACGTGAACGTCGAGCAGCGCATCAACGCCAAGGGCGAGCGGGTCACGGTGAGCATGGCGGTGGTCAAGGTAAAGGTCGACGGCAAGAGCCTGATCTCCGCCGGCGAGGGCAACGGCCCGGTCAACGCGCTCGACGTCGCGCTGCGCAAGGATATCGGCAAGTACCAGAGCTACATCGAGGGGCTGGAGCTCACCGATTACCGGGTGCGTATCCTCAACGGCGGCACCGAAGCCGTGACCCGCGTGCTGATCGAGAGCCAGGACGAGAGCGGCGAGCGCTGGACCACGGTCGGGGTCTCGCCCAACATCATCGATGCCTCGTTCCAGGCGCTGATGGATTCGATCATCTACAAGCTGGTGCGTTCCGGCGCGCCCGCGTGAGCGGCACGGCATGCACACCTGTCGGCCGGTCGGAGATCGGCGTTCATTTGTGAGGTGAGCAAGGCGTTTCACTCCCTCGCCCCGCAGGGGAGAGGGTGGGGTGAGGGGGTGAATGATTGCTTATCGCACCGCCCGAGCCCCCTCATCCCACCTTCTCCCGGAGCGAAGGCGGATATATCCGACTTCGCCACCATTCATGTCCAAAGTCGGATAAATCCGACTTTGGATGGGAGAAGGAGTGAATCGCTGTGCGCCCCTAAAATCGCCCAGGACGGATTTTTAAGGACGTGCGCATGAGGCCGCGGCGTCACCGCATCACATCCGCTCGACCGCGGCTGCCTGCATCGCCTTGTCCGGCTCCGCCAGCCCGCGCGCGGCCGCCTGTAGCTTGGGCAGCACGTCCTCGATGCGCTCGGCCACCAGGAGATTGATGTTGAGGCCGGCGCGGATGAATTGTAGCTTCTCCATGTGATCGAGCAGGGCGCACAGCGGCTCCCAGAAATGCTCGATGTCGGCGACCAGGATCGGCTTGCGATGGCGGCCGAGCTGCGCCCAGGTGAGCTGCTCGACCAGCTCCTCCAGGGTGCCGACCCCGCCCGGCAGCGCCACGAAGGCGTCGGCCTTCTCGAACATCAGCTGTTTGCGCTCATGCAGATCGCGGGTGACGATCCGCTCCTGCGCCCGCATCAGCATGTGCTCGCGGTCGGTCAGGAACTCCGGGATGATGCCGGTCACCTGTCCGCCATGGTCGAGCACCGCCTCGGCACAGGCCCCCATCAGGCCGGCCGAGCCGCCCCCGTAGACGAGCCGGATGCGGTTCTCCGCCAGGATGCGGCCGAACCGGCGTGCCGCCTCCATGAAGGCCGGGTTGGTACCCGGCCCGGAGCCGCAATAGACGCAAATCGATTTGATGTCGCTCATGGGGTTTCCCGGTCCAGCCCCTGCATGTGGCGCGCAGCGGCATGACAATCAAGCGGCCGGCCGTGTTTGCGCCGCAGCAGGCGGCGTTGGGGAGTTCCGCATTGGCGGCTGGCTGGCGGGCGAAAATGCTCTATATGAGTCTCATTCGACGGTCCCGGTTTTGGCGGCCGTCCCGAGGCCGGGCCCCCTGACGATCGAATGAGCGATATCCACCCCCGTTCCACCCGTTCGCTGAAGCGGGACGTGTCCGCTGACGGCGCCGCCAGCCTGCTCAAGACCGTGATCGTCCTGTGGCCCTATATCTGGCCGTCGGACCGCCGCGACCTGAAGATGCGGGTCTGGGTCACCATGGGGCTGCTGCTGGTGGCCAAGATCGCCACCATGGCGGTGCCGTTCACCTTCAAATGGGCGACCGATGCGCTGACCGGGCAGGGCAGCGCGCCGGTCGAGCCGGCCTCCTGGTTCGCCTGGGCGATCGCGGCGCCGGTCCTGATGACGGTCGCCTACGGGTTGACGCGTATCCTGATGGCGGTGCTCACCCAGGCGCGCGACGGCCTGTTCGCCAAGGTCGCCATGAACGCGGTGCGCCGCCTCGCCTATATGGTGTTCGAGCACATGCATCGGCTGTCGCTGCGCTTCCATCTCGAGCGCAAGACCGGCGGCCTCACCCGCGTGCTGGAGCGCGGGCGCAACGCCATCGAGACCATCGTGCGCATGGTGATCATGCAGCTGGTGCCGACGGTGATCGAGCTTTCCTTCATCATCGTGGTGCTGCTCTATCAGTTCGACTGGCGCTACGTGGTGCTGATCGTGGTGACGGTGGCCTGCTACATGATCTACACCTATTACGCCACCGAATGGCGCATCGGCATCCGCCGCCGCATGAACGACAGCGACAGCGACGCCAACGTCAAGGCGATCGATTCGCTGATCAACTACGAGACCGTCAAGTATTTCGTGGCCGAGGAGCGCGAGGCGCGGCGCTATGACCGCGCCATGGCGCGCTACGAGGAGGCGAGCGTCAAGTCCTACGTGTCGCTCGCCGTGCTCAATGCCGGGCAGGCCACCATCTTCACCTTCGGGCTCGCCGGCGCCATGGTGATGTGCGCCTACGGCATCAAGGACGGCACCCATACGGTCGGCGACTTCATCATGATCAACGCCATGATGATCCAGCTCTACCAGCCGCTCAACTTCATGGGCATGGTCTATCGCGAGATCAAGCAGGCGGTGATCGACATCGAGAACCTGTTCGCGATCCTGCATCGCGAGCCGGAGATCGAGGACCGGCCGGGAGCGCTGCCGCTCGCCGCGCGCGGCGGCGCCATCCGGTTCGACAACGTCTCGTTCTCCTACGAGCCCGGGCGGCAGATCCTCAAGGGGCTCAGCTTTGAGGTGCCGGCCGGCAAGACCGTCGCGGTGGTCGGCCCCTCGGGCGCCGGCAAGTCGACCATCTCGCGGCTGCTGTACCGCTTCTACGACGTGACCGGCGGGCGCATCGAGATCGACGGCCAGGACATCCGCGACGTCACCCAGGTGTCGCTGCGCTCCGCCATCGGCATGGTGCCGCAGGACACCGTGCTGTTCAACGACACCATCCGCTACAACATCCGCTACGGCCGCTGGGAGGCGACCGACGCCGAGGTCGAGGAGGCGGCGCGCAACGCCCAGATCGACCATTTCATCCGCGTCGCCCCCAAGGGCTACGAGACCGAGGTCGGCGAGCGCGGCCTCAAGCTGTCCGGCGGCGAGAAGCAGCGGGTAGCGATCGCCCGCACCATCCTCAAAGGACCGCCGATCCTGCTGCTGGACGAGGCCACCTCGGCGCTCGACAGCCATACCGAGCGCGACATCCAGGATGCGCTGGACCGGGTGTCGAAGAACCGCACCACCCTGGTGATCGCGCATCGGCTTTCCACCATCGTGGCAGCCGACGAGATTCTGGTGCTCGACCGCGGCGCGATCGTGGAGCGCGGCACCCACCCGCAGCTTTTGGCGCGCGGCGGCCTCTATGCCAGCATGTGGAACCGCCAGCGCGAGGCCGAGGCGGCGCGCGAGAAGCTCGCTTTGATCGAGGAGGAGAGCCTGCCCGCCGCGCCCAACCGCAACCCGCCGGCCGTCGCCGAGGACGAGACGCCCGCCGACGTGCCTGCCGACGCGGCGGAGTGAGAATACGGCCCGCATGGAGTGTCAGCGTAATGCGGGACTGCCGTCCCCGGATTGCGCTTCGCTTCATCCAGGCTACAAAATTCCCCGGAACGCAGACCGCCGAGAAAATCCATGTCCATCGTCAACTCGATCCGCTCGCAGCTGGTACCGATCCATCGCGAGGGCTATCCGTTCGTCGGCACCTTTGCGCTCGCCAGCCTGATCCTGTTCCTGCTCTGGAGCCCGCTCGGCTGGATCGGCACCGTGCTCACGGTCTGGTGTGCGCTGTTCTTCCGCGATCCGGTGCGGGTGACCCCGGTGCGTGAGGGCATCGTGGTCGCCCCCGCCGACGGCCGGATCTCGACCGTCGGCAATGCCGTGCCGCCCAAGGAGCTTGGCCTCGGCGAGCGGCCGCTGCCGCGGGTGTCGATCTTCATGAGCGTGTTCAACTGTCATGTGAACCGCAGCCCGGTCGCCGGCCGCATTGAGGAGATCGTCTACCACGCCGGCTCCTTCCTCAGCGCCGATCTCGACAAGGCGAGCGAAGAGAACGAGCGCAACTCGTTCGTGATCTCAGCCGGCGGCGCGCGCATCGGGGTGGTGCAGATCGCCGGCCTGGTGGCGCGGCGCATCGTGTGCTTCGTGCGCAAAGGCGCGACGCTCGGTGCCGGCGAGCGCATCGGCATGATCCGCTTCGGCTCGCGCGTCGATGTCTATCTGCCCGAGGGCGCTCGGGCGCTGGTGGCGGAGGGCCAGACCGCGGTCGCGGGCGAGACCGTCATCGCCGACCTGCGCGCCGGCGATCGCGACCGCACATTCCGGGTGGGATAAAGCATGATCCCGAAAAGTTGCAGACTTTTCGGATAAGATTATGCGCAACGTCAAAAAGATGAGAGCGCTATTCAATTCAATCTGATTGGGTAGCGCTCTAAGTCCCGGCTCGGTCGCTCAATCGCCGCCACGCTCCAGCAAGTCGGGGGCGACACCCAAGGCCTTGCTGAGCTTGGCGAGCAGCTTGCGGCCGGAGCGCCTTTTCCCGCGCTCGATTTGCGAGATGTAGACGGAGCTCGTGCCGCCGGCCTGCGCCAATTCGACCTGGATCATGCCGCGGTATTCGCGCATCGCCTTGACCGGGTGAGTGCCTTCCAGGATCGCCGCCACGACCGCATCCGGGAAGGTCTCGGCGGGATTCTTCAAGAACGCACGCACCGCCGCCGTATCGGCGCGATCCTCCAGCGTCGCCTCGATGCGCCGCCATTCCTCGATCGGGATCACCACAAACGCCGGCTTGCCACCCTTTTTGATGATCTGCCTGTTCATTCGTAGACCTCGGTGCGATGACCGACCTTGATCACGATGACCGTCAATGTCTCATGTTTCAGCGTATAGATCACACGCCAGTCGCCGACCCGCAATCGATAGCCATCGACTCCGGTCAGCTGGGGCAGTGGCGGACGGGTCGCTAAAGGACTATATTCTCTCCATGAGCTATCCGCCGTTCGAGCCGCATCGCCGCGGCCTGCTGCGCCGCCCGCGCTTCCGCGCCATTCCGGTGCGCACACTGGTGCCCAACGTCATCACCTTGCTGGCCCTGTGCGCCGGCCTCACCGCCATCCGGCTGGCGGTGGAGGATCGGCTCGAATGGGCGATGGCGGCGATCGTGTTCGCCGCCATGCTGGACGGCATCGACGGGCGGGTCGCCCGTATGCTCAAAGGCACGTCGCGCTTCGGCGCCGAGCTCGACAGCCTTGCGGATTTCGTCAATTTTGGCGTCGCGCCCGCCCTGATCCTCTATTTCTGGGGCTTGCACGAGCTCAAGTCAGCCGGCTGGATCGCCGCCCTCACGTTCGCGATCTGCGCCGCGCTTCGGCTCGCGCGCTTCAATGTCATGATCGAGGACCCCGACCGGCCGGCCTGGGCCGGGAACTATTTCGTCGGGGTGCCGGCGCCGGCCGGCGCCATCACGGTGCTGTTGCCGATCTATCTGCAGTTTCTCGGGCTGCCGCATTTCGAGCTGATGGCGAGCGTCACCTTCCTCTACACCCTGGGCATCGCTTTTCTGATGGTGTCGCGGCTGCCGGTCTTTTCCGGCAAGCGGGTGGGCAAGCGGGTCGCGCCCGAGATGGTGTTGCCGGTCTTCGTCCTGATCGTGCTGTTCTTCGCGCTGCTGATTTCATACCCCTGGGAGGTGCTCACCATCGGCACGCTGCTCTATCTCATGACCCTGCCGCTCGGCTGGCTGTCGTACCGGGAGGCCCTGCGCAAGACCGCGGCCGCGGGTGCTGGTCCAGGAGCCCTCAACGAGGCCGCCGGCCCAGCCGCGGCCGTGACCCCGGCCGGCGCGCCGGCCGCGTCTTCGCCGCCGCCCGCCGCCGAGCGCCCGACCCGCCTCAACTGAGCATAATCCCGAAAAGTTGCAGACTTTTCGGAAGAGATTATGCGCAACGTCAAAAAGAATTAGAGCGCGATCCGATTCAATCGGATCGGATCGCGCTCTGAGCGCCGCTACCGCTGCAGCGGATGGCCGGGCATCAGCTCGTAGGGATGCTTCCAGCCCGGCAGCGCCTTGATGCGCTCGAGCCAGGCGGCGATGTTCCGGTGCTCCGCCGCGATGTCGAAGCCGAACTCCTCGGCCGGATAGTACAGATAGGCCACCAGCGACAGGTCGGCGATGGTAGGCCGCTCGCCCAGCACGAAGTCGCGCCCGGCGAGCCGCTGATCGACGATCTTCAGACTGCCGTCGATCCGCCCCTTGAAAAACGCCAGCACCGCCGGGTCGCCGGGCGGCTTCGCAAAGATGCGTAGGAACCGGTACGGTCCGAGAAAGCCGTTGACCTTCTGGTTGTCGAAGATGATCCAGCGCAGTGCCTCCAGCCGCTCGTCCTCGCCCTGCGGCGCAAACTTGCCGCTGCGTTCCGCCAGATAGGTGAGGATCACGCCCGACTGGCTGAGCTTGCGGCCGCCGTGCACCAGCACCGGCGCCTCGCCCATCTCGTTGACGTTGCTGCGGTAGGCAGGCGTGCGCTGCTCGCCCTTGACGAAGAAGTCGACCCAGATCGGCTCCCAGTCGGCGCCGATCAGATTGAGCATCAGGGCGACCCGGTAGGCGTTGCCGGATTGGGCGAAGCAATGGAGCTGGAATTCGGCCACGTGGTCCTCGGTATTGTTGCTGGGTGTGGGAATGCGCCCGGCACTCACTTCATGGTCGGGATCACGAAATCGGCGCCTTCCTTGGTGCCGGAGGGCCAGCGGGCGGTCACCGTCTTGGTCTTGGTGTAGAAGCGGATGGCGTCGGGGCCGTGCTGGTTGAGGTCGCCGAAGCCCGACTGCTTCCAGCCCCCGAAGGTGTAATAGGCGAGCGGCACCGGCACTGCGAAGTTCACCCCCACCATGCCGACATTCACCCGGCTGGTGAAGTCGCGCGCGGTGTCGCCGTCGCGGGTGAAGATCGCGACCCCGTTGCCGTACGGGTGCTCGGAGGGCAGCCGCAGCGCCTCCTCGTAATCCTTGGCGCGCACGACGCTGAGCACCGGCCCGAAAATCTCCTCCTGGTAGATGCGCATGCGCGGCTCGACCTCGTCGAACAGGCAGCCGCCCATGAAGAAGCCGTTCTCGTAGCCCTGCAGCTTGAAGCCGCGGCCGTCGACCTTGAGCTTGGCGCCTTCCCGGATCCCGAGATCCACATAGCCCCGCACCTTGTCGAGATGCGCGCCGGTGACGAGCGGGCCGTAATCGGCCGCCGGGTCGCCGGAGAGGCCGATCTTGAGGCTCTCCACCCGCGGGATGAGCTTTGCGACCAGCGCATCCGCGGTCTTGCGGCCGACCGGAACCGCCACCGAGACCGCCATGCAGCGCTCGCCCGCCGAGCCGTAGCCGCCCCCGATCAGCGCATCGACCGCCTGGTCGAGATCGGCGTCCGGCATGACGATCAGGTGGTTCTTGGCGCCGCCGAAGCATTGCACGCGCTTGCCCCTGGCGCAGCCGGTCGCGTAGATGTGCTCGGCCACCGCCGAGGACCCGACGAAGCCGATCGCCTGGATGCGCGGGTCGGCGAGCAGCGCCTCCACCGCCTCGCGCCCGCCATTGACCACGTTGAGCACGCCCGGCGGCAGCCCGGCTTCGACCAGCAGCCGGGCGAGCCGCATCGGCACCGAAGGGTCGCGCTCCGACGGCTTGAGGATGAAGGCGTTGCCGCAGGCGAGCGCGGGCGCAAACTTCCACATCGGAATCATGGCCGGGAAGTTGAACGGCGTGATGCCGGCCACGACCCCGAGCGGCTGGCGCATGGAATAGAGATCGATGCCGGGGCCGGCGCCTTCGGTGAACTCGCCCTTGAGGAGATGGGGAATGCCGCAGGCGAACTCGGCGACCTCGAGGCCGCGCTGGAGGTCGCCGCGCGCATCGGCGAGCGTCTTGCCGTGCTCGGAGGAGAGCAGCCGGGCGAGCTGGTCGGATTCCCGCTGCACCAGCTCGAGAAACCGGAACAGCACGCGGGCGCGGCGCTGCGGATTGGTGGCGGCCCAGGCCGGCTGGGCGGCCTGCGCCACCGCGATGGCGCGCGCGACCTCGGGGGGATCCGCGAGGTCGACCTTGGCCTGTACCTCGCCGGTGTTGGGATCGTAGACGTCGCCGCTGCGGCCGGACGTGCCGGCGACCTCCTCGCCGCCGATGAAATGGCCGATCGATCGCATCGCCGCCCTCCGTTGCGCGTGCTCGAGACCGCGCGTCCTGTGATTGCCCGCCGCCGGACCGGGCGGCAACCGGTCGGCTGCCTCGAGTCCATGCTATCTGCGCGCGCGGGCGTGCCGGCGCAAGACCGATTTCGGCTCCGGTCGCGGGCGCGCCGACCCATCCGGGATTCTCCGGTAAAGCCGCGCGAGCCCTTGGTAACCGTCCCTTAAGTGGCGCCCGGTAGGTTGCGAGAAGCGCTGCCGCGGGCGGCGCGCCGTATTGCGTTGCGGGCGCCTCGCCATGGACATCGCGACAAGCCTCGGCCTCGTTGGCGGAGCGATAGTCGTCTCGACCGTCATCCTGATGGGCGGCAATTTCGGAATGTATTTTTCCGATCATGCCGTCATCATCATTTTCGGCGGCTCGTTCTCGGCCACCCTGATCCGGTTTCCCCTGGTCTCGATCTTCCATGGTCTGCCGCTCGGTGCCAAATTCGCGTTCACGATGCGGCACACGACCCAGCGCGAGCTGGTCGATCAGATCGCCCAGATCGCCGAGGTCGCCCGCAAGGGCGGACCGGTCGGGCTCGAGAAGGTCGAGATCGACGATCCGTTCCTGGCCAAGGGCATCCGCTTCATCGCCGACGGCTACGACACCAATTTCATTCGCGACAATCTCGAGCGCGACCGCGACAACTTCCTGACCCATCTCGACGAGGGCCAGAAGATCTACCGCGCCATCGGGGATTGCGCTCCGGCATTCGGGATGATCGGCACGTTGCTCGGCATGGTGCAGATGTTCGCCAACATGACCGACCCTTCCAAGCTCGGTCCGTTCATGGCGACCGCGCTGCTGGCGACCCTCTATGGTGCGGTCGTCGCCAACCTGATTTGCCTGCCGCTCGCCGACAAGCTGCATCTCAAGCTGGCCGAGGAGGAGATCAACCGTACCTTGATCATCGACGGCGTGCTGATGATCCGGGAAGCCAAGAGCCCGACGCTGGTGCGCGAGATGCTGCTGGCTTACCTGCCCGAGAAGCATCGTCACGATCTGGAGGCGGAACCGGTGCCGGCCTGATGGCGGACGGCAGCCGCCGGATTTTCTTCCGATGAAGCCCGCAGCTGCCCGCCGCATGAGCTGCCCGCAAGCCGAGATGCCGCAGGGCTTTCCCTTGCAACCCGATCGGAAGGCGCCGTAGCCGCGAACCCCGTCCATGGCCAAGAAAAAAGCTCAAGCGCACGGTGGGGGGCATGGCTGGTTCGTGACCTTCGCGGACCTGATGGGATTGCTGGTCGCCTTCTTCGTCATGCTGGTCGCGTTCTCGACCCAGGATCAGGCAAAGCTGAACATCGTGGCCGGCTCCATGCGCGAGGCCTTCGGGGTGCAGGACCGGGTGCGCTATTCGGGCGTCATTGAGGTGCCGGGTCTGCCCACCAGGCCCAAGCTCAAGAACGTCGCGAAAATCAACCCGGAAGACGCCTCGGCGACCCCGACCCCGGACGAGGGAGGCCGCGATCACAGCTCCGGAGCCAAGTTCGACAACGACGGCGGCTTTGCGCTCGCCTCGGCGTCGCTGCGGCAGGCGCTGCAGGACATGCCCGAGCTCACCGAGCTGTCGAAGCACATCATGATCGAGCAATCGTCGGCGGGGCTCAATATCGAGATCGTCGATCAGGACGGCCGCTCGATGTTTCCGGAAGGCTCCAAGGAACCCTACGAGCGCACGCGCCGGCTGGTCCAGCAGCTCGCCACGCCGCTCAAGGCGATGCCGTTCCGCATCTCGATCGCCGGCCACACCTCCGCGGCACGGATCCCGGCGCTGCCAGGCTATGGTCCCTGGGAGCTCTCGGCCGATCGCGCCAATACGGTCCGCCGGCTGCTCGAGGCCGAAGGCGTGCAGACCGGCCACATCTTCATGGTGGCGGGCAAGGCCGATACCGAGCCGCTGTTTCCCGACGATCCCTATATCGCGACCAACCGCAGGGTAACCATCACCCTGATGCGGGAAGCCCCGCCGGTTCCGCCGGACATTCGGCCGTGAACCGCGTGGGCAGCGCCTGACTGTCCCCTGACCCTGTTTTCCGGCGGAATACGAGCTGCTTGAGCCGGATCATAGGCGCCGCGAGGTGGCCCCTGGTTGATTGCCTGCGGCGCGCTCCACCGCGGCGCAAGTTTCGCCCGGGCTCCCGTCTTGGTCGCCTGCGTGGGCCGAAGGCATTGGAAACACTCGAAGATTCGTGACGTTCGGAGACCGGCGCGCATTGCGCCGGTCGCAGACCTGCTCCACAAATAAATTGAGGCTTCGAGCAGATCGCGAACGTTGGGGATGCTATAAGCACCCGCCCCCGCCCATGTTGCGGTGCAATATCAGGCCCGTTCAATGTCGCCTCCCATTGCCGCTTCCCCGTCCGTTTCGCTCAACGGGAACGGCCCCGCGCACCTCAAGACCGCCTTTCTGGGCCTGACGGTCGGCAGCATCGGCGTCGTCTACGGCGACATCGGCACCAGCCCGCTTTACGCTTTGCGCGTGGCGGTCACCGCCGCCATCGAACCCGGTGGGGCGGTGAACGCAGCGGCCGTATACGGCGTCCTGTCGCTCATCCTGTGGGCGCTCATCGTCACCGTCACGCTGAAATACGTCATCGTGCTGTTGCGGGCCGACAACCACGGGGAGGGCGGAACGCTCGCCCTGATGGCACTGGCGCAACGCGCGCTGCGCCGAGGTGCCAACATCATCGCGCTATGCGGCATCGTCAGCGCGGCGCTGTTCTATGGCGACGCCATGATCACGCCGGCGCTCTCGGTCCTCTCCGCGATCGAAGGTCTCAAGATCGCCACGCCGGCCTTCGATCCCTACATCGTGTCCCTGACCATGGCGATCCTGATCGTGCTGTTTGCGGTCCAGTCGCGCGGCACCGCCAAGGTCGCGGCCTTCTTCGGCCCCATCATGGTGCTGTGGTTCGGGGTGATCGCGCTCGCCGGCGTCGCCCATGTGGCCACCAGGCCGGAGATCCTGCTCGCCTTCAATCCGTGCTACGCGGTCGTGTTCCTGGTGGACCACGGCAAGATCGGCCTCATCACGCTGGGCGCGGTCTTTCTCGCCGTCACCGGCGCCGAGGCACTCTACGCCGACCTCGGTCATTTCGGCCGCAAGCCCATCCAGGCCGCCTGGCTGGTGCTGGTCCTGCCGTCGCTGGCGTTGAATTATCTTGGCCAGGGCGCGCTGGTGCTGCGCGATCCCAAGGCGCTGGAGAACCCGTTCTTTCTGCTGTTTCCGGACTGGGCGCTGCTGCCGATGGTGGGGCTCGCGACGGTCGCGACCGTGATCGCGAGCCAGGCGGTCATCTCCGGAGCCTATTCGCTCAGCCAGCAGGCGATCCAACTCGGGTTGCTGCCGCGCCTCGAGATCCGGCACACCTCGGAGGAGCATTACGGCCAGATCTATGCGCCGCGGATCAACGCTTTGCTGCTGTTCGGGGTGCTGATGCTGGTGGCGCTGTTCCGCTCGTCGACCGCGCTCGCCTCCGCCTACGGGATCGCGGTCAGCGGCACCATGGTGGTCACCGGCCTGATGGCCATTGTGGTGGTCTGGAAGGTCTGGCGCTGGTCGCTGCTCGCCGCCATGGCGCTGATCGTGCCGTTCCTGTGCATCGACCTGGTCTTCCTCAGCGCCAACATGCTCAAGGTGGTCGAGGGCGGTTGGGTGCCGCTGGCGCTCGGCACCATGATCATGGCGGTCATGTATACGTGGCGGCGCGGTACCCGGCTCCTGTACGAGAAGACCCGGCGGCTGGAGACCCCGCTCGAGGCGCTGGTGGCGATGCTGGAGAAGAAGCCGCCGGCCCGCGTGCCCGGCACCGCCGTGTTTCTCACCAGCGATCCGACCAGCGCGCCGACCGCGCTCATGCACAGCCTCAAGCACTACAAGGTGCTGCACGAGAAGAATGTCATCCTGACCATCGAGACCGCGCCCACGCCGCGCGTCAATCCGGCCGACCGGGTGCGCATCCAGGCGGTCGGCGACACCTTCACCCGGGTCAATCTGCGGTTCGGTTTCATGGAGATGCCGAACGTGCCCAAGGCGCTGGCGATCGCGCGCAAGCTGGGGTGGACCTTCGACATCATGTCGACCTCGTTCTTCCTGTCGCGCCGCTCGCTCAAGCCGGCCACCCATTCGGGCATGCCGCGCTGGCAGGACCGGCTGTTCATTCTATTGACGCGGTTCGCCAATGATGCGACCGACTATTTCCAGATTCCGACCGACCGGGTGGTCGAGGTCGGCACGCAAGTGACCATTTGATCGCGCGTCCTTGCGCGTGCCAGAATGCCGGCCGTCCCCGGGCCGGCGTGCGCGCACCCATTGTGAGCGGGCCTTTGTGACTGGCTCCGGAGCGAGGAGAGCGGCATGGCGGACGGTGGCGATTCCCGGGTTCATGATCTGACGCCGCAGGATGTCGCGCGCGGGCTGGCCGATGGTCGCGTGCTGCTGGTGGACGTGCGCGAGCCCAACGAGGTCGCGCTCGAGCGCTATCCGCAGGCCGTGGTGCTGCCGTTGTCGAGCTTCGATCCGGCCGCCATCCCGGACCCGCAAGGCCGCCAGGTCGTGTTCGCCTGCCGCTCCGGCCGGCGCTCGATCACCGCTTCGCTGGCTGCGCAGGAGCGGGGCTTTCCCTACGATGCCCATCTGGCCGGCGGCATCCTGGCCTGGAAGGCCGCAGGGCTGGACACCGAAACCGACTGAAGCCTCTTAAACTCCGGGAACATCCCATGCGACGCACCTTCGCCATCGCGGCTGCCGCCGCCGTGCTCCTGTGGACCGCCGCTGCCGACGCCCAGGGGACCGTCAATGTCTACAACTGGTCCGACTATATCGAGCCGAGCGTGCTCGCGGATTTCACCAAGGAGACCGGCATCAAGGTGCGCTACGACACCTTCGATTCCAACGATACCCTGGAGACCAAGCTGCTCGCCGGCAAGTCCGGCTACGACGTGGTGGTGCCGACCGGCTTCTTCCTCGAGCGCCAGATCAAGGCCGGGGTGTTCCAGAAGCTCGACAAGGGCAAGCTGCCCAATCTGGTCAATCTGTGGCCCGAGATCGCGCAGCGGCTCGCCGCCCACGATCCCGGAAACCTGTTCGCGGTCAACTACATGTGGGGCACTACCGGGATCGGCTACAACGTCAAGAAGGCGCGCGAGATTCTCGGGGCCGACGCCAAGATCGACAGCTGGGACATCGTCTTCAAGCCGGAGATCCTGGCCAAGTTCAAGGGCTGCGGCGTCTATCTGCTCGATTCCGCCGACGATATCCTGCCGGCGGCGCTGAAATATCTCGGCTTCGATCCCAATTCGCGGAACCCAGCCGAGTTGCAGAAGGCGACCGATCTGGTGCTCTCGATCCGCTCCTCGGTGCGCAAGTTCCACTCCTCGGAATATCTCAACGCGCTCGCCTCGGGCGAGATTTGCCTGGCGGTCGGCTTCTCGGGCGACGTCAAGCAGGCGCAGAAGCGCGCGGCGGAAGCCAAGAACGGGGTCGAGGTGGCCTACGCCATCCCCAAGGAGGGGGCGCAGCTGTGGTTCGACAATCTGGCGATCCCGAAGGACGCCAAGAACGTGGCGCAGGCCCACGCCTTCATCAACTATCTGCAGAAGCCCGAGGTCGCCGCCAAGAACTCCAATCTCATCTCCTACGCCAACGGCAACCTGGCGAGCCAGAAGCTGATCGACAAGGAGGTGCTGGACGATCCCACGATCTATCCGGACGCCGACACCATGAGCCGCCTCTACACCATCAAGGTCTACGACGCCGCCACCCAGCGGCTGATGAACCGGCTGTGGACCCGGATCAAGACCGGGCGGTAGCGGAGGCGAGTCTCGGGCGCTGGCGCTTTCCAGGAGGCGGCAGAGCGCGCCGGCAGGAGAGGCTGACCGGCGAGCACCAGCGTCATGTCTTCCCGCCCCCGATCAATGGCGGCGCCGATAAAAAATATCAAACCTGTGTCGGACTCCCGTCCCCCCGTTCGTCCTCCGGGCGAGCCGACGCAGACGAGGTCATGAGGGCCGACGATCTTCGTTGATCTGCCCGTCGCCGATCTCCTTGGCGGCTCAGCCTTCGCGACAAAGTAAGGATACCGGCTCACCTGAGCCCAACCAACAAGGACATCCGTCATGACTTCCATCACGCCGTTCCTCTGGCTCAATAACAACGTCCGCGAGGCTGTGGCCTTCTACAAATCGGTGTTTCCAAATGCCAAGGTCGAAACCGTCAATGACTTCATGGCGACCTTCGAGCTCGAGGGGCAGAGGTTCAACGCCCTCAATGGCGGCCCAAAATACAAGTTCAACGAGGCGATCTCCTTCTTCATCAGTGTCGAGAGCCAGGAAGAGGTTGACTACTTCTGGAGCAGCCTGATCGCCGACGGCGGCGAGGAATTGAGATGCGGATGGCTCAAGGACAAATTCGGCCTGTCCTGGCAGGTCGTGCCTACGGCACTTGGTCGTTACCTGAGCGATCCCGATCGTAAAAAGGCCGATCGCGCCATGCAGGCCATGTTGAAGATGCAAAAGATCGTCATCGCCGACCTCGAAAAGGCATTTGCCGGCTGATCCCGAGGCCCGGCTGGTGCCGCGGGCAAGCCGGTCGGTAGCGGGCTGAAGTCTCCGGCGCCGGCTCTTTTCCCGGACGCGGTGCAGCGCGTAGCGATGCACCGCAGAGCCGGGATCGTTCCACGCTCGGAGCTCGGAACGGTCCCGGGTCTGCAGCGCAACACTGAAGAAATGTTGCGCAGCGCCCGGGACAACGGCGCCTTCACCGCCACCTTCGGTGCAGCCACAGCCATTGCTCGGGGTGCTCGCGCACCCAGCCTTCGATCACCGCGGTGATCGCCTGCATGGTGCCCTGGATGTCGAGGTGGCCTTGCGCATCGCGCGCCGGCGCCACCGCTTCGGTCATCTCGATCATGAAGCGGTTGCGGTCGTCGCCGCGGCGAACGATGCGCACGCCGTGGATCGGGCATTCGACATGGCGGGCGAGCTGGGCGATCAGCGGGTTGGCCTTGGCGGGCCGGCCGAAGAAGGTGACGTGCACGCCTTTGACGAAATGCTGATCGGCCAGCATGGCCACGTGCCGGCCGGCCTCGAGCATGCGCAGGAGCTTGACCGGCGCGTCGAGCCCGGTCGCCACCAGCGTGCCCATGGCGCCGGCGCGGATTTTGAGCACCGCGTCGCTGACCGCGCGGATGTTGGGCGGGCGGAACAGCACCGCGGTATCGAGACCGTGGCGGGCCGCCACCAGGGCGGGCAGCTCCCAATTGGCGAGATGCGCCGCGAAGATCAGCGCCGGCTTGCCGTCGTGGCGCAGCCGATGAAAGCGCTCGGAGGTGGCCGCATCCGCCACCACATCGTCAGCCGGCAGGCTCGGATCGGCGTTGGTCAACAGGTCGATCTGCGCGAACTCCACCGCATAGCGGCCGAGATTGTCCCACACGCCGGCGAGGATCTGCTCGATCTCGGCGGGCGGCTTGTCCGGAAAGGCGGCCGCCAGATTGGCGCGGCCGATGCGATGCTCCGGGAGGCGGGGGCCGAGGCGGCGCATGAAGCTGGCCCAGAAGTCGGCGCTGCGCCGGCGGTTGGTGAGCCGCATCGCCCGCAGGATGGCGAGCGTCAGCCAACCGGCGCCTGCGCCAAGCACCGGCGCCGTCCGCCGGAGGAGGGCGCCGCGAAGGGGATGCTGTTGCATGCGCATGGCGTCGGCGGCGATTTTTCAGAAGGTGATGATGATCTTGCCGAATACCTGCCGGCTCTCCAGCCGCGCCAGCCCGCGCTCGACCTCGCCGAGCGGGAACTCGCTGTCGATCACCGGCAGCATGCCGCCGGCCATCTTGGCGAGGCTTTCGCGGATGTTGCGCATGGAGGCGCCGAACGAGCCGATGATGCGGTATTGCTGCTGAAACAGCTGCATCAGGTTGAGCGTGGTCGAAGGTCCCGAGGTCGCCCCGCAGGTGACCAGCCGGCCGCCGCGCTTGAGGCACAAAAGCGAGCCATTGAAGGTCTCGGCCCCGACATGCTCGAACACCACCTCGACGCCCTTCTTGGCGGTGAGCTTGCGCACCACGCCTTCGAAGCGCTCGGTGCGGTAGTTGATCACGTGGTCGGCGCCGAGCGCCTTGGCCTTCGCCGCCTTGGCGTCGTCGCCGACCGTGGTGATGACGGTGGCACCGATCGCCTTGGCCATCATGATCGCCGCGGTGCCGATGCCCGAGCCGCCGGCATGCACCAGCACGCTCTCGCCGGCTTCGAGCCTGGCGTTGTCGAACAGCATGTGCTGCACGGTCGAGAACGCGATCGGGGCGCAGGCCGCGTCCCGCATGGCGACGCCGGCCGGCACCGGCATCACCAGGCGGGCCGGCATGTTAATCAGGTCGCGGGCAAAGCCGTCGACATGGAAGCCCATGATGCCGGATATGCTCTCGCACAGATTGTCGCGGCCTTCGCGGCAGGCCTTGCAGACCCCGCAGGTCAAGCCGCCATACATCACCACCGCCTGGCCCGGCTCGAAACTATCGACGCCCGGCCCGACCGCCGCGATCGCGCCGGCCGCTTCCGCGCCGACCACCAGCGGCAGCTTGCGCTTGGCGAACGCCATGCCGCGCCAACCCCACACGTCGATGTGGTTGAGCGCCACCGCCTTAACCCTGATCTGCACCTCGTCGGCGGCGGGCGGCGGCGGCGCCGGCCGCTCGACGAGCTCGAGCTTCCGATCGGCCACGATGGTGAGCGCGCGCATGGCGGCCGGCATGCTGGCGCCGATCACATCGGCTCTCTGGCGAGCACCAGCGAGACGTTCTGGCCGCCGAAGCCGAAGGAATTGGACAGCGCGTGGCGCACCTTGGCGGCGCGCGCCACATTGGGCACCACGTCGAGCTGCAGCGCCGGATCCGGAACCTGGTAGTTGATGGTGGGCGGAAGAATCTGGCGGTCGAGCGTCATGAGCGTGATCACCGCCTCGACCGCGCCGGCGGCCGACAAGGTGTGCCCGATCATCGATTTGTTGGACGAGATCGGCACCTGCTTGGCGCGCTCGCCGAATACCGCGGTGGCGGCGAGACCTTCCATCTTGTCGTTCTCCGGCGTTCCGGTGCCGTGCGGATTGACGTAGTCGATGTCGTCGGGTGCCAAGCCGGCGTCGGCGATCGCGTTGCGGATGCAGCCGATGATCGGGCGCCCGTCCGGGCTCGAGCGGGTGCGGTGGAACGAGTTCGGCCATCTCGCCGCAACCCTCGATCACGCCCAAAAGCTTGGCGCCGCGCGCCAGCGCATGCTCGAGGCTCTCAAGCACCAGCGCGGCGGCGCCCTCCGCCATCACGAAACCGTCGCGGTTCTTGGCGAACGGCTTGGCGGCCGCCTGCGGCGGATCGTTCGAGGTCGAGAGCGCCGACAGGAGCGAGAAGCGCACCAGCGATTCCGGATTGATCGAGCCGTCGGTGCCGATGCACAGCGCCGCTTGCGTCTCGCCGCGCCGGATCGCCTCGATGCCGAGCTGGATCGCGGAGGCGCCCGAGGCGCAGGCCGTCGACAGCGAGATCGGAGAGCCCTTGGTGCCGAAGCGCTCCGCCAGCCCGTCGGCGACCGAGGCGAACATGAAGCGCCGGTAGAAGCCCTCGAACGCCCCGGTGTCGCCGCCGCGCACCAGATCGCGGTTGCTGACCGTGTCATTGGCGCCGGAGGTCGCGATCACCGCTTGCCGCTGCGGCCATTCGAGCTCGATCGGCGGGACTGCCAGGAACAGCGGGCCGGGGAAATCCCCGCGCCCCCCGATGCCGGCATCCGCGATCGCCTCCTGCGCCACCATCTCGGCCAGCCGCTGCGACAGCTCGGGCGAGCTCGGCTCCTCGATCGCGACGAAATCGATGGTACCCGCGATGCGGGTCTTCAAGCCTTCGGTGGCGAAGCGGGTGATGGCGTGGATGCCGGACTCGCCGGCGACGAGCTTGCGCCAATTGTCCGTGGTGCCGATGCCGAGCGAGCTGACGACGCCCATGCCGGTGACCACCACGATCGGCCGGCCGGCCTGATCACGATACCGCGCCATGAATCATCCTCCTCATCGGACCGCTTCCAGCAGCGCCAAGCCCTCGCCGCGCCAATGCCCGACGCTGGTGACGGCGACCTGGCGCAGCGGCGCATCCATAGCACGCTCGAAGCCGGTCGGGTCGAAGGAGGGGAACAGGCGGCCGTGCTGGAGCGCAATGGCGGCGAGCGCGACATTCATGGGAAATTGCGCCTCCACCCCATGGCCCAGATGGGAGCCGGTGGCGCGGATTGCAATGCCGGGCCGTGCCGCCAGGAACGCGCGCTCCTCGGCGGTCGCGGGCTCGGCCCCGGTGGCGCCCGAGATGATGGCGAGCCCCGGCGCCTGCAGGCGCGACGCGACGCCTCCCCACAGCTCTTCCAGCATCGCGGAGATCGCCCCCGGGGTCCGCCTGGTATGTCCCGACAGCACGGCGGACAGGCGCGCGAACGGCGCCGCGCCGCGCGCCAGGGCGTGCGCCTTCTCCTCCAGCACCACGAAAGCGCCGATCGAGCCGGATGCGAGCCCGCCGCCCGCCGCCGCCCGCTCCCACAGCGGCTTGAGTTCGCCGCGCCACAGCCGGTGGCCCATCACGAACAGCAGCATGGTGGATATCTGGTCGGCATTGGCGCAGCCGCCCACCAGCGCGATCGCGCTCTGGCCGGCGGCGATGCGCGCACGGGCGACCCGCATCGCATCGACGCCGGCGGATTCCTCGCCCATGAAGGTGCGCGAGGAGCCGGTGACGCCGTGCACGATGGAGATATTGCCGGCGACCAGGTTCGAGAGCTGCGCCAGAAACAATGTCGGGCGCAGATCGTTCATCAGCCGCTCGTTGAGAAAGGCCGCGGGCCGCTCGGATTTTCGCAGACCGGACAGGATCATCGCATCGACCGCGGCGTCGCGCTCGCCGCCGCCGGCGGCCACGATCATGTCCATGCCGGCCAGCAGCTCGGCATTGCCTTTGACGCCGGCGCTGTCGAGCGCGAGCCCGGCCGCATAGGTGCCGATGCGCTGCCATGCCTCCATCTGGCGCTGGTCGCCTTTCTTCGGGATCTGCTTGTCGAGATCGAGCGGCGCGATCGGGTGAATGACGAACGGCGCCCAGGTCGCCACATCGGCCGGTCCCGGCGTCGTGTGCAAGGCCTGCCAATGCGCCTGCATCCCTTCGCCCAGCGTCGAGACGATGCCGACACCGGTGATCCACGCCTCGCGCGCCGGTTCGGCCGTCCGATCACCCGTGTCGTCAGCCGCCGCGTCAGCCATGGGCCAGCTGCTCCATCGGAAAGGCGAGGGCGGCGGCGGCCTTCTCCATGTGCCGGCGGAATTCCTCGTTGGGGAACTCGACCACACGGAAGGTGATCTCGGCGTTGCAGGCGAGCTTGCCGTCGTGGCGGATCTGCGCCTTGGTGCGCGCAAAGCCCGAGCCTTCATGCACCAGCGCCGCGGTGAGCTCCAGCGTATCGCCGGGCTTCACGAACGCGCGCAGCTTGGCCTCCTTGAAGGCGGCGAGGAAGGGCATGCGCGAGAATCCGGTGATGCCGATGATGAGCCAGCCCGAGGTTTGCGCCATGCTTTCGAGCAGCAGCACGCCGGGCATCAGCGGAAATCCGGGAAAATGGCCCTCGAAGATGGTGGAGGCCGCCGGAACGGTGGCCTCTGTCCGGATGGTGCGACTGCCGAGATCGAGCTCAACGATCCGATCGATCAGCTGGAAGTATTCGAAGCGCATGCCCGGGTTTCATGCGCCCTTGGCGGCCACGAGCGCGTCGATATGGGCACAGAGATTCTTCAGGACGAAATACTGCTCGGTGGTGGCCTTGCCCTCGTTCACCTCCTGGGTCCATTGCTCGAGCGGCATCTTGATCCCGAAGGCCTTGTCGATCGCGAATGCGACGTCGAGGAAGTCCAGGCTGTCGATGCCCAGATCATTGATCGCGTGGCTCTCGGGCTTGATCGTATCGCGCGGAATATCGCAGGTCTCGGCAATGATAGTGGCCACGGCGTCGAAGGTCGATGACATCGGTAAGTTCCTGATTAGAAAAGCGTTTCGGAGCAGCGGGCGCTCCCGGATCAACCCGCCCCGCACACCCGGTCCCCCTTAAGGTCGAGCGCCCGTCATAGCGAAGAGGGTGCGGGAGTTCAATGGCAAGCGCCGCCCCGCAAGGCGATGCGGGCGCTCGCCGGCCTGCGCCTCCAAGGCCCGAAGCATCGTGCGGCAGCCGCATCCGCGGCGGTCCGCGCCAAGTCCGCGGTTGCTGCGCGGGCACGATCGCAGCCGCGCGATTCGCGCCTGCGGGAGCGGGAGGCAAACCGGATTCGATCGGGGCCACCTTCGTCGCCGGTTTCGCAACACGCAGGGGCCCGTGCCGGCCGCGTCGCGACGATGGTGCAACGAGATGGCGATCGATGATCGGAGGTGAGCGGAACGCATTACCAATTTGCCGTCGGTCCACCAACAAACGGAACCGAATTGACCGTACCGCGTTGCGCCATGGATTGTGCCCCATGGATTGTGCCGCAGACCTGCGCAGTTGCGTCAGCCTTAAACACAATCAATCGCTGCCCTCTTATTGACACATTGAGCAATCAAACGCGTCACTTCCCCACAAAAAACGTCCAACCACGACGGCCTCACGGCCGTCACGTCAGCACGGGAGAGTGCATTGAAGTTCACATCGATTTGTTTGCTTGCCGCCGTTGTTTCGCTTCCCTTCACCGCACCGCTCGCTCGGGCCGAGGCCCAGACCGGCGTCGCATCGGTTTATTCCACTGAAAGCGGATCGCGCACCGCAAGCGGTGCGCGGCTCAATCCCGGGGCGTTGACCGCCGCCCATCGTTCATTGCCGTTCGGGTCCAGGGTCAAGGTCACCAACCGCCGCAACGGACGCTCGGTGGTGGTCACGGTCAACGATCGCGGTCCCTTCGTCCGCGGCCGCATCATCGACATGACGCCGGCAGGGGCGGCGGCGCTCGGCTTCTCCGGGCTCACCCAAGTGACGGTCGAGCGCGAATAGAAAAAAAGCGCAACTTTCTCCGGTAGCATCGTAGTGCGGCCGCCGGATGCACAACAGAGCTGGAGCGGCTTTCAAATTGTCGATCGGGTTGCCGGTCGATCGGAAGCCGCTCCAGCCCGCCGCCCGCGAGCCCGTTGCCGGCTAACGCGACGGCACGGCGATCGGCGCGCAGTTGCGCCGTCCCGACAGGAAGCAATCCTGCAGATTGCGATTCTCGACCAGCTTGGTGGTCAGCCAGACCCCACCTGCGATCAGCAACACGGCGAACGCGAGCGTGAGCAAGTTCATCGTCATGCGGTGGCGGTAATCGTCGACGGTTTCGGTGCGCTCATACATGGCGAGGTCGTCGACCGGGCTGTCGGGCTCCACCGGCGGCCACCGCCAGCCCGCCCGCGGCGGCGCCCCCCGCGGCCGGAAGCGCAGCACGCGGCCACCTTGGTCATCGGGAGCTATGCGATCGGGTGTCACGGCGGCGTTTAACCGGCTGCAGGCGCGAGGCGCGGATGGCTTTTCGTCTTCAACATAGCACGAAAGGACCGGTTGCAACTTGCATATGGGGTTCCGCGGGGCGATAGCGAGCCCTATTGCGTCGTGACCGGTGCGGGTTGCAGATTGATCATGGGAGAGTTGCGCGGCTGTTCGTGCCCGAAATCCCCCAAGCCCGTCCGCGCCTGCGGGCGCCCGGGTGCCGTCTGGTCGGGTCATGGACGAGCCGGTGGGCGAGCCGTAATGTGCCCTCATCGACCGCGGGCTCGCCCGCAGATTGGTGGCACTGGCCGCCGCAATGGAACTGCGTCATGAATCATACGGCAATGAATTGAGCAATCCGCAATCACCGGCGCTGGATTTGGCTCGTCGCCACGGTCGCGTGCCTGTGGGGCGGCGGCGCCGCCGCCGAGACCTACACGGCCGGCGCGATCGAGATCGCCAATCCCTGGGCACGCGCAACCCCCAAAGGCGCTCCGGTCGGGGGCGCCTACATGACCATCACCAACAAGGGCGCCGAGGCGGACCGCCTCGTCACCATCTCCATGCCGGTCGCCGCCAAATCGGAGGTCCACCAGATGGTGATGGACAAGGGCGTCATGTCGATGCGGCCGGTGCCGGGCGGGCTCGAGATCAAGCCCGGGCAGACCGTCGTGCTCAATCCCGAATCGTTCCACCTCATGCTGATGGGCCTCAAGCAGCCGCTCACCCAGGGCGAGCGGGTCAAGGCGACGCTCGACTTTGCCAAAGCCGGCAAGCTCGATCTCGAGTTCGTGGTCGAGTTGATGGGAGCGCAGGGCCCGAGCGGCGTCATGCCGGCCGGCATGGATCACGGCACCATGGATCACACGCACTGATCGACGCCTGGCCTCAAGGTTCGGGAAACGGCAGCGGCTCGCCCTCCGGCGGCCCCATCCGGAATACGTTGAGCGACATGGCGATCAGCACGTAATAGCCCAGGATGCCGACGAATTCGACCATGCCGTCGTCGCCGAGCAGCGCCTGCAGGCGGGCGTAGGTCTTGTCGCCGACGCGTTTGCGCCGGTAAAGCTCCTTGATGAAGTCGTAGACCGCGCGCTCGTCCTTGGGCAGCGACTTGGGGATTCGCCCGGCGCGCAGCGCCTTGATGGTCGGCGCGCTCACGCCGGCGCGCTCCGCATGGGGCACATGGGCGAACCATTCGTATTGGGCGCGCCACAGCCTGGCGGTGACCAGGATGGCGAATTCGGACAGCCGCGGCGGCACCTTGGTCTTGAGCCGGCAATAGCCGCCGAGCTCCTGGGCGCGCTCACCGTATTCGGGCGAATGCAGGAACACCGCGAACGGGCCGCGGATCTGCGTCGCGTGGCCGCGCGGTCCGGAGCGGATCGAATCCACCAGCGAGCGCTGGGCCGGGGTGAGCTTCTGGTCCGGAATGGCGGGCAGGCGGGGCGGCGAAAGTTTCTTCGCGGGCATGGATTCCTCGGTTTGGGTGGCGGGCGCGAGCCGACCTCATATACACTTTAATCGAACGCGATCGCAGCGCAGGAAGGAGCCATCCGTGGACACCCCCGACCCGCCGGCCCCGCTCTGTTTCGTGCTGATGCCGTTCGGCCGCAAGACCGACGCGGCAGGGCGGGTGACCAATTTCGATTCGGTCTACGAGAAGCTGATCGCGCCGGCGGTGGAAGCGGCCGGCCTCGAGCCCATCCGCGCCGACGAGGAGAAGATCGGCGGCACCATCCACAAGCCGATGTACGAGCGGCTGATGCTCTGCCACTACGCGGTTGCCGACATCACCGGCGCCAATCCCAACGTCTTCTACGAGCTCGGCATCCGCCATGCGCTGCGGCCGGCCAGCACCGTCATCCTGTTCGTGGAGGGGACCGTCATCCCGTTCGACATCGCGCTGGTGCGCGGCATCGCCTACCGGACCGACGGCGCCGGCGAGCCGGTGGGCCCGGAGGGCCCCATCCAGGCGATCACCGAGCATTTGCGCGCCGCGCGGGAGAATCCGCACTTCGACAGCCCGATCTTCCAGCTCCTGGACGACCTGCCGCATACCCAGATCGACCACAGCAAGACCGATGCGTTCCGCGAGCAGGTCGATTATTCCAAGCGGTACAAGGCCCGGCTCGCCGCCGCGGTGCGGGCCGGGCCCGAGGCGGTACAGGAGATCGCGACCGAGCCCGCGCTCGACAATCTCAACGAGGTCGAGGCCGGCGTGCTGGTCGATGTCTTTCTCTCGTTGCGCGACGTCAAGGCCCATGCCGCCATGGTCGCGCTCTACGCGCGCATGCCGGCGCCGATGCAGCGCGCCAAGATGATGCGCGAGCAGCTCGGCTTTGCGCTCAACCGGGTCGGGCGCTTCGAGGAGGCCGAGAAGATGCTCAAGGAGGTGATCGCGGAGTTCGGTCCCTCGAGCGAGACCAATGGGCTGCTCGGCCGCAGCTACAAGGACCGCTGGGAGATCGCCCGCGAGAGCGGAGCTGCAGAAGCGCGCGGCCTCCTGCGGCGCGCCATCGAGACCTATCTGGAAGGCTTCCAGGCCGACTGGCGCGACGCCTATCCGGGCATCAATGCGCTCACCCTGATGGAGCGGCTGGACAAGCCGGATCCGAGGAAGGCGCAGATTCTGCCCGTGGTGCGCTACTCGGTGACCCGCAAGGCGGAGAAAAATCCCGATTATTGGGACTACGCGACGCTGCTCGAGCTCGCGGTGCTCGCCGACGACCGCGACGACGCGCAGGACCGGCTCTCTGACGCCGCCGCCAGCAAATGCGAGGCCTGGATGCTGGAGTTGACCGCACGCAATCTCGCGCTGCTCCGCCAGACGCGCGAAGCCCGCAAGGAGGACGCCGCCTGGATCGGCGAGCTGGAGCGCGGGTTGCTGGAAAAGGCGGCACGGCTCACGCCGCCCGCGAAGGGCTGATCTTCGGTATGTTGCCCCGGCTCAGGCGCGCCGTTGGGTGCTTTCGGCTCGCAGCCTACCGGTTCTCTTCAATACTCAGCTGAAATGAAAATTGCTGGAAGTGAGACTTTTCATGTTCACATTCACAAGCGTCACCGAGTCATTCGGGTCGACCGCGATGACCGTGCTCGCCCCGACCTGCTTGGCATCCGCCATTGCGGCAGCGAAGCTGGTCAGCAGCGATGGGCTGAATTGCAGGGTGTCCTGGCTGGCCTGAAAATCCATGATCTTGTCCTGCCCGAAGCCCGGGCCGAAAACGAAGGTGTCGTTCCCGCCAGCGCCGTAGTGGTCCTGGCCATAGAGGATGTCGTTTCCAGGTCCACCGGTTAGCGTATCGTCGCCGGCGTTGCCGACGAGCACGTCATTTCCGGACCCGCCCGCGAGCACCAAAGGAGCGGTTGAGCTGGAATTGGGATTGTAGGGGGTCTCGAACCACAACAGGGTGTCGTATGCAGACGCGATTGTTTTCGCGGTAACCGAATGCGATCCATCATCGTTGGTTCCGCTCACCGAGGTCCAATTCCAGGCGGAGTCGAAGGTGATGGTGGCATTCGCGAAGCTGTATTTGTTGTCGACATCGTACATGGTCAGCCAGTGGGTCCCGTCGTCGTTCAATCCGGTTTGTGACGTGAGGGTTCCATTGGCGTCATATGCACTCGTGGACCAGGCCCAGCTTGCGGTATTGGCCGTATCGTATGCATTGATCCAATAGTCGCCGTTTGGCGACGCAAAACCACTGTCGGTGGCTGTGATCTGGTAAATGCCGGTGAGGCTCGCGGGGCTGTTGCCGCCGGCGCTGATGTCGAGATATTCCGTGCCCGAGCTCGTCGCCGCATAGGTAAAGCTCGAGGCGGCGTTTGCGCCGGCATCGACCACGCCCTGGCCGTCGAGAATGGTCCGGTTGGAGCCCGTGAGATCGATCGCAACATCGTTCAGGTTGTCCGATGCGCTGGGCGTGGCTTGCGCCGAGAACGTGTAGACATGACCTGCAATCAGGTTGACTGCGAACCAATCGTGGTCGAGCGAGGTGGTGAAGCTGCCGCTCTCCGGCACCGCACTGATGGTGCCGGTAGCGGTCGCACCAATGGTGAGGCTGGCGTTGGTCGATGCCGTGTCTAAAACCGTGTCGAGGCCGCCGTCCGTCCGGTGAAATCCGAGGACATCCATGATCTGGAGGTCCGTTTGCGTGAGAGTGGCGCTGCTGCTGTTGACAAACTCATTGAAGGGATCGGTGCCCTGTACGCCGCCGTTGAGAAAGTCGCCAGGGTCCGAATTTATGCCGAAATCAGCCAAGTCGGTAGCGCCGCCATCGATCGAAAAGAATGCCGGGTTTGCTGGGATCGCAGACCCGAATACATTGCCTCCCGACCCATCCTCGTTGAAGCGAAAGAGGTCCAGGCTGTCGCCCGCGATCCGGCCCATGGCGTGGGTAAGTTCGTGAAGGGCGGCGGCAATGAGAACATTACCGGTAAAGGTGGTTCCCATGCCGACTTGGCCATCGATGGCGGCGGCGCTGGGTGATACCAGTCCCAGTGCCTTGCCCTGCGCGGTGCCGATGACAAAGCTGGAATTGCCTTGCAGCGACGGGGTGGTCGGCAGCGAGTTGACGGAGGTGATGTCGTCGGCCGACCCTTCATGATTCAACAGCAGGGCTCTCAGATTCGAATAACTTTCGGTAATGCCCATCCCGCCCGTCCCGCCGAGCGAATACCCGATGTTCGCCTCAGAAACGTTCTGGTCGGCTAACGTGACGCCCCAAATTCTGTATAACCGACGGCAATGTTGATCGTGATTTTATCGTCGAACGCACCTTCCAGCATATTGGCTGCGGCTTGCATTCCGTCCCGGAAGCTTTGTGGTGCCGCAAGGGCGTCCGCGTCATAGATCAGATTGATGGTCAGATGCGTCGGTGATGCCAAACCATTATCGGTGACGGTAACTTGGTACCCGCCGGTGACGCCGGCCGGGGTGCTCCCCCCGGCGCTGATGTCGAGATATTCGGTGCCTGAAGTTGTTGCCGTATAGGTAAAGGTTGAGATCGCATGCGGGCCAGCATCGACTACGCCCTGGCTGTCGAGGATGGTCCGGCTGGAGTTCTCTGAGATCGATCGCAACGTCGTTTAATTTCTCGTTGAAAGTACCGAGTTGGGCCTGCGCCGAGAACGTGTAGACGTGACCTGCGACCAGGTTGACTGCCAACCAATCGTGGTCAAGCGAGCTGTCGAAACTGCCGCTCTCCGGCACCGCATTGATCCTGCCGGCAGTTGTTCCGCCCATTGTGAGGTTGGCGCTGGTCGATGCTGTGTCCAAGACCGTGTCGGCGCCGAGGTCGGAGACGAAGATCGCGTAATTGCCGGTTCGGCCAGGGGTGACGGCGCTGATGTCGAGATATTCGGTGCCTGAGCCGATTGCAGTGTAGTTGAAGCTCGCTAGCGCGCCATCGACTACGCCCTGACTGTCGAGAATGGCCCGGCTGGAATCCCTGAGGACGATCGCAACATTGCCGATGCCTGACAGGCTCTCCGCAGAGAATGCGTAGTCGTGACCTGCAGTCAGATTGACTGCGAACCAATCGTGGTCAATCGAGGTATCGAAGCTGCCACTCTCCGGCACCGCATCAAGCGCGCCGAGGTTTGCATCTCCGCCAAAACTCAGGCTGGCGGTCGTCGATGCCGTGTCCAAGACCGTGTCAGAGCCGCCGTCGTCGGTAACAAATACCTGGTAGTTGCCGATGAGGCTGGCAGGGTTGCTGCCGCCGGCGCTGATGTCGAGATATTCGGTGCCTGAACTGATCGCCGTATAGGTAAAGCGCGTTTGGAAGACCGGGCCGGCGTCAACCACGCCCTGGCTGTTGAGAATGGTTCGGCTGGAGTCCCTGAGGTCGATCGCAACTTCGTTCAAGGTATCCGATGTGGCAGCTACGATCTCAGCCGAGAATGTGTAGGTGTGACCTGCAACCAGGCTAACTGCCCACCAATCGTGGTCGAGCGAGGTATCGAAACTGCCGCTCTCCGGCGTCCCATTAATCCTCCCGGAGTTCGCTAAACCTTCCATCATGAGGCTGGCGTTTGTCGACGCTGTGTCCAAAGCTGTGTCGGCGCCAAGATCGAGGGCGGTGATTTGGTAACTGCCGGTTGGGCCGGCGGAGTTGTCGACACCGGCGCTGATGTCGAGATATTCGGTCCCCGAACTGGTGGCGGTGTAGGCGAAGGCGTCGTCGACCACGCCCTGACTATTTAGAATGGTCCGGCTGGAATCCCTCAAGGCGCTCGCAACGTCATGCAAGCTAGTGCCCGTCGCCCAGAATGAGTAGTCGTGACCTGCAATCAGACTGACTGCAAACCAGTCGTGGTCGATAGAGGTGTCGAAACTGCCGCTCTCCGGAATCGCATCAATCGTGCCGGAAGTTACCCCGTTAAGCGCCAGAGTGGCGTTGGTCGATGCCGTGTCCAAAACCGTGTCTGTGTTGTCGGTAACGCTGACCTGGTAGTTGCCGACAAGGCCGGTGGGGGTGCTGCTGCCGGCGCTGATGTCGAGGTATTCGATCCCCGAACTTGTTGCTGTGTAGGTAAAGCTCGCGGTGCGGTTCGCCCCGCCATCGACCACGCCCTGGCCGTTGAGGGTGGTCCGGCTGGAATCCCTGAGATCGATCGCAAGATCGTTCAAATTATCCGCCAGCTGAGATACGGTCTGCGCCGAGAATGTGTAATGGTGACCAGCGATCAGGCTGACTGCCAACCAATCGTGGTCGATCGAAGTGTCGAAACTGCCGCTCTCCGACACCCCATTGATCCTGCCGAAAGATATCACCCCCGTGGAGAGGGTGGCGCTGGTCGATGCCGTATCCAAAGCCGTGTCCGCGCCGTAGTTGTAGACAGATATTCCGTAATTGCCGATCTTGCTGGCGGAGTTGACGCCGGCGCTGATGTCGAGATACACGGTGCCTGAATTGATCGCACTATAGGTGATGATTGGGAACCCGCTGTCGACCACGCCCTGGCTGTTGAGAATGGTCCGGCTGGAATCCCTGAGAGCGATCGCAACAGCGGTCAAGCCGATCGATAGGCCTTCCGCGGAGAATGCGTAGTCGTGGCCCGCCGTCAGATTGATTGCGAACCAATCGTGGTCAGTCGAAGTGTCGAAGCTGCCGCTCTCAGGCACCGCATCAAGCGTGCCAGGGGTCGTATTCCCGCCAGACACCAGACTGGCGTTGGTCAATGCCGTGTCCAAGACCGTGTCGGTCATATTTTTCGAACCCCGTAAGGCCTCACCCCTTTAGGCCGCCATGACACTCCGGCATCTCGACGAGAGTGGGCGTTGTACTCGCGAGTTGCGAGCCCGACAGCCGACGACAGTGCCATGCCCGCGTTGGCCGGATCGGATTCAAGATAGCAGGCGGTTGGTTGGCATCCCGTCCACAGCAGCCCATGACGCGATCTTTTCGTGACACCCCAGTGAACGTGTGCCAGAATAAAGTTGCAACGCAGAGTTGGGGGCCTGTCTGATAAAGTCAATATGAAATGGGCCTGTGATTTGTAGCCAATCTTTGGGTGCGGAGGGCACATACGTGCCGCCATCCGGCGCGATTACGCCGGTCTGCGACCAGATTCGTAGAAGATCGGTATGAGGGCGCCGCCATCCTGGGCCTCTGGAAAAGCCCCCGCCGGGCCGAGATCAGGCCCTTTCTCGTGCCTCGTTGGGCAAGGAGCGCGATCCTGCGCGCATCCCTAGAGCCCGGCGCGAACCAGCACCTCACCGAGTTAGGCATCCTCGAGCACCGGCGCGAACCGCAGCTCCATGAGGTCGCTCCATTGTAGCGAGTTCTTGGTGAGGGCCGCGGCATCGTCGCTCTCGATGGAGCGCGAAGCTGCAGCTGAAGTCCACGACCGTCCAGCGGCCCAGGAGCCGGGTGCCTTTCGGGGTCGCTCCGCCGGTCTGCTTGAATTGGGCGATGGCTTGGTCGCGGCTCTTGATCTCCGGCTTGACGGCGAATGTCGGCATGAATTTCATGTTTTCCTCCCATATTCACTGCGGTTGCCGGCGCAATCGGCTGATCGCTGTGTGCTATGGAAGACGACGGCGCGGGGTTGCATGTCGCCTGGGATTGTTGCGCCAACGAAAGCCGAGCGTCTAGAAGTTCGAGCAGGATGAGCCGAACCCGCCGAGAATATCCCTGCAAGTCAATCCGGTTTCCGGATCGATCCAGGTGTGCTCGGGGGTCGTGCGCTCGCGCGTCGTGTGGCCGTACCGCCAGCCACGGGATGCCATGCAACGCTTGAATTTGACGGGCGTCGGTTTGCCGTTGAGGTCCGGACCCACCATTCGGGTGCAGTAGTCGGCGTCGACTTGCGCGGCGGAATTTGGATCGTGGCGCGGCTGGATGCTGACCCAGACGTCGGTGTCGGCCTGCGCTCCCAGCACACCGCCGACCAGAAGGATCACGGCAAGTGCTATGCGTTTCATGGCAACTCCTCCATTTGAACGACCGCCGGTCAACATGAGTTGCGTCGGATGGAGGCAGGGTTCGAAGCCGCTCGATTACAAATTGGATAGGTTGCGCGGGCCGGCGTTTGGCGGCTCAAATTCGAGAATGGCGCAACAGCATGATCCTAGTTGAACAGCAGTGATTTGATGATGACCGGCACCACATTGGTGATGTCGATGACGCGGCCGATGTCGACATAATCGAACTGCTTGAGCTGGACCCCGTCGATGGCGATCACGTTGGCGCCCGGCGCGACCTCGCTGCGGACGATGCGGCCGAGGCTCATGCCGATATCGCCGTCGGCCAGGAGCACCAGCGGCCGCCCGGCCGCGATGGTGGCCGGCACGGCGGCGCAGAGGCCGGCGGCGAGCGCATGCAGCCGGGCATGGGCCGGATCGCCGCGCCAGGCAAACGCGAACGCCACCGGGCCGGCACCGTCGGCGATATCGGCCTGCGCCAGCGCGGTCCGGCACGCCGCCGTGACGGCGTCGGGATCGACCCGCTCGGGGAGCTCGAGGCTCAAGGCCAGCACCGGCAGGTTCTGCAGCGGCAGCTCGCCCGGGCGCGTGATCGCGATGGTGTTGCCGCTGATCTGCACCGAGAACTGCGCGGCCCCGATCACGGTCGCGCGGATGCCCTGGCCCGGGTCCCAGACCGGCGGCAGGTCGCGCCGCAGCGCCAGCATGCGGGAGAGCGCGCGGGCGAGATCGAGACCGAGATCGCCGAACGGCCGCTTCTCGCGCTTGTAGAGATATTCGGCGACGCCGCCCGAGAAGGTGAGGGCGTCGAGGCCGAGATTGGCCAGCGCGGAAGGCCACGGGTCGGTCACCAGGAGGCGCCCCATCAGCGCGTCGGCGGGGCGCCGGTCGATCATGCGCATGATGAGCGCCACCATGCGGGCGATCACGCGTTCGCGGTCGGCCGCCGCGAGCGGCTCCCCGGGCGTGAGCGTAATGTCGAGGCTGCCGGCGATCTCGCGCACCGGCTCCTCGATGCGGGTGAGGCCGGCTTTGGGGTCCTCGACCAGGAGGCGGCCGCCGACCGCGATGGCGGCGGTGGCCACCAGGATGCCGTTCTCGATCAGGGCGAGCTTGGTGGTGCCGCCCCCGATATCGACATTGAGGATGCGCACGGCGTGCCCGCGCGACAGCGCGCCCGCGCCCGAGCCGTGCGCCGCCAGCTGGCATTCCATGTGATGGCCGGCCGAGGCGCAGACGAACTTGCCGGCTTCCTCGGAGAACAGGTCGGCGATGGCGCGGGCGTTGTGGCGCTTGATGGCTTCGCCGGTCAGGATCACGGCGCCGGAATCGATGTCGCCCGGCTCGATCCCGGCATAGGCATAGCAACCGCCCAGGAAGTCGCCGAGCTCGTCCACGTCGATGGTGTAGTCGGGAAGGTAGGGCGTCAGCTTGATCGGCGACTGCCACAGCACCTTGCGGCTCACCACCACGAACCGGCTCGACAGCGCGGTGGTGAGTCGTTGGAGATGCACGCGTGCGAACATCAGGTGCGAGGTCGAGGAGCCGATATCGATGCCCACGGTGGTGAGCTCGACATTGTCGGCCGACCAGGCGACCTCGTTGATCTGGTCGCCGGGCGGGACGTGCAGGTGGTCGAATTCCAGGTCGTGCATCGCGTTCAGCCCACGGACTTGGCGTAGGCGGATTCGTCGATGAATTTGCCCATGCCGGAGGCCACGCCGTGCTTGGCCAGCTCCTCGAGATAGATCTGGTGAATGCGGCTGTTCTGGTCCTCGTACTCGACCTGGCAGCCGCCGTCTTGCACCTTGACGTCCATGCCGGTGAACACGTGCCGCTTGGATTGCGTGAACGGGTAGCGCAGGCCCCCGAACGCGACCGCCAGATAGCGCGCCGGATCGGGCGAGGTATTGAAATGCTGGTGGAACATCTGGTCGGGCGGAGCGAACACCACCCCGTGGCGCCAGTCGATCCGCACCATATCCTTGGCCATATCGTACCAGAGCAGCGAATAACCGTGGCCGGTGACGGCGTAGACGTGGAAGTCGGGGCCGTGGCGGTGGCCCTTCTTGTAGGTGCCGACCGGCATCTGCGAGATATGGGCGTGCATGGTGCCGTCGGCGAGCACGAACATCATGTTCGAGCCGCCGGCCCCGCGCGCCTCCCATACCTTGAGCTCGAAGGCCGCCAGATCCGGGACGAAGTTGGTCTCCCACATGTTGCGTCCCGGCCGCACCGGGATGAACTCGCCTTCGCCGCTGAAGGATTTCTGCGCGCCCTGGCGCTCGGGAAACGCATAGGCGTTGTCGAACACGAAGGGCTCGTTGTGGAATAGATTCAGCATCATGGCGAGATTGTTGGTGGAGGCGAGCCGGGCGCGCTCCCGTCCGCTGGTGTTGAAGTGCCGGTAGCGGGCGTTGAGCGGCAGCGCGAACAGGCTCTTGGGACCCCATTCGAAGCTGTGGGAGCGCCCGTCGCTCCCCTCGACCGTGGTGCTGCCGAAGCCGGAAAGCACGTAGACCACCTCCTCGTAGAGATGCCGCTGCGGCGCGGTCTTGGCGCCGGGGCCGAGGTCCAGCACGAAGATCGACACGAAGTCGCCACGGCCCTTGAGATTGACGATCGCGCCCTCGACCCCGAAGCGCAGCCACGGCGCGGTCGGCACCGCCAACAGGTCGACGCCGAAATCCTCCACGATCGGGACGCCCTCCTGCGCGGCCCAGCTGCCATAGGGGTCGAGCAGGAGCTTCGGATGTTCGGTCAGCGGCTTGTTCATCGCGGCACCATGGGGAGCGGGGAGGGCATGGAGAATTGAGTAATCCCCGCCAGGCCCGATGTCCATCAGGGTGCGGGGACCGCGGCGCCTGAGGGAGCGCCGGGAACCAGAATCACGGTGGCGGGTTTACTTCTAGTTGCTGTGGCCCCGGAGGAGCCAGCCATGAATCAATCTGTGCACCAGTTGCTGCGGCTCATTTTGGAAGGGTTCGCCTGGTTCCTGCGGACCATCGAGGCGCTGTGGGACTGGTCGTGGATGCAGATCGTCTCCGCCTTCAGGCTGCCGTGGGACAATCTGCCGGCCTGGAAGATCGTGGTGGGCGTGATCGCGATGGCGATCCTCCTGGGGCTCCTCGCCGTCATGTTTCGACGCGCGCTCGCGGCCTTCGGCCGGATCGCCGCCGCATTCTGGACGATGGCCGTGACCGTGTTCGGGGTGCTGGTCTTCGTGGTCGTGGCCGGGCTGTTCTCGCGCGGATTCCAATGGGTGGTGGCCAGCGTCCCGGATCACTTCTGGGACAAGTTCCTGTGACTGTTTTGCGAGAAATCAAGCAACGGACGCCTGCCCGGTCGGCGGCCCGAAAACGGAGGCTTCGATGAAAACGCATTCCACGATTTCAGCCGCGGTAGCTTTGGCGTTGATGGCGGCGTCTTCCGTTACCTTACTGGGCTTGGTCACGGTCCGCGCCCAAGTCCCGGTTGCACCTGCCCAGGCGCCCGCGGTCCCGGTCCAGCCCAAGATCAACCTCACTCTCGAGCAGCGCCATGTCATCAAGGAGCTGATCAAGGATATCAACATTGCCCCGGCCCCGAAGAACACCGACATCACGCTGGGGGCGACGGTGCCGGCCAGCGTCAATCTCAATCCAATGCCGCAGGTCGTTGCCGACAAGATTCCCCAGATCAAAACCCATTTGTTCTTCGTCGAGGACGGCAAGGTCGTGATCGTCGACCCCAAGGAGAACAAGGTGGTCGACGCGATCGATTAGCTGTTGAGCCGCTATGGAGCAACAAGCTCGATGCGCTCCCTCAAGGGGAGGGCAGGGGTGGGGGGCCCGTGGGCCTAGTGCGGCGCGGGCGTGCTCGGGCGGGGCCCGGGCCCACGCTGATTTGACGTCGGGGACGCTGTTCGGCATAGGAAATGGCGCTAGGCGCAGAGAGCTGATATGGACGATTGGATTCGGATGGAGACGCGCGCGACCGCGGAGGCCGCTCCGGTTAAGCAGTATCCGCCACATCGTTGGGTCGTCCGGTCACGCGGAAGCGAAGATTTCTGACAGGGACGGCGGCTGGGAATATCGGCGTTTTGGGCGGCCGCGCTGTTCGTGCAGTTTCTGCTCGAGGATGGCCAGTGGGCCTTGATCAGCTCACCCGCCTTACGGACTCTGCGTTGACCCGTTGATCACATAGAAGAACCCGTTCAGGCGGCCGAGCCGCACCGGCATCCTGCGGTATCAGCTCGGGCGATGCCGGGGCTGCGGAAAAGCGGAAATTCGCGAAAATTGACGGCGGTCAATGCGGCGGCCGCCATGGTGGTTCTGACGATGCAGAAGTTCGACGCCATCATCATCGGCACCGGACAAGCCGGACCGCCGCTGGCTGCCCGCCTGGTCGATTCCGGTATGAAGGTTGCCGTCATCGAGCGCGGATCCTTCGGCGGAACTTGCATCAATACCGGGTGCATCCCGACAAAGACGCTGATCGCGAGCGCCTATGCGGCGAAAGTCGCGAGGCACTCCGGCGACTACGGCGTGCGGGTGCCGGGCGGAGTCACGGTGGACATGAAAGCCGTCAAAGCGCGCAAAGATGCGATCTCCGGGCGATCGCGAGACGGCATCGAGAGCTGGATGAAGGGGCTGAAATCCGCAACGGTCTATCAGGAGCCCGCGCGCTTCATCTCGCCGCGAGAGGTCGCGGTCGGCACGGAAGTGCTGAGGGCGGAGAGAATCTTCATCAACGTCGGCGGTCGCGCGTCGGTCCCGCCCATGCCCGGTCTCGACCGGGTCGATTATTTGACCAACAGCTCGATGATGAACGTGGATTTTGTGCCGGAGCATCTGTTGATTGTCGGGGGCAGCTATATCGGGCTCGAGTTCGCGCAGATGTATCGGCGGTTCGGCAGCGCGGTCACCGTAATCGAGATGCAGCCGCGGCTGATCGCCCGCGAGGACGAGGATGTCTCCGACGCGGTTGCCGACATCCTCGAGCAGGAGGGCATCGGGGTTCGCCTCGGCGCCAAATGCCTGAACGTTGCCTGCGACGGCACGGGAGTATCGGTCGGCGTCGATTGTGCGGTGGGTTCGCCGATGGTGGCGGGCTCACACTTGCTGCTGGCGGTGGGACGCCGCCCGAACACCGACGATCTCGGACTCGACAAGGCCGGCGTGGCGGTGGACAAACGCGGCTACATTCAAGTCGATGATGAGCTGCGCACCAACGTGCCGGGGATCTGGGCGCTCGGCGATTGCAACGGCAAAGGCGCCTTCACCCATACGTCCTACAACGATTACGAGATCGTCGCGGCGAACCTGCTCGACTCCGACCGCCGCCGCGTCTCCGACCGCGTCCAAGCCTATGCGCTCTACATCGACCCGCCGCTGGGGCGGGCAGGAATGACGGAACGGCAGGTCCGCGAACGCGGCAAGCCGGCCATGATTGCGAAGCGACCGATGACAAAAGTGGGCCGCGCGGTCGAAAAAGGCGAGACGCAGGGCTTCATGAAGATATTGGTCGATGCCGGCGACAAGCGAATTCTCGGAGCTTCCATCCTCGGGGTCGGCGGCGACGAGGTGGTCCACGCACTGCTCGATTTGATGTACGCGAAGGCGCCGTACACGGTGATGCAGCGGGCGATGCACATCCATCCGACGGTCTCCGAGCTGCTGCCCACGATGTTGGGCGAGCTCGAACCGCTCTCGACCTGTGCTGGTTGAGGCTCTTTTGGCGAACGTAGAAACCCCATACCCGAATTGAAGTCGTCCATGAACCAGGCAGAAGTCGAGCAGAAAAGCTATCAGATGCCGCCGCAGGATGGGTTTACCGTTGCGCACTTTCTCACGGTCGCGGACATCGAACGATCGGCGCGATTTTACCAAACGGTCTTCGGAGGTCGCATTCTGAGCAGAGGCGATAGCCGCGGTGCGCCGGGGTACCTCCAGATCGCGAACGCGTGGCTCATTGTCAACGTCGTCGGCGGTCCGACACCCGACAAACCATCGGTGACGCTCGGCGTTCCCGCCGACCCCGATTCAGTCAGCAGCTTTATGAATATCTGGGTTGCGGATATTCAAGCGGGCTATGAGCTATGGCGAAAACGAGGAGCCGAGTTTATCACGGAGCCAAAGGACAATTACGGCGAGACGCGCTGCCACATTCGCGATCCTGATGGCTATATTATAGGCAAAGCAAGCCGGGCATTGCTTACGGCTGAACGGCTCAAGCTGTCTTGCGCTCTCCCAGCGTCGAATTTCGTTACCAACCGACAGCCTGACCATCCTTGCGATGGTCGGACCCGGCTCTATAGAAGCCGTGCGTCTGCTGGGTGCCCGTGCTCGCCGGAGCAGGCGGCACGACGAGGATCGATTGGAAACCGCCGACAGCGGCTCCGTCGACCGAGGCCACATTGTGCCCCATGCCGGCGAGCTCCTTGCCGACCAGTGCATAAAGGTTCGAACTCGAGCTCCAACCGGTTCGGCACCTGGGCATGATGGAAGCGAGCCATGTCCGACGCGGCCTGCATATTGGCGCCGAGATCGAATATGTTCACCAGCGCCTGCGCATGGCCTTGGGCTTGCATATCGCCGCCCATCAACGTGATCGTCATGAGAGGGTTTGCGTCCTTCATCACGAACCCGGCCGACAGCGTGTTAAACGGCCGCTTATGCGGCTCGATCACGTTTGGGCTTTTCGCGTCGAGCGAGAAAAGCGCCCCGCGATTGTGCAGCATGAATCCATAACCCGGCACCGTAACCCCCGACCCGAACAGTGCGTAATTGCTGTTGACCCAGGAGACCATGTTTCCTTCGTCATCGGCCGCCGACAGCACGATCGTGTCGCCGGCTGAATTGGCGGTGGACGTCGGCCCGGTCGCCGAGGCGCGCTCGGTATCGACTTTGGCACACAGCGAATCGGCGTGCGCCTTCGACAACAGCATGTCGATCGGCACTTTTACAAAGCGGGGGTCGGCGTTGTAGCGAAACAGGTCGGCATAGGCGAGCTTCTTCGCCTCGACCAGGAAATGCCAGTATTTCGCACTGCGCGGCCCGAGGCTCGCGAGTGTCGCGCCTTTCGACCACTTCGGCACGCAGGCTTCAAGAATGTTGAGCATCAGATTGGCGCCCCAAGCCTGCGAGGGCGGAGGTAGCTCGTTGAGCGAGTAACCGTGATAGTCGCTTGCCGCCGCCTCGACCCATTCGCCCTTGTAGTTGGCGAGATCCTCGAGCGTCATGCTGCCTCCGAGCGCGTTCGATTTTGCCACGATCGCCTGGGCGATCTCGCCCTTGTAAAACGCGTCGCGGCCGTGCTGCTGCAGCAGGCGAAAGGTCTTCGCGAGACCGGGATTGCGAAAAATCTGGCCGGCCACCGGTGGTTTCCCGTCGATATACCAAGTCGCCACCGAATCCGGATCGAGCGAGCTGCAGCAGGCCTTGAGCGGCAGCGCATTGGGCAGGTGCCAGTCATTGGCGATCCGCTGAGAAACCGGGAACCCGTTCTCGGCGTAGTCGATCGCCGGCTGCAGAACTTCCTTGAAGCTCAGCTTGCCGAAACGTTTGAGCACTTCCTCCCATCCCCAGGCGGAGCCCGGCACGGTTACGGGTAGTATGCCGAAGGCCGGCATCCCCGATCCCGGTCCCCAATTGGCCGGATCGGCACGGTAGCCGAGCGAGGCGAAGCGCTCGACCGTCGCGCCCGACGGGGCCATGCCGCTTGCATTCAAGACGTAGAGTTTCTTTTCCTTCGCCACGTAAATGACGGCAAAAAGGTCGCCCGCAACACCGGTCATCATGGGTTCGACCAAGTTGAGCACCGCCGCAGTAGCCACCGCCGCGTCGATGGCATTGCCGCCCCGTAGCATCATCTGCAAACCGGTCTGGGCGGCGAGCGGCTGGCTGGTGGCCACCACGGCGTGCGGCGCCATGACCTCGGCGCGACTTTGCGCGTGCCAGCCGTCGGCCCGATCGCCGCGTGCGGCATCGCACGCGGGAGCCTTCGCCTCGCCGAGGCATACCGATAACGGTGGCGTCGTCTGCGCGAAAACATGATTGGGCAAAAGAACCGCGGCAATCAAAGCTACGTGACGAATGCCGTTCATGGGGGTTTTCATCGAGCGCTCCTCGGTTCGATTTTCCAAGTCTACCCCACGTCGGGTCTCTTGGAATAGGGCCCAAACGCGAGAACAGCCTCCAAGAAAGAGATGCAATCAAACATTCTGCGCTCCGCATGACTGCTCTGGATCGGACATCGCGGGGTTACATGTCTTCCTTCGGTACTGAGCGGCCGAGGAGAGCGAGCCCCCCTCCGAGCGCGCACCCGGCGACAATTCCGACGGTGAGGTCTTCCGCCAGTGTCAGTCCAAAGGTTGCAAGCAGGACCGCGGCGGTCCGCCAGTCGTGGAGAAGTGCAACAAACTCCCTTTTTTCCGCCATATTCCAGCAGACGACCACCAGCACGCCCGCGAGCGCCGAGAGCGGCACGAACGCCGCCAACTTGGTTCCCGCCAGCATGAAGCCCAGCAGGAAGATCGAATGCATGATGCCGGACATCGGGCTTTTTGCACCGGCGCGAATATTCGTCGCAGTGCGTGCGATCGTACCGGTGACGCTGATTCCGCCGAACAGCGCGGATGCTATGTTCGCAAGGCCTTGCGCGACCAGCTCCATGTTGTAGCGATGCTTCCGCGCGGTCATACCGTCAGCCACCTTCGCGGAAAGCAAGCTCTCGATGCCTCCGAGCAGTGTAAATGACAAGGCAGAGGGCAGAACAATCAGGATTCGATCGGCCGCAAGCGAAGGCAGGCGCGGAACAGGCAGCCCCTCCGGAATTCCACCGAAATGACTGCCGATCGTGTCCACCGGCAGCCCGAATACCCAAACGCCTACTGAAGCCAGGACAACGGCTGTCAACATGCCGGGCCAGGACGGGCGCCACCAGAGCAGCACGAAAATCAATGTGGCTGACCCGACACCCACGGTCAGGGCATTGAGATTAAGCGTGTCGATTGCCGAGAAGAGTGCGGCGAGTTTCGCCAACAGCGGGCCTGGCTCGGCCCCCGCCAACGTCAGACCGCCGAGATCCTTGAGCTGGCTAGCGAGAATAGTGACGGCGATCCCGCAAGTGAAACCGACCGTGACGGCATGCGGCATGTAACGGATGAGTGCGCCGATGCGAAGCGCCCCGATAATCGTCAGCAGCAGCCCGGATAGCATCACCGTAAGCAGAAGACCTTCTAAACCGAACTTGCCGACGACTGCCGCGACCAGGACGATGAACGCTCCCGCCGGACCACCGATCTGGAACCGACTTCCCCCCAGCGCGGAGACCAGGAACCCGCCGATAATGGAAGCGTACAGGCCGCGCTCCGGGCCTACTCCCGAGGCAACGGCGATTGCCATTGAAAGAGGCAACGCAACGACTGCGACCGTCAATGCCGCTGTCGCATCTCGACGTAGGGCGGTGAGGTCATAACCTTCGTCCAGTACGGTAACCAGCTTGGGACGATAAAGATGGGCGGTGGAAGAGCCGTCAGGCATAAGTGGACCGTTTGCCGCTTCTACTGGCCATTTCGCTGGCCAGTCAGAGGATATTGACTAACGCTTGGTTGCAACCTCCGAACACGCGTCGCCACTCTATCTCAGGTACCAACTACGTTGGAAGAAGCCAATGACCGCTCTGGGTCAAAACCCGAAAATCCTCGGACCGAGCAGATGTTTTCCGGTTGGCTCTCGAAGGCCGCCCTCGCGGGGAGACCACTTTGGCACCCCCCGAGGATTCGGCCGACATACATGATGGCCTGATGGTGTGCAATCCAGCCGGGCGCAACCCTTCCCGGTGCGGCCGGTGCGTATTGTTGTCGGTTTTGCCGCAGGCGGCGGAGCCGACATTGCCGCTCGCCTGATGGGCCAATGGCTGTCGGAGCGACTTGGCCAGCAGTTCGTCGTGGAGAACCGCCCCGGGGCCGGCGCGAACTCAACGGCGAGCTGAACGCAGCCGTGGCCGATCCCAAGATCAAAGAATTAAGAATCGAAGAATCAAGAATCGAAGAATTAAGAATCAGAATCAGAATTAAGAATCAAGAATTAAGAATCAAGAATCAAAAATTAACGCCTTGGTCAACTCAATCTGCGACCGCCTTTAGGCGGCCCAACCAATCGGGCCGCGTCAGCCACCCTCGCGGCCGCTTCCAGCTGCCCTATGCCTAAAGCCCCCGGCTTTGCCGGGGGATAGTTGCCCGTGCGCCGACCTCAGCTGCGAGGCGTCGACGGTGCCGAGCGCGAGGCGCCGGGTCCGCAGATAGGCCTCGAATTCCCTGGCCGGTAGCGGCTTGGCGTACAGGAAACCTTGCGCCTCCTCGCACCTCTCGTCCCGCAGGAAGTTGGCTTGCTCCGCCGTCTCGACGCCTTCCGCGATCACGCCGAGCTCGAGATTGTGCGCCATGACAATGAGCGAGCGCACGATCGCGGCATCTTGCGCGTCCTGGGTGATCTTGCCGACAAAGCTGCGGTCGATCTTGATGCGCGAAACCGGGAAGCGGCTCAGGTGGCTCAACGAAGCGTAGCCGGTGCCGAAATCGTCGAAGGCAAGCTTTACGCCCTGGTCGTGCAGCGACTGCAGGACGCTCGAATCCTCGCGGTTGAGCGCGACGTTCTCGGTGATCTCGAGCTCGAGCGCATCCGCCGGCAGGCCGAAATCCCGCAGCGCCCCGGCGATGTCCTTTGGCAGCATCTCGTCGTAGACCTGCGCCGGGAACAGGTTGACGCCCACGCGCGCGAGCGGCAGCCCCATCGCGCGCCAGGTCGACAGCCTTTCGAAAGCGCTCCGGATGATCCAGCGGCCGACACCGGGCGCGATCGGGCTCTCCGCCAGCGCATCGATGAAGGCACCGGGGGAGAGCACGCCGTGCTGCGGATGCCGCCAGCGCAGCAGCACTTCCGCCCCGACCACCGCATCGTCGGAGAGCCGGACCTGTGGCTGGAAATAGATCACCAACTCGTCTTGCGCAAAGGCGCGCCGGAGCTCGATGTCGAGGTTGCGCCGTGCCTGCGCGTGGGCTCGCAAGACCGGCGTAAAGAAGCGCAGCCCCTTGCCGCCATCCGACTTGGTCTGGTAGAGCGCCAAATCCGCATTCGCGATCAGCTCATCGACATTCGAACCGTCGTTCGGCGCGATCGCCACGCCGGCGCTGGCGCCGAGATGCACCTGCTGGCCGTTGATGATGAAGGGCTCGCTCAGCCGTCTCAGTATCAGATTGACGACCTCGTTGATGATACGCGGATCGCCGCAGCCCGAGATCACCACCACGAACTCGTCGCCGCCGAGTTCGGCTCGCCAAGCCCACGAGCGACCGCTCCTCCGCCACCCGGAGCAGGCGCCGGCCGACCTCGATGAGCAGCTGGTCGCCGCTCGAATGGCCGAGCGTGTCGTTGACGTCTTTGAACTCGTCGAGATCGAAGAGGACGACCGAGGTGGGCCTGCCTTCCGCGAGCAGCCGCTTCAGCTCCTTCTGCAGCAGGGTTCGGTTGGGCAGGCCGGTGAGCGGGTCATAGTGGGCGAGCCGGCGCAGTTGTTCTTCGGCGCGCTTGCGGTCGGTGATGTCCTCGTAAGCGAACGCGACGTTGCGAACCGTGCCGTCGTCATTGTGCATCGGGGCGGCGGCGAGCCGCACGTCGAGGATCGCGCCGTCCTTACGCCGCCGCTTGACCTGCACCTCGCGGATGGTCTCCCCGTTGTAGGCACGGCGGAACAGCTCCTGCGCTTCGACCTTGCCTTCGAGCGGAACCAGCTCGCTGCGTTGACCGAGCACCTTCTCGGCGGTGTAACCGAACATCTGCTCGGCGCCGCGGTTCCATAGCACGATGGACTGGTTGGCATCCAGGCAGACGATGGCGACGTGCGAGGTATCGATGATGGTCGCGAGCGTATCCTTGGCCTGCCGCATCTCGTCTCTGGCAAGGCGCGTCTTTTGCCGCCGATCCTCGAGCGCCTGTGCCATCTGGTTGAAGCTGTCGGCCAGCGCCCCGACCACGTCGGGGCCCCGCACCGCGGTCCGATGACTTAGATCGCCACCCGCCAGCACCGCTGCATCTTTTCCGAGCTGATGCAATGGGAGCGCGATGCGCCCCGAAAGCAGCCACGCGATCGTGAAGGCGAGCGCGAGCGTGCCGGCGATGGTCAGGGCGCCCCATTTCAGGCGGCTCGCGAGCGCTGCATACGCGAAGTCGACCGGCACCCCGACTGTCACCACCCAGGGGACACGTTGCGCCGTGGCAAAGCCGTTCATGCGCTCCACACTGTCGAGCCGTATCCAGTGCGACCTGTCGCTGCCTTCCTGGGCGGCGATGCGCAGCGGCAGATGAGTCCACTCGCCGTGCTGACCGATTAATCCTTGCACCGGCCCCGTGCCGGCCAGCAGGACGCCCTTCGCATTGTTGACGGCGATGATGCTGCCGTCAGGCAGTCCATGCTGCTTCCATATGTCCTGGAAGTGTTGGACGAGCAGTCCGACTGTCAGAACCGCCCGTATCCGGCCTTCTCCATCCTTGATCGGGCGGGCCACATTGATGACCCAGTTTCCGCTCCGCACCGGAATTGGATCGCCGACCGCCGGCTGGTGATCCACCAGGGCCTCGCGGAAATAGGTGCGGTCGTGGGCGTTGGGGCGCGGATAGTCCGGGTCTTTCGAGGTTCCGATATTGCTGCCCTCGACATCGAACAACAGAATATCCGAATCGATGTAGGGCAACTCCCGTTTCACTTCCTGCAGCAGCACGTCATTTCTGCCTCGGTCGGCCGGATCGTACGACACGGAGTGTCCGAGCGCCAACAGCAGGCTTTCGAGGTCGCCGATGTGGTCGTCGATCCGAGCGGCCAGAACCCGCGCCACGTTGACGGCATGCTCGGCCACGACGGCGTGGTCACTTTGCAGCTGACTCCAGAGCCCGGCCCCAACCAGGACGGTCAGCGGAGCGACGGCCGCCATCACCAGCCCCAAAAGGTGTGATCGTATCCCGCGAAACAGTCTCACGCGCCCATCCATCCGCGCATCCGCCCCGCAACACGGGTCAGGATAGGCGAGCGAAGCGCCGGGCGCCGCGGAATTGCCGAGTAGACTTAACTGAAGCCTATTTCAAAGCAATGCAATTGAGGTATCAATTCCGGCGGATACTTGCACGTCCGCCGCTCTCGAACATCGCCGTTTGCCGCCCTGGCAGCCCACGGCACAGCCCGCATTCTCAGGGGCTGTTATCGTTCTAAAATCCTACCACGTCGCAGGGTTGCCTGCTGTGTCGTGCCTCACGGCAAAATCAGCCTGCAGATGTGCGAATTGAGTCAAAACCCGTAATCCTCAGGACGAGCAAAAGTTTTCGGCTCTACCCGAATAAGCGGACTCATTTGGCATCGTTCCGCACTTCCGGGTCGGGTCAGAATCGGAATATGCGCTGCAGCAAAAAGCCGTTTTCGCGGTAGCGGCGCGAGGTAACTCGCGCCCCGCACATCCCCCATCCCAAGCTCCAGCGCGCTTAGAAATCAGCGTTTGCGGCCATCGGCAGCGGGTCGGCGCCCTTGGTGAAGGGGTTATTCATTTCGCCGTCCGCGCATCGCCATTCGCTGAGCGCCGCCTGCACCCGCCGCGAGCGCTTGGTGACATGGAGCGGCTTGATGAAAACCGCCGGATCGTCGATAAGAACTTCGGCCTCGAGAAACTTGTCGGCCTCGACCATGCGCAGGCGCTCTATCACATGGAGCTTGTCGCTGTGCGGCGTGCGAAAATTGTCGATGAAAGTCTTGTCATTCAGGCCGATCGTATCGATCACGAGCGTGTCACCCTCGTAGTGCCCCACCGATTCGCCGTACCAGGTTGGCTTTGGGTTGGCCGAATGCGGCACGTCCAGATAGACGCGCCGCACATCGTCATCGTGCTGCGCTATCATCGTGACTTGCTTCGGTGTTTGGATGAAGAACATCGGTTGCGCCGGGGTCAGCAAAAATGCCGGGACGCCGGTTGCCCAGCAACGGGCCGACCGCGACCACATCGGCTTGCCGGCAAGCACATCTTCGTTGGCCTTTTTGAGCGAGTCCTTGGCAAATTGCGTCAGATTAGAATTGCTCACATCCGCGATGCGGAAGGTCGGCTGCTGGCGCGTATTGTTGGGGACATATCGATAGCCGGAGTCTTGCTTGACCGGTGACGGGCTGTCGGGCAGCGCAATCCATTCGCCGCCCGCGGAGACCCATCCCGCATTGTTGGCGGAGAAATCAGGCCGATCCTGCTGAGTGAGGGCCGGCGCGATCCCGACGCTCAGGAACCCGGCCAAAAGGCCGGCGCTGAGAGAGTACCGGACCACATTGCGAAATTGCTCGGACATGATACCTCCCTGGTCGTTCGGGCTGCGCTTCGGCAGCCAGCTCTCTATCGGAATTGGGAAAGCCGACATTGGTTGGGATTTGCCGTCGCTTTGGGCTCCGCTGGCATGATAGCAATGGAATCCAGGGCGTGGAAGGAGCACGTCGGCTTAGGGTCAACTGCCGACAACGACAATACGACCAAGGAGGACTGTTCAATGTTGGTCATCAAGACGGGATCAGCGGCATCATATGGCGTCATTGCGGCGACGGCCGCATTGCTCTCCGCACTCGCGACATGGGGAGCCACGACATTTGTTGCACCTTCAGCGGCCCAGACGACCGCCAGCGGGCCACGGCAGCTGCTTACTCAAGTGCTTGGCGATCTGCCGGGCCGAGAGGTCCGTATTCTTATTGTTGATCAAGAGCCGGGTGCAAGCACCGCACGGCATCGCCACCCGGGACACCACACGTTTGGATACGTCCTTGAGGGAATGGTCGAATTTGCGATCGATGGGCAGCCCAGTGTCATCAAGAAAGCCGGCGATACGTTCTACGAACCGCCAAACGCGGTCCATACAACGTCACGCAATCCGAGTACGGACCAGCGTGCCAAGGTTCTTGTCTTTATGGTCGCCGATCAAAGGAACCCTACAACGGTGTTTGAATAGACAGCGGTCGCTTATGCGGGCGGAAATAGCAGCAAACGCGCAAATGCAACCGCGCGGGGCCCGCAAGGAAATTGCGACGGTATCGGACCATCCTGCGGACTGCGCTTAATCCGAGCTACACGCGACAACGCGCCGAGGGTCCGCTCTGGATCAAGAGCGGTGGTAGCGGCCTTGGCCGCGCAATGCCGGGTTCTCCCCTGTGAGCGGACGTGCCGGCGGCTCCGTCGAATGTTGCAGATGGGCCAATAACGGAAGTGGCTATGGCTATCGTGCGCCGTGCGAGTTTTCCCGTTCAAAGACGATCTGCGCCTGCACCGATTGGGTGATGTCGGCGCCGGTCTTCGCGTCGTAGACGACAAAATTCTTGCGCCGCTTCACCATTGCCGCGAGCTCATCGAGCGTCACCAAGGTGAAGGTGCCGGTATTATAGAGGCGCCGGTTCGCGTATTTCTCGATGATCGTGGGGCGGACAGAATTTGCCATTGGCTCAAACCTGGACCCGACGGCATTGCCGAGGGGCTTGGAAGCAATTTATCGTACTAAAGGTAAGCATTCAACGCGATTTCAAAGCCCCCGATGTGTCCGGTTCAAGTCCGTTTCGGTTCAATCGCGTCATTTCGATCGCGCAGCCACCGCGACCGCTTCACTCCAATAACCGGACAAACCGTCGGCCATCCATGCGCAAATCGCGGGTATTGCGTCCCCTCGCGTCATGCTATGATTTTGGGCGAAAGAAGCAGCGTCCTCGCCAGGGAGGTCTCGTCATGCCGCATGGTACCGGGAAACGGCTCGCGCTGAGATACGCCGCATTGGCAAGCATATTGGTCATCGCATTTATCGCAGCGGCGCCAGCCGCCGACTACAAGCTGACGGTCAACAAGGACCGCCTCCTCAATGCGCAGAACGAGCCGCAGAACTGGCTCATGATGAACGGGGATTACGCCTCGAGCCGCTACTCGAAGCTTACCCAGATCAACCGGGACAACGTCAAGAACCTGCGGCTGTCCTGGGCGCTCGCGCTCGGCGGCATGCAGGATATCAGCCAGAACGGGCCGGAGAACGAGGTCAATCCGCTCATCGACAACGGCTTCATGTATACGACCGACGGCTGGGGCACGGTCTACAAGATCGACGCGCGCAACCCCAACAAGGGCGAATACGTCTGGATCAGCAATTCCGGGGTGCGGCACGAGGGCAATGTGCCGCGCACCCGCGGCATCGCGTTGTGGGAAGACCTGGTGATCGCGAATCTGCCGGATGGCCGCGTGATCGCCATCAATCGCGACAGCGGCGAGATCGTCTGGGACAAGAAGCTGGCCGTCGCCAACGAGTTCGGCAACCGGGAACGGTTCCTCACCGCGCCGCTGGCGGTCGAAGGCAAGGTCATCGTCGCCACCGCGGGCGAAAGCGGAACCCGCGGCTGGCTGGCGGCGCTCGACGTCAAGACCGGCAACGAGCTGTGGCGCTGGTATGCGGTGCCCAAGCCGGGTGAGCCGGGCAGCGAAACCTGGAAAGACAGCAACAATGCCTGGAAGACCGGCGGCGGCGGCATCTGGCAGACCGGTTCCTACGATCCGGCGACCCGGCTGACCATCTGGGGCACCGGCAATCCGATGCCGCAATATGATCCGCAAGCGCGCCCGGGCGACAACCTCTATACCGACTCGGTGGTCGCGCTCGACATCGATACCGGCAAGCTCGTCTGGTATTTCCAATACCTGCCCAACGACTCGTGGGACTACGATGAAATCGGCGTCCATATGCTCTACGACGTCGCCATCAATGGCGAGAACCGCAAGGTGGTCGGTCATTTCGCGCGCAACGGCTTCTTCTACGCGCTCGACCGCGGCAACGGCAGCTTCATCAAGGGCTCCCAATACGTCAATGATCTGAACTGGACCAAGGGGCTCGATCCCAAGACCGGGAAGCCGGTCGAATACGATCCCAAGCTCGACGTGCAGGTCTATGTTCCGGCGGCGCGGGCGCTGCGCGGCGACGGCATGAAGCGCACTTGTCCGACTTGGCACGGCGGCGTCGCCCACCAGCCGCCGGCCTACAACCCGGTCAAGCACATCGCCTATGGGGTGGGCGCCGAGGGCTGCTTCTCGCAGAACGGCGCCAAGGTCGCCTTCAAGGGGCCGGACGGCGGCATCGACGCCAAGGCGAGCGAACGACGGACCTTCACCAGCGACCTCTATTACGGCGCCGTCACCGCCTACGACACCGTCAACAACAAGATCGTAGCGAAGGCCATCACCGACATCGAGATCCGCTCGGGCGCGTTGGTCACGGCGGGCGGGGTCGTTTTTACCGCTACGCAAGACGGCTGGGTCATCGCCTACAACGACGAAACGCTCGAGGAGTTGTGGCGCTTCAATCTCGGCACGCCGCTCAAGGGCTCGCCGGTGACCTACTCGATCGGACCCAAGCAATTCCTCGCCGTGCAATCGAGCGGCCGGCACCTGCACCCGATCAAGTACGATAATCTCGCGGACTCGAGCTACCTGTTCGTGTTCGCGCTGAATTGATCGAGACCCTCGGGTTGGCGACGGGCATCGCACCGCTTTGGGTCAAGACCGGCCCGAAGGGGCGACTTGGGCATTGGTCCGGTCTGCCCCCACAACCGGACTTTATCGGGCGGCCGGCACTACCGGGTAGGGCCAGAAGTGGTCATTGCGCTTCGACGCGCCCTGTCATTTGATCGTGAGAGCATTACCCGTAGGCAGAGTGGACGGTCAGGATCAAGCGCCGCGCGTCGAGCCCAACTGTATCGTCAATTGCGGACGCCCTGCTGCGCAGCCGGGAACCGCCGGTTCGGGCCAGCGGCGAACTCATGCACCGCAAAATACTGGGCGGGACGTCTTGGACGTCGGGTCGGGTTAAAAGCGGCGCTCTCGGCCTTGGCAGCTCAATAGGTCGAAAAAGTCATCCCAGGACGCTCACGTGCCTCGCGCGATATCTCTGTGACGGCCGTCACATTCCGTTCGAATGGTGGATGCGCGGTTGAACACCTGGTGCGAGGCGTCAGACACATAGACGCTATCCAACGCGATCCGGTTTCAACGGGAGACATCCAATGCTGCTGCGTAAACCCATTCTCGCCCTCGCGGCGATCGTTACCATCGCAAACGCCGCTCTCGCGCCTACCGGTGCATTCGCGCGGGGCTATCACACCATCGGCGGCCACAACATCATTGTCGTCTGTCGCAAAGTCCACTGACGGAGGAAGGCGCAGGCCGCCGCGCCGCCGAGAAGCGTGATGAAGTCGCGCCGCTCCATTCGGAGCGGCGGTTCGGGCCTCATCCACCGGCCGTCCGGTTCCCCCTCCAATACGGACGCGCTGCTGCGCTGCCGTGAACCGTCGCTTGGGGCCAGAGCACACTTCCGGACTCATGCACTGCAACAAAACCCGGTAGGGGCGGCGCTTGCTCAGGCGGGCGCGCTGCTGACCAACCACATCGCACCGGGCAAGCGCACGCTCGCGCCGTCCAGATGCGCCGTCAACGCCTCGCGGACGGACGCGATGGCGGCTGCGACGACCTCCGCGGACTGGCCGCGCAGCCAGCTGTTAATGGCGCCGATTTTGGTCGACTGAATCACAGCCTCCTCCAGCCCGCGGCCAGCGGCGATGTCCAGATCGAGATCAAGCTTGTCGAGCCGAGGCAGCGCCCAGCCGGCCGCGGTGAGAACCTCCGATACGCGCCGCGGATCGGCGAAGGCGAACATTCCAGGGGCGTTCAGCGCCGGTTTCGGCCGCGGGGGCAGGTGGCGAGAGACCGCGTTCATCGGCACCTCCATCCACGGGTTCTCGGCAGGCGGCCGAAAGCACACGAATGCCATTCGCGCGTCAGGGGAGGCCGCGCGGCGCATGTGGGCGAAGGCCGCCACCGGGTCGCCGAAGAACATCACGCCGAAGGCCGACGTCAGCAAATCGAATCCGTCCAGCTCCGCCGTGGCGGCGTCGGCCAGCCGCCAAGCGACATTGGCGATGCCGGCGGCCTCGGCGCGCGCCCGTCCCTCAGCCAGCATCGGCCCGGAGATATCCAACGCCGCCACGCTGCCGGCGGGGCCCACGGCGCGCGCAAATTTCAGCGTGGTCGTGCCGCAACCGCAGCCGATATCCAGTACCCGTTCACCGGCCCGCGGCGCGGCGAAGGTGAGCAAGGCCTCCGTCACCGGCTCCAAGGTGATGTCGGTGTGCTTCTGTCGCGCGACCCAGGTGTGGCCGCCCGGCCCGTTCCAGAAGGCAAGCTGATCCGAGTTAATTTGTTCGGGGTCGGCCACGCGAATCCTCCTTTACGGTTGACACGGACGCTGAGCTATTGAGGAGCAGACGGCAAGCCGCGCTGCACCCTATCTCAACCGGCAACCCCCGCAAGATCGGCCCATCCGGCGTGAAGAACGGCGGTATCGGCCTTCGACGCCCAATGTCGGGTTCTCCCCTCATAGCTGACGCACCGCTGCGCGGCAGCGAACCGCCGGTTGGGGCTAACAGCGGAGGGTGCTGTCAAGTCCCGGGAGCGGGAGTATATTACGCCGATGGCTGTCAGCTCGCCCGATCTGAAAGCGTTCTTGGTCGCCACCCCTTTTTTCGGCGGCCTCTCGGACGCAAGCCTCGATCTCCTGGTCTCAATGCTGGTCGAGCGCCGCTTCGACGCCGGCGCCGCTGTGGTAGCGGAAGGAGAACAGGGGCGCTCGATGTTTATTGTTCAGTCCGGCGAGCTCGTAGTGAGCAAGCTCGGGGATTCGGGTCATATGATCCGCATGGCCGGTCTCGCGCGGGGTGATTTTTTCGGCGAAATGACGCTCATCGAAATGCAGAAGCGATCAGCCACCGTCCTGGCGGAGACCCAAACCGTGCTGTACGAGCTCACGGCCCGAGACCTTTACGCGTACTACAAGGCCGACATCCACGCTTATGTAATGGTATTGCAGAATATCAACCGCGAGCTTTGTCGGCGGCTCCGCCGCGCCGATAATCGCGTTGCCGAGTTGGCGGATACTTCACGAGTTTATTAGAGGAATACCAATTTCGTTCTGGCCGTTTTGTTTGCCCACCCGCGCAACAGCGAAGAGGATCCGAGCCATGACGAGCAGTGTAGGAAAGTCGGACCGGCCGCTCGCTTCGGGCATAAGCGCATGGGGCGCGGCCACCCTGATGATAACTCTGTCTAGCGCGACGTCCTGGCAACCCGCCGCCGCCCAGAGTCGGAACGAACCGACATTGGCGCTCTCGGCGTTTGGAAATTTCTTCGTGGGCGGCTCCTATGACAAAGCACACGCCGCCGACCACCATATTGGGCAGATGTACGTTGAATACCTCATCCCCGCTCAGCTGAAACACCCATTTCCCATTGTTCTTGTTCACGGTGGCGACCAGACCGGGACCGGCTTCATCTCTACTCCCGACGGCCGCCCGGGATGGGCGCAATACTTCGCGCGTCTGGGATATGGCGTTTACGTCGTCGATCAAGTCGCGCGTGGGCGGTCGAACTTCGTTCCCGATGTCTATGGCGCGACAAGCGGGCAACCCCTCGACTACGTCATGCAGAAATTCACTGTGCAGGAACGCTACAAGCTCTGGCCGCAGGCGGCGCTGCATACGCAGTGGCCCGGCAAGGGCGAGCCGGGCGATCCCACTTTTGATCAATATGCATCTTCCGAAGCCCAGGGAATGGAAAGTCGCGTTTTACAGACGCAGATGAACGTCGATGCGCTCGCCGCTTTGCTCGACAGGATTGGAGCTTCGATCATTCTCGTGCATTCACAATCCGGCGCGTATGCTTGGCCGTTGGCGCAGGCGCGGCCCGCCCTGGTCAAAGCCATCGTTGCGGCGGAGCCCGCCGGTCCGCCGGTTCACGATGTCGTTGTGCACAGCAGCCAGAGGTTCGATGTCGGCTGGGACAAGGCCATCAAGCAGACGGAAGACGACTATTACCGCGATAACCCCGGTGTGAAGCCTTACGGCTTGGGCAGCAACCCGCTCACCTATGAGCCGGCAGTGACGCCGCAGTCGCCGCTGTCCTTCGTACAGCAGGAAAAGCCTGAACGTCGCGATCTCGCGCGTTGCTGGCGACAAATGGAACCCGCCCGTAAGCTCGTCGCCGTCGGAGAGCGGCCAATCATGGTTCTGGAGGCCGAGGCTTCGTTCTACGCGGGCTACAATCATTGCAATGTCGAGTATCTTCAGCAAGCAGGCGTCGGTGTGACCTTCGTCAAGCTTGCCGACCTCGGCATCCACGGTAACGGTCACATGATGATGCTGGAAAGGAACAGCGACCAAGTCGCGCAGGTCATCGCCAACTGGCTCGATAAGGCGCTGGAAGCCGCCGAGGCGGGGCGGATAAGCGTGCCTTGAGGGAATCATCGCTGGCGCGGTCGGGAGGTGATCCAGCAAGCCGGACAACAGCCGAAATCTTGCTCGCTGCACGCCGCCAGCCGTGATGAAAATCAGGAGTCATGAATTCGCTTCGGATCGCGGGCGAGAGATGGGCATCGTCAGCCGACGGTCCGGGTTTGTCTCACATTGATACCTCTTGCTGCGCCGCGGCGAACAGCCGCAGTCGGCCATGAGCAGACTCTCAGAACGCAAAGAAACCTGCCCCCGAGTCTCTCGCAAATGGTCGATGAACGAACCTCTGGCGCCAATAGCGTCGGCGACGGCCCCTCGATCGTACTCTTTTGCGGATGGCGATTTAGGCTTTCGGCGGGGCAAGGAATTGCTGCTGACCGGGTGGGAGATCGGTGATGAGCGTTCCGCCGTGACCGTCGCTCGACATTGCGAATTGCGAGGCCGTGTATTGGCCAAGGAGGGTGATATTGGCGATGTGGGTGCCATCGCTCACGTTGAGCGCGCCGCCGGTATTGTCGCCGTTTACCGAAAAGCCGAGCGTTGTGTTGGCGCCAAAGCTGATATCGGAAAGGTCGATGAGGTCAGGATTTGCGAACCCGGAGACTTGACCGGTAAAATGGGCGGACGCGTCGAGTTTGAGTATGCTGCCGAGAGCAAAGCTGATGCTCGCGGACGAGTCCCCGAACAGCTCGAGCTCTTGATTGCCGCTGATACTGAAATTGCCGCCACTTGGTCCGGCATCGCCCGTGCCCGCTGTGTTGATCCGCAGGCCGAGATCGGCGCCTGCGCCGGACAGATCGGCGTTTGTTCCAGCGACGCCTTGGATCGAAGCGGGCGAAGACAATTGGATGCCGCAGATTGCTAGGTCCGTCGTCATTTGCCCCGGAGCAACGCTGGAGTCGAAGACCAACGCGGTCGCGTTGGAGCGTCCCGTGTCGAAGCTTGCCGTGGCGCCGTCGTTGAGCAGCAGAAATCGGCGATCCGCTGACGCTCACGGGTTCGCTCATATCAAGGGTAATTCTGACGCTATGCCCCGTGGTTACTTCGCCGCTGCCGGGCAAAGCCGCGACGTGACGCACGGCAGCCACCGTGCTTACGGCAATCTGATGATCGTCGCTGCCACCTCTTCCGTCGCTGGTAGCCACGTCGATGCTGTCGGTCCCTGGGATGCTGACGAGGTAGCTCAGCGTCGACAGATCGGCGTTCACCTGGTCGAGCGTACCCTTGATTGTGAGTGTCTTCGTACCGGACCCGGTGATTGTGCCGCCGCCTCCCGAGCTCTGGTTTGCCGAGAGCGTCCCCGCCGTGTCGGTGAGCCTGACCGTAATCTCGGTGCGGCGTAGTTCCGGATCGGTAACGCTGATCCCGTCGATAGCACTCGCTGCGCCCGATTGCACCGTCCGAGCGCCCGGCACCGTCGTCACCGGCTGCGCGTTGACGAACAGGATCACAAAATGAGCGTCAGTACCGCCGCGGCTGTCGGTGGTGATCTCACGGAGATCATCGGTTCCGAAGCTGAAGCCGTTGCCGAGATAGGTGAGCGTCGACAAATCGGCGTTCACCTGGGCAAGCGTGCCCTCGATGCTGAGCTCGGCCGTCCCCGAGCCGGTGATCGTGCCGCCGCCGTCCGGGACGGTCGTGCTCGCCGACAGCGTACCCACCGCTTCCATGTCTCTGATCGCGAACGTGATCGTTTCGCCGGCGCTGACGGCATCCGCATCGTCCACACTGACATTGGAGATCGCCGTCACCGCGTTCTGTTGAGCTTCCAGACTACCCCGAATCCTCGTCACCGGCGGTGCGTTGACGCTGATGGCGATGGTGCGATCGTCGCCGCCACCCCTGCCGTCGCTGGTGGCCACGTCGATACTGTCGGTCTCGAAGCCCCTTCCGAGATATTGGAGCGTCGACAGGTCTGCGTTGACCTGGTCGAGCGTGCCCTTGATCATGAGGGTGCTCGTGCCGAGCCCGTTGATCGTGCCGCCACCGCCGGACCCGCTCTTGTTGGCGACGAGGGCGCCCGCCGCGTCGGTGAGCGTAACCGTAATCGTCTCGAGGGGCCCGAACGCGTCCGCATCGGCAACGCTGATCCCGTCGATTGCGCTCCTTACGCCCGATTGCACCGTCTGGGCGCCCGGCACCGTCGTCACCGGCGGAGCATTGATGCCGACGGCGATATGATGATCATCACTGCCGCCGCGACCGTCGCTGGTGGCGACATCGATGCTGTCGGTCCCGAAGCTGTTGCCGAGATAGGTGAGGGTCGACAAATCGGCGTTCACCTGCGCGAGCGTGCCCGCGATGGTGAGCTCGGTCGTCCCCGACCCGATGATCGCGCTGCCGACGCCGCCACGGACGAACCTGTTCGCCGAGAGCGCGCCCACCGCGTCGGTGAGTGTGACCGTAACGATTTCACCGGCGCTAGCGGCGTCCGCGTTGATCACCGTGACACCGAAGATCGCCGTCACGACGTTCGGTTGAACCGTCTGCGCACCAGGGACCGTCGTCACTGGCGGTGCGTTGACGGCAACGTCGATACTACGATTGTCGCCACCGCCGCGGCCGTCAGTGACGGCAATATCGATGCTGTCGCTGCCGAAGCTGTTGTCCAGGTAGCGCAGTGTCGACAGATCGGCGTTTACCTGGCCGAACGTGCCCTTGATTGAGAGCGATTTCGTTCCGGACCCCTTGATCGAGCCGCCACCGCCCGAGCCGCTCATGTTGGCCGAGAGCGTGCCTGCCGTGTCGGTGAGCGTGACCGTGATCGTCTCGTTGGCGCTCACCGCGTCCGCATCGGCAAGGCTGACGCCCGAGATCGTCGTCTTCACGCCTTGCAGGACGGTCTGGGCCCCCGGCACCCTCGCCACCACCGGCGCATTGATGCTGACGGCGATATGATGATCGTCGCTGCCGCCGCGCCCGTCGCTGGTGGCCACATCGATGCTGTCGGTTCCGAATCCGAGATTGAAGTAGGCAAGCGTCGTGAGGTCTGCGTTCACCTGGGCCAGCGTGCCGGTGATCGTAATATTGTTCGTTCCGGATCCGTCCACCGTCCCGCCACCGTGCACGGCACTCTGGCTCGCGAACAGGATGCCGCTCGAGTCCGTGAGCGTGACCGTGATCGTTTCATTGTCTTCGAAGGGGTTGTTGACCGTCGAATTGAAGACTGTAATCAGAGAAGCGAACGGATCTGACGGATTTGGGGAAAGGAGCATTTCCGTGAACTGCTGGACCGTCATAGTGGCGGGAGCCACCGTCACCGGCGGCGAATTGATGAGCACCAGGATTGAGCCGCCGTCGCTACCGCCCCGACCGTCGATGGTTGATACGGCGATATCATCCAAGCCGGAGAGGAACGCCGAATTTGCCGCGAAGTAGGTCAGTGTCGACAGGTCGGCGTTTACCTCGGCGAGCGAGCCGATGATTCTGAGCACGTTCGTGCCGACGCCAATGATCGTGCCGCCGCCAACTGGGGCGCCCGGGGTCGCCGACAGCAAGCCGCCTTGAAATGTGTTTAGGATCACTTCGACGGTTTCACCCGCGCTGAGCCCGTCCGCGTCTGCGACCCTGATGCCGATGATCGGCCCCACGACTTGAACAAGCTGCTGGGCAGGGACGGTCAACACCGGCGGCGCATTGACGTCGACGACGACGTGATGATCGTCGTCGCCGCCCCTGCCGTCGTTCGTGACCACATCGATGCTATCGGTTCCAAAGGCATCGCCGAGATAGCTCAAGGTGGACAGGTCGGCGTTGATCTGGGCGAGCGTGCCTTCGATGGTGAGCTGCGTCGTGCCGGTCCCGCTGATGACGCCGCCGCCTCCGCTCACGAAACTGCTCGCCGAGAGCCTGCCGAACCCGCCGGTGTCGGTGAGCACGACCGTTATTGTTTCGCTGGCACTGACGGCGTCCGCATCGGCGACGCTGACGCCCGGGATCGCCGCCGCCGCGTGTTGCTGGACCAGCTTGACATTGAGTGGAACGATCGTCACCGGCGGCGCGTTGATCGCAACGGCGATCTGGTGATCGTTGCTTCCGCCTCGCCCGTCGGTCGTCGCTACATCGATGCTGTCGGCGCCGGAAGCCTTGTCCAGGTAAGTGAGCGTCGACAGGTCGGCGTTCACCTGATCGAGGGTGCCGGCGATCGTGAGGCGTTTGGTGCCGGAGCCAGTGATCACGCTGCCATTGCCACCCGGGGCAGTCGTGCTCGCCGACAGTTTACCATTCGTGTCGGTGAGGACCACTCTGACGGTCTCTGCGGTGCTGATGGCGTCGGAATTGGCGATGCTGATTCCCGAGATCGCCGTCGTCACCCCCCGTTGGATGAGCAGCGAACGCGGCACCGTCGTCACCGGCGGGGCGTTGATGGCAATGTGGTGATCGTTACGGCCTTCTCTGCCGTCGTCGGTGGCGACATCGATGCTGTCGCTTCCGTCGCCGAGATAGGTCAGCGTCGAGAGGTCGGCGTTCACCTGGTCGAGTGTCCCGGAAATCGTCAGCTGCGTGGGAATGATTTGCGCGATCGTGCCGCCGCCGCCCGGAGCGCGCGTGTTTGCCGCGAGCGTCCCGCTGGTGTCCGTCAACGTGACCGTAAATTGTTCTCGGAATCCGTCGTCATCGGCGACACTGATGCCGGAGATATTCATCGTCACGTTCGGCACGCCCGTCTGCGTGCCCGGCACCGTCGTCACCGGCGGTTCGTTGATGGTGACGTTGATCGAGGCGACTTGGCCGACGGCGCCTCGGCTGTCTGTGGTGTTGATGAGAATAAGGTCGTCATGTTCGGGCCTAACGGCTGTATAGGTCAATGTTGAAATGGCGGCGTTCACCGCGGCAAGCGTGCCGGAGATATGCACGCCCAGACTGCCCGACCCGACGATCTGGGCTCCCGGCGTGGCCGACACCGAGAGAAAGCCACCGGAATCATCGATATGGACTTGGATAGTTTCGCCCGCCGAATCGGCGTCGGCATCCGCGACGCTGATGCCGGAGATCGCGATCGGCATGCGGAACGCGGGCTGCGCGACGAACTGGGCAAGCTGCGCGCCCGGCACCGTCGTCACCGGCGGGGCGTTGATGGCAATGTGGTGATCGTTACGGCCTTCTCTGCCGTCGTCGGTGGCGACATCGATGCTGTCGCTTCCGTCGCCGAGATAGGTCAGCGTCGAGAGGTCGGCGTTCACCTGGTCGAGTGTCCCGGAAATCGTCAGCTGCGTGGGAATGATTTGCGTGATCGTGCCGCCGCCGCCCGGAGCGCGCGTGTTTGCCGCGAGCGTCCCGCTGGTGTCCGTCAACGTGACCGTAAATTGTTCTCGGAATCCGTCGTCATCGGCGACACTGATGCCGGAGATATTCATCGTCACGTTCGGCACGCCCGTCTGCGTGCCCGGCACCGTCGTCACCGGCGGTTCGTTGATGGTGACGTTGATCGAGGCGACTTGGCCGACGGCACCTCGGCTGTCTGTGGTGTTGATGAGAATTAGGTCGTTATGCTCGGGCCTAACGGCTGTATAGGTCAATGTTGAAATGGCGGCGTTCACCGCGGCAAGCGTGCCGGAGATATGCACGCCGAGACTGCCCGACCCGACGATCTGGGCTCCCGGCGTGGCCGACACCGAGAGAAAGCCACCGGAATCATCGATATGGACTTGGATAGTTTCGCCCGCCGAATCGGCGTCGGCATCCGCGACGCTGATGCCGGAGATCGCGATCGGCACGCGGAACGCGGGCTGCGCGACGAACTGGGCAAGCTGCGCGCCCGGCACCGTCGTCACCGGCGGGGCGTTGATGGCAATGTGGTGATCGTTACGGCCTTCTCTGCCGTCGTCGGTGGCGACATCGATGCTGTCGCTTCCGTCGCCGAGATAGGTCAGCGTCGAGAGGTCGGCGTTCACCTGGTCGAGTGTCCCGGAAATTGTCAGCTGCGTGGGGATGATTTGCGCGATCGTGCCGCCGCCGCCCGGGGCGCGCGTGTTTGCCGCGAGCGTCCCGCTGGTGTCCGTCAACGTGACCGTAAATTGTTCTCGGAATCCGTCGTCATCGGCGACACTGATGCCGGAGATATTCATCGTCACGTTCGGCACGCCCGTCTGCGTGCCCGGCACCGTCGTCACCGGCGGTTCGTTGATGGTGACGTTGATCGAGGCGACTTGGCCGACGGCGCCTCGGCTGTCTGTGGTGTTGATGAGAATAAGGTCGTTATGTTCGGGCCTAACGGCTGTATAGGTCAATGTTGAAACGGCGGCGTTCACCGCGGCAAGCGTGCCGGAGATATGCACGCCGAGACTGCCCGACCCGACGATCTGGGCTCCCGGCGTGGCCGACACCGAGAGAAAGCCACCGGAATCATCGATATGGACTTGGATAGTTTCGCCCGCCGAATCGGCGTCGGCATCCGCGACGCTGATGCCGGAGATCGCGATCGGCATGCGGAACGCGGGCTGCGCGACGAACTGGGCAAGCTGCGCGCCCGGCACCGTCGTCACCGGCGGGGCGTTGATGGTCGCGCCTGTGACGCCGATCGAGTGCGAGTTCGGACCCGCCCCGCCCGTCGCTGGTGGTGATGTCGATGCTGTCGCTGCCCGTGGTGCCGGCGAAGTAGGTCAGCGTCGAGAGCTCCAAATTCACCAGGTCAAGCGGCCCGAAGATCGTAAGGTGGTTGGTGTCGAGCCCGGTCTGAAAGCCGCCGAGCACCGACAATTGCCCGATGGTATCGGTGAGGGTGACCGTGAAGAACTCGTTCGTGCTGAACGCGTCCGCATCGGCAATGCTGACGCCGGTGATGGGCGTTGTCCCATTCGAAAAGATCATCTGTGTGCCTGGGACCGTCGTGATGGGCGTTGCGTTGACGCTCACGGCGATCTGGTGGTCGTCACCGCCACCCCGGCTATCGCTGGTAGCAACATCGATGCTGTCGGTGCTGACGCCGTTGGCGGCGTAGTCGAGCGTCGACAGGTCGGCATTCACCTGAGCGAGCGTGCCTGAGATGGTGAGCTTGGTCGTCCCCGAGCCAGTGATCGTTCCGCCGCCGCCACCAACCCCCGCATTCGCCGACAGGAACCCAGTCGTGTCGGAGAGCGCTACTGTAATCGTCTCCCCGGCGCTGTCCGCGTCGGCATCGGCCACGCTGATGGGAATTGCACCTTGACCTCCCTGCTGAAAGAGCTGCGGACCGGCCACCGTGGTCACCGGCGGCGCGTTGCTGCCGGTGATGGTGATGCCGATCGTGCGCGAGTCGGAACCACCCCGGCCGTCGCTGGTGACAACATCGATGCTATCGGCACCGAAGCCGTTGGCGACGTAGGCAAGCGTCGATAGGTCGGCATTGACCTGGGTAAGTGTGCCTTCGATCGTGAGCCCGGTCGTCGCCGACCCGGCGATCGTACCGCCGCCTCCGGCCCCGTTGTCCGCCGACAAAAGCCCAGTCGTATCGGAGAGCGTCACCGTGATGGTCTCGCTGGCGCTCACGGCGTCGGCATCGGCAACACTGACACTGGGAATAGGCGTCAAGTTTGACCCGCCGTTAAGATCGATGATCTGCGCTCCAGGGACCGTCGTCACCGGCGGTGCGTTAATGCTCACAGCAATCTGCTGATCGTTGCTGCCACCTCGACCATCGCTGGTAGCAACGTCGATGCTGTCGATTCCGACGCCGTTGGCGATGTAGTCGAGCGACGACAGGTCGGCATTCACCTGAGCGAGCGTGCCCGAGATGGTGAGCGTGGTCGTCCCCGAGCCGGTGATCGTCCCGCCGCCGCCGGCCCCGGCATCTGCCGACAAGAGCCCGGTCGTGTCGCTGAGCGCTACCGTGATGGTCTCGCCGGCACTGCCCGCATCAGCATCCACCACGCTGACGGGGATCGGCCCTTGATCCCCTTGCTGAAAGAATTGCGGGCCGGCCACCGTCGTCACCGGCGGCGCGTTGCCGGTCGTGACGGTGACGCCGATCTTGTGCGCGTCGGAGCCGCCTCGACCGTCATCGGTCGCGACCGTGATGGTGTCGTTGCCCACGCTGCCGTCGGAATCGGTCAGCGTCGCCAGGTAGGCGTTTATCTGGGCAAGCGTGCCCGAGATCGTGAGCGCTGTCGTGCCCCCGCCCGTGATCGTGCCGCCGCCGGTCGCGCCCGGGTTCACCGCAAGCGCGCCCGCCCCATCGGTGAGCTTGACCGTGATCGTCTCCGCGGCGCTTACGGCGTCCGCATCGGCCACGCTGACGCCGGTAATTTTCGTCTCGATACTCTGCACGACCGTCTGAGCGCCCGGCACAGTCGTAATCGGCGGCGCGTCACCGGCGACGATGACGGTGACGCCGATCATGCGCGTGTCGGAAGCGCCGCGCCCATCATCGGTAACCACCGTGATCGGGTCGCCGCCGACACTGCTGTTCGTGTCCGTGAGCGTCGCCAGGTAGGCGTTCACTTGGCCGAGCGTGCCCGAGATCGTAAGCACCGTTGTGTTTTCGCCCGTGATCGTGCCGCCGTCGGTCGCGCCTGAGTTCACCGCCAGCGCGCCCGCCCCATCGGTGAGCTTGACCGTGATCGTCTCCGCCGCGCTCACGGCGTCCGCATCGGCCACGCCGACGCCAGTAATCTTCGACACCACGTTTGGCGAAATTGTCTGAGGGCCCGGCACCGTCGTCACCGGGGGGGCGTTGAAGGCCGCGACCGTGACGCCGATCGAGTGCGAGTCGGACCCACCGCGGCCGTCTTTGGCAACGATATCGATGCTGTCGCTGCCTGTGGCGCCTGCGAAGTAGGTCAGCGTTGCGAGCTCCAAATTCACCAGCTCGAGCGACCCGAAGATCGTAAGGTGGTTGGTGTCGAGCCCGGTCTCAAGGCCGCCGAGCACCGACAATCGCCCGACGGTATCGGTGAGGGTGACCGTGAAGAACTCGTTCGCGGCGAATGCGTCCGCATCGGCAATGCGGATGCCGGGAATAGGCGTTGTCTCATTCGTAAAGATCGCCTGTGCGCCTGGGACGCTCGTGTTTGGCGGATGGTCCACGCCAGTGATGATGATGTCGGTGCCGGCGTGGCCATCGCTGACGAGGTTGAACTGGTCCAAGCTGGCGCCGGTAAAATCGTAGTCAAGGGTCGCGCCACTGCTCAACGTCACGGTGAGGGCTGTGCCGTCGAAGCTGACACCGGTGGCAACCGTGTTGACGAGATCAATCACGTCGCCAAGGGCGAAACCGTCGATGGCGCCGGTGAAACCCGCGGGCGCGTCGAGCCGCAGCGTAGCGTTTGCGCCGTTGAAGGTGGCTGCTCCGCTTGCCGCGGAACCGAGTTCGAGCTGTGCGTCGGCGCCGATCACGAATTGGCCAGAACCCGTTATTTCGCCGAGTAGAGCAAGCGTCCCGCTGTCGGCCTCGACCGTGCCGGTGTTGTTGAGAGTAACCCTGATCGTGGTGGTGCCGGCGCCGGCCGACTTCTTGAAGGTCCCGTCATTGATGAAAAGGTCGGTGCCTATATTGTTGGTGACAATTGAGAAGTCGTTCTGGGCGTCGAACACGGCACCCGCCGCGTTGTCGATGGTGGCGCCGCCCGCGGTCAGGCCGAGAGCGTTGTCGCCAAGGTCGATGAATCCGCTCTTCCAGGCAAAAACACCTTCATTCTCGAGCACGCGTCCGCCATCGAGGCCAAGCCCCGGAGCAAATCCAGGCCCCCCAAGCGATCCTCCCGACTTCAGATCGGTCGTACCCGGTCCAGCCTCGACGATGCTTGAGTTGCTCAGACCGAACACTGCCGGGCTTGCCACGGTTACGGTGCCGGTGCCTGACAGCTGGCCGCCCGAATGCGTGAGTGATGCCAATGTGGCGTTGCCGCCGAGCGCGAGACTGCCGCTGATCAGGTTGAGCAACCCCGTAATGGTCAAATCCGGCAAGACCGAAACGGCCGCCCCCGAGACCTGGAATGTCCCGGGCGAGCTCACCGTACCGGTGATCGAATAGCTGCCGGCGTCGAAGCGCAGGGTGGTGCCGCTTGCGGCCGTAAGACCGCCGCTCGAGTTCCCGCCGCCAAGAAGCGCGAGCGTGCCGCTGTCGACCTCGGCCGTGCCGTTGTTGTTGACCGTGACCGTGATCGTGGTGGTGCCGATGCCCGCCGACTTCTTGAAGGTACCGTTATTGATGAAAAGGTCGGTGCCTATATTGTTGGTGACAATGGAGAAGTCGTTCTGGGCGTCGAACACGGCACCCGCCGCGTTGTCGATGGTGGCGCCGCCCGCGGTCAGGCCGAGAGCGTTGTCGCCAAGGTCGATGAATCCGCTCTTCCAGGCAAAAACACCTTCATTCTCGAGCACGCGTCCGCCATCGAGGCCAAGCCCCGGAGCAAATCCAGGCCCCCCAAGCGATCCTCCCGACTTCAGATCGGTCGTACCCGGTCCAGCCTCGACGATGCTTGAGTTGCTCAGACCGAACACTGCCGGGCTTGCCACGGTTACGGTGCCGGTGCCTGACAGCTGGCCGCCCGAATGCGTGAGTGATGCCAATGTGGCGTTGCCGCCGAGCGCGAGACTGCCGCTGATCAGGTTGAGCAACCCCGTAATGGTCAAATCCGGCAAGACCGAAACGGCCGCCCCCGAGACCTGGAATGTCCCGGGCGAGCTCACCGTACCGGTGATCGAATAGCTGCCGGCGTCGAAGCGCAGGGTGGTGCCGCTTGCGGCCGTAAGACCGCCGCTCGAGTTCCCGCCGCCAAGAAGCGCGAGCGTGCCGCTGTCGACCTCGGCCGTGCCGTTGTTGTTGACCGTGACCGTGATCGTGGTGGTGCCGATGCCCGCCGACTTCTTGAAGGTACCGTTATTGATGAAAAGGTCGGTGCCTATATTGTTGGTGACAATGGAGAAGTCGCTCTGGGCGTCGAACACGCCCCCGGCCGCGTTGTCGATGGTGGCGCCGCCCACAGACACGCCGAGGAAATTTGCGGCGAGGCTGATTTGGCCGCTTTGCCAGGCGAACACGCCTTCGTTCTCGAGCACCCGTCCGCCATCGAGCCCAAGCAGCGGCGATACCCCGTCGCCACCCAGCGAGCCGCCGAACTTGAGGTCGGTGATTCCCGATCCGGTCTCCACGACAAATGAATTGCTCAGGCCCAACACCGCCGGGCCGCTCACCGTCACGGTGCCGGTCCCCGACAGCAGGCCGACCGACTGCGCCAACAACCCGACAGTCGTGTCCCCGTCGAGCTCGAGCGCGCCGCCCGCGAGCGTCAACATGCCGCCGATGGAGGACGCGGCGGCGACCGTCAGGCTGCCGGCCGAGACCGTGAGGCTGTCAATGGCGCTGAGGCTGATGCTGGCGGCGCTGTCGTCGGCACCCTGGCTGTGCGTGATCGTCGCCGCGCCGGGGGTCGCCACCTCGACTGCGTCGCCGGAGCCCGGGAGGCTGGGGTCCGAGGACCAATCGGCGGAGATATCCCAATCGCCGCCACCCGATGCGCTCCATGTCACCGTACTCATAGGCACCTCCGCTCGATCGGACGTAGAAGCGTCGCGATGAATGTCGTGCGCGCGCGGCGATTTGATTCAGCCTGATTTGAAAAGAACGTCGGGCGAATATTTCCGCGTCAACGGGCATTGCTGCCGTCTTACGCGACGCTCAGGATCGTTCAGCCGCCGACTTCAAGCCGAACGACAATCGGAAGCTGGAAGTAAGCTTATGGCTGCATACCGGTGCTTGGCGTCATACGATTGTATGACGTGTCCCCTCTGGGGGGGGCCGCGGCCTACATTCATTTGATCGTGGAAAGTCTCAGGAATGCGGCCGATGCACGGGAGAAATGAGCTGCATCGCCATGCGGACGAGATCGACCTGGCGGGTCGTCCCGGTCTTCTGCATCAGCCGGGCGCGGTGCGTACGCGCGGTGGTTGCAGCGACGTTAAGCTTGGCAGCCACGTCGTCGATCGTGCTCCCCTCGACCAGAAGCTCCAGGACCCGCACTTCCGCCGCGGTGAGCCCGAATGCCGAAGCCCATGGCAGCAATGGCAGGCCCGGTGCCGTGGCTGCCGGAGTGATGAAAACCGCCGCGGTGGCGCGCGGTTCGATCCGGCCGCGCGCGGTGCCCGAGCGGGTCGGTAGCACATGTCCGAAAGCGGGCCGGCCATCGGCGAAAGGAATGTACACGACCTGACCGCCTTCATCCTCGGCGCGGCCGATCTGCCGCGTCGCGGCCTCGAGTCGTTGTGTCGCATCAGGCGCCTGCGCCTTGAGAACGCCGCGCTCAGACCGGATCAAGTCGCCTGCCGCAAACAGCTCCCGCGCTGCGCCATTGGCATGAATGATGCGGCACTCGCTATCGACGAAGACCACCGGCACGAGCAAGGCGTCGAACGCGCCTTCAAACGTCGCGGACGTCAGCTCGCGCATTTCGATGAGATCGGCAATCGAGGTGGCCTTGCGTAGATGCGGCGCCAGCAGGCGCATGATCTCGATCTCGCGCGGCCCGGCAAAACCGACATCATGATGCCGGGCGATAGAGAGAGTCGCGAAACGCGATGGCGTCTTCAGCAGGGTCACGCCGACACTGTCGAGCCAGCCGTTCGGCTGGCCGAATTCCCGATAGACCCGCGTTTCGAGCCATTGGCTCGGCTCCATGACCATCGTGATATTGTACGGTTCATCGACATCGAATTTTGTAAATGCATTATTCAGGGGATTGTCGGCATGAAAGTTTTCGCTGTAGGTCCGCATCAGCATCGGGTCGACGTTCCAATCGACGTAGAAGCGGCTTTTGTTTTCGACCGTATCGATGATCATGACCACGCCGTTGATGCCGTCGACCAGTTGGCCGACCTGCTCTATGGCCTTTGGCCAAAGATGCGGATCGACGGCGCAATCGTAGATTGTGCCGACCACATCGGAGAATTGCCCGATGTCTACTGTCTGGGCGTTCATTGGAGATGGGCACCATGTGTGTGGGCGCACAAGCGTCAAGCGCCCATTGTGGCATCAAACGACTAGCGACGACACCCCTCATTTTGACTGGCGTGTGACCGAAAACCGTGGCCGACGCTCAGCTTACCCGGCTGAATTTGTTTTTCAGCTCGAGCAATCAGTTCCAGCATAGACTGTCCCTGCCGCTCGGGCGCTTCAGTTCATCGTCGATCCGTTGGGCGAGGCGCTTGGCGGCCGCGTCGCCGCGCTGCGTGAGATGCTGGCGGACATACTCCGCGTCGCCTAGCTTTGCGAGCGCCTTGAGCGTGGCTTCCCCGAATGACCCGTATGAGATGTCGGGGTTTTGTATGCGCGCATTCTCCGACGCAACGTCGCGCAGACCAGGAATGAGCATGGGTGCCCATCTGGTTTCGGCAAAACAGGCGGCGCGAACGCCCTCGATATCGTGCCCGATGGGCAGCAGATAAGACGAGGGATCAACGCCGACCCGCCCGACGGCTGGCAGGAGGATGCCCCGCAGCTTGCTGTCCTTTTCACGCAGAGCCAGGATACGCTGGGCATACGACGCGAGAAGGTCCGGATCGATCTGGGCGAACCTGTAGGCGGCTTGCCGCTCTGCAGTGTAATCGTTGGTGACGCCGTGGGCTTCCAGCAGGTCGAGTATATCGGGCAGCAATGCCTCGGCGACCTCTCGATGGCGCTCGAAGATCTGATCGAAGTTGGTCGGCACCCTCATCCGCTGGTCCAACGCGATGCGCCGCAGCAGCACCAGTTGATCGGGCGCCCAAATCTTGATCGTGCGCGCCGCGGTCAGCCAATCGGCAATCACGCGGGATTGGTCATCATTGAAGCTTCCCGCCTGCGAGAGATTGAGAACGGCCTCGACCTCGCGGTTCATGCCGGCGTCGATGCCGTCTTCCCAGGTCCGGCGGCGTGGTGGGGCCGCGTCGACGAGCCCGGCGGCCGGAACGATTCCGAGCGTCACAAGCGAGCGGCGCAGCGAAATGGCGCGGCTGGTGTCGTCGAGTTGCGCAAATTTCATTCCAAGGATAAAGGCGGGGATCGACGGAATTTCGACTACCGCACCGGTCTGGCGCAGGATTTCGACGCCTTTGCCGCCCTCGAGGTGCGTGGCGGTGACGGACCGGACGGGGTGCCAGGTGACAAATGTGCCTCTGTCGGCCTTGAATTTCGCGACCTCGTCGAACGCGATCACGAGGTCGGCAACGCCGCCCGGATCGTCTGCGACCAGAATGCACGACATCGGAACAGACATTTTGCCGGCGGTGCCGCCGCCGCACTCGCCAGCCTCGGTGCGCCTGTAAACGGTACTGCTGGGGTTGCGCCCGAGCATCGCGACGCGTACCCAGCCCACGCGACCCGCGGCGAGGACCGAGCGGCATTCGGGGCCGCATCCGGTGTTATCTTCGAAGGCGCCGTCGTAGGTACTCGCAGGCCGCCGTATTTCGAGGGATTGAAGCGCTGGCGGCTTTGCCGGAACGAGATCGTTGGCGCTAAGGGACAGCGCGCCCAAGTGGGCCTGGGTCCGACCGACGACACCCGGCAACACGGCCAGCGCCAGCACCGCGACCGCGGAAAGCACGACGGCGGGTACGCGCTGCGAAGGGGGCCCGGACCAAGCCCGAACGGCGGGACGCGCACACAGCCCGTACGCAAACGCAGTGCCGGCAAATATGAGCGGAAATCCGAGCCCGAGGGTGAGCCACATGACGAGGGTGGCGCGTTCGTCTCCTGCCATTACGATGGTTGCCAGACCCAGGATCACGAGGACGCGATCAAAGCCGCGCGCGGCCCACAGGCCCCAGGCGGCGAGCGCCAAAAGCACCGCGATTGGAAACAGAACGAGCAGGGCCAGCCCGACCGCTGCCGCGATCACATACGGCATACATCCACCCAGAAAGCCGCCACCGTGCTGCAGGCTAACATCGGCCTCTGAATATTGCGTCTACGCGTCTGGTAGGTGAATTTGCCGAGCGTTTGCAATGCGCTAACTGTCAGCGACACGATACGTCGAACTGATGGTTCGCGTTTTGTTTTCAGCCGCTCTGACTTCGGCTCCGGGTCGATACTGTTGAAAAAGTCGCCGTGGAGGTGGTCGCAGTCCTAAGTTTCCTGTCGCCATCCATCCGGACGCCCGTTTGATTGCGCTTGTGATCGTGCAGCAGCGGCGCACCCAGCAGCGCCGCTAATCGCGACTTTATTCGCAGTGGTTTCCTCGAGTGTGGGGATGTCGGCATGCACAACGCCCCCTGTCTCCGCGCCTCATTCCTTGTCCGTCTGGATAATTCATAGCCGCCCTACTAGGATCATCCGATGCCGAAAGGACACGGAATGCGAAATGGCATTCATTTTATCTCGGGGCTGCCACGATCGGGCTCGACGCTGCTGGCCGCGATCCTGCGGCAGCATCCACGCTTCCACGCCGGAATGAGCAGCCCGGTCGCTTCGCTCTTCATGGCGCTCCAGGGCGCCATGAGCCGACGCAACGAGGCGGCGGTTTTCCTCGATGACCCGACCAAGGGCGCGCTGCTGAAGGGCGTTTTTGACAGCTACTACCACGCGATCCATCCGCAGAAAGTCGTGTTCGACACAAACCGCGCCTGGTGCTCGAAGTTGCCGACCTTGATGCGGCTTTTTCCCGACGCGAAGGTGATCTGCTGCGTTCGTCACGTCCCCTGGATCATGGACAGCATCGAGCGGTTGATCCGGGACAACGCGTTCGAGCTGTCCGGCATTTTCGGGTTTGAGCCGCTCAATACCGTCTACACCAGAGTAAACCGGCTGGCGACGAGCGACGGGCTCGTTGGTTTTGCCCTCGATGCGCTGCGCGAGGCGTTCTGGGGCGAGCTTGCCGACAGGCTCATCCTCGTCGGCTATGAGGCATTGGTGAAGAAGCCCGAGGAAACCCTGAAGCAACTTTACGATTTTCTCGGTGAGCCTCGGTTCGCGCACGATTTCAACAATGTCGAGTATGAGGCGCAGGATTTCGACTTGGCGCTCGGAACTCCCAATTTGCACAAGGTTCGTCGCAAGGTGGAATGGATCGAACGCGCGACGGTGCTGCCGCCCGAGTTGTTCAACCGATTTGTCAATGACGCGTTCTGGGCCGTGCCGGAGCTCAACATTCGCAAGGTACCCGTGATCCTGCATCAACACTAAGCCAAGGCTCGCTCGCAGGCGTCCGGCTCGACCTGTGATGCAGAAGAGAAGGCGTGCCGCCGCCGCGATACATGGGGCGGGACATCTCCCCTAATCGCCAGCGGCTCCCGCTTTGCGCGTGTCGGGTGCTGCTTTCGCCCCGCCGTTTTGCCTGACGAGCCTGCGCGAGTGGGGGCGCAGCTCTTCGGGATGCGCTTGAAGATAAGCCATCAAGTGGCGTTTCTTTTCCCGCGTGCGTTCCCGCGCGTGGCTTCCCGCGGCGGACCTCGCTGGAATAATGTCGGGCATCTCCGCCGCGACGCGATCATAGATGCCGCGCCAGGCTTTCTTGACCGCGGAGAGCGAAATGCCGAGCCCATCCGCGAGCTCCTCGTCAGTGCCGCCCCTCAACGCAGCAAGCAACAGCCGCTGCTCGCTGACGCTGAAGCCGAAGTGCGGCGCTTCATAACTGAACAGCATGCCGACCAGCGACCCGGGTGTGCGCATCTCGATTTCCCGCGACAAGCCGATCAAATGTGGCCGCTTCACGATCTCTTCAGGCTCGCCGGAGAAGGTTTCCTCCCATTCCCCATTCGCGGGATTCATCAACCTTCCGCCGCTTTTCACCATAGCCCTCAAGCGGTCGGCGGTGTCCGCCTGCATGGCGATAATCTCTTTCCACAGATAGCCGCGGTGCTCGGCCATGAAGATTGGCATGATGTTGTAGTAGAGGTCGATGACTTCGTCGGGTCCGACGGAGTTGTCCCAACAGAGAAGGTTCAGTCCGCCGCCCGAATTCGCCTCCCGGAGCTCCTTGTCCGACATCAGCGGCAACTGACCGCGCGCGATCCGTCTCGCGAGCTCAGGCCCGAACCAAGAGAAAGGCGGCGTCTTCAACCAACGCACGAAGTCGTCGGTAACGAAGACCGATACGCCCGCCGCCAAAATCCGGGCGCGACCCTGCTCTACTTCCTCGAAGACGAACTGGTTCTTCGCGTCGCAATCGAGCAGGCGGTGCCAGGCGACGTGCAAATCCTCGAGGGTGTCTTGATAGCGGGGGCCGACGACCGGATGCGCGGCAACGATCTCGACGCATTCGTGAATATCTGCCGCTTGCATCGGTCGGGATCGCACCGCCATGGCTTCGAGCCCCCTATTGCAAAATAATGACTAACCCAAGAGCACAAAGCTTTCGTGAAGCCGGGGCTCGTCGTGCCGCTCCCCATGATGATTGTCTTGCTTAATCATAGGCTTATACATGGCCATGCGGTTGGCTGCTCTTTTAGAGCACTTGTTCATAGCGTATTCGGCAATTAGCAATTGTCCAGTATTCCGCGTCTCAGGAAGGTCCCGGCATTCGGAACAGCAGAAGAAGGCAACGAAGGGCGCCGGCAATCAAGTCGCGTATCCGGCGGCCACGTGTGGCCGAGAACGCCAGGGTGGAGTGTTGCTCCACGCCCTGCGCTGCACCGGCCGCTGGCGGAGGGTGATCAAAGCAATGTTACCGCACGCTTCGGTCCCGCTTCAACCGCGACCTGCCCGTCATGGACAACCCAAAGTTGTCTCGAAAGCAGTATCGTTGGTCGCTGCTTTGATGCGGCTCACCCCCCATCGAGCGCTTGCCATACAGCCTTCTCGCTCATCCAGGATCATCACTGAGTTCACATTCGGCCTACCCGGAGTTCGCGTGAGCCCAAGCCACGCGGTCCGGGTCCATGTTTGGCCCGGGCTGCCTGTGATCGATGTTGGCGCGCGTCGGCCAGCCCGCGGCAGTGCTCGGAAACACTTTGGAAGCGTTGAGAAATTTCGAAGCTGCAGGTGGAGCGCAACATCGTGACGGCTTCGTTGGTTTCGGGTAAAATGGCGCGTTGTGAGGCCGAGTAGGAGCTGCCAGTGGCGAGTTGCACCTGGACCAGGACGGATGCGACCGGCTTTTTTCGAGTCCGGACGATGCGGGGCCGCTGGGCCCCCCGGCTGGTCGGCCCGGACGACCATCGATCATCAATAGCGTCAGCAAGCGTCAGATCGGCGGCACCAGCGTAAGCCTAACCAGACGGGGGCGTCATGGTGTTATATTTTAATGGTAAGCCCGGGGCGCCGGGAACGGACGGCGTCAATCCCGGAGACAGCGGAACCGCTGGCGGCGCCGGCTATTCCTACAATCTCCCGACCATTGCTCCGAATATCCAGTTCAAGGTCACCGGGGGCGCGGGCGGCAACGGCGGCTCGGGGGCGCCCTATGGCAACGCTGGCGCGGGCGGCGCCGGCGGTAATGCCAAAGCCACCAACTACACTGTGTTCAACGGCGCGGCTGGCCTGCTCAACATCGGAACCGTCGTCGGTGGTCGAGGAGGCGATGCCGGAAAGTATGGCTATCCGGGCGGCCTCGGAGCTAACGGCGGCAATGGCGGCACAGCCACCGGGACCATTTCAGGCGTCGATCAAACCGGCGTCACCACCATTCGGGTCTTCACGTACGGCGGCGCCGGCGGCACCGGCACCGGCATCGGTTATTCGGGCGGCGCGGGCGGCGTGGCGAGCGGGACGACGGCCTTTGGGACTGGCAGCACTTCCGCGTCGGTTTCCGTGTATCAGGCTGGCGGTGCCGGCGGGGCCGGCTCTGTTGGCGCCTCTGGCGGCGCGGGAGCCGCGAGCACACTGAGCAATGCGGTCAGCGTCAGCGGCTCGACGACGACGCAGACCGGCAGCGACCTGACCGTCAGTCAAATCGCGGTTGGCGGCGCCGGCGGCGCCAGCGACGGCGGCGTGGCCGGCCAAGGCGGGGCGGCAAGCTCGATCTTGAGCCCGAATGCGAGCGCAGACTTGCTCTCCGGCGTCAGCAAGGCGGTCGGCGGCGCCGGCGGTGACTTCAACGGCGGGGGATCGGGCGCGGTTGGAGGTGACGCTTACGCGTCCATCGCGCTCAACAACGGAGGCGACGGCGTCAGCGCGATCGCCTACGCGACCGGAGGCGCCGGGGGCGGCATCGGCAGCAATTTTGTCCAGGGCGGTAGCTTCGCGAGCGGCGGGAACGGCGGTACGGTCACCGGAGCCCGCGCCAGTGCGAAGGAGCCAGCCTCCAACATTTACGCCAAGGCGGTCGGAGCCGGGGGTGCAGGCGGGTCCGCATTCGGTCCCGGTGAACGCGGTGGTGCCGGCGGCACGGCAGGTGGGGTCCAGGCTTATGTCTCCGGCGCCGTGGCGACGGCAGTGGCCGCACAGGTCGGTGGCGCCGGGGGCCACGGATATTTCGGAGCCGATGGCGGGGACGGTGCCGCCAGCAACCTGAACAATGCGGTGGGCGGCGGCTATGCCTATCATCTCACCCTCATTCAATCTGCGATCGGAGGCGCCGGCGGCGCGAGCTCCACCGCGGCCGGCGGCCAGGGTGGGGCGGCGAGCTCGAGCTTCGACCAGAGCGACACCCAGCTGGGATTTTTGGGCACTCTCGACGGGACCAGCACGGCCCTGGGCGGAGCTGGCGGAGACACCGACTACGGCACCGCGGGGGACGGCGGCACTGCCTCTGCGTCGATCAAGCTCACCGGCGCCTATCAACAGGGTTTCGCCAATCAACAGGGTTTCAATGCACGGGCTCGTGCGACCGGGGGAGCCGGCGGCAACGCCAATCACTTTGGGAGCGGTGGTGCGGGCGGCGCAACGACGGGCGCGAATGCCATAGCGATCGTAAATCCTAACTCGCTACTCTACAGCGCTGCGCCCTTCGCGCGGGCCGACGCGACGGGTGGCCGCGGCGGCAACGGCTACGGCGCGGGAAATTCGGGCGGTGCCGGTGGCGCAGCGAGCGGATCGTCGGCTTTTGCGGGCTCCGCGAATGGTAAACCGGCGACCGCGCTGGTCTATCAGACCGGCGGCGCTGGCGGCGACGGACATTCCGGAGCGGCCGGCGGCGCCGGCGGCGACAGCACGCTCGTCGATGGGGCGAGCGGGTCGACTAACGGCGGCAGCCTGGCGCTTCGGCAAATCGCGACGGGCGGCGCAGGCGGATACGGCTATCTGGCGGTCGGCGGCCAAGGCGGGTCGGCGGTCTCGACACTGCAGATCGACGACGCCCAGAGTCCGGCCGGAAGCGCAGCGAGCCAGCTTTATGCCGCGAGCACGGCCCGCGGCGGCGCGGGCGGCAAAGGCATTGGCGCCAATGGCGGCGCGGGCGGCACAGCCAAAGCGTCCGTCTATGCGACCGGCGCAGCGACAGAGGCGGTCAGCGTCAAGGCTTCGGCAACAGGCGGCGATGGCGGCAAGGCCGCATACAGCTATGGAAACGGCGGGGCGGGCGGCGCTGCTACGGGGGCGCGCGCATCGGCAACAACTGGCGGCACGCCATACGCGAACGCCTATGAGAAGGGCGGGCGCGGCGGGGACGGATACGGCGAGGGATATTCCGCTGGCGCCGGCGGTGCCGCCTTTGGATCGTTTGCTTATGCGTCCGGCTATCGCCCGACGGCGGTTGTGGTCCAAAAGGGCGGCGCCGGCGGCAACGGGATCGCGTCTGCAGCCGGCGGGGCCGGCGGCGACAGCACGCTGATCAACGGGGTGGCCGTCAATGCGTCAGGCGGCGCTGCAAGGCTGTCTCAGACCGCGATCGGTGGCGCCGGCGGAAACGCCTACAAGGGCGCGGTCGGCGGTACGAGAGGAGGCAAGGGCGGGGCAGCCGCATCGAGCTTGAGCTTCGATGACACCGAAAACCCGGCCCCGGCGAATGCGCTCTATGGAATCAGCAAGGCGCAAGGTGGGACCGGCGGCAACATCCGTGCTGGCGTAAAAAGCGGAGCCGGCGGGACCGCATCGGCAGGCATCAGCCTCAAAGGCACCGGTTTGGTCGATGCCCGCGTTTACGCCACTGGCGGCGCGGGCGGCTTCAGTCAAGGTGGGCTTTATGCGGGCGCCGCTGGTGGTGCCGCATCCGGAACGACAGCCTATGCGTCCGGCTCTTCGGTGCGTGTCGCGGCCTACCAGACCGGCGGCGCCGGTGGCGGCGGATATTATGTGGGCGGTGGCAACGGCGCTGAGAGTTTGCTGATCGACGCCGTGAGCGGGCGGACGAGCGGCGGCTATCTGACATTGATCCAGGCCGCGACCGGCGGCGCGGGCGGTGCCGGCCTCGAGGGCGGCTTCGCGGGCAGGGGCGGTGCGGCGGTCTCCACCTTCACCTTCGACGACTATGCCAACCCGGTTGCGGCGAGCTTTCTCTACGGCAAGAGCACGGCCAAGGGCGGCGATGGCGGGGCCGGCCAGTACGGCTCGGATGGCGGCACCGGGGGAGCGGCCACCGCATCGGTCGAGGTCATCGGCTCGCCGACGAAGCCGGTCATGGCAAGCGCCGGCGCAACCGGTGGATCCGGCGGCAAGGCGCAATACGGCTCCGCCAACGGCGGGGCCGGTGGCGCTGCATCAGGCGCCAACGCGGCGGCGATCGCCTTGTACGCCCCCAGCGGGCTCACTTATGCGGTGGCTAAGGAAACCGGCGGAACCGGGGGCGATGCCTTCGGGGCCGGTTTCACAGGTGGCGCCGGTGGTGCGGCTTATGGGGCTTCCGCCTACGCGGCAGGCTACTCTGCGGCTGCCAGCGTGGGTGCGACCGGCGGCACCGGCGGCAACGGCCTCGGCGGCGCGAACGGCGGGGCCGGCGGCGACAGCACGGTCGTGAACGGAGTCGGCGGAAACACCGCGGGCGGCGGCAATCTGAAGCTGTTCCAGGGCGCGACTGGCGGCCAGGGGGGATACAGCAAAGGCGGTGTGGGAGGGCACGGCGGCGCGGCGAGCTCGATTTTCAACTTCAACAACCACTCGGCCTCCTCGGCGGTCTACGGCAGGAGCACGGCCTTCGGCGGTCGTGGCGGCATCGCGTTATCGGGCGACAACGCTGGCGGAGCGGGCGGGACTGCGACCGCCTCGGCCGGCGTGACGGGTGCCAATGCGGTCGATGCACGCGCTTACGCCTATGGTGGATATGGCGCCGGCGCCTATGACGCGAACGGCGGCGCCGGCGGCGCGGTTACGGGTGCGCACGCCTTGGCGACATCGGTGGCGGCGACGAGCGGCCGGACCTATGCGCGGGCGGACGAAATCGGCGGGGTCGGCGGCTACGGTACCGGCCCCGGTGGCAGGACCGGTTCTCGCGGCGGCGCCGGCGGCGCCGCAAGCGGATCGAGCGCCTATGCGTCGGGCTATTCCGCGGGCGCCGTGGTGCAGCAGACGGGCGGCGCTGGAGGCTTGGGAAACAACGGAGCAAGCGGCGGAGCGGGCGGCAACAGCTATCTGACCGATGCCGTGAGCGGGCGCACGCGCGGCGGTTACCTGGAGCTTCGCCAGACCGCTACCGGCGGCGTCGGAGGCGGCAGCCATGGTGCAAACGCCGGGCAAGGCGGAGCGGCCGGCGCGAGCCTGACCTTCGACGACACCACCAATCCGGTGGCGTCAAGCCTCGTCAACGGCGTCAGTGCCGCCTATGGGGGCAATGGCGGAAAGAGCTATTCCGACGGTACCGGAAATGGCGGTGCCGGCGGCAATGCGCACGCATCGATTTCCCTCACCGGTTCGAACCTGGTCAAGACCTACGCAGATGCCACCGGCGGCACCGGCGGCGCCGCCCACGGGGCCGGCCAAAAGGGCGGCGCGGGCGGCACCGCGACCGCGGCCTCGTCCTTCGCGTCGGGCCACTCGGTGCGCGCCGCTGCGTTCCAACAAGGCGGCGCCGGTGGCGGCGGTGTCGGCGGCGCGGATGGCGGCGCAGGTGCGTCGAGCACGCTGCTCGAGGCAGTGAACGGGCGGACGACCGGCGGCTACCTGACGCTGAACCAGGTCGCGGTGGGCGGCGCCGGCGGCAACAGCGATACTGGCACGCCCGGCGCGGGCGGTGCTGCGGAGTCCAATATCCTCTTCGACGACACGGTAACGAATCCGGTCGCGGCGGACTCGGTCTACGGCCGCGGCATTGCACGCGGCGGAGCCGGCGGCAGCAGCAACTCCGGGGGTGCGGCCGCTGGAACCAGCTATGCTGTGGTCCGGGTCGCGGGAGCCCACGCCGTCAAGGCCCTCGGCGGTGCGTATGGGCAGGCCGGCGGGCGGTCATACCTGAGCGGAACAGGCGGCGCTGGCGGCGCAGCAGACGCATATGTGGGGGCGGATAGCCGCACGACCGGCTCCGACTTCGTGACAGCGCTCCTCAATGTCAAAGGCGGCAAAGGCGGCGACGGCTACGCGGGCGGTGCCGGCGGTTTCACAAACCAGGCCTTTGCCGAGGCGCTCGAAAACTCTGCCACTGGCGGCGAAGCATATGCCAAATCGGCTTCGACCGGCGGTGCTGGCGGCGCAGCTTTTGGCGCCAAGCAATCCGGCGGAGCGGGCGGCATCGCCACCGGACTGAAGGCCTTCGCGTTCGGCGCTTCCGCGCGCGCCGTGGCCTACCAGACCGGCGGCGCGGGTGGCAGCGGGTCCAATGGTGCGAGCGGCGGGGCCGGCGCCAACAGCACGCTCTCCACCGCGGTGGAGGGGCACGTGACGGCGACGGCCGGCTCCCTGAAGCTCGAGCAGACGGCGACCGGCGGCGACGGCGGCTACAGCACCATCGGGATCGGCGGCCGAGGTGGCTCGGCAATTTCGGCCTTGAGCTTCGACGACACCCAGAACCACGTGACGGCGAGCGAGCTCTACGGAAAGAGCACGGCCGTTGGCGGCGCCGGCGGCACCGGCGATGGCGGCGGGGCGGCCGGTACCGCCTATGCGAATGTTTTTCTGGTCGGCGCGGCCGCGGTCACCGCGCGCGCCTTTGCAACCGGCGGCACTGGGGCGCTCATCGGGGCCGGTGGCGCCGCCATCGGGGCGCGCGCTGCAGCCGTGTCGACGGCGACGAGCGGGGTGACCTATGCGCGGGCCGATGAGACTGGTGGACGCGGTGGCGCCGATCACGTCGGTGGTGGCGCCGGCGGCGCCGCTTATGGATCGTTCGCCTATGCCTCCGGCCATGATGCGCAGGCGGTCGTGGTGCAGACCGGCGGGGCTGGCGGCAACGCGCCTGATGCGTATGGAGGGGCGGGTGGCAACAGCACGCTGATCAACGGGGTGAGCGGATCCACGTCAGGCGGCACCTTGAAGCTGAACCAGACGGCGATCGGCGGCGCGGGTGGAGACAGCACCTACTACACCGGAGGTCGGGGCGGCAACGCAAGCTCGAGCCTCAGCTTCGACGGCAGCGCGGCCATTCTGCCCGCAAGCTCGATCTACGGGAGGAGCACGGCCCGGGGTGGGAAGGGAGGAATCGGCTATGCCGAGGGTTCTCTCTACGTAGAACTTTATGGGCCCTCGAATGGCGGGGCCGGTGGGTCCGCGTCCGCCTCGGTCCACATCAAGGGTGTCAACACGGTCGTCGCGCGCGCCTACACATACGGCGGAGCTGGTGGCTATCTCGACAATCGCCGCCCGCTCTACGCCACCGATGCAGGCGGGGATGGCGGTGCCGTATCCGGCACCACGGGCTACGCCGCGGGCCATTCAGCGTCGGTGACCGCGTCGCAGACTGGCGGCGCAGGGGGCGGCGCTGGTCCTCATATCCAGGCCGGAAATGGCGCCAGCAGCACGCTCGTCGATGCGGTCAGCGGGCGGACGACCGGCGGCTATCTGAAGCTCTTCCAGACCGCGACCGGCGGTGCGGGCGGAGGCGGATCAGAACCCGGGTCCGAGTCCTCTGGCGGGCGCGGCGGATCGGCAACCTCCATCTTGGATTTCGACGACACGCCGAACCCGGTTCACGCAAGCAGCCTCTATGGCAAAAGCAGCGCCATAGGTGGTGCGGGCGGTGGCGGCTTCACTTTCGCGCCCGGCGGCGCGGCTTACGCGAAGGCCAACCTGACTGGCGCCGACAGCGTCAGTGCTGTCGGTTATGCACGCGGCGGCGCCGGCGGCGGCTTTGGCTCCGGCGGGGGTGGGGATGCCTATGCGGGAGCCGTCTCGCTCGCAACCGGTCTGGACGCATCCGGCACGGCGACCGCACAGGCGACGGCAATTCGCGGCGCCGGTTTTGGCGGCGGCAAGGCCAGCGCGTCTTCGGTAGCCGAAACCTCCAACGGCCAGCTGGCGCAAGCAACTTCGCACGCGCAGGGCGGCACCGGGTCCGCGGAAGCGGAAGCAATCACCAAGGGCAGCGGCGTCGTCAGTCAGGTGGAGGTCGCTGGCCTGGCGCAGTTTGGGATAGGCGCCACGGCGGCGGCGCTGGGCCAGGTCGATGAGGGCACCACCTTCGGCTTCGACGACGGCAGCCACAACGCCTATGGCTTCGCGACCGAGCTGCCGTCAACGAGCTCCATCGCCGGCGCGCTCCAAAGCCATGCGAACGTCGACGGCATCCTCGGCGCAAGCGGCGCCTCTGTCTTCGGAGCGGGGACCGAGGGCGGCGCGTATGCAGCCGGTGAGAGCGGGACGGAGGAATATCGCAGCACGGCGGTATGGGTCCTGGACGGCTCGACGCTGACGGGCGATCTCGTCCTCGGGCTGCTCGACCCGCAGACCCTCGGCACCGGCTTCGACTCGCTCGACTTCAGCGTCACCGTCACCGAGGCAGGCGTGCCGACGCTGTTCGATGAGACCTTCACCTCCGTCGCCGACGCCCAGAACTTCTTTACCGACCATGCGCTCGATCTCGGCGGCCTCGCAAGCGCGCCCGATGTTACTGTTCAAGTGACCTTTGACCTTTTCACCAGCTCGCCGGGCTCGGGCTTCGGCGTCGACTATCTTCTGGGCAGTAGCGGCAATGCTGGGCCGGTGCTGACGCCCGTGGCGAACCAGGTTGACGAGGCGACGAGCGCGGCCGGCGCGGCGGCGACCTTTGCGGCGACCGCCACGGATGCGGTGGATGGGACCGACCCGGTTGTCTTCAAGGAGGGGACCGCGGTCGTGCATTCGGGCGACACGTTCGGCCTGGGGACGCACACGATCACGGCGAGCGCGACGGACTCGGCCGGCCACACGAGCTCCGAGCAGTTCACCATCAAGGTCCAGGACACCACGCCGCCGTTGCTGACGCCGGTGGCGGATCAGACCGACGAGGCGACGAGCGCGGCGGGCGCGGTGGCGAGCTTTGTCGCGACCGCCACCGATGCGGTGGACGTAACCGACCCGGTTGTCTTCAAGGAGGGCACCACGATCGTGCATTCGGGCGACACGTTCGGCCTGGGGACGCACACGATCACGGCAAGCGCCATCGACGCGGCCGGCAACACGAGCTCCGAGCAGTTCGCCATCAAGGTGGTGGATACGACGGCGCCGCTGCTGACGCCGGTAGCGGATCAGACCGATGAGGCGACGAGCGCGGCGGGCTCGGTGGCGAGCTTTGCCGCGACCGCCACCGATGCGGTGGACGTAACCGACCCGGTTGTCTTCAAGGAGGGCACCACGATCGTGCATTCGGGCGACACGTTCGGCCTGGGGACGCACACGATCACGGCAAGCGCCATCGACGCGGCCGGCAACACGAGCTCCGAGCAGTTCGCCATCAAGGTGGTGGATACGACGGCGCCGCTGCTGACGCCGGTAGCGGATCAGACCGATGAGGCGACGAGCGCGGCGGGCGCGGTGGCGAGCTTTGCCGCGACCGCCACCGATGCGGTGGACGTAACCGACCCGGTTGTCTTCAAGGAGGGTACCACGATCGTGCATTCGGGCGACACGTTCGGCCTGGGGACGCACACGATCACGGCAAGCGCCATCGACGCGGCCGGCAACACGAGCTCCGAGCAGTTCGCCATCAAGGTGGTGGATACGACGGCGCCGCTGCTGACGCCGGTAGCGGATCAGACCGATGAGGCGACGAGCGCGGCGGGCTCGGTGGCGAACTTTGCCGCGACCGCCACCGATGCGGTGGACGTAACCGACCCGGTTGTCTTCAAGGAGGGCACCACGATCGTGCATTCGGGCGACACGTTCGGCCTGGGGACGCACACGATCACGGCAAGCGCCATCGACGCGGCCGGCAACACGAGCTCCGAGCAGTTCGCCATCAAGGTGGTGGATACGACGGCGCCGCTGCTGACGCCGGTAGCGGATCAGACCGATGAGGCGACGAGCGCGGCGGGCGCGGTGGCGAGCTTTGCCGCGACCGCCACCGATGCGGTGGACGTAACCGACCCGGTTGTCTTCAAGGAGGGCACCACGATCGTGCATTCGGGCGACACGTTCGGCCTGGGCACGCACACGATCACGGCAAGCGTCATCGACGTGGCCGGCAACACCCGCTCGGAGCAGTTCACCATCAAGGTGGTGGATACGACGGCGCCGCTGCTGACGCCGGTAGCGGATCAGACCGATGAGGCGACGAGCGCGGCGGGCGCGGTGGCGAGCTTTGTCGCGACCGCCACCGATGCGGTGGACGTAACCGACCCGGTTGTCTTCAAGGAGGGCACCACGGTCGTGCATTCGGGCGACACGTTCAGCCTGGGCACGCACACGATCACGGCAAGCGCGACTGACGCGGCCGGCAACATCAGCTCGGAGCAGTTCACCGTCAAGGTGGAGCCGGCGCAGGTGAACCCGACTGTCCTCAGCGTGGCCGCTTCACCCAGCACGGGCGATCAAAACGCGGGGACAACCATCATCCTGTTGCTCACGATGAGTGAAAGCGTGACTGTAACAGGGATACCGCGACTGGCTTTGAACGATGGCGGCTTCGCCAGTTATCAGAGCGGAACTGGCACCAATGTGCTGACCTTCTCGTATCCCGTAGCGAATGGGCAGAACACGTCTGCTCTCTCGATAATAGGCAACAATCTCAACGGCTCATCCATCGCAATCGCTGATGCCGATGGTAATCCGGCCGATCTATCAGGGGCCGATGTCACTTTCCCAGGGCTGGCCGTGGGGGCAACGGTCACATCCGTGTCGGCCAATCCGGCACAAGGGAGCGTCGGTCCACGCGCAACCGTTACGTTCTCGGTGGTCATGAGCGAGCCCGTGACGGTCACGGGAGGAAGGCCGACGCTGCTGCTCAACGACACGGGCGTGGCGACTTACAGGAGCGGATCGGGAACCAATGTCCTGACCTTCAACTACACGGTCGGAGGAACTGGCTCGGGGCAGAACGTTCCGGCACTGGCGGTGACGGGCTTCAGCCTCAACGGCGCGACGGTCTACGATTCCGGCGTCAGAGCAGATACGGCCGATCTTTCCGCCGTCACTTCCTTTGCAGCCGGTCCAGCGGTCGATACGACGGCGCCAACCGTCTCCTCGGTTATCGCCGATCCGGGTAGCGGTGACTTCGGTGTCGGAAGCACGGTCACGTTGACAGTCAACTTCAGCGAAGCCGTTTCCGTCAATGGTGGGACACCCACCCTGGCTTTGAGTGGAGGCGGCAGCGCGTCCTTCGTGAATGGGTCAGGCACTAGCGCTCTTACTTTCAGTTATGTGGTCGGCGCCGGGCAGAACACGGCTGATCTCGCCGTGAACGGACTGAACCTGCATGGCGCAACCATCACGGATGCGGCGGGCAATAAGGCGATCCTTTCGGGCGTGGCGACAAACCCGCAGGGCGTTCTGCGAATCGATACCAAGGCCCCGACCGCATTGTCTGTGACCGCCGGACCGTCGACCGGCGACCTTGGCGTGGGGGATACGGTGACCCTGACCGTGACCTTCAGCGAGGCTGTCACTGTCGCGGATGGCACCCCCATATTGACGCTGAACGATCTGGGAACCGCGAATTATTCCGGTGGCTCCAGCACGAATGCGCTGACGTTTACCTATACGGTCGCAGCCGGCGAGAATACGCCCAACCTCGGGGTCACGGGTGTCATCCCGAATGGCGCGACGATCCGCGATGGCGCAGGCAATGACGCCATACTCACGGGTGCGAACAAGAACCCGCCGGGGACGCTCAAGATCGATACCACGGCCCCCACGGTGACCGGAGTGGTGTCCTCGCCTGCCAGAGGCGAGGTCACGACCGGGCGTATCGTCAAAATCACGCTCGATGTGAGCGAGCCGACGAACGTCAACGGCTCGCCGACCCTGTTGCTCAACGACGGCGGAACGGGGATCTACGACGCCGCGCGTTCGAGCTCGCGAGCTCTGGTGTTCGACTATAACGTCCAGTCCAATGAAATTACCTCCGATCTGAAGATAGGGGGACTGAGCCTGTCGCCGGGCGACTCGATCCAGGATCTTGCCGGCAATGATGCCGACATGGCCGGTGCTGGTGCGGATTTGGGCCTCAGGGTCAACACGACCGCATCGGGCCCCTCCGGGCCGACCAGCGGCTCCTTTACGATCAACGACAATTCGAGGCTCGACCTCTTCGGCGCATCCATTGCGGACGTTTCGTTCGCCGGGTCGCAAGGCAGGCTGACGCTGTTCGATTCACTGGACTTCAACGGACACGTCTCCGGTATAACCGGAGCCGACACTTTGGATCTTGCCGACGTCCCGTTCCAGGGGAGCACCACTCCCGGATATGTCCCGAACGGCAGCAACACTGGCGGGGCGCTTTCTGTCACGGAGGGTGCCAACACCGTCGATATCGCGCTCTTGGGAATGTATATCGCGAGCTCCTTCGTCGCGTCCAGCGACGGTCACGGCGGCACGTTGGTCGCCGATCCGCCGCCAAGCCCGCAATTGCTTGCGCCGTCACATACGTGACGAGTTCCCACGACCAATACACGCTCGGCTCCGCGCCTACGGCGACCCGGCGTTAGACGGTAGCCGCCGCACCGGTACCGCAGAGCGCCTTGGCCCCAGCCTCGCCTTGCCCGCGCGTGCGGCCCGGGTTGCGGGCGACTGCTTCGGGTCCGGTCGGGCTGATGACAGTGCAAGACGGAAGGGATCGCGCCCGCTGCCAGGGTGTCAGAAAAGCACAAGTTGAATTCCGGCTGCGCCGAGAATGACTGCCAGCAGGTAGTGGGTCATGGCTTGCGACAACCAGCGCAGCCCGACGGTTGTGCCGATCATCGCTCCCGCCAGGGCCGCCAGCGCATAGAGCCAAGTATCGGCACTAGCGCTCTGTCCCGCCCACAGTGCGCCCCCGAGCCCCACGACGGAATTCGCCCATATGAAAGGCGCCGAAAGCGCCGCGGTTTGTCTCGGCGACGCCCAGCGTAGCGCAATCAGCAGCGGTGCGAGAAACACGCCGCCGCCGACGCCGGTAATCCCCGAAACGAAACCGACCGCCGCTCCTGTACCGACCGCGCCCCACAGGGGAGCTGCGCGATCCGGCGCGTCGTCGTGGGCTCGGCGCAAAGCGAGGACCGCCGCAGCCGATAGAAGCACCAGGCCGGTGACGGTCTTATAGATATGCTCATCCAGGACGATGAAGCCGCCGGCAAGTGCCGTGGGCACCGAGGCGTACAGGAGGGGCCTGAGCTTGGTCCATTCGACCAGGCTTCCGCGATTGAACAGCCAAGTCGAATACGACGCGGCGACGATGTTCAGCAGTAATGCGGTGGGCCGCATCTCGCCCGGTGGAAACGAGGCAAAGGCCATCAGGGCGAGAAAGGCGGTTCCCCCGGCTTGGCCAACCGTGGCATACAGAAGAGAAATCGCACTGAATAGCAGCGTAAGCATGATGTCCGACGCCCGGCCTTTCAGCTCCCTTGCGGTATGAGGGTTAGCTGGAAAATCGGCAAGCTCAAATGACGATATCTCACGATGCCGGAAAACGCTTCCGCCCTTCATCTGGTGCTCACTGGCGACCCCGCGTTGTATGCCATCGTGTGGCTCTCGCTGATCGTCAGCCTGGCCGCCGTGCTGTTTGCCGCGCTGATCGGGGTGCCGTTCGGCGCGTTGATTGCCCTTACCCGCTTCCGCGGCCGCGAGATCGTGATTGTCGTGCTCAATGCGCTGATGGGGCTGCCGCCCGTAGTGGTGGGGCTGGCGGTGTTCCTATCGCTGTCGCGTTCCGGCCCGCTTGGATCATGGGGCCTCTTGTTTACGCCGCAGGCCATGGTGATCGCGCAGACGATTCTGGTCGCGCCGATCATCGCCGCGTTGACGAGGCAGACGATCGAAGATTTGTGGGCGGAGTATCAGGACGAGCTTGCGGCCATGAACGTCGGCCCGGCGCGCCGGATCGCCACGCTGGTCTGGGACGCGCGGTTTTCCCTTGTGACCGCCCTCCTTGCGGGGTTCGGACGGGCGGCGGCCGAAGTCGGCGCCATCATCATCGTCGGTGGCAATATCGACGGGTTCACCCGAACCATGACGACAGCGATAGCGCTGGAAACCTCCAAGGGCGATCTGCCGCTCGCGATTGGGCTCGGCATGGTGCTGATATTCATCATCGTCTTGATCAATGCGCTGGCCTGGGGTGCGCGCCGCGCCGGCGAGCATTATGCGGGATGACGATGCGCGCGCCCGTGTCCGACCTGCCGATCGTGTTCGAGGAAACCGGAATTGTCGCCGGTGAGGCGACGATCCTCGATGAAATCTCCTTATTGATCGGGCCCGGAGCGCCGACTGTTCTGATCGGACCCAACGGCTCGGGAAAAACCACGTTGCTGCGCGCGGCCATGGGGTTGATCCGTGTCTCGCGCGGTCGGATCACCTGGGCCGGACGGGAGCATTCGCCGCCGACGCGGCGCGCAATCCTGTTGCAGCGCCCCGTCATGCTCCGGCGCAGCGCCGCCGGCAATGTCCGTTTTGCGCTCGGCGCGGCGGACATCCCGCGCGCCGAGCGCGACGCACGCACAGCCAACCTGCTGGCGCTGGTGGGCCTCGAAGGCTTGCAAAGCCGTCCGGCGCGGCAGCTTTCCGGCGGCGAGCAGCAACGGCTTGCGCTTGCCCGGGCGCTGGCACGCGACCCGGCGGTGCTGTTCCTCGATGAGCCGACCGCGAGCCTGGACCCCTATGCCACCAAGGCGATCGAGGACGTGGTGCGCGCAATCACCGCACGCGGGGTCAAGGTCGTGGTATCGACGCACGATCTCGGTCAGGCTAGACGCATCGGCGGCGAGATCGTGTTGCTGCATCGCGGCCGCTTGATCGAGACCGGGCCGACAGCGAAGTTTTTCGCCAACCCGCGTACGCGAGAGGCCAGGCAATTCATCGCAGGTGCGCTGCTGATTTGACGTACAAAAGAAGCTGGAGGATTTCTCATGCAGTCACGTCGCAGCATTGTCGTTTCCATCGCGGTCGCTGCCGTGTTCTGCAGCGCGCACCCGGTGCTGGGACAGAACAAATCGATCGTCGTCGCTTCCACCACGTCGACCGAGGACTCCGGTTTGTTTGAATATCTTCTGCCGCTCTACAAGCAGAAAACCGGTGTCACCGTCAAAGTCATCGCGCAAGGTACCGGCCAAGCGCTCGACACCGGCCGGCGTGGGGACGCGGACGTCGTGTTCGTCCATGCCAAATCGGCGGAGCTGACATTCCTGTCGGAAGGTCAGGGCCTGAAGCGCTATCCGGTGATGTACAACGATTTCGTTCTGATCGGGCCGAAGAGCGATCCGGCCGGCATCAAGGACCTGAAAGACGTGGCCAGAGCGTTTCAGACCATCAAGGATAAGCAGGCGTCCTTCATCTCACGCGGCGACCGCTCCGGTACGAATATCGCCGAGCTGCAGCTTTGGAAGGATTCCGGCATCGATATCGATAAGGACAAAGGGCCCTGGTACAAGGCGATCGGCCAGGGCATGGGCGCCGCGCTCAACACCGCCGGCGCCGACAATGCTTACGTGCTTTCCGACCGAGGCACCTGGATCAACTTCAATAACAAGGGAGATCTGCAAATTCTGGTCGAAGGCGACAGGCGCTTGTTCAACCAATATGGCGTCATTCTGGTGAATCCAGAGAAGCATCCGAACGTGAAGAAAGAGCTTGGCCAGCAGTTCGTCGACTATCTGATTTCACCCGATGGCCAGAAGGACATCGCCAGCTACAAGATCAATGGCGAGCAATTGTTCTATCCGAATGCTGATGATCCCGATGCGTAAGCTGTACGGTTGAGTGAGCCTGCCGTACGTCGCTAATGGGCCAAATCCGCAAATGCTCACGGTCCATCCGCGGCTGCTTGGCCTCGATCAGTGGACATCTAGGCCGCGCCGCGCGGGTCTTGGCGCCACCCGAACCGTGTTGAGTTCGGTTTGGCGGGCAGTTGACACGAATCCCCATTTCGAGCCGCGGCTCGACATGCCCGAAGGCGGATCACCGACGAACAGCGGTGACCCCGCCGGTGAGTCCCAGGTCGCCTTTCCGCGACCCTGTCACCTGCGCCCCGGACCGATCGAGGAGCGCAAGGTCAGGCCGCAGCAGCTGCTCGGGAGACCGCAGGCGGGAATCTAGTGGATTTATGCTATTTCGTGCGACGATAGAGCCCGGTGAACGTCACCCCGGCGCCGCCACACCCGCCGTTGTCCTCGATGAGGAGCCATGGGCCGATGCGCTGCATCCGTACCCGGCAGCCGTCGGCGTACTCGTCGGCGAACGAGAGGGTGTCGCCCTTCGGTGTGGCGTCGCCCTGGAAGCCGCCGTTATGGAAATCGCGCGCGGTGGGAACGAGTATCCCGGCGTCGACGTAGAATTTCCCGCCGCCGTTCGACTTGATCTCGACAAGGCCGCCGCCCACGTAGCGTTGACCTTGGCGCCAGGTGCCGACCCAGTCCGTTGTCTTCGGTGATCGCATCGGCGCGACCGGCATCAGCGCCGCGCCGGGTAGCCAGCCTATGGCCCAGATCCGCTTGTTCGACACGGGCGAATGGTACGAGACGCAAGTGAGCTCGCCCCGAGTGGGGCCGGTGAGCACCAGGTCGCCGGTCACTAAATAGGACTTCTTCCTACAAGCCTCGGTCGCGGCAGGGCAGTTTTCGGCCTTGAAGTCGTCATCGTACGGGCTCTTGAGGAAATTGACGCGCGGCTCGGCCGTTACCTTGGACACGACCAGCGCGCGCTTGTCGTCCCACTCGACACCACCATTGCAGTTTGCCGGATCGTAAGGGTCGTAGGCCGACGCAGGTCCCGCCAAGAGGACCGCACTCAAAAGCAAACCGAAGACTTCCGCTCGCATCTTTGCCACCGGCGGCACGGCCGACCCTCTCTCTGTAAGTCGCATTATCCACTGAAGCGGCTCAAGCCCGAAACCGGAAGGGGGGCTATACTCCCGCTCTGGGTCGATTTCGGCAAAGCTCAGACCGAGCAAGTGTTTTCCGCTTTACCCAACAACCGGACTCTCTTGCCGGCAACCGGCTTTTCCGGGTCGGGCCAACAACAAGCATAATGCAGCGCAGCAAAACGGTGTCTATTCGATCACCTCAGCGCCCCAAACTGCTTTAATCGAAAGTGTCCAATTCGTACCGACCTCCTTTCCTCCATCCCCGCTGCGTGACCCAGGTATAGAGCTATCTCGGAACCCGATCCCACCTTGGGCAGATGACGAGGAAGGTTTCCCGCCAAACAGGCACTCGGCTTTTCGGGAGAGAGCGTTCCCCCGATGGGCAAATCAGGTTTCGGCAGAACTCACCAGTAACCGATCATACGGCCGGCGCCGATTGAGGTCAGCCAGAAGAGCAACGAGGTGCCGCCCATGGCGGCGAGGCGTCGGCGCTCCGTATACGTCAGGTCGCGGTTCTTGTGCGCGCGCCAGGCGGATGAGCGGTGAACGAGGAACACGTTGAGCAAGGCCAGTCCAATGGCCGGAATTTTGATGTAGAGAAACGGATTGCCGACATATTCCGTCGCCTTGGTCGCGAGCAGACCCGCGCCGCTGAGGGCCGCGATGCCGAATCCCGCCGCCGCCATACGCGTGGTAGGACGCGAAATCGCCGCCAGCGGCGCATCCGGCCAGAACCCCAACAGGCGCAAGTCGAGAATCACCACCGACCCGAACAGTGTCGCCACGCCGAGGATATGCGCGAGATTGATGATCCCGTAGAACCAGACGCCGTTGTCTCGCATGACGTGGCCGAGGGCGGAGCCCTCGAGCCACGCCATGAGCTGCACGAAGCTCAACGCACTTTATCGGTGAATTCCGGATACACATCGTAGTGCTTGCCGGCATATTCGACTTGAATGGTCTTCATTTCATAGCGGTTTGGATCGCGATTGCGCTGACCATGCACCGTCACCATCGCACCGACCGGAATGGTGTCCGGCTTCAGGCCGGCCGATTCGGTGCGGAAGGGGGGCGCCAGCGTGATATCCCAAACCTTGCGGTCAGAGGTCATGATCTTCATGGTGCCGTGCGGGCCGGCGAGCTTGACTCCCTCGGTGACCATGCCGGTCATGGCGGTGACTTCATCGACGTTTCCGCCCCAGCCGTGATGTGCAAAGGCGGGAATGGTGGATGCAATGGAAACGGCGGCGGCGAGCACGATTGTGTTCAGGCGCATGACATACTCCCAAGCTGGACCGGCGGATTATGCCGCAATCCGTGGGTTACGGGGAGGCTGAAATTTTGCGCGTCGGCATTCGTCCAGGGGAAGGGCTGGCAAGGGCCGCCAACGCCGGCCCGCCTTGGAACCGGCCCAGCTATTGAGACTGCGCCAGGAGCGGCAAGCGGTCCCCCTAACGGATACCTGCTCCTCCACCGAGGCGATCACGGCATCGGCGGTTGGGAGCATGTCCGCCTTACCCCTGATCGCGACCATCTCGCGGAATCATGCCGAAGGTTCGAGTTGGGCCATGAGCCGACATGCCCTGTATCGGCGTCATTGAAATCCGCGTAGCATGATTCAGCCGGCTGGCAACCCTCGCCCAAGGAGGACTCGTATGAACTCCATGCGTGCACGAAGCCTTCGCTCGACAATCTCCTTGCTGGGCATCGGTATGGCGGTGCTATGCGCAGCTCACCTCGCCCTGATGGTCAAAGTCGCCTCTGCGCCGCGGTTCCACCTCGAGGAAGCGACGATTGCGGACGTGCAGCGTGCGATCCGGGCCAAAGAGATCACCGCGGAGCAGCTCGTCCAGCTCTATTTCAAGCGCATTGCGGCTTACAACGGCACCTGCGTCAAAGGCGAGATCGATCCGGCAACCGGCCTCATGCTCGGCGAGATAACCCCGATCGGGAACGCCGGACAGCTGAACGCCTACATGACGCTCAACATTCGCGGCAAGCGCTCGAAGACCGATCCCGCCGACAACGACCCGAAGATGCTCGACGCCCTCGAAACCGCGCGAGCGCAGGACGCGTATTTTGCCCGAACCGGAAATTTCGTCGGGCCGCTGCACGGCATCCCCATCGCCGTAAAGGACAACTACGACACCGCCGATATGCGCACGACGGCCGGCGCCATCGCCGACTATGCCAACGATAAGCCCCCGAAGGATGCCACCATGGTGGCCAAGCTGCGCGCGGCCGGCGCACTCATCCTCGGCAAGACCAATCTCGACGAATATGCGCCGGCCGGCATCGGCCGCAGCACGCTCGGCGGCCAGACGTGCAATCCTTATGACACAAAGCGCATCACCGGCGGTTCCAGCGCCGGCTCGGCGGCGGCGGTTGCCGCGAACCTCGCGATCTGCGGGCTCGGCACCGATACCACGGGTTCGGTGCGCTATCCGTCGTCGCTCAATGCGCTGGTCGGAATGGTCGCGACGCAGGGGCTGGTGAGCCGCGCCGGCATCGTGCCGCTGACGTTCTCCCGCGACCGGGGCGGCCCGATGTGCCGCACCGTTGAGGACACGGCGGCAATGCTCGAAGTGCTCACCGGCGATGATCCGCGCGATGCCATCACGGCCGCCGCGCACGGAAGGCCGCCGGTCGCCTACTCGAATTACACCGGCCGCCATTCGCTCGCCGGTAAGCGGCTCGGCGTGGTGCGCGACTTCATGATCGAGGCGACGATTGCCGACCGCGACAACATCCGCATCGGCAACGAGGCGCTCGCCGACATGAAGAGCCTCGGTGCGACCATCGTCGATCCGGTCGATTTCAGCGGCGCCATTGCCGGGATCATGACCGCCTATGAGCCGAGCTTTTTCGCCCAGACCTTCCCGTCCGCAATTCCCAATGGAGCCAAACCGATCGATCGCCTGGCGGCGATCGCCAGCGATCCGAAACTCCTGCCGGGCGGCGCGCGGGGCGTCAATTTACGGATGCTGGCGGCCCAGAACCCGCGCATCGAGGCCAGATACGCGCTCGATCTCTACCTCAATGAGCGCGGCGACAAAAAATTTCGCAGCGTCGAGAATCTGTACAACACGAAGTCCTTTGCCGGTGAGAACGACTGGTTGAAATTTGCGCTCGGTGCCACGGCGGAGACGCTCGGCACGCCGGACGAGATCAGTCACACGTTGCGCATCACGAACCTGCAGCGCATTCTCTACAAGGTCATGGCGGACAACAATCTCGACGCGCTCGTCTATGTCTACACCACGATTCCGGCGCCGCTGGTCTATCCGAGCCGCGTTGCGGCCGTGTACGACCACCTCGTCGAGCCGCGCGTGCTCAAGGCGGGAACGAAGATGTCCGATCCCGATCTCGTGCCGGGAGAGCCCAGCCTCCAGACCGACCTCGACACCTGGCGCAGTGGCGGCGGCAGCTGGGCGGTGAACCTGAGCCCGGTGAGCGGCTTCCCGGCGATCGTGGTGCCGGCAGGCCTCACCCGCCTGATCTATGATCGCGTGCCGGACGCGAACGATCCGAATGGCAGCCGCCTGGATGCACCGAAACCCGATCAAATGCCCGTTGCAATGGAGTTCCTCGGGCGGCCGTTCGATGAGGCGCTGCTGTTCGAGATCGCGTCGGCCTACGAAGCGGGCACCAAGCACCGCCGGCCGCCGAAGGCATTTGGCCCGCTCACGGACGAGCCTTAGCCGAGGGAGATCGGCATCATCGAACGTGCGATAGGATGCTGCCAACCAGCGCGGGGCCACGAGGTCGGCCGTGACTTGCCGAAATCGAGCGCCTTGCCGCCAGCGCCCCGCATCTGCCGCGACAGGAATATCCACACCCCGATCATGGCGAAGATCGGCAGCCACGAGATCAAGAGCGAGACGAACCAGGGCACGTCGTTCTGCTGCGGCCGCGCGGTGATCTCTACGTTCTTCGAATAGAGCTTCTGCACCAAGGTCGGATCATTGGGCGCATAGGTCTCGAAACGGTACCCGTCCGAGAAGGTGCCGTGGATTTCGGGCCCCTGGATTACCACGGCGCGCACGCGGCCCTGGCCGACCTCGTTGAGGAGTTGCGAGAACGAGATACCCCGCGTCATCGTGCGTAGACCATCCGAGAAGGTGGGATAACCTTTTCAGCTTCGGAATGACCACGTTCCGTTCTCGGCTTTGATCGACATCGTTGGAAAGCTGCGAGGTCGAAATGTCCTGCGCCAGCCGGATTAAGGGGGTAAGGCCGGAAGTATCTTTCGCTACCACCGTGCTGCTCCAGCGCTCGCGCCGATGCAGCACGCGTGAACCCGGATTGTCACGCTGATAACTTAGGTTGACCTGGTGAATCCAAGACCATCTACAATCACAGCGTTGGGCCCGATCGGCACTTGGCCCGAATTTGCTAGATTGAGCTTGCGGAAGACGATCTTGTCGCGCCAGACCTTGCGAAGGAACTCCTCGAAGACCTGAATCGTTAGTTGCTCACCTGGACACCGGCGGTATCCAAAGCCGAATGGAGCGAAGCCGGCATAGTCACAAACCGGCAGGCTCTTCCCATCGACAACGCCGAACACCGTCCCAAAGCCACTATTCGTGATGTTTGCGTTGCGCCCATCTTTGACCTGAAAATTCGTGATTTCAAATGGGCAGCGCGCGAGACCGATCTGTTGGCATTTATCTTCGGTAACCTGGGCGCTGGTAGGAACGCTAAGGTACCTTGATGGATCGAAAGCAGTGGGGTCCTTCCAGTGGACTGGGTCCAGGCTGGTACTCGTGTGGGGAGTGCTGATATAGCTATGGCGCTCCATCGGAAAGCCAAACCTTTGCTGCGGAGATGCGCCATAGGCGCTTGTCCTAGCATCCTGGATAGCCGAGATGCTTCCGCCGTTTGGCGATATAACGCGGAATAATTCCATGACAAACAATTCCAGCGGCGAGAAGGGGGCGCCGTTCGCGTTATCGAAATTTCCGCTCATCGTTTTTTGAAACGATGCCCGCACAGCCGGGTCGCCACCGTTTTCGGATAAGCGTGACATAATCCCGAAGATTGAGTTGCCCCATTGGCTGAGCGCCACAAAGTTATGAAAACACTCGAACACGATGTCCTTCTTCGCAAAGTGACTACCGTCTCCGGCGTTCTTCAACCAATACCACGCTATCGTCTTTTCAGGATTTCTTGGTTTTTCCACTCTCAATGTCGGCGAGTTGATCATCGATCCATGATTTCAGAAAGTCCAGGCGTTCACGAACTATCGCGTAGTTATCGTACGTGATGGGCAACAGCGGATTCCTGTATGCAAGAACCGTATTGAATGCCTCACCAATCTGCCGCACTTCAAAGGGAATAGCCTCTCCGGTCACTCCAAGGTGAAGGTCCCAATAGAGGTCAAAATAGTAATCAAGGTAATGCCGCATGAACGGCTTGTTGGCGAATTGCTGGTCCATGAGTTTATCAAAGAAAGCGACGACCTTCGCGCTATACATTGGCTTGTAAAGGTCTGGCGTCACCGCCGAGAAGTAAATCCTCTTGCGAAGATTATCAGGACCGCGCTTCTCAAGACCCTGTAAAAAGACCGTCACGCCGTCTGCAGGGGTTGGTCGCCAGTCGCGGGTAATGAGTTCCCAAAGGTCGTAAGGCAGTGCGTTTTCCTTACTGAAGTTGACGTCGATCACCGGCAGCTTTGGACGCTCGCCTTCGTAAAAGCTCGTCAGAAAAAACGGTATGACGACCTTCTCGACGTACTCGCGATCGAAGTTGGCTGGAATGGCTTCACGAAACCGTTGAACCGCAGTTAGAATTTGATCCGGAAGTGACGACTGCGGCGTGTCGGCAGATGCCTGCTCTACGCCTACCACCATTGAAGCGGATGCGCCGCTCCCCAACATACCAACAGCAGCCGCGCCTCCCTTGAGAACCGTCCGACGTTCCACTATTTTCCGTTCCATTATCTCGTCCTCTTCCGCAAGTGTGGCGGCCGCGCACTTGTCCTTCGATCGGCGCTGTCAATCGGATTTTGCCTCGTGTGCGTAGTGCCAGAAGGGACTTATTAAGCATCCGATCGCGCGCCAACTGGATACGGGACGCGGGTCGAACTTCCTGGATTGGGACAAAGTCGTAGCCCAGGCCGCCGAGTGTCCTCCTCGCTTTACTGCTGCGACGCTTGACGATTGTTGTGAGCCGCCATGTGCGTTTGCTCCGGCCCTCCCGAATGTAACGTTCTAACGACAAGTCTTGGATCCGCTCCGGATCTCCGTGCCGCAGCTGAATGCGATCGCCGCACCTTGGATTGTTTTGCACTGGAGCGTTTTGACATAGATCAAAGTGCAAGCTTCCCAGGGCACAATAGCTGCCTCGCCGCAGTGCAATTCCAATCATGGCGAAGACCGCTATGGGTCAAAACCGGAAATGCTCGGGGTGAGCAAATCTCGGCTGCTTCGCCTCCTACAGCGGACATGAGCCCGGCCTCCAGACCGACCTCGACACCTGGCGCAGTGGCGGCGGCAGCTGGGCGGTGAACCTGAGCCCGGTGAGCGGCTTCCCGGCGATCGTGGTGCCGGCAGGCCTCACCCGCTTGATCTATGATCGCGTGCCGGACGCGAACGATCCGAATGGCAGCCGCCTGGATGCACCGAAACCCGATCAAATGCCCGTTGCAATGGAGTTCCTCGGGCGGCCGTTCGATGAGGCGCTGCTGTTCGAGATCGCGTCGGCCTACGAAGCGGGCACCAAGCACCGCCGGCCGCCGAAGGCATTTGGCCCGCTCACGGGCGAGCCCTAGCCAAGGCAGATCGGCATCATCGAACGTGCGATAGGATGCTGCCAACCAGCGCGGGTATCGGGGATGCGGCGACGATGGGCTTGATGCGCCACGTCACGGAGGTGATCAAATGTCGCCTTTGGGTCAGGTGCGGCGGTGCCGGCCGCGTCCGCCGACCGTCCGGTTAACCCTCGACTGCCGACATCCTGCTGCCTTGCCGCGAACCGCCGCAGTGGGCCAGCAGCGGACATTACCGGCGAGCCTGTCGGGTCACTCGTCGGCCCAAGCGGGCAGGATGCAGGTAGCTAGGTCCCGCCGCTCTTAAGGTCTCGATTTACTACCAGCTCGTCCTTGATGACACCTGAACTGGTTGATCAGCCGGGTCTGGCCTTTCAGAATGCGCGCTCAATTTCCTGAGCTTGCAGTGGCTGGGGTCGGACTGGGCCGAACTCGGCGGCGGGGCTCGGGAAACCAAAACATGTCCAGCACCTTCTTGCGCAGTTCCAGATCGACATGGGGGCGAATCAGGGTATTGAACGCGTGGTCGACGGTTTGGAACTCATATGCGCAGTTCTCGGCGCGTCGCTTCGGCAACACCCCCTGCTCCTGCTTCGGCAACATCCCCTTCTGCGCCATCATGTTGGTCATATTCTCGGCCACGTCGGCGAAGGTCACCGGGTCGGCGCCGTAAGCGAGGCAGATCAGATTGTAGAAGCGCTGCTGAGGCAGGCCGTGAAGGCTCGCGTAATTCTTAGCCCAGGGCACGTCCGCCATGAACTCGTCGGACGTGTAGGCTGCCCCCTCCACCCAGCGGCGAGCCTGGTCCCGGCCGAACTCCAGCATTATATACGCGGCGAACAGATCGGCGGCGTCCTCCTCCCGCCCCAGCAAAGGCATCTGAAAAATATCGAAGACCGCGTGCCCGGTCTCGTGCAGGGTCCAGAACATGAACTGGCCGACGATCGCGTCATGCCGGGTTACGTTGGGGCGGACATTGTCGGTGATCGTGATCTTCAGGATGTTCTGCAGCAGCTCGTAGCACATATGGACGGTCGGCCCTGGATCGCCTGGATCATTATTGTTGTACCAGGAATTGATTAGGCCGTTGCACCCCATTGTCTTGATCAGTAGCCCCGGGTTCGGCAGTCGCAGTGGGCTGAGGATCTGCTGTATCGATTCGAGCACGTGTTGCTCTTTGAGGCTCTCATATAGAATTCTGGTGCTCGGAATTCTTTGGTGCATCATATTCGATGCGGATTTGGCCAAGCTGCTCCCTGTCGGCGATGGTACCGGGCCCAGGCTGCGAGCGGGCTTCCGGCGGAGCTGAAAGCCCTGCCGCTAAACCAATCCAAACCGCGATGATCGCCCGGGGCACGCACCTGAAGCTGCTCATGATCATCTCCTGCAGGTTATCGCACACGGATGCCACACCATCCCTCGGGGGTCGGACATTGATGTGGATCAAATTATGCGCGGGTATGCGCAGCCGCGATGGTAGCGCGGGCCGAATGTTACCTGCAACCAGCAAGGTTCATGGCCACGCGGTATACCCGGCAAGGCTTTGTAGAATGTCGCCGCCACGTCGGCTTTGCCCCCGGTCGCACGATTTCCGCTATCCCCTCAAAACAGACATTCGGCAGGGCGACATCCAGGCCGTGTTGCGCGCATCGCGACGCCGCGCAAACCGTGTTGAGTTTCTGGCTCGCCAAGCGGTTGACACGAATCCCCAAATCAGATTATTCACGAAATTGAAACTGACGATTTGTGCCCGGGCGGGAAACCGTGCCGGGTTTTTTTGCGTCCGCGATCCAACGCCCCAGCGGCCGCGAGCACACGGCGGCGGAGGGCGACGCGCTGTCGAAGCATCTTTACCTGCGGGCACTCGAGGCGAAGGACTTCGAGCCGCGGCTCACAACATGCTCGAAGGCGGATCGCGGATGAGCAGCGGTGGCCCGCCGGTGAGTTCCAGGTCGCCCTTCCGCGATCCTGGACGGCACCCCTGTGGTGAGACACAACCCGTCTCCGGGGACGATGGCTGGCGCCATGAAACCGTCCAGGGTTCCCAAGGCCGCATCGCCAAAGATCGCTCTACCAAGCCACGCATGCATTTCCTTCGGAGGGAGCTGTGTAGCGCATTGTTCGCGGTGAGGCGGGAAAATGTATAAGGTCCGGCCTGCTCGATGGGGAGCCGCCGCGGCCCACACCGATTTGACGCCGGGGACACCCTTCGGCATCCATCTTGCAAGCCGCAACGCAGCTTGTAATGTCTGCGATGTCGTCACTGGACGGCTTTGAAGCGCGCCGTAGCGGGAGCTGCTCATGAAGCGAACTGTTCGTGCCCTCATGATCGCTGGCGCGCTGATGTCGGCGGTTGCCGGTCCCGCGGTCGCGCAGGAGCGCACGGCCGCCGGGCGCATCACGATCGAATACGGACCGTCGGTGTTCAACGCGGCGGTCAAGCGCGAGCATGTGCTGGAGGAGGTCCAGGCGTTCCTCGCGCCGCTCCGGCTGCCGCGCGACCTCAAGATAACGATTGCGGATTGCGGCGACGTGAAATCCCCCTACCGGTCGGGCCAGCCGGTCAAGATCTGCTACGAGCTCATCAACCAGATCGCGGACGCTGCCAAGAAGCTCTACCCGACCGACGAGGGCCAGCAGGACGTGGTGATCGTCGGGGCTATCATCCAGACCTGTTTCCACGAGGTGGCCTTCGCGATCTTCGATATTCTGCAGGTGCCGATCTGGGGACGCCAGGATGACGCCGCCGACCGGCTCGCGGCCTTGATCATGGTGGCGCTGGGCGAGGACATCGAGAAGGTGGCGATCCTGGGCACCTCCGAGCTGTTCAAATGGTCGGCCACCTCCGGCAAGACCTGGACCGGCTCGAGCTTTGCCGACACGGCCTCGCCCGACGCGCAGCGTTATTTCAACTATATCTGCATCGCTGCGGCGGCCGATTTCCCGGCCTTCGGCGGCCTGGTGCAGAACGGCACGATTCCCCCGAGCCGCGCTGCCGACTGCACCCATGAATTCGAGCAGGTGCGCCATGCCTTCGACCTCAGAATAATGCCGTTCGTCGATCCCGATGCGCTGGTGCGGGTCAAGGCTACGCAATGGCTGGAATGGACCCCGGCAAAATGAGGCGCGAGACGATCCGGATGCGGCGCGCCGCGCGGCGGATCGCCATGAGGAAACCGACAATGAGATCTTTCCTGCAGGCCGTCATGCTGGCGGCCGTGGTGAGCGGCCCCGCGGCCCTGATCGCTCCGGCGTTCGGGCAGGTGTCGCCGGATTTCAAGAACGACAAGGTCGTGCTTTACGAGCACGTCAAGGGCGACGGCGGCTACTGGACCACGACCTTGGCCGACCCCAACAACGCCGACAAAGCCAAGCAGGTGGAGCAGCCCATGAGCCCCGACCGCAAGCCGGTCCGGGACAGCATGATGGCGCGCCGCGTGCTCGAGGAATATGCCGAGTTCCTCTCCCCGCTGCGCCTGCCGCGCACGTTGCGTGTGTTCGCCAGCGACTGCAAGGGCAATGCCTGGGACAGTCCCTACTACGACCTGGATCCGTTCCACCGCTGGATGAACATTTGCTACTCGTTCCTCGCCGATGCCGACAAGAAGGCCGAGTATCTGGTCCAGAACCAGGCGAAGATGAAGCTATGGACGCCGGTCTCGAAGGATCAATTGCGCGCCGGCCTGCTGGCGGCCACGCTGCTGCACGAAACCGGTCACGCCGTGTTCGATCTGATGGACGTTCCGGTCTTCGGCCGCGAGGAAGATGCTGCCGACCAGATGGCGGCCTTCATTGCGCTGCAGTTCGGCACCGCCAACGCCAGGACCATCATCAAGGGCTTCGCCTATTTTTGGGGCTATGAGGCCATCGTCGACAAGGCCGATCCCGGCGCGGTGGTCATCGATCCCAGCGATCCGAGATATCCCAAGGATGATCCCGACTTGCGCTGCGCCGTGGACGCGTTCTGCGCCTTCTCGGACCAGCACGGCACCGCCAGCCAGCGCATGTATAATGTGCTGTGCCTGGCCTACGGCGGCAACCACGCGGCATTCCAGGACCTGGTCGCTTCCAAATGGCTGCCGGCCAATCGCGCCAAGGGCTGCGACGCCGAGTACCAGCAGATCTATTTCGCCTTCAGCAAGACCGTGTTTCCGTTCATCGATCCGGTCCAGATGCAGAAGGTGCAGGCCCGGCAATGGTTCCAGCCGGCGGAAACAAAGGAAAAATAGGCCCGCGCAATCCTCGCGTCGGACATTTGTGGGGTGGGCACGGCGTTTCACTCCTTCTCCCCGGCGGGGGGAAGGTGTGAAATGCAGTGCACCCCTAAGGCATCCCGCGTCAACCGCGAGAATGGAGCCTCCATGGACATATTGGTGAGCGAGGTCGGCCCGCGCGACGGCCTGCAGAGCGTCAAGCGCACCATGCCGACGGCCGACAAGCACCGCTGGATCGCGGCGCTGGCGCAGGCCGGGCTGCGCGAGATCGAGGTCGGCTCGTTCGTGTCGCCGCGCGCTTTGCCGCAGATGGCCGATTGCGCCCAGGTGGTGGCGCAGGCGCTGACCATCCCGGACCTCAGGGTGGTCGCGCTGGTGCCGAACCTCAAATATGCGCAGCTCGCGTTTGCGGCCGGGGTCCATGCGCTCAGCATCCCGGTCTCCGTGAGCGAGCCGCATTCGCTCAGCAATATCCGCAAGACCCATGCGCAGATCATCGCGGACGTGCGCGCCATCGTGGCGCTGCGCAACGAGCGCTACCCGTCCGTCCAGGTGGATGCCGGGCTGGCAACGGCGTTCGGCTGCACCATCCAGGGAACGGTGCCCGAGGACGATACAGTGCGCATGGCGGTGACCATGGCGGAATGCGGCGTCGATATCATCAACCTGGCCGACACGGTGGGTTACGCCAATCCGGCGCAGGTCAAGCGCCTGTTCGGGCGCCTGCGCCGGGCGGTCGGCGATAAGAGCGGCGGCGCGCATCTGCACAACACGCGCGGGCAGGGGCTCGCCAATGTGGTGGCGGCGCTCGATGCCGGCGTCACCACCTTCAACTCCTCGCAGGGCGGCATCGGCGGCTGTCCCTACGCGCCCGGCGCCACCGGCAATATCGTGACCGAGGATCTGGTGTTCCTGCTCGAATCCATGGGGCTAGCGACCGGCATCGATCTCGACCGGCTGCTGGCGGCGCGCGCGATCTTGGGCGAAGCGCTGCCGGGCGAGACGCTGCACGGTCATGTGGCGCAGGCCGGCCTGCCGAAGGGATTTGCGCCGGCATCGCCGCGGAGGGCGGCATGACGCTGCCGCTCGCCGGCATCCGGGTCGTCGAGCTTTCCCACATGGTGATGGGGCCGAGCTGCGGGCTGGTGCTGGGCGATCTCGGCGCCGACGTGATCAAGGTCGAGCCGGTCGGGGAGGGTGACAATACGCGGCGGCTGCCGGGCTCGGGCGCGGGCTTCTTCCAGGCCTTCAATCGCAACAAGCGCAGCCTCGCGCTCGACGTCAAATCCGAGAAGGGCCTGGCGTTCGCACGGCGGCTGATCGCGCGCGCCGACGTGCTGGTGGAGAATTTCCGGCCCGGCGCCCTCGACCGGCTCGGGCTCGGCTATGCGGCGCTCGCGCCGGACAACCCCGCTCTCGTCTACTGCTCGCTCAAGGGCTTCCTATCCGGCCCTTATGAGAACCGCGCTGCGCTCGACGAGGTGGTGCAGATGATGGGCGGGCTCGCCTACATGACCGGGCCGCCCGGGCGGCCACTGCGCGCCGGCGCGCCGGTCAACGACATCATGGGCGGAATGTTCGCCGTGATCGGCATCCTGGCGGCGTTGGCGGAGCGTGGCCGCACTGGCCGCGGTCAGCTGGTGCGCAGCGCTTTGTTCGAGAACAACGCGTTCCTGGTCTCGCCCCACATGGCGCAATTCGCCGTCACCGGGGTGCCGGCGCCGCCGATGCCGGCACGCATATCGGCCTGGGGCATCTACGACGTCTTCGACACCGCCGACCGCAACCAGATTTTCATCGCGGTGGTCACCGATACGCAGTGGCGGGCCTTCTGCGAGGCTTTCGGCCAGCCGGACCTGCTGGCCGACGGCGGGCTCGCCACCAATGCGCTGCGGGTCGCGGCCCGCGAGCGGCTGCTCCCGCGCCTGCGTGCCCTGCTCGGGACCCTGTCGCAGGCCGAGATCAGCCGCATCTGCGAGGCCGCCGCCATCGGCTTTGCGCCGATCCGGCGCCCCGATGAATTGCTCGACGACCCGCATCTCAAATGCCCGGGCGCGATGATCGAGGTGACGCTGCCGCAGGGCGGCACCACCGCGCTCCCCGCCTTGCCGCTCGAGATGGACGGGCGGCGCCTGCAAAAGCGCCTCGATATTCCGCGCGTGGGCGAGCACGGCGCCGCCATCGCGCGCGAGCTCGGCTGCGAGCCGGCGCTGATCGCGGAGCTGATCGCCGAGGGTGTTCTCGGCGTGGACGAGCCCGACGCCCAAGCGCCGGCATCCGGCATCGATGACGTGCGTTGAAATTACCTACGGGGGTAAATACCAGGGCACGTCCCTGGTGTTTACCTCCGGTTGCTTGCGATCCTTGTCCTGGGTGCTTTCAGGATCGCTCGAATGGCGCGGAGGCCGGCCAAAACCGGATGCAGGTTCCGGGTGGCGCACACCGGCGATTTGCGAGCAAGCATCGCGCTGCCGATCGGATCCGTTCCAATTGCGAGGTGCCGTCATGCCAGCTTCGACCATGCCGGCCGCAAATGCTGCCCGTCCCGTTGCCAGTTTTGCATCCGACGATGAGCGCTGGGAAGCGGTTCGCCGGCGCGATGCCGGAGCGATCGGCGCCTTCGTGTATGGGGTGGCGACGACCGGCGTCTATTGCCGGCCGGCATGCGCGGCGCGCCTGCCGCGGCGCGAGAACGTGCGCTTCCATGCCGCTTGCGCCGATGCGGAGCGGGCCGGTTTCCGGCCCTGCAAACGCTGCCGGCCCGATCGACCCCCGGCATGACCATGACCGCACCCACGCCCGGCGCCGCCGCAGGACCGGACATCGCGGCGCGGGTCGCGGCGCTCGATTGGACCGGCATCGCGGCGGGGCTCGATGCCCACGGCTGCGCCACCACGGGCGCGTTGCTGACGCCACCTGAATGCGCTGCGCTCGGGCGCGCCTACGCGCAGGAGCAGCTCTTCCGCAGCCGCGTCATCATGGCCCGGCACGGCTTCGGCCGCGGGGAATACCAATACTTCGCCTATCCGCTGCCGGAGCCGATCGCGGCGCTGCGCGCCGCGCTCTATCCGCCGCTCGCCGCGATCGCGAACCGCTGGAACGAGGCGATGGGCATTGCGGCGCGCTATCCGCGATCCCACCAGGAGTTTCTCGATCGCTGTCACCAGGCCGGACAGAGCAAGCCGACACCGCTGCTGCTGCAATACCGCACGGGCGACTACAATTGCCTGCATCAGGACCTTTATGGCGAGCATGTCTTCCCGCTGCAGATCACCTTGCTGCTGTCGCGGCCGGACGCCGACTTCACCGGTGGCGACTTCGTCATCACCGAGCAGCGCCCGCGCATGCAGTCGCGCGCCGAGGTGGTGCGGTTGGCGCAGGGCGAGGGTGTGATCTTCCCGGTGCACCATCGTCCGGTGCGCGGCACCCGCGGCATCTACCGGGTCAACATGCGCCACGGTGTGAGCCGGCTGCACTCGGGGGAACGATACACCGCCGGGATCATATTTCATGACGCCCGCTGACTCCTGATAAGGCGCAACGCCTTGCCATCGCAGGCCGTCACGCCGGCATCGCGGATCCTTTGAGATTTTCGGCGCCGGGCCCGGAACCCGACCGAACCTCGGGCGTAGGGGCGGTATGGAGGGGGGATTTCCGCGATGCGAAAGGTGGTGCTGCCGCCTTGCGGTCGCGGCTCCGGATGCTGATTTTAGAGGCCCGGCCCCGCTTTCAGGGCCCCAAACGCGGCCCCGACGGCAATTCAGCGTTCCCATGTCTCCAGCACTGGCTGACATCCTGGCCGAGGGCCGGCTCGCGGCCCGCGCGCTGGTCGAGTTCGGCCAGCATCTGCTCGATCCGACCGTCCGGCTCGGGGTCACCGGCCTGTCCCGGTCCGGCAAGACCGTATTCATCACCGCGCTGGTGCATGGCCTGGTCCAGGGCGGCCGATTCCCGGTGCTTCGAGCCGCTGGCGACCGGCCGCATCGCCCGCGCGCGGTTGGCGCCGCAGCCCGACGATTCGGTGCCGCGGTTCGATTACGAAGGCAATGTGCGCGCGCTCGTCGAGGAGCGCCGCTGGCCGGAATCGACCGACCGCATCAGCGAGCTGCGGCTGCGTCATCGACTATCAGTCGCAGCGCGGCGTCACCCGCACGCTGACCCTCGACATCGTCGACTATCCGGGCGAATGGCTGCTCGACCTGCCGCTGCTGGGCAAGAGCTACCAGCAATGGTCCGCCGAGTGCCTAGCCCTCGCCGCGCACGGGCCGCGAGCGCAGGTCGCCGCACCGTGGCGCGAATATCTGGCGAGCCTCGATCCGCTGGCGCCGCAGGACGAGCAGGCGGCGCTGCGCGCCGCGGCGCTGTTCACCGCCTATCTCGAGGCCTGTCGCGACGAGCGCTACGCCATGAGCCTGCTGCCGCCCGGCCGCTTTCTCATGCCGGGCGATCTCGCCGGCTCGCCGGCGCTCACCTTCTCGCCGCTGCAATGGCCGGCAGGTAGTCCCCATAGCGGCGAGCCCGCAGGCTCGCTGGCCGCCATGATGCGGCGGCGGTTCGAGGCCTACAAGGACGTGGTGGTGCGGCCGTTTTTCGAAAATCATTTCGCTCGCCTCGACCGGCAGATCAGTGCTGGTCGATGCGCTCGCCGCCTTCAATGCGGGCCCCGAGGCAGTGCGCGATCTCGAGGGCGCGCTCGCGGCCGTGCTGAAATGCTTCCGGATGGGCAAGCGAGACCTGGACGAGCGCGTTGTTTCGCCCGCGCGTCGATCGCATCCTGTTCGCCGCCACCAAGGCCGATCATCTGCATCACACCAGCCATGAGCGGCTGGAGGCGATCCTGGCCCGGATGATCGAGCGCGCGGCCGCGCGTGCGAGCGCAGCCGGTGCCCCGGTTGATGTGGTGGCGCTCTCGGCGGTGCGGGCCACCAACGAGGCCAAGGTGCGGCGCGGACGCGAGGAGTTGCCGTGCATCGTCGGGGTGCCGGCGCAGGCGAGGTGGCGGGCGGCGAGGTGTTCGATGGCGCGACGCAAGTCGCGATGTTTCCGGGCGATCTGCCGGCCGATCCGGACGCGATGTTCGGTGCCGCGCCGATGCTTCCGCGGGCTTGCCAGCGCGTCGCCGCAGGACGCCGATTTCCGTTTCCTGCGCCTGCGCCCCCCGACCTTGGAGCAGGTCGACGGCATCGCCACGCTGCCCCATATTCGCCTCGACCGTGCGCTGCAATTCCTGATCGGAGACCAGATGCCATGAACGAGCATCACCGCCGGCCGGCCGCGTTCCGGCTCGACGATCCCAATGTGGTGGTGACCGCGGAAGCCGGGCATGCCCCGCGCGGCAGCGTGCGGGTCATGGTCGAGCCCGAGCCGTCGCTGCCGGCGGTTGCCGAGCCCGATTTAGCCGCCGGTGCGCCGCTTTGCCTGGGGCACGCTGTTCTGGTCCGTCGCTCGGCGGTCTGGTGGTGCTCGGCATAGGTCTCGGCGTCACGCGCCTGATCGAGGATCTGTTCGGCCGCAATAAAGCGCTCGGCTGGCTCGCCGTCGCGCTCGCCGGGCTCGCCGGGCTCGCGTTCGCGGCGATCGTGCTGCGCGAGGCGTGGGGCTGTGGCGGCTCGGCAGCATCGAGAAGCTGCGCCAGCGCGCCGCCGTTATCCTCGCCAGCGACGACCGCGCCGCCGGCCGCGAGCTGGTGCGCGACGCGCTTGTGCTCGCCCGGCCGATGCCGCGCCTGGCGCGCGCCCGTGTCCGGCTGGAGGGCCATCTGGAAGACATCATCGACGGCGCCGACCTGGTGCGTCTCGCCGAGCGCGAGCTGATGGAGTCGCTCGACCGCGACGCCCGGCGCATCGTCGGCGATGCCGCCAAGCGGGTCTCGCTGGTCACCGCGGTCAGCCCGCGCGCGGTGGTCGACGTGCTGTTCGTGCTGGTGACCGCGCTCTCGGTGGTGCGCCGGCTCGCCTATCTCTATGGCGGCCGCCCCGGCACGCTCGGGGTGATCCGGCTGATGCGCGAGGTGCTGGCGCATCTGGCGCTGACCGGCGGCATGGCAGCCGGCGACAGCCTGATCCAGCAGGTGCTGGGCCACGGCATCGCCGCCAAGGTGTCGGTGCGGCTGGGCGAGGGCGTGCTCAACGGCCTCCTCACCGCCCGCCTCGGGCTTGCCGCCATCGAGGTGACGCGCCCGCTGCCGTTCGCCGCCTTGCCGCCGCCAACCCTGTCCGACGTGGCCGGCAACCTCCTGCGCCGTCGCGAGGGCAAGCCGGAGATCGCGGCCCCGGCGGCGACGGAGGGTCTGTAGGATGGGTTGAGCTCTTGCGAAACCCATCGGCGGCGTTTGATGGGTATCGCAAGAGCTCAACCCATCCTACAATCGCCTCGATGACAAAACGCTTAATCGCTGCCTTGGCCGCGCTCGTTCTCATGGGCGCAGGCGCTGCTTGTGCGCAGAACTATCCGACGCATGCGGTGCGCGCCATCGTGGCGTTCGCGCCGGGCGGCGTGACCGACACCTTCACGCGCATCATGTGCCAGAAGCTGAGCGAGAGCCCCGGCCAGCAGTTCTATGTGGACAATGTCCCGGGCGCGACCGGGAATATCGGCACCGCGCAGGCCGCCAAGGCAGCGCCCGACGGCTACACGCTGCTGTTCGCCTTCAGCTCCTACGTGGTCAATCCCACGCTGTTCGACAAGATTCCCTACGATCCCGCCAAGGACTTCGATCCGGTCACCCTCGCCGTCACCTCGACCACCGTGCTCACCGTCAACCCGATGGTGCCGGCCACCACGGTCAAGGAATTGGTCGCGCTCATCAAGGCGCATCCCGGCACCTACAGCTACTCGACCGCCGGCGCCGGCACGCAGGCGCATCTGGCGGGTGAGCAGTTCCGTCTCCTGCTGGGTCTCGATCTGGTGCATGTGCCCTACAATGGCGGCTCGCCGGCGATCGCCGCGGTGGTGGGCGGCCACACCCCGATCGGCTTCTCCTCGCCGGCGGCGTCGACTGGCGCAGATCCGCTCTGGCAATGTGCGCGCGCTCGCGGTCACCGGCGCCCGGCGCTCGCAGATAATGCCGGACGTGCCCACCATGGGGGAGGCCGGCTATCCGGAGATCGTGGGCGACAGCTGGGTCGGGGTGCTCGCGCCGGCCGGCACGCCGAAGACCATCATCAGCCTGCTCCAGCGCGAGATCGCCAACATCATGGTGGTGCCGGAGATGAAAGCCCGCCTGGCCGAGCTCGGCTACGAGCCGGTCGGCAGCACGCCGCACGAATTCGGCACCCGCATCAAGGCCGAGATCGACACCTGGGGCGAGGTGATCCGCGCCGCCCATATCAAGCCGGAATGACCATGGCGGAACCCGCGAGCCCGAACCGGCCGATGCTGCCGCGCGAGCGTTGCGATTTTTCCGCCATCGTGGACCGGCCGCCGCTGCGGCTGCCGGGCGGCGCGCGTATCGTGGTGTGGACCATCGTCAATTACGAGGTGTGGGACATCGCGCGGCCGATGCCGCGCCAGGTGCTGCCGGCGCCGACCGGGCAGGTGCTGCTGCCCGACGTTCCCAACTGGAGCTGGCACGAATATGGGATGCGGGTCGGGGCCTGGCGGTTCTTCGAGCTGTTCGGGCGCCGCGGCATCAAGCCGACGCTCGCCGTCAATGCGCGCGTCTGCGAGGACTATCCGCGGGTCGCCGAGGAGGCGAGGCGCGCTTGATTGGGAGTTCATGGGACACGGCTACGATCAGGTGCCCATGCATCTCCTCGCCGATCAGGCCGCGACCATTGCGCGTTGCCTCGATATCCTGGAGCGCTGCTGTGGTCGCCGGCCGGTGGGCTGGCTCGGGCCCGGCCTGACCCAGACCCTGGAGACGCCCGATCTCCTCGCCGCCGCCGGCATCAGATATATCGGCGACTTTGTCCATGACGACGAGCCGACCACCATCCGCACCGCTCATGGGCCCCTGGTCACGCTGCCCTATTCGGCCGAGCTCAACGACATCCCGATGATGATCGTCCAGCATCACGACAGCGACCATCTGCTCAAGCGCGCCGTCGATCAGTTCGAGCGCCTCTATGCCGAGAGCGCGCAGCGCCCCAAGATCATGGCGCTCGCTATCCACCCCTACATCAGCGGCCAGCCGCACCGGATCAAATACCTCGAAGCCATCTATGAGCACGTCGGGAAGTTCGAGGGCGTGCTGCACTGGAACGGCGCGCAGATTTTGGATTGGTATGCGGCGGGCGGGCGATCGGCTGAATGAGTTTGGCGAGGAAAGCGCCGCGTCGTTGCGCTCCTCGCCCCGCTTGCGAGGGTACCGAGCAATGCGGAAAACCCAATGTCGGCCCGGTGAGGGGGCGTTTCCGCAAGCTCAGACTCGCGGAAATGCCCCCTCATCCCGACCTTCTCCATAGCCCGTCGTAGACGGGCGTAAACGCCCTGACGGCACGCGGGGAGAAGGGGCGAGAGGCTCTGCGTCACTTACTTGATAGAGTTCACAACGAAAAATGCGGGCCGCTTGGCCCGCATTCGGCAACTCCCGAGACAATCGCTGCTTCAGAACGTCCGGCGCGGGGCGCGGGCAGGGGCGGCGCCGGGGCGGCCGGGGGCGGCGCCCGGGATCACCCGCGGCTTCATCGGCAACAGGCCTTCGCGCTGCATCTTCTTGCGCGCCAGCTTGCGGGCGCGGCGGACGGCCTCGGCCTTCTCTCTGGTCTTGCGCTCAGAGGGTTTCTCGTAGTGGCTGCGCAGCTTCATCTCGCGGAACACGCCCTCGCGCTGCATCTTCTTCTTCAGCACTCGGAGGGCTTGGTCGACATTGTTGTCACGGACGAGAACCTGCACGCGGCGTTCCTCTTCGGTTGAGCGAATTGCGAAAGTGGAGTTGGGGCCACGACATGACGCCCAAGAGCGACTATTGTAGGCGGTTCTTACGCCTGCGTCTGTAAAAATCCGTAAAATTGGCGGTCGATTGCCGGTACCCCTACAGGAGTCGATCCGATTGATCAAGCCGCGCCTTCGTGCTTTGCTCCCGGCAATGGGATTAAAGCACTGGTAGAACTAAGAAAATCGCCGACCTTTCGGAGGGTTTTGGGGCGCCGTTGCGCGATTGACCCCGCCGGCCGGTCTGGCAACGGGAGAAATCACATGTACAAGATGCTCGGCTACCAGATGCTCGGCGCCGCGATGATCGTGGCGGCCGGAACCTTCGCGGCCTGCGCCCAGCCCGCCGGCGGCCCCAACCCGAGAGGCAATACCGTGACCCCCGTACCGCCCGAAGTCGTCAAAGAGCTCGCCCCCACCGGCAAGCTGCGCGCCGCCCTCAATCTCGGCAATGGCGTCCTGGTGCAGGGCAGCCCGCAGGACCCGCGCGGCGTCACCGTCGACCTGTCGCGCGAGCTTGGCCGGCGCACTGGCCTGCCGGTCGAGCTCGTGACCTATGAGGCCGCCGGCAAGGTGTTCGAGGCGCTCAAGACCGGGGCCTGGGACGTCGCCTTCTTCGCGATCGAGCCGGTGCGCGCTGCCGAGGTCGACTTCACGGCGCCCTATGTGCTGATCGAGGGCACCTACATGGTGCTCAAGGATTCGCCCCTCAAGGTGGTGGCGGACGTGGATCGTCCGGGCGTGCGCATCGCGGTCGGGGTCGGCTCGGCTTACGATCTCTACCTCACCCGCAATCTCAAGAACGCCACCCTGGTGCGGGCCAAGACCGGCGGCGGGCGCGCCATGATCGATCTGTTCCTGGCCGACAAGCTGGAGGCTGCGGCCGGGGTCAAGCAGCCGCTGGTCGAGTATGCGGCGACCGATCCGAAGGTGCGGGTGATGGACGGCCGCTTCCAGGTGATCGAGCAGGCCATGGGCACCCCCAAGGGCCGCACCGCGGCGGCGGCCTACCTGCGCGGATTCGTCGAGGATATGAAAGCCTCCGGCTTCGTCGCCGACGCCCTCAAGCGCAGCAACCAGCCCGACGCCGAGGTGGCCCCGCCTTCGAAGTAGGTTTCGAGGGCCGGCCATATTATGGATTGTAGGGGCGGCCCTCGTGGCCGCCCTTTTTCGGTATCGCCGCGCGGGCGCCCACAAGGGGCGGCCCCTACGGTTTCGCGCCGAGGAGCGGGCGTTCCTACTTCGGCTTGAAATACCGCAAGTCGGGCGGCGGCTGGTCCTTCTTGGTGGGCATCAGGTAGCCGTCCGCGCTCACGAAGAAGCTGTCTTTGCCCACCCAGACGTGGCGGTTGTCCTCGGAGCAATCGACGAACAGCCAGATCGGGTTGGCCTCGCGCCGGTAGGGCCGCGACACCGTCCACGGGCGCGTCAGCGCATGATCGATGGTGGTGACATCGATGTGCATCAGGTCCTTGTCGGCCTTATCGAGATAGAAGCGCTCCTTGATGATGCTCTCATTGTCCTTGTGGAGCGGGATGCCGCTGCCCTCGTAGGTGCGCGGGCCCTTGAAGCCGCGGCTCTCGACCTCGAGCACGTTGAAGCGGCCCTCGCCGGTCTCGTCGAGCCACTTGCCGATCGAGTAGCCGTTGAAGGTCCCCTCGATCTCCTTGGGCCAATCGCGGCCGTCGGTGAAGATGCGGCGCGGCTCGTTGTAGTCGCTCAGCATGTAGGTGGCCTTGGGCGTGACCACGAGTTCCATCGGATAGACCCCGACCATCATGCGCGGCATGCCGTGCGGGATGCATTGGGCGGTCGGGTCGTCGCCGAGGCCGCCGGCGGCACGCTCCGCAATCCTGGCTTCGTGGATCGCCTGATATTCGGGCGTGAGCGGCGGTTGCTGGCCGCGGCCGGTGGGCTTGGTCACGTCCCATTGCCCGTTGCCGATTCCGTTCGGCTTTTTCCATTGTCCCGACCAGTCGGGAAACTTCGACATATCCTGCGCCGAGGCGACGGCTCCCACGGCGAGCCAGGCCGCGAGCGCGATGGCACCGATCAAGCTGCGGTAGGGCATGACGGCGCTCCTAAAGCATGATCCCGAAAAGTTGCAGACTTTCGGATGAGACTATGCACAACGTCAAAGCCCGAACACATGGAGCACCAGCGCGTTTCGCTGCTCCTTGAGCTCGGGCGTGTTGACCAGCCGGCCCCGGGCGACCGGGCTCGGTCCCGATACGATCGCGACATATTGCTTGCCGTTGGCCTCGAACGTCATCGGCGGTGCGGAAAATCCCGCGCCGACGTTGATCTTCCAAAGCTGCTCCAGTGTAGTGGCGTCGAACGCCGCCACCGTACCGTCCAGCAAGCCCAGAAACACCAGGCCGCCGCCGGTCGCAAGCGTGCCGCTGTAGTTGGGGTAGGGCAGGTGCACGTTCTTCTTGATCTCGCCGGTCACCGGATCGACGGCGGTGAGGTTGCTTTCGAAGCGCTCGTCGGTACTGGAATTGCCGCCGTTCCAGCCTCGTTCCTTGTTGTGCCTCTCCGGGTCGATCGCGATGGTGGTGCAGGCCGTCAGCGCCGGAATGTAGAGGAGCCTGGTTTGCGGGCTGTAGGAGCTCGGCCAGTAATTGTTGCCGCCGGCCTGCGACGGGCAGACCTTCTTGGGCGGCTGGCCCGGCGTGAGATTGCCGATGCCGGCGTAGGTCTGGATGTCCTTGGCGGGATCGTAATCGAGCGGTTTGCCGGTCTTCTGGTCGATGCCCTTGGTCCAGTTGACATTGTCCATATAGGGCTTGGCCAGCACCATCTGGCCGTTGCTGCGCTCCATCGTGTAGAGGAAGCCGTTGCGGCCGGAATGGATGACGAGCTTGCGCGATTGCCCGGCCACCACGCCGTCGATCAGGATGTGGGTTCCGGCCGCGTCGTAGTCCCACATGTCGCCCGGGGTGTACTGGAAGTACCAGTTCATCTTGCCGGTGTCCGGGTCCCAGGAGATCGCGCTGTTGGTATAGAGATTATCGCCCGGCCGGTAGGTCGGATCGAACATCGGCACCGGGTTGCCGGTGCCCCAGAAGGTCTGGTTGGAGTCGGGATCGTAGGTTCCGGTGACCCACACGGCGCCGCCGCCGGTCTGCCAGGCGTTGTGATTGTCCTTCCAGGTCTCGCTGCCGGGCTCGCCCGGCGCCGGGATGGTGAACTTGCGCCAGACGAGCTTGCCGGTGGCGGCATCGAGCGCGCCGATCCAGTCGCGGACGCCCTGGTCGCCATTGGCGGCGCCGATCACAATCTTGTCCTTGATGGCGAGCGGCGCCGAGGTGAAAGTCACGTCAGGCGTATCCGGGAACGAGGTCTCCCACACCACCTTGCCGGTCTCCTTGTCGGTGGCGATGATCCGCGGCGGCGCGATGCCGGCGCCGGTGATGACCAGATTCCCCCAGAACGCGGCGCCGCGATTGCGCATCTGGCGTTCCTGCTTCGGATCCATGCGCCAGACGATGCGGCCGACGTCGCCCGCCCTGCCATCGATCTTGTAGAGCACACCCCAGGAATCCGTGGTGTAGAGGAAGCCGTCCTCGGCGAGCGGCGTCGCCACCGTGAACTCGTTGCCGGCGGTTCCGCCGAGCGGCACCGCGTAGGCGAGGCGCAGGCTCTTGACGTTGTCCTTGTTGATGCGCGCGAGCGGCGAGAACCGCTGGCCGCTGTAGCTGCGATGGTTCATCAGCCAGTTGCCCGGCTCCTTGTCGGCATTGATCAGCCGGTCGGACGTCACCTCGGCCGCCCGGGCCGGCGCCGCCAGCATAACGCCCGCGAGCAGTACCACGTTCGTCGCTGCAAATCGGGTGCGCCAATTCATGGTGTTCCTCCCTGCGGTTGCTCGAATGGGCGTGGGCGCGTTTGGTGTCTGCCTGTGCCGGCAGTTTTCCATAGGCCATCATCGGCGAGGCTCCGGGATAATTCAACTGGCCTGGCCGCGAGTGAAATGGAGCTGATGATTCTCCGTTGTCATCGTCCGCGAAGGCGGACGACCCAGTACCCACGGACGTTTCAATGGGAAAACTAGCGTTTGCGGTTACTGGATGCCCCGCCTTCGCGGGCATGACAGCTTCGGAACTCAATGCCCGGTGGCGATCGCCGCCACCTCGGCCGGATCCTCGGGCGGCTCGCGGCCGCGCCATGCCACGTGCATGTCGGGACGCAGCAGCAGGAGATCGTATTGGTAGATGTCGCGGGCGATCTCATCGGGGATATCCAGCACCTCGATCGGTGCGCCACGCGCCCTCAGCGCCCGCTCCAGGCCGCCGATGTCGGCCTGGCTGCGGCCGAGCCGCAGGATGGTGTAGCCGTCGCCGATGCGGTCCTGCAGGGCAGTGCCGTCGTCGAGCCAGACATGGGGCAGCCGCGCGCCCGGCCAGGTGGTGGGGTGGTACTCGCGGAACAGGTGCTCCGGCCCGCCCGGGATATCGCAGATGATCGGCGAGTTGACGTAGCGGTAGCCGAGCTCGGCGCCGATCATCTCGTTGGTCTTGCGCTGCTCGATGTCGGCGCTGGCGACCAGCACCTCGCGGGTCTGTCGGCCGCCCGGCGTGTCGTCGGCGATGTCGGGCCGCCACAGCGAGCGCCACTTGCGCCGCCCGATGGTGGCATGGCGCGAGGCGCCCACATTGCGGTCGCCGATCTGCCGGCGCTCGAATTCGTAGGCCGGCAGCAGCTTGGGGCCGCCCCAGCCCTGCAGCGTGCCGGCGAGCTTCCAGGACAGGTCGATGGCGTCGCCGACGCCGGAGTTCATGCCGAGCCCGCCGGTCGGAATGACCAGGTGCACGGCGTCGCCGGCGAGCAGCACCCGGCCGTCCTGGTAGCGCTCGGCGAGCAGCAGGTTCTGCCGCCACGGATTGCAGGACAGCATCTCGTAGTCGACCGGGATGGCGACCGTCTGCTCGAACTGCGCCTTCATCTGCGCATCCGAATCCACGATCGAATGCAAGGTCCAGTGCCGGGTCGAGTCCTGCATGATCAGCTGCGTGGCCTTGTCGTCCGCCACATGGTAGTGGCGCCCCTGGCCCGGCCCGTTGCCGATCGGAATCTGCTCGAACAGCGTGTCGCAGCGGAACAGCGCCTGGCGCAGCGCCAGGCTGTTGCCTTCGCCGCGCAGCTTGATGCCGACCGCATGGCGCACCGGGCTCGCGCCGCCGTCGCAGCCGACCAGGTAGGCGGCGCGGATCTGCTCGGTTCCGCCCTCGGTCTTCACCGTGGCGGTGACGCCTTGCGGGTCCTGCCGCAGGGATACGAACGCGCAGCCGAACCGCACCGTAACGCCCGGCATCGTCTCCGCCACCGATTTGAGCAGCGGCTCGAGCGTATATTGCGAGATCAGCTGATAGGGCTCGAGCGGCGCGCTGCCGTCGGTGGTGGCGCGAATGTCGAGCCGGGCCTGTGCCACCGACGGGTAGGGGAGCCGCAGCAGCGGCGGCCGGTTCATGGCCAGGATGACGTAGACGTCCATGCGGCAGTCGGCGCGCAGGCCGGCCACGCGGATACGCTCCGCCAGGCCCATGCGGCGATAGATCTCCATGGTCCGGGCATTGGCGCGCTCCATCTTGGGCAGGAAGGCCGGCGCCTCCTTCTGCTCCACGATGGTGCAGCGGATGCCGCGCCTTCCGAGGTCGATGGCGAGCGTCAGGCCGGTCGGCCCGGCCCCGACGATCAGGACGTCGGTGTTGTTCGTGTTCATCGGCCCTCATACTTTCCCGGACGCAGTGCGGCGCGCAGCGCTGCACTGCTAATCCGGGATCGTTCCAAACGCCGGAGTCCGGAACGATCCCGGGTCTCCGGCGCATCACTCCGCTACGCTTTGTGCCGCACCGCGCCCGGGAACGGGACGAAGGCTGCTACGCGCGCGCGGCCGCCAGCGCCTTGCTCAATTCTGCGCACGATGCGCTGCGCTCGAGCTCCATCACGGCATCGATGATCCGCGTCCGCGAGCCGGCATCGAGATGGCCGGCGGTGACGGCGTTGAACTTCTGCGTCACGGCGCCGGCGTCGAGGCCGTGGCGCGAGAAGCCGGGCGGGTCCAGGATGTCCGCCACCAGCACCCGGCCGTCGTCGCAGGTGGCCTCCATCCGGCACGGGAAGCTGCCGGGCGAGCGCGCGTTCAGCTCTGCGTCGACCGCGATCTCCAGCCGCGCCATCACGGCGCGCACCTTCGGATCGTTCCAGCGCGCGTTCTCGAACTGGGCGAGGCCGAAGCGGCCGTCCAGGAGCGAGACCGCGGCCAGGAAATTAAAGCTGTGGTCGGCCGCCTCCCGCGAGGTCGGATCGATGCGGCCCGGATCGTCCTTCTGGCGGCGCAGGAACGGCATGTCCGCCATCGCGACCCGGATGCGCGTGAGCCGGCTCACGTCGCCGCGGAGCGCGTTTGCGACCTCGCCATGCATCGCCAGCCCGGCCGCCACGATCGCCTGCCCGGTGGCGAGGCACGGATAGGCCTTGATGTTGGCGCGCATGATGTAGCTGTCGGCGGGAAACGGCGCGGTCAATGCCGCCAGCGCCTCGGCGTTGGAGAACACCGGGCGCAGCCCGTAGGGGTTCTCCATCAGATCGAGCGGGCCGGTCACGCCGTGGCGCGCCAGCAGCGTGGCCTGCATGCCGCTCTGCGCCACCAGCGCATTGGCGAACGATTTGGCGGCCGAGATGGCGCCGTGGCGCACCGCGAGCGGGGTCGGCGCTCGTGCGCCGCTCAGCGCCAGCGCATGCGCCATGTGCTGCACATCGAGCCCCATCAGGCGGCCCGCGATGGCGGGCGCCACCAGCCCCGATATGGTGACGCCGTCCCAGCCGGAATCGCGCGCGATCAACTCCTTGGCGCGCCCGAACAGCTCATAGCCGAGCACGATCGCGGCGATGAGGTCGCGCCCGCTGGCGCCGCACATCTCACCCGCCGCCAGCGCCACCGGAATATTGTCGCTCGGATGGCCGCCGATCTCGCCCTTGCGGTTGTTCACATAGTCGTTGAGGTCGAGAATGCGGATGAGCGCGCCGTTGACCAGCACCGCGGTGGGGGCGCTGGTCTTGGCGGCGCTGCCGATCACGCTGCAGCTTGGCGCGCCGCCGAGATCGGCGAGCGTGGCCAGCACCGCATGCGCGGATTCCTCATCGAGCGCCGCATAGCCGCAGCCGATGGTGTCGAGCACCAGAAGCTTGGCCTGCGCCGTCGCCGCTTGCGGAACCTCCTCTGCGCGCAGCGCCCGCACCCAGCGGGCCAGCTCCTCGATCTTGCCGGGGCCGGAGGCGGCTGCGTGCTTTGCCATGGTTGAGAACCCTCAATGGATTGTGTCGCCCGCCCTTGTAGCCCGCCATGGAGCGCAAGCGAAATGCGGGATCGGCCCGCGTAGGGGCGGCCCTCGTGGCCGCCCTCTCGGCGCCTCGCCGCGGGCGCCCACGAGGGGCGCCCCTACGGTCGATGGGCTGGTTCGTAGGATGGGTAGAGCGTTTGCGAAACCCATCAACCGCCGCTGATGGGTTTTGCAAAAGCCCGCGAAGACGGGCGTGAAACGCCCTTATGCGCTCAACCCATCCTACCGCCCCGCCGCATGGCGGCCCGCCAGATAGCTGAACACGGCGTTGCGGGTCTGGCCGGTGCACGACGGGTAGTTGTGGAAGAACAGTCCGATGACGTCGCCCGAGGCATAGAGCCCTTCGATCGGCTCATCGGTGGTGTTGATCACCCGCGCCTGCGTGTCAACCTGCACGCCGCCGAACGTGAAGGTGACGCCGGCAGTGATCGGATAGGCGCGGAACGGCCCCCTGGTCAGGGGCTCCGCCCAATGGGATTTCCTCGGGCTGATCCCGACCGTACTCTTGCCGTCGAGCTCGCCCGGCATGAAGGCGACATCGGTGCGGCAGGCCTGGTTGAATGTCCTCGACGGTGCGCAAAAGCGGCTCCGGCTCGATCCCGATCTTGCGGGCGAGCTCTCCGATCGTGGCAGCCTCCACCATGGTGGCCGGATAGTCGCGGCCGTGCCGGAACAGATCGATGCCGGTCTGGTCGTAAATCTGGTAGGCGACGCCGCCCGGCTGGTGCAGCACCGCGCGCCCGGTCTTGGCGTAGGTGTAGGCGTGCTTGGCCTCGCCTTCGTCGAAGAAGCGCTGGCCGAGCGCGTTCACCGTAATGCCGAACTGGTAGTCGTAGCGGTTCATGGTGTTGCCGCGGCCATCGTGGCGCACCGGCGTCTCCACATCGGGGGCCTTGCCGTCGATCGGCGACATGTGGGCGCCCTGCCAGTGGCCGGCCGATTTGGCGCCGAGCGCCAGCAGCGCATGCAGTACCTCGCCGGTATTGTGCCGGCTGCCGCGCACCTTCATCAGATCGGCATTGGGCCCGAGATAGCGCGCCCGCAGCTCGGCATTGGCCTGGAAGCCGCCGCTGCAGACGATGACGGCGCGGCCGGCGAGATCGTATTCGCCCTCGGGCGTCGACACCCGCACGCCCTCGACGCGGCGGTCGTTGCCGTGGATGGCGCGTACGCGCGCGCGGTAACGGATTTCCACGCCATGACCGAGCGCCAGCGCTCGCAGCTGCGCCAGCATGCCGGGCCCGCCGCCGACCGGATGGATGTGATGGCCGCCCGGCAGGTAGAGCTTGCCGTCGACCTCGGTCATCTTCTCCGGCTCCCAGCGCACCCCGATCGTCCGCATCCAGTGCAGCGCCGTGTTGGACTGATCGACCAGGCACGCCGCCAGCACCGGATCGATCCGCCCCTGTGTGACGCGCTCGAGATCGCCCAGGAAATCGGCGCGCCCATAGGCCGGAATCTGCATGCGGCGGAACTTCGCCTCCTCCACGTCGGGCAGGAACGCGCGCAGCTCTTGCGCGCCCGCATGCACGAAGCGGAAGCCGGTGTGGGAGAAGCGCGCATTGCCGCCGGACTCCGCCTCCGGCGCCTTCTCCAGCATGACCACGGAGCCGGCCCCCGCCTCGCGGGCCGAGATGGCGGCCTCGAGGGCAGCGCTGCCGCCGCCGATGATGATGATGTCGCAGGTGGTGGTGGGGGGCATGGGGGGAGAGGAAACCGGGGGAGGGAGGTCGAACACTTAGCAGACAACGCGCGTCTTCGCACGCGGGCCGCTGGCGCCCCGGTGACGCTTTATGTTGTACGAGCCGCGGCACAAATGCGGCCGCGGCTCCCGCGGATCGAGGCTTAGGGCTGCTTCTTCTTGTCCTTCGGATTGCCGCCTTGCGGCGCGCTGTTGTGCACGACGTTCCCGCCGCCACCACCCCCTCCGCCTCCGGCATGAACAACGTTGGGTGTGTTGACCGGATTGCTGTGCACGACCGCGTTGTTGTGGATGACCGCATTCGTATTGACGTGAGTATCGACGTGCGTGTCGGTATGCACCACGTCATGGTGCTCGAACGTCTTGTTGCCCGTGTTGGTGTTGTTGAGGTGGATGTTGTTGTCGTGCACGTTGAGATTGGTGGTCTTGTCGACCTTGGTGCCGGTGTTCTTGAGACCCCCGTTGTTCAGGTTGGTGATGGCGGGGTTGTTGATGGTGGTCCCGCCTTTCTGGTTCGGCGTCGTCGTGCCCAGGTTGCCGATATTGGTCTTCATGGTGGCGGCCGGATTGGTGCTGCCTTGGCTGCCGAGCGCGGCCTTGCCGAATTTCGCCTGCAGGGCGGGGCTGGTGTAGGCGATGTTGCCGCGGTGGCTGGGGTCGTGCTGCCAGGTCGCGCCGGCGGCGGAGAGGTTGGCGTGATTGAACCGGTTGAAGTTCGCCACGTTGATGTCGACGTGGCGAGACTCCCAGTTGTAGTGCGCCCACAGCGCGGCGCCGACCACGAACGGCGCGCCGAAGCCGATGACCCCGACCGAGACATAGCCTGGCGGGTACCAGTAGAACGGCCGGTAGGCCGGATAGGCCCAGGGCCCGTAGACCACGTAGGGATCGTAGATCGGCACATAGAGGACGGCCGGGTCAACCGGCTCGATCACGATGTAATCGGGCTCCGGCCGTCCGTCGATGATGATCGGCTGCGGGGCGGGCACGTGCCGCACGCGCTGCTGGCTGGAGGCCTGCAGGCTGCCGGTGGCCTGGGCCTTCATGCGCAGGCGCTGCACGGCGGCGGCGATGTCGTCGGGCTGTGACAGATAGGCGTCGCCGAGCGCCTGGGTCCAATCGAGCTTGTCGCTCATCATGGCCAGCACCTGCGGCACGGCGCAGAGCGCCTTGATGCTCGGGTCCCAGGTCTGCTGCTGCATCGCGGCCTCGAGCTGCGGGCCCTTGACCCTGGGATTGGCGGCCGACCAGCGCGCCGCCATCACGGCCTCCAGCGGATAGGTGCTGGCGGTGAGGATCTGCCCGAGCAGATCGTCCGGATAGAGCGCGATCGGTGCCACCAGCTGGTCGATCTGCTCGGTGCTCAGCGCCTGCGCGGCCGGCTGCTGCTGCTGGTCGGGTGGCGCGCCTTGCTGAGCCAGTGCGGACGGCGCGCTCCACGGCGTGGCCAGCAGCATGAGGCTCGCGGTCGAAGCCGTAAGGGTGCGCAGGAATGTGGTGCGGGCGGGCATGGGAGCTCCTTGATGGCCTCGTTCTTCGATGGCCGCGTTCTTCGGGGGCGGCGAAACCGGTCGCCGGATCGCGCGATCGACCAAAACTAGGGCGAGAATGCGCCAATTTCGCGTTTGTGCACCGCACCGAGCGCGCATTTTGCGTTCGGAGGACAGGGCCGCGGGGCGCTCGCGCGGCTCACTTGTTCACGAAATCCTCGTAGCTCAGCTTGGCGCGCGGATAGGTGAGCGCGCTCTGGGTCATGCCGAAGGCGACGCACATCTCGGCGAAGCGGATGCCGATAGCCTTGGTGTTGAGCACCTGCGCGCCGGTCGCCTTGGCGAGGTCGTCGGGATTGACCACGTAGGGGATCAGCGCGCCGCCGAGCGGCAGGATGATCTCGGCGCGGGTGTCGTCGATCAGCGAGCGGATGAGCCGGGTGGTGATGTCGAAAATCTCCTGCTTGCGCGCCGCGATGTCCTTGCCGTAGACGCCGAGCGGCCGGATGTCGCTCACGAAGCGGTCGAGCCCGTAGGCGCGCAGGATGCGCCATGTATAGGGCACGTGGCCGGGCAGCGGCACCGTGATGCCGACCCGGTCCGCGAGCGTGAGCGCCGCATGCATGGAGGTGCGCAACAGCCCGATCACCGGAATGTCGACCGCGAGCCGGCCGCCGTCGACGCCCGGATCGAAGGTGTTCGACGAGATCACCGCGTCGTAGCCGTTCTGCGAGGCCCAGAATATCTTCCGCACGATCGAGGGCGTCTCCATCATGTGATGCAGGCCGTTGAGCACGCTCTGCGCCCCGATGGTGTCGTAGAGCTGCGAGCCCTCGTACTCGTCCGGGAACACGATCTCCACCTTGGTGCCGGGCGACGCATAGGTGTTGAGCTGTGCCTCGATCTTGGCGGCCTCATAGGCGGCCGATTTGCGCGGCGCCTGGTTGAGAAACATGATTCGCATGTGGTGGAGGCCCCCTGTTTTGTAGGATGGGTTGAGCTCTGGCGAAACCCATCGGCCGTGTTTGATGGGTATCGCATAGCCCGCGAAGACGGGCGTAAACGCCCTTATGAGCTCAACCCATACTACGAAGTGTGCAATTTCTCACCTGAAAACATCCTCATACACCTTGGCCCAGTGCTGGGCGTTGGCATCGATCTCCTCCGGGCTCAGCATCAGGGCCTGGTAGCCGCCCGATTCCGGCTTCACCTCCGGGCTCTTGGCCGGAACGTCGGGGCGCATCGGGATGTAGTCGGCGTCGCGGAACACCTCCTGGCCGGCGCGCGCGATCATGAAATCGAGGAACAGCCGGGCCGCATTGGGATGCGGCGCGCCGCGGCTGATGCCGGCGATCTGCAGCGTCATGGTGACGGGATCGAGCGGCACGAACCGCACCGGCGCGCCGACCGCGGCGCTGATGACGGCGTGCGAGCTGTTCATGTCGAGGCCCATGGCATATTCGCCGGCGATGACGCGGTCGAGCACGGCACGGGCCGCGACCGGCAGCGGCACGATATTCTGCTGCGCCAGTGCGTGCAGATAGCGGACGCCGTCATCCTCGCCCATGGATTTGAGCACCACGCCGATGAAGCCGTAGCCGCCGGCGATGGAGTTCGGATGCCAGACGAATTGGCTCTTCCAGCGCGGATTGAGCAGGTCCTTGTGGGTGTGCGGCACCTGGGCGGCCGGGACCAGCTGGGTGTTGTAGGCGAGCGAGCGGGTGGAGAGGTTGGTGCCCACCCAATTGCCCTTGCGGTCGAACAGCGCGTCGGGCAGGCCGTGCGCGTTCGGCAGGTCGAGCGGCGCCACCAGGTTCTCCTGCAGGAGCGGCGCCAGCTCGTCGCTCAGGTGCCAGATGTCGGCCTGCACCCGCCCGGCGCGCCCTTCGGTGATGAGCTTCACCACCTGCTGGGCGCTGTCGGTGCGCACGAATTTGACGTCGATTCCGGGGATCTGGGCGCGGAACGCCTTGATCATCGGCCGCACCACCTGGTCCACGATCAGGGTGGTGTAGAGGACGACCTCGCCCTCCCGGCGCGCGGCCTCGACCAGCTTGGGATCGGCCGCATAGGCCTCGGCCGCGCGCGCCGGCGCGAGCACGCCGACGAGAGTTGCAGCGCCGAGGGCCGCAACGCAGAGACGGCGCGCCGGCGCTCTCATGGCACCTCGAACACCAGGAGCTCGGCATCCTCAGGGATGACGTCGCGGGTCGGCGGAATGGCGACGTTGCGCTTGGGCACCGCCACGTAGAAGCGCTTGAGTTCGGGCACCAGCAGCGAGGTCTTGGCGTCGGCCGCGGTGATCAGCTTGCCGAGCAGCTGGTAGTGATCGGCATCGACCTGCTTGAAGACGTCGACATGGCCGGTGGTGCCGGTGAAGTAGACCCGCTGGCTCGCCGCGTCGTATTGGATCTCGTCGGCGCCGCCCTCGGTGTCGAGCGCCGCCACCACCTTGCCGGTGTCGGTATCCATGACCACCATCTTGCCTGGCTTGAACAGGTGGCCGGGCTTGACCCGGGCGCCGACAAACAGCCGGTGATGGGCGGTATCGATCGCTACGGTGTGCGGCGCGGTGCCGCCGGTGATGTCCCAGGTAGCGATGATGGTGCGCTTCTCGCGGTCGATGACGTGGACCTTGGCGGTGTCGCCCATCACCACGAACATGCGGGGCGTGGCCGCGTCGAACGCGATGCCGGAGGGATCGGTGCCGTCGAGCTTGATGTTGCCGACGCGCTCGCCGGTCTTGGTATCGACGATCTCGACCGAGCCTTTGACGGTGGCGGTCGCCGAGTTCGCATCGGCCGTGATGGTGACATAGAACAGCCCGGTCTTGGGATCGAAAGCGCCATTGTCCGGGATCAGCTTGGATTCCTTGTCGAGGTTGAACGGGATGTTCTTGATGAGCGCGTAGGTCTGCGCGTCGAAGGATTTGACCGAGCTCCCGTCGTCCACCCAGATCTGGTTGCTGTCGGGGAGATAGATGGTCTTGCGCGGCGCGCCGTCAAAGCCCGGAATGGAGTGGATCACCTTGCCGGCGCGCAAATCCACCACCTCAATGGACTTATTCTGCTCGGCCGGAACGAACAGGCGCTGGCCCTTGAGGTCCAACGCCAGGTGGTCGAACCAGCCTTCGACCTCTCCCAAGGGGATGTAGCCGATGAGCTTGGCGGGCGGCTCGCTTTGCGCCTGCGCCGATGAGACGAGCCCCAGCAACGACGCCAAGACGATCGCAAATCCGCTTTTCATGATTCTCCTCCCTGGTGCTGCGCTCGCCGAAGCGCAGCGCTTATGGTTTTGCAGAATGATCGCTTACAAACCTATCGATGTCGAGCCCAGTCTCCGCGCTTGTCCCGGGCGCTGCGCAGCACTTCTTCAGTGGTGCGCTGCAGACCCGGGACCATTCCAATCGCATGAGTTCGGAACGATCCCGGATCAGCGGAGCAGCGCTCCGCGCTGCGCCGCGTCCGGGAAAGGTCCGAAGGCCGCCCGCACCCCCGTCTCAATCCGTATCCTTGTTGGTGCGCAAAATCTCTGCCCATTTGTCGATCTCGAACCTGAGATACTTCCCCAGGAAATCCGGTCCGGTCGCGCGCGGTGCGATGATGCCGACCTGGTCGAGGCGCTCGCGCAAAGCGGGATCGGCGAGCGCTAAATCGAGCGCGGCGGTGAGCTTGGCGGTGATCTCCGCCGGCGCGCCCTTGGGCAGATACATGCTGATCCAGGTGGTGGCCTCGTAGCCCTTGAGGCCGAGCTCGTCGAAGGTGGGGGTGTCGGGGAATTGCTTCCAGCGCTCGGGCGTCGAGACCGCGATCGGATGGAGCGTCCCGGCCTGGATGTGGTCCGTCAGGGTGGAGAGCCACATCATCGAGAGCCGTCCCGCGATCAGGTCGGTCTGCGCCTGCGGGGTGGTGCGGTAGGGGATGTAGCGGATGTCCACCCCGGCCATGCTCTTGAACAGCGCGCCCGCCAGGTGACCGGCGGAGCCGCGGCCGTTGCTGCCCGTGGTGAGCTCGCCCGGATGCGCCTTGAGGTACGCCACCAGCGTCGCGTAGTCGGTCACCGGCACGTCCTTGTGGGTGAGCAGCACCAAAGGCGCCGCTCCCATGACCGAGACCGGCTGCAGGTCGCGCCGGACGTCCACGGCGGTGTTGGGATAGAGCTCCGCCGTCACGCTGACGCCCGGCCCGATGGTGAGCAGCGTGTAGCCGTCGGGCGGCGCCTTGGCGACCGCCGCGATCGCCAGCGTGCTGCCGGCGCCGGGCTCGTTCTGCACCACCACGGTGCGCCCGAGCGTGCGCGACATGTGCTCGGCCAAGAGGCGCGTGGTCACGTCCACGATGCCGCCGGCGCCTGAGGCGCAGATGATGGTGAGGTAGCGCTCCGGATAGGCGGCCGCCGCCGGGCGCAGGCCCAAGTCTTGGTGCAAGCTGAGGGCGCCCGCGAGCGCGAGGCCGAACGCTGCCGACAAACGAGGCCGTCCGATCATGATAGTTCCCCCTGGTAATGCCGTGGGCGGGCGAGAGCGTCCGGAGATGGCGAATCCCGGTTTGTGGTGCCGAGATCAAGAGCGATATTTCGTGCTTCTTGCAATCGAGCTTGCAGACCTGGATGATTGTGCTCGGCGCCGAGATCGTACTATATCCCGATTCATCTGTGGAGGCCGGGCTGAATTCCAGTCGCGCGGACTTCGGGCCGTGTGGCTACCCGACCGTCGCGTGCGCATCGCAAGTCCAATATTTCGTCAAGCACGGGGAAAGATCATGCGGCTCATCGGTCTGACATCCATTGTGGTCCTGGCTGGCGCGCTGCCGGCGCCGGCGGACGAATTGCCGGCCCGCAAGCCCGGCTTGTGGCAACTCGAGATGAACATCGGCGGCCGCATCGCCCAGACGATGCAGCAATGCATCGACGCCGCCACCGACCAGATGCTGCAGGCGGGCGCCGGCCCGGTGCCGCGCGCCGATTGCTCCAAGCGCGACGTGCAGAAGTCTGGAAACTCGATCACCATCGATACCGCTTGCACCGTCAACGGCAAGCCCAGCACGACGCATTCGGTCATCACCGGCACCTTCGATTCCGCCTACACGATGACGTCGACCTCGCAAAGCGAGACGGCGCCGGGTGGCAAGACGACCATCACGATCGCGGCCAAGTGGCTCGGTGCCTGCGCGGCGGATCAGAATCCCGGCGACATGATCATGGCGAACGGCATGAAGACCAATATCCTGAATATGCAGAAGGGCGCTGTCCCGCCCGTTCGCCCGCCGGCGCCGCGGTAGCGCCGTTGCGCTCGTGGCCGCTGAACTCGGCCTCGGTTTCGGATATGCTTCGAGGCTCAGTCCAATAGGCGGTGGCGGCGGCCCATGAACGATACCTTCGAGCAGGCCCTCTCCGGACGCGTCGATGCGATGCTCGATGCCTGCACCCGTTGCGGCAAATGTGTCGAGGCCTGCCCGGTGACGGGCCCCGGAAACGTGCAGGCCGAGCCGCGCGCGGTCATCGAGGGCGTCATCGACATCTTGCGTCGTGGCGACTTGCGCCCTGGCGACGGGATGGAGCCGGCGCGCAACTGGGCCAACGCCTGCGTGGGCAGCGGCGAATGCATCAAGGCGTGCGACTACGGGGTCAATCCGCGATTCCTCTTGAGCATGGCGCGCGTCGCCATGTTCCGCCGGCAGGACACGGCCGGCGACGGACGCCGTCAGGGGGTCGAGAATTTCCGCAAGGTCGCCCGCGAGGTCACCCACATTTCCCGCCTGCAGCTCGACGACGAGCTGTTGGCCAGGCTCGGCCAGAAATCGGGGGCGACCGACGGCATGCTGCCGGATTTCGTGTTCTACACCGGCTGCAACGTGCTCAAGACGCCGCATATCGCGCTCTACGCCCTCGACATCATGGATGCGGTCGGCATCAGCTATCGGGTGATGGGCGGCCCCAGCCATTGCTGCGGCATCGTGCAGATGCGAACCGGCGATGTCGCGACCTCGGGGCGCGTGGCCGAGAGCAGCATGGACAAGCTCAAGCAGAGCAAGTCGGGGCAGGTGATCTCCTGGTGCCCGAGCTGCCACGTTCAGTTCACCGAGACCACGCTGCCCACGGTCGAGAAGACCCGCGGCGTGCGGCCGTTCGAGATGACGCCGTTCATGCTGTTCCTGCGCGGCCAGCTCGACCGGCTGCGGCCGTTCCTGCGCACGCGGGTCGCGATGCGGGTGGCGCTCCATCGCCATCCCGGCATCGCCGGCGTGGTCGAGGCCGCGCAAGACATCTTGACGGCGGTGCCAGGCGTCGAGCTGGTCGATCTCGGGCAGCCCGCGGTCGGCCTGATGAGCAACTACTTTCGGGCGCTGCCGGCCTACCGGCGCGAGCTGCAGCGCAACGAATTGGAGGCCGCGCAGGCGGCCGGGGTGGACGCGCTGGCAGCGGTCTATCACGCAGATCACCGCGAGCTGTGCGCGCACGAGCGCGACTATCCGTTCCGCATCCTGAACGTGCTGGAGATCGTCGGGCAAAGCATGGGGCTGCAGCACGCCGACACGTTCAAACGCCTCAAGAAATTGCAGGACGTCGATGCGATCGCGGCGGATTGCCGCGATCTGGCCGACCAGCACGGCCTCGATGCCGCTACCACGCGCCTTGCGATCCAGGCGATGCTCGACGAGCAGCCGCTGCCGTTGCTCGGCCGCTGACGCGCCCTGACGGTTACTTGCCGCCCTTTAGCTCCTGATAGACCTCGGTGACGAACCGGTCGGCGCTGGTACCAGTGCCGGCCGGCAACAGTCCGCCCGGGACGCCCGCATCGAAGGGCGCTGTCACGTGCGCGGCGAGCACGTCCTGCAGGCTCTTGCCCTGCTGGATCAGCTGCGCAACCTTGCCCTGGATCGCGAAGATCATGTCGCGATAGGGAATGAGGTCGGCGCGCTTGATCAAGGTGCCGTGGCCGGGCACCAGTCTGGTGTCCGGGCCGGCCGCCTTCATGGTGAAGTCGAGCGCCTCCAGCATGCCCTTGAGCGAGCCGCCGTTGTTGATGTCGATGAACGGGTAGCCGTAATTGCGGTAGTAGTCGCCGATCATGATGGCGTTGGCTTTCTCGAACCGGATCATGGTGTCGCCGCCGGTATGGGCGGCCCGGATCGGAACCAGGTCGACGATCTCATTGTCGAGATGGAGCCGCACCGGCTCGCCCAACCCGTAGGTCACCACCGGAAGCCCGGCCGGATCGCCGACGGGCGCCGGGTTGCCGTTGAGCGAGCGCGCCGCGCCGGCCATGCCGGCGCGCAGCTCCTCGCGGGCAAAGATGGTGGCTCCGAGCTTGGCGAACTTGGCGTTGCCGGCGGTATGGTCGCGATGGATGTGGGTGTTGACCAGGAAGCGGATGGGCGCCGCGCTGATGCGCCTGATCGCCGCCAGCACCTTGTCGCCGAGCTCGGCGTACTGGGCATCGACCATCAGGATGCCGTCGGGGCCGGCGAGCACCCCGATGCGGCCGCCGGCGGCGTCCTCGTGCGACGGATCGAGCCCCGCCGAGCCGGAGAGCATGTAGAGGTTGGGGGCGATCTGGTCGGTCGCGATCTCGATCTTGTTGTAGTCCAAGTTCTGTGAACGCGCGCTGGCGCAAACCGCCGCGCCCGCCAGCGCCACCAGCAACAGCCGAGCGGTTCTCATGTGCCTTGCTCCCTCATGACGGAGACCCAACCGCGACTATTCGCGTTTTTCCCCCCTCCCGCAAGGCAGGCGCGCATCGCCCGCCGCCATGGCAAAACGGCGTTCGACGGCGTAAGTTGGCGCTCTGGGTCGCGCAAGGCCCAGCCATAATTCTCAGGAGGAAATCATGATCCGATCCTACGCAGTCGCGGCCGCCGCGGTCCTGATGGCGTTCGCGGGCGGCAACGCCAGGGCGGCCGATCCGCTGCCGACGGAATCCCACAAGGTCCTGACCGCCGCCTTGGCGGTGGAAGCCGCGCAGGCCGCGATCGCGTTCTGCAAGGCGCAAGGCTACGCCGTCACGGTCACGGTCGCCGATCGCGCCGGTACCCCCAAGGTGGTCATCGTGCGCGACGGCCCGCCGGGCGTCGGCCGCGAATCCACCCGCCGTAAGGCCTATACGGCCGCGGTGCTCCGGGTCTCGACCGGCGATTACACCAAGCGGGTCGCGACGCCGGGCGCGTTCAATCCCGGCATGTACGATCCCGAGCTCTCCACGGGCCTCGGCGGCGTTCCCATCAAGGTCGGCGAGGACACCATCGGCGGCATCGCGGCGGCCGGCGCGCCGGGGGGCGACAAGGACGAAGCCTGCGCGGCCGCTGGCGTCGACAAGATCAAGGACCGGTTGAACTAACCGGCGGTTAGAACGCGTCGCGCTAAGACGGGTTTCGGTCCAATCGATGCATTCGGCGTCATTGCCGGGCTTGACCCCGCAAGTCGGGTATACCCGACTTGCGGCTCTCTTGAGAGTGCTGAACTCGGGCAGGCCCGAGTTCAGATGCAATCCATCTTCTTGCGAAAAAGATGGACCCGCGGGTCAAGCCCGCGGATGACGACGGGAATTAAGTCGCGCGGAATACTGGATGCCCCGCCTGGGGCACGACACCCCGAGCCGGCGCTCAGAAATCCGGCTTGTCGGCTTGCGGGATCGGGAACAGGTTCTGGTGGAAGAAATCCTCGTTGTTCTCGGCGCAGGCGGTTTCCTGCATCGGGTTGTTCACCTTGCGCCACCCTTGCCGCAGGTGCAGGGGCTCGTTGAAGGCGTCCGGATCATCGACCGTCACCGCGGCCTCGAGCGTCTTGCCGTCGGGCGGTAGCCGGAAGCGCTCCACCACGTGCTCCTTGAGGGAGTGGGGGGTGCGGAAATTGTCGATGAAGCTGGTCTGGGTGGAAAGCCCGATGGTGTCGACCACCAGCGTGTCGCCGTTCTCGTAGTGGCCGATGGATTCGCCGAACCAGGAGGGCTTCACATTGTCTGAATGCCTGTCGGTGAGATAGATGCGGCGCACCATGTGGTCGCGCTGCCAGATCATCCACACCTCCTTCGGGGTCTGGATGAAATAGAACGGCTCCGCCGGATAGAGCAACTGTCCCGGCACGCCGCCCGGATAGCAGCGGCCCTGGGCGGTAAACGGCACCGCCCGCTTGCCGCTGATCGCCTCCTCGTTGGAAGCCTGCATCTGCGCCGCGGCCCACGGCTTGAGCACCGGATCCTTGGTGTTGGCGAGCCGGATCGTGACTTGTCCGGGACCGTCGAGATTGCCGTGGAACGGATAGGCCGGGTCCTGCTTCATCGGGCCATGGCCGCTGCCCGGCGGCGGATCGCGCCAGTCGGCGCCGATGGCGATCCAGGCGAAGCTGATCGAGGCCAAGGCGGGGATCGCGTTCTTCTCCGGGGTTTGCGCGCCGGCCCCCGTGCCCGTCACGCAAGCCGCGAGGCCGGCGCAAAACGCCGCCAGCAGGCCGAGCGACGGTGTCGGCAATGTCGATTGAATGCGGGTGGAGACTGGGTACGACATTAGAAACATTCCTAAGAGCTCGCTGTTCTGGCCAAAAAATCTGTCGCAACAATAGAGCATTTTCGACAGAAGTGGAATCCGGTTCGTCAGCTTCACCTTAAGGAGCGCACTTTGGCGCGTTTCGAGCCTCATCCTGAGGAGCGCGCCCTGGCGCGCGTCTCGAAGGATGGCCGCGAGCTAGTGCCGTGCATCCATCCTTCGAGACGGCCGCACGAAAAGTGCGACCCCTCAGGATGAGGCTCCTTAGAAATAGGGATGGGGTCCGCTAGAAATCGGGCCGCTCCGCGGTCGGCATCGGCTCGACCTCCTGCTTGAAGTAGTTGAAGTTGCCTTCCGCGCAGCGCGATTCGAGCATCTGGCCCTGCACCCGCCGCCAGCGATGGACCACCTCCAGGGGCCGGATGAAGACCTCCGGATCCTCGATGGTGATGTCGGCCTGCATCCCCTTGCCGCCGTCGACCAAGTGATAGCGCTCGATCACGTGCAGCTTGTCGCTGTGCGGGGTGCGGTAGTTGTCGACGAAGGTCTGGGTGTTCTGGCCGATGGTGTCGACCACCAGGGTATCGCCCTCGTAGTGCCCGACCGACTCGCCGTACCATGACGGCTTGGGATTCTGCGAATGCGGCACGTCGAGGTAGACGTGGCGCACCTGCTGATCCATCTGCCAGATCATCACCACCTTCTCGGGCGTCTGCAGGAAGAAGGTCGGCTGCGCCGGATTGAGCAGATAGACCGGAACCCCGGTCGCCCAGCAGCGCGCCTCGCGCGAATACATCGCCTTGCCGGCGATCACCTCGTCGTTCGATTTCTTCAAGCCGTCCTTGGCGAATTGGGTGAGATTGGGATTGCTGAGGTCGGCGACCCGGAAGGTCGGCTGCTTGCCGATATTGTTGGGTACGTAAGGATGGGCCGGATCGAAGCCGACCGGCGGCGGGCCGCCCGGCTTGGGGATCCATTCGCCGCCGGCCGACACCCAGCCGGTGTCGCCGGAGGACAGATCGAGCGGTGCCGCCTTTGGCGAAGCGGTGCCCTGCGCGCTCGCCGGCACTGCGCCGGCACACAACAGGGCGGCGAGAATGCCGCCGGCCAGGCAGGGGTGGAAAGCTTTGCGGCGGATCGAGGTTTCTCGTGATGCAGTCGGTCGCGTCGCGGCGCAGGCGAGTCGTGACATTGCATCCTCCCGTCGGTGGAATTCGGCTCCTTCAGTGGTGGAATTGCATCGTCGGCGGCACTGCGGCCGCCGACATCGAGATGCTTGAGCAACTTGCCCGGGAGTTACGGACGGCGCACGCCGGCCACTCCGGAAATGTCGCGGTGCGGCTCACCGCAGACGTAATCCTCGATCCGCACGTCGGTGCGCAGCGTGTAGACGAAGCGCGCCTGCCAATCCTTCGAATAGTATTCGGGATCGTGAATGGTGATGACGTCCTCGAGCTGGGTCGGGCTCACCTTGCGGATGCGCTCGACGGTGCGCAGCTCGTCGGTGTGCGGGGCGCCGGTGGCGTCCACGAAGGTGTTCTCCTTGAAGCCCGCCGACTCCACCACCAGCGTGTCGCCTTCGAAATGGCCGACCGAATGGCCGTTGAAGAACGGCAGCACCAGGAGGTCCTCCTCGCTCGGCAGCGGCTTGTCCATCGCGATCATGCGGACCTGATGGCTGAGCTCGTAGATGATCGTGACCTGCCCGGGCGGCGCCTGGATGATCTCGAACGGATAGGGGTTGGCGAGCACGCGCGGCAGCCCGTCCGGCACGCAGAACTTGCGGGCATTGTCGGTGAGCGAGCCGTCCTTGAGGCCGGCGATGTTCTTGTCGTAGGCGGCCTTCCCGGCCGGCGTGAGCGGCAGCTCGCCGCCGCCGACCAGCTGGATCTTGGCGTTGTATTGGGTCGCCCAATAGATGCCGGAGATATCCGGCGCGTCCGCCCCGTAGGCGAGCCCGGCCAGTGCGCTGACAGCGCCAGCACGGCCGCCAACGCCGTCCCCACGCGCCCGTAAACCCGATTGTGCTCCATCTCACTCCTCCCAAAGGCTGCTTGCAGACAAGGCGAGCCTCGTTTTTCCGTTTTCTGTCTTTGACCGCCGATCCAAAGCCAGATGGCCCTGCCCGACGGTCTGATGGATTGAGGCTAGCATGACAGGTCAGGGAAAAAAAAGCACGGCCGCCGCCCTGGAGGCTGCCCGGCTGGGCATTTTTTTTCGCGCGATTTAGGACCTCGGCGCACTTTACTCCCGGGGCCGGCTATGAAAAACTATCCTCCAGCCGGGTCTCGGGGAGAATCGGCCAAAGATTCAAAAGCTCTGGAGGCGCCCATGACGTTGAAATCGCATCGGTCTCGCGGGCATCGCGGTTGCCCTGTTTGCGAGTCCTGCTCTCGCCCATCATTCCTTCGCCATGTTCGATGCCGACACCAAGGTCACGATCGAGGGGATCGTCAAAGAGTTCCAGTGGACCAATCCGCATGCCTGGATCATGCTGAATGTCGCCAACACCGAAGGCAAGCCGGAGCCGTGGGCGAGTCGAGCTCAACGGTCCGAGCGGCTTGGTGCGGCAGGGCTGGAAGCCCAAGACCCTGACACCCGGCATGCCCATCACTTTGACCATCCATCCGCTCAAGGATGGCACCCATGGGGGCCAGTTCATGGCGGTCAAGCTTCCGGACGGCACGATGATCGGCAATCCCAATGGCCGCGAGCCCGGCACGCCCGCCCCGACCGGCGGCGAGACGCAGTAAGGGTCAGCTTGAGCCTTTGAATTGTCATGGCCGGAACTCTGTTCCGGCCATCTCGATTAGGTTCGGCCGGTGCCCTGCTTGTCGAGATCGCCGGGACGAGCCCGGCGATGACACTCAGGATTGGCGCCCCTACCGATCCAGCCCCGCCGAGACCTCGCCCGTCACCTCGAAGGCGAAGTGGAATGCCGGCAGGTCCTCGCCCGGATGGTCGGCTGCGTAGGTGAGCTGCGGGATGCGGAAGTTGTTGGGCCGGGTCTCGGTGCCCTTGTAGATACCCGGATAGAGATCGATGAAATGCCAGCCGGGCTCGCCGGTGGCCTTCATGATCAGCTCCACGTCGCCCTGGCTGTTGAAGGCGCAGGCGTAGCCGATGTAATCGTTGTCGTAGACCAGATGATAGATGTTGGCGGTCTCGCTCCAGCCGACGCCCTTGAGGTGCAGGCGGAAGGTGGTGTTGACCGGGCCGTGGCCGACATCGACCGGCAGCGCCGTCGCCTTGATCCAATAGGCGCCGGTCTGCTTGACGCCGCCTCCCATGTCGACCCATAGACCATGCACGCCGCCGAGATCGTCCGGCACCTTGAAGCTGAACTCGGCGTGGCCGGCGGCATCCGCCTTGGCCTGCGCGATCACCCGCGAGCCTTCCTCCCAGCCGGCGCCGGTCATCCGGTTGCCGACCACGTGCGTCCAGTTGAGCTCATAGGTCTTTCCGGGCGTAGAAGCCCTGGCCGCGCACCACCACCGGCTCCTCGATGCCGGAGAACGTCGGCGTCGCGGCGAGCGCGCCCGGCGGCGGCAGTTGGCGCACCACGGTTTGCGCTTGCTGCTCGGGCGGCGGCGGCAGCACCGGCTCGCCGGCGGTGACCCGGAACGGGATCGCCCAGCGCGGCCGGTCGGGCTCGGGATTCTGCTGCATGTTGCGATACGGGAAGGTCAGCTCGCCGTGCAGCACCTCGAGCACGTGCAGGCCTGGCCGCCCGGTCGCCGGAATCGTGAAGGTGGCGGAGCCGCCGGTGGTCACCGCCGACATCCAGCCGGTGAAGTGATTGTCGTAGAGCAGGTCCCAGGAGTTGAAGAGCGAGCGCCAGCCGATGCCCTTGACCTCGACCGTGATCGGGGTGCCGACCGGCCCGCTCTCCGGCGTGATCTTCACCGTCATGTCGACCGAGAAGCCGGCTTGCGTGAACATCCGGTCCGGCTGCTGCAGCACGATGTCGTGCACGAAGCCGAAATCCTCCGGCGTGACGAATTGCGCGGTCAGCCGGCCGGACGCATCGGATTTCACCTTGGCGATCTGGTAGGCGACCGGCTGGTAGTCGCGGCCGTGATATTCGGTAGTCCGCGACCTTCCAGCTGCCCTTGACGGTGCGCCAGACCAGCTGGAATTCCTGGTTGGGCGGCAGCTTCTCGGCGGTCACCGTGAGCGGCGTGCCGGCCGGTCCGTTCTCCGGAGCCACGTTGAGGCTGCCCACGTAGCCGTCCTGCGGCTCCGCCAGCGTGACCTCCGGCCCGAGCGCCGACGCCAGCGGTGCGGCGGCGGCCGGCTGCGCGCAATTGCACGATAGCGCCAGCAGCGCCAACGCTGCGAGCACGCCAATGGGACCGGCCGAGCGGCCGCCATGTACCGTCATCATGACCTCTTGCCAGCTACCGCTTCACTGCTTGATCGCGGGCTCGCCCGCGATCACCGCGAGCTGCGTGGTTGCCCGGTTGAACGGCTCCCAGGTCACGGTCGAGTCGTCCATCATGGTGGCGACCACCTTGTAGCCCAGCGACCCGGTCGGGAAGTCGGCCGGGATTTCCCAGTGCAGCGACCAGAAATGATCGGTCGGCGGCATGCCGTGCCCGCCGTAACGGGCCGGCAGCTTCTGGCCGTTGCCTAGGATCACCACCACGCTCTTGAGCACGGTGTTGTCGGCCACGTTGCCGCTTGGCTCGAGCACGCGGATGCGCCAGGCGACGGCTTCCTTGCGCTTGAACTGGTTCGCCAGCACGCAAAACGGCCCGGCCTGATCCGGCAAGGCGTGGCGCACGATATCGCCTTCGAAGAACAGCTTCTTGGCCTGCTGGGCCTGCGCCGCACCGGCGAAGCCGAGAGCGCTCGACAACACGATGGCACAGAATGCGAAGGTTTTCATGAAATTGCCCTTTCCTCCCGGGAATGCACCGACGCTCTTGACGGCGTCCGATCGCATCGTGCTCCAGACCCGTAGGATGCGCCTTTCCGGGGGAATCGGCAAGCCGGATCGCGTACCTTACACCCGGCTGCGCGGGGCGAGACGCCGTGGCATAATGCGTTCAACGAACAAGGCGGCAAGCCGAAAGTGATGGCAGGGGAGGACGATCGTGCTCGACCGAAAGTCGCTTGAAGCCATGGGCTTGGCGGCGGCACTTTGCGCGCTGGTTGCACCCGCGTGGGCGCAGGATGCCGCCCGATACGATCCCGCCAGATATCCCGACTGGTCGGGCCAGTGGCGAAGGCCCGAGACCGGCCCCAATCGCTATGATCCGAGCAAGGCTCCGGGCCGTGCCCAGCAGGCCCCGCTGACGCCGGAGTTTCAGGCTATCTTCGAGGCCGGCCTCGCCGACCAGAAGGAGGGCGGCTCCGGCACCAACATGACATCGTCATGCCTGCCGTCCGGCTTGCCGCGCGACATGTCCGGCAATCAGGGGCTGGAGTTCATCATCACCCCCAAGATCACCTACGTGCTGTTCGACAACGCCATGCCGCGACGTGTCTACACCGATGGACGCGACTGGCCGGAGAACGAGGAGCCCTCATTTGCCGGCTATGCGATCGGCAAGTGGAGCGAGCCGGGCCCGGATGGCCGCTACACCGTGCTGGAGATCGAGACCCGCAATTTCACCGGCCCGCGCACCTTCGACAATGCCGGCATTCCGCTGCATCCCGACAACGAAACCGTGCTGAAGGAACGCCTCTGGCGCGACCCGGCCAGTGCGCAAATCATGCACAACCAGATGACCACCTTCGACCATGCCCTGACCCGGCCCTGGACGGTGCACAAGACCTATCGGCTGGAGAAGGTCGCGGTCTGGATCGACAACATCTGCACGGTCGGCAACCAGCATGTGCAGATCGGCAAGGACGGCTATTACCTCAGCGCCGACGGCTTCCTGATGCCGCTCAAGAAGGGCCAGCCGCCGCCCGACCTGCGTTACTTCAATCAAGCCGACAAGTGAGCATCGGGGAGGCCGCCATGGACTGAGATCGTTCGACGGGACTTCGTTGCCGGCGCGGCGCTCGGCGCGCTCGTGTTCACGGTGGCGGGCGCGGAGGTGTTGCTCACCGCCCGGCAGGCGCGCGCCCAAGGGGTGCCGTTCCGGGTGCTCACGGCGGACGAGGCGGCAACGCTCGAAGCGATCGGCGAGACGCTCGCCATCGGGGCGCGGCAGGACGGCATCGCCCATTTCGTCGATCAGCAGCTCACGGTGCCGCCCGCGCATGCGCTGTTGAGCCTGCGGGTCACCGAGACGCGGCCGCCTTATGTGAATTTCTATCGCGCCGCCCTGGGCGGCATCGATCGTGCCAGCCGCGCGCTGCATCAGCGCGGCTTCGCCGAGCTTGCCGCCGGCGAGCAGCACGATTTCGTCGACCGGCTGCGCCAGGGCAAGCTCGAGAGCTGGCAGGGCCCCGGGCAAACCGCCGTCTACGGCACGCTCCGCAACGACGCGGTCGACGTGGTCTACGGCACCGTCGAGGGCTTCGCGCGGCTGGGCATTCCCTACATGCCTCATATCCTGCCGCAGAGGAGCTGGTGACATGGCGAGCTTCGAGAAGGTCGATGCCGTCATCGTCGGGGCAGGCGCAGCCGGCGCCGTGTTCGCGGCCGTGCTCACGCGCGCCGGCAAGAAGGTAGTGCTGCTGGAGCAGGGGCCCGATTGGCAGCTCACCGATCTCATCAGCTCCGATATCTGGGGCCGGCGGCTCAAGGGCAGCGGCGCCCCGATCATCTATGAGGGCCGCAATGCGGTCGGCCGCACCTCCGATCACGGCTGGGGTGTGGGCGGCGCGGCGCTGCACTATTCCGCCAATTTCCCCAGGCTGTTGCCGGCCGACTTCAAGGTGAAGAGCCGAGCACGGCCGCGCGCTCGACTGGCCGATCTCCTATGCCGACATCGCGCCCTATTACGACCGCATCGCGCGCGAGATCGGCGTCTCCGGCGACGCCAAGGCGGAGGAGCGCTGGCGCCCGCCTGGCGAGCCCTATCCGATGCCGCCGCTCAAGACCTTCCGGCATGGCGAGGTCTGGGTGCCGGGCTTCAAGTCGGTCGGCATCACGGTCGCGCCCGGCGCCGTCGGGGTGAACAGCACCGAGTACAAGGGCCGCGCCGCCTGCATCCATGACGGCTGGTGCGGCGCCGGCTGCCCGACCGGCGCGCTCGCCAATCCGCAGGCCACGTTCCTGGGCGAAGCGCGCCGCAACGGCGCGCAGGTGCGCCCCATGAGCACGGTGACGCGGGTTCTGACCAATCCGGCCGGCACCCGCGTTACCGGGGTCGAATACTACGACGCCAACAAGGAGCGCCAGGTGCAGGAGGCGGGCGTGGTGGTGCTCGCCGCCTATGCGTCGCAGAACCCGCGCCTCATGTTCAACTCGGCGACCGACAAGCATCCGGCCGGTCTCGCCAACGCCAGCGGGCTCCTGGGCAAATACGCTCATGGCCCATGCGGGCGGCTCGGTGGCGGCGGTCTTCGACGAGGACCTGGAGAACCACATGGGCTCGAACGGCTATCAGTTCGTGTCCTACGACCGCCATCCGAAGACCACCCGCAAGAATGCGTTCGGCAGCGACCTTCTGGAACACCGGCGCGGCGCAGAAGCCCAACGATGCCCGCGGCATCGCCAATGTGCGCAGCGATCTGTTCGGGGCCGAGCTCGATGCCTTCCTCAAGGGCAAGGCGCGCGGGCTCGCCCGCATCACTGCGATCTGCGAGGAGATGCCCAGCAATCGAGAACCGCTTCGAGCTCGCCTCCGAGAAGGACGAGTTCGGCTTCCCGCTCATCCGCATCGTCCACACCTTTACGCCGGATGCGGTGGCTTTGTGGAATGCCGCGCTCGATGAGGGCGTGGAGATCGCCAAGGGCGCCGGCGCCAAGGAGATCATGGCCGGCGCGCAACGGCATCGCGCCCCAGCATCTGCTGGGCGGCACCATCATGGGAACGGGGCCAAAGGATTCCGTAGTCAACAGCTACGGCCAGACCCACGAGCTTGCCAACCTCTACGTGGCCGGCTGCGGCATCTTCCCGACCGAAAGCTCGTCCAACCCGACCTTCACCCTCAACGCCCTGTCGCTGCGCGGCGCCGAGCAGCTCGCCGCCGACTGGAGCAGCATCGCGAGCTGATGGTCGGCTTTCTACCCTCATCCTGAGGAGCATCGCGTGAGCGATGCGTCTCGAACCGTTGGGCTGCGCCGCAAAAATTGATACATCTAAACGAATTCTGGTTCGTTGAGCAAAGCTAGGGAAAACCTCATGCCGATCTCGCGCCGCGCGCTGATCAACACCGCCGCTCTCGCCTCCGCCGCATCGCTGGCGCCGCGCATCGCGCGCGCCGCCTATCCGGAGCGTCCGATCCGGCTGATCGTGCCGTTCGTTCCGGGCGGCGCGGTCGATGCGGTGGGCCGGCTCTTGGGCAATGCCATGACGGCCGATCTCGGCCAGCCGGTGGTGATCGAGAACCGCGGCGGCGCCGGCGGCATCGTCGGCATGGAGGCCGCCGCCCACGCGGCCCCCGACGGCTATTCCATGATGGTGTCGCACAGCGGCTTTGCCGCCATGCCGGGCCTCTACAAGAAATTGCCGTTCGATCCGGTGCATGATTTCGCCGGCATTGTCACCGCAGTGTCAGGCATTTACGTGCTGGTGGTCAGTCCTTTGCTGCCGTTCCGGTCCGTGGCCGAGCTCATCGCCTATGCCAAGGCCAATCCGGGCAAGCTCAGCTATGCCTCCGCCGGCGTGGGATCGACCGTGCATTTGGCTGGCGAGTTCTTCAAGCATTCGGCCGGGATCGAGATCGTGCACGTGCCCTATAAAGGCTCCGGCCCCGCCACCTCGGACCTGGTCGGTGGCCAGGTGCAGATGATGTTCGGCCCCGCCGTCAACACCCTGCCGCTGGCGCAGGCCGGTAACCTGCGGGCCCTGGCGGTGACCTCGGCCAAGCGCTCTGCGCTCGCCCCCGATCTGCCGACGGTGGCGGAAAGCGGCCTGCCGGGCTTCGACGTGGTTGGCTGGTACGGCTTGGCGGCACCCGCCGCCACCCCCAAGCCTGCGATCGCGCGCCTAAATGCCGCCGCCAACAGCGTGCTCAAGTCGGCCGACCTGATCGAGCAGTTCCGCCTGCAGGGCTATGAGCCGGTGGGCGGGACACCGGATGAGGCGACCGGCTGGATCAAGGCCGAGGTGACGCGCTGGACCGAGGTCATCCGAGCGGCCGGCATTGAGCCGCTGTAGGGCAGTCGGAAGGCTGCTGGACCACGCACACCGATTTCAGGATCCTTCTTTTTCGCGGGCGCGATCCAACGCAAAGTCGCCCTTCTCGATCGCCGAAGCGATCTCACGTGCACGCGACAGATACGCCTCCGGGACGAGGACGCGCACGCCACCGATGGCAAGCGACAGCAAATTCTGAGCCATGAGGGCGTCCGCCACGATGGCCGGCACGCCTTCTTGCTCGAGACGACCCTGCAACATGTAGGCCTCCGCCGCGGTAGCATACCGTGCGACCAATTCAAGATCGCCGGTGTCGACCGCGGCATCGTTCTCCGTTGACGTTTCGTCCGAGAGGTTTTCCGCGCTCGGCTTGGAGCAATCGATGTTCCGGCCCCGGAGTTCCGATCCCGCGACCTCCTCGGCAAGCTCGGTCAACTCGCCGGACCAGAACCGTGCCAGCAACTCTTCGTCGCTGAGAAGCTGAAAGTGCTCCACCAAGCTTTGTCGCGTAACGGTCATTGCAGCGATCTCCCGCGCGTTGGTCGGGTCTCCGGCTCAAACTCGGTCGGCTACGGCATCTAGTGGTCAAAATCTGGCGCTTGAGTCCCGGCGGTCCGGTGGCGATGCTATCGATCGAACTTCCGGTTTCGGGCCGGAAGTCAACTGTGAGAATCGACCCTAGCCGTGTGTCGCAGAGTTCCGCTTTGGGCGAGGTCGACCTAGTGCGCAGTTGCCCCTCGTAGTCGCGCTTGCCAAGCGGCACGCCCCGCGAGCGCAGGATGTCATAGGCGGTGACGGCGTGGAAATGAAAGTTGGGCAGCGAAAAGGAAAGAAGGAAAGTCTCCGACGTGAAAGCGAGTTGTCGCGGCGCCCAAGCCGAGGAGCGATCATCTTCGTCGAGCGGGCGGTAGAGGGCAATGTTTAGCGCCTTGCCGGCCCAGCCATTGACCTCGGCGGGCGTGAGCGCCTCCAGCGCCGCTATCGCCTCGTCTACCAACGCCCGCAGCCCGGCGAAAGGCATCGCCCCGATCAGCGCCGGCGGAGCGAAGACGCCTGTCTTCACCGCCTCAAGCCCCCACACCGAATGATGCGACAGGGCTTCGATCTGGAAGTGAAACGGCGCCATGTCGGTGATCAGTCGCGCATGCACGAAGTCGTCCGGGTCGGCGCCGGTCTCGGCGCAGTGCTTCGCGGCGCGCTGAAGGAAGCCCGCGACGGCCCTAACGGTCTGCAAGAAGGTTGGCACGCTGAGGTCGTAGAGTGATGTCGCCATCGTCTCCCCTTGGTTGGACCGGTCCATGCTAGTGGATGAATTTTAGCACTTGAATCCCGTAGGGGGATTCCTGTTTGGGCGGGGCACTAGCTCTCAAAAGCGCGGGCGACGGCGTCCGGGTCTTTAGCAATGACCATCAGAAGCACTTGCGCCGCCTTGTCGGGGCGATGCGCGCCCTGCTCCCAATCTCGGATGGTGCCGAGCGGTAGATGGAAACGTGCGGCGAACTCCTCTTGCGTGAGCCGCAGCTTCTGGCGCAATGCGCGGACCGTCGGAATGCGGCGAGCCCGTGCCAGCTGCGCCTCCGTCGCCGGTGGAGAGTCCGGATCGGAAAGCGCGGCTTGATGGCGTTCGCTCTCTCTCATCGCATCGAAGGCCCGCCAGTCGGTCCTCGGCGGTCGCTTTGGATTGAGCTTAAACTTCGTGATACTTCTTTTTTTCATACGGCTCCGAAATCCATGGCGAGTCCCGGCGTTCCATATACTGATATTCAGTAGCCGTTTCAACGCAGAAGGACGGGCTTGCCTTTGCCGCGCATTTGAACCAATTCCTGAGCTCGTTCCGCCGCCCGAAAATCCCTCCTGATCAATAGCTAGGCCCGACCAACATGGACCAAAACCTCAGCCCCGATGCCGTCACTCTGACCAAGACCCTATGCGGCCGGCTGGCGGCGGCGCGGTTCGGCGATCTGTCGCAGGCGGCGCGGCACCAGGCGCGCCGCGGGGTCATGGATTGGATCGGCTGCGCGCTCGCCGGCAGCGGGCACAAGACCATCTCGACACTGCTCGAGGTGCTGCAGGAGGTGAGCGGCCGGCCGCAGGCGACCGTGCTCGGGCGCAAGCTGCGGCTCGGCTTGCGCGATGCGCCGCTCGCCAACGGGCAGATGGGGCATGTGCTGGATTTCGACGATACCCACATGGGCGGCGTGGTGCTGCATGCGAGCTCGCCGATACTGGCCGCGCTGTTCGCGCTGGCCGAGCGGGGGCCGGCCGAGCGCGCGCCGGTGAGCGGAGCTGATCTCATGCTGGCCTATGCGGTCGGGTTCGAGGCCGGGGTGCGCGCCGGCTGGAGCGCGCCGGGCCACCACAAGGGCGGCTGGCACCTGACCGGGACGTTGGGCACCATCGCGGCCGGGGTCGCCGGGGGCAAGCTCATCGGGCTGGATACGCAGCGGCTGACCTATGCGATGGGGATCGCCACCACCCAGGCGGCCGGCATCCAGCAGAACCGCGGCACCATGTGCAAGTCGTTCCATGCCGGCAAGTCGGCCGCCAACGGCGTGCTGGCGGCGCTCTTGGCGGAGCGCGGCTTCGACAGCACCCAGGAGATCATCGAGGGCAAGAAGGGCTTCGCCCGCGTCTACAGCGATGTGGGGGCGCCCGAAGCGCTCAACGCCCATCTCGATCAAGGCTGGCTGATCGAGACCAACGGCCACAAGCCCTATGCGTGCGGGGTGGTGCTGCATCCGCTGATCGATGCCGTGATCGCGATCCGCAACCGCGACCACATCGATCCCGCCACGGTGAGCAAGATCATCCTGCGGGTGCACCCGTTCGTGCTCTCCATCACCGACGTAGCGGACCCATCGAGCGGCCTGCAATCGAAATTCAGCACGCTGCATTCCGCCGCGGTGGCGCTGGTCGACGGCGATGCCGGCATCGCGCAATATTCGGACGCCCGCGCCCGGGACCCGCTGGTCGCGTCGCTGCGCGGCAAGGTGACGGCGCACGGCGACGAGACGCTCGGCAAGGACGAGGCCTATGCGGTGATCGTGGCCGGCAACACTCGCCACGAGATTCACATCCCGCACGCCTCCGGCACCGCCGCCAACCCGATGAGCGATGCCGCGATCGAGGCCAAGTTCCTGGCCAACGCGACGCCGGTGATCGGCGCCGGGTGTGCCGAGCGCGCCCGCGACCTGGTGTGGTCGCTGGACAAGCAGCCGGACGTGCGCCACTTGATCGCGCTGCTGGCTTAGGACACGACCGGCGTTTCAGTCACCTCGGGCCCTTATGGTGAGGGCGCGGGTCGGGCCCGCGCGTCGCGAACCATGGCGGCGCGTACCGCGCGGCGCGGCGCCGCGCCGTTCACCCCAGGAACTTGCGGACATGCGCCAGCAGCGCCTCCGGCTGCTCGTTCGGGATGTCGTGCCGGCAATCCACCTCGGTGATCGCGATGCTCTTGAACTCGCCGGCGATGCGGCCGAGCGTCTTGGGGTCCAGCCGGTCCGAGCGGAGCGCGTGCACCAGCATGGTCGGGCATTTCACGGCGGCGAGATCCTCCCAGACGGTGCGCGGCTCGCGGCGCGGCAGGTGGGCGGCTTCGCCCTGCGGCGTGGTATTGCCGTTGTCGGGATCGCGCTTGAGCATGAAGCCCTTCTCCAGGCGTATCAGCGCATGGAGGGCGCGTTCGCGGTCGCTTCCGACCCGCGGCGGGCTGCTGGCCTTGGCGAAACCCGCCATCATGGTCTCGACCGACTCGAACATGGTGGGCGGATTGCCGAGCTTGGGCCGATTGGGGTCGCCGACCTCGCCACCCAGCGGGCTGTCGAGGATCATCAGCTTTGCCGTCTTGTCGGGGAAATTGGCGGCCGCCGAGATGACCACCCGGCCGGAGGCGGAGTGGCCCATGAAGATCACCTGGCTCCATCCCATGTGGTTCACGACCGCCATGGCGTCGCTCACATGGGCGTCGAGCGAATAGTCCTTGCCTGGGCTCCAATTCGACTCGCCCCAGCCGCGCCGGTCAAACGCCACCACCTCGCGGTCGCCCGCGAGCGCCCCGGCGACGCCGATCCAGTCGTAGGAGTTGAAGTAGTTGGCGCCATGCATGACCACGATCGGGGTCGCGCCGCGCGACCCGAAGGCGCGATAGAAGATGGAGACGTCGCCGGACTCCACGCGTCCGATCCGATGCGGCACATTCGCCAGCGCCATATTGCTCTCCCCAAGGTTGCGATTTTTGTCGGCTGCCAATTCGGCACCGGAACGATAGCAGCGCGCCGGGCCCGGCGGAAGCACTCGGGCGCCCGTGGATCGGCCTCGCCCATGCGCTATACTGCCCGCGCGCCGCACCCGGCCCGTGACCCGGCCAATGATCGCCGAAGGTTCCGTTCGCCAGAAGAGCGGCCGCAAAGGGAGAGAAAATGCCTCATCGTCTCGCATCTTTCGTTGCGGTCCTGGCCGCGCTGATGGCGGCGCCGGCCGGCGCCGCCGATCTCAAGGTGATCTCGGCCGGCGCGGTCCGCGGTCTGATCGCCCAGATCATCGACGACTATTCGCGCCAGACCGGCCAGAAATTCGATTTCACCATCGGCACCACCGGACAGCTGCGCACCGTCATCTCCTCGGGCCAGCACGCGGACCTGATCATCGTCGCGGTGCCGCTCATGGCCGAGCTCGAGAAGACCGGCAAGCTCACGCCCGGCAGCCGCGCCGAGCTCGGCCGCGTCGGCATCGGGGTTGCGGTCCGCGAGGGCGCGAGCGTGCCCGACGTGGCGACCCCCGACGCCTTGAAGCAGGCGCTGGTCGCGGCGAAGACCGTCGCCTACACGGACCCGGCCGAGGGCGGTACCTCGGGCATCTACTTTGCCGGCCTGACCGAGCGGATGGGCATCGGCGATGCCGTCAAGCAGAAGGCGGTGCTCACCAAGGGCGGCCGCGAGGCCGCCATCGAGGTGGCGGAAGGCCGTGCCGAGATGGCGGTCATCTTCGTGAGCGAGGCGATCGCGGTCAAAGGCGTGAAGGTGGCGGGACTGCTGCCGCCGAGCCTGCAGGACTACTCGGCCTATGCGGCGGCGATCCCGCAAAGCAGCACCGATGCCGGCGCAGCTCGCGCCTTCATCGCCGCCCTGACGTCGGCCGCGATGGCGGAGCGCTGGCGCTCCAATGGCTTCGAGCCGCCGAAGTGAATTCCTGAGAATTGCGATGACGGAGAAAGCAGCCATGCGTTGCCGAAGCTTGCTCGGTGCATTGGGGATGGCGGTCTTGCTGGTATCGACCGCCGGCGCCCAGACGCCCGAGGCGAAATATCCGGACCTGCGGGGCCAATGGAACCGGGCCGTCGTCCCCGGCGTCCGCGGCCAGCCTTCGTTCGACCAGACCAAATCCTGGGGGCCCGAGCAGGGGGCGCCGCTCACGCCGGAATATCAGAAGATTTTCCAGGCGAGCCTCGCGGATCTGCAGGCCGGCGGTCAAGGCAACAACTTCGACCGGGCGCGCTGCGGGCCCTCCGGCATGCCGCTGATGATGGTGGCGTTCCGGTCGCTGGAGTTCGTGGTCACGCCGGAGCGCAGCTACGTCCTGGTAGGCGACCAGGACCAGCCGCGCCGCATCTACACCGACGGGCGGGCCTGGCCGGCGGAGATCACGCCGACCTATTCGGGCTACTCGATCGGTCGATGGATCGATTCGGACGGTGGCGGCCGCTACGATGTGCTCGAGGTCGAGACCCGCGGCTTCAAGGGACCACGGGTCTACGATTCATCCGGTCTGCCGCTGCACTTCGACAACCAATCGGTCATCAAGGAGCGCATCCATCTCGACAAGGCCGATCCGAATCTCCTGCATGACGAAATTACCGTAATCGATCATGCCCTGACCAAGCCGTGGACGTCCGACAAGCACTACGTCCGCGATCCCGATCCGCTGGCGGAATGGTTCGAATCCGTTTGCGTCGAGTACAACGGGCAGGTGTTCATCGGCAAGGAGAACTATTTCCTGAGCGCGGACGGTTTCCTGATGCCGGCGCGCAAGGATCAGCCACCGCCCGACATCCGCTACTTCAAGAAGGTCGCGAGGTGAACTCGGGGCGGAGCGGCTCGCTTTCGATTCGCGTCGCAGCGATGGCGTGATCGGGCCGACGGGCGGTTTGGGCCAGGGCCAACGATCGCTTGAATTCGGGGATGCGCTACTTGCGGCGGTTCTCGATCGAAATCCGGATAAGATCGGCGGTCGTCTCGACCGAGAGCTTCTCTTTGATCATGCTGGAAGAGTTGGCGATCGTCTTGTAGGAGACGCCTACTGCAGCCGCGATCTGCGCATAGCTCTGTCCCTCCCCCAGCAGCCGCAGAATGTCGATCTCGCGAGTCGTCAGTTGGTCGAACGGGTCCTTCGACGAAAACTTCCCGATGGCCAGCGCGGCCGCGATCTCGCGCTCGACGTAGTGGCCGCCGCGGCCGACCTGCCGGACCGCATCGACGAGCTCATCGGCGCCGGCGCTCTTGCTCACATATCCGCGTGCGCCGGCCTGGAGGGCGCGGGCCGCATAGACCGGCTCCGAATGCATGCTGAGAATGAGCACCTTGACGGTCTTGTCGGACTGGACAAGGCGGCGGAGCAATTCGAGGCCGCTGGAGCCGATGAGATTGAGATCGAGAACGACGAGGTCGGGCCGTTCGCGCCGGAACAATTCGAGCGCAGCGCCGCTTGATTCCGCCTCGAGGATAGACACGTCGGGTTCGGTGGCGAGCAGTCGTCGCACCCCTGCTCGCACTACCGCGTGGTCGTCGACGAGCAGTATCTTCATGCGGGAAATGTCTCCTCGGTCGGCCCGGTCGAAATACCGGCCTCGGCACGAAGCGGCAATTTTGCCGATACGATCACGCCCTTCTGGTCGACACGGTTGTTCACCGTCAAGCGCCCTCCCAGGGCAGCAGCCCGTTCCTGCATGCCGATTATGCCGAACCCGGCCGCCGGGCTCGACGGTGTCATTCCGGCTCCGTCGTCGGCAACGGTGATCGCGATCATATCGTCGCTCTCCATCCGGACGCGGACCTCGATTCGGCCGGGATGGCCGTGGCGCAGCGCGTTGCTCAGGCTCTCCCTCACAATGCGATAGATCCCGTCGTCCACAATTGCACCGAAGCTCTCGGGGGAGACCTGAACACTGAAATCGACGCCGGGGTGTCGTCCCTTCCAGAAATCGACGATGTTGTCGACAGCTTGTGCCAAGCCGAGATCCAGAAGGACAGCCGGCCGCAAACGTCCCAGGACCACCTTGAGGTGCTTCTGCATATGGAAAACCGCATCCCGGATCGCCTCCAGGCGTGGCGCGAGCGCAACGTGAAGGGCCGGATCGCTGGTCGTGATCTGGTGTATCGTCGAAACGTCGAGGCCGACAGCGAACAGGAACGGCCCAATCTCGTCATGCAGCTCCCGGGCGAGTTCCGCCCGCTCTTCCTCCTGGACGTTGGTCAGCTGCTCGTTCAGGCGGTTGTTCTGGAGCTTCATGGTCGAAAGCCGCGCGACCATCTGATTGAACTCGTGACCAAGGCGCGCCAGCTCCCGCGGGCCGCTTTCGGCCAGCCGGGGGCCGTAGTCTCCCCGCCCGACGCGGACAAAAGCCGCAATGAGGTCCTGCAAGGGACGCAACCCTCTCGCCAGCGTCAAATAGACGACCAACAGGACAAGGGTACAGAAAGTCGCGAGCACCGCGAATGCAAGCCCGATGTCGCTCCACGCCTCGGCCAGCTCGTTGCTTGGATCGGTCGCGAGCACTACCTCGCCGAATTCGGTGAACTCTGCCGGCAGCTTCAGCGCCACCGCCTGAGAGCTTCCTCCCAGGATCCGGTAAAACCAATCCGGCACCGGACTGTTCGGGGGTTCAGGCTTGGAAATCAGCAAAACCTGATCGTGGCGGTCGACCAGGGAAGCTTGCAGATGTCGGTCGCCGTCGAACTCCGTGATCAGACGCTCCAATCGCTGGCGTCGATTGGCGCCCGGTTGCTCGGAATCGTCGATTGCGTTCTGGGCAACGTGCGTCCCGACGGCGATAGCCGCCTCCATCTCGGTCTGCACCTGGCGGGCGGCATGCCAAAAGGTGAGCGTGCCGCCGAGCGCAAGGCTTGCGAGCAGGGCAAAGCCAATCGCGATGATCAATCGAAGCCGCAGGCTCACTTTGGCGGGACCTTGATATGGGGCAATACCTTAGACGTTTCTCGCCGCGGCCCGCAACGATTCGAGCTGGCCGGATTTGGGCGGCGCGCCGGCTTTATCCGGAACATCCGGACCCGTTCCCCGGTGTGGCTACGGTTCATTGCGGCCTTTCGCGAGGCGTGGACCATACGTTCTCTCCACGCGAGCGGGCAGGGAGCGATGCCCGCCGATGCCAATACTTCCCGAATTGTGCTTCCCAAGGTTCCCGTCCGGATTTGGAACTGATCCGTGGACATGGGGGCTCCGCCCAAGCAAGATTTTGGATATGGGCATGCAAAAAAAATGCGGATTTGAACCCTCCGGCATCCTCCATCCCGCATCTCGACATGTGCTGTGCTGGTCGGCGGCCATCGCGGTCTCGACGTCAATCATGCCGCCGGTAGCCCGTGCACAAACCTCCACGGTGCTGCCCGAAATCGACGTGATCGCCCCCGCGCCGGTCTCCAGCAGCCGGAGTGCCGCCCCCAAGCGCGCTCAACCTGCAGGCCCGGTCTCCTCCAAGCCCGCAGCCGCGCCACCGGCCCCGGCCGCCGCGCAGGCCGATCCGGGCCTGATCGACCGCGACAAGGTGCCGTCAAATACGCAGGTGCTCCGATCCGCCGATTTCGACCACGGCCAATCTTCCAACATCCTCGACTCTCTGGCCAAAGGTCTGCCCGGCGTCTCCTTGAGCGATCAATCCGGCAATGCGTTCCAGCGCAATCTCGATTACCGCGGCTTCACCGCCTCGCCGGTGCCCGGAACGCCGCAGGGGCTGGCTGTCTATCAGAACGGGGTTCGCATCAACGAGTCCTACGGCGACATCGTCAATTGGGACCTCATCCCGGAAATGGCCATTAATCGGGCCTCGCTGGTGCCCAACAACCCGATCTTCGGGCTCAATGCCATCGGCGGCGCCTTGTCGCTCGAGATGAAGAACGGCTTCACCTATCAGGGCAGGGAGGCGGAGGCGATCGCCGGCTCCTACGGCAGGTTCCAGGCGGCTACCCAGATCGGGATTCAAGACCACGACCGCTCGTTCTATATCAGCGCCGATTCCACCAACGACCATGGCTGGCGGGATTTTTCCTCATCCTCGCAATTGCGCCGGGTGTACGCTGATGTCGGCACCCGCACCGATCAGGCTGAATTCCACGTCGCATTCACCGGCGCCGACAACTATCTGGGGTCGGTTGCCGCGACTCCGGTCGAGTTGCTCAACCAGAAATGGTCGAGCGTGTATACTTGGCCACAGACCACCCATCTTCAGCTCGCCTTTCTCACCTCCGGCCTGAGCTACGCGCTCAGCGACACGATGTCGTTCCAGAGCAACGCTTATTACCGGGGGTTCTGGCAGTCCCACGTGGATGGCAACGGCACCGACGCACAGCCGTGCGATCCGCTCGGACCGTTTCCGGGCGAGCTTTGCATTGGCGACGTGGCGACGCAGATCAACCAGAATTTTGCGGTGCCGAACACCATCTCGCCCGGTGCTTTCCTGGGCGAGATCGATCGCAATTCCACCGCCACCAACAGTTTCGGCGGCTCGGCGCAGGCCACCAGCAGCGCCATGTGGCTGGGCCATGACAATCACTTCGTGACGGGCGTGACCCTCGATCACGGCCGCACCCGGTTCAGCGCGACCAGCGAGCTCGGCACGATCGATCAGAATCTGTTCGTGACCGGAACCGGGGTATTCATCGACCAGCCGGCCGACGACATCACGCCGGTCAATCTCCTGGCGACCAACACTTACACCGGCATCTATGCCACCGACACATTCGATCTGACCTCGAAGCTCTCGATCACCGGGGGTGCCAGATTCAACCTGGCGGAGATCAATCTGCAGGACCAGACCGGCACCAATCCGCTTCTTACCAGCAGCAACACTTTCCAGCGTATCAACCCGGTAATCGGGGCGACCTACAAGTTCACACCGAACCTGACCGGCTATGCGAGCTATTCGGAGGCGAACCGCGCGCCCACCCCGTTGGAGCTGGGATGCTCCGATCCGGTGCATCCCTGCATGATCGACAATTTCCTGATCTCAGATCCTCCGCTCAAGCAGGTGGTCTCGCACACCTACGAAGCGGGCCTGCGCGGGAGTTTCGGGGCAAGCAACCAGAGCGGACAGCTCAGCTGGGGTCTCGGCGTTTTCCGCACCGAGACGACCGACGACATCATAAATATCGCCAGCGCGGCAGTACCGATGTTCGGTTATTTTCAGAACGCGGCCAAGACCCTGCGCCAGGGTGTCGAGGCCAAGGTCGCGTATCGATGGGATCGCTGGAATGCATACGCCAACTATACCTTCGTCGACGCCACTTATCAGGACGCTTTGACCCTGTCATCGCCGAACAACCCGGCTGCCGATGGCAACGGCAATATCTTCGTCACGCCGGGCGACCACATTCCGGCAATTCCGGCGCACCGCTTCAAAGCCGGGGTCGAATACACCGTCGCCGACGCCTGGAAGCTCGGCGCCGATCTCAACGTCACCGGCAGCCAGTATCTCATTCATGACGACGCCAATCAAAATCCGAAGGTGCCGGCCTATGCGGTCGTGAACCTGCATGGCTCCTATCAGTTGACCAAGAGCGTCGAGCTGTTCGCGCTGGTGAACAACCTTTTCAACCAGCATTATTATGCGGCCGGAACCTTCTTCAGCACCTCGGGCTTCAACAGCAATACCTTCGGCGGCGGGAACTTTCTCGTGCTGAACGACCCGCGCACCTTCCTGCCCGGGATGCCGCTCGCCGCCTATGGCGGGCTGCGGGCGAAGTTTTGAAGGTGCGCGGTGGGCGCTCGCAACACCATGCGTTATCCACGGCCATGACGGGCTCCCGCAAAGGTTATGCCGTTTTGACGCCGTCGCTTGGCGTGCCTGCCGTATGGGCTTGGCCGACTGCGGCGCTCGCTCAGGGGCCGGGTGCGCCGGATGTGCCCGCGGCAGCCGGCGGTTTCATCAGCGCCGCGCTGCCGCACGACCTCACCCCCTGGAGCATGTTTCTCAACGCCGACCCGCTGGTAAAGGCGGTCCTGATCGGACTTACCTTCGCCTCGGTCGTCACCTGGACGGTCTGGCTCGCCAAGACCATCGAGCTGGTGCTGGCGACGCGGCACACGCGCGCGGCGCTGAACGTGCTGGCCTCGGCGCCACGGCTGGCGGACGCGGTCGAGGGGCTGGGCTCCACCAAAAGCCAGATCGGTGAGTTTGTGGACGCGGCAGGGGGCGAATTGCGGCTGTCGGCCGGGAGCGGCGATCGCGACGGCATCAAGGAGCGGATCGCCTGGAGGCTCGAGCGGATCGAGGCCGCCTGCGGGCGGCGTATGATGCGGGGCACCAGCGTGCTGGCGACCATCGGTGCGACCGCGCCGTTCGTCGGGCTGTTCGGCACCGTCTGGGGCATCATGAACAGCTTCATCGGCATCTCGCGGGAGCACACCACCAATTTGGCGGTGGTGGCGCCGGGCATTGCCGAAGCCCTGCTCGCTACCGCCTTCGGGCTTGCGGCCGCCATACCGGCGGTCGTCATCTACAATGTGTTCGCGCGCTCGATTGCCGGCTATCGGGCACTCCTGGGCGATGCTTCCGCCGAGGTGCTGCGGCTCGTCAGCCGCGATCTCGACCGCCAGGCTGCCGCGGGCACAGTGCCCTTGCCGCGGTCGCCGGCGGCGTCGGCCGCGGAGTGATCCCATGAGCGTGCGGCTCGACCACGGCCAAGACAGCCTCGAGGAGATGCACGAGATCAACGTCACGCCGTTCATCGACGTGATGCTGGTGCTGCTCATCATTTTCATGGTGGCGGCGCCGCTCGCGACCGTCGATATCTCGGTCAATCTTCCGACCTCCAGCGCCGAGCCGCAGCCGCGGCCCCCGATGCCGCAATTCCTGACCGTGAAGGCCGATCTCACGCTGGCGCTCGGGGACGACCCGGTCGGCCGAACCGCGCTTGGCGGCGCTCTCGACGCCGCCACCCGGGGCGACCGCGATACCCGTGTCTTCGTGCGCGCCGATAAGACGGTCCCTTACGGCGAGATGATGGAGGTGATGAACCTGCTGCGCGCTGCCGGCTATCTCAAGATCGCGCTGGTCGGGTTGGAGAAGGTGCCGGGTCCGTGACCGCGCTGGCCGCCGAGGACCGCCCCGACTTTAACCGCTGGCTGATCTGCGGTGCGGTCGTCCTGCTCGCGCACGGCGCGATCCTCGCCGCCTCGATCGCCTGGCGCGCGCCGCTCGAGGAAGGGCATCTCGGAACCGATGCGATCGTGCTCGAACTCGAGCCGATGGAGGCTCCGCCCGACATCAGTCCCGATCTGCCGCCGGGGCCGGAACAGGTCCAGGCCGATGCGGCGCCGGAAAAGCCGGTCGAGAAAGCCGAGGAAAAAGCCGTTCCGGTTCCGGAGCAGAAATCCGAGGTGGTGCTCGCCCCTGCGCAGCCGGCGCCGCAGCCGACCCCGGCCGAGGACAATCCGCCCGCGCCGGCGACCTCGGCGCCGCAGCCGAGCCGCGCCCGCATGGCGGTTCCGACCTGGAAAACCCAGATCGTCGCCATTCTGGAACGCAACAAGCGTTACCCGCCCGGCGCGCGCGCCCGCCGGGAGCAGGGCGTGGCCCAGCTCGCCTTCAGCATCGACCGGCAAGGCCACGTCCTGTCGAGCCGCATCGTCATCAGCTCGGGTTCAGCCGCGCTCGATGAGGAGACGCTCGCCCTGGTGCAGCGTTCGCAACCCTTTCCGGCACCGCCGCCGGAGCTGGCCGACACGGAGATCAGCTTCACGGTGCCGGTCCGCTACAACATTCGCTGACGCCGGGCTTTGGCGCCGCCGGCTCTCACTTCTGCGCCTTCTTGAAATACTGCAGGTCCGGCGGCGCCTGGTCCTTCTTGGCGGGCATCAGCTTGCCGTCGGCGCTGAGATAATAGGGCTCGTTGCCGATCCGGACCCAGGTATTGTTCTCCGAGCAGGCGTCCGAGTGCCAGGCCGGGCGCGGGTTGGGATTGCGGGTGGCCTTCTGAATTTTGACGTAGGGGCGCGTCAGCGCGTGATCGATGACGGTGATCTCGTCGATCAGCGTGTTCTTGTCGGTCTTGTCGAGATGGATCCGCTCCTTGATGACGGCCTGGCCGTCCTTGTGGAACGGTAGGCCGGAGGTGTCGTATCCGCGCGGCAGCTTGAGAAACCGGGTCTCGACCTCGAGCACGTCGTACTTGCCGTCGCCGTCCTCGTCGATCCACTTGCCGATCGAATAGCCCGCGAAGGTGATCTCGGGATTGGCCGGCCAATCGCGGCCGTCGGTATAGATCCGGCGGTACGAATTGTCGTTGTGGCTGATCAGGATGTGGGTGACGTCCGGCATCACGATGATCTCGGCCGGATCATAGAAGCTCATCATCGCCGGCATGCCGGCCGGGATGCAGAAGGCCGAGGGCCAATTGCCCTGGCCGCCGGCCTTGAAGTCGGCGGTGATGTCCTCGAAGATCTTCTGGTACTCGGGCGTGAGCGGCGCCGGACCGGCGAGTTCGCGCCAATTGTTCGGGTTGCCGGTGCGCACCCATTGCCCCTTGAAATCGGGATATTTCCCGAAATCCACCACCTGGGCGGCGGCCGGCGCCGCCATCAGCGCGGCTCCCAACGCGGCGGCCAGCGCAGTTGCGCAGATCGAGCTTCGGTAAGGCATGAGGAATCTCCCTGGGATTGGCCGACTGGCGCGCGCACTCGGGCGCCATCGGCACTTTTTATAAGTCCGGCATCGAGCGCTCAGGATACACCGTCCGCCGGGGCCGGCGGAAGGGCTCGCAACCCATTCCGTGTTTGGCCCCGCCGACCCGGCCGTTCCGGCCACTCCCTCACTTCTGGGTCTGCTTGAAATATTTCAGATCGGGCGGCGACTGATCCTTCTTGGCCGGCATCAACAGGCCGTCTCCGCTCAGGAAGTAGTTCTCCTTGTTGATGACCACCTGATGGGTGTTCTCCATGCAGCTGATCCGGCTGAAATTCGGATAGGGGTTCGGGTTGCGAATGTAGGTCTTGTCGACACTCCAGGGCCGGGTCAGGGCGTGATCGAACACGGTGATCTCGTCATGCATGACTTTGGGATCGTTCTTGTCGAGATGGAACCGCTCCTTGAAGGTCGACTGATTGTCGAAATGCAGCGGCAGCCCGGTGGCATCGTAAGCTCGCGGGCCCTTGAACGGGCCGCGGGTCTCGACCTCAAGCAGGTCGTAGGTGCCGTCGTTGTCCTGGTGGGTCCAGTGGCCGATCGCATACCCCTGATAGGTCGGCTCGAGATCGGTCGGCCAAGGCCGCCCGTCGGTGAAGATGCGTCGAATGTCGCTGGTGCCAGTCGTGATATACGTGGTTTTCGGCGTGACGATGTATTCCAGCGTCGGCACCGACATCATGCTCGGCATGCCGCCCGGGATGCACATGGCGTGGTCGAGAAAATTGCCCTGTCCGCCCTTGGCCTGGTCGGCCATGCTTTCCTCGTGGATCTTCTTGTATTCCGGCGTCAGCGGCGCCTCCTGCGCCACCCCGAACGCCTTGTACGGATCGAACTTGACCGACTGGCCGCCCAGGCGCGGGCTCACCGTGTCCCACTGGCCTCCCCAGTCCGGATACTTCGCGCCATCGGCCGCGCGCGCGGCTCCGGATGTTACCGACAGTGCGGCGACCATTGCGAACGCGCAACTCGAGCTTCGATACGACATGATCCGCCTCCCTCAATCTTCAAGCAGCTCGCGTGATCGCGGCGGCCTTTCGATGCCGATGTCAGGATACACCGGCAGCCGCGCGCATGGAATGACGGCGCGGCCGGAGCCCGGCGACAAGGATATCCGAACGCCGCGAATCTCGGGGCGGAGCCAGGTGCTGCACCGCAGCGAGCCGGAGAGGATTGCCGCTCGCACGCGCCGGTTTCGCCTCGCACCTCTTCCGGCAACCGGGCGAACCATGTAGCTTCCACTACGGACATCGAAAGTCCGGGAGCTGCCGCGGAGACGTGCCGAAGTCTCCAGCAAGGCCAACGGGCAGCCCGAATGACGCCGGCGAGCATCGAACTCGAGGCCGATTTTTTCAGGTCTCCCGCGACCCATCCCATTCCGTCAGCGGCGCGCGGGCGAATCCTCGGGGCGATTGCAGGGAGGATAGTGATGCATCACCGAATTCCGATCGGCTTGGCCATGCTGGCCGCCGTCCTGTGCATGCCGCCGAGCGGCGCGCGTGCGTTCGACGAGAGCCGGTATCCCAACTGGAAGGGCCAGTGGCTGCGCACCGACACCGGCATCCCGCGCTATGACCCGACCAAGCCGGCCGGCCGCGGGCAGCAGGCGCCGCTGACGCCGGAATACCAGGCGGTCCTGGAGGCGAGTTTGGCCGACCAGGCCGCCGGTGGGCAGGGCACCGACCCGACCTACACCTGTCTCGCTCCCGGCATGCCGCGCATCATGAACGATTACGAAGGCGCCGAGTTCGTCATCACGCCGCGCACCACCCATGTCCTGATGGAGCATATCTACGACTTCCGCCGCATCTATACCGACGGGCGTGACTGGCCGGAGGACATCGATCCGACCTTCGCGGGCTACTCGATCGGTAAATGGCTGGATGAGGGCGGCACCGGCCGCTTCGACGTGCTCGCGATCGAGACGCGCGGATTTAAGGGCCCGCGGTCCTACGACAATACCGGCCTGCCGCTGCATGCGGACAATGAGAGCATCATCAAGGAGCGGATCTTCCAGGACAAGGCCGATCCAAACATTCTCCATGACGAGATCACCACCATCGACCATGCCCTGACGCGGCCATGGACCGCGACCAAGACCTACCGCCGGGTGCAGAATCCGCGGCCGGCGTGGCGTGAAAGCGTTTGCGTGGAGAACAATCCGCATGTCGAGATCGCCAACCAGGGCTACATGCTGAGCGCCGACGGGTTGCTGATGCCGGCGAAAAAAGACCAGCCGCCGCCCGATCTGCGATATTTCACCCAGTCGAAGAAGTAGCCGGGAGCGCGCTGCGCCACGCGCGGCATGCCAATCAATCAAGGGGAAACGTCATGCTCGACCGGATGTGGATCGGCGCCGTCGCGCTCGCAGCTTCGCTGTGCTTGCCGGTGGCCGGTGCCCGTGCCTTCGACGATGCGCAATATCCCGATTTCTCGGGACAATGGCTGCGGATCAACCTCAACCGGGGCGGCCAGATCACCTTCGATCCGACCAAGGCCTGGGGGCTCGGGCAGGGGGCTCCGCTCATCCCGGAATACCAGGCGATCCTGGAGGCCAGCATCGCCGACCAGGCCAACGGCGGGCAGGGCAACTGGCAGTCCGGCGCGCGCTGCTTTCCGGCCGGCATGCCGGCGACCATGAACGGCTACAACTCGATGGAGATCGTGGTGCTGCCGGAGGTCACCTATGTGCTGGTCGAGCACAACCTGCCGATCCATCGCCGCATCTTCACCGACGGGCGCGACTGGCCGCAGGAGACCGAGCTGACCTTTCAGGGCTATTCGATCGGACGCTGGATCGATTCCACCGGCAGCGGCCGCTTCGATGTGCTGGAGGTCGAGACCCGGTTCTTCAAGGGGCCGCGCGTCATCGACCCGACCGGCATACCGACCCATGTCGACAATCAGTCTATCGTGAAGGAGCGCATCTACCTCGAGCCGGGCGATGCCAAGGTCCTGCATGTGGACATCACGCTGATCGACAACGCGCTGACGCGGCCGTGGAGCGTGTTCAAGACCTTCCGGCGCAACGCCGACCCGCGCCCGGTCTGGCGCGAGGAGAACTGCGCCGGCGTCACCCTCCTGACCAAGATCGGCAATGAGATCTACTTCAAGGGCGCCGACGGCAAATTGCTGCCGACCCGCAAGGATCAGCCGCCGCCCGACTTGCGCTATTTCAATCAAGTGCGGCGCTGATCCGCCGGCACGGTGCATCAAACGGCCAACGCGAGGAAGCCGCCGGCCTGCGCCGACGGCTTCGAACGCCTTGCCATTTCGGCATTACCGCCGGACCAGGTTTTTGATGCCGGACAGCTGATAGAACCGCCGGGACGGGTTGCGCCGCAGCGCGGTGCCTTTCAGCTCGCTGGAATCGCAATTGCCGTAGTAGCCGCAATCCGGGTCCACCCAGCCGGTGCCCGGTATCTGCGCCCCTCCGACCGAGGGAAGGCTGGGACGATGCGGATCGACGCAATGCGGCGTGCCATACTTGCAGAGCGCCATCGCGGGCTCGACGCCTGCCGTGAAGAAGGTGCCGGCTCCGGCGAGAACGAGGCCGGCCACGACGGCCGCGCGCGAAAGATTGCGGGAGGTGAAGGTGAACATGGTCGTCTCCTGACGTTGCGGAAGAGCCTGATTGCTCCTCGATGGTCAGAAGCTTTAGGGCAGGGCCGGCGGGCGCGATGTGATGGCCAGCACGCGATTGCGTTATTCGGACTGCGTCCGGCGCACCGACGAGCTTCGTCCTCGCATCGGCGTGCCACCTTGGCGTGCCATGGCCATCATGCAGCCGCTGCTCTATCTTGGGGGCAGGGCGCCCTTCGCGCCCCTCGATATAAAGGGAGGACAACATGAAACCGTCACATATCGCCGCCGCTGCCGCCGGCATGCTGCTCATCGCCTCGCTCGGATCGCCGTCCATCGCCGACGTGGTCTCCGACTGGAGCACGGCGGTCGCGCCGCCGGCGCCCGAGCTCAAGGAGGTCACGATCGAGCCTGCCACCACCGCGCTGCTGTTGCTCGATCTGATGAAAGCCGGCTGCAGTGCCCGGCCGCGCTGTCTCGCCGCGGTGCCGGCCATGAAGCGGGTGACCGAAGCTGCGCGCGCGCACAATATGCTGGTCTGGTACAGCCTGGTTGGTTCGAACGGCAAGGCGACGCCCGACGACGTGGTCGACCCGGCGATCAAGCCGCGCGAGGGCGAATGGTACCGCCAGGGCGGACCGGACAAGTTCCTGGGCTCGACGCTGGAGCCGAACCTCAAGCAGGCCGGCATCAAGACCGTGATCGTCTGCGGCAACTCGTACCAGGGGGCGACCGTCGGCACCGCTTCGGGTGCGGCGCAGCGCGGCTACAAGGTCATCGTCCCGGTCGACTGCTCGGCGGCGGAGGATGTCTACAACGAGCAATACGCCACCTACCATCTGGTCAAGGGCGGCCCGGTGGTGGTCACCAGCCAGGTCACGCTGACGCGCAGCACGATGATCAAATACTAAAAGCAGCGCGCCTGGGCATCGCGCGGCGGCGGGCGACACCTAACGGCGTCGCCCGCATCGACATTAGCCGCGCGACCGGCTTTCGCTATTTGGCTTTACCGCGCGACGCGCTAGAGTCCCGTCGTCCAGCTCGCCGGGGGATTCCGATGCGCGGAAATGCAGTCACTGTCACGGCGACCGTTTTGCTCGCCGTTGTCGCCGGGCTTGCTCCGGCGCACGCCCAGGAGCCGGCGAACGGCGTCACCGCGTTCGAAGGCGCGCGCATCATCGTCGGCAACGGCCGGGGTCCGATCGAGAATGCCACCTTGGTGACCGACGGGGCCAGGATCACGCAGGTCGGCCGCGCAGTCGACGTAACGGTGCCGTCGGGCGCCAGGCATGTGAACCTCGCCGGCAAGACCGTGATGCCCACGGTCATCGACACCCACACCCATCCCAGCCACACCCGCGAGACCCTTACGGCGGATTTGAAGCATCGCGCGTTCTATGGCGTTAGCGCCATCATGAGCCTCGGCCAGGACACCGGCAACGAGCTCTTGACCATGCGCAACGAAACCATTGCGGGCGCCGCGCGCTACTTCAGCGCCGGGCGCGGCATCTCCTCGCCGTTGCCGGGCTGCTCGAGCGCGCCTTATTGGATCACCACCGAGGCCGAGGGCCGCAAGGCGGTCCAGGAGCTCGCGGCGCAGAAGGTCGACATCGTCAAGATCTATGTCGACGACTGGTGGACCCGACATCAGAAGCTGACGCCGGCGATTTACGGCGCGCTCATCAACGAGGCGCACAATCGCGGACTGCGGGTGACGGCGCATATCCGCGACCTCGAAGATGCCAAGGGGCTGCTGCGCGCCGGTGTCGACGCGTTCGCGCATGGCGTGCGCACCATCGACATCGACGACGAGCTGGTGGCCCTGTTCAAGCAGCACCCGAGCGTGGTGGTGGTGCCGACGCTGCCCAATCGCGGCGTCAAGACCGATCTGAGCTGGTTGCGCGACAGCGTCCCGGCTGACCTGATGGCGGAGCTGGAGGCAGGCAACAAAGACCGCGCGGACGCGCAGGCCGCATTCGGGATTCAGGCCCGCAACCTCGGCCGGGTGAATGCCGCGGGCGTGCGCATCGCGTTCGGGACCGATGCCAACACCTCATGGGCGCCGCACAACCAGATGGCCGACATGGTGCTGGCCGGGATGACGCCCATGCAGGTCATCGTGGCGGCGACGCGCTCCTCGGCCGAGTTCCTGCGCATGGCGGATGCCGGCACCCTTGAGCCGAGCAAGAGCGCCGACTTCATGGTGCTCGACGCCAATCCGCTCGACGACATCGCCAACACCAGGCGGATCTCCGCGGTGTACCTGCGTGGCGCGGCGGTCGACCGCGGTCCCGGCAGGGGCGGCGGCGTACCGGGGCACTCGCAGCTTTGCCAGCCCTGAGTTTGCCGACACTACCAGGTCAGCGTCGCGGCCCGCTCCACGATGCGTTTGGCGTCCTGCGGCAGCAGATAACCCTCCTGCTCGAGCTTGCCGGCGGCTTGCCGCATCTTGTCGGCGTAGTCGGCGGCGTTGCGGTAGCGTTCCTCCAATGAAGGACGCGGGTCCCGGGTCGCGGCACGCTCGGCCTTGGTCTTGGCGAAGGGCAGGAACGCGCCGTCGAGATAGCACAGCTCGCCGGTGCCGCCGCCCGCCTCGCTGCGCACCGACCAGCCGGTGCCGGTGCCGGTCGGCGCCGTGACTTCCGGCAAGCGCAGGCCGGCCGCGTCGTTGCCGTCGGCATCGACGGTCGGCACCAGCACGCGGTAGCGATCCTTGAGCGCGACCGGAAGCGCCTTGCCGATGATGCCTTGGCCGATGTCCGGGCCGAAATCGAAGCGCGGCTTGCTGTTGGGGCCCTTGGCCATGGCGAGCCCCGGAATGGCGGGGTCGAGCTTGGCCGTCTCTGCCAGCGTGCCGTCGGCGATACGCGGATAGCGGCTGGCGGGCGGCTCGGTGCCGTCCTTGACCCAACGGTCGAGCGCGACCAGCGCGGCGCGCAGGAACGGACGATAGTCGGTGAGATTGTAAGGCATGGCGCACACGCCCTTGGGCATCGCCGGCGTCACGCCCTGGTGGGACACCGCGGCCATCGACCAGATGCGCACATTCGCCGGCGGCGTGGTGTCGTGCTGGCCGAGCGGATCGGTGGTGACCAGCGATTGGCCGGCCTGCCAGAACTCGGTGCCGCTGTTGAGATGGATCACCTTCGGGCAGGTGCGGCTCGCCGTGCAGCGCGCCAGGATGCCGTCGCTCTTGCCGGTGAACGGGTCGGTCTGGTTCTCGTAGGCAAACGGAAACTCGCCGCCCGGGAAGAACATGAAACCGTGCCCGGCCGGATTGATGCGGCCTGGCTGCGCGAAGCGATAGTTCAGGAACATGCGTCCCGACGCCACGGTCGGGATCGAGCCTTCGAACACGATGCTGTTGGCCTCATCCTGATTGAAGCCGCTATAGATGAAATCGCGCAGATAGCGTCCGCTTTGCGAGTTGCCTTGCGACAGCGCGCGGTTGAGCGCGGGCCGGCCCGCCGCCGCCAGCGGATTGGGCGTGCCGGCGTCGTCGGCAGCCGCATAGCGCGCGAACGACACGATATCGCGGGTGGCGGCAAAGCCGATGCCAGCGACCGGGGGATTGGCCGCCTGATAGACCAGCTGATAGATGGCGCCGATCCGGAACGCCGTGCCGGCGGGCAGCAGCCGCACCGTCTGCGCATCGATGAATTCCCAATTGGCGGCCGCGATGACGCTCGGCTCCTCGCCGTTGTGGTCGCGCACGTAGAGCGTGGCCCGCGACTTGTCGGTCGATGTGGCCTTGAACGTAAGGCGCGCCTGCTTGGTGTCGGCTTCGTTGAACAACAGCTCGTCCCAGACGGTCTCGACGATCGGACCGGAGGGATTGGCCGCGACCGGCAGCTCGATGCGCAACGCGTCGTTGGCGGCGGGCAGGCCGGTCATCCAGCCGTTCCACAACAGCGTGAAGCCCTGCTGCATCAAAAAGCCGTTGCCGGCCTGCTGCGCCGTGGACGGATCGTTGCTGCCGGGTGCGTCGTTGAAGCGGGCCAGGATGCCCTTGTTACCGCGATTGCTCAGCTCGTAGAACAGCGCGCCATTGCCCTTGGCCAGATCCACCGGCTTTAGGATGTAGAAATCGGCGGAATACTCCACCATGCCGGCGGCGTTGCGCGGGGCCTTGTCGAGATCGACGATGACGGCATCGAGGGGATTCTTCGGATCGAGCTCGCCGTGGAAGCGGCCCACCACCTTTTCATAGGCGCCGACGCTGCCGAAGCTCTGGCCGGCGGCGAACGGCTCGCGCTTGGCGATCTCGATCTTGGTCACCCGCGCATCGGCAGCCGCCGTCGCGGTGATGAGAACCAGGCCGGCGCATCCCAGCATGCGGATCATCGATTGTCCTCCCGAATTCCAAAGCGTTCTGATGGATATTGCATCGCGGCCCAGGATCGGCCGGCCAAAATCTTAAGGGTCGCACTATAGGAAATCCACGAAGCGCGCACCACGGCGAACTTGGCCCGTGCGCGCCGTGCCGATGGCTGCGATCTCTGGCCGCGCCGACCTGCCGGCAAAATAGGCACACGAGCCGCCGGATGTGCGCTATTTGATCAATCTTGCAACCGGATGGTCGCGATAAAATTCAAGCGCGTTGCTTTTGCGCAACCAAATCCGGGCTCAACTCAGCTATAGACCCGGCACCTGATCCAGCCTCGGTTTTGGTGCCATGATTTTAGCCGACAACCTCGCGATTCAGCGTTGTCCCTCTTGCGGTGCCGCGATGAGGCTGATCCGCAGCGTCCCCAGACCAAATGGCCTTCCTGACCTGCTCGTAGTGGCTTGTCCGTATTGCGACGAGGTGGAGGTGCAGGAGCAAAAGCGCGCGTAAGGCGTTTCGAGGCCGCAGCCGCGCGAGCGGGCGCAAGATGGCGGTGCCGGCTCACAAACCGAGAAACTCATAGACCGAGAAACTCAGAAGCCGAAGAATTTCTCGCCCAGCGTGTCTTCGCACTGCTTCTTGGCAGCCTTCACGTTGCTGCGAATTTCGTCCGGCTTGAAGTGCGCACGCTGCCGCTTATCGACCTCGGCTATCGAATGATTGACCGAGGCGAGCTCCTCTTCCCGCTTGATCGCGGCGATCCATTCCTCGAGTGCCTGGCCGGTCGCTGTGACGATCGCGCGACACGGGCTCCCACGGTGCGGGTTTGGCTTTGCGATATCTGAACAGGCCTTCATCAAAGCCTTGGCGTCGTTGCTGATCGCGATTTTTCCACGTTCTCGAAAACGTTCGAACGCGATTGCGTGTTGCTCCGACAAAGAGGTGCTGCGGCTCGTGGTGAGCCGGGATGTCAGCAGGCACACAGAGGATTAACCAATGACCACCGCCATGACCAAACGCCTGGCGCGGGCCGTGCTGATCGCCGGTCTCGCCTTGCCCGCGATGATGCTTCTGCCCGCGAACGCGCCGTTCGCAATCACCAAAGCGCATGCCGAAGCCACCACCCTGGCCGAGTTCAAATCGGTCCTCGCCAATTACGGCCAGTGGGGCACGCACGAGAAATACGGCGACATCTGGGTCCCGACCGTGACGCCGCCGGGCTGGCACCCCTATCCGGCCTGCCAGTGGACCTACACCAAGGACGGCTGGTACTTCAACGACGACACCGCCTGGGGCCAGATCGTCCACCACTACGGCCGCTGGTCGCACGACGAGCAGATCGGCTGGTTCTGGGTTCCGGACCAGGATTGGAGCCCCGGCTGGGTGGTCTGGCGCAAGAGCGACAAGTGGATCGGCTGGGCGCCGATGCCCCCGGAGCAGGACTACCAGCTGGTCTCCTCCGACGCGTTCAACAACGACAAGCTCTGGATCTTCATGGAAGCCAAGAAGTTCCTCAACGGCGATTGCGGCAACGCGACCTCCTCGGTGTCGTTCTCGCAGGCTTACTATGAGACAAACTGGACGTCGCTGTTCGATCTCCCGGCTGGGCTGTTGGTCGACGTCATTTATGTGCCGCACTGGAAGGTCAAGGTCATCGTCAAGCTGGTGCCGATCTTCATCCCCCCGATCTGCCCGCCGACCGGCGGCAACCCGCCGCCCCCGTTGACCGGTGGCAACCCGCCGCCGCCGTCGCTCTTGGGACCGCCGCCGCGCGACATCAAGTTCCACTTCGACCCGCCGGCGCCGATCAAGGGTGGTCGCACCTCCAACGACACGCCGCCCGACCTGCACATCATCAACAACCCCGGGATCAAGATCGACTTGCCGACGATTCCCGGACGTGGGGTCAAGGGCCGTGGCGGCCATGATGACGGCGGCAAGGGCGACCGCGGCAGCCATGACGGCGATGGGTCGAGCAAAGGCACGCATCTCGGCGCCGTGAGCCTCGGGCACTCGGTCAGCCTCGGCGCCACGATGCCGGTGCGGACCCTCGCCATCGGGCCGCGCGTGAACGGCCTGGGCGCCAAAGCCGGCTTCCGCGCGCTGCGCTGAACCGCCGCTCGCCCAACCAACGCATGGCGCGATCGTCTCGATCGCGCCATTGCGCTTTTTCAGCCGTCGCGCCCGATGTATCAGGTCGGCTGAGCGGAGGGCGCCGCGACCTGATCCGCATGCTCGCTCGCCACCGCGCCGCGCATCGCGAGCGCGATCCCCCCGGACAGCGCGAGCCCGACGCCGATGAGCCCGCCGGCGAATATTCGAGGCGTTGACGCTCCTCAAAGATGCCAAGCTCCCTCGCAGCATCGTCAGGCTGGTCGAGGATATCGTCGGCGAGAACGATTGATCGAGCTGCCGCTATTGGGATTTGCTGACCAGGCCTTTGTTAAGCGGACGAAGTTACAAGGGCGCGTCAGTCGTCATACTCCACGGAGATGTCCTTGCCAGTGTAATCCGGCATGAATGCCGCCGCCGCCAAGCTTACCACCGCGCAGGCGGCGATGTAGATAGAAATGGCATAGCCGGAATGGTAAGCGGCGAACAGCGCCGTCGCGATAAGGGGCGCGGGGCCACCAGCGATCACGGATGCCAGCTGAAACCCCAGCGATGCGCCACTATATCGGAGCCGCGGTGTGAACGCCTCCGCGATCAATGCGGCCTGCGGGCCCCATTGCATATCGTGTGGGATGAGCGACAGGACGATGGCGATGAACACGGCTGTCGGGAGAGTAGTATCGATCATGCCGAAATAGGCAAAGCCGAAAAGGCCGGTGATAGCGACGCCGATAACATACATATTGCGGCGTCCGATGCGATCGGAGATGTGCCCAAACAAGGGAATGCTTATGAACTGGATGCAGGACGCCGCCAGCACCGCCGTGAGAATAAGATCACGCGATAAGTGTAGGGTGCCGACCGCATAGGCAAAGATGAAGACTGTGAAGACATAGAAGGGCGCCATTTGGGCGGTCCGAAGCAGTGCCGAAAGCAGAATTTCTCGTGGCTGCTTCTTGATGACTTCGAGAATGGGAACTCGTTCGATCTTGTTTTTGCGCACGAGCTGCTCGAACACGGGCGTTTCGAGTACTCCGAGGCGAATCCAAAAACCAATAGCAACCAGCACGATCGAGAGTGCAAAGGGAATGCGCCAACCCCAGACGGCAAACTGATCACCGGACCAAGTGCTGGATGCCAAGATTGCCAGATTGGCGAGGAAGAGCCCGCACGGAGCGCCAATTTGTGGCCATGCAGCAACGAGCCCCCGTTGATGGTGGTTGCGCGACCATTCCATTGTCAGCAACACGGAGCCACCCCATTCACCGCCCACGCCGATGCCTTGAACCATGCGCAACAGTGTGAGGAGAACCGCGCCCCAGATGCCGATAAGACTCATAGGTAGGTACAAAAGCAATTAGGAAGGTTGCTATGCCGGTGCACAGGAGCGTGGCGACGAGCGTTGCCTTGCGGCCAACACGATCTCCGAAATGACCGAAAATTGCGGCGCCGATTGGCCGACCAACAAAACCGATGAAAAAGGTGCTGAAAGCGGCGAGCGTTGCGGTCAGCTGTTCTTGATTTGGAAAGTAGAGCTTGCCGAAGACCAAACTTGCGACAATTCCATAGAGGAAGAAATCATACCATTCGATTGCAGTGCCAATCGTCGAAGCTATGACAGCCTTACGCAGCTGTATGCTGCCCTCAGCTGCCGATAGCATCGGTTGAGTAGCGATTGCGGTCATTTCGGTGTCTCCTCGAAGCGCTCCTCGGGTGTCGATTGCTCAGAAGCGCATGACCTAAATTTCGTGGATAGGCGAATACGGTTAAATCGATTTACCGCCCTTGCGGAGTAAGCAGGATTGCCAAAGGCCCTCGCAAAATTGCATACTTGACACATGCACAACTGGGACGACCTGAAGCACTTCCTTGCATTTGCCCGCACAGGGAGCATCCTGGCAGCAGCGAAGGCCCAAGGCGTCAACCAATCAACCGTGCATCGCCGGCTCGCAGAGCTTGAACAGCGTCTGGGCCGTCGCCTGATCGAACGTCATCTAACCGGTTACCGTTTGACCCAACTGGGATCGGAGCTGGCCCCGCTTGCGGAACGCGTTGAAGAAACGATATTGGCATTCGAGCGCCAGCTCGTATCCAGCGATCGGGAGTTGACCGGCGTTGTCAGGGTGGCTTGTTCCCCGATGGTTGGAGACCGACTAGAGCGAACACCGCTTCTTGACATGTTTCACGAGCGTTTTCCCGCTCTGAGGATCGAACTGCTGCTGAGCGAACGCTTCGTAGACCTTTCCAAGCGGGAAGCTGACATCGCCCTCCGGAGCCAGGGACCGGATCTTGAGGACGAGGCACTGGTTGGACGTAAAATTGCGGAAGGAGCTTGGGGCGTATACGCAAGTCGCGCCTACGTTGAACGGCATGGCGCACCCGCTTGCCCAAAGGATATCGTGCACCATAGCGTGGTCGAATTCAACCATTGGGCGGTGCGCTGGGTTCGGCAGGTTGCGCCCGGTGCACGGTTGGCGGCGCATAGCGACAGTTGGGCCGGACTGCTGCTGGCGGTCAAATCAGGGGCCGGCGTCGCCCCCATGCCGCACGTCATCGGGGACCGTGAGGGAGAGCTTGTGCGAGTTATCGATCACGTCCCGGAGCTCGTGTCGCATTTTTTTCTACTCGTACACAAAGATATGCAACGAACGCCCCGAGTGAGAGCCTTTTTTGATTTTGTGGTCAGCGAAATCAAGACATTTCGAGAGGCTCTGGCTGGAGCAAAAACTGCTTCCGTTATCAAAACCAGACACTCGATCAAGCTTTAGGCTCTCATCGGAGTGTCGTCTCCGCCCGACTGCGCTGCACCACACGGTCCTGCATCCGGCCGCCTTTCCGATCCCCGGGATCAAGATCGACTTGCCGACGATTCCGGGAGCCGGAGTCAAGGGCCGCGGCGGCCATGATGACGGCGGCAGGAACGACCGCGGCAGCCATGACGCCGACGGGTCGAGCAAGGGCACGCATCTCGGTGCCGTGAGCGTCGGACACTCGGTCGGCGTCGGCGCCACGATGCCGCTGCGGACCCCGAACCTCGCCATCGGGCCGCGGGTGAACGGCCTGGGCGCCAAAGCCGGCTTCCGCGCGCTGCGCTGAGCTACCGCCCATCCAACCAAAGCATGGCGCGATCGTCTCGGTCGCGCCATTGCGCTTTTTCAGCCGTCGCGCCCGATGTATCAGGTCGGCTGAGCGGAGGGCGCCGCAACCGGCGCCGCATGCTCGCTCGCCACCGCGCCGCGCATCGCGAGCGCGATCCCCCCGGACAGCGCGAGCCCGACGCCGATCAGCAGGAAGCCGAGCGAATATTCGCCGGTCGCGGTCTTGATCCAGCCCATGAAATAGGGGCCGGCGAAGCCGCCGAGATTGCCGATCGAGTTGATGAGCGCAAGCCCGCCGGCCGCGGCGGTGCCGCTTAGGAACGCGGTCGGCAGCGTCCAGGAGGTGGCGATGGCGGCATAGATGCCGATCAGCGCCACCGAAAGCGCGATCATCGAGAGCGTGGGATCGCTCACGCCGGCGCTGGCGAGGAGCCCGAGCGCGCCGGCGAAGGCCGGCAAGGCCACGTGCCAGGGCCGCTCGCGCGTGCGGTCGGAATGCCGCGTCCAGGCCACCATCGCGATGGCGGAAGCAAGCGTCGGCAGTGCCGCGATGAAGCCGACCTCGAGATTGCTCAGGCCCCCGAACCCCTTCACGATCTGCGGCAGCCAGAACGTGACACCGTAAAGGCCGGTGACCAACCCGAGATAGAGCACTCCGAGCGCCAGCACGCGGCCGTTGGCGAGCGCCTCGCCGAGCCGGTAGCGGCGCACGGCCTCGCGCTGCGCGCGCTCGCGCGCGAGGCTTTCCTCCAGCCGTTCGCGCTCCGCCGCGGTGAGCCAGCCGGCTTGGCTCGGCCGGTCGGTGAGGGCGAGCCAGACCACCACGCCGAGCAGCATCGAGGGCAGCCCTTCGAGAATGAACAGCCATTGCCAGCCGTGCAGCCCGAGCGTGCCATCGAGCCCCATGAGCCATCCCGACAGCGGCGAGCCGATGACGCCGGACACCGGGACCGCCGCCATGAACAGCCCGACCATGCGGGCGCGGTGCTGCGCCGGGAACCAATAGGTGAGATAGAGCACGACGCCGGGAAAGAACCCGGCCTCGGCGGCACCGAGCAGGAAGCGCGCCACATAGAAGCTCGGCTCGCTCCACACCAGCGCCATCGCGGCCGAGATCAGGCCCCAGGTGAACATGATGCGGGCGATCCATCGGCGGGCGCCGACCTTCTCGAGCACCAGATTGCTCGGCACCTCGAAGAAGAAATAGCCGATGAAGAAGATGCCGGCGCCCAGCCCGAAGATGGTGCTGTCGAAGCCGAGATCCTGGTTCATCGACAGCGCCGCGAATCCCAAATTCACCCGGTCCAGGAACGCCACGAAATAACAGGCCATCAACAGCGGCACGAGCCGCCAGGCGACTTTGCGGGCGATCACGCGATCGCGGTCGTCGAAGGGCCTCGCATCGGCATCGGACACGGCTGTTCTTTGCATTGTTGCATTTTCGGGGGACGGCGATGCCGGCACTGATTCCCTCCCCCTGAAAGGGGGAGGCTGGCGCGAAAGCGCCGGGTGGAGGTCCCGCCTCTCGGCAGAATTCTGTGTTCAGCGCGGGACCCCCTCCCGACCCGCTTTGCGGGTCGACCCTCGGGTCGTAGCCCGAGGGCAGGCTCTCCCTTCTCAGAGGGAGGTAAAGCCCTTCAGCGCTGCGCCTGCCGCGAGGAGCCGTATTTCTTGGCGAACGCGATGGTCATGCCGACCGCCTTGATGGAGTTGGGGGCGAACGGGTGCTCGTTGACGAAGGTGTGCTTCTCGCCCTCCAGGAGCTCCAGATCCATGGTGCCACCGGCGCCGCGATAGTCGGCGGCGAAGCGTTGCGCGAGCTCGACCGTGGTCCATTCGTCCTTGGTGCCCTGGAACACCAGGGCGGGCGGCAGGAACACCTTCTCGCCGCTCTCGATGATGAGCGCCGGCGTCGCCTCGAGCTGGGCCGCCTCGCTGCCGAAGAAGGTGTCGTGATTGACGGTCAGGTCCGGCCGCTTCTGGGCCTTGGCGAGCTTGTAGCGCTCGAGCGGGAACAGCACGCCCCAGCCCGAGACCACGAAGGCGAGCTTGGCGCCCATATCCGGAGCATCCGCCAGCGGCAGCGCCCGGTAGCGGGCATCGTCGGGACGGATGGCGGCGAGCAGGATCTGGTGGCCGCCGCTCGAGGTGCCGTAGGCCCCGACCCGGTCGGCGCTGCTGCCGAACTCGCCCGCATGGGCCTTGAGCCAGCGGATGCCGTAATTGATGTCCTGCAGCGAGGCCGGGTAGGGCGCCTCGGGCGAGTTGCGAAAGTCGATCGACAGCACCACGATGCCGGCCGCCGCCAGGTCGAGCGCGGTGTTCTGGCCGTCGGTGCGGTTCTTGTTGGTCCAGGCGCCGCCATGCACCTGCAGCACGGCCGGGAACGGTCCGCTGCCGCTCGGCTGGTAGAGCCGCGCCAGCCGGGTCTTGTCGCCGTTGCGCTGGTAGACGAGGTCCCGGACCATGAACTCGTAGGCTTTGCCCGCGGGCTCTTTCTGCGCTTGCGCCTGCGCTTGCGCCGGAACCGTTCCCGGCAGCATGGCGGCACCGAGCACCGCGGCGCCTGCCTGCAACACACCACGTCGTCCGAGCTTGCTGGTCATTTGGTCTCCCCTTTTCAGCTTTTGTGGCACGCTTGCCGGGATTGTAGCGCACAGCCGGGCATCCTGCCAGGAGTTGCCTGAGCAAAGTTGTGGCCGGAGCAACCTTGTTGCGAAGCAACCGCGACGCGCTGGTCGCTTGGCTGCTGCGGAGTCCTGATCCGTCGCTTGGATCCAATTGTTGTCTTCGCCCGCGAAGGCGGGCGACCCAGTAAACACAGAAATCTCGATTTAGCGCAGGTGTTACGGCTAGCACACGGATTACTGGGTGCCCCGGCTCCGCGGGGCATGACACCGCCGAGTGCGCTTGAAGCGTCGGAAACGGCACGCTAGTGCGTGGGGGCTCAGGCGGTGTATGCTGGGGGCCTCGCGTGCGTCACTCTTCCGGCAAGGGGCCTCGATGATCCTGTTTCCCGCAATGATGGTGGGCGGCCATTTGTTGATCGCGGTCGTGGACAAGGTTCCGGACCTCAATTTCGAGCCGATCTGCCGGGAAGGCGCAGCCGAGTTCAAGGGCGCCAAGGACGACAGCGCGGTCTGCATGGCGGACGAGAAGGCGGCCCGAGACGAGCTCGCCAGGAAATGGAGCGAATTCGGGGCCGCGGACCGCTCGCGCTGCATCCGCCTCGCCACCAGCAACCGCACCGCCTCCTATGTAGAGGTGCTCACTTGCCTGGAGCTGGATCAGGAAGCCAGGAAGCTGCGCCAGGGAGCTATTCCCGGTATCGCCGCGCCCGAGCCGGGGCCCGGGCGCGGGCAGGAGGACGCGAGCCCGCCCGAGCCGGCGGTTCGGGCGGCGCGTCAGCCGGTTGCCCCCGCGCCGCCGCCCCCGCCGCTGCCATTGGCGCCGCGGCCCCAAGCCGCCGGCGGATTCCCGCAAGCGCTCTGCCTGCCCGGTCTCAGGGCCATTATTTCCGCCTGCAACCCGTCCGGAGGTAGCCCATGATCATGCGTGCGCTCGCCGCCGCCACCTTGCTGGCGCTTGCCGCCACCGCGGCTTCCGCCCAGACCACCTGGCCGAACCAGCACGAGGGCGATTTCACCATCAAGGACTTCCGCTTCAAGAGCGGCGAGACCTTGGCCGAGCTCAGGCTGCACTACACCACCCTCGGCACGCCGCGGCGCAACGCCGCCGGCGACATCGCCAATGCGGTGATCCTGCTGCACGGCACCAGCTCGGACGGCAAGGCCTGGCTGATGCCTTCGCTCGCCGACGAATTGTTCGTCGCCGGCGCTCCGCTCGACGCCGCGCAGTATTTCATCGTGCTGCCCGACGGCATCGGCCGCGGCGGCTCGAGCAAGCCGAGCGACGGCCTCAAGGCGAAGTTCCCGCACTACCGCTATGACGACATCGTAGCCTCGGAGCATCAGCTCATCACCGAGGGCCTCGGCATCAAGCACCTGCGCCTGGTGATGGGCTCCTCCATGGGCGGCATGCACACCTGGATGTGGGGCTACCTGTATCCCGACCTGATGGACGGGCTGATCCCGATCGCCAGCCAGCCGATCCAGATCAGCGGCCGCAACTGGATGCAGCGCCGCATCGCCATCGAGGCGATCCGCCAGGATCCGGGCTGGAGCAACGGTAATTACGAGCGCAACCCCACGCAGTGGACGGTGACGGCGCCCTACGGCTTCCTGCAGACCGAGAACGTGGTGCAGATCCAGAAAATGTTGCCGACCCGCGAAGCCGGCGACGAGCTGTACCGCAAGCTGCAGGCGGAAGCGAAGAAGCGCGACGCCAACGACACGCTCTGGGGCATCGAAGCCGTGATGGACTACAATCCCACTCCCCATCTCGGCGGGATCAAGGCCCGGCTCATGGCGATCAATTCCGGCGACGACGAGACCAATTCGGCGCGCTTGAGCTCGACCGCGCGCGAGATCGCCCGCATCCCCAATGCCAGATACGTGCTGATCCCGGCCAGCGAGGAGACCCACGGCCATTTCACCCACCTGCGCGCCGCGTTCTGGAAGGCCTATGTGGCGGAGTTCATGAAGGAGCTGCCGGCGCAGATGTGAGCTGCCGGCAGCCAGCCGGTCGCCGAGCTCCGGATCGCGAGCTTGCGGCTTCAGAGACCGAGAGCCCTTTCGATCCGGGGTAGATTCGCCAGGGCCGATATGTCCGACCAGTTCTCCAGACCCAGGCCGGCAACGAGTAGGCCCAGCGCAACGAAAATGACGAGCTTGCTGGGCCGGGTCGGCGGATAGTCATCGCTCGGGTTGGCATGGCTCCGCTTCAAATTGGGCTCAGTCATATCGGGCTCGGTCATAACGGCCTCCCGTGATCGCATGGGATACCCGTAAAGCATAACTTCCGGTCTGGCGGAAAGATCGAGGCTGTGCGGCTTTGTCGCAAAAGCGATTGCGGATGCCGGGAGCGAGCGTGCGCAATGCGGTGCCTGCCTCAGGCGGGAATGTCCAGGCTGATCTGGCACCGGATGCCCGCCGGCTCGTACTGCATCGAGATGGTTCCATTGAACGGATCGAGCGCCCGACGGAACAGGCCGGTGCCGAAACCGCGCCGCTGCGGCGGGCTGACCGGCGGCCCGCCGCTCTCGATCCAGGCGATGGCGAGTGCATCGGACTGGCGTTTCCAGCTGATCGATACCTCGCCCGCGGGCAGCCTGAGGGCACCGTGCTTGGCCGCGTTGGTGGCCAGCTCGTGGAAGATCAAGGTGAGGGTGGCGGCGAGCTTGGCCGGCAACCGGGTCTGATCCCCTTCGGCGTGGATGCGCGTGGCGGTGTAATGCGACAACTCCGCCGACAGGATCTCGCGCATGTCCACCAGGTCCCGGTCCGGCCGCGTGAGCAGCTCGTCGGCGGCGGCGAGCGCGCGCAGGCGGTGGGAGATGCTGGCGCGCAGGTCTTCGTGCTCGCGCAATTCGTGCCGCAGGATGGTGTGCACGACGGCGAGCTTGTTGCGCAGACGGTGATTGAGCTCGTCGACCACCAGGCGCCGATAGCGCTCTTCCTCGTCGAGCCGGCGGATGACGCGCCGATAATGCTCGCACGCCCAGATGATCAGGCCCGACGACAGGCCGTACAGCGCGAAATCGCCGACCTGATCGCCGAACGCCTGCGCGGGCGGCGTGAACGAGGGGTCGAAGAACAGCCAAGTCAGGACGCCGCCCAGGATCTGCGCCACGATCCCGGCCGGCCAGCCGCCGATGAGTGTCGCCAGCAGGACCGCCGGGTAGTAGGTCGCGAAGATCACCGGGGCGGGCCCGTAGAGCCAGAAGATCAGGCGCACCCCGAGCGCGATCAGCACGCAGCAGACCGCAAAGGCGAACGAAGCGGGCGATCCGGGCGGAAGGCCCGACCGCAGGATACGGATCAGGGTGACGCGATCGAGCGCAGCTCGGCTCGACGCATGCACCGTATCGGGACTGACGGACATGGAGCCCTCCGGGTCGGTCGCCCCAGCAGGCCGCAGCTCCAGTATGCTCCAATCGCCGTGCCCGACAATTCACACCCTCTCACGACGCCGTGAGCCGGTGCTCCGGCGATCTCAAGATTTGCACGGATGGCGGCGGCCGTCGTAGCCGAGATAGGTTCCGGTCGCCGCGTCGTAGGTTCTGAAGCGCGTGATACAGGAAGGATTGCTTGGATTTCCGAAATAATCCGGGTGCAACGCCGGATTGACGCCGTCGGTGTTGCCGGGAAGCACGTAGCCGCCGCGCTCGCCGGTGCGATCGGCATCGTTTGCGGCCGCCGAAAAGGCGCCGAGCCCGCTCAGGCAAGCGGCGACGGCGATCATGACGAAACTCATTCTTCCGTTCATTGCGCTCTCCTTTGGTTGCCTTGCACCCGTCTTGCAAGCCTCGGAATTGGCCGGTCCAGATAGCAGCTTTGTAGGATGGGTTGAGCGCATCAGGGCGTTTACGCCCGTCTTCGCGGGCTACGCGAAACCCATCATCGGCGGCGATGGGTTTCGCAAACGCTCAACCCATCCTACGGTACTACGGTACCTCTTCTTCCTCGATCCGCTCCACCCGGTCCGGATAGAAAGCCAGATGCTCCTTGATCGCCGCCACAGCCGGATACGGTGTCTCGTAGGTCCATACCGCGTTCTCGGCGGTACGGCCATCGACGCTCAAGCTGTAATAGACGGCGTCGCCCTTGTAGGGGCAATGCGTCGAATGCGCACTGGGCACGAGCAGGGCCATATCGGCATCGGCACGCGGAATGTAGTGCACCGGCCGCAGGCTGGTCTCCCGCAGGGTGAGCGAGCGCGTGCTGTCGGCGACTACGCGGCCATTGAACATGACGCGCACGCGGTTGCGGTTGGGTTCGATCGTGATCGGATGGTCCGGGCCCGGAAGCTTCATGCGATCACTTGCCTGGATCGATTCGTGAGGGCTCGGTCGGCTGCGGCGCGCAGTAGATCTTCGGCGGCGTGCAGCAGGCAAGTACAAGCTGCTGCTCTGAACCCGATTAATATGATGCACGACCCAAGCGGTTCTCGAAGCGAGGCGGCTTGGATTAGGGACCTTGCTGTCTCCCCAACGCTATCTCAGATCGGTTGGGCAGGTATACCAAGAGCCAAAAATAATTCCTCGTCACGCATTACGAGACCCTTGGCCGCAAAGAGATCGAGTGCTTCCTCAATCTCTTCGGAGCTCGACGGCAAGTCGAGTTTTTCCTTCACCAGTGCTGCGCTTAATGGCCGTTCGCTGAGCGTTTGATAAATTTCGGCGAGCGGACTATCGAAGGTATACAGACGCTGAGCAGCGGGATTCCTGCGATCCTCGACATGCAGCCGCCCCGGCGACCAGCGATAAGTCAGCGTGGGCGTCTGGTTTTCAGCCCACGCCGTCTGCCAACCACGGATCGCGCTTTGAATGGGTTCAAACGAAGCTTCTGGCAATTCGTTCTCAAATTTGTGTTCAAAAGAATAAGCTATTTTCTCGCGATCAATATATCGGGGGTAAATGTAGGCGAGACTACGATCCGGTTCGATCCGATTAGTGGAAAAGCTGTCGCGGTCGAAAAAATAGGGGCTAAACCGTTGAAGCGAAATTCGACCCAGGCTCTGCGGTGGCTGCAAGTGGACTAAATGCGGAATCAAGGCGGTTTGCTGCTGGTAATGCTCTTGTTTCTCGCCGGGAAAACCCCAAAGAAGGTTCCAAACGACATCCACGCCGTAGTGCGCTGACCAACGAAGTAGGTTGACGTTCTGACTTGCGCGAGCACCTTTGCGCATAAGACGAAGCACTTCAGAATTCAGAGATTCGATCCCCGGTTGAACACTGCGCACACCGGCATCGCGAAGGGCCTTAATCTGAGGGCGCGACAAATTTGCCTTCACTTCGAAAAAAATATCATATTGCCGTTCCTGCGCAGTCAACTCGGGGATGAGCTCGGTGAGGAAGCTCATCGATATAATGTTATCCACTGCGCGGAAATAAAAAGAGCCGTAGCGCGCCGTGAGCTGGGCCAGCTCAGAGAGAACCCTTTGCGCAGACTTTTGCCGGAAGCTCATCGTCGTGCCGTTGAGGCCGCAGAATGTGCAATGCTGTTTTTGTCCCCACCAGCATCCGCGCGCACTTTCGAAAGGTAGCCTAATTCGGTGACGGTCACTCTCGGCGTAGATCGCCAGCTTTTCAGCGCGCTCAAAGAACTCATCATAATTCGGGACGGGTAGGCCATCCAGTTTTGTAAATGGGCCAATCGCCGGCACCACCGCACCTAGACGCGAAATGATGCCAGGGACTTTGCTTGGGGATCGTTTTTCAGCGACCGCCTGCAAAAACGCGGGAAAAGCTTCGTCTGCCTCGCCGTCTACCGCAAAGTCAATCCACGGGCACGCCCTGATGAGCTCACGCCCCATTTCTCCCTCGAAGTTGGCGCCACCAAACAATGTGATCAAGTGGGGAAACCGGCTCTTGAGACGACGCGCCAGTGCGAATGAAGCCGTGTTTTGCTGAAAGGTAGAGGTGAATCCGACGACCCGATAAAGAGACCAGTCGACGATGCTTTCGGCATGCTGCAAATAGAGAGGCACCAATTCCCTGCGCATGCGACAAAGCGCGGTCGCATCCAACTTGAGCTTTTCCAGAAACTCCACGACCTCAGGATGATCCCCGAAGATTTGTGCGTCACGGTCAACCGCCTCGTCACCAAACGCATTCAGCGCAAACAGCCAATTGCCGATTTCGAGGTTATAGTAGCCGCACAACTCCTCATAAAGGTCGAGACCCACACGGGCCGCAAACTCGAGGTTGAGATGAAGCGTGCTGACAGAAAAACCGCGTTGTCGGCCAATGGCGGCTAGCAGGCCGAGCTGCAGGCTCGGCTCGCGCACCGAGAAAAACGGCATCGACACCAGGATCGTTGAGGCATTGCCCTGCGTCACGGCCTCGTCATCCGCCTTCTGCATTTTCGAGCGCACGCGCTAGGTAACCGCCGCGCTTGCTGCCAAGTCGCTCCAATGCTATATGGGTTGTGCCTAAGGTGGAATGGGTACCCAACAAAGCCCATGTGATGAGCAACAAGGATACCCCTTCGAGCGTGCACAGGCACCTAGGCTTGGCCGCGCTCGCTGCTGCGTCGCTTGCAGCCGCAATTCCGCTGATCTCTGCTCGGGCTGACCAAAGCGGGAAGGCGCCGGCAACGTCGGCGACGACGCCAATCCGTTCCGCGACGACGCCAATCCGTTCTGTTCCCAAACCATCTTACCGTCACCTTCGGCCCGCCCATTCGCCCAAAAATAAGCGCCCCTAATAGGCTGTGCAGAGCGCGGTTTTTGGACAGAATTTCTTATTTGGAACTCCATCGCTGCCTTAAGGCCTGCGTTGTGCGTCACAGCAAAAACCAGCGCCGATGTCCGAGTTGGGTCATAACCGGTAAACCTCAGATCGAGCATATGTTTTCCGGTTATCCTCCGAAAGCGGACTGTCCGCTCCGTCGCGCAGCGTCGCCACGGCAGGGACAGGCGTCAGCGTCGGAGGCCGTAGGAAAGGCCGTACAGGGCGCCCGGAGCGCAGGGCTACAGCCCCCCACCGGGCCACCCGCGCCAGCGCACCGGCGGCCACGCCCCGCAGCCTGCCGGGGCACCGGGCGCAGAAATCTCGCCGGGACACGCGCCGGGTGGGTAATCCACAACCTATTCAGAACACAGCGAGTTTTTCGATCTGAGAGGCCTAGGTCCTTACCCTTGTAGGGGCAATGCGTCGAATGCGCGCTGGGCGCGAGCAGGGCCATATCGGCATCGGCACGCGGAATATAGTGCACCGGCTGCAGGCTGGTCTCCCGCAGGGTGAGCGAGCGCGTGCTGTCGGCGACTACGCGGCCATTGAACATGACGCGCACGCGGTTGCGGTTGGGCTCGATCGTGATCGGATGGTCCGGGCCCGGAAGCTTCATGCGATCACTTGCCTGGATCGATTCGTGATGGCTCGATCGGCTGCGGCGCGCAGCAGACCTTCGGCGGCGTGCAGCAGGTCATATGATAGTAATATTACGCCGCCGTCCCGGTGATGCCGAGCAGCACGACGGCCGACACAATGTAAAATCTTCTCATGCCTTTTGTTCCATGGAGGAGATAGCGGCGCCGGAGGAACGACCTTGTGGGCCTCCGGCCGCGCGGTCACTCCGGCTTGGCGCCGGAGAGCTTGACCACCTTCGCCCATTTCTCGGTCTCCGCGACCACCAGGTTGCCGAACTCGGCCGGCGTCATCGGCATCGGGGCGCCGCCGAGCTCGGCGAAACGCGCCTGCAATTTCGGGTCGGCCAGCACCGCGTTCACGGCGCGATTGAGCGTCGCGATGATCTCGGGCGGCGTGCCCCGGGGCACGGAGATCCCGTTCCAGACGCTGACCTCGTAGCCCGGCACGGTCTCGCCGATGGTCGGAACGTCCGGCAGCGCTTCCGAGCGCTTGGCCGCCGTCACGCCGAGTGCCCGCAGCCGGCCGGCGCGGACGTGCTCGATCGAGCTCGGCAGATTGTCGAACATCACCTGCACCCGCCCGGGCAGCAGATCGGTCATCGCCGGCCCGGCGCCGCGGTACGGCACGTGGATCATGTCGATGCCGGTCATCGCCTTGAACAGCTCGCCCGACATGTGCGGCGAGGCGCCGGTGCCCGAGGAGGCGAACGAGACCTTGCCGGGGTTGGCCTTCACATAGCTGATGAACTCCGCGACGCTGCGCACCGGCAGCGAAGGCGGCACCACCATCACGTTGCTCAGCAGCATGGTGCCGCCGACCGGGGCGCTGTCGCGGATGAAATCGAACGGCAGCTTGTCGTAGAGCGTGGCGTTGATGGCATTGTTGGGCGCCACATAGCCGATGGTGTAGCCGTCGGGCGGGGAGCTGAGCACCGCCGCCATGCCGATATTGCCGCCGGCGCCGCCGCGATCCTCGACGACGATCTGCTGGCCGAGCTTCTCCGAGAGGAATTGCCCGATCAGCCGGGCCACGATGTCGTTGGCGCCGCCGGCCGCGAACGAGACGATCCAGCGCACCGGCCGCGACGGATAGGATTGTGCGCGAGCCGGCCGCGACCGTACCGCCGGCGACTCGGCCAGCACGACGGCGCCCGCGAGCTGCAGAAATCGACGGCGAGGACGGTCCATGGCGTTGCCTCCGCAATGGCGACGACGGAACGATCCTTCCTATACCTTCGGAAACCTCCGGCGCCTAGAGGACTGCGCCACGCTGCGCTGTGCCGCCGGCTCCGCGGCGGGGCGTGCCGCGTCCGTCGCCACGCTCTGGCAGGCGAGCCGCTTGGTCCGCAAATAGTCCTCGAACTCGGCGGCCGGCAGCGGCCTGGCGTAGAGAAAGCCCTGCGCCTCCTCGCAATTCTCCGCCAGCAGGAACGCCGCCTGTGCTTCGGTCTCGACCCCTTCGGCGATGACCTCGAGGCAGAGATTGTGCGCCATGGCGATCAGCGAGCGCACGATGGCGGCATGCTCGGCATTGTCGGTGATGTTGCGCACGAAGCTGCGGTCGATCTTGATGCGTGCGAGCGGGAAGCGCGTCAGGTAGCTCAGCGAAGCATAGCCGGTGCCGAAATCGTCGAATGCGAGCTTGATGCCGCGATCGGAGAGTTGCTGCAGCGGCGCGATCGCGTCCTCGTAGTTGAGCGCCACGTTCTCGGTGATCTCGAGCTCAAGCACCTGCGCGGGCAGGCCGCTCTCGCGCAGCGCGTCGTCGATGTCCTTGATGAGCGCATCGCCCTGCAGCTGGGTCGGAAACAGATTGACGCCGATGCGGCCGAGCGGCAGGCCCATGTGGCGCCAGGCCGCCGCCTGCGTGCAGGCGGCCTGGATGATCCAGCGGCCGACCTCCGCCGCAATCGAGCTGTCGGCGAGCGTGTCGATGAATGCCCACGGCGCCAGGATGCCGCGCTGCGGATGCCGCCATCGCAGCAGCGCTTCGGCACCGATCACCGCGCGGTCCGCGAGGCGGATTTCCGGCTGAAAATACAGCTCGAGCTCGTGCTCCGCGAATGCGCGCCGCAGCTCGAGGTCGAGGCCGCGCCGGGCCTGGGCCTGGGCGCGCAGAATTGGCATGAACAGCCGATAGGTGCGCCCGCCGTCGGATTTTGCCTGGTAGAGCGCGAGGTCGGCATTGGCGATCAGGTCATCGACATTGGCGCCGTCGTTGGGCGCGATGGCGACGCCGGCGCTGCCGCCGAGGTGGAGCGCCTGCTCGCTGATCCGGAACGGCTCCGCCAGCCGCTCGAGCATGGAGTTGACCAGGGCGCCGACCATGCGCGGATCGCCGCAATCCGCGATGATCACCACGAACTCGTCGCCGCCGAGCCGGAACACCTGGTCGCGCTCGCCGCGGCGTTTCGTCGATTCGATCAGACGTTGCCCGACCTCGATCAGCAATTGGTCGCCGATCGAGTGGCCCAGCGTGTCGTTGACGTCCTTGAAGCCGTCGAGGTCGAACAGCGCGATCGACGTCGCCGTGGCGGGCGCAGCGGACAGCAGCCGTTCCAGCGCCTTCTGCAACGACAACCGGTTGGGCAGGCCGGTGAGCGGATCGTAGTGGGCGAGGCGTTTGAGCTGCTCCTCGGCCCGCTTGCGCTCGGTGATGTCCTCGTGCGCCCAGGCGACGCCGCGCACAGTGCCGTCGGGGTGATACATCGGGGCGGCGGCGATGCGCACGTCGACGAAGGAGCCGTCCTTGCGCCGGCGCCTGGCCTCGACCTCGCGGATGCTCTCGCCGTTGCGCGCCCGCTCGTAGAGCGCCCGCGATTCCGCGCGGCCCTCCGGCGGAACGACCTTGATCGGCGTGCCCAGCGTCTGCTCGGCGGTGTAGCCATAGAGCTTTTCCGCCGCGCGGCTCCACAGCATGATTCGGCGGTCCATGTCGGAGCAGACGATCGCCACCGGCGAAGCGTCGATGACGGCCGAGAGCGTGTCGTTCGACTGCTGCACCTCGTGCTGACGGCGTTCCAGCGATGTCGCCATCCGGTTGAAAGTGTCGGCGAGATTGCCGACCTCGTCGCGCGTGCGCACGGCGCTGCGATGGTTGAGCGCGCCTGCGGCCAGCATCGAAGCATCCTTCTCCAGCTGCCGCAGCGGACGCACGATGCGGCCCGAGAACATCCAGGCGATGGCGAAGGCCGCGAGCAGCGCGCTGGTGCCGAGCGCAGCGCCCCAGCGCAAGCGCGAGGCGAGCGTGGCGAAGGCGATGTCCATCGGCAGCCCGACCGACACCAGCCAAGGAGCCTGATGGGCGGTCGATGACCCGGTGATGCGTTGAATATGATCGGGCCAGAATTCGATCTCGCTCGTCTCCTTGGCCGCCATATGCCGTGCGACGTGGTCCCATCCGGAAAGGTCGCGACCGATCCAATCGGGTCCGTTCGAGCTCTCGGCCACGACCATTGCATGCTGGTCGACGACCCGAACGATGCTGCCGGCGGGGAGCGCCTGCAGCCGAAATGCATCTTGGATAAGCTTGAGCTGGGTGCCCACCGCGATTACGCCACGCAACCGTCCTTCCCGGTCCTCGATCGGGTAGCCGATGGCCAGCACCCATTCTTCCTTCCCGTGCGTGCGGATGATCTCGGCGAACGAGACACGTCGGCCCGCCAAGATCTCCTTGAAGAATTCACGGTCGCCGGCGTAGGACGGAACGGCCTCGGGATACGCCGATGTTCCGATGTTGGATCCGTCAAGGGAGAAAACCCGGATATTGGCGATAAATGTCGGTAATTTGGCTTTGATTTGCTTGAGCAACGCGCTGTTCGTGGCGGTGTCGGCCGGATTTGTCGAGACCGCCCGGCTCAGGCCTACCAGGAGGTTTTCGAGATCGCTGATATGGTCGTCGAGCTGTGCGGCGAGCAGCTTCGAATTGTTGAGCGCGCGCTCGATCGCGGCGGCCTCGTCTTCCCGCCATTGGCTCCACAGGCCGGTCCCGACCAGGGCCAGGAACGGCACCACGGTCGCCAGCACCAGCACCAGGAGTTCTCGATCGAATGCTGCGGAGCAGCATCGTCTACCCCCTTCAGAGCGCCCGAATGCGCCAAGACGAATGACGCGGTCGCTACCGCGTCGAAGGCGGTATATTTGAACAGGATTTCTGCTTAGTTGTGGGTATGGCGGAAAGCGACATTCTTCGCGCTTACGTTTAACCGCGCTTTAATGCTTTCCGATTTGTGAACGGCCATCGCCTTATTGCAGGCCGATCAATGGCCAGTAGAACGGCACCAGCACCATGAGGGCCAGGAACTCGACCACCGTGAGCCATGCCCCCATGACCATCAAGTCGCGCGCGGTGAAATAGCCGTACGAGTACCCCACGATCAGCACGCCGGACTGATAGGCGAACAGCTTGCCGCCGGCCGCGAAGGTCCAGATCATGCCCAGGAGCAACGGGTGTATGTGGTGGGACTTGGCGAACTCCATCACCAGCGGGATCGAGGTGCCCAGCATCGAGATCTCGCTGGCCAGCAAGAAATGGTAGAAGAACGCGGTCCAGTACATCACGATGGTGGTGGTGAAGATGTTGGTCATGTAGGGCTGCATCCACACGAACACGTAGCTGGTGAGGACGTCGAGGCCCTTGGTCTGCTCCAGGACCGTGCCCATGCTCACCGCGGCGGCGACGAAGAACACCGGCAGGTAGTTCAGCCGCTTCATGTCCTCGATGTCGAGGATGCCGACGCGTGGCAGCAGCGCGAACAGCCCGACCCCGATGCCGATCACCGAGGAGGAGATGTGGTGGGCGAAATCCGTGAGCCAGAGCAATATGGTGACTGCCATCAGGATCGCCGCCCGGATCTGCAGCGGCGACCAGGCGCCCATGTTCGCGATCTCGGCGCGCAAATAGTCGTAGCCGCCCTCCAGCGCGGCCTTCTTGGGCGGGTAGAGCCAAAGCGTGAGCAGCCAGGCGGCCAGCACCGTGATGATGCTGCAGGGCAGGAAGGCGATGAACCAGTAGCTCCACAGCACCTCGACCCCGCCGTCCTTCTCGATCAAGCCGCGCGCCGTGATCGAGCCGGCGCCGGCGATGATCATCTTGTCGAAGATGTTGGCGGTGTAGCTGAGGATCAGGAACATGCCGCGCGAGACGTTGTCGCCCGGGCCGGATTTGAACGCCTCCGCCAGCCCGAGCGCAATCGACGCCATGATTACCACCCGCGCGATGCCGGACGGAACGATGAAGGTGAGCAGGAAGTCGGTGACGATGAGGCCGAGCAGGATGCGCGGATAGGTGACGCCGATGCGGATCATGATGGAATAGGCGATCCGGCGCGCCACCCCGGAGCGGGTGGCGATGACGCCCAAGAGGAGGGCACCGAACAGGAACCAGGCGGTATCGTTGGCGAAGCCGCTGAAGGCGACCGGAAACTTGACGATGCCGAGCGCCCAGAACAAGAAGCAGCCGACGAGGCCGGCGAGCGCATAGTCCATGGCCCGGGTGATCCAGGCCACCACCATGAAACCCACGATGGCGAACGCATGCTGGGTGACGGGCTCGAGCGAGGTCGGGGTGAACCACACCACCAGCGGAACCAGGATGCACAGAATCTGGCCGACCACGACCAGCGGCGAATTCGGGTCCTCGAGCGAGGTCTCGGACGGCGGGGCGGGAGCAGCTCGAGCAGTCATCATCGGGTTTCCTCCGCGCTTAAGAATAGCCGGCGGGTCGCCGGGATTCCAGAATAGGAACCGACCGGGTCAAGCGGCCGGGCGGGCGCGCAGGCATATCAGGGCGCCGAGCGCTGCCAGGCAAAGGCCGCCCGAGACGAAGATGACGGATATGCCCATGCGGTCGATCAGGAATCCGAACCCCAGCGGCGCCAGGGCCTGCGCGGCGCGCGCCGGCGCGCTCAATAGGCCGGTGCGCCGGCCATAGCCGTGAGGACCGAACACCGCAAGCGGCACGGTGCCGCGCGCGATGGTGAGGAGGCCGTTGCCGGCCCCGTAGAGGATGACGAACAGCGGCGCCCCGGCGGCTCCCAGGAGCAGCAAGGCGCCGGCGCCGAGCGGATGGAGCGCGGTGGCGATGCGGGCCGAGACCAGCGGATGGATGCGCCGCATGATCATCAGCTCGGCGAGCCGCGCCGCCACCTGGGCGGGGCCCATCAGCGCCGCGGTGGCGACCGCCTCGACCGGGGTGGCGCCGGCGAGCTGCAGAAGGCGCGGCAGGTGTGCCGCCATGGCGCCGGTCACGAACCAGACGGCCGCGAACACGAAGGCGAGCAGCAGCATCTCCCGGTAGGGCTTCCAGGCCGCCGCCGCTTCCGCGTCTTTGGACGGGCGAGTGAGCGCCGCAGTGGACCGTGGCAGCAGGCGATTGAGCGGAAGTCCGATGATGAGATTGAGCCCCGCCCACACCAGGCAGGTCTCGCGCCAGCCGAGCGCATCATTGAGCGCTGCGGTCAGCGGCCAGCTCACCGTCGAGGCGAAACCGGCGAACAGCGTTATGCCGGTAATCGGGCCGCGCGCCTCCCGGCCGTAGAGCGACGTCAGCGTGGCGAATCCGGCATCGTAGAGCCCGAGCGCCATCCCAACGCCGAGGATCGCCCAGCCCCCGAACAGGATGGTGGGCCCGTCGGCGGCGGCCAGCATGGCGAGCCCGGCGGCCAGCACCAGATTGGAGAGCGCCAGCACGTTGCGCCCGCCGCGGCGATCGATCGCGCTCCCGACCCACGGTCCGACGAAGGCGGCGATCAGGAGCGCCATCGAGAAGGCCGCGAGCACGAGCTCGCGCGATACCGCGAGGTCGGCAGCGATCGGGTCGGCCAGGATCGCCGGCAGATAGTAGCTCGATCCCCAGGCCAGCGTCTGCGCGATGCCAAGCGCCGCGATCACCAGATGGCGCGATCGGTCTTGGGGCGCGACGGCACGGTCGTCGAGCTCGATCATGGTTGCACGCGCGCGGGCATCACGGCCTTTCAGAACGGCAGGCCGACGTAATTCTCGGCGAAGGCGGTGGCGGCCGCGCGCGAGCCGAACAGGTAGTCGAGCTCGGCGAGCTGCATTTTCTGATCGAACGCGTTGCCCGGGAAAGCGTGCAGCAGGGTCGTCATCCACCAGGAGAAGCGCTCGGCCTTCCATACCCGCGCCAGCGCGCGGCCGGAATAGTGGTCGAGCCCGGCGTCGGATTTTTCCTGATAGTGCTCGATCAGCGCCTGCGACAGGTAGCGCACGTCGCTGGCCGCCAGGTTGAGGCCCTTGGCGCCGGTCGGCGGCACGATGTGGGATGCATCGCCCGCCAGCAGCAGGCGTCCGAACCGCATCGGCTCGGCGACGAAGCTGCGCAAGGGCGCGATGCTCTTCTCGATCGAGGGACCGGTGACGAGCTGCTCGCGCGCCTTCGCATCGATGCGCACTTTGAGCACCTCCCAGAAGCGCGCGTCCGGCCAGGCCTCGATAGGCTCGTCGAGCCCACACTGCAGATAGTAGCGGCTGCGGGTTTGCGAGCGCATGGAGCAGAGCGCGAAGCCCTGGGGGTGGCGCACGTAGATGAGCTCGTCGGAAACCGGCGGGGTGTCGGACAGGAGCCCGAGCCAGCCGAACGGATAGACGCGTTCGTAGCTGGTGATGGTGCCGGCCGGCACGCTCTGGCGGCAGATGCCGTGAAAGCCGTCGCAGCCGGCGATGAAATCGCAGGCGATCTCGTGGCTCTCGCCGCCGGCCCGGTAGGTCACGCCCGGCTGCGCGCCGGAGATATCATGCAGCGTGACGTCCGCCGCCTCATAGACGGTCGGGGCGCCGGCGGCGGTGCGGCCCTCCATCAGGTCGCGGGTGATCTCGGTCTGCCCGTACACCATCACGGTCCGTCCGGTCAGCTGTTTGAAGTCGACACGGTGGCGCACCCCGTCGACGCAAATCTGCGTCCCGTCATGCACCAGGCCTTCACGGTGCATGCGCGCGCCGACCCCGGCCTCGTCGAGGAGATCGACCGCCACCTGCTCGATGACGCCGGCGCGGATGCGGCTGAGCACGTAGTCGCCGGTGTGCCGCTCCAGGATGACGTTGTGGATGCCGTTTTTCTGCAGCAGCTGGCCGAGCAGCAGGCCCGCCGGCCCCGCCCCGATGATCGCGACCTGCGTCCGCATGGCCCGGCGTTCCTGGCTGATTCCATCCCCGCCCGGAGCGTAGTCGGCAACGCGGCTGGAATACAGGGCTGGTTCGTTTGAATCACATGATGCAGACGCGTGCGCGCGACGCACGTTGCGCTCCTCTCCCCGCGCGCCATCAGGGCGGTTACGCCCGTCTTCGACGGGCTATGGAGAGGGCGACACGGCGAGGCCGGTGATCCGCACTCGGCTCGGTGAGGGGGCGTTTCGACGGACTCAGAATCGTGGAAAGCCCCCCTCAACCCACCTTCTCCAATAGCCCGTCGAAGACGGGCGTAACCGCCCTGATGGCACGCGGGGAGAAGGAGTGAAATTCTGTGCGTTCCTGACGATTTGAAATCTCTGATTTTGATGCCGGCGGTTTATGCCCACCTCCAACTGTGCCAGTCTCCGGTCATGATGGCGAAGCGACGATGGATGGTCTTGCCGCTCATCCTGGCGGTGGTGGCCGCACTGGGCGCGGCCGGGCCGGCACGGGCGCAATCGGGCGATTACTACGCCGGCAGGACGCTGCGGATCATCATCGGGCTGGAGGCGGGCGGCACCGTCGATACCCTGGCGCGGGCGTTCTCGGTCTATCTGCGCAAGCACATCCCGGGTAATCCCAGCATCATCGTGCAGAACATGCCAGGCGCCGGCGGCTGGGGCGCCACCAACTTTCTGCACGAGCGCGCGGCGCCCGACGGGCTCACCATCCTGTATGGCCCCTGGGACCCGCTCGCCCAGGCGCTCGGCGACCAGGGCTTGCGGGCGCACTACCAGGATTTCGATTATCTCGGCGGCACCGGCGACATCAGGGTCAACTATGCGCGCACCGACGTGGTGCCGGGCGGCCTCAAGCTCCCGCGCGACATCGTGCGGGCCGACAACCTCATCCTCGGAGCACTCAACAAATCGGATATTTCCGGCCTGCTGCCGCATCTGGTGTTGGACGTGCTCGGGGTGAGGCACAAGATGGTGGTGGGGTACCGCGGCGGCAACGACGTGTTCCTCGCCATGCAGCGCGGCGAGGTGCAGTTCCACTCGACCAGCATCTCGACCTTCCGCAGCCGCAACGACGACTTCATCAAGTCGGGGCAGGGGATCGGCATCGCCTATCTGGTGCCGGTAGACCCCGACGGCCGCTACAGCAAAAGCCCTTACGTGGCCGAGATGCCGGCGTTCCCGGATCTTTACCGGGAGATCTACGGCCGCATGCCGTCCGGTCCGGCCTGGGACGCGCTCAACTGGCTGACCAACCAGGCCGGCGAGATGACCTTCGTGGGCTTTGCGCCGCGCGGCACGCCCGCGGCCGCGGTCGCGGCGCTGCGCCAAGGCTTCGCGGACGCCTCCAACGATCCGGACTTCGTCTCGGAGACCATGACCCGCAACCGCGTACCGTTCAGCTATATCGGGATCGCGCGGGGCGAGGCGCAGTTTCGCTCGCTGGCCGACGTCTCGCCCGATGTGCTCGCGACATTTCGGGCCGCGATCGGCAAAACAAACTGAGCGCCGTTTAGAGTTTGGTAATGCGGCGGGCCGATAGTGGCGTCACTGCAGCGCGCAAGGAGCCTCGGCCCCAGGACCAACTCGGGCTGGGGCTCTTTCGTTTTGCTGCTGCTCCCCATCTTTCACATCATCGGCGATTGCGATAACGTCGCGGCAGCTGCCCATGATGGAAACGTGCCGAGGTTTCCGCGCGCAAAAGGGCCGCATGCCATCGGCAGGTATCGCCTCCTGCGGCCGGTTCTTTTATCCGGCGCAACCAACATCCGGGTTCCACGTCCCCGCGTGCGCCGCGAGCCGCGCCGGGATGGCATTGCACAGGGGGAGATCATGCTGGATCGAAGCGCGCTTCGCGCCCTGGCGTCGGCGGTGGTGCTGGTCGCGGCCGCGAGCACGGCCTTGGCGTTCGACGACGCGCAGTATCCGGATCTCTCCGGCCAGTGGGTCGGGGTGCGGCTGCCGGTCGGCGGCCAGCCGGCGTTCGATCCGACCAAGCCCTGGGGCTTCGACCAGCAGGCGCCGCTGACGCCGGAATATCAGAAGGTGCTGGAGGCGAGCGTCGCCGACCAGGCCGGCGGCGGCCAGGGCAATTGGCATACCGGCGATGACTGCCTGCCGCCCGGCATGCCCGGCATGATGACCGCGTTCCAGAACATGGAGATCATGGTGCTGCCGGAAACCACCTATGTGCGGATCGACCACGCGCATGATTCCCACCGGCGCATCTATACCGACGGCCGCGACTGGCCCGAGCGTGTCGAGCCCTCGTTCATGGGCTATTCGATCGGCAGGTGGATCGACGAGGACGGCAGCGGCCGCTTCACCGTGCTCGAGGCCGAGACCCGCTTCTTCCGCGGCCCGCGCGCGCTCGACCCGGCCGGCATGCCGACCCACACCGACAACCAATCGATCGTCAAGGAGCGCATCTTCTTCGACAAGCAGGACCCCAAGCTTCTGCACGACCAGATCACCTTGATCGACAACGCCTATACGCGTCCCTGGACGGTGCTCAAGACCTACCGCCGCGACCCCTCGCCCTATCCGGTCTGGCAGGAATATTACTGCTCGGGCGACCAGGAGCTGATCAAGATCGGCAAGGAGACCTACTACCGCGGCGGCGACAACAACCTGATGCCCACCCGCAAGGACCAGCCGCCGCCCGACCTGAAATACTTCAGGCCAGCGCGGAACTGATGTCCCGGCGCGGAGATCTCGACTTGTCCGCATGGGGCGGCATGATGAGCGCGCTCTCCTGCCAGCCGGGCGCGCCAGCCCCGGCAGCCACCCCCGACCGCTACGCCCACCCGATCGATGGGCCGTTGCGCCAGGCGGTGGCGGAGCAGGCGATCGCGGGCGTGGTCGCCATGGGGACCGATCGCGAGGGCGCGTTCTACCGCGGCGCATTCGGGGCGGCGGACGCCGAGACCGCGCGCCCGATGACGGCCGATGCCTTGTTCCGCATCGCCTCGATGACCAAGCCGATCACCTCGGTCGCCGCCCTGCAGTTGGCCGAGGTTGGCCGGCTGCGCCTCGACGATCCGGTCGAGCGCCATCTGCCGGCATTCGCCGGCATCCAGGTGCTCGAGTCCTTCGATCCCGCCACCGGCCACTATGTGGTGCGGCCGGCGCGCAATCCGGTGACGGTGCGTCATCTGATGACCCACTGCTCCGGCCTTGGTTATGGCTTCACCAGCCCGGTGGTGCGCGATTTCAAGCCGCGCGCGGGCGACGAGTTTGCGGTCGGGCCGCTGCTGTTCGAGCCCGGCGAGGGCTGGCTCTACGGCACCAGCACGGATTGGCTCGGGCGGCTCATCGAAGCGGTATCGGGCGAGGCGCTCGACGTGCTCCTGCGCCGCAACATCCTCGATCCGCTCGCCATGATCGACACCGGCTACAGCGTGCCGCCCGAGCAGCAGGCGCGCCTGGTTGCCGCCCATCGCCGGCTTGGCGACGGCACCATCGCCAAGGAAGCAAACCAGCCGCCGCCGGCATTCTCGCCCCCCGCGGGGGGCGGCGGCCTCACCTCGACCGCCGCCGACTACGCCCGCTTCACCCGCATGCTGCTCAACGACGGCGCGCTCGATGGCGTGCGGATTCTCGCGCCCGAGACGATCGAGCTGATGAGCCGGAACCAGATCGGCCCGCTTTGCGTCCGCGCGCTCAAGAGCGCGCTGCCCGAGCGCAGCGGCGATTTCGCCTTCGTGGCCGACGGCCGCGACAAGTTTGGCCTGGGTTTCCTGATCACCGCCGATGCGGTCGCGGGCAAGCGCTCGGCCGGCAGCCTGAGCTGGGGCGGCATCAGCAACACCTATTTCTGGGTGGACCGCGCCCGCGGCATCGCCGGCGTGATCCTGATGCAGTTCCTGCCGTTCGCCGACCCCCAGGCGCTTGCCGTCTATGACGCCTTCGAGCGCGGGGTGTACCGACTTGCGGACGCGATGCGGTGACCGGAAAAAGTCTGTAGGATGGGTTGAGTTCTTACGAAACCCATCGGCGGCGGTTGATGGGTTTCGCAAGAGCTCAACCCATCCTACAATCTGACTAACGAACTCCCGAAGGAGACCGCCATGACCGAGAACCCCGATCACACCCGCCGCTGGCTCATCAACGTGAGCGGAGCTGCGCTGCTGTCGAACGTGCTGCCGGCCGCACCGGCCTTGGCGCAGGGCGCGGCCAAGCCCGCCGCCGCGGAAGCCGCCGAAGGCGGCGGCAAGGCCGAGCCGCTCTCGCCGGTCACGGTGGCGCTCGCGAGCTACATCTCCGGCGCGCTCGACCGCGAGCTGCCGGCCCCGGTGGTGGCCAAGACCAAGATGCACGTGCTCGATACCATCGCCGCCATGATCTCCGGCTCACGGCTCAAGGCCGGCGTCGCCGCCGCCCGCTACGTGGAAGCGCTGGGCGGCAAGCCGCAGGCGACGGTGATCGGCACCGGTTTCCTGACCTCCACCGTCAACGCGGCGCTCGCCAACGGCATGGCGGCGCACGGCGACGAGACCGACGACTCCCATCTCAAGGCCCGCTTCCATCCGGGCTGCGGCATCGTGCCGGCGGCGCTCGCCACCGCCGAAGCCGCCGGCCGCAGCGGCAACGATCTGCTACGCGCAGTCGCGCTCGGCTACGACATCGGGGCGCGCTCGATCTATGCGCTCGGCTTCGGCGCGCTCTATACCGAGCGCCACAGCACCCACAGCCTCTCCACCACCTTCGGCGCCACCGCGGCGGCCTCCGCCATGCTGCGGCTCGACCCGACCCAGGTGCGCCACGCCATCTCGTTCGCGGCCCAGCAGGGCTCCGGCGTGCCCTATTGGGAGCGCGACCGCGAGCATGTGGAGAAGGCGTTCGATTTCGGCGGCATGGGAGCGCGCAACGGCGTGACGGCGGCCACCATGGTGGGCTCCGGCATGACCGGCATCGACGATCCGCTCTCCGGCGACGCCAATCTGTTCACGGCGCTCGGCGGCGACAAGCCGCAGCCCGAGCTGTTCATCGAGGGTCTCGGCAAGCGCTTCGAGATCATCGATACCTCGATCAAGAAATGGTGCGTCGGCTCGCCGCTGCAGTCGGTGCTCGATTGCGTCACCGAGCTCCTGAAGGACCCGGAGGTGCGGGCCGGCCGCATCAAGCGCATCGTGGTCGACATGCCGGCCGACCGGCTGCACATCGTCGACAACAAGACCATTCCGGACATCTGCCTGCAGCACCTGGTGGCGCTGATGATCGTCGACGGCGGCGCCGGCTTCGACAGCGTGCACGATTTCGCCCGCATGACCGACCCCAAGGTGCTCGCCATCCGCAAGCTGGTCGAGGCGGTCGGCAACAAAGAGCTGGTGACGGCGGTGCCGGCCCGCCAGGCGATCGTGGCGATCGAGACCCAAGACGGCCGCAAGCTCAGCCACCGCACCTACGAGGTGCGCGGCACGCCCGGCAACCCTATGGACCAGAGCGAGGTGGACGCCAAGGCCCTCGACCTGATGGCGCCGGTGATCGGCGAGGGCAGGGCGAAGGAGCTCGTCGCGGCGATCGGGAATCTCGACCGCTTCGGTGCGGTGTCGGGGTTGCGGCGGTTGCTGCAGGCTTAGGGTCTCGGCACGGAGAGTTTGATTCTTTCGGCTCACGGTGAGGAGCGCGGGCGGATTCCACTGTCGCACTTGCGACGGAAGCAACTTCGGGTCAACGCCATCATGACAAGTGCCAGCCGGTTCACGAACGCGCCGGTCCTGCCCGCGGGGTCCGTCCGCGGCGATGACCTTTACGCGCACGATGTGTTTAAGATTATTGGAACGGATGGCGGTCCGATTTATGGGGAATATCTCTACTCATTCCTGGAGAACGGGAATGATTTCAACATCGAGATAGACCAATTTGGATTTTCGGAGGCCCGCTACATTGGCAGCGCTGATCCGAAGAAGAGACAGAGCTTTTCGGCGGAAGAAGCCGCAACCGCGGAGTTGCTGATCCGATCCTTTTTCCTTTCGAGGCCAAAAATCTATACCAATCAGCTTGGGCAGGCTGCGCGATTTATGGGCGGCGTTACCTTCCGGCCCAATTGGATTTTCGAGAAATCGTGACGCTGGGAGGGCAATTCCTTCACAATTCTCACGATGAGGGAGCGAATGGCCAGACAGTCAAAACCACATGCCGGGTACTGGGGCACAGCGAACCCCGCCGGCCGGTCCCGACCACTACGCCACGAAACCAGATGTGGCCGGGACCGCGCCTCTCTTCTTGCGAGGAGAGGCAGGCGAGCTTAGGCCAAACGGGGCGGCGGCGATTGGAGTATCGCGTTTTAACTTTAATGCAGCAGCCCGGGCGGCTTTGTCGCGCAGGGAACACTGTCGCGCAGTTGGAACCGGGAATCGTTGTTGTGGAGCGCCCGCGGCGGGGCGAAACGTGCTACCCTTCGGGCTGCTTTCGGCAAGAGGCTCACATGGAGCGGTCTCGACCGGATTCGGGCGCGCGGTTTCGCCGAGGGAGGCGGCGCCATCTCGGCAGCCTTATCGGCATCGCGCTCGCCGCCTCGGCCTGGCTAGCGCCCACCCGGTTCACCCAGTCCCAGCCAAGTTCCACCAATGTGCCGGCACCAGCGCTTGACCGCAACTCGGACCACGAAATCATGACGGATCCCAACTCGTTCACGAATGCGCGCGTCGGATTTGGTGGCCTGGTCAGTGGCGCGGACGAGAAACCTCATGATTTGTTCAAGATCGAAAGAGAGGACAGCCCAGTTCTGTTTGGAGATTACATTTTGGCTTTTCTCGAAGATGGGAACCATTTTAATGTCGAAATAGGCCCGTTTGGATATGTCGACCCATACTATGCCGGCGATCTCAACCCAAGCCGTCGGCGGCATTTCTCCGCGGAAGAATGTTCCGCGGCTGAGCAGCTGATTTCGATCTTTTTTTCCGGCCCTGGCGTCTTCGACAAGAGGTTCCTGCCTCGGGAAGATTTTTTGGGCGGCATTCGCTTTCGACCAAACTGGATCATTCAAGAGACAGACCGCTAGGAGTGATGGCTTTGGCCTGAGCAGAAATCCTAAGTCCTATAGGGGGGCGTTGTGGCGGAACCAAATATCGATGCTGTCCTAAAGGAGATAGGTGACCTAGCAAACGGGATTAGAAGTCTGTCCGCGAGTGAGGCGGTAGCGAAGACAGAAGCTGCGATAACTGGGATTGTCGAGAAGTTCTCCGCCGACGCATACAGCCGGGACGTTGTCACGTACAGCGGTGGCGGCGCTCCCCGGGAGAAAGCCCTTGCCGAAGCCGCGCGATCGGGAGCCGGTATTCTCGATAAGACGGCGCGCAACGCCAGATCCTCAAGGTGGTGTTCGGGCCGCAGGAGTTCGCCTGGCCGTTCATGGCGCCGCCCGATCTGCCGACCGAAAGGAAAGAGCTGCTGCGTGCGGCCTTCGCCGCCACCTTGACGGATCCGGAATTCCTCGATGACGCCAAGCGCATGGCACTCGATGTCAGCCCGGTCTCCGGCCACGCTGTCGAGACCCTGATCGACGATCTCTACGCCACCCCCGAGGACGTGGTCGCCAAAACCCGCCGCGTCATTACGGCGCAGTAGCAACGACCATTATTCGGATACCTTCTGTTTTCTCCTGCCCGTGTGACTGTTCATTAAGGAAACACAAGAATGTTTCCCGTTTGGTTGTATAACATACTTTAGTACCGGTACCCGCCGCATCTCGCGCGAAGCAGCTAATGCCCATAAATCAGGGCTTTTGCGCATTGCGCAGGGTTCTTGGCAATCGATCCAGTACGTCAGGCTGATTTACTGCCCCGGTCGGCGCCCACAAAATGCGCGTGCTTACAAAATAGGGTGCCGCCTGCAGGGGCCGCCGAAAGGCCCGGCAGACAAGGCATCGATTGCTTGGCGCCCGATCGGCGGGGACGGGATAAAGCACCTGAGCGTCGTTCCTCGTCAGCAAGTATGGATGGAGGCGATGATGATTCCAACCAGCACTGCGATCAAGACAGGCGAGGGTGTCGGCGGAGCTTGCAGCCGCGCTCAAATTGGCGGGGAGTGGCCGCGGTGCGCGGCATATTTGATCATCGCAGGCTTGTTGATCATCATTCCGTCGGCAGGCGCAACCCAAGAGAAGCGAATCGAGATCGGCGTCCTGGCGCTCGGGCCGCGCCCCGTGCCGACCTGGCATTGTGGGCCTCGGGACTATCAGTTGGCCTCCGCGGAGCGACCGCGCGAGGCCATGCCATTTTATGTCCTTGGCCTGCACGATGAGCTCGAGAAGCTGAAATACGTGGAAGACCGGCCCGGCAATGCCGGCAAGCCCGGCCGTCGTTTCGCCCTCGAGCTGGGCGTCGGAACGCTCAAGGAGGTAAGGGAATACGCCCGCGAGTTCGTGCGCCGGAAGGTTGACATGATCGTCGGCGTCGCAACCCTGGCGGTCCGCGTGGCTCAGGAGGAGACGCGCGGCCGGTCGATGCCGATCCTCATGACCGGCGTCAGCGATCCGGTGGGCGAGGGGTTCGTGAACTCGCTCGCCCGCCCGGGAGGTTTCATTACCGGGGTGAGCCACCAGTTGGTGCAGGGCAGCGGTAAGCGGGTAGAGCTGTTCCGGGACATGGTACCGGGTCTGCGGCGGCTGATCACGATGCGCGTGCCCAACTACGGGCCGTCCGAGAAAAGCATGGAAGAGATCAAAGCGGTCGCCGAACAGTTGAAGATCGAGGTCCTTGACTGGAGCGTCACCAGCCGGGAGGAATTGGAGGCCGCGCTGGCCAAATTTCAGTGGAAGCCCGGAGACGGGATCATGATCCTTCCGGATTCGCTCATTATCAGCAATGTCGATGTCGTGCTTGAAGCCAGCCTCGAGCGGCGCATTCCCGCCTTCGGGCTGCAGGATTTCATGGCCGACTGGGGCGCGATCGGGGCTTATGGACCCAGCGCCTACCAGGCGGGCGGGCGCGATGCCTTCTATGTCGACAAGATCAGCAAGGGCGTGAAACCCGGCGATTTGCCGGTCGAGCCCGTCGATCCTACCTTTGCGATCAATTTGAAGGCCGCGGAGTGCCTCGGGATCTCCCTACCGCTCGAGGTGCTGCATCAGGCGGATCGTGTCATTCGGTAGGGGATAGAGGGCAGAGGGAGCAAAGCAATGGCGCCGAAGACAATCCTGGCCTTGGCGGTGGGCGACCCCAAGCATAGCCGGCGGATCGATCGTCCCGGCAAGCTGCACGAGGTGCGGCCGTACATCTCCGGCTTGATCGATGGGTTGGCGGATCTCGAGTGCGAGCTCGGCACCGACTTCGTCATCGACTACAAGCAAAACTGGCTCGACCACATCGCGAGGGGACATGCCTTTGCGGACATGCCGAAGCATCCCGCCCTCATCTTTGCGATGTCGACCAAGGTGATGCGTGCGGCCGGAGAGCACACCAAAGAGCTTCCGATCGTTTTCCCGAACTGCTCCGAGTTCGGGGACGAACGATTCGTAAAGGCGGGACGCGCCACCGGCTTCTCGGCAATGCGAACGCAAACGGCCGGCCACTGCTTCGATCGGTTCTTCACGGCAGTCCCGACCCTCGAGAAGGTGCTCATCCTCCACTTCAACGAGCACGATATTTCCCAGAGTGCCTTGGTATTGGTCAAGGCTGCCGCAACCAAGAAAGGCGTAGAGCCGAAGGAGGTCTTCGTCCGGTCTCATGATGACTTGCCGGTGCAGCTCTCGAAGCTGCCCGAAAGAACGGCCGGAACGGCGACTGTCGGCGTGCACGTCCTGCCGGTGGATATGTTCTTCGGGGCGATGCACGAGATCATCAAAGGGGTCCAAGCGGAAAAGAGGCTTCCGGCCTTCTTCCCGACCATTGATTGGGTGCCGGACGATCGCGGCGGCGCCTTTGGCGGATACGGCGTCACGCAATACAGGTGCGGCGAACGCACGGCGGGACACGTCCATCAGATCCTCCGGGCCAACCCTGGCGCGAAGCTTCCCGTGACCACGGAGGCTGTCGATACCGACTTCGAGTGGGCAGTCAGCAAATCCGCCAGCAAGGCGCTCGGGATCCCGACGCGCGAAGTCGACGGGCTACGCCTGATCTGAACCGTCGGCTGGTGCTGGTCGACATCGGGGTGTGCCAACATGGCGGAGCGGCAGAGCTTGGACCGGTCTGCGGCCTTGGGCACCGGCCGGCGGGGCCGCCTTGTCCGGCGGTATTTCCTGGTCTGCGCCACGCTGGTGGGCGGCTCGCTGGTCGCGGGCATCCTGGTGGAGATGGGGTTCCGATTCCAGGAGGCCCGCCAGAATGTCGAGGTCGTGCATCGCCAAATGGCCGAATTGGCCGCGCTTCGAATCCGCAATTATATCGAGGAGGTAGCGCGAGCGGTCAATCTGGCCGCCCATCCCAGGAATCTGACAGGGGGGAGGGTCAGCGACGACTACAACACCGACCTTCGCGAGCTCCTCAAGAACGTGCCGGCGATCCGAAACGTCGTCGCGCTGGATCCGGACGGGCATGAGGCGCTTCGCCAGTCGCGGATCGGTAGATCCGTGCCCAACGCCGCCGCGGATCATTCCGCGGCGGAATATTTCACCGCCGCCCGGTCCGGCACGATCTATTTCGGACCGGTCATTTTTCCTCCCAATTCCTTCGAGCCTCGCATTGTCATCGCGGCGCCGATCGAGCCCTTCGTCGGCGAGGTGGTCGGCGTGCTCGCGGCCGAGGTCAACGTTCGCTACGTCTGGGATGTCGTGCAAGAGATCAAGGTGGGTGAATCGGGCTACGCCTACGTGGTGGACGGTGCCGGAAGCCTGGTCGCCCATCCGGATCTGCATCTGGTGCTGCAGCGCAAGAATCTGTCCGACCTTCCGCAGGTGGCGGCCCTGCGCAACCCGGACCCGGGAGACGGGGCGCCCGGCGTTTACCAGAATCTCGCCAGCCAGTGGGTCCTGGTCTCGCAGGTGCATATTCCAAACGTCGGATGGACGGTGTTTGTCGAACGGCCCTTGACCGAGGTCTACGCGCCTCTGCGGGCTTCGCTGCTCCGGACCGGCGGAATCCTCTTGCTGGTGTGCGTCATGGCGGTCGGCGCGGCTGTGCTGCTCGGCCGGCGCGTGGTGGGACCAATCGAGGTGTTGCGCCGGGGCGCTGCGCGCCTGGAAGCCGGAGAGCTGGATGCACGTCTCGAGCTCCAGACCGGTGATGAATTCGAGGAATTGGCCGAGGATTTCAACCGGATGTCGCACCGGCTGCAGGACTCGCATGCCACGCTGGAGCGCAAGGTCGAGGAGCGCACCCAACAGCTCGAGCTCGCCAACCAGGCCAAATCGCGCTTTCTGGCGGCGGCGAGCCACGATCTGCGACAGCCGTTGCATGCGCTCGGCCTGTTTGTCGCCCAATTGCGCGGCCGCATGCGGGCGACCGAAAGAAGCGGGGTGGTCGAGCGCATCGATACCGCGCTCGCCGCCATGAACGAGCTGTTCAGCGCGCTCTTGGATATCTCCAAGCTCGATGCCGGAGTGTTGATGCAGGAGGTCAGCGAGTTTCCAATCGCACGACTGTTGGAGAGAATTGAATCGACTTTCGCCGAAGCGGCGCGGGAGAAGAAATTGTCGCTGCGGGTCGTTCCGCACGACGCCTGGGTGCGCACGGACTTTATCCTGCTCGAGCGAATCCTGTTCAACCTGGTCTCCAACGCGGTACGCTACACCTCGCGCGGAGGCCTGCTGGTCGGCTGCCGCAGGCGCGGCGCTGCACTGCGGATCGAAGTCTGGGATACGGGGGTCGGGATTCCGGCGGACCAACGCCGCAACATATTCGGCGAGTTCTATCGCCTGGGCGAACCCGACCGCGATCGGCGTGCCGGACTTGGCCTCGGACTCGCCATCGTCGAGCGCTTGTGTCGCCTGCTCGACCATCCGATCGCCTTGAGCTCCACCTTGGGCAAGGGTTCCTGCTTTTCGGTAGCGATACCCTGCGTGGCTGCCCGGGCCGACGTCGCCAAGCCGCCGGCGCCGGTCGACGCCACGCTCGATGTCTCCCACGGCAAGCTGGTTGTCGTCATCGACGATGATCCGCTGGTGCTCGAGGGGATGCGGGGCCTATTCCGCAGTTGGGGCTGCCGTGTCGTCACCGGCGCGAGCGATGCGGCGGCGCTGACCAGCCTTGCCGCATCTGAGCAACCACCGGATCTGATCATCTCGGATTATCTGCTGTCCGAGGGGAAAACCGGTATCGACGCCATCGAGCGCCTGCGCACCGCCTTCGGTAGCCCGATTCCCGCCTTTCTCATCAGCGGCGATATCAGTCCCGAGCGACTGCGCGAAGCCCGCGCCGGCGGCTATCACCTGCAACACAAACCGGTCGAACCGATGGTGCTGCGCGCCATGCTGAACCAGCTGTTGAAGAAGGCCAAGGTCGATCGCCTCCCGGCGATGTCCGATGCCGAGCGCTGATGGTCTCTGGGAGTAAAGTACTATTCCGGGCCACGCGCCGGGCCGGGCCCAATCCATTGTGCCGACAGAATATTTTCCGCGTTGCCGGCGTTTTCACCAAACCATCTGACGATACTTCCGGCGGATTCAGCTCCGCATCGGCACCGGTTATATCTGTCCGATGAGCGAGGATTTCGGGATCGGGCGAACGACGGCTACCGGATCGGCGATTGCAATGGTGGTAGTGATAGATGATGACCCTTTGGCCTTGGACGCGATCGGAGGGTTGCTCCGCAACTGGGGCCTGCGGGTCGTGTCTGCCGCCTCGGAAGCAGCGGCGCTGACGCAGCTCGCGGAGCTCGAGCAGCAGCCGGACTTGCTGATCTGCGATTACCATCTGTCGGAGGGGACGACGGGCATCGAGGTGATCGCGCGGCTGCGCCATGAGTTCCCGATCCCGGCGATCCTGATCAGCGGCGACGCCGCCCCCGGGCTGGTCCGGGAAGTGGACCGTCGCGGCTATCAGGTGCTGCACAAGCCGGTGGACCCGAAGGCGCTTCGCGCTCTTCTGAAGCGGCTCATGTAGCTCACTCGAGGCTGCTTCGCGGGCCGTCGAAATTCATGCGCTAGAGCATTTTCAGGAAAAGCATGCCCTCGCGAAGGCGGGGGTGGAATCCGGTTTTCCGTCCGAAAATGCGACAAATGCAAAAATGCCAGAGCGGTTTCTTTCTCCGGGCTATGTGAAACCGCTCTATGATGTGGGCGGCAGTTCCCAACCCGATCTTAGGACCGAAATAACGGCCTCGGTCCGGTTGGTGACCTTCAGCGCCTTGAGGATGGCGGTGATGTGGTTCTTTACCGTGGGCTCGGCCACGTCGAGCACGCGGGCAATCGCCTTGTTGCTCTTGCCTCGCATGATAAGGGCAAGCACTTCGAGCTGTCGCTCCGTCAGCCCCAGGTCCTTTGGCGGGCTCCGCGAAGCCTCGGCGGACGGCCCTGGTGGCGCCGAAATCGGTTCCTGCCGGGACAGAATTTCCGGGGGAATGTAGATGCCGCCCGCGAAAACCAGCTCCAGGGCCGCCAGCATCACTTCACGGTGGGCGGATTTCGGGATGAAGCCGAGCGCCCCGAGATCGAGGGCTTTGACGACGCTGGCGCGGTCCTGCTGACCCGAAAGCACCACAACGGAGGTCGCCAGATACCTCTCGCGCAATTCGGCCAGCATCGAAAAGCCGTCGCGATCCGGCAGATTCAAATCGAGCAGGATGAGGTTGATGTCGGCGTGCTCGGCCATGAGCTGCATCCCCTGGCCCCCATCCGAGGCCTCCAGGACGACTGCATCCGATCTCAATTCCTTGAGGACGCCGCGCAGGGCCTCGCGAATCAAGATGTGATCATCAACTACCAGGATCTTCATCAACCCCAATCCTTGGCCCGGCTGCTCCAGCTGAACATTTCATACTCCAATCCCAGGAGCAAAGCACTGATCTTATTATGCCCGGGAAGGCTCAGCAAACCCAATATCCATCGGCTTTTGTGCTGCCAGCCGGCCTTCCACCATTCGATCGTCCCTGGTTCATCAGGCGGATTTACCGCGAGCGTTCTCAGCAACATGTTACGCGGGCACACCAGCAGGGTGTGGGCAGTCAAATACAGGAGACGACGATGATCACCAACACGAAGATCGCTCTGGCGGCCGCGCTCCTTCTCGGCTCCGCATCCGCGGTTCTGGCGAACGAGGTCGAGACCAACCCGAGCACGGCGCAAAGCGTGCGGGAATGGAATGAGTATCTGGGCCAGAGCGCGCGGCACATGCCCGGCACCAGCTACGGGTATGCGTCGCCGAGCCAGCAGGAGGATTTTGCTCAGCCGGGCCGGAAAGGCCGCAGCCGCTAGGCCCTCCGACCGGAATCCGGTTCCCCTTGCGGAACGCGACCCCTCCCCCCGGATGAAGGGGGAGGGGTAACAAGTCCTCCCTCGCAAGCTTCAGATCCCGCGACACGTTGCACGGCACCAAAACGCAGCGGCCGTCCAACGCCTTCGCGACCGGACGAAAACAGAGGGCGGAATCCAAAGCCACGACGAAGGAGTTTGGCCATGTACGCAAGCTCGCCTGAACACTCTGTCCGATGGGGCCTCGCAGCGATTTGTCTTTGCGCTCTGCTCGACAGCGCGACCGCCGGCTCGTTCACACGCGGGTGCGCCGCACGCGACCTTCAAGTCCTCATGTTGATCGAGGAAGGGGAGAACAGCAGCACCGTCCCGACGGCGAAATTGAGCGATGCGATGCTGGCGCTATTGGAGGCGCGGATCGTCTGTCACGAAGGATACGTCATGGACGCCATGGCGATCTACGACCGGATCGCCAGCAGCGTCACCCTCGACGCGTTTCAGTCCGCTCGACACTGAATGGCTGATGACTGGTCTCCTGCCCGTACCTTCTTGATATTTTTGAGGAGTGAGAGCTATGCGCCGTTGCCTGATCGGGATCGCGATTGCATTGCTCGCTACGGCGGCGAATTCTACGGCGCACGCCGGTTGCTGTGACCTGAAAGGTTGCGGCGGTGGCAATCTCGATGGAGAACGAGCCGGCAGCTACGAGACCGGCGGCAGCGACGCTCGCAACTGCATTGAGCTTGTCCGGCTCGATTCCCCCGATTCCGCCGGTCGCCGCAATCGTGACAGCAGAGAGCAGGCCAAGAACGATCTCAGCCGAATCATCGTCTTCTACAACGCAGCCATTAGACGCGAGCCCAAGGACGACGATGCCTATTTTCATCGCGGCATCGCCAATTTCTACGCCGGCGATCATGCGCATGCGCTGGCCGATCTGAAAGAGGCAAGCCGTCTCGATCCCGAATATCCTTATTATGCCCTTTGGATGCACATCATCGACCAGCGCGGCAACGTGGCGAGCGGCCTGCAGCAGGCCATCTCGCAAATCGACATGACGAAATGGCCCGCGCCGGTGATACGCATGTTCCTCGGCAATGCGACTCCCGCGACCGTGCTCGATGCCGCCGATGATCCGGACGTCGACACAAGAAGAGGTCGGACCTGCGAAGCTCAATTCTACAGCGCCGAAGTGGCGCTGCAGCAGGGCGACAAGAAGGTAGCCGTACGCCTGTTTCGGCTCGCGGCGGCCGGCTGCGCGCGCGATTTCGTCGAAGGAGCCGCCGCCGCCGCCGAGCTCGATGCGCTCGGGGAACGTCCGTAACCGAGCGAAAGTGACAGCAGATCGAGCGGATTCGGCGCGGTAGCCGCTACCTCGAGAAGCGCACGGCCTCGCCTGCGCTCAGAGCCGTCCCATCAGCAGCAGGATGAGCACGACGATCAGGATGATGCCGATGATGCCCATGCCGCCGTGGCCATAGCCGTAGCCATAGCCGCCGAAGCGGCCGCTGAAGCCGCCCAGCAAGAAGATCACCAGGATGATGATGAGTATGAGCCCCATGACGTGTCTCCCGTTGCCGCAGTTTCGGCGCTACGTGTTGCCGGATACCACCGAGGTGCGAATGGGCATGCGCCTCACGACTCGGATAGGATAGCAAGAATTGTCCGCGCGGTCCCGGAAAACCCAAATGAGCCCTTGTACGAAGCCCATCGTTGCAATTTGATGGGTTTCGCATAGCCCGTTGATGACGGGCGTAAACGCCCTAACGCGCTCGACCCGTCCTACGATCTGCTGCGCACTGCTCGCCCTTCATCAAAACCTCGCGTTGATCCATTTCGCCGCGTAGTCGAACAGGTTCTTCACGCTGTTGGAATATTGCCCGGGCGTCTGCTCGCACGCAGTGCAGGGGGTGAAGCCGTGCACCGCGCCCTCGATCACGATGAAGTCTTTGTCCTTGCTGCGCGCCATGTCGTAGTGGCGCTCGTTGTCGCGGATGAAATAGTGCGCCCCCATGGCGGCGAACATGACCGGCACCGAGATCGATTGCACCGCGCAGACGGTCGAGTTGTTGCTCGAGCAGTAGTCGATGTCGTCCATGGAGTTGCGGGCGCGGATCGCCTGTGCGCTCAGGAACGAGCGCAAGGTGTAGACCTTGGTGCCGCTGCGGAACCGCAGATTGTCGCGCGCGAGCTTCGGATCGGCGACGTAGACGCTCTTGATCGGCTCGACCCCGATGCTGCCGTCGTTGCGTAGCAGGCGCTCGGGCCGCGCGGTGGCATTGACGGCCGCGATATCGGGCTCGGCCACGAACAGCGCCGCCGACGCGCCCGGTCCGGCGCCCGGATTGCCGCCGCGCGGGATCACCAATATGTCGTCGTCCGGATACGGGTAGTCGTTGCGCTTCATGCGCGCGAGCTTGTCGCGGGCGCCCTCGATCAGCGCGTTCATGCGATCGGCTTGCGCCTTGAAGTAGCGGGTCTGGAACTCGGGCGAATAATGCGACGGCCCGTTCGGGTTGAAGCCGTTCTTGGGATCGAACGGATCGAGTTCGGCGACGAGCGGCGCGTCCGGCGGATTGTGCTCGTTGGCGACCGCCGGATTGAGGCCGCGCAGGGTGTTGATCGAGTTTCCCGGATGGGCGTCGGCGAAGATGATGCCGTCGGCCGGCACCATGCCGGCGAGGTCGTCGCCGCATTCGACCAGCTTGCTCGCGCCCTTGCAGTAGCCGGGTCCGTTCTCGGCGATCGCCTGATAGAGCGCCATCAAAGGCCCGCCGCCGCTGTGGGCGAACAGCACCACCTTGGTGATGCCCGGCTGCGCGCGCAGGAAATCGACGCCGGCCTTCACGTCGAGCGGCAGCTTCTCGAAATCGACCTGCGCCTCGTTGTTCTCGAAGCGGGTATTCATGCACAGCATCATGAAGCCGCGTCTCGACAACTCGGTGCAGGCCCGGTGCCTCAGATAGTTGGAGGTGCGGTGCATCACCAGGATGCCCACATGGGGCGCCGGCCCGGCATCGGGCTTGTACAGCGCCGCCTTGCTGGTGCCCGCAAACGCGATGAATTGCGGATTGCTCTGCGCTGCGGCGCCGTGGGCGCCGAGAACGAGCGCCAGTGCGGCCATCAAGGCCGAGCCCCAATAGCAATACATTCGCATAGGTCTCTCCATTGCCGATGTCGGGAGTGTGGCCGGCGGAATGTCGCGGCGCAAGGCCGGTTCAGGGCGCCGGTTCAGAGCGCTCAATGAACTGTGTGTCCCGGGCGCAGTGCAGCGGCATTGCGAACGCGTCAGCGTGCGCAAGGTGGTGCGCTGCAGAACCGGGACCGTTCCGGGCCCGGAAACCGGAACGGTCCCGGCTCGAGGCCGGGACAAGTGCGCCGGGCCCACCCGCAATCCACTCTGGCTTTTTCGCAATTTGCTCTATTGTTCGCCCGCGGAGGGGCATCCATGTCGTCATCGCAGGGGCGGGCCGCGCCCAGCTTCGTGGAGCGTCACGGGCTGTGGAGCGACGAGCAGGCCGCGGCCGCGGCGCGCGTCGACAAGCTGATCGAGGAGCGCGCGCTCGAGGTGGTGCGGCTGTCGTTTCCCGACCAGCACGGCATCCTGCGCGGCAAGACCGTCATGGCGGGCGACGCCGCGCGCAGCATGCGCAACGGCTGCTCGATCACCTCCACGCTGCTCGCCAAGGACACCTCCCATCGCACCGTATTTCCGGTGTTCACCGCCGGCGGCGGCTTCGGCATGCCGGAGATGGAGGGCGGCAGCGAGCTGCTGATGATCGCGGACCCGTCGAGCTTCCGGGTGCTGCCATGGGCGCCGCGGACCGGCTGGCTGCTGTGCGACCTCTATTTCGCCGACGGCCGGCCGGTGCCGTTCGCCACCCGGCACGTCTACAAGCAGGCGCTGCGCCGGCTCGCCGACGCGGGCTTCGATTTCAACGTCGGCCTCGAGGTCGAGTTCCACGTCTTCAAGCTCGACGATCCGCGGCTGGCGCCGGCTGACGCCACCTGGCCGGGCGAGGCCCCGCAGGTGAGCTTCATCACGCAGGGCTATGCGTATTTGACCGAGACCCGTTTCGATCAGGCCGAGCCGATCCTGGAGGCGGTGCGCCGCGACGTGGTGGCGCTCGGCCTGCCGCTGCGCTCGGTCGAGATCGAGCTCGGACCGAGCCAATGCGAGTTCACCTTCCATCCGCAGAGCGGGCTCGCGGCCGCCGACAGCATGATGCTGTTTCGCAGCGCCGTGAAGCAGATTTGCCGCCGGCTCGGCCATCATGCGAGCTTCATGTGCCGCCCGCGCCTGCCCAACGTGCTGCCGTGCGGCTGGCACCTGCATCAGTCGCTGCGCGACCGCCGCGGCGGCGGCAATGTGTTCGTGCCGGGCGGGGACGGGCAGTGGCTCTCACCCATCGGCAGCGCCTACCTGGGCGGGCTAATCGAGCATGCCCGCGCCGCGGCCGCCTTCGCGTCGCCGACGCTCAACGGCTACAAGCGCTACCGGTCCTATTCGCTGGCGCCCGACCGCGCGGTCTGGGGCCACGACAACCGCGGCGTCATGGTGCGGGCGCTCGGCGGCCCCGGCGATGCCGCGACCCGGCTGGAGAATCGCCTGGGCGAGCCCGCCGCCAACCCGTATCTCTACATGGCCTCGCAGATCGTCGCCGGGCTCGACGGCATCGCCCGCAAGCTCGATCCTGGCCCGTGCGCGGATGCACCCTATGAGACGGTGGCGCCGTTCCTGCCCAAGAGCCTGGAGGAGGCGCTCGCCGCACTGCGCCACGACGCCTGCTTTGCCGATGGATTCGGCCAGGGCTTCATCGACTACTATCTGCGCATCAAGCAATTCGAGATCGCCCGCGCCCAGGCCGAGGTGAGCGAGTGGGAGCAGAGGGAATATTTCGAGCTGTTTTGAGGCGGCCGGCCTCGCCCAGGCAATCGCACTGATTCCCTCATCTTGAGGAGGCCGCACTTTTTGTGCGGCCGTCTCGAAGGATACAGCCCGGGCGACGCAGCCGGTGGGACCATGGTTCGTCCTCCAAGAGCCTCACGACGCGCGGGCATAGCCCGCGCTCCTCACCATGAGGCTGAAGGAGTAAGGATCGCGGTGCAGAGATCGGGATGGCCGCAAGGAGTACGGCCGTGTCAATCCAGAAAGCCAAACGTAAGGCGAACGGTGGATATCATGCGCGAAGCCGCGACCGCCACACCAACTCCCTCCGAGCTGATCGCCCGGGCGCGGGCCATGATCCCGCGGCTGGCGGAGCGCGCCGCGGCGGCCGAGGCGGAGCGCCGCCTGCCGGACGAGACCATCGCCGACATGCAGGCGGCCGGATTCTTCCGGGTGTTGCAGCCCAGGCGTTTCGGCGGCTACGAGATGGACATGGCAACCTATTTCGAGATCCAGCTGGCGCTGGCGGAAGGCGACATGTCGACGGCCTGGGTCTACGGCGTCGTCGGGGTGCATCCCTGGCTGATGGGGCTCGTGGACGATCGCGCCGCGCAGGATGTCTGGGGCCGCGACGACACCACCCTGGTGTCGTCCTCGCTGATGCCGGCCGGCGCGGTGATGCGGGTGCCGGGCGGATTTCGTCTGAGCGGCCGCTGGAAATTCTCCAGCGGCTGCCAGCATTGCGCCTGGGCGTTCCTGGGCGTGAGCATGGGGCTCGATCCGGCCGCGCCGCCCGACCGCTGCGTGCTCCTGGTGCCGCGCAGCGATTATCAGATCGTCGATACCTGGCACGTGGCCGGCCTCAAGGCGACCGGCAGCCATGATCTCGTGGTCGAGGACGCCTTCGTGCCCGAGCATCGCGTGCTGCAATTCATCGATGCCTTCCGGGGGCAGGCGCCAGGCCTCGCCGTAAGCACCGGCCCGCTCTACCGGCTGCCGTTCGGGCAGATTTTCGTGCGCGGCGTCTCGACCGCGGCGCTGGGGACCCTGCAGGGCATGCTCGATGCCTTCGTCACCTACGGCAGTGCGCGGGTCGGCCGTGGCGGCCGCACCGCCGACGATCCGGTGGCACAGCTCGCTGTCGCCGAGGCCGCCGCCGCCATCGACGAGATGAAGACCATTCTGATGCGCGACTTCCGGGTGCTCGCCAGCTTTGCGGAGCGCCGCGAGCTGCCGCCGCTCCGGCTGCGCATGGAATACAAGCTGCATTCCGCCCTGGTGGCGGAGCGCTGCAGCAACCTCGCGGCCCGCCTGTTCCGCTCGACCGGCGGCATGGGCATCTACGCCGAGCAGCCGTTCGGCCGCATGCTGGCGGACATCAATGCCGGCCGCCAGCACATCTCCAACCGGTTCGAGCAGATCGGCCGCGCCTACGCGGGCGTGCTGTTCGGTGGCGAGCCGGCCAAGGATTTGATGCTGTAGGCGAGGATGAACGGCTCGAATGGCCGCGGGTCCGCCGGTCAACTTGCGGTGTTCGGAACCCGCAGGCAACAGAGCGCTCCCATCCAGTCGATTCCGGGTCTCGGCAGCGTCGGCGGCGGCGCTTCGCAGCACCTTGGCGTTTCCCCCGGGACGAGCTGGGATCCAGGCCAATCCTTCCGTCAACGAACAATCGAAGGCCTGCGCCGAACTCCGGTGGGGCCGGGAAGGCGCGCTGGCGCCCCCGAACCAGGTGTGGCTCTCGGCGCCGTTCGTCGGGTCCGCGGCTGGTGCGGCCGGGGCCTATCGATCGCGCGCGCGACGCCTGCCGGCATTTCGCGAATACGCCGGCCGGGTCCGGAATGGCCCGCCAAAAGGTTTGACCGGCTTTTTGTCGCCGGCCTGTAAACGGCCTGTGAACCAGCTGTAAATGACTGTAAACGCTTCGGAATTCGTGAACGCCCAAGGCCCGCCGACCGATGGGGCAGGTGTGAATGGTCACATCCATCATAACAGGAGCTTCCCATGTCCCCACGTTCAACCACCTCGGCGATGTTCCGGAAGTCCAGCCTCCTCGCCACCGCCCTGGGCTTCGCTGCCATCGGGTCGGTCATGATGCCCGCAGCCGTTATGGCGCACTCTGGCGGCTTCAGCGCCCATGAGCCGTCATTTTCGTCGGCCCCGACCTCCAGCTCTCATTCGATCGGCGGCCTCGCCGCTGTGCAGCCGCACGCGGTCGAGCCGAGCGCCGCAGGTTCGGGCCGCACGGTCGGCAGCATCCTTCGCCAGCCGCTGCATACGATCCAGCCGACCGTTTCGGGTGCCGGACATTCGATCAGCGGTACTCTCCGCCAACCGCTGCACACGATCGAGCCGGCCGCTTCGGTTGACGGCAAGAAGATCAGCGGAATCCTGCAGCTGCCAGCCCATGCAATCGACCCGGTCGCCCCCGGTGCCAGCCTCAAGGTCGGCGGAATGATGCAGCAGCCGCCCCACGTGATCGGGCCGCCCGCTCCGGGCGCCAGCGAGAAGATCGGCGGAATCATGCAGCAGCCGCCGCATGCGATCGATCCGCCTGCTCCGGTGCTGACCGGCGGTGTCGACAACATCTGCCCGTTCAACAAGTTCAAGTGTCCGCCGTCGAACCAGCCTGGCACCGGTGGCGGCACGCCTCCGGCCGGTCCCCAGAATCCCGGGCCGGGCGGTCAGGGCTATCCCTCGGGCGACACGGGCCCGGTCGTGATCTCCGTTCCCCCGGTCGACGTTCAGGTGCCCGGGACCGTGATCACCGGCGCCAACCCGGTCGCGACCACCACCACCACCACGACGTCCCCGGCCCGCACGCCCGCGGCGGCCACCGAGCCCTGCAACTGCCTGACCAAGCAGTATCTCGACGACGGCAGCGTGCTGTTTCGCGATCTCTGCACCAAGGAAGCCGCGATCGCCACGCCGGCCGAGCTGAAGGCACAGGCCTCGGCGGCTCGATGACCGGACGGCGCGCGCCATGCAAGCGAAGATCCGGAGCTCCGGCTTTGCGGGGTTCCGGACCAAGCGAGCAACGAGATACGATATTCACGCGAGAGCAAAGAGGAGCCTAGCATGTCTGTCAATCAAACTTGGTTCAAACCCGCACTGACCGCGCTTTGGATCGTGGCCGTGGCAGGCCTCTACTTTAATCTCTACGACAAGCGGCAGTTTGTTGCCTCCTGCCAGGCGCAACTAAACCAGCTGCACCTCATCGATGTGCAGACCACCCAGACCGAAACCCAGCTCGATGACTCGGAAGCAAGGCTCGATGCTGCCGAAGCGCAGCTCGACCGGGCAAAGTGACAGGAGGCGACAATGACCAGCGACCAGACCTACAAGATTTTCCAAGTCCTCTGCGCCGTCGCCACGATCGGCTGGGCTGCGGCCTATGGCTACGAAAACTACCGGGGAGGCGAGTGCACCGAGACGTTCAAAACGGTTGCGGAGAGCAACCAGACCCGAATCAAAAGCGTCCAAGACCGGATCGAGAGGGTCCGGGTACGCGAGCAGAATCTGCAGGCCCGAACGGGCGAGCTGATCAAGAGGTTCAGTCCCGCGGATGGCAGTGCAGGTACCAAGTGAGACCAAACCGCGGGGCCTGCTTCAGCAAGCCGACCTCGCATACCCAAACCCAAACTTGAACTCAAAGGTGAAGTGTCATGGAGCTGAAGCAGAAATTAGCGGTCGACTTTACCCGGCTTGGCCAGGATCTGGATATTGTCGCCCTGATCGGCGGTATCGGGACCGGTTGGTTCGCGATCATCATCACCCGCCTGATCAACGGGTCGCACCCATGGGAGTGGTTCGGAGCGGCCGTCGGAGCCGCGATGACCGCCTCGCTTCTGACCAGCCAGCGGGGGCGCGCCCGCCGCCTGTCGCAGAAAGCGCAGGACTAACTGCACGGGAAATCGCAAAACCCTGGATCGCCCGACCAACATCCCTTCGACCGGAGGGACCACGCATAGGAGGCGAAAGTGTCGTCCGACTTGAGCTCGCTGAGAATTGGCCTGATCATCTTCGCCGCTCTCTGGGCACTGTCATCGATCGGGATGCAGTTACAGATGAATCAACTCGAGCAGCGCCTGCAAGCGCAAATCGAGAGCGTGAAGCATTCGATCGATCAGCGGCGCTAGTACCTCGGCATAGAGGTTTTGATTGGTCGAGTACTGACTCCCTCATCCTGAGGAGACCGGCTCTTGCCGGTCGTCTCGAAGGATACAGCCCGGGCAGTGCGGCGGGTGCGACCATGGTTTCGAGACGCGCGGGCGTCGCCCGCGCCCTCACCATGAGGCTGAAGGAGTTAAAATCTCGGTGCAGAGACATTAAGACCTCGGCACAGAGGTTTGATTGAATTCCCTCGGTGCAAACCCGCGTCACCACGCATAACGCAAGGCTGCCGTTCCGGCATAGGTCTGCGCGCGGCCCGCGAACTCGCCTTGGAGCTTGGCGACCGCCGACCAGCCGTTCACCCAACGCAATTCCGAGCGGGCGGAGACGAGCGCAAAGTCGGCCGGCGCGGCGGCGCCATTGACCACGAAGCTCGCGCCCGGCAGCGCCTGGAACACGGCGCCGAGCGCCGGATTGGTCACCCAGTCATGCGCCCATGCGGCCTTCGCTTGCAGCCGCAACAGCGTTGCCGGATCAAGCGCGATCGCGCGGTCGAACCGGCTGCCGATCTCGCTGCGGGTGTCGCTCGCCGTGCGGCCCGCATAGGCGAGCCCGAAACCGCCGCCAGACGCATCGGTTTCGCTGTAGCCCGGTGTGGTGAAGGTCTGTGCCTGCACGGCCGCATAGGGCGTGATGGCGACGAGCGGAACGGCGAAGCGATAGCCGGCCTCGATCCGTCCGCCATAGCTTTGCGCATTAAACGAGGCCGTGAGATTGTCGAACGCGAAGGAGACGCGGCTTGTCGACATCCAGTGCTCCGCATAGGCGGCGGATGCCGCCAGATAGGCGGGCCCGGAGCGGGTGGCGCCATAGAGGCCGGTCTGGAACGCGTCGCTGCGGCCGCTGCCCAGCCCCTGCGCGAGACTCCAGCCGGTGCCGCCGCCCGCCAGCGCGAAGCCGACCACGGTGTCGGGCGACATCCGATAATCGGCGCCGGCCGCGAAGCCGCCGGTATTGGCGGCGAGGTCATGGGAGCCGACGGCAGCGTCGCCGTCTGTATGGCTGACGCCCCCATAGGCGGCGCCCCACAAGCTCCAGCGCTGCTCGGGCCGCACCGGTTTTGGCGCCGGCCGCGCCTTGTAGACCGCCGCATAGGCGGAGGCGATGTCCGGCGGAAATTCTTCGCGCTCCGGCGCAAAAGCCATGATGCCGCTGCCGCTGGCGCTGCCGAAACCGCCACGGCCCTCGGCGAACGGATCGAGCATCAGGGTGAGGAACTCGCTCATCAGCTGAAAGGCCGGCTGCTGTGCCCCGGTCGCGGGCTCGCCGGAGAGTTGCGTCAGCGCCGTGCCGGTGCTGATGCCAGAGAGACCGAACAAATTGCCGAAGCCGGGCGGCAGCGTGCCGCCGCCGTTGAAGAAGTTGTTGATCGAGGTGGCGACGTTTTGCTGGTTCTGGTTCAGCCCGCCTGGGCCGGCCGCGCCGCCGAGTTGCGCCGTGAGATTCAACGTCACATCGTTGCCCGTGTAGCCGAGGCTTGCTGCAAAGCCCGACGGCAGGCTGGCGTTGAGGAGACCCGCAAATTGGGTGCCGCCGAGCCCGCCGCTTTGCAGGATGGTGTACTGTTTCGACAGGTAGCCGCCGGTTTGGTAGGTGGCCAGCACGATGCCGCCGGTGAGTGAAGCCGTGCCGAGGACGATCGTGCTGGAGGACGCCACTGGCGAGACCGTCACCGCGTAGGCGCCGCCGTTGGCGAAGGCGAGCGCGCCATTGATGGTGAGCGTTCCGATCCCGCCCACCGGCCCGGGCGCAAGCGTCCCGCCGCTGTTGATGGTGGTGGCGCCGACCGAGCCGGTGCCGGAGAGCACGCCGCCGCTGTTGATGATCGGGTCCGTGATCGAGCCGTTCACCACCAGGGTCGCGCCGGTGACCGTCGTGGTGCCGGTGTAGTTGCTGTTGCCATCGAGCACCAAGGTGCCGCCGCCGTTCACCGCCACCGATCCGGCGCCGGCATTTGCTCCGGTGCCCCCATTGGGGTTCTGGTCGGTGATGTCGTTGACGATGGTGTAGGTGTTGCCGGTGCCGGGCGCGAAGGTGATGGTGTTGGTGCCCTGGATGAAGATGTCCTTGCCGAACGCCGAGCCGGCAGTGGAGTTGGCGGCTCCGGGCGGGCCCACGCCGGCGGTGACGCTGTCGGAAGCGGATGTGCCACCTTGTCCGCCGATGGTTAGCGTGCCTCCAGCCACCACGAAGATCGCCCCGCCCATGGCGCCGCCGCCACCGCCGCCATAACCGCTTGGTGGGCCGCCAGTGCAGCATCCGTCGCCGCCGCCAAAGCCGCCGGAAGCACCGTTGTAGCCACCGCCCCCACCGCCGCCGAATCCGCCGATGCCGCCAGAACCGCCGCCGCCGCCGCCGCCGCCGAATCCACCGGAGCCCGCAATTCCCCCCTGGTTCGCGCCACCACCGCCGCCGCCGAATCCACCGTTGCCTCCGAAGGACGGGTAGTCGCCGCCGATGTTGCTGATGGCGGTTCCACCACCACCGCCGCCACCGAAACCCCCTCCACCACCGGGGCCATTAAACCCGCCAGGGCCACCGGCAGTGGCGCCGCCGCCGCCGCTGCTGCCGCCTAACCCACCGGCGGCTCCGCCGCCACCACCGCCACCGCCACCGATGTTGCCCGCGCTCGCCCCGGCACCGCCATGTCCGCCCTTGTTTATCGCGCCGCTACCGCCCGCGCTGGTGATGCCGCCGCCCCCGCCGGATGCAGTAAGCGAGTCTGAAGAGCCACCGGCATAGACTAAACCGCCGCCGCCCCCCGGGTTGCCGCTCCCCCCGGGGCTGTTGGCTGCAGCCGCCGAGCCACCCGCACCTCCCATACCGCCACCCCCGCCGAAGGGATTGGTAAACTCGGCGCCATTTCCACCTTTGGCGGCCGCGTTGGCGAACGTCACGGCAGAAAGGCTCACATTGGCATTTTGATTAACAAACAATCCGGCACCGGCGCCAAGACCACCGCCACCCGCGCCAGCCCCGCCCGCACCGCCCTGGGCCAGCACATTCTGGATCGCGATGTTGGAGATGCTCACCGTCACCGCCGGCGGGGCGCCGTTGCCGGTGGTGGCGAGGCCGCTGACGAAGAACCCGCGATAGGCGCCGGCGCCGTCGAGTACGAACTCCCGGCGAGCCTGCAATCGTTATGTTGGAATAGAGGAGGGGCAGTGCCGACGACAGCGTAATGGTGCCGGTCCCGCCGGCCGCGAACGAGATCGTCGAGGTCGTGCCGTTCGGTGCGCCGCCGGCGGTGCCGGCGGCGTTCGCCGCGTTGATGGCGTCACGCAGCGAGCCGCAGCCGGTGCAGTCGGCCGTGGTGGTGACGACGAATTGCGCCTGCGCGGCTGGTGCCAGGACGGCGAGCGCAAGAATTGCAATCGCGAGATTCCGGATGGTGGCGACGACGCGCGCATACAGGCCGCCGGCGGTTGCTGTCACGCGATGCCAAGACACGCTGCAGCTCGATTGGCCGCCCCCAGAACGCACAACCACCCCCGCACATGCGCCGGCAAACTGTGTGCCCCCAAGCGCGCAGCTCGTTGCCAAAACTCGGCGCGCCGGAACTGTAATTGCACTGGCTTCGGGACACAACCTCCATTCGAGCCGATGTGGGGCGGCCCAAACGCGCCATCACCGCGTCAGGAACGGCACCGCCAGCGTGTGAAACAGCTCGGCCGCGTCCCACGGCACCAGGTGCTTGCAGCCGTCCGCGAAATGCAGATCGAGCTGCGGGTAGCGTTCCTTCAAGAGAGTGGCGCGCTCCTGGGCGCGCGCCCGATCCTCGCGGCCATAGATCAGCAACAGCGGCATCTTGAGCTCGGTCAAACGCTGCCACAGCGGCGCCGCGTCCTTGCTCTTGCCGCCGCCGCCCGCGCCGGCTTCCTGGGCTTCCGCGTGGCGCAGCACGAATTGCTCGAAAGAGCGCCCGATGCTGTTCTGGTGGCGCAGCTCGAGCTCCTCGGGGGTGATCAGCTCGTGGTGAAACAGGTTCGCTTCCAGGAGCGCGCGGGTGTCCTCCAGGCTCGGTTCCTGGCGCACCATCCGCTCCTCGAGCCTGGCTTGCGCCGCCTCGCCGCGCGCCCCGACCTTGCCGGCCGCGGTCTCAAGCGGCGGCAGCAGGCTGCCGGTGCCGAGCACGATCACGTGCGACACCCGCTCCGGATGCTCGAGCGCGATGCTCGCCATCGGGCCGCCGGCGGAGGAGTGGCCGGTCAGGGCCGCCTGCTTCAGGCCCAGCGCATCCATGAAGCGCAGCACGAAAGTCTTGCGTAGCGCTACGCTCATCCCGTCGGTCGGATCGCTCTTGCCGAAACCCGGCAGGTCGACCGCGATCGCCCGAATGCCCTGACGTCCGAGCGCATGCAGGTTGCGCCGAAACACATCCGCCGAGGAGCCGAGCGAGCTGCCGTGCACCAGGATCGCCGGCACGCCGCTGCCCTCCTCGAGATAGCGGATGCTGCGGCCATCGACCTTGACGAAGCGATCATCGGTTCGCACGGCGATATTCATGTGAGGCTCCTTTCAAAGTAATGTCGGGTCATTGTCGCGCTGAGCTACGTTCAGGTCGATGACTTCCTAACGACGACCCAGTTCGGTCGAAAGCTGACGCCGCCGACAAATCTACCTCCCAACATCCTCTTAAAAATGTCGGGATCCGAGGAAAAGTAGGATTGAATCAAGCCTTCTGCAGTCGAGGCTTCCTCCGCCGAGAAACTCTGTCTCTTTGTTGGGTCGGAGCTGCCGAGAAAGTGATAGTCTTGATAACCGAACAGGTCGATTTCGACATTGAAGTCGCTCTCGTTCTCAAGGAACTGATAAATGTATTCCCCGTAGATCGGAGGTCTCCCACTTTCTTCAATCCTGACCAGAAAGTGATTCCGGTCGTCGTCCCCCGAGGTATCGCCACCCGCTATGACACGTCCATTTGCAAATCTGTTTGTCGTCGACATCGCTTGCAGGCCTGTTGATCTTGACTGCGCCACAGCCCGCCTCATTGGCCGGCGATGCGCTGCCAGGGCAGCAGCTTGAGGCGGCGCACCCCGTGGGCGATGTAGGGCTCGCGGTTGGCGATGGCCTCGGCCTCGCCGCGGGTCGCGGCGCGAAAGATGATCATCCCGGTGCCGAAACGATTGCCGGTGTCGTCGAGGAACGGCCCGGCGCCGACCAGGAGCCCTTTAGCCTCCAGATCATGGATGAAATCGTGATGGCGGGCGGTGAGCGCCTCCTTGCTGAGCGCGATCGCCGGCGGCGGGTCCACCACCTCGTTGTTGATCACCCAGCATTGCTCGCGCTTGGGTTCGCGCGCGGTTGCGCTCATTGGCTTGCTCCGTCTCGGTGGCTGCGCCACGCATAGCAAAGTCTTACGTGAATTGCTCGCAAAAACGCCCCGGTCGGTCCGCGGCCCGCTCGCGGAATATGCCCCGAAATCAACGAGCTGGGCATGGCCATTGACAGCCGACACCAAGTCTCGTTCGCTCGCGCCGGCCTTGAGGCATCATTTGGTCAGGAGCAGCCCTTTGACAAGCGAACGCACCGAGAAGCTCGCCGCGGTCAATTACTGGAACGAGCTCATGGCGCTGCGCGACACCCAGCGCGAGCATCGCAAGTCGGCCGTGCAGGTGGTGCGGCTCGCGGAGCTGCCGCTCGAGCGCAATCAGCACGGTCTCATGCGCTGGTACCTGCATCCCGCGATCACCGATACGATACTCTCGACCTTGGCGATCTATCGACAGGAGATCCCGCCCGGCAGCCGGTCGGGGCGGCTCAAGTTCCAAGGCGGCCAGATCATGTTCATCGTCGCTGGCCGCGGTCACACCACGCTCGACGGCGTCAAGCACGCCTGGGAGGCGGGCGACGTGCTCAATTTGCCGACCCGGCGCGACGGCATCATCGTGCAGCATTTCAACGACGATCCCGTTGAGCCGGCGGCGTTTCTCGCGGTCGAGCCCAATCTGTTCGCCGCCACCAGCGTCGACCGCGGCTGCGGCTTCGAGCTCATGGAGGCCTCGCCCGACTATCAGCCGACGCCCTGAGAGCGCAGACCAAGGAAACCTCCAGAGGATACCGTAATGGCCGAAGTCGAACGAACGCGCGAACGCGAGCGCGGCACCATCCCGCTCACGCCCTATGAAATCTTCGTGCGCAGCCGCAAGGAGTTTCTCGAGCGGCAGGAGAGCGGGCAGGTGGTGATCAAGCCGTCCGACCGGGAGTTCTTCCTGACCCGGCAAGGCCGGCTGATGTACCACCTCAATCCCGAGATCCATAAGAACACGCCGCTGCAGGACTGGCGCGTGTTCTCTCACGATCTCAAGACCCAGTCCGGCAAGCATCGCCACCAGGGCGGCCTCGTCATCTACGTGATCACAGGCAAAGGTTATTCGGTGGTCGACGGCGAGCGGGTCGATTGGCAGGCCGGCGATCTCCTGCTCTTGCCGATCAAGCCGGGCGGGGTCGAGCACCAGCATTTCAACCTGCAGCCGGGCCAGGACTGCCGCTGGATCGCGTTCTCCTACATGCCGTTCTTCGACCATGTGGCTTCCGAGTTCACCCAGACCGAGAATTCGCCTCTGTTCGACGCCGCGCGCTGATCCCCGCAACCGGTAGCTTCACGATGCACACCATGGCACGCTTCAAACATGCCGCGCCCGGTCTGCTCGCGGGCCTGCTCGGTCTTTTGCCGGCGCAGGCCCTTCATGCCCAGAGCGTGGCGGAGTTCTACAAGGGCCGCACTCTCTCGCTCATCATTCCGAACGCGCCTGGCGGGTCGTTCGATCTTTATGCGCGCCTGGTCGCGGACAATCTCGGGCGCTACATCCCGGGCCGCCCCACCATCGTGCCGCAGAACATGCCGGGCGCCGGCGGCATGCTGGCCGCGAATTATCTCACCGGCATCGCGCCTAAGGATGGCAGCGTGCTGTCGGTGCTGGTGCCCAACATCACGCTGGCGCAGGTGCTGGGCGTGCAGGCGATCGCCTACGACACGCGCCGGCTGAGCTGGATCGGCCGCATCGTCGCCACCACCGCAACGCTGTTCACCTGGCAAACCTCCGCCACCCGCACGCTCGCCGACCTCAAGACCCGCGAGACCCTGATCGCCAGCACCGGCCCGCTGACCCAGGCCGAGATCAACTCGACCATGCTCAACGGCGTGGTGGGAACGAAATTCCGGCTGGTGCGCGGCTACAAGGGCAGTGCCGAGGCGGCGCTCGCGGTCGAGCGCGGCGAGGCGGACGGCACCCTGATGCCGTGGGAGTTCCTGAAATCCGTCCATGCGGACTGGCTGCAGGATAATAAGATATCGATCGTGGCCCGCTATGTGCGCCGCCCGATCCCCGGGCGTCCCGACATCCGCTCCGTCTACGAGCTGGCGCAGACCGCCGAGCAGGAGAGCGTGCTGAGCCTGTTCCTGGGGACGGACGAGATGGGCCATCCGATCGCGATGCCCCCCGATGTGCCGCCGGACCGGCTCGAAGCGGTGCGCCAGGCGCTCGACACCATGGTGGACGACCCCGCGTTCATCGCCGAAGCGGCGCGCCGCAAGCTCGACCTGCTGCCCGGCCGTGCCGAGGAGCTCGAGCGATCCGTCAGGGAGGCATTCGCGGCCAGCCCCGCCGTGATCGAGATCGCGCGCAAGTATTACAAGCAGTGAGCGGACTGCGGCAGCGCATTGCGTGACCGCCGTCACGCAATGGCCGATTGCGGATGCAAACCGCGAACCCACGCCGTTATGGTGCGACCCATGATCGGAGGCGGGCATCGCCTCGTCCGCAACGGAGAGATGAACATGAAATCCGCAGCGTTTTGCCCGCCCCGCAAGGCAGGAAGCCGCAAGTGCCGCCGCGCACTGCTCGCAATCCTGGCCGCCGTCGCCGTCATCTCATTCGGCCTCGGCAGCGCGAAGCAGGTGCGGGCCGAGCCGCCGGATCCCTGCCACCATGAGTGCGAATTCTAGCGTTCTATCTCTGACACTTGCTACGTCCGCCGGGCAGCACGGCTTCCCTCGCCCCGCGTGCGGGGAGAGCGCAACACGCGCCGAGCGCAGACCAGAACTCGGCCTGGTGAGGGGGCGTTTCCACCAGCTCAAACTCGCGGAAGCGCCCCCTCATTCCCGACCTTCTCCATAGCCCGTCGAAAACGGGCGTAAACGCCCTGATGGCGCGCGGGGAGAAGGAGACCGCACTGCCCCCGGATGGGGCGAATGAAGCGTCAGGTCGGCCCGTAAGGTGCGCCCGTTCGCGCCGCAACATCGCGCACCGAATAACCACCAAAATCAAAGCTCTGGCGTAACCCTTTCATCCCTTCCGTGCGGACTGGCGTACCGGCCGCGCGGGGTGGCGCGCTTGTTGCACGGCAAGGCCGGGCAACGAAAGGAGCCGAGATGCGTCTGCTGATCCTGGTCGTCGCCAGCCTGATGCTTTGGTGCGCAGCGGCCGCTGCCGCGGACCCCAGAGGCGTCTGGCTGGTCGAGGACCAGTCGGGCCAGATCGAGATCGAGAATTGCGCCGGCGCGCTTTGGGGCATTTTGGTCTGGGAGCGCATGCCCGGTCGCGACACCGAGAATCCCGACCCGTCGCTGCGCGGGCGCCCGACGCTGGGCATTCCGATCCTGCTCGGCATGCGGCCAGCGCCTGAGCCGCACCCGGAGGGGCCGCCGGCGATCTGGCGCGGCCAAATCTACAATTCCCGGAACGGCAAGACCTACGAGGCCAGCATCAAGCCGGTCGGGCCCGATGTCCTGCACCTGGAAGGCTGCGTGCTGGGCGGCCTGTTCTGCGGCGGGCAGAGCTGGACCCGCGTCAAGGCGCCGGCCCGGCCGGCCGCCGGCGACTTCTGCTCACGTATCCCCGATCTCGCGCGGGGGACCCATTAGGACCGGCTGGAACAGCACCGCGGCCGCCAGCGTGCAGACGAGCGACAGCGCCAAGAGCTTGCCCATGGTGGAGGTGCCCGGGTGGCTCGAGAGCCACAGGCTGCCGAATGCGGTCGCGGTGGTCATGGCGCTGAAGATCACGGCGCGGGTGAGGCTCGATTGCAGGAGCCCGGTCTGGCCGTTCCGCCAGGCCGTGATGTAGTAGATCTTGAACGCCACGCCGACACCGAGCAACAGCGGCAACGCGATGATGTTGGCGAAGTTGAGCGGCATCCCGATCAGCACGCACAGCTGGAGCGTGACGATGCCGGCGACCAGGAGCGGGATCAGCGTGAGCAGCACGTCGGTAAACCGGCGCAGCACGATCCACAGCAGGAAGGCGATCGAGATCAGCGCCCAGCCGCCGGCCTCGATGAAGGCGCGGATCACGGTGTTGCCGGATTCCAGGATCGAGATCGGCCCGCCGGTCGCGTCCGCCTCGACCGCGAGCACGCCGCGGGCGAACTGCCGCAGCACCTCGTTGTCGTTGGGATCGCCCTTGGGATAGACCTCGACCCGCGCGCGGCCATCGGGCTTGAGCCATTGCGCGGTGAGGTCGGCGGGCAGCGTCATGTCGGTGATCGGCTCCGCCTGCAGCGAGGTCGCCAAGCCGTCGAGCGCGATCTTGAGCGGCGAGACGAACACGTCCTCGGCCTTCGCCCGCGTGGCCTCGGCGGCCTTGGCGAGCCGCGTCAAGTTGTCCGCCAGCCGCTTCGCGGCGGCGACGCCGGGCCCCGGCGGCGTGCCCGAGCCCTGCATCGTGATGGTGCGATTGAGCGAATCCGAGCCGGCGTTGAGCGCGGTGACGCTTTCGGCATCGGTCGGATGCGGGTGCGGGGTCTGCGCGAGCGTCGGGCCGAGCGCCTTGGCGGCCTGCCCGATGGCTTCCAGCTTCTGCGGCTGATCGCCCGGCACGAAGCTCTCGATGGTCATGACGCGCGAGACCTCGGGCAGCTTGCCCATGCGATCCGCATCTTGCTTGGCAACCGAAAGCGTCGGGGCCAGCACCTCGATGGTGCTGGCGCCGGTCGCCGGATCGCTGCGCAGCTCCAGATAGGTGGCGATCAACTCCACCTTGGGGCTGTTCAGGTTGATCGGGTTGAAATCGAACTGCAGATTGTAGAGCAGCGGCAAGCCCCCCAGCACCACCACGGCGGTGCCGACGATGATGCCGATGCGGTGCCGCTCCATGAAACGATCGACCGGCGCCAGCGACGCGTAGCCGAGCGGCTCCTTCTCGCCGGGCGGGTTGAGCACCTTGAGCAGCGCCGGCAACAGCGTGATGGTGCTCAGATAGGCGATGATCATGCCGACGCCGGCGATCTGACCGAGCTCGGAGACGCCCTTGTAGTCGGTCGGCAGGAACGACAGGAAGCCGCACGCGGTCGCGGTGGCGGCGAGCGTGAGCGGCACGCCGAGCTGCTTTGCCGTATTGGCGAGCGCCACGCGCAGATTGTTGATCTCGTAGCGCTCGGAGCGATAGCGCACGCTGAACTGGATGCCGAAATCCACCCCGATGCCCACGAACAGGACCGCGAACGCGATCGAGATCGGGTTGAGCGCCCCCACCATCCACAATCCGAGCGCCGCCGTCATGGCGAGACCCATGGAGATGCTCAGGAACACCGCCAGGATGATTTTCGGCGACTTCAACGCCAGCCACAGGATGATCAGGACCACGATGATGGTGCCGATCGCATTCTCGGTGGCGTGGTCCTTGAGGGTGGCGAATTCCTCGTCCTGGATCGCGACTGCGCCCGTAAGCCGCACCCGCGCGTGATACTGGGTATCGAAATGCAGGTCGGCGGCCGCCTGCCGGATCGCGTCGGTGGCCTTCTTGCCGGGCTCCAAGGCGGCATAATCGAGCACCGGGTTGATCTCGATGAAGCGTCGGAGGTCGTTGGGGGTGGGGGGCTTCTTGTTCACCAGCTCCCGCCAGGAGAAGCTCGCGGGCTTTGCCGCCAGCACGTCCTCGATCGGCTGGGCGAACATGGTCAGGGGACGGACCATGTCGTCGAGGGTGAATTTCTGCGCCTGGATGCCCTGCAGCGAAAAGTCGAGCGCCTGCACCAGCCCGCGCCAGGAGGGGTCGGCCACCAGCACCTGCAGCAGCGGCTGCGATTGTGCGAGGCCGCCGACGGTGCCGGCGACTTCCTCGGCTGGCAGGAACAAAAGGCCATTATGGGCAAAAAACGGGTTTTCGCTCAGCTCCTGGACCGAGGGGAACAGGGCCGGGTTGGCCCGCAGCTTCTCCGCCAGGGCCTTGCTGGCCGCGGTCGCCCGCTCCGAGGTGGCGGCATCGACGACCGCAAGGATTTGCTCGTGGTTTCCTTGGAAGGCGTCAACAAAGGCAAGCTCTCGTTGGCGCCAGGGAAGGTCGGGAGAGATTAACTGGTTAACGTTCGTATTAATGGCAAAATTACGGACTGCATAGATGCCTGAAACAACAGACAGAAACAGTGCAATGACGATCACGACCCAAGCATTACGCGTGCAAATATTAACCAGCGCAGCAAGTTTAGCTTTTAGCATGATTCGTTCTTTCCCGACTTTGTGCGTGAAATCTGGCTTGAGCCCTTGAACCGGGCGAACCATCCGGGTATTCAAAGCCTTAACTATCGATGCTCTCGGGTCTCTGGGGCCGCCAGGCAATGCCTGCGGCCGTGGAGGCGCGCAACCGTTAGCTCAGCTTACTTGGCGCTTTGGACCAGAGCTTTGGATTTCCTTGTTTGAATCGCATCTTCGTCCGGCTCGCTTGTCTGCCACCGTGTGCTAGCAGGAAATATAGTGATCATGACTATAGCAAATCCCATCGGTGTCACGCCCACTCCCTTGCTCGATACGATCGCCACGCCTGCCGACCTGCGCCGCCTGCCCGAAAAAGACCTGCGCCAGGTCGCCGATGAATTGCGCGCCGAGACCATCAGCGCGGTGGCGGTGACCGGCGGCCACCTGGGGGCAGGGCTCGGCGTCGTCGAGCTTACGGTTGCACTGCACTATCTGTTCGATACCCCGCGCGACCGGCTGTTGTGGGATGTCGGGCACCAGGCCTATCCGCACAAGATCCTCACTGGCCGGCGCGACCGGATCCGTACGCTTCGCCAAGCTGGCGGCCTGTCGGGATTCACCAAGCGGGCGGAAAGCGAATACGACCCGTTCGGCGCCGCCCACTCCTCGACCTCCATCTCGGCGGGCCTGGGCATGGCGGTCGCCCGCGACCTCGCCGGACTGTCCCACAATGTGGTCTGCGTGATCGGGGACGGTGCTATGTCGGCCGGCATGGCCTACGAGGCCATGAACAATGCCGGCGCCATGGACTCGCGCCTTATCGTCATCCTCAATGACAACAATATGTCGATTGCGCCGCCGGTCGGCGCCTTGTCGGCCTACCTGGCCCGCCTGGTATCGGGGCGTCCGTACCGCTCGCTGCGCCAGACCATCCGGCAGCTCGCCAAGCGCCTGCCGAAATTCCTCGAGCAGCGCGCCCGCGCCATGGAGGAATATGCCCGCGGCCTGGTCACCGGCGGCACCTTGTTCGAGGAGCTCGGATTTTTCTACATCGGCCCGATCGACGGGCACAATCTCGACCATCTGTTGCCGGTGCTCAAGAACGTGCGCGACACCCGCGAGGGCCCGGTGCTGGTCCATGTGGTGACCCAGAAGGGCAAGGGCTACGCGCCCGCCGAGGCCTCCGACGACAAGTATCACGGCGTCGTCAAGTTCGACGTCTCGACCGGCAAGCAGGACAAGCCGAAGTCGAACGCGCCGTCCTACACCAAGGTGTTCGGCGAAAGCCTGGTCAAGGAGGCGCGCAAGGACGAGCGCATCGTGGCGATCACGGCCGCCATGCCGTCGGGCACCGGCATCGATATTTTCGGCAAGGCGTTTCCGGACCGCACCTTCGATGTCGGCATCGCCGAGCAGCATGCGGTGACGTTCGCGGCCGGGCTCGCGACCGAAGGCTATAAGCCGTTCGCCACCATCTATTCGACCTTCCTGCAGCGCGGCTACGACCAGGTGGTGCACGACGTCGCCATCCAGCGCCTGCCGGTGCGCTTCGCGCTGGATCGCGCCGGCCTGGTCGGGGCCGACGGCCCCACCCACGCGGGCTCATTCGATGTCAGCTATCTGGGCTGCCTGCCCGGATTCGTGATCATGGCGGCGGCCGACGAGGCCGAACTGGTCCACATGGTGGCGACCGCGGCCGCCATCGACGACCGGCCGAGCGCGTTGCGTTATCCGCGCGGCGACGGCGTCGGGGTCGACATGCCGGAGTTCGGCGTGCCGCTGGAGATCGGCAAGGGCCGCATCCTGCGCGAAGGCAGCTCAGTCGCGCTGTTGAGCTTCGGCACCAGGCTCGCGCATTGCCTCGCCGCCGCCGAGACGCTCGCCTCGCACGGCCTCACCACCACGGTCGCGGACGCGCGCTTCGCCAAGCCGCTCGACGTCGACCTGGTGCTCCGGCTGGCGCGCGAGCACGAAGTGTTGATCACCGTCGAGGAGGCCGCCATCGGCGGCTTCAGCGCCCAGGTGCTGCAGGTACTCACCCACCACGGCGCGCTGGACAACGGCCTCAAGGTCCGCTGCATGATCCTGCCCGACATGTTCATCGAGCATGACAGCCCTGCCGCCATGTATGCGGTGGCCGGTCTCGACGCCAAAGGCATCGTCGCGAAGGTCTTCGAAGCGCTCGGAAAGGATGCCCGCCGGGAATTCGTCAAGCTGCGCTGACCCCTTGGGTCGGCGCGGCGCTATCACCATTTGCCCTATAATGAGGTCGGCCGACGCGGCAGCAGATGCCGGCGAAAGCGAGCCGCCGATGGAACCGAAACGATGAAAGTGATCCTGGCTCAGCCGCGGGGTTTTTGCGCGGGCGTGGTGCGCGCCATCGAGATCGTCGAGCGCGCGCTGCAGAAATACGGGCCGCCCGTCTATGTGCGCCACGAGATCGTGCACAACAAGCATGTGGTCGAGAGCCTCAAGGCCAAGGGTGCCCGCTTCGTGGAGGAGCTCTCCGAGGTGCCGCCCAATTCGGTCACCATCTTCAGCGCCCACGGGGTGGCCAAGAGCGTCGAGGAGGAGGCCGCCGCCCGCGACCTGCCGGTGCTCAACGCCACCTGTCCGCTGGTCACCAAGGTGCACAATCAGGGCAAGCGCTATGTCGGCCAGGGCCGTAAGCTGATCCTGATCGGCCATGCCGGCCATCCCGAGGTCGAAGGCACCATGGGCCAAATTTCGGCGCCCGTGATCCTCGTGCAGAACGAGGCCGAGGTCGCCAAGCTCGAGCTTTCGCCGGACACTCCCGTAGCCTACGTGACCCAGACCACGCTCTCGGTCGACGACACCCAGGGCATCATCCATGCGCTGGAGCGCCGTTTCAAGGACATCGTCGGTCCGGAGACGCGCGACATCTGCTACGCCACGCAAAACCGCCAGACCGCGGTGCGCGAGCTTTCCAAGCTGGTCGACATCATCCTGGTAGTGGGTGCCACCAACAGCTCCAACTCCAACCGGTTGCGCGAGATCGGCAGCGAAGAGGGGGTGCCGAGCTATCTGATCGCCGACGGCAGCGAGCTCGATCCCGCCTGGCTCAAGGGCGCCGAGACGGTCGGCATCACCGCGGGCGCCTCGGCGCCCGAGGTGCTGGTCGACGACGTGATCAAATCGCTGCGGCGGCTCGGGCCGGTCGATGTCTCGGTGCTGCCCGGCCGCGAGGAGAATATCGAGTTTCGCCTGCCGGCCGAGCTGGCTACCGTCGCCTGAAGGCAGGCATCAACGCGTCGCTCGGCAACAGCGCGGCGCACAAGAAAAGTCTGAAGAGGTCGACAGCATGGCCATTCCGTTCCACCGCGAGATGCGCATCGGCGCCTACATCCTCAAGCAGAAGCTCATGGGGCGCAAGCGCTACCCGCTGGTGCTGATGCTGGAGCCGCTGTTCCGCTGCAATCTCGCCTGCACCGGCTGCGGCAAGATCGATTATCCGGATGCCATCCTCAACCGCCGTCTCTCGGTCAAGGAATGCCTCGACGCCGCCGACGAATGCGGCGCCCCGATGGTCGCCATCCCGGGCGGCGAGCCGTTGATCCACAAGGAGATCGGCGAGATCGTCAAGGGCTTGGTGGCGCGCAAGAAATACGTCTCGCTCTGCACCAACGCGCTGCTTTTGGAGAAGAAGCTCGATCTGTTCGAGCCTTCCGAGTTCCTGTTCTTCTCGGTGCATCTCGACGGCATCAAGGAGCACCACGACAAGTCGGTATGCATGGAAGGCGGCTTCGAGCGCGCGGTGTCGGCCGTCAAGGCCGCCAAGGCCAGGGGCTTCGCCGTCAACGTCAATGCCACCATCTTCGACGGCCATCCCGCCAAGGACATCGCGGCGTTCCTGGATCTCTCCTCCGAGCTCGACGTCGGCGTCACCATCTCGCCCGGCTATGCCTATGAGCGGGCGCCCGATCAGGACCACTTCCTCAACCGCCGCAAGACCAAGGAATTGTTCCGCAAGGTGTTCGATTACGGCAAGGGCAAGAATTGGAAGTTCCTGCACTCGGCTCTGTTCCTCGACTTCCTGGCCGGCAACCAGACCTTCCACTGCACGCCCTGGGGCATGCCCACCCGCAACATCTTCGGCTGGCAGAAGCCCTGCTACCTCCTGGGCGAGGGCTACACCAAGAGCTTCACCGAGCTGATGGAGACCACCGACTGGGACAGCTACGGCACCGGCGCCTACGAGAAATGCGCCAACTGCATGGCCCATTGCGGCTATGAGGCGACCGCCGCCGAAGCGATGTTCAAGTCGCCGCTCAAGGCCATCAAGGTGGCGCTGCGCGGCCCGCGCACCGACGGTCCGATGGCGCCGGAAATCTCGCTGGAGAACCAGCGGCCGGCGCAATACATCTTCTCCGACCAGGTGCAGCAACGCCTCTCCGAGATCCGCGCCGCCGAGGCGCAGGAGAAGGCCACCCGCAAGCCCCCCGCCAAGGCCTCCGCCACCACCACAGCAGCCTAGCTTCAGTGCGCGCATGCAGGTGCTTGTCGACGCGCTGACCGCGCGTCGCGCGTCGCCGCGAAGGCGCGGACCCGGTCCTCTCGCAACAAGGAGCTGCGTTTCGCCCCGCCGGTGCATCAGGTCGGGGGCTCCGCTGCTACCGTTGCATATTCAGCGCCGCTAGAGTGGTACCGAGTTCATGCCAGGCTTTGCTGGCACAGATCGGGCACGCTGATGTCGGCTTCGGGTGAATCGCATCGCTTCAAAGGCAGGGTCGGCTTGGCCATTTCGTCGCTTCTGGAGAAGCCGGCGGATCGCATATTTTGGCTGAAGATCGTCGTTGTCGTCGCGTTCTGCATCGGGCTGCTCATGTCCTCGCGGCTTTGGATCGGCCCGCGCTCCTATCCGGCGGCGCCGGTCTTCGGCGGGCTGCCAGCCCTCGATGACATCGTGGCTCGGGGGCTGTTCGCAGCGCTCTTCGTACTCGCGATCGCGATCCTGGTGGCACCCGAGCCGCGGAAATTCATCGCAGTATTCCTCTTGATCGTGCTGATCTTCTGCGGTCTGGACCAGACCAGGTGGCAGCCGTGGGTTTTCCAGTACGTCGTTCTGCTCGCTACGCTGCGGCTGTTCTCCTGGAGCAGCCAGGATATCGGCGGACAGAAACGAACCCTCAATATCGCCCGCCTCGTCATTGCGGGGACCTATGTGTTCTCCGGGCTACAGAAACTGAACTGGAACTTCGTCGAGAACGATTTTCCGTGGATCGTTTCGCCGATCGCCGATGCGATTCCTTCCGCCGCCGGGGCGCTCCACCTTCTCGGAATGGCCGCCCCCTTCGTGCAGATCCTGTTCGGAGTGGGCTTGCTGACGCGGCGGTTTCGCCGTGTCGCGCTGATTCTTGCGGTCGCCATGCACCTGTTCATTCTCGCCATGTTCGGTCCGGTCGGGCTGGACTGGAACCCCATCGTGTGGCCATGGACCGCGACGATGGCGGCGCTCGATATTCTGCTGTTTGCCGGCAATGCGCAGTTCTCGTTTCGCGAGGTCATCTGGACCGACGCGCGTTGGGATCATGCCGCCGTGCTCGCGCTGTTCCTGCTGCTGCCGATCTTGAGCTTTTTCAATTTGTGGGATTCCCTGCTGTCCTCGGCCATCTATTCGGGCAATTTGACGGAAGCGATCATTTACGCCAGCGATGCGGGTGCGCGCGACCTGCCGGCGGCGGTCAGGCAGTACGTGGTCCACACGTCGCCCGATACCAACGTTTTGAACATCCAGCGTTGGGCAACCCAGGATATCGACGTCATTCCTTATCCCGAAACACGCGTTTTCAGGGCGATCGCCAAGAATCTCTGCGGACATCTGACCGATCCCGCGCAACTGGTGCTCGTTGTTCGAGAGCAGCGCATGCTCTTCAGCCGGCCGGAGTTCGGCCTATCGCTGCTGGGAGCTGTGATGGCCGTACTTCCCGACCGAGAACCGCAGTCCCCAGCTCAGCTCAGCTTGCCCGCCGGCACCTCGTTGCTCTCGCTCTGCCGCAACACGCCGGCCTGCATCAGGGCGTTGGTGATCTGGCCGTTCGCCCGGATCAGCTCCACCGCCGCCGCAGTGGTCAGCACCAGCCGGCATACCGGCACCGCACGGCCGCTCGCCGCATCGCCCGCCTTGAGCGGATCGAGCCGCGACACCAGGAACTCGATGCGCAGCGTGCTGCCGTCGAACGACCAGCTGCCGATCGAATCCGCGAAGGTCTCGCTGAGGTCGGGCATGTCCTGATAACGGAATTTGGGTCGTTGCTGCTCGTCTGCCATATCGTCTCCGGGGTTTCGTGTCGACCAGATGTCGGTCATTCTGCGCGCAAGCCATACGAAGCACGAAGGCGGATGGCAATACCGCTTGAAGCGACCGGGGGACCGGCGCAGCGATCAAGCCGTCGTCTGCTGGAAGCTCAGCAATGCTTCCGCATAGGCCGCATTCAGCTTCTTGGTCTCGGCTTCGGCGAGCTTCACGAACGACGCCGACATGTCGTGGACCCGGTCCGGGTGGTTCTTCTTGATCTGCGTCTTGTAGGCCTGCTTGATATCCTCGAGCGTGGCCGACGGCAGGACGCCGAGGACCGCGTACCAGCGGCCGTCGTCGATCGCCTCCGGTATTTCCGGAGCCGGCGCCTCGTCCGCCGTTTCCCCGCCGCGCGCCTCCTCGATCAGCTGGTCCGGATCGGTTGCTGCGAACGCCTTGAATTTCCGGATCTCGGGCCGGTGCTTGCGGTGCAGCCGGGCGCGGCGGAAAACGTAAAATGCCGGGATCGCGACCGCGACGAAATTGACCGCCATCCAATTGGCGAGCAGGAGCCGGCCTTTCATCGCCTCCCACAGCACCAGCGTCTTGAAGCCGGCGTCGATTCCAGGCGCCCACAGGATCGGCTGGATGTAGCAGAACAAGGCGACCATCAGCGCCAGGATGAGCGCGCATAAGCCGAGCGAGCGGCTGAGCGCGAACCGGGCGCTCATCACATGCGCCCAGGATTTGTAGCGCTGGAACGGACGACGCCGCAGCCGGATGATGGTCGAGCGCAGGTCGCGGGCGTAGGCCTCCAGGTCCGCCAGCTCCTCGCGAAACTGTTGCCGGAAGGCGCTGCGCTCGCCGCCGACGATCTGCCGCCAGCTGCGTTTGCGTTTGCGTTTTCGGAAATCTGCGCAACCTTCCTTGATCCGTCTGGATGCCATCTCGTACAGCATCACCGAGCGCCGCAGCTCGATCGATTCGAGCGTTCGCAGCGACAGGTCGGGACCGACGTCTCGCGCCGAGAGACGGTAATGCATGTAGCAAACAAACAATCCGGGCAGCATCACCAGCAGGCCCATCATAGGTGCGCTACCGGGAGCAAACGAAATCACGCTACTGACGAGCTCTTCCAGCATAGCCCACCCACCGCCGCCGGACGCAAAGGTAAAATCCCCTCCCGACGGAAACCGGGCGAGACTCTGTCGAAAAGCAGGCGGCGGCCGACGGTATTGCTTGACGGTATTGCCTGATGGGTGTCGGCGCGGACGGCATCGGAATACCAGAGCGGCGTCGCCATCCCGCGCCGGATATCCTAAGCTCGCCAGATGAGCCCCGAGTGAACCCGAGAAGCCACGTGGGAAAATCCTGCGGTTCCTGCTCGCTGTGCTGCAAGCTCCTGTCGATCGAGGGAGTGGAGGATCGGCCGGGCTGGACCTGGTGCCGGCATTGTGCGCCCGGCAGGGGCGGCTGCCGCATCTATGACGACCGCCCCGACGCGTGCCGGAATTTCGTCTGCGGATGGTACTCGGGTGGGCTCGAAGCGGTGCTCGATACCGAGCGGTGGTATCCGGCCAAAGCCAGGATGATGATCACAGCCGAGGCGGTTGAGCCCGAGACCCACATCGTCATCCACGTCGACCCCAGCTATCCCGACCGCTGGCGGGAAGAGCCGTACCGCGACGACATCCGGGCACTCGCCGCCGCCATCCCGCCAGGGCAGCGGCTGTTCGTCCGAGTCAAATATCGTCTGATCGAGATCCGCGAGACCGGCGAGGTGGACCACGGCGAGGTGCCGATGGCCGGATGGACCGACGCCAGGAATGCGAGCCTGGTGGCGAGCTTCGAGCGCACCAACGGCCGGTTCGTGCGCAGGCAAGGCGCCGGATGACGGCAGGCTGACCGAAGCTCAACCCATCCTACTTTTGGCCGAACGAACTAGCATTTCTCCAATGAAACAGCGGGTGCTTACCGGCGCCATCCTGATTCGCGGTCGAGCACCGGCGCTTGCCGGCCGCTCACATCCCGAACGTCACCATCTCGGTCCCCTCCCTGCGCAGGTTGCGGCAGCGCGCCAGCGCCCATAGCGGGAAGAATTTCGGGTAGCCGTGGTAGCGCAGGTAGAACACCCGCGGGAAGCCGGTCGCGGTGTAGCGCGGCTCGTCCCAGAAGCCGTCGGCGCCCTGGTTGCGAAGCAGATAGTCGATGCCGCTCTGCACCGCCGGGCGGTTGACCTCGCCGGCCGCCATCAGGCCGAGCACCGCCCAGGCGGTCTGCGAGGCGGTGCTGGGCGCGCGCTCGTAGCGGCGATAGTCGAGCTTGTAGCTCGATCCGTCCTCACCCCAGCCGCCGTCGGGGTTCTGGATGGCGGTGAGCCATTCCACCGCCTTGCGGATCTGGGGCGTGCCGTGGTCGAGGCCGGCGGCATTGAGCGCGCACAGCACCGACCAGGTGCCGTAGATGTAGTTCATGCCCCAGCGGCCATACCAGCTGCCGTCCGGAAGTTGAGTCTTGCGCAGGTAGCCGATCGCGCGCCGCAGCGTGGGATGCGCGCGCCGCTCGCCGAGCTGCGCCAGCATGGAGAGGCAGCGGGCGGTGACGTCCTCGGTCGGCGGATCGAGCAGAGCGCCGTGGTCCGCGAACGGAATGTTGTTGAGGTAGTCGTACTCGTTGTCGGAATCGAACGCCCCCCAGCCGCCGCTGCGGCTCTGCATGCCGACGATCCATTCGCGCGCGCGGGCGATGGCGGGAGCGAACTTCTCGTGGCGGTCGAGGTGCTGCTCGCGGTCCATCGCCATGACCACGACCGCGGTATCGTCGACGTCGGGATAGTGCGGATTGGCGTATTGGAAGGCCCAGCCGCCGGGGCGCAGCTGCGGGCGGCGCACCGACCAGTCGCCGGCGACGTCGAGCACCTGCTTGGGGGCGAGCCAGTCGAGGGCGCGGCGCGCCCGCGCCACCGCCTCCTCGCCGCCGACCTCGAGCAGGGTCTGGCACACCAGCCCCGTGTCCCACACCGGCGACACGCAGGGTTGGCAATAGGCCTCGTGCGCATGCACCACCACCAGCTTCTCGACCGACTTGCGCGCCACCGCGCGCAGCGGGTCATAGGCCGGCAGGCCGAGCATGTCGAACATCATCACGCTGTTGGCCATGGCGGGGAAGATGGCGCCGAGCCCGTCCTCGCCGTTGAGCCGCTCTTTCACGAACGCGACCGCGCGGTCGATGGCGCGCTGGCGCATGCCTTGCGGAAAGCGCGGCTCTAGCCAACGCAGCATCACATCGATGACGCGAAACAGCAGGAACCAGACCCATTTCTGCTGCGGCGCCTTGGGGGCGAGGCGAAGCTCGCCGGGCGGCTCCAGGAACAGCTCGTCGATGCGCACGCCCTTGCGGTTGCGGGCCTTGGGCTTGCGCGCCATCAGCACCAGGAGCGGCACGATGACGGTGCGGCTCCAATAGGACATCTTGTCGATATGAAACGGGAACCAGCGCGGCAACAGCATGATCTCGACCGGCATCACCGGCACCGCGCGCCACGGGATGAAGCCGAACAGCGCCAGCATCAGGCGGGTGAACACGTTGCTGCGCCCGGCGCCGCCGCGCGCCAAAATGGCCTCGCGGGCGCGCCGCATATGGGTGGCATCGGGCGAATCGCCGACCATCTTGAGGGCGAAATAGGCCTTCACGCTGGCGCTCATGTCGAACTCGCCGTCGCGGAACAGCGGCCAGCCGCCATGGGGCGCCTGGATGCGGCGCAGATAGGCCGCGATCTTCTCCTCGAGCGGCGTGTCGATCGGCTCCGCCAGATAGTGGCGCAGCAGCACGTATTCGGCCGGGATGGTGGCGTCGGCCTCGAGCTCGAACACGAAATGGCCGTCCGCCTCTTGTCGGGCGAGCAAGGCGCGGGTCGCGGCCGCGATGCCGTCATCGATCGACAGATCGCGGCCATCGATGCTCGACGTGAGGGTAGGGGAGGCATCAGACATCAGTGTCTCGTCGTTGTCAGCTCGTAGGATGGGTCGAGCCCATCAGGGCGTTTACGCCCGTCTTCGCGGGCTATGCGAAACCCATCGGCGGCCGTGATGGGTTTCGCAAGAGCTCTACCCATCCTACAGATTCGATTTACAAATTCGATGCCACCAAATCGGCGGCGCGGTTGCCGGACCGGATGGCGCCCTCGATGGTGGCGGGCAGCCCGGTGTCGGTCCAATCGCCGGCCAGAACCAGATTGCGCCAGCGCGTGGCGGGCCCCGGCCGCCGTGCATCCTGCGCCGGCGTGGCGGCGAAAGTGGCGCGCCGCTCCCGTACTATTTGCCACGGCGGCAGCGCGGCGGAAAGTCCGGTCGCGGCCTGGACCTCGTCCCAGAGGGTGCGCGCCAGGCTCTCGCGTGGCGTATCGATGAGCCGGTCGCCGGCGCTGATGGTCACCGAGAGGCGGCCCGGAAACGTGAAGATCCAGTCGGTCGCGGCATTGAGGACGCCCAGGATCGGCGGCAATCCGGCGGGCGGGTCGATGCGGAAATGCGCATTGACGATAGCGCGGAACTCGGTCGGGGCTTCGAGACCCGGCACTAGCGTGGTGGCGGCGTATGGCGGTACCGCCAGGATGACGGTGTCCTGTGGCGCGAGCGCGATGCTGTCGGCGCCGAAATCGAGACCCGCGACCTGCGGGTCCGCGAATTTGAAGGCATGCAGCTGATGGCCGAGCCGCAGGTCGACGCCGTGCTGCGCCAGGTGGGCGAGCGCGGGCTCGATCAGGGTCGCGCCCAAGCCGTCGCGTGCGATCAGCGGCCGGCAGGCGGCGCCACCGGCGGCCAGCGTCTCGCGGATCACCGCACCGGCGAGCTTGGCGGAGCCGAGCGGCGGCGCGATGTTGAGCGCCGCCAAGAGCAGCGGCTCGACCAGGCGCGCATAGAGCGACCCGCTGCAAACGATGACCTCGCCGATCGGCTTGCCGGCGGGCGGGAACAGCAGCGGGGCGAGCTTGAGATAATCGAGCGCGCCGGTGCCCGGAACCCGCATGGCGGAATCGAAAATCCACCATGGCACGCGGCCCGCGTTCATGCGCAAGGTCCAGCGTTCGCGGCTCTTAAGATCGATGAAATCGAAGGCGGCGGCGGGCGGAATCGGCAGCTTCTGCGCGGCCCCGATGTCGCGCAGGAAACCGAGCGCGGCATGATTGCCCGACAACAGTAGGTGATTGCCGTTGTCGATGGTCATGCCGAGCGCGGCATCGTGATAGGAGCGGCAGCGGCCGCCCGCAAAAGTGGTGGCCTCGTGCACCACCACCTGCCGACCGCGCTTCCTGAGCGCGACCGCGGCGGCGAGCCCGGCCAGGCCGGCACCGATGATGTGGACGGTTTGCGCCATTACACCACGGCGTGACGCAGCACGATCCACAACAGGCGCGCGCGCGGCAGGCGGATCGGCTGGCGCGGTGCCGCCCAGCCGCGCGCCGCCAGCTTGTCGAGGATGGAGCCATAGACCAGGCCCATGATGCGCGGCGCCCGCACGCTTCTGCGCGGCAGGGCGGCCATGATCCGGTCGGCCTGCACGAAATGCCCGCGCGCGCGCTCGACCAGCTCGGCGCAGACCTGGCCCAGCGTGGCGCTGCGCAGCGCCGCCTTGGGATCGTTGGTGTCGATGCCGGCGCGCTGGAGCGCCTCGCGCGGCAGATAGAGACGGCCCACTACCGCGTCCTCGTCCAGGTCGCGCAGGATGTTGGTGAGCTGCAGGGCGCGCCCCAGGTGGTGCGCGAGCTTGATGCCGGCTTCGCGCTCGACCCCGAACACGCGCACCGACAGGCGCCCGACCGCGCTCGCGACCCGGTCGCAATAAAGGTCCAGGATGGCGGCGCTGGGGCCGCGAATGTCGTCGAAGGCGTCCATCTCCATGCCGTCGATGAGCGCGAGAAAATCCTCCCGCGCCAGATCGAAGTCCCGCATGGGCCTGGCCAGGCCGGCGAGCCGCGGCGGCACCTGCCCGGCATAGAGCGCGTTCACGTCGGCGCGCCAGGCGGCGAGCTCGATCAGCCGCTCCGCACGCGGACGGTCGGAATCCGCGATGTCGTCGACGCGGCGGCAGAAGCCGTAGATTTCGAACATCGCCTCGCGCTGCCGGCGCGGCAATATCTTCATTGCCGTATAGAACGAGCTGCCCGCGGCGCGATGCGAGCTCGTGATGTTGGGGCTTGCGGCTTGCACGCTCACGCCCGGTAGGACCTGGCGAGCGGCGCCAGCGCCCGCTCCATGCGCCCGAAGGCGCCGGTCATGACTCCGGCGATGCCGATCAGCGCGACGGCGGGCCCCTTCAGGTGCACCTTCTCGCTCAAGGGATCGCGCGCGAGCAGGATGGCGGTGAGGCGGCGCGCCAGCGACTGGATGACGGCGACCTCCATGGCGAGCCGGAAATCGGCGATGCGCGCGGAGAACGACACGCTCTCCTCCAACAGCGCCCCGGTGCGCCGGGCCAGGCCGCGCAGGCACTCGCGCAGCGCCGGCGGCGCTGCCGCAGCACCCAGATCCTCGACGTTGGCGCGGCTCGCCGCCAGCGCATCGAGCGGCACATAGACGCGATCGAGGTTGCGGTAATCGGCGCCGCAATCCTGCAGGTGATTGATGATCTGCAGCGCGGCGCACAGCGCGTCGTTGGCGGGCCACACCGCGCGATCCTCGCCGTGCACGTCGCACACGAAGCGCCCGACCGGCATGGCGGAGTAGCTGCAATAGCTCATCAGGTCGTCCCAGTCGCGGTAGCGCAGCTTGGTCACGTCCATGCGGAAAGCCGTCAGGAGGTCGAGCGCGTGGCGGGGTGCGAGGTTGCGCTGCCGCAGCTGCGTCCGCAGCGTGACGGCCTCGCGCACTTGGTCGTTCTTGCCGAGGAGGCAGGCCTCGAGCTCGTCCAGATGCGCCAGCTTGTCGCGCTCCGAAAGCCCAGCATGATCCGCGATATCGTCGGCGATGCGGACGAACTCGTAGAAGGCCAGGATGGCGCCGCGATGACGCGGATGAATGAGGTGCGAGGCGACGGGAAAGTTCTCGTCGCGATGGGACTTGCCTGATCGCAATGCGGCCGGAGTGTCGGTCATTACTCTGCTATTCTCTCGCTCTCGACCCTTGGCGGCTCTCTATATAGGGTTTTGCGCGCCGGGAGGTACTTTTACGGCGTTCATTCATTCTCTGTTTTTAACTCTCTAATCCCTTGATTTCATTGAGTCTGCGGCCTGGACCCGGCCCTTCCACAGGCCGCCTTTGCCACGCCAGTATTGCAGGCCGGAGTCGAGGGTAAACAGCGTATAACAGAAAGCAATGGCCGGCAGCGCGATCCCCCAGAGCGGCGAGACCCGGTAAAATCGCAAGGTCGGCTGCAACGCGAGCCCCATCAGCAGCCAGGCCGCAAGGCCCATGATCCGGGCCGAGCCGCTGCCGAAGAGCGCGAGCAGCGGCGGCGCCAGATAGGTCAGCACCATGCCGGCGAGCACGCCCGCGAGGAGGAGCGGCGAGTAGTGCAATTGCGCATAGGCGGAGCGCGCCACCATGCGCCGGATGTCCGCGAAGCCCGGGTAGGCCCGGATGCTGTGGGCCCGATCGGTGAGGCCGAGCCAGATCGGGCCGTGCCGCTTGAGCGCGCCAGCCAGCGCGCAGTCGTCGATCAAGGCATTGCGGATGGCCGCGATGCCGCCAGCCGCACGCAGCGCATCGGCGCGAACCAGCATGCAACCGCCGGCAGCGCCGGCGGTCGCGGCCTCCGGGCGGTTGATCCAGGCGAACGGGTAGAGCATCTCGAAGAAGAATATGAAGGCCGGTATCAGGGCGCGCTCCGCCAGGCTCTCGCAACGCAGCTTGACCATCAGCGAGGCGAGCCCCAATCCGCCGGCCCGGGCGCGCGCGGCGAGGCTTGAGAGCACGTCGGGCGCATAGACGATATCGGCGTCCGAGAGCAGGAAATAGTCCGGCATTCCGCGCCCGGCGATCTCGACGCCCTGCGCCACCGCCCACAGCTTGCCGGTCCAGCCGGCCGGCAACGGAGCGCCGGCGAGCACGTCCAGCCGCCGCCCGGCCCCGATCCCCGATGCAGCCTGCCGCGCGATGTCGGCGGTGCCGTCGCCAGAGCCGTCGTCCACCAGGACGATGCTCCATTCGCCCGCATAATCCTGCCGCAGGAGCGAGCCGATGCAGGCCCCGATGCCGTCGGCCTCATCGCGCGCCGGGATCACGATGGCGAGCTTGGGCCAAGCCGCCGGCGGCGCTGGCGTGCCGTCGTCGCGCTGGGACGACAGCCAGAATCCGCCGCGGCCGAGCAGCAGGTAGAGCCAGATCGCGAGCGCCAGCGCGGCGAGGATTTGAGCCAGCATGGAGATTATCGGACCTTGCCGTTCACCATAGATCGGAGGTGGCAATACGGGGGTATAGTGGGATTGTCGATGCCGTGTAAAATCATGCCGCCCAAGGTGAATTTTGCCGTGGGCGGCTTACCTTGGGGCAGCTGCCGCGATCCCTTCGTTTCGGGGTTGGAGATCAATTCGCGTTCCGTTAAACGAGGCGCACAAGGCCAGAAGGGGATGGATAACGGCGTGAACGCAACCGTACGATTTCAGGACCAGCTCAACCAAATCGCGAAGGACACCGACGGTCTGCTCGATCAGTTGCTGGCGGCGGAACCAGTCAAGCAGGAGCTCGGCCGGCCGGCGCGCCTGCTCAAGGCCATGCGGTATGCGAGCCTGGGGGCCGGCAAGCGCTTCCGGCCGTTTCTGGTGGTGGCGAGCGCGGCACTGTTCGGGGTGCCCCGGCAGCAGGCTTTGGCGGTAGGGGCGGCGCTCGAATGCGTGCACTGCTATTCGCTGGTGCATGACGATCTGCCGGCGATGGACAACGATGCGCTCCGCCGCGGCCGCCCGACGGTGCACAAGGCCTTCGACGAGGCGACCGCCATCCTGGCCGGCGATGGACTTTTGACCTTCGCGTTCGACATCCTGTCGCGGTCGCAGACCCATCCGGATCCGGCGGTGCGGATCGAGCTGGTGATGGCGCTGGCACGCGCATCCGGCCTCGGCGGCATGGCGGGCGGCCAGATGCTCGACCTCGCGGCCGAGGGCCGCTTCGACGGCGGCAAGGTGCAGCGGCTCGGCGAGACCGAAGTGGTGACGTTGCAGGCCATGAAGACCGGCGCGCTTCTGAGCTTCGGCTGCCGCTCCGGCGGCATCCTGGGGCAAGCCCGCGACGCCGAGCGCGCGGCGCTCGAGCGTTACGGCTCCGCGGTTGGTCGCGCGTTCCAGATCGCCGACGATCTGCTCGATGTCGAGGGCGATCCGGCGCTGGTCGGCAAGCAGACCGGCAAAGATGCCGAGGCCGGCAAGGCCACCATGGTCGGCATCCTGGGCACGCAGGGCGCCAAGGCGCGGCTGAAGCAACTGGTGGCCGAGGCAGCAACCGCGCTGGCGCCATTCGGGGAGGCGGCCGCCGTCCTGATCGAGGCCGCCCGCTTCGTCGCCGAGCGCGACGCATGAAGGAGATACGCCCATGAACCTCATCCGCCGCCGCTTCCTTTGTCTCGCGGGTGCCGCGGTCGCGGCACCCGCGGCCGCCTTCGCGCAGAGCTATCCGGTGCGGCCGGTGCACATGGTGGTGGGTTTTGCGGCCGGGGGTGGCGCCGACATCATCGCGCGCCTGATCGGCCAAGCTCTGTCGGAGCGGCTCGGCCAGCAGATCGTGGTCGACAACCGGCCGGGCGCCGGCACCAATATCAGCGCCGAGGTGGTGGTGCGGGCGCCGCCCGACGGCTACACGCTGCTCCTGGTGAACTCACCGGCCGCCATCAACACCACCCTCTACGACAATCTCAGCTTCGATTTCATCCGCGACATCGCGCCGGTGGCGAGCATCGGCCGGGTGCCGCTGGTGATGGTGGTCAATCCGTCCCTGCCGGCCAAGACGGTCCCGGAGTTCATCGCCTATGCCAAGGCCAATCCCGGCAAGGTCAATATGGGCTCGGGCGGCAACGGCGCGCCCGACCATATGTCGGGCGAGCTGTTCAAAGCGATGGCCGGGGTCGCCATCCTGCACGTGCCCTATCGGGGAGTGGCGCCGGCGATCGCCGATCTGCTCGGCGGGCAGGTGCAGGTGATCTTCGGCACCATGCCGGGGGTGATCGCGCTGGTCAGATCCGGCCAGCTGCGGGCGCTGGCGGTGACCACGGCGACGCGATCGCCGGAGCTGCCGGACGTGCCGACCATCGGCGAATTCGTGCCGGGCTACGAGGCGAGCCAATGGTACGGCATCGGGGCGCCGCGCAACACGCCCCCCGACGTGGTCGAGCGCCTCAACCGCGAGACCAACGCGGTGCTGGCCGATCCCAAGATGAAGGCCCGCCTGGCCGAGCTCGGCGCCTCTGTGCTGTCGGGCTCGCCCGCCGATTTCGGCAAGCTGATCGTGGACGAGACCGCCAAATGGGCCAAGGTGGTCAAGCTCTCGGGCGCCAAGCCGGATTGATCAGGCAGGCGTCCGCGCGGTCGGCGGCTGCGCCCTGTGCGCTCATCTGCTTTCGGCCGACGGTCCTCAACCAGAAAAAATGCGCTTGCGAGCAGCCCGGACCGAGCAAGCCGGTCTGCTCCCTGGTCTGCCTCGATCCCGACCAGACCTTGGATGCGCGACGCTGCGCCTGTGTGCGCCGGACGCGGTGACCGCACGGTGGCGGTGATCTCCGCGAACCGATGACGTAGATACTTTAGTCCGGTTGGATGCGGAACGGCCGCTTGGCCGGCGCGAACCATGCGTCGAAGATTTTCTCCGCGTCGCCGGATTTCTCCAGATCGAGCAGCACCTGATCGACGAATTGGGTGAAGCGCGGCTCGTCCTTCTTGATGGCGAAGCCGGCGGTGCGCGGCAATTCATAGTCGGGGATGAAAGTGTAGTCCTGGGGCGAGCCGCCTTTCTGCGCGAACGAGGCCAGCAGCACCTCGTCGGCCAGGAAGCCGTCGACCTTCTTGTCGCGCAGCGCGTTGAAGCAGGCGGCGTAATCCTCGAAGAACACGATCTGCATGGTCGGCACCGCCGCCTTGAGCTCGGCATCGACGCTCGCGGTCTTGACCAAAGCGAGCTTGCGGCCCGCCATCTGGCCGACGGTCGCGATGCCGCCGTCCTTGCGAATCAGTACTTTGTGCGGCGACACCAGATAGGCGAGGCTGAAGCCGACGTCCTTCCTGCGGTTCTCGGCCCGGGTGATGCCGGACGCCACCAGGTCGACCCGGTCCTGCTGCAGGGCCGGGATGCGGTCGGCGTTGACCACCGAGATGGTCTCCATCGGCAGCGTCAAACGCTGGCCGACCCGCGCCGCGAGATCGACGTCGTAGCCCACGACCTTGCCGTTCTCGCGCGAGCTGAACGGCGGCGAGGTGTCGCTGGTGCCGACCAGGAGCTTGCCGCGCGCCTTGACCTCGTCGAGCTTGTCGGCGCGCGCGAGTTGCGGCATGGCGAACTGCGTCAGCGCCAGCAGGCAGGCGGCGCTCGCGACGAGACGGGTGGTGGTGGCAGACTTTCGCATTGCTTCCTCGTGTGGTGATGTCATCTGTTTGGGTAGGTGTCATGGCCGGACTTGTTCCGACCATCTCGCTCAGCCCTGCACCGCCGCGCGCTCCTTGCCGCGATTGCCGGGACATCAGGGCGTTTACGCCCGTCTTCGCGGGCTATGCCCGGCAATGACATTGATGGTTCATTTCGCCGCCGGCAGGTACTTCTCCGTGATCAGCGCGCTGATGTCGGGCTCGCTCGGCAGCATGCCCATCTCGACGAACGAGCGCGACACCACCTTGAGGGCCTCGGGATTGAACCGGCCGGTGCGGTTGAACATGCCGATCATGGCGTCGTAGTCGCGGGTTGCGATGAATTGCGATACGTCCGCCGTGCGCCGCATGATGTCGATGGTCTCGCTCCTGTGCTCGTTCATATAGGTGATGGTCTCGAACCAGGCGGCGAGGAATGCCTTCACGCCCTCGGGATTCTGCTCCGCGAAGCCGCGCCGGGCGTACAGCAGATAGACGTGGAACGTCTTCATCAGGTCGCCGAACTGGACCAGCACGCGGCCGGAGCCGTCCTCCTCCAGCCGGTAGCCGCCGTTGGCCTCTACGATCATGCCGTCGATCTGGCGGGTCTTGAGAGCTGCGGTCTGCGCCGCCGTGGTGCCGAGCGGGGCGAGCTTGATGCCGTCGATGCCCCAGCCCTGCTGGCGCGACAAGTTCTGCCCGAGCCAGTCGGTGAGCGATCCGGCGCTCGAGATGCTCACGGTCTTGCCCTTGAGGTCGCTCACGGTCTTAGGCCCGTCCTTGAGCACGGCCAGCACGATCGCATAGGGCGCATCCGCCATGGCGGCGATGGCGATCTCCGGCACGCCCTTGAGCGTGAAAGCCATCTCGGGCCCCGAGCCGATCGCGATATCGACCGCATTGGCGGTGATGGCCTGCTGCACCCGCGGACCGCCGGCGAAATCGATCGATTTCGACCTCCAGGCCGCGCTTCTTGAAGATGCCGGTCGCGATCCCGACATCGACCGGCACGAACGGGAAGGTGGCGGCCTGCGGCTTGCCGATCCGCACCTTGGTCAACGCCTGTGCCTGCACGGGCTGGGAGGCACCGACGCCCAGCGCGAACGTGGCGACCAGGATCAAACGAAAGCAACTTTGCATGCGCGACATGGCGTCCTTCCGTGGCCGGCTCCGCCGAATGATGGATATTAGAGCGATGTTCGCAGGCTCGCGCTACTGGAATCCGCAGGATATACGGGGCGTATGTGTCGCAGCTCGCTCCGGGTCGTGGCGCACGAAACTGACCGCCCGCGCCTTCCTCTCGGCCTCTTGCTCGCGATCGTCAGATCCGCGAGGGTGATCCTCGCATCATGTCTCCGGCAACGCTCGGGGCAAGCAATGGCAGACGAGAGTTCGAGGAAACAATTTCGATCCTCCGTGGAATTCCCGGCGGTGGCGAAGTGGTCGCTTGGTTCGGCGGCCGGCCGGAATTCGGCGATGCAGAAGTTCTCGAGCTTCGTCTCGTTCGAAAGGGTCGCAGCCGCCTACGATTGGCGGCGATGTTCAGCGAAGGCGGAAAACATAGCGGGCCACCCTTCAAGCACGCCGTCTTCGATTTCAGCCTGCGCGACCTGATCGACGTTCATCTAGACGGGTTTGGCGGTCCGAATGTCATCGGACGCTTCGCGCTGCGTCGCCCACGGGAGCAGGCGTTGCATCAGAGCCTGTTGGGACATGGATCGGCTCGGGGCGAAGTTGAAATAGAGCTTGAGCCCTGCGCGGGCGCATTTGGTTCGATCAGATGCAGCATCGAGAGGATTGCGATCACGCCGGTAGCAGACTATCAGGAGACCGACATTTTGGCTGCAGGCTTGGACGAATAAAAAATGGCGACTTCGACTTCCGCGGCACGCAGAACCGCATTCGTGACCGGCGCATCCTATGGGGTGGGGGCGGCGAGCGCGCTGGCGCTGGCGCGGGCCGGCTTCGATATTGCGCTCTCGGCGACCCGCACGGAAAACTTGGCCGGCGTACTTGCCGCGCTCGCGCCGCTCGGCGTGCGGACGTTGCCGCTGGCGCTCGATCTGCGCTCGGGGCCCGGCATCGAGCGGGTCATCGCGCAGATCGTCGAGACTTTCGGCGGTCTCGACGTGCTGGTCAACAATGCGGGAGCCAATTTGCGCAAGCTCGCGGTCGAGGTGACGGCGTCAGAGTGGCGCGAGGTGATGGAAGTCAACGTCACCGGCACGTTCCTGTTGACCCAGCAGGTTGGGCGCCATCTGATCGGCACCGCCCGGGAAGGCGCGATCATCAATATCGCCTCGACCCACGGCCTGATCGGGGCGCCCGAGCGCTCGACCTACGGCATCTCCAAGGGCGCGATCATCCAGATGACCCGCATGCTGGCGATCGAGTGGGCGCCCCACGGCATCCGGGTCAACGCCATCGCGCCCGGGCGCCTCGACACCGCCTCGCCCTCGCGCGCCGGCACCGATCCCAAATACATGGCCGCGATGCTCGATCGCATCCCGCTGCATCGGCTGGCGACCGCCGAGGAGGTCGCGGCCACTGCCGTGTATCTGGCGCAGACCCAGTCGGTCACTGGGCAGTTGGTGGTGCTCGATGGCGGCCTGACCGCGGCGTGAAGTGTAGTGGTCGGGGTGGACCTAATACTACCCGACCCGCGCCGCGCGGGTCGACGCAGCGCTTGACGCGATTGCGCAAATCAGATTATTCGTGAAATTGAAACTCACGAAGTGTGCCCGGGCGGGAAACCGCGCCGGGCTTTTTTGCGTGCGCTCCTCTCACTCCTTCTAGCAGACTGACGACGGAGACGCCTCCGTCCGCGGTTGCATCCGCGTCGTTCGCATCCACGTCACCAATCAAGGCCCCCCACGGGGGCCTTTTTTCATTTCAGCACGAGCCGGTGAGCAAATGCCAAACGATCCCCGCTTTGATCCAAACACGCCTGGGTGGCCCAACCTCGCGTGGCCGCGAACCGGGCCGTTCGGCGGTCCAGCGAACCCCGATTATTGGACCGATCCGTTCACCAATCAGCACACCGTCGCGCCGGTAACCCCCGCACCATTCTCGGCGGCGCAGCTCGGCGCCATGGCATGGCATCCGCCGGTCTTTCTGCCTCCCAATCCATTCTCGCCCGCAAACATTCCGGCCTCAAAGTGGCTGACGCCGCTCCCGATCTTCCTGAATTCCCCTTCGCAATTTCCGCCAACTATACCCGCCCCAAGAGATGATTCACCAGTCGACGGTCCGCAGGGTCTATTCGGCGGCATGCCGAAAATGTTGACCGTCTCTTCAGCGGTCAACAATCCGGCCATCGATGAAAACAAGGGTTTGCTCGGCGCAATTGAGCGACTTCCGTTTGCGGTACCAAATCAACCGAGCCCCGCGCCGTTCCCCGAAGCGCAAAGTACGACCGTCGTGGGCGGCTCCCCGCGCGATTTGTGGGGCAGCCCTTCTGCTGACTCAGCCTATCCACAGCCGGGTGTCGATACACTGACCCGTTCCGTACTGTTCAATAACGTGCCGGCGCCTTGGGATCCGGGTGCGTCGGATCGCGACCCCGCGAACCTGGACCATGCCGCTCAGCGCTTGGGCGGCGCCGAACTGCCGATTTCCAAATCCGGCACACCGTTCGTTTCTCCGCCACCGCAGCTTTCGATCACGCCGGAGCAATGGCTCGCGGCCGCACGATTGTTGGCTCCAAATACTGTCGACTACTTCACCAAGCAACTTCCGCCAGCGCCAGCCTTCCCTCCGACCCCGGGCAAGATACCGAGCTCGGACAATCCGTACGCCCCGGGTGCGGCCTTGGAGGCCGCGACCTTCCTTTTGGCTCCGCTTGAGGGACGCCTCGCTACTTCGTTGGCATCTGCCACGCGCGGCGTTGAAATGCGAGCTGCGGAGGCAACGCTCCAAGCCGCGAAGTCAGTCGCCGGATCCCCGGCCTTGGCTTCGCCCGCTGCGCAGGTCTTGGCGGGCGCATCTGGCGAATTGAGTGGAAATCTTACGCAGGAGGCGTTCGATAGGATACTTGCCGCGTTGCGGGCTGCCGTTGCCTCGGGCAATTTGAGCAAAGAACAAGCGGCCGCTCTTTTCCAACGAGCAAATTCAGTAGGCGAGATGGGATCTGCCAAATCTGGAGTTCTGCTTTCCTCATGGCTGCCGAGTTACGATGATGAGACCACGCATGGTCTGCTGATAACTAATGAAGGGAACGTAGTACCCCTACGATCGGGACCGCCTCGCAGCTTTGGGAATTATCCTCCATCGAGACACGCGGAGGGAAAGGGTGCGATATGGATACGTGAAAACGGGTCAACAGGCGGGGTAGTATATCACAACAATACGGACGGCACTTGCGGTCTTTGCAATTCTCAGCTTGAAAGGTTGCTCCCACATAAGGCGGTATTGGACGTTGTTCCTCCCCCCGGGGCGATTCCGAAAAATTCGCAGGCCAAGGTGAAGCCCACATGGTACGTCGGCGACGCCGCGATGCCGAAACTGCCGCCCCAGGTTCAGCAGCCGGACTTCTTCGGAGAGTAGTCATGAGGATCCAAGATTACGATACCGTCTGGGATGTCACCGAGCCCGCGGAGATTGAGGCGGCGTTGAGGAAGCGCCACGGGGCGGGGCGCAATGCATTCTGGCTCTCGCATGGAAACAACGAGTTTCCCACGATCAACATCATGGTGAATGGAGATCTTGCCTACATTCACTATTTGCCCGAGAGGCGACACCCTGGATTTTCATCGATTGGTATGGCGCCAAGTTTGAAATCCGGAGAAGAGAGCGTTTTTTTTCCGAGTAGCTCGAATGAACCACTTGGGATAATGAACGAGCAGGTGGTTGGATTTTCCGATGCGATGAAGGTCGCGCAGGAATTTGCATTCTCCGCGGCGATGCCGAAATCCATCCGGTGGTTTGAGTTCTAGTGACGTTGGGCCCGGCGCTGTGTTGCACCACCGCGCGACAGGGCGACCACAAGGGCCGCCCCAGCTAGGTCGGCTCATCCGTGCGGCGTCGTGTGGGCGTCGACCTTGTTGCTCGGCCCGTGCGCGACCTCGACCGGGGTCCAGCGGGCCTGCGGGCTCAGGCCGCGCAGGTCCTTGACCACGCCGATCGGGACGCCCACCCGCTCGATCACGTCCACGACCCGGCCCCGCAGCACCTGATCGCAATTCATGTGCGTGGGCGCGATGAAGAAGTCGGCGTGATCCCAATCGGGCGTCCACTGCAGCCGGCGGTCGGCCTCGTTCTCGAACGACACGCGCTCGCCGCAGACCCCGACCGTATAGTGCGACGGCACCGCGCGGCCGGCCTGACGGTCCTTCTCGTCCAGATAGGCTTCGAGATCCTTGACCGCCGCCGGCATGATGTTGACCCAGTAGTCGGTCTCATAGCGCCGCGAGGCACCCGGCAGGCCGCCGACCACGGAATTGTAGAACAGATATTCGTAGGGGTGCAGCCGCACCAGCGCGGTCGCATCGAACCAGAACGCTGCCAGCACGGCGGCGAGCGCCGCCATCCCGAGCGCGCGTCCGCGCGCCTCGACCAAAGCGAGGCCGGCGTGGATGCCGATGCCGGTCAGCACCGTGATCGGCGGTACCACGAAAAGGAAATGCCGCATCCCGGTGAACGAGGGACCGCGGCCGACGATCTGGCAGAACAGCGGAAACACGATCACGAACACCAGGACCCCGATATCCGCCAGGGCAGCGCCGTCGAAGGTAGCGTCGCCCGCGGCGATGTCGCTGCTCGCGCGCTTGCCTCTTTCGAGGGCGCGCGGTACGAGCCCGGACCAGGCGGCCCCCATCACCGCGACGGCGGCGCCGATCAGGACCAGGAGCGGCAGCTTGATCGCCAGATAGTCGGGCTCGTACCAGCGCGGCACATCGCTCATCAGGTAGACCTGGCCGTCGAGCACGGTGCGAACCGGATAGTGAAAATGCGCAAAGGCGAAGATGGCGCGCACCGGATTGAATAGATCGAGCGAGGCCCACGGCCAGGCCGCGATCATGATCACATAGCCGATGGCGAACGCGGGCATGAGCCGCAACAGCGCGCGGACGTACAGGCGCGCCGCGGCACCCCAATCGCGGCCGTGCCGCGTCCAGGCGGCCAGCCAGATTACCAACCCGGCATACCCGACCAAGAGGAGGCCAGTCGCCCGCAGGCCGAGCGCTGTGCCCAGCAGGACCCCGAACCAGAGGCCATCGCTCCGCCGTGGAGCGGGCAGGGCGCGCGCCCAGCGCAGCAGGTAATAGGTCGCCCCCATCATGGCGGCGGCGAACGGGATGTCCTTGGTGTGATTGAACATGCCGCCATACCAGACGCCGCACAGCGAGAGCGCCAGCGCAGCGCACAGCCCGGCCCGCGGCCCGGCGATCATGCGGGTGGTCGCCCAGGTCGCCGCGACCCCGCCGATGCCGGCGAGCGCGCTCATCACATGGCATGTCGTAAGGGTCGAACGGCAGGAGATGCGCCAGCAGCACCGCGACGATGTCGAACAGGCCGCCGTAGAGATAAAGATTGCTGAAATCGAACACTGACTTGTCGGCGAAACCGCTGGTGTAATAGGCGATGATCAGCTCGCCATAATGGTGCTGCAGGCCTTCGTCATTGGAGACCGCGTATTCCCGGAAGGTGGCGAGCGCCAGCACCACCAGCGCCGTCATCAGCAGGGCGGCCGCCCAATCAAACGGGTCGGGATCGATAACCGCGAGGCCGGAATGGCGGCGGGGCACCATGCTGTCGCTGTCGCGTGACGTCTGGTCGAGCATCGGTCGCCTGAACGAAGTGCAGCTGGTTCAACGCGCCCGGGGTCGCCTCGCCCGATCAGGAGCGAAGCGAGCGCCAAATCGAGTCGCGACGACGGATTGCCCCAGCAAATGGTGTGCCCCGCAGGAATGTACGCTCCGGATACCTCCGTTGGGAGTCTTGTTCTGAGGCAATTTGACGCGTTGGTTACCAACCGCGCGGCTCGTCCCGCAATGCAGCAATCAAATCGATCTCGCGCGCGAGCGCCACGGCGGCGCCTGTATCCAATGCTTGCAAGGGTGGGCGCGGCGCGCCGCAATCACGCCCACGCGCAGCAAGGGCCGCCTTGAGGCTGGCGACGCCGCCTGCCTTGAGGAGCTGGCGCAGGCTCGCGACCTCTTCCTGCGCGGCGCGGGCCTCGAACAATTGGTCCTTCCGGCAGAGCTCGAACAGCTCCCGCAGGAGCTTTGGCGCAATTCCGGCGAGTGGAGCGAACATGGCGGTCGCCCCGATGGCGGCGGACGATACCATCAGCTCGGTGCCCGAGATCAGGAGAAAGCCGGGTCGGGCATGGCGCGCCTCCATGATCAGATCGATCATGAACTGCCAGTCGAGGCTCGCATCCACCAGGCCGGCGAAATTATCGAGCCGTCCGATCAGCTCGAGCACCAGCTCGGCCGAGACCCTGGTGCCGCTCATGTCCTCGGGGGCATTGTGAACCAGGAACGGCAGGCGCACCGCTGCACCGATCTGCGCGAAGTGCTCGAGAATCATCTCCGGCGGCGGCGTCCAATAATACGGCGTGGTGGCGATGATGGCGGCGGCGCCGGCGTCCTGCGCGTGGCGCGCGAGCGCCGCCGCGATGGCGGTACCTGCATCGCTCACATGCGCGATCACGGGCTTGCGCCCGGCCACGTGCTTGACCGCGAGCTCGATCAGGGCGCGCTTTTCGGCGTCGGTGAGGCTGACGGATTCGCCCGCATGGGTGGGCAGCGCCAGCGCATCGGCGCCGTTCTCGATGTGGAAGTCGAGCAACTTGCCCAGGCGATCGCGGTCGACGCGCCCCTGCGGCGTGAACGGCGTCACCGGCGTATGCACAAGTCCGGGCTGGAAGGCGGGCATGAGAACGGATCTCGCGATTATTGCGTGGTCGCTCACCAGCCGTGCGGCTCGGTGTCGAGGATGCCGAGCTGCTCGAGCTCCGCGCGGATATGGGCCTGGCGCTCGGCGCTGGCGGTCGGCAGCGGCGGCCGGGTCGGGCCGACCGGGCGCCCCATGATCACCATGCCGCCCTTGAGCGAGGAGGGATATTGGTTGCGGAACAGCGCCCACAGCCGCGACACCTTATATTGCAGCTCGCGCGCCCGCGGCCAGTCGCCGGCCACACAGGCCTCGAACAGGTCGCGGCACAGATTGGGGCAGATGGAGCCGGCGGCCGAATAGGAGCCGACGCCGCCAAGCGGCACCGAGGGCAACAGGAACTCGACCCCGGTCACCAGCGCGAAATCCGGCCGCAACTTGAGGGCGGCGCGCGAGATTTCCAGGAACTTCTCGCTGTTGAAGCTCGCCTCCTTGACGCCGACGAAATTCGGCAACCGCTCGATCAGCCGCGCCATCAATTCGCCGGTGATCTCGACGCCGGCGAGGTAACTCGGGGAATTGTAGGATAGGACCGGCAGGTCGATGGAGCCGCACAGCCGCACGAAATAGTCGTGGATGGCTTCCCGGGTCGGGGTCCAGAAATACGGGGTGATCGCCAGGATGCCGTCGGCGCCGATATCCTGCGCATGACGGGCGAGCGCGAACGTGTCCTCGACCGCGAGCGCGCTGACATGGACGGTCACCGGAATGCGGCCCGCCACCGTTTTCACGGCGGCTTCCGCGAACATCTTGCGCTCCGCGATGGTGAGGTTGAGCGACTCGCCCTTGTGGTGCGGCCAGGAGATGGCGGTCGCGCCGGTGCGGACGTGGAAGTCGAGCACCTTCTCGAAGGTCGGCAAGTCGAGGCTGAAATCGTCCTTGAGCGGCGTGACCGGGCTTTGCATCACGCCGCGGAATTTGTTCGTCATGAGGAGTGGTCTGCTGGTGTCGGTCATCGGTCCGAGGGGTGGATTCGGCGTGGTGCCGTTTCGGTTGCGACTGAGCACAATGCGGCGGCGAGCACAACTGCCTGCGCCACAACTGCCTGCAGCATAGCTGCCCCAGCATAGGTGCTTGCTGGCCGCATCCGCGTGCCGGTCCGCAACCGGGCGCCGAGGCGGCGGGGCGGTTGCGGAGCGCGCCGAAACGGCGCACCCTACGGCCCTCGAGCAGGCCGCTAGAAGGCGCGCCGAACGCCCATTTTGCCGATTGCCGCCGCCGAGGGAGGATGGACATGCGGTTTCCCCGTCGAGCCGAATACCTGCTTGGAGTTGCCTTCCTGGCGCTCTGCGCGACCGGGGCCCTGCGGACTCACGCCCAAACCGTCAGCCCAGCCGTTGCCCAACCGGCGGCGCCGACCAATTCCTTGCCCAATCCGTATCGAACCATCGAAGGCTGGGCCAAGATGCCGGAGGGTCGCATCTGGGGCTCGACCGCCGCAGTCGACATCGACCCGGACGGGAGCAGCGTCTGGGTGGCGGAGCGGTGCGCGGCGCAGGGCTTCATTCCCCCTTCGCAGATGCGTGAAGGCCAGGTGTTCAACTGCGACGGCTCGAACCTTGACCCGATCCTCAAGTTCGATGCAGCCGGCAAGCTGGTGAAAGCATTCGGCGCCGGCCTGCTCGTGCTCCCGCACGGCCTGCACCGCGACTTCGACGGCAATATCTGGGTGACCGATGGGGCCGGTCGCGGCACCAAGGGCCAGACCGTCCACAAGTTCAGCCCGGACGGCAAGCTGCTCATGACGCTTGGCACGCCGGGCAAGGCCGGCACCGGTCCCAACGAGTTCAATGCGCCGTCCGCCGTGGTGGTTGCACGCAACGGCGACATCTTCGTCGGCGACGGGCACGGCGGGGATACCAATGCGCGCATCGTGAAATTCTCCAAGGATGGCAAGTTCATCAAGACCTGGGGCAAGAAGGGCTCGGACCCTGGCGACTTCGACATCCCGCACACGCTGGCGATGGACCAGCGCGGACGGCTGTTCGTCGGCGACCGCAACAACAACCGCATCCAGATTTTCGACCAGGAGGGCCGCTATCTGACCGAGTGGAGGCAGTTCAGCCGGCCGAGCGGCGTCTTCATCGACAAGAACGACATTATCTATGTCGCCGATTCCGAATCGGAATCGGTGTCCAAGAACCATGACGGCTGGAAGCGCGGCATCCGGATCGGGCGCGTGAGCGACGGCGTGGTGACGGGGTTCATTCCGGACCCGGTGGAAAAGATCACCAGCACCAGTGCCGCCGAAGGGGTCGCGGCGGATGCGATGGGCAACATATTCGGGGCGGAAGTCGGCCCCAAGCGCGTGAACAAATACGTCAAGAACTAGCGGCGCCGCGAAGCCGTAGGATGGGTTGAGCGAAGCGATACCCATCATCGGGTCAAGCGGCACGGAAGACCGACGATGGGTTTCGCAAGAGCTCAACCCATCCTACAAATCGAATTGCAAATCGAGCTCAGCAAGGGAGGAATGTCATGCGGTATCAGAAGCCAATGATCGGCGGGCTTACGGCCGCCGCCATCGTGAGCATCCTGTCGTGGACGACGCCGTCGTTTACGCAAACCAATCCCGATCCCAATGCGGCGCCCAATCCGTACCAGCTTGACGAGGGCTGGGCGAAGCTGCCGGCGGGTCGCAACTGGGGCGCCACGTTCGGCATCTCGGTCGACCGCAGCGACGGCAGAAGCATGTGGGCCTTCGACCGCTGCGAGAAGCAGACCTTGTGCGGCGACTCGCACCTCGCGCCGATCTTCCATTTCGATGCCACCGGCAAGGTGATCGCCAATTTCGGTGCCGACATGTTTGCCGGGCCGCACGGTCTGTTCGTCGACCGTTACGGCAACGCCTGGGTGACCGATTTCCAGAACAAGAATGGCAGGGGCAATACGGCCATCAAGTTCAGCCCTGATGGCAAGGTGCTGATGACGCTCGGCAAGCCCGGCGTTGCCGGCGACAATGACAGCCAGGATCTGCTCAACGCGCCGTCCAATGTGGTGATCGCGCCCGACGACAGCATCTTCGTCGGCGACGGCCATGGCATGATCGACGGCAAGCCCACCAATGCCCGCATCGTGCACTTCACCAAGGACGGCAAGTTCATCAAGGCCTGGGGTCACCTCGGCACCGGCCCGGGCGAGTTCGAGACCCCGCACATGCTGTCCATGGACTCGATGGGACGGCTGTTCGTGGCCGATCGCGGCAACTCCCGCATCCAGATCTTCGATCAGAACGGACGCTACCTCACCGAATGGAAGCAGTTCGGCCGGCCGAGCGGCGTCTATATTAATAAGAACGACGACATCTATGTCTCCGACTCGACCTCGACCGAGAAGACCAACCCGGGCTTCATGCAGGGCATCCGGGTCGGCAACGTCAAGGACGCCAAGGTCACGGCCTTCATCCCGGAGACCAAGGAGCTTGGCGCGATCGAAGGCGTCGCCGCCGACGATGCCGGCAATATCTACGGCGGTTACACCAACACGACCAACTTCACCAAAGGCGGTCCCCCCGAAGTCAACATGCGCCGCTTTGTGAAGAAAGGCCCCGGCCTGTAAAGGCCCAGGCCTGCAAAGGCCCAGGCCTGCAAAGGCCCAGGCCTGCAAAGGCCCAGGCCTGCAAAGGCCCAGGCCTGCAAAGGCCCAGGCCTCCGAGGAGAGACACGGCGGCTTCGGGACGCGCCGAGGCCGCCGCCAGTGCTGGTCCATGATCAATCTGACGAGGGTCTGACGATGTGGTTGCGACTTCTGCTGGCCGGCCTCTTCCTGCTGCCGCCGCTGGCGGCGGCGGTCGGCCAGTCGCCGCCGGCGGTACTGGGCACCTGGACCGGCACGCTGACGCAGAACACGGGCGAATCCGGGTACACCGTGATTATGAAGATCACGGCGAATTCGGCCGAGACCGAGTATCCGGAGCTCAAATGCAGCGGCAAGCTCACGCGCGTGGGCGCCGCCAACGGCTATGTGTTCTACACCGAAACCATAACGCACGGCGGCGTCAACAGCGGCGGCGACTGCTTCGACGGCGCCCTGACGGTGGGGCGGGCGGGCGACAAGCTCGTGTGGGGATGGGTCGGCGGCTACAAGGGCGAGACCTACGTCGTCTGGGGCCTGCTCGCGCGCAAATAGCTGGAGAGATTTCAATGGGAATCGAGATCATCGATCCGAAGGCGATCGCGTTGCGCGAGAAGAAGCGCACCGTAGTGATGAATACCCGCAAGCTGCACGCCTGGGTGCATTATTATCCCAACCCGGGCGACCATGACGAGCTGCATTGCCACAACGAGGATCAGGTCTTCACCTGCTTCCAGGGCGAATGCACCATGCGGTTCCCCGACGGTGGATCCGCGGTGCTCAAGCCCGGCATGGCGGCGCTGATCACCGGCGGCTCGTTCTACCAGCTGGTCAATTCCGGCGACGGGCCGATGATCATGATGGGCCACCGCTCCGGCAACCAGGACAATGTGATGATCATCGACTACGTGACGCGCCAGGACATCCGCAAGAACGGCGGAGCCAAGGTGCGGCGTGGCGAGGCGGCGGCTGCTGAGGAGAAGAAGCCGGCTTGAGGCGCTGCTTGCCGGTTGCCTGTAGCCCGGATGGAGCGCAGCGTAATCCGGGAACGCCGCTCCGGCATTGCGCTTCGCTCTATGCGGGCTACGGGCTTTACGCCGGCAGCCCGAACACCAATTCGCGGTGCGGATAGAACCTGCGGATCGTGCTGACATAGCGGCCGAGCAGGCGCCGCTCGCCGTCGTCGTGGGCGGCCAGATAGAACACGTAAGGCTCGCCGTCCGATCCGGTGATCGGGTCCATCAGGATCCAGAAGTGGTCGCCGGGCTGCTGCTCGGGCAACTCGAGCGCCAGGCGCGCGGCCGCTTCCGCCGGCACCTTGCCGGCCCCCGCCTTGGCGGCGGCCTTGAGCACGTCGCTCCAGGTGACCCAGTCGCTGACGCCGAGCGCGCTCAGCTGCACGCGCGCAAGCTTGATGGTGTGGGGACTATCGGCGCCCGTGAAGCTGGTGCGCGCGATCATCTCGCGCGCGCATTGCCCGACATAGCAGCCGTCCCGCTCCAGCGCCTGCACCAGCGCGCGCTTGGAGCCGCCGCCGAGCGCGAGCTCGAGATAGACCGGAAAGCTGCGCGGTCCGCCCGGCGCCGGGGTGGTTGCGGACTTTTTCCTCGGCATTGCGGTCGACCTCAGGTGTCGCGATAGCTCTCGACCAATCTACCGGAGATGCCAGCCTAAACGCCACCGCGCACGCGCTCGACCAGTGCGCCCGGGTCGGCCGGCAGCGCGTCGGTGCGCCAAGCCACGTGGCCGTCGGGTCGCACCAGCACCAGGCGGCGCTGGTAGAGCGCGCTGATCCCCGGGTCGTCAACCGACAGGATGGCGAGTGGCACCCGCCGCGCCGCGAACGCCTGGCCGATCGCGTCCGGATCGGGTGCGTCGGCGCCCAGCCGCATCAGCGTGAAGCCGGGCCCGAAAGCGTCGAGGGTCGAGCGCCCGGGGGCGAGCCAGGCATGCGGCGCGCGGCTGCCCGGATAGCTCGTTGGGTGATACTCACTGATGGTGAGCGGCGGGCCTGAGTCCTGCTCGCCCCAGCAGATCGGCGAGGGATCGTAGCGGTAGCCGAGCGCGATGCCGTCGGTGATGAATTTGCGGGTCTGGGTGCGCACGATCGCCTCTCCCATGTGGCGCCGCGCCGCGGCGCCGGCGGCGGTGTCCTGCGCGATCTCGGGATGCGGGCTTTGGGTGCGGTCGGTGTCGAAGGTCATGCTGGCGTGGCCGACATTGCGCACCCCGACCGGATGGCGCTCGACCGGGTAGGAATTGAGGAGGCCCGCGCCGCCCCAGCCCGCCAGCGTGGCGGCGAGCTTCCAGGCCAGATCGACCGCATCGCCGAGGCCGGTGTTGAGCCCGAGCCCGGAGGCCGGATGATTGAGATGGGCGGCGTCGCCGGCGAGGAAGACTTGGTCGGCCCGGTACTGGTCGGCGACCACGTTGCGGGCGGTCCAGCGGCGGACCGAGATCACCTCGTGCGGCACCGGCCTTCCCACCACCTCCTCGAACATGCGACCGGCATCCACCGCCTCGGGCGCATCGAAATAGGCTTTGCCGCTGATGCCGAAGCGGTAGAGCTCGCGCCCGTCCAGCATCACCAGATTGCGCCACAGCCCGGCCGGCTCGACGAAGCTGATGAGCGCAGCCTTGCCCATCGGGTGATGCTCCCACAGGCGGGGAGCGCGCACGAAGATGCTCAGGTTGTGGCCCACATAGGCCGAGCCGCTCATGGGGATGCCGAACGCGCGCCGGATCGGGCTGTGCCCGCCGCTGCAGTCGACCACGTATTGGGCGACGATCCGGACCGGTTCGCCGCTCTCGAGGTCGAGCGCGCTGGCGATGACCCGGTCAGCTTCCTGTTGCAGGGACTTAAACCGGCAGCGGTAGCGCAACCTGACGCCGGCTTGGGCGGCGGCGAGATCCCGCAGGATCGGGTCGAGCCAGAGCTGGTTGCAACGCTGCGGCCGCTCCGGGCTCTCCGCGGTCGGCCCCTTGCCGCCGTGATGCGGGCGCTCGATGCGGGCGATCTCGAAGCCGTTGAGGCTGGTGCAATAGAGTGCGGTGTGGGGAAAGTCCTCCGGCGCCGAGGCGGCCCGCACCGCATCCGCGACCCCGAACCGGCGCATGAACTCCATCGAACGCGCATTGATGGCGGAGGCGCGCGGATGGTCGGCCGGGCCTTCGCCCTGCTCGATGAGCAGGCAGGGCGCGCCGCGCAGGCCGAGGTCGGCCGCCAGCGCCAGCCCCACCGGGCCGCCGCCGACGATCAGGATCGGGATTTCAATCGTGGTGGTGCGCTGTGCCATTCAGAGCCGACAGCGTCTCCCGCGTTTTCTGGGCGCGTTGTTGCACAGCCGCGGACGCTGCCGGCATATGCATGCATCCGGGCAGCCGGGACAAGGGCGGCGATCGCGCCGTTAGAGCGCTACAACGCCTTGAAGGCATTTGAGAAAAAAAAGGCCCCGCCACGGAGGGCGGGGCAAGACTGACAGCTTGGAGATTTCCCAAAGAGGGAAGGCCTGCATTTACACAAAGTTTATTGTCAGTTGCAAGCGAAAAGTTGCGCAAAAAACGCCCGCTAATCGAATGTAATATATGAGAAATTATCGCCGATCACGAGCACTGATGATCCGGCGATTTCACGTCGATATTTATGCCACATAACGGATGTGTATTGGCCCGGCCCGGATACGCCGGCGGGGACCGCCCCACCGACGCCGGCACAGGGCCGGCGTAAGCACCGCCGCTGACGCGCGCTGCCGAGAAACGCGATCGCCGAAGCACACGCACGCCAGCGCGCCCGATGGGATCGGGGCGGTGCAGACTCCACGGGAACGCTGGGCGATGTGGCCGGTGCGATCGTCTTGAGACGCGGCCGTCAGCCCGCTAACCTGCCGCAATTGAACGTCGATCGACGCCGGGGAGACACGGAAATGGCAGGCGCCTCATTGCTCGTCGCTGGATCGGCACTGTTTGCTTGGCTCGCTCCCGTCTCGGCATTTGCGCAACAACCCGCGCCGCCGCATCCCATGAGCTTCTTCATCACCAGCGTCCCGATCGGCAAGGGCGGCGATCTCGGCGGCGTGGTGGGGGCCGATGCGCAATGCACGCGGCTCGCCACCGCGGCCGGTGCCGGCAACCGCACCTGGCACGCCTATCTGAGCACCCAGGCGCGCGAGGGCCGGCCGGCCATCAATGCCCGCGACCGCATCGGGCAGGGCCCCTGGTACAATTTCAAGGGCGATATGATCGCCAAAGGCCTCGCCGATCTGCACGGCGACACCATCGAGCTCGCCCGGCTCGGCAACAACGTGACCAAGCTGTCGGCGCTCACCGAAAAGGGCGAGATCGTCGCGGGTCTCAACGACAATCCGGACAAGGACGACCGCACCTGGGCCTATGCGTCCACCCATCCGAACTCAAACCGGCACGAGATGCTGACCGGCTCGACCACCGACGGCCGTGCCTATGTCGATACCGGCGTTGATCGCACGTGCAACAACTGGACCAGCAGTGCCGAGGGCAGCGGCCAGATCCGCGGCAATGTCACCGGCGCGGCGGCCGAGGTCGGCCTCTCCGACCGCAACGGCGGCGGCAATGGATCATGGAACTCGGCGCATCCGACCGGCGGCTGCAGCCAGGAGGCACTGACGCGCTCCCATGGGGTCGGCCTGTTCTACTGCTTTGCCGTCAATTGAGACGCGCCCGTCATTGAAGGAGATGCCAATGAGCCGCGCCCAGTGGATCGCCGTCGCCTGCTTACTGCCGATGCTGTTCGCTCCCGCGCTGGCGCGCGCGCAGGCGCCGGGCCCGCAACCGTTTCCGATGAGCTTCTTCGTCACCAGCGTGGGGCTCGGCAAGGGCGGCGATCTAGGCGGTCTCGCGGGCGCGTACGCCCATTGCCAGCGGCTGGCGACGGCGGTCGGGGCCGGGACCAAGACCTGGCACGCTTATCTCAGCACCCAGGCGCGCCCGGGCGTGCCCGCCGTCAATGCCCGCGACCGGATCGGACAGGGACCCTGGCACAATTCCAAGAAGCTGCCGATTGCCGCCGATCTGGCCGAGCTCAACGGCGACACCATCGAGCTCGCACGGCTCGGCAGCAACCTGTTCAAGCAATCGGCGCTCGACGAGAAGGGCGCGGTGATCAATGGCGCCGGCGACACCCCCAACCGGCACGACATGCTGACCGGCTCGCAGACCGACGGCCGCGCCTATACGGACAGTGCCGACCATACTTGCAACAACTGGACCAGCAGCGGCGCCGGCTCCGCCCAGGTTGGCCATTCCGACCGCACTGGCGGCGGCAACACTTCGTGGAACTCGGCCCACCCGACCCGCGGCTGCAGCCAGGAGGCTCTGGTGAGCACCGGCGGCGAGGGGCTGTTCTACTGCTTCGCGGCCAATTGAGCTTGGTCGAGCTATTCTCGCGACCCGGATTCTCGAACGCCGGCAGAGGGTGAGCACACCCGCTCGTTCTCCGCACCTTTCGCGGAGAATATAATGCCCATTCGCCGCATCCGGAATCGGGCCGCCCGCCTACCGCACCGGCACGAACTTCTGCACCCGCTTCCCGGAATCCACCTCGCCGGTATACAGGTTGCCCTTGGAGTCCATGGTGGCGACATGGACGAAGTGGAATTGGCCGCCGGCGTGGCCGTGATGGCCGATCTTGTCCACGATCTTCCCGGTCTCGCGCTCGAGCTCCCAGACCACGTTGTTCACGATGTCGGCGACGAAAATGTATTTCTGCTCGGGGTCTGGCGAGAAGTCGACCGAGCCGGCAGCCCCGCCGCGCAGCGTCTCGTTGGCGATGAAGAACTCCTTGAGGAACTTGCCCTGCTTGGTGAAGACCTGGATGCGGTCGCCGGCGCGATCGCAGACGTACAACAGGCCGTCATTGGCGATGCGCACGCAATGGACCGGCGACTTGAACTGCGCGGCCGGCGGACCCTTGGGATCGTGCGGCGGCTGCGGATTGTTGTCGATCTCGGCGAGCGGCTTGCCATAGGCGCCCCAACCGCGCTTGAACTTGCCGGTCTCGGAATCGAACACGATCACGCGGCGGTTGAGATAGCCGTCCGCGATGTAGAGCTCGTGGGCGTCCTCGTCCAGGGTGGCGGCGGCGACGCCGCGCAACAAGAGATCGGTCTGCTGGTTGTCCTGCTTCTGGCCGGCGCCTTCGCCCGCGGGTCCGCGATGGCCGAAGTCGGAGATGAACTTGCCGTCGGCGGTGAATTTCAGGAGCCCGTCGCCGGCCTGCGCGCCCCCGATATAGACGTTGCCGGCACGGTCGGTGAAGATCGTGTGCTCGGATTTCGGCCAGCCCGGGACCGAGTTCGGCACCCCCCAGGCATGCAGCAGATCGCCGGCGGCATTGAATGCCATCACGGCCGGCGGCGGCACGCAGCATTCGCCCGCCGGCGGATTGACGGCGGCGGCGTTCTCCTTTTCGTCGAAATCGCGCGGACGGTTGAGCACCCAGATCACATCGCTCTTGTCGACAAACATGCCGGTGATGCCTTCGAACGTCCACTTGTTCGGCAATTCCTTGGGCCAGCTCGGGTCGTATTTATATTTGGGCGGCCCTGCGGATGCACCCGGCGCCGGCGCAGTCTGGCCGATTGCCATGACGGAGATGCCGCAAAGACCCAGGATTGCCGCGCCCGCAAGCGCCAAGATGTTCCAATTCGCGCGCATTCATCTCCCCCAGCGTTGGTTCTCTCTGCGGCCGGATCGCCTGCCGCAGCATTTTCGCCGCGCGCTCAGAATAGCATGGCGGGCGCCGGGATACAGCCGGGGGGGCCGGATGTGCGCGTCAGCTGGTAGGTCGTGCGGCTGCGGGCTGGCACGGCCCGATATGTTGCTGCGCGGGCGTCTGCGCGCGATATCGATTGCCACCGTGGCTCGAATTCCCCTAAAGTCGATGGCGCGCCCGCAATCGTTCTCGCTGCTTCTCCATGCACATGATCGTCACCCAGCGCCCGGCCGTTCGCGAGCGCGTGCGCGCTCTTTTGGCGGACAAGACGCTGCTCGCTTTGCTGGCGCTCGCGCTGGCGGTGCGGCTCGCCGCCATCGTCGTATTTCCGAGCTTGCACCATCCGGACGAGAATTTTCAGCTGCTCGAGCAGGCCCACCGCATCGCCTTCGGCTATGGAGTCGTGCCGTGGGAGTTTCGCGACGGCATTCGCTCGCCCGTTCTGCCCTATGTGCTGGCAGGGCTGTTCCGGCTCGGCGAGCGGGTGGCGGGCGGGCCGGAGGGTTACCTCATGGTGACGCGCGCCGCGCTCGCCGCGCTCTCGCTCCTGGGGGTCGTGTCGGTCTACCGCATGGGGCAACGAACCAGCCGGACCCATGCCCTGATGGTCGGGCTGGTGGCGGCGACCTGGTTCGAGCTCGTCTATTTCGCCGGACGGCCGCTGACGGAAGCGATCGCCACGACCTTTCTGGTGGTGGCGCTGTCGCTCGCATCGGTGCCGCGGGAGCGTCTCGGGTTTCGCCGCCTGATGGCGATCGGGCTTTGCCTGGGGCTCGCCTTGATGCTGCGCTTCCATCTGGGGCCGGGGCTGCTGGTGGTGGCGGTCTGGCTCGGCGGTTCCGACCTGCGCGGCCGCTGGTTGCCTTTGGGGCTCGGCGGGCTCGCGCCGCTCTTGTTGTTCGGGCTCGCCGATTGGCTGTATTGGGGCGCTCCATTCTCCTCCTATGCGGCGGCTTTGCGCATCGACCTGATCGACGGCAAGGCCTCGATCTACGGGGTCGAGTTGCCGGCCTACTTCCTCGAGCAGCTGGGCGACATCTGGGCGGGCGCGCTGCCCGCCATGGCGGCGCTGATCCTGTTGCGTGCCCGTACCTCGGCGCTTTGGATCGCGGCGGCGCTGGTCATCATCGCGGTCCACACGGCGATCCCGCACAAGGAGTATCGGTTCGTCGTCCCGGCCTTCGCCTGTCTGGCTTTGGTGGCGGCCATGGGCTCGGCGGACCTGATCGAGCGCATGCGCCTGTTGCCGGGATCGCAGCGCGCCGGCCGGGCGTTCATCGCCATCGGGGCCGCGCTCTGGGTCGGCACCTCAGTGACGCTCGCCTTCGCGCCAGGATTTAAGGATGAATGGTTCGAGGCCGGCGATGTGATCGTCGCCTCGTTCCGGCTCGCCCATCTGCCGGACTTGTGCGGCGTGCTGTTCTACAATCACGACTGGGCTTCCACCGGCGGCTACGCCCATCTGCATCGCGACGTGCCGATATATGCGCTGGCGGACGATCATGACACCGCGCAGCAATCGACGCCCGCCTTCAACGCCATCATCCTGACGCGCGAGTTCCTCGCCGACTTCATGGTGCAATATCAGCTGCAGGAATGCAGCGGCGAGGAGGACGATGATGTCTGCATCATGAAGCGCGAAGGCGCCTGCACGCCCGCGCCCGACCTCGAGGTCAACGCCATGCTGCGCCGGCTCGGCCAGTAGCGCGAGCGCGACCGGAACCTCGATGCTCGCCGCGGCAGCTTCCGTGCGCTGGTCCGTGTCCCTCCCAAAGGCCTTCGGAACGTTTACGTGGCGTTCACCATAACAAAAAGATCAGGCCGTTCCTGCGCTTTCGCAACCGTCGCGGAAGGGTGTTTCTCTACGCAGAAACGGCGGGGCGGTAAATCTACGGATATGCGCGGCCGCGGCTGGCCGTCGGCTCGGCGAGCTCAATCCGTCTGCGGGGAGAACGCGAGTGCTGCGCAGCATTCGATCGCGGCTTTGGGCCCTGGTGATCGCTACCGTCATTCCGTTCACCCTCCTCATCGGGGCCGGGATCTGGATTCGATGGCAGAGCGATCGGGCGACCGCGATCGGGCAGGCCGTCAGCGAAGCCCGCATGCTGGCGCTGCAGATCGATGACCACGTCGGTAATATCGAGAGTCTCCTCAGCGGGCTGAGCCAAGCGGTCTCGACCGATCCGGGCGACATCGAGGGCAACGACGCGCTGTTGCGGAAGGTCAAGAGCGAGCTGCCCGATCTGGACTCGCATCTCTCCATCTTCTCCCTCGATGGAACCAACATCGGGATGTCGGGTGATCCGACCGTCGGGCGACCGAACGCAAGCGGCCATGCCTTCTTCGAGCAGGTGCTGGCCGGCCAGAGCCTCTCGATCGGCGACGTGGTGGTGGGAGACCACACGCGACGGTGGATCCTCAGCATCGCACGCCCGATCAAAGACGCATCCGGAACGCTGCGTGCGGTCATCGGCGCCGGCACCGTGCTCGAGAATTTCCAGAACGCGCTGCGCATTCAGCAGCTGCCGTCCGGCACCATCGTCACGGTCGTCAATCAGAAGGGAATCGTCATCGCCCGCAGCTCCGACGGCGCGCGCTGGATCGGACGCGACGTCAGCACCTGGCGGCACCTGGCGAAGCATTTCAGGGAGAAGGAGGGCAGCGACGTCGGGTTTTGGTCCGAACCCAGCGCCGGCGAGCGGGTGACGGCATTCACCACCGCGCATCGCGCGCCGTGGCTGGTCGTCGTCGGGCTGCCGAAGAATGTCGCCTTTGCGATCACGGCGTTCCGCCTGGCGATGGCGGCGATGTTCCTGGTCGGGACGCTCGTCATCGGCTTCGGCGTCGCCTGGATTCTTTCGGGCCGCCTCATCCGGCCGCTGCGCCAGCTCGGAAAGGACGCTTCGTTGCTCGCGTCCGGCGAGCTCGGCCACCGCAGCGCGGTGTGCTCGCGGGACGAGGTCGGAACCCTCGCGGACGACTTCAATCGCATGGCGATGGCGCTCGAGCGCCGGGCACAGGAGGCGCATTGCGCCGCCGACGAGATCAGGCAGGCCAAGGACACGCTGGCCGCGGTCATCGATGCCTCTCCGGTCGCGATCGTGTGCTGCGACCTCAATCGCAAGACCATGCTTTGGAACCGGACGGCCGAGACGATGTTCGGGCATTCGGCCGCCGAGGTGATCGGCCTGCCCAGCCGGCTCACCCCGGCGGAAGGAGTTGCGGAGTTGCAGGCCCTGTTCGAGCGCGCGGTCAACGGCGAGGCGCTGCACGCCGTGGAGCTGACGCGGGCGCGCAAGGACGGCTCGTTGATCCAGGTCAGGGTCGCGGCGGCGCCCATGTACAATATCGACGGCACCGTGCGCGGCGTGGCGCGCGCCTACGAGGACATCACCGAGAGCAAGCGGGCCCAAGAGCAGCTCAGCCGGCTGGCGCACTATGACCCGTTGACCGGGCTGCCCAACCGGCTGTCCCTGCAGAAGGAGCTGGGGCGCCTGTTGGCGGGTTGCCGGCAGAGCCCGGTATCGATCGCGCTGTTCGATCTGGACGGCTTCAAGGACGTCAACGATACCCTGGGCCACTCGACCGGCGACCAGCTGCTGATCGAGGTCTGCCAGCGCTTCATCGAGGTCGCCGACAATCTCGCCCGGCCCGCCAGGGTATGCCGGCTCGGCGGCGACGAGTTCGTCATCATCGTGCCGGATTGCGGGGATCCGCGCGCGGTCGCCGAGATCGTCGACCTGATCCTGCGGCGGCTCAAGGATCCCTTCGACGTCAATGGCAACGTGCTGCATCTCGGCAGCAGCGCCGGCATCGCCATCGCGCCCAACGATGCGGCGCAGGCCGACGAGCTCATCGCCAATGCGGACCTGGCGCTCTACCAGGCCAAGTCCGAAGGCGGCCAGACCTATCGGTTCTTCCTGCCCGCATTACGGGCGCGGGCGCAGGCGCGGCGCGGGCTCGGCGTCGAGCTGCGGCGGGCCTATGCCGAGAACGAGCTCGAGCTGTACTATCAGCCGCAAATCAGGCTGGCCGACAATGCGGTGGTGGGCGCCGAGGCGCTGCTGCGCTGGCGCCACCCCGAGCGCGGGCTGATCGCGCCGGCCGCTTTCATCGACGCGCTCGCCGAGAGCTCCATTGCCCCCGAGGTGGGGCGCTGGATCATCGCGACCGCCTGCCGGCAGACGGCGGCCTGGCATGACGCCGGGCTCATGCTCAACCGCATCGGCGTCAACCTGTTTCCGGTCCAGGCCCACAGCCAGGAGCTGTTGAAGGACGTGGAGGATGCGCTGCGTGCGAGCGGACTCCGCGCCGACATGCTCGAGCTCGAGATCACCGAGAACGTCGCCCTCAACTTCGAGGATTCGAGCGCGACGCTGCGCAAGGTCCAGGCCACCGGCGTGCGACTGGCATTCGACGATTTCGGCACCGGCTACGCCTCGCTGAACCATCTGACCCGCTTCCCGATCTGGCGGATCAAGATCGATCGCAGCTTCGTCAACAGGGTGACCAACAGCGTCGAGGATGCCGCGATCGTGCGCTCGCTGATCGCGATGGCGCACAATCTCGGCCTGCGCGTGGTCGCCGAAGGCGTAGAGACCGAGGCGCAAGCGGCATTCCTGCTGAAGGAGAGCTGCGAGGAAGCGCAGGGCTATCTCTATGCCAAGCCGCTGCCGGCCGCCGAGTTCGAGATCTATCTGAAAGGCCGACGCCTCGGCCTTCCGTCCGAAGGCCCGTTCGAGCACGCCGCGGAGCGCGGCGTCGTCGCGGCCACCGCGCAGGCGTCCGCGCGGCGCAAGCTGCGCAGGATTTGAAATCACGAATCTTTCCCGGCACCGATACTTCGATGTGGTGTTGAACTTACCTGTCTTGCCCCACGGCCCGGAAAGGGGCATCCTGACCGTCTCGACCGGCTGTCCGCGCATCCCCGCCGGTCGAGCAATCGATATAAGAAATCTGCCGACCGAGAGCATCGGGCGCAAGGGAGGAAATCCGCATGAGCAAGCACGATGAAGCACGCCGCGCGTTTCTCAAGGGCGCCGCCGCAGGCGCTGGAGCCCTCGCCGGCACGGGGCTCGCCCCGCAAGCCATGGCCAAGCCGCACAAGACCGCGGCCGCCGACGCGGCCGAGGCTCCGGCCCGCATGCGCATGAGCCCGCAGGGGCATGGCGCCTTCCTCAATGACGAAGACGCCGCGACCGTCATGGCGTTCACCGAGCGGCTGATGCCGGGTGCGCCGGGCATGCCGGGCGCGCGCGATGCCGACGTGCTCAACTACATCGATCTGGCGCTGTCGGGCGCCTATGCGGATCAGCAGGATTTCTATCGGCGCGGGCTCGCCCAGCTCGATGCCTTCTGCCAGCAGGCCCATCAGGCGCCGTTCGCGCGGCTCGACGCGGCTCGCCAGGACGCGGTGATCGAGGCGCTCGAGGCGGGCAAGGCCGCGGGCTTCGCCTGGCCGACCGCGCAGGCCTTCTTCAACACGCTGCGCACCCACACCATGGAAGGCATGTTCGCGGACCCGGTCTACGGCGGCAACAAGGATTTCGCCGGCTGGCGGCTGGTGGGCTTTCCGGGCGCGCAGCCGCTGTTCACCACGGCGGACATGCAGAGCAAGGACGCCTTCACCCGCGCGCCCGTCATCGGGTTGCAGACCCAGGCCAAGACCCCGCTGAAGAGGACCTGAGCCATGGCGACCGAAAAGACTGATGTGGTCATCGTCGGCATGGGCGCCTCCGGCGGCGTGCTGGCGGCCGAGCTCGGCCGGGCGGGCATGAAGGTCATCGGGCTCGAGCGCGGCCCGCGCCTCAAGACCGCGGACTTCCAGCTCGACGAGCTGCGCTACTTCCAGCGCCAGGACCTGCGGCCCAACGTCAAGCGCGCCCCCGTCACCTGGCGTCCGAACCCCACCGCGCGCGCCAACCCGACCCCCAACCAGAACAACGGCAACCAGGCCGGCGGCGGCACCGTGCATTACGGCGCGCTGTCCTGGCGCCTGCACGAGGGCGATTTCCGCGCCCGCTCGCAGACCATCGAGCGGTACGGGGCGTCGGCCATCCCGGAGGATTCCTCGCTCACCGATTGGCCGCTGAGCTACGCCGATCTCGAGCCGTTCTACGACCGCGCCGAATACGAGCTGGGCGTCTCCGGCAAGGCCGGCAATCTGCAGGGCCAGAAGGTCGCCGGCGGCAACCTGTTCGAAGCGCCGCGCAAGCGCGAATATCCGCTACCGCCGCTGCAGGTCGACCATGCCGGCGCGATCTTCGAATCCGCGGCGCGCAAGCTCGGCCACCACCCGTTCTCCTCGCCGCGCGCCATCCTGTCGCAGACCTATCAGAACCGTCCGGCCTGCTCCTATTGCAGCTTCTGCCAATCGTTCGGCTGCTTCATCGGCGCCAAGTCGAGCATCCTGGTCACCAAGCTGCCGGAGGCCGACGCGACCGGCAATTTCAAGCTCATCACCGGCGCCATGTGCCACCGCATCAACAGCGACAACGGCGGGCGCGCCACCGGCGTGTCGTATTACGGCCCCGACGGCTCCGACAACACCATCGAGGCCGAGCTCGTCATCGTGGCGCCGTTCATCTACGACAATACCCGGCTGCTGCTGTTGTCCAAGACCGAGAAGTTCCCCAACGGGCTCGCCAACTCGAGCGGGCAGGTGGGCAAGCACATCATGGCCCATATCGGGGCCAGGGTGTTTGCCACCTTCGACGACCGGCACGCCAACATCTTCATGGGGCCGAGCGCGCAGCGCCACAGCCTCGACGATTTCAACGCCGACAATTTCGACCACAGCGGCCTCGGATTTATCCGCGGCGCGCAGATCTCGGTGGTACCGGCCGATCTCGAGGCCGGCCCGATCGGCACCGCCATGAGCATGCCGCCGCCACCCGGCACCCCGCGCTGGGGCGCCGCCTATCGGGATTTCCTGGCCAAGAGCTTCACCCGCTATGTCGGCATCACGGCGCAGACCGAGAACCTGCCCTATGCGGACCAGACCATCGATCTCGATCCCAATGTGCGGGATGCCTGGGGCATGCCGGCGCCGCGCATCACTTATGATTGGCGGCGGCCCAATGAACGCGCGCGCATCGAATTCCTGTTCGGCAAGCTGGAGGAGATCGCGCGTGCGAGCGGCGCCACCAAGGTGTGGCGCGCCCCCAGCAACCAGGGCGCCCCGGGGGCCCACCACGAAGGCGGCACCCGCATGGGAAGCGATCCCGCCACCTCGGTTGTCAACCGCTACGGCCAGAGCTGGGACATTCCCAATCTGTTCATCATCGGCAGCTCGACCTTTCCGACCATGGGGTCGGGATTCAATCCGACGCTCACCATACAGGCGCTCGCCTATATGAGCGCCGATGCCATCGTCAATCGGTACCGGAAGAGCCCGGGCCCGCTGGTGTAGTCTGGGGTAGGATGGGTGGAGCTCTTGCGAAACCCATCGTCTGAGGTGCCATTTGCACAGTCGTTGATGGGTTTCGCAAAAAGGCTCAACCCATCCTACGGGGCGTCCCTTTCAATCGGAATACCGGTGACACGATTCCTCGAAATGCTCTAGTATGCCGCCATCTGCCGAGGCGGCATGCTTCACCACAATCATTTTGCGTTGGCCGTTGTCGCAATACCATCACCCCGGAAAACGGGGAGGAAACTCGATCAAGATCAAGCACAAGGAGAGAGACTTATGACCCTTCGCAACGTCACTCTAAATCTCGCGGTCGGGATCGCGGCGGGGATCGTGTTGATCGCCACCCAGCCCGTGCGCGCGGCGGATGACCGAGGCTCCGTGCAAGGCGTCGTCAACGACGCTTCCGGCAAGCCGGTCACCGGCGCCATGGTGAAGCTGAAGAATGCGGAACGGCGATTGACGTTCATGGTCCCGAGCCAGGACGGGGGCCGGTTCGAGGCCAAGGATCTGCCGGTCGGCCAGTACACCGTGCAAGGCGTCGGCGGCAATTTCCAGAGCAACGTATCGGCACCGGTTAGCGTCACCGCCAACCAGAGCGCCAAGGCCGATGTTGCGCTCACCACGGCGCGCGGCCCGCAGCTGCCGCCGGCCTGGCCGCAGCGCATTCCGGAGGCGCTCGCCGACAAGGCCTCCAAGGATTTCAACGCGCTGCCGGCCGGCGACAACAAGGTGCTGGTCGCCGAGAAGTGCACGCCCTGCCATGACGTGCAGCGGATCTTGGTCAAGCGCTCCGACGAGGACAACTGGAACCATATTGTGGCCCGCATGCGGGCCCGCATGGCGGCGGCGAACCAGCCGGTCGTCAGCGACGAGGACACCAAGAAAATCGTCGCCTACCTGTCCTCCAACTTCAAGCCGGTGCAGCCCTATGATCCCAACAGCCGCCTGCCGACCGAGCTGTTGAAGGGCAAGGCGCTCAAATACCGCGCCGTGACCTACGATCTCGCCGACCATTATGCGGAGCCCCACGACGTCGCGATGGATCCGCAAGGCAATGCCTGGGTGGGCGAGCGTGCCGGCCGCGTCGGCCGGTTCGATCCCCGCACGCTCGAGTTCGTCGAGTTCAAGACCCCGCCCGGACCGGCGGCGGAGGATCGCCAGAGCCTCGGCAATCCGCAGATCGACGCCCGCGGCATCATGTGGGTGCCGGATGGCCCGAACAATCGCTGGTTGAGCTTCGACACCAAGACCGAGAAGTTCATGGCCTACGCTTGGCCGCGCGGCATGGCCGGCGGCGCCGGCGGCAACAGCATGGCGCTCCATCCGGATGGCACGATCTGGGCCACCGGCGCCAACAAGGAGGTGCGCCGGCTCATCCCGGATTCGGTCGAGTTCAAGGCCTTTCCGTCGCCGAGCGCCAAGCCTGGCAGCCCGGCTCCGGGCGCCTATGGCCTAGCGGTCGCCGGCGACGGCTCGGTGTGGTGGGCGGAGGACGAGATCGACAAGATGGCGCGCGTCGATCCCGCCACCGGCAAGGTCGAGGAGTTCAACATTCCCGACGTCGGTGGCCACGCCTTCCCGCGCCGCATGAACACCGACGCCAACGGCGATCTCTGGGTGGCGCTGTGGAACGCCGGCAAGCTGATGAAGATCGACTACAAGACCAAGGAGATGACCGTCTTCACCCCGCCGTCGCAGACCGGCGGCAATTATTCGGTCATCGTCGACAAGAAGAACAACTACATCTGGGTCAGCGAGCATCAGGTCGACAAGGTTGCCCGCTTCGATCCCAAGACGCAGGAGTGGGTCGAGTTCCCGCTGCCGGAGGCGGAAAGCGATCCGCGGCGGCTCGACATCGACCCGACCAACCCGAACCGCATCTTCTTCGCCGGCAACACCCCGGGCCGCATGGGCTTCGTGGAGATTCTGCCGTAACAAGATGCATGCCGCGATCGGATGCTTGACCATCATTCGCCCCCGGCTTGCCTGGGGGCGAATTTTTTTGGCGGATCGGTGATCGCGCCGGAAAACAGAACCCAGATCCAGGGCATTCCCTCCTTCGTGCTGAACGCCAGCACGATGCGCATGATTCCAGAGGCGAGCAGGGCAAATCCGAGCAAGAGTGTCAGCATCGCTGCAGCCAGGAGCGGATTTTCGAACATGGCGACGCCGGCAACAATGTAGAGGCCGCCGAGAATGAGCCAGAGTAGGAATTTGCCCCAAGTTGTGACCTGGAAGGCGTTAATCACTTCCGCGAGGCCCGCGATCAGCATCATGATGCCGACCACGAAAACGCTCGCCACCGTGGCCGTCACCACACTGCCAATGGCGATCAGCCCGGCGATCGTGTAGATGATGCCGAGCGCCACAATCCACCCCCATTTGGCCCGCAGAGGGTCGAGCAAGAGCGCGCCTGCCGCCGAGGGTGTCCTACTCGCCATCGCGCTGGTCATTGCTGGCTCCCAGAGACAAGCGCTCTCATAAGCCTTCAATTCACCGCGGACATTTTGATCTGCGTCAAATTCCAACCACCGACCGATCAATTGCATGACAAAGCCGCTTGGCTTTCGGCCAAGCGGCTTCGAGCGCATGGGGATGTGCCCGATGGGTTGCCCGTGCCGCGGCCGTCGCGTTGGTGACTCATGGCAGCGACTCCTGATTTAATGTCGTGGGACCGGCGGCGGTCATAGAAGATCGACACAAAGGATCTTGTCGACCAGTCCGCATCGAGGCGGGCCTCTCTCTCCCTTCGCTCGGAAAAGGGCGCAGCGAGAACGTACACGCCGAGCGCTACCACCAGAATGGCCGCCTGCGCTTGCGGGATACGAACGTCGATCGGGAGCCCGGTATCTCCAAAATGACCGATGCCGAAGATTGTCGTCCAAACAACCACCATGAAGGCGCCGGCGGCGGCGAAGACCGGTCGACAACGTGCCGCAAGCCACATGAGCATTGGAAACAGCAACGCGCCCGACACCACGGTCTCCCGACGCTCCTGGGGCAGCGAAAATGACTTCCCTCCACAAGGCTGAGCGATGCGAGCGCCGCCATGCCTTCAATGATTTCGCTCGGCGGCGGCCGCGCCCGCACGGCGGCCGCGAGCCCGATCACGAGTGGCGCAATCTATCGAGACGGCGCCAGAGTCAGCCTGTCTTACAGTGCGTACAAACCTGCTGGTTCTTCGACAGAAAAGCCTTGCGCTCGAAATGAAAGGTGGCAAAATGTCCGATAGTGCCGGGAGAGTTGTGTCTGGAATCATGCCCTGCCGTCGATGCAGCTGTTCGGTTGCAGCGCTTGGGTTCTGCGTGCGGAATTTTGCATGTCAGGCTGCTTTGGCCAATAGGTCAGGGCGGTTGTTGCTGTCATCTGGGGCGAACAGGGGCTCGATTTTCCATTTTCAATTGCCGGTCAAAGTTGGCGGGACGGCTAGAGCATGATCCCGACTGGACCCCGGCTTTCGGAAAAGATCATGGTGCGTTGGTGGTGGAAACTTGCTCCGTCGACGGCATCGACCCGTGAGCTTCCTGAGAACATGGTCATTGGCGGTCAATTCCACCGTACCCGTCACGCTGCCGCACTTATGCTGTTTCTCCTAGCACCAGCCGTCTGCTCGACTGCTTTCGGCGCCGAGCCGAAGCAAGTGATGGTGCTTCATTCGTTCGGCCGAGAAGCCAAGCCGTGGAGCGACTTTGCTCGATCAATCCACTCGGAGCTGGAACGCCAATCGCCTTGGCCACTGGACATTATCGATTATTCGCTCGTCTCGGCCCGCTCCAGCGATGAAGATTTGGAGGTTCCTTTCGTCGAGTATCTCCGTGCGCTGTATTCCAAGCATCCGCTCGATCTGATCGTAAGCGTCGGCGCGCCCGCCGCCGCCTTTGTGCAACGGCACCGTCGGCAGCTGTTCGCCGCCACTCCCATGGTGCTCTCGGTGGTGGAGCAGAGGCGGGTTGAATATTCCACTCTTACCGAAAACGACGCCGTTGTTCCGGTCCGGATCGACTACTTGGCCGCCATCGGAAACATCCTGCAGGTGTTGCCTGATACCAAGAATGTGTCAGTCGTGGTGGGCGCATCTCCGATTGAACAGTTTTGGCGTGAGCAGATACGCAAGGACGTAATGCCTTTCACGGACCGAGTTGCCTTTACGTTCTGGGATGATCTGCCGTTCGAAGACATCCTGAAGCACGCTGCGGCGCTGCCGCCGCACTCCGCGATCTTCTGGGAGCTGATGGTCGTCGATGCGGCTGGTGTGGTGCACGATGGCGATACGGCGTTCATGAACCTTCATGCCGCCGCCAATGCTCCCATCTTTGGCTACTACGAGCCCAATATCGGCCAGGGCGCAGTCGGCGGGCCATATAACGGAGTGCTCGAACTCGAGCCGGGCGATAGCAGCGGTCGCTGTTCGCATCCTTGGTGGCGAGAAGGCGGGCGACATCCGGATACCGCCAGTCGAATTTTCTGTGGCGAAATTCGACTGGCGGGAAATGCAGCGCTGGGGTATCGGCGAAGAGCGTTTGCCGCCGGGAAGCATCATCTCTTTTCGCGCTCCGAGCGCATGGGACCAATACAATGAGCAGATTCTCGCGATCGGCGCTGCCATCATCATTCAAGCCGCGCTGATCGCCTGGTTGCTCCACGAGCGTCAATACCGCCGCCGCGCGGAACGAGTGGCGCGCGACACCATGTCAGAACTCACCCAGATGAATTGGCTGGCGACAGCCGGCGAACTGTCAGGATCCATTGCGCACGAAGTCAATCAGCCGCTGACCGGAATGGTCCTGCGGGCAGGTGCAGCCCTGCGCTGGCTTGCGGCGGACAGGCCGGATCTCGCCAAGGTGCGCGAATTGGTATCCGAGATCGTCACCGCGGGCCATCGCGCGAGCGACGTCGTAACGAGCATTCGCGCAATGTTCAAAAAGGAGACGAACGAAAGGGACCCGGTCGACATCAACCATCTCATCACCGCGATTTTGGGCATTGTACGGATCGATTTGAGGAAGAATGGAATCGAGCTTCGAACTCAACTTGACGATCAGCTTTCGACTGTGGAATGCGACCGGGTTCAGGTGCAGCAAGTGGTCTTGAACCTGATCTTGAATGCCATCGAGTCAATGCATTCGCTGCAGCCTCGGGTGCTCAGGATACAATCTGAGCTCGGCAAACCTGATTTCGTGCGTGTGTCGATCGAAGATACTGGAACGGGAGTTGATCCATCCGACGTCGATCGCATCTTCAAGCCGCTGTTTACAACCAAAACGCGTGGCATGGGAATGGGTCTATCGATCTGCCGTTCGATCATCGAGAGCCACAACGGCCGGATTTGGGTGTCACCCGGGGCGAACAGAGGCGCGATTTTCCTTTTTGAATTGCCGGCCAAAGTTGGCAAGGGCTAGCGTCCCGACGGTGCAGCTTTGCGCCGCCGGCGGCCGCCTGTCTTCATCACCGACATCAAACGCCTTGGCAGGTTAGGCCGCAAAAAAGCCCCTTCTGCGAGATCCCACCGGTGCTTCTAATCCAAAGTATGGGCGTGCTTCCTTCCGGTATCGTAGACAAACTTAGGGCCAATTGAGCGGCCGAGATCGACCGCACTAACCTCCCCAAGGTTGACAGGCATGTCGCCACAGGGGAGGCGGATATGGGAGGGGCCGAATTGGCCGGAGCTATCCCAGCGTTGGTGTCCCAGTTTTCCGACAGGACGCTCGTTCAATTCATTGCTGACGGGGACAAGGCTGCTCTCATGTTGTTGCATTTGCGCCACCGCACGCGGGTGTACCGGTTTGTGGCCCGTCTCACTGGCTCGGAGTCCATCTCGGAAGAAACCGTCAACGACGTGTTTCTGACAGTTTGGCGCGACGCAAGCCAATTCAAGAGCAAGTCACAGGTTGCGACCTGGCTCCTGGGGGTCGCCCGCTTCAAGGCCATCTCGCAATACCGCCGCCGCTCCGAGCTGCCGCTCGACCGGCATGCTCCATTTTTCATCGAGGATGCGTCGGACGGGCCTGCCGCCTTGGCCGAAGAACACGAGCGGCGCCACATCCTGCAGAAATGCATCGCGACGCTGACGCCGATCCACCGGGAGGTGATCAGCTTGAGCTACTACCAGGGAAAGAAGGTCGAGGAGGTCGCTCGAGCCACCGGGGTGCCGGTCCCCACCGTCAAGACACGCCTACACTATGCCAGAGGCCATATGGCCAATCTGCTCGTCGCGGCGGGTGTCGATCGCGCATGGCTGGCGCTCTAGTAGCTAGCGCATCGCCAGCACCACATCGAAGCGCGCCCGCAGCACATCGTCGGACGGAGTCGTTTGCATCACCAGCCGGGTGCTGAAGAAATCGTCCTCCCGGTTGCGCGGCTCGCCGGGAAAATAGAGCTGGGTGGTGAGCACCGGGCTTTCGGCCGCGGCCTGGACCTTGACGTGAAAATGCCGCGTGCGGCCGGGGTAAAGGCCGGGCACGATGGTCCGGAACGCGTAGTGCCCCTTGGGGTCGGCGAATAGATGGCCGCGCAGGCGGAAACCCGTATTGTCGTATTCGCCCTGATCGTCGGCATGCCACAGCTCGATGAGCGCGCCGGCCACCGGCCGGCATGAGCGCGTGAGCACGAATCCGGCAAGCTCGACCGGCCGCCCCAGGATGCCCGGCTCGCGCAGGTCACCGCGCAGCGGCGAAGCCGGCTTGAAGAACGGCCCCTCGATCTGCGGCTGCGTCGGCAGGTCGCCGTCATGGCAGGCCGGCGTCGGGGCGAGGGCGGGTTGGGAGAGCCCTTCGTCCGCGGCCAGCACGAGACCGACGGCGGCGGATGCGCCGGTCGCCAGGATCTGCCGACGGGATGTCAGCCGGTCGTCATCCATCATCTTGGTCTCCGGTCCGGGTCGCGATCATCCGCCGGAAGCGCGGACACGCTCGATCGAGCATGCGGATTTGTCGACTGCGTCCGACGGAAGCGCAATGTTGTGCGCCCGAGGCACGAAGATCAAGCGGAAAGGCGGGACCATCCGGGTCGGACCGCGCCTGGGCCAACCCGATGCCGACGGTGCTGGCAACACGTCAGGATGTGCAGTTCGCCAAAGGCGAAGGCGTGAGGGCCGTTCGAGCCCTCACGCCTTGTTTCGCGATCAAACCGGTCCTGCAGAGATATCCTGGGCCGTCATCCGGCTCAGGCCGCAGCCGCGGCACTCACTCCGGTCGGGACCGACGAGATCGTCTTGAGGATCTGCGAGGCGATCTGGTAGGGATCGCCTTGCGAGTTCGGCCGGCGGTCCTCCAGATAGCCCTTGTAGCCGTTGTTCACGAAGCTGTGCGGCACCCGGATCGAGGCGCCGCGGTCGGCCACGCCGTAGCTGAACTGATGAATCGACTGGGTCTCGTGCTTGCCGGTGAGGCGCAGGTGGTTGTCGGGCCCGTAGACCGCGATGTGATCCGCGCGCCCGTCCTCGAACGCCTTCATCAGCTTCTCGAAATATTCCCTGCCGCCGGTCTCGCGCATGTAGGCGGTAGAGAAATTGGCGTGCATGCCCGAGCCGTTCCAGTCAGTGTCGCCGAGCGGCTTGCAGTGGAATTCGATGTCGATGCCGTATTTCTCGGTGACGCGTTGCAACAGGTAGCGCGCCATCCACATCTCGTCGGCGGCCCGCTTGGAGCCCTTGCCGAAGATCTGGAATTCCCACTGGCCCTTGGCGACCTCGGCGTTGATGCCTTCGTGGTTGATGCCGGCGGCGAGGCAGAGGTCGAGATGTTGCTCGACGATCTCGCGGGCGACCGCGCCGACGTTCTTGAAGCCGACGCCGGTGTAGTAGGGCCCCTGTGGGGCCGGATAGCCGGCCTCCGGGAAGCCGAGCGGGCGGCCATCCTTGTAGAAGAAGTATTCCTGCTCGAAACCGAACCAGGCGCCCTCGTCGTCCAGGATGGTGGCGCGCTTGTTGGAGGCGTGCGGGGTGATGCCGTCGGGCATCATGACCTCGCACATCACCAGCACGCCGTTGGTGCGCGCGCCGTCGGGGAAGACCCGGATCGGCTTGAGGACACAGTCGGAGCTTCTGCCCTCCGCCTGCATGGTCGAGCTGCCGTCGAAGCCCCACAAAGGCAGCTGCTCCAGCGTCGGGAAGCTTTCGAACGCCTTGATCTGCGTCTTCCCGCGCAGATTGGGGATCGGGGTGTAGCCGTCGAGCCATATGTATTCGAGCTTGTACTTTGTCATTGCAGGTCTCTCATGAGTGATGACGCCAAGCGTGAGCGAGACTTTCGCAGCGGCCATTCTCTGCTCCGCCCAATAACGGAAAAGGGCGCGCTGCTCGGGTTCCGGCATGGATCCACGCCGCGAATGCTATCGAAAGGAGCAAATAACTGGATGCCCATAATGTAGCCATGCGCTGATTTTATCTGATGCAGGCTGCATAAACGTGGTGCAAAGCATTATATGTGATTCATGAGAACGCGCGCATGCGCGGACCGAAGGAGTTGGCACAGAAACACAATGTGCCGAGCACCAAAGGAGCGGACCAATGACGACCGATCTTCATCGCGGGCCGGCCAGGATCTATCAGTTCCCGACCCGGTCTCGCCCGGCTCTCGGCGGCTTCAGACCCGGAGAGAATCCCGCTGCGGCAAATCTGACGCCGCATGTCGCCGCCACAACGTGCGGCAGCGCTTGGTATCACGAAGAGGCGATCCGGGACGCGGGGCTCGCCAGCAAGAATTAGCGTTCCGCCGCGGCGTTACGCGCCGAAGCGCGGCGTTACGCGCCGAAGATCGACCAGCCCATCCGCTTGGTCAGGGCCTCGAGCGCGATGCGCCCGAGATGGGAGTTGCCGTTGGCGTCGAGGCCCGGCGACCAGACCGCGATCGATGCGCGCCCGGGCGCGATGGCCAGGATGCCGCCGCCGACCCCGCTTTTCCCCGGCAACCCGACCCTATAGGCGAACTCGCCGGAGCCGTCGTAATGGCCGCAGGTGAGCATCACCGCATTGATGCGCCGCGCCCGCTCGGGCGGCACCACCGATAGGCCGGTCGAGGGATTGCGGCCCAGATGGGCGAGGTAGCGCCCCGCCGTCGCGAGCTGTCGGCACGACATCGCGATGGCGCAATGATGGAAGTAGACGCCGAGCGTGAAATCCACCGGATTGTCGAGCACGCCGAACGACTTCATGTAGTTGGCGAGCGCCCGGTTGCGAAAGCCGGTGCGCTCCTCGGAAGCCGCGACCGTCGCGTCGATGCTGATCGAAGGATCGTCGGCGAGAAACCGCATGAAGCGCAGGATCTCGCCCAGCACCTCGCGCGGGCGATGCCCAGACAGGATCAGGTCGGTGACCGCAATCGCGCCCGCGTTGATGAACGGGTTGCGCGGTATCCCGTGCTCATATTCGAGCTGCACCACCGAGTTGAACGGGCTGCCCGAGGGCTCGCGTCCGACCCGCCGCCACAGCCGGTCGCCGGCCTTGCCCAGCGCCAGCGTCAACGTGAAAACTTTCGAGATGCTCTGGATCGAGAACGCGGTCTCGCTGTCGCCACCTGCCGCGACGTTGCCGTCGGCATCGATCACGGCGAGGCCGAAGGACTTGGGATCGATGCGGCCGAGCTCGGGAATGTAGCTCGCGACCTCGCCCCGATCCGGCCGGCGCGCCATCTCGTCGGCGATCTCCTTTACTGCCAGATCAAGATCGGGCACGGGGTTGCTCATTTGGTTTCGATATCCGATTTTACGGGCGCTCGCGAGAGCTTTGCCGGCCGCCATTCTCGATCGCATTCGAGCTATCCGCCCCGGCGCATGGAAGCCTGCGCACGGTCCACCTGGAGCAGCAGCTCGCCTTCCTTCTTTGCGACGACATGGCGGCTCCAGATTTCATCGAGCATCGTAGCGGCGGCCATGCTTCCTCACCTTTGCAACTAACCCGTGTCGGACGGCAGGGTAGGGGTTGCGGCGCCAATCGTACGGGCTCCGCGCCCGCCCGAATGCGAGCCCCGGCGCATGGGTTGATGGCATTCCGGCGGCCACAAGGGCAGTACTCCAGTACTAGGACCAACGGATGCCCTCGAGAGGGGCGGCTTCCTTGAACATCCCGGCGATGTGGTATAGGCAACCGCTTCGACACCCCGATGATCCGACAAGCCGTCGCTTCCGCGCCGATGCATGCGTCCAAGCCGTGAGGGACCCTTGTATTTCCGGTTTGCCGATTTCGAGATCGACATCGCCCGGCACGAGTTGCGGCGCGCCGGATCGGCTGTCCATATCGAGCCGCAGGTGTTCGATTTGCTCGTTCACCTGATCCGGAATCGCGACCGGATCGTCGGCAAGGACGAGCTGTTCGACGTCGTTTGGGAAGGCCGCATCGTCTCGGAGGCGACGCTGAGCTCCCGCATCAGCGCTGCGCGCCGCGCGCTGCGCGACAACGGCAACGATCAAAGTCTCATTCGCACCGTGTTCAAGCGCGGGTTTCGTTTCGTCGGCGATGTGGCGGAGGTTTCCGCGCCGACTCTGGTCGCGACCGAGCGCGCCGCTGCGCCGCGAGGTGAGGCACCGCAGGATGCGGCGGCTGCTGCGGCGATGCTCGCGGGCGAGTTGCCGGCGCTGCCCGACACCCCCTTGGTCGAGGCACCGCCGTTCCAGCACATGGGTCTCGGTCTGGGTCTCGGTCCCGACCAGGAGCATCCGGCCGACGGCCCTGCCGCCGTGGCGGTCGGCCCGACGGCCGATGCCGCGTTTGCCGGCGACTCGATTGTCGCATCCCCACCGCGGGGTTGACCCGGTGCCCGCCGTAACCGCACCGGCCGGGCGCCGGTCGGCACGGTCGCCGTTGATCGCAGCCGCCTTGCTCGGCCTCGTCGCGGTGCCGGCTGCCGCCTGGTGGCTGCTGTCATCCGCCCCGGTGCCCGCACCGGCCGTGAAGGCCGCGGTCGGGCTGGCGAGGGAGCCGGAGGCGGCGCCGGACCGACTCGCTGCGGCGGCAGCCTCGATTGTGGTCCTCCCCTTCATCAATCTGAGCGGCGATGCGGCGCAGGATTACGTGGCCGACGGGGTCACCGACAGTCTCATCAGCGATCTGGTGCATGCGATGCCCGGAATCTCAGTGGTGTCGCGCGACACGGCTTTCACCTACAAGGGCAGGAGCACGGACGCGCGTCAGATCGGACGCGAGCTGGACGTGCGTTACCTGCTCAATGGCAGCCTCGCGGTCGAGGGGGAGCGGGTACGCGTCAACATTGCGCTGGCCGAGACCCGGGAAGGCAATCAGCTGTGGTCCGAACGCTTCGACACCGAGCGCAAGAGCATCCTGCAGGTGCAGGACGAGATCGTCGGCCGGGTGTCGCGCGCCATCGGATTGAAGGTCGTCGACATCGAGGCGCGGCGAAGCCGGCTGGAGCGACCCAATAGCACCGAGCTCATGGATCTCGTCATGCGCGGCAAGGCGGTGCTCAACCTGCCGTCGTCGCCCGCCACCATGATCGAGGCGCGCGGCTTGTTCGAGCAGGCGCTGACGGTCCAGCCGGACAGTGTCGACGGGCTGGCCGGCGCGGCCTCGACGCTCGTGTTCGAGTTCGTAAACGGTTACTACGAGACCGAGGGTGACGAGCGGCTGGAGAAGGCCGAGCAGCTGCTCGATCGGGCTGGCGCCATCGAGCCCGACAATATCATGGTCTTGAAGGCCAAGGCGGCGCTGCGGCGCGCGCAGGGCAAGTTCGATGACGCGATCGCCGCCGCGCAAGCGATCATCATGGAAAACCCCGGCGAGCCGTGGGCCTATAAGGAGATCGGCCTCTCGACCATGTATCTCGGAAAGGCCGCTCAGGCGCTCGACTGGTTCGCGAAGGCCGATCGCATCGGGCCGCGCGATCCGGGCCGCTGGACCTGGTTGGACGGTCGCGGGCACGCTCTGGTTCTGCTCGGGCGCGATGAGGAGGCCATCCGCTCGCTGATTGGCGCGCTCGACGCCAACCCGAGAAACCTGTCGTCGCACGCCTTCCTGGCGGCGACCTACGCGCTGCTGGGCCATTCCGACGACGCAAGGGCTGCGCTCGCCGCTTACCTGCAAAAACGCCCCGGGACGCGGGTGTCCACATTCCGCCGCCTGTCGCCGGTACCGCTCGTGCTCACCAGCCAGATCTACCAGCAGCAGCACGAGCGCATCAAATCAGGCCTGCGCCTGGCCGGCATGCCCGAATAGCCAGGGCGGCTCGGCCCCGTCTTCGGCGGCCAACGAACGCAAGGGCGCCGGGCGACTCTGCCATGGGGAAGCAAAGCCGCCCGGCGCCGACGTGGCGGGGGGGGAGGGGCGCCACGTCTTCTCGTACGGGGGGTCTTCCGCTATTCCACGACCGTACGGCCGGAGCCGCCGAGCTCGGCCGGAAAGTCTTTGAGCTTGGGCAGACCGTCACGCATCGGCAGCACCGTCTCGGCGTAGTTAACATGCACGCCGGGGACGAAGTCGAGGCTGGGAATGGTGGCGGCAAACACGTCCACCAGGCCCAGCGCCGGATGATTGGTCAGGAGGTGTCCGCCGCATTCCGTGCAGAATTGACGCTGGCTGTGCTCGGTCTTCTGGTAGCTCGCCACATGCTCGACGCCGGACACGATCTGCACGGCATGCGGCTTCCAGAGGCTGAAGGCGTTGACGGGTGCGCCGGACCACGACCGGCAGGAATGGCAATGGCAGTAGCCCATGGCCTCGGGCGCTCCGGTGACCTCCAGCTCGACGGCGCCGCAGAAGCAGCTTCCAATGTGACTCATGGCTCTCTCGTTCTCGTTGTCTCGGGTTGGGGACGGGCCGCGATCGGTTGCCGGTCGCGGCGGCTGTTTGCTCGCTTGCAGGGCCGCGGTCATGCGGACTTCCGCCAGGGAATGATCATCGAGACGGTCCTGCGGTAGCGCCGGTACTCGTCGCCGAACAGCGCAACCAGATCGCGCTCCTCGAGGGCGATGCCGACGAAGATGTAGGCCGTGGTCACCGCCGCGAACACGAGATGTCCCAGCGTCATGACCGGCGCCGCCCAGAACGCGATGATGAAACCGAGATAGAGCGGGTGACGGACGAAGCCATAGAGGAACGGTGTCCGGAATTTCTGCTCCGGCATGTCGCGGCCGGCGAGATTGGCGACCACCTGATGCAATCCGAACAGCTCGAAATGGTTGATCAGGAAGGTGCTGGTCAGGACCAGCACGAAGCCCAGGAGCGACAGGCCGGTGATCGCGGCGGCGAGTTGCGGATCGGCAACTTCCCAGATCACGTCGGGGAGCGGGCGCCATTGCCACAGCAACAGCGCGAGCGCGAGGCTGGAGGCCAGCACATAGGTGCTGCGCTCGACCGACGCGGGCACGAATTGCGTCCACCAGGCCTTGAATTGCTTGCGGGCCATCACGCTGTGCTGCACCGCGAACAGCGAGAGCAGCAGCAGATCGACGATCAGGGCCTCGGTCATGGGAACGTCGGCGCCGGTGTCGATGGTCTTGGGCACCAGCAGGCCCTCGACGAAGCCGACGGCGTAGAGAAAGCTGACGACAAACACGGTGTAGGCGAGAAGGCCGTACAGAAAGGCAGCGAGCCTGCCGATTCGCGACCCCTCCGCGGTAGAGCGCTGGATCATGGTCATGGGATTGCTCCGGTCGGTTGCGATCGCAAGGAACGCGATCTATGTGTGCGCCTGGGGTAGCGGCGGCGCCGGCCGAAGGCTTTGAGCCGGGCTGGATTTCTTCTGGAGATGATCTGGAGATTTCGCGTGCGGGCGGCCGCGATCGATCGCGGATCGGCCATGGTCGGCATTTACCTCCCGCGAAGACGCCATCATGGCGACTTCCGCCGGGGAATGACCTTCGACGCGGTCTGGCGTTAGCGCCGGTATTCGTCACCGACCAGATTGCGCTCCTCGAGGAAGATGCTGACGAAAATATAGGCCGTGGTCACCAGCAGATCGACGAAGAGGGCCTCGCCCAGCGGAACAGCGATTCCGGTGTCGATCGCCTTGGGAACGAGCAGGCTTTCGACCAGGCCGATGGCGCAGAAGAAGGCGAAGAAGAAGACGGCGTAGGAGACGAGGCGGCAGAGAATCCTGGTCGATCTGCCGGTCTTTGACCTCCCCATTGCGGGGGGTTGGATCACGGTCATGCTGTTGCTCCAGTCGCTCGGTTTTCGATTGCCGGAAGTGCGATCAGTGCGCCACGGATAGCGACCGCCGCGGCCCAGGGCTTTGCGCCAAGCTTGATTTCTTCTTGAGATTGGCTGGAGATTTGTCGTTAGCGATCGGTGAAGGCCCCAAGACGGGGAAATTTGTGACTATAATTCAGTGTCTTGGCTGCGGGACCCTCGAGCGTTGGTCGATCTGGTTGCCGGGTAAGGCCGCGCCCGGATGCAGGCCGATCGATCACCTCGGTGCTGCCTCCCGTAAAACGGAATTGAGCGGGTCCCGGCTGCGATAGGACCAGTCGGGGCGCGGGCGCGGGATGGCGCTGTCGCCAATCGGTAGCATCGCACCTGGACTGGAATCGTCCGGGAAACGGTAGGGAGTCGCCCCATCGTCATCGCAACCACGAGCCGCCTCTGCTGTAGACGCGACCCTTTGAGTCGCGGGGGCAACGGCCCGGTCGGTCGTCGGCATCGGCCGAGAAAGCGCGCCTCAGACCCGCTCGACCGGAACCGCGAACACATATCCCACGCCGCGCTCGGTCAGAATGACGCGCGGCGTGCTCGGGTCGCGCTCCAGCTTGCGCCGCAGGCGAAGAATTTGCACGTCGATGCTGCGATCGAACACGTCCTCATGGACACGTGTGGCCTGCAGCAGGTGCTCGCGGCTCAGCGGCCGCTGCGGCGCGTCGAGAAAGGCCAGCAGCAGCGCGTACTCGCCTTTGGTCAATGCGACCGGTGTGCCGGCCGGGTCGGTGAGCCGGCGGCTCTTGCGGTCGAGCTGCCAGCCGGAGAATCGATAGTGACCGCGCTCGGGATCGCGGGCCGGCGCTGTGCGTCCGACATCGAAACGTCGCAACACCGCGCGCACGCGCGCCAGCAACTCGCGCAGATTGAACGGCTTCGTCAGGTAATCGTCGGCGCCGAGCTCCAGCCCGACGACCCGATCGATGTCGTCGCGGAGATGACCGGTTATGATGATCACCGGAACGTCGGAACCCGAGCGGACCTCGCGCAGCAGGTCCAGGCCGTCCTCTTGGCCGAGCCGAAGATCGAGGATCACCAGGTTCACCTCGGCGCTGGCGAGCTGACGGGTCATCTCCTGACGGCCTGACGCCACCAGGGCGCGGATGTTGTTCTCGGTGAAATAGTTTAGGATCATGCGCTGCAAGGCAGGATCGTCCTCGACCACGAGGACGCAAACTTGGCGATCGGCGTCGCCGCGAACGCTCAGGTCACTCGACGATGTTTCGCCCATGTCGCCCGTTCCCGTATTGACGCCGCCGGACACGACCGCTCCGGTGCCCGGCCGCAGAATTGCACGCCTCCTGGCGGCGCTCCTCTTGCTTGCCGCCGCCTCGCCGGCGGCTTCGCAATCGCCAACCCCTGCTATGCGCGCCGGCCAGGAGCCGATCACACCGATTCCCGCCGCCCCGGCACAGGACTCGCGGCGTCTTGCGCTCGGGGAACGATTGTTCGCAGACCGGCGCCTGTCCCGCGACGACACCCGCAGCTGTCGATCATGCCACGATATACAAAGGAACGGCGCCAGCGCCAACGCCCATGATGTGACGCCCGAGGGGGGGCCGATCGCGCTCAATACGCCGACGGTGTTCAATGTTGCGCTGAATTTTCGCCTGAACTGGGAAGGGAACTACCGCCAGCTCGAACGCGAACTCGAGCAGACGCTGCGCAATCCGATCACCATGGCGTCGAGCGCGGAAGAGGCTGCCGGCAAGATGCGCGTCGATCCGGAGACCGCGCGGCAGTTCCGCGAGGCGTACGGGAGGGAGCCGGATGCAACCGCTCTCCTGAACGCGATCGCGACCTATCTGCGCTCGTTGGTCACTCCCGGCTCCCGATTCGACCTTTGGCTGGCGGGCGATGCCGACGCCATCACGCCGGCGGAGCTCTCCGGCTATCAGTTGTTCAAGTCGCTCGGCTGCATCGCGTGCCACCAGGGCGTCAATGTGGGAGGCAATCTGTTCCAGCGCCACGGCATTTTCCATCCGATCGGCTCCGCGGAGCCCGCGCTGGTGCGCGTGCCCAGCCTGCGCAACGTTGCGACCACGGCGCCCTATTTCCACGACGGCAGCGCGCCGAACCTGTCGGAGGCGGTCAAGACGATGGGCATCGCGCAGCTTGATCGAAAGCTGACGGAAACCCAGATCGCATCAATCGTCACCTTTCTCGGGACGCTCACCGGCACCTACCGGGGACGCCCGATCGCCCCCGCCGGCGACGCGGCGGCTGCTGGCGCGGCCGCCCCATGAAATTGTGGCCGGGCGCGATAGGGGTGCTGTTGCTGCTCGCGCTGCTCACGTGGCTGCTGCTGCGAGCGATCGACACCAACGCCTCGGCACACGCGGTTACGCTCCAGGCGCTCGACGACTTCGCTCTCGCCGAGACGTCTCTCCACCGCGATGTCCTGCAGGCGCGTGCCGGCCTGCTGCGTGACTACGATGCCCTCGCCAAGTCGGTGCAGGCGATGGAGGACGCCATCGACCGTCTCCGATCCCGTGCCCGCACCGAAGGTCTCGATCCGGCCGCTGTCGACCGCCTTGCCGCGACGGCGGCGCAGCAGGAAGAGCTGACCGAGCGCTTCAAGACCAGCAATGCGCTCTTGCAGAACTCCTTGTCCTATGTCGGCCTCTCGAGCACCAGCGGCGCATTTTCCGCCCGGGATGCGCAGGTCGTTCCCGCAACCGGCGCGCTGGCGGCCGCCACCCTTCATCTCATGCTCGATACCTCGCCGGAGGCGGTCGCGGCGCTGCAGGAGCGGATCGACGTCTTTGCGGCGCGAGCGCCGGCGGTCGGGCCGGATGCCGATGCCGCCCAGGCACTGCTCGCACATGCCCGTCTGTTGCATGACCTGTTGCCGGTCGTCGACGACACCCTCAAGGCTCTCGTCGCGGTACCGAGCTCGCCGCCTTTGGAAGAGATCCGGGCGCTGTTCTCCAATCGCCAAGCCGCGGTCGAAGCGACCGCGCGGCGCTTCCAGGTGCTGTTGTACATGGTCTCGCTTCTGTTGCTCATCATGCTGGTGCGTCTGGGCCTGCGGCTGCGGGCTCGTGCCCTGGCGCTGCGACAGCGGGCGGAATTCGAGCATGTCATAGCCGAGAATTCGACACGCTTGATCAATTGCCCGCCCTCCGAAACCGATTCGCGGCTGAGGCAAGTGCTCGGCGACCTGTGCCGGGCGATCGGCGCGGAACGCGGCTATGTGGTGCTGGACGAGAGTCCCATCCGGACCAACACCTGGTGCGCGGAGGGATCCGCATATCCGCCAGGCTGGCCCGATCAGGCGCTCGCCCTGTCCACACAGCTCGGCGCTGCCGGCCCCGACATCGTCCTCGTACCGAATGTCGCTGCCCTGCCGCGTGGCGACGTCAAGGACGCGCTCGCGGCGGCCGGCGTCCGCGTTTGGGCCTGCGTGCCGCTCATCCGGCCAGGCCGGGTGCGGGGAATCCTTGGGTTCGATGCCCTTCACCCGTCGCAGCTGAAGCCGGCATGGGATGGAGCTTTCCCCCTGCCGGTGGTGCGGCTGGCTGGTGATGCGGTCGCGAACGCCATCGAGCGGGAATTTCTCGAGCGCGACCGTACGCGGCTCGCGACCCGGCTCGAGCGCGCGGGCCGTATGCAGATGGTCGGGTCGCTGGCGAGCGGCATTGCGCACAACTTCAACAACATAATCGGGGCCATTCTCGGCTATTCGGAGATGGTCGAGCCAGAGCTCGCGCCAGGGAGCAAGCCGGCCCAGCATGTCGACGAGATTCGGCGGGCCGCGGAGCGCGGTCGCGATCTGATAGACCGCATCCTCACGTTCGGGCGGCGGCGTGCCGGGCGGGTCCAGCCGATTCAGGTCCGTGCGCTGTTCGAGGAGTCGGGCTCGCTGCTGCGCGCCGCATTGCCCCCCGGCGTCGAGCTCGTCATCGAGGATGTCACCGCCGACATCGTCGTGTCCGGGGAGCCGGCGCAGTTGCAGCAGGTGATCCTCAATCTATGCGCCAACGCGGCCCAGGCGATGGATGGGCACGGGCGCGTCCACCTGACCGCCGGGCAGAAGGGCGTGGTGTCGCGCTTGCTGCTGAGCCATGGCGAGCTGGCACCCGGCCGCTACGTGTGGCTGGCGGTCGACGACACCGGCCCGGGCTTCGACGAAGCGGTAGCGCGCCGTTTGTTCGAGCCGTTCTTCACGACCCGGGTGGCGGGTACGGGACTCGGCCTCGCGACCGTCCGCGAGATCGTTCGCGATCACGACGGAGCGATGAATGTCCAGAGCAAGCCCGGGCACGGCAGCCGTTTCGAGGTGTGGTTGCCGCCGGCGGCCGCCGACGGCAGCATGGATATCGGCCCCGCGGTGCCGCTCGGACGTGGCGAGACGGTGCTGGTCGTCGAGAGCGAGCGGGAGCAGCGGCTAAGCGACGAGGAGATGTTGGCCGCGCTCGGCTACGAGCCGGTGGGGTTCGAGCGTCCGGCCGATGCGATCGCGGCGTGCCGTTCGGCGCCCGATCGATTCGATGTCATCCTGGTCAGCCACGCATTGCAGAGCTCGGGCGGATTCGATTGGGCCCGGGCCCTGCACCAGGCCACCCCGCGGCAGCCCATAGTGCTGGCCACCGCGTCCGCGGATGTCAGCGCCGACGTGCTGACGGAAGCCGGAATTGTGGAGGTGCTGCGCAGGCCGCTGGTGAGCGCCGAGCTCGCGGCGGCGCTGGCGCGCTGCCTGCGCCAGAAGGCCAGGTTACAATCGTAACACGATTGCGGTTCGCGGAAATACTCGTGTAGCACGCTGCGGTCAATCTGCGCCTGATACCAACGCGGACGGGCCGCCATGCAGGCTCGTGCGGATCAGCCGGAGGGGAGCATTGTCATGCAAACACGCATATTCGGTCTCATGGTCGTTGCGGCTTCACTGTTCACCGGCCAATCGTCGGCTGAATTGCCGGCGCCACCCGCCGCGCCGGGCAATACCCTCAACCGCACCCTCCATGCCGAGGGCGCCCAAATCTACCAGTGCAAGCCCGATTCCGACGGCAAGCTCGCGTGGCAGTTCCGCGAGCCGATCGCCACGCTTCTGCTCGAAGGCAAGACCGTCGGCCGCCACTACGCGGGACCGAGATGGGAGGATGTGGACGGCAGCGCCGTGCAGGCCAAAGTGATCGGCATGAGCCCGGGCGCGACCCCGAATGACATCCCCTGGCTCGAGCTCAACGTGACGCTCCATCTCGGCCATGGGGTGTTTTCCGGCGTGACCAGCGTTAGGCGCATCAACACCGAAGGCGGCACCGCGCAGGGGCCATGCGGCACAGCGGACGCGTTCCTCAGCGTGCCGTACCGTGCCGATTACGTTTTCCTTCGCTGACGCTCCAGGCGTGGGCATGCCGAAAGGTCTCGTCCGGGGGAGCGCAAGCCGCCGCCGCGCGGCCGCTGCCGCATCCCCGGCGATGCCATTCGGCACCCGCCGTCGCGATTTTTGAACCTCCCGCCCATCGGGTCGCCGGGTAGGCGCGGCGCGCGGCGTTGCAGGCATGCCCGCGCCGTAGCATTTCCTTTTCAATATCCCGGCGGCACGCAAGTGCATGCGCGCGCGGCCACGCGATTTGCTTGCGCGATTCGCCTCGCGCGTCTGCGTGCCCCGTCCGTGGCGATTGAAGCCGCGGCGCGATGGGCGGAAACAGCTTCGGGATGGGAGTTACGTTTGTAACGCGATTTCCGATCGCTGAAATCTTTCCGTAGCGCGGCGCCGTCATTTCCAGGGGCCTCGAAGGCACGCGACATCGCCCATCCCCCCGCGACCGTTGGTGCCGACTGCAACCGTGCGCATGCGTGCGCCACAACCGACATTGAGGACAAAATCCATGGCCATCACTTCGATCTTCGCCCCAGGTGCCGGCATACTGACGGTGCTCGGCGACGCGCAGAAGAACAACATCACGACCAGCCGCGACGCGGCCGGACGGATTCTGATCAACGGCGGCGCCGTACCCGTGCTCGGCGGCACGCCGACGGTCGGCAACACCACCTTGATTCAGGAGTTCGGCGGGGCCGGCGACGACACCATCGCGCTCGACGAGAGTAATGGCGCGCTGCCTGCCGCCCAGCTGTTCGGCGGCGACGGCAACGACACCCTGATCGGCGGCTCCGGCAACGACATGCTGTTCGGGCAGGCCGGCAACGACACGCTGCTGGGCAAAGGCGGCGACGATTTTCTGTTCGGCGGCGACGGCAACGACACGCTGATCGGCGGGGCCGGCAACGACCAGGTGTTCGGCCAGGGCGGCAACGACCTCATGATCTGGAATCCCGGCGATGGCAGCGACATCCTCGAGGGCGGCGACGGCATCGACACCGCGGAGGTCAATGGCGGCAACGCCTCGGAGACCTTCACCATCACCGCCAACGGCTCGCGGGTGCGCTTCGACCGTACCGATCCGGCTCCGTTCTTCCTCGACATCGGCACCACCGAGAATCTGGTGGTCAACGCCAATGGCGGCGACGACACGATCACCGCCGGAAACGGCTTGGCTGGACTGATCCATCTGACCATCGACGGCGGTGCCGGCAACGACACCATCACGGGCGGCGACGGCGACGACACCCTGATCGGCGGCGACGGCGATGACACCATCACCGGCGGCCGCGGCAGCGACACGCTGATCGGCGGCACCGGCAACGACACCTTCATCTGGAACCCGGGCGACGGCAGCGACGTAATCGAGGGCCAGGACGGCTTCGACACGCTCCGGTTCAATGGCTCGAACGCCAGCGAGAACATGGTCATCTCGGCCAACGGCCATCGGGCGAGGCTGACCCGTGACGTCGGCAACGTCACCATGGACATCAACGGCGTCGAGCGCATCCAGCTCGCTGCCTTGGGCGGCGCCGACAACATCCTGGTCGACAACCTCGCCGGAACCGACGTGAAGGTGGTTGCGATCGACCTGTCGAACTCCGGTCGGCAGCGGCACCGGCGACGGGGCAGCAGATACCGTGACCGTGAACGGCACTGCCGGCAAGGACACCGTTCAGGTGATCGGAGCTGGAAACGCGATCACGGTCAACGGCCTGCCGGCTTCGATCTCCATTTCGGGCTCCGAGGCAGCCAACGACCGGCTCATCATCAGCACGCTCGCCGGCGACGACGTCATCGACGCCTCCAACCTGCAGGCCGAAGTCACGCAGCTCACCATCGACGGCGGTGCCGGCAACGACACCATCACCGGCAGCGCCGGTGACGATCTGCTGATCGGCGGCGATGGCAACGACACCGTCACCGGCGGACGCGGCAACGACACTGCGCTGCTGGGCTCCGGCAACGACACCTTCGTGTGGAACCCGGGCGACGGCAGCGACACGGTCGAAGGCCAGGACGGCACCGACACGCTGGTGTTCAACGGCTCGAACGCGAACGAGAACATGGAACTCTCGGCCAACGGCACGCGTGCGCGGCTGTCCCGTGACGTCGGCAACGTCGTCATGGACCTCAACAGCATCGAGCACATCCAGATCCATGCGCTCGGCGGGGCCGACACCATCACGGTGGACGACCTCACCGGCACCGGTGTGACCCAGGTCGCGCTCGATCTGGCGGCGACACCGGGAGGCTCCGTCGGCGACGGGCAGGCGGACACCGTGGTTCTCAACGGCTCCGCCGGCAACGACAAGATCAGCATCGCCAGCAGCGGCTCCTCGATCGTGGTCAACGGGCTGGCGGCGCAGGTGACGATCGCCGGCGCCGAGGGCGCCAACGACTCGCTGGTGATCAACGGGCTTGCCGGCGACGACGTCATCGACGCCTCCAGGCTCCATGCCGGCCAGGTCAACCTCACCATCAACGGTGGCGACGGCAATGACCAGATCATCGGCAGCGCCGGCAATGACACCGTCATCGGCGGGCGCGGCAACGACACTGCGCTCCTCGGAGCCGGCGACGACACCTTCGTCTGGAATCCGGGCGACGGCAGCGACACGGTGGAGGGCCAGGGCGGCTTCGACACGCTCCAGTTCAATGGTTCCAATGCAAACGAGAACATGGAGCTGTCGGCCAACGGCAGCCGGGCGCGGCTGTTCCGCGACGTCGGCAACGTTACCATGGACCTCAACAGCGTCGAACGCGTCAACCTGGTGACGCTCGGCGGTGCCGACACCGTCACGGTCGACGATCTGAGCGGGACCGCCGTGAAGCAGGTCGCCATCGACCTGTCGGGCACGCCCGGCAGCGGCATCGGCGACGGTCAGGCCGACACGGTGGTCATCAACGGGACCGCCGGCAGCGACAACATCACGCTCACCGAGAGCAATGGTGTGGTCACGGTGTCGGGGCTCCCCGAGACGGTGACGATCAGCGGTTTCGATCCGACGCTGGATCGTATCGTCATCAACGGCCTCGGCGGCGACGACGTCATCAACGCCTCCGGGCTGGCCGCGAACGTGCTGTTCACCGCCAATGGCGGCGACGGCAACGACGTCCTGATCGGCGGACCGGGCAACGATACGCTCAACGGCGGTGCCGGCGACGACATCCTGATCGGCAATGGTGGACAGGACATCCTCGACGGCGGGACCGGCAACAACGTCCTGCTGCAGGCGCCGGTGACCCGTACCAGCGCGGTGCTGGGCCAGTTCATGGCGTCGAGCTTCGTCACGAACGGCAGCAGCGGCGTGACGCCGATCGCCGAGCCGCCGACGAGCCAGCAGCCCTCGCTGGCCTCGCCCCACCAGTAACGCGACATTGCCCTGGAGACCGCAAGTGAGCACAGAAATCGTCAGCGCGAGACCGGTCGATCCCGGCCTCGAAGCCCTTGTGACGCTGCTGCATCTCCAGGGCGTCGCGGCCGATCCCGGACAAATCCGGCATCGGCTCGGAACCGACAAGATCGGCGCACCGGACATGCTCCGGTGCGCCAAGGATCTCGGGCTCAAGGCCCGGGCCTATCGCACCGACTGGTCGCGGCTTGCCCGCACCCCGTTGCCCGCCATCGCGGTGCTGCGCGATGGCGGATTCCTGGTGGTGGCCAAGGCCGCCGAGGACAAGGTCCTGGTGCAAGTTCCGCTGGCGCCTCGTCCCGCTTTGATGACGCGCGACGAGCTGATGGCGATCTGGGACGGCGAGCTGATCCTGATGACCCGACGGGCCGCCCTGGCGGACATCACCCGCCGGTTCGGCATCGGCTGGTTCCTGGGAGCGATCCACAAATACCGGCATCTTCTGGGCGAGGTTCTGGTCGCATCGTTCTTTTTGCAAATGCTCGGCCTGGTCTCGCCGCTGTTCTTCCAGGTGGTAATCGACAAGGTGCTGGTGCACCGGGCTTCGAGCACGCTCGACGTGCTGGTCATCGGCCTCGTGGCGATCTCGGTGTTCGAGACCGTTCTCGGCATCATGCGGACCTATCTGTTCGCCCACACCACCAACCGCATCGATGTCGAGCTCGGCGCCCGCCTGTTCAACCACCTGCTGGCGCTGCCGATGGCCTATTTCCAGGCGCGGCGGGTCGGCGATTCGGTGGCGCGGGTGCGCGAATTGGAGAACATCCGCAATTTTCTCACCAGCTCCGCCCTGACCTTGGTCATCGACCTGTTCTTCACCCCCGTGTTTCTGGCGGTGATGTTCTTCTATTCGCCGCTTCTGACCTGGATCGTGCTCGGCTCGCTCCCGTTCTACATCGCGATCTCGGCCGCGGTGACGCCGCTGTTCCGCCGGCGGCTGGACGAGAAATTCCAGCGCGGCGCCGAGAACCAGGCATTCCTGGTCGAGAGCGTGACCGGGATCGAGACGCTCAAGGCCATGGCGGTCGAGCCGCAGATGCAGCGCCGCTGGGAGGAGCAGCTCGCCGGCTATGTGGCGGCGAGCTTCCGGGTGCTGAGCCTGGGCAACACCGCGAGCCAGGTGGTGCAGCTCATCAGCAAGATCGTCACCGCCGGCATCCTCTATTTCGGCGCCAAGCTGGTGATCGAGGGCAACCTGTCGGTCGGCGAGCTAGTGGCCTTCAACATCCTGGCCGGCCGGGTGAGCGCCCCGGTGCTGCGGCTCGCACAGATTTGGCAGGACTTCCACCAGGCGCGCCTGTCGGTCGCGCGGCTGGGCGACATTCTCAACACCACGGCCGAGTTCGACCTATTCGGCGGCGCGCGCCCGGCTGCCGACGATCCGCGGCAACATCTGGTTCGACCATGTCGGATTCCGCTATCGCATTGACGGGCAGGAGATCCTGCACGATGTGAGCTTCGAGGTGCCGGCCGGCCAGACCGTCGGCATCGTCGGGCCCTCCGGCTCGGGCAAGAGCACGTTCGCCAAGCTGGTCCAGCGCCTCTACGTCCCGGAAACCGGACGGGTGCTGATCGACGGGATGGATCTCGCCATGGCGGACCCGGCCTGGCTGCGCCGGCAGATCGGCGTGGTGCTGCAGGAGAACGTGCTGTTCAACCGCTCGGTGCGCGAGAACATCGCGCTCGCCGATCCGGCCATGTCGATGGAGCGGATCATCGCGGCGGCGAGCCTCGCCGGTGCGCACGACTTCATCCTCGAGCTCACTGAGGGCTACGACACCATCGTGGGCGAGCGCGGCTCGACCCTCTCGGGTGGGCAGCGGCAGCGCATCGCCATCGCGCGTGCGCTGCTCGCCGATCCGCGCATCCTGATCTTCGACGAGGCCACGAGCGCGCTCGACTACGAGAGCGAGCGCATCATCCAGCAGAACATGAAGGAGATCGCCCGCGGCCGCACGGTGCTGATCATCGCGCACCGGCTCTCGACCGTGCGCACCGCGGATCGCATCGTCACGCTCGAGCGCGGACGCCTGGTCGAGGACGGCACCCACGAGGCGCTGATCAAGACCGGCGGCCGTTACGCATCATTGCATCGGTTGCAGGGAGGTATCCATGAAGCCGTCTGAATCCGCCATGCCCACGGGACCCACGCGTGCCGTGATTCCGTTCGTGCGCGACGCTGCGCGGGACCGGGGCGCGCGGCTCGAGCTCGCCCGACGCGCCGAGGAGCTGGCGTTCCTGCCGGCCGCGCTCGAGATCGTGGAAACGCCGCCGTCGCCGCTCCGCCGGATGATCGCCGCAACCGTCATCCTGCTGTTCTGCGCCGCGCTGCTCTGGGCCTGGTGGGGCACCATCGATATCGTGGCGTCGGCGACCGGCAGGGTCGTGCCGAGCGGACGCACCAAGGTCATCCAGCCGTTCGAGACCGGGGTGGTGCGCTCCATCCGGGTGCAGGACGGGCAGGCGGTCAAGGCCGGCGACGTGCTGATCGAGCTCGATCCGACCGTCAACGCGGCGGAACGCGACCACTCGCGCAACGACCTCCTGGCCGAGCAGCTCAACATCGTGCGGCTGCGCGCGGCACTGGCGGGCGGGGACGATCCGGCGGCCGACTTCACGCCGCCGGCCGAAGCGGACCCGGTATTGATCGGCGCCCAGCGTGCGCTGCTCGTCAACCAGGTGACGGAGCACCGCGCCAAGCTCGCCGCGCTCACCCGTCAGCAGGCGCAGAAGGAGGCCGAGGGAGCCACCACCGCGGCCACCATCCACAAGCTCGAGACCACGATCCCGGTCATCCAGCAGCGGGTGGACATCCGCAAGTCGCTCACCGACCGGGAGCTGGGCTCGAAGCTCACCTATTTCGAGGTGCTACAGCTCCTGGTCGAGCAGCAGGAGGAACTGGGCGTCCAGAGGAGTCATCAGCAGGAGGCCGAGGCGGCGGTGGCCGCCATCCGCGAGACCCGCAATCAGGCGGAGGCGGAATATCGCCATGCGCTCTCCGACGATCTCGCCAAGTCAGAGCAGAAGGCGAGCGGGCTCGCCCAGGATCTGATCAAGGCCGAGCAGCGGACCAGGCTCCAGGTGCTGACCGCACCGGTGGAAGGGATGGTGCAGCAGCTCGCGGTCCACACCGTGGGCGGCGTGGTCACGCCGGCGCAGTCGCTCCTGGTGGTGGTGCCGAGCGACAGCCGGCTCGAGATCGAGGCCATGGTGCCGAACAGCGACATCGGCTTCGTGCATGCCGGCCAGGAGGCCGAGATCAAGGTCGATACCTTCAATTTCACCCGCTACGGTCTCCTGCACGGCGAGGTGCTCAGCGTCTCGCAGGACGCCATCATCCGTGACCAGCAAGACCGCGCCAACGACCGGCGGCCGGGATCGCCGACCGACTCGAGCGAGCCGAAAGGCCAGGAGCTGAGCTACAGCGCGCGCATCTCGCTCGACACCAGCCTGATGCAGATCGACGACCGGATGGTCAACCTGTCGCCCGGCATGGCGGTGACGGTGGAGATCAAGACCGGATCGCGCATGATCCTGGGCTATCTGCTGTCGCCCTTGATGCGCTACCGGCAGGAGAGCTTGCGCGAGCGGTGAGGGGCTGCGGGCGAGTGCGGATTCCGGTGACGTGGAACTGGCTCGCAGTGCCGACTATCCTCGGGTGACATCCCCGCGAATCTCGAGTGTCAACCCCGCGAAGGCGGGGATCGAGTAACCCAAAGCGATGCTGCGGAGTACTGGGTCCCCGTCTTCGCGGAGATGACAGGCTCCTTTTGACTCCATGCGAACGCGTTGCCTCGGCGTATCGCTCCGGTGCCGGATTTGCTAGTTTCCGGCCGCAACAGGGGAGGCGTCGATGCCGCGTGTCGGTCGCAAATTAGCTTTGACTGGTTTCCTCGCCGCCGCATTGCTGCAACCGGCTCTGGCGGAGCCGCCGAAATTCCAGGTCGACCCGACCTGGCCGCTGACGCTGCCGAACAATTGGATCATCGGGGTCATCGGCGGCATTACGGTGGATGCGCAGGATCACATCTGGATCAACCAGCGACCCAGCTCGCTCGATGCCCGCGAAAAGCGCGCGTCGACCGCCACCAACGTGAAATGCTGCGTTCCGGCGCCGCCCATCATCGAATTCGATCAGGCCGGCAAGGTGGTGCAGGGCTGGGGCGGGGACGGGCCCGGCTACAAATGGGGCGACGACGGCCACGGCATCCATGTCGACTACAACAACTTTGTGTGGGTCGGCGATAATGCCGAGAGCGGCGGCCACATTTTCAAGTTTACCCGCGACGGCAAGTTCGTGATGCGCATCGGCCAGCCGGGTACGCCGGCCGGATCGAACGATATCGCCCACCTCGGCCGCCCTGCCGATATGGTGGTCGATCGCGACAGCAACGAGCTGTTCGTGGCCGACGGCTACGGCAATCACCGGGTCATCGTGTTCGACGCCACGACCGGGGCCTACAAGCGGCACTGGGGCGCCTACGGGAACCGCCCGACCGACGAGAAGATCGTTTGGGATCCCAAGGGACCGCCGCCGCAGCAGTTCGGCAATCCGGTGCATTGCATCACCATCACCAACGAGGGGCTGGTGCTGGTGTGCGATCGCAGCCACAACCGCATGCAGATGTTCCGCAAGGACGGGACCTTCGTGCGCGAATTCTCGGTGCTGAAGGACAGCGCGCCCGGCACCATCGGCTCGATCGCGAAATGGCCGGATGCGGCGCAGACCTACTTGATCGTCGTCGATGATCCGAACGGCGAGTTCCACGTCATCAATCGCGCCGACGGCAGGCTGTTGGCCTCGTATGGCCGCGTCGGCCATCAGCTCGGCGAGTTCTACAACCTCCACGTCATCGGCATCGACAGCAAGGGCAACATCTACACCGCCGAGGTCCAGGGCAAGCGGGTGCAGAAGTTCCGCAATCTCGGCGGACTTTAGCCGCGCAGCCACGCTGGCGTTGAGGCCCGCCCATTCGCAGGCTTGCGACCGTCGCCTTCGGTTCGGCTCCGACCGGACTGCGACGACGTTCCCGAGGGTTGACTATGACCGTGATCGTGACGGAGGCCCTGCGCGCGCAGGAGCCGATCATTCAAAACCTGGTGCAGCTGTACACGCACGACTTCTCGGAATTGTGGGCCGGGACGGCGAGGGGCGATCTCTCGCCCGACGGCCGGTTCGACACCTATCCGATGGAGGAATACTGGACGCGCCCTGATTGGTCGGCGGCGCTGATCTGGCACGACGATACCCTTGCGGGCTTTGCCCTGATAGATGATCGCGCCCGTTGCGGGGAGCCGGTTGACCACAGCGTCGGCGAATTCTTCGTGCTGCGCAAGCATCGCAGACAGGGAGTTGGGCGGCGGGCGGCGGTGAGCATCTTCGCGCGGCATCCGGGATCATGGCAGGTCGCCGTGGCTCGCCTGAACGTTCCAGCCTGTGATTTCTGGCGCCGGACCATTCGGGGCGCCGCCGAGGCGACGGACGTCCGTGAGGTCGATGTGGCGAACAGCGATTGGAACGGGCCGGTGTTTCAGTTCGGATGGGCGTCAATCATTCTTTAGCGTCGTCCGGTTTGCGTTCGCGCTGCCTGTTCGTCCGCCGGTCCGGCCTGAATCGGCGTCACGGCATCCGGATTCCGCTTGGACGGATGCTGGCGGGGCAGGATCATCTGCAGGGTTGCTACGACAATGCGTTGACGGACCAACGGGCGCGGGCGCGCCGGAAGTCAAGTCGGGGTATCGATTCTCTGCACGGCCGCGACGATGGCTGCGTTCGGATCCTTACCTTGATCAGGGCTTGCCTCATCCGGGCGTCTTCGTAGGCGATCTGCCGCAGCAGCGCCAGCGCCTGATCGGCGACGACACCGCCCGTATAGGTGTCGGGAGCCGAACGGCTTGCGCAAGACCGTGCAGGCACCAGCAGCATGACGAGTTCTTGCGCGATCGGGCGTTGCGGCATCGGGATACCATTTGCACGAATATCAGTCGTACTTATAATTCTCAGGCTGCGTGAGCATCGCTCGTCAAGAGAGACGTACTGCGGAGCCGGAGCTGATCATGAGCACGTTCGTCGAACTGGTACCGAGCGAGTACAGCGACACGGCATTCGCCGCATTCGATCCCGCGGCCGGCAAATTCACCATCGGCAATGCACGCGCGCTGATGTGGCTGTCGCAGCTGGCCTACGAGACCGGCAGGCCGGCGACCATCGCCGAGGTCGGACCGAAGTGGGGCTTTGCCAATGTCACCCCGTTCGTCAGGCAGAAAGACGGATTGACCGCGAGCTTCGATACCTGCGGGCTCGTCGCCGAGCGGGCGGATGCCATCATACTTGCGTTCGCCGGCACCGATCCCGGGGTCTGGGAGACTCTTGCGACGGACTTCAACATCCGGCCGAGACCGGACACCGACACCCATGTCGGTTTTCAAACGGCCCTCGACGCCGTGCAGCCCGAGATTCGGCAGGCGATGGATCGCAGCCGGCAGGCCGGCAAGCCGCTGTTCATCACCGGCCATAGCCTCGGCGCCGCGCTTGCGGGGCTGGCTGCGCGCTTCTGCGACCTGAACGGCAGGCGGCCCACGGCGGTCTACGGCTACGGCATGCCGCGGGCCGGCGGGGCGCGATTCCAGGCGGACTACAACGGCACGCTCGGCCCGCTGACCTTCCGGCTGGTGCACGGTCTCGATGTGGTCGCGCGCGTGCCGCCGTCCGGCATCGGATTCCGCCATGTCGGCCGTGTGCTGCAATGCGACAGCGGCAAGAAATTCGATCCGACGCAGCTGTCGGCGGCCGTCTCGGATGCTCCCGAATTCGCGCCCGGAGTTGCCGATGCGCTGGCGGGCGGCGTCGGAGGCGTGCTGTCAGGCCATCTGCTGTCGCCGCCGGGGCCGGGCACCTTCGGGCCGTTCTTCAGGTTTCTCCCGCCGCTCATTCGGGACCAGCTGCAGGATTGCTACTACGATGCGCTGACGGTCTAGCAGGTGCGGGCGCTGTTCAACATTCCCGGCGCGCCAAGGCGCCGACCGCATCTGGCTGCCGCCACCGAAATGGCGCGGTTAATTGGAGCGTATTCCGGTGAAGTGGAATTGCCTTGCAGCGTGGATCATCCTCGAGTGTCATCCCCGCGAAGGCGGGGATCGAGTAACCCCAGCGATGCTGCGGTGTACTTGGTCCCCGCCTGCGCGGGGACGACAGGTTCTTGTTTGATTCCACGGGAGCGAAACCCGCCCCCGCTGCCCCGTTACGCCAGGTCGCTCCAGGTCAAGTCCTGGCTGCGGAACGGTGTCGCACGGATGCGCTTGCCGGTCGCGTAGTAGATGGCGTTGGCGACGGCCGGCGGCGCGGGCGGGCCGGCGGGCTCGCCGAGGCCGCCCCATTTCGTGCCGCCTGACGACGCGAAGTAGGTCTCCACATGCGGGTGCTGGTGGATGCGGAGCAGGTTGTAGGTGTCGAAATTGGTGTTGACGAAACGGCCCTGATCGAGCTCCAGCCCTCCCGTCCAGGCATGGGAGAGCTCCCAGCACACTGAGCCCTCGCACTGCTCGGCAGCGGTATGCGGATTGATGACCCGGCCGGCGTCGAGCACCACCACGATTTTCTCGATCTCGAGCCGGCCACGGCGGCTGACCGTGACGGTGGCGCAGGCCGCTGCGATGGTGCCGTGCGACTCGACGGCCGCCACCCCCATGCCTTGGCCCCTGGGCAAGTCGGTGCGGAAGCCCGATTTCTCCTTCAGCGTCTTGAGCACGAGCTGCCAGTCTTCCATGCCCTCGGTCATCTTGAGACGCCATTCGAGCGGATCCCATCCGCCGGCGATCGCCATCTCGTCGACAAAGGACTCGGCCATGAAGCCCAGCTGGTTGGCGCCGGGGGCGCGATGGGTCGAGCTCGGGACGTGGGTCTTGGCGTTGTACCGCTCGTGCTGACGGTGCGGAATCAAATAGGGCATGTTGTAGATGCCGTAGTCGGCGGTCGCCCCGCCGATCTGGTTGATCCCGTCGATGGAGAACCAGGCCGCGCGGGTAAACAGCGCGGTCGGCAGCCCGTCGTCGCCGATGGCGGCATCGAGCTTGGCGACGGCGAGCGGACGCTGCTTGTCTTGCGCGAGGTCCTCCTCGCGCGGCCAGATCACCTTCACGGGTCTGCCGACCTGCTTGGAGATCTCGGCCGCCTGGCGGGTCACCGCCGTGCCGCCGCCGCCGTTGCCACCGAAGCCGCCGCCCAGGAACATGGTGTGCGCATAGACCGTCTTGGGATCGACCCGGAGCTGGTCGGCCACCAACAGGATCGCCGCCGACTGATCCTGCGTCGGCGACCACACGTCGACCCGGTCGAGCTGCACATGCACGGTCGCGTTGATCGGCTCCATGCGGGCATGGGTCTCGAACGGGCGCTCATAGGATGCCGTCACCCGCTTCTTGGCGGCCGCAATGATCTCGGCTGCCTTGGGGTCATCCTTGCCGCTGAGCGTGCCCTTCTGCTCCATCAAGCGGTGGCCTTCGGCAAAATAGCCGGCCGAGCTCGCCTTGGCGCTGTCGCCAAACTCCCACTCGACCGGAAGCAGCTCGAGCGCGGTCTTGGCGCGGTACCAGCTGTCGGCTACGACCGCGACCGCATCCTGCAGGTCGGGCTGGTCGCGCTTGCCGGGAACTGCCTTGAGCCGCACCGCCGCGATCACGCCTGGACGATCCTTGATCGCGTCGAAGTCGTAGCTCTTCAATGTGCCCCACGGCACCGGGCTCGCCTTCACGGCCGCATAGACCATGCCGGGCACGCGGGTATCGATGGCATACTGGGCGCTGCCGTTGACCTTGTTGGGGATGTCGAGCCGCTGCCGCGGCTTGCCGAGCAGCCACCACTTGGCCGGATCGGTCTCTATGCCCGGCTCCTTGTCGAGCTTGACCTTGGCGGCGGCTTCGGCGAACTCTCCATAGGTGCCGCTGCGGTCGCCCGCGGTGAGTACGCCGAGCTTCGCCTCGACCTGCGAGCGCTCGACGCCCCAGGCCTGCGCGGCGGCCTCCTTGAGACGCTCGCGCGCGGAGGCTCCCGCTCCCATCAGATGCGGATGCTGCAACCGCACGAGCTGCGAGCCGTGCGTGCTCATCACCTTGTATTCCTTGTTGTTGCGCAGATGCCGGTTGGCGTCCGCGAACTCGGTCTTGATCTTCGACCAGTCGACGTTGAGCTCCTCGGCGATCAGCATGGTGACGGAGGTGATGCCGCCTTGGCCCATCTCGGTATGCGGGATGCGCAACGTGACGGTTCCGTCCTTATCGATCACGATCCAGGCGTTGACCTCGGTGCCGACCGCCGTCGTGGTCGACTGCGACCGCGGGCTGATGGTGGCGGCCAACGTCTCCGGCATGTGGAAGCCGAGCATCAGCCCGCCGCCGACGGCGACCGAGGCGCGGATGAAGCTGCGGCGCGAAAGCGTTTGTGCGGTCATGTCGGCCTCCTATGCCTGCGAGATTTCGGAGGCGCGATGGATCGCCTGGACGATCCGCTGATAGGTGCCGCAACGGCAAAGATTGTCGGCCATCGCGGCCTCGATCTCGGGGAGCGTCGGGTTCTTGCGCCGGGCCAGGAGCGCGGCGGCCGACATGATCTGGCCGCTCTGGCAATAGCCGCATTGCGGCACGCCGATCTCCACCCAGGCCTGCTGCACCGGATGGGAGCTGTCTTGCGACAGCCCTTCGATGGTCGTGATCTTCTTGCCGACCGCGGCGGAAGCCTGCAGCTGGCAGGCCTTCATGGGCTGCCCGTCGACATGGATGGTGCAGGCGCCGCAGCGCGCAATGCCGCAGCCGTATTTGGTCCCGGTGAGCCCGATATTGTCGCGCAGCACCCAAAGGAGCGGGGTCTCCGGCTCGACATCCACCGTCTCGGCCTTGCCGTTGACGTTCAGGGCGAATTGCATGAAGTTGTTCCTCTCATCAGGCAGCGCGCTGGCGGTGCCCGGGGCAGCGCCTGCCGCGGCGCCTTTTTGCTCGGGAATCCTACGCTTCAATAATGGACGCGATGCTAATGTCGCGTGGGGTGCAAATCAAGGGATCGGGGCAGCCGCCGCAGAGCTGAGGCCGGCCTGACGATGAGGGGGGAGATCGATTGCGAATTACCCGAATTGCCCTGTTGTCGGCTGCGGTCTTGCTGCTGGCAGGCGGCGCCGGATTTGCGCTGCTTGCCTACCAGCCCGAGATGGCCCCGGTCGCGCGGCCGGACCCCGCCGCCTTCGATAAGGCCGTGGTCGAGCGCGGGCGGGTCTTGGCCAACTATGGCGACTGCACGGCCTGCCATACGGCTCCTGACGGCGCGCCCTTTGCCGGCGATTTTCCTCTCAAGACGCCGTTCGGGACCATCTACACCTCCAACATCACGCCGGATCCCGAGACCGGCATCGGGGCGTGGTCCAAGGAGGCGTTCCGCCGGTCCCTCAAGGACGGGGTCGACCGCCTGGGCAATCATCTCTATCCGGCTTTTCCGTATGACCATTTCACCAAGGTCAAGGAAGCGGACATCGACGCGATCTATGCCTACCTGATGGCGTCGGTCGCGCCGATGCGGCAGGCCACCCGCGGCAACGATTTCGGCTTTCCGTTCAACATCCGCGCCACGCTTGCGGTCTGGAAGGCCCTGTTTCTCGACAAGACCCCGATCGCGTCCGATCCGTCGAAAGGTGCCGACTGGAACGAGGGCGCCTACCTGGTCGAAGGCCTCGGCCATTGCGCCGCTTGCCACAGCCCGCGCAACTTCATGGGTGCGCGCACGCAGCCGGCTTATGGCGGCGGCAGCGCCGAAGGATGGTTCGCGCCGCCGCTCAACCAGGACAACCTCTCGCAACAGCCATGGAGCAAGAACGACTTCGTGGTCTATTTGATGGACGGTTGGCACGCCAAGCACGGCATCGCCGGCGGGCCCATGACCCCGGTGGTCGATGCTCTGCACAAGCAGAACGAGATCGACGTGTTCGCGATCGCGGCCTATGTCGGCACGCTGCGCGCCGGAGAGAAACCGATCGATGAGGCAGCCGTGATGGCCGCGGCGCGGCGGCTCGAGTGGGGCCATCCCGATGCGCCGCCGGTGCCGCAGGAATTCAGCGCGGGCGCCAAGGTGTTCCAGGCGCGCTGCGCGCAGTGCCATCACAACAACGGCGCCACCGTGCCGCTGGCGCTCCAGACCTCGCTCCAGGCGCCGGTCGCCGACACTGTCCGGCAGGTGATCGCGGGCGGCATCCGGCCGCCGACCGGCGCGCTCGGCCGGTCGATGCCGGCGTTTGGTCCGCAGATGTCGCAGGCGGAAATTGCCGCGCTGGTGCGGTTCCTGCGGGCGCGGTTCGGGAGGGGGGAGGCGTGGAAGGAGTGAGAGCTTCCTGGCCTGCCAATTAATATAAGCCGAGGTTTTGGGCACAACACGGTACCGGCCTTGCGCCAAGCCATTGACAGTATGGCCGAGCGCAACTCTTGCGTGCTTCGACCCTTTGAAGCAATTTGCAGCTGGCAGGTAGGAGAAATCCGTGAGTGCATTTCTCTCCCAATATGCTTCCCAGATGGGAAGCTTCATAGTTGGCCTTCTCGGCGGTGGGACGATTGGATCGCTCGTTACCCTTCGCATCACGGGCCGGAATCGCGTCTCAGGCAGAAGCTCGGTTGTTGACCAGAGTCGGTCCAGCGCCGGCGGCGACATTGTTGGTGGGGACCAAAGCACCGGCGCGCGTCGGTAACCGAATCTTGAAAGCGCGCTTCCAATGGCCACGTCAATCATTCAGAAGGGTGCGACGGCCGGAGGTGATATCGTCGGTGGCGACAAAGTTGAAAACCACTTTCATATACCCACGGTGCCCACTGGAATTGTTGGACAGCTATTGGCCAAGCTTCAGGCCGAAATAGAGAGGGATGAAAAGGTTCGGCATACCATCGAGGCGTTAACTCGCTTCCACGTGAAGCGGTCATCGGACGGTGTTGACGGACTCGAAGCAAAATTGTCTGCCGCTGGAAAAAGTTCGGAGTATTTTGCTGCCCTTGAAAAGAAGGAGATGTTCGTCAAGCTTCTGGAGCGCTGGTCGCTGTATGCTTCGGCCCAAGAAATATTTGTTTATCTTCTTGCACAGGCGGAACACAATTTCAATCTTACGGTTTATCCCCAGATTCCGGTTCTCAGCGAGATTCAAGTCAATCAACTCGTCGACCGCCTAATAATTGCTCCAACGATCGAGCAATGTGGGGCGAGCGTGTTTGTTCTGAATCACAATGTGTGTATGGGCATGCTCTATTGGCTCGCGGAACAATGTGGCCTGCACCCGGTTCCGAAGACGCCGAGTTAGGTGTTTTAATGGAACCGGAGGTGGGTCATGGAGAGGCGGAAGTTTACACGCGAGTTCAAGCTTGAGGCTGTGCGGCTGATTAAGGAGCGGGGCGTCTCGTATGCGCAGGCCTCGCACGATCTCAGTGTGCATCAGTCGCAGTTGCGCGGTTGGGTGAAGGCGCTTGCGGATGATCCGCAACAAGCATTTCCTGGGCAGGGTCAGATGAAGCCCGAGCAGCTGGAGATCGCGCAGCTCAAGCGCGAGGTGAACAAGCTGAAGGCAGAGCGAGACATCCTAAAAAAAGCCGCGGCCTACTTCGCGAAGGAATCGACATGAAATTCGGTTTCATTGCGAAGCACCGGGGGATCTGGCCGGCGGACTGGTTGTGCGGGGCGCTCGGTGTCTCGCGAGGCGGCTTCTATGCCTGGCTGACACGACCACGCAGCCAACGTAGTCGTAGTGATGAAGAGCTCGGCGCAAAGGTCCGCGCCAGCTTCCTTGCCAGCGATCGGACCTATGGAGCCAGGCGGGTTTGGAAAGACCTTCTTGCAGACGGAGTGTCGTGCGGGCTGCACCGGATTGAGCGTTTGATGCGGTTGCAGGCCCTCAAGTCGCGCCCGCGACGGCGTCGACTGCCGCCCGATCTGGGTGAGCGGCAGGTCGCCGCCGTCGCTCCGAACCTCCTCGAGCAAACCTTCGAAGCCTCCGCTCCCAACCGCAAATGGATTGCTGACTTTACGTATATCTGGACGGCGGAAGGGTGGCTCTATGTGGCGGCGGTCATCGATCTCTTCTCTCGACGTGTGGTGGGCTGGTCGATGAGCGCGGGGATGACGGCCGAACTGGTCACCAACGCACTGCTGATGGCAATCTGGCGGCGTGGTAAGCCGGATGCGCTGCTGCATCACTCGGATCGCGGCAGTCAGTACACCAGCGAGCAGTTCCAGCGCCTCATGGCTGACCACGGCGTCGTCTGCTCGATGAGCCGGTCGGGGAATGTCTGGGACAACGCTGCGATGGAGAGCTTCTTCTCGTCCCTCAAAACCGAGCGGACCGCACGCAAGACCTATCGGACGAGGGATGAAGCCAAGGCCGACGTGTTCGATTACATCGAGCGCTTCTACAATGCTAAACGTCGGCACTCGACAATCGGCTATCTAAGCCCCATGGAGTTCGAGATGCGGGCCGGATTAGCTTAACTGCTTGTCTACAAAACCGGGTGCAGGCCAGACGGCGATAGCTGTTGTAGCAGCGAACCCGGACATCTTGCCGCTCGAATTTCTTCTCGGCATCATGCGCGATCCTGCCGTCGCTCCCGATCTCCGCATCAAGGTCGCTCAGGCCGCGGCTCCGTATTGCCATCCGAAGCCTACGGGCGCCCCGACCCATCCCGCTGATGGCGCGAAGATGGTAATCGACACTCTCTCCGAAAAAGACCGGGCCATCGTCGATGCGCGCGTCGACCGCCTTGGCGAACTCGAACTCAAAGACCTAGTTGGTGAGGATCTGAGCCCGGATGAGCGAAACGAACTCATGCGCCTGGACGCCTGGCACAAGACAATGCCGCCCGACCTTGTGGGCCTTGATGACGAGGAAATCGAATTGCGGAAGTTGTTTGCCGAAGACGACTGCCCGCTCGCCAGCGCACCTACGAAGACCCGGCACAGCACCGGAAGCCGCTGACCTGCAGCCCAGCCCCCGTTATCACGAATGGGAGAGTGTTTCGAACGCCCAGGACGAAAATGACGTGGTGATCCTGCAGGATGTTGCCGACGTAGCAAAGGCGCGCGCTTGGCTGGGTTCCGATGATCTGAAGGCGGAAATGCAGAAGAACGGCGTGGTCGGCTCGCCGAACGTCCGCTTCGCGGCGGCGGCCTAAGTCATAGCCAAAACAGCAAGTAGCCGGAACGGCTCGTAGTGTAAGTGTTCTTGTTGCATGGCCGTTCCGAAGGTGGAAGCCCCAGCCCCTGTCCCCCCGATCCCGGCTGGGGCTCTCCATTAAAGTGAGAAATACCCGATACCAGTCGGGGCGAAAGGACCACCATGATTCAACATCACGAATCCATGAAGACCCTGATCAGCGGCTTGAACATCACACGCTATCAAGGTCTGCTAAGGACTACCCTTGATGAACCCGAGCGACAGAAACTTCAAACGCTCCTCTAAGAGGAGAAACTTTCCCTAAAGCGGCATATGCAAAAAGCAAACTAACGATTGGCAGAGGCAGTAAGCCACTCGTCTGCCCGTACCGCCTTCCGACGAATAAACAACCCGTCACTTCGTTGCCGTTGGCGCGGGGGTAAGAGTTCCTTGAAGCGATAGCCGACCCCGTACAGGGTTTCATTCATGTCAAATTCGCCATCGGTAGATTTGAACCTCTTGCGCAGGTGCTTTATCGGACTACTTGCTCGCTATGGCCTTCATCATCGTGTGTGATGGTTGCGGCGCTCATCTCGAGACGATGACTTCGAGTACCGGATAGGAAACAATGGCGCCACCAGAAGATGCCACCGTGCCGGTGTGCTCCGGCTCCTGGTCGATCGCCGGCTTTTCTTCAGCAGACCCCGCCATGTCGGGTGCCCGAGCAGGGTCCTTCGTCACGATTGTTTCGACCGCTTCTTCCTCGGGCGGGACGGACTTGGCCTCCTTCACGGTGGCCGAGGTCTGGCTGATCTCCGTGCGGGCGATCCCGCTCAGAAGGGAATTGAGCTGCGCCTTCGTGATGCAGGTCTGGGCACCGGTGTCGTCGGAGATGCAGAGGCTCTGGACGATGACGCGCCGCGAGCTGAACGACTCGGCCATGACGCCGATGGATGCCTCTACGTTCGCGATACGCTCCTCCAAGGCGTGAAATCTTGTCAAGATGGGATCGACGATCATCTCCTGCAGCAAAGACATAAGGTCGTCAGCATCCTCGGCCCGGACGGCACGAGAAGCACCGATACAAATCGAGAGCGCCAACACGGCCATTGAAAGGCCGCAACACATTCGGCCGAAGAGCAATGCGCTACCCACCTTCATGTCATACTCCGGTGATACGATGGCTTATACTTATGGCCAGCGCGATCGTTCGGCGCCGGTATCCAAGTGAGGACCTCGAAGTCCTGTGCAACGACGATGGTCCCTTGCGAGTGGCGTGGTGAAGCGGCGTGCGGTGCCGGGACGGAAACGGCCCTAACGGGAAAACCCTCGGCCGACGCGACTTTGAGTCAAAAACAATAGGCGGCCCCCAAAGTCGCGGCGCCACGCCGCGAGGAATTAGCGCCCCAAGAGCCGCACCTTGGTCCAAGGCTGGCCGCGAAGAATATTCGTCGAGAATCCGGCGCGTTGTGGAAGCTTCCCAGAGAACTATTCTGCGGATAGGTTGATCCTAACCGCAATTAGGCTGGAAGAGCCTGGAGAACAGTTTTGGCGCGACTTGTCATCGTTTCGAATAAAGTCGCCATTCCGGAGAAGAACGCAGCGCAGCGCGCCGGCGGGCTTGAAGTGGCTGTGAACGCTGCGTTCAAGCACAGGGCCGGCATATGGTTCGGTTGGAGTGGGAAGGTCACCACGCAGACCAAGATCGCAACACAGAAGGTCATACACGACCAAGTCACGTACATCACCCTTGACCTCTCCAAGGAAGATCACAAGGAATACTACAACGGCTTCGCCAATCGCGTGCTGTGGCCAATCCTGCACTATCGCGTCGACCTCGCCGAGTTCTCCCGCCGCGATTTGAGCGGATATTTGCGTGTCAACGATCACTTCGCGCGTGAGCTTCACGAGCTGCTTGAGCCGGACGATCTGGTGTGGGTGCATGATTATCACCTCCTGCCACTTGCCAAGGCGCTGCGCGAGCGAGGGCACAAGAACCGCATCGGTTTCTTCCTGCACATCCCGTGCCCGCCGCCGGAAATGCTAACCGCGTTGCCAAACCACGAGCGTCTCATTCCATCACTCTGCGAATACGACCTTGTCGGCTTTCAGACCGGCGACGACGCCTTCAACTTCAGCCGATATCTCACGCGGGAATGTGGCCTGCACAGCCATGATTTTAATTTCATGGTCGGCGAGAGGACAATACGGATCGACGTCTTTCCGGTCGGTATCGAGACCGCGGCCTTCGCCCATCTTGCGCAGCGTTCGGAACGATTGCCGTTCGTCCAGCGCGTGCTGGAAAGCTTGGTTAACCGCGCCCTCATCATCGGTGTCGACCGCCTCGATTACTCGAAAGGGATCGCGAATTGGCTTTCGGCGTTCGAACGCTTCCTCAGGACGCAGCCGAATTGGCGAGGCAAAGTGACCTACCTGCAGATCGCGCCCAAGAGCCGGACCGAGATTCCGGAATACGCCGATATCGAACGGGAGATCGGCGCGGCCGCGGGACGCATCAACGGCGACTTTGGGGAGGCAGACTGGACACCGATCCGCTATGTGAACCGCGCCTATAGTCGCTCTACGCTGGCCGGCCTCTATCGTGCGGCGCGTGTTGGGCTCGTGACTCCGCTTCGCGATGGTATGAATCTCGTTGCAAAGGAATATGTCGCATCGCAGAATCCAGATGATCCGGGCGTACTCATCCTTTCGCAATTCGCGGGCGCGGCGCGTGAATGCAAGGCGGCGCTGCTAGTCAATCCCTACGATCCCGATAGCGTCGCAGTTGCGATCGGGCAGGCGCTCTCGATGTCTCTAGGTGAACGGCGCGAGCGCCAGAACTCGCTTTTTAAGGTGCTGTCACAAAACGACATTCAGCAATGGGTACGCCGATTTCTTAGCGAATTGGAACGTAAACCCACTGCCTTAAGCCAGATTGAGCGGATGCCCCCCGTGGGGATGCAGTGAATCGTCCCTCGGATTGCCGGGACATCAGCCACCTCCTACGGGCGTCTGCTGGTTATCCTGTAATTCACGATCCAGGCTGATCAGACAACCTGGCAATCTGACAAATCTGGAGCTATTTGCCGCTCACGCTGCACGAAGCCATTCCCCGGATCGGGGATCACGAGACCTCGATCGTGCTGCACAACGACGCCGTTATTCAGGGCTTGAGCGAGATTCCGTTCATGCGGGATGTCGAGCGCTGGGGGGTGCTGACGATCGGCACCGGCCTGGGGAATGCCAGGTTCACCAATCGCCGCAACGGCGGAAATTGATAGGCGGCACGCAGACGGCCCAGCCGGCCGGTACCCTCGCATCAGCCGGCACCGCGTGGCAGATCGTGCCACGCGTGCCGGCTCAACCGCGTCAGCGGATGAAGAACATCCGGTCGACTTCCCAACGGCGCCAAAAATGATGGGCCACGGCGCCATCGCGATGCTGTCCGCCGAAGGCCGCCGCCAGCCAAGCCACGGCCGCTCCCAGCATCAACGAGGCGGCGATCATGAAGGCCAGAATGACCGCGGCGTGGCGCGCTCCTGCAATCGCCTCGCTCGACTGGGTGATCGCCTGATTGACCCGGCCTTCCGCATCGGGCTGCGACAAGCCGGTGCGGGCCGCCACCAGACGGATGAGATACGCACGGTCATCCGGCGCCATGCCGGTATGGCCGAGACCCGCCGTAATGATCCTGGCGGCTTGCGCCCGGATTTCGGTATCGTTTCCGGGATCGGCCGGCCGGCGGTCGGAGCGAAACAGCCGATCGAGCTCGAGCGCCAGCAGCGGCTCGGCGGTCGACGCAGTCGGTGCGGTCAGATCGGCGCGGCCGGCCACCGTTCTGACGCTGGCAAATGCCAGCCCGGCCCCGATGATGATCGCGAGGCCCCACACCAGCAGGCCATGGAGGCCATCGCGAAATTCAACCTCGTCGGGTGCCGCAACGCTCCAAGGTGTTCGCAAACGGCCGGCGAGGTAGCCTCCGAGCCCGAAGCTCGCGAGCGCGGTCAGCAACAGCCACAGTCCCCCGAGCAGCGCCAAGGCGGAGGAAGTGTCCCGCCAGGTCGAGGACGGCGACATGACCGAGAGACCGATCTCAGAACCGAAGGAGAGCAGCACAAAGGACAGCGCCGCCGCCACGATTGCGCCGGCCAGGACCGGATTCCAATGCAGGTATAGGGGGCCGGCCGCCGGGACGTCGGCAAGCGCGGTGCCCGGTAGATCGGGTCGATGGGGCTGCTCGATCATGATGCCGCCCCCTAGTGCAGGCCGAGGAAGGATAGGACGAACATGATCACCACGATCAAGCCGACGAGATAGATCAAACCATTCATGGTCGCCTCCAGGCAATACAGGAGCCGTCAAAACATCCCAACGATAATCGCAAGGCCCGCAGTCCAGTATCGGGCAAACGAATGTCCGCCTCACCGAAGCGGACTAATCTCCACGCTTGGACTTCGCAGCTCGCACCCGAGCCACGCTGCGAACTCAGCTCCCCGCTCAAGTGCGTGTTGCGCGTATGACTGCAGAGGGTCGGTTACTTGGTTTCAATATTGGGGATTGGACGATGCTTCTCGGCGGTTTGACGTTGGCCGGGCTAGTGGCATTCCTTATCTAAGCCAGGATCGCCCGAGGAACTGTGTCGAATGTGAAAATCGCGCGCGAATTGGTTGTTCCCGGCATCCGGAATTCCATGGCCCCGGCTCCATCCCTCCACACCACTGGGACCGCCACGCCCCGTGGAATCCCTCCTCGGGGTTTTCCTTTTTTGCGGTCAGTGGTGCGCCAGCGAGGTCAGCTATTCAGCTTCGCCAACAGCTGCTTGAGTTCCACTTTGCCTGCCTTGTTGGCTGCCGCCATGGTGCGAAAGAAAACTGGAGATTGCTTTATAGGGCTTCCCCGCCCGGCTCGATAAATCTCCCATCGCCAGGAGTTCGGAGTTGGTGCCCTGTTCTTAATGACAATCGAATAGTCGCAGTCGTCAAAGCCCAGTCTATTCATGCACGCACCACCCAGTGTTCGCCGCTTTCGGACCTCGACGCCGATTCGAAAACAGCTAGAGACCTATCTCTAACCGGTGGCTAAACACCGTCTTGCCCTGCGTCGCAAAATCAGAATATTGATTTCGAACGCAGTGGTCAACCGGGCATCCTGCGGTGCGTTAAAAGACACATTCTCGTCCGTGGTATGCCGCAAAATCCGAGAGACGGGAAGCACGATGACCCCAATGGAATCCACGGCGCTCCTGAAAGGCGCCCGTGTCTATTGGCGAGGTGATGCCGCTGATGCCGGCACCGTTGCGGAGACAAGCTGGGACGCGGTCACTATCACGTGGGACAACGGCCAGGTTGCCAAGGTTCATCACGGGGATATGAAAGAGATTCAGAAGGAACCGACAAAGCTTCATACGGTGTATCGGCCGCCCTGAAAGTCGCGTATATGATGCGTGGATGCGCTCCCCCACTCGAACCTCGGGCGATGACTTTACTTGTCGGCACTGCGGGGCGCAGTATCGACGAGGCCGTCCTGCCCTGGAAAGGTTGTGCCGTCCGATCTATTCACGCGCTTTGTGATGTGCCAGGATGTGGCTACGGGCTGCCACACAGCCCGCGCCCCACGTTGTAGCCCGCCGTTGGGCCAGCCTTCGGCGGGGCTCTTTCCTTGGCCCGACGCCCATGCCAACAAATCTCGATATTTGCCCTGTATCTCGAGGGCCGAGCGAAGAGAGCGCGGACAGTCGAAGATCGCGAACGGTTCCTGGCCATCGCCAGGAAATACCGCTAGCGGGCGGAAGCACAAGCGAAGTCCAGACCGCTGAGCCTGGACACGTGGGGAGCGTTATTGGCGCCTTGCCCGCTGTGACCTACGACCACCACTGCATATTGAGTTTCATGGGGGAGGACTGGCGGATCGCGGTGGTGTGCGGCACCCTCGTCAAGCTGCGCAACGATCGCAGCGAGACCATCGTGGACGTCGCCAAGATGGATTGGCCGACCTATCAGGCCGCAGCCCTGGCCTGGGACGAATGTCCTGATGGACACCTCGGGGCGCCGGAGGAAGTGTTTAGAAAGCGGGCATCCCATCCCAGCTGACCGAACAGGGACGCGCGGTGCTGGCAGCGTTGCTGAGCAGCGACGACGGCGGGTCTTTCCACCCCCGGCGGCGCCACCAGCATGGATATGCTGGAGCCGCTCGCCAAGCGCATTGGCCCGATGGGATGGCATGTACAGTTGAACATGTCGGCCGACCCGCAGGCACAGGGGCCACATCGGTCCCCGGTCGCCTTGGAGCCTGGTCCGATACGCTTCCTCCGCACCTGCTTGGCCTTGATCAGGACGATATCGAACTGATGCGATTATTTGCAGAGGATGACCGCCCAGCTGCGGCGCCGCGCACCAACGACGATCCCGGCGGAGCACGGAAGACGCCTGGAGGCCAAGCAAGGGGCATCGAGGCGAAGCGTCGGCGCCGGTGAAAGAGCCGGGGGTTGGCCGCGAGTATCCGCCCCATAATCGCATCGTTGGCATCGACTATTGCGGGCCGATGCGGCGCAAGGCGCAACAGCGCGTCGCCCTGCATTACCTTGCCCCGCCGAAATGGATGCGCGGCGACTGGGCTTCCGGGACGGCTTCTTCGACGTTGTGGTGGCGCAATTTGCCATTACGACCGTGCCGATCCAGAGGCAGCGTTCGATGAGTTCGCCCGCGTCACTAGGCCGGGCGCAGTCCCAGCATTTAGGGGATTCTACTCGTTGAGACAGTCGGCCTACGCCGGGCAGAGTGATGTCACGGTCTCTGGCTCACTAGGGTGAGGGCTAGGGTCAGAACTCATTAATTTTGCTGCAGTGGCAAAGCAATCCTGATTCCATATGTACCTGATTCGTTTTGGGGGATCGGGACCATGCGGAAGAACCTGTTTTGGCTGAGCGATGAGCAATGGGAGCGGATTGAGCCTTATCTGCCGACGGATGTGCGAGGCGTCGAGCGTGCAGACGATCGGCGCGTTATCAGTGGCATCGTGCATGTGTTGAAGAGCGGGTGCCGCTGGTGCGATTGCCCGCCCGAATATGGTCCCCCGACCACGATCTATAACCGGTTTGTTCGCTGGGCTCGGCGCGGCATCTGGGAAAAGCTATTCCGCGAGCTTGCTGGGAATGGGCGATCCACAGATACGCAGATGATCGACTCCACACATGTGAAAGCGCACCGCTCGGCAGCCGGCGGAAAAGGGGGGAGAAAAAGCAGGCTGTGGGCCGTTCGCGCGGAGGGCGCAACACGAAGATCCATGCACTCGCAGATGCTAAGGGGCGGCTAATCGCCATCCTGCTGACCGGAGGAGAAGCGCACGATTGTCCGGTGGCTGAGCGCTTGTTCCGTAGAGTGCAGCGACCCAAACGCATGCTTGGCGACAAGGCGTATGACAGCGCCGAGTTGCGCGAGGAACTTGATGAGCATGGAACCAAGTCGGTCATTCCAAATCGCTCCAACAGGAAGCAACCGTTCAGCTTCAGCAAGCGCCTCTACACACTGCGCTGGCGCATCGAGGCCGCTTTCAACAGGTTGAAGGACTTCAGGCGCGTCGCAACACGCTACGATAGGCTGGCGCGCAACTATCTCGCCTCTGTGTGCCTCGCTGCGGCCCTGGTATGGTGGATTTAATGAGTCTGCACCCTAGTTCGTTTTCGGATCATCGGAACTCTTTTTCTTCCCCGCCTGTTCCGCAAGTTCGATCCAATGATTGGCCATTTCCAGGAGTAGTGCTTTGTCCGCCTGACTGTTGGACTGCTGCGCTAAGAGCCTGACCCAAAAGGCGCTGGCGGTCTATCATCGGCTGTGGTTCACCGAGCCGGTATCAACCGAGCGGGTGATTCGGCATGTGGACGCGAGAGCATCGAACAATCCATCGTCAGTCTGGCGAGCGCCTTCCCAGCGATCTGACGGACGCCCAGTGGGCGCACCTGGAGCCTCTGATCCCGCCGGCCGATCCCGGCGGGCGTCCGCGCAAGACCGACATGCGCGTGGCGATGAACGCGATCTTCTATCTGCTTCGGACCGGCTGTCCGTGGCGCTATCTGCCGCGCGGACCCTTCCCGCCGCGCTCAACGGTCTACAACATCTTCCGCAAGTTCCAGCGCGAGGGAGCCTGGGAGGCGATCTGGGCTGAGCTGCTTTTCGACCTGCGCGAGCAGGCCGGTCGGGAGGCCAGTCCCACCGCCGCGATCATCGACAGCCAGTCGCTGAAGTCAGCGGAAAAAGGGGCTGTAAAAACAGGGGTGAAGACGACGAAGTGGGTTACGACGCCGGAAAGAAGGTCAAAGGACGCAAGCTCCACGCCCTGGTCGATACCGAAGGCTTCCCACTGCGCGTGATCGTCCACTCCGCCGGCATCCAGGATCGCGACGGCGCGGCCCTGGTCTTCGACAAAATACGCCAGCGGTTCAACTGGCTGGAGCTGGTCTGGGCCGACGGCGGCTACAACGCCTATCAGGTCACCGACGCCATCGCCGCCAACCCCGGCCTGCGCATCGAGATCGTCAAGCGAAGCGACGACATGAAGGGCTTCGTCGTCCTGCCCCGCCGATGGGTCGTCGAGCGCACCTTCTCCTGGTTCGGTCGCAACCGGCGCTTGAACAGGGACTATGAAAATCTCGCCGACACCCTCCTTGCCTTCGTAACCCTCGCCGCGATACAGCTCGGCGTCAGGCGCCTCGCCCACGCATAGGCTTTTGAGTCAGGCTCTAAGCGCACGCATTCGGCGGCATGGCCTCGGAATCGCTCTTCCCTGTCCATTGTCTACACTCGCTTTTATAGGCTGATGCGAAACGTCCGCTTCTTCAATGGGTTCCTCCAGTCCGTTCTTTCAGGCCAGTTTTGTTAAACGGAACTTTCGAGCTATTGCGCGGGTTGTTTCCGCGACGAGCCAATCAACAGCATGGCCCCGAAATGGACGACCTAGAAACGTATAAGAGATATGCAGCCGAATGTAAGCGACTAGACAAAGTCATGTCGCCTTCTGATCGAAAGGCAATGTCTTGAGATCGCCGAGGCTTGGCTCGAGTGCGCCAGGACTGCAGCGGAAAGGAGATCAGTCGGGAGAGCACATTATGTTGGGTCCAATTGATTGTTGCAGTGCGCGTCGTCTGCCGCCGGTGCGAATTGATAACGCGGGTCTCCTAAAAACGTGTTCGGGGCTCGCTCAGCGTGGCCCGAGGTTGCGCCATGGTTGACTTTAGACCCGATACAGCAACAATTGTTCAGACGGTCGTGTCGAGGTTGATCGCTCCTCGTTGCGCGCAATTTTGGGGGAGGAAAAACGTTTTCACACGGCCTGGGCCAGAACAGACATTACACCCCAAGATTTTGAGTTTGCTGTCCGCACGCCCCAGGCGGTCCCGGTGGACTCTTGTCCTTGGAGTAAACTATCCGTCTATCCGTCTATCCGTCAGGTTGCGGTCAGCAAACATGCTCATACATTCGTCATGCCATCTCCTTGTGCGGCCTATCCGATTGGATTACGTACTTCTTTCCAGCGGAAAGCCGACACCTTCGATAAGTCGTTGATCACATTCAGCTGTGGCCGAGTGCGGATGCAAATCTTGGATGCAGAAGATGTGGTTCGCTTGCTCCGCTCGCAGGTGAAACTTGCCGGAGGCCAAGCTGCATTTGCGAGTATGACCGGACTAAATCGAGTTGTAATCAACAAGGTTCTTAACGGCAAAACATTGCCAACGAAGAAAATCGTCAAAGCGCTGAAACTCCGAATAGTCTACGTATCCGAACTGGAATTGCCACGATCGAGGTAGCCTATCAGATCGCTCGCCGGCAGAAGGAAGGTTAGCGACCGCTGCCTTCGTCGATTACGAGAGGTGGCTGCGTGACGGCTTGTGGCCTCAACTGCAGACATTGTGCAGCTGTACCTCGCCGTGGTCCGTCGCGTGTTTTGAGCGCCGTCCGGATATCTGGCTCATTACGTTTGACCGAGCCACGTACCGGTCGAACAGAAGCGAAAGTCGAACGAGGAGGTGCTGGCGGGAAAAGTCGGGTTCACGGCCCGTTCGCGCTGCTGGCCCCACGGCGTGCCGGGTTTCCTGCTCTATCCGGTGCATCCGATTTTCTTCATTCAGACCCCGAAAGAATTGTGATGTCGTGGGGACAGGACTTCCAGCTTCGCCACGTCCACTTGAATGTACCTCACACCGTTGATCCGAAGCCCTCACGGTACGGCGAATTGGTCGGGCATTACGAAAACCGCGATACCTTGGTCGTCGATACGATCGGCCTCAATGACAAAACGTACATCGACAATTATCGCACGCCCCACACCACGAAACTCCACGTGGTGGAGCGCTTCCTTCTTCTGCAGGATGGTCAATCTATGGTGGTGAATGTCCAAGTCGAAGATCCTGGCGCCTTCACGATGCCATGGAATGCGGTGCAGCGTTACCGGATTGACCATCGGCCCGAAGAAGTTCCGCTCCACGAAATGGTCTGCGCTGAAAACCACGAAGATTATTTCAATCAGGGACTCGCTCCGGTCCCGCAAGCAGATAGGCCGGATTTCTGAACTGCCTATTCAGTACCAGGTAGCGCAGAGAATGACTCCAAAATGGCGCCTAGCGTAGTTAGCTACCGGGAAGGGATTATGTTGGGTTGCTATTGTAGTGTCTCCAAGTTGGTTTTTTCTGTAACCGCGCCGGGGACTCCCGGTTCCAATCTCGGGATGAGTTCTGGCCGTGACCAGCCTAGTTGGAGGCCACATCGGGCAACCCACTCCGCCGCAGAAGGCCGTCTTCAGCAGCCGTCCGCCGAACGTCGTCCACGTCACGCTCGATGAAGTCGGCGATCACCTCGATGGAAACTCCGAGGCGGAGACCGTGCGTTAGATCGTGAAGCTCGGTGACGGACCAGGGCCTACTCGTCATTGCTATGTCAACTCGCCTTCTTCCGTGAGGTACGCTTGGCCGGCGCCCGTTCCGGCAAGGCCGGAGCTGGCGACTTCTTCTTTTCCGTTCCGCCCTCCGTCTTTAGGCTCTCCCTGAGCGCGTCCATAAGGTTGATGACGTTCGACTGCTTCGGCTGTTGAAAGAAATCGCCTCGATCAACCTGGGGCGTTTGATCTATTCCGCAGCTATTCGCCAGGGGCCGGCGTGAGTGCTCGGTTTCCGCGGCCTGGTGAAGCCGTGACGGAGCAGGTCGATCGTGCCGATCAGAAGCTCGCCATTTTCCTCGAGACGGCCGAGCCTGTATTTTAAGCTGGCGAGACGCTCGACCTCGGGCATTAACAGGCCGAATGCCTCAATGTCCGTGCTCCACTCGAGCATGGAATGGTCGGCTAGGTCCCGCAGCACTTCGATCGCAATAGTGCAGCGAATGATCGTTAAACCTTCCTGCAAGTTGCACGAAATGCTCCGCGATTGGATGTCGAAGCGTCCCGATGTGACCCTGAGTGACACGCCACAAAACTCCCTGAGTTCTCGAATCACTGGGAGGCTAGTTGGTCCACTGGGCAACGCGAACCCTTCGCTGGCTTATCCCCAATAAACACAGGGTGGCGTGTCATGAGTTGAAGCATGGGCATCGCATTGCGAACGCGGTACGTCTTTTGACACAAGGTTTGTCGCTCGGGTCGGAATGCAGGGTTCGATGATGCTCGGCCGCAGCGGCGACAAGGACGCGAGAGGCTACGGCCAAGCGGGCTCTCCGCAGAGCTGAAATGTCATTGCGATTTCCCGGAGCGGCCCATAGGCGCAATGTAACAGCGCGCTGCACGCATCGCGATGTCCACATCACTCATAGTAGGCGGCTGCATATTGGCGCAGCGGAACCTCGCTGGTCTCGTGCCCGATCCAGAGCTGCGCATTATTATCCTTGAGAATAGCCGCCATGCGGTCGAGCGAGGCGAGCGACTGGCCCACATTGAAATTGCGTTCGGGTACGCGGTGGCTGCCCCAATTGGCTCTCGTGTGGACGGCGTCCCAGAAAGCAGCACCACTCCCGTTTTGGGCAGCCGGACCAGGAGGCACTGATGGCCCGGCGAATGCCCAGGCGTGGAGATCAGCACCACGCTGCCGTCACCGAACAAATCGCGATCGCCGCGTCACACCCGAGACGCCGCATTTTGATCAAGAAGATCGAGACCAGCGACCACATGGTCGCAATAAATCGGTTACCAAGTCTCTAAAACATTGAATTCAATTGACGGCGAAGATTTAGCGGTAATGGAAAGACTTTATGTCAAATTGGTCCCAGTAGGAGGGGACCGTGGCTATCAACACCACGATAATGAGATTGGGGCGGTCTATCGGTTTGGCATGGGTGATCGTCGCCGCTTCCGGAATGCTGGAAATTACCGGGCAGCCGTTGTTTGTGGCCGTCGGGGATGTAGCGCTCAACATGGCGGCAGTTCAATCCGAGGCAGAGAAGTTCCGCCGAGGGGCAAGCCTGTTGCGATCAGTTCGTATTCAACAAGAATTGGCCGCTGAGACGCCCAATCCCGGTACAGCCGTACTAACCCCCAAATAAAAGTTTAACCCCAAATCCCGCTGTCCTCGTAAGCCTCCAAAGGCCCGACGGCGGCCAACCATCGCGCTGGAATGCGAGGCTGGAAGGCCACGTCCCGGCGAATCCGCGATTGACACCTGGAGTGGGGAGAAGCGAATGGACCTTCCAGTGGATATCCGCCTCAAAATCGAGGCAAGCACCTACAAGGAAACCATTGTGGACGTGGTGGACCGCCCGCAGAAGGAGGGGGTGGTGATTACGCATGACGTGCTCGCCGCCATCCAGGCAACCATAGACCTCACGAGAAGTGTGGAAGAGTAGGGTCAAGATGCGAAAGGGTCACGGTGAGCATTTCTAGACCGCTGCTCCCCTTATCGCGGACCCTGCGTTGCACTGCCGCGAACTGGCGCTCCGGGCCACAAGCGGAAGAGCCTCCACGGAAGTCTCCCGTACACTGTACGGGGGCAAGGCGCGGAGGGGCGCGCATTCGAGCCGCCCTGCGGTGACAGCTTCAATTCGGAAGATTGAGGACGTTGCGGTGAGCTGATAGCGTGCCCGTGTTCGATCCAATCCAATTCAATTCCGCCGACATAGCAATCCCGGAGACCCGTCCCATGGTCAGATCGCCCGCTATGCTAAGCGCGCTTGCGCTCACCGCCACATCCAGCCTTGCCCTGGCGCAGCAAGCCGAACGGCAGCCGCCGGCCAGGGGGCCCGAATTCGCGCTCTCGCTTGAAGCTGCGCAGGCTGCGTTGGCCGCTTGTGCGGCGGATGGGGTCAAGGAGGCGGTTAGCATTGTCGATTCCGCTGGCGTGTCGAGACTAATGCTGGCCGCCGACGGAGCTGCGAACATTGAAATCGAGATCAGCCAGAAGAAGGCCGCCACGGCGATTGCCTTGAAAACGGCAACCTCCGAGATCGCGGAAAGAATGGAAATGGATCAGGCCTTCAAGGCTAAGATCGATGCGGACAAAACGCTGTTTCCGAGGCCGGGTGGCCTGCCGCTCATGGTCGGCAACGAGGTGATCGGCGCAATCGGTACTTCCGGCGCAGCTAGGCTCAATGGAGTTCCGGGCGGTGTGCGAGACGAAGCCTGCGCCAAGGCCGGCCTGGATAAGATCAAGGCAAGGCTGAAGTAGTGAACCTGAGGATCATTATGGAAAAGCTCGTCCAAAACAGCAAAATAGAGCCTTTCGCAATGCGTCAATGGACGGCAGCAATCGACGCTATGGGTCAAACCGCGACATCGCAGAATGTCGCCGTCACGTCGGCTTAGCCCCCATCAGCGGACATTCCGATGGCTTTGTTGAATGTCGCAGATGGGCCAAGAAACATCTGTCCGGGCTCTTCGCATACACCGCCAACTCGTATATTATTGCCGCTTGGCTGGCTTATCCCTAGGCGCTGCACGAACTGGCGAATTTTCCGCGGCGCATGTGGCCAGGGGCAACCGGGCGAAGATTGTGTCGTCGGCGCGGGAAGTTGCAATCTGAAATCCTACGGAGAACACCATGTCTCACCGACAGATAATCGGTGTGTGCGCGATGGCTGCGGCTCTTTTGATGACGTTGGTCGAGGCCCATTCGGCCGATGACGCACGGTATCCCAACTTGAAAGGTCAATGGAGCCGCTTTGCCGTTCCAGGGCTTGGCGGACAACCTTCCTTTGACCAAACCAAGTCTTGGGGGCTCGGCCAGGAAGCGCCGCTGACGCCGGAATACCAGGCTAGACTGGAGGCAAGTATCGCTGATCAGGCAAAGGGAGGGCACGGCGGCGCCACTGGATACGGCTGCCGCGCCTACGGCATGCCGCAACTGATGCAAGCATACTCTCCATTGGAATTCATCGTCACACCAGAGACGACCCATATTTTGGTCAATTTCAATGATCAGGTGCGTCGCATCTATACGGACGGACGCGACTGGCCCAAGCAAGGTCAACCGACCTACGAAGGCTATTCAATCGGCAAATGGATCGATCAAACCGGGGAGGGCAAATTTGACCTGCTCGAAGTTGAGACGCGCGGCCCCTTCAAGGGTCCCCGAGCCTACGACTTCACCGGAATCCCGCTCCACGACGACAATCAATCCGTTTTCCAGGAGCGCATCTATCTCGACAAAGCCAACCCCAATATCTTGCACGATGAAATTACCGCGATAGATCACGCTTTGATGCGACCATGGAAAGTAGACAAGAAATTCATCCGCAATCCGAATCCTCGGCCAGACTGGCCTGAATACAGCTGCGCGGAGAGCAACGCTGAGGTCGGCCTCGGCAGCGAATTTTATTATCTGAGCGCGGATGGGCTTTTGATGCCGACCAGAAAGGATCAGCCACCGCCCGATTTGCGATATTTCAAACAACCTCAGAAGTGACCGGCCTAACGCCAGTTTTGATCGATGGGAAGCCGCCACGGCGCTTATTTGGGCGGCGCCCAGTCATCTAGACCATACTTGCTGAAGATGTCTTTGACCGTCCCGGCGGCTTCCAGCTTTGCGAAAGAATCATTTATTTTACCAAGCAGCGCGCTCTTTCCCTTTTTCACAGCGATCCCTTGCTGAGGTCTTGGTGACGACGACTTCGAGCGAACTCACAATTCGTAGATTGGGGAGTTGACCTTGTTTAGTCGCATACATCGTGACTGTGCCGGGCGTCACCGCCGCTTTAATTGAGCCTGAAGCGACTGCCGCCCAGGCGTCTTCTATCGTGTCATAGACCTTTATGTCGGAGAAGCCCCCAGTCCTTTGAAGGAGCGTAAGCTGAATGCTTCCCTTCTGGGCGCCCACCGGGAGACCTTTCAGGTCAGCCAGAGTTCTGTACGCTGCCGTGTCACTCGCCAGGACGACAACGGCTTCAGCTGGCGCATTGTAAATCGGGCTGCTGAAATCGACCTGCTGCTTACGTTCTGGCGTGATCGCCATGTTGGTTGCGATTACGTCGATCTTGCCGCTGGTCACCGCAGGGATCAGGTCGGCGAATATCATGACCTGATGCTGGACCTGCGGCAGGCCCGCATCTTTGGCGATCGCGTTTATCAGGTCGACGTAGATTCCCGAAAATACGTTAGTACTGTTGTCGTGGATAGCCCAAGGCGGGAGGTCCTGACCTGCCACCTTGAGTGACTGCTGCGCCCGAGAAGAAGCCGAGTAACCAATCGCGCCTAATGTGATGACTGCTAGGATCAGCTTCTCGCTGAACTTGCTCATGATGCCCCCCCTAATGAACGCCGCGCTGTCCGGCGACATTGAAGCATCATGCCAGGATCGGCAAGCCGACGGCAGCATTGCTGTCCAATCTCTCGTTAACGCCAAAAAACTGTCAGCCCCTGTTGTGCTCGACCCGAAGGATAACACATCGGGGGGGCGTGGCCGTATGCCGGCTTCGGGTCAAGAGCAGCGGTAGCGGCCTCCGTCGCCCTATGTCGGGTTCTCCCCCGTGAGCGGACGTGCCGGCGGCTCCGTCGAATGTCGCGGAAGGGTCAAACCCGGTAATCCTCAGGCCGAGCAAATGATTTCCGCTCTGCCCCCACGAGCGGACTCCTGCACCGCAAGAAGATGGCGGCCTCTTTCGCTCACCCAGTCGGCTGGTACGAGCAGCGGCTGCGGCACGTCGAAATCCGGCGCTTGGCGCAATCCGTGGAACTCCGAACTCTGGCACCGACGGGTCGCCTCATAGGCTGGCGACCAATTCCAGCGACCTACCGGCGTGCGTGTGCGCCCGCCGCGTCGCGGCGAATTGCTCCTCGAGCGCCGGCGCAAGGGCAATCTCGCCGGAGAATTCCCGACGCTCCAGCAGCCCGGCGAACCACGCCTGCAGCCGCGGATGCAGGCGCGCGACCGGGTATCCGGCGAGCGCGAGGCGATTGACGTAGATGAACCAGGCGATGTCGACGACGCTGAGCGCCTCGCCCATGAGGTAAGGCTGCCCGACGAGACGCCGCTCTAGCTCGTCGAACGCCGCGCGGAATTTGCCGGCTGACGCCCGCGCGGCCTCGTCCGTCACGCCGCTTTCGGCATAGCGCCGCCAGAAGTCAATTTGCTGCGTCAATCCGGAATCACGCACGCCGCCCACCGTGCCCGATCCGGCGGTGGCGTAGCGCTGCAGGTCGTCAGCCGATTTCGGCGGCACCGGCGGCGCGAATACGAAGCGAAATGTCAGCGCGCGCAGATCGAAATGGAGATCGTCCTCCTGCCGCAGCGCGGCCGCGGTGGCCTCGGCCCGGGCCTTCGGAACGAGGGGCGGGGACGGGAAGCGTTCCTCCAAATACGCGATGATGTCGTTGCTCTCGATGTGCACGGCGCCGTCGTGCACCAACACCGGCACGAGGCCGCGCGGATTGACGCCGAGGAACCAGGGGGTCACGTTTTCGCTGGCGGTGAGGTCGACGACGTGCGACTGCCAGCGCATGCCTTTGAGATTGAGGAAGATGCGCAGCTTCTGCGAGCAGGACGACAGTGGAAAGTGGAAGACGTGCAGGCCTTTCCAGCCGAGCACCTCGCGCGTGCGGATGTCGCTTTCGGTAAGCTGCACCGTCGCATCCTCCCTGCCCGAGGCGGTCCGTGAGGTCAGGCTGCCGGGCGACGAGCCACCCCATCGGCGACCTCCGCCGCGTCGTGACCGTAGATCCAGGCGACCGCGTCCAGGGCGAAGCCTGCGGTGCCGCCGAGAAGCGTGATGAACTCGCGCCGTCGCATGGCCACCCCTCCTGACAAGGGGCAGACTACCACATCGTCAATTGGGAGGTGTGTTTTGCATCACAGCAAAAGCAGGCCGCCGATGGCAGCGATGGGTCCGCTCTGCGACATGTCCCATCAATATCAGACTGTCACAAAAGTTCCATATTCCAAACCCGACCGCTGTCCGTCCCAAAACCAGCGACCTAACCCTCAAACCGGCCGGGTAGGGGTGGATTTGGTTCACGCCGGGTTCATTCCCGCGTAGGTCAAATGACGTTCGCTGGGGGGCCGACCTCTGATCCTGACAGTCAACCGCTCTCTCAATGGAGGAAACCATGAAACGAACTGTTCTCGGCGCCGTGCTTGGTCTTGCGTTGGCTGGATTATGGACCGCGCCATCTCCGGTGTTTGCGCAGCAGAAGACGGAGAAAGCGTGTAGATCGGAATGGCAGGCCAACAAAGCGGATAATCAGGCAAAGGGCATCACGGAGAAAGCATACGTAGAACAATGCCGTTCGGCCGGTGCTGCTGCGGCGCCTCCTGCCACACCCGCTGCAGTTAAGCCCGCGCCGACAGTTGCTCCTGCACCAACACCGGCCGCTGCTCCTGCTGCGCCGTCGGTAGTCAAACCGGCTCCTACGGCCGCAACGACGCCCACGGGCGCCAACGAATTTTCATCGGAAGCTCAAGCCAAGGCCCGGTGTCCCACCGACACCGTTGTGTGGGCAAACTTGAAGTCTAAAATTTATCATTTCAGCGGCCACAAGGATTACGGCAACACGAAGGAGGGCGCCTATATGTGCGAGAAAGACGCCACCGCACAGGGCATCCGCGCCGCGAAGAATGAAAAGCATCCCGCATAGCCGTTTCTGGGCTGCAAGCGGGGCTCTGCGGACCGATGTGCCCCGTGGATTGCCCCGTGGATTGCCCTGCGGGCCGCCCGGTCCTACACTTTTGAATGTGAGAACCCCTTCAATCGTCAGGGTTCTCGCTCCCGACTGGTCCCGCCTTGCGAATTGAAGGCGGGACCATTTTCGTCTGAAACAAGTCCCTTGCCGGCCCGCCGGTGGCTTGCCATTTTCGGGATGTGGAGTGACCGGCGCGCGGTGGCGATAATCAGCGAGCCGGGGACGCGCAGGGGCTTGCCGGTCTGGACGTCCAAATTGCCGCGGGAGCGGGTGAAACTGGCAGGCGAGCCGTTGACCGCACAGCGCCCCATCGCTTCAATGCAGGCAGGCGGCTCGATACGCAGCAAGAGGGAGGTCCCCTATGTTCTGTTCCGGTCGCATGCTGACCAGATCGTTCTTCGCCGTTGCCGGCATTGTCGCACTTGCCGGAGCATTTAGCCTCGGGGTCGTCGTGGCTCAGCAGCCGTTGCCCGCGACCAAGGCGACCCAGGTGATGAAGCAGGCGATCGCCGAATTTCCCGGCCATGAAGTGACGATGACCACGCTCGATATCCCTCCGGGCGGCGGCTCGGTGCCGCATCGCCACCCAACGACGCATAATTTCGGCTATGTGCTGGAAGGTGCCTACAGGATCAAGCTCGACGACGGTCCCGAGAGGGTGCTGACCAAGGGTGACGTCTTCTATGAAGCGCCCAACCAACTTCACGCCGTGTCGCGCAACGCCAGCAATACCGAGCCGGCGAAAGTCCTGGTGGTGGGGATCGTCGAGATTGGCAAACCTGGGACGGTTCCGGAGCACCAATAGGATACGACTTCGTAGAACCGATCGTCACCACAGCATGGTTGGGGCGAAAATCCGCTTACGGGCCAAAGCCGATATGACTGACGGCGGCGTCGAATAGCATCGCAAAGTTTTGACGAGGGCGCGCTCCAAGCCCACGCCAAGTATCCCCTTGTTGGATCAATTTTGGGACGTGGGCTCGAATGGCCGCGGCTGGCAATCTCGCTGGTGTCGCTATTGAAGTCGGAAGGAAGCGGCGAAGACCCAAACCCGCTCATGAGGTCCAGACATCGCCGCTCCCGCCGGGTAAATTGGACTTGCCTCGGGCCGACGATTGAGTTACCGAAAAAACCGATGCCCGCTACTCTGTCGTCTCTTCGACTGTGGCGAGCCGCTTTCTCAGCGTATCCGACGCCTTAAACACCACCACTTGGCGCGGTGCGATCGGCACCTCGACCCCGGTCTTCGGATTGCGGCCCACACGGGGTCCTTTGATCCGGACGATGAACGATCCGAACGAGGATAGCTTCACGGTCTCGCCGCGCTCAAGGCAATCCGTGATTTCCTTGAAGACGAGTTCTACAAGTCGAGCAGACTCCGCCCGCGATAATCCGACCCTCCGATAGACAGCCTCGACCAGATCGACGCGAGTAACGGTCGTTCTTGGCTCTTGTTGAGCTTCAGGGCTTCTTGAAACTTGATCGTACCGCCCGCGGGGACTGAGCAGGATCGGCTCACGCATCGACATTGATCCAAGCATCCCCGGGCTTCCATCTATGAGTTTGACCGCAGGTTGGGCAACGCAACGGAACCGCAACGGGAGGAAGTGGCCTGAAGACAACGCAGTCGATGCTAAGACCCGTCGTCACGGGAGATTTCGTGTGAGGGCAAAGTATCAATATCCCACCCGCGACTGGCTGGGCACCCCGGCTGCCATGAAAATGTTCGCCGAAGCGGACCGGATGCACTTCCTCAGTTTTAATGACATGGCCGGCTCCTGGCGGAATGGGGGGAGCGGTAGTCGAGGCGTCGCCCAGTAAGGGACTGGTATCAATATCCGGCACCGCGCACATTAATTCGACGACAATCTCAAGTTATCCCCGCTGTCAACAAGACTAAACACTAGACGCTGACCGACTTGGTCCACCGGCGCTCGGCCTTGCCGGCTCCATGCAATTGCTCGGTGACGAGGTCATCGAATGTAAGTGCCGTTCGTTGCGTTGCATGAGTCCGGTCATGGCGTGCGCCGTGGAAAGGCGGCGCTTTCTAGTGGGTGCAAGCCCCACCCGGCAACCGCTCCAGCCGGAAGCAACCGGAGCAGTCATGGAGGTAACGAAATGGCTGAAGCCTTCGGTTAGCGGGTCACGATATACGGTGACAGCGCGAGTGTGCAGGCCGTAACGCGAGTAAACGCCGAGCAAGCCTCGAAAAGGACAATGCACAGGCCGACCTGACTGCCATATCGGGGAAGGCTGACACGACTGGGGGAGGTGGGCGAAGCAGTGCTCCCAGTCGCTGTGCCGGGGTAGTGGCGACAGCATGTACACAAGGAAAGCGAACGCAACACGGGAGACCCCAAGGCGTGGCCAGGGATGGCCAATCGGACGCCCGCGAGGGACAGGCCGGGCGCCCTGGGGAGGCGGAGAGGTTCGTGGTACCGCGGAAGCCGGGTAATGCCGGTGGAGGGACGGGACCTCAGTTCAAGACGAACGCAATACGTGGTGAGGGACCGGGAGATTGGGTAACCTATCAACTCCGAAGAGTGTTCAGAAACTGCAGATGGCGTTGCACGCGAAAGCGAAGGCAGAAGCCGGCTATCGTTTCTACGCCCTGTACGACAAGATCAGCCGTGAGGACATTCTGGCGCATGCCTATGCCCAATGCCGCTCCAACAAGGGCGCACCGGGTGTAGATGGTCAAGACTTCGCGGACATTGAGGCGTATGGGCTGCAACGGTGGCTTGGCGAACTGGCGCTTGCGCTCGGGCAAGAGACTTACCGACCGGAGCCTATCAGAAGAGTGTATATACCGAAGGCCAACGGCAAGCTCAGGCCGCTGGGCATCTCGACCTTGCGGGATCGGGTCTGCATGACGGCAGCGATGCTGGTGCTGGAACCGATCTTTGAAGCCGATCTTCCACCAGAGCAATACGCCTACCGTCCTGGACGCAATGCGCAACAGGCGGTGGTCGAGGTGGGAGCGCTGCTGAACCATGGCCACCCGGAAGTCGTCGACGCCGACCTCGCGGACTACTTCGGGAGCATTCCGCATGCCGACCTTCTAAAGTCGGTAGCGCGCCGAATTGTTGATCGGCGCGTGCTGCATCTGATCAAGATGTGGCTGGACTGCCCCGTGGAAGAGACCGACGATCGAGGGAGTCAGACACGCACGACCGAGGCCCGGGACAACCGGCGCGGCATTCCGCAAGGCTCACCCATCTCACCATTGCTGGCAAATCTGTACATGCGCCGGTTCGTGCTGGGATGGAAGATGCTCGGGCTGGAGCGAAGCCTCGGCTCTCGCATCGTGACCTACGCCGACGACCTCGTGATCCTGTGCCGGAAGGGCAAAGCCGAAGAGGCGTTGCAGCGATTGCGCGAGATCATGGGTAAACTGAAGCTCGCGGTCAACGAGGAGAAAACACGAATTTGCAAGGTACCGGAAGGAGAGTTCGACTTCCTGGGACACACGTTTGGGCGGATGTATTCAGCGAGAACCGGAAAAGCGTACCTGGGGTACCGGCCATCGAAGAAGAGCATCAAGCGCATGGTCGAGAACGTCCACGTGCTGACCGCCCGATCGGGGACTTGGCAAGAGACCACACTGATGGTGAAGAAGTTGAACCGCACGATGCGCGGATGGGCGAACTACTTCGAAGTAGGCACCGTCAACAAGGCGTACCGGGCGATCGACAACTACACCGCTGCGCGGTTGCGCCGGTGGTTGTGCTACAAGCACAAGGTCAGGCGACGCAGGGGCGGGGCCTATCCACTCCCGCACCTTTACGGGCACTTCAAGCTCGTACGCCTGTGCCGGCTTGGGCACGACATGCCGTGGGTGAAGGCGTGAAGTCTTGTCCGAGAGCCGGATGCGGGAAATCTGCATGTCCGGTTCGATGAGCGGGATGTGGAAACGGAGCCACGGCTGAACCACTAAGGCACCGCCAGACGAAAGAGGCGGCAACAGATATGTTCAGCCTACAGTCGCCGCGCCACATCTCGACTCTACCCAACCCGGAAATGACGCCCCAAGGGTTCAACGACCGCTTTTGGGGCCAAAGCGGACGTCGCCCAAGGTATCCTCGATTTCATCGGCGCGCGGCGAGTGGTCCCTGTTCAGCCAGGCCGGCCAGCTCTTTCAACTCTGGCTGCTCTCTTGGCGTCGTCACGAGACGTTTCCTTAGGCGCCGATAGGCGATCCACCTCTGACGCTTGGGTTTCCCAGGAACGTAATGTTCGTGCTCCATGACCCATTGAAAGTCAGTCGGCCCGTTTCACGATGATCTTCTGCCGACGCCAGGCCCTGTGCTTCTTCCTGGTCCATAGCCGCTGGCTGCGGTATCGAAGTCGCAGCTCCCACCTCGTACCGACCCTGCCGTCCGGCGTCATCAGAAGGCTGGTGCATCGCCTGCCGGCCCGCAATAACTCACCGAAGCCCGCTGGTGCTCTTTCCATGCATGGCCCCTACAAGGAGTAGGTGCGGGACTATTGCCGGGATGCTCGGGATCGGTGCGGTTCCATCCCCCCCGAGTGAGACCGCACTCAGAAACATGGCACGATCGCTTCGGAGACTTGGTGGGGGGGCGGCGCGAAGGCATGAAGTCTCGCTGACCCAAGGATCCCGCCGATCAGCAACAAGCCGGTGCCGAATGCGATAACCGTCGGTACGAAGAATCCGGACCGGAAATCGGGACCTGGAGAGGCCTGGGGCATATGGAACTGACTCAGCACGTCGGCCCGCAGAGCTGCCACCTCCTCCGGTTGGTCCGAGGGACCTGCCGCCATGATGTTAAACAGCTGGTCGATGCGAAAGGCTGGCGTCGCAGGCGTTGCCTCGTCGGCTACGGGCGGTGCCGAATCGGCAATGAGAGCGGACACGTTTGCCCCGATTGCACCTCCGCTTATCGGGACCGCGGCGAAGGCCGTGAGCGCCGTGCGACGAGCCAGGGGGGGACGCGGTGGAACATCAAGTTTCCGCTGCAAGCGATGATCGACGTAGCGGCCGTGGACGAGTGTGCTTTGAACGCGCGGCGCCGCGAGTGCGGTCTGCTGGGCGGTGGAGGTATTAGCGAAAAGGTCAGGGCAGCTGTCGCACAGGGCAAACGCGTGCGCGTCGCGGCCAGTGCAAGACAGGACCATGATTGCCGCCGCCAACAATCGGAACTCTGATGCACAGCGCGCCATGCACGCCCCCTGCTCGCCCTTCCTGAGAACCGCCGCCGACTCACAACCAAGCGTACGAGCAGAAAACGGTCAAACTTGCGGCGACGCTGGCTGCTAGCCCGCCACATTGGTATTCGGCTCCGTGAGAAAGGCCTTGCGCTGTGGATACTGGTGATCCAACCGGCGGTGCCAACCGAACAAGTCTATCGAAGTGCAAAAGTGACCCGATTTCCCGCCTCCACCAATTCCGGATCACACCCTGGTAGACCTTGGCATCCGGTCGGGGGTGGCGCATGACAGCACGACGCAGGAGGCAAGCTCTGACGGACTTGACGCGCCGCGTTGCTCCAAAAGCCGGACCGCGTCTGGGTGCGACGGCAAAGCCTCCGAGTGCGAGCACCGAGCTGACATCCGTTACTGGCCCATTTTGTCAGTTCGCCGCAGCGCAGCGGGCCGTCAGCTTTCAGGGAAAACCCGACCCTGGGCGGGCCAAGGCCACACGGCTGTCCTTCCGAGGACGAGACGCATCTGAGCGTGCAGTCGGGTATCAAGATGCCGCCGGTGACGGCAGCGGAGCCGCCATCGCGATCAGCGTTGCTGCATGTTATCCTTCGCAGCAGGCGCGACCACTTTAATGTTCCAGCAGGTGATCTATGACCGTGCGTAATCTGGACGACCTGCTTCCCCCAATCGATTGGTCAGAGCCCAAGGCCAAGGGTGCCACGGCCGGTGAAACCGCGCCGACCCAGGACAAGCTCGCAGACGCTGGAGGCGCCGTCGAGGGCGACATCGAAGCCGAGATTGCCAAGATCGTCGGGGAGACGGTCAAGCCGAGCAAACCGTGACGTAAGGGCGCCCCCTTCCGGACTTGGCGCAGCGCGCCGTTTGACGGACGCGATGCCCGCTTGGACCACTGCGGGGCTTTCCTTTGACGGAGCCGCAGGAGTCCGCACCTGGCCGATTGTGTTGCAAAAGTCGAAAGTTGCAGGGCCACGAAGTTTTCGCGAAAACACGAAATGGGATGCGATCACTGATTCGTATAACCTCAATCGCAGCGTCGAAGGCGCCTGTGAGTTTAGCGTCAGGCGATGAGGTCCCCCGCATCTCTACACGAAAGCCGCACCTGCAGCCCGCAGAAGTTTTCATCACCAGTGCAAAACGACTTTTGCAACAGAATCGACCCATCTCGAACATAGTGCTACCTGCACCGAAGGGCCGCTTACTCCACCTGCCACATCCGTACATATGGGGCGTCGTCTTGCTTGGACAAGCCGAGCCTCGGAATGTCGCCAAGATGCGTCACAGCCTTTGATGATGGCTTGCATCACGCGCTATGGTCAAACTCATAGCGATACGCCCACGTCGCTTTCCAAGGTTCGGCATCATCGGTGGGTCCGAGAACTTCTTTAACTGCTTCCATTGCCGCGCCAAAGGAGCATTCGAGTGCTTCAATTGCTGTTTGCTCAAAGCCGTCTTTAAAATAGCTCCGGCAGACCGCGCGGCCTGCCACGCGCGCGGACGCATCGCGCTCTATCTTTCCGGCCTCGTCCACCCAGATTGAAAACAAGACTACCCAATCTGAAAAACCGGCATAGCCTTCGGCCCTAAGTTGGCGTTCACGCTGTGGGATGTCCTTGGCTGTCCCGATCTTGATTAAGCGCCCTGACAAAGTCCCGGCGATGTAGACGTAGCCCGATTTGCTATGTCGCAATTGATAGACGACAGTCCAAAAATGTTATGCCCAGCTTAAATTGCGTTTGCCCGCCCGAGCGGCGCGGGCTCGCGGCGACCTATCCCGGCCCCCCGATGAGCCCACGCCTGCCGCCGCCCGTGGTCGAGCGCGTTCGTCATACCGATCGAGGCAATCCGGATAAGTGGCGAAAGACCTGAGACTCACGGCGCGCCGAGCAGCCCGTTGTGAATAAACTTCGGATCGAAATCCGCGAGGGCGCTTAGCGGGTCGATCGGATCGCCCAACATCTGCCACCTGGAATCAGAAAACTCCAAGATGCATTTCGGTAACCTGGAGGGTCCCCCCGTCAATGAGGCAAAGCGTGCGCGTCCGTCCACCCTGGCAATTAGGAAAATCAAGATCAGGGCCGGTTGTCAAATCCAGCGCGAGACATTTCAGCGATCGCTGAAATATCGCTTGACTCGGCCGCGACGCTTCCATAATCGTTGAAATATGGAAAAACATCACGTCGTCGCGGCGCTTGCTGCTTTGGCTCAGGACAATCGGCTCGACGTATTTCGCCTGCTCGTCCAGGCAGGCCCTGAGGGCATGGCGGCCGGTGCCGTCGCGGCCGCGCTCGATCTCGCGCCCAATACGCTGACCTTCCATTTCGATCGGCTCCGCACGGCGGGCCTCGTCACGGTTCGGCGTGATGGCCGTTCGATGATCTACGCGGCGCAGTTCGACACCATGAACGAGCTGCTTGGTTTCCTGACTGAAAACTGCTGCGGCGGTGCGCCGGAGAAATGTGCGCCCGCCGTGGTGTGCAAGCCCGCGCGCCGCAAGCGCGCAAAGGTCCCTGCCTGAAAGGAGTGTCACGATGAAGCGTATGCACATCCACGTCGCCGTCGACGATCTCTCGCGATCGATCGGCTTTTATTCCGCGCTGTTCGCCACGCAACCCGCCGTCGTCAAGCCGGATTACGCGAAATGGATGCTCGAGGACCCGCGGGTGAATTTTGCAATCTCGACGCGCGGCCGGGAGCCCGGCCTCGATCACCTCGGGATTCAAGTCGAGGATAAGGACGAGTTGAATGAGGTCTATGCGCGCCTGCGACAGGCGGGCGGCGCCGTCATCGAGCAGGGACAAACGAGCTGCTGCTACGCGAAGTCGGAAAAGTCATGGATTGACGACCCGACCGGCATCGCCTGGGAAACGTTTTTCACCACAGGCGAGAGCACAAATTACGGCGACGGCACCGGCGAGCGCGACGCACGCTTAGCGAATGCCAAGGCGTGCTGCCTCCCGGAGGCCACGCCGGCGCCGGCACGCTCGGCCTGCTGTACGGCGTAGATTCTCCGAGGGGAATATGACCTGGACCCTGACAAGTCTCTTGATTCAAATCGTCGCCGGCATTGTCGGCGGACTTGGCGCCGCGGCCCTGGCGCATGAACACAGCTTCGGGACCGTTGGCCATATCCTGAGTGGAGCCATCGGCGGCGCTTTGAGCGGCTACTTTCTGCAAACGCTCGCCGGCACCCTGGTCACCGGCAGCGGGGCGGTAAATGCATCCGATCCCGTCGGTGACGCAATCCTGCAGGGCCTCACCGGGCTTGCGGCGGGGGCCATCGTGACGCTGATCGTCGGATTCGTGAAACACAGTATGGATCAACACAGGGCTGGACGTTAATTCAAGCTGGAATGGGAAACTCATGACGGACGTCATTATTTATCACAACCCGGACTGCGGGACCTCGCGCAACACGCTCGGGCTCATACGCAATGCCGGCATTGAGCCGCATATCATCGAATATTTGAAGTGCCCGCCGACCCGCGCCCTGCTGGCATCGCTGATCGCGCGCACCGGGCTTTCGGTCCGTGAGGCGGTGCGCGAGAAGGGCACGCCGTACCATGAATTAGGTCTCGCCGATCCCGCGCTTACGGACGACCAGCTGCTGGATGCGATGATGGCGCACCCGATCCTGATCAATCGTCCCCTGGTCGTTACCCCCCTTGGGGTGAAGCTGTGCCGGCCATCGGAAGCCGTGCTCGATTTGATTGCGGCGCCGCAATGCGGCGAGTTTCGGAAGGAAGAAGGCGAGTTGGTGGTCGATAAGGCGGGTCATCGCGTAACCGTTGCGCCACCGGCGCGGCGGATCTAAGGGGTGTGAGCATGGTGGAAGCCGTCGACAAAAAGACATTCAACGTCCTGTTTATATGCACGGGAAATTCCGCGCGCTCGATCATGGCGGAAGCGGTGCTTAACCGTGCCGGTCAAGGGAGATTCCGGGCGTATTCGGCCGGCAGCCAGCCGAAAGGGCATGTGCATCCCTACGCGCTCGATCTTTTGCGCCGGCTACATTTCGATGTAAGCCAAACCCGCTCGAAGAGCTGGAAAGAGTTCACTGGCCCGGACGCGCCCAAGCTCGATTTCGCGTTCACGCTCTGCGATGACGCCGCCGCGGAGGCGTGCCCGGTGTGGCCCGGGCAGCCGATGACGGCGCATTGGGGTCTGCCCGATCCGGCGGCGGCGACCGGCAACGAAGCGGAGGTGCGGCTCGCCTTTGCTGATGCGATGCGGATGCTCACCAACCGCATCAATATTTTCGTCAGTCTGCCGATGAAATCGCTCGACGGCCTCAGCCTGCAGAAGCAACTGGATTCGATCGGCAAATCGAAGGATGCGGGCTCCGGTCCCGCAACCGCCGCCGAATGAGCGAGGCGCCACTTCCTCTCTCGCGTCGCCTTCTGGCGGAAGCATTGGGCACCGGTCTTCTAGTTGCGACGGTTGTCGGCTCCGGCATCATGGCCGAGCGCCTGGCCGGCGGCAATCAAGCCATCGCGCTTCTCGGCAACACGATTCCGACCGGCGCGATTCTGGTCGTCCTCATCACCATCCTTGGCCCGATATCCGGCGCACATTTCAATCCGGCCGTGACGGGCGTGTTCGCTTTACAGAGAAAATTTCCATGGGGTGAGCTTCTTCCGTACGTCATCGCTCAATGTCTCGGCGGGATCGCCGGAACCGCGGTCGCTCATCTCATGTTCGATCTGGCGCCACTCGCGATCGGCACAACATCGCGCAGCGGCGTCTCGCAATGGTTTTCCGAGGGCGTGGCCACCTTCACGCTCGTGCTGACAATCCTGGGAGGCGTGCGCTATGCGCCGAACGCCATACCCTGGCTGGTCGGGCTCATGATCACGGCGGCTTATTGGTTTACAGCATCGACCTCCTTTGCGAATCCGGCGGTAACCCTTGCGCGCGGCTTCACGACCACATTCGCGGGCATCGCGATCAATCATGTCCCGGCCTTCATCGTCGCGGAGCTCATAGGGGCGGCGGCCGGTTGGACCGTGGGGGAGATACTCTATCGCCCCTCCAAGACCGGGTCCTCTAGCGGTGAGAAAGGATAGCCGTGCGCTTTCAGACTATGAATCGGATGCTCCAGGGAGGCTTCACGCTCGGTTTTTGCGCGCTCATGGCGGCGATGGTCGTCATGGTGATGCCCGCGGCGGAAAGCCATCGTTCCTTTATCCTGGAATTTATTCTGCTTCCAATTGGCGCCGTGGGCGCAAGCCTGATTGCGTATGCCAACTTGGCAAAATTGGATTGATACCCGTCCGGCCGTGGGGCACTGGCGGCGTTTCCGCGGCTTAACCCGCAGCGGCGTGGCCGTCGCGGCGGCCACAAAGATCCGCGAGGTTTGGGCGAGCGGCCTCGGCGGATTGCCGAAAGTGTCTGCCGCGCACTCTTAAAGAGCCTTCATCCGTAGGGAGGGATCGAACGATGACGATCTCGGAAACAGAGCCGCGCAATCGCGTCGCCAAGGCGAAGGCTGCCGGCGTCTACAAGGGCCGCCCGGCCTCGATAGACGCGGCTAGGGTGCGTGAATTGAAGGCCGGAGGCACGGGGCCGACCGAGATCGCAAAGGCTCTCAAAATCGGCCGCGCATCGGTTTACCGGGTGCTGGAAGGGACATGAGGGGACGAGGCTCGGCTTGATCGGCTCGCGCTGCGTCCCCATCTTTTCAAATGGTGGCAAGCCTTAGGAGTTGGCGACGCCCGGACACCGGATTGCCACACGAAATCCAAATGGCTACTCTGAACGCACAAATCGAACCATGGAAATGTGGGCTTAGACTGCCTGCTTGTCCGGAGAGTCCGGAGTAAGCGTTAGAATCCCCGAGAGAGAGGTCGCATGTCAGCCTCTGCTTCACCACCCACCTCGGCTTCACCACCCGGCGGTTCATCGGGCGCTCCGGCCGCAGGCAGTGGCGCGTCCGGCGGACCGGGCGCTCCAGGTGGCGGGCGTACCTGGCTACAGAAGTTCGTAAAGGATTGGATCGCCCCGAGCGCGCTCGCAGCGGTCGCGGTTGCGATCATCGGGTGGTTGCTCGTCAACAAATTTGATGAATTGGACAGACGCTTAGGTGCCGCCGAACAGGCAAACATTGCCGTCACTTCACTCTTGAACAGCACGTCCCTAGGTCTTGTGGACAAGATTGGCAATACCAACACGACAGTCGGCATCATAAATCAGAAGATCGATGGGTTGGTCAACGACATGAAGGGGCTGCAATCGAACGTCAATCCATTGACGCCTCTCCCCGACATCGTGAGAGGGATCGAACTCGAGGACGGCGCGCATCGAAGACGCCTTGCGCCCATTGACGCCGCTCCCTGAAATCGTGAGAGGGATCGACGCGCGGACGGCGCGCATCGAAGACGCCTTGCGCCCGCGGCCGCCGACCCCTCGCTAATCAACACCTGGTAGACGCAAAGAGCGTGACCGTTCCAGCGCCGAAAACTCTCTCTGGGTCCTCAGGCTCCTGGGCCCAAAGATCCGAAACTCGGCGCGCCGCAGGCTATCGAGACGTTCACATCGACCTTCACACCGTGGCGCCGACGCATGGCATAGCCCTTCCGGCCGGTCAGTTACTGGTCTCGCGCTGGTCTCTATCCTTGCAGGGCTCGCCAGATCGTCGCCTCGCCGCACTCGTATTCCAGTGCCAACTTCGCCATGGTCTCACCGGCTGCGTAACGCTCAGCCAGGACCTTGCGCTTTCCGGCGTCGAGCACCGGCTTCCGGCCGAACCTCGTGCCCTTGGCCTTCGCTCGGTCGATGCCGGTCTGGCAGCGCGTGCGGATCAGTTCGCGCTCGAACTCGGCAATGCCGGCCATGATAGAAATGACGAGCCGCCCGACACTGCTGGTGGTGTCGCACCACCCCTCGCCGAGCGAGACAAAGCCGCAGCCGAGGTCTTTCAGTTTGCCGAGGATGTTGTGCAGGTCTCGGCTCGAGCGGGCGACGCGGTCCAACTTGGTCACCACCACGATATCGCCGGGCAGCAGCGCCTTCATGACCTTGGCCAACTCGGGGCGGCCGTTGGTCGATTTACCCGAGGCCTTCTCGCTGTAGACCTTCTTGCAGCCGGCCGCCTTCAGCGCCTCGACCTGGGACTGATAGTCCTGAGTATCGGACGAAACCCTCGCATAGCCGTATTTAGTCATGACACCTTCCCCTCGATCGCGGTGCGGAGTTCGATGATGGTCATATTCGACCTCTTTTGAAAGTCTGATTTTCGGAATGTAAAACGTCCCGCCAAATGCGGTCAATGAAAATCTTTCAATAAGTCTACTATTCGGAATGGGACCAGGCAGACCAGGCAGAGACATTGAGGGTGGGACCTTCTGGCGACGTCGTGGCGCTCGGGTATGAGCGAACGGAAGGCAGGGGAATGTGCTTCGGGACTTGGTGGAGCAGATCGAGAGCGGCAACGGGCGGGACGACCACGGCCACCCGCTGAGAAATCTCAAGCAGCTTCGTGATGCGCGGGCCATCGTGGACGAGGTTGAGAGATCATCTGAAAAGACCCCTGCCGCAGGGGGAACCTAATCGCGGCAGGGGTCGCCACCCCCGCACACAAGCGAGATGGCGACCTAACCTGGTTCTCAAACGTGTTCAAAGCTGAAATTGGAAGCAAGCAAGCGCGTCGGCGCCACGCTTGGTAAATCGCGGGTCCGAATAGAAAAAGCCCCGCCGAGGTTGGCCCATGGCGGGGCTTTGAGACAGCGAGCCGTGTGGAAGCCCACTTTTGGCAGGTTAAGGCACCCGAGAGCGCCCGCCTAGCTCAGCCGGTGCGGCTTTTGAACGCAAGGTATTCACTTGATGCGCCACCGCGGACCTTCGAGGAGGGCATGCTGCAGTTCCGGGAGGAGCCGTGACCGAGCCCGCCCGGCCATTACACCCAGGTCAACCTGACAGGGCGACACACAACCTTTTTTGCGTGTGGATACGTCTCACTGCTGGTACAATGGTGTGGTGACCACGCCCGAAGAATACCGCAGGCATGCAGAACAGGCCCGCAAAGTGGCAGCCGATTGCCATCGGGGGGATGATAGGACGTTCTGGCTGAAAATGGCCGCAGACTGGGAGAGGCTCGCCCAATTGGCGGATGATCGACGCAACGGTCGGCAGGGCTGACCACGAACGGGGCAGTTGGATCGACGGCGCCGGTCGCCGCATCGACGGCCAAGGTGACAAGAACGATCGCCTTCATCGCTCACCCTCTCCACTGCGCCCCGGTCAGGCTCTCCCGCTAGGACCGCTCGGCGCAGTTCGGCCTCACGTCCGCGCCGACGATCCCGCAGCCTAGTCCTGGACCTGTTATTGTGGTCGCTTGGGCGAGAGCCGGACGACGAGTCGCGGCCCAGCCCGGACCTCGATCACTTTCGTGCCGAGGAGCGCTTTGGCGGCGTGGATGCCGCGCGATCGCGCGGAAACTCGACAATGTTGGTCGCCCCGGAAATGTGATCGTCGGGCTCGACGAGCGGCCCGCAAAAGAGGCCATCCGAATCCACGCATTAGGAGCGATACACTGTCATGGTGTGAATCGGCGTCCAACTTTGACCCACCCAGATTTCGGGGACAAGTGGTTGCGGCGCTTGCGGAATTATAAATTCCTGGAGGAATCCATCGGCGTCCAATCGTGACCCAGCCTATTACTAACAAAGAGCTTGTCGATCAATAATTTGCGACGGTTTTGGCGTGGATCAAAGTTGGACGCCGATTCACATTGAATCTGACCGGACTGCTCAGCAACCGCCTACGGAGAGCGCCCTAATGCCTCGAAGCCCCAACGTCAAAGCGTTCGGCGGGGTTTCCTTTAGGCGCTTCAAGGACTGGTTATCCCATCCCTGGTCTCGTCCGGTAGTCCCACCGTTCCGGCCGGTGGGGCTTTTTCCTTTTGAAGACCCGCCCAGCTGCAAAAAAAGCCCGGCGGTGTGTCGACTGCCGAGCAGACAATATCGGCCGACTGTGATCGTTTTTGATTCTCTTTCAAAAACACCAACCAAATGGGGAAAAACCTCATGAGCGCGCTCATGATCAGGTGCCCTGAGACGGGCCTATCCGTATTCACCGGCATCGAGACAGATCAAGAAAGTCTCGACCAGTCTCCCGACGTGCCCGCCCGTACGGCCTGCCCTGCCTGCGGCCGGGAGCACGTGTGGTGGAAGCGCGAGGCTTGGTTCGCGGACGCTGCTCTGGTTCGGGGGGCGGGGACCGCGTCCGCTCCGTGAGGCGGCTATGAGCGATCTGGCGGGGAAACTTGACTCTATCTTGCGCCACTATGAGAACGATGGTCGAGACGAGAGCGACCAAACGTGGGAAGGGTTTCGTCACGATCTGCGCTCGCTCATCGTGGAGCACGGTCCCAAGGCAGTGAACGAAGCATTGGACGAGATCTGACGCCCCGAGGAGTTCGATCTCGATTCATTGAGTGTCATCAGTACGTATGAGGCCCGTCATGGGAGTGGTGATGTTTAAGTGCCCGACCACAGGCCGGGATTATTCGACGGGTATTCACATAGACGAAGACGGCTTTAAGAAGCTAACCAACACCGTGACGAGGGCCGCGTGCCCCCACTGTGGCAAAATTCACAGCTGGTGGACCAGCGAGGCGCGATTGTCGGAAAGCGCTATGACCGAGGCGTAGCCCTGCGCGGCCTCTTCTGCCCTCGTCTGCGGCGCCCCGGCCGCTCCATCGCCTGGCTGATCCATTCTCCGACCCACTTTCGCACGTCCGGGTCGGCGAACAAGTCCTCCAGGGCTGGGGCGGGAACGGCCAAAAGATCGTCGATCTCCACGGCCGTCGTATCGTCGTTGCGCAGGCGACACATCGGGAAGCCTATGAATTGTTCGGGGCCCCTCTGTACGCTAACGGACTTATGTCCGTTGGGTTCCGTACATAGGGGGGTTATATGCTGGCTATCCGACAGTATAGTATACCGCTGACGACGCGATCGGGCGTCAGTGGGCGAGAGACGCGACCGCGCTTCCGCCTAAGGCACGGAGTACGCGTCTATGACGGAAACACATATGTCCAATCGCGTATTGACCTCCCTGGCGCTCGACGACCTCGGGTTCCTCCTGCGCACCTGCGGTCGACCGATCTTGCCCAAGAGATGGTTCTGTACGCGGCCGGCGGTACGATCGACCGATTTATTTTCCTAACGCAGGGGTCGTCTCGCTCGTGTGAGGCTGGCCGCCGGCGAGATGATCGAAGCCGCCATGATCGGCCGGGAGGGCGTTGTCGGGGGATTGTCCGCCCTCGAGAACAATGTCTCGATAAGCATGGCCATCGTACAGATCGCGGGCTCTGCGTCCGTCGTCGGGGTGGAGCAGGTCCGCCGTCTCAGTGAGCAGAACGTGGCGTTTCGCTCCACGCTCATAAAGCACGAGCAAGTTCTTCTGGCGCAGTCTCAGCAGTCCGCAGCCTGTAATGCCACGCACATGATCGAAGCGCGCCTCTCTTGTCGGCTTCAGCGGTGCCGGGACTTGGTCGGCAACGATGACTTTCAGCCCACGCAGGAGTTCATCGCGCAGATGTTGGGCGTCCGACGGACTAGCCTATCGTGGCATAGGCGTCGGTCATACCGAGCACTCCCCAGGGAACAGGCGGGAGTGCTACCGAACTCTCAGTCACCGACGCCTGGCGAAGTGCCGCTGCCGATGATGTTTTAACCTATCCCCGGGATCAGAGTAGTCTGCCCGGCGCGCGACATAGCGGCCAACTAAATCCGCCCGCTGTCGAGACCGCGTCTTCGCCGCTTTGGAGAGTTAGGGCGCCACTAAGCGCTCGTAGTGGCCCTTGACCCTCTCGTAGCACTCGCACGCACTCTCCCTTAGAACCTCTACGTCCAAGAGCTGAATGTTGCCCCGGCGGTATTTGATGAGCCCCGCCTTTTGAAGCGTGCTCGCGACCATCGAGACGCTGGTGCGCCGGACGCCGAGCATCTGTCCGAGGAATTCCTGCGTCAACCTCAAGTCATCGGACTGGGTCAAGTCGCGCATCTGCAGAAGCCAGCGGCACATACGGGCCTCGACCGTGTGACCCGCGTTGCATCCGGCCGACTGCTGCGCCTGAGCGAACAGCACCTGCTCATGCCGAATCAAGAGCGATTGCAAGGGATCAAATTCATGGGCGAGCCTTCTTAGCGCGTCGGGTGATATCGTCGCCGCCGCACCGGCGACTTGAACTATCCCCTTATGCAATGACACCTTGCCGTCAAGAGCGGAAGTGCCGTTGACCACTCCCTCGCGACCTACCATCGCGGTTTCGATCGTGTCGCCCACTTCCATCTCGACGACCAGCGACACGACGCCCGACAAGGGGAAATAGACCTTAGTCACCGGCCCCCCACTTTCGGCAACAACCTCCCCAAAGGGGAGTTTCACACTCTGGAGATGCGGCTCCATGGCCGCGAAAATATTCTGCGGGAGAGCATTGAGAATACGATTGGATGATTGCGACATGAAGCGCTCCTCTGCCGTTTGGGCGGGAGCGTTTCGCGTCTCTCAGCCACTGACGCCAAAACTGTCAGTGATCAGCTGATGGTACGCTCTTGTATTCCTCATTGCCAGTCCAAATTCGCTGGGCACGTAAGTCGGATAGCCGACAAAGCTGTCAGCTGGCCCAAATGCGTGGGCTTTTGCTCGTCCAGCCTGTCAAAAATGACGATGCCGTTTGGGTTTGGCCCGGTGCATCAGGAAGTGGATCGACCGCGGGGGTTGCTGGGTCCGCTAAGACCGGTTCTCAGAAAACAGGAACCGTCGGCAAGGGCGGTTGCACAACTGGAGGCGGTGGAACGACGAGTGCCGGCGGAAGCATGGGAACGAATCCCGCGTCGGGTGATTGGCCTTGAAGCGGTAGACCACGAAGTTTAGGCCATGTTGCAGTATCTCTTGTCGCATCCGGAGCACGCGTTCTTTCCGCCGGAGATTGCCGATCTCTGCGAGGCTTTCGACATGACGGTCGCGGTCCTGCAGGGACGAGCGCCGATCCGGAAAAGGCCGATGGCACGCAAATACTCACGTAGCGCTTCCAAGGACGTCAAGAGTGCCATGCGCAAGCGCAAGCGCGGCACCCTCAAGCGCGGCATGGGCGGCCGAGGCGGCAAGGTAAAGAGTGGCAAGCAGGCGATCGCCATCGGCCTGTCGGAAGCGCGCCGGAAAGGCAAAAAAGTCCCTGAGCGAAAATCGAAACGGTAGTTACTTTTTCAAAACCAAAATTCGATGCGGAGCAAATCATTGGCCAGTGGAACAAAATATTCGCTTGCGACTTTTTACGGGCATCGGAGGTGAGGCGCGGATGCCTTGCACAGCCTTTATGCGCGCTTTCTATGCCTCGATGGGCATGACCAGGCAGACCCTCGAGCGCGCCATCTCTTATGGGAAGGGGCTTCCGATCGCGCCATCCCGGCCGGTCGTCAGGCCCCGTCGGGGTCGCCCGCGGCGCAAGTAATCCGATTCCAGCCGGCGTGCTCTGCTCCCGGAGCGGACGCGCAGTGAGTGAATTGCTACGTCCTCACCGGGGCGTGTAGGCGCGATCCTATTCCAGCTTGTCGTTGATCAAGGAATGTTTCCATGGCACCGCGCGCTTACTGGAAAGGTTACCTGCGGCTTTCGTTGGTCACCTGCCCGATCGAGCTGTTCCCCGCCGTCTCGCAATCGGAGAAGACGCACTTTCACCAGATCAACATCCAGACCGGGCATCGGCTGCGGCAGCAGATGGTGGACGAAGCGAGCGGCAAGGTCGTGGACAAAGCCCACAAGGGCCGCGGCTACGAGCTTGCCAAGGGGCGCTACGTTGAGATCGACGAAGAAGAGCTCGCGGCGGTCGAGATCGAGAGCACCCATACGATCGACATCGACAGCTTCGTGCCCCTCGCCGAGATCGACAAGCGCTATCTCGACAAGCCCTATTACATCGTGCCCGGCGGCAAGGTCGGGGCCGAGGCTTTCGCGGTGATCCGTGATGCCATGAAGGACAAGGAACGCGTCGGCCTGGCCCGCATCGTGATGGCCAACCGGGAGCACGTCATTGCGCTCGAGCCGCTCGGCAAGGGCATCCTGGGAACGACGCTGCGCTATGACTACGAGGTGCGCGAGGAGAAGCAGTACTTTGCCTCCGTGCCGAGCGTGCGCGTGCCCAAGGAGATGCTCGATCTGGCCGAGCATATCCTGGACACCAAGGCCGGCCACTTCGATCCGGCCAAATTCAAGGATGAATATGAGCTGGCGTTGCGCAAGCTGGTGAAGCGCAAGGCGGCCGGCAAGAAGATCGAGGCGCCGGAGCCCGAAGAGGAAAGCGGCAAGGTCATCGACCTGATGGAGGCGCTGCGCCGCAGCCTGCATGGCAAGCCCGGCGGCAAGCCATCCACTCCCTCCAAAGGCAAGCGAAAAGCCGCCCGCCACGCCAGGAAGGCCGCCTGAGACAATCCCGCAGGCGCGCTTGTTATTTGTTGATAATGTTGGAACAGCGCCAAATTACACATTGCGCCGCGCCGCGGGCTTTCCTACCAACTGCGCGCGCGGAGGGAGGGAGCCGGCACTTGAGTCGGCACGACGTCCGCGAGGCCGTCCGGCCCGCGCCAGATCCCGGACGGCCTTTTAATTGCTGCAGCGCCCATCGCGTCCTCGCAGCACCGCGACCGGCAGCGGTCCAAACAGCTCGGCCGCCGCGAGGCACGGCCCCTGCAGCGCCCGCGGTGCGGCCAACAATTGTTGCAGCGCAGAAAAACCCTCGACCGAAATGACGGCATTCCAGTCGCGCGGCCAGCGACGCCCGCCTTGGCTCGAAGCGCTTCCGAATACGGTTACCAAGGCGGCGTGTCCCCACTGCCATCAGCTACACCAATGGTGGACCAGCGACGCCGACAGCGACAAGCTGGACCGCCGGTCGGCCTAGGCGACGCCAAAAATCCCCACTGGACCAGGCTGCGCTGGTCCGGTGATTTGGTCGGCTAACGCCTGCGGGCCCCGACGCACTCACTTCGAAGCGATCACTTCGATGCGGTCTTGGCCTTGGCGAGCGATTCGGCCGTATCCAGATGCTTGTGCAGGGTCGGCAGAGTGTCCTTGGCGAGCTCTGCGACCTGCTGGTTCTGGCTCTTGGCCTCCTTCTCGAATTCCTTGATGTCCTTCTTGTGGTCATCGACCATCATCTTGGCGAACTCGCGATCGAAGGCCGGGCCCGAGAGCTTGGACATCTTGTCGTACATCGCCTTCTGCTTGCTGTTGGGTTCCGTCGGCGGCGTGACTCCGATGGCGGTGGCTACTGCGGTCGCCTTCTCGTTGCCGGCGGAATGATCCTTGACCAGCATGTCGCCGAAGGAGCGCACGCCGTCGTCCATACTCTTGTCCTGCGCAAGCTTGCCCATCTGGATCTCGGCCAGGTTGCCTTCGATGGCGTGCTTGATGAATTTTTGGCTGCTCTTGTCGGCACTCGGCGCCGCGACCGCGACGCCCAGCATCGCGATGCCGAGGCCAAGGCCCAGGATTGCTTTCTTGATCATGATGCACCTCGCTTGGTTGTCGTTGCCCTCGGGTGAGGCAATTGAGCAGGAAACGGCGCACCAGCCGCATTGTTCCGGCAGGCGCGCTAACGATCGGTTGTCGCCCAAAGCTCCGGGCCGCGCGCGCCCCGCCGGGCGAACCCTCGCGGCCCGAGCGCGGCGGTTCCGAGTGCCGGGAACGAAGATTGCGGCCAGGCATTCTAGATATCGGGGCGGCCGCGAGAGGTACTACAGATGAGCACGACTGCCGCCGACGTCATGGTCGATTGTCTGGTCGCCTGCAACGTCCGGATCGTGTTTGGGCTGCCGGGTGATGGCATCAACGGCATCATGGAATCGCTACGCCAGCGCCAGCGCGACATCCGCTTCATCCAGGTGCGGCACGAGGAGTTTGCGGCGTTCATGGCCTGCGCCTATGCCAAGCTCACCGGCAAGCTCGGCGTCTGTCTCGCCACCTCCGGGCCGGGCGGGATTCATCTGCTCAATGGCCTCTATGACGCCAAGCTCGACGGCGCTCCCGTGCTGGCGATCACCGGTCTGCAGTTTCACGACCTGGTGCACACCCATACTCAGCAGGATGTCGAGCTCGACAAGCTGTTCGCCGATGTCTGCGTCTACAACGCCCGCATCATGGGGCCGGCGCATGTGGAGAACGTCATGGAGCTCGCCTGCCGGACCGCGCTCGCGCGCCGCGGCGTGGCGCATGTGACCATGCCGGTCGACGTGCAGTCGATGCCGCTCAAGTCCGATGCGCGCTCCGCCCGCAATGTGAAGCACCACGTCTCCATGGTGGCCGCGGACGGCATGCCGGTTCCCAACGAGGCCGAGCTGCAGCGGGCGGCCGACATCCTCAACGCTGGAAAAAAGATCTGCATCCTGGCCGGCCGCGGTGCGCTCCATGCCAAGGCCGAGCTGGCGGCCCTGGCCGAGAAGCTTCATGCGCCGGTCGCCAAGGCGCTGCTCGGCAAGGCCGCCATGGCCGATACGTATCCGCTCTGCACCGGCGGCGTCGGGCTCCTGGGCACCGAGCCGTCGCAGAATGCGCTGCAATCCTGCGACACCTTGCTGATCCTCGGCAGCACATTCCCGTATATCGAGCACTATCCCAAGCCCGGGCAGGCGCGCGCCGTGCAGATCGATCGCGACGGCGCGCGCATCGGCCTGCGCTATCCGGTGGAATGTGGCCTGGTCGGCGATGCCGCCGGCACGCTGCGGGCGCTGCTTCCCCGCTTGCAAGAGCGGGAGGACCGCGGCTTTCTCGATGGCATCCAGTCGGAGGTCGGAAAGTGGCGCGCGCGCCTCAAGGAGCAGGGCGAGCTCACCGACACGCCCATGAAGCCGCAGGTGGTCGCCTACGAGCTCAACAAGCTCATCCCCGACGACGCCATCATCACCACCGATTCAGGCACCAACACGTCCTGGGCGGCGCGCTTTCTGGACATGCGCGGCGACATGAAATTCGCCGTGTCCGGCAACCTCGCCACCATGGCGTGCGGGCTGCCCTACGCGATCGCCGCCGCGCTGGCGTTTCCGAAGCGCAAAATCATCGCCTTCGTCGGCGACGGCGGATTGAGCATGCTGATGGCCGAGCTCGCCACCTGCGCGCGCCACGCGCTCAACCTGACCATCGTCGTGATCAAGAACAATTCGCTCGGCCAGATTAAATGGGAGCAGATGGTGTTTCTCGGCAATCCGGAATACGGCTGCGAGTTGCACCCGATCGATTTCGCCGGCGTGGCCCAGGCCTGCGGGCTGCGCAGCTACACCATCACGGATCCTTCGACCTGTGCGGCGACGTTGCGCGAAGCCCTCAACCTCGGTCCCGCGCTGGTCGAGGCGGTGGTCGACCCCAACGAGCCGCCGATGCCCCCGAAAATCACGTTCGAGCAGACCCGACATCTAGTGGAGGCGCTCGCCCGGGGCACGCCGGAAGCCGGCAAGATCGTGCGCAACATCGCCAGCGAAGCAATCCGGGAGCTCGTCTAGGGGCGTGGCAAAAAAACCCGTGCGCCTGGCGTTGCATCCCCCCTTTGCCCCCATGGAGGCATTGTCGGTCGCCGAAATTCCTGCGGGCGATTGCTGGCAATACGAGCCCAAATGGGACGGCTTCCGCTGCTTGGTGTTTCGTGACGGGGCCAAGATAGAGCTGCAGGCGAAATCCGGGCGGATGCTGACGCGTTATTTCCCGGAGCTGGTCGAGGCGGTACGCGCAATCAGGGCCAAGCAGTTCGTGTTTGACGCCGAGATCATGGTGCCGCAGGGCGCCGCCTTCTCCTTCGACGCCTTGCTGCAGCGGATCCATCCGGCGCCGAGCCGGGTGCGGCGGTTGGCACAGGAGACGCCCGCACAGCTGATCGTGTTCGATCTGCTGGCCGGTGCGGACGGCGCAACCCTGGTCGAGTTGACGCTGCAACAGCGGCGCAAGAAGCTCGAGGCGTTCTTCGAACGCTATCTCGGCAACCAATCCGCTCTGCAATTGTCGCCGGCCACCACCAGGCTCGGCGATGCCGAGGGGTGGCTCGCGCGCGTCGGCACGACGCTCGACGGCATCATCGCCAAGCGGCGCGACTTCGACTACCGCTCGGAAGACCGCAGCGGCATGCAGAAGATCAAGAACTTCCGCAGTGCGGATTGTGTGGTTGGGGGCTTCCGTTACAACGAGGGCACCCGCGTGGTCGGGTCGCTGCTGCTGGGGCTTTTTGACGATGCGGGCCTGCTGCATCACGTCGGCTTCACCTCCTCGATCGCGGCGCACGAGAAGAAGGCGCTCACCGCCCGGCTGGAGAAGCTGATCGGCCCGCCCGGATTCACCGGCAACGCGCCGGGCGGTCCGAGCCGCTGGTCGACCGCGCGCTCGGGGAAGTGGCAGCCGCTCAAGCCCAAGCTGGTGGCGGAGGTGCGCTACGATCATTTCACCGGCGAGCGGTTTCGCCACGGCACCAAGTTCCTGCGCTGGCGCCCGGACAAGCGGCCGCAGCAATGCACCATGGAGCAGGTCGCGCAGAAGAACGCGGATCTGGCCAATCTCCTGCACTGAAGCGGGCCTGGCGGCGGGCCGGCTAACGGAACGATCCGGCCGCCGAGGCGTTGCCCGCACCGCAGGGGAGGAGGACAGCTTCATGAAGGCGGCGGTGATGCGTCTCGCGCTCCCCCTGGTCGGCTGCCTGCTGTTCACCGGCGCGGCGCACGCCGGACTTCTGGCCTCGGCGCTCGATGCGGTCGGGGTTACGCCGCCGCCGAATGCGCAGGCGCCGACCGCGCTCGAGCTCATCGACGAGGATGGTGTGCCGCGCACCCTGGCGGACGTCATGGCGGGCCGGCCCACGCTCTTGATCCTGGCGGACTACACCTGCAAGAGCCTGTGCGGCCCGGTCTTGGGTCTCGCGGCGCATGCGCTCGAGCAATCGGGTCTCCAACCGGGGACCGACTACCGGGTGGTCGCCATCGGGCTTGATCCCAACGATAGGCCGGCGGATGCCCGCGCCATGAAGCGCGCCCAGGTCGGGGAGGGCACCGGCTTGGCGCGAGCCACCGCCTTTCTGACGGCGGACGCAGAGGCGCTGACGCAGATCGAGGCGTCGCTCGGCTATCGCTCGGCTTACGATTTCGCAGAACGATCAGATCGCCCATCCGGCGGTGGCATTCGTGCTCACGGGCGACGGCCGCCTCGCCCGTATGCTGTCGGGTCTCGCTCTCGACCCGGCCGACCTTCGTCTCGCGCTGGTTGAAGCCGGCGAAGGCCGCATCGGCAGCTTGGCCGATACGGTGCGGCTGCTCTGCTACGGCTTCGATCCGGCAGCCGGCATTTACACGCTGTCGATTCACCGTCTGCTGCTGCTGATCTCATTCCTGAGCAGCGCCGCGTTGGCGGCTGCGGTCGGGCTGATGTTGCGCGAGGAAGCGTGCCAGAAAGTGTAGCTCAAGACTGCCGCGACGACGAGCGTGACCGCCGGAATGTCCAGCCAGAGCACCCAGCCGCCCGCATGCGTGCTGGGCAGCACCAGCCAGAACGCCTCGACCAGCCGCAAGACGAGCGTCGCGCCGCAAACCCGCAACAGCGGCCGTTTCCCATAGCGCACCCGCTCCGACAGCAGTGCGAAGAACGGCAGCACGAATTGCCCCAGCATCAAGCCCCACAGCACCACCGCCCAGCCGCCGGAGGCCCGTCGCAGATACCAGGTGACCTCGTCCGGAATGTCGGCGGCCCAGATCACGATGTATTGCATGGCGTGCAGATAGGCCCACAGCAGCAGTAGCGACAGCAGGATCTCGCCGTAGCGCCGCGCCGGCCGACCTCGCCATAGCGCCATGAAGGCAGCGAACCCGAAGCCGGCGAGCAGCTGGAAGCTGATGAGCAAGAGGCCGTAGATCGAGGAGTGCATCTGCGGGGTCAGCGATTCGATCCAGTCGATGCCGGCGAACGAGGCGGTGAGCGCGTAGACGATCAAACCGGCGCTGGCGGCTCTGGTCATGCGCTCGGGATCCCCGAAGGCGTCGCGCGCCCACAGCGCGAGCGCGGTCCAGACCGCGAAGTAGGCAAGGCTGCGGATGATGAAGAACCAGGGCGTGAGATAGATCGCCTGCAGGGTGCCATGATGCTCGCCTGCGGCCCACGGATAGAGCCACGGCACCGCGATCAGTATCGGCACGAACAGGAGCCCCATTGCCGGCAAGGTCAGGGTTGCCGCCGTCAATGCGTCATGCAGCTCCTCGGTCCATGCGCCGCGCACCAGATAGGTCACCATCAACACTGCCAGCGCTCCCACCGGGATCGCGCTGCAGGCCACCGCCGCCGCCAGATAGGATGCCATCATGGTGTACGGATCGACCAGGAAACCGGCGATGCAGCCTGTGAGCCCGAGCAGCATCAGCCACAACAATGCGGGTAGCCGGATGCTCATCGCGGTTCCTGCGCCATGAGCCGCGCCCGCTCGGGCGGCGGCACGTCGTCGAGGCTGGCGTGCTGGCTCAATTGCAGGGCGCGCATATAGGCCACGATCGCCCAGCGGTCGCGCGGCCGAATGCGCGCCGCGTAGGAATACATGACGCCGTAGCCCGCCGTGATGGTGTCGAAGATGTGCTGGTCCGGCGCGCCACGCAGCCGCTCCCCGTGAAAATCCGGCGGCTGCGGCATGCCGCGCTGGACGATCATGCCGTCGCCCTCGCCGGTGCGGCCATGGCAGGGCGAGCAGAAGATGTCGAATTCTTCGCGGCCGCGCTGCAGCAGCGCCGGCGTGAGCGGCGGCTTCTCACTTGCCTCCGCGGCGAGTTCGGGATCGTCGCGCGCCACCGTGCCAGCGGACCGGCGCCTGCAGCACGCCGCCGTCGCGAAACAGCGGTCGCCGGCTCATATTCGGTGTATTTCGGCTGCGGGTCCATCTCCTGGCCGCAGCCGGCCAAGAGCGCACAGGATCAGGAGCGGCAGCACGCGTCTCATGCGGCTACCAGCTCGACCGATTCCGGGCCCAGCGTCTCGAGAAAGCGTCGGGTCGCGTCCGCATCGAAGCGCGGATCGCCGGCCTCTACGCACAGAAAGAAGCGGTCGCGCGAGGCGAGATGAAAGCGGGGCGCCGCGAACACCGGATAGCTCAGCCGCGGCAGCCCGTTCAACGCCAGCATGCCGACGACCGTGAAGGCGGCGCGCGAACAGGACGGTTAGCTCGAACGTCACCACCGCAAAGGCGACCAAGGGATAGAGCGGCCGGCCGCCGACATTGATCGGATAGTCGAAGTTGATGTAGAGCTGCATGGCGAGCGCGACGGCAAAGCCGAAGCACGCCGCCGAACAATCCCAGCAACGGGACGCGGCGGTCGTGCAGCTCGCAGCACGGCGGGCAGCTCCTCCACCGGAAACGGCGTGAAGGCATCGAGCTGCCGATAGCCTTCGCTGGCGCGCGCGTCGCGCTGCCTCCAGCAACGCTTCGGGGCTCTTGAACTCGGCCAGCATGCCGTAATGCGCTTCAGCCGTACGGGCTTCAGCCATGGGCCGGCTCCGTCTGCTCCTCGTGCAGCAGCTCCTTGGTCTCGAAGATCGAGATGACCGGAAATACCCGGATCATCAGCAGGAACGGCACCAGAAAGAGCCCGATGGTGCCGAGATAGGTCGCCCAGTCCCAGAACGTGGGCGTATAGGCGCCCCACGACGACACCAGGAAATCGCGGTAGAGGCTGGTGACCAGGATCATGTAGCGCTCGAGCCACATGCCGATGGCGACGCTCGACCCGATCAGAAACAGCACCCACGGGGTGCGCCGCGCCGCCTGCCACCACAGCGGCTGCAGGAACACGAAATTGAAAACGATCGCGCCCCAATAGGTCCACGCATAGGCGCCCTGCAGACGGTCCCTCAGGGTCTGCAGCTCGTAGGCGCCGCCGGAATAGAGCGCGTCGAACACCTCGAACACGTAGCCATAGGCGGTCATCAGGCCGGTCGCGAGCAGCACCTTGCCGAGCATATCGAGATGATCGTCGGTGACCAGATTTTCCAGATGGAACAGCGTGCGCAGCGCGACCGCGATCATCGCCACCACCGCGAAGCCCGAGAAGGCGGCGCCCAGCACGAAATAGGGCGGGAAGATCGTGGAATGCCAGCCCGGAATCTGGCCGGCCGCGAACAGCAGCGACACCTCGCTGTGCACCGACACGACCAGCGGCACCGCCAGCGCGGCCATCAGCCGATAGGCCTGCTGCCAGCGCAGCCAGTGCATGGCCGAGCCGCGCCAGCCCAGCGCCAGCACGCCGAAGAACACCTGCCAGCCGCCGCGCCGGGCGCGGTCGCGCGCGGCGGCGAGATCGGGCACGAGGCCGATGTACCAGAACATGATCGAGACGATGAGATAGGTGCTGACCGCCCAGATGTCCCATTCGAGCGGGCTGCGGAATTGCGGCCACACCCCCATGGTGGCCGGATAGGGAATCATCCAGTAGAGATACCAGGGCCGGCCGAGATGCAGGACCGGATAGATGCCGGCGCACACCACCGCGAACAGCGTCATCGTCTCGGCGAAGCGGTTGAGCGAGTTGCGCCAGTCGCTGCCCGGTGAGCAGCAACAACGCCGAGATCAGCGTGCCGGCATGGCCGATGCCGAGCCACCAGACGTAATTGTGGATCGCGAACGCCCAGTTGACCGGAATGTTGAGGCCCCAGACGCCGACCCCGCGGGTGAACAGGACGGTGGCGGCGACGAAGAACAGCAACAGCAGCAAGCGACGACAGCGCGAGCGCGATCAGCCAGCGGCGGCGGGTGGGAAAATGCAGCGGAATGCGGGCGATCTGATCGGTGACGTCGCCCAGGCTCTGGTCGGTCGGCAGGATCGGATGGGCGCTGTCCGCGGTCATCGACATCAGGTCGCGTCCTGGTCGGTCGGGGTGTCGTTGCAGCGCGCCAGATAGGTGGTGCGCGGGCGGGTGCCGAGCTCTTCCAGCAACACGTAGTGGCGGCCGCTGTGCCGGCGCTTGGACGACCGCCGAATCCGGATCGTTGAGATTGCCGAACACGATCGCGGTGGTGGGGCAGGCCTGCTGGCAGGCGGTGACGACCTCGCCCTCGCGGATCGGGCGGCTCTCCTTGTCGGCCGCGACGCGCGCGCCCTCGATGCGCTGGACGCAATAGGTGCATTTCTCCATCACGCCGCGCGAGCGCACCGTGACGTCGGGATTATGCGCCGCATGGGTGGGCGAATCCTCCGGCTCCCGGTAGTCGAACCAGTTGAAGCGGCGCACCTTGTAGGGGCAATAGCTCGAGCAGGTGCGGGTGCCGATGCAGCGGTTGTAGATCATCTGGTTGAGGCCGTCGGCGGAATGCACTGTGGCATGCACCGGGCAGCCCATCTCGCACGGCGCCTTCTCGCAATGCATGCAGGGCACCGGCTGGAAATAGAAGCGCGGATCGTCCGGCTCGCCGGTGTAGTAGCGGTCGACCCGCAGCCACTGCATCTCGCGCCCCATCGCGACCTGGTCCTTGCCCACCACCGCGATGTTGTTCTCGGCGGTGCAGGCCGTGATGCAGGCATTGCAGCCGATGCAGAGATCGAGATCGATCACCATGCCCCAGGCATCGGTCGCGGACGGCCAGGGCGGATAGAGGTCCGGCTGGCGCTTCGGCTGCCGACGGCACGGTCGGATTGCGCCGCCGTGACCTCGCGCACGAAGTCGAAGCCGTCCATGCGATGGTGCATCTGGGTGGTCGCCAGTTGCTGACGGCCGTCGACCCGCTGCAGGCTGCCGGCCGCAAGCCACGGCTCCGCCGCCGACCGGATCGGGTAGGCCGAATAGCCGATGCCGGCCGCCACCTGTCCGACCGCGCCGCGGCCGTAGCCGAGGTAGAGCGCGACCGTGTTTGGAGCCTGGCCCGGCATGATCCATGCCGGGCCGCGTCACGCGCCGATCTGCGACCGCGATCTCGACCATGTCGCCGTTGGTCAGGTGCAGGCGCTCGGCCATCTTCGGGCTGACCGCGATCACGTTGTCCCAGGTGAGCTTGCTGAGCGGCTTCGGCAATTCCTGCAGCCACGCCACGTTGGCGAATCGGCCGTCCCACACGCACGGGTCCGGCCGGAACACCACGTCGATCGCGCCTGCGCCACGCGGTTGCGCTGCCGGCAGCTCGACCGGATGCGGTGTCGCGGCGACCGGCTGCGCCGCCGTGCCGGTGACGAAACCGTCGTGCAGCGATTGGCGCCAGCGCTGCCTCGAAGTCGCTGCCGAAGCTCGCCATCCAGGTTTCCCGCACCGGCGCGTCGGCCGCCGGATCGATCCTGCCGCGCAGCATCTCGAGGATCTGATGCGCGCTGCGGCCGCCATAAAGCGGCGCGACCAGCGGCTGGATCAGCGAGACCGTGCCGTCGACCGCGCGCCCGTCGCTCCAGCTCTCGAGCGCATGGGTGAGCGGCAGGTGCCAGCCGCAGGATTGCGCGGTCTCGTCGGCATGAAGCCCGGCATGGATGCGCACGCCCACGCGCGGCAACAGCTCGGCAAATTTCAGATCGCCGGGCGCGGCATAGACCGGATTGCAATCCAGGATCAGGAGCGCATCGACGCCGCCCGCCGCCATGTCCCGGGCAAGATCGGCGAGCGAGCCGGCGTCCGCCGGCCGATAGGTGACGGGCTCGCTGTACCAGACGGTGGCGCCGCTGTTCCCGAGCCGGTCGTTGACCTGTGCCGCCAGCGCCTGCACGACGGGCGGCAGATGTGATCCGATCGCCAGCAGCGAGTGGCCCGCATGCGCGCGCAAATCCGCCGCCGCGCGCTTGACCCAGCGGGTTTCTGGCGCGCTCAGGCTCGTGTCGGGGTTCGCCGCGATGCCGAGCTCGGCCGCGATGGCGCGCGCCAGCTCGCCGATGCGCGAGGCGTCGCAGACGAGCCGGGTCGCCGCCACCGTGCCGGTCAGGCTCGGGATGCATTCGGCGACATGCATGACGGCACGCCCCGGCTGCGGGGCTTCGCCGCGGCGCTGCGACCAGGCGCGCGCATGGCTCAACTTGATGGGCGCGAAGGGCCGAGCAGATCGTCCTCCAGGCTGACCACCACGGCGCAATCCTGCAGCCGATAGTGCAGGTCGAGCTCGCGGCCGAAGGCGAGCCGCAGGCCCGCGGCGCGCAAGCCCGATCCCACCGGCTCCTCGAGGTGCAGGCGGGCGGCGGGAAATTCCGCGCGCAGCGCTTCGAGCTGGCGAATGAGCGTGGGCGAGGTGATGTCGCCGGTGAGGACGCGCAATCCTTCGCCGCGCCGCTTGCTCCATTCGGCGCGCAGCCCGAGGAGCGCGTGCTGGAATGCCTGCCAGGTGGTGGGCTGGCCATCGCGCAGCGGCGCCCTGGAGCGGTCCGGATCGTAGAGCTGCAGCACCGCGGCCTGGGTGAAGGCGTCGCTGGCGCCCCGGCTCGCCGGATGCTCGGGATTGCCGTCGAGCTTGGTGGGCCGGCCTTCGTAGGTGGTGGCGATCACCGGCTGGACGTAGCCTGCGAACGGCACCGCGCTGGCGTAGTAGCGCGCGACGCCCGGCAACAGATTTTCCGGCTGGTTGACGTAAGGCAGCGCCAGATCGGCCGGTTCCTCGGCGCAGCCGGCAAGTCCGGCGAGCAGCAGCGACGCGCCCATCAGCTTGAGAACGTGGCGGCGGTCGCGATCGAGCAGGATCGGGGCGGCCGCCGGAAACTCGGCTTCGATCCATTGCCGGAATTCCGGCGCATCGACGATCTCTTCGAGGCTCGACCAGAACTTCTTGGGTCCGCCCGCGAGCCGCGCCTGCACGGCCGCGCTGTCGAAGAGTGCCGGGCGGCCGCGCGTCATCGGTGGCACACCGTGCAATCGGTCAATTCGCCGACCCGGATGCGCATATTGCTGGAGCAGCGCCTGCGCGGTTGCGGCGGCGCCTTCGCCCGGCTGCCAGTCCATGTCGGTGACGTGATCGCGCGGCCGCAAGCGCGGGCCGGGGTCGCGATGGCAGTCGATACAGAATTCCATGGTGAAGGCAGTATCCTTCACCATCAGCGGCATGCGGTCGACCCGGCCGTGACAGGAGACGCAGCCGACGCCTTTGTTGATGTGAATGTCGTGCCGGAAATAGACGTATTGCGGCAGCCGCGCGACCCGATGCCACACCAGCGGCTTGTTGTCGGCGAGGCTCGCGCGCACCGGCGCCAGCATGGCGGCGTTGGTCCAGATCTGCGAATGGCAGGTCATGCAGGTGTGGGTCGGCGGCAGGCCGGCGCGCGGGCTGTCGGCGACGGCGGTGTGGCAATAGCGGCAGTCGAGGCCGAGCCCGCCGACGTGATGCTGATGGCTGAACGGCACCGGCTGCGGCGGCGGATGGAGATTGGCGCCGGTGTAGTAGTCGGAGCGCGCGAACGCGACTACCGCCGCGATGCTGCCGCACGTCAGCACGGCGCCTCCGACCAGGAAAAGCCTGATCCAGCTATCGGCAGCCGGGGAGAAGATCTGCGTCATGCTGCCACCGCCGCGCCGCGCCCCGCATTGAACCCGCGTGCGGCCATTGGGTTCCGGCCGGAACCAAATTTCACATAAGGCGTTCGGATTTCGCGGGCGCGGACGGCCGGAACGATCGTCTCAATGATGGAGCGATCCCGAGAATGGTCATGAGCCAAGAGATGGCAGCTAAGTCGGATTACGAACGTTCCGACGTCGAGCGGCTCATTGCTGGCGTGGTTGTCGGGAGGCTTGGCGTTTTTTCTTCTGCTTACTCCATTCCTGCTCGCCTCGATCTATCCGGGTGTGTTCCGGCAGGCCCCCGTCGCCCCGGTGCCGATGCCGCCGGCGCCGCGTCTGCAGGTCGACCCGCAGGCTGAGCTCGGGGCGTTTCGCGCCGCCGAGGCCGCCGAGCTCTCGAGCTACGGCTTGGGAGGATCGCGCCGCCGGCGTGGTGCGCATTCCGATCGACCGGGCGTTGGCCTTGACCGCCGAGCGCGGGCTGCCGGATTGGCGCAAGCCATGATCATGCGAGCGAGCGGGCGCTGATGTGGCGGAGCTGGATTCCACTGTGGCGGCCGGGAGCATCGCTCCATGCCGGCGATGTGGATCTGCTGTTCGTCGGCCTGCTCTTGACCAGCCTGTTCGTCGTCTTGTTGCTGTTCTCGCTGCTGCTGGGCTTCGCCATCCGTTATCGGGCCGGCAACAACGTCGAGCGCGGCGACCGGGTGCAGAAGAGCTGGCGCTGGGAGATCGGCTGGTCGCTGGCGACCCTGGTGGTCTTCTTGGGCTTGTTCGTCTGGGGCACTTCGCTGTTTCTCGATCTCTATCAGCCGCCGAAGAACGCCATTCCCGATCTTCGTGGTGGCCAAGCAGTGGATGTGGAAAGCGCAGCACCAGGGTGGCCAGCGCGAGATCAACGAGCTGCATCTCCCGGTCGGCCGCCCGGCGCGGCTCACCATGGCGTCGCAGGACGTCATCCACAGCTTCTTCTTGCCGGCGTTCCGCCTCAAGCACGACGTGGTGCCGGGCCGTTATCAGGAGCTCTGGTTCGAGCCGGTGCGCACCGGCGTGTTCCAGCTGTTGTGCTCCGAGTTCTGCGGCACCGATCACTCCCGCATGACCGGCCGCATCGTGGTGCTGGACGGCGCCGCGTTCGAGCAATGGCTCGCCCGCCAGGACGTGACCGGCACGCTGGCGGCGGACGGCGCCAAGCTGTTCCGTGAGCTCGGCTGCAGCGGTTGCCACGGCACCGGCAGCGCGGTGCGGGCGCCGCCGCTCGAGGGGCTCTATGGCAAGCCGGTGCCGCTGCAGGACGGCACTTTCGCGGTCGCGGACGAGGCGTATCTGCGCGACTCCATCCTGCTGCCGCGCTCCCAGGTGGTGGCCGGCTATGAGCCGGTGATGCCCTCGTTCGCCGGCCGCGTCGGCGAGGACGAGCTCATCCGCCTGGTCGCCTACATCAAGTCGCTCGCGGACCAGGAGCCGGCGCCATGAGCGAGCAAACCCACCAGCCCGACATGATCGCGGCAGGAGCGAGCGCGCCGACAGGCAACTATCTGACCGCCGACTACCGGCTGCGCTCTTGGTTTCTCACCACTGACCACAAGCGCGTGGCGCTGCTCTACTTCGCCGCCATCACGATGTTCTTCGCCGTGGGCGGTGCTGCAGCCGCCCTGATCCGGCTCGAGCTGGTGCATCCCCAGGGCGATCTGGTGACCACCGACGTCTACAACCGCCTGTTCACCATGCATGGCGTGGTGATGGTGTGGTTCTTCCTGATCCCCTCGATCCCCAACACGCTGGGCAATTTCATCGTGCCGCTGATGATCGGGGCGCGCGATCTCGCCTTCCCGCGTCTCAACCTGGCGAGCTGGTATCTGTTCGTGCTGGGCGGCGCCATCACGCTCTATGCCGTCTTCATCGGCGGGCTCGATACCGGCTGGACCTTCTACACCCCGTTCTCGACCCTCTATTCCAACGGCCATGTGGTGCTGGCCGTGGTGGGCGTGTTCGTGTCGGGCTTCTCCTCCATCCTCACCGGGCTCAACTTCATCGTCACCATCCATCGGCTGCGCGCGCCGGGACTGACTTGGTACCGGCTGCCGCTGTTCCTGTGGTCGCTCTACGCCACCTCCGTGATCCTGGTGCTGGCCACGCCGGTGCTCGCGATGACGCTGCTGCTGCTGGGGCTCGAGCGCATCTTCGGCCTCGGCATCTTCGATCCGCGTTTGGGCGGCGATCCGCTCCTGTTCCAGCATCTGTTCTGGTTCTACTCGCATCCTGCCGTCTACATCATGATCTTGCCTGCCATGGGAGTGATCAGCGAGCTCATTTCCTGCTTCTCGCGCAAGCCGGTGTTCGGCTACAAATTCGTGGCCTGGGCCAGCATGGCGATCGCGGTGTTGGGCTTCTTCGTGTGGGGCCACCACATGTTCGTCTCCGGGCAATCGGTCTTTGCCGGCGTCGTGTTCTCCTTCATGAGCTTCGTGGTGGCGGTGCCCTCCGCCATCAAGGTGTTCAACTGGACCGCCACCTTGCACAAGGGCTGGGTACGCTTCGATGCACCCATGCTCTACGCGCTGGGATTCATCGGTCTGTTCACCATCGGCGGCCTGACCGGGCTCTTCCTCGCCTGCCTCGCCTACGACGTCTATGTCACCGATACCTACTTCGTGGTCGCGCATTTCCACTACATCATGGTGGGCGGCTCGGTCAGCGCGTTCTTCGGCGGCCTGCATTATTGGTGGCCGAAGATCACCGGCCGGCTCTATCCAGAATACTGGGCGCGGGCGGCCGCGATCCTGATCTTCTTCGGCTTCAATCTCACCTTCTTTCCGCAATTCATCCTGGGCGTCCTCGGCATGCCGCGGCGTTACCACGTCTATCCGCCGGAGCTGCAGGTCTGGAACGTGCTCTCGTCCGCCGGCGCCTCGATCCTGGCGCTCGCCTATGCGCTGCCGCTGTTCTATCTCGGCTGGTCGTTGTTCTTCGGACGCCGAGCGGACCCCAATCCCTGGCAGGCGACCGGCCTCGAATGGCAGACCACATCCCCCCCGCCGCCGCACAACTTCGCGCACACGCCCGTGGTGGTGCGCGCTCCCTATTGCTACACGCTCGCCGCGGAGGCGCAGCCGCAAAATGCCTGAACCGCATCCCGCAGTGCCTTATGTCGATTTGCCCCAGCAGCACGAGGCGGCGGAGCTCGGGATGTGGGCATTCCTGGCGACCGAGGTTCTGTTCTTCGGCGGGCTCCTTTTCGCCTACGCGGTCTACCGCTTCGGCTATCCGGCGGATTTCGCCGCTGCCGCGCGCCACACCCGGATCGCGATCGGGACCGCCAACACCGCGATCCTGCTGACCAGCAGCTTGCTGGTGGCCTGGGCGGTTACGGCCGCGAAGGCGCGGGAGGCGCGCGTCGCCGCCATCTTGCTGAGCATTGCGGCGTTCATGGGCACGGGCTTTCTCGCCCTCAAGGCGCTCGAATATACGCTCGAGTACCGCCAGCATCTACTTCCCGGCGCCGGTTTCGTATTTGCGGCGCCCAATGCCCGCGGCGCCGAGCTGTTCTTCTTGTTCTACTTCATCGCTACCGGCCTACACGCCATCCATCTGCTGGTCGGCATCGTTGTGCTGGCCCTGATCGCGCGGCAGGCCGGGCAGGGCGCCTACTCGCAAACCTATCACGCACCGCTGACGGTCGCGGCGCTCTATTGGCATTTCGTCGATCTGGTGTGGATATTCCTGTTCGCCCTCATCTATCTGCCGGGCCGGGGCGCGTCATGAAAAGAGCATCGCCGGGATGGCGACCGCCGCTCGCGTTGTTGGGAACCTGGGCCGCGCTGCTGGCGCTGCTCGGCCTCACCGTGACGCTCGCCTATCAACCGCTGGGCGCTTTCAACACTCCGGCGGCACTCGCGATCGCCGCCGTGAAGGCGCTGCTGGTCGCCGCGGTCTTCATGGAGCTGCGCGAACGGCGGCCGCTGGTCATCGCGTTCGCGGCCGCCGGTTTCTTCTGGCTCGGCATATTGCTCTGGCTCGGCGGCGCCGATTTCCTCAGCCGGCCCGGGTTTCCGTGAGCGGCGCTTCTTACCTCCCCTGAAAGGGTCCCTTTCAGGAGAGGGGGCTCGCCGAGCTTGGGGCGTGGGCGTTCGTTTGACCTTGCCGCAGCGTGCGCTTTGCCGGACCACCTCGGAACTGTTCCCCGTCACTTTCGTTGCCAGGGGCGGAACTCGACCAAAGGGAGCACTGGATGCGGCGGCATAGGACTTGCCGGGTGGTTGCGGCGCTCGCGATCGTCGTCTTCATCGCCGGGCTCGGCGTCTTGTTCGTCACCCGCGGCGACACCGCCAAGCTGCCCGATACCGCCAGTCTCGGGCCCTCGCCGACGTTGCCGGAGCCGACCAAGTCGCTGATGCCGACCGTCCATATCGCCTTCGCCAAAGGCTGGCCGGAGGGCAGCACGCCGACCGCGGCGAGCGGGCTTGCGGTCGATGCCCTGGCGAGCGGGCTCGACCATCCGCGCTGGCTCTACGTGCTGCCCAATGGCGATGTGCTGGTGGCGGAGAGCAATGCCCCGGCCGACCGTCCGGAGGAAGCCAAGGGCATCAAGGGCAAGGTCTACCAGGAGGTGCAGTCGCTGGCCGGGGCCGGCGTACCCAGCGCCGACCGCATCACCTTGCTGCGACCTGATCACAGCGGCGCGACCAAATCGGTGTTTCTGCAGGGGGCTGCATTCCCCGATCGGAATGGCGCTGGTCGGCAACGATCTCTATGTGGCCAATGCCGATGCGATTATGCGCTTTCCCTATACGCGCTCGGCAATCATGTCGCCCCGCTCGGCCTTGCCTTCTACCAGGGCAGCCCGTTGCCGCAGCGGTTCCGCGGTGGCGCCTTCATCGGCGAGCACGGCTCGTGGAACCGCAAGCCGCTGAGCGGCTACGAGGTGGTGTTCGTGCCGTTCGCGGACGGCCGTCCGTCGGGCCTGCCGGTCGATATCCTGACCGGCTCCGTCGACGGCAACGACAAGGCGCGCGGCCGGCCGGTCGGCGTGGCGATCGCCGACGACGTCGGCAACACCGTCTGGCGGGTCACCCCGGCGGCGAAATCCGCCCGACTGCAACAATCGCCATGACAACCTCTTGCCTGCGAAGTCATCACGATCTTGAATGCCGGCAACCAGGCGAGAGCTGAACAGTGGGCCTTCAGGTCTATCGCAAGAAGCGCGATTTCGGTGTCACCACCGAGCCGCGCGGCCGCACCCAGCGCCGCGAGGGCGGCCGCTATGTCATCCAGAAGCACGACGCCAGCCGGCTGCATTACGATCTGCGGCTCGAGCTCGACGGGGTGATGAAGAGCTGGGCGGTGACCCGCGGCCCCAGCCTGGTGCCGGGCGAGAAGCGCTTGGCGATCCACGTGGAGGACCACCCGGTCGAGTACAACAGTTTCGAGGGCACGATCCCGAAAGGCCAGTATGGCGGCGGCACCGTCATGATCTGGGATCGCGGCCATTGGATTCCTGAGGGCGATCCGCACCAGGGCTACAAAAAAGGCCGCCTGGACTTCGTGCTGGATGGCGAGAAGCTCAAGGGCCGCTGGCATCTGGTGCGCATGCGCAAGCGGGCCAATGAACGGCAGGACCCCTGGCTTCTGATCAAGTCGGACGACGAGGCCGCCCGCAGCGCGCGCGACGAGGACGTGCTCGGGGAGGAGCCGCTGTCGGTGGCGAGCGGCCGCTCCATGGAGGTGATCGCGCAAGGCCGCGGCGGCAAGCGGGTCTGGCAATCCAACCGCGGCGGCGCCGGGAAGACGGCGGACCCATCGAAGAAGAAAGCCGCCAAGGCTTTGGGTAAGAAGGCCGCGCCCGCCAAACGCGGTGCGGCTGCGCACGAGGGCGCCACGCGCGCACCGAGGCGTGCCGGCTCTTCTGCGAAAAAGAGCAAGTCGGCCCGCAAGAGCAAGTCGAAGACCAAATCCCCCGGCGATCCGCTGCCGGACTTCGTACCGCCCGCGCTCGCCACTTTGCGGGCCGCGGCCCCGGTCGGCGCAGGCTGGCTGCATGAGATCAAGTTCGACGGCTACCGCATCCAGGCGCGTCTCGATCAGGGCGAGGTGCGGCTCCTGACCCGCAAGGGTCTGGATCGGTCAGCCCGCTTCGCCGAGATCGCGGCTGCAGTCGCGAAATTGCCGGCCGAAACCGCACTGCTCGACGGTGAACTGGTGGTCGAGGAGAAAAGCGGCGTCTCCAGCTTCTCGGCGCTCCAGGGCGATCTCAAAGCCGGCCGCCGCGATCGCTTTGTCTACTACGTATTCGATCTCCTCCATCTTAACGGCGCCGATCTGACGGCGCTGCCGCTCACGCAGCGCCAGGCCGCGCTTTCCGGCCTGTTGCGGCGTGCCAAAAAATCCGGGGTCATCCGGCTGAGCGAGCCGTTCGACGACGACGGCACGCTGGTGCTGCAGCAGGCTTGCCGCATGAAGCTCGAAGGCATCGTGTCGAAGCGCGCGGATGCTCCCTATGTTTCGGGCCGCTCCGAAAGCTGGATCAAGGCCAAATGCGCCAACCGGCAGGAGCTCGTGGTGGTGGGCTATGCGGCTTCGAGCGTCACGCGCAACGCCATCGGGGCCTTGGTCGTCGGCTACTACGAGGATGGCCGGCTGCGCTATGGCGGCCGCGTCGGCACCGGCTATTCGCAGGCGATGGCAAAAGAGCTGTGGCGCCGGCTGCAGCCGCTGAAGGCCGAGCGGCCGCCGATCGATCCGCTGCCGCCCCAGGAACGGCTGCGCCGGGACGTGGTCTGGGTCGCACCCAAGATGGTGATCGAGGCCAATTTCCGCGACTGCACCGCGGATCGGCTGGTGCGCCAAGCCGCGTTCAAAGGGATACGCGAGGACAAGCCCGCAAACGAAATTGCCCGGGAGACACCCGCCATGCCAGCCAAAGCCAAGCTCGACAAGAGGAGCGCGAAGCGTTCGGTGCCGCCGCGCAAACCCGCTGCAGCCGACGACGTGCACCTCACCCATCCGGACCGGGTCTATTGGGTTGATGTCGGGGTCACCAAGCAGGACCTCGCCGACTACTATCGCGCCGTCTGGGACTGGATGGCGCCGCAGGTGGTCGGCCGGCCGCTCGCGCTGGTGCGCTGCCCGGAAGGCACCAAGGGCCAATGCTTCTTCCAGAAGCATGCCTCCGCGGGCTTGAGCGAAAAATCGCTGCGCACCGTGATCGATGCCAAGGGCCGGCAGATCATCGCGGTCGACGATCTCGAGGGCCTGATCTCGCTGGTGCAGGCCGGCGTGCTCGAAATCCACGTACGCGGCGCCATGATCGACCGCCTCGAGGTCTGCGACCGCATCGTGTTCGATCTCGATCCGGGCGAGGGCGTCGCCTGGTTCGCCATGGTGGCGGCGGCGCGCGAGGTGCGCGAGCGGCTCGAGGCGCTGAAGGCCGAGAGTTTCGTCAAGCTCTCCGGCGGAAAGGGCCTCCACGTGGTGCTGCCGATCGACGGCACTGATTGGAATAGCGCCCGGAGTTTTGCGCAGGCGGTCGCGCTGGCGATGGCGGCGGACGCGCCGGACCGCTACCTCGCCAAGATCACCAAGTCGCTGCGCAAGGGAAAAATCTTCATCGACTATTTGCGCAACTCGCTGGAGCAGACCTCAGTGGCTGCCTATTCGACCCGGGCCCGCGCCAGCGCCCCGGTCTCGGTCCCGGTCGCCTGGCCAGAACTCGGCCGCACCACCTCGGCCAGCCAGTATACGGTGCTGGATTTGATGAAGCGGCTCGGTCGGCTGAAGCAGGACCCGTGGGCGGATATCGCTCGGGTGCGGCAGAAGCTGCCGTCTTCGGACTTGTGACGGACCTCCCGTTCGAGCTATCGGTGTGTGGAATTTGGTCTATTCGCGAATTCGCGCGAACACCCAACCTGCGCCAAGCGCAAGCAAGGCCGCCACATAGGGGTTCTGGCGCGCGACCGTCTGTACTGGATCGGCTGGTGCCCCGCGCGCGGCGCGTGTCTCCGGCGTGGGGAGTGGACGCGCGCGACGAAGTAGCGAGCCGTATCGCCGTGCGTACGTGCGGGTGAACTCCGCACCCATCAAGACAATCTGCGACGAATAGTAGACCCAGATCAGCAGTACGCCGAGTGATGAGGCTGCGCCGAACGTGGATTCCAATCCCTGCTTCCCGATATAGAGGCCAATGAGAAGTTTTCCGACTTCAAAAAGCAACGCGGTAACCGCTGCGCCGAGCCATACGTCGCGCCAGTCAACGACCGTATCCGGAAGCCATTTGAACATCATTGCAAACAACAGGGTGATAAAAGCAAAGGATACAACAAAGCCGGCGACCTGCATCGCGACTTCCGGCAGCCAGGGCTGAATATATTTTGCTCCTGCCGCCAGGAGGGTCGTGAATAGCAGCGAAATCAGCAGCAGAAAACCAAGCGAAAGCACGGCAGCGAGAGAAACTAGATAAGTCCGGGCGAAACCCCAAATCCCGCTGATTTTGGAGGCCGGGACTTCCCAAACGGTGTTCAGGGCATCCTTGAACTGGACGACTACGCCCACCGCCGCGAAGATCAACATGCCGATACCGAAGAGGGCCGCGAGGAGCCCTTCTTTCGGCTTGCTTGCGTCCGACAGCATCGCATCGACCGCCTGCGCGCCCTTGTCACCAAGAAGTTCTCTGAGTTGCACGCCCACCTCAGCGCGGACGACTTCATCGCCGAAGAAAAGGCCGGCAATCGCGATGGCAATGACGATCAGGGGGCCAATCGAAAAGATGGAATAATCGGCGAGAGCGGCTCCGAGACGGGCGTCCTTGTGCTCCGACCAATTGACAGCCGTCTCTCTCAAGAGCGACCACATGGCCATTTGCGTACTCCTTCCACGTCCTCAACCGCTTGGCCTGTCGGCGGTTCCAAAGCGCTGGAACACGGAAGCCGATGCGGCCGTTGAATCGGATCGGAGTGCAGGACAATGACCGTTCTGGAAGACATCAAGAAATCTGCGGAACGAATTTCGGGATGGCGGCGACCGTCCCCCGATGACCTGTCGTCGCTCCTGCGGCCCAGCAGGCCTGTGACATTGCGCTTCCTCGATGATGGTTTTATTCCGAACAATCCCCGCTGGCCGCTTCTGATCTATCGTAGCGCGGTCAGATTACCCCGGGGGCTCGACCCGGCAGCCGTCTGGGAGGACCTATTTGATGCCAACGGGTGGGACGATAGCTGGCGCGGGGAGATCTACGATTATCTCCACTATCACTCGCGCATCCATGAAGTGCTGGGTATTGCCCGCGGCAGCGCAAAAGTGCGCATGGGGGGTAACAACGGCCGCACTGTGAAGCTTGAGGCGGGGGACGCTGTCCTCATTCCCGCCGGCACCGGTCATCAGTGTCTTGCAGCGAGCAAACGATTTATGGCGGTGGGAGCATATCCGCCCACCGGCACCTATGATGAACGCGGGCCTACGGCCGAGGAGCACAAGCGCGGGGTCAAGGCCGTCCGGAAAGTCGGGCGGCCCCGCAAAGACCCCGTCTTTGGAGCCGCAGGGCCGCTGTTGAAGCTCTGGAGCGTGAAACGCTGAGGTCCTCAGCTCGCGGCCTTCCGATTCACGCCCTTGCGAACGGCAACACTCGAAAGCTTCTTGTCTGCCGCCTTTTCTTCGTTGAGGTTCGTATTGAGCAGGCGGATGATATCGTCATGGCCAAGGCTCTCGGCCCACGCGATCAACGTCCCGTAGCGGGCAATCTCGTAATGCTCGACCGATTGCGCGGAGCCGATAATGGCGGCATCGAGAACCTCCTTGTCCGCCACTTCCCCGGCCAGGTCATCCGCCTCGGAGATCAGGCCGTCGATGGCCGGGCATTTCACCCCTCGCGGCTCTTTGCCCAGCTTCTTGAAGACCTGTTCGAGCCGCGCGAGCTGGTTCTTGGTCTCTTCCAGATGATCCCGAAGGCCTTTGCCCAGCTCTCGGTTGGTCGCTTTTTCGATCAACTTCGGCAGCGACTTCACGATCTGGTTTTCCGCGTAGTAGATGTCCTGCAGCCCGTGAAGCAACAGATCATCCATCGTTTGTATGTCCTTGCTGAAGAGTCCCATGGCGGTTGGTCCTTTGTTCCGGAAGGGAATATCGCGACCTGAAACGCGTTACCCCCGCAGGCGGTTCCCAGGAGCTCGCGGGACTGGCCGGCGTTAAGCAGGGTCGGAGGTGCTATTGTGAGCGACAGCAAGGTACGAACCGGATCCCTTTGGATGGCCCTGGAGCGGGGCACGGGGTGGTCCCCTCGGCCGGGCCGAAAGCGCCGACGCGTCGGCTCGGCGTAGCCGGTGCCTCGATTGCCTCTGAACGGGCCGTGGTCGCCGCGTTGCACCCGCAGTGCCTTGGGTGGACAGGGTCGCCGAGTGCCTGATCGGCCGATCCTCCCGAGGTGGTCTGCGATTTCATTAGTAGTTGCGCCGATCGCCGGCCCTGGGCATTGCGATTGAAGCTGTGTTCGCCGCAGGTTAGGCGCTGGACTCGAAGACGGCCCACTCCAAAACCCCGGAAGCCCCCCGGCAAGGGACCTTGGCGCAAGCTTGAGCACTTCGCTGGTGGCGGTCGCGCCTGGTTGTGAATTGGCGTCCAACTTTGACCCACCCAGATTTCGGGGACAAGTGGTTGCGGCGCTTGCGGAATTATAGATTCCTGGAGGAATCCATCGGCGTCCAATCGTGACCCAGCCTATTACTAACAAAGAGCTTGTCGATCAATAATTTGCGACGGTTTTGGCGTGGATCAAAGTTGGACGCCGATTTACACAAAGGCGGAGACTGGCATGACGATGATTTCGACGTGTTCGATGGCGGTCAGGACGTCGGCCGCATCTACCGTGTCAACAGCCCCGAAGAAACTCACCAGGCCTGTGCTGAACCCTGCGGGTCAATTCTTGTCTTGCGCCCGTAACTTGAGCCGTTCTCGCCCCATTTGCTCGATCAGCCAAGATGACTTCATGACGGCATCGAGGCTGATGGGTGGCGTAGTTTCATAGTTACGCACGTACCCTGCAAGGTATTCCGCCGATGGGTTTTGGATTCCGCGCCGGGCACAGACCAGATAACAGACCGACTCCGCCTCGAACTCTCGAATCTCAATCGGCAACCCCCTTCGATCTGGCCAGGATTTTGGATCGGGTGTGCCCAGGTGACCGCAGTATAGATGGCCAAGTTCGTGAACGAGAGTGGCATATCGAGACTCGCGGGACAGATTGCTATTTAATAATAGCTCATATTGCCGCTGTACCCGATGGACTACCGTATGCGGCCTGGTGGCCACCGTCACCTCCAAATAGAGCCCGGGGCCGGCCGCCTGAATCGAACCGGCTCTTTGCGATCCATGGGCTCGCTCACTGACATTCACCCCATCTCGCTTGGCGTTTTCGATGGTCTGCTCCAACTCCCTCCCGATCTCGCCGCTGTTTACCGCGAAGGGATGCTCGACCCAATGAGGCAAGGGACGAGCATCTGGTAGGGGTTCGGTATCCACAACATCAAACACGAACAGCACTGGCCCCATTGGTTGAAGGATAATGAGTGGTCGCCCGCCGACTTTGATTTGCCGACGAAACTCCCGAGCCCATCGATGCGCTGTGGCGACAAAACGCGCCCCCGGCATCTGCGTATGGACCAACATGGCGTTGAAGGGGGAATACGACCGAAACCGGCCGATGAATTGCATTAGTTCGAGGTATGCTTTGCTCGAATTGTACTGATGGGCGACCGTAAAGAGTTCATCGAGGGCTCTGCGGGCTGAATCACGATCCCATGCATCGGCGGGCGAGATTTGGGGCGGGGTCGCGGAGAGCAACGAGGTGTCTTGAGTCAACTGACGGCCTCCCCGCGGTCTCGGTCAAACGCAAGTCAGAAACAGTCGGTGGTGAAATCCCCTCCGCCAAGACTCCTGGTCATACAGGACATCGGGGGCGGCGAGCGCATATCTTCTTCAATGAGACGCCGCAGCAGTTCTTGCCGCTCCTGCTCTTGACGCTCCGCCTCCTTCATAGTGCGCACCCGAGCTTGCCAGTTCCTCTCGATCTCCTCGGGGGTCGCGACATGGACAGGCGTGTCCTTCGTGACTGGGGTTCCCCAATTACTCAAGTCTGTAGCGCAACTCTTGCTCGCATAGACGTCGCATCGGGCGGCTCCGCTGGCGGCATTGGGGCTTGTTGGGTCCCCCCGGCTTTGCGCTCTCGCGTTACCGAAGGCGGGTCCTGGGACCGAGTAGCGGTTGAAATCATCCGCGGGCTGGGCGTAGGGCACTGCGTTAGGAGATACAGCCGCCTGCGGTGGTTGAGGTGATCGGCGGTCCATCTCTCGCCGTAGCATTTGGGTCATTGCGTCACTCGGATTGAGCGTTTGCTGCGCACCGGCGTTTCCCAGTTGGATGGCTGCAGACCCAATGGCAATTGAAAATGCGAGCGCTCGAGAGATCATAACCCCCTCCGTTCGATCCTGGCCGACCCATGATTTGGCCGCGCCGCCCTGCATCCTGTTGAATACTGGCGCATCTTGGCACTTTGTTCAATATATCGAGGTGCATATTTTGAACAGTTCCCTTCGCTTCTCGCATGGACTTGCGAGAGGTTTTTGCCACCAATTTGCGCCGGCTGCGACACGCCAAGGGGCTGTCACAGGACGACTTAGCGTATGAAGCGAGAGTCAGCCGGGGCTATCTCAGCCAGCTTGAAAAAGGTGTGTTTTACGCGAGCCTCAAGATAGTTGGGAGACTCGCGAAGGCCCTTGACGTTGAACCAGCCGAATTATTGAAGCTGCCTCCGAAGAGGAGCAAGAGGTCGCTCTAACGTCGAGCATGGCGATCGAAACCGGGGGTCTGCCGCCCAAATGACCCGTCATGCTGGGAAGCGCGTTTCGAGCGGGGTGGAGGGCTCCATTTTACCAAGACGGTTGGCTACGAACCGGAGTTGGCTGTCGTCGGTGCCGTAGACGAATTTGCGGGCCTGCGAAGCCACGCGATTATTAACCTGCGCCATTAGCTGGCGCGGATCCATGTTTTTAATGATGTCCTCGGTCTCTACGTTGTTGGAAGCGATGAATAGAGACAAAGGCCCGACGGGCAGCGCGAGATGATCCCCTGGCTTTACGATGCCGTTGGTCATGATAATGGGCCGATCGGACGTTAGAAGCGTGTGCCTGGGGTTCTTGAAAGTGACGACACTCCAGCGCATTTGGTTGAGGTGGCCGCCCATACGCGGGCTATCGATGATGGTCTGGAACGCGATGGCGCTGGCTCGGCCGGCCGGATGACCGGTCTTGGATATATACTCTTCGTATGTCTCGGGATCTTCCGGTTTCCTAATCTGCCGATACTTGTCATTAAGTTCAGTGGACGTTGGATCGAAGAAGGCCACAACTTCGGCCGCCATACGCGCCACGTACAAAAACGTTCCACAATATGGTGGTGGGGATGTTGGTGGTCCCCCCCCCGAGCGCGTCCCGGTCCAGACATGAAGCCGCAGGCGGTACCCTCAACCCAAGAAGTTCTGGCCGGTCTCGTAGAGCGGGTCACCTACCACAATGACGAGAACGGCTTCTGCGTCCTGCGGGCCAAGGCGCGCGGCCATCGTGACCTCGTGACCGTGGTCGGCCATGCCGCAGGCATCGCGGCCGGGGAGTGGATCACGGCTTCGGGCGAATGGGTCAACGACCGCACCCACGGCCAGCAGTTCAAAGCCCAGTTCCTACGCACATCGGCCCCAACGTCGGCCGACGGCATCGAGAAGTATCTCTCGTCCGGCATGATCCGGGGCGTTGGCCCGGTGTACGCCAAGAAGCTCGTCCACGCCTTCGGCGAGAAGGTGTTCGACGTCATCGAGGCGACCCCGGACCGGTTGCGCGAGGTCGACGGTATCGGGCCGGTCCGCGCCGCCAGCATCCTTGCCGCCTGGGCGGAGCAGAAGGCGGTGCGGGAAATCATGGTTTTTCTGCACAGCCACGGTGTCGGTACGGCGCGGGCGGTCCGGATTTTCAAGACTTATGGTGCCGACGCCATCCAGGTCATGACCGAGAACCCGTATCGGCTGGCGCGGGACATCCGTGGCATCGGCTTTAAGACCGCCGACGCCATCGCGATGAAGCTCGGCATCGAGAAGACCGCCATGGTGCGGGTCCGGGCCGGTATTTCCTATGCGTTGACGGAAGCCATGGACGAGGGGCATTGCGGCTTGCCGACCGGCGAACTCATCCCCTTGGCCGAGAAGCTGCTCGAGGTCCCACAGGGGCTGATCCATACCGCCCTCGACCTGGAGCGGCAGGAGGGATCGGTGATCGCCGACCGGATCGGCGAAACGGACTGTATCTTCCTTGCCGGCCTGCATGGTGCCGAGCGCGCCGTGGCGGAGCGCCTGCGCACCCTCGCCGGCGGCACATTGCCGTGGCCCTGGATCGAGGCAGAGAAGGCCCTGCCCTGGGTTGAGCAACGCACTGGCCTGACCCTGGCCGAGAGCCAGACGGCCGCCGTGCGGCTGGCCCTGAGCGCCAAGGCCCTGGTCATCACCGGTGGTCCCGGTGTCGGCAAGACCACGATCGTCAACTCGATCCTGCGTATCCTGGCGGCCAAAGGGGTGGTTATTCTGCTTTGCGCACCCACGGGCCGTGCCGCCAAGCGCATGAGCGAGGCCACCGGCATGGAGGCACGCACTATCCACCGGCTGCTTGAGGTCGATCCGAAGGCCGGCGGGTTTCGGCGTAGTTCCGATAATCCACTCGACTGCGATCTCCTGGTCGTCGACGAGACCTCCATGGTGGATATCTTGCTGATGCACGCCTTGCTCAAGGCCGTGCCGAACCAAGCCGCCCTGCTGATCGTGGGTGACGTCGACCAGCTTCCCTCGGTTGGGCCGGGCCAGGTGCTGGCGGACGTGATCGGGTCCGGCGCGATCCCGGTCGTGCGCCTGACCGAGGTGTTCCGCCAGGCGGCCAAGAGCCGGATCATCGTCAACGCCCACCGGGTCAACCAGGGACAGATGCCGGAGTTCGGCCAGCCCGAGCAGGATAGCGACTTCTATTTCGTCCCTGCAAACGATTCGGAGAACGCCGTTGGCCGCATCGTCGAACTGGTGAAGACCCGTATCCCGCGGCGGTTTGGCCTCGATCCGATCCGTGACATCCAGGTGCTCTGTCCGATGAACCGCGGCGGCGTGGGCGCACGTTCCTTGAACATCGAGCTACAGGCCGCCCTCAATCCCGCTGGCGAACGGAAAGTGGAGCGGTTCGGCTGGACATTCGCCCCCGGCGACAAGGTCATGCAGATCGAGAACGACTACGACAAGGAGGTTTACAACGGCGACATCGGCTATATCGACGAGGTTGACCCCAATGCGGGCGAAGTCCGCGCCAGCTTCGACGGCCGCTCCGTCACTTACGGGTTTGGCGAACTCGACATGCTGGTCCCCGCTTACGCCACCACCATCCACAAGAGCCAAGGCTCCGAGTATCCAGCCGTCATAATCCCGGTGCTGACTCAACATTACCCCATGCTGCAGCGGAACCTTCTCTATACAGGCATCACGCGCGGAAAGCGGCTGGTTGTGCTGGTTGGCCAGAAGAAGGCCGTCGCCATAGCTGTGCGAAACATCTCGGGCCGGCGACGATGGTCGAAGCTGCAGGAATGGTTGCGTCCCGGCACGCCGCAGCATGGAGCAATCGGTCTCACAACCTGATCGCCAACCTAATCCCTCCAGATGCCGTTGAACTTGGTGTCCTGCAATCTCGTGTAGATCACCGTGTGCTTGATATCGATATGGCCGAGGTAGTCCTGAATCGTCCTGGTGTCGATTCCGTCGTTCGCCAGTTTGAAGCCGCAGGCGTGCCGCAGCATGTGTGGATGGACCTTGAGGCTGCCCAGCTTCGCGAGGTCGCCCATCTTACCGACCATCTTGAGGAAGCCCGAGGTACTCATTGGGCCACCGCGCTCGGTGAGGAACACGAAGCGGCTCTCTGGGTTCTCGCGGCGCAGCTTGCGCAGGTCCCTGATCTCCTTGCCGGTGAGCGGGTGCTTGCTGTCGGTGCCGCCCTTGGCACGGTGTACCAAGATGGTGCCCTTATCGAGGTTGATCAGGTCCCAGGTCAGGTCGCAAAGCTCGCTGGCTCGCAAGCCGTGACGATAGGCAATCAAGATGGCGGTGGCATCGCGGTGACCGTACCGGGCGTGTTTGCGGGCGGCCTCTTGGAGGCGTTCGACCTCCTTGGGCTCCAGGTGTTCCCGGTCGCGATAGGACCGGTTTTTGAGACGCCGCGGCGTGACTTTCCGTATTTCGCCTGTTGGGCCACCCTGGTCGACCGTTAACTTGACCATAGAAAACCTCATCGGATTGAATGAGATATTCCGTATTATACGCCAAATACGGAATGTTACAAGCATCCTCCAGGAGCCGAGCCCACGGCTTATACCGCAGTAGCCATGAGGTCGTGGTCGCTGATGCGATAGTGCGCCAAGCGGCGACACTCATGTCGACCAAGCCGGCCGAGGTGATCGCCGCCTGTTCCGATGGCTCCGTGACGGCGATGGCGGTCCACCGGGTCCGGATCGCTGGCTTGGGGGTGTGATACTGGCGACGGCTAGGCCGCATGAGCGTGACGGGGACGGCGCGGCGGAGCCCTGCTGCTGGCGGGGCTGGTGCTGCTGCGCTCATCGGCCTCGTCCTATCGCCGCCCCAGCTCCGGCGGAAATTGAGAAATCCCCCTCGGCACCTGCGAAAGTCGCGAAAGCCGCGAAAGTTTTAGGGTTTTTGCCCCCAACTTTCGCAGCTTTCGCAAGTTTTGCAGCTCCAAATGGCCAAAATTGAAAAACGCGGGCTACCTGTCCCGCGGAAAATCGGGCTCTATAGGCCCGGTGCGAGGGTCGGGCGACGACCTTGTCGGCGGATACGGGCGCCGCGTCCGGCTTACCTTTCGCGACTGGCGGTGGAGGTGGTGCTATGGCTCGGCGGTTGCCGCAAACAGGCGCTATCATTGCCTCGCTTCACGAGACCCCTGTCTGCGAAGCCACCACCACCTTGGATCAAGTGGTTGCTAGTCTCGGCCTCGCACCGCTTTCATCCGAAGACGAAGAAATGGTGCGAACAGGGTTTGGGACCGCCATCGGTCGGTGGTGGTTGAGCAACCCGGACATGCCGCGGGTAACGGCGGTAAAGTCAGCGCTTGAATCAATAGCAGTGTGCCTTGAGTTGGCCGAGCGCATTCTGCTGCGTTCTGGCTTCCAGACCGAGCGCGATATTCAGGCTATCAACCTAGTCCAGTCGATCTTGGGCGGTGACTACCTGGGCGACTTTTGCCAGCAATTGCGCAGAGTGACTAAGACATGTCACGCCGCCGCGAAGGCTTGCGAGGCGATTCCGGGGAAACCCGGCCCCGACCAATTTGAGTGGTACGCGGACTTCACGCGGGTGTTGAAAATTATTGCTGAGAAGAACGGGATTAAAGCAACGGTCATCAATAGAAGCGGTCCCATCGCCGGTGGACGTTTTGTTGTGCTTGCCGAGGCGTTCGAGCAGCTTTTGCCGCCCGGTATGCGCACGCAACCCAGCGGACGCGGCCAGCGGCTTAAACGGGCGCTGCGCATCCTGCGGTCCAAGTAGGGACAAGATCAACGTTCGTGCGTGGGTGAACTTGTCCCTAACCGAGGGACAAGATGCGCCCCAGCGTCTCTCCAATCATGTCCCCGGGAATAGTTTTCAGTCGACGCCACTTCTGCACCAAGCGCGGCAAAAATCTCGCCAGCACCGGCCCGGGATTTAGCAAGAGGGGCACGGCCTTTGAGGCTTTTTGCCGCGCGCGCACGGCACGCAGATCGTAAGCCAAGCGCACCCGGAAACCGCCCGGCTCAGCAACAGAATTTTGCAAAGCCAGCGCATGACAATAAGGACCACCACTATGCTCATCTCCGATATCTATCCTTCGCTGTACCTGACCGGCTCCGACCTGGATGGCCCCACCCAGACCAGGATCGTGGGGTGCGAGATCAAAGAAATCGGGCGCGAAAAGACCCGCAAGCTCGTCATCGAGCTCACCAATCTCAAGACTCTCGTCTGCAACAAGACGAATTTCAACGCAATCGCCAAGCTGCACGGCGGCGACACCGACGGATGGCATGGTAAGCCGATCACGGTCTTTCCGACGCCCATTGAGTACAACGGCAACGTGAGTATCGCGGTTCGCGTCATGCAGTCGGGGAACACGCCGATCCGCAAGCCGGCGCCGCCGCCGATCGAGGTCGACCTCAACGATGAGATCCCAACCTTCGACGGCCCGTCGGAGCCCCCGCCGGCCGATGAGGACGGCAACCCGCTCTAAGGAACAATAACAAGACATCAGCGCCGTGCGGGGGTCGCCCCCCCGCGCGGCGTGAAGTCATGGGGGACGTGCGTTATGAAAGTTTCTGATATTTATCCAGATACCCACAAGGACATCGACTTCGTCGCTCTGATGCCGCTGGTCGCGCAGCGGCTGTTGGGGGAGCCGAACGTGCGCTTCTCCAAGCTTGGCGACCTGCGCTTTCGTGATCGCGGCTCGATCTCGATCAAAACGAAGGACGGCACCTTCTACGACCACGAGGCCAAGATTGGTGGCGGGCTGCTCGACTTTATTGTCCACTACGGTGGCTGCAGCACCCACGCCGAGGCGGTCGACTGGCTGCGTCGGGAGGGTCTTTTGGATGACAATATCGGCACCAACAAGCCGCCGGTCGGGAGCAGCGGCGCCAATGCGCCCAACAACGGCACCGCCAAGCCGCTGCACACCAACGGCAGCGCAGCGGCCAACCACCCGCAGAAGTCACGCGCCGTCGCCAAATATGACTATCTCGACGAGTGTGGCAAACTCCTGTTCAGGGTCGTGAGGTGTGAGCCCAAAGACTTTCGCCAGTGCCGCCCCAACGGCAGCGGCGGCTGGATATGGGGGCTCGATAAGACACGGAGGGTGCTGTACCGGCTGCCGGAGCTGATAAAGGCGGTCGCCGACAAGGTGCCGTTTGTCTGCATCGTCGAGGGGGAGAAGGACGTCGACAACGTCCGCAAGTTCGGCATCACCGCGACGACCTGTCCGATGGGTGTCAACAAGTGGGACGCCTCGTATAACGAATACCTGCGTGGCGCCAACGTGGTCCTGCTGCCGGACAACGACGAACCCGGCCGCAAGCACATGAAAACCATCGCGGCCGGTCTGCGCGGCGTTGCCTCGCGCACCCGCGTCGTCGATCTCGTCAAGCATTGGCCGGCATGTCCGCCGAAGGCCGACGTTTCCGACTGGATTGCGGCCGGCGGCACGCTCGAGCAGCTCGTCGATATGGCTGAGGCAACTGCTGACTGGTCGCCGGCGGCGCAGACTGCGGACACCGAAGCCGAAACCGCCGCCGAGGCGCCGCGGCCCTTGATGCGCGACATGCCGTCCGCCGATCAGTTCCCGGTCGACGCGCTCGGCCCCGCCCTTGCCAGTGCTGCCCGGGCGATCCAGGACCGCGTCCAGGCGCCAATGGCGATCTGTGGCCAGTCGGTACTCGCAGCCGCCACGCTGGCGGTGCAGGGCTATGCCGACGTCAAGCTCCCCATCGGCCAAGTTCGGCCGATCAGCGAGTATTTTCTGACGATCGCGCGGTCCGGCGAGCGCAAAACCGCTGCTGATGCCGAGGCATTGCGGTCGGCACGCAAGCACGAGGCGGATCTGCGTGGTCAGTACGAATTGGACCTCCCCAGCTACCTGAACATGAAGGTGGCCTACGAGAAGGCGCGCGATGTTGCGGCCAAGAGCTGCAAAGGCGACATGGCCAAGATCAAGGCCGCGCTGGACCAGCTCGGACCTGCGCCGGTTGCGCCGCTATCGCCGATCCTGACCTGCCAGGAGCCGACGTTCGAGGGTCTGTGCAAGCTCGCGATCCATGGCCGCGCCAGTCTCGGCGTCTTCTCCTCGGAGGGGGGCCAGTTCATTGCCGGCCATGGCATGTCCGCGGACCACCGGCTCAAAACTGCGGCCGGATTGTCGGCTTTCTGGGACGGTGACGAGATCAAGCGCGTCCGGTCCGGCGACGGTGCCACGACGCTCGTCGGTCGTCGGGTCTCGGTGCATTTGATGGCGCAGCCCGACGTAGCGGCGCTCTGGTTGGCAGACCCGCTGCTGATCGAGCAGGGTCTCCTGTCGCGCTGCCTGGTGAGTGCCCCAGACAGCACCGCCGGCACGAGGTTCCAGCACGACGAGAAGAACGAGACCCAGGTCCACCTGGACGCCTACCGGGCGCGCCTGGATGAGATTTTTGCCGCCAATCTGCCGCTGGCGGACGGCAAGCAGAACGAGCTGGCCCCGCGCGTCATCGAGCTTTCCCAGCAGGCCGCCGGCCTGTGGCGCGGTTTTGCCGACCATGTCGAGCGCATGATCGGCCCCGGTGGCGCTCTTGAGCCGGTGCGCGGACTGGCGAACAAGCTGCCGGAGCACGCCGCTCGGCTGGCCGGGGTGCTGACGCTGGTGGACGATCTGGCGGCCACGGAGATCCTCACGACCCACATGCAGGCCGGTATCCAGCTCGCTCAACACTATGCGGCGGAAGCTCTGCGCCTGCACGAGACGAGCCGGGTCTCCGACGATCTGATTGCGGCACAGAAGCTGCTGGCCTGGCTGCGCGGGCCGTGGGGTAAGCCTGTGGTGTCGCTCCCGAACATCTACCAGAAGGGACCAAACTCTATCCGCGATAAGGCCACGGCCAAAAAGCTGGTCGGAATCCTTGAAGAGCATGGCCACATGGTTCGGCTCCAAGCCGGTGCCGACATCGACGGCCAGCATCGCCGGGAAGCATGGCGGGTCCTGTCATGATGTTCGAGAAGTTCAATCCCGCCGCCTGGCTCGAAAATCGAGAGTACCGGGCCAGCCCTGCCAAAGTTGCAGGTGGCGATACTTTAGCAACTTTCACGACTTTAGTGGCTTCGAACGGCCAAAGTCAGTTTGCCGAGGCTGAACCGGCCGTCCCGGCCGCCACACCCGACGTTGCCGTCCACCACCCCGTCCCAGCTCTGCCGGCGCTTGTCCAGGCTGTCCTCGACCGCTGGCCGGGTTCCGTCGTCACAGCCGTGCGCCGGTCGCTGGACGGCACCTCCAGGACCTTTCCGCCGGCACCAGGGTTCTGGACCGACCCACCGCTGACGTATGCCGAAGGTTCGGCCGCATCGACGGCGGCATTGGGGCCGCCAGCGTCCCGGACCCGCTGGGCGGTCGAGCGCCAGTCGCGGGAGGACTTCGGGTCATGAGCGCCGTGGCCCACCAGCGCCTGTCAGGACCACCGAGCTGCGCCCCCGAGTTGATCGCCGAGGGAGGCGCATGATCATGTCTCGCGCCCCCTGCACCTTCAAGCAATCGGACATGGTCCGAGCGATCAAGGGAGCGGTCGCCGCCGGGGTTGAGATCGCGCGTGTCGAGGTGGACAAGGAAGGCAAAATCGTCATCATTGCCGGCAAGCCGGAGACGAAGAGCGCGGGCAACGAACTCGACCAGTGGAGGGCCAGCCATGCGCGTGACGCTCAGGGGCGTTAACTCGATCACCAAGCGGCTCGCCGACGGCACCACGCGGACGTACTGGTACGCCTGGAAGGGTGGCCCACCCTTGCGTGGCGAGCTGGGAACGGCGGAATTTGTCGCCAGTTACAACGCAGCCGTAGCGCGCAAGGTCGTGGCGCCGGAAGGGACGTTACAAAGCCTCATCGATTATTTTCAGACCACCACCGAGTTCACTAAGGACATTGCCGACCGCACACGCTCCGACTACGTCAAACAGATCAAAATCATTGAGCAGAAGTTCAGTGATTTCCCGCTCGCGGCCCTCGCCGATCGCCGTTCTCGTGGCGATTTCAAGGAGTGGCGCGACAAGCTGGCTGCGAAGTCTCGCCGACAAGCCGACTATGCTTGGACGGTGCTCGCCCGCATTCTCTCGGTCGCGGTTGATCGCGGCAAAATCAAAGACAATCCGTGCGCCAGGGGAGGGCGGCTTTACGGTTCCACGCGCGTGGACAACATTTGGACGCCCGACGATGAGGCAGCATTCATCCGATCCGCACCCCCGCATCTTCACCTACCGCTGTTGCTTGGCCTCTGGACCGGCCAGCGCGAAGGCGATCTGCTGCGGCTGCCGTGGTCTGCCTATGACGGCAAGACCATTCGGCTGCGCCCACGCAAGACGATCACGAAGAAGCACCCGCGCGGCGTAACGGTGACCGTGCCAGTCGGTGCGCCGCTCAAGGCGGCGTTGGACGCGGCGCCGAAGATCAGCACTATCATTCTGGTCAGTACCGACCAGCGGCCGTGGACGGCAAATGGCTTCCTGAGTTCCTGGCGCAAGGCGTGCGCCAAGGCCGGGGTCGTCGGCGTGACGTTCAATGATTTGCGCGGCACGGCCGTCACGCGTTTGGCGATTGTGGGATGCAGCGAGGCGGAGATCGCCGCCATCACCGGACACTCGCTGCGCGATGTGCGCTCGATCCTCGATGCGCACTATCTGCACCGCGATCCGGCGCTCGCGGAAAGCGCGATCAGGAAACTCGAACAGGGGACAAATTCTGCCGAAAAGGGAGCAAATTCTCCCAACTGACCTCCCAACTGCCCATTCTGTTCTAGTGAGGAGAACGGGGAAAGCTGAATAAAATCAATTGGCTGGGGGACTAGGATTCGAACCTAGATTGACGGAGTCAGAGTCCGTAGTCCTACCATTGGACGATCCCCCAATAAGCCTTTGAACCGGCAGGCTATTCCCAAGCGCGCCGGGCCTTTGGGCGGGCCGGGCGGCTTGATGGGAGGCCCTGTATAAGGCACCCGATATTCAGGGTCCATCCTGAGGTGCAAGTTTCCTTTGGGCGGTGACGGCATCGGCCCGGCCGGGGCGCGGTCGTTTGCGGCGCCGGGGCTGGCGCGGTCCTGCCCAGCATTCTGACGGCCGGGCACGCCCGGCGTTGGACCCCGGCACGGCGAGGTGATAATTTTCCGCTGCCACCGCACGACGGTGCGCCAGGCGCTGCCTGATACAAAAAGCCGAACAAGACATTCCGGGACGGAACGCGCGCCATGGCGGCATGGCGCCATCGCCATCGAGGGAGGACTGACATGCTGGATCGGGGCCTGATCGGCGCGCTCGCGCTGGCGGCGGCGCTTGGTGCCGCGATGGGAAGCGCGCGGGCGTTCGACGACACCAAATATCCGGACTTCAAGGGCCAGTGGCGGCCGGTCGGCGGGCCGATGCGGTTCGATACCAACAAGCCGTGGGGGCAGGGGCAGCAGGCGCCGCTCATCGGCGAGTATCAGGCGATCTTCGAGGCCAACCTGGCGGACCAGGCCGCCGGCGGGCAGGGCACCACGCCCACCTTCACCTGCGTCTCGCCCGGCATGCCGCGGGTCACCAACGGCTATGGCCAGATGGAGCTGGTGGTCACGCCGCAGACCACGCACATTTTGGTCCAGCACATCCACGACAACCGCCGCATCTTCACCGACGGGCGCGACTGGCCGGCGGAGATCGAGCCGAGCCTGCTCGGCTATTCCATCGGCAAATGGGTCGACAGCACCGGCAGCGGCCGCTTCGACTTGCTCGAGGCTGAGACCCGCGGCTTCAAGGGGCCGCGCGCCTTCGACAGCAGCGGCATCCCGCTCCACCACGACAACCAGACCATCGTGAAGGAGCGCATCTATCTCGATGCCGCCGACCGCGACGTGTTCCATGACGACGTCACGGTGCTCGATCACGCGCTCACCCGCCCCTGGACGGTGAACAAGAAATACCGGCGCGAGGCGGGGGCGCAGCCCTATTGGCGCGAGGTCAGCTGCTCGGAGAACAACAACCACATCGAGATCGGCAAGGAGGCCTACATGATCAGCGCCGACGGCCTCTTGATGCCCACCAAGAAGGACCAGCCGGGGCCGGATTTGCGGTATTTCAAATCGACCGGCAAATAACATCGGTTGTCATGGCCGGGCTTGTCCCGGCCATCTAAGCAAGGCGCGCACGGTGTCAATCTAAGCGAGATGGCCGGGACAAGCCCGGCCATGACAAATTCGAGAGGTGCGCCCAGTAATCCGTCGACCGAGTCCGCTTATGCCACCGCGGCCGCCCCGCACAGCCGTGCCGCGATCGAGGCGAGCATCAGCTCGTAGGCGCGCTCCACGATGGCGTCCATGGAGCGGGTGCGGGCGAACATGGTGGTGGCTCTCGCCAGCACCTCCTCGCGGGTCGGCAGGTGCGGCAGCGACAGGCCGCCCAGCACGTCGGCGGCGCGATGCTGCGCGGCGGCCAGCCGCTCCGAGAGCGCGGCGAGGCTGGCGCCTTCGAGCGCGGTGCTGACCGCGGCCGCGATGCGGTCGGTGTTGAAGCTCTCCGCCAGCTGGGTGGCGGCGCGGCTGATCACCCGCGAGCCGAGCCCATGCTCGTTGCGCACCACCGCGGCCGGCGGCGTCTTGAGGTCCCACACCAGCCGGCCGAACGACATCAGCTTGAGCAGGTAATAGGTGCAGTCGATCTGCCACCAGCGGAAGCCCTGCCGCACGCTGCTCTGATAGGCATGGTGGTTGTTGTGCCAGCCCTCGCCCATGGTGAACAGCGCCAGCAGCCAGTTGTTGCGGGAATCGTCGCCGGTCACGTAGCGCTTGCGGCCGTGCACATGGGCGAGCGAGTTGATGCAGAAGGTGCCGTGGTACACCAGCACGGTGCTCCAGAAGAAGCCGATCACCAGGCCGGTCCAGCCGTCGATGAGAAAGCAGATCACCGCCAGCGCCAGCGACGGCGCCTGCTCGAAGCGGTGCAGCCACATCAATTCGGGGAACTTGGCGAAATCCGCGATTTTGGTGAAATCGAGCGAGTCCTGCCGGCGGGCGAAGATCCAGCCCACATGGCTGTACCAGAAGCCCTTCTGGCGCGGCGAATGCAGGTCGCGCTCGGTGTCGGAATGCAGGTGGTGGTGGCGGTGTTGCGTCGCCCACCACAGCACGCTTTTCTGCGTCGTGCTCTGCGCCCCGACCGCGAGCAGGAGCTGGAACGCTCGGCTGGTGGCGAACGCCCGGTGCGAGAAATAGCGGTGATAGCCGGCGCCGATGAAGAAGATGCGCAGCCAGTAGAGCCCGGCGCAGATGGCGACCGATTGCCAGGTGATGCCGGTCCAGATCGCGGCGAAGCAGGCCAGGTGCACCAGGATGAAGGCGATGGTGGACGGATAGACGATGTCGTCCAGGTCATCGCGGACGTCGGGGCCTTGGCCTTGCGCCGGCTGGGCCGGCAAGCCGGCAGGCGAGTCGTCGTCGGCATCGATCATGAAGCGATAACTCCGAGTCCGCAAATCAGTTGCAGATTAGCAGTTGTGTGGCTGTAAGTCAGCTATGTCGCAATTCAGTTGGGCGCCCGCTTGGTATAGGCGGTGAGCACCGACGACGGCGCATTCCATTCGTCGACCGCGAGCTTGGTCGCCACCAGCATCAGGGTGGCGGCGAGCACCAGCCGCAGCGCCGTCTCTGGCACCCGGATGGCCGAATAGCTGCCGATCATGATTCCCGGCAGCGAGCCGACCAGCAGCGAGCCCATGAGATGCCAGTCAACCGTGCCGCCGAGCCAGTGCCCGGTGCCGGCCACCAAGGTGAGCGGCACCGCATGGGCGATGTCGGAGCCGATGATGCGCACCATCGGCAGTTTCGGATAGAGCAGCAGCAGGGCGGTGACGCCGACCGCGCCGGCCCCGACCGAGGAGATCGACACCACCACGCCCAGCACGGCGCCGACCATGACGGTGATGAACGAGGTATTGGCGGCGCTGAGCCGGTCGAACCGGTGGCGATACCGGTTCATGATGGCGTTGCGGAACACCAGCGCCAGCGCGGTCAGGAACAAGGCGCCGCAAAGCACCAGGTTGATCAGGCTGCGGGCGACCTCGCTGTTGAGGTTGAGCCGCCACAGCACGACCAGCGTCAGGATGCTCGCCGGCAGGCTGCCGCAGGCGAGGAGCCCGACCACCGGCCAATGGATGCTGCGCGCCAAGCCATGCACCAGGCTGCCGCCGGTCTTGGTGGCTGCGGCGTACAACAGATCGGTGCCGACCGCGGTCGCCGGATGAATGCCGAACAGCAGAATCAGCAGCGGCGTCATGAGCGAGCCGCCGCCGACGCCGGTCATGCCGACCAGAACACCCACGCCGAATCCCGAGATGGAATAAAGCGGATCAATGAAGTCCATAAACCTGAAGTCTCGTTTTCCAATGCGCGGCGCCCGCTTCGCGCGTTTGATTCCAATATACGATATCGCGGCTCACATGACCATGTTCAACCCTATGGTTCATTCCAACGTCGGGCGTGCCGGCGAAAGATTCCTGCTTTTTTTCGCCAAATTGCGGAGAATTTCCCTCCGATCGCGAAACTTTTGCAGGACTTGTCTTATTTTCGGGCAGCGATCTCCAATTCCCGCATATTGGTTTGCTAAATGTCCGCACGGCACGAGTCGTCCCTGCGAAAGCAGGGAGCCGCCGTGCCCCATCAGATCAGCAGCGGGGTATGGGTCCCGGCGCTACGGCTGGGACGACGCAGAGACTACCTCCGAACCGGCAGTGAGCATTGCGCGCCTCACCGCCCGATCGCTTCCTGCGCCTTGCGGAATACCTCCGGCGGGTAGGCCGCGAACCGCACCAGCAGCTGCTCCACCTCCTCGGCGGAGGCCGGGTCGATATCGAGCCCGACCCTCTCGGCCTCGGCGAGAAAATCCTTGTCCTTCATGGTGGCGACCAGACCCTCGCGCAGCGCCTTGAGGCGATCGGCCGGAATGTTGGGCGGTCCGGCGAGGGCGCGGCCGAGCAGGAGCTGCTTGAAATGCACGTCGAGCACCGCGCGGTCCATGTCGGTCTTCGCGTAATCGAACACGCTCGGAACCTTGCCGTACTCGTCCGATCTCTTGGCGCCCATCTGGATCACCGGCTTGAGCTGGCCGCTCGCCACCTCGTCGTTGAAGCTCGCCTTGATGGTCGAGACATAGAGCCCGCAGGTGCCGTTCACCTCGCCGCGGTGCAGCGCCAGATTGACCTCGCGGGTGCCCGGGTAGCCTGGGATGACCCGGATATTGGCGCCCAGCACGTTCTTGAGCACCATCGGATGCTGGTACGTGATGGCGGCGGTGGCGCCGCCGCCGAAGATGGTCTCCTTGGTCATCATCTCGTCGAAGGTCTTGGGCGCGCCGGGGCCCTGCCACACCCCGCAGAAGGCGACGTCCTGCGACATGCTGCCGATCCAGCTGAACTTGGCGGCGTCGAACAGCGCCGACTTGTTGCCCATGAACGGCTCCATGGCGGCGGAGGCGGCGAACATGGCGAGCGTAAGCCCGTCATTGGGGGCTTTGGCGTAGAGGTAATTTGCGGCCAAGAGCGAGCCGGCACCCTGCATGTTGGAGGGCACCACCGCGGGATGGCCCGGGATGAACTTGCCATAATGGCGCGCCAGCACCCGTGCATAAGTGTCGTAGCCGCCGCCCGGCGGAAAGCCGATAAGGAGCGACATGGTCTTGCCGGTGTAGAAGTCGGATACCGAATCCGCCTTGGCGGTCCCCGGCATGACGGCCGCGCCGAGGAGAGCAGCACCAAGCGCGAGGCGCCGAAGCGCGAAGCGCCCAAGCGCGGAGCGCCCGAGCGCCAAGCCCCAAGGCCCCGAAGTGAAGCCGCGGCATCCCGCGATCTGCCGATGGGACATCATCCGATCCGGTCCTTGTTCCTGTTTCCCCAGCCGTTCCGGCCCGCAACATAGCCTAATACCATCGCCTTGAAACGTTGAGGACGAATTGCGCGCGCCTGCGACGCTGTCACGCGGTGGGCATCGGGCCGAATGGGAAAGGTGCGGCGACGCCGGGACGGTATCGGAATGCGACCGGGGTGGTTTTCCCCCCCGACTGCTCGGCCACGAGCAGATATCGGAGACGCCCGGTCGCGGACACCGTCATTGGGGCAGAGGCGTCGCCGCGTCATGGATCAGACCGAAGAACCGCACCGACCGATATCCGGGCAATCCCTGGATGTGGGTCAGGTGAATGCCCGAGACCGCGCGCGATTTGTCGGGAATGTGACGCAACTACAACAAATCATTCGGCCGATCGTGCATTCAGATACCGTTGAGTCCGCGGTGACTGCGACAGGACGCGGCGCTCCTCGCCCCGCGTGCCATCAGGGCGTTACGCCCGTCTTCGACGGGCTATGGAGAGGTCGACACGGCAAGACGGAAAACCCGGACTCGGCCCGGTGAGGGGGCGTTTCCACGAGCTCAGACTCGCGGACGGGCCCCCTCATCCCACCTTCTCCCCGCGCGCGGGGAGAAGGGGTGAAATGCCGTGCGTCCCTGACATTCAGCCGAATGCAGCGCCCCCCTACAGCGCGAACACGAACAGCATGGTCTGGTTGCGCTGCTCCTTGAGCTCGGGCGTGAAGGAGAGCGCGCGCAGCGAGATGCGGCTCAGGCCGGAGAGGATGGCGACATATTGCTTGCCGCCGGCCTCGAAGGTCATCGGCGGCGCCATGAAGCCGTTGCCGACGTTGATCTTCCACACCTGCTCGAGGGTGTCGTCGTCGTAGGCCGCGAAGGTGCCGTCGCTGTAAGCGGTGAACACCAGCCCGCCGGCGGTCGACAGCGCGCCGCTGTTGTTGGGGTAGGGGATGTGGATGCGCTTCTTGACCTCGCCGGTGAGTGGATCGGCCGCAATCAGGTCGCTCTCGTTGCGCTCGATGTGCCGGAAGGTCGCGCCCTTCCAGTCGCCCGCCTTGCTCGACAGGCTCGGGTCGAGCGTCACCTCGTTGCACGACGTCATGGCCGGGATGTACATGAGCTTGGTCTTGGGACTGTAGGACGACGGCCAGAAATTGTTGCCGCCCGACATCGCTGGGCAGAGCTTCTTGGTGCGGTCGCCGAGCGTCTGGTTCTGGACCCCGGAATAGACCTGCAGATCCCGGGTCGGATCGTAGTCGACCGGCTTGCCGGTCTTCTGGTCGATGCCCTTGGTCCAGGTGATCTTCTCCACATAGGGCTTGGCCAGCACCGGCTGGCCGTTGTTGCGCTCGAACGTATAGAGAAAGCCGTTGCGGGCCGAATGCGTCACCAGGGTGTGCTTCTGCCCGTTGATGTCGCCGTCGATCAGAATGTGGGTGCCTTCCTCGTCGTAGTCCCACATGTCGCCCGGCAGGTACTGGAAGTACCAGTTCATCTTGCCGCTGTCCGGATCCCAGGAGATCATGCTGTCGGTGTAGAGGTTGTCGCCCGGCCGGTAGGTCGGATCGAACATCGGCACCGGATTGCCGGTCCCCCAGATCACCTGGTTCGAGCCCACGTCGTAGCTGCCCGTCACCCACATGGCGCCGCCGCCAGTCTGCCAGGCGTTGTGATTGTCCTTCCAGGTCTCGCTGCCGGGCTCGCCCGGCGCCGGCACCACGTATTTCCGCCAGGCGAGCTTGCCGGTCTTGGCATCGAGCCCGGCGATGAAATCGCGCACCCCGCGGTCGCCGCCGGCGGCGCCCACCAATATCTTGTCCTTGACCGCGAGCGGGGCGGCGGTGATCTGCAGGTCGACCTGCTTGTCGTCGATATTGGTCTCCCACTCGATCTTGCCGGTCTCCTTGTTGGTGGCGATGACGCGGGCCGGGTAGCTCGCGACCGAGATCACCAGATTGCCCCACAGCGCGGCGCCGCGGTTCGACAGCGGGAACTTTTCCTGCTTGGGATCCATCCGCCACACGATCCGCCCGGTCTCGCCCGAGCGCACGTCGATCTTGTAGACGATGCCCCACAGGTCGACGATGTACATGAACCCGTCCTCGACCAGCGGCGTCGCCTGCAGGTTCTCCCCGATGGCGGTGCCGCCGATCGCCACCGCGTAGGCGAGCTTGAGGTCCTTGACGTTGCCCTTGTTGATCTTGTTCAGCGGCGAGAAGCGCTGCGCGTCATAGGTGCGGTGGTTCATCAGCCAGTTCTGCGGCTCCTTGTCCGCATTGGCGAGCCGCTCCGGCGTCACCTCGGCGGCAAGCGCCGGCGAGGCTGCGAGGAGGACGGTGGCGAGCAGGGCATGGCGCAGGCCAGAATGCTTGGTGGACGGGCACAGGGTCATGGCTTCCTCCGCGTTGGGTTTTTGATTTGGTATTCGGGCCAGTCTACCACCGCCGCCCGGATTATGTCGCGTGCTTACGCCGTGCTCCTCATCCTGAGGAGGCCGGCTCTTGCCGGCCGTCTCGAAGGATGCGGCCCCGGCGCGGCCGCGCGTACGCGACCATGGTTCGAGACGCCCCGCTGCGCGTGGCTCCTCACCATGAGGCAGAGTTTTCTGCCAGGTGTTAGGGTCCCCGCCGCCGGTAGAATGGGCCGCGCGGGCAGCCGTCGTAGCGCTCGTCGCGGATGCGCTCGGCGACCTGCTCGAGGGTGCCGGCGATGTCGCCCTTGAGATCGCTCAGATGGGCGTCGATCGATGCCGCAAGCCCGGCATCGCGGATCGAGGCGCCCGGCTCGCTCGCCGCCGCATCCTCGACCAGCGCGGTCAAATGCGCCTTCACCCGGTCGATCAGCGCCTCGCAGCAGAGGGCCCGGGCGGTGAAGTCTTCCGGGTGCGGATCGAGCCCGATCGCGGCGGGCTTGCGCGCCGCCAGCCCCATGACGAAATCCGCATGCGCCTTGGCGATGTCGCTGCCGGGAAAGCGCCGGTTGTCGTTGCCGGGGAGGGGGACCGTCTCGCCTTGCTCGACCATCGCGGGGTGCTCCTGCGGCGAATCCAGGGAGGCGATGTGATAATAAGAAAAGTTATCAAAGTCAATAACTAAAAGTCTTGGGCGGGTTTTTTCCGCCGGTGATCCAAGGCGCTGCAGGATGCCTTCCTGGCCGTCCACCGCGACCCGGGCTTTCTGAGCGAGGCCGCCAGGCTCGGCAGCGATATCAGCCCGCTCGGCGCGCAGGCGATGCTCGGCGGCATCGAGCAGCGGGCCGCTCCTCGCCGGCGACCTTCGACTATATGAAGAAGCTCCTGGCGACGGAAAAGTGAGGCTGCGACACCCGGCCCCGGTCCGGGCCGGCGCGATCCTGCTGTCGCGGTTTAGGTTACTTTAATAATGTAATGGCCTGTCCTATCTGAGGGTGCGGTCGCCCGCGGCCGGTGTGGTATTCGGATAGGTCGCGGAGCAAGACCAGGTAACCCAAGTCGAGCGAGTGGAGAGCAGTCATGAAGATACTGAGCGTGTTCGCCATGTTGGCGGCAGCGGCCGTGCTGGCGGCATTGGGCGCGACCGATGTGTCCGCGCAGGGCATCAATCTCACTGGCCAGTTCCGGTGCGTCCAGGTTTGTGCCGCCGGCCTGCAGGGCCAGCCCGCCTATGTCACCCAGAACGGCAGCAATCTGAATCTGCTCAACGAGGCCGGCGAGCCCTCGCGCGCCTGGATCGATTGGTCCGGTCACATCTGGGCCGACGGCTGGCATGAAGGCGCGCTGTTCTCCTCGGACGGGATGACGATCCAGTTCGATCGCGGCACCGTCTGGCAGCGCGATCTCGGCGAGCCGCCAGCGTCTGCGCCGAACGGCCGGCGCGTCAAGCTGGCGCCGGTCACGATCGACAAGACCGGCAAGCGCGTGAGCGTCGCGGTCCCGCCTCCGGTTCCGAGCCGGCCGGCCGCGCCGGTCGGCACCGCCTTCGACGGCGATTGGAGCGTCGTCATCATGACCCAGAGCGGCGGCTGCGACCGCTCCTACCGGTATGGTGTGCGGATCGCCAACGGCGACGTCATTTATGACGGTGGCGGGCCGGTCGATCTGCAGGGCCACGTGTTCTCCAACGGCAGCGTAAAGGTCCGCGTCTCCGGCGCCGGCCAGCAGGCCGAGGGCCAGGGCCGCCTGTCGCGCACCGTCGGAACCGGCACCTGGCAGGGCGGCGGCTCGCTCGGATCCTGCGCCGGCGTCTGGCAGGCGGAACGGCGCGGGTAGCGCCGCTCCTTCGCACAATTCACCCTGATGGTGAGGAGCGCGGGCAACGCCCGCGCGTCCTGAGGCTCTCGAAGGACGAACCATGGCCGCGGATGCGCGCGTGCCGGTCTCACTCCGCGTCGAATCGCGCACGCGCTTGCGGTGCCGGCAGATGATTGCTCGCAACTCGATATCTCTTTGAGCAGAGCGAAATAAAATCGGGCGCCGCATCTATCAACCATGGTCGAGCGGCGGTACTCCGAAACCGCCCTGCCGGTTGCATCCTGAACATACTACAAGCAAACTTTAGCCCTGTGGAAATCCTAGGAAATATACTGATTTGAGCGGCAAAATCGTAGTGTTTGCTGTGCTTTCGCCGCAACAAGTCCACAAACTCGCCATCAACTACATGACTTACCCGATACCGGCCGCCCGGGCGGTCTGCTTCCATCCGGGCGTGGGTAAGGCGTCAATGTTCTGCGTATGATGGCGTTTCCACCTCCATCGGCGCGGCTCGCCCGCGAGAGAGCAAGCTCTCAAGCGGGCGATGCCGTGCCGAGATGGGGGGTGGGCCGCAAGACGAGGCGGCGGCCCGCATTTCCTGAAATTGTCGAAGCGTGGACGCGCGCCCGATGCCGCGCGTTTTGTGTGCTCCGCAGCGCCGCGCGCGCATGGCGCTCCTCGCCCCGCGTGCCATCAGGGCGTTTACGTAAACGCCCTGATGGCACGCGGGGAGAAGGAATGAGAAGCTCTGCGACCATCACGCAGTTGTTTGCGCGCCATCAACGCGACGCTTGACGCGATTCCGCAAATCAGATTATTCACAAAATTGAAACTCACGAACTGTGCCCGGCCGGGAACCCGCGCCGGGCTTTTTTGCGCCCGTTCCTCCTGACAACCAGGCGCCCAGGATTCGCGCCGCGGCACGCCGCCGTGCGCGTCTCGCATACGCAACCAACCAAAGGCCTCCGCAAGGGGGCCTTTTTCATTTTCAGCCCAAGCCGGTGTGCCGATGCCGAACGATCCGCCGTTCGATCCAAACAACATGTGGCGGCCCAACCCAGGCTGGCCGCGACCCGGCCCGCCCGGCGACCCTGCGAACCCCGATTATTGGACCGATCCTTTCATCAATCCGCCCGGCATCGCGCCAACCGCCCCCGCGCCGTTCTCGGCCGCGCAGCTCGGCGCCATGGCGTGGCATCCGCCGATATTTCCGGGCGACTGGACGAGCTTCCCGCCAAGCACGTTTCCCGCGGCCCTCGGGCTGTCGCCGTCGATGCCGCCCGCAGCATCGCCCTGGCCTTATCCGCAATCGTCCCTCCCGCCGCTCGCGCCACCCTCATCCCCGTGGATGCCATCCGCCGATCGGCCAAGCCCATTCGTCAGCTTGTCTTCAATCGACAACCTGGGTGGCCTGTTCTCGCGCGATCCATCTATTTCCTACGGGCTGTTTCCATACCCGTTCGACACGGCTCCGAGCCCGACCTCGCTGCTTGGAAACGGACCTTCTTCTGCTGACGGCCCGGCGGTATCGGCACCAACGCCAGAAACGCCCGGTGCCTTCCCGGCACCGGGATGGCCGCCAGTGCAATCATTTCTTCCGCCGTTCCCGCCATTGCCGAACCCGTTTGCCGCGGCTGGCTTGGTGCCAGACAGCTCGAGCGATCCGACCTCCGGCCCAACCGGCAGTGCGACGCCGCCGGCGGCGCTGCCGCGTTCCGTCTTGTTCAACCAGCCGCAGCCCAATTGGGATTTGGGCTCGGCCTTGCTTGCCCGTCAACGTGACGCCGCGGCCCTCGATGCCGGCGCGCAGGAGCTTGGTGCCGGCGAATTGCCCCGCTCGAAATCGGGATTGCCGTTCGCCCCGCCGACCTTTTCGTCTGCACCGCCGCTCTCGTTCGATGCACCACAATGGCCCGACATTGCGCGGCTGTTGGTCCCAAATCTCGTCGACTACTACACCAAGTCACCACCATCCCCGCCACCATTTCCCTCCCTCCCTGGCAAGATTCCGAGCATAGATTCGAATCCATATGCGCCCGGAGCACTTCTTGATGCGGTTAATCTTGCCATCTTAGTGGCGGCAGTCTTTTCGGGAGGTGAGGCAGCTCCGCTCGCCCTCGCTCGCCTTGCAGGGAAAACCGGCTTCTCAACAAGTGCCGAGGAGCTAGCCGCTCTCTCAGCAAGAGCCAAAGAGATTCATGCCGCGTTGGATGAGATCGCGCAGGGCAAGCGATCGACGGCGGTCCTCAGCACGGACGGAGATACAATTATTGCGGGCGGCAGGCGTGACCTGGATCCGTCTCAAAGACGCCTTTTGAGACCAGGGGAAAGAGCGGCTAAACTGCGTGCAACGGATGCGGAAATCACGGCGCTCAACGAGGCCCTGGAGGCCGGCTTGACTCCACGTGCGCTTGTGACCACCCGGCGCATCTGTAAGGACTGCCAAGCAGCGATAAAAGACAAGGGAGGAATTGTGACCAGCGAAACCACTGCTATATTCCCCCGCTGAGGTGAACATGTCGATCTTACGCCACGACGAGGAAGATTTGTGGAAGCAACTTGAGCGGATGCCAAATCGCTTGCGGGTGGCATTCGCCACCGCCTGTGCGCAACGGCAGGTTCCAAACTATGTCCGCTTCACGGAAGTTGCCGGGCAGGGGCACCCTGATGTTCTGATTGACGTTCTAAACTGCCTTTGGGATGACTTGCTGGGCAGGTTGGCCACTGAGCCCAAACTGCGACAGCAGTTGGATGCGTGCATGTCCCTGTTGCCTGAGGAATCCGCAGCCTGCGATGGCCTTGAATATTATGCCGAGGACGCCGTTAGCGCCGCAACTTACGCAATTGAAGCGCGGCTGTTTTCCGACATACAGCCAGTGATTTGGGCCGCACGGAGGGCATACAACGCATTGGACGAGTTTGCTGGTTCAGAGAGCCCTGGTGGAGCGATCGATCAAGAGGAGGAGGAGCGCATTCTCTCACATCCGCTTGTACAAGCAGAATTGAGGCGCCAGCGGGCCGACCTGATGCAGCTCCAGAAAATTAAGATCGGTTCAATCAACGAGAGAGAGGTTGTCGAGGAGGTGCGCCGTCGTGCTCAGGCTGACGCAAGGGAGTTCTTCGGCCCAGGATCCGAATAGTCGGTCAGCGCTGCCGGCCCCTTTCAGCCACCGAGGGTCAACACAACGCTTGACGCGATTCCGCAAATCAGATTATTCACGAAATTGAAACTCACGAACTGTGCCCGGCCGGGAACCCGCGCCGGGCTTTTTTGCGCCCGCTCGTCCTAATAGCCAGATTCCCAGGATTCCCGCCGCGGTCACGCCGCGGCGCGCATCTCGCATACGCAATTTCCCAAAGGCCCCCGCAAGGGGGCCTTCGTCGTTTCAGCCCAAGCCGGTGCACCGATGCCGAACGATCCGCCGTTCGATCCAAACAACATGTGGCGGCCCAACCCCGGCTGGCCGCGACCCGGCCCGTCCGGCGACCCTGCGAGCCTCGATTATTGGACCGATCCTTTCATCAATCCGCCCGGCCTCGCGCCAACCGCCCCCGCGCCGTTCTCGGCCGCGCAGCTCGGCGCCATGGCGTGGCATCCGCCGATCTTTCCGGGCGATTGGACGAGCCTTCCGCCAAGTACGTTTCCGGCTGGCTTCGGGGCGTCGCCGTCGATGCCGCCCGCGGCATCGCCCTGGCCGTATCCGCAATCGTCCCTCCCGCCGCTCGCGCCAGCCTCATCCCCGGGGATGCCATCCGACGATCCGCCAAGCCCGTTCGTCAGCTTGTCGTCGATCGACAATCTGGGTGGCCTGTTCTCGCGCGATCCATCTATTTCCTACGGGCTGTTTCCATACCCGTTCGATACGGCTCCGCGTCCGGCCTCGCCGCTTGGAAGCGGACCTTCTTCTGCTGACGGCCCGGCGGTGTCGGCACCAACGCCAGAAACGCCCGGTGCCTTCCCGGTACCGGGATGGCCGCCGGTGCAATCGTTTCTTCCGCCGTTCCCGCCATTGCCGAATCCGTTCGCCGCGGCGGGCTTAGCGCCAAACAGCTCGAGCGATCCGATCTCCGCCCCAACCGGCAGCGCGACGATGCCGATGGCCCCGCCGCGTTCGGTCTTATTCAACCAGCCGCAGCCCAATTGGGATTTGGGCTCGGCCTTGCTTGCCCGTCAGCGTGACGCCGCGGCCCTCGATGCCGGCGCGCAGGAGCTTGGTGCAGGCGAGTTGCCCCGCTCGAAATCGGGAGCGCCGTTCGCCCCGCCGAACCCCGCGTTCGCACCGCTGCTCTCGTTCGAGCCCCCGCAATGGCTCGACATCGCGCACTGGCTGAGCCCGAACATCGTCGATTACTTCACCAAGACGCCACCGCCCGCGCCGCCGTTTCCTGCGATTTCGGGAAAGATCCCGAGCACGGACAACCCATACGCCGGGGCCGCGGCACTCGAAGCCGCGACCTGGGTTCCATTGGATCTGGAGCGTATCGCCGCCGCCCCGCTCATGGCCATGACGGGGATTGCAGGGAAGGCCGCCAAAGATGCGGCGCTACAAGCCGCAAAGGAGGCTGCGAAGGGGGCATTAGCCCCCGGCACGCTTGAGCGGCTGCAGGTGCATGTGGATAATGCCGATGCCCGGCTGGGCGAGGTTGGACTGACGCCCAATCAATTGAAGTCGCTAGAGCGCAGGCCCGGTTTTGAAGCAGCGCACAAGGGTGAGCGGATCGACACCTTTGCAAAAGAAACGGTAGCGAAGGACAAGAATCTCGCCCATCTGAAGATTACTCCGAGGTTTCGATACGGTCCGGACTTCTACGACCCCGTAAATAAGGTATGGTTCGACGCTACAACGATCAAGGAATGGGCACGCCATCAGAAGAAATATGCGGACGAATTCGGTAATGGAATCCCTCTGTTCTACGGTGACGAATGAGCATTGAAATTTGGCAGCAGCTGGTGCGCGGGAAACCGTTCGACGCGGCCGACATTGCTACGATCGACGGTCGCCTTGATTTGCGAAATCTGCACATCGCCGAGCCCCGGGCGGTCGAGACTTTGAGAATGCCGCGGATGGATGTGACGGTCCTCGACGGCATTACTTCGATAGAATGCGTGAGCTGGCAGTCGATTGATTTCACCGGTTCACAGCTTCCGGGATTGAGATTCTCAGACTGTCAAATCCGCGACTGCATATTTGATGGATGTAGGCTTGATGATATGCGCGTATGGCGCACGGATTTCGCAAACGTCGATTTTCGGTCTGCAGATCTGCGTGGCGCGGTTCTGGGTGGAACAAGCGACAACGACGACAGACGAAATACCTTTCATGATGTGGATTTCACCGCAGCGGACATGCGCGGCAGCATTTACGGCGCTGCGGAATTCTTGCGGTGCAAATTCAACCGCGCCAAGCTGGTCAAGGTGGATTTTCAGTCGAGCGCCTTTATCGACTGCACTTTCGAGGGAGAGTTGCGCGACGTCGTGTTCTGCCGCAAGGGGTTCGATTGTGAGCGGTTTCCGCCCAACGAGATGAAACGGGTCGATTTGCGTCGGGCCAAGCTGCGCGGGACGACATTCATGGGACTTGATCTGGATGAGGTTTGGCTTCCAGAGGACGAGGACCATATCGTGATCGATGACTTTCCGCAGACTCTCGATCGTCTGCTGGCGTATTTTGGCTCGCGCTCCGATGTGGATTCCCGAGTGCTCGCTGCCGGTTTCAAGCACGACAAGAAATGGCTCGGGCCTTGCCAGAAGGTGGGGGTGCTGAACAGGCACGATCTCATGGAATTGGGCGGGCAGGAGGGTGTCGATACGGTCATGAAGATCATCGGGCCGGCGCGGCGTCGGCCGTGAGGCGGTTGATTGAAACCACGAGCCGCGCTGCGGCGCAGCCGCGGGATCCATCGGCCATGCGGTGGCTGCATAGCCCCGGCGCCCGTGCGGTGGAGATCCATTGCTTCCGGATTGTATTTGCAATGGCCCGCGCCCATGAGCCATGCATTACTGCTTGAGCGCTTGCGGACTCGGGCAATCGCTTTGGCAAGCAGGGCTTGTTCTTTTTCCTGATATTAACAAGAGGAACAAGGTTGGACTGCATGTTGACTGCACCCCTGTGCTGAGACACGAAACTAGGAATTGGTTGCATCGGCCACTGGTCGCGGGCCGGTGAAGCGGACATCGGAGCTTGAGGGCGAGACGAAGCGGGGCAGGGCTGTCCGACCCACTCACGCCACCGAGCGTGCCACCAGATAAACCCCGAGCGCCAGCAGCCCGACCAGGAAGCAGAGTCGAAAGGTCGCCGGCTGCAGACGCAGGCGCAGCATCTGGCCGAGCCACATGCCGACGCAGGCGACCGCGAGCGCGCCGAGCGAAGCCGGCCCCAGCGAAAGGTTGAGCGCCGAGACCGAGGCGAGGTTGACGGCGAGCGCGAGCGAGGAGACCGTGAACGAGAGGCCGAGCGCCTGCACCAGATACTCCTTCTCGATCCCGATCGCCTGCAGATAGATGACCGCCGGCATGGCGAAAACGCCGGTGGCCGCCGCGACCAGGCCGGTGACGACCCCCACCAGCGGGCCGAGCCAGGGCTCGGTGCGCGGCTGCACGGTGAAGCGGATGGAGGCGAGCGCGCTCAGGGCATAGAGCGCCAGGGCGATGCCGAGCAGCGCCGTTCCGAAGTGGCCGTGGGCGTTGACCAGCCAGCCGGCGCCCGCGAGCGTGCCGCCGATCACGCCCAGCATGAAGGTCCACAGCCGGGCGACTACGGGCTTGAGGCTCGGCCCGGCCGCCATCTGCCAGATGTTGGTCGCGACCGTGGGCAGCACCAGGATCGAGGCGGCGTCGGCCGGCGGCATGACCAGCGCCAGCAAGCCCATGGCGATGGCCGGCAGGCCGAGCCCGACCACGCCTTTGACGAAGCCGGCCAGGATGAAGACGCCGGCGATGAGGACGAGCACCGATTCTGACATGTGGCAGCTTCGTCCGCCGCGCCGGCCGCCACAATGGTCAAATCGGATAGCCTGCCTTCGCGGTTGGCGAAGTGGGGCGCGGTTGCGACGATTTCCGCTGTCATCGCCCGCCAACGGGTCCGGCCTTCGGCCGGCCCGATGACAGGCTCCGGCGGGCGACCCAGTAACCACAGACTGTCAATCCGAGCACCGCATGAGTTCCACAAATGGCGCCGGGGTTACTGGGTGCCCGCCTTCGCGGGCATGACACCGTGGAATGCGGCATGGCGCGTTGAATTGGATGACTCCGCTCGGCCGCGGCCGGCACCCCACCCTCAACCGCGCGAATATTTCCCGATCACCCGGTGGGCCCACTGCCATTCGCGGCGGGCGAGGGTGAAATCCTTGGCCATGCCGTCGGGCGGGTTGTGCTGGCTCAAGAGCCATTTGTCGGCGGTGGTGCGGCGCAGGAACTTGATGGTGGCGCGCGCCTCGCCGGCCTTCTCGGCATAGAAGATGTAGACCTCGCCCTGGATCACCGGCAGATGCGGGTTCACCAGCGCGGTGTCGCCCTGCCGGTATTCGGGCTCCATCGAGGTGCCGGTGATGAGGAGGCCGTAGGAATCGCGGACATGGATGAGCTTGCCGGGGCGCGCCATGAAGTCCACCGCCTCGTGCGACACGATGATCTGGCCGGGCCCGCCCTCGGCCGAGGCATGCACCGGGAAATCGCGCGCGCCGAGGATCCGCCCCGCCGGCATGGCATCCGAGGCCGGCGCCGGCACGATGCCGGAGAGCGAGAGATCGAGATCGGAGAGCGGGACGCCCAGCACCTGGGCGATCTTCGGCAGGAACTTGGAATGGCGGCTGTCGCCGGCCTCGATCTTCTTGATCGCCGGCTGCGAGATGCCGACCCGGTTGCCGAGCTGGGCCTGCGACCAGCCCAGCTCCTCGCGCTTGCGCCTGATGATCTCGCCCGGCTCCACGGCGTCCTCCTCGCAAAAAGCCAACGGGTGCAACGGCCCGCACCATAACCGTGGTTATGATCCTGGTCAATAACATTTAGACTTGACCGGAATATAACTTATGTTATTTTCTCGGTTATGGACACCGCCGCCGCCTTCGCTCGCGCCATCCGTCTCGCCGGCTCCGAAGCCAAGCTGGCGGCGGCGATCGGCTGCTCGCAGGTGGCGATCAACAAGGCGCGGCGTCGCGGCACGGTCTCGCCCGCGATGGCGCTGGCGGTGCATCGCTTCACCGGAGCCGCGGTGCCGGCCTCGGCGCTGCGGCCCGACCTGTGGGCGCGTCCGCAGGACGTGCCGGTTGCCGCGGCGCGCATGCCCAAGACGCGCGGCAGGCGGTCCCAGCCGGAGCGCGCGCCGTGAGGCGCTTCATCCCGTTTCGCGTTTGTCCGTCGCGCCGCTCCCTCCCCGGCGCAGCGACGGACCGGGCGCGGCTCCAGGCCGCATCGGCCGGTGAGCCGCGCCACGTTGCTTGATCCGCAGGGCAGACGAGGTGACGTCATGGAATTCGATACGCAGGATCGGCACGCAATGGTGGCGGCGCGCGGCGCGCTCGGCCTGTCGCGGCTCGATTGGAGCGCGGAGCGCATTGCGCTCCTGAAGCGGCGCTGGGCAGAAGGCCTGAGCGCCAGCACCATCGCCAGGGAGCTCGGCCCCGGCGTCTCGCGCTGCGCGGTGCTGGGCAAGGTGCACCGGCTCAAGCTGGTGCAGCCGGAGTTCAAGCGGCGCCATTTCCGCAAGGAGCGGGCCCGCAAGCGGCCGCGCGCGCCGCGCCCGGTGGCTCGCCCCAGGGGGCGGCCGAGCCAACTGACGGAGACGTTCTACGCGCTCGGCCTCGATGCTCTGTTCGGGCCGCCCGATACCGGCACCCTGCACCAGCACGCCGGCCGGGCCTTCGGACCCGCATGCGGGCTGCTCGATCTCACCGACGCGACCTGCCGCTGGCCGGTGGGGGAACCGGACGAAGCGGATTTCGTCTTCTGCGGCGCCGCGCCGTTCCGGCGCCATCCCTATTGCGTCGCCCATTGCCTGATCGCGTACCGGCCGGAGAGCCGCGAGGACGGCGCCGGCAAGCCGCGGCGCGCGGCCGCGCCTGCGCCTGCGCGTGGCCGGGAGCGCGCCGCGTAATCTTCCGAGAGCATTCTTGAGGAAACACCATGGGCCGCGCCTGGCTGCCGCTCTATGTCGGAGACTATCTGCGCGACACCCGGGATCTCAGCACGCTGCAGCACGGCGCCTATCTGCTGCTGATCATGCACTATTGGCAGCACGATGGCCTGCCGGCCGACGATGCGCGGCTCGCCGCCATCGCCGGCCTCCCGGTCGCGCAATGGCGGCGCATCCGCGAGCCGGTGCAGGCCAAGTTCGCGGACGGCTGGAAGCACAAGCGCATCGACGCCGAGCTCGCCCGGGCGGACCGGGTCTTCCTGCAGCGCCGCCTCGCCGGCCGCAGCGGCGGCATCAAATCCGGCATCGCGCGCGCGGTCCAGCAGGGCGAGGCCATCATCCGGGCGCAAGCGGAGGCCAAGCGGACGCTTGCCAGCCGCTCGAGCGGACCGGAAGCCGACGCGCCGGCGGCAGCGCAGCAACCGCGAACCAATCACAATCACAGATTCGAATCTTCTGCTGCGGCATCCGGGATTGCCTCGGGCCCTGCCGCTCCGAACAAGCCCGCCAATCACTGGTCGCGGCAGGAGCTCGACGCCCTGTTCGCGCGCCGCGGCGCTGCCGAAATGTTGGCGCCCGCACCCGAAGCCTCACCCGACCCGGAAACCGGAGCATAGCCGCCATGGCACGTCGCGGACGCAAGCGCAAAATCGGCATCAGGCATCCGGGCGGCACGCTGGTGCAGCAGCCGCGCTTCGATGTGCGCGGCCTCGCCACCCTGCAGCCGCACCGGGTGTGGCTGCCGGAGGAGAAGCGCATGGACCAGAAGGCGGCGAGCCCGCTCGGCTGCCTCAATCTGCTCGGCGTGCTCAGCGACGTGCAGTATCTGGCCGGCGTGCGCTACGCGGTCGTGGTCGGCAAATACCGCGCCGTCATCGAGACCCCGCGCGCAACGTCAGGCGCCGGCCGCGGCTACGATTGCGCCGGCGATCTCAACTCCGGACGCGAACCGGGCGAGCGGTGTGAATGCCGGCATCGCAAGGAACGCTACGACGCCGCCTTCGCGGCGGTGATCGAGGCCGGCCAGCGCGCCGCCCGCGCGGTCGCGCGCGTCGCGGCGCACGGCGAGCAATGCCCGCGCGGCGCGCTCCCCGACCTCAAGCGCGGCCTCGACGCGTTGGGCAAGCATTTCGCCGAGGGCGGGAAGGGGCTGCGCTCAGGCTGACTTGCCGCTGTCGGCGAGCTCGGGCTCCTGCGGCAGCGCCGGCTGCGGGCGCTTGCCGCCGAGGATGCGGTCCAGCATCTCGCCCGCCCAGTCCAACACCCAGTAGATCAGGGCGGCCGCAAAAATGAGTACCACCCAGAGCTGGACGTCGCCGAGGACGAACTGGATCGGCTTGTTGAGGACGAGCCAATCCGAGAAGACGCGATCCGCCGGGATATTGAGCTCCGACCGCAGCGTAATGCCGGGCCACGCGCCGGTGCGCCCAAGGCCCATCAGCTGGTCGGCCAGCAGCATCAGAGCGGTCACGAGCAGGATTCCGGCAGTCATCGCTGTCCCACAGCTGCGTCGTCGCGAGCTTGGCGCAGCAGGGCGAGGATTTCAACGTGGCGTCAAGTAAAAAGCTCGTCTTTATTGGGCGACGAGGGATGTCGCCGACCAGTCTTGAGGTAGTGGATTGTTGTTGGTGCGGCAGGGCGTTTCACTCCCTCTCCCCGGCGGGGAGAGGGCGGGGTGAGGGGGCTCCGGCGCTCGAGATGTGGCACCATGAGAAACACAACGGAGATCGTCACCCCCTCACCCCAACCCTCTCCCCTGCGGGGCGAGGGAGTGCGCTTGCGCCCGGGGAAAGAACACCGTCCACGACGGCGAACGCTCGCAAGGTTTTCAATCACGTTGCGTGCGAATATCATGATGTTTGCCGACGCAAACATGCGCCGGCCGCAACGCGCCGGCGCAACGCCTGGGAGACGCAATGATGCCGCGGATGGCTGTGCTGATGGCTGCGCTGGCCGCGCTCGCGGGGCCGGCGGCGGCGCAATCGGGCGATGAGCTCCTCGCCAAGGCCAAGGCCGAGAAGGAAGTGGTCTATTACACCGAGCTGATCGTGGATCAGATCGTGCGGCCGCTGGCGGCGGCGTTCGAGCGCAAATACGGCATCAAGGTCACTTATTGGCGCGGCGACAGCCAGGCCGCGGCGCTGCGGCTGGGGATGGAGCACAAGGCGGGGCGCACCCAGGCCGACGTGTGGAGCACCGCGAGCGGAATCGGGGCGCTGCTCGCCGGCGGCCTGATCGAGCGCTTCGCGGTCGAGAACGCAAGCGCGCTCGGGCCGCAGTTCCGCGATCCCGCCGGCTACTGGGTGGCCACCAACATGATCGTGATCGGGGCGGCGGCGAACACCGGGCTCATCGCCGCCCGCGAGCGGCCGCAGACGGTCGAGGATTTGCTGGCGCCCAAGCTGCGCAACCAGATGGTCTGGAAGCAGAACGACGTCACCGGCGCCTGGGGTTTCATCGGCAATGTGCTCACCACCATGGGGGAGGAGCAGGGGCTCGCGTTCCTGCGCAAATTGAACCAGCAGAACATCGCCCCGGTCGGCGCCAGCACGCGCGCCATCCTGGACGGCGTGATCGGCGGCGAGCATGCGCTGGTGCTCGGCGTCTCGGCGCACAACACCCAGATCAGCCGTCAATGCCGGCGCGCCGGTCGCCTGGCTGCCGCTCGGCGCGGCCTGGGCGACGCCGCATTCGATCGGGATCACCAGCGGAGCGCCGCATCCCAATGCGGCGCGGCTGTTCGTCGATTTCGCCGTCTCGCGCGAAGGCCAGGAGATTTTCCGCAAGGCCGGCTATCTGCCGGCGCGCCCCGACGTGCCGCCACTGTCGCGCCGCGATCTCGCCGCAGCTCGCCGGCTTTGCCGGTCAACGTGCTGGCCCCCGAGGCGCTCGAGCGCAATCTCGCCCACTGGAGCGACGTTTATGCGGAGATCTTTCGGTAACCGCGGAGATGCCGTGCGCTACTGGCCGAGATTGCCGGACAAGCCCGGCAATGACAATGAATGTTGCGCCCAAGCAGATTGTCATGGCCGGGCTTGTCCCGGCCATCTCGCTTAGGCGGGCGCGCAATGGCCAATCCGGCCCCTCCGATCCGCCCCTCCGTGGCGCGCGCGGCGGCCATGTGATAGGTTGCCTCCCGTCCGGGTGGTCGAGAACAACTGCCAAGCAGGGGCACCCGGGCGCCCGAACGTCAGGGAGGACGTCATGCTCGACCGCGGCCTCGTCGGCGCCATCGCGCTGGTTGCGGCGCTGTGCCTGTCCGGCGCCGGCGCCTTTGCCTTCGATGATGCGCAATATCCCGACTTCAACGGCAAATGGAACCGGGCTCCCGTTCCCGGGCGCGCCGCGCACCCCGCAGCCGACCTGGGACCCGACCAAGGGCTGGGGCAAGGCCCAGCAGGCCCCGCTGACGTCCGGAATACGCCGCCATCTTCGCCGCCAACGAGGCCGACCAGGCGGTGGGCGGCGCCGGCACCACCCGCGGCTACACCTGCCGCACCGGCGGCATGCCGCTGATCATGACCCTGTTCCAGCCGATGGAGGTCATCGTGCTGCCGGACACCACCTACATCCTGATCGACCGCGGCAACATCCAGCGGCGGATCTTCACCGACGGGCGCGACTGGCCCAAGGAGATCGATCCGGCCTATGTGGGCTATTCGATCGGCAAATGGATCGATGAGGACGGCAGCGGCCATTACAACGTGCTCGAGGTCGAGACCCGCGCGTTTCGCGGCCCGCGCACCTACGACGCCAGCGGCTTGCCGCTGCATTTCGACGACCAGAGCATCGTCAAGGAGCGGATGTATCTCGACAAGGCAAAGACAAGAACATCATGCACAACGAGATCACCGTCATCGACCATGCCCTGACGCGTCCCTGGACGGTGATGAAGGACTACCGCCGCGACCCGCGCCCGGTCTATGTCGAGGAGGTCTGCGCCGAGGGCAATCCCTGGGTCGCAGATCGGCAAGGAAGCCTACATGCTCGGCGCCGACGGCGCGCTGATGCCGGCCAAGAAGGACCAGCCGCCGCCGGATTTGAAATACTTCAATCAAAGCAAGAAATGATCCGCGGCCGGGAGGATGCCATGACGACCCGCAAATGCTCGATCGGCGCCATCGCGCTCATGACGGCGCTGCTGCTGCCCGCGTTGCTGACTGCCAAACGGCGGCGCCGCGCGCCTTCGATCAATCCAAATATCCCGACCTCAAGGGCCAGTGGCTGCGCATCGGCTCGCCGCGCTGGGACGACGAGCACGCGCCGCTGACGCCGGAATACCAGGCCATCTTCCAGGCCAACCTCAAGGACATGGCGGCGGGCGGGCAGGGCATCGATCCGACCTATACGTGCCTCTCGCCCGGCATGCCGCGCATCATGAACGCCTATGATCCGATGGAGGTCGTGGTCACGCCCGACGCCACCCATATTCTGATCCAGCACATCCATGACGCGCGGCGCATCTTCACCGACGGGCGCGACTGGCCCAAGAACGAGGACCCGACTCGTTCGCCGGCTATTCCATCGGCAAGTGGATCGACACCAAGGGCGAGCGGCCGCTACGACCGTGCTCGAGGTCGAGACCCGCAACCTCAAGGGCCCGCGCGTCTACGACGCCAGCGGGCTGCCGTTCCATGCAGGACAACGCAGACCGTCATCAACGAGCGCATCTATCTCGACAAGGCCGATGCCAACCTGCTGCACGACGACATCACGGTGACGGATCACGCCCTGACGCGGCCGTTCTCGGCCGCCAAGAAATACAGCCGCAGCCCCGATGCGCAGCCGGTATGGCTCGAGTCGCAATGCGCCGACGGCAACCATCATGTGCTCATCGGCAAGGAGAACTACTATGTCAGCGAGGACGGCTATCTGATGCCGGTCAAGAAGGATCAGGCGCCGCCGGATTTGAAGTATTTCAAGAAGAAGTGAGGCCGGCGACGGGCTCGCTCGACCCGATACGTAACGACAAGCCGTAAACCTTGGAGGAACGTCATGCTCTACCGTAATGCGATCGGCGCGCTCTCGTTGGCACTGGTGCTGTGCGTGCCGCTCGCGGGTGCCCGCGCGTTCGACAACTCGAAATATCCCGACTTCAACGGCCAGTGGAAGCGGCCGCCCGGGCATCGCCAATCAATTCGACATCAGCAAGCCGCAGGGCCGCGGCCAGCAGGTGCCGCTGACGCCGGAATATCCAGAAGGTGTTCGAGGCCGGCCTGGCGGACCAGGCGGCCGGCGGCCAGGGCAACGACCCGACCTATATCTGCATCCCGGACGGCATGCCGCGGGTGATGAACGTGATCTTCCCGATGGAGGTCATCGTCACGCCCAACACCACCTACATGCTGATCGAGTATCTGACCCAGCAGCGCCGCATCTACACCGACGGGCGCGATTGGCCGAAGGATTTCGAGCCGAGCTTCACCGGCTACTCGATCGGCAAATGGGTCGAGCCGGACGCGAGCGGGCGCTATCAGGCGCTCGAGGTCGAGACCCGCCTGCTCAAGGGCCCGCGCACCTATGACCCGAGCGGCGCGCCGCTGCATCCCGACAACGAGAGCGTGGTGAAGGAGCGCATCTATCTCGACAAGGCCAATGCGCGACCTCATGCATGACGACATCACCACCTACGACCACGCGCTCACCCATCCCTGGACCGTGAACAAGCGCTATGTGCGGGTGACGCAACCCGATCTGGGTCGAGAGCAGCTGCAGCGAAGGCAACCCGCATGTGAAGCATCGGCAACGAGAGCTACATGCTGGGCGCCGACGGCAGCCTGATGCCGGCCAAGAAGGGCCAGAAGCCGCCGGACCTGAGGTACTTCAACCAGCGCAGAAGCGGTCCGGGAGGCCATGATGCCGCGGGCGACAGCTCGATCGAAGGCGATCGTGGTGGCGGCCGCGCTCCTGCATGACCGACCGTCGGCGGCGCGGTCGCAAGACAGCGAAATATCCCGATCTGCGCGGCCAGTGGTTGCGCAGCGGCGGGGTGCAATGGGACGGCGGCAAGCCGCCGGGACGCGGCCAGCAGGCGCCGCTGACGGCGGAATACCAGGCGATCTACGACGCGTCGCTGGCCGAGCAGGCGGGCGGCGGCGGCCAGAGCTACAATCCGCAAGTGCGCTGCGTGCCGCCCGGCTTGCCGCGCGCGATGATCGGCTACGAGCCGATCGAGATCCTGGTGACGCCCGACATCACCTACATGCAGCTGCAGTTCTTGGGCGAGTTCCGCCGCATCTACACCGACGGGCGCGACTGGCCGGCGGCCCTGCAGCCCTCCTACATCGGCACCTCGATCGGCCGCTGGGTCGATACCAAGGGGAGCGGCGGCTTCGACGTGCTCGAGATCGAGACCCGCGGCTTCAAGGGCCCGCGCCTGGTCGAGAATACCGGCATTCCGCTGCACCACGACAACCAGACCGTGATCAAGGAGCGCATCCGCCTCGATGCGGCCGATCCCAACCTGCTGCACGACGCGGTGACCCTGATCGACCATGCGCTTGACGCGGCCCTGGAGCGTGACCCGCGACTTCCGCCGCGCCCCCAAGGCGGTCTGGACCGAATATCTGTGCAACGAGCGCAACAATCTCGTCATCATCGGTAGCGAAAGCTATTTCGTGCGTGAGGACGGTTATCTGATGCCGATGGGCAAGGACCAGCGGCCGCCCGAGCTGCGCGATTTTGCGCAGCCGGTGAAGCAGTGACAGCGCCAGTCTACCAGCCGACAAGACCGATGCGCGACCACAACGGGAGGACGGCGATGCTCGTACCGAGGCGCGATGGGGGCGATGGCGCTCGCGGCGATGCTGTGCGCGGCATCGGGCGGGGCGCGGGCGTTCGACGACGCGAAGTATCCGGACCTGCACGGCCAGTGGATCGGGGTGCGCGGCACCGCCGGCGGCGGCCAGCCCTCGTTCGACCCGATCAAGCGCTGGGGCACCACCCAGGATGCGCCGCTGACCCCGGAATACGAGGCCATGTTCAAGGCCAACCTGATCGACCAGCGCGAGGGCGGGCAGGGCACCAACGCCACCAGCACGTGCCTCGCGCCCGGCATGCCGATGGTGATGAACGCGCATTCGCCGATGGAGATCATCGTGCTGCCGGAGACCACCTATATCCGGGTCGATCACATCCGCGACACCCATCGGCGCATCTACACCGACGGCCGCGACTGGCCGGCCGATCTGGAGCCGGGCTTCGACGGCTATTCCATCGGCAACTGGCTCGACACCAAGGGCGACGGCCACTACGACACGCTCGAGGTCGAGACCCGCGGCTTCAAGGGCCCGCGCTCCTACGACGCCAGCGGCTTGCCGCTGCACCGCGACAACCAGTCGGTGTTCAAGGAGCGGTTCTATCTCGACAAGGCCAACCCCAACCTGTTGCACGACGACATCACGGTGATTCGACCACGGCCTGACGCGGCCCTGGACGGTGCTCAAGACCTACCGTCGCAACGCCAATCCGCGGCCGATCTGGATCGAATACATCTGCGCCGAGGGCCAACAGCTCGTGCACATCGGCAACCAGGGCTACATGCTCAGCGCCGACGGCTATCCTGATGCCGACCCGCAAGGGCCAGTCGCCGCCGGATTTGAAATATCTTCAAGCAGACGCAGAAGTGAGGTGGGGGCGTTGGGGAAATTGGCACTTCCTCTGGCGCAAGCGAACTCCCTCGCCCCGAAGGATGCGAAGCGGACTCGGTTTGCTTATTGAGAGCTTAGCCGATACTAGACTAGAGCAGGTTTCGTCTGCATTGAATCAGCCAGCGCGTCATGGCCGGGCTTGTCCCGGCCACCCACGCCTTGCTTTGTGGCGCGAAAGACGTGGGTGCCCGGCACAAGGCCGGGCATGACGACGGAGAGACTGTGCGTCAACGCGAGCGGAATCCGGTTTAGGGCCGCGTCTGTCGGGGCGGTAGTATCGTAGTACGGCCTTTGAATGGAACAATTCATCTATCCTTAAAGCGTGCGCGGGAGATAATCGCGCGTAGCGACGACCAAGCAGGCGCCGGACACGGGGCCGTGTCTGTCCACAGCCTCGGGCTTCCGGCAAGGTCTTGGCGTCGCCTGGCGCAAAGCAGCTTCGGCATCAGGGGGCGTCGCATCATGGACGCGCAAACTCTGGCGGTTTTCTTCCGCGGCGGCGAAAGACTGTGCATCGTTATGGTCGCGGCGCTGTGCATCTGGCTCGGCTACAAACTGTTCCAGTCGCTGCCGGCGCAGCATGGCTCCGGGGGCACGCTGACATTGCCGAGCGTGAAACTCGTCATGTCGAAGGTCGGTCCGGGCGTGTTCTTCGCGCTGTTCGGCGGGCTGGTGCTGTGGGAGGCCGTGCAGACCCAGTTGAAGGCCGGGCCGGTCACGACGACGGCAGGTGTCGCGGACGCACGGCAAATTACCCTGGCCGCGGCGAGCGCCGACCCGCAGGCCATGATTTACGCCAAGAACGACATTTCGGTGCTCAATTGCTTGGCCGGCTTCGCTCCGAGCGAGCTCGGCCCGGGCGAGGCCGAGAGAGTGCTGCACAAGGCCCGCGTCTCGCTGCTCGCCCCGGTGTGGCAACCGGACTGGGGCGAGGCGGCGTTCGCCGCGCTTGAGCGTGGCGAGATCCCGGCGAGTGGACCGATCGCCGACATCTACCGGACGCCGAACCACGCCTGTCCGCCAGCGGGAGGGCCAAAGCGATGAAAGCGATGATCGGGCGCCGCACCGTGGTCGGCGGCTGCGGCGGGCTCATTGCCCTCGCCGCCATGCGGGCACGTGCCCAGCAGCCACGGCTCGGTCCCTTTGCCAAGGAGGCGCTGGAGGCCGTGCGGGGAACGTACGAGCCCTACGTACGGGGTGTGCTCTCCGGCGATCTGCTCCCGAGGCTCCCGCCGGCGATGCGCGCGGCGGTCGGCGTGGTGTGGCTCGACATTCCGACCGAGATGCCCGCCGCGTTCGGGTCCGATCCCGCCTTCGTACTCAATGTCGCGTCAGTCCCCGCCGCGCGGCAGGTCATTCTGCCGCTGCGAACCGCCGTCTGGCTCGAGGAATATTTCGCCCTGATGGCCTACCTCGAGCGGCGCAAATGCCAGGACCGTCTCACCATTGCGTTGCTGTACGATGCGAAGCTGGCGACTGGCGGGCGCGATGGCGTTCGGCCTCCGGGTCCGTTGGCGGCGTTCGGCCTGGATGACAGCGTTTTTAAGGATGCTTTCGTCAAGGACCTCTCGAACAAGCTTTATGCCAGCACGGTGTTTTTCCTGCTGGCGCACGAACTCGGCCACATCGCTCGCGGCCACGTGGGCGGCGCTTCGGGCATTCATTCGCAGATGCAGGAGCGCGAAGCCGACGCCTACGCGTTCGACGCCATGGCAACCGTGGGAGTCGAGCCGCTGGGGCTTGCCTACTTCTTCACGGCCGCCGCGATGATGGAAGGCGGCCAGACGACCCATCCTCTGAGCGGCAGCCGCGTCGAGGCGGCCGCGCTTGCGCTCGAGGCGCGGCCGCGCGCCTTCGTCGATCGCGGGGAGCCTAATCCGGACGCCTGGGTACCGAGGCTGCTCGAAAACGCCCGGGGCCTCCGCGCCACCATGCCGCTGATCGACGACGCTGCGCAGCGTGCAGGCATGCTGGGATTGGCGGGAAAGATCAGTTTTCCTGATCTTCGCAGCATGCATGAGAAGCTGTGTCCGCCGTGAGGGCGGTGCGCCGCGTTGGATCTACTGGCCGAGTGCCGTCTGGAGTATCTTGGCGACCACAGGGGATGGCCGATTTTCCCTGCCACCCTTCCGCCCCGTGGCATTGTCGAGCGGCGACACGCCGCGGTCGTCCTTGATGGCCACTTGCGCGCCGTGATCGATCAGATACGTGACCACGCGAGGCCATGCCCATTGCACCGCGCCGAAGAGCGCGCTCTGCCCGCCCTGCTCGGGCAGCGCGCTGCTACGTGCCATGCGCGCGGTTCTGCTCGTGACGTCGGTGATCTGCGCGTTTACGTCGGCGCCGGCCGCCAACAGGATTTCAAGCGTCGCGATCGAGCGATCCTGCGCATCTTTGGCGCTGGGATCGAAGCGGGGGCTGGCTACCATGCCCAGGCCCGCGGCGGCCATCAGCGGCGTCACGCCCATCGCGTTTGGCACATCGATCCGACCTCCGTGGTCCAGCAACAGCCGCACGGCCTCGCTGTCTTGTGACGCTGCAGCGCGCAACATCGGCGTGGCGCCGGCGGTCATGATCTCGTCGGCGTAGCGGCCGGAGTTACCGCCACGCCCGGGCCGATGCATGTTCAATTGAGTATTGGGGTTGACGCCGGCGTCGAGAAACAGTCGTGCAAGCTCGAGCGCGCTGGTCTTCGTCGTCACGATGGGCGGCGCGGTTCGTTCTTCGTAAGCATCCAGACTGTATGTATTCATGTCGATCGCCGCGTACAGCGCGGTGCGGCCCCACCAATCCCACAGATGCGGACTGGCGCCGCGCTCGAACAGCAGTTTTGCGGTATCGAATGCGAAATTGTCGATCGCCACGATCAGCGGCGTCACGCCGTCGGGGTTCGGCTTATTGGCATCCGCGCCGGCGTCCAGCAGCGCTTGCACGCAATCCGTACAACCCGCGCGCGCCGCATAGAGCAGCGGGGTCAGGCCGCCGGTCGGGCGATACTGATTGCGCGGCTCGCCGGTCAACTGGGTCGGCCAGTCGTTCGCCAGCGCCCGGGCATCGACCTCCGCCTTATGGGCGATGAGAAACCGCGTCAACTCGGCTGAGCGTGATGCCGCCGCCCACATCAGCGCGGTCTGACCGCGCCATTTTTCTCGTGCATTGACATTGGCGCCGTGGCGCACCAGCAATTCGGCAACCTCCAACGACCCGCCCCGCGCGGCCAGCATCAAGGCCGTCTGGCCTTCTTGGTTCGATACCTCTGCGTTGCTGCCTGCATCGAGCAGCATTCCGACCAGGCGAGCATTGCCAACTTTGGCCGCCTCCGCCAAAGGGCTCGAGCCGTAACTGTTGATGACATCGGGCTTCGCCCCGCGCTCGAGGAGCGCGCGGGCAAGATCCGCGTCGATCCTATGGACGGCCCAGTGCAGCGGCGTTGTCCCGTCTCCCTGGGACGCGTTCACATCGGCGCCCGCGGCAATTTTCTTGAGCGCGGCATCCCGATCGCCGGCCTGGATCAGGCCGGCGAGGCTGTCATCGGCGGCGACAGCCGTGCTGGCCGCTGCGAGGCAGAAAACGACTGCGAATATGGTGCGCTTCATGACGGTGTCCTCAGAGCACATTCGGTGCGAGAGAATTGTGATGCGTTCAAATAACCCTTATGGGCGTCGTAGGCGAACCGGTACGGGTCGCGGAAGGTCCGATACACTGGTCGGATACATGATCTTCACTCCTCCAGTGCCTGCATGCGGAATGCATCACTCGATACAATCCCCGCCACGAGCGAGGAGATCCGGTAATCGTTCTTGGCCGCATCGCGCACGATCGCGCGGACCTGCGGCATGTCTTGAGGGTCGATCTCGCGGCCGAGCGCGTACATCATGAGCCTCGTTGTCACCGCCTGGACGAACTGGCCGGGGCGGCTCAACAGGACGCGGCGCAGGTCTGTCGGGCTTTCGATTTCCTTGCCGTCCGGCATCGTCACCTTCGAATCGATGGGAGCATTGGCCTGCCAATCGGCATCGCGCCACTGCCCGGTGACGGTGAAGTGCTCCAGCGGAATTCCGTGGGGCTCGATCACGCCGTGGCACATATTGCAGGTCGGATTGGCGCGATGCAGCTCGAGCATCGCACGCATGGTCTTGGGCGCCTGGCCCGGCGGTGTGCTCAGATCCGTCACCACATTCGGCGGCGGCGGTGCCGGCGGCGTGCCTCGGAGCTTGTCGAGAACCCAGGCACCGCGCACCACGATCGAAGTGCGGTTGCCATAGGACGTGTGCAACAACACGGCGCCCTTGCCGAGCAGGCCATAACGATTCTCGTCCTCGAGATGGACGCGGCGGAACTGCGCGCCGTGCACCGTGGTGATGCCGTAGTGCTTCGCCAGCCTTTCATTGAGGAACGTATAGTCGGCCGTCAGCAGCTGCTCTACGTTCTTGTCCTCGAGCAGGATGCTCCGCAGGAAGAGGTCGATTTCGGTCGAGACATCCTGGCGCAGCTCGACGTTGAATTCGGGGAAGAGCTGCTTATCCCACTCGAATTTGTCGACCTCGAGGAGGTCGAGCCAGCGGAACGCGAAATCCGTCACCAGCGTCTCGGCCTGCGGCGCGGCCAGCATACGCCGCACCTGGGCGTCCAGTACGCCGGGACGTCGCAACTCGCCCTTGTTCGCAAGCCGGAGCAGCTCATCGTCGGGGGCCCGCCTCCACAAGAAGAAAGACAGGCGCGAAGCCAGCTCCAGATCGTTCAGCTCATAGAACTTCGCCTGTTTCTGCGGCACGGCGATTCCGCGATAGAGAAAATCCGGGCTCACCAGAACCGCAGTCACCATCTGTTCGATCCCGGCATTGAATCCGCCGGACTCTTCACGGCCGGCGTCGTAGAAGGCCATCAGCGCGTCGATATCTTGTTTGGTGACGGGCCGGCGGAAGGCACGCCCGGCGAGATCGCGCGTAATGCGCTCGGCGCAGGCGCGTTCTTGCTCGGGGGCTTCGGGTTTGCAGAGGAAGACTTTCTCCCGGCTGGGTGTGCGCGTCGGGCCCGTGGCCGCGTACGGCCCCACGACGTGAATGGGTCCAACGACGCGCGGCAAACGGAGATACCCCTTGATAAGACGCCCGTGATAAAGGGTGCCGCCGACAATCACGTCGTCAGTTTCCACCTGGGAGCGCTCGATGAACGTCACGACGACTTCGTGCACACCGGCCGTCACCTGCACGGGAACATTGGCGAAGCGCTCCATGAGCTTCTCTCCCGCCGGTGCACCGCCGCCGCGATCCACGAACGCGAGATCCGCCGCGCCGCCGACCTTTTGCCGGAAGACTTCCTTGCGATCGATCAGCACGACCACCGTTGTCTCGTTCTCGACCCCGCGTGGGTAGTTCCCGAAGTCGAAGTCAGTGATCGTGAAGTGGTACTCGCCGTCCGCCGGGAACGTGTACTCGAACCTCGTGCCACCCCGCGTACCGAGCGGCATGCCGTCCACATAGCCATCCTGGTCGCCGGTAGCGGGGGGAGGGAAGGAGACTTTGACGATATCCGCAGCCGGCTTGCCGACTGCCATGCGGGCGACGACCCGCCCGGCATTGATGTACTGCTCCAGGAAGGCGGGTGACACCGTCAACGCCGCCGCGATGTTGCTGAAGCCTTCGACCGCGATATCGGCCGGCAGGTACTGCGCGGGATCGATCTCCACAGCCAGAAGATCCTGCACCGCTTTGGCATACTCGGTACGGTTCAAGCGCTCGACCGCAACGCGGCCCGCAAGGTGCGCCTGGCCGGCTTGGTCGAGCGTGCCCTCAAGCCAGGTAATCAGCGCGTCGACTTGCTGCTGCGAGGGCTGGGGCGCGCCGGGCGGCGGCATCTGCCGCCCGCGCAATTTGCGCACCGCCTTCTCGAAGATCTCGGGGTGTTCGGACACCGCCTCGGCGCTGAGCTGGTTCAAAAAGAGGTTGCCGGCCTTAACGAACTCGTTGTGGCACCCGAAGCAGTAGGTCTGAATCGTGGACCACTGCAATTCGGGACGCTGGGCGACCTGGGTCGCGGTTTGGGCGAAGACCTTGGAGTCGATCGAAACCAGACCGACGGCACAAGAAATACCGATAAGCCATCCAGCGTGTTTCATATCAGCCACCACCGAGTGAGTTTCGTGCAGGCTCACGAAATTTACTTGATTGTGACACAGAAAGCGGGAGTCGAAAAGGGATCCGTAGACGCAAGTGGACAGCTTAAAGTCTGGATTGCCACCGCTAAGATCACCGATGGTCCGATCTTCCGGCCGATCGTCAAGGGTGGGCGCGTGCGCCGCCCGGGAGGGTGATGAACTCGCGCCGCCTGATTTGATTTTTCATCCAGTCTTCCAGCGAAGGTCCATATGGGCCGGTAGTGAACTTACGCAATCGTGAGCCCGCTCCCGCGGTGCGGTATGGCACCGCAAACACCTTGCGCCCCTTATGGCGTGACCATTACCCACCCGGCTTGTCTTGATGGCCCGGGTCTTCTAGTTGTCTTGGCCGGACTTGTTCCGGCCATGTCGATCCGAGACGGCGCGCTGCCTTCCCGGTCGAGGTCGCCGGGAAGAGCCCGGCGATGACACGCAAACTCGGCAGCCCTCAATCTGGCAGCCTATGGAGGAAGAAGTATGCGAGTGTTCCGACGCGTAAGCTTGCTGGCGTCATTCGCCCTCGTAACAGCATTTGCCTTCGCGACCCTCAACCCCACCACAGCAGCGGCCCAGGCCGCCGGGAAAACCATGACCACATCCACGGGCCTCCAGATCACCAATTCCGCCGTCGGCACCGGCGCCACCCCCAAGACGGGCCAGATTTGCGTCATGCACTACACCGGCTGGCTCTATGAGAACGGCGTCAAGGGCAAGAAGTTCGACAGCTCGGTCGACCGCGGCCAGCCGTTCGAGTTTCCGCTCGGCCGGCAACAGGTCATCGCCGGCTGGGACGAGGGCGTCGCCACCATGAAGGTGGGCGGCAAGCGTACGCTGGTCATCCCGCCCGCGCTCGGCTACGGGGCGCGCGGCGCCGGCGGCGTCATTCCGCCCAACGCGACGCTGATGTTCGAAGTCGAGCTGCTCGACGTGAAGTAACTTTCGAACCCACAAGGCTGCCGCAACCGGCAGCCTTGTGGGCGGGCCCGGCGATCGGCCGCCGCCGTCGCAACAGCCGGGAGGCAGCATGCCCCGCCAGTTCGTCCTGATCGGTGCCGCTGCGCTCGCCGCATTGTGGCTCGCGCTCGACGGCGCGCGCGCGTTCGACGAGACGAAATACCCCGACCTCAAGGGCCAATGGACCAGGTTCGTGGTGCCGGGGCTCGGCGGCATGCCGTCGTTCGACCAGACCAAGCCCTGGGGCTTCGGGCAGGAGGCGCCGCTCACCCCCGAGTACAAGGCGATTCTGGAAGCGAGCATTGCCGACCAGGCCAACGGCGGACAAGGCAACTTCACCGGCTCCGAATGCCTCGCTTTCGGCATGCCCACCATGATGATTGCGTTCTACCCGCAGGAATACATCATTACGCCGCAGACCACCTATATCCTGATCAACAACGCCGACCACGGCCGGCGCATCTTCACCGACGGGCGCGACTGGCCCAAGCGGACCGAGCCCACCTATGCGGGCTACTCGATCGGCAAATGGATCGATGCGGCCGGGCAGGGCCGCTACGGCACGCTCGAGGTCGAGACCCGGGGCCCGTTCAAGGGACCGCGTGCCTATGACGGCACCGGCCTGCCGCTGCACTACGATAATCAATCAATCTTCAAGGAGCGGATTCATCTCGACCGGGCCGATGCAAATATCCTGCATGACGAGATCACGGTCATCGACCACGCGCTGACGCGGCCCTGGACGGTCGACAAGCGCTACCGGCGCGACGCCGATCCGCAGGTGATCTGGCCGGAATATGTCTGCGGCGAGAACAACGCCCATCTGCGGGTCGGCACCGAGAGCTATTATCTCAGTGCCGACGGCTACCTGATGCCGGCTCGCAAGGGCCAGGCGCCCCCGGACGCGAGATATTTCAAGCCGGCGCAGAAGTGACGGCCGATCGCCGGGACGAACGCGGCCCTCGAGGCCGCACCGGCCGCCATGCGAATGGCATTTCTCGCCAAACCGGCCTGGGGCCAACTCGGAGATTGCACCGACGCCCTCGAGCCTGCGCCGGCTCGATCCCTTAAGCCGAAATCACTGCGCGGCGGGCCTGCCCACTTGTCGTCGGAGGTCCTGGATGAGGCCGGCAAGATTGGGATCGACAGGTGGAATTTGCGCCAAGCGTTCGGCATATTCGAGCGTGGAGCCGACGTGTCCGGAATCCCGACTGAATGTCATGAGAGCTTGCAAGGTATTGCGGTCGTCCGGGTGCCGCGCCAAGCTCTCCTTGAGGACCAATAGGGCATCATCGGCCCGCGCGGCGGAATGCAATGCAACGGCGTAGACATAGGCGTATCTCGTCTGGCCGGGATCGAGCTCGGCCGCACGGTGCAATTGCGCCAGCGCTTCGTCCGTTCGCTTAAGCCGCACGAGAGTCAGCCCGAGCGCATGATGAAGACCGGCATCTTGCGGCGAGACGGTCAGTGTGGCCCGCAGCACGCTCTCGCCGTCGGCTTCCCGTCCAATTCCCCGGTAGAGATCGGCGAGGTTGACGGCTGCGGCCGCGTATTGCGGAACGAGCCGCAGCGCGGCCTTGTATTCGGCCTCCGCGTCGGCGGCGCGGCCGCGCTTGGCAAAGAAGGTTCCGAGCGCGGAACGTGCTTCCGGCCGATCGGCATTGAAACGCTGCGCCGCGATGAACTCGGCTGCCGCACGCTCGAACCGATCGCGGTCGGCAGGAGGCTGGGTCGCGGTTGGAACCGCGGCGAGAAGCGAGGCGGTCCTGATTCGTACGCCACGGATGGGATCGGAGAGCAACGGCGATGCGAGCGGCCAAATCTGGGCAGCCGGCAGGATTTCGAGCATATCGAGAGCCCCGATCCGCACCATCGGGTCCGGATCTGAAAGTTCCTTCCGCGCTAAATTGACGCTCGAGGGCGAAACCCAGGGGGCCAGCTCGGTCAATGCGGTCGCGCGTGCGATCGCGGGCGCATTTCTGTCGGCGGCCACTACCGCAAGCAGCTTACCCGCGTCCGCCTGATCGGACCATGCGGCATGGAATGCCTCGGCATATTTCTGGAAGCCCTTCCGCTCGGGCCCGTGCCAGCGCTCGACCGCCGCGGCGGCCCAATCGGCCGATTCGTCCGTGTGGCAGTCGTTGCAGGCGTTTGGGATGCCGAGCTTGGCCGACAGGTCCGGCCGCGGAACCCGCAGGCTGTGATCGTGCCGCGGATCGACCACCATGTAGGTTTTGGTCGGCATGTGACAGGACGCGCAGGGCAGCGGCGGGTTCACTTCGGCGTGTTGATGGTGTGCCAGGGCCGCGTACTTGTCGGACGAATGACATTGCAGGCAGACACCATCTCCCGGGACGCGGAGCTTGGCGCTGTGCGGCTCATGGCAATCGCTGCAAGTGACTCCCGCCGCGAACATCCTGCTCTGCTTGAACGATCCGTAATTGTAGACCTCGTCCAGCATCTGCCCATCGGCGTGATAAAGCCTACGGTTGATTGGCGAGACGACATGGGTGTCGGAAAGCCACTGGCCGGGAACCCATTGCTCGGAAAAAGCGCCGCGACGCGCGTGGCAACGCCCGCAAGTCTCGACCTCGGCGCGCAATGTGCGCGGCGCGCCGATTCGGCTCGCGTTTCCGGTTGTGGCATCGCGTGTCCAGGTGCCGTCGCGCCGTTCGCTGAAACGCTCGACGAGCCCCATGCTCGGGTCATCGCTCGCTCCGAACGGCCGCCAATGCTGCTTTTCTTGCGCCCAGGCGACGTGACGCGAGCCTTGTCCATGACACGCCTCGCAGCCCACGCTTACCTCCGCGAAGACGGTCGCATAGCGGTCATTTGTTGCGTCATAGTTCTTTCGCACGCCGGTCGAATGGCACTCCGCGCACATGAAATTCCAATTCTGGTTCAGCTTGGTCCAGTGCAGCACATCGCTGTTCCTGATCTCCTCGTTTGGATAGATATGAAACCATCGCTGACCACCTTGCTCCTTCGCGCGGCTGTCCCACGCGACCGACAGCGCCTGAACCCGCCCGTCCGCAAACTCGACCAGGTATTGCTGCAACGGATTGACCCCGAAGGTGTATCTGACCTCGAACGTGGCAAGCTCGCCGTCCGGCCCGTCGGTCTCGACCATGAACTTGCCGTCCTTGCGAAAGAAACGCGAGCGCACGCCAAAATACTCGAAGCTCGCGTCGTTGAAATCGCCGAGCACCGACTTCTCGGTCGCATGGTCCATTGCTTGCTTGTGGTGCGAGCCGCCCCACAGCTTTGCTTCCGCCTGATGGCATGAGGCGCAGGCATCGCTGCCCACGAATGTTGCAGCAACAGCGCCGGCCGCCGTGCCGGGCGACTGAAAGCCGTTCGGTAGATACAAACCAACGCCGATTGCCGCGGCCACCATTGCCGCGATGGATGCCGCGATCCAGATCTTGCGTGTCGACGGTAGGCCGGCTTGAGCGGCCCCGGGCGAGGCTTTCTCCGGCCGCGCAGCCTGCGATGGATCGACACGCTCCTTTTGCGAAGCGCCTTTAGCGACAGATTTAGTTCGTTTTCCTGCCACGTGACCGCCGCTTCAGCTAAAAGGTTGCCACCAAATGAATGCACACTTCCTGCCGCGTTCGAATCGTGGTTGTCGCCAGCGTCGAAAGTGGCGTCCGATGCAATTATGCACCGGTCGCTTACCGAACGTCGGCATGGGATTGATCGCAGCGCTTCTTTTCGTTGGCAGGCGGGCGGCCCACGCTGAGCCGCCCGCCGTCGGGGTCATTTCAACTACTGGCTGGGGCCTTTGCTGGCCGCCTCGGCTTCGGCCATCCTCTTCCCCATCTCCGCTTTGACTGCTTCAAGATTGAAACTGGCGCCCCGCTGCATCGGCGGGAAATCGAGGAAGGTCTGGAGTTCCTTGCCGACCACCTCTTGAACAAATACGAAGCGCCAGAATTGGAACTTGAACCAATCGAAGTATTGCTGGGCGCCATCTTTCGTCCCATTGGCCGGCCAGCCCGTGCGCTCGAACGGATCCAGGCGCAGGTTGGTGATGTAAGGCACGTCCGGATGGGTCTTCTCGCCCAGCCAGCCGGCGGGCTGGTCGATGAAGCGGAACTTGTAGTCGTCAAGGCGCACCGCGCCGACCGTGCTTTCGCCAAGGTAGAATATTTCGTGACGCGCGGACGGTCCTTTGCCAGTGATGGCGGCCAACTGGTTGTAGCCATCCAGATGGTTCTTGTAAGTCCGATCGCCGATCATCTTACCCTTCAGCAATTCATCGGTAATGTTCGGATTGCCGGCAGCGGCCACGAAGGTCGGCAGCCAATCCAGGCCCGAGAAGATGCCGGTCTGCACCGAATCCGTCGGCACATGGCCAGGCCAGCGGATCATCGCCGGCACGCGGAAGCCGCCCTCGAGGACCGTTCCCTTGGACTGCGCGAACGGCGTCTGACCGCCATCGGGCCAAGTGAAGACTTCCGTGCCGTTGTCGGTGGTGAAGACGACGATGGTGTTGTCATCCACGCCCATGTCCTTGATCTTCTTCATCACCAAGCCGACGTCGTCGTCAAGCTGGGCCATGCCGGCTTCCTCTTCCGACCAGCCGTTCTCTGAGTTGCGCATCGCTTCATACTTCGGCGAGAGATGAGTGACGATGTGCATGCGCGTCGGGTTGAGCCAGACGAAGAACGGCTTGCCGTCCTTTTGGGCCTTGTCCATGAAATTGATGGCAAGGTCGCGTATCTCGTCGTCCACCGTTTCCATGCGCTTGGGATAGAGCGTGCCGGCATCCTCGATCCTCTGCTTGCCTATCTTGCCCCAGCGCGGCATTTCCGTTTGATCATCCGTGTCGGTGGCCCAGCTGTGGACCATGTTGCGCGGGCCCACAACATTCAACAGGTTTTGCGGATAGTTGGGATGTGCCGGGTCCTCCATCGCGTCGAGGTGGTACAGATAACCGAAGTATTCGTCGAAGCCGTGGACGGTCGGCAGGAACTCGTTCTTGTCGCCAAGGTGATTCTTGCCGAACTGACCGGTGGCGTAACCCATCGATTTCAATACCGTCGCAATGGTCACCGCCTCGGCCGGCAGTCCGACCGACGCACCCGCCTGGCCGACGGTGGTCATGCCGGTGCGGATCGGCAGCTCCCCGGTGATGAAGTTCGCGCGACCCGCCGTGCAACTCGCCTCGGCATAGTAGTCCGTAAACAACATGCCCTCCTTGGCGATCTTGTCGAGGTTCGGCGTCTTGCCTGCCATCATGCCGCGGTGGTAGGCGCCGATGTTCCACATGCCGATATCGTCACCCATGATGACGAGGATGTTGGGCTTTTGTAGCTGCTGCGCGGTTGCTGGCCGGCCCACCACCACCAGGACGGCGAGCAGCGCGAGCATTCCGAACCATAAGTTTCGAGTGAATCTCATTTCATAGGCCTCCTTCTGTGCTGTAGAGCCGTTCATGCGCGGGGATTCTGCTTCAGTTCTTTAGTGCCATGGGAAACGCTGGTTACCGGTGGGTAAAAGGTGGTGCGAACGCACTCAATCTTTCGAGTTTTCACTAACGACCCTGGCGGCTATCAGCGCTACGCGACGCTGGCTGCAGGTCCTCGGTCTCACGGCATGCGCCTGGCTGGCTCACGGTCGGTCTGTCGTTGATTACAACTCGCGGGTCGGTGATCCGAATTGATCTATGTCAATTTCAGCGTTACGTCGCTTTATCCCGCCAACACGAGGTTACCCAATGCCCCGAGCGCCAGAACCAGAGGTACGATGTTGTCCTTGGGTTCAGGGTGACCAGGTCAGCGCCGATAAAGCTCGGGAGAGTCTCTCGATGCCCCATCCCGCTCTTGCCGAGCAGCACGTCTGTCTGGTCTACAGTCGTGTTTTCCAAAAACACGTCGCTGGCGCAATCAGCGGCTCGACAACGAGACAGAATCCGATTGCTAACGTTCTGAGAAATCAGGTCCGGGATAATCCATGCTGTCACGCAATGTCATCGAGGGTGAGCGCGATGGCGCCACTCATCTGGTTTGCGGTTGTGGGCGGGCGCCCGGAATAATGGGCGCCCGCAGATGTTGCGTCTCGAGGACTGCTAATCGCTCGAGTGACCGACTGCCCGATTTTGCTTCACCTCTTCCATGACCTGGGACAGGTTGTAGGACTCGGGGCTCTGTAGCGGGGGGAACGCGATGTAGGTTTGGAGCTCCTTCAACCACAGTTGCTGGCCAATGGGCAGCAAGTTCCAGTCGTAGAGATAAGCGGTCACTGGCCCGGCAAGTGCGCCACCCATGCCAAGCATGGTGCCCTGAGTTGCGCCGGTCGCCATTTCGAACGGATCACGTTTGATGTTGTCGACCAGGCTCCAGTGAAATGTCTGGGGTCCCAGCAACGCATCGGCCGGATTTTCCGTGGGCACCATAGTGTAATAGAACTTCCAGTTCTTGTACCGCACGGCGGACGGGTGGGCACCCGTGTAGTAAAAGAACGTGTCGCGGGCCGATTTCTCCGACTTGCCGGTCAGGTAGTCGACCTGGCTCACACCGTCGAGGGTCGTCTTGACGATGCCGGGGTACTGGCCGCCCTCGATCTGGTTCTTCAACCCATCGCCCTTTGGGCCACCAGCGATCTCGACCAAAGTCGGAAGCCAGTCGAGGGAAGCGAACATCTGGTTCTTGATCGAGCCGGGCTTGATGACCCCGGGCCAACGGATGACCAGCGGGGCGCGCATGCCGCCTTCCCAGGTTGTGAGCTTGCCGCCCCTGAAGGGCGTTATGCCGCCATCCGGGTAGGTGATGTTCTCGGCGCCATTGTCGGTGGTGAAGACGACGATCGTGTTGTTGGCCTGCCCCATGTCGTCGAGCTTCTTGAGAACCAGGCCGATATTGTCGTCCAGCTGCTTCATCCCGGCTTCGTTGACGCCCCAATCCTTGCCGCCAGGCTCGCCCACCATGGCCATATACTTGTCCGACAGCAGTGTCGTGATGTGCATGCGCGCGGGGTTGTACCAGACAAAGAATGGCTTATTGGTCCGCCGGGGATCATTGCGGTCGAGAAAGTCGATGACTTTTGCCGAGATTTCCTCGTCCACCGACTTCGAACGCTCCAGCGTCAGGGGGCCCTGATCCTGGCAGCTCTGGTTCGCTGATGTGCCGTTGGAGGATTTACACCAGAGGACATTGCGCGGAGGAGTCAGACAGGTCGTGGTCTTCGGGTCCACCGCTCCAGCAACCTCGGGGATTCCCGGGATCGGCGTGTTCATGCACGGTGGCACGATACCCTGCTGTGTTGGGGTCTTGTTGATGTCAGGGAAGCTCACCCCCTGCATCGCATCGAGGTGATACAGGTAACCCCAATATTCCTGGAAGCCATGCGCGGTCGGTAGCGCATCGGTATGATCGCCGAGGTGATTCTTGCCGAACTCACCGGTGTTGTAACCGAGATCGAACATGAATTTGGCAAGTGCCGGCGTGCCGGGCCGCAGGTAGGACGGGCTGCCCGGGAGTTGCGGCGGGATCATGCCCGTGCGCAGAGGATGCATGCCGGTAAAGAACGCGTTGCGCCCCGCGGTGCAGCTCTGCTCGGCGTAATAATCCATCAAGATCGCGCCTTCGTTTCCGATGCGATCGATGTTCGGCGTTTCCCCAACCATCAGGCCGCGGTGGTAGATGCTCGGCTGCATCCAGCCGATGTCATCGCCCATGATGAAAAGGATGTTGGGCTTGGGTTGCTGCTGCGCGGCTGCCGGCGGGCCGCCCGTCATGATGGGAACAGCAAGTGCCAGCAGGCCGAGCCAGAGATTTCTAGCCATGCTCATGGGTCATCTCCTTCATAGTGGCTGCCCGAGAGGGGCCGGCAGCCGGCGCCCAACAAGTGGTGTTGCCCGAACGTTTCGCGTGAGAAGGCGCGAGCCGCCTGAGAGGATGCGATTGCTTGTAAGCGCGGTTGCGCTGCCGCTTTTGATTTATATCAAGGCGGCGTTCTAATGCCTGCTAGCCGCTTACGGCCGAAGAAGCTCCTTCAGCGCAATTTCGCCTGCGTGCCGGCGGTGTCAGCGCACGTAAAATACGATGCTATTCATTCAGTCTTGAAGAAAGTTGTCCCCGACGATCACGTCGTGTGCAATATTGCCGGCAAGTTGGAAGAGCAGCACGCGGTCCCAGGCGCGACCGAACCGACACCCGTCGATCGAACCGGTCATCGGCCAGTCAAAGAAGGGCACCGCATGGTCTCTGCAGCGCAATTCACGGCGTCAAGGAATCGGACGGCGGCTGATTCGAAACGCGGCGCGATCTGGCGCCGCTGTTTTCGATAGCGGCTATTTGCGATACATGGGCATCTTCGAGGCAGACATTGTCGGTGCCGCCGGCGAGATCGCAAACGTCAGCCACACGTTGTAGCCCGACGCCCGATCGCTGGCGTCGAACTCGCGGTAGCCTTTCAGGCCCAGGAATCCCTGCATGTCTCCGACTGGAAAAAGGTACCCGATCTGCGGACCGATGCCGACGACGCGCGATTCGAAGGGCCCGACGTGGTCGCCCGAGCCGCTGTCGCCGCTGACCTGGTCATAGAGGTAGCCGACCGCCCCGATGAACACCTGCTTGGACAGGAACTTCGATGTACCCCAGTCCAGGTGAAAGTCGACACCGTTCTGATAGTTGGTGCTGGTGTTCGTCAGATTGTAGGTGAAGCCGGCAACGGCGGAAAACTCATTTCCGGCCGTCGGGTCCAGGTAGGTGTAGCCGGCACCGGCATCGGCGGCGCCGTGCCCGATACCCATATTGGCCAGACTGGTCGAGCTGTATAGGCCCACCGGAATGTCGCCGGTCCCGTAGATCATGAAATTGTTGACGCCCTGATGCCATTTCAACGTCGCCTGCGGATAGAGATCGCCGATTCCCGTCACCGCATCGGTGATGCTGTCGGACCGGATGAAATTGAAGGGTGGAATTGACGCCGTCAGCGTTCCGGACAGCGAGGCGCTCGAATGGCCCACGATTGCGGCAAATCCGACCGCCGCCTGGCCACCCAAAACCGGAGTCGCAAAGATGTAGGTCGGATTGACGAAGCCGATGTCCGCATCGGCGCTCAAGGTCGCCGAAAGGTTCAGGTTCAGCGTCGGGTTGAACCGGCCGATTGCGATCTCACGTGCCCTCGCAACGTCGGCCCCCGCGCTGACCGAGGTGTGGTAGTAGACCGTCCCGAGAGACCATCCCGGGGTCCCCGGCACCGCCGCGAGGCTTCCATACAATCCGGGAACCCAAAAACTGACGCCGCCTTCATCCGCGAAGGAGGCGCCTGCCGCGAATCCCGCCGCGGCAAATGTGGCAGCGGCGATCAGCGCCTGCCGTCGGTATCGTCCATTTCCGTGTTGTTCGTCCCAACGCGTCGAACCACGATCCTGGCGCATCTTTCCCCCCGCTTGGCATGAGACGCAGAACGGCGAGCACAGGTCCCCTGGTGCCAATCTAGACGAAGGTCATGTCGTGCGTGTGTGAAAGCGAGTGTTTCCACAGGTAAAACCGCTCCGCTGCGGCGCGAATTGAGCGAATACGTCTGCGGTGTTGTCCTAATCTGGTGGGAGCGGAGCCGCCGCCGGTTTTCGCATACCTCCACTCACCGGGAACGTTCGAATACCGTCGGGCGGATCGCAGGGCCGTACGGCGATCAATGAATTAAATGAGGTATGCTGCGCACCAGCGGCCCGCCTTTGCGACTCCTCTGACATTCGAACTTGTGGATCATGGCAGGTCGTACATTGCCTTGGCATCCGAGAGCGCTTTCGTGCACCCTGCGCCGTCGTTCTGAGCATCGAGCCTCCTGGCGAGGTCCAAGGTCGCGTCGACCGATGCTTGCGCCTGCTGCTCGGCGCGCTTGATCGATTCGGGCGTAGGCTGGCGATCGAGCTGCGCGCCAATCGATTGCTTCGCGGAAGGCCCGGCATTCGGTTTGCCGCTGGTCTCGCGCATCGCTTGCTCGAACTGCGCGATGTCCCGGCTGCAGGGACCGGCATGCGCCGACGCAATGTCGAGGCCCAAGGCGGCGACGACAAGGACTGCGGTTATTCGCAGGTTCATGACGGGGTCCAACATCTGCTCGAAGGCGGAGAATCAGCGCTTGTCGGCGTTCATCACTTGCGAGACTTTGTTTAAGGGCGCCGAGCGATCGCTTGTTGATCTAGATCAAAATGGCGGATTTGAGCTCACAGCACCGCTCGATACCCAACGTGCTGGACCAAAGGCTGCCAAAAAAGAATGTAAAAATTGCGATATCCGCTGCCGAGCTTCGACGACGCGAAATCCCGGTCGGGCCGGTCGCCCGACGCCTCGTCGCGATGTCAATCGACGTGAGAAATATCCTTCAGCACTTGAACGGGCACCGAAGCGACATTGGGATCTCCCCAGGCCGTCGAGACCCGAATTGCGGATGCCATGAACTGCATGGTCGACGTGAACAGGTTGCTGACGACGGCGACGGTCCGGCCCGTGCAGTCGAACACGGGGGCACCGGAGGCGCCGTGATCCATCACCAGGCGGTCGTTTCCGTCGTACATCTCGAGCAAGGCCGTGCCCGCGAACCTTTCGCCATCCCCATATTTCACGAACCGGCCAGCCGCGACCCGCAGGCGGTTGTCCGGATAGCCGAGGCTCACGACCGGTTCTTCAGGGCGCAGAGGCTCCATCCGCAGTTGCAGGCCCTGCGCGCCGGAAAACGCGGTCTGCAACTCGAGCACGGAAATCTTTTCCGCGTGGGAGCCCGCAATCCGCGCGACGCGGACCGGAATCGAGCGCTTGTTCTCCCCGGTCCATATCTCGATCGGCTTCCAGTCCTGGTCCGAGAGGTTCATGGAATCAGTCACATGCCCGACGGTCGCCAACGCCGTCGGGGACAAAAACCAGCCGGTGCCCCTGATGCCCAGCAGGCCGTGCTGCGCCTCCCTCTCCTTGTCGTCGAAGTGCCGCGTGATGCCCGCCGTCGAGTGAGCGAGGGTCGCAGGATCGATGCATCCCGCCTCGACCCGACCCGACGCCACCATCAGAATCACAACGGAAAGCACCCCCCGCTGCATGACCCCCCCATCCCCGTTGCCCGAACCATACGTGCTTTCGGTCGCGCCAGAAAGCCCGGCGCACGCCCACTGCACAGGTGGAAGGGCGCGGCTCCCGGTCTGCGGGACCATGTCTCTGGAAATTTTTGTCTCAGTTCGCCAAGTTGTTGCGTTTAGGCGCCACGCTTGGCGAGCGGCATTTTGAGCCGCCTCGATCGTCATGGCCGGATTTGTCTCAGGGGTGTCCGGTACGTTTTGGGGGGACTTCCTGCCAGGACGGCGATCAAGCCGGGCGCCATCGACCTTGACGGGTCGCGCGAGCCTCAAAATCCTGCTTCGAACAATCGCTGGGCTTAGATGGATTTGGCGGCATCAGGGACGCCAGACGCTCCCCTGGGATGCGCTCGGTTCAACAGGTCCGCGTTCGCCGGGGTCGATGTTTCAAGCCGGCGCAGAAGTGACGGCGACCCGCCGCCGGGACGAATGCGACGCTCAAGGCCGTACCGGCCGCGGCACCCCGGCAACGCCGGGCTGGCATTCGAGCGCGGCGCGGTCCCAGTTCCCGGCGTTGGCGGCCGCCTCATAGGTGCTGTGCAGGAAGGCGAGCAGCGCCGCATCCGGATCGGATGCGGTATGCACGGCGTCATAGGGCAGCAGAAACTCCCCGATGGCACTGTTGTAGATGGCGCCCGTGGGCTGCACCGCGGCGGTCCGAAAGCCCGCCGGCTCCGGATAGGCGTAGGAATAGAACGCCGCGTAGTCGACGCCGCCGCCGCCCGGCCAGAAGCCGGCGCTGCTGACCTCATGCGAATAGGCTTCCCGCATCACTGCATCGGCAAGCCCCGGGACGCCGCCGGGATGCGGCGGCGCGGTTCGCCCGGAAAAGCGCGTGACCGCGATATCGAAACTGCCCCAGAAGAAATGCGCCGGGCTGCTCTTGCCGATGAAGCCGGTGCGGAACTGCTTGAGCACGCGGTCGACCTGCAGCAGCACCCGCCAGAACCGCCGCGCGTATGGCGCGTCGTAGGCGCCGTGCTGCCGGTCCTGGCTGAAGCGGATGGCGCCGGGGATCTCGCTGGGAAAATCGGTGATCGCAACCGCGATGCCGAGCTCGGCGAGGGCGGCGAGCACCAGCTTGTGGAATTCGGCAACCGTGCGCGGCTCGAGCGCGATCGTCCGCTGGCCGCCATCGCTCGCCGCGATCTCGAGCACATTGCGGTTGAAGTCGAACGTGATCTCGAACGAGCGGTCCCGGTAGGGAATGGGCGAGGTGGTCAGGCCGCGGGCGGTGACATAGAGCGGCACATGCCAGGAGTGATTGAGCCATGGGGTCAGGCCGAGCCGGATCTTGCCCACGATCTGCGTCCACAGATGCAGCGTTGCGCGGGTTTCCTGCCAGGCCTCGTAGGGCAGGGCGGGCCAGGGCTCGTCATCGGGGCTGCCGGTCATGCGCTCCAGCTTAGTCCCGGCCATCGGGAATCTCCAGGTCCGGGCGCCGGTTCACTACCGTAACGGATCAGTCTGGGTGGACAACACACCGCCTACATTGTCCACGGTTCTCGGATCGGGACCTCGTCCCTCCGCGAAGGCGCGCTCTTCCACGCGTCGTCCATGCAGCAGCCCTGGCAAGCCATAATTTCCCTCGATGCAGCGCGGCTCGTAATAAATTCTATTCGCTTGGTCGCTCTGCCTGGTGAACTCCTGCTTGACGGTCCATGGCCTGGTCCACACGGTCGGATCTTCGATCGTAACTTCGTAAGCCAGGGTACTTGGCCCGCTCCGGCTCCAGCGCTCAACCAGGTGCAGGTTCTCGCGCGACCCCTGGAAGTCGGTTTTCGGACTGAAGTTGGTCACGTCGACCACAAGCGTGTCGCCTTCCCAGTGGCCGCGCGAGTCGCCGAACCACTGGCGAATACCGGCCGGCAGGTGGGGACTCCCGTTCATGACGATGTTCCTCTGCCACCCCTGGCCTTGATTCAAGTCGTAGAACATCGCTATGCCGCCTTGTGTCTGCACGATTCGGCGATAGCTCCCGCCGAACAAGCTGCCAAAATCGGGCAGGCCGCTGTGCAGGCAGCGGTCGGCCAAGGCGTCGTCTTCCGGACCATCGCCGCGATTGAAACGCTCGAAGTTACCCGCATGATAGCGAGGCGCAGTTTCCGAGAAGCGGGGCGATGGCGTCGGATCGTACGTGCCTCCGGCACATGCCGGAGCCTTGTTCTTGCAGGCGTCGGTTGATTGCAACAGGGCGAGGCGAAATGCCCGATCGACCGCGGCAGCTTGCTGCGCCTCCGGCGTCTGTGGCGGAATCCGGCCATTGGGCGGATCGGCAATCAATGATGTGCGCGCGCCGACGTGCTTCACGGTCAAAAACACCGTGTTGTAAGCGCCGCCGACATCGATCGCGCTGCCGCGCTCCTGACGCGGGTCGCTGCCGAAATGCGCTCTCCGCTGCTTGTCTATTTCCTCCCGCTGCGCCGGCGTGAAGAATTCCTGATTCGCATACTCGGCGGGGCGCTGCAGGGACGTATCGAATTCGTCGGTCCAAATTCCTTGAAGGTCTGGTTCGCCCCAAGGTGTTTTCGGCGCCGTGCCGAAAGCCGCCGGAGCCTGAGCCGAGGTCCGGCTCACCGGCACCGAAATGGCGGCACTCACCGCGGTCGCCGCGATGGAGACAGCAACCACCGAACCTGAGAAGCGCTTGCGCATAGGGCTTTCCTCTTTGACCTCGCAGTACGTCACTGCGATACCACTCCCTGATGAACCCAAACTGCTCTATACAGGCTTGGCCAAGTGTATCGCGGCTCGGTCTGAAGGGAAAAGCCGATTTTGGCCGATCGGATCGAGTGGCCCCCTCGGTGCGCGAGCGCAGTCGAAAAAATGGCTCGCGGCGCTCGGTCTGGAAATTCGTCGAAAGTGCCCGCGCTCGCCGACTCCGCACCGGGTGCGGCAATCGAAACTCAGACTTTCCTCCGACCGCGGGCGCATCGTCGCGCTGCCGATGATTTGCACCGCTCCTCGGCGCGGGTATGATCCGGACGACAGGAGGCGCTGATGACGCGAAAGACAGGGCGACCCGGACGGGTGTCCGGGTCCTCGCGGCGCGATTTGCTCAAGGCAGGCGCCGTGCTCGTCGCTTCGGCCCCCACGTTGCCCGGTGCCGCGGCAGCGCAAGGCCTCGAGCGGGCCGACCCGCGCACCGTCGATCGGCTGGTGCGCCAGAGCCCCGATCCCAACCGTCGCATTCTCGTCAAGGGCGGCACCATCGTGAGCCTCGACCGTCAGGTCGGTGATTTCGAGCAGGGCGACGTGCTGATTCAGGGCAAGAAAATTGTTGCGGTGGCGCCCAGCATCGAGTTGTCGGGAGCACAAGTAATCGATGCGTCGAACACCATCGTCATTCCGGGTTTCGTCGACGCCCATCGCCATTCCTGGGAAGGCCAGCTGCGCCGCATCAATCCCAACGCTTCCACGCTGGCGGCCTACTCGGCGGCAACTCACCTGTCATTTGCCAAGAGCTACCGGCCGCAGGACATGTATGCCGGCAATCTCATCACCGCGCTGGGATGCATCGACGCCGGCATCACATGCGTCATCGACAACTCGCACAATGCCCGCAGTGCGCGACATTCCGACGAGGCGATCCGGGCGTTGCTCGATTCCGGCATCCGCGCCGTGCACGCCTCGGGCGCGCCGCAGGCCGGAGACTGGGAGCACCAATGGCCGCAGGACCTCGAACGGCTCAAGAAGCAGTATTTTGCCTCGGATGACCAGCTCGTCACCCTGCGAATGTTCTCCGGTCCCGACCGCGACAATTGGCTGCTGGCCCGACGGCTCGGCCTGCGCATTACCACCGAGTTCAACGGACCGCGGGCCGCGGAGACGATCGAGCCGTTCTTCGCCGAAAAGCTGGTCGGCCCCGACAATACCTTCAACCATTGCGGCGCGCTGCCCGACGGCACGTGGCGGCAAATTGATGATGCCGGCGTCAGCGTCAATGTCTGCCCGCGCTCGGATTCGCAATATGGGCTCGGCGAGGGAATTCCCGGCTTCCAGCGGGCGCTCGATCACGGCGTCAAGCCGGGATTCAGCATCGACAATGAGACTTCCTATGGCACCGACATGTTCACGGAGATGCGTGTTGCATTCCATATCCAGCGGGCGATGGCCGCGAACCGCAAGTTCAACCGCGATCCGAATACGCCAGCGCCGGTTTCGACGCGTGCCGTGCTGGAATGTGCGACCGTGAACGGTGCTGTTTGTGCCGGGCTTTCGAGCAAGATCGGCACGATCACGCCAGGCAAGGAGGCCGACATCGTCCTCATCCGAACCAACGAGATCAACCTTTATCCTTCGAACCATGCGATCGGCACGGTGGTTGCCGCCGCCGACAGCCGCAACGTCGACACCGTCATCATCGGCGGCCGCGTCCGCAAGTTCCGCGGCAGGATCATCGGCCTCGAATGGGAGAGGTTTCGGCGCATGGTCGATGACTCGCGCAGCTATTTATTCGAAAGACAGGGCTACAGACCCGACATCTTCGCCGAGGAGTTCAAGCTCGCGTAAGTGAGGACGCGTTCAGGGTCGAGTGCGGCGGTCCCGGTCGTGCCGGTCGAACGTCCGCTCCCGCTCAACAGCAGGCACTCATGGTCGACAAAGCGTTAATGCGCGCTATCGGATGTGCGCGATCAGGCTAACTGAAAGTGCAATGGTTTCCCCTAAAATTATCTCGAATATCGCGAGATACTTTGCGGCTGCCTTGCCGATGCCCTTTCAGGCCAGGCACCCCGGGAATGGAGCGAGGCACATGTTCGAGCGCCAGAAAACCATTGGGTCGCTGCTTGGTCTGGGACTGTCCGTCGTGCTTTGTGGCGGATCGGGTGCGCTGGCGCAGGACGCCGCCTGGCATGTCGGCAAATCCTCCGGCGAGGTTTGGTTGACCGGCGCGGGGGTGCAGCAGGCCTCGCTCGGCGGCGACACGGTCCTCAAGCCCGGCGACACCATTCGCACCGGCCGCACCGGCCGGGTGCTGCTGGTGCGCGGCGAGGAGACCATCCTGATCTCGCCGAACTCGGTCATCGGCATACCGACGGCGCCCAAGGACGGGCTTTCGACCACCATCATCCAGCAGGCCGGCGAGATTCTGCTCGAGGTGGAAAAGCGCAACGTCAAGCATTTCGAGGTCGAGACGCCGTTCTTCGCCGCCGTGGTGAAGGGCACCCAGTTCCGCGTCTCGGTCGACAAGAGCGACTCCCATGTCGACGTGCTGCGCGGGCAGGTCGAGGTGGCGGACTTCAAGTCCGGCCAATACGCCATGGTGCTGCCCGGACAGGCGGCGAAGGTCTTGTCGCGCAGCGTGGGGGGCCTCCTCCTGAGCGGCGCCGGGACCTTGAGCCCGATTCTGAACGGTGCGCCGCGCACGCCGGCGGTTAAGCTCGTGCCGGTGCCGAGGGACGGCCTCACGGCCCCGACCGATGTGCCGAAGGGACAACAGATCCGGTTGGCGTCGCTGATCGGCGCGGCGCCTGCTCCCTTCGAGGCGCCGGCCAGTCCGCCGCCGAGCAGCCCGGCGAGCTTCAATCCTCCGCCGAGCAATGTGCAGCCGGGCCCGGCACCGTTTGCCCCCGTCACGGTGCCCCGGGACGCGGCCGCAGATAAGCCGGTACATCTCGCATTGGGTGTGGGACTGGGGCTGGGGCTGGGCGAGCCGCCCGTCTCGGCGCCGGAAGACAATGCGCCGCGCATGAGCGGATTGAGCAGCGATTTTCTCTCCTGGGGAAGAGACAATGGCAGTGACGGTGCCAACCCGTGGGATCGCCGGACCTATCGCAATGTCGACGTTGCCCACGATCTCGAGCTGAGCTTCGCGGTCGGTGCGGTCGTGACGCTCGCGGTCGCCATCTCGAGGCGGCGGCGCAAGCGGACGCCGGCGTGACGTTCAGCCGTTAGGGCAAGGTGGGGCGGTCGTTCTTCTCAGGGGGCGAGGAGACCGGCGGCGGGAGGGGGATGGCCCGGTGAAGCGATACCGACAGCATTTTCTGGTGTTGCTCGTGCTGGCGCTGGTGCTCGCGACCGGCGCCCACAAGGCGTTGCAGAATGCCATCGGCGATGCCCGGTTCGGTTGGTTTGCGCGCCAGGCCACCGGCGACATCGTGCTGGTGGCGATCGATTCCCGCTCGATCGAGCAGATCGGCGTGTGGCCGTGGCCGCGCGCGCTACATGCGCAGCTGATCGACCGGCTGGAAGCCGCCGCAGCAAGCGACATCGCGTTCGACGTCGATTTCAGCTCGCCGTCGACGCCGGCGTACGATCAGGCCTTTACCGAGGCCTTGCGGCGGGCCGGCGGATCGGTGGTGCTGCCGTCGTTCGCCCAGCTGGTGGCGGATCCGGAGCACGGCACGTCCGTCCATGTGAATCGCCCGCTGCCGGAATTCGGCCGGCAGGCCTGGTCCGCGATCGTGAATGTCAGGATCGAGCCCGACGGCCTGGTACGCCGCTATCTGTTCGGCGAGATGCTGGAGGGCAAGTTCCTGCCGTCGCTGGGAGCGCTCCTGGCCGGCCAGTATGCGGGGCGCGATGAGTCCTTCCAGATCGATTTCAGCATTGCGGCGGCTTCGGTGCCGACCGTCTCCTATGTGGACGTCCTGCGCGGCGATCCCGCGGTCTTGAAAAGCTCGAGGCCAAGAAAGTCGTCATCGGGGCGACCGCCATCGAGCTCGGCGACCATTTCAGCGTTCCCGACGGGCAGGTCGTTCCGGGCGTGCTGCTGCAGGCGCTGGCCGCCGAGTCGATCCTGCAAGGCCGCGCGCTGCGCAGTTCCTCGAACGCGGTGACGCTGGCCGGAATAGGCCTCGTGGCGCTCCTGATGGCCGCCATGTGGCGGCGCCGCTCGGTCGGGCTGCGGGTCGCGGTGCTGCTCGGCGTGGCGCTCGCGATCGAGGTCACGGCGGTGCTGGTGCAGGCGGCGCTGCCCATCGCTCCCGATACCTCGCTGTGCCAGGTTGCGATCGCCGCCTACCTCGCCGCTACCGCCTTCGACGAGATCGATTTTCTCGGCCTGCTCGGCCGGATCGCGGAACGGCGGTTCGAGCGGATCGCCATGTCGCTCGGCGACGGCCTGGTGTGCGCCGACCGCAACGGCCTGATTACGGTCTTTAATCCGGGCGCGGCGGCGATTTTCGGCCAAGAGTCCCGGCGACATGATCGGCCGCTCCCTGAACCGGCTGTTTGCCCAGGACGACGGCGCCGTCGCCCGTCCGGCATTCGCGATTCTCGATCTGCCGCAGGCGGACCTGCAGGCGCCCGGCGGCAAGGTGATGGAGCTCACGGGTCGCAGACGCAATGGCGAAGCCTTTCCGCTGGACGCCTGCTTCTTCGGCTGGCCGGGCGCCGACGGCTTCCAGTATGGCGCGGTGCTGCGGGACATTTCGGTGCGCAACCGCGAAGCGGAACGAATTCGCTATCTCGCCGAGTACGACACCCTGACCGGGCTCGCCAATCGCAATACGCTGCATCAGGATCTGGCGGCCCGGCTCGCCGCCGCCACCGAACATCAGGGTGAGGTGGCGTTGCTGGTGATCGACGTCGACAAGTTCAAGCAGATCAACGATACGCTCGGCCACGCCTGCGGCGATCAAGTGCTGTGCTCGGTCGCCGGCCATTTGAGCGCCGCGCTCGAGGGGCCCGGCCTGGTGGCTCGTTTGAGCGGCGATGAATTCGCCGTCGCGATCAGCGGCGCCGAGGTCAAGGACAGCGCCGAGCGACTGGCCGAGCGCACGCTGCGCGCGCTGACGACACGCCGCTGTCGGTCGGTGCCCGGCAGATCAATGTCGAGATCAGCATCGGGTTGGCGATTTTTCCGCGCGATTGCGCCAGCGTCGAGGAGCTTCTCGGCAATGCCGACCTGGCTTTGTACCGCGCCAAGGCCGCGGGGCGCGGCCGGCATGTCTTCTTCGATCACGGCATGCGGGCTGCCCTGGAGGCGCGGCTGGTGCTGGAGGCGGAGCTGCGGCGGGCCGTGGCCGGCGGCCAGTTCGAGCTGTTCTATCAGCCGCAGATCAGCCTTCGGGATGGCCGCCTGGTGGGCGCCGAGGCGCTCATCCGCTGGCGCCACCCCGAACGTGGCCTGCTGTTGCCGGCGGAATTCATGCCGGTAGCAAATGCGTCCACGCTTTCGATCGGCATCGCCCAATGGGTCATCGAGACCGCCTGCCGGCAGGGCCATGCGTGGCAGCAGATGGGGCGCGGCGTCCGGCTCGGGGTAAATCTGGCGCCGGTGCAGCTGCAGGCCGACGGCCTCGCCGGAATGGTGGAGACGGTACTCGACGACACCGGCTTCGCGCCGGAGCTGCTCGAGCTGGAGGTGACCGAGGACGTGCTCTTGGAGGATCACGAGCGGGCGCGCAATATCTTCCGCCGGATTCAGGCGCTCGGCGTGCGCATTGCCTTCGACGATTTCGGCACCGGTTATGCCAGCCTCACCTATCTGAAGAAGTTTCCGCTCGATCGGCTCAAGATCGACCGTTCGTTCGTGCAGGGGCTGCGGGTGGATTTCGAACGATGCGGCGATCGTGGGCTCCACCATCACCCTCGCCAGGCTGTTGGGCCTCGCCGTAATCGCCGAAGGCATCGAGGACGGCGCCACAGCGCAATTGCTGGAGCAAATGGGCTGCGAGGAAGGGCAGGGCTATCACTTCGGCCGCCCGATGCCGGCGGCTGAGTTCGAGCAGCGGTTCCTGTCGGGCGATCGCATTGCGGTGTCGCGAGCCGCGAGCGCGGCTTAGCCAGAACAGGTTCCCGGTCGCGTTGAGGCACAGTCTCTTCGTCGTCATGCCCCGGCTTTATGCCGGGCACCCACGTCTTTCGCGCCACAAACCAATTGGGTGGCCGGGACAGCCAAGCATGCGATGTACTCCATACACGCAAATTCAGCCGGCGACGTGCCAGGTCTTGACCTGGGCCGCCATGCTCCAGATCAGCTTGTCGAGGTCGCCGTCGAGCGGGGAATCCTGCCGCCGCGTATTGATGAAGGCCGCCCAGCAGAAGCCCGTATGGGCCCGCACCATGATGGTCGAAGTGCCGGGGAGGCTGCCGTTGTGCCACCAGTTGTTGGCCCGGTTGACGGCCCAGCCTTTGGCGTAGCCCGCATTGGCGCTCGAGCCGGTGGTCATGGCGCGGATGGTGTCCGGCTGGAGGATGTTGGGCGGCGCCGCGAGCCCGTCCACGTGCATGGCGAACAGCGCCAGGTCGGCCGGCCGCGCGAGCCAGCCGCCATGGGAATCCATGCGGGTGACGTTCATGTCGTAGGGATTGTCATGGCCTTGTCCGTAATAGGCGACCTCGCCGCGGCGGCGCTGGGCGAGCGTGTTGCCGGCGATCGCCATATCGGCGATGCCGCAGCGCTTGAGCACCGTGTCGCTCACATGGGCGGCGTAATTCCGCCGTGTGAGCTTCTCGATGACGCGGCCGAGCACGCAATAGCCGAAGTTGGAATAGGCGTAAGCCTGGCCGGGCGGATGATCGAGCGGCCGGTTGCGCAGCACCCATTCGATCAGCTGGGCGTGGTTCATGCCGGGGTTCATGAACATCGGATCGTCGTGGGTGTTGTTCCAGCCGCCGCCGGTGTGGGTCAGGAGATGCTCGATGGTGATCTCGTTCACCTGCGGCTTATAGGGCGGGCCGCCGAAGTCGGTGCCGAGCACGCCGCCCGCGCCGAAGACGCGGTCGCCCAGGTGCAGCCGGCCTTGCTCGATCAGCCCGAAGATCGCGGTCGAGGTGATCGGCTTGCTCACGCTGGCGATGCGGAAGAGATGCATCGGCGTGAGCGGCTCGTTCCTGTCGCGGTCGGCGAGCCCGAAGGCGTCCTGGTAGATGATCCGGCCGGCGCTGCCGACCGCCACCGAAAATCCCGGCACCGCGTAGGTTGCCATGAAGGCGCGGGCGCTCGCCGCCATGGCGGCGCGTTCGCTAGGGGTCGGCTCGGCCGCCTCGCCGGGGCCGCCTTGGGCCCGGGCGGGCGAGGGCCCCAACCAGTCGACGAGCCCGGCGCTCAAGCCGGCGCCGAGGGAGCCGGCCAGAAAGGCCCGCCGCGCAATGCCGCTGGATGTCATGAATCGCCTCCCGGTTCTCGGTGCCGCCCGAATCTTGGTCGTGCGGAGGGCCGAAACGGATCAAATGTATCGCGATTCCGGCACCTTGCCGGAGGGCCGTGGTGCTGACCATCCCGGGCGCCCGGCCATGAACCTTTCCGGCCGCCCGAGCGACTAATGGACGGGAAAATAGCCATCGCGAGGCAGCCCGCCGGTCCCCGGTCACGAGGAACAAGAGCGGACGCCGCACGTTGGCATTCCGGATCATCCGGGAGGCGAGTCATGCAACTGCGTAGCGGCCTTTGGCCGGACTATGATCCATTGGCCCTGGTGGTGCTGGTGGTCGGAATTCTCGCAATCACGACCTGGGCGGTGGGCTTCTGACGCAAGCCGAAGTCGTGCGTTCAATCCGGCTTCGACGACCCCGTGAGTCGCGGCCGCTGGCCTTTGCCCGCGCCGCACCGAGCACAAAAGCCTGCGATCTGTTATGGATGGGCGGCGCGACCCGATGGTCGCGGCGACCGACACGCGGGTCCCTCATCCATGACCAGCCCCATTGCCAGCCACGTTTCGCCGCCGCCGCCTTTCGCCGGCAATGGCCATGCGCCAGCCGTGGCGCCGGAGTTCGACGACGGATTCCGGGCGCGGCTCATGCAGCTCGTGGCCTGGCGGCGCGACGTGCGCCGGTTTCGCCCTGACCCGCTGCCCGCCGGCACGCTCGACCGCCTGATCGAGGCCGCCTGCCTGGCACCTTCGGTGGGCTTGAGCCAGCCCTGGCGGTTCGTCACCGTGGAGGATGCGGCGCGGCGCGAAGCCGTGCGGGCGGAATTCCGCAGCTGCAACGCCGACGCGCTTTCGTCCTACGCGGGCGAGCGGGCCGGGCGCTACGCGGCCTTGAAGCTCGAGGGCCTGCGCGAGGCGCCGCATCAATTCGCCGTGTTCTGCGACCGCGCGACCGAGGTCGGCCACGGGCTCGGGCGGCGCACCATGCCGGAGATGGCGGAGTATTCGGTGGTTGCCGCCATCTGCACCATGTGGCTTACGGCGCGGGCCGAGGGCATCGGGCTCGGCTGGATCTCGATCCTCGATCCGGCCCGCATGACCGCCGTGCTGGACGTGCCGGCGGACTGGCGCTTCATCGGCTATTTCTGCCTCGGCTATCCGTTGCATGAGGACGACCGCCCCGAGCTCGAGCGCGCCCGCTGGGAGCGCCGCCGGCCGGCGCAGAGCTGCGTGCTGGCGCGCTGAACCGCTTCGACGTCAGGTTTTCTTCCCAATCCAACACTCTCCAATCCAACAATGGTCGCAACATGCCCCTCAACATCCGCCGCGTCGTGACCGGTCATGACGACAGCGGCCGCGCCGTGGTCGCCATCGACGAGATCAGCCGCAACGTGATCTCGCGGCGGCCCCGCCACGAAAGCTGCGTCGTCTGGTCGACCGGCTCGTTCCCGAGCGACAATGGCGGCGCGCTCGACGGCGGCGCCCGAGCGGTCGCCAGCACCGATCCGGGCGGCTCGGTGTTCCGCATCGTCGAATACGCGCCCGGCGTCGCGCCGCGCAATCACCGCACCGAGTTGATCGACTATGCGGTGGTGATGGCGGGCGAGATCGACATGGAGATCGACGGCGCGATCGTGCACCTGCGCCAGGGCGACGTGCTGGTGCAGCGCGGCACCATCCACAATTGGAGCAATCCCGGCACGGTGCCTTGCGTCATCGCCTTCGTGCTGATCGCTGCCGCCCCGGTCGAGCGCGCCGGCCGCACCCTTTCCGCCACCGGCTGATCCGCGGGCGCCGGCACCCTATATAAAGAGACGGGCGACGGCGCGGCGACGGAGGACATGCGCATGGACAGATGGCTGGTCGGCGGCGCTCTCATCGGGCTGCTCGGGCTCGCGCTCTGGGTCGCCTACCGGCAATGGATTCTGGTAGACGTCGAGGTGCCGGCCTGGGCCTGGCTCGCCATGGGGTTCGGCGCGTTCGTGTCCATCCTGGTCGGCGGCGGCCTGATGGCGCTCATCTTCTACTCGAGCCGCAAAGGCTACGACGAGCCCCCGCACAGGATCGACCCGCCGGACGAGCCGTGAGGTTGCGGTCCGCGCGGCGGGCACCCGATGTTCCTTGCCCCGCGTGCGGGGAGAGGGCGACATGGTACGGAGCAAACCCAGGACTCGGCCCGGTGAGGGGGCGTTTCCAAAATCTCAGACTCGCGATAGCGCCCCCTCATCCCACCTTCTCCATAGCCCGTCGAAGACGGGCGTAAACGCCCTAATGGCGCGCGGGGAGAAGGAGTGAAAGGCCGTGCGTCCCTGAAATCAGATCAAAGGCAAGATATCCGGCGGCGGCGGGGCCGGCAGCGAGAAATGCAGAATCCACAGCGCCGCCACGAAGGCGAGCAGCACCATCCCGATGACGTCGTAGCGATCCACGCGCGGCATGACGGCATTCTGCCACGGCGGCGCCGAAAGCAAAAGCGGCTCCTGGACGAGCCCTGGCACGCGTGCTTGACCAAACCGGCCAAATCAGCGTAATTCCTGAAATTGAAACTCACGACATGCGCCCGGCCGGGATTCCGCGCCGGGTTTTTTGTTGCGCCGGCGGCCGCCGCCAGCCGGCAGCACCGGAGATCCGCCATGACGCTTCCTCCTCGCGGTCCCGCCGGCAAGCCGATTACGCGCGCGCTCGTTGCCGCCTTGCAGGAATCCGCGCCCGACAGCAACGTGCCGAACTTGCGCCGCATCGTCGACAGTCTGGTCGGCAAAGCGCTCGACGGCGACCTCGCCGCCATCCGGGAAATCTTCGATCGCATCGACGGCAAGGCGCCGACTGCGGCGGCCGGCGGCGGGACTGGTGCCGAGACGCCCCAGAAGGTGGTGTTCAGCTGGAAAGGCGACGACTGATGCCGCCGCCAGAGACGGGCCTGGAGGACTACTTCGCGCCCGAGACCGCGCCGAAGGTCTCCCTCGAGATCGAGTATTGGGCGCGCCGGCAATTCCGGGCCTTTCACGACCGCCGCGAGCGCTTCGCCTGCATCGTCGCCCATCGCCGCGCCGGCAAGACGGTGGCCTGCGTGCACGACCTGCACCGCGGCGCGCTCTTGAGCCAGAAGCTGCGGCCGCGCTTTGCCTATCTGTCGCCGTTCCTGCGGCAATCCAAGCAGGTGGCCTGGGACTATCTGCGCGCCGCCATCGCGCCCGCGCGCGAGATCGGGGCTAACCTGCATGAGAGCGAGCTGCGCGTCGATTATCCCAATGGCGGGCAGGTGCGGCTGTTCGGCGCCGACAATCCGGATGCGCTGCGCGGCATCTATCTGGACGGCGTAGTTCTCGATGAATATGCCGACATGGATCCGCGCGTGTGGTCGGAGATCATCCGCCCGGCGCTCGCCGATCGCGAGGGCTGGGCGGTGTTCATCGGCACCCCCAAGGGCCGCAACGCCTTTTTCGAGATGTGGCGGCGGGCGCAATCCGATGCCGGCTGGTTCGCGCTGATGCTCAAGGCGAGCGAGACCGGCCTCATTGCGGCAGACGAGCTCGCGCTGGCGCGGCGTGATCTCTCCGAGGCGCAATACGCCCAGGAGTTCGAATGCTCGTTCGATGCCGCCGTGCTGGGTGCCTATTACGGCAGCGCTGATGCGGCAGGCGGAGGCGGATGGCCGCGTGCCGGCGTGCCCTACGATCCGGCCGCTTTGGTGTGGACCGCCTGGGACCTCGGCATCCGCGACGCCACCGCGATCTGGTTTGCGCAGGTGATCGGCCGCGAGATCCGGATCATCGATTACTACGAGGCCTCCGGCGTCGATCTCGGCCACTACGCGCGCGAGCTCAGCGCCAAGCCCTACGCCTATGCGGGCCACATCGTGCCGCATGACGCGCAGGCCAAGGAGCTCGGCACCGGCAAGAGCCGGCTCGAGGTTCTGGCCGGCCTCGGGCTCAAAGGCATCACGCTCGCACCGATTCACCGCATCGAGGACGGCATCAACGCGGTGCGGGTGGTCATCCCGCGCTGCTGGTTCGACGCCAGGAAATGCAGCCGCGGCCTCGACGCGCTGCGCGCTCTACCGCGCCGAGCACGACGACAAGCACGCCGTGCTGCGCCCGCACCCGGTGCACGACTGGACCTCCCACGCCGCCGACGCGTTCCGCTATCTCGCCATGACGCTCGATCGGCAGAGCGGCGGGGGCGGGTTTCATAGGCGGATCGATTATCCGCAGCACGGGGTGGTGTGAGGGCTCTGTTGGTAGCGGCACGGAGCGCAGTATTAAATCCTGGCCACAGGAGCATGTTTGGTCGGATGTATTCATTCCCTCGTCACCCGCGGGCTTGACCCGCGGGTCCATCATTTTCGCAAGGACATGGATTGCCAAGCCCGGCAATGACGCCGAATTGGGTCGATTCGACCGAAATCCGCATTAGTTAAGCTCCGCTGGACACTGTTGACCAGATCCCGCAAATCAGATTATTCGTGAAATTGAAACTCGCGAAGTGTGCCCGGCCGGGAAACCGCGCCGGGTTTTTTCGTGCGTGTGGTCCGTAGGGTGAGTTGAGCACAAACGGACGTTTACGCCCGTCTTCGCATGCGAAACCCGCCGACTCGCGTTGCAGGCTCGGTCGACCAATGCCGCCGGGCGGCGCTCCCGCGCCAGCGCCCAACGGCGCGTAAGCCAAACTCCGCAAACATCCGTCTCGAACCAAGGCTCCCCAGCGGGAGCCTTTTTTTCATTTCAGCACACGCCGGTGATGCGATGTCTTTTGCTCCGAATTTCCCATTCGATCCCAACGATCCTTCGCAATGGTGGGCTCGTATGTTGGCGCGGAACCCCGTCCAGCCAGATGCACCGCAAAATGCAGCACCCGGAGGTTCCTTAGACCCTGATGGCATCGATGATTGGATTGTTCCCGGGCCGGCACCAAGCCAGGCGGACCATCCAGAAGATTGGATCGCGCCGGGCAACGCACAAACCAACGATCCCTATCCCGACGATTGGATCCATCCCAGCTCGAACGCGGCCACGGCGCCGAGCACCGCGCCGCCCCCACCAAGTCAACAGCCGTTTACTGCCGTTCCCGGTCTTTCCAATCGGCCGGCGCCTCCCGACCCCTTGGCTGCTTATTGGTCCCTCATCCCGGCAAGCCGCGCCGGCGCGATGGCATGGCATCCGCCGGTCTTTCTGCCCCCCAACCCATTCTCCCACGAGAATATTCCGGCCTCGGCCTGGGTGACGCCGCTTCCGATCTTCCTGAATTCCCCGCAGCAATTTCCCTCGACCAGCCCCGCGCCGTTCGCCGATCCGCCCAGCGCCGCCGCCGAGGGCTTGCTCGGCGGCATCCCGAAGATGTTGGCCGCGCCTGCCTCACCCGACTTTCTGCACGACAGCGCGGGGCAAGGCCTGCTCGGTGGCATACCAAAACTGCTGGCCGCCTCCGCCTCGCCTGATCCGTTCTCCACCTCCGGATCGTGGGGCCTGCTCGGCGCGTTGAAGGATCTGCCGCCCGCAAACTCAAACGCGCAGGCGGATGCGGCATTCACGCCTGATTTGCGACCGTACCTATCGTCCGACCCGACGCAATTCGGGGATGAAGACCCTCTTCCGGATATCAAGTTCGTTGCCGACAAGAAGAAAGAATCGAAAGGCCGTGACGTATTCAACGGCAGAGCATTCGGCATAACGCCTCCTCTCGGAAGTCTGGCCCCAAAGCCAATTCCACCGATCGTCGGCGGTCCCCCGCCATTAGCTCCGCCCGCACGAGCCACATCGTCTCCAAGCGGGCTGTCGTCGTCTTCACCCGGGCCAGCTGTAACCAACCCCAGATCCTTCGGAGCACTGATTGGTCCTGCCCAAGCAGCCGTGCCGGCGGTGGAATCGAATAGGGAATCAGGCAACGGTGCAGACGAAAATAAGGACGGCGGTGAGAGTGATAGCCCGGTTAGGCCCAAGATCAACAAGCCGTACTCGCGGCCACCAAATGCTACCCGGGGATTGAGCACATTCGTCCAGGGAAATCGCTGCTCAGATTGCGGTACAATAGCTCCAAAAATGTATGTAAATCACGTCGAGCCGCTGGTGAAGGAATACTATAGAACCGGAACCATAGACACCGACCGGATGCGAAGTCCGGATGCAGTGAACGCCCATTGCCCTACTTGTTCCGCACGCGAAGGAGGCGTTATGGCTAACTTCTCGAAATATATGAAGGCCCTATTGGGACTCTGATCGGGAGCATGTGCAAGATGTCTTCATTATCCAACTCGCAACGTGAGATATGCCAGAGGCTCGGCGCTCCGTATCTGTTGTGCGACGAGCGCCTCAAGATCGGCATCAGCAGAATGTTCGACCCGGAGCAATTGCCGGTAAACGGTATGCGTTATCCGCCGCGGGGCGACATCACGGGCTGGTTTATCTGGTCCGGAGAGGAGCTTCCCACTGATGACGATGCGTTCGTCCCGCTGTGTACCTTCCACTTGAATGATAAGTGCCCGGAAATCGTAAAATATTTCGGGCTGGCGCCCGGCTGGCGGTTCCTGCTCGCGCCCGGATACGAAGATGTCTGGTATGACGCCAACCTGCTGGACTTCTGATCAAACAAGATCGGATGACTATCCCGTGGATGGGCGCCGGGACTGGGGGACGCCAAATCCCCGCCGCGGCAACCGGCCGGCGCAACGCCAGCGCGGCCCCGCCTCACTGCCCGAGCCGCTTCAGCTCCGCCTGCGCGTCGGTCGCCTCGACGAAATCCTTCGGGCAGGTGCTCACCGCCGTCTTGAGCAACTCGATCGCGGCCTGGCGGTCGGCGCGCATGAGTTGCCAGGCGCCGATGTAGAATTGCGCCTCGCAGCGCTCGTCGGGTTTGCCGGGCGCCGCCAGCATGGCCTCCGGGGTGCTGTGTCCCAGATAAAGCTCCACCACCGCATAGGGCCAGTCGGCGGGCTTGAGCCGCTGCGCATTGGCGGCGAGCTCGGTCGCCGCGGTCTGGTCGCCGGCGCGGGTGCGCGCCAGATAGAGCCACAGCGCCGGATAAGCGTCGGCCGGCTTGTCGGCGACCGCGCGCGCCAGATCGCTGGCGGCGGCGCCGTAATGGGCGGCATAGAAATGGGCGAAGCCGCGCGCCCGGTAGCCGTTGGGGTTGCGCGGATCGATCCGGATCGCCTCGCTGTAATCGGCGATCGCGGCATCGAAATCGCCCTTGGCCTCCAACAGGTCGCCGCGGGTCTGGAAGGCGCCGGAATATTTCGGATCGATCCGGATCGCCTCGTTGACGTCGGCGAGCGCGCCGTCGAGATTGCCGTTGGCCTGATAAGCGTTGCCGCGCGAGATGTAGCTCTGCGGATCCTTGGGGTCGAGCCTGATCGCCTCGTTGAAGTCCATCATGGCCTGGGCGAGATTGTTCTTGCGCTGATAGGCGAGGCCGCGGTTGCGGAACGCCGCCCCGTAGGTGGGATCGAGCCGGATCGCTTCGTCGAAGTCGGGCAGCGCATGATCGAGATCGCCGCGCCGGCCATAGGTGGTGCCGCGGTTGTTGAAGGCGGTCGGCGACCGGGCGTCGAGCCTGATGCCTTCGTTGTAGTCGGCGAGCGCGCGGTTGAGGTCGCCCTTTAGCAGGTTGGCATCGCCGTGGTTGATGAAGGCGAGCGCGAAATTGGGATTGAGATTGATCGCCGCGTTGTAGTCCGCGATGGCGCGATCGACGTCGCCCTTCATCTGGTAGGCCCTGCCGCGGTTGTTGAAGGCCTGAACGAAGTTGAAGTCGAAGCGGATCGCGTCGCTGTAATCGGCGATCGCGGCGTCGATGTCGCCCTTGGCCTGGTGGGCGTTGCCGCGGTTGTTGTAGGCGGGCGCGTAGGCGGGATGCAGCTTGATCGCCTCGTCGTAGTCGGCGATGGCGTGATCCAGATCGTGCCGTTCCTGATAGGCGGTGCCGCGGTTGTTGTGGGACACCGCGAGATCGCTGCGGTTCAGGTTGCCGGATTCGATGAGCGCAGTGCAGCCGTTGATGCGCAGATCGGGCGCGAAGTTGCGCTGGCGGTTCTCGCACCAGGTGCGGTCCTGCGACGAGCTCTCCGGAATCGGCCGGCTCTGCGGCAGCTGCGCGGAGGCCGGGCCGGCGCCGAGCCAGCCGGCGGCCAGGAGCCCCATTGCGATTACCCGGTTGGACGCCGCCCTGCGCAGGCCTGGAATCATGATGCCCTCATCGGTGTTGCGTGCCCGGTAGCGAGCATATCCGGGCGAATCGGCGGCGAGAAGGGCGCTGCCGGCTCTGCGCACAGGTTGCGGACCGCGCGCGGGCCGATTCTTTCGGCCTCATGGTGAGGAGCGCGGGCAACGCCCGCGCGTCTCGAACCATTGCCGCAATGCCCGGGCCGCGTCCTTCGAGACGGGTCGGCAAAGGCCGGCCCCGTCAGGGTGAGGGGGCCAACAGCCCGAGCGCCGCCAGGGCGTCCCGCATGGTGCCGACCTCAGACTCGAGAAACGCCACGCTGGCGGCGGCGCCCAGATAGGTATCTACCCAGTGGTGGCGGGCGAGCTCGGCCCGCCAGGGGTCGCCGGCGACGGCGGCTGCGAGCGCGCGTTCCCAGAAGGCGATCTGCGCCGCGGTGAGGCCACGGGTCCCGATCACGCCGCGCCAGGTGCCGACCACGCAATCGATGCCGAGCTCGCCCCAGGTCGGAGCCTGCGCGAACGGGGCGGACATACGCTTGGGTGCACTGACCGCGATGGCGGCAAGCTCGCCGGAGTCGAGCTCCGGCACCGCGCTGGTGGCGGTGATCACGGCGAGATCGGCCTTGCCCGCGACCACATGGCCGACCGCATAGCGCGCCGAATCGAACACGTCCGTGCGCAACGCACCGACATCGCCGCCAGCCTGCTTGGTGATCTTGGCGAGCGCCATGTGGTTCATGTTGCCGATGGCGGTCGCGAACGCGATGCGGATGCCGCCCGGATCGTTACCCAGCTGGGTCAGCAGATCCTGGGCGGTCGCGATCGCGGCGTTCGGGCGAACCACGAACACCAGGTACTCGGTGTAGAGATTGGCGAGCGGCGTGAGCGCGGTGAAATCGAGCGTGCTCTCGCCCAATAGCCGGTTGGTGACGATGGTCGGGGAATTGATCGCCACGATATGCGGGTCGCCCGCCTTGCCGGCCAGGTAGTCCCAGGCATTGCCGCCGCCGCGGCCCGCGATGTTGGTGAGCTTGACCGGGACCCCGACCAGGTCCTTGAGCAGGCCGATCAGCACGCGGGCCGGCCGGTCCTGTCCGCCGCCGGCCGGTGTCCCGGCCACCAGCTCGATCTCGTGCTGTGGGCGCCATCCGGCGCCTGATGCGGCCTCGACCATTCCGATTGTCCCCCGTTGCACGATGCACGCGCGAGCGGCTTTCCTGCTGATCGCGCCGGACAGCGGTATAATGTCAAACCGACGGACGAGCCAGGGAGGGAAACGTGGAAATCAGTCTTGCGGGCAGGGCGGCCGTGGTCACCGGCGGCAGCAAGGGTGTGGGGCTCGCGGTCGCGACCCGGTTTGCGGCATCGGGCGCCGATGTGGCGATCGTAGCGCGCGGCCGCGAGGGGCTCGACCAGGCGCTGGTCTCCATCGCGGCACGCGCGCGCGGGCGCGTGCATCGCGGTGCAGGGCGATGTCGCGCTGGTTCCCGATGTGCGGCGCATCTTCGAGGAGACCATGGCGGCCTTCGGCAAGATCGACATCGTGCTGAACAACGCCGGGCGTGTCGCGCAATGCGCCCTTCGAGCAGGTCACTGACGAGATCTGGCGGGAGGATTTCGATCAGAAGCTGTTCGCCGCCATCAGGCTCACCCGGCTGGTGTGGCCGCAGCTCAAGGAACGACGCTGGGGACGCATCATCAACACGCTCAATATCGGCGCCAAGGCGCCGCGTCCGGCGAGCTGCCCCGACCTCGGTGACCCGCGCCGCCGGCATGGCGCTCACCAAGGTGCTGGCCGGCGAGGGCGGCCCGTTCAATATCCTGGTCAATGCGCTGCTGATCGGCTTCATCGAAGCCGACCAGCACGTGCGCGCCGCCGCCCGCAACGGCGTCAGCCTGCAGGACTACATGAGCCAGCGCAGCAAGGAGATTCCGCTCGGCCGCCCCGGCCGGGCCGAGGAGTTCGCCAACCTGGCCTGCTTTCTCGCCTCCGATGCCGGCTCCTACATCACCGGCGCCGCCATCAATGTGGATGGCGGGCTGTCGCGGGTAGTGTGACGCAACGATCCTCAGCCTGTCATGCTCCGCGAAGGCGGAGCATCCGGTAACCGCGAACGCCGCTTCTTATTGCAGGATCGGTGGTTACTGGGTCATCCGCTTTCGCGGACGATGACAACCGAGAAGTCGGCGGGTGGTTACGGCGCGTGTGCCCCGGCGCCCGCCACCGCCACGATCGAGAATCCGCGCGCCTTGAGGGCGCGCAGGAACGGCGGAATGGTCGCGGCGGTCTGCGCCTTGGTGTCGTGAAACAGCACGATGCCGCCGCGGGTCTCCTCGACGCGCTGCAGGATCAGGCGCAGCTCCTGGTCGGGCGTCATCGGGTTCCAGTCGCTCGCCCACAGGTCGGCCCCGAACACCGGCATGTGGCGGCGCTCCATCCAATCCAGGAGCGGCGGAGTGGAGGAGAAGTATGGAAAGCGGAAGAACGGCGCCGCCCGGCGCTCGGCACCGCCGCGCAGCGCGGTGTCGACGGCGGCGATGCCGCGATCGATGTCGGCCTGCGCGGCGGCGATCGGCATGCGGTCGAGCATGGGATGCGAGAAGCTGTGATAGGCGACGGTGTGACCTTCGGCGAGCTCGCGCTGCGCCAGCCTCGGACGGGCTTGCGCGTTGCGGCCGATGAGGAAGAAGGTGGCGCGCACGCATTCCTGCCGCAGCGTATCGAGAATGCGCTCGGTGGTACCGGGCCACGGCCCGTCGTCGAAGGTGAGCACCACCTCCTTCGGCGCCAGCGGCAGCGTCTGGGGAAACTGCTTGCGGCCGACGCGCGGCGTGCTCGCCGCATCCACCTCGAGAACGCGCGCGGTGCCGAGTGCGTCCGTATTGCCGGGACAGGGCGCGGCCTGCGCCGCTGTGGCCAGCGCGGCCAGAAGCAGCGCGGTCAATGTTACGGTTTTCGATTTGAACGTGTTCATGCCGGAAGCTGTAATGGATTTTTCCGAAAAAAGCCCCGTCCTTGGCGCGCATATCTGCGTCGTCCCGGCCGCAGCGCCGGGACCCATACTCCGCAGCCAATTGATCGGGCACGGCGTATGGGTCCCTGCTTTCGCAGGGACGACTGCGCGGCAATGCGTTCGCCCAAGCACGGATGTGAGCATGCGCCGGTGCGCGCTGGTCCGAGATTTGGCGATTCCATTCCTCGCATCACTTACCAGCGTACCGATTCCGGCCCCGCCTCGGGTATCAACCTGAGTGCCGCGCAAACCTCCGATTAATGTTTGGCGGCGCAATGTCGTGCGCGCCGGCACATCGCACAGCTCGGCGATGCGGTCCCGATTCGCCCGAAACCCCGATGGCCCTCGAATTGGGACCGCAACTTCCAATGTCGTGCATCGGACATTCGCACCTTGATTTTTTCGACGTCGTCGCGCGCGCCGCCGTAACATCGCACCGAATGTGTGGGCATTGCGCGACATCCCCAGCAATTTTCAAATCGAGCCACAATGCCGCACGAATTGCTTGCTCGGCTCGACGCCCGGCGGCGGATGATTCGTGGCCGCGTCCGGCCTGGTTCAGGGGGAGCACTCATGAATGACAACCTCACCGTCAAGGTCCTCGGAATCGTCGCCGAGCAATTGGGCATCGATCCGGCGCGCCTGACCGACGAGGCGCGGCTGCGCGACGACCTGGGAGCCGATTGGCTCGACCGCCTTGAGCTGATGATCGCGATCGAGGACCAGGTAGCCGGCGTCGAGATCGCCGACGCCGTGGTCGATCAGATCGACACCATCGGCGATCTCATGCGGGTCGTGGAAAACGTGGAGAGCGGCAGGGTACGCGCATAGGCGGGCGGGAGTATGTCAGGGACGCACCGCGTTTCACTCCCTCGCCCCGCTTGCGGGGAGAGGGTGGGGTGAGGGGGCGCTCCCGCGAGTCTGAACTCTTGGAAAAGCCCCCCTCACCGCGCCGAGTTCCGGTTTTGCATCTTGCCGTGTCGCCCTCTCCATAGCCCGTCGAAGACGGGCGTAAACGCCCTGATGGCAAGCGGGGCGAGAAGCGCCGCACTTCTCCCCGCTACGGCAGCTTGGCGTAAGGCTCCATGCCCTTCGCCACGATCACGGGGGCGACCGCGGATGAGGACAGGAACTTGGCGTAGGCGAGCGCGGCGTCGTGCTGCTTGGTGCCGGTAACCACGCCCGCCACCATCAGGAACTTGATGCCCGGAATGTCGGGCAGCGGCTCCAAGAGCTCCACGCCCTTGAGCGTGTTGAAGTTGCGCTTCTGCGCGATGCCGATCTGCGCGGCGCCGGTGGCGACCGCCTGGGCGGCGGCGTCGCCGCCTTGGGTCAGCTTGATCTTCGGCTTGAGCGCGTCGGCGATGCCCATGCGCATGATCAGGCCGGAGAAATAAACGCCGTCCTGCGCGCCGCCGCTCGGATCCGGATAGGCGATGCTGTCGGCGGCGAGCAGCGCGCGCTTCAAGGCCTCGGCCGAGCTGATGTCGGGCTTGGGGGCGCCGGTGCGGACCCCGATGCCGATCGGGGAGCGGGCCAGATCGATGAGCGTGCCGGCCTCGACCTTGCCCTGCTTGAGCAGGTCATCGAGCACGTAGCGCTCGTTGATGGTGAGGTCGGCGGCCTCGCCCGACTCGACGCGGGATTGGATCTTGGGCGTGGAGGCGTATTCGATCACCAGCTTGTGGCCGGTCGAGCCTTCGAATTCGGCGGTGAGCGCGCCCAGGATCGATTGCATGTTGCCGGTGCTCAGCACCTTGATCTCGGCGGCGCCGGCGAGGCCCGCCGGCAGCGCGAGCCCCATGAGCAGCGCCAGCACGCCCGTGGTCATTCGGTTCATCGTGGATCCCCTGGTGGTGAAAGAGCGTGATCGATCCTGGCGGTTCTACACCGGCGCGCGCGGGCGCAACAGGGGCCATGACAGGGGCAATGGTGGCATACGCGACCGGCAGCTTCACCGCTACTTTCGCTCCCGGCAACCAACTGCCGCTGCAGGGAAACTGGCTCCAGGTCTATGAGCGCCGGGGAGGGGCCTGGAAGATCAGCTCATCGAGCTTTGCGCTGGTCCGGCAGGCGCGGCCGACCGCCAAATAAACCGGCCGGCTCGCCGGCTCACTGCTTGTATTGCAGGCCGGAAGCAAAGCGTGCGCCGGCAGCTTGCGCCCGCCTCGGCGTCTCGCCGAGCCCGCTCGATGCGATCTCGGTGATCATCTTCTTGAGGATGGCGTCGGCGAATGTATCGAAATCCCTGGCGACGATCATGAAGGCGCCCGGACCGCCGATCACGTTCTGCTTGTAGTAGTAGTCCAGATCCGGCTCCCAGGCGAGGATCGGCAATCCGTTGATGACGATGTCGGCGGCCACCGCCTCGTCGCGGGCTTTGGTCACCGAGCGGCCGCGATTGTTGGAGCCGTCGCCCGATATGTCGATCACCCGCCGCTCGCCGCGGAACGGGCTTTGCGGGAACCGTTTCATGGCGGTGTCGATGGCGCCGGAGATCGAGGTGCCGCCGCCGAACAGCTTGCGCGGCGTGGTCTCGATCAGGGACGCCACGGACTTGGCCGAGGCCTCGTCCTTGATCATGGTCCAGGGCACGATCTCGGCCTGCTGTTGCGGGCCGGTCCACTGGAACATCGACACCGCGATCGACTGCTTGCCGCCGCCGCCGATCGCCTCCAGCACCTGCGGGCTGCGGAACGCCGCCACGTAGCCCTTGCGCTGCAGCTCGAAGCGGGTGGCATCGACGCTGCCGGAGGCGTCGACCGCGAGCATGAGCTCCATGTCGACGGCGGTCTGCGCCCGGGCCGGGCCGCCGAGACCAAGCGCGAGCAACAAGGCGCCGCCGGCCGCGATCGAGGCGTTCATGCGGGCAAGACGGCAAATAGTGCGGAAATTCTGCGAGGTCATGGTGCTGTGTCTCATCGCCGACGCCCTGGCCCATAGTAAGCCGCATCGCGGGCCGGCGCTACACGGCCGCCCGCGCCTGTCGGGCGAGGTCGCGCCGCAATGCAGCCGATGGTCGATTTGACGGCAAAAATCCGCCCGGCCGGAGCCGGGCGGATCGATCTTTCAGGTCGGCGGATGGTCCATCAACGGCGGTTGCGCAAGCCGCCGCCGGCCGACTGGTCTCAGTTGATGATGCATTCGCGCCGGCGCGGCGACCAATGGGTGCCGAACCCGCAGACCCGCGGCTCCTCGATTATGACGCGAGGCACGATCCGCGGCTCCTCGACGATGACCCTCGGCACCACCTCGATTCTCTCCCGGTCCCAATGGCAGCGGCCCTCCGGGCCCCGCCACCGGCCCCTCCCGCAATCTCCTTCGACCAGCGTAATCATTCCGCCATTGTCCGCCTGGACCGCCGCGGCCGGCAATGCCTGCGCCGACAGCGAGCCCCAGGCGAGCAGGACGGCGCCCGCGATCGCACCGACCAAAGCACCAACAATTTTTGTGTCCACTCCATAACCCTCCGGCTGAATTCTGGTCGCCCCGCGTCGGACTCAAAGGTAGTTTGGGTCAAAAGACAAGCCGCTTGCCGCGCACCACAGCGCTGAATTTGTGACGGACATCACGGAACGATCGATTGTCGGGCGGATGAGGCTGCCGGGCCACACCGGTCAGCCGGGAATCACTTCGCGTAGCCCTGCGACCGCAGCCATTTGATCTTGCCGTCGCCGTTGAGCCACTCGTCGATCTCGGCCTTGCTCTTGAAGCCGCCGATGAACTTGGTCTCGACGCCCGGACAGGTCGCCTGGATCTGCCAGTCGCCCTCGGCGATCCGGTTGGGCTTGAAGGTGACGCGCGGAGATTTTGCCATCGGGCCAGTATGATGGAGAATCGCGGCGGCGGCTAGTGCCTCGACGCAGTGGTTTTGACTGGTCGGCTCCTTCCTCCCTCATCTCGAGGAGGCCGGCACTTGCCGGCCGTCTCGAAGGATGCAGCCCCCGGGCCAACGCGGCATGCATGCCATGGTTTCGAGACGCGCAGGCGTTGCCTGCGCTCCTCACCATGAGGCCGAAAGAGCCGAGATCTCTTTGCAGAGACACCGGTCCAGATTGGGGCGCTGTCCGAGGCGCCCGAGAGAGCGCGATTGACATGATTCCCCAAATCAGATTATTCACGAAATTGAAACTCATGAAGTGTGTGCCGATCCCGGGCCCGCCCCCGGCGATCGGTTTTTTTGCGTTCAGGAAAACCGGGCTAAAAGAATTTGCTGAGGAACTTGGCCGCGCCATCCGAAATGCCGGCGATCTTGTTCGTCGCCTGACGATAGAATTTGAAATTGAGCTCGGTTCCGGGTTCGCCGTCATCCCAATCTGTGAAGTGCTTGAGCTCGGTTCGGCCCAGCGGCCGCTTGGCGAACGCGGTGCGTCTGATCTTGACGCTCACGCGCGGCGTTTGCCGGGCGATACCGCGCTTCTTCGCGACCGCTGCCGCGGAAATGACGACACCGCGCGCGATGAGGCCTTGCCCGCCCTCGTTCTCGCTTGCGAGCACGAAGACCGTGTCGCCTTCGACGATATGCTTGCCGCCATACATCGTCTTCTGCGTGGTGAACACGAATGTCTTCGCCCGCGGATCGCGAACCTCGGCTTTGATCGCGAATGCCATGCTGCTGCTCTCCCGCTCCATGAGTACCATTATCACCGCGGCCTTAAGTTTCCTCCAGGCAACTACAATAAAGCGGCCGTCACTGATGCATGTCCGCGCTTGACACGATTCCCCAAATCAGACTATTCACGAAATTGAAACTCACGAAGTGTGCGCCGATCCCGGGCTCGCCCCGCGATCGGCTTTTTTGTGCCTACCCAGGCCGGGTAAAACCGGCTTGGGTTTTTTGCGTGCGCGCGCGCAATGCGCCCCTGCAGTACCTCCAACATCAGGCCCCCATCGATGCCCAGAATGCCGACGCCCGAGCTCACGGCCATGCTCTCGGCCGAGAAGCTGGATGCGCTCGCCGCCATGCGCGCCTCCAAGCTTTCGGCCGAGCGCGCCCATGCCATGGACTACTACAACGGCGACATGAGCCACGACATGCCGGCCCAGGAGGGCCGCTCGCGCGCGGTGTCGACCGATGTCGCCGACACCATCGACGGCTTGATGCCCTCGCTGATGGAGATCTTCGCGGGCTCCGACGACGTGGTGCGGTTCGAGCCGTTCGGCCCCGAGGATGTGGCGGCGGCCGAGCAGGAGACCGACTACGTCAACCACGTGTTCATGCAGCAGAATCCGGGCTTCCTGATCCTCTATTCGTTCATCAAGGACGCGCTGTTGTCCAAGGTGGGCATCGTCAAGGTGTGGTGGGAGGAGCGCGAGGAGGAGAGCCGCGAGACTTACCTGGATCAGCCGGATGATGCGTTCGCGCTGCTGGTGGCCGATCCCGATATCGAGATCGTGGCGCACAGCGAGCGGCCCGACCCCTCGTTCCGGCCGGTCGCGACGTCGCCGCAGCTGCCGGCGGGCGTGCCGGTGGCGCAGCCCGACCCCGTCCCCGGCAATGTGCCATCGGATGCGCCGGCGCCGGACGTGCCCGCGCTGGCCGCGCCGGCGTCCATCGAACCAGCCGAGCCGGACGACGTGCCAATCCCGATGCTCCACGACGTCACGGTGGTCACCCGCAAGACTGTGGCGCAGGCGCGCGTGCAGGGCGTGCCGCCGGAAGAGTTCGGCATCTCGCGGTTCGCCCGTTCGCTGCGCGACTGCGGCTACTGCTTCCACGAGGTCATCCGGCGCGAGGAGGACCTGATCGCCGACGGCTACGACCGCGACGAGATCAAGGCGATCCCCAGCTACACGATGCTGAGCAATCCCGAGGAGCTGGCGCGCGATACCGTCGACGAGCATCTGGCGGCCGGCGGCGACGAAGGCATCAACGAGGTCAACCGGCAGATCAAGATCACCGAGCACTACGTGCGGATGGACTACGAGGGCAACAACAAGCCGGCCCTCTACCGGGTGACCACCGGGGGCGACCAGGGCGAGGTGCTCACCCGCAACGGCGAGCCCGAGATCGTGCAGGTCGACGTGCCGCCGTTCGCCGCCATGACGCCGGTGATCGTCACCCACCGGTTCTTCGGCCGCTCGATCGCCGACCTGGTGATGGACATCCAGCGCATCAAGACCGCGCTGTTGCGCTCGATCCTCGACAACGCGTACCTGGCGGTCAATCCGCGGGTGGAGGTGTCGGAGGCCCATGCCACCGAGACCACGCTCGACGATCTCCTGGTGTCGCGCCCTGGCGGCATCGTGCGCACCAAAATGCCCGGCGGGGTGAACTGGCAGACCGTGCCGGCGATCGCCGGCGAGATTTTTCCGGTGCTGGCCTACGCCGACTCGACCCGCGAATGGCGCACCGGCGTCAACCGCCAGGCGCAGGGGCTCGACGCCAACGCCCTGCAAAACACCAGCGCCACCGCGGCCATGCAGGTCTACAGTGCCGCGCAGGCGCGCATGAAGCTGATCGCGCGGATTTTCGCCGAGACCGGCATCCGCGACCTGTTCTCGCTGCTGCACGCCACCATACGAAAGCACGGCAGCCGGGACGCCACGGTGCGGCTGCGCAATCAATGGGTCACGGTCGATCCGCGCGACTGGAAAAAGCGCGTCGACCTCACCATCAATGTGGGCTTGGGCACCGGCGGCAAGTCCGAGCGGCTGGCCCATGTGATGGCGGTGATCAATCTGCAGAAGGAGGCGCTCGCCGGCGGCCTCACCAATTTGGTCACGGTGCAGAACCTGTACAATTCCGCCGCCGAGGTGGTGAAGCTCGTCGATCTCAAGAATGTCGACCAATTCTTCACCGATCCCAAGACCCAAGCCCCGCCGCAGCCCAAGCCCGATCCCAAGCTGATGCAGATCCAGACCCAGGCGCAGCTCGATGCCGCGCAGGCGCAGGGCCAGCTGACCATGCTGGACCGCAAGGCGCAGCGCGACGCCGCACTCGCCCAGCAGCGCTTCGAGCTCGACCGGCAGCTGGCGCTGCTGCAGCACGAGCTGGCGATGCGCGACCAGCAATTCCGTCACGTGCAGGCGGCGGTCGGCGCCGCCGGCGGCCCGGACGACGGCAACGCTGGCGCCGGCGCGCCTGGCGCTGGCGCGCTGGTCGCCCAGCTGATGGATACGCTCCGGCAGATGAACGCGCCCAAGCGCGTGGTGCGTGACGCGCAGGGCCGCGTTTCCCATGTGGAGCCGATGCCGGTGTCGCCGCTGATGCCGCCGGCCGCGATGGCCCCGCGGGGCCCGGTCGACCACGATCCGTTCGCGCAGTAGCACATCCGCAATCGGATAAGAGGACCGCATGGCGAGCTTTCAGAAGTTCAACGCCTTCGTGGCCGACGTCGCCAACAAGGTGCACAATCTCGGCGCCGATACGCTCAAGATTCTGCTCACCGACACGGCGCCGGTCGCCACCAGCTCGATCAAGGCGAACTTGACCGAGATCGGCGCCGGCAACGGCTATGCGGCCGGCGGCGGCGCGGTCACCATCACGTCCTCGGCGCAGGCGAGCGGCACCTACAAGCTGGTCGGCAACAACGTGACCTTCACGGCATCCGGCGGCTCGATCGCCCAGTTCCGCTACGCCGTCATCTATAATTCGACGTCCGCGAGCGGGAACCTGATCGGCTGGTGGGACTACGGAACCGAGGTGAACGTCACCAACGGCAACTCGTTCCAGGTCCAGCTCGACCAGGTGAACGGCATCCTGCAGCTGGCTTGAGCCGCACCATGGCCAAGCTCTTCAACCTGGTCGGCGTGACCACCGCCACCACCGGCACCGGCACCATCACGCTCGGGAGCGCCATCTCCGGCTACCTGACGCCGGCGCTGGCCGGCGTGGCGGACGGCGACGTCGTCGCCTATGCGATCAACGACGGCGCCGGCAGCGAGGTCGGCACCGGCACCTACACGGCGTCCGGAACCACGCTGACGCGGACCGTGCGGAAGTCGACGAGCAGCAACACGGCGATCAGCTTGTCGGGAGGCGCGCTCGTCTACATCACGCCATCCGCGGAAGACCTTCGCTGGCGATTGGCCGCCAACACGACGTTTAATGTCGCCACCACGGGCAACGACACGACCGGCGACGGTTCGTCCGGCAGTCCGTGGGCGACGCTCCAAAAGGCTATCGACTTCGTTGCAAACAGCGTAGACCTGAACGGCTTCACTGTTCAGATCAACGTCGGCGCCGGAACGTATGCGGGCTTCACCCTCTCGTGCCCATGGGTAGGGGCCGTAGCTGGCGGCTCGGTGACGCCGCCCGTCACCCTGAATGGCGACACGACGACACCCGCCAATGTTGCGATCAATACCGGCTGCGTGGTCGCCTTGGGGCGATAAATCTGCAAGGGCTTCAATTCGCCGCAAGTACGATTTGCGTGAACGTCGGCCGTGCCGGCCACGTCAATATCACGGGTAACTGCACGTTTGCCGGAACCAGCAACATACATCTCCAAGTCGGGCGGCTCGCCTGCCTGGTAGTCGCCGCAAGCTACACGGTTGCCGGCACCACGCCGCAGACGCATTGGAACCTCACCAACAATGGGGTGCTGATCGTAAATGCGAGTCTGACGATAAGCCTTTCCGGAACGCCGGCTTTCTCTACCGCTTTCATCATGGCGACCAAATGCGCGACCACGAACACGGCCGGGATCTCGTGGTCCGGCACCGCGACTGGCGTCAGGTACAACGTACAGTCCAACGCGGTCGTGGATACCGGGGGCGGCGGGGCCAACTACTTCCCAGGCAACGCGGCGGGTTCCACCGCGACCGGAGGGCAATATATATGATGGACTACAACCCGCGCGAATGGTTCTGGATCGTCGCCGGGAGCGGCGTCTATTCGAGTGCCGCGGCGGCCTATGTATCTGCGAATGAGGCGACCTATCGGCAATTCCTGTCCGCCGGCAACATCGCCACCGCGATCGGCAGCGAGGCTGAATTGTGGGGCGTGCTCCGCGCCGCGAACGTCCCGCCATACCATAGCGTCTCGACCTACCGGATCGTGCGGCGCCTGGAGGATACCGGCTTGATCGACGCGGCGGACGCGGCGCTTGCGCAGAACAAGAACCTTTGGCGCCGCTTCTACACCGTCGGCATGGTGCCGGCCGACGACCCGAACGCTCTGGCGCTGCTCAAGGCCGTCGGCGCCGATCCCCTCGTGATTCTGGCGCCGGAGTAGAGGTTCGATGATTCTCGACCGCGATGCGCTCGGCAGGAATTCTCTCGGGCATGCCAGCGGCATCCCTCTTGCGGCCGGGCGTGGCTCCTTCGCCGAGACCGGCGCCGCGGCGGCGTTCGAAGCCGTCCTGGCGGCGCCCTGCGGCCTGTACGCTTTCACGGGTGAGGGCGCATTCCTCAGCTCCGATCTCCTCGCCGGCGGCACAATCGTCGCTGGCACCTTCAGCCGCGGTAAATGGCGGGCGATCCAAGATGCGATCGCTGCGGAAAAAGCGGCTGAAGAGCGGCGTGTAGCGGCCGCGAGGCGAAAGCGCCAACAAGAGCGCGATGCCGGCGCCGTCGTCGCTCGAGCCGCGGCACTAGATCGACGTGCGCAAGAAGATCAAGCGAATGCCGGTGCGGCGGCGCTACGCTCCGCGCAAGCGGCGGCAGCGATATCAAGCCACCGACAGCAATTGGGAGTTCTGATGCATCAGGCGGCCATCCTCCATGCCGCCGCTGACCGCGCACACGCCAATGAGCTGGCGGCACAACAAGACGAGGCCGAGGCGCTCGCGCTGCTGCTGGCGGCGTGAGGGAAGGTGGGAAGTAGTGAGTAGTGAGTAGTGAGTAGTGAGAGGTGGCGCCTCCTTCACCACTCGCCACTCACTACTCACTACTCACCACTCACCATTCGCCAATCACCATTCACCACTCACTACTCACCAACTTGAGAAAATTCCCGACAACCAGAAAGGTGGCGACATGAACAAGCCTGTCTTCAAGACCGGCCGGCAGGCGATCGAGGCGCTGCCGGGGTCGCTGCGGGTCGGTCCGTTCGACTTCCGCATCGACAAGCTCTCGGCCCAGCGCGCCATGGGCAAGGACTGCTTCGGCGAGTTCTCCTCTTGCGAGGGCCATCTGGCGCTGCAGCTCGACATGCCCTCGTCGGTCAAGGCGGCCGACACCATGCTGCACGAGGCCGGCCACGCCATCTACGCGACCTATGCGCTCGTCGACGACGACAAGGAGGAGCGCATCGTCGGCGCCTTCGCGACCGGCTGGGCGCAGGTGTTCCGCGACAATCCATGGCTCTTGGGATGGCTCGGCAGGGCGCTGCGATGAGCGAGGAGCAGCTCGCCGCCGATCTGGCCCGCAGCGCCCGCGCCCAGGCGCTGTTGTCCAACGATCTGCTGCAGGATGCCTTCGTGCGACTGGAGGAGCGCTATCTCGACGAATGGCGGGTGACCCTGTTCCGCGACACCGATGCGCGCGAGCGGCTGTGGCAGGCGATCAACATCCTGCGCAAGGTCAAGGATCACCTCGCCAAGATCGTTGCGCACGGCAGCCTGGCGCAACGCGAGATCGACCAGCTGGCGCAGAAGCGCAAGCGCGGTGTGGCGAGTAGTGAGTAGTTGGTGGTGAGTGGTGAGTGGTGAGTAGCGAACCAGGGCGCACTCATCACTCGCCACTCGCAATTCGCCATTCGCTACTACTCACTACTCACCGCTCACTACTCACTACTCACTACTCACCCTTCACCATTCACCACTCACTCCATCGGAGAGGACCAACATGGACGCAACCAACGACGCCGCCCTTCCGGGCGGCGCGCCGATCGACATCGTTCAGATTCCGGCGCCCGCGGGCGAGGTCATCTCGACCCGCGACGCCGCCCGCACGCTGGCGAGCTTCCGCCTCAAGGCGCGCGAGAGCGAGCCACTGCAGGACGGCGCCCGCCCGGCCGCCGATGCCGCGGCCGCGCCGCCCGCCGACGTTTCCGCCGACGCTACGGCGCCGGCAGACGCCGCCCCTCCGCTCACCCCGGAGGCCAACGGCGAGACGACCGCGACTGCCGAACCGCCTGCCGCGCAGGCGCCCATCGAGCCGCCGCGGTCGTGGACCAAGGAGGCACGCGAACGGTTCGCGTCCTTGCCTCGCGAGACGCAGGAATATCTGGCGTCGCGCGAACAGGACCGCGACCGGGAGGTGCGCCGGAGCCAGAACGACGCCGCCGAGCAGCGCAAGGCCCTGGAGGCCGAGCGCCAGCAGGCGGAGCAGGCCCGCACGCAGTATGAGAACGCGTTGCCGTCGGTGCTGGCCACGCTGCAGCAGGTCCAGGCGGACAGCTTCTCCGACGTCAAATCGATCGTCGACGTGGAGCGGCTCGCCCGCGAGGACTGGCCGCGCTGCGTGCTCTGGGACGCGCAGCAGAAGCGGATCGCTTCCGCCCAGCAGGAGCTCGCGAGCGCGACGCAACGGCAGGAGCAGGAACGCCGGATCAGGCTCGATGAATATGTCAAGCGCGAGCGCGACATGCTGGTCGAGAAAATCCCTGAGATCGCCGATCCGGCGCAGCGCTCCAAGCTGGAGCAGGCCGCGGTCGGCATGCTGCGCGAGCTCGGCTTCTCCGATCAGGAGCTCAACGGGCTCTACTACGGCAAGGGCGATCTCAGCCTGCACGACCACCGCCTGCAGATGCTCATCCGCGACGGCATCCGCTTCCGCGACGCCCAGAAGGCCGCCCGGGAAGCCAGCAGCAGGCCTGTTCCGCCGGTTCAGCGGCCCGGCGTCGCGCAGCCCAGGGGCGCTGCCCATGACGCCGTCGTGCAGAACCTCACCAAGCGTCTCGATCAAACCGGCAACCTGAAGGACGCCGCCCGGCTCATTGCCGAGCGCCGCAAGGCCAGCCGGTAGGTTGGGTTGGCGCGGCTTTAAAGCGGTTGTCATCGCCGGGCTCGTCCCGGCGATCTCGATACGGGTGCTCCGAGAAATCCACATCGAGATGGCCGGAACAGGTCCGGCCATGACACGGCAAAACTCCGCGCGATCCAATCATTCATCAAACAGAAAGGCTGAACCACCATGGCACTTCCCACCAATACGTTTGCGACCTACGAATCGATCGGCAACCGCGAGGATCTCTCCGACGTGATCTACCGTATCGATCCGACCGAGACCCCGTTCATGAGCGGCATCGAGAAGGAGAAGGCCTCCGCGGTCAATCACGAATGGCAGACCCAGGCGCTCGCCGCCGTCAACACCGCGAACGCGCAGCTCGAAGGCGATGACGCCGTCGCCGACGCCACCACCTCGACGGTACGGCTCGGCAACGTCTGCCAGATCTCGCGCAAGACGCCGCGCGTCACCGGCACCCAGCGCGCGGTCGAGCATGCCGGGCGCGACGACGAGATGGCGTATCAGGAGATGCTCAAGGGCCTCGAGCTCAAGCGCGACATGGAGGCGATCCTGTGCGGCACCAACCAGGCCAAGGCAGCCGGCAACGACTTCGACCGCCCGCACCACCGCCTCGGTGCTGTCCTGGATCAAGACCAATACCAGCAAGGGCTCCGGCGGCGCCGATCCGGCGGCGGCGCTCGGCGCCAACACCCGCACCGACGGCACCCAGCGCATCTTCACCGAGGTCGAACCTCAAGACCGTGCTGCAGTCGATCTGGAACTCCGGCGGCAAGCCCGACATCGTCATGACCGGCGGCTTCAACAAGCAGGTGTTCTCGACCTTCACCGGCCGCAGCTCGCCGATCGAGGACGCCAAGGCAAAGAAGATCACCGCGGCGGTCGATGCCTACGAGTCCGATTTCGGCACGCTGCGGCTCGCCCCCAACCGCTTCATGCGCCCGCGCGACGTGCTGGCGCTGCAGATGGACATGTGGGCGGTCGCGTATCTCAACGGCCGCCGGTTCGTGTCCTTCCCGCTGGCCAAGACCGGCGATTCGGACTGGAAGGAGATCCTGTCAGAATACGCCCTGGTGGCCCGCAACGAGAAGGCCTCGGGCGGCGTGTTCGATAACACCACGTCGTAAGGAAGTGAGAGGGGCGCTTTAAGCCTCTCCCCACCCCACGTCATGGCCGGGCTTGTCCCGGCCACCCACGCCTTGCTTGCAACGCGGGCGTGAAGACGTGGGTGCCCGGGACAAGCCCGGGCATGACGCCGAGAGATTCTCGCGATCATCGCGAGATGAAACGTCAACTCAACTGATCCCCTCAGGGGCGCCCTTTTCGGCGCCCCTTTTCTCTTGAAAGGAGCCCAACCATGACTCTCCCCAATATGCGCCCGCTCAACGAGTGGGTGGTGAGCTGCAAGACCGCGAGCGTCGGCACCACGCCGGTCGCCGCCTGCTGCGTGGCGCCGGTGCGCGGGCGGGTGGTGCGCACCTATGCGGTGCTCGAAGGCACCATCACCACCGCCAATGCGGCGATCGCGGTCGCCGTCAACGGCGGCGCCGACATCGGCGGCGGGGGCTTGAGCATCGCGCCCGGTGCCGCCGGCACTGGGGCGAGCGACGCGCCCCCCAACACCGCCGGCAGCGCGCAGGTCAACGAAGGCGATTTCATCTCCTTCACCCCCTCGGGCGCGACCGGCGCCGGCATTCCGGCGACCTTCCACGCCGTCGTCCGGGAGCAGTAACGTGCAGATCTGGAACCCGCAGGCGAGCTTCGCGCGACCCGCCAACACCACCGCCTACGCGTCGGGCCAGCTGGTCGCCAATTCCACCACGGCCGGCGCGGTGGTGCCGCTCGTCTTGAGCGTCGGCGGCAACTCCATGCCGGGCGCCACCCGCATCACCCGGGTTCGCCTTTCAAAGAGCGGCACTGTTGCGACCAATGCGAGCTTCCGGGTGCACCTCTATGGGGCGAGTCCGACGCTCGCCAATGGCGACGGCGGCGCCTGGTCCTCCAACCAGGCGGCAAATTATCTGGGCTCGATCGACGTGGCCGCCATGAAGGCGTTCACGGATGGATGCTGCGACGTCGGTGCCGCCGCGGCCGGCTCGGAATTCCTGCTTCGCCTGCCGTCCGGCACCGCGATCTACGGGCTGATCGAGGCCCGCGCCGCCTATACCCCGGTCGCGAGCGAAGTCTTCACCCTCACGCTCGAGACGGTGGACGACTACTGATGGGCGCCGTCGAGCTCGAGCTGACGCTCAACGACGGCGATCTCACGGTCCGCCATTATCAGGACTGCGAGGACATCATCGAGAGCAACAAGCGGCTGCAGAACGAGCCGCAAAAATGTGACTGGGGCCGCCACGTCGCCCGCATCCCCAACAACATTCTCCTGAAATGGATGCTGGAGGAGGGCGTCCCGGTGTTCGGGATGCCGGCCCACGAGTGGGACCGGTTTTTGAAGAGGAAGCTCCGCGACCCCGATTGGCGCGATTTGCGGACCGGGTGAGCGTTCGTTCTTTTCCCGGACGCGGTGCAGCGCGAAGCGGTGCACCGCTGATCCGGGATCGTTCCACGCTCTGAATTTCGCAACGGTTCCGGTTCTGCAGCGCACCACTGCGCATAGCCCGCGAAGACGGGCGTAAACGCCCTTGTGAGCTACGTGCTGCGCTGCGCCCGGGACAGGTGCCCAAATCTTCCGCCGCAATTTCAGGATCTCCCATGCCCCTCCAAACCTACACCGATCTCACCGCCGCAATCGGCAGCTGGCTGCAGCGCTCCGATCTCGCCGCCATCACGCCGAATTTCGTGCAGCTGTTCGAGGCCTGCGCCAACCGGCGGCTGCGGGTGCGCCAGCAGGAGGCGATCGCCGCACTCACGCCCGCCAACGGCGTGGCGGCGCTGCCGGCCGATTACCTGAGCTGGCGGCGGCTGACCTGGACCGGCAATCCACGCCAGGAGCTCGGCTATGTGGAGCCGTCCTGGCTGCAGGCGGCTTATCCGGATCAGCCGACCGACATTCCGCGGGTGTTCACCATCGAGGGCGGCAGCATCCGCACCATGCCGCTCGACCCTGCGAACACCGCGCTCGAGCTGGTCTACTTCCAGGCAATTCCACCGCTCGCCCCCAACAACACCAATTGGCTGATGTCGGCGCATCCCGACCTTTATCTGTTCGGCGCCCTCACCGAGGCGCAGGCCTACACCGTCAATGCCGACACCGCCGCGCTCTGGAAGGCGCGCCGCGACGAGCTGTTCGACGAGATCGAGCGGCTCAGCAACAAGAGCCGCGGCCCCGGCGCCGTGCGCCCCATGGGCCCGACGCCGTAGCGGCCGAGCCCTTCATCTTTTCCCGGACGCAGTGCAGCGCATAGCTCTTAAGGGCGTTACGCCCGTCTTCGCGGGCTATGCGGAGCGGTGCACTGCAGATCCGGGATCGTTCCACGCTCTGAGTTTGGAACGGTCCCGGGTCTGCAGTGCAGCACTAAGAAGTGCTGCGCTGCGCCCGGGACAAGAGCTCCGAGGAGAACCCCCATGCCCTTCCTCCCATTCCCCGAATGGAAGCCCGACGTATCCGACTATCAGGGCGCGAGCTCGCTGCTGATCCAGAACGTGCTGCCGCGCGGCGACGGCTATGGGCCGTTTCCGGATTTCAATGCGCTCTCGCAGGCGCTGCCGGCGGCCTGCCGCGGCACCTTCTTTGCCCGCAATGCCGACGGCTCGATCGCCACCTTCGCGGGCACCGCCACCAGGCTTTACAAGCTCAACAATACCAGCTTCGCCTGGACCGACGTGAGCCTGGGGGGCGCCGCTTACGCGGCGCTGTCCGCAGCCTTCAACTGGCAGTTCGTGCAGTTCAACAATTTCGTCATCGCGGTGCAGCAGAACGTCGCCCCGCAGGTGTTCGATCTCACCAGCTCTACCGCCTTCGCCAATCTGGGCGGCGCGCCGCCACAAGCCTCTTACGTCGCGGTCATCAACCGCTTCGTGGTGCTCTCGGGGCTGCTGTCGTTTCCGTACCGGGTGCAGTGGTCGGGCCTCAACGCCACCACCACCTGGGACAATGTCACGGCGCAGTCCAACTTCCAGGACCTGGCCGACGGCGGGCTCACCCGCGGGGTCGCGGGCGGCGATCAATACGGCATCGTGTTCCAGGACTCCGCCATCCGCAGCATGACCTTCAACCCGGGCTCGCCGACCGTGTTCGACATTCTCAAGGTGTCGAGCAGCGACGGCATGTTCGCGCCCTATTCGGCCGTGAATGCCGGCGGCCAGACTTATTTCTGCGCGACTCAAGGCTTCAAGAGCATCGCGCCCGGCGGCGCGCCGGTGCCGATCGGCAAGGAGAAATTCGACCGCAGCTTCTTCGCCGACGTCGACCAGGCCAACCCGCAGCTGATCATCGGGGCCGCCGATCCCAAGGCGCCGCGTATCTACTGGGCCTACAAATCACTCGCCGGCCAGGCCGGACTGTTCGACAAGATCATCATCTACGATTGGATGCTGCAGCGCGCCACGCTCATCGTCATGAGCGGCGAATATCTCGCCACGCTGGCCAAGCCCGGGCTGACGCTGGAGAATCTCGACACCGTGGCGCCCGCGGCTCGCTCGACGCGCTGCCGTTTAGTCTCGACAGCATCTCGACCGGCGCGCTGGCGCAATTGTGCGGCGTGAGCAGCGCGCATGCGATCGGGTTTTATGCCGGCAGCAATCTCGCCGCCACGCTGCAGACGGCGGAGCAGGGCGACAGCGCGCGCCGCATGCGGGTGCAGGGCCTGCGTCCGATCACCGATGCGGCCGGTGCGCAAAGCGCCGTGGTCTACCGCGAGACCCTGCAGGCCGCGGCTGCGGTCGGCGCCGCCACCACGGTCGATGCGCTCGGCCATTGCCCGCAGAACGTCTCGACCCGCTATGCCCGCGGCCAGCTCAGCATTCCGTACGGGGCTGTCTGGAGTTTCGCGACCGGCATCGAGCCGCAATTCGTGGCCGAGGGCGCGCAATGAGCGCGCTGCAGCTCTCGCCCTCGGAGACGCAGCTCTACCGCATCGTCAACGCGGTGCGCCAGCTGACGCAGGGCCGCAGCAATGCCGCAGGCTTGGTGACGCTCGCGGCGAGCGCAGCCAGCACCACGGCGAGCGCCCCCAACTGCGCCCCGACTGCGCAAGTGTTCCTGTTCCCCCGCACCGCCCATGCGGCCGCCGAGCTCGCCGCCGGCGGCTGCTACGTCAGCGCGGTTGCCGCCGGCACCTTCACCGTCACCCACGCCAGCAACGCCCAAGCGGATCGGACCTTCGCCTATGTCTGCCTCGGATGAATTGCACGGCCTCTCCGCACCTCTCCCCGCGTGCCACCAGGGCGATGACGCCCGTCTTCGACGGGCTATGGAGAGGTCGACGCGCGAAGCGCGGCGGGTGAGGGGGCCTCTCCGCGAGTCTGAGCCCGTGGAAGCGCCCCCTCACCAGGCCAAGTTTGAGACTTCTCCCAGTGTTCGGAACCCTCTCCCCGCACGCGGGGCGAGGGAACTCAGAGCCCGACCCCATCCACTGCATCTGCATCGACCCCGCCCACGTTGCCCGCGTCTGGCCGCTCGTTTCCCATCTCATCCGCGCCGCCATGCGCAAGGGCCGCATCTCCGAATTCGCCGACGTGGAGGTCGCCGTGCTCGACGGTCTGCAGCTCTTATGGGTGGCGGCCGACACCAGCGCCATCTGGGCGGCCGCCGTCACCCAGCTCGCATGGGCGAACGGCGAGAAGCTCTGCACCATCGTGGCCTGCGGCGGGCGCGAGCGCGCGCGCTGGCTGCCGCTCAAAGCCGAGCTCGAAGCATTCGCCAAGGCCGAAGGATGCGCGGCCATCCGCATCCATGGACGCCGCGGCTGGGCCCGCGAGTTCCCGGACTACCGGCTCACTCGCATCTTGCTTGAGAAGGAGTTGTAGCTCCTTGATGCAATACTTTTGACCGGTAGCACGCTCCCTCCCTCATCCTGAGGAGGCCGGCTCTCGCCGGCCGTCTCGAAGGATGCAGCCCCGGCGCGGCGGCGCGTATGCGGCCATGGTTCGAGACGCCCCGCTGCGCGGGGCTCCTCACCATGAGGCTGAAGAAGTCAAATTTCGTGCAGAGACTCCAATGCGCCATGCAAACAAACCAGAGAGGAACTTATCAAATGGGCGGACAGACCACGACCACGCAGAACACCAGCCAGCAATCGCAGACGCAGCCCTGGGCGGCGACGCAGCCGCAGCTGCTCGGCCTCCTCGCCAATCTCGGCAGCGTCGACACCGGCGTCACCCCGCAGCAATCCGCCGCCGCCGGCGCGCTCACCGGTGCCGCCGGCAGCCTGCCGAACTTCGCCCCGCAGCTCACCGGCACCGCGGGCAGCCTGCTCGGCGGCGGCCCCAATTACGGCGGCATACTCTCGGGCGCCTACAACAACCTGCAGGGCGCGCTCTCGCCCTATCTCGATCCGGCCAGGCTCAATCCCATGAGCACGCCCGGCTTCTCGCAAGCGCTCGGCGCGCTCAACAGCAACATCACCAACCAGATCAACGACCAGTTCGCCGCCGCCGGGCGGGATCTCTCGCCCGGCAACAGCCAGGCGGTAGCCGCAGGCTTGGCGCAAGGCGAAGCTCCGGTCATCGCCAGCCAATATAATGCCAATGCGGCGAACCAGCTCGCAGCCGCCAACGCCTTGTTCGGCGCCGGCAACACCACGGCGAGCGGCTTGACGGGTTTGAGCCAGACCGCGTTCGGCAACCAGCTGCAGGGCGCCAACCTGGCGGGCCAGCTGCCTGGCATCCTCACCGGCCCCGCCCAGGCGCAGCTCGCGGCCGCCAACGCGGCGCGCGGCCTGCCGCTGCAGAACCTCGCCCAATACGAAAGCCTGCTCACGCCGCTCGCCGGACTCGGCAGCCAGAGCTCCGGCACCAGCCAGGGCACCACCACCCAGAGCGTGCCGCTCTCGCAACAGCTCATCGGCGGTGCCGTCGGCGGCCTCGGCCTCCTCGGCGCGCTCGGCGGTTTCCCGGTCGGCGGCATCCTGGCGAGCGGCGGCGGCGGTTTGCTGGGCGGGCTCGCCAACCTCGCCGGCGGCTACAACGGCGACGGCTCCATGAGCGGCAATCAATGGCTGCAGGCCGGTCAGGGCTTCGGCCCCTACGCCGCCCGGTAGCCGCCGCGCCTCGCACTCTCCCACCAGCGTCGCGATCGCGTCGCGAATGCGGCGTTCGACCAAGCAAACAATGCCGTCCTCGTCTCGTATCGCCGACTCGTCAACGAACGCGGCGCCCTCCCTCCCCCTGCAAGGGGGAGGGCCGGGGAGGGGGTCCCGCGGCGTCCCGTGGGCCAGCCTCGCGAGCACGCAAGCAACCAAGCAATCGAGCAAATTGCTCCAGCAAATGGACAACCACCATGGGTATCTCCGATGATTCGAGCTACTTCAACCCGCTACAGTCTCCCTTTGCAACGGCGCAATACCGCCCGACGCCGTCGGGCACCTTCCCGAATGCGCCCGTGCCCGGCCCGCTGTCGATCCCGCCCGCGCAGCCCCCGATCTTCCTCTCTCCGCCCGATCCAGCTGACGCGCCCGAGCAACCCGCCGGCCCCTGGGGCAGCCTGGTCAATGGCATCAACAACCACGCTCTCACCCTGATGGCGCTCGGCGCCGGCATCGCCCAGGGCGGGGTGGGGCGGGGACTAGCGGACGCCGCTACCGCGGCCGCGACCGAGCGCAACCGTCAAGCCCAGCAGCTCAACTTCCTGCAGACCTACAAGGCGCTGACCGACGGCGGCGTCCCGCCGCAGGAGGCGCAAGCCGCCATCGGCAATCCGAGCCTGATGCGGGCGCTGGCTGCGAAATACCTCGGGCCCCGGGCGTCAGGTGTTGCACCAGGCGGACCGGCCGTACCGGTCGGCGTCACCAATTCCAATCCGGGTTCGCGGGCGGCACCCACCGGGAATTATCCAGCGCCGACTCTCCAGGGCGATGGATCGAACGGGCTTGAGACTTTGAACTACGATCCGGCGATGCGGGCGAGTGTCCTGGCGCCGCCGGCGGGCCTCCCGAACGGCGCCGCCTACAGCCCCAGCCGAGGTCAATGGAGAGATCCCGACGGCAACATCTTCGATCAGCAGGGCAGGCGGGTGCGGTGATGCCGATCGATTCGCAGTTCCCATTCGCACCCGCCGACCCCTCGCTACAGAGCCGCGCCTTGCCGCGAATTGTCGTTCATCCCAAGCAGCCGAACGCTCCTCCCGACGATTCCACTGGCGCGGATGGGATCGACGATTGGTTCGTGCCAGGACAAGGATCCGGCGCTTCGGACGGGCTGGACTCGCACCAAATTCAGTCCGATCAAGCGAACAAAGCGACGCCGGCGACAATTCAGTCAGCCGTTCTGCCGGCCCCCCGACCGACTCGAACGAATTGAACGTGACCGGCCAGGCGATGTCGAGGGCGTGAAGGAGGCTCTTGACCTGCAGCATTTGCGCGAGAAGATGCTTCGCTCGGCCTAAGCTGTCAGCCGTCGTGGGTCGCATAATCGACCGGTTGGCACACCTCGTTGTTGAACTTGATCTGGAAGATTTCGGACAAGCCCGCCCTTCCAGACGACGTTAGTTGGAGTGCACGGCTGCCCGATACACATTTGAGCCATTCGAGTTCCAACAGACGATCCAGTATCCGAGCTCCGACGAGTCCCTTGAGGTGATAACGACGCTCGCTCCGGTCGAGACAAGGCTGGCAGAAAATCCGCCGAGTCTGCGGCCTCAGGTCGGCGCCGAACGCGGAAAGGAAACGCCCGCCCGAAGACGTGACCTCACCACCTTCATCGGTGAGTATGATGTGTCCCATAGCCACGAGTGCATCGGTAACCGCGACTCCTACCTGGCCAGCCAGGTGATCGTAGCAACTTCGGGCAAAACGGAGTGCATCGTCGTTTGCTGACCGCGGATGACGGCGGGGTGGCACCTCTATGGCGGCGACGACCTTGATGCTCTCCAGCATTGTCGCGACCAAAGGGGATGCGATCCGATAATAGCTGAAGCGGCGCTTGTGAGTGACAGTCAAAAGCCGCGCGGCAACCAGCTTGCTTAGGTGGCCGCTCGCCGTCGAGCGAGAGACATTGGCGCAATAGGCAAGCTCAGTGGCCGTCAGCGACTGGCCACCCATAAGGGCGTTAAGCATCGTCCCCCGCGCGGTATCGCCCACGAGAGCGGCCACTTCCACCAGGTTTGCCGCCGCGACCATCCTTAACCCTATCGCTGATACCGGAAGCAGATCAATCGAAAACAGTTCGGCATGGGCCGAACTGTTCGCGCGAGACAATTGGCTGGTGAAACCGTTTATGTATCACGATTGCCTCCTATCGATCCGAAGACCGGCGCGAAAGCCTGAGCAGGGAATATGATTCCCAGGAATTAAACGTCATGTTGATCCGCACCCTTAATTTCGAGCAGGGAACTATCATTGCTGCCGTGATTTGCAGCCTGATTGTCGCCGGCCTCCTGAAGGGGATAATCGGGGTCGGCATGCCAGTCGTCGCGCTGCCGCTGCTGTCGCTGTTCATCGATATCAAATCTGCGGCCATGCTGCTGAGCATGCCTTTGATCTTCAGCAACGTGCCGCAGGCGCTGGAGGGCGGAAAGACTGGACGATGCCTCATGCAGTTGATGCCGGTGATTCTCGGGATGATTCCCGGCCTCGTCCTTGGAGTTCGAGTCCTTTTGGTGGTCGATGCGAACGATGCAAAGATTATCGCAGGCCTAGTGCTTATGGGCGTCGGTGCCGTCACGCTGCTTGCGCCGAAGCTGCAGCTTCAGTCTCGCTTTGTTTTACCAACCGGCGTCACATTCGGATTTTTCGGCGGGATTCTGGGAGGCATCGCAGCGATGGCGGGACCGCTTGTTTTCATATTTCTGCTTGCAAAGGGGCTGAGCGGAAAAGCGTTCACAAAGGAAGCATCGCTGTATCTCATCGTTTCCGCCGGTTTGCTGGCAATTCTTCTGACGGCCAGCCACCAGTTCAGTTGGCTTGACGTTTTAGTCTCAACGGTTGCGACGTTGCCAGTCGTGCTCGGCATGTATGTCGGACAACATATGCGCGATAAAATTGCAGCTCAGACATTCAAGAAGCTGGTGTTGCTCGCGGTCATTGCCGCAGGCGCCGATTTGCTGCGACATGGTTTCTTCAGTTGACGGGCTTGCCGGTGCCGCTGCACTTGGTTCGTCAGGTGCCGCCGCGGCGTCGCGAAGGTGCGTCGGAGACGCCGGACGAGCAGGAAAGCCAGCCGCTGCGCGTTAGTGAGTCCACGACCTAGTCCGCCCTTACCAAGTCACCTCACCCCCCGACCAGCTTGAACTTCTGAGTGCGCCGGCCGCGGTTCTCGTTGACGTAGATGTTGCCCTGCGAGTCGATGGCGAGGCCGTGGGCTTGGTTGAATTCGCCGGGGTAGGGTCCGGGGCGGCCGAAATTGCCGAGGACTTTGCCGCTGCTACGCTCCATGATCTCGATGCGCGCGTTGTTCTGGTTGATCACGAACATCAAACGCTGCTCGCGGTCGCGCGAGAAGTCGATGGCGACCGCGGAGCCGCCGCCGTCGTTGACCCCAGCGGTCGCCGGCGTCCAGGGCACGTCGAAGGTGTGCTGAAGCTTGCCCATCTTATCGAAGGCTCCGATCTTGCCGTTGCGGCGGTTGCACACGTAGACGGTGCCGTCGTTGGCGATGGTCATGCAGTGCACCGACTTGTAGCCTTCGGGAATCCATTGGCGCACGAACTTGCCGCTGGAGTTCGAATACGGCAATCTTCGAGTTGCTGGTGTCGCTCTCGCCGTCGGCGATGTAGACCTCGCCATTGCCGCGATCGACAAAAATGCTCGACGGCATGTGGAAGGCGGCAGTGGGGGAATTGCGGGGCTTGCCCTTCTCGGTGCCGTCGTCGGTGTCGTAGACGCCCTTCTTGCCGATTGTCAGCAATAGCTTGCTGCCGTCGTGGGAATATTTCTGCACCATGCCGGACGGCGCGCTCGCGATCCAGACGTTGCCGTCCTTGTCGTAGTGGCAGCTATGCAGCCGTGGGTCGATTGCTTTGGGATCGCCCCAGGAATGCACGAGGTTGCCGGCAGAATCGAACTCGAGCATGGGCGGCGCCATGGCGCCGGCGGCGAGTTCGGGCTTGTCCACGTCCCGCCGGTTGAGCACCAGCACGTGGTCGTTGGCGTCGACGCACAGGCCGCCGAGGCCGCCGTTGATCCAGTTGTTCGGGAATGGCTTGTTCCAGGAGGCATCGAACTCATAACGCGGCGCGGCGCCCTGCGCGTGCGACGAGGGGGCCATCAACGCAGCCGCAACGGCCAGAATGGCGCAGGTGCCTACGCCGGCGAGGATGCTCGTCTTCATGGTGGGTTCCTCCGGTGGATCGGCCTTGCTGTCGGGGGATCATGCGCGGTTTGTGCCGGTGCCGCAACGGGGCCAAAAAACCCCGCGCGAGGTGGGCGTTTTGCTGCATGGCCGTGAACCGCCGCTCCGGGCCAGTTCCGGACAAACAAGTTGCCTTTCGGAAGCAGCCAAGGGCGCGCGGCGCGTTCCTCACGCCCTCCGTCTTTGGGGAGCGTAGAGGAACGGTGCCGCACCTTGGATGCTGCGATGCACACTCGGGGCCCGCTCGGGTCAAAAGCGCCGGTTCGGGCCTCGTCCGCCTTCCGTCCGGTTTATCCTCGATTGCCGACATCCTGCTGCAGTGCCGTGAACCGCCGCAGTGGGCCAATTGCGGAGGCCTTCGAGGCCTTTTTTGCAAATAGAAATTGGGATAGCTTTTGGGGGCGGTATGGGCTGTCCATGAAACTCCCCGGCGGCGATTTCTGCATCTGGCAGCGGGCCGCCGTCGCGCTGCCGGCCCCAGATTGTGAACCGCCAGGAAGGCAAAGGCCCGCGGGCTACCGCTCGCGTCGGCAGCCGACGCGGCCAGCGTCCGTTTGATGAAACCGGATTGTCGGGAGGATTCCATGTCGATTCGCATCATACCCGCCATCCTCGCCGCGGCTGTGTCCGTGGCGTGCGGTTTTCCTCCAGCCAACGCCCAACGCCCTCAGGGGCCGCAGCCCCCACAATCGCTGCGTCTCTATGTTCTCGACTGCGGCAAGATTACCCCTGCCAGCACCGATGCTTACGGCTTAAAGCCGAGCGAAATGGCCAACACAAATATGATGACGCCCTGCTTCTTGGTCGTTCACCCGCGCGGAAGCCTGATCTGGGATACCGGCGAAATTCCCGACAGCGCCTTCAAGGATGGCGCCTCGCCCCAGACGCTGAATGCCTTCACGGTCGATCGCCCGCTGCTCCCGCAACTCCTCGCGATCGGGTACATCCCGGACAACATCACTTATCTGGCGCTCTCCCACTATCATCTTGACCACGTCGCCAATGCCAGTCTGTTCGCCGGTTCGACCTGGATCGTGCAGAAGGACGACCGGGACCCGATCTTCGCCCCGCGGCAACCCGGAAGCCGCGTGCCGGACCCGAAATATTTCGAGGCCCTCGCCAAGAGCAAAACAATTCTGTTGCATGGCCAAGATTATGACGTGTTTGGCGATGGCAGCGTTGTCATCAAATCCACGCCGGGTCATACGCCCGGGCACCAGTCCCTATTTCTGAAACTTGCCAACACCGGGAACGTCCTGTTGTCGGGCGATCTCTATCATTATCCGGAAGAGATCACGTACAAGAAAGTTCCGTCCTTCGACACTGACAGGGAACAGACCGCGAAGAGCCGCGCGGTGATCGAAGAATTCCTAAATCAGAACCACGCGCAATTGTGGATACAGCACGATTACACCGCCGGGATTAAGCGGAAGATGGCTCCCGAGTTCTACGATTGATCGAGTCTCGCTGGAATGGGCCGATCCAATGGACTCTGTCATTCCCCACTTTCGCAGGGATGATTCGACCGCAAACCGCTCTCGTTTCGTCCAAGGCGGACGCCCGTGGTTTGGCGCGCGCGGCCGCGTCTGTTCAGGGTCAAAGGCGCCGGTTCGGGCATCGCCCGCCTGCCGTCTGGTTTGCCCTCCTTTGCGGACGTCCTGCTGCGCGGCAGTGAATGCCGCTTCGGGCCAAGACCAGACCTTGTGTCAGCTGAATTGCGGGCGATAAAACTGATGCTTCCAGATACATTTGGCAAGGAGTCATAGAATTATGAATGGTCCGGATTTCGTGAAAGCGCTCAAGGTGGCGAGCTTGGCGAGAACGCGGTGCGCCGCGCCGATGGAAGGATCGAGAAGCTACAAGGTTGCGATGCCACCACGATCGACCGGCGGCACGATCATCATCAAGACCCCGACGGGGGCGGCTATGTGGAGCCGGCGAAGTGAGCCTCTCCTTCGAGAAATAGCCGAGTCACCTATAGCTGTCTGCCGCCCCGAAGTTCTTGCACGAAGATAAGACCCTCGTCGGTGACATCGATCCGCCAGGTTGACACTTCCGAGGTCGGAATCGGGCGGGTAGCGAGGGCGGGACTTGTGCAGGCGATCGCCATGGTGCTCTCAATACGAATACCGAACCGTCAATCTCCCGTGCTTCCCGGCGGCATCCAGCTTGGCGCGTTGAAACTCGAACTTGGGCCCCCAATTGGCGTAGCACCCCTCATGGTCGACCCGAACTTCTCTGCACGCTTGCTGGCACAAGGCATCGCACTTTGTCGTTTCAGCTATCCTCACGCAGGCCTTATCGCCGCGGCATCCGTACCGGTCGTTGGCCATCGCCGGCGTCGAGCTGACCATGAAGGCCCCTGAGACGAAAGTCGCCAAAATGAGGAAAGACGCGGCAGCGTGCGAGCACCCAATTGCCTTTGTCACGAATGATCTCCTTGCGAGCGTCAATTGATTGCGACCTTGCTGAAGGCGCCCTTGCACGCATCTCCATGCGCAGACGCGGGCGGCCCGTGGAGCCAACCACTAACATCGGCAGCTATAGGTTGCAAGCGCGAATCGTACATAATTTCCATCCAAACAAATCCCAGCCGCTTTATTAGAAGCCGATCAGCTTTGGGTACGTAGCGCGTTGTACCGTGCCGCAGGATAGCCCACGTCAAGAACAGCACCACAAATATTGACACCGGATAAGCAGTGAGAATGGTTGGCACGTTGAGGTCGGCCGAAAATTGTGCGTACAGCAGGGTCACACGGTTCCCGATCCGTCGAGCAATTCAACACGCGGGCCATAAATGGCGGTGCGGCTTCTCGCAACCTTGTGTAGCGTATTCTCAACGTCCGATCGAGACTTCGCCGGAAACGTGCATAGAGTGGCCGAAGGAACCGCGCTCACCCCATGGACTTCCTGGTGCCGGCGCGCGCGGGCAGGGCAGCTCCGGGTCAAAAGCGTCGGTTCGGGCGTCGTCGGCCGACCGTCCGGTTTGCCCTCGATTGCCGACATCGTACTGCACGGCCGCGAACCGCCGCTGGGGGCCAATTCCGAACTCATGCAGTGCAACAAAGGGCCCTGCAGGAATGCAAAGGACTTGACTTATTCCTGGCTGTCCGCCGTTCTTCAGAACGCGGCGGTCGCGGCTAGACGGTGGCATATTCAACATAGATGGATCGCTTTAGGTGGTTAGATCGTGAGATTACTTATACGCCTCTTGCAACGCTTGTTGATCCTGGGATTGGGCATCCTCAGCGTCTGGTTGATCGTGTTTGTGGTCTTCGATTTTGCGGACCAAAGGCTGCCAATGGCTCTGGCTTTGGGCCTCACTTATGGAATTGCGGCGTATGTTGTCCTCCCGCGCGCCGTTCGCATCGGCCTGAAGATCCTCCAGCGCAAACTTATACCTCGGTTCACGATTTCCGGCGACGGCTTACCGGGTGATCCGGTCAATCTCGCGCTCGTAGGCACCTTCCAACAGCTTCGCGTCGCTTTTGCCGCCACAGGCTGGTCGGAGGCTGATCGGTTGGGTCTGGCAAGCTCGTGGGGCATGGTCCGGGCGTTCGTATTCAACTCCCCGTATCCTACCGCCCCGTTCAGCACCTTCTACCTTTTCGGACGCGGCCAAGACATCGGCTTCCAGAAGGCAATCGATAACAGCCCACGGAAGCGCCATCACATACGATTCTGGGCTTTGAGCCTCGCGCGTGCCGAGGACACCGTGGGAACAGCCAAGTTCTGGCTGAACTCCGACCGGCCAGCTGAGAATGAACGCGTTCTCTGGGTCGGAGCCGGTACCAAAGATACCGGCTTCTCCTTAACCCAACTCACATTCCAGATCACCCACGCCACCGACTCGGATACGAATGCCGAGCGAGACTACATCATGGCTGAGTTGACCAAGAATTGGGTCATCGGGGCCGTGACTTCATATCAAGCCGGCCAACAACTGCCCGTGGAACGCGTCAACCACTACATTACTGACGGAGAAGTTACGGTGGCGAGCCTGATGGAAATGTGAAGCGGCCCGCGGTACGGGGTCTTTGGAAGGGGTCGGAGCAGGAGAACTGCACGCGGCAGCTTTGACTTCAGCTTCGAGCCAGGGGGCGGCGCTGCCCGCGGTGGCAGCCGAACGTCGGGTTCTCCTCTGAGAGCTGACGCATCGTTGCGCTGCGGCGAACTGGCGGTTTGGGCCATAAGCAGAAATCGTTGCATCGCAGCAATTTCGCTGATTCCCCACTACTCGATCACCGCATTGGCGCGCGCAAGCGGAGCGCGGTAGATCCCGTCGCGGTCGTCTAGATGATGGCGCAGACCAGCAGACCCAATTGTGTGGGTGGGCGATGGGTACGCCGTTCTTCGAGTCCGCGTGGCAATGTCGACCGTGTTGCCCGGGCGAAAAGTCGCCGGGACTCTCTCGAGAGAAACGCAGGTGGCATCGGATCGTCGGTCACTTTTGATCTAGATCAATTCGAGCAGTCGACGGCTCCGCCATCTTCCACGGATGCCACCGAGAGTGGATAACTGCATTCGTGCCTGGTGTTACCGAATGTCAGGTTCCCCCGCAAAAATCGATGTCGAAACGTCGGACACGCGGCGAATGGAAATCTACGCATTTCTCGTTGTTACCGCCGTTGTGATGCCTGCACTGGCTGTCGCGACCGTTGGCACTTGGGGCCTGACGGTCTGGATCTATCAGGCGATCAGCGGCCCGCCGGGGCCACCGTCAAAATGAGGGGAATTATGCCCGACGCACCGGCAGAGGCCGACGTCAATCGACGAAATTTTCTCAACGGGCGGTGGACAGATCAAAAATCGGCCCAAGCATCCGCAAAGGCCGAGATTGCCAGCATCCTCGTCCAGGCTTGGCCCGAACGTCTCGAGACGGCCGCACGCAAGATCGAAGCGATGCCAGGAGCAGAGATTTTCAGCAAGGACCCCAAAGGCAAGCTCGTGGTCGTGCTCGAGGCGTCCGATGTGGGTGCCATCGGCGACGTTCTCACCACGATCTCGATGTTGCCGGAGGTCTTGACGGCGGCGCTGGTCTTTCACGGCACCGACGAAGCCTAACCTCACGCGCCAGGAGTTGGCAATGAACCGCGATGGCCTTCACCGCCGCGAATTGCTGAAGCTGAAAGCTGCCGCGATGGCGGCCGCCGCGGGTGGATTGCCGCTGCCCGCGGCTGCACAGAACCTCGTTACGGATCGTTCCGCGACTGAGCTGAAATGGGACAAGGCGCCTTGCCGCTTCTGCGGCACCGGCTGCGGAGTCATGGTGGCCACCAAGGACGGCCGCGTCGTCGCGACACACGGCGACATCAAGGCGGAGGTCAATCGCGGCCTCAACTGCGTCAAGGGTTACTTCCTATCCAAGGTGATGTATGGCCGCGACCGCCTCACGCACCCGCTTTTGCGCAAGAAGGCCGGCAGGTACGACAAGAGCGGCGAATTCACGCAGGTATCGTGGGACGAAGCCTTCGACGTGATGGCCGACAAATTCAAGGATGCATTGAAGAAACGTGGTCCGACCGGTGTCGGCATGTTCGGCTCGGGCCAATGGACGATCTGGGAAGGCTACGCCGCCAGCAAGTTGTTCAAGGCCGGGTTCCGATCCAACAACCTCGATCCGAATGCGCGCCACTGCATGGCATCCGCCGTGATGGGCTTCATGCGGACGTTCGGGATGGACGAGCCAATGGGCTGCTACGACGATTTCGAGGCAGCGGATGCGTTCGTGCTCTGGGGCTCGAATATGGCCGAGATGCACCCGATTCTGTGGACTCGGGTCACCGACCGTAAGCTCAGCGCCCCGCACGTGAAGGTCGCGGTGCTGTCGACCTTCGAGCATCGCTCCTTCGATCTCGCCGACACCCCGATCGTCTTCAAGCCGCAAACCGATCTAGCGATTCTGAATGCCATCGCCAACCACATCATCACGACCAATCGCATCGACAAGGATTTCGTCGACAAGCATACGGTGTTCAAGCGCGGCGAGACCGACATCGGCTATGGACTGCGGCCGGACAATCCGTTGGAGAAGAAGGCGTCCGGGCGTTCGCAGGCGGGAGATGCGACCGACATCACCTTCGACGACTACGCGCAATTCGTCGCCGACTACACGCTGGAAAAGGCCGCCGCTATGTCGGGCGTTCCGGTGGGCCGCCTGCACGAGCTGGCCGAGCTCTACGCCGATCCCAAGACCAAAGTGGTAAGCTTCTGGACCATGGGCTTCAACCAGCACACCCGCGGCGTCTGGTGCAACAACCTTGTCTACAATATCCATCTCCTGACTGGGAAAATCTCGGCACCGGGCAACAGCCCGTTCTCGCTCACCGGCCAGCCGTCGGCATGCGGCACGGCACGCGAGGTCGGCACCTTCTCCCATCGTTTGCCGGCCGACATGCTGGTCGCGAACAAGGCTCATCGCGACATCGCCGAGCGGATCTGGAAGCTGCCTGAGGGGACCATCCCGGCGCAGCCGGGCTACCATGCCGTGCTGCAGAACCGGATGCTGCGGGATGGCTTGCTCAATGCCTATTGGGTGCAGGTCAACAACAATCTTCAGGCCGCCGCCAACTTCAATGAGGAGGCCTATCCAGGCTATCGGAATCCAGAGAACTTCATTGTCGTGTCCGAGGCCTATCCAACCGTAACGGCCCAGGCTGCCGATCTCGTGCTTCCGACCGCGATGTGGGTGGAGAAGGAAGGCGGCTACGGCAATGCCGAGCGGCGAACGCAATTCTGGCACCAACTGGTCAAAGCGCCGGGCGAGGCGCGCTCCGATCTCTGGCAGCTGATAGAATTCTCCAAACGGTTCAAGATCGAGGAGGTTTGGCCGGACGATCTGATCGCCAAGATGCCAGAGTACGCCGGCAAGACCCTGTTCGATGTGCTGTTCAAGAATGGCGATGTCGACAAATTCCCGGTGTCGGAGATCGCCGACGGCTATGACAATGACGAGGCCAAGGCGTTCGGTTTCTACGTGCAAAAAGGTCTCTTCGAGGAATACGCGCAGTTCGGCCGCGGGCACGGGCACGACCTCGCGTCCTTCGACGCGTATCACGATGCTCGTGGCCTGCGGTGGCCCGTCGTCGATGGCAAGGAGACACGCTGGCGCTTCCGCGAAGGCTACGACCCATACGTCAAGGCCGGTCAGGACGTGCAGTTTTATGGATTCCCCGACGGCAAGGCGCGCATCTTCGCATTGCCCTACGAGCCGCCGGCGGAATCCCCCGACGCCACCTATCCATATTGGTTGGTGACGGGACGCGTGTTGGAACATTGGCACTCAGGTTCCATGACGAGGCGCGTTCCCGAGCTTTATCGCGCGTTCCCCAATGCCGTCTGCTTCATCCATCCGGACGACGCGGCCGCGCTCAAGATGCGGCGCGGCGACGAGGTGAAAGTTCAATCTCGTCGTGGCTACATCCGCACCAGGCTCGAAACGCGGGGGCGCGACCGCATGCCGCGCGGCGTGGTTTTCGTGCCCTGGTTCGACGAGAGCCAGCTCATCAACAAGGTAACGCTCGACGCCACAGACCCGATCTCACTGCAGACCGATTTCAAGAAATGCGCAGTGCGCATCGAGCGTGCGTGAACGAGGAGAGGCACATGAGTGGCTTTCGGCTGTTCCTCTTGGCAATCGTCTTGACGTCGGCGTCGACGTTCGCGATGGCACAGACCTTCTCGGCGCTGCGCGGGTCGACGCCGCTTGATCAGGAGGGACCGCCACCGCCCCTGACGCCGGAACTGAACACGTCCGAGCGCGAGCCTCGCAATTACCCCGAGCAGCCTCCGCTCATCCCACATTCCATCGAGGGCTATGAAGTCAGCGTGCGCGGCAACAAATGTCTGTCTTGTCATGCACGGTCGCGCACCCAAGAATTGAAGGCGCCGATGATCAGCATCACGCATTTTGCGGACCGAGACGGTCAATTCCTTGCCTCGGTCTCACCGCGCCGATACTTTTGCACGGAATGCCACGTGCCCCAACATAACGTGCGCCCACCCGTCGGGAACGATTTTGTCGATATCGACACACTGCTCACTCCCAGCCCACCCCGGACGCGGCGATGACGACAGCGGACCTTTCGCCACCGTCGTGGCCGAGACGGACCCGCGCGTTCGTGCTTGAGGTATGGTCGGCCCTGCGCCGGCCGAGCTCCGTTTTCAGCCTGGGCCTTCTGGTGATGGCGGGCTTTGTCGCTGGCATCGTCTTCTGGGGAGGCTTCAACACCGCGCTCGAGCTCACCAATACCGAAGCCTTCTGCATATCCTGCCATGAAATGGGCGACAACGTGTTCGAGGAATTGAAGACGACCGTCCACTACAGCAATCGCTCGGGCGTTCGCGCACATTGCCCGGATTGCCACGTGCCGCATGAGTGGACGCACAAGATTGCGCGCAAGATGCAGGCGTCAAAGGAGGTGTGGGGCAAGATTTTCGGCACGATCAGCACACGCGACAAATTTCTGGACCATCGGCTGGAGCTTGCTATCAATGAATGGGCGCGCATGAAGGCAAATGATTCACTCGAGTGCCGCAATTGCCATAGTGCAGAGTCGATGGACATCACGCGACAAAGCCCGCGCGCGGTCGACGCGCATCAACGATTTTTGTTTGCCGGCGAGAAGACCTGCATTGATTGCCATAAGGGCATCGCACACCAATTGCCGGACATGCGCAGCATTCCCGGCTGGCAATAGACCCGGAGTTCACGGGCTCGGAGAGCCAGGATCTTGAGGTTCTGCACGATATCACGCGGCACGACGGTTGTGTGACAAATGGATCACCCTCCGGCAGCGCACAATTTCAGGGGCTTTCGGTCGAGCTTGATGTCTGTAAGGGGTCAGACTCGGTAATCCTCAGAACGAGCAAATGCTTTCCGCTCTACTCCGATAACCGGATTCTCTAGACGGCGATCCCACGTCCGGGCAGGGCCGTGTGTCACGAGCATCGCCGGTCCACACGGCGATGCGTAACTGTACAAGAGATGAAGGAAGGCCCTTCGAGGCCGGCAGTCAGGTTCTGGTCTCAAGCCACCGCAAGCTGCTGTCGTCAAGGGCGATGGTGGTGAGCGTTGCGGAAACGCCGGGACAAGATCCCGGCAGGCAAGGTTGAGAGAGGCGAGCGCAAGCAAACCGTCGATGAAGTGTCGAAAGCGGATTAGACGATGCCAAAACCGGGGGTTGACCCTGCCTCCGGGATCAGCTCGGGGGAACCCTGAAGCCTGCTCGAGCGGCATCCGGCATGTAGGCGGCGCGAAGCTCAACCAGGCTCTTGTATGGAACGTGAGAACCTGTGCTGCGATGCGAAGGGAGAGATCACAAGCGGCTCACACCGCGAGGATCAGAGTACCAATGCGGAGCACAGGGACGGAGCAGCCCGTAGTAGGGACGAAGGCTCTGTAATGGAGCTGGACCAAAGGGGCTGCGTTGTTCAGCCGAGGCCTCGGGCCAACTGGCGGTACCGGGAGGAGCCCGTGGACGAGGCAAAGCCGTTCGACATCCCCAAACGGGAAGTCTGGGAAGCTTTCAAGAAGGTGAAGGCCAACCAGGGAGCGGCTGGAGTAGACGGACAGTCGATTGCGGGCTTCGAGGCTGATCTTTCGAACAACCTCTACAAGCTCTGGAACCGGCTGTCGTCAGGGAGCTACTTTCCTCCGCCGGTGCGGCGGGTCGATATTCCGAAAGCGAATGGTGGGACGCGCCCGTTGGGCATTCCAACGGTGGCCGACCGCATTGCCCAGGAGGTTGCCCGTCGCTACCTGGAGCCCCGTCTGGAGCCGGTGTTCCACGCCAACTCTTATGGCTACAGGCCCGGCCGATCTGCGATCGATGCGGTGCGCCAAGCCCGTCAGCGGTGCTGGCGATACGACTGGGTGCTCGACATCGACGTCAAAGGATACTTCGATAGCATCGATTGGGAGCTGATGCTTAAGGCGGTCCGTCATCATACGAACTGCCCGTGGGTGCTGCTCTACATCGAACGCTGGCTGAAGGCTCCGGTGCAGATGGAGGACGGCGCCGTCGTGCCGCGCACGGCAGGGACACCGCAAGGAGGGGTCATCAGCCCGTTGCTGGCGAACCTGTTCCTGCATTACGCGTTCGATACATGGATGACGCGGAACCATCCGCGCATTCCGTTCGAGCGGTACGCGGACGACGCCATTTGTCACTGCAAAAGCGCCGAGGACGCGCAGGCATTGTGGAGCGCGCTTGCCGACCGATTTGTGGCCTGCAAGCTGGTGCTGCATCCTGAGAAGACGAAGATCGTCTACTGCAAGGATGCGAACCGCCGCGGCGGCTTTCCGAACCAATCGTTCGACTTTCTCGGGTTCTCGTTCCGAGCGAGAAAGACGATGTGGAACGGGAATATCCACGCGCACGGCTTCATGCCCGCGGCCAGCCCGAAAGCGCTGAAGGCCATAAGCCGGACAATCCGGCGCTGGACCCTTCACCACCACAGCGACAAGTCCCTGCAAAGTCTGGCCGAGACGTACAACCCGTATATTCAAGGCTGGATCAACTACTACGGCCACTTCTACCGGACGCGGTTGCGTCCGACCCTGAAGAGGATCGATGTCTATGTCATCCGCTGGGCGCGCCGCAAATACAAGCGGCTGCGTCATCAGACCAAGGGAGCAAGAGATTGGTTTGATCGGCTTCGCCGTGCAAATCCAACGCTCCTAGCTCACTGGCAGCTATGTCATGGCAACGGCCGAACATCGGGAGCCGTATGAATCGAGAGGTTCACGTACGGTTCTGGGAGCGCCCGGAGGTGAAATTCCTCCGGGCAACTCGACAATAGCCGCCTTGTTACAGACGTAACTATCTGTCGTGCGGATTTGCCTGACCCTTCGCAGGCGAGACCACCGGCTGTTGCCGCTGCCAACTAGGACGAACGGCTCCTCAAAAAGGACTTCGACGGTTAAGTCCTCGTCCAAAACCGGCCGGGGGTGCGACCGATTAGAAGTTCGACGTTGCGCTCGCGTAGTTCTCGGAACTAGAGCAGCGCTACGTCTGCGTGGACGACGTTCAACCGGATGTGGGGATAGTGCGACGAAAACTTATGCAGGATCATCGGCATCAGGCCGGCGATGACGATCTCCGACCCGGTAAGGTCGCCATCCGCCCCCTATTGCGTGAAGATGTCCGCGGTTTACAGCACATCATTTGACCGCCTCTGACTGCGTCTGCTGTTGTCCTTGAAGGCGGCCCGCGTTCTCGGGCTGTCCACAAATCACAAGGCTGTTGAGCCGCCGAGCGGAGCTAGGGGCTGGTTGGGAATCCCGATTGCCTCGCGGATTTGTCGAAGGCAGCCAGCGGACCACCGGGTATTCATGCGCCCGCGCCCTGGCGCGCGCATCTTTGAAATCGTTTGGAGGCTGGAGTAGGGTGGTGGAAGTGTCCCATTTCGGCCGCTGGCAAGGCACGAGGATACCAATGTTCAAAAGATCTTCCCTCCGGAGTGCAGCCCTCATCGCCTCGCTTGCGACCGGCAGCACCATGAGTGCTCTGTCGGCAGACAACACCAACATCCCGAATCTCGCATCGGCTGATTTTGGCTGGCTGCTGCAAGGCGGCATAGATTACCGCCCCATTCCGGGGAGGCTCCCGCCGATTACATTCGACCCGGCGTACCCCCAGAAGCCGGGTAATCAGCGTGGCGTGATGGAGCGCATGTCAGACGCCGAGAACCCGAATCTGAAGCCTTGGGCGCGGGAGCTGATGCGCAAGTACAACCAAGATGTGCTGAATGGCCACCGGGCTTTCACCGCCCAAGCCCGCTGCTGGCCTGGTGGCACACCGGGCCAATTGCTTTTCCCGGCCGAGCCCTACTTCTTCATTCAAACACCGAAGGAGGTGTGGATGATCTGGCAGCGCCAGCAGGAGGTACGCCGCGTCTATCTGGACGTGCCGCATTCGGTCGACCGTAAGCCGTCCTGGTTCGGGGAATCGGTCGGCCATTACGAGAATGGCGAGCTGGTCGTGGACACCGTCGGTTTTCTCGATAAAGAGGAATTCGACTTCGTGGACAATTGGCGCACACCGCACACCAAAGACATGCGCGTAGTGGAGCGATTTAGGCTCATCGATGGCGGCAAGGGACTGGAGGCGGCGGTTACGGTCGATGACCCCGGTACGTTCAATCAGCCATGGTCGGGCACGGTGCGCTGGCAGCGGGTCAATCGCAGGCAAGAGGAATCGATCTGCGCAGAAAACAACGAAGCCTTCGAGAAATACTTCAGCAACCAAAGAGAGTACCCGATGCCGCAGGCGAAAGCGAGAGACTTCTGATCGGCAGCTGGATGCTTGGTGAGGTTGGTGATCCGACGTGGAACGACCAATGCCGGGCGTCCAAGTTCGAGCTGGTCACCAACACCCGAGACCGGAGGCGGTCGCCAACTTCCGGTTCGGGTCAAAATCGGAAAATGCTCGCGGTGGGTAATTCGCGGCTGCTTCACCTCCGACAACGGACATACAGGCCACGCTGTGCGCGTTGCAGCACCGTACGAAACCGTGGTGAGTTTCGGCTCGGCAAGCAGTTGACACGAATCCCCAAATCAGATCACGAGTGCGAACGATGCAGTGTTTCCGCGAAACATTCCGCCAGTCGCGTTCCCTTTGCGATGGTGGTTACTTCGCGGCGATGGCCAGGGGAGCTCCGGATTTTGCGATTGCTTCCAATCCGCTCCCAAAATCCTGCGTGGCGGAGGTGGCTCGTTGCGCTACCATGTATTGGTAGAAGCTCAGATAAATATCCAGCGCCCGCGGCTTGAACAGCTGTATGGTAGTCTCGTCGTCACAAATGTGATTTACCACGCAAACGGCTACGCTATCGAAAAAGTCGAACACCAGAAGGAGCTCGGGCTCGATGTCGCCTTCGCGGACAATTTGCAATTGAAGCGCACCGAATTCCTCTACATTGTCTACTGACTTTGAGATTTTATCCTTATTCTTGATCAGCGCCTTTGATATGTCCGCCCTATAGTTTATGAAAGGCGCCGAATTATATTGTTTGAACAAAGTAAGAGTTTGCTCGACGCGGCTAGCATCGCGAGTTTGCATGTACTGGTATAAGGCGTACGGGGCAGCAAATAAAAGGGAAATTGTGCCGCTGACTTTGCCGATCTGAATGAGCCTCTTGTATATTAGAGAGATCATCTTCTGGCCCCCATTGTCTCAGTTCTTGCATTGAGGCAAATCACCATTCAATCTGCATGGGTTGGTCGTTGATTGCTCGACCTGTTTGCGCGCTGCTTCATTTGCTGCGTCTTTGGCCGCTTTATCAACGGCGTGGCCGGCGTCTTGCGCGGATTTTTCTATACTCTTGCCGACGTCTTTCACCGATTGCTCTATGGTCTTTCCCGTGTTGCAGGCGGCCTCAAAGAGACCGCCGCATGCGGCCGCAGGACCACCGCCCGCGACGGCAACGGCAAGAACCGTCACCAAAGCGCTTATTCGCAAACTATTAGATCCCGCCACGACGCACCTCGCTGAGTGTCCAATGAAGGACGGGCAGAGTCCGAGTTGGTGTACTGCACCTGGGAACGTCACTGATGCGACGATTCCTTGGGATTATCGCGTGAGGCGTCATTTCGCACCGCCTGTACGGGCGTACCCGCCGCGGGGCTCATTTTCCCGGCTGTTTGGTTGAGCAAATTGGGAATGAGCCGCTCGGCGAAACCTCCGATCAAGCCGAGCATTGCCGCCGGCTGCCAAGAGGTCCAGTGGAGGTCCGGGTAAAGTCTGCGAAACGTGTCATCAAGAACCGTGTTTGCCAGCAAAAGCAGGGCAATTGCAGAGATCACGCCCATTCCCACGCGCGTAGCGCTCATCCAGTAATTCATCTTGGATTCGTCACAAGGCTGGAGTTGAAAGTCCTCGAGACGGGTGGCGATCGATAATACCGCGCCGGTCGCACCAAACATTCCGGTGACCACATAGGAGCTTCCCAGTGGGCCCAGGCTCGAGCGAAACAATAGCGCAACGGCGCCCGCCGCTATGGATATGAGTCCGAAGATCAACGACATACGCACGTATCGTATCGTGTTGTTCATCGTGACCCGTCGCACCGCCATGTTGAGCGCTTTCTGCGCGATTTGCTTGCCCTGCTCGATATTGTCTTCCATAATCAGCATTACGGCCTGAGCCATGTTGTGCTCGAATAGCGTATCGCCCGGCGTTCGGTGCCCCGGCCAATATGGAATATGAATCCCCGATCTCATTTGACTGGTGAGGTAGCGAAGCTCGCATAGGTCGGAGCAGATCTCGGTAAATTTTCTTCTTTGCTGTTTCTCTTCTTCCGGGTCGTCGGAAAACTGAACGTCCACTCCTTTGTCCGAACAGTAGATGGCGTAGTTTATGCCGACCCAAAAAATCTCCTTTACGGTGTTGTGCAACCTGTCGGGCTTATCAACCGCGAGCTCACAAAGCATGAGCGGCCTTGGGCAAGACCGTGCACCCGGGATTTCGGTGCGGTCATCCATCGACGTCCTCCGCGCGTTTCGGTGCCTGCTTGCGATTTGCGTTTCTGGTTGGTGGCCCCTACCGCGTCGGCTGCCCGACGTTCGGCTCGCCACGAGCCCCTGGTAGAGGCGTGCCATTATACAACCAGCATTTTGGACATCAAGGTAGGGTTTAGAATCGCGGAGTATGCAATTTACAGGTGGTAACCGAATACTTTGACGGTGCGTGCAAATGTTCGCGTCGTGTTCCCATGTCGCCACAGACGCTCGGACAGGCCATTGCGACCGATGAGGCGGCGGCTGGAATCGTATTCGCGAAGAGTTCCGATATTGGGTGGCCGACGGCAGCGAGCGCATCATGGACTTTGCGATGCATCCGGTTCGCGAGCGCGCCGGAACTGTCGTGCTCCTGAATGATCAGCCAGCTGGACGTACAGTGACGGCACCGCATTGATCTGCGAATGTCGGCGACTGGCGTGCAGCCTCACCACTCAGTCGCCTGGAGCACGATCCCGGAAAGTTGCAGACCTCTCGGACAAGATTATGCGCAAGGTCAAGATGATTGGAGCGCTACCCAATTCAATCTGATCGGATAGCGCTCCAGAGTCAGCGCTTCTGGTCCTGGGGATTGCTACCCCCGGGCTTGGTCAGATCGTTCGGATTGCTGCGTCCGGTTTGATCCTGCGGATTGCCGGGATTCACGCCCGCACCCTGTCCGACGGTCGAGCCGTTCGATGGGTTGGTCGGAGTAAAGGTGGGCCCGGTGCTGCTTCCACCGGGGGTACCTGCGCTGCTTCCACCGGGGGCGCCTGCGCCTCCCGCGCCTTGGGCGAGCGCGAGCCCGCCGGACAGGACCAAGATCGCCATCGTCGAGATTATGCGTTTCATTGCGCGACTCCATATGATCGCCCGGAGGGCAACGGCGATCATCTCGCTCCGTTCCCCACCGGAAAAAGCCTGGCCGCTTTGCGACCACCACGATCAATTGGGTTGCTCAGCAGGATGACGTCGTACACGGACGTGTTTCCGGGTTCGAGCCAAACGGTCGCGAGCGCCCCGGGCGTTACCGGGGCGATGATTGCGACCGCTCTCAGAGGCCAGGACGTGCTGATGAACAACCCCGCCGTGAGGGCTTATCGTCGATTAACGCCTGGTCCTTCGGCAGTCAGCCCAGTTGTAGTCCACCCAGCATTTACCGTCGCTCATGAGGATGTCTTCGGATTTGGCCGAGGCCCGTGCGCTCAAGGCCCTGCGCGTATACGGCCCCCCGGGACGGGTGGAATCATGGTCAACCGGGTTTACCGCGTTTCCACCTACCCTTTGACCTTCAGGCCCGTAGGGAAAGCCTCGATTCGGATCGGACTGATTCTCACCTCCAGCCTGGGCGACGGATGCGGCACCCAAGAGGAGGGCTGCCGCGATAGCTAACCTGCTCTGCGTCAACATGCTGTCTTTTCCCTTTTATGGACCTCGTGATAACCCGACGCGATCCGGTTAGTTCCGATTTTGCCCTTTGGTAGCTGCTGTCCTCATCAGAACACCCGGGACGGGAACTTAAACCGCCGTGGCGAATTGGGTTGCTGGACGGGGAACGACCCCAGCCCCCCAGCCCCATCTTCCCCGTCCAGCCCCGCCAAGTTGCGGGGTTTTTCTTTGGCCGGAGTCGTCCGAGCGGTGACGGGTACGCCGGCAAGCCCGGGTTCGAGATAAAAATCCCATGGCGCCGGGCGGGCTGCGGTTCGAGGATCAGAGCCGGGTATGAAAATGTAAGGCATCGGTTCCCTGGCTGCCCGAACGTGAATCGAGAGATTCAGAGTGGGCGGCCTACGACCGCAGGGGGCGGAGGCCAGTACGGCTTTGCTCATCGCCGCAGGCCATTGGACGTCGGTCGAAGACTCGTTGTAAGGAAACTCGTCGTAAGGAGATGAAAATCTCAAGCAGGCCGCATCGCCATCCGTGGCTCGACCGGCGGAGATACTCGGGAGGCGCTGTGACAGCCAGGATCATCGACGGCTCGGCGGTTGCGCGCGAGATGCGTCGGGAGTGCGCTCGCCGGGTCGAGACGCTCGTGTCGCAATTCAATCTCAGCCCCGGATTGGCCGTTGTTCTGGTGGGCGAGAACCCTGCCTCGCTGATCTATGTCCGCAACAAGATCAGGGCCTGCGAGGAGGTCGGCATCCGCTCGTTGCGGTTCACCTTCCCGGATTCGGTGCCGCTTGACCGGGTCATCGACCAGATCAGGGCGCTCAATGACGATCCGACCATCCATGGCATTCTGGTCCAGCTGCCGCTGCCGCCGGCGCTCGACCTGACGCAGGTGCTCGGGACGATCTCGGTGGACAAGGATGTGGACGGCTTTCATCTCTACAATGTGGGCGGGCTGGTGGTCGGCAACACCGTGTTCCCACCCTGCACGCCTTACGGCGTCGTCAAGCTCCTGGAGCACGAGCGCATCGGGCTCGAGGGGAAGAATGTCGTGGTGGTGGGGGCGAGCAACAATGTCGGCAAGCCGATGGCCCTCACGCTGATGCAACAGGATGCCACGGTCTGCATCTGTCACGCCAAGACCCGCGATCTCGCCCAGTTCACCATCCTGGCCGACATCCTGGTGGTGGCGGCCGGACACCCGAAACTGATCTCGGCCCCCATGGTCCGCACCGGCGCGGTGGTGATCGATGTGGGGATCAATCGGCTGCCGGGCGGCAAATTGGTCGGCGACGTCGATTTCGAAGGTGTTCGCGAAAAGGCCTCTTACATCACGCCGGTTCCGGGCGGTGTCGGTCCGATGACAGTCACGATGCTGCTCATGAACACGATAAAGTCCGCCGAACGCGTCGCCAAAGCCCGATGACTTGACGCCCGTAACGCGGAGGTCGCGTGGCACTTGCCCGCGACCGAAGCAGCATCGCGGCCCACCGGATATGCGTCGGCCAAGCCTGCGGATAGCCGCGTACAATTCCCCCTGGGGGACCCGAGCACATAATTCCCAAGATTTTGGGCAGTCGATTGAACCGACAGCCGCAGATTTCCGACTAAACTCGTAGGGATCGTCTGGCGCTGAATTATTGAGCAGCAAGCAGGCAAATACCTCGCCCGGCGTCACGAATCTTCGCCCATGCGGGCTGGAGCTCTACCGCGCAACTTACCTCATAGCAGTGGAGGGTGATCATGCATAAGCGGTCTTTATCAAGCGCTTTGGCGTTTGTCGGGTCAGAGTTCGAATTCGTCGGCGCCGATTCCTCATCGACGCGCCTGAGAGCGTCGGTCGCAGCCGCTTGGCGAGTCGTGCTTGAATGGGAGCGCCGCCGCCGCTCGCGCCAGGCGCTGCGTTCGCTCAGCCGCTTCGAAATCCAGGACTTCTGCCTCGATCACATCGAGGCCGAACGCGAGGCCTGCAAGCCGTTCTGGCGCGCATAGCCGGGACCAGGCGGCGAGCGCGATCCAGCGTTCCGCTGATGCTCAGCCGATCAGAACCGGTAATTCACGCCCGCACGAACGAGGTGGAAGGCAAGGTCGGCGGGGAAGCTGTCAGTCGTGTGTGGGGTGCCGATAAAAGTGGTACCTATGAAGCGATTAGCCGCCGACCCCAAATCCACGAAAAGGTATTCGGCCTTAATGGACCAGTTTCGGGAATACATCCATTCGGCACCTGCACCTGCTGTCCAGCCAATATGATTGTCGTGGGCGGACGCCGCCGCAGTCACTAAACAACATGGAACTATGTTCGTTACCGTTTCGTCCGCCCTGGTCTGCCCAAAGGCAACGCCACCCGTGCCATAGAGCAGGAAATTGTTGACGGCGACACCCGCGCGGCCGCGAACGGTTCCGAACCAATCCAGTTGGGTTTGGATTGCCCAATTGACGTCACCCGGAATTGTGTTGAAGCTCCCGCTACCTTTCAGGTTTGTCCACGACGCATCGGCTTCGAGCCCAAACACAAGTGAGTTGACCTGATAGTTGAAGCCGATCTGCCCCCCCGCGAGCCCGCCGCTGGCGTCGATTTTTCGATGGGACGGGTCGAAGACCCTGAGCGGCCCAGTGCCCGGGTCGAAGGTGAGGTCGCCGTCCGAGCTCCCCCAGGCATAGCCAGCATGACCGCCGACATAGAGACCCGTCCAGCTGACTGCCTGTACGGTTGGAACGGGCGGTGCTTTGACGGGAAGATCCGCCGCCAGCGCTGATGTCGCCAATGATGTTGCTATGGCTGAAAGTCCAAGTGCAGCAAATGATGCGCGCATCACACGCCCCCCATTTCATGCCCTCGAGCCCTGCTGGCATACGCCTGCGGGGAAGAGTCGCAAGGCATATTTGCAAGGACAGAGCATCTACTCCGCCGAATTCTGTGCGGTGTGGCATTTCAGATGCAATTTTAGTTTTTCCGACCGCGTCTTTTGTCCGCTTCGGGTCTGAAACGGAAATGCTCACGGTGCGCCGCTGCGGGGCTGAAGAGCATTGCGAACCGTGGGTAGGGTCTTACCTCGGGGCAGCGCCGTTACTTCTTCCTTGCAGGCGATGGCCTGAGCTTCACCGCCTTTTCAGCAGCGTCTGCCTTCTCCGATTCTCTTGCCTGCTCAACAGCGAGAGCACGCTTTTCCCTCTCTTCCGGGGTCATCTCTCTCAGCTCCAGCGGCTTGCGCGGCATTCAATCCTCCTGCTTTGCGCCAAGCATGGCACGGACCGACGATACCGCAATTGCCGGAAGGCAAATAGCGATCACGGACCTCGCACCGCTTCTGTCATGGTGATGAGCCATTGTCGGCTGTAGCCGCGGTTCGAGTCATGGTCCACGGAGTCGACGATCCCGGTGAACATCCGAACCACTCCTCCCCCAAATGGCACCCCGGCGATCGTGACTGCTTCCCGCTCATTCCGCGAGCGGAGGCAATGCGCGACGACGTGCTGGTTGTCCATGCAGATGAAGAATTGTGCCACGGCGGCCTCCGGCACGATCAACTATGGGGCTGGTATGATCCGGGGAGCCGCCGTCTCAGGATGAGCGCAGGTAATCCGCTACAGCTCGGGGGTCGGGTGGTGTGCTTCTGTGGTTCGCATCGGGAGGGAATGTGGCTTGATGCCGAACTCGACACTAAGGATCGCCTGTAGCTGATCGATCGTGTACGGCTTCGGAAGGAACGCGGACTTTTCGACAAAGAGCGCCTTCATGCCGTCCGTGAGGGAATGGCATGAGGTATAGAGCACGCGCAGACCCGGTTGTTTCTTCACCGCCGCTTGCGCCAGATCGAGACCGGCTTGGACGTTCCCTCGAAGCTCGATGTCCGTGAACAGGCACGCGATGTCGTCGGTCTCGTCCAATAGAGCCAATGCTTCTTCCGGCGAAGCAGCCGAAAGCGTCCGCTGGCCCTGGTCGCGAAGGAAGGACTCCGAAAGGACACGGACCTGGGCTTCGTCTTCGGTGATGAGAATGGCGGCCACGGCTTGCCCCCGGGGTTGCTTGCAATCCGTCGACCAACGGCCAACCGGCATTTTGGTTCCATAATTTTGGCTCCGTAAGAGGACCAGCCAGTTCACGCCTGGTAAGCCGCTTCGACCGGTCCGCCCCGCCTGTCCGCGCCGCCTTGAACCTCGGCAAGGAAAGGGCGAGACTATGGCGGCATCGACGGGAGCATCTTTGCAATCGGTGGATATGGCATGTCCGACAACAAGATCGATGATGTACTGGCCGGGATCGATACCGCCAAGCGCGAGACCCGGAGCCGGCTGATCACGGGCACCGCCTTCGTGGCGCCGGTTGTGGCGTCCTTTGCAATGGACGGTCTCACGGTCGCCAAAGCTCAGGCGCAGCCCGCGAACGGGTCTGGCGGTCTTGTTGTGAGTGACAGGCGGCTCAAGACCGACGTCGCTCGCGTCGCGACGTTGCCATCCGGGCTGGGGCTCTATCGATATAACGGCGCGCGGGTGCCCGGCTGACAGGCAGAAGCGCAAATTGCGGCAAGGAGCCGCCTGATGCGCCACCGCGATCCCCGCGGACGATCCCCCGGCCAGGCGACGACCGGCGCCCTGCCAAGCTCGCCGCTGACGCGCGGTCATTTGCGCTCGCACGGTGCCGGCGCATGACAAACGCTCCCGATACAGTAAGGCTTGATGTAAAACGCTGCGTTGCCGGCTTGGTGTTGGCGCTGTCGCTGACAGCCTGCGTCGACGACAACGATGGTCAAATCGCCAAATGCCACAGAGAAATGCTCGTGGACCAACCAGAGGTCGCGAAAAGCCCGCGAACGTTCTATCAAGAGCACACTGAATATATGCTCATCTGCATGAGAAGCAGCGGATTCGCGCATGACGACTCGCCAACCCAATGCGACCCGGACAAAGGGCCGATATTCGATAGCCCATATTGCTATGCGCCGACCAAAGCGTTGCCTCGTTTGTTGTTGAAAGCTGAGCTGCTATTCCGCAGATAGGCCAATGGCCGTCATGGTCTTGGCGATGCTCACCGTTTCAGTCCTGCCGCCGACACGGCAGCCGCCCGATGAAAGCTCCTCCTAGGTCACCTGGGCTGGGTGATGGAACTATCCTCGATATCGGTGGGACCTACGGTTCTGACGGAGAGTCGTTCCGGCCGGAACGACGCCGGACGAGCAGGGATGGGTGCACGAGCGGCGCCGTATCTGAGCAATTGAGGATGGAGGAGGGGGCGAGAGGTGGCTCACGCGCGCGGCGTGGGCTCCGTTGCGGGACCGACGATACTTAAGGCCTGGTACATCAGGCTGATTTACGTCGCGCGTCTGCACCGACAAGATGCGCCCGTACCCAAGGGGCGGAGCGATCCCTCTCCCCCTTTGGACGTTTCCTCCCTTGACTTGGCCCCGCCGACGCCAGTTGGCGGGGCTTTTTCGCGCCCACGCGAGGCTCAGACACTCACCGTTAACAATTTGGGCGCTTCATGCGCGGCCCGGGGCCACCGGGCGAACCGGAAAAGGGCAGCTCTTATGCCCCATTTTACGGTTGCGTAGAAATGTAGGTCAGGGATTGAACCGACAGGCGGAGATTCCGACTAAATCCCTAGGGACCGGACGCCGAACCAGGGAGCAAGACAAATGCTGGCCGAAATCTTCATGTTGCGCATGGAAGCCATCGTAAGGGCGAACGCACCGGCCCCCGGCGGCGGCAGCGACAGTCGTTTTGTTCCCGTCAAGCCACCGGTGAGCCCCACCAAGGATCAGCCGCCGGCGGCCAAGTAAACGCCGTGGCCGAAATGCATTGCCGGTGATCATCGGCAAGACCTTGCCGGAGATGGGCATGGGTTTCCCCGTGCCCAGTCTGTTCTGTCAGAACAACTCTTCCAGGATTATGACGATCAATTTCAGCGGGGCGTGTCGTGCGCCAGCCGCCTGTCGAGCCTGTCCGCCGGCTGGGCGGGTGGGTCGGATTCTTGAAAGTGCTCCGCCGCGGCACTAAAGGTCTCAGCCAACGGAGATCTAAGTGCCCGGTATCCCGCGGCCAACTGACGATAATAATCGCACCGCTGCGTGCGCTCGCGCAGTTTTCTCACGACCCCACCTCCACATCCCACCTTCAACCGGCGCGTCAGTTTAGGTCAACAATTTCGAGCCCGCCAGCCGTCATTCTTGCGAAAGGGGCGTTCTGGCAATGCTTCCAGCCGCCGGCATGAAACAAACGCGCTCCCTGGTCGGCACGAATTGAGGGCCAAGTGCGCGCGATTTACCTCCCTGGTAAAGCTGGAAACGGACATTACGGCCGCGATTTGGGCATCCGCGGTCAGCGGCTTCAATACATATGGCTTATGGACATATCCCCGGCGTGATATGGTTTGGCGCGTGCGAAACGGAGCCCCGAAATCATGGCTGAGACGACAGTCCCGCATTGGACGATCGGCGCCGCGCTGGCGCTCTTTGGCACCGCCGTCGCGGCCGAGCCGATGGGCGAGGCGACACACAACGTAGGTACGGTGGGGGGCCGCGAGCGCACTTTCATCGAATATGTTCCCAAGAGCTTGAAGCCCGGCGCGCCATTGCTGTTCGTGCTGCATCCCTCGGGGGGCGATGCCTCGGGCATGCGCGATTATTCCAACTACGAATTCGACGAGCTGGCGGACAAATACGGATTCCTCGTGGTCTATCCGGACGGGTTCGAGAACACCTGGAACGATTGCCGCGGCGGCTCGCCGTTTTCCTCCAAGCGGATGAAGATCGACGATTCCGGTTTCATCGAAGCCCTTCTCGACCATGAGGCCACGGCACACGCCATCGACCGCAAGCGCGTCTTCGCCGCCGGCTGGTCCAACGGCGCCCAGCTCGCTTACCGGCTGGCGCTGGAGCATCCCGAAGATTTCGCCGGCGTCGCCGCCATTTCGGCAAGCCTGCCGGTGAAGGACAATCTCGATTGCGGCCAGCTCGACAAGCCGATTCCGGTGATGATCGTCAACGGCACCGCCGACCCCATCAATCCCTATCGCGGCGGCATGGTGACTTTGGGCAGCGCCCAGCTGGGCAATGTGCTCTCCAGCGAGGACACCGCGAAATATTGGGCGAAGCTGTTGGGCGTGACGGCCATGCCGGAGCTGGCGAAGCGGCCGCACAAAGGCGGAAACACCACGGTCGACAGCATGACCTTCGTGAAAGACGGCACCCCCGTGGTCGTGTTGTATTCGGTGCAGAACGGCGGGCACGCCATGCCGCTCGCCGGCGAAGATCTGGATTCGCCCGTCGCGATCTGGGATTTCTTCGCCAAATTGCCGAGCCGCTGACGTTCCGCGATCGCAGGGACCGCCTCCTTCCGATTGGGCCTCGCATTTGCACGGGGGGCAACGCATGAACAGGGCATACTCGGGGAATTATCCGATCGAGCACCGCGCCGGGGAAATCGAGCGCCTGCATATTCAATCTAAGGCGATGGCACCGGACGCGCTCGTGATGCTGGATCGTATAGGGCCAATCGAGGGCTGGACATGCTTAGATGTCGGCTGCGGACCTGGCGGCATTACCGATCTTCTGAGTGCCCGCGTGGGGCCCGCTGGACGAGTGGTCGGGCTCGATATGGACGCGGAGTTTCTGGAGCACGCGCGGCGGAATGCGCCGAGTAACGTCGAGTTTCACCTCGGCGATGCCTACCGCGCCGACTTGTCTGCGGGCACGTTTGACTTGGTGCATATGCGCTTTGTCGCCAGCACCGCAGGAAATCCTGAGCAGCTTCTCGAGGAGGCTGCTCGTTTGGCACGGCCGGGCGGAATTGTTGCGTTTCAGGAGCCGGACGGGTCCACGCTCAACTGCTATCCGCCGCATCCGGCGTGGGATCGGTTGAAAGCCGTGCTCCTAGGGGTCTTCAAGGGAGTGGGAGCCGATCTCCAGCTTGCGATACGGCTATACAATCTGGTCCAAGCCAGATTTCAGGACGTAGAATATCGGACAGCGCTGCTCGGCGTTCGCTCCATTGATCCAATGGTCGATTACCTGCCGTCTACCGTGGAATCCCTTCGAGGATCGGCCGTTGAGCTCGCTCTGATCAATGACAGCGATCTCGATGCCGCCCTACACGATTGCCGACAGCATCTCGCCAAGCCCGGGACTGCTTTCACGATGTACACAGTTGCGCAGGTGTGGGGCCGGACCCGGTAGCCCTACCGGCGGAAAAATGACGGGGTGTAAGCTGGGAGGGTTGGCAAGCGCCGATAATAGCAAGCACGATCAAGACAGGATTCTCATAAGGAAATCCGCCATGGGAACTTAAGACGCTGTGGCGAGTTGGGTTGCCGGACGGGGAACGACCCCAGGCCCCCCAGCCCCCATCTTCCCGGTCCAGCCCCGCCAAGATGCCAAGATGCGGGGCTTTTCTTTGCCCGGAAGCATCCAGGCGGCGACGCCCAGATGAGACCGGGCTCCCGAAAGGATGGCGGGGCCATTTTCACAATCCGGCCGGCACGAAACCCATTTCGGCCCCGCACGCGGTCAGGATCCGTAAACCGGCTGTGAACCGGCTGTAAACGTCTGTAAATACGGAGGAATCTGCGAACTTCTTGGTGGCGCGGAGCGACCGATGGGGGCAGATGTGAATGGTCACATCCGATCCAGACAGGAAGCTACCTGCTCTCGATGCTCAACCCCAGCCACACAGGAGATCGCCATGTTCCGCAAATCCAATCTGCTCGCAGTCGTCCTGGCCTTCGCGGCCATCGGGCCCAGCATGACTGCGGCCAGCGCCATGCATCTGTCGATCGGCGTCGCCCTGACGTCATTGGCCGAAGCGGCTCGGCTTTGCCCCGCCGGCACGCATCCCGGATACGAGGGAAAGTATTGCTGGAGAAATCACGAAACCGACGCCTGCCCCCCGGGATTTCATCTCGGCTACGAGGACAAATATTGCTGGCGCAACCACTGACGCCTTCCATCGGGCTACTGGTGAGGACTGAAGGGTCGCGCGACGGCAGGGGCCTCCCGCCACAGAACGGCAGGGGCCTCCCGCCACAGAGGAGAACGTGTGATGAACCGCAACACGGATTGCAAGACGTGCGCGTCGTCCATGCGCGCCGACGGAGCGCTTTCGCGGACCTCGCCGCATGGGGCACGAAGTCAGAGTCGCCTGTCGCGACGCGCTTGCCTGGCCGTTCTCGCCGGCTCGGCATCAGCCGTGCTCGAGTGGAACGTCGCGCAAGCGCAAGACGTGTGGCGGGAATTTCGCCGCAACGACGCGGGTTTCCGCATCGAAATGCCCGGCGATCCTGAAGTCGACGATGACAAGGGCCTGCCTACCGACCCTTGGATCAGGGTGATCAACGCCCGTGTCGAATACGAGCAGATTGCTTTCGACATCTTGTATATCGAATTCAAGCAGAACCGTTCCGAAGAAGAGTGGTTCAGGGGGATGCGCGACGGGCTCAACCCTGCGTTCAAAATGGTCGCCGAAACTCCGCTCACCATGAGCGGCTTCCAGGGACGCGAGATCATAGCGGAATCGGCCGAGCTCAAGCTCGATGCGGTCTACCGGTCGTTCGTCGTTCTGAACAACAGCGCGATCATCTCAGTCAGTGCCATCGGGGCTGTCGCGAATCCGAACGCACGCCGCTTCCTGGATTCGTTCATGCTGTTCCGCAGCTAGGGAGCCACAAAACCGCACCTCCGATTTTGACATGCCTGTGCAGCAGCAACGGATCGCCGCACGAATTCAGTACGGGTTCAAAGCTGCCTTTGTGACTTCATGAACTGAGAGGTCGCAATTAGATTTTGGGGATACACGTTGATGACGCCGCCACGGGGGCTGTCGATATCCGCAATAAGAAAGAACGAAATGGATACGATGACCGGGAGTATCGACAAGATAAGCGAGCGCGCGCGATGATCGCCATAGCCGATCAGAAAATTGCAGGAGATTGTGATCAGTCCCATCAATCCCCAGGCCATCGCAGGTATTCTATTCCACCAGGCGGCCTGCGTGTAACCTTGCGAATTGATGACATCGTTCATGCCCGATGCCGCGAGGACGACCACGGGCGTCGGGTGCGCGGCCGCAACTCGTGAGATGACGGACCAGAGATCGGCCTGCAATTTCGCCGTATCGGCGTCGATCTGGCGGATTTGCGTTTGATCCCGCGTGACATAAAAAAGAATGCGCTGGTCGGCATATTCGCTCAAGAGCTTGCGCACGTTCGCGGCCTCATCGGGAGGCAGCAAATCGGCTCGCACATACGCGGTGCCGACCGCATTGGCCTCCGCTTCCTCGTAATTCTTGCGCTGATCGTAGCGGGTGACCGCCATCGAGAAGCTGAACCCGATGATCAGTGCCAGGAGGGTCAGCGCGGCGCTACGCACGAGATTGAAGTCCTCCCGGTCATCGGTGCCGAGCGCGTAGCCTCGGGATCGAACGAAATCGCCGGCGTATGCCGCAAGCCATTGAGCTGCCGCCGAAATTATCAAAACGACAAACGGGTTTTCCAGAATATCCATGCGAGTGGCTGGTTTGCCTCATGGCTGTCGGGTCGAGACCTCGATGGATTCATATCAGCCGGGTTGCTCAAGCGAGATGCTTGATCTAGATCAAAATTCGATCTGGCGACGCCCACTGCGATGCCCACTCGGCGTCCAAGTTGGGGTCAGAACCGGCAATCTTCCGGCCGAACAAGTGCCTTCCGCTCTACTCCAATAACCGGACTCTCTTGACGATGATCGGCACTTCCGGACGGGCGGGCCACGGACTTACGCGCCGCGGCAAAACCGCTCCCTCATGCGATCACCGCATCGGCGATCGCGGGCACCACGGGCGGCGGTTGCCGAAGCGGTTTGCCGGTGTGAGGGTGCGGTGTTATTCGTGATTCCGTCCTGCCAAGAGGAGCCACAACATGAACGCGCTGCGGAATGCTTTCTTGTCGACGGCAGCGTCCGCGGCCGCGGCGATGCTCGCTTTCGCAGCCGCGGCGGCAGCCGCGGAGCGGCCGGCCGGAAACACCAGCGCCGCATCGACACCGGACTTCTCCGGTATTTGGACGCATCTCACTTGGCCCGCTTTCGAGCCGCCGCCCGCGGGCGCCGGCCCGGTGATGAACAAAGTGCGCCGGGATGGGGTGGGCGATGTCTATCGGCTGGTCGGCGACTACGCCAATCCGATCCTGCAGCCTTGGGCGGCGGAAGTGGTGAAGCGGGACGGCGAGATAGCCTTGGCCGGTAAGGGCTATCCGACGCCCAGCAATCAGTGCTGGCCCAATGGCGTTCCCTACGTGCTGTGGAATACCGACATGCAGATGCTGCAGCAGCCGGACCAGGTCACCATCATTTATTCAAACGACCATGAGGTCCGGCATGTCCGCATGAACGAACCGCATCCCGCGGGCATGACGCCGTCCTGGTACGGCGATTCCGTCGGCCATTACGAAGGGGATACACTCGTGGTCGACACGGTCGCGCTCAGGCGCGGGCCGTTTGCCATGGTCGACATGTACGGCACCCCCTACACCGACGCCCTGCACGTCGTGGAACGTTATCGGCTGCTCGATGAGGGAGCCGCCAAGGAAGCCGAAGAACGCGGCCAGCGAGAGCTGTCGCGTCTGCGACGCGACGAGTCTCAGGCCAATCGAGGAGCCGACAAGGGCAAAGCGCTGCAGGTCCAGTTCACCGTCGAGGACCAAGGCGCCTTCACGATGCCATGGTCGGCGGCCGTGACCTATCGTCACCTGTTGACCGATTGGCGCGAGATGGTCTGCGCCGAGAACATCCACCGATACTTCGAGGCGGACGAGCAGGTGCCGGTGACCGACAAGCCGGACTTCTGAGGCAGTACCCCTGCCGAAGCGGCCGCGCCGCACCGGCATGATCGCATTCAAATAGCGAGCCAGATGCGCCATCGGGCGGCGCCGGATTTGCGGCCCCGCGGCGTCGCCGCCAACTCTGCAGAAAGTCAGAAATCCGGACGGTCCGCCCGGGGCAGGCCGGCCCATTCGCCCGGATAATGCTCCACCGGGTTTTCGGCGCAGACCGTTTCCTGCCATTGCGAGATCACGCGCCGGTAGGTGACGCGGGCGGTCAAAGGCGTGACGAACACCTTCGGATCCTCCATCGTGATCTCGAGCTGCAATCCCCTCAGGCTGGTATCGGGATCGTAGCCGGCGACGCGGTCGCCGCCGCCGACGGTGCCCTCGCTGGTCTCGAATTTGTCCATCTGGGCCTTGGCAACCGCGCCGTCGATCAGCCGGTAGCGCTCGATGATATGCATGGCCTCGCTCTGCGGGGTGCCGAAGCGGTCGACCGAGGTGATATCTTCGGTCTTCACCCCGATGGTGTCGATGACCAGCGTGTCGCCTTCCCAATGGCCGACCGAATCGCCGGTCGGTGAGGGCGGCGGCTTCGCCGGATGCGTGCCGTTCATGCGAATGCGGCGGGAATTCATGTTCCCATCGTAGAGAATGGTGATATTGCCGCCCGCTGCAGGCAGCAGCGCAAAGGTAAGCTGCATCGCATTGGCGAAAGGCGGTCCCGTCACCCGGCACCGGTCCTGCGCGTTCGGAAAGCCCTTGCCGGCGATCGCGAGCTCGCCCTTCTGCTTCACGGTCGCGGCGGCCTCGGGCGTGAGGATCGGATTATGATAGTCGCCGACCAGTCGGCCGTTGTTGGCCTTGCCGTTCGGTTGCCGGCTCAGGTTGCGCAGCGGCTGCGGACCGGACGGCATGCCCTCGAAATTGAACACGTTCTTGCCCCACCGAAACCCCAGGATGCCGGACGCGCCGTCGTCGGCGAACGCCGGCAAGGTGAGGATTGCCGCCGAGAACGCGCTCAAAAGCAAAGCCTGGCGTTTCATCTGATCCCTCCCTCCATGCTTCAAGGCGCAACAAGGGCCGCAAAGTCATCGGTCGCAACCGGCTCCGAATGAAAGCCACCTTACAGGAGCTTGAGCCGTGCCGCCTGGGCGCATTCGCCGGACGTCCTGAAATAGCGCTGTACCGCCTCGCGCCCGAGGTCGAAAGGATGCGGCTCGCCGGGCCGGCGCGCTGCGATCGTCTTGATCTTGGTGACCGCGTTGTCGAATTCCGAATGGTTCGACATGAGGACGCTCGCATTGAGGCTGGTTGCGAGCTCCCCCATCTTGCGCTGGGAATAGATGTAGGTGTCGAAATGCGGCACGTCGTTCGGGAAGTTGAACGCGGTGCCGCCCGAATACGCCACGCTCAACGGCTTGCCGTTGTCCCGCACCTGAAAGAACATCGAGACCGTGCCGGCGGTGTGGCCAGGCGTGAGGGCGAGCGTCACCGCCGCATCGCCCAGCACGACCTTCTGGCCGTCGAAGGCGACGATGTCGCGCTTGGGCTTGCCGTTCGGGTACCGATTGACGGATCCCTCGATCCTCTCCCAATCGGGACCGCCCATGATGATGCGGGAACCGAAACGATCCTGCATCAGCTTGGCGCCGCCGTCGTGATCGCCGTGGGCATGGGTGACGACGACGTATTTGACGCTGGCAGGGTCGAGGCCGAGCTTCTTCAATCCGCCGACGATCGCCTCCTCGGAGGCGTAATCGTACAGCGTATCGAGCAGGATTATTCCCTCGCGGCTGGTCATCGCCCACGAGGAGTGAATTTTGGTGCCGACGAAATAGAGGTTGTCGAAGACCTTGCCCGGCTCGGTATACCAGCTTGCCCGATCGGGCGGCGGCGCCGGCGCGACATCGGGGCCCTCGGCGGTCTGCGGCGCAATGCAGTTGCGTGCCAGCAGGCCGGTAAAATCGAATCCGGCCGCCGCCTTGGCGGCCGCAAGATGCGCTTCGATCTGATTGGCGGCGGGCTGAGCAACCGCGGCGGCGACGCCCCATGCGGCGGCGCCCCATACAGCCATGATGGCAAGCGCCAAGGTGACAGGACAATTCATCGCAAGCTCTCCATATCGGTGCCGCCGGGTGAGTGATCCGCAAGCCGATGGAACAGGTTTGCGCCGAAAACATCAAGTGGTACCCTTCATCGGGACGCCGACATAAGGACGCCAACAGAGGACGCGGACGTGCCGCCGGCGGACACCCACAATGGGCCCAAGCGATTGCCACAACTTTCGAGGAGCGATCATGGCTGGAGAAAGGAATAGGCGTGAGTTCGTCCAAGTCGCCGGACTGGCCGCATCGGGACTGGTGGCGGCTGCCGGCTCGCTGGCCGCCGCCGAGGAGCGCCCGGCAGCCCGAACGATGGGGGCTCGCTTTCGCGAATTGATGAATGGCCCGGAGCCGCTGATCTGCGGCAACGCTTACGATCTCCTGACCGCTCGTCTGATCGAGGTTCGCGGGTTCAAAGGCGTGTTCGTCGGCAGTAGCGCGACCAACCAGGAAGTGCTCGCGTTGCCGGACCAGGCGGTCGTGACCGTGTCCGAGATCATCGAGTATGACAGCATCATCGCCGCGAACGTGGATATTCCGGTGGTCGCGGATGTCGACGATTTCGGCGCCACGCCGCTCAATGTTTATCGCTTCTCCAAGCAGGCCGACAGAGCCGGCATCGCCTGCTCTGCGTTCGATGACCGCATGCCGCTCAACCGCGCCACCGCCTATTCGGTTCCGGGTGTCCTGCCCAAGGCTCGGATGATCGACAACATTCATGCGGCGGCCGATGCGCGCACCGATATGGTTCTCATCGCGCGCTGTCTGGCCCCGACGCCGAACAATTCCTACACCGAGATGCTGGATCGGGCTGCCGCCTATGCCGAAGCCGGCGCCGACTGCGTGTGGATCGGGTTGCCGACCCTGCAGGACTTCGCCAAGGCGGCCGACGCGATCAAGAAACCGCTCTTTGCCGTCATCGGCCGCCCGAATTTCCCGGCAACTCCAGCCGCCCTGAAGACCGCCCGCGTCGCCGTGGGCCAGACCCCGCCCATGGTGAACATTGCATTGGGCGCCTTCGACAGAGCCTTGACCGAATTGCAAGCCACCGGAGCAATAACCGAAGCCCAAAAAGGGGCCCTGGGCCGGGCGACGGTCGACAAGGTCGAGCAAGTCGAGGAGCTCAACGCGCGCTCGCGGAAGTACAATCTGCCCAGCGGCTCCGCCACGGAACGCTAGGTTTCCAATCAGTCGGCGGCGCCGTCCGTTCCGACCATCCACGATACGAGGTTCGCTCATGCATCACCGCAGTCTCGTCCTGATCGGCACCCTGGCGGCGTTGGGGTTCATGCTCACCGCCGCGCAGGCGTTCGACGAATCGAAATATCCGGACTGGAAAGGCCAGTGGTCCCGCGAGCGCAAGCCGGTGGTCGGCGGCGGTCAAGCGCCCTTCGATCCGGCCAAGCCGGTCGGGCTGGGGCAGCAGGCGCCGCTCACGCCGGAGTATCAAGCGAGGCTGGTCGAGAGCCTGCAGGACCAGGCCGAAGGCGGGCAGGGCAATTGGCAGACCGTCAACTGCTTTCCGGTCGGCATGCCGGGCGTGATGACGCTCTATCGCGCGATGCAGCTCCTGATCATGCCGGACACGACCTATGTCATCATTCCGCACGCCGGCAATACCGTGCGCCGCATCTTTACCGACGGGCGCGACTGGCCGAAGAGCATCGAGCCCTCCTTCGACGGCTACTCGCTCGGCCGCTGGATCGACACGGACGGCGACGGCCGCTTCGACACGCTCGAGGTCGAGACCCGGCATTTGCGCGGCCCGCGCGCCTACGACCCGAGCGGGATGCCGTTCCACGACGACAACGAGACCATCGTGACGGAGCGGATATATCTGGACAAATCGAACCCCAATCTCATGCACAACGAGATGACGGTGCTCGATCACGCGTTGACGCGGCCATGGTCGGTGCACAAGAAGTACGAGCGCAATCCGAAGGACCTGCAACCGGTCTGGTACGAGGATATTTGTCCCGAGGGTCAGGCCCAGATGCGCGTAGGCAGGGAGCACTATTACCTCAGCGCGGACGGCTTCCTGATGCCGGTCAAGAAGGGGCAGGCGCCGCCCGACGCGCGTTATTTCGATCGGCCCGGCAAGTAACGGCCCCAGCAGGGCGTTCCCTCGCGACTTCCGTTGGTGTTTGGTCGGCTTGCCGATCCGTTTGAAAACAGCTAGCGTTTCGGGCTTCAATAATTGAAACAAACTCGGAGGAGTCCCATGGTCCGATCAGTCACCATACTGGGTGCGCTTGCGCTCGCCGCCACGACAAGCACGGTGTTCGCCCAGCAACCCGCACCACCGGCACCGCCGCCCGCGCGGGGGGTGGAGCTGGCGCTCGCGCTCGAGGCCGCGCAGGCGGCGGTCAGCACATGCCTCAGCGAAGGCGTGAAAGGAAGCGCGGCGGTCCTCAATTCCGAGGGTGTCATGCGCGTGCTGGTGTCGGCCGACGGCTCCTCGAAAAATTCCGCGGAGCTCAGCCCCAAGAAGGCCGTCGCCGCCATTCAGATGAAGAAACCGACCTCCGAGATCCAGGCCGAGGCGGAAAAGGACGCGGCCTTGAAGGCCAAGCTCGAAGCCGACAAGAGCATTTTCCCGCGGGCCGGCGCGCTGCCGATCATGGCCGGCAACGTTCTCGTCGGTGCGATCGGCTTCGGCGGCGCCAATGGAACTCAGGGCGGCGGCACCCATGACGAAGCCTGCGCCAAGGCCGGCCTCGACAAGATCAAGGCGAGGGTGAAGTAGCAGACGACTGTTTCGGCCTCATGGCGAGGCGCGCGGGCAACGCCCGCGCGTCTTGCCCAGGTCACTACGCTATTTGAACAGCTCCAGCTTCGCGTCGCGGACGAATACCGCGTTGGCCGGCGACATCGAGATCGGTCCGTTGATGCCGAAGATGGCGATCTGGAACTTGTCGCCGGGTTTGACGGCGGTGCCGAGCACCACCAGGTTGGGCATATTGTGTCCCGCGATGGCGGCGGGGCGCGGATAACCCGAGCGGCCCGGGATCACGCCGTTGACCCAGATTTCGGCGTAATCGTCGACCGTTGTCCGAAACACCGCGACGGCGCCGGATGGGTCGAAATCCTTGATCTTGGCCGGGATCGTCAGCAAGGCGCGGTACCACATGAAGGCAACGTGGCCGCCGCTGCGGCGGGCGTTGAGATCCTTTGGCTCGATCACCGGCCATTTCGAGTCGTCGAAATCGGTGCCGCCCGCGTGGGGATCGATATCGTAGGTCATCTTGTTCTTGGTGACGGTGCCTTCGATCAACGGCACTTCCTTGACCGTGACGTCCGAGACGCGCCATTGCGCGCCCAATGCGGCAGCGCCTTCCGCCGACATAAGATCGACGACGAGCGTGGGCGGAAGACCGGGCGGCATGAGCGCGGCCGGCGCCGGAGGCGGCGCTTGCGCCACCGAGAGCGTCGCGACGCTCAACGAAAGCGCGCCCAATAAGCCGACTGTGACCAGGCTGCCGAGAATTTTCCTGCGCATCGCAAATGCTCCCCTGTCTGGTTTCTGTCCACTTTCCGTGTCTGTCATCGTACCGCAACCAGGAAGGCAAGCCAACCCAAGCCAAGTTGGGCCAACGTGCCGGCTCGGCGTCGTTTCGCGTGGAAGCGGAAGGCGAAGGAAGGCTCGGCGAGGATCAATGCGCGGGCCGAGACCGTTTCCCGGAAGCCGGTCTGCGCTCAAGGGCAAGCGCCGCGTGGTGCCGGCTTCGGGCCACCATGAACGGCACAATAGGCCTGATGGATACGGCCTCGGATCTCCGAGCCTCTTGCGCTACACAAAACTTTACGAGGGCGCCAGTCGGTTGAGAACTTCCTGGACCTGCTGCAAGACCTTCGCGGTCTTCTCGGCGTAGTAGGCGCTCACGACGTCGTTGATTGTCTGAACGGTTGCGTCAAGTGGATTGAGCCCGGCTGCCTTGAGCCGGGCATGCAAATCCGTGTCGATCTCGGATCGTTGGAACATCGGCCACCTCGCTGTTTTCGGATTATGCAGCGGTGATTGGCCGATAGCCAGCCGGAGCGCAGCAATCGGCGCGCCTTAAGGGCGCTGTACGGGAGCGACCGGGCCGCTCGAAGCGGGCGGTGCGGATACGGGCGGCGGAGCGTCCGGCGTTCTCGTGGATTGGCCGGAAGTAGTGGCGGGTGGATTGGACGCTGTATGGGTGCCGCGGTTAGCTATAGGCCGCGGCGCCGGCAATGGCCAGGATGGCAACGATCGCGGCGACCCAGATCGAACCGGTGCCGGCGGTCAATTCTCTATTGGTATAAGGCGAGGCGGGTCGGTTCGGATCGCGTTGGAAACGGGGATCGGACATCTCGAAGTTCCTCTCGTCAGGGATCTGCCCGAGGACAACCCTGCCTCGCAGATCTGGTTCCGGATGTTCGCGCAACTTCGGCGCGGCTCGGAACTGATTTCACAATTCTGCGCGCGGCCCGCGATGGCGCAGCACTGTTCCTGGCAATCGGCGCCCAATCGGGCGTCGATTGACATCAACGACGGGCAGCTGATCGCCCCACCTTCAACACCGGAGGGCGGTGAAAACCTCGGCCGGAGGGAACTATCAGGGGGAAGCGCCGTTCTTGCTGGGAACGGAGCATTCCAATGAATGAGCGGCGAACGCTGTCCCTGCTGGGATGGATAATCGGCACCGTGCTGAGCGCGATGCTGGTCCTCAACGCCATCGCGCTGTCGGAACCTGCGACCGCGGATGCGTCGCCGAGCTACACGGATTAGAGCGCCGGTCGCGGTTGCGGTTCAATGCAGCCGCCATCGGTCTTCGAATGTCGGCTCCGGCGGCATGATCGGCAACATCTGCGTGAGCTCGGGCGGAAATCGGCCGCCATTCGAGGGTCGCCTGGGCTTTCTTGCCGGCGGCCTTGCCCGGCGCGACGTCGGGCAAATCCGCGCTATCCGCAGCGGCGGGCCAATGCAACAGCGACTTGTCCATTCCGCTCGCGCCCTTGTACCAACATTTGCGACCCTCGATCAGCCGCCACGCCCAATGGCCTTCGCCATCCTGTGAGCTTGCTTGGCACTCGACCGCCTGCGCGCTGCTGACGGAAGCAAGCAGGATGCACGCCAGAATGAGATGTTTGCTCATAGGTTCCACCCGCCTTCCCCCGGGGCCGATGCAGCGCCGGAATGAGAAAATCGCGATCTAATTGTTGGTCGTCATATTTGGCGATAGTTTGGTCGACTTGGCGGTACCATGCTAAGGCATGCGCCACGGCGCAAAGGCGGCGCGGAAGCGCGAGCGCTCTCGTGGCTGTCATGCTCGCTGATCATGTCGCCGTGCCGGCCGAGATCGGCCGCGGTTTGGCGCCGGCGCCGCGCTCGAGGCTCCCATTGCGGCAACAGGGCGGCAAAGTTGCCAGAATGCCGTTGCTCGACACCGCCCCCCGGCCTTCGGTCGCCTGCCTCACACCATCCTCGCCGCTTCCTCTTGGGTCGGCACCCGCCCATCCGGCGTGAGGTGATCGACCAGGGCCGGCAGCTGCTGCCTCAACCCCGCGAGCAGCTCGTCGCGGTTCATGCCGGTCTGCTTCGCCAGCGCGTCGAGGGTGCCGACACCGGCTGCGGCTTCCAGGCTCTCGGGCGTAATCGGCTGGTTCGGCCCGTTGGCTACCCAGGACTGCGCCACATGACCTTGCCCGTTGTTCTGGAGATCCTTGATGAGGTTGCCGAGCCCGCCGCTGAGCACGCTGCCCGCCCCGGCGCCGCCCAGAAGTCCGCCCAGGCCGCCCGGGATCTGGCCGCCCAGGTTGCCGCCCGGCGCGCTGCCGCCCGCGCCGCCTCCGAACAGTCCGCCCAGGATGTCGCCCAGCCCGCCGCTGCTCGGGTTGCCGGGATTGACGCCGCCGGGAGTGCCCGCAGGAGCGGCTTGGCCGCCGCCCAGGACGTTGCCGAGCCCGCCGCTGCTCTTCAGCGCCTTGTAGGCAAGGAGCCCTAGGAGCGCCATCGTCATTGGCGACATGCCGCCGCCGCCGGAGGAGCGTTGGCCGCCCGGGCCGTTTTGCATGCCGTTGAGAACATCGAGCAAACCCATGTCGGTCTCCTATGGTGCCAAGGTTTTATGGTGCCAAGGTTTCGCGACGATCGCACCGGGATGTGGTCGACATAAGGCAATACCGTCGGCCCGATAAGGTTGCATGCGTCGAGTTGCGCCGGGGCGTCACGCTCACTAGTCTTGAGAACCGCCGTCGCCAAAGCACGCAGAGGCAGCCATGGGCATCATTTGGATCATCATCGTCGGATTTGTCGCCGGTATCGTGGCGCGGCTGCTGGCGCCCGGCCCCAACAAGCCGACAGGCTTCGTTCTCACCACCGTGCTCGGCATCGCCGGGGCCTTTCTGGCGACGTTCATCGGCCAGGCCATCGGCTGGTATCGCGCCGATCAGGGTGCGGGATTTATCGGCGCGATCGTCGGCGCATTTGTGGTTCTGTTCATCTGGAACCGGCTGGTTGCGTCGCGCACCATCGGCGATCCAGGAATCCGGTAATGCGCGCCACCGCGGCGGTTCTCATGCCGGAGGCCGCCGGTCCGTGCGGCACTTCTTGGGGAGCTCTCGTGATCTCACGTCTGGGTCGCGCCGCGCTTTGCGGCTCGCTTGCCGCAAGCCTGTGGGCCGGTGCCGCTTGCGCGCAAGGCGGGCGGGCGAATGAGCCGGGCAATTTCGATTTCTACGTCCTGTCGCTGTCCTGGTCGCCATCGTTCTGCGACGCCGGGGCGGCGCGGGGGCAGGAGAGTCCGGAATGCGGCCCCAGGAACTATTCGTTCGTTGTGCACGGCCTGTGGCCGCAATACGAGCGGGGCTTTCCGAAGTCCTGCCAGGTGCCCCCGCCCCGCCTGCCGCGCGAGATCGCGTCATCGATGCTCGATCTGATGCCGGCTCCGAGGCTGGTTTACCACGAGTGGGACGAGCACGGCACCTGCTCGGGCCTCTCCGCGGCCGCCTATTTCAGGACCGTCCGCGACGCGCGGGGTATGGTGAGTATCCCGGCCCAATATTCCGATCTGGACTCTTCGCTCGACGTCAATCCCGAGGACGTCAGGAAGGAGTTCATCAAAGTCAATCCGAAGCTCACCAGCGGCGCCATCGCCATCGACTGCGACAAGCAACGCCTGCGCGAGGTGCGCATCTGCTTGAGCAAGGAACTCGGTTTTCGCGACTGCCCGGCGGTCACCCGCCAGACCTGCCGCCGCGACGAGATCGTGATGCCGCCGGTACGGGGCGCAAAGAGTCGGAAGAGTCCTTGATGCGCTATGCCGGCCGCCGGGCCAGCAGATCGCAAATCTCGGTGAGCAGCTTCACGTCGGCCGGGACCTCGGCCGGAGCGGGCTTGGCTTCCTCCTGCTTCTTCAATTTGTTGATCAGCCGGATCGCCAGGAACAGCACGAAAGCGATGATCATGAAATTTATTGCGACCGTCAGGAACTGGCCGTAACCCAGCACCGCTCCTTGCTTCTTCGCATCCAGATAGGACGTCGCAATCACGTTCTTGGAAAGCGGAATGAAGTAGTTCGAGAAGTCGAGCCCGCCGGTGACGGCGCCGACGATCGGCATAATGACGTCGCCCACCAACGACGCGACGATGGCGCCGAAGGCGGCGCCAATGATCACCCCGACGGCGAGATCGACCACGTTGCCCCGCAAGGCGAATTTCTTGAATTCCTCGAGCATGACGTTCCTCCCGACCCGCAGCTGGAGCGTGCAGCGAGAATGATAGCAGCCTTCGGTCGGGTGCGAAACGACCGGCCGAGGCTCGGACGGAAAAGATGCAATTGGTTCTAACCACAACCTGCGCGAATGCGCGTCGAGGACGGACTTATTCAGATCAGCTTCGGCACCACATCATGCTTGCTTTGCAGGGCCGCCAATTGCGTCCTGCATGCCTCCGGTGGCTTCTGCACTTTCGGCGCGAATTGCGCGGATTTCGTGAAGTAGCGTTTCGAATCTGATCGAGATTTTTGATTGTCCATAAGCCATCAAGCCGGGTTGTCCCCGGTAAGCCACCAAAAAAACGTAAAACCCTCGGATTGTTCATCGGGTGACGCGAGATTGTCACGCTTGACGCGGTATCCGCTCTCATCAGCAATGTGGGGCCAGCCATGAAACGCGTTTTCCTTGTCGCCTTCCTCTCGCTTTTCGCCATCGGATCGGCGTTCGCGGACGATACCTGCGACAGCAAAGCCGTCGGGAAGGACGGCAAGCCGCTCGCGGGCGCCGCCAAGTCGAGCTTCCTGAAGAAGTGCAAAGCGGACGCTTGCGAGCCCAAGGCGCTCAGCGCCGAAGGCAAGCCGCTCGCCGGCGCCGCCAAGGCGAGCTTCCTCAAGAAGTGTGAGGCGGACGCTTAACGCGCGCGCCTGCTCGATCGTTACAAGCTGAAGCTCAACCGGCGCCGGCGCGGTTCTCTGGAAACCGCGCGGGCTCGATGTCGTTCGTTGGATCCCGAAACCGGCCAAGTGGCAAAGGTGGACAAGATGAGAATTCAATTTGCTGCGATGATCTGCTCGGCGTTGGTGGGCCTTACGGCACTGTCGAGCCCGGCGCTGTCCCAACAGAAGACCGTGAAGGCGTGCCAGGACGAATGGCGCGCCAACAAGGACGCAAACCAGGCAGCCGGAGTGACCGAGAAGGCCTATGTCGACAAGTGCCGCGCCGGCGGTGCTGCCGCCGCGCCGGCCACGCCTGCCGCGACGCCCGCCGCAGCCACGCCCGCTGCGGCACCGGCCGCCAAGCCGGCCGCGAAGCCGGCCGCGACGCCTGCGTCGGCGCCAGCCACCAAGCCTGCACCGACGGCGGCATCGGCGCCTGCCGGAGCGAACGAGTTCGCGGCCGAGGCGCTGGCCAAGGCTCGCTGCCCGGCGGACACCGTCGTCTGGGCAAATCTGAAGACCAAAGTCTATCACTTCAGCGGCGGCAAGAATTACGGGACCACCAAAGAGGGCGCCTACATGTGCGAGAAGGACGCCCTGGGACAGGGGGTGCGGGCCGCGAAGAACGAGAAGCACCCCTGACGCAACGGCGCGACGCGCGAAGTGTCGCGATGCGGATTTTGGTGACGCCGCCCGGCCGTGACGCGCGGCGCCGCCAACCAACAGGAGGAGTCGACCATGGGACTTTTCGACAGCTTGACCGGCGCGCTCGGCGGCAATCTCGGCCAGGTCGAGGCGGCCGCGATGCCGGGGCTCATCTCGGCTGTGTTGGCCAAGACCAACCTCGGCGATCTGCAGGGCCTCGCCAATCAGCTGCAGCAGGGCGGCCTCGGCAATCAGCTGCAGTCGTGGCTCGGCAACGGCACGAACCTGTCGGTCTCGCCGGACCAACTGCGCGCCGCGCTCGGCAGCGATCAGGTGAAAGAGCTGGCCCAGCATTTCGGGGTCTCCCCCGACGCCGCCCTCAAGCTGCTCTCGGAGCATCTGCCGGGCATCATCGACCAGGCCAGCCCGGGCGGCGCGCTGCCGTCCTGATCCGGCCCGCAGACAGATGACTTGTGGGGTGCGGCTGCGCCTGCACATCAGGCGCGAAGCCTAGGGAAAGAGCCCCGGCGTGCGCGGCACCCGGGACCGCTCCACGGCGGCCCGGACAGTTAAAGCCGGCCACGCCAAATTCTAGGCACCGGAGCTTGCCCGGGAATTGAAGACCGACCCCGGGATTCTACGGATGGCGGTCCGAACTGCGAACCAAGGCTGGGCGGCGATTTGTGCCCGGGCGGGAAACCGCGCCGGGCTTTTCTGCGTCCACGACCCAACTCGGGGCGGTCTTGGACGCACAACCAGGGGACAGCGAGATGACGTTTGCGGGCTTGATACGCGATAGGCTGGCGGCAGCGACACCGGAGCGAGAGGTGTAGGATGGGGGTGCACCGGCCCGGCGTTGAGCGCAAGCGAGGGACGACGAATGGAAATTCAGAAGGAGCGGGTCGGCGACGTCTCTGTGGTGACCGTCAATGGGCGCCTCGACGGCATCTACAGCAGCGCATTCGCCAACCAGGTCGGCGAGCTGATCACCGGGGAGAATCCAAAAATCCTGATCGACTTCACCGACATCGATTTCGTCACCAGCGCCGGGCTGCGGGCGCTTCTGCTGCTGATCAAGAAGGCCAAGGCGACCGGCAGCGTGTTCGCGCTGTGCGGCGTCAATGAGCAGGTGCGCGAGGTTCTCGACATCAGCGGCTTCACGGCGATGTTCAGCATTCATCCCGGCCGTGCCGAGGGCATTGCGGCTTTGAACGCGTGACGCAGCCGATGACCGGGATATTTCCCGCCGCGGCTCTTGACCCGGACCGGACATTCGGCGATTTGGCCGATCAGCCCGCAAAGTGCTTCGCGACCGACCCTCGCGAGGGGCGGAACGAAGCGGCGAATTGTGGCGTGGCCGAGGAGGAAACGATGCGCAAAGCCTACGGGAGACGGCTGCTGCTCGTGCTGGGGCTGTTGCTGGGCCTCGCCGGGACGGCGGCAGCCCAACCGGCCACGGCGTCGGGCGCGCCACCCGTTTTCTCCCCCACCGCCCGGACCGGTTGGGTCGGCATCGGTATCGGTGCATTCCTTCCGGTTCCGGGCTCGCCCAAGCCGATCGGTCAGGACCCCACCCATCCCTACATCTCGAACGACGAATCCGGTGTCACCGGAAAACAGCCGACCCAACGCATCAGCGACATCGGCAATCCCAATCTGAAGCAATGGGCGAAGGACCTGATGAAGAAGGACAACGGCGCGGTACTTAAGGGCAGGTTCGCCTTCACGGCGCGTTCCTCCTGCCGCGCCGCCGGCGTTCCGGGCTTCGACGTGCTGCTCGGAGGTGCCCTGTCCATCCTGCAGTCGCCCAAGGAAGTCACGATGATCTTCTCCGGGAATGCCGAGGTGCGGCATATCCACCTGGATGCGCCGCATTCCGCCGATCCGAAACCCTCCTGGTACGGAGAATCGGTCGGCCACTACGAGGGCGACACTCTGGTGGTCGATACCATCGGCCTCAACGACAAGACCTTCATCGACAATTATCGCACGCCCCATACCGACAAGCTGCACGTCACCGAGCGCTGGCGGCTGATCGAGGACGGCAAGAAGCTGGAAATCCTCATCACCATCGATGACCCGGACACATTCAACCAGCCCTGGCAGGCGCTGCGGCAGTACGATCGCGTGAACCGCAACTGGTCGGAGGACAGCTGCTCGGAGAACAATATCAACCCGTTCGGCATCGACTACGGCACGCCGGTGGCGGCGAAGCCGGATTTTTGAGGCCGGCGCCGGCTCGGGTGCCCCGGCAGCCCGCAGACTTACGGCGCCTCTGGGGGCAAGGAAGGATCGGGTGGCTGCCCATAGATTACCGGTTCGGAACGGTCGCCGAGCGTGTCCAAGAGGGCGAGCTCGCACGCGAATACTCCCTCCGGGGGCGCGGCGACGGAGCTGCCCGCGACAGGAGCGAACGTCGCCATCAGATCGACCGGGGTGAAGCGCCCGCCCGATAGAATGATCGGCGGCTGTCCCTGGTCTCCTCGTCCGAGATAGCGGCCTTGCGAGAATATCAGGGCGGGCGAAACAGCCGGATTGTCGGCGCCGGAATGCCCGAGCAATATCGCGAAAAGGTTCGCATTGATGGCGACGGCGTCGAGCGCCTCGAGCTTCAGCAGCCCAGAGACGCGGATGCTGCCTGATTTGTAGCCGCAGCTCACAAATTGCTGCGAAAGGCTGGGGGCCTTCGCGGGAGCGAGCCAAAGTGCAGCGTTGCCGACGGCGAGATACAGCCAAACCGTTGCGCTCACCAACAGCGCAGGAGCAAACAAGGCAATCGGCAGTCCGACCAGCGCTCGTCGTTTCCAGGGGCGAATGGCGAACGCCCTGGTGAGGACGATGGCAAGCGATATGCCGAAGAGAGGCAGATACGGATAGCTGAATTCGCCATGAAAGTTCGCCAGCCCGAAAAAAACAAACAGGGGCGACCAGAAGAATGAGAACGGCGATGGGTTGCGATAGACAGTGAGCTCGGCCACCACAATAACGACGAGCATTCCGACAAAAATATTGGCGATGGCAATCCTGGCCAGCGGCTCATAAAGTGTCCGCCGCGCACGATCGCGTATCATTGATGCGCCGGCCCGGACCAAAAGGTCGCTCAACATCGTTATGAGCAGGACTGCCACGATCAGCGCGGGGACTTCGGCGCTCGGATTCTTCTCCAGGCCGACGTAGCTCAGCACTACGCTGCTGGCGGTGCCCGAGAAGGACGCGACAACGATGAGAATCCAGATGACCAAGTAGGTCAGTGATGAAAAGCGTTTGTCTATCGCTCTCAGGAGAGGCCAGACCCTCCGGGTGCGCCGGCAGAACGGAAGCATCAGTCCCAGAACGGTCAATCGAGCAAAATCGTAGGTAACGAGAATTACGCCCCTGATGAGCCCATCTAGCACCCCCACGGGTCCTTCGGACATTTGAGACTCGCTCTATTGACTTGGGTGGCGTGGAGGGATTTGGGTCAGATCGTGAGCTGGGTTCCCACCTCGACCACGCGGTTGGTCGGGATCTGGAAGAAGTCGCTGGCGTCGCTCGCCGACTTGGCGAGCGCGATGAACAGCCGGTCCTGCCAGCGCGGCATGCCCGACTGCGCGGAGGGCTTGAGCGATCGCCGCGACAGGTAGAACGAGGTGGACATGATGTCGAATTGCCAGCCGTGCTTGCGGGCGATCGCGAGCGCGCGCGGAATGTTGGGCGTCTCCATGAAGCCGACCCTGATCTCCACCCTGGCGAACAGTCGGGAAACCGGGGTCATGCGAATCCGCTCGTCGGGAGGAACCCGCGGCGAGTCGGTGGTGGTTATGGTCAGGATGACATTGTGCTCGTGCAGGATCTTGTTGTGCTTGAGATTGTGCAGGAGCGCGGTCGGTGCCGAGGAGGGGTCGCTGGTGAGGAACACCGCCGTGCCGGCGACGATGTGCGGCGGCTTCTTCTCCAGGCTGGCGATCAGCGTATCCAACGGCACCTCGCCCTGGCGGGTCTTGAGCAGGAGCAGCGAGGTGCCGCGCCGCCAGGTCAGGACCAGCACGACGATCCCGGCGCCGAGCGCCAGCGGCGCCCAGGCGCCCTCGACGATCTTGAGCATGTTGGCGCTCAGAAACACGGCATCCACGGCAATCAACGGAATCATCATGGCGGCGGCCGCCCAGGGGCGCCAGCCCCAGAACTTCCAGATGACGATGAAGCCGAGCAGGCCGTCGACCACCATGGTGCTGGTCACCGCGACCCCATAGGCGGAGGCGAGCGCGTTCGAGGTGTGAAAGATCGCGACCAGCAGCATGACGCCGAGCAGCAGCGCGGCATTGACGCGCGGAATGTAGATCTGGCCTTCCTGGGTCTCCGAGGTGTGCCGGATGGCGAGGCGCGGAATGAGGCCGAGCTGGATCGCCTGGCGGGTGACCGAGTAGGCGCCGGTGATCACCGCTTGGCTGGCGATGACGGTCGCGACGGTCGCCAGGATCACGGCCGGGACCAGCAGCATGGGCGGAAACATCCGGTAGAACGGGTTCGCGATGGCGCCCGGATCGGAAAGAACGAGCGAGCCCTGGGCGAAATAGTTGAGCACCAGTGCCGGCAGCACGAGGCCAAACCACGCAGTCTGGATCGGCTTGCGGCCGAAATGTCCCAGATCGGCGTAGAGCGCCTCCCCTCCGGTCACCGCCAGGAACACGAATCCGAGCGTCAACAGGCCGATCTCGCCGTGCTGCGCGAGAAAGAAGACCGCGTGGAGCGGATTGATCGCGCCGAACACCCGGGGCGCGTCGAGCAGATGCTGGATCCCGACCCCCGCAATGGCCAGGAACCACACGATCATCACCGGACCGAAGAAAGTCGCGACCCGGGCGGTGCCGCGCGATTGCACCGCGAACAGGGCCATCAGGATGAATATGGAGACTGGCAGCACGGCGTGCTCGAAGCCGGGGAGGGCGAACTCCAGGCCTTCGACGGCGGACAGCACCGAGATCGCCGGCGTGATGACGGAATCGCCGTAGAACATCGCCGCGCCGATCATGCCCAGCGTGAACACGATCGCGGTCCGGCGGCCGAGCGCGCGCGCGGCGAGCGCGGTGAGCGAGAGGGTGCCGCCCTCGCCATGATTGTCGGCGCGCAGCAGTATCAGTACGTACTTGATGCTGACCGTGATGGTCAGCGACCACAGGATCAGCGATAGCACGCCGAGAACCGCTTCGTCCGTTACCGGGCCATCGCCGACGGCCGCCTTGACGGCGACACGGAACGCATAGAGTGGACTGGTGCCGATGTCGCCATAGACGACGCCGATGCTGCCGATGGTCAGCGCCAGCCGGCCCCGGTTCTGATCGGGCGGTTGCCCGCCGCAGGATTCCTTGGCGTCGGGCGCGGCGGCGGCCATGGCAGGGGAGGCGGCGGTCATCCTCGGAACGTACTCCGATCGTGGCACTTATTGCCGGCGGTCCGATGGACATATGGGCGCACGGCAAGGTGAATGTGAGAGGGCGCTGAGCCTTCCCCCTGTTGGACGGGCATTGCCGGCGAAGACAGGCGTAACCGCCCCGATGTTCCGGTCGCCCACACCATGCTTGCGGAAAGGTCCATTGTCGTGGGGAGCGAGCCGCGTTGCCACCACCCAGGTTGGGCGAGCTCGATGGTTCCAGCGTGGGGCTGTGCCGTCGCGCCGGCCCTAAGCCCCTTCGTGACAGTCGACGTACACCCCTTCGAGATCGGTGAGATGGAACTGCCCGATCGGGCATTGCTTGAACACATCCAGCCGTGCCTTGCCTTCCGAGCCACAGCCGAGCGGCTTGGTCACCATCAGGGGATTGACGCCGGTGAGCTCGTCCATGTCGCGCTTGACGGCCTCGATGCTCTCGACCCGGAAGCCGAAATGCTCCAGCCGCGGCGGCTCTGGATCGGTGCCGATGAAGTTCTCCATCTTCCACGGCATGATGAGCAGCGTGACGCGGCCGTCGCTGAGGCGGTAGTTGCCGTCGCCGTGCTGGTTGGAGACCGGGAGCTCGTAGACGGTGGAGTAGAACTCGGCGCTGCGCTCCGGGTGGGTGGCGCGCAACGCGACATGGTCGATGTAGCGCGGCGGCAGCTCGCCGCCCCGGTTCTCGGCGAAAATGTCCTGCGCCTTGCCGGAATCCCGCTCTGCCAGGTCGTAGATGATCATGTCGTGGTCGGCCGCGCTCCAGGCCGCGTTCGGGCGCACCGCCGGGCGTTGGACCAGCGGCAGGTCGGGATCGAACTTCTTCATCCGCTCGATGGCGAGCGGAATGCTCTCGACCTCGAAGCCGAAATGATCGAGCCCGCTCCGCCTTCCGTCGCGCAGCGGGATGTTGTTGAGCCCGATCTGCCCGTCGCCGACCGGCGCCGCGCGCGCTGGGCGCTGCGCATTCGAGGCCTTCATCCCGAACAGCGCCTGATAGAACCGCGCATTGATGGCATAGCTCGTGCCACAGATGGCCAAATGATTGATCCTGGCGAACACCGGCGGGCCTCCCTTTGATGCGTCGGGACAGTAACACCGTCGTGCTGGCCGGTCTATTCGGCGCCCGTTACCGGATTATCCGGGGATTCCGGGGGGATTCCCGCGATCCTGCCCGGCTGCCGCGGCGCCGGGAAAAATGTGCTTTGGGAGGGCGCGGAATGCACGCAGATGGTGTATATTTTCGCCAGCCGAAAGACCGAAGAGTCGATTTCGGCCATCGAGGAGGAAACGATGGTTAGCCATGGGAGTTGTATCCTAGCTGTAATCGCGGCTGCAGGGCTGTTTGCCGCCGTCCAGCCGGTTCGAGCGGCGGATTTCGCTGGCAGCGTTCAAGGCGTGGTCAAGACTGCATCCGGGGAAGCGCTCCCCGGCGCCTATGTCAAATTGATCAATCCGGAGAGGCGCCTGACGTTCATGGTCGTCACCCAGGCGCAAGGCCGTTTCACCATGAACAACCTGCCGCCGGGGGATTACACCGTGCAGGGCATCGGCAACGGCTTCCAGAGCAAGCCTCTGTCGGTGGCCTTGACCGCTGGCAACCCGGCGACCGCCGATGTGGCGCTGACGGACCGGCAAGGCGACGCGGTGCCGAACGGATGGATTCGCCGGCCCGGGCGCGTCGCCGGCAACGAGCTCGATGCCGAGCTGGCGCCGCCGGTGCTGCCGGACGGCGAGGGCAAGGCGATCGTGGAGAACAAGTGCAACCAATGCCACTTCCTGCACCGGCTGACGCAGATGCGGTGGACCCACGAGAATTGGGAGCAGAAGATCGCCTGGATGCGCGAGCGCATCCATGAACGGCCCGGCGCCCAGGATCTGACCGAGCAGGAAGAGAAGACCGTGGTGGACTACCTGGCGAAGAATTTCTCCAACACCACGCCGAAGGCCGATCCCAACGGCCGCTTGTCGCGAACCGCGCTCAAGGGCGACGCCGCCCGCTACATCGCGGTGGATTTCGCGATACCGAATTCCGACGCGGCGCTGCACGACGTCACGGTGGATGCGCGGGGCGTCGCCTGGGTGAACGAGCTCAACCAATACAAGCTCGGAAAATTCGATCCGAAGACCTATGAGTTCACCGACATAGCGCCGCCCCCCGCCCCGCGGAAGGTCGGCATTCTCAATCACATGGGTGCGCCGGCGCGGGGCGCCAACGACTCGATCTGGGTCTCCGAGATCGGCGCCAATCGCCGCTGGCTGCAGTTCGACACCAAGTACCAGGAGTTCACCTCCTATCCGGTGCCGGCGGACTTCAAGGGCCCGATCAACGGCAATTTCATGAAGGCCGACCCGAACGGGAAGATGATCTGGTCGACCGCCAATACCCGGATCGTGGGATTGAACATCGAGACCAAGCAGTTTGTCGCGTACGACATTCCGCACTGGGTCGAGACCAAGCAAAACCCGGGCGCTTACGGGCTCGACGTCGCCGGCGACGGCAAGGTCTGGTTTGCCGAGCGAGAAGCCAACAAGATCGGCCGGCTCGACCCCGCTACCGGAAAGATCGACGAGTTCAAGACCCCCGGAGTGGACGTTCCGCGCCGGATGGGAGCGGATTGGGAAGGCAATATCTGGGTCGGCTTCCACGAGACCAGTCAGCTGGTGAAGATCGACCAGAAAACCGGCAAGATGACCTACTACCAGCCGCCGACGCCGAACAACGGCGCCTACCACCCGGTTGCCGATCCGGTGCACAAGGTGATCTGGGTGACCGAGCAGACGGCGGACAAGATCGCCCGCTTCGATCCCAAGACCGAGACGTGGACGGAGTTCTCGCTGCCGATCATCGAATCGGACGCGAGGAGGATCGACATCGATCCGACCAACCCGAACCGCATCTGGTGGTCGGGCGATACCTCGAGCCATCTGGGCTACATCGAGGTGCTCGACCAATAACGAGCCCGGGCGTTGCGGAGGGCTGCCAAGTCCTCCGCCATGCTGCTCCTCCGTCATGCTGCTCCTCCGCCATGCTGCGGAACCGGAAGATGCGCGGCGGGCCTCAGGCAAAGTCCGATTCCGGACATAGGCTTTGCCAGTACCTAAGACCCGGTACCTCAGGCTGATTCACCCGAAACATTCGTCGCTACAAAGTGCGCGACGTGGGCGGAGCAATACCCCGTTGATGCGCTTCGTCCATGAATGCCTCGGTCCTTCGGGACCGGGGCATTCTATTTTGCACCATCCGCCGGGAAGGACCCGGCTGCTGCCTTGGATGGAACTCGAGCCGCGTTCTTGCGTTGGGGGGCGTGGTCGGGAACTCGCCAATGTCGAAGGACGATCTGTGGGAACGCGCGGCGGCCTGCGTACGGGCGGCTTACGCGACGCCGGATCCGAAACGGCGCGCCCTCCTGGCCTACCTCGGTAATTTCTGGATCAGCCTGGTCGAGATGGAGCCTCTCGACATCGACGAGGTCGCGGCCCGCAACATTGCCGCGATCGCGCAGATACAGGCGGAGCTGATCGGTGGCCGATCCACAATCCATTAGTCTCAGCGCACTGGTCGTACTGACTCATCCTGAGGAGGCCGTCTCTTGCCGGCCGTCTCGAAGGATGCAGCCCGGGCGTCGCCGCGCGCGCGGCCATGGTTCGAGACGCGCGGGCGTTGCCCGCGCCCTCACCATGAGGCCGAAAGAGTCAGAATCTCTTTGCAGAAACACCAGCCGGCGCAACGGGGTCGATAGGGCGGTGGCGGGCGCGTTAAAGTTAAAACCCGATCGCTGATGATTCGGCCGGTCAGGGGATTTAAAAGGCAGGGGCCTCTCGTAAATGGGAGGTGCGGTCCCGGCCATCACAAGTCTCTTGTGGGGAAAATGGTCGGGACCGACCTCGGGTTCGCGCCTCGCAGCGCGTGCCTGCAGCTCCTGGGCAAGGGGCCGCCACAGTGCTTTCATGGTGAGGTCATCGTCTTAACCTTGATGCCGGCGACAATAGCCACTTAACGTCAAATGCGCTGGATGGAGCCGAGCTCTCGGAGATGCGCTGGCGGGCTCGGTCGACGGCGCGACTGTAGCGCTCTTGCGACAGCAGGCGGGACTCTTTGTGCCGCGAGATCGCTTCTTCAGGGTTTGAGATCCTGACCGATCGCGGCGGCGAACTTGGCGACCTTGACCCGTTGCTCCTCGATGATCGCGGCGTAGGCGGCCGGGTTGCTGGTCGTGACGGTGGAGCCGCCGGCGAGCAGCCGCGCGCCGATCTCCGGATCGGCCCCGACGGCGCGGATGTCGGCGGCAATTCGCTCCTTGAGCTCGTCCGGGATGCCTTTCCAGCCGAACACCCCGACGATGGCGTCCAGCGTCAATTCCGGATGGCCGGCCTCCGCGATGGTCGGGACGTCGGGAGCCGAGGGAAAGCGCTGCCGATTGAGCACCGCCAGGATCCGGCCACTGCCGGCCTGCGTCTGCGCCAGGAGCGGCACGATCGAGGTGACGGCAACCTGGATGCGGCCCTGGCGGAAATCCTGCAGCGCCGGCGTGAAGTCGCGATAGGCCACCTGCGCCATCTCGAGCTTGTTGCCCTTGAGCAACGCGTCGAATGCGTAGAGCGGCAGCCCCGGCGTCGCCGCCCAGTTGAGCTTGCCGGGCTGGGCACGGATCGTCTGCTCGAGGTGCGCGATGTTGTCGACCCGCAGCGACTCGGTCGCCGCGATGGCGAGGAAATTGTTGGTCACGGCACTGATCGGGACCAGGTCGTGCTCCGGGTCATACGGGAGCTTGTCGTGCACCAGCGGGTTGATGGTGATCACGCCGCCGAACGAGAACAGCAGCGTATGATTGTCGTGCGCGGAGACGAAGCCCGCGACCGCCGGAATGCCGTCCGCGCCCTGCCGGTTCTCCACCACCACCGGTTGGCCCCAGCGTGCCGACAATCGCTCGGCGAACAGCCGCGCCGCGATGTCGGTGCCCGCCCCGGGCGGCAGCGGCACGATGATCCGCACCGTGCGTTGCGGCCATGCCTGCGCACGCACTTGCGCCGGCGCGAGCGCGAGCGCCAGCAGGAGGCTCGCGGACAGACAGGCAATGCGACCAATCCTGCGCATGACATCCTCGGTTCTTGAAAGCGGCCAGCCGGCTTGCGACCAGGCCCTTGGGATCGGACCGGCTACTGCTTAACCTGATTGAAGTACTTCAAATCCGGTGGCCGCTGGTTCTTGCGCAACGGCATCAGCTTGCCCTCGGCGCTCAGGAAGTAGGTCTGCCCTTCGATGGTGACATAGGGGTTGGCCTCGGTGCAGGTATTGTCGACCCAGATCACCTCCTTGTCGCGCCGGTAGCTCTTGAGCACCGACCAGGGCCGCGTCACCGAATTGTCCATGGTGGTGATCTGGTCATGCAGGACTTTCGGATCGGCCTTGTCGAGATAAAGCCGCTCTTTGACGACCGCGTCGTTGTCGTCGGCCATCGGCATGCCGGTCTGGTCCCAGGTTTTGGGTCCGCGGATGTTGCGGGTCTCGACCTCGAGCGTGTCGAGTTGGCCGTCGTGGCCGCTGTCGATCCAGCGGCCGATCGAGTAGCCGAGGAAGGTCGGCTCCTGATCCTTGGGCCAGTCGCGGCCGTCGGTATAGATGCGCCTTGGCGCGAACGTCATGTGCTCGAACAGGATGTGCGTCACGCCGGATGAGAACAGGAACTCCATGCGGGAGATGCCCGACATGGTGCGCGGCATGGTGGAGGGGAAGCAGGCGTAGTTGGTGTCGAGACCGAATCCGCCGGCGTCCTGGTCGCGCATGCTGGCCTCGTGCCGGGCGCGGTATTCGGGCTTGAGCGGAGCGTCCTGACCGCGGATCGGCTTGGACGGGTCGTAGCGCGGCACGCCACCGTCCGGCACCCGGCTCCATTGCCCGGACCAGTCCGGAAACTTGACTTGCGCCGGCGCCGGTGCCGCCGTCAGCATCAGAGCCACCAGCGCAATCGCGGCATCGAGGTACGGCGCGCGCATGCAATCCTCCCGGGATGTCGGAAACTGCTGCAAGCCGCGAGGTTATCGAGCCCCCGCGGCTTGGGCAACCGCCGTTGCGCCTGGCGCCGCGGCGCGCAATTCAGGCGAGGCCGCCGCGCCGCTGAACCTCCTCGATGAAATCCTTCGCTTCCTTGAGACCGACCGCCGTGGCCTCCCGGTAGAGCTTGATCGCCTCGATCTTCCGGCCGCTCTGCACCGCCTCCACGACCTCGCGAGGCAGGTTCTTGTAGGGATCATATTCGAGGCCGGCCTGCTTAAGCAGGAGATCGAGCTTGGCATCCATGCTGGACAGCTTGGCGATCCGCTACTCGATCTGGTTCATGCGCTTGCTCAATATACCGATCACGAGAATCACGAACAGTATCATTATGGCGATAGCGCCGATTTGCTCGCTCATACACACTCCTGCGAAGGGGATTCCAGGTCGGTTTGAGCCGGCAGGATAGCGCGCCGGTGAAGGCGGCGGAACCCGGCGGGCACCCCGCGGCTTTGCGAGGGAGTCCGTGACGGTCATCACAGAAAAGTCGGTTCGGGGATCGAAGTCGCCTGACGCGCGAACCTCCGGCGGCGGCATTCCAACCAACGATCGGGTGAATCATCGCCCCCCAAGCCAAACCGAAGGAAGCAAGCAAATGTCCACCAACTTCAAAGGTTCTAGCCTCGCCGTCATCGTCATGTCGCTGGGCGTCATCGCCGCCACCACCCAGATCGCCGCCGCCAAGACCTGGCAGCAGACCCATCCCCGCCGCGACGAGGTGAATGCCCGCCTCGAGCTCCAGAACTGGCGGATCAACCAGGCGCTCAAGGATGGCAAGATCAGCGTCGGTCGGGCGGACGCGCTGCACGACAAGGACGAGTTCATCCGCAAGGAAGAGCGCTTCGACGCCCACCAGGACGGCAGCCACATCACGTCGGCCGAGCAGAAGGCGATCAATCAGCAGGAGAACTCGGTCAGCGGCAAGATTCCCTGAGACCGATCGTCGGCACCGCCCGCGCCTCGTTGGTGCGGATCATCTGAAGCCGTCGGCCCAGGCCGGCGGCTTCGTGGCGAGTCGAGGGGCGTTCGGAAAAGCGGGCAGGTCAGGCCGTGGTGTCGACGTCCTGCGCGGCTGCGACCTCGAGCGAGGCGATATTCTTGCCCGTGATCAGAGCCTGAACCGTCTGCGCGTCGACATAGGCGCGCTGCCGCAGCAACGCCTGCGAGGGCACCTGATCGATGACAGCACCAGTATGCGCGTCGAGGGAGCGGAAGACGACCGCGTCCGTGCGCGGATCGATGATTGTGTCGCGGGAGCTGCTCGTGGAGGGGGCGGTCGCTCTGCGCGAGTTGTTGCGGATGGGTGAAGTATTCGGCGCCGGGCTTACCACCTGAACGGGGGGCAGATCGGTCGGCGCGGCCGGGGCCGGGACGCCCACGCTCGTCAGCGCGCGACTGTCGATCGCGCTCGACACCGGGTTGACGGCCACTGCTGTAATCACGGTTGCGCCTTACTTCTGTTCCTTATCGCTCCCCAGGCGATACACTCGTCGGGCCTTCTAGCCCCACGTCCCTCGGTCCCTTTGCGCCAACCAGTTTGCGCCCGACAGCTTAAGCAATCGTCGGAAAACTCGTTAAAATTGTCTCGGTCCGGGACCCGCCATCGGGCGTTCCGCGAGCGGATAATCCCCATTAATATCCGCCCCGATGCCGCTAAGATGAGCAAGCGGAAACGGGGGAAACAATCATGCGATTCTTCAAATTGGCCGGCTGCGTGGTGCTGACGGTCTGCCTCGCCGGCGCCAGCGGGGCGCTCGCGCAGGAAGCCGCCATGGGAGCGTGGTCGAAAAAGGCGCCCATGCGGCATGCGCGCAACGAGCTGCAGGCGGCGGCCGTGAACGGCAAGATCTACGCGATCGGCGGCGGCTTCACCGACATCAGGGACGGCAAGCCGAACGACAACATCACCAGCGGCTATACCGAGGAATACGATCCCACCACCGACAGCTGGCGCCAGCGCGCCCCGATGCCGGACGGCGGCACCCATAACGGCATTGCGGTGCTGGACGGCAAGATCTATATCGCGGGCGGTTTCGCCGGCAACCGGCATACGCTGCCGCAGGCTGCGCTCTATTCCTACCAGCCGGCGACCGACACCTGGCGCAAGCTGGCGCCGCTCGGCGGTCCGCTCGGCTCCATCTCGCTCACCGCCGTGGATGGACGCATCCATGCCTTCGGGGGCCGCGTCATGGGCGAGGATACGACCATCGCGAGCCACGAGGTCTATGACCCGGGCACCGACAAATGGCGGGCCGCGGCCCCCATGCCTTCCTCCCGCGACCATGCCGGCATCTGGGTGGTGGACGGCAAGGTCCACATTTTCGGCGGGCGCACCGCCGGCTCCGATTCGTCGGTGACGCTGCACGAAATCTACGATCCCAAGTCCGATAAATGGTCGACTGCCGCGCCGATGCCGAGCGCGCGCTCCAGCGGCGCGTTTGCGGAATACCGTGGTCTGCTGTTCTTCGCCGGCGGCGAATGCAAGACGGCCGGCAGCGCGCGCACGACCTTCGACGAGAACGAGGCCTACGATCCCAAGAGCGGCAAATGGCGCAAGCTCGCGGCGCTGCCGAGCGGCCGCCACGGCTTTGCGGCGGCCTCGGTCGGCAATACGCTGTTTTATCTCGGCGGCTCGACGGAATGCGGCAGCGGCGGCCGGTTGAACGACAATCTGGCGTTCACGCTGCCGTAATACGCACGGACCGGCGGTCCGCCGGCCGTCTTCATTTGCCGAGGGTGGCGCCCGACAGCCGGGCGATCGCCGCCAGCGACGTCTGCGCGGCGTTGAGCCCGAGCCGGAAATCCTTGTCGGAATAAGAGGCGAACCGGTCGGTGGGTTGGTGATAGTGCGGATTCCAGCCGGCCCCGATCTGCATGCCCCGTTCATTTTCGCGCAGGCTGATGGCGGGAACCAGGTCCATGAACACCGAGGAATTGGTGTTGGTCATGTGCGATCCGACCGCGGCCGGATAGTCGGTCGCATACCTCTCGTTGGCGTCACGAAATGCGAATGCGAGCTTCATGGCCTGGTCGGCAAATTTGGAGGTCGACTGGAACTCGATATTGACGTCCGCCTCGGGACGCTGCTCCGGGCTGACCGTGCCGTCCGGGCGCGGCATGCCGTGGTCCCAGAGCATCATGTCGTGCTGGATCATCCCGAGCCACCTGGGCTCGGGATAGCGGCCCGAGCCGGGCGGCTCCTCCTTGCCTTGCAGCGGCGCGCGTTGCTCCGCATAGGCGCGGGCGCCGTCGAGGCCGGTTTCCTCGTTGTTCCAGAGGGCGAAGCGGATCGACCGCTCGGTCTGCACGTCGGGACCGCTGAGCACGCGGGCGAGCTCCATGACCAGCGCGGTGCCCGAGCCGTCGTCGTCGGCCGCCTCGCCGAAGCCGCGACCGTCCATGTGGGCGCCGACGATGTACATCTCGTCGGGACGCGTGGCACCCACCTTCGTGCAAAACACCTCCTCGCGCGGTCCCGGAGCCGGCGGCTGCGCGTTGAGCGCACGCAGCTTCGGATCGGATTGCGCCGCCGGATCGTTGTTGGGGTCCGGCGGCAGCGTGATGCCGCGCATGCGCGCGCCGCCCAGGCCCGGCCGGGTCTCCCCGCTGGCGATCACCGTGGCGACCGGTGGGGCGGCGGCCGGCGCGCCGGTTGCCTGCGGGAGCTGCACGCCTGATTGATTGTAGACGTATCTGAGGCGCTGGACATTCGCGCAGCCATAGCTGCGCAATTGCGCCTCGATCCAGTCGACTGCCGCGCGATTGCGGTCGGTGCCCTGCCGCCGGTCGCCGAATTGCGTCAGCCCCTTGATGGTGGCCTTGTAGCGCTCGAGTTCGAGCCGCCCGGTGAGCGCCTTGACGGGGTCGCCGCCCACAACGTCCGGGGCGCGCTGGCCCGATGCCGGCGCGCCGAGCGCGATCGCCACGACGCACGTCGCGATCACGTACCTGGCTGCCTGCATGGTTTTTCTCCCGGGTACATGCGCTCGTTGCGGCGAAGAGGAGCCTATCGGGAAGAATAGTCATTTGAAGGCTTTGGCCGCAAGCGGCGGAACATGTCGTCAAGGCGCGCCGAACGGCCGGAAGTCAGGCGGCGTCGTTCGGCAGCGTGAATTGAAAGTTCGCGCCCCGCCCGCTGTTGGCGCTGGCCCGCAGCCGGCCTCTATGATCCTGCGACTGATGGCCGTCGTTTCGGGCTCGCGACATTGTCCGCCGTTCGATCGGTGACAGGCTCATACGTTGATATGGGTCTGGCTCCCCTAAAGGTTGGATGGCCCCTGCGCGCGAAGCTCCCCACTTCCGTGCCTTAGCTTCAACCATGGAGAACGAGCATGTCTGGGGATTTCTCATCGCCGACCAGGCGCGGCGTCCTTGCCGCCACGGCCGCCGCGGGGGCGGTTGGCCTCGCCACCTCGACATCGAGCGGCATCCTCGGCAGCGCGCAAGCCGAGGGAGTTGCGCGAGGCGATGCAATCCGTCCCTTCCGCGTCGACTTTCCGGAGGCGAAGCTCGCCGACTTGCGCAAGCGCGTGAGCGCGACCAACTGGCCGGAGCGGGAGACGGTCACGGATGGCTCGCAAGGCGTGCAGCTCGCGACGGTCAAGGAGCTCGCGCGTTATTGGGCCACAGGTTACGACTGGCGCAAGTGCGAGGCGAAGCTGAACGCCCTGCCGCAGTTCATGACCGAGATCGATGGGCTGGGCATTCATTTCATCCACGTTCGCTCGAAGCACGAGAATGCGCTACCGCTCATCGTAACGCACGGATGGCCCGGCTCCATCATCGAGCAGCTGAAGATCATCGACCCGCTGACCAATCCCACCGCACATGGCGGCAGCGCGTCGGATGCCTTCCACCTCGTGATTCCGTCGCTGCCGGGCTACGGCTTTTCGGGCAAGCCGACGGCGCCCGGCTGGAATCCCGTCAGCATCGCGCGTGCGTGGGCGACGCTGATGCAGCGCCTCGGCTACACGCGGTACGTGGCGCAGGGCGGCGACTGGGGGAATGCCGTCTCGGAGGTGATGGCCCTGCAGCAGCCGCCGGGATTGCTCGGCATTCACACCAACATGGCGGCGACGGTCCCGGCCAGCATCTCCAAGGCGCTCGCGTTCCACGAGGCAGCGCCCGCCGGCCTCTCGGCGGAGGAGCGCAATGCTTGGGACCAGTTGGATTTCTTCTACAAGAAGGGCCTGGGCTACGCGATCGAGATGTCCTACCGCCCGCAAACCTTGTACGGGCTCACCGATTTACCGGTCGGCCTCGCGGCCTGGATGCTCGACCACGATGCGCGCAGCCAGGAGATGATCGCCCGCGTCTTCGCCGGAGGGACGGAGGGGCTGACGCGGGACGACGTCCTCGACAACGTCACGCTCTACTGGCTGACGAATACCGCGGTCTCCTCGGCGCGCCTTTACTGGGACACCACGGAGAACCTGCCGGCCGGAGGCTTCTTCGACGTGCGGGGCGTCAAGATCCCGGTCGCCGTGAGCGCCTTCCCGGACGAGATTTATGCGGCTCCGCGGAGCTGGGCAGAGCAGGCGTACCCGAAGCTGATCCGCTACAACAAGCTCGACAAGGGCGGCCATTTTGCCGCCTGGGAGCAGCCGGGGCTCTTCACTGCCGAGATCCGGGCGTCGTTCCGATCGTTGCGCCAGGCGACGTGACGCGAAGGCGGCGCGCAGAACGTGCGCGCCGCCGCTTCGCTCGCAAGCAAATACGATTTCATCAATGGAATGCCGAAGTCACGACCGGGCCGAGCATGACTAGAAACAGAGCTCGGCGACGAAGTTTCCGCGCTTGTCCTTGATCACGTAGGAGCATTGCGCGCGTTTGAGCGCCACCTTGGCGTCTTCATTGCCGAGCGCTGCGGCCTTTTCGTAATATTGCTTGGCGGCGTTGGTATCCTGCGGCCCGCCGCGCCCGGCTTGGGCGAACGCGCCCATCCGCTCCAAGGCGCCGGGGTGCCCCTGCGCGGCCGCCCGATCGAACAGGGCCCGCGCGGCGACTTCGTCCTTGGGGCCGCCGATGCCTTCCGCAGTCATCAGGCCGAGCTGATACAGCGCTTCCGGCGAGTTCGTCTGCGCCGAGCGTTCCAGCAAGGCGCGCGACCGCGCCGGATCCGCCGGTGTGCCGCCGCTGGCGGCGAGCGCTGCCAGATTGGTGGCGCCGCGGGGGTTGCCGGCCTCGGCGGCGCGCTCGAACAGCTGGTGTGCCTGGGCCTCGTCCTTGGGAACCCCCGATCCGGTCGCGAGCAGCACGCCAAGCTCGACCATTGCGGTCGTGCTGCCCTTGTCGGCCGCCTTGCGATAGGCGGCGAGCGCATCCGGCAATTGTTGGTTGGCGGCGTAAACCCGGCCGAGCTGATAAAGCGCACGGCGCGATGTGGCGGATGCGACCTTGCAGAACTTGATCGCGGTCGGGATGTCGGCGTGGGCGATCTCGGCCACGCCCCTGACGTCGGCCGGCTTGTCTGGATCGGTGGGATCGGCGGCCAGCCGATCGCAGAGTACCAGATCCGCGGATTGCGCGTGCGCCGAGGAATGAAGCGGGGCGAGGAGCAGCGCCGCCAAGCCGAAGCTGCAAGCGATCGAGATTGCGCCAGGCGGTCTGCTCATGGTCCCCATGCATCGTTCCGCAGCAGGGCCGGCGGCCCGTACGCCATCCTACTGTGCCCCCTGTGGCAGTTCAATCTTGCTGCGCCGGCGCGGGCGTGGTCGGGGGCCATGCCTGCCCGCATGTCGGGACATTGCGGCGAAGGCTAGCCGTTCCTTACGGGCGCCATTCGGGTGAAGTAGACGCGGTCCTCGACCGGCATGAAATCATAGCTCGAGCGATGGCCGGGCTGCGCCGCGAAGGCTGCGATCGCGGCCTTGCCGCGCTCGTCGCCGTCTCCGAAAGCGAATTGATCGTCGAACGGCGAGAACAGGGCTTTCGCCTCGCGCATCGTGATCCAGCCACGCTCTCCGGCCGGCAATGTGCGGATGGACTGCGAGAGCGCGGCCGTGTCGGTGGCGTCGAGCCTGGGGGGCAAATGCACGGGCCGGTCAGCCATTGGAGCCGGGCGCGACGGCGCAGGTGGCCACTTCATTGCAGAAGTGGCAGCGCAAGGCGTTGAGCCCCGGAAGACCGCTGCGTTCCGGCACGCCGTGGATCAGCCTCATCTGCCGGTTGCGGTTGGGGCGGAGCATCTGGTGCGGGCGTATTTGCAGCGTCATCTCGGATACCGGTGTCATCGCGCATGCGCTCAAAGCCAGCTGATCAAAACGTGTCGGCCGGGAAGTGGTTCCAATCAATTCCGGCCCGCCACATTAGACCGACGGATACGTCGTTATCCGAGGCGCTCGGACCGGGACGGAAGCGCCTGCAGACGACGTGAATCCGCGCTCTGCTCGCATCGGCGAAGTCCTTGAGACCGGCGGAGTAGCGCGGCGAACGCCCCGGATCAAGCATCGAGCACCTTGCGCACCATGGCGGCGAGCTGGGCGGCGGCAAGCGGCTTCTGGATGAGCTCCACCCCCGGATCGAGCCGCCCCTGGTGAACGATGGCATTGCGGGAATATCCGGTCATGAACAGGACCCGCAGGCCGCCGGTGCGCTGCCTGGCACCTTCGGCGAGCTTGCGGCCGTTCATGCCCGGCATCACTACGTCGGTCAGCAGCAGGTCGATTTTGCCGTCGTGGTGGCCGATGAGCGCAAGCGCGCTCTCGCCGTCGGCGGCTTCCAGTACATGGTAGCCCAGTCGCTGCAGCGTCTCGATCACATAGGCGCGCACGTCGGCATCGTCCTCCACCACGAGAACGCATTCGCCGGGGTGCGCGCGGCTCACCTCGGTCTTGGTCTCTTCCTTGTCGGGGGCGTGTCCCTGCAGCTTCGGCAGATAGATTTTGACCGTGGTGCCCTCTCCGGGCTCGCTGTAAATCTTGATGTGGCCGCCGGATTGCTTGACGAATCCATAGACTTGGCTGAGGCCGAGCCCGGTTCCCTGGCCCGGCTCCTTGGTCGAGAAAAACGGCTCGAAGGCGCGTTCGACGACCGCCTGCGTCATCCCGGCGCCGGTGTCGGTCACGGCGATCTGCACGTATTGTCCGGGCCGGACGTCGGCGTGGCGCCCGCAATAGGCATCGTCGAGGTAGCAATTGCTCGCCTCAATGGTCAATTTGCCGCCACCGCGCATCGCGTCGCGCGCATTGACGGCGAGGTTGAGCAGCGCCGACTCGAGCTCGGCGGCATCGGTCTCCACCGCCCACACGCCGCCGGCACCCACGATCTCCAGCGAGGTGTCCTCACCGAGGGTGCGGGTGAGAAAATCGACCAGCCCGTTCAGCAGGCGATTGACGTCGACCGCCTTGGGGTTGAGTGGCTGCTGGCGGGAGAACGCCAGCAGGCGCTTGGTCAGCGTCGCGGCGCGCTGCGCGCCCAGCATGGCATTCTCGATGCGACGCGCGAGCTTGGCCTGGCCGGCCTCGGCTGCCGATTCCAGCTGCCGCTGCGCATTCTCGAGATTGCCGATGATGATGGTCAGCAGATTGTTGAAATCGTGCGCCACCCCGCCGGTGAGCTGCCCGATCGCGTCCATCTTCTGCGATTGCCGCAGCGCATCTTCCGCCTTGGCGCGACGATCCATCTCCCGATAGAGAGCTTCGGTCCGCCGCAGCACGATGCCGAGCGTGACGAAGAGAACGAGCGTGGCCGGAATGCCGAAGATGAGATGCGGCGCCATGGCGCCGATCCACTCGGCGCGAATGGCGGCGGTCGCGATGCCGGCGCTCAGGTAGAGCGGCGTGGTGCCGATCCGCCGGACCCCGAAGCGGCGCTCGATGTCGTCGACCGGCGAGGTCGAGGTATAGAAGCCGCCGGCTGCATCTCGCGCGATCTGGCGGGCAAAGCCGGTGCGCGCGTCGAGCGGCGGGAGCGCGCCTTCGGGCTGCGGATAGCGTGCCAGGAAGGTGCCGTCGGCGCGCAGCAGCGCGTATTGAACTCCGCCGCTATAGGCCATGGTCGCGAAGAACCGGTAGAAGGTACTGGGCAGCACCGATGCCTCCAGCACGCCCAGAAAGGCGCCGTCACGGGTCAGGCGCCTGCTGACGCCGAAAAAGGGCTCGCCGTTGAAGCGGGACGGGTAAACTCCCCCGTAATAGATGCCGGCATCCGCATTGAGCTGGGCGATGAAATAATCGCGGTCGGAGTAGCGCTGCTCCTGCGGCGGGGGATGGACCGTGGAGGTCACCAGTGCGCGGCCGTCCTTGGCATAGACCCAGACCGATTGAACCGCTGTCACCGCGTCTGCCAGCTTGGCAAACAGCGGATGCAGCTGCTCCTCCTTGGCGGCGATCTCGGTTTCCGACATCCCACCGAGCAGCTCGGCGGCATTGTCCAGGGTCAGATCGACCAGCTCGAAAACGTTGAGGGCGTGCTCCTGCTCGATATCGAGCGCGCGCGAGATGCGCTCCTCGGCCAGCTCCGAGGTGCGCCGGTATTCGATCAGCGAGGCATAAGCAAACAGCAGAACCGGAAACAGCAACGAGGCCGCCATGGCGAGCCGCAGCAGCCAGATGGTCTTTGCTCTCGTCTGCACCGGTCCAGCCCCTGAGGTAATTCGCGCGGACGTTAGTTGACGAGCCGGGAAACCGCGAGGGTTTCAAGCGAGCGCCAGGCTCGCGAGAGCCGGGATTACGGGAGTTAGGCCGCCGAAGGGGCGCCGTAAAGTCCACTACGGCACATAAACAAAACCGGAACCGACCGGCAAGTGGGCGGACGGTTTTCGCGACGAGCGGCTGCGCGCCCGTGCCCCCCAAATGAAAGACCCTGGGACCGGAGGGCACCAGGGTCTTTGAGCCGAACCGCGAGGGAGGGGAACTCAAGCGCCGCCCGGCACATATATCAATCCCGCCAGACGCGCTGCGTTCCCTCCAAATGCGGTATCAAGGAAACAATCATTGCCGGTTGGACAGCAGCCGGGTCGGACGTGACGGGGGCGGATTGTTGCGCCGAAAACGAGCGATTTGCGCTTCCCAAAAAAAATCGGCAAGTTCAACAGCCAAAAACGGTTAAATAGCATCCCTGTTGATCCGGCCCCAGAGTCGTCTAGCCGGTACACGGCCCTCCGACCGCCGGAAGATCCGGGCGTCGGTGGCTGAGAGTTCGTCGCGCTCCCGTCTGAGCGCCTGCACTCCGCCGAAGAGGCCAAGTCCGAGCAGGAAAGAAAAGCCTTGCTCGACATCGCGCGCGCCTGGACGCAGGCCGCGATGGGCAAGGGCGAGGGTGCCCCGCCGCGCCGTCCGGCGACAAAACCTCGCACTAGAGTGGCGCGGCGAGCCGGAACCCGCAGGGACGACGCGGGTTGAATTCACGGACGGGGAAGCTTGAAGCCCCCCAGCCCGCTTTCCCGTCTGGAAGAGCCCCGTCTCCATGCCGGGGCTTTTCCCTTTTTGGGGCTCCTTCGGCGGGAAGACGGATCGATCTCGGAACGGCCGACGCGCGAAGGGCCCCGAGGTTGCCCTCGGGGCCCGGCGGCCGAACGCCTGGAGATTGGGACCCCGGCCGCCGCTGGCGTGCCTGCTCTTGGACGCCTCGCATACTTGCCCAAAAGTCAGCACCTTCTCGGGATCATGCACCGGACGTCAGCGACAGAGGTGACGCACGCCATCGAAGCCGAGATAGGGGCCGGTCGCGGGATCAAACGACCGGAAGCGCGAACAACTGCCCGGCTTGCTGCCGAGGATCGGCGTGGCGAAATCATAGGCGCTGGGGGCTGCGTAATCATATGCCATGCCGCCTCCACGCAGGGACGGGTGATAGACCGGATTGGCGCCCTGGAAGCTTTGGCCCAGCGGACCGACACGGTATCCACCAAACTCGTCACGGGGCTCGTTCGCTTGTGCCGCGGAGGCAGCGCCCAGGATCAGGACCGCCGCAATAGCCAGCCTGGATTTGGTCAACATGGGTCGTCTCCAATCTGTTGTAGCTGTCTATAAAAACGATAGGGCCCGCGTTCCGTTCCAAAGATTGCGGTGGCCCAGCGCGGCGGCGGATAAAATCGACATAAACAAATATCTTGATGGAGAAAAGTCGACGAAAATCCGCCGCATATCCATCAAGCCATCGAGAGCAGCTCTCGAACCTTGCTCACGCCGAGCTCAACGCTCTGTGTGCTGGTATCGATTAGGAGATCGGCTCGATCCCATGGGTGGTATTGCCGGGCGCGCACCTCTTCCCATGTCGGCAACGTCAATCCCGGGATGTCGGTCGTTCGCGTCTCGACCCGGCGCCTGTGCTCGTCGGTATCGGAGCAAGTGATCTCGATCTCGAATGCGGTCGTGGGCACGGCTGCCGCCACCGCGCGCCAGGCGGCACGCGTCAGGGAAATCGGATTGACCGAATCCGCAATCACCGTGTTGCCGATGCGCAGGTTGTCTGCGGCGAGCGCGTAGGCGATGCGGTAGCCGGCGTCGTCCAAAGGTCCAAGGAGGACTCCGGAATCCCGCAGCGCTTGCTCGATGGAATCGATGCGCAGATGTACCGCGCCGATTTGGCCGGCCAGCGCGCGCGCCAAGCTGGTTTTTTGGCACCCGGAAGTCCACCGAGAATCACCAGCACCGGTTTCGGCTTCGAGCAACCAATCATCATGCGGATCGCCTGAGGACGCTCTTCTGGAGCAACAATGGGGCACCGAGCCGGGCACGCCACAATTTCAAAGATCGAGCTCGGCGGCCGCGAGCTCCGCTACCGCCAATATACCGTTCCCCGGCAATCCGTCATCACGAGCGAAGGCTGCCGACAGACCGGCCCAGGCGATGATCCAGGCCAGCAGCCGGCTGCGCTCCAGTTGTGCAGCCGCGGCGACCACCGCGACCTGGCGGGCGAGACGGCCCGGCATGGTCGCGAGCCCGTGGTCGGGATTGCAGAACATGTTGGCGTAATCGAAGCACCTGTCCCCGACGAGACCCTTGGGATCGATGGCGAGCCAGCCGCGCGCGCCAAAATCGAGGACGTTGCCGTGATGCATGTCGCCATGCAGCACTACGATGTCCTGCTGGGTCGCCAGCAGGCTCGACGCGGTGGCGGCCGCGAGCCGCAGGATTCCGCCCTCCGATCCGGCCACCGGCTCGAGCGCTCCGAACCAAGTCGCGAGAGGAGCCAGCGGCGGGGCAGGCCGGGCTCTCGGGACATGCAGCTTTGCCAGCACCGCGCAGATGATGCGGCTGGCCTCGTCGTCCCGCCCGCTATGTGCGAGATCGCCGAGGGAGCCGTTGCCTTCCGCTCGCTCCAGGAGGATCGCGTCTTCGGTCTGCGCGAGCACGCGCGCCGCACCTTGCCCCTCCCACCAGCGCATCAGCAGGTTGCCGGTCCTCTCCTCATCGATGATGGCGATCTTGAGCATGGCGGCGGCGCCGCGCCGGCGCACCGGCAGAAGCCGGCTGGTGGGAGTGATGATGGGCGCGCCATCGGGCGTCAGCTGCCAGCGCTCGAGATGGCCGCGGAACATGGTGGCGGGATCATTCGCCGCCTTCGTCATCTTTGCGGTTGATTGAAATATCGCAGATCGGGCGCCGGTTGATTCCTCTTGGCGGGCATCAGGATGCCGTCCCCGCCGAGGAAATAGTTCTGCTGGCCGATCACGATCTGGGCGTTGCTCTCGCCGCAATAATATTCGGGCCACATCGGGCGCGGGTCGGGACTGCGCAGATATCTCTTGTCGACCGTCCAGGGCCGCATCAGGGCATGGTCGATTACCGTCATCTCGTCGTGCAGGACGTTGGGATCGGACTTGTCCAGATGGATGCGCTCCTTGAAGATCGATTGGCCGTCGACATGCAGCGGCAGGCCGGCGCCGTCATAGGCGCGGGGACTCTTGAACGGGCCGCGGGTCTCGACCTCGAGCACGTCGTAGATGCCATCGCCGTCCTCATCGATCCAGTGGCCGATCGAGTAGCCCGAGAAGGTCGGCTCGAGCGCCGCCGGCCAATCGCGGCCATCGGTGTAGATCCGTCGGTTGTGGTCGTCCCAATCGATCAGGATGTAGGTGGTCTCCGGCGTTATGACGTATTCCTGCGGCCCGAACGCCATCATCATGTGCGGCATCCCGGCCGGATAGCAGCGGGCGGTCGGAAAATTGCCGAGCCCGCCCGCCGCCTGGTCGGCAAGGCTCGCCTCCAGGACCGCGCGGTACTCGGCGGTGAGCGGCGCTTCCTGCCCGAATCCCCACGGCTTGGTTTGGTCGTGCGATCCTTGGCCGCCGAGCCCGCGCACGATCAAGCGTGTCCATTGGCCCTTCCAGTCGGGATACTTGCTCGCAACCTGTGCCGGGGTAGGCCCGACCGGCATCGCCAGGGCCGCCGTCAGGGCGATCGCCCCGATCAAGAGATGATTTCGCATTTGGAATTTCTCCCTGCGATGGGCCGAATCGCGCAAAAATCCGGGAAGCGTCCGGGGAGGCTGAGTGTTGGCAGCTCCGCATTTATGGTATCCGCAAGCCGATGCCGATTGAAGAGTGCTGTCCCCCATAGCCGCGGAACTGACCCCATGATCAAAGTGAGCGCGTTTCGCTGGGTGCCGCCGTTTGCCCAAGGACTGGTGCGCGATCTTCGCGTGCGCTGGGCGCTCGAGGAAGCCGGCCTGCCCTATGAGCAGCAACTGATCGGGCCGGAGGAGCAGAAGTCCGCGGCCTATCGGGCGCAGCAGCCGTTCGGGCAGGTGCCGGCCTATGAGGAGGACGGATTGGTGCTGTTCGAGTCCGGCGCCATCGTGCTCCACATCGCGGAGCGGTCGGATGCACTGATGCCTTCCGAGCCCGCCGCCCGCGCCCGCACCAAGACCTGGATATTCGCGGCGCTCAACACGGTCGAGCCGCCGATCCTGTTTCTCAACCAGATCGACATGCAGAAAGGCGGGGCGGACCCGGCGCAGCGGGAGGCGGTGGCGGGGAGGGTCAAGACGCGCTTGGCGAGCCTGAGCGAGCGGCTCGAAGGTCGCGATTATCTGGAGGAGCGCTTCGCCGCTTCCGACCTGCTGATGACGAGCGTGCTGCGCATCCTGCGCCGCACCGACATGGTGGCGCAGATACCGGTGCTCGAGGCCTATCGGCTGCGCTGCGAGGCACGGCCCGCGTTCCAGAAGGCGCTGACCGACCAGATGGCGAACTTCGCCGCGCACGCGCCGCCCGCATAGGATTTTAGGCGGCCGCGGTCCGGCGCGGCTCCAGGGTCACCTTCATGCCGCCCTTGGGGCGCAGGGTGATGAGACCGATCGGCTCGACGATTTGGCCGGGCGCGAGGCGGACCTGGTAGCGTTGCGCGATGGTGGCGACGACGACCTGGGCTTCCGCCAGCGCGAAGCTGCTGCCGATGCAGATGCGCGGGCCGCCACCGAACGGCAGATAGGCGAAACGGTGGCGTCGCGCCACCTCAGCCGGGGCGAACCGTTCGGGATCGAAGCGCTCGGGCTGCGGCCACAGGTTCGGATTGCGATGCGTCACGTACATGCTGATGGAGATGAACGCGCCGGCCGGCACCCGCACCCCGCCGATGCGATCCTCGCCGAGCGCGGTACGCGCGATGGTGTGCGCCGGAGGATATAATCGCAGCGTCTCCTCGATGACCATGCGGGTCCATTTGAGCTCGGCGAGGTCGGCATAAGCAGGCACGCGTCCGCCCAGCACCCGGTCCAGCTCCTCGTGCAGGCGCGCCTCCGCCTGCGGGTGACGCGCCAACAGGTACCAGACCCAGCTCAGTGCGTTCGCGGTAGTCTCGTGGCCGGCCAGGAAGATGGTGAGGATCTCGTCGCGCAATTGCTTGTCGCTCATGCCCTCGCCGGTGTCGGGATCGCGCGCGGCCAAAAGCATCGCCAGCAGGTCGCCGCGATCGATGCCGTCGGCCCGCCGCTCCGCCAGAAAGCCCGCCACCAGGGCCTCGAATTGCGCGACGGTGCGGCGATAGGCCGCCGGCTGGCGCCGCGGCAGCCATTCCGGCAGGCCGAGGAGATCGGGCACGCTGGGGCGCATGGTGACCACGATCTCCATCAGGCGCCGCACCGCCTCGACCTCGCCGCGCACGTCGGTCGAGAACATGGTGCGGGCGATGATGTCGAGGGTCAGCGCCATCATCTCGGCGGTCACGTCGAACGGCTGCGGCAGCGTGCGCCAGCGCGCCAACGTGGCCTGCGCGCAGGCCCCGAAGGTGTCGATGAAGGCGGCTATGCGCTTGTTGTGAAACGCGGGCGCGGCAATGCGGCGTTGCTGCCGCCAGAGCTCGCCCTCGCTGGTCAAGAGCCCGTCCCCCAGGATCGGCCCCAGCATGCGGCGCAGGAATTGGCTCTTGCTGTAGTTCTCGTGATTCGTCAGCAACACATGCTCGATATATTCCGGCTTGTTGATCAGGAAGCTGTGCAGGAACAGGATGCGATTGTAGATCATGTTCCGGCCGAAGACCTCCGGCACCAGCGTCGAGAGCTGATCCGCGCGCACCCGCCGGATGAACTCGATGAGGCCGAATTGCGGCGCCAGATAGGTGTTCTCGACGAATGTGTCCGGCGCTGCCGTCGGCAAATCCATGCTGCTGCTCCCGCAAGCCACGACGTCGTGGCCGCGAGTGGTGGCACGTGCCTGTGGACATATCGTGGCACGTCGGCCTGCGGTGCAATCCCGGGGAATATGGGCTAGCGTGGGCCGGGACGGCTGCACGCAAGGAGGTTGCCAATGCTGGGTCGAAGCTTGCTCGGTGCGCTCGCGGGAGCGGCCCTGGCGATGATGCCGGTTTGCGGCGCGGGGGCGGCGGACGAGGGCAAGTATCCCGACTGGAAGGGCGCCTGGGGCCGGTTCGTCGTCCGCGGGGTCGGCGGGCAGCCTTCATTCGACCAGACCAAGCCCTGGGGAGCCGGCCAGCAAGCCCCGCTGACCCCGGAGTATCATAAAATCCTCGAGGCGAGCCTGGCGGATCAGGCCAATGGCGGGCAGGGCAACTTCGCGGCACACGCCGTATGCTCGCCGGCCGGCATGCCGTTCATGATGGTCGCCACGCGGCCGTTGGAGTTCATCGTCACCCCGGACACGACCTACATCCTGGTCGGCGGCTCAGACCATTATCGTCGCATCTTCACCGACGGGCGCGACTGGCCCAGGGAGATCGAGCCGGCCTATTCGGGCTACTCGATCGGCCATTGGTCCGACGAGGGCGGCGACGGCCGCTACGACACGCTCTCGGTCGAGACCCGTGGTTTCAGGGGGCCGCGCTCCTACGACGCCACCGGCCTGCCGCTGCACTACGACAATCAGTCCGTGTTCATGGAGCGGATCCACCTGGACCAGGCCGATCCCAATATCCTGCACGACGAGATCACCGTCGTCGACCACGCCCTGACCCGGCCGTGGAGCGTGGACAAAAAATACGTGCGTAGCCAGAAACAGCGGGTCGAATGGCCCGAGGCCTATTGCATCAACGAGGAGACCGCGCTGATCTCCGTCGGCAAGGAATATTACTACAAGAGCGCGGACGGCCGGCTGATGCCCACCAAGAAGGACCAGCCGCCGCCGGACCTGACCTTCTTCAAGCAACCGCCGAAGTGACGGTAGCCGCCGCCGCGACCATTCATTCGAGATTGCGGTAGCGCCGGTCGTCATAGAGCGCGCCCAGCATGCGGCCGATCTGGTCGCGGAACGCGCGCGTGCCGGGAGCGGCGTTGTGGGCATCGAGCGAAGCCTGATCCTTCCAGATCTCGGTCAAGGTGAAGTGGTTGAGCCGGTTGCTCTGCTGCCAGAAGTCGAAGCGTTCGGCGCCGGGCTCGCGGCGGGCGTCGGCGACGAGCTTCTTCATCATGACGATGGCGTCGTCCTTGAACGGACCGGTCACGTCGACATGGGTGACCACGTAGATGGCGCCCTTGGGCACCGCCGCCGGCGCCGGGCCGACGTCGAGGCCATTGTCGAGCCGCTCGTCATAGAAGCCGGTGCGCAGCGGATCGAGCGCGGCGCGCAGCTGCTTCATGGCGGCGCTCCCGCCATGGGTCTCGAGCGCTTTGGCATCGCTCCAGGCCTCCAGGATGGCGAACTGATTACGCCGCTCGATCTGCTGGAGCACGTCATAGCGCAGATTGCCGGCTTCCTTACGGCTGGTGGCCGCGATGCCGCGCAGCAGATCCGCGGTCGCCGCCTCGGCCGCCGGCGTCACCTCGATATAGGTGACCGCATAGGTGGACGGCGGGGCCGGAGCCTGCGGCGTCGGGGCTTGCGCCTGCGCGGCCGGAGCCGCGACGGCCACCAGCGCGGCGCCGATCAGCAGCGCGTGAAAAATCCACATTGAAACTCTCCCAGGTGTTTTGAGTTGTCCCTACAAGCAGCTCGGCTGCCGCCGGACGGGCGGCAGCCGCTGGATGAGAGCAGGCAGCCGGATCGGACCGAATGTCCGCCCGGCGCCGATGCGGCCTATTTCAACTGGTCCGCCACCTTGGCGATCCCGGCAAGACCACAGGCCTCCTCCTGCGGGCCGCCCTTTGGGGCTCCGCTCAGGCCGACGCCGCCGATGGTCACGTCGCCGACTTTGATCGGAACACCGCCCTGCAGCGGAATGACGTCCGACAGCACGCGCTGGCCCGAGATGTTCTGGCCGTTGCCGCTGGCGGCGGCGGCAGCGGCGGCGGCGGTATCGGTGCGCGCCGCCCATTCGGCCGAGGGCCGCCCAAACGTCTCCGCCGTATAGGCCTTGCGGCGGGCGAGCTCGATGTTGTGCGGAGCCGCGCCATCGCCCTGGAGAAAAACGCGCAGGCGGCCGGTGCGATCGACGACCGCGACCGATACCCGGTCGCCGCAGTCGGCAAGTGCCGTTTCCGCGATCGTCAGGGCCATACGGACCGAAACGTTCTTCTCCGACAGCACTTGCGCCCCGGCACAGCCGGGAACGGCGATCATCGCAGCGACTGCGGCAGCGGCGGCCAAACGAAACGACATGGATATCCTCCCTAGATGTTACTTGCGCTCGGATCAGGTGTTGTATCCGGGGCCGGCGGCAGCCGACGGCGCGATTATGTCACTTGTGGGCGGTGTGCGGAAGGATGCCGCGAGCGGCATCGCTGGGGCGCAAAACCCCATTGCGCAATGGGCGAGGCCTGCGGACGCGGGGAGCCGGGGCTTGGCCGGCGACGTCTGGTCGATGTCGCAAGCCGCCTCAAAACTTCGTGCAGGGGGCCTGCTTCTGGTCCAGCCGTCGACCCGTATAGGCATCGATGGTTTCGTCGACGCACGTATTGTCCGATCGCTGAATCCGCCGCACCACGTTCGCTCCCAGCTTCTTGATGTCCAGTACGCGTTCGGAATCCGGACTTTGCGGGGGCGCACCGGTGGCCTGCGCCAGCTCCACGCGCGGCGGAGCGGCCTCCGCCACCTGGGTGAACAGCACCTTGGTGATGATCCATCTGGAGACTTGTTGATCCGGGTTTTGCAGCGGCGTCAGCGTCACCAGGATATCGCCGCTGGGACAGGACACCAGATCGATCGAATAGTTGGTGCTGGAGGTCGGCTTGATGTGATCGATGCTGCGCAGGCAGCCCACATTGCGCTCCCAGGTTTTTTCCTGCTGCTGCGCATCGCCGACGTCTCCCCCGAAGATCGGCAGACCGATCGCGGCGGCGTTGATCCATTGGTAGTATTGCGGCACGGCGCCGGCCACGGCGAGCGCTATGGTCGGATACATCAGCAGCCACTGCCACCATCGTTGCGGCGCCCCATCCATCGTTCGCTCCTCCCGATAGGACTGACTAGATTTTTGCGCTGTCGCATTTTTGGATGGAAATCGAAGATTCCACCGCCGCCTGCACGTGGCCTCCGCGGGGCGGGCATTTCTTGAAAATGCTCCAATTCACTGCTGCATGCTCGCCTCTGTCAGCGGGCGTGGTGCAGGCCCAGATGATATCGTACCGACCGCGTCTTGTCGCGCTTCCTCCGCGGCCGTATCCGCCGCCGAGGGCGCCGGACCACCATGCACGATCGCCGAGACGAGCAGAACCAGCAGGATCATGGAATAGATGGCGGCCATCGCCAACGACCAGTCGCGAATCGTTCGATGCTCCTCCAAGGTCAACGGCGGACGTCGCGGCATCGTGGCCTCCCGATGGGGTCGCCTCAGGTGCAGGCAACCGGCTGATCGTGACGAATCATCGACCAGTCTGACTGTCCAAAGTTTTCTCGTGGGGAGCCCACGCCGTAAATCAGCCAGAGGTATTGCGCCTCGCCCGCGGGTCCGATGGTGGACAATCGAGCAAGGCAGAGTTTGAAGGGCTTTGCGGCTGGCCGGTATCCCGATGCCGTGGTGCATTGGTCTCGGGACCAATGTCGTTTGGCGGGGCGCCGGAGCGTAGAGCATGCCGCTTCAGGCCGCTTCGCCCTTCTGCTTTCGCGCCAGGCGGGTGAAGTCGAGCTCCGATGCCGGGCACGGGCGGCCGAACAGGAAGCCCTGCGCGTGGGTGCAACCGGCCGCGCGGGCGAGCACGAGCTGCTCCTCGGTCTCGACGCCCTCGGCGACCGTGTCGATCTGCAGGCTGCGGCCGAGGCTCGCGACCGCCGACACGATCGCGGCGCAATCGGCATTGCTCGACAGCTCGCTCACGAAAGAGCGGTCGATCTTGATCTGGTCGAACGGGAACAGCCGCAGGTAGCTGAGCGAGGAGTAGCCGGTCCCGAAATCGTCCAGCACGATGGCGATGCCGAGCTTTCGCAGCTGATGCAACGTCTCGAAGCTCTCGGTGGTCCCCTGCATCAGGACCGTCTCGGTGATCTCCAGCATCAGGCGTTGCGGCGACAGGCCGCTGTCGGCCAGGATGCGGGAGATCATGTCGGTCAGGTTGCCGCGCCGGAACTGCACCGGCGAGAGATTGGCCGCGACCTTGAGCTGCGGCGGCCAGCCGGCGGCATCGGCACAGGCCCGGCGCAGGACCCATTCGCCGATCGAGTTGATCAAGCCGCTCTCCTCGGCGAGCGGGATGAAGTCGGCGGGCGCGATCGGACCGCGCTCCGGATGGTGCCAGCGGATGAGCGCCTCCACGTCGGTGACCTCGTTCGTCCGCATGTCGACGATGGGATGGTAGTGCAGCTCGAACTCGTCCCGGACGAGCGCATTGCGCAGGTCGATCTCGAGCGTTCGGCGCGCGTCCGCGTCGGCCCCCATCGCGGTCTCGAACAGCCGGTAGGTGTTGCGGCCGCCGACCTTGGCCTTGTAGAGGGCGAGGTCGGCGCTCTTGATGAGCTGATCGACGTCGGTGCCGTGCTCCGGAGCGAGCGCTATCCCGATGCTGGTCGAGATGTCGAGCCGATGACCGTCGAACGAATAAGGGGCCGACAGTGCCTCGAGCAGCCGATCGGCGGTCGCGGTCGCCTCTTCCCGTTGATCCCCTTCCGCCGTCGCCATCACGGCGAACTCGTCGCCGCCGAGCCGCGCCACCGTGTCGGTCCCGCGCAGGCATGTCAGCAGGCGGCGCGCAACCGCCTTGAGCAGCTCGTCGCCGACCGGATGCCCGAGCGAATCGTTGACGCCCTTGAACAGGTCGAGGTCCAGCATGAACAGGGTGATCGCCTTGCCGCCCCGGCGCAGGCGCGCCAAGTCTTCCTCCATGCGTTCGCGCAGCACCGCACGGTTGGAGAGGTCGGTGAGGACGTCGTGGCGCGCCAGGTAGGCGATCCGCGTCTCGGCCTGCTTTTGCGCCGTTACGTCCTGGTGGATCGCCACCCACCCTCCGGCCTGCATGGGCTGATGGCTGATCGCGTAGATGCGGCCGTCGCGCAGCTCGTTTACCGCATAGTAGGGCCGCGACTTGGCGACCGCCTCCAGCCGCTCCTCGACATAGTGCTCGGCGTCGTGCGGACAGCATCCCTGCGCCACCCGTGCCTCCAGGATGGCGCGCAGCTCGGTACCGGGCTTGGTCAGCTCCGCCGCCAGCCCGTACATCTCGCCATAGCGTTCGTTGCAGACCACCAGCCGCTGATCGCGGTCGAACATGCACAGGCCGTGCGCCATGTTCCGCAGCGCCGTGTCGAACAAGAGGTTGGTTCGCTCCAGCGAGCGCTTGGAGCGTTCGAGCGCGACGGTAGCGGCAGCGAGCTTGCGCTGCCGCCGTGCCCCGATGGCGATCGCGAACAGCACGATGGCGGTCAGGAACAGGCCGATCTGATCATATTTGCGGGCGGTCGATACAGCTTGCTGAAAAATATCGTCCTCGGCCAATCCGACCGTGGCCAGCAGAGGATAGCCCTCGACCACCCGGTAGGAGATCAGCCGTTTCACGCCCTCGAAGGTGACGGTGTTGCGCGAGCTCCAGAAGCTTCCGGCCGGGTTCTGCCGGAACATCCCGAACATCGTGCGCCCCGATACCGATTGACCGACGAATGCCTTCGGCATGATGTCGCGGCCGCTGCGGGCCCGAATGATGCCGTCGAAGCCGACGAGCGCGATTATTCCCCGGGGCCCGACATCGACGGAGTTGTAGAACCGTTCCAGCTCGACGATGCCGAGCGAGGCGGTGATGATGCCGGCGAACGAGCCGTCGGTCGCCGAGAGCCGTCGGGTCAGCTGAATCGTCGGCTTGCCGGACAGGTGGCCGAGGGAAGGTTGGCTGATGTACAGCTCGTCCTTGGTGGTGCCGACGTGAACCCGAAAGGGCTCCCGGTCGCTGACATCGACGATGGACGCGACCGGACCCAGGCTCGACAGCCTGATGATTCCATCCGGACCGGTAATCGACATCTGCAGGGTGAGATTGCTGCGCGCGGTCGTGCTATCGATCCAGCTGTCGAAGTCGAAATGCTCGGGATCCCGCTCGTACAGTTTTCTGAGAACCAGGAGCTCGCTGTCGATGCCGCTGATCGCGTGTGCGATGTATTCCTCGAAGACGCGAGTCAGGTTGCTGCCCTGCCGCAAGCCGTCTTCATAGGCGCGATCATGGGCTTCGGCAGCGAGAAAATGGACCCCTCCCCAGATGGCAGCGATCATGACCACGCCCAGATAGGTCGTGGTCTGTGCGAAGGCGCGGATCCGTTGGGATATGCCTGAGTTCAAGGAGGCGTCTGCTCACCGCTCTACCAGAGGTCGGGACCGGCGATTTTAGCTGGAATTGCTTACTCACCTCTTTCAGTGGTGCGCCGGGAATGTTTCCCGATCTTTAAGTGGTGCGCCGGGAATGTGTCCCGGTAAAAGCGCGTTGCCAGATCGCGGCCGCCGCGATCGATCGCCGCAGCCGCCGACGGCTTTCCCGCCGCCGCACCTGCGTCAGGCGTGCTGCGCGATCGGTGTTATCGCTCTGTTAACCGTGGAGGCATCCGTCCCGCCTGTTCCGGGCGCGACCGCAATCGCGCGCCCTCAGGCGGCGCGGGCCCAATCGATCACGTTGGCGATCCACGCGGATGCGTCCGGATCGAACCGGACGCGATAAGCCGTCCAGCCTTTTTCCCGCAGCGCCAGCGAAACCTCGACCGGCAGTGCGGCCGGGGAGGCCGAGACGCCCGCCGAGGTCTGGCCCAGCGACGTCTCGAGCAGAACGGGACACTTTCGAGCAGTCATGACGCTCACCTGCCTTGATCAAGCAATACCCGGTGGAACCCGAGCGTGTTGTTGATCGTACGGTCGAACGACAGGCGAGGCAATGCCACGGTGTTGTCTTGCTTACCTGGCGCTTAAGCTGCGCACCAAGAGTTGCGTCCGAATGGTAATGACGCACCCTGCCGGGCCTGACATTGATTGAACGGAATGTCCGATCTCGCGTTTGCGATCCGAGCCCGCGGCCGGCGGTACCGCGGCAGGTCGTTTCCTGCACCGGAGCGGACGCCACCCTGCGGCGCCGACCCCGGTCGAAGCGGGGCTTATGTTCCGGCCGATTCTATGCGACACTGGCGGCATGACGGAACTCCGGATGCATCTCAGCGCCTTCGTGCTCGCGGCCGCGGCCGCCGTTGCGCCCGGCAGCCCTGCGGCGGCGCAGAGCTGGAAGGAATACAACTATCCGGCCTACGCCTTCACGGTGTCGTTTCCGGCCGAGCCGTCGGTCGAGAGCGCGACCTATCAAGCTGCCGATGGCCAGTCGGCGCCGGCGCACATTTATTCCGTGACCAACGCCAACGGCGTGTTCAAGATGACGGTGGTCGAGCTGGGCAAAGCCACTCTCGACGAAACCGCCGTGATCGGCCACGCCGTCAAGACGCTGTCCTCGGGCGGCCAGATCAAGCTCGATATTCCCCACCGCATCAGCCAAGTGTACGGCCGGCAGCTGAGCATCCAGGGGGCGGACGGCAGTCGTTCGTCGATCGCCTTGTTTTATTACAAGCTGCGCCTCTACCAGATCGAAGGCAAGGCGCTGCCGCCGGGCAACAGCACGTCGGATGCCATCCGGTTCCAGCAATCCCTGGTGTTCGCCGATCCGGATTAGCACCTACCTCGGCAGCGTAGTTTTGACTGGTCGAGCTCTGACTCCCTCATCCTGGGGAGGCCGGCTCTTGCCGGCCGTCTCGAAGGATGCAGCCCCCGGTCCGCGCCGCGCGAGTGGCCATGGTTCGTCCTTCGAGAGCCTCAGGACGTGCGGGCATTGCCCGCGCACCTCACCATGAGGCCGAAAGAGTCAAAATCTCCGCGGCGCCGGCGCCACGCACGCCGCTATTCCCCGATCAGCTCGCGCCGCCGCAACTCGAGCTCCTCCGAATAACGCCGCAGGGCGTGCGCTTCCGACAAGAGCCCGATCACGTGCCGGCTCTCGCGCGACTGGATCACCGCCAGGGCCTCAGCCTCGGCCTTGTCGAAGGCCACTACCGCCTCCTTGACCGTCATGGTGGGTAGCAGCGTGGCGTCGGTGAAGTGGAGAATCTCGCGAACCGGTTTGGTCTCGTCGAGCTCCGAGGCGTGCGCCTCCGCCACATTGGCGATGCCGGCGTAATCCTTGCTTTCATCGACCGCCACCACGTGGGTGTTGGAGCCGAGTGGAAAGGCGGTGCGGAACCGCGACAGGGTGGTGTTGGCCGGCACCGTGCGCACGTCCGGGCGCATCATGCGCCGGACCGTCAGGTCGCGCAGCCAGCCGACGTCGGCGGCGCTGCGAATGGTCTCGCCGCGCAGGTGGAAGCGCCAGGTAGCGAACGAATAGCCGAACGCCTCGCGGGTCACCTGCGCCGACACGATCACGGCGACCAGCACCGCGGTGGTGAGCCAGAGATCGCCGGTGGTCTCGAGCGCGATGAAGGTCATGGTGAGCGGCCCGCCGATGACCGACACCGAGAAAGCCCCCATGCCGATGATGGCGTAGACGTGGGAATCGAGCGCGAGCGCCGGCCAGGCGACGGAGAACGCCTCCGCGAACAAGCGTCCCCCGAGCGCGCCGAGCAGCAGCGAGGCGAAGAACAATCCGCCGCGGAAGCCCGCGCCGAGCGACACCATCGAGGCGAGCGCCTTGAGCAGGAACAGCATGAGGACGTCGCGCAGCGGGCTGTCGATCATGGCGGCCATGTGGATGGCGCCGTGGCCGGAAGAGAGCACCTGCGGGCTCGCCAGCGCGAGCGCGCCGACCGCAAGCCCGCCGAGTGCCGGACGCAGATAGATCGGCAGGCGCAATCGGATCAGCGCCGCCTCGCACTTGGCCACCCCGAACATGAGCGCGACCCCGGCGCCCGCCGCTACCAGCCCGACCACGCCCGCGAGCGCGAGATCGCGGGTGTCGACATGCGAGACGTAGAGAGCGCCGATCCCGAGCGAGCTCGGATCGAGCATGTTGGTGACCAGATAACCGACCAGCGCCGCGATCCCGACCGGGGCGAGGCTGGCGACCGAATAGCTGCCGATGATGAGCTCGAAGGCATAAAACGCTCCGGCGAGCGGCGCCCCGAAGGCACCGGCGATCGCACCGGCCGCGCCGCAGCCCACCAGCAGGCGGAGATCCCGGCGCCGCAGCCGGAAAGCCCGCCCGATCCTCGATGCTATTCCGCTCGCCAACTGCGTATAGCCGGCCTCCAGGCCGACCGAGGCGCCCACGCCGCTCGACCACACGGTCTGCAGCGCCACCATGAGGCTTCCGAACAACGACATGCGCCCGCCATGGAGCGCGTTGGCCTCGATCGGGTCGACCTCACGCAGCGGCCGCCAGCGCGTGAGCGCATAGACCGCGATCCCGAACACGAGGCCGCCGAGGCCCGGCACCGCCAGCGCGACATACGGATCGAGCGCACTCATGGAGGAGAGACGCTGGCCGGGCGGCACGGCGAACAGGAGCGTATGCAGCAGGCTGACCCCCAGGCTCATGGCGGCGACCACCAGACCCGCCAGCGCCCCCACCACCGCGCCCAGGATGGCGAGGCTCGATTCCCGCGCCCGCACCAGGGTGCGCAGCGGCCGGGGAACCTCGAGACCGAAGATCAGGCGCGGCGCCAGAGCGCTTTCGGGAGGACTTGCCATGCAGGTTCAATTCGCGATGGCCGCGGGCGGCCGGGATCGGATTGCCTTTCTTAATCGATAGCAGAACGTCCCGGGTGCAGCCGAGTTGCGCGGCGCCGGCGCCGCTCCAGTTGTGTCAGGCGTATCCCTTCTGTTTCTGCCGCACCGGCCGCTGTGTCGGTACGATCCCGCGATCCTTGGGATTGTCGCGATCCTTGCGTTTGCCGCCCTGCGCGGGAGCCCGGATGCCGGCCCGGGCGCGGTCGAGCACGAAGCGGGCGTAGTCGTCCATGTCGCCGGGAAACGGCTTGATGTGACCGTCGGCGGCGAGCCACAGCCGGTCCGCCACCAGCTCGATCAGGGAGCGGTCGTGGGTGATGAGGATGACAGCGCCCTCATAGCCGTTGAGCGCATCGAGCAGCGCACGCCGGCTGTCGATGTCGAGATGATTGGTCGGCTCGTCGAGGATCAACAGATGTGGCGCCGCCATGGCGACTAGGTTGAGCAACAGCCGCGCGCGCTCGCCGCCGGAGAGGTCCGCGACCGTGGTCTCCTGCTTGTCGAACGAGAGCCCGAATTGGGCGAGGCGCGAGCGGCGGGCGGATTCGCTGTCGTCAGGCCGCGCGCGCCGCACGATGTCGAGCGGCGAATCCTTCGGATCGAGCGCCTCGATCTGATGCTGGTGAAACCAGCCGACCCGGATGCGGTTGTCGCGTTTCATCTGGCCCGATTGCAGCGCCAGCGCGCCCGCCACCATCTTGGCGAAGGTCGATTTGCCGGCCCCGTTCACCCCCAGGAGGCCGATGCGGTCGTCGACGTCGAGCCGCAGGTTGAGGTCGCGCAGCACCGGCGTGCCGCCGTAGCCGACGGCGGCGGCCTCGAGTGCCAAGAGCGGCGGGGCGAGCGCGCGCGCCGGCGAGGGCAGGGTGAACGGCGCCACCCGCTCCTCGATCGCCGCCGCGACCGGCTCCAGCTTGGCCAGGCGCTTGACCCGCGACTGCGCCTGCGCGGCCTTGCTGGCCTTGGCCTTGAAGCGATTGATGAAGCTCAGCAGGTGGGCGCGCTCGGCCTCCTGCTTGGCCCGGGTGGCGGATTGCAGCCGGCTCATCTCGGCGCGCCGGCGCTCGAACGCATCGTAGCCGCCGGTATAGAGCGTGAGCTTGCCCTCGCTCAGATGCAGGATGGCGTCGACCGAATTGTTCAGGAGCTCGCGGTCATGGCTGATGATGAGCGCGGTGTGCGGATATTTCTTGAGCCGCGCCTCCAGCCACAGCGCGCCCTCGAGGTCGAGATAGTTGGTGGGCTCGTCCAGCAGCAACAGCTCGGGCTGCGCGAACAGCGCCGCCGCCAGCGCCACCCGCATGCGCCAGCCACCGGAGAATTCCGCCATCGGACGGATCAGATCGGCGGTGGTGAAGCCGAGCCCGCTCAGGATCTCGGCTGCCCGCGCCGGCGCCCGATCTGCGTCGATCTCGATCAGCCGCTGGTAGATGTCGCCCAGGCGCTCCGGCGCCGCGGTCTCGAGCTCGGCGTTGAGCGCCTCGCGCTGCACGTCTGCCGCCAGGATAGTATCGATGAGGCTCACTGGCGTCGCCGGATGCTCCTGGTCGACCGAGGCGATGCGGGCGGCCTTGGGCAGCGAGATCTCGCCGCCGTCGGCGGCGAGCTCGCCCAGGATCAGCTTGAACAGCGTGGTTTTCCCAATCCCGTTGCGTCCGACTAGGCCGACCTTGGCCCCGACCGGCAGCGACACGCTGGCGGAATCAAAAAAACGCCGATTCCAGGCGTTGAAGACCAGATTGTCGATTTGAAGCATGGGAAAGGGGCGCCGAAAGGTCGAAAACGATTGCGGGAGGGGCGAGGGGCGTTCCTAACCCAGGCGCCGCGCGATAGCGAGCGAAGATGTCGATTCCCCGGCGCTTAAGTTAAGGCGCGCCGCCGCCGCGAGGTGTGGCAGCTCGTCCCCCCTGGCGAGGCCGGTCCGAGGGCTCAAAGACCGCGCGCGATGCGCAGGCCGTCGGTCGCGGCCCTCTCGTCCGAGAAGCCGCCGGTGCGGGCGGATGAGCGCAGCTCGCCCTGCGAATCCTCCCATGAGCCCCCACGCCCCACATGACCTTTGCAGACATCCCGCAGCCAAGCCGAGCCGTCGGTCGGCGCCTCGGCCGTGTAGTCGTCGTGCCAGCAATCCTCCACCCACTCCCAGGCATTGCCGTGCATATCGTGCAGGCCGAACGCATTGGCCGGGAAGCTGCCGACCGGCATGGTTTTCTGCCGATTCACCGCCGAGGGGCCGGTACCGTCGGGACTGCCGTCGAAGTTCGCCTGGCTCGGCGACAGTGTCTCTCCGAACCAGAACCGCGTCGTGGTGCTGGCGCGGGCGGCATATTCCCATTCGGCCTCGGACAAGAGCCGGTATGGCTTGCCGGTCTTCTGGCTGAGCCACTTCACGTAATCCTTGGCGTTCTCCCAGGACAGATTGACGACCGGGCGTTTGCCGCGTCCCCAGCCCTGGTCCGCCGGCCGGTAGCCGTCGCAGCCGCCACCTTTCAAGCAGGCCGCCCATTCGTCGAAGGTGATCTCGAACTTGCTGACCGCGAACGGCGCCGCGATGGTGACGCGGTGCTGGGTCTCGGCCTGCTGCTCGGCAGGCGGCGATCCCATGGTGAATTCGCCGGCCGGTATCACCACCATCTGGGGACAGTCGGCGCAGTCCTTGAACCCGGCGAGCGCGCCCGGCACCCGCCACACCGCGGGCGGCGCGGCCAGGCGCTGCGCCAGCGTCATGGTATCGAGCGCGGGCCGTGCCGACGCGACCAGCGCGGCCGTCTTGGCCTTGAGCTCCGCGATGCGGGCTTCGAGCGTCTGCTGCGCCGGGCGGGCTGGCGATCGTGTCGTGGGCACGAGCCAGACCATCGCGCCGACGGCCAGCAGAAAGCACGCGCGAGGTAGTGTCGAATTCATCATTGATTTTCCGAATAGAGCGCGTGGCAGGTGTCGCAGGTGATCCGCAGCTCGCGGGCGTGACTCTTGAAATCCTCGAGCGTGGCGGCGCGGCTCATGTCATGGGCGCTCGCCGCGGCGGCGGCGGCCAGCCGGTAGAAATCCGGATAGTTGCTCCAGAGCTCCGGCGACGCGAAGGTGCCGGTCACCGGATCCGGATCGACGCCGGGATCCCACTGGTTCGAATTCGCCGGGAACAGATGCGGGAACGCCAGCAGCATCACCGACATCGCGTCCGCGCCGCCGCGCAGGCCATCGAGATCGACCTGTCGCATGGCGATCATCCGCTCGATCTCGGCCATGGTGTCGCACATGAAGTTCATCAGCGATTTGCGCGCGAAGATCACGTCCTGCGCGGGAGCGGTGCGTTGATCCTGGGCGCGTGCCGCCATGCCGGTGGCCAGCGTGGCCCCCGCGAGCCAAGCGCAGGCGATCGCGCCCGCCAGGCGGCACCACAAGCGGGATGGGGGGCGTTCCAGACAGGTCACCTTTCGGCTCCGTGCGGGTTTGGGAAGGCTCATGGTGGTCGTAGCGGAGGACACACGATAAGGAAAGCCGCAGCGCGGGGCCCGCGGCGATGGCCGCGAATGCCCTCCACGGCACGGTGTTCACGGATTGGGATTGATAGCATATTCCTTATTTTTTTGTTGGATACAATAAGAAATATCTTATTGAAACTCTGCAAGATAATATGGTATAGGTTATCGCATGAACGATGCCATCCGCCATCTCGATACCCGTTTTGCCGCCTTGCGCCGGATCGCCGGGAGCCCCCGCCCGCCAAAGGGCTGGCTGCGGGCCGTGCGGGACGCGCTCGGCATGACGACCGCCCAATTCGCGCGGCGGCTCAGGGTATCGCAGCCCAGGATCATCGAGCTGGAGAAATCGGAAGTGAGCGGCAACGTCACGCTGCACACGCTTCAACGAGCCGCCGAAGCGCTCGGATGCCGCCTCGTGTACGCGCTGGTACCGGACCGCCCGCTGGCGGAAACCGTGCGCCAACGGGCCGAGCTCGTCGCCGCACGTCAGCTCGCGAATGTGGAGCAGACGATGCGGCTCGAGAATCAAGTCGTGCGGGGCAAGGCAACCAAGGAATTGCGCAGCCGTCTGGTCGAAGAATTGTTGCGTCGTCCCGCCCGCCTCTGGGATGAGAAATGACGGAGCCGTTTGCGGACGATGACGATGCGACGCCACTGACGCCCGAGGAACGGGAGGGGCTGATCCCCACGCATGTCACCTTGCGCAGCGAGCTCAACGAGCTGGAGCAGCAAAACATCCTCGAAGCTGATCGTTGGGCTTTCAGCCGGAAACGAAATGTTCCGGACGACGTGTTCCTTCGCGGGGTGCATCGAAGAATGTTCAATCGCGTGTGGCGATGGGCCGGAATGTACCGCACCTCCGACCGCAATCTCGGGGTCGAGCGCCATCGTGTCGAGCTTGAGCTTCGCCAGATCGTGGATGACGCGCGGTATTGGCTCGAGCATCGATCTTATGCGCCCGAAGAATTGGCGGTACGGTTTCATCACCGCCTGGTCGTCGTGCATCCGTTTCCCAACGGCAACGGCCGATGGTCTCGTCTTGCCGCAGACCTCCTGATCGTCCAGCAAGGGTCCGACCAATTCACCTGGGGCCGCGCGGATATTCAGGCCGATGGCGGCGCCAGGCGCGCTTACATCGAGGCACTGCGTGCGGCAGACAATCATGATTTGGCGCCGCTCATCGGCTTCGCCAGATCGTGAGCGGTGAGGCCTTGTTGCCCAATCTTGTTGCCTTGTCGCCAAGCCTTGCCGCCCGTTCCGGCGCGTGCTCCAATAGCCGCAACGAAGAAAAACCTCGAACTCACTGCGCAAAAATAGCCCGAAACGCCAGCAGAGCTGACAGCTACACGGAGCCACCCATGTCCAAGACGAGGAGAACCCCCAGTCTCAGCCGGCGCGGCCTGCTGAAGGGCGCCGGTCTCGCCGGCGCCGCGGCGGTCGGGGCGCCGCTCGCCGCCAAGGCGCAGACGGCCGGTCAGCCGGACGGGCCGCCGCGCCCGGTCGGGCCGGTGCCGGGGCCCAATCCGCGCATGGAGCAGGGCATCCCGGCGGAGATGCCGATCCTGCAGGGCTCGGCCAGCTCCGACTTCATGGTCGACGTGATCCAGAGCCTGGGCATCAGCCAGATCGCCGCCAATCCGGGCACCAGCTTCCGCGGCCTGCATGAATCGCTGATCAACTACTCGAACCTCGAATGGCACACCTGCACCCACGAGGAAGCCTCGGTCGCGATGGCGCACGGCTATGCCAAGATCGAGGGCAAGCCGATGCTGGTGCTGGCGCACGGCACGGTCGGGCTGCAGCACGCCTCGATGGCGATCTACAACGCCTGGTGCGACCGGGTGCCGGTCTACATTATGGCCGGCAATACGCTCGACGCCCCCAAGCGCGGCAGCGCCGCGGTCTGGGTGCATGCGGTGCAGGACGCCGCCGGCCTGGTGCGCGATTTCGTCAAGTGGGACGACACGCCGATGTCGCTCGAGCACTTCGCGGATTCGGCGGTGCGCGCCTACAAGATCGCCATGACGCCGCCGATGGCGCCGACCCTTCTCATCCTCGACAGCGAGATGCAGGACGAGCCGCTGCCCGAGCACAAGAAGAAGCCGGCCATCCCCAAGCTGTCGCGCGTGGCGCCGGTCTCGGGCGATCAGAACGCGCTGGCGGAAGCCGCCCAGATGCTGGTCAACGCGGAAAATCCGGTGATCGTGGCCGACCGCAACACCCGCACCCAAGCCGGCATCGACCGGCTGGTCGAGCTCGCCGAGGTCCTGCACGTGCCGATCTGCGACATGGGCAGCCGCATGAACTTCCCGACCGGGCACAAATATAACCTGAGCGAGCGCTCGCGCGCCCTGATCGCCCAGGCCGACGTGATCCTCGGCCTCGAGGTGCTCGACTTCTACAATGCCACCCACGCCTTCCACGACAATATCGAGAGCTGGTCGAACTCCACCATCAAGGACAACACCAAGCTGATCAGCATCAGCTCGGCCGACCTGTTCATCCACGCCAACTACCAGGACTTCATGCGCTACCAGGCGATCGATCTGTCGATCCCGGCGGATTCGGAAGCCTCGCTGCCCTACCTGACCGAGGCGGTGCGCAAATGCATGAGCGCCGGCCAGAAGGCGAAGTTCGAGGCGCGCGGCGAGAAGCTCGCCGCGGCGCACAAGCAGGCGGCCGCGCAGGCCCGCAAGGACGTGCTGTTCGCCTGGGATGCGAGCCCGATCGCCACCGGCCGGCTGTGCGCCGAGGTCTACGAGGCGATCCGCGACGAGGACTGGTCGCTGGCCTCGACCACCGGCAATTTCGTGAGCGGCTGGCCGGCACGGCTGTGGGACATGAGCAAGCACTATCACAACACCGGGGCCGCCGGCGGCTCCGGCATCGGCTATTGCGCGCCGGCGGCGGCGGGCGCCGCGGTCGCCAACAAGAAGCACGGCCGCATCACCGTCTCGATCAATCCGGACGGCGATCTGATGTATTCGCCGGGCGTGCTGTGGACGGCCGCCAGCAGCCGGCTGCCGATCCTCTACGTGATGCACAACAACCGGGCCTATCATCAGGAAATCATGGGCATTCAGCGCATGGCCAACCGGCGCCAGCGCGGCATCGACCGCACCCATATCGGGGTCGCGCTGCGCGATCCGTTCATCGACTACGCCACCATGGCCAAGGGGCTGGGCATCGCCGCGTTCGGGCCGATCACCGATCCCAAGGAGCTCGGGCCGGTGCTCAAGAAGGCGGTGCAGATCGTCAAGGCCGGCGAGCCGGTGCTGGTCGACGCCGTCACCCAGGGACGTTGAGGGCGCCGACATGCAAAAAATTACTCTCTGCCTCGCGGTGCTGATCGGAACCAGCGGCTCGGCATTCGCGCAGGCGCCGGCGCCGGCCGGCGACGTCGCCAACGGCTACAAGCTGTTCATGGCCGACGGCTGCTACCAGTGCCATGGGACCGTCGGCCAGGGCTCGCGCGGTACCGGGCCGCGGCTCGCCCCCAACCCGATGCCGTACGAGAATTTCGCCGCCCAGCTGCGCAAGCCCGCCAACACCATGCCGCCCTATACGCCGCTGGTGCTGAACGAAGCCCAGCTCGCCGACATCTACGCCTATGTGAGCAGCCTGCCGGGCCCGGCGAAGCCCGAGGACGTGAAGATCCTGCATTGAGGGTCTCGACCGCGCCGGCCGAGCCCTCGCGCACGTATGCCTGAGGCGTCTGCGCATGGCTGCAACCGGCTCGACCACAGCTGAAACCAATTGCGGCCGCGGAGGTTGTTTCCGGACACGGACAACCCGCAAAGGTGCGCCATGCGAGCCGCAATCCTCCTGATCTCCCTGGCCGGCGCGGTGGCGCTCGCCTCGATCCATGCCTTCGCGCAGGCGCCAGCAGCCCCGGCGGCCACGCCGCAAGCAGGCGGCGGGCTGCGCGATCCCTCGGCCTTCACCTCCATCACGGATCAGGCCGCGCGCTCGCGCGCGCTGTTCACTGAAGCCGCGAAAGTGATCACCAGCCCGCGCTGCATGAACTGCCATCCGGCCGGTGACCGGCCGACCCAAGGCAACGACATGCATGAGCATCTGCCGCCGGTCACGCGCGGCGATGCCGGCCTCGGCGTCCCCGGCAACAGCTGCAGCGCCTGCCACACCGAGCACAACTACACCCTGGAGGAGCGCGCCAACTACCGCAGCATCCCGGGGCATCAACGCTGGGGCATGGCACCGATCGAGATGGCTTGGCAGGGCAAGTCGCTCGGCCAGATCTGCCTGCAGCTCAAGGACCCGCAGCGCAACGGCGGCCGCGATCTCGCGCGGCTGCACGAGCACGCCGCCGGCGATGACGTGGTCGCTTGGGCTTGGCAGCCGGGCGCGGGACGCGATCCGGCCCCGGGCACCCAACAGCTGTTCGGGGCGTTGGTGCAGGCCTGGATCGATACGGGAGCGCAGTGTCCGTGAGGTCGCGGTCGGATCGGCCGGCCGCAGCCGCCCCTCAGGCGACCTCTTCGTCCGGCTCGTCGTCCTGGAGCGGGGCCATGTTACGCAGCTGTCCGCTCGCCAGCGTGATCTTGCGCCGGCTGGCCTGGTGCGGGGCGAGCGGCTGTGGTTGCTGGGCTTCTTGCGAGCGGGTGTACAGATTGGCTCCCACCCGTCCCCCGAACCTGACCAGGTCGTCTTCCTCGCAACTGGCCGCGATGGCCAATCCCATCGAATGCAGATGGCTGCGGTGGTAGCAGAACAGGGCCAGCATCGCCCTGGTCCTCGGTGGCACGGTCGCCAGTAGGGCAGGCAGGCCGAGCTTGCTGGCGCCGTATAGCTCACCCAACAATTCGTCACGCACCGGACAGACGTCGTCGTCAGGCATGTATTGGTCGGCCAGCATGGAAACCTCCCGAACCCCCCGCACCCTCCGATCCGTACACTGCGATGGAACGCGTTAACGATACGTTAACTCACGGTATCTGGTGGTGGCGAGTCGGGGAGGGGCGGCATGGTCCCGGCGCCGCCGAAGGGCGCCGAGACCCGTGGTTGCCGACGCGAGGCGGGGCTGGGTAGGGCGCTACTTCAGCCTGGCTTTGATCTTGTCGATGCCGGCCAAAGCGCAGGCTTCATCCTTCTCGCCGCCGGGAGCGCCGCCGACGCCGACCGCGCCGATCAGGTCGCCGCCCACCATGAGGGGCAGGCCGCCGGCGCGGACGAACAGGCTGGTGTCGGCCGCAACCTTGGCGGCCAGCGCCTGATCGGTCTTCATCTTTTCCTGGATCTCGGAGGTCGCGGCCTTCATGGCGTTCGCGGTCACCGCCTTCTTGGTGCTGGACTCGACCGCCCCCTTGCTGGCGCCGTTGGCCGCCACCAGCACCTTCAGCACGCCCGCCGAATCCACGATGCTGGCCGCGACCGTGTAGCCGTTGGTGGTGCAGGTGCTGATCGCGATCTGCGCGGCTTCGAGTGCGAGCGCGGTGTCGGGGCCGCGGGCGGCGGGAACGCGCTGTGGCGCTGCCCCGGGCGCAGGCTGCTGCGCGGCGGCCATGCTCGAGACGGCGGCGAGCGCAAACGCGCCCAGGATGGCGTAAGGCCTGATCATGTGAGGTTTCCTTCCGGATCTATGTGGGGGTGGCGGCCCGCGCAAATTATCGATCCGGCGCGCGGGCGGCAAGCGCCGCCCGCCGCTATGAGGCGCTCGGTAACAGGGCGCAACTCTTGACCGCCCGGCTCAGGTCCACCCGGTGACCGAACGGATAGCCGAGATCATCGAACACGTTTGCCCAGGCGAAATACGGGCGGAATGCCGGCTCGCGATCGCGCAGATGCGACAGGAGCTCGAAGATCAGGTCTTCCTTGAGGTAGTAGCTGCGGCCTTGCGAGACTCCGCTCAGGATGCCGTCAAAGAACGCGAGCGAGCCCGGCTCCATCGCCATCGACCAGTCGGAGCGATCGACGCCGGCCCGCTTGGCCACCCAATCGATCTCCGCCAGCTCGCGCACGAATTGCAGCTCCTGCATGTCGTCGCGGGTCTTCTTCGGATCGCCGGGGAGCACGCCCAGCCGCTTCAGGCGCGCCGCGTTTTCGGTGCGCAACTGCTCCTCGATCGGCCGTAACGCATTGCGGTCCGGGCGATCCGCCGGCCGGCACTCCAGGAGCTTCGCCAGCAGCTGCTTCTCGTTGGCCGCAAAGCCGTCTCCGGCGGTGAGCTTGCGATAGATCCGCTGGCGGTTGAGCTCGGTTAAGGCGATGCCCAGGCGGGCGTTGGGCAGATAGGGAAACTGCTTTGGCTGTAGCGTCACCGTGTTGTCGTGGAACAGGCTCGGGTCGAGATAGGGGCTGACCGGACTGCCGGCCGGATAGATCAGGTCCTTATAGACACCGGTCTTGGCGGCCCCGGCGGAGAAGGCCGCGTAGTTCTTGGCCTCTTTCTGGCCGATCCGGTCGTGCGGAAAAGTGTCCTGCACGGAGCCGTAGTAGCCGGGCCAGAGCGGATAGGAATCGAAGATCGGCCGCGCATCGGCGCCGTGGCAGCGCGCGCATCGGGCCTCCTCGGCGGAGGGGCGCCAGCTCTTGCGCTCGCCGCCGGGGAGCAGATAGGCGTGGAGCTCGAAGGTCGCGCTTTCGTAGTCGAACGACATGGTCTCGAGCAGCTCGGCGCCGGGCTGCCGTTCGTCGCCGATGAACGTCAGCACCAGCCGGGCGTCGTTGGTGAACAGGATCACGCGCGGAAATTCCGGCGAGATGCCGGAGCGAAAGGGGCTGCGGCTCTCGTACACCAACGTGAAGTTCTCGCGCAATTCGCGCGGCAGCAGCGGAACGAGCTCGCTGATGGAGTCGACCGGAAGCCCGGTCGCGGGATTCTTCTGCAGCAGCTCCTGCAACTGCACCTCGGTGAAGGGCTCGTAGTCGGCGGCCGAAGCCGCGCACGGCGCAAGCGTCAGCAGCCCCAGCAGCGGAAGAAGCATGCAACGCCAAGCCATCGCGCCACCTCTTGCATAGTGTCCCTCCCTTTGTCGCCTGGGCCGCGAAAGCCGTTCAGGCCGGCCGGGCGTTTCGGCGATCCTGTACTTTCGTTCATCGGCCGCGGGCGAGTTTTTGTTTGATATGAACCTGTTAGCGCGGCCGCTCGACCAATCGCCGGATGGGATGATCCAACCCCTTCAGGAGTTATCCCGATGTTGAGCCGTTCTTCGATCTACGCATTGGCAGCGGTCGCCCTCTTGGGCGCTGCGGCTCTCGCCCCCACCGGCGCATCCGCGCATCCGATGGGTGTCATCATCAAGAAACCCGTCCAGGGCCTCATTCTCCCGCCGCACCCCGTGATGGGGGTCGTGCTGCACCCGGTGCACCCAATATTCGGCGTCATCGTCAGGCGCCCTGATGAGCCGCATTTCTGGTGGCATCACCAGCATGCTCCGGTGATGATCGAGGATGGTGTGACCACGCGCGAGATCACGCGGGTGAGCGCTCCGGTTGCGTCGACGCCGACCGCCCCCTGCAACTGCCTGACCAAGACCTATCTCCAGGACGGCAGCGTGCAGTTCACGGACATCTGCACCAAGGAATCGGCGCTGGCCACGCCGGACCAGCTTCGGGCCCAGGCGCAAGGAAGCGGCCCGCAGGTGCATTGACGCACATGCTCTCGCTGCCTTCGAGGCGCCTCCGAGGCCTCTGCGCGTAGCCGGTCGAGACTTCGGTCTCGTCCGGCGGGTACCGAACCTCATCTACAATGCCGGCCGGCGGCTCCGTCGCACCAGCAGGCCCTCTTTCATCAACGCGCAGTCCGCTATCCGATCTTGAGCGCCGGACCGCGGCCGGCGTATTTTCGAATTCGTGCCGCGACCAGAATGCTGGCGTGTCTGGCGCCCGCGGGGCAACAAACAGCGCTCATCCCTTGACGTCGGTCTCGGGCCGGTCGTCGCCCGCCGCGACCTCATTGTGCCACCGGCCGCTCTTGTCCTCGTAGGTGATGCCGGTGGTGACACCCGGCACCACCTGCTCGCGGGCGGCCCGCTCCGCCGCCTTGCGGGCGAGGTCGTGGGACGGGAAGGTCTCGGAGAAGACGCCGTCGACCCGGTACGCCCAGCCGCCGTCGTGCTCGACGATCTCGTAGGTGATCTTGGTCATGTGCAGCTCCTCCATGGGTTCTCATGCGCAACGCCGGCCCGGGAACGGTCTTGCCACCGTCAGCCCATCCGCGGCAACGCACCGGCGCCGGCAAAGTTTCCAGCCGCCATCCTACACCCGTTAAAAGGTGAATTCATCGCCCCGACGGGCGCCCTGCGACACGCTCAGGAACAGCTCGTCCATCGGCAGCTTGCGCTTGATCAGCCCCTGCTCGAAGGAATAGCCAACCAGCGTCTCCAGGGTCTTGAGGTTGCCCTCGGTCAATCCGTATTGCCACGGATCGGTGCCGAACATGGCCTCCTGCTCCTCCCAGGCCTCGCGGTACCATACCAGCGGCACGATGCGCGGGTTCTCCATGCGCTGCATCGCGATCGCCTTGGATTCGTTCAGCGCCTGGTACATGTTGATGGGAACCCAGGGGTATTTGTCGACGATCTCCTGCTTGATCCCCAAAGTGTGCATGATCGGGAACACGCCGGTCTTCTTGTAGTAGGCCATCTCCTCGGTCTTGTAGTCGGGAAACAGCCGCCCGACCCGCGGGTCGTTCTCGCGGATCGGCCTGATCAGGTCGGCGTGCAGCACCGCGTCGAGCTCGCCGTCGACCAGCATGCCGACGATCGATTTGGACGCCGGCACCCGCGTGATGCTCACCTCGGGCGGCAGCGCGAGATCGACGTCCTCGTCGAGCTCGGTGAACCATTTGATCGACTTGAACGGCACGCCGTATTCGTGCTCGAGAATGCCGCGCATCCACAGCGCCGCGCTGATCAGGAAGAACTTGACGCCGACCTTGCGGCCGATCAGGTCGGTCGGCTTCTTGATTCCCTTGCCGGTGTTGATGTAGGCGAAACCGTGCCGGAAGCGCCGGTGCGGAAACACCGGAAGCGCCCGGAACGGCAGGCCGCGGTCGCGGGCCGCGATGTAGGACGAGCACGAGACCTCGGCCATGTCGAAGTCGCCGTTGCGCAGGAAGCGCCAATGGCGGGTCGGCGAGTCCATGGCGGTGAGAACCTTGAGATCGATTCCATCCGGCCGGACGGTGCCCTCCTTGAGGGCGCGCATGATCTCGTAGTCGCCGCATGCGAGCGATAGTTGAATCCTGGTGGTCATATGTAGTTTCCGCTGAAGGTTGGAGAACGTCGGTGGAGCTCGCGAGATGCGACAAAGTGACCGCCTGACGGCGGCCTCATTGGTTCCCACGCACGCCGTGAGCGTGTCCACTTGCGCCATGATGGGATGGCCGCCACTATCATCGAAGCATGCGCGAATGTCCAGCAGTCGCGCCTGCGGCGAAACCAGAACCAAGGTCCGGCACACGGGCGAGCGCTGCGGCTACGGCAACCACGGATACGGATGCTCGGGAGATCAGACATGAAGGGGTCGTGGAGCAGCGTCGCGAATGTGCGGCGGATGCGCGTACTGACGACGATTGCGTTGCTCGCCATGCTCGGCGGCGCCATCCCTGGCCTGGCGGCGGATTCGGTCGAGGCCTTCTACAAGGGCAAGACCATGCAGCTCCTGATCGGCTTCGGTCCGGGCGGCGGCTACGACCTCTACGGGCGCGCGGTGGCGCGTCATCTCGGCCGCTTCATCCCGGGCAACCCGAGCATCGTGCCGCAGAACATGGCCGGCGCCGGCAGCGTAAGGGCGGCGAGCTCGCTCTACAACGCCGCCCCCAAGGACGGCACCGTCATCGGCACCTTCTCGCGCGGCATCATCGTGGACACGCTGCTCGGCGCCAACAAAGGGCAGTTCGAGGCGCAGAACTTCGGCTGGCTCGGCAGCGTCACCAACGAGGTGAGCGTCTGCGGCTTCAGCCGCAGCTCCGGGATCCGGACCTGGGACGACATGCTGACCAAGGAAACCACCGTCGGCAGCTCCGGCCAGGCCGACGACCTCGGGGTCTACGCCAATGTGCTGCGCAGCGTGTTCAACGCCAAGCTCAAGCTGATCAGCGGCTATCCGGGCACGGCCGATATCCTGTTGGCGGTCGAGCGCGGCGAGCTGGGCGGGCTGTGCGGCTGGTCGTGGAGCACGTTGAAGAGCCGCAGCAAGAAGCTTTATGACTCCGGCGAGATCGCGGTGCCGGTCCAGCTCGGCCTGACCCCGCACGAGGACCTGCCGAACGTGCCGCTGATCACCAAGCTGACCGAGGATCCGTCCAAGGTCGCGGTGCTCGAGCTGATCTTCTCGCGCCAGACCCTGGCGCGCCCGTTCGCCGCGCCGCCGGGCATTCCGGAGGAGCGGCTGCGTGCCTTGCGCACCGCCTTCGACGCCACCATGAAGGACAAGGAGTTCCTGGCCGAAGCCCAGAAGCTCGATCTCGAGGTGCGGCCGGTGTCGGGCACCGAGATCGACGCACTGGTCGCTGGCCTGAGCAAGACGCCGGCCGAGATCAGGAAGCTCGCCGCGGATGCCAGCGCCGGAACGCCGTGAAGGCCTGAACGTGAAGGCCTGAAAAGAGGGCGGCCACGAGGGCCGCCCCTACGAATGCCGTCCGGTTGCTTGGTAGGGGCGCCCCGTAGCCCGTCGAAGACGGGCGTAACCGCCCTGAAGGTGGGCGCCCGCCATCCCGTTAAATCCGCGCTCCCGCGAAGGCGCGCACCCACATGGCGCACAGCCCGGAGCGCACGATGTCGGCGGCGGTGAACTCGATTACCGGCACCGGCAGCCTCTGCGATTTGATCAGCTGCAGCACCGTACGCAGGCCCGAGGTTTCATCGAGATCGCATTGGCTCACGTCGCCGTTGATGATCACCGTGCAGTCCTCGCCCACCCGCGTGAGGAACATCTTGATCTCGGCCGGCGTGGTGTTCTGCGCCTCGTCGAGCAGCACGAAGGCGTTCTTCCATGATCTGCCGCGCATGACCTGGAACGGCACCATCTCGATGTGGCCGCGCTTGAGCGCGATCTCGTAGGCAGGCGCCCCGATCCGGTCCTTGATGGCCTCGACCACCGGGGCGACCCAGGGGGCGAACTTGTCCTCGAGCGAGCCCGGGAAAAATCCCAGCGAGCGACCGCACGGCACGTTGGGCCTCGTGAGGATGATCTTGGAGATCTGCCGGCGGCGATAGAGATCGGCCGCATGGGTGGCGGCGATCCAGGTCTTGCCGGTGCCGGCCGGTCCCAGCACCACCACCTGCGGGCTGCAGGCGAGCGCATCGAGGTAGTCGGCCTGGGTCGGGTTGAGCGCCCTGATGGGGGGAGGGAGGCGCTCGGCCTCGAACTTGGACCCCTGAAATTCGATGATCTCGGCGGTCGCGACCGGGCGTGCGTTCCGGCGTCTCTTCTTCGTGAATTGCTTACCCAAGGGCAGACTCCTTTTGCTGAACCTTTAGGGAATAGCCGGCGCCGGGCGCGAGGTTGCGCCCGAGAGCCGGATCGGCAGTTTGCGGTAGTGTTCGGAAGTAGGCGACGCGGAGGGCGATGGACCACGATCCGTTGGTTTCGGACGCGTCCCCCTGCTCATCGATTCACCATCTACGAGCCGCCATGGGGAAGATAGCTAGCTGATTCTTGTGACAGTTTGAAGGAGCAAAGAATGGGCGGGCTGCTCAGCTGGTGATCGGCACGACGGCATCCGCGGTGATGCGCCAGAATCGATTTTCGACCCGCACCAGCACGACCCGCTCGGCGAAGTTGTGCGCCAGCCGATGCAGGACCGCCATCACCACGGGGGCGCGCCAGGCGTCGGGATGGTCGGGATCGCAATTGGCCACCATGGTGTGCCGGTCGGGCTGGAAGAACACCACATGAGATCGGTCCGGCCTGAGCTCCGGACCCATATAGGGTGCCTGCAGCCAGCCGCAGAGGAAGTCGCGGCACGACTGCGGCCGGTCCGGATAAACCTTGCAGCCGACGCCGGCGGCGCAATTGGGGCAGGGGCTCCACGCCGGCTTGTAGAGCTCGGGCACCGACAGCATGCGGCAGCATTGCGTGCACGAGCCGCAGGACTTTTCGGGAGCAGCGGATTGCGTCTGGTTCGTCATCAATCGCCCCGGCGGCTGCCGGATTCCGAAGCGGTCTTCACGTCCGCCGGCGGCCGAATCGCCGCTCGCGTGACGTCATTTCCGGAGCCGGCCGGCAGTCGGTCGATTACCAGCCGATCCCGCCGAACTTGAAATTCAAGGCGAAGCGTCCGATGTGGTCGCTGTAATCGTGATTGACCGCGATGCTGTCGGCAAGTCCCGGCGTGCCCGGGATGGTGGTGGTGAAGCTCCTGATGCCGACATAGAGGTACTCGACCCTCGCCGAGATATTGTCGGTGAAGGCGTATTCAAAACCGCCGCCCGCCGCAAAGCCGGGCTGCGTCGTGCTGCCGGTGACCGAGGTGATGAGCGTATTGCCGAAATGCCCCATGGCGTCGGTCGTCTTGACTGTCGCGAAGGCGAAGCCGGCGGTCACGTAGAACAGCGAGCGGTCGGAGAGCACCGTCGTTCCCCAGCGCATGCGCATGGTGGAGAGGAATGAGGCCTGCGATGTATTGGTCATGGCATCGCCGGGCGTGATGACCGGGATGTTGGTCAACCTCCGCGATGCCGAGCCGCCCAGCCAATTGGCATCGACCTCGATGCCGAACACCCCGCCGCTGCCTTCGAGGTTCAAGCCGGCCTGCACGCCGCCGATGAAGCCTTCCGGATGCAAGGTGGCCGGCGATGCTCCGTCGATGGCGGCTCCGGTGGCTGTGCCACCGCCCTCGAAGTCGACGTCTGTTACTGTGGTCACCTTGTCGGTGCCCCAATGGCCGCCGACATTGCCGCCGACATAGAACCCGCTCCAGTCGTAGGCCCGCACGACCGGCCGCACCGCCTTGTAGGCCGGCCCCGGTGCCCCGACCTCGAGATCCGCCGCCATCGCGGGGATACTCACACATAGTGCCACGAGCGCCACGCTTCCCGGCAGCAGCTTCCTCATGTCGAACGCCCCCATTCCATCCACCACGCCGGCGCGATGCTATATGCCTGAGCGGCGCATGGCTGTTGCAATACGGCAACAGCTAACAGGAATCTGCAGCGGACCGTCCCGGCGCGCCTCGCCGGATCACGCCGGATTGCGATTGCGGCCGACCCGAACCTCGATGCGATCGCGCTGAATATTCGGATCGGCGAGCGCGCCATTGCGTTGCATGAGACCGGCATCCGCCAAGCCCTTGACCAGCATGGCGACCGGTCGCAGCACGCTCGGCGTCATGATCTGTCCGGCATTGACCATCAGGGAGAGGCCGAGCGGCTCCTTGTTGTTGTAAGCGGCTTCGGCGACGCCGGTCTCCGGAAAGTCCCATCCGGCGGCACGCAGGACGGTCACGATCTGCTCGGCGATATTCTTGCCTTCGGTATCTCCCGCGATGCAGACCACGGAGAACTTCTGGCCGCGAAACGGCGCCAGCAACGCCACGATGCTCTTCTTCTGGGCTTCGGTCAGGCTGCGGGGAGATCGTTCCTGGAGGCGGGCAACCTGCTCGGGCGTGCGGGCGAGCGGTTCTGCTTCGCGCGACGCCTGCTGCGGCTCTGATTGCGGCTGCAGCGGCGGCTGGAATTGCGGCTCCGGCGCGGTCCGGTCGGGCTCGACCTGCGGGGCTCGGGTGCTCGCGATCTCGGCGTCGCGGCGCGCGCGCGCATCGCCGGGCTCCTGCTCCGTCTCCTTGCTGCGGACGTCGCGGGCGATCGAGATCAGATCGCCCTCCATGGCGAGGAGGGTATCCTTGCGCCAGCTGTAGACCTTGGACAGGATTTCGCATCCCGCCAGCAGGACCAAGCAGGCGAACCCGGCCCAAAAGAAGAGGTCTCCCCATTTGGCGGCACCCTCAATCGAGTTCCAGCCGGGCCACCACGTCATGCTCATCTCCACTCCCGGCCGCTCCCGCGGCCCTTGTTCTTGGCCGGCAGGATAGCAGACCGGAGGGCGGACGCACCTCCCGCGGGCTTCGGGCCGGTTCCGGCTTGGCCGGCGGTGTGGCCGCCGATGGCGCGGGGGGCGCACCTCGAGGGGGGAGGGCTGAGCGTGGGTCGCGGGGACCTTGGAGTCTTGAACGAGGAACGGCAACGAAGTTTCGGACGTTATTATGGAAATCCGAGCCCGATCTCCATATCTCGCCTGCCAGTCCCGCGGCGGCACGTCGCGGCGGTCATTTCCGGGCGCCGGCCTTGAGAATGGCGTTGCGAGCCTGGTTTTGCAGGATAAACATCATTCGAGCACATCGTAGGCGGCGCTTGGCGCGACACCAAGGCAGTCGCGGGCGGGCGGCGCGAGATCGGAATCATGGCGCGCAAGCACGATACGGCGAAGACCAATGCAGCAATGACGAATGCAGCGAAGGCGAGCGACGCCCTCGCCGGGCTCTGGCCGGCGCCGCGGCCGGAAAGGTCCGTCGCCCTCCTCAAGGCGCTGCACATCCTCACGCGCGAGGGCGCGCTCAATGCGGACTCGCGGCGCAAGCTCAAGCAGGTGCTGCATCTGACGCAGCTCCTGCGGCCCGCGCTCGAGGCGCTGCTCGAGCAATCCGCGGAGCCGGTGCTGGCCGATCTCGGCGCCGGCAAATCCTATCTCGGCTTCGTCCTCTACGACCTCGTTCTCGGTCCGGCCGGACGCGGGCGAGTGGTGGGCGTGGAGGCGCGGACGGACCTGACGCAGATGTCGCGTGCCTTGGCGAGCGAGTCCGGATTCGAGCGCATGGAGTTCATGTCCTCGCCGATCGGGGAGACGGTGCTGCCCGGCGGCCGCGTCGACATGGTCACCGCGCTGCATGCCTGCGACACGGCGACCGACGATGCCATCCGGTTTGCGCTGCGCCACCAGGCCAAGACCGTGGCGCTGGTCCCCTGCTGCCAGGCGGAGGTCGCCCAGCTGCTCAGGAGCCAGAAGGGTCCGCTGCGCCAGCTTTGGCGTCATCCGATCCAGCGGCGCGAATTCGGCGCCCACCTCACCAATGTGATTCGCGGGCTGGTACTGGAGGCCCACGGCTACATGGTTCGGGTGACCGAGCTCACCGGTCTCGAGCACTCGTTGAAGAACGAGCTGATCCTGGCCGAGCGGCATCAGCAGGGCAATGCGCAGGCGCGAGCCGAGCTCGAGCGGCTGACTGGGCAGCTCGGCGTGCGGCCGGCGCTCATGGACACCTTGAGCTGATCTCGGTCGCGGCACCGGTTGCGGCCGCGCCCAGCTCGTGGCCGCGGGAAAACGCGAGGGCGGCTGCCGGTTCTATCGCATCGCCGCGGCCGGCTGCGCGAAGCTGATGGTCACCCGAAGGCCCGGGCCGTTGTCGCTGAGCTCGAGATGCGCATTGTGCAAATCCGCGATCGCCTTCACCAGCGTGAGCCCGAGCCCGGTGCCCGGCGTGGAGCGGCTGGCCTCCAGGCGCACGAACCGCCCCAGCACGCGCTCGCGGTCGGCTGCCGGCACGCCCGGGCCGGTGTCGCTCACCATCGCTTCGACGGCCGCTGCTTGGCTCACGGCCATCAGGCAAATCGTGGCGCCCTTGCCGGCATGGCGGATCGCATTCTCCACCAGGTCGGCGAAGGCCTGGGTCAGGAGCTCGCGGTCGCCGGTGATGTACAGCTTCGGGCGGATCTTGGTCTCGAGCCGCTGACCGGCCTGCTCGGCCTCCGGGCCGTAGGCATCCGCGACCGTGTCGACCACGTCGGACAGGTCCACCACGTCGAAGCGCGCGCGCCGCGCGCCGGCCTCGATCTCCGCGATCCGCAGCAGGGCGTCGAAGGTGGTGATGATCTGCTTGGCGTCCGTGGCGGCCGAGCGCAGCACCGACTTGGCTTCCGCGACCGAATTGCCCTCCGCCTCGGCCAGCCGATGCAACAGCCGCGTCATCGGCGTCTTCAGGTCATGGGCGGCATCGATGGTGATCTGGCGCGTCGTCTCGATCAGCGCCGCCAGACGATCGAGCACGGCGTTCACCGAGCGTGCGAGGCGGTCGAGCTCGTCGCCGGAACCGGTGATCGGCAGCCGGCGCGACATCTCGCCGGACGCATAGGCGGTCAGCGCCACCTCGGTGCGCCCGAGCCGCCGGTCGACCCGCCAGGCGATGAGGGCGGCGCCCGCGATGCCGGCCAGCACCACGAATGCGAGGCTCCACAACAGCCCGCTGGTGAGCGCCTCCCGGGAATCCTCCACGATGTCCATGCCCTCGCCGACCACCAGGGTCAGCTTGCCCACCCGGCGGCCATAAGCGAGCACCGTCTCGGACCGGTATTGCGGCTCCTCCACCAGCGCCACGCTGTCGGCCGGGATTTCGCGCCAGCCGACGAAGGACGACAATCCGGGCTCGCCGAACACCCGCGTGCCGTCGGCGGCGAACAGGGCCACGACCCGCTGCCGATTGGAGTTGGACAGCACCACCTCGGGCTCCTCTTGCGCCAGGCGTGCCGCGATCGAGTCGGCGCCGGCGACGATGTTCAGGCGCAGGTGATCGACGATCTCCTCGCGCACCAGCGTGTAGGTCACCGCGAAGGCCGCGACCACCGTGCAGGCGAACAGCGCGAGAAAGAGCACGGCGATGCGGACCGCGCCGGAACGGTGGAATGCGATCATCGCCGGCGCGGTCGCTCGGCGACGGGCGGGCCGTCCAGGATGTAGCCCATGCCACGCTCGGTCCTGATCAGCGAAACATCGAACGGCCGGTCCACCTTTGCGCGCAGCCGGCTCACATGCGTCTCGACGATCGACGACTTGGGATCGAAGCGAAAATCCCACACCCGCTCGAGCAGCATGGTGCGCGTCATCAGCCGGCCGCGGTTGCGCATCAGCACTTCCAAAAGCTTGAACTCGCGCGGCATCAGCTCGATCGTCTGGTCGCCGCGGCGCACCTTGCGGGCGACCAGATCCATGACCAGATCGCCGGCCTGCAGCACCGTCGCCTCGCCGGCGATCGGCGGCCGGCGTGCCAGCGCATTGAGGCGCGCCAGCAGCTCGGAGAAGGCGAACGGCTTGCCGAGATAATCGTCGGCGCCGGCTTCCAGGCCTTCGACCCGGTCGTCGATGCCGCCGCGCGCGGTGAGGAACAGGATCGGCGTCTTGATGCCGGCGCCGCGCAGGGTCTTGACCAGGGCCATCCCGTCGAGCCCGGGCAGCATGCGGTCGATCACGGCCGCGTCGTAGGTGACGGTGGTGGCCAGGACCAGTCCTTCGCGGCCGTCGCCGGAGTGGTCGACCTCGTGGCCGGCCTGACGCAGCCCCTTCTCCACGAAGGCGGCGGTCGGCTGATCGTCCTCGATGAGCAGGATCTTCATGAAGCCGGTTTATAGCATTTTCGCTCCTGGCGGCATCCGGCGGCGGTCCGGAAGCCGCTGCCGGGCGCCGTCGAGCGCCCGCCTAAGGCACTGAATCTTCATGGAAAACGGCGACGGCTCAAAATCTTACAAAATTGTATACTCGGAGAAAGGTACCGGTAACTCCATTCTTCCATTAAGCAGCGCCTGAAAGAGAAAAGAAGAACGTCTTGCGGTCAGGCAGCGCCGGCGCCGGTTCCCCCAGTTAAAGGCGTTGGCGTCACACCGCGAGGATCTGCACTTGCTGCACCTAACTTGCTGGTGGTCCGGATCGACGCGAGTGTCCGGCGTCAGGTTCGGACCACTAGCCACATTCCCGCCGGCGAGCCGGCTGTCCAAATCCTTCTCCCGCGAAAATTGCACTAGAGATGCGAGCTGGTGTCTCGACGCGCCTCATGGGCCGGTGTCGCGCTCGCGCGTCTTCAGCCTCGCAAGCGGTGCTCCCGCGGAAATACTTTGTCGCGATCGCAATATTGCCGCCGCCATGGAGACGATCGTCGCCGGTATCCAGGTAGGTCGTCGGCGCGCGTCCGGACGCCGCGAGTGTGGGGATCGATGGCTTGCCGGTGGCGGATTTTTCAAACCGGGATCATATTTGCGCATGCCGAGTCGCAAGCCCGCACTGGCGATCCGCAAGCCTGAGCATGAGCTCGTTCGTGGAGCTCGTTTCCGGCGTCGCGCGGCGCCCGGATCGAGCATGTTGCGCGCGCTGTCCTGTCGGGGCGTATAGCCGTGGCCACCAGCCTTCCCCAATCTCCCAGGCCGATCTTCAAGCCGCGCGAGATAAGATTGGCCGATGCGAGCCATTGGTATGTCGAGGCCGAGTGGGACGACGGCACGATCGAGGATATCGGTCAGTTCGAGTCGATCGCGGAGGCCTGGGATTGGATCGCCCGCCAATCGCGGGCGTGGATCGAGGAGCGCAGCCGCTGAGGGCGCCCGCCCGCGCGGTGGTGCGAGCGGACGGCGCCATCAGGCCGATACGATCTTGAGCGAAACGCGATTGCGGGCGCCTTCCTGGCGGTACGAAAGGTCACGGGCATAGGCGTGCACCAGCCGCAGACCGAGGCCGCCCGGCTGCAGGGTCTCGATCGAGACGGCATCCGGCGGCGCGGGCTCGCGGGTCGGATCGAACGGTGGGCGCGTGTCCAGGAACTCCACCCCGATGCCGTCGCCGAGACGGCACAGCGTCACCTCGATCCGATCGTGCCCGGATGGCGCGCCGCCATGCTCGATCACGTTGCCGGCGAGCTCGGCGATGCACAGCCGCGTGCGAAACACGGTGCGCTCGCTCTCGCCCCATCGCCTCGCCACCTGCTCGACCCAGCCGTCGATGGCGGTGAGCTCGCCGGCGCTGACCCCGAAGGTGCGGGACTCGACCGCGGCATTCACATCCGGCTTCCAGGGTCAGGCATTGGCGGTGCCGGCCAGCATGGCCCGCGCCTCGGCCTCCGATCGCACAATGGGCAGAAAATCGTCAAGCCCGGAGGTGACCAGCACGTCCGTCACCAGCGGGCTCGGATCGAGCAGAACCAGCCGCGCCGAGCCGCGCGCCACCGTCTTGGCGGCCATCACCAGATGGCGGATCCCGATCGAGGCGATGAAATCGACGCCCACCATGTCGATCACCAGATTGCGCCGCGTGCCGGCGGCCGCCGCCAGCGGCAGATCCACGGTCTCCGCGCCCGCGATGTCGAGCTTGCCCACCAGCGTGACTCTCGTGCCGACGTCGCCGAACTCCGAAATCGTTATTTTCATCCCTAACCTCCGCGCGCCCCGTCCAAGCTGCTTGTGACAATTGAATATACTTTGTGTGACGGCATGGTGACAGGCGGCCCATCGGCGCCAATGGGCGCCCGAACGCTGCGGATCACCGGTGCGGCCGCGGCCGTCGGCGGCGTGGCGCGCCCGCTTGACCTCAAACGGCAAATCAGATTACTCGTGAAATTGAAACTGGCGAGTTGTGCCCGGGCGGGAAACCGCGCCGGGTTTTTGTTTGGTCGTTGGGCGCAAACGCCGCCATCGTAGGGGCGCCCCTTGTGGGCGCCCGCGGCGGGCGGCAGCAGGGCGGCCAAGAGGGCCGCCCCTACGGTTGGTAACCCCGGTTCCTGGTCTCGGCCTGATATTCACCTGTTGTTCGCCGCGGCGCACATCATTGGCTGTTCACGCGAAATTTTGGAGTGGACCCCGAAAGTGAGACACAATAACAAGGGACAGTTCTCGGGAAGGGAGAACCATGTCCAAAGGCAATCGGCGTGCGTACAGCCGGGAGCTCAAGCTCTTGGCGGTCAAGCGTGTGTTGTCTGGAGAGGGCGTAGCGGCTCTTTCACGTGAGTTGGGGGTGCGGAGCGGGCAGCTGTACAATTGGTGCCGGCACTATCGAGCTGGTGGGGTAGAGGCGCTGCGGCCGGCCTGCCGACCGCGCAAGGGGACCGGGGTGCTCGATCTTGAAGCCACCAATAACCTGGCGGCGGCGCGCAAGCGCATCGGTGAGCTTGAGCGCAAGGTCGGCCAGCAACAAGTGGAACTTGATTTTTTTCGAAAAGCCTTGCGGCAAGTCGAGGGAGGGCGCCAGCCGAGCGACGGGCCTGGCGCACGGGCGTCTACGCGGTCATCGCGGCGATGACGTCACCCCGGCCGCAAGGCGAACTGACGGTCGAGCGGATGTGTGCGTTGGCGGGAGTGGGCCGACCCGGCTACTACCGCCATTGGAAGAGGTCTGCCCCACGCCAGGAAGAAACGGCGGTGCGCGATCTGATCCAGCAGGTAGCTCTGGAGAACCGGTTTTATGGCTATCGACGGGTTGCCAGAGAGCTGTTCGATCGCGGGTTTGTGGTCAACCGCAAGCGCGTCTTACGCCTTATGCGACGGGATAATCTGCTGTGCCTGCGCAAGCGGCCGTTCGTGCCGGTGACGACCAATTCGCGCCATGAATGGCGTGTGGTGCCGAACCTGGCGCGTGGCTTGGTGCCCACCGGCGTTGACCAGCTGTGGGTGGCGGATATCACCTATGTTCGGCTCGCCGAGGAGTTTGCTTTCCTCGCTGTGGTGCTCGACGCATTCAGCCGCCGGGTGATCGGGTGGGCGTTGGAGGGGCATCTGCGGGCAGAGCTGGCCACGGCGGCTCTGAAGATGGCCATCGACTTGCGCCAACCGCGACCCGACACCCTCATCCATCACTCGGATCGCGGCGTACAGTATGCCTGTGGCGAGTATACGAGTTCGTTGGAAGCGCATGGCATCCAGCCGAGCATGAGCCGCATTGGCAATCCCTACGACAACGCCAAAGCGGAGAGCTTCATGAAGACTCTCAAGCAGGAGGAAGTCGACGGACGAGATTATCGCAATCTCGAGGAGGCCCGCGAGGCGATCGGGATCTTCATCGAAAAGGTTTACAATCGCCAGCGGCTGCACTCGGCCCTGGGCTACCGCTCGCCGGCCGCGTTCGAAGAAAACCTGCAACAGCATGCGGCCGCCGCGCGGCGGCCGCATGCTGTTGCAATTGCAACCAGTTCCTAGTTTTGTGTCTCACCATAGGGGTGCAGTCCAATTTCTCGGCCCTGTAAATCTCCTGTTATTTGCAGAGAGCCGTCTTTGGAGTGGCGCCCTTCGATGAGACATGAAACGTGAGACTGCATTGGCCACAGCGTGCCGCCGCGCGCAGAACATGTTGGTCGGCATGCCGGCTGCAGAGTTTCGGCAACTACCGATCTGAGCCGGGGCGGCGAACGAGGCTCGATGCTTGACACGATTCTGCAAATCAGATTATTCACGAAATTGAAACTCACGAACTGTGCGCCGATCCCGGGTCCGCCCGCGGTCGGTTTTTTTATGTGTGCGCTGCGGGAACGGCGCCGGAACATTATACCCGGTCGCCGGCCTGACGGCGCACGGGTGAAGGGGCCCTTAACAGTCCGGTAGGCTGTTTGGTGTTCAGTCACAGCCATGCAGTCGCGTACCCCACGGCTAGGCTGGATCGCCCAGGTTTTGGCCGGTCCCGAGGCGCCGGGCCCGCAAGGCGAGCGGGTGCCGCTGCGGCTGGTTGCGGAAGGCACGCGCGGGTCTGGGCACGCCGGCCGCAAGCCGCCGACGCTGGTCCCGGCCGTGCGGCAACGCCGGTCCGGCCCGCCCCACAAAGCCGGCCGCTGATTCCGCCCGCCCGGCTGGGCACCCGGCGCCGCCGGCTCTGACTTCGACCACGTTTCTGCAGGGACCCAGCCTCGACCTTCGCCGGGAGGTGAAGGAACGATCGCCCTTGACGGCCCGCCGATCTCGCCTCGCCGAGATCGTTGCGGGCCATTTTTATGAACGAGGTGACCCATGGCATTCTGGAAATGGTCCCGCACCGCGTCGTCGAACGCCAACGCGGACAGTACGGTCAACTGGGCCGAGGGCATGGCGCCGAGCGCGGTCAACGATTCCGCGCGCGCCATGATGGCGCGGCTCGCCGAATGGCGCGACGACGTCTCCGGCACCATCACGACCGGTGGCACCTCGACCGCCTACACGCTCGCCTCCAACCAGGTGTTCGACAACTTCGCCGACATGAACGGTGCGATGGTCGCCTTCGTGCCGCACACCACCAACGGGGCGACGGTCACGCTCAATGTGGATGGGCTCGGGACGAAGCCGCTGCGGTCCGCTCCGTCCGTCGAATTGTCGACTGGCGTGTTGGTACAAGGTACGCCCTACGTCGCGACCTACAACAATTCGGATACGGCGTGGTACCTGCAGGGTTTCACCGTCAATCCCTACGTGGTGCCGATCGGCGGGCTGCTCCCCTATGTCGGGGCGAGCGCGCCAAATTCATCTTTCGTGCTGCCGTTCGGGCAGGCGATCTCGCGCACTACTTATGCGACGCTGTTCGGGCTGGTGAGCACGACGTTCGGGTCCGGCGACGGTTCGACGACGTTCAATGTGCCGGATCTTCGCGGGCGCGGCGTCTTCGGTCAGGACAATATGGGGGGCTCGGCGGCGAGCCGCATCACCGTCGCGGGTGGCAACTTTGACGGCACCGTGCTCGGGCAGACCGGGGGCGGGCAGAACCAAACCTTGACGCAGGCGCAATTGCCGGCGGTGGCTCCCATCTTTACAGGGAGCGCGAGCGCCAAATTCTACATCGAAAGCACAACGAGTAGCGCGTCGGTCAGAAATGACATCAATCAAATCGGGGTGCTCGCAAATACCGTCACGTCCAGCCAGATTACGGCGGCCGGAACGATCGGTAACCTTGGCTCTGGCAACTCCCACCCGATCATGCCACCCGCGATGATGCTGCCCTATATCCTTCGCGTCATCTGATCGGGACGAGACGAATTATATCGTTCCTGATCTCGACGCGAGCGCGAGAGGCGCACAACCTTTTGATGGCGGCGACATCGTGCCCCCTGGCGTCGTCGATTAGAACTACGTGGCCCAAGCGGGCCTCGGAGTAGATCGAAGTCAAGCTCAGCAAGTAGCGGGTCTTTTCCACTGTTGGCTGTCTCGCCCCCTGACGCGTGAGCATCCAGCCAAAATAACGAAGGCTCATTGAGCTGTCGAATGATCCCGGGAAGCGCGACGGCGCTATCCCCGAGGATGCACTTGACATTCCCAAGCTTGCTCAGTCGGTCACGAGAGCGGAGGTATAGGTCTGGCGACATCTCGATGGTGAAGCAACGCGAAAACATCGACGCTACGGCCGCCGTCGTGTCCCCGAGATATGTGCCGGTCTCCACGAAATTTACAAGGCCATGCTCTCGGGCATAGTGACGAAGCGCGATGACCTTTACCCTTTGGCTTGCTGGGACATAGACGCGCCGGCGGGGCTTCGGAAACCGTTGCCGAAGCCATGCCCGGCGCAACCAGATAGCAAGCCAAGTTCTCGGGCCGAGTCTAAGCGCCTTTAACGAGGCACTCGGGAGCGGGCCCTCCGACGAGGCAAGCCAATCGAGAAACTCGATTTTCGGAAGCTTTGTGGCCCGCCTCAACGCTCTCAACATCAAATCGGAGCCCGCATGAAAATCTTTCTCGTCGCCCTTGCAACTCTCGCCATGATTGCACCTGCGGCAGCCCGCGACAACGGCCAATGGGCCGATCAGCCCGCCGCGACCCGCCAATGGTTCCAATCCCTCATGCAGCCCGACAACCCGGCGGTTTCCTGCTGCGGCGAGGCTGACGCCTTCGAGGCCGACACCTTCGAGGTCGAGGGCGACCACTACATTGCGATCATCACCGACGGGAAGGGCATGCTTCCCGCCGGCACCCGCATTCCGGTTCCCAATTCCAAGATGAAGTGGGATGCCGGTAATCCGACCGGGCACGGCATCGTCTTCATCGGCACGACCGGCCAGCTGTACTGCTACGTCGCGCCCGGCGGCGTCTGACCACCGGGGCGCTTCGCCCCGTCCACCCAAGCTCCCACACATCGAAGAGGTGATGCCATGACGGCAAGCAAGCCGCTCGTGATCGATATCTATTACGGCGACCCGGTGCAGGATTTCGATGCCGTCAAGGCATTCGGGATCGTCGGGGTGATCCACAAGGCGACCGAGGGGACGGCGTTCGACGACAAGCTCTACGCCCACCGTCGCCAGGCGTTCACCGACATCGGCATGAAGTGGGGCGCCTACCATTTTTTCCATGGCGCCCAACCCGTGCTGGAGGCGGATCACTTCCTCAGCGTGGCGCAGCCGGACGCCGACACGCTGGTGGCGCTCGATTGGGAGGACGTGCCGCATCTGGGAGCGCCCGGCGCCGACAAGGCGCGCGCGTTTCTGGAGCGCATCGAGGAGAAGCTCGGCCGCAAGGCGGTGATCTATTCAGGCAACGTCGCCAAGGAGGAGATCGCCGGCACTGATGCCTATTTCGGCGCGCACCGGCTCTGGCTCTGCCAATACGGCCCGGCCTGGCGCGTGCAGCCGAGCTGGCAGCGGCCCTGGCTCTGGCAGAACAACGGCGACAGCTACGGCCCCGGTCCCCACCAGATCCCCGGCATCCGCGGCCATTGCGACAACAACTGCATCATCGATCCGATGACGTTCGATGATCTGCTGCGGGATTGGGCCGCATGATGGTTCGCGACGGCGCTTCGCGCCACCTCACCATGAGGACCGCCCTCCTGTTCGCCGTCATCGTCCTGGCGGCCGTTGGCACATGGGCGCAGCGGCCGTCCGTGCTGATCCAGCCGCCGCGCTATGTACCGATCTCTCGGGCGATGGTCGGTGAGCAACTTTGCCTCGCCGAATCCCACGCCCGCACCACGCAGGAAGCCACCGCGCACGCGCTTCGCTGCGCCGTGAGGTTTCGATGAGCGAGCCCGAGAGGATCCCCGACAACAGCCGGATCGTGGCCGCCCTGCTGGCGCAGCTGGCGGCCGGCAAGCCGCTGTACGGCAGCTATCGAGGCAAGCCCCGATGACCGCCGGAACCTTCATCGCCCTCAACCCGTGCCGCAACGGGCCGCCGCTGGTGCTCATGCCCTGCCCATGCCGGGCCTGCACCCGCATCCGCGCCGAGCAGAAACCGAAAGAGGAAGGCAAATGAACCTGACCTGGATGTGGCTCGTTATCTGGTTTCCGCTCGCGATCGGCAGCTTCACCGTCATCGAAGCCTACGCCATCCGTCACCCCGACCGGCAATGGACGCTCTCGCGCACCATCGCCAATGCGGGCGCCAAGTGGCCGCTCAGCATCGGCCTGTGGGGCATGTTTTTCGGCGGACTCATGGTTCACTTTTTTTGGCACTTCGGCTGCGACCTCGGCGTCGGCGGCTGATCAACAACAAAGGAGCAGGCACGTGAACAGCGACGAAATCGAATCCATCATCGTAAAAGTAATCATCGCGGCCGGCACCGCCTGGGCCACCAAGCACGGCGTCACGGTGGACGGCAGCTCGCTGCAGATGTTCGCCGGCGGCGTCGTGGCGGCCGGTGCCGGCGCCTATGGGGTCTATCGGCATTGGGGCATGAAGAAGGTGCCCGAGACCGCCGTGGTCGTGCCCGCCACCGTCAGTCCGATGGTGGCGAAATGAGGCTCGCCCTCGCCATCCTGCTCTGCGCCCTGGCGGCTCCCGCCCAGGCGCAGAGCCGCACCCCGGCGCCGCGCCCGACCGGCAATCCCATCGTCGATATCGGCAACGCCATCGCGGGCCAGAAGCAGCAAGCCACCGCCGGCCGCAATGCCGACACCGAGGACCTGGTGGCCAAGCTCGGCAAGCTCGCGCTGCCGGATTTCGAATTTGCGCTGGCGATGTCGAAGGCTACCAACAATGTGGTGTCGACGCCGTGCTGGCAGGCCTGGGTCGATCTCCTGACCGCGCAGCAGAAGCCGCTCCTGGCGGCGGACGGCACCACGCCGTTGACCGAGCCCGACCCGCATCTCGCCACCTCGGTCGAGAAGATCTCCGAGCTGCTCGCCGCGCTGCGGCCCGACAGCACGCTCTCGACCGGCTGCGCCGCGCTTGCCGGCGCCGCCGGCAAGGACGCCGCCACCTTGATCCAGGGCATCCTCGGCGGCGGTGCGCTCGGCTTGTTCAAGCTGCCGATCCCGATCGGCCCGATCCCTTGAGGCAGGAGCCGGACATGGACCACGCCCAGATCGAGGCGATCGTCAAGCGGGCGGCGCGCGAGGCCGTGCTGGAGACCCTGGGGCTGCTCGGCTTCGATCTCGACAACAAGCCGGAGATGCGCGCCGACATGGCGCATCTGCGCCGCTGGCGCCGCAGCGTCGACCAGGCCGGCAGCTTCGGCCTCAAGGCTTTCGTGACCATCGCGGCGACCAGCCTCGCCGGCGCCATCTGGCTCGGCATCAAGACGATGCTCGGCAAGGTGAACTGAGCCGCCGGCTCTATGGTCCGTAGGGTGGGTTGAGCCCTTTCGCGAAACCCACCGACTCACGCTGCAACAAACGCGGCCGGTAGGTCACGCGCGGCTCCGCGCATAGTCCCCGCGCCTCCCGACATCGGCACTGCCGACCGACCACAGCCACCGCCAACCAAACACCAAGGCTCCCAACCGGGAGCCTTTTTTCATGACCAGCACAAGCCGGTGATGCAATGCCGTTTGATCCCGCGAATCCAATCACGCCTGACGATCCTTGGCAATGGTGGCTCACCCGCGCCCAGCCGCGTTTCCCGATCCAACCAAACACGCCTGCGATCGGGGTATCCGCTGCCGGCGCCGACGGCATCGACGATTGGTTGGTGCCCGGGCAACCGCCAAGGCTGGCGACTGATCCAGGCGCCGCGCCAGCCAGTACCGCCTCCGACGGTCATCCCGACGACTGGATCAATCCAGACAGCTGGAACCCGCCGTCGGCCACGTGGCCCAGCCCGGCACCGCCCGCGCCGCGCTCGCGATCCAGCTCCTTCAATCCCGGATTCTCCAATGGGCTGCCGCCGACCGATCCCTTTGCGGCCTATTGGTCGACGATCCCGGCGAGCCGCCTCACCGCCGTAGCCTTTGCTCCGCCGATCTTCCCCGACGCGTCCGGGCGCTTCCAGCTGACGCTACCGGCGCCTGCACCGAGCCACCTCCCGTTCAGCGTCGAGAGCGGCATCCTCGGCGGCATACCCAAAATGTTGGCCGAGCAACCAACCGCCGGTGCGCCATCAAACGATGCCGGGTACGACATCCTCGGCGCGATACCGCGACTACCCGCGGCGACGACCCAAGCATCTTGGCCCGCGAGCACAGCCGCGTTGCCGTGGTTCGGAAACTCGACCGCGGAATTGATCGCAGATGTCGCGAAATCGGCCGGAGCAGGAGTCGGACAAGGCGTCATCGGTCTTGCCGGTCTCCCGGGCGACGCGCGCGAGCTTGCGACGCGCGGCCTGCAGAAGGCGGCCGACAGTCTTGCTCCAGGCGCCGCGCCCGTCGCTGCGGAGGCGTTTTCCCGATTAGTGCCAGCTTTGACGCCGTTGATGCCCTGGCTGCCCGCCCTGCTTCAAGCGCCCACGTCGTCACAGCTTCAGCAGGCGGCGGAATCCGTCACAGGGCCCTTCTATCAGCCGCAATCGACTGCTGGGGAGTACGCCCGGACCATAGGTGAGTTCGCGCCCGCAGCGTTGGCGCCGGGCGGTTTTCTCGGCAGCTTGCTTCGCTTCGCGGTTCTCCCGGGGCTTGCGTCTGAAACGGCCGGGCAGCTCACGAAGGGTACCGCTGCAGAACCCTGGATACGCGCCCTTGCTGGTCTTGCCGCCGCCGGTCCCGGCGCGTTGCTGCACTTGCGGCCGGGCAGCGCCGCTGCCGAGACCGCCGAGACGCTGTCGGGGCACAATCCGGTGCCATTGGCGACGGAGGCCGCGGAAAACGTCGGCGGGCAGCCGGCGTCTCAGGCGTCCATCAGCCCGCGAGGTGAAACGGCGGTCCCTGCGACGGAACAATCCGCCAGAGGGCCGGCAACTACATCAGGGAGCGCCCCCGGCTCTTCCGCGCCGATCGGTGTCGGGCAGCGATCTGTTGAAGCGGGTACGAATGCTGGCAGCGTCGGTCCACCCCAAGTCAAGCTGAACAAGGCTGCTGGGGACGCTTGGGAAGTCCACGTAACAAACAACATGCTTCCCGAAAATCAAATCAGCGTTCAGCCCCAAATTACGATAAAATCCAACGGACCATCGGGCCTGAACGCGCGTGCTGATGCGGTAGGCCGAGATCGGACGACGGGAGAAATCGCAATATCGGAGATGAAGGCGTCGGGCACGGCGCCACTTACCCCAAACCAACGAGTTGTGTACCCTGAACTCGAAACGCACGGCGGTACGGTTGTTGGAAAGGGCAAAGCGCCGTACGTGGGCGGCACAAAAATACCGCTGACGCGAGTGACCATTATAAGGAAGCCGGGAGCATGAGCCTGGACAGAATCGATGTCGTCGACGCAGTCGGCACGGACAGGAAAAGCGGCACCATCGTGCTCAACCTCCTTGATTCGTGGGATTGGCACGATGAAAGCGGGCACCTGACTGCTTTGCAAGACAAGATCAACGCGTATCTCGCCTTCGTTAAATCAGGTCAAATCTACGAGGACTACCCGACGGCAGCGGGAAAGGCGTTGCGGATCGATGTCATCACCCGATATCCGGTGCCTGATGTGGCATTGGCTTTCCTGGAAAAAGCTGCGGCCGTTGCGTCCCAGCTGAATATTGCGATCACCCACCGGATACTTTGATGTTGGTGGGACGGTTGTGAGGTTGCCGACCGCGCCGTGGATCAAGGGCCACCAGCCGTTCGAGAACTAGGCACAAGGCTCAACGCAACCTTCGCCGCCGGCTGCGCGGCGTTCGCAGGCGCGGACGGCAAGGATGACGCCAAGCTAATCCTGGGCACCCTCGGCGGCGGCGCGCTCGGCTTGTTCAAGCGCCGCCCCCGATCGGCCCTACCGTTGCAGTCTTCGCCAAGGCGGATTGATTACCTACTTCATAAGGCGTCATAGACAATCGGCGGGGTAAAAATGGACGACATTGAATTCGAATGGCGGGCCGTTGATTTGCATCGAAAGCCAACTCTCCCACCAATGGTTGGGAATAGACGGGCTTTCAATCAAGCCGGACGCCTCGACGGTGGGAATTTCCACAGACTACGAGCGCACGTACCAACGTCCAGATAAATGCTTGAGTGTCTTGACCCTCGCGTATGGAGCCGCCCTGATCTTAGGCGACAGGCCGATGATAACGGGGGCCTGGAAAAATGCCTTGGGTCAAGTGATCATTTGGCGAATATCCTATGCGGAGGAGGACGACATCCCGGCCATGCTCGCGTCTCTCGTCGAAAAATCATTTGAGAGGCCCTGGGATTCGATCGAGTTTTCATTCGAATCACCGAAGGTGCTCATTTTTGATTCTGCGTATCCGGGCAACGAGAAGGAATTGAAGTCTGTCACTTTCGAGATAACACCCGGCAGGTACCAAGTGACAACCCATGTGGTAAAGCCTGCTCCGCGTACCGAGCTGGTGTTACATCGGTTTCATGCACTCGGATGACTCTCGGCGAGCCAGTCGGCGATTATGGGCGCGTTTGCCTTTGGGCGAGCCCTGCCGCGAACGATGTTTTGTAGAAGTGGCCGGCATCTCGACGAGCAAACGGCTCGCGCACCAGCGACGAGGATGCGACTTTTATCGAACGGATCGAGCTGGCGGCGGTGACAGGATAAAGCCGTCACGACGTTTTTTCAGTCCTTTTTGTAGTCCCCGAATCTAGGGGGAAGATGCGCATATCAACGCGGGAGGACGAACGTTGGAACGTCCCGCGATGATGTTCAGGCCATAATTTGCCTGGTTCAACACGTCCTGCATCAAAGTTTTGCCGGGAAATCGTGCTGAAGTTGTTGTCGACGCCAAAGCAGCACAGTTACTGGTGCTGGCGGTAGACACGGCATACATCACGTCTCTCCATGTAACGTCGACAAACTGAACGGTCGCTTGGAACCCAATCGGCGGGGTCGTGGTGTCCCCATTGAAAAGGTAGGCGGCCCTGGTCCCATTGAAAAAATCGGCGAAGACCTGAAAAGCCCCTTGCTCGACCGAAACCGTCCCCACACAGTTTGGCTGTGTACTCAGACATGCCTCGACTTGGAAGTTGTCGCTTACCGGAGAGAAGGCATTGGTGGAAGGCTCGTAGGAATTATTGGTCAGGTTGAACTTGGTCAGATCGTGATCAAACTGGGCGCCGCCCAGCAGCGGGCCGCCCGGCAACAATCGACCATTTGCTGTGAACGGTGACGGATCGGCAGTTAGAAGCTTCACGCCGGCCACGTCGATCTGGCCCGTGGACAACGGTGATCGAGCCGTCATGCCGCCGACGGAAGTCCCTTTAGAGTCCCCGATAGGGGATCAGGAAACCCCACGCCTTTAGGCGGCTGGGATCGCGACGCTTCCAAAGGTAGAATAGCTGGATGGAAGCGTAGAAGCGGACAGCCTGGGGCCAGCAATTGCGGGGCAGGGCCTACTGGGTTGCCAGCAGCAGAACGCAACTGACGAGGCATGGGTCGGGTACATCAAGAACCAGAAGCCACCGGAACCGGATGACAACTTCACAGTGACCTGAGCTAAGTTCGCCGAAGGCGGACCGAATCCGGCTTTAAGCCGTAACTCGAAGCCACCGCCTTTAGGCGGTGGAGTATTCACCGATATCTCCGGTTATGCTGGGAGGTGCCGGGTGAACGGCAAAATAAAAGGCAACCGTCGCCTTTGTCTGGCAAGATATCGGCAGGGGCACATTGTTACAATTGTCATTATAGAAGTTCGCAAAATCCAGTCCCAGCTCCTTGCCCAGGCGAGGTAGAGGCAGCGACGTGCCGGTGAACTCCGGCATGTTCTTATAGTCATCCGGGGTGAGGATGAGCGTGAGCTTCGAGTCCAAGAAAATCCGCTCGTAAGCGTCTATCGCGCGCTTCCAGTAGTCCACAAATACCTGCGCGGGGTGCATCGCGTAATCGATATTATTCTTGAAACTGTTTCCAATCAGTATCTGCCATGCTTGCTCCGCGTCGACTCCAGAATATTGAAGCGAATGGCTGGCTGTGTTCGGCAGAATCATCTCCGTTGTCGTACAAGTCGGACCAGCCATGATGACCGAGACCAGCGCTTGGTCCATTCCATACTTGGTCGCAAGGTCTTCGAGAAAACGATTCCAGTAATCAAGGTACCGAGTGCTCCAGGGCAGGGGCATAGGCAGGATCAAAGGGTCTGTCGTGCCGAGCGCGTTTCTTTGCTCAGGATAAGGATTAAAGGTAACCATTCCGCAGTCCGGAAGCGATGCCTTTGTTCCGTCAAAGAGCGGATCACAGGACTTTAGAATCGCGCCATTCGTAAGCCACCAAGGAGAGTAGACGCCAGGCGTCACGATCAACTGTATCGTCTTGTTCGCTTTATTCGCCCTATTGTAATTATGAGCGGCGGTGAAAATGTCGTCCACGTAGCTCCAATCGTTGCCGTGCGGATAGCAGGGTAAATCAGTGATTTGACAAACCCTATTGGGCTTATCCGGATTTTCGATTTGGACGCGGCACCAGTGTACGCCCGCCGTGATTCCGCTTATTGCTGTGTCGGACAACAAAGTCGTGTAAAACTCCTGCAAAGCAAGATGCAATGCGGCTCGATCGCTCGATGACGCCGTTACGACGGCGCATGCCTGGGTCGTGGACTGAACGATTGTGATCTTCGGGAACCTGGCGGCCAATCCTGGCAGCACATCTTCAATATCCATATGAGCATACAGGCCAAACGGCATGCGCGCCTGCGTCGATGATAGGTCGTCAGACCATGCTGCACCCGGCAGGAACCACGCCAAAGCCACTGCCAGTGCGCTGACGAGCGGCAAAACGCGCGGACGCCGTCCGATCGCCTTCTCCCCTATGCGCGCCTTACCGATACAACGGTCCATTTGTACCCCCTTATCCCGGATTCACAGGATGGGCCCAATCTTAGGGTGATTTTGCCTGATGTGCCTCCTTTGACAAGGCTGGGCGCAGCCCGAAGATGTGACGGCCATCACAGAAAGGTCGAATGATGTGCTGGCGCAGCACGCTTCTTGAGCGATCCACATTGAATACGAACAACTGACGGACAGCCGCCACTCGCAGGAACAAGCATATCGCTGCGATCGAAAGCAACGTAGGGGCGGGGAGCCATGTGCGGGCGATTTACCTACCGTTACACCTGGAGCGAGATCCACGCGCTCTACCGGCTCACGACGCCGCCCGCGAACCTGCAGCCGCGCTACAATGTCTGCCCGACCACCCCGATCAATACGGTCGTGGCGCGCGAGGGCAGGAACGAGCTTGTTCCCATGCGCTGGGGCCTCATTCCGGCGTGGTGGAAGAAGAAGGCGAAGGAGACCCCGGCGACATTCAACGCGCGGGCCGAGACCGTGGCCGAGAAGCCGATGTTCCGCTCCGCGTTCGAGCGAGGGCGCTGCGTGGTGCCGGCTTCGGGCTACTACGAATGGCGCGACACGCGAGGCGGCAAGCAGCCGTATTACTTCACGCGGCGCGACGAGCAGCCGATCTCGATCGCCGGGCTGTGGGACGAGTGGAAGGATATCGAGACCGGGGAGCGGACGAAGTCATGCACCATGATCATCACGCAGGCGAACGTCCTGGTGGGCGAGATCCATGACCGGATGCCGGTCATCCTGGAGGGCGAGATCGACGCCGGGCTGACCGGCGGCGCCGGCACGGAGCTGCTCAAGCCTGCCGCGAATGAAGTTCTTCAGAAGTGGCCGGTGTCGCGACGGGTGGACAGCTCCCGTGCCAGCGACGAGGACGGGACTTTGATTGATCGGATAGAGCTGGCGGCTTTGGCGCAATAGCGTTGCCCCGAGAGCGTGGGCCGCGCTCCGTCGTTGCTGCCGTCGTTGAAGGCCGCCAACCTTAAGGCGGCCTATCGTTCCGCTTCTTTCTCGCGGCTTACTTGTTCCTGCCGCTCGATTTGATGTGCGAGTCTTATCCAGCTTCGCGCCATATCGGAAAATACCAACCTCAGTTTCCGGCTGGATTCCGTTCGAGCATGGTCAGCGCAATCTCTCGCTCTGTCTCTACACTCTCCTGGCTCAATCATGGGTGCTACAGCTACAAAAGCGTCCCACCCGACCGTCATGCACCTTACCGTAGCTCCACGTGAACAAATAGTTAATTCGCGGGTGTCAGGCCGAATGGGCGTGCGGCGGCCATTCTAAGTGCTCGGCAAGGGCCCGCCGCAGATGGTGGTCCGGCCGCTACGCCGACGTGCATCGCGTCTTCTCCGACACCGAAAACTTTCAAGTCCGAAATGCCGCGCGGCCCGGGCTGGGATGCCGGTAGCGCCCTACCCCTCGCGTCTGTCTTCTAGGGAAGGCGGAAAGGCGCTAATATTCACGCCGGTTTCGGGAGTCATTTGGGGAATGTCGGCTTTGGGAGTCTGAATGCGCAGAGCAACGGAGTTCCGCGTGGCTGAACGGAGGGTTCTCGTGCTGCGTAGTGTCCCTGTGTTGGCAAGTCTTGTGTTTGTTGTTCCCAGCATCGCCCAAGACGGCGCAAATGTTGTCCTCTTTTTGAAATCTCCCTACTACTCGGAGGTGGAGCAGTCTGCCAGGGGGGCCGGCGAGAAAAATATTAACTCGTCCTGGTGTCGACCAGGCGCCGATCTCGCTACGTTTCCCTGGGCCGACGAGTTCGCGTCGGTAGGACGAGGCAATAATCCCATCCCACTTGTACACGCCATACTGGCTGATCCAGATGGAAAGTGCGAGTACTTCGTTGTCTATACATCAATGTACTCAGTGTCACCTGATTTAGGAAAGAGACTTGGCAAATGGGAGCCGGCGTTGTCTCCGGCGCACAAAGATCAGAGTTCAGTGGCCGTAGCGGTGCCGCAGACACGCGCGCCCCCTGCGCCGCAGCCTCCTCCCGCATCGCCGATTGCGCAGCCCAATGAACAAAGGGTACTCGAAGAGGAGCAACCACCGCTCCCTCGACCAAAGCCGCAATTAGTCGAAATCAGAAGAAGTACAGCGCTGCCTAAACCGAAAACAACGGCTCCGCCACTTGCCCCCCGTGTCGCAACTGTCCCAGGCTCCCTGCCGCTTAAACCGAAAACAACGGCTCCGCCAGCTGCCCCCCGTACCGCAACGCTTCCGGGTTCCTAATAGCTCCTTCATTAAATAAGGTCGCATTGAAGCCTGTAGCACCGAAGCGCAGCGGATGGGTGCGGGCCGACTTTCGAATTGGGGATGCGTGTTCGAAGCGCACTAAACGGCGTCATTCGCGTTCGGCCCTCTCCAATGGCTGTCCATCCCCGCCAGCGGCCGGAGGGACCTGCGGCGCGCGCAAATTCCGGCGTGGGCGCGCCACAGCTACAGTCGATATCCGCCACCCGTTCGCCGGCACGCGGAGCGGCAAAGACAAGCAAGGCGTTCGTCACCGGCGCGAGCGTGATGTCGGTGTGCTCCTGTCGAGCCACCCAGATATCGCTGCTTTTCCCATTCCCGAAGGCAAGCATGTCGGCGTTGATCTCTTCGGGCGCGGCCATCCGAGTCCTCCTACTAAGCGGGTGCGCACGTGGCTGCCGAGCGGACCGCACGCGGCGGGGCGGCGATCCCTACCTCGGTCAGAATTGCCCGTATGACGCACCTGCCTGTTGTTGACACCCGATGTCTGCCGCGGGCCATCTGCAGACCATTGCGGCGCAGCAAACGCCACTCTTATTCGATGACCTCGTCGGCGACGGCGAGCATGCTTGGCGGAATGGTGAGGCCGAGCGCCTTGGCGGTCTTGAGGTTGATGACCAACTCGACTTTCGTGGACTGCTGGACCGGGATCAGAGGGCTTCTCGCCCCTTGAGGATACGCCCGAACCGCCCTCCTACCTTGCCGCCAGCAGCTCCAGCACCGCGGTGGCGGTTTCCTTCGGGGCCTCCTGCGGCACATCGTGGCCAATCACTGGGATGAGGCGGCGCTGGTAGGGGCCGCTGAAGAAGCGGGCTTGCTCATCCCTTGCGGTCGCCACCCCAACTCCGTCGCCTTCGCCCTGCAGCACGATGGTCGGCACCGTGATGGGCAGCCGCGCGGCGAGCTGGCGCTCGTACATGTCGTAGGCCGGATCGCCCGACGCGTAGCCGAAGCGGTGGCGGTAGGACTGGATGACGATGTCGACGAAATCTGGATTGTCGAACGATGCTGCGGTGCGGGCGTAGGTGGCGTCGTCGAACTTCCAGTTCGGCGACCACAGCTGCCACAGCAGCTTGCAGAATTCGCGGCGATTGGCCTGCAGCCCGGCGCGGCCGCGCTCGGTGTGGAAATAATACTGGTACCACAGCCGGTGCTCCTGCGCGGGCGGCCCCGGGGTGACGGACGCCGCAATATCCTGAATGTTGTAGCCGTTGGCCGACACGAGGCCGCGCACGCGCTCCGGCCACAGGGCGGCCGTTATGCAGGCGGCGCGCCCGCCCCAGTCGAAGCCCATCAGCACGGCGCGCGGCAGCGCGAGCGCGTCCATCAGCTCCACGAGATCGCGGCCGAGCGCGGCCTGCTGGCCGGACCGCGGCGTTTCGGCGGAGAGGAAGCGCGTCTCGCCGTAGCCGCGCAGATACGGCACGATGGCGCGGTAGCCGGCCGCCACCAGCGGCGGCACCACCTCATCGAAGCAGCGCGGGTCGTATGGAAAGCCGTGCATCAGCAGCACCGGGAAGCCGCCTTCGGGACCTGAGTTCCTCGTAGGCGATTTCGAGCACAGGGGTGCGGGCGCGCTTGAGCACTGTTCCGGCTCGCTGGGCGAATGCGGCGGGCGCCGCTGCAGCGGCCGACATGAGGCCGATCAGCAAACGTCGGTCGATCATAGCGTCATCTCCCGGGCGGCCGCAACCGTGCGGATCATCCTGGGAAGGAATGCCCCGCCCCAGCAGAATAATTGGCAAAATATCGCGCAGGGCGCTCGAAATCCAGGGCAACTTCATGCGCGCTGCGATGCAAACGCCGCTTCCGAGATGGGTCAAGAGCGGCGGGAGCGGCCTTGGCCGCGCAATGTCGGATCCACTCCCGTGAGCGGACGTGCCGGCGGCTCCGTCGAATGTTGCAGATGGGCCAGAAGGCGACATTCACATTTGCCGGGAACCCGATTAGATAACGTGGTTTTGGATGTATGGACGCTGCCCACCACAATTCCGCTATGCGCGAGCTGCCGCCGTGCGCATCGGAGCCGACCCGAAAACCGGCCACGCGCTCGCATTTCCGTTATTAACGGCAGCACCAAGAGTCTCCACCGGACCTTGTGCAATAAATGCGTCAATTTCGCTTGCTGTCCTCGGCGTACCGAATAGGAAGCCTTGCGCGTCGTTGTAGCCCTCTTGGCGGACACGCCGCAATTGCTCCGCGGTCTCTACCCCTTCGGCAGTGGTGCCAATGCCAAGGCTTATGGCAATTCCGGCTACGGCACGCACAATCGCGCTGCATTCGGGATTGTCTGGGAGTTCCTTGATCAGGGATCGATCGACCTTGATCCCGTCGAACCGAAACTTACGCAGATAGCTAAGCGAGGAATAGCCCGCGCCGAAATCATCCATTATGATTCTAACTCCTGCGCCCCTCAACTGTTTGAGGGTGTGAAACGTTGTTTCGCTGTCGGGCAGAATAACCAACTCGGTAATTTCCAACTCTAGGCGTTGCGCCGGCAATCTTGACAACTTCAATGCCGCGATAACCGACTGAGCGAGATCACCACTCCTAAACTGAACGGGGGAGAGGTTGACAGCCAACTTCCAGTCCTTCGGCCATCTCGTCGCGTCGGCGCAAGCCTTCCCTAACAACCACTCACCGAGTGGCAAGATCATTTCTGTGTCTTCGGCAAGTCCAATAAATTCATCCGGCATTACCAGTCCGCGCCTAGGATGATTCCAGCGCAGGAGTGCTTCAAACCCGCTGATTGCGTTTGTCTTAAGGCCAACAATCGGCTGATAGACAATCTCAAATTGCCGACCCGACAACGCCGATCGAAGATCTAGCTCAAGACTCATACGTGACTGCAGGCGAGCATCCATCTCCGGCGCGAAGATGCGGTAAGTGCCTCGTCCGTCAGCCTTGGCGCAGGAAAGCGCCATATCTGCGTTTTTCAACAAACGATCCGGGTCATCCCCGTCGTTCGGGGCAACAGCTACCCCGACACTTCCGCTCAGCACCAGATTGTGACCATCGATCCGGTACGGCTCACGGATCACTTCTAGCAAGCGTCTCGCGAGAGCAACGGCTTGTTCCTTGCTAGAGACCATCGGTTGGATGATCGCAAACTCGTCTGCTCCAAAGCGCGAAACCGTATCCATCGCTCTAACTGCGCCACTAAGTCGTTTAGCTACCGCACCCAGGAGGAGATCACCAATTTTATGGCCGAGCGTATTGTTGACATTCTTGAAGCAATCCAAGTCAATGCAATGCACCGCAATAAACTCGCCGCCGGATATCCGCTTGAACTGGTCGTATAGCCGCCTGCGAAAAAGAAATCGATTCGCAAGCCCGGTGACATTATCTTGGCGCGCCAGCTCGACGCGTTCCTTGGCCATGGCAAGCAATATGAAGGCACTTGAGATTGTGACCAACAGCGCTTCGGTGCTGATTACCGTCATCCATGCGCTGGATTCGGCGCCGGTACCTATTGCTAACGAAGATAGGGGGTTCAATGGAGTACGAAGCAAGAAAAGCGCACCTTGCGCAAAAAAAATGAAGATGGCGGGCCAGCGCGATACTAGCCACTCGGCGCGACCTCTCCATAGTTCATAAGCGGTGAGCCACATGAACGTTGCGATAATCGCAGCGCTCAGCACAGCGCGGAGCCCCGCTGCTTGAGCAAATCCCGAAACTTGACATGCAAGCAGCCACACCGTGGCACCGGCGATAAGTGATCCAGGCCGCGGCTCACGGGCATCGAAAACGCGGATGCCGCTCCAAGTTACAGCGTATGAGCCGAAGAGGATGGCGTCCGCAAGTCCAATCGAAACAAGATCCGACACCGAACCGTACATGCCGTAAAGTGCAATTGAGAACGCGCGCAAGAGATGCGCGCACCCCCACCAAGCGACGGCGCGGTTTTCAGTATTCTGGGCCCATGCGAATAGCAACAACAATCCGAGCATAGCCTCAATGTCAACGGTGAGAAGGAATAGCGTGTTGAGGTCGATGTACATACACCGGTACTCGGTATGTCGGGGCCACCCCGCTCGCTTGATTTCGGTGGCTTCCGAGCCTAGAAGCGCAATTTGAGTCCGCTCGATCCACTCACCATAAGAAAGCTTTGTCAAAAGTCTTCTGAAATACATTCGAATGAATGATGGAAATTACCTTATTGTCCATTAGGTTTAAGATTTAATGAAATTGCATTAAGCGTTAGGCGAATCGAAAACGCCGCCACAGCCTCTTTGTGAGGCTATGTCAGACAACACCGCTAAGCACAGGACCATTCGGCGGGACGTCCGGCATGACCGAGTTGGGCCACAAGCAGACTTACGACATTGGACACGCATTGGTCCGTGATCGCCAGCTTTGACGGAAGACTCGCATCCAGTTGTCTAAAGCGATTTTGCGCAACGTAGCATCGTCGAAGCCGTGCCTGCGCAGTGACTCGATTAAGTCTGGCAGGTGGCTTGCATCCCTTATCGGAAGAGGCATAACCGCCCCATCGAAGTCTGAACCAAAGGCAACGTGATCGTCCCCCATCCGCTCAATCAGGTAGCTAAGGTGCTGGACAACTGTGTCGATGGGGGTGTTCGGCTCAAGATGAGCGTCCGGCCTCACGTCACATACACTGAAATTGAAGCCAATCACACCGTCTGATTCTCGAATAGCGTCGAGCTGCCTGTCCGTCAGGTTGCGGGTCGAGCGGCAGATCGCATGTGCGCAAGCGTGGGTGGCTACGAGCGGAGCGGTATTGATCGCTGCAAGATCCCAAAATCCACGCTCGTTGAGGTGCGATACGTCGAGCATGATTCCAAGCTGATTGCAGGCTCTCACCAGTGCTTTTCCCGCCTCCGTCAAACCAGGACCGATATCGGGGGAACGCGGATAGGCGAACGGCACGCCATAGCCAAATACATTTGGGCGGCTCCAAACCGGACCGAGAGAGCGCAGACCGTGGGCATAGAACTGTTCCAGCCCTTCCAAATCGGCATTGATCGCTTCAGCCCCCTCTAGATGCAGCACCACGACGAACGTCCCGTCGCGCCGCCCCGCCTCAATTTCATCGACGGTTGTCGCCCATTGGATTTTTCCGGCAGCGCGGGCAACCATGCTCTTCAAGGCGCTCAATTGGGAATTGATACAAGAGCGCGCGTAAGTCGCTTCGAGCGGGTCCGCAAGCCGCACCTCGTATCCATCAGCGGTTCGTGTGAAATCACCTTGCGGCTCACGTTCTGGCTTGGCGAACAGCGCGAATAGACCGCCAATCATGCCGCCTTGTTGGGCTCGTGGTAGGTCGAGGTGCCCATCCTCTGACCGCAGGAGAAAATCTCGTCCACCCTCCGGGTATTCAGCCAGATGCTGAACTGCGTCGTTGTGGCCGTCGAAGATCGCCAGCTTGGTGTCTGTGTGCACGGTGCCTTTCCGTTTCCAGTCGTTAGCGATGTCATCTTGCCTCAGAAAGCCCGGGATGTCTGCGCCCACAGCAAGCAACGCTCCCTGCCCAGAGCGCCACCTTTATCGCCGTCTAAATCGACATGGCGTTGGAGTCAGCTTCGGGTCAGACTCAGCAAAGCTCAGACCGAGCAAAAGTTTTCCGCTCTACCCAAATAACCGGACTCTTTTGTTGTCGACCGGCACTTCCGGGTCGGGCCGATAGTGTCTATTCAGATGCTGGATTACAGCGCGGAAGCCGGCGCCGGTGCGCGGGTTAGACCAGGCATGGTGAAGCCGATGGTAGTGAGTTCCCTTTCCAGGGAGGCTCTCTGATCCGCATCGAGCGCCAAAAGCGGAGGCCGCACTCGCGTCCAGTTTGGATCGCTGGCATGGATCGCGATTGTCTGCTTCAACGCGGCGATCATCAGATATTTCTTGCCGATCATGTTGCGTACGAGGTCCAGCCGGGCCTGCTTTTGTTCGGCGTCGGGCGACTGCCAGTCGCGGAACAAGGCATGGATGGCAGCCGGATTGACATTGGCGGTGGCGGAGATCGTACCGACGCCCCCATGCCGCATATTTTGCAACAGGAACGACTCCGAGCCGACGAATGTGTCGAAACCTGACTTGGCAAAACCGTCGAGAAAGGTTTTGGTGTTCGCCCAATCACCCGAGCTATCTTTCATCCCAGCGATTGCGGTCGGATAGGATTTGAGCAGCCGCTCTACCAGCTTCGGCGTGATACCAACTATGGCGACCGGCGGGATGTGGTAGAGATAGATACGCAAGCGCACATCTCCAACTCGCTCGACGATTTCGCTGAAATGGCGATAGAGCCCCTCCTCGGGCACCCCCTTGTAGTAGAATGGCGGGAGCATCAACACGCCAGCGCACCCATGCGCAACGGCACGGCGGGTTAGCGCCACGGTCTCGGGAATGGAGCAGCAGCCGGTGCCCGGCATCATGCGCCGCGGATCGAGACCGGCCGCGGCTACGGCATCGATCAAGGCTATCCGCTCCTCGAACGACAGCGAGTTCGCCTCGCTGTTGGTGCCGAGTAAGGCCAGTCCGCAATCCTGCGACAAGAGCCAGCGGCAATGGGCGACGAAGCGCGGGACATCGACGTCCAGTTCCGAGGTGAAAGGCGTGACGACCGGCGAGAGCACGCCCGTAATTCGATCCGAAGAGGTCATGACGAATCCTGATGGGTTGGTGGAAAATTGATCCGAAGGACGCGTCGCATGGCCATTAAACGCCTCCCTCTGATCATTCTGAAGTGAGGTAGGGCATTGTCGAACCACTGATGCGCCTGACTCAAAGTATAGCACCATCAGGGTACGGGAGCAGCCTACTGCATTGCGAAATTTTGGTCACTTTCGTCGCTAGGGTGATATCGGCTCCGGGTCAAAACCCGAAGGTCTCAAAGTGAGCATATGTTTTCCGCTCTACCTCAATAATCGAACTCTGTCGAAGTCGGCCGGCACTTCCGGGTCGGGCCAACAAGAGACCTCGGCGAAAGCCCGGCCAAATTGCAAAGAAGTTGCGTGTTCATTGCCCCTCTGTGTGTTGCTCTTACTACTTCACCTGTGCGCGTACTCGGTGAAAACGTAATCGCGGCTCTTCGCCAGTGTGTGGCACGCGAACCCGCACTTCGCGTCGTGGCCCTGCGGCGGAGTGGCCGCCTCGGTGGCGGGGCTGAACGTATCGGACGCTGCGTCGTAGTCGAATGAGCCCCATCCCCAACCACCGCTGTCCGCGAACCTCTTGCTGTCCTTCACCATGAAATCGGCGTTGAACTGAGTACCCAGCACCCTCGGCGGACCGGGGTACGTCTCTTGTGTTTTCGGGATCCAATGGATTTTCGCCATCTTGGCGCCGTCCGGGAAGGGCTTGCCGTTGCCGGGAACGCCTGTCCGAAGGGCGTCCATCATGACCGGATTCCCCAAAATCGTGGCGAACTTGCCGTTGTTGTCGCTGATCGAGATGACCGGCCAGTCCTCGTAGCCTCTGAACTCGGAGAACGCGAGCCCACCCGGAACTGTCAGGGTGTTCCTGTCCTGCTGCGCTAAGGCCAAGCTGCCCAAGACAGCGAGCGCTACCGCAATGGCCGCACCTGCTGCGGCGGACGGCGCCAGAACCCTGCGCAGGATGGGGAACGAATGCGTTTTGAACATGATCATTCTCCTCGGCTGGGGTGCACTAAAGTACTCATCGCCGAACCAGTATGACTTACGCGCGCCGTCGCGGCCATTGCCCCGTGCGGGTGCGCGCGCTGACAAAACCAAGAAGGACTGGTTTGGGTCAAGAGCGGCGGTAGCGGCCTTGGTCACCCAATGTCGGGTTCCCCCCGTGAGCGGACGTGCCGGCGGCTCCGTCGGCCGGGACGGAAGGATGAGAGGCGGTCTTGAGATTGGGGTTTAGCTATCTTTATCTTAGCGTTCGCTCACGCTGCTCAGAAATCTGGCTTGTCCGCCACGGGCATGTGATAGTCGAAGAGATGCGTGTTGTTCTCGGCGCAGATCTTTTCAAGGAACTCCTGCTGCACGCGCCGATAGTGCCGCATTCCGCTCCAGGGCTCGTTGAACGCGTCGGCGTCATCTACTGTGAAGATGACTTCCATCGCTTGGCCGCCCTCGACCATTCTCCAACGCTCCACGACGTGCAGCTTCTCGGTGTGTGGCGTGCGGTAAACATCGACAAACGTCTTGTCATTCAGGCCGATGGTGTCGACAACGAGCGTGTCCCCTTCGTAGTGGCCGACCGACTCGCCGTACCATGACGGCTTCGGGTTCTCCGAGTGGGGCACATCCATATAGACCCGCCGGACCTGATTATCTTCCGTCCAAAATATCCAGACTTCCTTGGGCGTTTGCAGGAACATGACTGGGTCCGGCCCGCCATAACCCATGAAGAAGGGAACGCCCGCCGGCACGCAGCTTGATTGCGGCGTGAAGGCACTCTTTTCCCCGCCGAGCACCTCGTCGATGTCCTTCTTCATATGCTCCTTCACCCACGGCTTCAGATTCGGATTGGAAAGATCGGCGATCCGAAAGGTCGGTGGTTTAGCGACGCCGTTGGGAACGAAGGGATGCGCCGGATCGCTGACGACGGGCGGCAGACGGCCCGGAACGGGCTCGAAGAACGGACCACCGCCGTTACGTCCGACCCACCCGGACAGATTCGACGAGAAATCCGGCGGAGGCGCCTTTTGCTGTGCAACTGCCGGTGCGATCAGAGCCGCACCCATAAGGCCGGTCAGGATGCTGCCTGCGAAGACCCTTGCTCTCCAAGTGAACGAGGACATTGTTATTCCTCCCTCTCGGCGTCTCCTCTACGCAACAGGCTCAAACTGTGGCCCAGGGCGGCGAGGCCGCACATCCTCGAACTAGGCCAAGCTATCCATCGCGTCGACTACGCTGGTCAGCGCCGAGAAGATCGTCCGCCAATTAGCTGCGCAAGCTCATGAAGGGGATCATCCGGATACCGAGAATCGGGCGCGGGTTGCTCCCGGGGGAATCTCGGCGCCTTCACCCTAGCGGTCTTGACGGTCTTGCTCCTGGCTTTCGCCTCGCGGGCCGCTTCCCCCTCCACCTTGCGGATAGCCTCCTCAAGCGAAAGGCGTTCGCCGGTGATCTGGGATTCACCGAGTGCTGGGATCGCACTTCGCAGCAACTCGACCAGCGCCTCCCGGGCACGTTCGTACAGCATACGCCGGGCGCCGCCGGTGTTCTTCTGAAGACCGGCAACTGCGCGAGCAATGAGCGGATAGTAGTCGGTCATTTGGCAGGTTATACAGAAAAATGGGGGCCGAGCAAAGTTGCATCGGGAGAAGGACCGCTTTCCGTGTAGTCGCGACGGGCTGGTCAACGCGCGTGCGACCTTAATCATCATGGAATGCACTGGGTTGAGCGCGGCGTCTCCGGCCCTCGAATAGAAGTTCGATATATCCGGCTAATCTGCGGAGGCCCGCCGCGCCGGAAGCGACGTCCGCACGCGATCATCAACAATCCCAAGCCCTTGCGCAAGATGTGGCAAGTTTGTCTCACTCGTGCCAAATCACCTCTTGCCCTATGGAAACTATCCAGCGCTCTTGACACTATTTCCAGAAGCCCACCGGAACCTTTTCCAATGTTACAAATAGACCCCTGGGTTAAGGCTGCCGAATGCGAACGTGTGATTCGCGTCGTCGCTGATCCCGAGCGCCGCTTGGTTCTGATGAGCTTACGAGGCTTGTGTGCGCTGGGCCACCAAGGGACAACCGTTGAACGGTCCGCGCAAGCAGGCCCAGGGCCCAAGATTGCCCAAATACATTTCGAGCTTATGTCTTCATATAAGAACTCTATGAACTAACTTGGGGCATCAGACCCCGGCAGGCCTGCGTGGTATAGCAACATCTTGCTCGATACTCGACAAGCGCAGCTTTCGCCGATCCGCCTCGACGCTGATCTGGGCGCGATAGTTGTCGAGAACAAATAGACGAAGGGCCGACGATAGGTTGCCCTGGGCGCGGTCACAGTCGATGGCCGACACCATTCCTGACAAGGTTAGATCGCGGCTCGTCGCGATCTCCTTAAGTCCCTTCCAGAAGGCGTCTTCGAGGCTGACGCTGGTCTTGTGACCAGCGATAACGATCGAGCGTTTGACGACAGCCGATCTCATTGCCCTCTCCCTATTCCGACTCAACGTGAAGCGAACTCAGGGAGCTCATCGAACAGCGCGGAGATGACGCGCGGCGTTCTGCAATCATTCAACCTCTCAACAAGAGAAGCCGTTCTCTCGTCTCCACCGCTCATTCAACTCGCGCAAATTGAAGTGATCGCCCCAAACCCACAACCGATTCGCGGTGAAACTATGGGGTAGAAATGTGCTCGCACGGAGGCGAGCGCATACCTTTTCGACGTTCGCTATTTGACAGTCTTTGTCACCTCGAGAAACGCCACGGCATTTGTCAGAAGCCACAGGAACGGAATCGAACGGTAATATGCTGCTTCGATGCGCGATCTGAATGCCGGGCTCGACGCGTTATTCTTTCGCTATGGGTCGGCCTTAGACCAGCGCCAAGGCGGCGGTGCCTTTTGGCCGATAAGTAGTGAGTTGTTGGGTGCGGTTCTTATTTACCCTTTGTGCTTTCCACCATTTAGTTCATACGCGATCGTCCCCGCCCAAGGGTGTGCAGTTACCGCTGCTCGTGCAGTCGACAGCCCTATCGTCAGACGAGACGGTGGGTCTGTCCGTTTGCGATCGACCATCGTTATAGGTACGCGCAAGGAGCGCCCCGCACATGGTGTAATAGCGACTAAGCATCGGATTGCCGCATCGCGGCGCGCGGAAAGGGTCTTCGACTGACACAGGTCGCTGTCGCCCGACTGTTTTCCATCTCGGGCATCGGTTTCACTATGACCGCTCTGCCTCCGATAGCGGACATATTTTTGCGCTGCGGCGAACCGCCGCTTCGGGCCAGAACCTGCCTTCCGCACCGCGGCAAGGAAACCCCCTTTAATCGATCACCTCGTCATAACCCGCTGTGGTCTCGCAAAGAAAGCCCGCGGCGGTTGACGACGGCTAAATCATTCAATGAGGGGCTTGGTTGTCGGCTTGGGTGGGGTGTTTTTCGACAGTCACTACATTGAGGATCAGACCGTCGCGGGCTTGAATCATTTCGCCGCACGTAACGGTGCGCATTTCCGTCCCGCGCTCACGGGCAGTAACTGCGACGGCATCGGACAAGATGCGGTCAGGATCTGGTCCAAAGGCCAGTTCGACTACATCGGTAACGGTGAGCGGCCTCTCCGCCACCATATGCGGCTTACCGTTCACCAGGATTGTCGCGATGTTACTCCGGATTGCCGGATAGTGCCCAAGGTTTGCCTCCGAGCGCCGGCCCGACATCAGTGGACGCAATTCAGCGCTACTGAGATCTTGCAGAGTGATGTCTCGCCAGCGATACTCGAAAGAGGAAGGTTTTGGTCTATCGCGAACTGGAACAAACCTCATTAGCGGCGCAGGTATCCAGGCTGTCGTATTGGCGCGCGGCTCTCGCCGCACCAGAATCTGCAGAATTGGGCGGCTGCTGAACATGCCAATGCGCCACCGCCAGTCACCCGTAGGTCTGGGCACAGAGGCTTCCGTGAACCAGCTGGGCATTGCCTCCTCCTTCACTATGACGCTCCCCCGCGGCGAAGAGGTGGTACTGCCTGCCGACAGACGAGCCGTTCCCGCATCGTTATTCTGACACGATCAGGCGAGGGTCGCAGGTAGCGTAATATTGGCCGGTGTTTTTTCGTCGAATACTTGGGTACCGGCCAAACCCGCAGATATTCCACAGCCTCATGCGAACGCTGATTGGCCTATGTCCGGCTCGCGGTCATGAAGGAAAAAGCCGAGAGCGTGCAAAGTCGTTTCCGGTTCTGCCCCATTCGAACTGCCGACCTAATCACGTAATCCTGATTGGTGTTCAAAAATGCTTGCGAGAGCCCTCCAGTGAAGTCGCCCGATGTCGGGTTCTCCCTGATAGCAAACGCATCGCCGCGCTGCGGAGAACTCGCGCTTAGGGCCAAAATCGGGAAGGCTCAGAGCGAGCATTGTTGTTCCGGTTTACCCCCGAGACCGGACGTAGGCTGCGCTGCTCAACTCGTCCGGGTCGGGCCATCTCCGGACTCATGCAGTGCAGCGAAGTCGGAGAGATGCAACCTACCCAGGCGGTGGCGGGTCGGTCAGACAGTGGATCGCGCTGCCGCTCCATCAGAAATCTGCGAACGGTTTTGCGTTTCTCGGGAGGCCGAGGCGTTGCGGCAGATTAGAACAGCATTTGCTTTCAGGCTGAAGTCTCGCCCGAATCTACGAGCGCCCAGCGCTCCGGAAGCTCTTCGCCGCCTTGCCGGCGGATTCAAAGGTGGCAGTAGCGTCTTTCGCCGTCATAGCCACGGTCGTCTCGATTTCAGACAAACTGCCTCCTGCAGCAGCAGCCAGTACCGCTGAGGCCGCCGTCTTCTCATCGGGAAACTCGCCAATGGTCAGCCAATCATGGTGGCCGAAGGTCAAGTACCACCCAATGAGCTTACCACCTACACTGTTGAAGAGCTTGGCAACCGCCTCCTCACGGTTTTCCGGCTTGGCCAACATGCCTTTAACGGCGTCTGAAGTGAAACGGCCACGGGAGATGTAGATCGGCATGGCATCTCTCCTTAAAAGAGCCCGTACTTGATCTTACGGGATGCCAAAGACTATCGCCGCAGCCTATACGGGTTCAAGAGGCTGCAATGCGGCCCGCTCGTCGTGTGCGGCGTGAGATTCAAACATGGGGGGATGGCAGTAAGGGGGCTTGGAACAGGGCCAAAACAGGAGAACCGCGATCGCGATCACCTCTCTGACCCTGCGGATCGGGACCAGCGAACGATCCTCCGGGCCAAAGGCAAGTCGGCGGTTATGGCAAGATGTACGACTGCGGGTTCTGGGATTCGATCGTAGCCTTGCATATTTGGCCGCCGAAATGGCGATGTGGCGACCGGAGCCGCCGCAAGTCTGACCGGCATGCGGTGGCATCACATTGATATAAGTCAAATCTCCGGTCGCCGACTGCGGGGTACTCTCTGCGCGCCCCGGGCATGCGGTCCCGATCGTTTGCTCCTTCCCCCAGCTCCCCCGATAGTGGGGACCGTACTAGGAGGCAGAGAATGCCTAAGATCATTCTTTCCGTTGTGATCATCGTCGCTGTCACTTCGACCGCTTTCGCGCGTGGCCGAACTCTTCCGGCAGGGCCTCAGGACTACGCCGACGACAACGGCTTCTGGCACAGCCTCTACAGCGATTGGCCTAATATCCAGCGCGCCGAGATGTCAGAGCCGGCTCCGGAAATCTGCACAGGACGATAGGTGGAGTTTCTGCCTGACAAGGGGCACGCTGTGCCCACAAATCAGGAGAGACCATGAGCAGACGACCTCGCCGGAACCACACACCGGCATTCAAGGCGAAGGTGGCGCTCGCCGCCGTCAAGGGCGAGATGACGTTGGCGCAGCTGGCTGAGCATTTCGACGTCCATCCGAACCAGATCACGCAGTGGAAGAGCCAACTTCAGGAAGGGGCGGCCGATGTTTTCGGTGCCGGCGGCGGCAATGGAGCAGTGCAGCCTGCCGTCGATGTGAAGTCGCTGCACGCAAAGATCGGCGAGCTGACGCTCGAAAATGATTTTTTAGAAGGAGCGCTCACCAAAGCCGGGCTGCTGAGCGCAAAGCGATGATCGACCGTGCACACGATCTGCCGATCACCCAGCAAGCGAAAGCTCTGAACATCAGCCGTGGCAGCGTCTACTACTTGCCGCGGCCGGTGCCGGAAGCCGACCTCGCGATCATGCGGCGGCTCGACCGGCTACACCTGGAGTTCCCTTTCGCCGGCTCGCGGATGCTGAAAGGCCTGCTGGCCGCCGAGGGGAGCAAGATCGGCCGCCGTCACGTGAAGACGCTGATGCGGCGGATGGGGATAGAAGCGCTCTATCGCCGTCCGCGCACGACCAAGCCCGAGCCGGGGCACAAGATCTACCCGTACCTGCTGCGGGCGTCCAGGTCACGCGGCCGAACCAGGTGTGGGCGATGGACATCACCTACATCCCGATGGAGCGCGGCTTCGTCTATCTGGCCGTCGTGCTCGATTGGTTCAGCCGTCGCGTGCTGTCGTGGAGCGTGTCGATACGATGGAGGCGGCATTCTGCGTCGAGACGCTGGAGAATGCACTCTCTCGCCACGGCAAGCCGGAGATCTTCAACACGGATCAAGGCAGCCAGTTCACCGGTGCGGCATTCACCGGCGTGCTGATCAAAAACGGGATGCCGTCAGCATGGACGGCAAGGGCGCCTGGCGCGACAACGTCTTCGTCGAGCGGCTATGGCGCAGCGTCAAATACGAGGAGGTGTATCTCAGAGCCTACGACACCGCGTCCGAGGCCCGCGCTCGATCGGGCGCTACCTCGACTTCTACAATCGCGCCGGCCGCATTCGAGCCTTGACGGCACCACCCCCGATCACGCCTACTCCACCCCGCTGCCCCTCCGCGCGGCAGCCTAACCTCGGCAGACGCTCCACTTATCGACGCGGAAAAACTGTTCAGACAACCGGGGCCATCTCAGTCAGCCGGCGGCGCCCCTCACACAAGCACGACGATTGAGGTGAACCAAGGCGGCTTTGGCAGCCTGCGCTCTTACGTGATCAGCTACCGCTAGGTGGGGGCGCCGGCCGCCCCGAGCGCTCATCCGGACTCATGAACGCGCCGTTTTAATAGTATTCTTCAAGGCAACTTGAACTTGCGCTGCAATTCATCGACGAAACCCTCCTGCCTAATCTCCTCGAGCAGGCTACCATCGATATAGTCATCGACTCGCGTGCTGATGCCCGAAAAGGCCGCCAAGGTGTTGGCCGCGGCCTTCGCTGATAGGTCGGCATTCAGCGGTGTCTGGTGCTTATAGTCATTGTAAGCGATCTCGAGTGCCCGCGGATCCCTGACTTTCAGTTCTTTGGCCAAAGTCTCCTTGGCAAGCCTCGGGTTGCTAAACGCCAGATAGTTGCCCTCAATCGTGGCCCGTAGGAATTTCTTGAAGTCATCTCGACGCGACGCGATCGCTCCATGCTGGACGGCAATGCCCGTGAACAGCCAGGGAATGTTCTGGGCGTTGAGATCGATCAGCACATGGATACCTTGGGCGCGCGCGAGGCTGGTGAATGGCTCGCTCAACATCACCGCCTTCACCTCGCCGCTCTGCACCGCCGCCATTGCCCGAAGGCTTGGGCTGACTTCCTTGATGGTGACGTCATCGCGTGTGAGGCCAAGCTGCTTGAGCGCGAGCGTGGCGGCACTGTCGCCCTCCGAGCCGAAATTACTTATAGCCACCACACCACCCTTGAGGTCGGCGCTGCTGTTGACACCGGGAGCGGAGAAAAAGACGAAACGCACCTTGTCGCCGAGACAACCGATCAGGCGCAGATCGCCGCCCGACCTGTTGACGTTGACAATGTTTGATAGTCCGCGGTGCATGATGTCAATGCGGCCGGCCTGCAAGTCTTTGAGACCGCGGTTGCCGTCGCCTGGGATGAATTCGACCTTCAGCCCCTGCTCGGCGAAGAAGCCGCCGACATCGGCCATCCACCAAGCAAGGTCGCTGTTCGATGGTTCGGCAATCCCGGCCTTGAGTACCAGCGGATCGGCGCTAGCGAGGGGCGCCTTCGCGCACAGCCCGAGCAAGACCATGGCTAAGGCCGGCAGGCGGGAAAACTTGGACGAAAGCTGGGGCATGACAATCCTAGGCTCCAAGCCTGTAATATTGAAAGCCGTTCTGCAACAACGCCATTGTCACCTCGCACCGCCGAGCAGAGTGATGAATTCGCGCCGCCTCATAGCCAGCGCTTACTGCCGGGAAGCAGGAAGCAGACTACCACATCCTCAATTATCGGTGTGTTGTGCGTCACAGCAAAAGCAGCCCACCCATGTCCGCTCAGGGTCGTGTGTCACGAGCATCGCCTGAGTAAACGGCGGTGCGCAACTGTACGAGAGATGAAGGAAGGCCCTTCGAGGCCGGCAATCAGGTGCTGGTCTCAAACCACTGCAAGCTGCTGTCGTCAAAAGCGATGGTGGTGAGCGTTGCAGCAACGCCGGGACAAGATCCCGGCAGGTAAGGTTGAGAGAGGCGAGCGCAAGCAAACCGCCGATGAAGTGTCGAAAGCGGATTAGACGATGTCAAAACCGGGGGTTGGCCATTCCTCCGGGATCAGTTCGGGGGAAGCCTGAAGCCTGCCCGAGCGGCATCCGGCATGTAGGCGGCGCGAAGCTCAACCAGGCTCTTGTACGGAACGTGAGAACCTGTCGCTCCGATGCGAAGGGAGAAATCCAAGCGGCTCAAACCGCGAGGATCAGAGTACCGATGCGGAGCACAGGGACGGAGCAGCCCGTAGTAGGGATGAAGGCTCTGTAATGGGGCTGGACCGAAGGGGCTGCGTTGTTCAGCCGAGGCCACGGGTCAACTGGCGTAACGGGAGGAGCCCGTGGACAAGGCAAAGCCGTTCGACATCCCCAAGCGGGAAGTCTGGGAAGCCTTCAAGAAGGTGAAGGCTAACCAGGGAGCGGCTGGAGTAGACGGGCAGTCGATTGCGGACTTCGAGACTGATCTTTCGGACAATCTCTACAAGCTCTGGAATCGGCTCTCGTCAGGGAGCTACTTTCCTCCGCCGGTGCGGCGGGTCGATATTCCGAAAGCGAATGGCGGTACGCGCCCGTTGGGTATTCCAACGGTCGCCGACCGTATCGCCCAGGAGGTTGCCCGTCGCTATCTGGAGCCACGTCTGGAGCCGGTGTTCCACGCCAACTCTTATGGCTACAGGCCCGGCCGCTCTGCGATCGATGCCGTGCGCACGGCACGCCAGCGGTGCTGGCGGTACGACTGGGTGCTCGACATTGACGTCAAAGGCTACTTCGACAGCATCGATTGGGAGCTGCTACTCAAGGCGGTCCGTCGTCATACGGATTGTCCGTGGGTGCTGCTCTATATCGAGCGCTGGCTGAAGGCGCCGGTGCAGATGGAGGACGGTAGCGTCGTGCCGCGCACGGCGGGAACGCCGCAAGGAGGGGTCATCAGCCCGTTGCTGGCGAATCTGTTCCTGCATTACGCGTTCGATACATGGATGGCGCGGAACTATCCGCACATTCCGTTCGAGCGGTACGCGGACGATGCCATTTGTCACTGCAAGAGCGCCGCGGAGGCGCAGGCATTATGGAGTGCGCTTGCCGACCGCTTTGCGGCCTGCAAGCTGGTGCTACATCCGGAGAAGACGAAGATCGTCTATTGCAAGGATGTGAACCGGCGCGGCGATTTTCCGAACCAATCGTTTGACTTTCTCGGCTTCAGGTTTCGGGCGCGGAAAGAAGTTGTGGCACGGTCATCTCTACGCGCACTGCTTCATGCCCGCGGCCAGCCCGAAAGCGCTGACGGCCATCAGCCGGACGATTCGGCGTTGGACGCTTCACCATCGCAGTGACAAGTCCCTGCATGATCTGGCGAAGACGTACAACCCGTGCATCCAGGGCTGGATCAACTACTACGGCCACTTCTATCGGACGCAATTGCTTCCGACCCTGTAGAGGATCGATGCCTATGTCATCCGCTGGGCGCGCCGCAAGTACAAGCGGCTTGCGCCGGCAGACCAAAGGAGCGCGAGATTGGCTTGCTCGGCTTCGCCGTGCCAATCCAACGCTCTTCGCCCACTGGAGCTATGTCATGGCAACGGCCGAACATCGGGAGCCGTGTGAATCGAGAGGTTCACGCACGGTTCTGGGAGCGCGCGGAGGTGAAATTCCTCCGCGCACTCGACAGAAACGGAAATGCTCGCGGTGAGCAATTCACGGCTGCTTCACCTCCGACAGCGGACGTCCAGGACGTGCTACACTCATTGCGGCACCGCGCGAACCGCCTTGAGTTTCGGCTCGGCAAACGGTTGACACGAATCCCCAAATCAGATTATTCACGAAATTGAAACTGGCGATTTGCGCCCGGGCGGGAAACCGCGCCGGGCTTTTTTGCGTCCGCGATCCAACGCCCTGTTTGGCCTTGGACGCACATCCCAGGAGACAGCAGATGACGTTCGTGAAAGGTCAAAGCGGCAATCCGGCCGGTCGGCCGCCCGGCTCGCGCAACAAGGCCACCATTCTCGCGGAGACGATATTCGAGAGTGAGGCCGAGGCCATCATCCGTATGGCCATCGACGAGGCCAAGGAAGGCGATATGACGGCGATCCGCCTTTGCCTCGAGCGGGTGTTTCCGCGCCTGCGCGACCGCGCCACCCTGTTCGACCTGCCGCCGATCAACAATGCGCCCGAAGCGCTCGACGCCCTGACCGGCATCGTGGCAGGGGTGCGCGCCGGCGAGATCACGGCGGCGGAGGGATGCGAGTTGTCGAAGCTCGTCGATCATTACGTGCGGGCGCTCGAGGCAAAGGTTTTCGAGCCGCTCCTCAACACGCTCGAAGGCCAATCCTCGGGCGATCGCGACAACCGCGGCGATGCGTCCTGAGGCGTCTCCACGATCGCCCGCCGCTTGTTCTTTGTCCTGTTGTTTACAACGGAAACAAGCGGCGCGCCGATCCGCCAGCGCCTGGCGCCAGAACAGTCGAGGAGTGAAACCATGAAACCGTCCGTGGTCCGCAAGGCTCATCGCATCGTCAAGGATCGCGCCCCCAAGCCCCGCATGCATATCTTCTGGTGGGAACAGAACGAGACCCGCGACGCCGTGCGAGCCCGCATCCGCGCCGCGATTGCCAGCGGCGAAGCGAGCCCGAACGACCGCTTTGTCACGTTCACGTGGACGCGGCCTGAAGGTGAGGCGGGCTAGCACTGATCGCAGACCGATCCTGACCTGTCTCCGCCGCCGAATGCGGTACCGCGCCACCGCTCGGTGCCGAACCAATCCGCCCGTTCGCCTTTTCTTAACCATAACCTTCCACACACTATCGGCCGGGGGCGCTTTGCCAGCGAGCACATCATGCGAGCGATCGGTTTTCTATTGCCTCTCCTCGGTATCATGCCGTGGTGGAGCGTCGCGGCGGCGGCGACCGGCGTGCCGGCCGACGGCTATGTGCTGGGCGACAGCCTGGGTGAGGGGGTCGCCGAGGTGTCCCATCTCAAGGGGCTCGCCAAGGTCAGCGTGCATATCCGTGGGCCGCGCACGCTCGAGCAGTTCGCGCAGACGCCGCCCAATGCCACCGTGTTCCTGGTGCTCGGCACCAATGACGCCAACGGCACCATCGCCCGGCTCGACAAGAGCATCGACGACATCGTGCAGGCGGCGGCGCGCAAGAACATCAATCTGATCTGGCTCGGGCCGCCCTGCGTGCGGCAGTCCTGGGACACCCGCGCGCGCGATCTCGATCTCCAATTGCAGGCGCGCTTTGCCGGCACCGCGGTGCGCTATGTGAGCATGCGCGATCCGGAGCTCTGCTCCGGCAGCCTGCAGGAGCCCGACGGCGTTCATCTCAAGACCAAGGGCTATGTCCATATGTGGGAGAAGGCGGCGGCGGCGGCCGGTTATGCGCCCGCGGTCGAGCCGGCCCCGGCCACCAGGCTCGCGGCCGCGCGCATCCCGTTGCCGATCCCGCGCCGGCCGCTCGATTCCGACATTACGGGTTCCATCGCCAAGGGACGGTGAGCCGGCGATTGTGCTAGGATACCGTGCCGGTTACCGAGCATGGCGTAGCGTCTGAAGCGGTGCGCCCTGAGTGAAGCGAAGGGGCTGGGGAGTGGGCAACGGGTCTGGGAATTTGGAGTGCGGCATGGGTCCGCGCCCTGGGCAGGTGTGCGTCGCGGCGGCATTCTGCGCTCTCGCCGCGCTCATCGGCGTTTCGGATCTCGGCGCGGCGCGTGGCGCGGCGGCGCAGAGCGAAAGCAAGATACGGATCGCCTTTGTGGGCGACTCCCTCGCCGACGGCTATTGGGAGGGCATCACGGTGGCGGTCGGACGCGATGCCTGCCTCAAGGACCAGCTGGAGATCGGCCGCTTCGCCAAGAACAGCACCGGCTTGACGCGGCCGGACCGCTTCGACTGGGTGAACGAGCTGCGGCGCGTGGCTGAAAGCTTCAAGCCGAAGCTGCTCGTGATGTCGATCGGCCTCAACGACGCGCAGTCGGTGGTGGAGCACGGGCAGATCACCATGGACAACTCGCCGGCCTATGACGAGAAATATAAAGAACGCGTCACCGCGGTGCTCAAGAACGCCGCCGGCGCCAAGGCGGCGCTGTTGTGGGTCGGCCTGCCGGCCATGCGCACGCCGGCCCTCGACAAGGATGCGCGCGAGAAGAACCGGCTGTTCGAGGAAGCCGTCGCGGCCTTCGGCGCCCCCGACATCCGGTACGTCGAGCCCTGGAAGCTCGCAGCCGGCACCGACACCTTCGCGAGCTACGGCCCCGACCCGAACGGCCGCATGGTGCAGATCCGCTCCTCCGACGGCCAGCACTTCACGGTCGCCGGCGAGGCGCTCACCGCGGCCTATCTGCTGCCCAAGATAGTTGCAGCCGTGGCGCAGGACGGCGTCGCGCCCTGCGCCAAGAACCAGGCCCAGGCGCAATGACGTTTGCGCGCACAGGCGCATTGGCGGTGTTCGTCGCGGCCGGCGCGGTCGGGGCGATCGGCCTTTATCTGACCTGGGGCCTGGTGGCGGCGGCGCTGCCTCCGGTCTCGGTGCGCGAGGAAACGCCTGAGCAAAGACGCACCGCGCTGACCCAGCCGGTGCGCACCGACCCGGCGCTGACCGTGGCCCCGGGCCCGCCCGCCGGCGCAACTACCGATGCTCCGGCGCCGGTGTCGGCGCCGCCGGCCGAATCCGTCACCGCGCCGGCCGAGACCCCGCCGCCCGAGCCGTCGCCGGCAACGCCCGCGCCGGTCGAGCTCGAGGTGGCGGAGCCGAAAGTCTATCCGCCGGGCAGCCCCAGTACCGCCCAGGACAAGCGCGGCCTCGTCATATTGCATATCGGCGACAGCCACACCTCGGCGGATTTCCTCACCGGCGAGTTGCGCCGGCGCCTGCAGGCGCGCTACGGCCGCGGCGGCACCGGCTACATGACGGCCGGCCATCCCCATATCGGGGTGCGCAGCTCGACCGTGAAGATCACCGCGTCGGCGGGCTGGACCTACAAGTCGCTGCAGAAGCCCGACGTCCGCCCGGGGGAATTCTGGCTCTCCGGCTATGACGCGATCGCCACCATGCCGGGCGAGACCATGAGCTTTGCCTCCGAGCAGCCGCTCACCTTCGACATGATCGAGATCGAGGCCGTCGGCCAGCCGGGCGGCGGCGCGATCGACATCAAGCTCGACGGCGGCGCGCCCACCCATTACGACCTCGCGGCCGCGGGCCTCCAGCCGGTGGTCATTCGCCTCTTGCCGCGGCGCGGGCCGACCGACAAGCTGCACGAAATCTCCATCACCACCACCAGTCCCGGCACGGTCTCGCTCGCCAGCGTATCGATCTACAACAACCACAGCGGCCTGACCTACAACAGCGTCGGCTATGTGGGGGCGCAGATGAGCCTCCTCAACAAGATGAGCGAGAAGCTGTTCGCCGACGATCTCGTCCGCATCAACCCGCAGATCGTGGTGCTTTCCTTCGGCACCAACGAGGCCTCCAACGAGCATCTCGACATCGCGCAATACATGAAGGGCTACGAGCGCCTGCTCGGCAAGATCAAGGCGGTGCTGCCGGCCGCCGCGCTCGTGCTGATCGGCCCGCCCGACTTCAACGAGATACCGGCGAGCTGCTCCAAGGACAAGGTCGCCGAGGCGGTCTGCCGGCCGCCGGGGGCCGCGGGCGTCGCCTCGAACGCCACCGCTCCGGCCGCGGCCGCGCTCGCCAGCGCCGGCGAATGCGCCTGGCGCACGCCGGCCAAGCTCGCGCAGGTGCGCGACGCGCAGCGCGATATTGCGAAGCGCCGCGGACTCACCTATTGGAATTGGGCCTCGATCATGCCGGGGGAATGCGGGGCGCAGCAGTGGTTCACCGCGAGCCCGCCGCTGATGAGCCGCGACCACGTGCATTTCACCGCCGAAGGCTACAAGAAGAGCGCCGAGCAATTCCTCAACACGCTCGTCCCCTTGATCGAGAAGATTCGGGTCGGGGCCAATGCTGTTTCCAACAATTGAGTTTGCGATCTTCTTCGCGCTGGTCTTTCCGGTCACCTGGCTCCTCAACGGATACAATACCGCCAAGAAGTGGTTCCTGGTCGCGGCCAGCTATTTCTTCTACGCGTCCTGGAATGCGAGCTACACCGTCATCCTGCTCGGCAGCTCGCTGTTCAATTTCGCGCTGGCGCTCGCGCTCGACCGCCTCACTGAGGGGCCGGCGCGCCGCGCCTTGCTGTGGCTCGGCATCGGCTGCAATCTCGGCCTGCTGGGCTATTTCAAGTATTACGATTTCTTCGTCGCCTCGGCGATGAACCTGATGATGAGCCTCGGCCTGCCGCTCGATCTGCGCTTCATCGAGATTGCGCTGCCGATCGCGATCTCGTTCCTCACCTTTCACGCGCTGTCCTACATCATCGACGTCTACCACCGGAAAATCCCCGCGACCCGCTCGCTGGTCGATATTATGCTCTATATCAGCTTCTTTCCGCATCTGATCGCCGGGCCGATCGTGCGCGCCAAAGCCTTCCTCGAGCAGACGATCCACAGCTCGAGCCCGAAAGACCTCCGGCTCGGGTTCGCGGTGCTGCTGATCACCGGCGGCCTGTTTAAGAAGGTGATCGTGGCGAGCTACCTGTCGACCGATTTCGTCGACGGCGTGTTCCGCAGCCCGGCCGACTATTCGCGCCTCGATCTCCTGCTCGGCATGTATGCCTATGCGATTCAGATCTATTGCGATTTCTCCGCCTACACGGACATCGCGATCGGGGTGGCCAATCTGCTCGGCTACCGCTTTCCGCAGAATTTCAACCAGCCCTATCGGGCGCGCACAGTGCAGGATTTCTGGCGGCGCTGGCACATGACGCTGTCGAGCTGGCTGCGCGACTATCTCTACATTCCGCTCGGCGGCAATCGCGGCGGCGAGCTCGCCTGCTATCGCAACATCATGATCACCATGGGGCTGGGCGGGCTCTGGCACGGCGCCAGCGTCAATTTCATCCTCTGGGGCCTCCTGCACGGCGCCGCCCTGGTGGCCGAGCGGCTGCGCGAGCGGGCCGCGGGGGTGTTTCCGGCCTGGTCGGGCGGGCGGCTCGTAGCGGTGCTGGGCTGGCTCGTCACCTTCCACTTCATCTGCCTGACCTGGGTGCTGTTCCGCGCGCCCTCGCCGGAAGCCATGCAGGCCTATTTCGCGACGCTCGCCTGGGGCGACACCGGCTGGAGCAGCACCATGACGCCTCTGGTCGCCGCCATGCTGGCGATCGGCGCCTTGACCCAGATCGTGCCCGACCGCTGGTTTGAAGGCGTCGAGTCATACTACGATCGCGCCTCGGTGGCGTTCCGGCTCGCGCTGCCGTTCCTGCTGATCTACCTGATCGCGATCGCGGCTCCCGGCGGCGTCCCGCCGTTCATCTATTTTCAGTTCTAGGCGCGGACCAATGTCGCTTCCCGATCCCGATCATACTCCGCTGCCTTCGGGTGCGCCGATCGCCCATCCGCTGCGCGCGGCCGCGGTGGTGATCTACGCCACCTTGGCGCTGCTGGGGCTCACCATCCCGCGCGGCCTGGTCAACTGGTCGCGCGACCTGCAACCGGGTCCGCGGCAGCAGGCCGTGCTGGCCGCCGCGGAGGCGATAGAGCGGTTCTCGCACTGGAGCCGCATCGACGAGCCCTATCGGCTGGCGCGCGAATTCTTCCTCGAGACGACCGGCAAGCGCGAGGATTGAGGCGCTTGCTCACGATCGAGGATGGCGAAGAACCTGCTAGGATCGCTCAATGGAGTTGTGTCCGGATATGAATTTATCAGCAACCCTGCATCGCGCGGGCGTAGTCGTGTCGGCGGGTGTCGTTTCTAGCGACGCGGTGGCGCGTCTGCGGGCGGGTTTTTGCAGCACGTTGCCCGAGCGGGCCGGCGCGCGTAGCTTTGATGTTCCCAATGGCGTCGGTGATCTCATCGGAGTGCATGGCGCCATGGGCGCGCTGGCGGCAAAGCTCGGCGGCAGGCCCGCCAGGCCGGTTAGGGTGCTGTTCTTCGACAAGACGCCTGGCTCCAACTGGGCGGTGCCATGGCATCAAGATCGCACGATCGCCGTCAAGGAACGAAGAGATTCCGACGGCTACGGGCCTTGGAGCTGCAAGGGCGGCATCGTTCACGTCGAGCCCCCGGTGTCGATTCTTGAGGCAATGCTGGCGTTACGGCTGTTCGTGGATGACTGCGGGGAGGAGGACGGCCCCCTGGAGATCGCAATCGGTTCGCATCGGCACGGCCGCGTCCCGGTTCGGGACGTGTCCGACATTGCCCGCGAGTTAGCCATCTTCACGGCCACCGGAAATGCCGGTGACGTACTCGCCATGAAGTCACTGGCGATTTACAGGTCCATGCGCGCGATCTCGCCAACCCGCCGCGGCACGCTGCACGTCGACTATGCGCTGGTCGACTTGCCGGCACCGCTTGAATGGGCGCTCTCGTCCGGGAGATCGAGGTGACTGCGGAGTTCTCCTGATGCTACGGCGCCAATCCCAGGCCCTTGCGGACCTCGGCCTTGGTGGCCTCGAAATCGGCTTTGAACTCGGGCTTCTGCAGCATCAGCGTGACCATCACGGTGGCGCCGATGTGGCCGCCTTCCCAATCGGACGGGTAGGCGACGCCGCTCATGATACGCTGCTCGCCATATTGCCAGCCGCGGGCGAACAGCTCGCTGCGCTTCTCCGGCACCATCATGGAGAGAAGGAGGGCAACCTCGGCCCCGAAGGTGCCGTGCCCGCTCGGATAGGTCGGCCCTTGCGAGGCAGCCGCGATATTGGCGGGCGACTGCACCTCCTTGCTGGCCTGGAACGGACGCAGCCGCTTGTACTTCCGCTTGATCGCACCCACTCCGACGCCCGAATCCTTGTTGACCTTGTCGAAGAACGCTCCGGCTAGCGGGAAACGGTCCTTGGTGAAGGTCGGCCCCAAAACCTCGCCCGCCACCCGGTAGACCGATTGCTCGGTGTCGGCCTGGATGCGCGCCAGCCGCTCGGGCGTCAGCGTCTTCTGCATGGCGAGGAGCTCCTGCATGTCGGCTTTGTCGCCCGCCGATCCGTCGGCCGGCGGCGGCGGCAGCAGGTTGACGAAATCCGCATCGGTCTCGGCCAGATAGGGCTTGTCCGACAAGGCCAGCGCCGGCGCCGCGCAAAGCGTCAAGAGCACCACGGTACATAGAGCGAGCTTGTGCATGAGATTACCTCCCAGGAATTCCAATTTTGCTCAGCGAATCAGACTTAGTGCAAATGGGTCAAGTCCGGCGGCGCAGCTCGAATGTCAACAAACCTCATCCTGAGGAGCATCGCGCGCGATGCGTCTCGAAGGATGGCCGCATGGCTCGGACTTCGCATCCATCCTTCGAGACGGCGGCGCGAGGAGCGCGGCCGCCTCAGGATGAGGTTGATTGTTGAATGCCGCGGCATCATGTCTTGTCGGTCTGAAGTGGAGCCCTAGGGCTTGATGACCTGCCGGGCGCGCTCGACGATGGACTTGGGTGTCGCGTAGAGCTTGGCCACGATGTCCTGCACCTTGGCGCCCGACAGCGGCGTGATGGCGATGCGCACGGTCTCGGCGTCGGCCAGGAACTGCGGATCGTTCATGGTGGCGTCGAACCCCGCGCGCAGCGTCGCGATCTGCTCGGCCGGCGTGCCGGGCGGCGCGATGTAGGAGCGCTGGAAGATCTGCTGGCTCACCACCATCTCGGTGACCTTGCGATCCTCCTCGTTGCCGATGAACTTCCACAGCTCCGGCACCCCCATGGCGGTCAGCTCCGCATTGGGCTCGAGCCCGACCTGGACCAGGATGTTGAGCTTGTGGTCGCGCACCCAGTCCGACTTCTGCGACTTGGCGCTCGACCAGTCCCAGCCGCAAGTGCCGTCGACCTCGCCGCGCTCCATGGCGAGGGTGATATCGGCGGTGCCCTTGTAGCCGGCGACCACGTCGAACTTGGTGCCGGAGGTGTGGTTGTGAAGATAGCCGTAGTCGCGGGTGGCGCCGCCGGCCGCGGTGGCGCCCAGGATGGTCTTCTGCTTGCGGGCGTCCTCGAAGGTCTTGGTCTTGGAGGACTGGTAGGTCGCGCAGATGCGCGTGCCGGCGTCGGCGGAGCCGATATAGATCACCTTGGTGGGATCGAACTGGGTCTCCGGCTTGTCGTCGAGCAGCGGCCCGATGATGGCGCCGGGCATCAGGGCGCCCAGCGTGCCGCCGTCCTTGGGCGCCACGTTGCTGATGAAGACCGCCGTGCGGCCGCTGCCGGCGCCCGGCATGTTCTTGACCACGACGGTCGGATTGCCCGGGATGTGCCGGCCGAGGTGACGGGCGAGGGTGCGGGCATAGATGTCATAGCCGCCGCCGACGTCGGCTCCGACCTCGAGATCGATGCTGCGCCCCGCATAGAAATCGGCCGCCGCCGCGTGCTGCATCGGCAGGCATGCGAACGGCACGCAGGCTGCGGCCGCCAGTCCGAAGCGCCATGCTGGTTTCCTGAACGTCATCGCCGTCTCCCGCGTTCGCCCCTCGGGCGAGAGGAGCCTATCACGCCGCGGTATTTGCCGTCTTGCGCGACGTGTTGATCGCGACCGTAGCGATCGAGATGAGGGCGCAGACGGCCACGCAGAAGAATATCGCGCGCGGATAGCCCTGGTCCAGGAGCTGGCCGAAGATCAAGGGCGACACGATGCCGCCGATGTTGAAGCCGGTGGAGACGAAGCCGAACACCCGCCCATAGGCGCCGGGCGGGGTCACGGCACGCACGATCATGTCGCGCGACGGCATGGTGAGGCCGGAGAAGAAGCCCCCGACCGACATCAGCACCACCAGCGCCACGGCGGCGAAGTCGAACGACCCGACCAGGCCGGCGACCGACGCGGTCACGACCAGGCCGCAGGTGGCGACCAGCCCGTGGTGCGGGGTGCGCCCGGCGAGCCAGCCGCCGACCAGCACCCCGATCGGGCTGAGCAGCAGGAGGCCGGTGAGCGCCGCATTGCCGACCGTCACCGGCGTGCCGTAGAGCGCGCCCAGCGCCGGGACCAGGAAGTTGTAGAGCGCCCCGCTCGACATCGCCAGCATGATGAAGAAGGCGAGATTGAGCAGGATCGCCGGCGCGAGCAGGAGGCGCCAGCCCATCGGGGCGCCGCCGGATTGCGCCCCGTCGGCTTGCCTGGGGCCGCGGGCATTGGTTTTGCCGGACGCCCCATCGAGCGTGGGCGGCTCGACCGCCAGCCCCATCACCAGGGCGGCGAGGAGCCCGAGGACGGCTGCGCCCAGGAAGGCGCCGCGCCAGCCCACCATGGCGTACAGGAACAGGAGGCTCGGTGGCGCCGCCGCATTGCCGAGCATGCCGGCGAAGGTGTGGAACGAGAACGCGCGCCCGGTCCGCGCCGCCGGTACGTGGCGCGAGAGCAGCGCATAATCGGCCGGGTGATAGACGGTGTTTCCCAATCCCGCGAGGGCGAACATGGCTACGAACACCCAATACGAATCCACCAGCGCCGCGACCGTGAACGCACCCGCCCCGACCAGGAGCCCCGCCACCAGCAGGAGGCGCGCGCTCACCCGGTCGACCAGGAATCCGGCCGGCGTCTGCAGCGCGGTCGAGACCACGTTGAAGGCCGTGAAGGCGAGGCCGAGCTGCGTATAGGTCACGCCGTAGTCGGCGCGCACGAACAGGAACAGCGGCGCCAAAAGCGTGATGTAATAATGGCTGGCGAAATGCACCAGGCAGATGGTCGCGACGAATTTCGTCTCGGCCGCGCGCGTCACCGGGAGGGGCAGATCGATCGCCTGCGTCATCGTTGCCCGTTCACTTTGCAGCCGCCGCCGCGGTAGTGGCGGCATTGATTGCTTGCCAGACCCGGAACGGCGTGGCCGGCATGTCGATATGCCGGATGCCGTATTCGGACGACAAGGCGTCGACCACCGCGTTCATCACCGAGGTGAGCGCGCCGGCGCAGCCGGCCTCGCCGCAGCCCTTGACGCCGAGCGGATTGGTGGTGGCCGGCACCGGATGGCTCGCGACCGTGAAGGAGGGCACGTCGCCGGCGCGCGGCAAGGCGTAGTCCATATAGGAGCCGGTGAGGATCTGGCCCTCCGAATCGTACACCGTGCGCTCCATCAGGGCTTGGCCGATGCCCTGCACAGCGCCGCCATGCAGCTGGCCCTCGACGATCATCGGATTGATGACGGTGCCGAAATCGTTGACGCAGGAATATCTGACCACCGCGATCACGCCGGTGTCGGGGTCGATCTCGACCTCGACGACGTGGCAGCCGTTGGGGAAGGTGGCGGCGGTGCCTTCGCTGACATGGCGCACATCGAGCGTCGTCGGCACCCCGTCCGGCAGCGCGATGCCGCCGCGAATCTGCTCGGCCAAATCCATGATCCCGATGGCGCGGTCGGTGCCGGCGATCACGAAGCGGCCGTGCTTGAACTCGATGTCGGCCGCCGAGGCTTCCAGCACATGGGACGCGATCTGGCGGCCCTGCTCGATCACCTTGGCGGCCGCCTCCACGATCGCGGTGCCGCTCGACATGATGGATTTGGAGCCGCCGCTGCCGCCGCCCACGACCAGGCGGTCGCTGTCGCCCTGCACCAGGCGGATGTTCTCGAACGGAACGCCGAGCTTCTCGCTCAGCACCTGCGCGAACGGGGAGGCGTGGCCCATGCCGAAATCCATGGTGCCGGTCACGATCGTCACGCCGCCGTCGGGCTCGAACAGGATGCCGCCCATCTCCTTGGAGGGCGGGGCGGTGACCTCGAGGAAGCTGCCGATGCCGAGCCCGCGCAGCTTGCCGCGCTTGCGGCTCTCGCGCTTGCGGCGGGCGAAGCCCTTGGCGTCGGCGGCCTCGACCGCCTGCCGCAGCACGGCCGGAAAGTCGCCGCTGTCGTAGGTCATGCCCGACGCCGCCTTGTAGGGAATGTGGCGGCGGCGGATCTGGTTGCGCCGGCGCAGCTCCAGCCGGTCGATCTTCATCTCCGCCGCGGCAGTGTCGATCAGCCGCTCCATATAGTAGTTGCCTTCCGGCCGGCCGGCGCCCCGATAGGCCGAGACGTGGCTGGTATTGGTGAAGACGCACTTGGTGGAGACCTCGATCAGCGGCGTGCGATAGACGTTCTGCACGTTCTTGACCGCGTTCAGCGTCGAGGGCATCGGTCCGACATTGGCCAGGAACGCCCCCATGTTGCCGAAGCTGGTCAGCCGCACCGCCAGGAAATTCCCCTCGGCATCGAGCGCGAGCTCGCCGGCAACGCGGTGGTCGCGGCCATGGTGGTCGGACACGAAGCTGCCGGAGCGCTCGTCGGTCCACTTCACCGGCACCCCCAGCGCGCGGGCGGCATGCAATGCGCAGACATATTCGGCATAGACCGAGGCCTTCATGCCGAACGAGCCGCCAATATTGCCGGTGATGACGTGAACCTGGGCGGGCTCCATGCCCATGACCTGGGCGACCGCGCCGCGCATGCCGAACACCCCTTGCGAGGGCACATAGAGCGTGAACCGTCCGTCCTGGTAGAGCGCGACCGCCGCGCGCGGCTCCATGGCGCTGACCACGACACGGTTGTTGACGAGCGCGAGCCGCGTGACATGGGCGGCCCGCGCGAACGCCTCGGCGACGCGCGCGGTGTCGCCATAGTGGTAGTCGAGCGCGATATTGTCGGGCGCGTCGATATAGAGCTGAGGGGCGCCGGGGCGCACCGCCTCCTGCGGATCGGTGACCGCGGGCAGGGGATCGATGTCGACCTCGACCGCTTCGGCGGCGTCCTTCGCCTGCATCAGGGTCTGCGCCACCACGCAGGCGACCGGGTCGCCGACGAAGCGCACCTTGTCGGTCGGCAGCGCTGGCCGCGCTGGCTTGCGCATGGCGGAGCCGTCGCGGTTGTTGAAGTTCACGATGCATTTGAACGTGCCATAGCCGGCGGCCGCGAGATCAGTCCCGGTATAGACGCCGAGCACGCCCGGGAGCGCGCGGGCCGCCGCGACATCGATCGCGCGAATGAACCCATGGGCGTGCCGGCTGCGCACCATGACTGCGTGGGCTTGGCCGGGCAGCGCGACATCGTCGGTGAACAGGCCTTCGCCCCGCACCAGCTTGGGATCCTCGGTGCGCAGCACCGGCTGGCCGATGCCGAATTTGGCGATCGCCCAGCGATCGGCGGGGTCCGAGGATTCCGGCTCCCACCGGTTGGGATCGCTTCGCAGGTTCATGGGCAGAAGTCCTCGGACTGGGCGCGCCGCGGATTTTCCGTGGCCTGCCAGAACGCGGTCGAACGGCGGGGTGAACGGGATCGCGAGCCGGGCCTGAAATAGTAGACCGGGCTCCTTTCGACAAGCGCATATGGCCGGTGCATCGCCACGGCCGGGTTCCATGGCGTGGCCTCCGCGGTCTCGATTTCGGCGCATTTTCGGCCGCAATGGCGGCGGCGGCGCCGGAGCGGCTTCGAGCCATGCGCCACACGTGCATCTGTTGCGCACCGCGTCACGCCTGTTACACTCACGGTCGATCTGGGGAATTGGACACCGCCGCGCCGTCGAGCCAACGAACGCCGGGAGCGCTCTGGCGCGGCAGGAAGGCATTCGATGAATGACGAGGCCCGGCGGACCGGAGGCCTCGACCCTGCCCGTGACCGGGCGCAGCGGCGGTCCCGCTGGGGTCGACGGTCGCTATACGGCTTTCCGCGCCGTGAGCGCGCCGACAGCGATCCTGACGGCGGCTCGATCTATGGGGCGCTCGATCTCGGCACCAACAATTGCCGGCTCCTGGTGGCGCGGCCTTCCGGCGACGGGTTCCATGTCATCGACGCGTTCTCGCGCATCATCCGGCTGGGCGAGGGGATATCGGCGTCCGGACGGCTCAACGACGCCGCCATCGAGCGCGCCGTCGAGGCGCTCGGAATCTGCCGCGACAAGATGAAGAACCGCGGCGTCACGCGCGCGCGGCTGATCGCCACCGAAGCCTGTCGGGCCGCCGCCAATGGGGCGGAATTCCGCGCCCGCATCGCGCACGAGGTCGGGCTCGAGCTCGAGGTCATCGACCGGGAGACCGAGGCCGAGCTCGCGGCTTCCGGCTGCACCCCGTTGATCGATCCGCAGGCCGCGGGCGTGATCCTGTTCGATATCGGCGGCGGCTCATCCGAATTGGTGCGGCTCGCCCGCTCGGTGCCGGTCGAGCGCGGCCCGCCGCTGCCGCAGATCGAGGCCTGGGCCTCGCTGCCGGTCGGCGTGGTGACGCTGGCGGAGCGTCACGGCGGCCACCAGGTCACCCGCGACATCTACGAGGCCATGGTGGCCGAGGTGGCGGTGTACGTCGATCGCTTCGTGGCCGAGAGCGGTGGCCATGACATCGAGCAGGTTCACCTGCTGGGCACCTCCGGCACGGTGACCACCATCGCGGGCGTGCATCTCGACCTGCGCCGCTACGAGCGCCGCCGCGTCGACGGCTGCTGGATGAGCGACGATCAGGTGACCGCGGTGATCGAGCGGCTGCTCGCCATGAGCTACGAGGAGCGCGCCGCCAATCCTTGCATCGGCAACGAGCGCGCCGACCTCGTGCTCGCCGGCTGCGCCATCCTGGAGGCGATCCGCCGCGCCTTCCCGTGCCGGCGGTTGCGGGTCGCCGACCGCGGCCTGCGCGAAGGCATGCTGGTCAAGATGATGCGCCAGGACGGCTTCTGGGGCGAGCAGAGGACGCACGCGTAGCGCGGATTTTGCAGATAGCGAACGCAGTGGCGGTCAGAACTTGTAGGCCATGATCAGCTTGATCTCGCTGATGTTCAAGCCGACGGTTGCGCTCGCGAACCCTATGTTGGGCGGGTTCGTGGCGGTCCCCTGGAACGAGAGCGCCTTGGTGGGAAACCGGAAATAATCGTACTCGAGCCGCGCGGTCCAATGCTCGGTGACGGCGTATTCCGCGCCGCCGCCGACCGTCCAGCCGACTCGGTAGAGGCTGCCGGCGGCCGTGTTGCCATTGGGAATCGTCACCGTGTTGCGATCGTAGTCGAAGGCGGCCCCGCCCTTGCCGTAGACCAGCAGGCGGTCGAACGCCACGCCGAACCGCCCGGTGACCGATGCGGTCCAGAACACCGAGGTTGACAGCGTATTGCTGCTGAAGGAATCGATGGCCGACCCTCTGGCCCAAGTCCCGGTGAAGTCGGCCTCGGCGCCCACGACCACGGAGCTGAATTGATAGTTGATGCCTGATATGCCGCTGATCAGGAAGCCTTTGGGCGCCGGCGTGTCTGCGAAGCCGGTAACCGGATCGGTGAACGTGGCGCGAGCCCAGGTGCCGCCGATGCCGGCCCCCATATAGAAGCCGGTCCAGAAGAACTGCGCCGGAATGTAGCTCGACGCCGCCGGGCGCGGCGCGATCGGCGACATGTCGGCGGCAAGCGCCGGCATTGCCGCCGGCAATGACGCGAGAACGGCAAGCGCGACGCCGCCGATGACTGCACGCGACTTCATGGATAGCTCCACCCGACTTGAGGACCTGGGTCGTCCTCCCCCGCCCAAGGTTGCGCTCTGCGCTCGGCGGCGGCAACGGGATTCACCGGCCGCGGAGCGCTTTGTGCACAGGTGTGGCAATTTTGCCGTAACCGGTACTTGGCGCCCATTTGCAGGTTGGGGGCCGGGGCCATCGCCCGAGGGCCGGTCCGGGGCGGGAACGGGATAAATTCATGTGTTCTTACATGGCGTTGCCTGGTGTTCCTCGATCAAAAGCTGGGCCCGTAATGACCGGCAGGTTGCATGACTCCGGAGCCCACGCGCGAGGCGGCCGGCGATTTTCGCGGAATCTTCGCCGATCTGCGTTATGACCGGCGCGCCGGCGTCCGAGCGGACCCGGCGAGGGCGAGGCGTTAGATGGCGCGCGATGACAGCCGGCGTCCGTTGAAGGTGCAGGTAAAGTCTGGCCGCGGCCGCACCTTGTCCTCCAAGCTGTGGCTCGATCGCCAGCTCAACGATCCCTATGTGGCGCGTGCCAAGCGCGAAGGCTACCGCTCGCGCGCCGCCTACAAGCTGATCGAGATCGACGACAAGCAGAGCCTGTTGCGGCTCGGGGCCAGCGTGGTCGATCTCGGGGCGGCGCCGGGCGGCTGGAGCCAGGTGGTCGCCAAGCGGGTGGGCGCTGCCGAGGGCAGGGGCCATGTGGTGGCGATCGACGTTCTCGACATGCCGCCGATCCCGGGTGTCGCATTCGTCCAGCTCGATTTTCTCGATGCTTCGGCGCCCGACACCATTAAAGGGCTGCTCGGTGGGCCGGCCGACATGGTGCTCTCCGACATGGCGGCCAACGCCACCGGGCACCGGCCGACCGATCATATCAAGATCATGGCGCTGGCCGAGGCGGCGGCCGAGATGGCCCATGATGTGCTCAAGCCCGGCGGCGGCTTCCTGTGCAAGGTGCTGCAGGGCGGCACCGAGGGGACCCTGCTGGCGCAGCTGAAGAAGGATTTCGCCAGCGTCAAGCACGTCAAGCCGGCCGCCAGCCGGGCCGACTCGGCCGAGCTCTATCTCCTGGCCCGCGGTTTTCGCGCGCGCTGAGCCGATACCTACACACTGTCGTCCCGGCCAAATCGTCAGGAACGCACTGCCTCTCACTCCTTCTCCCCGCGCGCCATCAGGGCGTTTACGCCCGTCTTCGACGGGCTATGGAGAAGGTGGGATGAGAGGGCACATCCGCGAGTCTGAGCTTGCGGAAACGCCCACTCACCGGGCCGAAATTGGGTCTAACGCACTGCTCGGTACCCTCTCCCCGCAAGCGGGGCGAGGGACGCCGCGAGCTCGGCGCTTTCCTACCGCCAATGATGCTTGGATGCCTACTGTGTGCGTGGGGATGACGCTTGCAGGTTCACTTACGCTCTTCGTCGCTTTCCACCTCCCTGCCCGCCGTCGGTGCGACCACCGCTGCCGGCCGTTGCGAAAGCGCGGCACCCGCATCGGACGGCATCCGCCAGAACACCAGGCAGCTCAGCGCCGAGATTGCCGAGACGATGAGCCAGGCGGGCTGGAAGTCGGCCGCCATGATGGTGTCGTGGCCGCGCCACCACAGCGTCAGGTCGACCGCCAGCGCCCCGACCGCCACCCCGACCGAGATCGACAATTGCTGCCCGACCGCGATCAGCGAGGTGGCGCGGCTCATGAGATGGTGGTCGACGTCCGCATACGCGATGGTGTTGAGGCTGGTGAACTGGAGCGAGCGGAAGAACCCGCCGCAGGTCAGCACCGCCACCACCCACACGAACGACACGCCCGGCATGAAGGTGGCGGAGGTCGCGACCAGCGCGGTGCTGATGAGCGCGTTCACCGTGAGGGCACGACGAAATCCAATGGTGCGCAGGATGATCGGAATGATGGTCTTCATCCCCATGGCGCCGATGACGTTGCAAAGCGTGATCAGCCCGGACTGGAACGCCGTCATGTGGAAGCCGAGCTGGAACAACAACGGCAGCAGGAACGGCATCGCCCCGATGCCGGAGCGGTAGATGAAGCCGCCCAGCATCGCGGCGCGCAGGGTCGGAATCCGCAAGAGCGAGAGATCGAGCACCGGCGCCGGCGTGCGCCGCGCATGCAGCACATACGCATAGGTCGCGACCGCCCCGATGACGATGAGCCCGATCACCACGCCGGTGGGCAGGAAATTGAGCCCCAGCACCGAGCCCCCGAAGGCGAGGCCGCCGATCCCGACCCCGGCCAGCAGGATGCCGACGATATCGAGCGGATCGGGCTTCTCGGCCCGCACGTCCTCGATGAACAAGGTGGCGAGCACGATGCCGGCCACCCCCATCGGGATGTTGATGAGGAAGATCCAGTGCCAGGAGATGTAGGTGGTGATGAAGCCGCCGAGCGGCGGCCCGATCAGCGGCCCGACCAGCGCCGGCAGGGTCACCCACACCATGGCATTGATCAGCTCGCGCTTGTCGACGCTGCGCACCAGGATGAGCCGGCCGACCGGCGTCATCATGGCGCCGCCCATGCCCTCCAGCATGCGGGCGAGCACGAATTGGGTGAGCGAGCCCGACAACGCGCAGCAAATCGAGCCGGTCATGAACACCACGATGGCGGTGCGGAACACCCGCCGCGCCCCGAACCGGTCCGCGGTCCAGCCGCTGACCGGCAGGAACACAGCGAGCGAGAACAGGTAGGAGGTGATGGCGAGCTTGAGCGCCAGCGGGCTGGTGCCGATATCGGCCGCGATCGCCGGCAGCGAGGTGGCGATGACGGTCGAATCCATGTTCTCCATGAACAGCGCTGCCGCCACGATCAGCGGTACGATGCGGGCGCGAAGCAGGGAAACCGGTGCGGCAGGCTCTGGCATTCTGGGCACATCTTGTCATGGCCGGACTTGTTCCGGCCATCCCGATCTGGTGTGCACAGTGCTTACCTTATCGAGATCGCCGGGACGAGCCTGGCGATGACATTCAACCGTATCCAACCGGCATTGGATTGCTTGACACGATTCCGCAAATCAGATTATTCACGAAATTGAAACTGAAGAATTGCGCCCGGGCGGGAAACCGCGCCGGGCGTTTTTGTTGGCGGCCCCGCAACCGTAGGGTGGGTTAGCGCCGCCCAATTCCGTTCAAGCAAATCCGCAGGCCCGAGCGGCGCGTAACCCACCATCCCAACCGCGTGCGTATCGAAGGATAACGCGCTCGCGCGCCGCTCCCCGCCAACTCGCCATTGAGCTTTGTCGCCAGGTGACTGCGCAAAACCGGACCTCACCCACCGTACGCCGATCGCCGCCACGTCGCGGCGGCGAATCCACGTCCACTGCTCGATCCGTCGAACCAACAAAGGCTCCCCACCGCGGGAGCCTTTTTCTTTTCCTGCCTCAGCATCAGCCGGTGACCCGATGCCATTCGATTCCCAAAACCCGTTCGATCCCACCGATCCGGCGCAATGGGCGCGGATCCGCGCGCTGCCGCACATCGTCGTCCGTCCCAACCCGGTCCCGGACGCCTCGCCCCCGGATGATGGGATCGACGATTGGTTCGCGCCCTGGCAAGCGCCGGACGACGGCCCGGATGATTGGATCGTGCCCGGCCGCCCGGCCGCTGATGGGTATCCGGACGATTGGATCGTGCCGCCGCCCGCGGTGCCGGGCACAGGGCAACCACCAACCGCCGCGCCGCCGACCGCCACCAATTCCGCGAACTCCTTTCCGGCGGCGCCGCCGGATCCCTGGCATGAGGACCCGCCGAGATACCCTCTGCCGCTCTCTCCCTCGCCATCGGGCAACAATTTCTCCGCACCGATTTCCCCGTTCCCGCCACCGCCGGCACCTCCGGCACCGCCGCCATCTTGGCCGCCGACTTTGGGCCTCGACAATCCGCCGTGGCGGTCACCTCAATCGCTGCCCAACCCCACAATCCCCAAGGGCGGGATGCTGGATGCGCTGGCCACGCTGGGGACGGGCTGGCCGGCCGGCGAAGGCGGGCTGCTCGGCGGGCTGCGCAATCTCGGAACGCAGCCCGCTTCGACGCCAAGCCTGCCGAAGGGCGGAATCCTTGATGTGCTGGCGACCTTGGGAACGTCCCCTAACGCGGCGCCAACCTGGCCACAAGGCCGTCAGTCCGGTTTTGCATCGCCGAATCCCGGTTCGGGCGGCTTCTTCTCCTCTCCACAACCATTCCAGTCCGCAAACGCATCCGCGGCTGCAGCAATCGCACGCGCTCCTATCGGTAGCTATTCGCCGGGCGAGGTTGCCATCGACGGGGCCAAATCGTTCGGCGTGGGCCTTGGACGGGGGGTGATCCAGCTGGCCGGCCTTCCGGGTGACGCGCGCGAGATGCTCGCGCACGGCGCTCAAGGGGCGGTCGACTATTTCGCTCCGGGTTGGGCGCCAAATGCGGGCGAGACGCTCTCCAAGACTCTGGCCTCCACATTTCATTCCTTGTCCGGTCCGACATCGTCGCAATTGCAGACTGCCGCCGAGTCGTTGACCGGCCCGTTCTATCAGCCAAAGACGATTTTCGGAGACTATGCCCAGACGGCCGGCGAATTCTTGCCGGGCGCTTTGCTGATGCCGGAAGGCGCTCTCGCCACCAAGGCTCTGCGATACGGCCTGCTCCCCGCGCTTTCCTCGGAAACCGCAGGGCAACTCACCAAGGGCACGCCCGCTGAGCCCTGGGCAAGAGTGGTTGGGGCAATTCTCAGCGCTCCCGCCAGCCCATGGCGCGACCTGCCCCTCGCGCGCAAGGTTCCTGAAACCGCCGAAACCCTGCCGTCGCAGGTAGTCGATCGCTTTGAACAGTTGCGTCAAAATGTGGAGGCTGGTCGTGCGGGCGAAGATGCTGTGGGAATTCCGGCGAATGCCCCGAAGCCAAGAATTTGGATTCCAGGCTCGGGCAGAACACGATACCCAGATCGGCTCACACAGGAGACCATCGAGGAGGTGAAAAATGCCCGATACCTTGCCCTCACGCAACAGATCAGGGATTATCTCGTGCACGCAGAGGACAATGGGTTGACCTTCATCTTGCACGTCAGGCCGGGCGTAGAATATTCTCGACCTCTCAAAAAACTCATCGACGCCAGGAGAATTATTGATAGGCCAATTGAGGGGCTTGAGAAATGACCAAGAAGGAACAGGGTTCGATGCCTGAACGTGGGGCTCTGACTGAAACGAAGGCCAATCCCAGGAGGGAAGCAGTTGAACTTGAGCTCAAGCTGCGGCAGGAGCAAGGTCGTAAGGAGCAAGCGAGGCTGCTCGCGGATCTGTGGGATGCCGGCTTCCGCGTTGAGTCGGTTTGGGATTTCGTGAACACCGCGGACAAATATCCGGCCGCAATACCCATTCTGCTGCGCCACGCCACTCTGCCCTATAGCAAGCGCACAAAGGAAGGTATCATCAGGGCGCTGACTGTGAATTATGCCGGACCGGAAGTGCTTCAAGAGCTCATCAAGCAATTTCGCGAGCAGAGCGACAATAGGCCAAATTCGCTCAAGTGGGTACTGGGCAACGCGATTGCTGAGGCGGCCACGCCGGCCGATGCTGAAACCATGATCGCGCTGGCGACCGATCCCTCGCATGGTGAGTCCCGGGATGCAATCACTCAGCGATTGCCGCGCGTGGTGAAGGACAAGGCGCGATTGCGTGAGATTTTGGAGCTTCTCATGCGCGACAAGCAAACCGAGCAATTTGCGCGTCTCGCTGCGCGCGGTCGACTCTATTGAAGCTGAAGATGCGGCGCCGATTGTCAATTTTGCGGCAACGATTTCAGATTAGAGCCCGACGATGACGCAGGCTAGCCACAAAGAATTGTTTGCCGAATTCGATGCCAACCCGCCCGCAAATCTCGCTGCGATCGCTCAATGCCAGTCGAATTTGAAATTCCGGCTGCCGGCCGAATATGTTCAATTCCTGGAGCAGATGAATGGCGGGGAGGGCTTTGTCGGAAACAACTTCCTGAGGGCGTGGCCGGTGGAGGAGTTGATTTCAGTCCAACAAGGACTATTCGGTTGACGAGGCCGCCCCCGAGCTGTTTCTCTTCGGCTCGAGCGGAGGCGGGGAGGCATTTGCTTTTGATACCCGTTCGTCTCCCCCGCCGATCGTCGCTGTCCCGTTTATTGTTATATCCTTGGAAGACGCGATCATGCTGGCGTCGGATTTCAACGCGTTCTTGCAGCACTTGTATCGGTCGGAGTGCCTCCTTTCTCCGGCGCAGTGAGCCGGATCCCGGCGCTCGCTGCAAAATCGAAGCCGCAAGCCCCCCTCACCGCCCCCTAGGCATCCCCACCCCAACATGCTAACCACCGTCGCCAACCCAAAATGGGTCGTCGATTCGCCCGCGGGACCATAGGTTTCGCGGCGGGCCGTTGTTATTTCCGGTCAGCGACGGCACCGCGCAGGCTCGAAAACGGGCGAGGGGAGTTGGCGATGGCCTTGAAAGCAAACGGCAATCTGAGCGAGGCGCTGACCTTCGACGACGTCCTGCTCAAGCCCGGCCTGTCCGAGGTGATGCCCTCGGACGCCAATGTGCGCACCCGCGTCACCGCCGGCATCGAGCTCAATATCCCGATCATCGCCTCGGCCATGGATACGGTGACCGAGGCCAAGATGGCCATCGCCATGGCGCAGGCCGGCGGCATCGGGGTCATCCACCGCAACCTGGAGCCCGAGGAGCAGGCCGCCCAGGTCCGCCAGGTCAAGAAGTTCGAGTCCGGCATGGTGGTCAATCCGGTGACCATCCATCCGCAGGCGACGCTGGCCGAAGCCCGCACCCTGATGAAGGAATACGGCATTTCCGGCATTCCGGTGGTGGAGCGGCCGGGCGGCAGCGCCGCCATCAGCGCCGCGCCGAGCGCGCCCGGCAAGCTGGTCGGCATCCTCACCAACCGCGACGTGCGCTTTGCCACCGACCCGCGCCAGAGCGTGGCCGAGCTCATGACCAAAGAGAAGCTCGTCACCGTGCGCGAGAGCGTCGGGCAGGACGAGGCCAAGCGGCTCCTGCATCAGTTCCGCATCGAGAAGCTCCTGGTGGTCGATGCCCAATACCGCTGCGTCGGGCTCATCACCGTCAAGGACATGGAGAAGGCGGTGGCCAATCCGGATGCCTGCAAGGACGAGCAGGGCCGGTTGCGGGTGGCGGCCGCCACCACGGTCGGCGAGCTCGGCTTTCGCCGCACCGAGGCGCTGATCGAGGCCGGGGTCGACCTGGTAGTGGTCGATACCGCCCATGGCCATTCCAAGCAGGTGCTGGACGCGGTCGCGCGCATCAAGCGGCTGTCGAACGCCGTGCAGGTGGTGGCCGGCAATATCGCGACCGCCGACGGCGCCAAGGCGCTGATCGATGCCGGCGCCGATTCCATCAAGGTCGGCATCGGGCCGGGGTCGATCTGCACCACCCGCATCGTCGCCGGCGTCGGCGTGCCGCAGCTCACCGCCATCTTGGACGCGGTCTCCGTGGCACATGCCCGCAACACGCCCGTCATCGCCGACGGCGGCATCAAGTATTCGGGCGATCTCGCCAAGGCGCTGGCGGCCGGCGCCGACTGCGCCATGATCGGCTCGCTGTTGGCCGGCACCGACGAGACGCCCGGCGAGGTGTTCCTCTATCAGGGCCGCTCCTACAAAACCTATCGGGGCATGGGCTCGGTCGGCGCCATGGCGCGCGGCTCCGCCGACCGTTATTTCCAGCAGGACATCAAGGACAATCTCAAGTTGGTGCCGGAAGGCGTCGAGGGCCAGGTGCCCTACAAGGGCGCGGCCGCGACCGTGCTGCATCAGCTCAGCGGCGGCTTGCGGGCCGCCATGGGTTACGTGGGGGCGCGCACGCTCGCCGAGCTGCACGAGAAAGCCGAGTTCGTGCGCATCTCCGGCGCGGGCCTGCGCGAAAGCCACGTCCACGACGTCACCATCACCCGCGAAAGCCCCAACTATCCGAGCCGGGTGTGAGGGGGCTTGCCCAAACCGCCGCGCTGTCATGCTCCGCGAGGGCGGAGCATCCGGTAGTCGCGAACGTCGTTCGATTTGACTTGGCGCCGACGCCACCCCCCGCCGTCACCCGCGGGCTTGACCCGCGGGTCCATCACGTTCGCATGGAGCTCTTGCGAAGAGGATGGATTGCCGGGTCAAGCCCGGCAATGACGCCGAGGAGTGGCGCCATTGCCTTCATCCCTTCGCCAGCCCAACGTGACCCCTTAACCCCCAACCCCGGAACCCCATGACGATCCGCGATGTCCTGTTGCCGCTCTTCGTCGAGGTGATCCTGACCTTTGCGCTGCTCTTCTGGATGGGTTACCTGCGCACCCGCGCCGTCACCGGCGGGGCGGTAAAGCTGCGCGATATCGCGCTGCGCGAGCCGAACTGGCCGGCGGACACCACCAAGGTGGCCAATGCGTTCCACAACCAGCTCGAATTGCCGATGCTGTTCTATGTGCTCACCATCCTGGCCTGGGACACCCACCATGCCGGCACGGTTTTCGTGGCGCTGGCTTGGCTGTTCGTGCTCCTGCGGATCATCCAGACCGTCATCCACGTGACCGACAACAATGTGCGCCGGCGCGGCCTCGCCTACATTCTGGGGGCGATCGTGCTCGCCATCATGTGGGGCAATTTCATCGTCGACATTCTCGTGGGCATATGACGCCCGGCGCCCGCCTTTCCGCCGCCATCGAGGTTCTGGCCGAGATCGAGGCGCAGCGCCGGCCCGCGGCCGACGCGCTCAAGGCCTGGGGCCTGGCGCGCCGCTTCGCCGGCTCGGGCGACCGTGCCGCCATCGCCGGCATCGTCTATGACGCGCTGCGCCGCAAGGCTTCGGCGAGGTTCCTGATAGGCGATGGAGGGCCGCGCGCCCTGGTGCTCGGCATGCTGCGGCTCGAGCGCAAGCTCGAGCCGGACGCGATCGCGCGGCTGTTCGACGGCGCCGGCCATTCGCCGGCTCCGCTCGAAGCGGCCGAGCGCACTGCGCTCGAGAGCGCCACGCTCGCCGGCGCCTCTCCCTGGATCGCAGGCGACTATCCGGAATGGCTCGATCCGCATCTCGCCGCCGTGTTCGGCGAGGAGCGGGCCACTGAGGGCGCGGCGCTCGCGAGCCGCGCGCCGCTCGACCTGCGGGTCAATGCGCTGAAGGCCGATCGCGAAAAGGTACTGGAAGCGCTGGCGCACCTGGGCGCGGCGCCGACCCGCTGGTCGGCGCTCGGCCTGCGCATCGTGCTCGGCGCCGACTCCAAGAGCCCGGCGATCCATGCCGAGCCCGCCTTCATCAAGGGCCTGGTCGAGGTGCAGGACGAGGGCTCGCAGATCGCTGCCCTCCTGGTCGATGCGCGTCCCGGCCAGCATGTGGTCGATCTGTGCGCCGGCGCCGGCGGCAAGACACTGGCGCTCGCCGCCCTCATGGGCAACCAGGGCCAGATCTATGCGACCGACAGCGACAAGCGCCGGCTCGCCCCCATCCATGACCGGGTCGCCCGCGCCGGCGCCCGCAACGTCCAGATACTCACTCCGAAGGGCGTCGGCGACGTGCTGGCCGATCTCGACGGCCGCGCCGACCGGGTGCTGATCGATGCGCCCTGCACCGGCATCGGCGCCTGGCGGCGCAATCCCGATGCCAAGTGGCGCATGCGCCCGGGCGCGCTGGCGATCCGGGTGCAGGAGCAGGCCGCGCTGCTCGACCGCGCGGTGGGATTGCTCAAGCCGGCCGGCCGCATCATCTATGTGACCTGCTCGCTGCTCGGCGAGGAGAACGGCGAGCAGGTGCGCGCCTTCCTGGCGCGGCACCCGGATTTCATGGCGTTGCCGGGCGCCGACGTTGCGCGGCCGCTCGGCGAGCGCGCCCTGGTGTTCGGGCGCGCCGCTTTGATGATGCCGGAAGGCCTGTTGATGACCCCGCGCCGCACCGAAACCGACGGCTTCTTCGTGTCGGTGCTCATGCGCCGCGACCAGCCTGCCGCTGCGGTCGGCAAGGCGCAAAACACGGAGACCACCGTTACGGAGTGGTGAGCAACCGCGTCAGCGGTCTTGACCGGTTACCGCGGCAAGCCGCACATACCAAGCATAAAAGCCGCGCGTCCGGCCCGGCTCTCGCGGAACGCAGGAACCGATGCACGACAAGATTCTCATCATCGATCTCGGCTCGCAGGTGACCCAGCTGATCGCGCGGCGGGTGCGCGAGGAAAAAGTCTATTGCGAGATTGTGCCGTACCAGAACGCGCAGGCCGCGTTCACCGCATTGCGCCCCAAAGGCGTGATCCTCTCCGGCGGGCCAGCCTCGGTGCTGGAGGAGGGCGCCCCGCTCGTCCCGATGGCGATTTTCGAGGCAGGCGTGCCGGTGCTCGGCATCTGCTACGGCGAGCAGGCGATGGCGGCCCAGCTCGGCGGCAAGGTCGAGGCCGGCCATCACCGCGAGTTCGGTCGCGCGGAGGTCGAGATTACAAAGCCATCCGCGCTCTATGACGGGGTCTGGCAGGTCGGCGAGCGCTATCCGGTCTGGATGAGCCACGGCGACCGGGTGACCGTGCCGCCGCCCGGCTTCCAAGTGGTGGGCACCTCGCCCAATGCCCCGATCTCCATGATCGCGGACGAGCAGCGGCACTTTTACGCCACCCAGTTCCATCTCGAGGTGGTGCACACGCCCCATGGCGCGGCGCTGATCCGCAACTTCGTGCGCAACATCGCGGGCTGCTCCGGCGACTGGACCATGCGGGCCTTCCGGGAGGAGGCGATCGAGAAGATCCGCCGCCAGGTCGGCCGGGACCGGGTGATCTGCGGGCTCTCGGGCGGGGTCGATTCCGCGGTCGCAGCCGTGCTGATCCACGAGGCGATCGGCGACCAGCTCACCTGCGTGTTCGTGGACCACGGGTTGTTGCGGCTGGCGGAGGGCGAGAAGGTGGTGAGCCTGTTCCGGGGCCACTACAACATTCCGCTGGTTCACGTTGATGCGGCGGAGCAATTCCTCTCCGCGCTCGAAGGCATCAGCGAGCCCGAGGCCAAGCGCAAGGCGATCGGCAGGGTGTTCATCGAAGTGTTTGAGGCGGAAGCCAAAAAAATCGGCGGCGCCCGTTTCCTCGCACAGGGCACGCTCTATCCGGACGTGATCGAGAGCGTGTCGTTCACCGGCGGCCCCTCGGTCACCATCAAGTCGCACCACAATGTGGGCGGGCTGCCGGCGCGCATGAACATGGCGCTGGTCGAGCCGCTGCGCGAATTGTTCAAGGACGAGGTGAGGGCGCTCGGCCGCGAGCTCGGCCTGCCCGACATCTTCGTCGGCCGCCACCCGTTCCCCGGTCCCGGCCTTGCTATCCGCTGCCCGGGCGAGATCAGCCGCGAGAAGCTGCACATCCTGCGCTTGGCCGACGACATCTACATCGAGGAAATCCGCCGCGCCGGCCTCTACGACGACATCTGGCAGGCGTTCGCGGTGCTGCTTCCGGTCAAAACTGTGGGCGTGATGGGCGACTTCCGCACCTACGACTACGTGGTCGGGTTGCGCGCCGTCACCTCGAGCGACGGCATGACGGCGGATTTCTATCCGTTCGACATGGGCTTCATCGGGCGGGTGGCAACGCGGATCATCAATGAGGTGAAGGGGGTCAACCGGGTGGTGTATGACGTGACCAGCAAGCCGCCGGGCACGATCGAGTGGGAGTAGGGGGCAGTCGCTCGAACTAATCATTCACGCGGAGACCAGCCGAGTCCGCGGATGAGAATTTAGAAAAATGGCTTGAAGGTTTAAAAAGGGCAATTTTTTGAAGCGCAGATGTCCCGACGAGCCTCCAACCGGAGGCCAAAAACGTGGATTGTCAAGAATTTCCATCGGGCTTCAGATAGGATCCGGCGTCTCGGTGCTTCCAGGTAACGATCCTCGTGCAAGGTTGCGAAGCGCTTTCCGGTCTAGTTAATCCCGTTGAGGATAAAGCGTGAGGACAGCGGCCAGGTGTCGGCTGCCGCCCGCATCGCCCGAACGTTCTTCAGCAAATGTGGGTTGGCAATGAACTCAATCGATGCGCCGTGCTCATCCTGTGTGAAGTTTCGCGCGTTGACGAAACCAACAAAATGAAGGCGCTCGCGGGCCTCCTTTGCACCCTTCATGGCGTTGTGAAGCCAGTAAACTCCGGTGATGAGTTTCCGATTTTCTTTTTCTCCCCAGTAGAGTCGAAGGTGCGGCTTCAACCACGTCGCTCCAAGGCCGATATGCAGACAATCCTTGCGGTCCGCACCTCGATTCCCAAAAGTGCGCGTGTCCACGATCAGGGCGTTGAAGGTTGTTCCCGACAGTGGAAACTTGTACGGCTTTCCATCCTTCTCGCATTTCTGGCAAACGCGCTCGATCGCCTTCAGCATCTCGCCTTCCGGCGACTGCTTCTTGTCTTGGTTGTCGCCGCTTAGAGTGCGCTTTGTCCAAGTCGTGCCATACTCATCGACTTCGGTGGTTGTTGCCGCTTTCGCAGCATCGCTCTCCATGAGCCTCATCATCTCCACATTCCACGCTTGACCGTTGGCTGTGAAACCGAAATCGATCGTAAATCTTCCTCGCCCGCGATTTCGTAGGACGGCTTTATGCCCGCGCGGTGCAGAGCGTAGCCTTGGCGTAGCTCGAAGAAGCGTGCCATGTTCGCAACGCAAAGCCCGCCATTCGCCTTGATTTCGCGCAACAACGGTTGTGCCCATTCGACATTCTTGAGTTCCGCCATGATCATATCCATCAAGGCGGCCTCCTTGTCGGTAAACGTGTCAAAGAAGCTCCGCGGTTTCGCAGACATGCCGAATTTTACCACGCAAATGGATTGACATGGTGGGGTTTGGCACCCGCGGCCGTCAAGGCCAAGGCGAGCGGAACGCACGCCCGTGTCGTAGCTGCGCGGCTTCCGCACCAAGACCGTTTCCGGCCTTGACTGCCTTCCCCGCCTAGATGGGGCTGTCCATCGGTCCTGCTGCGTTTCAAGGAAGCGGTTCCCGACGGGTACCTAGGCGTCTGGCACGCCCACCGGCACAGCAGTATATTGGCAGGAATCATGGTTGCATCGGAACTGCCGCAGGCGGTTGTCAATCCGACACCGCCGACCGTCGTAATTCTGACCGCGCTCGGCGTCGAGACGGACGCGGTGCTGCGCCATTTGGGCAGCAACTGGACGGACGAGGACCTGCAAGGGACAGTCTGCTATCGCGGCAAGTTCGAGGGCTGGGACGTGGTGGTCGTGGAGACCGGCCCTGGTAACAGCACCGCCGGCATCATCGCCGGGAAGGTTCTGCCGCACTACGTGCCTGACCTCGCGCTCTTTGTTGGTGTTGCCGGGGGCGTCAAGGATGTGCAACTCGGCGACGTTGTTGCCGCCTCGAAGATTCACGCTTACGAGTCCGGCAAAGATACGGATAAAGGCTTCCAGCCTCGCGCGACCTCGCCCCTCAGTGCCCATTCGCTTGAGCAGCGCGCTCGCGCCATGCGCAAGCGCAATGAATGGCGCCAGCGCCTCGATCCGAACTTGACGCGCGAGGACGAACCGGAACTGCACGTCGGCCCCATCGCGGCGGGTGAAAAGGTTGTGGCCTCACAGGAGGCGCCTACGGCGGACCGGCTGAGAGCGACTTTCGGCGACGCCTTGGCCGTGGAGATGGAAGGTTGGGGCTTTCTTGAGGCGCTGCGCATTCACACCGTTCTGGGCATCGTCATTCGCGGCATTTCGGACATGCTCAGCGGCAAGTCCGCCTCCGATAAGGCGGGCTGGCAAACGAGAGCGGCAGATGCCGCTAGCGCCGTCGCATTCGAATTGCTCTCGAAGCTCCACTCCACGCCGAGGGCCGGATCCCCTCGGGTGCCTGCCGGAGGCGCGGCCAGTGCAATGGCTGTGGCGGATGGACTGAGCAAGCCCACAGCATCTGGCGGCGGCGCGTCGACACCAGCCGCTTCCGGCCCCGCTTTCCTCGAAACGAAGTCGACGTTTAATGCCGCGAGCTTCTTTGACAAGGGCGAGGTTCTTGCGCTCGTGGGCGTGCGGGATGTCGACGAAATTCTGTTCAGCTTTCAAGAGCTGCCCGACGGCTTCGTGAGGGTCATTCCCAAGAAGGGCCGCGCTAAGCCGCTGCCGTTTGCGGAATTGCTTGAGAAGGCATCTTTCGCACCGCTGCTCAAGACACGCCAGTATGGCGCGCTCGCTTCGTTGAACGAGCGTGGCGCTTTCGCTTACGATCCTGGCACGCCCCGTCGCGGCGGACCGGCCCCGCTGGCATGGGGCACGCAGCTTTTCCCGAGCGGCGAGCTTTGGCTGGCCAGCAACACGGTTGTTATCCGCGAGCGGAAGGGGCGACCGGAGTGGATTCCGATCCCCTTTATCCCGGCACTGCTGTTAGAGCAGATGTTCTACGATAAGACCCACGCCGCGGTGGAGTTTGCGCGCAGCCAGCTCGGGGTCGAGGTTCCTTGCGACTTAGAGCTTGGCGTTCTCGGGCTGAAAGGCACCAAGCTCGCAGTAGACACCGAGGACATTCGCGGACCGATCCAGATTGGAGACGTAGTCGTTCGGCGAACCCTCGCCTTGGCCGACCCCGATGACATCAATCGGGTGTTGCTCGAATTCTTCGAGGCGCTATACGACGCGACGGGATATGCGCGACCGGGTGGTCTCTTCCATTTCCCGCCTGAGCCGCCTCGTCAGTAGTGCTGCGTGCCTCGGAAGCGCGGACTTCTATCGGTTCAACAAAGGTTCATTGGGCGGATGGCGACCCGGATCATCGACGAGGTCAATGGCGTGAACCGCGTGGTATATGACGTGACCAGCAAGCCGCCTGGAACGATCGGGTGGGAGTAGGCGTCTAGCCTCTGATCGTAATCTCAATATTTTCGGGTGGTACACCAAAGGAAATCGCCAAGCCGGCTTTGGCCTCAGCAATCGTGATTCCGCGACCTGAACTTCCATCAGTAACAGTACCGGCAGGGCGACGGGCCTCGCGAACGAACGTCACCCTCTCTCCTGGGAGATCGACCTTGGCCGTTCGCCAGCCCAATGCTTGCCAGGCACCGCTTTGCGAATGGCCGTCACCGGATTGATTCGACCACCAGGCCGGGTACCGGCGAGCGCTGTCCGGCAGGGCCATTCCTAGAATTGTCTCGATCTCGCTAAAATCCGCTGTCCATTCACCATCGCTGAGAGATTTGAGGTGCTGCGACAGCCTTTGATATTTGGTCATGGTGCATCTCCAGTGTGCTAGAGCGTGAACTAGGTATAACCTATGTAAACATAGGTAGTCAATCTGATTTATGGTCTAAAAATATGTAAGTTAGGGCCTTACAACCGCAAGATCGGTCGAGCACGTCACGCCCGCCCGCGTCTAACTGGAGCCGCCACGGAGGAGGGACGATGAAGGCGGCGCTGCAAAACTATCAGGCCCGGATGCGGCGGGTGCTGGACTATATCGACCGGCATCTCGACGGTGATCTGGACCTGGAAACGGTGAGCGGTGTTGCGGCTTTTTCGAAGTTTCATTTCCACCGGCAGTTCACGGCGACCTTCGGGTTATCCGTGCATCGCTATGTCCAGCTTGCCCGTATGAAGCGCGCTTCGCACCGGCTGGCCTACATGGACGCCCAAAGCGTCACGGAAATCGCCATGGATGCCGGTTACGACGCACCGGATGCCTTCGCCCGTGCCTTTCGGCAACGGTTCGGGCAATCGCCTTCAGCGTTCCGGAAGTCTCCCGACTGGGAACCGTGGCTTGCGGCCTTCGGGCCTCTCGACAACGCGAGGAGCAAGCTCATGCAGAAGACTTTTACCACTGACGACGTGACGATTCGCGATTTGCCCCCGACGCCTGTGGCGATCATGGAGCATCGGGGCGACCCGGCGACGCTCGGCGCCACCCTTCAGCGGTTCATCGCGTGGCGCAAGGCCGCTGGCCTGCATCCCAAGACCAGTCCGACCTTCAATGTCTGGCGTTCCGAGCGGCGTCCTGCGTCGCCTGCCGATTATAGCGTGGACCTTTGTGTCGGGACCGACCAACCGATCGAGGCGAACGGCGAGCAGATCAAAGCCGGCGAGATCCCTGGCGGACGCTGCGCGGTGCTGCGTGTCGTCGGCAACACCGACAATCTGGAGCCCGCCGCGCTCTACCTTTATCGCGACTGGCTTCCGGCCAGCGGCGAGGAAGCACGCGACTTCCCGATCTATTGCCAGCGGCTGAGATTCTTCCCGGAGGTGCCGGAGCATGAGACGGTCGCGGAACTGTTTTTGCCGCTGAAATAGTGTCCTCCGGCGGCGGCCTGTCCGAACACGGCAGCCGCGTCATGCGAAGCGGCAATCAGAACTGGTTATATTCCGCAATCACCGCGCCAAAATCGGGGAAACGAACCATCAAGTTGAGGGCTGCCAGCGAACCGAGGAGACAGAATGCTGCGAGTGTGAGGAACTCGTATTCTTTCTCGGCTGGTACCATTGTCCGGTTTCCGAGCTTGCTCGGCGACTGAATGCCAAGCGTTAGGGATCGAGTAGCCGCAAGAATGAAGGGAAGGAAAAGAACTAGCGGATTGCTCATTCGGCCTCTCCACCGTCTGTGACAGGCCAATAAGCATTTTTGATCAACCGCGCGCCTCCTCTGTTTGGAGGATAAGGGCGCGCAGCCCTGTGCACGAACAGCGCGGTCACAGCGGCGTGGCTCGTGTAAGCCTGTCGGCGCGCCCTTGACGTCAAAGGCAGCATGTGGGCGTCTCAAGGCCGTCAGTGTCCGGTCAGAGGCGGCGTCGTCGTCAGTCCCCTGCCACTGAAGTCGAGGCTTTCCGATGCAACAAAGATTGGGGGTGCTTCGGCCTATTTGATCTGGCGCAGGACCTGAAGGATCGGACCGGAGACCGAGGTGTCCGGAGTGCCGACCGAATAATTCTGCGAGATATGGCTGTGATCCTTGAACACCACGTAGGTGGGGCAACGACCCGCGTCACAAAGCGCTTTGTTCGCCTGATCGGCTTCCCGGATCGCGTCCGGCAGGTCCACCTCGGTATGCGACATCAACAGCGGAATGGTGACCTTCTTCAAACCCTCGGTCGAGGAGCGCTCCTTAAGCTCTTTGGCGTCCGTGCCGAAATAAGCCGATCCGCCGCGATCGTTCTCGTAGAAGCCCGAGTTCATCGCCGCGGCCTTGATCCCGTGACCCTTCGGCCCCCAGAATTGCGGATGGGCCAGATATCCGGCGATCAGGCTCGCGCCGGCGGACTGGCCCCATAGCCCCAATTGATCGGGATCGCCGCCATATTGCGCAATATTCTGCTGCACCCAGCGCACCGCCGCGGCCATATCCTCATGCGCCGCCGGCCAGGTGCTCTTCGGCGCCAGGCGATAGTTGATGTTGACCCCGACCATGCCCTGCTGGGTGAGCCAGAGCATGACGTTGTCGTAGAAGGGCGAATTCGGTTGCCGCTTGTCGCCGCGCTCGAAGCCGCCGCCGTGGACGTAGAACACCACTTTCTTGCCGCTGCCGGATCCCGACGTGAAGACGTCGAGCTTGTTGAGCGGATCGGACCCATAGGCGATGTCGCGCACCACCTTCGTGTTCGAATACGGCTCCTTCTGCTCGGCGAACAGCGGGGCGTAGAGCTTGGCCGTGTTGGGCGTGTCGACGATCGGACCGATTTTCTTGATCGCAGCGGCGACGTCGGGCGGCACCTGCGCAAGCGACGCGCCGGAGGCAGTGGTCAGGGCGGCGAGTGCCGCGATCAATATGCGGATTTTCACGGCGGGTCCTCCCGGAATGAATTTCGTGAGCGCAATCATACGTCAGGAAGGAAGTCGCGCAAGGCCATGGTGGACGTATCCCGGCCGGCGGGCCGACCGCTTCAGAATCGCTAGGCCAAGCCGCACCGACGAAACGGCCGTCGGCCGCTCGGAAGCGTCGGCCGCCTTGACGCCCGGCCAGAATGCTTCCGCGAGGCCGACGACACGCGGCAATTCGCTGCGCAAAAAGGAATACCCGCTCCTCCCACCCTTTAAATATGGGTCAAGAGGGACTTGCTTCAAGACCCGGCTCATCCCGTAGAACTGCCGGCGCAAGCCGAGACCAGGGAAAATGGGACCTACAAAATGTGTGCGGTGTTGCTGACGTATGGGGCGCGGGGGGACGTCGAACCACGGGTGGGACTCGCAGTGCGGTTGCGAGGACCAGGTACGGAGGTGCGGGTGTGGGCGCCGCCGGATTGCGCGGAGCTGCTGGCCCGTTTTGGCGTGCCGCTGGTGGTGCGGATTGGAGCGTGCCGATGACCGGGCATGCGGTGGTGATCGTCGGAGGAGGCCCGACCGGCCTGATGTTGGCGGGCGAGTTGGCGCTGGCGGGAGTCGACATTGCCATTGTCGAGCGGCGCGCCAGCCAGGACGTTATCGGCCACCGCGCAGGAGGTCTCCACTCGCGTACCATCGAGATGCTCGATCAGCGTGGAATTGCCGATCGGTTCCTCTCGCAGGGGCAGAAAGCGCAGGTCGCGGGGTTCGCGGGGGTCCATTTCGACATCAGCGATTTTCCGACTCGCCACCCCTACGGCCTCGGGCTGCGGCAAACGCATATCGAGCGCATCCTCGCCGGCTGGGTCGAAGAGTTGAAGGTGCCGATCTACCGCGGCATCGAGGTGACGAGCTTCTCGCAGGACGAAACCGGCGTCGACGTCGCGCTCAGCGACGGCCGGTGGGTGGGGGCGCATTATCTCGTCGGCTGCGACGGCGGACGCAGCCTGGTCCGCAAGGCCGCCGGCATCGAGTTCCCGGGATCTGGCCCGACGACCAGCAATCTTATCGCCGAGGTCGAGATGATTGAGATGCCTCCCCTGGGCATTCATCGCACTGCCCTCGGAATCCACTCCTTCGGCCGGGCGGAGTATGAGATCGTCGACGGCAAGATCGTGTATGCCGACAAGGGACCGGTGGGCGTTTTGGTGACCGAGCAGCAGGTCGGAGCCACGACCGAACCTACCCTCGGCGATCTGAGCGAAGCGCTCATCGCCGCATGCGGAACCGACTACGGGGTTCACAGTCCCATCTGGATATCGAGGTTCACCGATATGACGAGGCAGGCGGCAACCTACCGCCGGGGACGGGTGCTGATCGCCGGCGACGCCGCACACGTGCATCCCCCGGACGGTGGACAGGGCCTCCAGACCGGGGTGCAAGATGCGGTGAACCTGGGATGGAAGCTCGCCCAGATGGTCAAGGGGATTTCACCGGAAAGCCTGCTCGACACCTACCACGCCGAGCGTCATCCGGTCGGCGCACGCGTATTGCGCAACACCATGGCTTCAGTCGCGCTTCGCCGCGAGGACGAGCGCACGAAGGCCCTGCGCGACACCATTGCCGAGCTCCTCGGCGTGGACGAGCCCCGCAGACGATTCGCTGCGATGATGTCCGGTCTGGACATCCACTATGATCTCGGCGACGGACACCCGCTGCTCGGACGCCGCATGCCCGATCTCGACCTGGTCACCGCCGACGGCCCGCTGCGGGTATTCACCCTGCTGCACGATGCCCGGCCGGTGCTCCTCAACCTCGGTGAGCCCGGCGGCTTCGACATCACGCCATGGGCGGATCGGGTTCAGTTGATCGACGCCAAATGCGTTGGTACGTGGGAGCTTCCGGCACTCGGGGCAGTCACTGCTCCCACCGCTGTGTTGATTCGGCCCGACGGCTATGTGGCGTGGGTGGGGGAGCTGACCCAGCTGGGGCTCGCTGACGCGCTGACCGCCTGGTTCGGATCGCCTGCCGCGGGGGTCAGGACCGACAAAGCTCGGAATGAGCATGACCAGTCCGCTTAGCCGCTGATCGCCGACTTCCGACCGAGGACATTCCGGCTCCCTCAAACCCCGGAAATTGGTGTAATCTTCAATTCCAATCTGCCACGGGCGTTGACGGCCCTACGGGCGCGCTTCGGTATTTGAGCGGGAGAATTCCATGAGCCGGATATGGAGCTTCGGGGGAGCTGCAGCCGCGATACTCCTCTTGTCGTCGGCGCTCGCGCAGGTGGGAAGCCAAGGTACAGTATCGGTCCCCGACCTCTCCGGCGTTTGGGGCAATCCATACCTCTATGGGATCGAACCGCCGCTGTCGGGGCCCGGCCCGGTCGTGAACAGGTCGCGGCGGCGCCAGGGCTTTGACATCGATGGCCGGCGCTTGCCACCCGCGAACGCCCCGCTCGTCAGCAGCGCCATACAGCTGGTCGGCGATTACGCCAATCCGATCTTGAAGCCGGGCGCTGCAGAAGTCGTCAAGAGGCATGCTGAAATGTCACTGGCGGGCGTGGGCTATCCAAGTCCACGCAACCAGTGTTGGCCGGAAGGGGTGCCCTTTATCTTCACGAACTCTGCAGTGCAATTGTTGCAGCAGCCCGACAAGATCACGATGCTTTACGACGAAGATCATGAAATTCGGCGTGTGCGTATGAATGAGCCTCATCCCGGGCAGGTGACGCCATCGTGGTACGGGGATTCCGTGGGCCATTACGAAGGCGACACGCTGGTGATCGACACCGTGGGATTCAAGATTGGGCCGTTTTCCGCCGTCGACCACTACGGCACGCCGTTCACCCAGGCTCTGCACGTGGTCGAACGATACCGGTTGATCGATTACGAAGCGGCGAGGGCGGCATGGGAGCGTGGTGGAAAGGAGAACAGCCGTGCCGGTCTGGGGATCGGTGAAGGGTGGGCGCCCGACCCCACCGACAAGGGCAAGGGACTGCAACTCCAATTCACGGTCGAAGACAAGGAAGTCTTCACGACACCTTGGTCCGCGACCAAAACCTATCGGCGCGTCTTCCGTGACTGGCCGGAACAAGTCTGTGCAGAAAACCCACATAAGTACGGTACCGAAAAAGACGCTGCGGTCCCGACCGCTGACAAGCCGGATTTCTGAGCTGCAAAGACCGCCACTGGGCCGGAGCGAGGGCGGTACAGGTTTCCCTTGTCAATAGACTTTGGCTGAGGGTCTCGCTCGGCGGGCTCGCGGAAGAGGAAGGACATTCCACCATCTCCCGTTCGCAAATCTTGCGTCGTCAGAGGCGCCAACAAGGAGAGCGAATACGCCTTTCGCATGCGGCAATCGACGATGGCGAACCGCCGCCATGGGTCAGATTCGGACATTCCGCGGCGCCGGCTGACCGGCTTATTCGGGACCCCCAATTGACTTGATCGGCTAAATGCCGAGGGTCTCGAAAACTCCCTGTTTCTCGGCAAGCAGTCGCTCGGCAGACTCGTGCAGATACGCGAGCGCTTCGGGTTCCTGCTGGTGGAGCTTGCCGTCACTCATCGGACGGATGGACGTCTTTTCGATCATCTTCCAGGTCGTCCGAGCAATGGTCTCGGCATCGAGCCAGAGGTCCTTCTCTCTTGCCACCACGAAACCGAAATCGCACAGGTCGGCGCCGACACCCGTCCCGACCGCAGGCGACGCCAGCACACGAATCATTCTGCCGGCTGCGACTTCGCGGGCCAGCACGACATTGAGCCTTCGCGCTGGTTCTCGGTCGGTCTTGATATCGGGGCGGACCATCTTGACCTGGCCGGAGTGGATCAGCAGACCCAACGCCTGAATCACCGCCGCCGCAGTCCTTTCCGGGCCGCCGACCTGCCCGACCAATTGCGACAGGCGGACCGGTCCGACGGCCAGGCGATCGAGGATCGGCGAATAGATATCGGCTCGCCCTTTCACCTCGCCCATTGCGGTCTTGATGTTGGGGGTCGCGGCGGAGCGGGGGAGGGTCAACACGAGATTGCGGTCGAGCTCATCGGACCTCTCGGCAGGCGTGAGCTCGACCGGACCACGGACGAAGATATCGCGCCGGAAGGAACGTCCCACCAGGAAATCCTTCACGGTCTCGCGCCAGACCCCGCCGGAAATGCCGCCGACGACGTCGTGCGTCGTGATAGGTATCGAGGTCTCGTCGACATCGTCCGCGATATGTCCCGCGCAGGCATAGCTCAATCTCGTCGCAGCAAAGTCCTCCACGACGTCGGCATGATAAAGGGCGCTCCAGCTTTCGTTGAGATTTTCATGAACCAGGTAGGTCAGGTCCTGTCCCAGCATCGACTCTATGAAGGCGCCGACCTGAGGATTGGCCTGGAAGTAGATCGCCCCGGCATCCTTGATGGTCTTGGCGAAGCGAAGGGCTTCCGCGGTCATGGCCCGAGGCGCCATCGGGTGGCGCTTCGCATATTCGAAAATGAGACGCTGCAACGGGGCGCGGGGCATCCAACCCGGCGCGGCGTTGTAGGATACATACAGGGCGCCACCGGTCTTTAGCCGGGCATCGGCAAATTCGACGATCGCACGTCGAACCGATGGAGCAACCCAGCTGTAGATGCCATGCAGCGCGATGATGTCGAACTCGCCGAGATCGGCGAAGGGCGGCTTGAGCAGCTCGCCGAAACTCGCTTCGACAAAGCGGATGTTCGGCAGCTGCGCGGATTTGGCGAGTGTTCTTGCCGCCACGATATGAGTTGGGTTGAAGTCGATGCCGACAAACGACATGTGCGGGTTTGTGGCGGCGAGAACCAGCGTCGTGAGCCCATACCCACAGCCCAGCTCACAGTATCTCGCCCCGGGTTTGGTCAGGTTGGACCCGAGGCCGGCAAAGAGCAATGCGGTTTCGAGGTGGCTTGGGGCGAGTTCAGGATAGAATCCGCGCGTGTAAGCCGTCCCGACGTGATAGCCCTGCCCCCAATCGGACATCACAGCATCCTAGGCCGCGACCTTACGAGCGCGGGGCCGATCGCAACCGACGCCTTCATGTGCTCGTCGACACCAAGGCAGGATGGAGCGGATCTTGAGAGCCGGAAGATCCGATGTTGCCGGGTGCAATGGGGGGAGGCGACTGGTGGAGCTGAGGGTCGTACAACAAGTCGCTTGGCGACAGCGTGGCCGTCGCGCTGTTCGTGGTCACGTCCCAGGAGGCGGTCTCCGGCGTGCCCAGCTTGCCGTTCGTGGTCGTCGGCTGGTCGGTGATCTTGAGCTGGGCAAAGTCGAGCCCCAGCGTGGTCTCGACCCCCTTCGCGCCGGGGTCCTGCTGGAAGCTGCCGACCCGCACATCCGCCAGGTCCACCTTGTAGACCTCGAGGCTCTCGCCCTTGATGCTCTGCACCCCCACCAGCTCGGCCGATTTGACCTCGCCGCCGGTCGCCGCGTCCTTGAACAACGCCGCCGCGCCGGCCAGCGAATGGATATCGATCGTCAGCGGCGAGAAGCTCGCCTTGCCGGCGCCCGCTCCGCCCGTCGCGCTGCCAATCGTCGAGGCGTTCTTCAGGTCCCAGTCGAAGCCGTCGACCGCCAGCCACCCCGAGGTGCCGTTGACGGTCGCGTCGCCCTTTACGCCATCGATCTTGATGAAGTAGTGCAATGGGCTCGACGCCGGAACCGGCGTCGCCGCTGGGTCCGATACCGCCGCCGTCGACACCGAGCCGGCGACATCGCTCGACGCGCCTGTGACAAGATCGCTCGACGTCACCGCCCCCGTTGCGCTGTTCGTGATCACGTCCCAGGAGGCGGTCTCCGGCGTGCCCAGCTTGCCGTTCGTGGTCGTCGGCTGGTCGGTGATCTTGAGCTGGGCAAAGTCGAGCCCCAGCGTGGTCTCGACCCCCTTCGCGCCGGGGTCCTGCTGGAAGCTGCCGACCCGCACATCCGCCAGGTCCACCTTGTAGACCTCGAGGCTCTCGCCCTTGATGCTCTGCACCCCCACCAGCTCGGCCGATTTGACCTCGCCGCCGGTCGCCGCATCCTTGAACAGCGCCGCCGCGCCGGCCAGCGAATGGATATCGATCGTCAGCGGCGAGAAGCTCGCCTTGCCGGCGCCCGCTCCGCCCGTCGCGCTGCCAATCGTCGAGGCGTTCTTCAGGTCCCAGTCGAAGCCGTCGACCGCCAGCCAGCCCGAGGTGCCGTTGACGGTCGCGTCGCCCTTCACCCCGTCGATCTTGATGAAGTAGTGCAACGGGCTCGACGCCGGAACCGGCGTCGCCGCTGGGTCCGATACCGCGGCCGTCGACACCGCGCCGGCGACATCGCTCGACGCGCCGGTGACAAGATCGCTCGACGTCACCGCCCCCGTTGCGCTGTTCGTGATCACGTCCCAGGAGGCGGTCTCCGGCGTGCCCAGCTTGCCGTTCGCCGTCGTCGGCTGGTCGGTGATCTTGAGCTGGGCAAAGTCGAGCCCCAGCGTGGTCTCGACCCCCTTCGCGCCGGGGTCCTGCTGGAAGCTGCCGACCCGCACATCCGCCAGGTCCACCTTGTAGACCTCGAGGCTCTCGCCCTTGATGCTCTGCACCCCCACCAGCTCGGCCGATTTGACCTCGCCGCCGGTCGCCGCGTCCTTGAACAACGCCGCCGCGCCGGCCAGCGAATGGATATCGATCGTCAGCGGCGAGAAGCTCGCCTTGCCGGCGCCCGCTCCGCCCGTCGCGCTGCCAATCGTCGAGGCGTTCTTCAGGTCCCAGTCGAAGCCATCGACCGCCAGCCAGCCCGAGGTGCCATTGACGGTCGCGTCGCCCTTCACCCCATCGATCTTGATGAAGTAGTGCAACGGGCTCGACGCCGGAACCGGCGTCGCCGATGGGTCCGATACCGCCGCCGTCGACACCGCGCCGGTGACATCGCTCGACGTCACCGCGCCGGCGACAAGATCGCTCGACGTCACCGCCCCCGTTGCGCTGTTCGTGATCACGTCCCAGGAGGCCGTCTCCGGCGTGCCCAGCTTGCCGTTCGTGGTCGTCGGCTGGTCGGTGATCTTGAGCTGGGCAAAGTCGAGCCCCAGCGTGGTCTCGACCCCCTTCGCGCCGGGGTCCTGCTGGAAACTGCCGACCCGCACATCCGCCAGGTCCACCTTGTAGACCTCGAGGCTCTCGCCCTTGATGCTCTGCACCCCCACCAGCTCGGCCGATTTGACCTCGCCGCCGGTCGCCGCGTCCTTGAACAGCGCCGCCGCGCCGGCCAGCGAATGGATATCGATCGTCAGCGGCGAGAAGCTCGCCTTGCCGGCGCCCGCTCCGCCCGTGGCGCTGCCAATCGTCGAGGCGTTCTTCAGGTCCCAGTCGAAGCCGTCGACCGCCAGCCAGCCCGAGGTGCCATTGACGGTCGCGTCGCCCTTCACCCCATCGATCTTGATGAAGTAGTGCAACGGGCTCGACGCCGGAACCGGCGTCGCCGATGGGTCCGATACCGCCGCCGTCGACACCGCGCCGGCGACATCGCTCGACGTCACCGCGCCGGCGACAAGATCGCTCGACGTCACCGCCCCCGTTGCGCTGTTCGTGATCACGTCCCAGGAGGCGGTCTCCGGCGTGCCCAGCTTGCCGTTCGCCGTCGTCGGCTGGTCGGTGATCTTGAGCTGGGCAAAGTCGAGCCCCAGCGTGGTCTCGACCCCCTTCGCGCCGGGGTCCTGCTGGAAGCTGCCGACCCGCACATCCGCCAGGTCCACCTTGTAGACCTCGAGGCTCTCGCCCTTGATGCTCTGCACCCCCACGAGTTCGGCCGATTTGACCTCGCCGCCGGTCGCCGCATCCTTGAACAGCGCCGCCGCGCCGGCCAGCGAATGGATGTCGATCGTCAGCGGCGAGAAGCTCGCCTTGCCGGCGCCCGCTCCGCCCGTCGCGCTGCCAATCGTCGAGGCGTTCTTCAGGTCCCAGTCGAAGCCATCGACCGCCAGCCAGCCCGAGGTGCCATTGACGGTCGCGTCGCCCTTCACCCCATCGATCTTGATGAAGTAGTGCAACGGGCTCGACGCCGGAACCGGCGTCGCCGATGGGTCCGATACCGCCGCCGTCGACACCGCGCCGGTGACATCGCTCGACGTCACCGCGCCGGCGACAAGATCGCTCGACGTCACCGCCCCCGTTGCGCTGTTCGTGATCACGTCCCAGGAGGCCGTCTCCGGCGTGCCCAGCTTGCCGTTCGTGGTCGTCGGCTGGTCGGTGATCTTGAGCTGGGCAAAGTCGAGCCCGAGCGTGGTCTCGACCCCCTTCGCGCCGGGGTCCTGCTGGAAACTGCCGACCCGCACATCCGCCAGGTCCACCTTGTAGACCTCGAGGCTCTCGCCCTTGATGCTCTGCACCCCCACCAGCTCGGCCGATTTGACCTCGCCGCCGGTCGCCGCGTCCTTGAACAGCGCCGCCGCGCCGGCCAGCGAATGGATATCGATCGTCAGCGGCGAGAAGCTCGCCTTGCCGGCGCCCGCTCCGCCCGTGGCGCTGCCAATCGTCGAGGCGTTCTTCAGGTCCCAGTCGAAGCCGTCGACCGCCAGCCAGCCCGAGGTGCCATTGACGGTCGCGTCGCCCTTCACCCCATCGATCTTGATGAAGTAGTGCAACGGGCTCGACGCCGGAACCGGCGTCGCCGATGGGTCCGATACCGCCGCCGTCGACACCGCGCCGGCGACATCGCTCGACCCTGCGAACCAGTCCTCAACGTCGTTGACGATGGACTTGCCGGTGGTGCCGTTGGTGCGGATGGAATGCATGACGTCTTACCCCATCTGGATTTCGACTTCGGCTGGCTACTGAATTTTCGCCTTCACGAACAGTAATATAGTACGCTCGTATCGCTTACGTGACAACTCGAAGCAGCGGCCGCGGATCTCATAGTGGCGGAACGACCGCAGCGTTAACGCGAGCGCCGGCCTCGCCCCATTCAAAACCCGCACCCCGGGCGGCGACGACTGGAGCCCTGGCGTGCGTCAATGGGAAATCCGACCACCTGTGAAATCAAGTGACGAGTTTCCGGTCTGGCATGTGCGGGCGCCTGATAGGGAGCATTTATGGACGATCGCAAGACGATGCGGTTCAACGCATTTGGTATCCGGGCTCGGGGGCGCGGCAGCTCCCTCCGGGGAGAGGCCTGCCGATCCTGAACTCGCCGCTGCAGTCGCATGAGAGAGAGTAATTCCTGAAAATGAATTAAGTAGATCAGTCGGATTTATGCGTCATCGCTTAGGAAGAAACTTTCCGCGCTGCAAAATGCCGACCGTGCCGGAGTATGATAGCACCGCCGGATGTTGCAAGATGTTGCAATCGTACAACAAGAAAAGTTTTTATGGATCCGCGGCGGTGCGGATAGACCGCTACGCCTTATTTCGGTAACGCACCTGCGCCATGTTGGTCCCAATGCGATTTTAACCTTGGGGGGACTCCCATGCGAGCAACCGTTCAGACGAGCATTGCGGTGTTGGCTTTGCTAGCCGTTCCAATGGCTGCAAGCGCAGCTGATCTCAAGCCGGCGCCGGCGCCGATAATGAAGGCGCCAATAATGGAGCCGGCCTTTAGCTGGAGTGGATTTTACGTCGGCGGCAACTTGGGGGGGGCTTGGACCAATAATTCAATAACCGACAACCTCCACGGACTCAGCTTCAGCAACGGAAATAATGCCGTGTTCGTGGCTGGAGGGCAGGTTGGATTCAATTATCAAGCCGGCAATTTCGTGTTCGGAGTCGAAGGAGATTTCGACTGGGCCGCGAACAACAACAACAATGGCATCGGAGTTGTTGCGCTCGGCAATACTTTTACCGCGAGCGTCAATGATAGATGGATGGCGACCGTAGCCGGGCGGTTGGGCTACGCGGTTGACCGTTGGCTCATCTATGTCAAGGGTGGTGGGGGTTGGGTCGGCGCCAATGGCTTCACCGTTACCGACGTCACGACCGGGGCGTCGGTCAGCTCCGGCAGCAGCAACTCTGTGAGTGGCTGGCTGGTCGGTGGCGGCTTTGAATGGGCTTTTGCCAATAATTGGTCGGTGAGGGCCGAGTATGACTATTTTGGCCTGAGCGGGCGATCCTTCACCGTTCCCGCTGCCTTTCCACTCCTTGCCGGGGACACCTTTACCACCGGCAACAACAACATTCAGATGGCGACGGTTGGTATCAACTACCTGTTCGGCCTGCACTGAGTCTGCTTGTCCGTGGGTGGACCGCTCTCGAGAGCGGTCCACAGGCTGACATTCGCGGTGCACCATCATCGAAACTAAAACGCTCGGGCACCGTCGTGGCGCCGAAGGGTGTTATTGTTTGCCGCGTGCCGCCTTTTTGGATGCGTTGCGTTCGATCGCGCTCCTTGCTTCCCTCGTTTGACGAACAAGATGGATCGCGCCCGGGAGGCCCTCAGGCATGATTGTCCTCGGTCGTCATCGTGCGCTTACACACGACGCCTGGAGTGAATTGGCGGTCCGGGCTGCGATCGAAGAAGTTGCAGCAGATGCAATCGCCCATTTCCATCCGGACACGTTCTGGCCGGGTCACCCCAGTGACGATGGGGTGGGAGACGGCAACCCCAGTTTCTACTATGGCGCGGCCGGTGTTATCTGGGCGCTGGACTATTTGCATCGCATCGGTGCGACCGGTGTCGCGCAAGATTTTCGCCCGGTGCTGCCGAAGCTCCTGGAGCGGACAATCGCCAGCTTCGAAAGCAATTCGCCGGCCGATTACTCGAAGCATGGCTCGCTGCTTTTTGGCGACATGGGCGCGGCACTTCTCGCCATGCGCCTTGCTCCCACGTTGAGCCTGGCCGATTTGGTGTATAGGCGCGCAGAAGCAAATATCGCGCTGCCGATCCGAGAGCTTATGTGGGGCATGCCCGGGTCCATGGTGGCTGCAATCCACATGGCCGAGATGACCCATGAATCCCGGTGGCGCGGTCTGTTCGAGACGCAGGCGGCTCGGCTGCTTGCCGATCTGGAGGAGACGCCGCAAGGCCCGCTTTGGACACAAAACCTTTATGGTGCCAGCGACCGTTGGCTCGGGCCCGTTCACGGTTTCGCCGGCAATGTCGTCCCGCTGTTGCGCGGGTGGGATTGGTTGACGCCGCCGCAGCAGGCGCGGGTGGCTGAGATTGTGCCGAAGACGCTTGCAGCAAACGCCTGGCGATCTGACGTCGGGACAACGTGGGGGGCGAGAAGCAAGCGCGAGAAGCCGCCAATGATGTGTCAGCACTGTCACGGTGCGCCCGGTATGGTGACGACATTTGCGGATGCGCCGTTCGCCGCGCCTGAATTTGACGCACTTCTTTTAGATGCCGGTCGCTTCACCTGGGCCGCCGGACCGCTTACCAAGGGCTCAAATCTTTGCCACGGCACGGGTGGAAATGGCTATGCATTTCTCAAGCTCTACCGTCGCACGAACGACCCGATTTGGCTCGACCGCGCACGCCGATTTGCCATGACGGCCATTGCCCAGTATCGCGGCTCCCGGGTAGTCGTTGGGCGCGGACGGTATTCCCTTTGGACCGGCGATGTCGGTCTTGCAATTTACCTTTGGGATTGCCTCACCGGGGAGCCTCGCTTCCCGACGATCGATGTGTTCTGACCCGAACACAACGAGTCAAAATGAAACGCCGCAACTCCCATTTTGCATAACTTCGCGCACTGCGGCGGCTTATCTTGAACGCCTCCCTGCCGACCAATATATCAGGGATGAACGACAGGCCACGTTTCGGAGCGCGCCCCATGGCGTTGGATTTGCTTCGTTCCGGATTCGCAACTCTCGAATACGAACTGGCCCAGGAGCGGGCGTCAGCGCTGGGACGGCTCGGACGGCGGCTCGAGGCCGCACTGGCGGCACTTGCCGCTTGCCCGCGGACGGCCACTTCCGATCGAATGATCCGCGGTGGTCTCGTCGAGCAGGCCGGCTATGCGCTGTGGCTCTTCGTCGTGCAACGCGAGGCCTGCGGTCTCAACGACAGCGCGCAAGTGATGCAGGACTACGGGGTGCCGAACGAGGTGTATGCCCGCATGGGGCCATTGGCCATGCCGAGCATCCATCCGACCAAGACCACGGGGTTTGAGCAAGCGCCGGCCTGCCTTTCCCTCTCTTGACTCATATATCTGGCTGGTTATAGGTTTCGACCATAGCCAACCGGTTATGAATTGCGATGCCACAGTCCCACGACAGCCTTTTCAGAACGCTCGCCGATCCGACCCGGCGGGCCATCTTCGAGCGGCTGTGTCGCGACGGAGAGCAGACGGTCGGGGCCCTGACGGCGCGGGCCGGGGTCTCGCAGCCGGCGGTCTCAAAACACCTCGGGGTTCTGAAGCAGGCCGGGCTGGTGCGCGACCGCCACCAAGGCCGCCAGACGCATTACAGCGCGCAGCTCGGCGCCTTGGCGCCGCTGATCGACTGGACCAGCCAGATGGCCGGCTTCTGGCAGGGCCGGTTCGACCATCTCGAAGATCTGCTCAAAAGGATGGACCAATGATTAAGCCCGCGACCAAAATGCGCTCCGTCGCTGCCAAAAAAGCCACGACAACCACGAGGAAGGGGAGCGGCGCGAAGGAAGCAAAAGCCGGCGACTCTCCCTCCCGGCTGATCGATGCGAGAATCGAGGAGCTCGGCGATTGGCGGGGCGAGACGCTCGCTCGGGTCCGAGCTCTCATCCAGCAGGCCGATCCCGAGGTGGTCGAGGAGTGGAAGTGGCGGGGGGTTCCGGTGTGGTCGCGCGCCGGCATCATCTGCACCGGCGAGACCTACAAGAGTGTGGTGAAGCTGACCTTCGCCAAGGGCGCCGCGTTGGCGGACCCTTCACGCCTCTTCAACTCCAGCCTCGAAGGCAACACCCGGCGTGCCATCGATATCCATGCGGGCGACAAGATCGACGTGAAGGCGTTGCAGGCGCTCGTTCGCGCCGCCGCGGCGCTGAACACCTCGGCGCCGGCGAAGAAGAAACCAAACAGCGCTTGAGGAGCGTCTCGAAAAAAGGAGCGACCAATGACCAATGCTGCGACCGAAACGCTCTCCGTCGTCGTCGAACGGGATATCCCTCATTCGCCGGAAAAGATCTGGCGCGCGTTGACGCAACCGCACCTGATCGAGGAGTGGCTCATGAAGAACGATTTCAAGCCGGTCGTGGGCCACGGTTTCAATCTTCGGGCAGACTGGGGCGCGGTCGACTGCAAGGTCCGGGCGGTCGAGCCGAACAAGACGCTGTCCTACACCTGGGCGGCCTATGGACTCGAGAGCGTCGTCACCTGGACTCTCACCCCGACGCGCGCCGGGACCCACCTGCGCATGGAGCAGTCGGGCTTCCGGGCAGATCAGCAGCAGGCCTACCAGGGCGCCAAGTTCGGGTGGCAGAAGTTCTTCGGCAATCTGGAGCAGGTCTTGGCAAGGATAGACTGAAATTTTCCGGGGGGCCTTCGCGTCCCATCACGCGGCATTACGACGAGAAGCGGCTCGGAGAGGAGAGCACTCCGGTGTTGACGCTGCTGTGCAAATCAGATTATTCGTGAAATTGAAACTGAGTTGGTGTGCCCGGGCGGGAGACCGCGCCGGGCTTTTGCTTGGTCGGTGTCCGTGGACGAGCTGTCACGTAGGGGCGCCTCTCGTGGGCGCCCGCGGCGGTCGACAGGAGGGCGGCCACAAGGGCCGCCCCTACGAGTTGGCAACCGGGCGTGTTCTCCGCTTGATAAAGCCTGATATTCGCGGCTGCTCGCGGCGCACGTCGCTGACTTTGCACACGAAATTCTCCGGCCCTGTAAATCTCTTGTTCTTTACAGGAGCCCCCATTGATTTTGCGGGCGAATTTCGGTGCGTGCTGATCGAGCAAGTTCGCGATCGTCGATACTCTCGCGGAGTTGTCCCTGCGAAAGCAGGGACCCATACGCCGTGCCCGATCGAGGGAACACGGCGTATGGGTCCCGGCGCCATAAGCGCGTTTACGCGCGTCTTCGACGCGCTATGGGCCGGGACGACGAAGAGGGTGGTCACCGATTCCACCTGTCACGCTCTGGTGGGAAATCGAATAACCACTGGATCAAAGACCCGCGCGCTCGCTCGGCGTGAGGACACGCGGCACGGCCAGCGGGGCCTTGGTCCGCTCATCGAAGAACGGCGTCGGCCGACCGAGCCGGTGCAGCCACCAGCCGAGCAGCTTTGCCCCGCGCCGAGCGAACAGTTCAAGCGACGGCGGGCCGGGCGCGTTCGGCGGCAACGGTCCGACCGCGGAGCCTTCGTAGATGCGGCAGAGCGGCGGGCCGAGCGTCTCGTCCCGCGAACGTCCGTCGGCGGCATGGTCCATGAAGGAATGAACCATGCCGATGACCGGGAAGCCCGGCCGGGCGGGGGTATTGGCAATGGGCGTGCGGCAACATTCGGCGTACCAGCGCAAGACCTTGTCGGAGAGGCGCAGGCATTGCAGCGCGTCCGTGCCCGCAGTGAGCTTCACGCGCCCGGGCGGCATGTGGAAGATGTCGGTGCCGCCCGCGGGGTCGAGCACGTCAGCCCGCTCGAGGAAATGGGCGAACGCCTGGCAGTCCTTGCGCATTCGGCCGCACCGGCACCGAAGCGGAAGGTTTAAGGGCATGTGCGACTCTGGTTCAAGCGGATGCGGGTCGGTCCGGTTCGGCCTTGATCACAATCGCCCGGACAGCGCAACGTACCGCGCAGAGTGTCCGCTGGGGAATGACGGAATCAGTCCCACTCGTCCTGACGCATCCAGTTCTTCGCAGACGGTGTCGCGGCCGCATATTCACATGAGAGACTTGATCGCATACGCTTGGTCGACGTTCCAGCCGGACCACCGCCCCGTCCGGCGCGCACCGTGCCTCAACAGGGCATGAGCAGCGCGTCCGTATCTTCCCATCCACCCGAGCCCCCATCCGCATGGCCTTCTTTCGTAACCGCGCGGTCAACCGCGCCAACCTGCACTATGGCATCCAGGCCTTCGCCGAGGCGGGCGGCGGCGTCTTCATCTTCGTCTATCTGCTGCGCGCCGGGGTGTCGGTCCCGGCCACGCTGTCGGTGCTGGCGGCGCTGTTGGCCGGCCGCTTCGTCATGCGCCCGGTGGTTCTGCCGTTCGCGCTTCGCTTTGGCCTGCGGCGCGCGCTCATTTTCGGCACGCTCGCGCATGCCGCCGCATACCTGATCCTGACCCTGGTGCATGGCGTGGACCTGCCCTTGGCGGTCTTTACCCTGGTGGCCTCGCTCGGCGGCGTATTCTACTGGACCTGCTTTCACGCCTATTTCGCCGCCATCGGCGACGCCGAGCATCGCGGCCACCAGATCGGCGCGCGCGAGGCGCTGGCGACGCTGCTCGGGATCGTGGCTCCGCTGCTGGGCGGCTGGGCGCTGGTCACGGCCGGTGCCGGGCCGACTTTCGTGGCCGTGGGGCTGATCCAGGCGCTCGCCGTCCTGCCGCTCATCGGCGCGCCGGATGTCGTGGTGGCTCCCGTGGCACTGGGCGCCTTTCGAGCCGCGCAATTCGGGTCGATGCTCTTCCTGGCGGACGGCGCCTTCGCGGCCGGCTACCACTACGTCTGGCAGATCGCCCTGTTCATCTCGCTCGGCGAAAGCTTTTCGGCCTATGGGGGCGCCATGGCGCTCGCGGCGCTGGTCGGCGCGGCGTGCGGGCTCTCGCTCGGCCGCCACATCGATGCCGGCTTCGGCCGTCGTTCCGTCCTCATCGCCTATGCGGTGGCGACAGCGGTGGTCCTGCTGCGGGCCGCGAGCGTCGGCTCGCCCTGGCTCGCCGTCACCGCCAACGCGGCCGGCGCCTTCTCCTCGGCGCTGATGATGCCGGCGATGATGACGCCGCTCTACAATCTCGCCAAGGCGTCGCCCTGTCCGCTGCGCTTCCACATCGTCACCGAGGGCGCCTGGGACATCGGCTGCGGTGGCGCCTGCCTGATCGCGGCGGGCTTCGCCTCGGCGGGCCTTCCGCTGTCGGCCGGGATCCTGCTTGCCGTACCGGCCGCCGGCGCCTCCGCAGCTCTGCTCTGCCGCTACTATGATCGCGTCCCTCCGCCCGCCCCGTCGGGCTGAAGCGGGCTGGCCGGGAGGTGAGTGCTTGGGGGCGTCTGCGCCGTGCGTTGGTTCGCCCCTTCGCCCGCGGCCACTTGAGTATTTTGACGTGGGCGTCGATGATCGCGAGCCAGCCGCCGGACCGGACGTATTCCGCCATCGCGGGAGCTTCGGCCAGTCGGCGGCGCGGATCAACGATGATCCCGCGCCGAAACCCGCAGGGAGGCCGCCTTGAACAGGAATTTCCTCTATGTGATGGCCGGTTTGGTGCTCGGTGTCATCCTCGGCATCACCAGCTATTATTCGCTTCCGGACCCCTCGACGGCGGCCGACGTCGCCAAATACATGTCGATGATCAGCTCCATCTTTCTCAGGCTGATCAAGATGATCATCGGCCCGCTCGTGCTATCCACGCTGGTGGTCGGCATCGGCCACATGGGCGACGCGGCGACGGTCGGGCGGGTCGGCGCCAAGACCATGGGCTGGTTCGTGTGCGCCTCGATCGTCTCGCTGCTGCTCGGCCTGCTGATGGTGAACCTGCTGCAGCCGGGAGTGGGCATCGTCATCGCCGATCAGAGCAGCGCGACCGCCAACCTCGCCACCTCGGCCTTCAGCATCGAGAATTTCATCGATCATGTGGTGCCGACCTCGATCTTCAAGGCGCTCGCCGACGGCGAGATCCTGCAGATCGTGGTGTTCTCGATCTTCGCCGGCGTCGCGCTGGTGGCGCTGGGGGAGCGCGGTCATCCGCTGATCGAGTTCGCCGACAACGTCTCGCACATGATGCTGATCATCACCGGCTATGTGATGAAGCTCGCGCCCATCGCGGTGTGCGCCTCGGTGGCCTCGGTCATCACCAAATCGGGACCCGGCATCCTGCTGAACTTCGCCAAATTCCTCGGCGGCTTCTATCTCACCCTTGCGGTGCTGTGGGCTATCCTGATTTTCGTCGGTTATCTCACGCTCGGAACCCGCATGGCCGACCTGGTCAAGCGGATGTACGAGCCGTTCCTGCTGGCGTTCTCGACCGCGAGCTCGGAAGCCTCCTATCCCAAGATCCTCGAGCAGCTCGAACGGTTCGGGGTGTCGAAGAAAATCGCGAGCTTCGTCCTGCCGCTCGGCTATTCCTTCAACCTCGACGGTACCATGGCGTATTGCACCTTCGCCTCGATGTTCATCGCGCAGGCCTACAACGTCGACATGCCGCTCAGCAAGCAGTTCGCCATGGCGGCGGTGCTCATGCTCACCTCGAAGGGCGTCGCCGGCGTGCCGCGCGCTTCGCTGGTCGTCATCCTCGCGACGCTTAAGCAGTTCGGCATTCCGGAGGCCGGTCTCCTGCTGATCCTGGGCATCGACCAGTTCTTGGACATGGGGCGCAGTGCCACCAACGTGATCGGCAATTCGCTCGCGGCGTCGGCAGTGGCCAAGTTCGAGAAGGAGCTTGGTCCAGCCCGGGACGATGTTCCGGCCGCGGTGGCGCCGCGGCCGGCGCACGCCTAGCCGGCCGTGTGCGGGAGAAGACCGCCATGAACAAGACCATCCGGCTCGCCGTCGCCTTGGCGCTCGGGGCCCAGGCGCTGCCGGCCGGGCGCGCCGCGGCCGAGGATCTGATCGGGGCCGATCGCACCGCGCCGCCTCCGGCGAGCGAGGATAGCATGCCCGCCATCCTGTCCGGGACGCTGAAGAAGGTGCGTGACAGCGGCGTCGTCGTCATCGGCTATCGCGAGGCCTCCTTTCCATTCTCCTTCGTGCGGAATGGCGCATCGCGGCCGCTCGGATATTCCATCGACCTGTGTCTCGGCATCGTCGAGGAGATCGTGCGCGAGCTGGGCGGCAATCCGACCCGTGCCGACTTCGCGCCCGTGACGGCTGAAAACCGCATGGAAGCGGTGACATCCGGCAAGGTCGATCTCGAATGCGGCTCCACGACCAGCAATGCCGAGCGCCAGCAAAGCGTCGCCTTCTCGCCCATCATCTACGTCGCCGGCACCAAGCTCCTGGTGAAGCGATCCTCTGGCATCGCCTCCTATAGGGATCTCGGCGGCAAGACGCTGGTCGTCACCGCCGGCACCACCAACGAAGCCGCGATGAAGCAGCTCAACAGCAAGTACCAGCTCGGCATCGCCATCGTCTCGGCCCGCGACCACGACGCGAGCTACGCCCTGCTGGCGGACGGCAAGGCCGACGCGTTCGCGACCGACGATGTGCTGCTTTACGGCTTCGTCGTTGCCCGTAAGGCCGAGGCCAGCATGGCGGTGGTCGGCGATTTCATAACCTACGAGCCGTACGGCATCATGTTCCGCCGGGACGATGCCCTGATGGGAGCGGCGGTGGCCCGCGCCTTCGGGGTCCTGGCGCAACGGCGAGCGCTTACGGGTACGTATCGCAGGTGGTTTCTGCAGCCCGGCCCGAACGGCGAATCGCTCGACCTGCCCATGAGTGCCCAGCTGAGCGAGGTGTTCCGCGGCTTGGGCGAGGAGAATTAGGCGGTTGGCTCTCGCCGGCGGTCGCGAAGGGGGCAGCAGCGAGCGCTGCCTGGTTCGGGACGCGCGGGCTTTTGCCCGCGCTCTCGACCTCGCGGGGCTAGTTCGATCAGCCGTTCACCGCAATCTTGAGGTCATGCGGAATCGGGTGCCCGTCGGACCGCTCCACCAGGTCGCGCAGGCTGAGCAGGAACGTCGCCCATTTGGTGCTGCAATGGTGCATGAATTCGACCGGCTCCCGCCAGCTCGCGTGCTTGAACACCACGAAGGTCTGATCTTGCTTGCGGTCGAGCCGGAAGATCACCTCGGTACCGAGCCATTCGTCGGGGCCGCCGATGCAGCGCCAATGCACCAGCTTGCCGGGCTCGGCGGCAACGACACGCATGTCGCAGAAGCCGTATTTGATGGTGCCGCCCTTACCGGCGTCGCCGGATGCGGTCTGGCTCCACCAGCCGCGCAGGCCTTCGATGGTGGTGAGTGCGTTAAACACCTGGTCGGGATTGGCGTCGATGCCGACGCGGTGAAGAATATCGGGCATGTCGAGTCTCCTTAGCGGGTTGGGGTAGGGGGAGGGGATGCCGCGAATCAAGCCCAGATATCGAGCGGACGTCCGGTCTCGAGAAATGATTTGAGGCTCGCCAGCACCAGCGGCCAGCCCCGGCTGATCTTGCGCCTCATGTCCGCCGAGAGCTCCTCGTGCGTCACGGTCAAGCGCACCATCTCGCCGACCGGCGCGATGTCGATGGCGACGCGTGAATGCTTGGCGGGGTCGGCGGCGTCGGCGACATCGCCCCAGGTCAGCACCAGGCGCTTGTCGGGCACGCATTCCAGCACCTGGCCGACATGCTTGACGGTGCGCGCGGCGTCGTTCGCCACCAGCTCCCATTTGGAGCCCGGGGTCCAATCGGTGACGTGCTCGTGCTGCCAGTATTGGCGCGTCAGCTCGCCGGCGATGAGCGCCTCCCAGACCGTGTGCGGCGCGGCGGCGATGTAGGTGATGTAGACGAATTTCTCGTCGCTCATGGTTGCTTCCTTTCAAGCTTGGTCTTGAAGCTGTGCAGGGCATCGAGGCGCGGCTGCTCGAATTTCCGGATCCAGCGCTCGTAGATCTCGTGGATCGGAACCGGATTGAAGTAGTGCAGCTTTTCCCGCCCTTGCCGCTCGACCGAGATGAGGTTGGCGTCCTCGAGCAGGCCGAGGTGCTGCGTGACCGACTGCCGCGCCATGTCGAGCCCTTGGCACAGCTCGGTCAGGGTCTGCCCATTTTTGGCGTGCAGGCGGTCGAGCAGCTGGCGGCGGCTCGGATCGGCCAGGGCCTTGAACACCTTGTCGATCGCCTTCATGGGCACGTCCCGATAGCGCGGTTCATTAGGCAGGTGAAAGCCTGCATGACGGCTAGATAGGCAGGTAAACACATGCATGTCAAGAGGGGGAAAACGACAGCGGGCAAAAATATCCGCGCCGCCCGGCTGGGCCCTCGCAACTGCGCGAAGTCGCCTATACTGAGCCGGACAACTTTATCCAGACCGGCCCCCAGAAATCATGACCACGCTCTACGGAATCAAGAACTGCGACACGATGAAGAAGGCGCGCATCTGGCTCGACGCTCACAAGGTCGCCTATGGGTTCCACGATTACAAAGTCGCTGGCATCGACAAGGCGACGCTTCAGGGCTGGGCCGGAAAAGTCGGTTGGGAGACGCTCATCAACCGCGCCGGCACCACCTTCCGCAAGCTGCCGGAGGCCGACCGCGAGGGCCTGACCGAGAAGAGGGCGATCGCCCTGATGTTGGCGCAGCCTTCGATGATCAAGCGCCCGGTCCTGGACCAGGACGGCGAGCTGACGGTCGGCTTCAAGCCGGAGGTCTATGACATGGTCTTCGCCAAGCGCTGAGCGGCGCCGGTCAGCCGCCGCGGCGTCCCGGAGCGGCAAGGGCATCGCCAATCCGATCGCCAGCTTCTGGTCGGGCAGCATGATGCTGGAGCATCTGGGCGAGCCGGCCGCGCCGGCGCGTCTGCTGCGGGCGATCGAGCGGACGACCGCGGACAAATCCCTGCACAGGCCCGATCTCGGCGGCAAGGCCACGACCAGGGCGGTGACCAAGGCGGTGTGCGCGGCGCTCGCCGGCGACAATGGGTGAGGGCGCCTCAGCCAGCATCGGTGCCGTAGCGCTGCGCCGCCCGAGCCCGGGCCTTGGCGGCCTCGATGTCGCGATCGCGTGGCGGCGCGTTGGTGACGAGCGAAGCCAGGAGGTCGTGGGCGGCGCGTGTCACCTCATCCACCGCGCGATCGAAGGCGGGCTGGTTGGCTTGCGAGGGCCGCGCGAAGCCGCTCAGTTTGCGCACGAACTGGAGCGCCGATGCCCGGATCTCCTGGTCGGTCGCGGGCGGCTCGAAGTTGTGCAAAGTCTTGATGCTGCGGCACATGCGGAGCTCCTTTCGACGGGCGGAAGCGTTCCAACCGTCGCACGCGACCGGTATAACGATCAAGCGGGCGTGCGGCTCGGCGGGTTGGAGGAGAGTAGGAAACATGCTGAAGATCGGGATACCCGACGACTATGCGAATGTAGTGCGAACCCTGCCGTCGTTTGCGAAAATGTCGGGGCACGCGGTCACGATCTGGACCGATGCGGCCTCCGATATCGTTGCTCTGGCGGAACGCTTCAAGGACGTGGAGGCGCTGTTGCTGTTGCGTGAGCGCACCCCGATCTCGGTGGCGCTGGTAGGACGCCTGCCGAAGCTGCGGTTGATCACCATCAGTGGGCCCTATCCGAACATCGACGTGGCGGCCTGCACGGCCAGCGGCATCGCGGTGTGCGCCTCGACCAACCGCGCCTCGATGGCGACCCCGGAGCTGACCTGGGGGCTGATCATGGCGGCCATGCGCCACATCCCGGGCGAGGTCGCCCGCCTCAAGGCCGGCGGCTGGCAGCACGACATCGGCCGGGTGCTGCACGGGCGCCGGCTGGGCATCTTCGGCTTCGGCCGCATCGGCAAGGTCGTGGCCGGCTATGGCCGGGCTTTCGGCATGCGGGTGCTGGTGTGGTCGCGCGAGCGCGGCCGGGCGCAGGCACTGGCGGACGGCTTCGACGTGGCCGCCGGTCCCGAGCAGCTGTTCGCGCATTCCGACGTGCTCTCCCTCCATCTGCGGCTGACGCCGGAGACCCGCGGCCGCATCACGCGTGCGGATCTGGCGCGCATGCAGCCCGGCTCGCTGCTGGTCAATACCAGCCGGGCCGAGCTGATCGAGCAAGGCGCGCTGGTCGCGGGGCTCAAGGCCGGACGTCCCGGCTTCGCCGCGGTCGACGTGTTCGAGCACGAGCCGGTGCTGGGCGGGCGCGATCCGCTGCTGGCGCTCCCCAACGCGCTCTGCACGCCGCATCTGGGCTTTGTGGCGCTCGATCAGCTCGACGATTATTTCTCCGACCAATTCGATCGGGTGCTGGCGTTCGAAAGCGGGCAACCCATCGACGTGATCAACCCGGAAGCGCTCGGCGCACCCCGGGCCTGAGACCAACGGTGCCGCTCACTCGACCTTCAGGTTGAGCTTCTTGATCAGGACCGACCACTTGGCTTCCTCGCGATCGATGTCGGCGGCATATTGCTGCGGGCTCGACGGCAGCGGGTCGCCGCCTTCGGCCGCGATGCGTTCGCGCACCTCGGGCGCCGCCACCAGGGCGCGCAGCTCTTTGTTGAGCCGCTCGATGACCTCCTTGGGCGTGCCTGCCGGCGCCAGCAGGCCGTAATGCAGCACCGCTTCGAAGCCGGGCAGCCCGGATTCGTCCACCGTCGGCACGTCGGGGAAGAGGCCGGTGCGGGCCGGTCCGGCGGTCGCGATGGCGCGCAGGCCGCCGCTCTGCAAGCTGCCCATGGCGGGCGCGATCACGTTGAAGCCGACCGGCACATGCCCGCCCAGGAGATCGGTGGTGAGCGCGGCAGTGCCCTTGTAGGGAATGATGGTCATGTCGGCGCCGGACATCGACTTGAACAGCTCGGCCGCCAGATAACCGCCGGTGCCCGGAGGCGGGGTGCCGAAATTGATCTTGCCGGGCTCCTTCTTGGCCATGGCGATCAGTTCGGCGATCGATCTCGCGGCAAACGATGGATGCGCCATCAGCACCACCGGGGTGGAGGCGATGAGGCCGATCGGGGCGAAGTCGGTGCGCGGATCGTAGCCCGGATTGGCGTAGAGGCTCGGATTGATCGAGGTCGAGCCGGTATGCGCCAGCACCAGCGTGTAGCCGTCCGGCGCGCCTTTCGCCGCCAGGCGCATGCCGATGACGCCGGCGGCGCCGCCGCGATTGTCGATGACGAACGGCTGGCCGAGCCCGGCCGCGAGCTTGTCGGCGACGATTCGCGCCACTGCGTCGACCCCGCCGCCGGCCGGAAACGGCACGATCAAGGTGATCGGGCGCACCGGGTATTTGTCGGCCGCCGCGGCTGGCCTCGGACCGGCCAGTCCGGCGAGCAGCAGAACCACTGCCGCCGCGCTGCCTGCTCTGCGATGTCTGCAACGCATGCGTTTTCCGTCCCTGTCGCGTTCGTCCCTGTCGCGTTCGGCGCGCCCGGTGCGCGCCCATTATGATCGTCGGATCGGGCTTGCGCCAATAGCTATTCGGGCGCCGGTCACGCGACCGTCTCTTGTTACGCAAGCAGGGCGCGTGCGCCGTCCCAGACGCGCCGCACGACGTCGGCTGCGGGCTCTGCCTTCGACAGGGCGGCGGATTGCCCGGCCCAGGCCTGAACGCGGTGCACCTCGGCGTCCTTCTGGCCTGCCGCCCGCATGGCGGCAGTGAGCCCCCGCTGCACCGGATAGGGTGCAGGCCGCGGCGCCTGTTCGGCGGTCGCGGCGCGGACGTAGTCGGTGGCGATGCTGCGGCCGGCGCGGCCACTGAAGACGCGGCTCACCATCGTGTCCTCGGGGGCTGTCCTCGCGAGCGCCTCCGCCCAGGAAGGATGAATCTTGGCTTCAGGGCAGCGCAGAAACCCGGTGCCGATCTGCGCCGCGCTCGCACCGAGGGCCAGCGCAGCCGCGACCCCGCGCGCGTCCGCAATACCGCCGGTCGCAACGACCGGTACCCGCACCGCATCTACGACCGCCGGAAGCAGTGCGAACAAGCCGATCAGTTGTCGCTCGGCCGCCGCCGCGTCGAAACAGCCTCGGTGCCCGCCGGCTTCGGCGCCCTGGGCCACGATCACATCCGCGCCGGCGGCCTCGGCTGCGCGCGCTTCCGACACCGTCGAAATGTTGGCAAACCAGGTGATGCGCTGCTGCTTGAGGCGCGCGACGAAATCCGGCGGATATAGACCCATGACGGAGGAAACGATCGGTGGGCCAGCAGCCAGCATCGCCTCGCACTGCGCCGAGAAGTCCGGCGGAGCAACATCACCGGCTTCGGGCGGTACCGGCGGTCCCCAACCCGCCAGAAACTCGCGCACGCGCGCTTCTTGCACCGGATCGCGCTTCGGCGGGGGGTCTGGAATCCAGATATTGAGCTGGAATGCTCCGTTGCTGTTGGAGCGCACCTCGGCCGCCCAGGTAATGATTTCATCGGGCTGCATCAGCAGCACGCCACACGATCCGAGCCCGCCCGCATTGGCGACGGCGATCGACAACGAGGGTGCGCTGGCACCAGCCATGGGGGCGAGCAGTATTGGGACCCTCAAGCCGAATCGGGCACAGAACGCCTCGGCTCGATCCATCGTCGCGCTCATTTCGTCCTCCAGTCAGAGAGGTGCATGGACCATCACCGCTTCGAGGGCCCGAGGTCGCGGTCGACTTCGCCATGCCAGGGAGCCGGAAACAAGGTCCGGGGGACATTTTCTGCAGGCGGCGCCCGCTCGCGGTCGATGTCGTTCCGAACCTTAACCATTCATTAACCGTCAGGCGCGCTAATCGGGTTAACCCGTTGATAAGAATCGCAGGCCGCCCGTGAACATCGCCACTCAACCTTTGCAATCGATCCGCTTTCGTGGCCGCTCGCTCCTGGCTTTCGCGCTCGTCCCCGAGCCGCCGGTCGCCGATTGGCTGGCCGAGCTCGACAAATGGACGCGCAATTCGCCCGGTTTCTTCGCCGGAAAGCCGGTCATTCTCGATCTCGCCACCGTCACGCTGAGCGAATCCGCCATCCTGCATCTGGTCGATCAGCTGGCGGAGCGCGGGATCCGAATCATGGGGCTCGAGGGCGTCGACCCGGCCGCATGTGGCCTCAAGCTGCCGCCGGTCCTTCTGGGCGGCCGGCCGGGCGGCGAGGAGAAGCCGGGCGATACCCCGGCAGACGCCGCCGCCTCGACCGCAGTTGCGGCAGCCCAGCCTGCCACGACTCCGCCGTCGTCCCCGCAACCGGCATCCATGCTGATCGAGAGCCCGATCCGTTCCGGCCAATCGGTGGTGTTCCCGTTCGGCGAGGTGACGGTGCTGGGTTCGGTCGCCTCGGGAGCCGAGATCGTCGCCGCCGGCTCGATCCACATCTACGGCACCCTGCGCGGGCGCGCCATGGCGGGCTCCATGGGCGATGCCAAGGCGCGGATCTTCTGCAGCCGCAACGAAGCCGAGCTGCTCGCCATCGACGGCTACTACCAGACCGCCGAGAGCACGAATGCGAGCCTGCGCGGCCGGCCGGTGCAGGTCTGGCTCGAAGGCCCCGGATTGAACATCGAAGCCTTGGACTGAAACAGCGCAAAAGGGGAGCCAAGATGGCCAAAGTCTTAGTCGTGACATCGGGCAAGGGCGGCGTCGGCAAGACCACGTCCACCGCCGCGCTCGGCGCCGCGCTGGCGCAATCGGGCCAATCGGTCGTGGTCGTCGATTTCGACGTCGGGCTGCGCAATCTCGACCTGGTCATGGGGGCCGAGCGCCGCGTGGTGTTCGATCTGATCAACGTGGTGCAGGGGGTGGCCAAGCTCTCGCAGGCGCTGATCCGCGACAAGCGCATCGAGAAGCTGTGGCTGCTGCCGGCATCGCAGACCCGCGACAAGGATGCGTTGACCGAGGAGGGCGTCGAGCGGGTCATCAAGGAGCTGCGCGCGAAGTTCGATTGGGTGATCTGCGACAGCCCGGCCGGCATCGAGCGCGGCGCCACGCTCGCCATGCGGTACGCCGACGCAGCCGTCATCGTGACCAATCCGGAAGTCTCGTCAGTACGCGATTCCGACCGCATCATCGGACTCCTGGATTCCAAGACCGCGCGCGCCGAGAGGGGCGAGCGCGTCGAGAAGCACATTCTCATCACCCGTTACGACCCGGCGCGCGCCGCGCGCGGCGAGATGCTTAGCATCGAGGACGTGCTGGAGATCCTGTCCACGCCGCTGCTCGGCATCATCCCGGAAAGCGAGGAGGTGCTGCGCGCCTCCAATCTCGGATCGCCGATCACGCTGAGCAACGCGGCGAGCGCGCCCGCCCGCGCCTATCTGGCGGCCGCGCGCCGGCTCAAGGGCGAAGAGGTGCCGATGTCCATCCCGAACGACAAGAAAGGCCTTTTCGACAAGCTGTTCGGACGGAGGGCCGCATGAGCGTGTTCGGGCTGTTCCGGCGGCAGAGCTCCGCCCCGGTCGCGCGCGAGCGGTTGCAGATTCTGCTGGCCCACGAACGCGGCGGTCGCGGCCAATCCGACCTGATCGCCATCCTGCGGGAGGAGATCCTGGCGGTGATCGAGAAGCACGTCTCGATCGATCGCGACAATGTCCAGATCAAGATGGATCGCGGCGACGCGGTTTCGCTCTTGGAGATCGACATCGAGATTCCGAACTCGGTGGGGCTGCTGCGCTCCGCGTGACCAGCGCTGGCCGAAGCTTCCTGTAGGTTGGGTTAGCGCGGGCAGGGTGTTTGATGGAATCGGGTACATCGATCCGCGCGTAACCCAACTTTGAGCCGGGTGATTGTCTTTGGCCTGGAAGCTCTGCGGCCCGAGAATGATGGGTTTCGCAATAGCTCAACCCATCCTACGAAATTTCACGCTCGGCGCGGCGGCCAACTCCAACAAAAACGGGTTCCGTTTCGTTGGAAACGGAACCCGTGGTCTTGTTTGTTAGACGGAGAAGCGCGCTTCTCCGGAGGTCATCAATCGAGCGGCTCGACCTTGACCAGGCCGGCGTCGTGATTGCTGCCGACCCAGAAGGTGACCGGGCTGGTCGTGTTGTCGACGAACACCGTGCGCATGTTGGTGTCCTTCGGCATCAGGTACTCGACCGACTTGCCGGCCTTCGGGTCGAAGCGCACCACGCGATCGGTGGCCATTCCGCCGGTCCAGATCTCGCCGTTATGATCGAACGTCGCCCGGTACGGATTGGTGTACTGGGTGGGCAGCGCATACTCGGTGAACTTCTCGGTCTTGGGATCGAACACCGCGATCTTGTTGCCGCGATACTCGGTCACCATGATCTGGTCCTTGTCGTCGATCACCATGCGGCGCAGGCGCGCATGCGGGGTCGGCGGGGCATACCAGGTGACCTTGAGGGTCTTGGCGTCGATCTTGCCGAGATGGCCTTCGGTGAACTCGGCCATCCAGAGGTTGTTCTGCGAGTCGGAGGCGACCTGATAGATGCCGTACTTGGAGCCGCCCGCGATCTCATTCGTCGGATGGAACTTCTCCCATGTGCCGCTGGCGAGATCGACCCGGAAGATGTCCTGGGTGCCGACGCTCTTGGTCCAGACCTTGCCGTCGACCTCATGATGCAGGCCGGTGAAGTTCAGCTGCACCTTGACGTCGTTCCACTTGGGATCGAGCGGATAGTATTTGATCTCGCCGGTCTTCGGGTCGAGATTTCCGAGCGAGCCCTGATACATGGTGTCGAACCAGATCGTGCCCTTGGTGTCGAAGTCGATCGAGAGATTGCCTTCGGGCGCGTCGGGCTTGAACTTCTTCACCGGGTATTCGACGAGCTGCAGGGTCTTGGGATCGAACTTGGAGATGAACTGGTTGCCGAAGTCCGAGTACCAGACCACGCCGTCGCGGGCGATCACGTCATGGGGCTCGATCACCGGCCGCGGCATCGTGTACTCGGTCACGATCGCATGGGTGGAGCGTCCGGTCGGACGCGGGAGGGTCTTGAGGTCGTACTTCCACTTGTCGGTCGTGCTCAGATTGATGGTGGCGAGATAATCCGCCATCTTGCGGTATTGCTCGGGGGTTCCGGACCGCTCGGTGTCCAGCATGCGCTGCGGCTTGATCGGCTGGCTCACCGCGCCATAGCCCGCCATGCGGGTGATGACCTGGGTGAACTCGTCCGAATCGTGGGTCGAGCGCACGATGCGCTCCAAGGTGTGGCAGCTGGTGCAGTTCAGGAGCTGCGCCTTCTGGTCCTCGGTGCCCGGGATGCTGATCATCCATTCCGCGTTGGTGAGCTGGCTGGCGAGATTCTTGGTCTTCTGCAGCTTGATGTCGGCGGTGGCGCCGGAGCCGGCCGCGACCGTCGCGGTGGTCGGCGCCGAGATGTCGTAGCCGACGGCGCGGATGGCGAGGTTATACTGGCCCGGATCCAGCCGGCCCTCGGGGAAGGTGTAGCGGCCTTGCGCGTCGGTGGTCACGCTGACCATGACGGTCGAGCCCGGCTTCTTGGCGCTGACGACCACGCCTTCCATATTGCCTTCTTCGGCGGAGCTGACCTGCCCGGTCAGGGCCGCGCCGGCCGCCAAAGCCTGATGGGATACGCCTTGAGATAGAATGACGGCCAGACCGGCGGTCACGCTCAGCATGAGTTTGGTTCGCATTGAATCTTCTCCCTAGCGATCGGGTCTCAACCGGAAAATTTCCCAGACGGACGCAGGAGCGCATCACCCGATAGGCGGACCGAATCCGCACCGGATGACCCGAAGCAGCCGGCATCATAGCAGCCCGGCGCGGCGTCCGAAAGCCGTGCCGGAGCGTTTCGCAGGGGTTGTTTGACGCACGCGCGGGGCCTGCCGGCGGGCGGGTTCCGGGGGGCCCGATCGGCGCCCTATCTGCTTGCATCGTTTTCGCAATCAATCGTGCGGGCGGGCCGAATAACGCATACCGCGGCGGCGCAAAATGCTCTAAACAGGCGCCATGGGACTCGCCATCATGATCCTGGGGCTTGCCGTCTTCATCGGCGGCCATGCCTTCGCGACGTTTCGCGCCCAGCGTGCCGCCGCGGTCGCCCGCATGGGCGAGATGCCCTATAAGGGCGTGTTCTCGCTGGTCGCGCTCGTCGGCATCGTTGTCATCTGCATCGGCTTCTCCCAGTACCGCGAGGCCGGCCTGGTCGTGCTCTGGCACCCGCCGGCCTGGACCCGCCATATCACTGTCGCCCTGATGTGGCCGGCGACCATCTGCCTGGTCGCGGCCTATGTGCGGGGCGACATCCAGCGGGTGCTCAAGCATCCGTTTCTGGTTGGCGTGAAGCTGTGGGCGCTCGCCCATCTCATCGCCAATGGCGATCTCGGCGGCATCATCCTGTTCGGCTCGATCCTCGCCTGGGCGGTGCTCGACCGCATCACGCTCAAGCGCCGCAGCGATCCGGGCGCGCTCGCGATCCCCAACGGCGGGCGGCGCAACGACATCATCGCGGTGGTGGCCGGCACGCTGCTCTATCTCGCGCTCGGCTTCTGGTTTCACCCCTATGCCATCGGGCTGCGCGTGTTCGGGAGCTGACATGTCGGCGCAACAGGACATCAAGCGGATCACCGCACCCGACATCCGGGCCCGCAAGCGCGGCGAGCCGATCGTGTGCCTCACCTCCTATCACGCCCACACCGCCCGGCTGGTCGATCGTTACTGCGACGTGATCCTGGTCGGCAACTCGCTCGGCATGGTGATGCATGGGCTCGAGACCACGGTGCCCGTCACCCTCGAGATGATGATCCTGCAGGGCCATGCCGTGATGCGCGGCTCGCAGCGCGCCCTGGTCGTGGTCGACATGCCGTTCGGCAGCTATGAGCAATCCAAGGAGCAGGCCTTCGCCTCCTGCGCGCGCGTTCTCAAGGAAACCGGTTGCGGTGCCATCAAGCTCGAGGGCGGGCGCCGCATGGCCGAGACCATCGCCTTCCTGGTCGAGCGCGGCGTGCCGGTGATGGGTCATGTCGGCCTCACCCCGCAGTCCATCAACACCATCGGGGCGTTCCGGGCGCAGGGCCGCGACCAGGCCGACTGGGGACCGATCGAGGCCGACGCCAAGGCGGTGGCGGACGCCGGCGCCTTCGCCATGGTGATCGAGGCGGTGGCGGAGCCGCTCGGGCGGCGCATCAGCGAGGTGGTCGCGATCCCCACCATCGGGATCGGCGCCAGCGCCGCCTGCGACGGCCAGATTCTGGTGCTCGAGGACATGCTCGGCCTGTCTCCATGGGTGCCGAAATTCGTCAAGCGTTATGGCGATCTCGGGCCCGGCATCGAGGCGGCGATTGCCGCTTATGCCAAGGAGGTACGCAGCCGCGCCTTTCCGGGTCCGGAGCAGGTCTACGAGATGCGGCCCAAGGGTGCCAACAAGGGGCCCAAGCAACTCATCGGGAGCTGAGGCTCGCCTGGCGGCCGGCGGGGCGGCCCGCGCCCTGCGGCACTAGACGATAAGGCCCGCATTTCAGGAGCTTAACGAAGTTTACGCGCGGCTTTTGCCTTGCCGCCGCCATAACGATAGGGTATCGGCCCAGGCAAGGGGCTTAAAGCAGGCGGCCGGGGGACTGCCCGAGGGATGTCCCCGACCGGCCGCCGAACGGCGCGGCAGAATTTCGGCCGGGTGTCGGCCAATGACTCGCCGAGGCGAGAAACCACACGAGAATCAGACCTGTGTCCGATATCTTTCAGGAAGTCGACGAAGAAGTCCGGCGCGAGCAGTTTCAGAAGCTGTGGGATCGCTATCAGGGTTACGCGATCGCGGCGGCGGTTCTCATCGTGCTGGGGGTAGCCTCCTGGCGTGCCTATGATTGGTGGGAGACCAAGAAAGCCGCCGAGGCGGGCGCAGCTTTCGAGGCCGCCATCGCGCTCGGCGATCAGGGCAAGCACGCCGAGGCCGAGGCGGCCTTCAGCAAGATCGCGCAGGACTCCGCCACCAATTATCGCACGCTGGCGCTGGTGCGCGCCGCCGCCGAGCTCGCCCAGACCGATCCCAAGGCTGCGGTCGCGGCCTACGACAAGATCGCCGCCAATGCATCGGTCGGCGCCGATCTGCGGGATCTGGCCGGGCTGCGCTCAGGCTCGCTCCTGATCGACAGCGGCGCCTTCACCGAAGCCAGCCAGCGGCTCGAGCCCCTGGCGGGTCCCGACCACACCTTCAGGCATACGGCGCGCGAGCTGCTCGCGCTCGCCGCCTGGCGCGCCAACGATACCGCTGCCGCCAAGCGCTGGATCGAGATGATCAACACCGATGCCGCCACGCCGCCCGACGAGCGCAACCGCATGGAGATGCTCAGTGCGCTGATGGCCTCGGAAGGCAAGAGTTGAGGAGGGCTGAGAGCATGAACCGCTTGGCTCGCTTGGTGACCGTCGTAGCGACGTTGTCGCTGCCGTTGCTGCTTGCCGACTGCAGCAGCTTCGACCCGACCGACATCATGGACAACATGTTCGCATCCCAGAAAAAGCCGCTGCCGGGCGATCGCAAGCCGCTGTTTCCGGAGGGGACGCCCGGGGTGACCCAGGGCCTGCCGGCGGAGCTGGTCAAAGGCTATCAGGCGCCGCCGCCCCAGACCGACGTCACCCAGGACGCGCAGGCTGCCACCGAGAAACCCAAGCCAAAACCCAAGGCTGTGCCCAAGCCGAAGGTGGTGGCGGCGCCGCCCGCCAATCAAGCGAGCCAGCCGACCGCCATGTCGGCGCCGGCGTCCACCCGGCCGGCGGCCTCCTCGCCGTGGCCTGATCCGCCGTCCACCCGGCAGACGGCCGCGCCCACGAACGGAGGGTCGATCTGGCCCGACCCGCCGGCACCCACGGTCACGCGCTGATATGAGCGAGGCCTCACGCACGGCCGCCGCCGCCATCGGGGCGTGATCGCCATCGCAACCGACATGACCTTCACGGTCGCCATCGTGGGCCGGCCCAATGTGGGCAAGTCGACCCTGTTCAATCGGCTGGTCGGCCGCCGCCTCGCCCTGGTGGACGACCGGCCCGGCGTCACCCGCGACCGCCGCGAGGGCGAGGCGCAGCTCGGCGACCTGACCTTCACCGTGATCGACACCGCCGGCCTCGAGCAGGCTGCGCCCGACAGCCTGTCCGCCCGCATGCAGGCGCAGACCGAGGCCGCGATCGCGGCCGCCGATGCCATCTTCTTCTTGATCGACGCCCGCACCGGCCTGACCCCGATCGACCAGGAATTCGCCAACCTGGTGCGCAAGTCCGGGCGACCCGCGATCCTGATCGCCAACAAGACCGAAGGCCGGGCCGCCAGATCGGGCGTGGTCGAGGCCTATGCGCTCGGGCTCGGCGATCCGATCCCGCTCTCCGCCGAGCATGGCGAAGGCCTCGGCGATCTCTACGACGCGCTGCGCGAGGCGCTGCCCGAGCATACCGCGCAGGCGAGCATGCCGGCGGAGGACCGGCGCGGCGAGGGTCAGCTGCCGGAGATCCGGGTGGCCGTGATCGGCCGGCCCAACACCGGCAAGTCGACGCTCATCAACCGGCTGTTCGGCGAGGAGCGGCTGCTCACCGGACCCGAAGCCGGCATCACCCGCGACGCCATCGCGGTCGACATCGCCTGGCGCGACCGGCGCTTCCATTTCCACGACACCGCCGGCCTGCGGCGACGCTCCCGCATCGAGGAGAAGCTGGAGAAGCTCTCGGTCAGCGATACCTTGAACGCGGTGCGCTTCGCCGAGGTGGTGATCGTGCTGATGGATGCGACCGCTCCGTTCGAGGAGCAGGACATGCGCATCGCCGCGCTGGTCGAGCGCGAGGGCAGGGCGCTGGTCATCGGCATGAGCAAATGGGACCTGATGGAGCATGGCCCCTCCGCGATCAACAAATTGCGCGCCGATACCGATCATTGGCTGCCGCAGGTGAAAGGCGTTCCGGTGATCGCCCATTCCGGCATGACCGGTGCCGGGATCGATCTCTTGATGCAGGCGGTGATCGATGCCTACGAGGTGTGGAACCGGCGGGTGTCGACCAGCGCGCTCAACCGCTGGCTCCCCGAGGTGGTGGCGGCGCATCCGCCGCCGGCGGTATCGGGCCGGCGCATCCGGCTCGATTACATCACCCAGGCCAAGAGCCGGCCGCCGAGCTTCGTGCTGTTCTTGAGCCGCGCCGACGCGGTACCGGACGCCTACCAGCGCTATCTGGTCAACAATCTGCGCGGGAGCTTCGATCTCCCCGGGACGCCGATCCGGCTGACCTTGCGGGAGAAGAAGAATCCGTATTCCGGGCGGAAAAAACCCGCGCATTGAAATCCTGTGCCGCGCATGAACGGGAGTCAGCACCCCTCATGAATGACGTCCAACCGATGAACGAGATGCCGCCAGGCACTTCGGCGCAAAGCGCTCCGGCGCCGAGCGTAGCGAAGCCACGCGCGCCGGCCTTCATCTTCGTCTTCATCACCGTCCTCCTCGATATGCTGGCGCTCGGCATGATCATTCCGGTGCTGCCCCGGCTGGTGGTCGATTTCCTCGGCGGCGACACCGCGCGGGCGGCGCAAATCTTCGGCGTGTTCGGCGCCGCCTGGGCGCTGATGCAGTTCGTGTTCTCGCCGGTACAGGGAGCGCTGTCGGACCGCTTTGGCCGCCGGCCGGTGATCCTGCTCTCGAATTTCGGGCTCGGCCTCGATTACATCTTCATGGCGCTGGCGCCGAACCTGATCTGGCTGTTCGTGGGACGGCTGATCTCCGGCGTCACCTCGGCGAGCATCTCGACCGCCTATGCCTATATCGCGGACGTGACGCCGGGCGAGCAGCGCGCCGGGCGCTTCGGCCTCTTGGGCGTCGCTTTCGGCGTCGGCTTCGTGCTCGGCCCCGCGCTCGGTGGTCTCGCCGGCAACATCTCGCCGCGGCTGCCGTTCTGGATCGCGGCAGGCTTGAGCCTCGCCAATGCGCTCTACGGCTTCCTGGTGCTGCCGGAATCGCTTGCCCCGGAGCGGCGCGCGCCTTTGGCGTGGCGGCGGGCCAATCCGTTCGGTGCGCTGGCTCTGCTCGCCTCGCAGCCGCAGCTCGGCGGGCTTGCCGCCGTCAGCTTCCTCGGCAATCTCGCCCATGCCAGCCTGCCCAGCATCAGCGTGCTCTACATGCAATATCGCTACGGCTTCGACGAGCGCATGGTGGGCTTCACGCTCGCGGCCGTCGGCCTGTGTGCCATGATCGTGCAGGGCGGTCTGATCGGGCGCACCGTGCAGCGCTTCGGTGAGCGCGCCACCTTGATCATGGGGCTCTGCTTCGGGATCGCCGGCTTTGCGGTGTTCGGTCTTGCCCCGACCGGGGCGCTGTTCTGGTGCGGCATTCCGCTGATGGCGCTGTGGGGTTTCGCCAGCCCCTCCGCGCTCGGGCTGATGAGCCGGCGCGTGAGCGCGAGCGAGCAGGGGAGGCTGCAGGGCGCCAACAGCAGCCTGATGGGGGTCGCCAACATGCTGGGGCCGGCCCTGTTCGGCCAGGTCTTGGCCCAGTTCATCGGTGCCGGCAGCGCCTGGCAGCTGCCGGGCGCGCCCTTCCTGCTGGCGGCCGGCCTGCTCGTCGCCGCCGCGATCGTGACGCTGAGCGCAACCGCGCGCGGCTGAGGGCCAGGCGCTTGCGTAGCTTGCTCTCCAAGCGGTCTCGGGCACGTTTTCTTCTCTCCGCTTTGCCGCTAACGTCGGGGCAGGCCGGCCGCTCCCGCGCCGACCGAGGACTCGCCCATGGCCAGCCGGGGTGGCATCCGCGCGACCGTCGTGTTGTTGCTGGGCATGGCCGCCGCCGCCGGCGGCTGCGTTTGCGCCTTCGCCCAGAAGGTCGATTTCAGCGGCCAGAAGATCACGCTCGCGATCGCGACGCCGCCGGGCGGCGGCTACGATTTGTACGGCCGAATGGTCGGGCGCTTCCTCGGCGCCTATCTGCCCGGCAACCCGAGCGTGGTGCCGCAGAACATGCCGGGCGCCGGCTCGCTGATCGCGGCGAACTGGCTCGCCAACGTGGCGCCGCGCGACGGCACCGCCATCGGCATCATGCCGGCCGCGACCGCGTTCGAGAATCTGCTGGGCAACGCCAGCGCGCGGTTCGACGGCCGCCGGTTCAATTGGTTGGTCAGCCTCAACGACTACACCGCTGTGGTGGCGGTCTGGCATGCGGCCCCGTTTCGCACCGCCGCCGACCTGCTCGCCGGGGATCTGTTGGTCGGCGCCAGCGGCGCGGCTTCCGACGTCACGGTGTGGCCGCTGCTGCTCAATGCGCTGATCGGCACCAAGACCAAAACCGTGCGCGGCTATCCGGGCACCGCCGGGATCACGCTCGCCATGGAGCGCGGCGAGGTGCAGGGGGTGATCGGCGACGATTGGGCGAGCCTCAAGGCCAACAAAGCCGACTGGCTGCGCGAGCAGAAGCTCCGCATCCTGCTGCAGCTCACCGCCACCCGCCATCCCGACCTCCCAGATGTGCCGCTCGCCGCCGACTTTGCCACCAGTCAGGCCAACGCCCGCGTGCTCGCGCTGTTCGTCGAGCGCCAGCAATACGGCCGACCGTTCCTGGCCCCGCCCGGCACACCGGGCGCGATCGTGGCGGCCTATCGCGAGGCCTTCGGCAAGGTGGTGCAGGACGCCGAATTCATCCGCGAGGCGGAAGCCGCGCGCCTCATCGTCAAGATCGCGACGGGCGAGGAGGTCACGGCCCGGGTCAACCGCATCTACGACAATCGCAAGGCCATCATTGAGCGGGCGACGGCGCTCTTGCGCAGCGTGCCGGAATAGACAAGCGCGATATTGTAGGCGGGCCACCGCAGATTTAATATTGGAGTTCCGCTTCCGGTACGGCGAATCCCGAGCACGGAGTCCAATTTCCTCAGGAATGCGGCCACACTCGCTTGAATTTGAGGCCGGTCAGCCCCGATGTCCGGATTAGGTTGACGAACGGGTCAGTGACGTAAAATGGACCGCGACCGTGTGATTGCGGTAATTTGAACACCCAGTCTGACGTAAGTCGTTCCGGACGAAAGACATGTTTGTGAATCATCAGTACTTTGCCAGGGTCGTCGCTCGCGCGCAGCAAATCTGAAGCGCCCTCGTCCAGAGCGTCGACAAAGTGGGTTACGTGAAATGTGCAGAATTTCCCCTCATCGCAGCTCAGCGGAAGAAACTCTCCGTATTTTTCCAGGTAAGGCCCGATCTTCTCCCGCGCCGCATCGGTCATCGGCAGATCGCCGCCTCCCGAGCCGCACGGAAAGTCAACCGGGCGCACTGGCTGCCCATCACCGAAATCCTTAATTCGTTTCATGGCGATTGGCGTCCACGATTTGGCGCGGGACTTGCCGTCGAAGATGAGCAATTCGAATTCACCTTCATTCACGGGCTGCAGCCATTCGCTCCCTTCGCAGTGCGAGAATTTGTAGACGTTTGTCGCTTTTGCCCCGCTCATGGAAAGTTTCCTGATTGAAGAGCTCGGCCGATACGCCGTAATGTTTCAATGGCCTGTTGTCGCGTTTCTGCCATCATGAGCCCTTTGTCAACAGCCTCATAGTAGTCGCCTGTGTGCAGTGGCGAATGAATGGTCTCGCCGGCGATGACCTGTGTTGCCTTGTTCGCCGGTAGAAAGACTCCGTTTGCCGGGTCGTTGATGCCGATGTTGAATTCTTCAAAATGCTCCTTGCAATTGTTGCTCGCACATCGCCGCTGGCGGCGATGTGGTGAGCGGCATATCCCGGAGGACGCGGGACGCCTGACGCCTCCCTGGAATGAGAGACCAATAGGCACTGAGCGGGTCTGGGCGAGCCAAAGTGTTGGTTGCTGACGCGAACGCGTTGCCATTCGGAGTGGTGGCTGGGGAGGGGTAGAAATGTGGAGCGGTCTGTGTGTTGTTCCCGCTCGGCACAAACCAGTCGTTGGGGTAAGAGGCGTCACCTCGTTCGTTACCCGGAACGAGCCAGTCATCAGGAAAGGGCGTCCTGCCCATGGCGCCTGCGGGAACGATCCAATCATCAACTCCATCCGACGCCGCGGAATTACCGGCCAAATCTTGCGGCGGCGGGTAGGGGTGAACGGTGATGCGCGGGGGGCCCTGGTTTTGCGGCCATGGTTGCGGATCGGTTTCTTCGAATGGCGGCTTGAGCGGCATCAGAGCCCTCGCTTGCGTTGCGCATTAAAAAAGGCTCCCTTCCGGGGAGCCTTTTGCTTCGGCGGCTTCGGTATGGAGCGGTGGCGCGCTCCCGCTACGACGGTCACGGACAGATCGTTTCCATTTGCTGGAAGCGTGCACGCAACTGTCCGGAGCGCGGTTTCCCACGCACGAATCGCTATCGGGCCTGCGCACAAAAAAAGCCGGTCTCGGGCAGACCCGAGATCGGCGCGTAATTCACCAGTGTCGACTTCCCGCGAATTCCGACGTGCGCAAGCTCGTCAAGGATGCTGACGTCGGGGTCCGCTCGACTATTGCGGCTGGTGCTGTTCGTGTCCCACAGAAGGGTGCACTCCACGCCCCATCGCGAGGCCCTTCGGCAAGGTGGTACGGGATCCGGAACTCATCCGCGCGGCGGAGGCCGCGCGCCTCATCGTCAAGATCGCCTCGGGCGAGGAGGTCACGGCCCGGGTCAACCGCATCTACGACAATCCCGAGGCCATCATCGAGCGGGCGACGGCGCTCTTGCGCAGCGTGCCCGAGTGGTTTGGCACGCATCGATTCGTTCGCGGCTTGTTTTCGTTCATGAATTCGGAATTGTTCTGCCAAAATGTCCTGGCCAGGCCGCCCGCCGATGCGCGTGAACGTGGACCGCGATTCCGACCGTAGGGGCGGCCTTTGTGACCGCCCAAGCGCGGGCGCCCACGACGGGCGCCCCTAGGCTCGATAGTCCATTTGAATCGCTTCGGCCGGATCGTTGCCGATGGGATAGCGGCCGCAATCTGTTGCCAATGCAACCAGTCTCTAGTTTTCGTGTCTCAGCACAGGGGGGCAGTCCAGTCTGTTATTCCTGTAAACAACAGGAAAAAGAACAGGCCGAGCCTGCCCGAAAGACGATTGATTTAGATGCAAGCGATCAAGCAAAAATGCATGGCTCCAAGCGCGGGTCCGTTGAAAATACAATTCGGAAGCAATGGCTCCGGGCTTCGAGGGCGCCGGAGCCATGCAGCACCCGCGGGACAGGAGGAATTCCTCTGGCTCGTCGAAACCACTGGTTCACTCTCCATCGATCTTCGGTGGGCAACAGAAAGCCCGGCGCGGTTTCCCGGCCGGGCGCGATTCTGGAGTTTCAATTTCGCAAGTACACTGATTTGCCCGGGGACGTCTACAATGCGGACCATAACGATCGGGTTTATGCCCGGGGCGCCACGTAGGAATGGCGCGATTTTAGGCAATCCTCTTGTTTCTCCCATGCAGCGATGTCGGCAGAGTGCCTTCCTGTTGAAGGATGTTTAACGACCCATTCATCAGCTCGGCGCATGTTTATATTAGTCATGCGGCGGAGGTGATCCGATGAGCAATCTTGTCAAGCGATCGAGCGGCGGAAGGCGGTCCACCAAGGAGCGGCGAAGTGGTTCGGACACGCGATCCGAAGCCGAAAAGAAGTTGGTCGGAGAGCGAAGGTCGGGCCCCGACCGACGATCGGGCGGCGATCGTAGGTCCAGCAGCAAGAAGCCCTAATCTGCGCGGCCGGGCGGGCTGCTCACCGGGGGCGCGGCCCGGCGCGGTCGCAAGCGATGACCCGAGACAGGTGGTTTGACCGTTGCCCTACCGCCGATCCTCGCCGGCGAACAGGGCTGCCGGGAATTGGGCTGCGTAACGCCGTCGTCGCGGTGGAGGCGAGGGCTCCTCCGGTCGTGGCCGCGGGTCCGGCGCCACCAGCTTGCGATACAAGTGCCAGCTGGAATGACCGAGCACCGGCAATACCACCGCCAGTCCGATGAACAGCGGAATCGAGCCGACCAGCAGAAGCGCGGCGACGATCAATCCCCAGATGGCGATGGTCCACGGGTTCTTCAGCACGGCTCGGACCGATGTCAGGACCGCCACGACCGCGCCGACGTCTCGATCGAGCAGCAGCGGGAACGATACGATGCTGATCGTCAGCACCGTGGCGGCGAACAGAAAGCCGACCCCGTTGCCGACGATGATCAGCATCCACCCCGCTCGCGTGGTGAAAACCTGACGGAGGAAATCGGGGATCGGTACCGCCGGAGCATATCCGAAATTTGCGATGTAGATCGCCTGCGCGACCGCAACCCAAAGAATGAAGATGACGAGGAGCAACAGGCCAAGCGCGACGATCCCATCTGTGGACCGCGACCGCCGCCCTCCGAATGCGCTCCGCCATGTCACGTCAAGACCGAGCTCTCGTCGCCGACTCAATTCATAGAAGCCGATAGCCGCAAACGGGCCGATTAGTGCGAAGCCGGCCGCCAGCGGAAACAGCAACGGCAACACGTCATAGCTCAGCGTCAATCCAGCCAGTACAAGGCCGACGATCGGATAGATGATGCTGAGAAAGATCACATGGGTTGGAAACGCCCAGAAGTCGTCGATGCCCTTGGCCAGCGCATCCTTGAGATCGCTCATTGCGATCTTGCGGACATCCGGAAGGGTGGGGCTCGCGTCCGAGCCGGCGAGCACGTGCAGATGAGCCATGACCAACCCTCCCTGAGCCTCCCTCCAGACTTTGCAAGCGGCACTGGAACGCAAGCGGCATTGGAACAAGCGGCATTGGAGCAAGCGGTGCCGGCGCCCATGAACGGCGTCCATTCCAAGGCAAACACCAAGAGCGGCCAGGGCGGGCCATGCCTCACTGATGCGGCCCAAAAGGCCGCTCTCGATGAACCGCTCGTGTTTGTTGCCGCTACGCTGCGATCCGAACGGATACCTCAGCGATGATCACGGCACATATCCCCGGTGGCGTCATGCAATATCTCCGGGCTGTGCTTGCGCATGCAGTCCCACCACGGGACTGGCAAGATTAACATTGGTCGGGCCAGGGAAATGTCAAGCCCCTGCGGTGCCTGAAGTCCGGCCTGCCCCAAGCCGCAGACATTGGCCAGCGTGGCTGGCATGTCGCAGCGGGGCCAATGCCGGACTTGTCAGAAACTTCGGAGCCGACAAGCCCCTCCTGGCGAGAAAGGCGATGCCCCGTGAGCAGTCAGAAATTATGCCGCCAATCTCCTTCCTTCGCCCGACGCCAACTCACGCATGTCGGTCGTTGGTCTAGCGACGAAATAACCCTGCACCAGATCACAACCGGCCTCGCGGCAGATGAGGAAGTCGACCTCGGTCTCGACCCCTTCGGCAACGACGCAACTGCCGAGCTCGTGAGCAAGCTTGGTGACGATGCCCACGAATAGCCGCTTGCGGCGACTTTCGGCGATGCCGCGGATAAAATGGCCGTCGATCTTCACGTAGTCGACGCTGTGGTCGCACAGAAGTCTCAGTTGCGAGAAGCCGACCCCGAAGTCGTCGATCGCCGTGCGAACGCCCAGCCCGCGCAACTCCTCCGCGATCTGCGAGAATGCGGGCATTGCAGCATGGTTGTATCGTTCGGACAGCTCGATGCAGATGTCGGAAAGTCCGAGACCGTGCGCTTGTGCGGTCTCGGCCATCAACGGGATGAACTCCTCGGCGGAGCTGAGTGCGCGACCATCGAGATTCAGGAACAGCTTCTTGCCCGCGCGATTGGGCACGCTCGCGAACTTCGCCATGGCGCGCTCGAACAGCATGGCTTCGAGGCGTACGAGATTCCCGGACTCTGCGGCGCGGTCGAGGAGCTGTATCGGCGATGACAGGCCCAAGCGGTCATACCCACGCATCAGCACCTCGTAGCCGTGGATTTGGAAGTTGTCGATCTCGACGATCGGCTGAAGCGCATGATCGATGACGAGCTTCGCGAGCGAAACAATTTGCTCGCGGCCGCCACGGGCAATGACAGAACGTATAGGCTGTACGAATGATGCCTCGTCGGGCACCTTGCCAAATTGAACGGGCGGCATGGACATCGTCCCTCCTGCTACGCGTACGCCCCCCGCGAGGCAAATGAAACGCAAACGCCATGCCATGTAGATCGGATCGCCGCGTGACAGTTTCGTGAAGGCAAGCGAATACGGTATAGATTCGATTAAGCGGCCGAAGCGCATTCAAAATTATCTCAGTGCCACCAAAGTGTTCCCAGCGGCGTGTCCTGAGCTATGCCGCAATGCATGCAGGGCTATCTGCCAACGAATGGTGCGCGCAGCTTCCAGGAGATGCGTCGGCATGAATCGCCCCCCAACACCTTCATCGCATTAGCCGACAAAGGCGTCATGACCGGCCGAACAAGCCCGGAATTCAGCTGATAAGCACAAGTTTTATGCGCCGTCTCATTGTTGCCCCCAAAGCCGAGGTCGCGATAACGAATGGCGACTTACCATATCACGCCCGGCGGGCTTGACGTGAATGACGACCGAGCTGCGCAATCCCATTGCTGCGGAGTCATTCTCGAGGGTCCGCTCCGAGTTGAAATACGAAATCGCTGAATGTCGCCGTCATGTCGGCGTGGCCCCTTGAGCGGACACGCCAGGGGCCTTGTTGAATGTCGCCGTTGAGCCAGCAAGAGGCATTCCGGCTGCGTCGGGGACCGCCAACCCGCTTACATTGCTCTGTCAAGCGTCGGGGCTGCCGGAATGTGCTTGGCGTTCCTGGCCCGCATCTCGCATTAGGAAAGCTATGAGCGGGTCAATTGATCTGTATCAATAATCTGCAATTGAGCGCCGGATAACCAAGGGCGACTCCAGGTTTACTGGCATAGGAGAAACAGCATCATGTTCAATTATGCTAAAATATTGGCTGCGATTGGCATCGGCTTGGTGACGGTGTTCGGGCATTCAGACACGACTAAAGCCCAGCAAAACCCTGTAACGGCTATCGACATTGCGTTGGAGCCGGACGCAACGATGATCCAGCACGCGCAGGCGGACAATGCCCGCCTGCTCAAGGCGTTTCCGAAGGGCTTTGCTCTTGACGCAACGCACCACGCTCATGTCACTATGTTGCAACAGTTCGTACGTACGGCCTACCTCGACAAAGTCTACGCGGCGGCCAACAAAGTCTTAGCAAGTGAAAAGCCGACGACCTGGAGGTTGAAAGCATACAAGTACTACTACATCCCCTCGCCGCCCGTCGGTCTTGCGGGCATCGTCGTCGAGCCGACAGAAGAGTTACTCGGACTGCAACAAAAACTAATCGACGCGATTGAGCCTTTCACGACCAAAACCGGAACTCCCGCTGCGTTCATGAGCACCGAGGAAGGCCGCGACATTCAACAATCTTTGATCGAGTACGTGGCCGATTTTGTCACAATCGCCGCCGGCAAGAAATTTAATCCGCACGTTACAATCGGGGTCGGCACCGAAGCCTACTTGAATGAGATGCTGGCCGAGCCGTTCCATGCGTTCACGTTCTCGCCGGCATCGGCGTCGATCTACCAACTCGGCAGTTTTGGCACGGCTCGCAAGGGGCTCAAGGCCCTGGAGCTGACCCGCTGAGGTGCCTTTCGGAGACGATGCCAAATTCCGGACTGTCACCTGTGGCGTCCGGACGAACCGCTTGCTGAATCAATTTGGTGCAAACGCTCGCCTCGAAAAGGGACCACCCATGTCACAGAACACTATTGCTTCCGGGCTAGGCCGTCGCGCGCTGCTCTCGGCTTTGGCGATGCTTCCAGCGTTTCCCGGAGCGCTCCTTCCCGTCTCCGCATCAGCGCAAACAGCAACCGCGGGTAACCCGCTTCCCTCATGGAATGACGGCGCGGCAAAGCAAGCAATCTTGAATTTCGTAACCGCTGTGGCGCGAGAAAGCTCGCCGGATTTTGTACCTCCCGCCGAGCGCATCGCTACGTTCGACAACGACGGCACCTTGTGGGTGGAGCAGCCGGGGTCCACCCAACTGACTTTCGCGCTCGACCGTGTGAAGGCTTTGGCGCCCCTGCATCCGGAATGGAAAGACACGCAGCCTTTCAAGGCAGTCCTTGAAAACGATATGGGGACGCTCGCCAAAGCCGGCGAGCGGGGCCTGGCGGAGCTGGTTTTGGCGAGCCACGCCGGAATGACTACCGAGGAATTCGAGAAGATCGTCATCGACTGGCTCGCCAAGGCTCGCCATCCGCGCTTCAAGCGGCCATACACCGAGCTTGCGTACCAGCCAATGATCGAATTACTCGCTTACCTCCGCTTCAATGGGTTCAAGACTTTCATCGTCTCAGGCGGCGGCATCGAGTTCATGCGCCCGTGGACCGAGCGGGTCTATGGTGTCCCACCGGAGCAAATCGTCGGCTCGTCGATCAAGACAAGGTTCCAAATGCGCGACGGCGTGCCGGAGCTTTTTCGGTTGGCGGAGATGAATTTCATCGACGACAAGGCGGGCAAGCCGGTCGGCATCAACGAGTATATCGGTCGGCGCCCGATTGCTGCTTTCGGCAATTCCGACGGCGATCTAGAAATGCTGCAATGGACGACGATGGCCGGCGGCTTACGCTTCGGCCTAATCGTCCATCATACTGACGCGGAGCGCGAATACGCTTACGATAGGAGCTCGTCTTTCGGCCGCCTCGACAAAGCCCTCGACGCCGCAGTTCTAAATAAGTGGACTGTGGTAGACATGAAGAACGACTGGAAGCGCGTCTTTGCCTTCGAGTGACGGGCGCTGCACCTGTCGTGTCGCGCCACTAACTAAGGCGCTTTCTCGTCAGCGGGTCCGGTCTGGGCCATAGGACTAAACCGCTCGCGCGGCAGGGGGCTGCGGCGTGGGGCGATGCCCGGGCAATCTCGGTACCCGCGGATGTCCTGTCTCGGAGCCATGCAGCGTTCGCGGGCAAGATGAATCTTCCGTGACTTGGCGAAACCACTGGCGCAATCTCGATCGAACTTCGTGGGCAACATTAAGCCCGGCGCGGTTTCCCGGCCGGGCGTGGCTCTGGAGTTCTCAATTTTCCAAGCACACCGATTTGCCTTGGGGCGTCACAACAATGCCCTTCAGAACGAGAGGGAAGGGGGCGGGTGCGTCAGGTTGTCCTTGGAACCAGGCGCTTCTCGTTCCACGTCCCGTCCCGCAGCTGGCCGCCTTCGACAGCGGCCAGGCTTGCCGCGAAGGCGCCGAACAGCATGGCAGCGGCCATCCATAAGGCAAAGCTGGCTGCAGCGCGGCGGGCATCGTCGATTGCCTGCTTGGTCTCGGCGATCACGTCGTTGACGCGCTTCTCGGCTTCGGCCTGGGAGAGGCCGGTCCGTGCGGCGACGACGCGGGCAAGGTAGCCGCGATCCGCCGCGCTTACGTCACCGCCGCCGCGCAAGCTGGTGACCAGAAGTCGCGAAGCTTCCGATCTCGCCGCATCGCTCCCGGTTCCGGTCGGAGCCGGCGCCGGGGTGTCGGATCGAAACAGCTTGTCCGTGGCGATGTCGGTCGGAGCGACGTTTTGCGCCGCCTGCGGAGCCGCCGCCGCCAAGCCACCCGCCGCACCGCCGACCAAATGGGTCGTGGCCGCCCCCAAAACGGTCGCGCTGATGACGGTTGCGAATGCCCAGGCCAGGAGACCGTGCGCGGTGTCCCGGAAGAACATCTCGTGGGTATGGATGCCGGTCCATTTGGTTCGCAGCCGTGCCGCCAGATATCCGCCGACGGCCGAGCCCATCACGCCCACGATGACCAGATAGATGCCGGTGCCGGTTGCGAAAGTCGGTCCGGCGACGCCCGAATCCGACCATGGCGACACGGCCGAGAGGCCGAGCCCGGCGCCAAAAGCGACCAGCAACAGCGTCAGCGCCGCGGATGCGACCGCGCCTGCGGCGATCGAGGCCCATGAGACGCCGGAACTTTGAAGGTCGATGATAGATGTAGGCTCGCTCCTGACGACGGCGTCCATAGTGGAAGTCTCCCGGCGGATCGTGTTGGAATTTTAAGACCGCGTCGCTCAACGCCTCGCGGTCGAATTTGTTCCTTAGAAAAGTCCCGATCGCGCCAGAAGCCGCCGGCGGGCCGCCGTATAGGCCGAGCCGCTTTGGCCGGGACGACAGAAATGTGCGGATGCCGTGGCACGTCCGCGGGGACGAGCAGACGAGGCAATTCCTTCACCCGCTCTCAGAGAATCCGGATGGGCGGCAGAAAGCCCGGCACGGTTTCCCGGCCGGGAGCGGTTCGCATAAATTCGAATTTAGTTCTCTGAACGGAAATTTAATGGTGCCCGCTGCCGGGCCGCATACGTATTGCCCGTAAGGGGCGACATCGCCCGGTCAACTTCAACGTGGAGACGTCAAATGAAAACTCTCAGCATAGTCACTGTCGCAATCCTTCTCGGCCTCAGTGGTGCGGCCATGGCCGGGGGCGACAGCGAAAGCCAGCAAAGCTATACGAATGCGACAGGCCCCAATCCCTTCATGCCTGAGTTCAGTACGCCTGCATCTGCGGGGTCCGCTGCATTCGCGCAATATCCGGTGCAGCATCCGGTCGTGCACCATCAAGTCAAGAAGTAGCACGCGGAGCCCAGCTTCGCCATCTCTGGGTCACCTCAAAGCCCCGCCATGGGCCAGCCTCGGCGGGGCTTCTTTTTCGACGCCTTCAGTCTGTGGGAAGGCGGCGTCACTCTTCAGCCCGGGTACGCTCGCGAAGCTGCTCATTCGACCATCAAAGCCGAAGCCGACCGGGCGCATCATCCCGGCCTCTCGCGCCACTCCAGTGTCAGCGTGCCGCTGGTTCCACGTAGGTCTTGCGGACCAGCGGCGCGGCCGCCGGCGACGTCATGAACGCGATCATCGCGTGGGCGGCCTCCGGCTCCCTGGAGACCGTGGTCATGGCGACGCTCGACGGACACGGCTTGTTCAGGGCGCCGGGAACCGGCCCGACGTAATCGGTCCCGGCGACGCCGACCATGATGTTGCTCTGCTGGATGCCGAGCTCGAAGTCGCCGCGCGCCAGATAGTCGGTAACCGGACCACCGCCGCCCTGGCTGCCGGTGCGCGTCGTCTTGGGCTTCAGCTGCGCGGTCAGGCCGAGCTTCTCGATGCCTTCCGCCACATTGGTGCCGCTGCAGCCGAACGAGTAGCCGATCGACCTCGCGGCGATGAGCGCCGCCTTGTAGGCTTCGACCGTGCCGATGTCGGGCTTGGGCGCACCGGCGCGCACCGAGACGCCGAGGCCGGCGAGCACCCACGGCCGCACCGTCTCGGACACGAGCCTGCCCTTCTTGACGAGATCGTCGATCGGCTCGGGGCTGCTGACCAGGATGTCGGCCGGCCCGTGGTCGAGTTGCTGCTGCAGCTCGGCACCCGCCGGCTGCAGCACGCTCACGGTGTGGCCGCTCATGCGGGCAAACGCGGCAGCGACCTCGCGGACCCCCGGGGTCGCGCCCTGGCCGCTGAGGACGGTGAGCTCGGCACTGTCCGCCGACGATGCCATCAGCAAGACGGCGATGAATGCGGTAACGGATGCGCGCAAATTTCCCTCCCGATAGTTGCGCCGCCGACGGCGCCGCCTTGGTCATGGCCGACGGACGGCTGGCGCGCTCCTGTCGAGATCGAGCGTAGTCCCGGTCCGCGGCTTCAAGGCAAAGCTAAACTACTTGCGGCGCACGCGGAAGCGGGCGATCACCGATACGCCGCGGCAGGCCCGCAGCGGCCTTCCGGCCGGGGCCGTCATTCGAATGACGAGCGGGATCGCCGGTCGTGCATGCCGCGTCCCTGGTACGCGAGCTTGCAAAACTCGAGAACGGAAAACATGCCCCCCAGCGCGAACGCCACGCCCCCGTGGCTTTCGACTTTTCCGTGACGACGGTCACATCCGGGCGGTTTCGGAGATACATCCCAGGCGCCGCTGCCTGCGATCTCCGACGAGGCGATCGGGTGCGTGCGGTCGTTTCGGTCAGGCCGGCCCGGGAAGGCCCGTCTCGGCCACGCGCCCGCGTTGGACCACCGGCGTGTGCTCCGGATGGGCGATCGACCAGCGCGCGATCTCATCCTTGCGCGCAAACCACACGCCCTCCTTGCCGCGGATATGCTGCAGGACCCGGTCGAGCATCCGTACCGCGGCCGGCATGCCGCACATGCGGTCGTGCGTGCAAATCTGCATCATCCGCCGGCGGCTGGTTCCTTCGTCGTACAGCTGGTCGAACTGATCCTTCAGCAGCTGCTCGTAGGAAGGCGGGAAATAGCGGCCCGGGAATGCGTTCTGGAAGTCGTTGACGAAGGCGGAGTAGGGGACGGTGACGAAGTTGCCCTTGGGCAGCACATTGATGAACGGCTCGTCACGGCTCACGTCGTCGATGTGGTAGAGAAATCCGAGCTCCTGCAGAATCTCGAGCGTATTGGGACTGTTCTTCAGCCCGGCGGCATTCCAGCCGACCGGATGGAAGCCGGTGATCCTCTCGATCATCTCGGCACCCTCGGCGATGTTCTTCTTCTCGTCGGCCCGCGACAGCTGGAACGTGCTCTCCCAGGTTCGTCCATGGGCGGCGGCTTCATGGCCGCGCCGTACGATCTCGCGCGCGAGGTCGGGATGCTTTTCGGCCGCGGTGCCCACCATGAACGAGGTCGCCTTGACGCCGTGCCGGTCGAACAGGTCGAGAAGCCGCGGAATGCCCTCGACCGCGCCGTACTCGAACCAGGTGTTGGTCGGCAGATCGAGATAGCCCTCCGGCATCGGGCCGTAGAGCGCATCGGAACGATGCAGATTCTGCCCGCCGGCCTCCAGCATCAGCGAGGCGGAGACCGCAATGCGGGCGCCGCTCGGCCAGAAGGACGTCGCCGCGGCGCTTGCAGCGGGCTGCGTCGCAGGCTGGGACGCACCAACCTGGGCCGAGGCCGATTTCGCGGCCAAGGCCGCCGCGCTCGCAAGGCCGATCGTCGTCAAGACATCGCGTCGGGAGCTCATGGTGCATTCCTTTCGTTCGCAGGGTTCATTCGTTGAAGGTCGGAACGAGCGGGCGTGCCGCAACGCAACGCAAAGCAAAGCCTTCGCGGCTGCTCGATTGCGAGGCTACCTCAAAGGCGCGCTCATGCGGAAGAGGTCAGGCTCGCCGGCTCGCCAAGGAGACGTCGGAGCGTCAACCTGCCAGGGCGTCGCCCCCCTATCGCGAGAGCCTGCATCTCGCGCGCGGCTCGATCGAGCGGGTTGAAGCCGTCCCTCGGCAGCACCACGGGACGGCAAAAAAGTCCGGCGTTCAAGAAGCGCCGAGGCACGGCCAATCAGGCTGCATGGCGCGGACCGGAAGCAGCGCGTTCGGAAGCGCTGGCATGAAGTCCTCGAACCAGCTGCAGCAGCTTGTCGACGTCAATTGGCTTGATTCCGATACTCAGATCATGCCGGGCAATCGTCTCGATGACATCGGATCTGATTTCTCCGGTCAATACAATAGCCGGGATTTTCCAACCCACAGCTGCGCGCACGATCTCGATGCTCTCTACACCATTCATTCCCGGAAGATTGTAATCAGATATCACCACGTCGGGGCGCATGCCCTTCTCGATGACTACGGCAAGCGCCTCGTTGCCGGTGGCGACGCAAACACACGTAACCCCTTCCGAGCTGAAGAATGCTTCGAAGCTCTTGCGAACAAAACTTTCATCGTCGATGACCAGGATCGCTCCAGGCAGAGGACCAACGATTTGGTCCTGTGTCGTCTTGAACCGGCGCGTCACATCTGGTTGCTCGCGCCCCAGAGGCACCTCAATGAAGAATCCCGAGCCCCTGCCTGGCGTGGAACGCACCTCGATGCGATGGTTGAGTATCTTCCCCACTCGTTGAACAATGGCGAGGCCCAACCCGAAGCCTCCTTGCCGCGTATCTCTCTCAACCTGATAATGCTCTTCAAATATGAGGGGAATTCTGATCTCCCATAATTCCGACGCCGCTGTCCCAGACTTCGATGCGCACCTTGTCGCGGGTGCGGCGGCAGCCAAGCAGGACCTTCCCTTGATCGGTGAACCGGACGGCATTTGAAACCAGATTTCGGACCATCACTTCGAGCAAGCGCCTGTCGCTATGGATCGTAACCGCGGTCTGGACCAGGCGCCATTTCAAGCCCTTGTCGTTTATGAGCTCGGCAAAATCGGCTGCCAGCGAATTGAATATGTCTTTGACCTTAAAGTGGCTCATCGAGGCACGAAGGGCTCCCGTCTCCAGCCGATTGAGATCCAGCAGAGCGCTCAACATGCCGTCCATGCTCCTCAATGAACGATCCATCCCGATGAGCGCAGCTTGTGCCTTGCCGTTATGAGGCTGGCGCTCCAGCGCCCCCTGCAGGAGCTTCAAGGTTTGCAATGGTTGACGTAGGTCATGGCTCGCCGCCGCGAGAAAGCTGGACTTGGCACGGTCAGCCCGTTCCGCAACGCTCAGGGCATCCCGCAACTGCTCTTCGCTCTCCTCCAGCTCCGTCTCGTGCTGACGTCGCTCAGAAAATAGCGCCGCAAGTATCAATCCGCTGAAGGAAAATACCAGGATGTCGGCTTGAGCAGACCGGATGCGATCGGCCAGCAAAAGGCCTGCGCTGTCAAAAATGCCAATGCCGAATGTCGCGGCCCAAAGAATTGTAAATGAAGTGATGAATGTGGCTATCGCGGTGATGGTCGGTCCGCCGCGGGCACCAACCCATAAGAACATCGGGAATATCAAGGCAATGACCAAGCTGTTTGCCCAGGGCTCGCTCGGCAAGCAGACAAAGAGTGCGCTAAAGGCGGTCACCGATACCAGGGCCGAAGCGCCTTCGATGACCGTTTCGCGCGGTGGCGGCCCGCGCAGTACCGAACCCAGCCCAATCAGCAGTGGCGCAACCGTGATGATGCCGATGGCGTCCGATGCGACCCAGTGATACCAAATCGTCAGGGCGGATGTTGTCGAGTTGTGAAACAACACATAGCCGAGGGTGCCTCCGAGCCCGGACACGGCGGGGCCGACGACCGCCGCTGCGAACAGTCCCAACACGCGGTGCAGCCGGTCCAAGCTGAATGGCCAGCCGAAGAATTGTTCTATCAAACCTGCAACGAGCACGGCTTCGCCGGCGTTGCACGCGGCGAAAACAATCGAGCTCCAGATGTCGCGGTCACTCAGGAGATTACCAAGGATGGTCGCAGCCATCGCCCCGACGATTACCGGGAACCGCGCCGCCGGCCCGATACTGATCGCCGCACCGGCGGCAATACCCGCAGCCGGCCAGAAAACGGCGACGCCATCAGTCTCCAGAAGCAGCGCGAGGCTGAACCGCGCCGCAAGGAAATAGGCAATGCCCAGCGCAACGGTGAGAGCACTCCAAATGGCCCAAGACAGAAAGACCTCAGCAGGGGCCCGGTGAACGGGTTTCGCCTGGGAGTTGTCCATCATGAATGATGCCGCCACCGGCAAGATCGAGCCACTTTCAATTCTCTGTCGGAGGGGGAGCGCAATTCGCGAGTTATATCAATCAGTTCCGATTTATGTCTGGTCCTCTTCGGTAGGTCGGTACCTCGCTGCTTCACCTGATCGTAAAAATGCGAAAGGGTTGGTGGTATTGTTGTTGAAACAGCTGAAGCCTTTTAACAAGCTCTTCGACCGCTGCCGCATCATACCCCGGATGAAGGCTGTTCAATTCCAAATCGGTATAGACAACCGATATCGGCTTTACGATCCCATCGGGTGAAAGGTCAATTTCCGCAGATACGGCCTTGATGTGACGATGAAATTCGAGGGTCATTTGACAAGCCCCACATATTTCCCCGGCGGAGAGTCCTGACGGGGCACCATCCAACAGACAATAGGACGGTGCGTTCGCTCTCCCAGGGTATTCCCATCCTCCACTTGCAATTTATGCGTACACTACCTTTACACATGCCAAAAGCATTAGCGCCACTTTTCGAACTAGTTGTCCCAATTGCGGCTTAGGCCAAGTTTAGGTGCGATCCCACGCGTATCCGCGTCGACGCATCGACGCGATCCGCACCGCTCTGATCTCATCGAGGTTGCGCGTTTTCTCGTCCGATAGGTCTGCAACCTCTCGGGATCATGCTCTGGCCCGACCCACAAGCGACACTCCCTGTCTCGCCGGTCGGCGGGAAGAGTTGCCGGTAGACCCGGCTCCCCGAATCCTGTCCAACCTGCGAGCCGTATCGCCTGGACCCATCCCGGCTATTGTGCCTGGTCGAAGCCCTTCAGTCCCGGAGAGGGCTGATCTTTCCGGGTCGGCATCAGGTAGCCGTCGGCGCCGACGAAGTAGCTCTCGTTGCCGATCTCGACATTGTTGTTGACCTCGCACAAGTGCTCGAACCAGACCGGCTTGCGCTCGCGCTGGTAGCTCCGCGTCACCGTCCAGGGACGGGTCAATGCGTGGTCGATGGTGGTGATCTCGTTGTGGAGCACGCCGGGATCGGCCTTGTCGAGGTAGATTCGCTCCTTGACGATCGTCTCGTTGTCGCTGTGCAACGGCAGGCCGCTGCTGTCGTACGAGCGCGGTCCCCGCATCCCGCGCGTCTCGATCAGCAGCGTGTCGTAACGGCCGTCCCCGTCGTCGTCGACCCATACGCCGATCGAATAGCCGTTGAACGCGGGAGCAAGTTGCTTCGGCCAGGGACGCCCGTCGGTGTAAATGCGTCGATGCTGGCCCATGTGCTCGAGCAGGATATGGGTGATATCCGGCGTGATGACGAATTCCATGCCGCGATAAGGGAACATCATTCCCGGCATGCCGTACGGCAGGCAGCGATCGCCCGGGTAGTTGCCTTGGCCGCCGCGAGCCTGGTCGGCGAGGCTGGCATCGAGAATGGCCTGATACTCGGCGGTGAGCGGAGCCTGTTGGCCGGCGCCGCGAGGCTTGGTCGGGTCCCAGCCCCAGCTGCCAATTCTCGACCACTCCCCCTTCCAGTCGGGTAACGTCGCCTGGTCGAAAGCCGCGGCGCCGGTCATCGTGGCCAGGAGCGCCGCCAAGGCACAGATCGAGCTGCGGCCGAACATGCGAGCCTCCTTCAAGAGCAACGCAATGGCGGCCGTCATTTTCGTCAATCCGAGCGCCGAAGCAAGCCGGCAACGCGCGGCTCGCGATCCTCCGGCCATTGGTCAGGCCGCGGGATTTCCGCCTGCACGACCTCCGGCCGGTGTGCTAACCTTGCGCGCCAACGAGCCAGGCGCTCGCCGAGCCGGCGGGTGCCGTCTGCGCAATAATTCCAAACGAAACGGGAGGACCATGATGAACAGGCGCCAATTCGTTTCCGCCGCTGCAGCCGGTGCGGCGATCTTCGCCCGGGTCCCGAATGTGCTTGCGGCGACCTATGATCTGATCATCCGAGGCGGACTGGTGATCGATCCCTCGGTGGGGCTCGATGCCATCCGCGACGTGGCGATCACCGGCGGCAAAATCGTGGCGGTCGAAGCCAACATCGTGGGCGACGCCAAGGAGACCATCGATGCGCGCGGCCGGATCGTGGCCCCGGGCCTGATCGACATCCACACCCATGCGGGCCGCAGCAAGGAAGGGCCGGAGCTGGCCCTGCAGGACGGCGTGATCGGCTGGGTCGACGCCGGCTCGGGCGGCGCCGACAACATCGATCAGGTCGCCGCGGTGGCGCGGGGTGCGCCGCAGATCGGCCGCGCCCTGGTGAACATCGCGCGCACCGGCGTCACCGCGGCCGGCGAGCTGCACGACATCAACGCCGCCAACGTGGCCTTGGCGCAGGGTGCGATCGCGCGCAACCGCGACGTGGTCATCGGCGTCAAGGCGCGGCTGTCGGAGAACGTGGCCGGGACCAACGATCTCGAGGCGCTGCGTCGCGCCCAGGAGGCGGCCGCGCCCTTCAACCTGCCGGTCATGATCCACATCGGCCAGACCTATTCGCCGATGCGGGCCATCCTGCCGCTGCTCAAGCGCGGCGACATCGTTACCCATATGTATGCACCGGCGCCGAACGGCATTCTCGACGGCCAGGGCAGGCTGTTCGAGGACGTGACGGCCGCCCGTCGCCGCGGCGTCATTTTCGATTTCGGCAACGGCGTCGCCGATCATTTCGACTGGCCGACCGTGGAGAAGGCGGTCAAGCAGGGTTTCTGGCCCGATACCTTCTCGACGGATTGGAACGTGATGTCGAAGACCACCGGCGTCGTCGATTTCCCGAACGTCATATCGAAGTTCATCATGTTCGGAATGCCGCTCAGCCAGGTGGTGGCGTGCGCGACCGTCAATGCGGCGCGCGTGTTCCCATCGTTCGACAACCGCGGCACGCTGAATGTGGGGGCGCCCGCCGACGTGACCATCATGGAGCTGCGGGACGGCAGCTTCGAGTTCCTCGACAACTACAAGAACACCCGCGTCGGCCGTCAGCGGCTGTTCCCGATGGGAACCGTGCTGGCCGGCAAGCGGATTCCGGCGCGCGCGTGAGGCGGGACCAGCGAGAGCGGAACGCTCTCGCTTTGTGATGGAAACGACCGCGAAGGAAGATGCCTCTATGGTTAGGTGAGCACGGCGTTTCTCTCCCTCGCCATCGCAAGTCGGGCCTGCCCGACTTGCGCACCATTGGTGGCGAAATCGGGTTAACCCGATTTTCGCATGGGGAGAGGGTGGGGTGAGGGGGGTACGATGTTTCCGTATCGCACCGCCGGAGCCCCCTCATCCCACCTTCTCCCCGCGCGAAGTCGGATATATCCGACTTCGCCACTATTGATGTCCAAAGTCGGATAATTCCGACTTTGGATGGGAGAAGGAGTGAAGCGCCGTGCGCCCCTGAGAAGGTAAGGTCCGGGAAGGCCGAGGAGCCATCGCCCCCCGGCCCGAGCCCGCTACTTCTTGAACACGGCGTCGATGGCGGCTTGGGCGCATTTCTCGCCGTCGGCACCGGAAACCCCCATCGCGCCGATCATCTCGCCGTCGATCATGATCGGCAGAGCGCCCGGTTGCGGAAAATCGTGCATGAAAGTCGGCGCCAGATTCTGGCCGGTGCGCACGATCTTGTTCATTTCCGAGGTCGGGCGGCGCCAGCGCAGCGCCGACTTCGCCTTCAGGAGCGCGGTGTCGATGGAGTTGGCGCCGGCTCCCTCCATGGCATGGGATTCGACCTCGTTGCCCGCCCAATCCAAGACCGACATTGCCAGCACCATGCGATTTTGCTCGGCCCAAGCCGTGCAGGCGTCCACCATGGCGCGCGCGCCGGCGCTCGAAATGACCTTCTGCTGGCGAAACATCGCCTCGGCAGGAGCTTGTGAGGCAAACGCGATGGCGGCGAATGCGGTGAGCGGGATCAGGTGACTGAGACGCATGCTTTCCTCCTCCTTGGGGGGCACACTGTATCAAACCCCGATCCGGGGCGTCGAGCGGCCGCCCGGGCCATCAGCCAAAGGCTCCGGCATGTCGGCTGGCCGGGTACCGGGTGTCTTGATAGTGTGTCCGATCTTACGAAACAGCGAGGTCCGCATGACGCGTTCTGGAGTGCCGGTCAGCTTGCCGCCCGATCCCAATACAAGGGCGCCGCACTGGACCGTTCCGAAAGGCGCTTGCGACACGCATGCCCACGTGTTCGGCCCGCCCGATCTTTTTCCCTATTACGACCAGCGCCGCTATACGCCGCCGGCCGCGCCGGTCGAGCATTACCGCAACATGCAGAAGATCACGGGCTTGAGCCGGGCCGTGTTCGTCTGCCCGACCGCCCACGGCTACGACAACCGCGTCATCCTGGATGCCGTCGCCAAGCTGGGAGATTCGGCGCGCGGCATCGCCAACATCAATTCGTCGTTCGATGCCGGCTCGCTGCAGGCCTTGGCGGAGGGCGGCATACGCGGCGCGCGCTTCCATCTGATGAAGGACCGGCCCGGCAGCGAGGCGCATCTCGCCGAGCATCTGCCGGCGTTGCAGAAGCTCGGCTGGGTTCTGGTGCTGCATGTCGATCCCCCGGATTTCCTCGAGCACGAGCGATTCATCCGGACGCTGCCGACGGTGACCATCGTCGATCACATGGCGCGCGTCCGGGGCCGGGACGGTGTCGGCCAGCCGGCCTTCCGGTTGCTGCTCGAGCTTCTGAAGGACGACCGCTTCTGGGTAAAGCTGTGCAGCTTCGACAAGATCAGCGCGGTCCCGCAGGCCCATGTCGAGGGCGGCCTGCCTTACCTGGACATGGTCCCGTTCGCCCAGGCGGTCATCGCGGCCGCGCCTGACCGCGTGATCTGGGGCACCGATTGGCCGCACGGAAATACCTTCACGCCCGGCCGCACCCCCAACGAAGGCGATCTCCTGGACCTGCTGGCCGTGATCGCGCCGGATCCGGCGCTCCGCAATCGCATCCTGGTCGACAATCCGGCCCGCTTGTTCGGGTTCGCGGCGCAATAGATGCGTTCGATCGGCAGGGCGGACTGTCGCGGAAGGCCAATTGCGGACCTATTTCTGCCGCAGCGCCGGGAACGGCGGCAATGGGCCAATGTCTACGAAGATTTGCTCGGTCTCGGGCTTGGCTGCCTCCGGCCGAGCCAACCCATCTTTTTCAAGATCGTTTCCATCCCGCATCGGGCGGGTTTGTGATCGGCATCACGGGAAAGTTGAATACTGCGCAGGCGTGGTGGGCTTATTGAACTGTCGAGGCAGACGCGCAGACCAAGGGGCGGATGGATAACCTGAACATTGCGGCGATCTGCGCGAGGCGCGAGACAGCTCCAAGACCGCTTTCAAGACTGCTCTCAAGCTCTTGGAGATCATGCCGAGTACGGGATCGACGCCGAGAAAGAGGCTCGAGCCATGTCCAACGTCCACGTTTCCGCAAGCGCGAATTCCACCGGCCGCGGAATGCCCGGCAAGAGTTCACAAGGAGCTGGCGATCTGGTCGCTGATTTGCGCGATCTGGGTGTTGCCCCCGGCCGGGATCATCATGGGTGTCCTGGCGCGGAAGTCCATGCGGGCGTCGAACAACTTCGAAGGCCGCAACGTTGCTCTGGCTGGAATCATCGGCGGCGCCATGTTGACGGCGCTCTATGCCTTCGTCCTTTACAAGAACGAAGCGTCCTTCGACTGGTTGGCCGGCATGATCAACGCCAGCGTGCCGACCTATCTGGTGCTGCAGATATGGTTCGCCTGGGCGTGGTCCGGCCGTTGGCGGATTGCAGCGCTCGTTCCGTTGATCGGCTTGCTTCCGATCCTCGTCCATGCACTGGTTGGACTTGCTTACGGTTCCAACCTTTGGCCGCTGGCGTTGATCTTTTTTTCGCCTCTGGGGGCCGGCTATCTCTTGATCGCGCGCGTCGTGCGTGCGGTCATCAGCAAGCGGGCGGAGTTGTGAAAGGTTCGGGAGACGTGTGTCGGTCGGGCTCGAGCAGGATTCAAATGAGCGTGCTTGATGGCCAACCCGGCCGGGCGCGGCTTGCAACCCCGATGGAGCAATGACGATGCGAGAGATATGGATGGCACTCGCCGGCTTCTTGGTCTTTGGGCTGGCGGCGACCGCGAACGCCCAGCCGACCCGCGATCAGGGACCATGCGGACGGATTGCCGCAAGCTGCCAGTCCGCGGGTTTCACGCCGGGCGGCATCGGCAGCGGCACCGGACTGCGGGCCGATTGCATCGTTCCGATCATGCAGGGAAGGGATCAACCGCAACAGGCACGGATGCCGTTACCGCGGGTCGATCCGCAAGTGGTGGCGGACTGCAAGGCGAGCAATCCGGGATTTGGCCAGGGGAGCGGGCCGTCATCGGAACCGCGCCTGCCAGCAAGCCCGCCGTCACAGCCTGCAAACACTCGCGCCCAGCAGCCGGAATTGCTCGCGACCAGCGCCAGGCGCGCGTGCGGTTCGCCTGATGGCTTCGTGCCGAGCGGTCTCGTCGTTGTTCTGCCCCCGGATGGGCGGCGGGACCGATCGGAGGAACTGCAGGCAGTGAACAATCCGTTCGTCAGCGGAGTGGCGGTGCAGATCAATTGGCGCGACCTCGAGCCCGTCCAAGGAAAGCCGGATTGGTCGAGGCTGGATAATGTGCTTGCGGCGGCGGAATCCTCCGGAAAATGGGTCCAGCTCCTCATCTTTCCCGGCTTCTTCTCCCCCGCATGGGCGCTTGAAGGCGTGGAAACCGATCTGTTCCCGATCCAATACGGACCCGGCCACGGTACCGTCACGAAACTTCCGATGCCGTGGGATCGCGTTTACCTGGGCCGTTGGTTCGCGTTTCTGAAGCAATTGAGCGAGCGGTATGGAAAGTCGCCCGCATTCAGGGTGATGGCGGCCGCCGGACCGACATCGGTCTCCGCGGAGATGACTTTGCCGGTCGGGCCGCCGGCCATCGCGAAGTGGCGCAACCACGGTTACACGCCGCGCAAATACCTGGAGGCATGCTCAAGGGCCGGTTTGCAATCCAGTGGAGCGATCTTCATGCCGGACATGCCGCCGTAGAAGCCCCTGATGAGACCAGTACGGTCATCGGCTACAGCGGTCGCCTCCTCACCGGTCTGCAGATGCGGACCGCCGCCGAGGGCGGCAGCGGGGTGATGGGCGCGGAGGGCAACCCGCCGCTGGCTCTGCGAAAATCGATGGATAAGGGGATGGCTCCGAGCAATGCCGGCCTGCATGTCAATTATCTCGAAATCTATCAACCAGATGTGCTCGCCAGCGAGATGCAGCCGGTCCTGCGATACGGGGCGTCGTTGTTCAGCCGAAAATGAGGTTTGAGAGGCGGGCGAGAGCGGCCGCCGGGCCTCTTGCGCGTGGCGGACGAACCTGACCGAAACGTGCTTTAATCGGCGCCACGCCTCATTCCTGACGCCACCATCGACACCGGAGGTACGCCATGCTCGCCAATGTGGTGAACGCAGCCGCGCTCGCGCTGATCGCCGGCGCGGGCTTCCACGCCGCGAAAGCTGAGACCCTGCTGGAGCGCAGCGCCGAGACCCGCATGCAGCTCGACTTCGTGGTGGCCGACGCGGCGCTCAAGAAATACCTGCCGGCGGGGTGGGAGACCGATGTGGCGACCTCGGGCGGGGCCAAGGACTGCAATCTGCGCATGATTTTCGTCGACCGCAGCGACATCACCGCGCCGGACGGCGCCCCCAAGGGGACCAGCCAATTGGTCTATCTGGAGGTGCCGGTGAAGAAGGGCGAGCTGGCGGGCCGGATGGTGATGGGCGGGCTGACGGCGGATGCCAAGGACGCGCCAGGTCCGTTCGGGGTTTACCGGGCCGCGACCAGCCACCGCATGGAGCGCTCCACCATCGCGGCCGCCGGACAGCCGGTCCGGACCGCGGAAGATTGGGAGTTCGCCGGACCGAACGGCGAGCGCATGGAGCTGCACCTGAAATACGAGCGGCGCGTCGCCCGCCGCGGCAGCGGCGAGCTCAAGCTGTTTTCGGCTGCCGACCCGGGCTTTCATCAGATCGTCAAGCTCGCCCAGGGTCTCGATCCCATGCGCAACGCCACGGTGCCGAGCCGGGATACGGTAAACGAATTCCGCTATGTGGGGACGGGCGGGATGCTCGCCACCCTGTTCGATGGCAGCGAGCGGGTGGTCAGCATCGACTCGATCCATTGGAACGACCGGGCGATCTATCTGCCGTGAGCGCGCCGCCACGACCGACCTGATCCCCCAAGTTGAAGCACCGAAGGAGATTCTTTACGAGTTGACAGCATGTTGCTGTCATAATCCGAGCCTCGGCATGGTGGCCGATCCGGGACCGCCGGCCGGCGGAATTTCAACGGCTTCGTCTTGAACCCGCGGGCGGTTTGGAACATTGCATGCGGTCGGTCTCTGAATTGCTGATCGCGGAGCTCGAGGCGGCGGTGCAGGGCGATGTCCTGCAGACCCGCATCGAGACGCTGCGGCGGGTGACCGACCTGTTCCTCAACGACGCCGACCGGCTGAGCGAAGAGCAGATCAAGGTGTTCGACGACGTATTGTGCCTGCTGATCCGCCGGATCGAGCGCAGGGCGCTGATCGAGCTCAGCAAGCGGCTCGCCCCGATCGACAAATCGCCGATCGATGTGATCCGGCAGCTGGCCAACCACGAGGATATCGAGATCGCGGGTCCGGTGCTGGCGGAGTCGCGACGGCTCTCCACCGGCGACCTCATCGATATCGCCGCCGCCAAGAGCCAGGCCCATCTGTCGGCGATCTCCGGGCGCTATCTGCTCGAGGCCTCGCTGACCGACGTGCTCTTGAGCCGCGGCAACGAGGAGGTCGTGTTCAAGCTCGCGGCCAATTCCGGCGCGCGTTTCTCGCCGACCGGCTACCAGATCCTGGTCAGGGACGCGGACGGCGACGACAAGCTGGCGGAAACCGTGGGCCTGCGATTCGATATCCCGCCGCGGTTCCTGCAGGTGTTGCTGGAGCGAGCGACCGAGGCGGTCCGCTCGAGAATCCTTGCGCTGGCGCCGCCGGAGACGCGCGAGGAGGTGCAGCGCGTGATCACCAATATCGCCAGGTCGGTCGGCCACGCCGCGGTTGCGGAGCGCGATTTCGCCGATGCGGAACGCCTGGTCCTGGCCATGGAAAAAAACGGAAAGCTCGATGAGGGCGCGCTCGTGGAGTTCGTCGAGCAGCGGCGCTACGAGGAGATGACGGTGGCGCTCGCGCGGCTATGCGGCGCCTCGCTGAAAATGGTCGCGGGATTGATGATGGGGTTGCGCAACGATGCGCTGCTGGTTCCGTGCAAGGCGGCCGACCTTAAATGGGCGACGACCGAAGCAATTCTGCGCAACCGGCATTCCAACCACAAGATCCCGGACCAGATCATCGCGATCGCGCACGGCGACTATGACCGCCTCTCGGTCGCGACCGCACAGCGAACGCTACGGTTCATGCAGGTCCGCGACGTCGCCAAATAGCGCGCGGACGGCGTATGGCGCCCTGCAAAGCAGGGCGTATTTCGACAAAATTGAGAATCCCGGATATTTGCGCCAGACGGCGCACGCGTTGAGATCCACCGGCCAGGCCCGAGCCGTCACCAGCCCGAACCGCCACCACCACCACCGCCACCGCCGGACGAGCCGCCGCCGCGCGGCCCCGATGGCCGATCATCGAGGCGATGGACCGCAAGGGCGGCGACGGACTCGCCGCATTCAGCGTGGCGACGGCTCGAAACCCTGCGATTTGGACAACGCGATCGCGGCCGGCGATGTCAGCAAGCTCAAAAGCGTTTGCGCGGCCCCGGGTTGCTTTGCCGCGGTGCCGATGCTGCCGGTGAAGACGATGTAGCTCTGCAATTCCGGCGGCAGCCAACCGAGCAGCGTGACACCCGGTACGTAGAGGATGGGGGAGACGCCGATCACGACCAGATCAGCCTCGCCGCGCGCCACCGCTTCGACGGCACCGCCGGCCGGATAAGGCCGCAGCTTGCGCTGAATCGCTTCCGCGATTCCGAGCCGCGCCAATATGTCATGGAATTGAACCCCGCTCGCGCCGCCTTCCGCATAGGCGACCGTCGGGGCCGCCAGCAGAGCCGTCCGCAAGGCGTCCACCGTGCCGATGTCGGGCTTGCGCGCACCCATGCGCACGGCGACGCCCAATCCGGTCCGCCCCAGGTCGACACGGGAGCCTGCAACGAGCTTGTCCCGCCGCACCAGGTCATCGGCGATGTCCGGCGGCAGAATCGCCACGTCGAACGGGTCGCCGGCTTCGATCCGGCGCTTGAGATCGGCGGCGAAGGCGTATTCGACCACGAGCGGTTGTCCGGTCACGCGTTCGAAAACGGGAGCAATCTCCCGCAAAATGGCTCGCGGCGCGGCGCTGCTGAAAACTCTTGTCCCGGTGGCCTCCGCGGCAACACCCCGCGGCATGGTCGGCGCGGCGACGATGGCGGCCATCGCCGCGACCATGGCCGCGGTGAAAATTTGCGTCCGCATCGGGCGTTTCCGTAATGCGACCCGGGTTCGGGGAACGTCAATTGCGAGCACGGTGAAGCTTCGAGTTCGGCGTATTGTTTCCGAAAGCGGCCTGATCGGCAACCTGGAACCCGTTTTTGCCCCGCAGCCGGCTTCGACCAACCTGCGAGCTATCGCGCTGGACAAGCTTTGAAAGAGCCGAGGTCGAGAAGTGGTGGCCGGTCGTCAAGGCGGCGCCGGTCCGGGTGCCTCCTGAAAAATGAGCAGCCTCCTTCAATTGGGGGACGCGATGCCGCTTCGGCAGCACCATGGTGCATCGAAGGCGCGATGGAACATTTTCTCCCATGGAACCGCTTCAGGCAGGGGCCCATGAAAGTGGTCGTCACCTCGACAGCAGGTGATGACCGCTAACGCCATCGCTCATTCAGAGGCAACCCGTTTCGGGAGGGTCCCATGGTGCAGCGCAAAATGAATTTCAAGAAGTCCATCGGAATTCCGCCACGCGATGCGGTCCCGCTCGGCCGTTCAAGGCATGTCGTGCCGAGATGGAGGAGGCGAGTGGCCGTGAGCAAGTGGTCGAGCATCGCCTGCACGCATCCCGAGATCATCAAGACGCTCAGAGTTTCCGCGGCCGGGGTCGCCTTGGCCTGCATCTTGAACGTTATGCCCCAGCCTGCGATCGCCCAACAGGCCGGTGGCGAGAGCGGAGCCGACGTGCCGGCCTTTGCGCCCGGCATGATCAACCACATGCAGGCGATGCGCCGCTTCAAGGACCCGGACCAAAGTGTTCAGTCGGCGCCGTTCGTTATCCCGAAATTCGAGCTGGATCCGGACGCGAGCGGTGCGATCGCGACGTTCCAGCCGGGCGGGGCGACGTTCACCGCAAACAATGCGTTCTTCCAGAACCTCGGAACCAACGGGAGGACCTGTTTCACCTGCCATCAGCCGCAGAACGGCTGGGGCGTCAGCGCCGCGGGCGTGGCCGACCGATTTGCGGCGAGCGCCGGTACCGACCCCATTTTCCGCCTGGTGGACGGCGCCACCTGTCCGAGCGCCAATGTGTCGACTCTCCAGGCGAGGCGGCAGGCCTACAAGCTGTTGACCGACAAGGGCTTGATCCGCATCGGACTGCCGATGCCGACTCCGGTGCCGCCGGCGACATTGCAATTCGCCGTGACGTCGGTGAGCGATCCGTATCAGTGCACGACGAACCCGGCCACCGGCCTGACGAGCCCGACGTCGGGCATCGTCTCTGTCTACCGCCGGCCGCTTCCATCCACCAATCTCGGGTTCCTGAGCACGATCATGTGGGATGGGCGGGAACCCAGTTTCACCAGCCAGGCCATCGATGCCACGCTTGGTCATGCGCAGGGCAGTGCCGCTCCAACTCCTGCACAGCAGGCCGAGATCGTTGCATTCGAAACCGGCGTCTTCACCGCGCAGGCCTTCGACAGAAATGCCGGGATACTGCATGAGGGTGGCGCACTTGGCGGTCCCGTCGCCTTGTCGCTGCAGCTTGGGAAGTTCTTCATCGGCGTAAATGATCCTTTGGGACAAAATCCCAAAAACCTGCCATTCGACCCGAACATCTTCGATGTCTACCGGCCATGGCTGGGCCTGTTCGGGCGCGACGATGAGGTGCGGTACCGCCAATCGATCGCGCGCGGCGAAGAGGTGTTCAACACGACCAACATCAACATCACCGGAGTCGGCGGCCTCAACGATGCTCTCAATAAACCCAGCATTCCCGGCTTTTGCGGGACCTGCCATGACACGCCCAATGTAGGAAATCATTCGGTCAAGGCGCCGTTGAATATCGGTATCGCCAACGCGGGAGCCAACAGCCCGCCGGCCCTCGATATTTCGGGGCTACCGGTCTTTACCCTGCAATGCACGAGTGGCCCGCTCACAGGGCAGACCTTTGTCGTCACCGACCCCGGGAAAGCATTGATCAGCGGGGCCTGTGCCGACATCGGCAAGCTCAAGGGGCCCATCCTGCGCGGGTTGGCCGCGCGGGCGCCCTATTTCCACAATGGATCGGCCGCGACCCTGCTGGACGTCGTGAATTTTTATGATCAGCGATTCGGTATCGGTTTCACCAACCAGCAGAAGAGCGACCTGATCAATTTCTTGAATGCACTGTGACGCGATTTGACCGGCATCCGTGAAGGCCGATCAAAGGACCACGGCCGGGAAGTGCCCGCTCAGCCGTGGTGCAGCGGACTCGAAAACCCGGCGACGAGCTTGACCAGATCGACCTGGCGCTTGGCGCCGGTTTTCTCGAACAGCCGGCCGAGATGGGTCCTGACCGTGGCGTCTCCGATCCCGAGCGCCTCGGCGACCTCGGGAGCGCCGCCGATCTCGACGATGGCGAGCAGCACGCGCAGCTCGGTCGGCGTCAGCTTGTAGGCGCGGGCGATGGCCTCCGGCGGAGAGGGAAAATCCAGCGCCGCCTTGTGCACGAACAAGACGGCGGCAGCGGAGGTGGCGACGCCGGCGCGGCGTCGCGCGCCCGAGGTGAGCGGCAGCACATGGGCGACGTGACGTTCGCCGTCGCGAGCGGACAGCGGCAACGCGATACCCTTGATGCCGACCGCGGCGTCACCGTTGCCGGCGGCGGTCAAGACATCGCGCAAGACCCGATCGATTTCGGGATCGCGGGCGGCCAATCGGTCGCCGGCCAGTCGCAGGAAATCGTCGGCCGCCAGGATGGCGTGGCCGGCGGTGTTGGCATGGACCATGTGCGCGCTCGCATCGACCAGGAACATGCCGGCGCTGAGACCGTCCAGCGCATCGGCAAATGTCGCCGCCTCGATGACCTTGAGATCGATCACCTTGCCGATCAGCACGGCGCGGCGCAGGTGCGGCGCGAGCAGCCGCAGGCGCCCGCGCGCGTCGTCGTCGGCGATGCCATCGCGTTCATGGCGGAAGACCACGAAGCCGGCGATGCTGGTCGGCGATCGCTCGAGCGCGGCGAAGATATTGTCGACCCAGCCCTGCGGCCGCGCCCACTCCTGATAGAAACGCGATTCGGCAAATTCAGCGCGATCAACGACGTTCGAGTTGCTCATCACGTCGCCCACGGCGAGCGTCAGGTAGGCCGCGTTCAACGGATCGAATTTGATGTACTTCTCGAAGTAGAGCTGCTCGTACCGTGGATCGACGCCGAAACTGTAGTGGGCATTTCCCGTCCGGTGGACGGAATCCCGGGAAAAAATCGACGCCCCCGAGCCGCTGACGAATCCGCCGGCCTTTTCCATCACGCCGGTCCAGAGCTCCGGCTGGAGCGCCGCATCGTAGATGTCGCCGATCAGCGCCGAGAGCCGCGCAGCCTCGTCCATGACCACCCGCTCCCCACCGTCGGCCACCCTCCGGTCGGGCCATGTCGCGCGCCCCCAATTGTGGGCTCGAGTCGGAGACCCACAACCGATCCTCGGAGCCATAAACCGGTATGCCCCGCGAACCGGGGCGGAAATTAGCACCTCTCCGAACCGGTTGGAACCCAGGTGCGGCGGGTGGGGGGCCCCCGGCAGCGCCGCCGGAAATTCCAACCGTCGTCGACGCCGGCTGGGTGCTGGCCGATCATCAAGGCGACGGGCGTCAGGGCCGGGCGAAGGTATAAAGTATAGCAATTAAGTATCGGGCAACAACTGCACGCACGGCTGCGATGGCGCCGCGGTGCCGGCGAGCTCAATCATCCGATGGCCGGCACCGCTGATCGATTGCTTGGCGAGGTTTCACCACACCGAGCGACAGCTTTGCGCCTTTTGTTCAAGGCTTAGGGCATAGACCCCAACGGTACATGGTTCCATTGTTTTGCACCCAGCACAGACCGTTGCTCATGATCAACCCGCCGGGGCCTGAGCCGCCGGTGACGGGCTGGCCAAGTGCGACGATGGGTTCGCCCATGGCGGCGAACGCAGACGCCGCTGGTGCAAACGTGGCGGCGCCACGACGGCATCCGGGCGCCACATGCCAGGAACCATTTGATTGGACAAAGCCGTACGTTGCGGCGATGGTAGGATTGCCGAAGACATCAGGGTGGTCGGCTGGATTGACGCCGGACAAGCTGCAGGCTGTAACCGACCCGCGGGTGTTGGATCCACCGCCATACTGCGCCCAGGTGGTAGAAACGGTGCCAAAAACCGCTCCGGCCGTGATAGCGGCAAGCAGAGCGTACGCCTTGGTTCCAGTCATTGCCATGTGCTCCTTTGTTCAGGGACGCGAGCTAGGCCGGCGGCCAAGCACCTCCCGTATCGCCCCGCGCATCAAGGCCCCGACGCAGGTGGCGGACAGGTGACCGGTACACTGCGCCAGGACCACGCGGCCCACCCCGGGGAAGGCAGGTCGCGTTGACACAGCAAACTAAAGAGCGGCAAGCCAGCGATTTTGATTTACATCAAACTTCGGCGCTTGGTTCACCGCTGGCGCGAGCCGTCTTGACGACGGTCTGCCGGCGACTTCGCCGAGACGGAAGAGGCGGCCATCATCGACGCGGTGGACAAATGGTTGTTCGGATCGATCTCTCGCCCGTCCGGCTCGCGGTCGGAAACCGACTTCGACGTGTTCGACGGGGAGCGCGACGTGGGGCGCATCTTCCAGCAGGCGGACGGCTCGTGATTTTGGGGTGTGAGCTTCCGACTGACCGGCCGCAAGAGCCATGGCCGGACAGCCAGCTTCAGGGTCAAGGATAGTGGCCGAGCATCAAGGCGACGGGCGTCCGGGCGGAATGCCCCCTTCTCGTAGATCGGATCACAGCTCGTTGCGAACGACCGCGAGGCAGGTGATGTCGTCGGACTGGGGGGCGCCCTTGGCGAACTCCGCTACGCGCTTGATGACATGCTCCACGACCTCACGCGCGGGATGGCCGCGCATCTCGAGAATCGCCTGCTCGAGACGCTTTTCGCCGAACTGCGCGGCCTCGATGTTCTCGGCCTCGGTTACCCCATCGGTGTAGAGCAGCAGCAGGTCGCCGGGCGCCAGGGCGATCGATCGCGGCACGTAGCCGAAGTCATCGACGATCGCCAGCGGCGGCCCGCAGCTGCGCAGCGATTCGAATGTGCTCTCGCCCCGGCGCAGCAGGCGCGGCGGGTTGTGACCGCAGTTGCAAAAGGTCATCGTGCCGGATGGCACGTCGATCACGCCGCAGAACAAGGTGGTGAACATTACCTCGCGATTGTTGGCGACCAGGAGCTTGTTGGCCGCCTTCATCTCGGCCTGGAGATCCCGGCTGGAACGGACCACCAGCCGCATGACCGTCTGCGTGATCGCCATGAACAGCGAGGCCGGAACGCCTTTGCCGCAAACGTCGCCGATCGTGATCGCGACCTGGTTCCCGTCGAGCTCGACGATGTCGTACAAGTCGCCGCCAACCTCGCGCGCCGGTATCATGTCGGCGAAAATATCGAGCTTTTCCCGGGCGGGGTCATCCGGCTGCATGCTCGGCAGCATGGCCCGCTGAATGGCGGCGGCGCTGGCCATCTCGGCCTCATGGGCGCGCCGCTCCGCGAGCTGCGCCGCCATGATGCGGTCGGCGACGACGAGGCGATAGCCGATCGCGGCGCCGAGCGCGGCGAGCGCCGTCAACAGCGGCTCGACCAGCGGCACCGCCAGCGCGGTGCGAAACGCAATGGTGGCGCCCGTGCTCCAGGCCGCCGCGATGCCGAGAAAGGCAAGTGCAGCGGCGTTGGGCCCGAGCGCGAGCGCAGCCGCGACCGCCAGCGCGGCCAGCGCAAACGAGGCGATCCCGGTGCCGACGCGGCCGAGCTCGCGCAGCGCGTCGCCGCGGATGAGATTGTTCACCGCCGTGGCATGGATGTAGACGCCGGAAATCGAGTCGCGGGCGAAGCTCTGCCCGGCCGCCGGGATGGTCAGCGCGCAGCGCTCCGCGCGAGCGCCTTCGGGCGCGGTGGCGAAACGCTTGGAGGTCATCTTGCGGTCCTCGACGTCGAGCAACGTGCCGATCAGCACGACCTTGCCGTCGAAATGGCGGCGGAAGAAGTCCTGGTCGCCCTTCCCGGCGCAGGCGTTCAGGTCGGCGAGCGAGAATGTGGGTATGTCGTCGGCGCCGCCGGCGAAGTTGAGCGTGATCGTGCCGGGCACGGCGCCCGCGGCGGCGAGCTGCGCGGAGGCGGGCGCCCCGGTCGTGCGCGCCGCGAGCTCGGCCGCCATCGATGGCACCGGCTCGCCATCGACCGTGAACACGAGCGGGACGCGGCGGATCACGCCGTCGGGATCGTCGTAGGCGTTGAGCGCGCGGATGTTGCGTCCAAAGCCGACCGCGGCGCGCTGGCCGGGCGAGGGCAAGACCGGATTTTCCTGATGCTGGACCTCGCCGAGCACGACCTTGCCGGTGCGGGCGCCGAGCGCGAGCGCGCGCAAGAAGTCGCGGTCGAAGCCGCGCAGGCGCGAGCCCAGGGTCTCGTCGCCGAACGGCACCGCGGATTGCTCGATCGAGGTCGGGAATACGATGTCGAAGCCCACGACCTTGGCGCCGCCGTCGATGATCGCGGTCAGCACCCGGCCGATCTCGGGCGTCCAGGTGATGCTGGGGCTGCCTTCGAACGGCGGGGTCCGGAAGGTTTCCTCGTCGAGCGCCAGCACGACCGTGGGCGAGGAGGCTCCCGGGTACGCGTCTCCGAATGCGTACCAGCGCAGCATGGTCAGCAAGTCGATCGAGAAGCCCCGCAACCCGTCGAGTGCGGGCGAGGCGGCGAGGAGCCCCGCCGCGAGCGCAATCAGGACGCCTGCCGCGGCTGCGCGCAGGCGAACCGGATCCATCGACGGCGCCCGGTGGCCGGACGGCAGCTATTAAAAACGCAGCAGGCGGCTGACGACCGGCGCCGGGCCGGATTTGGCCTTGGGGTCGATCTGGAACGTCAGCTTGTGGCCGCCGATGCTGGCATCGTAGATCGCGCCCCGCGCGAGAGTTACGTTGCTCCTGGCCAGATCGTAGAAGCCGGCGGCCACGATGGCGTCATCGATCTTGACCTCGTGGCGCTCGCCACGGCGATCGGTCCGCTCGATCAGCAGGGTACGGTCGGCGCTCGCCAGCGTCTTGGGCAGTTGGACCACCGGGGTGCGGGCGAACAGGTCCGGCTGGATGTCGGCACTCTGCAGCCGGAAGGCACTGGCGGCGCTCTTGCTCGCCTGCTGAGAGCTCAGGCGAATCTTGCCGCCGTCGCAGGGGACCTTGGTCCGCACGACCTGGCCGTCCCGGACATCGCTCTGCTCCGCGCCCACAACTACCGTGCCGCCCGTGATGGTCTCGTGCGCACAGGACTTGAGATAGCTGAGAACCAGGATGTCGCCGGGCGCGAGCTTGATCACCTGGCCGTTGCCGACATAGTCCATGAACTCGATCCCGGTGGTGGGGCTTTGCACATCCTCCACCAGCGCTGTCGGGACCATGGGGGCCGGAAGATGTGCCGAAACCTGCGTGGTACCGGCGAAGGCTGCCATGGTAGCGACAAGGAGTGCTCTGAGCGCCATCAAACGATCTCCGTATGCTGGAAAGCCCGATCCCGGCGACATTTAACATGGCGGGATCGGCATTGCATAGTGGTTCGGTGGCGCGGCTTTCAATTCCGGGCAGGATATCCCGAGACGCCGATCGTGACCGACGTCACCAACCAATGCTTCGGGTGTGCCCGGGTCGATGACCCGGGCCGATTCGCAAGATGCTCAAAAGTCGGGCTTGTCCGCCTTGGGAATCTCGGTGACCGAGGCATCGAACGCGATGTTGTTCTCGGCGCAAACGGTCTCCTCCATCGCGCCGGTACGGGTCCGGCGATAGGTCTGCCGCGCCGACCATGGCATGTTGAACGCGCCCGGATCCTCGACCTGTATCGTAACCCTGAGCGTCTTGCCGCCGTCGGCCACTTGGAAGCGCTCGACGACGTGAAGCTGCGTCGTGTGCGGGGTACGATAATTGTCGATGTAGGTGTCGTCCGATAGCCCGGTGGTGTCGACCACCAGGGTATCGCCGCCTTCATAGTGACCGACGGATTCCCCGTAGGGGCTGATTTTCGGATGCACCGAATGCGGCACGTCGAGCAGGACGTGGCGCACTTCCGGGCCACCTTCGTTGATCAGGATGACCTCGCGTTTTCCCTGCACAAAAAACAGCGGGTTGACCCGGCCCATGACCAGAAATCCCGGGACTCCTCCGGGCCGGCAGCTGGCGCGGGCTTCGTAGGCGCGCTCGCCAGTCGCCGCGAGCTTGTTCTGCTCGCGCATTTTCTCGATCGCCCACGGCTTGAGAATCGGATTGGTGAGATCGGCGATCCGGAAGGTCACCTGCTTGCCGAAGCCGTTGGGAACGTAAGGATGAGCCTTGTCAAAGGTCACCGGCCCCGGCCCCGATTGCGGCGGCTCGAAATCGTCGGCGACCTTCGCCCAGCCGACGGTCGAGGATTCGAGCTGCGGGATGCCGGCTTTCTGGTCGGCCGCATGCGCGTGCCCGAGCGGCAGAGACGAAGCCACCAAGAGGGCGACAATGCTTCGAGGCATGATTCCTCCGAGTTGGCGATTGCGTTCCCGCAAGGGCGATGCCGGCAGGGCGCGGAAGTGCTGAGCGGATCGTTGAAGCTCGGCTCCGACCGTACACCCGGCCCATGAAATCGAGAAGGCCGCCGCGAATGATGATGCTCGGGAGCGCGTCGGCAGCAGAGCCCGGCCGCCGCAGCGGGCACGTCGGGGCGTGCGCTGCGGCGCCGGCTGGAGGGAGGTCGGGTTCGCGCGTCACGGGCCGGCGCGCGATCGAGGCACGCGTTATGGGACTTATGGGACGCTCGCATCGAGCGCTTGAAGATCGCCTTCGAGACTGCGCGCACCCGCGGGGAGCTGAAGCACCCTTGCGACTTGCCCTTTGGTCAGCTTGGTGACCAGGACAGTCTTGCCATCGGGAAACTCCAGGGCGTCGCGGTGGCCGGGGATGTCGCCTTCGATCTGCCGAAACCGCGCCACCTTGGCCGCGGTGGTCCGCTTCGGCAGGAACGAGAACCAGGCATCGAATTCGACCGCCCGATCAAATACGACCTCCGTGCCGGGACGCAGACACACCGCCACCTCGGGCTCCGCAACGGCGGCAAAGCCGCGTGTGATCGATGCCGCGAAGGTTGTCACCATCAGCTTGTCGCCGACCTTGGCGGGTCGGGTCATGACGTTCTCCAGGCTGTAATCGCACATTGGGAATGCTCCTTTCGCGCCAGCACGGTGCTGCCGAGCACTCAACCCGGGCAGCCGGCTTCGGGTTCCCCGGCGTTTTCGCGCACGTGGGAATCGATTGTCATGGCCTCCGGGCTTTCGGCCAATCCGGAAAATCGCTACCATCCGGGGGAGACCGGGATTGTCCGGGAAATTCCAGAGAAACCGAATTGGGAGGAGATTAGCCATGCGCACAGTCTTCAATACCTGCCTCGCCGCGCTCGCCGTCGCCGCGCTCGCCGTCATGGCGTCGGCCGGCATCGCCATCGCGGATGAGGTCAAGGTGATCAGCGTCGGCGGCGTGAAGCTCGGCCTCGACCCGATCATCGCCGACTTCATGAAGCAGACCGGCCACCAGGTGACCTATTTCGCCGGCTCGCCCGCGATGGTGTCGCAAAAGCTCGCTGCCGGCGAAGCCTTCGACGTCGTGATCCAGTCGGAGCCCGCGATGGCGGAGCTGGCGAAAAACAACGGGCTCAAGCCCGAGACCCGCAAGCCGGTGGTGCGCGGCGGAATCGGCATGGCGGTGGCTCCGAACGCGACCGCCCCCGACCTCTCGACCGCCGACGGGTTCAAGAAGGCGCTGCTCGCCGCCAAGTCGATCGGCGTCGGCGATCCGGCCGTGCCCAACGGCAGCGGCGTCGTGATCCAGCGCATCCTGGCCGCGTCCGGCATCATGGACACGATCAAGCCCAAGGTGAAGGTCGTCGGCCTCGACCCGGGCCAGGAGCTGATCGCCAAGGGCGAGCTTGAGCTCGGCCTCATGAATGCGAGCGAGGTGCGCACCTTCGTGAAGTTCGCCGGCCCGGTGCCGGCGCCGCTGCAGGACTATACCGCCTATGAGGTGGCGCTGACCGCCAAGTCGGCATCGCCCGCGGCGCTGGCATTCGCCCAGTTCGTCGGCGGCCAGGCCGCTGCCCAGCACTGGAAGACGGCGCGCATGGAGCCGACGGCGAAGTAGGGAGGACCACAGCTCCTGACACAGCTCGGACGCGCCGGCATCTCAGGCTGGCGCGTCCGCCTTCCGCGGCGACGCTTTCCTTCTTTCGATCCCAGAGGAGGATGCCACCATGAGTGCCAGCAAGAATTCGACGCGCCGCGGGCTCATCCGAAGTGGCGCCGCATTGGCGGCCGCCGGCGCGCTCGCCGGTTCCGGGCCGTTTGCGCCGAGCCGGGCGTGGGCGCAGGCTGCGGCCGCGTTGCCGATGCCCGACGTCAAGGCGCTGGTATTCGACACCTTCGGCACCGTGGTGGATTGGCGCAATGGCGTCGCGCACGAGGTGGAGCGCATTCTCAAGCCCATGGGCAATGATCTCGACTGGCACGCGTTCGCGGATGCTTGGCGCAAGGAATACGGGCCGAGCATGGACGAGGTGCGAAGCGGGCGGCGGCCGTTCGTCAAGCTGGATATTCTGCATCGGGAAAATCTCGAGCGGATCCTGCCGCGATTCCGGGTCGAGAAGCTCGACGATGCGACGCTCGCGGAGCTCACCCTCGCCTGGCACAAGCTCGACGCCTGGCCGGATGTGGGTCCGGGCTTTGCCCGGCTGCACAAACGGTTTCTGATGGCGCCGTGCTCGAACGGCAACATCGCGCTGATGGCCGACGTGGCGCGACGCAACAATCTCCCCTGGGACGCGATCCTCGGTTCCGAGATCGCCCAGGGCTACAAGCCGCAGCCGAAGGTCTATCTGATGACTTGCGAGGCGTTCAACCTCAAGCCCGAGCAGGTCATGATGTGCGCGGCGCACAGCGACGACCTGGCGTCCGCGCAGAATCTCGGGTTGCGCACCGGCCACATCGGACGGCCCGGAGAGGGCGGTCCGGGCACCGGCGAGACCACACCGAAGGCGTCGACGTCATTCGATGTGGTTGCCAAGAACTTCAACGACTTCGCCGACAAGCTCGGGGTCTGACGGGCGCCAGGGATCGGCGGGTTGGAAGCAGCGCGCCCTGGCCGCACTACGTGCGTGGCCAGGGCGGGCCGCCCATGATGCTACGCGCCTATTTGGCCCGCTTGTAGATGGTGTCCGCCGCTGAACCGCCCTCGGAGGTGACCGGGTTGACGGTGTTCAGCTCGTCGGCCGAGATCGATTTGATGATGCGCTTTTGATCCGTGCCGTTGAGCGCCGAAAGCGTGCTGCCCTCGACATGCATCGTTACGGTCTTGCTCGCCTCGTCGACCGTGTAGGTGCCGAAATAGGCGATCGAGCCTTGCACCACCGCTTTGCCGTCCTCCGGCGTGGTCTTCGAGCGGTCGGTGAACTTCGGCAGGTCGGAGCGCATCAGCATGAAGGCATAGTGACCATTGGGTTCGAAGATGGTCGTGCCCTTGGGGTTTTGGCCCCATGGATCGAACTTGGTGCCATCAGGTTTGGTATTGGTCGACGAGATGAAGATCCAGGTGCCGACCAATTGATCCTTGAGGGACTTCGTCTGGGCAAGCGCGCCGCCGTTCCACAAGAGGGCAAGCCCGAATGCCGTGATTGCAGGCAAGCTGAGAATAGGCGAATGACGCATGATGTTGCTCCTTGCGCACCAGTGTAGGCGGGCGCGCGGTCAGATCAGGAAAAGACATTCTGCGGCCAAGTGTGCCCGCCGACGGCGTAATCGCTGCCCGTTGGCTTTGCGTTAGGGACTTCGGCACGTCCCGATTTCAAGGGCGGCTGCCGCGCAATGTACAGCAGGTTCCGGTGGAAATTAAGTCTGAAAAGGCCGCAACGGGCGGCGCGGAGCACCGCGGCTCAGGACCGTCCGAAGAAGGACCTGATGGCCTCGGGAATCCAGCCCGAGGCGGTCCTGGAGTTGGGCGGGTTCGCCAGATGCTCGACCACCACCAGGCGGCTGACCTCGCCGTTCAGGACGGCGTTGAGGAAAGCCGGATAGTCGCTGAAGGAGACGCAGCCGTTCGATTGGCCGTTGGCACCGAGCATGTAGGTATGCGCCAGCATCCCGTCGCGGCCGTACATGTTGCCGCCGCCGACCGGATTGAGACGGATGGCGCGGACGCCGTGAAAAAGCTCCTCGCGCAACGACAGGTCATAGACATTCGGCGGTGTCGGCCCGCGATCCTTCTCGGCCACATAGCGCGGATTGTCGAGGTAGCTGCCCAAGCCTGAATGCGCTTCGAGCGCCTTGCCGCTTGGCAGGTAGACCTTGTGCGCCAGGATGTCGTAGATCGCGGTGTGACTGTCGTCATCGGCAGGCACGCTCAAATCGTCGGAAGCGGAAGCATCCGCGAGGCGAACCGGCTTCTTGGCAACATTGGCGGGCGCCGATGTGACGGGTGCGGGGCTGCGCGCCGACTGGGCGACGGCGCGTCCGGCGTTCGCACGTACGGCCGGATCGGGCGCGGCCGGAAGCGGGCGGTCGGAACGGACCTGCGTGCTCTCGCTCGGGCGGGCGACCGGCCAATCGATCGCGCCCATGAAACGCTCGGCGAACGAAGCTACGCGCGCGCCGAGTGTGCGATCTTCTCCTGACGTACGGCTGATTGCGGAGGTGGCCAAGCCGGGCGATGTGTCGCCGTCCTCAAGCCGGAAAACCGCCCCGGTATCGACGCTCGCCAACTGCATTCCCCGGCTGCCTGGGGTTTGCTGCCCTTGGGAGGGGAACCGCTCGGAAGGGAAACGCTCGATATTCTTCGGTTGGACGGTTTCAGTGGCCGCAACCACCGCAGGCGCGGTCCGAAAACCCACGGCCGCGCCGATGGCCAGCGCCGCGATCCCGGCGGCGATCAAACGCCCGCTGGGGCGCTTCAACGCCCCCCAGTCCCGGCCCAGCCGTTTTGGTATAAGTCGCTTCCCGCCCCGCACCCCGTCCCCCGCGTCCCCCGATTAAGGCTCGCAAGAAACAGAGCAATTGCGGCAAAGAAAGGTCAGGGGAAGGCCATTCTCACGGCATGTGCGGGGGGCGAGGCAAGGGGCTCAGCGTTCGCTCTTGAGCAGCGGGATACTTTTCGGGTCCGGCGGGGCCGGCATTTGCCGCACATAGGCGTAGATATCGGCGATGTCCTGATCCGGCAGGACCGCGGCCTCATAGGGCGGCATCAGGCTTTGCGGGTGCCGAAGCTGGGACAGGAAGCCCTCGAACGGAAGCTGTGTGCGCGACAGCCTTGGCCCGGTTGCCTGCGCACCCTGGCCGGCCAGGCCGTGACACGCATAGCAGCCGACTTCCTGATAGAGCGTCCTGCCGTGGCCGGAATTGCCGGCCGGCGCGGCAGGCTGCTGGGCGGCGGCGGTGCCCAGCGCCAGAGCGAGCCCGGCGAGGGCGAATATGACGTGCTTCATTGGCGGGGTCCTCAGCGCGGCTGCATGACGACATCGATGAGGGCGGGCTGCCCCGCCTTCACGGCGGCAATGCCCTTGCGCAGAGCCCCGGCCAGCTCGCCCGGATCGCCGATCGGCCCGATGCCGACCGCGCCGTACGCTTGGGCGAGCTTGGCATAGTCGATATTCGGATTGTCGATGGTGGTGCCGATATGGGCGGTGCGGATATCGCGGTTGTGCCGGTTCGCCATGCGCTGGAGGTGCATGAGCTCCTGGTGATAGGCGCGATTGTTCTGGATGATGGTCAGGTACGGGATGCGGTGGCGTGCCGCGGTCCACAGCGTATGCGGCGCCATGTTGAACTCGCCGTCCCCGCAGACATTGACGGCCACGCGCCCGCCGACATCGCGATGCGCGAGCGCGGCGCCTAGCGCGGCGACCGGCTGGTAGCCGACCCCATAGCCGCCCGGGCCGCCGATGAATTGATGATGCTTCTCCATCGGCCACAGCCGATGCGGCCAGGACGAGGAGAAATTGTCGTCCGAGACCAGCGCCCAGTCCTCTTTCTTGATCTGGTCCCAGAGCTCCATATACATGCGCGCCGAGGAGATCGGGCTCGCGTCCCAGGCGAGCGCCGCTTCCGCCCGCGCCCGATCGGCGAAGCCGTCGAAGGCCTCGCGCATCTTCTTGCCGCGGCTCTCGAACGCGCTCTTGCGGCCGGGGCTGATCTCGCGCCGGACCGCTTCGATGAGAAACGGCAAGGTCGTCTGTGCGTCGCCCGCGATATTGACGTCGGGCGCCAGATAGCGCTGGGCATCCTGGTAGTTGGCGCGAACCAGCAGATCGCGGGTGGAGATGGAGACGATCTTGACGCCCGGCTTGGTCCGGGAGCGTCCGACCCGTTCCAGCTGATCGATCACATCGTTGAGCTGGCCGAAGAGATCGACCGGCTCGAGCGTCAGGATGCAGTCCGCCTGCGCGACCAATCCGCCGCCCCGCTCCGACTGACAGAGATAATGCGTGGTCGGCATGTTCATGCGGGCGCGACGGTCGACCACCGGGGCCTGCAGCAGCTCGGCGAGCTTCACCAGATCGTCCATCGCCTGCTGCGAGCGGGCATAGCGATCAGCGATGATCACGGGCGCTTCCGCTGCCACCAGCATCCTGGCCGCTTCCGCGGTCGCGTTCGCGTCGCCGACGGTCTGCGAGGGCATGCTCAGGCGCGGGATGCTGAGCTTGCGCTCCTCCGGCTGGTGCAGCGGGCCCTCCTGCAGTCCGGAGTTGGCGGTGATGAACACCGGTCCGGGCGGCTGCGCGCAGGCCAGCGCATAGCCGCGAACCGTGGACTCGGCAAAGTGCTGCAGCGATCGCGGGTAGTCGTCCCACTTCACGATATCGCGCACGGTCGCGGCGCCGTCCTGGACGCTGTGGAACCATTCGACCCCGGGCCGGCGTTCCTCGACCGCGCCGGCGTTGCCGGTGAAGATGACGATCGGGACGCGGTCGCAATAGGCGTTGTAGATCGCCATGGCGGAATGCTGCGTGCCCACGGTGCCATGCACCATGGCGGCCATCGGCTTGCCGGCGACCTTGGCATAGCCGTGCGCCATCCCGACCGACACTTCCTCGTGCAGGCAAGTCAGCCATTCGGGAGCTTTGTTCTTCCCGTAATTGATGAAGCTTTCCTGCAAGGCACGGAAGGTCGAGCCCGGGCAGGAGGCCAGGTAATCGAGACCGAGCGTCTTGCACACGTCGACCATGAAGTCCGAGCCGGTCTTCTCGGTTGTCAACGGCGTCAGTTCGGGCGGGTGGTCGCGCTCTGCGGCTCGCGTGGCAGCGGTGGGCGGCGGCGCCTTGGCATCCGGGCTTGCGGGCGCCTGCGCCAGGGCCCCGGTGGGGCCGGCCATGGAGGCGCCGCCGGCGACGGCCACACCTTTGAGAAACCCGCGGCGATGCAGGCCAACCGAGTTGGAATCAGACATGAAAGTTTTTCCTCGTTTCATTTGAGGCGAAGACCCGCTGCCGCGCTGGCTTGCCCTGCGGCGCGTTTCCGCAATTGGTACCGGGCGCAGCGCCGCCGCCTCTTACTGCGGCGGCAGCGAGCCCAGATAGGAGGCGATCGCGATGATGTCGTCTTCCGACAGCTTGGCGACGACCGGCTTCATCTGCTGCGCAACTTCGCCGGCGCTCGAGCCATATTGGATATCGAACAGCTGGCGCGCCACAAAGAGCGGTTGCAGCCCGGCGAGCCGCGGCACCTCGCCCATGCCCTTGAGGGTGTCACCATGGCAGCGGGCGCACGCGCCGTCCTTCACCAGCGCTTCGCCCTTGGCGATGCTGCCGGGCGGCACATAGGCGATGAAGCCGGAATGCGGGTCGCGGATCTCGGTGCGGAACGGATCCGTGGGAATCTCGAGGATGCGGCGCCCGATCGGCTCGGTGCCGCCCTCGGGATGGAGCTGACGGTGACGGCCCGCGATGGCGATGAAGGTCTTGGGCGGCGTCGCGGTCTCGATCACCTTCACCCAGGGGGCAGGTTTCAACGCGGCGAAGTATTCGGCGGCCTGGCGGATGTCCTCGTCGGAGGTCGCCTTGGCAATCGGACCCATGCGGGCGTCGTCCTGGCGGGTGCCGGCTTTGTAGTAGGCCAGCTGCCTGATCAGGTAGGCGGCCGGCATGCCGGCGATGTCGGCCGCTTCAGGATGGCTTTGGCCGGACATCAGATGACAGGTGCCGCAGGCAAAGCTGATCCCGGTGCCGCCGGTCACCACGCGCGGCGCGGCGGGATGCTCATCGGGAAACCAGTCCGGCGCCCGCGCGTTGCCGCCGAGTTGGACGGCTTCATATTCCTTGGCGCTGCCCGGCGCCTTGATGATGCCTTCGATCTTCACCGCGCTCGGCTGGACCTTGTCCGGAATGTTGAACGCCCAGTCGGGCAGTCCGGCCGGGACCTTGAGGGCGGTCTGCGCGTCGAGCTCCCGCGCCATCAGGAGCGGCGCCAAGGCGCACGCCAGGGCGGCGAGGCGAACGCAAGTGCTTGCTCGAAGGATGCGGATCACGGCGGGTCTCCTCCTTGAATTTGCGGCGAGCGTAACGGCGTCCACCAGCAGCCGCAAGCCCGGTAGTGTCTCAATTTGAATTTGGCCTCTTAGGCATACGGCTTGTTGGCGCATAGTCAGTGTAGCCAGCATCATACGGCTGAAAATCCAGTGGCCCCCTGAGCAGTTGCACGCGCGCCTCCTTAGAAAACTTTATTCCGGCCGCATTTGCATCAACAAGATTGAGCGCCCATTCGCGGGCCGCGCTGACTTGCTGTTCCTTTGTGGGATCAGCGCGGAGCACACTAACGCCGATCTCGACCAATCTTGCGTTGCACTCGGCTGAAAACAATTTCACAGCGAATTGCGGCGGCGGCGATGCCAAGGCCAGCCACGGTAATCGAAAGTTGCATAACCGAGGTCATCGGATGGGGTTGTAGAGCCATTTGGATTTCCTCCGTTGCGAAGCTCAGCGCTAACGCTCTTGCTGCTTGTGGTCCACATCTTCAAAGCGGCCATACCTTCGGCGCTAGTGCGGCCAGTCTGCTTTGTCGTTTGCGAATCTCGTCGGCATCCCACTTGTCGCAATATCCAACATCCTGGGTTGTGGTGAATGGGCTCTCTTGGAGAGTCTTCTGCTTTGACGAAAATGGACCATTGCCAAGCGCGACATTATCCTTCGCGCCAAGCAAGACCATGTTCCCTATCCGGCGATGAAATGCGGTCGCCGTTTCCTTGTCGATATTCCAATCGTCTGACGGATTTATGGCCTGCACCCGGTTCCGAAGACGCCGAGTTAGGTGTTTTAATGGAACCGGAGGTGGGTCATGGAGAGGCGGAAGTTTACACGCGAGTTCAAGCTTGAGGCTGTGCGGCTGATTAAGGAGCGGGGCGTCTCGTATGCGCAGGCCTCGCACGATCTCAGTGTGCATCAGTCGCAGTTGCGCGGTTGGGTGAAGGCGCTTGCGGATGATCCGCAACAAGCATTTCCTGGGCAGGGTCAGATGAAGCCCGAGCAGCTGGAGATCGCGCAGCTCAAGCGCGAGGTGAACAAGCTGAAGGCAGAGCGAGACATCCTAAAAAAAGCCGCGGCCTACTTCGCGAAGGAATTGACATGAAATTCGGTTTCATTGCGAAGCACCGGGGGATCTGGCCGGCGGACTGGTTGTGCGGGGCGCTCGGTGTCTCGCGAGGCGGCTTCTATGCCTGGCTGACACGACCACGCAGCCAACGTAGTCGTAGTGATGAAGAGCTCGGCGCAAAGGTCCGCGCCAGCTTCCTTGCCAGCGATCGGACCTATGGAGCCAGGCGGGTTTGGAAAGACCTTCTTGCAGACGGAGTGTCGTGCGGGCTGCACCGGATTGAGCGTTTGATGCGGTTGCAGGCCCTCAAGTCGCGCCCGCGACGGCGTCGACTGCCGCCCGATCTGGGTGAGCGGCAGGTCGCCGCCGTCGCTCCGAACCTCCTCGAGCAAACCTTCGAAGCCTCCGCTCCCAACCGCAAATGGATTGCTGACTTTACGTATATCTGGACGGCGGAAGGGTGGCTCTATGTGGCGGCGGTCATCGATCTCTTCTCTCGACGTGTGGTGGGCTGGTCGATGAGCGCGGGGATGACGGCCGAACTGGTCACCAACGCACTGCTGATGGCAATCTGGCGGCGTGGTAAGCCGGATGCGCTGCTGCATCACTCGGATCGCGGCAGTCAGTACACCAGCGAGCAGTTCCAGCGCCTCATGGCTGACCACGGCGTCGTCTGCTCGATGAGCCGGTCGGGGAATGTCTGGGACAACGCTGCGATGGAGAGCTTCTTCTCGTCCCTCAAAACCGAGCGGACCGCACGCAAGACCTATCGGACGAGGGATGAAGCCAAGGCCGACGTGTTCGATTACATCGAGCGCTTCTACAATGCTAAACGTCGGCACTCGACAATCGGCTATCTAAGCCCCATGGAGTTCGAGATGCGGGCCGGATTAGCTTAACTGCTTGTCTACAAAACCGGGTGCAGGCCATAATGTTCCTAACGTGCTCCGCCGCTTTCAACGCTGCCGCGGTGATGCGTTCGTTCGATTTGAATTTTTTTGCGGCGTCGGCCGGCCGCTGGTTCGGTGGCAAAAGTACAGTATTCAGGAAATATTGGTCGTCCTCGGTGTTCAGCCGAATGCGCGGACGAAACTCACCGCTTGGCGGGTCGTACTTAATCAAAAAATCGGATTGATATTGGTTTGCACCCTGATTGTCATCGAGTTCAAGAAGATAGTCGCGTATCGCGGCCAGCAGGATGGCAGTTGTAGCGAGTCGTTGCTGGCCATCTGCGACTTCTCTGGCGCCTTTCGCACCCTCAGTAAGCACAATCGTTCCGAGAAAATAGATAGGCTTGCCGTTTTCGAAAGCCTTGGTCAGATCGTGAAACAGTTCCTCAACATATTCCTCGTCCCAGGCGTAGCGACGCTGGTTCAGCGGGACGGTTAGTTGCCACCGCGTCAGGGCTTCCGCGATTCCAACGTCAGTTATGCCAATCGGCAATTTTGCTTGGTCAATCACGAATCCTCCGCCACGCGTTTATAAAAGGGAACTTGCTCGCCTGCGTCCGTCAGCTCGCGACGCGAGGCGCCCCGGAGGCGTTCACGCACCCATGCCGATAGGGCAATTCCTGCTAAATCCGCAGCCCTTTGAAAGGCCTCCTTTTCGGCTGGTTGTAGTCTCAACTGCAAAAGATCGGTTTTCATGATTGAGATGTAGTGACAATGTATTGACATGTCAACCGCTGCAGTCTTTTTGTAATGACAATTACATTACATACAGAAGCTATGAACCGCTTCCTCTCCCATGACGGGCGCAAATCATAGGGTGGCTTGTTGTAGGCAATTCTCTGACGCCCGGCCGCGACACGAGCATGTGCATCATGGTCGCAGGGGTGAACCGTCGGCTATGGTTCCAGTGGAATTGGCAAGCTGAATAACCAAGTGAGGTGTGAAATAACCAAATGAGGCGTGACATGAGTATTAACAATGCCGAAGTTAGATACCGAGAGGGCTTCAAGGAAGGGGCCCGAGCACTCTTGCGGGGGGTTGAACATTTTCTTCCAGAGCCAGCCAGCAATGACGCCCACGATTGGCTTGAGAAAGCTGTCGAAAAATGGCTGTCGAGTGCGAGGGACATCGTGAAGGAAGGCAACGCTCCGCCTCCGTCGTCGCCCCCGACGTTTCAGACGCCAAAATCAAATTAGACAATACCCAGGTTTTCGACCGCTAGGCTGCGGTTCGGCGGCGTGCTAGCCTGACGGAGTCGGCCGCCGGCAAGGCGAGCCCGTGCAACCACATCGCGGAACCACATCATGATCAACATCAAGGTCAACGGGACCTCGCATCAGCTCGATGTCGAGGGCGAAACCCCGCTTCTCTGGGTCTTGCGCGAGGAGATCGGGCTGACGGGAACCAAATTCGGCTGCGGCATCGCGGCGTGCGGCGCCTGCACCGTGCATGTCAACGGCCAGGCCATGCGCTCCTGCTCGGTGCAGATCGGCAGCCTCGAGGGCGCCGAGATCACCACCATCGAGGGGCTCTCGTCCGACAGCATGCACCCGGTGCAGCAGGCCTGGCTGACCGAGCAGGTGCCGCAATGCGGCTACTGCCAGTCCGGCCAGATCATGGCGACGACGGCGTATCTGAAGACCAACCCGAACCCGACCGACGCCGACATCGACGCCAATCTCACCAACATCTGCCGCTGCGGCACCTACGAGCGGCTCCGCCGCGCGGTGCATCGCGCTGCAGCCCTGATGCGCGCGTAAGGGAGGGCAGCACCATGACCCATACAACGACCGATACCAATCTCTCCCGCCGCACCTTCATCACTACCGCGCTCACCACCGCCGGCGGCCTGGCGCTCGGCGTCGGCCTCGGCGGCCCCGCAAAGGCGGCGAGCCTGAGCGTGCGCCCCTGGGGCGAGGAGGGGAAGCGCTATCCTGGCGAGATCAACGCCTGGGTGGTGATCGAGCCCGACGACACCGTGATCATCCGCTACGGCCGCGCCGAGATGGGGCAGGGCAGCTTCACGGCATTGCCGCAAATTCTCGCCGAAGAGCTCGAATGCGATTGGGCCTTCGTCAAGCCGGAATACGCCTCCGCCAACCGCAATCTGCGGGAGAACAAGGTCTATGGCAGCCTTGCCACCGGTGGCAGCCGCGCGGTGCGCGAGACCGGCGACATGGTGCAGCAGGCCGGCGCGAGCGCGCGCGAGCGGCTGATCGCCGCCGCCGCCAAGCGCTGGAACGTGCCCGCCGCCGAATGCGCGGCCGCCATGAGCAAGGTCACGCATACGGCGAGTGGCCGTAGCTTCCGGTTCGGCGAGCTCGCCGCCGAGGCGTCCGCGATCAAGCTCGACAAGGAGCCGGCGCTCAAGCGTCCGGACCAATACAAGTTCATCGGCCGGCGGCTCGCGCGCCTGGACGTGCCGCTCAAGATCAACGGCTCGGCCAAATATGGCATCGATCTCGAGGTGCCCGGCATGGTGAGGGCCGCGATCATCAAGAGCCCGGTGTTCGGCGGCACCGTGAAATCGGTCGACGAAAGCGCGATCGCCGGGCGCCGCGGCGTCCTGCAGGTGGTCAAGCTCAAGGACGCGGTCGCGGTGGTGGCGGACCGGTTCTTCCGCGCCAAGTCCGCGCTCGATGCGCTGCCGATCGAGTGGGAGGTAGGCGCTGCCGCCACCACCGACAGCGCGCAGTTCCGCAAGGCCTATCTGGATGCGCTCGACCAGAAGGGCGCCGAGGCGCGGCACGACGGCAATGTCGATGCCGCCATGCCGACGGCGGCCAAGACCATCGAGGCGACCTACGACGTGCCGATCATCGCCCATGCCCCGATGGAGCCGCTCAACGCCATCGCGCATGTGCAGCCAGATCGGGTCGACGTCTGGGTCGGCACGCAGAACGCCGACCAGGCGCTGGCATTCGCGGCGCAGGCCTCCGGGATGAAGCCCGAGAACGTCTACATCCACAACACCTTCTCGGGCGGCGGCTTCGGCCGGCGGCTCGGTCCCGACGAGGTGGCCCAGGCGGTCGCGCTCTCCAAGGCGGTCGGCAAGCCGGTCAAGCTCGTCTGGACCCGCGAGGAGGAAATTCGCCAGGGGCGCTACCGCACCCAGGCCGCGATCCGCTTCAAGGCCGGCTTTGCGGCGGACGGAACCGCGATCGCGCTCGACATGCGCAACTCGGCCGGCAGCTCGAACCCGGGCGCCGTCAAGGACGGCCTCGATCCGCAGACCATGCAGGGCCTGATCAACACGGCCTATAAGCTGCCGAACTTCCGCGTCGTCTCGATCCTCAAGAACACCCATGTGCCGCTCGGGCCCTGGCGCGCACCCGGCCACTCCCAGAACGTGTTCTTCATGGAGAGCTTCATCGACGAAATGGCGCATGCCACCGGCAAGGACCCGATTGCGTTGCGGCGGGAGCTGTTGGCGCATCGCCCGGACTTCCAGCAAGTGATCGATCTGCTGGTCGAGAAGAGCGACTGGGGCAAGCCGATGCCGCGCGGCAAGGGCCGCGGCGTCGCGGTGCACGAAAGCTACGACTCGATCGTCGGCATGACTGCCGAGGTCACGGTGACCAACGGCGAGGTCAAGGTCGATCGCGTGGTCATCGCCTGCGATTGCGGCGTCGTGGTCAACCCGCGCGGGGTCGAGAACCAGCTCGAAGGCGGCATGATCTACGGGCTATCGGCGGCGCTGTTTGGCGAGATCACGGTCAAGAACGGCCGGGTCGAGCAGGGCAATTTCGATACCTATCCGGTGGTCCGCTACAAGGACGCGCCGAAGACCGAAGTCTATCTCTCGCCCACGCCCGGCAAGCGCTGGGGCGGCATCGGCGAGCCCGGCGCCACCATGATCCAGCCGGCGGTGACCAACGCGATCTTCGCCGCCACCGGCAAGCGCCTGCGCTCGCTGCCGATCCGCGGGCAGGATCTGGGAGGAGGGGCGTAGCCCCTCCGCACCGTGCACGGTGCGACGGCCGGGTCAAGCCGCAGAAGGGCGCCCGCAGGTCACTTGGGCGGCTCCTTGGCGGGTCTCTGTGTGGACGTGCAGGTGATTCCACCTGGCTGACAGGCGATCCCGATGTTGGAGCAGCTCACCGTATCGTCGGTGTCGCGCCGACATGATCGGCAGCCATCGGTCCAGGCGACACAAGTCTTGTCGCTGTCGCCGAAGCGTTGAATCGGAGGAGCCGTCGGAGCTGCCTCTCCTGGACCAGGTTCCTGCGCGATGGCTCCCGCACCAACCCAAAAAGCGGCGCACGCAACACCAAGGCTTATCGCTCTCATCTCACACCACCAAGATCGCAATATAGGGCAGCCGCGAGGCGCGGCGCCTTCGTCGGTTATGACTTTTCGGTCGAAGTAGAGCACGGTGCGCGCTCCAAGGGCTGTCCGGCTTCGACCCATGCGTCGATCCCACCCAGAAGCGGGCGGATGTGCTCGAACCCTGCCTGCTTCAGATGCTTGGCGGCAACGGCCGCCGACACTTCGTTTGGACATGCGCAGTACACGACGATCTCCGCATCGTGAGATAAGTTCATTACCCGAGGATCGATGTCGTCGGGATTGGCGGAGAGAGCGCCCGGGATGATCCCATCCCGCTTGCGAATTTCCTTCGGCCGCGCGTCGAGAATGAGAGGCTTATGGCCTTCGCTGATCAATCCGCGAAGCCCGTCGACCGTGATCCGGTCCATGCGAAGCTGAAGGATAAATTCCCGCCGCCGCCACCATCTTGCCAGTAGATACAAGACCAGCCCGGCGAGGACAAATAGAACGCCAAACTTGCCTACCTCTGCAAGCTTGCGCAGAACGTCGGTGATCGCATCTTGAAATGTCAGGCCTATCAGCACGGCCAAGCCCACAAACAGGAGCGCCCCAATTCCATTGAGCAAAACGAAAAGGGGCAAAGACATTTCGGTAACTCCTGCCATTGCCACCGAAACGGTCGAAAGTCCCGGAAAGAATTTTGCGAGCACAAGCGACCAAGGGCCGACTTTCAAGAACACCGTCTCGACCTGGCGAACGCAGTGATCCGGAGACAAGGACATTTTGCAGAGCAATCCCAGAACCCGGCTGCCATAGCGTTTGCCGCTCCAATACCAGACAAGGTCTGCGACCAGGCAGCCGCCGACACCCGCAAGAACAATGTCGGGGATTTGACGGAGATCCCGTGTCAGGAGCGCTGCCGCCGTGATCAGTATCGGAAATGAGGGCAACGGCAGTCCGCCTTCGGCCAACAGGACATTGAGGAAAACGACCAACAGGCCATATCGCTCGAAGTCAGAAGCAAACTCTTGCATCGGCCCTCCAACGGCCTGAAAGCAATTGTCCGATCATGTCTAGCTTCGCTCGGTGGCACGTCAAGCTCCAGCCGGAGCGACGACAGCGCCAGCGACATGGCAAAAACGCTTGTGTGCGATCTCGACCCCCGTCGGTGCCTGGCTGCGCAGGCTGCCTCCGAAGGAATGATGGCCGGGTCTTCCGGCTGAAGGGCAGCCTGGTTCTGGCGAGCCCGGCACCGGCGTATCATGGCGACCGTTGAGCGCGTCGGGCAACGCCCGCGCCAGCGCGGCGGTACGGCTTGGCAGGGCGCGAAGGCGTTTCGACCGACTCTGCGGCTACGGTCCGCGCGTCCTGATGCCGGCTGCGCGATTGGCCGCGCCAGCGCATCTGGGGAACCTCGAGCACCGGCGGCATACGCCTTGATTCCACGGGCGAATCCCGTTCTGGAAGCCGCGATGCCACGGACGCCCCACAGCCGGCCGGCTCCGGGCTTTGAAACTTCTACCTGACTTGGTAACAGCAGATTCACCTTCTTCGGGGAAGTTGGGTTACCAGGGCCGAAGCGGTCCCTGGCCGAAGGGGATGTGCATGCGTAACGCGATGGTAGGAGTTCTGGGCTTGGGGGCCCTTCTGATCAGTTTTGGCATCGTTTTCTTCCTGTGGGCTCCCGCGACCGCCACCAGCGTGCCGACCTTGAAAGCCGCTTCGGCCCCGGCCATCCAGCCGGCGGCCGCGGCCCCGGCCGCGAAAACCGCTGCCGCGCCGGCCGCCCAGCCCACAACCGCGTCCTCGCGGGCGGCTGCGGCCGCACCGGCCGAAACCACCGGATCGATCGCGTCGGCGGTTGCGGCGCCCAAGGCGCCCGTGGCGGCAGCTGCCGCGCCGTCCTGCCAGGGCGGGCCCGATGCGTTGGGTGTCTCCCGCACGGTCGAGATCGACACCACCGACGGTCCCGGCTTCGGGTTCGAGCATTTCAAGCAGCACGATTTCCTGCAGCCCGGCGAGGTGGTGCTGACGTTCGACGATGGCCCGTGGCCCCGGAACACGCCGGCGGTGCTGGCGGCGCTCGCCGCCAACTGCACCCGGGCGGTGTTCTTCCCGATCGGCGAGCATTCGATGTGGGCGCCCGAGATACTGCGGCAGGTGGCGGCCGCCGGCCACACCATCGGCAGCCACACCTGGTCACACAAGGATCTGGCCAAGCTGTCGACCCAGGATGCGAAAGACGAGATCGAGAAGGGCATCAGCGCGGTGCATTGGGCGCTGGGCGGCCCGGCGGCGCCGTTCTTCCGCTTCCCGGCACTCAGCCATGCGCCCGAGATGGTCACCTATCTGGGCCAACGAAACATCGCCATCTTCTCGGCCGACATGGACTCGCTCGACTTCAAGATCCACAAGCCGGACCAGGTGATCGCCTCGGTGATGGCGAAGCTGAAGAAGAACGGCAAAGGCATCGTGCTGATGCACGATTTCCAGAAGGCGACCGCCGAGGCCGCACCCGAATTGCTGCGCCAGCTCAAGGCTGGCGGCTACAAGGTCGTGTTCCTGAAGGCGAAGACCCAGCTCCAGACCATCGCGTCCTACGACGAGATCATCGGCAGGAACAACAAGCTGCCGACGCTCAACGACCACCCGACCTCGAGCGTGGTGCGCACCATCCCGGATTGAGGCGGCGCGGGCGCCGCCGCCGGCGCCCGTTAGCGAGTCCGCTCAGAGGATATGACTCCTTTTTCGGCCTCGTGGTGAGGAGCGCGGGCAACGCCCGCGCGTCTCGAACCATGGTCACGGGCTGTATCCTTCGAGACGGTCGGCAAGAGCCGACCTCCTCAGGATGAGGGAGTCAGCAGCCGACCAGTCAAAACCACTGTGCCGAAGTACTATGGCGGTCGTGCGCAATGCGGTTCAACGTCCGGAGCCTGAGATCAGCGCCAGTGGGCCATCGCCTGGCCGAGCGGTGAATCCGGCGGCAGCTCGATCAGCTCCATCCGGACGCCGTTCGGGTCCGTAAGATTGGCGTGGTCCATCTTCGTCGTCTTGTTGAATGCAACGTCACCCACCGCGGCGCCCCGTTGCTTGAGCATCGCGGCAACTGTCGGCAAGCTCTCCACTTGCAAAGCAAAGTGCTCGATGCCGGGCGGACGTTGTGCGGTTGCCGGCCACAGCTGAATGAAGGTCTCCTTGCTCACCTGGACCATGACGAATTGCGGTTGCCCTGCCGCGGTGAGTTGCCGGTATGCTTCCGGAAAGCCCAACGTCTTGGTGTAATATTCAACGGCCTTATCGAGATCGGGTACGCTCACCCCGACAAAGCCGAGGCCGACGATCCGCGGGTTTGGGGACAAGCTCTGGGCGGCGGCGGTAACGCCCAGACCGACTACGGTACCGGCAACGAAAAGAGCAAAGCCGCGCATGGCAGTCTCCCTGTGTTTCGAGTTTGTTTATCCGTATCTTGAACCGCAGCATGCGCTTGGATCGATCATTTGTCATCTGATCTGCCCTTGCATGCGTCGTCTTGGCGAGGCCACGCCAATAGGGGCACAGTGGTAGTGCCCTGCGCGAGCATTGGCTGGTCATGGGATTTCGGATATTGTCGAGCTGAGGCGCGAGGGAGGGAATAGCCATGCCGACTTTCGGATCGTCGCGGAGGGCCTTTATCAAGAGAATGGGCGTTGTCGCCGCCGCCGCGACCTGCGGCCGCGCCGCGGATGCCAAAGCACAGGAATTCAAGCCTCAGGAGCAGAAAAAGCTGACCCAGGCCGCCGCCCGGTATCAAGATCACCCGAAGGGAAACGAAAGTTGCGGCAGCTGTCCGTATTTCGTTCTTCCCAAAGGTTGCGTTCTGGTCGAGGGCGATATCAGCCCGGCCGGCTGGTGCCCCATCTATACGACGTTTTCCCCGTTCGATCGCGGCGGGCATCTCTGACGCGCGATCGCAGGAAGTGGAATCGGAGCCACACCCTCTGGGTCATCACTGCGAAGGCTGGACCCATCCGCCGTGCCAACCTTCGTGCCTGCATTTGACTCGGTCATCCACGTCTTTGCGTCTTTGCAACGCCAAAGACGTGGATGGCCGGGACACAAGGGCGTTTACGCCCGTCTTCGCGGGCTATGCCCGGCCATGACGATGTGGGTTAATTTCGGGGCCCGCCGCCGGCTGCTGGTAAAGCTGAAGTGGGCCGCGGCATCTCCGACCGTCATGCCCGCGCTCGTCGCGGGCACCCACGTCTTTGCAACCTTGCGGCCCTGAAGACGTGGATGGCCGGGACACAAGGGCGTTTACGCCCGTCTTCGCGGGCTATGCTCGGCCATGACGACGTTTATGTTCACCTTTCCGGGAACGCTCTCATGAGCGTCTCGACGCTCATGAGATGTGCTTGAGCGCGCCGTAACGAAGCGGCTCTTACGGCGTCAGCGGCTCGATATGGACGATCTTGCTCGTCTGCTGGCCTTCGGTCCACATGCTGGAGAGAACGTTGGGATCCGAGCTCTTCTGCACATCGATATGGCGCGTATTGATCGAAGTGGGCAGGAGATAGGAGCTCCATTCGCCGGTTTCCACATCCAGCCGCTGAACCAAGTCGGTGCTCATATCGGCGCCCCACGCATATTTCGTGTCGTCGAACTGAACATCGTACGCGCCCGCATAGGCGACCGGCACGTCCCACGCCATGACCTTGCCGCTCTTGGGGTCGAACATGGCGTAGCGATTGGCATGGAACTGCGAGAACCACAGGCGGTTCTGCGCGTCGATATGTCCTCGCCGCGCGCCGCCCACGCCGGCCAGAAGGTCGATGTAGGTCGTCTCCCCGGTCTTGGCGCTGGTGCGCCAGATTTGCCGTTGAGCCGGATTGTTGTCGAGGCTGTAGACATTGTTGTCGAGGTCGGTGACCAGTCCGTAACCGGCGATGTCGCGCTTTCCGGCCGGCGGCAGCACTTCGGTGAATTGCTTGGTGGCGAGATCGAACTGATAAAGCTTGTTGGCGTGGCCGGGATCGGGGCCGCCGTTGGTCTTGGTCCACAATTTCCCGTCGACGTTCGAGTGCAGGCCGTCGATCATGGTGACCCGCGTGTCGCCCTTGTTCCAATCGGGCGCCAGATAGACGGAGACCTGTCCGGTCTTCGGGTCGAGCTCGGCGATCTGCGCCTGGCCCATCATGCCTTCCCAGATGTGCCCATCCTTATCCATCGTGATCATGATGCCGCCGGTCGGAAAGCCGGGCTTCGACACCGGGACCGGATAGTGCGTGACCGCGCCGGTCTTGGGGTCGAGCTTCGAGATGCGCTGGTGCTGGAAATCGGAGAACCAGACGTTCCCGGCTTTGTCGAGCAGCGTGTCATGGGGTGCGGCGTAATCGGGAAGATCGTAGGTGGTGATGATGGCCTGGGTCGATTTGCCGGTCGGCCGGGGCTGCGTCTTGGCCTTATAGGGCCACGCTTCCCCGGAGCTGAGATTGATCGAGGCGATGTAGGCTCCGAGATCCTCTTCTCCCTTGCTCGGTGGCTTGCTCAGGATCTCGGATGCGTTCTGATTGAAGAAGGGAAAATTGGGCGAAGCATTCGAGGAATGCGCGCTCATGCGCTGCAACGTGACCGCCATCTCCGACGCATTGTCCTTGGAGAAGAACGGACGCTGCAGGCCATGACAATCGAGACATCGCAGCATGGCCATTTTCTGCGCGGGTGTGCCCGGCGCGCTTTGCATCAACTCGCTGTTCGACATTTGCAGGGCGAGAACGTCCGGCGCGGCTTTCGCGAGCGTAAGGTCGAGCTGCGTGGAGCCGCTCGATTGTATGGTTGCCACGGTCGGCTTGAGCGTGTAGCCGACGGCACGCATGGTGATGTCATAAGCACCGGGGGCGAGCCGGTCCTGCGGAAAACGATACTGCCCTTGCGCGTCGGTGCTGACCGAAACCATGATGGTCGAGCCAGGGCGCTTGGCGCTGACCACGACGCCTTCCATTTTTCCTTCTTCCGGCGAGGATACGGTGCCGGCCAGCGCCGCCGGGCCGTGGTTTTGAGCCATCGCCGGATGGCTCGCCGCGATCGGCAAAGCCAGCAGGCCCACGCTCGCTAATGCGCCGAAGGACAATCTCGTAAGAATATTTCCAAGTCGCGTGGCGGTCGTCATCGAACCCTCCCGTGGCAGCGCAGTGGTGGACTCTACCTTCCTTCGACGATCTTGCCGACAGAACGGAGAATATTGCGTTGGGCCGGACTGATCAAGCGGACTAAAAGAGCCTTAACCCGAATCGCGCCGCACTTTCGGCGGAGCCCAGCACACCCGGCCCGGGCTGTACTAAACCGATGCTGCCCGACAAGCCGCATGGCGCCCATGGGTGAACGCTAGAGCGGGTTTCGTTTGCACGGAATCACCCGGTGCGTCATGGCCGGGCATAGCCCGTCGAAGACGGGCGTAAACGCCCTTATGTCCCGGCCACCCACGCCTTGCTTTGTGGCGTGAAAGACGTGGGTGCCCGGCACAAGGCCGGGCATGACGATGTAGAGACCGTGCGTCAAAGCGACCGGAATCCGCTCTAGTCCCGGCGGTAATCGAACAGCTTGCCGGTCTCCTGCAGCTGCGGCTGGCACAGCTCCAGAATCTGCTCGGCGACCGGCTCGGGGGGCTTGAGCCCGCTCGGATCCTCGCCCGGCATGGCGCTCGCGCGCATGCGGGTGCGGGTCGGGCCCGGGCTGAACAGATTTACCCGCACCGGGGTCGAGACCGTCTCGGCCGCGTAGGTGCGCGCCAGCGCCTCGAGCGCCGCCTTGGAGACCGCATAGGGGCCCCAATAGGCGCGTGGCCGTGCCGCGAGGCCGGAGCTCACGAACACCACGCGGGCGGCCGCCGAGCGCCGCAGCAGCGGATCGAGCGCGCGGATCAGCTGCCAGTTGGCGGTGACGTTGACGGCCAGCACCTCGTCCCACGCCTTGGGCTCCACATGGCCGAGCGGGGACAGCGGTCCCAGGATGCCGGCATTGCCGATCAGCACGTCGAGCCGCTGGTAGCGCTCGCCGAGCGCGGCGGCGAGCCGCACGATGCCGGGCGTATCCTTGAGATCGAGCGGCACCAGGGTGGCGGAGCCGCCGACGGCACGGACCGCATCGTCGAGTTCCTCGAGCCCGCCGACGGTACGGGCGACCGCCACCACATGGGCGCCGGCGCGCGCGAGCGCGAGCGCGGTGGCGCGACCGATCCCGCGCGAGGCGCCGGTGACGAGCGCGATCCGATCGGCGAGGGGGGGGGTCATGGGGCTTTGCTACTCGCTCAGGCGAGCTTCTTCTCGCGCACGCGGGGAGAAGGAGCGCGCCGCGCCGGGTTGAGGAGCTTCAGCTCGCTTCGGCGAGCAGCGAAAGCTGCCGCGGTGTCGCGACCTCGGCGATGCGGTCGGTGAGCGCGGTCGGGTAATCGCCGGTGAAGCAATGGTCGGTGAATTGCGGGCACAAGGGGTCGCGCCGCTCGTGGCCCATGGCGCGGTAGATGCCCTCGACCGAGAGGAAGGCCAGCGAATCGGCGCCGATGAAGGCGCGCATGCCTTCAATGTCGTGATTGGCGGCGAGCAGCTTGTCGCGCTCGGGCGTGTCGATGCCGTAATAATCGGAATGGGTGATCGGCGGGCTGGCGATGCGCATATGTACCTCGCGGGCGCCGGCGTCGCGCATCATCTGCACGATCTTGAGCGAGGTGGTGCCGCGCACCAGCGAATCGTCGATCAGCACGATGCGCTTGCCGCTGACCACCGCGCGGTTGGCGGAATGCTTCATGCGCACCCCGATCTCGCGGATCGACTGGGTCGGCTGGATGAAGGTGCGGCCCACATAGTGGTTGCGGATGATGCCCATCTCGAACGGCACGCCGGCGAGCTGGGCAAAGCCGATGGCGGCCGGGACCCCGGAATCCGGCACCGGCACGATGACGTCGGCGTCGGCCGGCGCCTCGCGGGCCAGCTCCGCCCCCATGGTGCGGCGGACCTCGTAGACCGAGCGGCCGCCCACGACCGAATCCGGGCGGGCGAAATAGATGTATTCGAAGATGCAGGGCCGCGCCGGCATCTGCCGGAACGGCTTGTGGGAATGGGTGCCCTCCTCGTCGAACACCACGATCTCGCCGTTCTCGACGTCGCGCACATACTTGGCGCCGATGATGTCGAGCGCGCAGGTCTCCGAGGCGAGGATGTGGGCGCCGTCGAGGCGTCCGATCACCAGCGGCCTGATGCCGAGCGGATCGCGGGCGCCGATCAGCTTCTTGTTGGTGAGGGCGGCGAGCGAATAGGCGCCTTCGAGCGCGCGCAGCGCATCGATGAAGCGGTCGACGAAACGGTTGCGGCGCGACTGCGCCACCAGATGCAGAATGACCTCGGTATCGGTGGTCGACTGCAAAATCGCGCCTTCGCGCGCCAGCTGGCGGCGCAGGGTGAGGCCGTTGGTCAGGTTGCCGTTGTGGCCGACCGCAAAGCCGCCGGCATCGAGCTCGGCGAACAGCGGCTGTACGTTGCGCAGGATGGTCTCGCCGGTGGTCGAGTAGCGCACATGGCCGACCGCCGACATGCCGGGCAGGTGCTCGATCACCTCGCGGCGCGAGAAGGTGTCGCCGACCAGGCCGAGCCGACGCTCGGAATAAAAGCGGCGGCCGTCGAACGAGACGATGCCGGCGGCTTCCTGGCCGCGATGCTGCAGGGCGTGCAACCCCAGCGCCGTGATGGCGGCGGCGTCCGGATGTCCGAAGACGCCGAACACGCCGCATTCCTCGCGTAGCCGGTCACCGTCGAGATCGAGGTCGGCGGCGTCGCCTGGGCGGGGGGCGTCTTGCGGGTCGGTCTGGCGCATCGGGTCTCCCGTTTGGTGTCGACGCGCCCGCGATTTTCAGATCGGCGCGCTGGTGGCTTCGAGGCCGCCGCGCTGGCCGGGCGGGGCGTCCGCCGGCTCGGCGTCCTCAGGCTGCGGCTTCTTGAACCTTTTCAAGATGGTGCTTTCCGGATCATCCGGCAACATCGACATCAGCCAATCGCCGGTGCTCTGCAGCACCACCTTGGATTTGGCGTTGGCGACCCAGGCCGGCTGGGTCTTGGTGGGGACCAACCAGGCGAAGAACAGGAAGGCGACCACCACGATGATGAGGCCGCGCGCCAGCCCGAACAAGAAGCCGAGCGTGCGGTCGAGCGCGCCGACCCGGCTGTCCAGCACCATGTCGGAGAACCGTACCGTCACCACCGACACCACCAGGAGCGTGAGCAGGAAGGTGCCGGCGACGACGCCCGCGGTCGCCACGATGTCGTTGTTCACGTAGCTTTTGGCGTAGGGCAGGAGCTTGGCATAGGAATAGAGGGTCGCCAGCGCCGCCAGGATCCATGCCGCGATCGACAGGATTTCGCGCATGAAGCCGCGAATCATGGCCAGGACCGCGGAGATCAACATGACGCCGATCAGGATCACGTCGAGGAGCGTGATGGGCATGGCGAAGTCAGATCCCCTCTCAAATCACGCGGATGGCACTCGAGCTGGCGAATCGCGGCCCCTGCCGGGCGTGATCCTAATGCATCTTTGGCACCCCCGCTGCGCCCTTGGGGAGCGCCCGAAGGGCCGCCGATCGCTCGCCCGCTGTATAGCCGGGGGAAGCCGCGCCGTCACCCCTCCTGTGGCGCCGGCCGGTCGAATTCTGTGCGATTCATGGGGCGATTCTTGGTGCGATTCTTGAGGCTTGCGGGTGCCGGCTGAGGCGGCCCGTGGCCGGAAAGTTTCCACCCGAAGCGGCCCCGATCCATGATTTCGATGCAATTGCCGGAACAATCTTGGCCGGCGCGCGGGCAGGGCGCAGGCCGAACGGCTGAACGGAAGGGAAACCCATGGGGTCGATGAACGCTCGGGTAGGTTTCGCGGCCGTCGCGGGCACCGCTTTGGCGCTTCTGCTGTCGCTGCCAGCGACCGCCCAGAATGACCAGCAGGCACTCACCGGGGCCTACAACGCCAGCGGCGCAGCGCTGTTCGAGCAACTCTCGGGCGGCGCCGGCAACATCGTGCTCTCGCCCTTGTCCATCGGCACCGCCATGGCGATGGCCTTGTCGGGAGCCCGCGGCGAGACCGAGCGGGAGATGGCGGGCGCCTTGAAGCAGCGCCTCGACCGCCCCGCCATGGAGGCCGCGAACGGCGCGTTGCGGGCCGGGCTCGCCGTCTACGACAAGGGCGCGGTCCGGCCAAAATGTCCGCAAGGCCTGCAAGCCGTCGCGCCGGCCAGTGGTGTTGCCCACTGCGAAGCGGTCTTGCGGGCGGACGGCCAGTGCACCTATCCGGCGGCGCGCGAGGGCAATCTGTGCGTGGCGCCCGGAGACTTTCCGCCGTCGGCGCAGCTGTTGAGCGCCAATGCCCTGATGCTGACCGGACGCGGCGATCTGGTGGCGCCGGAGTACAGCGTGCTGGTCAAGAGCAAGTATGGGGCGGAGATCTTTCGCGATGCCGGCCTCGACGACGTCAACGGCTGGGTCAAGCGCAAGACCGAGGGCAAGATCGACCGGATTCTCGACAAGCTCGATCGCTCGGCCGCGGCCGTCATCCTCAACGCGGTCTATTTCAAGGCCAAGTGGGCGGCGCCATTCTACAAGGCGGCGACGTCGGACGAAGCCTTCAATCTGTCGCCGCAGAAGAAGATCTCGGTGCCGACCATGCGACGCCACGGCAGCTACGCGCTGGTGAGCCGGCCGCTCTATCGCGCCATTCGTCTGCCCTACGAGGTCGGTCAGCTCAGCATGATCGTCGTGCTGCCGAACGAGGGGCTCGACGCGGTCGCGCGCGGCTTTGCGGCCGACGAATGGACGCAGCTGGCGGGCGCCTTGCACGCGCCCGAGGCCGTCAAGGCGACCGACCTCGCATTGCCGCGCTTCAAGGCGAACTTCAACGCCGACCTGGTGGCGCCGTTAAGCGCGGCCGGAATGTCGCGCGCCTTCGATCCCAAGCGGGCGGACTTCAGCGGCATGACCGGCCGGCCGGCCGGGCAGGGCGCGTTCGCCATCGGGGCGATCGTGCACCGTGCCGTCATCGACGTGATGGAGGACGGCACCGAAGCCGCCGCCGCCACCGCGATCTCGGTGGTGGCGGCCGCGGCGCGACGCCCGCCCGAGGAGCTGCAGGTGTTCCACGTCGACCGTCCGTTCTGGTTCGCCATCATGGACGAGGCGAGCGGCGCCGTGCTGTTCCAGGGCCGCATCGTTGATCCGAGATAGGGATAAAGTTGAAGGAATCAGTTCGTTCGTAGGGGCGACCCTTGTGGTCGCCCTAGGGCCAATCCCGCGGCGAGGAGGGCGGGCACAAGGCCCGCCCCTACGCACAGCGCCTTCCCTTCAATTTCGAAGACGCACCGGACTTGGTGCTTGTGATGCTTGTCGCGCGCACATATCTAAACGCGAGCAGTTTTGCCCTCGCCGCCGAGCATGAAAGCCCGCCATGAGCCGCGCAGCCAGTGAACGTGGAATTGGCTTCACCATCCGCCAGCTCATCTCCGCGCTGGACGATCGCAATATCGTGCGGGCGGTGCGGTTGCTCGAGCCGGCCGCGGAGGGCTCCGAGGGCGCCTCGAAGGATCAGGACCCGCCGCGCTGCGAAAGATGCATCACCCGCGGCGAATGATCCGGCCCTCGCGCGCGCCGCTCCGTCAGCGCGCATCCTTGTAGTTGGCGAACAGAGTGACCATCCGCTGCACCACGGAAGGCGGCGTCCTGGCGATTCTGTCGACCACGGCCGCGAGCTCCTCGCCGCTCGAAGGCTCGGTGACCTCCAATTGCTGGCGCGCCATGTCGGTGAGATAGGCCGGATCGCGCACCGTGGCGTCGAAGGCGCGGCGCAACAAGCTGAGCCGTTCCGGGGGAATCCCGGGCGGCGCCAGATAGGGCCGCGTGATCTCCTCGCGCACGCCCAGCACGTCGAGCATCTGCCGTTCGGCATCGTCGCTCGCGAAGTCGCGAAACAGCGGGGTCGTGGGCAGCTCCGGATGCTTCTGCGCGCCGTGCTGCACGATTACGCGCACCAGGCCCTTGGCCAGCCAGTCGGTCTGCTTCAGGCTGGTCCACAGATTGGCGAAGGTGCCGTCGATCTCGCCGCGCTCGAGCGCGATCTTGGTCTCGGTGCTGGTCTTGTATCCGGAGACGATCTTGATCTTGAAGCCGAACACGTCCCTGGCCACGATCGCCATGTCGATGCCGTTGCCGCCGACGCTGGTGCCGCCCAGCACCAGCAGCTTCGACTTGGCGTCCGCGAGCGACTGCACCGGCGCGGTGTGCCAGACGTAGCCCACATAGGTGTCGCGGGTCACGTTGCCGATCCAGGAGAACCGGGTGACGTTGAAGCTCGCCGCCGCTGGCGCGAGCAGCGGCGCGGTGAGCACCGCCCCGTGCAGGCCGGCGATCACGGTCCCGTCACGGGGCGCGACATTGTACAGGAAGTTCGCGGCCCGCACGCCGCCGGCGCCCGGCATCTGCTGCACGATGATGGTGGGACGCCCCGGAATGAATCGCGGCAGATGCTGGGCCAGCGCCCGCGCATAGGCTTCGTAGGCGCCACCGCCGTCGACGATGATGCTCACCGTCTTGCCGGCATAGAAACCCTCGGACGCGGTCTGCGCGCGCGCCGGCGCGCAAGCCAGCCCCGATGCCAGCCCCAATGACGCGCCGAGCGCGAGCCGAGCCGCGAGCCGTCGAGCGCTTGCCATGTCGACCTCGATCAAGGGACGGGCGGGGCGGAAAACATCCGTGCTATGGTAGAGGCTATTCCGGCGGCGCGAGGGCTGCAATGTTCGAAAGCTACATTCCCAAATACAAGATCGGCTGCCTGCAGCCGGGCGCCATCATCGACAACCACCCGTTCGAGTTCTACCGGCTGGCGCCCCCGGGCATCATGCTGGTCATGGTCGGGGTCGGCCTCAAGGAATTCTCGCGCGGCGACGTCGAGCGCGTGTTCACGCCGCTCGAGCGCTATCTCGACCAGCTGATGGAGCGCGAGGTCGACCTGGTCATCCAGCACGGGGTGCCGCTGCCGCTCCTGATCGGGATCGAGGCGCATGACCGGATGATGGCGCACATGGCCGCCTATACGGGCTTGCCGGCGACCTCCACGGTGCTCTCGGTGGTGCGCGCCGCGAGCGAGCTCGGCTTCAAGCGCCTCGCGGTGGTCAACAAATGGACGCCCGAGATGAATGCCACGCTCGCCGCCTTCCTGGCGCGCGGCGGGGTGTCGGTCGTGGGCGGTGCCACCAAGTCGCTCGATCCGGTCGACTTCCACCGGATCAAGCCCGGCGAGCACATGCGGCTGGCCTACGAGCTCGGCTGCCGCGCGGTCCGCGAGCATCCCGATTGCGATGCCGTCTATATCGGCGGCGGATCCTGGATCGCCGAGCCGGTGGCGGCGAGGCTCGAGGCCGAGACCGGCAAGCCGGTGCTGTGCAACCAGTCGGCGGTGATCCGCAATACCCTCAAGATGCTGGGCATATGGCGGCCGATCGCGGGCCACAGCCGGGTGCTGGCGGCCGCCTGAGCCGGGGAGCTTGCCGCCGCGAATTCCACGCCGCGCAATGGTGGATTAAGGATGTGGTGCGATGGCACCGGCATGCTAAATCGGCGTTAAGCACTTCCATCCTACCGCGTTGCGGATGCGTACGACCTTAACCAGCCCGGTCGAGGCCATCACCAGCTCGGTGCGGGTGCTGATCGCCGAGGACAATCAATATCTGCGCAAGCTGATCCGCAATCTGCTGATCAATGTCGGCATCAAGCGGATCGACGAGGTCAATGACGGGCTCGCCGGGTTCGAGGCCATCAAGAGCCTGGAGCCGGATATCGCGATTCTCAATTGGGAATTGCCGCTGCTCAACGGGGCGGAGCTGGTGCGGATCGTGCGCACCCCCGGCATGCTGCAGCGCCCGGCGGTGCCGATCATCATGTTCGGCACCTCGGCCGAGCGCTGGCGCATCGCCGAGGCCAAGCGGCTCGGCGTCAACGCCTATCTGACCATGCCGATCTCGGCCAAGACCCTGCTCGACCGGATCGTGTCGATCATGGCGAAGTCCCGTCCCGACATGGCGCCGGCGGCCGACCGCGACGATGACCCCAACCAGCTGTTCATGGTGTGAAGGCGGAGCGCGCCATAGAGAGCCGCCGCGGAGCTGACGCAAACCGGCGTCGGCTCCCGGCAACCGTGCTGCGGCCCGGCGCGATCAGTTGGCCGCGTCGCGCCGCCTGGTCGACACGTAAAAGTAGCCGAACCGGTTGTTGGGCGGCGAGCCGTACCACATGTGCCCGTCCTTATCGAGGAAGAAGTCGCGCATGCCGTTGTCGGCATAGGGCATGGGATATTCGATCACCTTGCCGGTGTCGGGATCGAGCCGGCCGATGACGTCGCGGGATTCCGAGGAGTACCAGAGCGAATGATCGGGCGCGATGCCGAGCGCATAAGGGTGCGACCTGGCGTTGGGCAGCGGGAACTCCTTGAAGGTCTCGGTCTTGGGATCGAAGCGGTCGATCTTGCCGTCCTCGAACACGCAGAACCACACGATGCCGTCGGTGTCGACCTGCACGCGCCGCGGCCGGTCGCGTGAGGGCGGGATGTATTTGGTGACCTTGAGGGTGACGGGATCGATCTTGTCGAGGAACCCGGTCTTGGTCATCTCGGTGACCCAGACATTGTTCTGCTGATCGAGGGCGATGCCGTAGGCGGTCGGGATCTCCGGGATGCGGGTGAACTTCTCGTACTTGGGATCGAACACCGACATCCCGCCGGTCGACCAGATGCGTCCGTCCGGGGTGATGCGGATGGTGTGCTTGCGCGAGTCGTCCTGATACTCGACGATCTTCTCGGTCTTGGGATCCCAGCGCGCGAGCTTCTTGGCGCCGGCCTCGGTCATCCACACCGAGCCGTCGGCGGCCGGCACCGCGGAATGGATCAGCGCCGGGCCCAGATTGGGAACCTGGAACTCCTTCATCTCGCCGTTCTGTGGATTGAAGCGCAGGACCTTGTTGGCCTGGCCGTATTCGGGCGTCCAGCGGAAGCCGTCCTTATCGCCGTTCGAGGTCCACGGGAAGCGGTTCGGGCCCGGCATCTCGTAGTCCACATAGACGATCTTGAGCGCCTCGTCGGAAGGTTGGAACACGGTGTCCTTGAAGGCCGGCAGATCCGCGGGCGACTTCGCCAGGTCCGACGTCTCGCTGAAGACATGGCTCAGATAGGACACCACCTCGTCAGCCTGCTGGTCGTTGAAGCCGTTGCGATCGGCGAGCGAGGAGCGCATCGCCTCGCGCATGAAGTTGACGCGGTCGCGCCAGCCGTCCTCGTCGCGCACCACCGCGGCCATCCGGGACTGGAAGCCGTGGCAGCCCATGCAATTCTGGAACAGCGTCTCCTTGCCCTTCAGGTTGGGCAGGAGCTGGTAGCCCTGCAGCTGGGAAATCTCGGTCCAGCGGACCGGGGTCGGGGCTAGCGCGAAGTCGGCTGATGCGTCCTGATCGGCGGTGAGGTTCATGCCGGTCTTCGGGTTGGTCTTGTAGCCGATCGCGCGCACCTGCACGCGGTATTCGCCGGCCGGCAGGTTCTCGGCGATATAGCGGCCCTGGCCGTCGGACATGACGCTGACCGTCATCTTGAGCCCGGCATGACGGGCCTGCACGAAGGCGCCGCGGAACGGCGCGCCGTCCGGCCCGGTCACCTTGCCGGAGATGGTCGCGGCCTCCGCGAGCGGCGCCGCGAAAATCACGAATCCGAGCATTCCCAGGGGAGCTAATGACCGCATGGCGCTTCCTCGTTGCTGTGGAGCACGTTCTCGCTGGTCGACTGCAGCCGGCGTCGGCGCAGGGTGGGCATTCGGCTCCTGCCGGCCACGCATGTCAAGACGTGGGGTAGGGTGGGCAAGATTGCTCAGGATGGTGGTTGCGATGGCGCAAGGCGGTGCGCAATTTTGGCCACGCGGGTTGCGCCGCGAGGTCCGAAGCGTGGGCAACGCGCCGATACGCCGTGCGACCTGTGTTCGACCGCGCCGGCGCGTTGCCCACTCTGCGACGTTGCGCGCTAGTTGACGGCGAAGCAGTAGAAATAGCCGTTGCCGCCGGTGGCGACCAGGTCGGGCCCGGTGCAGCCGCGCGACATATGCGACGAGGCCCAGTTATGCTGGAACACGGTATCGGCATTGCCCTTCCGGTCGACGTGACCCACGATGGCGGAGCCGTAATTGCTGCTGGTCCAGTTGTTGCACGTCAGATTGACGTTGTCGGGCATGGCGCGGCCCTCCATGGTGGAGCCGGTCAGCATGTCATGCTGGTTGGGCGTATCGCCCACGCCGTTGACGACGCCGCCCTTCTCGGTAAGGCCGGACTCCTTGCTGATCTTGTTGCCGGCGCTGTGCAGGTCCTCGACGCTGGTGGCGATGACCACGCCCTTGGAGTTTTGCCAGGGGCCGCGGCCGATGCGATCGCGGGCGTTGACCGTGGCTCCTGGATTGGCGGCGTTGGTGCTGGAGCTCAGATAAGCATGCCAGGTCTTGCCGCCGGCGCCGACTGCGGCGGCGAGCTTCTGGCAATGAGCATCGGCGCCGGCGAGCCCGCCGAGGTCGCCACCCTTGCCGGGACCTTCGCTGGTCACGAAAAAGGTCATGTTGGCCGCCTCTTGCGCCCAGGCGGTCCCGCCCGACACAAGGGCGAGGAGCGCCGCTGACGCCAATATGGACGAACGCATGGTGGTCTTCATTTCAGTCCTCCCGTGAGAATTTGTTGGCCGCGAGCCGGCTAGCCCGGCTCGCTTCTGCCCGAATGACACGTGCTATTGCGCGGCGAAGCAGTAGAGCAAGCCGTTGCCGCCGGTCGAGATCAGGCCTTCCTGCGAGCAGTCGCGCGACTGGTGCGAGGAGTTCCAGGAATGCGCTTGCGCGGTGTCGGCGAGGCCGGTGCGATCGACATGGCCGACCTCGACCTTGCCGAAGTTGCTGCTCGTATAGTTGCCACAGGACATGTTCATGTTGCCCGGGAACGCCGTGCCGTCCGGCTGCGAGCCGGTCATGATGTCGTGATAGTTCGGCGTGAAGCCGACCCCGGGGAGCTTGTTGCCACGCTCCGTCAACCCCGTCGCCTGGCTGATCTTGTTGTTGGCGCTGTGCAGATCTTCGACGCTGGTGGCGATGACGTCGCCTTTGAAGTTCTGCCAGGGCCCCTTGCCGATCCGGTCGCGGGCGTTGACCGTCTTGGTCGGCTCGGCCAAATTATTGTTGGTGCTCAGATAGGCGCGCCAGGTCTTGCCGCCGGCGCCGACCGTGGCGGCGAGCTTCTGGCAATGGGCGTCCGCACCTTCCAGGCCGCCGAGGTCGGCACCTTTGCCGGGACCGGCGCTGGTGACGAAGAAGGTCATGTTGGGGGCTTGCGGCCCCTGTTGGGCCTGCGCGACCCCGCTGAGAGCGCAGAGCGCCATCGAAGCAACAATAGTCAAACGCAGCGAGCTTTGCATTTTAGTCCTCCCAAGCATTGTTGATTTCGATTTGAGCGACGAATTCCCGAAGCGGCAGCGTAGCACGGCGGCGATCATGCTGGCGAGCCCGCCGGGACCTCGCCATTTTGTAACTATGTTACATGGTCGGATCGGGGGTGGCCGCCGCAGGGACACTTCCAAGCCGCGGTGACAGCCGGATGACGGACGCAATCCGGCCAGGGCGACGCGGCAGGCGGCGCAATGCAACGGGACTCGCAGCATGGCTTGGCCTCGCCGTGGTTTCAGGACATGATCAAAAACCGCGACAGCGCGGCAATCGGCCGGGGAGCATGATGGCAGAACTCAGATACGAAGCGCCGCAGAGCCTGCAGGCCGCGGTCGCGCTGCTGGCGGGGGCAAGCGGCACCGCACGGGTGCTGGCCGGCGGCACCGATGTCATCGTGCAGATGGAAACCGACCTGATCGAGCCGCAGCTTCTGGTCGACATCAAGAAGATCGCCGAGATGCGTCAGATCGTCGCCGAAAGCGGCGGTTTCCGCATCGGCGCCGCGGTGCCCGGCATGGAGATCATCGGGCATGCGGGCTTCGCCAGGGCCTGGCCCGGCGTGATCGACGGGGTCAAGCTGATCGGCTCGATCCAGATCAAAGGCCGCGCCACGGTGGGCGGCAACCTGTGCAATGCCTCGCCGGCCGCCGACAGCGTGCCGGCCCTGGTGGCGGCCGGCGCGGTGGCCCGGATCGCGGGGCCAAACGGCGTGCGCGAGGTGCCGGTCGAGGCCATTCCGGTCGGGCCCGGCAAGACCTCGCTCGCCCGGGACGAGATCGTGGTGTCGCTGTTCCTGCCGCCGCGGCCGGCGCGCTCCAGCGACGCCTATCTGCGCTTCACCCCGCGCACCGAGATGGACATCGCGGTGGTCGGTGTCGGCATCAGCCTCACCCTCGACGACCGCGGCGTCTGCACGGCGGCGCGGGTGGCGGTGGGGGCGGTGGCGCCGACCGTGCTGCTGGTCCCCGCGGCCGCGCAGGCGCTCATCGGCACGGCGATCGACGATGCCGCGCTGGCGCGGCTGGCGCAGGCGGTGAGCGCCGCCTGCCGGCCGATCGACGACAAGCGCGGCACCAAGGAATACCGGATCAAGGTGGCTGGCGTGATGGCGCGGCGGTCCGCGCTCATCGCGCGGGAACGGGCAGGGCAGAGCCGATGAGCAAGAAGTATCATGTGAGCGCGACCGTCAACGGCGACGACTGTGAGTTCCTGTGCGAGCCGCAGCAGACCCTGCTCGACATCTTGCGCGACGACCTGATGCTCAGCGGCACCAAGGAGGGCTGCGCCACCGGGGATTGCGGCGCCTGCACGGTGTTGTTCGACGGGACCATGCTGTGCTCCTGCCTGGTGCTGGCGGTCGAGGCCGAGGGAGCCCGGATCGAGACCATAGAGGGCATGGCCAAGGGCTCCGAGCTGCATCCGCTGCAGCGCCATTTCCTCGAGCTCAACGGGCTGCAATGTGGCATCTGCACGCCCGGCATCCTGATCGCCGCGAAGGCGCTGCTGGCGCGCAACCCGGATCCGAGCGAGAGCGAGATCCGCTACTGGCTCGCCGGCAATCTGTGCCGCTGTACCGGCTACGACAAGATCATCCGCTCCGTGCAGGCGGCCGCCAAGGAGATGAGGGGAGAAGCCAGATGACCAGCCCAGCCACCATCCTGGAGAAGAGCGGCTACAACCGCGACCGCAAGCTCAAGATCGTCGGCACCTCGCCGGTCAAGCATGACGGCATCGACAAGGTGACGGGGCGCGCCAAGTTCGGCGCCGACCTGTTCCTGCCCGGCATGCTGGTCGGCAAGATTTTGCGCAGCCCGCATCCCCATGCCCGCATCAAGTCGATCGATGTGGTGGCGGCCGAGCGGCTGCCCGGCGTCAAGGCGGTAGTGACCCGGGAGGATTTTCCCGAGATGAAGCCCGGCACCATCGGCGGCGACATGAGCCGCAACGCCATGGCGCGCGAGAAGGCGCTCTATGACGGCCACCCGGTGGCGGCGGTGGCGGCGGTCAGCGAGGCGATCGCCAAGCAGGCGCTCAAATTGATCAAGGTCGAGTACGAGGTGCTCCCCCACGTGATCGATCCGGTCGCCGCCATGGCGCCCGGCGCCCCGATCCTGCACGAGCATGTGCGCACCAAGGGCATCAAGGGCGCCGACCAGCCCAGCAACGTGATCGAGCGGCTCGATCTCGCCATGGGCGACGTCGCGGCCGGATTTGCGGCAGCCGACATCATCGTCGAGCGCGAGTTCGACACCAAGCCCATGCACCAAGGCTATATCGAGCCGCAGGCGTGCGTGGCGACCGCGACCGAGGACGGCCAGATCGAGCTGTGGTGCTGCACCCAGGGCCCCTGGGTGTTCCGCGACCGGCTGTCCGACATTCTCAAGATCGATTCCGCCAAGATCCGCGTGACCCAGTCGGAGATGGGCGGCGGCTTCGGCGGCAAGACCGGTTTTTATGCCGAGCCGGTAGCGGTGCTGCTGTCGCGCAAGGCCAAGCGGCCGGTCAAGATCACGCTCACCCGCCAGGAAGTGTTCCGCGCCACCGGCCCGGTCTCGGGTACCCATTCGCGGGTCAAGATGGGGGTGACCCGGGACGGCGTCATCACCGCCGCCGAGGCCGAGCTGGTGTTCCAGACCGGCGCCTTCACGGGCTCGATGTTCGCCAATGCGCCGCAGGCGATGTTCACGCGCTACAATCTCAAGAACATCAAGACGGTTTCGTATGAGGTGGTGTCGAACCGCCCGAAGGTGAACTCGTTCCGCGCGCCCTGCGTGCCGCAGGTGGTGTTCGGGGTCGAGGGCGTGATCGACGAGCTCGCCCGCAAGCTCGGCATGGACCCGATCGATTTCCGGCTCAAGAACGCGGCGGCGGAAGGCTACAAGACGCTCTATGGCGACACCTTCGGGCCGATCGGCTTCATCGAGACGCTGCAGGCCGCCGAGGCCTGCGAGCATTATCGCTCGCCGGTGCCGGCCGGGCAGGGGCGCGGCGTCGCGGCCGGGTTCTGGTTCAACAAGGCCGGCGAGACGGCAGGCAGCCTCAACATCGCGGTCGACGGCTCGGTCACGCTGAGCCTAGGCACCACCGACGTGGCGGGCTCGCGCATCGCCATCAGCATGATGGCGGCCGAGGAGCTCGGCATCCCGGTCGAGAAGGTGCATGCCATCATGGCTGACACCAGCTCGCTCGGCTTCAACCGCGTCACCGCCGGCAGCCGCACCACCTTCTCCACCGGCATGGTGATCGTGGATTCCGCCCGCAAGGCGATCGCCGAGCTGTGCCGGCGTGCCGCCGGCATCTGGGGCGTGCCGGAGGAGGCGGTGACCTTCGAGGACGGCCATTGCCGGCCGGCGAGCTCGAATGTCGGCACCTTCGAGCCGCTGTCGATCGCCCAGATCGCCGCCAAGACCATGGTGACCCATGGCGCCATCGCGGGCCATTCCGAGATGAACGTCACCGGCGCCGGCCCGGGCTTCGGGCTGCACATCGTCGACGTGGAAGTGGATCGCGAGACCGGGCGGGTCGACGTCAAGCGCTATACGGTGGTCGAGGACGCCGGCAAGGCGATCCATCCGCTCCAGGTCGAGGGCCAGTTCCAGGGCGGTGCCGTGCAGGGCATCGGCTGGGCGCTCAACGAGGAATACTGCTACGGCGACGACGGCCGGCTGCAGAATGCGAGCTTTTTGGATTACCGCATGCCGGTCGCCTCCGACGTGCCGATGATCGGCACCGAGATCGTCGAGGTGCCCAACCCGAAGCATCCCTACGGCTTGCGCGGCGTCGGCGAGGTGCCGGTGGTGCCCACCATGGCGGCGGTCGCCAATGCGATCGGGGCCGCCACCGGGGTGCGGCCACAGGCGCTGCCGATGTCGCCGCCGCGGCTGCTCAAGTTGCTGGACGAGGCGGACGCGCGCAGCGCCCGCAAGTCATGAACGCGCCGTTGCGCCATCCCGGGCTCGGCGGTGCCGCGGCAGCATTCCTGGGCGGCAAGCATCGGCTGCTCATCGGCGGCCGATGGGTCGACGCGCGCTCAGGCAAGACTTTCGACACCTACGATCCCGGCACCGGCCGCATCATCGCGCAGGTCGCGCAAGGCGATGCCGCCGACATCGATGCTGCGGTCGCGGCTGCCCGGGCGGCGTTCGAGACCGGGCCTTGGAGCCGCATGAGCGGCAGCGACCGCGCCAAGCTGATGTGGCGGCTCGCCGAGCTGGTCGAGCAGAATCGCGATGAGCTGGCCGAGCTCGAGTCGCTGAACAACGGCAAGCCGATCGCCAATATCCGTCATTCCGACATCGTCATGAGCTGCGAGGTGATCCGCTACACGGCGGGCTTCGCCACCAAGCTGACCGGCGAGACCATCAGCCTGTCGCAGCCCGGCAATTTCCACGCCTATACTCTGCGCGAGCCGATCGGTGTGGTCGGGCAGATCATTCCGTGGAATGCGCCGTTGATGATGGCGGCCTGGAAGCTCGCGCCGGCGCTCGCGACCGGCTGCACCGTGGTGCTCAAGCCGGCGGAGCAGACGCCGCTCACGGCGCTGCGGCTCGGCCAGTTGATCCAGGAGGCCGGCTTTCCGGACGGCGTAGTCAATATCGTGCCGGGCTTCGGCGAGACCGCCGGCGCGGCGCTCTCCGCGCATGGCGACGTCGACAAGATCGCGTTCACCGGATCGGGCGAGGTCGGGCGGCTGATCATCCAGGCAGCGGCCGGCAATCTCAAGAAGGTGTCGCTCGAGCTCGGCGGCAAGTCGCCGGTGATCGTGTTCCCGGATGCCGATCTCGGCATCGCGGTCGCAGGCGCGGCGCGCGCCATCTTCAACAATTCGGGCCAGGTCTGCGCCGCCGGCTCGCGGCTCTACGCCCATGCCAGCGTGTTCGAGCGCCTGGTCGAGGGCATCGCGCGGGAGGCCGGCAAGCTCAAGATCGGCCACGGGCTCGATCCCGCCACCCAGATGGGACCTCTGGTGTCGCAGGAGCAATTGGATCGCGTCTCCGGCTATGTGGCGCAGGGCCGTAACGACGGCGCCCGGTTGGTCACCGGCGGCGGCCGCGTCGGCAGCGAAGGCTATTTCATGGCGCCCACGATCCTCGCCGACACGCAGCCCGGCATGTCGGTGGTGCGCGAGGAGATCTTCGGTCCGGTGCTGTGCGCCATGACGTTTGCGGACGACGATCTCGACCGCATCGCCGCCGAGGCCAACCGCACCAGCTACGGATTGGCAGCCAGCATCTGGACCCGCGACCTCGGCGTCGCGCACAAGATGGCGCGCCGCATCAAGGCCGGCTCGGTCGGCATCAACATGCACGGCACGCTCGATCCGGCGATGCCGTTCGGCGGCTACAAGCAATCGGGCTGGGGCCGCGAGAAGGGCCGCGAGGTGCTCGACCTCTATACCGAGATCAAATCGGTGGTGATGGCGCTGTAGGGCGCTCATACCGCTCGAGCGGAGTAACCCGCAATTCCGCGCGGCAGGCTTTGCCGGGTTGGGCAACGATCATCCATTTGCAATATGCTACTTTGGCGCGCAAATATCTTGGAAGCGTCCTGACTTATTCGCGAGGCGTGCATGCTAGTGGACCAGCCTGAGGCACCACCAAGATCGGATCGGCGCATCCTCGCCTTTGCGATCGGTGGCATTCTCCTGGCCGCCGTGCCGGTCATCCTGCTTGAGCTCGACAAAACAGTCGATCGCAGCCTCCATCTCGCCGACCTGTGGCCGGACCTCTGGAATCTGCTCGCTCAAATAGAAGCTTGGTGGCTCGGCGCCGTCGTCCTCGGCGCGGTCTTCATCGGGGGCCGCACGCTGGTGAACAGGCTACGCCAATCCGCAAGGACAGCCTGGTATCTCATGGCCGCAACCGTCTGGCGGCTGCTGTTGGCGGCGGCACCTCTTGTTCTGACCGGTGCCATCACGAAATTTCGGATCAACCAGCGGCTAGACAATCCCGACATCGGGCCGGCAGTCGAGGTTCTGCTCAACGCATTCGCCGAATTGTGGCTCGTTTACACGATTCTGATCTTGGCTTCTGTCGGAGGCCGCAAGCTTCGTGCGCGATCAAGGATCATTTGGTATTTCAGCGGCACGGTCACATGCGGGTTGCTGCTGGCCGTCGCGCCCCTCCTTCTGCTGACCAGGGTCGATATAGTTTATAGCGACCTGCATCATGTGGAGGTGTCGCCCTTTAAGCCGATTCTGCTTGCGATTTGGGCGCTCTGGCTGCTCTTCCTAATTCTCCTCGCGGCTTTCGCCGGGGCCCGCAAGCTGCTGATCAGCTACGCAAAACCAAAGTCCGCTCTGTGTCTCATATCTGTTGCAGCCGGATGGGTGTTGCTCGCGATGGTGCCGGGCGTTCTGATGGGCGCTATTCTGTTGATCGTCGGCAAAGACTCCGGGGCGATATTAAATGATGAACTGGCCGAGCAGATCGCGGTGCTGGGCTTTGGCGTCGTGATCCTGTTTGCGGCTTTCAAGCAAGGCCGTGGTGGCGGGGACGGGGATGTCCGTGCGGGCTTGGGCGATGCCCCCATCGCAAATCAGTCGTCGGTCAATTCGCTGGCTGTTGCAGGCTTCGTTTACGCGGTGCTCTTGAAGGTTGTCTTTCATAACGTCGCTCGAAGCCCAAATTCCATTCTTCTAATCACGCCGGACAGGCCCGCACACAACCTCTATGTCTTCTTCTTAGGCGTTTGCCTTGCTCCGCTATCGGAGGAGCTTTTTCTGCGCGGTTGGATGTGGACGGCGCTGCGAAAAAACCGGGACGTTCAGTCCACCGCCATGCTCACAGGCGGAATCTGGCTTGTCGGCCATCTCGCCAACGGCTTCGGCGCCCCGATTGGCCTGCTCCCGGTTGCGATCATTCTTTCGGCCGCGCGGCATGTCGGGCAGAGCGTCCGAGCGCCGATCGCCATCCATGCAATCTATAATCTTACCATCTTGCTTCTGTCCTGAGGGGCGGTCGGCCGCTGACGACGGCCGGCATCATCCGCTTCGAATTGCCGGCGGATGCATGAGGGCAACTGTCATCCGCCTGACAGGCTGTCGGTGCTTTGCTGTCATGCGTGACGAAGCCGTCCCGCAAATCTCTTGTAGATTGGATTGCGCAGGTCTTGTCGGGCTCGCAGGACCCGCCGGCGGCCGGCGCGCGCGGTGTCGGCGAGCGGCTCGAGCCGGTGCGGCGCCGGCGTTCCGGCAAGCGGCAGGGGACCGGCTCCGTCAAGGCATGATCCAAAGCGGCACTGGTTTCGATCCTTTACGCCTCAAATCGCGGCATGCATCTATTCTGGGCACCCACCCGGGTCGGGCGCGTTGAAACAATTCGTGCTTCCGCGAGCCGGCCGAAGCACGCTATGTCGCACCCGCTCGATCGGGGGCTGTCAAAATCCTGCTACAGAATTCCGATTAGGGTGCGGCCATCGCGCCAACTCGAGGATCGCCCGCATGTTTCAAATCGTTCGTGTCGAGATCAGCCGTGACGGCCATGTGGTGGCGCGCCGGCCGCTGCAGCCGCTCTACGAGCTGTGGGAAGACGCCATGGCGCTTGCCGAGTTCGATGCGTCGCGCTGCGCAGGCGACTACGGCTACGACGAGCAATCCGACGCCTGGTGGGCGAGCGACGACGACCGCACCTTTCGATTCGTGATCGAGCAGGTGACGCCGACCAGCATGGCGTCATGAGACCGGTACGGCGTGCAATCAATTAATCCTGCACGGCCGTGCGGCGCTGCGGGCGGCCGGCGGGCTTGCCGAGCGCGGCGATGTCGGCGGCGAGATGCGAGAGGCTGGGCACCGGCATCAGCGTGAGGCCAAGCTCGCTGCCGCCTTCGCCGGCGGCGCTCGGCGGGATGACGGCGCGGGCAAAGCCGAGCTTAGCTGCCTCCTTCAGCCGCGCCGCCGCCTGCGCGACCGGCCGCACCGCGCCCGACAGCGATACCTCGCCGAAATAGACCGCGTCGGCGGGCAGCGGCGCATGGGCGAGCGAGGAGACCAGCGCGGCTGCGGCGGCGAGGTCGGCGGCCGGCTCCTGGATGCGCAAGCCGCCGGCGACGTTGAGATAGACGTCGTGGCCCGACAGCTTGATGCCGCAATGGGCCTCCAGCACGGCCAGCACCATCGCGAGCCGGCTCGGATCCCAGCCCACCACGGCGCGCCGCGGCGTGCCGAGCGAGGTGGGGGCGACCAGCGCCTGGATCTCCACCAGGAGCGGCCGGCTGCCCTCGATGCCGGCGAACACGGCGGTGCCGGGGCTGCCGAGATCGCGCTCGGACAGGAACAACTCGGAGGGGTTGGCGATCTCCTGCAGCCCGAGGCCGGTCATCTCGAACACGCCGATCTCGTCGGTCGGGCCGAAGCGATTCTTCACCGCCCGCAGGATGCGGAACTGGTGCGAGCCTTCGCCCTCGAAGGAGAGCACCGCGTCGACCATGTGCTCGACCACGCGCGGACCGGCGATCTGGCCGTCCTTGGTGACGTGCCCGACCAGGATCACGGCGGCTCCGGAGTGCTTGGCGAAGCGGATCAGCGCCTGGGCGGCGCCGCGCACCTGGGTCACGGTGCCGGGCGCGGACTCGACCGCGTCGGTCCACATGGTCTGGATCGAATCGATGACCACCAGGCGCGGCGTGGCGCGGTCCGAGAGCGTGGCGATGATGTCCTCGACCGAGGTCTCGGCCGCAAGCTCGATCGGCGCATCCTGCAGCTTGAGCCGCTCGGCCCGCATGCGCACCTGCGCCACCGCCTCCTCGCCCGAGATGTAAACGGCGCGATGACCGGCGCGCGCGAGCGCAGCCGCGACCTCGAGCAGCAGGGTCGATTTGCCGATGCCGGGATCGCCGCCCAAGAGCAGCACCGAGCCGCGCACGAAGCCGCCGCCGGTGACGCGGTCGAACTCGGCCAGGCCTGAGGCGAGCCGGGGCGCGTCATGGGTCTCCCCGGTGAGCGGCTCGAGCGCGAACTTGCGGCCCTTGCGCGGCGTCTTGCCCGGCATCGAGGGCCGCGCCAGCGCGGCGCCCTCCTCGGCGATGGTGTTCCACTCGCCGCAGGCCTCGCACTTGCCCTGCCAGCGCCCATAGGTGGCGCCGCAATTCTGGCAGATGAATGAGGGCTCGCGACGGGCCATGGGGGGAGTCTAGCAGAGTTGCGCTTCGTAGGTTGGGTTAGCGCGGCCCGGGTGCCGATGCTTTGGGGAATACCGATCCGTGCGTAACCCAACATTGGGCGCCGGATGTTGGGTTACGCGCGGGCCGGAATTCGTGAATCTTTTGGACCGCCGGGGGCCGCGCTAACCCAACCTACAGGCTCGCGGTTCGCCGCTACTTGTACACCCGGTGGAGGCGTTGCCCCAGGCGGGTGAGCACCTCGTAACCGATGGTGCCGGACGCCACCGCCAGCTCGTCGATGCCGAGATCGCCGCCGATCAGGGTGGCGAAGTCACCGCGGCGGGCGCGGCCGTCGGGCACGTCGGTCACGTCGACGCTGATCAGGTCCATGGAGACACGGCCGACCAGCGGGCAGCGCTTACCGGCCACCAGCACCTGCGCGGCCGGCCTGTTGCGGTCGCCGGCGGCCGAACGCAGAATGCCGTCCGCATAGCCGACCGCCACGATGGCGACGCGGCTGGCACGCTGCGCCGTGAAGGTGGCGCCGTAGCCCACGGTGTCGCCGCGCTTGACCTCGCGCACCTGCAGGATGCGGCCCTTCAGCTCCACGACCGCGCGCATCGGGTTGGTCTTGCCGGGCGTCGGGTTGCCGCCGAACAGCGCGATGCCGGGACGCACCAGGTCGCAATGCACCGCGCCGCTGCCCAGGAAGATGCCCGAGGAATTGGCGAGCGAGGAGGAGACGCCGCGAAACATGATGCGCAGCTCGCGGAACATGCGGATTTGTCGGTCGTTCATCGCATGGCTCGGCGCCTCGGCGCAGGCCAGATGGCTCATCAGCAGCGTGAAGCCGTGATTCTCCAGCTGCACCCGCGAGGCCACCGCCACGGCTTCGTCCGGGCTCAGTCCCAGCCGGTTCATGCCGGTATCGACATGCAGTGCCGCGCCGCCGCGCCAATTGGCGGCGGCCACGAAGGCATCCCATTCGGCGAGCTCGGCCGGGCCGTTGATCACGGGACGCAGATTGGCGCCCGCGAAGGCTTGCGCGGTATGCGGCGAAAGCCCGTTGAGCACATAGACGACGGCTTCGCGCGCCAGCGCGCGCACCCGTCGGCCCTCAGTGAGGTCAGCGACGAAGAAGGTCTTGCAGCCCGCCTTGGCGAGCCGGGTGGTGACCATGTCGAGCCCGCACCCATAGGCGTCGGCCTTGACCACGGCGGCGCATTCGATCGGCACGGTGCGGCTCGCCAGCAAGCGCCAATTGGCCTCGATGGCGGCGAGGTCGATGGTCAGGTGACCGCCGATGGTCGCCGGATCGGACGCGGCGGCCGTGCGGCCGGGCTCGAGGGATGCGTCCTGAATCGACATCGGGGGTTTATGGCCGGCTGCGGGGCTGGCGTCCAGCACGCCGGCGTTGCGGGTCGGGGCGGCTGGCGCCGCAAGGGCGGCTGGCAACACAATGCCGGCCGGTGCCGCAACTGCGGCCAGCGCTGGGGCCGTCAGCGCTGCTCGATCGACAGATCATCGCGCGCCAGATTGTCGAAGCGGGTGACCGCGGCGTCGAATTGCAGGTTGACGGTGCCGGTCGGTCCATGGCGCTGCTTGCCGATGATGACCTCGGCCTTGCCGTGTGCGGCATCCATCTCGGTCTGCCATTTGATGTGCTCGTCGGTGCCGGGACGCGGCTCCTTGTTGCTGAGGTAATACTCCTCGCGGAACACGAACATCACCACGTCGGCGTCCTGCTCGATCGAGCCCGATTCACGCAGGTCCGAGAGCTGCGGGCGCTTGTCGTCGCGGTTCTCCACCTGGCGCGACAATTGCGAGAGCGCCATGATCGGCACATTGAGCTCCTTGGCGAGCGCCTTGAGGCTGGTGGTGATCTCGGTCACCTCCTGCACCCGGTTCTCCTGCCCGCGCCGGCTCGAGCCCTGCAGCAGCTGGATGTAGTCGATGACCAGGAGGTCGAGGCCCTTTTGCCGCTTGAGCCGCCGCGCGCGTGCCGCCAGCTGGGCGATGTTGAGGCCGCCGGTCTCGTCGATGAACAAGGGCAGATGCTGCAGCTCGACGGTGACGTCCTTGAGCTTGTCGAAGCCCCTCTGGTCGATGCCGCCGCGCCGGATGGTGCTGGAGGGAATGCCGGTTTGCTCGGCGATGATACGGGTGGCGAGCTGCTCGGCCGACATCTCGAGCGAGAAGAAGCCGACGATGCCGCCGTTGGCGGTCTCGATGTGCCCGTCGGGGCGCACCTCGCCGCGCCAGCCGCGCGCGACGTTGTAGGCGATGTTGGTGGCGAGCGCCGTCTTGCCCATGCCGGGTCGGCCGGCCACGATGATGAGATCGGACTTCTGCAGTCCGCCCATCTTGGCGTCGAGATCCCTGAGCTCGGTCGCCAGGCCCGAGAGCTTGCCGTCGCGCTGGTAGGCGTGTGCCGCCATCTCCAGCGCGGTGGTCAGCGCGGTCTCGAAGCGCTGGAAGCCGCCGCCGTAGCGGCCGATCTCGGCGAGCTCGTACAGGCGGCGCTCGGCGTCCTCGATCTGCTCGCGCGGCGCGAAATCGACCGGCGCGTCGAACGCCACATTGACCATGTCCTCGCCGATCCCGATGAGGTCGCGCCGGATCGCGAGATCGTAGACCGCGCGTCCGTAATCGGCCGCGTTGATGATGGTGGTGGCTTCGGCGGCGAGTCGGGCAAGGTATTGCGCGACCGAGAGGCCGGCGATGTCGATGTCGGCCGGCAGGAAGGTCTTCAAGGTGATCGGTGAGGCGAGCTTGCCGGTGCGGATCAGGCTGCGGGCATGGTCGTAAATCTGCTGGTGGATCGGCTCGAAGAAATGCGTCGGCTCTAGGAAATCGGAGACCCGGTAGAGCGCCTCGTTGTTGACCAGGATGGCCCCGAGCAAGGCCTGCTCCGCCTCGATATTGTGCGGAGCCATGCGATAGACGGTTGCAGGTTCGGGCGCCTGCTTGCGCGCGGTCGAATCGAGCGGTGACATGATTTCCCAGCGGTGACGATGCAATCGGACGAAAGCGTGGCGTGAAACGCACAAAGCACAAAATGTGTCGAGCACTTCGACTGATGGATAGCGATTTAGCACCGCGCGGCGATTCGGAAAAAAGCTCGTTGCCGATGTCCCCGATACTCACCGGTCGCACAAGGAACAATTGCGAAGGGACTTGACGATCAAGGGCTGGTAGGCGCGAGCGCGCGCCGCCACGAACGCATGACTGTCCGGGCCGGCTCCGGCGGTTCTCATTCGCCGGCGAGCCGCAAGGACGGGCGCTGTCCGAGCTCGCGGGCGGGCCGATTGATCCGGCGTCTCGAAATAGGCGCAGCGCTATTGCCGGTCGGCATCGAGACCGGTCGTCGAGATCGTAATGATGCGCGAGATTGCGCGTGGCGTGGCCGCGTTGGTTGCGCCTGCGCAGGCGCCGACGCAGATGACGCAGGAGCGACGGTCGCGTCGCCCAAGCCGTCGGCCGTGCCGCGCGCGGTCCTGATCCGAACATTTCCCGCACGGACGAATTTCTTCAGCGCCAAGCGCACCAACCGGATCATCGCGCGTCTCGCCACGCAACATCAGCGGTCCCGCCACGCCCCCGACACATTTGGCGTCCAACGGCGTCGCTGCAAAGGCTCCGTCTGTATTCCACTTTTCCTGAAAGTGCTCTAAGCCATTGGCCCGGATGTCGCATCAGAGGTCGGCGGACACAAGCTCGGCGCCGGCCCGGCCGGGCGGGGAACGGGAGAGCATCGTGTCGCGGCGCTGGCGATTTTCATCTTGGCTGCTGGGGCTGCTGGCGGCCGCACCGCTGGCCGCGGCCATGGGGCAGAACCTCGACGCCGGCAAATCCGGCGCCCAGATATTCTCGGAAGTGTGCTCGAACTGCCATCGCAGCCCGCGCGAGCTGCGCAGCAATCCGGGCGCGAGCTTCCTGCGCGAGCATTACACCACCGGCTCCGAAATGGCTTCGACCATGTCGGCCTACCTGTCGGGCTCCGGCACCGGAGCCGCCCAGCAGAAGCGGCCGCCCAGCTCGGTCGCTCCGGGCACCGCCACCACGCGCGATACGCCCCCATCGGATTCCGCACGGGATCCGCGGCGCGCCCAGCAACCGCCGGAGCCCAAGGGGTCGCCAGCGCCGCCATCCGCCAAGGGCCGTCCAGTCACGGCCGAGGTGAAGCCGGCGGCCGCGCCCCCGCCGGCCAAGCCGGCGCTCGAGGAATTCGAGGAATAGGCGGTCCGGTTTCCCGGCGCGTCAGCCGGCCGGCTTGTCCTCGTCGGATGGCTCCGCCTCGGCATCCTTTGCGTGCAGCGCCTCGATTGCCTCCGGCTCGAAGAAGGCTTCCGCGGCTCCTGCTGCGGCTGCTGCCTCCTCCTCGGCTTCGTCGCGGTTGACGGTGATGTCCTCGCCGCGCTTGAGCCTTTCGGCCTCGTCGGCGCTGCGGGCCACCGTCAGGCTGACCGTCACCTCGACCTCGGGATGCAGGGAGACCGGCACCTTGTACATGCCGATCATCTTGATCGGGGTGTTGAGCACGATCTGCGAGCGCTCGACCGCAAAGCCCTTCTCGGTGATCATGCCGACCAGGTCGCGCGGCGTGACCGAGCCGTAAAGCTGGCCGCCCTCGGCGGCTTGGCGCAGCACGGTCAGGCTCTGGCCGTTCAGCCGCTCGGCGATCTTCTCGGCTTCGCCGCGCTGCTGCAGGTTGCGGGCCTCGAGGTCGACCTTCATGCCCTCGAAGCGCGAGCGGTTGGCTTCGCTGGCGCGCAGCGCCTTGCCCTTGGGCAACAGATAGTTGCGCGCAAAGCCGTCCTTCACGCGCACCACATCGCCCATCTGGCCGAGCTTGGCGATCCGTTCAAGCAGAATGACTTCCATCTTTCTCTCCTTCTTGCATCGGGGTGAATCGTAAAAATCAGACCGGCGCCGCCGGTGGCCCGCGCCGGCGCGCCAGCAGTCCGCGCACGTCGACGAGCGCGTCGGTTATTCCGAGGAGGCCGATGAGCAGCAGCGGCCAGCGGACCGGCCAGCCGAAGATCAGAACGGACGCGTAGACCGAACCGAGGATGAAGCCGCGGCCATTGAGCCCGACGGTCGCGGCGTGAATGACGGCGAGCCCGAGCAGCACATGGGCGATGACCAGGCTGGCCGCCAAGGCGCTGGCGGAGACGCCGATCAGGCCCGGCAGGAACGAGCCGGCGACGGCGGCGCCCAGGAAGGCGGGGGCGAGCGCGGGGAGGCGCATGTCGGGAAGCCGCGGCCAGGGCCGATGCAGGCGGCCGGAAAGCTGCACGATCCGGCCGGCCAGCCAGAGATCGAAGGCTGTGGCGAGCGTCAGGGTGGCGGCCACGGCGCCCGGCACGAAGCGCACCATCATGTCGATGAGACGCGCCGCATCCTCGGGGTTTTCCAGCTGCTCGCCGACTGCTTCCTCCAGCCGGCTGTCGAGCATCGCGCGCAAGGCCGCCTGCAGGCTGGAGAGGTCGGTGCCGAAGCTCATGAGCGTCATGCCGACCACGAGCGCACTGATGCCTGCCGCCCACAGCAGCAGACGTCCGGCCGGGTACCATTCGGGCGCCTGCGGCGCGGCGGCCTGCGGCGCCGGCAGCGCGCGCGCCAACATAGCCAGATAGCCCAGCCACCAGGCCGGAAGCCCGACCCCGAGCAGGAATGCGGCGAGGAAATCCACGCCCACCACGGCGAGGCAAGCGGCCGCGGTGGCGGCCGCGATGAGACCGGCCCAGTGACTCCATCCCAGCGCGACGATCAGGATCGGCAGCGGGGCGAGCAAGAGCAGCAGCATGGCCGCCGTCGAGCCGGATAGCACCGACGCGAACAAAAATGCCGCGGTCACGCCGGCAGCAAGCCCGATGAGAACGAAATGCATCATCCCAAGCTGTCCCGCTTCCTGGAGCGGTTAGAGACGGATCGATGTCCGTCCCAACCATGCAGACGAGGGCCAGGCGCAGAGCTCCGCCTGGTCCGCCGCCTGTTCGGCCGTGGGTCCGCGCTAGCGGATCACGTAGGTCAGCAGGCCGAGAAAACGCGCACGCTTGATGGCGCGCGCGAGCTCGCGCTGCTTCTTGGCTGAGACCGCGGTGATGCGGCTCGGCACGATCTTGCCCCGCTCGGAGACGTAGCGCTGCAACAGCTTCACGTCCTTGTAGTCGATCTTCGGGGCATTGGCGCCCGAGAACGGGCAGGTCTTGCGCCGGCGGAAGAACGGACGACGGGTCTGCATCGGTGAAAACGCCATTTCCGTTACTCCTCCGTTCCGGCTGCGTCGTCGGCAACGGGCTCATCGCGCGGGGCGCGGTCGCGCGGGCCGCGATCGCGATCCCGGAAGCCGCCGCCGCGGTCACCGCGATCGCCGCGGTCGCGATCCCGGAAGCCGCCGCCGCCGCGGTCGTCGCGATCGCGATCGGACTTGCGCATCATCGCGGAGGGGCCTTCCTCGTGCTCATCGACCCGGATGGTCAGATAGCGCAACACATCCTCGTTGAGCCGCTCCTGGCGCTCGATCTCGCTCAGCGCGGCCGAGGGCGCATCGACGTTCATGAAGGTGAAATGCGCCTTGCGGTTCTTGCGCACCCGGTAGGAGAGCGATTTCACGCCCCACTGCTCGAGCTTGGTGACCTTGCCGCCCATTTGCTCGAGCACGCCGGTGAGCTGGGCGGTCAATTCCTCCACCTGCTGCGCGCTCACGTCCTGGCGCGCGAGGAAGACATGTTCGTAGAGAGGCATGCGTAACCCTTTCCCTCGTCCCCCGCGCGTTCCGCGCGAAGGCGCTTATGGTGCTCATTCCGGCGCGCAGCCCTTCAAGCCCTTTCGGGAAAGGCTCGAAAGCATAAGAAGGCGGGAACACGGGACGCCGGACCATGAGGTCCTGCCGCTAGACCCAACCCTTAAGGGGATCGACCCGAATACAATCGATCCTCGGGTTCGGCGCGCAGCCGTCCGTTGAGCTCCCGGCCGGAATTGAGCAGAGGCTGGCCTTATAGGGGGTTTCGACGAAAAGGCAAGCGCCGCCGCCCCGCGCAGGCCCCGCGCTGTCCCCCGCGCTGTCCCCGTTCAGGCCGCGCGCGGTGCCGACCGCCGCACCAGATCGGCCAGCTTGACCGCGAGCTCGACCCCTTCCCGGACCTGGTGGGCGCGCGCGTCGTTGGGGGCGGCGCGCTGCAGCTTGTTGAGCTCGCCCAGCAGGAGCTCGAGGCTCTCGGTCAGGAGCCGCTGGCGAAAATCCTGGTCATGGCGCGCCCGCGCGAGATCGGATTCGGTTACCAAGGAAGATTCATCCATGTCCGAAGATTGTCCGGTCCAGGACCCGACCCGTGGTTCGTGCCCGGTCCAAGGGGCGGCGGTGCGCGGCCAAGCCATCGCTTATACGCCCAGCAGCGTTGTCGGCCGGTTAGGAACCAAGGTTTCCCATTGGTTACGACACCAATGAAACCGGTTGCCGGCGCGCGGGCGCTGCGGTACGCGCTGCCTTGCGGGTTTCTTGCGGCGATTTTTCGTCAGGGGCGAGCAGGGGCAGGGTCGGGGATGTCGGTCGCATTCGTGTTTCCGGGGCAAGGCAGCCAGTCGGTCGGCATGGGCAAGGCGCTGGCTGAGGCCTACCTGCCGGCCCGGCAGGTATTCGACGAGATCGATGCGGCGCTCGACGAGCGTCTCACCACGGTGATGTGGGAGGGGCCGGCGGACCGGCTGATGCTGACCGAGAACGCGCAGCCGGCCCTGGTGGCGGTCTCGCTCGCGGCCATGCGGGTGCTGGAGGTCGAGGCCGGGGTCGATCTCGCCCGTGAGGCGCAATTCGTCGCCGGCCATTCGGTCGGCGAATATGCGGCGCTCGCGGCCGCGGGGGCGCTCTCGGTCGCGGCCGCGGCGCAGCTGGTGCGCATCCGCGGCAGCGCCATGGCGCGCGCGGTGCCGGCCGGCGCCGGCGCCATGGCGGCGCTCCTGGGGGTCGATTTCGCGCAGGCTGCCGCGATCGCCGCGGAGGCTGCGCAGGGCCAGGTTTGCCAGGCCGCCAACGACAATGGCGGCGGCCAGGTGGTGATCTCCGGCGACCGGGCCGCGGTCGAGCGGGCGGTCGCCATCGCCAAGGACCAGGGCGTGCGGCGGGCCATGATGCTGCCGGTATCGGGAGCCTTCCATTCCGCCCTCATGCGGCCGGCCGCCGAGGTCATGCGCGATGCGCTGGCGAAGGTCGCGATCAAGCCGCCGGCGGTGCCGCTTATCGCCAACGTGCTGGCCGGCCCGACCAGCGATCCCCACGAGATCGCCCGCGGCCTGGTCGCGCAGGTGACCGGAACGGTGCGCTGGCGCGAATCGATCGCCTTCATGGCGGCGGCGGGGGTTACGGTCTTCTACGAGGTCGGCGCCGGCAAGGTATTGTCCGGGCTGGTCAAGCGAATTGCCGAGGGGGCGAGCGGGATCTCGATCGGCTCGCCCGAAGAGGTCGCCGCCTTCCAGGCCGCCCGCGGCGCCGGCGCCTGAGCAGGGCAGCGAGATGAACGCCATCGCAGGAGCGCATCCATGTTCGATCTGACCGGCAAGACCGCGCTCGTCACCGGCGCGACCGGCGGCCTCGGCGGGGCGATCGCACGGGCCTTGCACCGGCAGGGCGCGGCGGTGGCGCTGTCGGGCACGCGGCAGGAGACGCTCGATGGCCTCGCCCACGAGTTCGAGGAGCGGGTCCACGTGCTGCCCTGCAATCTCGCCGACGCCGCGCAGGTCGATGCGCTGGTCGCCCGGTCAGAGGAACGCATGGGCCGGCTCGACATCCTGGTCGCCAATGCCGGCATCACGCGCGACAATCTCCTGGTGCAGATGAGCGACGAGGCCTGGGACGAGGTCATCGCGGTCAATCTCACGGCGAGCTTTCGCCTGGCCCGCGCCGCCATCAAGGGGATGATGCGCCGTCGCTTCGGCCGCATCATCTGCGTCACCTCGGTGGTGGCGGTGACGGGAAATTCCGGGCAAGGAAATTATGCCGCCGCCAAGGCCGGCATGATCGGCTTGGTCAAGTCGCTGGCGCAGGAATATGCCAAGCGCAGCATCACGGCGAACTGCATCGCGCCGGGATTCATCGCCACGCCCATGACCGACAAGCTCAACGAGAAGCAACGCGACGCCATCCTGGGGCGGGTTCCGGCCGGCCGCCTCGGCGAGCCCGCGGATGTGGCCGCGGCCGCGGTCTTTCTCGCCTCCGACGAGGCCTCCTACGTGACCGGCCAGACGCTGCACGTAAACGGCGGCATGGCGATGATTTGAAGGCTTTGGAGCGGTCCATAGCGTATGCTGGTCAAGGCTTTTGAAGTGTGGTAACCGAGCTTCGGTTCGGCCGGACAGACACCACGGGGGCAGAGCGATCGTCCAAGTCGGCTCGCGACTTGGTGGACCGACGCGGGAAATCACGACAAGCCGATTTAACAAGCCGACAAGCGGATTTAACAATGGCTCGCGGGCGCTGACCGACCGAGCCCAATCCAAGGACGCGAGGGTGCAGCGATGAGTGACATTGGCGAGCGAGTGAAAAAGATCGTCGTAGAGCATTTGGGTGTCGAAGCCGACAAGGTCACCGACAATGCGAGCTTTATCGACGACCTCGGCGCCGACAGCCTCGACACCGTCGAGCTCGTCATGGCCTTCGAGGAAGAGTTCGGCTGCGAGATCCCCGACGACGCCGCCGAGACCATCCTGACGGTCGGCGACGCGGTCAAGTTCCTCGAGAAGAACGCCAAGAGCTGAACGGCCTCATTCGGCAGCGAACTCCACAATCCGGCGGCACGGGAACGACCGCGGCGCGCAATCGCGTACGCGGGATCGGCGCATGCGCGAGCGGGCGCGGATGGCCAATTCCACAGGCCGCGGCCGCGTCAAGGCGCCGTCCGGGCGCGAGCGACGCCCGATTCGATCGACGAATGTCGGGGCGGGCCGCCGGTCGGTTTCCGACGGGAGCGAAAGCGCGCCAGACCTCGGGCGTAAATCCGCTCCCCAGGCGTCCATCGCGGGGACACAAATCACGGTGGCGACGGGCAAAAAGTGCTATGGCGGGTGCCGATCGCAACCCGCCCTGAGGAACTCGAGATGAGACGTGTGGTCGTCACCGGCCTCGGAATGCTGACGCCGCTCGCGTGCGGCGTCGAGCCTACTTGGCAGCGTCTCCTCGAAGGCCAGAGCGGCGCCCGCCATATCGAGCATTTCGACGTCTCCGACCTGCCGGTCAAGTTCGCCTGCCAGGTTCCGCGCGGCGACGGCTCGGGGGGCACCTACAATCCCGATCAGTGGATGGAGCCGAAGGATCAGCGCAAGTTCGATCCGTTCATCGTCTTCGCCATGTGCGCCGCCAGGCAGGCGCTCGACGATGCCGGCTGGCGGCCGACCGCCTATGAGGATCAGATCGTCTCCGGCGTAATGATCGGTTCCGGCATCGGCGGCATCGAGGGCATAGCGGAGACCGCGATCATCTTGAAGGAGCGCGGTCCGCGCCGGGTCTCGCCGTTCTTCATCCCGGGGCGGATCATCAATCTGGCGTCCGGCTGTGTGTCGATCGAGTTCGGCCTCAAGGGCCCCAACCATGCGGTGGTGACGGCCTGCTCGACCGGCTCGCACGCGATCGGCGACGCCGGCCGGCTCATCGCGTTCGGCGATGCCGACGTCATGGTGGCGGGGGGCGCGGAGTCGCCGGTCAATCGCATCTCGATCGCGGGCTTTGCGGCGGCGCGCGCGCTCTCCACCGGCTTCAACGACCAGCCGACGCGGGCCTCGCGTCCCTACGACAAGGACCGCGACGGCTTCGTGCTGGGCGAGGGTGCCGGCATCGTGGTGCTGGAGGAATACGAGCACGCCAAGCGTCGCGGCGCGCGGATCTATGCCGAGCTGGTCGGCTACGGGCTGTCAGGCGACGCCTATCACGTCACCTCGCCGGCACCCGACGGCGACGGCGCGCTGCGCTGCATGGCGGCCGCGCTCAAGCGTGCCGGCATCGTGCCCTCTGAGATCGACTACATCAACGCCCACGGGACCTCGACGCCGGTCGGCGACGAGATCGAGATCGCCGCCGTGCACCGGCTGATCGGCAATGCCTCGCAACGCCTGAGCATGTCCTCCACCAAATCCTCGATCGGGCATCTGCTCGGGGCCGCCGGCGCCGTGGAGGCGATCTTCTCCATCCTGGCGATTCGCGACGGCATCGCGCCCCCGACCCTCAATCTCGACAATCCCTCGGTCGCGACAGCGATCGATTTGGTGCCCCATCAGGCCAGAGAGCGCGACATCGACGTCGTGCTGTCGAACTCCTTCGGGTTCGGCGGCACCAATGCCTCCCTGGTGTTTCGTCGGCTGACCGATTAGGGCCGTCATCCACGGTTTTGCCACATTCCGTTCATTTCGAGGCCGCGACCGTTAACGCTGGCGGTGCGTGGCTGTGGAATTCAGTGGGCAAAGGATAGAAAGTCTGCGAAATTCCACGAGGCATATGGGGTTGTGCCGGGGGACGGAGCTCGGCCGGCCATCATGGCGACCGCTAGCGTGGGGTAGGGGCGGTGAATTCGCAAAACATGCCGCCGGGTGGTAGCGGAAGGGGGCCGGTGCGTCCGCGCACACCTTCGTCGCCGTCCATTTCGAGCAGGCCCAACTGGCCGGCGGGCTTGCCGCAGAACGGCCGCCCGCCGCCGCCCGCCGAGCATGCGGACTTCGAGCCGGCACGCGGTATCGCCGAGCCCGACGGATCGCGCCCCGCGGTTGCAGCGGATCGTCAGCGTCCCGCCAGGCCGGCGCCGGGCCTCAATGGGCACGCCGGATCGGGCGATTCCCCCACCGCTCAGCCGTCGTCCCGGCGCGAACGTGTGGACGTTTCGAACCCGCGCCATCGATCCGCCTCAAGTTTGCCGCTGGATCCTGCGCCATTCGACGCGGGCAATGGGGAGAGAGCCGCACAACCGGCTCGGTCGGCTGCGGCGGGGCTTTCGGTTGGACGGGCCTCGCCGAGTTCGCCTCATGCGGGCGCCGAGCGCAACGCGTCCGGCGGGGGGGAATACACCCCGTCCTACGCCGGACGGCAGACCGAGGGAATTGGTACACCGCCCATGGATCAAAAACGCATCACGCCGCGTAGTCCGCGCGCCGCCCTGGAGCCGGAGCAGGTTGCGGTACCGACGCGGCGCTCCGGACGGGCACGCAATCCGTTCGTCATCGCCGGAAACGCGGTCTTCACCCTGTTGATCCTGCTGGTCCTGGGCGGGGCGGCGGCGTTCGCGGTTGGCAAGGGCCGCTTCGAGGCTCCCGGGCCGCTCGAGGAGGACAAGGTGGTCAATATTCCGCCGCGCCTGGGCTTGATGGAGATTGCCGAGACGTTGCGGCGCGAAGGGGTGATGAACGAGAACAATGCGATCTTCATCGGCAGCGTGCTGGCTCTCAAGGCGCGCACCGAGCTCAAGTTCGGCGAATATCTGTTCGCCAAGCATGCCAGTGTGCGCGATGTGGTGGAGACGATGGTGGAAGGCAAGGTGGTGCAGCACCCGATCACGGTGCCGGAAGGCCTCACCTCCGAGCAAACGGCCCAGCTCCTGCTCGATAGCGACTTTCTCACCGGCAACATCAACGCGATCCCGCGCGAAGGCAGCCTGTTGCCGGGGACCTACAACGAGAGCCGCGGTGTCACCCGCGATCAGGTGATCCAACGCATGCAGTCCGCGCAGGCGCGACTGCTCAAGGACATCTGGGAGCACCGCAATCCCGATTTGCCGCTCAAGACGCCCGAGCAGCTCCTCATCCTGGCTTCGATCATCGAGAAGGAAACCGGCAAGCCCGAGGAACGCACGCGGGTCGCCGCCGTGTTCGTCAATCGGCTGAAGCAGAAGATCAAGCTGCAATCGGATCCCACCATCATCTACGGCCTGGTTTTCGGCAAAGGCAGGCTCGATCATCCGATCACCAAGAGTGAGAAAGAGCAGCCCACGCCGTACAACACTTATGTGATCGACGGGCTGCCGCCCGGGCCGATCACCAATCCGAGCCGCGCCTCGCTCGAAGCCGCCGCCAATCCGGCGCGCACCAAGGAGCTGTTCTTCGTGGCCGACGGCACCGGCGGCCACGCCTTCTCCGACAGCTACGATCAGCATCAGAAGAACGTCGGCAAATTGCGCACGATCGAGCAGGAGGTGAAGGATTCCTCCACCGACAACGTGCTGGCGCCGGCGCGGGCTTCGGCGCCCGGCAAGCCAGGCGCACCTGCGCCCAAGCGCACCGCGAAGCCGCCGCCCGGGTGAGCGGCCGGCGACCCATCCCGACCGGGCGGCCGTCGGTCCGTCGCGAGGGCATGCTTTTTTCCTGAAAATGCTCTAGGGTCGCCACCGAATCCGTTCCCTTGGAAAGTCGGTTGCGAAGCAGGTGATGCCGATGACGCTTTCGAGCATGACCGGCTTTGCGCGTCGCCATGGCACCAGCGGGTCCTATGCCTGGGCCTGGGAGCTGAAATCGGTCAACGCCAAGGGGCTTGATCTGCGGCTGCGCCTGCCGCCGGGCTGGGACGCGGTGGAAATTCCGGTGCGCACCCGCGCCGCCGAGGTGCTCACCCGCGGCACGGTCTACGGCACGCTCACCGCCGAGCGTCGCGGCGTCGCCCCGATTGTGCGCGTCAACGAGCCGGTGCTGGCGGCTGCGCTCGCGACCATCCGCAGCCTGGAGGGCCGCGTCGAGGCGGCGCCGCCACGGCTCGACGGCATTCTCGCCCTCAAGGGCGTGATCGAGGTGATCGATGAGGACGAGAAGGAGGAGGATCGCCGCGCCGCCGAGGCGGCGGTGGTGGCCGGCTTCGGCGAGACGGTGGCCGAGCTCGCGGCCATGCGCCGGCACGAGGGCGCGGCCTTGAGCGAGATCCTGAGCCAGCGGCTGAACGAGATCGCCACCCTGGCGGCGCGGGCTGACGCGGCGCCGGGCCGGCGCGCGGAGGCGGTCAAGGCGCGCATCGCCGAGCAGGTGGCGCTCCTGCTCGAGGCCTCCAGCCGCTTCGATCCCGATCGGCTGCACCAGGAGGCGATCCTGATCGCCAGCAAGGCCGACATCCGCGAGGAGCTCGACCGGCTGACCTCCCATGTGGCGCAGGTCAACCATCTGATGCGGCAGGGCGGCTCGATCGGCCGGCGGCTGGATTTCCTCGCCCAAGAGCTCAATCGCGAGGCCAACACGCTCTGCGCCAAGTCGAACGACGTCGAGCTCACCAATATCGGCCTGGAGCTCAAGAGCGTCGTCGAGCAGTTCCGCGAGCAGGTGCAGAATCTGGAATAATGCGGACATGCCGAACAATCCAGCTCGCGCCCCGGACGCCCCCACGCTCGCCTGCGAGGGGCGCGGCCGATGGTGACGGCCGCCGGCCACGAGCACGCGATGATCGCCCGCCGGGGCTTGATGCTGGTGCTGTCCTCGCCCTCGGGGGCCGGCAAGACCACCTTGTCCCGCAAGCTCCTGCAAGCCGATCCGATGGTCGATCTCTCCATCTCGGTGACCACGCGCAAGCAGCGGCCCGGCGAGATCGCGGGCGAGCATTACCATTTCGTCGACGATGCCGCCTTCGACCGGCTGGCGCAGGACGCCGGCCTGCTCGAATGGGCCAAGGTGTTCGGCAATCGCTACGGCACGCCGCGCGCGCCGGTCGAGGCCGCACTGGGGTGCGGTCGCGACGTGCTGTTCGACATCGATTGGCAGGGCACCCAGCAGCTGCGCGAGAAGGTGCGCGGCGATCTGGTCAGCGTGTTCGTGCTGCCGCCCTCGGTGCCGGAGCTCGAGCGGCGCCTGCACTCGCGCGCGCAGGATTCCGGCGAGGTGATTCGTGACCGCATGGCCAAGGTGTTCGACGAGCTGAGCCATTGGGCGGAATACGATTATGTGGTGATCAACAACGACATCGGTCGGGCGTTCGCCGACGTGCAATCGATCCTCGCCGCCGAGCGGCTCAAGCGCGAGCGGCAGACCGGTCTTTCGACCTTCGTGCGCGGCTTGCAATCGAGGCTGTAGGCCTTGGAGCGCCATCCGATCAGATTGAATCGGATGGCTCTAATCTCTTTGACGTTGCGCATAATCTTATCCGAATAGTCTGCAACTTTTCGGGATCATGCTCAGCCGTCGGCCGCGCCCAGCGCGGTGCCGCGCCAGGCGCGCGCCAGGGCGACGAATCCCTCGATCGATATCTCCTCGGCGCGCGCGGTTTCCGCGATGCCGGCGGTGGCCAAGAGCGCCAGCGGCTCGACGCCGAGCGAGCGCAGGCTCTGGCGCAGCATCTTACGGCGCTGCCCGAAGGCGGCTTGCGTCACCCGCTGCAGCGCATCGGCGTCGCAACGCTGGGGGGCCGGCCGCGGGACGAGCTCCACCAGCGTGGAGGTGACTTTCGGCGCCGGCACGAAGGCCGAGGCCGCGACGTCGAACAGGATGCGCGCCTCGCTGCGCCAGCCGGCGAGGACCGACAGGCGGCCGTAGCTCTTGGAGCCGGGGCGGGCGGCGATGCGCTCGGCGACCTCGCGCTGGAACATCAGCACCAGCCGATCGTACCACGGCGGCCACGGCTCGAGGGTGAGCCAGGAAACCAGCAGCACGGTCGCGATATTGTAGGGCAGGTTGGCCACCACGCGGGCAGGCTCGCCGCCGAGCAGCGTGCCCGGGTCGAACGCGAGCGCGTCGCCCGCCACCACCTCGAGGCGGCCCGGATAGCGTGCCGCGATCTCCGCCAGTGCCGCCAGCGCGCGCTGGTCGCGCTCGACCGCGATGATCCGGCGCGCGCCCTCCGCCAGCAGCGCCCGCGTGAGCCCGCCCGGGCCGGGCCCGATCTCGACGATGGTGGCGTCGCCGAACGGGCCGGCGGCGCGCGCGATGCGGGCGGTGAGATTGAGATCGAGCAGGAAGTTCTGGCCGAGCGAACGTTTGGCCCGCAGCCCGTGGCGGCTGATCACCTCGCGCAGCGGCGGCAGATCGTCGATCCGGCTCATGCCCGCAGCGCGACCGGCCGCGGCTGCGACCGGGCGGCGAGCCGGGCCGCCAGCGCGAGCGCGGCGATCAGGCTCGAAGGATCGGCGCGACCGGAGCCGGCGATATCGAAGGCAGTGCCGTGGTCGGGCGAGGTGCGCACGAATGGCAGCCCGAGCGTGACATTGACGGCGTGATCGAACGCCAAGGTCTTGATCGGGATCAGCGCCTGGTCGTGGTACATGGCGAGGGCCGCGTCGTAGCCGGCGCGCGCGGCGGCGTGGAACAAGGTGTCGGCGGGCAACGGCCCGCGCGCGTCGATGCCCTCGGCCCGCAAGCGCTCGACCGCCGGGCGCACCAGGTCGAGATCCTCGCGGCCGAGCGCGCCGTCCTCGCCGGCATGCGGGTTGAGGCCGGCGACGGCCAGGCGCGGGCGCGCGATGCCGAACCGGGCCGTAAGGTCGTGCGCCACGATGCGGCCGGTGCGCACAATGAGATCGGCCGAGAGCCGGGCGACCACCTCGCGCAGGGGCAGGTGGATGGTGACGGGAACGACCGAGAGCTCGGGGGACCACAGCATCATCACCGGATGTATCGGCTCTCCGGAGGCGCCCTGCGCCAGTTTGGCCAGGTATTCGGTGTGGCCCGGCTCGGCGAAGCCGGAGCGATAGAGCACCGCCTTGGCCACCGGATTGGTGACCAAGGCGGCGGCGATGCCGGTGCCGACGTCGGCGACCGCGCGGTTGATGGCCGCGAGCGCCGCGGGCGCACTCGATTCGTCCGGATGGCCCGGCTGTGCGGTGATGGCGACCCCGATATCGACCACCGGGAGCGCGGTGCGGAACGCGGCGGTGGCCGCCGAGGGCTCCACCACCTCGATCGGGATATCGAGCGCCAAGCGCCTGGCCCGCTCGGCCAGGAAGGCTGGATCGGCGAGCAGGTAGAAGGCCGGCAGCGCGAGCTCGGCGCGCCGCCGCCAAGCCGCCAACGTGATGTCGGCACCGATCCCCGCCGGCTCGCCCAGCGTCAATGCCAGAGGCAGGGACATCGCAGGTGCCTACTTGGCCGGGCCCGGCTCGATCAGCGCAGCACGACGCAGCTCTTGCAGATATTTCTTCGAGACCGCCTCGAATTTCTCGTTGAACAGCGATTCACGCGCCTGCCGCTTGCCGGCGGCGTTGTCGGTCTTTGATGTGTCCTTGGCGCAGACCGCGAACATCTCGACCCCGAGCTTGGTGACCTCGGGTGCGGTCAACTGGCCGACCGGCACGCTGTCGAGGCCCTTGCGCAGGTCGGAGGGAACGTCGGCGGAGCTGCGGATGATCTGATCGCGCACCGCCACGTCCTTGAGGGCGCGGGCGAACGGGAGCCCGTCGTCGCAGCTCCTGAAGCGGTTGCGCAATCCCTCGGCTTCCTTCTTGCGGTCCTCGAACACGTTGGCCGGCGATCCCGGCGGGACGACGAACAGGATCGGGCGCAGCGTATAGTCGTAGCTGGTGACCTCGGCAGTGTCGGTCTTCTTGTTGATCATCTCCTGCAGGATGTCCTGGTCGAAAATTTCCAGGGTGGACTGGTAGCGGCCGCGCACCAGCGGCTGCCAGACCAGATCGGCCCGCAGGCGGGCCCGGAACGTCATCGGGGTGACGTTGCTCTTGGTCAGCAGCTGGATGAACTGATCGGTGTTCATGTGCATGCGTTGCGCCGCGCTGGCGAAGGCGGTGTCGACGTCTGAGTCGGACGGGTCGATACCCCAGCGCTTGGCCTCGCGGATCTTGAGCTTCTCGTTGATGAGCTCGTCGAGAACCTCGGAGCGGGGCGGCGCCTTGTGGGTGGGCGACGACACCTCGAGCAGCTTGCTGCGCTGATCGATGTCGAGCGCGGTGACCGGCTCGCCGTTGACGAAGGCGGCGACGTTCTGGGCCTGCGCGCCGCCGACCGTCGCTGCGGCGAGGATGAGCGCGGCTGCGCCCAGCGCGGCGGCGCCGAGCGTGCGCCCGCGCGCCAGGATACCGAGGGGGAAATGGAGGGGGAGGAATTGGAGGGGGAGGAATTGGAGAATGGCTGCCATCGCTGTGCCCACCAAACCGGTGCCTTCAGGTGCTTCGCCGGTCGAAGTCCAATGCTTTTCCTCCGATCCGCGCTCCTTTGCAATCGGGGCGCGACATCGGGCCACGCTTTTTCTGCCTCGTCTTCCGCCGTATCGGGTCAATGCAAGCCCGGGAATCCGTTGCTTATCGCCGAGGTCCCCTGGCCCACCGAGCCGCCGCCCAGCGTCCGCAGGCTGAGCTGGAGGAAGATGGTGTTGTTGGCCGCGGTCGACCCGCTATAGGAATAGGATGTCATGTAATTCAAGGCCAAGATGAGGCAATCGTCGATGTAGCCGAGGCCGATCTGGGTCTGGCTGAGCTTCTCGGCCCGCACGTCATAGAGCGCCCCGCCGAGCAGGACCCAGTTCTCGTTGAGCTTGTAGCGGCCATTGGCCAGGACGCCCTGGCGCTGGTCCAGCCCGAGCGCGGGCTGGGCCGCGTAGTCGCCATACATCACCGTGGTGTTCCAGCGGCCGAAATTGGCGCTGGTCTCGAGCTCCATGCGCTGGGTCGCGAAGGTGGCCTGGTCGAAGCGGAACCGCGACGTGAACATGAACGTCGAGTTCGGCTGGTAGGAGGCGCGCGCCACGTAGTCGGAACGCGTGGTGTCGAGCCCGCTGTCGATGCCGGTATTGGTGAGGCCGCCGATGGTGAACGAGTTCACCCCGAACATCTGGTAGGACTCGCCGAACAGCAGGTTGACGTTGCCGCCGCGGTTGAATTGCGCGGTGTACTGGACGCCGGCATTGACGCGGCTGCCGCCCTCGACGCGGTCCCAGCCGGAAAACTTGTCGATCTTGAACAGGTTGGAGTCGTCGAAGATCAGGCTTTGCGCGTCCTCGTTGGGCAGCGCGTTGGCCTGCGCCTCGCTCGGGCGGAAGATAACCTGCGCGGTCGGCTCGATCGTCTGGGTGCCCCACGAATGCACGCTGATGAACGGATATTTGTACTCGAGCCCGGCGGTCGGCATGGCGCGGGCGATCTCGGTATTGCCCGTGCTGATGTAGTTGGCGACGCCCGGCTGGTTGGCGACCTGGACCGACGCGACGTCGCCGCGCAGCGAGAAGAACGGCGTGAACATCTCGCCGTAGGGGTCGATGAAGGTCCGCCGCCAATCTACCGAGGTGGAGAAGCGCGTATAGATGCCGGGAACGCCCCGCAGCACGCAGTTGGTCGGGTTGACCGCCAGCGGGTCGGCGGTATTGAGCGTGCACAGGCCGGTGTTGAAGGCCTTCGTCGAGATCGGATCGAAATTGGCGGATTGCCGGGTTATCGAGGTCAGGTTGCTGTGGAACGCGAGCGCGCCGCCCAGGATCGGCTCATCGACCGTATAGTCGTGATCGATCACCGGCAGCACGACCGGGATCTGGGCCTGCACGTCGGAGGCGGAGAACCCGTAGAAGTACATGGCGCGGGCGTCGAAATAGCTGCGGTCGCCGCGCCCGGCGAGATAAAGCTGGGACAGCGCGTAGTCCGGCGACCTCAGCACCATGCTGAGCGTGTCGTAGTTGGCCGAGAACTGCGAAAGCCGGTAGTCGGCCAGGAAGGTCTTGTCGGTGAGCACGGTGGTGTCCCAGCCCCAGATCCACTTGTCCGACAGGTTGAACTGGCCGCTCGAACTCGATGCTGCCGCGAAAGCTGCGATCGCCGGGCGTATCGCCGGCGCTGATGAATTGCTGGCGGTCGAGCTGGAAGATGCCGGCCGCGCGAATGTTGTACGAGCCGCTCACCAGGCGCTGGCGCCATTCGGCCTGGAGCATCGGGCCTTGCCGGGAGGTGACCATCGGCGAGAAGGTGACGTCGTAGTCCGGCGCCAGCGCCCAATAGTAGGGCACCGTCATGCCGACGCCGTACAGCGAGCTCGTGGTGACCATCGGCATGAGCAGGCCGGTCTTGCGCTTGACGGTCGGATCGGGGGCCGAAAGGTACGGCATGTAGGCGAGCGGCACGCCGTAGAACTCGATCCGGGCGTCCTCGAAATACAGCATCTTCTCGCCCTGATCGTGAATGATCCGGGCCGCCTTGACCTGCCACTCGGGTGGCTTGAGCGGGTTGTCCTTGCAGGGCTCGCAGGCGGTATAGACGCCGTTCTCGAAAACCGTGAAGTTGCCGCCGCTGCGTTCGGCGCGGCTGGATGCGACGCGGGTCTGCTCCGGCAGGTCGAGGCGCAGCGAGTCGACGAAGCCGTCGCGGAAGTTGTCGCTGAGATCGATGATCTGGCCGTAGGTGACCTTGCCGTCGGGGTCGGTCAGCCGGACATTGCCTTCCGCGTGCAGGCGTTTGGTGGTTTGGTCGTAGATGACCCGATCGGTCTCCAGCGTCGATCCCGAATAATAGATCTGGACGTTGCCGACCGCCGACACGCGGTTGTTGGTGTAGTCGTAGTCGACCTCGTCGGCGCGCACCAGCATCTGCTTGTCGGCTCCGGGCCTTGCCGGCGGCCGCGCCGGCGGCGCCGGCCGCGGCGGGAAGGTGAGGCTCTGCTGGGCGCGCACGCCGTCGCCGCCGGCGGCGATCGCCACGGTGGCGAGCGCGAGCAGGAGCGCTGCGCCGCAGCGATGGCGCCGGCGCGAGCGGAGCGGACGAGGGCGGGGCGCGCGCGCCATCACCCGTCCTCCTGGTAGAGCAGCGTCACCAAGCCGGTCACCCCGCCGAATAGTGCGGGCAGGGCCGCCGCCGCCAGCGGCGGCATCAGTCCGGCCTTGCTCAGGTCGCCGGTGATCTTGGCCAGCACGAACAGGAAAAAGCCGCCGATGATGCCGCCCAGGACCATCTTTTGCACGCCGCCGAAGCGAAAGAAGCGCAGACTGACCGCGGCGGCCAGCAGCACCATCGAGGCGAAATAGAACGGCTGCACCAGCAGCTGATAATACTGCAACCGGTAGGCGGCGGCCGCCAAGCCGGCATTTTCCGCCAGCTGGATATACGAGGAGAGCTGCCAGAACGGCACGGTTTCCGGGGTGGCGAAGCTTTCGCGGACCTGCTCGGGCGTGAGCGTGGTCTTGAGCCGATAGGTCTCGAGCTCGGTCGGCGGCGTGCCGCTGGCGTAAATCCGCGCCCCCTCGAGGCGCCAGAAGCCGGTCTCGAGCGTCGCGCTCCTGGCCTCGATCCGGTCGCGGAAGTGGTCGGCCTCGTCGTAGCGAAACACGCTGACCCCGCCCAGCTCGATGCCTTGCCGGCGGCTGACCTTCGCGCTGATGATCGCCTGCCCATCGTCGCCGCGCTGGCGTACCCAGAAGCTGCCGCCGGCGCCCTGGCTGCCGTTGTCGGCATTGAACACGGATTCCTCGAGGCGCACCGAGCGCTCGCGCAGGACCGCCGACATCGGATTGTAGATCGTAGTCACGGCGGTCCCGATCAGCATCGCGATGACCAGGGCGGGCGTGATGAATTGCCAAGCCGAGATACCGGCGGAGCGCGCCACCACCAGCTCGAGCCGGCGCGACAGGTTCAGATAGCAGGCCATCGCGCCGACCAGGACCGCGAACGGAATGATCCGCTCGGTGACGAAGAGCAGGCGAAAGACGGTGATCTTGGCGACCAGCAGCGCCGAGACGTCCTTCATGTCGCCGGTGCGCCGCAGCATCTCGAGGAAGTCGATCATCGCGACCAGCGACATCGCCCCGGCGAAGACGGCGATGACCGCATTGAAGAATCGCAGCCCGAAATAGCGTGAGAGCGTGCCGGCTATCATCGCGTCTGCCCCGTCAGGCGCGCCGAGCGTTCCGACATGCGCTCGATGAAGCGGTTGACGGCATCGACCAGGAATGCCGGCGGCTCGATGATGAGCCCGCGGGATATGCCCCAATAGCCCAGAACCATGGCGGTGAGCAGCGCCGCATAAGGCACCAGCAATGCTGCCGGAACGCGCGTGCCGGCCAGCATGCCGACGAATCCGAGCCCGCGCAGGACCACGACGGCCGCGATGGCACCCAGGATCGACAGGGTTCGGCTCTGCCGGGTGGTCCGCGGCGCGCCCAGATAGGCGAAGGTCAGCACCGCGATGACCAGCGGATAGAGCGGAGCGGTGATGCGGTCATGCATCTCGGCGCGCATCTGCTCGGGCCGGTCGTTGAGGGACGGGTCGTCGGGATTCTGCCGGAAGAGCTCCCAAAGATAGCGCTCGCGGGATCCGTATTTCAGGGTGCTCTGGGTCTCCGAGGAGAGATGCGACAGGTCGAACGCATAGCGGTCGAACTGGACGATGTTGGGATCCTTGTCCCCGACCTGCTGCCGCTGCACGCTGCCGTCCGCCAGCAGCAGATAGGTGCCGGTCGCCTTGGTGATGATGTCGCCTTGCTCGGCGAGGAACGTCACCCGCTCCTTCGGATCGCGCTGATCGTCCATGAAGATGCCGAGCAATTGCCCGTTCGGGAGCCGTTCGCGGATATGCAGGGTCAGGGCGCCGGAGGAGAGCGGTATGAAGCGGCCCGGCTGCACGATCCGGGTGACGAGGTCGGCGCGAATTTCGCTGATCCATAGCCCGAGCTCGCGCAGGCAGCGCGGCGATACATAGGCGGCGATCACCAGGACCAAAAGCGATACGACCGCCGCGACCGCCAGGAACGGGCGGAACAGGTGCCAGGGCGACATCCCGGCGGCGTTCATCACGATCAGCTCGGAGTCGGTCGCCAGCTTGTTGAGCACATATGCCATCGCCACCATGAAGGCGATCGGCGCGATGATCATGATCAGGAGCGGGATGATGAGCGCGGTCAGCCCCACGAAGGTCAGGATGCCCTGACCCTGGTTGGTCATCAGGTCGATGTCGCGCAAAGCCTGCGTGATCCACATCAGCGTCGTCACGCTGATGAGCACCACCAGGAACGCACCGAGTGTGGTGCGGAAAGTGTAACGCCCGATCGACCCCATCCGCCCGCACAACCCCAATGTCGGTCACCCATCGGCACCGCCGGGCCCCCGCCGCCCGCAGTGACGCCGCCGAATGGTGAAACCGCCCCCGACCTCCGCCAGCCACTTGATCCCGCAACAAAGTGGCCTCGCCAAGGCGGACCTGTTGCATATGTACAACAAAGGGTTAAGCCAAGCCACTGACTGCCCGGTCGATATGGTTAATTCTCCGAATTAGTGTCACTTCGGTAACGCTGCCGGCGGGTGAGGCCGGATCGTACTACCGTCGACTCCGGACGGTCGGGCCGTGGGTCCGACTCGAGGGCGTGGGCACGGTGGCGGGCTGCCTTTTTCGTCGCGGCGTCCCCCGATTTTTCGCGGGCGCGGATATCCAAGACCGGCGCTCCGCGAATCGCCGCACCCGGCAGCGGGGGGCGTCAGGGCCCTCGCAACCGGCCGAAATCCGCCGGCGCGGAGGTCGGATAGCCGAAGACGCGCTGCATCATCAGGGCAGCGACCGTGGGCGAATAGTGCGAGAAATCCAGCCAAAGGTCCGGACGCTGCGAAAGCCAGGCCGGCCGTTCGAAATCCCAGACCGGCGCGACGCGCGCGATCGCGTCCACGATGCGCTCGTTGTCGGGAGCCTGCTCGTCGTGCACGTTCTGCCGGTTGAGGGGCGACACGGCGATGTACAGCCGGGTATCCGCCTGCCGGCACAGCGTCACGAAGCGCGCCAGCAGATCGAGCTGATGCGCCAGGTCGGAGCGGATCTCGGGCGCGTCGAGCTCCTTGAGCTGAACCGGCACCGGAGCGCCGCCGGCAGGTCCCAATGGCCGCAGCGGAACCAGCCCCGCCGCCATCGGGGCCCGGCGCATGACCTGCAGCCGGGGCGGCGCGGCATCGGCCGCCGAGCGGGCCGAGGCCGCCAGGTCGTTCTTCCAATTCCTGAATTGGAAGGCGGTGAGGTATCGCCACCAGAACCTGAGCGGATTTTCGCCGCTGAGCTGGGGCGGCAGAAAACTGTCGATATTGAGGTTGGTCCACGGCTGCTTGCCGAAAAAGTCGGCGTCCATCAGCAGAAAGACCGCGGCCAGCCGTCCGCCGCGCGCGGCCTTGTCGTGCAGCAGATATTCCAGGGCCGGCAAATGGTCGGTCAACAGGCCGAACGGCACGGAAAAATTAGCGACGTTGTGCACGCCCATCTGCTCGGCGAGCAGCGCGCGGTCGAACACGTTGCCGCGCGACGATCCGAACAGCACGGCATCGTAGCGCTCGGGAGCCGCGCGGTAATTGCGCAGCGCCGCGTAGCGCGCGTTCGGGTTGAGATGCGAGCGCAGCAGATCGAGGCCGAACACCGCCTGCGGATCGACCAGCACGTTCGCCGCCATGGTGGCGACGAGCCAGGCGCCGGCGAGCCCGATGGCGGCGGCCACGTAACCGCGTACCGGCCGGCGGACCGGCTCGGGCCGGCTGACCGGCTCAGAACTGGTAATAGAGGAACTCATTGAACTCCCAGAAATAGGTGAACGCGGTGGCAAACACGACGACCACGAAGGCGAGCCAGGCCGGCGAGGGTCGCCACGCCAGCACCCCGGCCGGTCGACGCCAGTCCGAATGCGGCTCGCCCTCGCGGTAATCGACCAGCTCCATGGTGTCCGGAAGGAAGAGCGCGATCGCCAGCGCCGCCAGCGTCGATATGGTGGCGATCACCGACCAGTTCACGCCGAACCAGGTGCGCACCAGCGCTTCCGGCAGATAGCCGTGGCGAATCGCGTAGAGATCCGCCGCGACCCTGATGTGATCCGGGGACGCCGGTCCGTCGGCGCGCCCCAGCATGGCCAGCAGCATGTGGGAGAGCGCGCCGATATCGGCCGAGCGGAACATCGCCATGCCGATCGCGAATGCCGTGAAGGTGGCGCCCCAGCCGGCGAGCCGCCCCAGGCGGGTCGGCACGCGCGCACCACGGTAGCTGCGCCAGGCATGATTGAGCACCAGAAGCACGCCGTTGAACGCCCCCCAGGCGATGAACGTCCAGTTAGCGCCGTGCCATAGGCCTCCCAGCACCATGGTCATGATCAGGTTGCCGGCGCGCCGCAGCGGACCGCAATTGCTGCCGCCGAGCGGAACATAGACGAAATCGCGCAGGAACCGCGACAGCGTGATGTGCCAGCGGCGCCACAGATCGATGATGCTGGCGGCGCGAAACGGGGCGGCGAAATTGATCGGCAGCCGCAAGTTGAACAACAGGCCGAGCCCGACCGCCATGTCGCAATAGCCGGAGAAATCGAAATAGAGCTGGGCCGAATAAGCGAAGGACGCGGCCCAGGCGGCGAGCGCGGTGATCGGCTGGGCCAGCGCGGCGGCATCGAATACCGGTGCGATGTGCGGCGCCAGCCGGTCGGCGATGAGCACCTTCTTGCCGAGCCCCAGGCAGAAGATGGTCAGTCCCAGCGCTACGTTGTCGAGGTCGAGACGGTAGCGCCGCCGATCGCCGATCTGCGGCCCGAGCTCGTTCCAGCGCACGATCGGTCCCGCGATCAGATGCGGAAAGAATGCCACGAACATCGCATAGCGGGGGAAGTCGAGCGCCGGCCGATGCCGCCACACATGCGCCAGGAAGGCGATCTGCACGAAGGTGGTGAAGGAGAGCGCGAGCGGAACCGCGGCGGGATGCGGCGCGCGCGCCTGGAGAATGGCGAGGAGGAAGTCGGCGTACTTGAAATTGCCGAGCACCGCGAGGTTGGCGAGGATGCCGGCGATCATAAGGCGATGCGCGCCGGGCTCGCCGGCCGCCGCGATCGAGCGGGCGAGCAGGAAATTCGCCGCGATCGAGAGCATCGGCAGAGCCACGAAAGGCGGATTCCAATAGGCGTAGAACAACAGCGACGTCAGCGTGGTGACCGCGACCGCCGCCGTCACGCTCAGCCGCGCGACCAGGAAATGCAGCGCCAACGCGAGCGGAAGGAAGAGGAAGATGAATTCCGACGTATTGAAGAGCATTGCGGTCGAGCCGGACGGGTGGAGAAAGGTTGCTCAGAGCGTCGGACGAGGCGACCAGCTGCTCTCTCCGGGGCTTATAACAAGGCCCGCAATGGGCGTCGATGGCCGCCCACTCGAAGCCGGATGGATCAGGGCTGCGGACGCACCCAAGCGTAGCTCACGGTCGCGGGCTTGCGGCCTGCGAGCGTCTGGCGCGGCAACACCAGGGGCGGCTGCAACTCGGCGCGCGGAAACGCCGCCTTGAGATTCTCCGGCAGGGTGTCGAGGCCCTCCCACAGCAGCACTATGCCGCGGCGATCGAGATCGGCGCGGTCGATCCACGGGCTCAACGCAAGATCGCCGTGGACCAGGACGTGCGGCCGATCGGACGAATAGACCGCGACCGTATTGGCGGCGAACTCGCCGGCTCCAGACGAGCCGAAATCCGCCCCGCCCACGTAGTCGAGCGGCGTGCCGGTGGCCTCGTGCCATTGCCGCGTGATGGTCGCAGCCAGGAGCTGCCCGGGAAATTGCGTGGCCTTGGGCCGGTCGCGCAGCAAAGGCTCGAGCCCCTCTACCGCCGCATAGGCGAGCGGCATGCCGACCAGCACAAACAGGCAGGCGCGGGCGAATGTGCGCAGCCGCGGGCCCTCGACCACGGGGGCGCGCCACATTAACAGCGCGAGCGGCATGAATGTCCACAACGGGTAGCCCCAGGTCGCCACCACGAGGCGTCCGCTGAGTGTGGCGCCGAGGGTGACCAGGATGAAGGGGCCGAACCCCAGGACCGCGACGTAGCGTCTGGCAAAATCCGCCGACGCCGCCGGTGCGGCGGGCTGGTCGCGGCGCGTGCCGGCGAGCGCCAGCGCGAGCAGCGCGAGGGTGGGGAGGAGGAAGAAGGCCTGGCTGGCGATCCAGCGCAACGGGAAAACGATCCAATCATACCAGACCGCCGCCGCCTCGGCGCGCACGACCGCATGGTGCAGCGGCATGAAATCGTGCTCGACCAGCCACCACAGCTGCGGGGCGACCGCCAGCAGGAAAACCGCAGCCATCAGATAGGGACCGCTCGTTCGCCAAGCTGGGCGCGCGAACGGATCGAGCAGGAGAACGCAGCCGATCGGCACCGCCAGCACGAGGACGGAGTATTTGGTCCAGAATGCGCCGGCGAGCCAAAGGCCCGACAGCAACCAGTCGGCCGGCCGCCGCCCGGTAATCGCCCGGTACACGAACCAGCCGGTCAGCGCCCAGAACGGCAATTGCAATACGTCGTGATTGAACTTCACCGCCGTGAAATTGAAGAAATGCAATCCCTCGAGCGCCAGCACCGCGATCAGCGCGGTCGGTGCGGTGGTCACCTGCACGGCGAGGCGCCAGAGCGCATAGAGCGCGATGACGCAGGCGAGCGGACCGAGCAGGTAGACGATGCGAACGTCGCCGGCGATTTGGTAGGCGAGAGCTTCGATCAACCACGGCAGCGGCGGGTGCTTCCAATACCCGAGCTGCCATTCCGGGCCGAGCGCCAGGCCTTCGGCGAGGTCGAGTTGCAGGTTCCGGTACATCAGGATCGGAATCAGCGTCCACACGACCAGGTGCAAACCGAGAAGCCAGGACAGCGCGCGGGTCGGCTGCCGTTGCGCGAATGCGACCAGGCGGGAGATGCGGTCCGGCGTCCCGGGTCGAGCGATCGATTGTTCCATGCGCTCCGGTGTCCGGCTGCGGGGCAAGTGGGTTATATCCGATACGCCGAAATGGTGCTTGCCGGGAAGGCTGGCTGCCGCTCGACTGCCGGCGCCGGGTCCGGCTGCCTATTCGGGCTTGCGCAGCGCGAAATAGACTTCGCCCCCCAGAGCGGGAGCCAGAGCGCCCCACAGCAGGTTCGCGCGTAGCCAGATCCGGGTATTCTCCAGGAACATCTCCGACCACCGCAAGAAGAACGTTCCGGTCAGCAATTCGAGCCCGAGAAGGTGCCGTTTCGCAAACCGGCGGATTTGCCGCGGCGTAATCACCGAGAGATGCCGGTGGCTCTTGACGTCGATATGGGCGTGCCGCCTCCGCAGCAGCTGTTCCCATCCGCCCGCCAGTAGCGAAGGCATGGTGGGCGAGCCGCCGAGCAGGATACCCCCAGGACCGAGCAATGCGAGGTGACCGGACATCGCCGCCTCGGGCTCAAACAGATGCTCGAGAACGTGAAGCAGCACGACCGCGTCGTATGTGCGTCCATGGACCGGCGGCGCCTCGGCGTCCGCTTCGATCAGTTCCGAATACGAGTAACGCTCGAGGATCTCCGGCCGCAAGGCCACATCCAGTCCGTCCCATCGTTCGATCCATACGGGCAGGGCGTAGCCGCCGCGCTTGGGTAGCCCTGCCATGAAGGCGAGCATCTTTCCGTCGGCTATTCCGACTTCGAGCACCCGAATGGGTCTGCCCAGCCGGGTGTGAAGCCGTTCCAGCGTGCAACGGCAGAACCAATATCGTAAGAACTTCACCGGATAGCGGGTGCCGCCCGCGTATCCCAGCCGGTCCAAGCTCTTGAAGCTGTCGAGCGGCCACCGCAGGTGGGCGACTGTCATCGCGAAAAGAGCGCCGCCGAGCGCCTGACGCGCCCCCCGAAAATAAAATTCATTCCACATCTCCAGGATGGCGAGTGCAAAAACACGCGTCGAGGCCGCCTCATATCATACATTTCACTCGATCATAGCTCGAAGCGCGCGGCTAAAGAAGTGGACGCTTTACGCTCGCAATGCCGCCGCGCGCACGCGCCTGAAAGGCTTGACGCTACGCGCCGCCGGTCACCGCCGCGACCAGCGCGACGAGGCTGAGCGCGGCCAGCGCGGCGCGTGTGAGGCGGGAATATTCCCGGCGGTCGCGCAAGATCGTCCAATTGCGATGGTGAAACCCGGGTAGCAGATGGATTGGACCGCGAGATACGGCTCCTTGTCCAGCCGCGGCTGTCCCGGCAGCTCCAGCGCGTGGGCGAGCGCCTTGCTCATCCCGAACGCGACCAGCATGACGTTGGCGATCTGCAGCAGCCGAGACATGGCGTGCATCCGCGCCCTCCTATCGGCCCTTGTAGAATGCGTTGTTCCGGCAGGTGGCGTCAGCGGGGGCGCAGGCTGGCCATGGCCGGCGGGCTCGATGCATTTCCGGCGAGATCGGGGGCGCGGGCCGGAGGCAGGAGGAAGCCGAGCACGACCATAAGCACACCAACAATATAGGCCAGGATCATGGCGCGCCACCGCCCGCCTCGGATAGCTCGGCGGACGCCAACCACATCGACCACCTCTCTTTCAGCGCGGCCAAGGCCTCATCGAGGCTCCCTGCCAGACCGGTGAAGGCGAGGTCGGGAGGGCCTTGCGGGACACCGTTGAGCGCCCACAGCCACTGGGCCTCGGGCCGCAGCGCGACCTTGCGCCGGTAGATCTGCCCGACCTGCAGCTCGCCATGCAGGACCTGATAGTCGTCGTCCGACCCGTTCGCCTTGAGCACGATGGACATGAATCACCCGTCTCCTTGCGCCGCGCTGGCGGCATGCAGGCCCGCGATGACGCGCATGAGATCGCCGACCGTCTCGAGGTCGTCGACTACCGTGTCGTCGAACCTGAGGCCGGTCAGGCGATCTTCGATCGCGATCATCAGCTCGAGCCGATCGAGCCGGTCGGCCTTGAGATCGTCGCGGAAGCGCGAGCGGTCGCTCAAGCGATCGCGGGAGATGCGAAAATGTCCGGCGATGAGGTCGCGGACCTTGATGGTGAGGGCCTCGTTCATGGCGGCTTCCCGCGACCTGATCTCGCGATGGTGGTCGGTCGGCGGCGCCTGCAGGATCCGGCGACCGGTCATGCGGGCGGTCTCACATCTGTTTGATCGGAACCGCGAGGCGGGCGTGGATCCGGCTGCCGGTCGGTGCGCCATCAGAACAGAGCGACCAGGTGACCAACCGAGAATGCGACCAGTGCGACGACCACAATTCCCAGCTGAAGGACGGCCACCGAGACAGTCATGATCCATGCTCGTTCGTTCGTGGATACGCAGGTAAAATAGGGAAGACGCTGGCGAGGATGACCAAGGTCCTCGCCAGATGGGGGAGGCGGATTGCCACCACCCGGCTCCCATAAATTGCCGACATGCAGGGGGCGTTCCGTTCACCAGAAAAAAAATTCTTCAGGTATTGCAGTTGCGTACGCTAGCCGGTGGATCGAAGCTCGCGGATCGCATGCCGGCCAATGGTCGGTGCCGTGCCGACGTCGCCGGCGGGCTGGATGGAAGCCTTTTGGGGCCGGGGCTTTGCATTGAGGCCCGCCCGCGTCATACCTGTCGGCCGGCAAGACCCGCCCAAGAACCGTCCAAGACCCGCTTCCTACGCAGAGGATCGCCCTGCCCATGTCCACCGTCCTGAAGCTCGAATTTGCCCCGCTCGCCGCCGCCCCGAAGGGGGTCCTCGTGGTGTTCTGCGAGGAGGGGCTGAAATACGGGTCCGCCGTCCGCAAGGCGCTGGCCCCGACCGGCGATCTGGTGGAGCGCGCCGCCGCCGCCGACCATTTCAAGGGCAAGAGCGGATCGGCGCTGGAAATCGTGGCGCCCGCGGGCCTCGAGGTGGCGCGCCTGGTGGTGCTGGGTGTCGGCAAGGGCCGCGATCTCAAGCAGCAGGATCTGGTCAAGCTCGGCGGCATCGCCATGGGCAAAATTCCCGTCAGCGCCAGCGCGGCCACCATCATCGCCGACTTGGCGGGCGGAGCCCTCAAGCCTGATCAGGTGGCCGAGCTGGCGCTCGGCATTCGCCTGCGCGCCTATGCATTCGACCGCTACAAGACCAAGCGCAAGGACGAGGAGGAACGCGCCAAGGAGGTGACGGTGACGGTTGCGGTCGCCACCCCCTCGGGTGCCGAGAAGGCGTTCGCGCCGCGTGCGGCGGTCGCCAACGGCGTCGTGCTGGCGCGCGATCTGGTGAACGAGCCCGCCAACGTGCTCTTTCCCGAGGAATTCGCACGCCGCACCGGCGATCTCAAGCGGGTCGGCGTCGTGGTCGAGGTGCTGGACGTGCCGGCGATGAAGAAGCTCGGCATGAATGCGCTGCTCGGGGTCGGCCAGGGCTCGGTGCGCGAAAGCCGCCTGGTGATCATGCGCTGGAACGGCGGCAAGAAGGGTGGCGAGCCGGTGGCTTTCATCGGCAAGGGGGTCTGCTTCGACACCGGCGGGATCTCGATCAAGCCGGCCGGCGGCATGGAGGACATGAAGGGCGACATGGCGGGCGCCGCCTGCGTGGTCGGACTCCTGCAGGCGCTGGCCGAGCGCAAGGCGCGGGTCAATGCGGTCGGCGCCATCGGGCTGGTCGAGAACATGCCGGACGGCAATGCGCAACGTCCCGGCGACATCGTCACCACCATGTCGGGCCAGACCATCGAGATCATCAATACCGACGCCGAGGGCCGGCTGGTGCTTTCCGACGTGCTGCATTACGTCAACACGCGCTTCAAGCCGAAATTCATGATCGATCTGGCGACGCTGACCGGCGCCATCATCGTGGCGCTCGGGCACGAGCATGCCGGGCTGTTCGCCAACGACAACAAGCTCGCCGAGCGGTTGCTGAAGGCCGGGGCGGTGACCGGGGAACGGCTGTGGCGCATGCCGCTCGGCGCCGAATACGACAAGAAGATCGATTCCAAGTTCGCCGACATGAAGAACACCGGCGGACGCGACGGCGGATCGATCACCGCGGCGCAGCTGCTGCAGCGCTTCGTCGACAAGACCCCGTGGGCCCATCTCGACATTGCCGGCACCGCCATCGCCTCCCCGCAAACCGACATCAACAAGAGCTGGGCTTCCGGCTTCGGGGTGCGGCTCCTGGATCGGCTGGTGGCCGACTACTACGAGAAGTGAGCGCCGGCGGATGAGCGCATGCGCCGAGAACGGCTGGAAGAACGGCCGGGCCAGGATCGAGAGCGGCGGGGCGGCGCCGGCTTCGGGCCGATGACCGAGATTCTGTTCTATCACCTGCAGCGCCAGCCGCTGGAGCGGGTGCTGCCGACTTTGCTCGAGAAGTCGCTGGAGCGCGGCTGGCGGGTGGTGGTGCAGGCGGCCTCCGAGGAGCGCGCCGAGGCGCTCGACGCCCACCTTTGGACGTTTCGCGACGACAGCTTCCTGCCGCATGGCACCTGGCGCGAGGGCGAGGCGCGGCTGCAGCCGGTCCTGCTCACCGTCCACGACGACAACCCCAACGGCGCGAGCGTGCGTTTCCTGCTCGATGGCGTGGCGCTTCCTGCAGATGTCGCGAGCTATGAGCGTATCGTGCTGTTGTTCGACGGCGGGGATCCCGACGCCGTCGACGCCGCCCGCGCCCGCTGGAGCGAGGCCAAGCAGAACGGCTTCGAGGTCACCTATTGGCAACCCGACGACAGCGGCCGCTGGCAGCGCAAGGCGTGACCGGCGCAGCAGGCGGATCATGGAGGCAGGGCTGATTCGTACGCCGGCGGCTTAACCAACCGCCGTTTTGCCGCGATGCGGCCGCAAATGAGCAGTTGATCCTGATCGGGCGCCTGCGCCAGAATGTGATGTCGCCGGACCGCCCGTTTGGGCAAGACTTCGAAGGATCGAGAACGTGGACGTGCGACGACCCATGCTGCTTCGCTTCATCGCGGTCGCCGTTCTGGCGCCCCTGGTGGCGGCGTGCTCGTCCGACAGTCTCAGCTTCAACGTTCTGCCCAAGATCGGGACATTCGAATCGCTCCAGGTCGCGAGCGCGCCCCTGTCGAGCGAGCTGCGGCCGGTGAACAGCGCCGATCTGGTCGGCCCGCAGGGACAATGCGCCGGCGGCGCGCCGGATGCAGCCGCCCCCCGAGGTGGGATCGCGCTGGAGATGACCGAGTGCGAGGTGGTTGGCCGCGCCGGCCCGCCGGAAAATGTCGAGCTCGGCACCAACGACCGGGGCGAACGCGCGGTGACGCTGACCTATACGGGCGGCCCGCGACCGGGCATCTACCGCTTCTCCGGCGGGCGCCTCTATGCGATCGAGCGCGGCCAGGAGCCGCCGCCCGAGCCGCCCAAGCCGAAGAAGCCTCCGCCCAAGAAGCCCAAGTCGGCCTGAACAAGTCGGCCTGAACAAGTCGGCCTGAACCTGTCCTCCTGAAACGGCAGGCTCGCGGCCGCGGCCATCCGCGCTCAGCTCATCGCGGCTTCGAAGGCGGCGCTGGCTTCGATCCAGTCGTCCTCCGCCCGCGCCAGCGCGCCGGCCGCCTCCGCGCGTCCCTTGGCCAGCACCGCCGCGCGGCCCGGATCGCGGGCGAACAGCCCGGGCTCGGCCAGTGCCGCATCGATGGCCGCGATCGCCTGGCCGTGGCGTTTGACCGCGCTCTCCGCCTCCGCGATGCGCCGCCTCAGGGGCGCAAGCTCGACGCGCTTCTCGGCGGCCGCCCGCCGGATCTCGCCGCGGCCGCGCGGCGGCTCGGCGCCCTTGCGGGCCGGCTCGGCGTTCTTCGCGCCGCCACGCTCGGCCAGCACCTGGTCGCGGTATTCGTCGAGATCGCCCTCGAACGGCGTGACCTGACCGTTTGCCACTAGCCATAGCCGGTCGGCACAGGCTTCGATGAGGTAGCGGTCGTGCGACACCAGCATCACGGCGCCCGGATAATCGTTGATACCGGTGATGAGCGCGGCGCGGCTGTCGATGTCGAGGTGGTTGGTCGGCTCGTCGAGCACGATGAGATGGGCGCCCCCCATGGTGGCGAGCCCGAGCAGGAGCCGCGCCCGCTCGCCGCCCGAGAGCCGCCCGGCCGGGGTGTCGGCCTTGGCGCCGGGAAACCCGATGGCCCCGGCGCGCGCCCGCACCTTGGCCTCCGGCGCATCGGGCATCAGCCGGCGCAGATGGTCGAAGGTGCTGTCCCCGGGTGCCAGCTCGTCGAGCTGATGCTGCGCGAAATAGGCGATCTCGAGCCGGTCCGGGCGGGTGATCCGCCCGGTCATCGGGGACAGCCGCCCGGACAGGAGCTTGACCAGCGTGGATTTGCCATTGCCGTTGGCGCCCAGAAGCGCGATGCGGTCGTCGTCGTCGATGCGCAGGTTGAGCCGGCGCAGCACCGGCTTGCCGGGCTCGTAGCCGACCGAGACGTCCTCGAGCGCGATGATCGGCGGCGACAGCGGCTTGGCGGGCGGCGGAAACTCGATCGGCAGAACTTCCTCGGCGACCACCGCCGCGGTCGGCTCGAGCTTCGCCAACAGCTTCATGCGCGATTGCGCCTGCCGCGCCTTGGTGGCCTTGGCGCGAAACCGCTCGACGAAGGCGGTCAGCCGTTGGCGCTCGCTCTCCTGCTGCTTGGCGAGCTTGCGGTCGAGCGCCTGGCGCTCCCGCCGCTGGCGCTCGAACGCCGAATAGCCGCCGCGGTAGAGCGTCAGCTTGCCGGCATCCAGGTGCATGATCCAGTTGACCGCGTGATCGAGCAGATCGCGGTCGTGGCTGATGATGATCACCGTGCGCGGGTAGCGCGCCAGGTGCTCTTGCAGCCACAGGGTGCCTTCGAGATCGAGATAGTTGGTGGGCTCGTCGAGCAGCAGGAGATCGGGCTGCGCGAACAATGTGGCGGCGAGCGCGAGCCGCATGCGCCAGCCGCCCGAGAACTCGGACGACGGTCGCTGCTGATCCGCATGGGAGAAACCCAGCCCGTCGAGGATCTCGGCAGCGCGCGCTGGCGCCGAATGGGCACCGATATCAGCGAGCCGGGTCTGGATCTCGGCGATCCGGTCGGGGTCGGTGGCGAGCTCCGCGTCGGCCAGGAGCTGCGCGCGCTCGCGGTCGGCCGCCAGCACGACCTCGAGCAGGCTGTCGGGCCCGTCCGGCGCCTCCTGGGCGAGCCGGTCGATGCTGCCGCGCGGCGTCTGCTGCACCTGCCCGTGCTCGGGCGCCAGCTCGCCGGCGATCACGCGGAACAAGGTGGTCTTGCCGGCACCGTTGCGGCCCACCAGCCCGACCCGCGCGCCGGTCGGAATATGCGCGCCGGCGCCCTCGAGCAGAAGCCGGCCGGCCACGCGCACCGCGAGTTGGTCGATGACGAGCATTGATTTCGGGAGACCATGGCTGTCCGCGGGCCCCGATCTACCTCCAAGCCGGGGCTGGATGCAAATGGCTGCAACGACAAAAAGCCCCGCCTCGTTTCCGAGGCCGGGGCTTTCCAAGTCTGTCGCCTGAAGACAGATCGAGCGGGAAAGTCTTACTGGCAGACGTTGACCAGGGCGCGCCGCAGGTAGCCGTGCCGGGTCGGGACCATCTGGTACTGCCAGCAGCTGTCATAGGCCGGGTAGGTCGCGTAGTTCGACGCCGCGATCGAGGCGCCGAGCAGGCCGATGCCGAGGCCAACGCCGCCCCAGCCGAAGCCGAAGTGATGCGCGGAAGCGGGGGTCAGCGAAGCAACGCCGATGGCGGCGGTGGCGGCAACGGCGATGAGGGTCTTGCGGAACATGGGGCGTCTCTCCTGGTTGCGGTGTGATGCTCGTCACATCCTGCACATCAGTCGCTGCGAGTGCCCGCAAAGTTCAAAATCTGGACGTGGAATTAGGTCGGTGTCGGCCCACCGGGAGCGATCGGCCCGCGCGGCCTGCGGGGAGAGTCGGCATTGCGCGTTCGCGAGCAAGCAAATTAACCATCTCATGGAATGCGCCCTCTGGGGCGCGCGACGGCCGGGCAGCAACAAGAAAAAGCCCCGGCTCGTTTCCGAGGCCGGGGCTTCAAGTCTGTCGCCTGAAGACAGATCGAGCGGGAAACCTTACTGACAGACGTTGACCAGGGCGCGCCGCAGGTAGCCGTGCCGGGTCGGGACCATCTGGTACTGCCAGCAGCTGTCATAGGCCGGATAGGTCGCGTAGTTCGAGGCCGCGATCGAGGCGCCGAGCAGGCCGATGCCGAGGCCAACGCCGCCCCAGCCGAAGCCGAAGTGATGCGCGGAAGCGGGGGTCAGCGAAGCAACGCCGATGGCGGCGGTGGCGGCAACGGCGATGAGGGTCTTGCGGAACATGGGGCGTCTCTCCTGGTTGCGGTGTGATGCTCGTCACATCCTGCACATCAGTCGCTGCACCGGCGCCGGAGGTTCAAAGCCGTTGCGCCATAGGGGGAAACCGAGCCGGCCCCGGCCAGTGTGACGGCATGTGCTTTTCCTGGAAATGCTCTTCTTTTCTGACCGCATTTCCGGACGGAAGACCGGACTCCACTTTTCCTGGAAATGCTCTATAAGCCGCGGCGGTCCATTGCCTTTCCATGCACTCCAAACGGCGGAAGCACCTGATGACGGTTGAGCGTACCTTTTCGATCATCAAGCCCGATGCCACCGCGCGCAGCCTGACCGGCGCCGTCAACGCGATCATCGAGCAAGCCGGCCTGCGGATCGTGGCCCAGAAGCGCCTGCGCATCACGCGCGAGCAGGCGGAAGCGTTCTATGCGGTCCATCGCGCCCGGCCGTTCTTCGGCGAGCTGGTCGATTTCATGATCTCGGGCCCGGTGGTGGTGCAGGTGCTCGAAGGCGAGAATGCGATCGCGAAATACCGCGACGTCATGGGGGCGACCGATCCGGCCAAGGCCGCCGCCGGCACCATCCGCAAGGTTCACGCGCTCTCGATCGGCGAGAATTCGGTGCACGGCTCGGATGCGCCCGATACCGCCGCCAAGGAGATCGCCCAGTTCTTCTCCGGCAACGAGATCGTGGGCTAGGGCGACCTGCCGGCTCCGCGGTCCGGCCGGGTCAAACAGCAGGACCGACGTGTCGGGCATTCTGGAGCAATTTTCCCAACCGCAATTCTGGGTCGCCGTGGTCCAGATCATCTGGATCGACGTGGTCCTGTCGGGCGACAACGCGGTGGTGATCGCGATGGCCTGCAGGGGCTTGCCGCCGCGCCAAAGGCGCCGCGGCATGATCATCGGGGCGGGCGTGGCGGCGGCGCTGCTGATCGTGTTCACCATCACGGTGTCGGCCCTGATGTCGCTGCCGTTCCTGCGGCTCGTCAGCGCCTGCGCCTTGATCTGGATCGCCATCAAGCTGGTGGGGCCGGACCGGCACGACTCGGCCGACACCCCGCAGGCGACGGAGAGCTTGTGGCGGGCGGTGCGAATCGTGGTGGTCGCCGACGTCATCATGGGCCTCGACAACGCGGTGGCGGTCGCCGCCGTGGCCAATGGCCGATATGTCCTGCTCGGGCTCGGCCTCGCGATCAGCATTCCGACCGTGGTGGCCGGCAGCGCCATCGTTCTGGCGTTGATCGAGCGCTTTCCGATCATCGTCTGGGCCGGTGGCGCGGTGCTGGGCTGGGTTGCGGGCGAATTGCTGGTCAGCGATCCGGTGGTGGCGGCCCGCATGAGCGCGCTCGCCGCGGTGCATCTCGATCTCGACACCGCTTTCTTCGGGGCGACGCGGAGTTTCGCCTATCAGATGGACCTGAACTTCGGGCAGCTCGTGTCCGGACTGCTGGGGGCCGGAGCGGTAATCCTCGCCGGCGCTGTTTGGCGGCACGCGCGCGCGGAGACGCCGGACCAGGAGCGCTGAGCGATCAGTCCGCGGGAAATTGCACGCCGGATTATTTCCAGCTACTGGGCAATTGCGCGCGCCTGAGCACCCTCAACGAGGGTCAGAACCTCGAATACCAGCCGGTGACCAATCGCGGTAAGACCTCGGCGGAGAATCTCAAGATGGCGTGAGCGGCGCTCAGGCGGCCGCCTTGCAGCCGGCGATCTCGCTTCGCTCCGGGTAGAAGCGGGCCGTCATGCGCCCGACATAGCGCCTGAGATTGTCGTGGCGTTCCGCGGCACTGCGGATAGGTGTCGCGAAGGCCGGGCAAAGCGCGCCGGCGACGAACGCGAAGATGGTGGCGTCGATCCCGAGCGGCTCGGCGCCCATGAAGAACGGCTTCTGCCCCAGAAAATCCGCCATGGCGTCGATCGAGCGTGTGCCGAGCGCCGCGATCTCGGCCGGCGTGTGGCGGCCCATGCCCTGCGCCTTGAGGGCTTGGCGCACCTTGCGCCGCACTATGGCGATGATCAGCGGCCGGATCGGTGCCGGCACCCCGCGGAAGAACGACCGCGGCCCGGTGTCGAAATTCGCATCATCCATCCAGCGTGCGTCCAGGAGCGTCCAGTAGAGGTGATCCTCCACGGTCTTCTCGAACGCCCAGGCGACGGCGCGCTGTTCGGCGCTCAAGCCCCGATCGAAGTGGATCTTGTGCTTGTTCTCCAGGTGCCAGCGGATGAACGTCGAATTCGGCAACGCGCTCGCCGTCGTCGTCGATATAGGGCAGCTTGCCTTTGGGAGCCTTGGAGAATCCCGTGCTGTCGATCCGGTAGGGCAGGCCGGCGATCTTGAGCAGCATCTCCGCCTTCATCACGAACGGGCTGGGATCGGGCAGGCCCAGACCCGGGCCAAAGGTGTAGAGCGTGATCACGGTCGTGTCTCCGAATTGGCGCCGGCCGCGAGTAGCCGACGCTCAGGCGGCAAAACAATGGCGTGTCAGATCGCGGGCACGATCAAATGGCCGGCGGCGCCGGCTGCGCCTTCGGTCCGGCAGCGGCCATCCACGATCGTGATGCGGCCGGCGGCGAGCAGCGCCAGCGCCGCCGGATAGATGCGATGCTCGATCGCAAGCACCCGGGCGGCAAGCGATGCCGCGTTGTCGTCATCCGCGACCGCGACCGCGCCCTGGGCGATGATCGGCCCGGCATCCATCTCCGGCACCACGAAATGCACGCTGGCGCCGTGGATCTTCACCCCGGCAGCGAGCGCGCGCTCATGGGTGTCGAGCCCCTTGAAGGCGGGCAGCAGGGCCGGGTGGATGTTGATCATGCGTCCCTGCCATTGGCGCACGAACCAGGGCGTCAAAAGCCGCAGGAATCCGGCCAGGCATATGAGCTCGATGCGGTTCGCTTCGAGCACCGCTTGCATGGCGCGCTCGAAGGCCTCCCGGTCCTGCCCATGGATCGCGTGATCCACCACCGCGGCGGCGACGCCGGCGGTGCGCGCGAGCTTAAGGCCGGCGGCAGCCGGGCGATTGGAGACCACCAGCGCGATCTCGGCCGGGAAGCCGGCGTCCCGGGCGGCCTCGATCAGCGCCGCCATGTTGGAGCCGCGGCCCGAGATCAGGACGGCGACGCGCTTCTTCGTCATGGTTCAACCGGCAAGACCGAGGTGCCCCGAAAAGACGACCCGCGGCGCATCGCCGCCGGCCGCCTCGACGCAGCCGAGCCGCACGACGGTCTCGCCCGCCTGCGTGAGCACCGCCGCGACCGCGTCCGCGCGCGCGGTTTCCACCACCGCCACCATACCGATTCCGCAATTGAAGGTGCGCAGCATTTCAAGCTCGGCGATGCCGCCGGTCGAGGCAAGCCAGCGAAAGACCGGCAGCACCGGTAGGCGGGGAAGCTCGATCGCGGCGGCCAAGCCCTTGGGCAATACGCGCGGAATGTTGTCGGTAAAGCCGCCGCCGGTAATGTGGGCGAGCCCTTTCAGGGCCTTGGTCTCGCGCAGCGCCGCCAGGCACGATTTCACATAGATGCGGGTCGGGGTCAGCAAGGCCTCGCCCAGCGAGCGGGCGCGGTCGAACGGCGCCGGAGCATCGAAGGCGAGCCCGCTTACGGCCACCAGCCGGCGCACCAGCGAATAGCCGTTGGAGTGGACGCCCGACGACGCGATGCCGAGGATGGTGTCGCCGGCCGCGATATCGGGGCGCGGCAGCAGCGCGCCGCGCTCGGCGGCGCCGACCGCAAAGCCGGCGAGATCATAGTCGCCGCCCCGGTAGACGTCCGGCATCTCCGCGGTCTCCCCGCCGATCAGCGCGCAGCCGGCCATCAGGCAGCCGTTGGCGACACCTTTGACCACGCGCGCGCCCACCTCCGGGTCGAGCTTGCCGCAGGCGAAATAGTCGAGGAAAAAGAGCGGCTGGGCGCCCTGCACGACCAGATCGTTGACCGACATGGCGACCAGATCGATGCCGATGGTCTCGTGCCGGCCGGTCTCGATGGCAATCTTGAGCTTGGTGCCGACCCCGTCGGTGGCCGCCACCAGCACCGGATCGGCAAAACCCGCAGCCTTGAGATCGAACAGGCCGCCAAAGCCGCCGATCTCGGCATCCGCGCCGGCCCGTGCGGTTGCCCGCACCAAGGGCTTGATCAGCTCGACCATCCGATTGCCGGCATCGATGTCGACGCCGGCCTCCGCATAGGTGAAGCCATTGCCCGCCATGGGATCCTCGGATGCTGTGCGCGGTTTCACGTACTTGGGAATCGTGGACTGTGCAACGGCTGGATCGCCGGTATACTCGAAAACCGGGAAAGAATGTGCCGGCGCAGGGTCGGTGCGTGAGCCGGGGCGCACAAGTTGAGCATTCCCAATCTCATCACGCTTGCCCGCATACTGCTGGTGCCGGTCGTGGTCTGGGCCATCACCTCGGGCGAGATGCGGATCGCATTTCTGCTGTTCCTCGCGGCCGGGGTCAGCGATGCCGTCGACGGCTTCCTGGCCAAGCGGTTCGGCATGGCGACCGAGCTCGGCGCCTACCTGGATCCACTGGCCGACAAGGCCATGATCGTCTCGATCTATGTGGCGCTCGGCATCGGTGAGGCCATTCCGCGCTGGCTGGTCATTCTGGTGGTGTCGCGCGACATCATGATCGTGGGCGCCGTGATGCTGTCGTGGCTGGTGGACAAGCCGGTCGCCCTCAAGCCGTTCATGGTCTCCAAGCTCAACACGGTCGCGCAGATCGTGCTCGCCCTCACGGTGCTCGGCGCGCTCGCCTTCAAATTCGACGCCGATGTGGCGATCGTGCTGCTGACAGGAGCGGTGGCGGCCTTGACCTTGCTTTCGATCGCCTTCTATGTCGCGGAATGGGTGCGGCACATGAACGCGGCGGATTCCGGACTGTGAGCCGGCGATCCGCATCGGCTGGCGGACGCTCGGCCCCAACCGGGCGGGACCGAAGATGAGCAATCGGCGGCATCTGGCGTTCTGGATCGCGACCTTGCTCGTGTTCATGTTCCTGCTCTGGCTGTTGAGCGATGTCCTGCTGCCGTTCGTGGCGGGGCTGGCGCTCGCCTATCTGCAGACGCCGCTGGCCGACCGGCTGGAGCGGCGCGGGGTGAACCGCACCGTTGCGGCGCTCCTGATCGTCGGCTTCGTGGTGCTGGCCTTCATCCTGCTGGCGCTGCTGCTGGTGCCGATCCTCGGGCAGCAGGCGGCGGCGCTGATCGCCGGTTTTCCAGCCTATGTGGGGCGCGCGCAGACGCTGATGTCGGAATTCGGACCGGCGTGGCTGCGCCAGCTCATCGTCGAGGGGGACGGCGGCAAGAGCATGAGCGAGCTCATCGCCCAAGGGGCGGGCTACACGGCGACGGTGATGAAATCCCTGTGGTCGGGCGGCAAGGCCCTGGCATCGTTCGTTTCGGTGCTCGTCATCATGCCGGTCGTCACCTTCTATCTGATCTGCGATTGGCACGAGATGGTGGCGATCCTCGACGGCTGGATACCGCCGCGCAATCGCCCGACCGTGCATCGGCTGGCGGGCGAGATCGATGCCGCGATTTCCGGCTTCCTGCGCGGGCAGGCCGCCGTGTGTCTCATCGTCGGCATCTACTATGCGGTGGCGCTGTCGCTGATCGGGCTCAAATTCGGCCTGCTCATCGGGGTCGCGGCCGGGGTGCTGACCTTCATGCCCTATATCGGCTCTATGGCCGGTCTCCTGATCGCCGTCGCCGTGGCGCTCGGGCAGTTCTGGCCGCAATGGATCTCGATCGCCGAAGTTGTCGGGGTATTCCTGGTCGGGCAGTTCGTCGAAGGCAATGTGCTGGGTCCCAAGCTGGTGGGCGACAATGTCGGGCTGCACCCGGTCTGGCTGATCTTCGCCATGTTCGCGTTCGGCTATCTCCTGGGCTTCGTCGGCCTGCTGATCGCGGTGCCGCTGGCGGCGGCGATCGCCGTGCTGTTTCGCTTCGGGCTCAGCCGTTACTACGAAAGCCCTTTCTATCAGGGCGAAGAGTCCGGCTGAACCCCATGACGGTGCAGCAAATTCCGCGTCAGCTCGCGCTCGCGCTCGATCACCAGGAGAGCTTCGCGCGCGAGGACTTCCTTCCCGGTCCCTGCAACGCCGCGGCGCTCGCGCTCGTCGACCGCTGGCCCGACTGGCCGGCGCAAACGGTCGTCCTGGTCGGGCCCGAGGGCTCCGGCAAGAGCCATCTGGCGGCGATCTGGGCCGCCACGGCCGGCGCACGCTTTCTTGCGGCGCGCGGGCTCGCCACCGCGCTCCTCCCCGCGGCGCTCGCCACCGGCGCGTTGGTGGTCGAAGATCTCGCGGCTGGGCAATTCGACGAGCGGGCGATGTTCCATCTGCTCAACCTGGCACACGAGGAGCGCGCCTTCGTGCTCTTGAGCACCCGCACCGCGCCCGGCGGCTGGACGCTTTCGGTTCCCGACCTCGCCTCGCGGCTCAAGGCGCTGCCGGCGGTGACGCTGACCGCGCCCGACGACGTGCTGTTGCGCGGGGTGCTGGTGAAGCTGTTCGCCGACCGCCAGCTCGCGGTCGACGAGAGCCTGGTCGGCTTCCTCGCCGGGCGGATCGAGCGCTCGATCGCCGCTGCGCGCGCGGTGGTGACCGAGCTCGACCGCGAGGCGATGCGCCGGCAGCGCCCGCTGACCCGGGCGCTGGCTGCCGAGCTGTTGCGGTAGGGCCGGGCGGGGCGCACGACGAATTCTGCCGATGACATCGCGGTATTTTGCCGATAGTTGCCGACAATGACTGCAAGCTCGACCCGTGTCGGCCGCTGCGCAACCGGCCTCGGCCTGTTCGCGACCAAGCCGATCAAGCGCGGCGGCTACATCGCGACCTATCGCGGCCCGCGCATCCCGACCGCAGAAGCCGAGCGGCGCGAGACGCGTGGCGCCAGATACATGTTCACCATCGACAGCCGATGGACCATCGACGGCTCGCCGCGATGGAATCGGGCCCGCTACATCAATCATTCCTGCAAGCCGAACGCGTCGGCGGTCGGACGCAGTGGCGGAATCGTGATCGTCGCGGCGCGCCATATCGAGCCCGGAGAGGAGATCACCTACGACTATGGACGGGAATATCTCGAGCTTTTTTTCAAGCACGATTGCCGCTGCCCGGCCCGCCGCGCGAGGAAAGCGCGTTCCGCCCGGCGCCGGCGCGCCACCGGCAGTCCCAACGCGTAGGGACGCTCGCTGATGGAGAAAACGCGCATGTCGCCGGATGGAGCTTGCCGACCGCAGTCCCGGCGTGACCGAATTCGGCTCGCCTTACTCCGGCTTGATGCCCGCAAACTTGATCACCTTGGCCCACTTCGCGGTTTCCTCGGCGATGAGCTTGCCGAAGTCGGAGGGCGACCCCGCAAATGCCACGCCGCCGAACTTGGCGATGCGTGCGCGCAACTTGGGGTCGGCGAGCCCGGCGTTGATCTCCTGGTTCAGCTTCTCGATGATTTCGGCTGGGGTGCTCTTGGGCGCGCCAACGCCGAAAAACACGCTCGAACTCGTAGCCCGGCACAAATTCGCCGACGGCCGGAACATCCGGCAGGGCTGCGGAACGCGACGTGGTCGTCACTGCCAGCGCGCGCAGCTTGCCGGTCCTGATGTAATCGATCGCCGCCGGTATGGCATTGAATATCACCTGCACCTCTCCACCGAGCAGGTCGGTGTGTGCATCGGGCCCGCTGCGATAAGGCACGTGCACCATGTCGATGCCGGTCATCATCCGGAACAGCTCGGCGGACAGATGGGAGGGGCTTCCGTTGCCGGCCGAAGCCATCTTGAGCTTGCCCGGATTGGCCTTGGCATAGGCGATGAGCTCGGAAACCGATTTGGCCGGAAGGGAAGGGTTCACCTCCATGACGCTGGGCACGCGGACGATGCCTGCGACCGGTGCGATGTCGCGAATGAAATTGAAATCGAGCGTGTCGTAGAGGGTCGCGTTGATCGCGTTCGCCGGGGCGACCAGGAGCAGCGTATAGCCGTCTGGCGGCGCCCTCACGACCGTCCAGGTGGCGAGATTGCCGCCGGCACCCGGCCGGTTCTCGACGACGATTTGGTGGCCGAGGCGCTCCGACAGCGATTGGGCCATCAGCCGTGCGAGAATGTCGGTCGGGCCACCCGGCGCAAACCCGACCATCAAGGAGACCGACCGCGCCGGATAGGTCTGCCCCCTTGCGATGCCTGACACGACCGGCAGGATGGCGGCGCCGGCTGCGAGATTAAGGAACGATCTCCGGGGAAACTTCATGATTGCCTCATGCCAGCGCCTGCCGTCGGGCGGCAGCGGTATCATACCGTTAGACCCCCTTAAGCGTGACCACGTGAAGAACGTGCAGCGGCCGGCGAAGCGTGCTCAACTGGAGATCGCGCCGCCTTGACGGCACCCCGTAAGCAGGCGCGATGATGTCATCGGACGGACATGAAGCCCCGTCATTATGACAATCATGACAGACGAATGTAGACCATGACGGATCGCGCTCAAGCCACTGTTCTGGCGGAAGAAAAGCCTATAGCCCGCGGTCCCGATGGTGCCGGCGAGCTCGCCTCCAGCCCGAATCGGTTCATCAATCGGGAGCTGTCCTGGCTCCATTTCAATCGCCGTGTGCTGGAGGAATCCAACAACGGCGCCCATCCGCTGCTCGAGCGGGTGCGCTTTCTCGCCATCTCGGCCAACAATCTCGACGAATTCTTCATGGTCCGCGTCGCCGGCCTCAAAGGACAGGTCAAGGCCGGCATCACCGACAGAAGTCCCGACGGCCTCACGCCGGCCGAGCAGCTCGGCCTGATCGCCGAACCGGTGTCGACCTTGGCCACCGATCAGCAGAAGCGCTGGCGCGAGCTGCGCTCAGCCCTGGTCGATGAGCGCGTCGCCCTGGTCGAGGGACCCGACATGAGCAAGAAGGAGAAGGTTTGGCTCGAGGATCATTTCCTGAGCCATATCTTTCCGCTGCTCACGCCGCTCGCGATCGATCCGGCGCATCCGTTCCCGTTCATCTCCAATCTCGGCTTCACCATCGCGCTGCAGCTCGCGCGCGTGAGCGACGGCAAGCCGATGAACGCGCTCATTCGCATGCCCAACAAGGCCGAGCGCTTCATCCGCCTGCCGTCTGCCGAGGGCGTCTCGCGCGCGGTCACCATCGAGCAGGCGACCGGCCTGTTCATCGGCCGGCTGTTTCCGGGTTATGCGGTGAAGGGGCAGGGCGCCTTCCGGGTCATCCGCGATTCCGAGGTCGAGATCGAGGAAGAAGCCGAGGATCTGGTGCGTCTGTTCGAGACCGCGCTCAAGCGCCGCCGGCGCGGCTCGGTGATCCGGCTCGAGATCGAGGCCGCCATGCCGGTGGAGCTGCGGCGCTTCGTGGCGCGCGCGCTCGCGGTCAGCGACGACGAGATCTTCCTGGTGGACGGGGTGCTGGCGCTCAACGAGCTCTCCCAGCTCACCAGCCTGGACCGGCCCGACCTCGAGTTCGTGCCCTACAATCCGCGCTTTCCCGAGCGCATCCGCGACCATGCCGGCAACTGCTTCGCCGCCATCCGGCAAAAGGACCTGATCGTCCACCACCCCTACGAATCCTTCGACGTGGTGGTGCAATTCCTGCAACAGGCGGCGCGCGATCCCGACGTGCTCGCCATCAAGCAGACGCTCTACCGGACCTCGGCCGAGTCGCCGATCGTGCGGACCCTGGTCGAGGCGGCGGAAGCCGGCAAGTCGGTCACCGCGCTGGTCGAGCTCAAGGCGCGCTTCGACGAGGAAGCCAATATCCGCTGGGCCCGCGACCTGGAAAGGGCCGGCGCCCAGGTGGTGTACGGCTTCATCGAGCTCAAGACCCACGCCAAGCTGTCGCTGGTGGTGCGCCGGGAAGGCGGGACGCTCGCCACCTACGTCCATGTGGGAACCGGCAACTACCATCCGGTCACCGCCCGCATCTACACGGACCTCTCGTTCTTCACCGCCAACTCGGTGATCGCCCGCGACGTCGCGCGCATCTTCAACTACGTGACCGGCTATGCGGAGCCGGCCGAGCTGGAGAAGATGGCGGTCTCCCCGCTGACGCTGCGGGCTCGCATCTGCCAGCACATCCGCGAGGAGATCGAGCACGCCCGGCATGGCCGTCCGGCCGCGATCTGGATGAAGGACAATGCGATGGTCGATCCCGAGATCATCGACCTGCTCTACGAGGCATCGAATGCCGGCGTCGCCATCGATCTGGTGGTGCGCGGCATCTGCTGCCTGCGGCCGGGTCTGCCGGGCCTGTCGGAGAACATCCGCGTCAAATCGATCCTGGGGCGCTTTCTCGAGCACAGCCGCATCTATTGCTTCGGCTCCGGCCACGACCTGCCGCATCCCAAGGCCGCGGTCTACATCTCGTCGGCCGACATGATGCCGCGCAATCTCGACCGCCGGGTCGAGGCGCTCTGCCCGATACTCAATCCTACCGTGCACGAGCAGGTGCTCGAGCAGATCATGGTGGCCAATTTCAAGGATAACGAGCAAAGCTGGAAACTCTTGCCCGACGGCACCTCGAATCGCATAAAAGCCGCGGAGGGAGAGGAACCCTTCAATGCCCACAAATATTTCATGACCAATCCGAGCCTGTCGGGACGTGGCAAATCGCTCAAAGATTCTTCGCCGCGCAGCCTCATCCGTCGGCTTGATTGAAGCCAGACGGCGACGGCTCGGCGCCCGCGATTCGAGCCTGGAGCCGGCGCAAGGCCGGCTCGACCATGGGCCGCCGATCGCCGTTATCGACATCGGCTCCAACTCGGTGCGCCTGGTTGTGTACGAGGGGCTGACCCGCAGCCCCACCCCGATCTTCAACGAGAAGGTGCTGGCCGGGCTCGGTCGCGAGGTGCAATCGACCGGGCTCCTGGCCGCCGACGCGGTGGACAAGGCGCTCGCCGCGCTGCGCCGGTTTCGCGTGCTGTGCGACCGCATCGAGGTGCCGCAGCTCCATGTGCTGGCGACCGCGGCCTGCCGGGACGCCACCAACGGCAAGGCCTTCATCGCCGACGCCGAGCGCGTGTGCGGCACCAAGATCGCGCTGGTCTCCGGCAAGCGCGAGGCCGAGCTGAGCGCGCTCGGGGTGGTGTCCGGCTTTCACAAGCCGGACGGCATCGTGGGCGACCTTGGGGGCGGCTCGCTCGAGCTCACCGATATCCACCACCATCGCGTCAAGCCCGGCATCACGCTGCCGCTAGGCGGCCTCGCGCTGCAGGACATTTCCGAGAAATCGCTCAAGAAGGCCGAGAAGATCGTCAAGAAGGCGCTTGGCGGCGCGGAGCTCCTGGAGGCCGGCAGCGGGCGCACGTTCTACGCTATCGGCGGCACCTGGCGCTCGCTCGCCCGGCTGCACATGTGGCAGACCGGCTATCCGCTCCACGTCATGCAGGGCTACGTGATCCCGGCGCGCGAGGCGCTCGATTTCTCCGGCCTGGTGCACCGGGTCAATGCCGAGACCTTGTCGCAGATCGAGGTGGTGGCCGATGCGCGGCGTCCGCTGCTCGCCTATGCGGCGCTGGTGCTCGAGCACCTGGTGCGGATCGCGCGGCCCAAGGACGTGGTGATCTCGGCGCTCGGCGTGCGCGAGGGCCTGTTGTATTCGCTGCTCGACGACGAGGAGCGGCGCAAGGATCCGCTGATCGCCGCCGCCGCCGAGCTCAATCTGCTGCGCTCGCGCTCGCCGGCCCATGGCGAGGAGCTGATCGTGTGGACCGACCGGTTCATCGCCTCCTCCGGGCTCGACGAGACCGCCGAGGAGCGCCGGCTGCGGCACGCCGCCTGCCTGCTCGCCGATATCGGCTGGCGGGCGCACCCGGATTATCGCGGCGAGCAATCGCTCAACATCATCGCCAATGCGGCATTCGTGGCGATCGATCATCCGGGCCGCACTTTCCTGGCGCTGGCGGTGTTCTTCCGCCATGTCGGGCTGATCGACGAAGAGCTCTCGCCGCGGCTGCGCGAGCTCGCCTCCACCCGGGTGCTGGACCGCGCCCGCGTGCTCGGCGCGGCGTTGCGGGTCGCCTATCTGGTGTCGGCCTCGACCACCGGCGTGCTGCCCAAGACTCCTATGCTGGTCGAGCGCGGCCGGCTGGTGCTGCGCTTCGAGAACGGGCTCAAGGACCTCGCCGGCGAGCGGGTGTTCGTGCGCCTGCGCCAGCTCGCCCGCCTGATCGGCCGCGACCCCGTGATGGACGCAGGGTAGGGGGCCCACTTGCGGGCGCTCGCGGGCGCCATGGTTTGTAGGGGCGCCCCTTGTGGGCGCCCGCAACGACGGCGAGCGGGCGGCCACAAGGGCCGCCCCTACGGCGGTGCGGATTGAGCCCGTCTTGACTGGTATCCCGCGCGGCGCGAGAGTCCGTGCAAATCCAGCCGCGGACTTAAAGCTCGCTGGACCAAACCAGATTTGCGCCGACGCCATCCCGGATCGGACGCAACCGCGCGGAGGGCGCCCATGCCGAAACGCCGAAATTCCCCAGATGTTGCGCGTCGCAATTTCCTCAAAGGCGCCGGCCTGGTCGGCGCCGCGGCGCTGACCCCGGCCGCCGCCACCGCGCAGGTCGCCGCCCCCAAGCCTGACCTCAAGGCCGCCGCGCCCGGACCTAGGCTGATCGCCGCCGAGACCCAGGCGCCCTCGAAGGACCCGGTGACGCAGACTACTGGCGGCGGCGACTTCATGGTGGATGTGCTCAAGACCCTCGACATGGATTACTGCGCGATCAATTGCGCCTCGAGCTTCCGCGGCATCCAAGAGGCCATGATCAATTACGGTAACAATACCAAGCCCGAGATCCTCACCTGTACGCATGAGGAGATCGCGGTCGCCATGGCTCACGGTTACGCCAAGATCGAAGGCAAGCCGATGGCCATGATGTGCCACGGCGTGGTCGGCCTGCAGCACGCCGCGATGGCGCTCTACAATGCCTGGTGCGATCGCGTGCCGGTCTACGTCATGATCGGAAACATTGTGGAAGCCGACAAGCGCGCCCCCGGTGCCGAATGGGTGCACTCGGCGATTGATCCGGCCGCGCTGGTGCGCGATTTCCTCAAATGGGACGACCAGCCGGCTTCGCTCCAGCACTTCGCGGAATCGGCCGTGCGCGCCTACAAGATTGCCACAACGCCGCCGATGGGGCCGGTGCTGCTCTCGCTCGACGCCGAGCTGCAGGAGAACCCGATCGCCGACCGGGAAGGCCTGCGCATTCCCAAGCTCGCCAAGGTGGTGCCGCCGCAGGCCGATTCCGGCGCGGTCGCGGAGCTGGCCAAGATGCTGGTGGCGGCCGAGGCCCCGGTGCTGGTCTGCGATCGGCTGGCGCGCACGCCCGCCGGCATGGCGCATCTGGTCGAGCTCGCCGAGACCCTGCAATGCGCCGTGGTGGACAACGGTGGGCGCATGAACTTTCCGTCGCGCCATCCGCTCAATCAGAGCGCCAGCCGCGCCGCGCTCAATCAGGCCGACGTGGTGCTCGGGCTTGAGACCAACGACATCTGGGCCTCGGTCAACCAGTTCACCGATCGCATCGTGCGCACCTCGCGCTCGACCTCCCGGAAGGGCGCCAAGATCGTCACGCTGGGCACCCGCGATCTGTACCTCAAGTCCAACTACCAGGACTTCGCGCGCTACCAGGACCTCGACCTCGCCATCGCGGGCGACGGCGAGGCGTCGCTGCCGGCGTTGACCGAAGCGGTCAGGCGCCTGATCGACGACGGCCGCAAGTCGGCGTTCCAGGCGCGCGGCAAGAAGCTCGCGGCTGCGCAGCTGGCGTCGCTCGAGCGGGTGCGCTCGGATGCCACCACGGGCTGGGATGCGAGCCCGATCTCGGTGGTGCGCATGTGCATGGAGGTCTACAACCAGATCAAGGACGAAGACTGGTCGCTGGTCGGCACCTCCACCGGCAACAACTGGCCGCGTCTGTTGTGGAATTTCGACAAGGCGCATCGCTGGAACGGCGGCTCGGGCGGCGCCGGCATCGGCTACACGCTGCCGGCCTCGCTCGGCGCGGCACTCGCCAACAAGCGGCATGGGAGGCTGACAGTCTCGATAGGCGGCGACGGCGACTTCAACTTTGCGCCCGGCACGCTGTGGACCGCCGCCCACCATCGCATACCGATGCTCTATGTGGTGCTCAACAACCGCGCCTATCACCAGGAATACATGTATGTCGAGGCGATGGCGGGCCGCCGCAGCCGCGGCGTCACCAACGCCGATGTCGGCACCACGCTGAAGGATCCCAACATCGACTACGCCACCGTGGCGCGCGGCTATGGGGTGCACGGCGAGGGCCCGATCAGCGATCCGGCCGAGCTCGCGCCCGCGCTCAAGCGCGCGATCGCCGTCGTCAAGAGCGGCCAGCCGGCACTGGTCGACGTCGTCACCGAGCCGCGTTGAGGAGAACGGGCATGAAACGTGTAACTGTGTCGCTGACGACGGCCATCTTGGTCGCGCTCGGCGTCGGCGCCCTGCAACTGCCGGCGCAGGCGCAGGATGCCCCCAAGGGCGATGCCGCCAACGGCCAGCGCGTCTATCTGGCCGACGGTTGCTTCACCTGCCATGGCCGGGTCGGGCAGGGCGGCAACTACTACGGCACTACCCCGACGCTGGCCAAGACCGAGCTGCCGTTCGAGGGCTTCAAGCAGCAGCTGCGCGATCCGGTGCGGGTGATGCCGGCCTATTCCGAGGTGGTGGTGTCCGACAAGGAGGCGGCGGACATCTATGCGTTCCTGCAGACGCTGCAGGGACGGCGGCCGGCGAAGGATTTTCCGATTTTGAATAACTAGAGCAGGTTTGGTTTGCATTGAATCACCCAGCACGTCATGGCCGGGCATAGCCCGTCGAAGACGGGCGTAAACGCCCTTATGTCCCGGCCACCCACGCCTTGCTTTGTGGCGCGAAAGACGTAGGTGCCCGGCACAAGGCCGGGCATGACGACGGAGAGACCGTGCGTCAACGCGACCGCAATCCGGTCTAGAACGGCCTTGGGGCTGATCCGAGAGCTCGGGGGGTGGGGGGCGTCTCTATGGTCTCTGAATGAGCAGGCCGGTCGTCACGGGCAAACCGAAGCGGGCCGGCAGGCCTCTCATGCCACTTTCAATGTCGGAATTGCCTTGATCTTGGCCCCGAGCACCTGCTTGGCGCGCTGCAGGTCGTAGCGCTTCTGCAGGTTGAGCCAGAGGTCGGGTCCGTTTCCGCACAACTTTCCAAGCCGCAATGCCATCGACGGAGTCACCGGCTGCTTTTCTTCGAGAATGTCGTAGAGCGTCTGACGCGAAACGCCAAGCAGCCTGGCGATCTCGGTCTTGGTCCGCTCAAGAGCCGGCAAAACCTCTTCGCGCAGAAGCTCGCCTGGATGCATGGGCGGCAAGCCGCGCTTGGGGAGCTTCTTGGTCATCGAATCCATCCTCAATGATAGTCCTCAAGACCAACGTCGACCGCATCGTCTTCCGCCCAGCCGAATGTGATCCGCCAGTTTCCGCTGGCATTCAGGGCATAGCGTCCCCTGTCACGGCCGACGAGCGCGTGAAATCGGAAGCCCGGCAGGTTCACATCTTCGGGGCGCGAGGCGTCATCCAGCGCGCGCAGAATGTTTGCAATCCGTCTGGTATTCTGCACGCTCAGCCGGCGCCCGTCTCTCGTCGCGAAGAAGCGCTCCAGGGCTTTGAAGCCAGATGCGGTATAAGTGTTTCATGAGCTATGATCGTTTTCTCTGGAGTCGCGACGGCAGCCGTGATCGCGGCCAGCTCCTCGAATTCTTCCGCGCTCGCGAATGGTACAAGGCCGAGGCGAGCTCATCGACAAGTATTCAAGGACAATTCCATGAAGCTCCCACGTCGCAGGTTCCTGTATCTGGCGGCGGGTGCGGCCGCCTTCCCGGTCATCGCGCGAATCGCATGGGCGCAGAGCTATCCGGTCCGGCCGGTGCGGGTGATTGTGCCGTTCGCGGCCGGCGGTCCGACCGATGTCTGCGCCCGTTTGATCGCGCAGAAATTGTCGGAGCGGCTCGGTCGGCAGTTCTACGTGGAGAACGTGCCCGGCGCCGGCGGCAACATTGGCACCGGCCAGGCCGCGAAGGCCAAGGCCGATGGCTATTCCATCCTCATTGCGGTGAACAGCCATGTCATAAACCCGGCCCTGTACGACCAGGTTCCCTACGATCCGTTCCGGGATTTCGAGCCGGTGTCGCTCGCGGCCGCCTTCGCATCGGCGTTCGCGATCAATCCTTCGGTGCCGGTCAGCACCGTCAAGGAGCTGGTCGCCGTCATCAAGGCCAACCCGGGAAAATACAGCTTCGCTTCGCCGGGGCTGGAGACGCCCTCGCATCTTCTGGGCGAGCAATTCCGGGTCACGGTCGGCCTCGACCTCGTGCATGTTCCCTTCGGCGGCAGCGCTCCGGCCATCGCCTCGGCGGTGGCGGGCAACACGCCGATTGCTTTCGCGGCGCTGTCGGTGGCCGCTCCGCTCGCCCGGGATGGCAAGCTGCGGGTGCTCGCGGTGATGAGCAAGAGCCGGTCCGAGGCGCTGCCGGACGCGCCCACCATCGCCGAGGCCGGTTATCCGGGTATGGACGGCGACGGTTGGGTCGGGATGCTGGCGCCGGCCGGCACCCCGAAGGACATCCTCGCTATGCTCCAGGGCGAGGTCGCCAAGATCATGGCGGCGCCGGATGTAAAGGAGCGCCTCGCCGCGCTCGGCTTCAGCCCGGTCGGCAACACCGCCGCCGAATTCGAGGCGCAGCTGAAAACCGAGCAGGAGAAATGGGCCAGGGTAATCCGGGCAGCCAACCTCAAGGTCCAGTAGCGCAAATCGAGGTACCGGGGCGGGTCGTACCGGCTACATTTTTCCGAGCACCCGGCCGGCAACCGCCTTCAAATGCTCGACCGAGCCGGATTCGGGATGCGGCTTGATCGGTGCGAACAGGATCGAGGCCTGCTTGCCGTTCTTCCAGACATAGATATGGACTGCGTTGCCGTTGCCGCTGCTACAGGAATGCTCACCGAAGGCATCCTTGGCGAGCTCGGGCAACAGCACACGCTGGCAGCCGCCGCTGCGTTTCATCATGTTGGCCTGAGTGTCGCGGGACATGGCGACCACCGCGACAATCATGGTATTGGCGGCGCCGTCGAACATCAGGCAGCTGCCCGCGCCGGTGCGCTGGATCATGAGCGTGCTGCGGTCCAGAAAGCCCTCGGCATCGTCGGTTGTGAGCCATTCACAGGCGCCGAATTTCTCGCTCGTGGTGGCGACCTTGTCGATCGCACGCCGGCCGATCTCGGTGAGCGGCTTGAGCAGCGTGTCGTCGGCGGGCCGGCCCGAGCGGTAAATGCTGATCGACAGGATATAGTCTCCCGACAGCGCCACGATCGATGCTTCCTGGCGCGCAGCAGCCGGAACGGTCCTTCCGGCCTGGGCTTCGTCGCCGATGCCGGGCCATGGGATGATGGTCATGCGCTCGCCAAGCGTCATGACGAAGGTCGCGTACAATTCCTTGGCGCGGTCCGCCGTCGGGTTGCGAAATACCGTGAGCATCAGGGTGTCACCGCGCCCGCCCTGGTAGATGCAGCCCCGGCCGTCCTGGTTCGAGATGAGCGACCACTTGGTTCCCGGCATTGCGCCGGCGAGCTGCTGGTCGCTGATGAACGGGCAGGTCTCGGCCGCGCGCGCCGGACCGGCCGGCGCGGTCGCGAAAGCAAGGACGAGACAGGAGACGAGGCGAGAGATGATGCGCATTGGTTGATTCCGGTGCCGCGGACAGGCTGACGATCTTCGCGGTCTTGCTCGAGAGGCGAACGTGGCGGGCACTCGGGCGCGATTTTACACGACCTCCGAAGGATTGCAGCCCTTTGATATCGCCAGCCGCGGGTGCCGGCTTGCCACTTTTTATCGCTGTCTGATAAACTTTGTCGGCTTCGGTCGGCCATCATTGCGGCAATTCCACCGTGGCCGGAAATTTCTCGACGCGCATAGGCCATCCTTCGACGGCGCGCAAACGAGGCAGACCAATGTCGGCTCGCGCCCTGATTCCGCGCCGGAAGCTGTTCGACAATCCGACCTTCTTCGGCGCCAAATTGTCGCCCGACGGTCAGTCGCTCTCGTGGCTTGCGCCGGTCGATGGCGTGCTGAACGTCTGGGTGTCCCCGGCCGACAGCATCGCGGCAGCGCAACCTGTCACCCGCACCAAGGGCCGGCCGATCAACTGGCAGGATTGGACCCCGGATGGCCGTTACATCATGTTCGTGAATGATGAGAACGGGAATGAAAACCTGCATCTGTTCGTGGTCGACCCACGCAATTCCGAGTTCCGTGATCTCACTCCCTTCGCCAACATCCGGGCGATGCCGACATTCTGGTCGCACGTCGCCCCGGACCGAATAGCGGTCAACCTGAACGATCGCGATCCCCGCTGGCATGACGTCTATCTGATCGATCCGGCAACCGGCCAACGCTCGCTGGTCTGGGAAAATCGGCAGGAATTCGAGTTCGTCGGGCTCGATTGGCAGCTCAAGCCGCGCCATGCCCGCAGCAGTGGACCAGACGGCGGAGCGCGGCTCTGGCGCATCGACGGCGAGAACGTCACGCATTGGCGTGACGTTCCCTTCGATGCCAGCGAAGCCACGCGAATCTGGACGTTCGACAGGCGTTGCAAGCACGTCCACATGCTCTCTTGCATCGAGCATGACAAGTCCGCCCTGCTGCGGATCGACTGGTCGAGCGGCGAAGAGAGCCTGGTGTTCAGGAGCGAGCGCGCCGATGTCACGGACGCGATCTTCAGTGCCCGGTCGTTCGAGCCGCAGGCGGTTTGCGTCGATGCCGTGCGCCAGGAATGGACTGCCCTGACCCCCGAGGTCGCCCCCGATCTCGCTCTGATCCAGGCGCGCCTGCCCGGTCATGCCTTCCATGTGCAGAGCCAGGCCGATGACGATCGTCGCTGGATCGTGATGAGCTACACGGCCGAGCAGCCCGCCACCTTTCATCTCCTGGACCGGGACAAGCAGACCCTTACCGAGCTGTTCTCGGCTCGACCGGAATTGAAGCAGCACCGGCTCGCGCCGATGCATGCGGTCGAGGGCAAATCGCGGGACGGGCTGACCCTGGTCTCATATCTGACGCTGCCGGCCGACATCGAAGGCGATCGCCCGAGAGAGCCGCTGCCGATGGTTCTGGTGGTCCATGGCGGTCCATGGGCGCGCGATGCCTTCGGCTACCGGGGCGACCATCAGTGGCTGGCGGACCGGGGCTATGCCGTGCTCTCAGTCAATTATCGCGGCTCGACCGGTTTCGGAAAGGCGTTCGTGGCGGCGAGCGAGAAAGAGCACGCCCGCAAGATGCATGACGATCTGATCGACATGGTTGCGTGGGCGATCGAGGAGGGAATAGCGCAGAAGGACAAGATCGCGATCTTCGGCGCGTCCTATGGTGGCCTGGCTTCGTTCGTGGGCGCGACATTCACGCCGGAAGTATTTTGCTGCTCGGTCCCGGTGGTCGGCATCTCCAATCTGCGAACGCTGCTCGAGTCGATGCCGCCCTATTGGGCGGGTTTTGCCGAATTCATGTATCGCAGCTACGGCGATCCGCGCACCGAGGAGGGCCGCAAGCTGCTGGCCGAGCGATCCCCCATCAACAAGGTCGCGAACATCAAGAAGCCGATGCTGATCTTCCACGGCGCCAACGATGTGCGCTGCAAGGTGGCGGAAAGCGATACGATCGTCGCCGCCATGCAGGCACGAAATATTCCGGTGACCTACGTGGTCTATCCGGACGAGGGCCACGGATTCCAGAAGCCGCCGAACCGGCTTTCCTACATCGCGATCGCGGAGGCGTTCTTCGCCCGGCATCTCGGCGGTGCCTTCGAACCCGTCGGTCGCGATCTCGAAGGCTCGAGCCACGAGATCCGAGCAGGCGCCGATATCGTGGCCGACCTGGGCGTGACCTGACGAGAGCCTATTCATGACCGGACCAGGAGCATGCGGATGAAGCCGGCGCGTGGCGCGGTCACGCTTACGTCACTTGCTCTGGCCGCTGCGGCAGCGCTGTCGTGGCCGACGCTCGCCGCGTCGCCACGCCCGCTTGCCGACGTGTTGCCGCCCGGGCATCCGAGCTGCCACGCCCGCGTGTTCGATGCAGCGGAGCTCGCCGCCCATCCGGATCGGCGCGTCACCGTTCTCTCGCTCGAGCGGACGGCCCGCGATCTGGCGGCCGAGCGCAGGTGGGGCAAGGTCGAGCAGTTCGACGATACTCCCGTCGTCTCGGCGACGCTGCGGGTGCGCCTGCGCGGCGATCCGGTCAGCCATTCGGCGCGTCTCGAGTGCGTTCAGGGCGAGGAAAGCGGGCTGGTGTGCATGAGCTCCGCCTGCGACGGCGGGGAGATCCGCGTCGAGGGCGAGGGCCGGGGCGCGATCGCGGTCTCGATCGGCGGTACGCTCAAGAGCGGCCGCTTCATCGGCCACTACATCCATCTCGACGAGTCCTGCGAGGGCCGTGTCGGCGGCCCGATCGTGCTGGAGTCGGGGGAGGATGACCGCCATTTCAGCCTGCTGCCCGCCCCGAAGGAGGCCTGCCGATGAGCGCGCCGGTTCGCACGCTCGCGTTCGCAGCGGCGCTGATGCTGCCGGCCGCGCGGGTGTACGCGGAGCCGGAGATGCTTTTCCCGCCGGCGACCGCGGGCTGCTATGTGGGCGCCGAGATCACCCCGGCTGCTGCGGCTGGCGTGCCGCCCTATCGCAAGCCTGCGGTGCCGGTGACAGCCGTGCGCCTCGAGCGCGGCTACCCCCAGCTCGCCCATGAGGAGGAGCCGGGGATCCCCACGGATGGCGATCGTCTGATCAACCTGCGGGTCATCGCTACCTTCGCGGACGCCGGCAAGCACGGGGCGCCCAAGCGCTACGCCAATGGTCCGAACGATCTCCTGCGCTGCTCGGGCGAGGTGTGTGATGCCAATAATTACAAGGTCGAGCGCCAAGCGGACGGCACGGTCCTCCTGCGCATGACCGGCGGCATGTATATCGGCGCCGCCGCCTATGAGGACAAGGCGAACCGACACCTGCCGGACCGCCACGTCTATCGCCTGGTCGCCAGCCCGATGAGCGCGTGCCGCTGAGATGCACGCGTACGTGATAATTCGCGGGGATAAACGAATGGTAGATCGCGCCTCGGTCCTGCACCACAAGGTGTTCAAGTAATGTTGGTCATTGGCGGGCGCGTCTTTGCCGTGGCCGGCGTGGCCCTCGGAATCGTCCCCTGCTTCATCGTCTTCTACCGATTCGACAGCGGCGACGAAATCTTTGACTATTCGATCTGGGGCCGGATCGCGCTTTGCATATGGTCAATTGTTCCCTTGCCGATCGCCTGGTGGATCGGCCGAAGGATCGCCCGCTCCACGGCCGCGCTCGCCGTGCTGGTTGCGGGAATGGCCCTCGCGCTGGCGTACGAGGCTTGCATCTTTTGGGGAGCGTTCCCTCTCGACGTTGCGGCTTCCCTCGGGGTAATTGGGACGCCGCTGTTTCAGATGCTCTTTCTTGCGGTCATCGTGTTGTTCGCGTGGGTGACCGATCGCTGGATCTCGTGGCGATCAAGCCGCCCGCCAAGTGCGGATCGCTGAACTCACGAAACAATTGCTGAAATAGCGCGTGAGTGACTGGTCAACACGCTTCGACGACGTCGACAGCGACGCCCGCGACCTCATTTCCGCTCGACCGCCACCACCCGGTTCTTCTCGATCGCCAGCATCAGGCGACCCTGCTTGAGGGCGAGCGCCTTCTCGCCGAACAATTCGCGCCGCCAGCCGGACATCGCCGGCACGTTGGCGGCGTCGTCGGCGGCGATGCGGTCGAGATCGTCGACGGTGGCGATCACCTTGGCGGCGACGCCGTGGCGCTCGGAGGTCATGCGCAGCAGCACCTTGAGCAGCTCGACGGTGGCCTGGCCGTTGATCACCGGCTTGGCGCGGTCGAGCCGCGGCAGGGTCTTGGGGTCACGCTCGAGCCCCCGTTTGACCGCCTCGATGATGGCCTCGCCCCAGCGCGAGCGCTCGAAGCCGCGCGGCAGCGAGCGCAATCCGGCCAGCCGCTCCATGGTGGTGGGCGCCTGGATGGCGATGTCGCCGACCACGTCGTCCTTGAGCACCCGCCCGCGCGGCACGTCGCGGGTGCGCGCCTCGTGCTCGCGCCAGCCCGCGACCTCGATCAGGATGGCGAGCTCCTTGGGCTTGCGCACCCGGGTCTTGAGGCGCTCCCAAGCGTGCTCAGGCTCCATCCGATAGGTGTCAGGCGAGGTGAGCACCTTGAGCTCCTCGCGCATCCATTCGGTGCGGCCACGCTCATCGAGGTCGGCGGCGAGCCGGATATAGACGTCGCGCAGGTGGGTGACGTCGGAGATCGCATAAGACAACTGGGCCTCGGCCAGTGGGCGACGCGTCCAGTCGGTGAAGCGGTGCGACTTGTCCAGGCTGTCGCCAGTGATGCGCTGCACCAGCTGCTCGTAGGAGATCGAATCCCCGTAGCCCAGCACCATGGCGGCGACCTGGGTGTCGACCAGCGGGGTCGGGATGACCTGCGCGGCATGCCAGCAGATCTCGATGTCCTGGCGGGCGGCATGGAACACCTTGATGACCCTCTCGTTGGCCATCAGATCGTAGAACGGGGTCAAATCGATGCCCTCGGCCAGGGCGTCGACCACCACGGCCTCCTCGCTGCTGGCGATCTGGGCGATACAGAGCTTGGGATAATAGGTGGTCTCGCGCTGGAACTCGGTGTCGACCGTCACGAAAGGATATTTCGCGAGCCGGGCGCAAGCTTCGGCGAGCTTCTTGGTGGTGGTAATCGGCTGCATGATGGACTTGATAGCTCAGCGGTTTGTTCTTGTCAGGGCCGCGAGCGGCCGCGGACGCGGGGCAGGCGGAGAAATTCCCACGGGGAGGGCATCGGCCCGACCGGAACCTCGATCACGGTCGGGCCGTCGCGGCGCTTGAAGGCCCGCCGGAGCGCCGGGCCGAGCTCGGCGGGGGTGCGGACCCGCTCGGCCGCGGCCCCAAAGCTCTCCGCAAAGCGAACGAAATCCGGGTTGGCGAGGTCGCAAGCGATCAGCCGGTTGCCATAGCGCTCCTCCTGGTTGCGGCGCACGTTGCCGAAGGCGCCGTCCGCGAAGATGACGGTGGTGAGCGGGATGCGGTGGCGGATGGCGGTTGCCAGCTCGCTCGCCGTGAACATGAAGCCGCCATCGCCGCTGATGGCGAGCACCGGCACGTCGCGCCTGGCGTCCTGGACGCCCAGCGCGGTCGCCAGGCCCCAGCCGAGATTGTCCTGGTAGCCCGGGGAGATGTAGGTGCGTGGCCGGTAGACCGGATAGGCGACCCGGGAGGCAAAGCCCATCTGGGTTACCTCCTCGACGAGAATGCCGTCTTCGGGCAGCTCGGCGCGGATCGCGTCCACGAAGCCGAGGAGGGGGCCGAGCCTGGTCAGCTCCTGGCGGAACTTGGCTTGCCGGCCCGCCATCTCGTCACGCCGCGACGGCCGCGCCGGGTTGTGCTGGGGGACGAGGTCGATGAGGCGGCGCAGGATCGGCTTGGCGTTCCCGAGGAGCGCGACCGCCGGCGGCTGGAAGCGCGCCGGCTCCTCGGGATCGGCATCCAGGCGGATCATCGCCAGATCGTCGTCCAGGCCCCATTGGTTGAGCGGGATGTGCAGATGGGTGCCGATCCCGAGCACCACGTCGGCCTTGGCCCATTCCTGATGCCCGAGCGGGAGCGTCACGCTCAAGGGATCGCGGGCATCGAGCACGCCCCGGCCGCGCCGGAACGCCAGCACCGGGGCCTGCAGCAGGCGGGAGAGCTCGGTGACCTCGGCGGCGGCGTCCTGCGCGCCGCCCCCCACCACGATCAGTGGGCGGGCGGCCCCACCCAGGCGTTTGGCGGCGGCGCGGATCGCATCCTCGTCGAGCGGCGCGGGCGCGACCGGGGCGGGCGGGGCGCACAGAGACACCGGCCCCGGCAGGCCCCACACGTCGATGGCGCATTCGAGCGCCGCTGGGCCGGGGCGGCCACTCGTCATCGCGGCGATCGCAGCCGCCACCAGGCCGGGCGCCTGGGCTGGGGTGTGGATGCGGGCGTAGAAGTCGACCAGCCGCTCGATGATGCCGGCCTGGTCGCGGATCTCGTGCAGATGGCCGAGCATGCGGCCGATCGCGGCCTGCGGGATGTGGCCGATCACGGCCAGGACCGGGGCATTGGTGCCATAGGCGGTCAACAGCGCCGCCGAGGAGTTGAGCAGGCCCGGCCCCGGCACCACCGAATAGGCCTGGGTGCGGCCGGTGGCGAGGGCGGCGCCGAGCGCCATATAGGCGGCGCCCTGCTCATGGCGGGTGTGCACCGTGCGGATGCGGTCGGAGGCCTTGAACAAGGCGTCGAACAAGGCGTCGTTGTGGACGCCAGGCAGCGCATAGATGGTGTCGAGCCCATGGGCGATGAGGGCCGCGACCGTTGACTTGGCCGTGGTCGTGGCGGCGGGGGCGCCGGGAATGGCGGTCGGAGGACCTGAAGGGGTCGCCATCTTCGCGGAGCTTTCAATGGGGCTGAGGGCGGGGGGACGCGGCAGTCGAGTTTGCAGATCGGCGGCGGCGTGTCGAGGGCGCTTTGCGTGCCGGTCGCGGCGCGCCTTGACAAGCGGGCCCCTGCATGTGCCTTTCCGCCCCACATTTACGGGCCCGATCAACACCATGCATCGTTATCGCTCTCATACCTGCGGCGAGCTGCGCGCAGCCGATATCGGCCGGGAAGCGCGTCTTTCCGGCTGGTGCCATCGCATTCGCGACCACGGGGGCCTCCTGTTCATCGATCTGCGCGACCACTACGGCCTCACCCAATGCGTGGCCGATCCCGATTCGCCGGTGTTCCGGGAGATCGAGAAGCTGCGCTCGGAATGGGTGGTGCGCCTCGACGGCAAGGTGAGGCAGCGGCCCGAGGGCACCGCCAATCCGGACCTGCCGACCGGCGCGGTCGAACTGTTCATCAGCGGGATGGAGGTCCTGGGCGCGGCCGGCGAGCTCCCCATGCCGGTGTTCGGCGAGCACGATTATCCCGAGGACATAAGGCTTAAGTACCGTTTCCTCGACCTGCGTCGCGAGCACCTGCACCAGAACATCATGAAGCGCGGGCAGATCATTGATTCGCTGCGGCGCCGGATGAAGGAGCAGGGATTCTTCGAGTTCCAGACGCCGATCCTTACCGCATCGAGCCCGGAGGGCGCGCGCGACTACCTGGTGCCTTCGCGCATCCATCCCGGCAAGTTCTATGCGCTGCCGCAGGCGCCCCAGCAGTTCAAGCAATTGTGCATGGTGGCGGGCTTCGACCGCTATTTCCAGATCGCGCCGTGCTTCCGCGACGAGGATGCGCGTGCCGACCGCTCGCCCGGCGAGTTCTATCAGCTCGACATCGAGATGAGCTTCGTGACGCAAGAGGACGTGTTCGCGGCGGTCGAACCGGTGCTGCGCGGCGTGTTCGAGGAGTTCGCGGCCGGCAAGCCGGTGACGCCGAAATTCCCGCTCATTCCCTATGCGGATGCGATCAAGAGCTACGGCAGCGACAAGCCGGACCTGCGCAATCCGATCAAGATGCAGGACGTTTCCGAGGTCTTTCGCGGCGCCGGCTTCAAGGTGTTCGCCCGCATCCTCGAGGGCAACCCGAAAGCGGCGGTGTGGGCCATTCCGGCGCCCGGCGGCGGCTCGCGCGCGTTCTGCGACCGGATGAACTCCTGGGCGCAGGGCGAAGGCGAGCCCGGGCTCGGCTACGTCATGTTCCGTGCGGCAGGCGCTGACGCGGCGGACGCGGCAGCCCCCAAGGCGGCAGCCGCAACAGCGGGTCCGGTCAAGGGCATCGGGCCGATCGCCAACAATCTGGGCGACGAGAAAGTCGAGGCGTTGCGGGCGGCGCTCGGGCTCGCCGACGGCGACGCGGTGTTCTTCGTCGCCGGCGATCCGGCCAAGTTCGTGCGGTTTGCGGGCTTGGCGCGCGGCAAGATCGGCGAGGAGCTGGGCCTCGTCGCCAAGGATCAGTTCGCACTCTGCTGGATCGTCGATTTCCCGATGTATGAATGGAACGAGGAGGAGAAGAAGATCGACTTCTCCCACAACCCTTTCTCCATGCCCAACATGTCGCCGGAGGAATTTCTTGCGCTCGATCCGGCCGATGCCGAGAAAATCCTGAGCCTCAAGGCGATCCAGTACGATATCGTCTGCAACGGCATCGAGCTGTCCTCGGGCGCCATCCGCAATCATCGTCCCGAGGTGATGAAGAAGGCGTTCGCGATCGCGGGCTACGACGAGAGCGTGCTGGAGCAGAAGTTCGGCGGCATGCTGCATGCGCTGTCGCTCGGCGCGCCGCCCCACGGCGGCATCGCGCCCGGCGTCGACCGCATCGTAATGCTGCTCTGCGGCGAGGAGAACCTGCGCGAGGTGGTGCTGTTCCCGATGAACCAGCGCGCCGAGGACCTGATGATGGGCGCGCCCTCGGAGGCGACGCCCAAGCAGCTGCGCGAGCTGCATATCAGGCTGAATTTGCCGGACAAGGAATAGGGCGGGCGTGGCGCTTCTGTCTTTCACGGCGAGGGTTAGACCTGCGCGCCTGCCGAGAGTTCTGTCGTCCCGGCCATAGAGCCGGGACCCATAACCCGCAGACGATCGAGGGGGCACGGCGTATGGGTCCCTGCTTTCGCAGGGACGACAAGCAGAGTGTGCGTCGAATCCCCGGCCTAAATCCGCACCCCCGGCATCACCCGTATGGCGTTCTCGCTGTCGATTGCCTTGATCTCGTCGGGGCTGAATTTGTAGTGGTGCACGCCCTCGACCGCCTCGGCGCCCTGGCGGAACGGGTAGTCCGAGCCGAACATCACCTGCGAGATCTTGACCATCTCCATCAGGGCCGCCAATTGACCGGGCGTGTTGCCCTGCGCCACCTCGTAGTAGAAGCGCTGGAAGATGGGCATCGGGCCGTTCGGCATGCGGTCCTTCTGGCGGCCCGCCAGCTCCACGAACCGGCTGGTCAGGAACGGCAAGGTGCCGCCGCTGTGCGACCAGATGTATTGCACGTCCGGATAGCGGGTCGCGGTCTGGCCCTCGCCGAACACCAGGCTGGCGATGGTGCGGGTGGTGTCGTGGGCGTATTCGAGCGTCGAAACCGGCACGCCCTTGACCAGGCCGGCGCAGCAGTCCGGCACGGTCGGATGGGTGTAGACCACCGCCTTGCGACGGTTGAGCTCCTCGAACACCGGCAGGAACGCCGGATCGCCGAGATACTTCTCGCTGTAGCTGGTCCACAGCGCGATCCCCTGCGCCTTGAGGACGTCCAGGCTATACTCGATCTCGCGCAACGCGCCTTCGGTGTCGGGCAGCGGAATGACCGCGAACGATCGGAAGCGGCCCTTGTGGTCGCGCTCCAGGTCGGCCGCGTATTCGTTGCAGGCGCGCGCCAGGCGGCGGGCTTCCTCGTCCTTCTGGCCGAACCACACTCCCGGATTGAGGACCGAGACCACCGCGGTGTCGACGCCGGCCTTGTCCATGTCGTCGAGCGACATGGCCACCGACCATTTCGCCGGCGTGCTCTTGTGGGCGATCAGGGCCTGGGCCTGGACCGGCGGCACGATGTGGTGGTGGACGTCGATCCGGCGCGGCTTGGCTGTCGCCTGCGGCGAGGCGGGCGCCTGCGCATCGGCTGGTGGCGCCACCGACGTGGCGGCGAAGCCGAGCGCGGTCGCGGCGGCGCTGCCGGACAGGAAGTTCCGCCGGCTGACGGCGGCCGGCGGCCTGGCGATGGCCGCCCCGAATGCCGGAGCCTGATCGCAACAAACACATTGCGAGAGGAAACCACGCCGTCCAGCCTGCCTGCCCATGATGCTTCTCCATGCCCGGCTGCAAGTTCGGCGCCATAGTGGCGCGGTTTGGCGCGGGGTCAAGCGCACGCGGCGCCAGCAGTCGCGATCGCGGCGTCAACAATTCGGGGCGCCGTGACGCGGGTTGAAAGGATTTTCTAAACGTTTCTCGCCAGAATCCGCTTGACTCCGGGGGCGCTGGCCTTATTTGGGAACAAGCCGCTGTCATCAGTCCGCCACGCGCGGACCGGGTCGGCGGCATTCGTATTCCGAGGCCCCGGCGCGCCGGCTCTCGGCTTGGATCTCTGGTTGGGGAGGACGCGATGCGCCAAGACGCCCTCTTGCGATCGGGGAAGGGCTTGGAGAGTCCGAGCCCGGCCCGCAAGAAAGGTCCGGTTGCCGTCGTCGCGCCCTTGCCGGCCGAGGATCGCGATGACCATTTCGCGGTCCGCAACGGCGTACCCTGCGCCGGCGTTCACCTGATCATCGATCTGCACGGGGCGCAGGGGCTCAACGACATCGACCTGATCGATGCGACCCTGCGCCGCTGCGTGACGGCCGCCCGGGCGACGCTCCTGCACCTCCACCTCCACCATTTCCATCCCAACGGGGTGTCGGGCGTGGCGGTGCTGGCGGAGAGCCATATTTCGATCCATACGTGGCCGGATATCGGTTATGCCGCGCTCGACGTGTTCATGTGCGGCAAGGCCGAGCCCGACGCCTGCATCCCGATCCTGCGCGCGGCGTTCAAGGCCCAGCGGGTGGCGGTGAACGAGCTGCTGCGCGGCCGCGAGCCCTGAAGCCGGCGGCCATCCCGGAGGAAAAACCGGGACTTGCTCCCCCGCCGTCGCGCTGCGGCATACCCACGTTCCGACCAAGCTCCCGTGCCCCAACGCCCCCCTGTCTTGCTGGAAATGCTCTAATGCCTTGGCGCCGGCCGGGGTTGCCCGGTCGTTTTTGGTAAGAGGACGGCATGGCCGAGAAACGCTGGATTGCCGAGACGTTGTTCGACGAGCTCGGTTTCCGCATGAGCTATGCGGTCGAGCGGGTGCTCTACGAGATGCAGACCGAGCATCAGCATCTGGTTTTGTTCCAGCATAAATTCTTCGGCAAGATGCTGATGCTGGATGGCGCCACCCAGGTCACCACGCGCGACGAGTTCATCTATCACGAGATGATGACCCATGTGCCGATCTTCGCCCACGGCAAGGCCAGGGAGGTGCTGGTGGTCGGCGGCGGCGATTGCGGCATCGCCGAGGAGGTGCTCAAGCACAAATCGGTGGCGCGGCTGACCCAGGTGGAGATCGACGCCTCGGTGGTGGAGTTCTCCAAGGAGCATTTTCCGGAGTTCACCCGGCCGGTGCTCGCCAGCAAGCGCTTCGATCTGGTGATCGATGACGGGATGGACTATGTGGCCAGGACCGAGCGCCGCTTTGATGTGATCATCGTGGATTCGACCGATCCGCAGGGGCCCGGCAAGGTACTGTTCACCCGCAAGTTCCACGCCGCCTGCAAGCGCTGCCTGAAGGCGGGCGGCGTGCTGGTGACCCAGAACGGCGTGCCGTTCGTGCAGCCGGCCGAGCTTGTCGCCTCGGTCAGGCATTTTCGCGGCCTGTTCGCCGATGCCGGCTGCTATATCGCGGCGATCCCCACCTATGTGGGCGGTCACATGGCGATGGGCTGGGCTACAGACGACAAGCGCCTGCGCGCGGTGCCGCTCGCGACCCTGGCGGCGCGCTACGCCCGCGCCGGCCGGCCAGCCACCAAATATTGGACCCCCGAGGTCCACGAGGCCGCCTTCGCGCTGCCGCGCTTCATCGTGGATCACCTGGCGCGCGCCAAAACGCGCTGAGGGCGCGCCAAGACGCGCTGAGCTTCATGCGCTAGCGTGGATCGACTGGGCCTGCACGCGGGTGCGGTAGAAGCCGAGCACGCGCTGGGCGGTGGCCACCTGCAGCTGCTCGTAGCTCTGGAGCGCATGATCGAGATCGTGGGTCGAGATACCCCGGTCCGTGGTCTTGAGCAGCAGGAGCGCCTTGGCGCCGGTGGAGGAGAAACCTGCGAGCTTGGCCAGGATCAGCACGATCTCGTGGCCCTGCTCCTGCAGGGCCTGCTCCACCGCGTCGAGCTCGATGCCGCACAGGAGCGAGAGCGCGACCGCGGTCTGCTCGAACCTGCCCTCGCGCGCGAAGCGGTAGACCTCGCTTTCGTTGAGGCGGCCGGAGCGTCGCAGCGCCAGCACCTCCTGGCGGGCGGCGGCGTAGCCGTCGGAGACCTTGCGGGTCTCGGTGCGGATGCCACCGACCACCTCGGTGAGGACGTTGGCGACGGCGGCGCCGGAGCGCGGATTTTCCATCGCCAGCCGGTTACGCACGGTGCTGGAGGCCTGATCGAGCAAGGACAGGAAATGCTGTCGCGGCAGGTCGCGGCGCGCCCCGACCTGCACCGCCAGGCCCTCGTCGCTGGCCGAGCGTTTCACCAGGATGCGGAAGCCGGCATCGGAGAAGCGTGCGCCGGCGTTCTTGACGACCGAATGGGCGACCTCCCGGTCGCCGCGCGTCACCAGCACCTCGGTGACGGCTTCGCTCAAGGTCGCGCGCTCCGAGATGGCGAGCAGATGAGGTTGGCCCTTGCTCTTGGCGGTGGCGATGAGATCAGCCTCGTCCAGCCGCTTGGAGCCCTTGAGCACCGGGCGTGCCACCTCGATGTCGTCGTCGGCCGCGAGCCGGCGGATCACGCCGACGGGAGCATGCACGGTGTCCGCCAGCCTGATCGCCAGCCTGGCGCGGGCCTTGGCCTCGATCGCGATGGTCAGCTTGGTGATGACCTCGTCGAACAGATTGACCTGGACGTCCGAATAGCGGCTGGCGCCGGCGAGAAAAAGGTCGGTGATGCGCGTCAGCATCTCGACGCGATGGTTCTCCGTTCCGGAGGCGAGCGCGTGCTCGAGCTCGTCGATCAGCGATGGTTTGGTGGTCATGATGCGCGGGCGCCATCCGCAAGGAGGTGAGCTGCCAGCATGGCCGGAAAATGATGAACAAACGATATCCAGCCAGCGGTGCTGCCCGGCTCGTCTTGACCCCGATCGGGCGGTTGCCGCAGGGGTAAACAAAAAATGAAGAGTCGGCCGACCCGCAGCATCGAAACCGACGGCCGGGCGGTTCGCCCGGTCGCTCAGGCCGCACCGGCCGCACCGGCAGGAAGGCGCGAAACGCGTTTCGCCAGCCGTTCTCCGGCGCTCAGAACACCGCCAGATATTTCAGCATCGAGATGATGCCGATCACGATCACCACCACGCGCACGATCTGCTTGGCGCGCCCGTCGATGGGCAGCAGGTTCACGAGGTAGAGGATGAGAATGATGACCAGGAAGGTGATCAGGATGCTGATGATCATCGAAGGGTCCTGTGCAACGGGGATGGCGGTATTGCGAAGGCGGACTCACGGCCAGTCTAGGTCGTTTTTCCGGCTCCGTCACCCCGATCGAGCAGGTCCGGTCCGGCGCATGACCGCCGAGCTCCGGGAACACGATCACGCCCGGCAGCGTTGTTCGTCATGAGATTGATGCGGGGGCGGGCTTTGATGCGGAAGGTTCAAGCGATGCGCGAGAAATATCTCAATGCGGCGACCGTCATGGCGATTCTGGGCGCGACCCTGCCTTGTGCGGCGCAAAACGCTCCGCCGGCCCCGAATCTTTCACAGAGCACGGCGCCACAATTACGCGACGCAAAAGCATGCGCGCAGGGTCCGGGAGCGACGCTGGGTCAGGGAACACGGACCGATCGTGGGGCTCCTGCGGCCCCGGACTCCGGCGCACCCACCTTGAGCGACAAGCTGGCCGAGACCGATGGTGTCATCTGCCCTCCCAATATCGATTCCGACATCAAGGCGCCGACCCCACAAGGCGGTCCGATGCCGGTCATTCCTCCGCCAGGCAGTCCTGGAGGGGACCCGAGCGTGCGGCCGAAGTGAGGTTGCCCGTACCTGCTTCAAGAGACCTCTCTCAATTAAATAAAAATTGACCCAGTTTGCGCATCCCCCGGCCATCGGCGCGGTTTCGCGGAACGAAGCGCCAAAGGTGTCGGTTGAGTGGTGTGCCGGGCATGATGGCGGCGCATTCCGAGGCAGGGACATTATGGGTGGCAAGACAGGCGGCAGGCCGAAGGCTTCTTCGGCAGAGTTCCACGCCCGCGACGGCGCGATCCGCGACGCGATCGGACGCGCGCTTCGGGCGCAATACGATGTTGCCGAACCGCTTTCCGAACAGCTTGCCAATCTCGTCAAGCGGCTCGATGGCGCGGACGCCTGGCCCCTCCGGAAGACGGAACCCGCCACGGCGTGAAACGTTGTCGCCCCAGGAAAACAAATCAGAAGGAGGCGACTGATGTCGGATCCCCGCGAGTTCGACCGCAACCCCAATCTGCCCCGCGATGGCTATGTCGATAGGTCAGCCGGCGCTCCGGGAGGCTCTTCCGGCTGGATCATTGCCGGCGTGGTGGCCGTGGTTCTGCTGGGCCTCGCCGCCTACAGCTATCGCGATAGGGGGATAACTTCTTCTTCGAACACCTCACCGACCACCATGGGCCAGAGCACGCGTGCGCCCGTTCCCAACACCCCGCCGGCGACGCCGGTGGCGCCCGCGCCAAAGGCGGAGTAGCGGATCGTCCCGCCATAACGTTTCGTGCTGGCGGCCCGCCCGAGCGCCGAATGCCGGGCGGGCCGTTTCAATTCGCGCTCCTGTCTCTTGTTGATTCATTCCCTATTTCCATAAATTCGCTGCGTAATGTTTCTTATTCCCGCCTCAAAAGGGTGGTGGTACGAACCGCAGTGGCCCCGCTCTGGGGCGTTGGCCGATCTCTTGCTTCCGTAGAAGCGACACCAGTCGCCGGTGCGTCCGCACGACGGTCGAGAAGTCCGGATGGGAAAGGGGAAGCGTGATCCGAAATTTTCTCGGCGGCCTCGTGCTCGCCTGCACGTGCCTGTCGGCTGTGGCCGGCGGCGCTCCGGTCAACGATTCACAGCGCCCGACGATGCGCTTCAAATGGCGGGGCGACAACCCGGCCGATCTCTGCGGCAAGACGTGCCGAAGCTGGATTTCCGCGGTCGGGCCGGTCACCGACCGCACCCCGCATGATTTCGAGACCTTCCAGGAGCAGCATGACGTGCGCGGGGCGACGGTGGTGCTCGATTCCGAGGGCGGCTCGGTGGTGGACACGATCGCGCTCGGCCGCGCGATCCGCCGTCTCGACATCACCACCAGCGTCGGCAAGACCGTGCTCGGCACCGCTCCCGACGGCAGCGTCACCACGACGCTGTCGGGGGCGGCTTCCTGCGAATCGATGTGCGCGTTCGTTCTCTTGGCCGGCGTGCGCCGTTACGTGCCGCCGGAAGCCCGCATCCTGGTGCATCAGATCTGGCTGGCCAAGAAACGCGAACGGCCCGAGGCCGCGAGCTACACCGCCGATGAGATCGCCCTGGTCGAGCGCGATATCGGCAGCCTGGCCGGCTACACCATCGAGATGGGGGGCGGGATCGAGCTTCTGCAAACCGCCTTGCGGGTGCCGCCCTGGCAGCCGCTCTACCAATTGTCCGGCGACGAGATTGCGCGCACACGGCTCAATAATGTCGATCGCCTGTTCGATCCCCAGCACGACGGCGTCGCGACCACCGCGGCGCTCGGGGCGACCGTGGTGAGCGCGCCGGCGGGTTTGGCGCCGTGAGGCCTGTCCTAACCTCTCCCCGCGTGCGGGGAGAGGTCGACGCGCGAAGCGCGGCGGGTGAGGGGGCTTTTCCACGAGTTTGTGGCGGCGCCTCTCACCGGGCCGAAATAGGGTTTTCCGTATTGCTCGGTACCCTCTCCCCGCACGCGGGGCGAGGAACGCCGCGTCCTCGGCGCTTTCGTGCATGCACAAAAACGCGGCGCCCGTGGGCGCCGCGTTGCCTGGAAAGACCGGGCCTGTCCGGCGATCAGGACAGCACTTTGTACTTCTTGAACCAGTTCACCAGCTCGCCCCAGGCCTGCTTGGCCTGCGCCTCGCGGTAGCTCGGGCGGTAGTCGGCATGGAAGCCGTGCGGCGCGCCGTCATAGATGTGGAACTCGGCGGTCTTGCCGGCGGCCTTGAGCTTGGCCTCCATCTCGTGGACCTGGTCGGGCTTGATGCCGCCGTCCTCGGCGCCGTAAAGGCCGAGCACCGGCTCCTTCACCTCGCCGGCGAGGCTGAGCGCGTTCTTCGGCCACACCTCGTTTTCCGGATCGCCCAAGCTGCCGTAGAACGCCACGCCGGCCTTCAGGTTCGGATTGTGGGTCGAGTACAGCCATACGGTGCGGCCGCCGCGGCAGAAGCCCATGATCCCGAGCCGGTTGGTATCGCCGCCCTGGGACTTCGCCCAATCGACCGTGGCGTCGAGATCCGCGAACAGCTCCTTGTCGGGCTTGGAGTTCACGATCGGGAACAGCTTCTGCAGGTCGTCGATCTTGGTGAGGTCGACGCCGGCGCGGAAATAATAATCGGGCGCGATCGCGAGCGCGCCCAGATGCGCCAGCCGTCGGGTGACGTCGCGGATGTATTCGTGCACCCCGAAAATCTCCATGGCGACGAGAACGACCGGCGGGTTCGCCACGTTGGCCGGCTTGGCGAAGTAGACCGGCATGTCGCCGCCCGCGACCTTGACCTTGCCGTCGCCGACGGTGAGGCCGTTGGTGTCGGTCTTGATGGCGTCGGCGCGCACCGGACCCGCAAGCAGCGTGTAGCCGGCCGCGGCGGCGGCCGAGGTCGTCATGAAGCCGCGCCGCGAGAACGGCGGCACCATCTTGGCCAGGCCTTCGATGTCGGACGGCAGCTTGGTTTGGATACCCATTCGAGTCCTCCCTTGTTGGACATGCGACAGTATGACGGTGGTAGTACCACGGTGGTTGACGGGCGTAATAGGCCGTCCGTGTGACAGCTTGTCGACGCGCTCCCCGGACTGACGCGGGGAGGGGGATGAAATCCGATTACTCGACCCGATCGAGCTCCTTTACGACCGCGTCGATGACGCGCGCGTCCATCGGCTCGATCTCGGTCGCGAATACGGCGGCCACGTGGCCGTCGCGCCCGATCAAGTATTTGTGAAAATTCCAGCGCGGTGTCTCGACCGGCCGCTCGACCGCGGCCCACTTGTAGAACGGATGCGCGTTCCTACCCCTGACCTCGGCCTTGGCGGTCAGCGGGAAGGTCACCCCGTAATCGTCGTGGGCGGTCTTCATGATGTCGATCGGCGTGCCGGGCTCTTGGGCGCCGAAATCGTTGGACGGCACCCCGATGATCATCAGTCCGCGGTCGTGGTAGCGCGCCCACAGCTGCTGGAGGCCGGCATATTGGGGCGTGTAGCCGCACAGCGAAGCGGTGTTGACCACCAGGATCGGCTTGCCGACATAGTCGGCCAGCCGGATGTCGCCGCCTGATAGCCCGGCGAAGGAGAACGCAAAGGCGGTGACGCGGCTCATGCCGGGCGATTGTGCGCGCGCCAGGGACGGCACCGCAAGGGCTCCGGCGATCAGGGCGAGAAGCTGTCGGCGATCTGTGTTCATGATGGGCCTCGCAGCAGGGAAACCTCATCATAGCGCATTGCGAACCGGCAATCGATATGCCTGTCGGGGGGTGGGCCGGCTCTGCTAAAGTCGCTTCCGAGCGCGCCTAGGCAGGAGAATTACCCATGCTGCCGACCCGGATCGTCGTTACCCTCGTCGCGCTGGCGTGGCTCGGCGGCAGCGCCGGCGCCCAGGAATTGCTGAAGGTCTCGGTGCCGCAGCGCGGCTCCTGGGACACCGGCATCTCGGAGCTCGGGCAACGGGGCGGCTTCTTCAAGCGGCACGGGCTTACGTTGGACATCCTCTACACCGACGGCGGCGCAGAATTGCAGCAGGCCGTGATCGGCGGCAGCATGGACATCGCCGTGGGGGTGGGAGTCGGCAGCGTGCTCAGCGCCTTCACCAAGGGCGCACCGGTGCGCGTGATCAGCGGCGAGATGATCGGATCGCCCAATCAGTTCTGGTACGTCCCCGCCAATTCGTCGATCCGCACGCTCGGCGACCTCGCCGGCAAGACCATCGGCTATTCGGTGACCGGCTCATCGAGCCACTCGGCGCTGCTCGAGCTGTTGCGTCAGTATCGCGTGACCGCCAAGCCGACCGCGACCGGCGGCATGCCGGCCACGCTCACGGCGGCGATGAGCGGGCAGATCGACGTCGGCTGGGCTTCGGCGCCATTTGCGCTCGATCTGGTCGACCAGGGCAAGATCCGCGTCGTCGCCCGCGGCACCGATGTCGCGGTGCTGGGCGACCGCACGGTGCGTTGGAACATCACCAATCTGGAGATGCTGTCCAAGCGCATGGACGCCTTGCAGCGCTACATGCGGGCCTATCGCGAGACCATCGAATGGATGTACGGCGAGCCCGCCGCGCTCGACATCTATGCCGATTATGCCAAGCTCCCGGCCGCGCAGGTGCGCAATGTGCGCGATTACGTCCCGAGATCGGCGGTCGACCCCGGCCGCATCGCCGGCATGGGCGACATCGTCGCCGACGCGGTGGCGCTCAGGTTCATCGCCGCGCCACTGACCGAGGCGCAGACCCGGGAGCTGGTGCGGACACCGCCGGGCTAGGCACATGCGGGTTCGGCCCGAAGGCGACCGGAGGCCCCGAAAACGGGCCCTTTGAGGAGTCGACAACAATCGGCCTTCGATTCTATATAAGCGCAGCCTTTGGCACCTCTTTCAGTCCAAGATCGTCGGGTTCGGGCACTTTGCCGGTGGTGCCCCGATCGACAGAAAGCCCCATATGAAGCCGTTCGTCGCTTTGCTGGTAGGTTGCTGGCTCCTGTTCGGCCACCAGGCCCGTGCCGAAAGGCTCGATTTCTCGACCGTCACATGCAAACGATTCCTGGAGAGCCAGAAGAACCAGATGGACATCATCCGCGCCTGGTTGGACGGCTATTACCGGGAGGAGGACGACCCGCCGATCTTCGACACCGACAAGTTCGAAGCCGACGGAAAGAAGCTCATGGCCTACTGTGCCGCCCATCCGGGCGTGGACTTGATAACCGCCGCCGACGAGTTGTTTGGCAAATAACGAGCGTCGCGCCGGGCCGGGCGCGACCCCGATCCGCCGCACGGCATTGACGCGGTCGCCGCTCGCGAGGCAATGATCGCCCCCGCTGATGCATGAAGAGGATGCTTAGAATGGCAGACCAGGGCGACGAGAAGCCGGGCGGGCGCAAGGGCGAGGACATGGCGGAGCCCGCGCCGCCTCCCATGCGGATGCGGCAGCGCGCGCCTGCGCTCACCAAGGCCGAGCTGCGGGCGCAGGCCGACCAGGCGCTGGCGTCGGCGACCAAGCCGATCGTGAAGCTGCCCACCAAGCTGGTGCGGCAATGCGGCCGCTGCGGCGAGTTCGGTTCCGTGATGGTGGAGCCCGGGCAGGCGGCGCCCGAGTTCAAATGCAAGAGCTGCGACGCGCCGCAACGCGCTTGAGCGCTGGTCGCGCCGCCGGCCCCGGGCGGAGCCGCCGGCCGGCTCAGCCGCGGCGACCCATCTTGTCCTGATCCGCCAACCACTCCGACAAGGACTTGCCCGACGGGGGGCGCTTCTTGACCGCCTTGGCCTTCTTTGCGGTCGGGGGCGCGCTGGCGGCGGCAGTCCTGTCGGCCGCCTCCTTGGCCAGGCGCAGCGCGCGCAAGCGGGCGGTCTTCTCGGCGACGCTCCTGGCTTCGACCTCGTAATGCACCCGCACTTTCTCGTCTTCCCGGGCCGCCTTCTCCAACCGCGATTGAGAGCGCGAATTCTTTGAATCTGCAGCCATCGATTGCTCCTCAGCCGGGACGCACCCTGCCACCTTCTCTTGCACCCGCGCCCGGCACTAATCCAGGGCGGATAGCGGTCGATCCGGCAATTTTTCCACGCAGCGCGCCTCCATAGCAGGCTGGAGTGGTGTAGCCGCCTGCTCCAGGAGCCATTCGGCTGCCCAGCCGGGCGACCCCGTCGGCTCCCGGCTGCATTGGGCACGCGACCCCAGAAAAACGGCGGGTTCCGGGGAGCAACTGCGCCTGAGAGGGCCCGCGACCAGCCGGCACGGCGGCCCCACCAAGCGCATCGCGATGGGACCGGAGCACGGGCGCGTGCCCGGGGCGCGCAAAGGCCCCGGCGCCGGCTCGAAGAATCCGAACACCCCATTCAAGGGGTGTTCGTTCGCCTGCACGAGCGTCTCTATCTCCTAGTAGCGCCGCCGGTCGTCGCGGTCGCGGAACCGGCCGTCGCGAAATTCGCGAAACTCGCGGCGCTCGCCGCGGAACTCGTCGCGATCGCGATACACGCGCCGCCAGTTGTTCCAGCCGACTCCTCCGCCCCAGCCCAGGCCGGGCCGATAGGCGTAGCCGCACCAGTACCAGCCCGGGCCCCGCCAGCCGTCGTCGGCCCAGCAGTAGTCGTAGCCGCCGAACCGGAACTGGGCCTGCTCGGTCAGCGCGCCGTTCTCCGCAGCGGCCCGGATGGCGCTGGCGCCGCCCTGGGCCGCGGCTTGCGCCGCCGCGCCCGCAAACGTGCCGAGCGCAAGCGCGCCCGCTGCGACGATGATGTACCTGAACCTATCCATGGGCTTTTTCTCCTCTGTTTTCTTCGTAAGAATCTGCAGCTCAGAGATTCAAACTGTGCGACATAGCTTATTGATCGATTCTGTATGAGGCCTGAATGTGACATTCATGTTGTTGTTGGTCTTGTGACTTTATGCCGGCGATTGTGCGCGCTCGTTCGTTCAAGCAGTCTCCAAGCGAGGATCGGCCTGAGGATCGCCTCGAGCGCCAAGAAAAAGACCAAGTTTGCGATGCGGCAAAGCCCAGCGTCATGCGCCGACTGCGCGCCCCTCTTTCGGCCATCATGACTGGTCATTGATGATTTGAAACGGATCACCGCAAAGGAACCTCACATGCGCCCGTCCAACATGCAGCTGTCCCTGGCAGGTCCGTTATTTGCGGCGGCGCTGCTGCTCTCCCTCTCGCCGGCCGCGGCGCAAACCCCTCCGGCCCGGACCCTGACTCTCGCCGGCAATGCGGAGGTGCACGCGGTTCCGGACGCCGCGCTGGTCGCGACCGGCGTCGTCAGCGAAGGCGACACCGCGGCGGCCGCGCTCAAGGCCAACAGCACGGCACTCGCCAAGATGGTGGACGCGATCCATGCTGCGGGCGTCGAGGCAAAGGACGTGCAGACCAGCGGCTTGTCGCTGCAGGCGCGTTACTTTCGCCCGGACAAGCCCAGCTCCTCCGACCGGCCGCGCATCATCGGCTATACCGCCGTCAACCAGGTCGCGCTGCGGGTGCGCGATCTGGCCAAGCTGGGCGAGCTTCTCGACAAGGTCACGGTCGCCGGGGCCAACCGCATCGACGGCATCGATTTCATCGTCTCCAATCAGGAAGCGCTGCTCGACGAGGCACGGCGCAAGGCGGTCGCCGACGCCAAAGACAAGGCCGACCTCTATGCCCGCGCGGCCGGCTTCACGCTCGGCAAGGTCATGAGCCTCGCCGAGGAAGGCACGCCGTCGCCGCGTCCGATGGCGCGCGCCGTGCCTTCCGGGTTGGCCTCCGTGGCGGCCGCACCGGTGCCGGTCGAGGCCGGCGAGATGACGTTGTCGGTGCGGGTGCGGGTGGTCTGGAGCCTGGCGGATTAGCTGGCCGCGGCGCGGTTCGGTCGCCTAATCGCGGATGTCCTGCAGGAACCAATCGGTCGGAATCTCGCGGCCTTTGCCGGCTTTGCGCGCCTGCGCATAAACAAAGCCGCCGACCGAGGAGAACTGCAGGCCCTGGTTGCCGACGTTGCGATAGAAGGTGACCTGGTCGCGGCTGGGTGCGGCCCTTGCACTTGCCGGTCACCAGATCGGCGAAATCGGGCTTGTCGCCGCCCTTGCCGCGATCGGCAGAAATCCGGGCTATCGCCGCCGAAACCGGGCTGCGGGTTCTTCGCCGGGATCCGCTCGAGCTCCTCCGGCGTGCCGCCGAGGTAAGGCGGCCGGGGAGAGGCCGCGCTCGGCCTGGAAGCGCTCGGTCTGCTTCATCTGCAGCCCGGCGGTGCCCTGGCGCACCACGACGTCGAACTTGTCCATGGCCTTGTCCGGCATCTCGCGGCGGCCGAGATTGGTCACGTGCATGCCCGGCTCGATCCAATCGGCGTCATAGACCGGCTGCATGCTGTCGGTGCAGGACGCCAGGATGTCGGCGCCGCGCACCGCCTCGCGCGCATCCGCCACCGCGCTTGCACCTCGATACCGAGGCGCTGCGACATCTCCTGCGCGAACGCCTCGCGGTGCGCCGGCGCTCGGGCTGAACACCTTGCACATCGCGATGTCGCGCACGCATTTGAACGCCTCCAGATAGGCGCGTGCCATGCCGCCCGAGCCGAGCATGCCGACCACCCGCGAATCCGGCGCGCGACAGATATTTGGCGCCGATGCCGGCGCCGCCGGCGACCCGCATATGCTGGAGCACGCCGTCATTGATGAAAGCGAGCGGCTCGGCATTGCGGGTGGAGACCAGCAGGATGAGGCCGCAATAGGTGCCGGGCGTCGCGGCAGTATTTCTCCTCGGTCCAGTTGCCGTCCTGGTCGCTCGGCCAGGTGATGACGTCGGATTTCATGCGGATGGCGAAATAGCCGTCGTTGGCGCCCTCCATGGTGCCCCAGCGGAAATAGCCGTCCTCGCGCTCGCACGGAAAATACATGTCGATGCGCGGCCGGTGGATGGCGCCGCCGCCGGGCAGCTTGCTGAACGCCTCCTCCTGCACCCGGATGCAATCTTCCATGGCGAGCAGTTGCGACACCAGCGCGTTGTCGATGATGAGCACGTTTGTTTCCTGGATCGGGGGCGCAGTTCTCGCCGTCGGCGGACGTGAGAAGTTTCAGTCTATCCCCGGCATCAACGGTCTCCTTCTCCCCGCGTGCAACCGAACTCGAGTTTACTCGAGTTCGGTCCACTATAGGAGTGGCCGAAGTCGGATAAATCCGACTTCGGCTGAGAAGGTCGGGATGAGGGGGCTTTGCCGCGAGCCTGAGCCTGTGTGAACGCCCCCTCACCGGGCCGTGATCAGGTTTTCCGCCTCGTCGTGTGGCCCTCTCCCCGCGCGCGGGGCGAGGAGCGCAGTGGCGGAACTCGGCAGCGCCTGTGCTACTTCAATGTCAGCTTCTGCACCCGCATGTTGCCGATCTCGCCCACATAGAGCGTGTTCTCGTTGCGGCAATCGATGGCGTTGACGGTGCCGAACTCCTTGGGCAGCTTGCCGGCCCGGCCGAACTTGCCGACGATCGAGCCGTCCAGGCGCAGCTTGTAGATCTCGCCCGCCACGTCGATGTCGTTGGGCGGGTTCGAGTTCGAGCTGTAGAGGACCTGGTTCGGTCCGGGCGTGATGCAGAGCGCCTGCGGGTTGCCCACATTGGTGAACTGGGTCTTGAAGTTCCCGTCGGTATCGAAGACCTCGATGCGCTTGTTGCCGCCATCGCCCACATAGACATTGCCGCGGGCGTCGATGGCGATCGAGCGGGCGGTGCCGAAATTGCCCTGCTCGTTGCCCTTGGCGCCCCAGGATTTGACGAACACGCCGTTCTTGTTGAACTTGGCCACGCGGGCGTTGCCGAGCCCGTCGGCCACATAGATGTTGCCGGCGCCGTCCCAGGCGACGTCGGTCGGCCGGTCGAACAGGTCGGTCTGCTCGCCGGCGCCCGGAGCGCCATTCGCGATGGCCTGCGGGCCGCGCGGCGGCGCCGCCGGAATCGGGATCGCTTCCGCCTTGCGGCCGAGCAGCATCAGGACCCGGCCTTCGGGATCGAGCTTGATCACGTAATTGGTCATCTGGTCGACCACCCAGATGTTGTCCTGCGGATCGATGCGCACCTGCTCGGCATACATGAATCCGTAGATGCCCTGGCCGATCTCGCGCACGAACTTGCCGTTGCGATCGAACTCGAACAGGCGCGAGCCGCCATGGGCGAACGCCCGCGCACCGCCGAGCGAGACGGTCGGATGGCCGGTGCGGGTATAGACGAAGATATCGCCCTTGGAGTTGGTCGCGACGCCCGCGGTCTCGCCGAGATAGATGTCGTCGGGAAGCGCGAGCGGATTGGGCGCGGAATCGAACGCGATCTCGGGCACCGGCGTCTGCGCCAAGGCGGGCGCGGCGCTGAGCGCCGCGGCGGTCAGCAAGAGCGGCAAAAGGCACTTCATGGAATCCTCCTCGACCCGGATGTTATTGCTGTGGTTTCAGCGGGTGACGGCCTGGGCGGCCTGCGGCTTCAGGATCAGCTTCTGGACGCGCCAGGATTTCGATCTCGCCGACCACGATCTCGTTCGGGTTGCGGCAATCCATCATGTGCACGACCTGGAAGCCGCCGAACTCCTTGCTGGCATGGCCGAACCGGCCGAGGATCGTCCCGTTCAGCTCCATCTTGTAGATCTCGCCGGTGATGGCCCAGCTTCCGGGCCGGTTGCCGTTCGGGTTGGAGTTGGAGGCGAACAGATATTGGTGCGGGCCTTGCGAGACGCAGACCGTCCAGCCGACCCCGACATTGTCGTAAACGGCCTTCGGCTTGAGGTTGTTGTCGAGCACCTGATAGCGGAAGTTGGTGCGGTCGGCGACGTAGACGTTGCCTTGCCCGTCGACCGCGATCCCGTGCGGCAGGTTGAACTGGCCGGGCTCCTTGCCGGCCTTCTCGCTGCCCATCTGGGCGAGGAAGCGGCCGTTGCGGTCGTATTTCACCACGCGGTTGTTGCAGTAGCCGTCGGACACGAAGATGTCCCCCTGTGGGTCCCAGCCGACATCGGTCGGGCGGCAGAAGATATACTTCTGCGAAGGCTGGTTAGGCCCGGTCGGGGTCGCGACCTCGCCCAGAACCGCGGCCGGCCGGCGGCCGAGCACCATCAGGACCTTGCCCTCCGGGCTGAACTTGGTGACCACATTGGTGCCTTCGTCGACGGTCCAAATGTTGTCCTCCGCATCGACCCGCACCGAGTGGGCGAACTCAAAGCCGTAATAGCCCTTGCCGATCTCCTTGAGGAAGTTGCCGTTCTGGTCGAACTCGAAAAGCCGGGTGGTGGCGCTGCGGTGATAGACGAAGGTGTGGCCCTTCGAGTTGGTCGCCACCCCGACGGATTCACCCAGATATTCGCCAGCCGGGAGCTTCAGGAAGTTCGGCACCGACTCATAAGGAATCTCGGGCACGTTCTGTGCGGTGGCCTTGAGCTGCGCGAAGGCGGGACCGGCGCACAGCATCAAGACGACGGCGGACACGGATGCGAGATATCGCTGCATTGAAGCCTCCCTGGATTTCGGATCGATTTTGTTTGGGTTCGGCGGGAATGGAGATTCGACTTTAGGCTAAGAGCCTCCCGGGTTCAATCGGCCGGATGCCCGACTTTAGGTGCGCGGCTTTCGGCCCGCCGGCGCCGGACCGGCGGCTGCCCCGTGCTTCGTGCTGCCGTCTCCGCCGTCACCGCAGACGGATTTTCGGGCGCCAGTCGCGGCGCGCCAGCATCGCGACAATGTGATGCCGGCGCCGCCGGCCGGACAAAAGTTCGCCACCAAGCCTTGGTCAGCTCGTCGTTAGAAGGACAACCAATCCCGGCTGTTCAGAACAAGAAGAGGAGCACCATCATGTGCGACTACAGTCTGCATCATGTCGCCACGCGTCCCGCAAGAACCGAAGACAGGCTGGTGACCACGAACTTCCACAACACGATCACACGCGGCTTTGCTGCCGCATCCGATCCGCGCGTCGCCGTCTGCCTCTTGCCGGGCACCGAGCTCGCGTTCGACCGGGATGTCGAGTGCGACGCGGCGCTCGCCATCTTCCCGACCAAGAAGATCGGGCAGCGGGTGGCGCGCTTCCGCCAGGTCAACACCGAGCAGCCCACCATGCATCACGACGCGCTGGAATTCGCCGACGGCCAAGTCGTGCTGCTGACGTCGCTGTGCGCCCATCAGCACGCGACGGTGCTGCAGCTGCCGGCGGAGCCGCGACCCAGGATCGCGACCGAGGAAGGCACGGCCGCCGCGAATTCGGCCGCCGCGGGTGCGGCCGGCACGGCTTGGCAACCGCGCCGCTTGTTCGTCGACTGATCGGGCGCTTGCGGACAGTGGGCTTCGCCGACGAAGCCCACTGGCTCGCTCGGCGCACGGTTTCGCCTGGATTTGCGCTTGCCGGGATTCATGATCCGAGCCTGCGTGTGGCGCGCACTGTCGCGCGCCCGCTCACGTGACCGGCAGGCGCCGCGCCGGTGCCCGGCGTCAAAAATTCCAAAAGCTACGTTTGCGGAAAGCAGACCAGCGTCTCGAACTTGTATCCGCAGGCCTCGCATTCCCACAGATGCCGCACCCGGCGGTCGTCGAGATGCTCAGACCACTCAGGCAGAAAGATCGTCTCGCGGCATTGGGCGCATTCATTGACGGGTCGGGACGGTCGCAGACTGTGGGAGCTGCTGGTTTTCAGTTCCATGGTCGTGGCCTCCGGCCTACTCGCTTTGCTCTCCCCGTTCCCTTGGTCGCGAAGGTAGCTCGCGTCTTCGTCACGAGTAAAGCAGTCCTGTTGACCTAATATGCGATCCACGATGCGACAATATAATCATAAATGCGTTGCGCTCCCGCACTTCGGCTCGGTGCGGTGATCGGATACCGGCTCGCGCATACCGCTGTCGCGTGAGCTGGCGATCGCGCCGCCGACGGTTCAAATATGCGCGCACAACTTAGGCAAATTCTCTCAATTTTCGGCGACCATTACGGCACGGTCTGCGGGGGGTTTGGGGGCACCCGAACGGTGTGCACCTTGGGACGTTGTTCATCATGCGGATGCAGCCGGGCCGCGGCGCGGGTGAGCACAGGGTGGGAAGCGCCGGCGGACGCTAAATCAGAATTTAGTGTCCACCAATATTGCGGCGCACAAACAACGTCACCAATTCAGGGACTGACGGCTGGAGTGTGCCCATATGTCGGTCTCGAGAGTATCTATCCGAAGCTCGCCGTTGCGCTATGGCGCCGTCACACAGCTGTTTCATTGGCTGACGGTCGTCCTGGTGGGCGCCGCCTACATCATGAGCCCGGGAGGACGCGAGGAGCGGATCTATTCCGCTGCGCTCGATTCCGCGCGGCAGACGCACGAGACGTTCGGGATGCTGGTGTTCGTACTGGTGTTGCTGCGGATTTTGTGGCGCCTGCTCGAGCCCACGCCGGAATCTCCGCGCATGGCGCCCTGGATGCGATACGCCGCCAGCGCGGCGCATTTGGGACTGTATGCCCTGTTGCTGGCCATTCCGCTGACCGCGATCGCCGGGGCTTGGCTCGAAGCGCATCCGCTCACGGTTTTTGGCCTCGGCGCCATCGCGCCGATGCTGCCGCCGGCGCATGCGCTGGGCCAATCCATCGCCGATGTCCACACCATCCTGGGGAACGTCATCATCTGGCTGGCCGGACTGCACGGCGCCGCCGCGTTGTTTCATCATTTCGTCCTGCGCGACAATATCCTGACCTCGATGCTTCCCGACTGGAAGCCATGGTTCGCGCCGGTACCGCCGGCCGGCGAATTGTCCCCATGACGGGCTGCACGACTCGGCGTTTCAGCGCGCATTGATATTGGGGGCGATGGCATTAAACTCGGGTCGGGTGCGGCCTTGACAAACCGGGGGAACGCCATGCGCAAATTGCTTTCGACCATCGCCGTCCTGATACCGCCTGTGCTGCTGGGTGCATTGCTGGCGCAATCGACCGATACGGCGGCCCAAAGCCCGCCTGCGGCGACGACTCCGGCCCCGACGGCTTTCAACCCCGGGGTCGGCGAGCTGATGAACCTCATCGTCCAGCCCCGCCACACCAAGCTCTGGCTCGCCGGCCATGAGGCGAACTGGACGCTCGCCGAATACGAGATCAAGGAGCTGCGCTCGGCGCTCGCCAATGTCGCCAAGGCACGCCCGGTCTTCCGCGAGCGGTCGGTCGCCGAAAATGTCGAGATGTTCATGGGCGGCGCGTTCCGCGGCATCGACGACGCCATCAAGGCGCGCGACGCGAGCAAGTTCGCCGAAGCCTATGCGACCGTGAACGCGGGCTGCAACGCCTGTCACACCGCGCTCAATCAATCCCAGGTCGTGATCAAGACACCGGAGCAGCCATTCTATCCGGACCAGGAATTCCGCGCCCCGAAGTGACCGACAGCTGTGCGTCCGAGTGATGAGGCTCGGGTGGGCAAAGGCGCTCTTTGCGCCGTGCCCACGTGAAGTCTCTCAGCAGATTGAGCTGCTCTGCGTGGGCACCGCGGGGCAGACATGGTGCATCAATCGGAGTTTTGGGGCCGCCTTTGCCGCGCGAGCGGGGCGAGCGTGCGCATGTTGAAGCTGACCCGATAGGGCAGCGCGGGCGCCCGGTGGAGCGGCGATAGGTCCCGAACCCATCGGGGCCGCCCGGCTCGATCACATCGACCTGCTCGACCGCGCGCCACCATGACGGCCAGGCCTCCGGCTGCGCCAGCGCGTCTCAGACCGGAAGCGGCGCTGCCGGAAACGTCCATTGCGTGGTCAGATGAATCCGGGTCAAAGCCATATCGCAGAGCACGTCCGCCGTGATAGGTCATCATGCACGTTTGGCCCGCAAGTCGGGACGGACCGCACAGCAACCAACCTGGAGGATGATATGCCGGAAGTCTACGTTCACGCCGTCAAGGGCCGCACGCTCGAGCAGAAGCGCGCCCTGATCAAGGATATCACCGACGCGGTGGTGCGCAATTTCTCGGCCCCGATCGATGCCGTGACGGTGACGATCGTGGAAGCGGACCCGACCACCAAGGCCAAGGGCGGCGTCCTGTTCAGCGAGCGTGCGCCGGCGCGCTAAGCCGGCGAGAGCGGTGCCGACGGGCTGCCATTTACCGGCCCGTCGGCTCCGAGCCGGGCCGGCGACCGAAGGCCTATACCTCGCCCTCGCTCGGCACCGGAATCGAGAACAGCACCGTGCCGCGCACGTCGCAGACCGACACCTTGTCGCCGGTGCGGCCTTCGGCGTCGGGGGCGAAGCGCAGATCGACGGCGATGAGCTCGCCCTGCCGCTTGGCGCCGTCCGGGCAGTTGAACTCCCGGCCCTGGTGATCATGCGCGGTTCCGGAATTGTTGACGACATCGAAGAAATATCGCGGCATTTGGTTCTGCTCTTCCTTGTTACGGCTTGCAGTGTTGGTCAGGCGCGACGGAGCGCGGAGCCCGGGTCGATGGCGCTCGGGCCGACCGAGATGAAGTCGAAATGCTTGGCGCCGCACAGCCTGCGGGAATTCAACTCGACCAGCTCGGCCGACTGGATCAGCGCCTTGCCGAGCTCGCGGGCACATCTGGTCGAAAGCGTGAGCTGGTCGAAGTCGCCGGCGCCGCCATAGGCCGGGCTTTCGAGCTCCAACCGAACGGTCAATTGCTCGATCGACATGTCGTCGGCGTGGACGGTTATGAGATCTCCGTCGTCGGCCTTGATCAGCGTTTGCATCTGCATAGTTCCTGGTTGGCTGCTGCTTCCCCTCTCCGACGAACACCATAGCGGCCAGTCACGATAATTTCGTTCGAATTGCAGCTGCAATCTTAGTGACCTTTTGGGGGGTGGGGTTTAGGATTTGGGAACCATGCGGGGGCTGCATGGCAACACCCCGGGGCGCGAAATCGCTCCGCGCCCGCCAGCTGATGTCGTCCCGGCCGTAGCGCCGGGAACCATACCCCGTAGCGCGATCGAGAGGACACGGCGTATGGGTCCTTGCTTCCGCAGGGACGACCCCAAGGGAGGCTAGCGCCGGCTACTTGCCGTCGATCGAAAGGCCCTTCTCGCCGATGTTGATGTGCAATCCGCTCGGCTCTTTCTTGGCTTCGTAGAGCTGATAGGCGAGCGCCGCGACGGCCACCACCAGGGCGCCGATGACCAGATAGATCATGTTGTCGCGGGTCATTGCGGTTGTCCGTCCGCCTTGAGGTCGGGCCCGCGCGAGCGCCCAGTAGTCGCTTTGCCCTCGCGCGGGCAGGGGCCGATTAGCTGCACCCCGTCGTGCTGCCGCAAGTGTCGCACTTCATGCAGGTGCCGTTGCGCACCAGGGTGAAGTTGCCGCATTCGCTGCAGGATTCGCCCTCGTAGCCCTTGGCCTTGGCCTGGGCGCGCCGCTCGGCCGCGCTGGGGCGAGCCTCGCTGCGCTGGAGCGGCAGCTGCTGTTGCTCCAGCCGCTCGGTCGGCGACAGCTTGAGCTCGGGGGCGGCGCGCACCGCCGCGGCGCCGCCCGCCATCGTCATCTTGGCGCCGGTGGAGGCGCTGCCGCCGGAGGCGCCGCGACCCTCCCCCGGGTGGGGTGAGGGTGCAGAGGTCGCCACGCCTCCTGGCATGACCACGAGCTTGTCGGTGCGCGAGCGCGTCAATCCCTTGGACACATAGCGGGTCGACGCGCCCGGCGCGGGCTTGCCTTCCTCGATGCCGCGGCCGAGCTCGCCGAAGCCGGCATTGGCTTCGTTCGGATCCACATGGGCGAGATCGAAGCGCTCCATGTAGCTCACCGCCAGCTCCCGGAACACATAGTCGAGAATCGAGGTCGAGTATTTGATCGAGTCGTTGCCCTGCACCGGGCCCGACGGCTCGAAGCGGGTGAAGGTGAAGGCGTCGACATATTCGTCGAGCGGCACGCCGTATTGCAGGCCGAGCGAGACCGCGATCGCGAAATTGTTCAGGATCGAGCGCAGCGCCGCGCCCTCCTTGTGCATGTCGATGAAGATTTCGCCCAGCCGGCCGTCGTCGTACTCGCCGGTGCGCAGATAGACCTTGTGGCCGCCCACCACCGCCTTCTGGGTGTAGCCCTTGCGGCGATCGGGCATGCGCTCGCGGTCGCGCATCACCACGATGCGCTCCACTACCTTTTCGACCACCCGTTCGGCGAGCGAAGCGGCACGCGCGGTGGCGGGTTTCTCCAGGAAGGCCTCGATCTCCTCTTCCTCGTCGTCGTCGGCGATGAGCTGCGACTGCAGCGGTTGCGAGAGCTTGGAGCCGTCGCGGTAGAGCGCATTGGCCTTGAGGCCGAGCTTCCAGGACAGCAGATAGGCGGCCTTGCAGTCCTCGACCGTGGCGTCGTTGGGCATGTTGATGGTCTTGGAGATGGCACCGGTGATGAAGGGTTGGGCTGCGGCCAGCATGCGGATGTGGCTGTCGACCGAGAGGTAGCGCTTGCCGGTGCGCCCGCACGGATTGGCGCAGTCGAACACCGCGTAATGCTCGGGCTTGAGGTGCGGAGCACCCTCGACCGTCATGGCGCCGCAGACATGGATGTTGGCGGCGTCGATCTCGCGTCGCGAGAACCCGATATGGGCCAGGAGATCGAAGCTCGCCGAATCGAGATCCTCGGACTCGATGCCGAGCTCGTCGCGGCAGAACGCCTCGCCGAGCGTCCATTTGTTGAACGCGAACTTGATGTCGAAGGCGGTCGGGAGCGCCTTCTCGACCCGCTCGATCGCTTCCGGGGTGAAGCCCTTGGCCTTGAGGGTCGAGTGGTTGATGCCGGGCGCCTGCCCGAGCGAGCCGTGGCCGACCGCATAGGCCTCGATCTCGGCGATCTGAGCCTCGCTGTAGCCGAGCACGCGCAACGCCTCCGGCACCGCACGGTTGATGATCTTGAAATAGCCGCCGCCGGCCAGCTTCTTGAACTTCACCAGCGCGAAGTCGGGCTCGATGCCGGTGGTGTCGCAATCCATCACCAGCGCGATGGTGCCGGTGGGTGCGATCACGCTCACCTGCGCGTTGCGGAAGCCGTGCTCGCTGCCGAGCGAAAGCGCCCGGTCCCAGGCCCGCTTGGCATGCTCGATGAAGCGCTGGTCGGGACAGAGCTTGTGGTCGAGCGGCACCGGCGGGGTCGCCAGCTTCTCGTAGCCGGAGCGCTCCCCATGGGCGGCGCGGCGGTGGTTGCGGATCACCCGCAGCATATGCTCGCGATTCTTCTTGTAGCCCGGGAAGGCGCCGAGCTGGGCCGCCATCTCGGCCGAGGTGGCGTAGCTCACCCCGGTCATGATGGCGGTCAAGGTGCCGCAGATCTGGCGGCCGGCGTCGCTGTCATAGGGAATGCCCGACGACATCAGGAGGCCGCCGATATTGGCATAGCCCAGCCCCAGCGTGCGGAACTCGAAGGAGAGCTGTGCGATCTCCTTGGAGGGAAACTGCGCCATCATCACCGAGATTTCGAGCACCACGGTCCACAGCCGCACCGCATGCTCGTAGCCCTCGATATCGAGCTGCCCCCAGGTCAACCCTTCGCCGCTCGCAGAGGTGGGCGAGGAGGGGGTGTGGAATGCCAGCAGATTGAGCGACGCCAGATTGCAGGCGGTATCGTCCAGGAACATGTATTCCGAGCACGGATTGGAGGCGCGGATTTCCCCCGACGCCGGGCAGGTGTGCCAGTCGTTGATGGCGGTGTGGAACTGCAGGCCGGGATCGGCGCTCGCCCAGGCGGCGTAGCCGATTTTGTCCCACAGCTCGCGCGCCTTCAGCGTCTTGGAGATTTTGCCGGTGGTGCGCCAGGTCAGGTCCCACTCGCCGTCGGCCTCGACCGTCTTGAGGAACTCGTCGGTCACCCGCACGGTGTTGTTGGAGTTCTGGCCGGAGACCGTCAGATACGCCTCCGAATCCCAATCGGTGTCGTAGATCGGGAAATGCAGGTCGGTGCAGCCCTGCTTGGCGAACTGGATCACGCGCTTGATGTAGGCGTCCGGCACGTGGTTGCGCCGCGCGGCCTTGATCTCGCGCCGCAGCACCGGGTTCTTCTCCGGATCGAAGCAATCGTCGCCGGAGCCCTCGCAGTTGACGCAGGCCTTGAGGACCGCGCGCAGGTGCCGCTGGTTGATCTTCGAGCCGGTGACGAGGTTCGCCACCTTCTGCTCCTCGTTCACCTTCCAGTCGATGAACTGCTCGATGTCGGGATGATCGGTGTCGACGATCACCATCTTGGCGGCGCGCCGGGTGGTGCCGCCGGACTTGATGGCGCCGGCGGCGCGGTCGCCGATCTTGAGGAAGCTCATGAGGCCGGAGGAGCGGCCGCCGCCGGCCAGCCTCTCGCCGTCGCCACGCAGCTTGGAGAAGTTGGTGCCGGTGCCGGAGCCGTATTTGAACAGGCGCGCCTCGCGCACCCAAAGGTCCATGATCCCGCCTTCGTTGACCAGATCGTCCTTGATCGACTGGATGAAGCAGGCGTGCGGCTGCGGGTGCTCGTAGGCGGATTTCGACTTGACCAGCTTGCCGGTCTGGAAATCAACGTAGAAGTGGCCCTGGCCGGGCCCATCGATGCCATAGGCCCAGAACAGGCCGGTGTTGAACCATTGTGGCGAGTTGGGCGCCGCCATCTGGGCGGCCAGCATGTAGACCAGCTCGTCGAAGAACGCGCGGGCGTCCGCCTCGGTGTCGAAATAGCTGCCCTTCCAGCCCCAATAGGTCCAGGTGCCGGCCAGCCGCTCGAACACCTGCTTGGCCGAACGCTCGCCGACCGAGCGCTCCTTCTCCGGCAAGAGCTCGAGCGCCGCCGTATCGGGGACCGAGCGCCACAGCCAGGACGGAATGGTCGGCTCCTCGACCTTCTTGAGCCGCGCCGGCAGGCCGGCCTTGCGGAAATACTTCTGCGCCAGCACGTCGGCGGCGACCTGCGACCAGGCGGCCGGCACCTCCACGTCGTCGGCCTTGAACACCACCGAGCCGTCCGGATTGCGAATCTCGCTCGTGGTCAGGCGGAACGGGATGTCCGCGTAGGCCGATTGTCCCTCTTTGGTGTAGCGCCGCTCGATCCGCATCGTCTTGCCCCTTCAATCCTTGGGTCCATTGGCTCAAGGGGATGCCCCTTATATAAGCCGCCGACACCTGTTCCGCCCGCGGGCCTGTCCGTCCCGCAGCTCATCCGGTTTGACCCGGGTTCACGCTCTGTTTCACGCCCAGTTCCGCCTGTTCGGGTCTGGTTGCCCGGACTCTTGCGGCACGCCCCGATCACCCCCCTCGAGACACGACTATGCCGGTCCCCGGGGCCTTGGCGGCGCACGGAGCGGTTACGCAAACCCTGTCAGGAGAGCGCCCGGCGGGACCCACGAACCACTCGCGCCGAACGGTCAGAGGCTAGGACGACTTTGCCGTCACCGTCAAGGGTTAGTGCGAGAATTTGAATCAACCGCTAAATCTGGTGGGAATGTTGTGAAGTGCGGGGAAAGAATCGTTGCCGCCCCACAAGTATCGGAGATTCAGGGGAGATTCCAAAGGGACTTGTGGGGACATTCCGGGAGGGTTTTGTCATTCCGGCATGTCAAGGGCCAAAAATCGGTTGAATGCAGCCTGAAATTCTATAGGTGACTGCACTGAGTCGTCGGTAGGTAGTAGGGTACCTTTGGCGCCGATGCTCCGCCGGGCCCGACACGGAACGGGTCTGAAGGCGGAATAGCGATTTTGATACGGGTAGATCATGAAGGGTGACCAGGATCGGCGGCCCGAGCGCGCGCCGTCGACCGAGCAGCAAATTCTCGCTGCCACGGTGGGCGCGAGAACGCCTTTCAACAGCACCATCCGGCTCGAACCCTATGATCCGCAGTGGCCCTCCCACTATGCCAAGCTGGAAGCGGAGATACGCGATGCGCTGGCTGCCAAGGCGCTGACGATCGAGCATGTCGGCTCAACTTCCGTCCCTGGACTTTCCGCCAAGCCGGTCATCGACGTGGTGCTGACGGTGCCGGACTCCGCCGACGAAAGCGCTTACGTGCCAGCGCTGGAGCGGCTGGGCTATGGCTTGCGAGTTCGCGAGCCCGATTGGTTCGAGCATCGAATGCTCAAGCCTCCCGGCATCGATGGCAACGTTCACGTGTTCTCGGAGACCTGCGCCGAGATCGGCCGCATGCTGGCGTTTCGCGACTGGCTGCGGAGCCACGAGGACGATCGGAGCTTGTACCAGCGCACCAAGCAGGAATTGGCGGCTCGGACGTGGAAATATATGCAGAACTATGCCGACGCCAAATCGGACGTCGTCAGGGAGATTCTCGCGCGCGCCCTCGGTCCGGGTTGAGCAGCCGGGGTGGCAGCGCGGTCTCTTCGCGGGAGCACTGATGAACCCGACCGGGCCAGCGCCGGCGTCTCGCCCGCACATCGCCGCGGGGCGCGACGAAAATGCATAGTCTTTGGATTGCGGTGCGGCTGGAGCCGCCTTTCAATACGGTCGTAGCATGACATCGGAACCGTTGCCGCCGGCGGCCCGACCCGAGTACCTGACCGAAGCGCTCCGGCGCTCCGGCGCGCTCGGCGACGGCTGCGTTACCGATGTCTTAGTCGAAGATTCGCGCGCGACAATTTTGTCGCGCATCATCAGGCTCGGCTTGTCCTACGACGGTGCGGTCGGCGAAGCGCCGCGCTCGATCATCTTGAAAACCGGCCTGCCGGAGCGTGCGGCCGCCAAGTGGGATTCAGGCCGCCACGAGATCGCTTTCTATACCCGGATTGCAGGGCCGATGACTGTGCGTCTGGTCCCGCGCTGCTTCGACGCTATGCACGATGCCGGCACCAAAGCGTGGCATCTGCTGCTCGAGGACTTGACGGACACCCACTTCACCCTAACGGATTGGCCGCTGCCTCCGACGCTGGACCAGAGCGAGCGGATCATCGCGCTGCGAGCGCGCGTTCATGCGCAATGGTGGGACGACCCGCGGCTGGGCGTCTCGATCGGGACTTGGCTTGACCCCGACGACCGGCAGCTGCAGGCGTTGACCGAAGAGGTCGCGCGTTTTGCCGATCGGCTCGGCGACCGCCTGCCCGTCGAGCGGCGCGATCTTTTCCGGCGGTTGATCGACGCTGGGCGCCGTCTGAGCGTGCGCTATCACTCGCATCGCCATATGACGATCGTGCACGGCGATGCACACGTCTGGAACGTATTCCTGCCCAACAGCCCCGGCAGCGACGACCTACGCCTCTTCGATTGGGATTCTTGGCGGGTCGACACCGCCACCGACGACCTCGCCTATATGATGGCGCTCCATTGGTTTCCAGACCATCGGCGCCGCTATGAGCCGCGGCTGCTCGATCATTATTACGCGGTGCTTCTGGCGCATGGCGTCGGCGGCTATAGCCGGCGCGATCTGGACGACGACTATCGCCTATCGGTGCTTTGGCAGATCGCGACGCCGGTGTGGCAGGCCGCGAACAAGATTCCGGAGTGGATCTGGTGGGACCACCTGCAGCGCATCTTCATGGCGGTCGAAGATCTGGGATGTCGCGATCTGCTCGACAAATGATGGCGCAGCATGCCTCGCTGCCGTTTCCGCCAGCTCCTGCACTTTGCATCCCGAAATCAGCTTCGGCCATAGCGCGGAAGAAGTCATCCCCCGAGATGCCGCCGCCTCACTCCGTCTGCGGAATCCCCGCGTCGCGCACCAGCTTGACGGTGGAGCGCACGTCCTCGCGGAAATAGGCGTCGAACTCCGCCGTGCCCATTTGCATCGGGTCGACCCCGAGCTTGCGCAGCCGCTCCTGCACGGTCGGCACGTCAAGCGCCTTGCGGGTCTCCTCGTAAAGCCTGGTGATGATGGGCTTGGGGGTCTCGACCGGCGCGAACAGGCCGGTCCAGAAGTGATAGGCGGCGTCCTTGAGGCCGGCCTCGGCGGTGGTCGGCACATTGGGGAGTGCCGCTGCCCGGTTCGCGGTGCTGACCGCGAGCGCGACGAGCTTGCCGTCGTTGATCAAGGGCAGCGCCGGCGCAATCGGCAGGAAATAGAAATCGATCCGCCCGGTGATCACGTCGGCGAGCGCCTCGTTGGGGCCGCGGTAGGGGACGTGCAGCGCCTGAAATCCGGCGCTGAAGCGCAGCCGCTCGGCCGCAAGATGCGAGGCGCTGCCGATGCCGGCGGAAGCGAAGGTAAGCGCACCCGGCTTGGCCTTGGCGGCGGCGATGAGATCCGCCACGCTCTTCCAGCCCTTGGAGGGGGACACCACCAGCACGGTCGGCTGCAGGCCGAGCGGAATGATCGAGGCGAAATCGTGCAGCGTGTCGTAGGGCAGTGTCTTGTAGATCGCTTGCCCGGCGCTGAACGTGGATGAATGCACCAGGATGGTGTAGCCGTCCGGCGCCGCCTTGGCCACGAAGGCGACCCCGGTGGTGCCGCCGGCTCCGGCCCGGTTCTCGATCACGATCGGCTCGCCCAGCTGCTGCGACAGCTGGTCGAGCACGACGCGCCCGACCACGTCATTGGCGTTGCCGGCGCTGAACGGGATGACGGCGAGGATCGGCCGCGTCGGCCAGGCCTGGGCGGCGGCCGGTGCGGCGGTGAGCGCGATCAGCGCGCCCGCCCGAAGCAACATCGCCGCGCCCGCGAGCGCGCCGCGCATGTGTGGCTTGTTCATCGGCTGGTTCCTCCCGGCTGTCTGGAACGCCGCAGGCGCCTTGCGCCGACGGCCGCGATGTGCCGTGAGCATAGGCAGGCCGGATGCCTGCCGCAACCTTCAGACCGCGGCTCAGGAATTCGCGCTGCCGCCCGAGCCGCGCGCGGGCAGGGGGGAGACATCGGCGCCCGCGATCGGCGGCGTTGCCGACGCTAGCGTGAAGGCGGCCCCGGGGAGCGCCGGCAGGCAGGCCGGATGCTCCCGCTGCAGGAACGCGATCACCTTCTCGCGGATCTCGTAGCGCAGCTCGGAGACCACGCCGGAGGAGCGGGCGCTGGCGATCACCCGCAGCTCCAGCGAGGTTTCCCGGGCATCCTGTACCTGCAGCTTGACCACGTCGCCGTCCCAATGGGGCGAGGCCTCGACGATCTCGATCACCTTGGCGCGCAACGCCTCGATCGGCACGGTGTAGCCCACATGCAGCAGCACCGAGCCGATCAGGCTGGTGGAATCGCGCGTCCAGTTCTCGAACGGCTTCTCGATGAAATAGCTCAGTGGCACGATCAGCTGCCGCAGGTCCCAAAGCCCGAGCACCACATAGGTCGAGTTGATCTCCTCGACCCGGCCCCATTGGCTTTCGACCACGACCTCGTCCTCGAGCCGGATCGGTTGGGTGGTGGCGATCTGCAGGCCGGCGATCAGGTTGCTCAGCATGGGCCGCGCCGCCAAGCCCGCCACCAAGCCGGCGACGCCCGCCGACGCGAACAGGCTGACGCCGTATTGGCGGACCGGCTCGAAGGTCATCAATGCGGCGCTGATGGTGAGGACCACGATCACGCTGTCGACGATCTGGCGCAGGATGCGCACCTGGGTCACGTGCTTTCGGGTCACCAGGACGTCGACGCCCTCGCTGCGGGCCCGCGCCATGTACAGCTCACCGGCGAGGTGACCGGCGGTGATGGCGATCCAGCCGATCAGCACGATGGTGGCGATGCTGAGGATTTTCGCCAGCAGATCGCTCACGTCGGGATCGAACACCGCGCTCGGCATCGCGATGGCGAGCGCCACCACCAAAAGCGCCAGCCGGGTCGGCCCGTTTGTGGCGTGAAGGAGTGCGCTCCAATACGGATGACGCTCGCTCAGCAGCGGGCGCAGCAGCCGCACCGCCACCCAGTGCAGGGCGAGCGCGAGCACGGCCGCCAGGATGAGAATAAGCGCGCCCACCGCCTCGGGCGGCGCAAAGGCGAGCGCCGCGGTCAGCTTGTGGAGCGGGTCTCTGATGCCCTCGAGCATGGATTGCCTCGGTCGAATCGCTGCAACAGAGCATACCGAAAGACTGGCGTAGCCAAGGTCTGCCCCAGGGCCCAAAGCGAGGTGCCCGCAAACAGGCTGCGTGCCGAGGTCTTCGGCATTATGTCCGATTTCCTAAAAACCGATTGATCCCATGGTGTTGCCTCAGGGAATGGCGCGTTCACATGAGCGGCGCGGCTGGACAGGCGGCAACCGAGCTGGCATGAACCGGGCGAGCCTTCGGGGCCCGCAACCGGATTCGCCTGCCGCGCCATGAAAAACTTCCTCCTGCGCTTCTTCACCTGGTGGAACGGCCAGACCTTCGGCACGCAGCTGTGGACCGCGCGTTTTGGGGCGCTGGTAGGCGAGGACGAGTTCGGCAACCGCTATTACCGTACCAAGGGCCGCAAGATCGATCCGATGCTGGGGTTCGAGCGGCGCTGGGTCATCTACAACGGCGTGGCGGAGGCGTCCTGCGTGCCGCCGACCTGGCACGGCTGGCTGCACCATACGGTGGACGAATTGCCGAGCGAGGTGCAGGTGACGCCGCTCAGCTGGTGGAAACCGCACCGGCCCAATCTCACCGGCACGCCCGCCGCCCATCGGCCGACCGGATCCACCTTGGCGCAAGGCCGCAGGCCCAAGGCCACCGGCGACTACAAGGCGTGGCGGCCGTAGGGAGCGGGAATAGCGAATAGTGAGTGGAGAATAGTGAATTTCGCCACACGGCAACTCCCTACTCACCACTCCCTACTCACCATTCACCAGCTCCTGCGCCCTTACCCCGCCCCATTCTGCGTGTTAACCCGGCCAATGCTCCGATACCGCCCCGCCGCCGCGCTCATCGCCGCCGCATTCGTGTTCGGTTGCGGCAGCGCGTCGGCGCAGTTCGGTTCGATCTTCGGCGCGCCGCCTCGGCCACCGGCGGGCGTTCCCGAGGGCAGGCAAGCTCCAGATCCCCAGCAGTCGACCTACCCGCCGCCCTACTCGCCGCCGGCCCCGCCGCCAGCGAGCGGACGGGCGCCGCCGCCGGGCGCGGTGCAATCCCAGCCGCTGCCGCCGCCGCCTGCGGGCGCCGGGCCCAATTCCGCGAGCCTGCCGCCCGGGCAGCGCCCGCCGCCGCGCGGCGCGCCGGCACCGGCCGATGCCGCGCCGGCGCCGGACCAGGCCTTCGCCGAGCCGCCGACGCAGAAGGTTCCCAACACCAGCGCGCTGTTTTCCGGTCTCGACAAGATCACCGGCCGCATCATCAATTTCGACGTTGCGATCGGCGAGACCGTGCAGTTCGGCGCCTTGCAGGTGACCCCGCGCGCCTGCTACACGCGCCCGCCGACCGAGACCGCGAATACGGATGCGTTCGTGGAGGTCGACGAGGTCACGCTGCAAGGCGAGGTCAAGCGCATCTTTACCGGCTGGATGTTCGCGTCGAGCCCCGGGCTGCACGCGGTCGAGCACGCGATCTACGACGTCTGGCTCACCAATTGTAAGGGCGCGGTCCAGACCGTCACCGCGGCGCCGGATCCCGCGCCGACGCCGACGCCCGCCCGCACCCAGCCGCAACCACGCGCCCAGCAACCCGCGCAACCCAACCCGCAGCAGCCGGCGCGGCGGCCGCCAACGCCGCCGCGTTAACGCTCAGGGCGGCCGCCGCGCTCGCGCGTCAATTGCGCCAGGGCCTGCGCGCCCGGCACCGCGTCCTTGCCGAGCGCCAGGAAATCGCCCTCGCCGACCAGGGCTGCTTCGAGCAGCTTGTGATACTGACGCCGCGGCATCTCGAGCGCGCCGAAGCTGCGCAGATGGTCGGTCACGAACTGGGTGTCGAGCAGCCGGAAGCCGCCGGCCTTCAGCCGCGCCACCAGATGCACCAGCGCCACCTTGGAGGCATCGCGGGTGCGGTGGAACATGCTCTCGCCGAAATAGGCGCGCCCGAGCGTGACCCCGTAGAGGCCGCCGACCAGGTGCTCGCCGGCATAGACCTCGATGCTGTGGCAATGGCGGCGCTCGTAGAGCTTGCGGTAGAGCGTGCGGATGCGCTCGTTGATCCAGGTGCGCGGACGGTCGGGCAGCGACTCGGCGCAGCCTTCGATCACGCCGTCGAAATCGCGGTTGACGGTGACGCTGAAGCGGTCGGAGCGCACCGTGCGGGCGAGCCGCGCCGGCACATGAAAGCGATCGAGCGGAATGATGCCGCGCTTTTCGGGCTCGATCCAGTACAGCGCCGGATCGTCCGCGCTCTCCGCCATCGGGAAGATGCCGCAGGCATAGGCCTTGAGCAGCACCTCCGGCGTGATGTCGATAAAGGCGGATTCGCGATTGGCCATGGAGCGTAATTTTAGCAGGAATCGCCCGGAATTCGATCGAATTTTGCCGGCCTGGTGGCTGCGCCGGGGCCGAAAGGCGGAAGCGGTGCGCAAGGGCGCCTCGCGATGGCGTCCCCAACCGGCGCGATTCGGTCTAAGATGCGGGCCAGAGCAGGAGCCGCCATGCCACTGGGGTTGATCGCCCGTCTGCGCCGCCATCGCGGTCCGGCCGTCCTGGTCGTGGCCGGCTTGATGGCAGTGCAGGCCTTCCTCGGCGGCCTGGCGATGGCGCAGGCGGCGCTCATGCTGAGCCCGAATCGCGCCGACCCTGACTTCGCCGTCATCTGTCATGGCAACGCCGGTGCCGGTTCCGACCCGGCGGGCGTCCCGGACCCGGCCGGGAACCAGCATCCGTGCTGCCTGTCCTGCGTGGCCGGCAGCCCGCCGGCCACGCTGCCCGACCAGCATGTCGTGCTGCGCGAGGACCGCTCTCGGGTCGCGGCCGAGCCGTTGCTGTGCGCCGCCTCTATCCTGATCGCACCGCGTGCGGTGCGCGCCGGCGCCTCGCAGGCGCCTCCGGACGTCGACTGAATGTGCCGAATTCCACGCGGGCCGAAGCCGGCCCGTGCGCATTCATTCTCGATCCCGGAGAACACCCATGTTTCGCATTTTTCTCGGCGCTGCCGGCGTGCTTGTCGGCGCAACCTTCGCGTCCGCCCATATCACGCTGGAGAATCCGCAGGCGCCGGTCGGCGCCTCCTACAAGGCCGTGCTGCGCGTCCCGCACGGCTGCGAGAAATCGGCCACCACGGCGGTCCGGGTGCGTATCCCGGACGGCTTCATCGAGGTGAAGCCGATGCCCAAGCCGGGCTGGAAGCTCGATGTGGTGCGCGGCAAGTATCAACAGCCGATGAGCGTGCGCGGCACCAAGGTCACCGAAGGCGTGACCGAGGTCGATTGGTCGGGCGGCAACCTGCCCGATGCCTATTACGACGAGTTCGTGCTCACGGGCTTCATCGGCGATGAAGCCCCGGCCGGGCAGACCATGTATTTTCCGATCGTGCAGGAATGCGAGAAGGGCGTGACCCGCTGGATCGAGATTCCCGCAGGCAATGGCGCGCCTGAGCCGGCCGAGCCGGCCGCGGGCCTCAAGCTGCTGCCCAAGCGATGAGGACGCCGGGAGCCGGGGCAGGGCGCGCACGGTGGGGTCTGCGCGCCCGCGCCGTCGGCGCCTTGGCCGCGCTGCTCGCCTGTCTGGCGCAGCCTCAGCCGGCCTTCGCGCATGCTTCGCTGGTGGGATCGGAGCCGCCCGACGGCGTTACCCTCGCGGATGCGCCCGCGACCCTCCGATTGAGCTTCAACGAGCCAGTATCGCCGTTGGTGGTGCGCCTGATCGGGCCGGCTGGCGAGTCACTGCCGGCGACGGTCAAGGCCGAAAACAGCACGCTCACGATCGTGCCGCCGGGGCTGCGGCGCGGCAGCTATGTGCTGAGCTGGCGGGTGATCTCGGCGGACGGTCATCCGGTCGGCGGCGCGGTGCTGTTCTCGGTCGGCGCGCCGAGCGCCATCCCGGAGCGCGCGGCGTCGGAAACCGATACCGCGGTCGCGGCGGCGATCTGGGCGACGCGGCTGCTGATCTATCTCGGGCTTTTCGTCGGCATCGGTGGCGCGAGCTTCATTGCCATTTTGGCGCAGGTGCGGCCGCTGCCGGGCGGCACCGAGCGGTGGATCGCTGCCGCCTTGCTGGGCGGACTCCTTGCCTGCGTGCTTTCGCTCGGGCTGCAGGGTCTCGACGACCTGGCGTTGCCGCTCACGCAATTCTGGCGGCCCGACGTGTGGGCGAGCGGGCTTGCCACCTCCTATGGCTGGACCACGCTCACGGCTGCGGCCGCGTTGCTGCTGGGGCTTGCATCGCTACGCGCCGCCAATCCGGCGCTGATCGGCCTGTGCGCGGCGGGCGCGCTTGGCGGCGCCGGTTTTGCGCTCGCCTTGAGCGGGCACGCGGCGACGGCCGGCCTTGCGGTCCTGAGCCGGCCGGCGGTGTTCCTGCACGGCGTGTGCGTCGCCTTCTGGATCGGGTCGCTCCTGCCGCTCTGCGCGATCGTGCGCGAGCGGACTCATCTCGGCAGCGAGCTTGCCGCGTTCTCGCGGGTCATCCCGTTTCCGCTGGCGCTGCTGGTCGCGACCGGGGGCTATCTGGCCTTCGTGCAACTCGATCGCCCCGATGCCTTGTGGACCACAAGCTATGGCGAGGTTCTGTCCGGCAAGCTCGCCGCCGTGCTGGTCCTTTTGTGCGTGGCCGCGGCAAACCGGCTCGTGCTGGTGCCGCGCCTCGCCGCGCGCCGTGCAGGCGCAGCCGCGCCGCTCGCCGCCGCGATCGCGGCCGAGTCGGTGATCGCGGTCGCGATCCTCGGCACCGTCGCGCTCTGGCGCTTCACGCCGCCGCCGCGCGCCCTGATCGCGGCCGAGCCGGCCTCGATCCATTTCCATGGCGGCAAGGCGATGGCGCAGATCGAGGTCGATCCGGTGCGCGCCCGCGGCGCCGACATGAGCATCGAGGTGCTCGACGGCAGCTTCCGTCCGCTCGCCGCCAAGGCGGTCACAATATTCCTGTCCAATCCCGCCGCCGGGATCGAGCCGGTACGCCGCGACGCCGAACGTGCGGGCGACACCAGCTGGCACATCGGCGATCTGCGCATTCCGCTCGCTGGCCGCTGGACATTGCGGGTCGACGTGCTGATCAATGATTTCGAGAAGGAGACGCTCGAGGACGACGTGCTGCTGCCGCGCGCGCCGTCGGCGCCGTAAGACAAGGCCCACGCGTCACATGGTGCGGGCCAGGTACTCTTCCAGCCAGTGGATGTGGTAGTCGCCATCGATGATCTCCTTCTCGCGCACCAGGGCCTGGAACAGCGGGACGGTGGTCTCGATGCCGTCGATCACGAACTCGTCGAGCGCGCGCTTCAATCGCATCAGCGCCTCGGCGCGGGTCTTGCCGTGGACGATCAGCTTGCCGACCAGCGAATTGTAGAACGGCGGGATCGTGTAGCCGTGATAGACGGCGGAATCGACCCGCACGCCCAGGCCGCCGGGCGGGTGGTAGTGCACGATCTTGCCGGGCGAGGGCCGGAACGTCGCGGGATTCTCGGCATTGATGCGGCATTCGATGGCGTGGCCGTGATACCGGATATCGCTTTGCGCCAAGGCGAGCTCGCCGCCGGCGGCGATCCGGATCTGCTCGAGCACGAGATCGATGTCGGTGATCTCCTCGGTCACCGGATGCTCGACCTGGATGCGGGTGTTCATCTCGATGAAGGAGAAGGTGCCGTCCTCGTACAGGAACTCGACCGTGCCGACCCCGAGATATTCGAGCTCGCGCATGGCCTTGGCCACGATCTCGCCGATCTGGTCGCGGGCCGCGGCGTTGAGCGCCGGCGAGGGGCTTTCCTCCCAGATCTTCTGGTGGCGGCGCTGCAGCGAGCAATCGCGCTCGCCCAGATGGATGGCGCGGCCGCGGCCGTCGCCCAGCACCTGGATCTCGATATGGCGCGGGCGCGCGAGATACTTCTCCAGATAGACGGTGTCGTCCCCGAACGCGGCCTTGGACTCGGCGCGCGCGGTCGAAAGCGCAGAGGCCATCTCGTCTGCGGAGGCGGCGACCTTCATGCCGCGCCCGCCGCCGCCCGAGGCCGCCTTGATCAGCACCGGAAAGCCGATGTCGGCCGCGATCGACAGCGCCTCCTGGTCGGAGGTCACGCCGCCCTCCGATCCCGGCACCACCGGTATGCCAAGCCGCTTGGCGGTGCGCTTGGCTTCGATCTTGTCGCCCATCAGGCGGATATGGGCCGCCCGCGGGCCGATGAAGTGGATGTTGTGCTCTTCCAGGATCTCGGCGAAGCGCGCGTTCTCCGACAGGAAGCCGTAGCCCGGGTGCACCGCGTCGGCACCGGTGATCTCGCAGGCGGCCAAGAGCGCCGGCACATTGAGATAGCTGTCGCGGGCCGACGGCGGCCCTATGCACACGCTTTCGTCGGCGAGCCGCACATGCATGGCGTCGGCGTCCGCGGTCGAATGCACCGCCACGGTCGCGATGCCGAGCTCCTTGCAGGCGCGCAGCACCCGCAATGCGATCTCGCCGCGATTGGCAATCAGGATTTTTTCGAACATGGGGGTCCGGGATTTGTGAACGTGAATGGTGAGTAGTGAATAGTGAATAGGAAACAACTTTCTTCACTACTCACCATTCACTACTCACTACTCACTTTCTTGACGCTCACTCCACAATCATCAGCGGCTCGCCGAACTCGACCGGCTGGCCGTCCTCGATCAGAATCTGGGTCACGACGCCGGCGCGCGGGGCGGGGATCTGGTTCATGGTCTTCATCGCCTCGACGATGAGGAGCGTCTCGCCGACACGCACCCGGCTGCCGACCTCCACATAGGGGCGCGCGCCCGGCTCGGCGCCCAGATAGGCGGTGCCGACCATGGGCGAGGTGACCAGCCCTGGATTGCTGCTGTGATCGGGCGGCCCCTCCGCGATGGTGGGGCGCGCCGCGGACGGCACGGATGCGGCGGTCGCCGGACCGGCGGCCCGCTTGGCGCGGCGCGCCACCCGCACCCGCTCGCCGTTGCGCTCGAACTCGATCTCGGTGAGGCCGGTCTCCTCCAAGAGCTTGGCGAGATCGCGGATGAGATCGTGATCGATCGCGGACTTGCGTCGGGCCATCGCTCTGCTTTCGTCGACGGTCGCGCCCTGGGCCTTGGCGGAATCCGCTCCGGGCTGGTCTGCGGCCGGTTTCTTGCTCGCGTCTTCTGGCCCGCCTGCCACGGTTCAGGCCTTGCGCTCGGCGGCGATCAGCGCCGCCAGCCCGTCGATCGCCAGCGCGTAGCCATCGATGCCGAAGCCGCACAGCGAGGCCTTGGCCACCGGCGCGATGTGGGAGTGGTGGCGGAAGCCCTCGCGGGCGAAAATGTTGCTGATATGGACCTCGACCACCGGAATTCCCACCGCCGCGACCGCGTCGCGGATCGCGACCGAGGTATGCGTATAGCCGCCCGCATTGAGCACGATGCCGGCCGCCTTCTTGGCCTCCGCCTCGTGGATCCAGTCGATCAGCTCGCCCTCGTGGTTCGACTGCCGGAACTCGAGGCCGAGCTTGTGGCCGTTGGCGCTGCCGCGGCACCGCTCTTCGACGTCCTTGAGGGTGGCGCGCCCATAGGTGGCGGGCTCCCGCGTGCCGAGCAGGTTGAGATTCGGACCGTTGAGTACGTAGACGGATTTCGCCATCGACGAGCCGCCCTGCAAGGTGAGGTGGTGCGCAGCCTAAAGGTGCCGTGCAGCCTTATAGGGGCCTGATCCGCAAAGGTGAAGCCGGAAAGGCGGATGGCTTGGCCCGGCCGAGGGAACCCGGCGACCGGCGATCGAGCAAGGTCGGGCCGGCGGGTTGGGTTTGCCGGGTGTTTCAGCAGGTTTCCTTGCCGCAACGGGCAGTATTGATCTTTCCCTGCAGCGCCGGCAGGCCCACCGCGCCGACCACGACCTCCGCCGGAAACACATAGCTCGGCGTGCCGTTGAGCCCGAGCCCCTCGGCGAGCTTGCGGTTCTCCTCCAGGGTCTGCTTCACCTCGTCGCTCTGCATGTCCTTGTCGAGCCGCGCCATGTCGAAGCCGACCTCCTTGGCGACGGCCAGCGCACGCGCCTTGTCGGCGGGTCCGCGCCCGCCAAGCAGCTTGGTGTGGAAATCGATGTATTTCTTGCCGGTCTTGTCCTGCATGCGCGCCGCCACCGCCACCTGCGCGGCCTGCAGCGAGCCTTCTCCGAGCACCGGGAACTCCTTGAGCACCACCTTGACCTTGGGATCGCTCTTCATCAGATCGAGCATGTCGGACATGGCGCGCTTGCAGAAAGCGCAGTTGTAGTCGAAGAACTCGACCATGGTGACGTCGCCCTGCGGATTGCCCAGGTTGACCTGGTGCGCCGAGCTGAAGATGGCGGGAGCGTTGTCCTTGATGGCCGCGAGATGCTTTTCCGCATCCTCGGCGTTCTGGCGCTTCTCCAGTTCCGCCATCGCCTCTTGCAGCACCTCGGGGTGGCTCAAGAGATATTCGTGAATGATCTTCTCGATCTCGCCGCGCTGATCGGGCGCAATCGACTGCGCCCGAGCCGGGCCCGGTGCCCAGGCCGCCAGGGCGATCGCGAGCGTGATAGCCGCGAGCGGCGCCATATTGAGCTTCATCTTGGTAATCCTCTTTGCGATCGCCGTCAGGGCGGATTCTTCGGATGCACCACCACGGTCGAGTGCGCGGTCCCAGCCGGGTCCTTGTTGGAAATATCGTCTGCCCGAACCCAGCCGGGCGAGCCGATCGGGAAGCGGTCCTTGGCGCGGGCGGCCAGCATGCGGGCAGCCTTCAAATCGCCGCGGGTGAGCGCCGATTGGGCGGAAGCGAGATCGGCATGGCCGAGGTCGCCCTTGCGGCCATACGCCATGGCCAGCTGGTTGTAAGCCTCGGGCAAATCCGGGTCGCGGCCGACCGAGGCTTCCAGGACCGAGATCGCCTCGTTGAGGCGCGCGGGGTCGTTGCTCTCCACCAGCGCCTGTCCGAGCATGACCTGGATCAGCGTCGGATTGGGCGCCAGCTGGACGGCGCGGCGCAGCGGCGCGATCGCCTCGGCCGGCTTGGCGCCCTCCAGGAGGGTCTGGCCCTTGAGCTCGTGGAAGTAGGGATTCTGCGGTTGCGCCTCGATCAGGGCATCGATCTGCGCCATGGCGGCGCGTGGATCGGAGAAGCGCGAGGACGCGATGGCGCGGGCATAGCGCGCCGGCAGGCTCTGGTCGCTCGCCGGATAGCGGTTGCCGGCGATCTCGGAGCGATCCATGTAGCCGTACAGCTTGGCGCGCATCATGTCGTGGCGGAACTGCAGCTCGGGCAAGTCCTTCTTGTCCCAATAGGGACTGGTCTTGACCAGCTCCTCGAGCGCGGCGACCCGCTCCTTGGGCATCGGATGCGTCTGCAGATAGGGATCGATGTAGCGCGACTGGAACAAGATCTCGTCGCCCAGGCGCTTGAAGGTGTCATACATGCCCTTGGGCGATTGGCCGGTGGCGGTGAGGAACTTCACCCCGGCCCGGTCGGCCTGCTCTTCCTGGGTCCGGATGTAGGCCAGCATGGTGCTTTGGATGAGCCCCTGCGGCATGGTCATCGCCGCCATGCCGATGTCGGCGCCGTTGCCGCCGCTGCGCGCGCCCGCCACCATGGCGCCGATGCCCAGCAGCATGGCCACCAGCGATTCGGTGGAGGCATTGGCCATCTGCTCGCGCATGCGCGCCAGATGGCCGCCGGCGATGTGGCCGCTCTCGTGCGCCAGCACGCCGATCACCTCGTTCGGCGTCTTGGCCTGCATGAGCGCGCCCGAATTGATGAAGATGCGATGCCCGTCGGCCACGAAGGCATTGAACGAGCGATCGTTGATGATGATCACCTGGACATGCTGCTGGGCGAGGCCGGCGGCCTTGAGAATCGGCTGGGTATACTCGCGCAGGAGCTGCTCGATCTCCGCGTCGCGGATGATGGGCGGTCCTCCGCCGCGGCCCTGCTGGGCCGCTGCCGGAATGCCCGCGGCCGCAACCGCGGCCGCGACCAGCACGGCCAAGCTGCGGGCGGCTGGCTTCCACAGAGGCGCCCTGATAGGTCTTCGGCTTCCGGTCATGTCGGCTCGGCTTGCGCCCCCAGGCGGAGTTCCAATGGCCCGCGTCCCAGACAGTGCAGCGTAGTGGCGCGCCGGAACAGGGTCAACGCGGTCCCGATCACGTCTAATTGCAGCACGGCGGCAGAAAGTCCGCACAAATACGGCGGTAGCGGGGCGGCGAACGGTGCCGAAGAATCGGAGGGTGCTGGATGATGCTGGAGCTGGCAAAGCGGCTGGTCACACCTTCGGCCCGCAGCGCCGTGCCTCCCTTCATGGTGATGGACGTCATGGCGGCGGCCGCCCGCATCGAGGCCGGCGGCGGCCATGTGGTGCATATGGAGGTCGGGCAGCCGGCGGCGTCCGCGCCGGCTGGCGCGATCGCGGCCGCGCGGGCGGCGCTCGGCGGACGGCTCGATTATACCGAGGCGCTCGGCATCCCCTCGCTGCGCGAGCGCATCGCACGCCACTACGGGGAGCGCCACGCGCTGGAGATCGATCCGGGGCGCATCGTGGTCACCACCGGATCGTCGGCTGCATTCGTCATGGCGTTTCTGGCGCTGCTCGATCCGGGCGATCGGGTGGCGGTCGCGGTGCCGGGCTATCCGCCCTACCGGCACATTCTCACCGCGCTCGGCTGCGAGCCGGTCCTGATCGAGACCACCGCGGCGTCACGCTGGGCGATCACCCCGGACATGCTGATCGCGGCCCACCGCAGGGCGCCGCTCAAGGGAGTTCTGGTAGCGAGCCCCGCCAACCCGACCGGCACCATGATGACGGCCGCGGCGATCCGCGATCTGCTGGCGGCCGCACATGCGGAGGGAATCCGGTTCATCTCCGACGAAATCTATCACGGCCTCGACTACGCCTTCGCGGCCGAGACAGCAGCCCGGTTGTCGGACGACGTCGTGGTCATCAACTCGTTCTCCAAGTATTTCTGCATGACCGGCTGGCGGGTGGGCTGGATGGTGCTGCCGCAAGCGCTGGTGCGTCCGGTCGACCGGCTGCAGGGCAATCTCGCCATCTCGGTGCCGGCGCTGTCGCAGATCGCGGCGCAGGCGGCGTTCGAGGGCCGCGTCGAGGTCGAGGCCGTCAAGCATGTCTATGAGGCCAACCGCCAAGTTCTGCTGGAGGGCCTGCCGAAGGCCGGGCTCGAGCGAATGTTGCCGGTGGACGGGGCGTTCTACCTCTATGCGGACGTCTCGCGGTTCTCCTCCGACAGCTTCGCATTCGCCAGGCGGATGCTGGAGCAGGCGCATGTAGCGGCGACCCCAGGGATTGATTTCGATCCCATCAATGGCAATCGGTTCGTGCGCTTTTGTTATGCCGGCTCGACTGCCGACATGCACGAGGCAGTGGCGCGCATCACCAAATGGCTCGCCGCCGAGACCGGATGACTTACGCCCGCCGCGCTCAGAACTCGACGTCGAGCTCCTCGAGCTCGTCCGGCTCGGCTTTGGCGGCGGCAATCCATTCCTGCATTGCCGGCATTCCGGTGATGCTGGCGCAGAAGGCGGCGCAGTCGGGCTCGAGGCCGACGTCGTAGGTCGTGAAGCGCATCACCACCGGGGCGAACATGGCATCGGCCATGCAGGGCGTGTGGCCGAAAAGGTAGGGACCGCCCGAGCCCGCCAGGCATTCGCGCCAGATCGAGACGATGCGGTCGACGTCGGCGCGCGCCCCTGCCCAGACCTTGAAGCCCGGATAATGCGCCTTGATGTTCATCGGCAGCGCCGAGCGCAGGTTGCTGAAGCCGGAATGCATCTCGCCCGAGATCGAGCGGCAGAGCGCGCGCTCCGCCCGCCCGGTTGGAATGAGGCCGGCTTCCGGCTTCAATTCGTTGAGATATTCGGCGATCGCGAGCGTATCCCAGATCTTGACCCCGGCATGGGTCAGGCGCGGGACCAGGAAGGAGGGCGAGAGCAGCAAAAGCTCGGCGCGCACCGAAGGGTCGTCGCTGCGGCTTTGCTCCTCGACGAAATCGAGGCCGGCCAATTTGCATAGGAGCCAGCCGCGCAGCGACCAGGAGCCGTAATTCTTGCTGGCAATCGTGAGCGTAGCTTCCGCCATAGGCGTAGTCCCCCCTTGTCCGAGCCGGTGTGCCTTCGGCCTGCGCCGAGAAGGCGCTGGTTTTGCTTTGCTGACGCAGCGTTCGAGCCGCGGCCGGATGGCCGGCCGGGGCGGTTCCGCGCCCCCGGCAAGGGTGGGCATCCCCAACGAATGATAATTACCTCGCAGTGCAGCAAAAAATCCACTAGCTTTTCGTCGCCGGGTTGAGCTGCGTGCGGGTCAGGGGGGTCGTTGCGGTGCGCAACGGCGAAAATAACGTAATGCTCTACCAGGCATACCAGGCGCAATCGGACCTGATGGCTCCGGTTCGCATGCTGGCGGCGTCTGCCCTCAAGGCGATCGGCCAGCCGCTGTCGGATATCACCGGCGCAGGGAACCTGCGCAATCTCACGGCAGCTTATGAGCTGATCGCCCGTGCCGGCCTCACCCATGCGCGGCCTCCCTTCGGGATCGACCAGGTCAAGGTCGGCAACCGGGACGTGCAGGTGCATGAAGAGCTCGCCGAGGTGACGCCCTTCGGCACGCTGCTGCATTTCAAGAAGGACATCGACCAGGCGCAGCCCAAGGTCCTGCTGGTGGCCCCGCTGTCGGGCCATTTCGCCACGTTGTTGCGCGGCACCGTGCGCACCATGCTGCCCGAGCACGACGTCTTCATCACGGATTGGCACAATGTGCGCGATGTCTCTCCACAAGAAGGACAATTCGGTTTCGACGACTACGTCGCCCACCTGATCCATTTTCTCGAGGTGATCGGTCCGGGCGCCCATGTCATCGCGGTGTGCCAGCCGTGCGTCGCCGCCCTGATCGCGACCGCCGTGATGGCGGAGGCCGGCAACGCGGCGCAGCCGCGCAGCATGACCCTGATGGCGGGACCGATCGATCCGCGGGTCAATCCGACCAAGGTCAACAAGCTCGCGCAGAGCAAGCCGATGGATTGGTTCGAGAAGAACCTGATCGCCACGGTGCCGATGCGTTACGCCGGCGCGTACCGCCGCGTCTATCCGGGCTTCGTGCAGCTGGCGGCGTTCATGAGCATGAACATCGATCGGCACCTCAAGGCCCATCGCGACCTCTACGACAATCTGGTCAACGGCGAGCTCGAGAAGGCGCAGACCACCAAGAAATTCTACGACGAATATTTCGCGGTGCTCGACCTGACCGCCGAATTCTACCTGGAGACCGTCCGCCTGGTGTTCCAGGAGCATGCGCTGCCGCGCGGCCTGATAGAATATCGCGGCAGCAAGGTAGATACGCGCGCGATCCGTCGCACCATGCTGTTCACTGTCGAGGGCGAGCGCGACGACATCTGCGCGGTCGGCCAGACCTCGGCCGCCCACGACCTTTGCACGGCCTTGCGGCCCTACATGAAGCGCCATCACATGCAGGCCGGCGTCGGCCATTACGGCGTGTTCAGCGGCAAGAGCTGGGAGATCCAGATCTTTCCGATCCTCAAGAACGTCATTCTGTCGAGCGATTGAGGCTCTGCTTCGGGCGCGCCAGCCGTTACCGCAGCGCCGCCGCGATGTTCCCGCCGTCCACGGTGGTGACGTCGGCAGTGGTCTTTAGCGCCAGCGCCTGGGCCAGGAAGGCCTGCGCCACGTCCTCGGCGGTGACCTCGCGGCCGAGCAGGTTGCCGCTCATGTAATCCTTCTCGGTCAGGCCGCGGGCGCTGGAGCGCGAGGCGATCATCTCCTCGGTCAACAGGCCGGAGCGGACGCGGTCGGCATTGACGGCGTTGGCGCGGATGCCTTCGGTGCCGTAATCGAGCGCGTATTGCCGCACCAGGAACAAGGTGGCGGCCTTGGGCAGGCCGTAGGGGCCGAAATTCAGCCCCGGATTGACCGCCTGCTTGGACACGTTGAACAACAGGCAGCCGCCGGTGCCTTGCGCCAGCATCACCTTCACGGCCGCCTGCGCGACGCGCTGGTGGCCGTAGAAATTGAGCTCGAAGCTCTTGCGCAGCACTTCCTCGTCGACCTCGCCGATGCGGCCCTGCCAGGCCGCGCCGGCATTCGATACCGCGATGTCGACGCCCCCGAAGGTCTCCACCACCTGATCGAAGGCTGCGCGCACGGAGGCGGCGTCGGTCACGTCGCAGCGCACCGCGAGCGCGGTCGCCCCAATGGCCTTGGCCTTGGCCTGCACCGCCGTCTCGTCGAGATCGAGCAGCGCCACCTCGGCGCCGGCTGCCGCGAACGCCTTCGCGGTCGCAGTGCCGATGACGCCGGCGGCGCCGGTGACGACGGCGATCTGGCCGGCGAGAGGCTTCTCCTCAGCGGTGCCGAGCTTGGCCTGCTCGAGCGACCAGTATTCCATGTCGAACATGTCGGCTTCCGGGATCGACTCGAAGCGGCCGATCGCCTCGGCATCGATGATGGTGGCGATCGCGGCTTCGGCGATGTCGGCTGCGATCTTGGCGTCCTTCTTGGTGCGCCCCAGGCCGAACAGGCCCAGCCCCGGCGCCAGCGCGACGCGCGGCAGCGGGTCGAGCATGCGCTTGATCGAGCCGACGCGGGCATTGTTGCGGGTGAAATAGTCCTTGTAGCGCTCGACGAAGCCCAGCACCGCCCGTTGGGCCGCGCGCTTGAAGGCATCCATGCGGCCGTCCTCGGGGGCGCGCAGCAGCACCGGCCAGTTCTTGGTGCGGATGGTGTGGTCGGGCGTCACCACGCCGGCCTGGCTGTAGCGGGCGGCCTCGGCGCCGTTGACGAAGGTGAGGATGTCGGGGGTGGCGCGGAAATCGAGGATGAGGCGGCGCCAGGCGCCTTCGCTGCGCTCGTCCCTGTGGCTGCAGGCGCCGCGCAGGATGGGCGCTACCGCCGCGAGCGGCGCCACCGCCTGTGGCACATGCACGGTCTCGAACACAGCGGTGCGGTTGCGGGTCAAGCGCTCCTCGGCGCGCGTGACCATCTCGATCATGCGCTCATAGGCCTCCTGCGCGGTCTCCCCGAAGGTGAAGATGCCGTGCTTGTGCAGGATCAGGCCCTCGACCGCGGGCGCGGATTCGTAGACCTGCGCCGCCAGCTTGGCGAGCGCGAAGCCGGGCATCACGTAGGGCACCAACCCCATGCGGCCGTCATAGGTCTCCGCGCACAGGGCTGCCGCTTCCGGCTGGTCGATCAGGCTCAGGACCGCGGTCGAATGGGTGTGGTCGACGAACTTGTGCGGCAGGAAGGCGTGCAGCAGCGTCTCGACCGAAGGATTTGGCGCCATCGGGTCGAGCAGGTTCTCGCGCTGGATGCGCACCATGTCCTCGTCGCTGAGCGCGGGGCGCGCACGCAGCTTGCGCAGGCGCTCGAGCCGCACCGCCGGCAATCCGGAAGGCTCGATCGCCGCCATGTCGCCGCCGGAGCCCTTGACGCACAGAACCTCCACCTCCTCGCCGAGCAGGTCCCGCAAGCTGGTCTTGACGGAAGTATTGCCGCCGCCGTGCAGCACCAGCCTGGGCTCGCGGCCGAGCAGCCGGGTCGTATAGATGCGCAGCGCCAGGTCGCGGCCGACACCCTGCCGGCCATAGCGATCGACCGTCGCCTGCGCGTCGCGTTCAACCCAGCCGCTCTTCATCGCCCGCCCGTGCTCATCCTTTGCCGAGCACGCGCTTGCTCCACCACCCGGCGCGGCGCGGGCGCGAGGTGTCCTCGCTTGCCGTGACGTCAGGCTGTGTCGGCTGCTGCGGTTCCGCCTGCGCGGCCGGCATCGGTGCCGGAGCGCCGGATTCGCCACCGAAGCTGAAGCTGGTCGGAGCCGGCTCGCGGACCGTGGAGCCTCGCCGCGGCGCCGGCGCGCTCACGGGCGGCTCGGGCTGCGCAACCGGCCGCTCGGGCGCGTGCGCGACCTCGACTTGGTGATGCTCGACGCTCGGCTCCGCGTGGTCGCGATGATTGGATCGGGCCGGCGCCGGCTCGCTCCACTCATGGTCGCTGTGCCCGGGCGCGCTCGGCCGCGGCTCCCATTCGGCCGGGCGCGGCTCGGACGCGCTCGCTTCCGTCTGGAACGGCGCGGGCGCATCGCCGGTCTGCGGCGAGGCTTCGCCATCGCGGCCATTGCGGCTGCGCCGGCCGCCGCGGCGGCCACGCCGCCGCCGCCGCTTTTCCCCTTCGGCTTGCGTTTCGCCCGCAATCTCGGCGCCGGCAAGCTCGGTCGGCGCCTCGTCGTCGGCGCCCGCGAGCGCCGGCTCGCGATCATCCTCGCCGCGCACCGCCAGTGGCCCGGCGCCCTTCTCGGGCGCGGGCGCTTCGCCATCGCGGCCTTCGCCGCCGCGGCGGCCACGGCGCCGGCGCCGGCGCTTGCGGCCGTTGCGCTCGCCCTCGCTCGCCGCCGCCTCGCCGGTGTGCTCGCCGGGCGCTTCGTGCTCGTCCTCGTCGATCTCCCGGACCTCGCCGCCGCTCTCGCCGTCGCCGGCCGCCTCGAGCTCCTCGACCTCGTCGATCGCCGCCTCGTCCTCCTCGTCCAGGACCGGGGCGATGCTGGTCGGCTGTACCGCCGCCAGCGCCTTCGCCTGCTCGATGCTGTGCACCTGCTCGCCCTTCTCGATCACGTAGGACACCTGGCCCGCGACGGTGGGGTCGGCATTCACCGTGATGGTGAGCTGGAAGCGCTCCTCGAGCTCGCGCAGATGGGCGCGCTTATGGTTGAGCAGATAGAGCGCAGTCTCGGTACGGGTGCGCACGATGAGATTGTGGGTGGCGCCCTTGAGCAGCATCTCCTCGATCGCCCGCAACAGCTGCAGGGAGACCGAGGAGACCGAGCGAACATGCCCGGTGCCGCCGCAGTGCGGGCATTTCTCGGTCGAGCTTTCGAGCACGCTCGAGCGGATGCGCTGGCGCGACATTTCCAAGAGGCCGAAGTGCGAGATGTGCCCGACCTGGATGCGGGCGCGATCGTGCTTGAGCGACTCCTTCAACCGCCGCTCGACCGTGCGGTTGTTGCGCTTCTCGTCCATGTCGATGTAGTCGATGACGATCAGCCCGGCGAGGTCGCGCAGGCGCAGCTGCCGGGCGACCTCCTCGGCGGCCTCGAGGTTGGTCTTGAGGGCGGTGTCCTCGATGTGGTGCTCGCGGGTGGCGCGGCCCGAATTGACGTCGATGGCGACCAGCGCCTCGGCCTGGTTGATCACGATGTAGCCGCCCGAGCGAAGCTGCACCACCGGCTGGAACATGGCGTCGAGCTGACTCTCGATCCCGAAGCGGCCGAACATCGGCACGCTTTCGTGATAGGGCTTCACGTTCTTGGCGTGGCTGGGCATCAGCATGCGCATGAAATCGCGCGCATCCCGGTAGGCGTCGGCACCGGCGACCAGGATTTCGTCGATGTCCTTGTTGTAGAGATCGCGGATCGAGCGCTTGACCAGCGAGCCTTCCTCGTAGACCAGGGTCGGCGCGGTGGATTTCAACGTGAGATCGCGCACGGTCTCCCACAGCCGCAGCAGATATTCGAAATCGCGCTTGATCTCGGTCTTGGTACGGCTGGCGCCTGCGGTGCGCAGAATCACGCCCATGCCTTCCGGCACCTCGAGCTCCTGCGCCACCTCCTTGAGCCGCTTGCGGTCGACCGAATCGGTGATCTTGCGGCTGATGCCGCCGCCGCGCGCGGTATTGGGCATCAGCACGGAATAGCGGCCGGCCAACGACAGATAGGTGGTGAGCGCCGCGCCCTTGGTGCCGCGCTCTTCCTTGACGACCTGCACCAGCATCACCTGACGGCGCTTGATCACCTCTTGAATCTTGTACTGCCGGCGCATGCGCGACATGCGCTCGGGCACTTCCTCCATCGCATCGGCGCCGCCGACGGATTCGACAGTCTCCTCCTCGCCGCCGGTGCCGTTGATCTCGGTGATGTTGTCCTCGCCGGCCGCGGCGCCGGCCAATTCGCCCGTGGCGTTGCTCTCGGTCGCCTGCGCGTGGCGCTCGTCCTCGCTGCCCGGAATCGGCTCGGCCGCGGCGCTCGACGCGATCATGTCGAGCTCGATCGGATTGTCGCCGCCGCCGTGCTCGCCGCCCATCTGTTGCTCGTAGGAGCCGTCGGGCCGCGCCGCCTCCTCCTTCCAGCCGCCGGGCGCGGGCTCGTGGCCGGCATCCGTGACGTCGCGATCCTCTGCGCCGGCGGGCTCGACGGCATCGTCGGCCGCCGGCGCCAACATCTCGGAAGCCGCCGCCATGGCGGCGGCGTCGTCGGTGGTTTCGTCATGAGTTGCGCCGGGGGCGGCTTCGCCTGAAGCTTCGGCCTGCGGATCCCGGCCATGGGCGTCGATGGGGGCGCTCTTGATCTCGTCGCGCGGCCGGCTGGAGCGGCGCTCCCGATGGGCGCGGCGGCCGGCCCGATTGTCGGCCTCGACCTCGGCGGCGCGCGCGGCGCGCTCCTCCTCGTCGATCAGCGCCTGCCGGTCGGCGACCGGGATCTGGTAATAGTCGGGATGGATTTCGCCGAAGGCGAGAAAGCCGTGGCGGTTGCCGCCGTAGTCGACGAAGGCGGCCTGCAGCGACGGCTCGACGCGCGTCACCTTGGCCAGATAGATGTTGCCGCGGAGCTGCTTACGGTTGGCGGACTCGAAGTCGAATTCCTCGACCCGGTTGCCGCGCAGAACGACCACCCGGGTCTCTTCCGGATGGGTCGCATCGATCAGCATTTTGTTGAGCATGGACGAATCTCATGATGGCACGCCGGCGCGCGGCCGTCCATTCTCGCCTCGCGGGCGTGACGGAACGGCGCGACCAGGAAACGGCCTGATTGCGGTTGAATGGATGGGCCTTGGGCACACGCAAAGGCATCCCATCGCGCGCCGCCGGGCCGGCGCGGAATGCGCAAGCGCGACTCATGACGTCGCTTCGCGACGCTATGCTGTGGCGATGGATTTGGCTCCCGACGCGCGGTCGTAGCATGACCTGACGTAACATGACCTTCGGCCCGTGACAGTGCGGCAGCGCGTAGGCGCGGCCGTCGGTTCTCTCGGCTGATGGCTGTCGTCGCGAGCAGCCCGGATGCGAACTGCTCGCACGAGCCGCCACCGAACCGCTGCAGGAGGTACCCGCGAGGCACCAGCGCCAGCGACACCAATCGTGCTCTACAAGGACATCGGCTTTGATCGCTCGCCGCCGTCACGCCGAATGCGGGACGCTCGGCTTGCTTCCGCCGCCCAAGTCTCCTCCCGATGGTAGTCGGAGAGCGATCCTCAGGGGGCTGCCGGATGCCCAAACGCGGCACAACCGGAACTTTCAACCATCAACCGGTCATTCTTACGGCCGCACCGGCGCAATGGCAAGCAGCGTGAGGTCGCCGCCGAGGCTTTTCCCGGCGCAACAGAAACGTAAGATGTGCGATCCGAGCCCGCAAGGTGCCGTTTGCCCCGGTTTGGCCACGAGGCGCGGGCGTAGCCGGACCTGGCCACCAGTTCCGGCACCCCGATCCGCCACACGGGCGGTTCGCGCTGGGCACCAATGGGCTTGCCGAATCAGACGGCGTGCGCCCGTGTTTAAGCGATGGTTAACTATGGCCCCCTTAATGGGTTAAGGAGGTGCCCGGAGGGCTCGGGAGCGATGTCTATCCGCGCGGCAAGCCAGATTGTCGTTATCGCTTTGGTCCTGCTCGGCATCCCGTTGGGGGCCGGGGCGGCCGGGCTGTCGGCATCGGGCGACGATTTCCCGGTGGCGAGCGAGGTGCGGCTCGGCGGCGACGAAACCCAGACCCGGATGGTGGTCGACGTCAGCCGCAAGATCGAGCTGCGCGCCTTCACGCTCGCCAATCCCTATCGGGTGGTCATCGACCTGCCGCAGGTGGCGTTCCGGTTCCCGCCGCAGACCGGGGAGGGCGGCCGCGGCCTGATCAAGGCGTTCCGTTACGGGCTGATGATGACCGGCGGCTCGCGCATCGTGATCGATCTCACGCGCCCGGCCCGGGTCGAGAAATCCTTCGTGCTCGATCCCAGCAATGAGCAGCCGGCGCGCCTGGTGCTCGATCTCGCGGCGGTCGACCGGGATGCCTTCCTGCGCACCATCGCGCTCGAGAACCGGGCGCGCGAGCCGGCCGTCGCGGTCAAGCCGGTGCCCAGGAGCGATGCGCGCCCGATCATCGTGCTTGATCCGGGCCATGGTGGCATCGACAACGGCACCAAGGCGGCGAGCGGGGAGACCGAGAAGGCCATCGTGCTCGAGTTCGCACTCTTGTTGCGCGACAAGATCGAGAAGGCGGGCAAATATCACGTCGTCATGACCCGCTCCGACGATACCTTCGTGGCGCTCGCCGACCGCGTCCAGTTCGCGCGCGCCCAACAGGCCTCCCTGTTCATCTCGATCCATGCCGACGCGCTGCCGCGCGGCGAGGGCGACGCGCAGGGGGCCAGCATCTACACGCTGTCGGAGACTGCCTCGGATTCCGAGGCGGCGCGGCTGGCCGAGACCGAGAACCGGGCCGACGTGATCGCCGGCGTCGACCTCACCTTCGAGCCCAACGATGTGGCCGACATTCTGATCGATCTGGCCCAGCGCGAGACCAAGACGTTCTCTGTGCAGTTCGCCCGCGGGCTCATCGAGTCCATGCGCACGGCGACGCGGATGCACAAGAATTCGCTCAAGTCGGCCGGCTTCCGGGTGCTCAAGGCGCCCGACATTCCCTCCGTCCTGGTCGAGCTCGGCTATGTGTCCAACCGGCAGGACATCAAGTCGCTGACCTCCGCGGATTGGCGCGAGCACACCGCCAACTCGATCGCCCAGGCGGTCGATCGCTTCTTCATCACCAGGCTCGCCGGAGGCGGCCGCGCCAGCGGCCAGAATTGATGGCAAGGCGGCTAAATGGCCTAAGTTTCAACATAAAATGGCGCGACTGAAATGATCCGGGCATGGTGCGTGGGGATGCTGGCGGCAAGCGCGAAAAGCTGCCAGATTTCCGGATGGGCAGCAGCGCGATTAATCGGGCTCGGGCGAAGGGCCGATCGGCCGCTTCGGCTTCCAAAGGCGCAGGCGGCGGGAAATCTGCGATGAGACTTTTGCGATGAGACTTTTGCGATGAGACTATTGCTGCGCTTCATGGGCTTCCTGTTCACGGCCGGAACGATCGTGTTCCTGGTCGGGGTCGCTGGGGTCGCCGGCCTCTTGTGGCATTACTCCAAGGATCTGCCGGAGTATTCCCAGCTGCAGAACTACGAGCCGGCGGTGATGACGCGCGTGCATGCCGCCGACGGCTCGCTGCTCGCCGAATATGCGCACGAGCGACGCCTCTACATCCCGATCCAGGCGGTGCCCAAGCTGGTGACCAACGCCTTCGTGGCGGCGGAAGACAAGAATTTCTACGAGCACAACGGCATCGATTTCCAGGGCATCATGCGGGCCGGCTTGGCCTTCGTGCAGACTTACGGCAGCGGCCGCCGTCCACAGGGCGCCTCTACCATCACCCAGCAGGTCGCCAAGAACTTCCTGCTCACCAACGAATTGAGGTTCAGCCGCAAGATCCGCGAAGCGCTGCTGGCCATGAAGATCGAGCGGACGTTCTCCAAGCAGAAAATTCTCGAGCTCTACCTCAACGAAATCTATCTGGGCGTCGGCGCCTACGGGGTGGCGGCGGCATCGCTCCTGTATTTCGACAAGTCGGTGCACGAATTGACCATCCCGGAGGCGGCTTACCTGGCGGCGCTGCCCAAGGGCCCCAACAACTACAATCCGTTCCGCCATCACGATGAAGCGATTGCGCGCCGCAATTACGTCATCGAGCGCATGGCCGAGGACCACTACATCACGGCGCAGGAGGCCGAGCAGGCCAAGAAGGATCCGCTCAAGGTCACGATGCGGCCGACCGGGGCGCGCATTTTCGCGGCCGAATATTTCGCCGAGGAGGTGCGCCGCTATGTCGCCGACAATTACTCCGAGCAGAAGCTCTATGAGGGTGGGCTGTCGGTGCGCACCACGCTCGATCCCAAGCTGCAGCTCGCCGCGCGCCGGGCGCTGATCGACGGCCTGGTGCGCTTCGACGAGACCCAGGGCTATCACGGCGCCGTCACCAAGCTCGATCTCGCCGCCGGCGAGTGGGGCGCCAAGCTGGCCGATGTCCGGGCGCTCTCGGATGTCGCGCCGTGGCGGCTCGCGGTCGTTCTGGACAGCAACGACCAGGGCGCCCGCGTCGGCCTGCAGCCCGGCCGCGATCAGGCAGGAGCGGTGCTCAAGGAGCGCGAGACCGGTGCGGTGCCGCTCGAAGCCGTGAAATGGGCGAAGTCGGCCAGCGTCAAGAACGTGACCAAGGTGAGCCAGGTGCTGGCTCCCGGCGACGTCGTCTATGTGGAGCCGCTGACCGGCAAGGACGGCCAGTTCCGGCTGCGCCAAGTGCCCGAGATATCCGGCGCAATCATGGCCATGGAGCCCCTGACGGGGCGCGTGCTGGCGATGGTGGGCGGCTTCTCCTACGACCAGAGCCAGTTCAACCGCGCCTCGCAGGCGTCGCGGCAGCCGGGCTCGTCCTTCAAGCCGATCATCTATTCGGCCGCGCTCGACAACGGCTATACGCCCTCGAGCATCGTGCTCGACGCGCCGCTCGAGATCGATACCGGCAGCGGCATCTGGCGTCCGGAGAACTACGAGCAGAATTACCTCGGCCCCTCCACGCTGCGTACCGGCATCGTGCATTCGCGCAACCTGATGACGGTGCGCCTGGCGCAGGACATCGGCATGCCGCTGATCGGCGAATATGCCAAGCGCTTCGGGGTCTATGACAATTTGCCGCCCTATCTGTCCTATGCGCTCGGCGCCGGCGAGACCACGCTCATGAAGATGGTCGGCGCCTATGCGATCATCGACAATGGCGGCCGCAAGGTGCAGCCGACCCTGATCGATCGCATCCAGGACCGTTACGGCCACACCATCTACAAGCACGATCAGCGCGAGTGCCGGGGCTGCGACGCCCCGAAGTGGACGAACCAGAACGAGCCGACGCTGCTCGACCGGCGCGCGCGGGTGATCGATCCCATGACCGCCTACCAGATCACCTCGATCATGGAGGATGTGCCGATCCGCGGCACCGCGGGCAATTCGGGCATCAAGGAGTTGGGCAAGCGGATCGCCGGCAAGACCGGCACCACCAATGACGAAAAGGACCTCTGGTTCATCGGCTTCTCCCCCGATCTCGTGGTCGGCGTGTTCATGGGCTACGACAAGCCCCGCCATATCGCCGATCGCGTCAGCGGCGGCGTGCTCGCCGCCCCCATCTTTCGGGATTTCATGAAGGTGGCCTTGGCCGACAAGCCGAACGTACCGTTCCAGGCGCCGGTCGGCATCAAGCTCATTCGCGTCAATGTGAAGACCGGAATGCGCGCCGGTCCGGGCGACCCGCCCTCGCAGGTGATTTCCGAAGCCTTCAAGCCCGGCACGGCGCCGCCCGACAACTACTCGGTGGTCGGGGTTACCGACCCGGATGGCCGGCCGCTCGGGGTTTCGCCCGAAGCCGACCGTGCAATTCGCAGCGGCGGCCTGTATTGATCCGGTTGTCGATTGAAATCCGGCCCGCGGATCGCTAAATCGCCTGTGCACCTCTTGGTGGTGACTTGAATGCGGCTTGCGGCCGCGAACGGAAGATGTCATGCGCGCGGAAACCCAGAGCATCGTCGATGAGATCAAGCAGTCGGTCGTGCTGCTGAGGAGGCATCTTTGACGTCGACCAAGCCCGCACCCGGCTGGCCGAGCTCAACCGCGAGGCCGAGGATCCCAATCTCTGGAACGACCAGCAGCGCGCCCAGCGCGTAATGCAGGAGCGCACCGCGCTCGAAAGCCAGCTCACCGCCATCGGCCGCATCGAGCAGGAGCTCGACGATCAGCTCACCATGCTGGAGCTGGGCGAAGCCGAGAAGGACGGCAAGGTCGTGACCGACGCCGAGGAGGCGCTCAAGCGGCTCAAGGTCGAGGTCGGCCGCCGCGAGCTCGAGGCGCTGCTCTCGGGCGAAGCCGATTCGAACGACAGTTATGTCGAGGTTCATGCCGGAGCCGGCGGCACCGAAAGCCAGGACTGGGCCAACATGCTGCTGCGCATGTATACGCGCTGGGCGGAGCAGCACGGCTACAAGGTCGAGTATCTGGAGGAGACCCAGGGCGAGGAAGCCGGCATCAAGTCGGCGACCGTGCAGATCAAGGGCCATAACGCCTATGGCTGGCTCAAGACCGAGAATGGCGTACACCGGCTGGTGCGCATCTCGCCATTCGATTCCAATGCGCGGCGGCACACCTCGTTCGCGAGCGTGCGCGCCTATCCGGTCATCGACGATCGCATCGTGGTCGACATCAAGGAGGCCGACGTGCGCACCGACACGCTGCGCTCGAGCGGGGCGGGCGGCCAGCATGTCAACAAGACCGAATTGGCGATCCGCCTGACCCACATCCCGACCAATATCGTGGTTTATTGCCAGACCGACCGCTCGCAGCACCGCAACCGCGCCCAGGCCTGGCAGATGTTGCGCGCGCGGCTCTATGAGCTCGAGCTCAAGCGGCGCGAGGAGCAGGCCGCCATCGAGAACGCCGGCAAGACCGATATCGGGTTCGGCCACCAGATCCGCTCCTATGTGCTGCAGCCCTATCAGATGGTGAAGGACCTGCGCACCGGCGTCTCGACCTCCAACACCGCCGGCGTGCTTGACGGCGATCTCGATCCCTTCATGGCGGCGACGCTGGCCCAGAAGGCGTTCGGCGGCGGCCCGGCCGCGGTCGAGGACGTGGAGTAGGGCAGGTCGGCCCCGCCCGCGCCGACGGGCCCGCTGTTCCCTTGGCGGCTCAACTCTGAGACAATTCCCTTCGCGGGCGATCGGCGCCGCGAATGGGAGCCTGGCTCATGGCACGCTGGCTTTGTGGTTTGCTCGCGCTCAGCCTGCTCGGCGTTGGCGCCGGCCGGGCACCGGCACAAGCCCAAACCTACCCGAGCAAGGTCATCAGCATCGTGGTGCCGGCGCCGCCCGGCGGCGTGACCGATACGCTCGGGCGGATGCTGGCGCTGCGCTTCTCGCAAGCCTTCGGGCAGCAGGCCATCGTCGAGAACAAGGCCGGGGCCAACAACATCATCGCGGCGGAGTACGTCGCCAAGTCGCCGCCCGACGGCCACACGCTGCTGATCGGCCCGGAGGTGACGTTCGTGGCCAATCCGAGCCTCTACGGCAAGCTGCCGTATGCCATCAAGGATTTCGCGCCGATCGTGGGCCTCGTCATCATCAATCACGGCCTCATCGTGCATCCCTCGCTGCCGGTCAACAGCGTGCCGGAGCTGATCGCCTACGCCAAACAGCATCCGGGCGAGCTCAACTACGGGACTTACGGGATCGGCTCGACCGCGCATCTGAACATGGAATTGCTCCAGGCGCTGACCGGAACCAGGCTCGTCCCCATTCACTACAAGGGCGCGGCGCCCGCCATGACCGACGTGATCGCCGGCCATATCCAGCTCATGTATGTGAGCGCCGCGAGCGCGGTGCAGCCCGCCGCCGCCGGCCAAGTGCGTTTCCTGGCGGTGGGAGCGGCCGAGCGCATGCCGCTGTTGCCCGCTGTTCCGACCGTGGCGGAAGGTGGAGTCCCGGGCTACCGATCGGTGTCGTGGTTCGGCCTGTTCGCGCCGGCCGGCACGCCGCGCCCGGTTGTCGATAAGATCAACGGCGAGGTGCGGCGCTTCTTTGCCGATCCCGCGGTCATCAAGAATTTCCTCGAACCGCAATTGTTCGAGCCGATCGCGGGCACGCCGGAGCAGCTGAGCGAATACCTCGCCTCCGAGGCGCAGAAATGGGGCAAGGTCATTCGCGACGCCGGCATCAAGGGCGAGTGACGCGAGTCCGGACTAGATTTTTGCATTGTCGCATTTTCGGACGGAAAACCGGATTCCACCCTCGCGGGCATGCTGTTCCTGAAAATGCTCTAATCCGGCGCCCGCAGGCGGTAGCCGACCCCGGTCTCGGTCAGGACGTATTGCGGGCGCTCGGGGTCGGCCTCGATCTTCTGCCGCAGCTGGCGCACATAGACGCGCAGATATTGCGCATCGGTGAGCTCGTCCCACAATTCGCCGAGCAGGAACCGGTGGGTCAACACCTTGCCGGCATGCTGAACCAGCACCCGCAACAGCTCGTACTCCTTGGGCGAGAGCTTCACGTTGCGCTCGCCGACCTTCACGATACGGCGCACCAGATCGACGGAAAGCTCGTCCAGCCGGAACACCGGGCGCTCCCCGTGCACCTGCAGCTGATGGCGCAGCGCCGCGCGCAGGCGCGCGAGCAGCTCGTCCATGCCGAACGGCTTGGTGACGTAATCGTCGGCGCCGAGATCGAGCGCCTGCACCTTGCCGGCCTCGTCGCCGCGGCTCGACAGCACCACGACCGGAACGCTGTCGTCGCGCGAGCGGATTACCCGCAACAATTCATGTCCCGCCATGTCGGGAAGCCCGAGGTCGAGGATGATCAGATCGGGCTTATTGGCCAGCAGCTGCAGCGCGCTCTTTGCGTTCGATGCCTCCAGGACCTCGTAGCCCTGGGTCGACAGGCCCATGCGCAGCAGCTTGCGGATCGGCGGCTCGTCGTCGACCACGAGGATTTTCAGCGGCGCGGCGCTCATGCGGCCGTGTCCAGCGTTTCGCGCCCGGGGGGAACCGGCAGGGCGATGGTGAACATGGCGCCGCTGCGGTCGCTGCGGTTGGCGGCCATGATGGTGCCCTGCATGGCTTCCACGAAGCCACGCGAGATCGCGAGCCCGAGCCCGGTCCCGGCGCGCACGTGATCGCCCTTCTGGGCGCGATGGAACTTGTCGAATATGCGCTCAAGATCGGCGACGGGAATGCCTTCGCCCTCGTCCATGACCTGCAGCAGGACCCAATCCGGCTCGCGCCAGCCGGCGATCCGGATGGTGGTGCTCTCGGGGGAGTATTTCGCGGCATTGTCCAGGAGATTGAACAGCACTTGCTCGAACAGGACCGCATCGAGCGCAAGCATCGGCAGCCCGGCGGCCAGCTCGAGCTCGACATGGTGCTGCGCCAGGATCTTCCCGGCGCGACGTAGCGCGCTGCCGACAATCTCGCCGACGTCGTGCAGCGCGGTGTTGGGAACCACGGCGCCGGATTCTAGCCTAGTCATGTCGAGCAGGTTGGCGATGAAGCGGTTGAGCCGTTCCGACTCGTCGATGATGGTGGCGAGCAGATCGGCCTTCTGCGCGTCGCTGAGCGCGTGCGAGAGATCGCGCAAGGTGCCGGCCGCCCCCAAGGCCGAGGCCAGCGGGGTCTTGAGATCGTGCGAGATCGAGGTGAGGAGCGCCGAGCGCAGCCGGTCGGTCTCCGCCAGGCGCCGCGCCCCCTCCAGATCCTCGACCAGGTGCACGCGCTCGATGGCGAGCGCCCCCTGGTCGATCAGGGCGTCGAGCAGACGGCGCCGATCGGGCGTGAGCATCGGTCCCGGCTTGTCGCTGTCGATGCCGACGATGCCGATGCTGCCGCGGCCGGTGCGCATGGGCAGGAACAGTCGTTTGGCGCCCGGCAGCGTGTCGGAGCCGCGCCCGGCCGAGCGGTTGTTCTCCCAGACCCAGTTGGCGGCGGCGAGATCGGCGTCGCCGAGCGTATCCTCGGGCGGATAGCCGGCCTTGACCGCGATGGCGCCGTTCTCCGGCAACAGCAGCACGACCCGAACGTCGAGCATCAGGGCGGTCTGATAGGCGGTGGCCCACAGCACGTCGTCGAGCGTGCCGGCGCCGGCGAGCTTGCGGCTGAAAGCGTAGAGCGATTCCAGCGTGCGCACGCGGCCGTGCGCCGCCACGGTCTGGGTGCGGCCGCGGGCGGCGACATGCGAGACCAAAACCGCCACGATCGTGAACAGCACGAAGGCTGCGACATTGACCGGATCGGTGATGGTAAAGGTGTAGATCGGCGGCAGGAAGAAGAAATTGTAGCTCAGCGATGCCGCGACGCTGGCCATGAGCGACGGCCACAGGCCGTAGCGGACCGCGATCGCCACGATCGCGGTCAGGAACACCAGATCGACGGTCTCGATGCCGCCGAGCAGGTGCTGGATCGCCTCGCCGAGTCCGAGCGCGACCGCGACCGCCAGGACGGCGGCCAGATAGGGCAGGGGATCGAAGGCGGTATCCTGCTCGGCGGTGCGTATCGTCTTCTTCGGCAGCGGCTCGCCGACGAGCGCATCGCCGGCGATCACATGCACGCTGATGTTGCCGCTCTTGCGTACCAGGTCGTGGACGACCGAGCCGTGCAGGATCTCGAACCAGCGGGTGCGGCTCGACTTTCCCATCACGATCTGGGTGGCGTTGTTGGCATGGGCGAAATTGAGCACGTCGTCGGCGATATGGCGGGCGCCCGCCGGGATGGTGATGCCTTCGCCGCCGAGCCGCTCGGCCAGCCGCAGCGTATCGGCGATGCGGTCGCGCTGCTCCTCACTCAATTGCCGGCTGCGCGCGGTCTCGATGGCGAGCGCGGTGAACGGCGCATGCAGCCGGTCGGCGAGGCGCTTGGCGTAACGCACCAGGCCGGCCGAGCGCGGATCCTCGCTGATGCAGACCAGGATGCGTTCGCCGGCGGCCCATGGCCCCGGGATCGCATGCGCCTGCATCTCGGTGAGCAATTGCTCGTCCACCCGGTCGGCGGTGCGGCGCAGCGCCAGCTCGCGCAGCGCGGTGAGCTTGGCGGGGGAGAAGAAGTTCTGCAGCGCCCGCTCCGCCTGCTGGGGAACGTAGACCTTGCCTTCCTTGAGGCGCTGGATCAGATCCTGCGGCGTGAGATCGACCAGCTCGACCGCGTCGGCGCGATCGAAGATGGAGTCCGGCACGGTCTCGCGCACGCGTACATGGGTGATCTGCGCCACCACGTCGTTCAGGCTTTCGATGTGCTGGATATTGACCGTGGTATAGACGTGGATGCCGCGGCTGAGCAGCTCCTCGACGTCGAGGTAGCGCTTGGGGTGGCGGCTGCCGGGCGCATTGGTGTGGGCGAGCTCGTCGACCAGGACGATCTGCGGATGCCGCGCCAGAATGGCATCGAGGTCCATCTCCTCGAGCCACTGTCCGCGGTATTCGAGGCGCCTGCGCGCCACGACCTCGAGTCCCTCCAGGAGCGTCTCGGTCTCCCGGCGCCCGTGGGTCTCGACGATGCCCACGATCACGTCGTAGCCGTCTTTCTTCCGGGCGCGGGCCTGCTGCAGCATCTCGTAGGTCTTGCCGACGCCGGGCGCGGCGCCCACGAAGATCCGGAGCTTGCCGACGCGCCGCTCCTCCCGCCGGGCCGCTTCAAGCAGCGCCTCCGGCGACGGTCGCTGGTCAGCGTCGTGCCGCTGTTCTGACATCAGGAATCACGCGTCCCGCCCGGCCATGGGGGCCGGCTCGTTTGAGGAGGCTAGCATACCAGAGTGAACCGGTGCGTTGCGGGAGTTGGCTGCGGCGTGGCGACTGCACGGCGCGCCGTGATGGCCGTCACAGACTGGGCGAATCCCGGTCCGCCGCGGCCACTGCCTCGAACGTATGGCGCCGATCACGGCACCAACAGTGCGTGAACCAATCCACAGGAGGTACCAATGTTCACTCGCACATCCATCCTCGCCCTCGTCACCACCGCCATGTTCGCTGGCATCGGATTGACCCCCGCCTCGGCCGGCTGGTGGGACCGCTACCAGGATCGCAAGGACATTCGGCACGATTACGCCGAGATCCGCCACGACCTGTGGACCGGTCACATCGGGGCGGCATTCCATGAGCTGCGGGACGTCCGGCGGGATCGCCGGGACCTGTTCTGGGATCGCCTCGGCTTCTGATTTGCCGGCCTTGGCGCGACAGTGGGTCCGTACGCCGGCCCGGCGTGCGGACCCCGATCGTGGCCTGCGGCGGTGCCGCCCACTAGTGGGCGGCCGGGCCGTCGAGCGCCAGATTCAAGGCCAGCACGTTGACGCGCGGCTCGCCGAGCAGCCCCAGGAGCCGGCCTTCGGTTTGTGCCTGGACAAGCGCACGCACGCTGTCCTGCGTCATGTTGCGCGCCTTGGCGACCCGCGGCACCTGGAACAGAGCGGCGGCCGGCGAGATATGTGGGTCGAGCCCGCTGCCCGATGTCGTCACCAGGTCGACCGGGACCGGCGTAGAGGGATTTTCCGCTTTGAGCTTGTCGACGTCGCCCTGCAGGCGATCCGCCAGCGCCTTGCTGGTAGGTCCGAGATTCGATCCGCCCGAGTTGGCCGCGTTGTAGGGCGCGTCCACGTTCTTGGTCGAATCGTTGGGGTCCGGCATGTTGGTCGCCGACGGCCGGCCGTGGAAATACTTGTCGTCGGTAAACACCTGGCCGATCAGCTCGGACCCGACCACCGTGCCGTTGCGCTCGATCAGGCTGCCCTGCGCCTGGTGGGGGAACAGCACGCCGGCTATTCCGGTGATCGCCAGCGGGTAGGCGAGGCCGGTGATCAGGGTGAGAGCGATCAAGAGGACGATCGCGGGGCGGATTTCCTTCAACATGGTCTCTCTCCTCAGACGAGATGCAGGGCGATGACCGCAAGGTCGATGGCCTTGATGCCGACGAACGGAACGATGACGCCGCCAATGCCGTAGATCAGCAGGTTGCGCTGCAGCAGCGGGCCGGCGCCGATCGGCCGATAGCGCACGCCCTTGAGCGCCAAAGGAATGAGCGCGATGATGATCAGGGCATTGAAGATGATGGCCGAGAGGATCGCGCTTTCCGGATGCTCGTGCGTGCCGAGGTCCATGATGTTGAGGGCCTGCAGCTGCGGATAAAAGGCCAGGAACATCGCCGGGACGATGGCGAAATACTTGGCGACGTCGTTGGCGATCGAGAAGGTGGTGAGCGCGCCGCGGGTCATCAGCAGCTGCTTGCCGATCTCCACGATCTCGATCAGCTTGGTGGGATTGAAGTCGAGGTCGACCATGTTGCCGGCCTCGCGGGCGGCCTGCGTGCCGGTGTTCATGGCCACGCCCACATCCGCCTGGGCGAGCGCGGGCGCGTCATTGGTGCCGTCGCCGCACATGGCGACCAGCTTGCCCTTCGCCTGCTCATCGCGGATGAGCTGCAGCTTGTCCTCGGGCGTGGCCTGGGCGAGGAAATCGTCCACGCCGGCTTCCGCCGCGATGGCGGCTGCGGTCATGGGATTGTCGCCGGTGATCATGACGGTGCGGATACCCATGCGGCGCAATTCCGCGAAGCGCTCGCGGATGCCGCCCTTGATGATGTCCTTGAGATGGATGACGCCGAGCAGCTTGCCGTCCCGGGCGACCGCGAGCGGCGTGCCGCCAGATTTGGCGATGACTTCCGTGATCGCCTGGATCTCGCGCGCGACCTCGGCGCCGACCGCGGGCTGCAGCACGCGGGCCGCGCTTCCGACCATCACCGGCGGGCCATTGAGGAACCCCAGGATGGCATCGACCGCGCCCTTGCGCACCCAGGATCCGCCGATCTCGACGCCGCTCATGCGGGTCTGGGCCGAGAACGGGATGAAGCTGGCCTTCACCTCGGCGAGATCACGGCCGCGCAAGCCGTATTTCTCCTTGGCCAGCACTACGATGGAACGGCCCTCCGGCGTCTCGTCGGCGAGCGAAGCGAGTTGCGCGGCGTCGGCCAATTCCTGCTCGCTCACCCCACGCAACGGCTTGAACTCGGTCGCTTGGCGATTGCCGAGCGTGATGGTGCCGGTCTTGTCGAGCAGCAGCGTGTCGACGTCGCCTGCCGCCTCGACCGCACGGCCCGACATGGCGAGCACGTTGAAGCGGACCAACCGGTCCATGCCGGCAATCCCGATGGCGGACAGGAGCGCGCCGATGGTGGTCGGGATCAGGGTCACGAACAGCGCGACCAGGATCACCACCGACACCGCGCCGCCCGCATAGGTCGCGTAACTCGGAATGGTCGCGGTGGCGAACACGAACACGATGGTAAGCCCGACCAACAGGATATTGAGCGCGATCTCGTTCGGGGTTTTCTGCCGTTCGGCGCCCTCGACCAGCTTGATCATGCGGTCGATGAAGGTGGCGCCCTGGGCGGCGGTGATGCGCACCCGCACCCAGTCGGAAATGACCTGAGTGCCGCCGGTGACGGCCGAGCGGTCGCCGCCGGATTCGCGGATGACGGGGGCCGATTCGCCGGTGATCGCTGCCTCGTTGACCGAGGCGATGCCTTCGATCACCTCGCCGTCGGAGGGGATCATGTCGCCCGCTTCGACCAGCACGACGTCGCCAATCTTGAGGTTGATGCCGGGCACCAGGCGATAGCTCTTCTGGTCCGATCCGGTGATGAGCTTAGCTTGCGTCTCGGTTCGCGTCCGCCGCAATGTTTCGGCCTGCGCCTTGCCGCGCCCTTCGGCGACCGCTTCGGCGAAATTGGCAAACAGCACGGTGAACCACAGCCAGACGATGATCTGGACCTCGAACAGGAGATGCGTGCCGCCGGTGATGAGGTCGCGGGCCAGGATGATGGTGACCAGCACGGTGACGATCTCGAGCACGAACATGACCGGGTTCTTGATCAACGTCCTCGGATCGAGCTTCACGAAGGACGCGCCGATCGCCGGCCACACGATCTTGGGATCGAGCAGTGCCGAGGCGGACGTCCGCTTGCGGGTTGACGAGGTGTCCATGGCTTTCACTCCGAGGAGGTCCGATCAGAACAAGGTGTTCGCGCGCATCGCCAATTGCTCGACGATGGGTCCGAGCGCGAGCGCCGGGAAGAAGGTGAGGCCGCCGACGATCACGACCACGCCGGTGACCAAGCCGATGAACAGGCCGCCGGTGGTTGGGAACGTGCCGGCCGAGGCCGGGACGGTCTTCTTGGCAGCGAGCGAGCCGGCGATCGCCATGGCGGGGATGATCATCCAGAAGCGGCCGACGAACATCGCGACGGCGCCGCTGAGATTGTAGAAGGGCGTGTTGGCGGAGATGCCCGCGAACGCCGAGCCGTTGTTGCCTGTGCTGGAGACGTAGAGATAGAGGATCTCCGTGAAGCCGTGGGGTCCGGCATTGTTGGTGGCGGCGACCGCCGAGGGAATGACGGTGGCGACCGCGGTCCAGCCGAGATACATCAGGGGCAGGACCAGGATGGCGAGCATTGCCATCTTGACCTCCTTGGCCTCGATCTTCTTGCCGACATATTCGGGCGTGCGGCCCACCATCAGGCCGGCGACGAAGATCGCGACGATCACGTAGAGCAGCATGCCGTAGAGGCCGGCGCCGACGCCGCCGATGATGATCTCGCCGAGCTGGATGTTGATGAGCGGGATCATGCCGCCGATGGCGGTGAACGAGTCGTGCATGGCGTTGACCGCGCCGCAGGACGCAGCTGTGGTGATGACGGCGAACAGGGCGGAACCGACGATGCCGAAACGGAGCTCCTTGCCCTCCATGTTGCCGCCGGTGAGGCCCAGCATGTCGAGCATCGAGGTGCCATGCGCCTCGGCGGCGTAGCATACGATGACGCCCGAGATGAACAGCACGCCCATGACCGCGAGGATCGCCCAACCCTGGCGCTGGTTGCCGACCATGCGGCCGAACACATTGGTGAGGGCTGCCCCGATCGCGAAGATCGAGATCATCTGCACGAAGTTCGACAGCGCGGTCGGGTTCTCGAACGGATGCGCCGCGTTGGCATTGAAGAAGCCGCCGCCGTTGGTGCCCAGCATCTTGATGGCGATCTGAGAGGCGACCGGGCCGACCGCGATGGTCTGCTTGGCGCCTTCGAGCGTCATGGCGTCCACATAGGGACCGAGCGTCTGCGGAATGCCGTCCCAGACCAGGAACAGGGCGAAGGGAATGCAGATCGGCAGCAGGATGTAGAAGATGCAACGGGTGATATCGACCCAGAAATTGCCGATGGTGCGCAGCGAAGCGCGCGCGAAGCCGCGAATCAGCGCCACCGCCAGCACGATGCCGGTCGCCGCCGACAGGAAGTTCTGATGGGTGAGGCCGAGCATCTGCACCAGATAGGACAGCGTGCTCTCGCCGCCGTAATTCTGCCAGTTGGTGTTGGTGATGAAGCTGACCGCCGTGTTGAAGGACAGATCCTCCGCCACGGCGGACTGCTCGGCCGGATTGAAGTAGGGGATAACGCCTTGCAGCCGCATCAGCGTGTACAGGATCAGGAACCCGCCGGCGTGAAAGAGCAGCATGCCGACGACGTACATCACCCAGGTTTGCTCGCGGCGCTCGTCGACGCCGCTGATGCGGTAGAGCGCGACCTCGACCGGGCGGATTAGCGGCGAGAGAAGAGTGCGCTCGCCATTGAAGACGCGCGTCATGTAGCCGCCCAGGACGGGGACGATCACCACGATGATCGCGCAATAAAGCAGAATTTGAATCCAGCCGATGACGGTCATGGTCGTTAGGCCTCTTGTTGGAACAGCTCGGGCTGTTGGAACAGCTCTCGACTGTCAGAACAGCTCCGGCCGAAGCAAGGCATAGACGAGGTAGAACATGAGCCCCGCGGTCACGAGGCCGGCGAGCGAATAATCGAAGATCATGGGGCGTGCTCCTTACAGCCGGTCGCAAGCGATGGTGTAGCCCACCGACAGGGCGAAGAAGGCGAGGCCGAGGGCCAACATGATGAGGTCCATCATTTGCATGCTCCTGAGCGGTGGGCGGAATAGTGCATCGACATTCCGAAGCGCTCTCGATGTGTCGCGTTTGACCCAGATTGAGCGCGAGGGGTGTCGTTGCTTCGTTCCAGCGGCCAATACTTGGCACCGGATGGATATGTTTTCGAGATGGGAGCGCCGGCGCCCGTATAGGAATCTCATATAGATCCGATGCCGGAACGACGTGGCCGATAATCAATTGGTGTGTACTGAGTTCAGCAGCTCGCCGCCGGCGGGCTCGGTTCCGCAATGCCGGACTGAATCCGGCTCTCCGGTCGCGATCATGTGCTGCGATAATTTTGCTTGAGCCGTAGCCGAGCCGCTTATGCCGCACTTATAAGAAGGCCTTGTATTCGCTCTCGAATTCATATGCGCCCATGAGCAAATTGGCGGCATCGATTGGGTGATTTGACGCTGAGGTTTCGATTTCGAGGCATAGCCCCATGCTCGTTCTGACCAACACGATCTCCATTGTGATCGCCAGGGCACTGATAGGGGCCGCATCTTTCTTGTTCCGGTTGCGGCGCTCCGTCGCCCAGGCGCGTACCGATCGCGCCCGGATCGAGGCTGAGCTGTTCCACGGTCACTATCATCTGTCCTCGAAGAATGACGACGACCTGCCGCTGGTGCGCTGACACGCGGGCCCCACGTCTCACGCTCTGTGTCAAAGGAGAAGTGCCATGAACCAAGCCGAGCCTCCCTCGCCGCGACTCTCGACACCCTCGAGCCTGTTCCGCATCGGCAAAGACAGCCACGGTCATTGGGTGGTGCAGGATCAGCAGGGCCTGCGCGGCGGGCTCTTCGTCGACCGCGCCGAGGCCCTCAAGTTCGCGATGTTCGAGAATGGAAACCGTCCGCAGGCCGTGATCATGGTCCCGGGGGTTCTCGAGCTGGACATGGTCGCCAAGCCTTGCGCGGCACGGCACCTTGCGGCCAACCACGAAATTCCTTTCCGGCGATTGGCCTAGTTGCGCGCGCAGCCTGAATAAATGCCGCCGTAGGAGGGCATCGCGATGATCACCGGAAAACATGTATCGAGACTGTCGGGCTACGCCCCGGCGCTGCCGACGCCGTTCGACCAGAGCGGCAACCTTGATGATGCCGCATTTGAGCGGTGTTGCGAGCGGCAGATCCGGGAAGGCGCCACCGCGCTAGTGGTTTGCGGGACAACCGGTGAGGCCCCGACGCTCAGCCGCGCCGAGCACGACGCGATCGTTCGCATGGCGGTCGGGGTGGCGCAGGGCTGTGTGCCGGTGATCGCCGGAGCCGGATCGAATGCGACCAGCCACGCGATCGAGCTTGCCCGCGACGCCGAGGCGGCCGGTGCCGATGCGGTGCTGTCGGTCGTGCCTTATTACAACAAGCCCACGCAGGCTGGAATCTACGCGCATTTCCGAGCGATCGCCGATACCGCCGGCCTGCCGATCATTCTCTACGATGTGCCGGCTCGTACTGTCTGCGGCTTGGCGGACGACACGCTCGCGCGTCTTGCCGAATGCGCGAAATTCATCGGGCTGAAGGATGCGACCGGCGACCTCGCGCGACCAGCGCGCTTGCGCGCGCGTTTGGGGCGGGAGTTTCGCCTGCTGTCGGGCGACGATTCAACCGCAGCGGGGTTCATCGGGCAGGGCGGCAATGGCTGCATCTCGGTCACCTCGAACGTGGCACCGGGGCTCTGTCGCGCCATGTATCTGGCATCAAAGCAGGGCCATTCGCCTCGAAGCCGGCGGCTCGAGGCGGCGGTGGCGGAATTGACCGCCGCGCTGTTTCGGGAAAGCAATCCGGTTCCCGTCAAATACGCGCTCAGCGCCATCGGGTTGATTTCGCCGGCGGTCCGCTTGCCGCTGGTCGAGTTGGGCGGCGACACCAAGGCGGAGATCGACGCGGTCTTGGCGCGTTTATGTGCGGGGCATTCGGGCTACATGATCGGCGAGGTCGCCCGGCCCGGAGATGGCGCGCGCCGATCGAACCGCGTGCCTCCCGTCGCAGCTTTGCGGCGAGCCCCCGACCCAAGCGATCGGCCCGCCGGGTGGGCGGGTCCCCTTCGGGCGCCCCCGGCCGCGGTTCAAGCGTCCAACCGGAGCGGGGGAACTTGATGATCGGAGCAAGGTATCTGCACGGTCGGCGCCACCAGCTGGTAAAGAGGCCCGGCATCCGCCACCGCTCCGGCGCCGCCGGTCGATCCGCCAGGCTGGCGGCGGCGCGTATTCTGGCAGGCGTGGTGACGAGCTTGCTGCGGATGGTGGCGCGCGCCTATCGGGCCGGATATCTCGGTCTGGCCCAGGTCGAATCCTGCGTGCGGATCAGCGCCAAGCTGCGCGCTCGCGCTTGCCGCCTTGTCGGGGGGACGGCGCACGGCGCGGCATCCGGCTCGACGGAGCGCTCAATAGCCCCGCCGGCAGCCGGCGTGAAACCCGCGGCTGTAACGTGTCTGTCACAATCCGGCTGTCGTGCGGGTGCTGCTGTCGGATTTGCGCGCCCGGCAACGGCAAATCGCACTCTTCTATTGACGCGCCGCCCGCACTGAGTCATCGGGTTGGCTACATTGCGGCCCGGCCTATTGGTTGTGTCCCACGCCCGATAAGGACCGCTGTGAACATGAGCAGCGACAGTAGCAGTTCCATGAGCATGTCCTCGCCGGCGGTGGCGGGCGCCTGAGCGCGCTCCCATGATCGTCGCGCGGACGATCATGCTGTGAGCCGAGAGGGTGACCCATGAGGTTTGTTCCATGAGCGCGCCGATCGCGAAAGTCGAGCCCGGGTCGCCGCTCGGCCTGGGCCCGCGCGGCTTTATCCCGAATCTTTACGATTGCGTGGTCTTCGTCCTCCTGTTCGGGGTCATCATCGCGGTGGCGCATGGCGCCCACGAGATGAAGGCGCCGCTGTCGAGCCTGGACATCGCGCCGGTCACGCTCGATCCGCGCAACCTGCCCGAATACGCCCTTCGCACCACGATGCGGATGTTTGCGGCGATCTTCGCCTCGCTGCTGTTCACCTTCGTGGTCGCCACGCTCGCCGCCAAGAGCCGCAAGGCCGCGCTCGTCATCATTCCGGCGCTCGATATCCTGCAATCGGTCCCGGTGCTCGGCTTTCTCACCTTCACGGTGGTGTTCTTCATGGGGCTGTTCCCGGGCAGCCAGCTGGGCGCGGAATGCGCCGCGATCTTCGCGGTCTTCACCGCCCAGGCATGGAACATGACGTTCAGCTTCTACCAGTCGCTGCGCACCATCCCGGGCGACCTCGACGAGGTGAGCCGGCATTTCCAGCTCTCCCCCTGGCTGCGCTTCCTGCGCCTCGAGGTGCCGTTCGCGGCGCCCGGCCTGATCTGGAACACCATGATGTCGATGTCGGGCGCCTGGTTCTTCGTGGTCGCCTCGGAAGCCATCATGGTCGGCGACACGACCGTGAAGCTGCCCGGCATCGGGTCCTGGATCGCGCTCGCGATCGAGCAGCAGGACATCAAGGCGGTGGTGCTGGCGGTCGCCACCATGGGGGTGGTGATCCTGGGTTATGATCAATTGGTGTTTCGGCCGATCGTGGCCTGGGCCGACAAGTTCCGCTTCGAGCAGACGGCGGCACAGCAGCGCCCGCAATCGTGGCTCTACGACCTGATGCGGCGTGCCCGCCTGGTCAACCGGATCTCCGCCTACGCGGCCTGGGCGACCGCCCATCTCGGCCGTCTGCCGCCGATCAAGATTCCGGGTTCGGTCACCCGCCGCCTGTCGCAGCGCCCCAGGCTCGGTCGGGCCGGGGACGTGCTCTGGCTCGCGCTGGTGCTCGCCTCAGCCGGCTACGCGCTCTGGTCGGCGGCGGACTATGTGCGCGCGACGCTCGGGCCCGGCGATGTTCTCCAGGCGGTCGGCTACGGGGCCCTCACGCTGCTGCGGGTCGTGATCCTCATCGCCATCGCGAGCCTGATCTGGGTGCCGATCGGGGTGTGGATCGGGCTGCGGCCCTGGGCGGCGGAACGCGCGCAGCCGATTGCGCAATTCCTGGCGGCGTTCCCGGCCAATGTGCTGTTTCCGATCGCGGTCGTCGCCATTGTGTCGCTGCGGCTCGATCCTAATATCTGGCTCAGCCCGCTGATGGTGCTGGGCACGCAGTGGTACATCCTGTTCAACGTGGTGGCCGGGGCGAGCGCTTTTCCGACCGATCTGCGTGAGGCCTCGACCATCTACCGGCTACGAACCTGGCAGTGGTGGCGCGACGTGATCCTGCCCGGCGTATTCCCGTATTACGTGACCGGCGCGCTGACCGCTTCCGGGGGCTCCTGGAACGCCAGCATCGTCGCCGAGGTCGCGACCTGGGGCGATACCAAGCTGGAGGCTGCCGGTCTCGGCGCCTATATCGCGCAAGCCACCGAGGCCGGCGATTTTCCGCGGGTGGTTCTCGGTATCGCGGTCATGTCGATCTTCGTGGTCGCTTTCAACCGGTTGGTTTGGCGACCGATGTATGGATTGGCCGAGCGGCGCTTTCGCCTGGATTGAATGCGACTGGACTGGAGAGGAATTGAGCCATGGACACAGCCGTTTCGATGCCCGCACCGGCCCCGGTGCCTGCGCCCGCTTCCGCCGCCCGCGCCCTGGTAGAGGTCGGCGGCGTGCGTCACTTCTATGGCGAGGGCGGGGCCAAAGGCCATCTCGTCCTTGAGGACGTCGACCTGAAGTTGCGTAGTAACGAGATCGTCGCCTTGCTGGGCCGCTCCGGCTGCGGCAAGTCCACGCTCTTGCGCATCATCGCCGGTCTGCTGCGGCCGACCTCCGGAACGGTCAAGATCGGCGGCGCCGATGTGGCAGGGCCGGCGCGCCAAGTCGCCATGGTGTTCCAGAGCTTTGCGCTGTTTCCCTGGCTGACCGTGCTGGAGAACGTCGAGATCGGGCTGGAGGCCCAGCGCGTCGATCCGGCGGCACGCCGCAAGCGCGCGCTCGCCGCCATCGACCTCATCGGCCTCGACGGTTACGAGATCGCCTATCCCAAGGAGCTCTCGGGCGGCATGCGGCAACGGGTCGGGCTCGCCCGCGCCTTGGTGGTGCATCCGCAGGTCCTGTTGATGGACGAGCCGTTCTCGGCCCTCGACGTGCTCACCGCCGAGACACTGCGTACCGATCTCCTCGACCTTTGGTGCGAAGGCCGCATGCCGATCTCGTCCATCCTCATGGTTACGCACAATATCGAGGAAGCCGTCCTGATGTGCGACCGCATCCTGATCTTCTCCTCCAACCCGGGCCGGATCCTGGGCGAGATCAAGGTCGACCTGCCGCAGCCGCGCAGCCGCCTCGATCCCCGGTTCCGTCAGCTGGTTGACGACATCTATGCGCGCATGACCTCGGGACCGGCCAGCAAGGCGGCGCGCGAGGGCTTTCCGGGGACCGGCATCTCCATGGTGCTGCCGCGGGTGTCCTCCAACGTGTTGGCGGGCCTGATGGAGGCGGTCGCGGCGGAGCCGTACAACGGGCGCGCCGACCTGCCGCCTTTGGCGGCGAGCCTGCAGATGGAGATCGACGAGCTGTTTCCGGCCGCCGAGACCCTGCAGCTCTTCCGTTTCGCCGAGTTCGCCGAGGGTGACCTGCGCCTCACCGACTCGGGCAAGCAGTTCGTGCGCCTGGATCTCGATGATCGCAAGCGGCTCTTCAAGCAACATCTCCTGACCTATGTGCCGCTCGCCGGTCACATCAAGCATGTGCTCGACGAGCGCACCACCCATCACGCGCCGGCGAGCCGCTTCCGCGACGAGCTGGAGGATCACATGGCCGACGAGGCGGCCGAGGAGACGCTGCGCGCCGTCATCTCCTGGGCCCGGTTCGCCGAGGCCTTCGCGTATGACGAGGACAGCGGCGTGTTCAGCCTCGACAATCCGAGCTGATCGGGCGAGGGTGGCTACTACAGCGCGTCGGCGAGCTTGCCGCCGGCGCTGAGGAATTTCTGCGGGTCCACCGCCTCGCCGTCGATCCGGGTCTCGTAGTGCAAATGTGGTCCGGTCGAGCGGCCGGTGGTGCCGACCTTGCCGAGGCTCTGGCCGATCTTGACCTGCTGCCCGACCTTCACGTCGATCTCCGACATGTGGCCGTAGCGGGTCGCCAGACCGTTGCCGTGGTCGACCTCGACCATTTTTCCGTAGCCGCCACTCCAGCCGGCCGCCGTTACCGTGCCGTTGGCGGTGACCAGGACCGGATCGCCGATCTCGGCGCGGAAGTCGAGGCCGGTATGCATCGCGGGCCGGCTGAGGAACGGATCGATGCGCACCCCGAAGCCGGACACGATATCGCCTTCGCCATTGATCGGCTTGCGCACCGGGACGCTGACCAGCGAGCGCGTCAATTGCTCGATCTCCGCGCGTGCGATCTTGACCGAATAGAGCTGCCGATCGAAGGCCGTTGCATTGAACGGCGGCAGCGCCGCCACGAACGGGCCGCCGGTCCCGGTCTTGGGCATCGGCGCGATCTTCTTGGTGTCGACCCCGAGATCGGTCAGCACCCCGCGCATGCGCTGCGCCTTGGAATGGTAGCTCTCCTCGAGCGATGTCAGCAGTGCCCGGTGACGGGCCTCGACCCGATCGAGCGAGGCTTGCATGCCGGCGAGCGTGCCATCGATGTTGTCGCCGTCGCTCAGGGTGAGGCGCCGGGTGGCAGGATTGGCGGCCTCGCGGGCGGCCGCGGGAGCAAGCTTGGTGGCGTCGGTGAGCGGCGAAGGCTTGAGCGGCGGATTGCGGGGCGGGGCGCCGGGGTGCGCCGGCGCCTTGATCGAGCCGGTGGCGCCCGGGTCCGACAGGGCGCCGAGCGCGGCCGCGCGCGATTCGAGCGTTGCCTGCCGACGCGCCACCTGATCGAGCTTCTGCTCGTATTGCGCCTGGTCGAGCAGCTGCCGGCTGGAGAGACGATCGATCTGCGCGCGCAGCTCGGCGATGCGGTCTTCGTAGCCGAATTGCATCTCCGCCTCGCGGCTGACCAGCCGGGTCAGCACGTCGTCGCGGAAGGCGAAATAGGTCGCCGTGGTGATGCTCCAGGCCGCCATGATGACCAGCGTGCCGACCACGATCCAGAAGGCGACCGGGCCGATGCGCACCTGTCGGCCGGCATGCACCAGGGTGTAGTCCGCGCCCTGGCGTCGCGCCGCCGCAACCGCCGCGGGCGGCGTTCGCAGGTGGGCGTAAGGGGCGGGATGATGGGAAGGCTGATACCGGTCCGACCGATGAGGCATTGACGCATCCAGGCCGGATTGAATCGTACAAGCACCGGCGTTACTGACCGCCAGTCCACCCGAACATGGTTAATATTCCGCGAATCCGCCGTGCAACGAGGGGATGACGAGAAAGCTCGAGGCTTGGCGGTTCAGAGCGCCTTGGCGGCCTCGAGCACCGCGGCGGCATGGCCCTCGACCTTCACTTTGGGCCAGATGCGGGCAATGCGGCCATCCGGGCCGAGCAGGAAGGTCGAGCGAAGAACCCCGGTGAAGCTCTTGCCGTACATCGATTTTTCGCCCCAAGCCCCGTACGCCTCGATCATCGCATGGGTCTCGTCGGAGAGAAGCCCGATGGTCAGGCCGTGCTTCTTCTTGAACGCATCCTGGGCCTTCACCGGATCGGCCGAGACCCCCAGGATGTCGGTGCCGGCTTGATCGAAAGCGGCGCGCAGCTGCGAGAAATCGATGGATTCCCGGGTGCAGCCGGGGGTGTCGGCCCTCGGATAGAAGTAGACGACGAGCTTGCGGCCCTTGAACTGCGCCAGCGAAACACTTCCGCCGCCGTCGCGCGGCAGCGAGAAAGCCGGGGCTTTCTGGCCGACCTTGAGCTCGATTCCCATTTGCGCCTTCCTTTTGTCCCTTTTTCGAGGTCATTAACCAGCGGGACCATACGCGTGAGAGTGCTGGCGGGTCGATCAGATTCGTGCGAATCTTTCGGCCACCGCACAAGCACCGCCGCAAGGCGACGGATTCGGCGGTCGAGGGGACGCCCGGTCGGGGAATGGCGGATCAGCACACGAATCCGAGCGTGTCGGCGCTTCGGAGGCTCGAAGCGAGCCTCCAATCGCACTTCTGCGAGCGGTTGGCCGGCGAGCTGGCCGACGATCGCGACGTGCAGGATTGCCTGGCACCATTTCGGCTCGCACCGCTGCCGCGGTGGCGGCAGCTGTTGGATCTGCCCGGAACCTTGTTCCGGGGGCGACCGAAGCTGCGTAAGTGCAGCCTGGCGGCCGCCGCCATGGTGGCCCTGGTCGGCATGGGGATGGCGGGCCTGTGGTGGCGCCTCTCCAACGGACCGATCGATCTCGACCTGGCCTCGCCTTGGCTCGTCGCCGCCATCGAAGAGAATTTCGGCGGCTATCATCAGGTCAAGGTCGGGGGCACCCAGATCGAGCGCGATGCCAATGGACGCACCGCCTTGCGGATGCGCGACATCGTGGTGCGCGACCCCGACGGCACCATCGTGGCGACCGCTCCCAAGGCCGAGGTCGGTCTCTCCAGCGCCGGCCTGTTCTCCGGCCACATGCGAGCCGAGCGGCTCAGCCTGGTGGGCGCCGAGATGGCGGTGCGGATCGAGCCCGACAGCAAGATCACGGTGTTCGCCGGCGCCAACAAGCGGCCCTTCGTGACCGCGTCGGCGTCGGAAATTCCGGTCCAGCTGGATGGCCGGCCGTTGCCCAAAACCGCCGACCTTACGACAGCCACCATGGCGCCCGGCGCCAAGCCGGCGCCTGCGGGCAGCCCCGCGTCTGCCGGCGGTCCGATGATCCCGGATTTCACCTCGTTCCTGGCCTGGCTCGATGGGCTCGGCGCCACCGGTCTCGATGGGCACGAGCTGAGCGAGCTCGGCCTCAAGAACGGTAACCTCACCGTCGATGACCAGCGCAATGGCAAGCAATGGTCGTTCCACGACATCAATCTCAGCATGACCCGGCCGAAGACCGGCGGCATTGCGGTGACGCTGAGCTCCGACAGCGCCGACCCGCCGTGGCTGCTGCGGGCGGCGATGACGCCCGGCCCCTACGGCCACCGTATCGTCGACATCGAGACCCAGAAGCTGCCCGCCAAGGACATGATGCTGGCGATGCGGCTGGCGGGCGAATACGAGCTCGATGTCCCGTTGTCGGGTCGGATCCACGCCGATATCGGGGCCGACGGCGTCCCGCAGTCGATCGACGGCCGGATCATGGCGGAGAAGGGCTTTCTCATCGATGTCGATGAGCCGCAGGTCAAGATCGCCATCGACCGAGCCGAATTCAATCTCGATTGGGATGCGCAACGCCAGTCGCTGGCCATGCCGTTCCAGATCGTGTCGGGCGGCAACCGCGTCACGCTGCTGGCAAAGATCGACGCGCCGCGCGAGCGCCCCGGCGAATGGGCCGTGGAGGTGACCGGCGGCACCGTGGTGCTGGCTTCCGCCGTGGTGGCCGACCCCAATCCGCTCATCCTCAACCGGTTCCTGCTGCGGCTGCGGGTCGATTCCGAGAAGCAGCGCATCGACGTATTGCAGGGCGACATCGGCAACATGGAGGTCGGTCTCGCGGTCTCGGGCAATCTCGACTATTCGAACCCCGATCCGCGGCTCACGGTCGGCGTGGCCGCCAACCGCATGTCGGTGGCGGCCATGAAGAAGCTCTGGCTGTTCTGCATTACGCCGAAAGTGCGCAACTGGGTCGACGAGCACGTGTTCAGCGGCACGGTCGAGCGACTCTCCATCGCCACCAATGCCCCGATGTCGACCTTGCGCACCAGCGGGCCGCCGGTTCCCGACGACGGGCTGTCGATCGAGATCGTCAGCAGCGGCACCGAGATCCGCCCGGTCGACGGGCTACCCTCGATCCGCGACGCCGACCTGACGCTGCGGGTCAACGGCCGCAAGGCCGTCATCACGCTCGGCCGCGGCGGCGTCGAGACGTCGCCTGGCCGCAAATTCGCGATCACCAACGGTGTGTTCGAGGTGCCCGACACGTTCCCGAGCGCGCCGCCCGCCCGGGCGCGCTTCCGGCTCGACGGACCGGTGCAGGCCGCCGCCGAGCTCCTGTCGCTGGAACGGCTGCGGGATTTCTCCGGCTCGCCGCTCGATCCCGCGACCAGCCGCGGAACGCTCTCGGCGCAGGTGTCGCTCGGTCTGCCGCTCAAGGACGATCTGCCGCCCGGCTCGTCGGTCTACACCATCAACATGGACGTCGCCAATTTCTCCGCCGAGCGCCTGGTGATGGGCCAGAAGGTCGAGGCGAGCGGCCTGAAGGTGGTGGCCAACAATCAGGGTTATTGGATCAAGGGCGACGTCAAGCTCAACAGCGTTCCGGTGTCGCTCGATTACCGCAAGCCGCGCGGCGACGGCGACGCTGAGGTCCGCATCCAGAGCACGCTCGACGAGGCGGCGCGCACCAGGCTCGGATTCGATCTCGCCGGCTATGTGAGCGGGCCGGTGCCGGTCAAGGTCAACGGCCGGGTCACCGCGTTCGAAGGCGGCGAGAGCCGATTCGCGATCGACGCCGACCTGACCCAGTCGCGGGTCGACAATCTGCTGCCGGGCTGGACCAAGCCGTCCGGCAAATCCGCGCACGCGACCTTTACGGTCGTCAGCCGTCCGCAAGTGACCCGCTTCGACGATATCGCGATCGATGCGCCCGGCACCTCGGTCAAGGGCTCGGTCGAGCTCGATGAGAATGGTCAGGTGCAGACCGCCAATTTCCCGACCTTCAATCTCTCCGACGGCGACAAGACCATGCTCAAGGCCGAGCGCGGGCCGGACGGCGCGTTGCGGGTGATGATGCGGGGCGACATCTATGACGGGCGGAACTTCGTAAAGTCGGCGATGGGCAGTCCGGCCTCCCAGAGCAAGCAGGAGGCCAAGGACGTCGACCTCGACGTCAAGGTCGGCACCGTGGTCGGGTTCCACGGCGAGACCTTGCGCGGCCTCGATCTCACCCTGTCGCGCCGCGGCGGCGCCATCAAGAGCCTGGCGGTCAGCGCCAAGCTCGGACGCGACGCGGCGTTCAGCGGCGATTTGCGCGGCCGCAACGGCGGCCGGCAGGTCATCTACATCAATGCCAAGGACGCGGGCGCCTTCTTCCGCTTCACCGACCTCTACGGCAAGATTTTCGGCGGCGAGATGTTCGTGGCGATGGACCCGACGACCGCCGATATCACGTCGCAGGACGGCCTGCTCAATATCCAGGATTTCTCGGTACGCGGCGAGGCGGCGCTCGATCGGGTGGTCGCCGGCGCCCCCGGCGGCCAGCGACCGGGCGTGGATTTCTCGCGCCTGCGGGTCGAGTTCACCCGCTCGGCCGGGCGCTTCTCGATCCGCGAAGGGATCGTGAGCGGCCCCATGATCGGCGCCACCGTCGAAGGCGCGATCGATTACCTGAAGGACGACGTGCGCATGCGCGGAACCTTCATTCCGCTCTACGGCCTCAACAACATGTTCGGCCAGATTCCGCTGTTCGGCATCTTCCTCGGCGGCGGCAGCAAGGAAGGCCTGGTCGGCGTCACCTTCGAGGTGGTGGGCCCGGTCAGCGGGCCGACGCTGCACGTCAACCCGATCTCGGCGGTGGCGCCGGGGCTGTTGCGCAAGTTCTTCGACTTCCCCAACGGCAACGGCCAAATGCCAACCAGCAACAGCAGCCCATTTCCGGGCACCGACACCCAATATTCCACCGGCAGCGTCCCGCAGATCTACGGCGATCCGGTTCGCTGACATCGGCGGCAGAGAATGAGATGACCGCCGCGGGCAATGCCCACGGTTTTTTTGTGCCCGGACGCCCGGGCGTTACACCGGCCGCAGCAGCACGTGCCGCTTGCGGCCGAGCGAGAGCTTGATGACACCCTCGGGCGACAGCGCGCGCGGCGTGAGCACCATCTTCTCGTCGGTCACCGGGGCGTCGTTGACCTTGAGACCGCCGCCCTTGATCTGGCGCCGCGCCTCGCCGTTCGATGCGACCAGGCCGGCCTTGACGAAAGCGACCAGCACGCCCAGCCCGTTCGCCAGATCGGCAGGCGCGATCTCGATCGTGGGCAGCGATTCCGACAGGCTGCCTTCCTCGAACGTCCGGCGCGCGGCCTCGGCAGCCTCGTCGCCGGCGGCGCGGCCGTGCAGCATCGCGGTCGCCGCGGTCGCCAGCACTTTCTTGGCTTCGTTGATCTCGCTGTCCTTCAGGGTCGAGAGACGGGCGATCTCATCGAGCGGCAGGACGGTGAACAGCTTGAGAAAGCGCTCCACGTCGCCATCCTCGGTGTTGCGCCAATGCTGCCAGTATTCGTAGGGGCTGAGCAATTCGGGATCGAGCCAGATCGCGCCGGCGACCGTCTTGCCCATCTTGGCGCCAGAAGATGTGGTGATCAGCGGCGTCGTCAAGCCGAACAGTTGCGCGTTGAGCGAACGTCGGCCGAGCTCGATGCCATTGACGATATTGCCCCACTGATCCGAGCCGCCCATCTGCAGGATGCAGCCGTGGCGCTTGTGCAGCTCGACGAAATCGTAGGCCTGCAGGATCATGTAGTTGAACTCGAGGAACGACAGCTCCTGCTGGCGCTCGATTCGGATCTTCACCGAATCGAACGAGAGCATGCGATTGACCGAGAAATGACGGCCGCTGTCGCGCAGGAAATCGATATAGTTGAGGGAGTTGAGCCAGTCGGCGTTGTTGGCCATGAGCGCGTCGTCGTCATGGTCGCCGAAGCGCAGGAACTTGGAGAACACTGAGCGGATGCCGCTGAGGTTGCGCTCGATGTCCTGCTCGGTCAAAAGCCTGCGGCTCTCGTCCTTGCCCGAGGGGTCGCCGACGCGGCTGGTGCCGCCCCCCATCAAGGCAATCGGCCGGTGGCCGGTCTGCTGCAACCAGTACAGCATCATTATCTGCACCAGCGATCCGACATGGAGCGAAGCTGCCGTGCAATCGAAGCCGATATAGGCGGTGAGTGCCGACGCATGCGCGCGCGCGTCCAGCGCCTCCGCCGGCTCCGAGATGTGCTGGATGAATCCACGCTCCGCCAGCACGTTGAGAAAGTCTGACTTGTACTTGCTCATTGCCTTGTCGCCTCTGCCGGGCCGGTGGTGTATCAGGTTGGGCGGGGGATTCAAACCAAGGGATGGCCGCATGCCGTGGCTTTCTTCCATCGGTCTCATGAGCGGCACGTCGTATGACGGCGTCGATGTGGCGCTCATCAACACCAATGGCGAGGAGATCGGCCGCATCGGCCCGACCCTCTATCGGCCCTACAGCGATGAGGAGCGCGGGGTCTTGCGGCACGCCATGGCGTCGGCCGCCAATCTGGCGGGCCGCTCCGAGCGGCCGGGGCCCCTGGCCGATGCCGAGGAGCTGGTGACACGCTCCCATGCCGAGGCGGTGGAGGCGTTCCTGGCCGCCAACGGCATGGCGGCGGGCGACATCGCGGTGGTCGGCTTCCACGGCCAGACCGTGCTGCACGACCCGGGCCGGCACCTGACGATCCAGCTCGGGGAGGGCCATGCGCTCGCCAGCCGGCTCGGCATTCCGGTGGTGTACGACTTTCGTGCCGCCGATGTGGCGGCCGGCGGGCAGGGGGCGCCGTTCGTGCCGGTGTTCCACCGCGCCATGGTGCGGTTGCTCGACCAGCCGGGCCCGATCGCGGTGCTCAATATCGGGGGCGTCGCCAACCTCACCTATATCGACGGGGATGCCGAGCTCATCGCTTGCGACATCGGGCCGGGCAACGCCCTGATCGACGATTTCGTGCGCCTGCGCACCGGCCATCCCCATGACAGCGAGGGCCGGGCGGCTGCGGCCGGACAGGTGGACGAGGCCGCGGTGGCGTGCATCCTGGCGCATCCGTTCTTCGCCAAGCCGCCGCCGAAATCGCTCGACCGCAACGCCTTTCACCACTGGATCGCCCAGGACGCCAGGCTCGCCGGCAAGAGCCTGGAGGATGGGGCCGCGACCCTCACCGCAGTGACCGCGGCCGCGATCGCGCGCGCCGTGCAGCTGTTCCCGCGCCCACCCGCAAGCTTCATCGTGGCGGGCGGCGGCATTCGCAATCCGGTGCTGATGCGCATGCTCGCCGGGCGCCTAGCGCCCGCCAGCGTAACCACCGCCGATGCGGTGGGCTGGTCGGCGGATTCGCTCGAGGCCCAAGGCTTCGCCTATCTGGCGGTGCGCAGCCTCAATGGCCTGCCGCTGTCGTTCCCGACCACCACCGGGGTGCCGCACCCGATGCCAGGCGGGGTGGTGGCGCGGCCGTGAGGGATCAGGCCGCGGGCTTGCGCTCGGTCTTGAGGCGCTTGTCGAGATACGCGCCGACCGCCGACATCAGCGGCTCGATCTTGCCGTCGAAGAAATGATTGGCGCCCGGAACGACCTTCTGGTCGATCACGATGCCCTTCTGGGTCTTGAGCTTGTCCACCAGCCCGGTGACGTCCTTGTGCGGCACGACCGCATCCTTGTCGCCATGGATGATGAGGCCGGAGGACGGGCAGGGAGCCAGGAACGAGAAGTCATAGAGGTTGGCCGGCGGCGCGATCGAGATGAAGCCCTCGATCTCGGGCCGGCGCATCAGCAGCTGCATGCCGATCCAGGCTCCGAACGAGAAGCCGGCGATCCAGCAGCTGCGGGCCTCCGGATTGATCGATTGGGCCCAGTCGAGCGACGCTGCGGCATCCGACAATTCGCCCTGCCCATGGTCGAACGAGCCCTGGCTGCGCCCGACCCCACGGAAGTTGAAGCGCAGCACCGAGAAGTTGCGATGCACGAAGGCGTAGTAGAGCTGATAGATGATCTGGTGGTTCATCGTGCCGCCGAACTGCGGATGCGGATGCAGCACGATGCCGATGGGCGCGTTCTTCTGCCGTGCCGGATGATACCGGCCCTCGATCCGCCCGGCCGGGCCGGTGAAGATGATCTCGGGCATTTGCAACCTCGATTGAATAGCTCGATTGACGGTCGGTGCCGCGGGCTCGGCCGCGCACCGTCTACAGCGTGCTTAGCAGCGGAAGTGCCTAACTATTTGGAAATATTCCAATTTCAGCACTGACGCAGCTTTGCCATTGATGCCGCAAGTGATGCCGCAAGGACCATTGCCACTAGGGCCGCTGGGCTCGAGCCCAGCCGTGCAGGCAGCCGTTTTCTAGCACGACACCGGGGCCGAGAAGCAAGCATTTTCAAAGGCCAAGCGCTTGCAAAGATAGGGGCGTTCAACGCCGATTTGGAGTAGAACAGCGCGCAAAGGCGGTCGAAGACGGCATGGCTGAGCGGATTTATATGGATTGGAACGCGACCGCGCCCCTGCGCACGCAGGCGTGCGCGGCGGCGCTCGAGGCGTTGGGGCTCTGCGGCAATCCGTCCTCGGTCCATGCCGAGGGCCGCGCGGTGCGTCGCCGGGTCGAGGAGGCGCGCAAGAACGTGGCCGCGCTGGTGGGCGCCGAGCCGCGCAACGTGGCGTTCACCTCGGGCGGCACCGAAGCCAATATGATGGTGCTTTCGCCCTTCATGGGAACCGCGCCGGATTCGCCGCCGCGCGACTGCCTGCTGATGTCAGCGATCGAGCACCCCTCGGTGCTGGCGGGCGGCCGGTTTCCGCCCGGCATCATCGAGGTGGTGCCGGTGACGCCCGAGGGCCGGATCGATCTGGCGGCGTTCGAGCGACAGCTCGGGGCGCTCGCCGCCAAGGGCCTGCACCGGCCGCTGGTCTCGGTCATGCTGGCCAACAACGAGACCGGCGTGCTGCAGCCGGTCGCGCAGGCCGCCGCGCTGGCGCATGCGGCGGGCGGCCTCCTGCATGTCGACGCGGTCCAGGCCTGTGGCCGGATCGCTTGCAATATCAACGAGCTGCAGGTCGATCTCATGACCCTGTCGGGGCACAAGATCGGCGCCCCCAAGGGGGTCGGCGCGCTCATCAAGCGCGACCAGGGGCTGCATCTCTCCGACCCCCTGATCAAGGGCGGCGGGCAGGAGCGCGGCGCCCGGGCCGGGACCGAGAATGTCGCGGCGATCGCAGGGTTCGGGGCCGCGGCCGCGCTGGCGCGCTCCAGCCTGGTGGAGGAGAGCGCCCGCATGGTGGCGTTGCGCGACCGGCTGGAGGCGGGCCTCGCCGCACGTATGCCGGCATCGGTCGTGTTCGGGGCGAGCGCGGAACGGCTTCCCAATACGACCCTGTTTGCGGTCCCTGGGATCAAGGCCGAGACCGCCGTGATCGCGCTCGATCTCGACGGCATTGCGGTATCCTCGGGCGCGGCCTGCTCGTCCGGCAAGGTGCAGCCCTCCCATGTCCTGGCCGCCATGGGGGTGGGGGCGCCGCTCGCCCATGGCGCCATCCGGGTCAGCCTGGGGCCGACCACGAGCGAATCTGAGGTTGATCGCTTTCTGGATGCTTGGATAAGACTGTCCAAAGCATTACGTAAGGGGGCAGATGGGATCGCCGCGTAGGGTCGTGGCACGGCGCGCCCCGGATCGAGACGGAGGACGAGGCGAACCAGAGACGACGTCCCCACCATAATCCGACCAATCCAACCCGCGGTCCTTGAAACCGCAGCGGAGGGAAGAATGCCGGCCGTACAAGAGACCGTCGATCGCGTTCGCCGCATCGACGTCGACCAGTATAAGTATGGGTTCGAGACGCTGATCGAATCCGACAAGGCTCCCAAGGGCCTGTCCGAGGACACCGTCCGCTTCATCTCGGCCAAGAAGGGCGAGCCCGAGTGGATGCTCGCCTGGCGGCTGGAGGCCTATCGCCGCTGGCTCACCATGAGCGAGCCGACCTGGGCACGGGTGAATTTCGGGCCGATCGATTACCAGGACCTCTACTACTACTCGGCGCCCAAGAAGAACGACGGACCCAAGTCGCTCGACGAGATCGATCCCGAGATTCTGAAGACCTACGAGAAGCTCGGCATTCCGATCCGCGAGCGCGATGCGCTCCTCGGCATCGAGAGCGCCGACGGCACCCGCTCGCGCGTCGCGGTCGATGCGGTGTTCGATTCGGTCTCGGTCGCCACCACCTTCCAGGAGGAGCTCGGCAAGGCCGGCGTGCTGTTCATGCCGATCTCCGAGGCGCTCAAGAAGCATCCGGACCTGGTGCGGAAATATCTCGGAACCGTGGTGCCGACCTCCGACAATTTCTTCGCCACCCTCAACTCGGCGGTGTTCTCCGACGGCTCGTTCGTCTACGTGCCGCAAGGCGTGCGCTGCCCGATGGAGCTCTCCACCTATTTCCGCATCAACGAGCGCAATACCGGCCAGTTCGAGCGCACCCTGATCATCGCCGACAAGGGCTCCTATGTGAGCTATCTCGAAGGCTGCACGGCGCCGATGCGCGACGAGAACCAGCTGCATGCCGCCGTGGTCGAGCTGGTCGCGCTCGACGACGCCGAGATCAAGTACTCCACCATCCAGAACTGGTATCCGGGCGACAAGAACGGCCGCGGCGGCGTCTATAATTTCGTCACCAAGCGCGGCGACTGCCGCGGCAAAAATTCGAAGATTTCCTGGACCCAGCTCGAGACCGGCTCGGCCATCACCTGGAAATATCCGAGCTGCATCCTGCGCGGCGACAACTCGCGCGGCGAGTTCTATTCGATCGCCATCTCGAGCGGCTATCAGCAGGTCGATTCTGGCACCAAGATGCTGCATCTCGGCAAGAACACCACCAGCCGCATCATCTCCAAGGGAATCGCGGCCGGCCATTCCAATAATACCTACCGGGGCCAAGTCAGCGCCCACCGTCGCGCCAGCGGCGCGCGCAACTTCACCAATTGCGACTCGCTCCTGATCGGCGACCAGTGCGGGGCGCATACGGTACCCTATATCGAGGCGAAGAATTCCTCGGCGGTGTTCGAGCACGAGGCCACCACCTCGAAAATCTCCGAGGAGACGTTGTTCTACTGCATGCAGCGCGGGCTCTCGGCCGAGGAGGCGGTGGCGCTGGTGGTCAACGGCTTCGTCAAGGACGTGCTGCAGCAGCTGCCGATGGAGTTCGCGGTCGAGGGGCAGAAGCTCATCTCGATCAGTCTCGAGGGCAGCGTGGGATGAGCCTGCGCCGGCGATGAGGCTCGCCGCCGGCCACCGGCTGACCATAACGACGACCGCAACGGGAACCACAATGCCTCTGCTTGAAATCAAGAACCTGCACGTCGAGGTCGACGGCAAGAAGATACTCAACGGTCTCGATCTGACGATCGAGAAGGGCAAGGTGCACGCCATCATGGGCCCCAACGGGTCGGGCAAATCGACGCTCGCCCATGTGCTCGCCGGCAAGCCTAATTATACGGTCACGCAGGGAGAGGTTCTGTTCGAAGGCGAGGATGTGCTCGCCCTGAAACCGCATGAGCGCGCCGCCAAGGGCATTTTTCTCGCCTTCCAGTACCCGTTGGAGATTCCGGGCGTCGCCACCTTCAACTTTCTCAAGTCGGCGCTCGACGCGCAGCGCAAGTACCGCGGCGAGCCGGAGCTTAGGGCGCCCGAATTCCTCAAGCGCGTGCGCGAGGTGTCGGGCAAGCTGGGCATTGAGCCCGATATGTTACGCCGGCCGGTCAATGTGGGATTTTCCGGCGGCGAGAAAAAGCGCAACGAAGTGATGCAGATGGCGCTCCTGGCGCCGCGGCTGTGCGTGCTCGACGAGACCGATTCCGGCCTCGACATCGACGCCCTCAAGGTCGTGGCCGAGGGCGTCAATCAGCTGCGCTCGCCCGAGCGCTCCTTCATCGTGATCACCCATTATCAGCGCCTGCTCAACTACATCGTTCCCGATGTGGTGCATGTGCTGGCGCGCGGGCGTATCCTGCGCACCGGCGGCAAGGACATCGCGCTGGAGCTCGAGGCGCAAGGCTACGCGCAGTATCAGGAGGCGGCGGAGTGATCGCCGCCGGTTCCGGATGCATGAAATATTGGACGCCCGATGAACGTTGAAATTCGCCCAATCAAGACCGCGGCCGAGAGCGCGCTGGCGGAAAGCTTTGCCGCCGCCAAGGGCGCGCTGCCGGGCGGGCGAGTGGTTGCGGCGCTGCGCGAAGAGGCCTTCGGCCGGTTCGAGCGACTCGGCCTGCCGAGCCGGCGGGTGGAGGATTGGAAATATACCGACCTGCGTGCCGCTCTGCGCGACGCCTTACCGCTCGCGGCGGCGCCTGATGCGGCCGCCAAGGCGCGCGCGGCACGCGCTGGCGCGCTCTTGGCCGAGCTCGAGGCCCGCCGCATCGTGTTCGTGGACGGAGCGTTCGCGGCCGATCTGTCCGATCTCGCCGACCTTGAGCCAGGACTCTCGATCGGCGCCATGGCGGCGGCGCTGGCGGCGGGAGAGCCGCTGGCCACCGCCCATCTCGGCAAGGTGGCGCCCAGCCAGGATATCGCGGTTGCGCTCAACACCGCCTTCATGGGCGACGGCGCCGTGATCCGGGTCGCCGCGGGTGCGACCTTGGCGCGTCCGATCCATCTGGTATTCGCCAATTCGGGCGCACCGCCGGCCGCGATCTTCGCGCGCTCCCTGATCGTGGTGGAGAAGGGCGCCCGTGCCATGGTGGTGGAGAGCCACGAAGGCGCGGCGGATTGCGCCGACCAGGTCAACGCCGCCCTGGAGCTGGTGGTCGGCGACGAGGCCCATGTGGACCACGTCAAGCTGACCGGCGCGGGTGCCGGCGCCGTGCATGTCTGGACCATGATGGCGCGGGTGGGGGCGCGGGCGCGCTTCAATGCGTTCCTCTTCACCACCGGCGCCGCCCTGGTGCGCAACCAGCTGTTCGTGCGGTTCGAGGGCGCCGATACGGTGGCGGGAATTCGCGGCGCGACGCTCCTCAATGGGTCCCAGCACGCCGACCTGACACTGTTTGCCGAGCATGCGGCGCCCGCCTGCACCAGCCGCGAGCTGTTCAAGTCGGTGCTCGACGACCGCGGACGCAGCATTTTCCAGGGCAAGATCATCGTGCGCCGGGAGGCGCAGAAGACCGATGCCCGCATGGCCACCCATGCGCTGCTGCTGACCGACGACGCCGAGGCCGACAACAAGCCGGAGCTCGAGATCTACGCCGACGACGTGCAATGCGGCCACGGCGCGACCTCGGGTGCGCTCGACCAGGATCTCCTGTTCTATCTCAAGGCCCGTGGCATCCCGGAAAAGGAGGCCGAGACGCTGCTGATCCAGGCTTTCGTCGGCGAGGCAGTGGAAGGCATCGAGCATGCCGGTCTGCGCGATGCGCTGATGGACCAGGTGGCTGTCTGGCTGCAGCAGCGCGGTGCGTGACATGAGCGACGCCACCATGCATCCCGCGGTCACAAACGGCAGCTACGACGTCGGCCGCATCCGCGAGGATTTTCCGATCCTCGCCATGCAGGTTTACGGCAAGCCGCTCATCTATCTTGACAATGCCGCCTCGGCGCAGAAGCCGCGCGCGGTGCTCGAGCGCCTCACCCATGCCTATACGGCCGAATACGCCAACGTGCATCGCGGCCTGCATTATCTCGCCAATGCGGCGACCGAGGCCTACGAGGGCGCGCGCGAGAAGGTGGCGGCGTTCCTCAACGCCCCGCGCAAGGAAGAGATCATCTTCACCCGCAACGCCACCGAAGCGATCAATCTGGTCGCCTATACGTTCGGGCAGGAGCGCATCAAGGCCGGCGACGAGATCGTGCTCTCGATCATGGAGCATCATTCCAACATCGTGCCCTGGCATTTCCTGCGCGAGCGCCATGGCGCGGTGATCAAATGGGCGCCGGTCGACGACGACGGCAATTTCCTCATCGACGAGTTCGAGAAGCTGCTCACGCCGCGCACCCGGATGGTCGCCGTCACCCAGATGTCGAACATGCTGGGCACGGTGGTGCCGGTGAAGCAGGTGGTGGCGCTCGCCCATGCGCGCGGCATTCCGGTGCTGGTCGACGGTAGCCAGGCGGCGGTGCATCTGGATGTCGACGTGGCCGACATCGATTGCGACTTCTACGTCTTCACCGGTCACAAGCTCTATGGGCCGACCGGCATCGGGGTGCTCTACGGCAAGCATCGGCATCTGGTGGACATGCCGCCGTTCAACGGTGGCGGCGAGATGATCCGCGACGTATTCGAGGACCGGGTCACCTACGGGGAGCCGCCGCACAAGTTCGAGGCCGGCACGCCGCCGATCGTGCAGGCGATCGGGCTCGGAGCGGCGATCGACTATGTGGGCTCGATCGGCAAGGCACGCATCCGCGCGCACGAGGCCGAGCTCTCCCGTTATGCCCACGAGCGGCTGCGCGAGATCAATTCGCTGCGCATCATCGGCAGCGCGCGCGATAAGGGCGCCATCGTTTCTTTCGAGATGAAGGGGGCGCATCCGCACGACGTGGCCACCATCATCGATCGCTCCGGCGTGGCGGTGCGGGCCGGCACCCATTGCGTGATGCCGCTGTTGGCGCGCTTCGGCGTCTCGGCGACCTGCCGGGCATCGTTTGCCATGTACAACACCAGGCCCGAGATCGACCGCCTTGCCGAGGCCTTGATCAAGGCGCAGGATTTCTTCGCATGAGCGACGATTCCACCGATCATCCGCCGATTGCCACGGCCCCGGATGCCGCCGCGGCACCGGCGCCGAGCGCAGCCTCGGCATTGCCCGAGGCCGAGATCGCGCGCCTGACCGACGACATCATCGCGGCGCTCAAAACCGTCTACGACCCGGAAATCCCCGCCGACATCTACGAGCTCGGTCTGATCTACAAGATCGACATCGCCGATGACCGAGCGGTGGCGCTGGAGATGACGCTGACCACGCCGAACTGCCCCTCGGCGCAGGAATTGCCGGTCATGGTCGAGAACGCGGTGGCGAGCGTGGCCGGCGTCGGCGAGGTCAAGGTCACCATCGTCTGGGATCCGCCCTGGGAGCAGAGCCGGATGTCGGACGAGGCGCGGGCCGTGCTCAATATGTGGTGAGCCGGTTTCTGGTGCATGGGATGCGGGAAGTTGCGCCGGGCGCACCCTCATCCCACAAATAGGACGAGAGAAGGAGTTGACGATGGCCAGTTCCCGGCCGAGACCGCAGGTGATCCGGCTGACCGATGCCGCTGCCGAGCGCATCAAATACGTGATGGCCAACGCCGCCAAGCCGATCATCGGGGTGCGCGTCGGCGTCAAGAACGGCGGCTGCGCCGGCATGACCTATACGATGGAATATGCCGAAAAGGTCGAGCCGGCCGACGAGCTGGTCGAGGACAAGGGCGTGCGCGTGCTGATCGATCCCAAGGCGATCCTGTTCCTGTTGGGCACCGAGATGGACTACAAGACCGAGAAGCTCTCCACCCAATTCGTGTTCAACAATCCCAACCAGACCGGGGCTTGCGGGTGCGGGGAATTGGTGCAGCTCAAGCCGGCCGCCGAGACGCAGCAGTAGCGGGGCGGACCGCGATGGCGCCCGATGACGTCCGCGAGCTGTTCGCGACCTTCGGGACCGTCGTGGTGAAGCGCATGTTCGGCGGCGCCGGCATCTATGCGCAGGAGGCGATGTTCGCCCTCCTGCATGACGGCGTCATCTATCTCAAGGCGGACCCGCACAATGCTCCCGCCTTCGCGCGGGAGAATCTCGCGCCGTTCACCTATACGACGCGGAGCGGCAAGCGCGCCGTCATGTCCTACCGGCGCATGCCGGACCGCCTCTACGACGATCCCGACGAGCTTGCGGCTTGGGCCGGCGAGGCGCTCGCGGCCGCACGCCGCGGTGCCGTGCGGAGAGCGGCCCCGGCCGGGAGGGTCAGGAAGCAAAGATCGTGAAGCAGCCGCCTCACGCCACCTTGGGAGCGGCCTGGTTGGCCTCCGGGTCGGACTCGCCGATCACCCGGTTGCGGCCGCTGCGCTTGGCGGCATAGAGGCAGACGTCGGCGCGCTCGATCAGCGATTGCGGGCTGTCGGTCTGGCAGAGCGTGGCGACGCCGATCGACATCGTCACCCGCCCCAGATGCTCCCCGGTCGAGCGTTTCATCAATTCCTTGTTCATGACTGCCCGCCGGATGTGGTCCGCGACAGTGACGGCTTGGCGCAGCGCCGTCTTGGGAAGCACGATGGCGAACTCCTCGCCGCCGTACCGCGCCGCGATGTCCTGGCCCTTGACGTTCTGCTTGACCGAGGCCGCCACCAGCCGCAACACCTGATCGCCGGTCAGATGACCGTAGGTGTCGTTGAACTTCTTGAAGTGGTCGATGTCCATGAGCATGAGCGAGAGCGGCTCGCGCCGAGCAAACGCCGCAGCGAGTGCCTTGCCCACGGCATCGTCGAAATATTTGCGGTTTGCCAGCGAGGTGAGCGGGTCGGTCAGGCTTTCGTTACGGACCGCTTCGAGGATTTTTTGCAGCTCGGTGATCTCGAGCTTGGACGCGGACAGCCTGGCCTCGAGCGCCTTGTTGATCTGATCCACCTCCTTGGTGGCTTTGACCAGGCTTTCGACGATCATGCGCAGGCCGGCGCCGTCGTTGGCGCGGCCGAGCATCTCGGATGCGTTGGCGAGATTCTCGGTGTAGCTCGATGTCGAGCCGGCGGCTGCGCCGATCATGGCCACGACCTGATCGATCTCGCCTTTGACCTGCGCCCCGACATGGTCGATGCGGTCGGTAAAACGGGTGGGCGAGATGTAGGTCTCGTAAATCTGGCCGATGTTGGCTTCGTTCAGCGTGCCGTCACGCGCCAGCATCTCGTTGATCGCCTGGTTCAACGAAGGACTATAGCCGGTGGCATAACAGTACCAGATCTCGAAATGGCGCGGGGAGGCCGGCTGGCGCAGCGCCTTGATCTGTCCAAAGGCGATCTCCGCGAATGCCATCGTGCGTTCGTGATCGTCTTTCGGGCCCGCCATGATGCTTCGTTCCGCCGACACCTGAGCTCGCCGGTGGGCGCGCGCATGTGCGCGGCCGGCAGGGCGTCCCAACCTGGAACATTCTAGGTCACAGCGGTGAATGGGGAGTAAACGACTCTAATCGGCCATAACCAAAGCGCCAGGCGGCGGCGCGCTCAGCAACGGCAGATTTCCGTAAACGCAATTCGTGGAGCGCCGCGTTCGATCAAGCCTTCACGCGCACCGGCCGCAACAGAAATGCCGGAAGGTGCGAGAGGGCTGCCTCGTCGCTTTCGACCGGCTCTTGGCGGGGCCGCTCGCGCTCGGCCGGCTTGCGACCCGGCCGCGGGCGCGCCGCTTCGATATGGGTGACCGAAGCGGGTGGTTGCTCGCGCCGCGCAGGCAGCTCCTGGCGGGCGGGAGATGGCTCCTGCCGCGCAGGCGATTGCGCCCGCCGTGCCGGCGACTGCCCGCGCCGCGGGGCAGGGCGACCGTGCCGGCCACCCCGAGCCTCGCCGCGCTGCCCGTCCGGCGGCGGCGCCGCATCCGTCGAAGCGGGCGGCTCGCCCATCCAGGGAATATCCTGGCCGATGAGCTTCTCGATCGCGGTGACCGCCTTGCCGTCGGAAGGCGCCACCAGCGTGATAGCGGCGCCGGCGCGTCCGGCGCGTCCGGTGCGCCCGATGCGATGGACATAATCGTCGGGGTGATGGGGAACGTCGAAATTGAACACGTGGCTGACGTCGGGAATGTCGAGACCGCGCGCCGCCACGTCGGAGGCGACCAGCAGCGCCACCTCGCCGCGGCGAAACTCCTCGAGCGCCGCGGTGCGCGACGGCTGGTCCATGTCGCCGTGCAGCGCCAAGGTCGAGAACCCGTGGCGCACCAGCGAGCGGTGCAGCAGCGCGACCTCGCGCTTGCGGTTGCAGAAAATGATGGCGTTCTTCAGCCCTTCGGCCGCGCGGATCAGGCGGCGCAAGGTGTCGCGCTTGTCATGTGGCTCGCGCCCGCACTTGACCAGCGCCTGGGTGGTGGTGGCGACGGTGGAAGCAGCGCGCGTGACCTCGACCCGCACCGGATTGTGCAGAAACTGCTCGGTGATGCGCTGGATCTCGGGCGGCATGGTGGCGGTGAAGAACAGCGTCTGGCGGGTGAACGGCACCAGCTTGCAGATGCGCTCAATGTCGGGGATGAAGCCCATGTCGAGCATGCGGTCGGCCTCGTCGATGACCAGGAGCTCAACTCCGGTCAACAGCAGGCGTCCGCGCTCGAAATGGTCGAGCAACCGGCCGGGCGTCGCGATCAGGACATCGACACCGCGCATCAGCTTGGCGTCCTGATCGTCGAACGATACGCCGCCGATCAGGAGCGCGACATTGAGCTTGTGATTGACCCCGTACTTGGTGAAGCTCTCCACCACTTGGGCGGCGAGCTCGCGGGTCGGCTCGACGATCAGGGTGCGGGCGATGCGGGCGCGGGCGCGGCCGTGCTCGAGCATGGTGAGCATCGGCAGCGTGAAGGCCGCCGTCTTGCCGGTCCCGGTCTGTGCGATGCCGAGGACGTCGCGCCGGGCCAGCACGTGCGGGATCGCCTGTTCCTGGATGGGGGTGGGGGTCGTGTAGCCGGCCGCTTTGACGGCGGCGAGAACCTTGTCGGACAAGCCAAGTTTGGAAAAAGGCATAGAACCTCGAATTGGGACAATCCGGAGCGTACCCGCGCCGGATGACGGTACAACGACTGAGGTTGCGCGGGAGCGGAAGGTCGAAAGTTTCAATCGAACCGTTTCGGGTGGAACATAAGCAGACCGGGTCGAAAGTCAATCCTTTTGCGGCCCAATAGGTTAAATTAGTCGATGGAATATCGGACGGGTTGAACCAAAGGGGCACCGGCCGGAATGGCTGGCGACAAGGGCAGCGGCGGATTCATGGCATCGGTTCTCGACCTCATCGGCGAAACCCCCCTGATCGAAGTGACCCGCATCGATCGGGGACTTTGCCGCCTGTTTCTCAAGCTCGAAAGCGCCAATCCGTCCGGCTCGCTCAAGGATCGGCCGGCGCGCGCCATGATCGAGGCGGCCGAAGCCGACGGCCAGCTGGCGCCCGGCGGTACCATCGTGGAGGCGACCGCCGGCAATACCGGATTGGGTCTCGCCCTGGTCGGCGGCCGCAAGGGCTATCGCACGCTGCTGGTGGTGCCCGACAAGATGGCGCGCGAGAAGGTATTGCATGCGAGAGCGCTCGGCGCCGAGGTGGTGACGGCGCGTTCCGACGTCGGCAAGGGCCACCCCGATTATTACCAGGACGTCGCCGAGGCGATCGCGCGACGCACGCCCGGCGCCTTCTTCATCAATCAGTTCGCCAATCCGGCCAATCCGCGCGCCCATGCGGCCACCACCGGGCCGGAGATTCTGCGCCAGATGGAGCACAACGTGGACGCCGTCGTGGTCGGCGTCGGCTCCGGCGGCATGCTGACCGGGATTGGCCGGTTCATGCGGCAGATGTCGCCCAAGACCGCGATGATCCTCGCCGATCCGGTCGGCTCGGTGCTCGCCCCCTTTGTGCAGACCGGGAAGATGCCGCAGGCCGGCAGCTGGGCGGTCGAAGGCGTCGGTGAGGACTTCATCCCGCCGAACTGCGATCTCGATCTGGTGTCGCAAGCCTATTCGGTCTCGGACGCGGACAGCTTTGCGGCGGCGCGCGAGCTGTTGCGCCGGGAAGGCGTGCTCGGCGGCTCGTCCTCCGGCACCTTGCTGGCGGCGGCGCTGCGCTATTGCTGGGCGCAGACCGAGCCCAAACGCGTCGTCAGCCTGGTGTGCGATTCGGGCGCCAAATACCTGTCCAAGGTGTTCAATCCCATCTTCCTGGCGCAGGAAGGCTTCACCCATCCGGACCGCCACGGCACGGTCGGCGACATCGTGGTGAGCCGCGCCAGCGAGGGCAACACGGTCTCGGTGCGGCCGAACGATCCGCTGCGCACGGTGTTTTCGCGCATGCGCTCGGGCGATGTCTCCCAGCTTCCGGTGATCGACGCGAGTGGGCAGGTGGTCGGGCTGATCGACGAGAGCGACGTGCTCGCGGCCATGCTGACCGACGAAGGCGGCGCCGCCCGCGCCTTCGCGCGCCCGGTGCAGGACGTGATGGTGACGCGGCTGGAGACCATCTCGGCCGCTGCGCCGATCGCCGAGCTGGTGCCGCTGTTCCGCAAGGACTACATCGCCATCGTGATGGATGGCGACCAGTTCCTGGGCGTGGCGACCCGGCTCGACCTCATCAACTATTTCCGGCTCGCCCCGTGACGGCAGCCGATGATCACAGCCAAGAGCGTTCAATGACCCGATCGAACCAGCTCCATTTCGCGACCCGTTGCGTGCATGCCGGGCAGGAGCCCGACCCGACCACCGGGGCGGTGATGATGCCGATCTACGCCACCTCGACCTATGTGCAGCAGAGCCCGGGCATCAACAAGGGCTACGACTATGCCCGCACCAAGAATCCGACCCGCATGGCGTTCGAGCGTTGCATCGCCGATCTCGAAGGCGGCAGCGCCGGCTTTGCCTTCGCGTCCGGCCTCGCCGCCATCGCGACCACGCTGGAATGCCTCGACCAGGGCTCGCATATCGTGGCGGTCGACGATCTCTACGGCGGCTCGCGCCGGCTGTTCGAGCGGGTGCGCGCGCGCTCGGCCGGGATCGAGGCCACCTATGTGGATCTGACCGACGCCGAGGCGCTGGAGCAGGCGATCCGGCCGAGCACCCGGCTGATCTGGATCGAGTCGCCCACCAATCCGCTCCTGAAGCTGATCGATCTCGAGCGCGTCGCCGCCATCGCCCGCCGGCGCGGCATCTGGGCCGCCGCCGACAACACCTTCGCCAGCCCCTACATCCAGCGTCCGCTCGAGCATGGCTTCGATCTGGTGGTACATTCGACCACCAAATACCTCAACGGCCATTCCGACATGGTGGGTGGGGTCGCGGTGGTGGGCGAGAACGCCGTGCTGCGCGAGAAGCTAACCTTTCTGCAGAATGCCGTCGGCGCGATCCAGGGGCCGTTCGATTCATTCCTGGCGCTGCGCGGGCTCAAGACCCTGGCGCTGCGCATGCAGCGCCACTGCGCATCGGGGCTGAAGATCGCGCAATGGCTCGAAACTCATCCCAAGGTGCGGCGCGTGTTTTACCCGGGACTGCCGAGCCACCCGCAGCACGCGCTGGCCAAGCGCCAAATGCACGGTTTCGGCGGCATGATCGCGGCCGAGCTCGCCGGCGGCCTCGATGAGGCCAAGCGGTTTCTCGAACGCTGCCGGCTGTTCGCGTTGGCGGAAAGCCTGGGCGGGGTCGAGAGCCTGATCGAGCATCCAGCGCTGATGACCCATGGCTCGGTGCCGCCGGAGGTGCGCGCCACGCTGGGCATCGGCGACAGCCTGGTGCGGCTCTCGGTCGGCATCGAGGAGACCGACGATCTAATCGCCGACCTCGCCGCCGCGCTCGGCTAGCGGACTGTCTTAGGACCGGAATTCTCGCCGATGCCAGCGCTATCCGATCAGATTGCATCGGATAGCGCTCCAATCTTTTTGGCTTTGCGCATGATTTGGTCCGAAAAAGTCTGCAACTTTTCAGGATCATGCGTTAAAGGCGGCAAGGAATATCGAAGAGCAGCAGTCCGGGTTTTTCCAAGGGCAGCTGAGCCACCACCTCGCCGGCCGGATTCAAGACGGCGGTGGGCCCCCAAGAGACACATCCGTCGCGCTCGCCGGTCACATCGGCCGACATCAGCCAAAGGCCGGTTTCGCGGCATCGCTCGCCCCGCACGGAATTGTGCACCTGCTTGAGCGCCTGCGCGGTGGCTCTGCGGTGCATATTGTTGGCGGGGCACACGATCAAGGATGCGCCGAGGTCGGCGACCCTCCGCGCCGCCGCGGGAATGTTGGTGTCGCAGCAAATATTGATTCCGAAACGCAAGCCGGCGATCTCGAACACCCGGCAATCGTCGCCAGGATCGAAAATTTTCTCGCCGCTGAGCAGGTGAACCTTGCGGTATCGACCGGTGACGGCGCCGCGATCCACCACGACGGCGGTGTTGAACAATCGCCCTTGCTCCGTTTCGATCAACCCCATGACGATCATCGGGCCGGTTCTGGGGAGCCGGCTCAGCGCGGCTTCGAATGCAGGCGACGCGAGCTCGAGGGCATTGCGTCGTGCCGGCGCCTCCTCGGTCAGATAGCCCTGGAGGAAGCATTCGGGAAAGCACAGCAGCGCGGCACCTTCGCACTCAGCACGCGCGGCGATGTCCGCCGCGCAGTCCAGCGCCGCCGCGATGTCCTCCCGAAATTCGACCGTCTGGGCGGCGGCGATCCTCACGGTTTTCATGGCAGGACCAAAACTGGCGTGCGGGCGGCTCAATCTTCCAGAACGTCCCGAAGTCGCCGCTTGAGGGCAAAGATGAGGACGCCGGCCAAGGCCGCGATGACGGCCAGCATCAGGAAGAAGCTGACCTTGTCCATGGCGCTCCAGAAGCCGCCGAGCCAGCCGGCCATGAGATTGCCGGCGAAGCTGGTGGCGAGCCACAAGCCCATAATCAGCGAAAGCATGCGGGCGGGTGCCGTCTTCGACACCAGCGACAGGCTGATGGGCGACAGATAGAGCTCGCCGAGCGTGATGACGATGAAATAAGCCAGCAGCCACCACCAGCTCGCTTCGTCGCCTTGCGCGAACCAGGCGGCGCCCACCATGATAAGATAGGCGAGCGCGACGCCGAAGCAGCCGAGCGCCATCTTGGTGATGGTCGAAGGCTCGCGCCCGCGCCGCGCCTGCCGCGACCAGAGAGCGAGGACCAGAGGGGTGAAGGCGAAGATCATCAGCGGGTTGAAGGCCTGGAACCAGGTCACCGGGATTTGGCCGTGCCACACGAAAAGATCGATGGTGCGATCAGTGTAGTCGTCGGCCCACAGCGCGATGGTGTTGCCCTGCTGCTCGTAAGCGGCGAAGAACAGCGTGGTCGGAACAAACAGCGCCGCCAGCGCCGCGATGGCGCGCCATTGCGATCGGTCGAGCGGCAGGCGATCGAGCCCGGCGGCCTTGAGCTTCTGCATCTCGTCGGCCGGCAGCAGCGGCAGCGCGCTGAGATAGACCGCAAGCCCGATCGTCATGCCGACGCCGGCGGCGAGAAAGCCATAGTGCCACCCCAAGCCCTCCCCGAGCGTGCCGCACACCAGCGGCGCCAGGAAGGCGCCGATGTTTACGCCCACATAGAAGATCGAGTAGGCGCGGTCGCGCCGATGGTCGCCAGGATCGTAAAGGCCTCCGACCTGGGTCACGATGTTGGGCTTGAAGGCGCCGTTGGCGATGACGAGGGTGGTGAGCGCGATGAGGAACAAGGGCTCGAACGCCATCATGAAATGGCCGGCCGCCATCAGGGCGGCGCCGATGACCACGGCGCGGCGCTGGCCGAGCAGACGGTCGGCGATCAGGCCGCCGAGGAGCGGGGTGAGATAGACGAGCCCGGTGTAGAGGCCGTAGATTTGCGATGCGAAGGGCTGCACGCCGAGCGGGCCGGACATGCCCTCGAGCAGGCCGCGCAAGCTTTCGAGCCCGATGACGCCATCGGCGCGGTCCGGGACCAGCAGGTATTTGGTCATGTAGAGGACGAGCAGCGCCCGCATCCCGTAATAGGAGAAACGCTCCCACATCTCGGTGGCGAACAGGAAGGTCAGGCCGCGCGGCTGGCCGAACAGATCCCCGGACGGTTTTGCGTGGCTGATTTGGTCGGCGCCTGATGAAGCCATATTGACCGGTGCCGGTGCGGCGGGAACGAAGCCTGCAGTAAACTCCGGGGCCGGGGCGAATACAATGCCGGCTGCCCGGACCGGCAGCCGCTATCGCGGAATTGGCCGATTGCTGCTAGACTCCTCGCAACAGGCAGGCGTGGCCATGAGCGACGCCCAGCTACCGAAAGGGAGGCCGGCATGACGTGGACGAGCTTCTACCGCAACACGTTGATCGGCGTTTTGGCGCTGCCGGGTCTGCTGGCGGCCGCCGTTCTGCCGGCCGCGGCCCAAAGCGATCCGGCGGCGAATTATCCCAGCCGCCCGATCCGCATGATCGTCGGCTTCGCCGCCGGCGGCGGCAACGACATTTTCGCCCGCCTGATCGGCCAGAAATTGTCAGAGCTGCTCGGGCAGACGGTGGTGATCGAGAACCGGCCGGCCGCAGGCGGCCGCTCCTCCGCCGAATATGTCGCCAACCAGCCGGCCGACGGCTACACGCTCCTGGTCGGCGCCAGCGGCATGATGTCGGTCGCGGCGGCGGTCTATCCCAATCTTCGCTACCATCCGACCAAGAGCTTCATCCCGCTCTCGATGATCGCCAACTTTCCGTTGATCATGTCGGTGCCGGTGAGCAATCCGGCGAAGTCGGTGGGCGAGCTGGTGGCCTGGGCCAAGCAGCATCCCGACAAGGCCAATTATGCCACCACGTCCCCGGCATTCACCATCACCACCGAGCTGCTCAAGCTCAAGACCGGGATGCCCGGCGTGGGGATTCCCTGGAAGAGCACGACCGAGATGCTGTTTTGCGTGGTGAGCGAGCAGTGCCTGATCGCCATCGCGGATGGACCGCCGAGCGTCCCGATGGTCAAGGCGGGCAAGGTGCATGCCCTCGCGGTCACCGGGGCGGAGCGCTCGCCCGAGCTTCCCGATGTGCCGAGCATGGCGGAGCAGGGCCTGCCCGAGGTCGACATCCATTTGTGGAGCGGCGTGTTCGCGCCCGCCGCCACGCCGCCCGCGATCGCCAAGAAGCTCGAGGCGGCGCTGCGGCAGGCCATTCTGGCGCCCGACGTCAGCCCGAAGCTCAAGGCCATGGCGGTCACCCCCGGCGGCACCTCCTCGGAGGATTTCCGGCGCATGATCGATGCCGACATCAAGGTCTACGAAGCCGTCGTCAAGGCGGCCAATCTGACCTTCGAGGATTAGCTCGAGCAGGAAGAGCCGATTAATCATAATTCCGCGGGATTTTGGCCGCGCGTGGGGCGGTCGAAATCTCTCTTGTCTTGCTATATTGCGTTTCAACCTGTACACGTGCGGCATCGACATTTGGCCGGACCACTGGGCCGCTTCGCATCGCACTGTGCGGCGCACGTTTCAGAACTCGCTCCAAATTCGACGACCGGAATCGGGTGCGATATCGCGCCCGGTCCCACGTGCACAACCGTCAGTGAAAGGAAGATTCATGACCACAGGTACGGTGAAGTTCTACAACGACCAGAAGGGCTTCGGTTTCATTCAGCCCGACGACGGCGGCAAGGACGTGTTCGTCCACGCGACCGCGCTCGAGCGCGCGGGAATTCGCGGGCTGCGCGAGGGCCAGAAGGTGACCTTCGAGGCGCAAACCGATCCGCGCTCCGGCAAGATCGCGGCCGACAAGCTCGAAGCCCTGTGACTCCCTGCGACCGGGAGGGCGGTCTGATAGCTCTCCCGCTCGATTGCCGTCATCTTGCCGGCATATTGTCGAAGCATCTATTTATGAGACGCTTCGTGAAGACCTGAAGGCCGGATCGGGCTCACCTTCGATCCGCGTCTTGCCGCCCCTCCAGGTGACCGGGGTACCGCGGTGAAATGGCTCATTCTGGCGCTTTTTCTGGGAGGGATGTTTTCATCCCTCAATTGGTATGAGGCCGCGACCCGCGAGCGCAAGATGGCTTTCGGGATCATGACGATCGCGGCTTTCGCGCTCGTCATGGTGCTGGGCAACACCATCCTGTGAGCCGGGCTGTGAGGACCGGCCATGTGGGCCGGTTTGCGACGCCGCGGCCGGGCTCAAGACGTCAGCGACATCTCCAGCTCGCTTTCAGGAACCACCCGCTCGTGCCGCTCGGAGTGGCTCTTGATGCGGTAATGCGGCTCGACCTCGTTTTCCGGCATCAGCCGGGTGATCTCGTAGGTGCCCGACGCCGCCTGACGGATGACCCGGGGAATAAGCGCGACAGATTGACCAACCTGGAACTTATGCATCATTGGATTTCCCTCGAATTTGGCTGCCGCCCGTATATGGGCGGTGATCAAGCGTTTTGCCTCCGAACCACGAAATGCGAACTATTCAGCATAAATACGGACAATGCGCGGTGTCCGCGGCTACGGTGCCGCTTGCGGCTGCCGCGCCGTTCGCGGCTCCTTTGCGGCCAAACCGCGCTCCTGGAGAATTCCGGTCTCCCGTGCTACGATCCTGCCGCCCCTCATTGTGCTAAGCTATCACAATACACAGCTAAAGCACTTGAAACAACGCACCGGCGGCTGATTTATTCGTTCAACGGAAGGGACATTTTTTGATGCAAATCTACATCTTCACGTCGGAATCGAGCGCAAACCTGCATGCATTCGCCGGGGATTCGTCCGGAAGCAAGCTTCCCACCAACCACGGTCCCTGGAGCGCGGACGGCTCGATCAGGGCAGGCGAGCACCCGCCGCACCATTTCTCCAGGGCCAAGATCGAGCAGGCGATCAAATTTGACGGCTTTCAGCTATGGCGCATGAAGCCGGAATACATGAAGCCAGCCGACGAGACGCATACCCGGGCCGCCTAAGTCACCAGAAGTCCTTGAGCCGTCCTAGAACCGCAAGCTCCCGGCGCAGGCCACGCGCGACGCATGGCGTAGCGGTCGAGCGAGGAGACATCCGATGAAGTGGAACGATCAAGATCGCGGACCGTGGCAGGCGGGGGGCAAGGGTCCCAAGTCGCCCGATCTGGAAGAGTTCCTGCGCCGCGGCCAGGAGCGGCTGCGCTCGGCGCTGCCCGGCGGCAATCTGGGGGGCCAGGGGATCGCCTTGATCGCCCTCGTCGCGGTGGTGGTGTGGGGATTTTCCGGGTTCTTTCGGGTCGATCCCGACGAGCTCGGGGTGGTGCTGCGCTTCGGCAAATACGTGCGCGACGCCCAGCCGGGCCTCAATTATCACATGCCCTATCCGATCGAGTCCGCGCTTACCCCGAAGGTCACGCGCGTCAACCGCGTCGATATCGGCATGCGTCCGGCCGAGGAGTCGCGCCGCGGCGCTCCCAGCCGCACCCTGCCGGAAGAAAGCCTGATGCTGACCGGCGACGAGAACATCGTGGATGTCGATTTCTCGGTGTTCTGGCTGATCAAGCCCAGCGGTGCCGGCGATTATCTGTTCAATATCCAGCAGCCCGAAGGCACCGTGAAGGCGGTCGCCGAAAGCGCCATGCGCGAGGTGGTCGGCCATTCCGAGATCCAGCCGATTCTCACCGGTGCGCGCCAGAACGTCGAGGTGGCGGTGCAGGATCTGATGCAACGGACGCTCGATCACTACGGGGCCGGCGTCCAGGTGACCCAGGTTCAGCTCCAAAAGGTCGATCCGCCCGCGCAGGTGCTCGATTCCTTCCGCGACGTGCAGGCGGCGCGCTCCGATGCCGAGCGGGCGCAGAACGAGGCGCAGACCTACGCCAACCGGGTGGTGCCGGAATTGCGCGGCCGCGCCGCCCAGATCACCCAGGCGGCCGAGGCCTATCGCGAGCAGACCGTCGCCGAGGCCACCGGCCAGACCTCGCGCTTTCTCAAGGTCTATGACGAGTATAAGAAGGCGCCCGACGTCACCCGCGAGCGCATGTATCTCGAGACCATGGAGCGCGTGTTCAGCGGTACCGACAAGATCATCATGGATTCCGGATCCGGCGGGCAGAACGGCGTCGTGCCTTATCTGCCGCTCAACGAGCTGACGCGGCGGCCGCCGGCGCCGGCGCCGGCCGCACCGCAGACCCCGGCGCCGCCGGCAGGAGGCAACCGATGAGGCTCAATCTGGCTGGCGGCGTCCTGGCCGCCCTGATCCTGGTGGCCCTGGTGGCCGCTTACGGCAGCCTGTTCACGGTCTACCAGACCGACCAGGTGCTGGTGGTGCGGCTCGGCGAGCCGATTCGCGCCGTGACCGAGCCGGGGCTCAACTTCAAGATCCCGATCCTCGACAGCGTCATCTACGTCGACAAGCGGATTCTCGATCTCGAGAACTCTTCGCAGGAGGTCATCACCTCCGACCAGAAGCGGCTGGTGGTCGATGCCTTCGCGCGCTACCGGGTCAACGACCCGTTGAAGTTCTATCAGACCATCGGCGCCATCGAGGCGGCGAATTCGCGGCTCTCGACCCTGCTCAACTCCGCGCTGCGGCGCGTGCTGGGCGAGGTCACCACCACCGACATCGTGCGCGACAAGCGCGCCCAGCTCATGGTGCTGGTCCGCGATCAGCTCGAGAACGAAGCCAAGTCGTTCGGCATATCGGTGGTGGATGTGCGGATCAGGCGCGCCAATCTGCCGGAGCAGAACAGCCAGGCGGTCTATCAGCGCATGCAGACGGAGCGGCAGCGGGAGGCGGCCGAGTTCCGCGCCCAGGGCAGCCAGCATTCGCAGGAGATCCGCGCCAAGGCGGATCGCGACGTGACCGTGCTGATTGCGGAAGCGCAGTCGAAAGGCGAGCAGACGCGCGGCCAGGGCGATGCCGAGCGCAACCGGATCTACGCGGAGGCCTATGGCCGCGATCCCGACTTCTTCACCTTCTACCGGTCCATGCAGGCCTACGAGAACGGATTGCACGCCGGCGACACGCGCATGCTGCTGACGCCGGATTCGAGCTTTTTCCGATACTTCGGCAGCCCGTCGGGAAAGCCTCGCGAGGGGTCTGCGAAATAGCGGGCGGCGCATTGCCGGACATGGACTGCACGACATCGCCGAGCTTCAATCCAGGGTAGGGCCGCATGAAGTTGGACAAGGAGGTTCCAGGCTGTTTCGGGCACAAGGATCTGGTCTTTGCCGGCAATCCGGAGGACGAGGGCCGCGCGTTCGGCTGGCTGAACTCGCTGCGCAAACGCGACATCGCCTGGGAGGCCGCCAGCGGCCAGATCGCCGATTATCTCAAGTCCCGCAATGCGAGCGACGCACGCATCCAGGAGCAGATCGAGCGCGCATCGCAATACCTCAGGCCCTGGCTGCGCGATTGAGGCCGCCCGGCCGGTCGGCTTTCGGCGCGGGTTCCGGGCCCGCAACCGGATGCGAGATCGGGGCGGTCAGCCTGCTTTGAAAATACGCCAAAGGGGCGCTGGGCCGGTCGGTTCGGTGCTTCGTCATTCGGATCGCCGGCAGCCGGCTGCGGCGGCGCGTCCATCAACTCGCGGCCCTCACAGGCGAACATGGCAACCCGACAGGCCCGATTGGATGCGTTTCCCAGCGATACCGAAAGACCGTTCGGCCAGGTCTTCGAGCTGCTTTGCGAGGACCATGTCGGAACCTATGCGCTTCCGTTCCTCTGCGTCTGGCGCGATGACGGCTGGTGGAGCGCGGAATCCGGCGAGCGTATCGACGCCAAGGTGGTCGGCTGGCGCCGGCCGCCGGGCCTGTGAGCGCGATCCGGGACCGCTGGCCGGAGCCCGCGGTTCCCGGGCCGGGGACCGGGTCTCGCGGCCAAATTTACGGCGCCTGCGGCGTCCCGGGATGCTAGTGGTACGCGATCGGGCGGCCGGCTCGTTCGGGGGTGCGCGAGAATACCTCCGGCCGCAGCCAGGGATTGCCCGACAAGCCTTCGCGCAGAAGACATGTTATGCAGGATTGAATCGCGTAAGACGTTGATCTAAGCGGGCAGCGGCAGCTCGGTTGCTGCAGGTTCGAGCCGCCCCTTTAGGCCATCGGCGACTAACGACAGGCTATGATCCGGCGCGCCCTCGGCGCCGGTCGGGGAGAGAGTAATGGCAGCCAAGATCAAGTCGCCTCCCAAGACGGACAACGGAGGTGCGCGCGCCGGCGAGGAGACCGAGACGGTGCCGGACAGCCCGTTGCTCGACCTCTCCGATGCCGCCGTCAAGAAGCTGATCCGCAACGCCAAGAAGCGCGGCTATGTCACGCACGACCAGATCAATTCGGTGCTGCCCTCCGATGAGGTCAATTCCGAGCAGATCGAGGGCGTTCTCGCCCTATTCAACGAGATGGGCGTCAACCTGATCGAATCCGAGGACGCCGATCCCGATGAGGATGAGCAGCGCGAGGAGCCCGAAGAGGAGGAAGAGCCCAACGGTGGCGGCCAGGTCGCGGAGGTGAAGCGCTCGGCGCTCGCCAAGGTCGAGAAGGCGCCGCCGCCGGATCGTACCGACGATCCGGTGCGCATGTATCTGCGCGAGATGGGCACGGTCGAGCTGCTCTCGCGCGAGGGCGAGATCGCCATCGCCAAACGCATCGAGGCCGGGCGCGAGGCCATGATCGCGGGCTTGTGCGAGAGCCCGCTGACCTTCCAGGCCATCATCATCTGGCGCGACGAGCTCAACGAGGGCAAGATCCTGCTGCGCGACATCATCGATCTGGAGGCCACCTATGCGGGCCCGGACGCCAAGGGCATGGCGGCCCCGGTGATGATCGGGCCCGACGGCCGGCCGGTCGCCGCCGCGCTCGCCGCGGTTGCGGGCACGGGTGGGATCAATGGCGGCACGCTGCCGCCGCAAACCATCGCCCCCGCCACCGCCCCGGCCGGAGCCACCCCGTTCAAGGCGGGACGCGACGACGACGGGCAGGGCGGGGACAAGGCTGCGGCGGACTCCGAGCCCGATTTCGACGAGGACGACATGGAGGGCTCGCTCTCGCTCGCCGCCATCGAGGCCGAGCTCAAGCCCAAGGTGCTGGAGACCTTCGACAAGGTCGCCGACGCCTATAAGCGGCTGCGCCGCCTGCAGGAGCAGGACATCCAGTTCCAGCTCCAGAACAGCTCGCTCTCGCCCGCGCAGGAGCGCAAGTACAAGAAGCTCAAGGACGAGATCGTTTGCGAGGTGAAGTCGTTGCGGCTCAACCAGGCGCGCATCGATTCGCTGGTCGAGCAGCTCTACGACATCAACAAGCGGCTGGTCGGCTACGAAGGCCGCCTGATGCGGCTGTCCGAGAGCCACGGCGTCACCCGCGAGGAGTTCCTCAAGAATTACCAGGGCTCCGAGCTCGATCCGCGCTGGCTCAACCGGGTGTCCAAGCTCTCGGCCAAGGGCTGGAAGAGCCTGGTCGCCAAGGACAAGGACAAGATCAAGGAGATGCGCGGCAACATCCATGCGCTGGCGGGCGAGACCGGTCTGGAGATCGGCGAGTTCCGCAAGATCGAGCAGATGGTGCACAAGGGCGAGCGCGAGGCGCGCCAGGCCAAGAAGGAGATGGTGGAGGCGAACCTCCGGCTGGTCATCTCGATCGCCAAGAAATACACCAACCGCGGCCTGCAGTTCCTCGACCTGATCCAGGAAGGCAATATCGGGCTGATGAAGGCGGTCGACAAGTTCGAGTACCGCCGCGGCTACAAGTTCTCGACCTACGCCACCTGGTGGATCCGCCAGGCCATCACCCGCTCGACGGCCGATCAGGCTCGCACCATCCGCATCCCGGTGCATATGGTCGACGCCATCACCAAGATCGTGCGCACCTCGCGCCAGCTGCTCAACGAGATCGGCCGCGAGCCGACTCCGGAGGAACTGGCCATCAAGCTCGGCATGCCGCTCGAGAAGGTGCGCAAGGTGCTCAAGATCGCCAAGGAGCCGCTCTCGCTCGAGACCCCGGTCGGCGACGAGGAGGACTCACACCTCGGCGATTTCATCGAGGACAAGAACGCCATCCTGCCGATCGATGCCGCCATCCAATCGAACCTGCGCGAGACCACGACGCAGGTGTTGGCCTCGCTGACGGCGCGCGAGGAGCGCGTGCTGCGCATGCGCTTCGGCATCGGCATGAACACCGATCACACGCTGGAGGAGGTCGGCCAGCAGTTCTCGGTGACCCGCGAGCGCATCCGACAGATCGAGGCGCGGGCTTTGCGCAAGCTCAAGCATCCGAGCCGGTCGCGGATTCTGCGGAGCTTCCTGGATAACTGACCGCGGCGTGCCGCCTTGATGTCGGCCGGTCTTGCTCAAACCGGTAGGGTGGGCAAATTGCCTGGCACCGGCAGTCAGAATTACGCGGCATCGCGCAATTTTGCCCACGCGAGCCAGCGGTGAGGTCTGAGTGCGGCGGGCCGGAGCGAAAATGCGCCGGACAAGAGCGGTTTCACACAGACCGGAGAAAGAAATCGCTCCAGCATTTTTGCGGGTGTCGCATTTTCGGACGTAAAACCGGAGTCCACCCTCGCCTTCGCGGAGGCATGCCTTTCCTGAAAATACTCTAATTGGAGAATTGATAGTTCTTGGCGGCCTCGCTGGCGTCGCTCAAGAAGCTCTGCAGAATCTTCAGTGCCTTTTGTTGCGCCTCTTGATGCGTGGGCGGGCCCGAAAGCGGGATGGAGATGGCGACGTGGAGAGACTCGTCGCGCTGTATCTGAAACGTGACATGCCAGGCGGCGACGGAGCCTTCCGCCGATACGGTCATGCCGGTATGCTGGGTCGCCGTCGGCGTAATCTGTACAGTCATGTCGTCTCCAATCTGGCCGGCCCGGCTTATCCCAATTCGGCGCTCGGGTCCACAAATCCGCCGGGCGGCGAGGCGCAGAGCGAGCGAATGCTCTTCTCAAGGTCTCGACTTGCGCGCCTTGGGGCGTGCGGACGGGTGCCGGTTGATCTTTTGATCGCCGATGACGTTCTCCGCGGCATGCAGCACGCGCCAGGCGGGGGATTTCGCCGGGCGTCGACTCTGCTCCGAGATGATGGCCTTGTGGGTGCTGATGAGACCTTGGTCGCCGCTCGGGTTCCCGATCCATTGGTGCGACTCCTTCAGGCCGGCCGTATAGGCGGCGGCCAGCTTGGTGGCGGCGTCGATCCGCTGATCTTCCGACTGCTCGCTCGAGGCTATGATGGCCAGAAGATCAGCCATGAACTTCTCGGTACCCGGCATGCCATTCTCCTCGAAGCCGCATCTGCAAGAGTTGCGCGTGCAAGCCGATCCCCGGCCGGCGGCGGCCGCACAAGGGATTGATCAACGCGACAATCGGGTGTCGAAGCCATCCGCGAACGGGCCCGCTATCGGGGCCGGATCGTCGCGATAGTGCCGCGCAGGCGGGGCAAAGCCAAGCGCCGTGAATCTACGCATTGAGCTCATTGGCCCTCGATCTCCTCGCGCATGATCTCAAGCTCCAGCCATTTCTCCTCCGCGGAGCTCAATTCGAGCTGGGCTTGGGCCAGCGCGCCGGAGAGCTGGGCAAATTCGGCGCGATCGCGGGCGTAGAGATTGGGATCGTCGAGCCGCTGCTGCATCTTGCCGATGCGGCCCTGCAGCGCCGCCATCTGCTGCGGCAAGGTCTCGAGCGCGTGCTTTTCATGAAAGCTCAGGCGCCGCTTGCCGGGTTTGGGTTCCGGTGCCGGCGAGGCCGCTCTGTCGGCGGTGGCGGGCTTGGCTCTGGCCGGCTTCCGGGTTGCGACCGCTTGGCCGCGTTGCGCCAGCATGTCGCTGTAGCCTCCGGCATATTCGGTCCAGCGGCCGTCGCCCTCCGACATGATCACGGCGTTCACGGTGCGGTCGAGAAAATCGCGATCATGGCTGATGAGAATGACGGTACCGGCGTAGTCGCCGATCATCTCCTCCAGCACGTCGAGCGTCTCGAGATCGAGATCGTTGGTCGGCTCGTCCAGCACCAGCAGGTTGGAAGGCTTGGCCAGCGCCCGCGCCAGCATCAGGCGGCCGCGCTCGCCGCCCGAGAGCACGCCGAGCGGGGTTCGCACCTGCTCAGGCGCGAACAGGAAGTCCCGCATATAGCCCACCACGTGCCGCGACTGACCGCGGATGACCAGCGTGTCGCCGCGCCCGCCGGTCAACGCGTCTGCCAGCGTCCAGGACGGATCGAGGCCTTCGCGGCCCTGGTCCAGCGTCGCCATCTGCACGTTGGCGCCGAGGCGAACCTGCCCGGAATCGGGCGCGAGCGCGCCGCTCAGGACATTGATGAGAGTGGTCTTGCCAGTACCGTTGGGACCGACGATGCCGATCCGGTCGCCGCGCATCACCCGGGTCGAGAAATCCACGATGATCGGGCGGGCGCCGAACGCCTTGCTGATCCGGTCGGCCTCGATCACCAGCGCACCGGACTTCTCCGCCTGCGCCGCGTCGATGACGGCCTTGCCGGCGGCGCCGCGGTACTCCCGCCGGGTCTGCCGCAATTTCTGCAGCTCCGAGAAGCGGCGCACGTTGCGCTTGCGCCGGCCCGTCACCCCGTAGCGCAGCCAATGCTGCTCGGCTTCGATCTTGCGGCCGAGCTTGTGGTAATCGCGCTCCTCCTCCGCCAGCGCCTCGTCGCGCCAGGGCTCGAACGCGGCGAATCCGAGCTCGATCCGCCGCGTCTTGCCGCGATCGAGCCAGATCGTGCTACGCGACAGGGTCTCGAGAAAGCGCCGGTCGTGGCTGATCAAGACCAGCGCCGTGCGTCGTTGATCGAGCTCGCGCTCCAGCCATTCGATCGAGGTCAGATCGAGATGGTTGGTCGGCTCGTCGAGCAGCAGGATATCGGGCGCCGGAGCCAGTACTCGCGCCAACGCGGCGCGCCGGGCCTCGCCGCCCGACACGCGCGCCGTCTCCTCGTCGCCGGCGAGCCCCAGCTGCTCCAGGTAATATCGGGCCTGATGCGGATCGTCGCCGGGGCCGAGCCCGGACTGCACATAGGCGAGCATGGTCGGATGCGCCGAGAGGTCCGGCTCTTGCGGCAGGTAGCGCACGGTGGCGCCGGGCTGCACGAAGCGCGTGCCGCGGTCCGGCTCGACCAGGCCGGCGGCGATCTTGAGGAGCGTCGATTTGCCCGATCCGTTCCGGCCCACCAGGCACACCCGCTCACCGGTGGCGACCGACAGCTCCACGCCGTCGAGGAGAGGCGTGCCCCCGAAAGTGAGCGAGATATCGCCGAGCTGGATGAGGGGAGGGGCCATGGGGTGGGAAAGGGGCGCGAAAAACGATTGCGGGGCGGCTTTACGGCGTGGGTGTAGCAGATTGGCGCAATTTGCGCCCGATGCCGGCGCAGGGTTGATATCGATTGTTTTCGAGCAGAAGCGGTGCGGGCGCATTACCTTGTGGTACAAGGCGGACGTCCGCCCGACGATTCCGGCCCGCGCGCGCCGAAGGAGCCCAGATGAGAGATCCCCGCGATACGTACATGAACTACATCGTTCCCATGGTGGTCGAGCAGACCGTCCGCGGCGAGCGGTCCTACGACATTTATTCGCGGCTCCTCAAGGAGCGCATCATATTCATCACCGGTCCGATCGAGGACGGGATGTCGACCCTGGTGGTGGCGCAGCTCTTGTTCCTGGAGGCCGAGACTCCGAAGAAGGAGATCTCGATGTACATCAACTCGCCTGGCGGCGTGGTCACCTCGGGAATGGCGATCTACGACACCATGCACTTCATCCGGCCGCCGGTGTCGACCCTGTGCATCGGCCAAGCCGCCTCCATGGCCTCGCTCCTGCTCGCCGCCGGCGAGAAAGGCCAGCGCTTCGCGCTGCCCAATTCCCGCATCATGCTGCATCAGCCCTCCGGCGGCTTCGAAGGGCAGGCGACCGACATCATGAACCATGCCCAGGAGATTCTGAACCTGAAGAAGCGGCTCAACCAGATCTACGTCCAGCACACCGGCCAGCCGCTGAAGAAGATCGAGGACGCGCTCGAGCGCGACTACTTCCTGACCGCCGAGATGGCGGTGGAGTTCGGCGTGGTCGACAAGGTGATCGACAAGCGCCCGACCCAGCCGGCGACCGCGGCGGCCTGAGGTTGCGGCCCCGGCGGTTGCCGCCGGCTTGGCCAACGTTGTTTTCTTGCTGGGCGGCGGCCGGGAAACCGGCCGCCGCTTGGCTTTCTGACCGAGGCGCTCGATCGGATATCGTCAGAAATCCATGCCGCCGCCGCCCGGCATGGCCGGCGCCGGCGATGCCTTCTTGGGCAGCTCGGCCACCATCGCCTCGGTGGTGATGAGCAGGCCCGCCACGGAGGCAGCACCCTGCAGGGCGGCGCGCACCACCTTGGTCGGGTCGATGATGCCCTTGGTCATCAGGTTGACGTACTCGCCGTTCTGCGCGTCGAAGCCGTAGGCGTATTGATCCTTCTCCAGGATCTTGCCGACGATCACCGAGCCGTCCTCGCCCGCATTGAGGGCGATCTGGCGGGCCGGGGCGGATAGCGCCTTGCGCACGATCTCGACGCCGGTCTTCTGGTCGTCGTTCTGGGTGCGAAGCCGCTTGAGCACCTCGCTGGCGCGCAGGAGCGCGACCCCGCCACCCGGCAGGACGCCTTCCTCGACGGCAGCGCGGGTCGCGTGCATGGCGTCGTCGACGCGGTCCTTGCGCTCCTTTACCTCGACCTCGGTCGCACCGCCGACGCGCAGCACCGCGACGCCGCCGGCGAGCTTGGCCAAGCGCTCCTGCAGCTTCTCGCGGTCGTAGTCCGAGGTGGTCTCCTCGATCTGCGCCTTGATCTGGGCGATGCGGGCCTGGATGTCGGCCTTCTTGCCTGCGCCGCTGACGACCGTGGTGTTCTCCTTGTCGATCATCACCTTCTTGGAGCGGCCCAGCATGTTGACGGTGACATTCTCGAGCTTGATGCCGAGATCCGACGACACCATGGTGCCGCCGGTCAGGATCGCGATATCCTCCAGCATGGCCTTGCGGCGATCGCCGAAGCCGGGCGCCTTGACGGCCGCGACCTTGAGGCCGCCGCGCAGCTTGTTGACCACCAAGGTCGCGAGCGCCTCGCCCTCGACGTCCTCGGCGATGATGACCAGCGGCTTGCCGCTCTGCACCACGGCTTCCAGGAGCGGCAGGAGCTCCTGCAACCCGGAGAGCTTCTTCTCGTAGATGAGGATGTAGGGATCCTCCATCTCGACCCGCATCTTTTCGGCATTGGTGACGAAGTAGGGCGAGACATAGCCGCGATCGAACTGCATGCCCTCGACCACCTCGAGCTCGGTGGCGAGCGACTTCGCCTCCTCGACCGTGATCACGCCCTCGTTGCCGACCTTCTTCATCGCGTCGGCGATGAAGCGGCCGATCTCGGCGTCACCGTTGGCCGAGATGGTGCCGACCTGGGCGATCTCCTCGTTCGAGGTGACGTTCTTGGAGTGCTTCTGCAGGTCGGCGACCACCGCCTCAACCGCGATGTCGATGCCGCGCTTCAAGTCCATCGGGTTCATGCCGGCCGCGACCGCCTTGGCGCCCTCGCGCACGATGGCATGCGCCAGCACGGTGGCGGTGGTGGTGCCGTCACCGGCCGAGTCGGAGGTCTTGGAGGCGACCTCGCGCACCATCTGGGCGCCCATGTTCTCGAACTTGTCCTCGAGCTCGATCTCCTTGGCGACGGTGACGCCGTCCTTGGTGATGCGCGGGGCGCCGTAGCTCTTGTCGAGCACCACATTGCGGCCCTTGGGGCCGAGCGTCACCCGCACGGCACTGGCCAGAGTATCGATGCCGCGCAGCATCCGGTCGCGGGCATCGACGGAGAATTTCACGTCCTTGGCAGCCATCTCGAAAGTCCTTTCAGTGCGACATCATTCCGCCCCGCGAGCGCACGGCCGCGGGCATCGGATGAGCCGGGTTGATTCAAAGGGTTCCGCCTTGGACCGCTGTGGTCTGGCGGCGGATCGGATTGCAGAGGGTCGCCGGCGTCAGGCGGCCTTCTTCTTGGCCTCGACTCCGGTCAGCACCCCCATGATGTCGCTCTCTTTCATGATCAGGTACTCGATGCCGTCGATCTTGACCTCGGTGCCCGACCATTTGCCGAACAGCACGCGGTCGCCGGTCTTGACGTCGATGGGGATGAGCTTACCGCTCTCGTCGCGGCCGCCCGGTCCGACCGCCACCACCTTGCCCTGCTGCGGCTTCTCCTTGGCGGTGTCTGGAATGATGATGCCGCCGGCGGTCTTCTCCTCGGCATCGATACGCTCGAGCACAACGCGATCGTGAAGCGGACGAAACTTCATCGGACGTCCTCCTGTCTGGTTGATAATATTGAAGAATTTCAGTTGGCCACAGAAGCCGACAGGTTTTCCGCGGTCGCCGCAGCCGGCCCGTGTTGCGCTGGGCATTCCCTTAGCACTCGAAGGCAGGGAGTGCCAACACTTATGATTGAGCTTTTTCGGGATCGGGGCGGCGGCCGGAGCGAGCTTTGGCGCTCAAGTGCTTGTGGAAGCGTCTTCTTACCGGTTTCCGCTCCCGAGCGCTGCTTTGACAATCCGGAAAGCGGCTATAAATTGGAAGAATCGTTAACAACCGAAAGGAGGTGATCCAGTGTCTCATTGTCTCACGCCGAGGTCTGCTTCCGCGTCCTGGATCGTCATCTCGATCGAGGTTTTGGCTGCCTAGGCAGCACCGGCTGCGGAACGGAGTACCGGCTGCCTGATGCCGCCGGCTGCTTGACGCAGCATGTTAAGGTCGGAAGCTGAACCCCGGCTCGATAATGGAAGGGCTGCCCCCTCGGGGGCAGCCCTTCGCATTTCGGTTTCAACCGTAACGGAAGTTGGTGGGTTTCGCGAAGACGCTCAACCCACCCTACGCATCAGTCCAGCGGCTCGAGCTTGACGATCGCGGCGCGGTGATTGTTGCCGACCCAGAACGTCACCGGCGAGGTCGAGTTGTCGACGAAGACGCGGCGGACGTTGGTCTCCCGCGGCAGCAGATACTCGACGACCTGGCCGGTCTTGGGATCAAGCCGGTCGACCTGATCGTTGATCATCGAGGCGGTCCAGGCTTCGCCGTTCTTGTCGACCGCGACGTCGTAGGGCTGCGACCAGGGCGTCGGCATGGTCCATTCCTGGAATTTCTCGGCCTTGGTATCGAACATGCCGATCTTGTTGCCGCGGAATTCCCCGAACCAGACCCGGTCCTGGGCGTCCATCATGCCGCGGCGGGGTCCCGCCGGCTTGGTCGGCATCGGATAAAGCTTGACCTCGGAGGTCTTGGAGTCGATGCGGCCGATGTAATCGGCGGCGATGTCGGTGAAATAAACGTTGTTATGGGAGTCCGGCATGATGTCGTAGATGTTGTGGTTCTCGCCGACGCCCGCATTCTTGAACGGAGCGATGGTCTCGATCGCGCCGGAGGCGACGTCGAGCCGGTGCACGGCCGCAAAGCCGTTGTTCTGCGACCAGACCTTGCCGTCGACGCCGATGGATTCGGCCCGCACCATGTTGACCTGGGCCATGTCCTTGTTCATCTCGGGCGGCAGGTTGAAGATCTGGAACTTCTCCGCCTTGGGATCGAACTTGGCCATTGCGCCCTGGTACATCATGCCGATCCACATGTTGTCGTCCTTGTCGGCGCGCAGCCCCAGCATCCCGGTCGGCCAGCCCTTCTTGAGCTCCGGCACCGCGAACTCGGTCACCTTGCCGGTCCTGGGATCGAGCTTGCCGAAAGTCTGCTCGCCGAAATTCGTGTACCAGGCGGTGCCTTGGCGATCGACGACCACGTCATGCGGCTCAGCCGTCGAGCGCGGCAGATCGTATTCGGTGATTATGACGTGGGTGGCGCGACCCTTCGGCCGCGGCAGCGTCTTGAGCTCGTATTTCCAGGTATCGCTTTCGCTCAGGTTGATGCTGGCGAGAAACTTGGCCGTCGCCAGTTGGGCCTGCTTGCGCTGGTCGCCGCGCTCCTCGAGCAGGCGCTCGGCCTGCCTGACCTGCGGATGGATCGGCATGCTCTGGTTGGCGTAGCGGGCCATGCGCGGCAGCACCTGCTCGGCGAACTCCTCCACGTTGTGGGTCGAGCGCACGATGCGCTCCACCGTGTGGCAGCTCACGCAATTGGTGAGGTTCATCTTCTGCTGGTCGGAGCCCGGCACGCTCATCATCCACTCGCCGTTGGAAAGCAGGGAGGCGAGATTCTTGGTGGCCTTTTGCAGCTTGATGTCTGCGGTGGCCGGCTTGGCGGCGGCCACATCGGCGGCGAGCGCGGCGGCGGGCTCGTAGCCGCCCGCGCGGATCGACAGCGTATAGTGGCCGGGCTCGAGCTTGGCGGCCGGGAAGGCGTAGTGGCCCTTGTCGTCGCTCACCACCGTGACGGTGAAACTCGCGCCGGTCTTGCGCGCCGAGACCAGCACCCCCTCCATGGCGCCTTCCTCCTGCGAGGAGATTTGGCCGCTGAGCGCGATGCTGGTCTGTGCCTGCAACGCAGGCGGGGGCGCAAACGCGAATCCGACCGTCAAAATCGCCGTGCTGGCGAGCCACTTGCCTTGTATGCGCATCGAGTTCTCTCCTTGGGAGCATTTCCGGTTGCGGTTCAATTCGAGGCCCTCAGCTCGCGATTCCAGAAGCTCAAATGACTGGAATTTGCTGGAATTCTCGACTGTCCAAGCTTTCGGTGCCTTCGGCACTCAAGCGCAGGATATCCGGTTTGCAGCGCCTGTGCAGCGTCTTTTTGGTCATTTCGTGGGTGCACGCTGGGCTGCCTTTCCACCTTCGGAGAGCCCTATTCGTCTGCGAGGCTCGAGAAACCTTGCCGCCGGTCGACCGCCAAGCCTGGATATCCAGTCAAATCAAGCGGTTGCGTTTCGAGCAAAAACTTAGACGATCATGTCGATCTTGCGCCGCCTCATTCGACGCGTCAGTAGAGTCGTGGCGTCCGATCCAGGCGGAATGGCAGCCCCGGCTCCCAACCAGTGAAGGGAAAAACGACGATGCGATTCATGATGTTCATGATCCCGGACGTAAGGGAAGAAGATTGGATGCCGAGCGCGGAGGCCGTCGCGGCCATGAGCAAGTACAACGGGTCTCTGACGAAGGCTGGTGTGCTTCTGTCTCTGGACGGACTCCAGCCGCCGTCGAAAGGCGCGCGACTTTCGTTTTCCGGCGGTAAGCCACGAACGATCGATGGGCCTTTCACCGAGGCAAAGGAAGTGATCGGCGGATACTGGATGATACAGGTCAAGTCGAAGGCAGAGGCGGTGGAGTGGGCTTCGCGCTGTCCGGCGGCGGACGGCGACGTCATTGAGGTCCGGCAAGTGTTCGAGTTGTCGGACTTTCCGCCGGATGTCCAGAGGGCCGCCGGTCGCTAGATCGCTCACGAGCAATGCCCGCGAGCGCGCGCTGCTTTGGCGGCGCGCGGCCGCGGCCGGCGCGGCCGCCCAATAGTCATTTTCCTTCCCGTGGGCTGTCGCGCCGCAGGCGAAGCCTCAAATATCCAATTCCTCGGCGCTGGCGAATTCCGCCCGCTCCTGGATGAAGTCGAAGCGCGCCTCGGCCTTGGTGCCCATCAGGCGCTCGACCGAGTTCGGCGGTCTCGCCGCGGTCGTCGGTCACCAAGGTGACCCGCAGCAGCGTGCGCTTCCGGGGGTCCATGGTGGTCTCCTTGAGCTGCGCCGCCATCATCTCGCCCAGCCCCTTGAAGCGGCCGATCTCGACCTTGGCGTTGGCGTGGAACTCCTTCTTGATGAGTTCGTCCCGGTGCTGCGCGTCGCGGGCGTAGAAGGTCTTGGCGCCGTGGGAGAGCCGGTAGAGCGGGGGCACCGCCAGATAAAGGTGGCCGTTCTCGATCAGCTTGGGCATCTGCCGGTAGAAGAAGGTGATCAGCAGCGAGGCGATATGGGCGCCGTCGACATCGGCGTCGGTCATCACCACGATCTTCTCGTAGCGGAGATCCTCGTCGCGGTATTGCGCCCCGGTGCCGCCGCCCAGCGCCTGCACCAGGTCGGAGAGCTGCTGGTTCTGCGCCAGCTTGTCGCGGCCGGCGGAGGCCACGTTGAGGATCTTGCCGCGCAGCGGCAGCACCGCCTGCGAGGCGCGGTCGCGCGCCTGCTTGGCCGAGCCGCCGGCCGAGTCGCCCTCGACGATGAACAGCTCGGAGCCCTGCGCCGCCGTGTTGGTGCAGTCCGCGAGCTTGCCGGGCAGCCGCAGCTTGCGCACCGCGCTCTTGCGCGAAATCTCCTTCTCCTGCCGCCGGCGGATGCGGTCTTCGGCGCCGTTGATGACGAAATCCAGGAGCTTGTTGGCCTGGGCGGGATTGCCGGCGAGCCAGTGGTCGAACGGGTCCTTGATGGCCTGCTCGACGATGCGGGCAGCTTCCGCAGTCGCCAGCCGGTCCTTGGTCTGGCCCTGGAACTCGGGCTCGCGGATGAACACCGAGAGCATGCAGGCGGCGCCCGCCATCACGTCCTCGCTGGTCACCGGCGCGGCGCGCTTGCCCTGGTTAGTGCGCTCGGCGTGGTCCTTGATGCCGCGGGTCAGCGCGCTGCGCAGCCCGGATTTGTGGGTACCGCCGTCGGCGGTCGGGATGGTGTTGCAATAGGAGGACAGAAAGCCGTCGGCGTCGGCCGAGAAGGCGAGGGCCCATTCGACCGTGCCGTGACCGCCCGGCTTCTGGGACTTTCCGAAGAAGATGTCGGGATGCACCAGGGTCTGGCCCACGATGCTGCTGGCGAGATAGTCCTTGAGCCCCTCCACGAAATGAAAGGTCGCCTTCTCGGGCACCTCCTCGCCGTGCGGCAGGAGCGTGGGCGCGCAAGTCCATCTGATCTCGACACCGCCGAACAGATAGGCCTTGGCGCGGGTCATCTTGAACAGCCGCAGCACGTTGAACTTGGCCTTGGCGCCGAAAATGTCGGGATCTGGCTTGAAGCGCACCCGGGTGCCGCGCCGGTTGGCGACCTTGCCGAGCTTCTCCAGGCCCGACTTCGGCTTACCGCGCACGTAGACCTGCCGGTAAAGCTGGCCGCCGCGCGCCACCTCGACCTCGAGCAGCTCCGACAAGGCGTTCACCACCGACACCCCGACCCCGTGCAGGCCGCCCGAGGTGGAATAGACGTCGGAGCCGAATTTGCCGCCGGCGTGGAGCGTGCACATGATGACTTCGAGGGCGGATTTCTTCGGGAATTTCGGATGCGGATCGATCGGGACGCCGCGCCCGTTGTCGCTCACCGTGAGAAAGCCGTCGGCCCCGACCTCGACTTCTATGAAATGGGCATGGCCGGCCAACGCCTCGTCCATGGCATTGTCGATCACCTCGGCGAACAGGTGATGCATCGCCTTCTCGTCGGTGCCGCCGATATACATGCCGGGCCGCCGGCGCACCGGCTCGAGCCCCTCCAGCACCTCGATGTCGCGGGCCATGTAGCCGGCCTCGCCTCCGGGGCGCGCCGGCGGGCGGGCGGACTTCTCGCGCCCGGCGGCACCACGGGCGGCGGCTTGCGGCAGGTTGAACAGGTCGCTGCCGCTGCTGGAAGCGGGTTTCTTGGCGGTCTTGGCCATGGTTCGGCTCGTTGGCTGTCGGTTTCGGTGGTTTCTGGGCCGTTTTCGCTTCAATCCACGCTCCCGGTCGGCGAAAGAACCGAATCAAGATGCGAATCAGCCCATCCGACTATGCCACGGGCATGGCCGGATCGTGATGCTGGTTGCGGGGGCTAAGGGGCCTTCAGGTCGCCGCGGTGCGGAATACGATCCAGGCGAATATCGCCATGGCGGCGAGCACGATCAGGGAGCCGAAGATGGTGAAGGCTTCCGAGCCGCCGAGTAGCACCTGCGCGATGCCGATCGGAAACACGATGGCGCCGGCGATATGCAGGCCGGCCTGGATTTTGGGGAGCAGGCCGGCTGAGGCCGCCGGCACGACCCGGTAATAGAGCCCGGCCAGGAACATCAGCACGAACCCGATGAGATTGAGGTGGGCGTGGGCCGGCGCCAACGTGAAGTCCTGCCGTATCCCCATCGTGATCCCGAACACCATGCCGCATAGCAGCAGCACGGCGCTGACCCGGAGCAGCAGCGATGAAATCATTGTTCTTCCTCCTTGTTGGTCGCTCTGAGCTGACGAATGACCGCGCCGACCACGTTGGAGTAATCGTCGGTCCACACCCACTGGTTCGGGTCCGGGGCCTGCCGCGGCCAATAGTTCGAGAGCGCGAGCGCGCCGAAATCGATGTCGTTGCGGGCGACCGCCGCAACGGTGCCGACGAACAGATACTCGCCTTCCTTCTCCACGAAGTCGGAGCCGTCGTTCACGCGGGTGACCGCGCCGTTCGCCGCCGCGATGCCGGTGACCACCGAGGCCAACTCCAGGAACCGGTTCGATACATGGATAACCGCGATGCCGTGCGGGGCGAGCTTGCGCAGGTAGACCGCCATCGCCTCGCGGGTGATCAGATGGATCGGGATCGCATCCGATGAGAAGGCGTCCACATAGATGATGTCGTAGGCGCCGTCCGGAGCGTCCGCGAGCGTGAGGCGCGCGTCGCCCAGCATGATCGGCACCCCCGGCCGGCAGGCGGATAGGAAATGGAACAGGCCGGAGTCGCGGGCGATATGGATGATGGCGGGATCGATCTCGTAATAGTGCACCGTATCGGCCGGCTTGGCGCGGCAGGCGAGGCTGCCGGCGCCGAGCCCCACCACCGCGTAGCGGATCGCTCCGGCGTCGCGGGCGCGCACCGCATCCATCACCTGCGCCATGGCGGAGCCGTCGTAGTAGTACATCAGAACATCGGGCCGGCCGCTGACCGGCGTGCCGCTCTGGTCGCGAATGCGTTCGGCGCCATGCAGCGTGGTGCCGTGGCTGAGCACCCGGAAGCGGCCGTCCTCGGAGTCCGCTACCTTGTGCACGCCGAAGAAGCTGCGCACCGAGATGCTGCCGTTCACGTCCACATAGGTCTGATTGATGAACAGGGCGACCGCGATGATGGCGGCAAACGGCAGCGGGGCGCGCCAGAACAGCACCGACATCGCCAGGAACGAGCCAATGACCCAATTGAACCTGGTCTCCTCGAATTCCGGATGAAACTGCCTGAAGGCGATCATGAGCAGCACGGTCACGGCGAGCGCCCCGAGCACGAGCTGACGGCCCTGCCGGTCGGGCGGCAGCGCCAGCCCCGGCCGGCACAGCGCTGCCAGCACGATCAGGATCGGATATTCCGCCACCCAGCTGAACGTGAGGGGTGCGATGAGGCCGGTCGCGATGCCGCCGATGGTCCCGCCGGCCGCCAGCCACAGATAGAAGACGGTAAGATAGCGTGCCGCCGGCCGCCGCCGCGCCAGCTCGCCGTGGCAGACCAGCGCGTTGACGAAGAACACCGCGCAATGCAGCCCGATGATGGCGATGATGACCTTGACGGGATCGAGGCTGTCGACGCCCAGGAGCCCGAGAATCCGGACCGGATCGAGGATCAGGACGCCGACCAGCGCCAGGATGAAGAGCGGCTGCAGGCCGACCGCGAGCCGGTGCGGGATCAGCGGCCGGCGCTGGAACACGATCACGAAGGTCAGCAGATAAAGTGCGAGCGGCACCACCCACAGGAGCGGCACCGCCGCCACGTCGGTCGAGATGTGGGCGGTTACCGCGATCAGCAATCCGGCCGGCACGGCTCCGAGCCCGCACCAAGTGAGGCCGTCGCGCCAACTGGGCGCCGCCGGGGCTGCGGCCTGCGCGGTCGGCTCGGCCGCCGCCGGGCGCGGTGCCCCGGCGCGGGTGCGCCAAACCAGGGCGCCGCTCGCCATGATCAACACAATCAGCAGCCAGAAGCCGATGGTCCAGAGCCGGGTCTGAGCGCTGAGCGAGATCAGCGGCTCGACCACGGTGGGATAGGAGAGCAGCGCCAGAAAGCTGCCGACATTGCTCGCCGCATACAGAAAATAGGGATCGCCGGCGTCGGGATGGTCGGTGCGCGCAAACCAGGCCTGCAGCAGCGGCCCGTTGGCGGCGAGCGCGAAGAACGGCAGCCCGATCGATGTGGTGAACAGGCCGAGCAGCCAGAATATCTCGCCGTCCGCGGCCGGACGGCCTGACCCGATGGCGAGCGGCAGGCTGAAGGTCGCGAGGCCCATCACCGCCAAGTGGATGAGGACCGCCGGCCGGCCCGGCAGGTAGCGGGTCAAGACATGCGCATAGGCGTAGCCGGCGAGCAGCGTGGTCTGGAAGAACACCATCGCCACCGACCACACCGAGGGCGAGCCGCCCAGCCGCGGCAGCACCAGCTTGGTGAACATCGGCTCGATCTGGAACAACAGCGCGGCACTCAGGAAGATGGCCGCGACGAACGTCGGCAGCAGCGCATGCGGGGACTGGGCGACGCGTTTGATCGTGGCGGCGAGGGAAGACTCGATCATGGGGGCTTCTCTAGTCTTTAATTTTGGGCAGCGCGACCTTGGCGGGCAGCGCCCATTCGCCAGCCCACCGTCTCAGGTCCCGGAAATGCTGATGCAGCTGGTCAAGCGCGAAGCCGAGGGTAAAAAGGTGCTCCAGCGTATCGCCTGGCAGCTCGCGCATGAGGCCTTCGCGGCGGATCGCCGCAATCTCGGCCGCGTATTCGTCAAAGGCCGCGTCCGCTGCTTCGAGCGTCGGCGGCGCCGCCCGCGCCAGGAGGGCGGCGGCGCAGTCTCGCAGAAATTCGGCTGATGCCGCCACCAGCCGCTGGAGCGGCGGCCCCAGCCGCGGCTGCAAGACCTGCGGCAACGGCACCACCGCGGCGCGTCCGACGATCACCAGGTCGTGGCGCAGCCGCAGCAGCGTGCGCACCAGCGGACCCGGATCGGGCTCATAGGCTAGCTGGGTCATGCGCTCGCGTTTGCACTCCGCGTAGATCACGTCGAGCCGGGCGATGGATTTGCCGACGCGCTCCTGGATGGGCAGGATCTCAGCCAGATCGAGCGCGCCGGTGAAGCCCGCGAACATGTCGGGAAGGACCTGTGCCACCAGCTCCAGCATGCGGGCGGCGCTCTCGATCGCCAGCGCCTGTGCGCGGGCCGGAAACACCGTCAACGAGACCAGGAGGCCCATGAGGGCGCCGAGCGCCACCTCGACCAGGCGGTAGAACGCCGATTCGATCGGCGTCGAGTGGGTGATGGTGGGCGCCAGCACCACGATGATGGCGGTGAAGGGCGCGACATTGAAGCTGGAATTGATCGAGGCCAGGAGCACGAGCGGCGCCACCGCCAGCGCCAGCACGCCCAAGAGCGCCAATTCGCTCACGTGCGGAATGAGCGCCGCCACGGCGCCGGCGTAGATGGCGCCCCCGAGGGTGCCGATGAAGTAATCGAGCGTCGCCTTGAGCGAGCGGCCGACGCTGGTCTGGGTGACGATGACGGCGGTCAGCACCGCCCACAGCACCAGCGGCACCTCGAGCCATTGCCCGACCACCAGGGTCAGTACGGCGGAAGCCGTCACCCGCACGCACAACCGCAGCTCCGCTTGGCGGCCCTGCAGGACGGCGACTAGCCGGGTCCAGATGGTGGCGATCGTGGTCATGGGGGTTCCCACTTGCGACACTGAAGGTGAACGCGCTGTCGGCGGCGGCGGTCCGGCTTGTTGATTCGCTTATCGCGGCAACATTGACGATCGGGCGCGGGGCGTCTATAGGGCCGCCCATGACGATGATCGCGCCCGTGAGCTTGCTGCGCTGCCGCCGTGCCGAGGCACCGGCGCGCGCGTGATCGTCTGCGTGCCGCCGGGCCAGGGGTCCGCGGCGCTTCCCCTCTGAAGTTCTCCGCGGTATTCGCTGTCCGGTCGGCTGGTTCGGCTGTGCAAAGGATCGACCATGCGGGATTCCATCAAGGCGAAAATCGGCGTGCTCGGCGCCTCGGGCTACACCGGCGCGGAGCTGGTGCGGCTACTGCTGCGCCATCCGGCTGTCGAGCTCGATCTGCTGACCGCCGACCGGCGGGCCGGCCAGGAGATGCGCGACGTGTTCCCGCAATTCTCCCCGTTCGCGCTGCCCAAGCTGGTCTCGATCGAGAGCCTGGATTGGGCCCGCACTGCGCTCGATCTTATCTTCTGCGCATTGCCGCACGGCACCACCCAGAAGGTGGTCAAGGAGGTGCTGGCGAAGGCGCGGGGCGTCAAGGTGGTGGATCTGTCGGCCGATTTTCGCCTTACCGATCTCGACGCCTATGCGCGTTGGTACGGCCATGCCCATCAGGCGGCCGAACTGCAGACGGAGGCGGTCTACGGCCTGGTTGAGCTCTATCGCGAGCGCATCAAGGGGGCGCGGCTGGTGGCCAATCCGGGCTGCTACACCACTTGTGCCCAGCTCGCGCTCATTCCGCTCCTCAAGGCCAAGGCGATCGACCCCGCCGAGATCGTGATCGACGCCAAATCCGGCATGACCGGCGCCGGCCGGGCCGCCAGGGAGGAGATGCTGTTCTCGGAAGTATCGGAGGGGATCCACGCCTACGGGGTCGGCGGCCATCGGCACATGGCCGAGCTCGATCAGGAATTCAGCCTGGCGGCCGGCCGCCAGGTGGTGGTGAGCTTCACGCCCCACCTGATCCCCATGAATCGGGGCATCCTGTCGACCGTCTATGTGCGCGGCACCGGCAAGGGCCCGCAACAGCTTCATGCGATGCTTTTAAAGCAATACATCAACGAGCCGTTCGTACATGTACTGCCGTTCGGGAGCATGCCGCAGACCCGCCATGTGCGCGGCTCGAACATGACCTTCATCGGGGTGGTCGAGGACCGCATCGCTGGCCGTGCCATCATCGGGGCGGCGCTCGACAACCTGGTCAAGGGCGCGTCGGGCCAGGCGGTGCAGAACATGAACCTGATGCTGGGATTTCCCGAAGCGACCGGGCTCGAGCAGGTGGCGCTGTTTCCGTAGATTGCGCTGGCCACAATTGCGGCAAAATTTCACGCCGATATGCGCGGGGGGCAGCGCCATGAACCTCAAACTCATTGTTTTGTCGCGGGCGCCGCGATTGCTGGTTGGCACCTTCTTCTGTTGGCTGCTCACACTTTGGCCGGCAGCGGGAATCGTCGGCGGTGCGCCGTCCGCCGATGCGGCCTTGGCCAAGTCGGTCGTTCTGGTCGTGAGCGCCGAGGGTGCGTGCAGCGGTGTTGCGATCGCTTCAGACCTTGTTCTCACTGCCGCGCACTGCATCAGATCGAGGGGCGCTTACGTGGTGTCCGCTCTCTGGGAATCAAGCCCAAGAACGGCATGGGCTCTGCAAGTTGTACCACATCGATCTTATTCGGTCATGCCGCGAATTGACGCTGAACCGCAAATTGGTCAGGATCTTGCCTTGTTAAAGCTCGCTCTAGAGATAAACCCTTCCCCAGCGGTATTGAGTGCAAAGGACGCTGCCCGGCTCGCTGAGCAATTTGTCGTCGTTGGTTTTGGTCGGACTGCTTCAGGTGTAGGCCAACAAACTCGCGAGCCGCATTCGGCAACTCTTGTCCTGCAGTCCGGTATTCCAAATGCACAGAGGCTCGTCCTGGCCGATCCCGCGACGTACGGCAAAACGCCTGGGCTGGGCGCCTGCTACGGCGACTCGGGAGCGCCGGTATTCGAAGGCAGCAGCGGCAAATTGGCCTTGATTGGCATTGTCATCTCGGGCTCAGGCCCATGTGGCTCGACCACGGAGGCTCTGGTTCTGGAGCCTTTGATGCAATGGATCGTGGACACGGCAGCGATCATGGGATCGAAGATTGTCCAACTTTGACGTCCCAGCTGCGCCGAGCGGTATGCGCCAAGAGGCGCGAAGCGCTTCGGCAGGTGGCGCTTTCCGTGACGTCGGGGCATGATTGAATGCCTCTCCAAGTAGTCGTCCCTGCGAAAGCAGGGACCCATACGCCGTGTCCTGCCAATTGGGCTGCGGCGTATGGGTCCCGGCTCTCCGGCCGGGACGACGCCGTGGTGTTGGTGCGGCCCCGGTTCACGCCGAGCGCAGCGCCTCGGGCAGCACCCGCATGTCCGGCAGGCTCTCCATGCTCATGATCATGTCGATGAGATCATTCTGCCGAGCTTCCGACATCCGGCCGCGCGAGAGCTTCTTGAACTTCTCGATGATGTCCGAGGCGGGCGCGAAGGCGTCCTCGCCGCCGCGCGGCAGCTCGCGGGTCTCGCGCTCGACCGTGCCGTCGCGCAGCTGCACCTCGACGCTGACCTTGTGGCGGAACTTGGAGCCGAGCGCCGTGATGGCCGGATCATGCACGACCTCGACCTTCTTCGACAATTCCATGCGCCTGGCGTCGGTGAAGGCTTCCGGCTCGAACTGATCCACGAACACGTCGCCCTCCAGCAGCAGCGTCGCGACGCAAAACGGCAGGTTGAGCTGGGCCGAGGTCAGCCCCTCCGGCCGATACGGCCAGCCCACATGATCGACCGTGACCTGCGAGCCGCGGATCACGATCCTGGAGAGCTCGTCCAGGGTGAACGGCCGGCGCGCCTGAATGGCCCGGATCGCGTCCAGGCTGGTGTGGTTGCTGGCGACGCAGGAATAAAACTTGAGCGAGATGCGCATGGTCTCGAAGCGCGCCCCGAGGCCTGCGCTCAGCGCCGCGAGATCGAACAGGTCGGTGGAGCGGGAGAACGTGGTGCAGAAGCCGCCGTAAGGTGCCTCGAAGACATCGATGATTCCGGTGAAGCCGTTGCGCGCCAAAAGCGCTCCGTAGAGCCCGCTCTGGGACGAGCGCCCCGCATGCATGCGCTTGACCATGGAGCCGTATTGGGCGGCCATCAGGCCGGCCGACTGCGTTCCGGCAATGCCGAGCGCGTGCACGGTCTGCTCCACGTCGAGGCCCAGCGCCCGCGCGGCGCCGGCGGCGGCCGAGAACACGCCGACGGTCGCGCCCGAGTGCCAGCCCTGGCCGATATGCTCCTGGCCCATGCAGATGCCGACGCGCGGTCCGATCTCGTAGCCGGCGACCGCGGCAGTGAGAAAATCGCGGCCCGACAGCCGTGCATGGCTCTCGGCGACCGCGATCAGGGCCGGCAGCGTCACCGCGCCCACATGCAGGACGCCTTGCCGATGGACGTCGTCGAGCTCGAAGCCCTGGACTTGGGTGCCGTTGACCAGGGTGGCGTGCGGGGAGGATAGGCGCAAACCAGTGCCCCACACCGTGGTGGTGCGGGTCGCATCGAGCTCGCCCAGCGTGCCCTGCAGGATGGTGCACCAGGGCTGGCGGGCGCCGAAGATGCCGCAACCGATGGCATCCAGGATCAAGAGCTTGATGCGCTCGCGCACCGGCTGCGGGATCGCGTCGTAGCGCAGGGCGGAGACGAATTCAGCGATTGCGCGCGTGTGTGGATTGCCGACGGTATGGGGTTTGTTCACGGGGAATGATCTCGAATGGGGGCTGCGGGATCGCCCCGCAGGAGAGCGCCACCGCTTGCATGCCGCGCTTCTAGCATTGCCCCGGCCCGAAATCACCTTCGGGTGAGAAGGCCCGGTCGGGACGTGGTAAGTCTATCGGTCAATGCCGCTTCGGGCGCGGGGAGGGATCGATGAACTGGCAATTGTTCACGGCATTTCTGCTCATCACTCTGGTCTTGTTCCTGATCCCGGGGCCGATCGTAACCCTGGTCATCGCCACCAGCGTCAGCAAGGGCCTGCGCGCCGGGTTGATCACCGTCGCCGGAACATCCTGCGGCACCGGCGTGCTGCTGGCGGTGATCGCGTTGGGCTTGAGCTGGATCCTCAATCACGCGCTCTATTGGTTCGAGATGCTGCGCTGGGCCGGCGCCCTCTATCTGATCTGGCTCGGCATCCAGGCGTGGCGCGGGGCAGGCGGCGCCACGCCATTGCCGCCGAGCGACCGCGTGCAGTTCGGGCGCGGATTGCTGGTAGCGTTGTCGAACCCCAAGACGATCGCGTTCTTCACGGCATTCCTGCCGCAATTCGTCGATCCGGGCCTGCCGATTGCGCCCCAGCTCACCGCCATGTGCGTGGTGTCGGTGCTGCTGGGGGCTTTGAGCGATTTGGGGTGGGCCATTCTGGCGAGCCTGGGACGTGTCTGGTTCATGAAGCCCGCGCGCGCCAAGCTGCTGGGGCGCCTTTCCGGCCTCGCGCTGATCGGCGGCGGCATCTGGCTGTCGCTGTCGCGGCGTCCGGCGTGAAGCTAGCTAAAGAAGCATCATGACGATCAAAGTTGGTGCGAGCGTCACCGTGGCGCGGCGGCCGAAGACGTGAAGGCTAAATCGTACGTAGGAGCACCTGGTCGCTGAGCAGCACGGACTCGGTCCTGGCGATGCGGAATCCGGCTTGCGTGGCGAGCGGGGCGAACCCGGCAATGCCGCGCGGGAACAGCTTGAAACGTGTCGCGGCGATCATCCGCCGCCGGGTGCCATCGGCGCTGGTCACGGAGCCGGCGACCAGGCGTGCGCCCGCCCCATTTGCGCGCAACGCCCGCAGGTTGGCCATGATCGCCTGATCGCTGCCGTACTCGAACAACGCTCCCTCGCTTGAGGCCGCGATGATCGCGCCTGCCGCGACGAGCTTGTCGACCAGGTTCGCCAGGGCCGCGGGTTGGTCCCAATCGTAATCGTGATGCCGCATGGCGATCTCGAGCCCCGCGAGCGGCCGCCGGTCTGCCTGCAGCGCTGCCAGTGCGTTGGCCCCGAAAAATGCGCCATCCTGGCTGGCATCGAGCACCTCGATGGCGATCGGCCGCTCCAGCAGCCCGGGCCGGTCGCGACGCAAGAGGATGAGCGCATTGATGCTGTCGAGCGCCGGACCGCCGCCGATATTGATCAGGCTCAACGGCGCCCCGGCCCGGGTGCTGGCAAGGTCGTCGGCGATCCCTGCCGCGACCAGCTGGGCGACCTGTTGCATCCGCAATCGTAACAGCACGATGTGCGGCGACCCTGCCAGCCGGCGATCGACCGGCGTATCATAGGGGGGCACCAGATTCTCGGCGCCGAGCTTCATCACGTAGGTGCTCAGCCCATCCAGGAAACCCGCTTCCGGATCGACCAGCGCGCGGATGAGCCGGGACTTCCGCGCCGCCATGCGCAGCATCATTCGCAGGACGAAGGCCGGGAGGTGCCGACGACTGCGCTCGTGGGCGATGAAGGCGTCATACAAGCCTCGCACCCCCGCCGGATCGTCCGGCACCGCGAAGCGGGGATTGGTGACGTCGATCACCGGCAGATCGAAGCCTTCACGCGTCTTGGCGTAGGTGACGCCGTCGCGTTCGTGCGAGTTGGAGCGATGCTGCATGAGTTCAGAAGGAAACGCGTTCATTCAGGGTACTCTCGCTCTTGCGGGTCGGTATGCTGGCGACCCTCGGGTCGGGACGCCGCCACTTAGGCCCCTTCAACCCTTGACCTTCACGTAGCTTCCCGGCGCATCCTCGATCGGTTCGAGCTTGCCGCCGCCGGGCGCGCGTGCCGGGACCTGCGTTGCGTCGAGCGCCGTGAGCCAGGCGAGCCAGTCCGGCCACCAGGAGCCCGGGTGCTCGACCGCCTTGGCGAGCCAGCGCTCGAGGTTGGCATTGGTCGGCTTGGGGCCGGTCCAATACTGGTACTTGTGCCGGTCCGGCGGGTTGACGACGCCGGCGATATGGCCCGAGCCAGAGAGCACGAACTTGACCGGGCCACCGAAGGATTTCGAGCCGAGCAGCACCGATTTCGCCGGCGCGATGTGGTCCTCGCGGGCGGCCAGATTGTAGATCGGCAGCTTGATCGACTTTAGGTCGAGCGTCTCGCCGCCCAGTACCATCTCGCCGCGCGACAGCTTGTTCTCCAGATAGCAGCTGCGCAGATAGAAGGAATGGTTGGCGGCCGGCATGCGGGTGGCGTCGGCGTTCCAGTACAGGAGGTCGAACGCCAGCGGCGCCTTGCCCTTGAAATAGTTGTTGATCACGTAGGGCCAGATCAGGTCGTTCGAGCGCAGGAGATTGAACGAGTTGGCCATCTTGGAGCTGTCGAGATAGCCACGTTCGGCCATCTGCCGCTCCAGCGCCGCGATCTGGTCCTCGTCGGCGAACACCTTGAGGTCGCCCGAATGGGTGAAATCGACCTGGCTGGCGAAGAAGGTGGCGGATGCGACGCGCTGGTCGCGATCGGCCGCCATGTAGGCGAGCGTGGCGGCGAGCAGCGTGCCGCCGACGCAGTAGCCGATGGCGTTCACCTTGGTCTCGCCGGTCACCTGCTCGATGACGTCGAGCGCGGCGAGCGGGCCCTCCAGCATGTAGTCCTGGAAGGTCTTGGCCGCCAACCGGGCGTCGGGGTTGACCCAGGAGATGCAGAACACCGTGAGCCCGCGATCGACGCACCATTTGATGAACGAGCGATCGGGGGTCAGATCCAGCACGTAGAACTTGTTGATCCATGGCGGCACGATCAGGATCGGCCGTTTGAGCACGGTCTCGGTCGAAGGCGCGTATTGGATCAGCTGGATGAGGTCGTTCTGATAGACGACCTTGCCGGGCGAGATCGCGAGATCGCGGCCGACCTCGAAGGAATTGGTGTTGCTCTGGCGGATGCGCAGATCGCCGTCGCCGGCCGCGATGTCCTCGGCCAGCATGTGCATCCCGCGCGCCAGGTTCTCGGCATTCGAGGCCAGCGTCTCGCGCAGGAGCTCCGGATTGGTGAGCACGAAATTCGACGGCGCGATCGCGTTGACGATCTGGCGGACGTAGAAGTCGGCTTTCTGCAGCGTGAGCGGATCGAGCCCTTCGGCATCCTTCACCAGATGGTCGGCCCAGGTCACGGTCAGGAGATAGGCCTGCTTGAGGAAGTCGAAGAACTGGTTGCTCGACCATTCGGGGTCGCTGAAGCGCTTGTCCTTCGGGCTCGGCTCGGCCACCGGCTGGGTCTTCTCGCCCGCCATGCGCTTGACCGCGCCGGCCCACAGATCGAGGTAGGAGCGGCCGAGGCTCAGCTGCAGGTCGAGGGCGCGCTGCGGGTCCTTGAGCCAATATTGGCCGACTTGGCCGAGCGTCTTCACCACATCGATAAACTCGGCATATTCGCCGTGGATGCGGCCTTCCTCGCGCGGCTTGAGATAGGCGGCGAGCGCCTTGCCGCCTTGCTCGACCACGCGCGCGAAGTTCTTGGCGAATTCCTCGATGTCGAGCGAGCCGCTTGGCGCCACGGATGCGCCCGGCGCTGCAGAAGAGCTTGGCGCTGCAGAAGCGCTTGGCGCTGCAGAAGCGCTTGGCGCTGCAGGAGCGCTTGGCTGCGGCGGCCGGGCGGCCGGCGCCTTGGATGTCGCGGTCGGGGCCTTCAATTCGCCACCTCGGCCATCGCCCATGGCCCCAAGTTTCTCATTGGATTTCCTTTTGCTTCAGATGGACTGCGCCGGACCCGGGTGCAAGTGAGCGGCGCAAGAGGCGCGGGTCGGACCGAGGGACTTTTTCGATTGCGGGAGGGCGGACCGCGTTGTTAACTCTTTATCCTTAAACCTTGCCCTGGCCCGATTACCAGTGAAATGCCGGCGTTCCGGTCATAGCTCCCTGACTTACAAGGGGTTTTGCTCGGTGCGATGACGCCCAGGGCCGGGCAAAAATCCGCGCCGACGCCAACTTTCGGCCGCGGAGTCGGAGTAGTGGGTAAAGTCAGGTGGGGTTATGGGCTGCAACACCGGACCGGGCTACCATGCCGGCGGCAATCGGGCGCCGGATTAGACAACCGGGGCGTCCCGGCCCTGGCTTCCACTTGGATGAATCCACGGATGTATCTAATGAGCGCATCGCGATCACGGCGACCGACCAGCCCGCGCATCGGCGCGGCGGTTCTGGCCGCGTGCGCGGCGGCGCTCCTGTCCGGTTGCTCTGGCTCCATGATCGGCGAGCGCCTGCCGGCCGCGGTCGGCGGCCTGCCGGCGGATGCCCCGGCACCGCCGGTGACCCCGGTGGCCTATCCGGAGGTTCACAATATGCCGCCGGCGCGCTCGACCTCGCCGCTCGACAGTGTTCAGCAAAAGCAGCTCGAGGACGACCTGGTCGCGGCCCGCAACCGCTACGGCGGCAACCCCGATGCGACGACCACTGCCGATCCGAAAGCTGGCAGCGCCCGCAACCCGTGATAAAAGGCTCGCGGCGCCGTCCGCGCGCCGCACCGGCTCGCCGGCCGAGGAGCCTCTCCGATGGAAGAATTTCACCGCATCCGCCGACTGCCCCCCTACGTCTTCGAGCAGGTCAATCGCGCCAAGGCGGCGGCCCGCAACGGGGGGGCTGACATCATCGATCTCGGCATGGGCAATCCGGATCTGCCGGCGCCCGAGCATGTGGTCGAGAAGCTCAAGGAAACCATCGGCAAGGCCCGCACCGACCGTTATTCCTCGTCGCGCGGCATTCCGGGCCTGCGGCGGGCCCAGGCCGCCTATTACGAGCGCCGTTTTGGGGTGAAGCTCAATCCCGAGACCCAGATCGTCACCACGCTCGGCTCCAAGGAAGGCTTCGCTAACGTGGCCCAGGCCATCACGGCTCCCGGCGACGTGGTGCTGGTGCCAAACCCGAGCTATCCGATCCACGCCTTCGGCTTCCTGATGGCGGGCGGGGTGATTCGCTCGGTGCCCTCGGATCCGACCCCTGCGTTCTTCGAATCGCTCGAGCGCGCCATCATCCATTCGATCCCCAAGCCGATCGCGGTGGTGGTGTGCTATCCCTCCAACCCGACCGCCTATGTGGCCGATCTCGACTTCTACAGGGAGCTGGTCCCGTTCGCGAAGCGGCACGGCATCTATGTGCTGTCCGATCTCGCCTATGCGGAGGTCTATTTCGACGATCGGCCGCCCCCCTCGGTGCTGCAGGTGCCGGGCGCCATGGATGTGGCGGTCGAATTCACCTCGCTGTCCAAGACCTATTCGATGCCGGGCTGGCGCATCGGTTTTGCGGTCGGCAACGAGCGCATTATCGGGGCGCTGGCGCGGGTGAAGTCCTATCTCGATTATGGGGCCTTCACCCCGATCCAGGTGGCTGCGACCGCGGCGATCAACGGCCCGGACGACTGCATCGACGAGATGCGGGCGATCTACAAGCGCCGGCGCGACGTGCTGGTGGATTCCTTCGGCCGCGCCGGCTGGCAGGTGCCGGCCCCGCGCGCCTCCATGTTCGCCTGGGCGCCGCTCCCGGAGCCGTTCGGCTCCATCGGCAGCGTCGAGTTCGCCACACTCCTGGTCGAGAAGGCAGGCGTAGCGGTCTCGCCCGGCATCGGTTTCGGCGAATATGGCGAGGGTTATGTGCGAATTGCCCTGGTCGAGAACGAGCAGCGCATCCGCCAGGCCGCCCGCAACATCAGACGTTTCCTTGAAAGCGCGCCGGAAAAGTTGCACAACGTTGTTCCGCTTGCCAAACGCGGCTGATCGCAACGATTCCTCCCGGATTGCCTTATGGCCGAACCGCTCAGAGTAGGCCTCGCCGGCTTGGGCACGGTCGGCTCTGCCGTCGCCTCGATGCTGGCGGGCTCGCGCGCCGCACTTGCGGAGCGCTCCGGCCGCGGCATCGAGCTGGTGGCCTATGCGGCCAAGGACCCGCCCAAGAACCCCAGGCTCGACCTGTCCCGGGTCCGCAAGGTAGCGGATCCGATCGCGCTCGCCCGCGATGGCGGCATCGACGTGTTCGTGGAGCTGATGGGAGGGGAGGGCGATCCCGCCAAGAGCGCGGTCGAGGCGGCGCTCGGGCTTGGCCGCAGCGTGGTCACCGCCAACAAGGCGCTGCTGGCGCGCCATGGCGTGGCGCTCGCCCGGCTGGCCGAGGCGCATGACGCGGCGCTCTGCTTCGAGGCCGCGGTCGCGGGCGGCATCCCGATCGTCAAGACGCTGCGCGAAGGACTCGGCGGCAGCCGCATCGCCCGCGTCTACGGCATCCTCAACGGCACCTGCAACTACATCCTCACCCGCATGCACAAGGAGCATCTCTCCTTTGCGGAATGCCTCAAGGAGGCGCAGCGGCTCGGCTATGCGGAGGCCAACCCGACCTTCGACATCGGCGGCTTCGACACCGCCCACAAGCTCGCGATCCTCACCAGCCTCGCCTTCGGCACCGAGGTCGATGCGCAGGCCGTGCATGTGGAGGGCATCGAGTTCGATCTCGCTCGCCGATCTCGAGGCCGCCGACGAATTGGGCTACCGGGTCAAGCTGCTGGGCGTCGCCCAGCGTACCGATGTGGGCATCGAGCAGCGCGTGCATCCCACCATGGTGCGGCAGGGCACCGTGATCGCGGGGGTCGACGGCGTCACCAATGCGGTCGCGATCGATGCCGACACCATGGAGCTGACCCTGATGGGGCCGGGCGCCGGCGGTGCCGCCACCGCCTCGGCGGTGGTCGCCGACCTGATGGACCTCGCCCGCGGCCGCCGGGTCCCTGCCTTCGGGCGGCCGGCCGCGGCCTTGACCAAGCCAGAGCGCGCCCCGATGCAGCGCCACGAGGGCGGCTACTATATCCGTCTCGCCGTGGTCGACCGGCCCGGCACCGCCGCCGCCATCGCGCGGCGCATGGCGGACGAGCAGATTTCGCTCGAATCGATCATGCAGCACGGGCGCGACCGCCGGCCGCATGGCGGCGAGGACCCGGCACGGGCCGACAAGCCCGCCTTGGTGGTGCTCATCACCTATGCGACCTCCGAGGACGCGGTGCGCCGGGCGCTCGCCGCCATCGAGGTGGACGGGGTGCTGTCCGAGAAGCCGCAGGTGATCCGGATCGAGAAGAGCTGAATTGGATTGAACGAGTGCGGCCCGGAGCTGCGTTCTGGAACTGCATTCATGAGAAAAGGAAACCTGCCACAATGGCGACCGTCACTGTAGAGCCACATCAATTGCTCGAGCGCATTCTGTCGCTCGAGATCGCGCGCGTCACCGAGCGTGCTGCCGTATCGGCGGCGCGACTTTGCGGACGCGGCGACGAGAAGGCGGCCGACCAGGCCGCCGTCGATGCGATGCGGCGTGAGCTCAACAAGCTGCCGATCGACGGCACGGTGGTGATCGGCGAGGGCGAGCGCGACGAGGCGCCCATGCTGTTCATCGGCGAGACGCTCGGCAGCCGGACCGGCCCCAAGGTCGATATCGCGGTCGATCCGCTCGAAGGCACCACGCTGTGCGCCAAGAACATGCCGGGCGCCATCGCCACCATGGCGATGGCGGAGGGCGGCAGCCTGCTCAATGCCCCCGACGTCTATATGGAGAAGATCGCGATCGGTCCCGGCTATCCGCAGGACGTCATCCATCTCGATGCGTCCGCCGAGGAAAATATCCGCAACCTCGCCAAGGCCAAGGGCGTCAAGCCGTCCGAGATCACGGCGCTGGTGCTCGATCGGCCGCGCCATGCCGACGTGATCGCCGGCGTACGCAAGGCCGGCGCCGCGGTACGGCTGATCACCGACGGCGACGTGGCCGGCATCATCCATACGGCTGATCCGGCCGCTACGGGCATCGACATCTACATCGGGGTCGGCGGCGCCCCCGAGGGCGTGCTGGCGGCGGCGGCGATGCGCTGCATCGGTGGGCAGATCCAGTGCCGCCTGGTGCTCGATACCGAGGAGAAGCGCGAGCGCGCCTTGAAGATGGGCATCACCGACCCGCGCCGGCGCTATCGCATGGAGGATCTGGTGCGCGGCGACTGCTTGTTCGCCGCCACCGGGGTCACCGACGGCGCCATGCTGCGCGGCGTCAAGTTCAAGGGCGACACGATCGAGACCGAGACCGTGGTCATGCGTTCGGTCACCGGCACGGTACGCTGGATCCGCGCCGAGCACCGGCAGCTGGAGAAGTTTTATCTGGATTGAATAGCGGAAGTGCAGGTTGTCGCCGCGGACCTGGCTGCGCGCAAGAATTGGCGCTGAGCTGGTGCCGATTCACTTGGCGAGGGGTGCTGCCGTAGTGTTTTCATGGGTCCCGGTCTCCTGTAGGCTCGCGCAAACAACGCGGGGTCCAAGGGTGCGGCGGCGGAACCTCAAGGCCGGGAGTGTCAGTGAGGGCGCCAATGCGCCTTCGCCAGGTCCTGCTTGCTGCAGCCAAACCACGCGGCGCAATGTCCTTGCGCTGAGCGCGCTGCTCGGTTCGGGCCTGGCCTGCGGAATTGCCCGGGCGCTCGCCGAGCCCGCCGACGAGCGACCGAAGGAGGGGGACCAACTCGTTGCGGTCGATGCGACCGAGCTTATCCCGCTTTCGTCGAGCGATATCCCGGAGACGCAAATTTTGGCGTGGCCGATGGAGCCTGGCAGCAACGTCGTTCGCAACGGGTCACGACTCAACAAGGTAATCCTGGTCAGACTCGATCCCGCGACCCTCGCTGGGCCCACGCGGGAGCGATCGGCTGACGGCGTGGTAGCGTATTCGGCAATCTGCCCCCATGCGGGTTGCGAGGTCGATGGTTGGCTGGCCGAGCAGCGTATCCTGGAATGCCCCTGCCACAACTCGCGCTATGATCCGCGCAACGCTGCCGCGATCGTCGACGGGCCGACCACGCGGGCGTTGGCGGCGCTGCCGCTCAAGATCATCAACGGCAAGCTCGTGGTGGCACAACCATTTATTGGACGCTTGGGCATCGCGCCGGCTTGATGCCGGGGCCAGATGTGAGAACGGAATTGCGGGACTTGCGGCGTGCGGCAGATCGCGATCTCGCCAAAGGGAGGCCACTCGATGAGCAACGCGAAGAAACGGATGGGCGGCGCCTGTGTTGTCGCATTGCTGGCCGGTGGCCAGATGATCGGTCTGACAGACCCGTCCTCGGCGCAGCAAACCATCGCGCCGGCCACGAATCCGGCTCCTGCCCCGTTGCCCGACGTGCTTGCCAGATACGCGCCGGTGACGGCCGAGCGGTTGCGCAAGCCTGAAGACGCGAACTGGTTGTTGTTTCGTCGGACGTACGATGGCTGGGGGTACAGCCCGTTGGCCCAGATCACGTCCGCCAATATCGCTCGATTGCAACTCGTCTGGAGCTTCGCCACCGGTCAGATTGAAGGTCATCAGGCGCCACCTATCGTCAACAATGGCGTGATGTTCGTGGCGACGCCGGGCAATCAGCTCATCGCCATCGAGGCGAAAAGTGGAAGCGTGCTGTGGCGTTACAAACGGCCGCTACCTGAGGACCTCACAGTTTTGCATCCGACCAATCGCGGCGTCGGCCTGTTCGGCGACAAGATTTTTTTCGCGTCCGCCGACGCCGTCCTGGTCGCGCTCGATGCTCGCACCGGCAAGGAGGTGTGGACCGCCAAGGTCGCCGAGTACAAGAATGGTTATTACATGTCGTTGATGCCCCTCGTTGCCGACGGCAAGGTCATGCTCGGCACCTCGGGCGGTGAACTGGGGGTGCGCGGCTTCGTCGCCGCCTACGATGTGGACACCGGCCAGGAGGCTTGGCGGACCTACACGGTGCCCGAGCCGAACCAGCCCGGCAGCGAGACCTGGCCATCGGGCGATCAATGGAAAACCGGCGGCGGCTCGATTTGGGTGCCGGGCACCTTCGATACCGAAACCGGGATCGCCTATTGGGGCACCGGCAATGGCGGACCCTGGATGGGTGATCAGCGTCCTGGCGATAATCTCTACACGTCCTCGGTGCTCGCGCTCGACGTCAAGACCGGTGCGATCAAGGGCCACTTCCAGTATCACCAAAACGATTCCTGGGATTGGGACGAGGTCTCGCCGCCGATCCTGGTCGAGTATCGGCGCGGCGACAGGATGATAAAGGGCCTGGTCGACGTGGCGCGCGATGGCTATCTCTGGCAGCTCGAGCGCGGCGCCGACAAGATCGGGTTCGTTGCCGGGCAGCCGTTCGTGAGCAACAATGTGTTCACGGGGGTCGAGCCGGGAACGGGTCGCCCGATTGTGGACCCGGCGCACAAGCCCGGTACCGGCAAGACCGTGAGCTTCTGTCCGAGCGCCTGGGGCGGGAAGGACTGGCCGCCGGCCGCCTATAGTCCGAAGACGCGTTTGCTTTACATCCCGGCCAACGAGAACTTGTGCAGCGAGCTGACCGCCGTGGTTCCGAAATACGTGCCCGGCGAGCGCTTCACGGGGTCGTCCAAGAACGTGTTGCTGATGGCCGCCGGCGCCAATCATATCGGCGAGCTGCAGGCATGGAATCTCGATACCGGCAAACGCGCGTGGACTACGAAACTGCCGTCGCAGAACTGGGGCCCGGTTCTGGCCACGGGCGGCGATCTCTTGTTTTCAGGAGGCACCAATGACCGTCTGTTCCGGGCGTTCGATGCCAAGACCGGCGACATTCTCTGGCAATATCCGACTCTCTCGGGGGTGAACGGGGTGCCGGTTTCGTTCGAGGTGGACGGGACGCAGTACATCGCGGTGCAGTCCGGTTGGGGCGTCGATGCGGCCAGGATGCAGAGAGGGCTCAATCTTTTGTATCCCGGAAAATATCCGGAGGTGCCGCAGGGTGGGGCGGTCTATGTTTTTGCCGTGAAGTAGGATCCCAACGCCGCGAAGCCGGATCGCCGATCCCGGATTTCTCCGGGATCGGCCTTGTTCGCGGTTCAGGCCGGCGTTTCCACCTTGAGGCGCACCAGCTTATCGAGGAGCGCGTCGAAGCCCTGGCCCTCGCCGGCGTGCAGGTCGATGCGGCCGACCTTCTCCACCAGGCGCTCCAGCGACTCGAGCTCCTTGAGCCGCAGAAGGAGCGGGTTGTCCTCCATCAGCTTGGCGGTGTTGAGGAGCGAGCGCGTCGCCGCGGTCTCCTCCTGGCGGCGGATCTGGTTCGCCTTCGCGGTGCGGTCCGCCTCCACCACCTTGTTCACCAGCTCGCGGATCTCGCCGGGCAGGATTACGTCCTTCACGCCGAGCTCCAATACCTCGAGGCCGATCTCGACGATGCGCTCGCGCACGAAGGCGCGCAGCTCCGCGTCGAGCGCGTTCTTGGCCGAGAGCACCTCGTCGAGCGTGCGCGCCGCCACCGCCTCGCGGATCGCGAACTGGACCAGCCGGTAGAGCCAGCCGTCCACATCCGCGACCGCCGCCGCCACGCGCTCCGGATCGACGATCCGACGGAAAGCGGTCAGCGTCACCCGCAGCGCGATGCGATCCTTGGTCAGCATCTCCTGCGCGGTGATCTCCACCGCCTGCGGACGCAGGTCGAAGCGCTTGACCTCGATCTTGCGGCCGGCCGTCCAGAACGCATGCCGGCCCGGCGCGAGCCGCTCCACCAGGCGGCCCTCGACGTAGAGGAGGCCCGCCTCGTGGTTCTCGATCACCTGCTCCGCCAGTTGCGGGTTGCGCTCGCGCGTGACCATCAGCAGATGACGCGGCGCGACCTTGCGGTCGCCGGTCACATCGATGCGCTCGACCTCGACCCGGGTCGCGACCTTCCAGAACACGCGGGTCTGCCACGGGCCCAGCAGGCTGACCGGGCGGCCGTCGAGGCTGACGATGGCGAGCTCGTCCGACTTGGTCTCGACCGCCTCGAACAGATTCGCGGTCAGGTCGGGCCGCGCCGCCTTGAGGACGGCGTAGCGATCCGCCGGAAACTCGGCGCGAACGACCGCATGAACCTCGAACGCGAGCTTCCCCATGGGGTCGAGCAGGCGGTGGCGGCCCGGCTCGAGCACCTGCTCGAGACGGCCGTCGCGCGTCAGGAGGGCACGCTCGCCGTCCTTCACCGTTACGCGCAGCATCAGGTGCCGGGTCATGGCACGGGTCTCCTTCATTGGCCTTGCGGCGGCGCCGCAGGCTGGACTGCAGAATCGAGGATCGGGGAACCGGGCACGTCTTCCCGCGAAAAGCGGCGGGCCGGGGCTTGAGGCCTGTCGAATGACGGGCGCACGCGACCGCCCGCCGCGCACGAGCGCGGCAGCCGAACGGTGGGCCCGGCATCGACGGGACGGTATCCGCCCCGGCGCAAAGCCGGTCTCACGGTGTCTTGGTGCGGACGAGATGCCTTGCGGCGGATCGGCCGGACCGCGACTGAAGCGCGCGCCCGGTCCCCCGCAGAGGTGGTTCAGCTTGGAATGCTGTACCTGGGCGCTGGAGCGGGATTCGAACCCGCGTCAGGATGATTAAAGGTCATCTGCTCTACCACTGAGCTATCCTCGTTGGTTGATCGTTTGCCTATCACAGCAATGATCGCCCCTCGTTTGGCGGAACACGGAGACGCAGAGCGCACCGCACCGGCCGGGATCTCATGAGCCCGAACCAAAGCCGAGCGAAGGGAGGCGCGTCATACCGGAGCTGGAGATGTTGTGCAAGGCACAAATTGCTTGCTGTCGCAGATTTAATATTGGACAGCGTCGTGAAGAGCGGTGGTCGGCGTCTCGGTCAATCAATCTTACAATTTGAAGTGACGGCGCCTGTTCAACGGGCCTCCACATGCAGCGTGCTGCGCATGACGGTCACCTCGTAGGGATTCCAGGTCGAGATCAGCCAATAGATCGTGCTGCTGCGGCCCGGACCGGCGCCCTCGGCGGCGGTCGTATAACGGTTGAGGACGAAGGGCGCGTAGGTTGCTCCGGCCACGACCGCGCCGACGCTCGGCCGGCCGGGCTGAAAATTCCGGCGGTTGCCGCAGCCCTGCGGTGTCATGAGCAGCCGGCAACCGAGCCCGTCCTTAGCGCCGAGAATCAAGGTCGGCGCCGACCACGGTCCCCAGGGTGCGGCGGCGATGCGGGCGAACACGCCCATGCCCCGGCAGGCATAGAGCATCAACCATTTCCGGAGCGGCGAATTCCAGGTCACCGAGAACTCGCCGACGCAGGGCTCGCCGTCCGGCCCCGAGCCGAGGATTTCGGCGTCGCCGGGAGGAAGCCATGCCGTCGAGCCCGGCCGACCGGGCGCGCTGCCGGCGGTCCACACCGCCTGCGACACCCACTTCGGCTGCCCGTTGTCGCCGCGCCCGACGAAATAGCGCCAGGTCGAGGGGTCGGCAAAGGATTCGACCGGCGCTTGGGCCAGGTAGGGCACGCTGGCGCGATAGCGCGGAACGCCGAAGACAAGAATTCCCGAGCGCTGATCCGGCGGCAGATCGGTCTCCAGGTCTGGATTGACGGCGGTGACATACACAAAGCCGATCGGCATCGCCACCACCCCGTGGAAGGTGCGCCCGTCATCGTCGGATCGGGCCAGCACGTTGCGGCCGATGCTGCTTCGATCGTCGTTTTCAGAACAAGTTTGGCTGGCCTTTGGACGGGCCAAAGGCGCGTCGGGCGAGGGTTCGAGCCGGGCCGGACCGGTACAATGATTGGTCCAGAAGAATCCAAACAGCCCACCATCCGCGCTGACACCGCCCGACGGCACGTTGAACCAACCCTGCTTGATCTGGACCGGACCCACGATCGTAGGCCGCGCCAGCACCTTTTCGGACGATCCCTGGCCGCCGATCTGGTCGTTGAGCTGGAGCTCCAGGCATTTGCCGTCATTGCCCGGCGGGGTCCGGCGGGTGGTGAAGCCGACCGAATCGTCGGGCCGGATCTCGGCCGCGGGACCACGACCACCGCTTTGGGTGGTTGGTCGCGTATCACCGAACAAGAGGATCAGCTTGCCGTTGTGCTCGACCGGGTAGCCGAGATCGACCGCATCGAGGCCGAAATTTGTGAGCGTGCGGGCCGCGGTCGGCTGACCGGTTTCCCAATCGACATCGCCGGTAAGCTGGCAGACTTTCTCGCTCTTTCCGACGTTGGCCGGGGCCGGCGGCGGGTTCTCCGCAGCGCTTGCGGGCGGCAGTCCTATCAGCAACAAATTGGCGACCAAAAGGATTGATCTCGCATGTTGCATGGTTGGTTTCCTTCAGCTCGATTGGTCTGCGTGCGTTACAATATGGCGACTTCACGCGCAATACGGCCCCCGCCTCGACCAAACGCAGCTACACAAATTCCGGCAAGATGTGATGGCGGTCACATCGTTTTTGGCTTGGGCAGGCTGGAATCCCTGGTAAAGCTCGCTGCCGCGGCGGTCGGTGTCCGGCACCGAAGCGGCTTTCGGCCTTCTCGGTGGCCGCAAGGGCGGCGGCAATCAGGAAACCGGGCAAGTGGACGACCGACATGCGCGAAAGCGAGATTGTCGCGAGGGGTTATGACCAAATCGCTGACGCCTACCTCGAATGGACGACCCGGTCGACGTTGAGGGAACGCTGGCTGAACGAGCTTTCGCGCATCCTGACGCAGCGCGGCGAAGTGCTCGACCTGGGGTGCGGGGCAGGCATACCGGTCGCGCGTCGCCTCACCGAGATGGGATTCTCGGTGCTGGGGATCGACGGTTCGTCACACCAGATTGCGTTGGCCTGCAAGAACGCGCCCGACGCCGAGTTTCGTCTCGCCGATATGGCGTCGCTCACGTTCCCGAGTGCGCGCTTTGCGGCCGTCACGGCCCTCTACGCGATCATCCATGTCCCGCGTTCAGAGCATGCGGCCCTGCTCAAGCGCATCGCCGGATGGCTCGAGCCCGGGGGCATATTGCTGGCCAGCCTTGGACACCGGGATTGCCCGGATTGGACCGGCGCCTGGCTCGGGACGACCATGTTCTTCAGCCACTTCGATGCGGAAACCAACATACGGTTGGTGGAAGAGACCGGCCTGCTGATCCGGCAATGCGAGGTCATCGGCGAGGAGGAGGACGGAAAGATGGTGGATTTCCTCTGGGTGGTAGCGCAGAAGCCATCGCCGGATGCTTGAGGCCGGCCATCACGGAATCGCGCTCTGTGCACTGGCGGGAGCTTGGGCGCGCTGGCCGTTGCCCTTGGGGGCGCCGCCGCCACGCGGCCGCGGCGGCGGTGCCGGTTGGCCGGCGCCCCGTCCGGGGTCCGCGGCGCTCGCCACCTCCACCTTGCTGCCGTCTGTGAGCCGCCCGAACCCGGTGGTGATGACCGTTTCCGACGCCATGAGGCCGCTCGCGATCACCGCCTGCCGATCGTCCTGCTGGCGTACTGTGACCGGCCTGACCTCGGCGGTGTCGTTCTGGTTGATGACGTAGACGAAGGAGCCGTCGGGACCGAGCTGGACCGCGGCGGTCGGAACCACCACCGCCTGCCGCAAGGTGCCGATCAGCACCCGGATATTGGCGAACTGTCCGGGCCAAAGCTGAACCCCGAGATTGGGAAACTCGGCCTTGAGCTGGACCGTCCCGGTGGTTTGATCGACCTGGTTGTTGATGACCACCACGCGGCCGCTGTCGAGCAAGGTGGTATCGTCGGCGGCGAGCGCCTGCACCGCCAGCCGTCCTTGCGACATCACCTTGTTGAGCTCCGGAAGGTTCTGCTGCGGCAGGCTGAACAGGACCGAGATCGGCTTGATCTGCGTGATCGTCACCAGGCCAGTGGTATCGGTGACGTGGACGATGTTGCCCTCGTCGATCTGGCGGATGCCGGTCAGCCCGGCGATCGGGGCCACCACGTCGGTGTAGCCGAGCGTTGCCTTGGCGTTGTCGATCGCGCCCTGGTCGGCCTGCGTCTGGGCCGTCAGCTGATCCACCAGCGACTTCTGGGTATCGACCTGCTGCTTTTGCACCGCATTGGTGGCGGCGAGCCTGATGTAGCGATCGAGATCGAGCCTGGCATTGGCGAGCAGCGCCTCGTCTTGCGCCTTCTTGGCGACCGCTTGGTCGTATTGCGCCTGGTAGACCGCCGGATCGATCTTGGCGAGCACGAAACCCTGCGAGACCTCCTGGCCTTCGGTAAACATGATTCTGATCAGCTTGCCGTCGACCTGTGGCAACACCGTCACGGTGTTGAGCGCCTTGGCGGTGCCGACTCCGTCCAGATAGACCGGCACGTCGGCTTGCTGCGCCGAGATGGCGAGCACCGGCACGGTATCGTTGGGACTGCCACCGCCGCGCCGGAAGCCGGGGCCGCCGCGGTTCTGCTGCTGCTGCTTGGGTTGCTGCGATTGAGTGGCATGCAGCGGGCCCCAGTACCAATAAACCGTGCCGCCCATGACGGCGAGGCAAGTAACGGCGGCGATCCTGCGTGTTGCCCGCGTCATTGCAGGCCTCCGATCTCGACGGGCTCCCGGGCCGGCGACGGTACGGCGGCCATCCGGCGTCGCCGCTCCATCTGGATGTATCTGGATGTCGCCGTGACCCATCGGCACGTGTTGTTGAACGCGCCCCGCACAGGTCAACCTACACGAAGATCGGATTTCACTTCTTTCCGCGGTATGAAATATCATCCATCCTGTAACGGCTCGATAAACAACAATCCCGGGTAAAATATATTGTGTGTGAAAAGGCGGCAGGTCCGCGCAAATAGCCGCCGGTCGGTGAGGTCGCGAACGTGATCGCCCGTGGCGGTATCAAGCGCCGCTTCTCGGTTGGGCCGGGGCTGCGCCCGGCGCAATCGTCACCGGCGCACCGGTCTGCAGCTTGTATTGCCCGTCGATCACCACACGGTCGCCCTCGTTCAAGCCGGAGGTGATGACGGTCAAATCGTCGGTCGCCGCCCCGACCTCGATTGGACGGACCGCCGCGGTATTCGTCTCAGTCACGATCCAGGCGAACAGGCCTTGTGGACCGCGCTGGACGGCATTGTTCGGTACGGTAACGACGCCGGTGCGTGTTGCGAGCAGGAGCCGCGCATTGATGAATTCGCCGGGCCACAGTCGCTCGTCGTCGTTGGCGAAGGTGGCCTTGAGCCGAATCGTCGCGGTGGTCTGGTCGATCGCGTTGTCGACCATGAGCAGAGTACCGCTGCTCAGTTGCCGTTGGTTGTCCTGGTCGAAGGCCAGCACCTCGACCGGACCGCCGGTCATCGCCTGGCGCACGTCGTCCAGCACGCGCGCCGGCAGGGTGAACAGGACCGTGGCGGGCCGCGTCTGGACCAGGGTCGCGATCGACGCCGCATCCGAGGCATGCACGACATTGCCGGGGTCGACCAGCCGCACGCCGAGGCGACCATCGCTCGGCGCCGTGATGGTGGTGTACTCGAGCTGCGTCACCGCGACCTCGATCGCGGCCGCATCGGCGTCGATTGTCGCCTTGAGCTGATCGACCTTGGCCTGTTGCAGATCGACGTTCTGCTCGGTCTCGAAGCTCTTTAGCGCCAGGGTCTTGAAGCGGGTGAGATCCTTTTGGGCGGCGATCAGCTGCGCTTCGTCCTGCGCTTTCTTGGCCTTGGCCTGGTCGAGCGCGGCTTGAAACAGGCGCGGGTCGATCCTGGCGAGGACGGCGCCCTTCTTTACCAGCTGTCCCTCGGCGAATGGGACCTCTTGCAGCTTTCCATCGACCTGGGAGTGGATGCCGACGGTCAACAGTGCCTGCACGGTACCGAGACCGGTCAGATAGATCGGCACGTTCTGCCGCGTAGCCGGCGCCACGCTGACCGGAACGGGGGCCTGGCCGCCGGCACGTACCGCGCGCCGTCCGTCGGTTCCCTGGGTCTCGCCGCGGTAGGAGTAGAAAGCCGTGCCGCCAAGCACGATGATCGCGAGCAACAAAGCAACTCGATAGCCGATACGCCGTCGCCCGTTGCTCATCATTCCCCTCCGTGAAAATCCAACAACGAGTGATATTGCGACGGGCGCTTCGACGCTATCCTGCCGGCTCATTAAAGATTGGTAATGCGTTGCGGCGGCGCAAGCATCGTGTTTTCGGATTGTTTATTTGGTCGACGGCACTCCATCGAAGCTTCGACTGGTCCGCGCGAATCAGCGGATTTGGCCGGTATAGACGGCACATCCGAGCGGGCCGACGGTGATCGATGGGAGCGCGCTTACGGTCGTGCTGCAATAACGGTTTTGCCGATCTGGGCACGCGTGAAGCTGCGCGTGCCTGTATTTGTAGCGGTTGGTTTCGCGAAATTTATGGGGCGGAGGCCGCCTATTGATTGCTCATCAAGAGTAGTGATCGCGAGATTACGGCGCGTAGCTCGCCGATCGAGAAATTCATTATCGAGAATTTACAGGATTAATTTCTTTTCATCCCTCGGTAAAGACAAAGCGCGAGAGCCGACTACCTTGTCCGATGGCTCGGACGCGGTTCGTTGCCGAGTTGGGGGCGCGTGCCATTGTCGATGATCTCCGTGACACACGAGTGGCCTCACCCATTGGACCATGACCGGCGCGTGGTGCGTTTCCGTCCACGCCGTCCAGCCGTCAAAGGGAGCGCCGATCGCAATTGGCGAGCCCGCCAGTCGCCGCAAGATCCCGAGCCGGATTCCGTGGTCCCGAGCCTTGCCAAATTCGAGCGCTGCGAGGCCGAGGATGATTACCAGCATCGAATGGCCATGAACCTGATCGTCTTTACCGTGAATCTCCTGCTGATAGCTCTCGGCGTATGGATGCTGGGCACCATCAGGGGCAACTAGGAGCGCCCGAATGCTTGACCTCGATGTGTCGATTCAGTCTCGCAACAATACGAGCAGCGATCGGGCGTGCCCGGCCAAGTCCGCAACCGGGTGGAGCGCCACGTGAATCTTTCCGAACCCTTCATCCGCCGTCCGATCGCGACCTGCCTCTTGATGGCGGCGCTGGCGTTCGTCGGCATCACCGCATTCCCGTTCCTTCCGGTTGCGCCGCTGCCGCAGGTCGATTTTCCAACGGTACAGGTCTCCGCGACCTTTGCCGGGGCGAGCGCCGAGACGATGGCATCCTCGGTGGCGGCGCCGCTGGAGCGTCAGTTTGGCCAGATTGCCGGCATCTCCCAGATGACGTCGACCAGCACGCTCGGCGCGACGCAGGTCGTGATCCAGTTCGACCTCAATCGCAACATCGATGCGGCGGCGCAGGACGTGCAGGCGGCGATCACCGCGGCGGGCAAGACCCTGCCGCAGAATTTGACGACGCCGCCGACCTACAAGAAGACCAATCCGGCGGATTCGCCCATCCTGATTTTGGGTGCGCATTCCGACACGCTGCCGATGACGACGATCGACGATTTCGCCGACAATTTTCTCGCCCAGCAGATATCTCAGGTGACTGGGGTGGCCCAGGTTACCATCGGCGGGGAATCCAAGCCGGCGATCCGGATCCAGGTCGATCCGGCCAAGCTCGCCGCGAGCGGGCTCACGCTCGAGGACATTCGCGGCGGCCTGGTGACCGCGACCTCGGACGCCGCCAAGGGGACCTTGAGCACGACCAAGACCAGCTTCACTATTGCGGCCAACGATCAGCTCACCCTGCCGGAGCAATACGAGAACGTCGTGCTGGCCTATCGCAACGGCGCGCCGATCCGGGCGCGCGACGTGGGTCAGGCTGTTCTCGGTCCCGCCGACCGGACGGTCGCGGCCTACGAGGACAACGTCCGGGGCATCCAGCTCCTGGTCTACAAGCAGCCCGGCGCCAACGTCATCGATACCGTCGACCAGATCAAGGCCGAGCTTCCGCGCCTCACCGCCAACATTCCCCCCGCCATGGTGGTGAGCACCATCCTGGACCGGACCGTGACCATCCGGTCCTCGGTGCACGACGTCGAACTCACGCTGGCGCTCACCATCGCGCTCGTGGTCCTGGTGATCCTGCTGTTCCTGCGCAACTTCTGGGCGACCCTGATCCCCGCCGTCACGGTTCCGCTGGCCCTGCTCGGGTCGTGCGCCATGATGTATCTGCTCAATTTCAGTCTCGATAATCTGTCGCTGATGGCGCTCACCATCGCGGTCGGCTTCGTGGTGGACGACGCGATCGTGGTGGTGGAAAACATCTATCGCCATATCGAGGACGGGATGCCGCCGTTCGCGGCCGCCCTCAAGGGATCGGCCGAGATCGGTTTCACGGTGCTTTCGATCAGCCTGTCGCTGGTCGCGGTCTTCATCCCGCTGCTGCTGATGGGCGGGATCATCGGCCGGCTGTTCCGCGAGTTCGCCTTGACGGTCACCGCCTCGATCGCGGTCTCGGCGCTGGTTTCGCTGACGCTCGCCCCGATGCTTTGCTCGCGTTTCATGCGAACGGAATCCGGGGGGCACGGACGTGTCTTCATGCTGGTGGAAGCTGGCTTCGAAGCGCTCATCTCCGGCTATCGGCGGACGCTCGATATCGTGCTGCGGCATCAGGCGATCACGCTCGCGGTGTTCTTCGCCACCATGGCGTTGACCGCCGCGATGACGATTCAAATCCCCAAGGGATTCTTCCCCATCCAGGACACCGGTATCATCCAGGGTTTCTCGGAGGCTGCCCAGAGCGTTTCGGCCGAGGAGATGATGCGGCTGATGCGAGCCCAAGGCGAGGTGATCATGCGCGACCCGGATGTGGCGACCTTCGGATCGAACACCGGCGCGGGCGGCGCCCAGACCGCCAATACGGCGCGGTTCTTCATCGTATTGAAGCCGCGCGAGGAGCGTACGCTCTCGGCATCGCAGATCATCGACCGGTTGCGTCCACAGCTCGCCAAGGTCGAGGGCGCGACGCTGTTCCTGCAGCCGACCCAGGACATCACCGTGGGCGGCCGCATCGGCCGCGGCAGCTTCCAATACACGCTGCAGGATGCGAACATCGCCGAGCTGAACGAATGGTCGCAGAAGATGCGCGACAAGATGCGCACGCTGCCGCAGCTCGCCGACGCCTCGAGCGATCTTCTGGCCAACGCTCCGCAGCTCAAGATCACCATCAACCGCGACCAGGCGGCGCGCTTCGGCATCTCGACCCAGACCATCGACGACACGCTCAACGACGCCTACGGCCAACGCCAGATCACCCAGTATTTCACCCAGCTCAATACCTATTGGGTGGTCGAGGAGATCACGCCGGAGCAGCGCGGGTCGCTCGCCTCGCTCGACCGCCTTTACCTGAAATCTCCGTTGACCGGGGTGCCGGTGCCACTGTCGTCGCTGGTCAATATCGATAGCAGCGGGGTCGGACCCCTCATGGTGTCGCATCAGGCGCAGTTTCCGGCCGCCACCCTGACCTTCAACCTCCAGCCCGGCGTCGCCCTTGGCCAGGCGGTCGAAGCCATCACCCAGGCGGCGCGCGAGATCGGCATGCCGTCATCGGTGATCCCGACCTTCCAGGGCAATGCCCAGGCGTTCCAGACCTCGCTCTCCAGCGAGCCCGCCCTGATCGCCGCCGCCCTGGTGGTCGTCTACATCATCCTGGGCATTCTCTACGAGAGCTTCATCCACCCATTGACGATCCTCTCGACGCTGCCGTCGGCCGGCGTCGGCGCGCTGCTCGCCCTCGACGTGGGGCACATGGACCTGTCGGTCATCGGCATCATCGGCCTCATCCTGCTGATCGGGATCGTCAAGAAGAACGGGATCATGCTGGTCGACTTCGCGATCGCGGCGGAACGCGACCAGCACCTCGCGCCGATCGACGCGATCCGGGAAGCCTGCCTGTTGCGGTTCCGGCCGATACTGATGACTACCGCGGCCGCGATGCTGGCGGGCCTGCCGCTGGCGCTGGGGACCGGTACCGGCTCGGAGATGCGCCAACCGCTCGGCTACGCCATGGTGGGCGGCCTGGCGCTCAGCCAATTGCTGACGCTCTACACCACGCCGGTGGTGTATCTCTATCTCGATCGCCTACAGGTCTGGCTCAGCGGCGGGCGCCGGGTGGAGCAACCCGTCGTAACCGAGCGGCTACACCCGATTGCCGCGGAATAGCGGGGACCGGAGAGGGGTCGGGAGAGGTTCGCCCCGCAGGCTCGACGGCGCCGCCGGTCTCGGCTCATATCGCCGCCATGAATCTCGTACCGGCGAATCGCCACTTCCTCGGCGTCGAGCAATCCGCGACCGGCCGCGCCTGGCGCGACCGGCTCGACGAGCGCGGCTCGGCGCGGGCGCTCGCCATCGTGCAGCGGCACGCCTTGCCGGAATTGCTGGCGCGGGTGCTGGCGGGGCGCGGGGTGGAGGCGGACGAGGCGGTCGGCTTTCTCGATCCAACCGTGAAGCTGCTGATGCCCGACCCGGGCGTGCTCACCGACATGGCGGTGGCGGCGGAGCGGCTGGCGCAGGCCGTCATCGGCGGCGAGAAGGTCGCCATATTCGGCGATTACGACGTGGATGGGGCGAGCTCGGCGGCAGTGCTGGCGCGCTTTCTGCGCCACGGCGGCCTCGACCCGATCATTCATATTCCGGACCGGGTGTTCGAAGGCTACGGCCCCAATGTCGAGGCGATCCGTTCGCTCAAAGCCGCCGGCGCGACGCTCCTGGTCACGGTCGATTGCGGCACCACCAGCCACGAGCCGCTGGCGGAAGCGCAGCGGCTGGGGCTCGCGACCATCGTGATCGATCATCATCAGGCCGACGAGACGCTGCCGCCGGCGCTCGCGGTGGTCAATCCGAACCGGCTCGATGACCTCTCCGGGCTCGGCTATCTGGCGGCGGTCGGGCTGGTGTTCATGGTGGTGGTGGCGGTCAACCGCGAGCTGCGCCGCGGCGGTTTCTGGGCGGCGCCGCGCCGCGAGCTCGATCTGCTCGGGCTTCTCGATCTAGTGGCGCTCGGCACCGTCGCCGACGTGGTCCCGCTCAAGGGCCTCAACCGGGCTTTCGTGGCCAAGGGGCTGCTGGCGCTGCGCCGGCGCGAGAATATCGGGTTGACCGCGCTCATGGACGTGGCGCGGCTGGGCGGGCCGCCGGAGCCCTGGCATCTCGGCTTCCTGCTGGGGCCTCGCATCAATGCGGGCGGCCGCATCGGCCGGGCCGGCCTCGGCGTCGACCTGTTGCTGGAGGCGGATCCGATCGAGGCTGGGCGGCTCGCCGCCGAGCTCAACCGGCTCAACCGCGAGCGCCAGGTGATCGAGATCGCGGCGCTGGAGCAGGCCGAGGCGGAGGCCATGGCGGCGCTCGGGGCGGAGGAGCGCGGCGCCGTGGTGGTCACCGCCGCGCCGGGTTGGCACCCGGGTGTGGTCGGGCTGGTGGCGGCGCGGCTCAAGGAACGTTTCGGTCGGCCGGCGTTCGCGATCGCGCTCGGGCAAGGCGGCATCGGCACCGGCTCGGGCCGCTCGATTCCCGGCGTCGATCTCGGCAGCGCGGTGCGCCAGGCGGTGCGCGAGGGGCTGCTTATGAAGGGCGGCGGCCATGCCATGGCGGCCGGCGTGACGCTCGCGCGCGAGGCGCTCGGTCCGTTTCGCGCCTATCTGGAAGACCGGTTGGGCGCCGCGGTCGCGGCGGCGCGCCGATCGGATGGACTCCTGATCGATGGCGCTTTGACGGCCGGCGCCGCCAATCTCGAAACCGTTGCGTCGATCGCTCGCGCCGGGCCGTTCGGCGCCGGTAATCCGGAGCCGGTGCTGGTCCTGCCCGGCCACCAGCTCGCCTACGTGGAGGAGGCCGGCCAATCGCACCTGCGCGCCCGCCTGCGCGGCGGCGACGGCTCGACCATCAACGTCATCGCGTTCCGGGCCGCCGGCCAGAAGCTCGGCGCCGCGCTTCTGGGAAATCGCGGCCGTCCGGTGCATGCGGCCGGCTCGCTCGCGGTCAATCGCTGGAACGGCGAGGAGCGGGTGCAGATGCGCCTCATCGACATCGCGCCCGCGGGAGGCTGACGAGTCGGCCCCGGAGGCGCAAGCTTGCGGACCGGGCTTGACCAAGGCGGGCGCTGCAACGATACCAAGGCAAGGTCCCATAAGGCTGCGTCGACATGTCGAAGCTCAATCTCTCGATCGCGATCGGCAACTACGATCGCGCCCGCGCCCTGTTCGATGGCTCGGTGCAGATCGACGGGGTCGATCCCGTGTTCATGATGCTGTCGCCGGAGGAGATTTTCTTCCGTGCCTTTCGGGGCGCCGATTTCGACATTTGCGAGCTGTCGATGTCGAGCTTCACGGTCAAGACCGCGGAGCGCAATTGTCCCTATGTGGGAGTGCCGGCCTTCGTGTCGCGCGCGTTCCGCCACAACTCGATCTATGTGCGCACCGACCGCATCAAGACGCCGGCCGATCTCAAGGGCAAGCGCATCGGCCTGCCGGAATACCAGCTCACCGCCTGCGTCTGGGCGCGCATCATCCTGGAGGACGATCACGGCATCAAGCCCTCGGACGTGCTCTGGGTGCGCGGCGGCATCGACGATCCCAGCCGCCCGGAGAAGATCACCATCAAGCTGCCGCCCGGCGTGCACATGGAGAACGCGCCCGAGGGCCGGACCATCTCGGAGCTTCTGGAAAGCGGCGAGATCGACGCCTTCATCGCGCCGCGGGTGCCGAGCCTCGCCAGCAAGCACAATCCGAACATCGGCTGGCTGTTTCCCGATCCGATCGCGGCCGGCCGGGACTACTACAAGCGCACCGGCATCTTTCCGATCATGCATGTCACCGGCATCCGCCGCACCCTGGTCGAGCAGCATCCCTGGCTGGCGGCGGCGGTGCTCAAGGCGCTCGGGCAAGCCAAGACCAGATGCCTGGAGGAGCTCGAGGACACCTCGGCGACCAAATGCACGCTGCCGTTCGTGGAGGAGCAGCTCAAGGCGGCGCGCGAGCTGATGGGACACGATTTCTGGTCCTATGGGCTGGCCCCCAACCGCAAGGTGCTGGAGACGTTCCTGCGCCATCACCATGCGCAGGGACTGTCGGTGCGCCAGCTCGCGCCCGAGGAGCTGTTCCATCCTTCGACCCACGAGTTGTTCACGGTTTGATTGCCGCGTTCAATCGACCGAGATGCCGGCCGGCAAGCAACGTAGCCTCACCCTCGTAGCCGGGCGGATAGGTCGGGGCAACGCCGATCCGGGTGTGACGGTCGCGAGGATCGAGATCTCGATGGCCGTGGGCCGGATACGCGGCTGACGTCGACCGTGACCGGGTTACTTGCTGCATCTCGCGGCAAAGGTGCAGAAATGCCACACTGGCTGTTGCGGAATTGAGTTGGAACATTCCGGCGCCGAATGCGTTGGGTTGCATGGCTTGGGGACAAAATCACATGAAAGCAGCGCGCTTCCTGGTCGGGGCTTTCCTCCTCGGCGTTTCGAGCACGGCCGCCTTGGCATTTGACGCGAGCGACCTGGCCCCGTGCCGCCCCGCCGCCGCCCGGTTCTGTGATCGCTCCGAGGGAATGACCTGGAGCAATCTCCTGCGGTGCGGGGCTACTTTGGCGGCCCACAGCTTCCATGTCGGCAATGCCTGTCGGGATGTGCTCAAGCGCTACGGCCAGCTGTAATCGTTCGATCCCCGGACTTGCTCCTCCGCAAAACGCCGTCCTTCGGCCTCGACGTCGATGAGCACCGGCGAGAACGGCCGTGAGGCTACGGCTTCTGCAGCTGCACCAGCCCGGCAATCTGCTCCTTGCTCAGTGGCGCTGAGATGAACTTCAGCTCGACCGCATCCGCCATCAGCGCGTCGAGACCCTTGATCTCGTCGGGCAACACCAAGGCGCGCGGGAAGAACTCGTCGCGCACCCGCTTGGCCATGGCCTCGCTTACGCCGGCGAAGGCGGCGTAATCCTTCAGCACCTGCGGATTGTCGCCGTACATGTAGTCGATGGTCTCGCGATAGGCCTGCATGTAGCGCTCGACCACATCCCGGTGCTTCTCCAGGAACTGGGCGTTGGCCACGATGGTGCGGATGGTCTGGCCGCGCACGATCGCCGCGTCGGTGGCGCGGGCGAGCAGGCGAATCTTGCCTTCGTCGATCTCCCTGAGCCCGCCCGGCGGCGAGGCCCAGCCGGCGTCGACCTGGTCGGTCATCACCGCGGTCATGGTCGAGGGCGCGCCGCCGGTCGACACCGCCTTGGTCGAGGTGAGGCCGTTCTCCTTGATGAAGGCGCGCACCACGCTCTCGGTCGAGGAGCCGGCGGTGGAATAGGCGATGCTCTTGCCGTTGAGGTCCTTGAGCGTCTTGATCGGCGAGGACGCCTTCACATACCAGTAGTCGGCGGCCCCGGTCGCCTCGGCGCCGATGATGCGCACCGGCGCGCCCTTCGAATAGGCCGCGATCGCGCCCAGCGTGCCGACCGCAAGGCCGAGCTCGACGCTGCCGGCGATCACCGGCTGCAGGGTCTCGCCCGAGCCCGCCGTGTAGATCACCTCGAGCGCGAGGCCGTGCTTCTTGAAGATGCCGGCCTTGTCGCCGAGATGCGAGATCGCGGTATCCCAATTGCCGCGCTGGCCGATGGTGAGCTTGAGTTGGTCGTCGGCGAAGGCCGGCGCACCTGCGGTCAGGAGCGCCGTCGTGGCGATGGCGAGGATCAATCTTCGAGCGTGGATCATCGGATTTCTCCTGGCCGCGGTGCACAAAATTCCGATCTCATCCAGAGGATCGCGATCGGGCGCGTGTCGAAGGATGGGACCGGAGAGTACCATCATTTCTTCTCGGTGCCGCGCAGCATCGCGGCGGTGGTGACCGCCGCATAGCCGGGTTCCACCCGCACGTCGACCACCGCCACCTCGCCGTGCTCGACCGCCGCGATCGCCTGCGCGAAGGTCGCCACCAGGTCGGCCGTCTTGGTGACCGGGCCGAAGCCCTGGGCCCCCTGCGAGCGTGCCAGCGCCGCAAAATCGATGTCGGGCTCGGAGATGCGCTGGCCGATCCAGCGGTTCTCGACCGGCCGCGAGCGGATGCGGGCGACCCGCTCCTGGTGCAATTCGTCATTGAAGAACGAGCGATTGTTGGCGACCACGATGAGCAGCGGGATGCGGTAATGCACCGCCGTCCAGAGCGCTTGGTTGCTCATCATGAAGTCGCCGTCGCCGCAGACCGCGGCGGTGAGCCGGCCCGAGCCCATCAAGGCGAGCGCGGTGCCGACCGTATTGCCGGGGCCGCCGCCGACTCCGCCGCCGCCCTCCGAGCCGACATAGTCGAGCGGATGACGGAACGGCCAGGTGGCGCCGTCCCAGGAGAGCGAGATGTGGGCGAGCGTGACGTCGCGCTCGCCGACCGCGACCTTCAGGGCGCGCACCAGATCGTTGACCACGAGCTTGTCGGTTGAGAGCTCCGGCGGCGCGGCCGGTTTTGCCGGGACGGACTTGCGCGGCGAGACCGCGCCGCCCACCGCCTTGAGCAGGTCCGGCACCGCCTCCTCGGGCGTGGTCGCCAGCATCACGTCGCAGACCGGCAGGCCCTGATAGTCCATGCTCCAACCGCGATGGATGCGGAAGTCGTTGCTCACCACGATCACCTTGGCGGTCGGGACGCCGTCCGGGAACGCGCCTTTGCAGGCGCCCGCGAGATCGACCCAGTCGAGGCTCAGGATCACATCGGCGGCGCGCAAGGCCTCCTGGGCCTGTGGGCCGAGCGCCGTCGATCCGGGCGGCCCGGCGTGCAACGGATGATCGGTCGGAAACGCGGCGCCGAGCTTGAGCTCGGTCACGACCTTGGCGTTGAGCGTCTCGGCGAGCGCGACGCGCTGGTTCCAGCCCTCCAGGCTGCGCGACACCCGGCCCATCAGGATGATCGGATTTTTCGCCGCCTTGAGCAGTGCCGCGGCCTGCGCCACCAGGGCGGGCGCCGGGGCGGTCGAGGTCGGCGGCATGAAGCGGTTGATGTCGATCGGCCCGATCGGCTCGGCCAGCTTGGATTCCTGCATCTCGGCGTCGAGATTGATGTAGACCGGGCCCATCGGGGCGGTGTTGGCGATCCAATGAGCGCGGACGATCGCCTCGCGGGCGGCGGCCGGGGAGGCGGGCTGATCGTCCCATTTGGTGTAGTCGCGCACGATGGCGCCCTGATCGCGGGCGGTGTGGATCCAGTCGATCCACGGCCGCCGTTTGGCGGCGTCCACCGGGCCGGTCGCACCCAGAATGACCACCGGGGTGCGGTCGCACCAAGCATTGAAGATCGCCATGGTGGCGTGGAACAGCCCGACATTGGAATGCACGGCGGCCGCCATCGCCTTGTTGGTGACCTTGGCATAGCCCTGCGCGATCGCAACCGCGATCTCCTCGTGCAGGCAGAGCAGCATTTGCGGCGTCTCGTTGCCGAGATAATTGACGATGGAGTCGTGCAGGCCGCGATAGCTGGCGCCCGGATTGAGCGCGATATACGGGATGTTTAGCGCCCGCAGGGTCTCGGCCACGACGTCGCTGCCCCAGCCCGGGGCATTGGCGGCGGTCAACTTGACCGGCCGGTCGAGCTCGCGCAGCGAAGGATGAGCCGCATTGGTGGGCATGCCGGGGGCGGCAGGCGCCCTGGTGTCTGCAATCGTCACTGGTTGATCCTTGAGCGTGTCTTGGGTTGCGGGATGTGGCCGCCATAGAACCGGATCAGCGCGCCTCGCGCAACCGTGCCAGCAGGGTCACTCCGGCATAGCCGTCGGCCGGGTGCATCCCGATCTTGCGCTGGAAATTCTGCACCGCCAGCATGGTGTCGTTGCCGACCCGACCGTCGGTGCCGCCGGTATCGAAACCCAACGCGGTCAGGCGGCGCTGGATCTCCTGCACCTCGGCGAGGGTGGGGGCGCGCTCGCTGCCGGGGAATTTCTGCACGAACGGCTCGCCGCCCATGACCCGGTCGCCCAGATGCACGATCGAGAGCGTGTAGTTCATCGACGGATTGTAGGAGCGCACGGCGTAGAAATTCGGTCCGAGCAGAAACGCCGGTCCGCCTGGCACCGGCACCCACAGTTTCGCGGTCGCGTTCGGTTGCGGGAAGGTTTGGCCGTCGGCACGGGTCAACCCGGCTTGCTGCCAGGCCGCATAGCTTCGCGAGGCGTCGCCGCCACTCGTGCTGCCGGGAACCCGCACCTCGTAGCCCCAATGCTCGCCGCGCCGGTACTTACCACGTTGGACAAGGTAGCGTGCGGTCGAACCGAGCGCATCGTCGGCCTTGCCGAACGGCGACACCCGGCCGTCCCCGTCATAGTCGAACCCCATATTGAGCCACACCTCGGGCATCCATTGGGTGTGCCCCATGGCGCCGGCCCAGGATCCATTCATCTCCTCGGGCTTGCCCCAGCCGCGATTGATGATGACCAGGGCGTTGAGCAATTCCTGCTCCCAATAGGCGCGCCGCCGCGGCTCGCCCCAGGCCAGCGCCGCGAGCGCGGGAATTACCGGGCGCATATGGTTTTGCTGGACCAGCGGATCCCCATAGGCGGATTCGACGCCCCAGATGCCGAGCATCACCGAGCGCTCGACGCCGAAATCCTGCTCGATGCGACCCAGCAGCGGTGCATAGTCCTTGGCGGCCTGCTTGCCGGTGACGATCCGCCACTCCGAGACGCGGCGGTTGAGATATTGCCAGAGCTGCTCGTTGAATTCGGGCTGGTTGTGCAGCTCCTCAAAGACGGTCGTGTCCGGCTTTAGGCCGTGCATGACCCGCGCATAGGTAGCGTCGGAAACTCCCCGCGCGAGCGCTCTCGCGCGAAAATCGGCGACCCATTGGTCGAACGGCTGCTTCGTGCTCTGGGCCTTCACCGGTACCGGCAGCAGGAGCGACATCGCGAGGGCTTGCAGTGCCCGTCGCCGTGTCGGGGTCGGCTTGGTCGGGTTGCTCATGGCTCAGGTCCTCGATTCGGTCATCCCCCTCCTACGGTACAACGATTTGACCCGGTCGCGACGCCGGCAGCCAGCCGGCCCGCATGCCCCCCGATCGCCGCGCATCCGGCCGTCCGATCGCGTGCTGGAACGCCGCTGCCGGGCACTGGGCACGAGCCGGCGGACGATCGCCGTCCGCCATTGCCGCGGGTGCCATGGTGGAAAACGTCAGTCCTTCGCCCGTTCCACATAGGAGCCGTCGGCGGTCATCACCACGATCTTGGTGCCGGCAGTGACGAAGGCCGGGACCATGGTGCGCACGCCATTGGAGAGGACGGCGGGCTTATAGGAGCCGGCGGCGGTCTGGCCTTTGACGCTCGGCTCGGTTTCCTTCACTTCCAGGGTGGCGCGCGGCGGCAGCTCGATCGCGACCGCGAGACCCTCGTGGACGCTCAGCTTGACCTTCATCTCCGGTTGCAGATAGGCGGCCTGATCGCCCACCATCTCGGCGGTGACCGTAACCTGGTCGTAGTTGTCGTTATTCATGAAATGGAAGCCGTCGCCATCGCTGTAGAGGAACTGATGCTCCCGTTCCTCCACATGGGCGCGCTCCACCTGCTCGGTGGTCTTCCAGCGCTGCGACACCTTCACGCCGTCGGAAATTCGGCGCATATCGATCTGAGTCACCGGCGTGCCCTTGCCGGGATGGATGCTTTCCACGGTCAGGACGACATAGAGCTTGCCGTCCACGTCCACGATATTGCCTTTACGAAGCGAGCTGGCGATGACTCTCACGGATTTGGTTCCTCAATGGGGCGGCGGCCAGCGGGTGTCCCGTCCCGGAGCCCGGGAGGACGTCGCCGGCCGCGATGTTCCGGGGCAACATACTGATCCTGCGCCCTTGCGCCAGCGATTTTCGCGTACGGCGCCGCAGCCCGCGGGAATTCCCTGATGCCCGACCGGTCCCCGTTCTGGGCCCGGCCGGCTCACGCCGACCGCCGGCCGGTGCTGCTCGCGCGTGCCCGCATCGTGGCGGCGCTGCGGGGCTGGTTCGCGGCGCGGGATTTCGTCGAGGTCGAGACCTCGGCGCTGCAGGTCTCGCCCGGTAACGAGACCCATCTGCACGCCTTCACGACCGACCTGATCTCGCCCGCCGGCGCGTCGACGCGGCGCTATTTGCGCACCTCGCCGGAGTTCGCCTGCAAAAAGCTCCTGAGCGCCGGCGAGCCACGCATCGTCGAGTTCGCCCGCGCCTTTCGCAACCGCGAGCGCGGCGCACTGCATGCTGCGGAATTCACCATGCTCGAATGGTACCGCGCGCAGGAGCCCTATCAGACGCTGATGGCAGACTGTGGCGCGATCATCGCGCTGGCCGCACAGGCGGCCGGCACCGCCCGGCTGGCATTCCGGGGACGCGAGAGCGATCCGGCGGCGCCGCCCGAATACCTCACCGTGACCGAGGCCTTTGCCCGCTATGCCGGCATCGACCTGATGGCGAGCTTGTCGCCGCGAGGTCCCGACCGGGCCGCCTTTGCGGCATCCGCCGCCGCGGTCGGCATCCGGCTTGCCCAGGACGACAATTGGGGCGACATTTTCAGCCGTGTGCTGGTGGAGCGCGTCGAGCCTCGGCTGGGGCTGGGCTGTGCCACTGTGCTGTACGAGTATCCCGCCGCGCTCTCGGCCCTGGCACGGCCGAAAGTTTCCGATCCGCGCGTGGCGGAGCGCTTCGAGCTCTACGCCTGCGGGGTCGAGCTCGCCAACGGCTTCGGCGAGCTCACCGATCCGGTGGAGCAGCGCCGCCGGTTGGCGGCCGAGATGGCGGAGAAAGAGCGCATCTACGGCGAGCGCTATCCGCTCGACGAGGACTTTCTGGCCGCGCTCGCGCAGATGCCGGCAGCCTCTGGGGTAGCGCTCGGCCTCGACCGGCTGGTGATGCTGGCGACCGGCGCGCCACATATCGATCACGTGATGTGGACACCCGCCGCCGAACCATGAATAAGGCGGTTGGAGGATGACCGACATGCCACCGGCAACGACGCATCGCAGCGCGGCTGATCTCTTGGCGGCCGGATTGGCGCCGCCCGAGACCCTCATGGAGCTTGAGCGGGTCGCTGAGCGCTACGCCGTCTCGCTGACCCCGGATCTGGGGGAGCTCATCGATCCCGCCGACCCGCATGACCCGATCGCGCGCCAGTTCATTCCCGATCCGGCCGAGCTCGATCGGCAGCCGAATGAATCGACCGATCCGATCGGCGACGACCCCAACAGCCCGCTCGAAGGCATCGTGCACCGCTATCCGGATCGCGTGCTGCTCAAGCTCGCCTATGTGTGTGCGGTCTATTGCCGGTTCTGCTTTCGGCGCGAGATGGTGGGGCCGGGCCGCCGGCGCGCGCTATCGGGCGCGGCGCTCGCGGCGGCGCTCGCCTATATCCGGGAGCATCCGGAGATCTGGGAGGTTATTCTGACCGGCGGCGATCCGCTGATCCTCTCCGCGCGCCGGTTGCGGGCCGTGACGGCGGCGCTGGCTCCGGTCGAGCATGTCAAGGTGGTGCGCATCCATACCCGCGTGCCGGTCGCGGCTCCCGCGCTGATCACGCCGGCGCTCGCGCGCGCCATCGCGGCATCTGGCAAGGCGACCTATGTGGTGCTGCACGCCAACCACGCGCGCGAGCTCACGCCCGCGGCCCGCGCCGCCTGCGCGCGGCTGGTCGACGCCGGGATACCGATGCTCAGCCAGAGCGTGCTGCTGCGCGGGGTCAACGACGATCCGGCGACGCTCGCCGCCCTGCTGCGTGCCTTGGTGGAATGCCGCATCAAGCCCTACTATCTCCATCATGGCGATCTCGCCCCCGGCACCGCGCATCTGCGCACCACGATCGCGCAAGGGCAGGCGCTCATGCGGTCATTGCAGGGGCGCGTGTCCGGGCTGTGCCAACCCGCCTATGTGCTCGACATTCCCGGCGGCCACGGCAAGTCGCCGATCGGCCCGAGCTACATTCGCGCGGTCGCCGCCACGCCCGCTGAAGAATGTTTCGAGGTCGAGGATTTCAACGGCGGCCGGCACGTCTATCCGCCCGGCCCAGCCGCCGGGTGATCGCGGCTATTCCGCGAGCGCGGCGTCGATCCAGGGGCGCAGCTCGGCCGGCAGATCCGTCCGCTTGGCGATCGCTGCGGCCAGAACCTTGTCCTTCCCCAGCGAGGTGACCATTCGGGCGAAGCTCGATTCCGATATGGGGGCATCGAGACGGTCGATGATCTTGCGGACGAGCGCCGCGTTTCCGCGTTTGACCAGAATATCGGTAACCGCTTCGCTGAGCTGCGGGCGCGACGCGATGGTCGACAACAGCACCGGATCCTTGCGGTCCTTGTCGGCGATCTCGATCAGGTCGGCGTCGGTCAATGCATCGGATTTCTCCAGGAGCGGCCCGGATATCAGAATGTCGGCATGGCGCGCCAGTGCGCCGATGACCTTGGTGGGCGCGTTCTTGATCGGCGCCAGCCGGTTGCTCAACTCGGCCAGCATGCGACGGTCGATCTTCTCGATGAGGTGACCGATTACGTCGTCGAAGACGGCGACTTGATCGCCCGAATAGGATTCCGAATCGATCAGGAACAGGTCGGTGAGCCGGCGCAGGATCCTGCCGCGCCACGCCGCGGGCGCTGGCGTCCGACTGAGCGCGGTGTCGAGCTCGATGATCAGCGATTGCGCTTCCGATGTCATTGCGGTCCGTCATCAGCCCCGACAAGGCCGCCACACGCGCCTCGTCACCCAACTCAGCCCATAATGATTAAATAAGGATCAAAACCGCGTGTTCAGGTCTATACGCAACCGGCATTTGCGTAGTTATACGTAAACAGAATCGGTTATATTTCCGAGGCCCTAAAGGCGAGGGCACACAGCCGATCGGCTGCCCTCGGGACGCTCTGCTCGGTGCGATTGCATGCCCGCGGCGGGCGACGCGTGGGTGCCCGGGGTCCTCGGGCGCGTGGCAAGGGTCGCGCGGGCACATGGCGACGGTTGCTCGGGCGTGATGCGATCCTCGCTTGTCCACAGCAAGTCCGCGCGGTATTGCTTTATTCCTGCCAGGGCACTGATATTGAGCTTACGTTCCCTCGGGGGGCTCGTTTTCACCGTGCGCCATGTCCTTGCCATTGCGATTCTGCTGCTCGCCGCGCCGGTGGCGGTCGCGGCCAATATCGAGGTCAAGCAACTCGATGGCGCGGCGGCACTCGTCATGGTCGAAGGCGATCTCGAGCTGAGCGACATTGAAGTGTTTCGCAGCCGGGCGGCGCCGCTCTCCAAGGCCACCGTGGCGTTTCGAAGCGATGGCGGCAGCCTTCTGGCCGGAATTCGAATCGGAATGCTGATCCGGGTGAAGAACTTCACCACTATCGTGCCCGACGCCGCGCAGTGTGCGTCGGCCTGTGCGGTGGCGTGGCTCGGGGGCGCCCATCGTTTTCTGGGAGCGGGCTCGAAGGTCGGATTCCACGCCGCCTATGTGCAAAAGGCCGGCGGAGCTGCCGAAAGCGGTCCGGGGAATGCCGTGCTGGGCGCCTATCTGGATCAGATCGGCCTGCCCGAGGACGCCATCGTCTACATCACCCAGGCGTCCCCCAACTCCATGAAATGGCTGAACATGGATGAAGCGGCCCAGCACGGGATCGACGTTGCGTTGCTGCCGGCGGCCGACGCCCCGCCACCGTCGTCGGATCCGAACGTGGTCGCAAGCCCGGAACCCGGGCAGCCGAGCCTCTCCGGGCGTGCGACCGGCTTGGTGGTGGCGCTGGCGGCCCGCTGGTCGGAGCCGAATGCGACGGCGTTGCGCGCGCTCGATGAGCTATATCAGGATAAGGTTTTCTATCACGGCAAGCTGACGCCGCGGCAGGCGGTCCTGCAGGAAAAGGTTCGATTTGCGGAGCGCTGGCCCCAGCGCAGCTACAAGATTCGCCCACGCTCGGTCACCGCAAGCTGCAACGCGACGACCGAAATGTGCCGCGTCCAAGGCATCATGGATCGCGAGCTGGTGAACCCGACGACCAATACCAAGTCGCGCGATGTCGCCAACTTCGATTACAGCATCAGCCGTTCTGGGGAAGCGCTCAAGATCGCTGCCGAAACCAGCTCGGTCAGCAAGCTCTCGGATCCCTCCGATGCGTCGAACCCGCTCACGACGGTGCAGCGCGGGCTCGAGCGGCTGCTCGCCCAGGTATCGAAAATTCGACAGGTTTCGCCGGGGCCGACGGACGGGCAGATCAGGCCCGGCGCCTCGATCCCGCGCTGACCGGGGGGCCTGCCGACGCAGTCGGCCGGCGCCAACGCCGCCTCGAAAATGCCCGCCAGCCGTCGATAAGCCACTGAAGCAGCGGGCGTACGCCATTCATGTCAATTGCCGATTGTCGCCGACCGTTGCCGGCGCGCAACAGCCAAAAGCCATTTAGCGTGCTAATGTCTCATCACCGGCTGACGTATGGTGACCCAGCTGATAGCGATACAAAGGTTGTTTCCGATGTTGCGGCTCACGACACTGCGCCTCACGAGTGACGGTCGGCTCCTGGGTTTCGATACCGGGGATTGGTCGATGCTGCTTGGTGGTTTTGCGCTGGCCGGATTGCTGGCTTTATTCGTCTGATATTTGGCCTCGAGCCCCCGGCGTCCGTGAGTCGGATGGGGCAGTGTCAGGCCTGTCGAAGTATTTTGAGCTGGATCAGAGCGGCACCGCCGCCACCGCAGCAGCGTCATGGTTACGATCGCGTTAGCCAATCGAAAAGTGCGGATGGCGCATCGGCCAATTGTTCCCGTCCGCCGGCGATTCTGTTAACGAAACGTCGCTTATAGAGCGCGGGTCAGTGGCACCTTGAGGGGGGTGGAAACCGCCACGTCGAACCTGGAGCGGAGTCTCAGCATGAGCGTAGGTGGCATTCAAGGTCGTCCCCCCGATTTCCCGCTCCAATCCCCGCCCGATCCCTACGCAGCCGCTTCAGGCGCTGCGAACGCACAGGCGACCACCGACTCCGCCGCCGCCACGCCGCCATCCAGCACGGCCAGCACCAGCACGGCCAGCACCAGCACGGTCAGCGCCAACAAGGTGGATAAGACCGTCTAGGCACGTACCGCCTCGAAGAATTGCACGGCGGCGCCCTCCCAGTCCGGGTGTGAGAACGATGGGCGAATCCGCGCCTCGTATGCGCGCGGGCTTCGCCATTCTCGATCCAGCGTTCGAGCTCTCGGCGCCTAAGCGTGAAAATTAAGATGTGTCGTCGGCTGCTCGCGCAAGTTCGAAAGCCAGTTCGCGTGCAGATCAGCGGCGCGGAGCCAAGTCGTGCGAGCTGACGAACTTCGCAAGAACGCAGACACGCGCCGCGCACTCGCTGAGAGTGCCCAAGGGGCAGACAGAGCCACTTGGCTCGACATCGCCGCGCATTGGGAGCATCTGGCGATAGAGGCCGAACGAAATCCCGACGCTTTTCCGAGTGGCAACGGCGCACAGGGAGGCCGCCTCAGTTGGCGTCCTCGTCCAATTAGGACAGCAGCCAAAGTCGTGCACCCTGTCAACGGCGGTAACCTCCAAAGCGATCCAGGCTGCGGGGGCCTAAAGTTCGCCGGACCTTGCGAGCACCCGGCAAGGAAGACGATCTCCACATCAGCCAAATTACAGCAAATGCCGAGGGAAGAAGGGCACCCAGACAAGCGATAAAGAAAATCCTCATAACAGGCCCCCGCTTCCTAAGGGGTAGCCCTTTTTGCATACAAAATCTGTTCAATATTGATCAGTGCCGCAAACAATAGAATGCCTCGGCCTGGGGAGGCCGAGGCATTCATGGACGGAGCGGGGGGAGGATGGGGGCTGGGATTGCTCCTTCCACGTCCCGCATGTTGTCGCCGTGAATGCTGCGGGGAAATCAGCCTGACGTACTGGACCAAAAGTACCGGTCGCCCGACAATCATCGCGAACCCGCGGGGACTGAGAGGTCAACCATCTCCCAATCCCCGCGCTACGCCCCACCCTTATTTCTATTTTTCGTTATCGGGCAAGCGCTGCTTGACGCGATCAGCCGCGCGCTCATACGTCTCTGCAATTCGAAGCAGAACCCGCTTGGTCACATTCTCTGTCGTGTGCTGTGCTTTTGCACGGGACCTTGCAGCTAGATCGCGAAAATATTGCAAATCAGAAACGGGCTGGTTGGGCATGCTATACGCGCGACGTTTACCGGGCCCAGGGAGAAGCCCCGGAAGCCGAGCTTCATATGGCGCCAGCTTCCAACAGGCGTCTTGTTGTCTTGCGCCAAAGCCTTGTCGCCGCGTGCCAACTTCGGGTCCGGCGACAGTTGCCCGCGGGGCGGGCCTCGCTTGCCGCCCCGCGCCGGGCCTCTTTCTGATGAGGAGATGCGCTATGCTTTCAACCCCCCACAATGGACGCGGCAATGTCCGGTGACGCAATCGGCCTTAATCAATCGGCCGACGTTTTTTGGCTGCCGCTCGGCGGCGAACCTCCAATTGTGACCATCCGAGGAGGTGAGCAGAAACACTTCGAATCATTGCGGGACACGGTCGCCTTTACGATGGAAACGCTACCTCCCAGGGACCGGGCGACTGCCTGGATCTCGTTGCACACAGGATCGCTGAAGATCGAAGAAATCGAAGCCCTGCACCGCGAGCTCGAGGCTCGGGATGGGCAGTGAAAGTCACGATCAAAGTTTCCGGCGGCGGGATCGAGGTGACCGATCCGGAGACCGGCAATTCCGTGAGTTGGTACCGGCCGACCAGCTTCCTAGCGCTTTGGTGGCCCCTTGACCGCTCGGATGCGCTGCTCGATCAGTACCAGGAGGCACGCGGCCGCCGCAGCATATGATCCGCCCTTCTCGAGCTTCCGTTGAAGTTCTTCCGAGCCGAGGCGTATTTGGTTGCGGAGGACCCTGTAGACTTCGTCGGGCAGGCGATCGCCGAAGCCGTCGACCAGGGCGCATACCTGCCTGATCGAGTGAGGCTTTCCGTCAATGACTATTCTCCTCAAGTCGGGGAGAGTTGCGATCCAATCACCCGAGACGAAATACTCAGCAGCCGCATCGAATGCTTTCAGGTAGTCGGCCTTCTCAGCCATTCCGGCGCTCCGGTTTGGGCCTAGTTTGGGCCTAAACAGCGCAGCACGCAATTAACGGGGTGTGGAACGCCCTATTCCGGGTCGCCCTCAATAAATCACTTGAGCTTGAGGTTCACCGCGGACGTCTTGCCGCGGCTCTCTTCGAGTTCATATTCGACGTTCTGGCCGTCGTTGAGCGTGCTCAGGCCGGCGCGCTCCACCGCTGAGATGTGGACGAAGACGTCCTTGCCACCGCCGGTGGGCTGAATAAAACCGAAACCCTTGGTCGAGTTGAACCACTTCACGCTGCCGGTCGCCATTCTCGCCCCCTAAAGACGCGCACGAATGGGATGAAACGTACGCGCTTGTCTTTATGGGTTCAATGGAGCGCTCGGTGCCGCGGCCCCGTCGCGACTCGCGGGGCTCGTTATTCCATATCCCCCGCTACCTCCGTCGCACTCAGGGCCGGACTTACCAGCGGGCCTCCTACGGGCGGGCGAGGTCGCCAGTCAGCGATCGCTCCATACTCTCAAGCTCGGCTAAGCTGTCCATCGCGTCGAGCACGGTGGTCAATTCCGACGCCGTGCGGGCCGAATAGCGCTTGGCAATATCCAGGATGAGTGTGTCCGCGCGTCGGCGAAGAAGATCACGCGCTCGGTTGAAATCCTCTTCCGAGGGTGGCGGGACCGCGAGGGTGCTGCTCTGCTTGGTGCGTTTCGCTTTCTTGGGCTGCTTCGCCATCTATCCACAACTTTCTGTTTTTTTCCACAAGGCGTCCACGGCCGTTTATTGGCCATCTGTTGGACATGACCGCGAAGGTTGGCTCTAAGTATTTGATTTTATTGGCGCGCCCACGGGGAATCGAACCCCGGTTTCCGCCGTGAAAGGGCGGCGTCCTAACCGCTAGACGATGGGCGCTACGCGGGCGCGGGGAGATATAAAGCCGTTTGCGGAGGGCGGCAAGCAAGTGGTTGGCGGGATTGCCCGGCAGCCGCGTTGGCGCTCACCAATGGCCGGTATTGGGCATCGAGACCCAGGGCTCCCGGGGCGCCTGCGGGCCGCCCTTCTGCAAGAGCTCGATGGACTGCCGGTCCGGTGAGCGCACGAAGGCCATCACGCCGTCGCGAGGCGGGCGATTGATCGTCACGCCGGCCTTCATAAGCCGCTCGCATGTCGCATAGATATCGTCGACCTCGTAGGCCAGATGACCGAAGTGGCGCGCCTCGCCATAGTCCTCGTTGTCCCAATTGTAGGTCAACTCGATGAGCGGCGCGTCGCGCCCGGATCGCGTGCTGCTCGCAACCAGCTCGGCGTCGCCGGGCGCCGCCAGGAAGACCAGGGTATAGCGGCCCTTCTCGTCGACGCGTCGGCGGACCTCCACGAGGCCGAGTGCGTTGCAATAGAACGCCAGCGCATGATCGAGATTGCGCACGCGCAGCATGGTGTGCAGAAATCGCATGGACAGCCTCATGACGGATCGGCGGGTGGGCGACAGGGACCAACCATAGATGATCGCGCCGGATATCGAAACCGGGATCGCCGCGCTGCAGGCGCTGGTGCAGGCCGCCAAGGTGGTGCTGCCGTTCACCGGCGCGGGGATCTCCACCGAATGCGGGATCCCGGATTTCCGCTCCCCGGGCGGCTTGTGGACCCGGAACCGGCCGATTCCGTTCGACGAGTTCCGCGCCAGCCGCGAGATGCGCGCGGAGTCCTGGCGCCGGCGGTTTGCGATGGAGCGGGAGTTCGCCGCCGCCAAGCCGGGCCGCGGCCACCTGGCGCTCGCCAGTCTCTACCGGGCCGGCAAGGCCCGCGCGGTGGTGACGCAGAACATCGACAATCTCCACCAGAGCTCTGGAATTACAGCGGAAGATGTCGTTGAGCTGCACGGCAATACGACCTACGCGCTGTGCCTGGATTGCGACAAGCGATACGAGCTGGCGTGGGTCAAGCAACAATTCACGGCGAGCGGCGGGCGGTCGCCCGATTGCGCCGACTGCGGCGGCCCGATCAAATCCGCCACCGTGTCGTTCGGGCAAGCCATGCCGGAGTCGGCCATGCGACGCGCCGAGCGACTTTCGCTCGCCTGCGATCTTTTCCTGGCGGTGGGATCTTCGCTGGTGGTCTGGCCGGCGGCCGGGTTCCCTATGCTGGCGAAGCGAAACGGCGCCCGTCTCGCGATTATCAACAGGGAACCGACCGAATTCGACGAAATCGCCGATCTCGTCATTCGTGACGACATCGGAACGGTCCTGGCCCCCTTCATCATGCACTGATTCGGGAATATCGAAAAGATGTTCACAGGCATTCACCTGTTTTGGCGCACATGTCGATTTTGGCCTTTCCCGACCGCGGCCCGGTGCTATCTTTGATGGTGCAAGACAAATTCGCAGCGTCCGGAAGAGACGCCCAAAACAGAATGGCAGCGTGCGGCGTCATGACGTCGGACGGTATCGAGACAAAGGCGCCCAGCCAGAACGGGCTCGACCTGGAGAACCCGGGTGATCTCGCCGATGAGACAGCGAGCGTCATCGAGCTGTCCGGCGCGATCAAATGGTTCGATGTCTCCAAGGGGTATGGATTCATCGTGCCCGACAACGGCATGCCCGACATCCTGCTGCACGTGACCTGCCTGCGGCGCGACGGCTTCCAGGTCGCCTACGAGGGCGCGCGAGTGGTATGCGAGGTGCTGCAGCGGCCGCGCGGGCTGCAGGCGTTCCGGGTCCTCTCCATGGACAACTCGACCGCGATCCATCCGGCCCAGATGCCACCGCCGCGAACTCATGTTATCGTCACCCCGACGAGCGGACTCGAGCGGGCACAGGTCAAATGGTTCAATCGCTTGCGCGGATTTGGTTTTTTGACCCGGGGCGACGGCACTCCGGACATCTTCGTCCATATGGAGACGCTGCGGCGCTTCGGCATCACCGAGCTGCGGCCCGGCCAGTTCGTGCTGGTGCGCTTCGGACCCGGCCCCAAGGGGATGATGGCGGCGGAGGTGCACCCCGAAGGCGTGTCCCTCGGCGCCGTCTCGCACTGAGCGCGTCGGTGCGGTTGTTCCTGTCGGGCCTGAACCGAATCCGGACGCCATGCGTCCGCTTGGCCGGCTGGCTGCTGGCCTTTGCGCTGGTCGCCTTCGCTGCCGACATCGTCAAGGCTGCGGAGCTGCAGACCTTGGAGATCGCCAGCAAGACCGGCGTGCACACTTTCCAGGTCGAGATGGCGATCACGCCGGAGGAGAAAGAGCACGGCCTGATGTTCCGGCGCGAGCTGCCGGAAGGGCAGGGTATGCTGTTCGATTTCCAATTCGACCAGAACGTCGCGTTCTGGATGAAGAACACCTACATCCCGCTCGACATGCTCTTCATCCGCGCCGACGGCCGTATTCTCCGGATCGCGGAAAATACCGAGCCCCTCTCGGAGCGGAACATCCCCTCGGGCGGGCCGGTGCGCGCGGTGCTCGAGGTGATCGGCGGCACCGCCAAGAAGCTCGGCATCGCGGCCGGCGACCGGGTCGGCGGCTCGATCTTCAAGGCGCGCTGAAATCATCTGATCGCGGCGCAGCTGGCGGTGTGTCGCGCGTAGCGGCCGGCTTGCTGCTGTGCAACGAAGCGTGTATCGAGAGGCCGCCATTCACGCGGGGTATAGCGCAGCCTGGTAGCGCGGGAGTTTTGGGTACTCCAGGTCGCAGGTTCAAATCCTGCTACCCCGACCAAAACTTCGGCCGGCATTCTCGGCAGGTATTGGAGCGAGCGAAACCGTGATCGCAAAAATCTACAAGCCGGCCAAAACCGCCATGCAGTCAGGCACCGCCAAGACCAAGGAATGGGTGCTCGACTTCGAGCCGCAGGAAGCGCGCGAGATCGAGCCGTTGATGGGCTGGACCAGCTCCGGCGACATGACTCAACAGGTCCGGCTGCGGTTCGACACCGCCGAGGAAGCGGTTGCGTATTGCGAGCGCCACGGCATCGGCTACCAGCTGTTCGCGCCTAAGCACACCACGCGGGTCGCAATGTCATACTCCGACAATTTCGCCTACAAGCGCCGCGACGCCTGGACCCACTGATACCGGGAATCGATGCCTGAATCGCGTCGGCGCCTGTTCACGGCAGCATCGCATAGATATCACCGGAATTGGCGGCGTCCGGCAGGCCAGCAACCCAAGCCGCGATCTCCTCGGCGCTGCACCAACCCGTATGGCAGAAGGTCTGGCTCTCGCCCAGCGCCGCATTGAATCTCTCATAGCCGAGCGCGCGGCAGCGCGCGATGCAAGCCGCTGCCACGTCGCGCGCGATGGTGGTGAACTCGAATGATAGCGCCGGCACCGCGCGCGTGAGGCCGGCCAATGCCTCCGCCTCGAAACCCTCGACATCGAGCTTGATGAACACCGGCATGCCGTGGCGCGCGATCAATTCGTCGAGCGTGGTGAGCGGAACCCGGACGGTCCGGGTCCAGGCCTGTCCCTCCCAGCCGGGCGCGCCGTCGGCCGCGCGCACGAACGCCGGCGAGGCCGTGGACACGGTGGGATTGGCGAGGTTGAGCTCGAGATTGACCGTTCCGATGCTGCGCCCGACGGCTTGTGGGACGATCGCGACCGAGCGATCGCGGCCATAGAGCAGGCGCAGCACCTTGACGATGGCAGGCTGCGGCTCGACCGCGACCACGCGAGCGTCGATCTCGCGAAAGGCCGCGATACGGTCGCCCACATGGGCGCCGACGTCGAACACGAGGTCGCCGCGTCTGACGAACAGCCGATAGAGCCGTTCCATGTCGTGGCGGCGCTTGCGGTCGGAATAATAGATACGCAGCGAGCGCAGAACGCCGCCGAGCAAGCTCAGCCGTTCCCGCCAGGTGAGGCTGCGCGCGGCAGCGGCGCGGCTGATCTCGATGGCGGGCAGCCCAAGCGCCGCGAGCTCGGCCGGCGGCGCGGTCTCCTCCGGCAGCCGGCAGAAGCCGATGCGCACCAAGACCCGTCCGAGCCCCGGCGCCGCGGTCAAGACCGCGAACGGGATCGACAGCAACAGGCCGCCGGCCAGGAACAGCGCATACGGAATGGCGGCCGGCACCGTCACGGCGAGCGCCGCCAGCGCGCACAGCCCCAGCAAAGTCTGTGGCCAGAGCTGTGCGGCGGCAAGCGCGAGCGGCACCTCGTGATCGTCGCGGGCTTGCACGGTCCAGCCTACCGAGCGGCCGAGCAGCAGGCGGGCCAGAAACAAGGTGTGGCCGAACCACATGATCGGTAGTAGCAAGAGCACGAAGATCATCTGCGCGACCGCGCTCAGGGTAAAGCGGATGCCGCCGCCGAAGGCGGCGCGCAGGTGCGGGCGAGCGAGCACGTCGATGGCAGTCGCGATATTCGGCGCGAACCACATGACCAGCACGGTCACGAACAGCGCCATGCCGGCATCGGGGCGGATGAAGGCTGCGGGCGATCCGGCCAAGGCGACCGCGGCCGTGCCCAGCACCAGGAGGCCCATCCAGGCCGGCGAGCCCAGGAACATCAGGATTGCAAAGCCGAGCTGATAGCGGCTGACCGGCCGGAGCCCCGGCATAACCAGGAAGTGCCAATACTGCATGTTGCCCTGGCACCAGCGCAGGTCGCGGCGGATGAACTCGATGAGTGTCGGCGGGTTTTGCTCGAAGCTGCCGCCTTCCTCTGCCAGCACCCGGACCTCGTAGCCGGCGCGCCGCATCAGCACCGCCTCGACCTGATCGTGGCTCAGCACGTGTCCGCTCACCAATGCGCTTTGCGACAGGACCGGCAGCTCGCAATGCGCCATGAAAGGCGCCAGCCGCACGATCGCGTTGTGGCCCCAATAGGGCCCGCAGTCGCCTTGCCACCAGGCGCTGCCGATGGTGTAGGAGCGCATGCTCAGCCGCATGCCGAACTGGAACAGGCGGGCGAACGCGCTGGTCGACGGCATGCCGATGACCAGGCTCTGCAGGATGCCGAGCCGCGGCGCGGCCTGCATGATGCGCACCAGCCGCAACGCCAATTCCGCGGTCATGACGCTGTCGGCATCCAGGACCAGCGCGAAGTCATGCTGGTTGCCCCAACGGTCGCAGAAATCGCCGATGTTGCCGGCCTTGAATCCGGCATTGACGTCGCGGCGCCGGTAGGTGACCGCGATGCGATCCTGCCACGCGTGCGCGAGCGCGGCGAAGCACGCATCCTCGGCGGCCGCGATCGCGGGATCGCTGGTGTCGCTCAGCACGTAGAGATGAAAGTGCGCGCCGATGCCGGGCGCCGCCAGGCCCTCCAGCATGGGGACGAGACACCGGACGACCCGTTCCGGGGGCTCGTTGCGAATGCAGATCAGGATCGCGGTCGATGCGGCGATCGGCTCGTCGCCGCGCACGCAGCCGGCGATCGGGGTCACGGCCACGACCGGGTCGCGCGCAAAGCGCATGATCAGAAGACCAATGGTGGCGTTCCAGAAGCTGATCACCGTCCAGGGCAGGGTGACGGCGAACAGTGCCACGAGAGCGCAGTCGAGGAGCCCGAAGCCGCCCACCGCGAGCGCTGCGACGCACAGCCAGACCAGCCCGACCAGCGAGGCGGCGACCAGGGCGAAGAACAGCGCTTGCCGGCGGCCGAGCGGCAGCGGCGGCGCTGTCGCCCCCTCGTTGCGGGTTGAGCGTTCGAGCATGGAAGGTTTGGCGTGTGTTCCGGTGCGCTTACCGGTATAGCGGGGCGCGCCTGACCAAGTCCATTGCGGGGTTGCGGGTGAGCGATCGATCGATCCAGGCCCTCTGGTATGTGGGCGCCGGCCGTGCCGAGCTGCGCCCCGAAAGCGTGCCGGCGCCGGGACCCGCGCAGGTGCGGGTGCGCGCCCTCTATGGCGCAATCAGCCGTGGCACCGAGCGGCTGGTGCTCGAGGGCCGGGTGCCGCCCAGCCAGTTCCAGCGCATGCGTTCGCCCCACATGGCGGGTGAGTTTCCCTATCCGGTCAAATACGGCTACGCGACCGTCGGCCGGGTGGAGGAGGGGCCGCCGCAGCTGCAGGGCCGGATCGTGTTCGCGCTCCATCCGCACCAGAGCGTCTTCACGGTGGCGGCCGATGCCGTGCTGCCGGTGCCGGAGCAGGTGCCGGCCGCGCGCGCGGTGCTGGCCGCCAACATGGAGACCGCACTCAACGCAGTCTGGGATGGTGCACCTGGCCCGGCCGACCGCATCGCGGTCGTGGGGGGCGGCGTGGTGGGCCTGCTGGTGGCGCGGCTTTGTGCCCGAATGCCGGGGACGCAGGTGACGGTGATTGATGTCGTGGCATCACGCGAGGCGATGGTGCATGGCCTCGGCGCGCGCTTTGCGGCGCCGGCGGCGGCACCGTCGGATTGCGATCTGGTCTTCCATGCGAGCGGATCCGGCGCCGGCCTCGCTACTGCGCTGCGGATCGCGGGCCAGGAGAGCAGCATCGTGGAGGTGAGCTGGTTTGGGGCAGGCGAGGTGGCGGTGCCGCTCGGCGAGGCCTTTCACAGCCGCCGACTGCGGCTTCTGGCGAGCCAGGTCGGGGAGGTCGCGCCCTCGCACCGCACGCGCTGGACCAGATCGCAGCGCCTGGCGGCGGCGCTCGAGCTGCTGGCCGATCCCGCGCTCGACGGTATGCTCGCGCCGGCCGTGCGGCTCGAGGATCTGCCAGGCCGTCTGGGCGAAATTCTCGGTTCGCAGACCGACGCGCGCTGCCCGCTGATCCGCTATCCTGGGGCAGAATAAGATCGAGAGGTTCCCGGTGTTCGCAGTCGAAGTCTCCGACCAGATAATGATTGCCCATTCGTTCCGGGGTGAGGTGTTCGGTCCCGCCCAGCAGCTGCATGGCGCTACCTTCGTGGTGCGGGCCGCCTTCATGGCCGAGCAGCTCGACTTAAACGGCATCGTCATCGATATCGGATGCGCCCACGCCGCGCTCAAATCCGCGCTCGGCCCGCTCGCCTATCGCAACCTCGACGACTTGCCGCAGTTTGAGGGCGTCAACACCACCACCGAGTTCGTGACCAAGCATGTGTTCGATCAGCTCGCCGAGGTGGCGCGCGCCGGCAAGCTCGGGCGCGACGGACGTGAGCTCGCCGCCATCCGCATCACGGTCCTGGAGTCGCCCTCGGCCAGCGCCTGGTACGAGGCGCCGTTGTGGTGAAGGCCGCCGCGTTCGTGGTGCCGGGCGATCTCGCGACCCCGACCGGCGGCTATGCCTATGACCGGCGCATCATCGCCGAGCTGCGCGAGCTTGGATGGCAGATGCAGGTGCTCGACATCGGCGAGGGCTTTCCAAGTCCGACGGCCGCGGCGCGCAGTACCGCGCACCGCAGCATCGCGGCGCTCGCAGCCGAGCATCCGATCGTGATCGACGGACTTGCCCTCGGGGCGCTGGCCGAGGAAGCATGGGCGCTGGCGCCCGGACGCACTCTGGTCGCCCTGGTGCACCATCCGCTCGCCCTCGAATCCGGATTGAGCGCGGCGCAATCCGCCAGCTTGCGCGCGAGCGAATGCGCGGCGCTCGCCTGCGCCCGCCATGTCGTCGTCACCAGCCCGTCGACCGCGAAGCTGCTGCTCGCCGACTACGCGGTCGCGCCGCAGCGGCTGAGCATCGTGCGGCCCGGCACCGATCGCGTTACGGTGCCGAACCGCGCGCCCGGGGCGACGATCGAGCTGCTCGCGGTCGGCAGCGTGGTGCCGCGCAAGGGCTATGACCTTCTGGTGGCGGCGCTGGCCAAAATTTCCGATCTCGCCTGGCGTCTCACCATCGCGGGCGACCGTGAGCGCAGCCGAGAAACCGCGCAGCTGATCGACGCCGACATCGCGCGTCTTGGCCTCGGCGAGCGCGTGCGCTTTGCGGGCGCGGTGCCGATGCAGCAGCTCATGGGGCTCTATGCGGCCGCCGACCTGTTCGTGCTGCCCTCGCGCTTCGAGGGCTACGGCATGGCTTATGCGGAGGCGATCGCCCACGGGCTGCCGGTGGTGGGTACGCGGGCCGGCGCCATTCCGGACACGGTGCCGCCACGCGCAGGCGTGCTGGTGCCGCCAGATGATGTCGGCGCGCTCGCCGCCGTGCTGCGCCATTTGATTGGAAGCCCGTCCGAACGCGAGCGGCTGGCGGCCGGCGCGCGCGCGGCCGCGGCTGCGTTTCCGTCATGGCGGGATTCGGCCGTGCTGTTTGCGCGCGTGCTGGAGCAGGTGGTGCAACCGGTTGCCGGACCGGCCAGGTGAGCGGATTTTCCGCCCAGTGGCTGGCGCTGCGCGAGCCCTATGACCAGCGCGCCCGCAATGCGGGCCTGCTCGACGCGGTCGCCGCCGCTCTTGCGGACCGGCCGTCTGTCGCGGTCGTCGATCTCGCCTGCGGGGCAGGCGCAAGCCTGCGCGCGATCTCGCCGCGGCTGCTGCAGCCGCAGCGCTGGCGGCTGGTCGACAACGATCTCGGCTTGCTGGCGCGCACGGTGGCGCTGGCGCAGCCGCCGCGGCTGAGCGTGAATGCGCGGGCGGTCGATCTCGCCCGCGATCTCGAGCTGGCGCTCGATGGACCGCTCGACTTGGTGACCTGCTCGGCGCTGCTCGATCTGGTCTCGCAGCCCTGGCTCGAGCGGCTGGCAGTCGAGGCCGCGGCGCGCCGGCTGCCGGTCTATGCGGCGCTGAGCTATGACGGGCAGGCCATGCTGGAGCCGGCCGAGCCGTTCGATGCCGAGATGGTGGCGGCGGTGAATCGCCACCAGCGCCGCGACAAGGGCTTCGGTCCGGCGCTCGGTCCGCAGGCGGCCGCGCAGGCGGTCGCGCAGTTCGACCAAGTCGGCTACAGCGTGGTGCAAGGCCGTTCCGATTGGATGTTCGGACCGCAGGATGGGGCCATCCAAGAAGCCATCCTGGCGGGCTGGGCGACCGCTGCGGGCGAGCTCGGCGACGTGCCGCTCGAGCGGATTGCGGCCTGGTTCACCCGCCGGCGCGAGCTGGTCGCGGACGGTCGCGCCCGGCTGCGGGTCGGTCACATCGATGTATTCGCCGCCCCGACCGGGATCCGCTGACCGCTCAGGTCGCAATCCATCAGCAGCTCTTCGCCCAGCACATGGGCGCGGATCGGCGCCCGCAGCGCATGCTCCACCCGCGCGATCGGGGGCAGCGACACGCTCGATGGTCCGGCCCCGATGATGATCGGCGCGATCATCACATGCAGGCGGTCGAGACAGCGCGCCTGCAGGAAGCGCGACACCGTATTGGCGCCGCCTTCGACCAGGATACGGCGGAAGCCGCGGGCCGCGAGCGCCTCCAGAATCGCCGCCGGTGCGATATGGCCGTCGACGGCCGGCAGGCTGGCGATCTCGACTCCGTGCGGGAGCTTGCTGGCGACACCCTTGCGCGTGATCACCAGGCGGCGAATACCGTCGGCCGCGAGCACGCGGGCGGTTGCGGGCAGTCGGCCGCCCGGATCGACGATTACCCTGGCCGGGCTCGGACCCGGCACGCGGCGCACGGTCAATTGCGGATCGTCGATATTGGCGGTGCCGACCCCGATCAGCACCGCATCCACCAGGGCGCGCAACCGGTGCAGATGGGCAAGCCCGGCGGTTCCGTTGATGTAGCGGGAATCGCCGCTCTGCGTGGCGATCCGGGCGTCGATCGACTGGCCGAATTGCCCCACCACCACCAGGCCGTCGACCACGCCGTGCCGCAGCGGGCCGAACAGGTCCTGCCAGGGGGATGGCAGGGCGCCATCCGGCGCCCGGAACATCCGGGGAACATCCGTCCAGCTGTCGCTGCTGGCGTGGTTCCCGGTCAAAGCGGCGTCATCCGCGACCAAGCTCATGCGCGCACTCGCCGGAGCGGGGTTCGGGGCGGCATTTCGGCGTTGTCGCGGCGTTCTTTCGGAGCGGTCGTCATCGTGCCATGATAGAGGTTGAGCTAGGCCCTGGAAACGGCGCCGGAAGCCGGGGCCGCGATAACGCTCGGATCTTCGTCCGAACGCGGATACGGCTTTGCTCGATAGTTTTCATTGTGAAGGGACGATTGTTCCGTGGTGAGTAGCCAAGCAAGCAGGCGCACGGCTCTGATGGGGGTGCCCCAGCATGTCGCGGTCGAGCGCGCTCTGTCCGAGTTCCGTTGCGGGCGGCCGGTGATCATGACCCATGCCGACGAGCGGACCATCGCGCTGCCGATCGACGGCATGAGCGACGAGCAGCTCGCGGCGTTCCGCCAATTGTGCGCTCCGGCTCCCCTGCGGCTGGTGGTGACCGAGCGCCGGGCGGATTCGCTGGGGCTCGCCGCGGCGGGACCGGTCGCGCTCACCATCGACGAGGCCGATGGCGCAGCTGAGATCCTCGCGCTCGCCGTCGACGCGCAGGTGGCGCGCAGCCTCGATGGGGTCGCGCCCGGTCCGACCGCCAACGCGGCGATCGAGCTCGCCAAGGTGGCGCAGCGGCTGCCCGCCCTCCTGGTCGCCCCGATCGGGGCAGCCGCGGCGGCGAGCTGCGATCCGCCGCTCATCACCATCGCGGCCGATGCGGTGGCGCCGTTTCGCGCAAGCGGCGCTCGGCACCCTCACGGTCGCCGCCGAGGCCCATGTGCCGCTCCAGGGCGGCCTGTCGGCACGCTTCGTTGTGTTTCGCGACGTGATCGGCGGCACCGCGACCGCGGTCATCGTCGGAGCGCCCGATTTCCTGCAGCCGGTTCCGGTGCGCATGCATTCCGCCTGCCTCACCGGCGACGTCTTCGGCTCGCGGCGTTGCGACTGCGGCGATCAGCTGCGGCTGGCGCTCGCCCGGCTGGACGAGCAGGGCGGCGGCATCATTCTCTATCTGCGCCAGGAAGGCCGCGGGCTGGGGCTCGCCAACAAGATGCGGGCCTATCAGCTGCAGGACGAAGGGCTCGACACGCTCGACGCCAATGCCACGCTCGGCTTCGACGACGACGAGCGCGACTACGGGATCGCGGGGCGCATGCTGGAGCTCCTGGGCTGCAAGCGGGTGCTGCTGCTGACCAACAATCCGGCCAAGCTCGACGGCCTGGTGCAGGCCGGCATCGAGGTCTCGGGCCGCATTCCGTTGCAGGGCGCGATCAACGCCGACAACCGCCGCTATCTCACCGCCAAGGCGACGCGTGCCGGGCATAAGCTCGACCATCTCGTGACGGCGCTGAGCGAAGACGAGCCGGTGGTGGATGATCGTGCCTCCTGACTGGCGCCGCCGCGCATAGGATGTCATCTGGTGGGACCGCGCTCGATCGGTGAGCTGACCTTTCCGGAGGTTTCCCGCAAGCTCGGGCGAGCCTCGATTCTCTGCCTGCCGATGGGCGCCATCGAGCAGCATGGCGCGCATCTGCCGCTCAACACCGACGTGATCGTGGCCGAGGGCATCACGCGGGCGCTGATCGAGCGCTGGGGCGACCGGTTCGATCTCTGGGCCCTGCCGACGCTGTCGATCGGGCTCTCGCGCGAGCACGACTGGGCGCCTGGCACGCTCAGCCTGTCGGTTGCGACCTTCGCGGCGCTGTTCCAGGAGACGGCGCGCGAGATCGTGCGGGCGCTGCCGGCGCGCAACCTCGTCATCGTCAACGGTCACGGCGGCAATCGCGGCATATTGGAGAATCTGCTGCACGAGCTGCGCGGCGATCTCGCGCTCAACGCCTGCGTGATCCATCCGTTCGACCTCGCCAAACCGAAGCCCGATGCCGCGATCGGCGACGTCCATGGCGGCGCCGGCGAGACCTCGGTGATGCTGGCGCTGGCGCCCGATCTGGTGCGCCGGGATTTGATCGCCAGCGCCGAGCCGCCGCCGGCGCCCGACGGCGCGGCCGCCCTGATCTACGATCGTGGGGTAACCTGGCCCTGGCGCACCGACGATCCGCGGCTGGCCCGCAACGGGATCATCGGCGATCCGGCAGCGGCTTCCCCGGAGCGCGGCCGCGCCATGATCGAGGCAATGCTGGCGGAAGCAGCCGGGGTGTTTGCGCGGCTGCTGGAAAACCAGGCCCTCATGGGGAAGGCGGGGCGCTGAGCACGGGCCCGGCGTGCTGCTCCCGGCGTGCGATCAGCGCCGGTACGAGGCCTGCAAGCGCCGCCACCACGGCCCAGTGGGCATAGCGGAAATCGGTCGCCACCCCGAGCACCCCGAAGGTCATCACATAGAAGACGCCGGCGGCCACGATGCTGATGGCGAAAGCGCCGCTCGGCGTGCGGCGGGCCGGCCAGGCCCAGCCGATGATTGCGAGACCGAGCAGCAGCCAGGTTCCGACGCGATAAAGCAGGGTCGACTTGAGCGCGTCGTGCAGCGGCAGCAGTCCCATGAAGTAGCGATTGTGCGCGATCGGCGTCTCGTCCAGGTGCGGCAGCTTGAACACCTCGAGGATGAGGTTGGGCAACGCCAGAAATGTCCACAGCACGGTAAAGCGGTGGCTCAGATAGGCGAGCGGATGGGCGGCGACCGCGCGCATCCAGGCGTCGACCAACCGCTGCGTGCCGAAGATGACGTCGCCTTGCCGCTCCAGCCGCGCCATCACGAACTTGCAGGGGTCGAGGGTCCAATAGGTGTCCCAGTGCGTGGGCTCATAGCATCGGCTGGTCAGGAGCGCCGTCTCGTCTGGGCTCCAGGTGACCGGAAACTGGTTCTCCTTGGCGAAATGGGTGATGCCGCCGAGGTCGAAGACCAGGAGCGAGTGCAGCGGGTTGTCGTGCTTCACATGCAGGATGTCGTAATAGACCAGGTGAATGAGCCCATAGCCGGCCAGCACGGCCGGAATGAACAGGAGCGCGGTGCGCTTCCATTCGAACCGCGTGGGCCAGATCGCATAGGCGATGAGGAGCGGCGCCGCCGTGATGGCATTGGGCCGCAGCAGGATGCCGAATCCCACCAGCACGAGCGCGAGGAGCTGCACCGCCCGGCGCAGCGGGCCGGTGCGCCAGGCGACCGCATAGACGATGGCGGCGGCGAGGAGCCAGACGCCGGAAAACAGGATGTCGCGCCAGATCATCGACAGCAGGATGAAGGCCGGCGGCGTCAGTCCCAAAAGCGGCACCAGGCACGCAAGAGCGGCGGAGCCGCGCGCCACCGTGAGCGCGATCAGCCCGAAGCCGAGCCAGTACAGCGTCACGATCAGCAGGAACATGCTGCCCGACCCGGGCGCGATCGGATCGATCAGCCACCACAGCATGGTCATGAGCGGCGATTGCCAATCGCCGAGCTGCCAGTCCTGGATGTAGCTGTGCACATAGGTGGCATCGTTGGTCAGGTACCCCGGATAGAGCGCCAGCACCGTGAGGCCGAAGCCCGCCGCCGTCAGCGCGCACAGCATGAGCGTGATGCCGGAGCCGGGCGCGGCCGCGGATCGTCGGGTGGCGAGCGGTTGGGAGATCGTCACGGGAGCTGCCGGGCAGGGGGCGGGGCTGGGAGTTAACGCTGCGGTGGTCCCAAACACAACCGCGACCGCGATCAGCCGCCCTGCGCTGGAACCTTTTGCCGTCTGCGGCGTAGATGTGTGTCCAAAATAGGCCGCCATGCCGTCTCGCATCGAGGATTACGCGCTGATCGGCGACTGCAACGCAGCCGCGCTGGTGGCGCGCGACGGCTCGATCGATTGGCTGTGCTGGCCGCGGTTCAATTCCGAGGCCTGCTTTGCGGCGCTGCTCGGGACCAGCCAGCATGGACGCTGGTTGGTGGCGCCGCGGGATGCGGAGGCCCGGGTGGCGCGGCGTTACCGCCGCCACACCATGATCCTGGAGACGCGGTTCGAATGCCGCGACGGCGTCGTCACTCTGGTCGACTTCATGCCCATGGGCGGCACCCATTCCAACGTGGTGCGCCTGGTGATCGGCGAGCGTGGCCGGGTCGCCATGGGAACCGAGCTGATCCTGCGCTTCGGCTATGGGGCGGTGGTCCCTTGGATGGAGAAGCTCGCCGACGGAACGCTGCGCGCCATCGCGGGGCCCGACATGATGGTGCTGCGCACCCCGGTCGCGCTCGTCGGCCGCGACATGACCCATGTGGGCGAGTTCACGGTCGCGGCCGGCGAGATCGTGCCGTTCGTGTTGACCTATGCGCCCTCGCATTTGCCGCTGCCGGACGCGCTCGATGCGGCGGCCGCACTAGCGGCCACCGAGGTTTTTTGGAGCGAGTGGGCCGCCAGGTGCCGGCCGGCCGGGCGCTGGTCGGGTGCGGTCGTGCGCTCGGTGATGACGCTCAAGGCGCTGACCTATGCGCCGACCGGCGGCATGGTGGCGGCGCCGACCACCTCGTTGCCCGAGCAGCTCGGCGGCGCGCGCAATTGGGACTACCGCTTCTGCTGGCTGCGCGATGCGACCTTCACGCTGCTCGCCACCATGAATGCCGGCTATTACGAGGAGGCGCGCGCGTGGCGCGATTGGCTGGTGCGGGCAGTCGCCGGCAGCCCGCATCAGGCGCAAATCCTCTACGGCATCGCGGGCGAGCGGCGCACCACCGAATGGGAGGTGCCCTGGCTGCCCGGCTATGAGGGTTCGCTGCCGGTGCGCATCGGCAACATGGCCCATGAGCAGCTGCAGCTCGACGTCTATGGTGAGGTGTTGGACGCGTTCTACCAGGCCCGCCGCGGCGGGCTGCCGTTCAGCCAAGCCGCCGCCGCGCTGCAGCTCGCCTTTCTGGAGCATCTCGAAAAGGTTTGGCGCGAGCCGGACGAGAGCATCTGGGAGGTGCGCGGCGGTCGGCGCCAGTTCACCTATTCCAAGCTGATGGCCTGGGTCGCCTTCGACCGCGCGGTCAAGAGCCACGAAATCTTCGGCCGCGGCGATCACGCGCGCGCCCACCGCTGGCGGGCGCTGCGCGCCGAGATTCACGCCGACATCTGTGCACATGGCTTCGATGCTTCGCTCGGCAGCTTCGTGCAGTCCTACGGCAGCACCGAGCTCGACGCGAGCCTCCTGCAAATGCCGATTCTCGGCTTCCTGCCGGTCGACGATCCGCGCGTGGTCGGCACGGTGGCGGCGATCGAGCGCGACCTTCTGGTGGACGGCTTCGTGCTGCGTTACCGCAGCGAGACCGCGCCGGACGGATTGCCGGCAGGCGAGGGGGCGTTCCTGGCCTGCAGCTTCTGGCTGGTCGACGCCTATGTGCTGCAGCAGCGCCGCGAGGAAGCGCGCGCGCTGTTCGAGCGGCTGGTGGGGCTCTGCAACGACGTCGGTCTGTTGAGCGAGGAATACGACCCCCGCAGCGGCCGGCTGGTCGGCAATTTTCCGCAGGCTTTCACCCATGTGGCTCTGATCAACAGCGCATTCAACCTGAGCAAAGACGATCGCCCGGCCGAGCAGCGCGCGGAGCGGGAAACGGTGGTTTCGGCGTAGGCGATGGGGTCGATTCGTTGTTGCGTTGATTTAATTGACGAATTCGAAATTGTTCTGCCAAAAATGGAGGTATCTAGTTACTCCAAGCACCATAAGCGCGTCTCATGGCCGTGCCAGCAAGCAAGGCGTGGGTGGCCGGGACAAGCCCTGCCATGACGCTGACTGGGGTCGGACCAGAGCACCCCTTCGGATGACGCGACGATCATGACGGTTACTCAGTGCCATGCCCGGGCTTGTCCCGGGCACCCACGTCTTCACGCGCGTCTTCGATACGCAATACGACCGAGTCGACATGTCGAGCCATGCCCCTCTCGACCCCTCAATGGCTGTTGCGCGGGATGCTCTTCTGGGCGACGCGCTGATATTTGACCGCGGGCTTGAGCACCATGCCGTCGGCCAGCTGGTCGACCATGCCGCGCTGGATCTCCTGCCAGGGCGTCTGGCTCTCCGGGTATTGGTAGCCGCCTTGCTTCTCCAGCGCGTCGCGGCGCGCCGCGAGCTCTTGCTCGGAGATCAGCATATTGGCGGTGCCGCGCTTGAGGTCGATGCGCACCCGGTCGCCGGTCTGCAGGAGTGCGAGGCCCCCGCCGGCCGCCGCCTCCGGCGAGGCATTGAGGATCGAGGGCGAGCCGGAGGTGCCGGACTGGCGGCCGTCGCCGATGCAGGGCAGCCCGCCGAGGCCCTGCTTGAGCAGCGCCGCCGGCGGCTGCATGTTCACCACTTCGGCCGAGCCCGGATAGCCGATCGGCCCTGCCCCGCGCATGAACAGGATGGTGCCGGCATCGATCTCGAGCGCCGGATCGTCGATGCGGCGGTGATATTCCTCCGGGCCGTCGAACACCACGGCGCGGCCCTCGAAGGCGTTGGGGTCGGCCGGATTGGACAGATAGCGGGCGCGGAACTCGTCTGCGATCACGCTCACTTTCATGATGGCGGAGTCGAACAGATTGCCCCGGAGCACCTTGAAACCGGCCTGCGCCTTGAGCGGCCGGTCGTAGGGCCGGATCACCTCCGGGTCGGCGACCGGCGCGCTTTGCGCGTTCTCGCCCACGGTCTTGCCGTTGATGGTGAGCGCATCGGTATGGATGCGCTTGGCGGCGATCAACTCACGCATCACGGCCGGCAGCCCGCCGGCGCGATGATATTCCTCGCCCAGATATTTGCCGGCCGGCAGCATGTTGACCAGCAGCGGCACGTCGTAGCCGATAGTCTCCCAGTCCTCGATGGTGAGCGGAATGCCGGCATGACGGGCGATGGCGTTGATGTGGATCGGCGCATTGGTCGAGCCGCCGATCGCCGAGCAGGCCACGATCGCGTTCTCGAACGCCGCCCGGGTGAGGATGTCGGTGGGCTTGAGGTCGGCGAGCACGATCTCGACGGCGCGGCGGCCGGTCTCGTAGGCCATCTGGCCGCGCTCCCGGTAGGGCGCCGGGATGGCGGCGCAGCCCGGCAGCGACAGCCCGAGCGCCTCCGCCAGCGCATTCATGGTGGAGGCGGTGCCCATGGTGTTGCAATGGCCGATCGAGGGCGCCGAGGCCGCGACCGCGTCGATGTATTCCTGGTAGTCGATCTCGCCGGCGGCGAGCTTCTTGCTCATCGCCCATTTGATGGTGCCGGAGCCGGCGCGCTCGCCTTTCCACCAGCCGTCCAGCATCGGCCCGCCGGAGAGCACGATGGCGGGAATGTTCACGGTGGCGGCCGCCATGATGGCGGCCGGCGTGGTCTTGTCGCAGCCGGTGGTGAGCACGACGCCGTCGAGCGGATAGCCGAACAGCACTTCCACCAGGCTCAGATAGGAAAGGTTGCGGTCGAGCGCCGCGGTCGGCCGCTTGCCGGTCTCCTGGATCGGATGGGTGGGAAACTCGAGCGCCACGCCGCCGGCGTCGCGGATGCCGTCGCGCACGCGCTCGGCGAGCTGCAGGTGGTGACGGTTGCAAGGCGAAAGGTCGGAGCCCGATTGGGCGATGCCGATGATCGGCCGCCCCGACATCAGCTCGCCCTTGGTGAGGCCGAAATTGAGATAACGCTCGAAATAGAGCGCCGTCATGCCCGGGTCTTCCGGATTGTCGAACCACAATTGCGAGCGGAAGCGCCGTCCGCGCGGATGCAGCTCCGATGAGTTTTTGGCCATGACGCGATCCTCATTCGAACGCGGCACTGTGGCCGCAATCTCCGACCGGTCATGCTCCACGAATGCGGAGCATCCAGTAATCGCAAACGCCGGCTTTGCATTGAGACGTCGGTGGTTACCGGGTCGTCCGCATTCGCGGACGATGACGATCGAGAAGTCATCACTTGGTTCTCTTGGTATAATGCCTCGGATCGATCGCCGAAAGTGGCCGCCCGCCAGGAACCGCACGCATGAGCCCGACCCAACCCCAGATGCGACTGGGCGCCTTCTTCAATCCGACCGGCCACCATGTGGCCTCCTGGCGGCATCCACGCGCGCAGGCCGACGCCGGCATCAATTTCCAGCACTATCTGGAGATCGCCCGCACGGCGGAGCGCGCCAAATTCGACATGGTGTTCCTGGCCGACAATGTCTGCGTGCGCGACGCCAAGATGGAGGCGCTGTCGCGTTCGGCGCAATATATCGCGAACTTCGAGCCGCTGACGCTGCTCTCCGCGCTCGCCCCGCTCACCAGCCATATCGGGCTCGTGGCCACCGCCTCGACCAGCTACAACGAGCCCTACCATGTGGCGCGCAAGTTCGCCTCGCTCGATCATCTCAGCGCCGGGCGCGCCGGCTGGAACCTGGTGACCTCGGGCCAGGAGGCCGAGGCGCGCAATTTCAGCCGCGACAAGCACTTCCTGCACGGCGAGCGCTACGAGCGGGCGCGCGAGTTTGCGGAGATCGTGCTCGGGCTGTGGGACAGCTGGGACGACGATGCCTTCATCCGCGACAAGGAATCCGGGCTGTTCTTCCATCCCGACAAGCTGCATGGCTTGAACCACAAGGGCGAGAGCTACGCGGTGCAGGGACCCCTGAATGTGCCGCGCACCCCGCAGGGCCGCCCGGTGATCGTGCAGGCTGGCGGCTCGGAGGACATGATCAAGTTGGCGGCCGAGTTCGCCGAGGTGATCTTCTGCGCGCCACTGACGCTCGCGGCGGCACAGAAATTCTATGCCGATCTCAAGGGCCGCGCCGCCGGTCACGGCCGCGCGTCCGGGGAGGTCAAGATCATGCCGGGCTTGAGCGCCATCATCGGCCGCACCGAGGCGGAGGCGCAAGTGCAATACGAATATCTGCAGTCGCTGATCCATCCGATCGTGGCGCGCGAGATTCTTTCGCTGGTGCTGGGCAGCGTGGATCTGTCGGCCTATCCGCTCGACGGGCCGTTCCCGGAGGACCTGCCGCTGTCGAATGCCAGCCAGAGCACGTTCCAATACGTGATCGAGATGGCGCGTAACGAAAAGCTCACCATGCGCCAGGTGGCGATGCGGGTGGCCGGCGCGCGCGGCAAAAGCGTGGTGCGCGGCTCGCCGCAGCAGATCGCCGATCACATGGAGCAGTGGTTCAAGGAAGGCGGCTGCGACGGCTTCAACCTGATGCCGCCGTTCCTGCCGGGCGGGCTCGATGATTTCGTCGAGCTGGTGCTGCCGGAGTTGCGCCGGCGCGGGCTGTTCCGCATCGAATACGAGGGCCGCACCCTGCGCGAGCATCTCGGCCTCGCGCGCCCCGCCAGCCGCTACGCCAAGGCGGCGGCTGCGGTGTTGCCGATGGGGTGAGGGTGGTTGGTCTTTTCCCGGACGCGGTGCAGCGCACCACTGAAGAAGTGCTGCGCTGCGCCCGGGACACGGGCGCTCCAATTTCCCTCACGCCGGCGCGCTGCTGCGGGCGCGGGCGGCGGACTTGTAGGCGAGGCGGGCGTGGCCGACGCAATAGGGCAGGCCCTCGACCTGCGCATTGCCGCAGAAGCAGAAGTCGCGCGCGTTCGGCTCGCTCACCGGCCAGCGGCATTTCCCCGGGCTCAGCTCCAGGAGCGAGCAGCCGCGCCCCGCATGGATGGACATCACAGCGGCGCCTCCGGGCGGCTCGGGCGGCAGTTCCACCAGGATGCGATGCTGGCTGAAAATCCGGGTGATGTTGCCGCCACCGCCCCGCGCCCGCCAGGCGGGACGCTTGACTTCCGGGTCCCGGGCGGGCGTGCTGCGCGGGCGCGTCAGGCCGAGTTGGTTCAGCTTCCCGATGACAGCGTTGCGGCTGACCCCGATCTGCACCGCGATCTGGCTGCACGAGAGACCTTCGCCGAAACAGGCCTTGAGCTCCTCGACGCGCTCGGAGCTCCAGGTCGCACCGTGCGCGACCACGTCCGAAGTCACGGTGGCGGGTGGGATGCTCTTCCTTTGCGTGCTTGCGCCCATGCTGGTTCCTCGATCACGTTGATGCCGCAGTCGCGGCGTGCTGACGTTCAACAGGCACAGTCTCTCGTTCGCGCTCGCGCATGCGGGCGGCGGTGTCAGTTCGGGCGAGCCCGGGATTTGCCGAGCCGGCATGAAGCGAGTGGGGTTGTGCTGGAGGCGGTGGAGGAGCGCTCGCGGATCGTCAATCGCCGTCGGCAAGGCAGGCTTGGAATCCCGCCGTCCGGACAGTCGGCACCGAGATTGTTGCTCCCGCGCCCACGTTCACCATGTTTCAACCCGCCCAAAACCTGTCATGATTCGATTCGCTAAGCAAGAGTTAAAATGGCATTATAAGCCGATAATAATCGTGAGGCGTTTCGCATGGCCCGACCCGAGAACCGTTCCGAGGCCCGCTCCCTGAGCCTGACCTTGCCGGAAGAGACCTTCAACTACCTGGTTTTCCTGGCGACGCTGGGCAAGCTCGGCCGGACCGAGAACGAGGTCGCCACCCACATCCTGGTGCGCGAGGTCTATGCCATGTACGAGCGCGGCTTCCACGAGGTGAAGATCCCGGTCGCCGATCAGACATGATCGGGGTCGTGGTCGCGGTTCGATTGTAGCGGATCAATCAATCAATCAATCAATCGCATACGGGCGCAATTCCCCGAGTTTGACGTTCAGCGATGGCATCCGGGCTGAACGTACCAAGTGCCACCCGCCGATTTGGCGAAGCCATATTCCCTGGCGATGTCGAGATGGCGGAAGATTTTGTGGTGGCGCTGCGGATTGACGCCGTCCAAGCTGCACGGCATCACAAAGCCTTTCCCCAAAGCCGCCGAAGCGGTGCCCAGGATGACGGCTGCAGCCAGCGCGATCTTGGTCCAGGTCGACATTTTGTGGGTCTCCGAAGGGGCGATTCCTCAGTTTGGGGCCGCTCCGCCGCCGTTGTAAAGATGCTGAAATTACGCTTGGCGTGGCGGCGGCCGGCAGCGGACGTAATTCGCCATGTTCAATTTCCTCAGGGCAACGATTTGCGCAGGCGCGCCAAACGCTCGGCCTCGTGCGGCGCGATCCGCAGACTGACGTTCCTGGATCAATCCCGCGGCGCCAGCAGGCCGTGAAAGAACAGCGCGCGCTCGAGCACAAACGTCGCCTGCTCGATGGCGAGCCCGGTTCCGGATTCGGCGGCCACGTTCAACATATTGGCGGCGCGCAGCCAGTCGTCCTGATGCCGCACTCCCGGGGCCAGCGCCGCAATGTAGGCGCGGGCATCGGCCAGCGTCTGCAACGCGTCGCCGCGGATCGGCGCGACGGGGTGGGGCAGCTTGATGCTCCAATCGGGGCCGGGCATCGCTGTCTCGATCGAAATCCCGCGGCAGGCGTGCCTCGTCAGCTGCTGAGCGCACTTTCCTTGACGACGCGCTCGTGCGGCTCGCCCGCGCTCTTGATCTGATACTCGAACTCGGCGTCTCTTTCGGGTAGCTGCTTGGTTATCTTGTAGGCGCCGCGTGCGGCATCCCGGTTGAAGCTGGTGGCTTGCAGGAACACGGATTGCCCGAGCTTGAATTTGTAGGTGCGGTTGGCCTTGTCCATAGTGACTTAATCCTTCTGCTTGGGCTGATCGCCGCGCATCTCTCGAAATTCACGCGGCCCTTTGATGAGCCGGCGCTTGCGCGCGTGTCGTTCCTCTTCCGGCATGGCCGGATTGGCGAGCTTGTCGATTTGCCGTCCCGCCATGGCGGAAGCCCTGGCGGCGGCGGTGGCGCTGGTCGGCTTCGGCGGCCGCACGCTCGCCAGCCCGAGCTCGACCAGACGGCGGATCGCCTCCGAGCGCGACGCCGCTCCGTTGCGGGCCGCCCACTTGTCGATCGACGAGGTGAGCTCCGGCGACAGCCGGATGGCCGAGACCGGATCCTGCCCGGTGGCCGGGCGCCCCCGCTTCTTTCGTGCAGCCGATGTCGGCGATCCCATCATTTATCTGTAATACAAAAAATCGGGCCATGCAAGCCGCATCGTGAAGGCCGGGCGTGCGGCCGGGGCTTGGGCCGCTTGGACGCGCTTTCGGCAGCAAGAATTGATGTCGTCGGCTCCGCGTTGCTATATTGGGCGGCATTAGGCGGCTCGCATTCAAGGTGTGGATGTCGACTCCCAGATGCTCGATACCAATCTGGTGCTGCGCCAGACGGAAGGCGCCGGCGCGCGACTAAAGATCGTTATCCTCGACGCTTGCCGCAACGATCCGTTCGGCGGGCGGAGCCTCGCGGTCGGTCGCGCCCGAGATGGCGAGAACAATCGGGTCAAACGATAGGAAAGCGGGCCAAGTCATGACTCCTACGAAAATCACGGTCGAAACCCATGTGGCGGCGCCTATTCAAGATGTCTGGCGCGCATGGAATGCGCCCGACGACATCAAGCAATGGAATGCCGCTTCCGACGACTGGCACACGACCAAATCCGCCGTGGATTTGCGCGTCGGCGGGGCCTTTTCATCGCGGATGGAAGCCCGGGACGGCAGCATGGGCTTCGATTTTGCCGGAACCTACACCAAGGTCGTCGAGCACAAGCTGATCGAGAGCATCTTTGGCGACAGGGTACTGCTGGTCGAATTCATCCCGGACCACGATGGCGTCACGGTACGCGAAACCTTCGACGCGGAGAGCACGCATTCGCTCGAGCAGCAGCGCGGCGGCTGGCAGGCGATCCTGAACAACTTCAAGAGGCACGTCGAATCCCGTCGCCGTGCCTGACCGGAATCTTGCCGGAACGCGGCAGTTCTCGAAGAGGATGGCGACCCCGCCTGGATTCGAACCAGGGACCTTCAGCTTAGAAGAGTGGCAGGAACTGTATAGAGTTCAATGCAATTTGCGTCGGTCGGCGGCTTGAAAGGCGTCAAATGATCCTTCTTTTTGCAGCGCCCTCGTTCGCTTCAAGGCTCTTCAACGGGTGGCGGTTGTCGGGTCAGGGTGCCAGCAGCGTCTATTGTGTAAACGGGATTGTGATGCGAGAAACAAGAGGCGGCGATCTTACCAGCAGATAGCCGCTTCACGGACTCGTGGAACTCAAGATCGAGGGTAGCCACGTCGATCAGCTGTTCCTGTCCGAGCACGATCAGATTTGGGGCAAGATTGAGTTCGGCGGCAGCAACGAGCCGATGGCATCCCTCTATCGCCATATAATAATTGCCGCAATCCACAACGCGTACGGTAGGCGCGCCGCGCGTCAACATTTCCGTCTTTACTGCAGCGAGTTTTGAATCGTAGGTGGGGTGAATGACCCGCAGGATTCGACATGTCATCTGGGGCTACCAAGGCTTCGAGAAGAATTTCAGCGAAAACTCTTTCACGGACCTTTTCATCACGGCAAACACAGCCGCGCATGATGTCCGATTCGCTATTGCGACCGGGCACTGTCCAAAACACGTTTTGAGTGTATCCTTTGTGGGAAGCAGGGCCAGGCGGGGGCGGGTTCATTGTCAGAAGAGGACGACGCGGTTTATCGGCGGCGCCTTACTGAGGTGCTCAGAAGGCATGGCTTCGGCTGGGTCATACAACAGGTTGAGGCTCAAGTTGCCGAAGGAAAGCAGACGGCGGATGCGCGAGACCAAATAAAACTAGCGACGGGCGATTTTGCTGGAATGCGTTTTAAGGAGGGACGTCCTCGGTCAAATTCAAGCTCGCCCTTTACGTCGCCGCCTGATGCGGTACGGGTGCACTGAGCGTTCCGGAGCATAGCCAATTATGAGAAAGATCAAGCAGAAAACTGAAACCGATTGCGGAGTTGCCTGCCTCGCCATGTTGGCCGGAATCTCCTGGTCAGTGGCACGGGAAACGCTCTTCGGCCGTAGTCAAAAGAAAAGCTTCTACACAAGCAAAGATGACCTGAGAGCTGCCCTAAGGCGCTTCGGCATTATTACGTCAAGGCGACTTGTTAGGTGTAAGAACCCGTTCCGTCTCAAAAGGAACGCCTTGCTGGCCACCAATCCTTTAGCGAACGGGAATTGGCATTGGGCAGTATGGGATGCCAAAAGGAAAAAAATCTTGGACCCCTACTACAAACGCACAAGAATCACTTCCTGCCTCATTGTTCTACGCAGGGAACGGACTCCATATCCGAATTAGGACACTACCGCCTTTAATGACCGGTCGTCGAAAGGTCGTCGCTCTGTATAGTAGCAATCATAAAGTGCCCCTCAGATGGCCGAACTCTTTTACATCACGCGGCCCGATGGAAAGCCTGAATGAAATACGAACCCCTGTACTTTAATTTTTCTTCGTATTTCGAATGTACGGCTCGCCCGACGCGGTTGCCCAAAGTGCGAGATGTTATGCCCTATGTATTTTTTCCCACCCGCTCGCTGATTAGGTTGGTGATTTCCTAGGAGGTGACCAGAATCGGCGTGAAGCGGCAAATGGCAGGCTGTGTTGGAGATCAGGAATGCCCCCGAGAGCCACGGACCGTGACCACGTTCAGGGTGAGTCAGACTATCGTAAGCGGTGTTTTGCCCGCATCTTGCCGATGGCAGCATAGTTTTTAAGATTTCGAGCCCTCATGACGGGATGGGTTCGCATATATGGTCGACCATATAGTTGACGCTTCGGGCCCTCGAGGGCGCGTCGAGATTTGCAATGGCGTTGGCCGGCGGCGGCGGTGGAGCGGCGAGGAGAAGGGCCGCATTGTGGCGGAGTTTTTTGCGCCGGGCGCGGTCGTGTCGGAGGTGGCGCGCCGGCATGAGATGAGCCCCCAGCATCTCTTTGCCTGGCGCAAGACGGCGCGAAACGGCCAGTTGGCGCTGCCGGCCGATGGGGCGGCCATGTTCGTGCCGGTCATGATGACGGCGCAGAAGGCGATTGCCGCGAGGCCGTCAGCTCCGTCGATCACGATCGAGACGGCTGGGGTGGTGGTTCGAGCCGAATGCGGGGTGGATGCGGGGTGGTTGGCGGATGTGCTGCGCGCGGTGAAGGGTCTGTCATGATCATCCCGTCAGGCGCAGTGCGCGTCCTGATGGCGACGCGGCCGGTGGACTTTCGCAAGGGCATGGACGGTCTTGCCGCATTGGCGCGCGAGAGCCTGGGTAGCGACCCCTACAGCGGGGTGATCTATGTATTCCGGGCCAAGCGTGGCGACCGTGTGAAGCTGTTGCTGTGGGACGGCACCGGGCTGGTGCTCGTCGCCAAGCGGCTGGAGAAGAGCTCGTTTCGTTGGCCGCGGATCAGCGACGGCGTCATGCGATTGACGTCCTCGCAGCTCTCGGCGCTGCTCGACGGTCTGGACTGGACGCGGGTACGTGCGGTGCGTGTACCTGCGCCGCAGGCGACGCTTTAGGCGACGCGACACGATGACTTAGGTGCGACGCGTGGTGCGACACGGGCGTAGTGATGTGCTTTTCTCGCGTTGCGATGAGCCCTGGTGATTCCCTTCCGACCGATCCCGATGCACTGCGCACTCTGCTCCTGGCCGAGCGGGAACGCCACGCCGAGGAGCTCGAGCGGTTGGTGGCCATCATCAAGGATCTGCAGCGGCACCGTTTCGGCCGCCGCGCCGAGCGGCTCGATCCCGAGCAACTGGCGCTGGCCCTGGAAGATGTAGAGCAGACGCTCGCGGCGGCAGACGCCGCGGCGGAGAACGACACCACCGCCCAGAAGCAAGCCATGCCGCGTAGGCGGCGGATCAATCGGGGCGCACTGCCGCCGCATCTGCCGCGTGAAGAGATCGTCATCGATGTGGCCGACAAGACCTGTGCATGCTGCGGCGGCCTCAAGCACCGGATCGGCGAGGACGCCTCGGAACGGCTCGACATCATCCCGGCGCAGTTTAAGGTAATCGTGACGCGCCGCCCCAAATATGCCTGCCAAGCCTGCGCCGGCGAAGTGGTGCAAGCGCCGGCGCCGGAGCGGCTGATCGAGAGCGGCATTCCCACCGAGGCATTGGTCGCGCATGTACTGGTCGCCAAATATGCCGACCACACGCCGCTCTATCGCCAGGCGCAAATCTATGCGCGCCAAGGCGTCACGCTCGACCGTTCCACCTTGGCCGATTGGGTGGGCCGTGCCGCTTTCGCGCTGCGCCCGGTGCACGCGCGGCTCCTGGAGCAACTGAAGCAGTCGACCAAGCTGTTCGCCGACGAGACGACGGCACCGGTACTCGATCCCGGACGCGGGCGCGTCAAGAAGGGCCAGTTGTGGGCCTATGCGCGCGACGAGCGGCCCTGGGCCGGCCGCGCTCCGCCAGGTGTTGCCTATGTCTATGCCCCAGACCGCAAACATGCGCGGCCGGCCGAGCATCTCGCAGGCTTCAGCGGCATCCTGCAGGTCGACGGCTATGGCGCCTACGAGGACCTTGCCGAATGCGGCGACGTCGCGCTGGCTTTCTGCTGGAGCCATGTGCGGCGGCAATTCTACGATATCCAGGTGAAGACGCCGGCGCCGATTGCCACCGAGGCCCTTGTCCGCATCGCCGCGTTCTATGCCATCGAAGCCGACATTCGTGGTCGTTCCGTCGATGAACGCCGCCAAGCGCGGCAGCGGCGCACAAAACCTCTCGTCGACGACTTGCATCTCTGGCTCGAAGCCCGGCTTGCCGCCGTCTCGGGCAAGTCGACCATCGCCGGCGCCATCCGTTACGCCTTCTCGCGCTGGGGCGGTCTGGTTCGATTCCTCGACGACGGCCGCATCGAGATCGACTCCAATGTGGTCGAGCGCGCCATCCGCCCGATTGCACTCGGGCGAAAAAACCATCTCTTCGCCGGCTCCGACGGCGGCGGCGAGCACTGGGCGGTCATTGCCTCGCTCATCGAAACTTGCAAGATGAACGCCGTCGATCCGCAAGCCTATCTGCGCGATGTGCTGGCCAAAATCGTCTCCCGCCACCCCATGAGCCGCATCGACGAGTTGCTGCCGTTCGCCTACGTGCCTCCGGCCGAGAGCGTGGCGGCCTGACAACACCGCTTACAGACTATCCCACGGCCGAGGTGAACAAAATGCGACATTTGACACAAAAAACACCGCAGTCCCGGCGACACAAGGGACAATATAGCTGACCGTATAAGTTATTGATTAATTGGCGACCCCGGCAGGATTCGAACCTGCGACCTTCAGCTTAGAAGGCTGTTGCTCTATCCCCTGAGCTACGGGGCCACGGAAGTTGTTTAAGCCGGGCAAGGCTTGGGTACAAGTTTCGCTGTGTTTCGGATGATGGGATGACACCTCCACCAGCCGGGCCGGCCCGCTCGCTGCGCCGTGCCATCCGTTGCTGCACTGAGGCAATTCCAAGGGCGGGTGGACCTGGTTCGCCCCTGACCCTGATTCGGCCGGTGTCTATATCATATACACGATGCAAAGTCGGGAGATCATCGACAGCGGCACGGCCGACGGCTGGCGGAACGTCGCCCAAAAGGGGCAGCCATGTGCAAGCACCCGACCAAGCCGGGCAGGTCACGAACGCCTCGAGGTTGGCGAAATTGCCGAATTCCGGTTTGCAGGCCCCCGACTTGGCAGTCGGTGCGGTCGGCCCCGGTGCGGTCGCCCCCGGCGGGGTCGCGGCGATCCGCCCGATCGGCTTCCTGCCCAAGTCCCGAGCAGACCTTGCCGCCTACGCCAATTCGGTTTCTGGAATCTCGCTCGCGAGTTGTTCGCGCAGCGGCGCGAGCTGCTTTTCATGGCGCCGCCACCTGCCGATGGAGGAGGAATATATCGGGCGACGAACCTGAACAGCGCTTGCGGTCGCCGACGCAGCCCGACTTTCGTGAAAACGAAGCACTCCGTCTTCCCATGGCAGGCCGACGAATTCGATGAGGCGCCGGCTCGCAGCAGCTTGATCGCGCACGATGTCCTCATATCCCACCTCCAAGAAGACATCCGAGGGCAGGATCGATTTCCAATGTCGCGCGAGACGACGATAGGCCAAATAATAGTCCGCCAACTCGATCTGATCATACGAGAAGGCGAATATGCCGTTGAAAAGCGCTTTGTAGATCGCCCAGCAGGAGTCCAATGGATGCCGCCGGATCAAGACGATTTTCGCTCGTGGAAGCGCGGCGTGAATGAGTTCGCAATACAGGTAATTTTGAAGTGTCTTGTCGATGAATTGCCGGTTCGGCAGTGCCCCGAAGGCCGCAACGGCCTCGATGTAACGTTTGCCGAGATCGGCGCCGTCGGGTCCGTTTGGTCTGGCCTGGCTCGCTCGGCGGAGCGCGACCCCAAAGGCGTTGGTTTCGCCGACGGATGTCGTCGCGCTGTGGCTGGCGATGATTCGCTCGACCAACGTCGTTCCGGTGCGCGGCAGGCCTGCGACGAAAATCGGATCGGCTCCGGAGAAGCCGGGTGGAAGGGAGGCGAGCCAAGTGCGGCTCTGGGCTCGAATGATCCGCTCGATCTCCGCGATCTCGGCGGCGCTATCGTGGCTTATCGAGCTGCGCTGCAGATCGCAGCCCGCTTTAATGCTATTGAATGCGCGATCGTGCTCGTCCAGATCCTCATATTCCTTGCCCAAAGCAAATTGGAGCATGATCTTGCCGTGGCGCGGCAGACCGTCGTCGCGAAGCAGCGCCTCCATCGCCGCGATGTGATTGCAATCCGCGGTCTGGGTGCGCAGGTCGGAGCGCAGGTAATAGGCTAGGCAATAACGGGGATCAGCGGCAATCGCCGCGTCGCAATGCGTTCCGGCCATATCCAACAGGCCGGTAATTCGCTCGGCCGCCGCCAGATTGAAGAGATATTGCGGCACGCCGGCACGGGCCGCGACGGCGCGACGGAACAGCTCCAAGGCCCTTTGATGGAGTCCGAGCAGGCTGAAGATCGCACCGAGCGCATCGAGCGCCTCGGGCGTGGAGCCGACGATGCTCGAGATCGCTTCCGCCGTTGCGAGCGCCTGACCGGGCTCGCCGGAGAGGAAAAGGCATTTGGCCCGCAGAATATGGGCGATCGGATCCTCGGGCGCAACAGCAACGGCACGGCTTGCGCAGACGATGGCGGCGTCCGGGCGACCCCGCTGCAAAGCGGTTTCAGTCAGCACCGCCCAAGCGCCGCCATCATCCGCAGCGACGGCGAGGATCTGCGCGCAAATCCTTTCGGCAGCTGCGAGGTCACCGCGCGCCAAAGCGCGGCGAGCCGCCGCCGAGCCCTTGGCATCTTGTCGCCGAGCAGCGCGTTGCAAGCGAAAGCTCCATGACAGGAAAGGCCGGGCGTAAGCCCAGCCTTCCATGCCTTCCGGGAATCTGCCCAACCGCCGTCAGCGGTCTCCGTCAGAGTCCCTGGCGAACGAGAAGTTTCCGAACAAATCCCCGATCGCCGGGCTGTTGACCGGAACGTAGGGATTGTCGTCCGACGTCCTCGGGTTTGGAAGATTGTCGCGGGACCGGTCCGACAACCTCGGCAGCTTCCAGTTTCTCTCGATGAATTTCACGATCGAGGCGTGATCGGAATATTCATGGGAGACATGTCCGCCCGTCGAGTACTTCGACACCACCAAGAGCGGTATGCGTGTTCCGTCTCCAAAATAGTCGACCGGCTGGATGTATCCGGAGTTGTAATATCCGCCACCTTCGTCGACCGTGACCACGATCGCGGTGGACTCCCAGAGCTCTTCGTTGGACTTCACCTCATCGATAATGCGTTTGGTGAACGCCTCGAACAGGTCGATTTTGGACGAGGCGGGGTGGCCGTCGTTGAACGTGCTGGGCTTCACGAACGACACCGACGGCAAATTCCCGTCGGCGATGGCGTCGTAAAGATCCAGCGTGTCCTTCAGGTGGGCCTCGCGGGCCGCCGGGTCGGTCATGACCGAGGCGGAATAGAGAAACGGATTACAGATGCTGCAATAGAGATACGCCACCGGATCGATGGACCCGAAGTTCGCGCCGAGACCCGGAGCGGTCTTGAAGTCGTTCCAGCGCTCGCCGAAATACGCCCACGAGACATTGGCCCGGCTGAGCTGGTCGCCGATGTGGCGTTGCTTGATCACCGGCGGCAGGGTGAACGGCCCGTTGTTGATCGGGTCGGTCTGGCCGCTGCCGATGAAGGCGGGAACATAATTGTTGAGAAGATAGTAGGCGTTGCGGGCGCAATTCGGCGGCACCTCGAGCGCGTTGAGGTAGTTGACGATCGAAGCGACGCCCGGCTGGGTGGGGTCGGAGCAGTTGGTGTAGCTGCCGCCCGAATATCCGTCGGATGTGTACCAGTTGTTCGTGCCCGGCAGCGGATTCGGGTTCTCGATCTCATTGAGGTATTGGGGCGGGTTCGAGCCCGGAACCAGAACATGGTTCGGGGTCGCCGGATTGCCGTTGGGGTCCGCGTAATAGAGCTCGTCGGCATAGCCGATCATCATATGGTTGGCATAGGTGCCGCCCATCGCCGCCTGATGATAGTTGTCGTTGAGGGTGTATTCGCGGGCCAGTTGCGTCAGATAGGGGGCGTCCCCTCGGGCGACGTTGTAGAAGCCCATCGCGATGTCGCCTTCGGTGAGCGGTTTCGGCGGACCGCCGTTGCTGCCGGAGGAGACGGTCTCCTCCACCCAGGGAAAGAGATCTGACTGGCAGCCGCTGGGATTGTGCCTGGTAGCCTTGCCGACGCTGCAATCGAGCTGTTGCCACATCTGGTAGAAGCGATGGACAGGGCTGCCGCCGTAGGTGTCGTAGAGGCTGGCGGTGCCATAGCCTTGCAGCGTTACCAGCGGATAGGGGCCGCTCGGCAGGGCGTTGTAATACAGGATCCTGGTGTCGGGCGAATTCCCGGGCAGTCCGGTCGCGCCCCGCGTCAGCAGTGGCAAATCCTTGTTGAGCAGGCCGTAATCCGCTTGTGCGGCCAGCGCCAGCGTGGCCATGCACCCCGGACCATTAAGAGCCGCCTGGTTCACGCTGGAATAGCAGGTCTGCGGCGCGTAGGAGGTTCCAGGGGGCTGGAGCGGATTATTGCCGCCGTAGCGCTTCTTTTGCCCCGGGCTGATCGAGTAGACGCTGTTGTCTACCGCCGAGAACTGCGCGGCGTCGGCATAGTTGCGGCCCGGCGACCCGTCCTTATTGATGATGCCCTTGGAAAGGAGATTGTCGACGACCTCGCCCTCACGCGGCTGGTAGGTCGCGAAGACATGATCGAAGGTGCGGTTTTCGCCAATGATTACGATGACATGCTTGATGGGGCTCGCAGTCTTCTTGTCGTTGTCGTGCGACCCGCCCATCGGGGTCGGCTCAGCCGCGGCGGCGGCGTTGCATCCGACGAGCAACAGGATGGACGCGGTCACCACCGCACGATCGCGTAAATGCCGCTTCAGTTGCATAAGCATTATCGTACCCCCTTGCAAGATTTCAAGATGTGCGGAATTCGATAGATGTGGGGGCGAGCCTATGGGGCGACTGTGTCAGTGGTCATTCACTGGCATGTCAGATTTGCTACCGATGCGCCAAGCCAGGGACGGACACTAAGCCGTTTCCGGGTGCCGGGAAGGTGGCCGGCGCTCGAAGGGCCGCGACCGGTTCATCATTTCGTCGCACGGCGGGCCTAGGTTGCGAGAGAAGATCAGGTATGGCGCGAAGAACGGCGTGCAATCATGCGTCAGCATCGATGTGTCTTCGGCCTATGGGCGACGTTGGCATTCGGGTTTGCCGGGCCGGCGCAGGCCGAGGTCCATGTCGCAGGCGGTCCGGCAGCAATCCGCATCACGACGGACCAGGATGCGGTCTCCGATGTGCTCTCGGCACTCGGCACCAATTTCAACATCAGATATCGCGCCGCGGCTCCTCTCGACGCGCCCGCCGACGCGACCTATTCGGGCTCGTTCAGGCAGGTGCTCTCCCGCCTGCTCGACGGCTACAATTATGTGATGAAGGTGGGCCGAGACTCCACCGAGATTATCGTGTACGGCCGGCACGGCGAGATGCTCATCGTTCCTCCGGCACCCGTCGATGTGATCGATCCGCGATCGCGCCGGTAAGCGCGTTCGGCGGATAGCGTCCCCCATCGGCCGTTCCCCTCGTTCTCCAATTTACTCCTGGCGGGCGGGTCTCGCTGATCGTCCGCGCAATCATCGCTTCCGAAGCGATGGCCTATGATCGGATCGCCCGGGCGAGCGATGGCCAATGCGTCCCGCGAGTCCGGCTGCGATGCGCCGTTATTCAAGGCCGCCGCAACTTCCGCATTTCACAGTGCCGCATCGTGCTATGTTCCGACGCGGTGGACTGCATGAAGGAAGGTCGATTCCCATGGATACGCTTGCCACATCTGCCTCGGGGTTCGGGGGTCTCGTCGTCGGCTGGTTGGTGATCCTGACCCTCGGGCTCATCGCCTTCGTTCTGTACATGTCGTTCTGGAAGATCGGGCCGACCGAGATGGGGCTGGTGCGCAAACGCTTCGGCTTCAAGAAGCTCGACGGCGGCAATATCGTGGGCTTCAAGGGCGAGGCCGGCTACCAGGCCGAGCTGCTGCGCACCGGTATCCGCTTCAAGCTCTGGCTCATGTACGCGGTGCAGCGGCGGCCGATCCCGCAGATTCCGGCGGGCGAGATCGCGGTCGTCATCGCCCAGGTCGGCGCGCAATTGCCGGTCGGCGCCAAGTCGGCGGTCTGCAAGGCGGAATTCGGCAATTTCACCGACATCAAGGCGTTCGTGGACGGCGGCGGCCAGAAGGGTCTGCAGCGGCCGGTGCTGTCGCCCGGCACGGTCGCGGCGATTCATCCGGTCGGCTTCCTGGTGGTCAGCAAGCATCATGTCTACGGCATCCCGGTGTCGGAGGAGCTGGTGCGGCTCGCCCATGACGGCAAGCTGACATTCGGGTCGTTCGGATTGACCGAGAAGCAGCTGGAGGTCACCAAGATCGAGCCCAAGGCCGAGCGCGACGGCAAGATCATCGACATGATCGGCATCGTGACCACGCTCGAAGGCGGCCCGCTACCCAAGGGCGCCATCGCCAACCGGCTCGACGGTTTCGACGACATCGTGGAGCTCGAGCGCAGCACCGCCACCAAGGACAGCGAACTGGTCGAGGCGATCCTCTCGGTCAAGAACGAGGTGCACAACAATTATCAGGACTTCCAGCGTTTCCTCGACCACGGCGGACGCATCGGCTTGCAGCACGATCCGCTGATGTATGGCGCCTACACCCTCAACCCGTTCCTGGTGTCGGTCGAGATGGTGCCGATGCTGGTGGTCAACCAGGGCGAGGTCGCGGTGGTCAAGGCCTATGTGGGGCTCGCCACCGAGGACACCTCCGGGGTCGGGTTCAAGTTCGGCTCGCTGGTGCGGCCCGGGCACCGCGGCATCTGGCAGTACTCGCTGCGCACCGGCAAATATCCCATCAACCCGCGCTGCTACAGCGTGGAGATCGTGCCGACCGCGATCCTGACGCTCAATTGGGCGGACGCTTCCTCGAAAGCGCACAACTTCGACAAGGACTTGAAGCAGATTGTCGCCAAGTCGAAGGAAGGCTTCGTGTTCCAGCTCGACCTGCAGGTGCAGATCCATGTGCCCGACACCGAGGCCCCCAAGGTGATCTCGATGGTCGGGACCATGTTCAACCTGGTCAACGAGGTGCTCCAAGCCGCGGTCGGCAACCATTTCCGCGACAAGCTGCAGAGCATGGGCGCGGTCGAGTTCATCCAGCAGCGCGGCAAGGTTCAGCAGGAGGCCGAAGAGCACATCAAGCGCAAGCTCGCCGACTACATGGTGGAGACCCGCGGGGTTTATATTCAAGACGTGGTGCTGCCGGAGCAGATCGTGGGCGTGCTGACCGCGCGCGAGATCGCGACCCAGCAGGTCGAGACCTTCAAGGCCGAGAAGAACGCCCAGGACCAGCGCCTGGAGGTGGAAGCCTCCAAAGGCCGCGCCGACATGCAGACGCTGCTCGCCAAATCGTCGATCGGCATCAACATCGCGGAGAACGACGCCAATGCGGTGAAGAAGACCGCCGATGGCGAGGCCTACAAGCTCGACGTGGTCGGCAAGGCGAGCGCGGTGAAGACCCGCGAGCAGGGGCTCGCGGTCGCGGCCGGCCTCGACGCCCAGCAGGCGGCGATCGGCAAGGACCAGGCCGCCATCGTCAATGCCATCAAGGCGCTCGCCGAGGGCGCCCAGCGTTTCATGCCGGAGAACCTGGCGCTCACGGTCGGCGGCGAAGGCGGGCTCGGCGGCAGCCTGTCGGCCCTGGTGCCGCTCTTGATGCGCAACCTGCAGGACCACGCCAAGTCGGCTGCGTCGCCGGCGCCGCATGCCGATGGCGCGACCGCGTCTGCTGCAGCCCCGCCCGCACCCGTCGTGGTGCCGCCGGCGCATTTGAGCCCGCCGCCGCTGTCATACAAGATGAGCTGACCGCGGCGAGCGAGGTTCTCGGCGCCTATTGGATCTTCTGGAACGCGTCGGCGAAGTTCTCGAGTTCGAGCGGCACCGCCACGTTGTTCTTCGCCAGATTCTGGAATGTCATGGTGAGGCGCTTTCCAGCCTTGAGCGATGCAATCAGCTCCGGGCTCATCTGCATCCCGGCGTAGCAACCCTTGAGGTCGCAGGTCTGCAGCGGGACCGGTTGCGGCTTGCCGTCGTCGATCTGGAGATTGAGCCCGGCCGGCAGGAACAGCCCGACCGGAACCTGGATCATCATCACCGGCTGGTGGGTGTCGTTCGGCACGCGCACCAGCACCGACGCCACCAGTTGCCCGGTATTGGTCAACACCACGGTCTGCTCCATCGAGCATTCGACCGGGCTCTGGCGAGACTCGCTCAGGCATTTGGCGACCCAGCCGCCGGACGGCGGAGCGTGGTTCGGCTGCTGCTGCGCGTCGCCTGCGGCGGGCGGCGCCTGCGGCTTTTGCGCCGGAGCCGATGTGGGCGCGGGCGCCGGCGCCGCGGGCCGAACCTGCTTGGGCGCCGGCGCCTGGGCGAACATGCGCTCCGGCTCGAGCGCGCCCGCGGGATCGCCGACATGGATGAAGCAGAGAATGCCGAGCAGGAACCCGACCCCAAATTTGTATCTACGCATTTTACCAGCCTTATGCCGCTTCAACCAAAGTCGATCTTACATTGTTACCGCAATATCGTTGAGGTGAAGCAAACATTCTTGCGCGGTATCAGGGTGCTGGTGTGACCAATCTACAACACTTGGAAATTAGAAACCTGATGGTCACTGCATACCCCACTATGACTTAACAACAATTATAGAGTTTTCCACAGCTGAGCGCGATTGGTTTGCTTGATCTCGCTCTCCGGGGGGACGTGAGAGCTACCGAAACGGAGTGTCTGGAGTTTGTTGCGCGTCGGGATACCCGACCGCGGCAGGTTGCGTCTGCGGCTCGGCGACGCATTGTCCTGCCGCGGGATTGGAGTTGTGTATGCGTTCCAAGCCCGCGATTGGTCCGTCGATCCGGCCACGCTGGAATTGTGAGTTGCCGCAAGGCTACCACGGCACCGTCGAGCCAGATCGGCAATGTGCCGAGCCGAACGCCCGGGTCGCTTTCATCGTCCCGTCCGCGCATCCGCGGCGGCTGCGACAGCGGGTGCTAGCGGTCGGCGTCTTGTCCTCCATTCTCGGCGCGTTCGCGGCCGATCGTGCGCAAGCGGCCTGCAGCCCGCCCGGCGTCACCGTGAATTGCACCGGTAACGAGTTCGGGCGGCGTTTCGTTCGTCCCGGCAGGTCCGATTCAAAATCTCAACGTGAACAATCTGACGACGGCACCCATCAAGCCCGGAGCAGGCACCTCCGGGATTATCATCGACGCCAGCGGGGGTGGCGGCTCCAATGGCGGCTTTGCGGGTGACGGCGGCGGCGGCACCGGCGGTGGAACGCTCAACGTCACCTATGATGGGAGCCAGTCGATCTTTGCGACCGGATCGGGCGGGTCCGGCATCGTCGCCTTGTCCAATGGCGGCAATGGCGGCAACGGCGGCAACGGCGCCATTATCAACGCCGGCGACGCTGGCGGCGGCGCGGCCGGGGGAGGCGTCACGATCAACGCCGCCGGGATGATCTCGGTGCAGGGGCCGAGCGCGGCCGGCATCGTGGCGCAAAGCAGCGGCGGCATGGGCGGGATCGGCGGCGACGACACCGGCCCCGGCAGTCCGGGTGACGGTGGGCATGGCGGCAGCGGCGGTTCGATCACCATCATCAACACCGCCAATATCACGTCGGGTTCGGCCGGCATCATCGCCGACAGCATCGGAGGCTCGGGCGGCAACGGCGGCTCCTGCGGCGTGCTTTGCTTCGGCACCGGCGGAGGGGGACCGACGGGCTTCGGCGGAACCGTCTCGGTCACCAGCAGCGGCACCATCACGACCACCGGACCGGTGAACGGCTATGGCATCTTTGCCCAGAGCGTGGGCGGCGCCGGCGGCGCGGGCGGCAGCAGCACGATCCTTTATCTCGCAGGCTGGGCGGCCGGCTCGCAAAGCGGCGGCGACGGCGGAACCGTCACGGTTCAGGTCAACAGCGGATCGATGTCGACGACCGGCGCGGCGTCCTCGGCGATCTATGCCCAAAGCGTCGGCGGTGGCGGCGGCGCGGGCGGCACCGGCATCGGCCTGTTCTATGCAAAGGGCGGCTCCGGAACGGTCGGTGGCTCCGGAAACAAGGTCACGGTCACCAATTTTGCCACGCTGCATACGACCGGCGATCAATCGTCGGGCATTTTTGCCCAGTCGGTCGGCGGCGGTGGTGGTGCCGGCGGCACCGGTGGCAGCCCGTTCTTCAGCTTTGGCGGCGTCGGCGGTAACGGCGAAAACGGCGGCATGGTCGAGGTGCACAACCACGGCAACATCACGGTCAGCGGCAATGCCAATTTTACCAACGTCGCGAGCGCCACGCTCAGCACCGGAATTTTTGCCCAATCGGTCGGCGGGGGCGGCGGCGACGGCGGCATCGCGGTAGCGGGCCTGGGCAATTTTGGCGGGACTGGAGGTGCCGGCGGCGATGGCAACACCGTGTCGGTCGAAAACACTGCCACCATCATGGCGCTCTGTGGCGCATCGTGCAGCGGCGGCGGCGCGATTTTCGCCCAGTCGGTCGGCGGCGGCGGCGGCAATGGCGGCAGCGCATTCGGGGTCGTGGCTCTGGGCGGTGCCGGCGGCGGCGCCGGCGAAGGCCAGAACGTCACCGTCAACAATTCGGGTGCGCTGACCACCACGGCGCAATTCTCAGCCGGCATTTTTGCGCAGGCGGTGGGCGGCGGCGGCGGCAATGGAGCATTCGCCGGCGGCATCGCGGCCATCGGCGGCAGCGGCGGCGAAGGCGGCAACGGCCATACGGTCACGGTCAACAACGCAGCCGACATCACCACCGGCGGTGCCGATTCGGGCGGGATTTTTGCGCAGAGCATCGGCGGCGGCGGCGGCAATGGCGGCGGCTCGGTCGCGGTCGGGCTGTTCGTTTCCTTCGCGCTCGGCGGCGAGGGCGGATCGGGCGGCAATGGCGGAACGGTCTGCGTCAACACCAGCAACTCCGCCTGCAGCAATCCGGTGCCGCTGGCGACCACCACGATCAGAACCACCGGCGATCGCTCGACCGGAATCCTCGCCCAATCGGTCGGCGGCGGTGGCGGCAATGGCGGCTTTGCGGTTTCGGCATCGATCGGCCTTTACGGCGACGTCAGCATCGGGGTCGGCGGTAAAGGCGCGATGGGCGGCTCCGGCGGCGACGTCTTTGTCGGCAACAGCGGCCAGATCATCACCGGCTCGCAGTCCGGCAATGCGTCAATTCCCAACTCGGGTCAGTTCTCCGATGGCATCGACGCGGAATTGATCGGCGGCGGCGGCGGCAACGGGGGGTTCTCGGTGTCGGCCGGCCTTTCCACCGGCGGCGCCGTGTCGGCGGCGTTGGGCGGCAATGGCGGTGCCGGCAATCATTCCGGACAGGTGACGGTCAATACCCGGACTTCGGTCACGACCTACGGGGATCAGGCGGTCGGCATATTCGCCCGCTCGATCGGCGGCGGCGGCGGCAATGGCGGTTTTGCGGTCAGCGTCGGCGGCTCCCCTTACGCTTCCGTCGCGCTCTCGTTCGGCGGCACGGGCGGCGGCGGCGGTCCCTCCGATCAGGTTCACGTGGACAATGTCGGCTCGATCCACACCTTCGGGGCGCAATCGAACGGCATCTCGGCGCAGTCGATCGGCGGCGGCGGCGGCAACGGCGGATTCAGCGCCTCAGTGGCGGTCTCCATCAGCAGTGCCGGCGGCGCCGCCAGCCTGGCTTTCGGCGGTGGCGGCGGCACGGGTGGAACCGGAGCGCTGGTCCATGTGTCCAACCAAGGCGACATCAACACGGAGGGCGCCGGTTCGGTCGGCATCCTGGCGCAATCGGTCGGCGGCGGCGGCGGCAATGGCGGGTTCTCCGGCGCGATCGCGGCGAGTGCGGGCGCGGCCTTCAGCGATTCCTTCGGCGGCGGCGCCGGCGGCGGCAATCACGCCGGGCCGGTCGACGTCACCAGCACCGGCAACATCACCACCCTGAAGGACAATGCCACCGGCATCGTGGCGCAATCGATCGGCGGTGGTGGCGGCAACGGCGGATTCTCGCTGTCGGTCGCGGCCTCGCTCAATTCCTTCGCGATCGGCAAGACCAAAGCCGGCAACGCCGGCGACGGCGGCTTCGCGGGCGACGTCACCGTCACCAGCAACGGCACCATCCAGACAGGCGGCAGTCTCGCCTACGGCATTCTGGCGCAATCGATCGGCGGCGGCGGCGGCAACGGCGGTTTTGCCATCTCGGGCGCGTTCTCCGAGAGCGCGGCGGCGACCGGCAACAGCGTGGGCGGCAACGGCGGCAACGGCAACAATGGCAGCGCCGTCACGGTGACCACCAATCCGACCGCCGGTTCCAACCCGGCCGGCACCGTGATCTCGACCACCGGGATCGGCGCGGTCGGTATCCTGGCGCAGTCGATCGGCGGTGGCGGCGGCAATGGCGGCTTCGCGGCCAATCTCAATGCCTCGATCGAGGACGGCGCGGGCGACAATACGGTGGGTGCCACCGGGGCGGCGGCCGGCGGCGGCGGAACCGGAAGCAACGGCGGAACCGTCACGGTCAACAACAACGGCATCATCATGACAACCGGCTCGACCGCGCACGGTATCCTGGCGCAGTCGGTCGGCGGCGGCGGCGGCAACGGCGGCTTCGCCATATCCGGCTCGTTCTCGGACGAGGGCAGCGCCTCGAGCAACGCCATCGGCGGCAAGGGTGGCAGCGGCGGCACCGGCGGCCAGGTGATCGTCAACAATCTCGGCGACATCCATGTCGGCGGCGCCATGGCGAACGGCATCGTGGCGCAATCGATCGGCGGTGGCGGCGGCAATGGCGGCTTTTCGATCTCGGCCGCTCTGTCGCTCGGCAGCAAGGCCGCGAGCAACAGCGTCGGCGGCGCCGGCGGCAACGGCGGGGCGAGCGGCGAGGTCGACGTCAACAACTCCAACGTGATCACGGTCGGCGGCGTGCACGGCGTGGGCATTCTGGCGCAGTCGATCGGTGGCGGCGGCGGCAATGGCGGCTTCACGATCGGGGCCGGCGTATCGTTCAGCGACTCCAACGGCGCCAGCGACTCGGTCGGCGGGACCGGCGGCTTCGGCGGCAGCGGCGGCGTCGTCAAGGTCACCACATTCGCGGGCAGCCTGATCATCACTTCCGGGGCGATGGACAACGGCATTCAGGCTCAATCGATCGGCGGTGGCGGCGGCAATGGCGGATTTGCCATCACGGGCAGCTTCTCGAGCGATGGCGATGCGAAATCGACCATCGGCGGCAGCCAGGGGCCGGGCGTGGGCGGCGGCGGTGGCGGCGCCATGCAGGTGACCGTCGACAATGCGGGCGGCATCGACACCAAGGCGTTCAATTCGATCGGCATCCTGGCGCAATCGATCGGCGGCGGTGGCGGCAGCGGCGGGTTCGCAGCCTCGGCGGGCATCAGCCTCAATGGGGCGGCGGCCGCCAATTCGGTCGGCGGCAATGGCGGCAATGGCGGCGACGGCGCCAAGGTGGTGGTCATCAACGAGGCCGGCGGCGTCATCCATACCGAGCAGGCCAACTCCATCGGCATCTCGGCGCAATCGATCGGCGGCGGCGGTGGCAATGGTGGCTTCGCCATATCGGGCACCTTCTCGGAAAGCGCCAAAGCGATGTCGAACAGCGTCGGCGGCAGCGGCGGCAATGGCGGCGGCAGCGGCGAGGTCGATGTCTCCAACCACAACATCGTCCAGGTGGATGCCGCGCATTCGATCGGCATCCTGGCGCAATCGATCGGCGGCGGTGGCGGCAATGGCGGCTTCGCCATCGGGGCCGGCATCACGGCGGGCGATTCCGCGGGCGCAGCCGATACGGTCGGCGGCTCCGGCGGCGGCGGTGGCGCGGGCGGCGTGGTGAATGTCTTCAATTTCGCCGGCAGCCAGATCTTCACCACCGGCATGATGGACTTCGGCATCGTGGCGCAATCGATCGGCGGCGGCGGCGGCAATGGCGGCTTTACGCTGAGCGGCAGCTTCTCGGCCTCGGGCGACGCCTCGACCAATGTCGGCGGCAGCTGCAATGCGGCGTGCCAGAGCCTGAGCACCGGCGGGGGCGGCGGTGACGGTCATGCCGTGCTGGTCGACAACGCCGGATCGATCATCACCAACAGTGCGGCTTCGATCGGCATTGTGGCGCAATCGATCGGCGGCGGTGGCGGCAATGGCGGCTTCGCCGGCGGACTCGCCATCAGCGGCGGCGGCAATTCGGCGAGCAATGCGGTCGGCGGCAGCGGCGGCAACGGCGGCGCCGGCGGCAGCGTCACGGTCACCAACGAGCTTGGCGGCGACATTCACACCTTCGGGGCCAATTCGATCGGCATCCTGGCGCAGTCGATCGGCGGCGGCGGCGGCAATGGCGGCTTCGCGATCTCGGCTTCGGGCGGATCGGGCGACGGCAACAACACGACCATCGGCGGCAGCGGAGGGGCCGGCGGCACCGGCGGCACCGTGATCGTGAAGAACCTGGGCACCATCACCACCGAGCAGGTGCTCTCGGCCGGCATCGTCGCCCAATCGATCGGCGGCGGCGGCGGCAACGGCGCGTTCAGCATCAATGGAACGCTGGCGAGCGGCTCCGGCGGATCGAGCTCGAGCGTCGGCGGCAGCGGCGGGGCAGGCGGCGACGGCGGCGTCGTGACGGTCACGAACTCCGGCGCCATCGTCGGCAAGCAAGCAGGCTCGGTCGGCATTCTGGCGCAGTCGATCGGCGGCGGCGGAGGCAACGGCGGGTTCAGCGGCGCGCTCAACATCAGCGGCGGTCCGCTCGCGAGCAATGTGGGCGGCACCGGCGGCAAAGGCGGCGCCGGCGGCGACGTGACGGTCACCAGCACCGGCTCCATCACCACCACGGGCGCCAACTCGGTCGCCGTGATCGCGCAATCGATCGGCGGCGGCGGCGGCGTCGGCGGGTTCGCGATCTCAGCCTCGAGCAGCGGGCAGACCGCCAGCGCGGATGTGAGCGTCGGCGATGTCGGGCTGAGCTTCCCGGTCAATGGCAGCGGCGGCGCCAAGGGCACCGTCACCGTCAACATCTCGGGCGGATTGCTGCATACGACCGGCGCCTTGTCGACCGCGGTGCTGATCCAGTCCATCGCCGGCGGCGGCGGCGTGGGCGGCCTTGCGGTCGGCGATCCGATGACGCTTGGGCCGGGCGGCTCGACCCTGCAGGTGGGTGCAGTCAACGGCCTCGCCGGCAGCGCCTTGACGGCCATGACCCCGTCGACCAGCTCGCCGATCACGACCGACCTCGCCGGCTCCATGGGCTTCGCGGCGCAGTCGATCGGCGGCGGTGGTGGGCTCGGCCAAGTCGCGGGCGATTTCGATCTCGCCGGAGCCGCGCTTTCGGCGCTGGTGGGCGGCAGCGGTGTGAACGGCGGCAGCGGCAATGTCAGCACGCCCACCAACAGCGGTGACGTCACCACCAAGGGCGACAACGCCATAGCCTTGCTGGCGCAGTCGATCGGCGGCGGCGGCGGCGTCGCGAATTTCTCGTTCGGCACCTTGACCGGTAGTGCGGCCGGCGTGGTGCTGCGGGCCGGCGGCGCGCAAGCGGCTGCCGGCGACGGCATGCAGGCGGGCCTGACGACCAGCGGTGTCACCACGACGGGCGGCAGCTTTGCCCCCGGGGTGGTGGTCCAGAGCATCGGCGGCGGCGGCGGCGTCGCCGGGCTGGTGGCTGCCAACGGCATCGCGACCGGCGCCAACGGATTGAAGACCGATCTCGGCTCGTTCGGCGGTCCGGGCGGGGCAGGGGGCGCGGCCAACGTCACCATCCTGTCCGGCTTCATCATGACGACCGGTCTCATGTCGCCGGCCGTCATTGCCCAGAGCATCGGCGGCGGCGGCGGGCTCACCGGCTTCGTCAACGGTGGCGCGGCGCCAGTCGGCCTGACCGAGGCGGTGCTGGGATCGCGGGGCGGGAGCGGATCTGCGTCCGCAGTGTCGGTGAGCAACCTCGCCGGCATCATGACCAACAACGCCGGGGCGCTTGGAATTCTCGCGCAGTCGATCGGCGGCGGCGGCGGTGCCGCCGAAGCTTTCGGGGTTTCGGGCTCGGGTCCGATCACGATCGGTGCCGGCGCCGGAGCGAGCGGCAATGGTGCCGCGGTGACGGTGATATCCGGCGCCTCGATCCAGACCGGTGGCGTCGATGCCCATGCCATCGTGGCGCAATCGATCGGCGGCGGCGGTGGGTTGTTCATCGGCCTGTCGCCGACCGGTGCCCCGCTCGTCGCGCAGGTGAACGCCGCCGCGGGCGGCGGTGGCGGCAACGGCGATGCCGTCACGGTGACAAACTCGGCGCCGATCCAGACCAATGGCGCTGGCGCCTTCGGCATCATCGCGCAATCGGTCGGCGGCGGCGGCGGCGTGGTGGGCGGCGATTTCGCGACCAGCCTGCCGACCATCGGCTCGTTCGCGGGCAGCGCCGGCGGACCCGGTACCGGCGGCACCGTCAAGGTCACCACCTCGGCCGGCATCTTTGCGCTCGGGCAGAACGGGACCGGTATCTTCGCCGAGAGTCTCGGCTCGAGCGGAACCAACGACATCACCGTCACGGTGCAGTCGGGAATGATCGTCGGCGGGGCCGGCTCCGGTCACGCGGTCAGCCTGGTCGGCGGCCTCAACAACCTGATCGACAATTCCGGCGTCCTGACCACGCTCGCCGACGTCAACGGCATGTCGATTACCGGCGGCGCGGGAAATGATGCCGTCATCAACAACACCCTGGTGATCGGGTCGGTCGATCTCGACGGCGGTGCCAATGCGTTCGACAACAAGCAGGCCGCCATTTTCAATTCCGGCGTCACGGTCTTCCTCGGCGCCGGCAATCTCCTGAGCAACGAGGGGCTGATCTCGCCCGGCGCCTATGTGAACGTCATGACCACCAACGAGACCGGGAATTTCCTGCAGACGGCCACCGGCCAATACGGGCTCGATCTCGATTTTCTAAATTCGCTGTCGGACCGGATCAACGTGACCGGCACCGCGAGCGTAACCGGGATCGTGAACGTCAACATTATGGATCCGGGCCTCGCGCTGCCGGGAAGCCACGATACGGTCATCCTGTCGGCCGCCGGCACCGTGACCAATCATGCCGGCTTGGCGCTCACGTCCGTGCCCACGGCGGTCGCGAAATATTCCCTGACCTATCCGGACCCGAACGATATCGTGCTCCACTATGACATCAATTTTTCGCCGGCAGGCCTGACCATCAACGAGCATTCGGTGGGCAATGCGGTGAACGCGATCCAACTCGGCCGCAACTCGCCGAATTTCGTGCCGATCGCGGCCGCGTTGTTCTACCAGCCCGACGTGGCATCGCTCGGCCGGGTCTACGATTCGCTGTCCGGGGAAGGCACCAGCGGAGTTGAGCAGGCGGCGTTCACCTCCAACGATCAATTCATGAATGCCGCCAGGCGACAAACCGATTTCTGGCTGTCGGGCGCCACCAACGATCCACACGGCACGATGCTGCCTGCCGAAGCCGCCTTGGGCTATGCGGCTAGCAATCCGGAGCATCCAGCCCTTATGGCGCTCAAGGCGGCCCGCGCCCAACCGCGCGGCTGGCGCTCATGGGCCGAGGCTTACGGCGGCGGAGCGTCGGTCGCCGGCGACGGTGTCCTCGGGACCGCCAGCCTGAAGTCCGTGGGCGGTGGGTTGGCGGTGGGCGCCGACTACCAGGCGTCACCCGACCAGTTGTTCGGCGTCGCGATCGGCGGCGGTCCGTCCTCGTTCCGGGTATCGGATCGTGCCACCGGCGGGAACGTCGATGCCGGCCACGTCGCGGGCTACGCCGCCACCCGCTGGGGCGCGCTCTACGCCAGCAGCATCGTGGGCTATGACTTCTTCACCAACAAGGTCGATCGCTCCGTGCTGGTTCCGGGCACCAACGCGCCGATCGTGCCGGTTCCGGGCTTTGCCGAGAACCTAACCGGAAAGTTCTTCAGCCAATCGCTCAGCGCCCGGATCGAAGCCGGCTGGAAGATGGAGCCGTATAAAGGAGTACGGGTGACTCCATTCGCGGCCCTGCAATACAGCCTGTTGCAGCTGAACAGCTTCACCGAGACCTCGGCGACCGGACCAAGCGTCGTCGGCTTGAGCTATGCGCGGCGATTGGTAGATACGCTGCCGATGTTCCTGGGCGGCCAGCTCGAGGCGAAGATCGTTACCTCCGACGGCAGGCCGCTCACATCCTGGATGCGGATCGCCTGGGTGCACGAGTTCGAGCCGTACCGCACCATCAATCCGTCATTCATTGTGGCGCCTGGCTTCAATTTTATCATCAACGGCGCCGAGGCGGCCCGCGACGCCGCCCGCGTAGATGCGGGCTGGAACTTTGCCCTGACCCGGAACGTCGGGCTGTTCACGAATTTCGACGGCCAGTTCTCGCCCAAGGGCAACGCCTATAGCGGCAGCGGAGGCTTCAAGGTGGCCTGGTGAGGGTCGAAGCGCTCGGCGCCAGACGACCATCGGCGCCATCTGAAATGCAATTGCGAGCCCACCCTCACGCCTCGTGCCGCCGGCTCTCCAGACGCGACATGAAGCGCCTACGGCGCGGGGAGACGTCACAGCCCGGCCGGGCACGACTCTGCGGCGATTCATTCGCTCGTCGAGATTCGTCCGGCCACAGGCCCAATCAAAATCCTGATAACCGCGGCCTCTGATCAAGCCGGCTGTCCGCCTACGCTTCCTGCCACCCCCAAATGACGCGCTGTGCGCACCGGTGCGCAGCGGTGCGCGCTTGTGCGCAGCGTGGCGGGCGCACGCCGCGCTTCACGGAGATTGATGCTCGCGACTCGGGCCGAACAGTGGTTCCTGATCGTGGTTGGGCGTAATGCGGTCATGACCTCGACACGTTTGCGCGATCATGTCGCCAAGCCCGTTCCGATTGCCCGCGCGCCAATGCGCCGACCGGGAGGAGACACCCCCATGCTTACGTTCCTGCGCGCCGGCCTTGCAGCCGCGCTCGTCGTCCTGTTGCCGCTGCTGGCGGCCGCCCCGGCCGCGGCCGAGAAGGCCTACCAGCGCGATGATCTCGCCGATGCCGCGATCAAGCTCGAGGCCAAGATCAAGAGCGATGCCGGGCAAGTGACCAAGACGGCGGCGGTGCTGCGGCGCGATGCCGACGCGGCGTTCGGGCGCAATGATTTCCGCACCGGCCTGCAGATCCTCGGGCAGATCGTGGTGGTGGCGCCGAGCGACAGCGCCAACTGGCTGCGGCTCGCCAAATCGGTGCTGCAGATTCGCCCCGCCAACGACCAGGAGCGCTCCGGGCTGTTGGATCGTGCCGCCACGGCCGCCTATATCGCCTATCAGCGCACCAGCAGTCCGGCCGAAGAAGCCGACAGCCTGCTGGTGATCTCCCGCAGCTACGCGGACCGCAGCATGTGGCGGCCGGCGCTCGACGCCATGCGGGTCTCGCTCGAGCTGCGCGAGGTCGCCGACGTGCGCCAGCAGTACGAGCGCATGCGCGAGGATCACGGCTTCCGCCTGCTGGACTACTCGGTCGATGCGGATGCGGCCTCGCCGCGCGCCTGCTTCCAGTTCTCGGAGGACTTGGCCGGCAGGCGTACCGACTTCTCGCCGTTCGTGGCGGTCGCGGGCGAGGACAAGCCGGCGCTCTCGGTCGAGGAGCACCAGATCTGCGTCGAGGGCCTCAAGCATGGCGAGCGCTACACCGTCACCATGCGGGCGGGAATTCCCTCGGCGGTGAAGGAGACCCTGGCCAAGACGGCGGAATTCAACATCTATGTGCGCGACCGCAAGCCGTTCGTGCGCTTCTCCGACAAGGCCTATGTGCTCCCGCGCACCGGCCAGCGCGGCATTCCGGTGGTGAGCGTCAATACCGCCGAGGTGGCGGTCGCGATCTACCGCATCGGCGACCGCAACCTGTTGGAGACCGTGCTCGGCCGCGACTTCCAGACCAATCTCGATCGCTTCGACTTCGAGCGTTTGACGCAGGAGCAGGGCGCGCAGGTCTGGAAAGGCTCCATGAAGGTCGAGCCGACGCTCAATACCGACGTGGTCACCGCTTTCCCCGTCACCGAGGCGATCGGCGCGCTCGCGCCCGGCGTCTATGTGATGCATGCGGGCGCCGCCGGCGCCACCCCGGACGACGACGGCCAGGAAGGCGCCACCCAGTGGTTCATCGTCTCCGATCTCGGCCTCACCGCCTTCTCCGGCAATGACGGCGTGCACGCCTTCGTGCATTCGCTCGACACCGCGCAGGGCAAGGGCCAGGTCGAGATCCGGCTGATCGCGCGCAACAACGAGATCCTCGCCACCAAGCGCACCAACGATGCCGGCTATGTGCAGTTCGAGGCGGCGCTGACGCGCGGGGAGGGCGGGCAATCCCCCGCCATGATCGTGGCGAGCGACGCCAAGGGCGATTACGCGTTCCTCAGCCTCAAGTCGCCGGCGTTCGATCTCTCCGACCGCGGCGTCTCCGGGCGCGCGGTCGCGGCCGGGCTCGATGCCTTCGTTTATACGGAGCGGGGCGTCTACCGCTCCGGCGAGACCGTGCAGGTCACCGCGCTCTTGCGCGACCCGCAGGCGATCGCGGCGCTCGGCGTGCCGCTGACGCTGGTGGTGGAGCGTCCCGACGGCGTGGAGTATCGGCGCAGCATCGTGGCCGATGCGGGCGTGGGCGGCCATGCGCTGGGCGTGCCTTTGGTGGCCTCGGCCCCGAGCGGCACCTGGCGGGTGCGCGCTTTCACGGATCCCAAGCGTCCGGCGGTCGGCGAGACCAGCTTCATGGTCGAGGACTATGTGCCGGATCGGCTCGAGTTCACGGTCGCCTCGACCGCCAAGAGCGTCGCCAAGACCAATCCGGCCGAGATCACGGTCGACGGCCACTTCCTCTATGGCGCCCCCACCTCCGGGCTCGGGCTCGAAGGCGAGGTGGTGATCGCACCGGCGACCGAGCGCAGCGGCTTTGTCGGTTATGCCTTCGGGTTGTCCGACGAGGAGGTCGAGGCCACGCGCCAGCCGCTCGAGGACCTGCCCGACACCGATGCCAACGGCAAGGCTCGCTTCAAGGTCGCGCCCGACAAACAGCCGAGCACGACCCGCCCGCTCGAGGCCCGGATCCTGGTGCGCATGGCGGAGGCCGGCGGCCGCGCGGTCGAGCGCAAGCTTACGCTGCCGGTGACGCCGAGCGGGCCCATGATCGGGGTCAAGCCGCTGTTCTCCGGCCGCTCGCTCGGCGAAGGCCAGAACGCGAGCTTCGACGTGATCATGGCGGCGCCGGACGGCAACTCGCTGGCGCGCGGCGGCCTGCGCTATGAGCTGTTGCGGATCGAGACCAAGTATCAGTATTACCGGCGCGACAATTCCTGGAACTACGAGGCCGTCAAGATCACCAAGCGGGTCGCTGACGGGCAGGTCGATGTGGCGCTCGACAAGCCGGGCCGCATCGCGCTGCCGGTGCAGTGGGGCCGCTACCGGCTCGAGGTCTCGACCGGCGATCGCAATGGTCCGGTCACCTCGGTCGCCTTCGATGCCGGCTGGTACGCCGACGCCAGCGCCGATACGCCGGACATGCTCGAGATCGCGGTCGACAAGCCCGAATATGTGCCGGGCGAGGCCATGACGGTGGCGGTGACGGCGCGCACGGCCGGCAAGGTCACCTTGAACGTGATCGGCGACCGGCTCTTGACCAGCATCGTGCAGGACATGCCGGCGGGCGTCGCGCAGTTGCGCGTTCCGGTCGGCAACGATTGGGGCAGCGGCGCCTATGTGGTGGCGACCTTGCGGCGTCCGCTCGACGCCGCGGCCAACCGCATGCCGGGCCGCGCCATCGGGGTGCAGTGGTTCAGCGTCAATCGCAAGGCGCGCACGCTCGGGGTGAACCTGGACCTGCCGACGCTCACCCGCCCCAACAGCACCTTGCGCATCCCGCTCCGGGTCACGGGTCTCGCCGTCGGCGAGGAAGCCCGGGTGGTGGTGGCCGCGGTGGACGTGGGCATCCTCAACCTGACCAACTACAAGCCGCCGGCGCCCGACGACTACTATCTGGGCCAGCGCAAGCTCACGACCGAGATCCGCGATCTCTATGGCGAGCTGATCGACGGCATGCAGGGCACCCGCGGCCAGATCAAGTCCGGCGGCGACGCGGCCGGCGCCGAGCTGCAGGGCAGTCCGCCCACCCAGCCGCCGCTGGCGCTCTATTCCGGCATCGTCACCGTCAAGCCGGACGGCAGCGCGGAAGTCCTGTTCGATATCCCGGACTTCGCCGGCACCGCCCGGGTCATGGCGGTAGCCTGGAGCAAGAGCATGGTGGGCCGCGCCGTCGGCGACGTCACCATCCGGGATCCGGTGGTGCTGACCGCGACGCTGCCGCGCTTCCTGCTCAACGGCGATCGCGGCACCATGCATCTCGAGCTCGACAACGTCGAGGGCGGGGCCGGCGAGTACAAGATCGAGGCCAAGAGCGAAGGCATCAATGTGGTGGGCAATGCGCCCCCACAGACCTTGCGGCTCGCCGCCAAGGCGCGCAACGCGGTGACGCTGCCGCTGACCGCGACCGCGACCGGCACCGCCAAAGTGGTGGTCAATATCAGCGGCCCCAATGGCCTCACCTTGGCGCGCAGCTATGCGCTCAACGTGCGGCCGGCGAACCAGATCCTTGCCCGCCGCACGGTGCGGCCGATCGCCAAGGGCGAGAGCGTGACGCTGTCGAGCGACATGTTCGCCGACCTGGTGCCGGGCACCGGCAGCGTGTCGGTCTCGGTCGGGGTCTCGACCGCGCTCGACGCGGCGGCGCTGCTCGCCGCGCTCGATCGCTATCCGTTCGGCTGCTCGGAACAGATCACCAGCCGAGCGCTGCCGCTGCTCTATGTCAACGAGCTGGCGAACGAGAACCGCCTGGCGCTCGACACTGCGGTCGACCAGCGTATCCGCGACGCCATCGACCGGCTGCTGGCCCGCCAGGGCGGCAACGGCTCGTTCGGGCTGTGGTCGCCGGGCGGCGAGGACATCTGGCTCGACTCCTACGTGACCGACTTCCTCACCCGGGCGCGCGAGCGTTCATTCGCGGTGCCGGACGTCGCGTTCAAGCTGGCGCTCGACCGGTTGCACAACTTCGTCGGCACCGCGGCCGATCCGGGCCGCAACGGCGGGCGCGACCTCGCCTATGCGCTCTATGTCCTGGCGCGCAATGGTGCTGCTCCGATCGGCGATCTGCGCTATTTCGCCGACACCAAGCTCGACGACTTCGCCACCCCGATCGCCAAGGCGCAGATCGCCGCGGCGCTCGGCATGCTGGGCGACCGCACGCGCGCGGAGCGGGTGTATGCGGCGGCGCTGGGCGCACTGGCGCCGCGGCCGGTGCTGCAATATGGCCGCAGCGATTACGGCTCCGACCTGCGCGATGCTTCTGCGCTGGTGACGCTGGCCTCGGAAGGCGGCGCCGCGCGCGCCACCATCACCACCGCGGTCGCGCGGGTGGAGGCGGCGCGCGGCGTCACCTCCTATCTGTCGACCCAGGAAGAGGCCTGGATGGTGCTGGCCGCCCGCTCGCTCGCCAAGGAGGCGGCGGGCACGACGCTCGAGGTGGCGGGCGAGAAGCATGAGGGCACGCTCAACCGCCGCTTCCGTCCCGCAGACCTGCAGGGCCCGGTCAGGGTGACCAGTACCAGCGAGGGCACCTTGCAGGCGGTGGTCACGGTGTCGGGCGCGCCGCTCGTCCCCGAGCCTGCGGCCGAGAAGGGCTTCAAGATCGAGCGGCTCTACTACACGCTCGACGGCAAGCCCGCCGACCCCGCCAAGGCCAAGCAGAACCAGCGCTTCGCCGTGGTGCTCAAGATCACCGAGCCGCAGCCGCAACTGGCCCGCGTCCTGGTGGTGGACCACCTGCCGGCCGGGTTCGAGATCGACAACCCACACCTGGTATCCTCCGGCGACACCGGCACGCTTTCCTGGATCGAGAATGCCCAGGAGCCGGTGAATTCCGAGTTCCGCGACGACCGCTTCAGCGCTGCCTTCGACCGCAAGAGCGGCGACGCGGCGGTGTTCACCGTCGCCTATGTGGTGCGGGCGGTCTCGCCCGGCCGCTACGTGCTGCCGCAGGCCTATGTGGAAGACATGTACCGACCCGACCGCTTCGGCCGCACTGGCACCGGTACGGTCGAGGTGGCGGCCGCGACGGCGAAATGAGCATGCGATGACGGACAAAGCCGACGCGGATGCCAATTCCCTCCCCCTGCAAGGGGGAGGGTGGCGCCTATGGCGCCGGGTGGGGGTCCCGTCCCCAAGCAAAGCCGCTGTTTGTGGCGGGACCCCCACCCGGATCGCTGCGCGATCCGACCTCCCCCTTACAGGGGGAGGAAAGAAGCTGCGGCGTCGGCTGCGCGCTGCTTTTATCGTCGGCTCGCTTTGCATTGTTTGTTTGCTCGCCATCGCCACCGCATGGATCGTCTCGCTCGGTCCGCCGCCGCTCGGGGAGGGGCTCGCGTTCTCCACCCTGGTGGTGGATCGCGATGGAAGATTGCTGCGGCCGTATACGACCTCACAGGGCCGCTGGCGGCTGCCGGCGACGCGCCTGGATGTCGATCCGCGCTTCTTCAATCTGTTGTTCTCCTACGAGGACAAGCGCTTTCCGGATCACCACGGCGTCGATCCGCTGGCGCTCGGGCGCGCGTTCGGCCAGCTGGTGCGCAACCGTCACATCATCTCGGGCGCCTCGACGCTCAGCATGCAGGTCGCCCGCCTGCTGGAGCCGCGCAGCGAGCGCAGCATGCTGGCCAAGGCGCGCCAGATGGTGCGGGCGATCGAGCTCGAGCAGGCGTTGACCAAGGATCAGATCCTCGCCCTTTATCTGAGCCTCGCCCCCTATGGGGGCAATCTGGAAGGCATCAGGGCGGCCTCGCTCGCCTATTTCGGCAAGGAGCCGCGCCGGTTGACGCTGGCGGAATCCGCGCTCCTGGTGGCGCTGCCGCAATCGCCGGAGCAGCGCCGGCCCGATCGTGCGCTCTCGGCCGCGCATGCGGCGCGCGACCGCGTGCTCGATCGCTTTGCGGCTGCCGGGCTGGTGCCGGCCGACGAGGTCGCGGCTGCCAAGCGGGAGCCGGTGCCCGACGGCCGCTTGCCGCTGCCGATGCTGGCGCCGCATTCCGCCGACGCGGTGGTGGCAGCCGCGCCCGGCCGCAGTTTGCACCGGCTGACCATCGACGCCACCTTGCAGAAAAAGCTCGAGGAGCTGGCGCGCGAGCGCGCCCGCGTGCTCGGCCCCAATCTGTCGGTAGCGATCCTGGCGGTCGATAACGCCAGCGGGCAGGTGCTGGCCCGCGTCGCCTCGGCGGATTATTTCGACCTCGGCCGCGCCGGTGCGGTTGACATGACCCAGGCGCTGCGCTCGCCCGGCTCTACTCTCAAGCCGTTCATCTATGGCCTGGGCTTCGAGGACGGCTTCATCCATCCCGAAACTTTGATCGAGGATCGGCCGGTCCGCTACGGCAGCTATGCGCCGGAGAATTTCGACCTGACGTTCCAGGGCACCGTGACGGTGCGCCACGCGTTGCAGATGTCGTTGAACGTGCCCGCGGTGGCGGTGCTCGACAAGGTCGGGGCCAGCCGCTTCACGGCGCGCCTGACCCAGGCGGGCGGCGCGCTGGTGCTGCCCAAGGGCGAAGCGCCCGGGCTCGCCATGGGGCTCGGTGGGGTTGGCGTCACCCTCAACGATCTGGTGGCGCTCTATGCCGGGCTCGCCCGTCAGGGCACCACCTTGCCGCTGGTCGAGCGCATGCCGGACGCCCCCACGGTGCCGGCGCCGCGCCGCCTCCTCGATCCGGTGGCGGCTTGGTATGTGGGCAATGTGCTGCTCGGAACGCCGCCGCCCGACAACGCGGTCGGGGGCCGCATCGCGTTCAAGACCGGTACCTCGTATGGCTATCGCGACGCCTGGTCGGTCGGCTTCGACGGCAAGCGCACCATCGGGGTGTGGGTCGGCCGCCCCGATGGCGCGCCGGTGCCGGGCCTGGTCGGGCGCGGGGCCGCGGCTCCTATCCTGTTCGATGCCTTCGCGCGCACCGGAAATTTGCCGGCGCCGCTTCCGAGCGCGCCACCCGGCACGCTTTCCGTCGCCACCGGCAAATTGCCGCCGCCGCAACAGCGGTTCCGGCCGGGCCGGTTGCCGGGCGAGGATGCCGGGCCGCCGCTGCGCATCATGTTCCCGCCCGACGGCGCTAGGCTGGAGCTGGCGAACGACCCTGACGGCAAGCCGGACCCGATCCCGCTCAAGATCAGCGGCGGCGCCGGGGCCCTGACGGTGCTGGTCAACGGCCTGCCGATCCCGGCGGAGACCGGCCGCCGTACCCTGTTCTTCGAGCCCGAAGGACCGGGCTTCGTGCGCCTGACCGTGATGGACGCCAAGGGCGCGACCGACAGCGTGGTGGTGCGGCTGCAATGACCGCAGCGGCTGCAATAGTTGCAGCGGTGCAATAGCCGCCGCGCCGGCGCCCGCGCCAGCGGGCCGCAACCGGCCTGCTTTCCCCGGCGACCCGATTTCTCTATTGTCCAGCCAAGACTTAAGGCAGGGCAGGGAATATGGCGGTCACCGCCCGCTACGACCAGCGTCAGTCGGCTCCCGTCGGCAATCTGGGATTGATCCTGGATTTTGCCACGCGCTCGCACGCACGCGCCGCCGCCGTGCTGATCCTGGTGGCGCTGCTCAATTTCCTGCCCGGCTTCTTCGACATTCCGCCGATCGACCGCGACGAGGCGCGCTTCGCGCAGGCTAGCAAGCAGATGATCGAGAACCGGGACTATGTGGACATCCGGTTCCAGGACGAGGTGCGCTACAAGAAACCGGTCGGCATCTATTGGCTGCAAGCCGGCGCGGTGAATGCCGCGCGCGCGCTCGGCATGACGCGGGCGCCGACCACCATCTGGCTCTACCGGATTCCCTCGCTCGTGGGTGCCATCGGGGCGGTTCTGCTGACCTATTGGACGGCGCTCGCCTTCGTGTCGCGCCGCGCCGCACTGCTGGCCGGCCTGATGATGGCGAGTTCCATCCTGCTCGGGGTGGAGGCTCGCTTCGCCACCACTGACGCCATGCTGCTGGCGAGCGTGGTGGCCGCCATGGGGGTGCTGGCGCGCGTCTATCTGCCCGAGCAGCGCGCGCAGCGCGAGGCCGAGCCGGCCTCGCTCCGGTCGGTCTGGACCTTGCCGGCGATCTTCTGGACCGCGCTCGCGGCCGGTGTGTTGCTGAAAGGTCCGCTCATTCTCATGGTGGTCGGGCTCGCGATCCTGGTGCTGGTCGTCATCGACCGCCGCGCGGATTGGCTCTTGCCGCTCAAGCCGCTCCTGGGCGTGGTGTGGTTTGCGGCGCTGGTGCTGCCCTGGTTCATCGCTATCATCGGCCGCAGCGACGATGCCTTCATGGCGGAGTCGGTTGGGCACGATCTCATCCCGAAATTGTACAGCAACCAGGAAGGCCATGGGGCCCCGCCCGGGACCTACTTCGTCCTGTTTTGGCTGATGTTCTTTCCGGGCGCCATGCTGGCCGGGCTAGCGGCGCCGGCGGTGTGGGCGGCGCGGCGCGAGTCGGGCGCGAAATTCCTGCTGGCCTGGCTGCTGCCATCCTGGATCATCCTGGAATTCGTGGTGACCAAGCTGCCGCACTACGTGCTGCCGCTCTATCCGGCGATCGCCATCCTGATCGCCGGCATCATGGAGGCGCGCATGCTGTCGCGGAACCGGTGGCTGCGGCCGGGGATCGCGTGGTGGTTCGTCTTTCCGGTGCTGCTCGGCACCGCCGGCGTCATCTGCCTGATCGCGATTGGCCACCAGCTCGGGCTGTTGGCCTGGGCGTTCGCCGGCGGCGCCGCCTCGATCGGGCTGGTCGCCTGGCGGCTCTACGAGGTCGACGGCGCCGAGCAATCCCTCCTGCGTGGCGTCGCGGCCGCGATCCTGCTCGCCATGGCGCTGTTCGGGGTGGTGGTTCCGGCGCTGGAAACCTTGTTTCCGAGCCCGGTGCTGGCGCGCATCCTGCGCGACAGCGGCTGTCCGCAGCCGGTCGTGGCGGCGTCGGTCGGCTATCACGAGCCGAGCCTGGTGTTCCTGGCCGGCACGTCGACCCGGCTCACCGATGTGGGGGGCGCGGCCGAGTTCCTGGCCGGCGGCGAATGCCGCTTCGCCTTCATCGAGGCGCGCCAGGAGCGCGGCTTTGCCGAGCATGCGGAAGCGATCGGGCTGCGCTATGCGCCCGGCCCGCGTGTCGAGGCGATCAATATCAGCACCGGTCAGGCCATCACCTTGGCGGTGTTCCGTTCCGAAAGCCCGCTGTGAGCGTGGCCGGCGAGCTCGATCCACCCGCGGTGAAGCGCGTCCGGCAGGCGCCGCAACGGTTCCTGGCCAATGCCCGGGAATGGCTTGCCCTGCTGCTGCGCGCGCCGCGGGCCGATGTGCGTGCGGCTTGGCGCGCGCCGCTGCGTCTCGGGCTCGGCGCGCTCGGCGCGCTCGCGCTCGTCGCCGGCGCCATGGTGGTTCTCGATACGCGCATGATCGTGGCGGCCGCGGCCGCGCCGAACTGGATCAGCGCCCTGTTCAACGACCTGACCGGCTTCGGCACCTCGGACTGGTGGTTGGTACCGATCGGCGCTCTGCTGCTCATCATCGCCGCGCTCGCCACCCCGGCGATGCCGCAGGTGAGCCGGCGCGTGCTGGCGGCGTTCACGGTGCGGCTCGGATTCGTGTTCGCCGCGATCGCGCTGCCGGGGCTGCTGGTCAGCGTGGTCAAGCGGCTGATCGGCCGGGCGCGGCCGTTCATCGGCGGCGACGCCGATCCGTTTCTCTATATGCCATTCGGCTGGCGGCCCGATTATGCGAGCCTGCCGTCCGGGCATGCCACCAATGTGTTCGCCGCCCTGGTCGCGGTCGGCCTGGTGTGGCCGCGCGCCCGGGGCGTCATGCTGGTCTATGCCCTGATCATCGCGGCGAGCCGAGTGATCGTGCTGGCGCACCATCCGAGCGACGTCATCGCGGGTGCCCTGGTGGGGACCATCGGGGCGTTCCTGGTGCGTGACTGGTTCGCGGCCCGTCGGCTGGCTTTCGTGATGGGGCCGGACGGCCGCGTGCGGGCGCTGCCGGGCCCTTCGCTTAAGCGCCTCAAGATGGTTGCGCGGCAGTTCACGGCTGCATAAGAAGCTCGCGCGATTTGATCTCGAACGGGACAGCACAATGAGCGAGACGCGCTCGCGCGGCGGCGAAGCACCGGCCGTCTCGATCGTGGTGCCGGTCAAGAACGAGGCCGGCAACATCGAGCCGCTGGTGGCCGAGATCGCGGCGGCGCTGGACGGCGCCGGCGGCTTCGAGATCGTCTATGTGGACGACGGCTCCGGCGATGCGACCGGCGAGCAATTGCGTGCCCTGATGGCGAGCCGGCCGTGGTTGCGTGCGATCCGGCATGCGGTGTCGTGCGGACAATCGGCTGCGGTTCGCACCGGGGTCCGCAACGCGCGCGCCCCGATCGTGGTCACGCTCGACGGCGACGGCCAGAACGATCCGGCCTTCATTCCGGCGCTGATCCGCGCGCTCGAAGCCGGCGCGCCGCGGATCGGGCTCATCGCCGGCCAGCGCGTCGGGCGCCGGGCCTCCGGATTCAAGAAGCTGCAATCGCGCATCGCCAACGCTGTGCGCGGCGGCATCCTGCGCGACGGCACCCGCGACAGCGGCTGCGGCCTCAAGGCGTTTCGGCGCGAGGTGTTCCTGGCGTTGCCCTATTTCGACGGGCTGCATCGCTTCCTGCCGGCGCTGGTGCGGCGCGAGGGCTACGACATCGGATATGTCGAGGTGGTCGACCGGTTGCGCCGTCAGGGCATATCGAATTACGGCATGTGGGATCGGTTGTGGATCGGCATTCTCGACCTCGCGGGGGTGTGGTGGCTGGTCCGAAGGAAGCGGCGCGTACCGGATGCCGCGGAGGTGAGACGGAATGCTGATTGACCTTTCGAACGCGCTCGGCGGCTATCTCTACGACGTCTTCGTGGTCCGGCTCGACTGGTGGCTGGCGCTCGGCTTCCTCGCCCAGGCGTTGTTCACGGCCCGCTTCCTGGTGCAATGGATCGCCTCCGAGCGGGCCGGCAAGAGCGTGATCCCGATCGCCTTCTGGTTCTTCTCGATCGGCGGCGGGGCGCTCCTGCTCGTCTATGCGCTTTACCGGCGCGACCCGGTGTTCATCGCAGGCCAAGCCTTCGGGGTCTTCGTCTACGCCCGCAACCTCTTTTTCGAGCTGCGCGACCGGGGCCGGGGCGCTCCAGCGGCCGGGTAGGGCATGCCGGGATTTGTAACCCGGTTGCAACGGCAACCCGCTTGCGACGGCATCGGCACACGATTGTGGCCGGCTTGCCACACCCCGGGACAAAGCGGCCGGAGATCCGCTGGCTCGCTTGCCGGCGCGGTCGAAATGGACTCCTAGTGAGAATGGAAGCAGTCTCCCTTGGAATCGAGCGCATGCGATCGACCTTAAAGTTACTCGCGGTTGCGGTGGCGCTGCTCGGTGGCTGTGGGGTGAGTGCCGCCGCTGATCTGCGGGTCAAGGCGAAAGCGCCGCCGCCCGCCGGCGCGTTCTGGATCGAGGCGGACTATCTGCTGTGGACGGTCAAAGGCGACAAGCTGCCGGCGCTGGTGAGCACCGGCCCGCTCGGCGCCCCCGGCACCGTGGTGCTGTTCGGAGATGCAGCCGTCAACGATCGCCTGCGATCCGGCGCACAGATCAAGGCCGGCTACTGGTTCGATCCGCAGCACAGCTGGGGCATCGAGGGCAGCTTTTTCGGCTTGCAGGACGTCTCCACCGGGTTCAATGCGAGCTCGGGCGGCAGCCCGGTATTGGCACGGCCGTTCTTCAACGTGCTGACCGGCCTGCAGGATACGCTGCTCGTCGCGTCTCCCGCCCTCGGCAGCGGGCAGATCGCCATCAACGAGACCTCCCGCCTATGGGGCGCCGGATTCGCGTTGCGCAAGGAGATCTGCGCGAGCTGTGCGGGTAGGGTCAGCGCCCTGGTGGGATACCGGTACCTGCATGCGTCCGACGACCTGGCGATCGTCACCAATCAGCAAGGCTTTTCGCCCGCAATCGGCACGTTCGCCGCCAGCGTGAGCGATCAGTTCGGCACCGCCAACGATTTCAGCGGCCTCGATCTCGGGCTCACCGGCGAGGCGCGCTCCGGCGACTTTACCTTCGAATGGCTCGGCAAGGTGGCGGTCGGCGCAAACTACAGCAGCGCCCGGATCGACGGCTCGAATACCTTCGCGGTCGGCGGCGGTCCTGCCGTCACCTCGCCGGGCGGGTTGCTGGCACTACCGACCAACATCGGAAATTTCAGCCAGACGCGATTTGCTGTGGTGCCGGAGCTGGCGCTCAAGGCCGGCTATCAGGTTACGCCGCAGCTTCGCATTCAGGCGGGCTACGACCTTTTGTTCTGGAGCAACGTGGTGCGTCCGGGGAACGTCATCGACACCGGCATAAACCCGACCCAGATCCCGCCCGGACCCCCGGTCGGGCCGAGCCGTCCGGCGCCGCGGCTTGACGGCACCGACTTCTGGGCACAGGGGTTCGATCTGGGCGCCGTTTGGCGCTTCTAAAGCGCCGGATAGCTCCAGGCGGGGCTATATCCCGGCGAACCAGTTGAAGCCGCGATCCTCCCAATAGCCGCCCGGATAGTTGTTGGTCACCTCGAGCGCGGTGATCCATTTGGGATTCTTGAAACCGAGCTTGGTGGCGGTGCGCAGCCGCAGCGGATAGCCGAACGGATCGCCCAGATATTCCTTGGCGTAGCGGGTCGCCAGCATGGTCTGCGGATGCAGCGCGGTCGCCATGTCGATGCTGCCGTAATAGTCGTCGTTGCAATGGAAGGCGACGTATTTGGCGGTCAGGTCCGCGTCCGACGGTCTCGAGGAAGCGCCGCAGGTTCACCCCCGACCATTGCCCGACATAGTCCCAGCCTTCGACGCAGATGTGCCGGATGATCATCTCCTGCTCCGGCATGGCGTAGATCTGCTGCGCGCTCAGCGGCCGCTTGTCGGCGATGAGGCCGCCGAGCTCGAGCTTCCAGGTCGCCATGTCGATCTTGCTGATGTCGGCCAGCGGATAGTAGGCGTTGAAGCGCGGCGGCTTGAGCACCTCCGCTTCGGTGAAGGTCGGCGCCAGCTTGTTTGGATCGAACAGTAGGGCCTGGGCGCGGTCGTTCCAGGTGGAGACGGCCGTGAGCACCTTCTGCATCGAGTCGGTATCGGTCACGTCGCAGCCGCCCAAGAGCGTCAAAGCGCCCAGGCTGAGCGAGCCGCGCAGCACCTTGCGGCGATCGATGCGTTCGATCAGCGCCTTGTTCTCGGCGAGCAGGCTCTGATCGATCGGACCGGCAGGGCGGAAACGCGATCCGGCGGGCGGACGGATGCGCATGGTCATTCTCCGGGTTGGGTTGCGAGCTTGGCGGGGCGGGCAGGGACTCTCTCGACACGCGGCCCGCCGGTGATCATGTGCGAGGAGGGTGCGCGGCACCAACAACGCCAGCCCAACATGCACCAGCAGGAAGGCGACGATCGCGGCCATGCCGAAGAAATGCACCAGGCGGGCGCCCTGGAAGCTGTAGAACAGCGCCGCGAGCGTGGAGAACTGCACCGGCTTCCAGATCGCGAGCCCGGCCAGCACCTCGACGATGGCGACCAGGATGATGCCGACATAAAGCAGCTTCTGCACCCCGTTGTAGACCGTGAGATCGTCGTGGCTCAGATGAAGCCGCAAGGCGTCGCGGATGGTGGCGATCACCTCGCGCGGTCGGATCGGCAGCAGCATGCGGCGCAGGCGGCCGGTGACGAGGCCATAGGTCAGATAGGCGAGCCCGTTGATGACCACGATCCACATGCCGAGGAAATGCCACTGCAGGGCGCCGCTCTGGCCGGCATTGCCGTGAAAGCGGAACGCGATGTCGGGATCGCCGCCGATCGTCAGGAGGTCGGGAAACGAGAGCCAGCCGAAGATCGGCGAGTCGCCATAAATCTTGAGGCCGCTGCCGATCATGATGATGATCGCGGCCGCGTTGATCCAATGCATGATCCGCAACCCCAGCGGATGCAGGCGCTGCGCCGGCACCGGCGCGCGTACCGGCACCGTGACGGTGGGTTGCTCCGGGGTGTCAGCCATGGGGTCGTCCTCTTTGGGTGTCTGGCTCATCGTCGGGCGATCGAGATGGTGTCGGCAGCGGCCAGCGTCTCGCTGCCGGAGCCGTACCAGGTCGGGGTTTTCTGGAAGCGGTGCGGCGGCATGTCCACCACCAGGACCTGCGGCCCGGCGAGCGCGACGCTCTCGATCGGGACCGGCACCAGCCGCTCGCCAAAACCGAACAGGCCGCCGAGCGGCAGCAGGAGCTCGATCTTTCCGTCACCGTTTCGAACCACCGCGCGCACACGCCCGAGCGGCGACTTGCTCTCGTCCACGATCGGCAGATTGATCAGGTCGGCGACATGCACCGGGTTGGTCTGGGCGCGCGCCTGTCCGGCAAGCGCGGCCATCGCCAGGGCGAGCAAAGCCGGGCGCCACCGCGTGCGCTCTGGTCTGTCAGGCATCGGCATCCTCATGTAAGCGCGGGGCGTCGCTCGATCTCGGCGCGGCGGCGACCCGGCAGAAGGCCGACAGGATGCGCGCGCCCGCCCGCAGGCTGCCGCGCAGGCTGCCCGCCACCTTCGAGGTGCCGCCGGTGCGGCAATGATACGGAACCGGTATCTCGAGAATGCGCAAGCCGCTGCGCGCCGCGCGCATCTGCATCTCGATGTTCCAGCCATAGCCCATCTCGCGCATGCCGAGATCCAGCAGTAGCCGACGCCGGATGGCCCGGAACGCGCACATGTCCGTATAGCGCACGCCGTAGAGCATGCGAATCGCCAGGCCCGCCAGCGCCCCGGCCGCCAGCTGATGCCAGGCGATGCTGCCGGGCGCGCGCTCGCCCCGCGCCCGCGAGCCGATCACGAAATCGTAGTCGCCGGCCGCAATGGGCGCGACCAACGCGGCGAGGCTCATTGGATCGTCGGCGCCGTCGCCGTCCATGAACACCATGACGTCGGCGTCGCGGGCCGCCTGGGTGGCCTGCCAGCAGGCGCGGCCGTAACCTTTGCCGGTTGCGATCACCTGCGCGCCGGCCGCGGCGGCGCGCGCCGCGGTCGCGTCCGTGCTGCCGCCGTCGGCCACGATCACGCGGCTCGCAAGCGCGCGCGGAATACCGGCCACCACCTCCGCGATCGAATCCTGCTCGTCGAGCGCCGGTATGGCGACCACGACCTGCGCGCAAGCGGGCGCCGGATGAGCACGGCGCATGGGGTCTGCCATGGTCAGCATGACTTCAGAGACTCCAGCGCAGGCCGCAGCCGGTGCAGGCGGACGGCGGCTGATCGGACAGGAGCGCATCGCGGAACGCGGCATAGGCCGGGCCGTTCCAGATCTCGCGCAAGCTCTGCTGGGTGGCATCGCCGAGGGTGTAGTTCTCGTAGCCGTGCTGCGAGAACGGCGCGATGCAGCAGGGGAGCGCGCGGCCATTGGCGGTGAAATACATGACGGTCCATGGCCGGCGGCACATGGACCAGGGCGAATCCCCATCCTTGCGCCTGAGGCTCATGCCGGGCTCGGAGGCGGCCCCCGATGCGCTGAACGTCATGCCATAAGCCTGCGCCAGGGCGGCGGCTTCCTCGATCGCGGCGGCCTCGTCGCGGCTCATCTGATCGTAGAGCGCCTGGTCGGGCCGCGCGAGGCCGATGGCATCCTGCGCAAAGAAGACGAGGCGCTGCAGATAGACCTCCTTGACGCCGATCGAAGCCGCCACCTTCACGAAATCCGGCAGCTCGGCGATCGTCTCCTTCAGTCCGGTGAGCCAGACCGAGACGCGCGGGCGATCGTTGCCCTCGCGCTCCTGCAGCTCGCGGAAGGCGCGGACGTTGCGCAAGATCCGCTTGAAGTAATTCTTGCCGCGTACCGCGATGTAGGATTGCTCGGTCGCGGCGTCGAGCGAGACCCGCAGCTCGTCGAGGCCGGCTGCGATCAAGGCGCGGCCGTTCTTCTCGCTGAGCACGGTGCCGTTGGTGTTGAACAGCACATAGGTGCCGCGGTCCTTGAGGTAGCGCACCATCTTGGGCAGGTTCTTGACCAGCATGGGCTCGCCGACGCCGTGGAGCACGGCGCGCTCCACGCCGGGCACCTGATCGACGATCGAGGTGAACAGCTCCCAGCTCATGTCGGCCGGTGGCTCGAGCTCCGCATAGGTGCGCGGGCAGGTGGTGCACAGCAGGTTGCAGCGGTTGGTGGTCTCCAGATAGAGGCACACCGGCTTGCGATCCGGCGAGGTCGCGCGGCGGTCGTCCACGCTCTCGAAATAGCGGCGCGGGTCGACCGCACGTTCAGGCAGCGACGGCGTCGCCATGCTGTTCTTCCTTTTTGTTGAACCGACGGATCGCGAGCTCTCCGAGCAGAACGAGAGCAAAGCCGCCGTAGATCACGAGCCCGTCGGGAACGCTCGGCGGCCAATTCGAGACATGCAGATAGCTCGCCGCGCAGGTCAGGTAGATCACGCAAGCCAACGGCCGGATGCAGACGAACGGGATGAGCCAGGCGAAATACCATGGGTAGTGCGGCGAGAGCAGAACCATGAAGGCGACCGCCAGCAGCATGGCGGCGCCGATATCCGCTCGCGGCTCCGGGCGGCGAAACAAGATCGCGAGCCCGAGCCCCGCCAGCACGACGGCGGCGAGCGGAAAGTAGTACGCGAAGGCGTGCGGCGGCAACGGGAGCACGGTGCCGGCGAGCTGCCATAGGAAGATGCCGTTGCCCTGCTCGAAGCCTTCCTCCGTCACATAGCCGCCGAGAAAGCCGAAAACCTTCGTGCCGACGCCGAGATAAGGCAGATAGAGAACGCCGAGCGCCGCCGCGAAGCCGGCCGGCAGGCGCCAGTCCCAACGCTTGTAGAGCGCGGGTCCGGTCACCGCCGGAAAGTATTTGACCAGCACGCCGGCCGCGAGCGCGATCCCGGAGAGCATGGGCGAGCGCCGGTCGGCCGCGACGAAACCCAGCAGCAGGAAGGCGATCGCCAGGGCGTCGACGTGGCCGTTGCCGGCAAACTCCCACAGCGGCAGGGGGTGCCACGCGTAGAGTAGGACGCGCGTGGCAGGCAGGCCGCGCGCGGCCAGCAATTGCAGGATCGCCCAGACCGCCAGCCCCTCGAATCCGACCATGACGGCCTTCATGAAGACCGGGCGCTCGGAGATGCGCGTGGCGGCGAGAAACACCAGCTGGGCGGCCGGCGGATAGATGGTGGGGGCATAGCCGGCGCGGTTGATCTGTGGATAGATCGCCTCGTCGCGCAGGCCCGCCAGGGCTTCGTCGGCCGGCAGATAGCGGTAGGGATTGATGCCGGCCGCCTGCACCCGGCCGTCCCAGATGTAGCGATAGATGTCGGTGGAGGCCGGCGGGCTCGGCAGCACGATCAGCCGCATCGCTAGGCCCACCAGCAGAATGCCCGCGAGCGCGGCGCGGCCGGTGATCGGCCGCGCCAGCACCAGCCAGGCCGCGACCCCATAGAACGGTGCCTGCAGCAGCGGCATCAGGCCGACGGTGGGGTGATCGTAATGCCAGAGCGCCGCCGCGCCGACGCCGGACAGCGCCAGCAAGGCGGTGGCCAGCGCCGCCAGGATCGCGAGCGTTCCGGCGATGCGCATCACCCGCCGACCTTCTCGATGGAGCGCGCCGGCGCGATCGCGAGCCGGGCGGCGAGATCGGTGTCGCGCTCGAGCGCCCGCAGCAGCGCGGCGGTGCGCGGCGCCCGGTGCGATTGCAGATCGGCCGCAAATGGCCGGCCCGCGCATAGCTCGCCATGCAGAAGCGCGAGCGCGTCGCGCTCATCGACGTCGTACCATGCCGGCAGGACATGCACCGGCAAGCCGATCTCGCGGGCTCGCTCCATGGTCTGGCGGGCGACGCGCCCGGTGCTCCAGTCGATGTCCTCGAACAAACGCCGGTGCGGGGTCTTGAGCCCCAGCAGATAGTAGCCGCCATCGGTCGACGGACCGATGACGGCGCGCTCGCCCGGACGCGCCAGGATGCTCGCGGTATCGAGGAGGAGCGAGGTCGGCAGCGTCGGGCTGTCGGAATTGAGCACTACCGCAGCCTGATGTCCCGATGTCAGCAGACGCGTGATGGCGCCGAGCAGGCAGTCGCCGAAATTCGGCAGCCAGGATTCGATGAGACCGATGCGCGGCGGCAGCATGGCGGTGAAAAATCCGGCGGACTCGGGCGGCCCGAACGCCATGTAGCCGGAAATGCTCGCCCGCGTCGCCGCCGCGAGGATGTTTGCGGCGACATCCTGCAGGAAGGCGGTGTTGAATGCGGCCGCTTCCTCGAAGCTCAGAGGCGGCACCAGTCGGGTCTTGGTGCGGCCCGGGCTCGATGCCTTCGCCATTACGGCAATTCCGCAGGACCACGGCTGCGCATCGCCCCGGCGTAACGGCTTGGTCATGAGGGCGCTGCCTTGGAGCTCGGGTGGGAAAGACAAAGTGCAAGATGAATCTCAGCGATCTCGTTGAATTCGCCATCTTGCCAAGGGTTCATTCGACGGCTGAGGCGCTGGCGTTACGGACTTCACGGTTTCGTGATCGCCCCGTCGCTGACCTGCGGGGGTCAGCGGGCTGCCGCCAAGGCGGCGAAGCCGCGTTCGAGATCGGCGATCAGATCACCGACGTCCTCGAGCCCGATATGGAACCGCACGGTGGGCCCGCCCGGCGCCCAGGGGGTCGCGGAGCGCAAGGCGGTGCAGTCGAACGGAATGGCGAGGCTCTCGAAGCCGCCCCATGAGGCGCCGATGCCGAACAAGGTCAGGGCGTCCAGAAAGGCATGCGCCGCCGTCTGCGGCACCGGCTCGAGCACGATGCTGAACAGGCCGCAGGCGCCGGTATAATCGCGCTGCCACAGCGCATGCCCGGGATCGGTCTCCAGCGCGGGATGCAGCACGCGGGCAACCTCGGGCCGCCCGGCGAGCCAGCGCGCCACCTCGAGGCCCGACGCCTGATGCTGTGCCAGCCGCACCCCCATGGTGCGCAGCCCGCGCAGGCCGAGATACATGTCGTCGGGACCCACGCACAGCCCCATGGTATCGACGGTCTCGCGCAGGCGCGGCCAGGTCGCGCGGTTGGCCGAGACGGTGCCGAGCATCACGTCGGAATGGCCGCCGATATATTTGGTGCCGGATTGGATCGACAGATCGACGCCTTTGTCGAAGGCGCGGAAATAGAGCGGGCTCGCCCAGGTATTGTCCATCAGCACCACCGCGTCCCGATCATGGGCCGCGGTCGCGATCGCCGGCACGTCCTGGATCTCGAACGACAGCGATCCGGGCGATTCCACGAAGATCGCGCGGGTATTGGGCTCGATCAGCCCGGCGATGCCGCCGCCGATGAGCGGGTCGTAGTAGCTGGTCGCAATTCCGAGGCGCGCCAACATGCCGTCGCAGAATTTCCGGGTGGGCAGATAGACGCTGTCGGTGACCAGGACGTGGTCGCCGGCGCGCAAGACCGAGAGCAGCGCGACCGAGGCCGCCGCCAAGCCGGATGGTAGTAGCGCGACACCGGCGCAATCGGCGCCTTCGAGCCCGGCCAGCGCATCAGCCAGCGCCTCCGAGGTCGGGGTGCCGCGGCGGCCGTACTGATAGCGGCCGCGGTGCGCCAGAAAGTCCGCGGTGCTGGGATAAAGAAGCGTGGAGGCGTGATAAACCGGCGGATTGACGAAGCCGTGATGCGCAAACGGGTCGCGGCCGCCGTTCGCGAGCCGGGTCGCGGTTTTCGCGCTCGGGCGGGAGGACTTGCCATGAGGATCGTTGGTCATTCGAATCCATGCTTTGATTCTGTGTTGGCGGTCCAATTCTGGCACAATTTCGGCCATGGTTCTGCTTACCGATCGGGCGGGCGCTTGGTATCGTTCAGCTCAGGCGTCAAGCCCTTGACCGCGGTGCGTTATCGTCATCAGATGCCGGGTGAGATCATCAAGGCTGCAAGGGGCGCTAGCATGAAACACGTTGTCGCGATGTTCGGCACCACGCTGCTCGGCGCCGCCTTGGCGCTCGGCCTGTCGGTGGCGGGAAGCGCCGCCCAGACGCTCAAGAAAGTGCAGGATCGCGGCGCGCTGATGTGCGGCGTCAGCCAGGGCCTGCCGGGGTTCTCCAACACGGACGACAAGGGCAACTGGACCGGATTCGACGTCGATGTGTGCCGTGCCATCGCGGCGGCGGTGTTCAACGATCCCGCCAAGGTCAAGTTCCTGCCGCTCTCCGCCAAGGACCGCTTCACCGCCCTGCAGTCGGGCGAGATCGATGTGCTGGCGCGCAACTCGACCTGGACCTCTTCGCGCGATGCCTCGCTCGGGATCACCTTCACGGCGGTCAACTATTACGACGGCCAGGGCTTCATGGTGCGCAAGTCCCTCAAGGTGAACTCCGCGCTCGAGCTCAACGGCGCTTCGGTCTGCGCGCAGACCGGAACCACCTCCGAGCTCAATCTCGCGGACTATTTCCGCTCCAACAACATGAAGTACGAGATTACCGCCTTCGTGACCGCGGACGAGACCGTAAAGGCCTACGAGGCCGGCCGTTGCGACGCCTTCACCACCGACGTGTCGCAGCTCTATGCCGAGAAGCTCAAGCTCGCCAATCCGGCCGATCACGTGATCCTGCCCGAGATCATCTCCAAGGAGCCGCTGGCGCCGGCGGTGCGCCGCGGCGACGACCAGTGGCTTGCGGTGGTGAAATGGGTGCAGTTCGCCATGCTCGATGCCGAGGAGCTCGGCATATCGTCGAAGACGGTCGACGAGGCCGTGAAGTCGACGCAACCCGAGATCAAGCGGCTGCTGGGCACCGAGGGCGTCTACGGCGAGCAGCTCGGGCTGACCAAGGACTGGGTGGTGCGCATCGTCAAGCAGGTGGGCAATTACGGCGAGGTGTTCGACCGCAACGTGGGCACCGGCTCGAAGCTCGGCATCAACCGCGGCCTCAACCGGCTCTGGACCAAGGGCGGCATCCAGTATGCGCCGCCGATCCGCTGAGGACGCAGCCCAGGCACCGCCGCCAGCCGCCGTCCTCTACAGCCCGAAATTCCGCAGCGCCCTCTACCAGCTCGCCCTGGTGCTGGGGCTGGCTTGGCTCGCCTATCAGTTCGCGCTCAATGCCTCGGCCAATCTCGGCGCCCGCAATATCGCGAGCGGACTGGGCTTCTTCCAGAATACCGCCGGCTTCGGCGTCAACCTCTCCCTGATCCCGTTCCAGGAGACCGACTCCTATGGTCGCGCCTTCGTGGTGGGGCTGCTCAACACGCTCCTGGTCTCGGGAGCCGGCATCGTGCTCGCGACGCTGCTCGGCTTCACGATCGGCATCGGCAGGCTGTCCTCCAACTGGCTGGTGGCGCGCATCGCCGGCGGCTATGTGGAGATCATCCGCAATCTTCCGCTCCTGTTCCAGATCCTGTTCTGGTACCTGGCGGTGCTCGGTACGTTGCCGGGACCGCGGCAGAGTCTCGCCATCTTCGGCACGGTCTTTCTCAACAGCCGCGGCTTCGTGGTGCCGGCGATCCAGCTGGCTGAGGGTTTCGGCTATGTCTGGGCGGCGCTGGCGCTCGGCTTGCTGGCGACTGTCGGGCTCGGCCTCTGGGCCAGACGGGTGCGCGAGCGGACCGGGCGCATGATCCCGATGCTGTGGAAAGCCGTGGGGCTCATCGTCGGCCTGCCGCTCGCCACGTTCCTCGCAGCCGGTTTGCCGATCGATGTCGACGTGCCGCGCCTGCAGGGCTTCAACTTCATCGGCGGCACCCGCATCATTCCGGAGTTCCTGGCGCTCCTGTTCGCGCTCAGCACCTATACGGCCTCGTTCATCGCCGAGATCGTGCGGGCCGGCATCCTGGCGGTCCCACGTGGGCAGAGCGAGGCCGGGCTGGCGCTCGGGTTGCGGCGTGGCCAGCTGTTGCGGCTCATCCTCATCCCGCAGGCGCTGCGGATCATCGTGCCACCGCTCACCAACCAATATCTCAACCTGACCAAGAATTCCTCGCTGGCGGTCGCCATCGGCTATCCGGAGCTGTTTGCGGTCTTTGCCGGCACCACCCTCAACCAGACCGGGCAGGCGATCGAGATCATCGCCATCACCATGGCGGTCTATTTATCGCTTTCGCTCGTCACCAGCGTGCTGATGAATTGGTACAATTCCCGCCTGCAGCTGGTCGAGCGGTGAGCCGATGAGCGCAACCCCGATGGCGGGATTCGTGCGCACCGCGCTGATCGCGCCGGCACCGCCGCCGCATGTCCGCGCAAGCGTGCCCGGTTGGATCGGCGCGCGGCTGTTCAACACCGTGGGCAACGCCGTGTTGACGGTGCTGGGCATTGCCGCTCTGGCGGCGTTGGCCTGGCCGACGCTGCGATTTCTGCTCATCGATGCGGTCTGGCACGGCACCGAGCGCACCGACTGCCTGCCCGAGACCGCCGGCCACGCGGTCGGCGCCTGCTGGCCGTTCATCGCCGCCAAGTTCGATCAGCTCATGTACGGCTTCTATCCGGCCGACCAGCGCTGGCGGGTTAATCTGGTCTACGGGCTCGGCGCCTTGACGCTGGCGCCGCTCCTGGTGCCCAGCGTTCCCCACAAGAGCTTGAACGCGGCCCTGTTCTTCGGCGTCTATCCGGCCGTGGCCGCGCTCTTGCTGCTCGGCGGCGTATTCGGCTTGCCCGAGGTGGAGACCAGGTTGTGGGGCGGGCTCCTTGTTACCCTGGTCATCTCCTACGCCGGCATCGTGGGTTCGCTGCCGCTCGGCATCCTGCTGGCGCTCGGCCGCCGCTCCGACCTGCCGGTGGTGCGCAGCGCCAGCGTGGTGTTCATCGAGTTCTGGCGCGGCGTGCCGCTGATCACCGTCCTGTTTTTCGCCACCTACATGCTGCCGCTGTTCCTGCCCGGCAATTGGAAGATCGACGGGCTCTTACGCGTGCTCATCGGGGTCATCTTGTTCTCGGCCGCCTATCTGGCGGAAGTGGTGCGGGCCGGGCTGCAGGCGATCCCGCGCGGCCAGCTCGAGGGCGCGATGGCGCTCGGCCTGGGCTATTGGCGGATGATGGGGCTCGTCATCTTGCCGCAGGCGCTGCGGCTGGTCATTCCGGGGCTGGTCAACTCGTTCATCGCGCTGTTCAAGGACACCACGCTGGTGCTGATCGTGGCGATCTTCGACCTGCTGGGGCAATTGCGCGCCGCCTTCGCGGACCCCAACTGGGCGACCCCGGTGACGCTGTTTACCGGGTTCGCCTTCGCCGGGATGATCTATTTCTTGGTCTCGTTTGCGATGTCGCGCTATGCCATGTTCACGGAGCAACGGCTGAGCGCGCGCTGAGCGCGATCAGGCGGGCATTCTCATCGGGCGGAACATGGATCAGGATGCCTCGAAGCCATTGGACCCTCGGCCCGGCCCCGCCGCCGATATCCGCACCACGCGCAACGAGGTGGCGATCGAGATCGTTGGCCTCAACAAGTGGTTCGGCGCCTTCCATGTGCTGCGCGACGTGAGCCTGCAGGTGATGCGCGGCGAGCGCATCGTGATCTGCGGGCCGTCAGGCGGCGGCAAATCGACGCTGCTGCGCTGCATCAACCGCATCGAGACCTGGCAGCAGGGCCGGCTGATCGTCGACGGCGTGGAGCTGACCGACGATCTCAAGCGGATCGACGAGATCCGACGCGAGGTCGGCATGGTGTTCCAGCACTTCAACCTGTTCCCGCACCTGACCGTGCTGGAGAACTGCATGCTGGCCCCGGTGTGGGTGCGTCGCATGCCGCGCAAGGAGGCCGAGGCGATCGCGCGCCACAATCTCGCGCGCGTGCGCATCCCCGAGCAGGCCGACAAATATCCGGCCCAGCTCTCGGGCGGCCAGCAGCAGCGCGTCGCCATCGCGCGGGCGCTGTGCATGCAGCCGAAGATCATGCTGTTCGACGAGCCGACCTCGGCGCTCGATCCTGAGATGGTGCGCGAGGTGCTCGACTCCATGGTGGCGCTGGCGCTGGACGGCATGACCATGCTGGTGGTGACCCATGAGATGGGCTTCGCCCGGCAGGCCGCGACCCGCATGATCCTGATGGATGCGGGCCAGATCATCGAGTCGAACGAGCCCGAGGCGTTCTTCTCGCACCCCCAGCACGAGCGCACCAAGTTGTTCCTGAGCCAGATTCTGCATTGAGGGCGCGGCGCTTCGCGCCCCGCCGGCTGCGCCCTCAGGTCTTGGACGTGCTCTTGGCCGTGCTCTTGGGCTCGATCGGCAGATCAGTCCGCGAGCCCCATTCGGCCCAGGAGCCGTCGTAGAGCGCCTGCGGCGGCTTGCCGAGCGCATCGAGCGCAAGCCACAGCGTGGCCGCGGAGACGCCTGAGCCGCAGCTGGCGATGATCGGCTTGTCGATGTCGACGCCGCCGGCAGCAAGCGCTTGCGCGAGCTGCTGTGGCGAGGCCAGCGCGCCGTTCTCGATCAAGTCGGTATAGGGCACGTTCAGCGCGCCCGGCATGTGGCCGCTGCGCAGGCCCGGCCGCGGTTCCGGGGCGTCGCCGCGAAACCGGTCCGCCGGCCGCACATCCACCACCTGGACGGCGTCGCCGGCGAGCGCCGCCTGCACGTCACTGAGGGATGCGACCGCGGCCGGTGCCCGCTGCGCCCGGAAGGTCTTGCGGGCGGGACTGACCGCCCCGGTCTCGATCGCGCGGCCCTCCGCCTTCCATCTCGGCAGGCCGCCCGCCAGGATGAAGACCTTCTGCGCGCCGAACACCCGGAAGGTCCACCATATCCGCGGCGAGGCGAACATGCCGGCCCCGTCATAGACCACGATGGTGTCCTGATCGCCGATGCCGAGCGCCCCGACCTCGCGGCCGAACGCATCGGCATCCGGCAGCATGTGGGGCAGCGGGTTGGCATGGTCGGCGATCGCCTCCATGTCGAAGCGCACCGCGCCCGGAATGTGACCGGCGAGATATTCGGCCGCCGCGTCGCGCTTCTGGGTCGGCAGATAGTAGGAGCCGTCGACCACCGCGAGGTCGGGCGCGCCCAGGCGCGCGGCCAGCCACTGCGTGTCGACCAGCCAGCGGCTGCCCGCGGACGGCTCGGCGCTAGTCATGTTGCACCTTGCGCATGGACCACCTCATTCGTAGGGCACCTTCAGGTGCGAGCGCTGCGTCAGCCAGGGCGGCACCGGCAAGCCCTTCTGGCGCAGGAAATCGGCGTTGAACAGCTTCGATTGATAGCGCGAGCCGGAGTCGGCCAGGATGGTGACGATGGTGTGGCCGGGACCGAGCTCGCGCGCGAGCCGGATGGCGCCTGCCACATTGATTCCGGTCGAGCCCCCCATGCACAATCCCTCGTGCTCGATGAGATCGAAGATGACCGGCACCGCCTCCTCGTCCGGAATGAGATAGGACTTGTCGGCCTTGATGGTCTCGATGATCGCCGTGACGCGCGCGAGCCCGATGCCCTCGGTGATGGAGCCGCCTTCCGACACCTTGGCCTGCCCATGGGCGAACAGCTCGTACATGGCGGCGCCCCGGGGATCGGCGACCCCGATCACGACCTCCGGCTTCTGTTGCCTGAGATAACCCGACACGCCGGCAAGCGTGCCGCCAGTGCCGATGGCGCAGATGAATGCGTCCACCTTGCCGTCGGTTTGCGCCCAGATTTCCGGCCCGGTCGAGATGAAATGGGCCTTGCGATTGTCGAGGTTGTTCCACTGGTCGGCGAAGATCACGCCGTTCGGCTCGCTTGCGCGCAGCTCCTGCGCCATGCGTCGGCCGATATGCTGGTAGTTGTTGGGATTGCCGAAGGGAACGGCGGGCACCTCCACCAGCTCGGCCCCGGCCAGGCGCAGCATGTCCTTCTTTTCCTGGCTCTGGGTATCCGGGATCACGATCAGGGTACGGTAGCCGCGGGCATTGGCGACCAGCGCGAGCCCGATGCCGGTATTGCCGGCGGTGCTTTCCACCACCAGGCCGCCGGGCGCGAGATCGCCCCGCTTTTCCGCCTCCAGGATCATCTGCAGGGCCGGACGGTCCTTGACCGACTGGCCGGGATTCATGAACTCGGCCTTGCCCAGGATGGTGCAGCCGGTGGCTTCCGAGGCACGCTTGAGCTTGATCAACGGCGTATTGCCGATGGCCTCGACGATTCCATTGCGGGTTTGCATGAGCGGTTGCGGTCCGGCTTGGCGGGGAGAGGGCGACCCTAGTTGAGGCCTGCGCCGGCGGCAAGGCGCGGCGGAGCATAGGAGGCCTTCACTGCAGCAACTCGACCGCCTTGCGCACGATCGGCGCCGGTGTCGCGTAGATCTGCGCCACCAGCTTCTGGATGTCGTCGCCGGAAACCGGCGTGATCTCGAGGCCGGCCTTGTCGGCCTCGGCCAGAAAATCCTTGTCCTGCATGGTCTGCAGGAAGGCCTTGCGCAACGCCTCGACGCGATCGCCCGGCGTGCCGGGCGGCGCCAGGAACGGCCAGGCCATGACCTGACGGGCGAAGATGAGCTTGAGAATGGCCCGTTCCTCGTCGGTGCGGGCGAGATCGATGACGAGCGGGATGTCCGGGAGGTCGCGGTGCTTGCTCAGTCCCATTTGATAGAGGATGTTGATCGCCTTGCGGTCGAGCCAGGGCTGATGCAAGCTCTTCACGCTGGTCCACGACCAGCCGCAGCGGCCCGCCACCTCGCCGCGCTCCATTGCCAGATCGACGTCGTTGCCGCCCGGATAGCCGGTGACGATCTTGAATTTGGTGCCGAGCACCGCATTGGTGATCTTGGGGAACTGGTAAGTATCGGCGCTCGGCCCGGTCGCGCCGACCACCAGCTCGTGCGTCAGCAGATCGTCGAATTTGGCGATGCCGGTCGTGTGCCAGGCGACGCAGACGCTGACCTCGTTGTTGGTGCTGCCGATCCAGTTGAACCTCGTGGCGTCGAACTGGGCGCCCTTGTTGCCGAGCAGCGGCTCGAAACCGGTGCCGCGGTTGATGGTCCCGAACGCGGTCCCGTCCCGAGGTGCCGAATTATAGAGATGGCTGGCGAGCCGCATGCTGCCGGCGCCCTCCATGTTGCGCGGCACGATTGCGGGATTGCCGGGAATGTATTTGCCCATGCTGCGGGCGAGCATCCGGCCATAGGCGTCGTAGCCGCCCCCGACGCTGGTCCCGATGGTCAGCTCGATGGTCTTGCCCTTGTAGAACTCGGCCGGGGACTGGGCGCGGCCGGGCGATGGCGAAAGCAGCGCGATGAGTGCGGCAGCTATCCAGGGGATGAAAGTCAGTGCCTGCATGTTACCGCCCCGGGCTCGCGTGACCTTCTGTAGCCCGGACGGAGCGCTGGCGTAATCCGGGACTGCCGCTCCCGCATTGCGCTGACGCTTCATGCGGGCGGGGTTCGCTCGCATAATGCGCCTACGCCACCCGCGCCAGCTTGTCCGAGCCGAGCTTGAGGTTGAACAGGCGGATGGCGTTGCCGCCCAGGATGTTGCGTTTGCCGGCTTCGCTCACGAACGGCAGATCGTAGATGGTGCTGGGCAGGTCGAAGTCCCAATGCGGATAGTCGGAGGAATAGACCAGCTGGGTCTCGGCGTTGATCACCCGGAAGGTCTCCCGCAGCAGCCCCATGTCGGTGATCTCCATGGGTTGCGAGGCGAAATACATGTCCCGCATGTAGTCGCTCGGCAGCCGCTTGAGCGCCGGCGCCTCCGAGGTGCGCATCATGTACTCGTTGTCGAAGCGCTGCATCATGAACGGAATCCAGGCGAGCCCGCATTCCAGCCACATCACCTTGAGCTTGGGGAAGCGCTCCGGAATGCCGTTGACGATCCAGTTGGCGAGATGACACATGTTGTACCAGACGAAGCCGAGCGCATGCACCGAGATGAAGCGGTTGAGCATGCCCTGGGCCTGGTCGTGCCAATGATAGGAGCCGTGGAACGCGATCGGAAGTCCCATCTCCTCCAGCAAGGCGTAGGTCTTCATGTAGGGGTTGGCGTGCACCGGCCGGTAGCGGGTCGAGGTGATGAGAAAACCGACCACGCCCTTCTTCTCGCCGAACTCCTTGACGAAGGCGTAGGTCGCGTCGGGATCGTTGAACGGCAGATACAGCATCGAGACCAGCCGCGGCTCGCGCGCCAGCACCCGTTCGCAGAGCCAGCGATTGTAGGCGCGCGACAGCTCCACCTCGACCTCGACCTGCGGGTGCACGCCCAATGCCAGCATCGGGGTCGGAAACAGCACCGCGACGTCGACCCCGACCGCGTCCATCCAGCGCTTGGTGAGCGCAATGTCGCGCTCGTCCTTGGCGCCGGGCGCGACCTCGAGATTGCGCAGGCCGTAGCGCGGGATGCGCCCACCCATGTCCTGATAGCCCACCATGGTGTTCATGATGCGGGCGTTCTTGGCGTTCGGCTTGGAGCCCGCCAGCGCCAGCTGGCGCATGACCGGATCGTCCATGTATTCGAGAATCTCGGCGAGCGACTCGTTCTCGTAGTGATGCGAGTCGACGTCGACGATCGGGAACTTGTCGTAGCCGCGCTCCCGCGCCTGCCGCGACGCGTGCGCGAGAAGCTTGCTGGTATCGAACTCCTCCACCGCCATGCGGCGAAAGTCGCGGTGCGGGGTTTCCATACGACGGCCTCCCTTCGAGCGGTTCATGGAGAACCGCTCTCGTATTTTTGCACTTGTCGCATTTTCGGACGGAAAACCGGATTCCACTTTCCTGAAAATACTTTAACCGGTCAGCACGTAGAGGTCGCCGCCGCGGCGCACCACCTCGAACGCGCGCAGGCGCAAGCGGCGATTGCCCGCGCACTCGCCGGTCTTGATGTCGTATTCGTAACCGTGCCAGGGGCAGACGAAATGCGCTTCCTCGGTCGAGAACGTCTGGCCGAGCCAGGTCTTGTCGGGCCCCAGCACGTCCTCGACCTTGTGCATGATCACCCCTTCGCAGCACGGCCCGCCTTGATGCAGGCAGAGATTCTCATAGGCGTAGAACTGCCCCTGCCAGTGGAACACGCCGATCTCCAGACCTTCGTGGGTCACGATGCGTCGATCGCCCTCGGCGATGTCCGCGACCTTGCCGACCAAGAGCTCCGGCATTTCGGCTGGTTTCCTTTTCCCAGCGCAGGCGGGTGGCCACCTCCGCCCCAGCCGCGCTCGCCCATTCGTCCCGTCGTCCCAGGGTGCCGTGTCCCGGGTACGGGCGCAATGCGACCCTATGATCGAGGCGAGAACCGCCCCGGCGGACTTAAAGCCGGGCAAATTTACCACAATTGGCGGCGATCCGGCAGGGCTTTCGAAATCATTGGACGCAAATGGCGGCGCCCCATGGCGGTCTTCACCTATTTTTTTCGCCTCTCGCCTAGTGATCGTAGCAGGGCCGCCTGGAATTAATGCTCCCGCGGCATCTGTGGACGGGGCCTCGATGACTCTCGACGTCAATACCTTGTTTCTGGTCGCGATCTACGTCGAAGCATTGCTTGGGCTGCTGCTGCTGTTTGCATGGGTTCAGAATATCCAGATTCGCGCGGTTGCTTGGTGGGGATGCGCCCATCTGATGCGGTCGGGCTCGATCGTGTTGTTCGGAATGTACGGCGAGGTCTCCGACCTGATCTCGATCGATCTCGCCAACGCCATCCTGTTCCTCTCCTTCGGCGTCACCTGGACGGGCGCGCGGATCTTCGACCACCGGCCGCCGTTGCCGGCCTACCTTCTGGTCGGTCCGCTCACCTGGTTTTTCGCGAGCCACGTTCCGGCCTTCACGCTCACCCTGGATCTGCGGGTGCTGCTCTCCTGCGGGATCGTCGCGAGCTACACTTGGCTTACCGCCTACGAATTCTGGCGCGGCCGCAGCGAGCCGTTGGTGTCGCGCTGGCCGGCGATCTTCTTGCTGTTTGCACATGGGGCGCTGTTCCTGCTGCGGACGCCGCTCGCCAGCATGCTGCCGTGGCTGCCGGCCGCGCCGGTAGCCGGGAGCGTGTGGCTCATAGTCATGAGCTTCGAGGCGCTGCTGTTCACCATCTCGATCGCGTTCATCCTGCTGGCCATGGCCAAGGAGCGGGCAGAGTACCGCCTGCGCACCGCCGCCATGGTGGATTCGCTCACCGGGATCGCCAACCGGCGCGCGTTCCTGCAGGACGGCGCCGAATTGACCGAGCGTCATGCCTCCAATCCGTGTCCGGCCGCCATTCTGCTGATCGATCTCGATCACTTCAAATCGATCAACGACCGGTTCGGCCATGCGGTCGGCGACAGGGTGCTGCAGATCTTCGCCCGCACCGCGCAGGAGAACATCAAGGCGCCCGATCTCATCGGCCGGCTGGGCGGAGAGGAGTTCGCGGTCGTATTCTATGACGTGGGGCCGGAGCGCGCGGCGGCCCGCGCCGAGCTCATTCGCACCGCGTTCGCGGTAGCGGCCGACGAGGTCGACGGCTATCCGGTCGCCGCGACCTTGAGCATCGGCTTGGTATTTCACCGAGGTTTGACGCTCGACCTGCCCGAGCTGCTGATCCAGGCCGATGAGGCGCTCTACCACGCCAAGGAGCGCGGCCGCAACCGGGTCGAGATCGCCTCGCTCGATCTCATCCAGAAGCGGCGCGATTCGCTCGCCGAGCGCATGGCGGCGGCGGCGGCGGCGCGCTCCGCGGCGTAGGCTGCGGCTTTTCCAGGTTTCGAAAAACACCGGCCGGTCGCGCAGGGTGGGCAACGTGCTCGCGCCGCAGCGGCGGACACGCGCGGTACGCCCGCCGGCGGGTTGCCCACGCGCTCAGACCTGGGTGCAATCCGGGTGGGCAAAATTGCGCGGCGCCGCGCCAATAATGCTCGCAGTGCCCGGCAATTCTGCCCACCCTGCAGCGATCGTGGCCTAGGGGGCCGGCTTGGTGTAAGAGGCATGCCGCGGCGCATATCCGGGAAAGGTCCTGCAGCATGAGACGATTGGCACTGACGGCTTTGCTTCTGGGCGCGATGCTGGTTTCGGGCGGCGCGGCGCGCGCCATCACCGGCGAGACCGCCGAGCTCAAGCAGCTGGCCGACGGCGTCTATGCTTTCATCGGCAAGCGCAACGACGCCAATGCCATGGTCATCGTCACCGGCGAGGGCGTGGTGCTGGTCGATACCGGCAACAATCCGCCCGAGACGCGCATCCTGCAGAAGCTCATTCAATCGGTGACCAGCCAGCCGGTGCGCTACATCATCGTCAGCCAGAACCACGGCGATCACGTGGGCGGCATCCCGCTGTTCGCCCCGCCCGCGAACGTGATCGCGCATGCGCGGGTGTTCAAGGAGTGGGCGGCGTGGAAACCGTTCCAGGTCAAGGCCTGGCGCAAGCGCTTCGCCGAGCGGGCGCCCGTGCTCGCCAAGGTCAATCCCACCGACACGATGCTGACTTTCGACGATCACATGACGCTGCATCTGGGCGGCAAGACCATCGAGCTGATCTATGTGGACGACCGCTACAATCCGGGCGACGTGGCGGTGTGGCTGCCCGACAGCGGCGTGCTGCATGCGGCTTTCGTCGGCTACATCACCCGCCATCCCGATATCAGGCCCGATTACAGCCACGGCACCACGGTGGGGATGCTCAAGCAATTGGAGGCGATGATCGCCCTCAAGCCGAAGGTCGTGGTACCCGCGCACGGCCCGCTCGGCGACGTGACCGACCTGCAGGCGCTCACCGACTATCTGCTCTCCGCCCGCCAGAAGGTGCGCGCCATGATGAGCAAGGGCCTTTCGCTGGCGGACATCGAGAAGCAGTTCAACATGAGCGAGTACCAGGGCTGGGACCGCGATGCCCACTTTCCGTGGACGGCAGAGACGATCTACCGCGAGCTCAAGGGCGAGGACCCGCTGATCGTCCCGATGGTGGAGCACACCGTCAAGGCGACCATCAGCAAGCTGGCGGAGGAGGGGCGCTTCCTCACCGTCACCGCCGCGAGCGGCGAGGAGGTGCGGTTGCGGATCAGCACGGAGACGAACTTCGAAGGCATGGCCGACCGCTCGGGGCTGCGGGTCGGCATGAAGGTGACGGCGCTCTACCAGGTGCCCCAGGGCGCCAATGCGGCGCTCGGCTTCGACGTGGAGGAGCTCGATGTCCAGCCGTAGGTCGATGTCGAGCGAACGAGCAGCGCGATGAAGCGCAGCACCGAGCGCATCCTCACCACCCATGTGGGCAGCCTGATCCGCCCGCCCGCCTTGCAGGATTTCCTGCGGTTGCGGCAGGCGGGCAGCGCCTTCGATCGCGGCGCCTATGATTCATGCCTGACCGATGCGGTCGCCGGAATTGTGCGGCAGCAGGCGGCCGCCGGCATCGACGTGGTCAGCGACGGCGAGTTCGGCAAATCCATCAGCTGGTCGCAATATGCGCTCGAGCGGCTGAGCGGGTTCGAGCGCCGGCCGGTCGCGGCGGGCGCCAACCCGTTTGCGCGCGGCGGCGACCGGGAGCGGTTCGCCGATTTCTATGCCGAGCTCGACGCGCGCGAAGGCGTGGCCACCACCGTCGATGCGGTCTGCGTCGGCCCGATCGCGTATACCGGACAGGCCGAGCTCAGGCGCGATATCGACAATCTCGCGGCGGCCTTGTGCCAGACCGAGGTCACCGAGGCCTTCCTGCCGGTGGCGGCGCCCGCCAGCGTGATCCCGGACCGCAAGAACGAATACTATGCCGGCGAGGAGGAATGCCTGCGCGCCATCGGCGAGGCCATGCGCACCGAGTATCGCACCATCGTGGAGGCGGGCTTTCTGCTGCAGCTCGACGACGCCCGCGCCGCCGTGACCTACGACCGGATGGTGCCGCCGGCGAGCTTCGGCGACTACCGCGACTGGGTGGCGCTGCACGTGGAGGTGCTCAACCGGGCGATCGAGGGCATTCCGCCCGAGCGCATCCGCTATCACGTGTGTTGGGGCAGCTGGCCCGGGCCGCATACCACCGACGTGCCGCTGCGCGACATCGTGGATCTCATTCTGCAGGTGCGGGTCGGCGCCTATGTGATCGAAGGCGCCAATCCGCGCCACGAGCACGAATGGAAGGTGTGGCAGGACGTGAAGCTGCCGCCCGGCAAGGTGCTGATCCCGGGCGTGATCAGCCATGCCACCAACATCGTGGAGCATCCCGAGCTGGTGGCCGAGCGCATCGTGCGGCTGGCGCGGCTGGTGGGACGCGAGAACCTGATCGCCGGAACCGATTGCGGTTTTGCGCAGGGCCCGTTCCACCGCCGCGTCCATCCTTCGATCATGTGGGCCAAGCTGGAGGCGCTCGCCGCCGGCGCGCGGCTGGCGAGCCGGGAGCTGTGGGGCTGAGCGCTCCGGGTCCTTCGAGACGCATCGCTGCGCGATGCCCTCAGGATGAGGTGGGTGGGCTCTGCCTTTTTGCGACCCTCATCCTCTTATGTCCCCTGTCAAGGGTAGAGGCGAAGCGAAGCGTCCCCCTCGCGGAACTCGGAGGGATTTGGCATTCGATGATCGTGCAACGGTGGGAGCGGAACCCAGAGACGTCGGTCAACATCCTCTTATTCGCGGGTTCGCGCATATCCGTAAGTCCGTCTGGGGCTGTCCCGGTCTGAGAACGGGCGTCGATCTGGTGATCGGCCACACAGGACGATCGGGAATTCCCCTTGCCGCGGCTCCGCCCCCGCCGTTGCACGAGATTTGTCCTCACCGGACCATGCCTCCGGCGCGGGCTCCCTGGTGATGGTTGAGTGGTGCCGCTCGCTCGCCCTCGGAAAGCCGCTTTATGGCGCCGCAGCTGGGGTGATCTCGCGACTGATCGCCCAGATGAAGCCAGCGAGCTCACGTGCGATTGCGGTAATGGCCACGGTCTTGAGCTTGCCCTTGCGGATCAGCGCTCGGTAGCGGCGATAGAGGCGGCACTGCGCCTTCCAGGTGATCTCGCGAACCGCCGGCGGGGCAGCATCGACCTTGTGCTGCTTGAGGGCACCCACGCGCGGCGGATGCTGATAGCTCCATGAGCATTCCACCAGCATCCGGCGGGCTCGCCGGTTACCGGTCTTGGTGATGGGGCCGCGCTTGATCGTATCCCCTGTCGACTCTTCGGACGGCACCATCCCGAGATAGGCCATCAGCTGTCGCGGCGTTCGAAAGCGCGACAGGTCACCGATCTCGGCCAGGAGCGTCGCGGCCGAGATCACATCCAGGCCGCGCATCGCCATCAGCCCGGTGACGAGCTCGGCCAGCGACCAGTCCGGGACCGCGGCGCGGATCGCCTGCTCCAAGCGCTCGAGACGTTCCCGCGTCTGGCGCGCCGCCAGCATCATCTCCTCGAATACCAGGCGCTGCTCCGGATATTCGAGCTTCTGGCTCGCCAGCCAGCTCATGTGCGCCTTGGTCCAGGTGTTCTTATTTTCCGGATACGATCTCCCCTGCCGCAGCAGCAGGGCCGAGATCTGCTGGCGCTTCGATCGCAGGTCCAGCATCGCCGTCTCGCGCGCCCGCGTGAGATCGCGCATCGCCTCGTGTCTCCCCTCCGGCACCCATACCGCGGTGAGCTCGTTGGCGCGCAGCAGCCTCGCCAAGCCAACCGCATCGCGCCGGTTGGTCTTTACCTTGTCGCCGGGCCGTTTCGGGATCAGCGAAGGCGCCACCACGACGCATTCGTGACCAAGGCTCTTGATCTGCCGGTGCAGCCCGTAACCGGTCGGCCCCGCCTCGTAGCAGAACGTCAGCCGCTCGTATCTGGCGGCCAGCTTGCGCACCAGCTTCGCCGTTGCCGCCGCAGTATTCTCGATCTCGCCCAGAAACCGCACTTCGCCTGTCCGACCGCCATCCGCGATCGCAACCGCATGTCTCAGCTTCGAGGTATCGAAACCTACGAAAGCTTCGCTACAATGCTCCATGACTCGCCCTCCTTGCTTGAGGCTCTGCCCGGCCTATCCGGGTAACCCTCGCAACGGCATCGAGGGTGAGTTGCCTCTTCACGGGAAGGGGACATACGGTCTGAGGAGCCGCGCCCTGGCCCGGCCGTCTCGAAGGATGGATGCGCGCCCTGAGATTGTTGCCATCCTTCGAGACGCGCGCCGCAAGAGCGATGCGCTCCTCAGGATGAGGTCGGTGGAGCGGTGGGGCTGCTTTTCTGCTGCAAATGATCTAGCGTAAACGACTGGCGATTGTTCGCCCGGAGGCATTTGGATGACGGCATTTCTGCGCATGTTTTCGATGGCGGCACTGGCTTTCGTCGTTTCCATCCCGGGCGCCTCGGCGCAGACCTATCCGGCCCGGCCGGTGAAGATCATCGTGCCGTTCGCGCCCGGCGGCCCGGCCGATATCTTCGCCCGCCAGCTCGGCCAATACCTGTCCGAATCCCTCAAGCAATCGTTCGTGATCGAGGACCGTCCGGGCGCCGGCTCGATCCTGGGCACCGAGGCGGTCGCCCGCGCGGCGCCCGACGGCTACACGCTGCTCTTGATGTCCAACACCCATACCACCAATGAATCGCTTATCCCCAACAAGCCGTTCGTGCTGATGCGCGACTTCGTGGCGGTGGCCCCGATCAATTATTCCGATCTTCTGATGGTGGTGCATCCTTCGGTCCCGGCCAAGGACATCAAGGAATTCGTCGCGCTCGCCAAATCCAAGCCCGGACAGCTCAACTATGCGTCCTCGGGGCCCGGCACGCCCTACCACATGGCGGGCGAGCTGTTCAAAGCGATGAGCGGCACCGACATCGTGCACGTGCCCTACAAGGGCTCCGGCGAGGCGCGCAACGCCGTCATCGGCGGTCATGTGCAGATGATGCTCGATGCCATCACCACCATGGCGGCCAATGCCCGTGCCGGGCAGGTGAGGGCGCTCGGCACCACCGGGCTCAAGCGCTCGAGCGTGCTGCCGGAGGTGCCGACCATCGCGGAGGCGGGCGTACCCGGCTATGAGGCCACCATCTGGCTCGGCCTGATGGCGCCGGCCGCCACCCCCAAGCCGATCGTGGACAAGCTCAATGCCGAGGTGGTCAAGATCATCAGCCGGCCCGATCTGCAGAAAGTCTGGGCCGAGCAGGGCGCCGTCTCGATGAGCATGGATCCGGCCGAGTTCGACAAATATCTGCGCGCCGACATCGCCAAATGGGCGCATGTGGTCGAGGTGTCGGGCGCCAAGGTGGAATAAGGTGTCGGGTTTCAACCCGGCACCGGGCTCTCCCTTCAGCCCGGCACCATCTCGGCGAGAAGGCGGCCGAAGCCTGAGACCGGCTGGCGGACCGAGAGCCGTAAGCGCGGCCGCCTGTGGACAGAGGCGGCAATGACGACCTGTCGACCTTGCCAAATCACCGAAATCACTCGTACACCGGCTGTCATCGCGGCCACGGCAGGACAGGGCATGCCATCCGGCATCTTCCCATGATCTTCCCAGCCCGCGCCGATCGAGGGGGAAGCGATGAAATTGAACTCTCGGAATGTGAAGTCGGAGCCCCTGCCTGCCGGCAAGAACGAGGCGATTTTCTTCGACGACGACCTGCCAGGCTTCGGGCTTCGCGTGCGCGAGGGTGGGTCCCGGTCCTACGTGTTTCAATACAAGGTCGGCGCCAAGCAGCGGCGGCTCGCGATCGGCGCCGTGACCGCGATCGAGATCACCAAGGCGCGAGACACCGCCGAGGTTCTCTATGCCCGCGTTCGCCTGGGCGAGGATCCCGCCGGCGATAAGGCTGTGTCCAAATCCAAGGCCGCGGAGACCTTCGAGGCCACCGTCGCCTTATATCTTCCTCCTCGTCGGGCGAACCTGCGGCCTCGATCGTATGCTGACCTTGAGCGGAATCTCTTGACGGACGCGAAGGTCCTGCACGGCCTGCAGCTCGACAAGATCGATCGGCGCGACATCGCCGCTTGCCTCGCAGCTGCAGCCAAGAACAGCGGCGACGCCACAAGCAACCGTCTCCGCACGTCGCTATCTGGTTTCTTTTCATGGGCGATCGGCGAGGGCCTTGCCGCGCAAAATCCCGTCATCGGAACAAACCGGAAGGAAGAAAAGGCGCGCGAGCGCGTCCTATCGCCCGCCGAGCTTCGGTCGATGTGGACCGCGCTTGAAGATGACCACTTCGGCGCGATCATGAAGTTGCTGGCTTTGAACGGCCAACGGGCCGGCGAAGTTGCCGGCATGCGCTGGTCGGAGATCGACCTTACGGGCCGCTCTTGGCTGCTCCCTAGCGACCGCACAAAGAACAAGCGGCCACACTTGGTTCCGCTTTCCGACGCCGCGCACGCGATCATTGCCTCGCAGCCGCGCCGGGTGAACCACGATGGCAAGCTACGGGACCTCATATTCGGACACGGCGAAGGTCCGTTTAGCGGATGGTCGAACTGCAAGGACGCACTCGACGCGCGAATTGTAGTTGCGACTGAAAGCATGCTGCCGCATTGGGTGGTGCATGATCTCCGCCGTACATTTGCCACCCACACGGCCGAGGTGCTGAAAGTACAGCCGCACATAATCGAGGTGGTGCTCAATCACATTTCCGGTTTCAAGGCAGGCGTCGCCGGCGTCTACAACCGGGCGACCTACGAACCGGAAAAGCGAATGGCGCTCGATCGTTGGGCCGATCAACTTTTGGCATGGATCGAGGGCCGCGAGAGCAACGTGACCACGCTGCAGCGAGCGTAGTGATGCCCAAACGCCAGGCGCTCGTACCTACACTCTCTTCGGCGCCGACGAAGACGTTGGGTTTTAGTGATGAACGTTGGGCCAAGATCAAAGAGCCTGTCCACGAGACGTTATCAACCGAAGCTGACGCGCGCCTGCGCGCGGCTGTCACGGAGTGCTGCTCTTGGTTTCTTACGCAGAATGCTCTTGTGCGAGAGGGGCAGGAAACAGCCGCGGCCATGCGGAATCCGGGCAAAAGGCAGCTCGCCCCATTTAAACGCTTGGCCAAACATCTGCGCGAGGCTGCAGATGCGTGGAAGGAAGTCGGAAAGGCGATCAACGACGATCGATTGAGTGACATCAGGGAATACGACAAGCTCGAGGTCATGGCTCAGGATGCGGAGCGACGCATCGCAGGCTTCCAAGGGCTCGGAAATCCCCGAGACGTGGCGGACCCTTGGCCAGAGTTTGTATGTAGGGTCGCGCAGAGTCTTCGCGAGGCAGGACTTAAGCCGACGGTGACGGGCCGCGTCTACGACGACGCCAAGCCGACGTGGTTTCAGGAATTCATGGTAGCGTTGAACGAAAACCTATTGGGTAACCAGGGACGGGCGCACCAACTCGATTACAGCCGGGCGGCCTTTTATGCCGAGATCGCGAAGGCCGTGAGCGGTTACGGAAGGCCGGGCAAAGCCCGAAAACAAACTACCTGACGGCGTGGCCGCTCCCCGTCTACCCGTTCCGAGCAGATACATATTTGTCCGCTCGGAGGTAGACCCATGAACGCACCAATCGATATCGATCTGCTTCAGAACTTCGACAAGCTGCCAGCCGACGCGCTCGTTCCGTCGAAAATTGCTGCGGCTGTTCTTGGCATTTCGACGCGGCAGCTACGACGCAGCCCGCCAATCCCAAAGATCAAAACAGGAATCCGATCCTGTGGCTATCGCGCCGGCAGCATCCGCGCGCTCGCTCGCGGCGAACCGCAGGCCGCATAACGAAACACCGCCCTGGCCGGGGCGGTGTTCGCATTTGGATCAGCAACAACGGAATCAGCGACCATGCATGTACGTCAAGCCGAACCACCTTGCAAGACCACCCAGCCCGATCAGCTTTGGGCCGATTTCCTCGAGGCCCGCGGCCGAGCGCTCGACACTTTGCAGATTGAGGACGCGGCGCGCGCCGGCCAGGCGTGGGCGGCATTCCTCGCCGTCTTCGTGACGGATAGCCCGCCACTCGCCCCCGATGCGCGCCGCTCGGCTCAGTCGGCGCGGCTGCAATCATGAGATTCCGCTGGCGATACAGCCGGGGCAAGCTTGTGCCGCGAAACTACGACGGCGAGCGCCCGGCCACGAAAACGGAGTTGCGGGCCCTTGCCGCGGCTGCAGCCGCACAATTTTCGGCTCAAATCAAACGCGAACCGATTGCCCGACAGAGACGACGGGGCGTCCGATGAAGCGCCGCCCTACATTGGACGAGCCCGTCATCGTGGATCGCTTTTGGCGCGACCGCGCTGGCCGCGCGATCTTCACCAGGCTCACGACATACGAGGGGTGCAACCTCGTCGACATCAGGACTTTCACCACCGGCGCCGACGGCACCATGAGGCCGGACAAGGGCGTCACCTGCAGCGTCACCCGTCTGCCCGATCTTTTGAAGGCATTGCGGAAGGCGCAAGCCAAAGCCGTCGAGCTCGGGTTGATTGATGGGGAGGCCGGCCAATGACGCGGCAACGGCTTCCTGATCGTCGAGCATCAGAGTCTTTCAACTTCGAAGTCGCCGGCTTCCGATATGTCGCGACCGTTTCGCGGTTCGACGATGGCCGCGCGGCGGAGATTTTCCTGGGGAACGGCAAGGCCGGCTCGACCACGGACGCAGCGGCGCGCGACAGCGCGGTGGTGGCGAGCATCGCGCTCCAGCACGGCGTCCCACTGGAAACCCTGCGGCGAGCCCTGTTGCGAGATAGCCAGGGCCGGCCGGGCGGGCCGCTCGGCGCCGTGCTGGACATCCTGGCCGGGGATGAGGCTGGGCGATGACAGTGCAGCCCGCCACACACACATGGACGAGCGCCAAAAGCGAGCGCAGCGATTGTGCGCACGACATCCTGAAAGCGAGCGCGGACGAACAGCTGCAAGTCCTCCGGGATAGCGCGCGGCATTTGGCTGGCCTGGTCCGGGAGGGCTGGCTGGACGGGCAGGAGACCATCGACGGCCTGTACAATGTTGCCGTGGCCGCCGGAATCGTGGTTCAGCACGGCGAAGAGCCGGTGCAGGAATTGCTTTCCGACGCGTTTTCGATCTTTGACCCGCCGCCACCCCCACCGCGGAACGGCCACCAGCATCAGGCCGAACCGCCGCCGGCGGCGTCGATGGACGATTACGGCGTGCACGGCGCACCGGACCCCGCCGGCGCCGCGGCCGCGCAGGCGCTCGACTTCGGCAGGATCCCGCTCACGATCGCGGAATGGCTCGACCGCGACCTGCCGGCGCCCGACCTCATCATGGGCGAGTGGCTCACCACCACGAGCCGGGTGCTGGTCAATGCGCCGACCGGCCTGGGCAAGACAAATTTTGCGATGGCGCTCGCCGCTCACATCGCAGAGGGCAAGGATTTCCTGCACTGGCGAGGCCATCGGCCGTGCCGCGTCCTGTTCGTCGACGGCGAAATGTCCCGCCGGCTGCTCAAGCGGCGCGCCGAGGACGTCGTCCGCCGAATGGGCCTGAAACCGGCCGGGCTGTTCCTGCTCAGCCATGAGGACGTGCCAAATTTCCAGCCCCTGAACACGCCGGCCGGCATGGCGACGATCAAGGCCGTGATCCAGCAGCTCGAGGCCGTCGACCTGGTCGTGTTCGACAACATCATGTCGCTGATAGCCGGCGACCAGAAGGACGAGGAGGGCTGGCAACAGGCGCAGCCGCTGGTCAACGCTCTCACCCGGGCGGCCGTCGGGCAGCTGTGGGTACACCACACAGGGATCGACAAGAGCCGCGGTTACGGGACCAGCACGCGCGAATGGCGCATGGACACGGTCGCCCACCTCACCGAGGCCAAGCGCGCCGACACCGACGTGAGCTTCACGCTCGAATTCCACAAGGCGCGCGAGCGCACCCCGGAGACCCGCCGCGACTTCGAGCCCGTCACCATCGCCCTGGTCGACGACCAATGGGAGGGCAGCGTCGCGGCAGAGAAGCACGGCAAGCCGGCGCCGCTCGAGGCCAAGTTCCTCGAGGCCCTGCAGGACGCCTTCACCGCCGGCGAGACCGTCCTGTTCCAGACCTGGCAGGCCATCAAGGTCGACCGGTGGCGCGCCGAGTGCGCACGCCGCGGCCTGATCGACCTCGCCAAACCCGACAGCGCCCGCACCCTGCTCAACAGGCATAGGCGGGGCCTGATCGCCCACAATCTGATCGCCTGCAACGAGGATTTGGTATGGCTCAGATGACCAATCCCGGACCCCTGAAAACGACTGTTCCCCCCCCCCTTTGGAACAGCGCCGGAACAGTGCCGTTTTCAGCGTCCCCGGAACACTCCGAAACATCGATGGAACAAGGGCGAAACACTCCGAAACAACCGACCGGAACCATAGACCGGAACAACCGGAACAGGTGTCTATAGGACACCGTTCAGTGTTCCGGTGGTCGCAGGAGGGGGATCAGGAACAGCTCGATTGCGGGCCTTGCATCATAGTATCTAAAATCCCCACCGCAGCTGGATCACCTCGCCGACCGCGCCAGGCGAGTCAGCCGCAGGCGCCCATCGTGCTCGCCAGCGCGGCCGCTACCCATGGCAGGCTCGCCGGATCGCGCATCAGCGGCTCGCGCAAGCCGGTTGGCTGGCCTTCCGGCTTCCCATGCGCTTCCCAGCCGGCACTCGCGATCACCGCGACACGTTGGCATGCAATGCATTCCAGCGATAACTGCTCGACCCGCCCGCTGTTCGACACACAGATGGTCGGGCCTGCGGTACTTGTGCGCGCGCGTATCCCTCAGCTTAGAGGTAGGAACCAGACCGGCGCGCCCGCGCGCGAGCAGTGGCGAGGGTCACGGCGCGAGATGCCCTGGCAAACCCCGGCCATGAAGGGGGGGTGGGGTGGGGGTACCCCGGAAACGGCCGGCGCCCAGGGATCGCTACCTGCTTCCCCGATTTCGCGCCGTTTCGGCTCAAATCCTATCAAACAAACAGGAGCTGCCCAAATTTTGGCCGGGCTCGGTTTCAAAAATCCGGGAGCACTCCCCATGGAAAAACTGGCGGCCTTCGTGGCGGAAATCCGGGCGGCGCCGAAATTTATCGCCGCGGCCCGCGAAAACCCGATCTTCATTCTGCACATCGACAACATCGAGCGCGGGTTTGATGCCCTTTACCTGGAGGGTACCACCGAGCCATGGGCGATCGATCTGCTCGACCGTATCCGGGCTGTGGTCGGCCGCAAGGCGCGGATCAAACCGCGGCTCCTCGAACTCGAGGGCCTGCTCCTCGAATGGCAAAGCCGACGCAATAGGGGGAAGCAATGACGACCACCACCGGCCGCCGGCGCCGCAAGCCCCGTCGCGGCAAGTCGAACGAGCTCAGTGCGGACGTCGTGGCCGCCTTGGCGCCCGGTGACGGTGCCGAGTGGGGGCCGGCCATGAAGGCGCTGCCCAGCGATCGCCACCGCGTGTTCGTTCTGAGCCTGTACGAGGTTCCCCGGGGTTACGGTGCCCAGGTCAAGGCGGCGAAGATGGCCGGATTTGGAACGTCGACCACATCGGCGAAGTCCTGGTCGGTCATCGCCTCGCGACTGGCGCACGACGAGAAAATCCTGGCCGCCATGCGGGAGGAGGACGAGCGCCGCATTCGGGCGAGCGCACCCCGCGCGATCCGAGCGCTGGCGCACCTGATCGAGGATCCCGACCACCGCGACCACGGGCGGGCGATCGGGATTGTAATGGATAGAACCCATCCTGTTGAAACCAGGCACACCGTCGCGGTCGAGCATCGCGTTCCGGTGCTGGTTGCCACCGCAGAGGTCATGGCGCGCATCGCAAAGCTGGCGACGAGGGCCGGCCTTGACCCCCTGCGCCTCGCCCCGCCCATCGATGCCGAGTTTGTCGAAATCTCCGATGAGAAGGAATGAGACCATGGAGAGCGATATCATCGCAATGATCGAGGAGCGCGACGCCGAGCGCGAGGCTTTGATGGTGAGATATGTGCCCGTCGGCTATCGCTCCGAGATGGTCCTTGTCGCGTGGACCAAGGCTATGCTGGTTTCGTGCAAGAACATGCCGGTCGGCGATCGGCTGAGAATGCTCGAGGCGATCAACAGCTTTGTTGATGCCTATTTCACCGAGGCCGCGCTAGCCGAGATTGAGCCAGCGTGTGACACCGCGATCGAGATGATTCACGAGTGCCTGAAGGTCGACGAGGGTAAGCCGCGGTGCGGCAAAGCCTTCGATCTGATGGCGAGTTCGGGCGTGTTCGGGCACTTGCTCAAGCTCAATCCATCCCTGCTCGAAGCGATCCGACTCTGTCGCGGGAACGGGACGGCGGCCGTCCCGGCCCAAAACTGAAAATATTTCCGGTTGCTGCGGCCAGGAGCGGAAGTGAGCGGCAATTGATGCTCGTCACCGACTTGCCGCGAATTTGATTGTAGTCGATAGTTTGTGTCGCCGCGTGAGTGTTGTTCGATCCCGGATTCCAGTCCCCCGCGAGGGCACGGGCTGATCGGGCGGTAACGGTCCCCGAGAGGGCACGACCGACGTTTCATCCGACCGGCCCCGGCCAGCCCCGGACACGCCAAAGCGGATCATCAAGCACAAGGGTGGACGACATGAAGGAAGCGAAAAGGATTCGGCTCAGCGATCAGATCGTGGTGCGTGTCGAGCCGGAGCTTCGCAGCTCGATTGTGTCGCTCGCCGATCGGGAGCGCCGGCCGATCAGCAACCTCATTCGAAGCATCCTGCTCGATAAGCTGCAGGGCCAACCGGAAATGAAGGGGGCGGCATGACCGCGATCAAAGCATCCCGCAAGACGGTCACGGAAAACCTCGACGTTGCCCGCGCGGCGCTCGCGGAGACCAACGCGAAGCTGCAGGAGACCAGCCAGCAGCGCAACGTCGCGCTGCTCGCGGACGACGACGCCAAGGTCTTGGCCATCGACAAGCAGATCGAGGAGCTGCGCCGTATCGCGCGCACCCATCACGACCGGGTCGCCCTCCTCGAGGAGCAGGCAGCGCAGGAGGCCGCCGAGCGCCAGGCGCGACGGAAGGCCGAGCAGATCGAGCGTGTCGAGGCCAAGCTCGCCGAGCGAGACGCCGCCGGCGCCGAGCTGGCGGACGCGATCTCGAAAGCAGACGAGCTGTTCCGCAAGACCATCAGGCTGTCGAAGGAAGCGGATGCCGGTTTTCCGTTCCCGACATCGGACCGCGTTCCCTGCTTGCTGCTCACTGGCAGCATCCTGGTCGCACTCCAGCATGAGATTTACCGCGTAGGCGCGCGGCCGCTGCTGTTCGGGGGGCAGGACCAGGAGCGCGGCGCCGAGATGAGTTTCCCGGGCGGCAAGTCGCCGCGGCTCGAATGGGCAGGCTTCCCGGCGAAAATCCCGCCGCTTGTGGACGCGCTCCGGGCCGGTTCGGCCCACGCCAGTGCCATCATGCGCGGCGCGCGGGCTCCGATGCCGCCGACGGCACAGCGGGTCGAGCGTACGCCATCGGAGACCCAGCTGGCGGCATTGCTGGCCGAGCAAAGCCGCCTCAGCACGGATATCTCGCCCGAGGGTGAGCTTCGCTATCAGGCGGTCCTCGCCGAGATCGTGGCGCTACAGCAATAGGGATCGGTGCCATGTCAGCGACGGAAGATGCAACGGCCGCCTTGGCGGAAATGCGCGGGACACCCGAGCAGGCAACGCAGGCGCTCGCCGCGATGACGGCCGCATACCGCGGCCCGGGCCCCAAAGTCGAGCCGTCCGACCCTGCAGAAGCTGCTGCTCGATTGGAGTTGCTCGCTTCGGATAAGGATTTCGGTATCCGCCTCCTGGCGGGGGATCATACTGCTCGGGCGGAGTTTGGTCGCTTGACTGAGCTCGCCGCGAGCGTCTCGCCGGTTGACCTGGCGATGATCGGCGTTGTCCCCGAGGGATATGTGAGTTTTAGCAACTCCGATTCCGAGGCTTCGCTGCGCGAGATGGCGCCGGCGGCCGCCGATCTGCTGTTGGCGGGCGTGTCGCCCGAGGCCGTGCGCCAGGTACTCGAGGACCGCGAAGTGACCGCATCCGAACACCATGCCGTCAAGCAGTTGCGAGATCAGAAATTCGGAGACGCGACTTGGCGTGCAGCCCTGATGGCCGGCGACTGGAATGCACGGCGTGATCTGACATTGATCAACATCGTGCTGAGCAGCCAGATCAAGAGGGCGGCGTGATGCGCTTTCAAGTCGACTTCGTTCACCCCACGACCAGCGAGCAACGTCAGATCGTCGTCGCACTTGATGAGCGCGAACGTCTGGACGCGATGCGCATCTTCGCCCTTCGCGGCGCGCGCGGCCCTGGCGGGCCAAATGGTCCGGTTGCCCACGGTTGGGCCGTCGCGCAGGCAAGCAAGCAGCTTCCGGGATTTGACTTTGTCGCCATTCGCCCTGCTGCGCCGCTGCATGTGGTGCACTGAAAACAAATCGAGGATGCCACCATGATCTTCATGAACGGACAACCGCCGATTCCGACCTTGACCGATCTCGCGCCGGCCCTGGCCATCATGGCGATGATCACCGATGCCGAGGCAACCAAGGCCCGGCTCGACCAGCTTGCGGCCGCATCGGCGGAAGCCCGCAGCGCGATTGAACAGGCCACGCAGGGGCAGAAGGATTTGACCGCGGCGCGCGCGGCGCACGACGAGACGGTCGCCCAGGAGCGCGCGGCACATGATGCCGCCCTCGCGAAAGAGCGCAGCGACTTCCTTTCCGAGTGTGGGGCGCGTGAACGGGCGCTGGACGAGTGCACAGCCAAGATAGGTCGAACTCGAGGAGCAGGCCACGGCGGATGCCGAGGCGGCCGCGAAGTTGCGCAAGGACCTCGAGCAGCGGCTGCAGCGAATGGCCGCGCTTGCGGCGTGAGCGGTAGGACACAATGACCAACGACACGGAATACTCCAATTTTACTGCTCAATGCGCGGCGGTTGACCCGAAACGGCTGCTCGACCTGGCCGAGGTGGCTGGAAATTACGAAGCGACAATCCTCGCTGTGAGTGCGGAGATCAACTACGGACCGGCCACGGGCCTGAGTTCCGATCAGCGCCTCAAGCTTCGCAATTGCATTGCGGGGCGTCTTGGGGCCCTTAGAGCGCGCGCGGTGTATGAAGGCCGCGCCTGGGTTTTCTGACGCACGCTTCAAACAAACACCGAATGGAGAGCTACTCATGGCGTCGCATTACGTAAGTTTACTCAGAGGACAGACCGGTGGCCGGTATTCTGACTTCGTGACGGGAACCGCATCCGCCGGTAACGTCGGCATTGAGCTCCGCCTCGATGACGCAGCATCGTACAGCAAGAAGGATGTAATCCTTGCCCTTGATGCGATGAAGGCATTCTTCACCAATGCGCAGGAAGTGAAAGCTGCCGGCTTCGTGGTTACGGGTTAGGCGAATGTCGAGCCGCGCGCGGCCCGCCGCTGCGGTGTGGCTCCGTGGGGGCGGCAGGCTGCTCCGGCCTGCCTCCTTCCCCCCTCCTTTTGATGGAAAGGTGAACCATGCCAGCCATGCCAATCAGCGCTGAAACGGTAAGCTCAATCGGCGGCGACATCGGCGGCGCGGTCTCGGACCTGTTCGCCGCGTCGGGCGCCAAATACAAGGCTCAGGGCGACCTCGCCGAGCAGGGGCAATACCTGGAGGCGGCCGGCTTCGCGCAGCAGAACGTCGCGTTCACGCAACAGTCGACCGCTATCAAGCAGTTCCAGACCGAGCGGCAAATCCAAAACTCGCTCGGGCAGACCAAGGCCGATGTGGCGGGCGCCGGCTTTGCCGAGTCGGGGTCCTCGCTCGACATCCTGCGCGAGAGTGCATCGCAAGGCGCGCTCACCAAATCGGTGATGGCGACGCAAGGGCTGATCACGGAGGCCGGCTACCAGGAGCAGGCGGACTCGTACCGCACCATGGCGAACGCGGCCGGGCTTGCTGCGGACGCTGAGAACGAGGCAGCGAAAGGCGACACCATCGCAGGCATCATCAAGGGGGTTACGGCCATCGCGTCGATAGCGGCCGCCATACCGACCGGCGGGGCGTCCCTGGGCGCCGGCGGCATGGGCTTGCCGGCTGGCGCGGCCACCGGCGGGCTGTATTGAGGCGCTGAAATGGAGATTGTGTGAGCGCCACCAACAAAAGTGAACCGGTGGAAAGCTCTCCGGCCGCACGTCGGCGCCGATGATCCGGCACCTCGGATAGCGGACGCCCTATCGCGGCTAATCGGTAACGGGAAAATCCGTGATCACAAGAAAAAGGCCCCGAGCTATGTCGGGGCTTCAGTTGTATTCAGCCACGCGAAACGACAGCGCCTTACTTGAGGGCGGTCTGAACGCTTCCGAAGGTGGTCTTCAGGTTCGCGCCGACACCTTGCACGACCGCGATGATCGCGACCGAGATGCCGGCGGCGATCAGGCCGTATTCGATGGCCGTCGCGCCCGATTCGTTTTTCAGAAAACTCACTAGAAGCTTGGACATTGGTGCCTCCAAAACTCATCCACGCGTAAATACGTATATGTCGCACCTTTGTTTTTCGCTACCGAACTGATTCAAACTTTAGGTAATTCGCCCGCCCGCACATCATCGCCACTGCGCCCCGGTCAGGCTCTCCTCGAGCACTCGATCATCCCAATTCGGCCGGGCCTGGCCGCCGATGATGCCGCACTTGGTGCACACCGCCTTTGGGCATAGGTCCCGCGCCGCGCTGCCGCTGTTTTAGGTTACACCACGATGTCCACGCCGACCTTCAGCAAACTCGATTGTATATCCGTCCGGGTCATGAACCCTCATCGACCTCTCCCACGGTTCTTCGTGGGGCGGCTCGAAAAACTCCACCCCCCGACCTTTCAGTTGTTCATAAAGTGCGTCGAGGTGATCGGTGGATAGCTCAACGTGGATCCCCGCCCGCTGACGAGGTGTCGCGCTGTTTGATCCTAAAGGATCGCTGATATCGTGAGCTAGCAGGCCAATCGTACCGCCCGTCGACCCGCCGACGCGGACCATCGCGAACTGTGGAGCTTTGTCGATCTCAACTGCAAAGCCGAGCTTGTTGCCGTAAAATTCGATTGAACGCCGCACGTCCGCGACGCGAAGCGTCAGTCCCTCTAAACGAACTTCTATGACGCGGCCGATTTCGGAGTCGCCCCTGCGGCTGACTGTCGTCATATCTGATTCCTCCGGGTAAAAGCATCCCAATACGGAGCCTACCTTCGGTCTCTTTTGACGATCTTCGGCTAAGGGAAGGATATTCCCGACGGTGTGCCGACGCAAGCTAGCGTGACCGGCGGGCCAGGGCGGCGGGGCCAGGTTAACGTGGATTTTGGCTTGACGTGGCGGGGGTAGGCTCTTTCGCCGGTTCGGCGGAGCTGATTCCCTTGGAGCTTCCGATTCGGGAGGCGCCGATGGAAACCTTGTCCGCCCGGCCGCAGTTGCGGCTATTGCTCGACCACTTGGCGACGATCCAGGATACGCGGCAATCGTGGAAGGTCGCGTATCCGCTGCGCGAGGTGCTGTTTTTGGTGGTGTGCGGCACGATCGCGAGCGGCGACGACTATGACGACATCGTCGATTGGGGCGAAGCGCACCTGTCCTTCTTGCAGCAGTTCTCCGAGTTTCACTTCGGCATCCCATGCGCCGACTGGCTGCGAACGGTCATGAATCGGATCGATCCGGAGCTGTTTGCGGCCTGTTTTTCCTCGTGGGTGGCCGAATGCTGGCCGGACAAGCCCGACCTGGTGGCGATCGACGGCAAGACCTCGCGGCGCAGCCACGACCGTAAGCGCGGGCAGAAGGCCCTGCATCTGGTCTCCGCGTTCGCCACCACCCGCCGACTGGTGCTCGGCCAGGAAGCGACCGACGAAAAATCCAACGAGATCACCGCCATCCCGGCGCTGGTGGAACGCCTCGACCTCGAAGGCGCCCTGGTCTCCATTGATGCCATGGGATGCAATCCGAACATCGCTCAGAGCATCCTCGATGCCAAAGCCGACTACCTTCTGGCCGTGAAGGACAACCAGCCGACGCTTCATGCCGAAATCAAAAGCTATTTCGATACCGCCCCGTGCAACAAGCTCGAGCGCTCGAAGGTCGTCGAGAAAGGCCATGGCAGGCTCGAAATCCGAACCCATACGGTCTCCCACGAGGTCGACTGGATGACCCCAGAGCGTTCCTTTCCGGGAGCATTCCGCTTCCCCAAGCTCACCACCATCGCGATGGTCGAAAGCCGGATCGAACGCGGCGACAAAATCGAGACCGAACGGCGCTCTTACATCTCCTCTCGCATTCTTGCCGCCGACGCCTTTGCCGACGCCGTGCGCAGCCACTGGGCCATCGAGAACAATCTCCACTGGACGCTCGATATGACGTTCAATGAAGACCAATCCCGCCTGCGGGTCGGTCATGGGGCCAAAAACATGGCCGTCGTTCGCCACTTCGCCCTCAACCTGGTACGGCAAGCAAACGACAAGCTATCCATCAAGCGACGGCGAAAGCGCGCCTCCTGGGATCCGGACTACCTCCTCCAAATCCTCGGCCCACGCCGATGTTAACCTCAACTCGTTGCCCTGACCGGCGGGCCGCTGTACGCCTCGGGGCGCCGCTTCGCCGGCGGGTCGTCGTGGGCATCGCGGTGGCGCATGATTGACATTTATCAAATTTGACCGTGCCCGGAGGCGGTATTTTGTCCATGGACGGCGAAGCCCCAAGTCCCCCCGACTCCAAGCTTCCCGTCTGGAAGCCCCGCCGGGTGACGACCAACTCCCCGGCGGGCCTTCCTTTGGGCGCGGTGCCGCTATGACGATACCCGACGAATATCAGCGCTTTGCCGACGAATGCATGAGTTCGGCTCGCGGCGCGAAGACCGACGCAGAGCGAAGGGCGTTTCTCGACATGGCCCGAACTTGGACACTCGCGGCCATTTTCGAGATTGCGCCGGCGAGGGAACCGGCATGCAGGTCGAATGGCTCTAGCTTTTCCTCTTGTCCTGGTCCCGCGCCATGGCGATCAGCTTCTCATATAAATCGATGACCGTCTGCATGGTCTGCTGGCCTTCGGCGCTGAGGAACTTGGCCTCACGGCGGCATTCCTCAATGTAGCGCTGCCAACGCTGGATCTTAATTCGCTCTCGCTCATTCAGTTTGAGCCTCCGCGCGCTGAGGTCGCGTTCCTTTACGACGCGTTCATGGGGCTCCCCTGGCCTCTTAATCTGATATTCAATCTCACCGTCCCTCTCGGGCAGCTGCCTGGTCACCTTGTATGCACCGCTCGCGGCATCGCGATTGAACAAGGTCGATTGCAAAGACACCGATTGACCGAGGTTGAACTTGTGCGTGCGTTTGGCGCGGTCCATTGGGATCAACCCTTGTCGGACTGACTGTGAGCCACCTTGGCATCCTAGCAGGCTAGGGGGGCCAAAGATGACATGGAATGCGCATCCCGAACGGGCGACGACAGCGATCGGCTAAGTCCGGCACGGCTCATTTCTTATTCCTCGCGGTCCATGCCAGCGCGCGCCGTCCGGCGTCGGCTATTCTGACGCGCGTAACCTCGACCGGCTTGCCGGCTGTAAAGGTGCGCTCGAGCGTCGTCGTCGCCAGCCTTTCGCGCACCAAGCCGACCATCATGTCGAGCGTGAAGCGAGTCACCAGCAGCGTCTCGCTCACGCCGTTGGCGCTCCCGGCCAGCAGTTCAAGCAGCCGGCGCTCGTCGTCGGTCAACCGGTCCATTGCGTTCCTGTTAGGGAGCCTTGTGAGCTTCGCCACTCCTTGCACCGAAAATGGCAAGCTGCGAGCCGGAGGGCAAGGCCGGGAGCGGATCAGCGCCTTTGCAGGCGCTGATGTGCCTCAAAGAATGCCCGCCTTAGGCTCCGGCAACCGAGAGCGGCCGATCCGTGCTGGGACACGCGCTTACACTTTGGCAGGATGTCAGTCACAACCTCTTCGAACGAACCTGACGGCCGCTCACGCACTTCCGCTTGCATCTCGCATTCGGCACAGGTGACAGGTTCAATTCGATGGCTTGGCATAGGACAGGACATTCCCGCAGCAATTCGGTCGACGAGGCGAAAAAATGGCCTCGGTTGACTTTCTTAACCAAACAGGCGCAACTTAAGCGCGCCGACCCGCCGCTTGTAACGACGGGCCGGCACTTACCACCGACAGCCCCGGGCAGGACTGACGATGATCGATTCCCAAGATATCATGAATCTGCGCGGCTTCCCGCCTGGCACGGTGTTTTCCTCAACATCGAACAGGAGGTTACCGCTATGTCGAATCACTCCCGCCGCGCCGTCCTGGCCGGCATCGCTGCTACTCCAGCCCTTGCGGCGCCATCGCTCGCCCTGAGCGCCGTCGGGCCCGACCCGATCTTTGCAGCTATCGAGCACCACAAGGCTGCGTACGCCCTTCACATCGCAGATGTCACGGCAGAAGTCGAACCGGAAGACCGCTGGCTCGAAGCGAGCGCCAACGCTGAGATCGACGCTGCATGGGGACTTGTGGCGAAGCCACCGACAACGTTGGCCGGGGCGGCTGCACTGGCCGCCTACACGCTCGAATACAAATTGAGCGATCTCTCTTTTCCGGACACGTCCGGTGACTTCGCGGCGGCCCTCCTGCGCTCGCTCCACAGCGCCATGATCGGCGAGGCCGTGTCATGACCGTTGTGATATTTCCAGACAGCGCGTCCCGCCGCATTTCTGCGCGCCGCCGTCAAATCCCCATAACGGCGCCGACGGCAGACCACCCCTCAGATGCGGGAGCACAAAATCTCGCAGAGAGAGCGCGCGCGATCGTCGCCGCCAAGAACTTGCAACTTCCAAAGCTAAAACACCGCGCCTGGGGGGAGGACGAGCGTGGCATGTTGATGCAGTGCATCCTGGCGATGCGGACGGACCTTAGCAAGTCGTCGGCGAATACATGCGCGCGTCACATCCAAGAGGGACGCATCACCTTCGAGGAGGTGGTGAACGGCCGGCCGGTTGATGCCGATCGGCTGCTCGCGCTTCAGGAAGCGTGGAAGACGGCGGAGGCGGCCTACAAGACAGCACTTGAGGATGAATGCAAGCGGAGCGGCCAGAACCGTATGAGTGTTGCACACGCGGTGGAGAAGGCCGGCAAGCGGGCCCTGGCCGAGCGGTCCAGCGCCAAGCGCGAAAAGGAGTATGCCGAATGGTTCCGCCTCCTCAAAGAGGCGATGAAGCAGGTCAAGAAGGGCACTCCGGAGGCTGTGTCATGACGGACGCCCCTCATCCAGCAGTCAAGCCCCGCGGTGCGGGTCACCTCGAGTTTGACGTGGAGAGTATCTCTCGGCTTGCCGAAGCGGTCTGGCTGATCGGCCAGCTCTCCATGGAAACCAGCAGGACCACGAAGTCGGGCCGGCGCTCAAACAGCTTGCGGAGGAAATCCAGCGTTACACCAAGCTGGTCGAGGAGGGTCTGCAGGCGCTCCCTGCCTGACATCATCGCGAACGCGCGGGGACTGGGAGGTCAACCATCCCCCAATCCCCGCGGGCGCTCCCCACCCTTATTTCGATTTTTTGGGCATCGGGCCGGGCTACATAATGCGCAGCCTACAACCGGCGTCTTGTTATTTTGCGCCAAAGCATTGTCGCTGCGTGCCATTCACGCTGTCCTTTTTCTTTTGCGGGATGAGCCCGCGTTTGGCGCCGTGCCCTCAATTTGCAACTTTCCAAGCTGCGGGGGGTTGGGTGCAGGGGGTTGCGGAACGATCGCCCCCGAACAGAACATTGGGGCCCGCATGATGCACCGGACTTGGCCAACGCGGACGGCGACGGCGACAATCCCGGTCGCCCTCCTTTTCCTCCTTTTGGGCTGCGCCGGTAGTCCAAGATTTCCGGCATCTCCTCAGAACGTAGTCTCGGGACGAGAGCAATGCACGACCGCGCAGAATGGCGCGCCCGATTGCAACGCCGCAGGTAATGCGCTTTGTCGTGCCAAAGGTTTCCAGGCGGGCGCCAGTGTCGATACGCAAACGGAGTATTGCTTCGATAGGCCGCGAGGGGGAGTTGGGAATTGCACCTTTGTGACGCGTGCCGCCTGTCATTGAGCGGCAGGGGCTGCGGACTCGCACGGCTCGCCTATTCCGGATAGCCCGCTACCTGTGCTGCGCTCCGGGCCGGACTCACCAGCGGGCTTCCTACGGGCTTGGCGGCTCTATTTGATGAGACCCGCCGTCCGCGCCTTATTGACCACATACGACACGAACGCGGCGCATGCGCCTATCATGAAAAGCGCGTCGGTCTCGTCGACCTTTGCGGAGGGGTCGTCCAACAAGGGGTGCCTGATGCCCTTTTCGTCGCTGGTAAATCCATAGATGGCGGCGAACCCTTTTTTCAAAGCGCCATGAATTGCGATCTTTCCTTCCAAGATGGCAAGTGCTTTTGAAAATTCGCCGCCCGGTTCGAGCACTCGGACAACGGATTCCACCGAATGGATGCTTTCCCGGATGCTGTCGGCGCTAGCCCCGGCGGTGAGAGCTTCGGCAGCCTTGTGTAAATGAGCCCTTGCTCCATGAAATTCACTTGCGGCAACATCAATCAAAGCTTGCTTGAACGTCGCCAGTTCGGCCTCAGACCCGATCGGAATAATGGTGTTCTGGACAACTCGGTAAGCAGCGCGCGCGTAGACGAGCGTCCCTTCTACTGTGGCAGCAAATCGGTGGGGACAACTCGGATGCCGAATAACAAATTGTAGAAAACCGAGAACCTGCGTGTAGTCACTCGACAGGAAGAGTTGTTTGAGTTCCGTCACAAGGTTTTTTGCGGAATCGCTAAACTCGTCTGCAGGTCGATGAAGTCGAAAAACGTGTCTATCTCGCAAAATCCGTTTCCAAGGTCCGTCGATATAGTCTCCCGCATACTCGCCGCGATGCCTATCCGTATTCAGCAATTCGAGCACCATCGCCCATGCCACCGCGCGGAATTCTTGCGACAGCTCTCTGAGCTTAAGTTGAGCAGGGAGGGGCTCGGCCCCCTCCGCTTGCTCGAAAGTCAGCTGCTTTCGCCCTTCAATTCCATCATCCGCCATCCCCGCGCTCCGTCCTCTTCCCATGGGCTTCCCAACCGCAATTTCTGGGAAGATGCTTTGCGGAGAAAAGAACCGTAAGACCTTCAATCTATTGGGTTAACCATCTCGGCGAGCAGGCGGCCGAAGCCGGAGACCGGCTGGCGGACCGAGAGCCGGTGCTGGATCTCCCAGCAACGCGCCGGCACCGGATGGATCACCGGCACGCCCAGATCCTGCTCCAGGATATCGATCACCGGCAGCACGCGCCAACCCGAGCCCAGCAGATAGATGGCCTGCGCGCTCTTGCGGTGCTTGAGGAAGGCGCGCTTCACGTGCGCATAGACCTCCTGCGAGGAGAGCTGGCCGATCTGGTCGAACGGGGCCGAGATGCCCTCCATGGCGAGCACGTCGAAACCGGCCTCGACGAAATATTTCGCGAACACGTCATTGATCGCGCCGGTGAAATAGGTGGCGCCCACGAACCGCTTGACCTTCAGGGCCTGGAGCGCCCGCACGTGATTGCTGCCCGAGGTGAACATCGGCACCTGGTATTTGCGCTCCCATTTCTTCAAGAGCTCGGCCTCGCCCTTGTGGCCGAGTAGCATGAACGGCGGCGCCCCCTCGGGATGGATCAGGTCGCAGCCGGCGTCGGCGAGCTGCGCCAGGAGCGGCTCGTAGGGCGCGATCGCGCGCTTGAACTCGTCGGTGGTGCCTTCGCGGATTCCCAGGAACAGCGGGATCACCCCGATGCCCTCGGGCAGCATGCGGATGAGCTCCTCGAGGCCGCCCGGCCGCAGGGTCGGCTTGACGCAGCCCAGCACGCCTCGCCAGCTGGTGAAGGCCATGGATCAACCTCGCTCTCGTAAGGAGAATTATTCGGCGCTTTGCACGATCTTCCTGACCCGTTCCACCACGGCCGGCGGGGTCTTGTAGATCTTCTCGATCAGCGATTGGATCTCGGTCCCCCGGGTGATCTCGAGATCGAGCTGGCGCTTCTCGGCATCGGCGCGGAACTCGGGATCGCCCATGGTGTCCTCGAAGGCGTCGCGCAGGATCTGGACCACATCCGCCGGCACGCCCGGCGGCGCGATGAAGGGACGGCCGAACTCGGAATTGCCGAACGCCATGTCCATGGCGGCGCGGTCGTCGTCGTTGCGGGCATAGTCGTAGACCCAGGACACGTCGGGCAGCTCCGGATGCTTCTTCATGCCGAACTGGATGAACGGGCGGATCTTGTCGTCGCGCAGCCAGCTCCCGTTGGTGGCCTTGACGCTCGCCCAGGTGATACCGACCATGCCGCCCACCTCGCCGCGCTCCATCGCCAGCATGCCCTGCTTGGTGCCCTGATAGCCCGGGATCATCTTGATCTTGGCGCCCAGCATGGCGTCGACGAACAGCGGATAGAAATTGGTCGCCCCGCCGGTGCCCGCCACGATGAGCTCGTTCTTGAGCACGTCGTCGAAGGTCTTGATGCGGGTCAAGTGCCAGACCACGCCGACATGATTCTCGCGCAGCGCGCTGCCGAGCCAGCGGAACTGGCGCGGATCGAACTTGACCCGGTCCGGATAGACCAGGGGATCGGTCGCCAGCATGGCGTTGACCGCCCCGATGGCGGTGCCGTCCTTGGGCGCCACGTTGTAGATGTAGTTGGCGGCGACCAGCGAGCCGGCGCCGGGCATATTCTGAACGATGATGGTCGGATTGCCGGGGATATGCTGCTTCATGTATTGGGCGAGCAAACGCCCGTAAGCGTCGTAGCCGCCGCCCGGGGCCGACCCCACGATCAGGCGGATTTGTCTGTCCTTGAAGTAGGCGTCGGCGGCCCCGGCGGGAGCCGGCAGCGCCTCAAGGGCGGACAGGGCGAGGACCGCGTGGACGAGCCCCCACCTGGCGCGGCGCCGGCATGACGGCGCAGTTGAACGAATCATGTCCCGGCCCTCGCTCAGGGGTGCTTGCGACTCCTGGCAGCATTTCGGACCTAAATGCCGGGCCCCGTCAAGGAACCAGAGTGCCACGCCCCGGGATTCTCGGGGCGGGAAGCGAGAAGGCGGTCCGAGTCCCGACCAATCCGCCGAAGGTATCCAAATACGGCGGGATGATGTCGCCAAGGCCCGCCAAAGCCCTTAAATTTTGAGAAGGTGTGGCTCTGCCGCGGCTGGTATCGGACCAGCTTCTGCCCTAAAATCGGTTATCAAAACGTAAATTTGCCAACTCTCGCCACCAAGGGGGGCGTGGGGGCCATGAATCTATTACGCCGCCGTGTGCTGATGCTCTCGGGCGCCGCGATGGTGTCCATGGGGGCGGGCGTGGCAGCGGCCAACCCGCTCGGCGGTAGCGTGGCGGCGGGCAGTTCCACGATCTCGGGCCAGGGCACCGGCTCGGTGACCATCAACCAGTCCAGCCAGAACACGGTCATTAACTGGCAGACCTTCAATATCGGCAAGGGCGAGACCACCACCTTCAATCAGCCCAACAGCAACTCGGTGGCGCTCAACCGCGTGATCGGCGGGCAGGGACCCTCGTTCCTCGACGGCACCCTGACGGCGAACGGCCACGTCTTTATCATCAATGGCGACGGCATCCTGTTCGGCGCCAATTCGTCCATCACAACCGCCGGATTCCTGGCCACCACCAGCGACATCCGCGACGCCGACTTCATGGCGGGCGCACTCACCGGCAAGTACAACTTCAACATTCCGGGCACCTCCAGCGCCTCCATCGTCAATCTCGGCCGCATCACCGCGACCTCCGGCGGCTTCGCCGCCTTGGTGGCGCCTGGCTTGCGCAACGCCGGCACCATCACGGCCAAGCTCGGCACCGTCGGGCTGGCGTCCGGCAACGCCTTCACGCTCGATTTCTACGGTGACCGGCTGATCACGCTCGCGGTCAACGATCAGATCGCGGCGGCGGTGACGGATGTGGCGACCGGCGAGACCCTCAAGTCGCTGGTCGGCAATTCCGGCAAGCTCAAGGCCAATGGCGGCCGCATCGAGCTCACGGCCGCGGCCGCCCGGGTGGTGGTCGATTCGGTCATCAACAATACCGGCGTGATCGAGGCCAACTCGGTCGGCACCAAGAATGGCTTGATCGTGCTCAGCGCCGCGACCGGCGCCAGCAAGGGAACAGGCGCGCCGGTCCAGACCGTGGCGCTCTCCGGCAAGATCTCGGCGGCCGGCAAGAGGGCGGGCACCACCGGCGGCACCGTGGTGGCGAGTGGCGAGAATATCGTGCTCACCGGCGCCACCATCAACGCCTCCGGCAAGGCCGGCGGCGGCAAGGTGCTGATCGGCGGCGACACCGGCGGCGGCCATCCGACCGCGGCCACGCTGGAGCTGGCGAAGCTCGAATCCTTCGTAATCCCGACCGCCACCACGGTGAGCGTGGACGGAGCCACCGTCATCAACGCCTCGGCGACCGGCCAGGGCAACGGCGGCAAGGTGGTGCTGTGGTCGGATCAGCAGACTACCTTCGCGGGCACCATCCTGGCGCGCGGCGGGGCCGCCGGCGGCGATGGCGGGTTCGTGGAGACATCGAGCCATTCGCTGGATTTCAAGGGCGGTCGGGTCGACACGTTGGCTTTGAAGGGCGCGACGGGAACTTGGCTCCTCGATCCCACGGGTCTGATGATCGACGCTGAGGATGCCTCGACGCTTTCGCACGTTCTCGCGACCACCAGCGTGATCCTCCAGACGAATGCGAGCGGCCCGCCCAGTGGGCCGTCCGGCACTTTCGACGATACGGCGAACAACAGCGACATCAGCGTCAATGCGCAAATCAGCTGGTCGAGCAACAGTACGCTCACGCTCAACGCGCACGACAACATCAACGTCAACGCAGCGATTACGGCGGCCAATGGGGGACTGACGCTCAGCGCTGGAAAGGCGATCAACCCGGCTGCTGCCGTGAATGTCGCGACATTCACGCTCAAGAGTGGCGCTTGGGTTCAAAGCAGCGCGAGCCTGCCAAGCTTCAGCGCGCGAGATTTTCGCCTCGCCGGCGGCTCTTTTGTTCGAGTGCTCGGCGGCAACGGGTCGAGCGGATCACCTTATCAGATTGGCGACATCTACGGCTTGCAAGGCATTGGCAGCAGCTCGACGCTGCTTGCTGCAAACTACGTCCTTGCCAAAAATGTTGATGCGAGCGGAACCGCAAATTGGAATTCGGGCGCGGGCTTTGCTCCGATCGGGAATAATTCGACACAATTCATCGGCGGCTTCAACGGTCAGGGCCATACGATTACGGGTCTCGGCATCAACCGTCCGACCAGCAACGACACCGGACTATTCGGGTCGGTCGGGAAGGCCGGCGCGATCCAGAATGTCGGTTTGATTGGCGGCAGCGTAACCGGAGGGACCAACGTCGGGGAGCTCGTCGGATCCAATTATGGCCGCGTCCAGGATGCTTATTCAACCGGGCCGGTGAGCGGTTCGGGCGCGGTGGGCGGGCTGGTCGGGGACAACCTAGGCAGCGTGACACAGACCTATGCGACCGGGTCAGCTAGCGGCGGATCGAACGTGGGCGGGCTGGTCGGGCTGAACTCCGGAAGCGTGGCTCAATCCTATGCTACCGGAGCCGCAATCGGCTCGAGCAATGTGGGAGGGTTGATCGGATCGAACCAAGCAAGTGCAACCGTGACGCAGTCGTACTCGGTTGGTGCCGCGACCGGCGAATCGCGCGTAGGCGGGCTGATCGGGTTCAACTCCGGAAACGTGAGCTTTTCGTATTGGGATGCGACGAACACCAATGCGGGTCTGGGCGGTTCTGGTGGCGGAGCATTTGCCGCGACTGGGTTGACCACCGCGCAGATGCAAGACCCGACGGCCTTCACGACAAACTTCGCGGGCTTCAATTTCCAGACGACATGGTCGCCGCCGAGCGCCGGCTATTTTCCTGAACTTTACGCGCTCACTCCAGTGGTTTGGCTGGAGGCCAACAACGTAACGCGTACTTATGGTGCGGCCAACCCCGCCCTAACCTTGGCCGGTACATTTGGCGGCCCGTCGGCCTACCTCTTCGGCCCCGCAGGCGACATGCTGAGCGCGCCGAGCCTCACCACGGCGGCCAAGACGGTCTCACCGGTCGGCATTTATGCGATTGGGGCTTCAGCACCGACTGCGACGAGTCTCGATGGCATCTCATACCGCGTAGTCAGCACAGGGGCGTTGGCGGTCACGCCGGCCCCCCTGACGGTGACGGCGAACAATGCCGGCAAGACCTATGACGGCTTGGCGTTCAGCGGCGGCAACGGGGTCAGCTACAGCGGGTTCGTGAACGGCGAGACGGCGGCGGTACTCGCGGGCAACATCGCGTATGGGGGCAACTCCCAGGGCGCGGTGAATGCCGGCGGCTACCAGATCACGGCGTCCGGGCAGAGCGCGCAGAACTACGCGATCAGCTATCAGCCCGGCACCCTGATGGTGAACCAGGCGGCCCTGACGGTGACGGCGAACAATGCCGGCAAGACCTATGACGGGCTGGCGTTCAGCGGCGGCAACGGGGTCAGCTACAGCGGGTTCGTGAACGGCGAGACGGCGACGGTGCTGGCCGGGACGATCGGATATGCGGGCAGCGCCCAGGGCGCGGTGAATGCGGGCGGCTACCAGATCACGGCGTCCGGGCAGAGCGCGCAGAACTACGCGATCAGCTATCAGCCCGGCACCCTGACGGTGAACCAGGCGGCCCTGACGGTGACGGCGAACAATGCCGGCAAGACCTATGACGGGCTGGCGTTCAGCGGCGGCAACGGGGTCAGCTACAGCGGCTTCGTGAACGGCGAGACGGCGACGGTGCTGGCCGGGACGATCGCGTATGCGGGCAACGCCCAGGGCGCGGTGAACGCCGGCGGCTACCAGATCACGGCGTCCGGGCAGAGCGCGCAGAACTACGCGATCAGCTATCAGCCCGGCACCCTGACGGTGAACCAGGCGGCCCTGACGGTGACGGCGAACAATGCCGGCAAGACCTATGACGGCCTGGCGTTCAGCGGCGGCAACGGGGTCAGCTACAGCGGGTTCGTGAACGGCGAGACGGCGACGGTGCTCGCCGGCAACATCGCGTATGGGGGCAACGCCCAGGGCGCGGTGAACGCCGGCGGCTACCAGATCACGGCGTCCGGGCAGAGCGCGCAGAACTACGCGATCAGCTATCAGCCCGGCACCCTGACGGTGAACCAGGCGGCCCTGACGGTGACGGCGAACAATGCCGGCAAGACCTATGACGGGCTGGCGTTCAGCGGCGGCAACGGAGTCAGCTACAGCGGGTTCGTGAACGGCGAGACGGCGGCGGTGCTCACCGGAACATCGCGTATGCGGGCAACGCCCAGGGCGCGGTGAACGCCGGCGGCTACCAGATCACGGCGTCCGGGCAGAGCGCGCAGAACTATGCGATCAGCTATCAGCCCGGCACCCTGACGGTTGGCCAGGCGGCCCTGACGGTGACGGCGAACAATGCCGGCAAGACCTATGACGGGCTGGCGTTCAGCGGCGGCAACGGGGTCAGCTACAGCGGGTTCGTGAACGGCGAGACGGCGGCGGTACTCGCCGGCACCATCGCGTATGGGGGCAACGCCCAGGGCGCGGTGAATGCGGGCGGCTACCAGATCACGGCGTCCGGGCAGAGCGCGCAGAACTACGCGATCAGCTATCAGCCCGGCACCCTGACGGTGAACCAGGTGGCCCTGACGGTGACGGCGAACAATGCCGGCAAGACCTATGACGGGCTGGCGTTCAGCGGCGGCAACGGGGTCAGCTACAGCGGGTTCGTGAACGGCGAGACGGCGACGGTGCTCACCGGCAACATCGCGTATGGGGGCAACTCCCAGGGCGCGGTGAACGCCGGCGGCTACCAGATCACGGCCTCCGGGCAGAGCGCGCAGAACTACGCGATCAGCTATCAGCCCGGCACCCTGACGGTGAACCAGGCGGCCCTGACGGTGACGGCGAACAATGCCGGCAAGACCTATGACGGGCTGGCGTTCAGCGGCGGCAACGGAGTCAGCTACAGCGGGTTCGTGAACGGCGAGACGGCGGCGGTGCTGGCCGGGACGATCGCGTATGCGGGCAACGCCCAGGGCGCGGTGAACGCCGGCGGCTACCAGATCACGGCGTCCGGGCAGAGCGCGCAGAACTACGCGATCAGCTATCAGCCCGGCACCCTGACGGTGAACCAGGCGGCCCTGACGGTGACGGCGAACAATGCCGGCAAGACCTATGACGGGCTGGCGTTCAGCGGCGGCAACGGGGTCAGCTACAGCGGCTTTGTGAACGGCGAGACGGCGACGGTGCTGGCCGGGACGATCGCGTATGCGGGCAACGCCCAGGGCGCGGTGAACGCCGGCGGCTACCAGATCACGGCGTCCGGGCAGAGCGCGCAGAACTACGCGATCAGCTATCAGCCCGGCACCCTGACGGTGAACCAGGCGGCCCTGACGGTGACGGCGAACAATGCCGGCAAGACCTATGACGGGCTGGCGTTCAGCGGCGGCAACGGGGTCAGCTACAGCGGGTTCGTGAACGGCGAGACGGCGACGGTGCTCACCGGCAACATCGCGTATGGGGGCAGCGCCCAGGGCGCGGTGAACGCCGGCGGCTACCAGATCACGGCGTCCGGGCAGAGCGCGCAGAACTACGCGATCAGCTATCAGCCCGGCACCCTGACGGTGAACCAGGCGGCCCTGACGGTGACGGCGAACAATGCCGGCAAGACCTATGACGGCCTGGCGTTCAGCGGCGGCAACGGAGTCAGCTACAGCGGGTTCGTGAACGGCGAGACGGCGACGGTGCTGGCCGGGACGATCGCGTATGCGGGCAACGCCCAGGGCGCGGTGAACGCCGGCGGCTACCAGATCACGGCGTCCGGGCAGAGCGCGCAGAACTACGCGATCAGCTATCAGCCCGGCACCCTGACGGTGAACCAGGCGGCCCTGACGGTGACGGCGAACAATGCCGGCAAGACCTATGACGGGCTGGCGTTCAGCGGCGGCAACGGGGTCAGCTACAGCGGCTTTGTGAACGGCGAGACGGCGACGGTGCTGGCCGGGACGATCGCGTATGCGGGCAACGCCCAGGGCGCGGTGAACGCCGGCGGCTACCAGATCACGGCGTCCGGGCAGAGCGCGCAGAACTACGCGATCAGCTATCAGCCCGGCACCCTGACGGTCAATCCGGCACCCGTCACGGTGACGGCCTTGGGCGGCAGCTCGACCTACGGGGGTTCGCCGTCCGATCCGGGGTTCACCGCGACGGGCCTGCAGAATGGGCAGGGGGTGGGCGCTCTGACCGGGCTGGGCAATAGTTTTGGCATCACCAACCTGACCAATGCCGGCGGCTACGTGCTCAACGTGGCAGGCACGCTGACCAACCCGAATTACATCGTGACTGTCACCAATCCAGGTACCTGGGTGGTGAACCCCGCGACGCTCACGTATGTGGCAAACCCGGCAATTGCCCCCTCGGGCGCCAGCATCCCGACGCTCGGCGGAGTGGTGGTGGGCTTCGTCAACGGCGACTCTCTTTCCGCGGTCGCCATCGGGTCGCCTAGCTTTGTGACCCCTGCCCCTGGTAACGCCCCCGGCGGGATCTACCCCATCGACGGCCAAGGCCTTACCGTCATCTCCAGCAACTACGTGCTGGTTCAAGCGCCGACCAATGCCACCGCCTTGACGATCAATCCGGGCGGCAACATCGGCAATACGCCGACCACCGAGGCCCAGGTCCTTCAAAACCTCATCCAGAACATTTCGCTCACCCCGCCCCAGGGTGACGTGGTCAACATTCAACCGCTCACGCAGCCGCCGCCCGGGCGTCCGGGGTCGGGCCCGCCGTCGGCACCGGGCGGCTTACCGCCGCAATTTGGGGCAAGGTTCTTCGTTCCGCCAGAGCTTGGCGCGGCCCACAAGGACAATGAGGTGGTGCTGCAGATTCCCAACAATATCCCGGCAGCTCAGCTGCAAGCGATGATGCGTCGCCTGGGTCTGAGCATTCTGGGGTCACAGAGTCTGGGCCTGCTCGGCGTCACCAGCTACTGGGTACACATCGACAACGGCGCATCGATCGCCTCCGTGATCCAGGCCCTGGCAGGCTACCAGATCGTGGCCGGCGCGCAGGCCAACTACACCTATGTGCTGACGCAGGGGCAGAGCCTCGCGCAGGGGCAGGAGCCCGACCTCGCCAGCCTGTCGCAGGGCGAAGGCGATGCCGCCCAATACACGATCAGCAAGCTCGGCTTGATCGACGTCCACCGCCAGCTCAAGGGCGGCAATATCAGCGTGGCGGTCATCGATTCGCAGATCGACGTCAAGCACCCGGATCTCGACGGGGTGGTCGCCGAGCAGTTCGATGCGGTCGGCGCGGCCGACATGCCGCATTCGCACGGCACCGGCATGGCGGGCGCGATCTTCGCCCATCGCAAGCTGATGGGTGTCGCGCCATCCGCGCGCCTCTATGCGATCCACGCCTTCTCGAGCGGCGCGACCAGCGCCGAGAGCACCACCTTCAACATCCTCAAGGGCCTGGAATGGGCATCCGCCAAGGGCGTGCGGGTGATCAACATGAGCTTCGCTGGCCCGCGCGATCCCTCGATGGAGCGGGCCCTCAAGGCGGCGCACGACAAGGGCATCGTGCTGATCGCCGCCGCCGGCAATGCCGGGCCGAAATCGCCGCCGCTTTATCCGGGCGCTGATCCCAACGTGATCGCGGTGACGGCGACCGACGTCAACGACAAGCTGTTCACCGGCGCCAACCGCGGCCGCTACATCGCCGTGGCCGCGCCCGGCGTCGACATCCTGGTGCCGGCACCCGACAATACCTATCAGCTGACCACCGGCACCTCGGTCGCCTCCGCCGAGGTGAGTGGGCTGGTGGCGCTGCTGCTCGAGCGCAATCCCAATCTCGGCCCCGAGGAAGTTCGCAAGATCCTGACCTCGAGCGCCCGGCGGCTGAGCGCCAAGGATCGCGACGACGATTTCGGCTCCGGCCTGGTCGATCCCTCCAAGGCGATCCAAACCGCCGGCGATCTGACGTCGGTCGAAATGACCGGTACGGTGCCGCCGCAACCGCCGGCGCTGCGGCCGTTCACCCCGGCGCGGCCCGCCATCCTGAGCCAACCGGGCGGTAGCGGAGCGCGGCCGATGCCGACGCGCTAGCGCCGGCGTTGCGGTTTTCGGCCGGCCTTTTCAAGGCGGTCCTGCGGGCGTTGGGGCTTCCGATCAGCGCTTACGAAATCGAAAGCATTTTCCAAAAAAAGGCATTGGCGCCCCGCGCGATAGGGGGAAGATGTCAATCGCGCGATGCGAGCCTCGGGCGCTTGACCGCCTCTGACAGGCGGATCGCCACCCGAAACCAGGCCGGCCAATGAACAGCTTCGACGCCGTGGTTTACTTCGTCGCGCTTGTCGCCATCATATCCGGCTTCAATGCCGGGCTCTTGCGCAGCATCGCCACCATCATGGGCTATCTGGCCGCGATGCCGGTCGCCATGGCGGCGATGCCGTATGCATCCCGGATGCTCGCCGACAAGCTCGATGCCGGGGTAGCGCAGAATTCGCTCACGTTCTTCGCCGTCTTCCTGGTGATCGGCATGGCATTGGGTGCGCTGTTGCGGACCGCAATTAGCGAGAGCGTGGGGCCGCGGATCTGCCTGCCGGACCGGCTGGCGGGCTCCATGCTCGGCGCCGTGCGTGTCGCTCTCGTCGCCGTGACCATGGTTCTCATTTTCGACCGCATCATTCCGGCGGACCGCCAGCCCGCTTTCCTCGTCGGCTCGAAACTGCGGCCGATCTTGCTGATCGCCGGCCAGAACGGGCTCAAGTCGCTGCCGCCGGACGTGACCGCCTACATCGATCAATTGAAGCGAGAGCGGCATATCTGACCGAGCGAGCCGTCGCGACGGCGGCAAGCGTCGGACCGGCGCTGGTTTCGCTGGACGACCACCGCAGACGGGTTGTGGAGGCTGTCGCTGACCGGGCCGTGGCTTGCTTGGTTAATCAAGCGAAAAGAACGCGCTGCCAATTTGCCCGCCCCGCAGCACCAAAGCTTGTTGTTTTGGCGCCACTAAGGGGCATGTCAATCTTGTCGATCGCAACCTCTGGACTGGTCGCAGCCAGCCGTCGGCTGGAGGTGTCGGCCAGCAACGTCGCCAATCAGCTGGACAGCGGCCCGCTGCCCGGCACGCCGAACGCGGGCAATTTTCCTGCCGCCTACGTACCCCAGCGGCTCGATCAGGTGGTGGTGGCCGGCGGCGGAACCGCGACCACGGTGTCGAACGTCACGCCGAGCTATGTGACGAGCTACGATCCTGGCGCCCCCTATGCCGACAAGAACGGTCTGGTGGCGACACCCAACGTCAATCTCGCGAACGAGATCGTGCAGCAAATCACCGCGCGCAACGATTTTGCGGCGAACGCCAAGGTCATCCAGGTCGAGTTGGAAATGCTCAAGACGCTGCTCGACATCAAGGTCTGACACCAGGCGTTTCCGGCCTGGACCTTTTTCCCGACTTGCCTCCCTGACCAAGTGTGGCCGGCAACCCGGCGCGCGTCATCGACGCGCGTCAGTTCCCGGATGCGAGCCGGCGGCAAAAGCGGTTGAAAAAATCATCCGGTAAACGCGGAAGTGCGCGTCTCGACGCGGTTGCTGCATTGGAGTACCTTTGACCCATCAAAAGCAGAAAATCACGCTTGGTGTGTCCGGTTGAAGCGGCACGACGATCGCTACGCGCTTTTCCCAGGAACCTTTTTCCGGAAGAGCGGCGATCGGAACCGCCCTGCAGATGGGGAAGCAGATGATCTCGGTTATCGCAAAGAAGTCGGTTTGTCGGCCGTTCGGGCGCAACACGAGCTGGGCCGCACTCGTTGCCGTCGCCGCCATTGCGGCTTGCGTCGGCGGCTCGGCTTCGGCCGAGGGCCCCGGCAAGATACCCGCGCTGGCGTCGAGCACCTTGGCCTGGACGCCATTGACGATCAACGGCGGCATCGCCCGCTACGGCACCGGCTGGTTCGACCCGCCGGCCGGCTTGCGGGGGCCGATCAAGCAGGATCCCGACCATCCGCTGCGCGGCAACGAGACCCGCCGGCCGACGCCGGCGCTGGGCAACTGGCGGGACCCGATCCTCAAGCCCTGGGCGGCCGAGCAGATGCGCCGCTCGAACGAGGAGCTGTTGTCCGGCAAGGTCGGGATTCCGTTCCTGGCGCAGTCGCAATGCTTTCCCGGGGGCGTGCCGGGTCAGCTGTTGTGGACGACCGAGCCGTTGTATTTCGTCCAGAAGCCCAAGCAGGTTTGGATGATCTGGCAGCGCGACCAATGGGTGCGCCGCATCGCCATGACCGACCAGCATTCCGAATATGTGAGGCCGTCCTGGTACGGCGAATTGATCGGCCGCTACGACAACGGCGAGCTGGTGATCGATACCATTGGGCTGGCGGCGAAGGAGCACGGCTTTCTCGACATGTTCCGCACCCCGCACACCGACAAGCTGCACGTGACCGAGCGCTTCAAGGTCACCCCGGATGACAAATTCCTGGAAGCTTTGGTGCGGGTCGAGGATCCGGACACGTTCAACGAGCCCATGTATATGACCAAGCGCTGGCAGCGGGACCCCAACGTCTGGGTGGAGTCGATCTGCGCCGAGAACAATATCGACCCCTTCAACTCCAACCTGGTTCCGGTCCCGCAGACGGAACGGCCGGATTTCTGATGGCAGCGCCGCGCCAACTCGCGCTCGCTGGCGGCATCTTGGCCGCGGCCGTTTGGGCGGCGCCGGCCGGGGCGCAGCAAACGCAGGCGCGGCCGGATTTCTCCGGGGATGGGGTGGCCTGGCTCGCGGTCGGCGGCGGTGGCGGCGGCTTTGCGCCGGTGGCGGGACGGGTGGCGCCGCTCGGTGCCGATCCGGCCCATCCCTACGTGCCCAACAACAACCGCGAGGGCCGGCAACCGACCGACCGGATCGGCGATCTTTCCAATCCGAACCTGAAGCCCTGGGCGAAGGAGATCATGCGCAAGGACATCGAGGAGGTGCTGGCGGGCAAGATCGCCTTCACGCCGCGCTCGAGCTGCCGGCCGAGCGGCGTTCCGGGCTTCATGGCTTATGGCGGCGGCGCTTTCGCGACCTATTTCCTGCAGACGCAGAGGGAGGTCTGGATCATCTTCTCGGGCGAGCAGGAGGTGCGGCGCGTCTATCTCGACGTCGCCCATACCGCCAATCCCAAACCGTCCTGGTATGGCGAATCGGTCGGCCATTATCAGGGCGACACGCTTATGGTCGACACGATCGGGCAGGACACCAGGACGCTGGTCGATCCGTTCCGCACGCCGCATACCGAGAAGCTGCACGTCGTCGAGCGCTGGCGCATGGTCGACGGCGACCAGGCGATGGAGGTCACCGTGACGGTGGACGACCCCGACACCTATTACCAGCCGTGGTCGGGCGTGCGGCGTTATCGGCGCGTGCACCAGGACTACGTCGAGCGCAGCTGCGCCGAGAATCCGCAGCAGCTGGTCGACTGGCATATCCCGGTTGCAAGCAAGCCGGATTTCTGATCGGAGCGGTCGCAGTCGGCCTGCGGTCGGCGGGCAGGGGGCTTGCCGCGCGCGCATCCGAAGCACAGGATGACCGCGGGGGCGGCCCAGATCGCCCCGCCAGGAGAGGAACCCCATGAACCATACAGCATCGAAGATCGGTGCCGCTCTGATCGCGGCGGCGCTGTTGTCCGTCGCCGGCGCGGCGCGCGCGGGCGACATCATCGCCGACTGGGATAGCGTGAAGCTGCCGCCCAAGCCCGAGCTCAAGCCGGCCACGGTGGAACCGAAGACCACGGCGCTGCTGGTGCTCGATCTCATGAAGGGCAATTGCGGCGCGCGCCCGCGCTGCGCCGCCATCGTGCCCAACGTGAAGAAGCTCCTCGACGAGGCGCGCGCCCACAACATGATGATCGTCTACAACTTGACCGGAGATTCGAAGCCCGAGGACATGGTCGACGCGAGCGTCATGCCCAAGCCGGGCGACTTCATGATCAAGAACGGCCGGGGCGGCGACAAGTTCATCGATTCCAATCTCGATGCCGGCCTCAAGGCAAAGGGCATCAAGACCGTCATCATCACCGGCACCTCGGCGCAAGGGGCGGTCGCCACCACCAGCAATGGCGCCACCGGACGCGGCTATAAGGCGGTCGTGCCGGTCGACGGCACCGCCTCGGAGGACTCCTTCCGCGAGCTCTACGGCATCTACCATCTCGCCGGCGGCGGCCCGGCCGCCCTGACGCAGAATGTGACGGTGACTCGCAGCGACCTGATCAAGTTCGGGAACTGAGGCCCGCAAGCTCGGGCCGGGGCGCGATATTTCATTGCCGCCGACGATGTGCGTGCGGACGCAGCGTCTCGCCCTTCCGGCCTTGCTGGCGGGCGGGATCGCGATCGGCTTCTCGCCGATCTTCGTGCGCTTGTCGCAGCTCGGGCCGATCGCCACCGGCTTCTATCGCCTGCTGTTGGCATTGCCGTTGCTGTGGCTCTGGATGCGCTGGGAGGAACGCGCGGCGTCGAGAAAGACCGGGGTCGCGTGGCTTCCCATCGCGGTTCCGGGCATCCTGTTCGCGGGCGACATTCTGTTCTGGCATTGGTCGATCACCTACACCACGGTCGCCAATGCCACGCTGCTCGCCAATCTCGCGCCCGTGATCGTGACGGTGGGCGCTTGGCTCTATCTGGGCGAGCGGGTCACCGTTGCCTTCCTGACCGGGATGAGCATGACGATGGGCGGCGCCGCGCTTCTGGTGAACGCGAGCGCCGTGCTGGGCACGCGCTACGTGCTGGGCGACCTGCTCGGCCTCGTCACCGCCTGCTTCTTCGGCAGCTACGTGGTGGCGGTCGCGCGCCTGCGCGACCGCTATGCCGCCTCGACCATCATGTTTCATTCGAGCGCCGTGACCTGCGTGCTGTTGCTGGCCGCGACCCTGCTGTCGGGCGAAAGCCTGCTGCCGGTGAGCGCGAGCGGCTGGATCGTGCTGCTCGCTTTGGCGTGGATCAGCCAGGCGATGGGCCAAGGCTTCATCGCCTATGCGCTCGGCCATCTGCCGGCGGCGTTCTCGGCCCTGGCGATCCTGATCGAGCCGCTGACGGCGGCGATCCTCGGATGGGTCTGGCTCGGCGAGGCGCTGGGCGCGCTGCAAGCCGCGGGCGGGGTCATCGTGCTCGCCGGAATTGCCGTGGCGCGCCAGGCGAGCGGGCCGATGGCTGCGCGAACGACAATTCGGTAGGCTCCTTTGATTGATCCTTCCGGACCGAGGCCTGAATTCCCGTGCGGTAGCCGCACATGCGCGAGACCACAGGAGGTTTCCGATGACATCGAAGCTGGCGTGCTTGCTCGGCACTGCTCTGCTGATCCTGTCGGCTCCGATGTAGTCGACGCGGAGCGAGGAAGGTGCGGCGCCAAGGCATACGCCGGTCATGATCACGCGGCTCATTACCGGACCGGACGGCCAGACCCATGTGGCGGAGATCGAGGCCAAGTTCCCGTGCGTGGCCGGCAGGGAGATCTCCAAGCTGATCGCGAATGCGGGCGCGGAGCTGCGGCGTGCGCAGCCCGGCCGCGTATCCGATTGGCACATCGCGCCGCGCCGCCAATAGTGATCACACTCAGCGGCCACGGCGAGTTGGAAGTCTCGGGCGGACAGAAAATCCCGGTCGGGCCCGGCCATATCGAGCTGGTCGAGGATACGACAGGGTCACATCACCCGCGTGGTCGGCACCGAGGAGCGCGTTACCATCAAGATTTCCGCTGACCGACCATCCGGAGGATCGAACGGCGGTTCGCCACCGGCTTTCTTTCTCCAAAGTTTCATGCTCTGCTTCGGCAAGCCACGACGCTGAGCCGCACCGATACGATCGCCGTCGAGTGACGCTCACCGCGATGGCCGCCTGGTCCCAGGGAGGAAATCGATGCGATATCGTGGTCCGTTGTGCGGGGTTGCTTTCGTGATCGTATTGGCGGCGACGCCGTCCGTCGCCCAGGTCGTCGATTTCGGCAAATATCCGAAGATCGTGGGTCAGTGGTCGCGCACCGGCCCGCCGAACAACTGGCGCCAGGTCGCGGGCCCGCCGCCGTTCACGCCCGAATACCAGGCGAAATTCGATGGCTACCAGGAAGAGCTGAAGGCCGGCCGGCCGGGCAACTGGCCCTCGACCTACTGCATTCCGCCCGGCATGCCGGCGATGATGAACCTCTACAATCCGATGGAGGTGATCGTCACGCCCGAGACGACCTACATCCTGATCAGCCACGACAACGATTCCTACCGGCGCATCTACACCGACGGCCGCGATTGGCCGGCCAATCCGGAGCGTACCTTCGCGGGCTACTCGATCGGCCGCTGGGTCGACCAGGACGGCGACGGCAAATACGACGCGCTCGAGGTCGAGACCCGGTTCTTGAAAGGCCCGCGAGCCTACGAGGTGTCGGGCATGCCGTTCCACGACGACAACGAAGCCATCATCAAGGAACGCTTCTATCTCGACAAGGCAGACCCCGACGTGCTGTTTGACGCGATCACCGTGATCGATCATGCGTTGACCCGGCCCTACACCAAGCTCCTGCGGGTGGTGCGCACCAAGGACCCGCGCCCGAATTGGCTGTCGGAGGACTGCCCGGAGAACAACAACTGGCTCAAGATCGGCGACGAGGCCTATTTCCTGAACTTCGACGGCAAGCTGATGCCGTCCAGAAAGGACCAGGCGCCGCCCGACTTGAGCTATTTCGGGTCCGCGAAGAAGTGATCGGGCCGCACCTCGCCGCCGCGGACGTAGGGATGGATGAGGCGGTGATGAATGTGCGGCTTGAACTGCGCATAGAGAAGCCCGTTCGGCTGCCGAGCCTGGCGGCGTATCTCGTGCTCGCGCAGGACGGGCTATCCCTGACGACTGCTGCCGATCCTCGAACGGACTCATGCGCCGCAACATGGTCGATCAGATTCAAGCAAAAAGGTCATGACCCTTCCTAGGGGCGGAGAATGACGTGTGAGCTGGGCTGCGGGGCGAGCCGGGTTGTTATCCCTGCGAGGCCGGTGCCTCGGTGGCCCAGGGTCGCCATCACGATCGCAGAAAACCAGCCCGCGCCCGCGCATCGGTCCATGCGGCGGGCGTGTCGCTCGCGCTTACGCGTTTTCGGCGTGGATCGCGCTGATGACGGCGTCCGTCACCTTGCGTGTGTCGGCTTTCCCGCCGAGATCGGGCGTATGTAGGGCCGGATCGGCCGTGACGCGCTCGATCGCCTTCATCAGGCGCGCCGCAGCGGTCTTTTCGCCAAGATGGTCCAGCAACATTACGGCTGACCAGAACGTGCCGACTGGATTAGCAATGCCCTTGCCCATTATGTCAAAAGCCGAACCGTGAATCGGCTCGAACATCGACGGAAACTTGCGCTCCGGATTGAGATTGGCGGTCGGTGCAATGCCGAGGGAGCCTGCCAGCGCGGCCGCAAGATCCGATAGAATATCGGCGTGCAGGTTCGTCGCCACGATTGTATCGAGCGTCTGCGGCTTCAGCGTCATTCGCATCGTCATGGCATCGACGAGCATCTTGTCCCAGTTCACGTCGGGAAACTCCTTCGCCACTTCGACGGCGATCTCGTCCCACATGACCATGGCATAGCGCTGCGCGTTCGATTTGGTAACAACCGTCAGCAGCTTGCGCGGGCGGCTTTGGGCGAGCTTGAACGCAAATCGGATGATGCGGGTCACGCCGGCGCGCGTCATCAGCGAGACATCGGTGGCAGCTTCTTCGGGCAGGCCCTGGTGCACTCGCCCGCCGATGCCGGCATATTCGCCTTCGGAATTCTCCCGCACGATCACCCAGTCGAGCTCCGGGCCGGACACGTTGCGCAGCGGCGAGATGATGCCGGGAAGAATGCGCGTCGGCCGCACGTTGGCGTACTGGTCGAACGGCTGGCAGATGGCGAGCCGCAGACCCCACAACGTGATATGGTCGGGAATGTCCGGATGGCCGGCTGATCCGAACAGGATCGCGTCGTGATTCCTGATCTGCTCGCGCCCGTTCTCGGGCATCATCCGCCCGTGCGTTTTGTAGTACTCGCCGCCCCAGTCGAAATGATCGAACTGGAAGGCGAAGGTTCCGTCTCGCTTGGCGAGCGCCTTCAGAACCTCTACGCCGGCGTCGACGACTTCCGTACCAATTCCATCGCCGGGGATGGCTGCGATCTTGTAGGTCTTCATGGGATTTCTCATCGGTGTGAAGTAACGCTAGCGGCTTCCTGACGGCCGGCGCGCGCAAGCAGAAGCGTAACGATGGCGGAGATGACGAGCATCGCTGCGACGAAATAGAGCCCGCCCGCGAAGCTCCCGGTCAGGCTCTTGATCCAGCCGATCATCGCCGGGCCGAAAAAGCCGCCGAGATTGCCGATTGAGTTGATGGTCGCAATGCCGGCCGCCGCGGCCGGCCCGGACAGGAACATGGTCGGCATAGCCCATAGCGGCGGCTTGGCCGCGCTGATCCCGACATTGACCAGGACGAGCGCTGCGACGACTGCTACGACGGTGCCGGCGACACCAGCGAGCACGAGGCCCACAGCAGCCGCGACACAGGCGATGATCACGTGCCAGGTGCGTTCGTTCGTGCGGTCCGAGTGCCAGGACCAAAGATACATGGCGATGACAGCGACGGTCGGGGGAATGGCGTTGAGAACGCCGACCTGCATGTTCGTCAGGCCGAAGTCCTTGATGATCTGCGGCGCCCAGACGCCAAGCGTATAGAGACCGGCCGACGTGCCGAAATAGACGAGCGACAGCGCCAGCACGCGCGGATCGGTGAGCCCGCGCCAGACGCTGTGGCCGGCCGTCGCGGCCTTGCCGGCCTGTTCCGCGTTCATGGTGTTGACCAACCAGGCGCGCTCGTCGTCAGCGAGCCATTTCGCCTTCTCGGGCCGATCCGTCATGAACCCGAGTACGACGAAGCCGAGCAGGATTGCCGGAGCCAATTCGAGGATGAACAACCATTGCCATCCCTTGAAGCCAGCGAGGCCGTCCAGCTCGAGCAGCGCTGCCGATAGCGGTGAGCCGAAGATTGTCGAAAGTGGCGCTGCCGCCATGAAGAGAGCGGTCACGGCGGCGCGCCGTCGCGTCGGGAACCAATAAGAAAGATAGAGAATGATACCCGGGAAAAATCCGGCCTCGGCCGCACCCAGCAGGAAGCGAACAACATAGAAGCTGGTTTGCCCCTGCACGAATGCCATCGCCCCGGACGCGAGCCCCCAAGTGATCATGACGCGGGCGATCCATAGCCGTGCACCGACCTTCTCGAGAATGACATTGGAGGGAACCTCGAACAGGAAGTAGCCCCAAAAGAATATGCCGGCACCGAAGCCAAACACCGTCGGCGAGAAGTCAAGATCTTTGTTCATTGTCAGGGCTCCGAAGCCCACGTTCACGCGATCGATGAACGCGACGAAATAGAGAAGCATGATGAAAGGTACGATGCGGAGCGAAACCCTACGCAGGGTGCGCACCTGAAGCTCGCTTGCCATCCTGGTCTCCCCCCACCGGATATTCGACTAAATCGCCGGCGTTGACCTCGGTGCTACATCTGGCACCGTCGAGCCCACTACGCATGCACGGGTCGGAGCGCTCCAAGGGCGCCCCGCATCTTCTCCCAAGGTCGCGTCTCCGGGCGCGGGGTAGGCCGCATCCGCGCAGGCCGCTACTTCACCCTGGCCTTGATCTTTTCGAGGCCGGCCTTGGCGCAGGCTTCGTCTCGCATGCCGCCTGGAACGCCATTGAGGCGGGAGGCCCCTGAGACGCCGATCGCGCCGATCGCATCGGTGCCGACCATGAGGGGTACGCCGCCTGGTCTGGGGAACAGAGTCTTGTCCGCCTCGATCTTGGCCTTGAACACCTGATCTTTCTCCATTTTGTCCGCGACCTCGGACGTTGCGGTTTTCAGGGCAACCGCCGTGACGGCCTTCTTCCGGCTGATATCGATTTGATCGTTCGAGGTGCCGTCGGCGGTCAGCAGCAGCCTCAACACGCCGGCGGAATCGACGACGCTGGTTGCCGCCTTGACGCCGTCGGTGGCACAGGCGGCCACCGCTGCCTGCGCGGCTTCGAGCGCGAGCGCCATCTCCGGCCCCCTGGCTGGCGGCTGCCCGCCTTGCTGGGCCAAGACGGCATTCGACGTCGCCGCCAGCGCAAGCACGCCCAGTAGGACGAACGATCTGATCATGGGATGGCTTCCTTTCCGGGATTACCGTCACTTCTGCGGTGGATTGAAATATTTCAAGTCGGGGGGAGCTTGGGTCTTCTTGGTGGGCATCAGGAATCCGTCGCCACTGATGAAATAGGTTTCGTTGCGGATCAGGACATAGTGATTCCCGGAGGCGCAATTGTTCTCGACCCAGATCGGGTTCGCCAAGCGCGCATAGTCCCGCATCACCGTCCATGGCCTGGAATAGGCATGGTCGATGACCGTGATCTGATTGTGCAGGAGCTTAAGATTGGCCTGGTCGAGGAAAATGCGTTCCTTGACGATGGTCTGATTGTCGCGGTGCAAAGGCAAACCGTTGACGTCGAGCGCGCGCGGCCCCTTCATGCCACGGCTCTCCACCTCGAGAGCTTGGTAGTGGCCGTCGCCGTTCTGGCCGCTCCACTTGCCTATCGAATATCCCGCAAAGGTTGGCGGGATGGTCTGCGGCCAGTTGCGGCCGTCGGTGTAGATGCGACGAATTTCCGGCAAATGGTCGCTGCGAATGTAGGTGAGCTGCGGCGTCACGATGATTTCGAGCGGATCGTAGGCCACCATCACCCGCGGCATGCCAGCCGGCAGGCAGTTGATCGCCGGATTGTATTCCTGTCCGCCGGCTGCCCGGTCCGCAAGGTTGGCCTCGAATACGGCTTGATACTCTGGCGTGAGCGGGGCCTGCTGTCCCAGGCCCCCGGGCTTGCTGGTATCCCATGATGCAGTGTTGCCGCCTCTGCCGGTCCTCGCCCAGGCGCCGTGGATATCCGGGTATTTTCCGTCGTCGCCGGCCGCACGAGCGCCGGTGACTGCAAGGCCGAGCGCCACCAAGAGCGCGGTCGTCGCTGGCGAAAGTGGATGGATTCTTCCGCGCCCCACGCCGGTCGCGAACGGCCACCCAACAGCCGCGCCGAGAAGCGTGATGAAGTCGCGTCGCTTCATGTCGTCCGCCCCCCGGAGTCAAGATCACCATGCAGGATAGCGAACTTTCAAGCACAGGTCAGGGGTATTCGAGCCTATCGCACCCGAGGGAGATCGGGGAGTACCGCGGGTCGATCCGTTCGCCACCGCAGGAAGGACTCCCTCCCCAGACCGAAACGATGTAGCCTGATGACGGATGAAGCCATCGCAACCGGGGAAAGCGAGGGTGACATGCGTGTACGGCTGGAATTGTTTTTTGCACTGACATGGGCGACCGCATGGGCGGGCGCGGTTGCGCCTCCTGCCCTTGGGCAAGGGACGGCGCCCGCGGTTGCCACGTCAGGCGGCGCTGCGCAAAGCGCGGCATCGATCCCGGATTTCTCGGGCCTTTGGGCGCATCCCGGGCTCGGCTTTGGCCCCCAGCTCTCGGGGCCCGGCCCGATCAGAAACAAATCGCGGACCCCCGCTGGAGCCAGCAATTTCGACCAGCTGGTCGGCGACTACTCAAATCCGATCCTCAAGCCCGAGGCCGCCGAGGTGGTCAAAAAGCTCGGCGAAATCTCTCTGTCGGGCCGCGCCTTTCCGGACCCGGACAACATGTGCCTGCAAGATCCGGTGCCCTATATCTTTTGGAATTTCTTTGTCCAACTGTTGCAACAGCCCGACAAGGTCACTCTCGTTTATGCGCACGACAGCGACTTCCGCACAGTGCGGCTGAACCAGCCGCATCCGGCGAAGGTCACCCCGTCCTTGCACGGGGATTCGGTCGGCCACTACGAGGGCGATACGCTCGTCATCGACACCGTGGGGGTCAAGCTCGGGCCGTATCGTGTGATTGATCGCTTCGGCACCCCGTACAGCCAAGCCTTGCACGTGGTCGAGCGCTATCGCCTGATCGACTACGAGACCACCAAGCAAGCGCTCGCGTTGGCAGAGAAGGAATGGCCGCGCTCCGGCGGGGCCGTGGATCCCAACTACCGTGGCAAGGGCCTGCAGCTCGAATTCACGGTGGAGGACCCCGGCGTCTTCACCATGCCCTGGTCGGCGACCATCACGTATGGCCGCAACGCAAACCCGTGGGAAGAGCGGGTCTGCGCCGAGAATGTGCAGCACGACTATCAGCTAAACCAGTTTTCGGACAAGGACGCGCATCTGCCGACCGCCGACAAGCCGGACTTCTAATCGCGCGCCGCGCATGCACTCTCGCACTGCTGGTGGCTGTCTGCGCGATCGGTGTTCTCTTTTATCGATCGCTGCGTTGTCAGCCGCCCTGCGATGCCACCGCGCCCAAATTTGGTCGCACCAAAAAATTGGCGCGGGCTCGCCGCTTGTGCTACTCCTTGTAACGTTACACCGATTGATCCGCAAACGAGCGAGAACATGCGCAGCGAAAGCCTGCCGGACCTGGGCGACCTCGAGCGCGAGGTGATGCAGCTGATCTGGGCCAACGGCTCCCTGACGGCAGAATTCATACGCGAGAGACTGGCGCGGCGCCTGAAGGAATCAACGGTCCGCACCGTGCTTCGGCGGCTGGAGGAGAAAGGTTACGTCAATCATGCGGTCGACGGGCGGACCTACGTCTACCAGGCGACGCATCCCCGCGGGAAGGTTGCGGCCAAGGCCGTCCAGCGGATTATCGATTTGCTTTGCAACGGATCGGTCGAGGAGGTTCTGGTCGGCATGGTCGACAATGCCATGCTCGACCAGCGGCAACTGCGCACCTTGGCCGACAAGGTCGCGAAGGCGAAGTCAGGGAGGCGGTAATGTTGGACCTGCTCCTGGAATCGGCGCTGCGATCGCTGGCGCTCGGCGTTGCCGTGTGCCTCGGCCTGGCGCTCCTGCGCGTGCGCAACCCGTTGACGCAAATGACCGCATGGACGGTTGTGCTGGTCGCCTCCCTGGCGATGCCGGCTCTGATGCATCGTCTGACCATGACGATACCGGCCGCCGCGCCACCGTTGCGCGTGGTCGAGTCCCTGTCGTCGAGGCTCTTAGCCCCGCGCTCCGAACCGGTCGAGATGCCGGCGCTTCCGACACCGGGCCCACTTGCCCTGCCGCCCGCGACGGAGCGCAGCGCCATGCCCCAACCGTCGCATCTGGTGATGTCCGATCCGGCCGATCGCCATGGGTCTGGTTGGCCAGGCTTCGATTGGCGCGTCATACCAGCAGCCGTCTACCTGGTCGTTGCCGCCTCCATGCTTCTGCGGCTGCTCACGGGATTCCTGTTGAGCGCCCGGATGGCCCGGGACGCGCGGCCGATCCATGAAGGCTGGGCCGCAGGCGTGGACGTGCGCACAAGCGACGATGTCGCGATGCCGGTCACCTTTGGCTCGACGATTCTGCTGCCCGCCGAATACACCGACTGGAGCGAGGCCAAGCGGCTCGCCGTGCTGTCGCATGAGCGAGCGCATGTCGCGCATGGCGACTTCTATGTGTTGCTGCTGGCGGCGTTCAACCGCGCAGTGTTCTGGTTCAACCCGCTGGCATGGTGGCAACTCGTGCGCATGGCGGAGCTGGCGGAAATCATCAGCGACGACGCGGCGCTCGAGATGCTGAACGACCCGCCATCCTATGCCGGCATTCTGCTCGACTTTGCGGGTCTCGAAGAGCCGCCGGTCGCCACGGCCATGGCGCGGGCCTGTACGCTGCGCAAACGGGTGGAGCGAATTCTTTCCGGGACGGCTGTGCCGGCTCGCATGGGCTGGCGAAAGCGCACGCTGGTAGCGATTGCGCTTGCGCCGGTGGTCATGTTCTCCGCAGGCGCCGTCGTGCCGGGCGGGGCACCCATATCGCATGCCAACACCGTCGAGGGGGAGCCGCACCCGCTCGATCGCTACGTCGGTGACTATGAGTTCGCTCCCTTTCATGCGGTCACCGTCGCGCGCGCGGGCGATCGCCTGATCGTGCAGGAGACCGGGCGCCTGAAAATCGAGGTGACGGCGTACGGCGATCAGGCGTTCGCCTCCCCGGACACCGGCGAAACCATCACCTTCACGTCCGACGCCGAGGGCCGCGCCTCCTCGTTGTCGCTCGGCGCGCCGGGGAGGAGAGGGCGGCGCGCGATCCGGATCGATGCCGCCCGCGCGCAGTCGATCGAGGATGCCTTTGCCCACCAGGTCGCAACGGCGCCGGACCGGTTCAAGGACCAGTTGCCGGCGGACGGGAGCAAGGCTGCGCTGCTGAGGGAAATTCACGACCTGGAGGCCTACGCGCCAGGCGACGCGCGGCTTGAACAGATGGCCGAAAACGTTCGCCGTCAGGCCGCTCCGCTGCACGCCATGCTGGCCGCATTCGGCGCGGTCGAGTCGGTTTTCTTTCGCGGCGTCGGACCCGGCGGCTACGACATCTACGGCGCCCAATTCGCAAACGGTCTTGGGGAATTCCGCGTGCGGCTGGGTGCGGACGGAACGATCGAGGACATCGCCTTCCGGCCCGACGGCGACAACGCGCCCGGCGGAATACGGACCTGCGCGCAGGAGCAGACGTTGAAAGCGGTGCCGGAAACCGTGTCAATTCACCAATTTGTCTACAATGGCAGCGGCGCCGACATCCTTCTGTTCGCCCTCGATGGTGAAGGCAAGCGATCGCGCAACATCATGGTCGGTGACGACCGGTCGGCACCGTTCCTGGCCCATATGGGGGAGCCCTGGGTCGTCACGAATGCCTCCGGGCAATGCCTCGAGATTATCATGCCGGGACAAAGCACGCGGTTCCTCACCATCCCGGCCGACGCGCGCGAGCAGGCCGCCCGCCTTGGGCCCCAGCGCCGAAGCCCGGTGCCCGGCAGCGAGCAGGCGCTGAGTGCATATATCGACGCGCTTGGCCGCGGCGCGCCGAACTACGACGACATGACGCCGCAATTGGCCGCCGTCACGCGTCAGCGATTGCTGCTCTTTCAGGCGGTAGTGGCCAGACTGGGGACATTGCGGGCCATGTCGTTCCGTGCCGTTACGATGACCGACAACGACGTCTACATGGCCCATTTCAGCAACGGCTCGGCGGAATGGCGGATTGGCCTCGTCAAGGAGGGCAAGATCGGGCGCATTTCGCTCGGCCCGCAATTCGGCCCGCCATACTGACCAGTGTCTGCGGCGGCGGTCCGGGGTTTCGCCGCTCCGGGTTGCAGCGGCGCCAAAGAGGTTGCAGCGCACAGGTATGTATGCTACATGCTGTAGCATACTGACGGCCGCTAAGACTGACGGAGCCATTGAGGCGCATCAAGCGGAGCAACGTCATGGCCCTCGACCCCCGGCAAGCCGCACTCGCACTGCACCGATTCGGCTTCGGTCCCAATTTGCGCTCGACTTCGGGCTCGATCGCCGCGATCGCCTCTGATCCCCAGGGCGCGCTCCTGGCCGAGCTTGAAACCCCCAAAGCCGGGCAGATCGTGAATTCGAATTTGCTCACGAGCGGGGCGGCAAACCGCACGGGGTTCGAGTTCGGGTACGCCCGGCAGGCCCAGATGGTGCTGGAGCGCCGGCGCCGGGAGGCCGCGCAGGCGGCAGCTGCGGAAAATCCGGGCGCCGGCAATGCCATGGCGGCGGAGGACAAGCCGGCCGACGCAGCACAGCCCGCGCAGCCCGACCAGATGACGCCGCCACGGAAGAATTTCCTCGCCGAGGCCGGGGCCCGGATCCTTGCCGCAGTCAATGCCGATATCGGCTTTGTGGAGCGGCTGGTCTGGTTCTGGTCGAACCATTTCTGCGTGAGCGGCAGCTATATGGCCGGCGCCTACGAGCGCGAGGCGATCCGCCCGCATGTGCTGGGCCGCTTCGCCGACATGTTGCAGGCGGCGGAAGGCCACCCGGCCATGCTGGATTATCTCGACAATGCGGGATCGATCGGGCCGAACTCGGACGAGGGCATCGTCCGCAACCGCGGCCTCAACGAGAATCTCGCACGCGAAATTCTGGAGCTGCATACGCTCGGGGTGCGAGCCGGCTATACCCAGGCCGACGTGACCACCTTCGCGAAGGTCATCACCGGATGGACGATGTTGCCGACCCGGGACAATCCCGACCATGGTGGCGAGTTCGTGTTCAATCCGCGCATGCACGAGCCGGGCGAGCAGACGCTGATCGGCAAGACCTATCCGGGCGGCGGCGTCCAGCAGGGACGCAGCGTGCTCGCCGACCTGGCGCGCCATCCGGCGACCGCAAGACACATCGCCACCAAGCTCGCGCGGCATTTCATTGCCGACGAGCCGCCCCCTGCGCTCATCGATCGGCTGACCTTTCGCTTTTTCGAAAGCGAAGGCGATCTCAAGGAGGTCGCGAAGGCGCTGGTCACGGCGCCCGAGGCCTGGGCGGCGGAGCAGGCCAAGATCAAGCGGCCGAGCGAATGGGTGGTGGCAACGCGACGCGCCGCCGGCCGAAGGAATCCCAATACCCAAGGCATGGTCGGCCAGCAGAGGCTGCTCGGCGAGCAGTTGTGGCAGCCATCGGCGCCCACGGGCTATTCGGACGACAATGCGACCTGGCTCAGTGGGCTCAAGCTGCGGCTCCAATCCGCCAACACGTTCGCGCAGGCGGTGGCCGCCGACGTCGACCCGCGCGAGCTTGTCGATGTGACGCTGGGGCCGCTGGCAACCGCGGAAACGCGGCAGGCCGTCGCGCGCGCGGAGAGCAAGGTGCAGGCGCTGACGCTCTTGATCGTAGCGCCCGAGTTCCAACGCCGATGATTGAAATGACGGAGACAATGGAGACAACCATGCGCGCACCGCTTCAAGCCGCAACATGTCACGCCGCGACCCGACGCGAGCTGCTGCTCGGTTCCGGTGTGCTGTTCGCCTGGGCCTTCGTGCCGCGTCTCGCGCGCGCGGAAGGCCGCGACCCGCGCTTTCTCACCATCGTGCTGCGCGGCGGCCTCGACGGGCTTGCCGCGGTGGCGCCGGTCGGTGATCCCGATTGGGTGAAGCTGCGCGGCAACAACGCCCTCACGCTCGAGGGCCAGAAGCCGGGGTTGCCGCTCGACTCCTTCTTCGCGCTCAACCCCGCGATGCCAAATGTGCACCGGCTCTATCAGGAGGGTCACGCCACCATCGTGCATGCGGCCGCCACATCCTATCGGGAGCGCTCGCACTTCGATGGGCAGGACATACTGGAAAGCGGACTCCCCAAGCCCGGCGTCGTCGATAGCGGCTGGCTCAACCGGGCCCTCGCCGGGCTCGAGCCCAGCCCGGATGCGATTGCGCGCGGCCGCAAAGCGTTCGCGGTCGGGCCGATCACCCCGCTGGTCGTGCGCGGTGCCGCCCCGGTCCTCTCCTGGGTGCCGCCGCGGCTCGCCCCGGTCAGCGATGAGACCACGCTGCGCGTGCTCGATCTCTACCGGCACACCGATCCGGCCTTTGCGCGGGGGCTCGAGGAGGGCCTTGGGGCCGCCAGCATCGCCAAGGCCGGCGGCGTCACCGACAACAAGCCGGATGTTCCGGATATCCCGGGTGGCGGCATCGAGCAGGTGCGCTCCTATTTCGCCGAGACGGCCGGGGCGGCCGCGAAATTCCTCGCCGCACCCGAAGGCCCACGTGTTGGCGCGCTCGCCTTCGACGGCTGGGATACGCACGTCCAGGAAGGCGCCTTGAACGGCCGCCTCGCCGACCTTCTGGGCGCGCTTGACGCCGCCATCGGGGCGATCAAGACCAATATGGGTGAAGCCTGGAACGAAACCGTGGTGACCCTGGTGACAGAATTCGGGCGCACCGCCCGCATCAACGGCAACGCGGGTACCGATCACGGCACCGCCACCGTTGCGCTGCTGTTGGGCGGCGCGCTCAAGGGCGGCCGCGTCGTCGCGGATTGGCCGGGCGTCAAGGAGGCCGACCTCTACGAGAAACGCGACCTCAAGGCCACCACCGATCTGCGTGCCGTCCTCAAGGGCCTGCTGCGCGATCACCTGCGCGTGGGCGAGCGCGTGCTCGCGGCCGACGTATTCCCGGGCAGTGATGCGGTGGCGCCGATGCCCGGATTGCTTGCATAGCGATAGGTCGAACCGCGAGGTCCGGAAGGAGTCGGTTTTGACGGACGACTCCCGAAGCGGTAACGCTTTTGGCCTTCGAACGCTCGTCCCGACGACCGCTGCCGATCCTGGTCGCGTCCGAAGGCTACAGCCCACCGGACCCCGACCGGAGATCTCCATGCTCAAGTTTCTGGCGTTGATCGGCCTCCTCGCAATTCTTGCTGGGATCGGCACAGCCGGTTTCTTCTTCGGCGGCTTCTACAGCGTGGCCACCACGGCCGAAGAGCCGGAAATCGTGCATTGGGCGCTGGTGAGGGTGCGGATGGCCTCCGTTGCGCGCCATGCGACGGATGCGCCGCCGAATTCGCTGGACAGCCCGGCAACGCTGCGCGCCGGGGCGCGCGCCTTCTCGGAGCATGGATGCCCGGGCTGCCACGGCGGTCCGGGCGTCGAATGGGCAAAATTTTCGGAGGGCCTGCGACCTGATCCGCCCGATCTGAAGGAGGTGGTGAATGAGCGCACGCCGGCCCAGCTCTTCTGGGTGATCAAGAACGGAATCAACATGACCGGCATGCCGGGCTTCGGTGAAATACCGGACCCTGAAATCTGGTCGATCGTTGCATTCTTGAAGAAGCTGCCGACCGTCTCGGACGAGGATTTCAAGACCTGGAGCGCGGCGGCATCGGCAGCGCCCAATCCTTGATCTCGAGCCCGAGCAGCGCAAAATCACCGGCTCCGCCGCGATGCGAACACTGGGCCGACCAAAGATATGCGCGCGCTTAGTGAGGTTGCCGGCGGTGCAACTTGACTTGAAACGAGCCTTAGGTCAGCCTAACAGACCAATCCGCCATCCGAGTCCGCAATCCGACCCTGTGCCGTGGAGGAAGGAATGATTCGAGCGCCGATACTGGCCTCAATCGGTCTCGTCCTCGCGGGCACGGGTCTCGCAGCGATCGTGCTGACGAAATTTCCCCTCTCCACGCCCGCAACCGCCTACCACGCCACATTGGATCAATATTGCTTCAGGTGCCATGGCAGCACCACGCCGCGGGCCGGGGTGAACCTGAGGGTTCTGGACTTCGCCAACCTGGAGGACAACGGCGCCGTCTGGGAGAAGCTGTTGCGCAAGCTGCGCAACCACGACATGCCGCCGGCGGGCAGGTGGCGGCCCGACGCGGCCACCTATGAAGCCCTCACCAACTATATCGAGACCGGACGCGACCATCTGGCGGCGGTCAAGCCCAATCCCGGACGTCCCACGCTCCATCGCCTCAACCGGGCGGAGTACGCCAATGCCATTCGCGATCTCCTGGCGATCGAGATCGACGTCGGGGAACTATTGCCCGCTGACGATATGGGCTACGGCTTCGACAACATCGGAGACGTGCTGAACGTTTCGCCCGTGTTGCTGGAACGCTACCTTGCGGCGGCAGGCAAGATCAGCCGGCTGGCTGTGGGCGATACCACGCTGCCGCCGTCCTATCAAACCTATGACGTCCCGCACGGGCTGGTTCAGGTCGATCGCATGAGCGAGGACATGCCGCTGGGCTCGCGCGGCGGCACTTCCGTCAGCCATCGCTTCCCGGTGGACGGCGAATATGAGATTTCGGTGGCGCTGCAACGGGGCAGATTCGACGAGGTTTTAGGCCTCGGCCGGGAACGCAGGCTCGATCTCAGGCTCGACGGGCAACGGCTGGACCTGTTCACTATCGCGGCCGATCCGCGTGGCGGCGGGTACGGCTCGGAAAAAGACCCCAGTGCCCATCTCAAGGTCCGTTTGCCGGTGAAGGCGGGCACGCGGGGAATTGTTGCGACGTTCGTGAAGGATACGGTGGCGCCGGAAGGCATTCTGCGAAGGGCGCGTGAAACCGCCTTCTTCGAAGGCATCGGCAGTATCACGGTCGCGGGCCCGTACAATGTGCAGGGGCCGGGTGCGACGCCCAGCCGCGACCGGATTTTCCTCTGCCATCCGGCCGCGGGTGCGCAGGAGCTGGCCTGCGCCGAAAAGATCATCTCCAACCTCGCGCACCGCGCCTATCGACGACCAGCGACAGCCGAAGATCTGCGGCAACTGCTCGCCCTCTACCACCGTGGCGCGGAGAGCGGCGGTTTCGAAGCGGGTGTGCGGCTGGCGCTGCAAAAGATTCTGGTGTCGCCCGAATTCATCTTCCGGATGGAGTTCGATCCGCCGAACGCGGCGCCCGGAAGCGTCTACCGGATTAGCGATGTCGAGCTCGCATCGCGCCTGTCGTTTTTCCTGTGGAGCAGCATTCCCGATGACGAGCTGCTCGCGGTTGCGGAGCGCGGTGGTCTCAGCGACGCGTCGGTTCTGGAAGGCCAGGTCCGGCGCATGCTTGCCGATTCGCGCTCGCGGGCTCTGGTGACGAACTTCGCCGGCCAATGGCTGTTCCTGCGCAATATCGCCAGGATTCAGCCGGACCCCGCGGCTTTTCCGAGTTTCGACGAAAACCTGCGCCAGGCGCTCGGGCAGGAGACGGAGCTGCTCATCGAAAGCAACTTGCGCGAGGACCGCAGCCTGGTCGATTTGCTGACGACGGATTACACCTTCGTCAATCAGCGCCTGGCCGAGCATTACGGCATCGCGGGAGTTTACGGCAGCGAGTTTCGCCGCGTTGCGATCACCGACCCGAAGCGCAAGGGCCTGCTCGGACAAGCCAGCATATTGGCGGTGACCTCCTATCCGGACCGGACGTCGCCGACGATACGCGGAAAGTGGGTACTCGAGCAGCTCTTGGGGCTGCCGCCTCCACCGCCGCCTCCCAATGTGCCATCGTTGAAGGAGGATGCGAGCGCCAGAACGCTGACGATGCGTCAACGCATGGAGCAGCACCGGGCCAATCCCACTTGCGCCGTTTGCCACCGCGCGATGGATCCCCTCGGCTTTGCGTTGGAGAACTTCGACGGCCTCGGCCGGTGGCGCGACTCCACCGGACCAGGGGCGGGGCCCATTGATGCCGCCGGTGTTCTGCCCGACGGAACCCGGTTCGACGGGCCGGAGGGTTTGCGCGAGCTTCTGCTGAGCAAAAAGGTTCAATTCGTGGAAACCTTCACCGAGCGGCTCATGACCTATGCTCTGGGTCGCGGCGTGGAGGAATACGACGGTTCCGCGCTTCGCAAGATCACGCGCGAGGCTGCCTTGAACGACAATCGGTGGTCGTCCATCATTCTCGGTATCGTCAAGAGCACCCCATTCCAGATGAGGAGGGTCAGCGATGATCATAGCTAGGAAATCGATCCCCCGTCGCGCCTTCCTGCGCGGGACGGGCGCGGTGCTGGCCCTGCCGGTGCTGGACGCCATGACCCCGGCGCTTTCCGCCGAGCCGGCGCGGCCGATCCGCCTGTCCTTCATCGAGGTCCCGAACGGGATCATGATGGACAAGTGGACGCCCGCAACCGAAGGTGCCGACTTCGCCATGACCCCGATTCTCGAGCCGATCGCGCAATTCCGCGACCGCATGCTGGTGCTGAGCGGGCTCGATCAACATCAATCCGCAGCGCTGGGGTTCGAGATCGGCGGCGATCATCCGCGCGCGTGCACCGCCTGGCTGACCGGCGCGCACTGCAAGATGACCTCCGGCGCCGACTTGCGCGCCGGAATCTCCGTCGACCAGGTCGCGGCGCGGGAATTCGGCAAGCAAACCCAGTTCGCCTCGCTGGAGATCGGTCTCGACCCGCCGGATGTGGTGGGGGCCTGCGAGTCCGCCTACAGCTGCGCCTATTACAATACGATCTCCTGGCGCAACGAAACCACGCCGCTCCCGATGGAGAACCGGCCACGCGCCATATTCGAGCGTCTTTTCGGCGTTGCGGGCACGACCGATACCAAGACGCGTTTGGCGCTGCGGCAGGAGGACCGCAGCATTCTCGATGCCGTCGGCGAGGATGTCGTACGGCTGCGCGGAAAGCTCGCCGGACCGGACCGCGGCAAGATCGACCAGTATCTCGACGCGGTGCGCGATGTCGAGCGGCGCATCCAGCTCGCGGAGGCGCAGAGCGGCCACGACCTGCCCGCGATGGCAGGCCCCGCCGGCTCCCCGCCGCAGTTCTCGGAGTTCTATAAATTGATGGCCGATCTCATGGTCCTGGCCTGGCAGACCGACATGACGCGCGTCATCTCGTTTCAGATCGGCCACGAGATGGGTGGTCGCGCCTATCCCGAGGTCGGCTTCGGCGACGCCCATCATTCCGTGACACACCACTCGGGCGATGCCGGCAAGATCGCGAAGGTCATCCAGATCAACATCTTTCATATGAAGCTGCTGGCCTACTATCTCGACAAGTTGCGCTCGACGCCGGACGGCGACGGCTCGCTGCTGGATCACGCGCTTCTGCTCTACGGCGGCGCGCTGAGCGACGGCAACCTGCACCTCTATACGGATCTGCCGACCCTGCTGTTCGCCGGTAATGCCGCCGGGATCAAAGCCGGCCGGCATGTCCGCTATCCCCGCGGCACGCCGATGAACAATCTCTTCCTCACCATGTTGGACAAGGCAAACGTCCCCCACGTGGAAAGCCTCGGCGACAGCACCGGACGGCTCGATCTGCCGGCCGTTTGAGCAAGGGCACTATGATGAGCATCAGGGCGATGATGGTTGCGGGACTGCTGGGCGTCCCGCTGTTTGCCGGCGCTGCGCTCGCCGCCGAAGCCGGCAATTTGTCGCTGGTCGAAGCCGCCAAGCAGGGAAACCGGGAGGCCGTGGCCTCGCTGTTGGGCAAGCGCGGGGAGGAAGATCTCGGCGGGGCCGAAGGCACCGATGCTTTGATCTGGGCGGCCACTCGCAATGACGCGCAGATGGCCGATCTCCTGTTACGCGCCGGCGCGGACCCGAAGGGCGCCAACGAATACGGCGCCACCGCACTTTATGCCGCCGCCGCCAACACCGACCCGGCGATGACCGTGCGGTTGCTGGCGGCCGGCGCCGATCCCAATGCCCGCCTGTTGTCGGGCGAAACGCCGCTCATGGAGGCGGCCCGCCGCGGCAACCTCGAAACCTTGCGCGCACTCCTGGCAGCCGGCGCCGATCCCAACGCGCCGGAGGTCAACGGCGGACAGACCGCCCTGATGTGGGCGATCTCGGAACGCCACGCCGCGGCGGCCGAGGAGCTGCTGCGCGGCGGCGCCGATATTCGCGCCCGTTCAAAGCGGGGATCGACCGCGTTGATGTTCGCCGCCCAGCAGAGCGATGCGAGCTATACGCGCATTCTGCTCGCTGCCGCCGCCAACCCGAATGACGTCATGCCCAGAACGGGTTTGACGGCCCTGATCATCGCCAGCGCGATGGGTCACGTCGATGTCGCGACGCTGCTGCTCGACCAGAACGCCGATCCCAACGCCGTGGGCGGGGACGGTTACACGTCCTTGCATCGCGCCGTGCTGGATAAAACCGCGGTGCAGGTCGTCAGGGCGCTGCTCGCGCACGGGGCCAAGCCGAATGTCCGTCTCAAGCAGGAAAAGCCCACCGCTACGACCGTGAACGGTGTTTCCCTGCAAGGCGCCACGCCGCTCGCCTTGGCGGCGGAGATCAATAATCTCGGCGCCGTCAAGGCGTTGGTGGAGGGCGGGGCCGATCCTCTCATTGCCACGGAGAAAAACACGACGCCGCTGATGCTGGCGGCCGGAGGCGGCACCGACGTGGTCAGGCCACGGTCGATCCGCGAACGGGCGACGGCACTTCAGACGGTCAAGTTCCTGATGGAACGGGGCGCCGACGTGAACGGCGTCGGACAGTTCGGTTGGACCCCGCTGCACGGCGCCTCGTATCAAGGATTGAACGACGTCATCGAGTTTCTTGTCGCCAAGGGTGCCAAGCTCGATGCCAAGGACGACTTCGGGCAAACGCCCTTGAGCATCTCCTATACCGTCATAACCAAGGATATCGGGAGCGAGGTTCTTCAGATCCCGCGTATCCTCCGGCAGGACACCGCCGACCTCCTGCTCAGATTAGGCGCCACCCCGCTCGACCGATCGGGGGTGATGGTTGTCCTCCAACGCAATGGGGGATAGTTCGTCTCCTGCTGTGCCATGGCGGCCATTGAGGCGCTTGTCCACCTTGGACGGGCTGGCTTGCCACCCCACTCGTCGTCCTGAAGTTTTCCAGTTGGAACGATTTCCGCCGGGGTTGTGGCCGGCGGCCTGATTATGATGGCGATCGGACTTATCGTCGCGTTCGTGATCGAAACCCCAAAGCACTTTCAAGCCGACCGCCGGTAGCCTGCGGTTGCGAGATAATTTGCGCATTCGTCGACGGAAATGCCGAGAGAGATTCCCCAAGATCGGGACTTCCGGCGAAGCCGACAGCGAGAATCCCGATCGAGGATGCGGATCTTCGGCAGTCGCAGCTCCGGCGGGCTTGGAACGTTGAGCTAACTATTTGATTTTGTTGGCTCCCCGGGCCGGATTCGAACCAGCGACCAACCGGTTAACAGCCGGTTGCTCTACCACTGAGCTACCGGGGAACATCGCGCTCAATGCATGCGATGTGCGGCTATAACAAACGGGCCATGAAATGCAAAGCGGGAAGCCGACGGAAACTGCTTCGATGGGGCCAGGACGCCGGGGCTCATCGGGTTGAGCGGTCGTTGCCGGGGTCGTTTTGCAGTTCACGCAGCTCGGGCGCAAACACGGCGGCCCCGCTGCGCCGGCTGAGGGCCGGCCGCGGGTATTGCCTCGGATTTGGGCTAGCGCCCCTCGGTCACGCTTCCACGGCGGTGAACACGGCCTGGGCCAAGCCCTCGCGCTTGAGGCCGTGGCGGGCGAGCTCGGTGTCGGACATCTGGGCCAGAAGCTCGAACCGCGCGGCGGTTGCGTGGGCTTCCTGGACCACCGCGAAGAGGCCGTAGAAGTAGTCTCCAAGGGTGTGCGTGGCCGCGATGGCGCTGGCGAGCGGACGGGAAATCAGCAGACTGAGCATCGGAATCCTTTCAATTGGAGCGAATCCATTGTCCTCGATATAGGCGCTAATTCCCGCGTAATCATCGGTAGTTATTGCATGGCAGCAATTGTACACTGCATGGCACAATAAGCATGCGCTAACCATTGTCGGGCACACTGATTTGGTTTGCGGCCCAAGGATCGGCACTTGGCTGGCCGGGACCGTGATGGTGGTGGGGGTGCAGCCGGCCGCGCTGCCGGGTATGTCGCGACCGGCCATATCCCGCCGCCAGCCGGGCCGGCCGCGATCCGCCGAACCGATGCCGGACACTTCTCTCAAGCGTGATCGACTGCACCACCTTTGCGCAGTCGCGGCTCGTCTCGGCAGGTTATATATGGCAGATATCGTGCGGGCGCCGGGGCGTTCTTGGAGGGTCGAGCCGTTGAGTCCATCTTCTGGCGATAGATTGCGCGGTGCGGGGCGGTGGCAGAACGCGGCCCGCGGCAGGAATTTGCCGATCATCCGCACGTCAGCCTTGGTGCTGCTCGGCGCGACGGCGGGCTTTGCCCTGGTGCTGCTGGCGACCCAGCCATTGCCCCTTTCGCTCGGGTTTTCGGCGCGGGCGGCCGGCCCGGTTACCGCCAGTCCCAACGCCGACACCTATCGTCAGCTCCAGCTGTTCGGCGACGTGTACGAGCAGGTGCGCGGTCATTACGTCGACAAGCCTGACGAAACCAAGCTGATGGCCTCGGCCATCAACGGCATGCTGTCGGGCCTCGATCCGCATTCGAGCTACATGGACGCCAGCAATTTCCGCGACATGCAGGTGGAGACCAAGGGCGAGTTCGGCGGTCTCGGCATGGAGGTCACCCAGGAGGATGGCCAGGTCAAGGTGGTGACTCCGATCGACGACACGCCCGCCGCCAAGGCCGGCATCATGGCCAACGACGTCATCACGCAGCTCAACGGCGAATCGATCCAGGGCCTCAGCCTCGACCAGGCGATCGAGAAGATGCGCGGTCCGGTCAACACCACCGTCAAGCTGATGATCACCCGCAAGGGTCAAGACAAGCCGATCGAGATCTCGATCACCCGCGCGGTCATCCGGGTGAGCTCGGTGCGCTCGCGGCTCGAAGGCGATGATGTGGGCTATATCCGCATCACCCAGTTCACCGAGCAGAGCACCGATGGATTGGTGAAGGCCATCGCCGACATCACGGGGCGTTCCGGCGACAAGCTCAAGGGCTTCATCCTCGACTTGCGCAACAACCCGGGCGGCCTTCTGGATCAGGCCATCTCGGTCTCCAATGCGTTTCTCAAGCGCGGCGAGATCGTCTCCATCCGCGGCCGCGAGCCGGAAGACATGCAGCGCTTCGAGGCCAAGACCGATCCGGGCGATCTCACCAAGGGCAAGCCGCTCATCATCCTGATCAACGGCGGTTCGGCGTCGGCGTCGGAGATCGTCGCCGGCGCGCTGCAAGACCACCAGCGCGGCACGCTGATCGGCACGCGCTCGTTCGGCAAGGGGTCGGTGCAGACCATCATACCGCTCAGCCCGGCCGACGGCGCGTTGCGCCTGACCACCGCGCGCTATTTCACACCCTCCGGCCGCTCCATCCAGGCGTTGGGCATCACCCCGGAGATCGTGCTGCCGCAGGAGGTGCCGGACAACCTCAAGGGCGAGGCCGAGCTCGGCGGCGAGGCATCCTTGCGCGGGCATCTCAAGGCCTCGGGCGAGGAGGAGAAGGGCTCGCAGTCCTACATCCCGCCCGACCCCAAGGACGACAAGGCGCTCAATGCGGCGCTGGCCTTGATGCGGGGCACGCAGACCAACCCGGCGTTCCCGCCGCCCGGGCCGCAGGCCGGCGCGCATTGAGCATCGGGGCGTTGGCGCCCGTCGCGTGCTGGGTGGTCGAGCCTTGGCAAAGTGCCGGCTGGTCGAAGTGGAGGCCACGCCCGGAATTGAACCGGGGTACACGGTTTTGCAGACCGTTGCGTAACCACTCCGCCACGTGGCCCCACGGGGCAAATAGCTAAACGCTTGCAATCGATCAGGCAATGGCGGCGTCGGCGAGGCCGGCTTTCGGCGGGCGGGCGGCTTGCGCGCGCGCCGCGGCGTCTCCAGGCTCCGGTGCCATGCCGGCGTTACGCAACTGTAGATCGAGGCGGCGCTGCGGGCGGCTTGCCGCCCCGTGTGCTTGTTGGCGTGCGGTCGCGGCCCGGACTCCTCCGGGGGGTGCTTGCTTCGCCTGCCCGAGTGCGGCAGCATGCCGGAAGTTGGTCTTGGCGCGTTCCGGGGCCGGGTCTCGAAACACGAGTGGGGATAACAATGGGTAATCGCCTTCCGACTATTTGCGCTCTCATAATTTCGGCCGTGGCGCTGGCCGGGCCCGCCAAGGCTGCCGGCGTCGAGGACAAGTTGGGGGTCTGCAGCTCCTGCCATGGGGCCGCTGGCGTACCGAGCGATCCGAAGACCATGCCGATCATCTGGGGCCAGACCGAAGCGTTTCTGACCAAGCAATTGCACGACTACCGGGCCGGCGATCGGGAAAACGCGATCATGAAGGCCATGGCCGGAAGCCTGACGCAGGAAGAGCTGCGGCCGGCCGCGAAGTATTTCGCCGCCAAGATGTGGCCGGCGGGGCATCCTCCCGCCACCGCGACCCCGCCCGCCGGGCTCGCCCAATGCCAGGCCTGCCATCAGCAGGACTTGAAGGGCGGCCTGCCGGCACCGCGGCTGGTCGGGCAAAGCTACGAATATCTGATCAAGCAGATGACCAGCTTCGCCAACGGCGAGCGCACCAACAATATGGATATGGTGAAGGTCATGCAGGAGCTTAAGCCGGATCAGCGCGAGGCCATGGCGCGCTACATCGCCGGTCTCTGACCGGAGCCGAGTGTCTATTCGGATGTGCGGCGCAGCCGAAAGGCTGCGCCGTTTTCCGTATGCAGGCACGCGAGCCGCGGCGATTCCCGAGCCCGAAATATGCCGAAAGCCTGGGGCGAACGCCGCCTGCGGCGGCGCGAGCGCCTTGCCTTTTCGGCGGCCTTGCCGCAAGAAAAGTCGCGCCGGCAGGAGAGGGCGCACCCCGCCGATTCTCGGAGCTCGGCTTCTCGGAATTTGACCATGACCGACTTTGTGGCCGCCCGCCGAATTATGGTCGACAGCCAGGTTCGCACCAGCGACGTCACCGACTCGCGCATCATCGCCGCCATGCAGGCGCTGCCGCGCGAGCGTTTCCTGCCTCCCGAACAGGCCGAGCTGGCGTATCTCGATTTCGATGTTCCGGCGGAGGCGGCGCCGGCCGGGGGGGCGGTGCGGCGCTTGCTCAAGCCCACGGTGCTCGCCAAGCTGCTGCAGGCTGCCGAGATCGCGCCCGGAGATCATGTGCTCGATGTCGGCTGCGCCACCGGCTATTCCTCGGCTCTGCTGGCGCAGCTGGCCGCCTCGGTGGTGGCGCTCGAGGAGAATGCCGGGCTGGCAGAGCAGGCACGCGACAACCATCGTGCGTTCGGTTTCTCCCCAGTCCAGGTGGTGCGCGGACCGTTGGCCGAGGGCTGGAACGCCCAAGCCCCCTATGACGTCATCGTGCTGGAGGGCGCCTTCGAGATCGCCCCCAAGGCGCTGCTGCGGCAGCTCAAGCCGGGCGGCCGGCTGGTCGGCGTGCTGCGCCGCGGGCCGGCCGGCAAGGCCATGCTGTATCGTTCGATCGGCGGAGAAAGCGGCGGCCGGCCGATTTTCGATGCCGCTGCGCCCCTGTTGCCCGGCTTCGCCGCCCCGGCCGCCTTCGTATTTTAACGGACAAGTTATTTCGCGGGGGGTGTGGCCGGAATACGCCAGCGCACAGCTTTTTCGCGTGGGCGCCTTTTCGGAGGGTTTCAAGCCGGCCGGAACCCCTCTAAGGTCAACGGGAGTGGGTGGGGGCGTTGTGCCGCCGGAATTGGCGGGCCAGCGTTGGCGGTGGATCGGGGTCGATGTCTAATTGTCCTGGGCGTCCGTGTTCGGTTGCGCGGGCCGTGCGGGTGGCGCTGATCGCCACTACCGCGCTGGCCGGTTTCGCCATGCATGGAGCGACCGCCGATACGCTGCCGGGCGCGCTCGCTCTCGCCTACCAGAACAATCCGCAGGTCAACTCCCAGCGCGCCGCCACCCGCGCCACGGACGAGAGCGTCCCAATAGCGCTCTCCGGATATCGTCCCACTGTTTCGGCCACCGCACAGCTCGGCGAGCAATATCTCGACACCCTCTCCAAGGGCGCCACCGGCAGGTCCGTCGGCACCTCGGCCATACCGAGCTACGGACTGACGACCAAGCAGACGCTGTTCAACGGTTTCCAGACCGCGAGCCGAACGCGGCTGGCCGAGGGCCAGGTATTCGCCGCGCGCGAGACGCTGCGCACCACCGAGCAGACCATCCTGCTCAGCGCCGCCACCGCCTACATGAACCTGTTGCGCGACGCGGCACTGCTCGAGCTCCAGCGCAACAACGTGAAGGTCCTGGAAGCGACGCTGCGCCAGACGCGCGACCGCTTCACCGCCGGCGAGGTCACCCGCACCGATCTGGCGCAGGCGGAATTGAGCTTGGCCGCCGGACGCTCCTCGCTGCATTCGGCCGAGTCCAACTACATCACGTCGAAGTCGGCCTACGTTCAGGTGATCGGGGTCGAGCCCGGCAAGCTCGCCAGCGCCATGCCGGTCGACAGGTTCTCGCCGGCGACCCTGCAGACCGCGCTGGTGCGGGCGGCATCGCAGAATCCCGCCATCACCACCGCAATGTTCAACGTCGATGCCGCGGTGGAGCAGGTGAAGGTGCAGGAAAGCTTTCTTTATCCCACCTTGTCGCTCAACGGCAGCTTCAACAAGAGCTACGGATCCGCGACCAACCTGACCGGACTGGAGACGCTGTCCGGGTCGGTGATCGGTCAGGTCACGATGCCGATCTATCAGGGCGGCGCCGAATACGCCAACATCCGCCAGGCCAAGGAGACGCTCGGCCAGCGCCGGCTCGACCTCGATACCGCGCGGCTCGCGGTGCAGCAGAACGTCACCCAGAGCTGGGGGCAGCTCGAGGCCGCCAAGGCGCAGGTCGACGCCACCACCGCGCAGGTCACCTCGGCCGAGATCGCGCTCGACGGGGTGCGCGAGGAGGCACGGGTCGGCCAGCGCACCACCCTCGACGTGCTCAATGCCCAGCAGGCTCTGGTGTCGGCGCGCACCGCGCTGGTCACCGCCCAGCATGACCGGATCGTCGCCTCCTACGCGGTCCTCGCTTCGGTCGGCTCGCTGTCGCCGCAGGTTCTCGGCCTGCACATCGAAACCTACGATCCGGTGGTGCACTACCAGCAGGTGCGCGACAACTGGATTGGCGTGCGCACGCCCGACGGGCGCTAGATCGCGACGGCGCCGCCGGCCCGACCCGCCCCCTTCCGCCCTTTTGATTGCTCGGCTTTTCGAGCCCGATGTGGGGCCAGCCTCGATCCAGGGTATTCCGACTCCCGCCCTGAATGAGACCACCGGAGCGCCGAGATCGACCGTTGGATTCGATTCGGCGCGCCGTCGCCTTGCGATGCGCCCCCGAGCAGACTCGATTCGCCGCGCCGGCCATGCCGACGTCATAACGTTGCTTGCCTTCGAGTTGCGACATGCCATACTGCAATACTCGTGCGGACAAGTGATTCCGTGGTGGTGCAGTTTGCTGTTTGCGGCGATGCGCTCAAACACCAAATCGCCTGCAGCGCCCAGTCGCTTGGAACGCCAGGATGAGCTCAAGCAGTACGAGTTTGAGCGGGACGCGGCAGATGAATCAGGCGGCAAAGGCGCAAGAACCTTCGATGGAGGAAATCCTCGCCTCCATCCGGCGAATTATTGCCGACGACGACGCCGCCAAAAGCCCGCCACCCGAACCCCTGAAAGCGGCGCCTGTCGCGGTCGTGCCATCGCGCCCGGCGCCCCTGTCGGAGCCTCCAGCGCCCGCGTTCACCCCGGTCCCAGCGTCGGAGACCGTGCTCGACGAGATGCTGGCGGAGCTCAATGCCACATCGGCCCCGCTGGAGGACCCCGCCGAGGATATGGGCTCGGATGTGCTCGATCTGACCGAGGCGATGGCCGCCGATCCGGCCGCTGGGTTCCGCACCATCGACGGGCAATCGGACATCGTGTTCGAGGACAGCCCGCCTGAGCAATATGCCGAGCCAGATCCGCCCCGGCTGCATTTTCCGGAACGCCCGCAGCGCGCGCTGATGTCGTCAACCACCAGCGCGGCGGTCGATTCCGCCTTCAATACGCTCGCCCAGACGGTCCTGGTGCAGAATGCCCGCACGCTCGAGGATCTGGTCAAGGAGATGCTACAGCCGCTGCTGAAGTCCTGGCTGGACGACAACCTGCCGGGCCTGGTCGAGCGCCTAGTGAAGGCCGAGATCGAGCGCGTGTCGCGCGGCCGCGGCTGAGCTGGGCGTCCGAATCCATCCCTCCAGGGGGCCTTTGCCGGCGGACCCGGGTTCCGCCGACCATGGCCATATTGCATATCCGGGCCGGCGACTGTAATCCGCACCCCTGGAGCCGACCCGCATGCCCGCGATCGTCCCGCGCCTCGGCCGATGGCGTGAGCCGGTGCCATCCCCGACGCCGGAGCCGATCGGCAGCGATCCGAAACCGAAACCGCGATGATCGATAAATCCTACCAGCCGTCGAAGGTCGAGGGCCGCATCTATGCGGCCTGGGAGGAGGCCGGCGCCTTCCTGAGCGGTCGTCCGGAGCGGCGCGCCGCCGCCCCCTATTGCATCGTCATCCCGCCGCCCAATGTAACCGGCTCGCTGCACACGGGGCATGCCCTCAACAACACCCTGCAAGACGTACTGGCGCGTTTCGAGCGCATGCGCGGGCGCGACGTGCTCTGGCAGCCCGGCACCGACCACGCCGGCATCGCTACCCAAATGGTGGTCGAGCGCCAGCTCATGGAACGCCAGGAGCCGAACCGGCGGACGATGGGCCGCGAGAAATTCATCGAGAAGGTGTGGGCCTGGAAGGCCGAATCCGGCGGCACCATCATCAACCAGCTCAAGCGCCTGGGCGCCTCCTGCGACTGGACGCGCGAGCGCTTCACCATGGACGAAGGGCTGTCGCGCGCGGTCGGCAAGGTGTTCGTGGAGCTCTACCGCGCGGGCCTCATCTATAAGGACAAGCGGCTGGTCAACTGGGATCCCAAGCTGCTCACCGCGATCTCGGACCTCGAGGTCCAGCAGGTCGAGGTCAAGGGACATCTGTGGTACTTCAAGTACCCGGTCGAGGGCCTGATCAACACCTACATCACGGTAGCCACCACCCGGCCGGAGACCATGCTGGGGGACAGCGCGGTCGCGGTGCACCCGAACGACGAGCGCTACCGTGATCTGGTCGGGCGCTACGCGGTGCTGCCGCTGGTCGGCCGCCGCATCCCGATCATCGCCGACGCGTATTCCGACCCCGAGAAGGGCACCGGCGCGGTCAAGATCACGCCGGCCCACGACTTCAACGACTTCGAGGTCGGGCGCCGGCACGAGCTGCCGCTCATCAACGTGCTCGATGCCGAAGGCCGGCTCGACCTGGAGGGCAACCAGGCGTTCCTGGCCGGGGCCAAGGAGACGGCGGGGCTCGGCGGGACCCTGCTGCTGCACGGCATCGATCGCTTCGTGGCGCGCGAGCAGATCGTCGAGCGCATGCGGGAATTGGGCTTGCTCGACAAGGTCGAGCCGTACGCCCACATGGTTCCGCACGGTGAGCGCTCCGGCGTCGTCATCGAGCCCTATCTGACCGATCAATGGTACGTCGACGCCAAGAAGCTGGCGCAGCCGGCGATCGCGGCGGTGCGCGATGGCCGTACCAGCTTCGTGCCGAAGAGCTGGGAGTCGACCTATTTCAACTGGATGGAGAATATCCAGCCCTGGTGCGTCTCGCGCCAGCTGTGGTGGGGACATCAGATTCCGGCCTGGTATGGACCCGACGGCAAGGTGTTCGTCGCGCTGAACGAAGCCGAGGCCAAGGCCGCGGCCGGCCGGCATTACGGCGCGGAGACGACGCTCGAGCGCGACGAGGACGTGCTCGACACCTGGTTCTCCTCCGCCTTGTGGCCGTTCTCGACGCTCGGCTGGCCGGACCAGACGCCGGAGCTTAAACGCTACTATCCGACCGATGCGCTGGTCACCGGCTTCGACATCATCTTCTTCTGGGTTGCCCGCATGATGATGGCGGGGCTGCACTTCATGAAGGAGGTGCCGTTCCACACCGTCTACATCCACGCGCTGGTGCGCGACGAGCGCGGCGCCAAGATGTCGAAGTCGAAGGGCAACGTCATCGACCCGCTCGAGCTGATCGACGAATACGGGGCCGACGCGCTGCGCTTCACCCTGACCGCGCTGGCGGCGCAGGGCCGCGACGTCAAGCTGTCCGCCCAGCGGGTGGAGGGCTACCGCAATTTCGTGACCAAGCTGTGGAACGCCTGCCGGTTCGCCGAGATCAACGGCTGCGTCACGGTGCCGGGTTTCGATCCCGCGAATGCGCGTGAGACGCTCAACCGCTGGATTGCCCACGAGACCGGAAACGCGGTCGCCGAGGTGACCGGCGCCATCAAGGCCTACAAGTTCAACGAGGCGGCGGGCGCGGCCTACCGTTTCGTTTGGAACATCTATTGCGACTGGTATCTCGAGCTGGCGAAGCCCGTGCTCACCGGCACCGATGAGGCGGCCAGGAGCGAGACGCGGGCGATGACCGCCTTCGTGCGCGATGAAATCCTCAAGATGCTGCATCCGTTTATGCCGTTCGTCACCGAGGAGCTCTGGGGCGTGACGGCGCAGGGCGGTCCGGTGCGCGACAATCTGCTGGCGCTCACGCTTTGGCCGCAGGAGGCCGGGGTCGAGGATGCGGCCGCCGCAGTCGAGATCGGATGGGTGATCGACCTGGTGGCGGCGATCCGTTCCTTGAAGGCGGAAATGAGCATCATGGCGACCGAGATTCCGCTGGTGCTGGCGGGCGTGTCGGCCACCACGGCGACACGCGCGGCGCGCTGGGCGGAGGTCATCATGCGGCTGGCGCGCCTGTCGAGCCTCGACATCGCCGTGAGCCCGCCCGCGGGCTCGATCCAGCTCGTGGTGCAGGGCGAGATCGCGGCCCTGCAGCTCAAGGGGGTCATCGATTTCCCGGCCGAGCGGGCGCGGTTGGAGAAGGAACTGGCGCGCATCGAGGCCGAGATCGCCCGCATCGACGCCAAGCTCGCCAACCCCGATTTCATCAAGCGGGCGCCCGAGGAGGTGGTCGAAGGCGAGCGCGAGCGGCGCGCGGAAGCGCAGGCGCGCCGCCTCAAGATCCTCGAGGCGCTGGAGCGCCTGGAAGGCGCCGCGTCGAGCTGAGGCGAGACACCGCTGCGATGCCCGATCTCAAGCTCACGCTGGCGTGCTGGGATTACGACCGCACCCGCCCCTTGATCGACGGACGGGTGCGGCCCGAGGGGATCGATCTCGACATCAAGCTGCTGCGCCCGCGGCAGACCTTCCAGCGCATGCTGGACGACCGGGAGTTCCACGTCTCCGAGCTGTCGCTGGCTTCCTATGCGGCGCTCAAGGGGCGGGGCGACTGCGGGTTCGTCGCCGTGCCGGTCGCGCTCTCGAAAATCTTTCGCCATTCCTGCATTTATGTGCGCGCCGGCTCTGGGATCGCGGTGCCCTCCGATCTCAAGGGCAAGCGCGTGGGCACCAGCCAATACAGCTCGACCGCGCTGGTGTTCATGCGCGGCATGCTGCAGCACGACTACGGGGTCGCACCGTCCGATCTGCACTGGTTCATGGGCGGGCTCAACACTTTCACCGAGCAGCCGCTCATTCCGCTGAACCTGCCGAAGGACGTCCGCCTGGATTTCCTGCCCGCCGGCAAGACGCTGGAGGGCATGTTCGAGGCGGGCGAGCTCGATGCCCTGTTGTCGATCTACATTCCGTCGCTGTTCCACCGGCGATCGCCGCGGATCGCCCGGCTGTTCCCGGACTTCAAGCAGGTCGAGCAGGATTATTACCGGCGAACGCGGATCTTCCCGATCATGCATGTTGTGGTGTTGCGCGAGGACGTCTACCGGGAGCATCCGTGGGCCGCCCGGAGCATCTATCAGGCATTCGCGGCGGCGAAGAAGCTCGCCGTCGAAGGCCTCTACGACACGGACGCGCTGCAGCTCGCGCTGCCGTGGCTGCTCGACCATGTGGAGGAGGCTCGGCGGGTCTTCGGCGAGGATTTCTGGTCGTATGGGCTCGAGCCCAACCGTCCCACCTTTGCGGCCCTGGGACGCTTCGTCCACGAGCAGGGTCTCTGCCCGCGGGCGGTCTCGCCGGACGAGCTGTTCGCCCCCGATGTGGAGTGACCGGACGCCGGAACATCATGCTGGGTGGAACGGCTTGCTCAGGAACCGCGATCCTTTCAGGCCGTAGCGCCACGGCAGCTCCACCGCGACGCTGATTCCGATCCGCGGACCGACCACGATCTCGGGCGGCGATATGACGGCCCGCAATTCGAACGCCGGGGGCTCGAGCGCGAGCCCATTTTCGTCCCCGGTGATGCCGAGCGCCTGGCACAAGCGTCCCGGCCCGGAGCAAAGGAGGCGCTCCGCCGCGACCCCGCGCCGCCGCCGCATGGCCGCCAAGCCGTGGGTCGGTTGCAGTGCCCGGATCAGGACCGCGGCGGCGCTGCCCGCAGGCTCGCAGACGAAATTGACGCACCAATGGATGCCGTAGGAGCGGTAGACATAGGCGTAGCCGGGGGGCCCGAACATGACCGCATTGCGCGGCGTGCGCCCGCGGAAGCTGTGCGCGGCCGGATCGGTGTGGTGATAGGCCTCGACCTCGACGATGATGCCCCCGACCCCGCGGTAGAGCAGGGTCGCGCCGATCAGCTCGGGCGCGATCTTATGCACGCTGCGAGCAAAGAACCGCGGACCCAGCAATGCTGATCGCGCCATGGGGAATTTTCCCGAGGGGCCGCCGCCGAGGGTGGGTGTGCGGATTTGCGGCTCGCCGCGTCAGCCCCTATCTAGCTCTAGAACCTGTGGCGTATCGGCCACACCTCTGAAACATTTAGGTCACACCGGTTCGGGAGCGACTCGCGGCCGCGATTCGGCCATACGCTTCCCGGAGACGGAGAGAGCCAAAAACCTGCTGCGCTTTGGGTCATGTATGGTGCGGCGCAGCAGGAAGGCCGGGGGCGGATAAGACAAATGGACGCGAAGACCAAGCTCAAGTCGAGGCTGCCGAGCCGGCATGTCACGGAAGGGCCCGAGCGCGCCCCCCACCGGTCCTACTACTACGCCATGGGGCTAACCCGGGCGCAAATCCACCAGCCCTTCGTCGGCGTGGCCTCGTGCTGGAACGAGGCCGCGCCCTGCAACATCGCGCTGATGCGACAGGCGCAGGCGGCGAAAAAAGGGGTGGCGGCCGCGGGCGGCACGGCGCGCGAATTCTGCACCATCACGGTCACCGACGGCATCGCCATGGGGCATGAGGGCATGAAGTCGTCGCTGCCCTCGCGCGAGGTGATCGCCGACTCGGTCGAGCTCACCATGCGGGGCCACGCCTATGACGGCCTGGTCGGGCTCGCCGGCTGCGACAAATCGCTGCCCGGCATGATGATGGCCATGTGCCGGCTCAACGTACCGTCGATCTTCATCTATGGCGGATCGATCCTGCCCGGCACCTTCAAGGGCCAGCCGGTCACGGTCCAGGACGTGTTCGAGGCGGTCGGCAAGCATTCGGTCGGCCAGATGTCGAAGGAGGATCTCGACCTGCTCGAGCAGAGCGCGTGCCCTTCGGCCGGCGCCTGCGGGGCCCAGTTCACCGCCAACACCATGGCGACGGTCTCCGAGGCGATCGGGCTCGCCTTGCCGTATTCGGCCGGCGCGCCGGCGCCCTATGAAATCCGCGACGCGCTTTGCATGACCGCCGGCGAGCAGGTCATGGACCTGATCCGTGCCGGTCTGCGGCCGCGCGACATCGTGACCCGCAAGGCGCTGGAGAACGCCGCCGCGGTGGTGGCCGCGACCGGCGGATCGACCAACGCGGCCCTGCACTTGCCGGCGATTGCGCACGAATGCGGGCTCGAGTTCGACCTGTTCGAGGTCGCCGAAATCTTCAAAAGGACACCATATATCGCAGATTTGAAACCGGCCGGCCGCTATGTCGCCAAAGATTTGTTCGAAGCTGGCGGTGTTCCGCTTTTGATGAAAACCCTGCTCGATCATGGCTTTCTGCACGGCGAGTGCATGACGGTGAATGGCCGCACGATTGCCGAAAACCTCAAGCGGGTGAAGTGGAACAAGGGCCAGGACGTGGTTCGGCCCGCCGACAAGCCGCTATCGGAGACCGGCGGCGTGGTGGGCCTGAAAGGCAACCTCGCCCCCGACGGGGCGATCGTTAAGGTTGCCGGCATGTCGAGCTTGAAATTTACCGGTCCGGCGCGCTGTTTCGATTGCGAAGAGACGTGTTTCGAAGCCGTCAGAAAAAAGAAGTACAAGGAAGGCGAAGTGCTGGTGATCCGTTACGAGGGGCCCAAGGGCGGCCCCGGCATGCGCGAGATGTTGACCACGACGGCCGCGCTCTACGGACAGGGCATGGGCGGCAAGGTCGCGCTGATCACCGACGGCCGCTTCTCCGGGGCGACGCGCGGGTTCTGCGTCGGCCATGTCGGACCCGAGGCGGCGGTGGGCGGACCGATCGCGCTGGTTCGCGACGGCGACATCATCGTGCTCGACGCCGAGAAGGGCACGCTCGATGTGAAGCTTTCCAAGGCCGAGCTCGACAAGCGGCGCGCCGCCTGGAAGCCGCGCAGGCGCGATTTCACCTCGGGCTATCTGTGGAAATATGCAGAGCAGGTGGGCCCGGCGCGCTCCGGCGCGGTCACGCATCCGGGCGGAGCTGCCGAGAAGGCGTGTTATGCGGACATCTAATGCGGTCATATGCATCGGCTTGCTGGGGTTTGCGCTCGGCCTGTCGCCGGCCGCGAGCTTCGACGGCACGCGCACGCCCGAGGACGCCGCGGTCGCGGTGCCGTTGACCGCTCCGGGCGGCAATCCAGAGGCGAGCCCCGATATCGGCCGGGCCACCCCCTTGGCGGCGGTCCCGGTCGCACCGCTCAATGCGCGTCCGGCAACGCCGTTCGAGGCGTTCCGCTCCGGAACCCAGGCGTTGCGGGACGGCCGCACCGAGCAGGCCGTGAGCGAGCTCGAATATGCGGCCGATCAAGGCATGCCGGCCGCCCAATGGAAGCTCGGCCGCATGTATGCGGACGGCGACGGCGTGCAGAAGAATATGCTGCGCGCATTCGAGTATTTCACCCGCCTGACGCGGGCGCATGGCGATGATGCACCCGGCACCCCGCAGGCGTATTTCGTCGCCAACGCGTTCGTGTCGCTCGGCCAGCTCTATCTCGAGGGCATCCCCAATTCCGCGGTCAAACCGGATCCCGACCGGGCGCGCGAGATGTACTGGTATGCGGCGTCCTATTTCGCGGATCGGGATGCCCAGTACAATCTCGGTCGACTCTATCTCGACCGCAACACCGGCGCGCGCGACCCGCGCCAAGCCGCCAAATGGCTGGGGCTGGCGGCGAAGAAGGGGCAGTACCAGGCCCAGGCCCTGCTCGGCGCCATGTTGTTCAAGGGCGATGACCTGTCGCGGCAAGCGGCGCTCGGCCTGTTCTGGCTGACGCTCGCCAAGGACGGGGCCGGGCCGGGCGAGACCTGGATCACCGAGACCTATTCCAGCGCGTTCGCGGATGCCACCGACGGCGAGCGCACCATGGCGTACAAATACCTGGAGAACTGGCTCAAGGGACGGCGCGAATAGCGCCCGTCGGATGGCGCTCACGGCGCCCGACCTTCGTCATGCCTCGTCTCATCTCGGCCCGAGCGCGAGCTCGGCCACGACCGGAACGTGATCGGAGGGTTTTTCCCACCCGCGCACGTGCCGGTCGATGTCGACCCTGACCAGCCGGTCGGCGGCTTGCGGCGACATGAGGATGTGGTCGATGCGGATGCCGTTGTTCTTGGGCCAGGCGCCGGCCTGGTAGTCCCAGAAGGTATAGAGGCCGTCCGCGTCGCTGCCGGCGCGCACCGCATCGGTGAGCCCGAGCCCCAGGAGGGTGCGGAACCGCTCCCGCGTGCGCGGCAGAAACAGCGCATCGCCGGCCCAGGCCGCCGGGTTGCGGGCGTCGGGGGCGCCCGGAATCACGTTGTAGTCACCCGCCAGCACCATCGGCTCCTCCAGCGCGAGACGTTCGCGGGCGTAGCGAACGAGCCGATCCATCCAGCCGAGCTTGTAGGTGTATTTCTCGCCCTCCGGCGGATTGCCATTGGGCAGGTAGATGGAGGCCACCCGCAGCACCCCGCGATCGGTCGAAACCACGGCCTCGATGAAGCGGGCGTGATCATCGGACTGGTCGCCGGGTAATCGCGGCGCCACCTCCTCGAACGGGAGCTTGGAGAGGATGGCGACTCCGTTGAAGGTCTTTTGACCGTGCACTGCAACATTGTAGCCGAGGGATTTGAGCGGCTCGCGCGGGAAGGCCTCGTCGACGCATTTGGTCTCCTGCAAGCACACGATGTCGGGCTGGCGCTCGGCGAGCCAAGCTAGTAGATTTTCCAGTCTTTGCTTGACCGAATTGACGTTCCAGGTCGCGATGCGCATTGATTCACCGTCTGAACAAGGGATTCATCTATTTGGGCTAAGGTCGACAGGCGGGCTGAGGTTGCCCGGACCGCTCCGGAAGATACGTCAGCATGACGGTCCAAGGTGAGGATTTTTATGAGGTATTTACGGGGTCGAGCCGTGATGCCGAGCGTGCATTACCTGGAAAGCTATGGTAGTGATCGCTCCAACAAAAGAAAAACAGTTCGTCGACGGGGGGATTGCGAATAGGGAGCCCGGGCCGGTGCAGCGCTCGGTTTGAAATCCACGATGAAGAAGCGGAATTTGGTGTTGGGGGTTGCCGCCGTGCTTGCCCTGGCGGCCGTGGTCGGGGCGAAGACAGGCGTGATTCCGGCAAGCTGGAATCCTTGGTCGCCGCAAGGCGCGGTCGCGCAGGCGCCGCGCGCCGAGCGCAACGTGCCGGTCGACGTCGCGGTCGCAACCAAGAGGACGGTGCCGGTACGCGTCGATTTGCTCGGCTCGGTGACGCCGATTGCCAGCGTCGCGGTCAAGACGCGCGTCGATACTGAAATTCTCGGTGTCCACTTCCAGGACGGCGCCATGGTGCGGCAGGGCGATATTCTGTTCACGATGGATGCACGCGCGATCGAGGCGCAGCTCCATCAGGCCGAGGGAACGCTGGCGAAGGACCAAGCCCAGCTCGAGGGCGCCGAGCGCGATGTCCGCCGCTACACCGACCTCGTCGCCAAGGGCGCCACCCCGGTAACAAATCTGGACAACTCCAAGACCCAGGTCGCGACCTTCGAAGGCGCGCTCAAGGCCGACCAGGCCTCGATCGAGAATCTCAAGGTGCAGATCGGCTATTGCACCATCCGGGCGCAGATCAGCGGGCGCGTGAGCATGGCGGCCGTGAAGGTGGGCAATTTCGTGCGCGCCGCCGACCTCACGCCGATCGCCACCATCATCCAGACCGCGCCGGTCTACGTCACGTTCGCGCTGCCGCAGCGCAGCTTGCCCGAATTGCGCGCCGCTCTCGCCAACGAGTTGGCCAACATCCAGGCGATCATCCCGGGTGACCCGCGCAGTTCTACCGGTCAGGTCACGATGATCGAGAACACGGTCGATCCGACCACCGGAACCGTGCCGGTGCGCGCGACCATGCCGAATGCCGATGAATTACTATGGCCCGGCACCCTGGTGTCGGTGCGGCTCAACTTCCGCGAGGAGGAGGCCGTCACCGTCCCCTCGGTCGCCGTCCAGGTCGGCCAGAGCGGACCCTACGTATTTGTCATCAAGGACGGGGTGGCATCCGTAAAGCCCGTCAAGGTCGCTCGCGCCCTGGAGTCGGAAACGGTGCTCGAGAGCGGCCTCAACGGCGGCGAAACCGTCGTGACCGAGGGGCAGCTGCTGCTCAGCAACGGCACGAAGGTATCCGCGCGTCAAATCAAAGCGGGGTCTTAAATCATGGGTCTGTCCGAGCTTTGCATCCGCCGCCCGGTGCTCACCACGCTGGTGACCGCGACTTTCATCGTCTTCGGGCTGTTTTCCTACCGGCTGCTCGGGGTTGCCGCGCTCCCTGCGGTAGAGTTCCCGACCATCGTGATCAACACCAATTTGCCGGGCGCCAGCGCCGAAACGATGGCTTCGTCGGTTGCGGCGCCGATCGAACGTCAGCTGTCGACGATCTCGGGCATCAGCTCGCTGACCTCGACGTCGACGCTCGGCCGCGCCAAGATGACCATCCAGTTCGTGCTCGATCGCAACATCGATGGTGCCGCGCTCGACGTGCAGACGGCCTTGACGGTGGCGCAGAAGCGGCTCCCGATCGAGATGACGACGCCGCCGAGCTTCAACAAAACCAATCCGAGCGATGCCCCGGTGGTGCTGCTCTCCGTGAGCTCGTCGACCTTGCCGATATCGGTTGTCGATGAATACGCCGAGAACATCCTGGCCCAGCAGATCACCCAGCTTCCCGGCGTCTCGAACGTCGAGGTCTATGGCGCGCAGAAATACGCCACCCGGGTGCAGGTCGATCCCGCGGCTGCGGCAGCACGCAATATTTCTCTCGATGACATCCGCCGGGTCCTGGTTGCGACCAATTCCAACTCACCGGTCGGGACGCTCTATGGCCCGAGCCAGAACGTCACGCTGGTGGCCACCAATGCCATGCGCAAGGCGGAGGAATACCGCAATGTGATCGTGGCCTGGCGCAACGGCGCGCCGGTCAAGCTGGAGGAGATCGCCAACGTCATCGACAGCGTCGAGAACAACCAGGTCGCCAGCTGGTTCAACGACAAGCGCGCGGTGGTGCTGGCGGTGCAGCGGCAGCCCGGAGCCAACGCGGTGGCGGTGGTCGATGCGGTGCAATCGCAATTGCCCACCTACCGGGCCCAGGTGCCGGCGGCGATCGATCTAGAGGTTCTCGCCGATCGATCGAAATCGATCCGCGCCTCGGTGGAGGACGTCGAGTTCACGCTCGGCATCGCCATCGCGCTGGTGGTGCTGGTGATCTTCCTGTTCCTGCGCTCGGTGCCGGCGACCGTCATTCCGGCGCTGGCGGTGCCGGTGTCCCTGATCGGGACCTGCGCCATGATGTATGCGCTCAATTTTTCCATCAACAACATGACCATGCTGGCGCTCACGCTGTCGGTCGGATTCGTGGTCGACGACGCCATCGTCATGCTTGAAAATATCGTGCGCTATATCGAGGGCGGCATGCGCCCGTTCGAGGCGGCGCTGAAGGGGTCCAAGGAGATCGGCTTCACCATCGTGGCGATCACGTTCTCGCTGATCGCGGTGTTCATTCCCGTGCTCCTGATGGGTGGCATGGTGGGACGCGTCTTCCGCGAGTTCGCCGTGACGATCGCGGTCGCCATCATGATCTCCGGATTCGTCTCGCTGACGCTCACCCCGATGCTGTGCGCGCGCGTATTGCGCAACCATCACGAGGGCGAGAAGCAGAATATTGTCCTGCGCCTGTTCGAGGCAGCCTTCAATCGCACGCTCAGGGCGTACGAATGGGCGCTTGACCGGGTACTCAAATACAAGTCGGTCACGCTCGCGATCACCTTTGCGACCCTGGCCGCCACCGTCTACCTCTACATCGCCATACCCAAGGGCTTTTTCCCGACCGAGGATACCGGCTTCATTTCCGCCACCACCGAGGCGGCGACGGACATTTCGTTCCCCGCCATGGTCGCTCTGCAGGCCAGGGTCTCGGAGCTGGTCCTCAAGGACAAGGCGGTCGACTACGTGAATCCTTCGGTCGGCCCGGGCGGAGTCAACCCGACGCCCAATACCGGCCGCATCTATATCGCGCTCAAGCCCAGGTCTGAGCGACCTGAAAATTCGACCGCCGTGATCCAGCGCTTGCGCATCACCGCCAATACGATTCCGGGCATGGCGGTGTTTTTCCAGAACGTACAGAACATCAACATCACCGGGCGGCAGTCCAAGAGCGAATACCAGTACTCGCTGCAATCGAGCGACACCGAAGCCCTGTTCAGGCTCGCCCCCGAGATGCGCGACCAGATCGCCAAGGTCGAAGGCATCCGCGACGTGAACAGCGATCTCTATATCAAAAATCCGCAGATGAACGTGGAGATCGATCGCCAAAAGGCTGGCGTCTATGGAATCACGATCGATCAGATCCGGCAGGAGATGTTCAACGCCTTCGGGGCCCGTCAGGTTGCGTCGATCTATACGCCGACCAACGATTATCAGGTCATCCTGGAGAGCAAGCCGGAATTCATGACCGATGTCTCGGCACTGTCACGCATCTACCTCAAGACCGCGACCGGAGTATCGGTGCCGCTGGAGTTGGTGACCAAGCTCGTGCCCGCGGTCGGACCGCTCCTGGTCAACCACCAGGCCAACCAGCCCTCGGTCACCATCTCGTTCAATCTGGCCCCCGGCTATTCGATCGGACAGGCGGTCGACGCCGTCACCGCTATCGAGCGTGACGCTCGGCTCCCGGCGTCCATCACCACCGGCTTCCAGGGTTCCGCTGCGGTGTTCCAGGAATTGCTCAAGGGCCAGGGGGTGCTGGTGCTGGCGGCGATTTTTGCGGCCTATGTGCTGCTCGGCATCCTCTATGAAAGCTTCATTCACCCGATCACCATCATTTCCGGGTTGCCGTCGGCGGGCGTCGGCGCTCTCCTCACCCTGATGTTCTTGAAGTACGATCTGTCCGTCATCGCCATGATCGGCATCGTGATGCTGGTGGGCATCGTGAAGAAGAACGCCATCATGATGATCGATTTCGCCATTGAGCGCCGGCGGGTCGGCATGAGCGCCGAGGCGGCGATGCGCGAAGCCTGCCTGCTGCGCTTCCGGCCGATCATGATGACCACATTCGCGGCGATTTTTGGCGCATTACCGGTTGCGCTCGGCGCCGGGGCGGGGGCCGAGCTGCGGCAACCGCTCGGCATCGCGGTCGTGGGAGGGTTGTGCCTGTCGCAGCTGCTGACGCTGTTCATCAGCCCGGTCATCTACATCTATCTCGACCGCGTTGACCGCATGCTCAAGCGTCGCCTGGAGCCGCAGCTGGAGGAGGTGCAGGAGTTGCATCCGCGGCCCGAGGTGGTGGCGGCGGAATAGACAGGGTCCCTGCGGCCCCGGCACGAAAGTGGCGGGGCCGAGGTACTCCGGGGCAAATGCGCGAAATTACAGCGTGAAGCTAGTGCCGCAGCCGCAGGAGGCCTTGGCGTTCGGGTTGTTGACCCGGAACGAGGCGCCGATCAGATCGTCCACGAAGTCGATCTCGGACCCCGCCAGATAGCCGAGCGATACCCGATCGATCAACAGCAGGGCCTCCTCCCGGCGGACCACGATATCGTCTGCTTCCTGGGCGCTGTCGGTGTCGAATTTGTACTGAAACCCGGAGCAGCCGCCACCTTCGACACTCAGGCGGAGCATGGTTCCGAGCGGCTCTTGGCGCAAGATATCGCCGATTCGCCGCGCTGCACGTTCCGTGACCGTTATGTCATCCATCTCGTCGGTCCTGTCTCGGCCCCGCGATCATGCCTGCGGGGCCGGTCGCAACCGCGATTGCACCATGGGCCCGATTGCAAGATCGTCTGTGGAATAGTTAAGTACGCGTCCGACCAACGTCAATCCGGAAGGGCGGCCGGCGGATCATGGCGGTCGAAGCCTTCATCGCGCGGGCGCCCTATGCGTCCGATCCGCACCTCAGCCGCGGCCGGTTCTACCCGGAACCGTCGAGTCCCACCCGCAACGCATTTCGGCGCGATTGCGACCGGATCATCCATTCCACGGCATTTCGCCGGCTGGCCCACAAGACCCAGGTCTTCGTGTTCCACGAAGGCGATCATTTCCGCACGCGGCTTACCCACACGCTCGAAGTCACCCAGATCGCGCGTTCGCTCGCCCGGGCGCTCGGCCTCGACGAGGACCTGGCGGAGGCTCTCGCGCTCGCGCACGACCTGGGTCATCCTCCCTTTGGGCACGCCGGCGAACGGGCGCTCGATCGCTGCCTGGCGGATTTCGAGGGCTTCGACCACAATGCCCAGACCCTGCGGGTGGTCACCGGGCTCGAGCGCCGTTATGCCGAGTTCGACGGGCTCAACCTGACCTGGGAGACGCTCGAAGGGGTGGTCAAGCACAATGGGCCGCTCACCGACCGGCAGGGCGGGCCGATCGGCCGCTACCTGCGGCGCGGCCTGCCGCATGCGATACGGGTTCATGCGGCGAGCCAGGACCTGGAATTGTGGAGCTGGCCGAGCGCGGAAGCGCAGATCGCGGCGCTCGCCGACGACATCGCTTATGACGCCCATGACATCGACGATGGATTGCGTGCCGGGCTGTTCACGCTCGACGACCTGGCCGGTGTCGAGATGATCGCGGAGATTCTCCGCGAAATCCGCGCCACCTATGCGTCGCTGGACACCGGGCGCGAATCGCATGAGCTGGTGCGGCGCCTGATCGCGCGGCTGATCGAGGACGTCATCGCGGAGACCGGCTGGCGCTTGCATGCGTTGGCTCCCCGCCGTGCCGCCGACCTGCGCCTCGCCGGCGAGGCGGCGGTCGGTTTCTCGGCCGGCATGGCCGCCGCCGATCACGCCATCAAGGGCTTTCTAAGCGAGCGCATGTATCGGCATGAGCGCATCAGGCGCATCATGGGGGAGGCGGAAAACGTCGTGTGCGACCTGTTCGCCCGTTACGCGGCGTCGCCCGCGGATGCCCCGGCCGAATGGGTCCAGAATACCGATGCGCCCGACGATTCCGGTCGATTGCGCCGGGTCGCGGATTTCATCGCCGGAATGACCGATCGCTACGCCCTGATCGAGCACGCTCGCCTGTTCGAGGCGACGCCGGAATTGCGGTGAAGCACGCCCGCCTGGGCGGGCCATCGGCTAGGCAGTGCGTCGGACCTCGATCGAGGCCGCATCCTTGTCGACCCTCGACCGCAGCATCTGCGTGATCTCGTCGATCCGTCGCGGCGCGCTGAACAGGAAGCCCTGCATCTCGCTGCAACCCAGCGCCTTGACCTGCTGCAATTGTTGCCTAGTCTCCACGCCTTCCGCCGTCGTCGCGATCCCCAGATGCTTTGCCAGCCCCGCGATCGCCAAGACGATGGCGACGGAATTGTCTCCGGTCGCGAGGCCGCTGATGAAGCAGCGGTCGATCTTGATCTTGTCGAACGGGAAGCTGCGCAGATAGCTCAAGGACGAGTAGCCGGTACCGAAATCGTCCATCGAGATTTTCACCCCGAGCTCGCGCAGCCGGTGCAAGGTCGCGAGCGTGGCTTCCGAGTTCTGCATCAAGACCGACTCCGTGATCTCGACCTCGAGCCTGCTCGCGGGCAGTCCGCTGGCGGCCAGGGCTCCGACCACGACGGCCACCAGATTCTGGTTCATCACCTGCAGCGGCGACAGGTTGACCGCCACCTTGGTCTCGGCCGGCCATTGCATGGCGTCCGAGCAAGCCTGCCTGAGCACCCATTCGCCCAACGGCACGATCAGCCCGATCTCCTCGGCGATGGGGATGAACTCGGTCGGCGGAATGAGGCCGCGCTCGGGGTGCTGCCACCGAATCAGCGCCTCGCAACACGTCACCCGGCGGTCCTCCAGATTGAGGAGCGGCTGGTAGTGCAGCTCGAACTCCCCGTTGGCCAGCGCCATTCGCAGCGCGAGCTCGAGCGTTCGGCGCGCCTTCATGCGCGCATCCATCTCCGGCTCGAAGAAGCGGTAGGTGCCGCGTCCATCGGCCTTGGCCCGATAGAGCGCCATGTCGGCATTCTTCAACAGCTCGGTGGGATCGGTCCCGTCGCCCGGAGCCAGCGCGATGCCGATGCTGGTGTCCACGATGACCGCATGGCCGTGCAGCTCGCAGGGCTCCTTGACCGCCTCGCAAATCCGTCGCGCCAGCACGGCGGCGTCGTTCGGCTGCTCGATGCCGGTATGGATGATGGCGAACTCGTCGCCGCCGACGCGCGCGACGGTATCGGCCTCGCGAACGCAGTCGCGCAAGCGCGCCGCCACCGTCCTGAGCAGCTCGTCGCCGATCTGGTGCCCGAGCGTGTCGTTGACGCCCTTGAAATGGTCGAGGTCGAGGTAGAGCACGGCCAAGCGCTCGTCGCCTGGAAGCTCGGCGAGCGCGTGCGCCAGGCGGTCGCGCAGCAGCAGGCGGTTGGGCAGGTCGGTCAGCGCGTCATGACGCGCCATGTGCGCGATCTGCTTTTCCGCGCGTCGGCGCTCGGTGATGTCCTCATGAGTGGCCACCCATCCGCCGCCCGCCATCGGATGATTGACGACCGAGATGGTGCGGCCGTCCGGCAGCTCCATGAACTGGCCCCAGGTCTTGCCCTCGGCGATGACCGAGATCACGTTCGCGATGTAGCTGTCCGGATCGTCGGCAAATGTGCCGCTGCTCCTGCGGTGCTCCAGCAGATCCCGAAGCCGGCATCCCGGCTTGACGATCTCCGGCGACAGCCCATACATCTCTTGGTAGCGGTCATTGCTGATCACGAGCCGGGCCTTGGAATCGAACATCAGCAGCGCTTGCGACATATTGTTGAGCGCGGCGTCGAACCGCAGATTCTGGGAGCTGAGCTCTTCTTCGCGCTGACGTAGTGCGAGGGTTCGATCCTCGACCAGCTGCTCGAGGCCGCGATGGAGGCGATCCAATTCCTCGATCATCAGCGAAATGGAACGGTCGGTTCGCCGGCGGTCTTGATCGGCTTGATCATAAGCGCCGGACACCAGCCGGCCGAGCAGGCCGGTGTCGACGCTGCCGTCGGGCTGCTTGGCTTTCGCAAGCTGTCTGGCAAAGAGGCTGTTCACGACAACTCTCCCCAAGTCCGCTCTGGAGCTCGGCCGAGAAGGAACCCGATGCTTGGCTCGCCCCGCATCCGCGCTCCCCGGAGCGCAGGAGTTGCGGCCGCATTGAAGTCGCGTCTGCCTAAGTTTTGCTTACGCAATTTTCCGGGACAATTTCATCGTAAATGGATGGTGAAGCGGGCTCTGCCCGAGCAGCTTGTGCATCGGAACTACCCGACCGCCTCCGAGATCGTGGTGACGGTCATGGTCTGATTGTGCAGCTCGCACACGCCCGACACGCTGTGCGGCGAGATCTCGCCATATGAATAGAACCCCAACCGCGAGACGTCGGCGCCAAGCTCGGTGCCGGCGGCTTCGACCTCGTCGACGGTGTGCTGTCCCATCAGCAGGCGGCGACCGATACAACTGACCAGCACGGCAACCTGGTCGCCGGCACGCGTTTCCGCCTTGCCGGCCGCGGCCTGCCGCGCCGCCTTGGCGGCCCCGGCGGCCAGCCGATCGAAATTCCCGCGCATCAGCTGGGCGACCCAGCCCTCCGGCACGTCGCCCGCGAAAGTCATCGAGCGGGCCTCGTGGTCGACCGCCAGGATGGTGCGCACGATGTCATGATCGGGCCGCCCCGGATCGCGGATGCGCAGCGGAAAGAGGAGTGCGGTTCCGGGTAGTCCTTTGACGTCATCCTCGCCGAGATACCGTTCATAAAGGTCGAGCGCAGGCTCGCCGTCGAGCTCGAACAAGACGTTGCCGCGCGAACGGGTGATCCGACGCCGCGGTCCGAACTCGTCCCAGCCGCCGGCGCTGCCGTGGCCCAGACGGATCGAGGGACCGTAGAATCCGATGGCCGCGACCGTCTGCTTGCGCGGCTCGCAGTCGGCGCTGACCAGCGTCTCTTGAAATTTCGCGCCGTCGCCCGCCAGCCCGCCGGTGACCGACACGCGTTGGTCGACCACGCTGCTCATCCCGGCAACGAGCTCGCTGCCGTTGACGTTCAATCCGTCGGATAGAACGAATATGCCGGCGAGATCGTCAGCCGCCAGCGTCCGTCCGATCGCTTCGCCGCAGGAGCGCGAGCAATCCGGGGCCAAGGACGGCTCGCAGGCCAGGCGCAAGCGGGTCGCGTCGAATTGAAACGCAGTCACGGCGATTTCATCATCGGTGATGTCGTCGTTGACGATCTGGCCGCCCGTGCTGCAGCCCAGGATATGGGCGCGCGGAAACATGGAGCGCATCTCGCGGTAGCGCGAGCCACAGGCCAGAGCCTGACGCGCACCGAAAAACAGGACGAGATCCGCGTTGTCGGCCCCGCCATTGCCGCCGCGCCAACCGGACGCCTCGGTCCAAGACAACTGATGGGCATGCATGGATGACCTCCGGGTTGCAGCGGCCGTTTGGCGGCAACTATAGTGTGGCCAAGCTGAAGATTCAGTTATCGGCAAGACCTGGGAGGAACATCGGGCCGCGCGACGGATCCAACGAGGGGGTTCGCTTGATGGGGTTCTGGGGATGCCTTGAGGCCGCGATATCTGGGGTCCGCATGATCGCTTGCACGTTCGTTCGAATTCCACGACAATCCTACGCTCTCGGGTAACGATTGCTTAGCCGCTTGATTCCGCGCCCGGCATTTTGACTTGCTCCCCGAATTGGGTTACCGGGCGGCGCCGGGCGCTCGCTGCGGCCGGATGCGCGAGAGCAGGTTCCCGAGCTCGGACAAGCCCGAGATCGGATGACAAGCCCACGGCGATGCAAAATCCTTCCAAGAACATTTTCGCGCTCGTGCTCGACAAGATTCGCGCCGCCAACCTCACGCTGGTCGCGGACGGACTTTTGCCCGCCGGCATCGATCAAAGCCGCGTGCAGGTCGAGCCGCCGCGCGAGGCCGCCCATGGCGACATGGCCACCAACGCCGCCATGGTCCTGGCCAAGGATGCCGGCAAGAAGCCACGCGAGCTCGCCGAGGCGTTGGCCGCCCAGCTGCGCCGCGACGACCTGGTCGCCAAAGTCGAGGTGGCGGGGCCGGGATTCATCAATCTCACGCTCGCGCCGTCCGCTTGGTCCGATGCGTTGCGCGCGGTGCTGGCCGCGGGCGCGGGCTATGGCCGCAGCTCCGTGGGGGCGGGGACCTCCGTCAATGTCGAATACGTCTCGGCCAACCCGACCGGGCCGATGCATGTCGGCCACTGCCGCGGCGCAGTGTTCGGCGACGCGCTCGCCAATCTTCTGGGAGCAGCGGGCTTCGCCGTGACACGCGAGTATTACGTCAACGACGCCGGCGCCCAGGTCGATGTGCTGGCGAAGTCCGCGTATCTGCGCTACCGCGAGGCGCTGGGCGAGAATATCGAAATTCCCGAGGGCCTCTATCCGGGCGACTATCTCAAGCCGGTCGGCGCCGCGCTCGCGGCCGAGCACGGGCCCGCGCTGCTGGACCTTCCCGAGGGCCGTTGGCTGTCGCTGGTGCGCGAGCAGGCGATCACGATGATGATGGCGGCGATCCGCGCGGATCTGGCGGCACTCAACGTCCGTCACGACGTGTTCTTCTCGGAGCGATCGCTGATCGAGGGCGAGCACGATCTGGTCGCCGCCACCATCGCGGAATTGCGCCGGCAGGGCTATGTCTACGAGGGCCGGTTGCCGCCGCCCAAAGGCGCGCCGGTGGAGGACTGGGAGGATCGCGAGCAGACCTTGTTTCGCGCCACACAGTTCGGCGATGATGTCGATCGTCCGCTCATGAAATCGGACGGAACCTATACGTATTTCGCTTCCGATATCGCCTACCACAAATCGAAGTTCGATCGCGGATTTGGCAACATGATCGATGTGTGGGGGGCCGACCACGGCGGCTATGTCAAGCGCATGCGGGCGGCCGTGCAGGCCGTGAGCGGCGGCCAAGCCGAGCTCGACGTGAAGATCGTCCAGCTGGTGAAGCTGCTGCGGGCCGGCCAACCGGTCAAGATGTCCAAGCGCTCCGGCGAGTTCGTGACGCTGGCCGAGGTGGTGAACGAAGTCGGCCGCGATGCCACCCGGTTCATGATGCTGTACCGCAAGAACGATGCGGTGCTGGATTTCGACCTCGCCAAGGTGATCGAGCAATCACGCGACAACGCGGTGTTCTACGTTCAATACGGCCACGCCCGTGCCCAATCGGTGTTCCGCAACGCGCGCGCTCTGATACCGGACCTGCCGACCCAGGCAGCCGCACGCGCCGAAAGGCTCGCCGCCGCCCCCCTCGAGCGGCTCGACGATGCGGGCGAGCTTTCCCTGATGCGGCGGCTCGCACTCTATCCGCGGTTGCTCGAAGCGGCCGCTCTGGCCCATGAGCCGCACCGTATCGCCTTCTACCTATATGATCTGGCTAGCGAATTTCACGCCCAGTGGAATCGCGGGAATGATGCGCCACATTTACGCTTCATTATCCAGAATGATCCACTAATGACCATGACTCGTCTTGCCCTGGTGCAAGGCGTCGTCACAGTCCTGGCCTCGGGCCTGAGTTTGCTCGGTGTCGGGGCACCCGATGAGATGCGTTGATCTCGCTCGGTGTGATTGGCCACAGGCGACCTGAAGCTGGGATCCGTCCGGAACCGACCGAGCACGACGCCAGTACCCGAAGTGGGATAGCGTATGGCGGACGACAAGATTTTGAGATCCTATCGATCGAACGAGGCAGCGCGCCGCACCGGCGCGTCGGCCGGGTCACGGGATGTCGGCGGCAACGATCCGCTGGCCGAGCTGGCCCGCCTGATCGGGCAGAGCGATTCTTTCTCCGAGCCCGACCGGGGCGGCGGGTACGTCCCCGAGACGCGGCAGCGAGCGGATGCATCGCCGTCCGATTGGCGCAAGACGGCGGCTGCCATGGCGCGCGAATCCATGCGGGCCACGCCGGTTGCCGATCCGCATTTCGAGCAGGTCGAACTCGGCCATTGCGGCGGCGAGGTCATTGCGGGCCTCGCCTGACGACCAGCTTGCCTATCAGGCACATTCCGTCCACGCGGGTTGGTATCCGGCTGCCGACCCGGAGGTCGGGTACGCGGACAATCGCTACGATGACGAGCCGCATGGTGGCGTCCATATGGACGAGCGGCTGCACACTCCGCATCAAGCGGCGCAGCAGGGCGATCACGAGGGCGAGAATTACTTTTTCGACGGCGCGCCGGTGCCGAGCGACGAGCGCGTCTATGACGACCCGCCGCGCGCGCGGGCAACCAACAGCCTGGTGACCGTCGTGGTGCTGGTCGGTTGCGGCATATTGGGAACTGCCGCGGCCTATGGGTACCGGACCTACCATTCGGGCCTCAGCCCGGCCGATACCCCGATCATCTCGGCCGATAAAACGCCCAACAAGGTACTGCCGGCTGCAGCCGGGGGCGACCAGCAGGGCAAATCCATTCAGGAGCGAGTTGGCGCCTCGAACGAGCGGGTCGTGACGCGCCAGGAAGAGCCGGTCACGCTGCCCGATCCGAGCAATCAGCGCGGCGTGCTGCCGGCTCCCTTTACCACATCGCCGGGTCCCGGACCCTCGGCGCAGTCGAGCGCCGTGCCGCAATCGGCCCCCGCAGGCACCGAGCCCAAGAAGGTTCGCACCGTGCTGATTCGGCCGGACGGCACCGACCCGATGGCGCGCCCGGTGAACGGCATGGGGGCGGCGCCACAAACCGCGCCGTCACAGCCGGTCGCTGCCACGCGCCAGCCGACTGCTGCCAAGCCGGCTCCGGCCCCGGCTCGGAACGGCGGGGGCCCGCTCTCGCTCGAGCCGCAGGCGGGCGACCCCGCGTCGTCAAATCAGCCGCCGCCGCGTGTCGCCGGCGCCGCATCGGCGCCCGCGCCCAAGCTCGCCTCGGTCGCGCCCGCCGCGCCGGCTGTGGCAAGCGGCTCGGCTTCGGGCGGCTATGTGGTACAGATTTCCTCGCAGCGAAGCGAAGCTGATGCGCAGGCGTCCTTCCGCAACCTGCAGTCCAAGTTTCCCAGTCAGCTCGGCGACCGCGAGGCGATCGTACGGCGTGCGGATCTCGGCCCGAAGGGAGTTTTCTACCGCACCATGGTCGGGCCGTTCGGAGCCGCCGGCGATGCCGACCAATTCTGCGGCGGCCTCAAAGCCGCCGGCGGTCAGTGCATCGTCCAGAAGAATTGAGACCTGCCCGCGCGCGACGAGCCTGCGGCCCGCCGTCAAGGCGGGCGGGCCGGCGTTCGATCACAGGTCCGATCTCGCAGCCGCCGTGCCCTCTGCGGACCCGGTCAAGCAATCTGTGCAAGCCTGCCAGCCGGCGGTTTCACTTTTCCTGAAAATGCTCTAATCCGCGCCGATGAGCGAGCGCGCTTTCATCATCGGCGTGTCGGGTGCCGCCTTGACGAGCCAGGAACGATCGTTCCTGCGCGAGGCCGAGCCTTGGGGCCTTATCGTATTCAAGCGCAATATCGAGACGCCCGAGCAGGTCCGCGGTCTGGTGGCGGACTTTCGCGAGGCGGTGGGCCGCGCCGACGCGCCGGTTTTGGTCGATCAGGAGGGCGGTCGCGTGCAGCGGCTCGGCCCGCCGTATTGGCCGAGCTACCCGGCGGGCGCGCAGTATGGACGGATCTGGGAGCGCGACCCGGCCTCGGCCCTGGAAGCCGCCCGCATGGGGGCGCGCCTGATCGCCCACGACCTCATCACGCTCGGGATCGATGTGGATTGCCTGCCGCTCGCCGACGTCCCGGCCATCGACGCCGATCCGGTCATCGGGGACCGCGCCTATGGGGAAAGCGCCCAGAAGGTTGCGGCCATCGCCGGTGCGATCGCCGAGGGGCTCATGGAAGGGGGCGTGCTGCCGGTTCTCAAGCATCTGCCCGGCCACGGTCGCGCCACAGCCGACAGCCATGATCGGTTACCCACCGTCACGGTCGACCGCGCGAGCCTCGAGGCGGTGGATTTTGCCGCGTTTCGGCCGCTCGCCGGTCTCGCCATGGGGATGACTGCCCACGTGGTTTTTTCCGCCTATGACCCGGTCGCGCCGGCCACGACTTCGGTCACAATGGTACAAGACGTGATTCGCGATTCGATCGGATTCGAAGGCTTGCTGATGAGCGATGATATTTCGATGGGGGCGCTGTCGGGCTCGCTCGCGGAGCGCTCGGCTGCGGCGCTGGCCGCGGGCTGCGACCTCATTCTCCATTGCAACGGGAGGATCGAGGAGATGCGCGCGGTCGCGGCTGCGGTCCCGGCCCTGGCCGGCGCGGCGGCACGCCGGGCCGCCGCCGCGCTCGCGGCACGGCGGCAGCCCAGGCACACGATCGACCTGGCCGAGGTGCGCCGCGCCTTCGCGGCCTTGCTGGCCGGCGGACGAGCCGCCGGCGCCAGGATGGTGCTGTCATGATCCCGCACCAAGAGACCCCGTTCGAGATGCAGCGCGCCGACGCCGACGCTGGCGACGAGCCGGCCCTGGTGGTCGATGTCGAAGGCTTCGAGGGCCCGCTCGACGTTCTGCTGATGCTCGCGCGCCAGCAGAGGGTCGATCTCGCCAAGATCTCGATCCTGGCGCTGGCCGACCAGTATCTGACCTTCATCGAGGAAGCCCGTAAGCTACGGCTCGAGCTGGCGGCCGACTATCTGGTGATGGCGGCATGGCTCGCCTATCTCAAGTCGCGCCTGCTCCTGCCGGACAGCCATGCGCCCGAGGGTCAGACCGCCGAGGACATGGCGAACGCGCTCGCGCTTCGGCTCAAGCGGCTGGAGGCGATCCGCGAGGTGGCCGAACGGCTGTTCGGGCGGCCGCTGCTCGATCGCGACGTTTTCAAGCGCGGTCAACCTGAGCCAATCGCCCACATCAAGCGGCCGGAATGGACCGCGACGCTCTACGATCTCTTGTCCGCCTACGCGTCCCAGCGCCAGAAGCAGGCGCTGGCGCACCTGCATTACGCCAAGCGCACGGTCTGGTCGCTGGCCGAGGCCCGCGACGTGCTCGAGCGGCTGATCGGCCGCTCCGCGGACTGGTCGCGGCTGGACCAGTACCTCATCGCTTATGTGGTCGATCCCGCGCTGGCCGCGACCGTATTCGCCTCGAGCTTCGCCTCCGCCCTCGAATTGGTGCGGGAAGGGTATGCCGAGATTCATCAGCAGGAAGCGTTTTCGCCGATCTTCATGCGCAAGCGGGTCGCCGGCGGAGGTGCCGGCGCGACGGTCGGCGCTGACCGCACCGAATAGGGAACAGACGGGAAGGGGAGGCCGTATTTGATGTCGAGTCTGGCCAAGCGAGTGATCATGCCGAGGGACGAGCCACAAAGCGCCGAAGAGGTGCGACCGGAGGAGCTTCGGCTACTGGAGGCGATGCTGTTCGCATCCGCCGAGCCGCTCGACGAGCCTGCGTTGGCCGCGCGGCTGCCGGCGGGTGTCGATTTGCCGGCGGCGCTGACCCGCCTGCAGGAGGACTATGCGGTTCGCGGCGTCAACCTGGTTCGGATCGACGGAAAATGGACCTTCCGCACCGCCGGCGATCTGTCCTGGCTGTTGAGCAAGGAGACCATTGAGACCCGCAAGCTGTCGCGGGCGGCGATCGAGACTTTGGCCATCATCGCCTACCATCAACCGGTGACGCGCACCGAGATCGAGGAGATTCGCGGGGTTTCGACCTCCAAAGGCTCGGTCGACGTGCTGCTGGAGACCGGATGGATCCGGCCGCGCGGCCGGCGCAAGGCGCCCGGCCGGCCGGTGACCTACGGCACCACGGCTGCGTTCCTGTCGCATTTCGGGCTGGACGCGCTCGACGATCTGCCCGGTGTCGAGGAACTCAAGGGTTCCGGCTTGCTCGATGGCCGTCTACCCCCCGGCTTCTCGGTGCCGATGCCGTCCGACGATGCCGCCTTGCGCGACGACGAGGACCCGTTGGAGCCCGGCGATCTCGATCTCGGTCTCGCCCCCCGGCCGGAACCCGCCGCGGAAGACTGAGGCGAGGTCTTCCGGCCCCACCGCGCCGGGCATCCGCGGTGGGCTGCTGACGTGGTCGTCCTGCAGTCGCGGTTAATGCGGCGAAAGGCCGCTGGAATCCAGACTTTCCAAAGCCTTGGGTCCGGCCTCCGGCAACGGCCACGCGCGCTCAAGTGCGGGTGAAGTCCTTGTCTTTGCGGCTCCCCGGGCCTAGTTTCACGGTTGAAGCGAAGGCGGGTCCGGCATGCGCTCGTGGCGTGGTCTCGAGCGGTTTGCGGTTCCGTCGATGCGGAGGAAAATCCGATGGGTTCATTCAGTATTTGGCATTGGATCGTGGTCGTGGTCCTGTTTTTGCTGCTGTTCGGCGGCCGCGGAAAGATTTCGGAATTGATGGGTGACTTCGCGCAGGGCATCAAGTCCTTCAAGAAGGGCATGCAGGACGAGGACACCGCCAAGACCGAACCGACCCCGGAGCCGAAGCCGCTCGACCATCAGCCCACCAACGCCGCGGCCGATCTGAAGCGGCGGGCCGAGACCAGCTCGACCTCTTGAAGAAGGGCATGTCGGCGGCGCCGTTCGCCTACGGCGGAGACGCGCCTTCGATCTCCGGATCGGCCATGATCTCGATCCGTGCAAAAACCGAAAAGCGCGAGCGGTTCTCGTTTCCGGCTAATCTGAAACCGTTCTAGCGCGGAGTTGGCATCTCCATGTTCGACTTTAGTTGGAGCGAGCTTCTCCTGATCGGCCTCGTCGCGCTCATTTTCATCGGCCCCAAGGAGCTCCCCGGCGTGCTGCGCACGCTCGGGCAATGGATGAGCAAGATCCGCCGCATGGCCGGCGACTTCCAGAACCAGTTCCACGATGCGATGCGCGAGGCCGAGCTGGCCGACCTCAAGAAGGAGGTCGACGAGATGGCGTCGCATGCCGCCCAATACTCCAATTTCGACCCGCTCGCCGACGTGCGTAAGGAAATGGAGAGCGCCCAGCGCGACATCGAGAGCACCGTCGCCGACAAGCCCGCGGAAGCGGCCGCAACGGGCGAGGCCGCCGCCACGCCGCAAGCGCAGGCGCCGGCTGCGGAACCCGTCGGGATGCGTGAGGATAGCCCGCCGGTCGCGGCCGCGGGCGAAGGCGCCACGGCATCCGGCCTTGAGCCGGTCAAGCATGGCGCGGCCGGAGGCGAGCCGGCATGACCCACGAGGACATCGAATCCACCAAGGCGCCGCTGATCGAGCATCTGGTCGAGCTGCGCTCGCGGCTGATCAAGGCCTCGGTGGCCTTCATGGTGATGTTCATCGCCTGCTTCTTCTTCGCCAAGCAGATCTACAACATTCTGACGTTCCCGTATGTCTGGGTGGCGGGCGTGGAGAACTCGAAGTTCATCTATACCGGCCTGCTCGAGTATTTCATCGTGCAGCTCAAGCTGGCGATGTTCGGGGCGGCCTTCCTGTCGTTTCCGGTGGTGGCGTCGCAGCTCTACATGTTCGTGGCGCCCGGCCTCTACCGCAACGAGAAGCAGGCCTTCCTGCCCTATCTCGTCGCGACGCCGTTCTTCTTCTTGCTGGGTGCCCTGGTGGTGTATTTCATGCTCTGGCCGCTGCTGGCGCGGTTCTCGCTCAGCATGCAGCAGGCGGGCGGCGACGGCCGCGCCACGATCGAGCTGTTGCCCAAGGTCGACGACTATCTGGGCCTGATGATGCGGCTCATCTTCGCCTTCGGGATCGCATTCCAGCTGCCGGTGATCCTCACGCTGCTGGGGCGGGTGGGTATCGTCACCTCGCAGCAGCTGATCTCGAAATGGCGCTACTTCGCGGTCGGCGCCTTCGTGATCGCGGCGGTGCTCACGCCCCCCGACGTGATCAGCCAGTGCTCGCTTGCCGTCCCGCTCCTGCTTCTCTATGGAGGATCGATCTGGGCGGTGCAGATCGTCGAGAAGAGGGTCGCCGCCGAGAAGGCCCGCGCCGCGGCCGCCGCCGCCGCCAAGCCGGCGGAGTAGACATCGGGTATCATTCGATTGGTCGATTTGTCGTTTTGGTCATGGGCCGAATTGCGCCGGTCATGACGCCGGACTCTGAGCATGCACGACATCAAATGGATTCGCGATAATTCCGCCGCCTTCGACCGCGCGCTGGCACGGCGCGGCCTGCCGCCGCAGGCCGCCGGGCTGATCAGGATCGACGAGGATCGCCGCGCCGCCATCGGCAAGGCCGAGGCCGCGCAGGCGCGCCGGAACGCCGCGTCAAAAGAGATCGGCGCCGCCAAGAAGAGCAACGAGGAGGAGACGGCGCAAAGGTTGATGGCCGAGGTCGCCGCCCTCAAGGCGGCAATCCCGGCTCTGGAGGTCGAGGAGAAGAAGCTCTCCGCGAAGCTCGATGACGCGCTGGCGCAAGTCCCCAATCTGCCCTTGGACGCGGTGCCGGACGGCCTGGATGAAAGCCACAACGTCGAGCATCATCATTTCGGGGTCAAGCGCGCATACGGCTTCGCGCCGAAGCAACATTTCGAGCTCGGCGAGGCGCTCGGTCAGATGGATTTCGAGACCGCCGCCAAGCTCTCGGGCGCCCGGTTCGTGGTTCTGAAGAGTGGTTTGGCGCGCCTCGAGCGCGCGCTCGGACAGTTCATGCTCGACCTACACACCGGCGAGCACGGCTACACCGAGGTCAATCCACCCCTACTCGTACGCGATCATACTATGTTCGGGACCGCGCAACTGCCCAAATTCAAGGACGATCAGTTCGCAGCAACTCGACTTCTCGACGAGCAGAAACAACTCGACCAACTGGAGACTGAATACAAGGAGTCGGGCGTTAAGCCGGGCACATTTGAGCTTGAGCAAAAACTAACGCCTTTGGAATTTCCAGTTCGAAAGGATGTTCTATGGCTCATCCCCACCGCCGAGGTGCCGCTGACCAACCTGGTGCGCGAGTTGATCGTCGATGAGGACGCGCTGCCGATGCGGTTGACCGCGCTCACCCCGTGCTTCCGTGCCGAGGCCGGCGCCGCCGGCCGGGATACCCGCGGCATGATCCGCCAGCATCAGTTCAGCAAGGTGGAGCTGGTCTCGATCACCACGCCGGAACAGAGCGCCGACGAGCACGAGCGTATGCTCTCCTGCGCCGAGGAGGTGCTACGCCGGCTCGACCTGCATTACCGGGTGGTGACGCTGTGTGCCGGCGACATGGGCTTCGCGTCGCAGAAGACCTACGATATCGAGGTCTGGCTGCCGGGGCAGGGGGCCTATCGGGAGATCTCCTCCTGCTCGGTATGCGGCGAGTTCCAGGCGCGTCGCATGAGCGCGCGCTACCGCACCCGGGAAGGCCGGCAGGTGCGCCACCCGCACACCTTGAACGGCTCCGGTGTCGCGGTCGGCCGCGCCCTGATCGCCGTCCTGGAGAACTATCAGCAGCAGGACGGCTCGATCGCGGTTCCCGATGCGCTGGCGCCCTATATGGGCGGCCGCAAGACCATCGAGCATGCCGGATGAGCGCTTTCCCGTGCGCATCCTGATCACCAACGACGACGGCATCCATGCCGAGGGGCTCGGCGTCTGCGAGCAGATCGGCCGCGCGCTGTCCGACGACATCTGGGTGATCGCGCCCGAATACGATCAATCGGGCGTGTCGCATTCGCTCTCGCTGAACGATCCGCTGCGGCTGCGCGCGATCGGCGAGCGCCATTTTGCGGTCAAGGGCACGCCCACCGATTGCGTCATCATGGGGGCGCGCCACATCCTCAAGGACCACCCGCCCGATCTGGTGCTGGCGGGCGTCAATCGCGGGCGCAATGCCGGCGAGGACGTGATCTATTCGGGCACGGTGGCGGGCGCCGTGGAGGGCACGATCCTGGGCATTCCCTCAGTCGCGCTCTCGCAGGCTTATCTCTCTCACAGCAAGCAGCCGCCGCACTGGGATACCGCGATCCGGTTCGCGCCCGACATCATCCGACGCGTGCTCGCCAAGGGCATTCCCCACGACGTGCTGATCAACCTCAACTTTCCGAACTGCCCTCCCGGCGACGTGAAGGGCATCGCGGTCGCCACCCAGGGGCGGCGCCGCCAGGAGCGGTTGCATATCGACGCGCGCGAGGATGGCCGCGGCAATGCCTATTACTGGATCGCCTATGTGCGCTCGCGCAGCCAGCCGCCGGGCGACGGTACCGACGTTTCCGCGCTCGCCGCCAACCGCATCGCGGTGACGCCGCTGCGCCTCGACATGACGGACGAGCCGTACCTGACCAAGCTGGCGGGCCTGTTCAGCCAGAGCTGACTCAAATTGCGCTGGAGGAGAAGCGGTGTCCAAGCAACCGGCGGGCGACGACAGCGTCGGGCGAATGCAGTTCATGCTCACCTTGCGGCGGCGCGGGATCGGCGACGCGGCGGTGTTGCGCGCCATGGACGAGGTGCCGCGCGAGTATTTCGTCGAGGGCCAGTTTCTCGATGCCGCCTATGCGGACCGGGCGCTGCCGATCGCTTGCGGGCAGACCATCAGCCAGCCGTACGTGGTCGCCTACATGACCGAGCAGCTGGGCGTGCTGCCCGGGCATCGCGTGCTCGAGATCGGCACCGGCTCCGGCTACCAGGCGGGGGTGCTCTCGCGCCTGGTGCGCGAGGTGGTGAGCGTCGAGCGCTATCGCACCCTGGCGGACGCCGCCCGGGCGCGGCTGGAGACGCTCGGCTACAAGAACGTCGAGGTGCGTCTCGGCGATGGCTTGGCGGGCGCTACCGACCGCTCGCCATTCGATCGCATCATCGTTACGGCCGCCGCCGAGGCCGTGCCGCAGGCGCTGGTCGAGCAGCTTGCTCCGGATGGCGTCATGGTTTTGCCGCTCGGACCGCATGGCAGCCCGCAAAATCTCGTCAGGTTAACCAAGAGCAATGATGGTGTCCGGCAGGAGGAATTGATCGCCGTGCGTTTCGTGCCGCTGCTGGCTGGCCAAGCCCGTGAATTGTAAGGGGTTTCGTCAAGATTTGTTAGGGTTGAGATAGGGTTTCCCCTTAAAGCCTTATTTACTTCCGGCCTGTTAACTCACCGCGTTGTTGTTGCGTTCGAGTGGGCAAAACATGAATTCTTTGGTCGGGGGGTTGCGCCCGTCGCCTCTACGGGCGATTGCGCTGGCGCTGGTCACAATCGGGCTCGCGGGTTGCAGCGGCGAGTCGCGCTTCGGCGAAGGTCCGTATGCGACGCGCGGCGCCCAGGGCGACGCCACCGGCTCGATCTCGCAGGGAGCTCCGGTCGGGCACGTCGAGTCGCGGCCGCTGCCGCAAACCTCGCAGCTGCCGCCGCCGCAAACCCAGGCACGCGCCGCCCCGGTCGAATCCCCGATCGTGGCGGGTGGCGGAAGGGGCATGGCCTCCTATACCCCGCCACCCTCTCAGGTGGCCTATAACCCGCCGCCAGCCTACGCTCCCGCTTCCTACAATCCGGCTCCCGGCCCGGAAATCACCGGATCGGTCGCGGCGCCCCAATCGGTCGCGGCGCCCCAATCGGTCGCGGCGCCGCAATCGGTTGTGCGCAAGCCGACCCCGTCCGGGCAATGGAGCTGGGACGGCGGCACCGCCATCACGGTGGCTCCGGGCGACACCATCGAGGGCATCGCGCACCGCCACGGTGTGCCGGTCGCGGTCATCATGGAAGCCAACAAGCTGGCGTCGCCCAATGCGATCCAGGCCGGCCAACGCCTGGTCATTCCGCGTTATGCAGCGGCGGCTGCCGCGCCCGCCGCAGCGGCGCCATCCACCCGTACCAGCGCGCTTGCGGCGCCGCCTGCCGCTGCGCTCAAGCCGGCTCCCGTCGTCGCGCCCCCGCCGGCCATTGCGCCGCCGAGCCCGGCCCCGCATGCCGCCGGCCCGGTCAATTCCGGCGTGCACGTAGTCGCGTCCGGCGAGACCCTGACCAAGATTGCGCACCGATATGGCAAGTCGGTCGCCGAGATCGCCAAGGCCAACAACATCCTGCCCTACAGCAAGGTCAGCATCGGCGACCGTCTGGTGATTCCGGGCGCCCGCATCAGCAGCGCTACGCCCGAAGCCGAGCCGGCGGCGGTGCCGACCAAGCCGACCGGCAACAACAAGGTGCTCGCCGGCAACGCCCCGGCGCAGAGCGCCAGCATGGTGACCCCAAGTCCCGATACGCCGGCTACCGAGACGGCAGCCAAGACCGCCACCGATACCGCACCGGGATTCCGTTGGCCGGTGCGCGGGCGGATCATCGCGAGCTTCGGACCCAAGCCGAACGGGCAGCAGAACGACGGCATCGATGTCGCCGTGCCGGAGAATACACCCATCAAGGCAGCCGAGGACGGCGTGGTCGCCTATGCGGGCAACGAGCTCAAAGGCTACGGCAACCTGGTCCTGGTGCGGCATCCCAATGGCTATGTCACCGCCTACGCCCATGCCAAGGAGCTCCTGGTCAAGCGCGGCGACCAGATCAAGCGCGGCGAGGTGATCGCCAAGTCCGGCCAGAGCGGCAACGTCGACGCGCCGCAGCTCCATTTCGAGGTTCGCAAGGGCTCGGCGCCGGTCGACCCGATGCCCTTCCTCGGCGGCGCCTGACGGGCGAGCCTTGAGCCCAAGGGCTCCTCACTCGGGCTCGATCATCCGCACGCCCAGCCGTCCCGCCAGATCCTGCACATATTGCCAGGCGACCCGGCCCGAGCGGGCACCGCGCGTGGTCGCCCATTCCAGCGCCTCGTGCCTGAGCGGCTCGCCCGCGAACGCAATGCCGTAGCGGGCCACATAGGCCTCCACCATGGCCAGATATTCGTCCTGGCTGCAGCGGTGGAAACCGAGCCAGAGCCCGAAGCGATCGGACAGCGAGATCTTCTCCTCCACCGCCTCGCCCGGATTGATGGCGGTGGCGCGCTCGTTCTCCACCATCTCCCGCGGCATCAGGTGGCGCCGGTTCGAGGTCGCATAGAAGACCACATTGTCGGGGCGGCCCTCGATGCCACCTTCCAGCACCGCCTTGAGGGACTTGTAGCTGGTGTCCTCGGCGTCGAAAGAAAGGTCGTCGCAAAACAAGATGCAGCGGTGCGGCGTGGCCCGCGTCAGCGTCATGAGCTCGGGCAGGCTCTCGATGTCCTCCCGGTGAATCTCGATGAGCTTGAGCCGCGCCGGGGCGGTGCGGGCGGGGACGGCGTTGACGGTGGCATGCACCGCCTTGACCAGCGAGGATTTGCCCATGCCGCGGGCCCCCCACAGGAGCGCGTTATTGGCGGGCAGCCCGCGGGCAAAGCGTTCAGTATTCTCCAAAAGCAGGTCGCGCACCCGGTCGATCCCTTTCAGGAGCGACATCGCGACCCGGTTCACCCGCGCAACCGGCGCCAATCGCCGCCCCGCCGGCTGCCAGACGAAGGCATCGGCGGCTTCGAAATCCGGGATCGCGGGGGTGGCCGGCGCCAATCGTTCGAGCGCGGCGGCGATGCGCAGGGTCGGCTCGGTCGGGGGGGCCGAGACCCGCGGCGCCGGCGGCTTGGATTTGCCCTTGGGTTGGGGCTTTTTGACGCGTTTGGCCATGGATTTCCGCCGCTTTCGGAAGACCCTTAGCCGGCCCCCGGCGCCCCCGCAAGGTCGCTCGCGGGCTCCGGGCGGCCATCGGCGGGTAGCGTTGCAATTGGGCCTGCGACCGTTATAGTCCGCGCAAATTTCAGCCCGATACCAGCGCGGTTTCGCGCCGGGCGAGGCGCAACCGGCTGATCCGCGGGGTTTTTTCGATGCTTATTACACCGGCCTTTGCCCAAGGCGGTCTGACCGACTTGGTGGGCATCGGATCGCCGTTGCCGATGATGGTGATCATCGTTCTGATCATGTATTTTCTGGTTTTGCGGCCGCAGCAGAAGCGGGCCAAAGAGCACCAGGAGATGGTCAAGAACTTGCGGCGTGGCGATACGGTCGTTACCTCAGGGGGGCTGGTCGGCAAGGTCACCAAGGTGGTCGACGACGAGCACGTCGAGGTGGAGATCTCCGACGGCGTGCGGGTGCGCCAAGTGCGCCAGATGGTGACGGGCGTGCGCGCCAAGGGCGAGCCGCGGGACGACAGCAGCGCGGGCTGAGCCGCGGCAGGCGATAGCAGGACGACCAATGCTTTATATCTCGCGTGCAAAGGCGGCGGCGATCCTGCTCACGGCCAGCCTGGTCTGCATGTTCGCCGTGCCCAATTTCTTTCCCGACAGCATGGTGCAGAGGTGGCCCACCTGGGCGCAACGCCACATCGTGCTGGGCCTCGATCTGCAAGGCGGCTCGCATATCCTTCTGGAGGTCGACGCCAACGACGTTCGCCGCCAGAAGGTCGAGGGCTTGCGCGACGATGTGCGGCGGGTCCTTCGCGATGCGCGCGTCGGCATCACCGGCCAGCCGGTGATCAGGGGCAATACCGTCGAGGTACATATCCGCGACGCCGACCTGCAGCAGGGCCTGACCAAGCTGCGGGAGTTGGCGGTGCCGATCGGTGGACTGCTCGGCGCCACCACCCAGCGCTCGGTGGACATCGTCAATGCCGGCGGCGGCCTGGTCCAGCTCACCGTGACCGATGCGTCCATTGTCCAGCGCATGCGCCAGGTGGTCGGGCAATCCACCGAGATCATCGAGCGGCGCATCAATCAGATCGGAACCGTCGAGCCGCTCATCCAGCCGCAGGGCACCGATCGCATCCTGGTGCAGGTGCCCGGATTGCAAGATCCCCAGCGCCTCAAGGAGCTTCTGGGCAAGACCGCCAAGCTCGAGTTCAGGATGGTAGATGTATCGATGCCGATCGATCAGGCATTGCAGGGGCGCCCGCCGCCGGACTCGGAAATCCTGTACGGGCCCGAGAAAGAAGGCCGGACCCCGTACCTGATCGAGAAGCGGGTCCTGGTCGCGGGCGGCGACCTGACCGACGCCCAGCCTGGTTTCGATCAACGCACTACCGAGCCGATCGTGCAGTTCCGCTTCAATTCCTCCGGCGCCCGCAAGTTCGCGCAGGCCACCCAGGAGAATGTCGGGCGCCCGTTCGCGATCGTGCTCGACAACGAGGTGATCTCCGCGCCGGTGATCCGCGAGCCGATTCTGCAAGGGTCGGGCCAGATTTCCGGCAGCTTCACGGTCCAGGGCGCGAACGATCTTTCGGTGCTGCTGCGGGCCGGCGCCTTGCCGGCCAAGCTGAGCATCATCGAGGAGCGCACGGTCGGACCGGGTCTCGGGCAGGACTCGATCGAGAAGGGCAAGCTCGCCTCGGTAGTCGGCTCGCTGATGGTGGTGGTCTTCATGCTGGCGACCTACGGCCTGTTCGGTCTGTTCGCCAATATCGCGGTCGCGATCAATGTCGGGATGATCTTCGGGCTGCTCTCGCTCTTGGGCGCCACGCTGACGCTACCGGGCATCGCCGGCATCGTTCTGACGGTCGGCATCGCGGTCGATTCCAACGTGCTGATCTACGAGCGCATCCGCGAGGAGGTGCGCAACGGCCGCACCCCGATTACCGCGATCGACGCGGGCTTCACCAAGGCGCTGGCCACCATCCTGGATTCCAACATCACCACCTTCATCGCCGCCGCCGTGCTGTTCTTCATCGGCACCGGTGCGGTGCAGGGTTTCGCCGTGACGCTCGGCATCGGCATCGTCACGACCGTGTTCACCGCCTTCACCATGACGCGGCTGATCGTCGCCTATTGGGTACGCTGGCAGCGACCACAGACCGTGCCGATCTGAACCGGCCGGCAGCAGAAAGAACATCCGTGCGCCTGCTCCGAATAGTACCGGACGACACCAAGTTCGATTTCATGCGCTTCCGGCGCGTGAGCTTTCCGATCTCGGCCGCGCTGTCGATCGTCGCCATCATGCTGTACTTCTTTCACGGCTTGAATTTCGGCATCGATTTCATCGGCGGCACCTTGATCGAGGTGCAGGCGAAGGCGGGACCCGCGGATATCGCCAAGATGCGCGGCGCCATCGACGGGCTCGGCCTCGGCGAAGCCCAGCTGCAGCAGTTCGGCGCCCCGACCGACGTGCTCATCCGCATTCCGCAGCAGGCCGGCGGCGACGAGGCGCAGCAGGCGGCCGTCGCCAAGGTGCGCGGCGCGCTCGGCGACGAGGTCGATTACCGGCGCGTCGAGGTGGTGGGAGGGCGCATCTCCACCGAGCAGATGGCCAAGGGCACGATCGGCCTGATGGTCGCGATCATGTGCATCCTGGTCTATCTGTGGTTCCGGTTCGAATGGCAATTCGCGCTCGGCGCCATGATCGCCAACGTGCACGATCTGGTGCTGACCATAGGCTTCATGTCGCTCACCCAGATCGACTTCGACCTCACCAGCATCGCGGCGCTGCTCACCATCCTGGGCTATTCGCTCAACGATACGGTGGTGATCTATGACCGTATCCGCGAGATGCTGCGCCGCTACAAGAAGATGCCGATGCCGGACCTGCTCAATATCTCGGTCAACTCGACCTTGTCGCGCTCGATCATCACCCATGTGACGGTGACGCTGGCGCTGCTCGCGCTGCTGCTGTTCGGCCCGCAGGCGATTCACAGCTTCACCGCCACCATGATGTTCGGCGTGGTTCTGGTCGGCACCTACACCTCGGTGTTCATCGCGGCTCCGGTGCTGATCTATCTCGGGGTCGGCACCACCCGGATGGCGAGCGAGGAAGAGCCGCAAACGAGCCCGTCGCCGGCCCGAACGCGGGCCTGAATTTGCCGGCCGTCGCCGCCACGCCGCATCTGCCTCATCCGGCGCCGATCGACGCCTATGGGGACGGCGGCTTCCGCTTCGCCGGGCTGTCGCATCGCGGCGCGTTGCTGTGCCTGCCGGATGGAATTTGGGCCTGGCCGGTCACCGACCCGCAAACCGTTACGCCCGAGACGCTGGCGCCGGTGCTCGAGCTGGCCGCGCGCCTCGATCTGTTCATTCTCGGCACCGGCCGCGATTGGTGGCCGGTTCCACCGGGCCTGCGCGAGCTTTTCGCGAGCATTCGCTCCGGTGGGAGGCGATGCCCACCAACGCTGCCATCCGCACCTACAATGTGCTGGTCGCCGAGGGACGGCGGGTGGCGGCGGCTCTCATCGCGGTGGGTTAGAGCGGGTTCGGGCCGGCGACCGGCCGGCTGAGGTTGCGCCATGCAAGACGCGTTCGCCCATTGCGAGGCGCTGGTACGCGCGGCCGACAAGGACCGCTTTCTCGCCGCCTTGTTCGCACCGGCCGAGCATCGCGACGCTCTGCATGCGCTCTATGCCTTCAACATCGAGATCGCGCGCGTGCGCGAGGTCATTCGCGAGCCGCTGGCCGGCGAGATCAGGCTGCAATGGTGGAACGACGCGATCGAGGGCAAGGCGGCGGGCGAGGCCGCGGCCAATCCGGTCGCGGCGGCCCTGCTGGAGAGTGTGGCGCGCTACCGGTTGCCGGCTGAGCTTCTGACCGGGCTGATCGCCGCGCGGCGCTTCGATCTCTACGACGACACGATGCTCTCGCTCGCCGGCTTCAACGATTATGCGCGCGCCACCGCATCGGCGGTGATCGAGCTCGCGGCCCGCGTGCTGGTGCCCGACTGCATGCCAGCCCTTGGCCCGCTCGCGCTCCATGCCGGTCTCGGCTATGCGATTGCCGGCCTGCTGCAGGCATTTCCCCGTCACGCGGCGCGCGGGCAGCTGTTCCTGCCGCTCGAGGTCCTGCAACGGCACGGCGCGCAACCGCACAATTCGTCGGCGCAGCCGGCGACGCCGGAGCTGCGTGCTGCCATGGCCGACCTGCGCGGAGAGGCCCGCCAGCACTTGGCACAAGCGGGCCGATTGGCCGAAGTCATCGCCGGCGGGGTCACGCCCGCGCTGCTTCCGGTCGCGCCCGTGCGCCCGCTGCTCGAACGCATGGAGGGCCGGGACTACGATCCGTTCGTGCCGGTCGAGCTCAGCCAATTCCAGCGGCAATGGCGGATATGGCGGGCGGCGCGGCGGCCGGCGCGGATATTCGCATGAGGGCCGCTGGCGGATCAGCGGCGCGGTTCAATACGCGAAGCGGTCGCGCATATTGCGACGGTCGTCGAGGATCCGCTGGATGAGGGCGCGCTCCCGCTCGTTGCCGATCAAGGCGTCGATCAGGTCGACCTGGTTCATGGCGACGAGCTGGAGGATTTCGCTGCGAACCTCGCCGCCTGGCCCGCGTGGCAGCTCCTCGGCGATCTGCAGGTGCTCGGGCGGCTTGGGCGCGTCGCCGCCCGCCATGTAGTCGCGCAGCACGCGCTCCGACAGAGCAGGGTCGGCCTCCACGAAGGCGTAGAGCCCGGTCCCGGCGCGCCGATCCGGATAGGCCACGATGGCGACCTCGCGCACCTGCGGGTGCGACTTGAGGCGCGCGCTGATGCGCGGTGCGTCGTAGACCAGACGCGGGCCGCCACCCTCGCGGTCGGTGAAGCGCAAGATGTCGCGCGTCACCCATTGATAGACGCGCTTGCCGGTCGCCATCCAGGCCTTGGTGAAGAGGCTCTTGCGCGCGAGCACGCGCCGCTCCGCGGCGCTGATCGTCTCGGGGGCATAGCGCAGCTTGTGCTTCAAGAGATGCCGCAGGTCCTCGTAGGCGGCGATGCGAAACAAGAGGTTGCGGTGCTTGAAGCGGATGGCCAGCTGAAAATCGGTGACGTAGGCGTGACCGTCGCTGCCGCGCAGCCAGTTCTGCTCTTTGGCGAGATCGTTGTGGCAGATGCCCGCACGGTGCAGCTTGCGCAGGACCGCCTTGGCGGAGCGGAAATAGCCGCGGTCGCCGTGGGGCTTGGCCAGATGCAGCGCCACGCCGTCGATCCAGCCGCGCACCAGCACGCGGCGCCCGGCGAAGCACAGCGGCGGCGCCACGCCGAGCGCGCCGGCGGCCGCGAGCGCCGCCCGCTCGCGGCCGAACAGATGGCGGGCGAGCAGGAAGCTCCACCACGGAACCTCGTCGATGCGCCGCAGCACGGCCTCGACCTCGCCGGTCTCGGTGCGGAAGCGGCCACGCTCTACGCTCGAGAGCACGTCGCGCTTGAGCACCACGCTGGTACGCCAACGTCCTTCGATTTCGCGCGGCAACGGCATTGGACGATTTTCCAGCACGATCGGCAGATCAGGGTGTTTATTCGGCCGCCACGGCGTGATCGCCACCAGCGATCCACAGTGCCAGATCGCCGAGCGCGCGGCGACTGATGGCGCTCTTCTTGGCCAGCGTCTTGGCGGTTCCGCGCAGCCGGGTGCCGTCCGCGGCTCTGGTCGGAGACTGCGAGAGCGGCGGGAACAAACCGAAATTGATGTTCATCGGCTGGTAGGAGCGCGGCCCCGCGTCGATGGTCTCGATATGGCCGCCGGTGATATGGCCAAGCAGCGCCCCGTGGGCGGTCGTGGGGGGCGGCGGCGCCAACGGCTTGGCGAGCCGGGAGGCGGCCGCGAAGCGGCCCGCCATGAGCCCGATCGCGGCCGATTCCACATAGCCCTCGCAACCGGTGATCTGGCCCGCGAAACGCAGGCGCGGATCGGCCTTGAGCCGGAGCGTGTGGTCGAGAAGCTTGGGGGCATTGAGGAAGGTGTTGCGGTGCAGGCCGCCGAGCCGGGCGAACTCGGCGCCCTCGAGGCCCGGAATGGTGCGAAAAATACGCACCTGCTCCCCGTAGGTGAGCTTGGTCTGGAACCCCACCATGTTGAACAGCGTGCCCAGCCGGTTGTCCTGGCGCAGCTGGACGACCGCGTAGGGCTTCTGGTGCGGCGCCTTGGGATTGGTCAACCCGAACGGTTTCATCGGACCGTGCCGCAGGGTTTCGCGGCCGCGCTCGGCCATGACCTCGATCGGCAGGCAGCCGTCGAAATAGGGCGTCGCGGCCTCCCATTCGTGAAAGTCGACCTTCTCGGCCCGCCAGCAGCGCATCAATGAAGGCCTCGTAGTGGGCACGCGAGAGCGGGCAATTGACGTAGTCGGCCCCTGATCCGCCCGGGCCGGCCTTGTCGTAGCGCGACTGCAGCCAAGCGACCGACATGTCGATGGAGCTGCGATGGATGATCGGGGCGATCGCGTCGAAGAAAGCGAGCGCCTGCTCGCCCACCAGCTTGGCGATCGCATCCGCCAGGGCCGCGGATGTGAGCGGGCCGGTCGCCACGATCACGTCGTCCCAGTCGGCGGGCGGCAGACCCGCGATCTCCTCGCGGGCGAGCGTGACCAGGGGATGGGCTTCCAGGGTGGCCGTGATGGCGGCCGCGAAGGCGTCGCGGTCGACCGCGAGCGCACCGCCGGCCGGCACCTGATTGGCATCGGCGGTGCGCATCACCAGGGAATCGAGCTGGCGCATCTCCTGGTGCAGCAGCCCGACCGCATTGTGCTCGGGGTCGTCGGAGCGGAACGAATTGGAGCACACCAGCTCGGCCAGCGCCGCGGTCTTGTGCGCGGCGGTGGGGCGCAACGGCCGCATCTCGTGCAGGATCACCGGTACGCCGCAACCGACGATCTGCCAGGCCGCCTCGCAACCGGCGAGGCCGCCGCCGATGATGTGAATGGGTGCGTCCGGCGGTTGCTTCATGGCCGCGAAACTAGGCCCATGCCCCGGCAGCCGCAATGGTCGCCATGTTCGGCCGGACCGTCAGCTGGATATGCTGGCCCCGCCGAAACGCTCCTTCCAACGCGGGATCACCTCCTTGTTGTACACATTGTCCGGGATCTTGCCGGCGAGCGCGGTCAGCACCGAGCGGGTGGCCCAGGCGACGCCCTGACGCAGCTCGCCGCCTTCCGTATAGGCCGCCGAATGGGGCGACAGCAGCACCTTGTCGCCGAGCGAGCGCAGCGGCGAATCCGCCGGCAGCGGCTCCTCCTCGAAGGCGTCGATGGCGGCGCCGCGGACGCGTCCCTCCGCGATCGCCTTGGCCAGCGCCTTCTCGTCCACGACCTTGCCGCGCGCGGTGTTGAGGACCACCGCGGAGGGCTTCATCAAGCCGAGCTCGCGCTCGCCGAACATGTAGCGGGTCTCCTTGTTGAGCACGACATGGAACGACACCACGTCGGCCTCCCGCAGCAGGGTGTCGTAGTCCACCGCCTTGACCCCGTGGGTGAGGAAATGCGCGGGCGGCACATAGGGATCGTAGGCGATGATGCGGGCGCGCCAGGGGGCCAGCAATTGGGCGACCCGGGTGCCGATGCGCCCGAAGCCGACCAGGCCGATGGTCTGGCCGGGAAAACCGTCGGTCTGGCGGCCGCCCACGTAGTAGGCGAAGTTCGGAAGCTCGCGCCATTTGCCGTTGCGCACGTCGGCATCGCGCTCGCGGATCTTCTTGAACAGCGCCAGCATGAAGGTGACCGTGGTCTCGGCCACGCCGAAGCAATTGGACTCGGTCGGCGCGTGGCACACCATGACGCCGAGCTCGGTTGCCGCGTCGGTGTCGATGTCGTCGACCCCGACGGTGTATTTGGCGACCACGCGCAGCCGCTGCGACGCCTGCATGATGCGCCGGCTGATCGGGGTGTGGCGCATGGAGGTGCCCATCAGGGCGACGGCATCGCGCGCCGCCTCGACCACGGCCTCTTCGTCGTTGCGCCGTGGCAGCTGCCAATCGCGATTGCCGAACACCAGCTCGCAACCGAGGCCCTCGAGCGCCGCGATGGTCTCGGGCGGCTCTTCGCGCGGGGCAAAGACCAGGATTTTCGGCTTGGACATGGGTGCTCCGTGACTGGTGGGGGCAGGAGATATCGGTTTCGTTTGGTGCGGTGCCGGCGGCGGCTACTCGAGCTGGATGCCGCTTTCCCGGAACGCCTTCTCCCAACGCACGGCCTCCTTGCGGAAGAAGGCGTCGAATTCATCGGGCGTGCTGCTGACCGCGTTGATGCCGGCCTTTTCCAGCCGCTCGTAGAGCACCGGATCGGCGTACATCCGGGCGACCTCCTGCGCAATCTTGTCGACCACGCCACGCGGCGTGCGGGCAGGCGCCACCAGGGCGATCCAGCTCGAGATGTCGTCGAGCGCCGGCATGCCGGCAGCGAGCGAAAGCGGCGGCACGCCCGGGAGTGCCGGAAGCGGGCGGCTGTTGAGCTTGGCCAAAGCGCGGAACTTTCCAGATTGGATGAGCGGCAGGCTGGAAGCCACGCCGTCGATGATATAATCGACCGCACCGGTCAAGAGGCCCTGCACCACATCGGCGCTGCCCTTGTAGGGCACCAGCTGGACCTCGATGCCGGCCTCCCGGTTGAACAGATAGCCCGCCAGCCTGGTGGTGATGATGCCGGCGCCGTAGTTGAGCTTGCCGGAATTGGCTTTGGCCCCGGCGATCAGCTCGCCGATGGTCTTCGGGCCGCCCTCGGCCCGTACCGTCAGGAGCGAGGTGTTCTTGGCTGCGAGGGTGATGGGCGCGAAATCGTGGAACGGATCGTAGGGGAGGTTCCGGATGGTGGCCGGGTTCATCACCAAGGTGGTGTCCATCGCGGCCAGGAGGGTGTAGCCGTCAGGGGCGGCGCGCGCGACCTGCTGGGCGCCGATCACCGTGTTGGCGCCGGGCCGGTTCTCGACCAGGACCGGCTGTCCCCAATCCTCGCTCATGCGCTGGGCGATCACGCGCGAAAGAATGTCGGTCGGGCCGCCGGCCGGAAACGGCACGATGAGGCGGACCGGCCGGCTGGGAAACGCCTTGGCGGTGTCGGGGCTCGCCTGGGCGGCCGCGGGTCGCGCCGGCGACAGCCCGAGGTGGGCGATCAGAAGCCCAAAGACCAGATGGCGAAACGGGCGTTTCACGGCAATCTCCCGCCCTGCAGGTGAGGTTCCGGGATACTCGGCATTGCGGCGCGGGCTGGCAATCGGTTTTGCGGCTCGACCGGACGGACCGGACGCAAGGCACCTGGGCGCCATTTCAATCAACCGCGGCATTGCGCTAAGATGCCGGTGCCACCGGCACTCAATTTACCGGAAATGATGGGGAGAAATCGTGCTCGCTCGCAACGCAAACACGCGCGACCGCTATTCGATGTACAACATCAACAAGCTCAAGATCGGCTTGTTCGGTTCGAATTGCTCGTCCGGACGGGCGGTCACCAAGGTTCCGGAGCGCTGGACCGGGAGCTGGCCCGACAATCTGCGGCTCGCCCGCATGGCCGACGAGGCCGGCATCGATTTCCTGCTCCCGATCGGCCGCTGGAAGGGTTACGGCGGCGACACCGACTACCAGGGTGCGACGCTGGAGACCATTACCTGGGCGGCGGGCCTCTTGGCCTCGACCAAGCGCATCACGGTTTTCGGTACCGTTCATGCGCCCCTGTTCAATCCGGTCATCGCCGCCAAGGAGATGGTGACCGCCGACCATATCGGGGAGGGCCGTTTCGGCCTGAACATCGTGGTCGGCTGGAACGAGGGTGAGTTCGAGATGTTCGGGGTCGAGCAGCGCGAGCACGAGGACCGCTACGACTATGCGCAGGAATGGCTCGACGCCATCAAGCTGATCTGGTCGGACCAGGAGGATTTCGACTTCCAGCGCAAATACTTCAAGATGAAGGGCGTGCGCGGCAAGCCCAAGCCGTTCGGCGGCACCAGGCCGCTGATGATGAATGCCGGTTCCTCGGGCACCGGCCAGGCGTTCGCCATCCGCAATTGCGATGCGTTCTTCCTGCAGGCATCACGCGATTCGCTGGAGGAAACCGCCAAGCGGGTGACGGACGTGCAGCGCTTGGCGAAGGAAAGCGACCGCAATATCGGCTGCTATACGGTCGGGGTCATCACCTGCCGGCCGACCCGGAAAGAGGCCGAGGATTATTACCACTACAGCGTGGTCGAGCACGCCGACTGGTCGGCGGTCGACGGCATCCTGGCGCTCAAGAACATCAGCCCGCAGACGGTGCCGATGCAGGAATACCTGGTCAAGCGCAACCAATACGCCCAGGGCATGGGCGGCTTGCCGATCGTGGGCGATCCGGATTTCGTGGCCAAGCAGCTCGCCGATCTGAGCCAGGCCGGCTTGACCGGGATCGGCGTCTCGCTCGTCAACTATGCGGACGAGCTGCCGTTCTTCTGCGACGAGGTGCTGCCGCGCCTCGCCCGCATGGGGGTCCGCGAAAGCCGGACCGGCCAATGACCGGGCAGCCGGTGACGGCGCGGGTGGGCGTCATCATTCCATCGTCCAACCGGATGGTGGAGCAGGAGATGGTGCAGGCATTTCCGTCCGGCGTGCAGCCCCATGTGACGCGCCTGCGGATGACCGGCCCCAATCGCGGTCCGCTCACCTCGGTCCTGCCCCGTATCGAGGAAGCGACCCGCGCGCTGACCGATGCACGTTGCGCCGTGGTGGCGTTCCACTGCACGGCCAACTCCATGGAGGAGGGGCGCGGCGGCGAGGAGCGGATTCTGGCCGCCATGAAGTTGGCGGGGGTTCCGCAGGCGACCACCACGGCGACCGCGATCCGCCGGGCGTTCGACGCCCTTGGGGCCCGCCGGGTGGTTCTCCTCACGCCCTACGATCATCGCACGACCGATCACGAGGTCGAGTTCCTGCATGAAGCAGGCTATCAGGTGCTGCAGGCGACCGGCTTTGCGCTCGACGGCAGCGACGCCTATTGCGCCGCGCCGCCCAGCTTTTGGCGCGACCGGGTGCGGGAGGCGGAGCGGCCCGATGCCGACGCCTATTTCGTCAGTTGCGCGAACATCTCGGTCTTCGGCGTGATCGAGGAGCTGGAGCGCGAGCTCGATCGGCCGGTCATCACCAGCAACCAGGCCGTGGTGTGGGACTGCGTGGCTCGGCTCGGCTGGCCTGATCGCAGCGGTTGTCCGGGCCGTCTGTTCCGGGTCGGCGAGGCAGCCGCGCCGGCGCACGCATCCTAAAGGCAGGGGGCGACATCATGTCCTTGCTTTCGAGGTGACGCGATGAAGCCCGGCATCCTGCTTGCCACCTGCCTTGCGGCCGGTCTCTTCCTATGCGCGCCGGCGCGCGCGCAGGAGGATGTGGCCGCCTTCTATCGGGGCAAGCAGTTGCGCATGCTGGTGGGCACTGGTCCCGGCGGCGGCTACGATCTGTTCGCGCGCGCGGTCGCGCGCCACATCGTCGATCACATTCCGGGCAATCCGACCATCATCGTGCAGAACCAGCCGGCCGCCGGCGGGCTGGTGATGGTCAATCAGCTCTACAGCCTCGGCCCGAAGGACGGCACCGTCATCGCGGCGCCGATCAACGGCATCCCGACCGCGCCGCTCCTGGAGCCGGCGGCCGCCCGTTTCGACGCCGCCAGGCTCAATTGGATCGGCAGCACCAACCGCGAAACCTATGTGGCCTATGCTTGGCACATGGCGCGCGTGCGCAGCCTCGCCGAGCTCCTGCAGAAGGAGCTGATCGTGGGCGCCACGGCGGCCGGCACCACCCTGGTGGATTTCCCGCTGGTCACCAACAAGTTCCTGGGAACCAGGTTCCGCGTCGTGCGCGGCTATGACAGCACGCCGCAGATCAATGTCGCCATGGAGCGCGGCGAGGTGGAAGGCATCGGCGGCATCGGCTGGCAATCCGTCAAGACCACGATCCCGCAATGGATCGCGGAGAAGAAGATCACGGTAATCGCCCAATACGGCCTTCAGCGGGACCCCGATCTGGCCGCGGCGCCCACCATGCTCGAGCTCGCCAAGACCGATGCCGACCGGGCGGCCCTCACCATGATGTTCGCGCGCACCGAATATGGCCGGCCGTATTTCACCCCGCCCGACGTGCCGGCAGCGCGGGTCGAAGCGCTGCGGCGGGCGTTCGATGCCACCATGCGGGATCCGGCATTCATCGCGGATGCCGTGCAGCTGCAGCTGGAATTGAGTCCGATGACCGGCGAGGCGGTGCAGACCCTGGTCGCCAAGCTCGCCGGCACGCCCGCGGAAGTCGCCGCGCGGGTGCGGGCCGCGCTCGATCCATCGGGCCCCTGAACGATCTTCTATTGCACCCGCAGCCCGACATCCTTGGCGAGCGGTGCCCAGTAGGCAAATTCCCGGCGGACGAAGTCATTGACGCCGGCGGGATCGAGGTCGCGGGTCAAGAGCGCCATCTGCGCCACATAGGCCTGCGTCTTGGGCAGCTGCACGATGTGCCGCACTTCCGCATTGAGCCTGGCCACCACGGCGGGGGGAAGGTTTTTCGGACCGGCGAGCCAGAACCAGGTTTCGCCGCGCACGTCGGGATAGCCCTGCTCCGCGAAGGTCGGGATGTCCCGGTAGACCGGGTTGCGCTCGCTCGAGGTGACGGCGAGCCCTACCATGCCGCCGGATCGGATGTGCTCGCCCGCCGTGAGCAACGTAGTGAACGACATGGAGATGTGATTGCCGAGCACATCGAGCATGCCCGAGTTGGGGGAGGGGACGTGCTGGATGTCGATCCCGGCCCGGCGCTTGAACTGCTCGAGGATGAGATGACCGAGCGAGCCCGCGCCCGGCGACGAGGAGGTCAACGGCCGGCGGCGGGCGAGCTCTACCAGCTCCGCGACCGAGCCGGCGCCCAGCGTCGGATTGGCGGCCAGCACGAAGCTGTCGGCCGCCATCATGGCGATGTGGGTGAAGTCCGTGAGCGGATCGTAGCCGATATTGGGGTTGATGGCGGGGCCGGTCAGATGCGGCCCGGAGCCCGCTACCAGGAGGCTGTAGCCGTCGGGCTCGGCGCGCGCGATCTGGGCCGAGCCGATGCTGCCGCTGTTGCCGGGCTTGTTCTCCACATAGAACTGCTGGCGGAACGCGGCGGAAAGCTCGGCCGCCAGCAGTCGTCCGAGCTGGTCGGCGCTGCCGCCCGGCGCAAAGGCGACGACGATCCGCACCGGCCTCGCCGGCCACTCCTGCGCCTGCAGCCGCGCGGGCGAAATCCACGCGAGAGCGCAAAGGCAGGCACCCCCGATCCCCAGGCTCCGCATCGATGGCATTCGGGGTTCCTTCCTGACCGGCCGGACCCATGGTAGCGGGGCGGGACGGTGTGCGCGAGTTGCCCGGCAATTCCCCGGCCTGCTATAGGGCGGCGGGCGACCGGCCCGGGGGCCGGCGCCGCCCCATGAGGTCGCCATGCCCGTCGATGCCGATACCGTCCGCCGCATCGCGCATCTGGCGCGCATCGCGGTTGCCGACGCCGAGGTCGCGCGCCTGCAGGCCGAGCTCAACGCCATGCTGGCTTTCGTGGAGCAGCTCGCGGAGGTCGATGTCGAAGGCATCGAGCCGATGACCTCGGTCACCCCGATGGCGCTCAAGCAGCGCGACGACCAGATCACCGACGGCGACATCGCGGACGATATCGTGCGCAACGCGCCGGCGACCGTGGACCACTTTTTCCTGGTCCCCAAGGTGGTCGAGTGAGGGTGGCGGCGCCGATCCGGGCGGCCGATAATCGATGAGCGATCTCACGCACTTCACATTGGCGCAAGCGCGCGATGGGCTCCGCCGCAAGGAGTTCAGTGCGACCGAGCTCACGCAGGCGCATCTGGAGCGGATCGAGCGCGCCCGCAGTCTCAACGCCTTCGTGCTGGAGACCCCCGAGCAGGCGCGCGCCATGGCCACAGCCGCCGATGCGCGGCTCGCAGCTGGCGAGGCGCGGCCGCTGGAGGGGCTGCCGATCGGCGTCAAGGACATATTCGCCACCCGCCACATACGCACCACCGCCTGCTCGCACATGCTCGACAATTTCGTGCCGACCTACGAATCGAGCATCACCGCCGGTCTCTGGCGCGACGGCGCGGTGCTGCTGGGCAAGCTCAACAACGATGAGTTCGCCATGGGCTCGTCGAACGAGAGCTCGGTGTTCGGCCCCGTCGTGTCGCCTTGGCGGCGCCAGGGATCGAACACGCCGCTGGTGCCAGGCGGCTCCTCGGGCGGCTCCTCGGCGGCGGTGGCGGCGATGCTCTGCGTCGGCGCAGTCGGCACCGATACCGGCGGCTCGATCCGCCAGCCCGCCGCTCTGACCGGGATCGTCGGCATCAAGCCGACCTATGGGCGCTGCTCGCGCTGGGGCATCGTGGCGTTTGCGTCCTCGCTCGATCAAGCCGGACCGTTCGCCCGCACGGTGCGGGATGCCGCCATTCTGCTGAGCTCGATGGCGGGGCACGATCCGAAGGATTCCACCTCGATCGAGCGGCCGGTGCCGGATTACGAGGCTGCGGTCGGCAAGTCGATCAAGGGCATGAAGATCGGCATTCCCAAGGAGTACCGCCTCGACGGCATGGCGGCGGAGATCGACGCGCTGTGGCGGCACGGCACGCAGTGGCTGCAGGCCGCCGGCGCCGAGATCGTCGAGGTCTCGCTGCCGCACACCAAATATGCGCTGCCGGCCTATTACATCGTGGCGCCGGCGGAGGCTTCCTCGAACCTCGCCCGCTATGACGGCGTGCGCTACGGGCAGCGGGTGCCGGGGCGGGACATCATCGACATGTACCAGAAGACCCGCGCCGAAGGCTTCGGCCCGGAAGTGCGCCGGCGCATCATGATCGGCACCTATATGCTCTCGACCGGCTATTACGATGCCTACTACCTGCGCGCCCAGAAGGTCCGAACCCTGATCAAGAGGGACTTCGAGGATTGCTTCGCCGCCGGCGTCAACGCCATCCTCACCCCGGCAACGCCCTCGGCCGCCTTCGGGATCGGCGAGAAGGGCCACGATCCGGTCGAGATGTATCTCAACGACGTGTTCACGGTGCCGGTGAACATGGCTGGGCTGCCCGGCATCGCGGTGCCCGGCGGCTTGTCGGCGGAGGGTCTGCCGCTCGGGCTGCAGCTCATCGGCCGCCCGTTCGACGAGGAGGGCCTGTTCTCGCTGGCACAAGTGATCGAGGACGCGGCCGGCCGGTTCACGCCGGCAGCGTGGTGGTAGGGCGGCGCGCCGCTCGAGCGGGGCTTTCGCGATGACGCTTTCCGAATTCAAACGCAGCACAGCGGCGATGTCGCCGCCGCCGGTGCTCACGCCGGTGCTCACCGCCCTATGGTGGGCCGCCAAGGACGATTGGGAGCGCGCCCACGCCTTGGTGATGGACGAGAGCGGCCAGGACTGCGCTTGGATCCACGCGTATCTGCACCGGCTCGAGGGCGATCTCGGCAATGCGCGTTATTGGTACGGCAAAGCCGGCAAGGCGCCGGCGCGCGGGCCATCGGGTGCCGAATGGGATAGCATCGCGGCAGCGCTGCTTGCCGTGGCCTCGCAATGACCGGCATCGCACATAGGATCAGGCTCCGAATGAACGCTCCCGCGAAAAGATCGAAGCTCATCAAGGGCGCCACCGGCGACTGGGAGGTCGTGATCGGCCTCGAGGTGCATGCCCAGGTGACGTCACGCTCCAAGCTGTTCTCGGGCGCCGCGACCGAGTTCGGCGGCGCGCCCAACTCCCACGTCTCGCTGGTCGATGCCGCCATGCCGGGCATGCTGCCCGTCATCAACCGGGAATGCGTCAGGCAGGCGGTGCGCACCGGATTGGGGCTCAACGCCAGGATCAATCTCAAATCGGTGTTCGACCGGAAAAATTATTTCTATCCCGACCTGCCACAGGGCTACCAGATCAGCCAGTACAAGTCCCCGATCGTGGGCGAGGGCGAGGTGGCGGTCGCCACCCAGGACGGCGAGACCTTCACGGTCGGCATCGAGCGCCTCCACCTCGAGCAGGACGCCGGCAAGTCGCTGCACGATCAGCATGCCGACATGTCGATGGTCGACCTCAACCGTTGCGGTGTCGCTCTGATGGAGATCGTCTCGAAGCCCGATTTGCGCTCGGCCGAGGAGGCCAAGGCCTATGTGGGTAAGCTGCGCACGATTCTGCGCTATCTTGGCACCTGCGACGGGGACATGGAGAAGGGCAGCCTGCGGGCCGACGTCAACGTCTCGGTGCGCCGCGACGGCGAGCCGCTCGGCACCCGTTGCGAGATCAAGAATGTGAACTCCATTCGCTTCATCGGGCTCGCGATCGAGCACGAGGCGCGCCGGCAGATCGGTATCCTGGAGGACGGCGGGCGGATCGAGCAGGAGACGCGGCTGTTCGACCCCGATCGCGGCGAGACGCGGCCCATGCGCAACAAGGAGGAGGCGCACGACTACCGTTATTTTCCCGATCCGGACCTGTTGCCGCTCGAGCTCACCGCCGTCTTCGTGGACGAGCTGCGCGCGCAGCTGCCGGAATTGCCCGACGCGAAGAAGACGCGCCTGGTGCGCGACTACGCCTTGTCGTCCTACGACGCCGACGTGCTCAGCGCCGAGCGCGACACCGCCGACTTCTTCGAGCAGGTGGCGCACGGCCGCGATGCCAAGGCGGCCGCCAACTGGGTCATCAACGAGCTCGCCGGCCGCCTCAACAAGGAGGGCCTGGGTATTGCCGCATCGCCGGTGTCGGCGTCGCAGCTCGGCGCGATCCTCGACCTGATCGCCGGGGGAACGATCTCCGGCAAGATCGCCAAGGACGTGTTCGAGATCGTCTGGAGCGAAGGGGGCGATCCGCGCGCGATCGTGGAGACCCGCGGCATGGCGCAAGTGACCGACCTCGGCGCCATCGGGGCGATCGTCGACGAGATCCTGGCCCAAAACCCCGACAAGGTCGCGCAGGCGAAGGCGAAGCCGGCGATGGTCGGGTGGTTCGTGGGGCAGGCCATGAAGGCGTCGGGCGGCAAGGCCAACCCGGCTGCCCTCAACGAGCTGCTCAAGGCGAAGCTCGGCATCTGAAGGCGCGCGGAGCGGCGGCGCGTCGAGCCCGGGAGCGCGCGAGCCCCGCACCATGCGTCCTTCGGACGTCCGCTGGAGGCCGCTCCGCCGAGGTCCTGCGCGCGAAAAATTGTCGTCGCCGCGGCGCTGCGGCGTCGCCAAATCGTCATCGCCAGCATGCCGTCCGCGAATCACTTGCCGGCGATTCGCTCGATTTCGCATCGAATCCGGGTTACCGAGTTGCTCGCGCGCGCAAGTTTTACAAATTTTTTTTTCATGGGCGCTGCCCGCTCGGCGAACCCCCGGATCATGCGTCGGCGACCCTTCCCGAGCGTACCGCGGCTGCTTGAAGGGCGTTTGCTCGTTATTTGATGACGTTGCAGAAGCCCTTATGGAATTGCGGTTTCGAGCATTTCGAGAATTTTGCGCGAAGGTGCGCGCGCGCCGCGGTGAAAAACCGCGACGGCGTCGCGCCGCCGCGCGGGCGCGCACAACAGGTAGTGTGAATGGGAGCGCGTACACGCTTCGTTAAGTGGAAAAGGTGTTTTTTTCGTTCCGCTGTAGTAATCGATGTGCAGTGCTTACGATCCCCGTGAGCACTGACCGACATCGCCACTCACTCATTTGCTAGGAGGGCAGCATGGCGAAGAAGCGTAAGACGAAGACGAAGACCGCGGCCAAGAAGACTGCGAAGAAGACCAAGCGCAGGAAGAAGAAGGCGTAATCCAACGCCGCTTCACAGTCTTCGACGTCCACGGATGTCGATGACTGCGTCTAACGGGCCGGCGAAGGTCGAGGAGCGAACCGCGTAATGCGATCGTGCTCGACACGCCGGCTCCGGTCGACGGCAAGGGCGTCGGCGAGACAGGGAGATCGAGCTTCACGGAAGTCCGGACCGCAGGGCCGGGGCCCATGAAGTTGAGAGACGGATCAAATCCGGCTCTTAACCGTCGGCACAGATAGGCCGCCGGACTCGGTGCTTCAGGTAGCTCGCCGACGCCCTCGGCTTTTTTGCAAGTGCTAGAGAGCCACGCGCCGGAGTGCGGTCAGCTCGCCCGAGTCCAGGTTTGCGCCTTGCACACCAGGCCGCCCAGGATGCAGCCCTCGAGCTTGATGGTGTTGGCATCCTGCAAGGTGAGGCTTCCCGAATAGGTCTTGCCGTCCTCGGCGTTGTAGACCTGCCCGGACCATTTGTTGGCGGTACCGCTCGGTTTCATGCCGAGCACGATCAGCACGCCGACGACCGGCCGGTTGCGCAAGCCCGCGTCCGCATTGTTCTTGTCCAGCTTCGGCTTGCCGGTCTCGGGATCATTGGCTTCCTTGAGCGCGATGATGGTGCCGCAGAGCGCGGGACCGCAAACCGCGATACGCACGGTCGCCTTGCCTTCCTCGGTATGCCAAGTCCCCATCGGGTCGGCGGCAAGGCCGGTGCCGAGCGACGCGCCGAGCAAGGCGGCCGCGATTATTGCGGTACGCAGAAATTTCATCGGTTTCCCCTTGGTTCTTGCGGCGCTCGCCGCACATGCGATGACTCGACATTACGCGATTCCGTGCTCGCCGGCAGACCTTCGGGCCAACCTCGATTGCGATCCCCGCGGCGGGGGCCGATACGAAGGCGTGATATTGCGGCCACTTTCGGGCCAAGCCGGACTACGAGCCGCGTTGCCTTAGTTCGAGACGCGCCTGGAAGCCAGACGGAATATCCGTGTCGGCGCGATATTTTGCGTGCTTAACCGTCCGTAACAACCGCCGGCGTCTGCCAAATCCCTGAGATTCAATTCATTTTCGATTCATCTCGATCGTTAAAACACCCTTCAAATTTTCCTCTCATGATCCGCGTGCTCGGCCGGGGCTGAGCGTTGATCCCGCGTCACGTCCACGATCCGATGGACGAGCGCGGGGAGGGGAGGCCGACATGGCACGCATCGACTTCGGAGATATGAATACGGCGGCGTTGGGAGAAGCGCCCGTCGCCGATACCTTCTACGAGCTCGGCATGATGTATTCGATCGGGCGCAGCGTTCCGGTCGACTATGTCACGGCGCACAAGTGGTTCAATCTTGCCGCCATGCGCGGCAACGAGGATGCCACGCGCCTGCGCCGCGAGATCGCCGACCAGATGTCGGAGGCGGAGATCGCGGCGGCACAGCGCGCCGCTCGCGCCTGGCTCAAGGCGCATTGATCCGCGACGCCGCTTGGCGCGGAACGGCTCGAGGTCAGTCACCCGTCAACTCACCGTCTTGGCGCCTTGACCGTTCTGCCTGTGGCCGGTACGGATGCAGGATCCGGAGACGTGGCCGAGTGGCTGAAGGCGGCGGTTTGCTAAACCGTTATACGGTCTAAAGCCGTATCCAGGGTTCGAATCCCTGCGTCTCCGCCAATTAATCGCCGATGGCTCGATCGCCTTTCACTGCTGGCGCCGCCTCGCATGGCGACCACGCGGGCGAGGGCGCCAAGCGCACGGCCGTCAGATGCGGCGTTGGTCGGCCTCGAGGCCGTCATCTTCCAACGCGCCGCGCGGGAACGCGACGCGCAGGCCGGCCATCCGCCAGGGCAGCAGCGTGAGAACAAACCCGACTGCGGCAAGCCCCATGACGATCAGCGCCCGCCGCGGCCATGGGCCCAGCGCGGCGATGAAGGGCGGGATGCTGCTCTTGCCGGGTGGCGGGTTGCCGATGAAGCCGTAATTGGTGCCGAGCTCGAGATTGACCGGCGTCACGATCGTCACATAGGCCAAGCTCACCACCATGACGCGCCCGACATCGCGCCAATCCGGCCGGAAGCCCAGCACCGCGACGTCGTAGACCGCGCTCGCCATGATGATCGTATGCCCGGCCCAGAACGCCCAGAACTCGAGCTGCGCCGGTCCAGCGCTGAGCAGCGGCTGGATGAACGCCTGCAGGGTGAGGGTGAAGGTCCAGAAATAGAGAGTGGCCCTGGCCCAGCGGCTGAGGGTCAAGAGCGCAAGCGGAGCCACCAGGCCGTTGAAATCGCACAGGTGCAGCGGCAGGCCGCCGTAAAGATCGAGCCCGTTCCGGTTCCACCACGCGATATAGACGAACCAATAGCAGAGCGCGAACGCCGCCCACAGCCGGCGCAACATCGCTTCGCTCGGGCGTCCGCGCAGCGCGCGGCCGGCGCCGGCGAGCAGCCAAACCGGTAGCGCGCAGACCACGACCGCGAGAAGATGCAGGCTGCTGAACGGAGTGAAGACGTCCCAGGCGCTCACCGCTCCCCCGTGACCGGTTCGGTGCCTGCCCGGCCGCCGGCGCGCGGCGCCGCAGAGTCAGGCCCCCTTACGCCCCCAGGACGGAATGGGCGGCCGCAACGCGCACTGGCACGCCGCCGTTGATACGCAACATGATTCCGCTTCATTACGTCCATGTGACCGAATTTATCATAGATTCCGCCGCCAGCGTCCGCGGTACGATTGGCTGGCGGGCGGCCGAAAGGCCCGACATCGACCAGCCGAAGAGCATTGGCGTGGCGAGGTGCTTGCGCCCAGGCGGCATTGGAAGAAACGGCACGTTCGCGGTTCGCCACCCGGTGGCACCCTATCTCCGCCGCAATGTGCTGGCCGAATTGGCAGCCTCCGGACCGAAGCCAGTGCAGGCTGGTCGAGACGAACGCCAGGCTAAAGAAAGGCGAACACGATTTAGGTAGTCGCGAAACATCAATCGCGACGCTCCAAGAACATGGTTAATATCGCAGCCGCTTTCCGAGCGATTGGAATAGTATTTCCAAGTTTTTGTTCGCGGTCGATTTGCACGACCACGAGGCTAAACTTGTGTCCTTAAAGTGTTCCCGGAACGTGTTTTTTTGGCAACACGTGCGAGAAATTCACGGTCGCGTTGTTCGACCGGGTATTTCTTGATTGCCTGTTGAACATGCTCGGCTATTGTGGGTAAGCGCCGGAGGGGCCCATCTCGTCGCAATTGGTATATCTGCGCGTTCGCTCGACGCGCAGGCTTTCGATTCGGTTGCATGGTTTCGGGCGTTCGAGAGACTTGAAAGGGACGTTGCCCGGCAGCGTCCAAGGGAAATCGAGCTTTCCCGAGAAGGCGACCAGGAGACTTTGAGAAATGCAGCTGGTGAAAAGTCTTCTCCTTGGAACTGCCGCGGGTTTCGTGGCGGTCGCCGTCGCGCAGGCCGCGGATCTCGAGAACGACAAGGCTCCTCCCAAGCCCGCCGAAGTGAAGGTCTGCAATCTGTACGGCGAAGGTTTCTACCAGATCCCGGGCGAGAGCGATATTTGCATCAGGGTTGGCGCCACGGTGCGACTCGATGGCGGTATCAACGCCGACGGAAACGGCGGCCCGTTCATCGGCAGCGGCGCGGATTCCCGCAACAACCGCATCGACAGCAGAAGCTACTTGTTCCAGGGCCGCGGCACGGCGTGGCTCGATGCCCGGCGGATGACCCAGTACGGTGTCTTCAAAGCCTATTTCAGCGGCGGAATTGATGTATCCACCGGCACCGCCACCACCGCATCGGCATTCTGGAAGCGCGGATATTTCGGATTCGCCGGTGCCACGGTCGGTCGGACGCAATCATTCTTCGATTTCCTGAACGGCGCCTTCAGCTACGGCAGCTATCATCTCGGCGGCGGCTCCAACACTTACGACACCGGCATCCTTTTGGCAGCTTACACGATGGATTTCGGCCTGGGCATCTCCGCCACGCTGTCGGTCGAGGACAACGGCGAACGGCGCAATGCGCTGTGGGATGCCGGCACCAACGGGCTTCCTTTCGGCAGCTTGCCGGGCCCGAACAGCACCGGTGTGCTCTGGTCCACCATCTGCAACTCCGCGATGGTGACGCCGGATACGGCACCCGGGGTCGCGCCCGCGAACGTCGCGGGTTGCCCGACGGGCGATTATGCGGCGAGGCAAATTCCGGACGTGGTCGCCAATCTGCGGATCGACCAGGGCTGGGGCTCGGCGCAGGTCGCCGGTGCCCTGCATCAGGTTCGCGCCGGTCCCTACGGCAACGACGTCTCCCAGCTCGCCCCCAATATCGGTCCCGCCGCGTTCACCGGACAGGCGCCGGCCGACCGGTGGGGTTTTGCCCTGATGGGCGGGGGCATGGCGCGCGTCCCCACCGGCGAGGGCGACAAGGTATGGGCCAACATCGTGTACGCCCAGGGGGCGATCGCCTATACGGGTCTGAGCCAGTTCGGCTCGTTTGGATCGTTTTCCCGGTTCAGCGGCGGTTCGGTCGGTGCCGCCTGGGCCCTCGACGGGGTGTTTGCCAACGCGGTTGGCCCCGCCGCCGCGGGGTTGAACGGATCCGGCATCCAGCTCACCAAGGCCTGGTCGGTCGGTGCCGCCTATGAGCATCATTGGAATCCCACGCTACGGTCGTCGGTGTTCGGCGTCCTCACTGATGTCACCTATCCGGGAGATTTGAACAGCGGGGCGAAGGCGACCTTCTGCTCCTCGCCGGTCGGCCCGGTCCGAAGTGCGGCGGCGCCCGGCACCCCACCGAGCTTCGGCGCCCCGGTGGCCGGTTGCGACCCGGACTTCATGGTTTGGGGGCTCGGCACCCGCACGGTCTGGAATCCGATTCAGAACTTGGATTTGGGCGCGGAAGTCATGTACTCGCGGCTTGAACAGAACATGGGTGCGGGCGTGGTGCTGAGCTTCCCGGGCGCCACCGGCTCCGCCACCGGGTTCTACACCCCGCAGAACCAGAGCATCTGGAGCGGCCTGCTGCGGCTCCAGTGGCACTTCGGGACGCCTCCGACCGAGGAAATGCGCTCCTGAGGCCTGGAACCCTGGGCTTGATCGTCCGATTCGCTCGTTTCGAGGCCGGGGGCGCGTCGGCCCAAGTGTTTTTTGAGCAACACCTCGGCAAAAACGGCGCTTCCTTGGGTTCGAGGCCCCGCAACCTCGTTGCCTATGGACCGGGGTTGGCTAAGGTGGGCACGCGGGCGAGGCGAGTCTCCTGGCGCGCCTATGGACTGATGTGTTCGGGCTGCACGTTTCGCGATTCCGAAGGGTCGATGGATCGTGGGGTTTTGGGGGAGAGCATGCTCAAGAAGCGTCCGGCCGGTGCGGACGCCGCCAGCGTGAGCGGCCAGAGGCGACGCATGATGATGGTGGCGCGGATGCTTCTGGGAACCGCCGCCGGCTTTGCCATGGTTGGCGGGGCGCCGGCCGCAGATCTGGGGGACAATGCCGAGCCGGTGCAGTTCGTGAAGATCTGCCCGCGCGACGGTCACAGCTATTATTACATCCCGGGCAACGGGGCCTGCCAGAACGGCCTCTCGCTGACGATCGGGACCGACGACGGCCGCAGCAAGTCGCTGATGAATTTGACAGGTGCCGGCGTGCCCAATTTCGGCGCGCAACCCGGCATCCGGCAGGGTGCGCCTTGGTCCGATCCGTTCATTTCGTTGCGTAGCGATCAGGCATGGGGCTTCGGAGCCTTGGTCGGTGGCGCGCACCACCTCAATGCGGCTTACACCGGCGACAATTCCGCCCTGGGCAGCCCCGCTCTGAGCGGACTGAGTGCATGCCTGCAGCCCGGTGCGCTCGGCTGCGGTCGCCTCAACGACAAGCCCGGCTACTTCATGGCGCTCGGGGGCGAGCTGAAGATGCCCATTTTCGGCGCCGGCGACCGCGTCGGCGCGGGCGTTCGCTACAGCCAGGGTGGCTCGACCGGCTTCGGCGGCGGCAACCTGTCGGGCCCCGATCTGTTCGGCGCCGGCAGTACGCCGAGCGCGGGCTGGCAGCCCGACAACGGCTCCGGCATCGAGCTGACGTCGGCTTGGTCGGTACAGGCCGGTTATGATCATCAATGGTCGCCCAGCCTCAACACCAGCTTGTTCGCCGGCTATGCCAACGTCACCGTCGACACCGACCCCGGCAACTACTTCGCGGGCGCGGTGTGCGGCTCCAGCGGGAGCGGCGCGGCCACGCAGGCCGGCATCAGCTGTAAGTCCAACTGGGGCAATGTGGGCGCCGGATTGCGTACCAGCTGGGCGCCCGCCTCCGGCCTCACCTTGTCGGTGCAGACCATGTATAATTACGTCTGGTCGGGATACACCGGCACCGGCAATGTCTTCGGCGGCGCCGCCGCGGCGCGGCCGACCGAGTCCTACAACTTTGCAAATCAGGGCGTCTGGTCGTCTTATCTCCGCATCAACCGCACCTTCAATACGGGCGATTGACGGATCGCGTCCGGGGATCGAGCTTCAGCCGCCTTATCCAGATATTGTCGTCTCCTCTCGGGCCGCAATTCGCTCGCAATGGGTGATGAAGGCGCTGATATGCCCGATCGTCTCGGGCTCCACCAGAAGCGGGGCGTGGCCTTGGTCCGGCACCTCGATCGCGTCGAGATCCGGCTTGCGCGCCCGCATCGCCGCGACCGTGGCGGACGAGAGCAAGTCGGAATTGGCGCCGCGTATGACCAGGACCGGGATGCGGGCCAGTGCCTCGAACTCCGTCCACAATGGCTGCAGCGGCCGCGCCAGATCGATATTCTCCAGAGTCTTGGCGAGCCTCACATCGTAGGTGGGCAGTAGCCGGCCATCCTGCTGCTTGAATGCGCGCCTGGAGAAGGCGACCCAATCGTCGTCCGTCAGCCGGGGAAATTGCGAGGCGAACAGCCGACGCAGGATCACGGCACCGTCAGCGAAGCTCTTTGGCTCCGGCAGATTGCCGACATAGCCTTTGATCCGCGCTAAGCCCTGCACATCGATGACCGGACCGATGTCGTTGAGGACGACACCGGCGATCGCTGTCGGTCGCGCCGAAGCGAGCAGCATGGTCAGAATGCCGCCGCGCGAGGTGCCCACGAACACCGCAGGAGCGATGTCGAGCGCGGTCACTACCGACAGCACGTCGGCGAGCTCGGTGGCGAAGTTGTAGTTGAGCGGGTTGCGGTCGTAGTCGGAGCGGCCGCGGCCCCGAAATCCATCGCGACCACGTAGCGGGGCTGGTCGCGGTTGCCCGCCAGCGCAGTCGCCAGCACCTCGAAATCGGCGCCGGTGCGGGCGAGACCCGGAAGACACACGACCGGGACGGCGGTCGCCACGCGCGACCCATAGGCATCAACGTGCAGCTTCAAGCCGTCATGCGCGGTGATGAATTGACTTGCGCGACCATCAGTCATCAGGGGAGCACCTGTGCGGGCCCGGTCCGCCTGCCGGAATGCGCGAGCCTCAGGCTTTGTTGCATTTCCGCCGATGCGTCAAGAATTCAATCCGCGGCGGCACCGCGGTGCAGGTCGGCCTCGATCATGAGACGCGGCCCGCCGCCCAGGCGGACACGGTAGACCTGCAGATTTTCGAGCACGCGCTCCACGTAATTGCGCGTCTCGGAGAACGGGATGCGTTCCACCCAATCGACCGGATCGACCTTGGGGTCGCGCGGGTCGCCGTAATGTGCGAGCCATTCGCGCACGCGCCCAGGCCCGGCATTGTAGCCCGCGAAGGTCAAGATGTAGGAGCCGCGATAGCCCTCCATCCGGTCGCCGAGCTCGGCCGCGCCCATCTGCACGTTATAGACGGAATCGGTCTGAAGCCGTTTCCAGTCGTAGGTCACGCCGAATCTCTTGGCGGTCTCGCGTCCGGCTTCCGGGGTCACCTGCATCAGCCCCACCGCCTTCGCGCTCGAAACGTCGCCCTGATAGAAGGTGCTTTCCTGCCGGGCAATCGCGTACACGAGGCTGAGATCGACCGCCGGGCCGACGGCCTTGTATTCCGGAATCCCGAAGGTCGGGAAGGCATAATGCTCGAGCGCATAGCCGCGCCTGAGCGCGGCCTTGCCGATGAGCAAGGTGCAGCGCGCATCCTTGTTGCGGCCGGTGATCTCGCCGAGCTCGGCCAAGGCCGCGATATCGGTCGACCGCTCGCCCAGATCGGCGACGAACGGCACCACCAGGTCGCGCTCGCCGACGGCGTAAAGCAGCTCGGTCGCGCGCACGATCTCGAGCTGGGCAACGGCGGCCCGCCGCTCGGGCGAGAGCTCGGGCGGCGGACGCAGCACAATGTCCTTGTAGCCGAGCCGCGCCCGCGCCAGCTGGCCGTAGTAGGCGGTCCCCAGACGTGCGGCGACCTCGTAAAAGCCGCGCGCTTCCTCCTTGCGGCCCAGCGCCTCGGCGGCGCGGCCCTGCCAATATCCGGCCCGCGCATTGGTGGTCGGATCGCCGGAGCCCTGCGCAACCTTGGCGAAGTGGGTGATCGCGTTCGCCGGATCATCGAGGAAGCGCAATGCGATCCAGCCGGCGGTGAATGGTTGCTCCCAGCGGAACTGGTCCTTGCTGGGCGGGGCGGCGTCGCGGGCGATCCGATAGGCGGTCTGTGCGTCGCCGAGGTCGAGCAGCTTGCGCGCCAGCAGCCGGCGCTCCTCCCACCATTGGTCGGCATTGATCGGCTGCGCGGCATCCCGCGGCACCGACAAGATCAATCCGGCGGCGTCGGTGGCCTTGTCCTCGCGCCGCAGCCACTGCGCCCGCGCGAAAGTGTAGCCGAGATCATAGCCCGCCTCGGCCGGGACCGCCTCCAGCAAGGCACGCGCATTGGGGGCCTTCCTGATGACCGCGGCCCAGGCCTTGGCGATCGCCACGGCGGTCGGGCCGACGCGGCTCGCCGCCCGCAGGCCGGCGTCGACGTCCTCCACGTAAAAGCGCAGGTCCATGCGGGCTTTGTGGTCGGCCGGCGTCAAGACCTCCCTGAACGTGTCCATGAGCTGATCTTCGAGATCGATGGACAAGGCCTCGTTGCGCCACACCTCGCGAACATGCGCTTGCGCGCCGGCGCGGTCGCCGAGCGCCAGGAGCGCGCGTGCGAGCGCCAGATGGCCCTTGGCGGAGCGCGGCGGCTCCTTGGCGAAGATCGCGCGGACCGAGGCCGGGTCGGCCTGCTCCTGCCACACCATGGCCTCGGCCCGGCGCCGGAGCAGGCCGATGCTCGGCCAGCTCGGATTGGCGCTGATGAAGTCGGCATAGCGGGAATAGTCGGCGGAATTGTTGTCGCTGCGCAGCAGCACCCATTCGACCAGTTTGCGGGCCAGGGGATCGCCGATGCTCTTCTGCAGATCGCTGGCCGGGCCGGTCTTGCCGTTGCGCGCCAGCGGGATGGCCTGCTTGAGGGCGGCCAGGTCTGCCGACGAGATCGCTAGGCTCGCGGCGGGCGGCAAGGGCGCTCGGGCGGGAGCCGGGCCTGCGTTGGCGATCGAGGCGCCGCCGGCGACAGTGGTCCCGGCGGGCGCTTGCGCGCCGGGCGGCGTGGTGCCCGGCAAGGCTGTCAGCTGCTGCGGTCGGGACCGGGGAAGGGGGACGTGATTCGCGGCCGGAAGGGTCATTGCGCCGGCCTTTTCCGCGACCTTACCGGCGGGCTTTTCGGACGCCTTTTCCTTGGTCTTGCCCGCAGCGCCACCGGGCGCGGCGGATTCCGCGCGCCCACCGAGATCGCCGGCCAAGAGGAGGGCCAGGGCCACAATGGCTCCGACGCCTACGTGGAAAGGTCTGTTTCGGGCCATTCGGTCGATGTTTCCCCGCGCGCCGTCCGCTCCCGGGACCTAGATCATGTTTTCGGCCAAATTTGGTTGATGAATTGCTAAAAAACGTGTTTTTACCCCGCTTGCGGGGCTGCGATTGAAAACGGCGATCTGTCCACCGCCGATCCGGTCGAGTGGCTGAGAAGCAAGAGCCATCGCGGCCCGCATGATATAGTATCGCCGGGCCGAGAAGCGCGCTCCGGCGCAACCCATCGCCGCGACAAACCAGGATCCTGACATGACCGCCAAGACGAGCTTCCGGGGATCGTTCACGGCGCTTCTCACCCCATTCAAGAACGGCTCGCTGGATGAGCAGGCCTTTCGCGATCTGGTCGAGTGGCAGATCGCGGAGGGGACCAATGGGCTGGTGCCGGTCGGCACCACCGGCGAGAGCCCGACCTTGAGCCACGACGAGCACAAGCAGGTCGTGGAATGGTGCGTGGAGGTGGCCAAAGGACGCGTGCCGGTGGTGGCGGGGGCGGGCTCGAACTCGACCCGGGAAGCGATCGAGCTCTCCCGCCATGCCGAAAAGGCCGGCGCCGCCGCGGTCCTGGTGGTGACCCCCTATTACAACAAGCCGACCCAGGAGGGGCTCTACCAGCACTACAAGGCCATCAATGACGCCATCGGCATCCCCATCATCATCTACAACATCCCGGCCCGCTCGGTGATCGACATGACGGTCGACACCATGAAGCGGCTGTTCGAGCTGCCCAACATCGCCGGCGTGAAGGACGCCACCGCCAACGTGATCCGGGTCTCGCAGCAGCGGCTGGCGATGGGGCCCGATCTCAACCAACTCTCGGGCGAGGACGCGAGCGCGCTCGGCTTCATGGCGCACGGCGGTCATGGCTGCATCTCGGTGACCTCGAACGTGGCGCCGCGGCTGTGCGCCGCGTTCCAGAACGCCTGCCTCAAGGGCGACTATGCGGGCGCGCTGGCGTTTCAGGACAAGCTGATGCCGCTGCACACCGCCTTGTTTCTGGAAACCAATCCGGCGCCGGCGAAATACGCGCTCGCGGTGCTCGGCAAATGCGATGAGACTGTGCGCCTGCCCATGGTGCCGCTCGCCGCGACCACCAAGTCGGCGGTGCGCGCCGCGATGGTTCACGCCGGCCTGATCAATTAGGGCAGCAGCCCAATGCTCGAAATTCGCGTTGCGCGGAAACTTCGTCGATCTCCGCCGCCCGAGAGCCGCGATCTCCTCGAGTTTGTCGGCCAAATAGCCTCCGGTCAACCCTTCAGCCGCATCAGCCGGCCGCGCTCGCGCTCCCAGCTCCGCTTCTTCTCGGTCTCGCGCTTGTCGTGCAGCTTCTTGCCTCGGGCGAGCGCCAGCTCGATCTTGGCGCGGCCCTTCTCGTTGAAGTAGAGCTTGAGCGGCACCAGGGTCATGCCCTCGCGCTCGACCGCGCCGGCGAGCTTGTCGATCTGGCGGCGGTGCAATAACAGCTTGCGCGGGCGCTTGGGGGCGTGATTGAAACGGCCGCCCTGCAGGTATTCCGGGATGTTGGCGTTGACCAGCCAGATCTCCCCGCGACGGGAATCGGCGTAGGATTCCGCGATCGTCGCCTTGCCCAGGCGCAGCGATTTGACCTCGGTGCCGGTCAAGGCGATTCCGGCCTCGAACGCCTCGCCAATCTCATAGTTGAATCGCGCCTTGCGGTTGTCGGCGACAACCTTCAGCTTGCGATCCGGCTTCGCGGCCATTTCGGCTCTCCAGAATTTCCGCCAAAGAGACCTGCCTGGGGCTGGCGGCGGTCGTCACGCAGCTTGCAAAGAACTCGGCCGGCAAGAGCTAGGCCTGGAGGAACGCGCGCACGTGAGCGAACACGCTGCGGAACATCTCCGTGGTCAATACCCCGGTGTTCGTGTTGTAGCGCGAGCAATGATAGCTGTCGAACAATTGCACCCTGCCGACCGCATGGGAGGCGCCGTGGGCGAAGGGTGCCGCGGACCGGCGCGCCCCCAATGCGGCAACCGCGGTGTCGTGGGCGATGCGGCCGAGCGAGACGATGGCGCGCAGCTCCGGCATCTGCGCGATCGTGCTCTCGAGGAAGCCGCGGCAGGTGGCGATCTCGGCGCCGGTCGGCTTGTTCTCCGGCGGCACGCACCGCACCGCGTTGGCGATGCGGGCATCGACGAGCTCGAGCCCGTCGTCGGGCCGCGCCGCATAGGTGCCCTTGGCAAAGCCGAAGCGGCTCAACGTGTCGTACAGGAGCACGCCGGCATGATCGCCGGTGAACGGACGCCCGGTGCGGTTGGCGCCCTGCAGTCCCGGCGCCAGGCCGACGATGAGCAGCCGCGCCGTGGCGGGGCCGAAGCTGGGCACCGGCGCATTGAACCAGGCCGGCTCGCGCCGCCGCCACTCCCGGCGGAAAGCCTCGAGGCGCGGGCAGAGCGCGCAATCGCGGCCGGGCTCGGCTGCCCCGCAGGACATCCCCGTTTCAGTCCTCGAAGTCGTCGTCGTCCTCCTCCACGCCACTTCCGCCCACGCGCTGGGGGGCGGCGCTGCGCTGCAGGAACTGCGGCGTGTGGCGCGGTTCCCGCGGCTCCCGTGGCGCCCGCTCGGAGGGGTCGCGCCCGATCTTGGGCTGCAGCTCGACGATATCGAGGAACACGTCGGCCTGCCGCCGCAGCTCGTCGGCCACCATCGGGGGCTGTGTCGAGATGGTGGATACGACCGTGACCCGTACGCCCCGGCGCTGCATGGCCTCGACCAGCGACCGAAAGTCGCCATCGCCCGAGAACAGCACCATCTGATCGATGTGCCCGGCGATCTCCATCGCATCGACCGCGAGCTCGATATCCATGTTGCCCTTGACCTTGCGGCGGCCGGTCTGGTCGACGAATTCCTTGGTCGCCTTGGTGACCACGCTGTAGCCGTTGTAGTCCAGCCAATCGATCAGCGGGCGGATCGAGGAATATTCCTGATCCTCGATCACGGCGGTGTAATAAAACGCGCGTAAAAGATAGCCGCGCGACTGGAACTCGCGCAGCAGCCGCTTGTAGTCGATGTCGAAGCCTAGGGCCTTGGCGGTGGCGTAGAGGTTGGCGCCGTCAATAAATAGAGCGATCTTGTCGGTTTGCGGTCCCATGATTTCTCCGTCTCTCGCAATGCAGCCCCGAACCCGACACCCGTCCGCAGCCTAAAGCCGGCGCGGGAGCAATCGGGTCGATCGTCGTTAACGGGAACGCCTACGCGTCCTAAAATGGGTAGCCGCGCGCCGTCACAACCAATCCATAAGTATGATAGTATCCAAGTCGCAACGCGTTCCCGCGCCTTGGGTAACAGAGGTTCACGGCCCCGCCAAGATAAAACTTCGGGTGTGGAATTTCGCGCTTGCACGCGGGTTGCAACGCGGATACTTAGTCCCCAAATCCCGGATATAGTTCGGTTTTCAGGAGCGACCCAGCCATGGCCCGTGTCACCGTCGAAGATTGCATCGACAAGGTCCCCAACCGCTTCGATCTCGTCCTGCTGGCCAGCCATCGGGCCAGGATGATCTCGTCCGGCACCCCGATCACGGTCGAGCGCGACAACGACAAAAACCCGGTGGTGGCGCTGCGCGAGATCGCCGACACCACGGTCTCGACCGACGACCTCAAGGAGGAATTGGTGCATTCCCTGCAGAAATATGTCGAGGTCGACGAGCCGGAGCCGGCGGCCGTGCCCTTGATCGGGGCTCCCGGCGCCACCGTCGATGCCGACGATACCGAGGTGACGGTCGAGCGCATGACCGAGGAGGAGCTGCTCAAGGGGCTGGAAGGGCTGACCCCGCCGGAAGAGCAGCCGGAAGAAGAGGAATAGGGCCGCGCACCGGTCCCGACGCCCGCAATCGCATCGGGCCGCACCAGGTGCCGCCGGCAGCCGAGCGTGCGCGCATCGGCGCGAATTGAACACCACGTCGCGCAATCGCGTTAGCGAGCAGCAGTCGCCGTGATATCGTGATCGCAACGCCGGTGACCGCAACCCCGGCGCAAGGATCGCCATGGCGCGCCCCTCGACCGACTTGCCCCGCATGCAGAATCAGGCGCGCGCGCGCGTCACGCTCGACCGTGGCGTGAGCATTGCGGGTCAAGTCATTGAAAAACAGATAAAATCCAAGAGACGATCGAAGCCGCAAATGATGCGGCAATACGACTTGATTGAGCGCGTTCGACGATACAACCCCAACACGAGCGAGGCGCTGCTCAACCGCGCTTATGTGTATGCCATGAAGGCCCATGGCGAGCAGAAGCGCGCATCGGGCGATCCGTACTTTTCCCACCCGCTCGAGGTTGCCGCGATCCTGACCGATCTCAAGCTCGATGATTCGACCATCGCGGCTGCGCTCCTGCACGACACCATCGAGGACACGGCGGCGACGCGCGACGAGATCGACCAGATGTTCGGCAGGGACATCGGCGCGCTGGTCGAGGGACTGACCAAGCTCAAGCGCCTCGACCTCGTCACCAAGGAGGCCAAGCAGGCCGAGAACCTGCGCAAGCTGTTGCTGGCGATCGCCGACGACGTGCGGGTGCTGCTGATCAAGCTGGCCGACCGTCTGCACAACATGCGCACCCTCGACCATATGCCGAGCGAGGCGCGCCGCCGAATCGCCGAGGAGACGCTCGACATCTACGCGCCGCTCGCCGGCCGCATGGGCATGCACGAGATGCGCGAGGAGCTCGAGGACCTGGCATTCCGCGAGCTCAATCCGGACGCCTACGGCGTGGTCAACGAGCGACTGGAGGCGTTGGAAGCCCGCAATGTGGGGCTGGTCGCCGAGATCGAGCAGCAGCTCACCAAGAAGCTCGCCGACCGCGGGCTGACGGCGACGGTGTCGGGCCGCAACAAGCGGGCCTACTCGATCTGGCGCAAGATGGAGCGCAAGTCGGTCGGCTTCGAGCAGCTGTCGGATATCGTCGGCTTTCGCGTCGTCGTTGGCAGCTTGGCGGAGTGCTATCAGGCGCTCGGGATCGTGCATACGACCTGGCCGATGGTGCCGGGCCGCTTCAAGGATTACGTCTCGACCCCCAAGCAGAACGATTACCGCTCGATCCACACCACGCTGATCGGTCCCGGCAAGCAGCGCGTCGAGCTGCAGATCCGCACCCGGGAGATGCACGAGATCGCCGAGTACGGCATCGCCGCGCACTCGCTCTACAAGGACGGCGCCGGCTCGCCGACCGAGATGCTGTCGCGCGAGTCGAACGCCTATGCGTGGCTGCGCCGCACCATCGAGCTCCTGGCCGAGGGCTCCAACCCGGAGGAGTTCCTCGAGCATACCAAGCTCGAATTGTTCCACGACCAGGTGTTCTGCTTCACCCCGAAGGGCAAGCTGATCGCCTTGCCGCGGCACGCCAACGCGATCGATTTCGCCTATGCGGTGCACACCGATGTCGGCAACGGCGCGGTCGGCTGCAAGATCAACGGCAAGATCGCGCCGCTCGTCTCCGAGCTCACCAACGGCGACGAGGTCGAGATCATCACCTCGCCCGCCCAGGCGGCGCCGCCGCCGGCTTGGGAATCGCTGGTGCGCACCGGCAAGTCGCGCGCCGCCATCCGGCGTGCCACCCGGGCCGCCGTGCGCAATCAATATGCCGGCCTCGGCCGGCGTATCGTGGAGCGCCTCTGCCAACGCGCCAAGATCGCGTTTTCCGACGAGAAATTGCAGGGCGCCCTGCCGCGGCTGGCGCGCGCCTCGGTCGAAGACGTGATGTCGGCGGTCGGGCGCGGCGAGATGCGCGCCGCCGACGTCGCGCGTGCCATGTATCCCGACTACAAGGAGGAGCGGGCGGCGGCGCTCGCCCAGCAGCCGAAACCGGAGAGCAGCGGCTGGTTCGGCTTGAAGCGCTCCAAGGCGGTGAAATTCAAGTTGCCCGCCGAGGCCGGCAGCGCCATACCGATCCGCGGCATCAACACCGATCTGCCGGTACGCTTCGCGCCGATCGGCGGCGCCGTGCCGGGCGACCGCATCGTCGGCATCCTCAATCCGGGCGAGGGCATCACCATCTACCCGATCCAGTCGCCGGCGCTGAAGGACTTCGAGGACACGCCCGAGCGCTGGCTCGATTTGCGCTGGGATGTGGACGAGCTCACGCCGCAGCGGTTTCCCGCCCGCATCGCGCTGCAGACCGTCAACGAGCCGGGCTCGCTCGCGCAAGTCGCGCAGGTGATCGCCGAGCACGACGGCAACATCGACAACATCCGCATGGAGCGCCAGTCGCCCGACTTCACCTCGGTCACCATCGACCTCGAGGTCTATGACCTCAAGCACCTCACCTCGATCATCGCGCAGTTGCGCGCCAAGCACGTGGTCGCGAAGGCCGAGCGGGTCGACGCCTGAAGCCGTCGCGGCGGGCCGCATCTCCACACGGGTCAATGAACTTGCAGTCGAACCATCATCTCAGACTGGGCGTCAATGTCGATCACGTCGCCACGCTGCGCAATGCGCGCGGCGGCGTCCATCCGGATCCGGTCCACGCCGCCAAGATCGCGATCGCGGCCGGGGCCTGCGGCATCACCGCGCATTTGCGCGAGGATCGCCGGCATATTCGCGACGACGATATCGTCCGCCTCAAGGCCGAGATCGCCTCGCCGCTCAATTTCGAGATGGCGGCGACGGAGGAGATGACCGCGATAGCGTTGCGCACCAAACCCCACGCGGCATGCCTGGTGCCCGAGCGGCGCCAGGAGATCACCACCGAAGGCGGGCTCGATGTGCTCGCCCAGCACAATGTGCTGGCCCCGGTCGTGGCCAGGCTGGTCGAAGCCGGCATCCGGGTCTCCCTGTTCATCGCCGCCGATCCCCGCCAGATCGAGCTGGCGGCCCGCATCCGCGCGCCCGCCATCGAGATCCACACCGGCGCCTGGTGCGAGGCGGTCGCCGATGGCCGACGCGCCGATGCGGACGCCGAGTGGGCCCGCATCGGGGAGGGGGCGCGGCTCGCCCGCGGTCTTGGTCTCGAGGTCCATGCCGGCCATGGGCTCGACTATGCGACCGCTGAGACGATTGCGGCCATTCCTGAGATCGTCGAGCTCAACATCGGCCATTTCCTGGTGGGCGAGGCGTTGGACGCGGGTCTGGGGGCCGCGGTGGCCCGCATGCGCGCCGTCATGGACCGCGGCCGGGCCCGGAGCGCGTCATGATATTGGGCATCGGCTCCGACCTCGTGGACGTCCGGCGCATCGAGCTCACCATTGCACGCCATGGCGAGCGCTTCCTCGCGCGCATCTTCACCGACATCGAGCGTGCCACTGCCGAGCGACGGGCCAGGCGGGCCGAGACCTATGCCAAGCGTTTCGCCGCCAAGGAGGCTTGCGCCAAAGCCTTGGGCACAGGGTTTCGGGCCGGCGTGTTCTTCCGCGACATGGGCGTGGTCAATCTTCGCTCGGGACGGCCCACCATGGCGCTCACCGGCGGCGCGCAGGCGCGGCTCGCCGCCATCACGCCCCCGGGGCACGAGGCCCGGATCGACGTCACCATCACGGATGAGGGGCCGATGGCTCAGGCGTTCGTCATCATCAGCGCCGAGCCGCGCCCGGCGAGCTGACACGAGCAGGCTCGGAGCTGGCGCGACGCGCCGTGGTGGCGGGAGGGCGGTAGCCGTTTCAACCGCGCTCCGAATTGCCCGCCTGAGCTTGCCGTCGAGGCCCGTGGGGCGAATCGCCCGGCGGGCCAAGTCATTGAATCCATGCTTGAATTGGTAGCGACTCCGTCGCGCGAAGCGCTGCGGCTGATGTTGTGCGCCGACGGTCCACCCGCTAGAAGAGCGCGCCGGCATGCACGGGACGAGACACCGATGAGCGCCACACTCGGTACCAGACGCAGGGCAACCGGCCGCCCGGAGATGCTGGTCGTCGTGGCGCTGGGCTTCATGATTTTTGCCGCGCGCATCTTCCTGTTTCAGCAGTTCAGCATTCCGTCGAGCTCGATGGCGGATACGCTGCTGGTTGGCGATTATTTCTTTGTTTCCAAGTATTCCTACGGCTTCAGCCATTATTCGCTGCCATTTTCGCCGCCGCTGTTTTCCGGCCGCATCTGGTCGGTCGATCCTCAGCGCGGCGATGTCGTCGTGTTTCGTTTGCCCAAGGACGATACGGTCGACTACATCAAGCGGGTGGTGGGGCTGCCCGGCGACCGCATCCAGATGATCAACGGGCTGCTGCACATCAACGGCGCGCCGGTGAAGCGGGAACGCATCGAGGACTTCATCGACACCGATGAAAGCGGCAAGGCGAGGCCGGTCAAACGCTGGCGCGAGACGCTGCCGAACGGCGTGAGCTACACCACCCTCGAGATGCTCGAGAACGGCTTCTACGCCGATACCCCGGTCTACGAAGTGCCGGCCGGTCATTTCTTCACCATGGGCGACAACCGGGACAACTCCGCCGACAGTCGCGTCCTCGGCCAGGTCGGGTACGTGCCGCTGGAGAATCTCATCGGCCGTGCCCAACTCATCTTTTTCTCAATTCGGGGAGGCATGCGTCCATCGCAGGTGAAGGACTGGTCATTGGACGTGCGTTGGGAGCGTTTATTCACGTTCGTGCGCTGAGCCGGCGACCCAGCACGGACGCGCCCCAGGGGCCGGCGCCGGTGCGTGCAAACAGGGCGAAATATACGGCAACCCATTGAAAGTCCAGACAAGTTCATTCACGGACACTTTTGCATGAGGTGGCTCGGCTTTGATTGCGTGCTGACCGCCCAGCAGTTAGAAGAGCGCGCGGGGCGGGCAAAAGAAACATGACGAGAGGCAGATGAGCGTGACCCTCGGTACCAAGCGCCAGGAAGGTGGCATCGCGGAGACGGCGCGCGTGATCGTGCACGCGCTCATCATCGCGCTGGTCATTCGCACCTTCCTGTTCCAGCCGTTCAATATTCCGTCGGGCTCGATGGAAGAGACCTTGCTGGTCGGCGATTATCTGTTCGTCTCGAAATATAGCTACGGCTACAGCCACTTCTCGTTGCCGTTCTCGCCGCCGCTGTTCTCGGGCCGGATCTGGTCGGCGAGCCCGCAGCGCGGCGATGTCGTGGTGTTTCGCCTGCCCAAGGACAATTCGATCGACTACATCAAGCGCGTGATCGGGCTGCCGGGCGATCATATCCAGATGATCAACGGCGTGCTGCACATCAACGGCGAGCCGGTGAAGCGCGAGCGCATCGACGATTTCGTCGACACCGACGACAACGGCCGCACCGTGCGGGTCAAGCGCTGGCGCGAGACCCTGCCGAACGGCGTGAGCTACACCACCCTGGAGCTGATCGAGAACGGCTTCTACGACAATACCCCGGTCTATGAAGTTCCGCCCGGCCATTTCTTCATGATGGGCGACAACCGCGACAATTCCACCGACAGTCGTGTCCTGAGCCAGGTCGGATACGTGCCGCTCGAGAACATCATCGGCCGCGCGCAGGTCATCTTCTTCTCGATTCGGGGAGGCGAGCACGCATGGGAAGTATGGACTTGGCCGTGGAGCGTGCGCTGGGGGCGGCTGCTGACGATCGTGCGATGAGCCCGAGGCCGGGCGCCGAACGCACGCCTGCCGCAAACCAGGGATCAGAATCCTCGGCCGACGACGATCGCGCATCTACTGCCGCCGCATCCGACACCGGTGCCGCCGCCGCGGCCCGCGCGCCGGCGAGCCGGCCCAAGCGGGCCCGCCGTCGCGTCTCGGCGCTGGAGACCCGCATCGGCTATCGCTTTGCGGATCCGGCGCTGCTCGAGCAGGCGCTCACCCACATTTCCGCCTTGACCGGCGTGCGCAACCGCTCCGGCAGCTATCAGCGACTCGAGTTCCTCGGCGACCACGTGCTCGGGCTGGTCGTCTCCGACATGCTGTTTCGCGCCTTTCCGCGAGCCGACGAGGGGGAGCTGTCGCGCCGTCTCGCCGATCTGGTTCGCAAGGAGGCGTGCGCCGACGTGGCGAGCTCGATCGAGCTCGGCGCCGCGATCAGGCTCGGGGCCTCCGAGAGCAATGCCGGCGGGCGCGGCCGCATCGCCATCCTGGCCGACGTGTGCGAGGCCTTGATCGGCGCCGTGTTCGTGGACGGCGGCTACGACGCGGCGGCGACCCTGATCACCGGGCTGTGGGAGCAACGCATGCGCACGCCCAAGCGGCCGTTGCGCGACGCCAAGACCATGCTGCAGGAATGGGCCCAGGCGTTGGGGCTTCCGACCCCGGCCTACCGAGAGGTCGAGCGCACCGGCCCCGACCACGATCCCGAGTTCCGCGTTATCGTGGAGCTGCCCGATCGCCTGCCGGCGGAAGGAACCGGCCGCTCGAAACGTTCCGCCGAGCAGGCCGCCGCATCCGTGATGCTGATCCGCGAAGGGGTGTCGACGGAACGCCTCGATGGTTGAGCCGGATGGCGGCCCACCGCCGCTCGGCGGCCAACCGGCGCGCCGGCGCTGCGGTTTCATCGCGCTGATCGGCGCTCCCAATGTCGGCAAATCGACGCTGATCAACGCCATCGTGGGCGCCAAGGTGGCGATCGTCTCCCACAAGGTGCAGACTACGCGGACCTTGTTGCGCGGGATCGCCACCGACCAGGATGCCCAACTGGTCTTCATCGACACGCCGGGGATCTTTCAGCCGCGCCGGCGGCTCGACCGCGCCATGGTGGCCGGAGCCTGGACCGGCGCCGGCGATGCCGACATCGTCGCCGCCATGGTCGACGCCAAGCGCGGCCTCGATGACGAGACCGGCGCCCTCATGACACGGCTCGCCGGCCTGGAGCGGCCGAAAATCCTCATCCTCAACAAGATCGATCTGGTGGAGAAGCCGACACTGCTGACCTTGGTGGAGGCCGCGTCCCACCGGGTGGGGTTTGCGGCGACCTTCATGGTGGCGGCGCTCACCGGCGACGGCGTGGCGGATCTCAAGGCTTGGCTCGCCGTCCATGTGCCGCTGGGGCCGTGGCACTATCCGGAGGACCAGATCACCGACGCGCCGCTGCGGCAGCTCGCCGCCGAGATCACCCGCGAAAAGCTCTATTTGCGACTCCACCAGGAATTGCCGTATCAATCCACGGTCGAGACCAATTCGTGGAAAGAGCTCAAGGACGGCTCGGTGCGCATCGAGCAGACCATTTTTGTCGAGCGTATGAGCCAGCGCAAGATCGTGCTGGGCAAGGGCGGCCAGACCATCAAGGCGATCGGCGCGGAAGCCCGGCGCGAGATCGCCGACATCGCCGAGCACCCGGTGCACCTGTTCCTGTTCGTCAAGGTGCGCGAGGCCTGGGGCGACGACCCGGAACGCTACCGCGAGATCGGGCTCGAATTTCCGAAAGAGTAGCCGGATAAGGCAGGCAGGAAGCGGGCTGATGCAGTGGGTCGACGAAGCCATCGTGCTCGGCGTCAAGCGCCACGGCGAGGCGAGTGCCGTGCTCGAGGTGATGACGCGCGAGCACGGCCGTCATCTCGGCCTGGTGCGTGGCGCCGCCAGCACCCGGTTGCGCCCGGTGCTGCAGCCGGGCAATCGCGTCAGCGTCACCTGGCGGGCCCGGCTCGACGAGCATCTGGGCAACTACGCGGTGGAGGGGCTCGATCTCGCCTCGGCCCGGTTTCTCGACGCCGCGCACGCGCTCTACGGGCTCATGCACATCGCCGCGCTCTGCCGCCTGCTGCCGGAACGCGATCCTCATCCACAGATCCACGCCGCGCTCGATCATGTGCTGGGCGCGCTGGTGGACGCGCGGCTGGCGGGCCCGCGCATGGCGCGTTTCGAGCTGCAGCTTCTGTCCGAGCTCGGCTTCGGCCTCGATCTCGAAAGCTGTGCGGCCACCGGCTCGACCGCGGAGCTTGCCTATGTCTCGCCCAGGAGCGGGCGGGCGGTCTCGCGCGCGGCCGGCCAGCCCTGGCGGGACAAGCTCCTGCGCCTGCCGGCCTTTCTGGGCGAGGGCGAGCCTGAGCAGGCGCCGTCCGCGGCCGATCTCGCCGACGGCTTTGCGATGACCGGTTTCTTCCTACACCGTTACGTGCTGGAGCCGCGCGGGCTCGCCATGCCGGATGCCCGCGCCAGCTTCGTGAGCGCCGCCGTGAGCGCCCAACCGGCCGTTCCGGCGATCTCATAAAAAGGCCGGCAAAAGGCCGCCGTTGCTCGCTTGTTCACCGCGGATTCGCGCGCTAACCATGCCGCATGGGCAAGCAATTGATTCCCCCGCCGAGCGGCCATGTGGAGGAGATCGCGCTGCGCGAGGCGCTCGAGAAGCGCTATCTCGAGTACGCGCTGTCCACCATCATGCACCGCGCGCTGCCGGACGCGCGCGACGGGCTCAAGCCGGTGCACCGGCGCATTCTTTACGGCATGCACCTGCTGCGGCTCGACCCGGCGGCGGCCTTCAAGAAATCTGCCAAGATCGTCGGCGACGTGATGGGCAGCTTCCATCCCCACGGCGATCAGGCGATCTACGACGCGCTCGTTCGCCTCGCTCAGGATTTTGCCTCGCGCTACCCGCTGGTCGACGGGCAGGGCAATTTCGGCAATATCGATGGCGATAACGCCGCCGCATACCGCTACACCGAAGCCCGGATGACCGAGGTCGCCCGCCTGTTGCTGGATGGAATCGACGAGGATGCGATCGATTTTCGGCCGACCTATGACGCATCGAGCCAGGAACCGGCGGTTCTTCCGGGTGCGTTCCCGAATCTCCTGGCCAATGGCGCACAAGGCATCGCGGTCGGGATGGCGACCTCGATCCCGCCACACAACGCGGCCGAGCTGTGCGACGCCGCCCTACACCTGATCGACAATCCCAATGCCCGCAGCCGCACGCTCCTCAAATACGTGCCGGGACCGGATTTCCCGACCGGCGGCATCATCGTGGACCCGCGCGAGTCGATCGCGGAAGCCTATTCGACCGGGCGCGGCTCCTTCCGGGTGCGCGCCCGCTGGCGCAAGGAGGAGACCGGACGCGGCACTTATGTCGTCGTGATCACCGAGATCCCGTTCCTGGTGCAGAAATCGCGGCTGGTGGAGAAGATCGCCGAGCTTTTGAACGAGCGCAAGCTGCCGTTCGTGGGCGACGTGCGCGACGAGTCGGCCGAGGACATCCGCCTGGTGATCGAGCCGAAGTCGCGCACGGTCGACGCCGAAGTGCTGATGGAATCCCTGTTCAAGCAGACCGAGCTGGAAAGCCGCATTCAGCTCAACATGAACGTGCTGGTTAAGGGGCGCATCCCCAAGGTAGTCAGCCTGGCGGAGGCGCTCACCGAGTGGCTCGCCCACCGCCGCGAGGTGCTGGTGCGTCGCGCGAATTTCCGTCTCGCCCAGATCGACCATCGGGTCGAGGTGCTCGGCGGCTATCTGGTGGCCTATCTCAACCTCGACAAGGTCATCAAGATCATCCGCAGCGAGGACGAGCCCAAGCCGGTCCTGATCAAGACCTTCAAGCTGTCCGATGTGCAGGCGGACGCCATCCTCAACATGCGCCTGCGCAATCTGCGCAAGCTCGAGGAGATGGAGATCAGGCAGGAGGACAAGGATTTGCGCGCCGAGCGCAAGGCGCTCAAGGACCTGATCGGCTCGGAAGCGGAGCAGTGGAAGCGGATTGCCGCAGAGATCAGGACGATCCGCGACAAGTTCGGCCCCAAGACGCCGCTCGGCAAACGCCGTACTGGGTTTGCGGAAGCACCCGAGCACGACCTCGCCGCCATGGAGGAGGCGCTGGTCGAGCGCGAGCCGATCACCATCGTGGTTTCCGAGAAGGGTTGGATCCGTGCCCTCAAGGGCACCGTGACCGACCTCGCCGGCATCGCCTTCAAGGCCGACGACCAGCTCAAGTTCGCGTTCGCGGCCGAGACCACCTCCAAGTGCCTGGTGCTGGCGACCAATGGGCGCTTCTACACCCTAGACGCCGCCAAGCTGCCGGGCGGCCGGGGCCATGGCGAGCCGGTGCGGCTGTTCATCGACCTCGAGCAGGACGGAGATCTGGTGGCGGTGTTCCCCTATCAGGGCGGGCGCAAGTTTCTCCTCGGCAGCCAGCAGGGGCGGGGCTTCGTGGTGCCGGAGGACGAGTGTCTCGGCAATACCCGCAAAGGCAAGCAGGTGCTCAACGTCAGGGCTCCGGACCGCGCCTGCGCCCTGGCGCCGGTCGAGGGCGAGCTGGTCGCGACCATCGGCGACAACCGAAAGGTGGTCATCTTTCCGCTCGATCAGGTGCCGGAGATGACGCGTGGGCGTGGGGTGCGCTTGCAGCGCTTCAAGGACGGCGGGCTGTCCGACCTCAAGACCTTCAAGGCCCAGGCCGGGCTGACTTGGGTGGATAGCGCGGGTCGGTCTTTCACCTTCGCGGTCAAGGAGCTCGCCGATTGGCGCGGCAACCGCGCCGACGCCGGGCGGCTCGCCCCCAAGGGTTTCCCGCGCAACAACAAGTTCGGCGCCCCGAACGGCAAGCCTACCGGCACCGAATAGGCAGCGTCACTGCGCCTGGAGCAATTTCAGACGTCGGCCGCGCGCAGCAGCCGGCCCCCGAACGCACGGTTGGCGACGATCACCAGGCCGACCGCGATCACGTGCACCACCAGATCGGTCGCGCTGGCGTCATAGGGGTGGAAGAAAACCAGGAGGGTGGCGGCGGCCGCCGCCGCCGCGAATCCGGCGAGCACCGCGGTCAAGCCCGGTTGCAGCGTATGGCCCCGCCGCAGCATGGCGAGTAACAAGACCGAGAGCGGCACCGAAAGCGCAAGGATGAAAGCAATGCAATCCTTGCTGTCGTCGAGCACTGCGGCATGGGTTCCGGGCACCAGCCAGACCCGCAGGCAGCCGGCACCGCTCGCCCCCAGCCACAACAGCACCGCCGGGAGCGGCAGCCATGCCCACCGCGGACTACGGTCGGGCAGGCTCAATTGAAAGGCCGCGATCGCCGCCAGCACCATGGTGAGCGCGGACCCGATGGCGGAAAGCCATATATCAGGCGCCGCAATGAGCCGCGCCGCCACCGCCGGCCGGTCCGCGAACGCGGCCAGCGCGAAGGCGACCGCCGCCACCGCGGCAAGCCAGAGCAGGGCGCGCCAGCCGGGCGGCCGCAGCGGCCGCACCGGCTCGAGGTCCGCGACCAGGCCGCGGATGACCTCCTCATGCCGGGATTGCGCTTGCGAGGCTGCAGGAGACATGGCTTCAACCCACCGGTCCGAGGCGGGCCCGCAGGCTCTTCAGGGCGCGATGCAGATTCACCTTGAGGGATCCGGTGCTGCGTCCGGTCGTTGCCGCCGTCTCGGCGAGCGAGCGCTCCTGCAAGACCAGCATCTGGACCGCCTCGCGCTGCCGCAGCGGTAAATCCGCGACCGCCTCGCCGAGCCGCCGGCTCACCTCGGGCTCGATCTTGGGGCCCGGGACGGCAGCCGATTCGTCGGCATGGCGCTCGTAGGCGACGGGCTCGTGCACCTCCCGCACCCCATGCCGCCCGGTCTTGCGCAAGAGATCGATCGCGCGCCGCTCGGCCAAGACCGCAAGCCAGGCGGTGAATGAGCGGGCCGGGTCGTAGGTCCGGCGAGCCCGATGGATGGTGAGCAGCGTGTCCTGAACCACGTCGTCGACCCGGTCGGCCGGAACACCCTGCCGCCTGGCGATCCGCTCGATCAAGCCCACGCAATCGCGTAACAGCGCCCCGTACGCCGCCTGGTCGCCGGCCTGCGCAGCCGCCATCCAGGCGCTACGCCGGGCATCATCGTTGCTTGCTTGTCGGGTTTCCGCCTGCACCATCGCGTCGTCCGCCCGCCCAACGCCCGGCGAAACGCCGTGCGCCGGCGCAAAGAGCAGGAAAAGGGGAGGCAAAGCAATGCCTTGGGGGTGCATAGGCGCATCAACTTCGGTTGAGGCGGTTGCCCGTGGACCAATTGGGCCGGCTTCGGGTCGAGGCAACGCACCTTCGCTGGTGTATTCGCCGGCCCATCACCCACGGTTACAGCGAAGCCGACGCCGAGCTCAGTCCTCCACCCGCCGCCATCCTTCCGGCGCCAGGCGCTCCTGCGGCAGGAAACGCCCCTTGTAGTCCATCTTGCGCGAGCCCTGCACCCAATAGCCGAGATAGACGTAGGGCAGCCCCATGCGCCGGGCGCGGGCGATGTGATCCAGGATCATGAAGGTGCCGAGCGAGCGCGGGCTGGGCTCGAATTCGAAGAACGAATAGACCATCGAGAGACCGTCGCTGAGCACGTCAGTCAACGCGACCGCCAGCAGCGCTCCGGTGCCGCGGCCGTTGATGGTGCTGTCGGGGCCGCGCCGGCGATATTCCACGATGCGGGTCTCGACGTGGCTGTCCTCCACCATCATGGCGTAATCGAGCACCGTCATGTCGGCCATGCCGCCGTCGCGGTGCCGGCTGTCGAGGTAGGAGCGGAACACCGAATACTGCTCCGAGGTGGGCACCCCGACCCGCATCTCGCCGACGATGTCCTGGTTGCGGTCCTGGACCCGCCGCATGCTGCGGGTCGGCCTGAAATCCTCCACCACGACCCGCACCGAGATGCAGGACCGGCAGGCTTCACAGGCCGGCCGGTAGGCGATCGACTGGCTGCGGCGGAACCCCCCGTGGGTCAGCAGGTCATTGAGCTCGGCCGCCCGCTCGCCCACCAGATGCGTGAAGACCTTGCGTTCCTCGTGGCCCGCCAAATACGGGCAGGGCGAGGGAGCCGTCAGGTAAAATTGCGGGGTATTGCGCGAGTGCTGGGTCACGGGTCCATCGCCGGGTCGCTGGCCGCTCTCCGCCACTCTAGCGCGCCATCGGGCCTAAGTTAAATCCGCTCGTCACCAGGATTGCCTGCCGGGAGCGTCCCGTCAAACGGCTTCTCGCCGGGGATTTTCCCACCGCCACCTCAGACCGGTGGACCGGCCCCACGCAGCGCCAGGGCGCGAACCGGATTGTTGATCACCACCGTGCCGATCAGGATGTCGTGCAGCAGGCGCTGACGCTCGTTGAGCAGACCCACCACCAGCACCAGCGGCGTCAGGATCGTGACCGTGATCCAGAACACGATCGCATGCGCGGCACCCAATACGAAATAGGACGGCGCGCCGTACCAGGTCCGCATCTCGAGATCCATGATCCGCATCCCGATCGTGGCCGAGGCCGGCCCCCCCAGGGTGGTGCCGCAATAGACCAGCGCCCACACGATCGCGGCCGGATACAGCAGCCAGAACAGCGCCCACCCGAGCAGGAACGTCACTAGGCCGAGGAAAAAAATGAACACCGCGGCGAATGCGACCGGCAGTATGATAATAACGACGTCGATGACGAAGGCGATGAACCGCCGGCCCAGCACCCCGCGGAACAGCTCGGGGTTGCGGGCCGGGTCGTAGGCGTGCGGCTTGATATCGATCGAGACGCCGATCCGCCCGGTTTCGCCGTCGGTCATGGCCAAGCACCCTCCTTGGTGGCAGGAGGGAGATGGAGAACGCATTGCCCCGACGCAAGAGGGCCGCAGGCGGCCCGCCGCGCCCCGGCGCGGCCAAGAGGAGCGCGAACCATGAAGGTGACGCTGGCTGACATCGAGGCGGCGCGCCGCACCATCGCCGGCCAGGTCCTGCATACCCCGATGCTGCCGGCGCCGCGATTGTCCGCGCTGACCGGCGCGTCCGTGCTGGTCAAATACGAGAACCTGCAGGTGACCAACTCTTTCAAAGAACGGGGAGCGCTCAACAAGCTGTCGTCGCTCACCGCCTCGCAACGCGCGCGCGGCGTCATCGCCATGTCGGCCGGCAATCACGCGCAGGCGCTCGCCTATCATGCGGCGCGGCTCGGCATCCCGGCGACGATCGTGATGCCGGTCACCACGCCGTTCGTGAAGATCGAGGCGACGCAAGCCCACGGGGCAGAGGTCGTGCTCGATGGCGAGACCCTGGCGGAGGCGCAGGCGCGGGCAGAAGCGATCGTGCGCGAGCGCGACCTGACCCTGGTGCATCCTTACGACGATGCGCTGGTGATCGCCGGGCAGGGCACCATCGCGCTCGAGATGCTGGCGGAGGCTCCCGACCTCGAGATGCTGGTCATTCCGGTCGGCGGCGGCGGCCTGATCGCCGGCAATGCGGTGGCGGCGCGCGCCCGCGCTCCGGCGATCGAGATCATCGGGGCGGAAGCCGCGCTCTACCCCTCGTCCTGGAATGCGCTCCAGGGCGAGAGCCGGCCGTGCGGCGGCGCCACTTTGGCCGAAGGCATCGCGGTCAAGAATGTCGGTGCGCTGACGCTTCCGATCGTCAAGGAATTGGTGAGCGAGATCGTGCTGGTCGACGAGGTGCACCTCGAGCGCGCGGTCAATGCCTATCTCACGCTGCAGAAGACCATGGCCGAAGGTGCCGGCGCTGCCGGGCTCGCCGCCATGCTGGCCAAGCCCGAGCGCTTCCGCGGCCGCAAGGTCGGCCTGATCCTGTGCGGAGGCAATATCGACCCGCGCATCCTTGCCTCCGTCATGGTGCGCGAGCTCAAGCGCGAGAGCCGCATCGTCTCGTTCCGGCTTTCCATACCGGATCGTCCGGGGGTGCTCGGGCAGATCGCCACGCGCCTGGGCGAGCTCGGCACCAATATTCTCGAGGTCGAGCACCGCCGGCTCTTTCTCGACGTCCCGGCCAAGGGGGCCAAGCTCGACATCACGGTGGAGACGCGCGACCGCGCCCACGCCGAGTCCGTCCTGCGGGCGCTCGCCGCCGACGGCTTCGCGCCGGTGCGAATCGAGATGGCGACCGCCCTCGAGTAATGCGGCGGGACCTTACCCGACGGAATCACTTCCGGTTTGGCTCCGCTATCGACATGATTGGGCGGGCGCGGCAAATCAGCGGCAGGAGCAGGCCTTGCGCGAGAAGGAACTTCGCATCGCACTCGTGTGCTCCGGCGGCGTCTCGCTCGCCGTCTACATGCACGGGATGACCAAGGAGATTCTCAAGCTGGTGCGCGCCTCGAGCGCGCTGCACCGCATTACCGACCGCAGCGCCCGCGCCCAGGCCGCATTCCTCGATGGGGCCACGCCCGCCGGCCCGGAATACGACACCGAGTCGGTCTATTTCGATCTGTTGCGCGCCATCGGACGCTCGCTCGAGCTGCGGGTGGTGGTGGATGTCATCGCCGGGGCCTCCGCCGGGGGCATCAACGGCACCATGCTGGCGCGCGCGCTCAGCCACGACCTGCCGATGGGCTCGTTGCGCAATCTGTGGCTCGACAACGCCGATATCTCGGTCCTGCTGGCACCCGACGCGCGAGCCGGGAGCTGGAGCAAGTGGTTCATCAAACCGCTGATCTGGATGGCGGGCGCCACCGGCTTCCTGCAGGTCAAGGATTCGGAGGTGCGCCAGAAGCTGTCCCTGTTCGTGCGCTCGCGCTGGTTCAAACCGCCGCTCGACGGGCCGCACATGGCCGGCCTGATGTACGACGCCGTCACCTCGATGGGTCCCGAGCGCGCCGGCGCTTCGCTGCTGCCGTCCGGCCACAGCCTGGAGCTGTTCGTCACGCTCACCGATTATTACGGCTACCGGCAGCTGGTCCAGATCCACGACCCGCCGCTCATCCATGAGCTGGAGCATCACCACGTGCTGCGCTTCAGCTATCGCCGCCGGCCCAACGGTGAGGTAGCGAGCGATTTCGGGCTGGACAATGCGCCTGGCCTCGCCTTCGCGGCGCGCGCCACATCGTCCTTTCCGGGCGCCTTTCCGCCGGCGCAGATCCTGGAGATGGACCAGCTGGTCGCGCAACGCGGCGCCACCTGGCCGCGCCGGGAGGAGTTCCTCCGCCGGGAGTTCGAGCAGCAGCTGCAGGCCGACGTCGACCCGACCACGGCATCGTTCATCGACGGCGCGGTCCTCAACAATCGACCCTTCCAGATCGCGATCTCGGCCATCCATGGCCGCGCGGCTTATCGCCAGGTCGATCGCCGGCTGGTCTATATCGAGCCGCACCCGGCATCGCCCAGCGCACCGGCCCGTCTCGATGTGCCGGGGTTCTTCTCGACCTTGCGCGGCGCGATGTCCGATATCCCGAGCTCCCAGCCGGTGGCCGACGAGCTGGGCTGGGTGATCGAGTTCAACGAGCGGGTGCGGCGGCTGCGAGCAATCATCGACAGCGCCCGCCCGCATATCAGCGAGCTGGTCACCCACGTCGTGACCGCGAGCTTCGAGCGGTCGATCTCGCCGCAGGAGCTGCGCACCTGGCGCGAGCAGGTCAATTCCCAGGTCGTGCGCGACGCCGGCTTTGCCTACCAGGCCTATGTGCGGCTCAAGCTCGCCTCGGTGCGCGCGTTCGGCGCCCAATTGATCGTGAAGCTGCGTGGCGGGTCGGCGCAATCGCCGCTGGGGCGCGTGGTCGCCGAGATCATCGACGCCTGGGCGCTCGCCAAGGGGATAGTCTACGAGCGGGTCGACAGCTCGGCGCTCGAGTTCGACACCGCGACCGCGGGGCACTTTCCCGCCTGGGTGAATTACCTCCTCTCGTTCGATGTCAAGTATCGCGAGCGCCGGCTGCATTTCCTGATCGAAGGCCAGAATCGGCTGTACGGATTGCTCGACCAGGAGCGCTTCTGCGGCCTCAATCCGCAGGTGGTCGATCGGCTGAAGCGCGAATTCTACCTGCGGCTGGACGCGCTGCGCCGCCGGGAGGACAGCACCTATTACAGCCAGGAGGTTCGCGACATCATCGCCGACATCTTCCCGACTGCCCCATCGGCCAGCGAGATCAAGAATCTGCACGGCTATGCCGCCTCGTTCGTGGCGGCCCATGTGGACAAGATCGACAGCCTGATCGCGCGGATCGGCAAGGAGATCGACCTGAACGCCAGCACCCGCGATCTCGACGATCTCCTGTCCGCGCTTGATCCGAACGATTGGCATCCGGATGCGCGCCGCGAGGTCCTGATCAACTACCTGGGCTTTCCGTTTTGGGACGTACTGGCCCTGCCGGTGACCAGCGGGCGGGAGATGGGCGAGCTCAACGAGATCCTGGTCGACCGCATCAGCCCGCAGGACGTGCACACGCTTAAAGGCTTCCAGGGCATCGAGAGCCTGCGCGGCATCGGATTCGGCCACTTCGCGGCCTTCTTCTCCCGCGCCTATCGCGAGAACGATTATCTTTTGGGGCGATTGCACGCCGCCGACCGGCTGATCGAGATCGTCTGCGACTCGGCCGGCATGGATTCGATCCCTGGCCAATTCAGCAAGATCGCTTTCAAGAAGAGCGCCTTCACCAAGATCATCGATTCGGAGGAGAGCTGCCTTCGCCACAGCAAGGAGCTGATCGCAGCCTTGCGCCGTTGCGTGGGCGCGATCGAGGCCTGAGCGTGCGCCCGCTGCGGAGCCTCAAGCCTTCAGGCGCGCGATCAAGCGGATCGCATTGTCGCTTTCGATGGCCCTGCGATCGCTCGGCGTGAGCTCGATCTTCCCCAGATCGGATACGTTCTCGGTCACCGACACATAGGGAAAGTCGCTGCCGAACAGCACCTGGGAGATCGGCACGTATTTGAGCAGCGCCGCCATGTTGGGGGCAAAGGCCGAGTTGGCGGTCTCGTAATGCAGCCGCTTGAGCTCGAAATCGATGCCGTCGGGCAGCGCATCCACGCCGGTCTTCTGAATTCTGGCGAGCGAAGCGATGCGGCCGGCCAGCAGCGGCACCGCGCCTCCCGCATGGGAAAAGATCCAGCGGATGTCCCGTGTCCGCGTGAAGGTGGCGCTTACGAGCAGGCTCATAATCGCCCGGTTGGTGTCCTGCGGGAACTCGATGAACGAGGCCGGCACATTGGGCATCAGGTTGCCGCAGCATTGCGGTGCCAGCGGGTGGACGTAGACGATCGCCTTGCGGCGATTGAGCTCCTCCATGACTGGCTTGAAATCGGGATGCCCCAGCCATTTGTCGCCGTAGCTGGTATTGAGCCCGATGCCGTCGGCCTTGAGCACATCGAGGGCGTATTCGATCTCCTTGAGCGCGCTGTCGACGTCGGGCATCGGCACATAGGCGAACAAGCCGAAGCGGCCGGGGTGCTCCTTCATGGCCTCGACAACATGCTCGTTGACCAGGCGCGCCAGCCGGCGGGACTGCTCTGCATTGAGGTCCGGGAGATTGAGCCCGATCGGCAGCGACAGGATCGCGGTGGCGACGCCGCCGCGATCCATCTGGTCGAGGGTGGTCTCCAGCTTCCAGCTCTGCACCACCGCCGGGTTGCGAACGCCCGCCTTCTGCCAGGCATCCAGCAGGAATTGCGGGAAGAAATGATGATGCACGTCGATCCGATGCGGCGGCACGGGCGTGGCGGCGCCCTGACCCCATGCCGCGTGCGCCCCCAGCGTGGCGGCGGCGCCGAGCGCGCCCAACGATTTGAGGAAGAAGCGGCGCGAGCCGCAATCGCATACGGCCGGGGCGCATCCCGCCACGGCTCTAACGGCGTTGCGATCGATCGGGTCGCGCCTCAGCCTCATGGGGTTTGCTCTCCCGGATACGCGCGCGGTCCTTCGATCCGGCTTCAGCGGAGCTTCTCGGCCACGCGCGGCGCGAAATAGGTGAGCACCCCGCAGGCGCCGGCGCGCTTGAAGGCGATCAGGCTCTCCATCATCGCCCGGTCGCCGTCGAGCCAGCCGTTCTGCGCCGCCGCCATGATCATCGCGTATTCGCCGGACACCTGATACGCGAAGGTCGGCATCGCGAAAGTATCCTTGATGCGGCGCAGCACATCGAGATAAGGCATCCCAGGCTTGACCATCACCATGTCGGCGCCCTCGGCGATGTCGAGCTCGACCTCGCGTAGCGCTTCATCCGAATTGGCCGCGTCCATCTGGTAGGTGCGCTTGTCGCCGACCAGCGTCGCGCTCGAGCCGACCGCATCGCGGAACGGGCCATAGAATGCGGAAGCGTATTTGGCCGCATAGGCCATGATCGACACCTCGGTGAACGCCGCCTTGTCGAGCGCGGCGCGGATCGCGCCGATACGGCCGTCCATCATGTCGGAGGGGGCGATGATGTCGGCGCCGGCCTCGGCCTCGACCAAGGCCTGCTTCGCCAGCATCTCGACGGTCTCGTCGTTGGCGATGACGCCGTCGCGCAACAGCCCGTCATGGCCGTGGCTGGTATAAGGATCGAGCGCGACGTCGCACAGGATGCCGATCTCCGGCACCGCCTTCTTGATGGCGCGCACCGCGCGGCAGACCAGATTTTCGGGGTTGAGCGCCTCGGTCCCGTCGTGATCGCGCAGATCGGGATTGGTATAGGGAAACAGCGCCAGGCAGGGAATCTCCAGCTTGGCGGCGCGCTCCGCCGCCCGTACCGCTTCATCGATCGAGAGCCGCTCGACCCCGGGCATGGAGGCGACCGGGCTGCGGGTGTCGTCCGCCACGAACAGCGGCCAGATCAGGTCGTCCACCGTCAGCACGTTCTCGCGCAGCAGGCGACGCGTCCAGTCGGCCTTGCGGTTGCGGCGCGGGCGGACGGCGAGATCGAGGCGGAACTCCGACGAGCCGGGCGCTCCCACCGGGCTGATCCGGGCTTTGGCCTCGAGCGGACGGCCGTATTTTATAGCCATTGATGCACTCCGATGGGACAGGGCTCCTTTTTAGCGGTTCTGGCGCGCCCTTGCCACTGCCTCGCCGGCGCTGCGACGTCGCATTGACCGGTCTCGGCCACCCATCTATCGACGGTGGCGAAACCAGACGGTGGCGGCGCTGCGGCAGCCGCCGCCCGGACGCCGGTAACCGGCGGACGGTGAACCTCAGCATGGCGCCTCAATCCGATCGCGCGGAAATCCTGTTCGAGCACCGCGGCGCCGCCGGGATCGTGGTCCTCAACCGTCCGCAGGCACTCAATGCCGTGACGCTTCCCATGGTGGAGGCGCTGACGCGGCAGCTGAGCGGATGGGAAGACGATCCCTCCGTCAGCCGGGTGATCGTCACCGCGGCCGGCGAGCGCGCCTTCTCGGCCGGTGGCGACCTGCGCGCCCTCTACGACCTGGGCCGCGCCGGGGACCACCAGGCCGCGCTGACCTATTGGCGGACCGAATACGCCCTCAACGCCCTGATCAAGCGCTACCGCAAGCCCTACGTCTCGCTCATCGACGGCATCGTCATGGGGGGCGGTGTGGGCATCTCTATCCACGGCTCCCATCGGGTGGCCGGCGCGGGCTTCGAGTTCGCCATGCCGGAGGTCGGAATTGGCTTCATCCCGGATGTCGGCGCGACCTGGTTCCTGCCCCGCCTGCCGGGCGAGCTCGGTCTCTACTGTGCTTTGACCGGGGCGCGGCTCGGCCCCGCCGACGCGCTGGCGGCGGGTATCGCCACCCATCGGGTCGGGTCGGCACGGTTCGGTGACCTGCTTGACGGACTCTGCGGTAATGTGCCGGTCGATGCGCTGCTGGGCGCGTTTTCCGAGCCGGCCCCGGAGGGGCCGCTTACGGCACAGGCGCCGCTCATCGATCGGCTGTTTACAGGCGACAGCGTCGAGGGCATCTTGGCCGCGCTTGACGCTGAGGCGACCCGCCAGGGGGCGGATGCCGACTTTGCGCGTACCGCCGCGGCCACGATCCGGCTGAAGTCTCCGACCAGCCTCAAGATCGCGCTGGCGCAGCTGCGGCGCGGCCGATATCTCGATTTCGCCGAGTGCATGCGCACGGAATTCCGCATAGTCTCGCGCTTGCTGCTCGGGCATGATCTGTACGAAGGGATACGATCGGTGATCATCGACAAGGATCAGGCGCCGCTTTGGCAGCCGTCCTCCCTCGCAGCGGTCAGCGCGGCCGAGGTCGAACGGCATTTCGAGCCGCAACCCGATGAGCTTTCCCTGTAATGAGCGAGCCGGCCATCGAGGAGCAGCCGCGGGTTCTCAATCCCGTCCATGCCGGCCAGGGCGAGCCGAGCGGCGACATCTGGGCTACCCGTCTGGTCGTGTTCCTGCGGGTGATGGCGGCCCTAGCTCTCCTCAAGGGACTATACTACTGGGCCATTGTATGCGGGGTGGGCGCGCCGACGCCGCAGGGCTTCGAATTCCTATACGATGCCCTATCAGTCGGCGACGGTTTTCTTCGCGGTGATCGATCTGGTGGCTGCGGTCGGGCTGTGGCTCGCGGCGCCCTGGGGCGCGGTGGTATGGCTCACCTCGGTCATCTCGATGGCGGCGGTCGAGGCGCTGTTTCCGCAGATCTACGGGGGACGCCTCTGGGTCATCGTTGTCGAGCTGGTGCTGCTCGGCGGCTATCTGCTGCTCGCACTGGTGTCCGCCCGCGAGCACACCCCATGATGCCGCGCCGGACGTTCCCGCAACAAGCTTGATCGAGTTGGTCGTCTCATGGTCATCGACTTTCAGCAGCACTACACCCCGCCCGAGCTCATCAAGGAGCGCGACGGCGTCTCGGTGCGGCTGGATGAGAACGGCAATCCAAATTATCTGCTCAACCCGCTGTTGGCCGATCTTCCGGCCCATGTCCGGATGATGGACCGCGCCGGCATCGATGCGGGCGTCTTGTCCTGCGGCTCCGGCTTCGATCAGCCGGACCTCGCGGTCTGCCGGCTGATCAACGATCGCATCCGGCAGGCGGTCGACGATCATCCCGGCCGCTTCATCGGGCTGGCGCATGTTCCGGCGTTGCAGCCCGGCGAGGCGGCGCTGGAGCTCAAGCGCTGCGCCGTCGAGCTCGGATTTCCGGGCGTGGTCATTGCCTCGGAGCTGCAGGGCCAGGCGCTCGACGCGGAGAGCCTGCGTCCGTTCTGGCGGGCGGCGAGCGATCTCGGTCTCTATGTCTTCATCCATCCGTTGCCGCGGGTGATCGACTGGGCGCACATGAACGCCGACGATCTGGGCCGCATGCTGGGATGGCAGTTCTCCCTGATGGTGGCCGCGGTCCGCATGATCAACAGCGGCCTGCTCGACGAGCTTCCCGGCTTGCGGGTCCAGTTCTCCCACTTCGCGGCCGGCCTCGGCCGCTATCTCGGACGCATCCGGGGATTTCAGCAGCGCGACAAATGGGGCACCGCCGCGGTCCCGCGCCACGGCCGGCGCCCCAAGATGTCTTTCGATCATTACCTCGAGCATCGCTTGTTCTACGATTGCGCCGGCTGGGCTGGACCCGACCATGCGGCCGAATGGGGCGCCGAGTGGGTGCGGCTCGGGCTACAGGAGGTAGCGCTCTCGCAAACGGTGTTCGCGACCGACTATCCGCAGGCGGTGCGCGATGCCGAGGAAGTCGCCGGCTATGTGGCGGCGGTGCGCGCGCTCGGCCCCAATGCCCGCGCCATGGTCGACGGCATCGCGGCGCAGCGCCTCATCCCCGGTTTGTCGCAGCGTCTCGGCAAGCGAGCCACCTGAGGCGGACATGGCCAAAATCGGCTTCATCGGCTTGGGCAATATGGGCCTGCCCATGGCCCAGAACCTGATCAAGGCGGGGCACCCGGTCTGCGGCTACGATGTGAACGGCGCCGCGCTCGACAAGTTCTCGGCGGCGGGTGGGATCGCGGTGCGTTCGCTCGACGTGGTCTCCATGGGGGTCGACCTCGTCATTACCATGCTGCCGGCACGCGAGCAGGTACGCGAGGTCTATCTCGGCCAAGGCGGGGTGCTGGCATCCGCGGCGGCCGGCACGCTGCTCATCGACTGCTCGACCGTCGACGTCGAGACCGCGCGCGCGGTGGCAGCCGCCGCCAAGGTCAACGAGCTCGACATGCTCGATGCCCCGGTCTCCGGCGGCGTTGCGGGTGCGCAGGCAGGCACGTTGACTTTCATGGTCGGCGGTGGCGAGCGGCCGTTCGAGCGCGCCAAGCCGGTGCTCGAGGCGATGGGCAAGAGCATCATCCTGGCGGGCTCGGCCGGCAGTGGGCAAGCGGCGAAGATCTGCAACAACATGATCCTCGGGATCTCGATGATCGCGGTCTGCGAGGCATTCGTGCTCGCCGACAAGCTCGGGCTCGATCCGCTCAAGCTGTTCGATATATCCTCGCAATCTTCCGGCCAATGCTGGTCGATGACCAGCTACTGCCCGGTGCCCGGCCCGGTGCCGGCCTCGCCGGCCAATTTCGACTTCCGGCCCGGCTTCACGGCGGCGATGATGCTGAAAGATTTGAAGCTCGCGCAGGATGCGGCGCGCCTGACCGGCGCCGTCTCGCCGCTGGGCGCCGGCGCCGCCGCCATCTACCAACGCTTCGTCGAGGATGGCGGGGGGGCGGTGGATTTTTCCGGCATCATCCGCTTCCTGCGCGGCACCTGAGGTAGCGGGCGGCCGATGCGGCGAATTCCGCTGCGCGCAATTGTGGCAGCGGCGTCAGGGTTAATCAGAAGCCTGGCGGGGATTCCGCACGAGCGCGCCGGCACCCGTCCGGCAACCGACCGAAACGCCCGGAAATCGGCCCCTGAGGTGCGGCGATCGTGAATCGTGCGTTACCGCAATGTCTCAAATCGGCGGTTCAATTGACGAGTCACCGTTGCAAATAAACGATCTCTTTATTGTGTTGTTTAAGCGGATTTTAGACCCTCGCCCCTAGGTTCGCATGAGAGCGGGGAACAGGGCCTCGTTACTATAACAAAGCTACAGGAAGGCGTCATGATGAAAGCCGTTGCAAAGACGGTTGAACCGGCCGATCGCGAATCGCGGTTCGAGCATATCCGTCCGCTTTATCTCGAAGCCTTGACGCTCGTGGAACGGCTGCACCGCCGGCTCCTCGATGTCATCAAGGACGAGTTCGACCGCCGCAGCCGCGCCGACATCAACTCCGTGCAGGCATTGCTGCTGTACAACATCGGGGAGAAGGAGCTGACCGCCGGCGAGTTGCGAACCCGCGGTTACTACCTCGGCTCCAACGTTTCCTACAATCTGAAGAAGCTCGTCGAGATGGGCTTCCTCGATCATCAGCGCTCGCGCGTCGATCGCCGTTCGGTGCGCATCAAGCTCACCGAGAAGGGCGGCGAGGTGCGCGATATCGTCGATGCGCTCTATCAGAAGCACGTGCGCACGGTCGAGCAGGTCGGCGGCATCAGCTCGGACGAGTTCGCGACCCTCAACAAGTCGCTGCACCGGCTCGAGCGGTTCTGGACCGATCAGATTCTCTATCGTCTCTGAGCGGCGGGGCATCTGCGCGGGAGAGGCCCGCCCCGGACCAGTTCCGAGGCGGACGCCGGTCTTCCGCCCGATACCCGATACCAACAAATAGAGCGGGCTCCGTTTCCCCCGAAATGGACAACGCTCCGGAATGGATGGATACTCAGCCCCGGCACTTGCCGGGGCGTTTTGCTATGTGGGATATCGATTGACCGACACGTTTCCCGCCATCGATTGCGACGTGCATCCGGCGGCACCGACCATGCCGGCGCTGCTGCCGTTCCTGGAGGAGTACTGGCGCAACAGCGTGATGGAGCGCGGTATTCCATCGCTCGAGACCAACAGCTATCCGGCCCGCGCGCCGATCGGCGCCCGGCCGCAATGGCGCGGCAAGAACGGAGCGCCGGACGCGACCTTGGGGCAACTGACCGGCCAGGTCTTCGGCCGCTGGCAGGCGGAGCGTGCGATCTGCAACTGCCTCTATGGGGTCGAGCTTCTGTTCAGCGAGGACATGGCCGCCGCCTTTGCGCGCGCCCTCAACGACTGGATCGCCAAGGAATGGCTCGATCGCGATCCGCGCCTGCGCGCTTCGATCGTGGTGCCGACGCAGAATATCGAGCTCGCGGTCGACGAGATCGAGCGCTGCGCCAAGGATCGGCGGTTCGTCCAGGTTCTGCTCCTGGCCATGCAGGAAAGCCCGCTCGGGCGCCGGCACTGGTGGCCGCTCTATGCGGCCGCGGAGCGCCATCGCCTGCCGATCGGCATCCATCCGGGCTCGACCTACCGGCATTCGCTCACCTCTCTGGGATGGCCAACCTATTACCTCGAGGATTATGCGAGCTACGCCCAGGCCTTCCAGTCGCAGCTGGGCAGCCTGATCGCGGAGGGGGTGTTCGCGAAATTTCCCGGCCTCAAGGTCGTGCTGCTCGAGTTCGGGAGTCACGTGGCTCCCGGGTTTTCTGTGGCGATTCTCGAAATTCTGGCGCGGGGTGCGCTCGGAAGTGCCCTGGGTCGACCGGCCGCCGGCCGAGATCGTGCGCGACCACGTGCGCCTCACCGTGCAGCCGTTCGATGCCCCGGCCGAGCCCGGCCTGGTCGAGCGGGTGATCGACCATCTGGGCTCGGATGCTATACTGCTCTATGCGTCGGATTTTCCGCATTGGCAGTTCGACGACGACGAGACGCTGCCGCCGGGTTTGCCGGAGTTGCTGCGGCGCAAGATTCTCGTCGATAATCCGCTCGCGACCTATGAGCGGATGCAGGAGGGCGCCCGATGAACATCGAGGCCAGGCAATTGGTGCGCGAGCAGAAATCCCGCACCGCCATCATTGACATCGACATTCATCCCAAGGCCTCGGCGGAGGACTTGCGGCCGTTTTTGAGCGCGCGCTGGTGGGATCACCTGCAGACCTATGGGAGCCGCGGCCGGCAGGGTTTCGCCAAGGGCTTTCCCTATCCCAAGAGCCAGCCGTTGGCCTCGCGCCGGGATTCCTGGCCGCCCGGCGGCGGGTTGCCGGCCAGCGACCTCGACTTCATGCGCCAGCAGCACCTCGATTTTTACGGCATCGAATACGCGATCATGAATCCGCTCTCGCCCACCGGGCAGGGCGACCAGAACGACGATTTCAGCGCCGCCATGGCATTCGCCGCCAACGAGTTCCAGCTCGAAGGGTGGAACCGGCGCGATCCGCGGCTGATGGCTTCGGTCGTGGTTGCGTACGAGGACGGGGAGGCGTCGCGCGCCGAGATCAGGCGGCGGGCGGGCGATCGCCGCTTTGCCCACGTACTCATGCGCAGCCGCACCGCCGACCTCCTGGGCAAGAAGCAGTATTGGCCGATCTACGCGGCTGCCGAGGAGGCCGGCTTTCCGGTCGGCATCCATGTGTTCGGTACCAGCGGGCGGCCGGCGAGCAATTCCGGCTGGCCCTCGTTCTATATCGAGGACATGACCGAGCACGCATCCTGCTGCCAGGCGCAGGTCACCAGCCTGATCATGGAAGGCGTGTTCGAGCGCCATCCGGGGCTCAAGATCGTCATGATCGAGGCCGGTTTCGCCTGGCTGCCGGCACTTGGCTGGCGGCTCGACAAGCTGTGGAAGCGCTTGCGCGATGAGGTGCCGCATCTGCGGCGCGCGCCTTCCGAATATATCCGGGAGCACATCTGGGTCTCGACCCAGCCGATGGAGGAGACCGAGGAGCCGCAGCATTTGCTCGACCTGATGGGCTGGGTGGGCTGGGACCGGTTCATGTTCGCCAGCGATTATCCGCACTGGGACTTCGACGATCCCTTGATGGCGCTGCCGCCGTCTCTCGACGAAGCGCGGCGCGCCAAGATATTCTCCGGCAACGCCCGGGCGCTCTACCGGTTTGCCTGATGGCCGGCCACGTCGTCGCCACCGTGGATCAGATCCCGCCGGGCCAACGCAAGCTGGTCGAGGTGGCCGGCCGCGCGATCGTGGTCTACAATCTCGGCGGCGAGTTCTTCGCGCTCAACAATCGCTGCCCGCACCGCGGCGGCAGCTTGGCGGACGGCATCCAGACCGGCTTGGTCGAGTTCGACGGTTCCAGGGGAATATTGCTATTCCCGGCCCGGCGAGATGGTGAAGTGCCCGTGGCACGGCTGGGAGTTCGACATCCGCACCGGCAAATCCTGGTGCGACCCATCGCGGCTTCGTATCCGGCAATTCCCGGTTTCGGTCCGCCCCGGGACCCAGCTGGTGGAGGGGCCATATGTGGCGGAATCCTTCCCGGTCCGGCTGGAGGATGACTATGTTGTTGTGGAGGCCTGAGCGCAGCGCGCCGGGACGAGGACAAGAGCCGCTGGATTAGCGGGGAGGATCGCCCGATGCAGGACGTCATCGATCTCACGGTCACGCCGCTGTCGCGCGCCTGCGGGGCGGAAATCCGTGGCGTTGATCTCACCCAGGAGCTATCGGACGCGACGGTGCGGGCGATCAGGCAGGCCTGGGGGGAGCATCTCGTCCTGGTGTTTCGCGGCCAGGCCATCACCCAGGAGCAGCAGCTGCGCTTTGCCGCCTATTTCGGCGAGCTCGGCGACCGCAAGGTGGCGCCCCAGTCGCTGCGCGGGCGTACCGAAGGCATTCAGCAGGACCACAAGAAAATTCTGCTGGTCTCCAACATCAAGGTCGACGGGCAGCCGATCGGCGCGTTCGGGGAAGGCGAGTTCTGGTTCCACATCGATTCCGGTTACACCGCGCGTCCCTACAAATACACCTTCCTGCACGCGCTCGAGCTACCTTCGACCGGTGGCAACACCATGTTCGCCAACATGTACAAGGCATACGAGGCGGTGCCCGCGCCCCTCAAGGAGAAGCTAAGGGGCAGGAAAGCGCTGCACATCCACGAGTACAAGCGCTCGGAGAGGGCCGACCTTGCAGCCGACATCAGCAACATTCCGCATTTCCATCACCCGGTGTTCATCACCCACCCGGACACCGGCCGCAAGACGCTGTTTGTCGACCGCCTCATGACGGCGCGCATCGAGGGTCTCGAGTCCGGCGAGAGCGATGCGATCCTGGAGGAGCTCTACGCGATCGGCGAGCGCCGCGAGCACATTTTCGAGCATGTTTGGCGGCTGGGCGATTTCCTGATGTGGGATAACCGCTGCACCATCCATGCGCGGACCGACTTTCCGAAAGAGGAGCGCCGCCTGCTGCGGCGCTGCACCGTCGAGGGCGGAGCACTGCACGAGTAGCGGAAGATCGGAGACCCCGGGATCGGAGATTCCATGAGCGCAGCACTGCCGATATTCGAGCAATTCGTCGCGCAATTGCGCGCGATCTGGGAGACGCGCAGCGACAACCAGGCCCGCATGGAAAGCGCGAGACCGCTGCTCGAGCAGTTGGTGAAGGACCCCGGCCTCAAAGCCCATTCGGCCCGCTGGCCCTCCACCGAAGGTTTCAAGAACCTGCTGCTGTACGTCGATCCGCAGCACCATTTCGCCATCAACGCGGTCGTGCGCACACCGGGGCGGACCGGCGGCGTGCATGACCATGCCGACGCCTGGGTGCTCTACGGCGTGCTCGACGGCTCGGAGAGCCTCGAGCGCTACGAGCGCATCGACGACGGCAGCCGTCCCGGCTATGCCGAGGTGCGCCTCGCGTCGGTCACCACCGGGACGCGAGGCAAGGTCGACCTGGTGCCGCCGCACGCCATCCATGCGGAGCAGGGCGGTCCGACCCGCTCGGTCGCCATCATCCTGCGCAGCCAGCGGCTGGGCGAAGGTACGGTGTTGCAGCGCGCCTATGATCCCAAGGCAAGGACCGTGGTCGAGCGTTTCGGCCCGACCCAAGTTCCCTTCACGCTGGTCGCGTGATGCCGGCGCCCGAGGACGAGGCTTCGCCCGCCGGGGTCTATTTCGAGTTCACGCTCATCGGGGGATCCGTCAAGGTGGTCGCCATCGACGCCGCGACCGGCACCGAGGTCAGCGTGGTCGGCCCGGCCCGCGCCGCCCAGGCCGATCTGCGACGGCTGGCGCTGCAGAAGCTCAGGGCCCGCCTCAAGGCCGGGCCATAACCCCAGATATTGCGGCTTTCCGCCCCGGCACGCCAAAGGCTTGGCGCTCCAGGTCCGATATGCTACGGCCATCGTTCCGCGAAATTGACCGCCGGGACGGGGCTGGACCGTGCAAGGCATGCCGGCCCACCGCTATTCCGGGCGAAAAACCTCAAGGCTGTGAGATCACGATGTCGGCCGGTGAATCCTCCGTAACCACCTCCCGGGCAGCGTCCCTGTTCCAGGCTCCGCTTGCGCAGAGCGACCCGCAGCTTGCCGAGGTGTTGCGCCTCGAGCTCGGCCGCCAGCGTGACGATATCGAGCTGATCGCCTCGGAGAACTATGTCAGCCGGGCGGTGCTCGAAGCGCAGGGCTCGGTGCTCACCAACAAGTATGCCGAAGGTCTGCCGGGGCGACGCTACTATGGCGGCTGCCAGTTCGTCGACATGGCGGAAAATTTGGCCATTGAGCGGGTTACGAAGCTTTTCGGATGTCGTTTCGCAAACGTGCAGGCGCATTCCGGGGCGTCCGCCAACGTGGCCGCCTTCATGGCGCTGATGCAGCCGGGCGACGCTTTCATGGGCTTGAGCCTGGCGGCCGGCGGCCACCTGACCCACGGCTCGCCGGTGAATATGTCCGGCAAGTGGTTCAAGCCGGTGCCCTATGGGGTGCGGCCGGACGATCACCGCATCGACTATGATCAGGTGCGGAAGCTCGCGCAGGCGCACCGGCCCAAGGTGATCGTCACCGGCGGCTCCGCCTATCCGCGCGTCATCGATTTTCGCCGCTTCCGCCAGATCGCCGACGAGGTCGGGGCCTATCTCATGGTCGACATGGCGCACTTCGCCGGCCTGGTGGCCGGCGGTGCCCATCCGAGCCCGTTTCCACACGCCCACGTGGTCACATCGACCACCCACAAGACGCTGCGCGGACCGCGCGGCGGCTTCATCTTGAGCGACGACGAGGAACTGGCCAAGAAGATCAACTCGGCGATCTTCCCCGGCCTGCAAGGCGGACCGCTGATGCATGTGATCGCCGCCAAGGCGGCCGCCTTCGGTGAGGCGCTGGAGCCGGCCTTCAGGCTTTACGCCAAGAACGTGGTCGAGAATGCGAAAGCCCTGGCGGAATCGATGAAGTCGGGCGGGTTCGACATCGTCTCCGGCGGCACCGATACCCACCTCATGCTGATCGATCTGCGTCCAAAGCGGCTCACCGGCAAGGTGGCGGAAGGAGCGCTCGGGCGCGCCCACATCACCTGTAACAAGAACGGCATCCCGTTCGATCCCGAGAAGCCGACCGTGACCTCGGGCATCCGGCTCGGCACGCCCGCCGGGACCACGCGAGGCTTCGGCGTCGCCGAGTTCCGCCAGGTAGGCGAGCTGATCGCCGAGCTGCTGGGCGTGCTCTCGCAGAAGGGTGCCGAGGAGGATTTGCTGATCGAAGCCGCGGTGCGGGAACGGGTGCAGGCGCTGGTCCACCGGTTTCCCATCTATCAAGACTAGGGGCACGAGCATGCGCTGCCCGAACTGCAACAGCCTCGACACCCAGGTGAAGGATTCCAGGCCGACCGAGGATTCCTCGGTCATCCGCCGCCGCCGCGTTTGCCTGGCGTGCAATTTTCGCTTCACCACGTTCGAGCGCGTGCAATTGCGCGAGCTCGTCATCATCAAGCGCAACGGGCGGCGGGTGCCTTTCGACCGCGACAAGCTCCTGCGCTCGGTGCAGATCGCGCTGCGCAAGCGGCCGGTCGAGCCCGAGCGCATCGACGAGCTGGTATCCAAGATCGTGCGCGAGCTGGAGAGCCAGGGCGAGAGCGAGATCAGCTCCGAGACCATCGGCGAGACCGTGATGGAGCATCTGCGCGCGCTCGACGATGTGGCCTATGTGCGGTTCGCCTCGGTCTACCGGAACTTTCGCGAAGCCAAGGATTTCGAGGCGGTGCTCGGGGAATTGTCGGGCGACGAGGACGGAAAGCCGCCGGCCGCCGCGCGTAAATGACTGCCGCGATGGCCGGCATCGCTCCGCACGACGACCTTCATTTCATGGCGCTCGCCTTGGGGCTCGGCCGCCGCGGGCTCGGGCGCACCTGGCCAAACCCCGCGGTCGGCGCCGTGGTGGTGCGCCCGCAAGGCGATGGTGCGGCGATCATCGGGCGCGGCTGGACGGAGCCCGGCGGCCGCCCCCATGCGGAGACCCAGGCGCTGGCGCGCGCCGGCGCCGCCGCCCGCGGCGCCACCCTCTATGTGACGTTGGAGCCCTGTTCTCATTTCGGCCGAACACCGCCGTGCGCCGATGCGATCATCGCGGCCGGCATCGCCCGAGTGGTGTCGGCGCTCGAGGATCCCAACCCGCTGGTCGCCGGCGCGGGCCATCGCCGTTTGGCGGCGGCCGGCATCGAGCTCAAGATCGGGATCGGGGCCGAGGCGGCGCGCTTTGCCCATGCCGGACATATCCGGCGCATGCGGGAGGGCCGACCGCAGGTCCTGCTCAAGCTCGCCGTCTCCGCCGATGGCAAAGCCGGCTTGGCCGGCCGGCGCCCGGTCCCCATCACGGGCGAGCCGGCGCGCGCGCGCGTGCACCTGATGCGGGCCATGAGCGATGCGGTGCTGACCGGTATCGGCACCGTGCTGGCGGACGATCCGCTCCTGACCTGCCGGCTGCCCGGCATGGCGGACCGCTCGCCGGTTCGCGTGGTGCTCGACGGCCGGCTGCGGCTGGGGCTCGGCAGCCGATTGGTCGCAACCGCACGCGAGACGCCGTTGTGGGTCATCACCGGCACGTCGGCTTCGGCCGAGCGCGAGGAGGCATTGCGCAATGCTGGAGCGGAGGTGCTGCGGGTGCCGGAAGCGGGCGGCGGGCTCGACCTCACCGCGGTGCTCATGCGCCTCGCCGAGCGTGGCGCTACGCGGCTCATGGTCGAGGCCGGGCCGATCCTCGCCGCCGCCATGCTGCAGGCCGATCTGGTCGACGAGGCCGCGCTGCTGCGCTCCCCCAAGGCGATCGGGCCCGCGGGCATCGATGCGCTGGAAGGACTGCCGCTCGCAGCCCTCACCGGATCGCCCCGGCTCGAATTGATCCGCACCGAATTGGCCGGCGAGGATACAATCGCGTTCCTGGCCCGCCGCTGAAGGTCGCGGCGGCACACGGAGATCATCATGCCTTTGAGCCGCGCCAACGGGGTCGACATCTGGTACGAGGTGAAGGGCGCGGGGCCGGCGTTGGTCTTCATCCACGCCAACCCGTTCGATCATGATCTATGGATGTACCAGGCCGCGCATTTCTCGACCTGGTTCCGCGTGGTGGGCATCGACATCCGCGGCTATGGCCGCTCCGCCAAGGTGACCGCGGGCTATGCGCTCGCCGACATGTGCGACGACGTCATCGGGGTGATGGACGATCTCGGCATCGCGCGCGCCATCTGCGGCGGCTGCAGCGTCGGCTCCAGCATCGCCATCCTGCTGGGCCTCGATCATCCCGACCGGTTCGATGCCCTCATCCTGGTCGGCGGCAACAGCGGCTCCAGCGACCGCTACCAGCAACGCATCGAAAACTATCGCAACGATCTGGCGGGTTATCACATCAAGCATCTGCGCGACCTGGTGCATCTGCAATTCGCCGACAGCAGGCTCGGCCGCCACCTCCTCAACCAGTTCGTGGAGCGCGAGCCGAGGTTGCTGGGCGAGGCCATCGCGCAGGTGTTCATGGCCGGCAACCATACCGATACGACGGCGCGGCTGCCGTCCATGGAGGTCCCGACCTTGGTGATCAACGGCGAGCTCGACCATTCGCTGCCGGCCGGGCAGAAGACCGCCGGCCTGGTGCCCGGCGCGGTCCACAAGGTGCTGCCCGGCACCGGTCACGCCTGCTGCATCGAGGACCCGGCCGGTTTCGATGCTTTGGTCACCGATTTCCTGCGCGCGCGCGGGCTCATGCCCACGCTCTGAAACCGAGAAGCAAAAGGCGCCCTGCCATGTTCACCGGCCTGGTAACCGATATCGGCGAGATCACGGCGGTACGTGAGGTCGCCGAGGGCCTGCGGCGACTGCGGATCGCGTGCGGCTATCCGGCCGCTTCGATCCAGCCGGGGGCATCGATCGCCTGCGCCGGCGTGTGCCTGACTGTGGTCGGGATCGGCGAGGCGGACGGACGTAGCTGGTTCGAGGCCGATGCCGCCGCCGAGACGTTGCGGCTGACCACGGTCGGGCGCTGGCGGCAGGGCCAGCGGATCAATCTCGAACGCCCGCTGCGGGTGGGAGACGAGCTCGGTGGCCATATCGTGGCCGGGCATGTCGACGGCATCGCCGCCGTGACGGTGCGGGAGCCATTGACCGATATGGCCCGCTTCGAGCTGCGCGCCGGCCATGAGCTGGCGCGCTTCATTGCGTCCAAGGGCTCGGTCGCGCTCGACGGCGTATCGCTCACCGTCAACGCGGTTGCGGGCGACACCTTTTCGGTGCTGATCATTCCCCACACCCTGAGGGTCACCACGCTCGGGGCGCTGGCACTGGGCCAGGAGGTCAACCTCGAGGTCGACCTGATGGCGCGCTATGCGGCGCGGCTGAGCGAGACCCGGTAGCGATGCCGGCGGTTAATCGCAGACGACCCTCCCGGATAGTGGTAGAGGGCAGCCTTGATAGTGGTAAAGGCAGCCTTGGAGAGATGAGGATATATGGCCGAACCGCGCAGAAACGCCGCCAACGACACCGGTGAGCTCATCGGCGCGCGCATGCTCGTCGTGGAGGCGCGCTTTTACGACGACATCGCCGACGCGCTCCTGGCCGGCGCCACCCGGGCGCTGGAAGCCGCCGGCGCTGCGTTCGAGCGGGTGAGCGTGCCGGGCTCGCTCGAGGTGCCCTCCGCCATCGCCATTGCGCTCGAGGCGGCTGAGCGCGCCGGCAAGCCCTATGACGGCGTGGTCGCGCTCGGTTGCGTCATTCGGGGCGACACCATCCATTTCGAGATCGTCTCGACGGAATCGGCGCGGGCCCTCATGGACCTTTCGGTCGCCCGCCGGGTGCCGATCGGCAACGGCATCCTGACCGTCGACACCGACGCCCAGGCCTGGCTGCGCGCCCGCCCCGAGGAGGCCGACAAGGGCGGCGACGCGGCGCGCGCGGCGCTTGCTCTGGTGCGGCTCAAACGCCGCCTCGGCCCACGTTGATGGCGCGCTCCCCGGCACCCAAGGATGCCCGCAAGGCCAATCGCCGCGGCGCGGCGCGGCTCGCCGCCGTGCAGGCGCTCTACCAGATGGATATCGCCGGCACCGGCAGCAACGAGATTCTGGCCCAGTTCGAGAGCCACTGGATCGGCCAGGAGGTCGAGGGCAACCAGTATCTGCCGGCCGAGGCCGCTTTCTTCCGCGATGTCGTCAACGGCGTGGTACGCGAGCAGCGCGGCCTCGATCCCCTGATCGACGCGGTGCTGGCGGAAACCTGGCCGCTCAAGCGCATCGAAACCATCCTGCGGGCGGTGCTGCGCGCCGGCGCTTTCGAGCTCGGCCACCGCAACGACGTGCCGGCGCGCGTGGTGGTGGCCGAATATGTCGATGTCGCCAATGCGTTCGTGGACCGCGACGAAACCGGCATGGTCAATGCCGTCCTCGATCAGCTCGCCCGCAAATTACGCGCGGGGGAATTCGTAACAGCGGGGTGACCCGATGGCCGAACCGGAGCCGGAACCGCAATCGGGCGAAGATCGGCTGATCGCGCGCTATTTCCGCCCGCTGGCCTCCGCTCCGGGCGCGCGCGCGCTGATCGATGATGCCGCGACTTTCACGCCGCCCGCGGGCGCCGACATCGTGCTCACCACCGATGCGCTGGTCGGCGGCGTGCATTTTTTCACCGACGATCCGCCAGAGATGATCGCTAGGAAGGCGCTGCGTGTGAACCTTTCCGATCTTGCCGCCAAGGGGGCGCAGCCGGCCGGCTTCCTGCTCTCGCTGGCGCTGCCGAATGCAATCGGCGCGGAATGGCTCGCGGGTTTCGCACGCGGCCTGGGGGCCGACGCGCAGGCCTATGGATGCGCGCTCCTGGGCGGCGACACGGTTCGCACCTCCGGTCCGGTGACGATATCCATTACGGCGCTCGGGACCTTGCCGCGGGACACGATGGTGCCGCGCACCGGGGCGCGCGCAGGCGATCTGGTCGTGGTCACCGGCACGGTCGGGGACGGGGCGCTCGGGCTGCTGCTGCGACGCGATCCCGATACGGCGCGCCGCTGGCGGCTGGATGATCGGCAGCGCCGGCATCTGATCGAGCGCTACCTGCTGCCGCAGCCGCGCAACGCCGTCGCGGAGGCGCTACGGCGCCATGCGAGCGCGGCCATGGACGTCTCCGACGGCCTCGCCGGCGACCTGCGCAAGCTGTGCGCGGCATCCGGGGTGGCGGCCCATATCGCGGTGGCACGCGTGCCCCTCTCGGATGCCGCCCGCCAGGCGCTCGCGAGCGAGCCCGAGCAGATCGAGACTGCGCTCACCGGCGGCGACGACTACGAGGTGGTGGCCACGGTGCCGGCGGGCGCCCTGGATGCGTTGATGGCGGATGCCAAAGCCGCCGGGGTCATGTTCGCCGAGATCGGCATCATCCGGGCCGGCCAGCCCAGCGTGCACTTTCTCGATCCTGCGGGCAAACCGCTGCTGTTCAAGCAGCCCTCGTTCAGTCATTTTTGACGGCAATCCGCGCAGGGGAACCATCGATGGACGACAGAACGGCAGCAACGGTCGGCGGTCTTGCCGGCGCGGAGGCGGATCAGAAGCGGGCGACGGCGCTGCACCGGCGGTTCCCGACCATCGCCCATCTGCGCCGCCACGCGCGCCGCCACGTTCCCCATTTCGTCTACGAATACATGGACGGCGGGGCGGGAGCCGATATCGGCATCGCGCATAATTGGGCGGCGCTCGACGCCGTGGAGCTGGTGCCGCGCTATGGGGTCATGCCGGCGCTGCCGCCGGTCGACGTGGAGCTGTTCGGCCGCAGATACGCCGCCCCGATCGGCATCGCGCCCATGGGGGGGCCGGCGTTGGTCTGGCCGGGCGCCGACGCCGCCATGGCGCGTGCCGCCCAGCGGGCGCGCGTGCCCTACGCGCTCGGCACCGTCGGCGGCATGACGATCGAGGAAGCCGGCGAACTCGCGCCCGACGTCTTCTGGTTCCAGCTTTACCGTATGTCCCGGAACGAGCATGCGCTCGGGCTCGATCTGGTGCGCCGCGCCGACGCGGCCGGCGCCCACGTGCTGGTGCTGACCGTCGATGTGCCGGTGCGCACCACCAGGCCGCGCGAGGCCGCGGTCGGTCTCGGCCGCGGACCGTTCCGCCCCGACCTGCCGATGCTGGTGGACATGATCCGCTCGCCCGCCTGGCTCCTGGCGCTGATGCGCCACGGCCGGCCCAAATTCTCCAACATCAAGACCTATGCGGGGGAGAATGCCAGCGGCGAGGACGTGATCCGCTTTGCCCGCCGCGAGATGGGCGGCGCCTTCACCTGGGACGAGATCGCCCGTTTCCGCGACCGCTGGAAGCGTCCCATGGTGCTCAAGGGCATTCTGCATCCGCTCGACGCCGCCAAGGCGGTGGCCATGGGCATCGAGGGCATCTGGGTATCGAACCACGGCGGCCGCCAGATCGAGGCCCTGCCGCCGCCGATCGACGTGCTGCCCGCGATCGCCGCGGAAACTGGGAGCCGCGCAACCCTCATCATGGACAGCGGCATCCGCAGCGGCACCGACGTGATCCGCGCCGCCGCGCTCGGCGCCCACACCACCTTCGCCGGCAAAGCGTTTCTCTGGGGCCTGGGCGCGCTCGGGGCCGCGGGGCCGGAACACGTGATCAATCTGTTGATCGCCGAGGCGCGCGCCGCGCTCGGCCAGATCGGCGCCCATTCGCTCGCGCAGGCGCGCTCGGTCGCGGTCCGGCATCCGGGTGCATTCCCGTTTCCGCGGAATCCGGCGGGTTAAAGCGCATCGTGCTGTCTGAAATCGAATTCTCGGGTTCGACAGCACTGGTCGCAGATCTGCCCTCACCGTCCCGATGGCTGGCATGAAACCAATTCAGAGCATGAAGAGCGCCACTGACGACACACCCTATGTCGTCCAGTATCACGCGTACGACCCCCGCCTGCCCGGCGTGTTTGAGAAGATCAAGCTCTTGATTCAGTCCGCGGCAGGTTCGATTCCGGTCGAGCACATAGGGAGCAGCTCCATCCCGGGAGTCGGCGGGCGCAACGTGCTCGATTTGGCAATTCCCGCCGCTGAAGTCGCAGCAGCCCGAGATCAGGCAGGCCCTATATGAGCTCGGCTTCGAGGACGCTCCCTTCCCCCACTATCTGCCGCTATTGGTTGGCGAGGTGCCGTTCGACACCAAGCACTATCAAATCCTGCTGTACGTCGTCGCGCCGGAATCGAGCGTCTTCGGGGCGTGGCTCAAGTTCCGGGACTACATGCGCGGTCATCCCGAGGAGGCGCGAGCCTACGACGCGACCAAGCGCGACGCGATCGCCAAAGGCAGCGTGCAAGGTGATGCGTATCAACGAGCCAAGGATCCGTTTCTTGCTGGCGTCGCGGCGAAGCTTTAGGACTGAGCGACTGCAATCTGCTGATCGCCGAGGCACGCGCCGCGCTTGGGCGGATCGGAGCCTATTCGCTTGCGCAGGCGCGCTCGGTCGCGGTCCGGCATCCGGGCGCATTCGCGTTTCCGAAGAATCCGCCGGATAGCGTCCGAGCCGGCGCCGGCTATTCCCGGGCCTGCACCCGGACCAGATAGCTGTTGTGGTCCACGTACCAGACCGTGACCGGGGTGGTGGAATTGTCGATCCAGGTTCGCCGGTCGTGCGAATAGGGCTCGGGCAGCACATATTCGGTCCAGTGCTCGGTCTGCGGATTGAACCGCAGCATCCGGCCGCCATGCAGCTCGCCGGCCCATACCTCGCCGCGCTTGTCCGGCATCGCCTCGTAGAACGTCACGTGCGGGGTGGGCGGCCAGAACTCGCGGATCTGAGCGGCCTTGACGTCGAGCTCGAGCAACGCGCCGCCACGCCCGCCGAACCACGGATTGCCGTCCTTGTCGAAGCCGCCCTTCGCGGCGGTCGAGTCGCGCGAGAAGCTGTGCACCTCCAGGAGCTTGTTGGTGCGGGTATCCATCATCTCGATGGTGTCGCCGCCACCCGCCGGGGCGCCGCCAGCCCAAAAATTCCCGTCGTCGCTGATGATGTTGTCGTAGGGATTGGCGTTGTTGGTGGAGGTGAAGGGGACCCGCTCCAGGAGCTTGCCGGTCTTTGAATCGAATTTCTGGACCGCCTTGTTGCGCGCAAACCACACGCCGATGTCTGGCCCGATCGAGAAGTTTCCGAGCCCGGGCGTGTTGAGCGCCTCGTCGCCGGCAATCAGCGGGGTGATGATGAACTCGCCGGTGGCGGGGTCGAGCCGCACCAGATTGTGCGCCCAATTCTCCGAGGCCCAGACGATGTCGTTCTTGTCGACCTGGATACGGTGGGTGCCGGGCAGGACGCCTGGCGGGGTCGCCGGCACCTGGTACTCGGTGACGATGCCGGTCTTGGGATCGAGCTTGCCCAGGAACGGGGTGCGATGGCTCGAATACCAGATATTGCCCTTGGAATCGCCCGACACGTCATGCCCGGTCAGCAACACGTGCGGCAGCTCGTACTCGGTCACCACCACATTGGTGGCGGGCCCGTGCGCGCGCGGAAATACCTTGAGCTGTCCGAGCTGGCTGTCCGGACCGCGCACCCGCGCCAGCCATTTGATGATCTTCTCCTCCTCGTCCAGGCTGCCGCGCTGGCGGCCGCGCACGATCAGCGGCGAGCCGCTGTAGTGGAGCATGCGGAAAATCATCAGCCGCCAGCTGCGCTCGTCGAGCTGGTTGCGCATGATCTGGTCGTAGTCGTGGCAGCCTTCCCCGCAGGTGCGGCTGAAAATCTGCTTTTCCTCGGCGGTGCCCGGCAGGTTCCAGACCCACTCGGCGCCGGTCAGCTGCGACAGGACGTCGGTGGTGGGCGGCAGGAAGTCGTTGTCGGAGCGGCGCTGCAGCACGATCTCCTCGAGCTTGGCGCCGCTGGCGACCTGCACGGCGTCGCGCTGGTAGGGCAGAAACTGCAGCGGCTTGGCGATCCGCAGGGTGTACCGGCCCGGCGTGAGCTGCGGGAACTCGTATTGTCCGTCCTGGTTGGTGGTGACCGTGGTGCGCACCGCGTTGGGGGCGATCAGCTGCACCATGATCCCTTCGAGCCGGTCGCCGCCGGCGGAACGCACGGTGCCGCTCGGGCCGCCACGCAGATTGCCACGCTCCGGTACCACCGGCGAGTTCTGGGCCGTCGCCCGGTACCACGGATTGACCGGCGGCTTGGTCTCCTCGTAGCAGCAGCCGTCGTGCAGATAGGCCAGAATATCGGCGATGTCGGCATCCTTGAGCGTGGTGCCGAACGACGGCATCTGCGGGCTGCCGTTGCGGATCTGCTTGGCGACCGTCGCGTCATTGACCGGATCGCCGGTAACCAGCGTGGTGCGCTTGAAGATGTCCTTGAGGGTCGGGGCCGGCGAGCCGGCCGCGCGGGTATAGTCGTTGTGGCAGTTCCAGCACTTGTAATAGTAGATCACCTCGCCGCGCGTGGCGCCGCTCTTGGCCGCGGCGTTGTAGCCGTAGACCTCGACCGAACGTTGGAGATCGTTCGAAGCGGCGGCGGATGCCGGTGTGGGGGCCTGCGCCTGCGCCAGCCCGGTCGCGAGGCTGGTGCCAAACAAGATTGTTCCGAAAGCGAGAACGGCCGCGCGCGTGCAGTTGACCTGCATTGGATCCTCCCAAGGGTTCTGCGTCCTTGCCGGACGTTCTTCGGAATGACCAACCGCTTGACCGTCAGGATGCTCCTTTCAGGCTTTGCCGGCAAGACAGTCGGCGCAGCAATTCGGCGCTCGCGCAGCGGCGGTTTCCGGCGCCCGCCGCCTCACGTCACCAGGACGTTGCTGAACTGCCAGGGGTCGGTCTGGTCGAGCGTCTCCGGAAACAGCACGCCCCGGCCGGCCAGCGGCGTCCAGTCCGTGTACTGGCCGATCACCGGCCCCAAATAGGGCCGCTGGACCGTAAAGCAGCGGCGGAACTCCATCTCGTCGGCCTCCACGATGCCGGCGTCGGGATTTTCCAGCATCCATACGATGCCGGCCAGCACCGCCGAGGTCACCTGCAACCCGGTGGCGTTCTGATAGGGAGCGATCCGCCGCGTCTCCTCGATCGAGAGCTGCGAGCCGTACCAATAGGCATTCTTGGCGTGGCCGTAGAGCAGCACGCCGAGCTCGTCGATGCCGTCCACGATGTCGGTCTCGGTCAGGATGTGCGCGCTTTCCTGGGGCTTCCATTGGGCGCCCGCCATCTCGTGCAGCGAGAGCACCGCGTCGTTGCAGGGATGATACGCGTAATGGCAGGTCGGCCGGTATACCACCTTGCCGCCCTCGCGAAGGGTGAAGTAATCCGCAATCGAGATCGATTCGTTGTGGGTGATCATCCAGCCGTGCTGCGCCTGCGCGGTCGGGGTCCAGGACCGCACCCGGGTGCCGGCGCCCGGCTGGGTCAGATAGATGGCGGCATCGCAGCCGAAATCGTGTCGGTGGCCGCGCGACGGCATGGTCTTCTCATGCGTGCCCCAGCCCAGCTCGGAGGGCTGCATGCCTTCCGATATGAAGCCTCCGACCGACCAGGTGTTGACGAAGGTTCCGTTCGGCTTGGGATCGCGCGAGCGCTGGGTGTCGCGCTCGGCGATGTGGATGCCCTTGACGCCGGCGCGCCGCATCAGCGCCGCCCAGCCGTCGCGGGTCTTGGGTTCCTGCGCCGTGATGCCGAGATCGCGCACCACGTCGAGCAGCGCGTGCTTGACCATCCAGGACACCATGCCGGGATTGGCGCCACAGCAGCTCACCGCCGTCACGCCGCCCGGCCGCCGGCGCCGCAGCTCCAGCACGCTTTCGCGCAGCGCATAGTTCGAGCGCGCCGAGACCGACAGGCTGCGGTCGGTATAGAGGCCCGGCCATGGCTCGACCACGGTATCGATGTAGAACGCGTCGATGTCCTTGGCGAACTCGATCAGCTCGACCGAAGACGTGTCGACCGACAGGTTCACCATCATGCCGCGGCCCGGCCCGGCCTTGAGCAGGGGGGTGAGCACGTCGCGATAGTTCGCCTTGGTGAGCCCCACATGGATGAAGCGGATCTTGCGCTCGTCCAGGAGCGCGCGATCGTCGTCGTCGGGCGCGATCACCACGAATTTGGCGCTGTCGAAGGCGATGTGCCGCTCGATCAAGGGCAGCGTGCCTTTGCCGATCGATCCGAAGCCGATCATCACGATCGGGCCGTCGAATTGCGCGTGCACCGGCCAGACTTGGGTCGGATGTGCGGTCGTGTTCATGCCTGCCATTCTCGGGTAAGAGGTCATAAAGCTCAAGCCGCGCGCGGCGCGCGGATAGCGTCTTGGCGGGGCAGGCCGGCGCGGCGCGCCACCCGCGTCTGCGGCTCGCACCGCCCGGTTGCCCGCACCAGGCCGCGCGCGCCCGCGAGCGCACCCGGCACCAGCTCGTGCGCCAGCAGCCGCTCAGGGGCGTAGGGGCCGGGCAGGGTGAGGGCGCCGGTCCACTGCGTGGTGAAGCCGAAGCGGCCATAATAGGGTGCATCGCCCACCAGCAAGACAGCCTGATGACCGCGCGCTTGCGCCTGCTCGAGCGCATGCCGCATCAGCCCGCCGCCGATGCCGCCCTGACGAAATTCGGCTTCGACCGCCAGCGGCCCCAAGAGCAACGCTGGCCGTCCCGGGCCGGCCGCGATGCTCCACAGCCGCACGGTGCCGATCAGGCGCCCGTCCGCGCAGGCGACGAACGACAGAGCTTCCGCCGGCAGGCGGCGCTCGCGCAGCCGCTCGGCCGTCTTGGCGAAGCGGCAATCCCCGAAGGCGGCGTCGAGCAACGCCTCGCGCCCGGCGACATCGAAGGGAGTCTCGTGACGAATTGCGATCATGGCCGTGCCTTCTCCGCATCCCGAAATGCGTTGATGAAATGGGATCGATGGACCGCGAGCCGGCACCGCCGGCTTCCGGGCTTCGACCCTGAGGGCAAGCTCAGATGTGGTAGGTCTGCAGCGGCGCAAACCCGTTGAACGCGACCGCCGAGTAGGTCGACGTGTAGGCCCCGGTGCCCTCGATCAGCACCTTGTCGCCGATCTCCAGGCTCACCGGCAGATCGTAGTGCTTGCGCTCGTAGAGCACATCCGCCGAGTCGCAGGTCGGGCCGGCGAGAACGCAAGGTCCCACCGCATCGCCGTCGTGGGGGGTGCGGATCGGGTAGCGGATGGCCTCGTCCATGGTCTCGGCGAGCCCGCCGAACTTGCCGATGTCGAGGTAGACCCAGCGCACCGCGTCGTTCTCGCTCTTCTTCGAGACCAGCACCACCTCGGCCTCGATCACGCCGGCATTGCCGACCATGCCGCGCCCCGGCTCGATGATGGTCTCCGGAATGCGGTTGCCGAAATGCTTGCGCAAGGCGCGGAAGATCGAGCGGCCATAGGCCTGCACCGAGGGCACTTCCTTGAGGTACTTGGTCGGGAAGCCGCCGCCGAGATTGACCATGGACAGGTTGATCCCGCGCTCCGCGCAGGCGCGAAACACGCTCGCAGCCGACTTGAGCGCTTCGTCCCAGGCCTGCGTGCGGCGCTGCTGCGAGCCGACATGGAACGACACCCCATAGGCTTCGAGCCCATGCCGATGGGCGTGCTCGAGCACGTCGACCGCCATCTCCGGGTCGCAGCCGAACTTGCGCGACAAGGGCCACTCGGCTCCGGCGCAGCTGAACAGGATGCGGCAGAACACCCGCGCGCCCGGCGCGGCGCGCGCGATCTTGTCGACCTCGGGCTTGCAGTCGACCGCGAACAGCCGCACGCCCAGCTCATGGGCGCGCGCGATGTCGCGCTCCTTCTTGATGGTGTTGCCGAACGAGATGCGATCGGGCGCGGCGCCGGCGGCCAGCACCATCTCGACCTCGGCCACCGAGGCGGTGTCGAAGCAGGAGCCGAGCGAGACCAAAAGGCGCAGCAGTTCGGGCGCCGGGTTCGCCTTGACGGCATAGAACACCCGGCTGTCTGGCAGCGCGTGGGCGAAGCTGCGATAGTTGTCGCGCACGACGTCGAGATCGACCACCAGGCAGGGGCAGTCGTCGCGGCGGGCACGCAGGAAATCGCGAATGCGCTCGGTCATCGGTATGGCTCCTCACCAATGCTCAACGGGCCTTGCGGCCGGATTGAAGATCGAGCGGCAAGCGCCGCCCGGCGTCAGAAGGTGAGAAGCCCTTAAGCTGCCGTGCGATGGAGACACGATCAGCGAGCCGGCCGTCTCACCCAAATGATGCCTTGGATTGGAGCGGGAGATCCCGGTCCGCACGCCTGGCAAGAGTGAACAAGCCTCTTCGGTGTCGACCTTTGGAGGGTCGACGAGACCAAAAAAGCCCGCTCCGTCGTTGCTTTAGGCCGCGTCCCCCGTTGAGAACGAGGTGCGCCGGTTTCGCCTCCGGCTGCCAGTCAAGTGTTCGGAGCTGCGACCGTGACGACCGCCGGGTCTTGCGACCCGAGGTCTTGGCGATCTCGCTCCGGGCGGCTGTCCGGCCTCTTGTCCGGATGCCCACCGACCGACACACGGCCACAGGCACGTGCGAAATTGGGCGAGGGCGCAAGTAGTCCCTACTGCGACCCATTGCAAGAAATATCTACGACAAAGATGAAGAATCTTTTGCGCCGCCGCTTCGTTCGCTCCCGCCGCGCGCCGCGTCAGCGCGCACGCACGACAAATCTCGGCGGCCTTCTGGCTCGCGCGTCACCATCCGGACACGCGTGCCGCCGGCCGCGAGCCGGCTGCCGGCGCCGCTCACCGCAGTGCCGCGCGGCTCCCTGCGAGTCCAATTCGCGGCTGATTCGCACGCTGGCGCGCTGGCGCACGCCGGAGCGCCTGCTGCCGTCCGTCCCGGGTGTTGCGTGCCAACGCCCGCTTCCCGCGGCAATCAGGGGCCCTCTTTAGGTCCGCCACCCCGCCCAGCCGCCCACCATTGCGTGGCCGCGGCGTTTTTGGCTATATCCGCGCCACTTTCCGCCGGCCGGCGTGACAACCGGGCTCGGCAGCGACCGGGGCAGCAACCATTGGTCCGGGACGCTCTTCAAACCGGGGTTTAGGTCAAATGACAGCTTTGTGGATGATCATCGCCTGTGGGTTGCTGGCGATCGCATACGGCATCTGGGCGACGGCTTCGGTCATGTCGGCGGACGCCGGCAATGCCAGAATGCAAGAGATCGCGGCGGCGGTGCGAGAGGGCGCGCAGGCCTATCTCAAACGCCAATACACCACCATCGGCATGGTGGGCGTGGTGATCTGCGCCATCGTGGGCTGGTTTCTCGGCCCGCTGGTGGCCACCGGCTTTGCGGTCGGAGCGATCCTGTCGGCCATCACCGGCTTCATCGGCATGAACGTGTCGGTGCGCGCCAATGTGCGCACCGCCCAGGCCGCCATCTCCTCGCTCTCCGGCGGGCTCGAGCTCGCCTTCAAGGCCGGCGCCATCACCGGCATGCTGGTAGCCGGCCTGGCGCTGCTCGGCGTCACCATCTATTTCACGATACTGACCGGGCCGATGGGCTATGCCCCCAACGACCGCGTCGTGATCGACGCCCTGGTGGCGCTCGGCTTCGGCGCCTCGCTGATCTCCATCTTCGCGCGTCTGGGCGGCGGCATCTTCACCAAGGGTGCCGACGTGGGCGGCGACTTGGTCGGCAAGGTCGAGGCCGGCATCCCGGAGGACGATCCGCGCAACCCGGCCACCATCGCGGACAATGTGGGCGACAATGTCGGCGACTGCGCCGGCATGGCGGCGGACCTGTTCGAGACCTATGCGGTGACCACGGTCGCCACCATGATCCTGGCGGCGATCTTCTTTGCCGGCGCCGGCGCCGAGGTTCTCACCAAGATGATGATCTATCCGCTCGCCATCGGCGCGGTCTGCATCATCACCTCGATCATCGGGACGTTCTTCGTGCGGCTGGGCGCCAGCGGCTCGATCATGGGGGCGCTCTACAAGGGCTTCATCGCGACCGCCATCCTGTCCCTGGGCGGCGTCGCCCTGGTGACCAGCTATCTGGTCGGGTTCGGGGCGCTCCCGGGCGTCGCCTACACCGGAATGGATCTCTATGTCTGCGGCGTCATCGGCTTGGCGGTGACCGGCCTGATCATCTGGATCACGGAATACTATACCGGCACCAACTTCCGGCCGGTGCAATCGATCGCCAGGGCCTCGGTCACGGGCCACGGCACCAACATCATCCAGGGCCTGGCGGTCTCGCTCGAATCGACCGCCCTGCCGACGCTGGTCATCATTGCCGGCATCCTGGTGACCCAGGGCTTGGCCGGCCTGTTTGGCATCGCGGTCGCGGTGACCACCATGCTGGCGCTGGCCGGAATGGTGGTGGCGCTCGACGCCTTCGGGCCGGTGACCGACAATGCCGGCGGCATCGCCGAGATGGCAGGGTTGCCCAAGGAGGTGCGCAAATCGACCGACGCGCTCGATGCGGTCGGCAACACCACCAAGGCGGTGACCAAGGGCTATGCCATCGGCTCGGCCGGTCTCGGCGCGCTGGTACTGTTCGCCGCTTATAACCAGGATCTCAACTACTTCATCGCCAATGCCGACGCGCACAAGTACTTCGCCGGCATCAAGCTCGATTTCTCGCTCAACAACCCCTACGTGGTGGTCGGGCTCCTGTTCGGCGGGCTGTTGCCGTACCTGTTCGGAGCCATGGGAATGACTGCGGTCGGACGCGCCGCCTCGGCCATCGTCGAGGAGGTGCGCCGCCAGTTCCGCGAGAAGCCGGGCATCATGCAGGGCACCGAGAAGCCCGACTATGGCCGCGCCGTCGACATCCTCACCAAGGCCGCCATCAAGGAGATGATCATCCCCTCCTTGCTGCCGGTGCTCTCGCCCATTGCGGTCTACTTCGCGGTCTATTTCATCGCCGGCGGCGGTGCGGTGGGCAAGGGGGCGGGCTTTTCCGCGGTCGGAGCGATGCTGCTCGGCGTCATCGTGAACGGCATCTTCGTGGCGATCTCGATGACCTCGGGCGGCGGCGCCTGGGACAACGCCAAGAAATACATCGAGGACGGCAATTATGGCGGCAAGGGCTCGGACGCCCACAAGGCCGCCGTCACCGGAGATACGGTCGGCGATCCCTACAAGGATACGGCCGGCCCGGCCGTCAATCCGATGATCAAGATCACCAATATCGTGGCGCTGTTGCTGCTGGCCGTGCTGGCACGCTGATGCGGCGCGGGACTTCCCGGGCGATCCGGGAAATCCCCGCTCGGTCATCCCGGCAATTCGTAGCCGATGGAAGCTTCGATCTCGCAGGTCCGCTTGACCGCCGGCCGCAGCATCATGCGGTCGTAGTGGGCGGACAGGCGCGGAAAGGTTCCGGGCGCCGGCTTCAGCGAATTGGCAAATCGCCAATAGAGCCGGAATAGATGGATGTCGGCGATGGAATATCGACCGATCGCCCATTCCCGGTCCGCCAATCTGCGATCGGCGAGCCCGTAGACCTTCAACGCGCCTTCCATTCCGAGCCGGCGTGCCGGATGGAGGCTCGAGGCGGTGAAGGACATCCACGATACGGCCTGCGCCTGCGCCTCGACATCGTCCGGCAGCAGTGCCGCCTGCGGAAAGCTCCGGGCGAGAAAAAACAGGATGGCGGCGACCTCGGTCAGGAGGCGCCCGTCGATCAGGAGGGCAGGGACCTTGCCCTCCGGGTTGATGGCGAGATAATCGGGCGTGTGCTGCTGGCGCTTGGCGAGCGAGATCGGCCGGCTCTCGAACGGCACGCCGATCTCGTGCAGGGCGATGTGGACCGCCATCGAGCTCGAGCCAGGCGCGAAATAAAGCGTGAGCTTATCCGGGGCCGACGAGGACGCGCGATGCTCAAGACCCGAGGTGTCGTTCATTTCACGATTCCGGTGAAGGACCTCGACCGCTCCGAGCGGTTCTATACCGAGATCATGGGCATGCAGCGGCTGCGGCGCAATCGCCACATGGTCTTCATGCAGGCCGGCGAGGATTGCTTCGTGCTGACCCATTCGGAGCAGCCGATAAATCCCAATGCCGGCGACGCCCACGACATCCATCATGCCTTCCGGGTGACCCCCCAGGACTACGACGAGGCCAAAGCCTTTCTGGCGCAGCGCAAGATTCGTATCTTCAAGGAGGAGGACCGGCGTTCAGGAACGTTCCAGGGGCGCAGCGCCTATTTTCATGATCCCGACCGCAACGTGCTGGAGATCATCGACCTGGTTCGCGGCCCGGTCGCCGAGAGCGAGGACTAGGGTCGGTTTCGCGGGCGTGATCGCGCTTCAGATTCCAGGCCTGAAGTCGAACATGCTCCAGAACCCCTTGAGGTAGCTGAGCTCGACCCCGCCGGTCGGGGTGGTGCGGCTGACAAAATCGAAAATCTTGCCGTCCTTGAGCCCGTAATTCGCCAGCCTCTGCACCCGCCGCTTCTTGTCGAAGTAGACCGCGACCACGCGTTGGTCGACCACCTCCTGCGGCATGAACGCGATCGCCCGCTCGGCACGCTGGGAGATGTAATAGAACGCCTCGCCGCTCACGGTCGCCACCGTGGAGGGGGTGCCCAGCACGATCAACACTTGCTCCTGGCTGGCCCCGATCGGAATCTGCTCGAGCGCGCCGTCCGGAATGATGTAGCCCTTCTGATAGGTCTCGCTGAAGCAGCCCCCGAGCGGGAGCCCGAGCAACAGCAATGCCGCCAACAGCCTGATGGCTGGCCGCAGACCCGGACGCGTCGTTGCAAGGCTGCGCATGTGCTTCAGAACGTCCTACCGGTCATTGAAAATGCGGGGCTTTGACGAAACGGCAGTTAAAGCCTAGGTAGCGGCCGTCCCCTGCGACCGAGCTTCCGAGACTTTTGCGGCCAAGAGCTATCCCCATGATGTTTCACTTTTTTCGCCGCAAATCATCCAACCCCAGCATCGCGTCTCTCTATGGCATGATCGTGGCGCAAGCGCGAGCCGCAGCATTCTACCGCAAATATGGTGTGCCCGATACGGTTAACGGCCGTTTCGAGATGGTGGTCCTGCACACCGTCCTGGTGCTCCGGCGCCTCCAATCGGAGCCGGAGGTGCTGCGGTTGCTTGGCCAGGGGATTTTCGACCATTTTTGTGCGGACATGGACGGAAGCTTGCGCGAGATGGGGGTGGGCGATCTCGCGGTGCCCGACAAGATGCGCAAGATCGGCGAGGCGTTTTACGGCCGGCAGTCGGCCTATCTGGCGGCACTCGATGCCTCCGGTCCCGAACCGCTCATCGAGGCAATGGCGCGCAACGTCTTGGGCACGCCTGGGACCGGCCTTGAGGCCGTTCGGCTGGCGACCTATGTGCGCGCCGTAGCGGACCGGCTCGCCGGCCAGGACGCCCAGGCCTTGAGCCGGGCGGAGATCGGTTTTCCGAACCCGGAAGGATTGCGGGTCGCCGGTGAGACGCCGACGACCCCGGGCGAAGACGGTCTCGAACGCCCTGTGGGTGCTGCAGAATGACCAGAGCCATGAATGCGCGTGGGCAGGGGAGCCCCTGGCGGGTTCCGGTGAGCGTTCATGAGGTGCCGGCGAGCGGCCGCCGCTTCGAGCTCGAGGCCGACGCCGCCACCCGAGCCGCCATCGCCAAGTCCGCCGGTCTGCGCACCTTGCCCCGCCTGCAAGCCAGTTTCGATGTGAGCCGGCACGGCGCGGAGGGACTGCATGTGGTGGGCCGCGTCCGCGCGACCGTCGGGCAGGAGTGCGTTGTGAGCCTCGATCCGATCGACAACGAAATCGAAGAATTGATCGACCTGATTTTCGTTGCCGGCGCGACGCCCGCGGCCAGCGACGCGCCTGGCCGGGAGACCCTCGAGATAGGGGACGTCGAGCCGCCTGAGCCCCTCCTCGACGACACTGTTGATCTGGGCGCCATCGCCACCGAGTTCCTGCTTCTGGGGATCGAACCCTATCCACGCAAGCCGGACGCGCTGTTCCAGCCGCCGGCGATCGAGGATGAGAGCGAGCACCCATTCGCAGCCTTGGCGGCGCTGCGGAAGGGGCAGGGCCGCCGTGACCAGTGAACCCGGCCCCCCTGTTTTATCCCGCGCTGGGACGCTATGGTCCGCCATGGTCACCGCTCCCGCAGGACCGCGTATCCGGCGCCTGCCGCCGTCCCGGTCTTCAGGGTTCCTGCATGCCCCATAAGGTCCGCATCGCGCTCGACGCCATGGGCGGCGATCATGGCGCCTCCGTGGTCGTGCCGGGGGCGGAGGTGTCGCTCGGGCGGCACTCCGACATCGAGTTCGTGCTGTTCGGCGACCGTGCCGTCGTCGAGCCGCTGATCGCGAGCCGGCCGCGGCTCAAGGCGGCATCGCGCTTCGTGCACACCGACATCGCCGTCAAGATGGATGCCAAGCCGAGCCAGGCCTTGCGGCAAGGCCGCTGGAAATCCTCCATGTGGCTCGCCATCGATGCGGTGAAGAAAGGCGAGGCCGATGTGGCCGTCTCGGCTGGCAATACCGGCGCCCTCATGGCCATGGCCAAGATCGGTCTCAAGACCATGGCGGGCGTCGAGCGGCCGGCCATCGCCTGCCTGTGGCCGACCCTCAAGGGCGAGTCCGTCGTGCTCGACGTCGGCGCCTCGATTGGGGCGGATGCCCCGCATCTGGTGGCCATGGCGGTGATGGGGGCCGGGATGGCGCGCGCTCTCCTCAACATCGCGCGGCCCAGGGTCGGGCTTCTCAATATCGGGGTGGAGGAGGTCAAGGGTCTGGACGCGGTGCGCGAGGCCGGCCTCATCCTGCGCAATGCCAAATTGCCCGATCTCGAATATGCCGGCTTTGTCGAGGGCGACGACATCGGCAAGGGCACCGTCGATGTGGTGGTGACCGAAGGTTTCGCCGGCAATATCGCGCTCAAGACCGCCGAGGGCACCGCACGCCAGCTCGGCCAGTACCTCAAGAGCGCGATGACCCGCACGCTTCTCACCAAGCTCGGCTACCTCCTGGCGCACGATGCGTTCCGCACGCTCAGCGAGAAGATGGACCCGCGCAAATCCAACGGCGGCGTTTTTCTCGGGCTCAACGGCATCGTCATCAAGAGCCACGGCGGGACCGATGCGGAGGGATTCGCCTACGCGGTCGATATCGGCCATGACATGGTGCACGACGGTCTGCTCGCCAAGATCAGCCAGACGCTGAGCTCGACGAACCTGTTCGGGAGTTTGGCCTCGTGAGCGTCATGCGTTCGGTCGTGCTGGGCTGCGGGAGCTATCTGCCGAGCCGTGTGGTCACCAATTCCGAGCTCTCGCGCATGGTGGATACCACCGACGAATGGATCACCCAGCGCACCGGTATTCGCGAACGGCGGATCGCCGCCGACGGCGAGACCACTTCCGCCATGGGCATCAAGGCGGCGCAGGCCGCCCTCGCCGCCGCCGGCGTGGACGCCCAGTCGATCGATCTCGTGGTGCTGGCGACCTCGACCCCCGACAACACGTTTCCGGCGAGCGCGGTGGCGATCCAGGCCGGGCTCGGCATCACCCAAGGCGCCGCCTTCGACCTGCAGGCGGTGTGCTCGGGTTTCGTGTTCTCGCTCGCGACCGTCGACAGCCTGCTGCGCACCGGCGCCTTCAAGCGCGCTCTGGTGATCGGGTCGGAAACCTTCTCGCGGCTCCTGGACTGGGGCGACCGCACCACTTGCGTGCTGTTCGGCGATGGCGCCGGCGCCGTGGTGGTGGAGGGCCGACCGCAGCCCGGCACGCCGGCGGATCGCGGCATCCTCACCGCGCATTTGCGCTCCGACGGCCGATATCGCTCCAAGCTCTATGTGGACGGCGGCCCGTCCACGACCGGCACCGTCGGGCATCTGCGCATGGAGGGCCGCGCCGTGTTCAAGCATGCGGTGGCGATGATCTCCGACGTGATCGAGGACGCTTTCGCGGCGACGGGCTTCGGGGCCAAGGATATCGACTGGTTCGTGCCCCATCAGGCCAACAAGCGCATCATCGACGACTCCGCCCACAAGCTCGGAATCCCGCCCGAGAAGGTCATTCTCACCGTGGAGCAGCACGGCAATACCTCGGCCGCCTCGATCCCGCTCGCCCTCTCGGTCGGGATCGCGGATGGGCGGATCAAACGCGGTAATTTGGTGCTCCTGGAGGCGATGGGCGGCGGCTTTACCTGGGGGTCAGTACTGGTGCGGTGGTAGCCGGACCCGCAAAATCTTCCATGCGAGACCGTTGACCATGCGGGGCCAACCTAATATCGTCTGATAATTCAGTGGGATATGGCGATCGCCAAAGGCGGGGCTGGCGATGACGGCAAAAACGGTGACACGGGCGGATTTGTGCGAGGCGGTCTACCAGAAGGTAGGCCTTTCGCGCACGGAATCGGCTACGCTTGTCGAGCTCGTGCTCAAGGAGATCACCGATTGCCTCGAGCGCGGTGAGACCGTGAAGTTGTCGTCATTCGGCTCCTTCGTGGTGCGCAAGAAGGGCCAGCGGGTGGGACGCAATCCCAAGACCGGCAAGGAGGTTCCGATCTCGCCGCGCCGGGTCATGGTGTTCAAGCCGTCCGCCATTCTCAAGCAGCGCATCAACTCGGATTCGAACGGCGAGCAGAAATAGCTCGGTTCCTCGGCCAGTCGGAGCAAGGCGGTTTTGGAAAAGGCGCCCGACGCATTTCGAACCATCAGCGAGGTAGCGGACGACCTCGATGTGCCCCAGCACGTGCTGCGGTTCTGGGAGAGCCGGTTCCGCGACATCAAGCCGATGAAGCGCGGCGGCGGCCGACGCTATTACCGTCCCGAAGACATCAACCTGCTGCGCGGCATCCGCCATCTGCTCTACGGCGAGGGCTACACCATCCGTGGCGTGCAGCGCATCCTCAAGGAGCAGGGCGCGAAATTCGTGCAGTCGGTCTGGCAGCCGGGGGCGCCGCAGCTCGGGCCGCAGCCGGCCGAGGACGACGCCGACGTGGTGGCGAACGAGGTCGATATCGCGAGCACCCCGCCACACGAGGCGCAGCGCGGCCGCGGCCTGCTGGCGCTCTTGCCGGCGCTCCTGGGCGACGCCGAGGATGAGCTCCCGCCCGCCGACGGCCGCGCCGAGCCGCTTCCGGCCGGCCCGGAGCGGAGCCGGGCGGCGGCGCGCGCGCTTGCCAGCCGCCTCGGCCCCCCGTCCCTGGAACGGCTGGCGCGCGACGAGCTGCGCAAATTACAGGCCGCGCTGCACGACCTCGGCGAATGCCGCAAGCTGCTGACGGCCGCGCTCAGCCAGCAGGCTTGAAAGGCTCCCTCAGGTCTCCGGTGGCTACGGCCGTCCCGCCTGCGCCTCGAGGGCCTGCAGGTCGGCCTCGCTACGGAAGGTCATGACGGCGACCTTGCGGGTGCGGGAATAGGGCAGCACCACCTGCATCTTGCCGTCGCGCTCGAGCAGCGAGATGTAGCGGGTTTCCGACCCGCGTGTCGGCAGGTCGAACAGGGTCCACTTGCCGGTGCCCTGATCGTATCGGCCGATCAGGTCGCTGCTCCACATGTTGGTCCACACATTGTGGCTCCGGTCGACAGCTACCTCGTAGGGCTGCTGCGATTCCGGCCGCGGCAGCGGCACCAGCTTCACCTCCTTGGTCTCGATATTGATCCGCGCCAGGTTGCCGCCGAAGGAGTTGCCGATCCAGACATAATCTCCGTTCTTGTCCGCCCCCATCCGGCGCGGCCCCTGCGCCCACGGGAACGGCGAGTTGAAGTCCGGCGGCTGAAACGTGTCGTAGAGCTTGCGCTCGTTCGCGGTGAGCTGCTCGGCCTCGCCGGTTTCCGCCGGCAGCTTGAGCTCGTGGCTCTTGCCGCTCTGGAGATCGCTGTAGTCCACCAGATCCTGGCTCATCAACAGCCACCAGCCGTTGCCAATGCGGTCGGCCGCAAGCCCGTAGACGGTCGCGGTGCCGTGCTCGTTCTTGTAGGTGACCGACTTGTATTCGGTGAATTTCTCCGCCGCTGCGTCGAACAGCAGCGCGCCGTCGGGCGATGTCACCCAAACATTGCCGTTGAGGTCCACGTCGAGGGTGCCGGCGGTGCCCGACATGCCGGTCGGGGGCTGATAGACGGTGATCTTCTCGGTCTTGGGGTCGAGCCGGGCCAGCCCACCGATGCCGCGCGCTACGTTGGAGCGGGTGTTGAACCAAAGTATGCCGCGCGCATCCCGGGTGATGCCGTGGGTGCCGATGGCGTAGCCGCGCACGTCATCGAGCTTGAGGTTCCTCACCTCGCCGGTCTTGGCGTCGATACGGCCGACCGTGGTGGTGCGACTGGGAAAGCTGTAGGTGAACCACAGATTGCCGTCGAGATCGGCCTGTGCGTCATGCACCCCGTAGCGGCCATTGGTACCCGAAGGGGTGCCGAGCGACCAGTCGCTGCCGTCGTTGGTTGGCACGCCCGAGGGCAACACCGCCGAGGAGGTGTCGGGCTCGAGCGGGACGTCGTACTCCTTGAACACCACGCGGGCGGCCTCGCCGGCCGGACGCGGACGCAGATTGAACTTCATCGCGCTTTCGCCCGGACCGCGCGCGCGCGCCAGGTAGGCTGCGAGCTCGGCCTTGTGGGTCTCGATGGTCGGGTTCGGCGCATGCGCCGGGCCCTGATAGGTGCCGAGCACGTTGACGTGCTTCATCAGGTCGAGGATCGCGCTCCAGCCGGCCGTGTCGAAGCGGTGCTGCAAGGGATAGCTCGCCGTATGGCATCCGGTGCAGTTCTTGCGCACCAGGGTCTTCATGCGCGCATCATCGGGCGTATCACCCGGGAGCGCCGCCAGCAGCTCGTCGCCCGGCAATTGCCGCACCCAATCCTGCACGGGATCGAGCACGAAATCCTGGTGGGCGGCCGCGGTCAGCTCGACGCTGCCCCGGCGGGTCGCATAGGTGAGCGCCTGCGCCCACACCCGGTAGCTCCCGCCCGGCAGCGGCGGAAAGTAATAGTTGCCGCCCTCGTCCGTATAGACAGTGGTGGCGATGCTCGAGCCCGCGGCCTTGGCGGAGACCGTGACGCCGCCCATCTTCTCGCCCGCGGCCGAGGTGACGGTCCCGCTGAGCAGCGCATCGGCGGCTCGTGCGGCGCCAGCCGAAAGGGCGACTGCAGCGAGGGCACCCGCGGCGATCGTGATGGCGATCAGGCTGGCACCGGTGAAGCGTCGTGCATTTGCCATGGCGTCTCTCCTGGTTCCTAATTGTCGTCGCGCGGCGCCCCCTGCGGCCGGGGCGCAGCGGATGCGGCGGCGGGCACCGGCATGAGCGCGAGATAGTCGGCGATGGCGGCGATCTGACCCGCATCATAGGTGTATTTGAAGCCCGGCATGCGCGGGGTGCCGTTGCTGATGACGTCGCGGACCACGTCGGCGCGGCCGCCGGCGGCCTCCTTGGACAGCGCCGGGCCATAGAGTCCGCTCACCAGTGTCGGCCTTGTGTGGCAGACGCCGCACGACTGCTCGAACAGCCGCTGGCCCAATTTCTGGGTGTCGGTGAGCGGCGCCTGCGCAGCGGCAACCTGGGGCAGCGCGAGCAAACCCACGGCAAGACATAAGTTGGGCTTCATCGGCGTCCTCCATGCCATTTTTTTCCGCTGGCCTGCAGCCATCATACGAGAGAGCAGGGTTGAGTGAAAGCGCTCGGAGGCGGCAAGGCGATCCGACCGAACTTGAACCGGGCGGCGCGCTGCGGCATGGCGCTATTGAAAATACAATGGATTTACAAAGAACCGCGGTTATTGCGGGGGGACGCGGGCACGATCCGCAATTGTCAATTTCCGAGTAAACTGATTTGCACTAGCCCGTCAACAACCGGCGCCTCGCCATCTGGCGCTTGCCCTGCTGCCATCGATTCCGGCTTCGAGACCGCCGGCCTCAAATCCGATCCGGAAACCGCGTGATGAAGTTGTCGCGGTTGGGCATCTTCACCTTCGGCAGGGTCTGCGCGTCCATGGTGTCGCCCTCGCCGATCAGCTTGTTGCGCGCTAGGAGATACGCGGTGAGCGCATAGACCTCCTGGTCGGTGAGCGAGCGCGGTTGCGTGTAGGGCATGGCGCGGCGCACGTAGTCGAAGATGGTGGTGGCGTAGGGATAGAAGTTGGCGATGGTCTTGCCGCCGTCGAGGCTGGCATGGGGCGGACCGCCGATCAGCGGGCCGGCGATGCCGCCTTCGCCGTTCTCGCCGTGGCAGGCTGCGCATTTCTGCTTGAAGATCGGGGCGCCTTGCGCGGCGGTGCCGCTGCCTGGCGGCAGGCCGGTGCCGTCCGGCATGACGAAGATGTCCCAGGCCGCGAGATCGGACGGGCTGACCGGCTTGCCGAGATTGGGACCTTCGGCGGAGGCGGCGCCGGTCACAAGCGCGCATGCCACAACGGAACAGATCGAAAGCTTACGCATAGACATGCTTGATCTCCCCTTTGGGGCCCACCGCCCAGCTGGTGATGGCATTGAAGTGCTGGCTCGGGAATGCCAGCACCGACGGCGGCTTTGATGTCTGGCCGCGCGCGGCCACGAATTGCGCGCGGGTGGGCTGCATGTTGCCGCCTTCGTCGAAGGCGCGGCTCTGCAGGACCGCGGGGCCGCCGTCCCAGCGCCACGGCATGCGGAAACGGGTGAAAGCCTTGGGCAGCACCGGGTCCTGTAGGGCGGCCGGCGCCCAGCTCGCTCCGCCGTCGGCCGACACCATGACCTTGGCGATGCGCCCGGTGCCCGAATAGGCGATTCCGGTGATCTCATAGATGCCGGGCTCCTTCAGGCCCAAGCCCGGGGAGGGACGCGTGATGAAGGATTTGACCTCCTGCAGGAAGTAGAACCGGTAGGCCTTGCCATCCGGCAGCACCTGCGCGTAGGTCCGCGACTCGTAATAGGTCATGGCCGGGTCTTCGGTGAGCTTGATCCGGCGCAGGAACTTCACGTTCATGTTGCCTTCATAGCCGGGCAGCCACAGCCGCATCGGATAGCCCTGGCCAGGCTGGATGCGCTCGCCGTTCTGGTACATGGCGATCATGGCGTCGTCCAAGCCCTTGGCGAGCGGCACGCTGCGGCTCAGATGGGGAGAGTCCGCACCTTCGGCGATCATCCACTTGGCCTTGGGATCGATGCCGGCCTCCTCGAGGAGGGTGGAGAGCAGCACGCCGGTCCATTCCGAGCAGGACGCGAGGCCATGCAGCGCCTGCACGTTCTCCTGCAGCGGCTCGTTGGAGAACAGCGGCGCGCTGTTGCCGCCGCATTCCACAAAGCCGACGCGCGACACCATCGGATAGCGTTCGAGCGCCTCCAGCGTGAACTCCAGCGGCCGCTTGACCAGGCCGTGGATCACCAGCCGGTGCTGGTCCGGGTCGATGTCCGGAACGCCGCCGTGACAGATGGTGAAATGCAGCCCGTTGGGGGTGATGATGCCCTTGAGCAGCTGGTGGGGGGTGCGGGCACGCGAGTTGCGCGGCTCGTTGTTGGGATTGTCGACCGTGCGCACGACCTTCTTCTCGAACCGCGACGGTGTCTGGTAGGGCGGGATGGCGGCCCCGACCTCGAGGCTCCAGGGCCCGTCGGTGAGCGGCTCGGCGGCGGCGCCAGTCACCGATCCGGCCCCGGCGCCGAGCGCCCCGGCGAGCGCCACGCCGCTTCCGAGCAGCGCTCGGCGGTCGATCAGGCCGTTGCCGGCGACGAATTCGAGCGGCGCATTTTGGGACTTATTGCTCATGGCGTTTCTCCCCAGCGGCTGCAGCCGAGCATAGCAGTCCGAGCAGTGGGCGAGAAGCCGAGGGCCGGTGGCAGGGTGCTCCTCGGCCCGCTTGCGGAGAGAGGGTGATACGCGCGGCGCAAAACAAGAACTCGGCCCGGCGAGGGGGCGTTTCCACAGGCTCAGGCTCGCGGCAACGCCCCCTCATCACTCCTTCTCCCCGCAAGCGGGGAGAAGGAGTGCAAGGCCGTGCGTCCCTGACGTCATCGCGCCGGTACAACAACAATAAAGTCGTGCGGCCAAAACGACTGTGCCCGGCGCGAGGCCGGGCACAGGAAGGTATCCGCTCCAATCAGCCCGTCAGTTCGACGCGCTCGGCAGGATTTCCATGATCCCGACCTGGCTCAGGCCGCTCATCGCCATCGCGATGCCGCCGTCGGGCGTCGGCATCATGTGACGCACGATGCCGCCACCGCCCTCCGGAATGGCGAACGTCTGGAACTTCTCGGTCTTGGGATCGAAGCGCACCATGTTGTTCGGACGGGTATTCGATTCGACATACCAGATGACGTCGTTGATCACCGTCATGCCATAGGGCTGCGACTGCGGTCCGCTCGGCCCGTCCCACGACTTGACCTCGCCGGTCTTGGGATTGAAGCGCGAGAGCTTGCCGTTGCTCCAATCGCCGTACCAGATCATGTCGTCGGAAGTCACGCCCATGCGCCGGATGCGGGTCTTGGGATCGGGCAGGGCGAACTCCGTAACCTGGAAGGTCTTCGGATCGACGGTTGCGATCTTGTTGGTGCCCCAGAAGCTGAACCAGGGCTGCTTGCCGTCGGACAGGAAGCGCAACGCATAGGGCATCTGGCCGGGAGAGCCCGCCGGCTGTACCAGCTTGATCTCGCCGGATTGCGGATCGAGCCGCCCCATGAAGCCGCCGTTCTGCACGCTGAACCAGAGGAAGCCGTCGCGATCGAACAGCGGCGTGTGCGGGTCCTTCGCCTTCGGGTCCGGCATGTTGTAGAACGTAAACTGGCCGGTCTTCACGTCGAGCTTGCCGATGTGGCCGCCCCAATTGCCGCCGTACCAGATGTTGCCGTCCTTGTCGTTGATCAGGCCATGCGGGCCGGCCAGCCGCGGGATCGGGTATTCCTTCATTTCGCCGGTCTTGGGATCGAGATGGCCGAGCCGGTTGGCGAACTGGCCTGACCACCACAGCGTGCCATCGGGCATCGCCAGCGGATCATGCGGACGCGAGCCGGGCGTCGGCACGGCCCAGATGCGGAACTTGACCTTCACCGGCCCCTCGATCGCGACCGGCTTGGGCCGCGGCAATTCCGGGAAAGCGCCGATCAGGTACTGCTTGATCTCCTTGGCCTGGTCCGCGTTGATCGGCGCGCCGGCGTTCTTCATCATGTCGACGGTATTATCCCAATCATCCGGCGACTTGTTGGAGATGACCAGATTACGCAGGTCGTGGCAGATCGTGCAGTTCTCCTGCACCAGTTTCTTGGCGCTGCCGTCGGGCAACGGATAGCCGCCCGGCTGGCTCGGGTCGGGCTGGGCCGATCGTTGCGCGCTCGCCGGCAGGACGGCGCAGAGCGAAGCAGCCACGGTCAAGATCAGAAGCGATTTCGTTGACATGCAATCACCTTCAAGGAGGGGATATCGGCGCGAGTTGCCGCCGGCCGCGCGCTCCGGCGCGACTGCATGTAGTTTACCGCAAGCCGGGTCGTCGTGTCATCACCCCAATCGCCGGTTTCGGCGGCCGGGCGGGCGGAACGTTAATGCGGCTTGCCGCTCGCACGCGCCGGCGCCGCGCCCTGCAGCTGACCGGGCGCCGGCAGGTCGCGTACCAGCGTCGCCACCATGCGATCGAGCAGCGCCAGCACCTCCGGGTGGCGCTGCGGCTCCCAGCGCGCCATCACGTCGGTGAGGCCCTTGCGGCGGGCCGCCAGCACCCGCTCGCGCATCGCGGTACCGGCGGCGGTGAGCCGCAGATCCCCGGCCGCGTCCTCCTCGACGATGCCGCGCGCGCGCAAAGCTTGCAGCGGGGCTTCCAGGCGGCCGGGCGCGAGCCCGAGGTCCTGGCTCAGGGATTGCGGGCTGCGCGGCGCGCGCTCGCCCAGTCGCGCCAGCATCCACAGCTCGGGCGCCGGCAGATCGAGCTCAGCCCGTGCGGCCAGATCGGCATAGAGCCGCCAGCGGTTTTCATGCGCCAGGAGCCTGGTGACGATCCGCTCCAGCTCCTCGAGCGAAGTGGCGTCGCGCGGCATCGAGAAGCTTTCGCTCAGGCCTTCCGCCGGCCCCATGCCGCGCAGCGGCACCTCGCGTAAGCCCAGCGTCAGGACGAAACCGAGCGCCGCGATCGCGGCCGCCACCCGGAACATCAGCTGCAGCGCCGTCTCGATGGCGTCGAGATAGACGGCGCGAATCTCGGGCGTCAGCGCCTGCAGGGCGGCTGGGCTCGCGGCCGCCGGAAAATCCGTGCCGGCCGGCAGCACCGCGGCGAGCTCCGCCTGCAGCACGTGGGCGAAGATGGCGCCGAACATCGCCACCCCGAGCGCGCCGCCGACGGCGCGGAACAGCGTGGCGCCCGAGGTGGCGACGCCGAGATGCTCGTAGTCCACGCTGTTCTGCACCGCCAGGATCAGCACCTGCATGATCATGCCGAGACCGAGCCCCAGCACCAGGGCATCGGCCGACGTCTCCCAGACGCTCATGTCCTTGGAGATTCGGGACATCAGCATGAGCCCGATGGTCATCAGCACGGTGCCGGCGATGGGAAACGGCCGATAGCGGCCGAAGCGGCTGATCAGGCGGCCGCTCACGACCGAGGTCACCAGCATGCCGAGCATCATGGGCATGAGCTGCAGGCCCGAGCCGGTGGGGCTCTCGCCTTTGACCAGCTGCAGATGGATCGGCAGATAGGTGACCGAGCCGAACAGCGCGAGGCCCACGATCAGCCCGATCGCGCTGGTGAGGGTGAAGATGCGGTTGCGAAACAGGCTCAACGCCAGGATCGGCTCGCGCGAACGCGCTTCGACCGCCACAAAGCCGACCAGCGAAGCGGCCGCCGCCGCTCCCATGCCGTAGACGAAAGCCGAGTCCCACGGAAATGTGTTGCCGCCCAGGCTGGTCACCAGAATGACGGCGGTAAGGGTAAACGACAGCAGCGCCGCGCCCGAATAGTCGATGGTGTGGGCCCGCCGGCTCGGCCGCGCCGGCAGCGCCGCGGCGATCACGGCGAGCGCCAGCACGCCGGTCGGAAGGTTGATGTAGAAAATCCACCGCCAGGTCAGATGGTCGACGAAGAAGCCGCCCAGCAGGGGGCCGATGATGGTGGCGAGCCCGAACACCGCGCCGAACAGGCCCTGATAGCGGCCGCGCTCGCGCGGCGGAATGAGATCGCCGATCACCGCGATGGTGATGACGATGAGCCCGCCGCCGCCGATGCCCTGCAGGCCGCGGAAGACGATGAGCTGCACCATGTTCTGCGCCAGCCCGCACAACGCCGAGCCCACCAGGAACACCACGATCGCCACCTGCAGCACGATCTTGCGGCCGTGCAGATCGCCGAATTTTCCGTACAGCGGCGTCACCACCGTGCTGGCGAGCAGATAGGAGGTGACCACCCAGGACAGATGCGTCAGGCCGCCGAGCTCGCCCACGATCGTGGGCAGCGCGGTCGACACGATGGTCTGGTCGAGCGCCGCCAAGAGCAGCACCAGGAACAGCGCGCCGAAGATCATCCGGATCGATGGGGCTGCCTCGGTCATCGATGCTTCCAAATTCCGCCTCCCACCGACGTGCGCCGCTGCGGCCGGTTTCCATTGCGCGCAACCCTGTGGGTGAACAAATAATCTCGCACTTCGGACCGAGTTGCATCTCTGACGAATCGCAGCTCGGGCGAATCAACGTCGCCCGACCTGATGAAGATACTTACATTATCTCAATCGCTTGTCGCAGGAGTGACAAGAGAGATCGAAGCTGTGGAAAGCTCGCAAGCGCTCGCGGAGATCGAGCCGCATCCTGTGCACGTCAATTTCCAGATTCACGGCTACCTTTGTGAGCGGTGCGGACCGATCAAATCCTTGGTCGTGCTGCGGGCGACCCGACTGCGGAACAAGCACTAGGGGTGGCGGCACGCGGCACACCACTCGGGCTTGTGATCGGGCTTGAGCAGATTGCGCGGCTCGCCCGGTTTGTTCACGGGGAACGAATCGGCGCCGGGAAAAACCGTCAGTCACTTCATTGACGGCGAGTTAATCAGACAGAGATCGCAATGCGACGGCATTCGGGGCCGCGGGCCACGGCGCGATGCCCGACACTGCCCGGGAATAAGCTATTCCAAAAAGTGCTTGGCGCGTGCCGCCAAATCTTTCGGCGTGCTCACCACCTCCTCTACGATCCTCTGCAACGATGCGCCCTCGACCGGCGCGACATCGAACTGCAAGGCCGCCGCCTCGGCGCGAAAGTCGGCATCCTTCATCACCGCGTCGAACGCCGCTCGAAGCGCCGACACGCGCGCCGCGGGCACGCCGGGAGCGACCGCGAACGGGCGGCCGAGATTTCCACCGGAGAGCACGAGCTCCATGATCCGCCGATCGTCGGCGGTGGCGGCCAGCGCCTCGACTGAGGGAGCGTCGAGATCGCTCGCGCGCGGACCGGCTTGCGCCATGACGACGATCTTCTTCTCCTTCACCCAATCGGGCTTGGTGGTCTTCCAACTCGCCCACGAATTGTCGCGCCCCTCGACCTCACCCCGCTCCATGGCGAGGTTGATCTGGGTGCCGCCGTTGTAGCCGGTGACGATCTTGAACCGGGTGCCGAGCAACTCGTTCATCAGGGCAGGGAACGCGTAGGTCGAGGAGCCCCTGGACGTCGCCCCGATAATGACCTCGCGCCGGCGCGCCTCATCCACGGTCTTGGCGCCCGCGGCGTGCCAGACCGCCAACGTCTCGGTCGAGGGCGCGATGGTGCCGAGCCAGTGCAGCCGGCCGGCGTCGAACTGTACGCCCGCCATCCCGACCGCCTGCACGGCCGGCAAAGTCGGCTGCACCAGGAGCAGATAGGTGCCGTCCTGCGGGGCTTGATTGTAGAGATAATTGAGAACCTTGAGGCCGCTCGCGCCGGTCACGTTCTGGGTGACGGCGGACGGATTGCCCGGCAGCTGCCGCCCGATATGCTTGGCCAGGAGCCGCGCCAGCAGGTCGTACTCGCCGCCGACCGCCACACCGACCAGCATGGTGAGGGTTTTGCCCCGATAGAAGTCGGCGACCGATTGGGCCGGCGCCGGGCCCGCCGCGGCGAGGCCGGCCGTGAGCAGCATCCCGAGCATGGCGCGCGAAAGCAGCATCACGGAATCCGCTCCGCGGTTTCGACCTCGGCCCGTAGGCAAGCCGGCTCGAGACCAGAGTGCCGGAAGATCCTTCACGGCGTCAATGATCGCCGCCGGCGCGGCCACCGATCTTCCAGGTTCGCCGAATGCGGTCTACAAACCGCCGCGACGGCTGCCCACAAACCATTGCCGAGGCGCAAATGATGGACTTCGATCTTGTCGTGGTGGGGGCCGGGGTCGCCGGGCTCACGGCGGCGATGTTTGCAGGCCGCCATGGGCTCAAAGTGGCGGTGCTCGACCGCATCGGCGTGGGCGGCCAGATCATCAATGCCGAAAGAATCGAGAACTGGCCGGGCTTCCCACGGGGTATCGGTGGCCATGAGCTCGGTCCGCTGCTGCACGAGCAGGCCGAGGCCGCCGGCGCCGAGCTCATGCTCGACACGGTCGAGGCGATCGAGCTCGCGGGCCAGCATCGCATCGTGCGTGGCGCCGCTGAAAGCCTGCGCGCCCGCGCGCTCATCATCGCGGCCGGCTCGACCCCGAGGGCGCTGGGCGTTCCGGGCGAGAGCCAGCTGCGCGGCAGGGGCGTATCGCAATGTGCCGCCTGTGACGGCGCGCTGTTCGCCGGACGGGAGGTATGCGTGGTCGGCGGCGGCGACACGGCACTCGACGAAGCGCTGGTGCTGGCCGGACATGCCGAGCGGGTAGCGGTCTTTCACCGCGGGGCGCGCCCCGAGGCCCAGCAGGCCTTGCGCGACAAGGTCGCGGCCTGCCGCAACATCGCGCTCGTGGACGACACCATCGTGGAGGAAATATTGGGGGAGGCTTCGGTCTCCGGCGTGCGGTTGCGCGGGGTGAGCAGCGGCGCAACGCGGCTGCACGCGGTCGCGGGCGTTTTCGTCTGCGTCGGGCTCGTCCCCAATACGGAATTTCTCAGTGGCCTGCTCACGCTCGATGCCGCCGGCCATATCGCGACCGATGCGAGCATGCAAACCTCGGTCGCCGGCATCTTCGCCGCCGGCGACGTCCGGGCGGGCTCGGTCGCCCAGCTCGCGGCGGCGGCCGGCGACGGCGCCACCGCGGCGATTGCGGCCTTTCGTTACATCGAGCGCAACCGCTGAGGGATCGACCTGGCGTGCCTATACTTGCCGCGGCGGCGGTCCTATATTGCGGCCTCGCGATCGTCGATCGAGGAAGCGCCCCATGAACATCGTCACGACACCGAAGGATCTGAGCCGGCTCGACGTGCTGGAGCCATCCGATGAGAAGATCGTGGTTCTGAGCCCGGTCGGATATCCGCCCAAGGTCATTCGGAAGACTGCCGCGCCCCGGCTCGAAAGCCTCAACGGCAAGACCATCTATCTGGTCGACTGCCGGTTCGACGATTCGATCGAGCTCTTGAAGCAGGTGCAGGCCTGGTTCGCGCAGCACATGCCGGGCGTCGGGACGCGCATCGTGTCGCTCTCGTCCACCTATCAGAAGGACGACCCCAAGACCTGGGCCGAGATCAAGGAGCACGGCGACGCCGCCATCGTTGGCGTCGGCCATTGCAGCAACTGCTCGCCGGCGGTCGCTACCCACGCCATCACGCTGGAAACCAAATACGGCGTCCCGACCGTCGGGCTGCATACCGACAAGTTCGACCGGGTGGTCGAGTCGGTGACCCGGATGGCCGGCCTGCCGCAGGCGCCGCGCGCCTTCGTGCCGCAGCCGGTCATGGGCAAGACCGCAGCCGAGCTGGCGGCTTACGTGAACGGCACGGATCCGATCAGCGGCCGCCCGGTCATGCAGGAAGTGATCGAGGCGCTGACGGTCGCGGTCGACGCCGACAGGTCCGGTTCCCAGGGCAGCAAGCATGTCGGCTGAGGTTGCCGGGTTCGAGAGGTCGACGCCGCGCCTGCTCGATCCAGACACCGAGGACAATCTGCAGCGGACGTTTCTCGAGAACAATTGGACCGACAAGCTTCCGATCGTGCTGCCGACGCAAAGGCGCGTCGCCGCCATGCTGGCCCACACCAGCCATGCGCCCGACGAGATCGTCGGCCGTATGCAACCGGTCGAGTTCCGGGTCGCCTGGGAGTACACGGTCGAGAAGGTGGCGGTGAACGCCGTCATGGCCGGGGCACGGCCGGAATATTTCCCGGTCATCCTGGCGATCGCGGCCTCGCAGGTCTCCGCCCGCGGCAGCACCTCGAGCTCGGCCTCCGCCATGGTGGTGGTGAACGGTCCGGTGCGCAACGAGATCGGCATGAATGCCGGCATCGGCGCCATGGGCCCCTACAACCACGCCAACGCGACCATCGGGCGCGCCTACGGGCTCTTGTCGCAGAACCTGCAGGGCGGCTCGGTCCCCGGCGTCACCTTCATGGGCTCGCAGGGCAACAGCTACACCTACAACAATCTCACCTTCGCGGAGAACGAGGAGCGCAGCCCCTGGGAGCCGCTGCACGTGCAGAAGGGCTTCAAGGTCGGCGACAGCACCGTGAGCATCTTCTACGGCTGCCGCTCGACCACCTTTTGCCTCGGCCTGCGCGAGCAATATTGGCGCGAGCACGTGCGCGACATGCTCACCGGCATCGACGGCCATTCCTCGCCCTGCCTGCTGCTCGATCCGATCACCGCGCGGCAATTCATCGATCGTGGCGGCTTCGACAGCAAGGAGAAGCTGATCCGCTTCATCCACGAGACCGGCGAGATGTCGGCCGGCCGCTACTGGGACCTGCAGCTGGTGCAAAACTACGTCTATCCCTTGGCCACCTTCGGCCAGGAGCCGATGGCGACCTGGCTCAAGGCCGCGCCCGACGAGCCGATCCGGATCTTTCCGGAAAAGGACATCAATGTGGTCGTGGTCGGCGGCGAGGCCAACGGCTACTGGCGCATCATGGGCGCCAAGTACCGCAAGACCGTCTCGGTCGACGCCTGGCGGTAGCCCGCAGGCCTCGCCCCAACCTCCACCGTCACCCGCGGGCTTGACCCGCGGGTCCATCATCTTCGCATAGAGCATTTTGCGAAGAGAATGGATTGCACCCAAACTCGGGCCTGCCCGAGTTAAGCACTCTTGAAAGGTGCCTCAAGTCGAGTAAACCCGACTTGAGGTGTCAAGCCCGGCAATGACTGCAGATACTTCTTCCCCGCTGGCGGCCGTGATAGCATCGCTGGTCTTTGCTCGCGGCAACATCCAACGCCGGGCGGAATAGCGTGCAACATCGCTTGATGTACATCCTGGCGGCCATCGCCGCCGTCGCGTTGGCCGCGGGGCCGGCGCGCGCCCAGGACTACTATCGCGGCAAGACCGTAACCCTGTTCGCCGGCCAGCCGCCGGGTGGCGGGATCGACAGCGAGATGCGGCTGGTCGCGCGCTTCTTCGGCAAGTTCATTCCGGGCGAGCCCGGCTTCCTGCCGATGAACATGCAGGGCGCCGGCGGCATCATCCTGGGCAATCATCTCTACAGCGTCGCCAAGCCGGATGGGCTCACGCTCGGCATGCCGGGCCGCTCCGGATTTGCGCTCGCCCCGATCATCAGCGCAGCCGACACCCGCTACGACTTGCGGAAATTCACCTGGATCGGCAGCTCCGCCAGCAGCAATTTCGTGCTGTGGATGCGCCGGCAGGCGGGCATCCGCAGCTTCGACGATCTGCGCAACGCCAAGCGACCGATCATCATCGCCAGCAGCGGCAGCACCACGGCGAACTCGATCATGCCGGAGGTGCTGGCCAGATACGAGAAGCTTCCGCTCAGGGTGGTGCGCGGCTATCCGGGCATCAACGACGCGGTGCTGGCAGTCGAGCGCGGCGAGGCCGACGGCGTGCTCTGCCAGAAGGCGAGCATGCGCGCCGACCTGCTCGCCTCCGGCGCGGTGCTGCCGGTCTTTCAGGTGATGCCGATCGAGCCCGGACTGGCGCTTCTCGACGACCAGATCGCAGATCCGAGGGAGAAGGCACTGCTCGAGCTGTTGAGCGCGCCGCAGCGCCTCGGCCTGCCGGTGATCGGGCCGCCCGGGCTGTCGAGCGACGTCACCGCGGCGCTGCGGCAGGCCTACCTCAGGATGGTCGCCAGCAAGGATTACCTGGACGAGGCGGTCAAGCGTGGCCTCGATATCGGGCGGCCGAATTCCGGCGAGGAGCTGGCTCGGTACGTGGCGACCGAGCTCACCTCGTTTCCGCCGGCCACGGTCGAGGAATATCGCCGCTACGTGGAGCATCAATAGCGCGGTCGTCGCGGCCGACAAGAGCGGTTTCACATAGACCGGAGAACAAACCGCTCTACCATTTTTGCGTTTGTCGCATTTTCGGACGGAAAACCGGATTCCACTTTTCCTGAAAATGCTCTAACCCGGAACACCACCATGCTGGAATTGTATCACGCAGGCCTGTCGCAGGCGTCCGTCAAGGTGCGAACGACCTTGCGGGAAAAAGGGCTCGCCTACAAAAGCTACTACCTCCGCCTACCGGAGGGCGAGCATCTGACGGCCGAGTTCCTGGCGATCAATCCGGACGGCCAGGTTCCGGCGCTCCTTCACGACGGCGAGGTGATCACCGAGACCTCGGTGATCAACGAATATCTCGACGATGCGTTTCCGGATCCGCCGCTGCGGCCGCGGAGCCCGATCGAGCGGGCCCGCATGCGGCGCTGGAGCCAGATCGTCGACGAGCATCTGTTTCACGCCATCGCCACCATCGGCTGGGCGCTCGGCATCGGGCCGATCCTGCGCGAGCGGGGCCAGGCGGAATTCGAGCAGGCGCTCGCGCGCATCACGCTCCATTCCAAGCGGCAGAAGTGGCTCAAGGCCTATCACGGCTTTCCGCAAGCAGACCTCGACGAGGCGCGCGCCAAGATCGCCTACGGGGTGGCGCGCATGGAGAGCGCGCTGGCGCAGCATCCCTATCTGGCGGGCCCGACCTACTCGCTGGCAGACATCAACGTGCTGTCCTCGGTCGAGCGGATGCCGCGCTGGTCGCCCGATCTGATGAACCAGACGGTTTCCCCGCGCAGCTTCGAATGGATGCAGCGCCTGCTGGCGCGACCGGCCGTCAAGGCCACCTATGCGGTGTCGGAGGAGGCACCGCCGCGCTCGACCGAAGTGCGTGCCGCCACGCAGGCGGCGGGCGGCGGCAGCTAGTTAGAGTATGATTGCAGAAGTTGCGACTGTTCGCGATCGTCGATGCTTTCACGGAGTCGTCCCTGCGAAAGCAGGGACCCATACGCCGTGCCCTATCGAGAAAACACGGCTTATGGGTCCCGGCTCCCTAAGCGCGCGTCTTCGACGCGCCATGGCCGGGACAACTCAGAGAGTGTGGTCACCAATTACTTCTCTCGATCACGCTCCAGATCATCGCGGGCGATCGGCTACGGCTCACTGAAATATGTCGGCGAACTTGGCTTTGATCTGCTTGGTGTTCTTCTCGATGAATTCATAATCGGCCGGATAAAGCGTGAGCTCGTCGAGCCGCGGCAAGCCGGGCGGCGGCGGCACGTCGACGCGCGGCGAATGGTGCCCCTCCTCGGTGAACTTGTGCTGGATCTCAGGCGTCAGGTTGAACTGCGCGAACAGCTTGGCGGCATTGGGATGCGGCGAGCCCTTGACGATGGCGGTGGGCGAGGGGACCTGGATGGCGCCGTCGTGGGGGATGACGCTGATCATGTTGGGCGGCAGCTCGCCGCCGGTATAGATGCGCGGATCGGAGGATTCGGCCGCCACCAGGCGCTCGCCGCGCTTGACGGTGTCGTAGATCTGCTCATGGCTCTGCACGATCATGATGTCGTTCTTGCGCAGCGCCTCGTAGAACGGCCAGCCGAGCTTCTGCGACAGCGTCGCCACCACCACCAGCTGGATGGCGGTGAAGGACGGATCCGCCATCACCAGCATGCCCTTGTATTTGGGCGCCGCCAGATCGCTCCAGGTGGCGGGCCGATCGGCCGGCGCGACCTTGTCGGTGCGCACCAGCATGCCCACCATGGTGAGCCGCTGGGCGATGAAATTTCCCGCCGGGTCCTTGGCGTCCGCGATCACCTTGTCGAAGCCGGCCGGCCGGAACGGCACGAACCGGCCGCGCCGGGCCAGGTCGTTGGCGGCCGACATGTCCGACATGGTGATGACGTCGGCCGCGAAGCGGCCGGCAGCAGCCTCCTGTTGGAAGCGGCGGATGACCTCGCCGCCGCCGGTGCGCAGCAGCTCGACCTTGATGCCGGTGCGGCGCTCGAACTCGTTGGCGATGTATTGCGCGGCCCGCAACGGGGTCGAGGTGTACCAGCTGACCGCACCCTCGCGCTTCGCGGCGGTCTCGTCCACCGGATCGGGCGTGAACTCCTGCGCCAAGGCGCTACCGCCGAATAACGTGATCGCAATCAGGGTCGGCCAGATCGCTGCCCGCATGACGTCCTCCTGGGCCCTTCGGGCCTCGGCCCTTTGCCGGGAGCACTTTAGCTGTTATCCGGTGAAATGGGAAAACCGATTGTCGGCACCCGCGCCGCCGGCCGCGCGAGCAAATCCGGGAACGCAACGATGAACATCAACCAGACCATCAGCACCGGCCGCGAGCACTGGACCACGGTCGAGGGCCAGAAGCTGTTCCTGTGGGAGAAGGCGCGCTCCGGCGCGCCGCCGCGCGGCACCATCCTGTTCGTGCACGGCTCCTCCATGGCCTCGACCCCGGGCTTCGATCTGCAGGCGCCCGGCTATGTCTCGGCGATGGATTTCTTCGCCGCGCAGGGCTTCGATTGCTGGTGCTGCGACCACCGCGGCTATGGCCGCTCCTACAAGGGGCCGGAATTCCTCGCCACCATCGCCCAAGGCGCCGACGACCTGGTGGCGGCGAGTCGAATACATCATGGGCAAGAGCGACACCGGACCACTTTACGTTTACGGCATCTCGTCGGGCGCGCTGCGCGCCGCGCTATTCGCGGAGCGCCATCCGGAGCGGGTCAAGCGGCTGGCGCTCGACGCCTTCGTGTGGACCGGCAAGGGCAGCCCGACGCTGGCGCAACGGCGCGAGAAGCTCAGCGACTGGAAGGCGAGCACGCGGCGGCCGATCAACCGCGCCTTCCTCGACAGCATCCATCGCCGCGACAACGTCTATACGGCCAATCCGGCGCTGGCCGAGCCCTATGCGCAGGCGGTGCTGGGGCTCGACGATTCGATCCCGAATGGGACCTATATCGACATGTGCGAGAATCTGCCGGTCAACGATCCGGCCAAGATCACGATGCCGACCATCATCATGCGCGGCCAATACGATGGCATCGCCGCCTTCGCCGACATCGTGGAATTCTTCACAGCCCTCCCGAACGCCGACAAGGAATTCGCCGTCATGCCGGACATCGCGCACGGCTCGTTCACGCAGATGAACTACATGCGCGCCTATCACGTCCTGCTGACGTTCTTCACCCGGCCGGAGCCGGTGCTGCGCGTGCAGCCGCCGGCGGGGCACTGAGACGAAAAAAAGAAAATCTGCCGAGCTCTGCGGCACGATTCCCGCGAATACTCGGGTAGTGCGTGCACCGTTCAGGCTATTGATCGACAAAGCCGGGCAGCGTAGCGTTCTGCCTTACGGCCCCCGCCTCGGCAATTCCAAATCCAATTCGGGAGAGCATCGTCATGAAACACTTGTCGATCGTGAGCATTGCTTTGCTGCTGTTCGGGTTTGCTGCCGTTTCGCAGTTGCATCAGGCGTTCGGCCAGGCCGACGCGGGTTGGGTCACGCTGTTCGACGGCAAGAACCTCGACAACTGGAACAAGATCGGCGACGCCAACTGGCGGCTCGAGGACGGTGCGGTCGTTGCCGACAAAGGCAACGGCTTTCTGGTCTCGAAGAACCCGTATACCGATTTTCAGCTCAGGGCCGAGTTCTGGGTGGATGCCGAGGCCAACAGTGGCATTTTCATTCGCTGCACCAATCCCGAGAAGATCGGCGGCGCTTCCTATGAGGTGAACATCTGGGACACCCGCCCCGATCCGAGCTATGGCACCGGCGCGATCGTCAACCTCGCCAAGGTCGATCCGATGCCGCGAGCCGGCGGCAAATGGAACGTGTTCGAGATCACCGCCAAGGGCTCGAGCTTCACGGTCATGCTCAACGGGCAAAAGACCGTCGACGGCGCCCAGGATTCCAAGTTTGCGAGCGGGCGGATCGCGCTGCAGCACGGATTGGGCAACAAGGACGACAAGGGTGTCGAGAACGACCGGGGCGTGGTGAAATTCCGCAAGGTCGAAATCAAGCCGCTGTAGTCGCGGTCACGCTTCCCGCGCCGCATTGGTTCCGGCGAGATAGCCGTGGACCGATGCGCGGCCGAGACCGTGCTGCTGGCCACCGCCGCTGGCTTCGCCGCCGGCGTAGAGGCCGGGTATGACCTCGCCCCAGCGGTCGACCACCTGCGCCTTGCCGTTGATCCGCAGGCCGCCGAACGAATCGAGCATGCCGATCGGTACCCAGGCGGCGTAGAACGGCGGGGTGCCGATCTTGTGCAACACCGGCTTCTCGAAATCCTCGTCGATGCCTTTGTCCGCGAGCTCATTGAACCTGGTCACCGTCTGCTCCAGGTATTTGAGCGGCATCTTCTGATGCGTATTCGCCATGACCTTTTTGGCGAGCTCGGCAATGGTGTCGGCTTGGTGAAAGTATCCGTCGGGCGGATCGGCAATGTAGGGATGACGAAGCTTCCAGCCGGTCCGCACGACCGCGGCTGAATCGAAAATCGCCCACACCGGTCCGGACTGGAAATCCGGAGGCTGCGAGCCCTCGTTGATCGCGAGGGCTGCGTCGGTCGCCGACGTTCGCTTGTACTGGGCCTTGATCTGGGCCGTGCTGGCGTTGCGCCAATCGGTCGCCGTGAAGGGCTTGCGGGTGCCGTCGGTGCCCGGCGGATATTTGGGATTGCCGACCGCGCTGTTCGGAACGGCGGTCTCGCTGTAGAAGCGCTTGCCCACCTGGTTCACCGCGATGACATGCTCCCATCCGGAATTTTCGATATCTATGCCCTTGGCCTTGGCGAAGACGAACGAGGGATGCCCCGGAAAGATGTTGGCGTGCGGATCCCGGGTCGCCAGCACATTGCCGATCCGTGGCGAAGCGAGCTGGTGCTCATAGTTCTGCATCATGCCAGCGAGGTTCGCGCCGATATCCATGCCGGCGACGATTCCGCTGGCATCCTGGCCGTGCGGTCCAAGCAGCGGGAGCAACGCCTCCTCGAATGCATCCATGTATATTCTTGGATCGAACATGGTGCGAACGTAGCGGTTGTTGAGATGGCCGCCGGTGCCGATGATGACCGCCTTGCGGGCCCGGATATGGATCGTGGCGGCGCGCTCGTCGGTGTTGCCGTTCTGCCAGAAGCTTTCCAGGCGGCTCCCGGTGTCCGGATCGAACCTCGGCGTGTAGCTCGTCTTGATGCCCAGAACCCTGCCGGTGAGCTGGCCCTCGCGGATGATCTCGTCCATGTGGCGGTTGAGCATGAACCGGATGCCCTTCTCCCGGGCGCTGAACTCCAGGCATCTCGCCAGGCAGAAGCCGCCATAGACCCAGCCCGGCGCGCCGACCGAGGCTGCCGGAATCCCGGGCGTCTGGCGCATCGGGTTGAAGCGCGAGTGCCGTTCCTTCTCGGGATCGCCCCGGTCCTGCGCCGACAGCGTGCCCGCCTTGATGTCGGTCTTCGCCGCCAGCTTCAGCATCGCCTTGGCCATGCGGGCGCGCGACACGCCGCCGCCAAAATGGGTGCCGTCGATACGGGCAAACCGGACGTAGTTCTCGAGCTGCAATTGCCTGGTCAGCGGCGCGTTGTCGGCCCAGGCACGATGGAGCTGGCGATCGTTGTAGCGGTACCTGCCGACGCCGCTCGCGTCCACCACCGACCAGTCGGTCATGTCCTTGAACAGCAGGTCCGGGTCGTCCACCAGATCGGCCGGCGGAACGAGCGGAGCGGTCAGCCCGAAACCGTCTGGGTCGGCGCCCGCGCGATCCCTGGCCTGGATGGCATCCCCGCCGCCAAGGGAAACGAAGCCGCCGCTGTGGATCATCTTGCCGCCCACGTCGAAATTCGAATCGACCACGAGCACGGAGGCCCCGAGGTCGTGCGCCCTGATGGCGGCATGCAGCCCGGTGCACCCCGCGCCGCAGACTACGACATCGACCTCATAATTCCATGCAATGCTTTGCGCCGATGCTTTGCCGGGATCCGACAGGATGGCTGCGCCTACGCCCACCGCAGCACCGCTCTTGAAGAAGTCGCGCCGGCTGAAAGACTTTTTCTCCGGCCCGGCTTCCTTCGGTCCCGTGTCGCGCTGCTTGGCCATATCGGTTCCCCCGTGAAGCCTGAGGTCGGCAAGCAATTCAATCACGCCGCACGGCTTGCGCAAGGTCGGCGAATGCCGGCGGCAGCGCCGACGACACAAAATCGTTCACTAGGCGCAAGACATCAGAGGAGGGGGCTATATGAAAAGAGGGGGCTATGGGGGGCGGGAACGGAATCCTGTTCAACCGGCAACCAAGCCCGATATGCGACCGCCCACAAAATGAAAACCCGCCGAGGATTTCTCCCGGCGGGCCCACGTCGTTCGCGCCATCACCACTCCCAGTACATCCGTGGCAAGCAGCTCTGTCGCGAACACAAAACAGATGTAATCAGCGATTGCGGTATTTTCAAGGGCGCCGGACCCTGGTTTTTTCGTCTTGGCAAATTGCAGCTGCAAGTCATTGATAAGCTGCAATAAATAGCAATAGTCGGCGATGCGGGTTAGATCCGGGGATCGGGCTGACCGGCATCGAGGGCGGGCGCCGGGGCCCTGCCGGCGCCGCGCTGGCCGTCGGGGCGATCGGGGCGATTACCGCGACCCGGACCGTCGCGCCCGGGGCGGTCGCCTCGCTGCCGCCGCTCGCCGGGCGCCCCGTTGGTGCCGTTGTCGGTGAAGATGAGCGATTGCTGGAACCGGATGGCGTCGGAGGTGGCATTGCCGGGCGGGAGCGACTTGCCCTCGATCTGATAGAGCCGGCCCTCGTAATAGAACAGCGCGACCGAGGAGCGGCTGCCGTCCTGGCCCAGGATGCTCAGCTGGCGGCCGAACACCCGGCTGACGCGGGCCGCGATGTTGACCTTGATCTCGCCGCCCAGGGACAGCGCCTTGATCGCATTGTCGATCACCGCGCTTTCCTCGAGACCGGCGCCCGAGAGGTCGGCGACCGTCATCTTGAACTCGGCATTGCCTTGCTGGGCCGAATAGACCTGCGCCGGCACGGTGACGCCGCCGGGCGCCTGATAGGTCGTGGTCTCGACCTTGGGATCAGCCGGAAACGAGACCCGAAACACCTGCTCCGGATAGCTGTATTCCTTCCAGCTCTGAGCGGCGGCAGGGTGGCTTCCGGCGAGGGCGCCGGCGGTGAGGAGCGCTAGCGAAAAAGCAATCAGGCGCATGTGGTCCTTCCCCGGCGCTGTGCGCCGTTGGCTGAAGAAAATCGGGAACGATGAAACGCGTGGAGCGCGAAGGCGTCAGAGCCCGCCGCCATTGCCTGCAGGCTGGCCCTGGTTGCCCATTTGCGATCCGTCCGGCAGCGTGATCCCCATGAACTGTCCACCGTTGCTACCGTCGCGCAGCGGATGGATGGTGAGCTTGACGTCCATGCCGGGCATCAGCGTCTTGGCGGTCCAGCCCTGGCGCGCGATCTGGCCCGGCCCGCCCATCTCGACCGCCCATTGCTCGAGCTGCCCGTCATGGTTGGGGACCATCACGAAGATCCAGGCATGCGGATTGGTCCACTGGAATTCCTTGACGGTGCCGGCCAGCGTCGTCTTCTGGTCGGAATCGAACATGGCGAACGAATGATGCGCCAGCGCGACGCCGCTCGACGCCATCAAGGCAGCACCCGCCGCAAAGGCAACCAGCTTTGGTGTCATGGATAGGCCTCCCTCCTCGAAGCGGGATCCGCGGATCCCGAAACCTTAGACAATTATCAGCGAACCAGCCTTTCCGCTTCCTGTCGGGCGAATTAATCCTTTTTAATGCGGGATCGCCATCCCGGTTTCAGCCGCTCGAGGCCGGCTGGGCCACGGCCGGCTTGAGCTCGAACACCCTATCATGGAACTGCCGCAGCGTGGCGCGATGCCCGACGCTGATGATGGTCGGATGCCAGGGCAGGCCGCGCAAGACCCGGTACAGCATTTCCTGACCCTCCTCGTCGAGCGAAGCCGTCGCCTCGTCGAGGAAGATGGTGGCGGGCTCGGCCAGCAGCACCCGCGCCAGGGCCAAGCGTTGCTGCTCGCCGCCCGAGAGCCGCTGCGACCACATATCCACGGTGTCGAGTTCGGTAGAAAAGCGCTCCAAGCCGACTGTTTTGAGAACGCCGACCAGCTTCTCGTTCGGCACCCCAACGCCCGTGTCGGGGTAGAACAACGCGTCACGCAGGCTGCCGAGCGGGATGTAGGACTTCTGCGGCAGGAAGAATGCGCGCTTGGGGTCGAGCCGGACGTTGCCCCGCCCGAACGGCCAAAGCCCGGCGATGGCGCGCAACAGCGTGCTCTTGCCGGTTCCGGTCGGCCCCTGGATGAGCAGCGCCTGGCCGGGCGAGACCTCGAAATTCACCCCCTGGCGCAGTGCCGCGCCATTGGGCAGATCGAGCGCGAGATCGGCGACCGCCACGCCTTCGCCGGCGCGCTCGACCTTGATCGGCTGCGGCGCCGCCATGGCGGTGTGGACCGCGTCGACGCTGTCGCGGAAGCTAGCGAGCCGATGCAGGACCGCCACCCAGTTGGCGATATCGTTATACGAGGTGATGATATAGGCGAGCGAGCCTTGCAGCTGAAGGAAGGCGTCGGCGACCTGCTGGATCGCGCCGAGCTGCATCCGCTCGGTGAAATAGCGCGGTGCTGCCACCAGATACGGAAACACCACCGCGGCCTGGCTCGACCCATATTGGGCGAAGCCCAGAAGTCGGGTCCGCACCATGATGGCCCAGAAATTCGCGAACACCTTGCCAAAGCGATCCGAGAAGATGTCGAGCTCGCGCGCTTCGCCGCCGTAGAAGGCGACGCTTTCGCTGTTCTCGCGCAGCCGCACCAGGCTGAAGCGGAAATCGGCTTCGCGCCGCTGCTGGGCGAAGTTCAGGCCGATCAGCGGCCGGCCGAGCCAGATGGTGAGCCAAGTCGCAATGCCGGTGTAGAGGAGCACGGCCCAGAACATATAGCCGGGGATGCTCAGGGGTCCCCAGCTGCCGAGCGGAATATCGAGCGGGCCGGACAGGTCCCAAAGAATGAAGGAGAAGGATACCGCCTGCACGATGTTGGTGAGCAGGCCGAGCGAAAGGTTGAGTGTCTGCGACGGAAAGAGGTTGAGATCCTCGGCAATGCGCTGGTCAGGATTGTCGGTGCCGTCGCCGGTGAGCTGGAGCCGATAGTAGGTTTTGTCGCCCAGCCACTCCTTCAGATAGACGTTGGTCATCCAGCGGCGCCAGCAAATCTGCAGCATCTGCTGCAGATAGAGGCCGTAGACCAGCAGGAGAATGTAGGCTCCAGCCAGCACGGCGAACAGGCCGAGCTGATAGAAGAACGCGCCCTCGTCGTAATTCTGCAGCGAGTTGTAGAAATCGTTGCGCCAGGAGTTGAGCCGGACGTTGATCCAAACCTGCAAGAGATTGATGGCGAGGACGGCGGTCAGGAGGCCGCGCGCCACCCAGCGCTCCTCGGAGAACCAGTACGGGCGGGCGATGCTCCACGCCTCTTTCAGCATGCCGAGCTTGGTACGTTGCATTTCGAAGTGCTCCAGTCCTTGAGGGCGCCCGAGTTTATCCCGCGCCCGGACGGCGCGCTGCAGTTTCAGCAGGTTTCCCAAGCCTTATTCCACCTTGAGGCCGGCGCGGCTGACCACCTCGCCCCACTTCGCGGTGTCCTGCGCGATGAGCTTGGCGAAATCGGCGGCCGAGCCGGGCAGCGGCGTGCCGCCCAAGTCAGCGATCCGGGCCGTCATCCCGGGATCGGCGAGGCCGGCCGCGATTTCCCGGTTGAGCGTGTCGATGATCTCGGCTGGCGTGCCCAGCGGCGCCCCGAGCCCCTGCCAGCCGCTTGCCGCATAACCCGGCACGAATTCGCCGACGGTCGGGATGTCCGGCAATGCCGGCGAGCGCGCGGTCGTGGTCAGCGCCAGGGCCCGCAGCCGGCCGGCCCGGATATGCGGCAGCGCGGAGGCGAGCGCATCGAACATGACCTGCACCTGCCCGCCGATGAGATCGGCGAGCGCGCCAGGGTAGGCCCGATAGGGCACGTGCACGAGCGCGACCCCCGTCATCGCCTTGAACAGCTCGCCATAGAGATGCTGTGGGCTCCCGTTGCCCGCCGACGCCATGTTGATCTGGCCCGGACGGGCCTTGGCATAGGCAATGAGCTCCGCAACCGTGTTGGCCGGAACCGCGGGATTGACCACCAGCACGCCGGGCGAGCCGTAGATGCTGGCGACCGGCGCGATGTCGCGGCGGATATCGAAGCCGAGCTTGTCGTAGAGGGTCTGGTTGATGGCGTTGGACACCGTCACGTGCAGGAGCGTGTAGCCGTCGGGCGGCGCCCGCACCACCGCCTCGGCGGCGGTATTGCTGCCGGCCCCCGGCCGGTTCTCGACGATGAAGGATTGGCCGAGCCGCTGCGACAGCCATTGCGCCATCAGGCGTGCCACGATGTCGGCCGCGCCCCCGGCCGCAAAGCCGACGATGAGGCGCACGGGGCGGGAGGGATAGTTGTCCGCCCTGGCAGCGCGCAATCCGGCCACATGCGCGGCCATGAGCGCCATCAGACCCAGAAACCGGCGGCGCGGACGTTTCATGGTCGTAGGTCTTTGAAATTGGTCGGAGCGCCGAGATTTGAACTCGGGACCCCCAGTCCCCCAGACTGGTGCGCTAACCGGGCTGCGCTACGCTCCGCCGGGACAAGTGGCCTGTTCCACAGGGCAAATGGCCCCAGGACGTGCGATTTGGTCTGCTTTCTGCAGGTCATTCGGCCGTCGTCGACCCCTAAATCCCACAGGTGGGGGCCGGGTGCAAGGGCGGGGGCCATGGGGCCGGGGATGCGGTGCGGCGAGATGCACGGAGCGTCAACCATCACTGGGTAGCTTGGCCCGGAATAGCACCCTGATCGTCATGGCGACGGCCGCTCACCCAACTGAGGGAACTCGATGGACTTCCTAGCATATTGGGGACCGACATTGGTGCCCGTCGCAGTAATCTTACTCGTGTTTGGATTTGCTATGCGTCGGCAAGCCGCGTTCTTTAAAAATCAAGCGCAAAACGGCGCAGCCCAAACCGCAGAGTTGCGAAAATTTGGGCAGTCGCTAGACCGGGTCGCGGCGGCCGTTGAGAAGCGGTTAGATACCGGCCTTTGATCTAGGGTGCTGAGTTTAGGCCGGGTGCCTAACTGGCTAGATTTGATTTTGGCGGTGGCCTATTTTCACGGACGCAACCGCTTCCCGCGCAACCGGAATCAACTCTGGTCGCGCTGACCTTGGCCCCTCGCTCAGGGCCGGCGGGCTGGTACGAAAGGCCCGCGTTCCTGCAAAATCGACGCGTCGTATTTACCGATGGTTTAGGGTCGGGCCCGCATGAGTCAGACGTAATTTGCCAAGGGAGTCCTCGACGTGCGCAAGACCCTAGCCTTCGTGGGGAAGCGCTTTGAGTTCATCACAATGATGATCGGCGGCGTCTCGTTCTATGGTTTCCTCATCCTCCTTCAAATTCATGCAGCTGATCCCCACAGGGCAGTAACTCCTGACAGTGCCAGGAATGTTTGGCACCAATACTCTCAATTTGTCTTTTACCTCTCCGAGGCAGAGGATCGGCCCATTCGACTGCTCTCGATTGTGACGTGGGTATGCGCGATCCTCTCAGTCACGGTTGGTCTCACCCGGAGATCCATTCGTAGTCGCACCGTGCCGCGAGATCCGGTTTGACGAGCTCCCGCCCCGCCCCCTTGTCTCCCAGCGAATAGCTCCGGGCCCTTTGCCATAGGCAAGCGGGCTGGAACGAGGGCGGACGGGCGGGACCAGACGATTGGAAGGTTGGTGCGAATGAAACGCCCGTGGGACGCAATTGCATGGTGGGAAAAGCGCCGAATTCCATTCAACTTCATCGTTCTGGTGGCTGGGGTTGCATCTGTTCTCGTCATCGAACTTGTTGGCGATCGGCTTGCTAATCCAGGAGAGGATGTAGAGGAGCCTCTTGGCATACTGCTTGGTGTTGTCGTTTACGCTGTGGCCGCCAACCTTTGCTATTCGCTTGGATGGATTACGGAACTGCTGTGGAGTTGGGGTGATACCAGCCGCACAGAAGCCCTGCGGCCCACGATTTTCCGCCTGGGCACAATCACCGCGATTGTTTTGACGCTTCTGCCTGGAATTCTCATTCCGCTGATTTGGGCCACTTGGGGATTCAATCACGCACCCTAACCGACCGGTATTTTGCAGTTCCCGAACGGCCCATCGCCCCACGGCCTGCGGGCTGGGACGCAGGGCGGAGAGGGTGTCAGGGCGCGCAGCCATAATTTCGGCCCGGTCGATGGCGAGGTTACCTTCGTGTTCAACTCAGGGAGGTGGCAATGAAGACGTTGGCAGCGGCTGCGATTGCCGTGGCGCTCTCGGCCACGAGTGCGAGTGCGCAGATAACGACTACGATCCAGTCCACGCAGCAGAGCACGGCTTTCGGGGTAGACCCAGTCATGCGGGTCACCAGCAGCTTCCGAACCACGGTTGCAGTCATAGAGCCTCAGGGGATTCCAGATGCCAAGGCGCAAGAGGCCGCCCGACGAGCGCTTTACGACATGGCTGAAAGCGAATGCACATCCCTGTCTGAAATATTCAAGGCTGAGTGTCGTCTAAGCAACGTGTCAGTTCAACTCCCACTCGTGGTCAACAATATTGCGTCGAATACGTCGTATGCAAGTGTCCCGCCGAATACCATGAGCGCGACAGCGGTTTATGAACTGAGAGCCGGCTCCGGAAATCTGCACAGGACGATAGGTGGAGTTTCTGCCTGACAAGGGGCACGCTGTGCCCACGAATCAGGAGAGACCATGAGCAGACGACCTCGCCGGAACCACACACCGGCATTCAAGGCGAAGGTGGCGCTCGCCGCCGTCAAGGGCGAGATGACGTTGGCGCAGCTGGCTGAGCATTTCGACGTCCATCCGAACCAGATCACGCAGTGGAAGAGCCAACTTCAGGAAGGGGCGGCCGATGTTTTCGGTGCCGGCGGCGGCAATGGAGCAGTGCAGCCTGCCGTCGATGTGAAGTCGCTGCACGCAAAGATCGGCGAGCTGACGCTCGAAAATGATTTTTTAGAAGGAGCGCTCACCAAAGCCGGGCTGCTGAGCGCAAAGCGATGATCGACCGTGCACACGATCTGCCGATCACCCAGCAAGCGAAAGCTCTGAACATCAGCCGTGGCAGCGTCTACTACTTGCCGCGGCCGGTGCCGGAAGCCGACCTCGCGATCATGCGGCGGCTCGACCGGCTACACCTGGAGTTCCCTTTCGCCGGCTCGCGGATGCTGAAAGGCCTGCTGGCCGCCGAGGGGAGCAAGATCGGCCGCCGTCACGTGAAGACGCTGATGCGGCGGATGGGGATAGAAGCGCTCTATCGCCGTCCGCGCACGACCAAGCCCGAGCCGGGGCACAAGATCTACCCGTACCTGCTGCGGGGCGTCCAGGTCACGCGGCCGAACCAGGTGTGGGCGATGGACATCACCTACATCCCGATGGAGCGCGGCTTCGTCTATCTGGCCGTCGTGCTCGATTGGTTCAGCCGTCGCGTGCTGTCGTGGAGCGTGTCGATTACGATGGAGGCGGCATTCTGCGTCGAGACGCTGGAGAATGCACTCTCTCGCCACGGCAAGCCGGAGATCTTCAACACGGATCAAGGCAGCCAGTTCACCGGTGCGGCATTCACCGGCGTGCTGATCAAAAACGGGATTGCCGTCAGCATGGACGGCAAGGGCGCCTGGCGCGACAACGTCTTCGTCGAGCGGCTATGGCGCAGCGTCAAATACGAGGAGGTGTATCTCAGAGCCTACGACACCGCGTCCGAGGCCCGCGCGTCGATCGGGCGCTACCTCGACTTCTACAATCGGCGCCGGCCGCATTCGAGCCTTGACGGCACGACCCCCGATCACGCCTACTCCACCCCGCTGCCCTTCCGCGCGGCAGCCTAACCTCGGCAGACGCTCCACTTATCGACGCGGAAAAACTGTTCAGACAACCGGGGCCACCTCAATGAAGCCCAGGGGTGTAGTTTCGGGACGATAGGTGGAGCTTCCTCTCGCAGCCAGGACATCTGGGTATGATCCAGGCCGCTTACGAACGGACTCGCGTTCAAGATCGCGGTCATGATTTCCAGGTCGCCATCAGTGATGGCCTCCGAGACGAAGGCGACCCGGTCCTGCGGAGTCATGGTGACGAATCCGCTCGGTCGGCAACGCGATATCGGGTCTTCGATATCCCACCCGCCCAGGGCCAGCGTACTGGGCGAGGGCGCAGGCGGCGGGCGAGAGCCGAATCCATACCGCTTCGACGGCTGTCGCGGCTTCCTGGTCGCACCGCGGAATGCTAGCGTTCGGCTGTTCATCCGGCGAATGTCGAGGAAGGACACCGACATGGAACGATTCATCGCTGATCTGGTCAAGCGCTTCGAAGGCGGCAAAATGGATCGCCGCGAATTCTGCCAAACCGTCGCGCTCGCCGCCACCGTCTACGCGGCGGGCGAGGATGCCAATGCCCAGACCTCGAGCGGGTTCAACGTGCTCGGCATCAATCACTTTTCCTACACGTGCCCGGACTACACCAAGCCGCGTGACTTCTTCACCACGGTATTCGGGTTGGAGATCGCGAAGGACACCGGGGAGCGGGCCAACCTGATGTTTGGTCCGGAGCCCGGCACCGGCGGCACCTTCATGATCGTGCGCAACCCGGTCAACAACAAGCGGCCCGCGCCGCAGGCGGTGATCGATCACTTCTGCTTCACCCTCTCCAACTGGAACGAAGCGCGCGTGCGTGCGGCCATCAAGGCCAAAGGCTCGGAGATTTCGGGCGGCCGCGACGGCAGCCTGCACGTGCTGGCGCCGTACGGCTACGACGTGCAATTCGCCAACGATGTCGAAGAAAACGCATTCAGGCACGGGACTTGAGGGAGGCCGCCATGGAAGGGTTCGTCGCTCAGAAGCTCAACGACTTCGAGACCGGCAAGATCAGCCGGCGCAAGCTGATCGAAACGCTGACTTTGGCGGCCACGACGCTCTACTGCGCCGACGCCGCCAAGGCGCAAAGCGCCGATCCCACGCTCAAGGCGCAACTGATCAACCACTTCTCCTATACGTGTCCCAATTTCCGGCAAGCCGCCGACTGGTACTCGAAAATCCTCAATCTCGACCAGGTCGGAGCTACCGATCGGAATGTGGTGCTGCCGTTCGGCAAGAAAGGCGAGCAGCCCTACGGCGTCGCGGCCAAGGACGTGCCGCTCACCCATCTCGTCATTCGCTCGCGCGATGTCGACGCGCCGCGCCGCAGCGGCGACCAGCCGCGGCCCGCGCCGCAAGCCGTCGTCGACCACATCGCCTTCACGGTCGCCGGTTTCGACCGCGACCGGGCCACGGCCACGCTGAGGGCGCTCGGGGTGAAGAACGTGCGACCGCTCGACAGCAACAGCGTGCACATGGATGACCCGTTCGGCTACGACGTGCAGCTGAGCGGGCTTGACGAAACAGCGTTCACGAGCGGCGGCTGAGCTGGCATCCAGACAATCGCGACCATGGCCTTGGAGATCAGACTTTTGCGCGCAGGCGACGAGCACGTCTTGGACAGTGTCGCCGAAGGGGTCTTCGATGGCCCCGTCATCGACGCTCTGAGATCGGAATTTCTGCGCGACCCCAGGCATCATCTGTGCGTCGGCATCGAGGACGGTATCGTTGTGGGCTTCGCGTCGGCCGTGCACTATGTCCATCCGGACAAGCCGCCGCAGCTATGGATCAACGAGGTCGCGGTTTCACCGGCGCACTGGCGCCGGCGCATCGCCAAGGCGATCGTCGCCGCCCTGATATCGGTCGGGAGAGAGCTCGGCTGCACCGAAGCCTGGGTCCTGACGGACGAAGCGAATGCCGCGGCGCGGGCGCTGTACAAATCAGCCGGCGGGACCGAGACGGCGCATCTCATGGTTTCGTTTCCGCTGGACCCGCAGGGCGGCGAAACCTGATTTCTCCTCGTAGCAGGCGCAACACGCCGATCAACTCAGTTCGCAGCTGACCACTTTGCCATCAGGCGCAACCGAGTTGGAGCAACGGCGCTGCCCGATCAGCGCAGCGACGAGGCCAGGGCATCACCTTTCCAGGACGAGCGGAAGGCTTGGGCGAACGCCTCGGCGCGGGTGTTGACGTTCCACACCGTCATCATGTCCCGGGGAATGGTGCACTGCCCCATCCCGCCCTCCTGGTAACGGCCGGAGTCGTTGTGGAACACGAGGGCACGACACAGGTTGTTACGATCCGGCAAGAATTGAATTCTCGCCACGGGTGTTTCGACCACGGGCGGCGCCTGCACGGCGTGCAGGTCGCCAGGCGGTAAAGCCGGGCCGGTGATCTTCAGCATCGCGCCGGCAAAGACCACGCTACCGCACAACAGCAGGTAGGCGCCCCAAAAAGCGGCGTAGCCGCTTCGGCGTATCGGTGGTTTGAGCATGGGCGGTCTTCGGGCCATCTCTACGATCAAACCACCACACCCGCCAAAGGGGCATTACGCCGTTGCGTTGCATTTATGGAAGATTTTCACAAAGTGAGCGGATAGGTCGCTCGGTGGACTCCGGTTCCACGGGGCAAGGGCGCGGCCGTGGCGGCGCGCGCCGATGAGCCGGCCGACGCCGTGGGTGCGGCCACATTTCCGTACCAGTCTCTGGCGAGCTTGAGGTCTTGCTCAACCCGGGGAGGTGGCGATGAAGACTTTGGCCGCAGTCGCGATTGCCGCGGCGTTCGCAACCACGAACGCGCGGGCCCAAACCACCATATTGAATCCTTCGGCAATTCCGCCTCCGATCAATTGGGCAGACCCGGTCATCCGGATCACCACCACCTTCCGCATTGCGGTGGCCACCAAGGACACTGAATCGATGAACGACGTGAAGGCCCAGGAGACCGGTCGGCGAACGCTTTACGGCATGGCGGCAGGGGAATGCGCCATCCTGTCCGAGATGTTCAAGGCGGAATGCCGTTTGAACAATTTCACGATCACCAGCCTGGCTTCGCCACCCAGCAATCTCCCCACCAGCACGATGGCCGCATCCGCGGTCTATGAGCTCAAGCCCGGAGCGCAGGCTTCGGGGCGATAGATTGAAACGCGGGAGATCGGCCGCCGTCTAGCAATCGGCGCGATTTGATGCGCGTAATATGCCTGAAGCGGATGTAACGACGCTGCAACGGATGACCCCTCATGGCCATGCTGTCCCCCGGAAACGCGTTACCCCGGCTGGCCTGGCTGCTGGTCTTGGCCGCGGCACATCTGGGCGCCACGGCAGCCGATGCCCGTGCCCAGGACACCCTGCGGGTCGGGCGCGCCATCGCCAATTCCTGGTCCTTCATCCCGCTCGATGTCGGCATGGCGGCCGGGATATTCGCCAAGCAGGGCCTTGCGATCGAATCCGTGTCGTTCACCGGCAGCGCGCGGCTGCAGCAGGGCATGGCGGCCAAGAGCATCGATATCGGGCTCAGCTCCGGGCCCGAGCTCGCCATGGTGGCCAAGGGGGCGCCGGTGATCGCGGTCGGCGCCATCGTGCTGTCGCCGCGCATGACCATCACGGTGCGGGCCGGCGGGCCGATCCGCCAGCCGCAGGATTTGCGCGGCAAGCGGATCGGCGTCTCCACCTCGGCCTCGTTGACCGAATGGCTCACCCGGGAGCTGTCGCGCCGGGAAGGCTGGGGCCGCGACGGTGTCCAGGCGATCGCGCTCGGCAGCGACGCCGCCCAGATCGCCGCCATGAAGACAAAGCAGATCGATGGCCTGGTGCTCGACGTCGCCACCGCGATGCGGCTGGAGAGCGCGGGCGAGGGCCGCATCGTTCTCTATTTCGGGGACATCATCAAAGATTTCATCCAGAACGCCGCCTATGCGCGCCGCGATCTGGTGGCCGCCAATCCGCAGCTGGTACGGCGTTTTCTGGCCGGCTGGTACGACACCATCGCCTATATGGGCACCCACAAGGACGAGAGCATCCGGATCGCGCTGCCGATCGTCGACCTGCCGCCCGATCTCGCGGCGCGCGGCTATGATCAATGGATGGAGGCCTATTCGCGCGACGGCAGGTTCGATCCGTTGGCGCTGGGGCTGTTGGCCAAGTCGTTCGTCGAGATGGGGCTGCTGCCCGCCGAGCCCGACATGAAGGGGCTCTACACCGAGGAATTTCTGCCGCCCGGCAAATAGTGCATTGCTCTCCCCTTGTCATGCCCGCGCTCGTCGCGGGCATCCACGCCTTCACGGTCATGCGACACCGAAGACGTGGATGGCCGGGACAAGCCCGGCCATGACACCACCACCCGAAAGGACAACATGGACGCACGTATCATCGCCCTGGAGGAGCATTTCTGGACGCCGGAGCTCATCGCCTTGCGGCGCACGGTCGATCAGGTCAATCCGAAATCGGTGGAGCGGCTGGGCGATCTGGGGGCGTTGCGGTTGCGCGAGATGGACGCCGCCGGCATCGATATCCAGGTGCTGTCCGAGGCCGAGCCGGGCGTGCAGAACCTGACGCCGCAGGAGGCGGTACCGCTGGCCCGGGTGTCCAACGACCGCCTGTTCGAAGCGGTCAAGCGCAACCCGACGCGGTTCGCCGGCTTTGCCACCTTGCCGACGCCCGATCCGGCCGCCGCCGCCCGCGAGCTCGAGCGCACCGTCAAGGAGCTGCGGTTCTGCGGCGCCATGGTGCACGGCTCGACCCGCGGCCATTTCCTGGACGAGCGCCAGTTCTGGCCCATCTTCGAGAGCGCCCAGGCGCTCGACGTGCCGATCTACCTGCACCCCTGCACGCCGCAGCCCGCGGTGTTCGAGGCCTACTACAAGGACTATCCGCAGCTCGGCCGCGCAGCGCTCGGCTTCGGGATCGAGATGGCGGTGCAGGCCGCACGGCTGATCGTGAGCGGCGCGTTCGACGAGTTCCCCGGGCTCAAGATCATCCTGGGGCACCTCGGCGAGACCTTGCCGTTCGTGCTGTGGCGCGCCGACGATACGCTCTCGCGCCGCGCCAAGCTGCGCCGCGGCTTCCGGGAATATTTCGTCGAGCATTTCTACATCACCACCGCCGGCAACTTCTCGCAGCCGGGGCTGCAATGCGCGATCGCCGAGCTCGGGGTCGAGCGCATCCTGTTCGGGGTCGATTGGCCGTTCCAGCCCAACAGCGACGCAGTCGGATTCATCGAGGCCGCCGCGCTCGCGCCCGGCGCGCGCGAGCAAATATTCGGCGCCAATGCCCGCAGGCTGTTGCGCATCTGAATTTGCACGGCATAATGCTCCTCAAGCCCAAAGGCCGAAGCTCATTCGGCATGCACATGCTCAGGGAGGACACCATGAATCTTCGCTCGCTGTCGCTCGGATTGCTCGCCGGCTTCGCCATGCACGCCGGCGCCGCCTCGGCGGCGGACCCGTTTACCGTCACCTCGTCGGCCTACAAGGACGGCGATGTATGGCCGGCGAAATTCGCCGGCTCCGATCCCAGCCGCACCAACCCGCCGTGCCCGGGCCAGAACGTCTCGCCGCCGCTTTCCTGGTCGAACGCTCCGGCCGCGACCAAGAGCTTCGCGATCGTGATGTTCGATCCCGACGGCGGCAACGGCACTGGCGCCAACCACTGGGTGGCCTATGGCATCCCGCCCACCAAGACCTCGCTCGCGGAAGGCGAGGCCAGCAGCAGCCCGAAGGAATGGCTGGCCGGCAAGAACAACGCCGGCACCGATCACTATTTCGGGCCCTGCGGACCGAGCGGCCATGCGCTCCATCACTACATCATCACCGTGATGGCGACCGACCTGGAGCCGAGCGCGTTCAAGCCGGGGCTGACCCGCGAAGAGCTGTTGGCGATGCTGCGCGGCCACAGCCTCGCGCCCGCCAGCATCGTGGGCCGCTATACCCGGCCGACGCCGTAACGCCGCCAACCGCTGCACCAGGAGACACCCCATGAAACATCTGCTTTCGTCGGCCGTCATCGCGCTCGCGGTCGCGGCGCCGAGCTGCGCGGGGGCGGTCGAGCTTACGCTGATCGCACCCGGCGGCATCCGGGCCGCGATCAACCAGATGCTGCCGGGTTTCGAGCGCAAGACCGGCAATACCGTCAAGGCGACGTTCGGTTCCGGCGGCGGCACCAAGGCGCAGGTGGTGAAGGGCGATCCGTTCGACGTGCCGGTGGTGCAGGTGCCCTATGATGACGTGATCAAATCCGGCCATGTGGTGGTGGCGAGCGAGACGCCGCTCGCCAACGTCTCGGTCGGTCTGGCGGTGCGCACCGGGGCTCCCAAGCCGGACATCTCGACCCCGGAGGCGGTCAAGAAGCTGCTGCTGGGCGCAAAGTTCATCTCCTATCCCAATGCCGCCAACGGCGCGGCCGCAGGGGTGAGCTTCGACGAGACGCTCAAGAAGCTCGGCATCGCCGAGGAAATGAAGCCGAAGATCAAGCTCGCCCAGGGCGGCGCCGGCGCCATGGCGCTCTTGGCCAAGGGCGAGATCGACTACGGCCTCACCTTCGTGAGCGAGATCATCACCGAGCCCGGCGTCGAGGCGGTCGGCCCACTGCCGCGGAGCATCTCGACGCCGACCTTCCTCTCGGCCTTTCTCTCCGCCGACACCAAGAACGCCGAGGCCGCCAAGGCGCTGATCAGCTACCTCTCGGGACCCGAGGCGGCGGCGGTGTACAAGGAACGCGGAATGCTGCCGGGCAAGTAGGGGCGCCCCTCGTGGGCGCCCGGCGCCATTCGTAGGCGCTTCAACATGATTCCTAAATGGGGCGGCCACAAGGGCCGCCCCTACGAATTCAGCGTGCTCGATCCGACGTCCGCCCGCCAGATACGGCCGCGACGCCACCATCAAACCCCATAGCGCGCCGAGGATCAGGAAGTAGTGGCGCCAGTGGTCGATGTCGATGATGGCGCTCTCGACCGCCACACCCACATAGGCGGCGTAGATCACCTGATAGCTCGCGCGCCACGGCGTGTCGGCTTGCAGGAAGCGGGTGGCGCCCACGAGCGTGATGGCGGTCAGGGTGAGATAGGCGAAGCCCGACAGCCAGCCGCCGGACATGAAGGCGTTGAGATAGCTGTTGTGCGGGTCCTCGCCGAAGAAGTGCGAGAATTGCAGCGGCCCGATCCCGAACGGACGCTCGAGGCCGAGCTCGGCGCCCAGCATATAGCGCCCGAACCGGCCGAAATGGCCCACGTCATAGCTCTGGTCGAGGGTGGCGCGTTCGCTGAACAGGTCGCCCACCTGATGGACCGACAAGAGCGCGGCGAGGAAAAGCGCGCCCAGCACCGCCCCCATGATGGCGATGGCGACGATGCGGATGCGCTGGCTGGCCGATCGGGCGGTCAGGATGCTCAACCCCATAATCACCAGCGCCGAAAGACCGAATTGCCCCCAGGCGGCCCGCGAGAAGGTCAGCAGCAGGCCGACCAGCAGGACCAGCAGCAAGATCCCGTTGCCGATCACGGCCGATGCCCGGCCGATCAGGACGCGCTGAAACAACAGCACCGCCGGAAGCACCAGGAACGCGCCCAGCACGTTGGGATCATTGAAGGTGCCGCGCGCGCGGCCATAGAGCACGAACAGATCCGACAGGCTGCCGAGCAGATGAAAATAGGCCGCGATGCCGGCGACCGCAGCGATCAGGGCGGCGGCAGTGTAGCCGCGCAGCAGATGGGCGAGGCGCGCCTGGGGATTGGCGCTCAAGACGGCGGCATAGAACACCGCGGTGACGGCGAGGAAGATCGAGATCAGCACCCAGGTCACCGATTTGGTCTCGCCCGCCACCTGCACGACTGCGATGGCGTAACCCAAATTGAGCATGATCAGCATCAGGGCGAGCGGCATCAGGGCCGGGCGCAGCGTCAGCCCGGTGAGGCCGAACAGGAACATGCTCATGAGCCCGACGATCTCATAGGGGCTGGGTTCGATGAACACGAAGGCGCCGGCAAAGCCCATGCACCAGAGCAGGAGGCCGCGCATGGATTCGGTGGATACCGTCAGGGCGCGGCCGGAATTCAAATCCCCGCGCACATCGGGCGCAGCGGCCGTGCCGGGGTACCACGACGTCGACATCAATACGCGTTCCGGGCGTTGAACACCGCAAACGGCGTCTTGGCCAGGATGTAGAGGTCGAACGGAACCGACCAGTTCTCGATATAGTAGAGGTCGTGCTCGACGCGGCGCTGAATCTTCTCCTGGGTGTCGGTCTCGCCGCGCCAGCCGCTGACCTGGGCCCAGCCGGTGATCCCCGGCTTGACCCGGTGACGGGCGAAATAGCCGTCCACGGCCTCGTCATAGAGCCGGTTCTCGGCCTTGGCGAAGACCGCGTGCGGACGCGGCCCCACGAGCGATAAATTCCCCTTCACCGCCACGTTGATCAGCTGCGGCAGCTCGTCGATCGAGGTCTTGCGCAGGAAGGCGCCAACCCTGGTGACGCGCGAATCCCCCTTGCTCACCAGCACCGACGCGGTGGCGTCGCACTTGTCGACATACATCGAGCGGAATTTGTAGACCTCGATCAGCTCGTTGTTGAAGCCGTAGCGCTTCTGCTTGAAGAACACCGGACCGCGGCTGTCGAGCTTGATCGCGATCGCCGCCAGCAGCATCACGGGGGATGCCAGCAGCAGCAGAATGCTGCCGATGAAGCGATCGAACAGCATCTTGGTCACCACGTCCCAGTCGGTGATCGGCTTGTCGTAGACGTCGAGCACCGGGACGTTGCCGATATAGGAATAAGCGCGCGGCCGGAAGCGCAGCGTGTTGGAGTGAGCGGCGAGCCGGATGTCGACCGGCAGCACCCACAGCTTCTTGAGCATCTGCAGGATGCGTCCTTCCGCCGAGATCGGCAGCGAGAAGATCACCAGGTCGATGCGGGTGCGGCGGGCGAACTCCACCAGGTCGTCGACCGAGCCGAGCTTCTGGCGGCCCGCCACCGTGGTGGGGGCGCGATCGTCGTTGCGGTCGTCGAACAGGCCGACGATGCGCACATCGCTGTCGCGTTGCGTCACGATGGCGTTGATCAGGCTTTCGCCGCGCGCATCGGCACCCACCACGACGGTGCGGCGATCGAGCCGGCCCTCCCGGGTCCAGCGCCGCACCAAAAGAAACAGCGCGCGCCGGAAGGCGATCAGCGTCGCCAAGCCCAGCACATAGAAGCTGCCCAGCCACACGCGCGAGAATTCGTCACCGGCCTTGGCGAAGAACGACATGCTGATGGCGACCAGGAAGACCACCGACCAAGCCGAGGCGAGCCGCATGTATTGCTTCTCGTGCCCGCGGAACGCCTGCACCTGGTAGACGTCGGCCGCCTGCAGAGCCAGCGTCGAGAGGACCGCGATGGTCAGGATCCCGGCCACGTAGTGCCACTCGAAGCCTTCGACCGGCACCACATAGGCGCCGTAGATCGCCGAACCGACCAGCACCGTGAGGAGGAACTCGATCAGGCGCACGGTGCCGGCCAGCACGATCGGCGAATAGGCCGGCATGGTCGGCTCGGCACTGACGTCGCGCGCGGCGGCCGACAGCGCCTTGTCGGCAAGCGCCTTTGGGTCGAGCGCCTTGGCGGGTTGGGCATCGGCCATCCGGTGGGCGGAGCGGGTCGAAGACCCGGTGTCGGCGCGACGCGCATCAAACTCTAGCATGGGCTCTGCCCGGAATTCTGAGCTGCTGCCGGCACGAAGGCGCGCCAGCTTCCGCGCAGAGTTACCGAAAAAGCTTCAAAGAATGCTTAGGAGAATAAAGAGAAGTCGATGATTGCTTAACCATGGCGACGCGCCAAAGCGGCCCGATAGGCGGCCAGGACCCCCTCGGTCATGGCCTGCGCCGAAAATGTCTCGCGCACGCGCGCCTGCAGCCGCACGCCCGTGGCGCGGGTCGCGCCGAGATCCCGGAGCCGCATACCGATGGCCTGCGCGAGCGCGGCCGGGTCGCCGGGCGGAACAAGGTCCGCGGAGTTCGGGGCCGAATATTTCCGGAATCCCCCCACCCTGGTGGCGATGAGCGGAACGCCCGCCGCCGCCGCCTCCAGCACGATATAGGGCAGCGACTCGGCGCGCGAGGGAATGACCAAAAGCCGCCCCATGGCAAACGCCGAACGGGCGGGGTTGGCGCCGACGAACCGCACGCTGCCGGCCACATCCTGTGCCCGCACCTGCGCCTCGAAGGCCGCGCGATCCGGGCCTTCCCCCACGATGGTGGCGCTCAGGCGCAATCCTTCGCGCGCCAGCAGCACGATCGCCGCGATGAGCACATCGATGCCTTTGAGGGCACGCAATTCGCCCACGAAGACGAGGTCGGTCGCCTGCGGATCGGTCACCACCGGCTCGAACTCGGCGGCCGTGACGCCGTTGTGCACCACCCGCGCCAATTCGCCGGGATTGCCGACTTTGGCGCGAAAGACGTCGCGCCCATAGGCGCTCTCGAACAGGAACAGATCGGTCCGCGCCATCAGCAGCCGCTCGAGGCCGAGATAGACGAGGCCCATGGGCGAGCCCCAGCCGTAATGCAAGCTGCCGCCGTGGGGCGTGTAGGCCCGGACGGCCCGCCGATTGCCGGCAAGCCGTGCGTAGGCGCCGCCCTTGGCGCCGTGGCCGTGCAGTACGTCGGCAGCCGCGCCGGCGGCCCGCCGCCCCACATGGGCGACCGCCGATGCGTCTCGCGGCCCGATCTGCCGGCTCATGGGCACGCGGCTGACGCCGAGCGCGAGCAGCGGCGACAAGTCCGCCAGCGCGGCTTCGGCCTGGCTGCCGCCGGTTACCGCATCCATGATGATGCCGACCCGGTGACCGAGCGCCGCCTGGCCGCTCGCCAGATCGCGCACATGCCGGAACAGCCCGCCGACCGGAGCGCGTAGCACATGCAGGACGTTGAGGCTTTGCGGCTGCGCGCTGATGGCACCGACCCCCCGGCCAAAGAGTTAATCCCCATTAACGCCGCCGGAGTTAACAAAAAATCACCACGCCGGCGGGCAAGAGGCCAGCTTGGCTGGCAGGCGCCGGCCTTAACGCGACATCAACCATAGTGAGATGAGATGAGACCGGTTTGTGAGAGTCGCGCGTTGCGCGGGTGAGTACGAGGTCGGTGATGGTAGCAAGTGCGCAGTTGACCACGCGACCTGGCGTCGTGCAGGCCGTAGTCGAAGAGCTCGATCTCGGCGCGCTTGGACGCGCGCTGTGGCGCCGCAGAGCTTCGATCCTGGCGCTGACGCTCGGGGCCGCCGCCGCCGCCTTCATCGCGGTCAGCCTGATCACCCCGAAATTCAAATCCGAGACGCGGGTCCTCATCGAGACGCGCGAGAACATCTTCCTGCGGCCGGAAGCCGATAGGACCGCCGAGCCGGGTGCCGCGGTCGACCAGGAGGCGGTGGCGAGCCAAGTTCAGCTCATTCTTTCGCGCGATCTGGCGCGCGACATCATCGAAAAATTGAAGCTCGGCGAGCGGGCGGAATTCGATCCGGTGCTGCACGGCCCTTCGCTCATCAGGACGCTGCTCGGCCTCATCGGCATCGCCCGCGATCCGATGAGCATGACGCCCGAGGAGCGCGTGCTCAAAAGCTTCCAGGACCGGCTCAACGCCTACCAGGCGGAGAAATCGCGCGTCATCGTGATCGAGTTCGAATCGGCCGACCCCGAGCTCGCTGCCCAGGTCGCCAATGCGGTGGCGGCGCAATATCTGGTGCTGCAGCGCGCCGCCAAGCAGGCCCAGACGCGCGCCGCCGGCCAGTGGCTCGCGGGCGAGATCGACAAGTTGCGCACCAAGGTGGCGGGCGCGGAAGCCGAGGTCGAGCGCTACCGCAGCAAGTCCGGCCTGTTCGTCGGCACCAACAACCAGACGCTCTCCAGCCAGCAGCTCGCCGACTACAACGGCCAGCTCGCCACTGCGCGCGCCCAGAAGGCCGACGCCGAGGCGAAGGCGCGGCTCATCCGCGATGCGCTCCGCTCGGGCGCCGCGATCGAGTTCTCCGACATCACCAATTCGGAGCTGCTGCGGCGCCTGTCCGAGCAGCGGGTGACGTTGCGGGCGCAGCTGGCCGAGCAGTCCTCGACCCTGCTGCCGCAGCATCCCCGCATCAAGGAGCTGCGGGCGCAGGTCGCCGATCTCGAAGCGCAGATCAAGACCGAGGGCGAGCGGGTGGCGCGCTCGCTGGAGAACGACGCCAAGCTGGCGGATGCCCGCATGGGCACCCTGGGCAGCGGCCTCGATACGCTCAAGCAGCAGGCGACCACCAGCAACGAGCAGGACGTGGCGCTGCGCGCGCTCGAGCGCGATGCGAAATCGCAGCGCGACCTGCTCGAATCTTATCTCGCCAAGTACCGCGAGGCGACGGCGCGCGACAGCATCGATGCGGCCTCGCCGGACGCCCGGGTGATCTCCACAGCGACCGTCTCCAACACGCCGTCCTGGCCCAAGACCGTGCCCACCGTGCTGGTGGCGGCGCTCGGCGTGCTGGCGCTGTCGGTCGGCTTTGCGCTCACGAGCGAGCTGCTCGCCGCCATGCCGATGCAGTCCACCCCACTGGCGCCGGCCGCGTCGGACCCGCCACCCGCCGGCCGCAGGGCCAAGCCGGCACGCGCGACCGCTGAGCGCCCGCCGGTCGAGCAGCAGCCGCCGGCGGTCGCCGGCGTGCCGCTGGATGCGATCGAAGCGCTCGGGAGGGAGATCGGGGAAGCCGGGGAGGCGGGACGGCGGATCATGCTGGTGGGCGCGGCGCGCCATATCGGCACCACCGTCACGGCGATCACGCTCGCCCGCAGCCTCGCCCGGCGGGGGCGGGTCGTGCTGGTCGATCTGGCGCTCGGAAATCCCGATGTCTCGGTGATCGCCGCCGATCCGTCGGCGCCCGGCATTGCGGATCTGATCCGCGGCAGCGCCACCTATGGCGAGATCATCACCCGTGACCGCCATTCGCGCGTGCACCTGGTCATGGCCGGGCGCGCCGCGGCGGATGCAGAGGTCATCGCCTCGCCGCGGCTCGCCATCACCCTCGAGGCGCTGGCGCGCAGCTACGACCATCTGGTGATCGATGCCGGTGCGCTGCCGCAGATCGACGCCGAACGGTTCGCGCAATTCGCGCCGCGCGCGGTACTGATCGCGCCTCGGATCGAGGATGTCGCGGCCATCGAGGCACGCGAGCGGCTGCTGCGCGCGGGCTTCATCGAGGTCGGCACGCTCGCCAGCAGTCCAGCCGTGCAGCCGGCCGAGGCGGGCAGTGCGCAAGCGGCGGCTTGATCCTACGCGCATGCTGTCGTCCCGGCCGCGCTAAGTCGGGCCTGCGACTTAGCTACTCCAATCATGGCTGAAGTCGGATAAATCCGACTTCAGCTGCCGGGACCCATATCCCGCAGCACATCGATCGGTCGCGGCGTATGGGTCCCTGCTTTCGCAGGGACGACTTCGTGGCGAGGCAGGTGAACGCCAAGGCTCGCAAAACTGTGCCTATCCGGCGCGGACGCGGCGCAGGAATTGGACCGCGGCCCACAGCGCGGGCTTGGCCTTGATCACCCGTTTGGCGGCGAACACGGCACGGAAGGCGGGGGCCGCCAGCCGTCCGCGCGGCGAGAGCGCCAGGAAGGTGTCGAACAGCGGCTCCGGCTCCTTGCAGAAGAACGATTTGTAGTGGGCGCGGCCGACCCCGATGTCGAAGCTGCGGGCGCCGCGCGCCGCGCACGCGCCGATCATGTGCAGCAGCAGGATCAGGCCCGGGCTGTGCCGGGCATGCTGGCTCAGCGTATAGGTGTTGAACATCGCCGAGAAACGATAGGAATCGACGACCGCGCCATAGAGCGCCAGCACCTCGCCATCGCCCTCGAGCGCGTGCAGCTCGATCAGCGGCCGGCCATCGGGCCGCTTGATGTGACTGGCCTGGCGCACGAACTCGGCCACGCCGGGCTGGGCGAACACATTGGTGAGGCCCTGCGCCCGCATGTGGACGGCCTTGAGGGTGAAGAAGGCGTCGAGCAGCCGGTCGATGTCGGCCGCGCCCGTGGCCTGGATGTAGCCGTAGCCGGCGAGCTTCTTGAGCTTGCGTTCCTTGATGCGAAGCCGCGAGCGCATGGCCGGGCTCACCGCCGCCTCGGCCCCGGCAGAGGCGCTCAGGTGCTGACAGGAGCCGTCGTCGGCCGACAATTGATGGGGCAGCAGCGCGAGCGGATTGGCGAGGCCGGCCCAGCTCAGGGGCTGGCTGTAGAGCACGAGCAGATCGACCGGATCGCGCTCGCCGGCAAGACGCGTCACCAGATCGCGGATGTCGGCGGCTCCGACCCCGGCCGCGAGATCGCGCGCCCACAGCCCGATATTGAAGCTCGCATGCTTGGAGCCGAGGAAGCCGGCGATGCTGAAAGGTCCCACCCGCTTGCGGCCGAGCGGCAGCAGGAACAGCGGCCGGGCGGCGGCATCGAAGCCGATGACGATGTACGGCACGATGCCGTTGCGGGCGCCGACCTGGCGCTGCCAGGCGGCCAGGAGGTCGAAGCGCTGATAAGGGGTCGCCCAGGCGTCGTCGGCCTCGAGAGCACGCCAGAACGGCTCCGCGGCCGCCATATCGTCGAATACCTCGACCCGCGCGATCCGGCCCAGGCAGGGCCGGTAGGCGGGTGCGATATTCTCTTGACCGGCGCGATAGTTGACGGCGATGCTCATGCAAATCTGCGCGGCCCAATCGAGCCCCGGCGCCCCTGTTTCCGTCTGGAGCCATGCTCCCGTCGCAGACCTTGGCAAAGAATTATCAACAAAGAGTTGGGATAGTCGCACCCAAATGGGATCAGACCATTGAGCGGGTTGAAGAAAAACGTCATCCGGGCTGGGCTCGAGACGCTCTATTTCAGCGGCGCCCATGCCCTGATGCGGCCGCTCGTCGGCGGCATCGGCGCGATCGTCACCCTGCATCACGTGCGCCCGCCGCGCCCGGACCGGTTCCAGCCCAATCAGCTCCTGGAGGTCACGCCGCGCTTTCTGGAGAACGTGGTGCGCGGCCTGCGGCGCCGGCAGCTCGACCTCATCAGCCTGGACGAGATGCACCGCCGCCTGGCCGAGGGGGATTGCGGGCGACGGTTCGTCTGCGTCACCATCGATGACGGCTACCGCGACACGCTGCAATGGGCCTATCCGATCCTCAAGGCCCACGAGGTGCCGTTCGCGGTCTACATCCCGACCAGCTTTCCGGATCGGCTGGGCGAGCTGTGGTGGCTCGCCATCGAGGCGGTGGTGGCCCGCAACAGCCGCATCGTCCTCTTGATCGATGAGCAGGAGCGCGGATTCGAATGCGCCACCTTGGCGGAAAAGCATCACGTCTACGATCAGCTCTACAAATGGGTGCGCAGCTTCCGCACCGAGGACGAGCTGCGCCGCGTGGTGCGGGATCTGTCGGTGCGCTACCAGGTCGACATCGCGGCGTTCTGCGAGGAATTGTGCATGGACTGGGAGGAGCTCGGCCGGCTCGCCGCCGATCCACTGGTCACCATCGGGGCCCATACGGTCAATCATGTCATGCTGGCGAAGACGCCGGAGCGGCAGGCGCGCTCCGAGATGGCGATGAGCCGCGCGGTGATCGAGGCCTCGCTTGGCCTGCGGCCGGACCATTTGAGCTATCCGGTCGGCGACCCGACCTCAGCCGGCCCGCGCGAGTTCCGCATTGCGGCCGAGCTCGGCTTCAAGACGGCGGTCACCACCCGCCCGGGCGTATTGTTTCCGGAGCACGGCCGGCATCTCACCGCATTGCCCCGCATATCGCTCAACGGCGAGCACCAACAGTCGCGCTATGTGGGCGTGCTGCTCTCCGGCGCCGCGACCGCGCTCTGGAACGGCTTCCGCCGGGTCGACGCGGCGTAGCGGGCTGGAACGCGCTCAGCCTACCGGCCCCTCGCCGATTCTGCGGCTCTCGCCGCGCGACATCCAGCGGATGAGCGGCATGGCGGGCAGGACCCAGCCAAGGCCGGCCAGCACGTAGTAGATTGTCTCCAAGAAACCGTTTGCCTTCACCACCGGGAGCTGCGCCACCGCCATGGCGACGAGCGCCCAGACCACCACCAGGGTGATGAGGGCGAAAGCGCCTAAAAGCTTGCGAATCCGGATCGGCATGGCTGGGCTGTCGGGGGCTCGATTGCGAACGCACGCCCACGACTATATGGTCCGCCCCGCCGGCGGCAAGCATAGTGATCGCACGCCATTGATTTTCGCATGACCAGCGCGCCCATCGACGTCCTCGAACGCGACCACGCAGCCATCAGGATCTGGCTACTGGCCGTGGCCACCCTCGTGCTTGCCATGGTGGTGGTCGGCGGCGCCACGCGGCTCACCGAATCCGGGCTCTCGATCACGGAATGGCAGCCGGTCGCCGGCGCCTTGCCGCCGCTCAGCGAGGCGCAATGGGAGCTCCAGTTCGAGAAGTACAAGGCCATTCCGCAATATCAGACGCTCAATCCCGGCATGAGCCTGGACGCGTTCAAGACCATATTCTGGTGGGAATGGACGCACCGCTTGCTGGGCCGCCTCGTCGGGGCGGCATTCCTGCTGCCGTTCTTGTGGTTTCTCGCGCGGGGCAGGGTGGCGACGCGGTTGCGCCCCCGGCTGTGGTTGCTGTTCGGTCTCGGCGCGTTCCAGGGTGCGGTCGGATGGTGGATGGTGGCATCCGGCTTGGCCGGGCGCGTCGAGGTCTCGCAATACCGGCTGGCCTTTCATCTGACGCTCGCCGGCCTGATCTATGTGGCACTGCTCTGGACCGCGCAGGGACTGGCGCCCCGCTCCGGCCCGCCGGCGCCGTCGCGGGCGCGCGTGAGCGCAAAGATTCTCCTCGGCCTAGTGCTGGCGCAGATCTATCTGGGGGCACTGGTGGCGGGCCTGCGCGCCGGCCTCATCTACAACACCTGGCCGCTGATCGACGGGCAGGTGGTCCCGGCGGCGTCGCAATTGTTGTTCAATGAGCCGTGGTGGCGGAATTTCTTTGAGAACCCGCTGACGGTGCAATTCGATCATCGCGTCCTGGCTTATGCGCTGCTGGCGGCCGCGATCTGGAATGCGCTCGATGTCATGCGCAGCTTGCCGCCGGGGGCGGGGCGCCGCGGCGCGCTTGCGCTCGCCTTGGGCGTGACGCTGCAAGCCGCACTCGGCGTTATGACATTGCTGACGCAGGCGCCGCTCTGGCTCGCCCTGCTGCATCAAGGCACCGCCATGATCGTCCTCACCATCGCGACGCTGCATGCACAGGCGATGGCCGCACCGGAACGCGGCCGTTCCGCGGACGTGAGCGTCCGCCGCGATCACTCCGATGGCAATGCTCTCATGCCTCCACCAGCGCCTGCTCGAGGTCGGCGATAATGTCGTCCTTGTCCTCCAGCCCGATCGAAAGACGCACCACGTCGGGTCCGGCACCGGCCTGCACCTTCTGGGCGTCGCTGAGCTGGCGGTGGGTGGTGGAGGCCGGATGGATGATCAGCGAGCGGGTATCGCCGATATTGGCGAGATGGGAGAACAGCTTGACGTTGGATACGAGCTTGACGCCGGCCTCGTAGCCGCCCTTGAGGCCGAAGGTGAAGACCGCGCCGGCACCCTTGGGCACGTATTTGCGCGCCAGGCTCTGATACTTGTCGCCCGCCAGGCCCGGATAGCTCACCCAGGCGATCTTGGGGTGGGCGGCGAGCCACGCGGTGACCGCCTTGGCGTTGTCGCAGTGGCGCTGCATGCGCAGCGGCAGGGTCTCGATCCCCATGAGGATAAGAAAGGAATTGAACGGCGAGATCGCCGGCCCGATGTCGCGCAGCGCCAGCGCCCGGCACGCCACCGCGAAGCCGAAATTGCCGAAGGTCTCGTGCATGACCAGGCCGTGGTACTCGGGCCGCGGCTGCGACAGCATCGGATAGCGTCCCTCGCGCGACCAGTTGAAGGTGCCGGCGTCCACGATCAGCCCGCCCATGGAATTGCCGTGGCCGCCGAGGAATTTGGTCAGCGAATGCACCACGATGTCGGCGCCGTGCTCGATCGGCTTGCACAGATAGGGCGTGGCCAGAGTGTTGTCGACGATGAGCGGAACGCCGGCGCGCTTGGCGACGGCGGCGATCGCCTCGATGTCGGTGATCACACCGCCCGGATTGGCGATCGACTCGATGAAGATCGCCTTGGTCTTGGGCGTGATGGCGCGCTCGAAAGTCCCGATATCGTCGGGATCTGCCCACACCACCTTCCAGCCGAAATTCTTGAAGGCGTGATTGAACTGATTGATCGAGCCGCCGTAGAGCTTCTTGGACGCGACGAACTCCTCGCCTGGCTGCATCAGGCAGTGCATCACGATCACCTGCGCGGCATGGCCGGAGGCGACCGCGAGCCCCGCGGTGCCGCCTTCGAGCGCCGCCACCCGCTCCTCGAGCACCGCCGTGGTCGGGTTGCCGATGCGGGTGTAGATGTTGCCGAAGGCCTGCAGGCCGAACAGCGAGGCCGCATGGTCGACGTCCTCGAACACGAACGAGGTGGTCTGGTAGATCGGCGTCGCGCGCGCGCCGGTGGTGGGATCGGGCTGCGCACCGGCGTGGATCGCCAACGTCGCAAAACCTGGGGTGCGCTCGGTCATGGCCGGTCCTCGTCATGGCGGGGCAGGGGGTTCTTCGTGCATGGAAGCCCCGCAAGCGTCAAGGCGCCTGGGCATGCCCGGTTGCGCGCGAGGATGCGCCTGCACTGCAAGCCGCGTGGGAAACGCGGCGACAAGCCGTGCCGCGTCATTCGAGGCCGTGGCCGCTTTTGCCAACTCTTCAGATACGTCGCCGTGCGGTGCCCCCTACTGGGGCGTCAGGCTGAGCGGACCTTTGCTCTTGGCACTCTTGGCGGCTTTGGCGCTCGGTGCGGGCGCGGCCGCCGGCTTCTTCAGCGCCACCACCGGCTCCGGCGGAAGATACTGAAGCATCACGGTGTGGCACGGCACCGACAGCTGATTCCGGTTCTCCACCAGACAGGTGAATACCCGGTTGCGGTCCGGAATGTAGTTCTGGCAGAGCGCGAATGCATCGTTGGTGCAGGCCTGCTGCTCTTCCGCCGTTTCAGCAAGCGCAACCGTTCCCGCGCCGAGAGCAAGAACAATTGCGAGCGCGATTTGCTTCTTCATGGCCCCCCGCCTCGTTTGCGCCGCCGCAATGCGTCGGCCAGTCCCCCTTGATCCGAACATCATGACGCAGCCGGAGCCGGATTGCCAGAAATTAGACGCCGACGGCCGTGCCGCCCCACAACCTTTCAAGGATTATGCGGCATCACCTGCCGCAATTGTGCAATCCGATTCCCGGCTATGAGCAGCAGGTTGAAATGCAGGCGCCGCGATGCAGCAACGCCCCCTTCGGCGGATGCCTTATTTCCCACCGTCCTCCCGGGAGGCTTTGGCTGCCGCACCGGTTGCGCCGCCCGCCATGGTGACGCGATCAAGCGACATGCGCTGGATGCCGCGGCCGGAAAGCTTCGCCCGCTTGGCGGTCAGCACGCGGGTGTTCACCCCCATCCAGCCGATTTCCGAGGACAGGCGACCGAACTCGATCTTGGGGCAACGGTCCATCACCACCTTGAGGCCGTTGGCTTCGGCCAGGCGCGCGGCCTTATCGTTGCGGATGCCGAGCTGCATCCAGATCACCTGGGGCCTGGGCTCGAGGGCGAGCGCTTCCTCGACCGCCGCCAGCGCGAATTGTGGCGCGCGGAACACATCGACCATGTCGACCGGCTCGGGAATGTCGGCGAGCCTGGCATAGACCGGCTGACCGAGGATATCCCCACCGACCTGGCCCGGATTGACCGGGATCATCCGATAGCCGCGCTCGAGAAGATATTTGAACGCGAAATAGCTCGGCCGCACGTCCTTGGGCGAGATACCGACCATGGCGATGGTCTTCACGGTGTTGAGAATGCCGCGGATGTAGCTGTCGGGATAGTGGTCGTGGTCCATGGATTTGCCGGCTGCCGGTGCGATGGATGTAGGGCGAGCGGTGCGAGACGAAAGGGGCGCCGAGGAATGAAAAGCGCTTCGCCTCCCTGGCGTTAGAGCATGCTCGAGCGCCCGAACCAACTGCGCGCGGCCGAACCGGCGCCCGCCACACTGTCCAGGGCGATCAGGTATCAAAATACCATCATCGCAACATATTGTAATTCCATCGTTTTAAATTCACCGGATCGTTGACCGTGCGGGGGGCTTGGTGTATGAGCCTGCGATTGGGCGCAACCGCGCTCGTCCCTTTTGCCGGATAATTCGCCATGAGCACCTTTTCGGCTAAGCCCGCCGAGATCGAGAAGAAGTGGGTGATGATCGATGCCAAAGGCCTGATAGTCGGCCGGCTCGCCACCATCGTGGCCCGCCGGCTGCGCGGCAAGCACCTGCCGATCTTCACCCCGCACGTCGATTGCGGCGACAACGTCATCATCATCAACGCTGAGAAGGTCGTCTTCACCGGCAAGAAGCGCGAGAAGAAGATCTACTACCGGCATACCGGCCATATCGGCGGCATCAAGGAGCGCACCGCGAAGTCGATCTTCGAGGGCAAGTTTCCGCAGCGCATCCTCGAGAAGGCGGTGGAGCGTATGCTGCCCCATGGGCCGCTCGGCCGTCGCCAGCTCGGCAATCTGCGGGTCTATGCCGGTCCCGAGCATCCGCACGCGGCGCAGAATCCCGAACCGCTCGATATCGCCATCCTGAGCCGCAAAAACACGAGAGGCGCGTGACCATGGCCGAAACCATGCAGTCGCTGGATCAACTTTCCGCTCTCAAGCCCACCGTCACCACGCCTGAGACGCCCAAATACGTCCAGAAGCTCGACAAGCAGGGCCGCTCCTATGCGACCGGCAAGCGCAAGAACGCGGTCGCGCGGGTGTGGGTCAAGCCCGGCACCGGCAAGATCGAGATCAACACGCGGCCGGTGGAGACCTATTTCGCGCGGCCGGTGCTGCGCATGCTGATCCAGCAGCCGCTGGTGGCCAGCAATCGGCAGGACCAGTTCGACGTCGTGTGCACGGTTTCGGGCGGCGGCTTGTCCGGGCAAGCGGGCGCGGTGCGCCACGGCCTGTCCAAGGCCCTGATGGGCTACGAGCCCGATCTGCGCGGCGCCCTCAAGCACGGCGGCTTCCTGACGCGCGATTCGCGCGTGGTGGAGCGCAAGAAGTACGGCAAGGCCAAGGCGCGCCGTTCGTTCCAGTTCTCCAAGCGCTGATCGACCCACGGTCTTGAGGCTTTTGGCGTGTGGCCGTTTCCGGCCGCCGCCTTTGCAACGGCTCCATTTGTGGGCAGCATGGGGGCTTGCGCGGGTGGTCACCCGCATCATTGAGCCACCGCCCGTGTCCCGCCTGCCACTGACCTTCGCGAGCTGCCGGTACGACCGGCTGGAGGCGATCCGCGACGGCGATGTCGCGATCGAGGGCGTCGAGCTCAACTGCGTGACGCTCAAATCCGGCCGTGACGTCTTCGACCGCATGGTAGGAGGTGGGGAATTCGACGTCGCCGAGCTCTCGGCCTCCGAATACATCAGCCTGTTTGGCGCCGGCGATTGTCCGTTCGCTGCCATCCCGGTATTCCCCTCGCGGGTGTTCCGGCACGGCTACATTTTCGTCAACACGCGCGCCGGCATCCGCACCCCCAAGGACCTCGAAGGACGCCGGGTCGGGCTGCCGCTCTATACCCAGACGGCCGCGATCTGGGCGCGCGGCCACCTGCAGCATCAATTCGGTGTCGATCTTTCCTCCATTCGCTGGGTCCAGGGCGCGGTCGAGAAGGCCGGCACCCATGGCAGCCCGAATGCCCCGCCGCTGTTGGCGCCGGTCCGGATCGAGCAGAACCACGGTGGCGAACCGCTCGGCGAGCTGCTGGCGCGCGGCGAGATCGATGCGCTGATCGGATCGCGCAAGCCGGAATCCTTCGGCCGCCATCCCGACGTCGCCCGCCTGTTTCCCGACTACCGCGCGCGCGAGCGCGAGCTTTACGAGGCCACCGGAATTTTTCCGATCATGCACCTCATCGCTTTCCGGCGCGATCTCTATGAGCGGCACCGCTGGCTCGCGACCAGTTTCTACAAGGCATTGATCGAATCCAAGCGGCGGGCGCTCGCGCGCATGCGCTATGCCGGCTCGCTCGGCTGCATGCTGCCGTGGCTCCTGGCCGAGATCGAGGAGATCGACACGGTGTTTGGCGGCGATGCCTGGCCTTACGGGATGAACGCCAATCGGGCGACCCTGCAGGCCTTGGTCCAATACATGGCCGAGCAGCATTTCATCGCCAGAACCATCCCGATCGAGCAGCTGTTCGTCCCGCTGCCGAGCGGGCTGGCCAGCTGAAAAACGCCCTCCGGGCGCGGCTTTATCGCGCGCCATCAACCGGTTCGCGCACAAATTTAATCATCTTTCATCGAAAAGCCGCCGCATCCGCCTAACGGTCCGCAAAGCCTGCGGCCAGTGTTTCTACGTACCGGGCGGAACCGGTGGTATTTATGTGCCGGGGCAATGAAAGCCCGCAGGAAAACGCGCCGTGCTGGTACCCGCCGCGACCGTACCGATCGCCCTGGATGTGACCACCCTGTTCGTGGTGGCCACATGCGTGACCGGCCTGCTCGGCCTGCTGCTGCTGTTCGCCTGGGCGAAACACCGCGTTCCCGCGCTGGCTTGGTGGGGGGTGGCCTATCTGATCGGCGGGCTCTCGGTCGCCGCCTGGAGTCTGGAAGGGCTGATCTCCCCGCCGCTGCCGACCGGAATCGCCAATGCGCTTTTGTTCATGGCGTGCGGAACGATGTGGAATGCGGCGCGGGTGTTTCACGGCCGTCCAGTGCTGGTGAGCGCGCTGATCGGCGGCGGCGCGGTGTGGCTCTTTGCCTGCACCTTCGCGGATTTCGCGCAATGGCCGGCGGCGCGCATCGTGCTCAGCTCCGTGATCGTGGCGAGCTATACGTTCATGACCGCGGCCGAGCTGTGGCGCGAGCGCCGCAAGACCTTGCGGCGGCGCTGGCCCGCGATTTTCGTGCCGATGCTGCATGGCGCAGTGTTCCTGTTCCCGATCCCGCTGGCGAGCCTGCTGCCGGCGGACCACGGCACCGTGATGCTCTCGACCGGATGGGTCGCGTTGTTCGTCTTGGAGACGATGCTCTACGCGGTCGGCACGGCGTTCATCGTCCTGGTGCTCGCCACCGAGCGCACGCTGCACCTCCACAAGACTGCGGCCGAAACCGACGAATTGACCGGGCTCCTCAACCGGCGCGGCGTGCTGCTGGCGGCGCAAGACCTGATCGCGCGCCAGGCGCGGAGGGGCGAGCCGGTGAGCGCGCTCATGTTCGATCTCGATCATTTCAAGTCGATCAACGACCAGTTCGGCCACGCGATCGGAGACCAGGCATTGCATGTCTTCGCCGTCACCGCGAGCGTGAGCACGCGAACGACCGATATCGTCGGCCGGCTCGGCGGCGAGGAGTTCGTGGCGCTGCTGCCCGGGAGCATCGCCGCCGCTGAGGTGGTGGGCGAACGTATCCGCCGGGCGTTCGAGGCCGGCGGCGTCACGGTGGCGGGCTGCGATCTTCAGGCGACCGTCAGCGTCGGGGCGGCCTGCGGGCAGCCCGGAACCGATATCGTGGCGCTGCTCGCCGGCGCCGATGCCGCGCTCTACCGCGCCAAGGCGAACGGACGCAACCGGGTCGAGCTGGCGCAGGACCCGGAGGTGCCGGTCCGGTTCGCGACCCCGCAGGCGCGGGCCGAGCGGCGAGCGGAGCGGCAGCCGCTCGCGACCCTCGCGGCCAATCCGGCGCCGCGCTGAGCCCTGGCGGGGGCGTTTCGCCCGATCGGGAACGAAACCCCTCATTTACCCCTGCGGCCTTACAATGCGGCATGCGGCGTGCGTGGATCCCATCTCGGCTCAACGCCGACATGCTGGCGCTCAACAGCAGCGCCGAGCGTGCGGGTTGCGCATTGGCCTGCAGCTTCGGGTCGTCGGCCGAGTTCGAGGCCGCGGTGATCAGATCGAGGCTCGATGCCGGGGTCTATGGACCCAAGCGCCGCCGTCGCTCCATGGCCCATGCGGGCATCGCGATCGGTGTGCTGATCGCTCTGGTCCTGATACTTTGATTTGATCGCGGCCCGCCGCCGTGCCGCTCCCCGCCGGCTGCGGCGAGCCGGTGCATGACGGCTTTCGCCAACGAACCGGGAGATTCTCAATGGCAAAGCTTCGACACATCGCGCTCGCCGCGGAAGATCCGTATACCACGGCCGAGTTCTACAAGCAGGCCTTCGATTTTGTCGAGGTTCGCCGCACCGAGCCGCGCGGCGAGGGGACTTCCTACGGGGTCTTCCTGAGCGACGGCACCATCAGTCTCGCCATCCTGCGGTTCGGCTGGGATCAGGGCCACGGCCTCGACTATCGCGGCATTCACCACTTGGCGTGCTGGTCGACGATGTCGAGCCCTATATCGAGAAGCTGGAGAAGCTGGGCGCGGAATGTTTCGCACGGCGCCCGCCCGAGGTGAAGTCGTTCTACGAGACCAAGTTCCACGGTCCCGATCGGGTGGTATTCGACATCACCGACCACCCATGGCGCGGCGCCGCGCCGCTCGATGGCGCCGGCGCGGACGCCAGCCCGCCGCCGCCGGCGAAACCGGCGCCGCAACGCTGGTTCCGGATTTGTCGAGGAAAAAAGGGGCGCCAGGAGGGCGCCCCTTGAAGGTGCATCGCGACCGCGATGTTGGGAGGAGACTCACGCCGAATAATACATCTCGAATTCCACCGGATGCGGGGTGTGCTCGAAACGAATGATCTCGCCCATCTTCAGCTCGATGTAGGAATCGATGAAGTCGTCGTCGAACACGCCGCCCGCCTTGAGGAAGGCGCGATCCTTGTCGAGCTCTTCGAGCGCCTGGCGAAGCGAGCCGCAGACCGTCGGTATCTGCTTGAGCTCGGCCGGCGGCAGGTCGTAGAGGTCCTTGTCGATCGCCGGACCGGGGTCGAGCTTGTTCTTGATGCCGTCGACGCCCGCCATCAGCATGGCGGCGAAGGCCAGGTAGGGATTGGCGAGCGGATCGGGGAAACGCACCTCGACGCGCTTGGCTTTCGGATTGGTGGTGTAGGGAATACGGCAGGAGGCCGAGCGGTTGCGGGCCGAATAGGCCAGCAGCACCGGCGCCTCGAAGCCCGGCACCAGCCGCTTGTAGGAATTAGTGGTCGGATTGGTGAAGGCGTTGATCGCCTTGGCGTGCTTGATGATGCCGGCGATGTAGCTCAGGCAGGTCTCGGACAGGTCGGCGTATTTGTTGCCGGCGAACACCGGTTTGCCGTCCTTCCAGATCGACTGGTGGCAATGCATGCCGGAACCGTTGTCGCCGTAGATCGGCTTGGGCATGAAGGTCGCGGTCTTGCCGTAGATGTTGGCGACCATCTGGATGCAGTATTTGTAGATCTGCATGCGGTCCGCCATCACGGTGAGCGGCGAGAACTTCAAGCCGAGCTCGTGCTGGGCGGAAGCGACCTCGTGATGGTGCTTCTCCACCACGCAGCCCATCTTGGCCATGGCGCCGAGCATCTCCGAGCGCATGTCCTGGACCGAATCCTGCGGCGGCACCGGAAAATAGCCCTTCTTGGTGCCGACGTGGTGGCCGAGATTGCCGCCTTCGTAGTCGGTGTCGGAGTTGGACGGGAATTCCGTCGAGTTCGAGCTTGAAGCCGGTATTGTAGGGATCGGCCTTGTACTTGACATCGTCGAACACGAAGAACTCGGCCTCGGGGCCGAAGAAGATCGTGTCGCCGATCCCCATGGACTTGACCATGGCCTCGGCCTTCTTGGCGATGCCGCGCGGGTCGCGGGTGTAGGGCTCGCCGGTGGTCGGCTCGAGCACGTCGCAGACCAGCACCATGGTGGTCTCGGCGAAGAACGGATCGATGGTGGCCGATGACGGATCGGGCATCAGGCACATGTCCGAACTCGTTGATGGCTTTCCAGCCCGCGATCGAGGAGCCGTCGAACATCTGGCCCTCGGAGAAGGTCTCCTCCTCGATCATGGTGACGTCGAAGGTGACGTGCTGCCACTTGCCGCGCGGATCCGTGAATCGAAAATCGACGTATTTCACGTCGTTGTCCTTGATCATCTTCAAGACGTCTTTGGCCGTAGTCATGAATTCCCTTCCCTTTCTCGCAACAGGACAGTCTCTTTTTGGAGATGCAACGGGATCAGCGTTCTCAGATGGCGTCCAGCCCGGATTCCCCCGTTCTAATCCGGATGGCTTCCTCGATATTGGAGACGAATATCTTTCCGTCGCCGATCCGTCCGGTCTGGGCGGAGCGCCGGATCGCCTCGATGGCCTTGTCCGCCATGTCGTCGGCCAGGACAATCTCGATCTTCACCTTGGGCAGAAAATCCACGACATATTCTGCGCCGCGGTAAAGCTCGGTATGTCCCTTCTGCCGACCGAAGCCCTTGGCTTCGGTCACCGTAATGCCTTGCAGCCCGACATCCTGCAGCGCTTCCTTCACCTCGTCGAGTTTGAAGGGCTTTATGATCGCCTCGATCTTTTTCATCTTGCGACGTCTCCCCGGCCCGCCGGCATCAGTTCCGGCTGAACCGCGCTAGCGGTTAGCAGGCTCCGTGCCAAGCCCGACATTTCGAGAAAATCCAGCATTTCCAAGAACTAACACAAAGTCGGGGGCGCGCCCGAAAGGGGCCCCAAAGGTTCTTGATTAATTATTATGCAGCAAGCTTAGTTTGTATGCACGCGCATTTTTTCTGGCCGGGCAGGCATAGGAATCGGCAGCCGAGCGGCAATTGTGGCCCTCCTGCTACGCCGGTACTGTGATCGCATCATGATCGAGCTGCTCACCACCGCCGAGATGGCCAAGGCCGATCGCTTAGCCATCGCGGCCGGAAGGAGCGGCATCGAGCTCATGGAAAATGCCGGGCGGGCGGTCGCCGATGCGGTTGCGACCCGAGATCCGGCCGCCGTACCGGTGGTCGTGGTGGCCGGTCCCGGCAACAACGGCGGCGACGGTTTTATCGCCGCCCGCATCCTGCGCGAGCGCGGTTATCCGGTTCGCCTGCTGCTGGTCGGGGATGCGAGCCGGCTCAAGGGCGACGCGGCGCTTGCGGCCCGCCGCTGGGACGGTGCAATCGAGCCCGCGAGCCCGGCCGGTTTGGCGGAGGCCACGGTCATCATCGATGCACTGTTTGGGGCTGGCCTCGACCGACCGGTCGAGGGTATCGGGCGCACTATGATCGAGGCGATGAATGCGGCGCAGGCGAAAATCCATGCCGTGGATCTGCCGAGCGGCATCAACGGCACCAGCGGTGCCGTCCAGGGCGTCGCGGTCAATGCCAGCACCACCGTCACCTTCTTTCGCCGCAAGCCCGGCCATCTGCTGCTGCCCGGCCGGCTGCATTGCGGGGAGGTTCTCCTCGCCGATATCGGGATCGGGGCGGAGGTGCTGGCCGAGGTGAGGCCGCAGACGTTCCTCAATGAGCCCACGCTGTGGGCGAAGATCCTGCCGATCCCACACATCGATGGACACAAATATAGCCGCGGCCATGCCGTGGTGGTGTCGGGGGGGATCGCGTCGACCGGCGCAGCGCGGCTCGCGGCGCGCGCGGCACTGCGGGCCGGTGCCGGCCTCGTCACGCTGGCTTCGCCGCGCGCCGCGCTGGCCGTCAACGCGGCCGCGAGCCTTGCCATCATGGTCCGCGCGGTCGATGGCGCCGTCGAGCTTGCTGCCTTCCTGTCGGACCCCCGACACAATGCGGTGGTGCTGGGACCGGGCGGTGGTGTCGGGCGCGGCATGCAGGAGATGGTGCTGGCGGCTTTGACGGGTGAGCGCGCGGTGGTGCTCGATGCCGATGCCTTGACCAGCTTCTCTGCGCAACCCCAGGAGTTGCTGAACGCCATCCAGGCGCGCTCCGAAAGGGCCACGGTGTTGACCCCGCATGCCGGAGAATTCAGCCGTCTTTTCCAAGCCTTGCCAAGTATTTCTCAAGCCGGATCAAAGCTTGCGCAAGCGCGCCAAGCGGCGGCGCTGGCGGGCGCCGTCGTGCTGCTGAAGGGCCCCGATACGGTGGTGGCAGCGCCGGACGGTCGTGCCGCGATCGCCGAGAATGCGCCGCCCTGGCTCGCCACCGCCGGCTCGGGGGACGTGCTGGCGGGTCTGGTAGGGGGGCTCTTGGCGCAGGGCATGCCGGACTTCGAGGCAACCGCAGCAGCGGTCTGGCTGCACGGCGAAGCCGGGAACGCCGCAGGTCCCGGCCTCATCTCCGAGGATCTGCCCGAAATGCTGCCGCGGCTCTATCGGCGACTGTTCGCAACGCCCGAAGCGCGGCTCAAGCCACCTCGAACCAGCCGACCGTGACCGGCTGCGGCTGGCCTATCCCCGCGCAGGTGATCGGCCACTTGCCGGGATTGTCGGCCTGAAACGCAATTCTCGTCGTTTGTCCGGCCTCCACCAACACGGTGGCCAGCCAAAACGGCTTCCAGCCGTCATCGAGCCGATCCAGCAGACGAAAGGCGTGGCCGTGCACATGCACCGCACAGGTGAATGCTTTGCGATTGGTCAGCCCCAGCATCACGGTGCGGCCGCGCTTCACCCGGAAAGCGGCCGGCTGTCGGCCCAGGGTCTGACTGGCGCCCGGACGATTGCCGATCGGCCAGTCGAGCCGCACCGCGTGGGTGAAGTCGAGCCGTTCGGGCAGTGGATTCGCCGGCAAGGGCCGGGGCGGTGGGCGCTCCGTCGCCCGGACAGCTGGCGCGTCGTCATAAACCAGGCGGGCGAGGGGAGTGTCCGTATCCGCCAGCAGAATCGGCGCGACCACGCCGGGCTCGAGGGTTGCGTCGATGAACAGGTCGGCGGTGTTGCCGGGCCCGAGCACGATGCGATTGTCGCGCGCCCGAAACGGCTCCGCCGGCTGGCCGTCGATCGCCATGACGGTGGGGACGTGGCGATCGAGCCGCAACGCCACCACCCGGGCCGCGGCGGCGTTGATCAGCCGCAGGCGCAACCGCTCGTTGGCGCGCACCGCCAGATCGGGCGCCGGAAAGCCGTTCGCCACGATCCGCAACTCCCCGGCCGGTTCACCCTGCGTGGGGATCTGCCACTCGTCGAGCACCAGCACGTGCTCGCGGTCGACATCGGGCGGCTCCGCCTCCTCAATGATGAGTGCGCCGTAGAGGTGCTGGGCCAAGCCCGCGAAGCCGGGCGCGTGGTACCAGAAGGTGCCGGCGTCCGGGGGGCGGAAGCGGTAGTCGAAGTGCGCCCCTGGGGCGACCGCGGTTGGGGTCAGGCCGGGGGCGCCGTCCATGAGATTGGGCGCCCTGACCCCATGCCAGTGGATGGCGGTGGCATCCGGCAACTCGTTGATCAAGCGCAGGCGCAACTCCTCGCCGCGCTTGACGCGCAGGAGCGGTCCCGGCCCGGCCGTTGCCGGGCGCGCACGCAGCAGTCGGAAGCCGTCGGCGGTCGTCTCCGCTGCCTCTTGCGCACCCAATCGGGAGCCGGCGCAGGTGACGAGCGCGCCGGCGCCGGCCAGCAAGCGGCGGCGCGAGAGGATCGGGGCGGATGGCGGCATCGCAAATCCCGATTCGGCGCCCGGGTGTGACCGCCCAGGGCTTAGTCGGGCGCCCGCCCGTTGAGAAGTGTGACGGCAGCGCTTATTTTTGTGGCGGCTTGCGTTTTTTTAGCGTGCGCCAAGGGTTTCGTGCTGTTATAAGCCGCGCCGCCCGGCTGCCCGTTCGGGGTCGAGGCGCCCTTCGCGGGCGTGGCGGAATTGGTAGACGCGCGGGATTTAGGTTCCCGTGACGAAAGTCGTGGGGGTTCGAGCCCCTCCGCCCGCACCACACCCGGTGCAGCCAGATCACTGAACCGAAGTCGGCCGTATCGGCCAGAACGTGTAGATTGTACCCATGCAAGTCACAGAAAACGTTTCCGACGGTCTCAAGCGCGAGTTCGACGTCAAGGTTCCGGCTGCCGCCCTGGAAGCGCGGGTGGTGGAGCGGCTCGGCGAACTCAAGGACAAGGTCCGCATCAACGGCTTCCGTCCCGGCAAGGTGCCGCTGGCGCATCTCAAGAAACTGTACGGCCGGTCCGTGATGGTCGAGACCATCGAGACGGTCGTGCGCGAGATGAACGCCAAGATCGTCGACGAGCGTGGCCTCAAGCTCGCGATGGAACCCAAGGTGACGATGCCGCAGGAGGCGGTAGAGGTCGAGAAGGTGCTGGAAGGCAAGTCCGACCTCGCCTATCGACTCGACCTCGAGGTGCTGCCCAAGATCGAGCTCGCTGATTTCGGCGGCATCAAGCTCGAGCGGCTGGTGGCCGAGGTGACCGAGCCGGAGATCGATGCGGCGGTGCAGAAGGTCGCCGAGGATACCAAGCCTTACACCCCCAAGGGCGCGGGCGGGACGGTCGAGAGCGGCGACCGCGCCATGATCAACTTCACCGGCAGGATCGCCGGCGCCCCGTTCGAGGGCGGTGCCGGCGAGGATGTCGGGGTCAATGTCGGCTCCAAGACCTTCATCCCGGGCTTCGAGGACCAGCTTCTCGGCATGACAGTGGGCGAGACCCGGCTGGTGAAGGTCACGTTCCCGACCAACTACACCAGTGCGCAGCTCGCCGGCCAGGACGCCGAGTTCGACGTGACGATGAAATCGATCGACCAACCCGGCACCGTCACCATCGACGACGAATTGGCCAAATCGCTCGGCCTGGAATTGCTCGCCAAGCTGCGCGAGACTCTCAAGGGCCGGCTGGCGCAGGAGCATGCGGCCCAGAGCCGCCAGAAGCTCAAGCGCAAGCTGCTCGACCAGCTCGATCAGCTGCACCAGTTCGCCGGCCCGCCGACCCTCATCGAGGAGGAGTTCAAGAACGTCTGGACGGTGGTCGAGAACGATCTCAAGGGACAGGGCCGCACCTTCGAGGACGAGGGCACCACCGAGGAGAAGGCCAGGGCGGAGTATCGTGCCATCGCGGAGCGGCGGGTGCGGCTCGGCCTGGTGCTGGCCGAGATCGGCGAGCGCAACGCGATCCAGGTGAGCGACGACGAGCTCACGCGCGATATCGTCGAGCGCACGCGCCAGTTCCCCGGCAGAGAGCAGGAGATCTGGGATTATTACCGCAAGAACCCCGCCGCGCTCGCCAGCATCCGGGCGCCGCTGTTCGAGGAGAAGGTGGTCGATTTCATCCTGGAGCTCGCCAAGGTGACCGAAAAGACGGTTTCGCGCGAGGAGCTCTTCCAGGACGACGAGGAGCTGACGCCGGCTGGTTGAGAATCGAGCCGCCGATGCGTTAAGAGCGTGGTCGGGGCGGGCGAATCCTGCTTCTGGTTGAATGGTCCCGATATGAAGCCGCTTGCATCGCTCGCCACCCTGCTGCGGCCGCGCCCGCACCGCCTGCACTGCTCGTCCTGCCGCCGCCGGGCCGACGCGGTCGGACGCCTTGTGGCGGGCGCATCCGGACATATCTGTGACCAATGCATAACCAAGTGCGTGGCCATATTGCAGCAGCATGTCGCAGCAGCATGGTGGCTTCGTTCCCGGAGCCTCCACCGAGGCATCGCCGCCCAGATAGGTTGATCCATGCGAGATCCAGTCGAGACCTACATGAACCTCGTCCCCATGGTGGTCGAGCAGACCAACCGGGGCGAGCGCGCCTACGACATCTATTCGCGGCTCCTGAAGGAGCGGATCATCTTCATCACCGGTCCGGTCGAGGACACGATGTCGTCGCTGATCGTTGCCCAGCTCCTGTTTCTGGAGGCGGACAATCCGAAAAAAGAGATCGCCATGTACATCAACTCGCCCGGCGGGGTGGTGACCTCGGGGCTGGCGATCTACGACACCATGCAGTTCGTGCGGCCGGCGGTCTCGACGCTGTGCATCGGCCAAGCCGCCTCCATGGGCTCCCTGCTGCTGGCGGCAGGCAACAAGGACATGCGTTTCGCGCTGCCCAATGCCCGCATCATGCTGCACCAGCCCTCGGGCGGCTTCCAGGGCCAAGCGACCGACATCATGCTGCACGCCCAGGAGATCCTCAATCTCAAGAAGCGCCTGAATGAAATCTACGTACGGCACACCGGCCAGCCGCTCAAGAAGATCGAGGATGCGCTGGAGCGGGACTATTTCCTGACCGCCGACATGGCGGTGGAGTGGGGGGTGGTCGACAAGGTGATCGAAAAACGGCCGGAAGAGGCCGCCACCAAGGCATGAGGGCCGTCGGGGCGGCGGCGGCCCGGAGCACCCTTCCGGGTGGTCAAAAAGTCGCCATCAGCCTGAATTTTCATTATTAATGAATTCTTGATTATCGCTACGCTACCGTGCTTCGCTAGGGTCTACTGGACGGGACACGGGCCAAATACAGTGAGACGTGTGGCTTTAGTGCTACGGACTCTTAGGGGTCCCCCTGTTAGGTTCATTGGTCGAATGACCGGTTCGCCGTGGCAGCGACGCGCCGATGGAGATGAGGAATGAGCAAAGTCGGCGGCAGTGATTCGAAGAACACCCTGTATTGTTCGTTCTGCGGGAAGAGCCAGCACGAGGTGCGCAAGCTCATCGCGGGACCTACGGTGTTCATCTGCGACGAGTGCGTCGAGCTGTGCATGGACATCATCAGGGAGGAGAACAAATCCTCGCTGGTGAAGTCGCGCGACGGGATTCCGACCCCCAAAGAGATACGCAAGGTTCTTGACGACTATGTGATCGGCCAGGACCACGCCAAGAAGGTCCTCTCGGTCGCGGTCCATAACCATTACAAGCGCCTCAATCACCAGACCAAGCACAACGACGTCGAGCTGGCGAAATCGAACATCCTGCTGATCGGGCCGACCGGCTCCGGCAAGACCCTGCTGGCGCAGACGCTGGCCCGCATCCTCGACGTGCCCTTCACCATGGCGGACGCCACCACGCTGACCGAAGCCGGCTACGTGGGCGAGGACGTCGAGAACATCATCCTGAAGCTGCTGCAGTCGGCCGACTACAATGTCGAGCGGGCGCAGCGCGGCATCGTCTATATCGACGAGATCGACAAGATCAGCCGCAAATCCGACAACCCCTCCATCACCCGCGACGTTTCGGGCGAGGGCGTGCAGCAGGCGCTGCTCAAGATCATGGAAGGCACCATCGCGTCGGTGCCTCCCCAGGGCGGCCGCAAGCACCCGCAGCAGGAGTTCCTGCAGGTCGACACCACCAATATCCTGTTCGTCTGCGGCGGCGCCTTTGCGGGGCTGGAGAAGATCATCTCGGCGCGCGGGCGATCCACCTCGATCGGGTTCAGCGCCAAGGTACTGGCGCCGGAGGACCGCAAGGCGGGCGAGATCTTCCGCGAGGTCGAGCCCGAGGATCTGTTGAAATATGGATTGATCCCGGAATTCGTCGGGCGACTTCCGGTGGTCGCCACGCTCGAGGATCTGGACGAGCCCTCGCTCAAGCTGATCCTCACCCAGCCCAAGAACGCGCTTGTAAAACAATACCAGCGGTTGTTCGAGATGGAGAGCATCGATCTGACGCTGGCCGAGGAGGCACTCGGCGCCATCGCCCGCAAGGCGATCGAGCGCAAGACCGGAGCGCGTGGGCTGCGCTCGATCATGGAGAGCATCCTGCTCGATACCATGTTCGAGCTGCCGAGCCTGGAAGGCGTCGAGGAGGTCGTGATCTCCAAGGAAGTAGTCGAGGGTACGGCGCGGCCGCTATATATTTATACGGACCGGGCCGACCGCGCGAACGACACGTCGGCGAGCGCCTGAGCGGGGCCCGTGGAACCGCCAGGCCGACTGTCCTCCGATTCGGCCGATTGGTCCCGTTTCGGGGCGGTTTACGGCGATATTAGCGCGAATTTCCGGGCTTACTTGACACCGCCGCCGCCCGTGGCCACCTACTATGGGTTACCAAGAGGCGTGCGGAGGGTTCTCCAAGCTTCCGCGGAGGGCATCCCATCCGACCTCCGCGCACCACCCCCATCCGGACCGCGTTACCTTCCCGGTCCCACCCGGCACTCGACCGCCGCGCTGCCTGCGCAGGCCGCGGGCGAGGGGCACAACAATAAGGAATTCGCGCCATGACAAGCGCCAAGCCTCGTCCTCCACTGATCCCCGGTGAGACCCGCGCCTATCCGGTCCTGCCGTTGCGCGACATCGTCGTCTTCCCGCACATGATCGTGCCGCTCTTCGTGGGGCGGGAGAAGTCGATCAAGGCGCTCGAAGAGGTGATGCGCTCCGACACGTTCATCCTGCTGGCGACGCAGAAGAACGCGTCGGACGACGATCCGGCGACCGGCGCGATCTACGAGATGGGCACGCTCGCGAGCGTGCTGCAGCTGCTCAAGCTGCCCGACGGCACCGTCAAGGTGCTGGTCGAGGGCGCCGCGCGCGCCCAGGTCACCCGCTACACCGATCGCACCGAATATTACGAAGCCGACGCCGTGGTAGCGACCGACACCCCCGGCGAGCAGGTCGAGGCCGAAGCGCTCGCGCGCTCGGTCATCAACGAGTTCGAGAACTACGTGAAGCTCAACAAGAAGGTGTCGCCCGAGGTTGTCAGCGTGGTCCAGCAGATCGAGGATTATGCCAAGCTCGCCGACACCGTCGCGTCGCATCTGGCGGTCAAGATCCCCGAGAAGCAGACCATCCTGGAGACCGCGATCGTTACCGAGCGGCTGGAGAAGGTGCTCGCCCTGATGGAGAGCGAAATCTCCGTCCTGCAGGTCGAGAAGCGCATCCGCACGCGCGTCAAGCGGCAGATGGAGAAGACCCAGCGCGAGTACTACCTCAACGAGCAGATGAAGGCGATCCAGAAGGAGCTCGGCGACGAAGAGGGCAAGGACGAGCTCGCCGAGATCGAGGACAAGATCAAGAAGACCAAGCTCTCGAAGGAGGCCCGCGAAAAGGCCACCCACGAGCTCAAGAAGCTGCGCCAGATGTCGCCGATGTCGGCCGAAGCCACCGTCGTGCGAAACTACCTGGATTGGCTGCTGTCGATCCCATGGAACAAGAAGTCCAAGGTCAAGAAGGATCTCAAGGCGGCGCAGGAAATCCTCGACGCGGATCACTTCGGCCTCGAGAAGGTCAAGGAGCGCATCGTCGAGTACCTGGCGGTGCAGCAGCGCGCCAACAAGCTGACCGGGCCGATCCTGTGCCTGGTCGGGCCGCCCGGCGTCGGCAAGACCTCGCTCGGCAAGTCGATCGCCAAGACGACCGGCCGCGAGTTCGTGCGCGTGTCGCTCGGCGGCGTGCGCGACGAGGCGGAGATCCGCGGCCATCGGCGCACCTATATCGGCTCGATGCCCGGCAAGATCATCCAGTCGATGCGCAAGGCCAAGACCTCGAACCCGTTGTTCCTGCTCGACGAGGTGGACAAGATGGGCGCCGATTTCCGCGGCGACCCGTCCTCGGCGCTGCTCGAGGTTCTGGACCCCGAGCAGAACCACACCTTCAACGATCACTACCTGGAGGTCGACTATGATCTCTCCAGCGTGATGTTCATCACCACGGCGAATACGCTCAATATTCCGCCGCCCCTGATGGACCGCATGGAGATCATTCGGATCGCCGGCTACACCGAGGACGAGAAAGTGGAGATCGCGCGCCGCCACCTGATTCCGGCCGCGATCGCCAAGCACGGGCTCGATTCCAAGGAATGGTCGATCGACGAGGCCGCGCTCCTGATGCTGATCCGCCGTTACACCCGCGAGGCGGGCGTGCGCAATCTCGAGCGCGAGCTCTCGACCTTGATCCGCAAGGCGGTCAAGGAGCTCACCATGACCAAGAAGAAGTCGGTCAAGGTCGAGCTGGCCAATCTCTCCGACTTCCTGGGCGTGCCGAAGTACCGCTATGGCGAGCTCGAGGACGAGGATCAGATCGGCGTCGTCACCGGCCTCGCCTGGACCGACGTCGGCGGCGAGCTGCTCACCATCGAGGCCGCCATGATGCCCGGCAAGGGCCGCATGACGGTCACCGGCAACCTGCGCGACGTGATGAAGGAATCGATCTCGGCGGCCGCCTCCTATGTGCGGATGCGGGCAATCTCGTTCGGCATCGAGCCGCCGCGGTTCGACAAGCGCGACATCCACGTGCACGTGCCGGAAGGCGCAACGCCCAAGGACGGACCGTCGGCGGGCGTCGCGATGGTCACGGCCATCGTCTCGGTGATGACCGGCATCGCGGTGCGCCGCGACGTCGCCATGACGGGCGAGATCACGCTGCGCGGCCGCGTGCTGCCGATCGGCGGGCTCAAGGAGAAGCTGCTGGCCGCTGCCCGCGGCGGCATCAAGACGGTGATCATCCCCGAGGAGAACGCCAAGGACCTCGTCGAGATCAACGAAAGCATCAAGAAGGGCCTTGAGATCATCCCGGTCTCGCGCATGGACGAGGTGCTGCTGCGCGCGCTGGTGCGCAAGCCCGAGCCCATCACCTGGGATGAGGAGACCTCCAAGCCGGGCACGCCGGCGGTGGCGGAAGCCGTGGTCGAGGACGACGCCTCGGTCCTGACGGCGCATTGAGGCAGGCAATACGAGCTGAAGCGAAATCGGCGCCGCGAGGCGCCGTTTTCATGTCGGCCAGCGGTTATCGTTTGGCGACGCCGATGCTATGCTGCGGCTTGTGCGTTGGCCGGCTGGATTAAAGGTTTCTGAGGAGGGCGGTTAGCTCAGTTGGTAGAGCGCCTGCTTTACACGCAGGATGTCGGCGGTTCGAGTCCGTCACCGCCCACCAGGCCACGCGCCGCGACCCTGGAGGCCGCCCGCCACTGCCGGTGGCATGTGGCGGGCGAAAGCTGTCAGACCGCTTCCTTGAGCTCCTTGGCGGCACGGAAGGCCACCTTCTTGCTGGCCTTGATCTGGATCGGCTCGCCCGTGGCCGGGTTGCGTCCCATGCGGGCGGCGCGCTTGCGCACCACGAGAATGCCGAGGCCGCCGATCCGGATACGATCGCCCTTCTTGAGGTGCTTGGAGACCAAGCCGACCAGATCGCCGAGCACCGCCTCGGCATGCTTTTTGGACATCTCATGGGTTTCCGCGAGACTGGCGGCGAGATGCTTCAACGTCACGGTCGCCTGAGCGCCCGGTTTCTTGGCTGCCATGGTTGGCCCTCCTGGTTGCAGCAAGTGGCCGAAAACCACTTCTCACACCGGTCGCATTAGACGATTCGGATGTGGTCTGACCATGACTTCCTGGCCAAAAATGTGGGTTTTTTCGCGTTGGGGCGCGACTTGTTACCGAAATGTACGGGTTTTATCGAGGTCGGACAGCGGCGAGCGGCGAAAACAGCCCGTCCCAAGGGCATTTCTGCCGGCCCGGGCGTGCCCCGAACGCTTCCTTGGCGGCCGGTTGGGGCGCCGCCGCACTGCCGATTACCGGTTCGCAGCTTGACTTGCACCGGGTCGACATTTAAGCCCGCTGCACTCCCTGCCAGGGGGCGTAGCTCAGTTGGTTAGAGCGTCGGCCTGTCACGCCGAAGGTCGCGGGTTCGAGTCCCGTCGCTCCCGCCAGGGATTTCAAACACAGGGATTTCAAACACATCGGTGGTGTTGCGCTGATTGCGGTTTGACTCTTCGACGCGGCGTTTCGACTCTTGGGCCGGCCACATAACCAAATAAGATGAGCCCGCGCCGCCAATCTGAGCCTGTGGTGGCGGGAGATCACATGTTCCGCACGAAATGCCGGGTAATTCCGGTAGCCAGCTCCAGCGTTTTTGTGGCCCTAGCGGTTGCGCTGTCGCTTGGCCTCGCTGCTTCGGTGGCCGCCGGACCGCTCGAGGATAGCGTGACCGCTTACGGGCGCGGCGACTACGCCACGGCGCTGGGTCTCGCCCGTCCCTTGGCCGACCAGGGCAACCCGTCGGCGCAAGCCATGCTGGGGCTCATGTACGCCCTCGGCCGGGGCGTGAGACAGGATTACGGGGCGGCGCTGACGTGGTACCGCAAGGCCGCCGATCAGGGCTTCGCCAGCGCGCAGTCCGATCTGGCGTCGATGTACGACCAGGGCTTCGGAGTGAAGCAGGACTACGCGGCGGCGGTGAGTTGGTATCGCAAGGCTGCGGCTCAGGGATTCGCCGGTGCCGAGTACAATCTCGGGCTTATGTACGCCAACGGCAAAGGTGTGCCGAAAGATTCCACGGCGGCGGTGACATGGTTCCGCAAAGCCGCCGACCACCGCGACTTCGCCGCCCAGTTCGCGCTCGGGCTCATATACGCCAACGGCGAGGGCGTGCCGCAGGACTTCACCGCGGCGGTGACGTGGTATCGCCAGGCGGCCGAAACCGGATTCCCCGATGCCCAATACAATCTCGGCATCCTGTACGGCAGCGGCAAGGGCGTGCCGCAGGACTATGTGACGGCGCACATGTGGCTCAACCTGGCTGCTGGAGCCGGCAATCAGGACGCGCTGCAGGACCTCGATGCGCTGGCGCGTCGCATGACGCCGGCGCAGATTGCTGACGCGCAGAAGCTCGCACGCGACTGGAAGCCGAGACCAAATTAGTCCCTGAAGGCCGAAAGGCCGATTGGCCCCGCAGCCCGCAACGAATTGGATCCTCCATGGTGAGCAAGACCGTCGACCCGGCGACCCGCCTCGCAGCTCAGGCCGATCTGCGCAAGTGCCTGGAGGTGGCCGAAGCGATCGGCGAGATCGAGGTGATCGAGGGCGCCGATCCGCATCTCGAGATGGGGGCGCTCTATGAGCTCAGCCTGCAGAAGGCGATCCCCCCGATCCTGTTGTTTCGCAAGATCAAAGGTTTCCCGGACGACTACCGGGTGGCGGTCAATGTCCGCTCCTCCAAGGTCCTCAACGAGGGTTTCGGGCTCGAGCTCGTGCAGGCCTACCGCAAGCACCGCCGCAAGAACTCCGCGCCGATCCCGCACGAGGTGGTGGGGGAGGGGCCGGTGCTCGAGAATGTGCTGATGGACAACCAGGTCGACATATTCGCCTTCCCGGCCCCCAAGTGGCACGGCAACGATGGCGGCGCCTATATCGGCACCGAATGCATGGTGATCGCCAAGGACCCGGACAGCGGCTGGGTCAATGCCGGCACCTACCGGGTGTCGGTGCGGGACAAGAAGACGCTCAGCATCTTCATCGAGCCTGGCAAGCACGCCGACACCATCCGCAAGAAATGGTGGGCGCGCGGCGAGCACTGCCCGATGGTGGTGACGGTCGGGCAGGCGCCGGCGCTCGGCGCCGCCGCGGCCTCGACCCAGCCCGAGAACGTGTGCGAGTTCGACACCGCGGGCGGTCGCATCGGCCGCGCCATCAAGGTGGTCGAGGGCCGCGTCACCGGGCTGCCGTTTCCCAACGACGCGGAGATCGTCTACGAGGGCTTCGTGCCTTCGCCGCAAGAGCTCTCCATGGTGGAGGGCCCGTTCGGCGAGTGGCCGGGCTACTACGCCTCGAGCGGGCCGGAGCCGGTCCTGCAGGTCAAGGCGATCTATCACCGCAACGATCCGATCCAGGTGGCGCAGCCGCCGGCACGGCCGATCTATCCGGGCACCTATTTCGGCACCGCCGGCTCCGCGCTCCTGCGCGCCGCCTCGCTGTGGGACGATCTCGAGGCAGCCGGCGTGCCGGGGATCAAGGGGGTGTGGAAGCTGCCGGGCGGCGGCGCGCGCTTCATCAACGTGATCGCGATCGAGCAGATGCACGCCGGCCACGCCAAGATGGCCGGGCTGGTGGCGGCGGGCTGCGGCTCCAGCACATATCTGGGGCGCATCATCATCATCGTGGACGACGACATCGACATCACCAATCCGGCCGAGGTGATGTGGGCGGTGGCGACGCGCTGGGACCCCAAGACCGCGACCGACATCATCGACGGCATCTGGACCGGCTATATCGATCCGATGCTACTGCCGGAGCGGCGCGCCAACGGCGATCTCACCAACAGCCGCATCATCATCTACGCGGTGCGGCCCTATGCCTGGAAGGACCAGTTCCCCAAGGTCAACAAGGTCGATCCCGCCTATTCCGCCGAGGTGGCGCGCAAGTGGGCCGGCAAGGTGAAGTTTCTGGATGATCTGTAGGGGGTCGGTTGGGGTGGGTAGGGTGGGTTAGGCGCGAACGCGGCGTGGCCGCAGTCTGTGAGGCGATGGCGCCGTAACCCACCAGTTGAATTTCAATAGCAACGTGATTCGGTGGGTTTCGCGAAGCGCTCAACCCACCCTACAAATCGCCACCGCGCCACTCTCTCAATGCTCGGCGAGCTTGGCGACCGCTTTCGCCTTGTCGACCAGCGCGGGAGGATAGTCGGCCTTGACGAAGAACGCCTGCAGGTCGCCGCCGGAGAGCGGGTCGAGATCGAAATTGAGCTTGGCGACCTCGGTCAGGAATTCCGGGTCCTTGGTCATTGCCATGAAGGCCGCCCGCAATTCCTCGATGCGATCCTTCGGAACGCCGGGGGGCGCTGCGAAAGAGCGCCCGACCAGGGACGGCGAGGCGAAAATTTCCAGTACCTGGCGGGCCTCGTCGGTCTTGCCGAGATCGATCATGCGCGGCAGGTCGGGCAGGCCGGCGTTCTTCTCGATCCCGGTCTGCAGCAGCAGATTGATCTTCTTCTGGGCGAGCCATTCGGGATTTTCCTCGCGCAGCACGCCCCAGGGCAGGCTCAGCGCCTCGACCTCGCCCCGCTCCATGGCGATCTTGGCGGTGGCGGGCCCCTCGTAGCCGGTCAGCAGCTTGAGCTTGGTGCCGGCGAGCGCATTGAGCGCAGTCCAGTTCAGCCGCGAGTTGGAGCCGGGCGCCGCCACGATCAATTCATGCGTGAAAGCATCCTGAATTTTCTGCACCGCCGCGGTATGCCAGGCGAACAGCACCGAGCTGTTGCTCACCAGGCGTCCGATCCAGTTGAACTGCCGCACGTCGCCGCGCAGGCCCTGGATTCCCAGGAGCTGGTCGAGAAACATCGCCTGGTCGAAGATGCCGAACACGGTCCCGTCCTTCGGGGCGACCGAGTAGAGATAGTTGGCGGCGCGGATGCCGCCGGCTCCGGGCATGTTCTGCGGCACGATGGTCGGATTGCCGGCGAGATGCCGCGGCAGATGTCGCGCCAGGAGGCGGCCGTAGGTGTCGTAGCCGCCCGAGGTGTTCGACGCGATGATGAGTGATATCGACTTGCCCCTGTAGAACCCCTCCTGGGAGCGCGCCGGGGCGAGCCCAGCCACGGCCGCCAGCACCAGCACGGCTGGCCGCAGCCATCGAATCGGGACTATCGCGCGCATCGTCGGCTCCGGCATTGGCGGGGACGATTCACTATGCCACGGCACCGATGGCTTGGAAACGACGACTGGCGACGGCGACATTTTGGTCTAGGCACCGAAGGCCCGGGCTGTCCGCGCCTCGCGGCCGGACACCGCGCGGTTGCCGGCGGCTTTCACTTCGGCCGATAAAGAGTTACCCTTCGGCAACCAAGTCGCGTTGGAAGTTTGCAGCTTCACATTTGCTCGACCCGGGAGGATGCCATGAAAATCCGACGTCTGTTGCTCGCGACCACGGCCGCCATGACCTTCACCCTCGGCGCTGGCGCCTTTGGGTCTATGGCCGCCGCGCAAGTGCTGTCCGGGCAGGTGACCTCCGCCGAGGAGAGCGCCATGGAGGGCGTGGTGGTGAGCGCCAAGAAGGCGGGGTCCACCGTCACCGTCTCGGTGATCAGCGACGAGAAGGGCAATTTCAGCTTCCCGGCCGCCAAGATCGAGCCCGGCTCCTATACGCTGCGCATCCGCGCCGCCGGCTACGAGCTCGATGGACCCAAGACGGTCGAGGTCGGAGCGCAAGGCGCGCCGGTCGCCATCAAGCTGCGCAAGGCCGGGAACGTCGCTTCCCAGCTCACCAGCAGCGAGTGGCTGATGAGCGCCCCCGGTACGCCCGAGCAGAAGAACATGCTCGACCGCTGCACCAGCTGCCACACGCTCGAGCGGCCGTTCCGGTCGAGCTACGACGCCGACGCGCTGACCGGCGTGCTCGCGCGCATGGCCGGCTATGCGCCGGGCACCACGCCGCTCGAGCCGCACCGGCGGCTCGACGGGCGCAGCATGGATGTCCCCACCGACCGGTTGCGGCCGCGCGCCGAATACATCGCCAGCATCAATCTGAGCCAGGGGGAGACCCGGTCCTATCCGCTCAAGATGCTGCCGCGGCTCAAGGGCCGCTCCACCCACGTGGTCATCACCGAATACGATCTGCCGCGCCCGACCGCGATGCCCCATGACGTGATCCTGGATAAGGATGGGACCGCCTGGTACTCGGATTTCGGCCACCAGTTCATCGGCAAGCTCGATCCCAAGACCGGCAAAGTCACCGAATACCCGGTCCCGACGCTCAAGGCCGAGCTGCCGCCCGGCAATCTCGACATCGAGTTCGACAAGGCCGGAAACCTGTGGGTCGCCCTGATGCTGCAGGCCGGGATTGCGAGGTTCGATCCCAAGACCGAGCAGTTCACCATGATCCCGCTGCCCAAGGACATCAACAACAACGCCTCCCAGCAGGCCATGGTGATGCCGTGGTCGTCGGATGTGGACGGCAAGGTGTGGATGAACTCGGTCGGGATTCCCGGCGTTCACCGCATCGATCTTGCGTCGCAGAAGTTCGACACCTTCGTCCCCTACAAGGACTTGGCGCGCGGGCAGGACCACAGCGTTTACGGCATCAAGGCCAATTCGCAGAACAACCTGTTCTTCTTCGATTTCAGCGCCGACCTGGTCGGCAAGATCGACGCCAAGAGCGGACAGACCACCCTGTTCAAGACGCCGACGCCCAACTCCAATCCGCGGCGCGGTTACATGGACAAGGAGGACCGGCTCTGGTTCACCGAGTACCGCGCCAACAAGCTCGCCATGCTCGACACCAGGACCGAGAAATTCACCGAATGGCCGCTGCCGACGGCCTTCACCTATCCGTACGACGTGATGCCGGACCGGAACGGCGAGTTGTGGACCGCCGGCATGTCCACCGACCGGGTGGTGCGGCTCGATCCCAAGACCGGCCAGGCGACCGAATACCAGTTGCCGCGCAACACCAATGTGCGCCGTGTCTTCGTCGACAATTCGACCACGCCGGTGACTTTCTGGGCGGGCGGCAACCACTCGGCCGAGATCGTCAAGGTCGAGCCGCTGGATTAGCATCCCGGGCAGAGCTTGGGGCGATCCCGGATCGACGGTGCAGCACTTCGCGCTGCGCCGGTCCGGGAAAAGTGCCGAGACTGCGGCACCTTGCCGGGCCCGGGGTGGCGCGACCGCCTTGAAGCTGGGGGCAGGCGGGATTAGGCTGGCGGCGGAAGGTCGTCGAGAACGGTCTGGCCGGCGCAACCGGCCGTGTGTCCGAATTCCACCAGCTCCAGATACCGATGTCCACTTCAACAGGCTCCAATCCAGAGGGAAACGCCATGCGCATGCGAAACGCATTGCTTGCTTCGACAGCGGCGACGGCCGCGGTTCTGCTTCAGCTCGGTCTCGCGGCCCCGGCGCTCGCCCAATCCGCCGCCGCGCTCACCGGTAAGGTCAGCTCGGCTGCCGAGCCGGTCATGGAAGGCGTGGTGGTGAGCGCCAAGAAGGACGGCTCGACCATCACGGTGTCGGTCATCACCGACGACAAGGGCCAGTTCAGCTTCCCGGCCGGGCGGCTCGACCCCGGACACTACACGCTCGGCGCCCGCGCGGTCGGCTACGACCTCGACGGCTCCAAGACCGCCGATGTGACGGCCGGGCAGGCCGCCACCGCCGACATCAAGCTCAAGCCCACCAGCAACCTGCCGAGCCAGCTCACCAACGCCGAATGGATGATGAGCATGCCGGGCACCAACGAGCAAAAATCGTTCCTGCTCGGTTGCAACAGCTGCCACACCATCGAGCGCATCGTGCGCTCGACCCACGACGCCGCGGAGTTCGCGCAGACCTTCGTGCGCATGGGCGGTTATTATCCGGGCAGCACGCCGCGCAAGCCGCAGCGGCTGGTGGGCGACGCGCTTCGCGCGGTCGGCAACGCCGACAAATCGGCCGCCGATTATCTGGCCAGCATCAACCTGAGCCAGCACGACACCTGGAACTATCCGTTCAAGACCCTGCCGCGGCTCACCGGCAAGTCGACCCATGTGATCATCACGGAATACGATCTGCCCAATTCGCTGATCGAGCCGCATGACGTGATGCTCGATCGCGAAGGCACCGTCTGGTATTCCGATTTCGGCCAAATGTTCCTCGGCAAGATGGATGCCAAGACCGGCAAGGTGACCCAGTATCCGATCCCCGAGACCAAGAAGGGCTTCCCGGTCGGCACGCTCAACCTCGAGTTCGACAAGGACGACAATCCCTGGGTCGGCGTCATGTACCAAGGCGCCATCGCCAAGTTCGACAAGAAGACCGAGAAGTTCCAGACCTGGACCACTCCCAAGGAGTGGGACACCAATATGGACCAGCTCGGCCATCTGGCGCTCACCGGCACTCCAGTCGACAACAAGGTGTGGATCAAGAACTCGGACGGCGGCAACATCTACCGTCTCGACCTCACCGACAACAAGTTCGAGGATCTGGGCGCGTTCAAGGATCCGCGCAGCGGCAAGCGCATCGGCACCTACGGGCTGCACTCCGACCAGGCCAACAACATCTATCTGCTCGACTTCGCGGCCGGCAATATCGTCAAGATCGACGCCAAGACCAAGCTGCCCACCGTCTACCTGACGCCGACCCCGAACTCGCGGCCACGGCGCGGGCGCGTGGACGCCGAGGGCCGGTTGTGGTTCGCGGAATATGCCGGCAACGCCATCGGCATGTTCGATCCCAAGACCGAGAAGATCTCGGAATGGAAGGTGCCCACGCCCTGGAGCGCGCCCTATGACGCCGAGGCCGGCCGCAACGGCGAGGCCTGGACCGGCTCCATGCTGACCGATCGCGTCTCGCGGCTCGACATCAAGACCGGCCAGTACACGGAATACCAGTTGCCGCACCCGACCAATATCCGGCGCGTCTTCATCGACGACGCCAAGAGCCCGGGCACGCTCTGGGTCGGCAACAACCACAGCGCCTCGATCGTCAAGGTCGAGCCGCTCGACTGATCAGGCGCCGATCTGGCGACGCGCGAAATCAAGCGCGGTCCCGTCCGGGGCCGCGCTTTTTTTCGTGGGCAACGTCAGCGGCGCAGTCGAGGCGCCGGCCCGCCGGCAACCGGCGCGATGGCGAGCGGCGGCCCCAGGTCGCGCTGCCATATGGTGCCGCGGTCGAACTGGATGACCATGCCGTCGGGCGAGAAGATCGCGCCCTGGCCCCAGCCTTCGGCCCAGATATGGCCCGACCAGTCGATCCAGGCCCGCGACGGCTCGCCCACCTCGTTCAATAGGTTGAGGTTCCAGCCGTTCTGGGTGACGAAGGCGGGCTGGCCCACCAGCCCGTCCCGGCACAAGACGACGCATCGATAGGGTCCGGTCAGATTTACTCCCTGCGCCGAGGCACCGGTCGCGAACAGGGCGGTGCCCAACGCCAGCAAGCTCCATCCGAGTTTCATCCTGTCTCTCCTCCATCAGCTTGGGCAATGGTGAGCGGAACCGGCGGTGGCACCGGCAAAGGGATGTGCCGGATCACCAGGAGCGGCCGAACGGGGCGTCGAAGGCGGATTGCACGCCGGTAGCCCGATAGGGATTGCGGTAGGGGTCGTATGATTCGTGCCCGAATCCTGGACCCGCATACGGGTTGAGCATCGCATTCTGACGAGCCGGATCGCGCGGCTTGAGCTTCGGCTTTTTGGGCGACTTGGTCGGCTCGACCGCAGCGGTGGCCGCATTCGAAGCTTTGTCCGCATCCGCGGCCTTGACCTCGACCGGCTGGGCCGCCGTCTCGGCTGTCGGCGTCGCATCGGTACGGCCGATGATGACGTTGGCGAACCGATTGGCCTCCCGTGCACCATGCCTGACATGATTGCTCGCGCCGCAGTCCGGCGCGAGAAAGAGCGCCAGCAGATCCGCGAATGAATTCACCTTCTCGGGCTTGCATGCCTTGTGCCCCGGAGGCGCGAAGCCGCCTGTGGCGGAGACCCGCGCCAGCGGGGATGTCACCGGCTCGGGCGCGGCGGCCAGCCCATCGCCGCTGGCGGGCCAGCGCGCGACGGCCAGACCCATGGTGGCGCCGATGGCCATCGCGGTCATGGCGCAGAGCGCGGCCAGCCGCATGCCGCGGCGTCGGCGCGGGGAGGGGCATAACAGCCCGAATTCGGGGTGGTATCCCGGGACGGCACGCATTCGATCGAATTCCTCCGCCGCCAGACAAGCCAGATGGAATCCGGCATTCCCGGGCGGTTGCACCGATTAGACGGGGTTGGGGGCCAAAAGGTTCATCGGTAGCTTCGCGCATGGTTCAAAATGCGGTAATGGGACGAACCAGTTACCGGTTCCGGTGCAGCACAGAGAGGCAGCCAGGCGTGTCTGAATTGCGGACCGCTTCAAAAGCAGAACGGCGGCAGCGCCGTTGCGTTCCGGCAGTCGTGCTGGGGTTGCTTACGCTCATCGCGCAGGCGCGGCTCGTGGCCCTTGCGGACGACGATTTCGGCGGCGGGCGTCGCATCTTTCTCGAGAAGGCCGACTGCGGATACTGCCATGGCTGGGCCGGCGACGGCGCCGGACAAGGGCAATCGCCCGGCGGCGCCGCCAACTTGCGGCAGAGCCGGTTGAACCGGGATTCCCTGATCATGGTCATCTCGTGCGGCATTCCGGGCCGTGCGATGCCGCATTTCGACGACCAAGCCTATACCGACAAGCGCTGCTACGGCATGACCGAGGCCGAGCTCGGCGACAAGCTTCCGCCCAATCCGCCGAGCACCTCCTTGCCGCGACGCGACATCGAGGTCCTCGTCGACTATCTGCTCGCCAAGGTCATCGGCCGCGGTGCGATCACGCGCGAGGAATGCGTCGAGACGCTGGGGCCGCGGGTGCGATCCTGCGGCGAATATCCCGCCGCGAATTGATGCTTGCGCCCGATCCGCGGGCGCGGCGGGCGCTGCCCCCGTTTCTCACCCTGAGAGCCGAAAGAGCCGAAATCTTTGCGCCAATGCCACGGCGATTTGCTCGCACCTTGTTTTCATTCATGATTTCGAATTTGTTCTGCCAAAACGGAGGTATTGACATACTGCATTCTTAAACCGCGGCCTGCGACCGGCCGGGCTCGCGCTACGACCCGAACGGATTTACGCCGTCCCGACGACTATTGACTCTCGCAGTGGCCAAGCGTGGGAGGGCCGGTTCGCAGCCCCAGAATGTCTCCGGATTGTTGAAAGAGTCCATTTTGCTTGGCGATTATAATGACTACGGCCCCGATTCCCGGCGGCGGATTGTCGCCGAACTTTGCAATTGAAATAGCGGCGACGATGTCAACCTCGGTATTTTCCAATATCTGGTATTTTTCGGCGAAATTGAGCGATTTTGGAATGGTCTCTATTTCTGCGAGCTCGGTCCCGACGACCTGAAATCTCGTGGTGATTTGCAGCGGCCCCTGCGGGGTGCTTGCAATATAGCTGCAGGACCAGATTTGTGGCTTTGGCGCCAAGGACGCTGCTTCTTCAGAACGCCCGATGGCGACGTCTCCAAAGGCGGCGCAGCCAAGAGCAGCCAGGCTGACTGATGCTGCAAGCAAATGTTCGTGGCGCATGGACAGCACTCCGTCACATCCGAATAGTCACGTACATCTCATCACGAGCACGAGCAGCAGACAGCGCACGCGACGGCACGACAGGATCAGCAACTCCTCTCAATCGAACGACAAATCCTCCAATCCCGGCGGCATGGTCCCGAGCAGACCGACGATGGCGATGATGATCGCGGCCAGGCCGGTCTCGATCAGGCTGTTGCGCTCGATCTGCCGCAGCGCATCGGCCGCAGCGGATGCGTTCGAAGCATGTACGAGATGCGGCGTGAGCCACAGCCGGTTGATCGCACCGAACGACAGCATGGCGAGAAAGAGCGCGACCTTCACCAGCAGCAGGCGGCCATAGTCGGTATCGAGGAGCGCCGGCACGCTTCCGGCCAGCACCCACGTATTGACCACGCCGGTCGCCACCAAGGTGCCGACGCTCAAGACGCCGAGCGGCGAAAAGCGCAGCACCGCCGTTCGCGCTATCGCCGTCGAGGCCTCCACAGGATCTCGGCGGGCGGCATTCAAGAGGAGCGCGAGCGGAATGAGGCCTCCGCCCCAGGCTGCCGCCGCGATAAGATGCAGGATATCGGCGCCCAGATGGACCGCGCCCTCGACGTCCGAGCCCGCGGCGCCGTGGCCGGCCCAGGCCAGCGTTCCGATCAGGCCCGCAGAAACCACGACAGCGCCCAGGCGAAGCGACTTGATCCATCGTGACGGACCAAGTCGCGGCAGCATGGCGGCGAGAAGACCGGCCATGACGAGCCGCGCCATCCAGGCGTAACCGAAATCCGTCTCGGACAGCACCGTCCAGATGGCACCCTGCTGGAGCACCTGCCCCAGGGACAGCTCGCTCATCCGTTCCGCCTGCAGGACCAGCCAAGCCGCGCCCGAGACGACCGTCACGGCCACGCTGAACCATCCGATCAGTACCAGCTGAAAGCCTACGCGCGCGGCGATCCCGGTATCGTCGCGGCCCCGCATGGCCGGCATGGCGATGAATACGCGGAAGAACACGCCTCCCATCACCATCATGGTGGCGCCAAAATGAATGGCGCGCACCCAGATCAGCGGATCGTCCAAGCCGTCCTCCCCCGACTGACGCGCGCGCGCTCAGCGCCCGCTATTCGCCCACGCGAAACACGAAGGCGCCCTCGGTCTTGTGGGTGTCGGCCGTCAACGCCCGCCACTCGACGATGTAGACGCCCGGCGTCAGCGGATCGATCGACACCCGCATGATGGTCCGGTCGGTCTTGTCCACCTGCGAGTTGGCCTTGTTCATGCGCTTGCCGACGGCATCGCGGACGATGACGGTGCTGAACGTGGCCTCGAGCTTCTCGCTGAAGTTGAGCGTTACCTCGCTCGGCGCCGCCGCGACCGCGCCGTTGACCGCAGGGGTCGCGGTCTTGAGCTGGGCATGCGCGAATGCCGCCCCGGCCCCGCACAGGGCCAGGGCCGCGGATGCGACCAGCACGAAACCAGCATGATACTTCGACATAGGTCAGTCTCCCGTTGGGTTGAAAGAAAACAGATCCAGCTCACTTCGATTTTTCGATTTTCGTCACGGTGAGCTGACCGTTGACGTCCTCGGCGTCGAACTTGATCTTGTCGCCGGCCTTCACGTTCTTGATCAGCGTCGGGTCCTTGGCGTGAAACACCATGGTCATGCCCTGGTCCATATCCAGCTTCTTGATCGGCCCGTGCTTGATCGTGATGTCGCCGGCCGATTGATCGACCTTGATGACTTGTCCGTCGATCAATGCCTGGGCGTTCGCGGCCTGCGACCAGGCGCAAATCGCCACTGCGGAAATCAAGGTTGCAACTTTCTTCATGGCCTTCTCTCCTTCAGTGATTGGACATGGATTTCGAAGTGCTGCCGGGCTTGACCACCGTGACCTCGACATTGGTGCCGCGGGCCGCCGGCATCTCGGACCGACGCGCGGGCTCCTCGACCGGCCCCTTGTACTCGTAAGCGACCGTGCCTTCGGGATTGGGGTAGGGGCCGGGGTCGGCGTAGTCGCCGGCGGCCAGGCCCTCGCGCACCTTCACGACCGAGAACATGCCGCCCATCTCGAGCGGACCGAACTGGCCGAAGCCGGTCATCATCGGCAGGGTGTTGTCGGGAAGCGGCATCCGCATGCGTCCCATCTCGGCCATGCCCTTGCTGCCCATGGCCACGTAATCGGGCACCGCCTTGGTGATCGATTTGCGCAGATCGCTCTCGCGCGCCCCGATAAGGGTTTTCACCTCGTGCCCCATGGCGTTCATGGTGTGGTGCGACTTGTGGCAGTGGATCGCCCAGTCGCCGGGCTCGTCCGCCACGAACTCGAACGCCCGCATGGCGCCGACCGGCACGTCGGTGGTCACCTCGGGCCGCCGCGCGCTTTCCGGCACCCAGCCGCCGTCGGTAGCGGTCACCTCGAAATCATGACCATGCAAGTGGATCGGATGATTGGTCATGGTGAGATTCCCGACCCGCACGCGCACGCGGTCGCCGCGCCGCACGACAAATGGATCGATGCCGGGAAACACGCGGGTGTTCCACGCCCACAGATCGAATTCCGTCATGGTCATGACCTTGGGCAGCGAGCTGCCCGGGTCGATGTCGAAGGAGCTCATGATGAAGACGAAGTCGCGATCGACGCGGTGTGTCTGCGGATCGCGCGGATGCACGACGAAATTTCCCATCATGCCCATCGCCATCTGGACCATCTCGTCGGCATGCGGGTGATACATGAAGGTGCCGCTGCGCTTGAGCAGGAACTCGTACACGAAGGTCTTGCCGGGCTGGATGTGGGGCTGGGTCAGGCCGCCGACGCCGTCCATGCCGTTGGGGACCCGCATGCCGTGCCAATGCACGGTGGTGTGCTCCGAAAGCTTGTTGGTGACGAAGATGCGCACCTTGTCGCCCTCGACCGCCTCGATGGTCGGGCCCGGCGACTGGCCGTTGTAGCCCCACAGGCGCGCTTGCATGCCGGGCGCCATCTCGCGCACGACCGGCTCGGCGACCAGATGAAATTCCTTCCAATCGCCGTTCATGCGCCACGGCAAGGTCCAACCGTTAAGAGTCACGACCGGTTGATAATTCTGGCCGTTGCCGGCTTGCAGCGGCGGTTGCGTTGCCGGCGATACCGCGGTTGCCGCCTCCGGGATGCCGGCCGCCCGGCTGCGCCCGCTGATGACGCCGGCGCCGGCCAAGAGCGCCGCCGATCCGATCAAGCCTCTGCGTGAGTACATGCGCGGTCTCCTCAATTGCCTTCGGCGCCGTCCGGCGCAGGCGCTGCGGCTGATGCTTCGGGCGGCGCGCTCATTCCGCCACCGAGAATGGCCGCATCGAGATCGACGCCGGCGAGCCAGAAATCGCGCTCCGCCTCGACCCCGCTGGTGGTGGAGACGACGCGTTGGCGCGCTTCGGTGAGCAGCGCGAACACATCGACCATCATGGCGTTGTAGCGCAGCACCATCTCGTCCGAGATGGTCTTGCGCAGCGGCAGCACCTCGTTGCGATAATGCGCAGCGATGTCGTAGCTGGAACGATAGGCCTGGTAGGCCTCGCGCGCCTGCGAGCGCGCATTGACCGCCATCTCGGCCAGCCGGTTGACGGCCTGCATATAGGTCTCCTCGGCCTCGCGCACGCGCGTGGCGCCGAAGTCGAACAAAGGAATCTGCAGCTGCGCCTCGAAGCCGCGGTCGACGATGCGGGTGCCGCCCGGCTTGTCGAGCGTGGTCTTGCCCACCCCGGAAAGCTCGAGCAGATTGAGAAAGCGCGTCGCCTGGGTGAGGCCGAACGACTTGGCCAGCGCCTCGAGCTCGATGCGGCCGATCTGCAGATCGAGCCGGCGCGCCACCGCCTGCATCTCGACGCTCGGTTCGCTGCGCGGCCGGGCCGGCAGGGCGGGGAGGGAGCCGGGAAGTCGAAAAGCGAGATCGCCGCCGGAAAGCCCCAGGGCGCGCACCAAGCGCTCGCGCTCGCCCGCGGCCTGCTGGCGGGCCTTGGCCAGCTGTGCCGAGATTTCGGCATAGAGCACCTGCTCGCGCGCCTGATCGAGCTTGTTCATGGCGCCGCTTTCGCCCAGACGTTTGGACAGCTCATCGGCGGTCTTGGCGGTGGCGGCGGCCTGCTCCAGAAAGCCGGCCATCTCACGGGCAGCGACCGAGCGGTAATAGGCACGCCGCGTCTCGGCCGCGGCCCGCAGCGTCGCCTCGGCAGCATGCAGCTGCGCCTGGCGAAATCGATCGCCGGCGATCTCGGTGCGTGCCGGCAGCGTGGCGAGCGCCAATATGTCGCCGACGATGCGGCGCTCGATCTCGATCTCGACGGATCCGGAAATGCGCTGCAGCGAAAAGGTCGGGCTGGGCGGAAGGCTCGCCTCCACCATGGCGGCCTCGGCGATGCCGAGCGCATTATAGGCGGCCTGCAGGCCGCGATTGTTCAGCAAGGCGATCTGTACGGCGGCGCGCGCCGTCAACGGGCGGCGCAGCAGCGTTTCGACCTTGGCATGTGCCGCGGCCGCCTGCTCGGGTGTGCGGATGGCCTGCACGTCGGCTTTCAAGGCGTCGCCCGCGATGTCGGAAACCGTGTCCATGCCGGCATCGGGCGACAGGGTCTTGCAGGCCGAGACCAGCAAGCCGCCGACCAACGCCACAGCGAACGCCAGCGCGCGCGCGCCGGCGGGACGACCGCGGCGGATCGTCGACGTCGCCATCAAACCGCGTCTCATGGGGGCCAGCTGCCGCGCCATGGCAGCCGTGGCCGCACGATCATGAACGAACATGAAAACCCTCTCGCTGACGACAGCGTGCCGGCGGCTGAAAAGCCGCCCGGCCTCACATCGGCAGGAGGGTGATGGGGGGACGATCGATACGGTCGGGGCCGCAGCCGACCAGGCAGCTGGTCAGGATCAGCTGCTGGATGTGGTAGGCGGCCGGCTCGGCGAGGCCGCCGGCCAGGATCGGCAGCACCGCGGTGAACCCGAACGATCCGCAGCAATTTCCGTCGTGGGAATGCGTCTGGGAATGACCGGTCCCGCTTGGGGTGGTCTGGTGCAGGTCCGCGATGGTGGTGCTTTTGTCAACGTGGTGGTGGATGGTCCCGTCGCTGTGCACGTGAACGCGGACTTGTACGGACGCGACCTGCTCGGCGATCTCGTCGAAACAATAGGCCGAGATGGCTCCATCCGAGAATGCCAAAGCCGCCGAGGGCATGAGGACGCCGGCAATATAAAGCAGCGCCACAAAACCCGCGGCGCGGCGCGCTGCCCAGCTGGCCAACATTCGAAGCATCGGACCACTGCGTTCGATCGAGCGTGCCGGATAGCGCACGCTGCGGCAAATTGTGCCAGCTTGGACGCCGTTCGGCAAGATCGGTCGCAGGCGGGGCCAGGGCGGCGGGGCCAGGTTAACGTGGATTTTGGCTTGACGTGGCGGGGGTAGGCTCTTTCGCCGGTTCGGCGGAGCTGATTCCCTTGGAGCTTCCGATTCGGGAGGCGCCGATGGAAACCTTGTCCGCCCGGCCGCAGTTGCGGCTATTGCTCGACCACTTGGCGACGATCCAGGATACGCGGCAATCGTGGAAGGTCGCGTATCCGCTGCGCGAGGTGCTGTTTTTGGTGGTGTGCGGCACGATCGCGAGCGGCGACGACTATGACGACATCGTCGATTGGGGCGAAGCGCACCTGTCCTTCTTGCAGCAGTTCTCCGAGTTTCACTTCGGCATCCCATGCGCCGACTGGCTGCGAACGGTCATGAATCGGATCGATCCGGAGCTGTTTGCGGCCTGTTTTTCCTCGTGGGTGGCCGAATGCTGGCCGGACAAGCCCGACCTGGTGGCGATCGACGGCAAGACCTCGCGGCGCAGCCACGACCGTAAGCGCGGGCAGAAGGCCCTGCATCTGGTCTCCGCGTTCGCCACCACCCGCCGACTGGTGCTCGGCCAGGAAGCGACCGACGAAAAATCCAACGAGATCACCGCCATCCCGGCGCTGGTGGAACGCCTCGACCTCGAAGGCGCCCTGGTCTCCATTGATGCCATGGGATGCAATCCGAACATCGCTCAGAGCATCCTCGATGCCAAAGCCGACTACCTTCTGGCCGTGAAGGACAACCAGCCGACGCTTCATGCCGAAATCAAAAGCTATTTCGATACCGCCCCGTGCAACAAGCTCGAGCGCTCGAAGGTCGTCGAGAAAGGCCATGGCAGGCTCGAAATCCGAACCCATACGGTCTCCCACGAGGTCGACTGGATGACCCCAGAGCGTTCCTTTCCGGGAGCATTCCGCTTCCCCAAGCTCACCACCATCGCGATGGTCGAAAGCCGGATCGAACGCGGCGACAAAATCGAGACCGAACGGCGCTCTTACATCTCCTCTCGCATTCTTGCCGCCGACGCCTTTGCCGACGCCGTGCGCAGCCACTGGGCCATCGAGAACAATCTCCACTGGACGCTCGATATGACGTTCAATGAAGACCAATCCCGCCTGCGGGTCGGTCATGGGGCCAAAAACATGGCCGTCGTTCGCCACTTCGCCCTCAACCTGGTACGGCAAGCAAACGACAAGCTATCCATCAAGCGACGGCGAAAGCGCGCCTCCTGGGATCCGGACTACCTCCTCCAAATCCTCGGCCCACGCCGATGTTAACCTCGACTCGTTGCCCTGCAGGCGGGGCCACAGCTTAAAATCCCGCCGGTCAAGTCCGGGACCGGCGGGAGCGGGGCAAGCGATCACACGCTCGGTATCATCTTGAGGACCGGGAACCAGTCGCCCAAAACGGTCGGCGGCCATGGGATCGCGAGCAGCTGATCGAACACGATATAGATCAGGGTCAGCATGACCGCCGCCATGATCAAGGCGTGGCGATACTTCTCGCCGCCTTCGAGCCGCATATAGGCGATGATGAAGACCGGCACCGTCGGGATCAGCCCGATCAAGGCCATGCTGCCGAGGAAGCCCACCATCCAGCCGAAGAAGATGAAGCCGCGGAACAGGATGACGTCGCCGGGCAGATGGGCGGTCTTGGAGGCGATGTCCATATGAATCTTCTCCGAGATCACCGCCTTGGCCTTGTCGGCGAGACCGCCTTCTCCGGGCGCGCGCCTGAACATGTCGTTGGCCAGGCTCAGGCCGCCGAACAGGACCGCCCCGGTGCCCACGATGCTGGGAATGATCCTGGCCTCGAAGCTCCAGGACAGCGACTGATAGAGCATGACCGCGAACAGGCTCAGCAAGGCGGCCGGGAACAGATTGTCCATGGTGATGCGCGGACGGCCGAAATCCGTCAGCATCGCCCGCAGACCGTGATGCGCCCGGATGTCCTGCAGGAGCGGCCCCATCAGGCTCAATCCCGCCATGGTGAACATCACGATGACGACCGGATGCAGCATCCAGGATATGCCATAGCGCTCGATCGAGATGAACATGTAGCGCTCGAGGATGCCGCCCAGAATGAACCCCAGGACCAGGGGCGGGCGCGGCCATTTGAAATGCTTCATGGCCCAGCCGAGCATGCCGAAGAACAACAGCGCGTAAAGATCGCCCCAGTTCCGCGACGCCTCGAAGGCCCCGATGTAGATGAGGCTGAGCACGCAGGGCATGATCAGCGTGTAGCGCAAGGTCGCCAGCTTCGCGAGCTGGCCGCTGAACAGGAAGCAGAGGCCGGAGCCCAGGATGTTGGCGATCGCGATGCTCCACACCATCGAATAGGTGATGTCGAGGTGCTTGGTGAGCATGTCGGGACCTGGGACCAGGCCGTGAATGAGGAAGGCCCCGAGCAGGATCGCCATGCCGGCGCTGCTCGGAACCCCGAACGCGACGGTCGGCACCAGCGCTCCGCCCTCGCGGGAATTGGTGGCGCTTTCCGCCGCGATCACGCCGCGCACGTCGCCCTTGCCGAAGGTCAGCGCCGCCCCCTTCTCGGTCTTGAGGGCGTGCCCATAGGAAATCCAATCGATCACCGAAGCCCCGATTCCGGGAATCGCGCCCATGGCCGAGCCGATCCATGAGCAGCGCAGGATCAGGAACCAGTGCCGCATGCAGTCCTTCACCCCGAGCAGCATGCCGCTCTTGGTATCGACCAGCTCTCCCGCACCGACCACCGCCATCCGCGAGATGGCGAGATCGCACAACTCCGGCAGCGCGAAGATGCCGAGCGTGAATGGCACCAGCGGCATGCCGTCCCACAGATAAAGGGTGTCCAGGGTCCAGCGCAGCGTGCCCGACTGCGGATCGGTTCCGATCATGGCCAGCATCATGCCGAAGCAGGCGGCGGTGAGACCGCGCAGCGGCGCGCTGCCGGATAGGACCGACACCATGGAGATGCCGAACACCGCCACCGAGAGCAGCTCAGGCGAGCCGATATAGAGAATGATCGGCCGAAGGATCGGCAGCGTAACCGCCATCAGGGCGGCGCCGAACAGCCCGCCGATCAGCGCCGACATGTAGGACGCGCCCAGAGCCCGGCCGGCCTCGCCGCGCTTTGTCATCGGGTAGCCGTCCAGCGTGGTCGCCGCCGAGGCCGCATGGCCGGGCGCGCCGAACAGGATGGCCGAGATCGGATCGGCGGTGGTGGTGGTCGAGCCCAGGCCCAGCAACATGCCGAAGGCAGCGTGGGCGTCCATATTGTAGGTGAAGGGCAGCAGCAGCGCCGTTCCGGCGACCCCGCCGATACCCGGCAAGAGACCCAGCGAAAGGCCCATGCAGACACCGGCAAACAGGAAGATCAGCCGATGCCAATCAAGAATGATCAGCAGGGCGCTTCCTGCCGCATGAAGCATATCCACTTCCATGACCGTCCCTCACTGGATTTTTTTTGTCGGAAGAGTGTGCAGCCACGTTTCCCGTCATGGTCTGCTCTCCCGCGCTGCCACTCCGGACCCTACGCGCCCTCGCAGAGCGTGGCGTTCTGTCGCACCGCGGTACCCAACATCGGTAGATAAACGGACCCGAATGGCCGTGGCTTGCTCGGGGGTGTCGTCGAAACGCAGGCCGCGACGGCGGCGCCTGCACGTGCAAACGCGACCGCGCACACGCTGCGGCGTGCCGGCGGGTTGGTCAAAATACGAAACATTATGTCATCGCGCTCGGTTCGACGTGTTCGAAGGCACCCGAGCCAGAACCATGCCAGCTTGAGCACGGTTCGGCAAGATCAGCCCTCCCGCCGGCGGGCGTCGATTTACACGCTGGGAATCTTCTTGAAGGCCGGAAACCAGTCTCCCAGGTAGGTCGGCGGCCAGGGCAGGGCGAGGAGCTGATCGAAAACGCCATAAATCAGGGTCACCATGATCCCCGCCATGATGATGCAGTGGCGATATTTCTCCCTGCCTTCGAGCCGCATATAGGCGATCACGAAGATCGGTACCGTCGGCAGCAGGCCGATGGTCGCCATCGAGCCCAGAAAGCCCACCATCCAGCCGAAGAAAATGAACCCGCGGATCAGGATGATGTGCCCTGGCAGGTGGCCGGTCTTGGACGCGATGTCCATATGGATCTTCTCGCTGACCACGGCCTTCGCCTTGTCGGCGAGCCCGACCACGCCCACCCCGTGCTGCTTGCTGAAAATGTCGTTCGCCAGGCTCACGCTGCAGGTGATGAGGGCGATCACGCCCACGATGGTCGGGATGATCTTGGCCTCGAAGCTCCACTGGAACGATTGCAGCAGCATGAACACGAAAATGGCGATCAAAGCCGCCGGAAACAGATTGTCGGTGGTCAGCCGAGGCATGCCGAAATTCGACAGCATCGCTTTGATCCCGTGATGCTCGCGGATGTCCTGCAGCATCGGCCGCGTCAGGGTGAGAACCGACATCGCGAACATGACGATCACCAGCGGACGCAACATCCAGCTCACGCCATAACGCTGAATCGAGATGAACATGTACCGCTCGAGAATGCCGCCCAGGACGATGCCCAGGATCAGCGGCGGACGCGGCCACCGGAAATGCTTCATCGCCCAGCCGAGCACGCCGAAGAACAGCAGCGAATACAGATCGCCCCGGTTCCGCGAAGCCTCGAACGCGCCGATGTAGATGAGGCTCAGCACGATCGGCATGATCAGGGTGTAACGCAAGGTTGCGAGCTTCGCGAGTTGCCCGCTGAACAGGAAGCACAGGCCCGAACCGACGATGTTGGCGACCGCGATGCTCCACACCATGGAATAGGTGATGTCGAGATGCTTGGTCAGCATGTCCGGCCCGGGGACCAGACCATGAATGAGGAAGGCGCCGAGCAGGATGGCCATGCCGGCGCTGCTCGGTACCCCGAAGGCGACGGTGGGGACCAGATGGCCACCTTCGCGGGCGTTGGTGGAGCTTTCGGCGGCGATGATGCCGCGCACGTCGCCGCGGCCGAAGGTCTGCGCTGCGCCTTTCTCGGTCCGCAACGCATGGCCATAGGCGATCCAATCGATGACTGCCACGCCGATCCCGGGAATCGCCCCCATGGCGGCACCGATCCACGAGCAGCGCAGGATCAGGAACCAGTGCCGCAGGCAATCCTTGACGCCCAGCAGCATGCCGGTCTTGGTGTCGATCATCTTGCCTTCCGCGACCACCGCCATGCGTCCGATCGCCAGGTCGCACAGCTCCGGCAGCGCAAAGATGCCGAGCGTGACCGGCACCAGCGGCAGCCCGTCCCATAGATAAAGTGTATCCATTGTCCAGCGCAGCGTGCCCGACTGCGGATCGGTACCGACCATCGCCAGCATCAGGCCGAAGCAAGCTGCGCTGAGACCCCGCAGCGGCGTGTTGCCCGAGAGCGTGGACACCATCGAGATGCCGAACACGGCGATCGACAGCAGCTCGGGCGAGCCCATGAAGAGAATGACCGGCCGCAGCAGCGGCAACGAGATGCCCATCAGGAAGGCGCCGAACAGCCCGCCGATCAGCGCCGACATATAGGAGGCGCCGAGCGCCCGCCCGGCCTCCCCCTGGCGGGTCATCGGGTAGCCGTCGAGCGCGGTCGCCGCCGATGCCGCATGGCCGGGCGCGCCGAACAAAATCGCGGAGATCGGATCGGCGGTGGTGGTGGTCGAGCCCATGCCAAGCAGGAGCGCGAAGGCAGCCGGCGCATCGAGATTGTAGGTGAACGGCAGCAGCAGCGCCAAACCCGCGACACCTCCGATACCCGGGAGAATGCCAAGCGCCAGCCCCATGCAGACGCCGCCGAACAGGTAAGCCAAACGAACAGGATCAAGAATGACGAGCAGAGCAGTGCCCGCCGACTGAAGCATGTCCGCTTCCATGATCGTCCCCCCACTGGATTTTTGCAGGATTTTTTGTTGAAACCGGGCGCATTACGGTCTCCGCCGTCGTATCGCGCTTCCCAGCAAGCAAGCGCCCGCAGCCGGAGCGTGCCGTGGCGCCGCTCCGCACAATTCTTCTCACATTGCGCTAGATACAAATGCTGCCCCGCGGCGGCATCTGTTTATGTGCTCGACTAGAGCCGAGAATCCGGCTGGCCACAAGCGTTTGCAGCATGAACCGAATGCGGCGTGCTGACGCGCGGCGCAGGAGCACAGCCAAGCAGTTTTACGTGTCTGGGAGCACCCCAGATATAAACGTGGCGCTGTCTTGCCACCCGTTGTGCACTGCGCTAAGCCCTGGATCATTCCCGTGCTGGTAACGAGTCCATTGTGACAGGGACATTCGCCGGGGCGCCCGCCCTGTCCGGCAGCCGGTCCCAGTTGGGAGTTCCGACGCCGGAGTAGCGCGCGCGGGTGGGATTTCCAGGAAGCCGAGGGTCGCGGTGAACGAGCTATTGCAGGCTTATCTTCCCCTGGTGGTTTTCGTCGCCGTCGCGCTCGGCCTGGCCATGGCGCTGCTGATCGCGCCCTTCCTGGTTGCATACAAGCATCCTGATCCCGAAAAGCTGTCGGCTTATGAATGCGGATTTAACGCCTTCGACGACGCCCGCATGAAATTCGACGTGCGGTTCTACCTGGTCGCCATCCTTTTCATCATTTTCGATCTCGAGGTCAGCTTCCTGTTCCCCTGGGCGGTCGTGTTCGGCCACCTGGGCCTCTACGGCTTCTGGTCGATGATGGTGTTCCTGGGCGTACTGACCATCGGATTCATCTATGAATGGCGGAAGGGAGCGCTCGAATGGGACTAGGCGGGCGCGCGGCGACCCTGGCACCGGCCGGCACCGGCCTCATCGATCCGCGCACCGGTAAGCCGGTCGGGGCGGACGACAGCTTCTTTACCGGCCTCAATGACGAGCTCAGCGACAAGGGCTTCCTGCTGACCGCCAGCGAAGATCTCATAGTCTGGGCGCGCACCGGCTCGCTGATGTGGATGACATTCGGCTTGGCCTGCTGCGCGGTCGAGATGATGCAGATGTCGATGCCGCGCTATGATGCCGAGCGATTCGGCTTCGCCCCGCGCGCGTCGCCCCGGCAATCCGACGTGATGATCGTGGCAGGCACGCTCACCAACAAGATGGCGCCGGCGCTGCGCAAGGTCTACGACCAGATGCCGGAGCCGCGCTACGTCATCTCCATGGGCTCCTGCGCCAATGGCGGCGGCTATTACCATTATTCCTATTCGGTCGTGCGCGGTTGCGACCGCATCGTACCGGTGGACATCTACGTACCCGGCTGTCCGCCCACCGCAGAGGCGTTGCTCTACGGCGTGCTGCTGCTGCAGAAGAAGATTCGCCGCATCGGAACGATCGAACGCTAGGCGCGCCGCACCGGTCATGGAAGAAGCACTCCATCAACACGCTGAGACGATCGCCGACGCGCTCAAGGGCGCGTTCACGGCCCATGCGATCGCGCATGGCGAGCTCACCGTCACCGTCCCGGCGGGCGACATCGTGGCGGCGGTCACGGCGTTGCGCGACGACGAGCGCTGCCGATATATCAGCATCATCGACGTGACCGCCATCGATTGGCCCAGCCGCGAGCGGCGCTTCGACGTCGTCTATCATTTCCTGTCACCCAGCCACAATCGGCGCATCCGAGTGAAGATCGAGGTCGGCGAGAGCGCGGTGGTGCCCTCGATCATCGCGGTCTTTCCCGGTGCCGACTGGTTCGAGCGCGAGGTCTACGACCTCTACGGCGTGCCGTTCAGCGGCCATCCCGACATGCGGCGGCTGCTGACCGACTACGGCTTCGAGGGCCATCCGCTGCGCAAGGACTTCCCGCTCACCGGTTTCGTCGAGGTGCGCTGGGACGACGAGCAGAAGCGGGTGGTGTACGACCCGGTGCGGCTGGCGCAGGAGTTCCGCAATTTCGACTTCCTGTCGCCCTGGGAGGGACCGGACTACCTCCTGCCCGGCGACGAGAAGGCGAAGTAGGGAAGTGACGAGTAGCGCATAGGGAATGGCGAATAGGGAAATGGCAGAAGCCGCAGCCCGCACTTTTACCATCAATTTTGGCCCGCAGCATCCCGCCGCGCACGGGGTGTTGCGGCTCGTGCTGGAGCTTGACGGCGAGGTGGTGGAGCGCGTCGATCCGCATATCGGGCTCCTGCACCGCGGCACCGAGAAGCTGATCGAGCAGAAGACCTACCTGCAGGCGATCCCGTATTTCGACCGGCTCGACTACGTGGCGCCGATGAACCAGGAGCACGCCTTCTGCCTGGCCGCGGAAAAGCTGCTCGGCCTCACCATTCCGCGGCGCGCCCAGCTCATCCGGGTGCTCTATTGCGAGATCGGCCGGCTGCTCTCCCATCTGCTCAACGTCACCACGCAGGCCATGGATGTTGGTGCGCTCACGCCCCCGCTCTGGGGCTTCGAGGAGCGCGAGAAGCTGATGGTGTTCTACGAACGCGCCTCCGGCAGCCGCATGCATGCCGCCTATTTTCGCGTCGGCGGCGTGCACCAGGATTTGCCCGGAAAGCTGATCGACGACATCTCGGCATTCTGCGATCCGTTCCTCGAGGTCTGCGACGACCTCGAGGAGCTGCTCACCGACAATCGCATCTTCAAGCAGAGGAACGTCGATATCGGGGTGGTGCGCCTCGCCGACGCCTGGGCCTGGGGATTCTCGGGCGTGATGGTGCGCGGCTCGGGCGCGGCCTGGGACCTGCGCAAGGCGCAGCCCTACGAATGCTACGCCGAGCTCGATTTCGACATTCCGATCGGCAAGAACGGCGATTGCTACGACCGCTACTGCATCCGCATGGAGGAGATGCGCCAGTCGATCCGCATCATGCGCCAATGCATCGAGCGGCTGCACGCTCCCGAAGGCCAGGGCCCGGTCACGGTCATGGACAACAAGATCGTGCCGCCCCGGCGCGGCGAGATGAAACGCTCGATGGAAGCCTTGATCCATCACTTCAAGCTCTACACCGAAGGCTTTCACGTGCCGGCCGGAGAGGTCTACGCCGCGGTCGAGGCCCCGAAGGGCGAATTCGGCGTCTATCTGGTCGCCGACGGCACCAACAAGCCCTACAAATGCAAGATCCGCGCACCCGGCTTCGCGCATTTGCAGGCCATGGATTTCATCTGTCGCGGCCACATGCTGGCCGACATATCGGCAGTGCTCGGCTCGCTCGATATCGTATTCGGGGAGGTGGACCGGTGAAGGCGGCGCTACATGGAACGGTGACGGCCGGCACGAGGCCGGGCAGGCCGAGCGGAGGCGCTTGAGCCATGGCCCCCCGTCGCCTCGCCGAGGATCAGCCCGAGAGCTTCGCCTTCACGGCGGAGAACCTGGCTTGGGCCAAGGATCGGATCGCGAAATATCCCGAAGGTCGCCAGGCTTCCGCGGTGATCTCGCTCTTGTGGCGCGCCCAGGAGCAGGCGGGCGGCTGGCTGCCGCAAAAGGCGATCGAGCACGTGGCGGAGCTGCTCGGCATGGCGCGAATTCGCGTGCTCGAGGTCGCGACCTTCTACACCATGTTCAATCTGGCGCCGGTCGGGAAATTCCACGTGCAGCTGTGCGGCACCACGCCCTGCATGCTGCGCGGCTCCGATGCGCTCAAGAAGATCTGCCATGACCGCATCGGCGAGCAGCTCCATGTGACTGCCGACGGCAAGTTCTCCTGGATCGAGGTCGAGTGCCTGGGGGCCTGCGTGAATGCCCCGATGGCGCAGATCAACTACGATTATTATGAGGATCTGACGCCGGCGAGCTTCGCGAAGCTGCTCGACGAGCTAGCGGCCGGCCGCTCCCCAAAGCCCGGTCCCCAGGTCGACCGCCAGCTTTCGGCGCCGGTCGGCGGGCCGACCACGCTGACAACCCCCGCCAAGGGCTGACCAAGCAAATGCTCGACGACAAGGACCGCATCTTCCGCAACCTCTATGGCCAGGGCGACTGGGGCCTTAAGGGAGCGCGTGCGCGCGGCGCCTGGGACGGCACCAAGGCGATCCTGGAGACGGGCCGCGAGGGGATCGTCAACGAGGTGAAGGCCTCGGGCCAGCGGGGGCGCGGGGGCGCCGGTTTTGCGACCGGCCTCAAATGGTCGTTCATGCCCAAGCAGGTCGGCGACCGGCCGCACTATCTGGTGGTCAATGCCGACGAATCCGAGCCCGGCACCTGCAAGGACCGCGAGGTCATGCGGCACGATCCACATCTCCTGATCGAGGGCTGCCTGATCGCCGGCGCCGCCATGGCGGCCAACACCGGTTACATCTATATCCGCGGCGAGTTCGTGCGCGAGCGCGAGAACCTGCAGGCGGCGATCGACCAGGCCTATGAGGCCAAGCTGATCGGCAAGAGCAACATCCACGGCTTCGATTTCGATCTGGTGCTGCACCACGGCGCCGGCGCCTATATCTGCGGCGAGGAGACGGCGCTCCTGGAAAGTCTCGAAGGCAAGAAGGGCATGCCGCGGCTCAAGCCGCCGTTCCCGGCCAATATGGGGCTCTACGGCTGCCCCACCACCGTCAACAATGTCGAGACCATCGCCCAGGTGCCCGACATCATGCGGCGCGGCGCCGCCTGGTTCGCCGGCATCGGCCGGGCGAACAATACCGGCACCAAGCTCTACTGCATCTCCGGCCATGTGGAGCGGCCGTGCAATGTGGAAGAGACCATGGGCATCCCGCTGCGCGAGCTGATCGAGCGGCATGCCGGCGGCGTGCGCGGCGGCTGGGACAATCTGATGGCGGTGATCCCGGGCGGCTCGTCCATGCCGATCATCCCGGCGGGTCCCGACCAGGCCGACACCTTGCTGATGGATTTCGACGGCTGCCGCGACAAGAAGTCTGCGCTCGGCACCGCCGCCGTCATCGTGATGGACAAGTCGACCGACATCGTGCGCGCCATGGCCCGCATCTCCTATTTCTACAGGCACGAGAGTTGCGGCCAGTGCACGCCGTGCCGCGAAGGCATGGGCTGGATGTGGCGCCTGCTCAACCGCATGGCCGAGGGCCGCGCCCACCGCTCCGAGATCGACATGCTCTACCAGGTCACCACCCAGATCGAGGGCCACACCATCTGCGCGTTCGGGGACGGCGCGGCCTGGCCGGTGCAGGGGCTGCTGCGCCATTTCCGCCCCGAGATCGAGCGCCGCATCGATGAATACACCGCCAACCCGCATCCCGAGCGGATGCCGGCGGCGGCGGAGTGATGACGATGGCCAAGCTCATTGTCGACGGCAAGGAGATCGAGGTCCCGCCGGAATTCACGCTGTTGCAGGCCTGTGAGGCCGCCGGCGCCGAGATTCCGCGCTTCTGCTTCCATGCGCGGCTGTCGATCGCCGGCAATTGCCGCATGTGCCTGGTCGAGCTGGTGGGCTCGCCCAAGCCGATCGCGTCCTGCGCCTGGGGCGTGCGCGACTGCCGGCCCGGGCCCAAGGGCGAGCCGCCCGAGGTCAAGACCCGCTCCCCGATGGTGCGCAAGGCCCGCGAAGGCGTGATGGAGTTCCTGCTGATCAATCATCCGCTCGACTGCCCGATCTGCGATCAGGGCGGCGAATGCGATCTGCAGGACCAGTCCATGGCCTATGGGGTGGATGCCAGCCGCTACCGGGAGAACAAGCGCGCGGTGGAGGAGAAATACATCGGCGCCCTGGTGAAGACCGTGATGACGCGCTGCATCCATTGCACGCGCTGCATCCGCTTCGCCACCGAGGTGGCGGGCGTGCCCGAGCTCGGCGCCATCGGCCGCGGCGAGGATATGGAGATCACCACCTATCTCGAGACCGCCATGACCTCCGAGCTGCAAGGCAACGTGGTCGATCTCTGTCCGGTCGGCGCGCTTACCTCCAAGCCCTATGCGTTCGCGGCGCGGCCCTGGGAGCTCAACAAGACCGAGTTGGTCGACGTCATGGATGCGCTCGGCTCGGCCATCCGGATCGATACCCGCGGGCGCGAGGTGATGCGCATCCTGCCGCGCATCAACGACGACGTGAACGAGGAGTGGATTTCCGACAAGACCCGCCACGTGGTCGACGGGTTGCGGGCGCAGCGCCTCGATCAGCCCTATATCCGCGAGCAGGGGCGGCTGCGTCCGGCCTCCTGGCCGGCGGCTTTCGCGGCCATCGCCGCCCGGGTGGCGCGCACGCCCCCTGAACGCATCGGCGCGATCGCTGGCGATCTTGCCGCCATCGAGGAGATTTTCGCCCTCAAGGACCTGATGACGCGGCTCAAAGTCGCCAATATCGACTGCCGCCAGGACGCCTCGGTGCTCGATCCGGCCTGGGGCAGGGCGGCCTATCTGTTCAACCCCACCATCGCGGGCATCGAGAGCGCCGACGCGCTGCTGATCGTGGGCGCCAATCCGCGCCGCGAAGCAGCCGTGCTCAACGCCCGCATCCGCAAGCGCTGGCGGCTCGGCAACTTCCCGATCGGCCTCATCGGCGAACGCGCCGATCTCACCTATGGCTACGACTATCTGGGCGCCGGCCCGGACACGCTGGCGGAGCTGGCGGCCGGGCGTCATCCCTTCGCGGAAACCCTCAAGAAGGCGCAGCATCCCCTGATCCTGGTGGGCAGTGGCGCGCTCGCGCGGCCCGACGGCGCCGCCGTGGCGGCGCTCGCCGCCAAGGCCGCGGTCGAGCTCGGTGCCGTGAAGGAGGGCTGGAACGGCTACGGCTTCCTGCACGCCGCGGCGGCACGCCCTGGCGCGCTCGACATCGGCTTCGTGCCCGGCACCGGGGGCTTGCGCGCGACCCAGATGGCCGGCACCAACGCGCTTGATCTCGTCTTCCTCTTGGGCGCCGACGAGATCGAGATCGCTTCCGGCGCCTTTGTGGTCTATCTCGGCACCCATGGCGACCGTAGCGCGCACCGCGCCGACGTCATCCTGCCGGGCGCCGCCTATCCGGAGAAATCCGGCCTCTATGTCAATACCGAGGGGCGGGTGCAGATGGCGGCGCGCGCCGCCTTCCCGCCCGGCGACGCGCGCGAGGATTGGGCGATCCTTCGCGCGCTGTCCGATCGCATCGGCCACAAGCTGCCCTACGATTCGCTCGCCGCGCTGCGCCAGGCGCTGTTCCGGGCGCATCCGCACTTCGCGCGCATCGACCAGATCACGCCCGGCGACGGCGGCGACATCGCCCGGTTGGCGGCACGCGGCGGGACACCCGACCCGGCGCCGTTCGTCTCGCCGATCGATGATTTCTATCTCACCAATCCGATCGCGCGCGCCTCGGTGGTCATGGCGGAGTGCTCGGTGATCGCGGAAGGATACGCCGCGCGCACCGCGGCGGAGTGACAGCATGGACGAGCTCTGGGGCAACACTATCTGGCCGTTGATCGTGATGGTCGCGCAGAGCCTGCTGCTGCTCGTAATCCTGCTGGTCGCGATCGCCTATGTGCTGCTGGCCGACCGCAAGATCTGGGCGGCGGTGCAGATGCGGCGCGGGCCCAACGTGGTCGGTCCATGGGGCCTGCTGCAGTCGTTCGCCGATCTCCTCAAATTCGTGCTCAAGGAGCCGACCATACCGGCCGGCGCCAACAAGGGCGTGTTCCTGCTGGCGCCGCTGGTCACCTGCGTGCTGGCGCTCGCCGCATGGGCGGTGATCCCGGTCAACCTCAACTGGGCGATCGCCGACATCAATGTGGGCGTCCTGTACATCTTCGCGATCTCCTCGCTCATGGTGTACGGCGTCATCATGGCGGGCTGGGCGTCGAACTCGAAGTACCCGTTCCTGGCGGCGTTGCGCTCGGCCGCCCAGATGGTGTCCTACGAGGTCTCGATCGGCTTCGTCTTCATCACTGTGCTGTTGTGCGTGGGCTCGCTCAATCTTACCGACATCGTCAAGGCGCAGGACAGCGGCTGGGGCCTTTTCGGCTGGTTCTGGCTGCCGCTCCTGCCGATGTTCGTGATCTTCTTCATCTCGGCGCTGGCCGAGACCAACCGGCCGCCGTTCGATCTGGTGGAGGCGGAATCCGAGCTGGTTGCCGGCTTCATGGTGGAATACGGATCCGCCCCCTACATGATGTTCATGCTCGGCGAATACGTGGCCATCGCCACCATGTGCGCCATGGCCACCATCCTGTTCCTGGGCGGCTGGCTGCCGCCGCTTCCGGTCTGGCCGCTCACCTTGGTGCCGGGGGTGATCTGGTTCGTCCTCAAGGCGTTCTTCATGTTCTTCATGTTCGCCATGGTGAAGGCGATCGTTCCGCGCTACCGCTACGATCAGCTGATGCGGCTGGGCTGGAAGGTGTTCCTGCCGATCTCTTTGGCCATGGTCGCGATCGTGGCCGGGGTGCTGCAGTTCGCCGGGTTGGCGCCGAAATGAGGAGGAGCGCACGCGATGGAGCTTTCGCTCGCCGGCCTGCTCGGGGCCGTGCTGGGGACGATCCTGTCCGCGGCACTCTATGGCCCGCTCATCGATGCCGTCGAGCGGGCCTTGCGCAAACGTGGCGCCCTGCCGGAGGATCGCACCAGCCTCGCGAACGAGGTCGCCTTGCTGCGCCGTGGCATATTGGCGGCCGACATGCTGCTGTGCGCCGGCGTGGGCTATTGGATCGGGCTGAAATTCGGCGGATGAGCCACATCGACCATACGGCGGTGCGCCGGCTCGGCCCGCCCGGAAATGCCTTGAAAGGAAGCGTCGCATGACCCTCGATCGCGCCGCCCGTTCGGTGTTTCTCCACGAGTTCGTCGCCGCCACCATGCTGGCGATGCGCTACTTCTTCCGCGCCAAGTCCACCCTCAACTATCCGTTCGAGAAGGGGCCGCTGTCGCCGCGTTTCCGCGGCGAGCACGTGCTGCGGCGCTATCCCAACGGCGAGGAACGCTGCATCGCCTGCAAGCTGTGCGAAGCGATCTGCCCGGCGCAGGCGATCACGATCGAGGCCGGGCCGCGCCGCAACGACGGCACGCGCCGCACCACCCGCTACGACATCGACATGGTCAAATGCATCTATTGCGGGCTGTGCCAGGAGGCCTGTCCGGTCGACGCCATCGTCGAGGGTCCCAACTTCGAGTTCGCCGCGGAGACCCGCGAGGAGCTCTACTACGACAAGGAGCGGCTGCTCGCGAACGGCGACCGCTGGGAGCGCGAGATCGCCAAGAACATGGCGCTCGACGCGCCTTATCGGTGAGATCGATGATCCTGCCCGCGCTCTTCTTCTATCTCTTCGCCGGCGTCTGCATCGCATCGGCGTTCATGGTCATCGCGTCGCGCAATCCGGTGCACGCCGTGCTCTATCTCATCCTCGCTTTCGTGAATGCGTCCGGCCTGTTCGTGATGCTGGGGGCCGAGTTCCTGGCGATGATCCTGATCGTGGTCTATGTCGGGGCGGTCGCGGTGCTGTTCCTGTTCGTCATCATGATGCTGGATGTCGACTTCGCCGAGCTGCGGCAGGGCTTCCTGCAATACCTGCCCCTGGGCGGTCTCCTGTTCCTCATCTTCGTGCTGGAGCTCGGCGGCGTGGTGTTCACCTGGGCGTTCGCCCCCGACATCTCGCACGCCTTTGCCTCGCCGACCCCGCCGCTCGCCAGCGTCAGCAACACCGCCGCGCTCGGGCAGGTGCTCTACACGCGCTATATCTATTTCTTCCAGGCCTCCGGCCTGGTGCTGCTGGTTGCCATGGTCGGCGCCATCGTGCTGACATTGCGCCACAAGCCCAACGTCAAGCGGCAGAACATCGCCGAGCAGGTCGCCCGCACCAAGGCGACCGCCATCGAGGTCGTCAAGGTGCAGAGCGGGCAGGGCGTGTCATGATCCTTCGAGACGCCGACCAGCGATCGGCTCCTCAGGATGAGGAGCATCACAACGGCCTCATGGTGCGGAGCGTCGCGCGGCGACGCGTCTCGAACCATGTCTCCGTCCGGCACGGAGGCGGGAGATGACGATCGGGCTCGGCCATTACCTCACCGTCGCCGCGATCCTGTTCACGCTCGGGGTCTTCGGCATCTTCCTCAACCGCAAGAACGTCATCATCATCATGATGTCGATCGAGCTGATCCTGCTCGCCGTCAATCTCAATCTGGTGGCGTTCTCGGCGTTTCTCGGCGATCTCGTGGGCCAGGTCTTTGCGCTCGTGGTGCTGACCGTCGCCGCCGCCGAGGCCGCCATCGGCCTCGCCATCCTGGTGGTCTATTTCCGCAATCGCGGATCGATCGCGGTCGAAGACATAAATCTGATGAAAGGCTGAGCGCCCAGCATGTATCAGACGATCGTCTTCCTGCCGCTGCTCGGCGCCATCCTGGCGGCCCTGATCTCGCTCACCGGGGCGCGCGCCCGCCACCCCGGCGGCAAGGCGGCGCCCGGCGCGGAGGATCATGCCGGGCCGACGGGGTCCGAGCATCATGCAAGCGCCGCGCCGGCGGTGCCCGGACACCATCAGCCGGCCGCGCTCGGCTCGCGCATGGCCGAGCTCATCACCACCGGGCTTCTGTTCTTCTCCATGATCCTGTCGTGGATCGTGTTCGTGCAGGTCGGCTTCGGCCACGACGCCCATGTCGCGCTGGCGAGCTGGGTGGTCTCGGGCGACCTCAAGTTCGCCTGGGCGCTGCGCATCGACACGCTCACCGCCGTCATGCTGGTGGTCGTCACCACCATCTCGGCCCTGGTTCACCTCTATTCGATCGGCTACATGGCCGAGGATCCGCATCAGCCGCGCTTCTTCTCCTATCTGTCGCTGTTCACCTTCGCCATGCTGATGCTGGTGACCGCGGACAATCTGGTGCAGCTATTCTTCGGCTGGGAAGGCGTCGGCCTGATGAGCTATCTGCTCATCGGCTTCTGGTATCTCAAGCCGGAGGCGAACGCGGCCGCCATCAAGGCCTTCATCGTCAACCGGGTCGGCGATTTCGGCTTCTCGCTCGGCATCTTTGCGGTCTTCATGATGACCGGAGCGGTCGACTTCGATACCGTGTTCGCCCAGGCGCCCGGGCTTGCGGGCAAGACCATCGACGTCTTCGGCCTCCAAGCCGATGCGCTCACCGTCATCTGCCTGCTGCTGTTCACCGGCGCCATGGGCAAGTCCGCCCAGTTCCTGCTCCACACCTGGCTGCCCGACGCTATGGAGGGCCCGACCCCGGTCTCCGCCCTGATCCATGCCGCCACCATGGTGACGGCCGGCGTGTTCATGGTGGCGCGGCTTTCGCCGCTGTTCGAGCTTTCGCCTAACGCCCAGACCTTCGTCATCACCATCGGGGCGACCACCGCCCTGTTCGCCGCCACCGTCGGGCTGGTGCAGAACGACATCAAGCGGATCGTCGCCTACTCGACCTGCTCGCAGCTCGGCTACATGTTCGTCGCCATGGGGGTGGGGGCCTATTCGGTCGGCATGTTCCACCTGTTCACCCACGCTTTCTTCAAGGCGCTCCTGTTCCTGGGCTCGGGCTCGGTCATCACCGCCATGCACCATGAGCAGGACATCCGCCGCATGGGCGGGCTCAAGGACCGCATCCCGTAGACCTATTGGGCGATGGTGATCGGGACGCTGGCGCTCACCGGGTTTCCGCTCACGGCCGGCTATTTCTCCAAGGACGCCATCATCGAGGCGGCCTATGCGGGCGGCAATCCGATGGCGATCTATGGCTTCCTGTGCACGGTCGCCGCCGCCGCGCTGACCTCGTTCTATTCCTGGCGGCTGATCTTCAAGACCTTCCATGGCACGCCGCACGATCACCATCACTACGAGGCGGCGCACGAGAGCCCGCTCGCCATGATGGTGCCGCTCGCGGTGCTGGCCGCCGGCTCGCTGCTGGCCGGCTACCCGTTCAAGGACCTGTTCACCGGCCACGGCGTCGAGGAATTCTTCCGCCAGTCGCTGAAATTCGCGGAGAGCAACCACGTGCTCGAGGACGATGGAGCACGTTCCGTTCCTGATCGGCATCCTGCCGACCCTGATGATGGTGATCGGATTTGCGGTCGCCTGGCAGTTCTACATCCGCAAGCCCGAACTGCCGGTCGAGCTCGCGCGCCAGCACGACACCGCTCTACCGGTTCCTGCTCAACAAGTGGTACTTCGACGAGATCTACGATTTTCTCCTGGTCCGGCCGACGTTCCGGCTCGGCCGCCTGTTGTGGAAGGGCGGCGACGGCTGGCTGATCGACGGCTTCGGGCCCGACGGCGTATCGGCGCGGGTGCTCGACGTGACGCGCAGCGTCGTGCGGCTGCAGACCGGCTATCTCTATCATTATGCCTTCGCCATGCTGATCGGCGTCGCCGCGCTGATCACCTGGTTCATGTTCGCCGGAGGCATGCATTGATGCTCAATTGGCCGATCCTCTCCGTCATCGCCTTCCTGCCGCTGGCGGGCGCGTTGCTGATCGCGGCACTGCCCAGCCACGGCGAGGCCGAAGAGCGCAACGTGCGCTGGATCGCGCTGTGGGTCACGCTGGTGACGTTCGCGATCGCGCTCCTCTTGACCTGGCGGTTCGATCCGAAGTCGGCCGACTTCCAGTTCGAGGAGAAGTATCGCTGGCTCGAGGGCGCCATCGTCTACCACATGGGGGTCGACGGCATCTCGCTGCCGTTCGTGGTACTGACCACCGGCTTGATGCCGATCTGCATCATCGCGAGCTGGACCGCGATCCAGAAGCGCGTCAAGGAATACATGATCGCCTTCCTGGTGCTGGAGACCCTGATGGTCGGCACCTTCACGGCGCTCGATCTGGTGCTGTTCTATCTGTTCTTCGAGGGCGGCCTCATTCCGATGTTCCTCATCATCGGGGTGTGGGGCGGACCGCGGCGCGTCTATGCGAGCTTCAAGTTCTTCCTCTACACGCTGCTCGGCTCGGTGCTGATGCTGCTCGCCATCATGTCGCTGTACTGGGACGCCGGCACCACCGACATCCCGACGCTGCTGCATCACGGCTTCCCGCTCGGCCTGCAGAAATGGGCCTGGCTCGCCTTCTTCGCATCTTTCGCGGTGAAGATGCCGATGTGGCCGGTGCATACTTGGCTGCCCGACGCCCATGTGGAGGCGCCGACCGCGGGCTCGGTGATCCTCGCCGCCATCCTCCTGAAGATGGGCGGCTACGGCTTCCTGCGCTTCTCGCTGCCGATGTTTCCGGCGGCCTCGCATGATTTCGCGCCGCTGGTCTTCGCGCTCTCCGTCGTCGCCATCATCTACACCTCGCTGGTGGCGCTGGTGCAGGAGGACATGAAGAAGCTGATCGCCTATTCGTCGGTGGCCCATATGGGCTTCGTGACCATGGGCATCTTCGCCGCCACCACCCAGGGCGTCGCCGGCGGCATCTTCCAGATGATCTCCCACGGCGTGGTTTCGGGCGCGCTGTTCCTGTGCGTCGGCGTGATCTACGACCGCATGCATACGCGCGAGATCGCGGCCTATGGCGGGCTCGTCAACCGCATGCCGTTCTACGCGGTGGCCTTCATGATATTCACGCTCGCCAATGTGGCGCTGCCCGGCACCTCGGGCTTCATCGGCGAATTCCTGACCTTGATCGGAACCTTCCGGGTGAACACCGCGGTGGCGACCTTCGCCACCATCGGCACCATCCTGTCGGCCGCCTACGCGCTGTGGCTCTACCGCAAGGTCATCTACGGCGTGCTCGACAAGCCGGCGCTCGCCGCCATCCGGGATCTCGAATACCGCGAGATCATCACGCTCGGGCCGCTCGCCGTGCTGGCGATCCTGCTCGGCATCTTTCCGCAGCCGGTGCTCGACCTGTCGGCCGCATCGGTGGCCCAGCTGCTCGACAGCTACACGCATGCGCTCGACACCGCGCACACCGCCGCGTTGCTGCTGAGGTGAATGCCGATGAATGACCTGGTTGCACTTCCCGCCCTGCTGCCGGCACTGCCCGAGATCGTGCTGGCGGTCGGCGCCATGGCGCTCCTGATGCTCGGGGCCTTCCGCGGCGAGCAGCACCGCGGTCGCGGTCAATTGGCTGGCGATCGTGCTGCTTGGTCGCGGCCGGCGGCGATCGTGCTGTGGCTGCCGGGCGGCACGCTCATCGACCTTCGGCGGCAGCTTCATCCTCGATCCGTTCGCGCGCTTTCTCAAGCTGCTCGCGCTGACCGGCTCGGCCGCCGCGATCCTGATGTCGTTCGACTATCTGGCGCGCGAGAACCAGCAGAAATTCGAGTACCCGATCCTGATCCTGCTGGCGACCACCGGCATGCTGATGCTGATCTCGGCGGCCGATCTCATCGCGCTCTATCTCGGCCTCGAATTGATGAGCCTGGCGCTCTACGTGGTGGCCGCCATCAACCGCGATTCCGCGCGCTCGTCCGAGGCCGGCCTCAAATACTTCATCCTGGGCGCGCTCTCCTCCGGCATGCTGCTGTACGGCGCTTCCCTGGTCTACGGCTTTACCGGCACGGTGAGCTTCGCCGGCATCGCCAAGGCGGCGAACCCGGGCAGCATCGGCTTGATCTTGGGCCTGGTCTTCCTGTTCGCCGGCTTCTGCTTCAAGGTATCGGCGGTGCCGTTCCACATGTGGACGCCGGACGTCTACGAGGGCGCCCCGACCCCGATCACCGCGTTCTTCGCCGCCGCACCCAAGATCGCCGGCATCGCCATGTTCGTGCGCACCACCATCATGGCGTTTCCCGGCATCGTGCGAATGGCAGCAGATCGTGGTCTTCGTCTCCATCGCCTCGATGGCGCTCGGCGCTTTCGCGGCCATCGGCCAGCGCAATATCAAGCGGCTGATGGCCTATTCGTCGATCGGGCATATGGGCTTCGCCCTCATCGGCCTCGCCGCCGCCACCGCGGATGGCGTCGAGGGCGTGCTGGTCTATATGGCGATCTATCTGGCCATGACGCTCGGCACCTTCGCGGTCATCTTGGCGATGCGCGCGACGGCCAGATGGTCGAGGGGATCGGCGACCTGGCCGGGTTCGCGCGCACCAATCCCACCATGGCGTTCTTCCTGGCGATGCTGCTGTTCTCGCTCGCCGGCATTCCGCCGCTCGCCGGATTCTTTGCCAAGTTCTACGTTTCCTGGCCGCCATCAAGGCCGGACTGTTCGCGCTTGCCGTCATCGGCGTCGTGACCAGCGTGGTGGGCGCGTATTACTATCTTACCATCGTGAAGATCATGTATTTCGACGAGCCTGCCGGCCTTCGCGCCCGATGGCCTACGAGCTCAAGTTCGTGCTCGGCGTGACCGGGCTGTTCAACCTGCTGTTCTTCGTCTATCCCGGGCCGCTGGTCGCGGCCGCGACCGCCGCGGCCAAATCGCTGTTTTGAATGATCGAATTGCTGACCTGAATGATGGAGCTGGATGCCAGGCGTCCGCCGCGGGGGTGCGGCTCGTGACCTATGACGAGATCGACTCGACCAATGCGGAGGCCTTGCGGCTGGCGCGCAGGGCGAGCCGGGCCGCTGTGGATCACCGCCGAGCGCAGAGCGCCGGCCGCGGCCGGCGCGGCCGCAACTGGATTTCGGTTCCCGGCAATCTGCACGCCAGCCTGCTGCTGACCGATCCGGGCCCGCTCGAGCATTGGCCGCAGCTCGCCGTTCGTGGCGGCGCTCGCGTTCATGACGCGGTCGTCGAGGTCGCCCCCGCGATCAGGCCGATGCTGGAGCTCAAATGGCCGAACGACCTGCTGCTGTCGGGCGCCAAATTCGCCGGCATCCTGATCGAAGGCGAGGGCCGGGAGGAAGAGGGAGCGGTGGCCATCGGCATCGGCGTCAATTGCACGCGCTATCCGGCCGGTGCCGCCTTTCCGGTGACCGACCTCGCGCCGGCGGGGCCGGCGTTTCAGCCGCGGCGCTGTTCGCGGCCCTGTCGGACAAGATGCCGGGCCGGCTGGCGCAATGGAACCGCGGCGCGGTTTCGCCACGATCCGCGCCGACTGGCTTGCCCGCGCGCCGGCCTCGGCGAGAATATCCGGGTCCGGTCTCGCCGACCGCGAGCTCGCCGGCCGCTTCGAGGCCGCTCGACGAATGCCGGTCGCCGGTGCTGCTCGCTCCCGACGGCGGCAAGGCGGTCGTGGCGGCGGGCGACGTCATCTCTTCGGAGCCTCGCGCTGATGTCGCAATCGCGATCGCGAGCCGTAGGGGCTGATGGCGCGCCGGGGCGACGAGCTGGTATTTGCGCCGCTGGGTGGGGTCGGCGAGATCGGCATGAACCTCGCGCTCTACGGCTTCGGCGACGCGCGCGCCGGAAATGGATCGCGGTCGATCTCGGCGTCTCGTTCGCGGGTGACGATCTGCCCGGCATCGATCTGATCATGCCGGATATCCGCTTCCTGGTCGAGGAGCGCCGCAATCTGCTGGGACTCGTGCTCACCCATGCCCACGAGGATCATTTCGGCGCGTTGCTCGATCTGTGGCCGCGGCTCAAGGTCCCGGTCTACGCCACGCCGTTCACCGCCGCGCTGCTGGAGGCCAAGCGGCAAGGCGAGCCGGGCGCCGCATGCCGGTCACCGTCGTGCCGCTGGGCGGGCGTTTTCGCTCGGGCCCTTCGACATCGAGCTCGTCTCGGTGGCCCATTCGATCCCGGAATTGAACGGCCTCATCATCCGCACCCGGCTCGGCACCGTGCTCCATACCGGCGACTGGAAGATCGATCCCACGCCGGTGATCGGGCCGCCGACCGATGAGGCCAAGCTGCGCGCGCTCGGCGACGAGGGCTGCCTGGCGCTGGTCGGCGATTCGACCAATGCGGTGCGCGAGGGCCGCTCGCCCTCCGAGACGAGGTGGCCAAGACGCTCGCCGAGCTGATCCGGACCGCGCCCGGCGCGCGTCGGCGTCACCACCTTCGCGTCCAATGTCGGCCGCCTGCGTTCGGTCGCCGAGGCCGCTGCGGCCTGCGACCGCGAGGTCGTCCTGGTCGGCCGCGCCATGGAGCGGATCACCCAGGTCGCGCGCGAGACCGGCTACCTCGACGGCATCCGGGACTTCCGCTCGGTCGACGTCTTCGGCTATCTGCCGCCCGGACAAGGTCGTGGCTTTGTGCACCGGCAGCCAGGGCGAGGCGCGCGCGGCGCTATCGCGCATTGCCGAGGACGATCATCCCGAGGTGAGCTTCTCTGCGGCGACCGCGTGATTTTCTCCTCGCGCGCCATTCCGGGCAACGAGAAGGCGGTGAGCGGGTGATCAATGGCCGGTCGCGCAGCGGCGTCGAGGTCATCACCGATCGCGACCAGCTGGTGCACGTGTCCGGCCATCCGCGCCGCGCCGAGCTTCAGGACATGATCGGCTGGGTGCGCCCGCAGATC